>NZ_CP134609.1:0-4800000 GCF_031844705.1 Streptomyces sp. ITFR-16
GCGCGATGGGACAGAGACACGCTCCGCTTCGCGGAGCGTGATGGGCCGGGGCTTCACCCCGGCGGATTCGGCTGGCCGCTCGCGGGGGCCTTGCGCTTCGCTCCAGGCCCCTTGAGTGTGGGCGTCCGCCGCTGCGCCCTGGGCCTTGACCGGCCACTACGCCGCCGGTGCGCTCCGGCCGCGCCCTCCAGGGACGCAGGCGGCCAGCGGGCGGCTGGCTAGGTGGGAGGGGTGGCCGGCCCCGGGGGTGGGGCGGACGGGGAGGGATTCTTTTCGGGGGTGGGGATGGGGTCTGGGGCCAGTCTGCATCACTTCTGATGCACATGCAGCTTTGGCAGAACCAGCCCATAGCCCCTGCGTGCCCGCCTCCCGGCCTCCCGTGGCGCTCTTGGCGTTGGTTTCTGCCCAGACGGGAGCCGAGGGCGGGAGGCGGGCGTACAGCCGCCTTCCTGGCGGTTCCGTGGTCCGGGGTGCATCAGCAGGCGAGCTGTGTAGCATCCCGGATTCGGCGCCACCCCCACCCCGGCGGGGCGAACACCACCACCTGTGGTCTGAACGCATCCCGCCCACTGCGGACAACAACACCCTGTACTTCGCTGTTGCCATACCCGGAAGCATCGCGATGAGTTACTTTGCAGCAGGCTGGATCACCTACAAACGCTTCCTACGACGCCAGGCAGCCCTCGCCGCCACAGGCGACGCGCAAGCCCACGAACACCTCGACCGGTGCCGGGTGTCGCTCTTTGCTGAAGGCCGTGTCGTTTCCCGCCGAAGGTCTGGTGTCGTGTGGGGGGCGGGTGGTTAGCGGTGTTCGGGGCAGTTCTGGTTCTGCATCATCACCTCGCCGCCCCCAAGACCCGGTGATGATCGCCAAATGGATCAAGTTCCAGGTCCTGGACACCGAACGGCAGGACTGGACCCGCTGGTACGACGCCGCCCGCCGCTACCGCGACCGGGAAGACGACCTGGACGTCCTCTACGAACACCAGGAAGGCGCGTATCCACTGGGCAGGTGGCTGTCCGACCAGAGGCGCGCCTACCGGGCCGGAACTACGAACAGCACCTGCGCATGATGAGCTCGAGGAACTCGGCATGATCCGGGACACCGCCGATGCCCAGTTCGAGGAGAACCTCGCCGCGCCCGCGCCTACTACCGGGAGGCCGGGGCACCTGGCTGCCCTACGGCACGCGGTCGCCCTCGACAAGCCCGTGGGCCAATGGCTGACCAACCTCCGGCGGCCCGGCGGACTCGGCAAAGACCCCGAGCGAGGCGCAGCGGCGTGCCGAGCAGCTCACGGCGATCGACCCCGACTGGAACCCCGGACAGCTGGGCCGGACCGTCGACCGGCAACGCCAACATGCCGGCCTGGCCGCCCTCCCGAACGTCGGCGGCGCGCTCAAGGACGTCCAGCCCGGCGTCACCTACCGGGGCGACGACATCGGGCGCTGGGTCGCCCGGCAAGCCCGGGATTATCAAATGGCCGAATCCGGAGCAGCAGCGGCGCCTGGGCGAACTCGGTGTGCGAGCAGCGACTGTACGGGTGCGGAAGGCCCCCTGCTGGCTGGCTATACGAAGACCTGAGCAGCGAAAGGCTCCGACGCGTTCACACGAGGCGGGGCAGCCCTGCGCCAGTACATCCAACGCGAAGGGAAGACCGTCGTGCCCAGGGAGCACACAAAGGTTCTGGTAGAGGCAGGCAGCGGCACAGAGACCGCCGTTCGGCTGGGCGTTTCGGTCAGCAACCAGAACACCTGACGTGACCGCCTTCGACACCACCCAGCTCGCCGCCCTCGCCAACCTCGGATTGGAATGGGCGGCGTAAGCGGCCACTTCTACGACAGTGATAAATGAGATCCCGAACCTCTAGAACAACTTTCTTTGCGCCGCGGTGCGCTGGAAGGAATTGACATTCAGCTTCACGCCGTCGGTGCTCTGGAGACGGTGGGCATCTCGCCCTTGGAAGTCTGGCCGGGCTGGACGTCGGTCACGAACTGAGTGCTGTGCGCGACACCGGTACTGCTGGCAACCACGGCCTCCCAGTCCCAGGAGTAATTGGACTTCTCACTGCTGTTGTTCTTGATCGTCCGCTCGATCCAGATGTTGCTGATCCCGGCTCGCGAGCGGTCATCGATTCGGAAACTGGTCAGGTCCTCGCGTTCATTGAGCGTTTTCAGCGTGGCCACTGATCGGGTGACGGAGCGGTGTAAGGGTCAGAGTGCGTAACGGACAGGCTCCCGCGCCGTTGAGGGAGGTGTTCGACGTCTCAATCTGCAGCACAGGAGCCCCGTTGGTTCCGTATCCTGCCGCACTTCGACCCGCTTCTACGCCCTGGTCGAGTGGGTCGCGATGCTCATCGTCATCCGTGAGGACACTGCCGGTGCAAACTCGCTGCACCGTCGTGCGCTGGTCGCACTCGTGTACCTGCGCCGCCACGATACTCTCGCCCGCATCGCCGCCGGCTTTGGGATATCCGTCGGCACCGCCCATGCCTACGTCACCTCCGTCACCGGCCTGCTCGCCGACCAGGCACCGGGCCTGGCCCAAGACGCCGCGCTCGCACGACCCGGAATTCGTCCTCCTGGACGGCACGCTCGCCGAGTGCGACCGCGTCGGCGACGGCAAGGCCGACTACCTCGGCGAAGCACGAGCGGCACGGGGTGAACGTGCAGGTCGTCACCGACTCCAGCCTGAGAGATCCTGGGGATTTCGCCCGCGCTGCCTGGCCGGCAACGCCGGGTTCAACACCGCGAGCGATCACATCGAGACCACCCAACTCGCCCTGGCCCAACTCCCCAAACATCTGCGGCGGGGCCGGCAGACACTGATCCGCACCGACTCCGCCGGCGGCACCCACGCCTTCCTCGACTGGCTCACCCGCCGGGGCCGGTGGCTGTCGTATTCCGTCGGCATGACCATCACCGACGTCATCTCCACCGAGCCGTCCTGAAGATACCGAAGAAGGCATGGACACCGGCCTACGACACCGACGGCTTCGAGCGGCCCAGCGCCTGGGTCGCGGTTTTCTACGACATGCCCGACCTGGGTACGTGGCCGAGGGGCAGCCGGCTGATCGTCCGCAAGGAACAGTTCTATCCCAGCGTTTCGTTGCGCTTCACCGACCTCGACGGACTACGGCTGACCTGCTTCGCGACCAACACCAGGAGCGTTTTTATCCGCGACCTGGAACGACGTCACCGCCGGCCAGGCCCGCTGCGAGGGTTGGACTCGAAAACGCCCGCGACACCGGCCTGCGCAACCTCACCTCTGCACGACACCGCGCAGAACCAGATCTGGCTGGAGATCGTCTCCCTCGCACTCGGCCTCCTCGCCTGGATGCCCATGCTCGCCCTGACCAGCAAAACCCCGCCGCTGGGAACCCGCGAAGCTCCGCCTGCGGCTGTTCTCCGCCGCCGCCCAACTGGTCACCACCGGCCGCCGCCGCTGGCTCCACCTCACCGCCCAATGGCCCTGGACAGATGTGATCACCCGCGCGATCCAGCGACTCGCAGCCCTGCCGAACCCCGGCTGACCAGCAACTCCGACCGTCCCGACGAGCCACAGCAGCATCCCAGGAGCCGTGGAACCCCGACGCCCACCCGACGCGACAGCCAGGCCGCCAACCTGCCCCAGCCCTCGAAATTCCGCAGCTCGCAAGCAAGAGTCCCCGTCAGTGAACCGACGAGGACTCATGAACGATCGAGGCTAAGGGGGTGGTGGCCCGGTCGTCCTCGTTCGTGTGGTATCCGATGGCTGGGAGGGAGCCACCACCTCTTGAAGAGGTGAGTTCCACGGATCAGCCACACGCCTGCGCCCCCGAGGGCCACAGCAATTGCAAATGTGCCGACCGAGCCGTCCGACCGTGAGGTGCCGAACCCGATCACAAGCATCAGAAAGGCACCGAACAAAAGGCCACCGCCGAGGAGTCGTTCTCCACACGCGGCGTCACGGCACTGTTCCCTTCGTCGTGAGCGATCATTCAGTCAGCTTCTTGAGTATAGCCGGCAGGCTCCAGCACGACGTGGCTGTCTGGGCATGGGCGCGTATCGCAGCATAGATGCCCAGACCGAGCCCGGGCCTTGACCCCGAATTCTGGACACGGGTTATGCGGCTTGTGCCAGCGTAGTTGGTGTGTGGCGGAGGGCGTTTTCGAAGGTGATCGGTGGTCGTTGTCCGAGGCGGGAGTGTCGGCGTCGGGTGTTGTAGCGGTGGAGCCATCGGAAGGCGTCGAGTCAGGCCTCGCGCTCGGTCGGCCAGCTCTTTCGTCCTTGCAGGGTCTCGCGTTTGAAGGTCGCGTTGAAGGACTCGGCGAGTGCGTTGTCCGCGCTGGACCCGACCGCGCTCATACTTCGCCGCACCCCTGCTGACCTGCAGGCTTCGGCGAAACTCCTGCTCGTGTACTGGGCTCCGTGGTCGGTGTGCATGATCGATCCGGCAAGGCTGCCGCAGGTGCGGATCGCCGCGGCCAGGGCGTCGGTGACGAGATCCGCGCGCATGTGGTCGGCGATCGCCCAGCCGACGAGACGGCGCGATGCGAGGTCGATGACGGTCGCCAGGTAGCAGAACTTCCCGCCGGCGACGAGCAGGTAGGTGATGTCACCGACGTACTTCGTGTTCGGCTTGTCCGCGGTGAAGTCGCGGCCGATCAGGTCCGGGGCCTTGCCGCGGCCGGGTCGGAGACGGTGGTGCGGTGCCGGCGCCGCAACCGGATCCCTTGGATCCCGGACGCCCGCATGATCCTGGCGACGCGCTTGTGGCTGACCGCGACACCGTTCTCCTCGCGGAGCTCGGCGGTGATCCTCGGGGCTCCGTAGGTGCCGTCCGATTCCTGGTGCACCGCCCGTATCCGGGCTGCCAGGCGGGCGTCGGCCACCTGCCGGGCGGCCCGGTCAGCGGCTGTCCGTTGCCAGTAGTAGAAGCTCGAGCGGCTGACGCCGAGGATCCTGCAGAGCCGCTTCACGCCGTGACGGCGCTGGAGGTCGGCGACACACTGGAAGCGGTTCACCAGCGCGTCTCCCCGGCGAAATACTTCGCCGCCTTCCGCAGGATCTCCCGTTCCTCCTCCAACTCGCGGACCTTCTTTCGCAAGGCGGCGTTCTCCGCCTCCAGCGGTACCGGCGGCTGGGCCGGTTCTTGCGTCCGTCGTCCTCGGGGACGGCTCACCCCGGCTGCCCTCACCCAGTTCCGCAGGGTCTCCGGGTTGATCCCCAGATCGGCCGCGACCGACCTGATCGTCGCTTCCGGCCGCGACTCGTACAGCGCGACCGCGTCCGCCTTGAACTCCAGCGGGTAGTTCTTCATGACCACGAGATGTCCGTTCTCAGATCCTCAGGATCCAGTGTCTCGTGTGTCCAAGATCAGGGGTCAAGGCCCCACCTCTCAGCGAACCAACAACACCCCAGGCCAACCGCCCCGCCGCACACCAAAAACCCCCCACCCAGCGTTACCAGCGTTAGCAGTACGTCCGAGCGGTCGGTGATGGTCAAGGTGTAGGCGTCAGACGTATCAGGACCGAACCTCGGCACCTCTTTCTCAGTCTTCACTGTGCGTCCAGGCGCTGGGTACCAGGCCGGGGAGGCGGTGCTCGATTCTGTGCTCGCCCTTGGTACACCCGGCGAACGGGCCGGAGCTCCCCCGCAGTTCTCGCAGCGCGGGGTCCAGGTGGTCGCGATGCCAGACTGAGGGGCCGGTGTATCCGCAGGATGCCGGGTCGGTCAGCTCCTGCCATGCCAGCCATGCGGCGTGCAGGCGGGCGACGGCGACGGTGTGCTCGAACCAGAGGTGGCACCACTTCGCGTCGGCCGACGGTTCCGCGAGGTAGCCGGGTACGAGCACGCCCTCGACCCACTCGATCAGGGCTCGCAGCTCATCGTCGTACTCCGGGGAATCGAGCAGCAGGATGAACGGCGGGTATCCGCCCTCCTCGTCGTCGGCCTCTCCGCCGGCTGTTGCCTCCGTCTCGGTGGAGTCCTTGCCCGGCTCCTCCGCCTCGCGCTCGGTCCGCGTCTTGACCAGGGCCGTCAGGCTCGCGATCTGGGCCTTGAGGTCCTCGATGTCCTCGAACATGCCCACGGGCACGTCCAGCCGTGGACTCTCCTCGTGCTCATCACTCACTGCGCGCCGCCTTCCGCTGCTCGTACGCCGCGACCGCCCGCTTGGTGATGGCGTACTCCTCGGCCTTCATCTGCGGGCCGATGTGCGCCATCGCCCGTTCCGCGTACCAGGGCCGCAGGCCGATCTGGGCGACGGGCATGCCGGTGGCCAGCAGCAGGGCCGTGCCCTTGCGCATGGCGCGGATCTCGGCGGGGTCGAGGACCTGCTCGCGTTGCTCGGACCAGCTGTGGCTGCCGCCGTCCTTGCTCTTGGAGTACGAGCCGCGCTCGACGAAGTGCGGACCGGTCAGGGTGCTGATGTCCTGGGCGAATTTGGCATCGTCGATACCGACACCGATCAGCTTCTTGGTAGCCGCCGACCACATCGAGTCCATGCCGACCTCGCCCCACGCCCGTACGCCCTGGCGGTAGGACTGAAGGATCACGAACGGGGTGATGCCCCGGCTGCCCAGGTGCGAGTACAAGTCGGGCAGGTCGGCGATTCTGCAGATGTTGGCGGCCTCGTCCAGGACGGCGCGCATCGGCTCGGGCAGGCGGCCGCCTGCCCGCTCCCCCGCCTCGGTGCCGGCGGTGAAGACGGCGTCGGCGACCGCCGCGACCAAGGCGCTCGCCGGGCCGCCCTTCTTGCTCAGCAGGTAGAGCGTGTCCCTGCTCGTCGCGAAGGTCTCGGGGTCGAACCGCACGCGGTGCCTGTCCGGGGTGACCCAGGCGAGCACCTTCTCGTCACGCAAGGCACTCATGGCCGTACGAGCGTTCTGATAGATCCCGGACTGGGTCTCCTCGGCGATGTTGATCGAGGAGTCGACCTGTTCGGCGAGGACCGGTTCGCGCTCGTAGAGGACGCGCAGCGGCGCCTTCTCCTTCGGGTCGGCCAGCCACCTCATGACCTCGCGGATGGTGTCGCCCTTCCACCACGCGGCCCGGAACAGGCCGGTGAGGAGGTCCCCGGCGGCCTGGGACCAGAAGGGGTCGGCCGCCTGGTCGGACGTGATCTGGTTGACGAAGTGGGAGGCGAGGCGTTCGGCTCCCTCCAGCGTCTCGGCCTGGGCGATCAGGTCGATCCACACCTCCCGTTCGGCCTGGGCGACGCCCTGGGTGTCGAAGAGGAAGGTCTGCCCGATCCGCGCGCGGGAGCCGCGTGTCGCGGCGAAGACGTCGGACTTGTTGCTGGTCATCAGCAGGGCACCGGGCGCCTCTTCGGCGACCGGGATGGCCAGCGACGTCGACTTGCCGGCGCGGGGCGCCATGATGGCTACGTAGGTGTCCTCGTCGGACCCGCGCAGCTCGACGCCGGACGGCAGGTGGTCGCCAAGGAGCACACCTCGGTCGCGGGCCGGGACATCCTTCGGCCTGGTCTCCTTCAGCGAGGCCCGCAGCCGGGTCGCGGTACGGGCCGCGGCCTTCGGGGTCAGCTCACGCACCTGGTACAGCGTCGCCAGGGAGCTGGGATTCCGGAACCAGCGGAAGGCCCACCGCAGCCCCCACACGATGAATACGACGACCGCCAGGTCCGCGACGGTGGCGCCGATCATGGAGGCGGTCTGGGAGTGCGGCCACACCGCGGACCAGTCACCGGCCATGCGGTAGACCGTCAGCGGCGAGGCGGGGGCCGCCTCTTCGCCGGTCACGACGGCGCCGGCGGCCGCCCCGGTCCAGCTGGACGCGGACAGCACGACCGCGCTGCCGAAGACCGTGCCCGACAGGGCCCATGCCCGGTCGCTCTCCGTCATCATCGTGTGTCCCCCGTTGTCGCCCGCCGCCGGTTCGTGTCGGTCCGGTACAGCCGCTGCTCGGTCGGGGTCAGCTCCAGCTGGGCGGCGATCCCGGGCCGGGTGCCGAGCTTGATCAGGTACTTCCCGCGTCCGGGGTGGCGCACGCTGTCGTCCTCGGCCTGGCGGACCTGGCCGTCCTCGTCGTCGTAGCTGATGGGGTCGATGTCGAGCCCTGTACTCGTCGCCGAGGACCAGGAACCGATCATCATGATCTCCTGCTCGGTCAGGGACCGCTTGCCGGTGACCCGGCGCAGCTCCTCTTCGCTGGAGGCGCCGATTACCCAGGTGTCGCACCGGTCCATAAGCCCGCGCGCCTTGGCCCGGTCCATCTCGGTGGGCAGTGCCTCGACGTCGAGCAGGGAGTGCGTGACGTAGATCGTGACGTCGTCGGTCGTCCGGTTGAGCCTGCTGATCGCGTCCATCGCGTCCACGAGGCCCGGGCCGGAGCGCAGCGCGCGCCACATCTCGTCCATGGGCAGCACCAGCTTGCGGTCCATGAGCCCGATGCTGCGGGCGCTGTCGATCGCGCTGTAGGTGTAGGCCCAGGTGGCGATCATCCCCGCGCTCACCACGTCGTTTCCGCGGGCCCGCAGGCCGCTGATGTCGACGGAGACGGCGGGGGCGTTGATGTCGAGCGGTGTCGTGGTCGGGCCGTCGAAGAGCCCCTTCAGCGGGCCGCCGATCAGGTTGTCGAGCCCGGCGATGACCGACCGGGTCAGCGTCTGGTAGGTCGCGCCCTCGGCCGCCAGCTTCGTCCGGAGCACTTCGGGGGCCGCCCGCAGCGCGTCGGTGACGTCCTTCACGATCGGGTCGCTGCCCGGGGTCTGCGCGGCGGAGGCGACCTGCACGGCGGTGTCGAGCGCGGACCGCTCGATCTCGTCGGGGGCCCGGCCGAGCCCGTGCTTGGTGGACAGCAGGGCGACCAGGGTCTCCAGCCGGCGCGAGTTCAGGACGTCGAGCAGGGCCTGGCGGCGCCCGGCCGGCAGCGTCTGGACGCGGCCCTTGAGCGGCCCGGAGTCCAGCGGATTGAGGCGGCCGATACCGTCCCCGATCCGCACCACGCTGCCACCGAGTTCACTGATCAGGGTGCTGTACTCCCCCTTGACGTCCCCCGGCACACACACCATGTGCCCGTACGCCGCGTACACGAGGCAAATCCTCTTGACCAGCGCCGACTTACCCGCACCGGGCTGGCTCATCACCCACACGCCCGGATTCGTCACCAGCTTCCCGGTCCAGCCGGAGGGGTCGATGCAGACCAGCTCGCCGGTCAGTACATCGCGTCCCACGGGCGCTCCGCGCGGCGGCAGACCGGCTCCGAGGAGCCAGGGATAGATGCCGCCGACCTGCTGGGTGGGGCCGGTGTACACGGTTCCCGAGTCCTCGGCCGGCGCCCGGCCTCCGAACCTGCCGCCCCAGCCGAGCCGGGGCGCATACCGTCCCCGCCGCTGCTTCTCGGCCCGCCGCTCCTCGCGGCTGGGGGGCTGCTCCTGCACCCGGACCACCCGCTTGGGGCTGGCCAGTACGGGCGGCTTCGGCTCCCGTGCCATATCAGTCCTTCACCAGCGGGTTGTAGCCCAGCGGCAGTCCGGCGGCGAATACGGAGGCCTGCGCCCCGTACGCCGGCCGCATGCGGATCCCTCGCGTCGCCTTGATCGCGCGCGCCAGCTCCTGGCGCGCCGCCGGGACTTCGGCCGCCGTACGGGCGGTCACCGTCACCATGAGCGTCCAGTCGGCGACCTGCGCGCCTCCGGCCATCTGCGCGGCGGCTCGCTCGGCCCGCTGGGAGTCGGCCTTCTGCGAGTACTTCGACCGGCCCTTGACCTCGGCGGTGGCCTGCTCCCGCAGCCGGGCGTGGCTGATCTCCCGCTCCAGGACCGCTTCACCCTCGCGGGGGTCCAGCACCCGGTAGGCCAGGGTGATGCGCCGCTGGAACGCTCCGGGGGCCAGCAGCGGCAGCAGCACGCTGTAGGCGATCGGGCGCCGCGGCATCTCCCGCAGCACCCACGAGATCGACACCCCGCCGTCGTGGGCGTACTCCTCCCACCCGTCATCGGCCGCCTGCGGCCCGCACTCCGCCCAGGGGAGGTCGGCGAAATCGGAGTCCCTGGCGTTGAAGACGTCCGGGTCGTAGGCGGAGCGCACCAGGCGCCGCAGGTCGATGTCCGTGGCACGACGCTCGATGTCCGTACCGGTGCCCGCCAGGTCGATCCCGTCGACCGCCTTCAACGCCTCGGCGACCTGGCCGCCGAGATCGGTGGGCGGATTGACGCTGGCCGACGGGTCGACGGTCACCGACATCCACGGCGCCACGCTCGCGGTGGCGTGCGGAGTCGTACGCACCAGCTCGGCGATGATCCGCTTCGCGAGCTCCGGTGCGTGCGGGTCCTGACGCGCCTTCACATCGTCGCTGAGCGCCTCCCCGGCCCCGGGGGTGATCTGGATGGTCACCGACGCGCCCTTGATCTGGTCGTCCGTACTCATCGACTCCAGCATCGAGGCCCAGTTCCGCAGCGAGCTGCGCACGCTGCCGGTGGGCGCCATCAGGCTGCCGCCGGGAGCCAGCAGCGTACTGATCGTCATGCGCCCGGTCGCCCGGTCGTGGACCACCCCCACCGCCCGGCCCGTGGTCGGGTCGTGGGCCTTGATCAGCGTGGTCCGCGCCCCGACCCCCGGCAGGTCCAGTGCGTACGGGTGCGGCAGCAGCAGCCTCCGGAAGGACGTCGCCTCGAAATTCGCGGCCCTGCGCCAGGCGAACCGCGCCCAGTAGTAGCTCAGCGCGGGCATCCCGTGGCGGCGGGCCGCCGCCAGGGCCAGCACCATCGCCGTGGCCGGCAGGGTGAACAGCAGCGTCACCGGCAGCTGCACACCGATCAGCCCGTCCGCGGTCAGCACCGCCGCCCCGATCATCGTGCCGGCCTTGGACAGGCCGCCGATGCCGAAGGTCTTCTTGACCCGGAACCCGTCGACCATCAACGACCCGGGCACATCATGGGTGGTCACCGCTGGTTCCCCTCGTTGCCGAACTGCTCACTCGCGTGGTGGACGCCATCGTTGATGCCGTCCAGGATCTCCAGTCCGAGCCCGATCCCGCCGGGTGCCGACGTGGTGCCGGGAGACGGGTTCGGGCTCCCCTCGACGACCTTGATCCCGCCCTCCGTCGTGACGCCGTCCTCCGGGGTGTTCTGGCCGGGCACGCTGACGGTGCTCCGGCGGCGGGCCGGGCGCCGCGGTCCGTTCGGGCCGGGCGGCGGACCACTGGGATCCGGATCATCGGGATCATCCGGGTTGTCCGGGGGACGCGGCATGTTCTGCTGCACGTACTGGGCGTGGCGCACCGGGGTCACCGGCGGGACTCCCTCGCCGCCGTCCCCGCCGCCCCGGTTGCCCATGTAGCTGGCGGCCGCTCCCAGGGCGCCACTGGCTCCCCCGCTGGCCATCCCCGCGCCGACCGCGTCCCCGAACGGGGCGAAGATCTTCGTGAGCGGCCCCGGAGCCAGCACACCCAGGATGAGGGTGGCGCATCCGCGCAGCCATTCCGCGAGCGTGTGCGCCTTGCCGAATTCGGCGAATCCCGTGCAGATGATGACGGCCAGGATCGGCTTGTAGGCCAGGATGACGAGCCCGCTCGTGATCAGCTTGGGCGCCCACTGCCGGGTGGTCTCGCCGCCCGTGCGCCCCGCGCCGGCCACCGGCAGCAGCAGGCAGATCAGCGGGATCGCGCTCTGCCGCAGAAATACCATGACCAGCTGGATGAACCCGATCAGCAGCAGGATCAGGACGACACCCGCCAGGGTGGCGGGGTTCTGCACGGCCACCGGAATCAGCACCGCCACGATCCGCTTGTAGGCATCCCCCGCGTCGTCGAAGACCGCGTCGACCAGCCCCTTGGTGAGCGCGTCGGAGGCCTTGAGCAGGATGGCGAAGATCGCGACTCCGATGGTGGACAGCACGAGGTTCTCCACCCACCCCAGCGCCGCCCGGCCCAGGTGTTTGGACTGCCCGGTCAGCGCCATCTTCCCGGCCTGCCATGTCACCCCCAGCGCCGCGATCACCAGCCCGAGCCACATGAGCATGCCCGCCAGGGTTGCATCACGACCGAAGAGCCCGGTCCCCGCCAAGTCGACCGAGGGGCCTGCCAGGGCGACGGTCAGGACCTTCTTGATCACCCACCGCGCCGTATCGGCGGCCGACTTGATGAGGTCGCCCAGCGCTCCCTCCCACACGCTCTTCCAGGCCTTGTTGACGAACTTCTGCCCGGCGTCACCGACCTTCTCGCACAGATCCGAATCGGTCAGCTCAAGGATGGCAGCACCGACGAGCCCGCCCCCGTACTTGCACGTCAGCTCGATGCCGCCGCCGACCACCCCGTCCGCAGCGGCCGGCTGCGGCGCGGTGACCGCCAGGCCGAACACCGCCACCAGCGCGACCAGCAGCGCCGCCAGCCGACGCCTCACGACGCCTCACGGATGGCCGTCCACCCCGACGTGTTGAACTCCTCGTCGCCCACGGCCACGATCTTCGGCTCGGTCTTGCCCTCGGCCCGCTGCATGGCCCACTTCGTCGCGTCCCCGGTGATCTTCCAGTCACCGTCCTGCCACTGGAGCCCGACCAGGGTCCGGGAGTAGGCGCCGGTCTCCTTGGCCGTCTCGCCCCGCTTCGTGGTCGTGCGGGCCAGCACCCACATGGCCATCTCGTCGGCCGACCCCTCGACCACCTTGAACCCGATCACGTGGCTGCGCATGTAGGCCCCCGACGGCAACGCCTGACCGGGGGCCACCCCCATCTCCTCGGCGAGCTTCTTGTCCGCCTTCTCCGCGGCCTGTTCCACCCGCTCAGCAGCTCCCGGGGACTGATCGCCCGAGCCGACGTAGGAGTGGTAGATCCGAGTCTGTTCGTCGACGCCCGACGTGTCGCCCTCGATGGTGACCGAGTTGGAGGCCACCGCCATCGCCGCAGCACCATCCGGCGTGTGCGGGAATCCGACCTGGCTGCCGTACCGGTCCGTGGTGCGGGCACGCGGCAGGGCCGCCCACCGCTGCGGCTCGCTCCAGTCGTCCGGAACCGTGTAGGAGGGGCTGGGGCTCGCGGAGGCGGCCCGGCTCGGCTTGCCCCCGCCGTCGGGAGCCGCGTCCTTCCCCGACCCTTCGTCGCCGCCCCCGCTCAGCAGCACATAGAGCGTGAGCACCACAACCGCGCCCAAAGCCCCGGCGGCCGCCCAGAGTCCTCGGACGCTCCACGTCCCCCTGGCCATTTCAGGAACCCGCAATTCCGTTGAGGATGGCGATCAGCGAGCCCGACAACAAAATCGCCGCGATACCCGAGCCCATCCACTTGAAAGGCTCCGACGCACTGCCGCCACGGCCCTTCTCCGATACCGCCAGCTTGAAGACGCCGAAGCCGACTCCCCCCGCCCCCGCAATCAGCAGCAGCCACAGCGCGTACCCGAAGAGCGTGGATACCGTGCCGCCCAGCCCCGGGATTTCCGTCGGGGTCGCCGGCGGAATGAGGCCGCCTCCCGCGCCCTTGTCCGGACCGTCCGCCGCCAGACGGATCGTCAGCGCCGCCAGATGATTCGTCAATGCCATCTCAGTTTCCTCCCAGGGTGCGCCGCAGCTTCTGCGCCGCGGCCCGTACGTCCTTGAACTCCAGCGCTTCTTCGGGCCCCGCGACGGCGCGCAGGACCGGCAGGTAGGGCAGCGTCGCCACTCCCGCCAGCCGCCCTTCCATCGCCCTGATCAGGTAGCGCGCGCCCGCCGCGGGACGGACCGGTGCGTCGCTGATCAGCAGCAGCCAGGGGCGCGGCCGCGGCTCCCACTGCAGCAGCAGCTCCTCGACGCGCTTCGCGCCGTACACGGTCGTCTCCGCCACCAGTACCGGCTGCGATCCGTACGGGATGGGCTCATGCGGGGCGAGAATTCTCGCCCGCCGCCCCTCGGCACCGTCATCGAGCATCGCCACGGCCGTCGCCACAGCGATTCCGTATCCGTGCACGGCGATCAATACATAGGAAGGGCCAACCGACATATCGGCAACGGGACTTGGCCCCGTCCATTGAGCAGTCACGCCGCAACTCCCCCCGGTCCACATGTGTTTCAGTTGCGATCTTGCGGACCGCGAGACAACTGAGGGTAGCGTGTATCTCTGCAAACAGTGACGCGATTCCGGTGCGCCCCCGGGGGTCCACTCACAGGTGTCACCACCTAAGGAGAGGAAAACGCGAAGAGTGCGCCATAAATCCGAATCGCACCCCAACAGATTTGCCGCAGCGGCCACTTCCGGTCACTTCCCGCTCATCACCAACATCACGGGGTCTAGAAATCGACATAACCACCGGCGCTTCGCTGATCCTTCCGCCGGTGTTTCATTACGCAAAATCAGACCACCCACCGGGACCGCTCTGCCCGCTCTTGGTGCGGAATGCCCGCCCGCAACCGCCGGAGCGGCAATCCCCGCTCCCCGGCTCCAGCCGATACCTGCGGCACAAGCAGCGGGGACGCGAACCACACACGCACGGGGGACGACGAGATGAAGGTAGTGGTCCGGACGGTCGCCGTCGTCGCAGCGGTGATCCTGCTGGCGGTCGTGGGCCTTGTCTCGCTCGTGCTCTCCGACGACGACGCCGAAGCCACCGAACTGGCCGCCGGCGGGGGCGGCCTCCAAGGCGTGCCCTCCGAATTCCGGTCCTGGATCCTCAAGGCGGACGCGGCCTGCGACCAGCCCGCCATGACCCCGGCGCTGCTGGCCGCCCAGCTCTACCAGGAGTCGAAATTCAAGACCAGCCGCGCCGAGGCCACCTCAAGCGCCGGCGCCGAAGGCCCGGCCCAGTTCATGCCCGCCACCTTCGCGACCTGGGGCCGCGACGACGACGGCAACGGCTCGACCTCCGCCTGGGACATCGGCGACGCGGTCATGGCACAGGGCCGCATGATGTGCTCGCTCCTCAAGACCGCCAAGGCCTCCGGCCTCCCCGGTGACATCCGCCGTCTCGCCCTGGCCGGATACAACGCCGGCTGGGGACGGGTCCTGGAATTCGGCGGCGTGCCCGACGAGGACTGGGCAGGCGGGGAGACCCACCACTACGTCGAGATCATCATGACCACGATGAAGCGGTTCGAGGGGCCCGGCCTGCTTCACGTCTCCGGCTCCGGCACCGGCGCCAAGGCACTGCGCAAGGCGGCCACCCAGATGGACACCCCGTACGCGTGGGGCGGCGGCGGACCCCAGGGACCGTCCACGGGGTTCTGCGACGGCACCAACGGCTACCTCAACGGCACGTGCTCTGCCTCTTCCACCGTCGGCTTCGACTGCTCCAGCCTCGTCCAGTACGCCTACTGGCCCGACACGAAGCTGCCCCGCACCGCGGCCGCGCAGTACGGCGCCACGGCCAACCGGCCCGTCGCCCGAGCAGACCTCAAACCGGGCGACCTCCTGTTCTGGTCCCGCGGCGGCACCAGCGCGATCTACCACGTCGCGCTCTACGCCGGCGACGGCCGCGTCCTGCACGCACCACGCACCGGCCGCACCGTCTCCCTCGCACCCCTGACGTCCGCCATGCCGGAGAGCGATTACGTCGGCGCGACCCGCCCCTGACCCCTCAACGCCGTGTGCCGCAGACCCGAACGGTCTGCGGCACACGGCGTCCGAGCTCCGGTCTACCGAGTCTTGCCGCCCTTCGCGACGGGCCCGGTCTCACGGTGCGGAGCCACCGCCGGATCAGTCGGCGCCGCACCCTTCGGCGCGGCCCCCTTAGTAGGGCCCACGCTCGGCGACGTCGCCTTCGCCGCCTCCGTGTTCACCTTCACCCGTGACTCCCCTGGTGCGTCCCCGACCGGACGGGTCAGTGCCTCACCGGCCGCCATGACCAGCCGCCTCCCGAGCTGCGCGGGAGCACCTTCCTGCCAGGACGCGTCCTTGCCCAGGCGGGCCAGATGGTCGCGCACCGGCTTCCCGTCGCTCTCCATCTGCGCCATCCGGCCGGCCACCAACGGCCACTGACGGGACGCCACCAGAAGGTCCGCCTCCCGCTCGTGCCCGGGCATCGCCTCGCGCACCCACCGGATGTACCTCTCGTTCTCCTGCGACGCGACGGCGAACTGGCGGTGCAGTGCCCGCTCACGGTCGGAGAGGTCGTAGTCGCGCGGAAGATCCAGCCCCGTCGTCAGCGGCCCGTACGACAGCTGCGCGTCCCGGCTCATCGCCGGTTCAGCTACCGCACCGAGCCCCATCGCCACTGCCTCTTCCACGGCCAGCACCTCGTTGTGCGCGGCCGCCAGGACCTCGCGCACGTCGACACCCCGCTCCTCCAACCGGGCCATCGTCGCCGCCATCTCCGGCCAGGCCGGAGAGGTCAGGATCGCCTCGCGCAGCGGCCCCGCCGGCAGCGTCTCGCGTACCGTCCGCACCCACTCATCGGTGGTCGCCTCCGAGGCCTTCGCCGCGACCTGGTCGCGCACGCCCACCACGATCTCCCCGACGCGCGGCAGGATCTGGTCCAGGTCGACTCCGGCCCGGCGCAGCGCCATCAGCTGCTGCGCGAGCTCCGGCCAGTCCGCCTCCGTCATCAGCGCCTCGGAGATGTCGGAGGGAAGCAGACGCTTGATGGCCTCGATGGCCCCCTCCCGCGACTCCTCGGCAGACGGGAGGTCCTCCTCCACCCCCTTCAGCCGACGCTGCTGATGCCGCCGCGCGGCGTCCGCAATGGCCATAATCAAGCGGTACGACATGACCGCGGTCTGCACCGCCTCGGCCGCCGACTCGGCAAACGCCTCCCCCGCACGCCCCTCTGGTGTCGCTGATGTCATCGCGCTCCCCCCTCGCGAAGGCCCTGCTTCGGGCCCTTGCGCTCCTGGTTCTCACCGGGCTGTCGCCGTGCCGGCGAGACCGCCCCCTGCTTGCGGGCCGAGCCCGTGCGACCGGCACCGCCGACCGGCGCGGCGGACGTGCTGCTCTCGGTGGCAGCGTCACCCGACCGTGCAGCAGTCCCGAACGCTTGCGCGCACTCAAGCACGTCATCCACAGCCCGCGCAGACCGATCGTCTCAGTATGAGTTTCGTCGCTTCCAACGTTGCGCGGAAGCCGCCTGCTGGTTCGCCCGGCGTGCCGCCCCGAGCACATCCCGGCGTGGCATCTGGTCCCATCGGATGGCGACCCGGCCCGGATCAGCACGGTCCACGACTACCGGCACACGCTGCCCCGAGCTGTACCGAGATTTGTGGAGTCCCTGATGCCAGGGTTACCGTCCTGGCGAAGGAGAACCACCAGCACCATGGCAGCACCCCGTAAATACCCTGACGAGCTCCGCGAGCGCGCGATCCGCGAGGTCCGCACCACCGGCCGCCCCATAGCCCACGTCGCGAAGGATCTCGGCATTCACAAGGAAGCCCTGCGCGGCTGGGTCCGCCAAGCCAAGGTCAACCGCAGCGACCGGCTCACCACCGCCGAGCTCGACGAGTTGAAGCAACTCCGTAAAGAGTAGCGGAGTTGCGGCGGGCGAACGAGATCCTGAAAGCCGCTTCGGTGTTTCTTGCCCAGGAGATCGACCGTCCCCGGACGAGGCCGAGCAGGTGATCGGCCACGTCGACGTACTTCGCCCGCAAGGAGCGGCCGAAGTCGGCCCGCCGGCTCCTGGACGAACAGCTCATGCCGCTGATCGAAGAGATTCATGCTGGCCGGGCGGCGCCTATGGTTCCCGCCGGATCACGCGGGCCCTGGGACGCATGGGCGTCGAGGTGGCCCGCTGCACCATCGAGCGGCTGATGGCCAAGCTGGGCCTGGAGGGCGTCATCCGTGGCCGACGGTACCGGACCACGGTTCCAGAGCCGTCGGCGCCACGTCCGCCGGACCTGGTCGACCGCGACTTCACCGCCTCGCGACCTGATCAGCTGCGGGTGGCGGACATGACGATGTCCGCCACCCGGTCGGGGTGGGCGTGGTGTATGTGACGTTCGTCCTGGACATTCACTCGCGGATGATCGTCGGGTGGCAGATCGCGAACCACATGCGGACCGAACTCCCTCTGGACACCCTGGAGATGGCCTTGTGGAGACGGGGGATCAAGAAGGACTCCGGCCTCATTCATCACAGCGACCGAGGATCGCAAGGCGGATTCAACCAGTCGTTGCAACGCTGGGCTGCGCTGATTGTAGATGTTCATCGAGGGCCTCCGCGGGGGTCTTCCAGCCGAGGGTTTTGCGGGGGCGGGAGTTGAGGACCGCGGCGATGGCGGCCAGCTCGTCGGTGCTCCATGGGGACAAGTCGGTGCCCTTGGGAAAATACTGACGTAGCAGCCCGTTGGTGTTCTCGTTCGTGGCGCGCTGCCAGGGTGCGTGCGGGTCCGCGAAGTAGACCGGTAGTCCGGTCTCGACCGTGAGCTGGGCGTGAGCGGAGAGCTCCTTCCCGCGATCCCAGGTCAGTGATCGGCGAAGCTGGCCGGGCAAGGTGGCCATCGTGGTGGCCAGGGCGTCCTTCATGGCCACGGCGCCGTAGCCGGCCAGCGCAGGCCCGTTCTTGGTGCGCGGGATCGTGCCGTAGCCCTCGGCCCGTGGCAGGTGAACCAGCATCGTGTAACGAGTCGTGCGCTCCACGAGCGTGCCGACTGCCGACCGGTTCAGCCCGATGATCAGGTCTCCTTCCCAGTGGCCCGGGACGGCACGGTCGGTAGCTTCCGCAGGCCGCCGGCTGATCACCACCTCCGGGGTGACGTGCCCGCCCGGCTTGTTGCGGCTCCTCGCCCGTGGAACACGCAGCGCGCGGCCGGTGCGCAGGCAGGCCACGAGCTCACGCTTGAGGCCGCCGCGGCTCTCGACGTAAAGGGCCTGGTAAATAGCTTCGTGGCTGATCCGCATGGACTCGTCCTCAGGGAAATCGATCTTCAGTCGGGCTGAGATCTGCTCCGGGCTCCAGGCATTAGCCCACCGGCGATCATTGCGATGCGGCTTGTTGCGTCCCTTCCACTCGGGAACCTGCGGACCGGGAAGCGTCGTACCGTCGGCGGCTCGGATCACGCCCAGCAAGTGGTCCTGGACGTACTCCCGCAGTCGCTCGTTCGCGGCCAGCTTCGCCTCCTTGGGGCGCCCTGCCACCAGGTCGGCCTTCCACTGCGCGACCGAGGCCCGGTATTCGAGTCTGCCGCCACGGGTGGCCGCGTTGCGCCGCAGTTCCCGGGAGATCGTCGATGGTGACCGGCCCAGACGTCCGGCGATCTCCCGCACCCCGGCACCCTGTACGCGCAGCAGAGCGATCTCCTCCCGTTCGACGAACGAGAGATAGCGGCCCGAGACGGTCAAGTTGATCTGCGGCATCCCGCCAGCGTGCCGGAACCACCGCGTCCCCACCGCCGGCGCAGCTCCGACAGCGACCGCCGCATCCTCACTGGTCAGGCCCTTGGCGATCTCGCCCCAGAACAACCGCTCGATCTCGCGCCGAGTCGACGGCCGTCCCGGCGACTTCATCGGCGACCGACCCGTCAACTCCGTCATCCAACCTGCTGGACGTCCCACAACACACCTCTCTGATCAGGAGTGTTGCTACGACTGGTTGAACCCGGTCAATACGTATCAATTCAGTATACCGACCGGCTCGCCGACATCGGCGCCTCCGCGTCGGTCGGGTCCGCCGCGGACAGCTACGACAACGCGATAGCCGAGGCCCTGAACGGCACCTTCAAGGCCGAGCTGAGGCCCCTGAAAGGACGTCGACCAGGTCGAGCGGGCGATCTTCCAGTGGATCACCTGGTCAACGAGGAGCGTCTTCACTCCGCGCTCGACTACGTGCCGCCGGCCGAGTACGAGGAAGCCTTCTGACGGAGCCAGGAGCAAGCCCCGCAGTCCGCCTGAAGCAAGATCACCGGACTCTACGAAACTCGGTACAGCTCAAAGCTTCACCTGGGCCACCACCGGACGCAGACGCTCACCCAACGGCCAACTGACTCCCACAGAACAAACGGTCAACCGCGCCCTGGCCTCATCCCGAGCTCCCGTCGAACGCGGCATGACACGCCTCAATGCCTGGCAAAGCTTTCGAAGATCGTTTTACATTCCCAGGAGGACGCCGACGGCCGGGACGAAGAGGGGTAGCAGCCGTGCGGATGACGGCCGTGATGAGGCCCAGGCCGGCGGCGACAGGAAGCCGCTGTGCCGATAATGACCACCACTGACCACGGGAGGGAACCTATGTCCGAGGGACTGTCCATCACCGATCAGCTAGAGCCGTACGAGTGGGACAGCCGGGCTGTCGCGGCGTACGAGGCGGCAATCGAGGCTATCAACGGAGCGGTTGGCGCCTACAGCGCGCTGATCTCGGCGGAAGAGGCCAAGTCCGCCCCGGACGCTACCGTCGTGGCCGCAGCGCGGGCCGAGCAGACCCGGCTGACCCGCGAGCGCGAGGCATTGCGGCCGGACGACACGGACCAGATCGCGAATGCTCGTCGGCAGTACTCAATGCTGGCACGCACCGTTCGGGAATCGCGGTGATCGACCCCGTCGAAGTTGAGCGGCACCGGCTGCCCCAGCCGGAAAACGAGCGCATCTTCAACGAGCGCATCGTGCCCGACCAGTTGGAAGGCCGGGTGCCGCAGCAGACGCCCACGGTGGTCTTCCTCATCGGCCAGCCCGGCGCCGGTAAGAGCAGGCTCACCGAGCTCGTGGCCGCCGCCCTCAACCGCCACGGTGGCTTCGTGGACATTGACAGCGATCTCTACAAGCCCTACCACCCTTCCTATGACGACCTCATGGCACAGGACGACACACTGATGGCCGCCTACACGCGGGCCGACGGCCGGGCCTGGATGGCACTGGCCGAGGCGTACGTCCGCGACCACAAGCTCCACGCCATCGTCCAAGAGACCTCGCAGAACGCTGCGGCTGTCGAAGAGAAGATGCTCGCCTACCGCACCGCCGGAGCCCGAGTTGAGGCCCTGTTCATGGGGGTTTCGCAGGCGCAGAGCAACCAGGGCATCGACGCCCGCTACATCCAGCAACTCGCTGACCGCGGGCAGGGGCGCCTCACTGTGCAGTCCAACGCGGACGAGTCCTACGCCGGAATCCTCGAACTGGCCGACCGGGTCGACGCCAGCCGGCTGGCCGACCTGGTCAGCCTGTACCGGCGCGGAGAGAGCAAGCCCCGGTACGCCAACGCCTTGGACGGCGGCGGCCAGTGGTCGGCAGAGCCCCAGACACGCACCCAGCTGGAGCGGGAGCGAGCCCGGCCCCTGTCCGCCCGTGAGGCGGCGGACTTCGTGGAGGTCCAGCTACATCTGCGCGAGGCCACCCGCACGCTCGGTGCACCATGGCCTGCCCGCCTCGCGCGTACTGAGGAGATGGCCCTCCCCCTGCTGTCGGCCGACCAAGCCGCCCGGCTGACGCCCTCACCCCTGCGGCCATCGGTGGCCGCCGCGCGCTCGCGCAGTACAACCATCAGCACGCGCCCTCGACCAGGGCAAGGCTCCGCACCCGAAACTCGAAACGAAGTCCCGCGCCGTCCCGCCGATGGGCCAGATCAGCGCGGGCGCAGTAAGTAGGGTCTGACGCACGCGATATGCGGGGGCGCCGCCACGGCGAGCACGTTCGTCGCGGGGGCGCCCCCGGGCACTTCACCTGACCCCCCTTGGCCGCCGTGCTGCACCTGGTGGACCACGGCGGCAGGCCGTATGCCGATAGCTCCGGCTCCCCGGGCCTTGACCCTGAATCCTGGACACAGGTTGTGCGGCTTGTGCCAACGTAGTTGGTGTGAGTTGGAGAGCGTTCTCGAAGGCGATCGGTGATCGTTGTCCGAGGTGGGAGTGCCGGCGGCGGGTGTTGTAGCGGTGGAGCCATCTGAAGGCGTCGAGTCGGGCCTCGCGCTCGGTTGGCCAGCTCTTTCGTCCTTGCAGGGTCTCGCGTTTGAAGGTGGCGTTGAAGGACTCGGCGAGGGCGTTGTCCGCGCTGGACCCGACCGCGCTCATGCTTCGCCGAACCCCTGCTGACCTGCAGGCTTCGGCGAAGGACCTGCTCGTGTACTGGGCTCCGTGGTCGGTATGCATGATCGATCCGGCGAGGCTGCCGCGGGTGCGGATCGCCGCGGCCAGGGCGTCGGTCACCAGGTCCGCACGCATGTGGTCGGCGATCGCCCATCCGGCCAGGCGGCGCGAGGAGAGGTCGATGACGGTAGCGAGGTAGCAGAACTTCCCACCTTCGATGGGCAGGTAAGTGATGTCGCCCACGTACTTCGTGTTCGGCTCTGCTGCGGTGAAGTCGCGGCCGATCAGGTCCGGGGCCTTGGCCGCGGCCGGGTCAGAGACGGTGGTGCGGTGCCGGCGCCGCAACCGGATCCCTTGGATCCCGGACGCCCGCATGATCCTGGCGACGCGCTTGTGGCTGACCGCGACACCGTTCTCCTCGCGGAGCTCGGCGGTGATCCTCGGGGCTCCGTAGGTGCCGTCCGATTCCTGGTGCACCGCCCGTATCCGGGCTGCCAGGCGGGCGTCGGCCACCTGCCGGGCGGCCCGGTCAGCGGCTGTCCGTTGCCAGTAGTAGAAGCTCGAGCGGCTGACGCCGAGGATCCTGCAGAGCCGCTTCACGCCGTGACGGCGCTGGAGGTCGGCGACACACTGGAAGCGGTTCACCAGCGCGTCTCCCCGGCGAAATACTTCGCCGCCTTCCGCAGGATCTCCCGTTCCTCCTCCAACTCGCGGACCTTCTTTCGCAAGGCGGCGTTCTCCGCCTCCAGCGGTACCGGCGGCTGGGCCGGTTCTTGCGTCCGTCGTCCTCGGGGACGGCTCACCCCGGCTGCCCTCACCCAGTTCCGCAGGGTCTCCGGGTTGATCCCCAGATCGGCCGCGACCGACCTGATCGTCGCTTCCGGCCGCGACTCGTACAGCGCGACCGCGTCCGCCTTGAACTCCAGCGGGTAGTTCTTCATGACCACGAGATGTCCGTTCTCAGATCCTCAGGATCCAGTGTCTCGTGTGTCCAAGATCAGGGGTCAAGGCCCCTCTCCGCTCACGCCCAGCTCACGGTCGAGACCGGACTACCGGTCTACTTCGCGGACCCGCACGCACCCTGGCAGCGCGCCACGAACGAGAACACCAACGGGCTGCTACGTCAGTATTTTCCCAAGGGCACCGACTTGTCCCCATGGAGCACCGACGAGCTGGCCGCCATCGCCGCGGTCCTCAACTCCCGCCCCCGCAAAACCCTCGGCTGGAAGACCCCCGCGGAGGCCCTCGATGAACATCTACAATCAGCGCAGCCCAGCGTTGCAACGACTGGTTGAATCCGCCCAATACACCAGTCAGCAATTCGCCTCCCTGGCAGCCCAGTCCGGGGTCCAGCTGTCGGTCGGCCGCACCGGTCAGTGCTGGGACAACGCGCTCGCGGAGTCGTTTTTCTCGACCATCAAACGTGAACTGCTCGGCACCTCCGCCTGGCCCAGCCGGGCCACCGCCCGCACCGCGATCTTCGACTTCATCGAGGGCTGGTACAAATTGCACCGACTGCACAGCAGCCTCGGCTACCTCAGCCCCGCCGAGTACGAGACCGAACTCGCAGCCTGACCACCACACCAAAGGTGTCCGTCAAAGCGGAACAAGCTCACATCCACGATACTCGGCTCCGCGCCGGTCCATAAGCCCTCGAGGAGGCGACGTGATCCCCCGCAGCCGGCCCGTCATCAACGAAGCCGACATCGCCGCCCGCGTCGGCGTCCCCTTGCCCACCTGGCGCAGGCGTGACGCCCTCGTCTTCCGCGAACGCGTCCCCAGCCTCCTGCCCGACAGCCGATACCTCCTCTATGACCTCGCCCAGGCCGAGGCCTACCTCGCAGGCAGGCCCATCCCAGAACTGCCCGCGGACGAGCACCCCGACGACCTGCTGACCGACAAGGAGACCGCCGCTCTCCTCGGCATCAGCACTGCCACCGTCCGCTCCTACGCCGCTCACGGCTACCTCTCCCCCGGCACCACCCGCTACGGCGCCCGCCTGTGGACCCGCCGCGAAGTCCACGACCGCCGCGACAACGCCCCCGGCCGCGGCAAGGGCGGGGGCCGACGCGCCGGCGAACCCCAGGGTCCCCGCAAAGCGCACGCGTACGAAGACGACCCGCGCCTCGCCATCGCCGCCCAGGCCCTCGTCGACGCGGCCGCCGACACCCCCAAGGGCCGCATCGCCACCGAGCTCGCAGAACTCCACGGCCATACCCCCCGCACCTGGGAACGGCTCCTCACCACCGCCGCGGCGACCCAACACACGAACGACATCAACCAGACCTGACGCGAGAACGGCGCCTTCTCAACGTTTGTCGGTACGCACCGCCAGGCCGGGCCCTTGCCCTCGCTGCGCCCCGAGCTAGGGCGGCGGGGCGGTGGCACCGCGCGGGTGGGTGGCCCCGCGTACGTGCGAAGTTCCGCGAGGCCCCCCTGAGCGCCACGTCCTGTCAGGAAGCACCCGGTCCGACGGTAGGTCAGATCGCGGCCGGCCGCGCGCCGACGACACGACCTCGGCCCCCGGAGGGAGCATCATCAGGCGGCCTGGGCCGTCCTCAAGGTGGGAGCGCAGAGCGTCCATGGGGAGACGGGCTCGCCTTCCCTGCGGCTGCTGGCCGCCTCCTGCAGTACCCGTCGCCTTTCGAAACACCCGATCAACATGCATCGCCCTCAGCGACAAGACGACTGTTGACCGAGGGGGCGGTCACGGCCTGAATGTTCACGCCGTGGCGGCGGTACTTGTGGAAGTAGTCGGTCTTCCTGCGCCATCCGATCGGTGGCCACTCCGAAACGCTCACTCACCCACCGTCCTGGAGCTGAGGGATCACACCCCAAAACCACCTTGCAAAAGATGTATCACAGCGTGTAAAGTGAGTATCACCGGAAGGGGGGAGCACCCCGACCGGCCAGCACATTCCCAACTCAAAAGAGGTAGCCGTGACAGACGGACAGGAACTCTCCCTCGGAGAACGCCTCCAGATCGTCTATCAGCGCCTGACGGCGCTGCCCCCGGCAACAGGGCCGCAGGAAGCTCTCCGCCAACTCGCCGAAACGCTCACCAGCGTCGAAGACGAATACAGCGGAGTTCCCAAGGACCCCAAGCCGGAACTCGCCTTCGACGGCCGGATGTACCCGCCCCGCGCGGACTACACCACCGAAGAGGCTGACGGCACGCTGGTGGCAGTCACCAAAGGCAACGTGATCTATGCGAAGCCGGACGGGGAACTGATCATCACCAGCAGACGGACCGGCGAAACGGTCTACCAGCGCCCCGGCGCCTAGACCAACCGCCCGCCCCGGCATCAAGCCGGGGCGGGCCCCTTCCCGTCACAGCTACCGCCACCAGGAGACCCATGCATACCAACCTGACCGTCATCTACACCGACCACCTCGACGACTGCCGCGCCTTCTACAGCGGCATGGGCCTGGACTTCGGGAAGGAACAGCACGGGCAGGGCCCGGAGCACTACGCGGCCGTCCTCGACGGTGGTGCCGTGTTCGAGCTGTACCCGTCCGGGGACCGGGCACCCACCGGGAGGCTGCGCCTGGGCTTCACCATGCATGCCGGCCCTGTAGGGCACCCGGTGGGCCGGCACGTTCTGACTGATCCGGACGGCCGCACGGTCGTCCTCACCGTCACCACAGAGGAACTCATGACAGAGCAGGAAGCCCGAACCGCTGTTCAGCAGGTCCTAGGCGAGACCGCGCATCCCGAGGTGACGGTGTACCCGGCGGGGAACGTGTCGCTAACTGTGCGCCTGGGCGCTCACGTGGCGACAGTCGACGGGCACCCGGAGTCCGGGTGGGGCTGGACCCTGGACCCGGGCGAGGACGTCGGGTTTTCCGGCCACGACGACACCGCGCCAACCCTTGAGGCGGCGCTGACCGCCGCCCGTGACGCGGCCACTACCTGACCCGGGCACACAAAAAGGGCCGACAGGGCCGGGTCCGTGGACCCACCACCCGAGGGTGGGGAGCATGCCCTGTCGGCCGCACATTCCCGCAAAGGAGAACAACCTAATGGTATCCGCCGGACCGCCCGTCCCGCCGCCTGGACGGGACGGGGTGACGTTCAAGGAGATCGCCGCGCATTACGGTCTGACCGCACGATACGTTGCTGAGAACGGTCGCTGGGGCCGCCACCCGCAATGGCCTGCCCAGATCGGGAAGCGCGGCCGGTCCGGCGAGTACGGCCCTGAGGCGGTAGATGCCTTCGTCCGTGCCCATCACGTACGCCCCGGCGTGAAGCTGGACCCGGATCGCTTGTACACGGTGGCAGAGGCTGCCGCGGCTACCGGCCTGGCTGCGGACACGATCTACGCGGATGCCAGCCGGGGCAGGTGGCCGGGTCCAGACGCACGCACTGATGACGGCACGCAGTTCTGGTACGGGCGAACGGTTGAGGCCACCGTCAACGCTCGCCGCACCTACCGGCGGTAGACCCGATTAGCCGGTCCCCCTTGCCACCCGCTTCAGCGGATCGGAGTACCAGCCAGTCTCGCATCCGGGCCAGGCACGACCCCTGGGCACCGCTTCGCTGTTCAGCTGGACCGGATCGACCGGCACCGCATCCGGCCGGCGCCGAAGGTAAGAGAGAAGACACCTCTTCCCCGTCGGGGAAGAGGTGTCGGCGTCGGCGTGGAGTGACCCTGCACCCCCTGACCTGGGGAACTGGTCATCCGATGCGCCCGGGGTGGGCTGCCATTGGGCAACCTGAAAAGCAACGTCAAAGGCAACCCCGAAAGCAATCTCAAAAGCAACCCATTGGGCAACCCCGTCAGCCGGGGCGCGTCGCTGCCGCGGATCGGAACGCACGACGGGCCAAGTCCAAGGGAAGGCCGCCTCGCACTTACCGGACCTGGGCCAGTCGCACCCGCTCCCCCAGGCCCGCGCCCGCCGTTGAACCGCCAGGTCGCAGCTGGCTCCCGCGCCGAGCGCCCGTTCGCCCGGCACGGGAGCCAGCCGCGATCCAAAGGGCCGGGCACGCACCGAGTGGAACGGCTGGCAGCGCGCTCCCTCGCCAACCCCCGTTCCACAAGTTGGAACGGGGTGAGCTGGGATTTTCCAGCGCGAGTCACTGTCGCGGGCATACCCCGCGCGCAGTCGCGGCGTTCCGGGCGCCTTGTGCGACGTCGTGCGACCGGGGCGTGGAACGGCGCCGCTCCGGCCTCGGAGCGGGCCCAGGCCTGTCCGTTCTCCGGCCCCAGGGCTGCCGTCGATGTTCCGTGAGGTCCACGCGCCGCGCACGAGACGCGGTGACGCCGGCCGTACGACGTATCGGTGGGTCCCTTCGGGGCGGGTCACTGTGCTTGGGGGTGGGTCACTCTTTGGGCAAGTCCCTGACCTGCGCATTTGGGTAATCGGGGTATTCGGCGGGGCAGTGGGGCTGAGGAGAGTCCACGACACGTACTTGAAAGGGGTCGTGTCGTGGGTGAGAAGAGGGTGTTCGCGGGACTGGACGCGGAATGGGCGCTGGTGTGCGCCGACTCGGCAGGCGGCGACCTCGTGCGCGGCTGGATCTCGGAAGCCGATGCCACCGGGGACGGGGATCTGCCGCAGGACCTGGGCGAGCTCGTCGCGTACCTGACTGCCCGCCACGACTCCGGTAGCCCGGGTCAGCGCCCGCCTTCCCGAACCCAGCACTCCCCCGTCCGCCGGGGCGCTCCCGTCGCCGGCCCACTCCGGCGGAGAGGACGGTGCGGGGCCGTCGGCCGGCCAGGACGCGGCCGGCGGGCCTGTTGTCCGCGTACTCGGTCCGGTCGAGGTCACCGGCGCCGTGGGGCGCATCGACTCCAACCGGCGCACCCTCGCAACGGAGCTGGTCTCCTGGCTCGCTCTGCGGGCTGACGGCGCGACCCGGCACGAGCTCGACGAGGTCATCGCCCCCGGCGGCGGACGGGTGGAGAACAACACCCGCAACGGCCGCCTCCGAGAGGTGCGGCGCTGGCTCGGTGACGACCACTACCCCAAGCTCAACGACCAGCCCGACCGCAAGCACCGCCTGGTCGACGTCGCCTGCGACTGGCACCTCTTCCAGGACCTGACGCACCAGGCCGCCGGCGCCGAGGGCGACGGGGCGCGCGCTCTGCTGCGGCAAGCGCTCGATCTCGTACGGGGACGGCCCTTCACCGGCATCCCCCCGCGCCGCTACGCCTGGGCCCAGTCCCTCACCCAGGACATGATCTCGGCAGTCGTCGACGCCGCCGACGACCTCGCCGCTCTCTGCCTGGAAGCCGGCGATGCGCAGGGCGCCCTGTGGGCGGCAGGACGCGGCCTGGACAGCGGCCGTGAACGGGAGATCCTGTGGCGCCACCGCTTCGAGGCACTCGCCCGGCTCGGCGCGCACGACGATCTGGAGACCGCGATCCGGCAGCTTGAGCAGTACCTCCTCGATACCGGCCTGACCATGGAGCGCGAGACAGAGGAGACCATCCGGCGCCTGGACGCGGTCCGCCGCTGACCCTCGCCGCTCCCGGATCCGCACCGGCCCGGCCGAGCTCGCCCCCGCGGCCGGGCCCTGCCCGGAAGAGCACACCAGCCCTCGCCCGGCGGTCCTGGCTCGCGAGCCCGCGAGCCCTCCCCCGGCACGAGGGCCGACCTCGACGCAGGCGAAGCGCCGTCACCCTGCGCAACTCCGGCGCGGGTTGCCCCCCCTGGCACCGCCCCCTCCTGTCCCGCGTTCCACAGTTCCACGCGGCCTGCCCCCAAGCTCGGCCACCCGCGCCCACCGGTCCCGCGGTGACCGCACCGGCCTGGAAAATCCACTCGGGGCGCCCTGGATCCGGCGCTGTCCTTCGCCGGTTCCACCCCGGCCACTCCCCCACGTGGAACGGCCCACCGGATGCTGCCAGCCAGCACCCCTCACCGCCCCCCGCGTCTCCGCTAAGCAGCACACGCACGCCAGCGGGGTATACCCCAAACAGTGACCCAATCCTGGAAAACCGCAGGTCGCACCGTTCCACCCCGCTCAAGGCCACCGCCCGAGACGCGCGTGACGGCCACGCATCCGACGACGGCCGGCGCCGCCTGCGCAGCCCCGGGGCGGCCCGCTCACCCGGGTCTGGGCAGACCAGAGGGCGGGGTGGAATCCAGGGATTCCACCCCGCCCTCAAGCAGCGCCCCGGGTAGCTCGCACCCGTTCCACCGCAGTGGAACGTCAAACTGCAGAGCGGCTCTTGATGACCCCGAGGTACTTCCGCACGGTCCCCTCCCGGTACCCGCAGCGCTCCGCCAGCAGCGGGGCAAGAGACTTCGCCGGACGCGCCTGCTCTTCGGGGGACAACCGACGGTAGTGGAATTCCACCCGCGCGGGACCCGTCAGGCCGGCGCCGGCCTCCTCCCCCGACAGCTCTTCCTTCGCGGTGTCCTGCCCGTCCCGCCCCTCCTGCCCGTGCGACTCAGTCTGCCCGTCCCGTCCGTCCTGCCCGTGCGACTCAGTCTGCCCGTCCCGTCCGTCCTGCCCGTGCGACTCAGTCTGCCCGTCCTGCCCGTCCTGCCCGGTCCGCTGGCTGTCCGCGGCTGGACTTCCGGATACGGGCGCGCCCTCATCGTCCGTCTCCCGAAGACGCAGTTGGACGACGGTACGGGCACCGCCCGCCCGACCCGCCGCGTGCACAGGATGCCGCTGCGCCCCACCGAGCTCCTCGGCCTCCCCCTCCCCTGAACCGTCGTACGGCGGCTCCATCTCGCTGTACCCCATGCCCTCCTGCGCCCACTCCTGCGCCCAGGCCTCTGGAGCGTCGGAGAGCGGCAGCGGCTGCTGCTCGGCGCGGGAGCCCGGGACCGTGCCACCGTCCGCAGCCGCGTACGCCCGTGGCCGGTCCGGGCCCGGGCCGGCCGGAGCGAAGGAGGGCTCCAGGTCCTCGACGTAGCTCGGGTTGTACGAGCCCTCGTATACCCCGTCCGGCGCCTGCGCCGCGAACCACGGGCTCACCTGCGCGGCGGAGAACTCCCGCTCTTCCACGAGCTGCTCGTCGACAGGGCTCTGCGGGCGCACCTCAACGTCGCCCTGCTGCTGCGCCTGCGGGGGCGCCTCCACCGCCGCCGGGGCCGGGGGCAGGAGGGCCGGTTCGATGCCCGCGGCGGCCAGGCCGGCGGGGCCGGTGTCCGCGAGCGGGACGCCGTACTTGGCCAGCCGCAGGGGCATCAGGGACTCGACGGGGGCCTTGCGGCGCCAGTTGCGGCCGTAGCGGGCCTGGAGGCGGGCCTGGTAGATCAGGCGGTCCTGTTCGAGCTTGATGACCTGCTCGTAGGAGCGCAGCTCCCACAGCTTCATGCGGCGCCAGAGGCGGAAGGTGGGGACGGGGGACAGGAGCCAGCGGGTGAGGCGGACGCCTTCCATGTGCTTGTCGGCGGTGATGTCCGCGATCCGGCCCACCGCGTGACGGGCGGCCTCGACGGAGACCACGAAGAGCACCGGGATGACCGCGTGCATGCCGACGCCGAGCGGGTCGGGCCAGGCGGCGGCGCCGTTGAACGCGATGGTCGCGGCGGTCAGCAGCCAGGCCGTCTGCCGCAGCAGCGGGAACGGGATGCGCAGCCACGTCAGCAGCAGGTCCAGCGCGAGCAGGACGCAGATGCCCGCGTCGATGCCGATCGGGAAGACCAGGGAGAAGTCGCCGAACCCCTTCTGCAGGGCCAGCGCGCGCACCGCCGCGTACGAACCCGCGAAACCGATCGCGGCGATCAACACCGCTCCGGCCACCACCAGCCCGATCAGTGCTCGGTGCGTCCGCGTCAACTGCATCATCCGATCACACTCTCACGACGGGTGATCAGCATCGGGCGGTCATGGATACGCACTCGCAGATCGTCAGCGAATAGTGACTTCAAGTCGGGCCTCGTGCCCGTTCGGGCCGCTTCACAGAGGGCTGGCGATTTACGACGTAAAGATCTCGTCCTCTCGGCTCCCCCTCCGGGGCCGTCGAGCGTCGTACGTGCAGGTCCCTCTTGTCCTGTCTCAAGGAGCACAGTCGCACCCGGCCATCCGGCAAGGTGCGACTGTGTTCGCCGAGACGAACGACAGGGGGTTCGGGTACTTGAGACCGGGAACTTCTGCGCCTGCTTCGACGAAGGAGTGCCTGGATCCCCAGCAACCGACTGCACCCCGAGCGTGCCGTCCCATCGGCGCCCTGAACTCCAGCGGTTGGAGTCAGTAGTCGATGATCCAGGTCATCGTGCTGCTCCGCGCCCCGCACGCAACAGCGCTATTGCTGAACTTGAGGTACCCGCAAGTGGCGTTGCCGATCGGGGTCTGCGCGTTGTCCTTGAGAGACGCCACGGACCACTTGGTCTCCGCGCTGTCGCACGTGCGGAGGTACACCCGCTGCTCGTGAGCTTGTCCGGCTATGCACCAGCCTCCCAGGTCCGGGAAGCGATTCTGGAACTGAAGGGCGACGTTGGCCCAACGCTGATTCGCGTGGTTCTTGTTGCAGGTGACCAGGTCCAGGTAGTGGTTGTAGTCCGGAGCGGTGAGGCATTTGCCGGTCGCAGCGTTCCGAATGCTGAACCCGCTCACTGCCGCCTGCGCCGGGCTGGACAGGGTGGCCGCGCTGAGGGTGAGCACTGCCGAGGCGCCTATGGCAGCGATCTTGGTCGAAGCTCGCATGGTGAGCCCTTCCTCTCGTTGGTACCAACAAGAGCAACTGGGCTGCCGGAGTGTGACATGAGGGTCTGCCGAGAACACGGCTACCTCAGCTTCACGGGAGTACCTCGCTGACAGCCGTCCCTGTTCGCCTCACCGAATCGAGTCCAGGTCGGAGGATCAAGACTCCGGTGAGGGATATCTCAACGAACGCTCCTGGTCGGCCGCCCGGGCGCAACGGGGTCCGGGCACTTCTCCCTTGAGGGCTCACACCGCAGGAGCGGCGGGCTCGGGCGCGAGTCGTACACCGTGGAACTCCGAGTTCCGCCGCGCAGGCGTTGCCAACATGCTGCCGGCCCTTCCGACGCCTCCCCGATGAGGTCGGATCAGTCAGGCCTCGTTGCAGACCTCAAGACCGCTTCACGGCGCTCGAGAACGTCGTCGCCCCCGTCCTTTACGAGACCTGACCGCCTGGCCCGGCAACCCGGGACGTTACGCGGTAGGACGCCGAGCTGAGTCCGGCTCGGTATCACCTACGCCCCGGACTCGACCAGCGATCGCGCCGGCCCCTGTTAGTTCCGCACCTGCCCGTCCCTAGTCACCAACTGCCTATAGAGCGCTCCTATCCGTCCCGCCCCCCGGCCAGCCGTCGGGGGCTTTGTGGTTTCTGGAGGCTAGCCATGCCCACGTACGAGGCCCTGCCCCGCTTCACCGCCGACCTGAATCGCCTCACGCCCAAGCAGCGCCGAGCCTTCCGCCGAGCGGTGGCCGCCTTCGTCCAAGACCTGCGCACCGGCGGATGCTTCCGCGCCGGCCTCCGTATCAAGGGCGTCCAAAGTGCTTCCGGCATCTACGAGCTCACGTGGTCCGTGGGGTCTGGACCCGCAGGACGCGCGACCTGGTCGTACGGGACGCCGATAGTCCAAGGTCTCCCCCACATCGTGTGGCACCGGATCGGGACCCACAACATCCTCACCGGCCCCTGATCCGACCGGTCCGGCCTGCCGATTAGCACGCGAGCGTTCGACTTCATCTCGAACAAGAGCGCTTCGATTGAAGCGCTCGCGACCGCTTTCACGCGTGAAACCAGGGCAGCCGCTAGGGTGCGATCCGACAGGTTGCACCACCCCGGAGGACACAATGACGATGCCGCTGCCTCGGCCGAAGCGTAAGAAGAAGGGTGAGGGCGGCGGTAGCGGCACTCTGCGAGCCGACCGCGAGAAGGCTGGTCTCACCGGCGGCGACATCCACGCTTTGCCTCCCGAGGACGGCGAGCTCTTGGAGCTGGCCCCGGAGACCATTTCGCCCAACCCGATGAACATGCGGCTCGACCTGCGCGATATGGACGCGATGATCGCGGACGTAGGCGAGCGGGGTATCCATACGCCGGGCATCGTGATGCACACCAAGGTCTTCATGGAGTGCTATCCGCAGTGGGCGTCCGCTGTGAAGTACCCCGATAGGACCTTCATCCTCGGACCTGGTCATCGGCGGCACGCCGCTGCGCTCGCGACCGGGCGCATCATGCCTGCGATTCTTCGCGATGATCTCGCCCGAGATCGTCGCGTCGAGGAAGAGCTGGTCTCCGAGAACAACAGCCGCTCCGGTCTTTCGCCGATCGAGCAGGCCATGGCGATCGACTTGCTGCGCCAGCGCGTCCACGAGGACGAAGACCGGGCACTCAGCTTCGACGAGGTCGTCGAGCGGGCCGGATACACCGCAGGGACGGTGTCGAAGTACCTCGCGCTCCTCAAGCTCCCCCGAGAGGTTCAGCAAGCAATCCACATCGGTGACCTGTCGATGCGCGCCAGCTACTCGCTCTCGCTCCTCAAGGACACCGACGGGAAGAAGGAGTCCCCGGAGGCACACGCCCTCCAGCTGCGCGCCTGGCAGCTGATGCGAGACGAGAAGCTGTCCGTGGAGACTGCCAAGAACCGGGTGACATTGGAGGGACACCAGCAGTTTCACGCGGGAAAGTCGCCCGCCGCCCCGGTGGCTGTGCCGGAGCCGCGGGAGGAGAGCAGCGCCCAGGCCCGGGAAGACCAGGCTCCTTCTGGCGCGACGGTGCGGGGTGAGACCGCCGCGCCGACGGCCGTTGCGGTCATCGAGACGGCCGTTGGAGCCGCGCCCGCCGCCGCGCCCGCCCCGGCTGTCGACCCCGAGCTGCTCCGCAAGGCTGCGGCGGAGCAGCGGAACTTGGCGTGCCGACTGCTGCTCGCTGAGGAGCGGTTCGCCAAGGGAGCGGAGTCGAACGCCCGGCTCGTCACCGTGGTGCTCAACCCGCACGAGTGGAAGCAGGCTGCGGCCAAGGCCCACGGGTGGCTGATGGAGCTCAAAAAGGGGCCGTCCAGCAAGAAGCGTCCCACCGACTACTTCGCGGCCGTCGCCGCATCCGAGGACTCCGGTCTGATGCACCGTGCCGCCTTCGCCATCGGCCTGGCCGCCGACGAAGTGCGGGCCGCGCAGCCAGGTCGGGCCTGGGACGCTCGCGACGTCGCACACGTTCAGTTCCTCGCCACCAGCCGCGCCTCGTACCAGCTCAGCGAGTGGGAGCAGCAGCAGGTGGAGCTACTTTCACGCGGGAAACAGTGACCGCTCGCCCCCGACAGGATGGCTCAGCCTCCACGGAGATCAGATGACCAGCACACTCGCGAAGACCAGGGCGCAGAACGTCAAGCGCGCCTACAAGGTGTTCATCTTCGCTCTCAAGGCCGGCGGCACGGCCAAGACGTCCAGCACCACAGCCCTCGCCGTGCAGCTCGGCTTGCGCGGCTACCGTGTCCTCGTCATCGACTTGGACCCGCAGTGCAACGCCACCCGGGTGCTGGGCCGTCGCGTGTTCAAGCCGGGCCAGAAGAGCCTCACTGACGTGATGGCGGACAAGGCGCAGCTCAAGGACATCATCGTCCAAGCCCGGTACCGCACCGACCCGGACGGCGACGGGGACGACTCGTTCACCGAGATCCCAAACGTCTGGATCGCTCCCGGCGACCTCGATCACCCGGAGATCGACGACGCGGAGCGCATCCTCAACGCCGAGGACGGGAACGTCTTCTGGCTCAAGGACGGCTTGGACGACCTGGCGGAGGAATTCGATGTCGATGTCGTACTCATCGACCCGCCCGCGACGTACGGCCGCCTGACGGTCACGGCCCTTGTGCTCCTGGACGAAGAGACCGAGGGCGCGGTGATCCCGCCGGTGCTGTGCACCTACAAGGAGGCCGACGCACTGGTCCGACTGGAGAAGAAGCTCAAGGAGATCAGCGAGCGCCGCATGTACCAGCGGCGGGGAATCCGGCCGCAGATGAAGTACGTGATGGCTTGTGCCGCTCCCACGGCCTCGTTCGGGACCGAGGAGCACTGGGAGACGTTCAACGAGCTCAAGGAGGAGTACGGCGACATACTGCTGCCGCCAGTGCACTGGTCCGGCGTCGCCACCAAGATCTACCGCAACGAGTGCGCAGTGCCGATCCTCTCGCCGAACTCCCGGCCGGCGCAGGACTACGCGAAGGTCGCCACGGCGCTGGGCTTTCCGCAACGCCGATAGCTACTTTCACGCGTGAAAGTACCGACCGGCTAAGCCCAGAAACGCAAAAGAGGCCCGCACCTCAAACGCTTGAGGTGCGGGCCTTCGTGGTGTTCGCCCAGGTCGCGGGCGCGCCTTCGTCGGGGTTGGGGGTGTCGGCGGCGGTCACCAGGGCAGCGGGGTGCCGCAGGGCGGTGATCGGGATAGCACCGGGTTCGTCGGCGGGCGCCCACAGCATCCGCCAGGTGTCATCCCACTGGCAGGCGCATCCGTGGTCGGGGTGCGGGTGCCGTAAGAAGAGGCCGTGGGTGTGGACGGCGCGCGGGATGCGGGGGATGAGCACCGAGGGGTCGTCGCCGGGGTAGAGGTGCAGGTTCCGCCAGCCGTGGACCCGGGCCATGTACGCGGCGGCGGACTCGATGACGTCGGCCCACCGGCGGTGTCCGAGGACGATGAACGCGACCGGGTAGAGGTGCTCCTCGGTGGCGTCGTCGATCCCGGTGACGTGCAGGTCGCGATGGACGATGAAGCCGTTCTCCGCGGCGTCGTCACCCGGCGTCCAGAGCTGTTCGACGGGGTGCATCGTGCCGTCGTCGCCCTCGCTGGTCTCGATCTCGTACAGGCCGGTGGCGGTCATGCGCCCGCTCCGGTGCCGGTGTCGGCCGTCGTCTTGAGGACTCGCGGCAGATGGACGTGGAGGTGTTGGACGTCGGCCTGGAGGCCGCGGGCGCGGACTTCCCGGGCAAGGAGTTCGGTGAGGCCGGATGCCCTGTGCCTCCCGCCTGTTCTCTCGCCCATTGCGAGTTGTTGCTTCGAACCGGCAAAAACATGTAGCACCCAGCGTGGGGCCGGAGCGCCACCCACCTTCCATTACCCTAGCAATCCAAGGGTTTCCAAGCCTTGCTAGGAGATTCCGGGGTAGCTAACCTGACGGCATGACAGACACCGCGACCACCAACCGCTGCCACTGCGGCTGCCAGACCGCCATCGGCTACGGACGCACCTTCGCCGCCGGTCATGACAAGATCGCCGAAGCCGCCTACCTCGCCGTCCACCACAACAGCTCCGTCGCCGAACTCCTCAAGAGCCAGGGCTACGGCCCCGACAACCCCGTCACCGACGCAGCCGTCGAAGCGGGCGCCTGGAAGAAGTGCGACCACTGCGACTACAAGGGCGCCCCTGAAAGCATCCGCAACCACATGGCCAAGGTGCAGAAGGCTGAGAACACCCAGCGAGAGTCCCTGGAGAAGTCCGTTCGCGCGCTCGGCGGAACCTGGGACCCGAGCCGCGGAATGCAGACCCTGCGAGACGCCGGTTACCACCCCTCCGAGAAGTACATCCGAGAGGTGTACCGACGACTGGCGGACAGTGGCCTGCTGGAGAAGGTGGATGAGCACCGTGCCATCTACTTCGTCATCGAGAAGTAGGGCCGGCAAGTGAGCCCTGCGCTCGTGAAGATCGGGCCAGAGGACGTGTCACCTGGCCCGATCTTCACGGCCCGGTACTCCCGAAGCTTCTGCCAGATGCCATTGGCACCTGGCAGCTTCGGGAGTACCGGGCTGTGAAGGGGTCCAGCCACGGTGAGGTCAGAAGCCGCCGCTCAGCTTGGCCGTGCCCCGGTCTCATCCGGAAGGCAGGCGTACGCCTCCCACTCCTGCCCGGCCAGGACGTCGCGCAGCGGCGGCCACGTGGCCTTCCCCCACCTCGGGTGCACCGTCACCGACTCGGGGAGATCCGGCGGGACCTGGTACATGGGAACGCCCTCCCCGACCCGGATCATCTTCGCGACGAACGCGCCAATCTTGAGCACCGCCTGGTAGCTGTGCCCTGTACCGCCGGGGTCTATCCGGCTGTGCATGTTCCTGCCGTGGTCCATCCGCTCGAAGACGGTGCGGTAGAACGGCTCGCTGAGACCGTGAGCCGACTGGTAGCGGGACAGGGCCATGACCATCCGGGGTCCCAACGCCCTATCCCGGTACAGAGACCGAGCATCTTCGAGCCCGATGACTTCCAGCGGAGGCCGCTTGCCGCCGTAGTGCGTGTCGAAGTAGATGACCATCAACTTCATCGCCGACCACAGCGCCACCGTCTTCTGACGCTCGGGGGTCAGGACAACGGGAAGGCCCTTGATCATCCGAACCAGGGGCTCGCGCACGGCCTTCTCAAGCCCGGACATCCACCCGTTGTTGCAGTCTCCGCAGACCACGCGTGCCTGATTGGTGAAGGGGCCGGTCCGCTCCCGGCCGCCCGCGATCCGCTCCTTGGGCCCGTTGCCCGAGGGGCTGTCGTACTCGGACTCACTCCCCGAGTAGACCGGTGCCTGGGCCAGTTCCGGGAACTCCTTGCTCATCCACCGGGCGAGAGTGTGTTCCTTCGTCATCTTCCGGTTCTCGCCACAGAATAAACAGTCCATGGCGGGCACCCTAGGCGGGGCGCGGCCAAGGTGAGACTCAAAGCCGGATATTCGCAATTGCTGCGGCGCTGCCAGCGCGAGCAGGAAAGACAGCGCGGGAGATCCACTCACGGCGACTTCTGACCTCACCTTGGCTGAACCCGGTGATGGGTTGTTGCCGGGCTTATGTGTGGGCGAGTTCATCCAGCAGCGCGTCGAGGAACTCCGGGTCGCCCTCCTCGTGGAGGCCGATCTGTGCGCAAGTCATGCCAGCGGCGTGCAGGCGGTTGCGGGTGGTGGCGTGTCCGGGGTGGAGACGTTGAAGGTGTTGTGCGTGCGGGGTGGCTTCCTCGGTGCGGTCGAGGAGCGCAGCGAGCTGACCGGTTGTGAGGTGGGTGTGGCCGGTGGCGGCGAGGGCGCGTTGTACGGCCCGGTCGTAGGCGTTCATGGGCGTCTACCGTAGCTGGGAACGGTCCGACCCGGGCGAGGACCGTCAAGCGATCACCGTTCACCTGCCATTCCCGCGCGTCAGGTCATGCTGGTGGGGAGGCTCCGGACGGGACTGCGCTGGGTGTTGTTGTCGGTGCGCCGGTCCAGCTCGGTTCGGAGTTCGTGGATGACCTGGGCATAGACGGCGACGCGCTCACGAAGCCGGCCGTTGTCCTCCCTCAGGGCCTGGGCGGCGGCTTCGGCGTCGATGGCGCGGGCGTGCAGGTGCTGGAACGCGGGCGGGATGCCGTTCGCCTCGGACTTTCGCCGGGCGAAGTCTTCTTTCAGGTCGGCGTGCTTGTGGGTGAGGACCCAGCGCTTGACGCCGGCCTCGGCGGCGAGTTGCAGCGTGGTGAGCGCCCCAGTAGACCGGGTTGGACGGCCGTCGAGGAGCCGCTGGATCGCTGCTGTGATGGCGTCGCGTTCGGCGTCGCGGTCAGTGGCCACCGTGGGGTCCTCCGGTGCGATCGTGGGCGGTGACGATGCGTTCTAGTCGGTCGAGTTCGTGCTGTTCGCGGGCATGTCGGAAGGCCGGGGCCAGCGGGTCGTCGACGAGCGGTCGTAGCCGCTCGATCTGGACGAGGACCTGTTCGATGTCGCGATCGGTCCGCGCGATGTTGACGCAGTTCGGGCGGCAGTCGTCGAGGTCGGGGGTGCGGCGGGTGCCGTCCTCCTCGCTGCGCAGGCGGCAGGCCGCTCGTTTGGGGTCCAGGACGCAGGTCATGCCCTTGCCGGGGAAGATCTGCAAGTCGGGGTTGGCAAGCATGGTGGTGGCGTGCCGCTTGGTGCGCAGGACTCGGCCGGCGAAGCGAGTGGCGGCTTGGACACGGTGCCGGTAGATCTCGGCTGCTGGGCCGCTGACCTGCTCGCCTCCACGTAGGCGCTCGTGTGCGTCGGCGAGGGTGTCCAGCCGGGCCAGCCAGTCTTCGAACGCGAGGTCGTCGGGGAAGCCGGAGGCGTAGCTTCCGGCGTAGCCGAGGGTCATCTGAACGCGGAGGTGTCCGTATTGGATGGCGGCGGCGACCAGGCCCCGTGGCCGGCGGACGATGAACCAGGCCAGGGTGCGGCGCAGGCGAGCGGAGTAGATGACCGGGTGGACCGGATCGGGCGGGATGCGGTCACTGCGGCCATGCTCGGTGCAGTAGGTCTCGACCCAGGCCAGGAATTCGGCGATGTCGTGGTTGATTCGGGTCTCCGACCGGGAGCCTCCGACGCGGCTGCGCAGGATGGTCGCGCCATCGCGGCCGTCGGTGAACAACGTCGCCGGGAACAGCCAGGTGCTCGTGTGGAGCCGTTCCAGGACGGCGACGGCGGTGGCGACGGCCTCGGTGACAACCCACGGATCGGCCCGGATCTCACCCTCGGGCATCTTGTCGCCGGCAGCGTCGCGGACACCTTTCCAGTGTCTGCCGCGCAGGAGGACCAGGCCGTGGGAGTGGTCTCGTTCGACGCAGCCGCGTTTCAGACTGAGGGCTTCACCTGACCGCATCCCCGACAGGTAGCTGATCACGATGAAGCAGGCCGTACTCAGATGCCGGGCCAGGAACCCGGCCTCGGTGTATTCGATGGCCCCGTCGTGCCAAGGCCGGCCGTCCAACCGCCCGGTGACCGGCGCGTCCAGCGGCGTGCCCTCGATGACGGGCAGCCCCATCTCGGCGAAAACGGCGCGGTTGCTGGGGTTGTCCAGCGCGCCGCGTGCCGTGTCGAGCACCTTTCCCAGATGCGAGAGGTTGACCCGGAGCGTGCCGTCGTTGTCCCGGATGCCGGGAAGCGGACGTCCCCGCTCGCGGTAGTCACTCAGCAGGACGCGCAGGTCGTCGGTCAGCGCGCCCTTCGGGCGCCGCGGTGGGGGAATGGCCCGGCCCCAGCGGCTGCGGCCGCTGCGCTCGCTGAGGACGAGGTGTTCGCTGAATGCTGCAGTAATGTCCTCGGCGAAGGTCTCCACGAACCGCAGGGACCAGGCCAGCAGCGCCGACATCGTCTCGGGGTGGATGCGGGGGGTGCGGTTCTCTTCGCGGATGGCGCGCCGCTGCTGGAGGATGTCCTGGATGCGCTCGCCGCGCCAGGGCGGTGTTTGCGGCAGCCGGTCGGCCTCGGGCAGCAGGTCCCGGTAGGACCACACCCGGTTCACGATCGAGAGCCGGTCTTCGCGCTGGCCATGGCTGGTCTCGGTTGCTTTGACGTGGGCGGCGTAGTCATCGAGGTCTGCCAGCGACACCTCGCCGAAGCATGTCCGGCCGCGTCCGTGGAGCCAGTCGGTGAACAGCCGGAGGCTGCGGAACATGCAGGTGATGGTGGTGATCGCCAACGTGCGCGGACGGAAGTAGAAGGTGGAGACGCCGGCGCTGGTGTGGTTGAGCAGCAACCACGTGAGCGTCTTGACCGTGTGCAGGAACGGTGCGGCGATGGGGCTGAAGTCGATAGAGAACGCGGTGGTGTGGCCCTCGAACACGGCGGGCGAAAGGCGCCAGCGCTGGTCGGCGAAGACCGACAGGGTGCTGGGGTCGGTCCCGGGGCGCAACGGTCGGTTGAGCAGCACGAGTGTGTCCGGCTCGGGCAGTGCAGGCGCAGATGGGACCGGGGCGGTGTCCGGGATGATCATGTCAGGTCGAGTCCTCGGGTCAGGAACCGCTCGACCAGGGCGCGCTGCTCGGCGGTGATCTCGGTGCGGGTCATGGCGATCGTCGCCGTGGGGAAGCTGGCGAGCAGGTCGGCCAGTTGCGCGACGGGCCCGGCGAACCGTTCGGCCCAGCGCAGAGGTGTCATCTCTCGCCTGCGGGCCTTTAGTCCGTCCTGGACGGCGATCAGCACCGGCAGGTGCGCCGGAGTCGCGCGGGCGCAGGGGCAGGACAGGCAGAGCAGGAACGAGGCCCGGCAGGGCTCACCCGCCGGGCTGTGTGGGCTGGCCAGATGGTCGGTGCAGCCTCCCAGCACGGTGTCCAGTTCCCCGGCCAACAGCTTCTTCAGAGTGGCCGTCTCCAGGCCGTGGCGCCTGGCGACCGCCTCGGGCCTCTGCCGGGCCTCGGCGACGTCGGCGGCCGTCAGCACCCGCATGACCTGCGCGGCCCTCGCGCCAGCCAGCTGCTCCTCCAGCACGTCGGCGACGACCTTCTGGTACTCGGCAAGGTTGCCGCGGTTGCGGGCCAGATACTCGTTCGCCAGCGTCCGTTCGGTGTGGGCGACCGGCTGCTGGTGGCGTTCCAGCCAGCTCATCCGCAGCCGTCGGCTGTCGACCACCAGCGGAATCGGAAGACCGCCCTCGTCCAAGGCGTCGGCGCTCAGGTTCGCGCCACGGCTCCAGCTGGCCAGGATCGCGTTGGGCAGGCCTGTGCGGAATCCGCGGGCCTTCTCCACGCCCTGGGAGCAGAAGAAGACCAGGAGCTGGTCCGTTCCGAGGTGCGCCCGTGCCGGGCCGGCCAGATCGACCAGCAGCGCGTAGACCCCGAACGGGGTGTGCAGGTCGAACTGCCGGTGCGGGACGCCGGGCTCGCCGGGCCCGCTGCCGGACAACGCGGTCGGCATGTGTGCGCGGTCCCGGCCGCGGCGCGGCTTGACCAGGTCCACCACCCCAGTCGCGGTGGTCCCGGTGTGCCCGTCGGCGCGGTGGTGCGTCGCCGTGGCTGTGGAGATCGTGCTGTAGTTCTGCCCGGTCAGGCAGAGCAGCAGCACGCCGGCCGCGCCGATGTCGGAGAAGGTCAGGTGCAGGTCCGCCATCAGCCGGCCCGCCCCGAACGGACGGACGCAGATGTCGGGCTGCCGGCCCCAGCGGGTGTCCCTGCGCGGGACGTCGCCGTGCCGCTCCACGTAATCCAGCAGCTTGAACCGCCCCGGGTTTGGTAGAGACTTGATTCCGTGAAAGGTTTGAGTCATGGCACGCCCCTCCTCCTACCCCCTTGAGCTGCGCAAACGAGCGGTCCGTATGGTCGCCGAGGTCCGTGGTGACTATCCGAACGAGTCGGCCGCGTTGAGAGCGGTCGCCCAGAAACTCGGGATCGGTTCGGCCGAGACCCTGCGGAACTGGGTGAAGCGGGACGAGACCGACTCCGGTCAGCGGCCGGGGACGACCACGGAGGAGTCCGCGCAGATCAAGGCGATGAAGAAGGAAGTCGCCGAGCTGAAACGGGCGAACGACATCCTCAAGGCTGCGGCAAGTTTCTTCGCGGCCGAGCTCGACCGGCCACACACACGCTCGTAGCGTTCATCGACGAGCACCGGGACCGCTTCGGCGGTGTCGAGCCGATCTGCCGCGTGCTCACCGAGCACGGCTGCAAGATCGCCCCCTCCACCTACTACGCGGCGAAGAAGCGCGCCGCCGAACCCTCGGCCAGGCGGGTGCGCGATGCTGCCCTCAAGGAGTTGATCACCGAGGTCCACGAGGCCAACTTCCGCGTCTACGGCGCCAGGAAGGTATGGCGCGAGCTGCACCGCCAGGGCCACCCCGTAGCCCGGTGCACCGTCGAGCGCCTGATGCGGGAACTCGGCATCACAGGCGCCGTCCGCGGGAGAAAGATCATCACCACGATCCCGGACAGCGCCGTCGAGCGGGCACCGGACCTACTGGACCGCAACTTCGTCGCGGCCGCCCCCAACCGCTGCTGGGTCGCCGACTTCACCCACGTCAAGACCTGGTCGGCAGTCGTCTACGTCGCCTTCGTCGTCGACACGTTCTCCCGCCGGATCGTCGGCTGGTCCGCCGCTACGTCGAAGGAGACCAGACTCGTCCTGGACGCCCTGGACATGGCCCTGTGGCAGCGCGACCGCGACGAACAGCCCCATCAGCGGGGCGAGTTGATACATCATTCCGATGCCGGGTCGCAATATACGAGTTTCCGGCTCGCCGAGCACTTGGACGCCGCCGGCATCGCGGCCTCGATCGGCTCCGTCGGTGACGCCTACGACAATGCCCTCATGGAGTCCGCGATCGGCCTGTTCAAGACTGAGCTGATCAAACCGGGGCGGCCCTGGAGGACGCTCTCCCAGGTCGAGCTGGCCACCGCGGAATGGGTCGACTGGTACTGCCACCGCCGCCTCCACGGTGAAATAGGGCACGTCCCACCCGCCGAATACGAGACCAACTACTACCTCACGATCACGAAACCCCAGGTCACAACCACAATCTGAAGTCTCTACCGAACCCGGGGCGGTTCAAGGCGAGGTCCGCCACTTCCTCGGGGAAGAGTTGGTAGACAAGGTTCTTCAGGTCTGTCCCGGACCACTGCGCCAGGTTGTCCCTCATGGCGCGGCATCGGGTGACGATGGGGTGGAACTCGTCCATGTCCGCCAGCGCTGCGGCCGCTCGCTTTCCGGTCGAGGTCAAGCGGACGCGCTCTGGTCTATGGCTGGTGGTGATGGTGATGAGACCGCGGGCCATGAGGAAGGTTAGAAACTGGCGGTAGCGGGGGTCCCAGGGACCGAACCGGTACCGGATCATCGGGGCTTCCACTTCCTCGGGCCTCGATGCGCGGAAAGCTCTCTGTCCGCTCAGGGTGTCGGCGAGCTCGGTGTGTGCGCGCTCGAGGAAAGCCGGATAGCGGAGGAAGAAGTCGAGCTTCGCGAGCTTGGTTCGGCCGGCGATATGAGGACCCGGGTCGCTGCCGCACTCGGCGACCAGGAGCAGTAGCCGAGAGGCGTGGAAGTCTGGCGAGTCGTCGGGGTCCCATGGGCGGTGGGGCGGCGGGACGGCGCTCGCGCCGATGCTATGAGGCATCGGCGTCCCGGTTCTGACAGCGTGCGGTGATGTCCGCAAGTACGGCGTGAGCCCGAGTGAAGTTCCCCCTGCGGGCTGGGCAGCGGGTGTTTACGCTGCCTGACCGAGGTTCTGCCTGAGTAGGGATCTCGTTTCGAGCGGGGTGACGTATCCGTAGTCGGGGTGCCGGCGGAGTCGGCTGCGGTTGTACTCGGCCTCGATATAGCGGAAAACGTCGGCCCGGGCAGCCTCGCGGGTCTCCCACACGGTCGTCCCGATCTCCGCTTTCAGGATGGCGAACCAGCTTTCCGCGGCGACATTATCGTAACAAGATCCGACACGGCCCATCGACTGCGTCATGCGCAACTTGCGTATTTCGGTGCGGAATTCGTCACTGGTGTACTCGCTGCCACGATCCGTGTGCATGACGCATCCATGCTCCAGGCCGCCACGTCCTGCGGCCATCCGCAGGGCGGTGACCGGCAGCTCGGCGCGGTGATGGTCGGCCATCGCCCAGCCGATCACCTCCCGCGTCGCGAGATCGATGCAGGTCGCCAGATACAACGTCCCTTCCAGTGTGACCAGTTCGGTCATGTCGCCGACCAGCCGCATTCCGGTCCGGGGTGCGGTGAAGTCCCGGCCGATCAGGCCGGGGGCGAACACCGCCCGCTTCGCCTGCCGGGTCAGGCCCCCACGCCGGCGGCGGGTGATCCCGGCGATCCGGTGCTTGCGCATCAGCCGCTCGACCTTCTTGGAGTTCACCGCCCGCCCGGCCCGCCGCAGGGCGGCGTAAATCCTCGGGGCCCCGTAGGCGCCGCGAGATCCGGCATGCAGTACCCGGATCTCGCCCACCAGCGCCTCCTCGGCCCGCTCCCGCACCACCCGGGCCGGCTCCGAGGCCCGGTGCGCGTAGTAGGCGGAACGTGGTACCCCCAGCGCACGGCACAGGAACGAAACGCTGTGACCTGTGGGATTGCCGTCCGATGCCTTCTCCGCATCGATGAAACGACACCGTGCCGCAGTGTCTACCTCATCATGTCCTGAGCGAAGAAGGCGGTCGCTTCTCCCAGAACCTCGATCGTGGCCTCCTGCTCGCGGACCTTCCGCCGCAGCCGGACCAGCTCCTCACTCTCCGCAGCGGTCAAAGCCCCCCGCAGGCCCCTCACCGCGGTCGGTCTCCGCCTGCTTCACCCACCCGCGCAGCCCCTCCGGACTCACGCCCAGATCCCTCGCGACCTCGGTGACCGTCTTGTCCGAGGACAACGCCAAGGCGACCGCGTCCCGCTTGAACTCGGCCGTATACCGCTTACTCATATTGCTCTTCTTGCTCACCATCTGCGACTGCTTCCTCCGGGACCATCCGTCCCAGTATCAAGCTGTCCAGCCAGCAGGGGGAACCTCATTCGGTGGCTCCCCGCCATCTCGTCCGCGCCGATCAGGAACTCCTGCTGGGCCGGACCGCCGAACTGGGCGCGAATGCCGCCGCCTGCGCGGTACGGCGCGGCCGGCCAGGGCTCGTGTCCGGGGGTCTCACCACGGCGAACTGGTGCGGTACTTCCATTCGAAGGAGACCGGCCTAGTGAGGTGCGACGGGCGTGTAAAGACGTGCGCCCTCGCTATGCGTCTCCGGCTGCGGGGGCCGGGGGCGCTGGTGGTGGCTCGATGGTGAATGCGCGGGTGCGCGGATTGACCCGGGCCGGCAGCACCGTCCCCTGTGCGGCGCTGCCGAACCGGTACTTCGGGACTTCGTTGCCGCACTCGAAGGGTTCGAATCCGGGGCCGCTGACACGCATCAGCAGCCGGACTTGGTTGTAGTTGTCGTTGGTCGGCGGGGCCGAGGCGACCGCCAGAACCAGGGCGGTCGTGTCGACGCCGAGGGCAGCGAGCTGGAGCGTGGCCCGCCGGTCCTCACGGGCTGAGAGCATCGTGGACAGCCCTACGCAGGCGACGAACGCCGCTGCCAGGGCGAGGCCGGCGCCGGCCCATACCCATCCGCTGCCGGTCTCGTCGAGGTCGGTGACGGTGCGGACGGCGACGTAGACGCAGGCCCCTCCCCCACCCAGGAACAGGACCGCGCCCACGGTGCATGCGAGGGCCGTGATCCCCGGGCCCTTGGGGTCCAGCAGGGCGGGTTCGTGGGCGCGGGCGGTGGCCATGGTCGCACCCTAGCCAAGGAGACCTGACGTGCGCAGGGGTGCGGTCCGGTCGCCGCGCAGACAGCGGCTGGCTGTTGTTGCTCTGCGGCCCGGCCGAGCACGGAAGCTACGGGGTCCCGCCCGTTCTCGTGGCGCTCGCCGATGCGGTGTGGAACCAGCGGCGGATCCGTGTGCGCTACCGTCGCTGGGCCGAGCCGCAGGTCGAGCGCCGGCTCGAACCCTACGGCCTGGTCCTCAAGGCGGGTGTCTGGTACCTGGTGGCGGCGGTGGATGGGGCGGTGCGGACGTACCGGGTGTCGTCGATTCTGCGTCTGGAGGTCGAGGAGGGTGGTTTCGAGCGCCCGGAGGGGTTCGATCTGGCCGCCCATTGGCAGGACTACCTCGCTGTCTACGACGCCCGCAGGCTGCGGCTTCAGGCGTCGGTCCGGATTGCTCCGGAGTTGTTGTCCGCGCTGCCGGACCGGTTGGACGCAGCGCTGGTCCGCGCCGTCGAGGCGTCGGCAGGGCCGCCGGAGGACGGTGGCTGGGTGACGGCGACGGTGCCGCTGGAGTCGGTCGAGCTGGCGGTGCCCGTACTGCTGTCGCTGGGTCCGGACATCGAGGTGCCGGCCCCGGAGGAGCTGCGCCGGAGGATCGAGGAGACGGCGGCGGCCGTGCTCGACCGGTATCGGCCGGCGGACGTCTCAGGCCGGGCGGGGGCCGGTGATCTCAACAGCAGTCCGGCGGACAGGGTTGCCGGCAGCGCGACGGTGGCGAGGGCTCCGAAGCCGTAGCGCACGTCGCTGTGATCGGTGATCGTCGCGACCAGGAACATCACAGCGACCGTGGCCGCCAGCCCGCCACCGTTCGCCAGACCGAAGACCCGGCCCACCGCGGCATCGTCGGCGGAGGTCATCAGCATGGTCCGGGAGGCGATCCGGGCCTGCCCGAAGAAGAAGGCACCCAGCGGCACCCCGACGAGATAGCCGGCGATCCCGAACTGGCTCTGGAGCATCAGGCCGACGTTGCAGAGCAGAAAGCCGACGACCGCGATACGAAGGTCCGGGGTGCGTCTGCTGATGATCCGGTACGCGCCGGTGGCCGCCAGGAAGCCGAGGCAGCCGAGTGCGTCGACCGCGCCGAACGTCGCCGCTCCCAGGTGGAGTTCGCCGATGACGGCGGTGGGCAGCAGAGCGTTGAACACCGTCACGACCACGCTGCCCTGGGCGTAGAGCAGGATGAAGTGGCGCATCCGCAGCGGCCTGCGCGGAGCGGCCGTCGGTGCCGGGCCCTCGATGGCGGCGGTCGTCGGCGCCTGGTCCGGGCGGCGCCCCACCGCAGTGACGCAGAGGGCCGAGACGATGAAGGTCCCGGCGTTGAACACCAGCAGCGGCACCGCGCCGAACGCCTGGACGCAGAGCCCGCCGACCGTGGCCGACAGCAGCATCCCCGCCTGAGTCCCCATCTCGTAGCGGGCGTTGAACTGCCGTAGCCGGTCCGCCGGGATGCGTTCTTTGATCAGCGCGGAGCTCGCCGGGAAGAAGAGGGCACCGGCCACGGCGAGCGCCAGATTGGCGCTGTAGATGCCGGGTCCCGGGGCACCGCCGCAGGCCAGCCAGAGCGGCAGTGCGAGGGCGAGCGCCGCGCTGGTGACATCGCAGCCGATCCACAGGGTTCGGCGGTCGAAGCGGTCGGCCAGCCGTCCGAAACAGGGTGACAGCAGCGCCTGCGGTCCGGCGACGGCGATGAACAGCCAGCCGACGGCCATCATCGTCTGCTGCTCCCTGATCATGAGCAGTGCGCCGACGATGAGCTGGACGTTGTTGCCGAGAGCCGTGGCGAAGGCTGCGGGGACGAGCAGCCGCTCGGCCCGGCGGGAGTGGTGGCTGAGGATCATGGCACCACTGTCCGGAGGTTGACTGACATCTCCTGTCAGTCAACCTCCGTGCTGCCTCCTGCCCTGCCGCACGGGCGTTCTTCCCGGTCGCAGATCCCGAACCCTGGGTCCCCGTGTGAGCGGGACTGTCAGCTCCGATACCGCTGGGCCACTGCCGCGAAGGCCGCCTTGGGTTCCCAGTCCATGTCGGGGTAGGTCTGTCCCCGACGTCCTTCGAGGAGTTTCACGATGCCCAGGCCGGCCCGGTCCAGGTCGTCTCTGGGATCGCCGTCCGGGCGGTGCGGGTAGCCGGACAGGGCGAACAGGAACACGAACGCGCTGTCCACGCCCTCGGTCTCGAATATCTCCAGCAGTTCACTCAGGTACGCGGCCTGGCCGGCCTCGTCGCGCTCGTATATGCCGTTCAGCCGGACGGGGGCCTTGGTCTGTGGGTCGTGCTCGACCACTTCCAGCACCCGCCCGCCCCGGTCCCCCGCGCCGCGATAGGCCGCGGTGCCGAATCCGGTGACGGCGAGCGGCTTCGGGCCTTGGGCCAGGGTGCGTACCGCGTCCCGGAATTGGCCGGCGATCTCGGCGGAGCGGAGCAGTTCGTACGTCGCTATGTCGAAGGGAGCCCAGTCGACCTGCTCGAATTGGATGGACGCGTAGGTGAGCTTGCCCCGGAAGCGCTCGCGGATCGCGGCTGCGGCGTCGCGGAGGAAGGCGTTGATGCGCGCGCCGAGTTCCCGCATCGCTTCGGCCCGCCGCTCGGGCGGGCTCATCAGGTGCGCGACCCGTTCCTCGGGGCTTTCTCCGGGCAGGAAGCCCCGGCTCATCACGCTCAGCTCGACGCCTGCGACGAACACGACCGCGGCTCCCTGCCGCCTGAGCCGCTCCGCACGCTCGGCGCAGTCGCGGAAGAGCGTGAGGATCTGCTCCGCATCCAGCTCCAGCGGGTAGGGCGAGAACCAGACCTCCAGGCCGAGTTCGGCGGCGGCACCGGCGGCCAGCTCCAGTCGGTCCGGGTCGCCGCCGATGATCTGGACCGCGTTGCAGTGCAGGTCGTCGCGGATGATGGCGAGCTCGCGCCGGACCACCTCGGGGTCGAAGTCCTCACGGGATGTCTGGCCGTGCACGACAAGTCCGGTGTCGTAGGTCATTCCTCTGGCTCGCATGGTGACGGCCTCTCTCTCGGTCTCGTATGGGTGGAGACTGACAAGAAAAGTGCGCGCACGCAAGTTTGCGTGCACGCAGCTTGTATGAGAGGTTGACATCGTGACGACACCACGAGGGCTGCGGGAGAGGAAGAAGCAGGCCACGCGCGAAGCGCTGCGCGAGGCGGCCCTGCGTCTGGCCATCGAACGCGGCCCGGACCAGGTCCGGGTCGAGGACATCGCCGAGGCGGCCGGAGTCTCGCCGCGCACGTACAACAACTACTTCGCCAGCAGGGAGCAGGCGATCGTCTCCGCTGTGACCGCAGACCGAGAGGCGCGGATCGCGGCGGCGGTCGCGGCCCGGCCCGCAGATGTGCGCCTGGCCGACGCCGTCGCGGACGCGGTGGTCGAGCAATACACGAACACCGGAGAGCGCGCGCACGAGGCGCTGCTGTTGATCACCACCCGGACCGCGCTGCGCGACGCGTTCCTCGACGCCACCGCCGGCATCGAGTCCCCTCTCACGGCGGTGATCGCCGAACGCCTGGATGGCACCGGAGGGCCCACGGCCCGCGTTCTGGCGGCAAGCGTCGCCGCGGCGGTTCGCATCGCGCTGGAAGGCTGGCTCCAGCCGGCCGGGAGCGCGGAGGCTGCCGGGAGTCTCGGTGCCGGAGGACTGGTCGTGCCGTCCGGCTCACTGCCCGACCAGCTCCGCACCGCGCTGGCCCCGCTCGCGCCCGCGTTCGACGCCGCCGAGCGGCACGTACGGGCGCAGAGACGCTCCAACTGATCCGGTGCATGTCGAAGGGCCTGCCGTTGCCGTCCGAGTCAGCTGGTTCAACGCAGGTGGCGCTGTGGCACATCGCCATGCCCCGGCTCATCTGTGCGAGATGCGAGTACCCGGGCCGCAAGGATGACCCGATGGGGCTCGGCCGGGGGTCAGAAGGGTTTCGGCCGACGGGACTTCCGTGATCTGATCGTCCGCGCGCACGCTCAGCTCGGTGGTCCGATTGTGCTGGTTCGGGACAACGCCCTCCTGCACCTGACCAACGCAATACGGGAGTTCATCGAAGCGAGCGCCGAGTGGCTCACCGTGTTCCAGCTGCCGGCCTACGCCCCGGACCAAAATCCACAGGCCGGCATCCGATCGCTGGTCACACACCACCTCGGCAACCTCGCCGTCGAGGCGGTGGTTCTGCCCCGGCCTGCCGAGCAGCTCTACCCGGCCGGCCGGGCGTCTGAACTCCGTTTCGGGGCCGTCCATCGGCGGTTGCGGTCCTCAGCCGGGCCAGACCCCCTCGGCGCCCGCCGGAGAAGGGGCGATACCTTTCCGCCATGTGTATCTCGACAGGCGAGGCAGCGTTCTCCGGCACGATCCTGTACTGCGGGCGACAGCACCACCGCGCCCACGGCCTCGTCCACGTCCTCGGCTACCAGAACACGGCCGTCAACCTGGCGGGCGGCCCGAACGCCATGCTGCTGCACCTGCCCACCAGGCAGCTCACACCCCGGCACTTCCTCTCCGCCGGGCGCGCCGACGACATCCTGCACCGCATGGTCGCCGCCGTGGAACAGGGCGCCGCCACGGACGACGGCATGGCGTGGATGAGCGCGGAACCGCAGCCCGTCCAGGTCTTCGACCACGACGTCTACACGGTGCTCCTGGCGGACGACCCCACCGCGGTTCCCGCAGCGCTGTGGCAGGTGCCACCGCACCGGCGCCCCGATCTCGACCCGGATCTCCTGCGCTTCTACGCCGACCACTTCCCCGACCACACCATCGCCGTGTGCTGCTTCGACAACGCCGACGCGCAACGCGCCAAGCCCTTGCTGATGTGGTACGCGCCTCTCGACCCCGACCGGCTGACCGTGCCTGCCCTGGACAGCCACACCGGTAAGGCACCGGACCTCGACGCCACCGTGCCCGTGGACCACTGGGTCCTGTTCTCCACCGACCAAGCCCCTTCCGGCTGGGGCGCACCCGTCGTGTACCCCGGGGACATGCGCCACCGCCTGCGCGCCTTTCTCCCGACCGCCGTCGTCGGCCGGCACTATCGCCACGGCCAGACTCTGCCCAACGGTGACTTCACCATCAGTCACCGCGATCTGCTCGCCGGCGACCTCGACCGCATCGAGCGCCTGCGACCGACCCGCCGCTGAAAGATCAGGACGAGCGGAAGGTGGCACGTCCACCGAACCCGACACCACCCGATCCAATCCTTCCACCCGCAGCGCCGTCTCACCGAGGCGTCACGGACCCGTCGGATATACCGCCCCTGGCTGCCTCCGCGAGGCGGGCCGCGAAACGATCGGCGGCGCCTCGCAGAGGCTCGGTTCCAGGGGCAGTCCTTGGACGGTGAGCCGGTGAGCCCGGCCGCCGGGCGGTACGTCGGGGCCTTCGACCACGGGGTGTCCCCGGTCCAGGAGCGAGGAGCCGACGCCGGTTCCGAGCGTGATGCACACGGCCCGGCGGCGTAGTCGAAGGGGCCGGGTATCGCCACGCCCCAGTGCGCGGCGGCCGGGACGGTGAGGGTCTCGGCGACGGCGGCGACGGCGTCGAGGAGTTCACCGGCCGGCGCGTCGGCGGGGACCGGCCGCCGTACGGCGCGGAGGGGGTCGGGCCCGGCGGCCTCGGTGTCGATGACGGCGGCCGTCACGTGGGTGCCGCCGATCTCCAGCACGGGGACACGGCTCATACCGGCGTCACCAGGGACTTCACCACGTGCACCGGGCGTCCGCCCACGGGGTGCAGCCGGTAGGCGCCCACGGAGGCGGGGACGGTGAGGGTCTCGGCGAACGCCAGGTCGTGGCGGGCTCCCCCGGCGGTCTCCACGACGACGCCGTCGCCGGCGGACGTTGAGGATGTGGAAGCGGCCGTCGGTGTCGTCCTCGGCGGGCTCCGGTCCCTCGATCACGAAGCGGTGCACGGCGTAGAACATCTCCGGCAGCGCACCGATGATCTCCTCGCGCCAGCCCGGCCCCTGGCGTACGGTGCGCGGCTGCTGCACGAGCTCCTTGAGGACGTCGCCGCCGCGCCGCGCGGTGTCGAGGTTGGCGAATGCGTGGGCGGAGGAGTGCTTCGTGCGCCGATCAGGACGGTGTGGCCGAGTTCGGCGAGCTGGGCTGCGATTTCGCGGCCGATTCCTTTGTTGCCGCCGGTGACCAGGGCGATCATGGGGTGATTCATGGAAATCCTTCAGTGCTGGTGCTGGTGCGGGTGGGGTGTCCGGTCTGTCACCAGGGGAGAGGGCCGTCGTCGCCGGAGAACGTGCCTGTCGGGCCGTCAGGTCCGATGAGCGCCATCCGGACGATGTGCCGGGCACCTTCTTCCACGGTTTTCGTGCCCTGGAAGTTGTTGAGGGCGGTCGCCGTGAAACCGGGGTCTGCGACGTTGACCTTGATGCCGGCCGGCTCGAGGGCGGTGGCGAATCCGAGCGTGGCTGCGTGCAGCGCGGACTTCGAGGTGGGATAGATACCGAACATGGAACGCTGCGGGTTGTTCTCGTCGGCGTTCAGCGTGAGTGAGCTGCCGGAGCTTCCCACGTTGACGATCCGTGCCGCCGGGGCCTCGCGGAGGAGTGGGAGCAGTGCCTGCGTCAGTGCGATCGGTCCGATGACGTTCGTCTCGAAGAACTGGCGGGCGACGTCGGGTGACACCTCGGTGAGCAGGCCCTGGCGGGCGCGCTCCTCCAGGGGGGTGTCGGCGTCACCGACGAATGAGATGCCGGCGTTGTTGACCAGTACGTCGAGGCGGCCGAACTCGTTTCGGATCCGCTGGGCGGCGGCCGCGATCGACGCCTCGTCGGTGACGTCGAGCTGCACCGCGTGGGCGTCCCCGTCCATCCCGGCTGCGGCGGCTTCGCCGCGGCCCAGGTCACGGGAGCCGACGAGCACGGTGTACCCGTGTCCGGCGAGTTCCTTCGCCACCTGCCGGCCGATACCTGCGTTTGCCCCGGTGACCAGGGCGACGGAAGTGTTCTGCATGGAGTGTGCTCCTCATGGCGGGCTGGTTGCCCAGCCCTCGGGTGGGGTCTCGGCGACTACTTGGATGCGACGCTGCCGTAGGCGTCGGGGCCTGTGGTGAGTGCGTCCTGGGCCTTCTGCCAGGCGGTGTTCCCGGGGTCGAAGGCGGTACGGAGGTAGGCGGCGGTCAGTTCGGCGACGGCGGCGACCCGGTCGGGGCTCTCGTCCGTGGTCTCGACACTGTCGTGGCCCTGGATCCCGCCGAAGAGGTGTTCGCCGTCGAAGACGGTGAGCAGGGTCTTGGGCCCGGGGGCGAGGTGGTACGGGTCGGCGTGCCAGTCCGGGCCCGTGGTCGTCCAGTGCGGGGAGTCGTCCTTGTCGCCGGCGACGACCAGCGCGGGGGTGGTCATCGTGGTGAGGTTCATGGTGCGAAAGACCGGCACCTGGTCGGCCATGAACCCGTCGAAGGCGTCTGCGCCCCGGCCGGTCGCGCCGATCAGCACGCCCTGCGTGATCCGGGGTTCGAGGAGGCTGACCTCTTCGTCGGTGTCGGGGTCGATGATCCGGGCGCCGAGGAGGAGTTCGGCGGTGAAGCCGCCGAGGGAGTGGCCGGCCACCGCGACTTTGGTGCGGTCGATGCGCCCGGCGAGCTGTGGGACGGCCTGCTCGATCTCGTCGAGCCGGTCGAGGACGGCGCTCATGTCCTCGGCACGCGAGCGCCAGAACAGCGGCGCCTCGGGCCTGTCGCCGACCAGGTTGCCCAGCCTGGGCGCGCTGAGGTGGTTCGGCTGGATCACGACGAACCCGCGCGCCGCCCATACCTTGGCGAGCGGCAGGTAACCGTCGAGCGAGGAGAGGCCGTAAGCCCCTCCGTGGCCGTGCGAGAGCAGAATGACCGGCAGGCCGGCACCGGTCATCGGCGCGGAGACCCGCACGTCGAGGTCCAGCGGGCGTCCGGGCACGGACAGCGTGACAGGGCTGACCGATATCACCGGCGGAGCGGTCGGATGCAGATAGGTGTCGGCGGTGGAGGTCCACTCGGCCATGGCGTGTCCCTTCTGAAGCCTCCGCGGCTGATCGCGGCGCGGAGGGCGGGTGGGAAAGGTGAGTGCGTTCGGGCTCGGCCGGGGCTGGACCCGACCAAGCGGAACGTTGCTCCACTTACGATACGGAACGACGCTCCGCATTGCAACCGGAGAGATGCATTCCGCCTCAGCGGCGGTCACAGGAGAGGGAGTCTGGCGCCCAGCAGCGCGCAGCGGTCCGGAGACATGCCGGTCACGGCCGAGTGGGCCGACGCGGTCCGCAACCGGGAGAAGCTGCTCACCGCCGCTGCGCAGGTGTTCGCGACATCCGGTGCTGATGCACCCCCGCAGGGCCGATGACGGCCACTTCGACGAGCGTCACAACCCCCGTCCGCATCCGTTCCCCCGAGCCCCGGGGCCGCCCCTTGTTCACTGCGGCCGTGGCCGCCCAGTGACCGGGCGGCCTGCTTCGGCTCGCCTCCGTGCGACCGGGTCCGGGTCGTAGACTGGGGCGACTATCCATGACCGTCGCCCGGACCAAGAACCCCGACGAGATCCTCGGCAAGGTCGCCATCTCTTGCCGGCGGCCTCCGGCTCGGGTCCCCGGGGCGACCGGGTCCAGTGCGCGCGCCGGGCAGACCGGCCATGTGAGGAGCGGAAGCGTGACCGACACCAGCGAAGCCCGATCTGCGGACGGTGCGGCGCATGCGGACGAGCAGAGTCGGCTGCGCCGTCTGATGCGGTTCATCCCCTTGATCGCACCCGTCCTGCTGTGGGCCGTGCCCTGCTGGGTGCTGCTGTACGCCGGCCAGGACTGGCCGCTTCCCGTGGCGGTGGGCGGCACCGCCGTGTTCGTCCTGGGTCTGGTCACCATGCCGCTCGCGATGGTGCGCGGCCACGGAAAGCGGCAGCAGGACGGGGCCGCGATCGTCGGAGACACCCTCCTGGGGGCCAGTTGGGTCCTGTTCACCTGGTCCGTTCTGCTCGGCGTCCTGCTGCGCCTCGCTCTGACCGTGGGTGGTGTGGGCGACGGGCAGACCCGGGCCCGGATCGTCACCTGGGCCGTTCTCGGCGTAGCCGCCGTGCTGCTGGTCTGGGGGTACGCCGAAGCCCGCCGGGTGCCCCGGGTGCGTCGGCTGGACGTACAACTTCCGCGCCTGGGAGCGGGGTTGGACGGGACGCGGGTCGCCCTCATCACCGATACGCACTACGGGCCCCTCGACCGCGCCCGCTGGTCGGCGCGGGTCTGCGAGAAGGTCAACACCCTGGACGCGGACCTGGTCTGCCACACCGGTGACATCGCGGACGGCACGGCCGAGCGCCGCCGTGCCCAGGCCGCTCCGCTCGGCACCGTACGGGCCACACGGGCCCGGGTCTATGTCACCGGAAACCACGAGTACTACAGCGAGGCCCAGGGCTGGGTCGACCTGATGGACGAGCTCGGCTGGGAGCCGCTGCGCAACCGCCATCTGCTGCTCGAACGCGGCGGCGACACCCTGGTGGTCGCCGGCGTCGATGACGTCACCGCCGAGTCCTCCGGCCTGGCCGGCCACCGCGCCCACCTGGCGGGAGCCCTGGACGGCGCCGACCCCGACCTGCCCGTCCTGCTCCTGGCCCACCAGCCCAAGTTCATCGACCGGGCCGCAGCGGGTGGGGTCGACCTCCAGCTCTCGGGCCACACCCACGGCGGCCAGATCTGGCCCTTCCATCACCTCGTCGGCATCGACCAGCCCGCTCTCGCCGGCCTCAGCCGCCATGGCAGCCGCACGCTTCTCTACACGAGCCGGGGCACGGGTTTCTGGGGTCCGCCCTTCCGCGTCTTCGCTCCCAGCGAGATCACCCTGCTCGTCCTCCGCTCCCCCGCCGCGCAGCCGCCGTCCGCTCCGTGACGGGCCCAGAAGGCGTGACGAGATCCCGTCCGGTCGCACGACCGGGCGGGATCTTCGTCGTTCAGGGGGCAGTAAGCAGCATGAGTCGCGCAGGAACGCCGGGCCCGCCCCGCGCTACCTGCCCGTGCGGGGTGCGGGGACCTTCGGCAGAAGCTCCCACAGGGGACGTCCGCCGCCGGCCCAGGCGGCGAGCGTCCGCCGGTCGGCCAGGTGCATCCGCAGTTGCGCGGCAAGTGGTGCGCAGCGGGTGGAGAAGCGTCCGTTGGTGACGACCAGGACGATGTCGGCGCCGTAAAGCTGGCGGGCGGTGCCGTTGACGCGCTGCAGATCGGGGGTGCCCACGGCTGAGCCGCGGTCGCCGTCCCTGTCGGGTAGGTCCGGCGCATCGCTGCGCCAGACCCCCCTCAGAACCGTGCGTGCGCCTCTCAACGCACACGGCTCAAGCGGGCTGCGAGGCCCGCGCAGTAGGTGCCCTACGGTCGCCACGGGCATGGAGTTCCCGATGGCAGTCTGCGTGAATCAGCTCCAGATTCGACCTGTCGTCTGCTCCTCCGTCACGGCGATACACGATATGATGCACGTGCAGTCGCTTTGACGAAGCCGAGAACCATTGGACCCACTCGCGTACATCCTGTGGTTCGAATTCGGCGCCCTCGATCAGGTCTAGTCCGCACCTTGGGCAAAGTCCCTTCTGCCGCACAGCCATCCCGATGTTTCGCCTTCTATCAGCATCGGGATGCTTGCGACCCCGGGATCGGCTGGCCCAGTATGCGGTCAGGCTCGGGTCGTCCTTGGAGGCCCGCCCCTTGACCAGCTTGTGCCGCACAATTCTGGTCCAACTGAATTTGATGAGATATGCACCGGTCTTAAGATCGCCGAACACCCATCTATCTCGCCTGTGGAGGTGTATTCACCCCAGTAATGGGCGATCCTCCACAGTCGTCCCTTGTTTCGATGCCTTCGCATGGCCCACAACCAGAGTCGCTGGAAAACATAAGAGTCCAGCGCCGCGAAGATGTTACTGGAGACGACCCCCCGGTAGTAGGTTGCCCATCCTCGGATGATCGGGTTGAGCTTGCCGATTAGAGCAATGGTCTCCCAACCATCCATGCTTCGGATGCGCTCCTTGAGCGTCCGGATGAGTCGCTTAACGGCATCTCGACTCGGCCGGATGATCACCTTGCCGTTACGCATACGCTGGATGTTGAACCCAAGGAAGTCGAATCCTTCACTGAGGTGGACCACGCGGGTTTTATCCTCATTGAAGGCAAGTCCCGCCCGGGGCGAAGCTGTCATGACGCCATCAGCACCATCCACACAGTCACTTCGGGGAAGCGCACGAAGCGGCTGGGAAGCCGTAGCTCCTCGCTTCGAAGCGAGCCTCCCATTCAGGTTCCAGGGCGTTCTTCGCCCTGGCCTGATGCACTCGATCCCTAATGACCGGGATTCCCAGGGGCCGCATTTTGCCGTTTGACTTCGGAATGTATACACGCTTGACGGATTTGGCTGCGAGACCAGTCTCGGATGCCAGCTCCTTGATTAGGCGCTGTCGCTCCGAGGGAGTAAGGGCGGTCTCGCCGTCGACGCCCGCCGTATTCTTTCCCTTGCTCGTCTGCGTCACTCGTCGCACACTCACGACGAGGTTCGAGTGTGAGCGCAGCATGAGCTTTTGAAGGTTCCGTACCTTCTTGAGGTCACCTTCTTGCGCGGCTCTAAAGATTCGCTGTCGAAGTCGCCTTACGTTCGCCTCGGATTTCGCCCATTCGGATATGGGTGGCCTGCCGATCACGCCCGAGGGTCCGTTCGCCGACTCTGGCGACAGTCGTACTGTCGTCGACATTCTGACCGCCGCTCCTTTCGGCATCTAACTTATACCTCGATACAGACTTCTCGCAGTTTGTCTTTTTCCGCCTACCTGATCCGCGTGGGCCCCCTTTTCGGGTTCAGGTATCTACCTGATATCCGCCGAGTTATAGCCGGGGCTGGAGGTAGCCATTCCCGGTCATTTCCTCTGGGCTTTCGCCGTGGCGGCATTCGCTTCTCGGATCATCCTTTCCCGCAAAGGGGTTAGGTCTTCGTTACCTCCGACTTACCGCAAATAGCGGACCTTTACGGGGTTTCACGTTCCGCACTATTCAGGTACGGCGCGGTTAGGACGCCCCCTCTGCACCGAGTCCCATGGTGATCTCGTGGTCGTTTCGTCGCCTTCCACGCACGTGGCGGTTCCCTCCGCCAGGACTTGCCATCGCGCTCGCTTAGTTCCTCGTCGGCGCGAAGTTGCATTAACGATGCGTTGCACCAGGGATTCACTTTCGTTCGTCCTTCCGGCCTTCCCCTTCGCCTGTTCCCCGCGACGAGACAGGGTCTTGGGCTTTTACATTCGGCTCAGGACGCCCCCGTTGCCAGAGATGCCCCCGAATGTGGGGATCGGCATTGATCACTTGCCGAAGGCGGAGCTTTCCTCCTTACTTTCCGCCCACTGAATAGTGCGACTTCGTGTCGCACGCGGTGTTTGCACTGGATGACCCAGGTGCGCCCGTGGGGGTCGGTGGCCAGGACGTCGGCTCCGTTGTCGCCGGCTCCGCCGATCTGCCGGGCGTCGGTGCATCCGTCGCGGCGCATCAGATCGCGGACGGCGTACTCGAAGTCGCGGTGGTGCAGGGCGTCCAGCTGCGGGAGCCCGTAGCGCAGCGCCTGCTGCCGCACGCGGTCCCAGGCCCGTCGCTGCCGGTAGCGGTGGGCCCACCAGACTCCGCCCACCGCCGCGACGGCGCCGAGGAGGATCAGGACCCACCAGTTGTTCACCAGCCACGAGATGACGGCCCATGCCACGGCGGCGGTCAGGGCGCAGGCGGCGAGCAGCGGCACCGGGGTTTCGCCCTGCCGCCGCCTACGGGTGCGGTAGGTACGGCGACGGGGTGCGGGGCGGCGTCGTTGCGGGCGGCGCGTGGCCATCAAAGGGCTCCGGGTGGTTCAGGTGCTGACGTCGCTTACGTGTGTGGTGAGTTGGACGGGGATGTCGGTGTGTTCGCCGACGGGGTCGGCGCGACGGCCTCGGCCGGGCGAGCGCGAGGACTCCGCGACCTGTCTACCCCCGGCCGAGGCACCGTGGCACCTGGTCGCACGACGTTGACGCAAAGCGGCCGGTTGCCCCGCAGTACTCGGCCGTACGACGGCCACCGCACGCACATCCGGTTCGATACCGGTGCCCCGGAGTGCGGCAACCCGTGAGCCGTCCGGAGCCGGACCTCACTGCGGCGACGATGTGAGTCGGGTCGCCACGGCGTCCAGGACCCAGTCCAGGCCGGTGTCGAAGGCGGTCTCGGCGTCCAGGTCCGTGCCGTCGTACACGGCCTTGGACAGCGCCGGGAAGCGGCCCGTGGCCAGCATCTTCGTCAGATGGGGGCCGGAGGCGCGCTGCCAGTCGTGCTTGGACAGGCCCGTCGCGCGCTCGGCCCTCAGGTTCGCGATCTCGCGCCTGATCGCGCCGGTGAAGTAGGCGCTGACGGTCTCCACGGCACGCATGACGGTGTCGATGTCGGCGAGGCCGTCGAGGGCGGACAGCGTGGCCTCGGCCACGGCCGCGCCGTTCGGGCCGAGCGCCGGGCGGCCGCCGAGGAGGTCGGCCAGCCACTCGTGGCGGAGCGCGGTCCGCCGGGTGCGGTGGGCCAGGGTGCGGAGGGCATCGCGCCAGCCGCCGGGCTGCTCCTCCGGGAGGATTTCGGCCTGGACCTCGTCCATCATGAGGTCGAACAGCTGCTCCTTGGTGGCGATGTATCCGTACAGCCGCATCGGGCCCGCGTTCAGCCGGGCGGCGACCTTGCGCAACGACACCGCCGCCAGGCCGCCTTCGTCGGCCAGGGCGATGGCGGCGGCGACGATGCGCTCCCGGTCGAGCGGTACGGGGCGCGCCGGCGGCTCCGGCCGGTCCCACACAGTCATGGTCATTCCGTCCTGTTGCCATGCGTCGGAAGCGGGAAATACAGTGTATCGGCATGAGACATCGTATCGCTGTAGTCGGCGCCGGCCCCGGCGGCCTGACCTTCGCGCGCGTCCTTCGCCGTCATGGTCACCCCGTCACCGTCCTGGAACGCGATCCCTCCCCTGCCGCCCGTCCCCCGGGCGGCACGCTGGACCTGCACGAGGGGATGGGTCAGCTCGCGCTGGACAAGGCGGGGCTGCTGGCGGAGTTTCGGGCGCTGGCCCGCCCCGAGGGGCAGGCCATGCGCATTCTGGACGCGGCGGGGAACGTGCTGCGCGACTGGCGGCCCCGGCCGGACGACCGGGCCCATCCCGAGATCGACCGCGGGCAACTCCGTGACCTGCTGCTCGATTCTGTCGATGTCCAGTGGGGGCGGGGCGTCACCCGGGTGGTGCCGGAAGGGCCGGACGGCGTACAGGTCCACTTCACGGACGGGCGGCGGGAGACGTTCGACCTCGTCGTCGGTGCGGACGGTGCCCGGTCGCGGACCCGGCCGGCCCTCTCGTCCGCGACGCCGCACTACACGGGCGTCACCTACGTCGAGACCTCGCTGGACGACGTCGACACCCGGCACCCCGACCTCGCCCGGTTGATCGGCGACGGGTCGGTGGCGGCGTACGGCGTGAACCGGGCACTCGTCGCGCAGCGCAACAGCGGTGGTCACGTCAAGGTCTACGCCCAGTTCCGGGCTCCGCTGGACTGGCACGCCGGCCTGGACCTGGCCGATGCCGAGGCCGTGCGATCGAGTCTGCTGGCCCTGTTCGACGGCTGGGCCACGCCCGTCCTCGATCTCCTGCGCCACGGCGTCGCGTTCGTCCACCGCCCCCTCTGCGTACTGCCCGTCTCCCATACGTGGTCCCACGTACCCGGCGTGACGCTGCTCGGCGACGCCGCCCATCTGATGCCTCCGCTGGGGGCGGGTGCGAACCTCGCGATGCTGGAAGGCGCCGAGCTCGCCGAGTCCCTCGCCACGGGGCCCGGGGATCCGGACGGGGTCGTCCGCGCCTTCGAGGAACAGATGTGGGCGCGGGCCGGCAGGTGGGCGAAGATCACGGCGGCCGGTCTGGAACGCCTGGTGAGCCCCGACCCCGCCGAAGCCCTCGCCCTCTTCGATCAAGTCCAGCCGTCCTGACCACGGAGAGCGGGAGCACGGCGTCGTCCCGGCCGGTCACAGGTAGGTTCGTCTCACCGGAGGTCGAGTCGCGGAGCGGACGGAGGCCGAGATGGCCGGGACGACGGTGGACGAGGTGATGGCCGAGCTGGCCGCTCCCGAGGACCCGAAGGCACGCGCCGTGAACGAACGGCACGGCGATGACCACGGTGTGAACCTCGGCAGACTGCGGGCGCTCGCGAAGCGGCTGAGGACACAGCAGGAACTCGCTGTTCAGCTCTGGGACACAGGTGACACCGCGGCGAGACTCCTGGCGCTCCTGGTCTGCCGCCCGAAGGCGTTCGGGCGGGCCGAGCTGGACGCCATGGTGCGCGACGCGCGCTCCCCCAAGGTGCACGACTGGCTCGTGAACTACGTGGTGAAGAAGAGCCCGCACGCCGAAGAGCTGCGCCTTGCCTGGACCGCCGATCCGGATCCCGTGGTGGCGAGTGCCGGCTGGGCGCTGACCACCGAACGCGTGGCGAAGAAGCCCGACGGACTGGACCTCGCCGGGCTGCTCGACACCATCGAGACCGGGATGAAGGACGCCCCGGACCGTCTGCAGTGGGCGATGAATCACTGCCTGGCACAGATCGGGATCGAGCACGCCGAACACCGGGCCCGTGCCGTCGCCATCGGTGAGCGACTGGAAGTGCTCAAGGACTACCCGACTTCCGCGGGCTGCACCTCTCCGTTCGCACCTGTCTGGATCGCCGAGATGGTGCGCCGCCGGGGTGGCGAGTAGGACCCTGACGGCGCGTCGGGGTGCGAAGAGGGCTGGTGAGCGGGGCCTATATCGTCCTGGCATGACACAAGAGTTCGATCTTGCCGCGTCGCTCGCGAAGGGCGTCGAAGACCGCAGGGGTGCGTGGGCCTTCGTCCAGGGCTTCGCCGCCCACTGGGCCGGCGCCGCCCTGGAGCACGAGGACGGGTGGACGGAAGCCGATCTCGACGCCGCCGAGAAGCGGCTCGGGCACCGGCTGCCGGCCGCCTTGCGTGAGGCGTATCTGCTGTTCGGGCGCCGGCGGGATCTCACCAGCAACCACGATGTGCTGCTCGGTCCCGCGGAGTTGTACGTCGATGACGCCGGGGAGGCCCTGGTCTTCCGTCACGAGAACCAGGGAGCCGCCTCTTGGGGCGTACGCCTCGACGACCTCCGGGGTGACGATCCTGCGGTGTTCGTCCGGCTCGACCTCGCCGACAAGAGCGCCGAGCGCTGGGAGGCCTGGCTGGAGCGTCTTTCGCTCTGCTTCGTCGAGATCGTCCTGTCGGAATCCCTGCAGGCCGACGAGGAGCTGTGCGACTACCTGGACGTGGAGGACGACAGCCTCGAACCGCTGGAGGCGCACGCGGTGCGACTGCCGTTCCCGGCCTGTCCCCCCGGCGAGGAGACGCGGTGGTTCCTGGGCCGGGACGTCCTTCTGCGCGATGACGACGGCGCGGCCGTCCTCGCCCGTGGCCGGAGCGCCCAGGACCTCGACCGCATGCGTGATCTGATCCCGGGTGACTGGCTGAACGACAGTCGCTGAGCACGGGGCGGGGTTCCACCGTCCGGGCTCCGAGCGACTGGACATCGCGCCGCCCCACGGGGGCGCGGGCGTCGGTCCGCGCGGCGCGGCGTCGTGCGCGCCCCCTCCGGGCTCTCAGGCGGTGAGGTGCTGCTTGGTGGTGGAGTCGCCGGACGCGGCCTCGGGGCTGATGCCGTGTTGGTCCTCCTCGGGGCGGCCCTTCCTCGACAGGAGGAAGGTGATGGCGAGGAAGGCCAGCAGCAGGCAGGCCTGGACGATCAGGGCGCGGTGGAAGCCGCCGGTGAAGTCACCGGTCTCGGCCCGGGCGAAGAACACCGAGCCGAAGACCGCGACGCCGATGGAGCCGCCCACGGCCTGGACCGCCGACAGGACGCCGGAGGCCGAGCCGATCTCGTTGTCGTCCACCGCGGCCAGGATGAAGCTGAACAGGGCGGCGATCACCATGCCGGCGCCGATGCCCGCCACCGTCACGCCGGGAGCGATGTCCCGGATCGAGAAGGACGCGGGGTCGAGGGCGTCGAGTTCGAACCAGAGCAGGGCCGCGCCCGCCAGCTGGACCAGTGGGCCGATCTGGAGCACTTTGCGGCCGATCCTGTCCGCGAGGAACGCGCCGCTGACCGCCCCGCCGATCGCGGTTCCCACGGCGAGCGGCAGGTTGCCGAGTCCGGCGTCACCGGCGGTGAAGTGCCGGCCGATCTGGAGGTAGAGCGTCAGCACGAGCTGCGTGCCGATCAGCCCGCCGAAGAACAGGGCGATGCCGCCGAGCCCGACGGTGAAGGCGGGCTTGCGCAGCAGGCCGGGGGTCACCAGCGGCTCGCGTCCGGCGGCCGCCGTTCGGCGCTGATGCACGGCGAACAGGCAGAAGCCGACCGCCGAGGCGCCCATGCACAGCCATGTCCACAGGGGCCAGCCGTCCTCCTGCCCCTGGTTCAGCGGGAGTACGAGCAGGGCGCAGGCCGCCACGACCAGGGCCGCGCCGACCAGGTCGACGCGTACCGTGCGGTCGCCCGGCTTCCTGGGCACGAACTTCGCGGCGACGATCAGTGCGGTGGCTCCGATGGGCAGATTGACCAGGAACACCGAGCGCCAGCCCAGGCCGAAGAAGTCGCCCTCGATGAGGAAGCCGCCCAGGACCGGGCCGATGATGCCGCCCAGGCCGAGGACGGGGCCGAAGATCGCGAAGACCTTGGTGAGTTCCGGACCGCTGAAGTTCTCGCGCAGCAGCCCCAGACCCTGCGGGAGCAGCATCGCCCCTGCGGTGCCCTGCAGCAGGCGGAAGGCGATCAGCGACTCGATGTTCGGTGCGCCCGCGCACAGCAGTGAGCTCACGGTGAAGGCCGTCAGGCCGATGAGGAACATCCGGCGCCGCCCGTAGCGGTCACCGAGCCGGCCGCCCAGGACGAGTCCGGCGCCGAGGGTCAGGGCGTAGCCGCCGATCACCCACTGGAGCCCGACGGAGCCGGCGCCGAGGGAGTCCTCCAGCGCGGGTCCGGCGACGTTGACGATCGAGGCGTCCAGGAGATCCATGATCTCGGCGACGATCATCACCACCAGGATGAGCCACCGCCGGCGCTGGGGCTCGGTGGTCTCGTCGGGGGTGAGGGACGGGTCGCGCATATTCAATACCTCCATGGTGAAGTAATTCCACGGTGAAGGTAAAGTTGATGACGGTAGGTTGTCAAAGCGGGTCTCCGGCGGGGACCACGCGGGAGAAGAGAAGGGTGGAGGGGCCTCCATGGAGGAAGCGATGCGCGACGGCGTCGGGGCGCAGCGTGAGCGGCTGATGGAGTCGCTGCGGATCTACGGCGGCCACTACGCCGAGCTCAGCCGGCGTTTCGCCGCCTGGCTGGGTCTGCACTCCACCGACGCGGCCGCCGTACTGGAGATCGCCGCCGCCGAGGAGCGGGGGGCCCCGCTGTCACCGGCGCGGCTGAGCGAGCGGGTCTCCCTCTCCACCGGCGCGACCACCGCGCTCCTGAACCGCCTCGAAGCGGCGGGGCACATCACGCGCACCCGCGAGCACTCCGACCGGCGCGTCATCACCCTGCGCAGCGGCGGGCACATCCAGGAGCGGGCGGACGAGTTCTTCGGCCCGCTCGCCGTCCGGCTCGACGCCGCGATGTCGCACTACCCGCCGCAGCTGCTGGAGCAGATCGAGTCGTTCATGACCCATCTCAACTCCACGATGGACACCCATCTCGCGGAGCGGGACCCTGCGGCGCCGCACTCCCCCGCCGGCCCCGGCGACCGGACCCCCTAGCCGCGAGCCCGGTACGCAGGAGGCGGGCCTGTTCCTTCACGACGGCGGTCGGGTGGCCGCTCACGATCGCGAGGGGGGCACTCGCCCTCGGCTCGGCCGAGCCGGCGCCGACCGGCACGGCCGCGCGGGGATCGGTCCGATCGGTTCAGAGGACCATGACGCGGCGGCCTCGCGCGTGGCCCGCCTGGCTGTCGGCGTGCGCCGCCGCGGCCTCGGCCAGCGTGTACGACTTCTCGACCGGGATGTGGAGCCGGCCCCGCGCGATGAGGTCGGCGGCCTCGGCGAGCGCGTCCGGCACACTTCCGGCCACGCCGGAGAACCGGACGCCGTGCTCCGGCGCGGCCAGGTCGGCGATGGAGATCACCTTCCGGGGATCTCCGGTCAGTCCGACGAGTTCGGGGACGACCCCCGAACCGGCCAGGTCGAGGGCCGCGTCGACAGGGCCGAGCCGTCGTACGCGGTCGACCCAGCCCTCCCCGTACGTCGTGGCGGCGGCACCCAGGCTCCGCAGGTAGTCCTGGTTCGCGGCACCGGCCGTACCGATGACCGCGATGCCCCGGTCACGGGCGATCTGCAGCACCGCCGATCCGACTCCCCCGGATGCGCCGCTGACCAGCAGCGTCTGCCCGGGCCGCACACCGACCTCGCGGATGACGCGCAGCGCGGTCTCCACCACCGAGGGGTATCCGGCGGCCTCTTCGAACGTCAGCCCTTCGGGCATGCGAGCCCAGGCGGAGAGCACGGCGAACTCGGCGTACGTACTGGAGCCCTCGCCGAACACACGGTCCCCGATCTCGACCCCTTCCACGCCCTCGCCGATCTCGTCCACCACCCCTGCGGCGTCGAGCCCGACCCCCGAGGGCAACCGGGTCGGATGGGCCCCGAGGACCTGGCCTTCACGGACCCTCCAGTCGACGGGGTTCACCCCCGCCGCCCGTACGGCGATACGTATCCGGCCCGGGCCGGTCCGGGGCTTCTCGGTGTCTATGAGGCGCAGGACGTCAGGGCCGCCGAACTCGGCGAAGCTCACTTTCTTCATGCCGCCGACCGTAGCACTAACGGTTAGCGTTTCGAACCCGTTCCATGTTCGCTGCTGATAGCGTGAGCGCATGACCGTGCCGACCGGACGCCGCGAGCGCAAGAAGGCCGCGACCCGCCAGAAGATCGCCGACACCGCCCTGCGGCTGTTCCTGGAACGCGGGTACGACGCGGTGGGCATCCGCGACGTGGCCACCGAAGCCGATGTCGCCGTCACCACGCTCTTCTCCCACTTCCCCTCGAAGGAAGCGCTGGTCTTCGAACAGGACGACGACTTCGGGCGCCGTCTCACGGGCGCGGTCACCGACCGGTCCCCCGACGCGCCGCTCGTCCCCGCTCTGCGCCGCGAGATCCTGGCGCTGGTGCGTCATTGCACGGCCGACAGCTCCGCCGAGATCTGGGCGATGATCGACACCTCGCCCGCCCTGCGGAAGTACGAGGAGTCGATGCGGCTGCGCCACGCGGAGAGCCTGGCGGCGGCCATCGCCGCCGACCCCGGACTGCCCCTGACCGCCACGGCGGGCCGGGCGATCGCGAGGTTCGCGATCGACGCCTACTCACTGGCCCGGGAGGCGGCCAATCCGGAAGCCGCGGTGGACGAGATCTTCCGGATGATCGAGGCGGCCTGGGAGGTCGCCCAACCTGCCCGACGCGGGTGAAGAGGCCGCGCTCTCCGGATGACAGCCCCCTCGGCTTCGGCCCCGGCTGCGTACTCGACGGCATCCAGGGGCTCGTCGAGCGCGCCGGGCGTGCCGAGTAGCGCTGGCCGGCCGTGCGCCGGTGCCGCGTGACTGCTCCACGCGCAGGCCCCGTGCGAGGTCTACGGCCGAGGCAGCGTGAACGCGTACGCGCGTGGGGCGGCGCAGCCCTGGCAGGTGCCGGCGAACCGGGAGAGGAGACGGCCGCCGGACTCGGAGAGCGTGTTGCGCCAGAGGCAGCGCAACTCTCCGCATGCGCACGGCCGTCGGGCGACGTCCACGAAGGCGCCGACGTTGGTGTCGTGGCCGTCCTCGGCCACCGGTTGCGGGACGGCTCCGCCGTCGGCGACGTCCGGCGGGCCGTACGGTGTCTGGCCCCGGCCGGCGCATTCCACGCACACGCCGGGGCCGGCGTTGTTCCCGGCGCACCAGCATCGCCCGTAGCCACCGCTGCCGCCGCTGTAGGGCCTGCCCTCGCAGAGCATGCACACGCCCCAGCCGTAGCAGTCGTCGCACAGCACGCCCGTGGCCGTGCTGCGCGTGAAGGGCGGCCGGCCCAGCTGCCGTTCGGTGTACACGACCGGTGTCCAGCCGGTGAGGGTCAGGAGCCCGGACCCGCCGCCCTCGTAGACCTCGACCTCGAAATCCTCGCGCCGGACTGTCGCCCGCCCCTCCTCGGAGTGGCCGAAGGACCGCTGGTGCGCGTTCCAGCCGGCGGCCGTGAAGGCTTTCAGGACGTCGGCGAATGCGGGCGAGGCAGAGCGGTCGTCCCAGCTCATGCCGATGAGGAACAGGAAGCGGTGACCGACCGGGGCGGGGTCGCGCAGCCGTACCGGGTCGGTCCACTCACGCGCCACCACCGGGCCGCGGTCCGGACACAGTCCGGAGGCGATCTCCAGCAGCTGCCCCTTGAGCCACACCGCGCTCTCGGGGACGGCAGGCGCACCCAGGCGGTTCCCTTCGCCGGCCGAGCCGGTCGTCATCGCGGATCCGCTCCCTCCGTGTTGCCATGCCCCGTGCCCGTCAGAATCGCACCGGCGACGACCCCGAAGAGGCGGTCGGCGCGGGAGGCGAGCGCGGGCTGATCCCCGAGCCAGGCGAGCATGGCCACCAGCGCGAACAGATCGGCGCCGTCGATGTCCCTCCGCGCCGCCCCCTCGGCCTGGGCGCGGGCGAGGAGGCGGGCACCGGCCGCACGCAGGGTGACGCACGAGGCGTGGAGTGCGGACTCGGTGTCCTCGATGGCGGCCGCCATCAGCGTCGTCACACCCCGGTACTCGGTGGTCCACGCGACGAAGTCGCGCAGCCACTCGGCGAGGGCATCCCGGGGCGATCCGAGGGATTCGAGTGCGGCAGCCTGTGCCGCCAGCTCGTCGAAGCCGGTACGGAGCAGGGCGTCGAGCAGCGCCTCGCGCGTCGGGAAGTGGCGCAGCAGCGTCGCGAGCCCGACGTCGGCGCGGCGCGCGATGTCGCGCAGCGACACGTCGACGCCCTGCTCGGTGACGGCGGTGCCCGCCACTGCGAGCAGGTGGTCGCGGTTCTTCCTGGCGTCGGCGCGCATGTGTCCCCTTGACTATCCGGATCAGTGGTCCATATATTCGAACCACTGATCCGTTTATCCGGATCGTTGATCCGGATAAGTCTATCCGCGCTGCGGGCAAGGGGAGAAGCAATGCCGACGGAAACAATGCGGGCGGTCCGGCTCCATGAGCACGGTGGCCCTGAAGTCCTGCGTACCGACAAGGTTCCGGTTCCTGTACCCGGGCCGGGCGAGGTGCTCGTCCGTGTGCACGCGGTCGGCATCAACCCGCCCGACTGGTATCTGCGCGACGGGATGTCCAACCTGCCTCCGGAGACGAGGCCGGCCTTCCGCCTGCCGGTGATCCCCGGGACGGACATGTCGGGCGTGGTCGTGGCCGTCGCCCCGGATGTGAACGGCTTCTCCGTCGGCGACGAAGTCTTCGGCCTCCTCCGCTTCCCCAGCTTCGAGGGCAGCGCCTATGCCGAGTACGTGGCCGCGCGCGCGTCGGACCTCGCGCTCAAACCGGCCGGCATCGATCATGTGCACGCCGCCGGGGCGCCCATGGCCGGCCTGACGGCCTGGCAGTTCCTGATCGAGCTCGGGCACGACCACCCGTCGCCCTTCCAGGCGGCGAAGCACCGTCCGGTGCCGCTCGGCCCCGGCGTGACCGTGCTCGTCAACGGTGCCGGGGGCGGTGTGGGGCACCTCGCGCTGCAACTGGCGAAATGGAAGGGCGCACGGGTGATCGCGGTGGCGTCGGGCGCACACGAGGAGTTCCTGAACCAGCTGGGCGCCGACGAGTTCATCGACTACACCAAGGGGCGTCCCGAGGACCTCGTACACGACGTGGACCTCGTTCTCGACACCGTCGGCGGCCCGGGCAGCAGGCGCCTGCTGCACACCCTCAAGCGCGGCGGCTCCCAATTCCCCGTGTTCTTCGCCGAATTCGACGACGAGGAGATCGCGAAGCTGGGCGTCACCGTCACGGCCACCCAGGTCCGTTCGAGCGGTGCGCAGCTCGCCGAACTGGGCCGGCTGCTGGACACGGGCACGGTCCGGGTGGCGATCGACAGTACGTTTGCGCTCGCCGATGCCCGCGCGGCGCACGAACGGGCCGCCCAGGGGCACATCCAGGGCAAGATCGTCCTCACGGTGGCTTAGGGGCCCGCGCCGGCAGGGGCAGCGAGAGCAGTCATCTGCGCGGGATGTGGTCGTAGCCCTCCTTGCGCAGTCCCGTGCGGTAGGCGCGGTTCATCACGCGTCGTATCAGCCGGTTCAGGCCGGGGACGGCCGCGATCGCCTGGAGCAGCCGGGCGGGTGCGCCGCCTCGGCCGTCGGCCTGTTCGGGGGCCAGGTGCCGTCCTGCAACGGCGATCATGTCCGGCCCCGCGTCCCGGCCGGGCTCTGCCCGGGGCGTCCACATCCCGGAGCGGGAGACCGCGTCGTTGGCCGCCACCTCGGCGTCCTCGACGTCGATGAGGAGCGCGAGGTGCGGTGGCCGCCCGCGCAGCGCCATCGTCTCCAGCAGTGCGGGGTCGTCGGTGATCGACGCGCGTCCGCCGATGTGCAGCACCTCGCCGCGGCCGGGGACCAGGGCGGCCAGCGAGAGCCGGTCGTCCTGGAGCAGGTTGTGGAGGGTGTCGGCGCGCCTGTTCCCCTTGCGGTCGGGGATGACGAGCGTACGGCCGTCGGCGACCCGCGCCACCGTGAGGTGGTCCCCGCGGGGGCTGGTGTCGCTCCCGCCGTCGGAGTCCCAGGTGGACAGGGCCAGGAAGGGGGCGGCGGCCAGGAACTCCGCGACGCCGGGCCGGTGCAGCGGCCCCTCGCCCGTGCCGCTGCCCGTAGCGGGCTCAGGCGGGTCGCAGGGCCGCCACAGTCCCGAACGCAGCACGGACTGGGCGCAGTGCACGTAGGCCTCCTTGACGTCGACGGTCACCCGGGCGCCCTTGCGGGAGGCCACCGAGCCGTTGACCCGGAGGGTCTCCCCGACGCCCGGGAGGAGGAAGAAGAGGGAGACCGCGCCGTGCGGGGTGCCGCCCCCAGGCAGGCCGAACGAGAACCGCCCGGGCGAGTGGACCCGGGTGAAGCCCGGTGCGCCGCCGATGAAGGTCGTCCTGCCGGTGCCGTCGGCGTCCCGGTAGCCGAGGGCCGCGACGGGGCTGTGGGCCAGGACCGACCGGCAGCCTTCGTCCAGGGTGGCGATCTGCTTGCGCAGGACGATCGGCGCCGGCCGTCCGACCGTCGCCTCGATCTCGTCGACCGTCGTCAGGCGGTGCGGGTCGCTCGTCCGGTCCGCCGGTTCCCTCACCACTCCTCCTGCCCGGAGCCGCCCGGGGTGACGCCGGTGAACCCGCAGGCCTCCGGCGTGGTCGTCGTGCGGGGCTCCGGCAGGCGCGCCATCGGGGTCACAGCGCGCCACCCGGAGCGATCGTGGCAATGTTTCCGCAGCTCATGGCACTATTGTGAACAAAAGCTCAGCTCTTTGACTACTCGCTTTCCGTGCCATGAGGAGCGCCCCCGATGCCGTCGGCCGATCGTCGTCTTCAGCCACGTCGCAAGCCCCGCCAAGTACGCGCCGAGCTCACCCGTGAGCGCATCCTGACCGCCGCTGCTCACGTTTTCGCGGAGTACGGCTACGCCGCCGGCACCACCAATCGCATCGCGGAGCGCGCCCGCATCTCCATCGGCTCGCTCTACCAGTACTTCCCGAACAAGGACGCCATCCTGGCCGAGCTGGTGGTGCGGCACATCGACCGCGGCGCCTGGCAGGACACCGACCGGCTCGACCTCTCCCCCGGCACGCTGAGGACGGTCGTGCGTGCCCTGGTGCGCGATGCGATCGACCACCACCGCGACGACCCGCAACTGCTGCGGATCATGATCGAGAAGGCGGCGTTCTCGAAGGACGTGGTCGACACGATCGACCGGCACGGCCGGCAGCGCGTCGCCCAGGTGCACGACGTCCTCGCCCGGCATCCCGACGTACGTGTGCGCGACCTCGGCCTCGCCGCCGAACTGATCGTGACCACCGTGGAGATGAACACGCACAAGCTCATGGCCGATCCGCGCACCACCTCCGTCGAGCGGTTCGAGGACGAGCTGGTGGACCTGGTGACCCGCTACCTGCTCGGCGATCAGCAGCCGTAGCCGAAGCGGTTCGTCAGAGACGGCAGCTGATCTCGAGGCCGTCCTCCACGGGGAAGGTGACGCTGTGGTAGCCGTTGGCGGTGTCGCGTACGTGGTCGAGGTACCGGGCCAGGCCGGGGAGGTCGACGTCGTCGGCGACGACGAGGGTGCCGGGGGCGATGTGGGGTTCCAGCAGCCGCAGGACGGGCAGGCAGAGGTCCTTCCACCCGTCCAGGAACAGGAAGTCGACCGGCCGGCCCAGTGCGGCGAGTGTCCGCAGGGCGTCCCCCTCCAGCACGGTGATCACGTCGTCGAGGCCGGTGTCGGCGAAGGTCGCGCGGGCGGCGGCCGCCTTGGTGCGATTCATCTCCGTGGTGATGACCCGGCCCGTGCCGTTGTCGCGCACGGCCGAGGCGAGATGCAGGGTGGAGATGCCGTATGAGGTGCCGAACTCGACGACGGTGGCGGGCCCGGTGGCGCGGACGAGGTTGTACAGGAGCTTGCCGCCGTCGGCGGAGATCGGCATGTAGACGTCCTGTGCCGCGTCGGCCTGCTCCTGTGCGGTCAGCGCGTCCGGGTCGTACGGCTGGACGTCCGCCATGCGTGCCACGGTCTGGCCGTCACGGCCGGCGGCTTCGAACATGCGGGTCAGCGCTGCTGCGACACGGGGTTCTGCGAGGGTGTACGGGTGCGTGGGCATGGTGGGCCGGCTCCTTCGGGATGATTTTCGCGGGGAGTTGGTGGTGGGAGGGCGACCGCAGCGGGCCGCCCTCGGGTGTGGCAGCGGGGCGCCCTCCGGTGTGGCGGCGGGGCGTCAGGCGGTGTACGCGCCTGCGGCGATGTCCGCGAGCAGGCCCGGGCCGGTGGGCTCCCAGGCGAGGAGTTCCCTCGTCAGGTCGCTGGACGCGGTCATGGTCGAGGCGAAGAAGCGGCCGACGAAGCCGAAATGGGCTCCGGCGTCCTGCGGGTCGATGGAGACGACCGGCAGGCCGAGGGCGTCTCCGATCGCTTCCGCGATCGCCCTGGTGGTGACGCTCTCCTCGGCGACGACGTGCAGGCGGGACCCCGCGGGTGCCTGCTCCATGCCGAGGCGGACGAGGCGGGCCGCGTCGTCGCGGTGCACCGCCGCCCAGGAGGCGGAGCCGTCTGCGATGTAGCCGGAGACTCCCTGCTTGCGGGCGACGGCGGTGAGGAAGTCGACGAACCCCCAGTCGCCCCGGCCGTGCACGCTCGGCGCGAACCTGGTGATCACGGTCCGCACGCCTTGGGCCACATGGTCCAGGGCGAGATTCTCGCTGCCGCCCCGGTTGGAGTCGGGGCCGACGGCCGGTGACACGTCGTCCTCGGTGGCGGGCCGGCCCTCGACGAGGCCGGAGAGCGGTGCGGCGACGACGAACGGGCGGCCGGTGCCGGCCAGGGCGTCGCCGAGGATCTGGACCGCGGCGCGTTCGGAGCGGTCGGACTCGGCGGGGTTGCCCCAGTCGTGCTTGTTGGCCAGGTGGATGACCGCGTCCGCCCGGGCGGCGCCTCGGCGGAGCGAGTCGAGGTCGTCCAGGTCGCCCCGGAGGACGCCTGCGCCCTTGGCGGTGAGAGCCTGCTCGGACCGGTCGGACCGGGCCAGGCCGGTGACCTCGTGGCCGGAGGTGAGGAGTTCATCGACGACGGCGGATCCGATCCAGCCGGTGGCTCCGGTGACAAATGCACGCATGAGTATGGCCTCCTTCGCCCCGAACGGGGCGTGTGGATGGTGGTGTTCGAGGATTTCCGGGTCGCAGGGCACAAGGGCCCCGAGTCGGGTGGTGGGTGGCCCCGCCGCTACTGCGGGGTGGTGCGCCGGGCGCGGCAGGCGCCGGCGACGACGGGGGCTCCTGCGAGGAGCACGACGAGGGCGGCGGCGCGCAGCGCGGTGTCGGCGCCGTGGGTGAACGCGTCGGTGATGGCGGTGTGGTCCGCCGGGGCGAGCGTGAGCGCTTCCTTCACCGTGCGCGGGAGTGGTGTGTGGCGGCCGAGGTCGGCCGGCAGGTGGTGGGTGAACCCGGCGGTGAGGATGGTTCCAACGACGGCCACGCCCAGGGCGCTGCCCAGTTCGCGGGTCGCGGACTGGAGCCCTCCGGCGATGCCCGCCCGCTCGACGGGCAGGGCGGAGGCGATCTGGGCGGTCAGGCAGGGCGCGGCCAGCATGATGCCGAGTCCGATGACGACCAGTCCGGCCGCGTACACGGGGTAGGCCATGGTCGAGGCGTACGAGAGGCCGAGCAGGCCGCCGCTGGTGAGCAGGAAGGCTGCGGAGAGGGTCGCGGGGACGCCGATGCGGCCGATGAGCGCGGGGACGTAGCGGGTGCCCACCAGGAGCGGCACGGTCAGCGGGATGATCCCGAGCCCCGCCTGGAGGACGGTGAAGCCCCGGCCGTACTGCAGGAGTGAGGCGTTGACGTAGAAGAGTCCGAAGTTCCCGAAGAAGACGAGGGTCATGCCGAGGGCGGCGCTGCTGAGTGCCGGATTGCGGAACAGCCGGGGGTCGAGCATGGGGTGGGGGACGCGCAGTTCTACGCGCACCCACCACGCGCCCAGCAGGATGCCGCAGGCGAAGGCGGTGAGGACGAGCGTGCCGGCCCAGCCCTGTTCGGGTCCTTCGATGATGCCGATGAGCAGGGCCACGACGGCGGCCACGAACAGCAGTGTGCCGGGCAGGTCGAGGGTGCGCTCGTGGCGGGCGCTGCGCGGCGCGGACCGCGCCGCCCAGGCCAGGCAGCAGGCCGCGACGAGGGCGACCGCCGCGAACAGGGCGCGCCAGGAGCCCGCGCTCAGCACCGCTCCCCCGCCGACGTTGCCGACGACGCCGCCGATGCCGGTGGCCGCCGCCCAGATGGCCAGTGCGTGCGGGCGCCGGGCGGGAGCGGTGGCGTGCAGGAGGATGCCGACGCAGTTGGGCAGGACGCAGGCCGCGCCGAGGCCCGTGACGGCGCGTCCGATCAGCATGATCGGCACGTTCGGTGCCAGAGCCGACACGACGGCGCCGCCCGCGAATATGCCGAGTCCCGCGAGCAGGACGCCCTTGCGTCCGAGCTTGTCGCCGGCGGCGCCGGCGGGGATGACCAGGCAGGCGAAGATCACGACATAGGCGTCGACGATCCACAGCAGGTCCGACGAGGTCGGCCGCAGAGAACTCGCGGCCAGCTGCGGCACCGCGAGGTTGATCGCCGCGACGAACCCGACGACCAGGGCGGTGCACACGCTCATGCAGGCGAGCACCGGGCCGGACCGCTGCGTCGGTGCCGGGCGCACGGCGACTTCCGGTAGGGGAGCCATTGCTCTCGATTCCTTCAGGGGGGCGGGACGTGGAGCACGGCCGGGCGGTACCGGCGGACCCTTCCGGGAACGGGCAAGGGCGGGCCGGACACCCATTTACGAGTCACCGTGCACCGTAAAGGTAACACATGCGAGACACCGTGCCTCGTATAAAGTGGCGGCATGGTGGATGGAAGCGGCCGCGGACGGCCTCGCAGTGAAAGCGCACGCACCGCCGTGCTGCACGCCGTCGACGACCTCCTGGTCGACGTCGGGTACGCCGCCCTGACCATGAAGGGCATCGCCGAGCGGGCGGGCGTGGGCCGTCAGACCGTGTACCGCTGGTGGTCGAACAAGGCGGAGGTCCTGTACGAGGCCAGCGCCCTCGACGCCCAGAAGGAACTTTCGGTCGCCCGCAGCGACGACCCCCGCAAGGACGTCGAGTCCTACCTCGACGCCCTCGTCACGTTTCTCTCCCGCTCCCACGCGGGCGCGGCCTACCGGGCGCTGATGGGCGAAGCCCAGCACGACGCGGATGTCGCCGCGCTGCTCTCGTCGCGCGATGTCCTCGGGGAGAGCGCCGCGGAAGTCGTGGAGGCGGTGCGGCGGTCCAGCGGCACCGCTCTCTCGCTGGAACAGGCGACGGCGCTGCTGATCGGCCCGCCGTTCTTCCACATCCTGTCCGGGCGCGACGCGGACACCATCGACACCGCGCAGCTCGCGGAGGAGTTCGTGCGTACGTTGAACCACCGGAGGGCCTGAGCCACGCCCGGCGCGCCCGCCGGCATGGCTCGGCCCGGGGCGGCACCCCGCCCCGGGCCGAGAGCTGTCTTCGTTGCGGTGTTACGCGCGGGGCTTGTCCGCGAACACCCATCGGTTGCCGGCCAGCGCGTCGTTCGGCTCGGGCAGCGGGCCGCGTCCGTGATGCCGGGTGAAGTCGAAGGGGGTGTGCACCGACGCGGACCAGCCCCTGCCCTCCAGATCACCGACGGAGTCGGGCCGCGGCTCCCTGTCGAACAGGTGGAGCAGGTCGATGCCGATCTGGTCGGCCGTCGAGGTGTAGAGCGCGCTGTCGCGGTATTCCAGCAGGTCCTTCTCGAGCTTGACCTCGAACGCCAGGGCGCTCCCCGCCGGGCTCAGCCGGTCCACGGTGTCGATGAGGTGTGTCTCGGCGGCGGCCGGCAGATAGAACAGCAGCCCCTCGGCGAGCCAGACGCTCGGCGCGGTCGCGTCGAGGCCCGCGCCGGCGAGTGCTCCGACCCAGTCGGCGCGCAGGTCGACCGGGACGGGCACGCGCGCCGCCTTCGGCTTCGCCGACAGCCCGTCGAGCACGTTCCGCTTGAACTCCAGCACGCCTTCCCTGTCGATCTCGAAGAGCACGCAGCCGGAGGGCCAGTCGAGCCGGAAGGCGCGGGAGTCCAGCCCCGCCCCGAACAGCACCACTTGGCGCAGCTCCCCCGTGTGCACGGATCTGAGCAGGAAGTCGTCGAGGACGCGCGTCCGCAGACCGAAGTAGCGCGCGAACCGGCCCCACAGCGGGTTCGCGTCGCCGTCCGGGACCTGTTGCGGGTGGACCGGCCAGCGTGCGGAGGCCGGTGCGGCGCGCACGAAGTGCTCCGCGTAGACGTCCCGTGCCAGGGAGTCGGGGCGGTGGGTCTCGATCGCCCGTGCTGCGGCGACCATCAGGGCGGTCACGCCCACTCCTCCTTCGACGCCTTCCACGTCGGTGGCGCGATGCGTTGTTCCGACCACGTTTCCTCCATTGGCGAGCTGTGCTGAGTCCTACGGGATCAGGACGGGTTTGACGACGCGGCCGGCTTCGCAGTCGCGCTCGGCCTCGTCGATGTCGGCGAGCGGATACGTACGGATCAGCTCGTCGAAGGGGAAGCGCCCGGCCTGCCACAGCCCCGTCAGCCGGGGAATCAGCAGCCCCGGCACCGCGTCCCCCTCGCAGATGTGGGAGATCCTCCTGCCCCGGTCCAGCGCCCCCGGCTCCAGGGGCAGCGCGCTGTGGAGGCGCGCCACCAGGCCGAGGTGCCCGGTCGGGCGCAGGGCCCGGAGCGCGTCGTTGATCAGCTGGGCGGAGGCCGTGGTGTCCAGCGCGTAGTGGGCGCCGCCGTCGGTCAGGCGCCGGATGCGGCCGGGCAGATCGGGCGACGACGCGTGGAGCGGGGTCGCGCCGAACCGCTCGGCGAGGGCGAGTCGTTCGGGGTGCCGGTCGACGGCCACCGTCAGTGCTCCGGAGGCGGTGGCCGCCATCACCGCCGCCAGGCCCACCGCTCCCGCGCCGAGGACCGTGACACTGTCGCCGGGCCCGGCGCCGAAGGAGTTGAGGACCGCGCCGGCGCCGGTGAGGAACCCGCAGCCCAGCGGTCCGAGCAGTTCGATCGGCAGCGAGGGGTCGACCCGTACGGCGTTGCGCGCCCGGACCACCGCGTACTCGGCGAACGAGGACTGGCCGAACCAGCGCGGGGCCAGTTCGCCCCCGGTCCCGTCGGTGAACCGCTCGGCGTTCTCCTTGCGCCCGCCGAAGAGGTTCAGCGGGGCGAACGAGTCGCAGTAGGCGGGCGCACCGCCCAGACAGCTCCGGCAGTTGCCGCAGGAGTCGAAGCTCAGCACGACGTGGTCGCCGTTGCTCGGAGCGGTGTGCGGGCCGCCCGTCTCCACCACGACACCGGCGCCTTCGTGGCCGAGTACCGCAGGCAGCGGTGAGCGGCCCGCCGAGCCCCGTACCGCGAGATCGGTCCGGCACATCCCGCAGCCGGCGATCTTCACGAGGATCTCGCCGTCGGCCGGTCCCCTGTTCAGGATCACCTCCTCGACGGCGAACCGGCTCTCGTAGGAACGCAGTACCGCCGCAGCGAACCTCATCGTCACGCCTCCTCGGGACGGTGGACGACGAACGGCCGGAGGTTGCCGTAGAGCCCCCACGGCCCGCCCGCGACACCGACGCCGCTCTGCTTGATGCCGGCGAAGGGCTGGGCGAGGGACAGTTCGGCGTGGTGGTTGACCCAGGCCGTTCCGCACTCCAGCCGGCCGGCCACCTCCTCGGCCCGGTCGATGTCGGTCCCCCACACCGAGCCGCCGAGTCCGAAGCGGGTGCCGTTGGCCGCGTCGAGCGCCGCGTCGAGGTTCGTGTACGGCAGCACGGGGAGCACGGGGCCGAACTGCTCCTCCGTCACCACCGGGCTGTGGTGCGGGACATCGGCCAGGATCGTCGGGGCGAAGAAGTAGCCCGGCCGGTCCAGCCGGTGGCCGCCCGCCACGGCGCGGGCGCCGTCCGCGAGGGCCCGTTCGGTGATGTTCTCGACCCGGGCGAGCTGGGCGGCGTTGTTGATCGGGCCGAGCCGGGTGTCCGGGTCGGTGCCCGCTCCTACGACCACCGTCCTGGCCTGCTGTGCGAGGGCCTCGACCACGCGGGAGTAGAGCCGGGCCGGGGCGTAGACGCGCTTGACCGCCATGCAGACCTGCCCGCAGTTGCGGAAGGCCGCCCAGAACAGCCGCTCCGCGATCCGCTCCACCTCCACGTCGTCCAGCAGGACGGCCGCGTCGTTGCCGCCCAGCTCCAGCGTGACGCGGGCGAGTGAAGGGACCGCGCCCTGCGCGACGGCCCGTCCGGTGGCGGTCGAACCGGTGAAGGTCACATGGCGGATCCCCGGATGGGCCGCGAGGCGGGCGCCGAGGGGTTCGTGGCCGGTGACGATCGTCAGGACGCCCTCGGGGAGTGCGCGGGACATGACCGATGCCAGCAGCCGGGTGGCGAGAGGGGTGAAGGGAGAGGGCTTGAGGACCATCGTGTTGCCCGCGGCGAGCGCCGGAGCGAACTTCGCGGAGGCGAGCTGGAGAGGAAAGTTCCACGGGACGATCGCCGCGACGGGCCCGAGCGACCGCCAGCGGACCTCACTGCGCACCGGCCGTCCGTCCGCCAGGGGCTCGGTGCGGGGGCCGGTCAGCTCGGCGAAGTAGCGCAGGCGGGCCGCCGTGCGGGCGATCTCCATGGACGATTCGGCCAGGGGTTTGCCCTGTTCACGGGTGAGCAAGGGGGCGAGGTCCGCCTCGGCGGCCTCGACGGCGTCGGCGGCGGCGAGCAGTGCGGTCGTACGGGCGGCGGGATCGGCCCGCCAGCCGCGCCAGGCTTCGTGGGCCCGTCGCACGACGGCGTCGAGTTCGTCGGGCTGCTGGCCGGGGGCCTCGTCGAAGGCCTCGCCGGTCGCCGGATCGAGAACGGCGAAGGACGCGGTGGCGGGCGCGGGCAGGTGGAGCGGGTGGGCTGTGACCATGCCGGCGGTCAGCTCGCGGTGATGACGGCGGCCGCGTGTTCCCGGCCGTGCCGGTCCATCTCCGCCCGGAAGGAGGCCACCAGGTGCGGCTGGATCCTTCCGGCGTTGCGGTCGCCGCCCTCGCAGACCGCGCCGCGTACGCCCACGATGTCCGTGCCGATACGGGTCAGGGCACCCAGGTCCTCCGCCTTGATGCTGCCGGCGAGCGCGGCGAGCAGCCCTGCGTCGTGGGCGAGCCGGACGAACTCCGCGCAGGCGTCGGGCGGTACGTGGTCGAACAGGCGTGTCCCGTCCTTGATCGCGGTGTCGAGCATGGCCGCGTCGGAGCCGGAGCGGCGGGCGATGTCGGGCAGTGCGAGCGGGTTGACGCAGCCGATGCGATGGGCGTCGGCGTATCCCGAGGCGACGACGAAGGCGTCCTGCCGGTATCCCTTCACCGCCCTGACGACCCCTCGCATGACGTCGACGGCCTGGTCGGGCGTGGTGCATCCGTAGAGTCCGACCTTGATGTAGGTGGCTCCGGAGACCGCGGCGCCGAGCGCCGCCTGGGCCACTGTGCCGGGCTTGTAGGGCACGTCTCCCACGGTGGCGGACACCGGCTTGTCCGCCGGGACCGCGTCGCGGATCTCCCTGATGACCCAAGGGAAGTTCGCGCCGAGCGAGCCCTCGTCCGGCTTTTTCACGTCGACGATGTCGAGGTGTTCCGCCGCCTTCGCGCATTCGAGGGCCTCCTCGACGCTGTCCGGGGAGATGAGAAGCAACAACGTGGGCTCCTTCCACCGCGCCACCCCGGCCGGCAGGCAGGTGTGTGCGATCGCCTGGAATTCTTGCGGTCGGCTCATCATCACCGCGGCCCGTGAACCACCGGTAGGGCGCACAACGGCCGAACGGGGCGCTGCCCTCACGGCCACTACGCCGTGCGCGCCGGTTCGTACCGGCCGCCGCGCCGGACGGACACCGGCTGAGGTGGCGACATGGCCCGGTTCATGGTTCATGCCGGCCCGACGTCGATTTCATTCTTTCCGTTGAACAGGCCGTTCTTCCCTGGAGCGCCTCATTCCGCCGCTCGCATAGTGACAACGCCACGACGGCCGTGCGAGCGGCCGTCACCGAATTCCCGGCCCAGCGAAAGGCGAGAGAGACGATGCGGAACGAAGCGGTCAACCGGGTCAGGCTCGTATTCACCCTGTTCGACGCCGACGGCAACGGCGTCCTGGAATCCGACGACTTCACGCTCATGAGCAGCCGGGTCGCCGCGGCCGTTCCCGAGGCCGACGAGGCACGGAAACAGGCCATGCGCGCCGGCTTCACGCGCTACTGGAACACGCTCGTCGAGGAGCTCGACGCCAATGGCGACGGCCGGATCACGTACGACGAGTACCAGGCGTGCGTGCTGTCCCCGGAGCGGTTCGGCGGGGCGGTCGACGCGTTCGCGGCCGGCTTCGCCCGCCTCGGTGACCTGGACGGCAGCGGTACCGTCACCCGGCCCGCGTTCATCGGCCTGATGCGAGGGGTCGGTTTCGACCTGCCGAACATCCACGCCCTCTTCGACGCCTTCGGGCCCGATGACGACGACCGGGTCCGGGTGGACGTCTGGGAGGCCGAGATCAAGAACTTCTACGCCCCCGACAAGGGCGGCATCCCCGCGGACCTGCTGGCGGCCGCTCCGGCGGCCTGATCCCGCTGCGCGGACAGACCTGGGGCGATACTGGTCGTGACAGGCCTCCCCGCCGGGCCGGCCGTGGACGCGGGCCGGCCCGGCGGGGACGCAGACGCACCTTTGTCGATGTTCGCGAGGGGAGCCGTTCATGACTACGGCGAGAGACCTGTTCATCATCGCCATGGATCCGAGCGCCGGGCACGCCGTGGGACAGGGTGACCTGTCGCTGGCGCTCGCGGGAGCCGAGCTGATCGATCTTCTCGGGGCGGGAGCGGTGACCCTGGACGGCGACCGCCTCGTGCCGGGCGGGCCGTCGGCGCAGGACGACCGGCTCCTGGACGAGGCCGCGGCGGGGCTGACCCGGCAGGAGCCGTACGAACGGGTCGAGGACTGGCTGTGGCGCCGGGGGCAGGACCTCTCCGCCGCGTACCAGAGCGCGCTGGAGGAGTCCGGTGACCTGACGCAGAAGCGGGGCGGGCGGTTGTCGTTCGGCGCGGAACGTGTGGAGACGGCGGACACACCCGCGCGCCGCCGGGCGGCCGGCCGCTGGGCGGAAGGGGAGCCCGTTCTGGTCGCCCTCGCCTCGGCCGTGGGCGTCGCCGACGAGCGCCCGGACGACGACGGAACCGGCCTCGGCGACGACGCGGTGACGGTCGTGGTGGCCGGTGTCCACGACGCGGTGATGGAGCTGGAGGCGGTACGCCAGCGACGGTCCATCGAGAACGCGGCGTTCGCCAACCTCTGGCGCGGTCCCTGAGCGAACCCCGCTGAGGTGTGCCCCCGCCCCGGGCCGGGGGCACACCTCAGGGCCGGTGCTCACCCCGCCGAGAGCGGGATCGGCCCGGCGGTCACAGCACCACTCAGCCCCACGTCTCGCCACTGACCCAGGTGGGGCCGAAGTGACGGGTGGCGACGGACGCCATCGCCGGCACGGGTCCGTCCGCCATCGCATGTTTGAAGGTGTGGACGACACACGTACGCACCGGATGTACCGGGCCGCCGCGCCTTCCGCCGTCGTGGGTGGACAGGGGTCGATTCTGCGGGTGTGCCAGAGCGAAGCAGGCCACCGTCGTGCGCTCGTCCTCGAAGTGGAAGTACTCGACGATGGACCGGTTTCCGAAATCGAGACAGTCGAAGACGACAGCGACGTCTTCCCGCCCGTACGGTGCCCGCCGCAGAGCCGGCAATACGTCGAGCACGGCATCACCGTGAGCCAGGAGCCTGGCCCGCTCGTACGAAGGGCCCCAGGGCGGTGGGGCATCGCCCGCTCCCTTCGGGCGTTCATCCGAGCTCAGCAGCGTGCCCACGGCTGGGCGGTCCCACCGTGCCTGCCCGCTCACGCTGCCCCAGTTGAGACTCGCGTTGACGCACAGCTCCCCCGCGATCAACGCCCACGGTGTTCGGACCACGCGCTCCCGCGCCAGCTCGATCACCAGGCGGCCGAAGGCCTCCCGCGGCAGCAGGTTCGGCTCGTCGGGCGCGATGAATGCGTCGGTCCAGATTCCCATGGGCCTACTTGTAGCAACGTGAGTGCCCCGCGGGCCAACAGAATTCCGGCCGGCACGGTCTACCGCGTCGCAGAGGCCGCCCACCGCCCGAGGGTGAACCTGCCGTTCTCCCGCCCGACTTCCACGGCGCCGGACCCACCGAAGTGGGCGGGGACGATCAACTCGCGTTCGTCGGCGGCGCGTTCGAGGATCCGGTATCGGCTGGCCACCGCCTGGCCCGCGTCCAGGCAGAAACAGCTGTTGCAGGAGGGCTCGAGGATCTGCACCGGGCTGTGCAGGAGGTCGCCGACGAAGACCGCCCGGTCGTTTCCGGATGCGAGCCGCAGTACGGACGAGCCGGGGGTGTGGCCGGGGGCCGACTCCAGGGTGAGGTGTTCGTCGATGCGGTGGGTGCCTTCCCAGAGAGTGGCCAGACCGGCCCGGTGGACCGGGGCGATGCTGTCCTCGTAGATCAGCCGGTCGTCCTCCCTGTGGCCTTTCCCGTACGCGTTGTCCGGCCCGAAGTAGAAGTCGTCCGCGGCCGGGATGAGGTATTGGGCGTGGGGGAACGTGGGCTCCCAAGCCCCGTCAGCGCCGGTGGTGTTCCAGCCGACGTGATCCCCGTGGACGTGCGTGTTGACGACGACGTCGACGTCCTCGGGCCGGGCTCCGGCCCGCGCCAGCCCCTCCAGGAAGTCGCCCTGCCAGTGGTGGAACTGCGGCGATCCGGGCCGCTCCCGCCCGTTCCCCACCCCGGTGTCGACCAGGACGGTGCGCCCGCCGCTGCGCAGCACCCAGGTCTGCAGCGCCACCACCGCCCTGTCGTCGCCGGGCTCCCAGTGGTCGGGCGCCAGCCGGCCTTCGTTGTCCTTCCACACCTCGGTGCCCGACTCCGGGATCAGGCCGCGTGCGGGCGCGAACGCCCCCTGCCATTCGACGACCCGGATGACCTCGACGTCGCCCAGCACGATGCTCTGTGTGCTCTCGCTCTTCATGTCATCGACTCTAGGAGGGGTGGATGAGCCTCTCAATGCGTGTTCTGCTCATGCGGATACGCATACGTCTCACGGCTGATGGTGTGGGTATCCTCGGCCGATGGATGTGGTGAGCGACGCGGTCTCGGCCGTACGGATCGGGAAGCCCTCCTCGAACCGGGTCCGGGTGGGCGGCAGTTGGTGCGCACGGCTCGCCCCGTACGACGGAGCGGGCTTCCATGTGGTGCTGGAGGGCGGCTGCTGGCTGCTGCCCGACGGCGGTTCGCCTGTCTCGCTGGGGACGGGCGATGTGGTGCTGCTGCCGCACGGCACGGGACACGTCATCGCCGACGCACCCGCCGACGCGGCGACCGTGCGGCGCGCGGTGTCGTTCGAGCGGTGGCTTGACGGCAGGGTGCCGGACCGGCAGCCTGCCGCCGCCTCCGCCTCCCGCGAGGTGCAGATGCTGTGCGGCAAGTACCGGCTCGACCGCAGTCGCATGCACCCGCTCATGGCGGAGCTGCCGCAGGTCGTTCATCTGCCGAACCGTGTGGGCGCCCATCCCGAACTGCGGGCCGCCGTGGACCTGCTGGGCCATGAACTCGTCACGCAGGGCCCCGGCTCCTGTCTCGCGGTGCCCAGTCTTCTCGACCTCCTCCTCGTCTATATGGTCCGCTCCTGGGCGGCGCAGGGCGCGGGCGGCACCTGGTCGACCGTCCTGGGCGATCCCGTGGCGTCCGCCGCCCTGCGCGCGCTGCACTCCGACCCGGCCGCCCCGTGGACCAACGACCGCCTGGCCGCCGAGGCGGGAGTGTCCCGGGCCACCCTGGCCCGCCGCTTCACCGCCCTGGTCGGCCGGCCGCCGATTGCGTACCTGACCTGGTGGCGCCTCACCTTCGCCGCCACGCTGCTGCGCGACACCCCGGACCCGCTGGCCGCCGTGGCCCGGCGCGTCGGCTACGGCACGCCGTACGCCTTCTCGCACGCCTTCAGCCGGGAATTCGGTACGACACCGGGACAGTACCGGGCGGAGGCGGCGGGGCGGGCGGCGGAGTGAACTCCCGGCCGCTGCGGATGCGGTGACCGGCCGCCCGGCGTTGTCAGAGGCGGCTGACACGATGATCCCCATGGAACTCGCACACTCGCTCGACGGCCTGGACGCACACCCCTGGGCATCGTTCTCCCACGCCTACGGGAGCGCGGAGGATCTTCCCGGCCTGCTGCGGGCCCTCGCCGGTACGGACGCGGAGGCCGCCGAGGAGGCGCTCTCGGAGCTGCACGGGAGCGTGCTGCATCAGGGAACGGTCTACTCCGCCAGCGCGGAAGTGGTGCCGTTCCTGGTCGGCATGGCGGCGAGCGGGCACCGTACGGCAGACCTTCTGATGCTCCTCGGCGGCTTGGCCGAGAGCGAGGACGAGTACGGCGTCGCGCCCGGCTCGGTCCGCGGGGCCGTGGCGGACCGGCTCACCCTGTTGCTGCCCCTGCTGGCCGCGCCCGAGCCCGATGTGCGGCGCACCGCTGCCTGGGCGGTGTCCCGTACCGGGGCGGCGGCGCTCGTGCTCCCGGCTCTCCGGGCGCGCTGGGAGGGGGAATCCATGTCCGCCCCTCGCGCCGAGGTGCTGGCCGGCATCAGCAGGCTCGATCCCCGGGCCGGGGTCGTGGTGGCCACTGCCGCCCTTGCGCCTTCCCAGGCGGCCGAGGTGCGCATGGCGGCTGTCTTCGCCCACCTCGACGCGGACGCTCCCTGGACCGAGACCCTGCACACGGCGATGCTGTCCCTGCTGCCCGCGGACCCTCTCGGCTCCGCCTTCGACCACGAACGCGGGGAGCCACTGGCGGCCGTCGTGGCGGCCCTCCTGGACCGGGGCCGCCGCCCTGACCGCGAGGCCGCGTTCGCCCTGGTCGATGCCGCCCTGCACGACGAGCGGGCCGCCGTACGGGCCGAAGCCCTCTGGGCCGCCGACCGGGCGTGCATGCTCTCCCGCAGTGCCGCGCCACGGCTGATGGAGAGCCTGCGCGCGGCCGCCGTCGACGAGAGTGCGGTGATCGCCATGTCCTCTCTTCTCGGCCGGCTGGGCCGCGTCGCCGCACCCGCCTCGGACGTCCTCGCCCCGCTCGCCGGGCGCAACCCTGACGAGGACGACGACCATGCGGACCGGGCCCTGGCCGCGCTCGTGCTCGTCGCCCCCGAGCAGGCGGCCCCGCTCCTGGCTGCGGGCCTCGGACGGCGGCCTCGTGCCCTCGCCGCAGTCGCCGGATTCCGGAGCCCTGCCGCCTTCGCCCTCCCCTGCGACGCGGCCCTCCTCGACGCGGTCCGGGACCGTCTGTCGCGGCCCGAGAGCCTCAGCGGCAACGAGCCGTGGCAGCTCACCCACCTGCTGTCCGCGTGGGGCGCCGACGCCGCCGCGGCACTGCCCGAACTCCGCGCGGCACTCCCCCACCATCCGGACCGGGTCGCCCCGGCCATCGCTTCCGTGGCCGCCGGCTGCGGCCAGGACGAGCGCGCGCGGGCTGTCGGCTCGCTCCGGGCGGCGGCGGAGCGGGGGGTCCTCGCTGCGGCCAGGGCCCTGTACGACCTCGAAGGCGAGGCCGCGCCCCTGGTCCGCTGCCTCGAACGCGAACTCGCCGGCGCCGGTGATGTGAGGGACGCCGCCGTGACGGCCGGCGTCCTCGGCCCCCGAGGAGCGGCCCTCGTGCCGGCCCTGCGCGAGGCGCTGCGCCGCACCGGCGACGCCACCACGCCCGCGCTGGACCGGGACACGGCCGTCGCCGAGGCGTTGTGGCGCATCACGGGGAACGCGGAGGAGGCGGTCGCCGTGCTGGACTCGGTCTTCGCGCGCGCAGAACGGAGCGCGTGGTCGCGGTGGTCGGTGGTGCGGGCCGCCCGTGCGACGGCGCTGCTCGGCCCCGCGGGGCGTCCGCTCCGGCCCCGGCTCGAGGCCGCCCTCGCCTCTCCGACGCAGGCGCCGGCCGCCGTGACCGCGCTCGCGGCCGTGGCGGAACCCGCTTCTTCGGACCGTGTCGCGCTCGCCGCGACCGTGTTGCGGGCGGCGGAGTCGGACGCCGACCCGGAGGGGGCCTGTGAGGCGTGGGAAGCCCTGGGTGCCGAGGCCATGACGGAGGACCATCTGCGCCGCCTGGTGGCGCTCGCCGATGGCGACGCCCGGGTGGTCCGCTCCGGTGTCGAGGACCGCATCATCCACCAGGACGAGGCTTTCCGGGAACGCGCGGGGGCGCTGCTCCGCGCCTTCTCCGGCTCCGCGCCGACCGGTCCGTAGCCCGGTGAGCGTGAGCCGTCGGCCGGGTTGCGCGCCGGTCAGTACTTCTCGGTGAAGGGGAGGAGCAGTGCGGCGGTCCCCGCCGGATCCTCCAGGATGGGGGTGTGCCCGGAGCCGGCCAGCAACTCGACCTCGGCGCCGGGGACATCACGGTAGTCGGCCGCCGACGAGGGCCGCCATCTGCGGTCCTGGTCGCCGAAGATCACGTGCAGCGGCTTGCCCACGGCCTTCAGCCGGTCGGGGAGCGCACGTGCGGTCAGATAGGCGATGGATGCCTGCATGGCCGCCGAGATCGCGCCGAGGCTCATGCCCCGCAGCTCGTCGACGAGTTCTTGCGGCAGCTCGAATCCGGTGCGGAAGCCGGGGCTCGCGAACGCGCGGATCTGCTCGTCGGTGGGGGGCCACTGCGCGGGGTCGAAGGTGGCGGTCCCCGGTGCGATGAAGGCGTCCATGCCCGGCCCGGTATTGATGAGCGCGAGCGCACGGACCAGGTCGGGGCGTTGCTCGGCGAGAGCGGTGCCGGCATAGCCGCCGCTGGAGTGGCCGACGACCACGGCGTGCTCGACGCCGAGCCGGTCGAGGACGGAGCCGAATCTCCGCCCCAGTTCCGGGATCGTGTAGTCGCCGTCGACCGGTTCGGCCGAGCGGCCGTGGCCCGGCAGGTCCATCCTGATCACGCGATGACGCGCGGTCAGCAGGGGAACGAGCGCGTCCCACGAACGGCCCGTGGCGGCGGATCCGTGGATGAGCAGGAGCGCGGGCGCGGCGCGCGGACCGTCCTGGCGCACGTAGATGTCGCCGTATTGCATGGAGAGGACCGTGTCCTCGGAGGATCCGTCGCCGTCGGTCGTGCCCGGATGCGAGTGCGAGTGCGTGTGCGTGTTGGGAGACGTCATGGGGCCAGCGTCGCCGCCTGTGGGGGTCGACGGCTTGGACGAATGTTCCCTCGTCTGTTCCCTCGTCGGCCCGCGTAGCATGTGGGCATGGGGTTCCCCACAGGTGAACGTGACGATTCCGCCGCGTGGGACGTCGCCCGTCCCCGGCACCCCGGCCGGGTGCCCGGTGTCGACATGGCCGGATTCCGCGTCCCCCGCACGCCCCTCGACGGCCTGCGGGTGGTGCCGCACCCGGATGTGATGCTGATCGTGGAGTTCGGGTCGAGCCCGCCCACTGTGGCGGACGGCGCCGGGCGCAACTATCGGGGAAGTCTCGTCGCCGGCCCTGGCTTCGGCTCGGGCGGCGGGGTACGGGCGTGGGGCGGCGAACACGTCGAGTGCGTGCAGGTACGCCTGTCCCCGGTGATCGCCGGCGCGGTTCTGGGCGCCGGTCCGGCAGACCTGGCCGGTTCCCCGGCGTCCCTCGACGACGTCTGGGGCAGGGAGGCCGCACGGATCCGTGAACAGCTGGCCGCGATCCCCTCGTGGGAGGACCGCTTCACGCTCATGGAGGCGTTGCTCGTCCGCCGGCTGCGGGAACGGGCGCCGGTGGAACCGGCGGTGGCCTGGGCCTGGAACCGTATCGCCGTCAGCAGGGGCCTCGTCCGGATCGAGGATGTGGCGGTGGACCTGGGGTGGAGTCGCAAGCGCCTGTGGTCCCGGTTCCGGTCCCACCTGGGCATCGCGCCGAAGAGCGCCGCGAAACTGGTCCGCTTCGACCACGCCGTGCACCGTCTGATCGTCGGTGAGGGCGCGGCCCGGGTGGCGGCGGACGGCGGCTACTACGACCAGCCCCATCTGCATCGGGACATCGCGGCGTTCACCGGCGCCACCCCGGTGAGCGTGCTGAGCGAACCGTTCCTGAGGGTGGACCGCCGTGCGTGGCCTGGCAAGGCCCGCCCGGCCACGGGTGAGCGCGGCGGCCGTCCGTACGACGGCGGTTGAATCCGCACCGCGGCGGCTGAAGCAGCCGGTGCCCACTCACCGCGTCAGGAGTCCCCCGTCGACGAGCCCGCTGTTCCGTGGGCCGGGCGGAGCGCGTCGACGACGAGGTCGAGCAGCCGGCCGGTGTGCTCGGGGGTGTGGCCGGCCGCCGTGGAGAGGAAGATTCCCAGCAGCATCGTGGTGACCACGTCGGGGTCGACGTCCCGGCGCAGCGCGCCCGCCTCGGCCCCCTCGGTGAGGATCGTCCCGATCGCCGCGGTGATGCGCTCCCGGGTGGCCGGGGTGGCGATCCGGCCCGATGCCCAGCCGGCCCGGAGTGTGTCGGCCATGCCGCGTTTGGCCGCGATGAACGCCGCGTAGCCGTCCATCCACGCGCGCAGGGCGACATCGGGCGGGAACCGGTCGAGCAGGGCGGGGGCGCTGGTGGCGATGTCGTCGAGCTCGGCGCCGTAGACGGCCTCGACGAGGGCTTCGCGGGTCGGGAAGTGGCGGTACAGCGTGCCGATGCCGACGCCTGCCTCGCGGGCGATGCCCTCCAGCGGAACGGTGTCGTCGGCGGCGGCGAAGGCCGCCCGGGCGACGGTGATCAGCTTCTCGCGGTTGCGGCGCGCGTGCGCGCGCAGGGGCCGCGCTGTGCCGGCGGGCGGATGGGCGGCGGGTGGTTCGGCGGCGAGCGGTTCGGCGGAATCGCCGGAGGACACCGGTTCGGGAGTCAAAGCGGAGGAACCTCCGGTAACGTTGCAGTCGGACTGGCGGAGGCACCTCCGCTTTCCCCATCGTCGCACGAGGACGGGATTGCCATGACTTCCAGCACCACCCCTGACTCCGGGATCACGGCCACGGGGGCTCCGCGCCCCGGCGGCCCCGGACCGCTCGCCGGCCGCACCGTCTCCCGGATCGGATACGGCGCGATGCAACTGGAGCGACTGCGCGGCGACCGCGGCGCGGCCCTCTCACTGCTGCGTCACGCGGTCGAACAAGGCATCGACCACATCGACACCGCGCAGTTCTACGGCGACGGCTTCGTCAACGAACTCATCCGTGAGGCCCTGCGCCCCGAGGACGCCGTCCTCGTCGCCAGCAAGATCGGGGCCGACCCGAACCACGGCGGACCCATTCCGATCCGCCCCGCGCAACGCCCGGAGGAGCTGCGGGCGAGCGTCGAGGACAACCTCTCCAGCCTCGGCCTGGACCGGATCCCGCTGGTGAACCTTCGCCGCATGGACGTCCCGCCGGGCATCCCGCTGGGCGCGGACCAGGTGGTCGACCTCGACGACCAGCTCGCCGAGATGACCGCGCTGCGTGACGCGGGGAAGATCGGGGCCATCGGGCTGGGCAATGTGACCGTCGAGGGGCTTCGCCGCGCGGCCCCCGCAGGCATCGCCTGTGTGCAGAACGCCTACAGCCTCGTGGCGCGCGGGGACGAGGAACTGCTCGGGGCATGCGCCGGGGCCGGGATCGCGTGGGTGCCGTACTTCCCGCTCGGCGGCGCGTTCCCCGGGTTCCCGAAGGTGGCGGACGAGCCGGCGGTCATCTCTGCGGCACAGTCGCTCGGCGCCACGCCCGCACAGATCGGCCTCGCCTGGCTTCTGCACCACGCGCCGAACGTGCTGCTCATCCCCGGCACCGCGGACGCCGCCCACCTCGACGCGAACGTCGCCGCAGGCGCGCTCTCGCTGGATGCCACGACACTGGCGGCACTCGACGCCGTCCCTTCCCGCTCGACGGACGTCGCACTGGGCTGACCGGGGCGGCCCTCGGTCCGCCGGGGAAGGTCCGCGACGGGCTCGCCGCGTGGAGGGCGGGGGCTGCGGGGGCCAAGGGGGTCAGGGCCGGGTGCGGGCGAGGGTGCCGGCGGTGAGGGTGGCCAGCAGTTCCCGCAGGGCGGGGGCGAAGTCCATCCGCAGCGCCGCGAGTCCGGGGTCGGCCGCGTAGGCGGCGAGCATGGCCTCGGAGGGGCGGGCGTGCGTCCACACCGCACCGGCGGCCATGATCACCGACGCGGCCAACTGGTGTGCACGCCCGCCCAGTTCGGGCAGATGAATGGCGGCCAGAGCGGCGAACGCGACGACGTTGGCGATGGCGGCCCTCTTGTAGCAGGCGGCGACCTCGGGTGAGACGTTGTGCTCCAGCACCCCCGCCTGCGCGCTGAGCAGGTCGCACAGCATCCGGCGCTCGGCGAGCGAGGCGGTGACCGCCGCCGCGAACTGCTCGCCGCGTTCCGCGACCGGCGCCCCGGCGTCGACGCCGTCCGCGAGCAGGGCGGGCAGCTCGTCCGTCCACTGCTTCCACCTCTGGTCCAGCAGCTCCAGCAGCACCGCCTCGCGGGACTCGAAGTAGCGCAGCACATTGGACTTGGCGAGCCCGACCCGCCGGCTCAGCTCGTTGAGGCTGACCGCGCTCACGGACATCTCGTCGAGCATCGCGGCGGCGGTGTCCAGGATCGCCTGCCGCCGGATCTCCCGCTGTTCCTCGCTGCGCGCGCGCTGGAAAGTGCTCATGCCCGCATCTTACAGACTCCCGGTCTTTTGACATCAGACCAGCGGTATCTTACGTTGGGAGCATCACAACGGACCGGCGGTCTGCAATCCCGGGCCTCCACCGCGCAGGTGTCCCGCGGCCCGTGCCGGTCCCCCACCACGACAGGAATCGAGCACGCTCATGTCCAAGGTCTGGTTCGTCACCGGAAGCTCCCGCGGCCTGGGCCGCGCCGTCGTCGAGGCCGCGCTGGAGGCCGGTGACCGGGTGGTCGCCACCGCTCGCAGCACCGCGACACTCGACGGTCTCGCCGCGCGTCACGGCGACCGCGTCCACCCCGTCGCCCTCGACGTCACCGACGGCGAGGCCGTCCGCCGAGCCGTCCGGGACGGCCTGAAGGCGTACGGCCGCCTCGACATCGTCGTGAACAACGCGGGCTACGCCGATCTCGCGGCCGTCGAGGACGTCACGCCCGAGGACTTCCGGGCGCAGATCGACACCAACTTCTACGGCGTCGTCAACGTCAGCAAGGCGGTGCTGCCGGCGCTGCGGGAACAGGGCTCCGGGCACATCTTCCAGGTCTCCTCCGTGGGCGGCCGGATCGGCTCCGTGGGCCTGGCCGCCTACCAGAGTGCGAAGTGGGCGGTCGGCGGCTTCTCCACCGTCCTCGCGCAGGAGGTCGCCCCGCTCGGCATCAAGGTCACCGTCCTGGAGCCGGGCGGCATGCGCACCGACTGGGCCGGCTCCTCCATGAGCATCCCGCCGGTCAGCGCGCCCTACCGGCCCACCGTAGGCGCGTTCGCCGACATGCTCAGGGGCGCCTCCGGCGGGGAGGCGTCCGAGCCCGCCGAGGTCGCCCGGGTCATCCGCGACCTGGCGGGCCGCCCCGACGCGCCGGTCCGGCTCCTGCTCGGCAAGGACGCCGTCATGTACGCCGGCGCGGCCGAGAGGGAACTCGCCAGGTCCGACGAGCAGTGGCGCGCCGTCTCCGAGTCCGTCAGCGCCTAGCGGGTCAGCCCCGGCCGAGCTCGGCCGCGAGGCGGTCGAGGCCCATCGGCCCGAGATCCAGAGCCCTGGTGTGCCAGCGCTTCAGGTCGAACCCGGGCTGGCGGGCCGCCGTCTCGCGCGCGGCCAGCCAGGCGCGTTCGCCGAGCTTGTACGAGATCGCCTGCGCGGGCCAGCCGAAGTAGCGCACCACCTCGGGGGTGAGCCTGCGCTCCGGGGTGCGGGCGCGGTCGCGGAGCACGGCGCGGGCGGTGTCGAAGTCCCAGCGCGATCCGTCCGGCAGCGGAAGACCGAGGTGCACACCGATGTCGATCACCACTCTGGCCGCACGCCGTGCGGCACCGATCAGCATGCCGAGGCGTGCGCCGGGTTCGGTGAACCAGCCGAGTTCGTCGGCGAGGCGCTCGGCGTAGAGCCCCCAGCCCTCGGTGTACCCGTCGACGGCATGGACCCGGGTGAACCGGGACACCCGGTCGCCCGCCAGCCGCATCGCGCCGATCTGCAGATGATGGCCGGGGACGCCTTCGTGGAACACCGCGGTCAGCTCGTTCCACACGGCGAAGCGCTGCCGTCCGGCCACCGGCCACCAGGTGCTGCCCGGCCTGCTCAGGTCCTCGCTCGGCTCGGTGTAGTACGGCGCGCCGGAGGAGTGACGGCTCAGGTTCACGGCGAGGGTGCGCAGCTGCGGCGGGATGTCGAAGTGGGTGCCTTCGAGGTCGTCCATGGTCTGTTCGTGCTTCGCGCGCAGCCAGGCCAGGTAGGCCTCCTCGCCCTCGACGGAACTGGTCGCGTCCAGGATCTGGACCGCCTCGTCGACGCTCGCGCCGGCCTTGACCCGGTGCGCCTCGTCGGCCATCTCGGCTTCGATCCTGGCCAGTTCCGCCCAGCCCCAGTGGTAGGCCTCCTCGGCGTCCAGGTCCATGCCGAGGCTGAGCCGGGCCTCCACCCGGTAGCGTTCGGCGCCGACGCCGTCCGCCTCGGCGGCCTTCGGCGCGTACTGCTCGCGCAGATAGCGGGCCATGTCCGCGTAGCCCCGGTACGCGGCGGCGGCCGCCGAGGCCAGCTCACCCGCGAGCGGGCCGTCTCCGTACTCGGCGACCAGTTGCTCGTGCGCGCCGACGCAGCCCTCCGCCTGGTCGGCCATGGCGAGGGCCTGACGGCGGGCGGCCGGCATCGCGCGGTCGAGGCCGAGGGCGAGGCTCTGCCGCAGGCCGGTCAGCATCGAGGGGACCGCGGCGAGCCGGGCGGCGAGACAGTGCCAGTCGGCTTCGTCCTGGCGCGGCAGCAGCTCCGTGCTCACCCGCAGCTTGTTCACCGGGCCGAACGGCGCGCGCACCATCCGCAGCGGTTCGCCGCTCTCGTGCCAGGCGCGCTGCGCGTCGAGCCGTTCGCGCAGATGCTCGGCGGCCGGCCGGTCCTGCGGTGACTCGGGGGCCAGCTCGGCGAGGCGGGCGAGCGTCGAGGTGATCAGCTCGTACCGGGCGGCGTGCCCGTCCGGGCCGAGGTCGGTCGCCGGCTCGCCCGATTCGGGCAGGCTGACGCCGAGGAACCCGGCGTCCACCGGGTCGAGTTCGGCGGCGCGACGTACGTACTCGTCGCAGAGATCGAAGATCCGCGTCATCCCGTGAGGCTAAGCGGACGCCCTCGACTGCCGGTCGACCCGCGTCATGGCCCGCGTCCCGGCCGGTTGCCGCCAACTCGCCTGTCTGGCAAGGGATTCCGGGGGCATCCGGAATACAGGAAGGAGGACCACCGGATGACGACTCCCCTGAGGGACCTGCCCAGGCGCATGCCGTTCTGGGCGAAGCTCGTGACCGCCTTCGTGCTGGTGCTCGCGGTGCTGTTCGCCGGGATCAGGCTCGCCGTGCTGCCCGGCATCAAGGACCTGCTCGGCACCGAGACGCAGGACCGCTCGGGCCCCGCCCTTCTCAAGTCCATTCAGGACATGAGCCGTTTCGACGCCGCCTCGGGAAACTTCCAGGTCGTCGTCGATCTGGAGAAGGACGCCAAGTACCTCCCGGACGCCGTACGCGGCTCCCGCACGCTCTATGTGGGCGCGGGCACCGTGGAGGCGTACGTCGACCTGGGCAAGGTCGGCAAGAACGGTGTGACGGTGAACAAGGACCGCACATCGGCCACCCTGCGGCTGCCGCATGCGCAGCTCGGCAAGCCCGCCCTGGACGCAGACCACTCCTACGCCGTCTCCAAGCAGCGCGGCCTGCTCGACCGCCTCGGCGACCTGTTCTCGGACAACCCCAACAGCGAGCACGCCGTGCAGAAGCTCGCCGTCTCGCACATCGGCGAGGCCGCCAAGGGCAGTGGACTGACCACACGGGCCGAGGCCAACACCACCAGCATGCTCCAGGGCCTGCTGCGCTCCCTCGGCTTCAAGGAAGTGCACGTCTCCTACGGGAAGTGACGGGCGGGCGCGGGGCTCACAGCTTCGCGCCGAAGTCCTGGGTCCACCACGGTCCGCCGGAGCCGTTGTGGATGCCGATGCCGATGTCCTTGAACGAGCAGTTGAGGATATTGGCGCGGTGGCCGGGGCTGTTCATCCAGGACTCCATCACCGATTCGGGAGTCTGCTGGCCCCGCGCGATGTTCTCGCCGTAGGTCGACCAGCGGTATCCGGCGTCGGTGATGCGCCGGCCGGGGTCGGCGCCGTCGGGGTTGGTGTGCTCGAAGAAGTCACGGGCCGCCATGTCGTCGGAGTGCCGCTGCGCGGCGTCCGTGAGCTGCGTGTCCTCCGCGACCGGCCCGCATCCGGCGGCGGCCCGCTCCTTGTTGACGAGGGCAACGACCTGGGCCGTGGTGGTCGTGGGGGCCGGCGGCGCGGCGGAGGCGCTGGGCCGGGGCGCGGGAGCCGTTTTCCTCGGCGTGGGGGCGACGCTCTTCTTCGGCTTCCGGCTGGGGGTGGCGGCCGTGCTCTTCTTCGCGGACGGCGAGGGCGAGGGGGACGCCGAGTGGGACGGCGTGGGTGCCGGTGAGGTGGCGGCCGAGTCCTCGGACGCCGAGAGATCCGTCATGGGTCCGGCCGACGCGCTCGCCGTGCTGCTGTCGCCGTCGCTTCCGGATCCGGGACCGAGGGAGGCGTACCAGAGACCCCCGCCGGTCATGCATGCCGCCAGGACGGCGGCGCCGACGACCCGGCGCCGGGTCCGGCGGCGGCGTCGCGCGTCGGCCCGCGAGGTGCTTCGGCCGCGCGCCCTGTGTCCGCCCGATGACCGGTGCCGGCCGGGCGGGGCGGGTATCGCGCCGTCGGCCGCCGCCGGGTCGAGCGGCCGGGTGGCGGCGACGGGTGCCATCCCGGCGTCCCGGGCCGGCCACAGCGCGAGGAGCCCCGCCGACAGCGGGACCAGGGCCAGGCCCGCCAGCAGTCCTTCGGCGGGCATCAGGCCGCTCCACATTCCGGCACACCGCAGGCAGTCTCGGGCGTGCCGGGCTATGCGCTTGCGCCACAGCGCCGAGGGACGGCCGTCCCAGGTGGTCAGGACGGCGCGGAGTTCCTGGCACGACGGCTGCGCGTCGAGGGCGCGGACGACGACGCGGGCCGTCTCCAGCTGCGCCTTCATCCGCTGCACCCGGACCGCGGCGGTCTGCGGGGACAGCTCCAGCGCCTCGGCGACCTCGGTCCGGGTCAGCTCACCCGCACACTCCAGCCACCACAGCGACAGCAGGCTCCGGTCGTCCGGCTCCAGCCATCGCGTCGCGCGCGCCGTCTCCTGGCGCTGACCGGACAGTTGCAGGCGCACCATCGTCAGGTCGACGAAGTCGGCCCCGGGGTCGGCGACCTCGGCGGCCTCCTCCAGCGTGCCCGGCGCGGCCGAACGGCTCTGCCAGTGGGCGCGGACGCGGTTCATGGCGATCGCGACCAGCCAGGAGCGGAAGCTCTCCGGGGTCCGCAGACCGCCCAGGCCGTCCAGCGCACGGAGCATGGTGTCCTGCACCACGTCGTCCACGTCCGCCGAACCGTTCAACGCGCGGCCCACGATGTTGTAGAGGAGCGGGAGGTACGCGCTCGCCAGCGCGTCCTGCGCCGCCGCGTCCCCCTTGCGCGCGGCGGTCACCAGTGCCACAGGGTCCACTGTGTGCTGATCCCTCATGTAAGAACTTCCCCATCCATTAGGCCGCCGATGATGCCCGATGACTGGGAGACCGTGTCGGGCGGCTCGGATAACAGTTCTTGCGGACGGAGTTTCGCAGCGGGCCCCCGGATCTCGGATACGGCGCATTTGAGGGTGTTTGCCGCGTCGCTGTCGGAGGCGAACGGCGGGAGAATGTCCACAGATGGACCTGAACCGCCTGGATCGGCACCGGTGGAGGAGGGACCATGCGGAGCGAACGCCCGAGCCTGACTCTGGACGGGCCCGTGGTCGTCGGGACGGACGGAACACCGGATGCGCACCGGGCCGTGCGGTGGGCGGCCGGCGAGGCGGCGTCCCGGGAGCAGCCCTTGATGATCGTGCACGCCACCAGGACGGAGTCGGGGCATCCGCACCTGTCCGCCAAGGGGGTCCGGCAGGCGAAGGACCACGCGGCCGTCGTGCTGGCCGAGGCGGAGGAGCTGGCGCGGGAGGCCGCTCCCGGCGTCGCGGTGTCGGCCGTCCCGTGTCCGTACGAGACGGCGTCCTGTCTGCTCGGTGAGGCCGGGCAGGACGGCACGGTCGTCGTGGGGACCCGGGGGCACGGAGGGTTCCTGGGCCTGCTGGTGGGCTCGGACGCCCTGCGGGTGGCGGCCCGGGCGAAGGTCCCCACCGCGGTGGTGCCCCCGCGTGATCGCGCCGGCCCCGCCGGGATCGTCATGGTCGCCGCACGGGACGAGCGCGACCGGGAAGCCGTGCGCCTCGCCGCGGACCTGGCGCTGCGCCGGGGCGCGGTGCTGCGTGTCTTCAGCGCGTGGATCTTCCTGGAGAACGTCGGCAGCATGGCGACGATGTTCGACGACCCCTCCGGGCTCGCCGCGACGGAGTCCGCCGAGGTCGCGCGTGCGGTCGCCCGGCTCCGCGAGGACCGTCCGGGACTGGAGGTCCGCCACGATGTGGTGCGCGCCGGGTCGGCGGCCGCCGTGCTGGTCTCCGCGACGGCGGACGCCGATGTCGTGGTCATCGGTTCCCGGCGGCGCTCGTTCCCGGTCGGTGCGCCGCTGGGCCATGTCACCCACGCGGTGCTGCACCACGCGCACTGCCCGGTGCTCCTGACTCCGCTCGACGGCCGCTGACCGTCCGGGGTGCTCAGTCGCCCGTTCCGGGGCCCGGTACGAAGCGGCTCAGGCGGTAGGCGGTCGGGTGCGTCAGCCGGCCGCACAGGGTGTCGATCCGGAGCATCGACTCGTCGACGAACGCCTCCCGCAGGCGGCCCAGCTCGGCTTGGAGTGCGGATTCGTCGCCGGTCTCCAGGACCACGGTCCACCGGCCCTTGTCCGGCGCGGTGCGGGCGGCGGCCCGCTGTCTCTCGGCTTCCTGTCGCCGCTTCCTCTTTCGCTGTCCTGCCACCGGCCCACCCTCGCGGGTCGGCGCCGGGGCGGCAAGCGGATTGCCGACGCCGTCAGAGTTTCTCGGTCAGCAGTGCGTGAACCGTGGTGATGAACGGGTCCGCCCGGTGCACCCGCCGGCCGCACATGGCGGCCACCGCCGTGCCCGTGTCCGGGCGGAAGCCGAGGAACATCTGCTGCCCGAGCGTGGCCCCGGCGTGGAAGCACACCGGGCCGCTCGCCGACGGATGGCGGAACCAGGTCAGCGTGTGCGTGTGGGCGTGCCCCAGGCCGCGCCGCAGCAGCGGGCGCCGTACCTCCGCGAGCGCGGCGGCCAGCGGGCGCGAGGGCGCGGCCGCCGCCGGGAGGTGGGCCTCCAGGAATGTGAGCAGGTCCGACGGTGTCGCCCGGACCGCTCCGGCTGCGTTGAAGCCGCCGATGTCCAGCGGGGGCAGGGGCGTGCCGTCGCGTCGGTGTCCCACGGCGTCACCGTCCGGTCCGTCCGGCGGGCCCGGGAGCAGCCGGGTGCCGTGCAGGCCGAGCGGGTCCAGTACCTCCCGCCGGAGCAGCGTCTCCCAGGGGGTGCCGGTGGCGGCGGCCAGGGTGTGGCCGAGTACGGAGACCGCGAAGTTGGAGTAGTGCCAGCGGGTGCCCGGCCGGTGGCGCGGGCGGGCACGGAGGAACGCGCGGACGACCCGTTCGGCCGGGTAGCGGCTGTAGGGCGCGGTGGACCAGCGGGGCAGCGCCTGCGGGTAGAAGTCGATGGGCAGGGACCGCAGGCCGGAGGTGTGGGTGATCAGATGGCGCAGCGTGATGGCGCGCACGCCGGGGTGCACCGGGTGGCCGGGGGCCAGCAGTTCGGCCGCCGAGTCCTCGTACCGCAGGCGGCCCCGCGCGACGAGTGCGGCCAGCAGCAGGCCGGTGAACGGCTTGGAGGCGGAACCCAGTTCGTAGTGGGGTGCGTCGCCAGGCCGCAGGCCTTCGCCGAGCTGGAAGGTGCGCCGGCCCTGGTGGCTGAGCGCGATCACGAGGCCGGGTGCGTCGATGGCGCGGGCGGCGTCGGCGAGCAGCCGGGCGCTCTCGCCGTCGTCCCGGGGCGGACGGCCGGCGGAGGCCCGGTGCACCTCCTGCGGGGCCGTCACGCGGGGGCCGGGGCGGCGAGGTCGGACAGGGCGCGGGACAGAGCCAGCGCCGAGGCGAACGCCGCGACCAGCGTGGGGTGGTAGACGAGGTCGAACACGGACTCCTCGTCGCCTTCCGGCATGGCGCCCATCACCGGCATCGCCCCGTCGGCCTGCTGCGCCCCGGCGAATCCGGCCCAGGCCGCCGGGTCGAGGGTGGGCTCCGGGAGGCAGGCGTCGACGACGAGCAGTTCGCCCAGCAGGTCCCAGCGGCCGAGGTCGAGCCAGTCGTCGAGCCACACCGGCAGCCACAGGGCGAGGTAGTCCGCCACGTCGTCGGGCAGCCCGGCGGGGTTGGCGCCCCAGTCGGTCAGGTGGAACACCGTGTGCGTGATGTCATAGCCGATGTTTCCCTCGACGGTCCACGGCTCGGGCCGCTGCGCCAGCCAGGTGCGTCGGTATGCCTCGTCGAGCGGCATGCTCGGCTCCACTCCGAAGCGGCGCTCCATGGCGCTGAGTCCGAGCCGGCGCACCGGCACGACCTCCAGCGCGCCCCAGCTGGTGAGCCGGTGGTTGAGCCGGACGGCCTTCTCCAGGGAGGGTTCGCGGAAGCCCAGTTCCCGGAAGGGGACGTAGACCTCCATGGGCACGGGGCAGAGCGGTTCGCGGCGCTGACCGTCCAGCAGCCGGGCGCCCGAGCCCAGCAGTTCGTGCCAGGCGTGGTCCAGGAGCTTGCGCGCGAGGTCGGCCTGCCGGGATCCGGCGACACCCTCCCGGAAGATGACCTTGCTGATCAGCGCCAGTTCGCCGAGCGGCTTGAACCGGTCCAGGACACCCACCTCGGGCGGCGGGTCGTCGTCCAGGCGGAAGCCCGCCCGGTGGTCGTAGAGCCATCCCAGGGCCCGCGCGCCCACGTCATGGATCTGCTGGATGCCGCTCATGCGGCGACTCCCTTCGTACGGCTGGTGCGGAGGCCGGTGCGGCTCATACGGCGGCCCCGGTGGCTGCCGGCGCGGCGTCGGCCGGGTGGGCGGTGAGCCGCTTGAGGGACAGCGCGGCGGCGAACGCGATCACCAGGGTGGAGTGGTAGCAGGCGAGGAAGGGGTAGGGGTCCGGCTCCGGGCCCGCATCGCGCGGCCGGGCGGCCTCCGGCGGCGGGTCGCCCTCCGGCGGCTGAGCCGGGGAGAGCGTGGGGCCGGTCTCCGGTACGGCGCCGCTCGGGGCCTGTGCGGCGGCGAGCGCGGGCCAGGCGGCGTCCAGCAGATCCATGGGCGGCGGGCCCGGCAGGGCGGCGGCGACCGCGAGCAGCTCGCCGGTCAGGTCCCACTGCCGGCTCTCCAGACAGCCGTCGATCCAGGGCGGCAGCCAGTCCCGCAGATACGCGTCGATGCCGGCGGGCATCCGCTCGGGGAAGCAGCACCAGTCGGTGATGTGGAAAACGGTGTGGGTCAGCGCGTAGCCGGAGGGTCCTTCGAACATCCAGGGTTCGCAGAGCCCGCCCAGCCAGGTGCGCGCGAGGACCGCGTCCGCGTCGGTGTGCGGGGCGGTGCCGACCCGCAGCTCCGAGTTGATGAGTCCCAGCTCCCGGTTGGCGTGCTGCTCGGTGTGCGCCCAGCCCCTGGTGCCGGAGAGCGTCCCGGCCAGGCGCTCGAAGCCCTCGTTGCGCAGCCCGTAGCCGGCGAAGGCGGCGTAGATCTCGTACGGGTACGCGGCGAAGGGCTCGCCGCGCAGCAGCTCCAGCAGCAGGTCACCGGCGTGCACTTGCTCCCACGCGAACGTGATGAGCTCTCGGGCCGTTCCGTGTTCCGGGGTGTCCGGGGCGGTGCTGCGGACGATCGTGGTGCAGAGCTGGGCCAGTTCGCCGAGGGGTTTGAGGGTGCGGTTGACCTCGGTGTGCGGCTCCAGTACGTCCGGGGGGAGGACGAAGCCCGAGCGGTGGGCGTCGGCCCAGCCGAGGGCCTGGCGCAGGACGCGGGGCAGGACGGACAGCGCCGTCCCCGTCGTACCGCCGGGGGCGGCGGCCGCCGATGACGTCACCGCGCCCGCCCCTCGGCCATCAGCCGGGCCGCCCGGACGTGCAGCGCGACCCGGGGGTCCGTACCGCCCATGAGCTCGACGAAGTCGAGTCCGCGTTCCAGGCCCAGGCTGTCGGGGCGGCCCTCCAACGCGGCCAGCCAGCGTCCGGTGCCCGCCGCCTGGAGCCAGTTGCGCCGGCGTACCGCGCGCACGAACCCCCGGGACAGGTCCACGACCCGGTGGGCGGCGGCGCGGTGCACGGCGGAGGAGGCGGCCGGAACGGCGAGCGGGGCGAGCACGGAGAGCTGATGGGTGAAGGCCTGCCAGGGGGCGCCTTCGAGCCAGGCCGCGTCCGGTTCACCGGCGCCGGGTTCCCCGGTCCGCGCCGTCCGGTTCAGGGCGGACAGCATGCCCCAGTGGCTCCAGACCGCGGCGTCGGAGGCATCGGGCTTGGGCGGGAACTCCCGTACGGCGCGGTGGAGCACCGCGAGGTCTCCGGGGTGCGGGTGGTGTCCGTGCAGCACGCTGGGCAGAAGCAGGTCGGCTCCGATGACGCGTACCGCGGCGATTCCCGTCCGGTCGTCCTCGTCGATTCCGGCCGCGCCGCAAACCGTGGCGAGGTGGTCCCCGCTCCGAAGAGCGAGGACCACCTCTGTTGCCAGGTCATGCACGGCACCCGCGAGGGGGGACGGAGCATGTGACTGGTCCATGTGCTACCGACTAGCCCTTCTTCGGGCGCGGGGTCGGCGGCGAGAGCAGCAGTGCGGAGCCGCCTCCGAGGAGGGCGAGGTACGCGCACTCGCGGGAGTCACGGTAGAAGCCTTCGGCCTCGCCCGGGTTGAGCGCCTCGTCGAGGTCCAGCTCGATGTCGGTGGCAGTGGATTCTGTGGTGTACATGGGTGTTGCCCCGTCCTGTGGGAAATGGGGTTGACGTACGTTTCGAGTGAAATGCATGGAATGCGAAGCCGCAATCCAGATGAGCCGGCCAGGGAATTTCCGCATTCAATTGAATGGTGAATTCACACTGCTCGTCGCAGGGCGCTGACCTGCGAATACATACATTCCACTCCCCAAATGGCGGGTAGTGCGCGGGGCGCATCCAGCGTCCCGAGGCGTGCACCCGGAGGGTTCGGCTCCGCCGTGGCGGCCCGATTTCCGCGCAGGAAGGCGGGCGGATCCGCCCACACAGTCGCCCGCCCGCCCCGGGGCACGGCGGGGCCCCGGCCGCCGGAAGGCCCCCTCCCACTGAACGGCGGGTAAGTCGGAAGGCACCGTTGAGACATCAACTCGCCTGCTCTAAGGTCTCGTTCATCAACCGGCCGACTCGGCTGCGAGAGTGCACCACAGGGAGCCCGGCCGCCTTGCGGGGCGGCCCGGAGAAGGGAGATCCACCATGGTCAAGCACTACATCAAGTACGCGTTCAGCACCCTCACCGCGGCGATGTTCGCCAGCATGGTCTGACGGATCAGCCCGGCCTGGACCGGGAGTGCAGCACCGGTCCAGGCGTCAGGAGGCTCCTTTGTTCGGCACCGCGCTCAGCCAGCTCCGCTACGGCATGGCGATCCTGCGCAATCGGCGGATCCGCCCGCAGGACCTGGAGCGCATCGCCCGCGACCTGGTCGCGACCCTCGCGGAGTTCGGTGAACCGGGGGCGGACTCGGCCCTCCTGCCCGGTCAGGCCGGAGCCGTCGACCCGGCCGTACGGCGCACCGTCACCGAACGCAGCCTGCGGGCCACGGCACGGGCCGCCGCGCGGCACACCGCGTACTACCGCCGCACGTTCGACACGCTCGGCCTCGACCCGCGCACCCTCACCCCGGAGACCTGGGACCAGGTCCCGGTCACCCCCAAGACGGCGCTGCGCGGTCTGCCGGCCGCCTTCGTGTCCGCCGCCTCCTCGCCCGCGCTGATGGCGCTCACCACCGGGACCAGCGGCACACCCACCACGGTCTGGTACTCCCGGGCCGAGGTGGAGATCGCGGTCGCCATGAGCACGGTGTCCGCCGTGCTCGGCATGGGCCTGCGCCCCCGGCACACCGTGGCGTACGCGGGATGCTCCCGGGCGACCCTGCCGTTGCTCAATGTGGAGGAGTCGGTGACCCGGATCGGCGCTGCGTTCGTCCAGATCGGCACCGTGGAGCCGGCTGTGGCGCTGAACCGGCTCGCCGCCCCGCTCGGGCTGCGCGGCAAGGCCCCGCAGATCACCCACCTGACGGTGTCCGCGTCCTACCTGGCCGCTCTCGTCGAGGAGGCGGAGCAGAGCGGCTGGCGCGCCGCGGACTTCGGGCTCGAATCCATCGGCGTGGGCGGCGAACCGCTCTCGGACCCCTTGCGGGAGCGGGCGGCCGCGGCCCTGGGCGGCACGCTCTCCACCTCGTACATGATGACCGAGACCGTACCGTCGGGCGGGACCCCGTGTACGGAGGGGCATCTGCACCACACCACCGAGTTCGGGCACCTGGAAGTGCTCGACCCCGTGACCCACGCGCCGACGCGGCCGGGGGCCGTCGGCATCATCGTGCAGACCCCGTACGTCCCCTACCGGGACTGCACCCTGCTGCTGCGCTACGCGACGGGCGACCTGGTCCGGCTCCCGGAGAACGCCGTGGGCTGCGAACTGGGCCATCTGCCGGCGACCTCGCCGGTCCTCGGCCGCTGGTCGGGCCCCCTCAGCGTCGAGGTGCCGACCCGGTCGGTCCTGAACCTGCTGGAGGCGGAGCCGGAGATACCGCTGCCGGCCCGTTACGCCCTGGTCGACGGCCCCTCCGGCCCCCGCCTCCATGTCCTGGTCCGCCGATCGCCCGCCACGGGTCTGCTGGGCAGACTGGAGGAGCGGGCCACCGCCCAGGGGCTCGCGCTGGACGCCGTCGTACTGCACGACGACCCGGCCTCGATGCCCGCGACCGGGCCGGTCCGGGCCGATCTGCGGGAACAGACCTTCGAGCCGGCCCGCCCCGCCGCCGTACGGATCGCGAGCCCGGCGTGAACACCGCGGCACTGGTGGGCCTCAATCTCTGCGTCGCCGCGATCACGGTGGCGGGCCTGGTCTACTTCGGCCGGGTCCGGATGCCCCGTCCACCGGTCGGCCGGTACGAACTCCCGGATGTCGCCGTGGTGTTCGTCGTGGTCATGGCCGCTCCCCTGCTCTACCTGGAACTCCCCCGGGCCGCCGTGGCGGTCGTCTTCGGGCTGGTGCTCTGTGCGGCGCTCCAGTTCACCCTGGCGCCCCTGATCGGCGCGGGGCGGGCCTGGGTCCTCGCGGTCGTCGCGGTGGCGTCCGTCGCCGGATGCGCGTTCGCCGACCGGTCGCTCGCGGTCATGGTGCTCACCGACGCACTGCTGGCCGTCGCGGTGGTGGGGGTGGCGAACATGTGGGCGCAGAGCGGCATGCGTTCGTCCCACACGGCCTGGTTCGCGGGCGGGCTGGCGTGCTACGACCTGGTGGCGACGGGGCTCACTTCCGTCATGGACCGGTTCGCGACCCAGGTGATGGGGCTGCCCTTCGCCCCGCTGCTGGCGGTGACCCGCGGCGAGCCGCCGGTGGCGCTCGGGCTGGGCGACCTGCTCCTGCTGGTGCTCTTCCCGCTGGTGGCACTCAAGGCCTTCGGGCGGACCGCCGGTCTTCTCGCGGCAGCGACCGGGGTGGCGGTGTCCTCCGTCGTCAGCCTGCTGTTCGCTCTCGGCGCGCTGACCGGGGCGTTTCCGCTCCTGACGGCGCTCGGACCGCTGATCGTGCTCCAGCACGTGCTGTGGGTACGCGCCCGGGGGGCCGAGCGGACGGTCTCCGAATGGCGGTCGGGAGCCTCGCGCGCGGGCGCCGCCTCCGCACCCACGGACCCCGACCCGGTCCTGCTCGCGGCCCTCGACCCTACCGACGCGGACGGCCTGTGCGCCGGTCTGGCCGAGGGCGGCTGGCTCGCGGTCGCCGACGGCCGGGTGGTGGGCACCGGACCGTCACCCGGCCTCGCCCGCAGGGACGCGGGGCTCCGGGGCTGCGCATCGGTGCCCGTCGTACGGCAGAAGTGAGCCCCGGCGCACCACGTACACAGCACTCCTCTGCGCGCCTGTGCGGCCTTCGCCCCCCGCGGTCAGGCGACCAGCCGTGCGATCAGCGCGGCAAGTACGAGTGCGCCGAGCACGAGCGCGGTGATCTGCCGGGTCCGTCGCTGCGAGGGAAGCGCCAGGACGTGCGGCCCGTCGGACGTGGGGAACACGAAGTACTCCCTGCGCGGGTGCTCCGGCACGACGACACGCGCGAGCCGTATGTATCGGAGGGAGGCGTGATGTGCGATCTCCTGGTCGTGCGGGAGAAGCAGCTCTCTCAGGACCGGGGTGAGTTCCCCCACGACGTGGTCGCGGACGCGCTGGTTGCTCATGAGGTCTGTCTGAACCCAGTTGCCGCGTTCGCGCACCCGCCGCCGCGCCAGATACGGCACGCCGGATTCAGGCAGTCTGACCTTGTGGGTCCTGGGCCTTCTGGTGATGACGCCCTCCGTCCAGGTCACGGTCCTTCCCGTGCCTTCGCAGCGCCGGTGCCGCACGGTGCCGTCGCCGCCGCAGCCGGGACACGACCTGGATCCCGTTCCCCGGCAAGTGGCGCACCGGACGGTGCCCCGGCCGTGGCATGTGGGGCATGCGGCGCTGTGCGCACCGCACTGCCGGCACTGGACGCGGCCGATTTCCGTGGTGCCCTCGACGGGTCGTCTCGTGGGGTGGGTGCCGGTGGCCGAGCAACGCAGGCAACTGTCCACGTGGTGGCAGTCGTTGCAGGGCCGGGAAGGTTCGCATGCTATGCCGCCTGTGCTTCGGCAGCGCTGGCAGGCAGCCTGCCCGTTGCCGCATGCGCAGACGCGGTCGTCGACCGATCCACGCCGCACCAGCTTCAGTGTGCTCCTCTCGGACAGGTCCCGGGGCAGCGGCACATAATGCCGGCTGATAGCCGATGTGTACACGGGACGACCGGAGAGGTCGAGAGGTCCTGCGTGAAATCGCTCCTCCTCCGTGCGTGACTCGATGCAGCGCACGATCCTTCCCTCGAGAAGGGGGTGCCAGGTGAGGTCTCCTGCGTGAGGCCGGGCCGCCGGCAGCGGCAGTCCTCCTCCTTGGACATGCTTCTGCTGTATGTGCTTGTGCACCGCATCGAGGACCTCGTCGTCGCTCAGCACCCGTCTCCCCCCGTGTCCATGCGCACCCGGATCGCGTTCTTCACTCGGCGTGCTCCGGCAGTCGGACAGGACAGTACCGAACTGCCGTCCGTCGTACGGAGCTTCGCGCACCAGCGCCCTGCTTGCCCGGCGCGAACGTGTCGCCCGCCGGCCGCGGCGGCGGTGAGCAGCACGACGAGTCATTGCGGACGGACATCGACAAGCACGCCGCTCGCGCCCGACGAGGGTCTCGGCGGCGATCCGCCCCTCACGGCCCCCCGGTCCCTGGCGTTCTGGGGCCGGGGTGTGGGCGGGCCGTGGCAGGTGACGATCCCGCAGGGTCAGTTCGACGCGGGCCTGGATCTGAGCGGGCTGACCGAGGTCCAGGTCTGGATCGGCTACCAGTTCATCCGCTGACCGCCGCGCAGCGGGGCGGTCAGGAGGGCAGGGGTCGCGGGTCCGTTCCGCTCTCCGGGACCACCGGGTGGTCCGGGGTCAGGGCGTGGATGCGCGGTATCGGCGAGGGCAGCAGCCAGAGCAGGGACAGCGCCCCGCCGACAGCCCCGACGAGCAGGGTCGGCCGGAGGCCGACGAGGGTGGCGAGGAGGCCTCCGGCGACCGCGCCCAGCGGGCGCAGGCCGTAGTTGACCGTGCTGTACGCACCGGCGACCCGGCTGCGCATGCCGTCGGGGATCACGTGCGTCTGCAGGGAGTTGAGGTTGACGTCGAACAGCATGACGCCGGCTCCGGAGAGGAACTCGGCCACGGCCAGGGCTCCCGCGCGGGCCCACAGCGGTCCGTCCGCTGCGGCGATCACGGCGATCGGTGCCGGGAACAGCACGGCGCCCACGACGATGCTGCGGCCCACTCCGAGCCGGCGGGAGATCCGGGGGGCGATCACCGCGCCGAGCAGCGAGCCGGTGGCGCCGACCCCGAACGCCAGGCCGATGGCCCCCGCGCTCAGTCCCAGGGTGCGGCCGGCGAACAGCACGATCAGCCCGCTGCCCGCGACGAAGGTGAAGAAGTTGACGGTCGCCGCGCATCCCAGGCTCGCCCTCAGCACGGGGTGACGGACGACGAACGCCATCCCCTCCCCCGCACGCCGGAGCAGCGAGGGCGGTGCCGCGTCCCGGGCGGCGGGCCGCTCGTCGAGCGGGACCCGGCCGACCAGGGCCGCGGACGCCAGGAAGGTCAGGGCGTCGACGACGACGGCCACGGGAGCGGTCAGCGCCTGGACCAGAGCGCCGCCGATCGCCGGGCCGGCGACGTGCGAGACGGACCGGCCGGCGCTGAGCTTGCTGTTCGCGTCGACGTAGGACGAGCGGGGCACCAGGTGCGCGAAGAACGGCGGATAGGCGGCGTTGAACAGCACCCCGGCCGCACCCGTCAGCAAGGCCGCCACGTACAGCTGGACCAGCGTCACCGCCCCCAGGAGATACGCGGCCGGGAGCGAGAGGAGTACTCCCGCCCGGACCAGGTCGGCGACCACCATCAGGCGCCGCTTGTGGACGCGGTGGTCCACCCAGGCGCCGAGGACGACGGCGAGCAGGGCCGGGGCCCAGAGGAGCCCGGTCAGCGAGGCCACTTGGCCGGCCGAGGCGTTCAGGACCCCCACGGCGATCAGGGGCAGGGCCAGTTCGGTGATCCGGTCGCCGAACTGCGAGATCGACTGACCGGCCCAGAAGCGGCGGAAGGGCCGGTCACGCCAGAGCGATACGGGTATGGGCCCGCCGACGGCGCTCACGGTGTACCGCCGGCCGGGTCCTCGGCGCCGGTCCGGTCCCCGGCGGCCTCCGGCAGGACGTAGCGCAGCAGCCGGACACCGCGTCCGCCGGCCGGCCGGTCGGCCTCGTCGCGTGTCACGTAGGGGGCGAGGACGCGCTCCATCGCGTCCTCGATGGCGCCGAGTTCGTCGGCGGAGACGACGACGCGGGTGTGGGCCACGCCCGCACGCCCCCGCCATGCCGGTTCGAGTACGGGTTCGACCTCGGCGGCCCAGCGGTTCGGCAGGTCTCCCGAGCGCAGGAACAGCTCCCGGGACAGGATCCGGGCGGCCGCGGCGCCCTCTTCGTCGTGCGGATCCTCCGGCGCCTCGAACCGGAAGCCCCGTGCCACCGCCTCCCATCGCCGCTGGCGCCTGTCCGGGCCCGGTTCGGCGTCGCGGACGAGCCCGAAGCCCGCGAGGTGCCGCAGATGCCAGCTGGTCACGGAGGGGGTCGCCCCCACATCGGGCGAGAGCTGCGTGGCCGTCGCCGGCCCGTGCCGCTGGAGGCGTTCGAGGATCGCCAGCCGCACCGGGTGCGCCAGCGCCCGCATGGCCTGCGGATCGGTGATCTCGATGTCGCCCAGACGATTGCTGGATTCCATGGTGTGAGAGTGTGCTCTCAGATAGTGTGAGAGTCAACTCTCACATCCCGAGTCCGCGCGATATCTACGCCACTCAATACACATTTCCTGTACCGCACACTGATGGTCTCCTGCCGTCGGCGGAGACGAGAAGGTGCACTCCGAGCACACTCACGGGGTGTGAACACCCCGGGAACGGGCACGCGAGTGGTCACGACACCCCCGATCGCAAGTGAGGTGTACGCGATGAACAACACGACGATCACCTCGACTCCCCCCGCGCCGACCGTGGTTCAGGGCGACAGCCCGGCCGCCATCCGCCGGGCCCGTCAGGCCGCCGGGGCCTTCGCCCATCGGCTCACCCCCGCACTCAGCCCGCGCGCGGCGGACGCTCTCGTCCTGGTGGTCTGCGAGCTGGTCACCAACGCGGTGCGGCACGGCGGCGGCCGCTACACGCTGCGCCTCTCCGCCGGTCCCGAGACGGTGACCGCGGCGGTCAGCGACCCGAACCCGGACCACCCGCGCGAACGCACGCCCGACCTCGAAGGCGGCAGCGGCGGCTTCGGCTGGCACCTCGTCCGCCGCCTGGCCGACCGCCTGACCGTCACCCCCGGGCCCGGGAGCGGCAAGACCATCTGCGCCGAGCTCCCCCTGTGAGGACCTTCCGCACCCAGGCCCCCGATCAGGCCGCCGGTCTATGATGACCGATCACGCCCAGCGGGGCGCCGTCCAGGAGAGAGACCGCCACAGGTGGCACAGCACCCAATCCCCGTGGCAGCCGGCCTCGTCGTGCTCGTCGGGGCGCCGGCCTCGGGCAAGACCAGTTTCGTGCGGGCCCTCGTCGCGCGGGGGCAGGTAGCGGCCGATGCCGTGGTGTCGAGCGACGAGATCCGTGCGGAGCTGTTCGGTGTTCCGCCCGCCGAGGCCGACTCCGACGTCGTGGACTCCCGTGTCTTCGAGGAGCGCGACCGCAGGATCGCCGAACGGCTCGCCGCAGGGCGCAGCGCCATCGCCGAGTCGACGAATGTCACCGCAGAGGCTCGCGCGCGGCTTCTCGCCCTCGCGGGGCGCTTCCACACACCGGTGACGGTGCTGCGCTTCACCCATGACGTCACCGATCTCCTGCGGCAGCAGGCCGAGCGGGGGCGTCCGGATGTGACGGACGAGGACGTCCGTGCCTACGCCGCGATCGTCGTGCGGGAGGCCGGTCTCGACCAGCTGCGTTCCGAGGGTCCGGCGGCGGTCCACGAGATCCCCGGACGCCGGCAAGGGGTCACACCCGCGGAAGCCGCCGCGCTCTTCTCCTTCAACTGATTCAAATCTTTCTCGATTGGGTGTCGAGCGGCCCTCCATACATATTCTCTAGCTTTGTTCCATGCCTACGCCTCGTTCCATGGCCGTCCAGGAGACGCGTATCGAGCATATGGTGGAACGAGCCGTGCAGATCATCCGCGAACGGTACGCGGAACCGCTCAGCCTGGATGACATATCCCGCGCCGTCCTGGTGAGTAAATTCCATCTCCTGCGGATATTCGATCAATTCACAGGGGTCACCCCGGGGCGTTTTCTCAGTGCGGTCCGCCTCGATGAGGCGAAACGTCTCCTGCGGAATTCCGATCTCGGCGTCGCCACCATCGCGTGCCGCGTGGGGTACAGCAGCACGGGCAGCTTCACCCGACGCTTCACCGAATCCGTGGGGGTCCCGCCCACCCGGTACCGCCGGCTGAGCCGGGGCGAGGGCGCACACGCCGTACGGCCCCCCGCACTCGGTCCGGGCGACGGGGTGCCCTGTCGGCTGAGCGGTGTGGCGCGGGCGGCGGCCGAGCCCGTGTCCCCGATCTACATAGGCTCCTTCGCCGGGCCCATTCTCCAAGGTCACCCCTCCAGTTGGACCAGTACGAAGCGGCTCGGCCCCTTTTCGCTCCAGCAGGTGCCGCGCGGAATCTGTTACGTGCACGCGATGATGCGGGCGGCTCGGGAGCTGCCGGGGCAGCCGCTCGAAACGGTGCTGCTCACAGCCACCCTCGGGCCGCTGGACGTCGAGCCCCACGCCTCCCCCGACGTGGAGCTGGTGCTGCGGCAGCGGCACTGGTCGCAGCCGCCTCTTCTGTTCGCCCTTCCCGGCCTGGAGATTCCGATCACGCCGGCTCCTCGACCCGGACCCAAGTGACCGTCAAGTCGATTCGAGCAGAATTCGAGAAGCCCTTCACCTTGCTTTCCGGACTGTTCCGAAGCTCAGCAATTAGGGAGAAGACAGGTCGTGAGTCACGCTGCAAGACTTCTTTATGAGCGCGACAGAGGTCGTGTCTCGGCGGTCCGGCGGATCGCCTTGTGTGAATCTCACAAAGGAGTGCTTAATGCGCGACATCTGTATGACCCGTGCGGGGTCGGCCGACGAATTCGGCGTGTGGGACATGGTTCCCGTCCGGGACCGCGCCGCCGAGGATCTGTCCGTCTGGGACCGCACGGCCGACGAACTCCCCGTCTGGGACCTGACCGCAGACGAGCTTTCCGTCTGGGACCGGACCACGGAGGAGCTCGCCGTCTGGGACCGCGCCGCCGAGGAACTGGCGGTCTGGGACCGGGCGTCGGACGAACTCGCCGTCTGGGACCGGGCGTCGGAGGAGCTGTCCGTCTGGGACCGCGCCGCCGACGACCTGTCCGTCTGGGACAAGGCCCCGGTCTGGGACCGGGTCCAGGAACTGCAGGCGGCCTGACCATCCACCCTCAGCCCCTTCGGCCCGGCGACCGTGTGCATCGCCGGGCCGGACGGGCGGACCGGACCGGAAGGAAGTTGCCGTGACGCCACACCGCCTCGAACCGGCGCGGGACACCGCCCGGCTGCACGTGCGCACCGAGATCCCCGAGAGCTGGGACGACTGGATCGGCAGAGCCCCGGTCACGCTGCGCCGGCGCTGGATCTCGCTCGCCGAGGGCCGCATCCCCGGCGGCGCGCGCACCTTCGGTCTGTCCGGTCCGGACGGTGACCAAGTCGCCCTGGTCGGCGGTGTGATGGAGGCCCCGACAGGGCACGTACGGTTCGATCCGCAGCGGGTGCTGTCGGGCGGTTCGGTCGACGACGGGGTGGTCGCCGAGGGGCCGCATCCCTGGCAGGGGCGCCCCGCCGAGGACCTGTTCCCGGCCTGCGTGCTCATGGGCCCCAACTACGAGTCGGCACCGGCCGGACCGGGCGCCCGCGATCCCCGGGTGCTGCGGGCGTATGTGCGCGAACTGCTCGACTGGTGCCGCGAGCAGGGCATGCGCAGTGTCTCCGCGCTGTTCCTGCGGCCCGACTACCCGGAGTTCGTGGACGTGCTGCGCGCCGAGGGGTTCGACATCGTCCCGATGGTCGACCGCAGCGACATGGACGTCACCTGGGACGATCTGGACGGCTACATCGCCGGGCTGCGGCGCAACCGGCGTTTCGCGGTGCGCCGCGAGCTGCGCGAGATCGCCGCCCGGGGCATCGAGATCAGCGAACGCCCGATCGGCGACGACGAGCCCGATCTCGTCCGTCTGCGGGCCCAGATCGTGACGAAGTACGGCGGTGTGCCCGACGCCGAGCGGGAGGCCGGCTCGTTCCGGCATCTGCGGGACCACTTCGGTCCGGAGAACGTCTGGGTGGTCGAGGCCCGGCAGCGCGGCGCTCTGCTCTCCTTCACGATGCTCGTGCGGGACGGCGACCAGTGGACCGCCCTGATGAGCGGCACCGACTACGACCACCCCGACGCCTCGTTCACGTACTTCGCCACGATGTTCTACCGCCCGGCCGAGCTGGCCCCGAAGCAGGGGATCACCGCGATCGCCTACGGGCTCGGGACCGTACAGGCCAAACGGCACCGTGGCTGCACCGTCAGCATGCTCTCCGCCGCGGGCCTGGTTCTTGACCGATCCGACTGAAGGAGTACGCCCATGTCGCCCGATCCAGCCACCCAGGTTCCCCGGCACGACGGGAAGGTACTTCTCGTCGCCGACCAGGGTCTGCAGTCCGCCGAGCGGATGACACCCACCCAGGTCGACCAGAAGGTCTCCGACTTCTGGACCGGGATCGGCGGTGCCGCGTTCTTCCAGGCGCTCACGACGCGCTTCTACGAACTCGTCGCGAAGGACGAACTGCTGACCCCGCTCTTCGCGGTGCCCGACTGGGAGCGCCACGCCGCACGGCTGTACGACCACTTCCGCCGGATCTACGGCGAGAACGACCTCACCGCGGCCTGGGACCCGAAGATGCACCAGGCGCACGCGCACTTCCTGATCTCCCGCGAGCAGCGGCTTCGCTGGCTGGCGCTGATGAAGGAGGCGGGCATCCAACTCAACGCGCCGGAGCCGTACTTCACGGAGTTCCTCACCATCATGAAGATCGCGAGCGGGGAGATGACGGCAGTGTCGCGGGGTGCCGCGCTGGCCCGTGGCGAGCGGTTCCACTGGGACGGGACCCCGGCATGAGCGGCACGTCCGTCCGTACGGTGGCCGTGGTGGGCGCGGGGCCCGCCGGTGCCTTCTGCGCGCTGGAGCTGGCCCGGCTGCTGCCGGACACTGCCGTCGAGCTCTACGACCGGCCGGATCAGGGGCCGGGTGCCGGCATCGTGGTGACGGACGACTTCGCCCGGCGACTGCGGGCCGTCCACCCCGATGTGCTGCGCCTGCCGGAGTCCGCGTACGCGACCTGGGACGAGACGGTCACCGTGATCGGTGACGAGCGCATCCGGTCCGGTGCCTTCGGCATGTCGGGGATCTCCCGGCAGGTCTTCCACGCACATGTACGCGCGCTGGCCGGACAGAACGCCAATGTGCGGCTGGTCCGGCGCGCTGTCACCGCGCTGCCGGAGCGGGCGGATCTGGTCGTCCTGGCCGACGGGGCGGGCAGTGAGCTGCGCCGGGAGCGGGCCGACCGGTTCGGCACGTCGGTGTCCCCGGGCCGTACCCGGTATCTGTGGATGAGCACACCCGCGGTCCTCGAACCGTGCTTCCTGCTGAAGGACGTGGGACCCGGCCCGCTGGTGGTCCACGCCTATCCGCACGCGGCCGACGCGAGCACCTTCATCGTCGAGGCCGATCCCGACACCCTGGCCGCCCTCGGGCTCCTCGGCCTGCCGGCGGCGGAGGCGGAGGTGCGGCTCGCCGCACTGTTCCGCGACGAGCTGGGCGGAGCCCCGTTGACGGCGCGGACGGCGGGCTGGCAGCCCTTCCGTACGGTCGTCAACCGCCGCTGGTACGACGGGCGGACGGTGCTGGTCGGGGACGCCGCGCACACGGTCCACTTCTCGACCGGCTCGGGCACCGTGCTGGCCATCGACGACGCGCTGTGCCTGGCCCGATGTATCGCCGGCCAGGAAGACCCGGCGCAGGCGCTGGCCGAGTACGAGCGGATCCGGCGCCCGGTCGCCGAGCAGAACCAGGCGGAGGCCGCGGAGAGCACGACGTGGTTCGAGCAGCTGTGCCGGAGTGACCGGCTGGAGGGCCACCAGACGGTGTTCGCCCTGCGCAGCCGCCGCGCGGCGAACACGTACAGCCGGCTGCGGGAGCGCGATCCGGATTTCGTCGCGCGTACCGTGGCGCGGCTGGCCGGGCGGCCCACCGGCGCGGAGCCCGTCGACGTGCCGCTGAGGGTCGGTCAGGTGCAGCTGGATCACCGGCTGGTGGAGCTGGAGCGGCAGGACGCCAGGTACGTGCTGCGTGGCGCGGACGGCACCCGGGCGGTCGGCCTGGTCGTGGACCGCGCCCCCGAACGCCCGCTGCCGGGGATCGACTTCCTCGCCGTACGGGCCCGGCCGGAGGGCGGCCGGGTGACCAGAAGCGCCTTGGCCGCGCGGGTCCGCAGCGCGGCGGCGCTCCCGATCGCACTGCTGGTCGACGAGGAGCTGCCCCGGGACGAGGCCAATACCCTCATCGCGGCGGCACGTACGGACCTGGTAGCCAGGTCATGAGCCGCGACGGCCGGACGGGGGCGAAAGCAGCCGACTCGGAGGCGCCGGATGCGGCGGCGGTCCGTCCTGAGGCCGCGGGGTCAGAAGTAGTCGCGCATCAGCTCGCGCGTCCACTCCGGCCGTACCACCTCACCGCGCGGGGCGAACTCCGGCAGATACGGCTTGACGTCGAGGACCGGGGAGCCGTCGATGGCGTCCAGGCCGTGCACAGTGAGCGTCAGCCCGTCCACGGCCGCGAGGGGGCACACGGACACCCCGAGGTGGTTGGGCCGGTTGGGGGCGCGCTGCGCCAGGATGCCGGAGAGCGGCCAGTCGGTGTTGCCGCGCGGGTACTGGGTGGCGGTGCAGGTCCGCTCGGCCAGGTGGAACGCGAAGATCACCTCGACGTGCGAGTACGCGTCGAGGCCTTCGGTCGCCGACGCGTCGAACACGGCCGGGTCCAGTTCGATCCGGGACACCACCCCGCCCCACCCGTCCTCGTGGACCTTCTCGCGCCCGCCGCGTACCACCCCGATGGGGCTGATCGGATTCATTCGCTCGCCTCTTCCTCTCCGGTGAGTGCCGTTCGTCCGGAACCCGCGCCACCTGTCCGCGCGCCCGCCCGCCGCGGAGCCGACCACCCCCACCACGCGAGGTGCCAGCCATGTCCCGCCTGATCTCCCGCCTGCTTCCCGACCCCGGTGCCGGCCGGGTGCTGGTCCTGTGCACCGCAGTGGCCAGCCTCGGGAACGGACTCTATGTCACCGGCGGTGCCGTCTACTTCGTCCATGTCGTCGGCCTGTCGCCGGGTCAGGTGGGCATCGGGATGTCGCTCGCCGGCATCCTGGCGCTGGCGCTGGGGATGCCCGCAGGGCAGCTCGCCGACCGGTTCGGGCCGCGCGGGACCACGGCGGTGTTCGCGCTGGGGAAGGCGGTGGCGCTGGTCGCGGCGGCCTTCGTCCACTCCTTCCCCGCCTATCTCACGATGGCCGTGGCCCTCGGGCTGGCCGAGCAGAGCGGCAACGTCACCCGGGGCGCGCTGGTGGCGGGGGTGATGGGGCGCGAGGGCCGGGTACGGCTCTCGGCCTACATGCGGAGTGTGTTCAACGGCGGATTCGCGCTGGCCTCACTGGCAGCCGGCCTGGTCATCGCCGCCGACTCCAAGACCGCGTTCCTCGCGCTGTTCTGGGGCAACGCCGTGGCCATGGTGCTGGTGGCGTGGCTCTACATGCGGCTGCCCGGGGTTCCGGGTGTCCCGCGCGCGCCGCGTGAGGAGCGGCCGCGCGGGGCGATGCGCGATCTCCCCTATCTGGCGGTCGCCCAGGTCTCCGGAATCCTCCGGATCGGGCCGACCGCGCTGGCGGTGGGTCTGCCGCTGTGGCTGGTGGTGCACACCGACGCCCCCCGGGCGCTGGCGGCATGGATCATGCTGGCCAACACGGTGATGGTGGTGCTCCTCCAGGTACGGATGTCGCGCGACGCGGACACCGTACGGGGGGCGGCGCGGCTCCAGCGGTACACCGCTGTCGTGCTCGCCGTCGCGTGCGGCGTCACCGCGCTGACCGGATCGATGCCCACCTGGGCGGCGGCATGCGTGCTCCTGGGCGTCGCGGTGCTCTTCACGTTCGGCGAGATCTGGGGCGAGGCCGCGCGGTGGGGACTGCGGTACGAGCTGGCGCCGGCCAATGCGCAGGGGCAGTACCTGGGCGTCTTCGCGACCGGCGACGCCTTCGCCCTGATCGCGGGGCCGGCCCTGGTCACCACGGTGCCCGACCGGCTCGGCGGGCCCGGCTGGGCGCTGATCGGCGCCCTGTTCCTCACCGTGCTGGTCGCCGGCGGTCCCGCCGTCCGGTGGGCGGAGCGGACCCGGGTGCCGGAGCCCGAGCCGGCCGGGGCGGCGCAGACCACGTGACCGGCCGTGAGCCCCTGCCGGACCGGGCGGTCCGGCGCCCGTGCCGCTCGCTCGAGCGGAGCACGAGGGGCGGGCGAGAGAAGCGGCCTAACGTCGCCTCACGAACCGAACCGAGCCGAGCCACCTCGCCTTCCAGCCTTCCCCAAGGACCACCGTGAGCATGTCCAGGACGGACCGGAACAAGACGACGCCGACCCACTCGGCAGGGGTGCGCCCGCTTCTCCTCCAGGCCGCAGGCCTGACGCTGTCCGGTCTGCTGGCCGAGCCGCCGGGCGGTTCCCCTCGGGCGACCGTCGTCGCCGTGCACGGCGGCGGCATGCGTGCGGGCTACTTCGACGGTCAGGCCCACGCCGACCTGTCCCTGCTCACGCTGGGCGCCCGGCTCGGGTTCACGGTGCTGGCCCTGGACCGCCCCGGCTACGGCCGGTCGGCGGAGCAGGTGCCCGCCGGACTGACCCTCCAGGAACAGGCGGCCGTCCTGCCCGTGGCACTCGACGCCTTCGCCGAACGGCACGCCGTCGGGCGGGGTTTCCTGATGCTGGCCCACTCCTACGGCGGCAAACTCGCCCTCACGACCGCCGCGCGCACCCCCGGGCTGCTCGCCCTGGACATCTCCGGCCTCGGTCACCGCTACAACGTGGAACCGGCCGGCCTTCCCCGCATCCGCCGCCATCTGCACTGGGAGCGCACCTGGGGCCCGTTGGGGCTGTATCCCCCGGGCACCTTCCGTGCGGCCGAAGCACTCGTCGCTCCAATGCCTGTGCGTGAGGCCGCCGAGGTGACACGGTGGCCGGGGATGTTCGAGGAGCTGGCCGGACGGGTCACGGTCCCGCTGCGGCTGACCTTCGCCGAGCACGAGGCCTGGTGGCTGCACGAGGAGCCGGACATCGCCGAGCTGACCTCACGGCTGACGGGGGCCCCGCTCGTCCGGGTCGAGCACCAGGCGGGCGCGGGCCACAACATCAGCCTCGGCTGGGCCGCCCGCAGCTACCACCTGCGGGCCCTCGCCTTCTTCGAGGAGCAGCTGCGCTCGGTCGCGGAGACCGGGGCCGGGGCCGAGAAGCGGCCCGGCCTCGTGGCCACGTCGCCGTAGCCGTCCGTCAGGAGTCTTGGCCCCCGTGCCCACCGCCCGCCCGCCCGTCCGCCCGCCCGCCCGCCCGCCCCGACCACGTGTACTCCCAGGGAGGCAGCACCATGACCGAGCCGTACGAGCCGATGCCGGAGGACTGGCAGCGGGTGCTGTGCGTCGTCGCGCACCCCGACGACCTGGAGTACGGGCCCGCGTGCGCGGTCGCGCGGTGGACCGCGCAGGGCAAGTTCGTCGCCTATGCCGTGGTGAGCCGGGGGGAGGCCGGGGTCGCCACCATGGAACCGGCCGCCACGGGCGCGATGCGCGTCGAGGAGCAGCTGCGCGCGGCGGCCGTGGTGGGAGTGCGGGACGTGGACTTCCTCGACCACCCGGACGGCACCATCGAGTACGGACTGCCGCTGCGCCGCGATCTGGCCCGTACGATCCGCAAGTACCGCCCCGACGTGCTGGTCACCATCAACTTCCACGAGCGGTGGCGCAGCGGCGACTGGAACTCGGCCGACCACCGCAATGTGGGCGTCGCGCTGCTCGACGCCGCGAACGACGCGGGCAATCCGTGGGTCTTCCCGGAGCTGGTCGAGGAGGGCTTCGCGCCGTGGGCCGGGGTGCGCTTCCTCGCGGTCGGCGGTTCCCCTGCGTCCACGCACGCCGTGGACGTCACCGACGGCATGAAGGCGGGAATCGAGGCGCTGGCCGCACACGCCGGCTATCTCGCGTCGCTGCCGCCGGACAACCCGATGGCGGATGTGGCCGGCTATCTGACCGCCAAGCACACACGGTTCGGGGAGCGGTTCCACGGCGTGCCGACGATGCCGTTCGAGATCATCGGCATCTGACCGCTCACGGGCGGCGGCCGGAGTCAGGCCCCGGGGGCGGAGAACAGCAGGCAGTAGTCGCCGGTGACGCTCTCGGACGGCGTACTCCAGTCGAAGTAGATCTCGCCCTCGAAGTCGAGCACCGGGGACAGCGCCTGTGCGACGTCGAAGGCCAGCGGGGTGATCCTGCCGCTGGAGTCGCGGAAGTTGCCTACGCAGACACCGATCCGGCCCCCGGGGCGCAGATGCTTGCCGATGGTGCCGAAGATGTCGGCCAGTTCGGCGAGATAGCCGCTGTAGGAGCCGTCCATGGTGCGGAACGCGGTGAGCGGGTTCTCCGGGTGGTCGTGCCGCGCCATGTACGGGGGGCTGGTCAGGCACAGGTCGAACTCGCCCAGCCCGAGCCGGTCCCAGTCGCGCACATCGCCTGCCACGAACCGGCTCGGTGAACCCGCCGGCAGCCGGGCGTTGCTCGACGCGACCCGCTGCTCCTGCAGTTCGATGCCGGTGCCGACGCGGCCGAGCCGGTCGGCGACGACGATGGTGGTCCCGTAGCCCGAGAAGGGGTCGAGCACCCGGCCGCCGGGCGGACTGAGCGACGTCACGATCGGGCGGATCTGCGCCTCGGTGAAGTGGATGTCGTTGCGCGCGCCCGGTGGCCGTTCACGGGCCTTGTCGTCGCTGTCCAGGCGGATCAGCCGCTGCACCGTCATGGTTTTTCCTCCTACGAAGAAGACGGCCCGTCCCCCGTCACCGCGGGTGCGGTCCGCGGTGACGGGAGAGGGGCCGCAGGGGGCGGGCCGCCTCAGGCCGCGGCCTGCTCCTTGCGCGGCGGGGTGTAGTCGGCGTGGTCGACGGCGCGCTCCCACACGGCTTCGAACGCCTCCTTGCACTGCCGGATCAGCTTCGGGTCCTCGGAGAACTCGTGCGGGCCCCAGGAGCCGTCGCCGTGGAAGGTGGTCCAGCGCAGGAGGCTGTCGTCGAACACCCAGAAGTCGTTGCCGGGCAGCAGCAGGTCCGACGCCCGCTGCCTGGGCAGCCAGCGCACCTTCTCGCCGGCGGGCACGTTGACGATCGTGGTGGTCTCCCACTCGTACTGGATGAAGTCGGTGACCGGTTCGGACACGATCCGCGCCCGCCGCCAGTCGATGCCGCGCTTCAGCGCGTCCTGCACGAGGTCGATCCAGTCGCCGTGCCGGTCGTACTCGATCGGGATGCCCTTCTGCCAGTCCACGAAGACCGGGCCCTTCGGGGTGTAGATGTCGCGCATCTCCAGGTGGACGGCGGAGTGCTTGGTCTGCGCGATCAACTCGGCGAAGGCCGGAAAGTTGCTCGACATGCGAATCTCCAATCCAGGGGGTATCAGGGTGGGACCGGGCCGGCCCGGCGAGCGCGTCGCAGGACGGGCCCACCCGCCGCGGCTCGACGCAGGACGCCACGAGCACCGCTCCCCTGCCGCCCACCTGCGCGGCTTCCGGGACACGGGCATCCGAAACACCGCCCTTCGCCCGTGCCCGCCGCGCGAGGTGAGCCCATGGCCTTGACCCCAGTTGACCGGCCCGGCCTCGAACGGAGCTAGAGCACGGGTCCGGCGCCGGCCACCGGGCGGACGGGCCGTGCGGTCATGGCCCGCGCCCAGGAACGTGGACGGCTCAGCCCCGCCGGCCCTTCGGGTCCGGGCGGAGCCAGTGGGGGTTGGTGCTCCAGCCGAGGAAGAGACGGCCCTCCCCTGTGTCGGGGGCGCCGCCGGACGCGGCCCGGCGGAGGCCCGTGAGGGCGGGGGCGAGGCGGGCCGCGACGTGGGCGGGGTGGCGGGTCGTCTCCTCGTCGAGGCGGGCGATCGCGCGGGCCTGGGCCGCGGGGGTGCAGAGCGACAGGTGGAAGACCATCTGACGCCAGGCGTACGCCGCGTCCTTGATCGTTGCCAGCGGACGCGGGTTGCCGTGCACACGGGCCGTCAGGCGGCACACCGTACGGAAGCAGGCTCCGGCCAGGTGTTCCCAGCCCGGCTCCGGGCGGATGCCGATCCGGGCGACGAGGGTGGCCAGGTTGTGCGTGGTGAGGATCTGGGCCTGCTCGATGACCGTGCCGTTGGCGCCCACGGACATGCCGCGGCGGTCCGTGGCACCGGCCCGCTCGGTACACAGCTTCGCGAATCCGGGCGAGGTCCGGGGCCGGTGGGTCCGGGCCAGCGCCTCGCTCGCCTCGGTGACGGCGAGGTTGCGGACGGCCGCGTAGTCGATGCCGTAGTAGCGCTCGTACAGCGTGCCGCCGAGCAGTTCTCCGGCGACGCGCGCCGCGGCGAGGAACTTGGGGGTGAAGGTGCCCATGAAGATGTCGGCGGCCAGCTCCTCCACGAAGGGCGCACCGGCCTCGGCCTGCCAGGCCAGTACGTCGAGTTCGCGGACCAGCGGGTTGGGCAGGAGCGTGCCGGGAAAGGCCTGCACGGCCAGTTCGCCGAGTTCGCGCAGCACGGCCCGCGCGGGCTCCTGGCCGTCGCCGGTCCGGTACGCGGCCGTCGCGCGGACCCACGGCAGCTCGTCGGGCCGCACCTGCCGGGCGAGGTGGAGCAGCAACAGGGAGCGGCGGTTGCGGAAGGCCCGGTAGTGCGCGGCCATCAAGGTGCGCAGCGCCTCGTCCTGATAGGCCTGCGCGCCGGTCGAGGCGACCAACTGCGGGACCAGCTCGGCCAGGACCTCGGCGGAAGGCACGACTCCGCGTTCCACGAGCGCGCCGATAGGAGCGCTGAGCGCGCCCTCGACGACGCGCCGGACCGGTGCCGGGACGCTCGCTCCGGCGGGCAGTCCCGTGCGCCTGGCCTCGTCGGGCGAGACGGCCGCGATCAGTGGCGCGGTGTCCGCAACGCCCGTGTGCTGGGCGAGTGCCGACAGGCGGTGCAGGACCAGCTGGGCGAACGCGTGGTACGAGGGCTGTGCGGCCTGGGCCGCCTGTCCGGCGCGCAGTTCGGTGTGGCGTGCCGAGCCCGGGCGGCCGCGCTTGCGGACCATGGACTCCACGGCGTGCCGCAGCAGTCCGAGCTGCCGGGGCCCGAGAGGGCGTCCGGCGACGGTCTCCTCCAGGGCGCCGCGCAGAATGCCCAGGTTCCCCTTCGGGTCGCGGTGCGCGCTACACAGGGTGTGCGCCGTGGCGAGTTCCCGGTAGCGGCGCAGGAGGGCCGCGCCGCGCTCGCGCCACGCGTCGTCGTCCTCGGGTGCCCGGTCCGGTACCCGGCCGCTTCCGGCCGTCTCCAGCCAGTGGACGAGGAGTTCGTCGCCGAAGGGCTGCCAGACGGTGAGCGCCTCGCGCTGGGTCTCGATCGCGGTGTTGGGGCGCCTGCGGGCCAGGGTCGCGCCGGCGTCGCCGACCGTACGCCGGTGGACCGCCCGTACCTCCGGCGCGGGCAGGTCGGACGGGCGGGGCGTGAAGCGCAGGCGGTCGGCGAAGGGCGCCAGGATCTCGACGAGTTCCAGCGCACCGGCGACGTCCCCGGCCCGCACCAGCCAGGCCGCGGTCAGCAGGGCGCCTTCCTCGGGCACGGTGATCTCGTAGCGGCCGCTGTCGAGCAGCGCGTACAGCCGCGCGAGCCCCGGTTCGGTCAGGCAGTACGCGAACAGGGCCCCGCGCTCGGCGGGCACGCCCGCGCGGTCCGCCGCGTCGCGCTCGTACGGCTGGAGCGGGCCTCCGGCGCTCGGCTCGGACGTGGCGAATCCGCCCCGGACGACTTCCGGGGTCACCCACGCGGGCAGCCCAGCGACCGGTGCGCGGGAGCCGATGGTCAGACGGCCCTGCGCAATGCCGGAGAGCACGGCCCGCCAGCGGTCGACGCGGCGCTCGGCACGCTCGCGTGTACCGGCGTCGTCGTGGGTCAGGGCGGTCAGGAAGGCCCGGGCCAGCATGGCTTCGGGGTAGGCCGTCGCGGATCCGTCGGCCCCTGCGGGGAACTCCCGCTCATCGCTTGTGTCGTTGGCGTTCATAGCCGGCGTGGCAGGTTCTGCCCCTGCGCCCCCCGGGACCATAGCCCGGTGCTCTGACTACTGAGCTACACGCCGTCGCGCTCGAGGTTAGACACCCACTCGAAGATCGTACAAGCTCATTTCGTACGGCCCTCTCCGGCCTGCCGCGCCCGGCCGTCCGGGCCGAACCTGTGCGGTGCGAGCGCCGCGAGCAGGGAGGTGACCACCAGGTCGGTCGAGGCCGCCATGTCCACGGCTCCGGGCGCCAGCAGCCATTGGACCTGGAGGCCGTCCATGACCGCGATGACGGCGTTGGCCGCGTTCTCGGCCCTCGGCGTGTCCTCGTCGGACAGCTCGCAGGCCTCGCGCAGGGCGTCGGTGACGAAGGACCGCAGTCCGTCGTACCGGTCGCGGAAGTACTCCTGCGCCGGATGGTCGTCGGTGACGGACTCCGCCGACAGGACGGCGTAGAGGCGGACGATGCCTTCGCGTTCGGCGTTGCGCAGCGCCGTGTCGACCAGGTGGCGCAGAAAATCGAGTCCGTGCGGGCGGTCGGGGCCCAGCTGCTCGATGTCGGACTGGTCGCGGAGTTCGAGGACGCTGGTGAGCAGGAGCGCCTTGGAGCGGAAGTAGTGCAGGACACCGGCCTGGGTCAGGCCGGCCCGGTCGGCGATCTCGGCGAGCGAGGCGTTGTTGTAGCCGCGTGCGGCGAAGGTGTCCATCGCGATGTGCAGGATGTCCCGCTGCCGCTGCTGCGCTTCCGGGCTTCGGGGCATGCGGGGCTTGGCCGCCCGGCCTGGCCTGCTCGCTGACTGGTTGCTCACCGGCACAGCTTAGACCGGCCGGTCAGCGGGGCGGGCGCCGCGCCCGCCCCGCCGGCCAGGGGCCCGGCCCGGGCCGCCGGGGGGCGCGAGCGGGCCGGGAAGGGCCGTGCAGCAAAGCCGTACCGACTACTTACTAACCACTTAGTGAGTGTGCTTTCATATCGCCGTCACCGGGTCGTCACACGGCCGGTGACCCGTCGGCCCCGCACCTCCCCCCAGGCATGACCGAAGGAGAGCCGCACATGTCCCACCACAGTCCCCGGCGCCCACGGGCGCGCGCCGCGGCAGCCGCCGCGCTGGCGATGGCCGTCGCGGCCGTCGGCCTGGCCGGCAGCGGCACGGCGGCCCAGGCCGCCGACCCCACGGCTCAGGTATGGGTCACCACCCCCGACGGCGGAAAGAGACTCTCCGCCGAGGGGACCGTCCCGTTCACCGGCTCACCGCAGTCCGTCGACATCCGCGTCGACGCCAACAGCAGGAGCCAGAAGTTCACCGGGGCGGGCGCCTCGGTCACCGGGGCCTCGGCCCACCTCATCCAGGGCCTCGCGCAGGACAGGCGCAACGCCCTGATGAACTCGCTGTTCTCCACCGCCGGTGACGGCATCGGGCTCACCTATCTGCGCCAGCCGCTCGGCAGCAGCGACTTCAACGCCGACAACAGCCTCTACACGTACGAGGACACCCGCGGGTCCTTCTCCATCGACCGGGACAAGGCCGAGATCATCCCGGTCCTGAAGCAGGCCACCTCGGTCAACTCCGCGATCCGCTTCATGGGCACCCCCTGGACGCCGCCCGCCTGGATGAAGACCAACAACGCGCTCAACGGCGGCGGCCTCAAGCCCGAGAACTACCAGGCGTACGCCGACTATCTGGTCAAGGCGATCCAGGCGTACGGACAGCAGGGCATCACGCTGACCGATCTGACCGTGCAGAACGAGCCGGAGTTCGCGGCGAGCTACCCGTCGATGACCATGACGTCGTCGCAGCAGGCGGACTTCATCAAGGTGCTCGACCGCGCCCTCACCGCGGCCGGCCTGCCCACGAACCTGCTGGCCTTCGACCACAACTGGGACCACCCCAACTACCCGATCGACGTGTTCAACGGGACGCCGGGCGTCAACCGGGTGATCGGCGCGGCCTTCCACTGCTACGGCGGGGACCCCTCCGCGCAGCAGCAGGTCGTCAACGCCGGGAAGCGGGTCTTCTTCACCGAGTGCTCCGGCACCGAGAGCGCCGACCGGTCCACCACGTTCGCCGACACCCTGAAGTGGCACGCCGAGAACCTGGTCGTACAGAACATGCGCAACGGCGGCGAGACCGTCGTCGACTGGAACCTCGCTCTCGACCAGAACGGCGGCCCGCACCAGGGCGGTTGCGCCGATCGCTGCAACGGTGTCGTGGAGATCGCGAACGGCAACGTCACCCGTAACGCCGAGTACTACGTGCTCGGTCACGTCAGCAAGTTCGTCAGGCCCGGAGCCACCCGCATCGGCTCCACCAGCCAGGGCAACGGCGGTGTGGAGAACGTCGCCTTCCAGAACCCGGACGGCACCCGTGCCGCGTACGTCGTCAACACGGCCTCGGGCGCCCAGCAGTTCTCGCTGACCGACAACGGGAAGTCCCTCGTCTACACCCTGCCCGCCGGCGCGGTCGCCACCTTCGTGTGGAGCGGCACCGACGGCGGGACGACCGAGCCGCCGGCCGGGGGCTCCATCGACTCGGCCGCCTGGTACCGGGTCAGGAACATCAACAGTGGCGCCTGCCTCGATGCCGCCGACTGGGGAACCGCCGACGGCACCGCGCTCCAGCAGTGGGCCTGCGGCACCGGAGCCAACCAGAGCTGGCAGTTCCGGCCGGCGGGGGACGGCACGTACCAGGTCGTCAACCGGCACAACACGAAGGTGTGGGACGTCGACGGCGGCCCCGCCGCCACCTCGGCCGGTACGCGGGTCCATCTGTGGTCGTACGTGGGCGGCACCAACCAGCAGTGGAAGGCGGAGCCCTCCGGGACGGCCGGGCGGTACCGCTTCGTCGCCCGCAACAGCGGGAAGTGCCTGGCCGTGGACGGCGCCTCCACCGCCGACGGGGCGCGGCTGTCGCAGCAGCAGTGCGACGGATCGGCCGCACAGCAGTTCTCCCTGGACCTCTGACGCGGACCGCCGCCGCCACCTGACGGGCGACGGCGGTCGACGGGAGGGCCCCCGCGCGGCATCGCCTCGCGGGGGCCCTCCGCGTGCCGCCGGGGCAGCCCCGAGTGCGCCCGGTCGAGTGGCCGTCGCGACGCCCGGGAAAATACGACAGAAGGTGTCGGGTTTCCGATCGAGCATGGTGACACCGGCCGGCGCCGATGGCGGAACGCGGACTCCGGCCGACCAGACCGTGCGGACAGACAGGGAACTCCATGGGATTCATGCCCGGCACATCGGCTCCGGACCTCCGGGGAAGGACCGCGCTGGTCGCGGGCGCCACCCGGGGAGCGGGGCGCGGCATCGCCGTCCAGCTCGGCGCGGCGGGTGCGACGGTCTACGTGACCGGACGCACGACGCGGGAGCGGCGCTCGGAGTACGACCGGCCGGAGACCATCGAGGAGACCGCCGAGCTCGTCACCGCGGCGGGCGGAACGGGCATCGCGGTGCCCACCGACCATCTGGTGCCCGAGCAGGTCCGGGCGCTGGCCGGCCGGATCGACGCCGAGCAGGGGCGGCTCGATGTGCTGGTCAACGACATCTGGGGCGGCGAGAAGCTGTTCGCGTTCGACACCCCGGTGTGGGAGCACGACCTCGACGACGGGCTGCGGCTGCTGCGGCTCGGCGTGGAGACCCACGCGATCACCAGCCACTTCCTGCTGCCGCTGCTGATCCGTCGGCCGGGCGGGCTGGTGGTCGAGATGACCGACGGCACGGCCGCGTACAACACGGCGCACTACCGCAACTCGTACTTCTACGACCTGGTCAAGAACAGCGTCGTCCGCATGGCGTTCGTGCTCGCGCACGAGCTGGAGCCGCACGAGGGTACGGCGGTGGCGCTCACACCGGGCTGGCTGCGTTCGGAGATGATGCTCGACGCCTTCGGCGTCACCGAGGACAACTGGCGCGACGCGCTGGCCGCGGTGCCGCACTTCGGCATCTCGGAGAGCCCGGCGTATGTCGGACGAGCGGTCGCGGCGCTGGCCGGCGACGCGGACGTGGCGCGCAGGAACGGCGCGTCGCTGTCCAGTGGGCAGCTCGCGCGGGAGTACGGCTTCACCGATCTCGACGGCTCGCGCCCGGACTGCTGGCGCTACCTGGTCGAGGTCGCCGACGCGGACGGGCCGGCGGACACGACCGGCTACCGGTGACGGGTCCGGCCTCCCCGGCAGATGGCGCGGGTCGGCGGGCCGGACAGGACAGCGGCGCCCGCCGCATCCCGTATGGCCGCGCCAACCCGGCTCAGTTCGCGGAGTCGACCAGGAGCGCGAGTCCGGCCGGCACTCCGGCGTACACCAGTACCGCCGGCACGCTGCACAGGATCAGCAGCCATCCCGTCAGGATGCCGAGCAGGGCCACTCCCCGGTCGCGTCCGCCCAGGCGCTTTCCATAGTGTCGGCCGAGGTGCCCGGGAGGGGGTGTTGCGAGCCCCGGCCGCCGCCGGGGCCGCCCGGTCCGTGCTGCTGCTCACGGTGTCTCTCCCCCGTTCGGCTCGGCGGGCCACTCTGCGAGAGACACCCGGCGCGCCCACCCCGGAGGGGTCAGGACAGGAACTCGACGTACCCGTCCGTTCCGTGCACCCGGATCCACTGGCCGTCCCGGATCAGCCGGGTGGCCCGGTCCACGCCCACGACGGCCGGCAGGCCGTACTCCCGGGCGATCACCGCGCCATGGGTCATCAGGCCGCCCACCTCCGTCACCAGCCCCGCGATTCCGACGAACAGCGGTGACCAGCTGGGGTCCGTGAACGTGGTGACCAGGATGTCGCCCGGCTCCAGGTCGGCGTCCGCCAGATCCAGGACGACGCGGGCCCGCCCCTCGATCGTCCCGGCGGAGACGGGCAGACCGGTCAGGGCGCCGGCGGGCACGTCGTCGCGCCGGTACGCCCCGTTGACGGCCTCGCCGTCCGATGTGAGCACCCGGGGCGGTGTGAGCGCCTGATACGACCGGAACGCGTCCTTGCGCTGCTCGACGAGCCGTTCGTCAAGCCGGTGGGAGCGCGAGACGTCGTGGAATTCGTCGAACGTGAGGTAGAAGCTGTCCTCCTTCTCGGACAGCACACCGGCCCGCACGAGACGCTCGGCCTCCGCCAGCAGGGCCCGCTTGTAGACGAAGTAGCGGCTGACGATGCCGTACTTGGGGTACTCGCGGTACCCGGCGAAGGCCCTGACCTGGTCGATCATCCGCTTGGTCGCGTCGGCCCGCCGTTCCCCGTCCGGCTGGGTCCGCAACCGTGCGAGCACGTCCTGTTCCTTCTCGCGTGCCTTCAGCCGCCCTTGCTCGAAGCGCCGCCCGGCGGCGCCGGGGCCGAAGTTGCGTACGTTGTCGAGGATCGCGGGGACGAGGGTGGTGGGGCGCTCGCTCCACCGCGGCCTGGTGATGTCGATCTCCCCGACGCAGCGCATCCCGTAGCGGTCGAGATAGGCCTCGATGGCGTCGCGCGCCGCGGTCCCGCCCTCGATCTTGGGCAGCTCGTCCAGGAAGCCCTCGTCCTCGACGCCCTGGAGGAAGGTCACCACGTCCGGATGCGGCCGGATCGCGTCCGCGACGTCGAGCAGGGCGAGGCCCATCTCGGACGTGATGTTGTCGGGGGCGGAGAGCGTGAGCGTGTCGGCGGCGTTCTTCTCGCCCAGCCACTCCAGCAGTTGGTCGTTGAGCCACCAGGTGGCTTCCATCCCGGCCATGATCGCCCGCATGTTCAGCGGATCGCCGAGGACGCGCTTGTGCTCGGCGAATGCCTCCCGCAGGAAGTCGAACAGCTCCGGTCCGCTCCTGGTCCGGATGTCGCGCTCCAGGGCGGCGACGGATGTCTCGCTGCGTTCGATCAGCTCGGTGACGATCGCCGGATCGGCCTCGGCCGGGGTGGCCGCACCACCGGCGGGCGGCGCGCCGGGACCAGCGTCCTGGGGCGGGAGAAGCCCCTCACGGTCGAGGACGGTCTCCAGGGCGTCCCTGACCAGCGGGTCGCCCTTGCCCATGACGTCCAGAAGACCGGCGCGGCTCGCGGGCGAGGCCAGCCGCGCGGCGACGTCGACGAAGAGCCGCCCGCCGGCCGCGTGCATCGGCACCATGGCCGTCAGCTGCCACATGGAGAGTCCGAGCGGCTTCATGGCGTCGGTCATCATCTGCTGATGGCCGACGGAGACGTAGATGTGCTGCTCGTGGTCGTCGCTCGCCGGGATGGGAAACAGGGTCGTGATCGGCCGGCTCTGAAGGATCCGGAAGCCGTCGTCGGCCAGACACCACTCGATGTCCTGCGGGCTGCCGAAGTGCGCCTCGATCCGCCGCCCCAGCTCCACGAGCCGTACGACCTGCTCGTCCGTCAGCGCGGGCTGCTCCTGCCGCTGCGGGTCGATCGCGACTTCCTCGGTGCCACCGTCCGGCCGGGCGTGAACGGCTCGCCGCTTCGCGGCGATCGCCCGGTCGACGATCTCGCCGTCGCGCACCTTGAAGACGTCCGGGTTCACCAGCCCGGAGACCAGGGCCTCCCCCAGGCCGAAGCCGGCGTCCACGGTGGTTACCTTGCGGTGGCCCGTGACGGGATCGGCCGTGAACAGGATGCCGGCCGCCTGCGGGAAAACCATCCGCTGCACGACCACGGCCATGCGGACTGTACGGTGATCGATGCCGTTCCGCTCGCGGTAGGTCACGGCCCGCTCGGTGAACAGCGAGGCCCAGCACCGGCTGATGTGGCGGAGGATTGCGGCCGGTCCCACGACGTTCAGATACGTGTCCTGCTGGCCGGCGAAGGAGGCGGTCGGCAGGTCCTCGGCTGTCGCGCTGGACCTGACGGCGTACGCGGCGTCCTCACCGAACCGCGCGAGCGCGCCGGTGATCGCCGCCGCGAGCTCGCCCGGCAGATCGGTCTCCTCGATGGTCCGGCGGATCCGCTCACTGAGCGCGCGGACCGCCTCCCGGTCGTCCGCGTTCACGCTCGCCAACTGGTCGAGCAGATCGTCGACGGACGGCGCCTCCGCCATGATCCGCCGGAAGGCCTCCGTCGTCACACAGAAGCCACTCGGCACACGCACGCCGTCGATCCGCGACAGCGCGCCCAGATGCGCGCCCTTTCCCCCGACGACAGCCACCTGCGTCTCGTCGATGTCCCGCAGATCCCACACGTACCGCTCGCTCATCGCGCTACCTCCGTGACGCTCGTGTCCCCTCGCGCTGCGCCGCTCCATCGCGTCACCGCACCCCTCTTCGGCCGACCGCACACGCACGTCGCGCCTTTCATTTCCGCAGGTTATGGGCCTCGGCCGACGATTTTGCGCTACGACCCGGGCCTTGCCGCAAGCCCCCCGCTGCGCTATAAGTTAGGAGTGGCGAGGAGAGCGATCTCCTCGCCTTTCCTTTTCGCCCGCCGGTTTCCCGCGCCGCGCGACCGTGATGATTTCCCGGTTCTCGTCGTCGAGCGGGCCACGCTTGCGGTCCCGTACCGGGCCCAGCCGAACGTGTTGACGGGCGTGCCGGAGACGGAGCCCGCAGGGGCGGTTCAGCGGACGCGGTCATAGACCATGGCGATCTCGCCCAGGTCTCCCGTTTCCAGGTGCGTGAGCTTCCACTTCGAGACCGGCAGGCCGTCTTCGAACAGTCGTTCTCCGCCACCGAGGATCACCGGGAGGACCATGAGGTACAGCCGGTCGATCAGGTCTGCCGCCAGGAGTGGCTTGATGACGCTCGGGCTGGTGTTGACGAGGATGTCACCCTCGCCGGTGGCCTTGAGCTCGGCGACGACCTCGGCGGCGGGGGCGTCCACCACGCGGGTGCGTTCCCACGGGGCCTCGGTCAGGGTGGTGGAGAGCACCACCTTTTCCGTGGCCACCAGCCACCTCGCGTATCCGCGGTCCCGCGCATCGGCGTGCTCGTCGTCCGCGACGGTCGGCCAGTAGCCCATGAAGCCCTGGGCGTTGCCCCGGCCGAGCACCGCCGTCGTCGCGTCCTGCCAGATGCGGCCGAGCTGGCCCCGGGCGACCTCGGAGGTCACGTACGGCACGAACGTACCGAAGTCGCTCGGCCCGCCGGGACCGTGGTACCGCCCGTCGAGGGAGAGATTGAGGTTCGCGGTCACCCTGCGTCCGGTCGAGTCGGTCATGATGCGCTCCCTGTGTCGGTGCGGTTGGTGCGGTCGGTGTCGTGCGGGGCTGCGGCCAGGGCCGTCGCGAGCTTGTCGAGGCTCTGGCCGAAGCCGATCTCGATGCCGGCGACGAAGTCCGCGGAGCCGACGGTGCTGTCGGTGATCCGCCAGTGGACGTAGAGGTCCGTGCCGGTCGCCGTCGGCCGCAGGTCGAAGGTGACGTGGTTGGTGAAGGCGGGGCCGCCGTCCGGAAGCAGCGGGGAGAGGCGGTAGGCGAGACGCCGCCCGGGGCGGGCCTCGTCGACGATGCCCTCCGCGCGCCCGGCCACCTCGCCGGAGCCGTCGGCGTCCTCGATGTCGCGGTACTCCTGGACGATCCGTCCGCCTTCGCGCGCCTCGAAGACGAGCTCGGACAGGCGGAGGTCGTCGGGGGTCCACCACCCGGTGAGCAGCGCCGGCTCGGTGAGGTGGCGCCACAGCACCTCGGGTGGCCCCGCCAGCGACCGGCGGAAGCCGAACGAACGGCCGTCGGCCCACCCCGGCTCCCGCGCGGCATGCCGCTCCGCGATGACGCCGGCTCCGTACCGCTCATGGGTCTCGTTCGGACCACCGGCCCGCTCCGTGACGTCGGCGAGCCGGCCGAGTGCGGCCGCCAGCTCGCGCAGGGGGCCGGACCGCAGCGCGTAGATACGGCGCTGCCCGGTGCGCTCCGAGGTGACGACGCCGGCGCGTTCGAGGGTCTGGAGGTGCTTGGTCGTCTGCGGCTGTCGCGCCCCGGCCAGTTCGGCGAGGACGCCGACCGGGCGGGGCCGCTCGGCGAGCAGGTTCACGAGCCGCCAGCGGGCCGGGTCGGCCAGCGCCGCGAGGAGTGTGTCCATGTCGTTCACGGACACAAGTATTCCTCGTAGAGAATATTCGCGTCAAGGAATATCTGGCTCGTCGCCCCGGATGCGTGCATGCAGGTGCATGTCGTGCCGGCCGTCGTCATGGACGGCGGCGCTGCGCTTGGTGCCCTCCCAGCGGTAGCCGGACTTCGTGGCGACTCGGCAGGACGCGGCGTTGCGTGTCGAGTGGTCCAGCTCCAGGCGCTCGAAGCCGGCCTCGCGCAGGGCCCATTCGGTGAGCGTGGCGAGGGCCGTGGACGCCGTGCCGATGCGGCGGGCCGCCGGCAGCACCCAGTACGCGACGTTGGCGACGCCGTCGTCGAAGTCCAGGCCGCGCAGCGCGATCCGGCCGAGTACGTCGTCACCGTCCCGGGTGATCGCCCAGTGCCCGCCCTCCTCGCGCAGCCAGTCCTGGCGGTAGGCCTCGAACCACTCCCGGGCCTGCGCCTCGGTGGAGGCCCGTCGCGTGTGCCAGCGGCGGATCTCCTCGTCGCGGTACGCGGAGAGGAAGGCCGGCACATCGTCCTCCACCCATGGGCGCAGCACCGGACCAGCGGCGGAGGTGAGTACGGGTTGAGGGGAACCGGCGAGCGAACCGGCGGCAAGGGCGGGCTGCGTCGAGCGGGCGCGCGTCATGAGCCATGATCGGCCGGGGGCGGTCGTGCACGTCAAGGGCGGACGGTGACCGGACAGGGACCACCCTCCCCTCAGCAGCCTGCCGGGCCCGGAGAAATCGCTTGCTGAGCCTCGACCGCGCCGGCAGCATCGCCCCTCGTGCCTGAACCAGATCCACCCGGAGACCGGGACGACTCGCCCTCCCCCGCCGACTGCAAGCAGACGTCCCGTACCGGTCTCGCCTCCGGGGAACCGCTCCGTTCGCCGTCGTTCCGGTGGTTCTTCGCGGGCTGGTCGGTCACCGTGGCCGGCGGGGCCATGTCGCCCGTCGCACTGGCCTTCGGTGTCCTCGAACTCACCGGCAGCGCCAGGTGGTTGTCCGCGGTGCTCACCGCTTCCATGGTCCCGATGATCGGGATGATGATCGTCGGAGGGGGTATCGCCGACCGCTACCGCCGTGACACCGTGCTCTACGTCACGAGCCTGGGCGCCGGCCTGAGCCAGGGCGGGGTGGCGGTTCTTCTGCTCACGCACCAGGACCCCGTGCTCCTGCTTCCGCTCGCCGCGGTCAACGGCATCTCGCAGGCGCTGACCACCCCGACCCTGCGCGGCATCGTCCCGCAGCTCGCGAGCGGGAGCGGGATCCAGCAGGCCAACTCCCTTCTGGCATCGGTCAAGAACATCGCCCGGCTGATCGGGCCCGGCGCCGCCGGTCTGCTGACGGTCTCCGTCGGAGGCGGCTGGGCCATCGCCGGCGACGCCGCGTCCTTCCTCCTGGCGGCCGTCTGCTTCGGGAGGATGGCGCTGCCGGACATGCCTTCCCGCGCCGCGAACGACCCCACGATGCGCAGCGAACTACGGGAGGGCCGGCGCTACTTCAGCTCCAGGCCGTGGATCTGGTCGGTCAGCCTGGTTTTCGCCGTCTTCAACGCCGCCAACATGGGCGTGTGGAACATCCTCGGCCCGGTGATGGCGCTCGACACGATCGGTGCCGACGGCTGGGGCATCGTCCTGAGCACCCGCGGCGCCGGGGCCCTGCTCGCCACCACCGTGATGGTGAAGCTGACGGTCCGCCGGCCCATGGCTCCGGCCCTGGGCCTGATGACCTTGGGGGGTCTCCCCCTGGTTCTCCTCGGCACTGGTGCGCACACCTTCTGGCTTGCCGCTTCCGCGTTCGCCGCAGGGGTGGCGTCCGAATTCTTCACCGTGGCGTGGTCCACGGTCTGGCACCACCATGTTCCGGAACAGCTGAGCACCCGGGTCGGTGCGTACGACGAGTTCGGTTCGTTCGCGTCGATTCCGGTGGGCCAGCTGTCCGTCCCCGTGCTCGCCGCGGTGTTCGGCACGGCGGCGGTGGCCGTCACCGCCGGTGGACTCATCGCGACGGCCATGCTGCTGCCCCTGCTCCTCCCGTCCCTCAGGCGCATCGAGATCGGCACCTCTCGGGCGCCGTGACGGGCGGGGTACGGAGGCGGTGCCCGGGTCCGTGCGCAATCAGGTGTGGATGCCGCGACGCCCACATGCGGCGGGGTACCGACGATGCCAGGCTGGGGTGAGGGCCCGGGTACGGAGGCGAGCGGCATGGGGACTGAAGGTTTCCCGAGTCGGCCCGGCGGTCCGCCGTTCGGTCTGCCTTTCGGTGCGTCCGAGGAGCGGCAGTTCGGACGTCCCGCCCTGGTCCTTGCCGTGATCGTCGCGCTGATCTGCGGCGTCCTGTGTGCGGGGGTGGCCTGGAACGCCGACGCGCGGTCGGGTCAGGAAGCGGCAGCACACCGGCACCGAGTGGTCGCCACCACCACGGACCGGGCCAGGCTCGTCCCCGAGACGCGGTACGCCGGCGCCCCCACCGCCACGGCACCGGCCGCGTGGGAGTTTCCGAGCCACACGCCCATGACCGGGACCATCCATGTGGAGCCGGGTACCCCCCGGGGCCGGACCGTGGCGATCTGGGTGAACGACTCCGGGACGTACCTGCCTCAGAACTCACTGAGCGTCTCGCAGAGGGCCCTCACCACCATGGCCTTCGGCATCGTGGCCACCGGTCTCGTCGGACTGGCCGAGACCGGTGGTGTGCTTCTCCTGCGTCGGCGGGCCATGAACCGCCGGCTCGACGCGTGGGAACGGGAGTGGGACGAGGTCGAACCCGTATGGACCGGACGGCTCCGCCGCGAACCCGGGCACGACGACGACTGAGGCGTCGGATCAGCCGGCCACCGGCGGGCGCTCGTCAAAGATCAGTCGTCAGCGAGCGGCCGTCGATGTCCTGCCCGCGCCGGCGCAGGTACGCGTCCAGCTCTGCGGCCCCCGTCAGCATCGCGCGCCCCCGCGCGGACAGCCGGCCGTGCCAGTCGCGCAGTGCCGACTCCAGCGGTTCCAGCCCGCCGGCCACCCGAACCTGGTCGAGCAACGGGGCGATCTGCTCCAGCGGATAGCCGCCCCGCCGGAGCTGGTGGGCGAGCCGCGCGTCCCGTACGGCCGCCTCGTCGTAGACGCGGTAGCCGGTGCGCGGGTCGCGGACGGGGCGTACCAGTCCGGCCTGCTCCCACTTCCGCAGTGTCGCGGGGCGGATTCCGAGCGTATGGGCCAGCGGCCCGATGAAGGTGTCGCGGGGCCCGGCGCGTCGCTCGGGCGCCGGGGCGGGTTCCAGGTCGCGCAGGGCTCTCTCCACCGCCCGGAGGGTCCGCCGGTCGTCGAGGAGCTGGGCATGACTCTCGTCGACGAGCCGCAACGCCTCATCGGGCTCGCTCCGGTTCACGGCCCGCATGATCTGCGTCGCCGTCCGATGTCCGTGACCGGGGACCAGGGCCAGAAACGCGCGCAGGGCGGCCGCGTGGAGCGCCGTATACGTGCGGTAGCCGTGGGGCGTACGACCGGCGGCGGGCAGGATGCCGGCCTCCTCGTAGTTCCTCACCGCCTGGGTGGACAGACCGTGCCCGCGCGCCAGATCGATGGGTCTGAGCCGATCACTGCTTTGAAGGTTTTGCCCCATGGAACCGACGATATCGCGGAAAAGTCTCCATCGAAGGTTCAACGATAGCGTTGAAGGCATGGCTACTGACATCAAGGACTTCATCCATGCCGTCGATGCCGCCGCCGTCATGGGGCTGCTCCCGGCCCGGCCCCGTCTGCTCGCCCTCGGCGAGCCCACCCACGGCGACAACTCCCTTCTCGATCTGCGCAACGACCTCTTCCGGCAGCTCGTCGAGCAGGAGGGCTACCGCACGATCGCGCTCGAGAGCGACTGTGTGAAGGGCCTGGCCGTCGACGACTACATCACCTCCGGAACGGGCACCCTGGACGAGGCCATGGAGCAGGGCATCAGCCACGGCTGGGGCGCCTTCACAGCCAACCGCGAGCTCGTACGGTGGATGCGCGCGTACAACGTCCGCGCCGACCACGAGGGCCGGCCGGCGTCCGAGCGACTGCGCTTCGCCGGTTTCGACGGCCCGCTGGAGATCACCCACGCCGCGAGCCCCCGACAGTCCCTCACCGCACTCCACGGCTACCTGGCGGCCCGGGTGGCCACGGACCTGCTCCCCTGCACCTCGGACGCGCTCGACCAGCTGCTCGGCTCGGACGACCGGTGGACCGAACCCGCCGCGATGACGGACCCGTCGCGTTCCGCCGGCCGGTCGGCCGATGCGGCCCGGCTGCGCCTGATCGCCGACGATCTGGCGGCGCTGCTCGACCAGCAGATGCCGCGCCTGCTCGCGACGGGCTCGGGGAGCGAGCAGGACAACCGCGGGAACGGGCAGAACGACTGGGAACTGGCCCGCCTGTACGCGCGTACCGCGACGGGCCTGCTGCGCTACCACCACTGGATGGCCGACAGCTCACCGGCCCGCATGGCCTGGCTGGTGGCCGTCCGGGACGGGATGATGGCCCGCAACCTGCTCGCCCTGGCCGCACGCGGCCGCACGCTCGTCCACGCCCAGAACGCCCATCTCCAACGGCCCGTCAGCTCGATGCGGATGGGCGGGGCGCCGGTGGAGTGGTGGAGCGCCGGCGCGCTGGCCGGTGCCCAACTGGGCGCCTGCTACGCCTTCGTGGCCACGGCACTGGGCACGATCCGGCACCAGGGAGTGGACGCACCGCCGCCGGACACCTTCGAGGGCCTTCTGTACGCACTTCCGGAGGACCGCTGCGTCATCGACGCCCCGCGCCTGGCCGCCGCCCTCGGCGGCACACGGCCCGCGCCCCGTGTGTCCCCGTGGTTCGGCTATGCCTCACTTGACCCGGCCCATCTGGCACAGGCCGACGGCGTCGTGTTCGTCAAGGACGTCGTGGAGAGGCAGAACCAGGGGCTCAGCGCAGCAGTGCGGCCCGCAGGGTGATGCCGTGCCGCGTACGCAGCCGACGCAGTTCCCACATCGCCGCGGCGGAGACGGTGAGCGGGGCGCCGAAGAGGAAGGCCAGCCGCACGGCGAACGGCACGCCGTCGTAGGCGCCCCGCAACACGTCGAGGAGGGCGACCTCCCACACCAGCAGGGTCGCGAGCAGGGGCGGGACGGTCTCGTGGAGGTCCGCTGTCCTGAAGACATGGACGAGCGACTGCGCGATGCCGTAGAGGGCGAAGGGCGCGAGCCACAGGAGGAAGGCGCCCGACGCGAACAGCAGGACCACCCGGCCTGCCGACGCCGTCCAGTCCGTGTCCTCGTCCACATAGCCCAGTCCCGTGATCAGCCGGGGCACGGCGAGCGTGACGGCCAGCGCGAGGAGCGCCCCGGCGGGCTTGGCCACACGGCGCAGGAACAGACGCCGGTTGGGCGGGCGGGCCGCCGCGATGAACACCGCGACGGCGACCGGGAAGGTCACTCCCAGCGTGATGAGGGTGGTACGGATCTGGCCGAAGCGATCGTCCACGACGGCGTCGGCGTCCGCCGCCAGGCCGTAGGACATCAGCATCCATGTGACGGCGACCAGGCCGACGACCGTGCGCAGGACCTGTACCCGTTTCACGACCGGGTCGTCCACCCGGTCCGGCCTGGACGGCGTGAACACCGCGCGCCCCACGGCGATCGGGTTGAAGAGCCGTCCGAAGGTCAGCCGGCGCACCGGACGCGGCGGATGCCCTCCTCCGTACGGATCCCACGGCACCCGTCCCCCGTTCACGCTCATCTCCGCGTCCTTCCGGTCGTTGGTGCCGAGCGCTCAAATCCTAGTGCCGCACGGCCCCTTCACCACTCCCCCGCGCTCGGGCCCGCAGCCGCAGGGCCGCGGTCCCCGCCGGTGGAGCGGACCGGAGAATAGGGCTGGAAGCACGGGACCCCGCCGTGCTTGCATGAGCGGCATGGTGTCCACAGACCGTTTGCTGGCCTTCGCGGCCATGTCGTTCCTGCTGATCGTGATTCCCGGCCCCAGCGTGCTGTTCGTGATCGGCAGGGCGCTGCCCAGGGCCGCCGCGCGGCGCTGACCACGGTCGTGGGGAACACGCTCGGCGCGTACGTGCTCATCGTGGCCGTCGCCATGGGCATCGGAACCCTCGTGGAACGCTCCCTCCTCGTCTTCACGACGCTCAAGCTCGCGGGGGCGGCCTACCTGGTGTACCTCGGGGTCAAGGCCTGGCGGGAGCGTGGCTCCCTGCGGGCCTCGTTCGCCGGTGCCGGGGCGGAGCAGGGCGGCCTGCGGACGTTCTGGGAGGGTTTCGCGGTCGGCGTGTCGAACCCCAAGACCATCGTCTTCTTCGCGGCGGTGCTGCCGCAATTCACCGACCCCGGTCAGGGCCATGTCCCGGCCCAGATGCTGGTCCTCGGTCTGGTCTTCACCGCAATCGCGGTCACCTCGGACTGCGCGTGGGGCCTGGTCGCGGCGACGGCACGCAACTGGTTCGCCCGCTCGCCGCGACGGCTCTCCCTGGTGGGCGGGGTCGGCGGCCTCGCCATGATCGGCCTGGGGGTCACGGTGGCGGCTACGGGGCGCAAGGACTGAGGGCATCGACGTGGGTTCCGTCAGCGGGAGGCCCCTGCTCGGTTGCTCGGTCTGCCGACTGGCCGGGTGGGCACGTGGACTCCGCCGTCACCCACTTGAGCGCAACCGGTCCAACTCACCGGCGATCGCCGCGCGCAGCCCGTCGTGCTGCGGGCCGAGCGCGTACCGCGCGTCGCTCCAGTGGGTGCGGGCATAGAGCCACACCGGCATACCCACCAGGTCGGACGGCTCCCATGCGTAGCGCGGCCATACGTGTGCGTGCAGGAAGCCGTCCGTGTCGCCGAGGATCTCCAGATTGACGCGGCGGAAGGCCCCGTCCGACCGTCGGCAGGCCCGCTCGACCGCCTCTCCCAGGCGCTCCATGTCGGACAAGAACGCCATACGCCTCCCCCTGGGCAGGTCCGACAGCCTCTCGACCGCCGGGTCATCCGCCAGGAGCACCGAGTAGCCCGGCAGGAACTGGACATCGCCGATCACCGCGAACCCGGCGTCCAATCTCCGCAGGACTGAGGGGTTTTCACCACGCAGCGCGCTTCCGATCCGATCCTTCCGCCAGTCACTCGTCATGGGCAGAACCTACCTGGCGCCTCCCAGCTCACCCCTCCGCAGCCGCGAGTACCGCGCTGAGCGCTGCCGTGGCGTCGAGAAGAGCTCGGGACCGTGTGGCGATGCTCTCGTCCCGCGTCGCCAGCGCGGCCTCGATCTCTTCCGATCCGTTTTCGCGCCGCAGGCCCGGCATCAGGGAACGGAGTTGGTCGATGCGGTAGCCGGCGCTGCGTAGTTGGTGCACCATCCGGGCGTCCCGGGTCTGGGCCGGTGAGTACCGTCGGGTTTCTCGCGGGGGGACCCGGTCGGGAACAGCGAGACCTTCGGCGTCCCAGTGCCGCAGGGTCGAGGGGCGCACGCCCAGCGCGGTGGCGAGTTCGGAGACGGTCAGCGCGTCCGACGGGCGTGCGTCCTCGACCGGCTCGGCGGAGATCGCGGCGGCGGCCTCCTTGGCGAGCCCGAGGTCCGTACGCTCCCGGTCGAGCCTGGCGTGTGCCGCGTCGATGAGGGCGAGCACCTCAGCGAGCGGGTCCTCGTGCGCGGCACGGACGATCCGCTTGGCCTCGACGGGGCCCGTGGCGACGGCGAGTGCCCGGTAGGCCAGGGCGGACCGGAGGTGGATCTCCCCGTACATCCGGTAGCCCGAGGCCGTGCGCGTCGCAGGCGGCAGGACACCGTCGCGTTCGAGGTTGCGCACCTGCTGCACGGAGTACCCGGCGCGTCGGGCCACGTCGGCGGTGCGCAGGGCGGACGGGGACCCGGCCGCTGATTTGAGAGTGCGCACTCTGGGTTCCCCTGTCTTCATGCGTCTTTCAGGTCGAAGTCTCCACAAGCACCTTAATGAAACGCTTGAATGCATGACCCCAGAAGAGATCATCGTTTTCGTAGAGAACCTGGACGGCGTCCTGGCCGTCAGGCCGGGACCCGGCGACGGGTCACCGGAGATCAGTTGGGGGGATGCGTTCTTCTTCTACGCCCCCGACCGTGTCATGCCGAAGGCGACTCAGCCGTTCGCCACGATCGTGACGAAGAACCAGCCGGGCGACGAGGCCTCGCGGCTGGACCGTCCGGGAGCGTTCCGCGTCAATGCGGCCGCAGGGAAAGAGGCGTTCATCCGCTGGACCGGCCACGAGCCGCGCGAGCCGGCCGAGGGCGACCCCGGTGCCACGGACACCGTGATGGCACATCCCGTGTACGGCTCCGCAGGCTGGCTCGCGGTGGTGAACCCCGGGCCCCGGACCGACGCGACGGTACGCGAACTGCTCCGTACGGCACATCGCCTGGCGCGTGCGCGTCACGAACGACGGGCGGACTCGGCGGCGGACTGACCCGTGAAAGCAGGGAAGGGGGGGTGGCCGCTTCAGGCCCGCCGCGTCCCGTCGCCGTGGAGTGCCCTCTGCCCGACGTCACCCGGACGCGGTACGCAGGTCCCTGACGTACCAGTCGAACCGCGTGCCGTCCTTGGCGTGCACCCGCTGGCCCGGGGTGAATCCTGCCCGCCGGGCCACCGCCGCGGACGCCGGGTTGTCCGGCTCCACCTGGATCACCGCTTCCTGCCCGCCCTCACCGGCCGCGTAACGGGAGGCCAGGACGACCGCGCGGGTGGCCAGGCCGCGGCCCCGCCATGCCGGATAGAGGCCGTAGGCGACGTTCACCTGGCCGGGAGCCAGGCCGTCCCCCTCGAACCGCAGGTCGACCGTGCCCGCGAGCACCTCGTCGGCGCCCGTACGGATTCCGAAGGCGCGGAGCGGCCCGGCCGTCTCCCACTGGTGCGCGCAGTGCCGGACGTAGGCTTCGACGCCCTCACGCGTGCCGGGCCCGCCGTTGAGCCGGCGGACCAGCAGTTCGTCCTCGCCGGTGAGATGCGCCTCCACGTCGTCCAGCCGCAGCGGCGACAGCGTGATCGTCCCGTCGGACAGCTTCACTTCATGCATCCGCCGATTCTCGACGCCGGGCCCCCGTGCGACCACCGAATTCCGGTGGCGCGCGCAGCAGAGCCGGCCGCTCACCCCTCCCGCGACGGCGCGCGGCGCAGGGTGCGGATCGCCGGGGTCGCGAGCAGTGCGACGCAGCCCGCCAGGCAGGCGCCCGCCGAGACGAGCAGCAGCCGGTCCGGGGAGGCCAGTGCGGTGGCCGGTCCCGCCAGGATCTGGCCGAGCGCGATCCCGGAGACCGAGCCAGCCAGCTCGTAGGCCGTGACGCGGTTGAGCACGGCGGGCGGGGTGTGAGTCTGGACGCTCGTGGCCCACATCACCGACCAGAAGGCCATGGCCCCGCCGCCGAGTACGTGGCCCGCCAGCAGCACCGGCAGCCCGGCGCCGAGCGCCACGCACAGCGGCAGTACGGTGAACAGCGCCATCGCCACGGCGCCTGCGGCCAGCGGCCGGGCCGGGCGGATCCGCAGGGCCAGCAGGCCGCCGAGCACCGTTCCGGCGCCGAGGAACGAGACCGCCAGGCCATAGGCGTTCGGGCCGAGCCGGGCGCCGATGAGGGCGGAGCTGAGCGGCACGAGGGGGCCGAAGAGCAGCACGCCGTACCCCACCCAGATCAGGATCACCGACCACATCCAGGTACGGGAGCGGAACTCCTGCCAGCCCTGGCGCAGGTCGCGGCGGAGGCGGTGCGAGGGGCCGGTCTCCGAGCCGTCCGGGGCGAGGTCCGCCCCGGTGCCCGCCGGGCCCGGGACCGCCGGGGCGAGGCGGATGAGGGCCAGGCACAGCGCGCTCAGTACGAACGTGCCCGCGTCGATCGCGTACACGGTCCCGGCACCGGTGAGGGCGATCAGCAGGCCCGCCAGGGCCGGGCCGAGCAGTTGGGCGAGCGCGTCGGCCACCTTCAGCGTGGCGTTGGCCCGCTGCGGTTCGCGGGCGACCAGCGGGACCATCCCGTTCACCCCGGGCTGGAACATCGCCGTGGCCGCACCCGCCAGCGCCGCCATGGTCACCAGCAGCCAGAACGGCGGCGGGCCGGTGAAGAAGGCCACTGCCAGCACGCCCTGGGTGAGCACCCGGGCGATGTCCGCGCCGACCATCATCCGGCGCGCGCCCACCCGGTCGGCGAAGACCCCGCCGAACAGGACCAGGGCGACGCAGGTACCGGTCCAGGTGCCGAGGACGAAGCCGACACCGGACACGCCGTAGAGCGCGCCGACCGCCAGCGCGGCGGCGACCGGCATCATCGCGTCGCCGACCAGCGAGACCGAGCGGGAGACGAAGTACAGCGTGAAGCGGCGGTCCCACAACGGGAGCCGGCCGGCCGGCGGTGCGTCGGGCGGGCCGTTGAGCGGTGAGGGGTGGGAGGGGGTCTGGGCGTGCGTAGTGGTCACAGGACGTCATCCTGGTCCGGACTAATCGGCCACCCCAGTGTCCCGAACGACATGTTGGGGTACTTTCGCGCCATGACGCCTCGTCCGTTGCCCAAGTCGCCGGCGCCGCACCGGGTGGTGGCCCTGGTGCAGCCCCCGCAGCCGACCTTTCCGCTGGCCTGCGGGGCCGAGGTGTTCGGTGACCACAGCCCGGTGATCCCCGCCCGGTACACGTTCGAGGTCTGTGCCGAGCGGCCCGGACCGGTGCGTTCCCAGGCCGGCTACGACCTGCTGGTCACGGCGGGGCTCGACACCCTGGAGCAGGCGGACACGGTGATCGTCCCGGGCTGGCAGCAGCCGCCCGGCAGCGAGGTGTCCCCGGCGACGGTCGCGGCGGTCGCCCGGGCGCACCGGCGGGGCGCGCGGGTCGTCGGCATCTGCGTGGGCGCCTTCGTGCTCGCCGCCGCAGGGCTGCTGGACGGCCGGCGCGCCGCCACGCACTGGGCCAGGACCGCCGAGCTGGCCGCCCGGTTCCCCAGGGTCCAGGTCGACCCGGGGGTGCTCTATGTGGACCACGGCGACGTCGCCACCAGCGCCGGATCGGCGGCCGGGGTGGACCTCTGCCTGCACCTGGTGCGCTCCGACCACGGCGCCGCGTACGCGATGCGGATCGCCCGTCAGATGGTGATGCCGCCTCATCGCGAGGGCTGCCAGCTCCAGTACGCCGAGCTGCCCACCTCCGGACCCGTCACCGACTCGCTGGCCCCGCTGCTGGAGTGGCTGGGCGAGCGGCTGGACCAGCCGGTCAGCGTCGCCGAGATGGCCGTCCGCTCCCAGGTCTCGGCCCGCACCCTGACCCGCCGCTTCACCGAACAGCTCGGCATCAGCCCCGGCCGCTGGCTGCTGGACCGACGGCTCGCGGCCACGCGGGCGCTGCTGGAGGAGACCGACCTGCCGGTGGAGACGATCGCGCGCCGGGTCGGCCTGTCCTCCGCCGTCAATCTGCGCCGGCGCTTCCACGAGGCTCTGCGCACCACCCCGGCCGCCTACCGGCGCACGTTCCGCGCGGACGAGACCGCTTAGTAGAGGATGCGGTGCCGGACGGCCCGCACGGTCCGAAACCGTCGGCTGCTACGTTTCTGGATCATGAACGACAGTGTGTACGTGGGCAACGCGGGCAAGGACGCGGCACTGGACCGGGGATGGATCCTGGGCCACTTCAAGGACGCCACCGACCCGAGGCACAGCGAGGCCGTGGAGATCAAGTGGGGCGTCCATCCTCCGGGCGACGAGCGGGCGCAGTGGGTGACCGGTGAGGAGCGCACGGCCCTGCTGATCCTGATCAGCGGCCGCTTCCGGGTGGAGTTGCCCGGCCGCAGCGTTCTGCTGTCCCAGCAGGGGGACTACGTGGTGTGGGGCAAGGGGGTCGACCACTCCTGGGTGGCGGAGGAGGAGTCGGTCGTCCTGACCGTCCGCTGGCCCTCCGTGCCGGGGTACCGGGTCCCCGACGAGTGATCCCGTGAGCGCGCGAGGGTTCCCGAGCGTTGCGGCGGCGACCTGCTCGCCGTGTGGAACGTGGACCACGTCCGTCGAGGCGCGAGCGGCCTCGTGGTGGCGGAGGTCCCCGGCCGGCGGGCCCGCGCGGTGCTCCGTGCCAGAATGCCGCGCATGAGCGATTCGGCCACGACGGCCATGGCCCGGCAGGTGCGCCGGCGGTGGCGCGAGCGGGAGGCGCCGGACGGGGACTTCATCGTGTTCGCCGGCGGCTCGCTCCTCGTGATGGATCTGCTGCGTATGCGGCCGCCCGACCGGCCCGACGATCCGCGGGCCGAGAGCTGGCACTGGCTCGAGACCCTGCGCGCCACCGAGTGGAGTACCGACAGCTGGGTGGAGGTCGACTCCGCGCTCGCCACGCACACCCACGGGGGAAGCCGTGCCTGGGCCGGAGAGTCCGCCCATCACGGGTCCATCGGCTGGGTCGCGCTGACTCGGGACGACGAGGCGAGCACCCTGGAATGGCTCGCGATCTCCAGCTGGTCCAATCCGTTCCGTCACGTCACCTTGGACGAGACGGTGGTGACCGCGGTCAGTACCGCCGGCCGGATCTGGACCTTCCCCCGTGACACGCCCCAGAAAGTAGTGATCACCGCCGATCCGGACTACCCGGGACGTCATCACTGAACTCGCCGTCTCTCTTTCCCTCTCCCCGCACCCGCGAAGGAGCAGCCTCATGACGACCCCTGTTCCCGCCCTCGCGGTCCGCACCTGCGCGGTGATCGTCGAAGGCGGCGAGATCTGCCTCATCCGCCGTACGCGGCCCGGCGGGGACCAGTACTCGCTTCCCTGCGGGCTCCTCCAGCCGGACGAAGAGGTCCCGGCCGGGCTCGCCCGTGAACTCAGGGAGGAGCTGGACCTCGATGTGACCGCTCTTCCCGAACTCCCCCAGCTGCGCTGGGCGCAGGACCAGATCACCACACGCCCCGGCAGGCCCGGCACGTTTCGCCGGCTGCACCTCATCCACCTGCTGCACCTCCCCCTCCACGTCCGCACCCGCCTCCCTGCCACCGAGCAGGACGCCGACGACGAGACCGACGTGGTCTGGGTCGGTCTGTGGGAGGCGGCGACCTGCCACCTGTACCCGCACGTCGGCGAGGTGCTCGGCCGGCTGGCCGTTCCCGGCAGCGCGTCCGGCCCCGTGCTGCTCCCTCCGATCACCGACCGGACGTACAGCTGGCGCTGAACCCATCCCGCCCCCTCCTGGGCGCGGGCGACTCCGACGTGCTGCGATGCCGTTTCCGCCCTCGGCGAAGCACTGATGCGTTCGGCCCCCGGTTCGTGTTCGAGTGGGCCCATGGAGATCTTGGTTCTGGGTGGAACGGCATGGGTGGGCCGCGAGGTTGCGCGGCAGGCGGTCGCCCGTGGGCACGGGGTGACGTGCCTGGCGCGTGGGGAGAGTGGCGGGGTTGCCGAGGGTGCGGCGCTCGTCGTGGCGGACCGGCGGGATCCGTCCGCGTACGAGGGCCTGGCGGGACGCGAATGGGACGCCGTCGTAGAGGTGTCGTGGCAGCCCGGCTTCGTCCGCGCGGCGCTGGCGGCCCTCGGTGAGCGGGCCAAGCACTGGGCGTACGTGTCGTCGGTCAGCGCGTACGCCGCGCACGCGCAGCCCGGGGCGGACGAGTCGGCGCCCCTGCTGCCCGCGGCCGGGGGCGACGAGGTCAAGCACCAGGAGTTCGGGGAGGCCAAGGTGGCCTGCGAGGAGGCTTCGGCGGCCGCGGTGGGCGACCGGCTCCTCGTCGCGCGGGCGGGACTCATCGGCGGCTACGGCGACCACAGCGACCGCAGTGGGTACTGGGTCGCCCGCGCGGCCCGTGCCCCGCTGGCCCCGCTTCTCGTCCCCGCATCCCCCGACTTCGGGACCCAGGTGGTCGACGCGGGGGACCTCGCGGCGTGGCTGCTCGACTGTGCGGAGAAGGGGACGACGGGAACGTACAACGCGGTCGGGCCTGCCGTGCCCTTCCGGGAGTGGGTCGCGCTGTCGCGGGAGGTCGGCGGGCACACCGGACCGGTGGTGGAGGCCGAGGCCGACTGGCTGCTCGGACAGGACGTGGCTCAGGCCATGGGCCCGGGGTCGCTCGCCCTGTGGGCGGCCGACCCGGACTGGGCCGGATTCGGCGACCGGAGCGGTGCGGCGGCGGTGTCGGCCGGGCTGCGGCACCGGCCCCGGGCGGAGCTGCTGGCGGACACCCTGCGCTGGGAGCGGGAACAGGGGCTGGACCGGGACCGCCGGACCGGTCTGAGCGCCGAGCGGGAGCGGGAACTCCTCGACGCGCTGGGGGCACGGGACCGTTGAGTGCGCTCAAGGGCGCAGGGCTCGGTCGCGGTGCGATGTGACGGACCTGCCGTCAGGCCCCGGCCGGGGGCTCCCAGTCCTGCGGCGGCGCCGTCGCGCGGATGCTGCTCGCAGATGACGACCTTGTCGTGGACGATGGTCACCGGCGGGTAGCCGGGGCTCGGCCTGGAGACGACCCGCGCGCCGGTCCGGGCGGGAGCGCATGTGGTCGTACCCGCCCGTCGGGCATCGGCCGCCGCCGGGGAAGCCCTGCGCGGTCCGGGCAGGACCGGGGTGCACACGCTGGACCTCGCCGACCTGGAGAGCGTACGGACGTTCGCCGACCGTTTCCCGGCGGCCGGGCACACCCTCGGCATCGTCATCAACAACGCGGGCGCGATGGCCTGCCCCGAAACACGTGTGGGCCCCGGCTGGGAAGCGCACTTCGCGATCAACCACCTCGGGCACTCCGCCTTCGTCAACCAGCTGCGCACCTGCCTCGCGGCCGACGCCCCGACATCCGGTGGGACGACCCCCGCTTCCGCTCCGGCGCCGGCTACGACCGCCGTCTGGGCGGCGACCTCGCGGAGCCCGCGCGGAGCGAGGACATGCTCGTCGGAGGCGTGAAGCACTGGGCCACCGACCGTCATGGGCGCGGCCTTCCTTGCAATGCGGAACAGTGTTCCGTATTCTCGTCGCTGAACGGTGTTCCGTTTTCGCACCAGCGGGAGCCGCGACGAACAGCCCACGCAGGAGGAACCATGCAGTACCGCACGCTGGGCCGGACCGGGATCAAGGTCAGCCCCTACTGCCTGGGCGCCATGATGTTCGGCGCCCTGGGCAACCCCGACCACGACGACTCCGTCCGCATCATCCACAAGGCCCTGGACGCGGGCATCAACTTCGTCGACACCGCCGACGCCTACGCACGCGGCGAGTCCGAGGAGATCGTCGGGAAGGCGCTCAAGGGCCGCCGCGACAACGTCGTCCTGGCGACGAAGGCCCATCTGCCGATGGGGGACGACCCCAACCAGCAGGGTAATTCCCGGCGTTGGCTGGTCCGGGCGCTCGACGACTCACTGCGCCGGCTGGGCACCGACCACGTCGACCTCTACCAGATCCACCGGCCCGCGCCGGACACCGACATCGAGGAGACGCTCTCGGCCCTCACCGACCTGGTGCGCGCCGGTAAGATCCGGGCCTTCGGCTCCTCGGCCTTCCCGGCATCGGACATCGTCGAGGCACAGTGGACCGCCGAGCGGCGCGGACTGCACCGCTTCCGGGCCGAGCAGCCGTCGTACTCGATCCTCAACCGGAGCATCGAGCGCGAGGTACTGCCGGTCTGCGAGCGGTACGGGATGGGCACGCTGGTCTGGAGCCCGCTGGGCGGGGGCCTACTCACCGGCCGCTACCGCAAGGGACAGCAGGCCATCACCCACCGCAGCAGCTTCGGCTTCAAGCACCTGAGCGACGAGCACCGCCTCGACGCGGTCGAGCAGCTCATCCCGCTCGCCGAGAAGGCGGGGATGCCGCTGACGCACCTGGCCATGGCCTTCGCGATCGCCCATCCCGGGGTCACCTCCGCGATCATCGGGCCGCGCACCATGGACCATCTCGACGACCTCCTCGCGGGCGCGGACACCACGCTGTCCGACGAGCTGCTCGACGAGATCGACGCCATCGTGCCGCCGGGCACCGATGTCGGGCGGCTCGACATGGCCTACGACCCGCCCGCGATCCAGCGGACCGCACTGCGCCGCCGCCCGGCCGACGAACGGTCCGCCGCCTGACCCGTTCACGACGCACACGCGGACCGGGGGTGCGTACGGGACTCTCCCCCGTACGCACCCCCGGCCGCCGTGCCGCGGTTACGGGACGAGCTTGAGCAGCTTGTTCGGGGAGCCCGAGCCGATGCCCGTCAGGACGTTGGACGTGGCACCGTTCACGAGGGCGGTGGCCACGGCAGCCGGGGAGGCGCCGGGGTGGTTCGTCAGGTAGATCGCAGCCGCGCCGGAGACGTGCGGCGCCGCGAAGGAGGTGCCGCTGCCGGTGTAGGTGGCGGTGTCGGAGGTGTTCCAGCCCGCCGTGATGTCGGAGCCGGGGGCGAAGATGTCGACGACGGAGCCGTAGTTCGAGTAGCTGGCCTTGGCGTCGGTCCGGGTGGTGGCGCCGACGGTGATCGCGGTGGCGACCCGCGCGGGCGAGTAGCCGGAGGCGGGGGCGCCCGAATTGCCGGCCGCGATGGAGTACGTGACTCCGGAGGCGATCGAGCGGCGTACCGCGTCGTCCAGCGTGGTGCTGGCACCGCCACCGAGCGACACGTTCGCGACGGAGGACGCGACGTGGTTCGCGGTGATCCAGTCGACCCCGGCGATGACGCCGGCAGTGGTGCCGGAGCCGTTGTTGTCGAGCACGCGCACGGCGACGATCTTCGCCTTCTTCGCCACACCGTAGGTGCTGCCGGCGATGGTCGTGGCGACGTGGGTGCCGTGACCGTAACCGTCCTGCGCGGTGGTGTCGTTGTCGACGAAGTCGTAGCCGTACGAGGCGCGGCCGGCGATCTGCTGGTGCGTGATGCGCACCCCGGTGTCCAGGACGTAGACGGTGGTGCCGCCGCCGGCCGTGTCCGGGTAGGTGTACGTGCCGTCCAGCGGCAGGTTCGCCTGGTCGATCCGGTCGAGGCCCCAGGGCGCGTTGGTCTGGGTGGCGGTCGCGTGGACCTTCTGGTCCTGCTCGACCGAGGCGACCGCCGGGTCGGCGGCGAGCCGCTTGGCCTCGGTGGCGCTGAGCTCGGCGGCGTATCCGTTGAGCGCCGAGGTGTAGGTGCGCGTGATGCGGCCGCCGTGACCCGTGACGACCTTCCGCCCCTGGGCGGCGGACGCCGTGAAGCCGGCCGACTGCTTGAGCGTGACGATGTAGCTCCCGGCCACCGCCTCCGGTGCGCCCGCGTTCAGAATTCTGCCCTCGGGCTGGGCCGCCTGGGCAGGTAAGGCACCGCCCGCGCCGACCGCCAGGGCCGCAGTCGTCGCACCGGCGATCGCCATGGCTATCCGCCGCTTGGTGGAACGTATTGCTGACATCGAGAGATCCTCCTCGGGGGTGGCACGCCCGGGATCCGGCGTGCCCCTGTGGGGACGGCGTACGGGATTCGCAAGCCGCACTCGACGATGACCCGGCTCGTTCGGGCGGGGCAAGGATCATCGGAACAATGTCATGAGCGCGCCACACTGTTGACCGTGCGTCCATCCGGCGCCACACGGGGCAACACGGGATTCGCATGCCGTGCATGAGGCCCACACCTCTCGACTCCCGCTCAACTCCCCTTCGAGCGCTGGCCTGTTGAGTCGCTCTCCGGTTCGGGGAGCGCCCTCACCCGGGGTGTCGGCGCCCTTGTTCCGCAGGTCGGCGCCGTGGGCCCGGCCGTTCGCCGGGGATGCCGCCATGTGCGCGCAACATCTCTGTCGTAATTGATCTGCATGGTTGGTCGTTGGGCCGCACGGGCCTTCTCGGCCGGCCCATTGCGACGAGGGGAAGATGTGCCATGACGTTCAGCCGCAGACAACTGCTCGGCACCGGGGGCAGCCTCGCTCTGACCGGGGCGCTGGCCGCCGCGTGCGGATCGAACACGGGGCGGGAGGACGACGGCGGCACCGGCGAGGTCACCCTCCAGCAGTGGTACCACCAGTACGGGGAAGCCGGCACCGAGCAGGCCGTACGGCGGTACGCGGACGCCTACGACCGGGCCCGCGTGAAGGTCCAGTGGCGGCCCGGCTCCTACGACGAGCAGACCGCCGCGGCGCTCCTGACCTCTTCCGGGCCCGATGTCTTCGAGGGCAGCCCGACACTCGACCAGATCCAGGGCGGCCAGGTCGTCGACGTCACCGACCTGGTGGCCCCGGTCCGGGACGACTTCAATCCGGCCGTGGTGCGCACATACGACGACAAGCTCTGGGGCATCCCCCAGGTCATCGACATGCAGATGCTCTACTACCGCAAGAGCCTGCTCAGCGACGCGAACATCAAGCCGCCGACCACGCTCGACGAACTGATCGATGCCGCAGCGGAGTTGACCGACAAGAAGGTCAAGGGACTGTTCCTCGGCAACGACGGCGGCGCCGGAGTGCTGGGCGGGACACCGCTGTACGCCGCCGGGCTGCGGCTGGTCACCGACGACGGCGCAGTCGGTTTCGACGACCCGGCCGCCGCCCGTACGCTCGCCAAGTTCCATCAGCTCCAGGCCGACAAGTCGCTGCTGCTGGGGGCGCCGACCGACTGGTCCGACCCGTCGGCGTTCATCCAGGGGCTCACCGCGATGCAGTGGTCCGGGCTGTGGGCGCTGCCCGCCGTCAAGAAGGCGCTCGGCGACGACTTCGGGGTGCTGCCCTTCCCCGAGGACGGGCCCGCCGGGAAGCCCACCGTCCCCGTCGGCGCGTACAGCGCGGTCGTCAACGCGCGCAGCAAGCACCGCGCCGAGGCCAGGGCGTACATCAAGTGGCTGTGGATCGAACGGACCGACTACCAGGAGGACTTCGCCCTCTCCTACGGCTTCCACATCCCCGCCAGGATCTCGCTGGCGCAGAAGGCGGCCAAGCTGCGGGAGGGCGCGGCGGCCGACGCCGTCTCGTACGCCACCGACCACGGCTACGCCCAGCCGCTGCTGTGGACGCCGGCCAGCCAGACCGCGTACCAGGACGCGCTGAGCCGCATCATCAAGGACGGCGCCAACGCCGACACCGAGGTGAAGGCCGTGGTCCGCAAGGCGGGCGCCGAGCTCCAGCGGGTGCGGAAGAAGCCGTGAGACACCGCGCGCTGTGGTTCTGGGTGTTCGTCGGTCCGTTCGCGGCCGGGCTGGCGCTGTTCACGTACGTTCCGCTGCTGTGGAGCGTGTATCTGAGTTTCTTCGACGCGCACAACACCGTCTCGCCCACCCGGTTCGTGGGCCTGGACAACTACACGTCGATGCTCGGCGACCGGGCGTTCACGGACAGCCTGGGCACGTTCGGGCTGTTCGCGCTGTTCATCGTGCCCGCCACGTACGCGCTGTCGCTCGCCCTGGCCCTGATGGTGAACCGGCTGCGGCGCGCGCAGGCGTTCTTCCGATCGGTGTTCTTCCTGCCGGCGGCCTGCTCCTACGTGGTGGCCGCGCTCATCTGGAAGCTGTCGATCTTCAACGGGGTGCGCTTCGGGCTGGCGAACACCGTGCTCGGGTGGTTCGGCGCCGATCAGACCGCGTGGCTCTCCACGACCCACCCGCCCTGGTACTGGCTGGTGATCGTGACCGTGCGGCTCTGGCTCCAGGCCGGGTTCTACATGATCCTTTTCCTCGCGGGGCTCCAGCGCATCCCCGCACCGCTGTACGAAGCGGCGGCGGTGGACGGCGCCCGGCCGGGGTGGCAGGTGTTCCGGCACATCACCTTCCCGCAGCTGCGCGCCACTTCGGTGGCCGTGGTGCTGCTGCTGGTCATCAACGCGTTCCAGGCGTTCGACGAGTTCTACAACCTGCTGAGCGACTCTCGGGGCTATCCGCCGTACGCCCGGCCGCCGTTGGTCTACCTCTACTACACCGCGCTCGGGCAGGGGCAGAACCTCGGCGAGGGCAGTGCCGGGGCCGTGATCCTCGCGCTGATCATCGCCGTCGGGACCGTCGTCCAGGCCCGCTGGTTCGGTCTCGCCCGGAAGGAGGACTGACATGAGGAACGACCGCGAACAGGCCCTGCTCGCCGTCGGCCGGGCGCTGCGCCTCGTTCTGCTCGTCGCGCTCGCGCTGCTCTTCCTGATCCCCTTCTACCTGCTCGTACGCAACGGCCTGGCGACCGAGCAGGACATCACGTCCCCCGACTGGACGTTCTTCCCGTCCCGTCTCCAGTGGTCCAACATCACCGAGCTGTTCGACGACCCCGCCGTGCCGATGGCGCGCTCCCTGCTCAACTCGGCGCTGATCGCCGTCGCCACGACCCTGGGCACGGTGGTCCTGGCGTCCCTCGCCGGGTACGGGCTGGCGCGCATCCCGTACCGGTACGCCGACCAGGTCTTCTACGCGATCCTCGGCACGCTGATGGTGCCGGCGGCGGTCACCTTCGTACCCAGCTTCGTGCTGGTCTCCTCGCTCGGCTGGGTCTCCACGCTGCGCGGGCTGATCATCCCGACGGTCTTCTCGGCGTTCGCCTGCTTCATCTTCCGGCAGTACTTCCTGGGCTTCCCGCAGGAGTTGGAGGATGCCGCGAAGGTCGACGGGCTGGGCTACTGGCGCACCTACTGGCGGATCGTCGTCCCGAACTCACGGCCGGTGTTCGCGGCCGTCTCGACGATCGTGTTCATCGGCGCCTGGAACTCCTTTCTGTGGCCGCTGGTCATCGGGCAGGACAAGTCGGCGTGGACGGTCCAGATCGCGCTGTCCACCTTCACCACGGCCCAAGTGGTCAATGTCCACGAGCTGTTCGTGGCGGCGGCCGTCTCGATCCTGCCGCTGCTGCTGGTCTTCCTGCTGCTGCAACGGCACATCGTGGCGGGCATGGAGCGGTCCGGGATCGACGACTGAGGGGCGGCCCTGGCACCGGCCTCAGTCCTTGCTCGCCGGTGTCCAGGTCAGCCCCCAGCCGTACTCGAGGTCGGCGGCCTGCTGCTTGAGGATGCCGGGCGGCAGCAGCAGGTACTTCGCCTCCCGACGGACGATCAGCTCGCCGCCGACGTTCTCGATCAGCGCGATCGCGGCGACCGGGGAAGGAACGGTGCACTCGTCCAGGAGGACCTCGATCGGCGGGCCCACGGGCGGGTACAGCGTGGCCACACCGTTGAGCCCGGCGAAGCTGGACGCCCCGGAGTAGATGGCCACGAAGACCAGGAGCCGCTTGATCTCGGCCGTGTGGTCGAGGTTGACCGTGAGATTCTCCCCGGAGTCGCTCGTGCCGGTGCGGTCGTCCTGGTCGAGCTGGACATAGGGCGCCCGGTCGAACGAGCCGAACTGGTTGTTGATGGGGTGGACGATTCCCGTAGCCCCGTTCTGCAGCTCCCACAGGCAGGAGAGGTCGAGGTCGACGTCCTCCAGCCTGACCGCCTCCTTGCCCTTGTTCATCCAGCCGCGTGGAGGCTTGCGGGCACTCCAGGAGAGGTTGACCCGCATGGACCCCGAGGTCGCGCCCTGCTTGGCCAGCGACACTGCGGGGGCCGCCTTGGTGAGCGTGATCTTCGACAGCCGCACGGTGGGCGGGGCGGGCGGAGGGGGTGGCGGCTGGGGCGGTGTCGCCTGCCGGGCCGGCGGAACGGGGGCCGGTACGGGGGCCGGCTCGTCGACGCTGATCCCGAAGTCGGTCGCGAGTCCGGCCAGCCCGGAGGCGTACCCCTGGCCGACGGCGCGGAACTTCCACGCACCGTTGCGCCGGTACAGCTCGCCGAGGACGAACGCCGTCTCCGTCGTGGCGTCCGGGGGCTCGAACCGCGCCGTCTCGGCCCCGCTCGCGGCGTCCAGTACGCGGACGAACAGACCGGACACCTTGCCGAACGTGGCGTCGGTGGACGCCGCGATGACGACGGTCCCGATCTCCTGCTCGACCGCGGAGAGCGCCACCCCGATCGTCTCGACCACACCCCCAATGTCCTGGCGCCGCCCGTCGTGGCGCACCGCGCCGCCGGGGTGGACGGGCTGGTTGTAGAACACGAAGTCGTCGTCCGACCGCACCCGGCCGGCCGTCGTCAGCAGGAGTGCCGAGACGTCCACATCGGGTGCCCCGGGTCCGTCGCGCCAGCCGAGCTCCACCCGCACGCTGGAACTCGCCACCGGTGTGTTGGCGCCCTTGCGCAAGGACATGTGGATTCCCCTCCGTGGCCGTCCCGACTCCCGCGACGTACGAAACTGTGGCATGCCGACTCGACCGAGGGATGGGATTGCCGCTGTTTCGAGGGAAGTCGCTGGCCGCCCGCCAGATCCGGCGTACGGGCGTTCCGACGTATCGGCGCTCCGCGCGGCACGAGGCCCCGGGCCGCCTGTGGTGGTCAGGGTCGGCGGCCCGGGGCCTCGTGGGCGGGCGAATCGAACGGATCGTACGGATCGAGCGGGATCAGCGGATCTCGGTGACCCGGTGCTCCTTCAGCGACGCGCAGTTGGAGTTGTCCACCGAGACGTAGACGTTGGCGATGCTGCCGCCCCAGCTCACGCAGTGCCCCTTGCCGTAGACGTAGGCCGGACCCGCGTACGACGTGAAGTTCCCGTCGTCACCGGCCCACTCGTCGGTGTCGGGGACGTAGACGTACGTGGACATGGCCTTGGCGGCACCCGGGCTGGTGCGGATGGTCACCACACAGTTCTTGCCGTTCGCCGCGTTGTACGTCAGGTACACGGTGCCCAGCGAGCCGACCGGCGCCGAGTTCACGGTCTTGTACGCCTTGCCGCAGACGCCCTGCGGCGTCACGTTGGGTGCGGCGGAGGCGGTCGTACCGAACACGGCTGTGGCGCCCGCCAGCAGGGTGGTCATGGCCCCGACGGCTGCGACATTACGGATGCTTCGCATATTTCCCCCTTGTGTCCCCGGGAGTGGTTTGCTCCCACTTGATGTGACCCGCGAACGGCGCGGATGGTTGTGCGCGGATTACAGGAAGATGTCGTGGGCCGGTGGCCTGCCGCTCGGCGCCTCTCCGTCAGAAGCCGGAAGCCACAGGTCAGAACGGGGGCTCGCCGATGCCCAGTGCACCCCCGATGCCGCGACGGCCGGCACGAACGCACCGTGCGCCTCGCTGCCGAGGCAGCCGTCCGGCCCGGCCCCGCTCTGTCCGGTCCGGTCCGGAACTGACGCGCGCCGCTGCCGTCGCCGCCGCGCAGGCGAACGTGTGGCGGGCGGGGGCCCTGCCCGGCTACGTGGACCGGCCGGCAGACGTCCACTTCACCGCCGCATGGCTCAAGCCCTGGCGAGCCGGCGCGCTCCCCCGCGCGCGGCCCGATCACGCAGCCCAGCGGCCTGCCGCCCTCGGCCTGCCTGTACTCCTGCCGCACGGTCGGCAGGACATGACATTCCCGGCCGACCTCGCCGAGGGCACCGCGCCACTCATCCCCCTCGCCCGAGCCGCGGTCATCGAGGACGCGGGGCAGATGGCCCATGCCGATCAGCCCCGGGCGTGGCTGGAGGCGTTGGCCGCATTCCTGTCCTGACCAACCGGAGCCCTCGGCCGGCGGCCACCCGGCCGAGGGTCCGGTCCGCGGTCAGTTGACGCTCGCGGAGAACTGCGTGACCGCCAGGCCCGCGCCGTTCTCCCACGGCTCGAAGCCGGCCTGCACGCTCGTGAGATACCAGTCGGGGGTGGCCAGGCCCTCGGAGATGGCGCCGTTGACGAAGTCCTTCACATCGAAGCTGAGGCCGTTCAGGGCGGACGGGGCGACGTAGGAGATGACGTCGTTGCCACCGTTGTTGCCCTTCCACACGTTCCAGGTGGTGCCGGCGATGGTGGCCGTTCCCGTCCGGGAGCCGATCGGCTGGATGGAGCCGACCTTGTTGAGCCAGATCATGATCTCGGTCTGGTTGACCCCGTCCGTCTTGGGCGTCGGGTCGAGCCAGATGTCGTACGCGGCGTCGTAGACGGCACCGCCGGTGTAGTTGTACTCGATCCGGCTGGGCGCGCTGCCGATCGAGCTGACCTGCTTCGGCAGCGTCGTGCCCGGCGAGCAGGCGGTGTAGTGGCAGCCGAAGAAGATCGACGGGTACGACTTCGGGGCACCGTTCGTGGGCACGGAACCGTCGGCGGTGGTGAGCTGGAAGCCGTCGCCGGTCTGGTTCACACACTGCGGGGCGCTGGTGCCCCAGGCGTTGTTCTGGACGATGTAGCCGCCGGGGGTCGTGGCGGTTCCGAACTGGTCGCAGATCTGTACGTCCGCACTGGCGGGGCCGGCCGTCGCGGCGACGGCGGTCAGGGACCCGGCGGCCAGGACGAGGGCGGCGGCCAGCGGGCGGATCCGGTGCGACCTGCGGGTGGTGACGTTCACGGGAGTTCCTTCCTTCGCACAACGTGGGGGGAGGACCGTGGGGTCCGTTGTTCAGTGGGAGCGCTCCCAGACACTGACACGGCACCTTACGAAGCGCTGGGGCCCGCGCCAAGGCGCCGTGCGCGAATGGCGCGAACTTGTCGCTTCGCAGACGCGCCCCGCAGCGGCGCGCCCACGGCGGGGCCCCGGATCTGACATAACGCAGTCGGGCTCGCACACTACGGGGCCGGGCTGCGTCACCTTTCAGCCAAGCACGGTACCGCCGGGGGCCGTTCCGAGCTCGCACTCCATCAGAAGGTGCTCCCCGTCGCTCGACACCGTCCGGAAGCCCGCCTTCTCCCAGGCGCGCACCGCGCGGAGGTTGCCCGCCGCGGGGTCGACGGTCACGCGTCGCCACCCCAGGACTTCGCGCAGGTAGGCGACCAGCGCGCGAGCGGCGTCCGGGCCCAGACCCCGGCCGCGCCCTTCCGGGGTCAGCACCATGTCGATGCCGCCTTCCGCCTCGCCGGCGTACCAGTACTGCGCGTACCCCGTCGGAACGCCCTGCGCCAGTACGAGAAAGGACCCCACACGCGGACGACGCCGCCCCACGTACTTCTCGGCCACCTCTTCACGCGAGTACGGGACCCCGCCCCATTGCTCCACGAACTCCGGCGCGGCGAACCAGCCGGCCAGCAGATCCAAGTCGTCCTCGGTCGTCGGTACGAGTCGGGTGAACACCCCTGCCGGGCTTTGATCATCAGCCATGCCGCATTCTCCCCCGAGCCCCTTCCGCCAGGCGATGCGCGATCATCGGCGCCATGAACACTCGCTTCCTCGGCATCCCCGATCTGACCGAAGTCCCGTCCGTGGCGGTCATGGTCGACGTCATGCGCGCGTACACCGTCGCAGCCTGGGCCTTTGCCCGAGGAGCGGAGAGGATCGTTCTCGCCGAGTCGCCGCAGGAGGCACTGGCGCTCAAGGCTCGTCATCCGGGCTGGCTCGCACTCAAGGACGGCGCGCCCGCACCCGGGTTCGACGCCGTCAACTCGCCCGGCCTGCTGCGGTCCGTCGACCTCGGCGGCAGGACCGTGGTGCAGAAGACCACGGCAGGGACAGTCGGCGCACTCGCGGTCAAGGAGGCGTCGCTCGTGCTGTGCGCCGGTTTCGTGGTGGCGGAGGCGACGGCTCGGGTGCTGCGGGCGCGCGGGGGCGAAGGGGGCACGTTCGTGGTCACCGGCGAGGACGGACGGGCCGACGAGGATCTGGCGTGCGCCCAGTACATCGCCCGCAGGGCCACCGAAGCGGACACGGATCCGGGCGAGTTCCTTCACCGCGCCGCCGGCTCGCGCGCCGCGACCGAGCTGGCGGACGGGGTGCGGCAGGGGGTCCATCCCGATGACATCGCGCTCTGCCTCGAGCTCGACCGGTTCCCCTTCGCCATGGTGGCGGCCTCGGAGGACTCCCTGACGGTCCTGCGCCCGTACCACCCCACGCCGTCACCGGCCGGCGGCGCCGCGATCCGGCCCTAGCCCCCCCGCCTCCACACCGACCCCCTCGACTGTTTACCTCCCCGCCATCTTTCAGTCACAAATTCATCACTACCGGAAGAAGCGCCTCCCCCGCCTCCGGCGGCCCGGTTACGGTCAACTCTCAGCGAACTCCCTGGGGGACCCATGCCGCACAATCCGCCGCCGTCCCAGCCGCCTCCGTGGGGGCAGCCGCCCCAGCCAACCGGGCCGGACCCGTACATGCCGCCGGGGCCGCCCGCGCGCCGGCCGGGCTGGACGAGGAAGCGGGTCGTCATCCCGGCCGCGACCGTCCTGTTCTTCATCGGCGTCGGCATAGGTGCTTCGGGCAACAGCGCCGAGACGGGGAAGTCCGACGACGCCAAGGCGGCGTCCTCCGTCACCGTCACCGCCACCACGACGGCATCGGCGGAACCCGGGCCCGCGGTCACCGAGACCGTCACGGCCACCCCGGAGCCGGTCCCGACCGTGACCCGGACGAAGACGGTGAAGGTCACCGTCGCCCCCGACACCGACACCGGTTCGGGCACGTCCGGCGGCTCGGGCGGCTCGAGTTCGGGTGGCGGGGGCGGCGGATCGGTGTACTACGCCAACTGCACCGCGGTCCGGGCGGCCGGCGCCGACCCCATCCGCGCGGGCGACCCCGGCTACGGACGCCACCTGGACCGGGACGGCGACGGAGTCGCCTGCGAGTAGGCAGTCCCTGACGACCCACGACGACGGGCCGGGCGCAGCCGGCCCGTCGTGCGGCGCGGCTACGGTCCGGCCGGTGTCCCCGGCGCGGGCAGGAAACCGGAGTCGTGGAAGTACGTCAGGTAGCGGGTCAGGATCTCGTCCGTCAGCGGCGGCTGATGGACGCCCGCCGCCGCCGCTGCCTCCGTCGTCCGGTGGGAGTCGAAGCGCCGGTGGTCCCCCGCCAGGTCCCCGCTCTCCGTCCCGTCACCGAGGAACAGCTGCGCCGCGTTGTCGGGTTGCGCCGCCACCCGGTCCTGCCAGTGCTCGGCGGGCACGGTCCGCAGTTCGTGCCCGAGCCGGACGGCCGCCTCGAAGACGCGGTCCAGGCCCGGCGCCTCCGGGTTGGTGAGGTGGTACGTCTCCGCGCCGGTGCCACCCGTCAGGGCGAGCGCCACGACCGCGGCGCTCACGTAGTCCACGGGCACCCAGTCGGTCGACCCGAACGGCAGGTCCGGCACCGCGCCCGCCTGGAGGCACCCCTTGATGAGCTGCCACAGCAGGTCCCGGTCCTGGCAGGCGCCCGTGGCGGTGTCCCCGCTGATACGGCCGGGGCGGTAGACGGCCACCGGCAGTCCCCGGTCCCGGGCCAGGCCGACAAGGCCCTCGGCGACCCATTTGCTCCGGGCGTACCCGTCGGGCAGATCGGGTACGGGGCCCGTCGGCGTCGTCTCCGTGATGGTGACGGGGCCGGCCACCGGGGCGTACACCCCGGTGGTCGAGACGTAGTGCATCCCGGGTGACGAGGAGTCGGCGAGCAGCCGGAGCAGTTCCTCGGTGCCGGCCACGTTCGCGGCGCGCAGATCCCCGTACGGGGCGGCGAAGTTGACCCGTGCCCCGTTGTGCAGCACCGGGCCGAGGCGGCGGACCAGCGCGGTCCGCTCCTCCGGGTCCAGCCCGAGGCCGGGGGCGGCGAGGTCGCCGGGGACGGGCCGGATCAGGTCCGCGTACCGGTCGCGCCACAGTCCGTACCGCTCCAGGTTGGCCCGCAGCCGCTGCGCCGCGCGATGGTCGTCCTCGGCCCGGACGAGGCAGTCGACGGGGCCGTCCGTGGTCTCGATGAGGTCGCGCAGGAGGAAGGCGCCGAGGAAGCCGGAGGCGCCGGTGAGCAGGGGCCGGGGAGCGGGGCGCGGCGGCCGGGGTGCCGAGGTGGCCGCGACCCGGTCGGCGCCGGAGATGTCCTCGGCCAGCCGGACTTCGGCGGTGAGGTCCGGGGCCGTCGTGTCCTCGTGCTGCTCCTCCCCCGCCGTGCGGCCCAGCAGACGGTCGAGACCTTCGGGGGTCGGCGCCGCGAACAGGGTGCGCAGCGAGGGGCGTGTGCCGCACCGTTCGCCGATGCGGCGGGCCAGGGTCACCGCGAGCAGGGAGTGGCCGCCGAGGGCGAAGAAGTCGTCCGTGACGCCCACGCGGGGCACGCCGAGTGTCTCCGCGAACACCTCGCACAGGACCCGTTCGCGCGCGGTGCGCGGCTCGCGGCCCTCGGCGGGCGCGGAGTGGCTGGGCGCGGGCAGGGCGCGGCGGTCGGTCTTGCCGTTGGGGGTGACGGGAAGGGCCGCGAGGCTCACATGGGCGGCCGGGATCATGTGCTCGGGCAGGGTCGTGGCGAGGTGGGCGCGCACCTCGGCGGTGTCCGGGCCCCGGGCGCCGTCGGCGGGCACGGTGTACACGACGAGGCGCCGGTCGCCGGGGCGGTCCTCCCGGACGGTGGCGCAGGCCGCGGCCACGCCGGGCAGCAGCGTGAGCGCCGCCTCGATCTCGCCGAGTTCGATGCGGAAGCCGCGCAGTTTGACCTGGTCGTCGACGCGGGAGACGTAGACGAGTTGCCCGTCGGCCGTCCAGCGCACCAGGTCGCCGGTGCGGTACATGCGGCCCCCCGTGCGGTCGAAGGGGTCGGCCACGAAGCGGGTCGCGGTCAGGGCGGCGCGGCCGTGGTAGCCGCGGGCGACTCCCTCACCGGAGACGTACAGTTCGCCGACGACCCCGGGCGGCACGGGTGCCAGCCGGTCGTCCAGGACATGGACGCGGGTGCCGTTGACGGGGGCGCCGATGGGGACCGTACGGTCGGGGGCCTGCGGGCCGTCGGCGTGCTGGAAGCCGCTCATGGTGGCGCAGACGGTGGTCTCGGTCGGGCCGTAGGCGTTGACGAGGTGGCGGTCCCGGGCCCAGGTGTGCACCAGCGCGGGCGGGCACGCCTCCCCGGCGAGGACCAGGGTGGTGCCCTCGGGCAGGGAGCCGGGGGGCATCACCGCGAGGGCGGCGGGAGGCAGGGTGAGGTGGGTGACGCCCCGTTCGCGGACCAGCGAGGCGAGGGCGGGGCCGGGCAGCAGGGCCTCGCGCTCGTCGATCTCCAGGCAGGCCCCGGAGAGCAGCCCCATGCACAGCTCCCAGAACGCGGCGTCGAAGCTGACGGACGCCATGTGCAGCACGCGGCTGCCCGGCCCGACGCGCAGCCGGTCGCTCTGGGTCCTGGCCATGGCGCCGATGCCCCGGTGGGTGACCACGACGCCCTTGGGCCGGCCGGTGGAGCCGGAGGTGTAGATGACGTACGCCGGGTGTTCGGGGTGCGGGGCGGGAGGCGTGGCCGCCCCGCTGTCGCCGGTGCCGCCCGTGTCCTCGGTGTACAGGTGGGGCACCGCTGTGCGCGGGAGACGGCCGTGGAGGGCGGGGGTGGTGAGCAGCAGCCGCGGCGAGGCGTCGTCGAGCATGTACGAGAGGCGCTGGGCCGGGTAGTCGGGGTCGAGCGGCACATACGCCGCGCCCGCCTTGAGCACGGCGAGCAGCGCCACGACGAGGTGGTGGGTGCGGGGCAGGGCGACGGCCACCCGGTCCTCGGTGCCGATGCCTTGGGCGGCGAGACGGCGGGCCAAGGCCTCGGCCCGGTCGTCGAGTTCGCGGTAGGTGAGGGTGGTGGTGGCGTCGCGGACCGCCGGGGCGTCCGGGGTGCGCCGGACCCAGGGGGCGAAGAGCGCGGGGAACGTCGACCGGGGCAGGTGCTCGACGGGCCCGGTCCCCCAGGTGGCGAGGCGGGCGTGTTCGCCGGGGGTGAGCACGTCGTAGGCGCTCAGCGGGCGGTCGGGGTCCGCGGTGACGGCGTCGAGCAGCAGGGTCAGCCGCTCGCTGAGGTCGCGGACGGTCGAGGCGTCGAAGAGTTCCGTGGCGTAGTCGACGGCGGCCTGCATGCCGTCGAGTGAGCCGTTGTCGTCGAAGGTTTCGGTGAAGGTGAACGACAGGTCGAACTTGCTCACCCCGGCGTCGACCGGGATGCCGCTGACGGTGAGCCCCGGCAGGTCGATCGCAGCGGGGGCCTGGTTCTGGAGGACCAGCATGGTCTGGAAGAGCGGGTGGTGGCTCTGTGAGCGCGCCGGATTGAGCAGTTCCACCAGCCGCTCGAACGGGACGTCCTGGTGCGCGTAGGCGGACAGGTCGAACTCCCTGACCCGGTCCAGCAGTTCGCGGAAGGTGGGGTCGCCGGAGAGGTCGGTGCGGAGCACGAGCGTGTTCACGAAGAAGCCGACGAGATCGGCCGCGGCCTCGTCGGTGCGTCCGGCGACGGCCGTGCCCAGGGGGATGTCGTCGCCGGCGCCGTGCCGGGAGAGCACGGTCGACAGGGCGGCCTGGAGCACCATGAAGACGCTGCATCCGCCGGCGCGGGCGAGTTCCGCGAGGTGGCGGGCCGTGGCGCTGTCGACGGTGAAGGTGTGGGTGGCGCCGGTGTGCCGTGACACGGCGGGGCGCGTGCGGTCCCAGGGCAGCTCGATCATCTCCGGCAGCCCGTCCAGCGCGCCCTTCCAGTACGTCAGTTGGCGGGTGACGAAGCTGTCGGGGTCGTGCTCGTCCCCGAGCAGGCGGCGCTGCCAGAGGGTGTGGTCGGCGTAGTCGACGGGCAGGGCGGTCCACGAGGGGGCCTCGCCGTCGGTCCGGGCCCGGTAGGCGTTCCACAGGTCCCGGACGAGGGGGGCCAGGGAGGAGCCGTCGGCGGCGATGTGGTGGATCACCAGCACCAGGACATGGGCGTCGTCGGCCAGCCGCAGCAGGGTGGCCCGGAGCGGGAGCCGGTTTTCGATGTCGATCGGCTCGGCCGCCGCGGCGGCGATCCGGCCGGGGAGTCCTTCGTCGTCCACGCTCTCCACGGAGAACGGGAGACGGACGTCGTCCGGGGCGGTGATGTGCTGGCGGGGGCCGTGGTCGCCGTCGGGCAGGACGGTGCGCAGGGCGGCGTGGCGGATGACGACGTCGTGCAGGGCCAGGCGCAGCGCGTCGGTGTCGAGCGGCCCCTCGATGCGTACGGCGAAGGGGATGTTGTACGTGGCGGAGGGGCCCTCGAGCCGGTGGAGGAACCACAGGCGCTGCTGGGCGTACGACAGCGGGAGTTCGGCGGGACGTTCCTGCGGGACGAGGGCGGGGCGTGCCGGGCGGCCCGCGCCTTCGAGGGCGGTGGCGAGCGCGGCGACCGTGGGGTTCTCGAAGAGGGTGCGGATCTCGGTCTCGGCGTCCAGCGCGGTGCGGATGCGGCTGACGAGCCGGGTGGCGAGCAGGGAGTGGCCGCCCAGGGCGAAGAAGCTGTCGTCGATGCCGACGCGGGGCACGCCGAGCACGTCGGCGAAGAGTCCGGCGAGGATCTCCTCGACGGCGGTGCGCGGCGGCCGGCCGTGGGGGACGGCCCGGACGGTGGGCGCGGGCAGGGCCGACCGGTCGAGTTTGCCGTTGGGGGTCAGCGGCAGTACGTCGACGGGCTGGATGACGGCCGGGACCATGTAGGGGGGCAGGTGGTGCCCGACGTGCGCGGCGAGGGCGCCCGGGTCCGGGGTGTGTCCGGGTGCGGGGACGACATAGGCGGTGAGGGTGCGGTCGCCGGGCAGGTCCTCGCGTACGAGGACGACGGCGGCGTGCACGGACGGGTCGGCGCGCAGCACCGTCTCGATCTCGGTGGGTTCGATGCGGTGGCCGCGCAGTTTGATCTGCTGGTCGGCGCGGGCCACGTAGTGCAGGCTGCCGTCGGCGTCCCAGCGCACCAGGTCGCCCGTGCGGTACATCCGGGCGCCGGTGCCGGTGAACGGGTCGGCCACGAAGCGCGTTGCGGTGAGTCCGGGGCGCCCCAGATAGCCTCGGGCGACTCCGGCTCCCGCGACGTACAGCTCGCCCTCGGCGCCGGGCGGCACGGGCCGCATCGCCGCGTCCAGGACGTAGGCGCGCATGCCGTCGAGCGGCCGGCCGATCGGGGCCGCGCCGGCCTGGGCCTCGTCGGGGCGGACACGGTGGAGCGTGGCGAAGGTGGTGGTCTCGGTGGGTCCGTAGACGTGCAGGACGGCGGTGTCGGGGTGGGCGGCGGCGACGCGTTGCAGGAGGCCGGGCGCGGCGGCCTCGCCGCCGGAGGCGACCAGGCGCAGCAGGCCGAGGGCGTCCGGATCGGTCTCCGCCAGGACGTTGAACAGGGCCGTCGTCAGGAACGCCGCCGTCACGCCGTACCGCGCCACGAGGTCCCGGAGCACGGCGGGCTCCAGCGCGCCCTCCGGCGCCACGACGACTCGGCCGCCGTTCAGGAGCGGGGTCCAGATCTCGAAGGTGGAGGCGTCGAAGACGTACGCCGAATGCAGCAGGACCGCGTCGGAGGCGCCGTCGGCCCAGCTCCGGTCGGCGGCCAGGGCGGTGATGTCGGCGTGGGTGACGCCGACGGCCTTGGGCAGGCCGGTGGAGCCGGAGGTGAACATCACGTACGCGAGCCGGGCACCGCCCGTGACGGTCGGGAGGGGGCCCGGGGCCTCGGGGCCGCCCCGCAGCAGACGGCCGGCGGCGTCGACCGTCAGCACGGTGGCCTCCGGGCCGAGAGCACGGACCCAGGGGTGGGTGCGGGTGGTCTCGTCGACGATCAGGGTGCGCAGGGCGGCCACCTCGGCGACGCGGTTGAGCCGTTCGGTGGGCCAGCGCGGGTCGAGCGGCACATAGGCGGCGCCTGCGCGCAGGGCGGCGAGGGAGGCGGTGACGGTGGCCGCCGAGCGGGCGACGAGGATGCCGACGCCCTCCTCGGCGCGGGTCCCGAGTCCGGTCAGCGCACCGGCCAGATCGTCCGCGAGGTCGTGCAGCCCCCGGTACGACAGGGGCTCGCCGGCCCCGGAGACGGCCACAGCGTCCGGGTGGCGCAGGGCGCGCTCGGCCACGGCCTGAGGGATGCTCGGATCCATGACTTCGTAGCGTAGCTCCGCTCCCGCACCCTGGCCGATCAGCCGCTCCGGCTCACCGTCCAGGAGAACGGGAACGCTGTCGGCGCGGCCGTCGAGGCCGTGTGCCATCGCGGTGAGCAGGCGTCGCACACGGGCGACCGTGCGGGCCACCTCGTCGCGGTCCAGGACGGCGGCGCGGTAGCCGAAGGTGATCTTGAGAAGGTCACCGGGGGCGATGGTGAGGGTGAGCGGGTAGTGCGCGGCGTCCGTGCCGCTGACCCCGGTGACGGCGAGACCGCGCAGCCCCTGCTGGGCGGTGCGCAGGGCCTCGTCGTCCATCGGGTAGTTCTCGAACACGGCGAGCGTGTCGAAGAGCTCGTCGAGCCCGGTGACACCTCGGATGTCGGTCAGGCCCAGGTGCTGGCTGCCGAGTAGACGGCCCTGTTCCTCCTGGAGCCGTGTCAGGAGCCCGGCCAGGGTCTCGCCGGGCTCGGGGCGGAGCCGTACGGGCACGGTGTTGATGAACAGACCGACCATCGACTCGATGCCGGGAATCTCCGGCGGACGGCCGGAGACCGTCGTGCCGAACACGATGTCGGAGCGTCCGGTGAGGTGGCCGAGCACCAGGCCCCAGGCGCCCTGGACCAGCGTGTTCAGGGTGAGCCGGTGTGCGCGGGCCGTGTCGCGCAGCCGGCGCGTCGTGGCCGCGTCCAGGTCGAGGACCAGCGTCTCGGGCAGTTCGGCGGCGCCTGCGGCCGGCGGCTCGCCGGATCCCGTCCCGCCTTTTCCTCCGTCCCACCGGGCGAGCAGGGTCGGTGCCTCGATCCCGGCGAGCGCGGTGGACCAGGCGTCCAGGGCGGTGGTGCGGTCCTGCCGGGCCAGCCAGGCGAGGTAGGTGCGGTACGGGGTGACGCGCGGCAGGGCGCTGTCGTCGCCCCGTGTCGCGTACAGCTCGAAGAGCTCCCGCACGATCAGCGGCATCGACCAGCCGTCGAACAGGATGTGGTGGCTGGTCATGACGAGCCGGTGGCGGTCCGGCGCGGTGCGCACGAGGGTGAACCGCATCAGGGGCGGGGTGGCCAGGTCGAAGCGCCGGGTGCGGTCGGCGGCGAGGAATTCGGCCAGGCGCTCCTCGGTCGTGACCGTGCCGGCGGTACCGGTCAGGTCCAGCTCGTCCAGGGGTACGGGGACCTCGGCGGCGACCGCCTGCACGGGCTCGTCCAGGTCCTCGTGGAGGAAGCCGACCCGCAGGTTGGCGTGCCGGCGCAGCAGGCCGCCGATGGCGGCGTGCAGGGCGGGGACGTCGACGGTGCCTTCGAGGGTGAAGACGAACTGCGCGGTGTAGACGTCCACGGCGTGGGAGTCGTACAGCGCGTGGAAGTGCATGCCTGCCTGCAGCGGCGTCAGCGGGAGTACGTCCTCCAGTTGGAACCCGGTCACTTGCGTCCACCCCACTTGTTCTGCAGTCGGTCGATCTGGGCCTGGTTCAGCGAGACCAGGGGAAGGTCGGACGGTGTGTAGCCGCCCGCGTCGGGCCGCTCGGCGTGTTCCGCGATGGCGCGCAGGGCGCGCATGAACGCCTCGGCCAGGGCGCCGACGTCCTCCTCCTTGAGGAGGTCGGCGGGCCAGGTCCAGCGGGTCACCAGGCGCGGGCCCTGTGGCAGGTCCTCGGTGTGCGCGTTGATGTCGAGGACGTGGTGCACGGGCATGCCCGGGTCCTGGCTGCGCGGGCCGCCGCCGTCGAGGAGGACGTCCCAGTCGGCGCCCGCTCCCCCGCCCGCCGGCTGCGGAGCCACGTACCGTCCGAGGTAGTTGAAGCCGATCTGCGGTTCGGCCGCGGTGGCCAGGAGGGGGCGGGTCGCCGGGTTGAGGTGGCGCAGCATTCCGAAGCCGAGGCCGTGGTCGGGGACCTCGCGCAGCTGTTCCTTCACCCGTTTGACGGCGCGTTCGACCTGGGTGGCGTCGAGGCGTCCGGGTTCCCTGAGGTCGCCGGGTCCGGGGTCGAGCCGGACGGGATAGAGGCTGGTGAACCAGCCGACCGTGCGCGACAGGTCGATGTGGTCGGCGATCTGTTCGCGGCCGTGGCTCTCCACGTCGAGGAGGACGGCGGTGTCCACCCGGCGCCCGGCGTGGCCGGCGGCCCGTTCCCCGCGCCAGGCGCCGACGGCCAGGGCGAGGCCCGTGAGCAGGACGTCGTCCACTCCGGCGTGGAAGGCGCCGGGGGCGGTGGTGAGCAGGGAGTGGGTCCAGGTGGCGGGCAGATGGGTGATCAGGGTGCGCGTCCCGTCGGCGGTGTCGAGGTGGGGGTCGAGCGGCCGGTAGCCGAGCTGCGGGTCGGGTGTGCTCAGGACGCCCTGCCACCGGGTGAGTTCGGCTTCCCGCTTCTCGCTCCGGGCCTGGGCGGAGAGCAGGTTGGCCCAGCCCCGGTAGGACGTGGTGACGGGCGGCAACGACGGGGCGCCGGGCGTGCCGTCGGCCAGGGCCCGCCAGGCGTGGGCGAGGTCGTCGGCGAGGATCCGCCAGGAGACCGCGTCGACGGCCAGGTGGTGGACGACGAGCAGCAGCCGGCCTCGTGCGCGGGGCCCGGCATCGCACCAGACGGCCTCGACCACGTGCCCGTGGGCGGGCCGCAGCCGGCTCCGTACCCGTTCGCCCGCCTCGGTGACGGCGGCGCGGGCGGCGTCGGCGTCGAGACCGGCGATGTCGATCCGGGTGAAGCGGCCGCGCGCCGGCACCGTGCCGGGCGGCAGGGCTTCGACGACGGGGTCGCCCCCGGCGGTGCGGGTGACGCGCAGGCGGAGCATGTCGTGGTGGTCGATGAGGAGCTGGAGTGCGTCGACGAGAAGGTCCTCGTCGGCTCCCACCGGTGTGGAGAGCACCCCGGACTGGTTGTAGCCGTCCGTGGTGCCGGGCCGCTCCAGGAGCCATGCGGCGATGGGCGTGGGCGGCATCGCGCCGGTGCCGTCGTCGGCGGCGGTGGTGCGGTCCGGGTCGAGCGCGGTGGCGGCGGCCGCGATGGCCTCGGGGGTGCGGTGGACGAAGACGTCGCGGGGGGTGACGCCGAGGCCCGCCTCACGTGCCCGGCTGACGAGCTGGATGGAGAGGATGCTGTCGCCGCCGAGCGCGAAGAAGTCGTCGTCGGTGCGGACGGCCGTGGCGCGCAGGACGGAGGTGAACACGTCGCACAGGACGCGTTCCCGCTCGGTGCGCGGCTGTCCGCCCGGCCGGGTGGCGTCGGGCCTGGCCGGTGCGGGCAGGGCCCGTCGGTCGGTCTTGCCGTTGGGCAGGAGCGGCAGGGCGTCGAGGCCGATGTGGACGGCGGGCACCATGTACGGCGGAAGGGCGGCTGTCAGCCGGGCGCGCAGCTCGGCGTCCGTGGGGGCAGGGGCGCCGTCGCGCCGGTCGGCGACGGTGTACGCGACCAGGCGCCGTTCGCCCGGCCGGTCCTCGCGGACGAGGGCGCAGGCGGCGGTGATGTCGTCGAGCGCGGTGAGGGCGGCCTCGATCTCGCCGAGTTCGATGCGGAAGCCGTGCAGCTTGACCTGGTCGTCGGCGCGCGAGACGTAGGTGAGCAGTCCGTCGGCGTCCCGCTTGACGAGGTCGCCGGTGCGGTACATGCGCCCGCCCGCCGGATCGAAGGGGTCGGCCACGAAGCGGGTGGCGGTCAGGCCGGGGCGTCCGAGGTAGCCGCGTGCGAGGCCGTCGCCGGCCAGGTACAGCTCACCGGTCACCCCGGGCGGCACGGGGCGCAGCCCGGCGTCCAGCACGTAGGCGCGGGTGTTGTCCACGGGCCGGCCGAGCGGCACACCGTCCGTCTCCGTGCCCCGGTGGTGGTGGGCGGTGGCGTCGATGGTGGTCTCGGTGGGTCCGTACAGGTTGTGCACCTCGACCCCCCAGGCCCGTCCGGCACGCGCCGCCAGCGACGCGGTCAGGGGTTCGCCTCCGCACAGGACGGCCCGCAGGGCGGGGGGCGCCTGCTCGGGGCCGGTCTCGGCGAGGACGACCGAGAGGTGCGAGGGCACGAACTGGGCGAGGGTCACCCCGGCGTCGCGCATCCGGGCGAGCAGGCCGGCGGGGTCGTGGTTGGCGGCGGGCGGCACGGGGCAGGTGGAGCCGCCGTGCAGGAGCGGCAGCCAGGTCTCCCAGACCGAGGCGTCGAAGCTCGGCGAGGTGCGCGCGAGGACGCGGTCGTCGTCGGTGAGGCCGAGGTGTCCCGCCATCCAGGCCATGTGGTTGGTCAGGGAGGCGTGGGTGACGACGACGCCCTTGGGGCGGCCGGTGGAGCCAGAGGTGTAGATGACGTACGCCGCGTCGCGCGGGTCCGGCGCCGCTGCGGGCGGCGCCGCGCGTCCGGTGGACCAGGCCGCCCGGTCGTCGACCGCGAGGCAGGGGACGGACGGGGCGTGCCGGGCGGCTCGGTCGGTGCCGTGGGCGAGGAGGAGTGCGGGGCGGGCGTCGTCGAGCATGTGGGCGATGCGCGCCTCGGGGTACTCCAGGTCGATGGGCAGGTAGGCGGCTCCGGCCTTGGTCACCGCCAGCATCGCTACGACGTGGTCGGCCGTGCCCTCCAGGGCGAGGGCGACGAGGTCGCCCCTGCCGATGCCCCGGGTGTGCAGATGGTGGGCCAGGTCGTCGGAGAGGAGGTCGAGTTCACGGAAGGTGAGCCGGTGCGCGCCGTCGCGTACGGCGATGGCGTCCGGGGTGGTGGCGGCCCGGCGGCGGAAGGCCTCGGGCGCGGTGCGGGCTTCCACGGTCCGGGCCGGGCCGCGGGCGGCCCGTTCCAGGCTTTCCAGCTCGGCGGTGTCCAGGACGGCCGCGGTGTGCACGCGGCGGTCGGGGTCGGCGGCGAGCGTGGCGAGCAGCCGGGTGAGGCGCGCGGCCAGGGTGTGCGCGGTGGCGGGGGCGAAGAGTTCGGTGGAGAACTCCAGGACCCCGTCGAGGCCGGCGGGCCGGCCCGTGCCGTCGCGGGTCTCCGTGAAGGTGAAGGTCAGGTCGAACTTGCTGATGCCGGTGTGCACGGGCTGTTCCGTGACGGTGAGGCCGTGGAGGTCGATGGCGGTGTCCGCGTGGTTCTGGAGGACGAGCATGGTCTGGAACAGGGGGTGGTGGTTCTGGGCCCGGGCCGGGCTGAGGAGGTCCACCAGCCGCTCGAACGGCACGTCCTGGTGCGCGTAGGCGGCGAGGTCGAACTCCCGCACCCGGTCGATGACGTCACCGAAGGTGGGGTCGCCGCCGAGGTCGGTGCGCAGGACGAGGGTGTTGACGAAGAAGCCCACCAGGTCGTCGAGGGCCACGTCGGTGCGCCCGGCGACGGCGGTGCCGATCGGGATGTCCTTCCCGGCGCCGTGCCGGGACAGGAGCACGGACAGGGCCGCCTGGAGCACCATGAAGAGGCTGCAGCCCCGGGCCCGGGCGAGGTCCGCGAGCGCCCGGTGGGTGTCCGCGTCCACCGGGAAGGCGAAGGCGTCGCCCCGGTGGGCCGTGACGGCGGGGCGTGGCCGGTCGTACGGCAGGTCGAGCAGTTCGGGCAGGTCCGCCAGGGCGGTGCGCCAGAAGTCCAGCTGCTGTGCCGCCCGGCCGGCCGGGTCGTCCTCGGAGCCGAGGAGGGCGCGCTGCCACAGGGTGTAGTCGGCGTACTGGACGCCGAGTTCGGTCCAGGAGGGCTCCTCGCCCTGGATCCGTGCCCGGTAGGCGTCGCCCAGGTCGCGGGCGAGCGGGGCGAGGGACCAGCCGTCGCCGGCGATGTGGTGGATGAGCAGGACCAGGACGTGGGACTCGGTCCCGAGCCGCAGCAGCCGGGCCCGTACGGGCAGTTCGGTGCTCACGTCGAAGGTGTGCGCCACCTCCGTCGCCAGGTCCTCGTCGAGCCGGCCGGGGCCGGTGTCGCGGGGCGTCAGGTCGAGGTCGGCGCCGCTGACGTCGAGGACGAGCTGACGCGCGACTCCGTCCGTCTCGGGGAAGACGGTGCGCAGGCTCTCGTGGCGCTCCACGACGTCCGCGAGGGCGTTCTGCAGGGCGTCCGTGTCGAGCGGTCCGTCCAGCCGGAGCACCAGCGGAACGTTGTAGGTGGCGCTGGGGCCCTCGAACCGGTTGAGGAACCACAGCCGCTGCTGTGCGAAGGACAGCGGCAGCGGATCGGGCCGTCGCGGGGCCCGCTCCAGCGGGGTCCTGGCCGCTTCGGCGCCGTCCAGTACGGCGGCGAGCGCGGCGGGGGTGGGGTGCTCGAAGACGGCCTTGACCGGGACCTCGACGGCGAGCGAGGTGCGGATGCGCGCCGCGAGCCGGGTGGCGAGCAGCGAATGGCCGCCCAGGGCGAAGAAGTCGTCGTCGGCACCGGCTCCGTCGAGGCCGAGCACATCGGCGAAGAGCCCGCAGAGGATCTCCTCGCGCGCCGTGCGGGCGGCGCGCCCCCGGACCGGGGCGTCGTACGCGGGCACGGGCAGGGCGCGCCGGTCCACCTTCCCGTTGACGGTCAGCGGCAGGGCGTCCATCAGGACGAACGCGGCGGGCACCATGTAGGCGGGCAGCGACCGGCCGACGGCGCGGGCGAGTTCGGCGGGCTCGGGGCGCTCCCCGAGCGCGGGCACCACGTACGCGACGAGCCGCCGGTCGCCGGGGGTGTCCTCGCGGACGACGGCGAAGGAGTCGGCGACGCCCTCGCAGCAGGCCAGCACGCCCTCGATCTCGCCGAGTTCGATGCGGTAGCCGCGCAGCTTCACCTGGCCGTCGGCGCGCGCGACATAGGCGATGTGCCCGTCGCGGGTCCAGCGGACGAGGTCGCCGGTGCGGTACATGCGCCCGCCCGCCGGATCGAAGGGGTCGGCCACGAAGCGGGTGGCGGTGAGTCCCGGGAGTCCGGTGTACCCGCGTGCCACCCCGCGGCCGGCGAGGTAGAGCTCGCCCGTGACGCCGGGCGGGACCTGGCGCAGGGCGCTGTCGAGAACGTGGAGCCGCATGCCGTCGAGGGCCCGCCCGATGGGCGGCGGTCCGGCCGGCAGGTCGGGGGCCACGTCGTGGCGGGTGGCGAAGGTGGTGGTCTCGGTGGGCCCGTACACATGCAGGACGCGCACGCCGGGGGCGGTGCCCGCGACCCGCTGCATCGCGTCCGGGGAGGCCAGTTCGCCGCCGGCGCAGACGACCCGCAGGCCCGCGAAGGCGCCCGGGTCGGTGTCGGCGATCACGTTGAACAGGGCCGTGGTCAGGAAGACGGCGGTCACGCCGTGCGCGTGGACGGCATCGGCGAGGACGGCGGCCTCCAGAACGCCGTCGGGTGCGACGACGACGCGGCCGCCGTGCAGGAGCGGGGCCCAGATCTCGAAGGTGGAGGCGTCGAAGACGTACGCGGAGTGCATCAGGACCGCGTCGGCGGCACCGCCCTGCCAGGCGGAGTCCGCCGTCAGCGCCACCACGTCGGCGTGGCTGACGCCGACGCCCTTGGGCAGCCCGGTCGAGCCGGAGGTGAACATCACGTAGGCGAGGGCGTCGGCGCCCGGCACGGCGGCGGGGCGGCCGGGGCGCTCGGGCGCGCCCCGCAGGATCCGGCCGAGCCGGTCCACGACCAGGATCGGGACACGGCGGGCCGCCTCGTCCACCCAGGGGGAGGCGGCGGCCTCCTCGTCGACGACGAGGATGCGCACGTCCGCCACCCCGGCGACCTGGTCGAGCCGCTCCCCCGGCCAGCGCGCGTCCAGCGGCACGTAGGTGCCGGCCGCGCGGACCGTGCCGAGGGACACCGACACCACGGCCGGTGACCGGCCGAGCAGCACGCCGACGCCGGTCTCGGGGCCGGCGCCCAGGCCCGCCAGCGCACCGGACAGGGTCTCGGAGATCCGGTCGAGCGCCGCGTAGGTGAGGGTGGTGGCGCCGTCGGTGACGGCCACGGCGTCGGGTGTGCGCCGCGCCCGGGCCGCGAAGAGCGCGGGCAGCGTGGTGGATCCGGTGGCGGGGGGCAGGGCGCGGCCGGTCCCCCAGTGGGTGACACGGGCGTGCTCGTCCGCCGTCATCAGGTCGTAGTCCGCGAGGGGCCGGGCGGGGTCGGCGGCGACCTGTGCGAGGAGCCGGACCAGGCGGTCCGCGAGGGTTTCGACGGTGCTCCGGTCGAACAGGGCGGTGGCGTACTCGATCCCGGCGGTCAGGCCGCCTTCGCCGCCCTCCTCGTCGAACGCGAAGGTGAGGTCGAACTTGCTGAGTCCGCTGTGGACGAGGCGGCTCTCGACGGTGAGGCCGGGCAGGTCGGGGCGGGCGGTCTCCTGGTTCTGCAGGACCAGCATGGTCTGGAACAGCGGGTGGTGGTTGTGGGCCCTGACCGGGTTGACGCTCTCGACGAGCCGCTCGAAGGGCACGTCCTGGTGGGCGTAGGCGGCGAGATCGAACTCCCTTACCCTGGAGAGCAGTTCGCCGAAGGTCGGGTTGCCGGACAGATCCGTGCGCAGGACCAGCGTGTTGACGAAGAAGCCGACCAGGTCCTCCAGCGCCTCGTCCGTACGGCCGGCGACGGGCGAGCCGAGCGGGATGTCGTCACCGGCGCCGTGCCCGTGCAGCAGGGTGGCCACCGCGGCCTGGAGCACCATGAAGAGGCTGCTGCCGGACTCCCTGGCCAGGCGCAGGAGTTGGGAGTGGAGGGCGGGCGGTACGTCGAAGGTGTGGACGGCCCCCTTGGGGTCGGTGGTGACCGGGCGCGGCCGGTCGAGCGGCAGGTCGATCAGCTCGGGCAGGTCCGCGAGGGCGGTGTGCCAGTGGTCGAGCTGCTGCCGCAGCACGCCCTGCGGTGCGATGCCGTCGCCCAGCACGGCCTGTTGCCAGAGGGTGTAGTCGGCGTACTGGAGGGGTGTGCCGGGCGCGGGCTCGGGCTCGCGGCCGGCGAGGCGGGTCCGGTAGGCGTCCCCGAGCCGGCGGGCGAGCGGGGCGAGGGACCAGCCGTCGGCCGCGATGTGGTGCAGGACGAGCACGAGGACATGGTGGCCCGGCGCGGAGCGCAGCAGCCGGGCGCGCAGCGGCGGGTCCTCGACGACGTCGAACGGCTCCCGCACGGCGGCCAGGACGGCTGCCTCCAGATCGCGGGGCGCCATGCTCTCCACCGGCAGGCGGGGGGTGACCGCGTCGGCGGGAAGGACCGACTGGTACGGAACGCCGTCGCGTTCGGGGAACACCGTACGCAGGGCCTCGTGCCGTGCCACGACATCGTGCAGCGCGGCGCGCAGGGCGTCGGTGTCGAGTGCGCCGTCGAGTTCGAGGACGAGCGGGATGTTGTAGGCGGAGCTGGGGCCTTCGAGCCGGTTCAGGAACCACAGGCGCTGCTGCGCGTAGGACAGCGGCATCGGGTCGGGGCGGCGGGCCGCCTGCACGACGGGCGGATGGGCGCGGCCCCGCTGGTCCAGGACGCGGGCGAGACCGGCGACGGTCGGGTGCTCGAACAGGGTGCGTACGGCGATCTCGGCGCCCAGCACGGCCCGGACGCGGCTGACGACGCGCATGGCGAGGAGGGAGTGCCCGCCGAGGTCGAAGAAGCTGTCGTGCGGCCCCACCCGGGGCCGGCGCAGGACGTCGGCGAAGATCCCGGCGAGCAGGTCCTCGCGCAGGGTGCGCCGGCCCGTTCCGTCGGCGGTGGCGTCGGAGCCCTCGGCGGGTTCCGGCAGGGCACGGCGGTCCACCTTGCCGTTGGGCAGGAGGGGGAGGTCGTCCAGGACGACGACCGCGCCGGGCACCATGTAGTGCGGCAGGGTGTCGGCGAGGGCGTCGCGCAGGGCGACGGGGCGCAGGCCCGGGTCGCCGGTGACGGCGTAGGCGACGAGCCGCCGGGCGCCCGGGGTGTCCTCACGGATCACGGCGCAGGCGGCCGTGACACCGGGGCGGGCCAGCAGCGCGGCCTCGACCTCGCCCAACTCGATCCGGAAGCCCCGGAGTTTGACCTGGTCGTCGGCGCGGGACACGTAGTCGAGCAGACCTGCCGCGTTCCAGCGCACGAGGTCGCCCGTGCGGTACATGCGGGCGCCCTCGGCGTCGAACGGGTCGGCGACGAACCGTGCGGCCGTCAGGCCCGGGCGGTCCAGATAGCCGCGGGCGAGGTTGGGACCCGACAGATAGAGCTCCCCCGTGACACCGGGCGGCACGGGCCGCAGGCGGGTGTCGAGCACATGGGCGCGCATGGTGTCGACGGGCCGGCCGATCGGAACGGTCTCGTACGGCGAGGCGGTCGGTCCGGTCTCCGGGCGGCCCTCGGCTCCCGGGGCGGTGATGCGGTGGGCGGTGGCGTCGATGGCGGTCTCGGTCGGGCCGTAGAGGTTGTGCACCTCGGCGTGCCACCGCGCGGCAGCCTCGTCGGCGAGGTTGCGCGGGAGCGGTTCTCCGCCGCACAGGACGGCGCGCAGAGCGGGCAGCGGCGCGGCGTCGGCCGCCTCGGTGAGGACGAGACCCAGGTGGGAGGGGACGAACTGGGCGACGGTGACCCCGAAGCGGCTCATCCAGGAGACGAGGGTGCGGGGTTCCGTGTTGGCCCCGGGAGGCAGCACGCAGACCTCGGCGCCGTACATCAGCGGCAGCCACACCTCCCATACGGAGGCGTCGAAGCTCGACGAGGTGCGGGCGAGGACCCGGTCGTCCGGCGTCAGGGCGAGGTGCCGTGCCATCCAGGCCATGTGGTTGGCCAGGGCGGCGTGCGTCACGACCACGCCCTTGGGCCGGCCGGTGGACCCGGAGGTGTAGATGACGTACGCGGGATCCGCCGGGTGGGGTGGGCCCGGGAGTCGGCCGGTACGCCCGGCGGGGAGGGCGGCCGGGCCGTCGAGGGCGAGCCACGGCAGGTCGCCGGTGGGCAGGCCGGCGTGCACCTCGGCGGTGGTGAGCAGCAGGACGGGCCGGGCGTCGTCGAGCATGTGGCGGATACGGGCGGGCGGGTACTCCGGGTCGACGGGCAGATAGGCGGCACCGGACCGCAGGACGGCCAGCATGGCGACGACGGTGTCCACGGAGGGCGGCGCGGCGATGGCCACCCTGGTCTCACGGCCTGCGCCCCGCGCGCGCAGCGCGTGGGCGAGGGTGTCGGCGCGGGCGTCCAGTTCCGCGTAGCTGAGGCTGGTGTGCGCATCGCGCACGGCGACGGCCTGAGGGGTGCGCGCGGCCCGCTCCCGTACCGCCTCGGGGGCGGTGAGCGCGGGCAGCGGCCGCAGGTCGCCGCGCCCCTGGGCGAGGAGGCGGTCCCTCTCCCCCGGTTCGAGCGGGTCCAGGTCGCCGACGGGCCGGCCCGGGTCGGTGACGGCCTGGGTCAGTACGCGGGCGAAGCGGGCGCACAGGGCGCGGGCGGTGGCGGCGTCGAAGAGGTCGGTGGCGTACTCCAGGTAGCCCCCGATACCGCCGGGCCCGTCCGTGCTCGGCCCGTTGGCTCTCGTGTCCTCGGCGGATCCGGTGCCCGGCGTGTCTGCCCCGGCGTCCGCGTGCTGTACGGACTCCGTCAGCGAGAACGTCAGGTCGAACTTGCTGCCCCCGCGGTGCCGGGAGCGGTCGCGGACGGTGATGCCCGGCAGGTCGAGCCGTGCCTGCTCCTGGTTCTGGAGGACCAGCATGGTCTGGAAGAGGGGGTGGTGGTCGCCCGACCGCTCGGGGTTGAGTGCCTCCACGATCCGCTCGAAGGGGATGTCACCGTGGCTGAGGGCCGCGATGTCGAACTGCTTGACCCGGTCGAGCAGTTCACCGAAGGTCGGGGCGCCGGACAGGTCCGTGCGCAGGACGACGGTGTTGACGAAGAACCCGACCAGATCGTCGAGGGCTTCGTCGGTGCGGCCGGCCACGGCGGTGCCCAGCGGGATGTCGGAGCCGGCGCCGTGGGCCTGAAGGGTTACCGCGAGGGCGGCCTGAAGCACCATGAAGGGCGTGCAGCCGGTGGTACGGGCGAGCCGCACGAGCGCCGCGTGCGCGGGGGCGGGCAGCTCGAAGGGGACGGCGGCGCCCCGGTGGCTGGGCACGGCCGGGCGCGGCCGGTCCAGGGGCAGCTCCAGGAGGTCGGGGACGCCGTGCAACGCCTGCTTCCAGAAGCCGAGTTGCTGGGCGGCCAGGCTGTCCGGGTCGCCGTCGTCGCCGAGCAGCCGGCGCTGCCAGAGGGTGTAGTCGGCGTACTGGACGCGCAGGGGCGCCCAGTCCGGCGCGTCCGCTCCCCCGGTCCTGGCGCGGTAGGCGGCGCCGAGGTCACGGCTGAGCGGCGCGAGGGACCAGCCGTCGGCGACGACGTGGTGCAGGACGAGGACCAGCATGTGACGGTCCGGGCCCAGCCGGAGCAGATGGGCGCGGACACCGAGGTCGCCGGTGAGGTCGAAGGGCGCGGTGGTCAGGCGCTCCACCGTCTCCTGCGCCCAGGCGTCGGCGCTCTCCTCGGCCGGCGCCCGCTCGACGACGAGCGGGACGAGCCCTGCGGCGGTCTCCGCGTCCAGGACGTCCTGACGGGCGATGCCGTCGTGCTCGGCGAAGACCGTGCGCAGGCTCTCGTGCCGGGCGACGGTGTCGGCCAGGGCGCCGCGCAGGGCGTCGGCGTCGAGGGGGCCGTCGAGTTCGAGGACCATCGGCACGTTGTAGCTGTCGCCGGGGCCCTCCGCCCGGTTGAGGAACCACAGGCGCTGCTGGGCGAAGGACAGCGGGACCGCGTCGGACCTCGGCTGCGGGGAGAGGACGGGGCGGGCGGGCCCGTCGGTGTCCAGGACCGCCGCCAGGGAGGCGACCGTGGGGTGGTCGAAGAGCGTGCCCAGCCGGAGTTCGGTGCCGAGGGCGGCGCGGACCCGGCCGGTGAGCCGGGTGGCGAGCAGCGAATGGCCGCCCAGGGCGAAGAAGTTGTCGTCGATGCCGACGGCATCCACGCCCAGGACGTCCGCGAACAGTCCGGCGAGGACTTCCTCGTACGGGGTGCGCGGGGCGCGGCCGGTGGTGCCGGCGGCGCGCGGGGCGGGCAGGGCGCGGCGGTCGACCTTGCCGTTGGGGTTCAGGGGCAGGGCGTCGAGGGTGACGAACGCGGAGGGCACCATGTACGCGGGCAGGGCGCGTCCGACACGGCGGGCCAGGGCCGTGCCGTCCGGCCGGGTGCCGGGGGCGGGCACGACGTAGGCGACGAGCCGGCGGTCACCGGGGGTGTCCTCACGGACCATCACACAGGCGGCGCGCACGCCGGGGTCGGCCAGCAGGACGTTCTCGGTCTCGGCCGGCTCGATGCGGAAGCCGCGGAGTTTGATCTGCCCGTCCGCGCGCCCGACGTACTCGATCGCCCCGTGCGCGCTCCATCGCACGAGGTCGCCCGTGCGGTACATACGGCCCCCGTCCCCGCTGAACGGGTCGGCGACGAAGCGGCCGGCGGTCAGTGCGGGGTTGCCCTGGTAGCCCCGGGCGACGCCGTGGCCGCTCACGTACAGCTCCCCCACCACGCCGGGCGGCACCAGGCCGAGCGAGCCGTCCAGGACGTACAGGCTCATCCCGTCGAGGGGCCGCCCGATGGGCGGCACGCCCGGGGTGCCGGCGGTGACCGGCTGCCGGGCGGCGAACGTGGTGGTCTCGGTGGGTCCGTAGACGTGCAGGACCAGCGTGCGGGGCGCGGCGGCGGCCACGCGCTGCATCAGGTCGGGACTGGCTGCCTCACCGCCCGTGGCGACCATGCGCACCCCTGCGAACGCCGTGGGGTCGGCCTCGGCCATCACATTGAACAGAGCGGTCGTCAGGAACAGCGCGGTGACTCCGTGCCGGTCCACCATGTCGTGGAGGACCCGCGCCTCCAGCACGCCCGCGGGGGCGACGACCACCCGGCCGCCGTTCAGGAGCGGCGCCCAGATCTCGAACGTGGAGGCGTCGAAGACGTACGCCGAGTGCATCAGGACCGCGTCGGACACCCCGTCGGTCCAGGTGCCGTCGGCGGCCAGCGCGAGGACGTCGGCGTGGGTGACGCCCACTCCCTTGGGCAGGCCGGTGGAGCCGGAGGTGAACATCACATAGGCGAGCCGGTCGCCCCGGGTCACGTCGGGCAGCGGGCCCGGGCGGGCCGGAGCGCCGTGGAGTACGCCGCCGAGGGCGTCCAGGACGATCACCGGAAGGTCCCCGGCGGCCTCCCGCACCCAGGCCTGGCCGGCGGTCGCCTCGTCGGTCACCAGGGCCCGCACGCGGGCCGCTTCCGCGACCCGGTCGAGCCGTTCGGCGGGCCAGGCGGCGTCCATCGGTACGTACGCGGCTCCCGCGAGGACGGTGCCGAGCGTGGCGGGCAGCAGCGCGGCCGAGCGGCCCACGAGGATGCCGACGCCGTCCTCGGCACGGATGCCGTGTCCGGTCAGGGCGCCCGCCAGTTCCTCGGCCGCCCGGCCCAGTTGCCGGTACGAGAGGCTGCGGGCCCCGTCCACCACGGCCGGGGCGTCCGGTGTCCGGCGTACCTGCGCCCGGAACGCCTCCGGGAGGGCCGATGACACCGCGTCCGGTGGCAGGGGGGTGCCACGCCCCTGCGCGTGCAGGGCGGCGGCCGTCGTCCCGTCGAGGAACGGCAGGTCGCCCAGCGGCAGATCGGCGTCCGCGTCGGCCAGCGCCGTGAGGAAGGCGACGACGGCCTGCTGATGCAGCTGTACGTCCTCCGGCCGGTACAGCTCCGGGTTGGCGTCGAATCCGATCAACGGCCCCTTGCCCTCGGCGCGTTCGGAGAGGAAGAGGGACACGTCGTCGACCGGGCCGATGGACAGCACGCGGGAGGCGCCGGGGCTGCCGGCGAAGTCGAGGTCGTAGTCGTAGCCCATGATGTTGACAACCACACCTGTCAGGCGGGCCGCGTCATCGGTCATGTTCAGCTCGCGGGCGAGCTGTTCACGGGAGAAGCGGCGGTGCCGCAGGGCCGCGCGCATCTCGGTGGCGGCGGCGCGGACGAGCGTGCCGACGGTCGTCCCGGGGGTGACGGTCAGCCGCAGCGGCAGGATGTTGGAGGTCATGCCGACGATGTGGCGCAGTCCGCCGTGCCGGCCGTTGGAGGAGAGGCCCACGGTCACGTCCCGTGTCCCGGTGGCCCGGCCGACGTAGGCGGCGACCGCGCTCACCACGACGGCGCTCCAGCTGGTGCGGTGGGCGGCCGCGAGACGGCGCAGACCGTCGAGGACGTCGACGGGGAGCGCCTCGCCGTTGTGCAGCCGTACGTCCGGGCCGTCGGGGGCGGGGGTGTCGGTGCGCCGGCGGATGAGGGGTCTTCCGCTGTCCGCGCCTAGCTCGTCGGCCGCACCGGAGGTGGGCGCGGTGCGGCCGGCGGCCAGATCGGCGAACCTGCCGGTCCAGTAGGCGCGGTCGGCCTCGTAGCGGTCGGAGGCACGGTAGGCCGCCTCGTCGGCGACGAGCTCGCGGAGCGGTGCGGCGGGCACCTCGGCGTCGGCGATGTCCTCGCCGCGTACGGCCCTCTCGTAGAGGCCGGCCACGGTGCGCGCGAAGACGTGACCGCCGAGACCGTCCACGGCTATGTGGTGAAACCGCAGGTACCAGTGGTGGAGCCGGTCGCCGAGGCGCAGCAGGGCGAAGTGGTGGTGCGGGGCGTCGAGGCTGTCGACGGAGGCCATGTCGTCGGCGAGGTAGCGCTCGGCCGCGCCGGCCGGGTCGTCGGCGCCGGACAGGTCGATCACCCGGAGCCGGCCGGACCCCGCCGGGGGGCGACGGACGATGCGCTGGCGGACGGTGTCGCCGTCGGTGACGAACTCGACGTTGAGGCTGTCGCACAGGGCGACGGCCCGGTCGACCGCTGCGGCGAATAAGGCTGCGTCGAGGTCGCCCCGAATCTCGAAGCATTCACCGATGTTGTATTTGGGGCTGTCCGGATCGACCAGTTGCCCGTACCAGACACCCTGCTGGGCCGCAGTAATGCCGAGGAACTCTTCGGGAGCCGTATCCGAGGAGACGGAGCTGTTTTCGCGCATGCCGAGCACACCTTTGGGGAGAGGTTTCCGGGGGGACGAAGAAGGCAGGACGAAACCCGGTCGCGCCGGATCGGCGTCCATTGCCGACAACTGGCCGGTGAAAGCGGAGAGATACGTCGCGGCGCCCGTGACATCAGGCACGGGTGGGGTCCTTACCGGCTCAGGAACCCGGTAAGGCACGCCGCTGTCTTCGCACCACGAGGGCGGACCGCAAGGCGGTCCGTCAATGAATCATGAAAGCCTTATGAAGGCTAAATGACCACTTGCATATGAGGCGTGACCGATCGACACCCTCGCCTGATCGATTCTGCTCGAATGCGAGCGGAGTCCATCAGGCGGGAGCGCCCCGGCCGCTCGCCCGCCGGGCCGGCGGGGCAGCACTTGGGCCGCCCCGGCACGGCACTATCCGGCGTCGGCCTCCATCGCCCGCACCAGGCCCGCAGGCCGCATGTCGGTCCACTCGGCCTCGATCGCGTCCAGACACTCCTGCCGCGAACCTTCGGGACCGCCGACGCGCCAGCCGCCCGGGATATCGATATGCGCGGGCCACAGCGAGTACTGCCCCTCGCCGTTCACCAGCGTCACGAACCGCCCCGACTCGTCATCGAAAGGATTGGTCACGACCGTCCCCCCACTTGATGTCGCACTTCCCACGACATGTTCATCCGTTGTTTCCAGGTGTGCCGCACGGAGAAATCCTCACGGCCACACCGTGAGGCATTCGCCTCTCGCGTACCCCATCTCCCCCTCGGAGCGGAGATACGTTACGCCAGTGGATACCGACGTTACACCGGTGACCGAGCCGGACCTTCCACGGCTTCGCCCGTTCACGCCAATCACAATAGAGGACCCTTGACGGCCAAAGATGCAATTCAGCCTATTACTTACGAGTACCCAATGAGACGACAAGCATCACGGCTCGCCCCGGACATATGCCAACCGGCCTCCGGGGGAAGTATCCAGCCACCCGGTGTCCTTATTGTGCGCGTATCGATGAATACGGCGTGGCCGGATTCGGATAGCCACCGGCGTACGCCCGCTGACTCTCCGACACAGCGAGATCACACCGCGCTCCCGTGCGCCGGGCACGCGCCCCGCCTCGCCGGGCCTCAGCACCCCCCGGGCGGGCCCTCTCCTGTTCAACGCCGCCGGCGCGGACAGGTCACCGGCATACGGTAAGAATCCGGTGTGACGACCGAACAGACCCCGCCCGCGACCGTCCGCGTGTTCATCGCCCTCGCCCCGCCCGACCGGGCGAAGGAGGAGCTCGCCCGGGAGCTGCGCCCCGCCTATGACACCCACCCCCAGTTGCGGTGGAACCGGATCGAGGACTGGCACATCACGCTGGCGTTCCTCGGGGAGCTGCCCGCCGGGACCGTTCCCCTGCTGCAACCACCGCTCGCCGCACTCGCGGCGGCCCACCCGTCCCCGCGCCTGGCGCTGAGCGGCGGCGGCACCTTCGACGAGCGGGTGCTGTGGACCGGAATCGACGGGGACACCGACGCGCTGCACATCCTGGCCGCCGATGTGCGCACCGCGGTCGAGGACTGCGGCATCGCCTTCGAGAGCCGGCCGCTGCGCCCCCATCTGACACTGGCACGCGCCCGCCGGGGCGATCGGTCCTCGGCACTGGAGCTCGCCGCGGGGCTGACCGGATTCACCGGCCTGCCCTGGCCCGCCGAGCGACTGCATCTGGTCGGCAGCAACGCCGGCCGCAGCCCCGGCCCGATCCGCTACCGGGACATCGAGTCCTGGCCACTCGGCGACGGGGTCCGCGCGGGTTCGTGAACACGCGGGACCGGTCCGGACCGCCCCCGCCCGGTTTCGCGAACGCGCGGACCCCGTCCGGACCACCCCCGCGCGGACGTCACGCCCGGGACCCGAATACGCGCTCCGCCGTGGCACGCACGGCGTCGGCCACGGACCCCGCAGCGGTGAGATGGGCGATGTGCCCCTGCCCCGGGAGCGTGACGACCCGGGCGTCGGGCAGGGTCGCCGCCAGGTCCGCCAGGCGCTCCCGCAGGTGGGCCGGGCTGAGGTCGCCCTCCAGGAGCGTGGCCGGGAGGCCGAGCGCGGCGAAGCGGTCGATGCCGACGCCGAGGGCGTCGATCGCCTCGTCGTCCGCGATCTGCGCCGCCGCCTGCGCGCCGAACGCCTCCCGCACACGCGCGTCGGCGAACATCTCGTCGACGACGCCCGCGGGCATGCGCACGATGTCGCGCATGTGGATGCGCATCGCCTCCACCGGGTCACCCGCGTCGAGCGCCGCGCGGGCCCGCCTCCCCGCCTCGCCCGCGATCAACTCCCGGGTCGGCAGCGGAGGTTCGTAGAGGAACAGCCCGGCGAACACCGAGGGCGCGAGCAGGGCGGCCTCCAATGCGGCAACGGCGCCCGAGGAGTGCCCCACGAGGAGCACGGGCGCGTCGAGACGACGGGCGACGGCGACGACGTCCCTCCCCTCGACGGCCATCGAGTGCGGCAGGGCGATGTCCGCTCCGGGGGCGTAGATCCGCCGGTGCATGCTGACGACGCGGAAGTCATCGGTCAGCCGACGGGCGACGCCGTCCCAGGTCGTCGCGTTCCCCCCGCCCGGGTGCACCACGAGGAGATTGGGCCCGGATCCGGCGTCGAGCGCGGTCAGGGTGTGGGCGTCGTCCGACGCCACGAGCAGCTCAGTCATGGACACCAGCCTGCACCCACCGCCCGACACCCCACCGACAGGCCGCCGATGCCCGGCCCCCGTGACACGGGCCGCTGCCGGTGCGCCGACCTCGCCCGGCTCCGATCTCGCCCGGTTCAGCTCGCCCCCGCCGCCCCCGGCGATGCCGGGGTGAGCGGCCGGCGCACCCCGGCAACCCGCACAGCACGGGCGACGGGGCGGCATGCCTTCAAGTGATGAACACCGTTCGCCCCATTGACATGTCCATTGCTCTATCGCTTTTATGGCGCCGGGCCGCCCGCCATCGGTCCCCCACATCCGGCGAGACGGGACTTCACCGGGAGCGGGGGCGGCGACCGCCCCGACACCTCCATCCCCCTGCCATCCACGGCGCGGCACGCGGCAAAATGGGAGCGCTCCCATAATCCAGTCGCGGACCGTGCCTCCGAGAGAGGAACCAGCACCGTGCTTCACCCTCTCCGCCTTGTCCGCAGAGCCGCGAGGACGGCCGCCGTGATCGCGGCAGCCCTGCTGCTCCCCCTCGCCGGCTCCCACGCGGCGGCCGCCGCCGACGCCGCACCGGGTGCCGGCTACTGGCACACCAGCGGCCGGCAGCTGCTGGACGCGGCCGACCGGCCGGTCCGTATCGCCGGGATCAACTGGTTCGGCTTCGAGACCTCCAACTACGTGCCCCACGGCCTGTGGTCCCGCGACTACAAGAGCATGATCGACCAGATGAAGTCGCTGGGCTACAACACCATCCGGATGCCCTACAGCGACGACATCTTCACCGGCACCGCCCCCACCGGCATCAACTACTCCGCCGGCATGAACGCCGATCTCCAGGGCCTCGACTCGCTCGGTGTCATGGACCGCATCGTGGACTACGCGGGCGACATCGGCATGAAGGTCATCCTGGACCGGCACCGGCCCGACTCCGCCGGCCAGTCGGCGCTCTGGTACACGGCCGCCGTCCCCGAATCCACCTGGCTGGCCAACCTCGAGGCGCTGGCAGCGCGCTATGCGGGCGACGACGCGGTGATCGGCATCGACCTGCACAACGAGCCGCACGACCCGGCCTGCTGGGGCTGCGGCGACACCACGAAGGATTGGCGGCTGGCCGCGCAGCGCGGCGGCAACGCCGTCCTGTCGGTCAACCCCGATCTGCTGGTCTTCGTGGAGGGCATCCAGACGTTCGACGGGGTGTCCGGGTGGTGGGGCGGCAACCTGATGGGCGTCGGCCGGTATCCGGTGGAGCTGGACGTGGCCCACCGGGTCGTCTACTCGGCGCACGACTACGCGACCAGCGTCGCCCAGCAGCCGTGGTTCGGCGACGCGTCCTTTCCGGCCAACATGCCGGGCATCTGGGACAAGTACTGGGGCTACATCTTCAAGCAGGACATCGCACCGGTGTGGGTGGGCGAGTTCGGCACGACGCTCCAGTCCACCACCGACCAGAAGTGGCTGAAGGCCCTGGCCGACTATCTGCGCCCGACCGCCCAGTACGGGGGCGACAGCTTCTCGTGGACCTTCTGGTCCTGGAACCCCAACTCGGGTGACACCGGCGGCATCCTCAAGGACGACTGGACCACCGTAGACACCGTGAAGGACGGCTACCTGGCGGACATCAAGGCGCCCGGCTTCGGCGGCGGCAGCGGAGGCGGGGACAACGGGGACACCCAGGCCCCGACGGCCCCGGCCGGCCTCACCGTCACCAGGACCACCGGCGACTCCGTCTCCCTGTCGTGGACGGCCGCGTCCGACGACACCGGGGTCACGGGCTACGACGTCTACCGCGGCTCCACCAAGGCCGGCACGGCGACCGGCACCACGTACACGGACTCCGGTCTGACGGCCGGTACGGCGTACACGTACACCGTCCGGGCCCGCGACGCGGCGGGCAACGTGTCGGCGCCCTCCTCCTCCGTGGCGGCCACCACCTCCACCGGAGGTTCCGGCGGTGACAAGGGCTGCACCGCCTCCTACACCGTCAACGGCGACTGGGGCGACGGGTTCGGGGCCGATGTGACGGTGACCAACACCGGCACCTCGGCCGGGACCGGGTGGAAGGTGACCTGGACCTGGTCGGGAAGCCAGAAGGTCACGAACATGTGGAACGCCACCTACACCCAGACCGGCTCCGCCGTCAGCGTCGCGAACACCGCCTACAACGGCGGCCTCGCGGCCGGCGCCCACACAGGCTTCGGCTTCCAGGGAACGCCCGGCGCGGGCGGCGTGCCGACGGTGAGCTGCACCCTCTCCTGAGCACCCGCCCCGTGATCGCCCCCGCCGTACGCGGCGGGGGCGATCGTCGCGACGCCCCGGGGAGCGGGACCGGTGTGGTGGAAACACTCCAAGACCCGCTCATGATCATTGTCTCCGGCGTCACCTCTGCCCGTCTCCGCGCTGTCGCAGACTGGCGGGACGCGGGGCCGGGCCGGCCGCCGCCGTCCCCGCCGATCCAAGGACTGCCATCGTGAGCGAGCGCGTTCTCACCCCCCGCAACCGCGGCTTCCTCTTTCTCGACTCCCACCCCACGGGCTGCGCGAAGGCGGTGACCGACATGTGGCAGGCGTGCCCGGACCCCGCCGAAGAGCCCGAGGGTCCTGGGCCGGTGGCGCTGATCATCGGCTCCTCGGCCGGATACGGGCTCGCCGCCACGCTCGCCGGGCTCAAGCGCGCCGGCATCCGGGGCGTCATGGTGTCCTTCGAGAAGGCGCCCACCGAGCGGCGCACCGCCACGGCCGGCTGGTACCGCACGGCCGCCACCGCCGGCATCGCCCGCGCCGCCGGGCGGGATCTGGTCTTCCTGAACGGCGACGCGTTCTCCGACGCCGTGAAGGACGAGGTCGCGGATCTCGTCGAGCGGCGTTTCGGCGGCCGGCTGGACTACCTGATCTACTCGGTGGCCGCACCCCGGCGCACCGATCCCGACACCGGCGCCACGTACTCCTCCGTCCTCAAGCCGGTCGGCGGGGCGAGCCGTACCCGGACACTGCTCTTCGACGACCGGGGCGCTCCCGAGGTCCGCGAGGTCGAGACCGCACCGGCCGAGGGCGACGACGTCGAGCAGACCGTGGCGGTGATGGGCGGTGCGGACTGGGAACGCTGGATCGGCCATCTCGCCGCCCGGGATCTGCTCGCCGACGGTTTCGCCACGGCCGCGCTGTCGTACATCGGATCGCCGCTGACGGCGGCGATCTACCGGCAGGGCACGATCGGCGCGGCCAAGGCCGATCTGGAGGCCACCGCCCGCACGCTGGACGAGCGGCTCGCCAAGACGGTGGGCGGGCGGGCCGTGACATCCGTGAACGGCGCGGCCGTCACCCAGTCCTCGACCGCCATTCCCGGCATCGCCCTGTACACCGGGCTGCTGCGCGGTGTGCTCGGGGACGGCCTGGTGCCGCCGGTGCGGCAGTTGGCCGCGCTCTGGGACCAGCTCACCGGTGCGGCTCCGCTCGTCCTGGACGACGAGGGGCGGATCAGGCTGGACAGGTGGGAGCTCAGCGAGGACGTCCAGGCGGCCGTCGCCGGACGCTGGGACGCCGCGACGAGCGACACGATCGCCGCTCTGGCCGACCTCGCGTGGTTCCGCGCCGAGGTCCGGCGGCTGTACGGATTCTCGGTGCCGGGCGTCGACTACACCGCACCGGTCACCACGGACGTGCCCTGGCCGGAGCACACCCCCTGACCAGCGAACCCACCCGCACCACTCCGCTAGCATGTTCGAACTCACGACGATCGGCCCCGATCGCCCGTCCTTCACTAGAAAACCTTTGCCATCTAGCACGAAGGGTGAGCCACGTAGACAACGACTAACAAATCGGCTGAGCAATTGATATCTATAGCATCGCGGGTGTTGTCGCGGATCAGCTCCACAGTTGATTTCGCCGCATGGCGTCGGCCACGGGCGATCGTGTGGACCACGGCGGCCGTGGTGACCCTCGGATTCCTCGTCGCGCTGGAGATCACCGCACGCCACTACGGTCTGCCGGGACCGATCACCAATCAGGCGCAAGAGGTGGTCTTCGCGCCGAGTTCGGGCCCGTTGCTCTATGCCGGTCTGGCGCTGACGCTGGTGGTGCTCACCTGGCGGCAGCGGTTCGTCGCCGCCGGGATCGCGGTCGGCATCGATCTGGTCCTCCTGCTGATCCGCTGGGCGGCCGGCGCGGAGCTCGCCTTCGGGAACGGCGCGTTGTGGGTGATCCTGGGCTGCGCGGTCATCGCCGTGACCCGCCGCACCGGCCGGGAACGCACGCTGCTGCTGAAGGGCGCCGGGCTCGGCCTGCTCCTGGTGGCCGGCCACAAGACCGGCGACACCTGGCTGCTCATCACTTCCAAGACCCGCCCGACGGTGCTCGACCCGTACGTGGCGACCGCCGACCACGCACTCGGCAATCCGTCCTGGCTGGTGGGCCGGTTCATCGAGGCCACCGACCCGGTCAGCACCCATGTCCTCAACGCCGTCTACGGCCAGCTCCCGCTGGCGGCCGCGATCATCGCGCTCTACCAGCTGCGCCATGTCGCGGTGGAACGGCGCTTCCCGGGCCACCATCTCGTCCGTACGTTCCTGGTCATCGGCCTGCTGGGACCGGCCATCTACATGATCTTCCCGGTGGTCGGCCCGGTCTTCGCCTACAGCGCCGACGGCGGGCAGTGGGCCACGGCCCATCTGTGGCCCCACACGCCGGTGCCCATCAGCGCCCCGCACCCGATCCCGTTCGACGGGACAACCCCGCGCAACTGCATGCCCAGTCTCCATACGGCCTGGGCCACCACGCTTTTCATTCATTCGCGCAAGGGCTCGCGCTATCTGCGCTGGGCGGGCACGTTCTGGCTCGTCGCCACGCTGACCGCCACGCTCGGATTCGGTTATCACTACGGCGCGGATCTCATTGCCGGTGTCGTTTTCGCCCTCACCGTCGAGGCGGCGATGCGCGCGTTCGACCGGGGCTGGGACCGCTCGGCGGTCCGTTTCACCGTCTGCGGCACGACGGTATTCACGGCCCTCCTTCTCTCCTACCGCTATCTGCCGGTCCGGATGGCCGACCACCCCTGGCTGTTCGGACCGCTGCTCCTGCTGGCCATGGCCTCCGTGATCCACCTCTATCTGCGGACCACCCGGGAGTGGGAGCCGAAGGCCGTACCGGCGCAGCAGCCCGAACCGCAGCTCATCCAGGCCTGAGCGGGCCCGGCAGTCGGGGCTCCCGACGCGTACGGGGCACTGCGCTCCCTCACCCTCACTCCCCGGGGGCGCCCGGCCGGGGGCGGCCGGTGCCGAAGTACGCGCCCGGCGTGACACCGGTCTCGCGCCGGAAGGCCGCGACGAACGCGCTCACCGTCTCGTAACCTGCGGCCCGCGCCACCCGGTTCAGCGGCTCGCCGGCGGCGAGGGCCGGCAGGGACGCGTTGAGACGGACGAGCGTGCGCCACCGGCCGAACGGCATGCCGGTGCCCGCGAGGAACAGCCGGGCCAGCGTGCGTCCGGAGGCGCCGACCCGGTGGCCCCAGGCGGCGAGCGGCAGGGCGCAGGCCGGGTCGTCGAGGAGCGCCCGCGCCACGTCCCGGGCGCGCGGGTCGTCCGGCAGCGGTGTGGCGAGCGTGGTGACGGCCACCGGCTCCAGCAGGTCGAGCAGGAGCGCCTCGCCCCGCTTCCGGCGTCCGGCGTCGAGGCCCGGGTCGTCCAGGAAGAGGATGAGCTCCGCCAGGAGGCGCGGGACCTCGACCGGCTGGGGCCGTGTCCACGGTCCCGGCGCGGCCCGGGGTGTGCCGGAGAGGTAGAGCGAGGTCATCGTGGTGTGACTCGCCGACAGCACCTCGTGCGGCGTGCCGGCCGGGATCCACAGGGCGCGGGTGGTCGGCAGGACCCACGTCCGGGCGTCGACGGCGACGGAGAGCGTGCCGCTGGAGGCCCAGGCGAGCTGGTGCGTCCGGTGGGTGTGCCGATGGAACCGGGTGCCCGCCGGCATCGGGAACGTACCGATGAGGACGAGCGCGCCGCCGTGTCCGTTTGCCGACATGAGGTGGAAGCGTAGGGCCTTTAAGACGATCACGCCGGTCCCTAGCGTTGCCGTCATGAACAAAGGACATGCCGAGCTGTGTTCGAGCCCCGAGTGGGCCGCCCATCTCCAGCACGACGTGCTGCCGGTCGCCGTCGCACGGGCCGATCTGGGGAAACGGATGCTGGAGATCGGTCCCGGGCCCGGGGCGGCGACCGAGTGGCTGCGCAACGAGGTGGAGCACCTGATGGCCGTGGAGGTCGACGCCGACGCGGCGGCGCTGCTGGCCGGGCGCTATGCCGGGACGAACGTCGAGATCGTGCACGGGAGCGGGGCCGCGCTGGACTTCGCCGACGACTCGTTCGACTCGGCGGCCTCGTTCACGATGCTGCACCACGTACCGACGGCAGCGCTCCAGAACCGGCTGCTGGCGGAGGTTCTGCGGGTCCTGAGGCCGGGCGGTGTCCTCGTCGGGTCCGACAGCCTGCCGAGCCACGCCCTGCACGCGTTCCACCAGGACGACGTCTACAACCCGGTGGAGCCCGCCGCGTTCCTCATCCGGCTCCAGACGCTCGGGTATGTCGACATCACGCTCGGCGTGCACCAGGGCCTGACGTTCTCGGCCCACAAGCCCCTCCCGGAGGAGGAGGGCGCCTGAGGCAGCGGCCCCCGGCGGGCAACGGCCGCCGGGGGCCGCCGCCCGCTCCGGCGGCCCCGTGTCATCCGGTGAGGGCCGCCCGCAGGAACTCGCGGATCTCCGTACGCGCGGCCTCGGCCTGCGGGGCCATGCCCGGCATGCTGAGGAACGCGTGCCCCGCGCCGGGGTGTTCGGCCAGCCGCGCCGGTGTGCCGGCCGACCGCAGCCGCTCGGCGTAGCGGCGGCCCTGGTCGGCCAGCGGGTCATGGGTCGGCACCACGACGAGCGCGGGGGCGAGAGAGCCGAGGCTGTCGGCGTACAGCGGCGAGACCGTGCGCGGGTCCGTCCCCGGCGCGACGGCGAGCCGCCCGACGAGTCGCAGCTGCGGCAGTCCGAGCGTCGGGGTGCGGGCGAACTCGGCGGCCGAGGGGTAGTCGAGCATCGTCCCGGTGACATCGACGGCGGGGTTGACCAGCACCTGGGCCCGCAGGCGCGGCTCGGTGTCCCTGGCCCGGATCGCGGCCAGGGCACAGATCAGCGCGCCGGCGCTCTCGCCGAACACGGCGGTACGGGCGGGGTGGATGCCCCAGGGGCCGGCGTGGCGCACCACGTGGCGCAGCACGTCCCAGCCGTCCTCGGCGGCGGTCGTCATGGGGTGGTCCGGGTCGAGGAGCCGGTGTTCGACCGAGACGACGACCGCGGGCAGCTGGGCGGCGAGATGGCTGTTGACCCAGTCGGACTGGGCCGCCGTCCCCACGAATCCCCCTCCGTGCACATGGACCACGAGCGGCAGGACGCCTCCGCCCTCGGGTTCGGGTGTGGGCCGGTACACCCGGACCGGGAGGTCCCGGCCGGGCAGGGCCAGCGTCTGCCAGGCGATGGAGGCGCCGGGATCGGGCTCGCCGGTGACGGCGCGGGCCGCGTCGGACGCCCGGAAGCGGTTCTCCGCGTCGCGGTAGGCAATCAGTTCCTCGGTCGTCGGCGCCGACCAGTCCGGCTCCGGAGGACGCTGTGCTCTCGTGGTCTCGGTCATGGCTTTCCCTGCCCCTTGAGTTTCGCGACTTGAGGTATCGATACCCAAGGTAGCGAAAAAGAGTAGGGTGTGGCCATGCCATCGACCCCATCCGCCCGTCCGCCCGGCCGGCCGCGCTCCGGCGTCAACGCCGCGGTCTTCGCCGCCACGCTGAGCACGGTCCAGGAGCTGGGATACGCGCGCGCCACCGTCGAGCGCATCGCCTCCGCCGCGGGGATCGCCAAGTCGACGGTCTACCGGCGCTGGCCGACGAAGGGCGCGCTGATCGTGGACTGCCTCCTGGACGCGTTCGGTCCGGCGCCGCTGGAGGAGGGCACCGACCGGGCCGAGCTGCTGTCCTCGGCCATCCGCTGGATCGCGGCGAAGATCGCCGAGCCGGGGGTGGGGGACGCGTTCGCCGGCGTGTTCAGTGACGCCGTCAGCGACCCGGACCTGCGCGAGATCCTGTCGACACGGTTTCAGGACCCCTACCGGCTCGCGCTCCAGGAGGCGCTCGGCGAGCCCGAGCACCGGGTCCTGTTCTTCATCGACGTCGTGGTCGGCGTGCTGCTCCACCGGATGGGCATGACCGGCGAGCCGATGGCCGAAGCGGACGTCACCGCGCTGATCGAGATGGTTGTGCCGCAGTTCACGAAGGGCGCCGGCCCGGCGTAGCGGCGCAGCCCCCTCGGCGCCGGCTCAGCGCCTCGCGTAGCGGATGGCGTCGAGCCCGGACAGGAAGCCGTCGGCGTCGAACACCTCCCCGGCGGCCCGCATCCCGGTGGCCACGCCGTTCGGCGCGGTCCTGCCGTCCAGGATCCGCGCGACCGCCTCCGCGACCAGGGGTGCGGTCACGGCGTAGATGTCGCGGCCGCTCGCCGATGCGGCCCGCTCCTCCTCGCCCCTGCGGACGACCACGTCGACGACGAAGGTCTGCGCTGAGCGGCCGTCCCGCGATACCGCGACGGGCGGCGGGGTGTCGGCGGCGCCCAGGTCGGACAGCGGGGCCTCGTTCATGAAGGTGCGGATCCGGGGGGTCTTCAGGTGCTGCGAGAGGGTGATGTGGTCGGCCGTCGCCATGCCGTGGACCGGCCGCGTCCCGAGACCGGGGAAGTCCCAGTCCACCGGGTCCGCCCGGCCGCCGCCGGCCGGGACGAGCCGTCCGCCGGTGAACGTCACCCGCTTTCCGGCGCTGCGCACGCCCGCCTTGCGGGTGCCCTCCGTCGGGTGCCAGCTGCTCAGCGCGAAGGCGATCGCGATGTCGTCGGCCGCCGCCCAGTCGCCCATGGCGGCGGTGGCCAGCAGGTCCGGGAGCCCGCCGAAGAACCCGAGAGCGGGCAGGAACAGCCGCCCGGAGCCGGCCAGCCGGTCGCGGTACGTCTCGAACGTCTGCCGCGTGACGGGCTGTTCGCCCGTGATGTCGATGTAGTGGATGCCCGCCCGCAGCGCCGCCGCGATCACCGGCCCGGTCGTGTCGCCGAAGGGCCCCGCGCTGTTGACGACCACGGAGGCACCCTTCAGCAGCACGTCGAGCGAGGCGGGGTCGTCGACGGAGACGACCTGGGTGCGGGCGTGCGGGTGCGCGTCGGCCAGGGCGCGCATCTTCTCGGGGTCGCGGCCTCCGAGCGCGAGGGCGAAGCCGCGCCGGTGCAGCTCGTCGATGATGAAGCGGGCGGTGTGCCCGTACGAGCCGAAGACCGCAGCGGTGTGCGGTGCGTTGGTGTTCATGCCTTGATTCTTCGCGGTGCGCACCGCCGCCACGAGTGTCCCTGCCGACGGCATGCGTACACTTTCGGACATGACTCTGGTGGCGATGCCGGTGTACGAGGGGGCGATGCTCTTCGAGGCGAGCATCGCGGGCGAGGTCTTCGGCACGGACCGGTCGGGGTTCGCCGGCCCCTGGTACGACTTCGCCGTGTGCGGGCCGCGCGGGGTGCGGCTCGGCGGCTGGCTGACGGTCGACACCTCGCACGGGCTCGACGTCCTGGCCCGCGCCGGCACGGTGATCGTCCCGTCCTGCGAGGACATCGAGGCGGACCCGCCCGCCGAGCTGCTGGACGCCCTGCGCGAGGCGCACGGGCGGGGCGCGCGCATCGCGTCGCTGTGCACCGGGGCGTTCGTCCTCGCCGCCGCAGGGCTCCTGGACGGCCGGCGCGCCACCACGCACTGGGCGCACGCCGACCGGCTCGCCGCACGCTACCCGCGGGTGCACGTCGACGCGGACGTCCTCTACACCGACGACGACCGGATCCTGACCGCCGCCGGGAAGGCCGCCGCCCTCGACCTGTGCCTCCATCTGGTGCGCCTCGACCACGGCACCGCCGTGGCCAACGCGCTGGCCCGCACGCTGGTGGTGCCGCCCCACCGGGCCGGCGGCCAGGCTCAGTTCATCGCGGCGCCCGTGCCGCGGCAGGGCGGTGACGGGATCGCCGACCTCCAGCAGTGGGCGCTCGACCGGCTGCACGAGCCGCTGACCGTGCAGGACCTCGCCGACCGGGCCGGGATGAGCACCCGCAACCTGACCCGGCACTTCCACCGGAGCGCGGGCCTGACCCCGCTGCGCTGGCTGCACACCCAGCGCATCCGGCGGGCCCAGGAACTCCTGGAGACCACCGACACCGCCGTCGAACGCATCGCCGCGCGCACCGGCATGGGGACCGCGACGACCCTGCGCCGCCACTTCAGCCGGGCGGTCGGCGTACCGCCGGACACCTACCGGCGCACGTTCCGGGGCGGCACCGAGTCCTAGCCACAGGCACCCGCCGTACGGCCGCTTCCCCGCGCCCCGGATTTATACAGTCCAAACTGTACAACTGAGGCTGTACGTTCTAGTGTGGGATACATGAATGAGAGCCCCCACCTGTCCCCCTCCGCCGTACAGGCCTCGCGAGAGGTCCGTACGGTCATCGGCCGCCTGCGGCGCCGCATCCTGAACGCCGCCGAGGCCGAGGACATCACCTTCGGACAGGAGTCCGTCCTGACCCGGCTGTCCGGCAGTCAGGGCGTCACGGCCAGCGACCTCGCCGCGGCCGAGGGGGTGCGCCATCAGTCGATGACCGCGACGGTCGCCTCGCTCGCCGCCCTCGGGCTGGTGGAGCGGCACCCCGACCCGGACGACGGGCGGCGGCTGCTGATCGCGCTGACCCCGGAGGGGCACCGGCGGGTGGAGGAGGGCCGGCAGGCACGGCAGGAGTGGCTCGCGGGCGAGCTGCAGAACCGGTGCACGGAAGAGGAGCGGCAGGCCGTGCTCGCCGCCATGACGGTGCTGGAGCGGCTCACCCATGGCTGACCGGAAGACGGACGGGCGGGGCGCCGCGGCGACGGCGGGCTTCGACCGGCGGCTGCTGCCGCCGATGATGCTGGGTTCGGTCCTGAACCCGATCAACTCGACGATCATCGCCGTGACCCTCATACCCATCGGCAACGCGCTGGGCGCACCGCCCTCGCAGACGGCCTGGCTGGTCTCGGCCCTCTATCTGGCCACCGCGCTCGGACAGCCCGTGGTGGGCCGGCTCATCGACATATTCGGGCCGCGCAGGCTCTTCCTCCTCAGCACGAGCCTGGTCGGGGTCGCCGGTGTCATCGGCACCCTGGCACCGAATCTGGGCGTGCTGATCGGCTCGCGGGTGCTGCTCGGGTTCGGCACGTGCGCCGGGTATCCGGCGGCGATGGCCCTGGTGCGCAGCGAGGCGAAGCGCACGGGGCGGGACAGCCCCGCCGGCGTGCTGACGGCCCTGGCCGTCGCCAATCAGACCATCGCCGTCATCGGGCCCCTGCTGGGAGGGCTGCTGATCGCCGCGGGCGGATGGCGGGCGACCTTCGCGCTGAATGTGCCACTGGCCGTCGTGGCCGTCCTGCTGGGTATGCTCCGGCTCCCCAAGGAGGCCGGTACGGGCGAGTCCCCGCAGCGCGGACGTCTCACCGCCCAGCTCGACCTCCCGGGTATGGCCCTGTTCGCCGCGATGCTCGTCTCACTGCTGCTGTTCCTGATGAATCTGCATCTGCGCGACTGGTACCTCCTGGCGATCGCCGCCGCCGCGAGCGCCGCGTTCGTCGTACGGGAGCTGCGGGCACCCGTCCCCTTCATCGACCTGCGGGTGCTCGGCGGCAACACTCCCCTGCTGGTCACCTACGGGCGCGCCCTGGTCGCGTACGTCGTCGCCTACTCCTTCCTCTACGGGTTCAGCCAGTGGACCGAGGAGGGGTTCGGGCTCTCCCCCTTCCACGCCGGGCTCGTGCAGATCCCCATGTTCCTGGTGGCCATCGGGGTCTCCGTCGTCACCGGGCGGCGGGCCGGGGTGCGCGGCAAGCTGGTCGTCGGCGCGCTCGGGCAGATCGCGGCCTGCCTGGTGATGCTCATGCTCACCGGGGCCAGCCCCGTGTGGATGCTGGTGCTGGTCGCCCTGATCTTCGGGATCCCGCAGGGCCTGAACAACCTGGCCCTGCAGAACTCCGTGTACTTCCAGACCGATCCCGAGCGCACCGCTTCCTCGGCCGGCCTGCTGCGGACGTTCGCCTACGTCGGTTCGATGGTCGCCTCCTCCACGACGGCCGCCTCCTTCGGGCAGCGCGCGGACACCGGCGGTATGCATCATCTCGCGTGGATCATGCTCGGCGCGGGCGTGCTCTACCTCCTTCTGAACGTCTTCGACCGCACGCTCGGCCGCGTGACGGACGACAGCGCCGCCACGGACACGGAATCGGACGCGGACGCGGACACCGGGTCGGACACTCCCCGAGCGCGCTGAGCCACCAGGACATCCCCCGAAACCGCCCCACCCCGGCACACCTCGAACGGAAGACGCACACCATGCCCCGCACCGCCCTCCTCGCCATGGACCTCCAGCCCCACCACCTCGCCCATCTGCCGGACGACTACCTGCCGCGCGCCGTGCACGCGCTCGACACGGCGCGCGCCGCGGGCGTCCTGGTCGTTCATGTGGCACTGCGGCTGCGTCCGGGCCATGTCGACGCCCATCCGCGCAACAAGATCTTCGGCGCCCTGCCTCCGCACCTCTTCACGGCCGACGACCCCGGTGCCGTCATCCACCCCGATGTCGCTCCGGCGGAGGGCGAGATCGTCGTCCACAAGAACAGGGTCAGCGCTTTCGCGGGGAACAACCTCCAGCAGATCCTGGCCGCCCAGGAGGTGGACCACCTCGTCCTGGCCGGTATCTCCACCGGTGGCGTCGTCCTGTCCACCGCATTGCAGGCCGCCGACCTCGACTACCGGTTCACCGTCCTGACGGACGCCTGCGCCGACCCCGACCCGGCCCTGCACCACACCCTCGTGAACGGCCTGCTCAACCGGCGCGGGGAGACCCTCACCGTCGAGGAGTGGGCGCGGAGCGTCGGCACCGCCCGGTAAACCCCCGACGAACCCCCGACGAACACGTCTGCCCGGGCCGTCCGTTGACGGCCCGGGCTCTTGTATACGTCCTGCCGGTCGCGACGGGTCCGGGCACCGCCCCTGACCAGCGGACCCCGGCAGCCCCCTCCGTTAACATGTTCGACTCACGACCGCTTCATCGCCCGTTCTTCACCGGACGTTCATTCCGGCCGCCCCCGGAGCCACCTGCTCACCCACCCAGCCCGCATCTCACGCATCGGCCACACACTTGATATCCATAGCATCGCGGTTTTTTGAGCGAATAAAGCGAATAAGCCGAAGACTCACGCCTGTCGCCGCCCGGCGTCGACCACGGATGATCCTGTGGGCCTCGGTGGCTGTGGTGGGTCTCGGCTTCCTCGTCGCCCTGGAGATCGTCGCGCGCCACTACGGCGAGCCCGGTCCGCTCACCTACCAGGCGCGCGAGGTGATCTTCGCGCCCAGGTCCGGGCCGCTGCTGTACGCCAGCATGGCGTTGATGATGGTGGTGCTGACCTGGCGGCAGCGGTTCGTCGCGGTCGCCGCCGCGATCGGCATCGACCTCGTCATCCTGCTGGTGCGATGGACGGCGGACGCGGAGGTGAGCGACGGACATCACTTCGGCAACGGCGCGTTGTGGGTCATCCTGGGCTGCGCGGTGATCGCCGTCACCCGCCGCACCGGCGCCGAGCGGGTACTGCTCCTGAAGGGCGTGGGCCTCGGCCTGCTGCTGGTGGCCGGCCGCAAGACCGGTGACACCTGGCTGCTGATCACCGCGAAGACCCACCCCACGGTGCTCGACCCGTACGTGGCGACCGCCGATCACGCCCTGGGGAACCCGGCCTGGCTGGCGGGCCGGATCATCGAGGCCACGGGCCCGGCCGGCGCCCACGTCCTGGACTGGGTCTACGTCCAACTCGCGGTGGCCGCAGCCGTCGTCGCGCTCTACCAACTGCGCCATGTCGCGGTCGAGCGGCGCTTCCCGGGCCACCATCTCGTCCGTACGTTCCTGGTCATCGGCCTGCTGGGACCGGCCATCTACATGATCTTCCCGGTGGTCGGCCCGGTCTTCGCCTTCGGCCCCGACGGCGGGCCCTGGGCGGCGGCCCAGCTGTGGCCGGACACCACGCTGCCGGTCAGCGTGCCGCATCCGGTCCCGTTCGACACGATCACCCCGCGCAACTGCATGCCCAGCCTCCACACGGCGTGGGCGACCATCATCTTCGTGCACTCGCGCAGGGCCCCGAGGGTCCTGCGCTGGGCGGGCACGTTCTGGCTGCTCGCCACGCTCGGCGCCACGCTCGGGTTCGGCTACCACTACGGGGTGGACATCATCGCCGGAGTGGTGTTCGCGCTCACCATCGAGGCGGCGATGCGTGCGCTCGACCGCGGCTGGGACCGCGCGGGCGTCCGGCTGGTCGCCTACGGTACGACCGTCTTCGCCGCCCTCCTGCTCGCGTACCGCTATCTGCCGGTCCAGATGGCCGAACACCCGTGGCTGTCCGGTCCGTTGCTCCTGCTGGCGATGGTCTCGGTGATCCGCGGCTACCAGCGGACCACCGAACTCTGGGACCCGAAACCCGCGCGGGTCCGGCAACGCGAGCCCCAGCCCGAGCTGGTCTGAGCCACGTCGCCGGGCGCGCCCGGAGACCGTCGGGACGCCCGGCCGCATGTCGTGCGGCCGGGCGTTCCGACGGCCGGTGGCCGCCCTCACTCCTCGGACAGCACCGTGATCAGTTCGCGGGGCAGCCCATGGGTGTCGTGGAGGTAGTGGAAGTCCTCCTCGGTCAGCCGGCCCCGGAACCTCGGCCGGGCGAGCACCTGCCGCCCGCGCTCCAGGATCCGGCGGAACCTGCCCTCCTCCTCCACCAGGAGGCGCAGCACCTCCTCGGGGCCCAGGTCCTGCCGGAAGTGGTCCCGTGTGTGCCGGATCAGCTCCACCGGCAGGTCGCCGATCCCGCGCGAGGGATCGTCCCGCCACAGCACGGTCAGCACGCGTCGCACCAGGCGTCGCAGCACGTATCCCCGCCCGGTGTTGGACGGACGCACACCGTCACCGAGCACCACGACGGACGACCGCAGATGGTCGCAGACCACCCGCAGCGAGGACTCCTCCAACGGCCACAGCGTGGGTACGAGGCGGCGCCAGGGGTCGAAGATGTCGCTCTCGAACACGGAGTTCCTGCCCTGGAGCAGCGAGGCCAGCCGTTCCAGACCGAGCCCGGTGTCGACGTTGCGCTGCGGCAGCGGCACGAGGGAGCCGTCGTCGAGGCGGCGGTGGGTCATCGTCACGTGGTTCCACACCTCCACCCAGCGGTCGTCGCGGGTGGGGGTCGACTCCGGCGGGCCCTCACCGCTCCACAGGAAGATCTCCGAGTCGGGACCGCACGGTCCGACGGGCCCGTTGGACCACCAGTTGTCCTCGACGGTGGTCTCCACGGGCACGCCCAGGCCGTGCCAGGTCTCCAGGGACCTGGTGTCCGGCCCGATCCGGCTGTCGCCGGCGAAGACGGTGGTGTGCAGCAGACGCGGGTCGACGCCGAGCCCCTCCGTCAGCAGCCGGTATCCCCAGTCGAGGCTGACCGGACCCTCGTAGTCGCCCAGCGACCAGCTGCCGAGCATCTCGAAGACCGTCAGATGTGTGGGGTCCCCGACCTCCTCCAGATCCGTGGTGCGCAGACACCTCTGCACGTTCACCAGCCGTGAGCCCAGCGGATGGGGCCGCCCCTCCAGGTACGGAGTGAGCGGGTGCATGCCGGAGGTGGTGAACAGGACGGGGTCGCCGGGCGGGGGCAGCAGCGTCGAACCGGTGATCCGGCGGTGGCCGCGCTCCTCGAAGAATTCGACGAATGTGCTGACCAGCTGTTCTGTCTTCATGGGATGACTCCTTCGCGTACTGCGGGGGAGGCACCGGAGAACGGAACCGTTCAGTCACCCGGCCGGGGCGGGAACACCCACAGCACTGCCGACGGACCGTTTCCGGTCGCCGGGGGAAGTGACGTCAGGCGGCGGCAACCGGCGAGCTGGTCGCTCGCGCGGTCGCGGTGGTGTGTGAGCCCGTGACGTTCATGCCCTCGACGATAGCGCGTGCCGGGACACCGGCGCGATGAGGTTTTCGGTGGTGGGCCGGTACGGGAAGGCGCCGGGCAGGGTGGGTGACGGGTCGAGGCGACACGGCGGGGATACGGGAAGCCGGCGAGCGGCGTGACTACCGTGAGCCTCGGATGTCGAGAACGCGGCCGCGTCTGCGTCCCAGGGACAGAGCGGCCAATGGTGGCCGCGCGACAGTGGAGGACGACACGTCATGGACCCCGAAGAGATCGCACAGGAGCTGGCCGACGCCGGCGAACTGCTGAGCAGCGCGACCATGGCCCGGCTGGCGTACAACGGACTCGACGGGCGGCCGCGCGTCGTCCCCATCGGGATCTTCTGGACCGGCGCCGAGATCATCATGTCCACCGCGGCCACGGCACCCAAGGTCAGGGCGCTGTCCGCCCGCCCCGACGTGGCCCTGACCATCGACGCCGGCGACAGCCCCGGCTCGGCCAGGACGCTTTCGGTGCGCGGCGTCGTGCACCTCACCCTGGTCGACGGGGTGGTCCCGGAATACCTCGCGGCCGCGCGGAAGAACTTCGACGCCGAGTACGCCGCCGAGTTCGAGCGGAACTGCCGGGCCATGTACGACCGGATGGCGCGCATCGCGGTCGAGCCGCGATGGGCGCGGTTCTACGACTTCGGGGCCGGCCGGGTGCCGCAGTTTCTCGCCGACCTCGCGAACAAGTCCCGGGAATAGCGGCCGCCGGTCGCTGTTGATCACAGCATGACTTCTGATGAGACGCGCGAGACGTTCGGACGGATCGGCATCTGGAGCGGTGCCCTGCACCTGTCACGGGCGGACGACGCCGGGAAGCGGGCGATCACGGAGGCGGTCGCCGAGCTGGAGGCGCTGGGATTCGGCACGCTCTGGCTGGGCGGCAGCCCGTCGCCCGAGGACGCCACGGCTGTCGTGGCCGCCACCCGCACCCTCACCGTCGCCACGGGCATCCTGAGCATCTGGGACCACCCGGCGGACGAGGTCGCGGCCCGGATCGCGGCGCTCGACGCGAGCGCCCGCAAGCGGTTCGTCCTCGGCCTCGGGGTCAGCCACGGCCCGATGGTGCCCCAGTACGCGAAGCCGTACAGCGCGATGGTGGCCTACCTCGACGCGCTGGACGCCGCGCCCGCGCCCGTGGCCCCCAGCCACCGTGTGCTCGCGGCGCTCGGCCCGAAGATGCTGAAGCTCGCGACCGCCCGGGCACGCGGCGCCCACCCCTACCTCGTCACCGCCGCCCACACGGCGGAGGCCCGCGAGGCCCTCGGCCCCGACGCGCTGCTGGCCCCGGAGCTCTCCGTGGTCCTCGACCCCGACCTGGACCGCGCCCGCACGACGGCCCGGGCCATGCTGGCGCGCTACCTCGAACTGCCCAACTACACGGACAACCTGCTGCGCCTGGGCTTCACGCAGGACGACCTCGACTCCGGCGGCAGCATCCGCCTCCTGGACGCCCTCTTCGCCCTGGGCGACGCCGAACAGGTCAAGGCCCGGACCCACCAGTACTTCGACGCGGGCGCCGACCACGTCGCCCTCCAGGTGGTAACGGCCACCGAGGGCAGCGCGGGCCTGCCGCTGCCCGAGTGGCGCGCGCTGGCGGAGGCGTTCGGCGAGGAGTTGTAGGGACCTGCGCAGGGCGGTCAGCCGTGGACGCACGCACGGCTGACCGCGCCTTCGTCCCCTACTGCCCCACCCGTCCGTCGATGCACTCGCGCAGCAGGTCCGCCTGGCCGCAGTGGCGGGCGTACTCCTCGATGCGGTGCACCATCAGCTCGCGGACCGATGTCCTGTCCTTGCCCAGGCGCTCGCCGAGATCGCGGTGCCGGGCCAGGGCCGTGTCGGTCTCGTTCTGTTCGCGCTCCAGGTCGTCGTAGGCGCCGTCGACCGCGGACTGCTCGCCGACGGCCCCGTCGAAGTCCGCGTCGCGCCCGCCGTAGAGCTTCGGCAGCGGCTCGTCGTCGGTGATCCAGTTGCGCCAGTCCCGTTCCACCTCGGCCAGGTGCCGGAGCAGGCCGAGCAGGGACAGGGTCGACGGCGGTACGGCGCGGCGGGCCAGCTGTTCGGGGGAGAGTCCCTCGCACTTCATCCGCAGGGTGAGCCGATAGCTCTTCAGGAAGTCCTGCAGCGTGGCGAGTTCGCCCTCGGAAGGGGGCCCCTCCCGGTCGCGGGGGTCGTCGGCCGGGTCGGTCCACATGTCGGGGTAGACGGTGGCCCGGGTCCAGCGCGCGGGTGTGTCGGGCATACGCGCCATCGTCGCGGGTCAGGCACCGTACGCGCCAATGGCTTTCGCGGGAGGTTAACCTGAGGCCTCCTCGGAAAGCGCCGGCACCGAACTGGCCGGGACACGAAGGAAGCGACGGACGATGACCGAGCCACCGCGCCGCAGACCGCGCGCCGACGCCCGGCGCAACAGGGACCGTCTGCTGGCCGAGGCGGACGAGGTCTTCCGGCAGGACGGCACGGGCGCACCCCTGGAGGCCGTCGCCCGCCGGGCCGGCGTCGCCATCGGCACGCTGTACGGGCATTTCCCCAACCGCCGCGCCCTCATCGGCGCGCTGCTGCGCGCCCGCAACCAGGCCCTCTTCGAGAACGGGGAGGCGCTGCTGGCCGACTCCTCCCCCACGCAGGCGCTCGTGCGGTGGGTGCGTGCGGTGGTCGAGCACGCCGCCGCGTACCAGGGGCTGGCCGCCGTACTGGCGGACGGGCTGGACGACCAGGAGTCCGAGCTCCATGCCTCCTGTGTCCGCATGACCGACATCGGCGACCGGCTGGTCGCCAACGCGCGTACGGCCGGTACGCTGCGGCGGGATGTGACCGGCGCGGACATCTTCGCCCTGATGAACGCCGCCGCCTGGACGCGCGAGCACATGAATCCCGAGCAGGCGGACCGGCTCGTGGCGCTGACCATGGACGGCATGCTCGTCCGGATGCCCTGAACGTCGGGGCCGGCTTGCGGGCTCAGCCCTTCCTGACCGCCTCGCCCACCTCGGACGGCGAGGTGCGCCAGGGGGCGCCGTGGCCCGGAAGGACCCAGGAGGCCGCCAGCGGGGCGATCCGGTCGAGGGAGGCGAGCGCTTCGGCCGGGTCGTCCGTGAAGGGGGCGGGCTGCGGGCCCGTGCGTCCCGTGAGGACATGGCGGGTGGTGAGGGCGTCCCCGACGAAGACCGCGTCGGCGAGCGGGACATGGACCGCCACGCTGCCCGGGGAGTGGCCGGGCATGCCCACGATCACCGGGCTTCCGGGCAGGTCCAGAACGTCTCCGTCGGCGATCTCGACCACTTCGCCGACGTAGTGCGTGCGCAGCCCGTTCTTGCGGAGGCCGTACCCGAAGAACTTCAGGGCCGGTCCCGGACGCAGGGGGCCGACCGGGGTCTTGGGCTTCTCCCCCGTGCGGGCGCGGTCGGCGTCGGCGGCGTGCACGAACACCGGCACACCGTGCTCGCGGCGCAGCCGGTCGGCGAAGCCGATGTGGTCCGAGTCGCCGTGCGTCAGGACGAGGCCGCGGATGTCGTCGGCGGACTTGCCCAGCGCGCGCAGCTCCCGCTGGAGGTCGCGCCAGTGTCCGGGCAGACCCGCGTCGACGAGCGTGATGCCCTCGGGCGTGTCGATGAGGTAGCAGGCCACCACGTCGTTGCCGAGGCGGTGCAGCTGGGGTGCGAGTCTCATGGGACCTCTCCCGGTCGGAGCGGGGGGATATCGATAGCTACGATACTTAGCTATGATGGCTACAGTCAATAGCCATCAGATGGGAGGGCGCACCATGCCGACCCCGGAGAAGACCTCGCTCACCCGCATCGTCGCCGCAGGCCGCGATCTGCTGGAGGCGGGCGGCCGGCAGGGGCTGACGATGCAGAGAGTCGCCGAGCGGGTGGGCGTGCGGGCGCCGTCGCTGTACAAGCACGTCAGCAACCGGGCGGCCCTGCTCACCGCGGTGGCCGTGGCCACCCTCGACGACCTCATCGCCCTCCTGGAGTCGACCGACGGCTCGCTCGAGGAGCTGGCGCGCTGCTACCGGCGGTTCGCCGAGACCCGCCCGGAGGGGTTCCGGCTGATCAACTCCCCGTACGCACCGCCCGAGGCCCTCGCCCGCGCGGCGGCCCCGGTGCTCCGGGCCTCCGGGGAACTCGTGGGCGAGCGCGAGGCGCTCGATGCCGCCCGGCTGCTGACTGCCTGGCTCACCGGCTTCATCGGCATGGAACTCAACGGCGCCTTCCGGCTGGGGGGCGACATCGACCGTGCCTTCGCCTACGGCCTGGCCGGCATGCGCCGCGCACTGACGGGCGGTCAGCAGGCCCCGCCCGTCTGACCGTCGGGGCAGCGGCCCGTCTCCTCGCACGGCGCTCCCCCAGACGGGCCTCGCGCCCCCTTCGCCCACGCGCCCGGTCATACTGGTGCCGACCAGCACAGGGCGGGGCCACAGGCGGCGCATGACGTACGGGGTGGACGGGTGGGTGTGCCGGAGCGCATTGGTGTGTACGCCGTGGAGCGGGAGTTGGGCGCCGGCGGCATGGGCACCGTCTATCTGGGCCGCTCGCGCGGCGGGCGTCCGGTGGCCGTGAAGGTGGCCCGGCCCGAGCTGGCGGCCGACCCGCACTTCCGGGAGCGCTTCCGCGCGGAGGTCGCGGCCGCCCGCCGGGTGGGCGGCTTCCACACGGCACCGGTCGTGGACGCGGACCCCGAGGCCGCGTCCCCCTGGCTCGCCACGGCATACACCCCGGGGCCCACCCTGGCCGCCCTCCTCACCTCTGGGGGGGGCCGATGGGCGAGGAGCCGCTGCGGCAGCTGGGGGCGGCGCTCGCCGAGGCACTGGCAGCGATCCACAGCTGTGGTCTGGTCCACCGCGACCTCAAGCCCGGCAACATCATCATGGCCGCCGACGGCCCCCGGGTGCTGGACTTCGGCATCGCGCGGGCCATGGAGTCGACCCGGCTGACCTCCACCGGAGTGGCCTTCGGGACCCCGGGGTTCCTGGCACCCGAGCAGGCCATGGGCGAGGCGGTCAGCGGTGCGGCCGACGTGTTCGCGCTCGGGGCCGTGCTCGTCGCGGCGGCGGGCGGCAGCGCCTTCGGCGGGGGTACCCCGATGGGCCTGATGTACCGCGCGGTGCACGAGCCCGCCGATCTGTCCGCGGCGCCCCGGAGCCTGTGGCCCGCGCTCGCCGCCTGCCTGGCCAAGGACCCGGCCGGCCGGCCCACGCCGGCGGCCCTGTTGGACATGTTCGCCCCGATGCCCGCCCCGTACACCCCCACGGCCGCCGTGCTGCCGCCGGTGGACGCGGTCCCCCTCCATCAGGCACCGACGGCCGCCGCGCCCCCGTACCCCGGGTCGCCTCCGGCCACCGGCCCGGTGGCCGGCGACATCGTCTTCACGGCGACGGACGCCAGCGGTGCGGTCCTGATCGACACCGACGGCGTCATCCTCGACTCGGACGTGCGGCATCTCCAGTTCGCCTGGGGCCAGATCAGTTCGATCGAGCACACGGCGGAACCGCAGAAGCACCTGGCGGTGACCGTCCGGCTCCACGACGGCACGGCCCACCGGCAGGTGGTGAAGGCCCGCAGGGCGTCACTGCTGCGCGCGTGGCTGGCGGACCTTCCGCTGGTCGTGGACTGCTTCCGGTAGGCGCGCGGAGGACCGGGGCCGTCTCGCGGGGCGGCCCCGCGCGTCGCCCGCCCGTCCACGCCGCGTCGGTGCGAGGGTGGGGCGGACGGCCAGGTCCCGCCACCCAGAAGGGCATCCACTGTGCACATCGATCTGTCCGGACGCACCGCCCTCGTCACCGCGTCCACCCAGGGCATCGGCCACGCGATCGCGACCGGGCTCGCCCGCGCCGGAGCACGCGTCGTGGTCAACGGCCGCGGCGCCGACCGCGTCGAGCAGGTGGTCCGCGAGCTCCGCTCCGCGACCGGCAACGACGCCGTCGTGGGCGCCCCCGGCGACCTGGCGAGCGACGACGGCACGGCCGCCGTGCTCCGGGCGGTCCCCCAGGTGGACATCCTCGTCAACAACCTCGGCATCTTCGGCGCGACGCCCCCGCTGGAGATCGACGACGAGGAGTGGCGCCGCTACTTCGAGGTCAACGTGCTCGCCGCCGTACGGCTGATCCGGGCCTACCTGCCCGGCATGCAGGAGCGGCACTGGGGCCGGGTGCTCTGTCTCGCGAGCGACTCCGCCGTGGCCGTCCCTGCGGAGATGATCCACTACGGCATGACGAAGACCTCCCTGCTCGCGGTCAGCCGGGGCTTCGCGAAGGCCGCCGCAGGCACCGGAGTGACCGTCAACTCCGTGATCGCCGGGCCCACGCACACGGAGGGCGTGGAGGAGTTCGTACGGCAACTGGTCGGCGACGAGCTGCCGTGGGACGAGGCGCAGCACCGGTTCATGCTTCAGCACCGCCCCCAGTCCCTGATCCAGCGGCTCATCGAGCCCGAGGAGATCGCCCACATGGTGGTCTACCTCAGCTCGTCGTACGCCTCGGCCACCACGGGCGGGGCGCTCCGGGTGGACGGCGGCTACGTCGACTCGATCCTGCCCTGAGGTCACACCTCGTCGAGCCAGGTCAGCGCGGCGACGACCAGCGCCTCCACGCCCGTGCTCAGCGTGGGCTCGACAACCGGGGCGAAGAGCGGGGAGTGGTTGCCCGGCAGGTCGTCGATACGGCCCTCGCCGAGCGCGGCGAGCGTCGGCTCCGTCTCCAGCCCGCCCCAGAACCAGAACACCGTGGGCACGCCGAGCGTGTCCCCGAACACGCCCACGTCCTCGCTCGCGTTCACCTGCGGCATCGGCAGGATCCGCTGGGCGCCGAAGTGCTCGGAGAACGCGGCCACCGTCCTGCCCGTGGCCTCCGGATCGCTGACGAGCGCGGGTGCGGAGGCGAACCAGGTGAGGACCGGAGGCCGCTCCGCGCCGCTCGCGGCGGACTCGGCCCGTGCGACGCGCTCGATCGCGGTGCGCACCTGATCGCGTACGGCCGGGGTGAACGAGCGTACGTTGACGCCGAGTTCGGCCGTGTCGGGGATGATGTTGTCCTTGGTGCCGGCGTGCAGCCGCCCCACGGTCACCACCGCCGACTCCGCCGGTGACACCTCGCGGGCGACGACGCCCTGCAGCCGGGTCACCACATGGGCGGCCATCAGCACCGGGTCGATCGCGGCCTCGGGGCGGGAGCCGTGTCCGCCCCGGCCGTGGAGCGTGATGTTCAGGGAGTCCGCCGCAGCCATCACGGGCCCGCTGCCGTAGCCGATGAATCCGGCCGGCAGGGGGCCCACATGCTGGCCCAGCACGATCTGCGGCACGGGAAAGCGCTCGAACAGCCCGTCCTCGACCATGTCCCGGGCGCCGACCGCGAGTTCCTCGGCCGGCTGGAACACCACGAGCAGGGTGCCGCTCCACCGCTCCCGGCTCCGGGCGAGCAGGGTGGCGGCGCCGGTCAGACAGACCGCGTGCATGTCGTGCCCGCAGGCGTGCATCACGGGCACCTCGGTGCCGTCGGCGTCCACGGCCCGGGCCTTGCTGGCGTACGGCAGTCCGGTCCTCTCCTCCACCGGCAAGGCGTCGAAGTCCGCGCGCAGCATGACCACCGGGCCGTCCCCGTTGCGCAGGACACCCACCACACCGGTGCCCCCGACCTGCTCGACGACCTCGTCGAAGCCGACCTCCCGCAGGCGCCGGGCCAGCAGGGCCGCGGTGCGGGTCTCCTGGAGCGACAGCTCCGGATGCTCGTGCAGGTCCCGGTAGAAGCCGGCCAGGTCCTCGCGGAGCTCCGCCAGTCCCGCAGTCACCGTCTTGGGCATGTCCGTGCCTTCCTACGCGCCGATCCGGGCACCGTACCTCCGGAAAGATCCGTTGGCACGACGCGTCGCCGCACGGGCGGGGTGCGCGGGTGCTGGGTAGCCTGGCCGAAAACGGGCACGGCCGGCACGACGTCCACGGGCCGGGCGGCCGCACCGACACCTTGACCGATCAGGAGCAGCCCGTGACCACCGAAGACGACGCCCGCGCCGCCATCCTGCACGCATTCGGCGACTCCGCCACCGTGCACATCGAGTCGTTCCCCGCCGGGAACCTCTCGATCACCCTCGCCAGGGGCGGGCACACCGCCACCATCGACGGTCACCCCGACAGCGGCTGGGGCTGGACCGTCGACCCCGTCGAGGACGACGGCTTCACGGGCCACGAGAACACCGCACCCAGCCTCGACGAAGCGCTCGCCGCCCTGCACGCCGCCCTCATCTAGGACCCCGCCGGGAATTTACCTAATCAACAAATTGACTAGTCATATCTGTGTGTAGGGTGAGGTGACCGCCGGGTCGGCTGCCGCCGGCCATGACCGTGCTGCGAGAGAGGCCGGCGACCCATGCCGAGTGGTGCCTACCTGCGTTACGTCGCCCTGGGCGACAGCCAGACCGAGGGGGTGGGCGACGGGGACGACACCGTCGGCCTGCGGGGCTGGGCCGACCGGCTCGCCGAGCACCTCGCCGCCGTCGAGCCCGGCCTCCTGTACGCCAATCTCGCCGTGCGGGGACGGGTCGCCGGACAGGTTCTCGACGAACAGCTGGCGCCCGCGCTGGCGCTGCGCCCCGATCTGGCCACCGTCGTCGCCGGTGTCAACGACCTCCTGCGGCCACGGTTCGACGCGGCGCAGGTGGCCGGGCAGCTGGAGGAGATGTTCGCGGCGCTCACGGCCGCCGGAGCCCGGGTGGCGACGCTGACCGTTCCCGACGTGGGCAGGATCGCGCCGCTCGCCCGCCCGGTCAGGTCCCGGGTGCGGGAGCTCAACGACCACATCCGGGCCGCGGCCGCCCGGCACGGGGTCCTGGTCGCCGAGACCGCCCGGCACGACGTCGCCACCGATCCGCGCATGTGGAGCACGGACCGGCTCCACGCCAGCCCGCTGGGCCACGAGCGGATCGCCGCGGCCGTCGCCGAGGCGCTGAACCTTCCCGGCAGCGACGACAGCTGGACGCACCCGCTGCCCCCGCAGACCCTGCCCACCCGGTGGCAGGCCGCGGGCGCCGAGGTCCGCTGGGCGGCCGGATTCCTCGGCCCCTGGATAGGACGGCGCCTGCGCGGCCGGTCATCCGGGGACGGCCGCACCGCGAAGCGGCCCGAACCGCTGCCGGTGAAGGTGCTTCCGTAGCGCCTTCACACGGCACGGGCGGGGGCTGTGGCACACGGCCGGGCGTGGTCAGAAGTCACCCGCCGCGGTCCGCTCGGCCAGCCTCTGGAACTCGCCGAGGTCGTAGTTGGCCAGGACCGAGTCGAGGTTGGTCAGGGCGCCGAGGTACTCCACGAACCCCTGGGGGTTGTACTCGATCTGGAGCGCCACCCGGCTCCGCTCGTCGTCCAGCCGGTGGAAGGTGACGACACCCGCGTGATGGACCCCCTCCGTCGTCTTCCAGGCGATCCGGTCCTCCGGGACGACCTCGGTGAGTTCGGCGACGAAGCTCTTGTCGGCGCCCGGCAGGGAGAGCTGCCAGCCGAACCGGCGCTCGTCCAGCGGGTCGACGCGCCGCACATGGGTCAGGAACGTGGGCCAGCGCGCCACATCGCTCCACAGCGCCCAGCTGACGGCCACCGGTGCCTTGATATCGACGGTCTCGACGATCGAGGACGACATGAGAACTCCTTCTTGTAGCCGTGCGCCTCGCAGCCGCGGACCTCGTCCCGACTACCCCCGGCGACCGGCGGCACACCCCCGGCCCGCGCAGGCCTGAGCCGCCGATTCCGGGGCAGACGGCCGTTCACCGGGAGGACCGAACCTCCCCGTGGCCGCCCCGTCGCGGTGCGGCGCCGAACACCGGGAGACCCATGTCCACCACCCAGCCGGAGAGACCGGCCCAGCCGACCGCCGAGCAGCCCCTCAGCGCCTCAGGGCCCGGCAGGTCGCCCGCTCTGACCAGCGGCTACGCCAAGTCCGCCGTACGCATCGGCGTGCTGACCACCTGTCAGGCAGCGCTCATGGTGGGCTTCGGGCTCCTGATCACCGGACCCGCCGCCGGGATATGGCCGCTGACCGTCGAGGACCACGTCAACGAGGGCTTCGAGCACCTGCGCACCGGGGCGCTCTCCGACGCGTCGTTCGTCGCGTCGGAGGCCGGCAACACCGCCACCGTGATCGCCCTCACCGTCCTGGCCTGTGCGGGCCTGATCCTCATACCCCGGCTGCCGAAGTGGCGCCAGGCCGTGTTCCTCGCCGTCTCCGTCTCGCTCCAGGCCCTGGTCTTCCTGGTCATCAGCGCGTCCGTGGACCGCGACCGGCCTGATGTGGACCGGCTCGACGCCTCGCCGCCGACGGCGAGTTACACCTCGGGGCACACGGGCGCCGCGACGGCGCTCTACGCGGGCCTCGCCGTGCTGGCACTCGTCCCGCACGACCGGCGCCGGTGGCGGAAGGCCGTCGCCGTCCTGCTCCTCCTCGTACCGCTGCTGGTCGCCGTGGCGCGGCTCTACCGGGGGATGCACCACCCCACCGATGTCCTGGGCGGGCTGCTGAACGGCGGGCTCTCGCTGCTGATCGTGGGCCGCGCTCTCCTGTCCGACGACAGCGGCTCCGCACCGCCGCCGGAGAACGCCATGGGAATCGCGCTGAGGGCGGCAGCCGAGCGGGCCGAGGTCGTGGCGGGCCGGACCGTCGTCATCGTCAACCCGACCGTGACCGACGAGGCGGAACGCGAGACGCTGCGGCTGGTGCTGGAGCAGCACGGGCATCATGCGGTGGAGTTCGTCTCCACCACCGCCGACGACCCGGGCGGAGGTCAGGCGGCCGAGGCGGTCGACGGCGGTGCGTCCCTGGTCGTGGTCTGCGGCGGTGACGGAACCGTCAGACTCGTGGCGGACAGGCTGGCCGGCACCGGGGTGCCGCTGGCCGTGGTGCCCTGCGGCACCGGCAATCTGCTGGCCCGGAATCTGGGCCTGCCCCTCAAGCCCGCCGCCGCCCTGGACGCGGCGCTGTCCGGCACCCCGCACCTCATCGACCTCGGGCGCATCGAGGGCGACGGGCTCCCCGCCACGCACTTCACCGCCATGTCGGGCGCCGGTCTGGACGCCGCGATGCTGGAGCACACCGACGACCGCGCGAAGTCCGCCGTCGGCTGGCCCGCCTATGTGGTGGCGGGTGTCAGCAGCCTGCGCGCCCCTCGGATGTCGGTGTCGATCCGGCTGGACGACGGGCCCGTACTGCACCGCACCGCCCGGATGGTGCTCCTCGCCAACATCGGCAGCGTGCAGGGCGGCGCATCCCTCGTCCCGTCCGCCCGGCCCGACGACGCACTGCTCGACCTCGCCGTCTTCGACCCGCACGGTCCGACCGGGTGGCTGCGTGCCGCCGGGACCGTGCTGCGCGGACGCTCACGGCCGCCCCGGCCGTCGGCCCGGAGCAGCTTCCCGTCCGCCGACGGCGACGGCACCCCGGTGGAGTACTTCACCTTCCGGCGCGCCGAACTCCGTTTCGCCACCGAGCAGTCGCGCGAGATGGACGGCGACCCCGTACGGCCGGGCCGGCGGCTCGTCGCCGAGGTGCGGCCGGGCGCCCTGACCCTGCTCCTGCCGTCCGGGGACGCGTAGATGGGTACCGCGACCCGGGTCCCGCAGACCCGCGACATGACGGGTGACGAGCTCTCCGCCGACGAGGCGCTGGCGTCCCTGCGCCGCTACGGCCGCTGGCCCCTGGTGCGCGACTCCTTCGTGCGCTTCCGGTACGCGGACGGTTTCAGCCACTCCCGCGCGCTCGCCCTGCAGACGGTGCTCGCCGTGATTCCGCTGGTCATCGCGTTCGTCGGCCTGTCCGCCTCGCTGCACACCGAGAACGTGGGACGGCTCGCGGAGCTGACGATCCACCGGATCGCGGCGGGGCCGAGCGCCGAGGTGGTGGAGGACGCGCTGGACCGCAGCAAGCGGCGCGCCGGCGAGGGCTCCCAGCTCACGCTCTGGTTCGGTCTGCTCTTCTCGCTGGTCAACGTCACGACGGCGATGTGCCAGATCGAGCGCGGCGCGAACCGGATCTACGGGGTCGAGCGCGACCGCCCGTTCCACCAGAAGTACTTCCGGGGCCTGGTGATGTCTTTGACCGCCGGCATCCCGCTGGGCATCGGCTTCATCCTGATGGTGGTCGGCGGGGACCTCGTCGCGGCCGCGGTGACGGTCTACGGTCTGGGCGACGGGGCCAGGACCTGGTGGGACCTGCTGCGCTGGCCGTGCGGGCTGCTGCTCGCGCTGCTGTCGGCGAGCGCGATCTTCCGCCGCTCCCCCCGCCGCAGGCAGCCCGGCTACACCTGGCTCGCGTTCGGGGCCGCCCTGTACCTGGTGCTGTGGACGGCGCTGACCTGGCTGCTCAGCCTCTACCTCTCGGTCAGCGGGTCCTTCGACACGGTCTACGGCCCGCTGAGCGCGTTCATGTCTCTTCTGCTGTGGGCCTATCTGACCTCCATCGCCCTGTTCCTCGGGCTGTCCTTCGCGGCGCAGCTGGAGGCTGCCCGCGCCCGCCGGCCCGGCCCTGTACACGCCGATCCGGGAGCATGAATGGTTGTGCGCGCCACCACCCAGCTGTTTCGTGAGCGCCGCCGCCGTGCGGCCGACCGCACCTTCGGGGTGCGTCTGCTCGGCGCCGCCGCCGTCGCCGCGCTCTCCGCCGTGCCGTTCGCCCTGCTGCTGGTCCTCGTCGAGGGCAAGTGGCGGCCGCTGCGCACCGTGGACGCGAGTGCGGCGGGGCGGCTGCACCACCTGGCCCTCGACCACCCGGCCTGGACGAGCACGCTCCGCTTCCTGTCCGACTGGGTCTGGGACCCCCTGACGCTGCGCTGCGTGCTCGCGGTGCTGACGGCCTGGCTGCTGTGGCGCCGCGCCTGGCGGCTCGCGGCCTGGGCCGGGGTGACCGCGGTGGCGGGCGGACTGACGGGGCTGCTGGTCAAAACGGTGGTCGAACGGGCCAGGCCGTCGCTGGAGGACCCGGTGGCGCGCGCGCCGGGCTTCTCCTTCCCCTCGGGCCACGCGATGACGGCGACGACGTCGTTCGCCGTGCTGCTGCTCGTCCTCCTCCCCCTGGTGCCCCGCCGGGGCCGGGCCCTGTGCTGGGCCGTCGCGGGCCTTTCGGTGCTGGGCGTGGGGTTCACCCGGGTCGCGCTCGGCGTCCACTGGTTCAGCGACGTGGTCGGCGGCTGGCTGCTCGGCCTCGCCGTGGTGGCGTCGACCGCCTGGGCGTTCGAGGCCTGGCGCGCCGACTCCGGCCGCCGCCGCAGCGAGATGACCGAGGGCCTGGAGCCCGAGCTGACGGAGACCGCCCCGGAGCGGTGAGCTCACGACGCCCGGTCCGGCCCGTATTTCGGTTGCGGCGGGCCCCGGCGCCCGGTGGGGTACGTGCCAGGGGCGTCGGGACGCCAGGCGCGCGGTGAGCGAGGGCAGGACGGGGTCGTATGGTCACCAGGCAGCCGGCGGCATGGCACCGGTCGGCGGTGCTCATGGCCCTGATGCTCGCCGCCTTCACCTTCAACACCGCGGAGAACCTGCCGGTCGGCCTGCTGGACCTCATCTCCCGGAGCCTGCGGGTGTCGGTGCCGGCGGTCGGCCTCCTGGTCACCGGATACGCCGTCACCGTGGCCGTGGCCTCACTCCCCCTCGCCCACGGCACCCGCGCCCTGCCCCGCCGCCATGTGCTGACGGGCCTTCTGGCCGCGCTCGTCGTCTCCAGCCTGGTCGCGGCGTCGGCCACCTCCTACGGGCCGCTTGTCGGGGCGCGGCTGGTGACCGCGCTGGCCCAGGCGCTGTTCTGGGCCGTGATGGGGCCGGTCGCGGTGGGCCTGTTCGCGCCGGAGGTCCGGGGTCGGGTGGTCGGGGCGCTGTCCGTCGCCGGTTCGCTCGTGCTCGGTGTGCCCGCCGGTACGTGGCTCGGCCGGCGCGGCGGCTGGCCGGTGCCGGTCGCCGCGGTGGCGGGTCTGGGTCTCGTCTCCCTCGTGGTTGTCGCCGTACTGCTGCCGACCTCGCCCCCGCAGGACGAGCCCGCGGCCTACGCACCGCGTCCCGACGCCCGCCGCTTCGGGGTCGTCCTGGCGGCGGGGGCCCTGTCCGCCACCGGAGCGTTCACCGGCTACACGTACCTCGTGAAGTTCCTCGGTGACGTGAGCGGCTTCGCGCCGGGCACGGTCAGCACCCTGTTCGTGGCGTTCGGTGCCGCGTGTCTGGCCGGAGTGAGCCTCACCGGGGCGCTGCTGGACCGCTTTCCGCACGCCTCGCTGGTCGTGGCTGTCGGTGTGCAGGCGGTGGGGATGCTGGGGCTATGCGCGGCCGGAGCCGACCGGGTGGCTGCGGTGGTGTTCCTGGTGCTGATGGGCAGCGCCCTCGGGCCGGTGTTCATGACCACGCAGAACGCGATGCTGCGGTGTGCGCCGGGCCGGACGGACCTCGCCCTGGCGGCGAACTCCGGTGCGTACAACGCGGGCATCGCGGCGGGCGCGGCGCTCGGCGGGCTGGTCCTGCCGCTCGCAGGGGTACGGGGCGCCTTCCTTGTCGGCGGGCTGGTGACGGTGGCCGCCTGCGCGGTGCTGCTCGTCGGGACGCGGAGCGCCACGGATGCGGTCCGCCGGACCGTCAGGTCAGCCGGAACACCGGGCCGCGCGGGGTGAAGGGCAGCGACGCGCCCTGCGGGATCAGGTAGGCGTGCTCGCGCCGGATCCGCAGGATGTCGCACCAGCCGTCGGTGATGACGAGGACGGGTGCGCCCGGCGGGAAGTCGTCGGCCCGGTGCAACAGGTCCACGCCGGGCTGGAGTTCGGTACCGCCGCGCCCGCGTATCCGCACCCGGCCGGCGATCTCGGTGGGCGGCAGGTAGCCGGCGTCGTAGGGGGCGGCGTCGCAGAAGACGACGCGTGCTGCGGGGACGTCGCGTGCCTCGGCGTACGAGGCGATGGCGCCGAGGGCCTTGCCGAGCAGGGTGCTGTTCATCGAGCCGGAGGTGTCCAGGACGACGCCGAAGGTGCAGCGGGCCGTCTCGTGCGGCGGGAAGTACCGTCCGGCGCGCGGGATGCCGGGGGTCGAGGCCTGCCGCCGTGCCGGGCGCGCGTAGGAGCGGACGGGCTCCGGCCGGGGGACGTACTCGTCGAACCAGCGGGCCAGTCGCGCGTCCCAGGGCACGGGCGGGTGCGACAGGGCGCGGATCTCCTGGATCAGTCCGGCGGGCAGGAGACCGCGCTCGCCGTACTGGTGCAGATCCAAGCCCTGCACCAGCCCGCGCCGGTAGAACTCGTCCAGGTCGGTGTACGGCCGGGCACCGGCGTGCGGCAGCGGCTCACCGAGGATGTCACCGGCGCCCTTGCCCCGCAGTGTCGCGAGCCTGCGGCGGCGGCGCAGGTCGTGCGCGATGCGGTCGTACACCTCCTCGGCGGACAGGCCCCGCAGGTCCGGGTCGTACAGCAGCCCTTCGGGCATGTCGCCGACGCGCATCTGGACGAGCCAGTCGTTGACGACGTAGTCGGCCGCGACGTTGAAGAGGAACGGGTCACGCCCTCCTCGGCGTTCACCGTGGCGCAGCGCGGCGTGCAGCATCTCGTGCGCGAGGACGAAGCGCCATTCCTCGTCGGTGAACCCGCACAGCGGGTTGATGTAGATCTCGCCCGCGACCGCGCTGACCGCCGCGACGGCGATGTGCTGCGTCCGGGCCAGTTCGGCGTCGGCCACGATCTTCAGGCCCGCGGCGAGCCCGCCGAGCAGGGGGTAGGACGAGACGAACCAGTTCAGGGCGCGGTCCCAGGGCCGCTGGGGCGCGAGCGCTCCGGTGACCCGGTCGCGGCGGCCGCCGGCCACGTCCATCGCGGCGGACACACTGCGGGTCAGCGCGTGCGCGAAGGCGGTCTCCCAGTCCGGGACGGCGGAGTTGTTCCAGGTGTTCCAGGTGGTGAGGACCTGGTCGGGGTGGTCCCCCGCGGTGCCGCAGTGCTCGTAGGCGGCGGGGATGCCGTCGCGGCGCCACCGGGCGGCGAGCAGCTCCTCGTCACCGCCCGGGAAGGACTCCGGCAGGGCGCCGGGCGGCCGGCCCATCGGATGGGTGAGCAGGAAGCGGTTGACGACGGCGCAGCGCGCCGCGAGGTCGAAGCGGTCGGGCTGTCGGCGCGGTTCGTCCGCCGAGGCGGGCACATGGCCGAACCCGAGATGCAGCAGACAGTGGGCCAGCGCCCATGCCCACTCCGCCGGATCGGCCCGTTTGGTGGGGTGGACGTGGATGGTGCCGTTCGAGGTGACGGCGGCCAGTCCCCCGGCGGGGGTCAGCGCGCACTTGGCCTGGCGGCACACGGACGCCTCGACGGCCGCGAACGCCGGGCTGCGCTTGACGAGCACGAGCCCGGCGGCGAAGGCCTCGGCGGCCGGGTCAAACGTGTTCTTCCCGCCCTTGCCGCCGCCCCTGCGCCCGCCGGCCGCCTTCACCGCCGGGCCTCGACGAGCCGGGGCATGTCCCGCGCGGCGTCGACGAGGAACCAGGCGGGCAGCACGGGCAGTCCGTCGGCGTCGTCCGCGATGACGGTCTGCGCGACCTCGACCGAGATCTCGGCGAGCTGCACGAGCAGCGACTTGGCCCGGTAGGCGGTCTGCCGCAGCGACGGCGAGACGTGCTCCTTCTCGCGCGGCAGCTCCTTGACCAGGCGTCCCCGGAACGCGTCGGCCAGGTAGTAGAGCAGGTCGCGGTCCTCGGGGCGCCCCGGCCAGGAGGCGTCGCCCTTGAGGATCGCCTCGATGCCGAAGGCATGACGGACGATCTTCGCGTAGCCGCAGAAGGAGACGGCATGGGCGGGTGTCAGCGTGCCGTGCACGAGGACCTTCAGCGTCTCCTCGTCGATCTCCGGCCCGAAGGAGTGCAGCGCGTCCGAGAGCATGTGCCAGGAGCGGGGGGTGGAGAACGGCTCCTCGGTCTTGGGCGGCTGCGACCACAGGTGGTCGGGGCGGTCGACGAGGTAGTCCGTCACCCACGGGTGGACGCCGTTCTCGCCCGCCCACACCAGCCAGTCCGCCGCCGAGGCCCGGAGGTGGACATGGGTGAGGCGGTTGACCAGGGCGGAGGCGATGGGCCGTGCCAGCGCGTTGTCCGTGGCACGGTTGCCGGCCCCGATGACGATCGAGCCGGCGGGCAGCTCGTAGGACCCGATGCGCCGGTCCAGGATCAGCGAGTAGAAGGCCTTCTGCACATCGGGGGTGGCCGCGTTGAGTTCGTCGAGGAAGAGGCAGTACGGCTCGTCGCGGGCGATGGACTCCGGCGGGCAGAACACCGACCGTCCGTCGCGGATCTGGGGCACTCCGATCAGGTCCTCCGGCGCGAGCTGGGTCCCGAGGAGGCTGACGCAGTCCAGCCCCAGGGACTCGGCGAACTTCCGTACGAGCGACGACTTGCCGATCCCGGGCGCTCCCCACAGGAACACGGGCCGCACGGTGGCGAGGCCCAGCAGCAGTTCGGGGATCTGAGCGGGAGTGACGGTGACGGCAGCCTGCACGCGGGAACGTTCCTTCGGATTCTGGGAGTCGGAGACCGCCAGTATGCGGAGCCCCCGGGGCGCACGCAGCCGAATTTCGCCGCCACCCCACGGGCACGGGGGCCGGTCTCAGAGCTCCGGGGCGCCGCGCTTGAGGTAGGAGCTGACCGGTCCCGACTCCAGCCGGTCGACGCCGTCGAGCGACCCGATGCGCTCGGTGACGTACGTGTGGAGAGCCCGGGCGTCCCGGCAGACGGCGACGGCGACCAGGTTGTGCGGGCCGGTCGTGGTGCCGACGAAGGCCGCCTCGGGGTCATCGGCCAGCGCCCGGGCGACGCCGCCGAGCCGGGCGGGGGTGACGGTCAGCCACAGCACGCAGGAGACGAAGTAGCCGAACAGGCCGGAGTCGACCTCGACATCGAGCTGGAGGACGCCCGAGCGGCGCAGTTCGGTCAGCCGGCGGCGTACGGCCGACTCCGACCAGCCGATCCGCCGGGCCAGGTCCGGGTAGGCGGCCCGGCCGTCCGCGGCCAGCGCGGGCAGCAGCCGGCGGTCGAGGTCGGTCAGCTCCACCGGGGCGCCGTCCTCGACGGGATCCGGCCGCAGTGCGGTGACCTGGTCGTCCGTCAGCGCCAGGGTGCGGCCGATCCAGCGGCGGTCCATCACCGGGCGCAGCAGCCGGTGTGCGTCGACGTGGGTGATCTGCGGAGCCCGGCCCAACGCCTCCAGCGGGGCGGGGCCTTCGCCCGGAACCCGGAAGACGCAGACGACCTCGGTGCCGCTGGAGACGACGGCCACCCAGGCGGTGTCGGGGCGGCGGGCCAGCGCGCGGGCGAGCGGGGCGCTCCCGGAGGGCAGCACCCGCAGGCGCACCAGCCATTCGGCGTGGCCGATGCGATGGCTGTCGGTCACCCCGGCGACCCGCGCGATTCCCCTGGCCCGGAATCTGCTGAACCTGCGCGCCACGGTGCGGTCGGAGACGTCGAGCACGTCGGCGATCCTGCTGAAGGCGGCCCGCCCGTCGACCTGGAGGGCGTGCAGGAGCCGCAGGTCGAGTGCGTCCAGCGTGACCGAATCCACCAGGACAGTGTAGGCCGGTGTCGCATACCGGCCCGGTGGCGGAAGCCAGGAGCCCCGGGCGGGCGGCGGGCGAACCATGGGATCCATGACAGGCGACATCCACGGCATCCATCACACCGGCATCCTCACCCGTGACCTCGACGGTCTCGAACGGGCCTACATCTCCCTCGGGTTCACCCTCAGCCCCCGCTCACGGCATCTGCTGTCCGGGCGCCCCGGACAGGCGCCGGTGCCCGGCTGCACCGCCAACCGGTGCGCCCTGTTCGGCGGGTCGTACATAGAACTGCTCGGCATCGTCGACGAGTTGGCCCCCGACCCCTGGCACACGCGGGCGATGGCCGACGGGTACGAGGGATTGAAGCTGATCAACTTCGACACGGACGACGCCGGGGCCACCGACCGCCGGCTGACCGGCATGGGGCTGCGCACGTCGGGGGTGCTCGACCTGGAACGCGACGTCGACACCGAGGAGGGGCCGCGCACGGTCCGGGCCCGGGCGGTGCATCTCGACCCGGGCTCGACACCGGAGGGCCATGTGGGGTTCGCGCAGCATCTGACCCGCCGGTATGTGCACCAGCCGCGCTATCTGACCCATCCGAACGGCGCCCGCGGCCTCGCCGCGGTCCTCGTGGTGGTCGACGACGCCGGGGTCGGGGCGGTCACGGACCGGTACGCCCGCATCCTCGGGGCGGCCCCCGCGCAGGAGGGCCCGGTCACCGTGCTGGACGCGGGGGCCGCGCGGCTGCGGATCGTCCGTGCCTCGGACGCCGAGGAGGTGCTGCCGGGCGAGCCCGCTCCGGCCCCCTCGTATCCGGCCGCCCTGACCGTCGCGGTCGACGACGTCCACCGGGCCCGTGCCCTCGTCGAGGACGGCGGCACCGCGACCCGGCCGGCCGCCGGCGGCTTCTTCGTCTCGGCGCGCGACGCGTACGGGGCCGGGCTGTTCTTCACCGCCCGCTGAGGCGGCTCCGGCCCCCGCCCTCCCCCCGACCTGTTCGCCCTGCCACCGTCAAAGGACACCCGTGTTCACCACTCTCCTGCTTCTCGCCTGCCCGACAGCGGTGTTCCGGCTGCTGGGCGCCCTGGGCGCCGGCCGGTTCGCGACCTGGCGCGCCGCGTTCACCCATGGCCTCGCCGTGATGCTGCTGGCCACGGCCGCAGCGCATTTCGCCCCCGCCGGTGCCGGCCCGGTGCCCGGCAACGAGGACCTGGCCGCCATGGTCCCGCCCTTCGTCCCGTTTCCCCGGCCGGTCGTGTATGCGACCGGCGTCCTGGAGCTGCTCGGCGCGGCGGGGCTCGTCCGGACGTCGGCCCGACGGGCGGCCGGGACCGGCCTGGCCGTGCTGTTCCTGCTGATGTTCCCGGCCAATGTGTACGCCGCCCTCGACGACATCCCCCTCGACGGCGAACCGGCCACGCCCCTGTGGTTCAGGATCCCCGAACAGCTCGTGTTCATCGGCGTCGCCCTGTGGGCAGCCGCGCCGGCCCGCGCCGCCCGCCGTCCGCGACAGGAGCACGAGCACCGCCTCGTCTGATCCGGCGCCCGTCCGGATCAGCACATCGTGAATTGCGAAATTCTGCAATTCACTACATGCTGTGGTGGCCGTGCCCGCAGGTAGCCGCGGGCACGGCGCCAGGCGACGAGGAGTGCTGGAGACGTGCCGGTTCCGCTGTACCAGGCCAAGGCCGAGTTCTTCCGGATGCTCGGACACCCGGTCCGCATACGGGTGCTGGAGCTGCTGCAGGCCGGTCCGATGCCGGTACGGGAACTGCTGTCGGCCATAGAGGTGGAGCCCTCCGCCCTCTCCCAGCAACTGGCCGTGCTGCGCCGCTCCGGCATCGTCACCGCCACCCGTGAGGGCTCGACGGTCGTCTACGAGCTGGCGGGCGGGGACGTGGCCGAGCTGATGCGGGCCGCGCGGCGGATCCTGACGGAGATGCTGGCCGGGCAGAACGAACTGCTGGCCGAGTTGCGGGAAGCCGAGGTCACCGCACCGTGAGTACGGCTCTCGCCCGGTCCTGGGGCCGGGTCTCCGCTCTGCTGCCCGCCCGTGCGGACTTCGCCGCCATGGGCCGCAACCCGCGCCGCGATCTGCTCGCCGGACTCACCGTCGCCGTCGTGGCGCTGCCCCTCGCGCTCGGCTTCGGCGTCTCCTCCGGGCTCGGCGCCGAAGCCGGTCTCGCCACCGCCGTCGTCGCGGGCGCGCTCGCCGCGCTGTTCGGCGGCTCCAACCTCCAGGTCTCCGGCCCGACCGGCGCGATGACGGTGGTCCTGGTGCCGATCGTGGCCGAGTACGGGCCCGGCGGGGTGCTGACGGTCGGGCTGATGGCCGGAGTGCTGCTGATCGTGCTCGCGCTGCTCCGGGCCGGCCGCACGATGAAGTTCATCCCGGCGCCCGTGGTGGAGGGCTTCACGCTGGGCATCGCCTGCGTGATCGGCCTCCAGCAGGTGCCGAACGCGCTGGGGGTGGCCAAACCGGAGGGCGACAAGGTCCTGGTGGTGACCTGGCGCGCGGTCGAGGAGTTCGTCCAAGCACCCAACTGGACCGCCGTCGCCCTGGCCCTGTCCGTGGCGGCCGTGATGCTCCTCGGTGCCCGTCTGCGGCCCGCCGTCCCGTTCTCCGTCGTCGCGGTGATCGCGGCAACGCTCGTGGCGCAGCTCTTCCACCTGGACGCCGCCTCGCCGATCGGTGATCTGCCGTCCGGGCTGCCCGCGCCCTCCCTCGGCTTCCTCGACCTGTCCGCACTGGGCTCGCTGCTCGCCCCGGCCGTCGCGGTCGCCGCGCTTGCCGCCCTTGAGTCCCTCCTGTCGGCGACCGTCGCGGACGGCATGACGGTGGGCCAGCGGCACGACCCGGACAAGGAGCTCTTCGGGCAGGGCATCGCGAACCTGGCGGCCCCGCTGTTCGGCGGTGTCCCCGCCACCGCGGCCATCGCCCGTACCGCGGTCAACGTCCGGACCGGCGCGGGCTCCCGGCTCGCCGCCCTGACCCATGCCGCCGTTCTCGCGGTCATCGTCTTCGCCGCCGCACCGCTCGTGTCGAAGATCCCCCTGGCGGCCCTGGCGGGTGTGCTGCTGGCGACCGCGATCCGGATGGTGGAGGTCGGCGCGCTGCGGGCGATGGCCCGGGCGACCCGCTCGGACGCGACGGTGCTGGTGCTGACCGCCGCCGCGACCCTCGCCTTCGACCTGGTCTACGCGGTGATCATCGGCCTGGCGGTCGCGGGCGCCCTGGCGCTGCGGGCGGTCGCCAACCAGGCCCGGGTCGACCAGGTGGACTTCCGCGCGGATCTGCCGGGCGAGCACAGCGAGGAGGAGCACGCCCTGCTGGCCGAGCACATCGTCGCGTACCGGATCGACGGACCGCTGTTCTTCGCCGGCGCCCACCGCTTCCTCCTGGAGCTGTCCGAGGTCGCCGACGTCCGGGTGGTGATCCTGCGCATGTCGCGGGTGTCGACGATGGACGCCACCGGCGCCCTGGTCCTCAAGGACGCGGTGGAGAAGCTGAACCGGCGGGGCATCGCCGTCATGACCTCCGGGGTGCGACCCGGCCAGCGGCGGGCCCTGGAGTCGGTCGGCGCGCTGGACCTGCTCCGGCAGGACGGCCGTGAGTACGCCACCACGCCCGAGGCGATCTCCGCAGCCCGCGCCCACCTCCAGCGGGCCGGACTCCTGCCCGCGCCACCCGCCGCGCCCGCCGCGCCCGTCACCGAAGAGGCCGCCCGATGAGCGCGCGGTCGGAGAGCCTGCCGCTGCGGCATGTCCTGACGCTGCCGACGATGGGCTCGGCGGTCCGCATCGCGCGCGAGACCACCGAGCAGGTGCTGACGGAGTGGGGCATCAGCCGGCGGCACCCCACGGTCGGCCCGGCGCTGCTGATCCTGTCCGAGCTGGTGGCCAACAGCGTCCGGCACGCCGCCGATCTGTCCCCGAACGTCACCGTGATCTACGCGGCCGGTACGGACACCTTCGCGTTCGCCGTCCATGACCGCGACCCCCACCAGCCCACGCTCTTCTCCCCCGGCACCGTGCCCGGCAGCGGCGGACTCGGCACCGTCGTCGAGCTGACCCTCGGTCTGGGCGGCACCGCCGTCATCCGGGGCGACGCGGACGGCAAGGGCAAGAGCATCTGGATCACCCTCCCCCTCTAGGAACCCCGCAGCCTGTAGAACCCCGCAGCGCCCGTCGTGGGAGCACGGCCAGGAACGAGAGCAGCAACCGATGACCATAGAGTGGCGCTACACCACCCACCCCGGCCTGGGAGTCCTCTCCCTGTCCGGGCATCTCGGGCCGGAGGCGGTCGGCCGGTTCACCGGCGCGGTCGGCTGGGTCCTGGCCCGGGGAAGCGGGCCGGTCATACTGGACCTGACCGCGCTGCGCGGCTGGTCGGCCGACGGCCGGCTGGCTGTCACCGAGGCCGCCCGCCGGCTGGCGGACGAGGGGCGGGGCCTGGAGCTCGCGGCGATCCCCGCCGACGGCTCGCTCGTGCCCGACGGCACCCGTCCGCCGATCCCGGTGCACAGCGATCTGGCGTCCGCCCTCGCCGCGCACCGGTCCGTGACCGGCGAACAGCGCCAGTGGCGCAGCGACGCCTGGCCCGACGAGCGGGCCACCACCACCGGCTGACGCGACATCCGCACAGCGACGACCAGGACGAGAGAGGCACCACCGATGACCGAGGCGACCGGCACGCTGCCGCCCTGCCCCGAGTGCGCGAGCGCGTACACGTACGAGATGGGCGCGCTGCTCGTCTGTCCCGAGTGCGGCCACGAGTGGTCCCCCTCGGCCGCCGACGGCGGCGACAGCACGGTGATCAGGGACGCGGTCGGCAATGTACTCGCCGACGGCGACACCGTCACCGTCGTCAGGACCCTGAAGGTCAAGGGCAGTCCGTCGGGGATCAAGGCCGGCACCAAGGTGCGCAACATCCGTCTCGTGGACGGCGTGGACGGCCACGACATCGACTGCAAGGTCGACGGATTCGGCCCCATGCAGCTCAAGTCGAGCGTGGTCAAGAAGGCCTGATCCGGCGGCTCGCCCTCTCGCGCCCCGGCACGGGCGTTCCCAAGGTCATCACACCCGGCCGGAGGCGCGAGAATGTTCCCATGACGAAGAGTTTTGGGTGGACGCGCCGCGCGGTGCTCGCACGACAGCGGCCGTCCGGCATCCCGGCGGCGGCCTCCACGGGCGCGGAGCGGGCCCGATGAGCACACCGCTGTACCAGCTGAAGGCGGAGTTCTTCAAAACGCTGGGCCACCCGGTACGGATCAGAGTGCTGGAACTCCTCAGCGAGCGCGAGCACGCGGTCTCGGAAATGCTGTCCGAGGTCGGCGTCGAGGCTGCGCACCTGTCCCAGCAGCTCGCCGTGCTGCGCAGGGCCAACCTGGTCGTCCCCCGCCGGGAGGGCTCGGCCGTCTACTACTCGCTGGCCAATCCGCAGGTGGCCAAGCTGCTCCAGGTCGCCCGGAGCATTCTGTCCGGTGTCCTCGCCGGACAGGCCGAACTGCTGGCCGATCTCCAGGCCACGGAACCCCGGACCCCTGCCCGGCGGCGCCGCTCGTCGTAGCCCGCGCGCCCTCCGGGCTCCGGGGCGGCCGGAGGCGTACGGCAGAGCCGGACGGGTGATCGCCGCGGGCGGCTCGGCCGACGTTCGGCACATATCCCTCTGCAAGAGGTTTCATGCTGCTGAAAGTTTTCTTCAGCCGCACGTCATCACCGCAGCTCCATGAATTCCCTACTGGTCTAGACCTCAGAGGTGCATCCGTACCCCCTTTACGCGGCAGGTCCGTTCGTGCGTCACTCATGACGTGTCCCCATCAATCCACTCCCTCGTGGCCCAGTGCGGCGAGGGGTGGACCTCCCGGGACGCGTGACCGGGCAGCCCGTCCGCGGCCCGGACCGCTCCACCCCGCTTCCCCGCACCTCCCGCACGGCCGTCCCCCCGCTCCTCCAGCTACGCGAGTAGACCCACCCCGTCACCCCAGGAGGAAGACCTTGTTAACTCGTGACCACAACCCCAGACCCGCTCTGCGCAAGCTGCTCGTGGCCGGCGCGCTCAGCGTCGGCATGGCGCTGATCCCGGTCATGTCGGCAGGCCCCGCCTCGGCGCAGCCGCTGCCGGCCGTCCCCGCCAAGGCCATCCCCCTCGGTGACGGGTACATGGGCGCCGGCTATCTCGCGGACGGCAAGAGCTTCGCCGCGGACACCCGGGAGGTCGACCTCTCCCCGCAGAACGACGCGTCGATCCAGGCCACCCAGCTGCCGGGCATCGACGTCTCGCACTACCAGGGCACGATCAACTGGTCCTCGGTGAAGGCCGCCGGGATCAAGTTCGCCTACATCAAGGCGACGGAGTCCACGACGTACAAGGACCCCACGTTCAACGCCAACTACCTGAACGCCTACAACGCGAAGGTGATCCGGGGCGCGTACCACTTCGCCCGGCCCAACCTCTCCAGCGGTGCGGCGCAGGCCACCTACTTCGCGGCGAACGGCGGAGCCTGGTCACGGGACAACCTGACCCTGCCGGGCATGCTCGACCTGGAGGGCGGCTGCTACAGCAAGTCCGCCTCGGCCATGCAGTCGTGGATCCTGGACTTCTACAACACGTACAAGGCCAAGACGGGCCGTGACGTGGTCATCTACACCAGCGCCAGCTGGTGGAACTCCTGCACCGGCGGCTGGAGCGGGATGTCCGCCCGGAGCCCCCTGTTCACGGCGCACTGGACCAGCGCGGCCAGCCCGACCATTCCGACGGGCTTCCCCTACTGGACCTTCTGGCAATACACCGACTCGGGTTCGGTGAGCGGCATCTCGGGCGCCGTGGACCGCGACCGGTTCAGCGGTGACGCCAGCCGGCTGCTGGCCCTGGCCAACAACACGCCCTGACGCAGACCTGCCCCACAGCCCCGCACCACACCGGCACGCGGTGGCCACGGCTCCGGCCCGGCCACCGCGTGCCGCCCGGTTTCTTGCCCTCCGTACGCGGGGCTGTGAGGCTTCGGGTGTCCGTCCCCGTGCCCTGCTGGAGGGCTGAGATGATCACCTGGCGCCGGGTCGCCGAGCACGACTTCCCCTTGCTGCGGTCCTGGCTCGAACAGCCGCATGTGGCCCGGTGGTGGAACCACGAGACCTCGGCCGAGGCGGTCGCGCGGGACTTCGGACCCGCCGCCAGGGGTGAGGAGCCGTCGCAGGACCTGCTCGCCCACCTCGACGGCCGGCCGTTCGGCCTGCTCCAGCGCTGCCGGCTGTCCGACTACCCCGAGTACCTGGCCGAGCTCGCCCCTCTGACGGAGGTGCCCGCCGGGGCGATGAGCATCGACTACCTGATCGGGGAGGTGCGGCAGACCGGCCGGGGCCTGGGGCCGCGCATGATCGGATCGGCCGTCGAGGCGATCTGGGCCGACTACCCCGAGGCCTCGTGCGTCCTGGTGCCGGTGTCTGCGGCCAACCGGCGCTCCTGGCGGGCGCTGGAGAAGGCCGGACTGCGCCGGGTCGCCGAGGGGGAGCTGGAGCCGGACAACCCCGTCGACGACCGCGCCCACTACCTCTACCGCATCGACCGTCCGGCGGAGCCGCAGCAGGGGTGAGGCCGGGGCGGGGCCCGGTCGCTCAGCGCAGGATGCCCGCCTGCCGGGCGGCCCCCAGCCAGGACGGGAACTCAGACAGGAGCCGGTCGTACAGCTCGGGGTCGGAGACCTTCTCGATGTCGTCGACGGCGAAGAAGCCGACGTTGTCGACGCGGCGGCCGGGCAGGTTGTCGAAGCGCTCCAGCACCCCGTAGTTCGACCGGCCGAGCCCGATGAACTGCCAGAACACCGGCTCCTCCACTGCCGCCCGAAGCTCCCGCTCGATCTCGGCGTCGCGGTACACCCCGCCGTCGGAGAAGAACAGCACCAGGGTCGGGTCCGGCACCGGGTGCTCGCGCACATACGCGCGGACCTCGGCGATCACCTTCTGCTCCTCGTTCTGGATGCCGACGGCGCGCATGTCGACCTGGCCTGAGACCAGTCCCTTCGGCGGCTTCTTCCGCCCGAAGAGGCTGATCTGCCCCACCCGCACATGCAGCCGCAGCCACTCGGGCAGTTCGCCGATCACCAGGTCGGGCAGCCGGGCGGGGTGGGAGGCGAAGGTCCACGCCTGCATCTCCCCGTCGTCGTCGAGCTGCGCCGCCACGGCGGCCATCCGCTCGGTGACGCCTGCAACGGTGCCCCGGGTGTAGAGGCCGCTCATCGACCCCGACGCGTCGAGGACGAGGATGACGCGTGCGGTGACCTTCGTCAGCCCGTGCTTGCCGAGACTGACCGCGACCTGCTGCTTGCGCAGGGACAGCCGTTTGCGCATGTCGACCGGCAGCCGCTCCTCGCCCTTGGTGAGCCGGGCGGCGGCCGGAGCGGCGGCTGCGGGCGGGTGCGGAGGCGGGGGCGGCACGGAAGCCGGAGCCGTCCGGGCGGGGGCCGCCGGAGGCCGTACGTCATCGACACAGATACCGAAGTCCGTCGCCAGGCCCGCGAGTCCGCTCGCGTACCCCTGTCCCACGGCCCGGAACTTCCATGCCCCACCGCGCCGGTAGAGCTCCCCGCACGCATACGCGGTTTCCGCGCCGGCTTCCATGTCGAAGCGGGCCAGCTCGGCGCCGGACACGGAATCGAGCAACAGCAGATGAAGCCCGGGCACCTGCCCGAACGTCCCGCCGTCCGCCGAGCCGCACAGCACGACCCGCTCCACGTCCGGCTCCAACGCGTCGAGGTCCACCCCCAGCGAGTCGGCCCCGCCCTGCTTCCCCAGATGCCGCACGGCCCCCGAGCCATGCCGCGGCTGGTTGTAGAAGACGAAGTCCCCGTCCCCCCGCACCCGCCCACCGCCCGCAAGCAGCAGCGCCGAGGCATCCACATCCGGCACACCGGGCCCGGCGGACCACCCGAGTACAGCTCTCACGGCAGCCGCCGCCACCGGCATATTGGCACCCTTGCTCAGTGTCGTCACACACAACAGTCTGCCTGCCATGTACGCTCGCTGGTGCGGTGCCGGGACACACTCGCCCGGCCCCGCCCGTCTCAGCCGGTGGCAGGGCGTTCCTGCGGTGCCAGGTGGCCCCACAGGAACGTGTGCATCAACGCGCTGTTGTGGGCGGCCTGTTCGTTGTCGCCGGCGCCCGCGTGGCCGCCGCCCGTGTTCTCGTGCAGCAGGACCTGGTGGCCGAGTTCACGCAGCCGCGCCGCCGCCTTCCGGGCGTGGCCGGGGTGGACCCGGTCGTCGCGGGTGGAGGTCGTCAGGAGCACCGGCGGATAGGTCTGGTCGGCCGAGAGACGGTGGTACGGGGAGAGGTCCGCGAGGTGCGGCCGGTCCGCCTCGCGGTCCGGGTCTCCGTACTCCGCGATCCATGACGCACCCGCGAGGAGCTCGTGGAAGCGCAGCATGTCCAGCAGCGGCACCTGGGCGACGATCGCGCCGAACAGGTGCGGGTAGCGGGTGACCATCGCGCCCATGAGGAGGCCGCCGTTGCTGCCTCCGGCTGCGCCCAGCATGGCCGGGGTGGTGACGCCGCGCGCGACGAGGTCGGCGGCGACGGCCGCGAAGTCCTCGAAGGCGCGGGGCCGGTCCGCGCCGAGGGCGGCCCGGTGCCAGCCGGGGCCGTACTCGCCGCCGCCCCGGATGTTCGCGATCACATACGTGCCGCCGTGCTCCAGCCAGGCGCGGCCCGTGACCCCGCTGTAGAAGGGGGTCAGGGACACCTCGAAGCCGCCGTAGCCGTAGAGCAGCGCGGGTCCGGGGCCGGTGGCGGCGTGGTCGGGGCCGATCACGAAGTACGGGACGCGGGTGCCGTCCTGCGAGGTGGCGAAGTACTGCCGCGCGGCCAGCCCGGCCGTGTCGAAGTGCGACGGGGCCTGCTTGAGGATCTCCGGCTCCGCGCCGATCCGCCCGTGGTGGAGCGTGGCCGGCTGCAGGAACCCCGACACGTCCATGAAGTACTCGTCGGACGTGTCCGCGTCCGTGTCCACCACGGAGACGGCGGACAGCGCCGGGACGGCCGCGAGCGGGGTGCGTTCCCAGGTGCCGGGTGCGGGGGCCGGGGTGAGCACCTCGATGCGGGTGCTGACGTCCCGCATCGTTTCGAGGAGCAGATGGTTCCGGGTCCATGTGTGACCGGCCAGGGCGGTCCGCTCGTCGGGCGTGAACAGCACCTGCGCGGTGCGGTCGCCCGCCAGGAACGCGTCGAAGCCGAAGGCGAGCAGGGAACCCGCCGGATGCCCGAGCCAGGCCGACTTCAGCGTGACGATCAGATGCTCACGGTGGGCGTACGCACGGGCGTCGTCCGGGACGTCGATCCGTACGAGGGAGGAGTCGGGCGCCAGCAGGTACAGCTCGCTGCTGTGGAAGTCCGGCGAGCGGCTGACGAAGTCCCGCTCGAAGCCGGGGGTGGCGTCGTGCCAGCCGCTGACCGACACATCGCGCGCGTCGCCCTCGAAGACCACGGTGGCCTGCTCCAGGGGTGTGCCGCGCCGCCAGCTCCGTACCGTGCGCGGATAGCCCGCGTCGGTCAGTGAGCCCGGTCCGAAGTCCGTACCGATGAAGACGGTGTCGGCGTCGATCCACCGGATCTGCGTCTTGGCCTCCGACACCCGGAAACCGCCCTCGACGAAGGTCCGGGTGGCGAGGTCGAACTCGCGTACGGCCACGGCGTCGCCGCCGTCGCGCGACAGGCACACCAGCGCACGGTCGTACTCCGGCCGCCGCACCATGGCACCGGCCCAGATCCACTTCTCGTCCTCGGCGGCGGCCAGCGCGTCGATGTCGAGAAGGATCTCCCAGTCCGGTGTCTCCTCGCGGTACTGCTCCAGGGTCGTACGCCGCCACACACCCCGGACGTGCTCCGCGTCCCGCCAGAAGTTGTAGAGGAACGCGCCGCGCCGCCGGGTGTAGGGGATCCGGTCCGAGGCGTCCAGCACGTCGCGCAGCCGCTGTTTCAGGGAGGCGAACCCGGGTCCGGCGGCCAGTGCGGCGGCCGTCTCGGCGTTCCGCTCGGCCACCCAGGCGAGCGCGGCGTCGCTTTCCACGTCTTCCAGCCACAGGTACGGGTCGTTGTCGATCACACGCCGCATTGTGCCGGACCCCGTGTCGCGCCCGGACACCGCCGTCTCGAACACGGCACAGCTCCCCCGGCCGGCACGCTGCTGACGCGTGCCGGCCGGGGGGCCTGTCCTGGCTGCCCGGTCCGGGGACCGGACCTACTTGCGGGTGGCCGCCTTGCCGGCGGTGCCGTTGATGACGAACTGTGAGCCGGGCTCGATGACGACGTCGCCGTCGGCCGAGCCGGTGATGGTCACGTCCGTCAGGGTCGCACTGCCCCTCGCCCCTCCATGGGCGAGGATTCCGGAGCCGTTCACGGAGTTGCCGATCCGGACGTTCGAGATCTTCGCGCCGGGCACGGCCCCGCCGCCCGACTTGAACTGGATCCCGTCGTAGGTCGAGTCCTGGATGTCGGTGTCGCGGATCGTGACACCGGGGATGTCCTGACCGGCGGCGAACAACGTGATGGCGCCGAACTCCTGGGCCTCGCCCCAGAACGCCCCGCCGGTGCGGTGGAGCGCGTTGTTGGCGATCAGCGTCTGCCCGGAGAAGGGCAGCGGGTCGTGGTCCGTGGCCAGCATGATGCCGGGGTAGTTCATCGTGTCGGAGATGATGTTGTTCTCGATGGTGTTGCCGTAACCGCCGTACACGGCGATGCCGTTGGCCCGCCACGGCAGCTGGATCGTGTTGTTGAGGAAGTGGTTGTCGTGGCCGACGTCCACCGACGGGTTCTTCACGTACTTGCTCGACCACACGGCGAGCGAGTCGTCGCCTGTGTTGCGGAAGGACGAGTTGAACACGGTCGAGTTCCGGGTGCCGTTGGCGAAGTTGATGCCGTCCGCATAGGTGTTGCGGATACGCATCCCGGTGAACTCGAGCCCGTCGGCCGGTCCCCAGAGGTCGGGGATGTTGTCGTAGTCGCGCCCCACCCACACACCGACGTTGGCGTGCTCCAGCCATACGTTGGTGATCTTGGTGTTCTTGCCGAACCGGCCGTTGAGACCGACGCCGCCCTCGGCGTTGCCGTCGCCGCCCCGGATGGTGCCGGAACCGAAGATCGCGATGTCCGAGATCTTGGTGTTCTCGTCGATGTCGAAGCCGAAGTTGCCCTCGTGCGGGTGGTTGATGCCGCCCGCGTCCTGCGGCGGGGTCAGCGTGTACAGCTGGGAGTGCCACATCCCGGCGCCTCGGACGGTGACGTCACGGATGCCGACCTGGTTGTACTGACCCCGGTCCTGCGGGTCGTCGGTGAGGATCTTCTGCTCCTGGCGCCACTGCCCGGCCGGGATCCACACACAGCCGATGTCGCCGTTCTGGTTGGCCGTCACCGCCCGCTGGATGGCGTCCGTGTCGTCGATGCCGTCGTTCGGGACGGCCCCGTAGGTGGTGATCGAGGTGCATCCCGCCGGCTGGGAGGCGGCCGGTGCCACCTGCTCCAGGTCGACGAGGTCGATGATGTAGAAGGAGGCCGAGTCGCCGGCGTCCCGCTGGAGACGGAACTTCGTGCCCGCCGGGTAGGTCTGGCCGAGCAGCGCGTTGGACTCGTCGAACAGCCTGCGGGCGTCACCCCCGGGTGTGTTGGTCAGGCCCTCCGGGCTGTCGGTGTTGCCGTACAGCCAGCTGTGCTTGGACGAGAGGGTCAGCTTGCGGACGAAGGTGTTGTCGGCGTAGAGGCTGATGGTGGCCTGCGTGCCGCCGCCACCGGGGGTATCGGGGATGGAGTTGCGCACCACGATCGAGTTCGAGGGAACGGTCGAGGTGATCTCGACGTACTGCCCGGTGGAGTCGAGCCGCACGGACTGGCGGCCCGAGGACTCGGTGGCGAAGTTGGTGTGCCCGAAGGTGCGCTTCTGGTCGGACTTCAGCAAGGTGCCCTGGTACGCGCCCTGCTCCGCCTCGTACTCGGTGTACGGAACGGCGGCGCCCCGGCCGACGACGATGGCGCGCGAGAAGACGTTGTTGTTCTCGTTCGTCTCGCTGACGACTCCGGTGGCATCCGCGGTGGCGGTCAGGTTGGCCCCGCCGCTCTTCGCCGTCCAGCTCCCGCTGATGGGCACGGTGACCGTGCCCCCGGCGGGGACCGCGCCGGTCGTGCCGTTCAGCGTGGTGCCCTCCACCTGGAGCCGGGTGACGGTCGAGGCACTCACCGCCGTGGTGCCCCGGTTGTGCACCGAGACCGTGAAGGTGACGGCCGCGCCCACGGCGGGGTTCGACGGGCTGGGCGTGATGCCGAGCACTTCGAGGTCGGGGCCCGGGCTCTGCCCGATCACGAGCTTGGAGGCCGCGGTGCGGCTGTTGTTGCTGTTGTCCTGCTCGACGACCGTGTCGGCCGGGTCGACGACCGCGGAGAGGCTGTACGTGCCCATGGGCCGCTTGCCGACGTCGATCCGTACGGTGGCCGAGGCTCCGGCGGCCAGGCCGGCCACCGGTCCGCTGCCGGCGACCACGCCCTCCAGGCTGGCGTCCACCGTCGTCGCTGCGGAGGCCGCGGTGCCGGCGTTGCGCACGGTGGCGCTCACGGTGATGGCGTCCGTCTCGGACGGGGAGTCGGGTGACCACGTCAGGTCGGAGACGACCAGGTCCGGGTTGGGTGCGGCGGTGCCGACCACCTGGATCTCGGCGACCTGCGCCCCGGGAGCACCGGTGTTGGAGAAGAACTTCAGCTGGACGTCGGCGTACCGGCCGCTGACCGGGACCGTCACCGTGTTCTCGTTGCCGGACGGGCTGAACGCGTAGTCGGCCCGGTCCTTCAGCGAGGTGAACCCGGTGGCGGACTGGGCGCGGCCGAGTACCTGGATGCTCTGCGTGCGGGCGCCCCAGGCCTGGTCCGGGGAGAGCTTGACGACGACGGCCTCGAGGTCGGCGTCGGCGCCGAGCTTGACCGTCAGCGTCGAGGGGTAGCCGTTCGACTCCCAGTAGGTGCCGGTCCTGCCGTCGTTGGCGTTGGCCGCGACGAAGTTCTGCACGTACGAGGACGCCTCGACCGGCTTGTTCAGCGCGAGGTCGGAGCCTGCGGTGGCCGGCGGGCCGGGGCCGTCGCCCCCGTCCTGCCCGTAGACCTCCAGCCCGGAGAGCTGTGCGGCGTTCCAGCCGGTGTTGGCCGTCACCTGCACCCGGACGTACCGCGCCTGCTTCGCGGTGAAGTCGATCGTGACGGTATTGCCCGCCGACGGGGTGAACACCCGCGCGGCCGGGGCGGACAGCGCGCTGAAGCCGGTGCCGTCGGTGGAGCCCGTGACGCCGAGCGTCTGGGTCCGCGCCTCCCAGGTGTTGGGGAGCTTCAGCACCACCCGGTCGACGTCGAACCGCTTGCCGAGGTCGATCTGGACCCACTGCGGGAAGGCGCCGGCGGGGCTTTCCCAGTACGTCTGCTGGCTGCCGTCGGTGATGTTCGAGGCCGGGTAGGCGGCGTTGGACCCGCTCGCCGTCGCCGTCCTACCGAGGGCGAGGTCGGGTCCGGGTGCGGCCGCCGATGCGGCGACCGGCAGGAGGCCGACGGTCATCAGTGCGGCGGCCACCGCACCGGTGAGGAACCGTCTGCCTTGTTGCTTCCATCTCATGCTGTCCTCTTGTTCCGTGGGGCCGAGGGGGCGTGATCGGGGACGCCGACAGGAGGGGGAGCAGGTCACCTGCCGGAAACTCGCGCTCATTACCTAGAATTTTGAGTGATCCGGTCAATATTTTGCGGTGCCGAGGTGACAGGTTTCTAGCAGGTGACGGTTTTGTCAACGGTTCGCGCAACCCGTGAACAAGGGCCGTTGCTGCGGGAGTTGGCTTCCCAGTAGGTTCGGGGCCTCGATTCCGACCGGCCGGGGGGTTACCGGGATGCTCACGCTGCGGGAGGTCGCGGACAATCCGTCGGCCCTGACGGACCGGGTGGTGCTGGCGGACGGCCCGGAGGTCACCTTCCGGCCGCTCGTGCCCGGCGACGCCGAGCCACTGGCCGCGTTCCTGGCGGCCCTGTCCCCCGAGTCCAGGCGGTTCAGCACGCACGGCGGCCACGACCTCGCCGCCGCCGTCGAGCTGTGCGACGCGATCGCACGCTACGACAAGCTCAGGCTGGTCCTCGAAGAGGTGCCGTCCGGGAGGATCACCGGCCTCCTCGAACTCAGTCTCGATCTGCACCCCTCGGACATCGACCGCTACCGCAGGTCCGGGATCCCGCTCACGGCGACGGACTGCCGGTTCGGCGCCACTCTGGCCGACGACCATCAGGGCAAGGGCGTGGGAACGCAGGTCTTCCCGCTCGTCGCGGACGTGGCCCGGCGGTTCGGCCGGCGGCGGATCATCCTGTGGGGCGGGGTGCTGACCGACAATCCGCGCGCCATCCGCTACTACGAGAAGAACGGCTTCCGCCCGGTCGGCGCGTTCACCGGGGCGGACGGCACGCGGTCGCTCGACATGATCCTGGACCTCGATCGGGGCTTTTAGCACACCAGCGGGATGTAGGGCCCGAAAGCGCGAAATATCGGCCTGATCCGGCGCGCGGGGACGGTATTCGGCCAACGATCGGTCTCTCGCGCGGGCGGAGACAACCCATCACACCGCCTCACGGCTCTCACGGACCGGAGGCAGCGTTGCCCACCGCGCCCGTCGGCGCCCGGGGTGTGCTTCCTCCGTTCCCGCAGGCAACAGGAATACGAGGAACGATGACCGGATCCCACCACCCCCGCCTCTGGCGCTCGGCGCTGGCCGCCGGCGTGACCGTCGCCGTGATCGCGGGGGTCGCCGCCGCCGCGCCCGAGAAGCGGACGATGAAGGCCACACCGGAGTTCGCCCTGATCGCCGCCACCACCTCGGTGACGCTCGACTCCTGGAAGGAGGACCCGGGCGTCTACCTGGACCTCGGTACGTATGTCACCGCCGGCCGCAGCCCTCTCGAGATCAAGGTGACTCGGAAGTCCTACAAGGACCCCGTGGTGGCCACGCAGATCATCCGGGACGGCGGCACGACCCGGACCAAGGTCCTGCCCAAGGGGCTGGTGAAGGACTTCGCCGGGCTGCCGGACTTCGCCCGGATCGAGATGACCGACACGGCCGGCAAGACCGTGCTGGACAGGACCGAGGCGTTCTGCCCCAACAACGCCTCGGGCCGCGTCCGTCCCGACGCCCCGGCCAAGTCGAAGTATCCCGAGAGCTGCCCCACGAACCCGTTCACGCTCGGCTCGGTGTGGGGCGTCGAGAAGGGCTGGGCCTCCAACACCTATGCCGGATACTCCGCGGCGCCGGTCGTCCTCAAGCCCGGGAAGTACACCGCCAAGGTGTCGGTCACCAAGCGGTACCGCGATCTGTTCGGCATGTCCGCCACGGCGCAGAAGATCAAGGTGACAGTACGCGAGCGGAGCTGGGAGGAGGACCAGACGCGGTCGGCGGACCACAGCGCCCACATGTCCGGTCACTCCGGCCATGCCGGCCATGCCGGCCACGGTGCCGTGCGCGCACCCGCCCCGGCCGCGCCGACGAGCGGCGCGGGCCCGACGTACAACGTCGGTCACGGCCCCCTCACGGCCGCACCGCCCGCCCTGCCGTGGGCGGTCAAGAAGGCCGCCGGCCTCCAGGCGGCCCGTGTGGGTGACGGCCCCGGCCAGACCGACGGCTCCCGCCAGGCGCCCGCCGCCTCGCCCAACGCCGCGCGGCCGTCCGGCAAGGCCGTCGTACCGGACGTGCCCAAGCCCGACCTCCGGTCGCTGCCCGCCTACGGCATCACGATCAGCGACGGCGAGGGCGACGTACCCGGCAAGGACTATCTGGCCTTCAGCGCGAACGTGTGGAACGCGGGCCCGGCGCAACTCGTGGTGGACGGCTTCCGCACCCCCGGCAAGGCGCTCATGGATGCCTACCAGTACTTCTACGACGCCAAGGGCAAGCAGGTCGGCTACACCCCGACCGGCACCATGGAGTGGGACCCGCGCCCGGGTCACGAGCACTGGCACTTCACCGACTTCGCCAGCTACCGGCTGCTCAAGGCCGACAAGAAGGAGATGGTGCGCAGCGGCAAGGAGGCGTTCTGCCTGGCCAACACCGACGCGGTCGACTACACGGTGAAGAACGCCAACTGGCACCCGGACAACACCGATCTGTCCACCGCGTGCGGCCAGGAGAACTCAATCTCCGTCCGCGAGGTGCTGGATGTCGGCTCCGGTGACACCTACACCCAGGATCTCCCCGGCCAGTCCTTCGACATCACCAACCTGAAGAACGGCACGTACTACATCCAGGTGCTGGCCAACCCGGAGAAGCGTCTCAAGGAGACCGACCTCACGAACAACAGCGCGCTGCGCAAGGTGGTTCTGGGCGGAAAGCCGGGAGCGCGCACGGTGACCGTGCCCGCTCACGACCTGGTCGACGCCAACTGACCCGCTGATTTCACGCGCCGGCCCCGGCCCTCTAGGCCGGGGCCGGCGTCCGCGTACTCCCCCGCGTTCTCTTCCACGCGTTCATCACTTCGGCTGGCCTCGGACGCCCGCACCCCTCACGGGCCCTTGATCGTGGGTAGCATCCGGCACCAACCCCCAGTACGAGGAGTGTGAACCACCGTGGCCAACGCAGACGGCGCCGTCCGGAGCGTGCAGAGCGTGTACGCCGAGCGATTCGCGGCCGACCTCGCCGCCAACCGGTCGGAGCAGGAGGAGATCACCGGGCGCATCGCGGAGTTGCAGACGCGGCTGGACCGGCTCCGGGAGGACGAGAAGTGGCTGTCGGGGATGCAGGGCACCCTGCCCGCCCCGGCCGCGAAGAGTGTCCCGCGGCCGCGCCCCGCCAAGGCGCGCAAGAAGACGGCCGCACCGCAGACACCGGCCCCGCTGCATCAGCTCGTCCTGGCCCTGCTGCCGGCGGGAGAGCCCCGGCTCGTGCGTGAGGTTCACGCGGACCTGGAGAAGGCGCACCCCGACCGCACGACATCCGTGCAGGTGGTGCGCAACACGCTGGAGACCCTGGTCAAGCGGGGTGCCGTCACCAAGGGAACGCAGAAGGGTTCGGCGATGTACACCGCGCCGCAACCGGCGGCGGAAGCTGCGGGCGGCAAGGCCTCGGCAGGGGCGTGAAGGCCTCCGGCCGGGGCGCCGTGGGCGAGGTCTCGCGCGCCCGGCCCCCAGGAGCGTGCTCCCAGGGGCCGGGCGGTGTCGTACGCGAAATCAGGCGGCCGTGATGTTCTCGGCCTGCGGGCCCTTCTGGCCCTGGGTGATGTCGAAGGTGACGGCCTGGCCCTCCTGGAGCTCACGGAAGCCGGTGGCGTTGATGTTCGAGTAGTGCGCGAAGACGTCCGGCCCGCCGCCGTCCTGCTGGATGAAGCCGAAACCCTTTTCGGCGTTGAACCACTTGACGGTTCCGCTGGCCATGCCGGTGCCTCTCAGTCGATATCGGGAACCGCACCACGCGGTCCCGGTGGTGTCCTGGTCCGCCCTGCACAGCAAGGCGCCCGCGCCGGAGCACGGGCAGGTTCGGCGAACCACGACTTCCGGCAGTGACGCTACATGGCGAAACCGCTCTCCACCAGAGAGCAACTGCGGGATCGCGCAGACGTCGCCCCGATGGAGGCCGGAGGGCAGCCGGCGCACCCCGTCACACGGTGGCCGGCACGGGCGCGGAGGGGGCGCGCGCGAACGGGCCGTCCAGGGCCGCCCACTGGAGCAGCATGATGGTCTTGGCATCGGCGATGCCGCCGCTGCGGATCATCGCGAGCGCCCGCTCGAAGGGCAGCTCCACGGTCGCGATGTCCTCACCCTCCTCGGCGATCCCGTGCCCCTCGGCGGCAGGTGGCGCCGCGTCGTACGGGGCGGCGAAGAAGTGCAGGCGTTCGGTGACCGAACCCGGGCTCATGAAGACCTGGAAGACGGGTTCGGGGGTGCCGATGGTGTGTCCGGTCTCCTCGGCCGCCTCCCTGCGGACGGCCTCCTGCGGCGCGTCGCCGTCGAGGAGTCCGGCGGCGGTCTCGACCAGCATCCCGTCGCGGTGCCCGTTGACGTAGGCGGGCAGGCGGAACTGACGGGTCAGCAGGACCGTGCCGCGTTCGGTGTTGTGGAGCAGGACGGTGGCGCCGTCGCCCCGGTCGTACGTCTCGCGCTGTTCCCGGCTCCAGTGGCCGTCGCTGTGCCGGTAGTCGAAGGTCGTCCTGCGCAGGACGTACCAGTCGCAGGAGAGCACCTCCACCTCTCTGACGCGTACCCGGGGGTTGCCCGTCAGGTCGCGGCCCTGCCGGTCGAGGCCGGTGCGGCCGCGGCCGTCGGGGGTGTCCACGCCGGCGGTCACCGGACGGCCGGGATGTCGTCGATGCCGGTGTACACGGCGAGGCCCCCGGCCCGGGCCGCCTCCACCATGCGGTCGGCGCCCTCGGAGGCGCCGCCGATGCGCAGCACCGCGTCGCAGCGGGCCAGCAGCCTCTCGGCGACGGGGTGGAATATCTCCTGGAACGCGGGGTCGCCGGGGCCCGTGCTCCCGGCGGTCTCGATCAGGGGAAGGGCCAGGGCCTCGCCGGTGACCGGGAGATGGCCCGCGCGGAAGAGGGCCAGGGCGGTCGCGTTCATCGCCCGCACATGGGCGTCGAGCTTCGCCGGGTCGTCCCCGGTCCCCGACCGGTAGGGCCCGGCGACCAGGATCATCAGCGGGTGCGGTACAGGGGTCATGGTGGGTACTCCTCGTGGGTGACCGGTTCAGGCCAGGACGACGCGGACACCCGCGTCGCGCAGGGCCGCCAGGGTCGTCGGGCCGTTGGGGTGAGTGGCGGCGTCCTCGGCGGCGGCGTCGGTGACGAAGTCGTCCACCGCGCCCGCCGGGGCGACCTGGCTGAACGCGCGGACACCGAGCTTGGTGGCGTCCGCCACCGCGATCGTGCGGGTGGCTCCCGCCAGGGCCGCCTGTTTGACGGCCGCGTCCTCCAGGGAGAACTCCGACCAGCCGTGCCCGGCGTGGACTCCGCCGATGGACAGCACGAAGCAGTCGAAGGCCAGGGCCTCCAGGGTGCGCAGGGCCAGCGGGCCGACCAGGGAGCGTTCGCCGGGGCGGGACCGGCCGCCGGCGATCAGCAGGTCGATGCCCGGCCGGTCGGCCAGGCACACCGCGGCCTGCAGGCTCAGGACGGCCACCGTCAGGGGGGCGCGCCCGGCCAGGTGCTCGGCGACGTGCACGGTGGTGGTGCCCGCGTCGAGGAGCACCCTCGATCCCGGCTCCACCATCGCGGCCACGGCCGCGCCCAGCCGGTCCTTGGTCGCGGCCTGCCAGGGCTCACGGGCCGAGAATCCGGCCTCCTCCTCGCGGGCGCGGGTGGCGACGGCACCGCCGTGCACCCGGCGGACGAGCCCCTGGCGCTCCAGCGCGTCGAGGTCCCTGCGGACGGTCATGTCGGAGACCCCGAGCCGATGGGAGAGCTCCGACACGGAAACCCGGTCGGAGCCCTGCACCAGCCGCAGGGTCAGGTCCAGACGATTGGCGACACCCATGGCTCATTTCTAACACATGGGTGTTCGTTTAAACATCATGATGTGCGTACGGAGGTGAGGCGGGCGTAGGCGACGACATTGCCGTCGTAGCCGTTCTTCCGGGAGAAGCCGCCGCCGCAGGTGAGTACGCGCAGCTCGGGGGTGGAGCTGTTCGCGTAGACACGGTCGGCCGGGAAGTCGGCCTTGCTCACGACCTCGACGGCGTACACCGAGAACTCGGCGGTGGTGCCGTCGGTGCGGCGGATGTCGATGCGGCGCCCCTTGTCCAGCGCTCCGAGGCCGTAGAAGACGGCGGGGCCCGCGTTGTTGTCCACGTGGCCGACGAGCACGGAGGTGCCGGTCTCGCCCGGGGTGACGGAACCGTCGTACCAGGCGGCGAGGTTGCTGTCGGCGAGCGGCGGGGCCTCGATCCAGCCGTCCGCGCCGAGCCCGACTTCGCCGACCGGGGCGTCGACGCCGATCGAGGGGATCGTGATCCGTTCGGGCAGCGAGCGGGAGAGGGGGTCGGGAACGGGTCCTGCGGGCCAGACGCTCGCGCCCGAGGAGCCGGACCGGTCGCCCGCCGCCGACGCCGGCTGAGGGGGGCCTCCGTACGCTCCGGTGCCCTGCCGGATGAGGGAGACCCCGATCAGCAGGAGGACGACGAGGGTGCCCCATCCCGGACCCCTGCGGCGGTCCTCGCCGGTCCGCCCGTCCCGGCTCCCGTCGTCGGCGCGGGCGCGGCGGCCGCGGCGCGGGGGCTCGGCGGGTTCGATCCATTCGTGCCACACGGGCCTGTGCACGTCTCCTCCGCTCCCCGGTCCGGTGTGTGTGCGGGACGGTGTGCGGGCCGGGCCCCTCGGCGGGGCCCGGCCCGTGGTGGGTCCGCGGTCAGGCGTTGCCGCCCGGGCGGCGGCGGAGCTTGTAGGCGCCGAGGCCCAGCGCGCCCGCGACGACCGCGGCGCCCGCGCCGATCTCGCCGGGGCTCATGCCGGAGAGGCTGCCGCCCGCGCCCGCCCGTACGCCGTTGTCGGGCCGCACGGGACCCGTGTGGTCGCCGTGGCCCGATCCGCCCTGGCGGATCGTCAGCGGGGTGGTGCCCTTCTCGCCCTTGCAGTCGAAGGTCACGTCGTACTCGGCACCCGGCTTGGCGTCGTCGTCGACCCGCGCGGTGGCCGAGTGGCCCTCCTCCAGGGTGACGGTGTCGAAGACGCCCGAGGAGACCTTCACCGTCGGGACCTCGCAGCCCGTGGCGTTGAGGGTCACCGTGCCGCCGGGGGCCACCGTCGACGGGGAGACGGTGAAGCCGAACGACGTGATGTTGTGGTTCCCGTCGTCGGCGAGCGCGGCGGGGGCGGCGACGGCGAAGGCGGCGGCACCGAGCAGGGCGACGGAGGCGACAGGTATCACGCGCATGATGATTCTCCGGATCCCCGAGAGACAGCCGCAGACCTTTTGTCCGCACTAGCGAGCTATGCCCCTCGGCCTTCGTGACGCTAGGTGTACGCCGAGTGGCCCGCTACTCGACCGGGGTACGGAGAGAGCCGAATGGACGATGCCGGGGAATCGGACGGCGGGGGCCCGGAAACGCGGAAGGTGCGGCCGGCAGAGGGGCTGCCGACCGCACCGGTTTCCGCCCCGCCTCGACCGAGGGGATCGAGGTAGGTGACGGAAAGAGCCAGATCAGCAGGCCGCACCGCGAAGCTCCGCCCCGCGCAGGGGCGAATTACGGTCTGCCGGTCAAGCCCTTCCCGCCACCGTTCTGAACGGGCACGGAATTCGGGCCGCGAGCACCGCCAGGAGGTGCCGGCACGAAAACCGCACGTCAGGCTCCGGTCGAGCCGCTCCGAAGAGTCCCGGACCAGCGCCCCACACCATCCAGCATGGAAGGTAAACAGACCGTTTTCTACGTCCAGTTTTTAGCGCTAAGCCATGTTGCGCCAATTAAGCTCACGCCCGCGCAACGTGGCCCATACACGGGGGATCTGATCGCATGAGCAACACCAACAAGTCGGCGCTCCAGACACTCCTGAGAGTCCGTCGGGCACTGATCGACCCCACAGGGCACGGGTTTCACCGCCCGTCACGGCAGGGCCGGCGCGCCCCCGGGCTGTCTCAGCATCAGGTGGACCAGCTCCTCCACCGGACGCCCGGCACCTACCGGCGCCTGGAGTCCGGGGCATGGCCCCGGCCCGACACCGGCTTCCTGCGCGATGTCGCGATGCTCTTCGCGCTCAACGAGCAGGAGTGGGTGTCGCTGTGCCGGTACGCCGGTATAGGCGATCCCCCGGGGCCGCTCACCGCCCGTTCGGGCAAGGAGGTTCCCGGGGTGTGGCAGGAAGCCGTCGACGGCATGACCCACCCCGCGTACGTCACCGACGCCTCCTGGGAGGTCATCGCGCACAACACCGAGTTCGCCCGGCTGTTCCCCGGGAGACAGGTGCCCACGAACACCATGCGGTGGATGCTCCTCGACGCCCAGGGGCGCAGCATGCTCATCGACTGGGCCACCGCCTGGGCGCCCCTGGTGCTGCCGCAGCTCAGGGCCGCCCTCGCCACCCGGCCCGACGACGAGGTGCTCCGCCGGCTCGAGAAGGAGGTACTGGCCGACCCGGACTGTGCGCCGATCTGGGAGTCGGGCGGCGCCCACATCCACCCCGACGGCGACGAACGGCCCATCCTGCACGCCGTCGACGGACCTGGCTGGGTCACGATGTGTGCCGCGCAGCCCATGGCGGCCCCGGGCGCCCGGCTGATCGTGCTCGTATTCCACCCGGGAGCGCGGCGCGCCCACTCCCGTACTCCTGTACTCCGCGCCCCGTGACAACCGGTCCTCACCCGCGCTCCTTCTCTTCGGCAATGCACTGGCAGAGCGATACTCGGCCCGGCGTGGCTTAGGTTGTGCACACCCCCACATCGCCGCCGCACCTGTCAGCCGGAGGATGTTGTGCCCGCCTACATAGCCCGCCCCTGCACCGTTTTCCCGGCCCACAAGGTCGCGACTGGTGAGATCGCCGACGACATCCGCAGCCACCACCCCGAGCATCCCCGACTCGCCGCGATCCTGCGCATCGTCGCCAACACAGGGGTGGACAACAGGTACTTCACCCGGCCACTGGGAGCGCCGACCGTGTCCGGAGCGGCAGGCATCGGGGCACGGGCGGAGGCGGCGTTCGGTGACGCGGTGGACATGGCGGAGCGGGCGGCACTGGGGACGCTCGGCGCCCACGGGCTCGGTCCGCGTGATGTGGACGCGATCATCACGACGCACTCCACGGGGTGGGCCGTCCCCAACATGGACATCCACCTCGTCGACCGCCTGGGCCTGCGGCCCGGCGTCCGCCGGATCGCTCTCACGACCCTGGCGTGCGCGGGTGGCACCCAGGCACTCATCCGGGCCGTGGACATGGTGACCGCTAGACCCGGAAGCACCGTCCTCGTCGTCGCCGCGGAAGTCATCTCCGCCGTCTACAACCACCAGGACGATGCCGTGGAGCACATGATCTACAAGGCGCTGTTCGGTGACAGCGCGGCCGCCGCCCTCGTCACCAGCGTGCCGCTCGGGCCCGGCCTGCGGGTCGGCTCCCCGGCCGACACCTACGAGCACGTCCTTCCGCAGAGCCTCAGCCGCTACGCCGGCCGTGCGGACCACACCGGCTTCCACTTCGACAGCACCAAGGAAGCCCTGAGCGCCGCGGACGATGTCCTGCCCGACCTCCTCGACTGGCTCGGCCCGCGCACCGTGGACTTCGGGGTCATCCATCCCGGCAGCGCCCGCATCATCAGCGACACCGCGAAGGCGCTCGGCCTCGACGCCCACGACAGCCGGCACTCCACCGAGACCCTCACCGACGAAGGAAATCTCGGCGGGGTCTCCGTGCTCCGTATCCTGGAGCGCACACACGCCGAGCCCCCGCAGGCCGGGGCCACGGGTGTCGCCGTCGCCTACGGCCCCGGGTTCGCCACCGCGGCCCTGCGCGGCACCTGGACCGGCTGACCCGCGAGAAGGCGCCGGCGCCGCGTGCCACGCCGGGCGTGAGGGCGGTCCGGGCCCGGCGGCCGGGCTCTGAAAGGATCGGCCGCGGGCCGGGGAGCGGGAACCGGGCAAGCGGGAGCCGGGGAAGCAGGAGGACGGACAGCCACGTGATCAGTCTCCGTGAACACCAGGTGGAGGCCACCGCCGCCATCAGACGGTGGGTCGGCTTCCCCACGCGGTCCGGGGTGCCCGCGCGGGGCGCGCGGGCCACGCTCGTGTCGGCCACCGGGTCAGGAAAGACGATCACCGCCGCGTCCGCCGCGCTGGACACCTTCCGCGACGGCCGGGTGCTCGTCATGGTCCCGACCCTGGATCTGCTCGTGCAGACCGCCCGGGCCTGGCGCCGCGTCGGGCACCGCGCGCCGATGGCCGGGGTGTGCTCGCTGGAGAAGGACCCGGTCCTGGAGCGGCTCGGGGTGCGCACGACCACGAACCCGATCCAGCTCGCCCTGTGGGCCGGGCGGGGACCGGTCGTCGTGTTCGCCACCTATGCCTCGCTGGTGGACCGGGACGACCCCGAGGCCCCGTGGGACGGCGGCAGGGTGCGCGGTCCGCTGGAGGCGGCGCTGGCGGGCGGGGAACATCTCTACGGCCAGTCCATGGACCCGTTCGACCTGGCGGTCGTCGACGAGGCGCATGGCACGGCGGGCGATCTCGGCCGGCCCTGGGCGGCCGTCCACGACAACGCGCGCATCCGCGCGGACTTCCGCCTCTACCTCACCGCCACCCCGCGCGTCCTGGCCGCGCCCCGGCCGCCGAAGGGCAAGGACGGCCGCGCGCTGGACATCGCGTCCATGGCCTCCGACCCGGCCGGGACGTACGGCGAGTGGATCTACGAGCTGGGGCTCTCCGAGAGCATCGAGCGCGGCATCCTGGCCGGCTTCGAGATCGATGTGATCGAGATCCGCGACCCGGAGCCGGTCACGGACCACTCCGAGGAGGCGGTACGCGGACGGCGGCTGGCGCTGTTGCAGTCGGCTCTCCTGGAGCACGCGGCGGCGCACGACCTGCACACCGTCATGACGTTCCATCAGCGTGTGGAGGAGGCGGCCGCGTTCGCGGCGAATCTGCCCGAGACGGCAGCCGAGCTGTACGCGACGGAGGCGTCCGACAGGTTCCGGGAGCAGGCCGCCGCGCTGCCGCCCTCCTCCATCGACGCGGGGCTCTACGCCCTTGAGCCCTACCGGCACGCCGCCCCCGACGAGGTCGGGGCGGACTGGCTGTGCGGGGAGCACCTGGTGTCCGAACGCCGGGAGGTGCTGGGCCGGTTCGCGGACGGTGTCGACGCCCGGGGCCGGCCCGTGCGGCGGGCGTTCCTCGCCTCGGTCCGGGTCCTCGGGGAGGGGGTGGACATCGTCGGCGAGCGGGGTGTGGAGGCCGTGTGCTTCGCGGACACCCGGGGCTCGCAGGTCGAGATCGTGCAGAACATCGGGCGGGCCCTGCGGCCGAATCCGGACGGCACCACGAAGGTCGCGAGGATCATCGTGCCGGTCTTCCTCAAGCGGGACGAGGACCCCGGGGACATGGTCGCCTCGGCCTCGTACGCCCCGCTGGTGGCCGTGCTCAACGGCCTGCGCTCGCACGACGAGCGGCTGGTGGAGCAGCTGGCCTCCCGGGCGCTGTCCCGGACGCCCCGGGAGCGGCGCGTCCATCTGAAGCGGGACGAGGACGGGCGGATCGTCGACACCGGAGAGGGCGGCGACGGCTACGGGACGGAGGCCGTCGGCCCGTCCCCGCTGCTGCACTTCGCCACCCCGCGCGACCCGGCGACGATCTCCGCGTTCCTGCGCACGCGCGTCTACCGGCCCGAGTCGCTCGTATGGCTGGAGGGCTTTCAGGCGCTGCGCCGGTGGCGGGCAGAGAACGGGATCACCGGGCTGTACGCCGTGCCGTACGACACGCAGACGCAGGTCGGTGTCACGAAGGCGTTCCCGCTGGGGCGTTGGGTGCACCAGCAGCGGCGCGCGTACCGCTCGTGTGATCTGGAGTCGCACCGCAAGGAGCAGCTGGACGCCGAGGGAATGGTCTGGGAGCCCGGCGACGAGGCGTGGGAGACCAGGCTCGCCGCCCTCCGCTCCTATCGCCGCGCCCATGGGCACCTGGCTCCGCGCCAGGACGCCACATGGGGCGGGTCGGACAACGAGCTGCTGCCGGTGGGTCAGCTCATGGCCAACCTCCGGCGGAAGGGCGGTCTGGGCAAGGACCCGGACCGGGCCGGGCGGCGCGCCGCGCAGCTGAGCGCCGTGGACGAGGACTGGGCGTGTCCGTGGCCGCTGGACTGGCAGCGGCACTACGCCGTACTGCGCGATCTGGCCCGCGACGAGCCCGGCGGCACCCTCCCCCGCATCCGGCCCGGTGTCACCTACGAGGGCGACGACCTGGGCAGGTGGCTGGCCCGGATGACCCGTGACTGGGGCCAGCTGTCCGCCGAGCAGCGGCGCCGCCTGGGCGCGCTCGGCGTACGGCCCGTGGAGCGGCCGGCCCCCGCCCCGGCCGCCGGACGGGCGGGCGCGATGTCCGCGTCGTTCCGCCGGGGGGTGCAGGCCCTCGCGCAGTACATCGCCCGCGAGGGCCCGGACTCCCCGGTGCCGCGCGGACACCGGGAGGAGATCACGGTGGACAGCGAGGACGCTCCGGTGACGGTGCGCCTGGGCGTCTGGATCTCGAACACCAAGAGCCGCCGCGACCGGCTCACCGCCGAACAGCGCGCCGCCCTGGCCGAGCTGGGCCTCGCCTGGGCGTGACCGCCTTCGTGGGCCGCGTCACCAGACCGTGGCGAGCCATGCCGCCGTCGCGGCGAGCACGATCAGAACGGCGTTGAGGCCGGTCTCCTTGACCTCGCCCCGGGACAGGTGCAGACCGGTGGCCAGCACCTGGAGCACGAGGATGCCCACGGCCGCCGCCATCGCGAGGACGGGCGCGATCCCGGTGAGGGGCGGCAGTACGAGGCCGGCGGCGCCCAGGATCTCGACGGCGCCGATGGCGCGGACCACGGGCATCGGAACCGTGTCCACCCAGCCCATCATGGGCGCCAGCCGCTCCTTGCTCTGCACGGCCTTCTTGCCTCCGGCGTACAGATAGAAGGCTGCCAGCAGCCCCGCGACGATCCAGTACGCGATCTCCATCTTCGTCCTCCGTCATGGTTACCGTTTGTCCGCAGGCACATCGTCGGTGACTATGGGGAGGCTTACAAAAGGCACACCGGTGTGCCTGAGGGACGGGGGACGACGCCGATGTCGAAGTACCGCGACAGCTGCCTCATCCGCGGCGACGGCGGCCGGGCCATCCGCGGCATCCTTGACCGCATCGGCGACAAGTGGACGCTGCTCGTGGTGGCGACCCTCGACGGCGAACGGATGCGCTTCACCGAGCTCCAGCAGCGCATTCCCGGGATCTCGCAGCGGATGCTCACCCGCACGGTGCGGCATCTGGAGCGCGACGGCCTCGTGCTGCGGACCGCGCACCCCGAGGTCCCGCCCCGGGTGGAGTACGAACTCACCGCGATGGGCCGTACGTTGATCGAGCCCGCCGTCAAGCTCGCCGAGTGGGCCGTCGACAACAACCCCGGCATCGAGAAGAACCAGACCTCCTACGACTCGGAGCACCCGGAACACGCCTGAGCCCCGGCGCGGGCGGCCCTCCCTCGTACGGCATGGCAGTGTGACACCCATGACCTTTGACGTTCGGCCGGCGTCGGTCTTCACGGACGTCCGTACGCTGATCGGCCCGAAGTCGCCCGGGGCCAACGTCTGTTGGTGCCTGAGCTACCGGATTCCGTCCAAGCTCAACAACGAGCTCCGGGGGGAGGCGCGCGGCGAGTACGTCGCCGCGCTGTGCCGTGAGCAGCCCCCTCCCGGTGTCCTCGCCTACGACGGCGAAGAGCCCGTCGGCTGGGCCGCCGTGGCACCGCGCGCGGACACCTCGTTCGCGCACAGCCGCAAGATCCCGCACGTCGACGACCTGCCGGTCTGGTCCCTGTGGTGCATCAGGGTCCGCCCCGGCCACCGGAAGCGGGGGATCTCGCACGCGCTCATCGCCGGCGCGGTCGCGTTCGCCCGGGAACGGGGCGCGCCGGCGGTCGAGGCGTATCCCTTGGACAGCGGTGACGCCAGGGTGGACCTCACGATGGCGTACGCCGGGATCCGGAAGAACTTCGAGCGCGCGGGGTTCACCCATGCCGCCGACACCACGTCCGTGCTGGCCGGGCATCCCCGCGTGCTGATGCGGCTGGACCTGCGGTGACCTCCGCGGCCTAGACGGAGACGGTCCCGGAGCGCTCGTCGGCCAGGGCGGCGTGCCGGGCCTGGACGAGGGTGAGCGCGGCCAGGGTCACCCCGCAGGTGATCCGGCCCTCGGACAGCCACCGGGGCAGGTCCTCGGGCGACACCCACACGGGTTCGGTGACGGACTCCATCACCTCCGGCCGCGCGGACTCCGCCGTCGAGACGTCCACCTCCGCGACGAAGACGTGGATGGGGGCGGCGAGGATACCGGTGTCGGCGTGGATGATGCCGGCCGGGCGCACGGTCTCGGAGACCAGCCCCGTCTCCTCGCGCAGTTCGCGCGCCGCCGCCGCGGCGAGTTCCTCGTCGCCCTCGGTCCCGCCGCGCGGGAACTCCAGGGACGCGGCACCGATGGGGTAGCGGTAGGACGTCACCAGGGCGTAGCCGGCCGGGCCGACCGGGACGACCACCACCCCCTCCTGGTTCCACTGCCAGCGCAGGTACTGTCCGGGGGCACCCGAGGGGGCGGTCACGTCGTCGTTGAAGAGGGTGCCGAAGCGGTTGCGGAAGACGGCCACCTCCCGGACCCGCCGGATGGGCGCCGGTACGTCGACGGCTTGCGCGGACCTCGGTCCGGTCACTGTGCTCACTTGGCCTCCTTCTCGGAATTCCCATCCCGGGGAGGTACGGAGGCAGGGTGCTGTGTGACAGCGCTGGAGGATCGAATTCCGCACGAGGCCCGAACGAGCCTCAGCGCACGATCCCGTTGGCCGCCGCCCGGCCCACCAGCTGGTCCACCAGAGCGGGTTTCATCCCCATGGCAAGGAAGGCCAGGGGTGCGCCGCCCCGCCGTCCCACCTCGAAGCGGTAGAAGGACATCAGCAGTTGCTGGGAGCTCATCATCTTCAGGGTCGTCACCTCGCTCCAGGGCACGGCACGTGCCCCGCCGAACATGCCGGTGACGACCAGGCCGCCGGTGAAGAGGTAGCACCGGCGGAGTCCGAACCTGGCGGAGAGGGATCCCCAGATCCGGGTGATCCCGAAGGCGACGAGCAGGACGGCGAGCGTGATCGTGCCCTTGGTCACCGCCGACGGGGGCTTCTTCACGACCAGGAGGACGAGCACGACCAGGCAAAGGGCCGTCAGCATCCGCCGTCCGACCTGGGACAGTGCGCCCCCGACGCCCGCCACGGCGTAGTCGCCGTGCGCCTGGCCAAATCCGAATCTGTCCAGGCCTGGTCTGCCCGTGCGTGCGTTCATGCCGGCTCGTCTCCTCTTCGGACCGCCCCCGTGGCGGTCGCCTCGTAGCAGTCTGTCGGCACTGTCCCGGGCCCACCAGCGACGGAATCGCATGGAAGCCATGCGCGCACGGAATGGCGGGACGGAGAATGAGGGTGACAAACTTTTTCGCCAACAGAGGGACTGTGAAGCGGTGTTCGAGAACGAGGCGCTCCGCCTGCTCGTGGCGGTGGCGGAGTGCGGATCGTTCACACAGGCGGCCGACCGGCTCAACTACACCCAGTCCTCGGTGTCCCGGCGGATCGCCGCGCTGGAACAGCGGGCGGGCGGGCCGCTGTTCGACCGGCTGCCCCGGGGCGTACGGCTCAACCCCGCGGGCCGCGCCCTGCACCGGCATGCCACCGAGGTGCTGGACCGGCTGGCGCGGGCCGAACGGGAACTGGCCGTGCTCCACGCGGGGCAGGGCGGGCTGTTGCATGTGGGCGCCTTCGCCACGGCCAACATCTCCCTGGTCCCCGCCGCCCTGCGGGCGCTGCGGGACGCCCGGCCCGGCATCGAGGCCGTCCCGGCCGAGGGCCCGACCGACGTCCTGATGGGGATGCTCGTGGACGGGGCCCTGGATGTGGCCGTGCTCAGCGACTACCCGTACGGGCTGCCGCCGGCCGACGGTGTCACGACCACCGTGCTGTGCGAGGACGAACTGTACGTCGCGCTCCCGCGTGGACACCGGCTGGCGGGAGCCGAGCCGGTCGACCTCGGTGAGCTGAGCGAGGAGTCCTGGATCCAGAGCGCGTACGGTGACCGGCCGACCATGTTCGCGGAGGCCTGCGCCCGGGCGGGGTTCAGCCCCCGCAAGGTCATCCGGATCGCGGAGTGGAGCGGCAAGTTCGGGTACGTCGCCGCAGGACTCGGCGTGGCTCTCGTGCCCTCACTGGCCGCCCGCGCGGTGCCCGGCACGCTCGTCCTGTGCCGGCTCACCGATCCGGCTCTGCACCGGACCCTTCATGTGGCCCTGCCGGACGCACCGCTTCCGGCCGCGCTGCATCTGCGCGACCTGCTGCGGACTGCGGCCGACGGGCCCTGAGGCCCGCCGGCTCGTCCGGGGGGAATCTCAACGCCGGTGCGGCCTGCGCCCATTGGCCACTCCGGACACGTGCAGGGCCAGGAGGGCCAGACCGATCAGCATGACGTTGACCGAGGTGAACACCTCGTTGGTCGCGATGTCGGCGGCGTTGATCAGGAAAGCGATGAAGAACAGCACTGCCGCAGCTATGCCCAGCATGACGCAGCTCCCTTTTCTGTAGATGGAGAGCGCCTGCCCCCGTACGGCACGATCAGGCCCCGTACGGGCCGGGGATCTCACCGCCCGGTGGCGGGAGGGTGGGCGGCACGCCCGTCACCAGGGCAGCGGTCCCTCGGCGGAGAAGTAGCCGCCGGTGGGGCCGTCGGGGCCCACGAGGGCCATCCGGACGATGATCTCGGCGCCCTCCTCGACCGACTGGACACCGGTGTTCCCGTTCAGATCGGTCCGGGTGAATCCGGGCTCGACCGCGTTGATCCGCATCTCCGGGAAGGCCTTGGCGTACTGGACGGTGACCATGTTGACCGCGGTCTTCGAGGCCGGGTACGCCACGCCCGGATAGGCGTGCGTCGGGGTGCCCGGCTCGGAGACCCGGGTCAGGGAGGCCAGCCCGCTGCTGAGGTTGACCACGACCGGGGCGGCGGACCGGCGCAGCAGGGGCAGGAAGGCGTGGGTGACGCGTACCGTGCCGAAGACGTTCGTCTCGAAGGTCTCGCGCATCTGGTCGGCGGTCACGTCCGCCGCCCCGACCACCTCGTTGCCGGGGCCCCTGCTCTCGATGCCCGCGTTGTTGATGAGGACGTCCAGTCCTCCCCCGGCCTCGACGACCGCGACCGCGGCTTCGACGGAAGCGTCGTCGGTGACGTCGAGGACGACCGCTCGCGCGCCCAGTTCCTCGGCGGCGCGGCGCCCTCGTTCGGCGTCACGGCTTCCGATGTAGACGGTGTGGCCTGCGGCGACGAGGCAGCGAGCGGTCTCGTGACCCAGGCCCTTGTTGGCTCCGGTGATCAGTGTGGTGGTCATGCGTCCAGGTTGCGGCGGAACGCGGCGCCCGGCCAGACGTCTGGTCTTCCTGGGACTGCCGGTACCAGGAAGGTCCGCGCCTCCCGGGGCACACTGAGGAGTATGGCGACGGCTGAGTTCGGACAGGCACTGCGGCGCTGGCGTGACCGGGTCGCGCCGGAGGCGGCCGGGCTGCCGAGCGGGGGGCAGCGGCGGGCGGCCGGGCTGCGCCGGGAGGAGCTGGCGCTGCTGGCGGGTGTCTCGGCCGACTACGTCACCCGGCTCGAGCAGGGCCGTGCCTCCCATCCGTCGCCGCAGGTCGTCGAGGCCCTGGCGCGGGCCCTGCGGCTGTCGGAGACCGAGCGGGGGCATCTGTTCCGGCTGGCCGGGCTGGCGCCGCCGGGCCCTGAGACGGTCCCCGGGTATCTCACTCCCAGTGTCCAGCGGCTGCTCGACCGGCTGAGCGGGACGCCGGTCGCGGTGTACGACGCGGCGTGGACCCTGCTGGTCGCCAACCCGCCGTACGCCGCGCTGATGGGCGATCCCTCCGGGTGGCGGGGCAACCGCCGCAACGGGGTCTGGCGCAACTTCCTCGGCGAGCCGGGGCGGGTGCGCCACACGGAGGAGTCCCGGCGCGAGCTGGAGGCCGCGCTGGTCGCCGACCTGCACGCGGTGGCCGGCCGCTACCCCGCCGACCCGAGGCTGCACCGGCTGGTCGCGGAGCTGCGGGCGGGCAGCGCGCGGTTCGCGGAGCTGTGGGAGTCCGGTTCCGTCGGTCCCCACCGGGCCGCGCGCAAGACCGTCGACCATCCGCACGTCGGGGCGCTGACGCTGGACTGCGATGTGCTGACCGTCGAGGGCAGTGATCTGCGCATCATGGTCTACACGGCCGAGCCGGGCACCGAGGACGCCGAACGCCTCGCCCTGGTCACGGTGCTGGGCACCCAGTCACTCATCGGCTAGCAGCGCAGCGCGGGGCCGCGGTTCGCGCCATAGGGGCGAAAAGTCGCCCCTGCACCCCAAGATCCCCCTGCCGTAGGGTAGTTGCCACAGCACACCAACGTAGAGGGAGCGCACCCGTATGCCGGTCTCACTCGGTCTTGGTCTTCCGCAGATGAAGCAGTACGCGCTGGGCCGCGATGTCGCCGCGGTGGCGAGCGCGGCGGAGGCGGTGGGGTACGAGAGTCTGTGGGTGTTCGAACGGGTGCTGTTCCCCGAGCCCGCCTCCCAAGGCCTGTACGGCATTCCGGGGCTGGCCTGGCCCGACACGTACCGCGGCGTGGCCGATCCGCTGGTCACCCTGACGCTGGCGGCGGCGGCCACCGAGCGGGCGCGGCTCGGCACGAGTGTGCTGGTCGCCCCGCTGCACGTCCCCTTCCAGCTCGCCCGCTCGCTCGCGTCGCTGGACGCGGCCAGCGGGGGCCGGGTGATCGCGGGCCTGGGCACGGGCTGGTCGCTCGACGAGTACGCGGCGGCGGCCGTCGCCCCCTTCGAGAAGCGCGGCGCGGTCCTGGACGAGCTGCTGGACGTGTGCGCGGCGGTGTGGGGGCCGGACCCCGTCGCGTACAAGGGCGATCTGACGACGATCGCCCCGTCCGAGGTCGGCCCCAAGCCGGCCCGTCCCATCCCCGTCTACCTGCCGGCGAGCAGTCCCCGGGCCACCCGCCGCCTGGTCGACCGGGCCGACGGCTGGATGCCGGTCGCCATGGGTGTCCCGCAGCTGTCCGAGCAGTGGCAGCGGGTGCGCGACACTGCGGCCGAGCGCCGCCGCGAGCGTCCCCTCGCCGTCTGCGCCCGGGCCAACGCCCGGTACAGCGCGACGCCCGTGGCGAGCCGGGACCGCCAGCCGTTCCACGGCAATGTCGCGCAGATCGTCGAGGACCTGGCGGCCCACGCGGCGACGGGTGTGCCGGAGATCATGATCGACCTCCAGAGCACCCCGCGCGACGCGTCGGAGCTGGTCGACGTGGCGGGCGAGGTGTACGAGAGCGCGCGGGCGGCGGGCATCTGAGCACCGGGACCACCGGGCTCGTTGTCAGACCCCTGTGGCAGGGTCTTCGGAGGGTGCCCGGCCGGGCACCCTCCCCTCGCACACCTGCCGAAGGAGTTTTGCCATGTCCGGTGCCGACGACGCCCGTACGTCTCTCGCCGCGGTCGCGGCCCTGCTCGCCCCCGCCCACCCGGACGTGGCGGCACGGGTCCTGCACGCCCACGACGACCCGTCCGGGTACGTGCGCGACCACGCGCGCGAGCTGTCGGACCGGGGCATCGACGCCCCCGTCCCCGGCCTCTCCTGGATCGCCCTGGTCGACGCCCTCGCCGCACACCGCCTGCTGGCGGAGTTCGACTGGAAGGAGGACGCCCAGGAGATCCGCGCCCAGTTGAGGCGGCTCGACTCCCGCCCCTCCGTGGACCCCTGGGTCCTGGTCGAGGACGACGCAATGCTCCTGCCCACCGACGCGTTCCTGGAGACCTGCGGCCGCCACTACCGGGATGTCGGCGCGGCCCTGGTGGTCCTGGACATCGAGTCGGACTGCTACCCGGTGGCGGGCACCCGCGCCGCCCGCGTCGAGGAACTGACCGGGCTCGCGACTGCGGCCGGGTTCACGGCACGGGGGCTGGGGGGCTGACCGGGACCGCCTGCCGTCACTGCTCCGGGCGCGCCGAGCGGCGGTAGGTGACGCCGTCCTTGGTGCGGGTCAGCAGGCCGCCGACGACCAGGTAGCGGCGCAGTGCCGCGCAGTCGTCGTGGACGGTGCGCAGGGCCTCGTTGACCTCGTGTTCCGTGTAGGTGCGGTCCGGCCGGAACAGGGTTTCCGTGAGGTGGACGAGGAGCTGTTCGCGGCGGGCCGTCCTGCGGGGGATCGCCGTCAGGCGGCCCCTGGAGAAGAGGGCCTCCACGCCGTGGCTGTTGTTGGGCTGCTGTTGCTTGTCGGGCATGGCGGGAAGCCTGGCAGGCGGCCGGACGGGCGGCAACGGATTTCTTCAGTAGCCGGTGGGGCGGACCAGGCCCGTCTCGTAGGCGAACACCGCTGCCCGGGTTCGGTCGCGCAGGCCGAGTTTGACCAGGATGCGGCCCACATGGGTCTTCACCGTCTGTTCGGCGACGACGAGCCGGCCCGCTATCTCGGCGTTGGACATGCCCTGGGCGATGAGGGACAGGACCTCGGTCTCGCGTTCCGTGAGGACGCCCGCCCGGCCGCGTTCGGGGGTGCGGGTGACGCGGGAGAACTCGGCGATGCCGTTTGGTGATGCTCGGCGCGAGCAGGGCGTCGCCGGCCGCCACCACCCTTACGGCCTGACGGACGCGGGCCCCGCCGCGCCGGTCAGGGGTACGGCGACCGCGGTGGCGACGAGGGCGGCGAGCAGGGTGCGGCGCAGACGGCTGGTGCGCGGGCGGGCTGCCATGGAGGTCCTTCCGTACCGGAGGTGCTCGGTGTCTTCCGGACGGAAGTTGCGCAGCGTGATCCGTGGTCGGCGTCCCCCCGGGGAGCACACCTGACGTGTAGCCCGCAGGTACTACGGGCAGGGCCGGTGGACGACATTCCGGGCGGCCCGAGTTGACGCGCGGCCGTGCGCCGGGTTTTCTGCTGCGATGACCGACCTTCGCATCGTGCGCGTGGACGACACCGCCGACGACAGCGCGCTCGTCAACTGGCGGCACGTCCACAACACGATCATCCCCACGGCCGTGCTCTCGCACGCGGAGACAGCGGAGCGCGCCCGCCGCAACCGGCTGGCCGTCGCCTGTCTCGACGAGGTCACGGTGGGCTGCTCGACCGTCCGCCCGCCCGCCCCGGGCAGCTCGGTGGCCACCGTGATCGCACGGGTGCTGCCGGAGTACCGGGGACGGGGGTTCGGTGAGCAGGTGTACGCGCGGGCGCTCGCCGAGGCACGGGAGCTGGGCGCCGAGGTGATCGAGACCTGCGTCCTGGAGACCAACCCCGAGGGGCTGCGGTTCGCGCGGGCCCGGGGGTTCACGGAGACCGAGCGGTATGTACTGCCGGGCGACACCGTGGCGTTCATCGATCTCCGGCTGGCCTGACCCCGGCACGGCCGGGTCGCGGCGCTCCGCGACGGACGCGGAGCGCCCGGTGTCAGGCCTGGAGGGCGGCCAGTTCGCGCACGGTCGCCATGTCGCTGAACGGGAGCAGCTGTTCGCCGACAATCTGGTACGGCTCGCTGCCCTTGCCCGCGACCAGCACGATGTCGTCGGGTCCCGCCGCCGAGAGGGCGAACGCGATCGCGGCCCGGCGGTCCGCGTGGCGTTCGAACCGGGTGCCCGTGGACCGGAGGCCCGGCACGATCTGGTCCATGATCGCCTCGGGGTCCTCGTTCCTGGGGTTGTCCGAGGTCAGGACGCACAGGTCGGAGCGGTTCCCGGCGATCTCGCCCATGCGGGCCCGCTTGGTGACGTCCCGGTCTCCCCCGCACCCGAAGACCGTGATGACCCGGCCCGGCGAGAAGTCCCGCACGGCGCTGAGCACCTTGTCCAGGGAGTCCGGCGAGTGGGCGTAGTCCACGATCACCGCTGTGCCGCGCGGGGTCTCGAAGCGTTCGAGCCGCCCGGGGACCGGGGGCATCCGGTCGAGTGCGGCCACCAGTCCCGCGAGGTCGTGGCCGAGGCGGTGGCAGGCCGCCACGGACGCCAGGGCGTTGGAGACCGAGAACCGCCCGGGAACCGGGATCGCCGCCGGGTACTTGCTGCCCTCGTGGTGCAGGGTGAACCGGGTGCCGAAGGCGTTCATGCTGAGGTCCGTGGCGCGGTAGTCGGCCTCCGCCTCGATGCCGTACGTGGAGACCATGCCCGGCATCGTCGGTGCGATGGCGGCCCCGACCGGGTCGTCCGCGTTGACGACGGCGCTCCGGCACAGCCCCTGGAAGAGGCGGAGCTTGGCGTCGCGGTAGTTCTCCATGGTGCCGTGGTCGTCCAGGTGGTCCTGGGTGAGGTTGGTGAAGATGCCCACGTCGAGGAAGGCGCGGTCGATGCGGTGGTGCAGCAGCCCCATCGACGTGGCCTCCAGGACCACGGTGGTGACCTCATGGTCGCGCATGTGGCCCAGGAGGTACTGGAAGTCCGGTGACTCCGGGGTGCTCAGCGCCGAGCGGGGCATGGGGATCAGTTCGTCGCCGATCCGGCTGCCCGCCGTGCCGATCACCCCGACACTCGCGCCCTCGGTGATCCGCAGCAGGGACTCCACCATGTACGAGACCGAGGTCTTCCCGTTGGTGCCGGTGACGGCCACCATGTCCATGGCCCGGCCGGGCTCTCCGTAGTAGCGGGAGGTCACGATCCCCGCCGCCTTGCGGGTGTCCGCCACCCGCACCACGCACGCACCCGTGGCCGCCGCGTGCACGGCCGCCAGCAGCTCCGGGGCCCCGGTGTCCACGAGCACGGCGACCGCTCCCCGGGCCAGCGCAGGGCCGACGGCCTCGGGCCCGCCCTCGCGGTGCCCCGGTACCGCGATGTACAGCGAGCCCGGTGACACGCGGTGCGCGTCGAAGCACGCCCCGGCGGTGATCGGGGTCTCCGGGTCGCCGAGGAGCACCTCGTGATCGTGGCCGGCCAGCAACTCCCTCAGATTCATGCGGAGGTCCTCTCGAAAATGCGGCTCGGCCCGTCGGCCGCCGCCGTGGGGTTGCCGACGGCGCGCCGCGGGAGCTGCGCAGGGTGCGGGGTGCCGCGTGATGTGCGGCGAAGGGGGTGGTACGCGCTCCGGAGGCGGAGCGGGAGAGAACGTGCCGGGACACCGGGAGCCGTCCCGGCGCGGCGGGGCGCGGGGCTCCGGTCAGCCGTGACCGTGCAGCGCGCGACAGCGCACCCGGGGAGCGGTGGGGCACAGCGGGTGGGACGCCTGACGCAGGCGCTTCCTCACCGCAGATGTGTAACCCATGAGTGGAGTGTACGTCCCGTGGGCCGCCGGGAATCACGGCCGGCGTGGCACGACCCGGGCGGACGGCCCCGGCCGCACGGCGGGGGCCCGCCGCGCGGGAGCGGTGTGCTCCCGCGCGACGGGCCCCGGGGACCGGTCGGTGAGGGTCAGGCCGTGTGGAGCGTGAGCCCGTACCGGTTCAGGATCTCGTTGATCGGCTGGTGCCAGGTCTCGCCGCCGGAGCTGCAGTTGCCCCAGCCGCCGGAGGTGACGCCCTGCGCCTGGTCGCCGCTGATGAAGGAGCCGCCCGAGTCACCGGGTTCGGCGCAGACGCTGGTCTTGGTCATCTCGTGGACCGCGCCCTGGCTGTAGTTCACCGTCTCGTTGGTGGCGAGGACGTTGCCGCAGTGCCAGTGCGAGGTGGAGCCGGAACGGCAGATCGAGGCACCGATCGGGGCCACAGCGGAGCCGCGGACGAGCTGGTCGGAGACGGTGCCCCAGCCGATGACGACGGGGACGGTCCACCAGCCGTTGCCCACGCTGACCCACGCGTAGTCGTTGTCGGGGAAGGACGAGCCCTGGAAGTTGCCGATGCCGGAGCCGTCCCAGCCGCTGACGGACGCGCCGGCCTGGCCGCAGTGGCCGGCGGTGACGAAGCCGCCGTACACCGAGAAGCCTATGGAGCAGCGCACGTTGCCCGTGTAGTACGGGTCGCCGCCGACGGTTCCGGCGGCGAAGGTGCGCGGCGCCTCGGCGGTCTCCTGGACGGTCACGGGGCCGGCGCTCTCGGCCCGCTCGATGAACTTCTGGACATCGTTGTCAGACCGCTTGGACGAGACGACGTCGACGACGACCTTGTTGACCCGGGGGTCGACATGCCAGCTGCTCACACCGGCGGGGGCGTCGAGCTTGTCGAGCTTCGCCTTGACCGCGTCGAGCCGGCGCTCGGTGTGGGTCACCAGGCGCACCGCGGCGCCCGTCGCCCGCACGGCCGCGGCCTGCGTGTCGCTGGTGACGGCGACGGTGAGACCGCCCGTCGACGCGTCGAACCAGGAGCCGCCGTACGCGGCGCCGGCGGCACGCTGCGCCTTCGGCTGGAGGGCAGTGGCCGTCTTCTCGGCGGAGAGACGGGCCTTGGCCTGGCCTGCCGTCAGGCCCAGGTCCTTCTGCATGGCGGCCAGCAGACCGGTGGAGGCCGGCTGTGCGTCGGCGGCGGGGGCGGTGGTGTCGGCGGCGGAGGCGGAGGGGAATCCCGCGCCCGCCCAGGCGCCGACGAGGAGCACGGCGGAGAGGGCGGTCCGTAAAGCGGTGATGCGTCTCAAGGCAGGGCCCTTCTGTTGTTCCGGCTACGTGGGGGAGGAACAGCAGGCATCCGAGACGTCTCGTCTGAGAGCGCTCTCAGAATGTGCCGTTCCGGACTGTAGCCCAGAGTCGTTTGCAGGTCCATGCCAATGACAGCTCTCCGTACGGACCTCCGGATGAGTAGCCGTACTCATCCGGAGGGGCCGGACCCGTCCTACCGTCACACCGGACGGACAAGCCTGCGGGCACAAGGGGGCGGACATGGGCGGATCGACGAGGGCGCGCAGATGGAGAGCCGTGGCGACCGGGGCGCTGGTGGGCTCGGTCGCGCTGGTCCTCGGCGGCTGCGGGGTGGTCACCACGAAGGAGGACCGGCGGTTCGCCGTGAAGCTCGCCGACGAGCACTACCCGGGCGTCCTCAGGGTGATCGGGGCGCACACCCTCTTCCCGCAGGCGAGCGGCTCGGAGATCACCTTCGCGGTGACCGACGACCCCGACGCCGTCGTCCGGATCCGGGTGGACGCGAAGGCGGGCACCTGCAACACCCACGCGTGCGGGGGTGTGCTCGACGAGGCGGTCGAGCGCGGCCGGCGCGACGCGGACCTGCTGCGCGTCCTGGTCGGCACGTTCGAGCGCTGCGGCCACGAGGTGATCGGGGTCGAGCCGTCCACCGGCGCCCCCTGGATCGTGGCCGAGCCGACCGACGCCACCGTGGCCCCGGTGCTCAAGGACATCGGTGCGTGCGTCCGGCAGTGGGTGGAGGCCCGGGAGGCGAAGGACCCGTCCGCGAAGAAGGAGGGGGCGTCGGTGAACCTCGTCTCCCGCGCCGTCGCGGAGAAGCGCCCGACCGGCAAGGCGTCGCAGCCGACAGCGATGCGCCTGAGCGCGACACCGCTGCTGGCGGCCCTGCACGCGCACCCGTACTTCGCCGCGAGCTACGCGGTGGTGGACGGGCGTATCGACACCACGGGCAGCGCCCGGATCGTCAGACCGTTCACGGAGCAGCAGAAGTTCGCCAGGACCGTGCAGAGCGGTGTGAAGGAGCGGCTCCGGACCACTCACCCCCGGGTGCAGATCAGCGACTTCGACTGGGTGTGGCAGCTGGAGCCGGGCACCGTCGACCGGTTCACCGGCTATGTCCTGTACTGCGAGGAGCCGGACGGCGAGAAGACGTGCCTGGGCGACCGGGCCGTCGTGGTGACGACGGACGGGGACGGCCGTCCGATCGGTGAGCTGCGGCCGGTCGGCAAGGTGCGCGAGGGCCGGGGCCCGCTCCGGCTGCCCCCGCTGTGAGGCCGCCGCTCCCGCACGCCTGCGGTCAGGGCCGCTCGGGAGCGTAGGTGTACGGGCGCCACAGCGCGCGGACCGACGCGCTGTCCTCCCAGACGCCGGGCTCCGCGGCCGGGTCCGGCGCGCCCCAGATCCGGACCGGTCGGCCGGAGTCGTCGCCGAGCGGCTCCCATCCCGGATCGCCGGTGGCCGCGAAGCGGGACCAGGCCCTCGTCATCCGCTCCGCCAGGTGCCGGTCCTCCGGCGTCGGAGGCCCGCCGATGAGGAAGTGGACGCTCTCCTCGTCCACGTTCCCGAAGGCGAACGGGATGTCCGCGCAGTGCCAGGCGTACACCGCGGGACCCGGTCCGCAACGCTGACGGGCGAAGCGTGAGAGGAACGCAACCCCGCCTGCCCGCGCGTGCGCGGCGGCGAGCCGGTTGCTGTACTCGCCGAACATCAGGTCTCCGTACACCGCCAGGTGGATGTCACGCACGTCCGCGCCCGGCAGGAGGGCCCGGTACCCCTCGGTCAGCGTGTCCGGGAGACCGAAGTCCGCCGCGAACCGGGCGAGTTGCTCGTCCGTGTTGACCTCGGCACAGCTGCCGACGGCGGCCGGCAGGAGGTATTCCTGGGTGGTGTGGCAGACGAGCAGGTCGATGTCCGGGGCGGCCCCGGCCCCGACGAGGTCCAGGGGCTCACCGCGCAGCACCTGTCCGTCGACGACCGGCCCGTACAGGACGGGGTCCCAGTGGAGGTGCCCGGATCCGGGGTCCTTCCGGTAGCGGTCGGTCACGGCGTCGGAGGCGCGCACCAGGCTCTGCGGCGACGCGGCGGCCAGCCCGGCGCGGGTCGCGGGGACACCGGCCTCGGCGGCGACCTGCTCCATGAGGCGCGCGGCGAGTGCCGGTGCGAAGCAGGGACCGACCGCACTGTGGGCCACCGCGCGCCGGAACAGCCCCCGGGCGCCGTCCATCGTCATCAGGCAGGCCACGGAGGTCGCGCCCGAGGACTGTCCGGCCACGGTGACCTGGTCCGGGGCCCCGCCGAACGCGGCGATGTTGTCGCGGACCCACTCCAGCGCGGCGACCTGGTCGAGCAGCCCCCGGTTGGGCGGGCAGTCGGGCCCGGCGCCGGCCGGGACGTGGCCGAAGCCCTCGAAGCCGAGGCGGTAGTTGAGGGTGACCACGACCAGACCGGTGCGGGCCAGGGCCGTACCGTCGAAGTCCGGCTGCGCGCCGGACCCGAAGGTGTAGGCACCGCCGTGGATCCAGACCAGCACCGGCAGGGGGCCGGTCGCGGAGGCCGGGGTCCAGACGTTGAGGCGGAGGATGTCCTCGTCGCCGGGTGACCAGCTGGGTGCGCCCGGGAGTTCGGCCGACTGGGGCGCCACCGGGCAGTGGTCCACACAGCCGAGGGTGCCGGCCCAGGGCGTGCGGGGGTGTGGCGCCGCGAACCGGCGGGCACCGAAGGGCGGTTCGGCATAGGGGATGCCGAGGACGGCGACCACACCGTCGTGCGGATCGCGTCCCCGTACCCGCCCGCACGCCGTGTCGAAGACAGTCATCCCCAGCCCCTTTGTTCACCCTCGCCCCGCCCGCCCCGGCCGGGTGCGGTGATCATGGTGACAGAGCGTCCGGCATCGGACGACTCCTTTAGGCGCCCGGCCCGGCACCGAGCCCACCGGGGGCATTCGAGCCACCGGGCCGCAGGGACCGGCGGGAAACTATGCTCGCTGCCGGACGTGCGGACGCGCGCGTCGAGCTGCGGGCGCCCGCCCGCTCCCGCCCAGGAGCCCCGCCATGACATCCTCCGCCGACGACGCCACGTGGGACGGACTGTGGCACCGTTCGCCGTACGTTCCGCACAGCCCCCTGAGCGAGCGGACCCGCCGGCCCGACGACCTGCCGCGTACCCTGCTGCCGTCCCCGCCCGGCCTGCGCCGGCCGGTCGTCTTCGACCCCGCGCTCAAGCAGTACGCGGACGCCTACCGCGCCGGGGAGCCCCGCTTCGACGACCCCGGGGCCGCCCGCGCCTGGCACCGCGCCCGGCGCACGGCCCTGGACACCGTCCTCGCGGCCGTCGCCGCCGGGCCGTGGGCGGACCATCTGGTGCTGCGGGGAAGCGTGTTGATGGCCACCTGGTTCGGGGAGTCGGCGCGCGACCCGGGCGATCTGGACTTCGTCGTGGTCCCGCAGGACTGGGCGATGGACTCCCCGCGCACGGAGTCGCTCTTCGAGACCGTCGCCCGGGACGCGCGGACCGCCGCCTGCGGGCCCGTCCGGATCGACGCGGCCGGCCTGGTGACCGAGGACATCTGGACGTACGAACGTGTGCCGGGCCGCCGCATGGTGCTGCCGTGGACAGCCCCCGGGATCCCGGGCGGCACCGTCCAGGTCGATGTGGTGTTCAACGAGGCACTGCCGCAACCGCCGGTCCGCACGCGGCTGCGCCCCCTCGGCGACGGCCCAGGCTGCCGGGTCCTGGCCGCCTCCCCCGGCCTGTCGCTGGCCTGGAAACTGCTCTGGCTGGTCAGCGACGCCTATCCGCAGGGCAAGGACCTGTACGACGCGGTGCTGCTGGCCGAGCACACCCCGCCCCGCTACGACACGGTGCGCGCCGCCTTCGCTCTCGCGGGCGCCGACGGGCTGCGGCCCGCCGGGCGCTGGTGGATCGAGACCCTGGGCGTGGAGACGGGCTGGGAGCACTTCGTCGCCGACTACCCCTGGGTGACCGACACCGCGGCCGGACTCACCCGGCGTCTGGGCCGGGCGCTGGAGCCGATGCTCGCCGAGGCGGAGCCGCCCGGCGAGACTCCGTACGACCGCTGGGCGCGCTGGCTTGCTCCGCTGGTGGCGGTCACACGGGAGAGGGCTCCCGCCGATCCCGCGTCCGTCCTGGGACACCTCGCGGGCGGCGGTTTCGAGGGGCTCGCGGCGGCCGTGGTGGTCGTGCGGGAGGTCTGCGGGCCCGAGCGGGTGAGCGAGCGGGACGCGCTCGCCGCCGTACTGGCCCGGGAGGACAACTGGCGTTACTGGCGGGAGAATCCCCAGTACTGCCGCCGGGCACTGGAGCTGCTGCGCTGATCCGCCGGTCAGCCCGCCTGGCCGATGGCGCTGCGGAGCATGGCCACGGTGGTCGCCGCCGCGGCCCGTTCCGCGTCGTCGCCGGTGGCGCGCACCCGTTCATCCAGCAGCACCACGGCCGCCTGGAGCACACCGACCCGTACCGGAACGCTCTGCATGGCCGTCAGCACGGCGGCCGCCTGTTCGGCGGGCGTGGCGGTCGCGGCCTGCGGAATGAGGGTGGAGATACCGCGCCCGAGCGCACGGTCACGAGGCGGCTGAGCCGCGGCTGTGGTCACCGCAGAATTCTGCCGCACCCGGTACCCGGAATCGGTCAGCGACCTGCCCGCCCCGGCCCCGAACCGTCCTCCGTGCGGTCGTGCACCCGCTTCAACAGGGCCGTCAGCTGCTTGCGTTCACGGGCGTTCAGCGGGGCCAGGACGGTGTCCTGCACATCGAGCGCCTCGGCCTGGAGGCCGTCGAGCAGCGTCCGGCCGGCCGGGGTGACGGTGACCGTGACCCGCCGCCGGTCGCCGGTGTCGCGCTCCCGCTCCACCAGTCCCGCCGCGCCGAGTTCGTCCACGATCTTCACGATGTCGCTGCGGTCGATCGAGAGCCGCGCCGCGAGTTCGCGCTGCACATGGGGGCCGAAATCGGCCAGGGCGGCCAGCACCGCCATGTGGCGCAGCCGCAGCCCGCGCTCGGCCAGCCGCTCCGCGAGCCGGCTGCGGGCCGTCTTCCCGGTCTTCGACATGAGGTAGGTCGTGAGTCCCAGGAGGCTGGGCGGGGTCTCGTTCATCACGTATATCGTAGGGCCCCACCCATCATGGGTGCGCACCCACCAATGCGGCTCAGACCGCTGTGGCGCCCAGGTCGAACACGAGGCGGCCGGACACCTTGCCCGCCAGCACCTCGTCGATCGACGTGTTGATGTCGGCCAGGTCCCGGCTCTCGCGGACCACTCGGGTACGGCCGAGGCGGTGCAGCCGGAACACCTCGGCGAGGTCCTCGCGGGTGCCGACGATCGATCCGACGACCTTCGTGCCGTTCAGGACCGTGTCGAAGACCGGGAGTTCCAGTTTCCCCTCCGCCGGGAGCGCCACCAGGACCAGGGTGCCACCCCGGCGCAGCGCCCCGTAGGCGGCGCCGAAGGACTCGTTGCTCACCGCGAGCGAGATCGCCGCGTCGGCGCCGCCGATGCGGTGGGTCTCCGCGGCCACGTCCTGGACGCGGGCGTCGATGACATGGTCGGCGCCCAGCTCCCGGGCGAGGGCAAGTTTCTCGTCGGTGACATCGACGGCGACGGTCTCGGCGCCGAAGATCCGGGCGTACTGGAGGGCGAGGTGTCCGAGGCCGCCGATGCCGGAGACGAGGGCGCGGGTGCCGGGCCGCGCCCCGGAGAGCTTCACGGCCTTGTACGTGGTGACCCCGGCGCATGTCAGGGGCGCGGCGTCCAGCGGGTCGATGCCCTCGGGCACGGGCACGACGTAGGTGCCGTGGGCGAGGGCGTACTCGGCGTGGCTGCCGTCGACCGAGTAGCCGCTGTTGCGCTGCTCCAGGCAGAGCGTCTCCCAGCCGGAGACGCAGTGGTCGCAGTGCCCGCACGCCTCGCCGAGCCAGGGGATGGCGACCCGGTCCCCCACCGCGAGATGGGTGACCCGGTCACCGGCGGCCTCCACGATGCCGATGCCCTCGTGCCCGGGGACGAACGGCGGGCTCGGCTTGACCGGCCAGTCGCCCCGGGCGGCGTGGATGTCGGTGTGGCACAGCCCGGAGGCCTCCATCCGCACGAGGACCTGGTGCCCCGCCGGGACGGGAACCGGGCGGTCCTCGACGACCAGGGGCTCGGTGAAGCTCCGGACAACGGCGGCTCTCATGGGTGCTCCTCCGGTCGACGCGTCGCGCCGGGCGGGCCGTCGTGGTCGGCACGGCCCCGGCGCGCAAGCCTCGAAACAGAGTATTTCGGATGGCCGGTTCTCGCTCCTTGTCCCTCGGGAGCCCGGGGCGTCAGCCCTTGGCCCAGGTGCGCATGGCGGCGCGCGAGGAGAAGTTGGCGACGTCCTTGTCGAACGGCTGGTCGGTGTACTGGTGGATGCGCCAGGACGCCTTGATGCGGGGCTTTCCGGCCGTGACGTAGTCGGCGATCCAGAGCCCGTCGCCGGCGTACGAGGTCGTGTCGTGATTCAGCCAGAAGTAGCGGTTGCAGTAGAGCAGGACCCGGTGGTGCGGCCGGCGTTTCTTGACCTCCCGGATGAAACGGTCCTTCTCGGCATTGCTGGCCCGGGTGCCCTCGCCGTTCTGCTCCCAGTCGACGGCGAGCAGTTCGCCTGCCTTCTCGGGCGCCTTGCTCAGGAAGTATTCCGCCTGTGCCGAGATATTCCCGGGCCACAGGAAGTGATAGAAGCCGACCACGCATTCGGCGTCCCGCGCGCGTTTCGTCTGCTCGGCCAGGCGTGGATTGACATAGGAACGGCCCTCGGTGGCCTTGATGAGGACGAAATCGAGTCCGTCCGTGTCGAAGGAGGACTGATAGGCGCTGACGTCGACACCGTGCAGCATGGGCACCGCCTTACAAGTGGTCCACGTGATTCCGCTTTCTTCCCTGTTACGTGCCCCCGGTGGACGGGTCCCATCCGCCGAGCCGGAGGTGAATCCTTTTTGCGGTCACCCGGAATAGGGCGCGGCGGCCCCTGGTTGGTGATCCGGCGAGACCCGTTTCACGTATCGCTCGCACCACCGGAAGGTCGGATCCATGAAGATCGGCATCATCGGCGCAGGGAACATCGGCGGCAACCTCACCCGGCGGCTCACCGCACTGGGCCACGAGGTCTCCGTCGCCAATTCACGCGGTCCCCAGACGCTCGCCGCGCTGGTCGAGGAGACCGGGGCCACCGCGGTGACCGCGGCCGAGGCGGCGAAGGGCGCCCAGGTCGTGGTCGTCACCGTGCCGCTGAAGGCGGTGCCGGATCTGCCCGCCGGCCTCCTCGACGGCGCCGCCGAGGGTGTCGCCGTCATCGACACCGGCAACTACTACCCGCAGCAGCGCGACGGCCGCATCGCCGCGATCGAGGAGGGGCTGACGGAGAGCCGCTGGACGGAGAGCCAGATCGGTCACCCCGTCGTCAAGGCCTTCAACGGGACGTACGCGCAGGACATCCTCGACAAGGGCCGGCCGCAGGGCACCGCGGGCCGGCAGGCGCTGCCGGTCGCGGGTGACGACGCGGCCGCCAAGCAGACCGTCCGTGACCTGATCGACGAGCTGGGCTTCGACACCGTGGACGCCGGCGGCATCGACGAGTCGTGGCGCCAGCAGCCGGGAACTCCCGTGTACGGCAACCAGGGTGACGTCGCCGCGATCGAGAAGGCGCTGGCAGCCGCGTCCCCCGAGCGCACCGCGGAGTGGCGGGCCTGAGAACACGGCGTGCGGCTCGCGGGCACTGCCCGCGAGCCGCACGCCGCCACCGTCCTGACCCCGCCTGCCGGGGTCAGTCGTCGAAGCCCGTGCCCCGGCTGACCTTCTCCCAGGCCAGCGTCTCGGCGCGGGAGGCGTCGAGGGCACCGAGGACCGCGTCCGTCGCGTCGTTGCCGAGCGGCAGCCGCAGCGGGGTGTCCTCGGCGGCCAGGGCGGTCAGGATGGCGGCCGCCGCCTTGTCCGGGTCGCCCTCCTGCTTGCCGTCCGAGCCGGGGAGGCCGCTGCGGACCGGGCCCACGGTCTCCTCGTAGGCGGGCAGCGCCGCAGACTGCCGCAGGGCGCCGCCGCCGGCGAACCCCGTCCGGAACGAGCCGGGTTCGACGATCAGCACCTTGATCCCGTGCGGGGCCACCTCGGCCGCGAGCGCCTCGGACAGGCCCTCCAGGGCGAACTTGGTCGCGGAGTAGCCGCCGACGCCGGGGAAGGTGAACCTGCCGCCCATGCTGCTCATCTGGACCACCGCCCCGGAGCCGTTGCGGCGCATGTGCGGCAGCACCGCGCGCACCAGCGCGGCCGGTCCGAAGAAGTGCAGGTCCATGAGGTCGCGCAGCTCGCGGTCGCTCGTCTCCTCCACGGCTCCGACAAGCCCCATGCCGGCGTTGTTGACCAGCACGTCGACGCGTCCGTACCACAGGACGGTGTCCGCCACGACGTCCGCGATGCGCGCGGTGTCGGTGACGTCCAGCTGTACGGCGACGGCCCGGTCGGGATACGCGGCGACGAGGCCGTCGAGCGCCTCCGGCCTGCGGGCCGTGGCGACAACGGTGTCCCCGGCGGCGAGGGCGGCCGAGGCGATCGCGTGCCCGAAGCCCGAGGAGGCCCCGGTGATCAGCCAGACGCGTCCGGCGGCCTGCTCGCGGGCCTCTGTCGTGGGTACGGTGTTCATGTCCAACTCCATCGCTTCATCAGGTCGTTGCGGTGATTCAGTTATGTCACCCGCGCCCCGCGACGGTCCAAGACAAGAACTCTCCGGATCGATAAAGACGCCTTATGATCCCAGCATGGAGCTACGTCAGCTGCACTATCTGACCGTGATCGCCGAGGAGGAGAACCTCGGCCGGGCCGCCCGCCGGCTGTTCGTCAGCCAGCCCGCCCTGTCGTACGCGCTCAAGAACCTGGAGTCCGAGCTCGGGGTGCGGCTCTTCGACCGGCACGCCGGGGGCGTGACGGCGACCCCCGCCGGGCGCGACGTGATCGCCGAGGCGCTGCTCACGGTGCGCCAGTCCGAGCGTGTGACGGCCGCCGCCGAGCGGCACAGCCGGGGCGAGGCGGGCATGCTGCGGGTGGGCTTCGAGGCGAGCGGCGCCGGTGAACTCACCACCCGGGCGCGGGCGGAGTTCTCCCGGCGCCACCCGGGGGTCCGGGTGGCGCCCAAGCGCTACGACTGGGGGCAGGAGGCCGACGCGCTGCGCGACGGCCTGGCCGACGTCTCCTTCGTCTGGCTGCCCAACGACCTGACCGGCCTGCACACCGAACTGGTGCACACCGAACCGCGCGTGGTGGGCCTGCCTGCCGGGCACGCCCTGGCCTCCCGTTCCGGCGTCTCGGTGCTGGAGGTCGGCGACGAGCCGCTGCTGTGGACACAGCGGGCACCGCGCCAGTGGGTGGACTGGTGGGCGGTCAACCCGAGGCCGGACGGTTCGAGCCCGGTGTGGGGACCGACCAACGACAACGTCGAGGAGATGCTGGAACAGGTGGCGGAAGGGGCCGCCATCTGCTTCGCCCCCCAGAGCATGGCGCGGTACTACGCGCGCCCCGACCTGTCCTAGGTCCCGCTCACCGACGTCGAGCCGCTGCGCGTGGTCCTCGCCTGGGCGCAGGGCGCGGACACCGCGCTGGTACGGGGCTTCGCCCGTGTCGTACGCGAACTCGCGGCCGGCACGGGGCCGGTGAGCGGGTAGCGGGGCCGGTCAGGGTGTCTCCCCCGCCTCCTGCGGTCGGGCCGGCAGGCTGTCCATGAAGGAGCTGACCGAGAACACCGCACGGCCGGGGCCGGGCGGCCCGTAGCCGGGGGGGCGAGCTGAGACCGTACTCCTCCATCGTCGCCCGGTAGGCGTCCAGCAGCCGGATGTGGTACTCCAGCGGCGCACCGTCCGGGTTGGTCTTGCCCAGCGGTGTCGTCGGCTCGGGGCACCAGGTGGTGAAGCGCGGGGTGATCCCGTGCGACATGAAGAACCGCAGGCCCTCGGTGGTCGAGTCGATCGCCTCCTTGACCGTGGTGAAGCCGAAGGGCTCGGCCATCTCCACGCCTGCCACGAAGTTGGGGATGACATTGCGGGCGCCGAACACCTCGGCGGAGTCCAGGATGCGGCGGTGCCACTCGTCACGGCCGACGTAGCGCTCCTTGCCCGGGCAGTACAGCTCGAACAGCCGGCGGTCCCACACCTCGTAGTTGGGGTGGTAGATCCGCACCCCGTAGTCGTGGAAGCGCTGCACGTCGGCCTTGGGCAGGGCCTGGGCGACGACCTTGCCGATCCACCGGCCGGGGAAGCGCTCCTCGATGGCCTTGGCGTACTGCCCGTAGAAGTCGGCCTCGTCGCGTCCGCCGATGTGTGAGGTGATGGCACCGCCGGTGAGGGTGTACGCGGTGGAGGTCTTCGCGGTGTCGTAGCGGTCGATGATGGCCAGGGCCTCGAGGACCTCCTCGACCGGCTTCACCCCGGTGTACGGGCGCCCCGCGGCCTTGTGCTGGCGCCAGTTGTGGTTGATGTCGCAGTACTGGCACTCCTCCTTCGCGCCGAAGTACTGGCAGACACGGAAGACCGTGAGGTAGACGAGGTAGCCCCACTGGATCGTGGGCGCCACCTCCATCACGGACTTGCCGTTCTCCAGGGTGTGCCGGTAGTAGTCCGGCATCGGCGGCAGCCCCACGTCGGAGATGCGCCGGCCGTCCAGGTAGAGCCCGAGCACCCCGTCGGCGTCGGCCGCGACCCGGTAGGGGGACGCGGGGTTGACCCGGACGGAGACGACGGTGCGCCGCAGCTCGTACGGACCACCGGTGAGCACGATCTCCTCCGGCGGGCGGCGCAGCGCGGCCGCTCCCAGCTCCGGCAGGGTGCCGTGGTCGAAGGAGAAGATGAAGTACGACTTCGGCTTGACGTCGCCCTGCTCGTTGTCGCTGAGCGCGGAGTCGTCGAAGGCCAGGCCGCCGCGCAGCAGGTCCTCCTTGATGACGGCCTCGCGCGGCACGTGCGGGAACTGCTCCATGAGCCGCTCGATCAGGCGGGTGCGGCTCGCGTCGGTGCTGCCGGGTTCGGTGCGTCCGGGGTCGGTGCGGCTGGGCATGGGTGCGGGCTCCTCGGTCCTGTCGTCGTAGGCGTTCCGGGTACGCCGACTGTGCAACGAACCACGGCCGCGAAGCGTTCTCGCCGCCGGGTCCGGATCCGCCGGTGCCCCCGCCGGAGCCTATGTGACCGGTGAGTAAGGTGTGGCGTCCGGGGAGGCCGTCGGCCGTGCGGTCGGCCCGACGCCCCGGTGGTTGCCGCAGTCGGCCGCGGAACGGAAGTGCTCCATGCCCCGCACCATGTCCGTGTCGGACAGCATCGTGGTCCTCGCCGAGCCCTCGGACGTCTACGCCCGGCTGAGCGACCCCACGGCCATGGGCCGCTGGAGCCCGGAGAACCGGGGTGCGAAGGTGCTCGGGGAGCGCCGGGGCACCTACGTCGGCATGGTGTTCGAGGGCCGCAACAAGCGGGGCCCGGTGAGCTGGACGACCCGGTGCACGGTCACGGCGGCCGACCCGGCCGAGCGGTTCGCCTTCCGGGTGCACGCCATCGGCGCCCGGCGGCCGGTGCTGCCGGGTCCCATCGCCACCTGGGAGTACCGCTTCGAGCCCGTGGAGGGCGGCACCCGGGTCACCGAGACCTGGACCGACGACCGCCGTGCCTGGCCCGACTTCCTGGCCAACACCTTCGACCGGGTGGCGACCCGGGGCCACACCTTCGCCGTGTTCCAGCGCCGGAACATCCGCACCACGCTCGAACGCCTCAAGGCGGTGCTGGAGGCCCCGGACGCCTGAGCGGCCGGCGCCCCGTCACTTCTCCCAGTGCGCGGGGCGGCCGAGGGACGCCGGGAGCCGGGTGGCGCCGTTCCCCCGGGCGGCGTTCAGCTGGGCCTGGGTGAGGAAGAGGGCCCCGGTCAGATCGGCGCCGGACAGCTCGGCGTCGCGGAAGTCGGCGCCGATGAGGTCGGCCAGCCGCAGATCGGCGCCGCCGAGGTCCGCCGCGATGAGGAAGGCGCCGCGCAGGTCGGCGCCCCGGAGATCGGCGCCCTTGAGCCGGGCGCCGATCAGGTCGGCCCCTCGGTGGTTGCGCTTCTTCCTGCCGGGCGCGGTGGCACGTACGAGCGCGCTGGTGCGTGCCAGCAGGGCGGCGACCTCGTCCCGGTGCGCGGCCACGTCCAGGCCGGCGAAGGCACCGGCGTCGAGACGGGTGAGCTCCTCGGTGGCTTCGAGGGTCCGCCGGATCTCTCCCCGCAGGGAGCGGGCGGGCGCGAGCCCGGCCGCCTCGGTGAGGTACCAGAGCAGTTCGTGGAGCTGGCGCACGACCGGGAAGACCTGGAACATCTGCTGAGCGGTCTCCGGCGCGCGGCGCCAGTCCTTCCCGCCGTAGGTCTCCTGCGACACCTTCTGGCCGGCGCCGAAGCAGTCGTACACCGTGCAGCCGGGGAAGCCCTCGGTGCGCAGCCGGGTGTGGATTCCGCAGCGGAAGTCGTCCTGAAGGTTGCGGCAGGGCTTGCCGGCGTCCTTGTTGACGGCGAAGTCCGCGGACCGGGTCAGGGTCAGCGCGACACAGCACAGCCCGAAGCAGTTCCCGCAGTCGGCGCGCAGGGCCTGCCGGCCGGTGCTGTCCGCACGGTCGTCACCGGAGGCGGGTTCGTTGTCGGGCACGGTGCGTGGGTCCTTAGGAGTGCGGCGTCGCTGACCGGTCGAGACTACCCATCCCGGGTGAACGGTGCGTTGTCAGTGGGGCGGCGCACACTGACAGCAGTGCGGTACGGAGCCGAGGGCAGGGGGCAGGGATGGGCGCCGACGAGGACAACGGGTTCGAACCGGCCACCGGGGACGGCCCGGCACCCCCGGATCCGCCGCAGGCGCGTGCCGCGTCGGTGCGGACCGCGTTCGCCGGGATGCTCCAGATCAGACGGCTGACCCGGCCCGGCCACGCGGACCCGGAGTCGGTGCCCGCTCCGTGGGAACTGCACCGGCCGGTACGGGCCGTCGCCCTGGCGCTGGAGGCGGCGGGAGTGAACGCGTCGGCGGTGGACCCGGCGGGGCCGCGCACGGCGACGGGGTACCGCGTGGCGGCGGGCGAGGCCCCGGGCACCGTACGGGTGGAGTGGCTCGGCCCGCCCGGCAGCGGCGCGGCGCACGAGGAGGAGGCCGCGCTGACGCGGTGCTCGGCGGTGCTGCGGGAGTCGGGCTGGACCGCGCTGCTGTACCGAGGGCCGCGCCGCCGGCGGTTCCTGGAGGTCGAGCCACCGGTGGGAATACGTCGGCCGGACGGCCGATAGCGGCCGTGCCGCGCGCGGTACGGGGGCCCGCTGTCAGACCCGTGGGGGATGCTGGTGGGTCCGACACCTCTGACCGGGAGATGCTGAGATGCGCAAGGACGAGATCGCCGCGGCGCAGGCGTATGTCCGTTTACTGGAGGCCACCCGGGCGGCCCTCTCCGATCCCGACGGGCCGCCCGTCTACCTGCCGTTGCTCGCCTCACCGATCGAGGAGGCCGACGGTGCGCTGCGGCGTGCCGGATTCGCGGGCAACGAGTCGCGGTTCTTCGACCTCGTGCGGTCGCTCCGGCCGAGCCTGACGGGCACCGGGCACTGAACGGCGGGCGGTGACGGGCGGGCCGGGGGCGGCGGGTGGCCCCTGGTGGGGCCGCCCGGAATTCGTTCTTGACGAGGGCGGATCACCGACGGCAGGATGGCCACCCGGCGTGGCCTGCGCCTCACCTCCCCGGCCGTCCCCAGCTCGGCCTTCGACGGAGGCAAAGGGACTTCTTGTCTCAGGTCGCTGTCGTGGTCCGATCGTCTCGGGCGTGGTCGCTGGGGGGCTGACGTCCGTGGCGTGGAAGGCCAGATGACAGCCCACAGGAATCTCAAGCGCCGGGTGCGTGCCCGCGCGGCCAAGACCGGCCAGTCCTATACGACTGCCCTCCGGCTTTTCCGTTCGGCTCCCCAAGGAGACGTCATGCCGGAAACCAAGAACGTACGACTCGCCGTGGCGCAGTCCACGGTCCGTGAGAACCCCCTCAGCGGCGCCGAGTTGAGGGACAGCGGTGCCGAGGTCCGCCGTCTGATGCGGGAGGCCCGCGCGGCCGGCGCCAGGGTGGTGCAGTTCCCCGAAGGGGCGACCTGCTTCCCCGGCAAGCGGGCGCTGTCCGTCGACGGCCCGGACGAGGCCGGCCCCGCCGACTGGGGCCGCTTCCCCTGGAACGTGCTCCGGGAGGAGCTGGCGGCGACCGCGCGGCTGGCGCGGGAGCTGGGGCTGTGGACCGTGCTCGGCTCGGTGCACCGGCTCACCCCGCCCCACCGGCCGCACAACAGCCTGTATGTGCTCTCCGACCGCGGCGAGGTCGTGACGCGGTACGACGAGCGCATGCTGTCGCACACGAAGATCTCCCATCTTTACGCGCCGGGTTCGGCGCCGGTCACCTTCGAGGTGGACGGCGTCCGGTTCGGCCTGACGCTGGGCATGGAGGCCCACTTCCCGGAGCTGTTCGGCGAGTACGAGCGGCTCGACGTCGACGCCGTCCTGTTCTCGACCACGGGCGGGGCCGGCGGCGGGGAGTCCTTCGCGACGGAGATCCGGGCGCATGCGGCGACCAACCGCTACTGGGCCGGTTTCGCCGTCCCGGCCCAGCGGGGCGCCACCTCCCCGGCGGGAATCATCGCCCCGGACGGTGAGTGGGCGGCCCGGTGCCGGGCGGACGCGACGCCCTCGCTGACCTTCGCGGACCTCGGAACGCAGGATCCGACGAGCGCGCTGGCCCGGCCGTGGCGCCGGCGGGCCCGCGCCGAACTCTACGACGAGCACCGCGTCGAGGACGCCCGCAGCAGCGACCGCACCGGTTTCTAGGGGCCGTTCACCCCTGGCCCACCCGTGCGGGTGGGAGCGCGTCGGCCCGGCCCGCCCGAGACACCTCGGGCGGGCCGGGTCCGTCTTCGGCCGGGACGCCCCGATCCGGGGTGAATTGATTCAACAGCGGAAGAAGACTGACCAGCAGCTTGACTAGTGACTGACGGCAAACCTAGCGTACGTTCCGGATGAAACGATTCACCCCCGCGATTCACATCCAGACGGCTGCGGTCGCCTGATGACTCTGCTTACGAGGTGCTCATGTCCGATGTGTCGGCCGTCAAGGCAGCCCTGAAGTCCCAGGTGATCGAGACCCCTTCGTGGGGCTACGGCAATTCCGGGACCCGCTTCAAGGTCTTCGCGCAGCCGGGGGTTCCCCGCGATCCGTTCGAGAAGATGGCGGACGCGGCGCAGGTCCACGCGTTCACCGGGGTCGCCCCGAAGGTGTCGCTGCACATCCCCTGGGACAAGGTGGCCGACTACACCGAGCTGACCCGGCACGCCGAGGGCCTCGGACTGCGGATCGGCGCGATCAACTCCAACGTCTTCCAGGACGACGACTTCAAGCTGGGCTCGGTCACCCATCCCGACCCTGCGGTGCGGCGCAAGGCGACCGACCATCTGCTGGAGTGCGTCGACGTGATGGACGCGACCGGCTCGCCCGACCTCAAGCTGTGGTTCTCCGACGGCACCAACTACCCGGGCCAGGACGACATCGTCGCCCGGCAGGACCGGCTGGCCGAGGCGCTGGCCGAGGTGTACGAGCGGCTGGGCGACGACCAGCGCATGCTGCTGGAGTACAAGCTCTTCGAGCCGGCGTTCTACACCACCGATGTGCCCGACTGGGGCACGGCGTACGCCCATTGCCTGAAGCTCGGCCCCAAGGCGCAGGTGGTCGTGGACACCGGGCACCACGCCCCGGGTACGAACATCGAGTTCATCGTCGCCCTCCTGCTGCGGGAGGGCCGGCTCGGCGCCTTCGACTTCAACTCCCGCTTCTACGCGGACGACGACCTGATGGCCGGGGCCGCCGACCCCTTCCAGCTGTTCCGGATCATGCACGAGGTCGTGAAGAACGGCGGTCTGCGGGCCGGGACCCGGGTCAACTTCATGCTCGACCAGTGCCACAACATCGAGGCCAAGATCCCGGCCGTGATCCGGTCCGTGGCCAATGTGCAGGAGGCCACGGCCAAGGCCCTCCTGGTCGACGTGGACGCACTCGGCGCCGCCCAGCGGTCGGGCGATGTCCTGGCGTCGAACGCCGTGCTGATGGACGCGTTCAACACCGATGTACGGCCGCTGCTGGCCGAGGTCCGCGAGGAGCAGGGGCTCGCCGGGGACCCGGTCGCCGCCTATCTCGCCTCCGGCAACCAGGAGCGCATCGCCGCCGACCGGGTCGGCGGCACCCAGGCCGGATGGGGCGCCTGACCTCCGTACCCGCTCCCCGCACCGCGCCCCATCCGTCGTCCCCGCACTTCTACCCGGAGGAAACCTCATGACGTCCGCGACGCACCCCGAGGTCGCCGCGCTCCTGGAACGCGCGCACCGGCTCGGTTCCGACCCCCGCAACACCAACTACGCCGGCGGCAACACCTCGGTGAAGGCCGCCGGCGCCGACCCGGTCACCGGCGGCGAGACCGAACTCCTGTGGGTCAAGGGCTCCGGGGGCGACCTCGGCACTCTGAAGGAGGAGGGGCTGGCGGTGCTGCGCCTGGACCGGGTCCGCGCCCTCAAGGAGGTGTACCCGGGGGTGGAGCGCGAAGACGAGATGGTCGCGGCGTTCGACTACTGCCTGCACGGCAAGGGGGGCGCCGCACCGTCCATCGACACCGCCATGCACGCGCTGGTCGAGGCGGCGCACGTCGACCATCTGCACCCGGACTCGGGGATCGCCCTGGCGTGCGCGGCGGACGGCGAGAAGCTGACCGCCGAGTGCTTCGGCGACAAGGTGGCCTGGGTGGGCTGGCGCCGGCCCGGCTTCCAGCTCGGCCTGGACATCGCCGCCGTCAAGGAGGCCAACCCGCAGGCGGTCGGCGTCGTGCTCGGCGGGCACGGGATCACCGCGTGGGGCGGGACGTCGCAGGAGTGCGAGCAGAACGCGCTCTGGATGATCCGCACCGCCGAGACCTTCCTGCGGGAGCACGGCAAGGACGAGCCCTTCGGGGCGGTCCTGCCCGGCCGCACCGCCCTGCCGCCCGGGGAGCGGCGCGCGCGGGCCGCCGCGCTGGCCCCGGTGATCCGTGGCCTGGCGTCCACGGACCGGCCGCAGGTGGGTCACTTCTCGGATGCCGAACCGGTGCTGGACTTCCTCTCACGCGCGGAGCATCCCCGGCTCGCCGCCCTCGGCACCTCCTGCCCGGACCACTTCCTGCGGACGAAGGTCAGCCCGCTGGTCCTGGACCTTCCGGCGGACGCCCCGGTCGAGGAGGCCGTGGAGCGGCTGAGGGAACTGCACGGCGCGTACCGCGAGGCGTACCGCGCGTACTACGAGCGGCACGCCGTGCCCGGCTCCCCCGCCATGCGCGGCGCCGATCCGGCGATCGTGCTGGTGCCGGGGGTGGGGATGTTCTCCTTCGGCAAGGACAAGCAGACCGCCCGAGTCGCCGGGGAGTTCTACCTCAATGCCGTCAATGTGATGCGGGGCGCGGAGGCCGTCTCCTCGTACGCGCCGATCGAGGAGTCCGAGAAGTTCCGCATCGAGTACTGGGAGCTGGAGGAGGCCAAGCTGCGCCGGATGCCGAAGGCGAAGCCGCTGGCCACCCGGGTCGCGCTGGTGACCGGGGCCGGTTCGGGCATCGGGCGGGCCATCGCGCACCGGCTGGTCGCCGAGGGCGCGTGCGTCGTCGTCGCGGATCTGAACGCCGCGAACGCGGTCGCGGTCGCGGAGGAGCTGGGCGGGCCCGACCGGGCGGTGGCGGTGACGGTCGACGTCACCGACGAGGAGCAGATCACCGAGGCGTTCCGGGCCGCGGTGCTCGCCTTCGGCGGGGTGGACCTGGTCGTCAACAACGCCGGGATCTCCATCTCCAAACCACTCCTGGAGACGACCGCGCACGACTGGGACCTCCAGCACGACATCATGGCGCGCGGCTCGTTCCTCGTCTCGCGCGAGGCGGCCCGGGTCATGCGGGCGCAGGGCATCGGCGGGGACATCGTCTACATCGCGTCCAAGAACGCCGTGTTCGCCGGTCCCAGCAACATCGCCTACTCGGCGACCAAGGCCGACCAGGCCCATCAGGTGCGGCTGCTGGCGGCGGAGCTCGGCGGGGACGGCATCCGGGTCAACGGGGTCAACCCGGACGGGGTGGTGCGCGGTTCGGGGATCTTCGCCGCGGGCTGGGGCGCCCAGCGGGCGGCCACGTACGGCATCGAGGAGGAGAAGCTCGGCGAGTTCTACGCCCAGCGGACCCTGCTCAAGCGCGAGGTGCTGCCCGAGCATGTCGCCAACGCCGTGTTCGCGCTGACGGGCGGCGAACTCACCCACACCACCGGCCTGCACATTCCGGTCGACGCCGGTGTGGCGGCGGCCTTCCTTCGATGACCGGCGGCGACCGCGTCTTCGCCGCCGTGGACCTCGGCGCGACCAGCGGCCGGGTGATCACCGGCCGCGTCGGGCCCGGCACACTCGAACTCACCGAGGCGCACCGGTTCGCGAACACTCCGGTGCGGCTGCCCGACGGGCTGCGCTGGGACGTACCGGCCCTGTACCAGGGGATGCTGGACGGGCTGCGCGCGGCCGGGCGCGGCGGGCCGGTCGCCTCGGTCGGTGTCGACACCTGGGCGGTGGACTACGGGCTGCTGGACGCCGACGGATCGCTGCTGGGGCTGCCGTTCCACTACCGGGACGCGCGCAACGACCAGGCCGCAGAACGGCTGCCGGAGGGCTGCGGTCCGCAGGAGCTGTATGCCGTCAGCGGTCTCCAGCACCTGCCGTTCAACACGGTCTTCCAGCTGCTCGCGCACCGGGGCACCGCTCAGTGGGGCACGGCCCGGACCCTGCTGCTGATGCCGGATCTGCTGGTGCACTGGCTGACGGGGGCGGTGGGGGCGGAGCGCACGAACGCCTCGACGACGGGGCTGTTCGACGCGCGGTCCGGTGACTGGTCCGATGCGCTGATCGGCCGGCTCGGGCTGCCGCGTTCGCTCTTTCCGCCGCTGCGCGAGCCGGGCGATCCGGCGGGGACGCTGCTGCCGCACGTCGCGGAGTTCACCGGTCTGCCGGCCGCGACCCCGGTGACGACGGTCGCCTCGCACGACACGGCGTCGGCTGTCGTGGCCGTACCGGCGCGGGAGCGGGACTTCGCGTACGTCTCCTGCGGGACCTGGTCGCTGGCGGGTCTGGAACTGGACGCGCCGGTGCTGTCCGAGGAGTCGCGCGCGGCGAACTTCACCAATGAGCGCGGGGTGAACGGCACCGTGCGCTACCTCCGGAACATCATGGGCATGTGGCTGCTGGAGGAGTGCCGTCGGGTGTGGGAGCGCGAGGGGGCCGCGCCGGATCTGGGCGGGCTGCTCGCCGACGCGGCGGCCGCTCATCCCTTCGCGGCGGTGATCGACCCGGACGACGTGTCGTTCCTCGCGCCGGGCGACATGCCGGCCCGGATCGACGCGTATCTGCGGCGCACCGGGCAGAGCCCGCCCCGGGCGCCGGGCGGCTATGTGCGCTGTGTGCTGGAGAGCCTGGCGCTGGCTCACCGCCGTACGCTGCGGCAGGCCGCCGGGCTCGCGGGCCGTGATCCTGCGCGGATCCATCTGGTCGGCGGGGGCTCGCGCAATGAGCTGCTGTGCCAGTGGACGGCCGACGCGAGCGGTCTTCCGGTGACGGCGGGGCCGGCGGAGGCGACGGCGCTCGGCAACATCCTGGTACAGGCGCGCGCCCACGGTCTGCTGGACGGTCTGGCCGCTATGCGCCGGCTGGTCTCCCGTACACAGGAGCTGCGGCACTACGAGCCGCGGGGGGACATGCGTGCCTGGGACCGGGCGGAGGCCCGGCTCAAGGGCTAGGGCCCGTCCTCGCGACCACTGACGAGAAGAACACTCACGAGAAGAGGGATCCTGATGTCTGACGACGTGTCCGCCGCCGGGACCGGCGGTGTCCTGGACCGTGTCGTGCGCCGGCGGACCCGGGTGGGTCTCGTCTCGGGCGGACTCGGCGCGTACTGGCCGCAGTTCCCCGGCCTGCTCGACCGGCTGCGGGAGTCGGCCCGGTTCGTGAGCGCGCGGTTCGAGGAGATGGGCTGCGAGGTCGTCGACGCCGGGTTCGTCTCCGATCCCCAGGAGGCCGCCGGGGCGGCCGAGCGGCTGCGCCGGGCCGACTGCGACCTGGTGGTCACCTTTCTGACGACGTATCTCACCGCCTCGATGGTGCTGCCGGTCGCGCAGCGCACGCAGACCCCGGTGCTGGTGATCGACCTCCAGCCGACCGAGGCCATGGACCACGCGCACACCGGCACCGGTGAGTGGCTGGCGTACTGCGGGCAGTGTCCGCTGCCCGAGGTCGCGCAGGTCTTTCGGCGCAGCGGCATCCCGTTCCGTTCCGTGTCGGGGCATCTGCACGACGAGAACGCCTGGACCAGGATCCGCCGGTGGATCGCGGCGGCCGGGGTGCGCGGGACCCTGCGGCACGGCCGGCACGGTCTGATGGGGCACCTGTATCCCGGCATGCTCGATGTCTCGACCGATATGACGCTGGTGTCCGCCCAGTTCGGCGGCCATGTCGAGGTGCTGGAATTCGACGATCTACGGGTGCGGGTGGCGGCCGTCACGGACGCGGAGGCCGCCGGACGGGTCGCGCTGGCCCGTGAGGTCTTCACGCTGGACGGGTCCGTGGACGAGGACGATCTGCTCTGGGCGGCGCGTGTCTCGGTCGGGCTGGACCGGCTCGTGGCGGACTTCGCCCTCGACAGCCTGGCCTACTACCACCGGGGTCTGGAGGGTGAGATCCATGAGCGGCTGGGCGCCGGCATGATCCTGGGGGCGTCGCTGCTCACCGCGCGGGGGTTCCCGATGGCCGGGGAGTACGAGCTGCGCACGAGCCTCGCCATGCTGATCGCCGACACCCTGGGCGCGGGCGGTTCGTTCACCGAGTTGCAGGCGCTGAACTTCCGGGACGGCGTGGTGGAGATGGGCCATGACGGGCCCGCCCACCTGGCGATCAGCGCGAAGGACCCGCTGCTGCGGGGTCTGGGCGTTTACCACGGGAAGCGCGGCTGGGGGGTCAGCGTCGAGTTCGATGTGACGCCGGGGCCGGTCACGGCGTTCGGGGTGGGCCAGGAGGCCGACGGTTCGTTCGTGCTGATCGCGTCGGAGGGCCGGGTCGTGCCCGGTCCGCTGCTGGAGATCGGCAACACCACCTCCCGGGTCGACTTCGGGTTCGACCCGGGTGAGTGGACGGACGCCTGGGCGGCCTCGGGCATCGGCCACCACTGGACGCTGTGCACGGGGCACCGGGCGAAGGAGTTCCGGGCGGTCGCGGACCTGCTGGGTGTCGTCTTCCGCGAGGTGACCGGGCCCACCGTGCTGTGAGGCGGGGGCTCCGGTTCAGCCGGCCGTCCCGGCGGCCGGGCCGAGTCCGAGCTCGTGCTCGCCGAGCGGCGCGAAGTGGCGGGCCACGTCCTCGTCGGTGACATGGGCGAGGTCCGCCGGGTTCCAGCGGGGGTCGCGGTCCTTGTCGACGATCTGGGCGCGGACGCCCTCCACCAGGTCGGGACCGGCGAACGCGACGGTCGAGACGCGGTACTCCTGGTCGAGCACGGCTTCCAGGGAGCCGAGGCGGCGGGCCCTGCGGACGGCCTCCAGGGTCACCTTGAGCGAAGTGGGCGACTTGGCCAGGATCGTCGCCGCGGTCTGCTTCGCCGCGGGCACGCCGTGGTCGGCGAGGCGGTCGACGATCTCCTCGACCGTGTCCGCCGGGTAGCAGGCGTCGATCCAGTCGCGGTGCGCGGCGAGCAGACCGCCGGGGGCCGCTTCCGCGTGTTCCGCGACGGCCGCCGTGACGGCCTCGGCCGTGGTGCAGGTGTCGAGACCGGCGAGGAGGGCGGGCAGGCGCTCTGCGGGGACGAAGTGGTCGGCGAGGCCGCACAGGAGTGCGTCGGCCGCCCCGATCGCCTCCCCCGTGAGTGCCAGATGGGTGCCGAGTTCGCCGGGGGCCGCGCCGAGAAGGCGGGTGCCGCCGACGTCGGGGACGAATCCGATGCCGGTCTCGGGCATGGCGATGCGCGAGCGCTCCGTGACGATCCGGACGGAGCCGTGGGCGGAGACCCCGACACCGCCGCCCATCACGATGCCGTCCATGACCGCCACGTACGGCTTGGGGAAGCGGGCGATCCGTGCATTGAGCACGTATTCGTCGCGCCAGAAGTCGAGGGAGGCCCGGCCACCGGCCAGGGCGTCGTCGCGCACGGCCCGGATGTCGCCGCCCGCGCACAGCCCCCGCTCCCCCGCCCCGGTGAGCACGACCGCCGCGACGGTGTCGTCGCCGGCCGCCTCGTCCAGCGCCCTCGCCAGGGCAAGCACCATGGCGTGGTTCAGCGCGTTCAGGGCGCGCGGCCGGTTCAGCGTGATGTGGCGGACACGTCCCTCGGTGTGCAGCAGGACGGAATCGTCGTGGTTCATGCGTGTGCTCCGCTCAGCACCGGTGCCGTACCGTCCGCCGGTCACGGACGATCTTCCGCTGCCATTGTGCGCGGCCCCGCGCGGGGCGGGACAGGAGGGGGTGGGCGGTCGCCCGCGCCGCCGATTGCCGCTGTGGCAGCCGTACGGAACCGGCCAGACAATTGAGGCACGCCGTACGGCAGTCCCGCCGGACGATCCTCGGAGCCGGAATGACCGATCACGACAGGCCGCCGATCATTCCCGTCCCGCCCCGCTCGCCCGCCGAGAAGACGCGCAACACGGAGACGGGGACGGCGGAGCGGCTTGCCATGAACCGCACGGGCAGTTTCGAGTGGGATCTCGACGCCCGGACGCTGGACGTGGACGAGGCGGGCCTGCTGGTCCTCGGCCTGGACCCGGCCACCTTCGACTCGCGTCCGGAGTCCCTCGCGGACCTGCTGGAGCCGGCGGAGCGCAGCCGTCTCGACGCGGCGATCGACGAGGCCATCAAGGGCGGGAGCAACTCCTACAGCGTGCACCTCCGGGTACCGCTGGAAGCGGGCGACCAGTGGACGCACATCCAGGCCCGCATCCTGCGCAGCGACGACGGCCGGGCGCACCGGGTCATCGGTCTGGTGCGGGACGCGACGGCGGAAGTCACCCATTCGGCCTTTGTGCTGGAACTGGAAAAACGCCGCCAGCGGCAGACCGACATCGTTGAACGTACGACGAGTGCCCTGTCGCGGGCCGTGACGGTGGACGATGTGACCGCCGCCCTGACGGGGCCGGGCGGGCTGGCCAGGCTGGGTGCGGACGGGCTGGCGCTCGGGCTGCTGGACAACACCGCCCTCAATGTCATCGCGCTGAGCGGCGAATCCCTGGAGGTCATCGACGAGCTGGGGACGGGCCGGCTCGACCGGGCGTTCCCGCTGGCCGACACGGTGCTGAGCGGCCGGCCCCGCTTCGTGAGCTCGCTCAGCGCGCTGACCCGGCGCTATCCGGTGCTGGAGCCGTACGTGGGGCAGCTGAAGTTCCAGGCGGCGGCCTATCTTCCGCTCGTCGCCCAGGCACGGTCCCTCGGCGGGCTCGCCCTCTTCTACCGCGAGCGCACGGCCTTCAACGCCGATGAGCGCAACCTGTGCCTGGGGCTCGCCGCCATCGTGGCGCAGTCCCTCCAGCGGGCCAAGCTGTTCGACGAGGAACGCGAGTTCGCCACCGGGCTCCAGTCCGCGATGCTGCCTCGGCGGATCCACGACATCGAGGGCGGTGAGATCGCCGTCCGCTACCACGCGGCCTGGAGCGGCCGGCAGGTCGGCGGCGACTGGTACGACGTGATCGCCCTGCCCAAGGACCGCTTCGGCATCGTGGTCGGCGACGTGCAGGGCCACGACACGCACGCGGCCGCGATCATGGGCCAGCTCAGGATCGCGCTGCGGGCGTACGCCGCCGAGGGGCATCCACCCTCGACGGTGCTGGCCAGGGCCTCCCGGTTCCTCGCCGAGTTGGACACGGACCGGTTCGCCACCTGCGCCTACGCCCAGGTCGATCTGGGAACCGGCACGGTGCGGGTGGTGCGGGCCGGTCATTTCGGGCCGCTCATCCGGCACATGGACGGCCGGGTGGGCACCCCGCAGGTGCGCGGCGGCATGCCGCTGGGCATCGCGACCGAACTCGGCGACGAGGAGTTCCCGGAGACCCGGCTCGACCTGGTGCCGGGCGAGACCCTGGTCCTGTACACCGACGGGCTGGTGGAGGAGCCGGGCGCCGACATCGACGCGGGCGTACGCACCCTGATCACCGAGGTCAGCGCGGGGCCGGCCGGCGCCGAGGCGCTGGCCGACCATTTGTCGGACCGGCTGTGGGAGCGCTGGGGCTCCGGTGACGATGTCGCGCTGCTGGTGCTGCGGCGCAGCCCGGACCCCGGTTCGCCCCGGGCGCCCAGGCTCCATCAGTACATCCACCAGGCCGACCCGGAGGGGCTGTCCGACGCGCGGACGATCGTGCGCCAGGCCCTGACGGACTGGGAGATGGCCGAACTCGCCGACGACGCGGAGCTGGTGACCGGGGAGCTGCTGGTCAACGTCCTGCTGCACACGGAGGGCGGGGCGGTGCTCACGCTGGAGGTGCTGCCCGAACCGGTGCGGAGGGTCCGGCTGTCGGTGCAGGACCGCTCCAGCGCCTGGCCCCGGCGCCGGACACCGGGCGAGACCGCCACCTCGGGCCGCGGTCTGCTGCTGCTGGACGCCGTCGCCACGCGCTGGGGCATCGAGCCCCGGGGCGAGGGCAAGGCGGTCTGGTGCGAGATCGGGCCCGCCGCACCGCCGGCGTCGCCCCCCGTGCACAGGGACGCGGTGCCCCCGGTGGCCGAGAAACCCGGCGGCGGACAGCGGTGAGGGGCGTGCCGCCCCGTGCGGGGCGGCACGCCCCTCGGCCGGACTCCCGGGCGCCTCAGGGCACCCGGAGCGCCGGACTACGTCAGTGCTGCGCGGTACGGCGCTTGCGCACGGACCACATGATGCCGCCGCCGGCCAGCAGCACGGCGACAGCCGCACCACCGATGATCGGGGTGGCGGACGACGAACCGGTCTCGGCCAGATCCGGCGAGCTGGGGCTCGGCGTGACTGCGGCGGGCGCAGACGGCGAAGCGGACTCGCTCGGCGTGTCGGTCGGGGTCGGCGTCGACGTGGTGGGCGTCTCCGAAGGCTTGGTCTCGGACGGCGTGGGCGTCGGCGTGGGCGTGCCCTCGCAGACCGGCGCCGTCTTCGTGTCGTCCTTCGAGTACTGGTCACCGTCGCCGGCCTTGACGACCAGATGCACCGTCAGCGGCTTGTCGTGCTCCGGCAGCGCGATCTTCTTGTCGAGCCCCCGGCCGAAGGTCTCCGTCGGCAGCAGGTCCTTACCGTCCACGGTGACGGTCACCTGGTTGGTGACCTTGTCGTTGTACGCGGTCAGGTGCAGGCTCACTTCGGTACAGGTCACGTCCCAGGTGGGGGTGTGAGCTGCGGCCGGGCCGGCGGAGAGGACCGCGCCGGACAGACCGACAACCGCAGCGGCGGCGAGCGTTCCCGCAGCGCGCCACGATCTCCTGGGTATGGTCATGGATTCTTCCTCCGCAGATGTTTCATCGCCTGAATGGCGGTGGAGCGCACAGTACTGCCCCCGTCCCCCCTGTGTGCACCCGCCCCACACGCGATTCGATGTCACAACTGAGCCCACATCGTCGTCGGTTGGTACATGCCGGACACCGGTGCCCGGACAGCCGCCGCCGCACGGTGGCGTGAAGTGAGCGTCCGGCGCCGGACCGTACCGGCCGCACCCGGCGGCACCCCGTCGCACCGGCCGCAGCGGGAGCCGTCAGAGCGCGCGGTGCATGATGTGCAGCCCGACGAAGCCCTTCGCCGGGTGGTCGAACCCCTCCGGCAGGGTCCCCAGGATCTCGAAGCCGAGCGACCGGTAGAGGCCGACCGCCGCGACGTTGGTCTCCACGACCGCGTTGAACTGCATCGCCCGGTACCCCGACTCGCGGGCCCAGTCCAGGCTGTACTGGCACAGGGCCCGCCCCACACCCTTCCCGGAATGCCGGGGATCGACCATGTAGCTGGCGCTGGCGATGTGCGAACCGTTGCCCATGTGGTTCCTGTTCATCTTCGCCGTGCCCAGGACGGTCCCGTCGTCGGCGACCGCGACCACCGCACGGCTCGGCGGCTTCACCAGCCACCAGTCCTGCCCGTCGGCCTCTCCCAGGTCGAGCGGGAAGGTGAACGTCTCGCCCGCGGCGACGATTTCGTGGAAGAACGGCCAGATGGCAGGCCAGTCCTCGGCGGTGGCTTCTCTGATCAACATGCGCAAAGAATGCCTGGTCAGCAGGATTTTGGCGAGCGCTTAGCTCCTGTCCCCGGCCGCCCCACGTCCCGTGCTCCCCCACGACCGGAGGAGGGTCCGGCTCCCGGCGGGCCGTGTCCGGTGGCCGCTGGGACGTGTCCGACGGCCGGCGGGCCCGGGGGCGCCGGGCACCGCAGCCGCCCGGGGCCGCCGGCCACCGCGCACGCCCCGCAGCCGGAGCCTCGCCAGCAGCCCGGCTGGCCGGGCCGCCCCAACCGGTCCCGGCGGCCCGCCCGTTCCCACCGGTTCGCCCGCCTCGGCCGGGGCGCCCGGGCCGACCGGCTCAGCCCGCTCGACCGAGTCCGCAGGCTCCGCCGGCACCCCCTGCCCCTCGCCCTCTCCCTCCGGTCCGGGCCGCCGCGTGTCCCCCGGGCGCGGAGCCGGGCGCAGTTCGCGGGCGTTGTCCAGCTCCATGACGAGGCTGATCCGGCGCCAGAGGATCTCGTCCGGTTCGTCGGCGAGCATCAGCCGCTCCCTCGCCTCCCGGCCGGCGATCGAACCCCGCCCGCCGAGGAGCGGTTCGGGCCGGACCCGGTTGAAGTAGGCCCGCTCGTAGGGGTCGTCCACCACTTCCGCCAGCTGGACGGGGTCCAGTGTCTGCGCGACCACCGCCGCGCGCGCCCAGGGGTCCTCGGTCAGCTCCAGCAGCCGCTCGACTCTGCGCGAGCGCCAGTTGCGCGGCCGGCAGTCCGCTCCGGCGGCCAGCCGCTCGCGCATCCAGGGCGGGCTGTTGCCCACCAGCAGCTCGGGCGAACGGGAGGCCAGCGCGCCCACCTCCTGGGCGAGATAGAGCCACACCACGGCCCGGTAGCGGTTGAGGCAGAAGGCGACGGGTGTGACGCATCCGGCGCGGGCAAGCCGGGTGAAACGGACTGTGCTGATCCCGAGCAGGGCGGCCCCCTCCGCCGTGCCCACCGTGCGCACCCGCGCCTGGAGCGTGCCGGGGAAACCCTCCTGCGACCGCAGGCGCTCGATCTCCTCGCGGCCGACCTCCGGCCGGCCGCCGTCCCGCCGGGCACGCGTCCTGACCGCGCCCAGCTGGACCGCCAGGTCGAACTCACCCCGTTTCAGCTCCAGCTCCACCGCCGCCCGGCTCGCGGCAACCGTCCGGCCGCCGTCGCCGCCCACTGCTTCCGTTGTCTCCGTCATCGGCATGACGCTGCTCCCCCGTGCGATCCGAATACTCTCCGTGATCACGGTAATACGGGGAAGTCAACTTCCGCCGAGCCTGTGGACAACTCCGGTGCCGGGCGCCGGGGCCGGTCAGAGCCGGTTGATCCCCGGGTCCCCGTCCTTCCGTGCGGCCACCTTGAGGTGCTCCCCGACCCGGTTGACCAGCAGCGTCATCTCGTACGCCACCTGCCCCACGTCGGCCTCCGCCTCACTGAGCACGCACAGGCAGCTGCCGTCCCCCGCAGCCGTCACGAAGAGCAGCGCCTCGTCGAACTCCACCATGGTCTGCCGTGCCTTTCCGGCCCGGAAGTGGCGTCCCGATCCCCGGGCGAGGCTGTGCAGCCCGGACGAGACGGCGGCCAGATGCTCCGCGTCCTCGCGGGCCAGTCCGGCGCTCGCACCGGTCACCAGGCCGTCGTTGGACAGCACCAGTGCGTGCCGTATGTGCTCCACCCGGCTGGTGAGATCGTCGAGCAGCCAGTCGAGTCCCCGGTCAAGCGCCATTCTGTTTCCTCCCCGTTCATGCGTTCCCCGTGCCCCACTTGAGCGCAAGCCTTGCGCACGGGTCACTCCGGGGCAAGCACCCTTCTGCACATCACCGGGGCGTTATCAGGACATGACGGCCAGGGCCCCCGGGCCGGCCGTCCTGCCGCGCGCGGCTCCGGAGGCGCCGTTCGTGGCGCCTACACTGGTTCACCTCGGGTGCGAGGAGTCAGCCCAGGCGGACGGGAGTACGAGAGTGTCGACAGGTGCCGGCGGCGGTTTCCAGGATCCGCCCGCAGAGGTGCTGGCCGAGGCGGCTGCCGCCTTCGGTCTGCTGGCGACGCCCGCCCGGCTGCACATCGTGTGGGCGCTGGCCCAGGGCGAGAGCGATGTGACCGGGCTCGCCGAGCGGGTGGGCGGCACGCTGCCCTCCGTGAGCCAGCACCTCACCAAGCTGAAGCTGGCCGGGCTCGTCCGCTCCCGGCGCGAGGGCCGGCGTCAGGTCTACCTGGTCGACGATCCCGATGTGGTGACGGTGGTCCGCCTGATGGTGGACCAGCTCGCGGCGCGGGCCGGGCACCCGCCCGCGCAGCCCGCGCGTATACGTGAACTCGGTGCCTGAGAGCGCTGCCGCGGCGGGGTCCGGACCGGTCGGCGAGCACGCGGCCGTCGTCGTTCCGCTGCCCGGCGCCACCCGCTCCCCCGGTCCCGACCCGGCGCCCGTCACCGCGATGACCTCGCTCCAGGTGCTGCGGTCGCTGGACAGCGGCCCGAAGGGTCTGCCGGAGCAGCAGGCGCAGGAACGGCTGACACGGTTCGGTGAGAACGTCCTGCCAGCGCGGCGCCCGCTGTCCTGGCCCGTGCGCTTCGTACGGACCCTGCGCGACCCCTTCACCTCCGTGCTGCTGTGCCTGGGCCTGGTCTCGGCCGCGGTGAACGCCTGGGGCACGGCCGCGGTGACGCTGGTGCTCGCGGTGGTGAGCTGTGTGCTGCGGTCGGCGGAGGAGCACCGGGCCGACCGGGCCACCGCGGCGCTGCGCGAGCTGGTGGCGACGACCGCGACGGTGCTGCGCCGAAGTTCGCCGGACGCGGTGCCGCAGGCCCGCGAGGTGCCGGTCGGGGAGCTCGTGCCGGGCGATGTGATCCTGCTCGGCCCGGGGGACCTCGTACCCGCCGATGTACAGCTCCTGCGGGCGAGCGGCCTCACCGTGCATCAGTCCGCCCTCACCGGGGAGTCCGCGCCGGTCGCGAAGCATCCGCTGGACGCGACGGACCGGGCCGGGCCGGCGGTGCGGGACGCGGCCGGCGCGGGAGCGGGCGTCCTCGCCCGGCCGCAGTCGTGTTTCCAGGGCAGCAGCGTGGCGACCGGCAGCGGGACGGCCGTGGTGGTGGCGACCGGTGCGGACACCCGGTTCGCGGCCGCGTACGACCGCTCGGCACGCCGTCGTGGCGCGAGCGCGTTCGACCGGTCGGTGCAGGGGATCTCCTGGACGCTGATCCGGTTCATGCTGCTCACCCCGCCGCTGGTGCTGATGGCGAACGCCGCGCTGCGCGGGCGGGGGCTGGAGACGCTGCCGTTCGCGGTCGCCGTCGCGGTGGGGCTGACGCCCGAGATGCTGCCGGTCATCGTGACGACGGCGCTCGCCCGGGGTGCCTCGCTGCTCGCGCGCGACAGCGGGGTGATCGTCAGACAGCTGCCCGCCCTGCACGATCTGGGCGCGATCGATGTGCTGTGTCTGGACAAGACCGGCACCCTCACCCAGGACCGGCCGCTCGTCGACGGATCGCTCGGCCGGGCGGGCGAGGCCGATCCGCAGGTGCTCCACTGGGCGGCCGTCAACGCGCTCTGGACGCTCCAGCTGGCGGACCTGCCCGCGCCGGACGTCCTGGACGAGGCCGTTCTGGACGCCTGGGAGAAGCGGAGTGCGCAGGGTGCCCCGCCGTGCCTTCCGGTCGAGGCGTACGACGCGGTGGCGGCGCTGCCGTTCGACCCGGTACGCCGGCTCTCCACGGCGGTGGTCCGGCGGCCCGGCCGGCTCGGCGCCCATGTCCTGGTGACGAAGGGGGCGGTGGAAGCCGTCCTGGAGCGGTGCGACCTGGACCCGGCGGAGCGGGAGCGGCTGACCGCCCTGGCGGACCGGAAGACGGCCGACGGTTCGCGGCTGCTGGCCGTCGCCCGTACCGAGCGGGCCGCACGGCTCGGCCCGTACACCCCGGCCGACGAACGGGGGCTCTCCTTCCTCGGCTTCGTCTCCCTGCACGACGCCCTGACCCCGAGCGCCTCGGACGCGCTGGCGGTGCTGCACCGCCGGGGCGTCACGGTGAAGGTGCTCACCGGCGACCACCCGGGCACCGCCGCCCGCGCCTGCCGGGATCTCGGGCTCCCGGCGGGCGATGTGCTGTGCGCGGAGGAGATCGACGCACTGTCCGACGGTGAACTGGCCGGCGCGGCCGGGCGGACGGCCGTCTTCGCCCGCTGCACCCCCGCGCACAAGGCCCGGATCGTCGCCGCGCTGCGCGGCTCGGGCCACACCACCGGCTTCCTCGGCGACGGGGTCAACGACCTGCCCGCGCTGCGCGCCGCCGATGTGGGCATCTGCCCCCGCAACGCCGTCGATGTCGTACGGGAGACGGCCGACGTGGTCCTCGCGGAGAAGGATCTCGGGGCCATCGACCACGCGATCACGGCGGGACGGCGCAGCAGCGGCACCATCGCCGCCTATCTGCGCATCACGCTGTCGTCGAACCTCGGCAATGTCATCGCGATGCTCGGGGCGGGTCTGCTGCTGCCGTTCCTGCCGATGCTCCCGGCGCAGGTCCTGGTGCAGAACCTGTGCTTCGACGCGGCGCAGCTCGCCTTCGCCTTCGACCGGCCCTCGTCCTCGGTGCTGCGGGGGCCGACCGTGCTGCGCCCCAGGGACTTCCTCCGGTTCATCACGGGCTTCGGTCTGCTGAACGCCGCGGCGGACCTGGCGACCTTCGCCGTGCTCGCCCTCGCACTGCACGGCTCGCCGGCGGACGGCCAGGCTGCCTTCCACTCCGGCTGGTTCACCGAGAACCTCCTCACCCAGGCCCTGGTGATGCTGCTTCTGCGCACCGGCAGGCGCAGTGCCTGGGGCGGCGGGGGCGGGCCGCTGCGGGCGGCGGCGGCCGGTCTCGCGGCCGTCGGCATCCTGCTGCCGCTGACCGGGCTGGGCCCGCTGCTGGGCATGAGCGCGCTGCCGCCGCTCTATTACCTGTTGCTCGCCGGAGTTCTCGCGCTGTACGCCTGTGCTCTGGGAGCGGCCCGCAACCGCTACGAACGGATCCGGGGGACCTCATGACCGCGGCGAGTACCGGCCGGTGCGACACGGACACGGCGACCGCCGGACGGCCCTCGGTACGGGTGCGGCGTGCCACCGCCGATGACATCGGGGCGCTGGTGCGCCTGCGGGCGCTGATGCTGGACGCCATGGGGACGGACACCGGGGACGAGCACGCTCCCTGGCGGGCCGACGCGGCGCGCTGGTTCGCCGACCGGATGCCGATGGCCGACGCGTTCGCCGCGTTCGTCGTCGACGATCCGGAGCTGGGTGTGGTGGCGTGCGCGGTGGGCGCGTGCGACGCGCACGCGCCGAGCCCGGCCAACCCCAGCGGACTGCACGGCCATGTCCCCAATGTGAGCACCGATCCGCTGCGGCGCAGGCGCGGCCACGCGCGGGCCTGCGTGGCCGCGCTGCTCGACTGGTTCCGTCGGGAGACGCGGGTCACGGTGATCGGCCTCAACGCCACCGGGGACGGAGCCGGTCTGTACGAGTCACTGGGCTTCGAGGCGCCCCTGCACCCGGCGCTGCAACTGCGGACGGCCCCCGGGCCGGTCCGAGCCGGGCCCGGCGGTTCGGCGGCGGCCGGAAGGTCGCGGGGGTACGGCAGCGGGGCGGAGGCCGTGGCGGTTCAGCCGTACGAGAGGTCGCTGCACGGGTCGTCGTCGGCCGAGCGTGCCTCATCGGTGACGGCGGACGGGACGGCGGGTGCCGCCGAGGCGGCGGGAGCGGGCGACGGGTCGGCCGCGTAGTCCCGGCCCACGATCACCTGGATTCCGGGGCCGGCCGACTCCGTCACCCGCGCGCCCCCGAACAGCCGGGCGGTGGTCTCGGCCGCCGCCCGCTGTCCGGGGCCGTACTCGACGACGGTGGCGGCCTGGTCCTGGGCGTTCGCGGTGGCCGTGCCGGTGACGGTGAAGCCGTGGGTGCGCAGGAGTTCCGCCGCTCGGGCCGCCAGCCCGTTCACGGTGGTGCCGTTGTAGACGGCGACATCGATGCCCTTGCCGGAGACAGGGGCGGCCGGCGAGGACTTCTCGGGTGAGCCGCGATCGTCGCGCGCCTTGCCCGCCGTGGCGCGGCCGTCGAGGGTGCGGTCGGCCTTGAGCGCCGCCCACAGCGCGTCGGCGTCCGGCTCCACGACGGCGACGCGCGCGCCCTCGTAGCGCCAGGGCACCGTGACGAACTTGGTGTTGTGCAAGTCGATGTTCTTCATCGACATCACGAAGGAGAGGAGTTTGTCGGCCGATCCGAGCCCCGGGTCGACGGTCATCGCGTCGGTGGCGGCGTCGGCCAGCGGGAGCAGGGTGGTGGGGTTGAGGCCGCGGGACTTGACCTTCTTGATCAGGGAGGCGACGAAGGCCTGCTGCCGCTTGATCCGCCCTATGTCGGAGCCGTCGCCGATGCCGTGCCGCAGGCGTACGTAGTCGAGGGCGCGCTGTCCGGAGACGGTCTGCGGCCCCTTGGCGAAGACCAGGGAGCCCTGGGTGGGGCGCTTGGGGTTCAGGTCGCGCTCGTGGATGTCCTGCGGAAGGCAGACGGGCACGCCGCCGACGGCCTTGGTCAGGGCGGAGAAGCCGGCGAAGTCGATCACGACCGTGTGGTCGACGCGCAGCCCGGTGAGATGTTCCACCGTGTTCTGGGTGCAGGCGGGATTGCCCTCGGCGGTCTCCCCCACCGAGAACGCCCCGTTGAACTGGCTGTGGGGCCGGGGCGCCGTCCAGGCACCGCCGGGCTTCTTGCAGGCCGGGATGTCGACCATCGCGTCACGGGGCACGGACACGGCGACGGCGTGCTTGCGGTCGGCATAGACATGGAGCAGGAACACGGTGTCGGAGCGGCCGACCGCGCCCGTGCTGCCACCGAGGCCGCTGTTGTCTCCCGCGCGGGTGTCCGACCCGATGACCAGGACGTTCTGTCCGCCGGCCGTGCCGGGCGGCCGGTCGCCGGAGATCCCGTCGGCGCTGAAGGTGTCGATGCTGCCGGTCAGCTTGAGGTAGCCCCAGCCGACGCCGGCGACGAGCAGCACGAGGAAGGACAGCCCGAACATCGCCGTCCTTCGCAGCCGGCCTCCCCGCCCTCCGGCCGCTGTCCCCTTGCGACTGCCTGCCATGCCACCCCGTTCGTCCGGCTGCCACGGAGGGTTGCCACCGCCCGCCCCCATGGTTGTACAGTTGCGCAATGTAGCAAGTGTCGGTGTCCGGGTGGATCACCGGTTCGCGTCCATCGTCGGTCCGATCCCCTGTCCGCACACGGCTGCTGGAAACATTGACCGGAAGACATCTGCGGAAAGGGCGTCGGCTCATGCTGCGCAACGGCCTCGAACCCTGGCACCTGCTGATCGTGGCGATCGTGGTGCTGGTTCTCTTCGGCTCGAAGAAACTACCGGACACCGCCCGCGCCCTGGGCAAATCCATGCGGATCCTGAAGAGTGAGGCCAAGGCCATGAAGGAGGACGCACCGCAGTGAGCCGCGCGCCCGCGCTCTCCTCTGCGCTCGCACCCGTCCGCCATTTCATGGATTGCGCAATCAGGGAACCATAGGGGAACAGCCGTCGTTTCTTTCCGTGACGGCCGTACGAGCGCCGGGCGGCACCACACCGGCCGGCGCACCACCGGATTATTTGGAGGAAGTTCATGGGTGTGACCCTGGCCAAGGGCGGCAACGTCTCCTTGTCGAAGGAGGCGCCCGGCCTGACCGCGGTGACGGTCGGCCTGGGCTGGGACGTACGGACGACCACCGGCGCCGACCACGACCTCGACGCCAGTGCGCTGCTGTGCTCGGAGACCGGCAAGGTCCTCTCCGACCTGCACTTCGTCTTCTACAACAACCTCAACAGCCCTGACGGCTCGGTCCAGCACACCGGTGACAACCTCACGGGTGAGGGCGAGGGCGACGACGAGTCCATCAACGTCGACCTCTCGGCCGTCCCGGCGGACGTCGCGAAGATAGTCTTCCCGGTCTCCATCCATGACGCCCAGAGCCGCGGCCAGAGCTTCGGCCAGGTGCGCAACGCGTTCATCCGCGTGGTGAACCAGGCCAACGGCGTGGAGCTCGCCCGCTACGACCTCAGCGAGGACGCCTCGACGGAGACGGCGATGGTGTTCGGCGAGCTGTACCGGCACGGTGCGGAGTGGAAGTTCCGCGCGGTCGGCCAGGGGTACGCCTCCGGCCTGGCGGGCATCGCGTCCGACTACGGCGTCAACGTCTGACGCGTACGTACGCGAAGGGGCCCCGGCCCCGCCCCGGATCACCGGCGGCGGGGCCGGGGCTCCGTCATTTCCCGGCCGGCGTACGGCTGACGGCACTCGGCCACCAGGCCCGGGGGCCGATGTCCACGACCAGGGCCGGCACCAGCAGCGACCGCACCACCAGCGTGTCCAGCAGCACCCCGAAGGCCACGATGAACGCGATCTGGGCGAGGAACGCAAGCGGGATGACGGTCAGCGCGGCGAAGGTGGCGGCCAGCACCACACCCGCCGATGTGATGACCCCGCCCGTGCTGACCAGGCCCCGCAGCACACCCTGCCGCGCCCCGTGGGCGAGCGCCTCCTCCCGGACCCGTGACATCAGGAAGATGTTGTAGTCGACGCCGAGGGCCACCAGGAAGACGAATCCGTACAGCGGAACGGACGCGTCGGTGGCACTGAATCCGAAGGCGTGCCGGAAGACCAGCGACGAAACCCCCAGGGTCGCCAGGAAGTTGAGGCCCACGGTGGCCACCAGCAGGACCGGGACCAGGACGGATCTCAGCAGCCCCATCAGGATCAGCAGAATGATCACGAGCACCACGGGCACGATGACGCCCCGGTCGCGCTCGGCCGTCCTCTGCGTGTCGTACTGCTGGGCGGTGTAGCCGCCGACGAGCGCGTCCGCCCCCGCGACCCCGTGCACCGAGGTGCGCAGGCGCCGGACGGTGGCCTTGGCGGCGTCGCTGTCGACGGCGTCCCGGAGCGTCACGTCGATGCGGACCCGGCCGTCCACCACGAGGGGCGCGCCCCCGCCCGGACGCCCTGACGCCGTGACGGGCGCGGCCGAGGCCACGCCGTGCGTCTTCTCGGCCGCGGCGGTCACCTCCTCGGCCCGGCCCGCCGCGGCGACCACGACGGCGGGGTTGCCCGAGCCGCCGGGGAAGTGCCGGCCGAGGGTGGTCTGCGCCGAGACCGACGGGGCGTCGTTCACGAAGATCTCGTCGAGCGGGACGCCCTGCGACTTCAGCGTGGGGGCGAACGCCGCGCAGACGACGAGGACCAGGGCGGTGGAGAGCCACACCCTGCGCGGGGAGCGGTCGACCCGCGCCGCGATCCGGCGCCAGACGCCGTGGCCGCCCGCCCCGTCCGCCATCGGGCGCGGCCGGGCCGGCCAGTACGCGGCCCGGCCGCACAGGACCAGGACCGCCGGCAGGAACGTGAGCGTGCTCAGCACCGCGCAGACGATGCCGATGGCGCCCACGGGCCCGAGGGCCCGGTTGTTCGTCAGGTCGCTGAACAGCAGGGCGAGAAGGCCGAGTGCCACGGTGGCCGCACTCGCCGTGATCGCCCCGAAGGACCGGCGGAGTGCGGCGAGGGCGGCGGCGGACCGCTCGTCGTGGCGGGGCAGTTCCTCCCGGAAGCGCGCGGTGAGGAGCAGCGCGTAGTCGGTGGCCGCCCCGATCACGAGGATGGACAGGATGCCCTGGATCTGGCCGTCCACACGGACGACTCCGCGGTCCGCCAGGACGTACACGACGGCGCAGGCGAGGCCCAGGGCGAGGACCGCGCCGATGATGATCAGGAACGGCAGCAGCAGACTCCGGTAGACCAGCAGGAGGATCAGCAGCACCGCCGCCAGCGCCACGCCCAGCAGCAGGCCGTCGATCCCCGCGAACGCGTCCTTCAGATCGGCCTGCGTCGCCGCGGGCCCGGCGATCTCGGCCGTCGTACCGGGCACCGACCGCGCGGCGGCGCGGACCCGGTCGAGCGTGTCCGGGAGCGCGTCCCCGAGATCGGAGCGCAGGGGCACGACGCCGGAGAGGGCCTTGCCGTCGTCGGACGCCAGCGCGGGGGACGGAGCGCCGGCCACGCCGGGTTCTCCCGCCAGGGAGGCGAGCGCCCGGGTGGCCACCGCCCCGCCGCCGTCCGGAAGTCCGTCCCGTCCGGCCGTCCACACGACGATCGCGGGGACGGTCCCCGACCGCTGGAACGCCTTCTGCGCGTCGGCCACCCTGGTCGACTCGGCGCTGCGCGGCAGGAACGCGCCCCGGTCGTTCGTCGCCACCTCCCCGAGCTTTCCGGCGTACGGGCCCAGCGTCCCGCCGATGCCGAGCCAGACGACGAGCAGGGCTACGGGCACCAGCCATCGGACGATGCGGTGCCGAGGTGCGGCCTTCATTGCTACCCCAGAGGTCGACGCACAACAGATTTCCCTCGATCATTAACTATCTCAATGATCAAGAGATATTACTCTAGGGGTATGCGCACCGCAGACGAAAGCCCGGACAGAGGCACGAGCGACGGCCCCACGGGGCTCCAGTCGTTCGCTGTGCTGCTGCGCCGTATGAATGGCGAGTTCAACCGCCTCACCCACGAGTTCGCGCAGTCCCAGGGGCTGCACCCGACGGATGTGCAGGCGCTCGTGGCCATCCTCGACGCCGAGCACGGCGAGGCCGGTATGGCCATGACCCCGGGGCGGCTGCGCGACCAGCTGGATCTCACCTCGGGTGCGGTGACGGCATGCCTGGACCGGCTGGAGCGCGCGGGCCACATCCGGCGCGTCCGGGACACCGGCGACCGGCGGGTGGTGCATCTGCACTACGCGCCCGCGGCGAAGACGGTCGCCCGCGACTTCTTCATGCCGCTCGCGGCCGGAACGGACGCGGCCCGCAGACAGTTCGACGAGGACGAACTGCGCGTCGTCGTGCGGTTCCTGCACGCCATGAACGACGAGCTGGCGCAGGTGCGCAGCGCGAAACGCCCGTCGTAGGCGCGATCATGTGCGTATGGCCGACGACCACGCACACGTACAGGACTTCTTCACCGCCCGCGCGGCGGACTGGGACACCCGCTTTCCCGGGGACGGCCCGGCCTTCGCCGCCGCGGTCCGCTCACTGGGGCTGCGTCCCGGTGACGCCGTGCTCGACGCGGGGTGCGGTACGGGACGGGCGCTGCCCGCGCTGCGTGCCGCGGTCGGCCCCGGGGGCACGGTGCTGGGCGCCGACCTCACCGCGGCCATGCTGGAGGCCGCGGTGCGCGCGGGCCGGAAGGACTGCGGGCCGCTGCTCCAGGCCGACGTGGCCCGGCTGCCGCTGCGGTCGGGGTCGTTCGACGCGGTGTTCGGGGCCGGGCTGATCTCGCATCTCTCGCCCCCGGGGCCCGCGCTGGCGGAGCTGGCACGCGTGGTGCGGCCGGGCGGCCTGCTCGCGCTGTTCCACCCCATCGGGCGCGCCGCCCTGGCCGCCCGGCACGGCCGGCGGATCACCGAGGACGATCTGCGGGCGGAGCCGAACGTCCGCCCGCTGCTGGCCCGTTCGGGCTGGCGGCTGTTCTCGTACGCCGACGAGGACGCCCGCTTCCTCGCGCTGGCCGAACGGACGGGCTGACGCCCGCGCGGTCAGCCGGTCTGCGCGTCCGGGCGGCGGAGGTCGCGGACCGGGCAGGCGCCGACGCCGGGGGTGGGGAACGTCCCGAGTGCGGCCACCTCGTAGCCGCGCGGGTAGCCCTTGATCTCCGGGTTCTGCCGGGCGTAGTGCGGGGTGGTGCGCGGCGGGAGCAGTCGGACCGCGCGGGCCCTGAGCCGGAGCGCGCCCCGGGTGAGCGCGCGGGCCGCCGGGCCCGGACGCTCGTACCGGAAGGCCCGCAGCAGCGAGTCGTCCAGGAGCGCGAGGCTCGCGCCGCGCACGACCGGGGCGAGGGAGCGCGGGTACCAGGAGGCCATCAGCGCCAGCGTGGCGTCCGAGACCGCACGCGCCCCCTGGTCCCATCCGAAGTGCTCGGCCTCGTAGAGATCGAGGGTCCGCTCGAAGTCCTCGTAGCTGCCGGGCAGGTCCTTGATGCCCATGTGGGCGCCCAGGGTCCTGTAGTACGCCGCGCACGCGCGCAGTTCGTGGTCGCAGAGCCTGCGCCACCCGTAGGCGTCGAGCCACCGCTTCGGGGTGACGACGAAGGTGCACAGGACATAGCGCATGTCGTCGTTGCTGATGTCGTAGCTGCCGTGCATGCGGTTGATCCGGCGGATCGCCGTGCGCCCCGGGTCGCTGTCGAAGCCGTGCTCGACGACCGTGTCCAGGAGGAGCGCCGTGTCGTCGTACCGCTTCTGCGAACGGTCCGTCAGCTCCGCCGTGTCCGCGAGGAGACGGCCGATGCTGGGGACGGCATAGGTGCGGTACAGGGCCAGTTCGAGGGCACGGGTGATGTCCCAGGGGAATTCGTACGTCGCCGTGATCCGGTAGATCTCCAGGAAGTCCCGCTCCGGATCGAGGCGTTGGATTTCCTTCAGCCGGTCGTAACGCTTCACGCGCCGTCCCCCTTGTCCGCCAGGTCGAGTGTCCAACCCTACGTGCGGGGGCAATACCGAGAGTACGCACGACGCACCGAGGAGAGGACCGTTCCCATGTCCGAGATATTCGGCATTCTGCGAAGAGCCGTCACCCCCGGCCGCAAGGGCGGCGGGTCCGTCGCCGCCCCGCCCGCGCCCGCGCGCCGGCAGCACAATCTCTTCGAGGCGGCCGCCGTGTTCGTGGCGGCGTCGGCGGAGGACGACGAGGAGCGGATGGACGAGGCGAGCGGCTGGGTCTCCCCGGAGCAGCTGTCCTTCGGCGTCAGCGAACTGGCCTGCCGGGCGCTCATCGCGCTCGCCCGTGAGCGCGACGAATCACCGCAGGTGGTGGCCCGGTCGCTGCTCGGCCTGGCCGAGAACTGAGCACTCCCCCTCCGGCGGGCCGCCGGGGCGGACCGTGCGGCCTTGTCAGGGCCTCGACGAGCGGGTTACCCACTGGTTAAGGTGCGCCGACGGACAACTACGACGGACGAGGAGGGTGCAGTGGCCGGGACGGACGACACAGTCGCCGACGACGACGCACTGTATGTGCTGACCGCGGTCCTGCTGACCCCCGCGCAGTTCCCGAGCGTGCTCGGCGACGACTACCCGGCGGCCTGCGCGGCGCTGGGTCTGGAGCCGTACGCCGAGGGATACGGGCTGGTCATGGGCCAGGACGGCGACGGCGCCCGGTGGACCGTGGTCGTCGACGACGTGTCGCTGGTGGCCGTGGCGATCGCGTCGTGGGACTGCGGCATGGAGTACGACCTGTCGCCCGACGACCGTTCGGTGGTCTGCGCGCTCCCGGGCTGGCCGCTCGCCGTCGCCGTCTCCGCTCCGGGGGTGGCCGCCCCGCACGACCCCGCACCGGACCCGGAGGCGGACGGTCAGGACCTGCCGCCGCTTTCCCCGCCGGACACCGACGCCTGGGGGCCCGCCCAGCGCAGGCTGGGCGCGGACGCCATCGCCCTGCAGTGGGCGGTCTGGCGCGAGCAGATCGACGACGCGACGGAGTTCGCCCCGGCGGACGGCGGCACGGCCGAGCCGGAGACCGGGCGTGCGGACGAGGCCGGGGACGCCGAGGCCACGACCGGCGCGGACACGGACCGTACGGACGAGGCCGGGAGTGCGGCCGGGCCCGTGGCCGAGGCCGGGGGTGAAGCTGAGGTCGAGGGTGAGGGTGAGACCGCCGGGACTCATCCCGGCGTGCGCCGGGCCCTGGCCGAGGCGCACGCCTACCTCGACGCGCCGCCGCCGCCCGGCCGGGTCCGCTCGTCCTTCGCCTCGGGCGAGGCCCGGATGATACGGGCCGACGGGCCCGGCTGGTCGATGGTCGCCAGGACCGACGACATCGCGTTCCTGCTGCTGGACGAGGTGCCGGGCGAGATCATGCCGGTCGGGCGCGGGACGGAGCTGCCCAAGCTGCTCGACGCCCTGGACGCGCTGGCCGGACGCCCGTCCTGACCGGGCTCCGGGCCGGCACTGCGGGGGTCAGACGCGCTCCAGCGGGCGGTGCGGCTCGGCCGGCAGCTCGACCCTGACGGGGTCGCCGGGCCGGACCACGCCGCCGGCGGTGACCACGCTCATGATCCCGGCCCTGCGGACGACCGTGCCCCGCTCGTCCCGGCCGACGACCTGCTTGAGCAGGCCTTCCTGGAAGGCGTCGATCTGGAGGCACGGGTTGCGCAGTCCCGTGACCTCGACGACGGCCTCGTCGCCGAGGTGCAGCAGGGTCCCGGCGGGAAGCGCCAGCAGGTCGATGCCGCGGGTGGTGATGTTCTCCCCGAGATCACCGGGGGCGACGTCGAACCCCGCCGCGCGCAGTTCACCGAAGAGCTCTTCGTGGATGAGGTGGACCTGCCGCAGATTGGCCTGCGTGGGGTCCTGGGCGACCCTGGAGCGGTGCTTGACCGTCACCCCCGCGTGGACGTCCCCCTCCACGCCGAGCCCGGACAGCAGCGTCACACTGTCCCGGTTCGGCTTGGTGAAGCTGTAGGTCTCGTTCCTGCTCACGGCGGTGACGGTGCCACTCACGGCGGAGGTCCTCTCTCGGCGGCCGCTTCGGCGGCCGGGCTCAGCGGCCGATTTCCTTACGGGTGATCCTACGGAGCCTGCGCCGCTGGCTCGGGTCCAGTGCCAGATAGGCGATGGCGGGGACCCCGATGAGCACCAGCAGGGACAGCCAGAAGCCGATGAACGGCATCAGGACGACCGCGACGACAACTCCCCCGATGGCGATCTTTGCGCTGTTCGACATCGTCCACGCCTCCTTCGCGGCCTGTGGCCGCTTCTGATGTGAGAACGCCTGTGTGTACGGATCGGTTCCTGCCCGGGCGGACTCGTCCGCCCCGGGTCACCTCAGCGGCGCACCGACGTCGTGCATGTGCTCCAGGGCCTGCCGGTAGGAGGCGATGAGTCCGGTCTCCGCGTAGGGCATGCCGATCGCCTCGCAGTGGGCCTTGACCAGGGGCTGCGCCAGGCGCAGATGCGGGCGGGGCATGCTCGGGAAGAGGTGGTGCTCGATCTGGTAGTTGAGCCCGCCGAGGAACCAGTCGGTGAGGACGCCGCCCCGTACATTGCGCGAGGTCAGGACCTGGCGCTGCAGATGACCCCAGCGGTCCCCGTCGGGGTCGGGCATCTCCATGCCCTTGTGGTTCGGCGCGAAGGCCATGCCCAGGTGCAGTCCGAACAGCGCGTGGTGCGCGAGGGCGAAGACGACGGCCTTGCCGGGCGACATGACGGTGAGCAGCAGCGCGGCGTAGAGACCGAGGTGTGCGACCAGGAGCAGCCCGGACAGGGCGCGCTCCCGGGTGGGCTGCTGCTTCAGGTACTGGAATCCGGAGATCTTGAGGGCGATGCCTTCGAGGAGCAGCATCGGGAAGAAGAGCCGGGCCTGGTTGCGGGTGAGCCAGCGGGCGAATCCCTCACGCTGGGCCGCTTGTTTCTGGGTCCATACGAGGGCGCCGACACCGACGTCCGGGTCCTTGTCGATGTGGTTGGGGTTGGCGTGGTGGCGTACGTGCTTGTCGTTCCACCACGCCTCGTTCATGCCGAGCAGCAGGTTGGCGTGGACGAGGCCGATGGCCCGGCCGGCCCGGCGGTCGCCGGATATCTGGGCGTGCCCGGCGTCGTGCCCGAAGAACGCGGTGCGGGACCAGATGACGGCGAGGGGCAGGGTGAGCAGCAGGGCCCACCAGGTGTCGCCGAGGAACACCAGGGCGGTGACCACGGCCCCCAGGGCGAGCAGATTGGCGGCGATGCCTGCCGCGTACCAGCCGGTGCGCCGCTCCAGGAGTCCCTGACCCTTCACGGCTCGCAGCAGTGGCGCGAAGTCACTTCCGGCGCTTACGGCACTTCCGGCACTGTCGCGGGGTCGTTCCGCGAGAGTGGTTGCGGCCTGAGGCATGCTGTCTCCGGTCTTAGGGGTGCGCTGACCTGATAAAACGTACGGTCGCCGATGTATAGCAGCCATGGAGCCACCACCCCGGATCCGCTGGTGCCAACCCCCCGATTCCGGAGGGGGGCTGGCCACACCCGGCAGACATAAGGGGACATTCTCAAGTGACTTACCTCACAGGCAGTCGCACCCCGCCGTCTGCTTCGATGGGGTACCCTCGGCGACCTCGACTCACTAGTCAAATTTGAGGACTTGACATCTCTGTGCGCACCCTGCCTCCGGCAACACTCTCCGAGATCTCCGCACTCGCCGGCTCCTCCGTCGTCTTCCTTCCCTCGGACCCCTCCCGTACCGGACGGGTCGCCTTCTGGCGCCCCGACGCCGCAAGCCCGCCGGAAGGCCCCGGAACCGTCGAGGCCCTCACCGTGGCCGGTCCGGACGCCCTGCCGTACGAGGTGCCGGCGCGGGTGCTGCCGGTGCGGGACGCGCTTCCCGTGCTCACGCGTGCGCGGGCCTCGCGGCATGCCTCGCCCTCGGCCGCGTTCTGGGGCGCGGCCGGGCTGCTGGCTCTGCAGTTCGCCGCCCGGGGGCTGTTGCTGCCGGGGCTGAGCGTCACGGATCACGACGCCTGGCGGGCCGGTCCGCTCAGCCCGGACGACCAGACCCGCATCCGCACCCTCGCCGCGTCCATGCCGCCCGCCGCCCACGCCGTACCGCTCGACGCGGCGGCGCGGCCCCTGCTGCTGCCCGAACCGGAGGGGCCGGTACGGGCGTTCATCGACGCGGTCGCCGACGGCCTGCCCCGGACACCCGCCGCGGCCCTGGCCAACGGCGGTCCGGCGTTCGCCGCCGACGCGCCCCAGCACGTGCCGGGCCGGCGCGCCTGGGTCGCCGATGTCGCGGCGGGTCATGACGCGGGCGTCCGGCTGTCGTTGCGCGTGGAGGTGCGGGGGCTCGACACGGCCGCCGAGCCCTCCGCCGACGGCTCCGGTCCGTCCTTCCGCGTCGTCCCCCAGATCCACGGCGTCAGCGATCCCGCACTCGTCGCGGACGCCGCCGAGATCTGGGCGGGCAGCGGCCCGGCCGCCGCGGCGTTCGGCCCGCGCGCCCGGATGGACACCCTGCTGACGCTGCGCCGGGCGGCCCGTGCCTGGCCGCCGCTCACCCCGCTGCTCTCCGCCGCCGTGCCCGATGCCGTGGAGCCGGCCGACGAGGAGATCGCCGAACTCCTCGGCCCCGCCTCACGGGCCCTCGCCGCGACCGGTGTTCAGGTCCACTGGCCCCGGGAGCTGGCCCGCACGCTCACGGCACGCGCGGTGATCGGCCCGCCCGACGAGGAGGACGCCGGGGAGGCGCCGGACGGTACCCGGAGGCCGCTGCGCGGCCTGTCGGACACCGCGCCGCTGCTGTCCGCCGACGCCCTGCTCTCGTTCAACTGGGCGTTCGCGCTCGGCGACCAGAAGATCGGCCGGGCCGAGCTGGACCGGCTGGCCGAGGCCGGCCGGCCGCTGGTGCGGCTGCGCGACCAGTGGGTGCTGATCGACCCCGACGAGGCACGCCGTGCCCGGGAGACCCTGGACCGCAAGGTCACCCCGATGGACGCGCTCGGCGCGGCGCTGACCGGCTCCACGGAGGTCGACGGCCGCCGGGTCGAGGTCAGGGCGACCGGCTGGCTGGAGCGGCTGCGCCGGCGGGTCGCGGATCCCGAGGCCCGGCACGACGGGGAGGAGGCGGTCGGGCAGCCGCCCGCGCTCGCCGCGACCCTGCGCGACTACCAGCTGCGCGGCCTGAACTGGCTGCACACCATGACCTCGCTCGGCCTCGGCGGATGTCTCGCCGACGACATGGGGCTCGGCAAGACCATCACGCTGATCGCCCTGCACCTGCACCGCCGGACTCTCGAAGGGGCCGCCGGGCCCACGCTGGTGGTCTGCCCTACCTCGCTGATGGGCAACTGGCAGCGGGAGATCGAGAAGTTCGCGCCCGGCACCCCGGTCCGCCGCTTCCACGGCGCGTCTCGCAGCCTGGACGGCCTCGTGGACGGCGAGTTCGTCCTCACGACGTACGGGACGATGCGGCTCGACGCCGCCAGGCTCGCGGCCACCCGCTGGGGCATGGTCGTCGCCGACGAGGCCCAGCACGTCAAGAACCCGTACTCGGCGACGGCCCGGCAGCTGCGCACCATCGGCGCGCGGGCGCGGGTGGCCCTGACCGGGACACCGGTGGAGAACAACCTCTCCGAGCTGTGGGCGATCCTCGACTGGACGACCCCCGGTCTGCTGGGCCGCCTCGGCACCTTCCGCACCCGCTACGCGCGCGCCGTGGAGGGCGGCGACCCCGCCGCCGCCGAACGGCTGGGCGCGCTGGTGCGCCCGTTCCTGCTGCGCCGGCGCAAGTCCGATCCCGGGATCGCCCCGGAGCTGCCGCCGAAGACCGAGACGGACCGCGCGGTCTCGCTGACGGCCGAACAGGCGGGTCTGTACGAGGCGGTGGTGCGGGAGACCCTGGCCGAGATCTCCGCCGCCGACGGGATGGCCCGCCGCGGTCTGGTCGTGAAGCTGCTGACCTCGCTCAAGCAGATCTGCAACCACCCGGCGCAGTACCTCAAGGAGGAGGAACCGCGCATCACGGGCCGCTCGGGCAAGGTGGAACTGCTCGACGAACTGCTGGACACCATCGTGGCCGAGGGCGCCGGGGTCCTGGTGTTCACCCAGTACGTCCAGATGGCCCGGCTGCTCGAACGGCATCTGGCGGCGCGCGGCATCGGCACCCAGTTCCTGCACGGCGGCACCCCGGTCGCGGCGCGGGAGGCCATGGTGAACCGGTTCCAGGCCGGCGAGGCACCCGTCTTCCTGCTGTCGCTCAAGGCCGCGGGCACCGGGCTCAACCTCACGCGCGCGGGCCATGTCGTGCACTTCGACCGCTGGTGGAACCCGGCGGTCGAGGCACAGGCCACCGACCGCGCGTACCGCATCGGGCAGACCCAGCCGGTGCAGGTCCACCGGCTGATCGCGGAGGGCACGATCGAGGACCGGATCGCGGAGATGCTGACCCGCAAGCAGGGGCTCGCGGACGCCGTGCTCGGTTCCGGCGAGAGCGCCCTGACCGAGCTGGGCGACGCGGAACTGGCCGAACTGGTGGAGCTTCGAGGGGGCGCGCGATGAGTGACGGATACGGGGCGGACGCCTACGGCGACGCGTACGCGGAGGGGTTCGAGGACCAGGAGGCGGAGCCCGGACCGGCCGCGCAGGAGCGCACCTTCGCCGCACTGCCGCCGGCGCCGGGCCGCGGCTTCGCGGAGTCCTGGTGGGGGCGGGCCTGGCTGAAGGCGCTGGAGGACACCGCGCTGGACGGCCGGCAGCTCAAGGAGGGGCGCCGGGTCGCCCGCGAGGGCCGGGTCGGCGCGGTGTCGGTGCGGCCGGGCCGGATCACGGCGGTGGTCCGCGACCGGGACCGGAGCACGTACCGCAGCGATGTGCTCCTCCAGCAGCTGAGCGACGAGGACTGGGAGCGGTTCCTCGACATGGCGGTCGAGCGGTCCGGGCACATCGCGGCGCTGCTCGACCGGGAGATGCCCCCGCATCTGGTCGAGGACGCGGCGGCGGCCGGCATGGACCTGCTTCCCGCGATCGGCGACCTCGATCCCGAGTGCACGTGCGAGGCGTGGGACCACTGCCCGCACACCGCCGCCCTCTGCTACCAGATGGCGCGGCTGCTCGACCGGGACCCGTTCGTCCTGCTGCTGATGCGCGGGCGCGGCGAGCGGCGGCTGCTGGACGAACTCCAGGTGCGGATCGCGGCCAGGGCCGGGGGCCCCGAGCCGTCCGGACCCGACGACGGGGTGGCCGATACCGTCCCCGCGCCCGTGGTGCGCGGGGTCCCGGCGGCGGACGTGTACGCGACGGCCGACGCCCTGCCCGCGCTGCCGCCGCCTCCGGAGCTGCCCGAGGAGCCGGGTCTCTCCCCTTCACTGGACACCGAGACGGACCCGGAGCCGGGGGTGGGCCCGTCGGCCCTGGAGACGCTGGCCATGGACAGCGCGGCACGGGCCCACCGGATGCTGGCCGACGCGCTGGCGCCGGGCCATGAGCGGCAGCCGGTACCGGCCGCCCTGACACCGGAGCAGGACGCGGTACGCCTGGTCGCCGACGCGCGCCCGGAGCCGTGGACCGTGACCCGGCTGGCCACCGGCTCGGGGCGCCGCCGGGCCGGCATGCCCGCAGCCGTCGCCGCCTGGCGGACCGGCGGCGTGGCCGCGCTCGACGTGCTCGACGAGGCGTGGACACCGGACGCGTCGGCCCTCGCCCGGGCCCGCACCCGGCTCGCCGAGGCCTGGGAGGAGGACGAGGCGCCCCGGCTGCGGGCCGACCGCAACCGCTGGACTGCGGCGGACGGCACCCTCCAGCTCCGCTACGGGCGCGACGGGCGCTGGTATCCGTACCGCAAGGAGGGCACGGGCTGGATCCCGGCGGGTCCCGCCGACGACGATCCGGCAGCGGCCTGGGCGGAGGCGGGCGCGGCCGAGGCGTGACGGAGTCGGGGCTGCCGCCCGGTGGCCCCAACTCCCCCGCCGTGGAGGCAGTTTGAGTTCTGTGCCGTCTTCCGCCGCTCCCGTGGCACCCCGTACGGTGGGCGGCGCGCATCGCCCTCCCCCCACCCCACAGGAGTACGTATGGACCGCAGAAGGATCCTCCGGGGCGCCGCGGTGGCGGCCGCCGGCGCGCTGCTCCCGGCCTCCGTCCGGGCCACCGCGGCGACGACGGGTGACACGGACTACCCGTCGGCGCACTGGGTGCCCGCCTCGACGTCCAACTACACGGTCTCGACGCGTCCTTCGGCGTATCCGGTCCAGTACGTGATCATCCATGTCACCCAGGAGACGTACTCGGACGCGGTGGCGATCTTCCAGAACCCGGCCAAGCAGGTCTCCGCGCACTACGTGGTGCGCTCGGCCGACGGCTACATCGATCAGTGCGTGCGGGAGAAGGACGTCGCCTGGCACGCGGGCAACTGGGACTACAACACCCGCAGCATCGGCATCGAGCACGAGGGCTATGTGGACCAGCCCTCGTACTTCACCGACGCCATGTACACCAAGTCGGCGCTGCTGACGGCCTCGGTCTGCGACCGCTACGGAATCCCGAAGGACCGGGCGCACATTCTCGGCCATGTCCAGGTCCCGGGCACGGACCACACCGACCCGGGACCGAACTGGGACTGGGTCCGCTACATCCGTATGGTCAACCTGCTGGGCTCGGGCTGAGTCTCCTCGCCGGGGGCCTGCGGGCTGCGGACGAGGACGAAGCGGTTGCGGCGGCGCAGCGTGAAGCCGATCGACTCGTAGAGCCGGATCGCGTCGGTGTTGCCCGCCGCCGCGTGCAGGAAGGGGGTGTCCCCCCGTTCCCTGATGCCGGCCGCGACCGCGCGGACCAGCCGGGTGGCCAGCCCTCTGCCCCGGTGCTCCGGGTGGGTGCAGACGGCGCTGATCTCCGTCCAGCCCGGCGGGCGCAGCCGCTCTCCCGCCAGGGCGATCAGCCGTCCCCGGTCACGGATGCCCAGGTAGGTACCCAGTTCGACGGTGCGGGGCAGGAAGGGGCCCGGCCGGGTGAGGGCGATCAGTTCGAGGATCTCGGGTACGTCGGCGAGGCCGAGCCGCACGGCGTCCGGCGCCGGTTCGGCCCGTAGCGCCTCGCCGGTCAACTGGACGCCCACGCCGTCCTGTTCGGTCTCCCACGCCTCGGGCACGGTGTGGACTCCGGTGACGGGTGTGAGGGTTCCGGGCCCGACCAGCGCGGCCAGATCCGCCCAGGCGCGGGGGTCGGCGGGGTCCTCCAAGGCGGTGAACGGGGAGACGTCGGCGGGGTAACGGGCGGCCCGGCCGACGCGCTCGGCGAAGCGGGCGTGCGGGCCGGTCAGCGCGGCCCAGGCGGGGTTGTCGAGCAGGTGGGGCGGCTGCACGGGCGGGGCGGGGTGGCTGGTGGGCATGGCGGTGCGGTCTCCGTCTCGGGTACGCGCCGGGCGGTGGGGCCCGGCGCTGTCGCGTCCGGGCCCCCGGGGGCGGGTGGTGGGTCAGGAGTTGTCGAGCGGCAGTCCTGGCGGGTTGACCCGGGAGCTGTCGACGGCCTCGTTGGAGAGGTTCCAGGCCGCGAGCCACTTGGCGTACTGGCCGTTCTTGATCAGGTGGTTGATCGCGGCGGCGATGGGCTCGGCGAGTCCGCTGCCCTTCTTCGCGGTGGCTGCGATCAGTCCCTGGAGCGTCGCGCCGGCGCCGGAGAACTTGCCCGCGTTGCGCGTCGCGTTCGGCGTGTTCGCGGTCTGGGTGATGTGGTAGGCGATGCCCGGGTTGGGGCCGAAGGACGCGTCGATCTTCCCGCTGGTGAGCGCCAGGGCGGTGGCGTTGCTGTCGCGGTAGTACTTGACGTCGAGCTTCTTGCCCTCCTTGGCCAGCCTCGCCTTCCACTCCAGCAGGATCTTCTCCTGGTTGGTGCCGGCGCTGACGGCCACGGTCTTGCCGGCCAGGTTCCGGTAGTCGTCGTCGAAGTTCCAGGTGCTCTTCCTGGTGACCTCGAAGGCGAGGTTGTCCTGGCGGTAGGAGGCGAACTCGTACTTCTTCTTGCGCTCCTCGGTGTCGGTGACGTTGGCCACGGCCACGTCGACCTTGCCGCTGTCGACTCCGACGAACATGTTCTCCCAGGTCGAGTTCTTGATCTCCGGTTCGAGCCCGAGGACCGCGGCGACGAGCCGGGCGAGGTCGGGTTCGGCGCCGGTGAGGGTCTTCTGGTCGTCGCCGACGTAGGCCAGCGGCGCGAACCCCGCGGGCAGCGCGCCCACACCGACCACCAGCGTGCCCCTCTTCCTGATCTTCGCGGGCAGCCCGGCGCTGATCGACTTCACCTCGGGCACCTTGAGGCTGATCTCCTTCGCGGCGCCGTTGGACAGGGCACCGACCGTGACGGTTCCGGCCTTGGCTCCGGAGGTCGTGGTGGCGGCGTCGCTGTCGCCGCCGCACGCGGCGAGGGAGGCGGCCAGGGAGGCGACGGCGGCGGTGGCGGTGACGCCCCGGAGGAGTCTGCTGCGGAGGGTGAGGGTGCGCATGGCTGTCCTTGTCGGGTGGGGTGGTGAGAGAAAGGGGGTGGGAGGTCACAGGACCTTGCTGAGGAAGTCCCTGGTCCGTTCGTGTTCGGGCCGGTCCAGCACCTGTGCGGGCGGGCCCTGTTCGACGATGCGGCCGTTGTCCATGAAGACCACCCGGTCGGCGATCTCCCGGGCGAAGCCGATCTCGTGGGTGACGATGACGAGGGTGGTGCCGCTGCTCGCCAGGTCCTTGATGACCGCGAGCACCTCGCCGACGAGTTCCGGGTCGAGCGCCGAGGTCGGCTCGTCGAAGAGGATGACGCCGGGCCGCAGCGCGAGGGCGCGGGCGATGGCCACCCGCTGCTGCTGACCGCCGGACAGCTGGCGCGGGTAGGCCGCGGCCCGGTCGGCGAGACCGACCCGGCCGAGCAGGTCGCGGGCCAGGTCCTGGGCCGCCCGCCTGCTGAGCCGGCCGGTCGCCACCGGGGCGGCCGCGACGTTGTCCAGCACGGTCAGGTGGGGGAAGAGATTGAAGTTCTGGAAGACGAAGCCGATCCGGCTGCGCTGGGCCAGGATGGCCCGCTCGCTGAGCTCCTTGAGCCGCTCGCCCTGCCGGCGGACCCCGATCGGCTCGCCGTTCAGGCTGACATGGCCGATCTCCGGCTTCTCCAGGTGGTTGATCACCCTGAGGAGGGTGGACTTGCCGGAGCCCGACGGGCCGAGGACGACCGTGACCTCTCCGGGCCGCACGGTCAGCTCCACACCGTCCAGCACGCGGTGGCTGCCGTACCACTTGTACACGTCGTGCACCTGGACCGCGGCCGGGCGCGGCTCCTGCGTCGTGCCGGTCATATCGCGGTCTCCCTCTGGATCCGGGCCCGCAGCTCACCGAGGCCGGTGCGCACCTTCTGCAGCGGGGTCGGCGGCAGGCTGCGCAGGGCGCCCCGCGAGTAGTGCCGCTCGACGTAGAACTGGACGACGGACACGGCGCTGGTGAGGATCAGGTACCAGACGGTGGCGACCAGGAGCAGCGGCACGATGTCGCCCGGGTAGGTGGCGCCCATGCTCTGCACCGACCCGAAGAGGTCGAGCAGCGAGACGTAGAAGACCAGCGAGGTGCCCTTGATCAGCCCGATCAGCTGGTTGACGTAGTTCGGGGTGATGGAGCGCAGTGCCTGCGGAAACACGATCCTCGCGAACTGGTACCGCTTCGGGAGGCCGAGCGCGGCCGCCGCCTCGTGCTGGCCCTGGTCCACGGAGAGGATGCCGCCGCGCACCACTTCGGAGGCGTAGGCCGCCTCGTTGAGGCTCAGGCCGACGACCGCGACGGCCATGTCGGTGGCCAGGCGCGACTCGTCGAAGGTGAAGAACGCCGGGCCGAACGGCACCCCGAGGCTCAACGTCCGGTAGAGCGCGCTGAAGTTGTAGAGGAAGAGCAGGACCACGATCAGCGGCACCGAGCGGAACAGCCAGGTGTAGAGCCAGCTCACGCCGCGCAGCACGGGGTTCGGCGAGAGCCGCGCCAGGGCCAGCAGGACACCGCCGAGCAGGCCCAGCACGGCGCTGTAGACGGCGACCTGGAGGGTGATGAACAGCCCGTCGAGGATCGTCGGCCGCAGGAACCAGTACTGGAATCGGTCCCATTGGTAGAAGGGATTGGTCACCAGGCCGTGCGCGATCTGGGCGATCAGCACGAGGACGACTGCGGTGATGATCCAGCGTCCGGGACGGCGCAGCGGCAGGACCCGTTGCGCGGCGAGGGGTTGGGGCGCGGTGGCCGGGCCGGGGCGTGGGTTCGCCTCGGCGGGCGGCGCTGATCCGGGGGACACAGCGACGCCGGAGGATTCGCTCATGGAGGACTCCAGCGGATGCGGACGCCGCGCACCGTGCGGGTACGCCGCGGCTCACCGCCCGTCGGGACGGGTCGGTGTGCGGCGGCGCACAGCGCGGTGCGGGGGCCGGGCGGGGAGAGGGAGGGGCACGCCGCGACGGCGGCGGGCGTCAGGGAACCGGTGAGGTGTCAGCCCTGACAGGGACAGGGACGGCGCGTGGCGGCCGTACACAGGGCGCTGCTGACGCGCTGCAGGTCGACGGAGCGGTCCGCGCACAGCAGGACGCAGCCGCGGGGCCGTGTGGCCGTCCGGTCGGCTGCGTGCATCGCGTTCACCGTCACCATTCCGCCCCGCGGGGCCCGGCACGAGGGGCGTTGCGCCGACACTCGTGATCGTGCTGTTCTGCGCCGGAGGCTAGGCCCGGCCCGAATTGATGTCAACGCGGGTGTCCACCAGTCGAGACAGCTCGTACCGCATCCTTGACGGCGCCCCCGGACGCACCGAAGACTGAGGGGGACGGTCACGATTGTCAGCGCCGCACGGACGGGTTCGCCCGGCCGTGAGGTCATCGGCCCCGGCCCGCTGACAGGCAACCCTTCCACCGCGATGGGGTGCCCCGGGTGACGACCGGGTCCCGTCGGTGCGACGGGACAAGCGCGGTCTCGCGTCTCGCGAGCCCCGACGGCAGGACCGGTGGGAATTGCCCAGGATCGGTTTGACGAGGCGTCTGCACATCGATCTGCTGCGCGTCTCCAGCGCTTACTAGGGACCGTCGGCGGACGGACGCGTCCCGGACCCGTCGACCCGGGCCCGTACGCGTTCGACCGGACCGGACCGGTACGCAGGCGCAGTCGCTCCGCATCCGGCCACCGGTGCCCACGAGGCGGCGGTGGCTTCGTCGTTCCCCCAGGGATCCCCATAGGGAGAGTCATGCCCGAGACAGCATCGCGCGGTTCCAGCACGGCCCATTCCGGCACGGCGCGTTCCAGCACGGCCCATTCCTTCCACAGCCGGATCGGCGTAGGCCTCGCCGGCGGCTTCTATCCGGCCCCGCACCGCTACGAGTTGTTCCTCTCGGCGGGCTGTCCGCGCTCGCTGCGCATCTCCATCACGCTCTGCCTGCTCGGCCTGAACGACTCCGTCGCCACCACGCTCCTGACCCGCCCGGCCGAGACGCCCGAAGGCTTCGCCGCGCTGCGCCGGGCGTACGAGGCCACGGTGCACCACTACGACGGGCCGCTGACCTCCCCCGCACTGTGCGACCGGTGGAGCGGACGCATCGTCAGCAACCGAACCCCCGACATCCTGCGCGACCTGGCGGGGCTGCTGTCCGGCCACGACGAGGCCCGCCCCTCCGCCCTGCACCCCTCGGCGCTCGCCCCGGACATCGAGGAACTGCGCGATCTCCTGGAGCGGAGCGTCACCCCGTCCGCCCGGCCCGCCGCGCGGACGGCGGCTCTCGACCTGCTGGAGCGTCGGCTTCCGCTGCGTCCCTATGCGCTGGGCGCGGAGCTCACGGCCGCCGACGTGGACCTGTGGGTGGCGCTGACCCAGCCGGGGGCGGCCGGCTCGCTGTGCGCCCATCCCCGTCTCCAGGACTTCGTGCGCCGTCTCGGCGGCCATCCCGCCTTCCCGTGCGCGCGGGACGCGGTGACCGACGCGGCGTGAGCCGCCGCGCTCAGCCGTGGGGGACGGCCCCGGGTGCGGGGCCGTCCGGCCCGTCTCCCGACGGGTAGCGGACGAAGAGGATGCCCTGCGCCTCGCCGTCGGGTGCGCTGTAGACATGGGGCTCGTCGGCCCGCCAGTGCGCGCTCGCCCCGGGGCCGGCCGTCGTGGTGCCGCCCGGCGGGCCGACGACGGCGGTGCCGGCCAGGACCATCAGGCTCTCCCGCGTGCCCGGGACATGCGCCCGGGACTCCTGGACGGCGCCCGCCCGGATGCTGACGCGGAACACGTCGGTGACCGCGGACTCGTCCTCGTACCGCTCCAGCAGGACGGCGGTGACGGCGCTGCCGGAGACGCCGGCCGCCGCCGGGCCCGAGGGCCCCGTCGGCGCGTCGCTCAGTACGGCGCTGAGCGGCAGGCCGAGCGCGGTGGTCAGCGCGTACAGGGTCTCCAGGGTGGGGTTGCGGGTCCCGCTCTCCAGCTCCGAGAGCGTGCCCTTGCCCACGCGGGAGCGCCGGGCCAGCTCCGACAGGGACAGGTCACGTGCGCGCCGCAGGGCACGCAGCCTGCGCCCGACGTCCTCGTTGAGTCCCATCCGCGTCCGCTCCGCTGTCGTGGTTGACGGGCGGCGGCCCGCCTCTCTAGTGTTCCACAAACAGAACGTTCCGTATACGGAACACCGCTCGGCAGAGAAGTGGCTCACCCATGTTCGCGATCACCCGTCTGCGTGCGGCCGCGCCGCCCTCCGCCGTGGTCGCCGGGCTGATCGCCGTCATGGTCGGGGTCACCAGCTCGGCCGCGCTGGTCTTCACCGCGGCGAAGGCCGCGGGGGCGGACTCGCGCGAGCTCTCCTCCTGGATGCTCGCGCTCGGCGTCGGCCTGGCCTGCACCTGCGTCGGGCTGTCGCTGCGCTTCCGGGCCCCCGTGGTCACCGCGTGGTCGACGCCCGGGGCCGCGCTCCTGACGACGGGTCTGAGCGGGGTCTCCATGGCCCAGGCGGTCGGGGCGTTCGTGTTCAGCGGGCTGCTCATTCTGGTGAGCGGGGTGACGGGGTGGTTCAGCCGGCTGATGGGACGGATCCCCGTACCGCTGGCCGCCGCCCTGCTGGCCGGTGTGCTGCTGCGCTTCGGCACCGGGCTGTTCAGCACGATGCACCACAGCTTCGCGGTGGCCTTCCCGATGTTCGTGCTCTATCTGCTGGGGCGGCGCCTGCTGCCCCGGTACGCGGTCCTGCTGGCGCTCGCCGCAGGCGTGGTGGCCACCGTGTTCACCGGCGGCTGGCAGCCGGACCGGGTGCACCTCTCCCTGGCCACACCGGTCTTCACCACGCCGGAGTTCGACTGGAAGGTCCTCGTCAGCGTCGGCGCTCCCCTGTTCGTCGTCACGATGGCCTCGCAGAACCTGCCCGGCGTCGCCGTGCTGCGCGGCTCCGGCTACGACGTGCCGGTGTCCCCGCTGATGACCTGGACCGGCGCGGCCAACGCCGTACTCGCCCCGTTCGGCGCGTTCGGCCTCAACCTCGCCGCGATCACGGCCGCCATCTGCACCGGCGAGGAGGCCCACCCCGACCGCGAGAAGCGCTATCTGGCGGCCGTGTGGGCGGGCGTCTTCTACCTCTGCGTGGGGCTTCTCGGCGCGACCGTCGCCTCGCTCCTGACCGCGATGCCGCAGGAACTCGTCCTGGCCGTCGCCGGAATCGGGCTGCTCGCCACGATCGAGTCGTCACTGACCACCGCGCTGGCCGACAAGGCGTCACGGGAGGCGGCCGTGGTCACCTTCCTCGCCACCGCGTCCGGTGTGACACTGCTGGGCATCGGTTCCGCGTTCTGGGGACTGCTGGCCGGCCTGGTCACGAGCGCGGTCGCCACCGTCGGGCGCACCCGCCGCACCGAGCCGGCGCCCGAGCCGCGGCCGGGTGAACTGCCGGATGAACTCCCCGTCCGCTGAGCCCTGCCAGCCCCTGTCCCGTCCGTGGGACGGGGTTGCCGCACACCTGGCGAGCAGGGTGGGATGGACTCCATGCAGAAAGCGGTTTCGCACCCCTCCGCCGAACCCCTGGCGTCCTTCGACCACCTGGACCACCGCTACCGAGGCGAGAACCCGGTCCGCACCCTGGGGCACCTCCTGCGTCCCGACCGGGGGCGCCTGGCCCTCGCGGCCGTCATCTTCGTCGTCAAGCACAGCCCCATATGGCTGCTTCCGCTGATCACCGCCACCGTCCTGGACGTGGTGGTGGAGCACGGCCCGGAGTCCGGGCTGTGGAAGGCCACCGGCCTCCTCCTGTTCATCCTCGTCATCAACTATCCGCTCCACCAGTGGTACGTACGGTGCCTCGGCGGCAGCATCCGCCGGATGGGCACCACCCTGCGCTCGGCGCTGTGCCGCCGGATGCAGCAGCTGTCCATCGGCTATCACGCGCGGGTCAGTTCGAGCGTGCTCCAGGCCAAGGTGATCCGGGACGTCGAGTCGGTCGAGCAGATGATGCAGCAGAGCGCCGACATGGGCCTCGGCGCCGTCGTGACCCTGGTCGGCGGGCTCGTCGTCATCGGGGTGCGCGTGCCCGCGTTCCTGCCCGTCTTCCTGGTCGTCGTGCCCGCCGCCGGATTCCTCGTGATGAAGCTGCGGGCCCGGCTGCGCAGCCACAACGAGTCCTTCCGCCGCGAGGTCGAGCAGCTCTCCTCCCGCGTCGGCGAGATGACGACGCTCATCCCCATCACTCGCGCCCACGGCCTGGAGCGCACCGCGCTGGGCCGGGTCGACGGCTCGCTGCGCCAGGTGTTCGCGGCCGGGCTGCGCCTGGACATGGTCAACGGCCGCTTCGGATCGCTGGCCTGGGTCATCCTCAACACCCTCGGGGTGCTGTGCCTGACGGGCTCCGCCCTGGTCGCGTACCACGGCTGGATGCCCGTCACCCCCGGCGACGTGGTGATGCTCAGCGCCTTCTTCACCGTGCTGACCGGCTCGGTCACCACCCTGCTGGGGCTCGCACCCGTGCTCACCAAGGGGCTGGAGTCGGTGCGTTCGGCGGGCGAGGTGCTCCAGGCGCCCGACCTGGAACAGAACGCCGGCAAGGCACAGGTCGACCGTGTCACCGGCCGTATCGACTTCGAGGACGTCGGCTTCGCGTACGACGACGCGGAGCCGGCGGTCGACGGGTTCACCCTCTCCGCACGGCCGGGTGAGACGATCGCGCTCGTCGGCGCGTCGGGCGCGGGCAAGTCGACCGTCCTCAACCTGCTGATCGGCTTCATCCGGCCGAGCTCGGGCCGCATCCTGCTCGACGGCACCGACATGGCCGGGCTCGATCTGCGCAGCTACCGGCGCTTCCTGTCCGTGGTGCCCCAGGAGTCGATCCTGTTCGAGGGCAGCATCCGGGACAACGTGACGTACGGGATGAAGGACACCGACGAGGCCACGCTGCTGCGGGCCCTGGAGGACGCCAACGCGATGGAGTTCGTCGCCGGTCTGCCGCACGGGCTGGACACGGTCGTCGGCGAGCGGGGCGCGCGGCTGTCGGGCGGCCAGAAGCAGCGGCTCGCCATCGCCCGGGCGCTGATCCGCGATCCCCGGGTGCTGGTGCTCGACGAGGCCACCTCGGCGCTCGACAACCGTTCCGAGGCCCTGGTGCAGGAGGCCCTGTCCCGCCTCGTGCACGGGCGGACCGTCTTCGTCGTGGCCCACCGGCTCTCCACGATCCAGGGTGCCGACCGCATCGTGGCGATGGAGGGCGGCCGGATCGCGGAGGTGGGCACGCACGACGCACTGCTGGGCCGCGACGGGGTGTACGCGGGCCTGCAGCCCGCGTTCCCCTGACGGGCCGGCGCCGTTCACGCCGTCACCAGTCGTGGACGGTGCCGTCCCGGAGCCGGTTGACGGGCAGATAGGCCTGCTCGTACGGGTGCGCCGCCGCCAATTCCTCGTCGAGTTCGACCCCGATGCCCGGCGCCTCACCGGGGTGCAGGAAGCCGTCGGTGAAGGTGTACGCGTGCCGGAACACCTCCTTCGTGAGCGCGTTGTGGCCGGAGTACTCCTGGATGCCGAAGTTGTGCACGGCGAGGTCGAGATGGACGGCGGCGGCCATCCCGACGGGCGAGATGTCCTCCGGCCCGTGCACGGCGCTCTTCACCTGGTACTGCGCGGCGAAGTCGTACAGCTTGCGCAGGGGCGTGACCCCGCCGAAGTGGGTGACGGCGGAGCGCACGTAGTCGATCAGCTGCTCGGTGATCAGCGTGTGGTAGTCGTGCACGGTGTTGAACACCTCGCCGAGCGCCAGCGGTGTGGTCGTGTGCCGGCGCACCAGGCGCAGCGCCTCCTGGTTCTCGGCCGGGGTGCAGTCCTCCAGCCAGAAGGGGCGGTACGGCTCCAGGTCCTTGCCGAGGCGGGCGGCCTGGACCGGGGTCAGCCGGTGGTGGGCGTCGTGGAGCAGCGGCAGCTCGGGGCCGAACTCGGCGCGTACCGCTTCGAAGACGGCCGGGGTGTGCCGCAGATACGCGTCGGTGTCCCAGTCCTCGACGAGCGGGCGGACCTGCTGGTGGAGGACGGGCGCGCCGTCGTCGTCGGTGGCGTGCACCCCGTAGACGGCCTTGAGTCCGGGGATGCCGGTCTGGATGCGGACGGCGGGGTAGCCCTGCGCGAGCCGGGCCCGTACGGAGTCGAGGAGTTCGGGTATGTCGCGGCCGTTGGCATGGCCGTAGGTGGTGACGCGGTCGCGGGAGGCGCCGCCGAGCAGCTGGTAGAGGGGCAGGCCCGCGGCCTTCGCCTTGATGTCCCACAGCGCGACGTCGACGGCGGCGATCGCGGCCATGGTGACGGGTCCGCGCCGCCAGTAGGCGCCCCGGTAGAGGTACTGCCAGGTGTCCTCGATCCGGTGCGGGTCGAGGCCGACGAGCAGGGGTGCCACATGGTCGGTGAGGTAGCTGACGACGGCCAGCTCCCGGCCGTTGAGCGTGGCGTCGCCGAGGCCGGTGAGCCCTTCGTCGGTCGTCAGCTTCAGCGTGACGAAGTTGCGGCCGGGGCTGGTGACGACGACCTTCGCGTCGACGATCTTCATGGGAGCTCTCTTTCGGGATGCGACGGGGCGGGCGTGGACCTCGGCCGGTCCCCCTGCCGCCCGTCCGCCGGCGCCATTGTCCGCCGTCGGTCCGGACGGCCGCACGCCTGCCCGTATGGCGGTACGTCAGCGGGTGCCGGTGGACCGTCCCGTGTTCCCCGCCCGGGTCCTGCATAGAGTGAGGTACGTGATCGTTCATGAGGATGCGGCGCGCGCGGCCGGGGGACGTCCGGGCTATGCGGCGGCCGCCGTGGTGTTCGCCATCGGGATGGCCGGCACCACGCTGCCCACTCCCCTGTACGGGCTCTACCAGGAGGAGATCGGCTTCTCCGAGCTGATGGTGACCGTGGTCTTCGCGGTGTACGCGGTGGCGGTCATCTCGGTGCTCCTGGTGGCGGGCAACTACTCCGACAAGGTGGGCCGCAGGCCGGTGCTGCTGTGCGCGATGGCGCTGTCGGCCGCGAGCGCGGGCTGCTTCCTGCTGGAGGGCGGGCTGCCGCTGCTCTTCGCCGGGCGCGTGCTGTCCGGCGGCGCTGCGGGGCTGCTGAGCGGGGCGGCGACGGCGGCGGTGATCGAGCTGGCACGCCCCGGCCAGAAGGCGCGGGCCGGGTTCGCCGCCACGGCCGCGAACATGGGCGGCCTCGGCTGCGGGCCGCTGCTCTCCGGCCTGCTGGCGCAGTACACGCCGTGGCCGCTGAGCCTGCCGTTCTGGGTGCATCTGGCGCTGGTGGCCGTGGCGTGCGCGCTCACCTGGCGGCTGCCGGAGACGGTGTCGCAGCCGCGGCGGTGGCCGGCGCTGGAGCCGCAGGGGATCCGGGTGCCGCCGGAGGTGAAGAGCGTGTTCGTGCCGGCCGCGCTGGCCGCGTTCGCCGGGTTCGCGCTGCTCGGGCTGTTCACGGCGGTCGCGCCGAGCTTCGCCGCGCAGACGCTCGGGGTGCACAACCTCGCGGTGACGGGTGCGGTGGTCTTCTCGGTGTTCTGCGCCTCGACGATCGGGCAGTCGCTGGCGCCCCGGATCGGTGCGCGCCGGGCGCTGCCCCTCGGATGCGGGATCCTCGTCGTCGGGCTGCTGCTGGTGGCGTCCTCGTTGCTGGCGAAGTCACTTCCCCTGCTGATCCTCGGGGCGCTCGGCGGCGGCATCGGGCAGGGGCTCGCCTTCCGTGCGGGCCTGACCACGGTCAGCGAGGCGGCCCCCGACACCCATCGCGGCGGCACCATCTCGGCGTTCTTCGTCGTGGCGTACACGGGGATCTCGGTGCCGGTCGTCGGGGTGGGCGCCCTGGCCACCTGGCTGGGGCTGCGGGACGCGGGGCTGGTCTTCACGGTCTGCGTGATCCTGCTGGCGGCAGGGGCCGGTACGTACGCCCTGCTCAGGGCGCCTGCACAGGCGTAGCGGGACGGCTACGGGCGCGTACACCGACCGGCCGTATTCGCCCATACGGGCTATATTTATGTTTTCTTAGCATTCTCCCCATACGGCCTATGCGACTCGGGGGTCCGACCCGAATCAGTAGCAACAACGCTGATCCGAAAGAGGGAGGTGTGTCCGATGACCGCTTCCACCCGAGTCCGCCATGTGCTGGCCGGCGCCGCGGCGACGGGCCTGCTCGCGGGCGCCGCCGCACTGGGAACCGCCGGGGCGGCCGAAGCCGCTCCCGCGTCCGCTCCGGCCTCGGCCACCGCGTACGCCGACGGTCACCACGACAGGTGCACCTGGCAGCAGGGCCACTGGCAGAAGTACTGGGTCAAGGGCCACTGGGAGAAGCAGTGGCACAAGGGGCACCGCTCCGACCACAGGGCGTGGGTGCCGGGTCACTACGACCGGCACGGGACGTGGCAGCTCGGCCACTGGAGCCACCACGACCGCTGGCAGCGGGGCCACTGGGTCAACGTCTACGTCCCCGGGCACTGGGACACGCACTGGGTGAAGGGCCACTGGAACTGCCACCACCGGTGAACCGGGCGGAGCGGTAGCCACTCCCGGCCGACTGCCCGGCCGACCGACCGGAACGGGGTTCCGGGGCGAGCCTCCGGGACCCCGTTCCCCCTGCCCGCACGGCGGGGCCGACGCGTCCGCGCGCGTCGGCCCCGCCGTTGACGTGCGCCTTTCCTCCGCCCTGCCGGGGGCCCGTCCGGGTGAGCCGGGTCACTAACCGGCGCCCGCCACGCATGTTCCGCCCGTTCCGGGGCAGACGGCCAGACCGCCGGGCGTCGCCCGGCGTCGATCCATCAGCCACCGAAAGGGCAGCACACGACGTGTCGGCACAACACACCATCCAGGTAGCGGGAGAGTGGCGAGCGGCCGCATCCGGCGCGACCCGCGAGATCCTCGACCCCGTCGACGCGACCGCGTTCGCCGTCGTGTCGGAGGGTGACGCCGTGGACACGGACGCCGCGGTCGCCTCCGCCAGGACCGCCTTCGACGCCGGCCCCTGGCCGCACACGCCGGTCGCCGAACGCGCCGCGCTGCTCAGGCGGGTGGCGGACCTGCTGGAGCGCGACCGGGAACGGATCGGCGCGCTGGAGTCTCGTGACGCCGGCAAGACGCTCGAGGAGGGCCGTGTCGACGTGGACTGCGTCCGCGACGCCTTCCGCTACTTCGCCGACCTCGTGATGAACGAGAGCGGCGGTCGCGTCGTCGACGCCGGGTCCGAGGAGATCCACAGCGTCGTCGTGCACGAGCCCGTGGGCGTCTGCGGTCTCATCACGCCGTGGAACTACCCGCTGCTCCAGGCCAGCTGGAAGATCGCCCCGGCGCTCGCCGCGGGCAACACCTTCGTGATCAAGCCCAGCGAGATCACCCCGCTCACGACCGTCGCCCTGATCGCGCTGCTCACCGAGGCCGGACTGCCCGACGGCGTGGCCAACATCGTCACGGGCCCGGGCGCCACGGTCGGTGCCCGCCTCGCGGACCACCCCGATGTCGACCTGGTCTCCTTCACCGGCGGCCTCGCCAGCGGTACGAAGGTGATGCGGGCCGCCGCCGACACGGTCAAGAAGGTCGCGCTCGAACTCGGCGGCAAGAACCCCAACGTGGTGTTCGCGGACGCGTGCGCCACCGAGGAGGGCTTCGACACCGCCGTCGACCAGGCGCTCAACGCGGCCTTCATCCACAGCGGCCAGGTCTGCTCCGCCGGCTCCCGGCTGATCGTCGAGGAGTCGGTGCGCGAACGGTTCGTGACCGAACTGGCGCGGCGCGCCGAGCTCATCAGGATCGGCCGGGGCACGGACGCCGGTGTCGAGTGCGGCCCGCTCGTCTCCGCCCAGCAGCTCGCCAGGACCGAGGAGTTCGTGGCCTCCGCGCTCAAGGAGGGCGCCGTCCTGCGGGCCGGCGGCGAACGGCCCGAGGGCCCCGGCTACTTCTACCGCCCGACCGTCCTGGACCACTGCGACCGCTCCATGCGGGTGGTGCGCGAGGAGGTGTTCGGTCCGGTGCTGACCGTCGAGACCTTCCGTACGGAGGACGAGGCCGTGGCCCTGGCCAACGACACCGAGTACGGCCTGGCCGGCGGTGTCTGGACGGCGGACACGGGCCGGGGCCGCAGGGTCGCGGCCCGGCTGCGGCACGGCACGGTCTGGATCAACGACTTCCACCCCTACCTGCCGCAGGCGGAGTGGGGCGGCTTCGGTAAGTCCGGCATCGGCCGTGAACTCGGCCCGACGGGTCTGGCGGAGTACCGCGAGGCCAAGCACATCTACCAGAACCTCGCCCCGCGCCCGGTGCGCTGGTTCGCGGGCTGACACGGGAGCAGAGGCATGGAGCACACGACCCCCTACGACTATGTCGTCGTCGGCGGCGGCACCGCCGGATCGGTGATCGCCTCCCGGCTCACCGAGGACCCCGGCGTCACCGTCGCCCTGATCGAGGGCGGACCGAGCGACGTCGGCCGCGACGACGTGCTGACGCTGCGCCGCTGGATGGGCCTGCTCGGCGGCGAACTGGACTACGACTACCCCACCACGGAGCAGCCGCGCGGCAACTCGTACATCCGCCACAGCAGGGCCCGGGTCCTCGGCGGATGCTCGTCCCACAACACGCTGATCGCCTTCAAGCCGCTGCCGTCCGACTGGGACGAGTGGGCCGACGCGGGCGCGGCCGGCTGGGACGCCGCGTCGATGGACCCGTACTTCTCGCGGCTGCGCAACAACATCGTCCCCGTCGACGAGGCAGACCGGAACGCCATCGCGCGCGACTTCGTGGACGCGGCGCAGCAGACGCTCGGGGTCCCGCGCGTCGAGGGCTTCAACAAGGCGCCCTTCCAGGACGGTGTCGGGTTCTTCGACCTCGCCTACCATCCCGAGAACAACAAGCGTTCCTCGGCCTCGGTGGCGTATCTGCACCCATTCCTGGACCGGCCGAACCTCCATATCGCCCTGGAGACCTGGGCGTTCCGGCTGGAGTTCGACGGCACCCGCGCCACCGGCGTACAGGTGCGCACCGCCGACGGCGAGGAGCGGCTGATCCGGGCCCGGCGCGAAGTGGTGGTGTGCGCGGGCGCGGTGGACACGCCCCGGCTGCTGATGCACTCGGGGATCGGCCACCGCGAGGAGCTGGAGAAGCTCGGCATCCCGGTGCTGCACGATCTGCCGGGTGTGGGCGAGAACCTGCTCGACCATCCGGAGTCGGTCATCGTCTGGGAGACCCACGGGCCGATACCCGAGAACTCCGCGATGGACAGCGACGCGGGGCTCTTCGTCCGGCGGGACCCGGAGAGCCCGGGGCCCGACCTGATGTTCCACTTCTACCAGATCCCGTTCACGGACAACCCGGAGCGGCTCGGCTACGAACGCCCGGCCCACGGGGTGTCGATGACGCCGAACATCCCCAAGCCGCGCAGCCGGGGCCGGCTCTATCTGACGAGCCCCGACCCCGAGGTCAAACCGGCCCTGGACTTCCGCTACTTCACCGACCCCGAGGACTACGACGGGCGCACGCTCGTCGACGGGATCAGGATCGCCCGGGAGATCGCCGCCCGCGAGCCGCTGGCGGGCTGGCTGAAGCGTGAGGTGTGCCCGGGACCGGAGATCACATCGGACGAGGACCTCAGCGAGTACGCGCGCAAGGTCGCGCACACCGTCTACCACCCGGCCGGCACCTGCCGCATGGGCGCGGCGGACGATCCGCTGGCCGTGGTCGCGCCCGATCTGCGGGTGCGGGGCCTGGACGCGCTGCGCATAGCCGACGCGTCGGTCTTCCCGACCATGACGACCGTCAACCCGATGATCGGTGTGCTGATGGTCGGAGAGAAATGCGCCGATCTGCTCGGCGCCACCCATGGGGGTCATGCCTGATGAACACACCACCGCACGTCTTCTCCGTACGCGACCTCTGGAAGGTGTTCGGCCCGAAGGCAGAGCGCGTTCCCGGTGACAGCGAGCTCCGCGCGCTGGACGCCACCGAGCTGCGCGAGCGCACCGGCTGCACCGCCGCCGTGCGTGACGTCTCCTTCGACGTCCGCAGGGGTGAGGTGTTCGTCGTGATGGGGCTCTCCGGCTCCGGCAAGTCCACCCTGGTGCGCTGTCTGACCCGGCTCATCGAGCCGACGTCCGGCGAGGTGACCATGGACGGCGAGGACGTGCTGTCGATGAACACCGCGCGGCTGCGCGAACTGCGCCGCCACCGCGCCGCCATGGTCTTCCAGCACTTCGGTCTGCTGCCGCACCGCTCGGTGCTCGACAACGTCGCCTACGGTCTGGAGATCCAGGGCATGGCCCGGGGCGAACGCCGTGAGCGCGCTGCCGAGTTCATCGGCAAGGTGGGGCTCGACGGGCTGGAGGACCGGCGGCCCGGTCAGCTCTCCGGCGGCCAGCAGCAGCGGGTCGGGCTGGCCCGCGCGCTCGCCGTCGATCCCGAGGTGCTGCTGTTCGACGAGCCGTTCAGCGCGCTCGACCCGCTGATCCGCCGCGACATGCAGGAGGAGGTCGTGCGGCTGCACCGCGAGGAGGGCCGCACGATGGTGTTCATCACCCATGACCTCAACGAGGCGCTGAAACTCGGCGACCGCATCGCGCTCATGCGGGACGGCCGGATCGTGCAGCTGGGCACCCCGGAGGAGATCGTCGGGTCCCCGGCCGACGACTACGTACGGGACTTCGTCCGTGATGTGCCGCGCGAACAGGTCGTGACCGTGCGAGCGGCCATGCGGCCGGCCGACGGCGCCGAGGACGTGTCGGGTCCGGCGCTGGCACCGGGCACCACCGTCTCCGAGGCGATCGAGGCCGTCGTCCGCACCGGCGAGACGGCCCGTGTGGTGGACGGCGGACGCTGTCTGGGTGTGGTCGACCACGCCTGTCTGCTCGGTGTCGTGGCCGGGATCCCCGCCGCGAAGGAGGCCGCGTGAACCGGGCCCGCACCGCACGGACACCTTCCGGGGAAGGGAGGTGGACGCGATGACCGCGACCGCGACCGCCGCACACACCGCGCGGATCGGCTCCACCGGACCCGTCGCCTCCCTGGCCCGCCACCGCACCCCGCTCCTGCTGGGCGGCGCGGCCGTGCTGCTGGTGCTCGGCACCTTCCTGGTCGGCGGGGGCGCCTGGCCCGGAAGCCTCACCGTGGACCTGAGCGGCCCGCTCGGTGACGTCAGCGACTGGATCATCGACCACCGCGACACCCACCCGCTGTTCCTCTACTTCTTCGGGCACATCAGCAACGCCGTGGTGCTGTCCGTCCGCGGGGTCTACCTGGTCCTGCTCGCCGCCGGCTGGGCCGGGGTGACGGCCGCCGCCGGGCTGATCGCCTGGCGGGTCGCGGGGGTCCGGCTGGCGCTGACCGCCGTCGCCGCCTTCCTCGTCTGCGCGCTGCTCGGCATGTGGGTCCCCACCATGCAGACGCTGGCGCTGATGGTGATCGCGGTGCTGGCCTCGGTGGTGGTCGGCGCGCTGCTCGGGCTGGCCGCCGGACTGTCGGACCGGTTCTTCCGGGCGCTGCGGCCGGTGCTCGACACCATGCAGGTGATGCCGGCGTTCGCCTATCTGCTGCCGGTGGTGCTCGTGTTCGGCATCGGGGTACCCGCCGCCGTCCTGGCGACCCTCGTCTACGCGGCGCCGCCGATGGCCCGGCTGACGGCCCTCGGACTGCGCGACGCCGATGCCGGTGTGATGGAGGCGGCGGCCTCGCTCGGCGCCACCGGGCGACAGCGGCTTCTCACCGCCCGCCTGCCGCTGGCCCGCAAGGAGCTGCTGCTCGGCCTCAACCAGACGATCATGATGGCCCTGTCGATGGCCGTGATCGCCTCCGTGATCGGTGCCGGCGGCCTCGGCGACCGCGTCTACCAGGCGCTCGCCTCGGTCGACGTAGGTGCCGCGCTCGCGGCCGGCATCCCGATCGTGCTGCTCGCGGTGGTGCTCGACCGCGTCACGGCCGCTGCCGGTGAGCGCGTGGGCTCCGCGCGGGCTGCCGGACCGGCCCGCCTCGGCTGGGTGCTCGCCGCCGCCGGCACGCTGGTGGCCGCCGTCGTGGCCCGGCTGCTCTCCACGACGACCTGGCCGAAGGGCTGGACCGTCTCCGTCGCCGAGCCCGTCAACCGGGCCGTCGGCTGGATGACCGACCACCTCTACTCCGGGGTGCCGGTCGTCGGCGGCACGGCGGACTGGGCCGCGCGCTTCACCACCTGGGTCCTGGACCCGGTGCGCGACGGGCTGCAGTGGCTGCCCTGGTGGGCGGTGCTCCTGCTGGTCGCCGTGCTCGCCCTGCTGATCGGCACCTGGCGCACCACGCTCACCGCCGTCCTCGCGATGGCCGCGATCGGGGTCCTCGGTGTGTGGGACCCGGCACTCGACACGCTGTCCCAGGTGCTGGCCGGTGTCGCCGTGACCCTGGTGGCCGGATTCGCCGTCGGTGTCGCCGCGTCCCGCAGCGCACGGGTGGAGCGCGCGCTGCGTCCGGTGCTGGACGTGTTCCAGACGATGCCGCAGTTCGTCTACCTCATCCCCGTCGTCGCGCTGTTCGGGGTCGGCCGCGCACCCGCCGTCGCCGCCGCCGTGATCTACGCGCTGCCCGCCGTGGTCCGCATCACCACGCAGGGGATGAAGGGCGTCGACCCGGTCACCATGGAGTCCTCGCGCTCCCTGGGGGCCACCGGCCTCCAGCAGCTGCTCAAGGTGCAGCTGCCGCTGGCCAGGCCCGCGCTGCTGCTCGCCGTCAACCAGGGCGTCGTCCTGGTGCTGGCCGTCGTGGTCATCGGCGGTCTCGTCGGCGGCGGTTCGCTCGGCTACTCGGCGGTGTTCGGGCTCGCGCAGGGCGATCTGGCGACCGGTCTGGTCGCAGGCGCCGCCATCGTCCTCCTCGGCCTGATGCTCGACCGCGTCACGCAGCCGACGCGACGCTCCGGAAAGGGGGCCTGACATGGCCCGTACGCGCACACCTCTCGTCGCGCTCGCGGCCGTCGCGGCCCTGGTCGCCGTGTCCGGCTGCGGTGCGGCGGACATGACCCGCCAGGCCTCGCCGTTCGCCGATGCCAAGGGCGCGAAGACCGTGACCCTGTCCGTGCAGTCGTGGGTCGGCGCCCAGGCCAACGTGGCCGTCGCGCAGTACCTCCTGGAGCACGAGCTGGGCTACCGCGTCGACACCGTCCAGATCGACGAGGTGCCCGCCTGGGACGCCCTCAGCCAGGGCCGCGTGGACGCGATCCTGGAGGACTGGGGCCATCCCGACCAGGAGGCCAGGTACGTCGAGGACAAGAAGACGATCAAGTCGGGCGGGGAGCTCGGGGTGACCGGCCACATCGGCTGGTTCGTCCCGACGTACTTCGCCGAGGCGCATCCGGACGTCACCGACTGGCACAACCTCAACAAGTACGCCGACAGCTTCCGCACGGCGGAGAGCGGCGGCAAGGGCCAGCTGCTGGACGGCTCCCCGTCCTACGTCACCAACGACAAGGCGCTCGTACAGAATCTCGGGCTGGACTACCAGGTCGTGTTCTCCGGGTCCGAGGCGGCCCAGATCACCCAGATCAAGCAGTTCGCCAAGGGGAAGAAGCCGTTCCTCACCTACTGGTACAACCCGCAGTGGCTGTTCGAGAAGGTGCCGATGACGGAGGTGAAGCTCCCGCCGTACAAGGAGGGCTGCGACGCCGACGCCAAGAAGGTGAAGTGCGCCTATCCGCAGACGCCGCTGAAGAAGTACCTCAACTCCCGCTTCGCCGGGGGCGGCGGCAAGGCGGCCCGGTTCCTGGAGAACTTCTCCTGGGGCACCGAGGACCAGAACAAGGTCGCCCTGATGATCGCCGATCAGAAGATGTCGCCGCAGGACGCGGCCAAGAAGTGGGTGGACGAGAACGAGAAGAAGTGGCGGGCCTGGATCCCCGGGTGACCCGGTAGCGGTCACCCGTCCTGCCACTCCGAACGGGTGGCCGTCCCGATACGGCGACCCGTTCAGGTGACCCCGCGCGCGAACCGGTGCGAACCACCAGAGGCTGGCGTATTGAACGCCCCGCATCTGTGGCGTCGCGACCGGAGGTACGCATGAGCGCGATGGACATGCCGGCGGATCTGCCGAAGGAATCGGCTCAGGCCGTGGCCCGGGCGAGGCCCGCCGCTCCGAGACTCAGCTGGGTGACGCTGGCCCTGATGACGACGGCGTCGGTGGCGAGCCTGCGGGCCGCGCCCACCATGGCCGTCTACGGCCTCGCCTGCGTCTTCCTCTATCTCATCCCCGCGATCGTGTTCCTGCTGCCGACCGCCCTGGTCTCCGCGGAACTGGCGTCGGGCTGGCCGGGCGGTGTCTACCGCTGGGTGAGCGAGGGGCTCTCCAAGCCGCTGGGCTTCCTCGCGGTGTGGTGCCAGTTCGCGATGACGATCTTCTACTACCCGAGCCTGCTGGCGTTCGTGGCCTCCACCATCGCGTACGTCATCGACCCCTCCCTCGCGTCCAACGGCCTGTACACGGCGATCGTGATCATGGTCCTGTACTGGACCGGCGTCTGGGTCTCCTCCCGGGGCACCAAGGCGCTGGCCGGCCTCTCGTCCTGGGGACTCGTCATCGGGACGCTGATCCCCGGCACCGTGCTGGTCGTGCTGGGCATGGTCTTCCTCGGCCAGGGCAACGGTTCCGCCGCGCCGATGACCTCCTCGCACCTGCTCCCCCAGTGGGCCGGGCTCGCCAGCCTCGTACTGATCGTCAACAACTTCCTGTCGTACTCCGGCATGGAGATGAACGCCGTGCACGTCTCCTCGCTGAAGGACCCGGCGAAGGAATACCCGAAGTCGATGTTCCTGGCCATGGGCCTGGTGCTGCTGATCTTCATCCTGCCGGCGCTCGCGATCAGCTGGGTGGTCCCGTCCAGCCAGCTGAGCCTGACGGCCGGTGTGATGCAGGCGTTCGACGCGTTCTTCGCCCACTTCCATGTCAGCTGGATGACACCGATCGCCGCGGTGATGCTGGTGTCGGCCGCGCTGGGCGGCATGCTGACCTGGCTGGCCGGCCCGTCCAAGGGCCTGCTGGAGATCTCCCGCAGCGAGGGCTACCTGCCGCCGTACCTCCAGCGGCTCAACAAGAACGGGATCCAGCAGAACATCCTGGTCACCCAGGGCGCGGTCACGACGGTCATCGCCCTGCTGTACGCGCTGATCCCGAACGTCTCCAACGTCTACTGGATCTTCTCCACCATCACCACGCAGGTGTATCTCATCGTCTACCTGCTGATGTTCGTGGCGGCCATGCGGCTGCGGAAGACCCAGCCGGACCACCCGCGCGGCTACCGCGTCCCCGCTCTCAACGTGCTCTGCGTGGTCGGCTGCTGGCCTCCGTCGCCGCGCTGGCCATCGGCTTCGTACCGCCCTCGCAGTTCGGCAGCGGAAGCATCGGCGTGTACGTCGCCATCATCGGCGGCGGGCTCCTGATCCTCGGCCTGCTCATCCCCTGGCTGTTCCTGAAACTGCGCAAACCCGGCTGGCGCACGGCCGCGGCCGATGAGGAGGCCGTCGCATGAGCCCCACCCGCTTCGCCTCGGAACACCGCTGGCTCTACATCGGAGCGATCGTGCTCCTGGTCGCGCTCGCCGTCGTCGGCATCATCCGGTACGAGACCGTAAAGACCGATGCCCAGGCGACGAAGAAGGCCGAGAAGCTCGCCGACGCGGCCGTGGCCGCCGGCTTCCCCCGGCCCGACATCGGCACCCTCAAGCGCACCCTGGGCAACGACGGCGGCCAGGTCTGCGCCAAGCCCGGCTCCGCGCTCACCTCCGCGCTGTGGAAGATCAACCTCGCCAACGGGGCCACCGGCCCCGGCATCCGCCCCGTGATCGCGGACACCCAGGCCGTCCGCGCCGAGGCGAAGATCCTGGAGATCTACTGCCCGGACAAGCTGCACAAGATCCAGGACAAGATCGACGACCTCAAGACCGACAACACCGTGAGGCGCTGATGAGCACCGACGACCTCGCCGCCCGCATCGCCGGTCTGATGCCCCGCGCGCAGGCGGATCTGACCGAGCTGGTGTCCATCCCCTCGGTCGCCGACCCCCGGCAGTACCCGCCGCAGGAGTGCCACCGGGCCGCCCAGTGGGTCGCCGACGCCTTCACCGGGGCCGGGCTCCAGGACGTGCACCTGGCCGAGACACCGGACGGCAGCAACGCCGTGATCGGGCACCGGCCGCCCCCGCCCGGGGCCCCGACCGTGCTCCTGTACTGCCACTACGACGTGCAGCCGCCGCTGGACGACGACGCCTGGACCACCCCGCCCTTCACGCTGACCGAGCGGGACGGCCGCTGGTACGGACGCGGCACGGCGGACTGCAAGGGCAACATCGTCATGCACCTCACCGCGCTGCGGGCGCTCGGCGACGACATCCCGGTCGGTCTGAAGTTCGTGGCCGAGGGCTCCGAGGAGCAGGGCACCGGCGGTCTCGAACAGTACGTGGAGGCGCACCGCGACCTGTTCACGGCGGACGCCCTGCTGGTCTGCGACACCGGCAACGCGGCCGTCGGCGTCGGCACCGCCACCACCTCGCTGCGCGGGCTCGTCAACGTCGTGGTCCGGGTCGACACCCTGGCGGGCGAGGTCCACTCCGGCATGTTCGGCGGCCCGGCCCCCGACGCGCTGGCCGCCCTGATCCAGCTGCTCTCGACCCTGCGGGACCCCGAGACGGGTGCCACCCGTGTGAAGGGCCTCGACGCGTCGGGCACCTGGGAGGGTGCGGGCTACGACGAGGGGCAGTTCCGTACGGACGCCGGTGTACTGGACGGTGTGCCGCTGACCGGCACCGGCAGCGTCGCCGACCGGCTGTGGGCCCGCCCCGCGGTCACCGTGCTCGGCATCGACTGCCCGCCGGTGGTCGGTTCGGCCGCCGCCGTGCCGCCGACCGCACGGGCCAGGGTCAGTCTGCGCATCCCGCCGGGCACGGACGCGGCCGCCGCGCAGCGCGCGCTGACGGACCATCTCACCGAGGCGGCCCCCTGGGGCGTACGCGTCGGGGTGGAGTCGGAGTCCACCGGCTCGCCGTTCCGCGCGGCCACCGACGGCGCCGCGTACCGCGCGCTGGGCGAGTCCATGCGGGCGGTGTACGGCAAGCCGATGACGTACCTCGGACAGGGCGGGTCCATCCCGCTGTGCAACGTCCTCGCGGACGCCTACCCGTCGGCCGAGATCATCCTGATGGGCGTCGAGGAACCCCAGTGCCTCATCCACGCCCCGAACGAGAGCGTCGATCCCACCGAGATCCAGCACATGGCGCAGGTGGAGGCCCTGTTCCTCCACGCGTACGCCAAGGCGTTCCGCTGAGCGGAAGGACAGGGCGACGGGCATGACCGACGGGCCGGCGCCACCGCGGGCAAAACGGGAGCACGAGCGGGAGCACGAGGCCCTGGTGGGCTTCGTCGGCCGGCTGACCCGGCTGCTGCTCGGCTCCAGCGGCGAGGGGGCCGAGCAGATCGAGCGGTCCGTCACCTCGGCCGCCCGGGGTCTGGGCGGCAGCGCGTCCCTGGCCGTGCTGCCCGACGCCGCCACCGTCGCCGTGGACTCGCACGGCCGGCGCTCCACCGTGGTCGTGCGCGCGTTCCCCGAGGTCTTCCGGATGGACCAGGTCGCGGCGCTCAAACCGCTCCTGGACGACGTGGCGGCGGGCCGGCTCGACACCGCGCGGGCCGACCGCCGCCTCACCGCGATCACCGACGCCCCTCCCCCGTACCCGTGGTGGGCGAAGCTCGTGGGCATCGTGCTGTTCTCGGTCGGCTTCGCACCGCTGATGCAGCCGACCTGGTACGAGGTCGGGAGCACGGCGGTCCTCGCCGCGGTCGCGGCGGTGCTGGCGGTCGCGGCCGACCGGCTGCCCCGGCTGGCGAAGGTGCTGCCGCTGATCGTCTCGGTGACCATCTCCCTGATCACCCTCGAAGTCTTCGCCCGCACCCCCGCGCACGGCGGGCCGGTGCTGCTCATGCTTCCGGCGCTGTTCTTCTTCGTGCCCGGCGACTATCTGAGCGCGGCGGCCGCCGAGCTGGCGGCGGGGTATCTCACCACGGGCGCCATCCGTCTCGTGTACGCGGTCGCGCTGCTCGTCCAGCTCTATGTCGGTGTGGTCCTGGGCCTGGTCATCACCGGCAGGTCGCGCCATGCCCTGTTCGACGTGGCGGCGCAGGCCGATCTGCCGCGCTGGGCGCTGTTCGCGGGCTGGACCGTCTTCACGGCCGGCGCCCTGCTCGCCTTCGCCATGCCCGCACGGCTGCTGGGCCGGCTGCTGCTCCTGGTCTATCTGACGGTGGGGGTACAGACGGGGTTCACCAAGCTGCTCGGCGAGGTGGGCGGCACCTTCACCGCGGCGGTGGTCCTCGGTGCCGTCGCCACCCGGCTCGCCCGCCGGCCCGGCCAACCGCCCCGGATCCTTCTGGTGCTGCCCGGGTTCTTCACCCTGACGGTCGGTTCGCTGGGCATGCGCGGACTGACCGCACTGGCGGGCGGCTACCCCATCAAGGGCTTCCGCGACCTCACCGAACTCGTCACCATCGTGACGGCGATCGGCATGGGGCTGCTGCTGGGCGCGGTCCTGGCCGAGCGGCCCGGCGGCGGGGACTGACCGTCGCACCGGTCCCCGCCGCCGGGCCGCGTCACGGAACCAGGAGCCGCAACAGGTGTGCGCAGGCCGCCGATTCGCTCGGGTGGCGGGCGATCACCTCGTACGCGCCCCGCTCGTACGCCCCGGTCTCCCACGCCCCGTCCGACGACTGCCGCAGGAACAGGAAGTCGGCCGGGGTGGGGGCGGGTTCGTGCACCCCTTCGATGCGGTAGTAGCCGTCGGCCACGCCCGCGGCGCTCAGCTCGGCCCGCAGCTCCCGGCGGTCCATGCCGGGGCTAGGCGGCGGGGGTCAGATAGTCGTGCTCCAGCAGCCACTTGACGTTCAGCCGCTGGCCCTCGCCCGGGTCGAGGAAGACCGCGTCCAGCTTGATCTGCTGCCCGCCGCCGGGCTGCTCGAACCAGGGGGCGATGCTGCCCTGCCACACCCAGAAGGGCTTGGCGACCTTGTAGACGCGGTAGTCGCAGGCCACGCCCGCTTCCCGGGTGTTGAGGTTCTGCGGGGGCAGCGCCCGCTCCGCGTACGCGTCACCGGCCGGGGCCAGGTAGCCGCCGTACTCGGAACCGAAGCGGTCCAGCCGCTGGCCCGGGCGCAGCTTCGTGGGCTCCTTGTCGAGCTCTCCGTTGACCTCGCCGAAGCCGTCGTTGGGCGGGTACTTCCAGCTGCCGGTGTCGGCGGGCCCCTCCCAGTACTTCTTCAGGAAGGCCTGCGGGGACAGGGATCCGGTGCGCTGGTAGCCCTTGAGAAGCGGGCCGACGGGGGCGAGGTTCTTGTTCGGCAGCCACTTCGGGCCGAGCCGCGCGTCGTCGTGGAACTCGCCGGTGCAGGGCTCGTGCCGGGCGACGGAGTCCGCCGGGCGGCCCTCCGGCTTCGCGGCGGCGCTCGCCGCCGGGGCCGTGATGAGCCCTGCCGTGATGCCGAGAGCGGCAAGTACGGTACGCATGCGGTGCATTCAGGTGTCCCCTCGAGTACTGACGATCAACCGACAGGTGACAAAGGGTAGCCGGAAGATCACTGAGAGGTTTCGCACCGGGCCGTTTCGGTCGTGGCGCCTCAGGCCGTGGCGGCGTCGCCGTTGTCGGCCGGGGATGCCTCGGCGAGCGCGAACCAGGCCGTCTTGCCCTCGGGTTCGGGGCGCACGCCCCACTGGTCGGCCAGGATGTCCAGGAGCAGCAGCCCGCGTCCCGATGAGGCGAGTTCGCCCGGGGCGCGCTGGTGGGGCAGTTCGTCGCCCCGGTCCATGACCTCGACCAGCAGCCGGCGCCGCCCGGCCTCGCCGGTGACGTACGCGGTGAGCGCGCCGTCCTGGTCGGTGTGGACGAGCACGTTGCCGAGGAGTTCGGTCGCCAGGAGCACCGCGGTGTCGACCTGGTCGGGCCGTGCCCAGTCGTGCAGGAGCGCCTTCAGCTCGGCGCGGGCCTCGGACAGCCCCTCGCCCTGGTGCTGGCCCACCGTCAGGACCAGCCGGCGCTGGCTGACCTCAGCCCGGGGCTGTCCGGCGTCGCGGCGCAGGAGCAGGAGGGCGATGTCGTCGCCGTCGCGTGCGGCGGCGCCCTCACGGCCGCCCGGGCCGGGGCTGAGCACGGCCGCCATGAGCCGGTCCGCCATCCCTTCCAGGTCGTCGACGGGGCCGGGCGAGAACACGTCGCGCACCCGCACCCAGCCGGTGTACATGTCGTGGCCGCCGTTCTCGATCAGCCCGTCCGTGCAGAGCATCAGGATCTCGTCGTCGTGCAGGCGCACGGTGTCGACGGGGTAGTCCTCCTCGCCGGGCATCAGCCCCAGGGGCAGACCGCCGCTGATGTGCTTGATCAGGCAGGTTCCGTCGGGGGTGCGCAGGACGGGGTGCGGATGTCCGGCCCGCGCGATGTGCAGATCGCCCGTGGAGGGGTCCGCCTCGATGTACAGGCAGGTGGCGAACCGGTCCTCGTCGAGGGTGGTCAGGAAGCGCGAGGCCCGGGCCAGCACGGCGTCCGGGCCGTGTCCCTCGGCGGCGTACGCGTGCACGGCGGTACGCAGCTGCGCCATCAGGCCCGCGGCGTGCACGTCATGGCCCTGGACGTCGCCGATGACGAGGGCGAGCCGCCCGTTGGGCAGGTCGATGCTGTCGTACCAGTCGCCGCCGACCATGAGCCCGCCGCCGGTCGGCACATAGCGGGTGGCGACGCTGAGCCCGGTCAGGGCGGCGCCCGCGGTGCGCATGCTCCGGCGCAGGCCCCGGGAGAGCGCCAGCTCGGCCCGGCTGGCACGGGCGCGTTCGAGCACCTGGGCGATCATCCGGCTGGTCATGGTCAGCAGGGCGCGCTCGGCGGCGGTGAAGGCCACGGGCGTGCGGAAGGCGGCCAGCCAGACCCCGACGACCCTCCCGGCGGTCACGAGCGGCAGGAAGGCCCATGCCTCGCGGCCCTTGCGGGCGGACATGTGCCAGGTCGCGGGGAAGCGGCGGCGGTACTCGTCGGTGGAGGCGAGGTACACCGCGCGCCCGGTCCTGGCCACCTCGGCGGCCGGGTATCCGGTCGTCATCGGCATCCGGAACCCCCTGGAGGCCCCGCCGGGCTTGAATCCGTACTGGCCGAGCGCGGTGAGGTTGCCCTCGTCGATCCCGAAGACGCACTGGCCGTCGAGCGGGAACTCCGGGGCGTACAGACCGGCCGCCAGCCGCAGTGCCTCGTCGAGGGAGTCGGCGCCTGCGACGGAGTGCCCGGCGGAGATCAGCAGGGAGTCACGGCGTCTGGCGTCCTCCGCCGACTCGCCGGACCGCTCCCCCTCGGCCGCGTCCGGTCCGTCGGGGGGCTGGGGGCGGGGCGCCTCCAGCCGGTTCAGCGCGTCGATCTGGTCCAGCTCGGCCTCGAACGCGTCCGGCGGCGGCTCATGCCGTTCACCACCCATCCGGCATCCCTTCGTCCCGATGTCGTCGCCGACTGTTCGTTCCATGCTCCGACGGGAGAGCCGGGTCCGCAGTACGAGACGTGGCGGCGGCAGCGGGCACGGACGGTGCCGGGGCCGGGGCGCGGGGGCGGCGAAGGGGCCGGACGAGGCCCTCAGGGGTTACCGGTACGCCGCCGACCGGCGTACATCGCTGAAGTCGATGGCGCGGTCGGCCTCGCGCAGAGTCTCCTCAGCCACCCGGCGCACCTCCGCCGGTACATCCCCGTGCTCCTCCACGAGACCGGCGTAGATCGGTGCTTCGGAACTGTCTGTGAAACTCACGTCGAACTGCCTCAATCGGTTGTGTTTGCCATCGTTCGGCCGGAAACAGGGGCCGATTCTACGTGGTCCCGAAACGGGGCCGCAGGCGGCGTCGAGGAGTGGACGGCCGGCCCCGCTTTCGATCTTCACCCGCCATTTCCTCCTCCGGGCGGGAATGATGGACCTCATGGCGAATCCGACGATTCTGAGCGTCGACGACGACCCGGCGGTCTCCCGCGCGGTCGCCCGCGATCTGCGGCGTCAGTACGGCGACCGCTACCGCATCGTGCGCTCGCTCTCGGGCGCCGACGCGCTCGACGCGCTGCGTGAGATCAAGCTCCGGGGCGACCGGCTGGCGCTCCTGCTGGCCGACTACCGCATGCCGCACATGAACGGCATCGAGTTCCTCGAAGCGGCGATGGACCTCTTCCCGCTCGCCCGGCGGGTGCTGCTGACCGCGTACTCGGACACCGAGGCGGCCATCGACGCGATCAACGTGGTCGACCTGGACCACTACCTGCTCAAGCCGTGGAGCCCGCCGGAGGAACACCTCTACCCCGTGATGGACAGCCTGCTGGAGGCCTGGCACGCCACGCCCGATCCGGGCGAGACCCAGACCCGGGTGGTCGGTCACCGCTGGTCGGCGCCGTCCTTCGCGGTCCGCGACTTCCTCACCCGCAACCTGGTGCCCTACCGGTGGCTGTTGTCGGACGAGCCGGAGGGCCAGGGGCTGCTGGCCGCTGCGGGCCTGTCCGCGGCCGACGTACCGCTGGTGGTCACCCCGGACGGGAAGCCGCTGGTCTCCCCCACCGAGCGGGAGCTCGCCGCGCGGGTCGGGCTGAGCACGGTGCCGGCCTCCGACTTCTACGACCTGGTCGTGGTCGGCGGCGGGCCCGCCGGGCTGGGGGCGGCGGTCTACGGCGCCTCGGAGGGGCTGCGCACGGTCCTGGTGGAGGAGCGGGCCACCGGCGGCCAGGCGGGGCAGAGCAGCCGGATCGAGAACTACCTCGGCTTCCCCGACGGTGTCTCCGGCTCCCAGCTCACCGACCGGGCCCGCCGCCAGGCGCTGAAGTTCGGGGCGGAGATCCTCAGCGCGCAGCGGGCCGTCGCGCTGGAGGCCGCGGGGGCGGGCCGCGTGCTGCACCTCGGCCCGGACAGCTCGATCGCCGCGCACACGGTGGTGCTGGCCACCGGCGTCTCCTACCGGCTCCTCGCCGCCGAAGGCCTCGCGGACTTCGTCGGCGCGGGTGTCTTCTACGGCTCCGCCGTCACGGAGGCGCCGAGCTGCGCCGACCAGGACGTCTACATCGTCGGCGGGGCCAATTCCGCCGGCCAGGCGGCCGTGCACTTCTCGCGCTACGCCCGGCGGGTGCACATCCTGATCCGCCAGGAGGACCTGGCCCGTTCCATGTCCAGCTATCTGATCGACCAGATCAACGCCATCGACACCATCGAGGTCCATCCGCGGACGGAGGTGGCCGCCGGCGCGGGCGACGGGCATCTGGAGGAGCTGACGCTGCGCGACGGCCGCTCGGGCGCGGAGCGGACCGTCAAGGCGTCGTGGCTGTTCGTCTTCATCGGCGCCGAGCCGCGTACGCAGTGGCTGGAGGGCGTCGTCGCCCGAGACGCGCGCGGATTCGTCGTGACCGGACCGGATCTGGTGGCCGGGGGCGACCGCCCGGCCGGGTGGCGGCTGCCGAGGGATCCGTACCACCTGGAGTCGAGCGTGCCGGGTGTCTTCGCCGCGGGGGACGTGCGTTCCGCGTCGGTGAAGCGCGTCGCGTCGGCCGTCGGCGAGGGAGCCATGGCGGTCTCCCTGGTGCACCGCTATCTGGAGGCGCAGTGAGCGAGTCGGACCGGCTCTCGCCGGAGCAGTTGCGGACCCTGTTCCTCTTCGAGGAGCTCAGCGAGGAGCAGTTGGGCTGGCTGGCCGAACGCGGCCGCCGGGAGGAGCGCCCGGCGGGCACGGCGGTGTACGAGGAGGGCGAGCCCGCCACGTGCTTCTTCGTGCTGCTCGGCGGGGCGATCGCGCTCAGCCGGGTGCTGCACGGAGACGACGTGGAGGTCAGCCGCACCGACCAGCGCGGGGTGTACGCGGGTGCCACCCGGTCGTATCTGGGCGACCGGGTCGACCAGCGGTACGCCCACACCCTGCGGGCGGTCACCGACACGGAGTTCTTCGTGCTGCCCGCCGAGGAGTTCGCATACGCGGTGCGCACCTGGTTCCCGATGGCGCTGCATCTGCTGGAGGGGCTGTTCTTCGGCTCCCGGGCGGCCAACGCGATCGTCAACGAACGGGAGCGGCTGCTCGCCCTGGCGTCGCTGTCGGCGGGGCTCACGCATGAGCTCAACAACCCCGCAGCCGCGGCGGTACGGGCCACGGCTGCGCTGCGGGAGCGGGTCGCGGGGATGCGGCACAAGCTCGCCATGATCGCCGACGGCCGGCTGGACGGCTCCGAGCTGCACCGGCTGGTCGAGCTCCAGGACGACGCGGTGCACCGGGCCGGCAAGGCGCCCACCCTGGCGGCGCTCGCCGCCGCCGACGCCGAGGACGCGGTCGGCGACTGGCTGGAGGAGCACGGGGTGACGGACGGCTGGGACCTGGCCCCGACCCTGGTCTCCGCCGGCATCGACACGGACTGGCTGGACGCGGCGGCCGGCACGGTCGGCGCGGACAATCTCGGCTCCACCGTGCGCTGGCTCGCGTACACGGTGGACTCGGAGCTGCTGATGGGCGAGATCGACGACGCGGTGACCCGGATCTCGGGTCTGGTCGGCGCCGCGCAGCAGTACGCCCAGCTGGACCGGGCACCGCAGCAGACCGTGGACGTGCACACCCTGCTCGACGCCACGCTGACGATGCTTCAGGCCAAGATCCCGTCCGGGGTGCGGGTGGTCAGGGAGTACGACCGCTCGCTGCCGCCCGTCTCCGCGTACGGGGCCGAGCTCAACCAGGTCTGGACGAACCTGATCGTGAACGCGGTGGCGGCCATGCCCGACGGGGGCACGCTGACGATCCGGACGTGGCGGGAGGAGGCCAGGCTGCTCGTCGAGGTGGCCGACACCGGCACGGGCATTCCGGAGGCGGTCAGGCCCCGGATCTTCGAGCCGTTCTTCACCACCAAGCCGGTCGGCGAGGGCACGGGGCTGGGGCTGGACATCTCGTACCGCATCGTCGTCAACAAGCACCACGGGGACATCCGGGTCACCTCGGAGCCCGGTGACACGCGCTTCCAGGTGTGTCTGCCCATCGGGCCGCCCGAGGAGGCGTGAGGCGAACCGCCGGGCGCACGGGGACGGTTGACCTCAAGTCCGCTTGAGCTCTTAGCGTTCGGTGTGCGCCCCGGGCCGCATCCGGCCACCGGGAGCCGCACCGAACCGTCACGCCCCGGAGGCACCGCATGAGTATGGAAGTCACCGCCTGGTCATCGCTGCACAGCGCGATGAACGCCCAGCAGGAGCGCAGGCCCTTCTCCCGGGCCACCGTGCGCCGCATCGCCTCGTTCGCCCGGCCGCGCCGCCGCGAGCTCTACCGGTTCCTGCTGCTCAGCGTCGTGACCGCACTGCTGGCGGTGGCCACCCCGGTGCTGGCCGGACGTGTGGTCGACGCGATCGTGCAGGGCAAGGAGAGCGGGACGGTCACCCGGCTCGCCCTGCTGATCGCCGTGATCGCCGTGGCCGAGGCGGGGCTCGGCCTGCTGACCCGCTGGCTGTCCGCCACCCTCGGCGAAGGACTGATCCTGGACCTGCGGACGGCGGTCTTCGACCATGTCCAGCGGATGCCGGTCGCCTTCTTCACCCGCACCCGGACCGGAGCGCTGGTCAGCCGGCTCAACAACGATGTCATCGGGGCGCAGCGGGCGTTCAGCAACACCCTGTCCGGGGTGGTCTCCAACCTGGTGACGCTGGTGCTGACCCTGACCGTGATGCTGACCATCTCCTGGCAGATCACCCTGCTCGCGCTGGTGCTGCTGCCGGTGTTCGTCGTGCCCGCGCGGCGGATGGGCTCCCGGATGGCGCGGATGCAATTGGAGGCGGCCGGGCACAACGCCGCGATGGGCACCCAGATGACGGAGCGCTTCTCGGCGCCGGGCGCGACCCTCGTCAAGCTCTTCGGCCGTCCCGCCGACGAGTCCGCCGAGTTCGCCGCCCGCGCCCGCCGGGTCCGGGACATCGGCATCCGCACGGCCATGGCGCAGTCCACCTTCATCACCGCGCTCACCCTGGTCTCCGCTCTGGCGCTGGCCCTCGTCTACGGGCTCGGCGGCTACTACGCCCTGCACGGCAGCCTGGAGCCGGGGGCGGTCGTGGCCCTCGCCCTGCTGCTCACCCGGCTCTACGCCCCGCTGACGGCGCTGGCCGGGGCGCGGGTCGAGGTGATGAGCGCGCTGGTGAGTTTCGAGCGGGTCTTCGAGATCCTCGACCTGAAGCCGCTGATCGCCGAAAAGCCGGACGCCCGTGAGGTCCCGGAGGGTCCGGTGTCCGTGGAGTTCGACGGGGTCTCCTTCGGCTACCCGTCCGCCGACAAGGTCTCGCTCGCCTCGCTCGAGGAGGTCGCGGCACTGGACTCGCGCGGCGGTACGCAGGTGCTGCACGAGGTCTCCTTCCGCGCCGAACCCGGCCGGATGGTCGCACTGGTGGGCTCCTCGGGCGCCGGCAAGTCGACGATCGCCCAGCTGCTGCCCCGGCTGTACGACGCCGACGCGGGCGCCGTACGGCTGAACGGCGTCGACGTACGCGACCTCAGCGCCGCCTCGATCCGCGAGACGCTCGGCATGGTCACCCAGGACGGGCACCTCTTCCATGAGTCGGTGCGCGCCAATCTGACCCTGGCCCGGCCCGGCGCCACCGAGGAGGAGATCTGGGACGCGCTGCGGCGCTCGCGCCTGGACGGCCTGGTGGCCTCGCTGCCCGACGGGCTCGACACAGTGGTGGGCGAACGCGGCTACCGGCTCTCCGGCGGCGAGCGCCAGCGGCTGACCATTGCCCGGCTGCTGCTGGCCCGTCAGCGCGTGGTGATCCTCGACGAGGCGACCGCGCACCTCGACTCCACGTCCGAGGCGGCCGTCCAGGAGGCCCTGGCCGAGGCGCTGGAGGGGCGGACGGCGGTGGTGATCGCCCACCGGCTCTCGACGGTGCGGGCCGCCGATCTGATCCTGGTCGTCGAGGAGGGCCGGGTGGTCGAGCGCGGGACGCACACGGAGCTGCTGGCGGCGGGCGGGCGGTACGAGGAGCTGTACCGGACCCAGTTCGCGTCGCCGGACGGGCAGGAGGAGGCGCGCGTCAAGTCCCTGTGACGCGCGCGACGCGGTGCTGCCGCGGTTCCCCTGGGTGAAGAATGGGAGCCACGGCACTACTGCGATCGAGCGAAGGCGGCATGGACTCTTTTGACTTGGGGCGCCTGACGGACCATGACTTCGAGGTCGTCTGCCGGGACCTGTTCGGCGAGATCCTCGGCGTGCCCCTGGAGCTCTTCCCGCGCGGCCGGGACCGCGGCATCGATCTGCGGCACACCGCCCCGGACGGCACCACGACCGTCGTCCAGTGCAAGCACTGGCCCCGGGCCTCGCAGGCGGCGCTGATCAAGCGGCTGGCCAAGGACGAGGTGGCGAAGGTCGCCGCGCTGAAGCCGGCCCGCTATCTGGTCGCCACGACGGTGGGGCTGACCGTCGACGGCAAGGACAAGATCCGCGACGACTTCGCCCCGTATGTGAGGACGACGGGTGACCTCTACGGTCTCGAGGAGATCGTGGCGGAGCTGCGCGGCAGGCCGGAGCTGGTCCAGCGGCACTTCAGGCTCTGGCTGAGCAGCACGGCCGTCCTGCAGACGGTGCTGCACCAGGACAAGTACCTGCGCTCGTCCTGGCTGCGGAAGGGGCTGCCGGACATGATGCGGACCTTCGTCCCGCACGAGGGCTTCGACCGGGCGAAGCGCATCCTCGACGAGCAGCACGTCTGTGTCATCGCCGGGCTCCCGGGCGTGGGCAAGACGACGGTCGCCCTGATGCTGGCGGCCTGGCGCATGGGCCACGGCCACGAGGTGCACGAGATCTCCCACGACGTCGACGAGATCGCGGCGTTGTGGCGCGAGGGGACCCCGCAGCTGTTCCTCTACGACGACTTCCTCGGGCAGACGACGCTGGACTCCCAGCTGAACAAGAACGAGGACGCCCGGCTCCTCAACGTCATCCGCGAGATCCAGGAGGCGCCGGACAAGGCCCTGGTGATGACGACCCGTGACTACATCCTGGAACACGCCCTGCTGAAGCACGAGCGGCTGGGCTCACCGGATGTGACGGAGGCGACCAGCGTCGTCCACCTCACCGATCTGAGCCTGGGGGTTCGGGGGCAGATCCTCTACAACCACGTCCACGCGTCCGGGCTCACGGCCGACCGGAAGCGGCCGTTCGCCGAACCCGCCATCTGGCAGCCGATCGTCCGGCACCGCAACTTCAGCCCCCGGCTGATCAAGGACACTCTGCGCGTCGCTTCCCGGGGGGACCAGGACGTGGCGGCGGCGCTGCTGAAGAACCTCGACGATCCCCGGCGCATCTGGGAGCGGATCGTGGACAACGACCTCACGGACGAGGCGGTGCATCTGCTCGAAGTGCTCTTCACGTTCCGTACGACGTCACTGGAGTCTCTGCGGGAGTCGTGGTCGTTGTACCGCGAGGAAATGGGCCTGGTGGCGGACGCGCGGGCCTTCCGGCGGGCTGTGCAGGTGCTGGACGGCACGATGGTGGCCGTCGACGCGCACGGGGTGTCCTTCCACAACCCGTCGATCGCCGACTACCTCCGCTTCCACCTCGACGCCGGGCGGGCGCGGATGCCCGCGCTCCTCGGGGCGCTGGTCCAGCCGGTGCAGATCCACAGCCTGACCGATGCCGCCGGGATGCCCGACGGAACGGGGATCCTGGCGCAGCTGAAGGCGGCCATGAAGCGGACGGAGGCGGCGGTCCTGGAGACGACGGACTACGTCGAGTGGTCCCTCGACACCGAGGACGAGAGCATCGCGTTGAACCTCCAGTGGATCCTGGAGGTCGCCGAGGTGCTCGACTCGCGCTCCCTGGCGGCCCATGTGGTGGCGGAAGCGAACGCGGGACTCTGCCGGGGTGAGCACGTCGAGCACCTCGTCAGTCTGGTGAACGCCATGGAGTACAGCCCGGTGATTGCTCCGGAGGAGCGGGAGCGCTTCAGCCGTGATGTGGCGGAGGAAGTCCGTCAGGCCCTCAGGGAACAGGCGTGGGCCGGGGACTGGCTCCAAGCCATCGAGCTCCACCGGACACTGGAGCAGATACCGGGGAGCACGGTTGACCAGGCCCTGCTCGACGAGGTGGTGCACTGCGCGCTCGGCGGGGTGCGCACACTCGCCAGGATGCGGGAATGCGACTTCGATGACGCTTTCACCGAGCCGATCGACAAGCTCCTGGCATTCCTCGACGAGCGCGTCGACAGCAGCGAGGACTCCGAGGATGTCGGCAAGGTCGAGAGCATCCTGCACACGCTCATGGCCGTCGAGGACCATGTGCGGTTCACTCCCCGCCGGGAAACCGCCGCCCCCGCCCCGTACACCGACGAGGCACGTGACAAGGCGGTCCTCAACGAGCTGATGCGGACGCTCGCCGAGGAGTGACACACGGATGCCCCCGGCCGCACGCGCGGCCGGGGGCACCGGGGCAGGCGGTCGCGTCAGTCGTTGTCGGTCTCCTGGCGGGTGACGGAGCCGTCCGCCGCGTCGACGTCGAGGGTGGTCTTCTTCCAGTCGTCCGAGACGACGTCGACCTTCCAGACGAGGACGTTCTGGTCGTTGTCGTCCAGGTCGACGGACGTGACCGTGCCCTTCTTCTTGCCCGTGGCCGCCTTCGCCGCCTGCTGCGGCGTCTGCTTGGCCTTGGCGATCCGGTCGGCCGTGCGGCTCTTCTCCTCGGCGTCCTGGTCCGCGTCCTCGGTGGACTTGAGGACCTTGCCGGAGACCGCGTCGATGCGCACGGTGTGCTCGGTGCCGTCCTTGGCGGCGACGGCCGCGACCCACTCGGGGCCCGTACCGGGCGAGGCGCTCGTGCTCGGGGACGGGCCGGCGCTCGCGCTGGGGGACGCGCTGTCGTCGGAGTCGTCGTCCCCGTCGCCCGGGCCCTTCAGGTCGAGTTCGAGGAGCTTGCCGCCCTCGACGGCGCCCTCGGCCGTGGTGACGGCCTTGTCGAAGGTGACCTTGGTGGACGCGAGGAGGGCCTTGCGCTCCTTCTGGTCGCCGGTGAGCGGCGCGGCCGGCGAAGCGCTCTTGCTCGCGTCGGTGGAGGGGGTGGTCGTCCGCTCCGGGACGGCGCGCGCGGCTTCCGAGGTCGCGGTGCCCGTCGACGTACTGCCGCTGTCCTGACCGCAGCCGGTGAGCAGGGCGGCGGTCAGGACGACGCAGGCGGCGCCGGCCGCGCGGAGGCGGTGGGCACGCAGGAGGCCGGTGTTCTTCGGGTGGGGATCATGTCTCATGCCGGGATGCCTACCGCGCGGTCCCTCCGGCATGTGGGGTGGGCGGTGGGTGTCACCCGATCGACCCGCCATCCGGTGTCAGGCGGCCTCGGCGTCCTCCGGGATGCTGACCAGCCAGCGGGTGTCGCGGCGGGGCCGCAGGTACAGGGCCCAGTACAGGGTGGCGAACGCCGTGATCCCGCCGGTCCACAGGAGATACGAGGTCTCCTGCTGGGTCAGGATGTACGCGAGCACCGCGATGAGCAGCACCGGGATCGCCGGCCACAGGGGCATCCGCCAGGCCGGGGCCTCGCGGTGCGTGCCGCGCCGGCAGAGCAGGGCGGCGACGGCGACCAGCAGGTACATGGCGGTGACGGAGACGCCGGTGACTCCGTACAGCGTGTCGAGGCTGACGAAGCAGAGCGCCGCGCCGGGGATGCCGACGACGAGGGTCGCCACCCACGGCGAGCCGAACCGGCCGAGCCGGGACAGCGCCTCGTTGACCGGGGCGGGCCAGGCCTTGTCGCGGGCGGAGGCGAACAGCACGCGGGAGTTCTGGATGACCATGACGATGCCGGCGTTGATGATGGCGAGGGCGACACAGAGGCTCACGAAGGTGCCGACGGCCGAGTTGGACCAGGCCTCGACCATGCCGCTGAGGTCACCGGAGGTCAGGGTCGCGAGGTCGGGCGCGCCGACCGTGATGGCGATGACGGGCACGAGGATGACGGCCGTCGAGATGGCGAGCGTGGCGAGGACGGTACGGGACACGTTGCGCCGCGGGTCCTCCAGCTCCTCCGAGAGGTAGACGGCGGTGGAGAAGCCCTGTGTGATGAAGAGGGCGATGGCGAGTCCGGAGACGACCGTCATGGCGGTGACCGTGGAACTCGTGCCGCCCGGCGCGGCGACCGTGCCGTGCACCAGGGCGGAGGCGCCCCGCTCGGAGTGCGCGAACCCGAGGACGGCGACGACGCCCGCGGCGATCACTTCGAGGACGAGGAAGATCCCGGTGATCCAGGCGTTCGCGCGCAGGTCGAGGAGGCCCGCGAGGGTGGCCAGCAGCATGACGCCCGCCCCGGCGAGGGGGGCGGGGATGTGCACGAGGGGGGCGAGGTAGTCGGCGGTCCCCATGGCGATGACCGGGGGCACGATCATCACGACGAGCAGTGAGAGGACGAACACGAGCCAGCCGGCCAGCCGTCCGGCCATCGTCGAGACCATGGCGTACTCGCCGCCGGCGCTCGGGATGAGGGTGCCCAGCTCCGAGTAACAGAACGCCACCGCGATACAGAGCAGCGAGCCGATGGCGATGGTGAGGGCGGTGTAGGTGCCGAGTCCGGCGAACAGGTCGGGCACGACCACGAAGAGGGTGGAGGCCGGTGTCACGCACGAGAGCGTGAGCAGGGTTCCTCCCACGACGCCGATGGAACGCTTGAGCTTCTGCGGGGTGGGCCCGGTCGCGGGGGCGAGCGCCTGGGGAGCGCTGAGCGTGTCGGTCATCGTGTGCGGGTTCCGATCAACAGGTGCGGTCGTCGAGCGCGGGAGCGGTATCGCCTCCGGACACGGGGTGAGGGATGGTTCCGGTGCTCCCAGCGCGTCATGCAATACCGACGCGTTCCGCAGGTCAATAGCTGATTTACTTCGGAATCCGTTGCCGGAGTGCCCTCTCTCAACGGTTTGGCGCCAAGATCGCGTCAGGACAACGGATTCGGCCAGTGCGGTAACCGCAGCGCGCGGGCACGAAAAGTTTCGTTCAAATCCACCGTTGGTTCCGCTGGGCTCCGGCGCGGCCGGATTGCTCCGTTCCGGCGGGTCGCGATCCGGCTGCTTTGGTGCGAGCCTGGAGGCATGACCTGGGCGTCCTGGACGACACGCGGAGTGTATTCGGGGCACGGCGGCGTGCTCACCGAGGAGGTCGGGCCGCTCTCCGGCGACCTGACGATCCACACCACTTGGGCCGACGACACGGCGCAGATCACCGTGCAGTACACCGGCGCGGCCGACTGGTTCACGATGGCGGGCAGCCCTGTGCCGTGCCCGTCCGAGGCAGCCAGCCGGGATCTGCACGATGCCGCTGTGGAGGCCGTACGGCGGGGCTCGGCGGCGACGGTGCCGACAGCGGTGCCGGAGTCGGGCCGGCGGGTGGACGAAGCCGCTTCCGAATAACCGCGGACGTGCCGGCACGCCCGCGCGCGAGAGCGTGCGGGCGTGCGATGACGTCTGTCCGGGCGGGCGGGGTCAGCCGGCCTTCTTCACGAACTCCGTGGTGTACGTCTTGGACAGGTCGACGTCGGCGTTCTTCAGGTTCGGGTTGAACGCCTTCAGGACCCGCTCCACGGTGGCCGGTCCGTCCGCCGGCATCACGCCGTCCTCGGTGAACATGGGCAGGGTGCTCTTGATGGACTCCGCGTACAGCGCGGCGCCTCCTCCCTGCGCGTAGTCGGCCGGCATCTTCGCGGCGATCTCGTCGGCGCTGTGCGTCGACATCCACTTGAGTGTCTTCACGAAGGCGTTGGCCAGCTTCTGGACGGTCGCCTTGTGGCTGTTGACCCACTCCGTCTGCATATAGAGGCTGGAGGACGGGTAGAGCCCGCCGAGCGCCTGCCGGGACCCCTCCGGGGTCCGCATGTCGACGAGGATCCTGCCCAGCTTCTTGTCGAGGACGGTGGCCACCGTGGGGTCGGTGGTCATACCGCCCTGGATGGAGCCCTGCTGGAGGGCGGAGATGAACGTCTGTCCGGCGCCGACCGCGACGGGGGTGAACTCGCTGGTCTGCACGCCGTTCTTCACCGCGAGGTACTTCGTCAGGAAGTCGGTCGAGGAGCCGAGGCCCGTCACGCCCAGCTTCTTGCCCTTGAAGTCCTTCGCCGAGGTGATGTCGCCCGCCGCCTTGTTCGAGACGATCTCGACCTCGCCGGGCGCCTGGGAGAGCTGGACCACCGACTCGACGTGCTTGCCCTTCACCTGGAGGTCCAGGGTGTGGTCGTAGAAGCCCACCGTGCCCTGTACGTCGCCGGAGACCAGGGCGGTTTCGGCCTGCACGCCGGCGGGCTCGGTCAGCAGTTGCACCGCCACGCCCTCGTCCTTGAAGTAGCCGAGCCGTTCGGTGAGCATCGCGGGGAGATAGATGACCTTGTCCAGGCCGCCGACCATGATCTTGACGCTGTCGTTCCTGTCGCCGGAGGCGGAGGTGGAGTCGCCTCCGCAGGCGGTCAGGCTCGCCGCGGCGAGCACTCCGGCGACGGCGAACGCCGGGATCCGTGGGGACATACGCATCGGGTTCACGTCCTTGTGAAGGAAGGTACGGAAGTGGAGGGGGAGGAGAACGCCTCAGCGGGCGGTGTCGGCGTCGGCCGGCTTCCAGCGGAAGAGCTGTTTCTCCAGGAAGGTGAGCAGCCCCTCGGCGAGCAGGGCGACGATCGCGAGGATGACCATGGCGGCGTAGACACCGGCCGAGTTGAAGGTGCCCTGCGAGGCGGCCACCAGCAGCCCGAGCCCCTTGGTCGCGCCGATGTACTCGCCGACGATGGCGCCGATCAGCGCGAAGCCGAAGCTGACGTGCAGGCTGGTGAAGATCCACGATGTGGCCGAGGGGATGACCACGTGAAGGGTGACCTGGCGGTTGCCGGCACCCAGGATGCGGGAGTTGGCGACGAGATTGCGGTCGACCTCCCGGGCCCCCTGGAAGGCGTTGAAGAACACCGGGAAGAACACCAGGACGACCGCCGAGGCGACCTTGGACGCCGGGCCGAGGCCGAACCAGATCAGGAAGATGGGGGCGAGGACGATCCGGGGCAGCGCGTTGAGCACCTTGATGTACGGGCCGAGCACATCGGCGGCGAACCGGACGCGGCCGAGCGCGATGCCGAGCAGCACCCCGGCGAGCACCCCGATGACCCAGCCGAGCAGCGCCTCGTAGAGCGTGTACCAGATCTGTTCCCACAGGGAGCCCTGGGCGGTTCCCTCGGTCACCCAGGTGTGGATCTGGTCCCAGATCTTCGACGGCATCGAGAAGTTGAACGGATCGATGACGGCGGTCCTGGCCAGCCACTCCCACAGTCCGACGACCGCGACGAGCACGGCGATCCGGCTGCCCAGCACCAGCATCCTGCGGTTGCGGGCCGCCCGGGCCCTGGCCGCCGTCCGGCCGGTCCCGGTGGCGGCCCCGCCGTCGGCGGCGTCCTTCGTGACGGTGTCAGGCAGCATCGGCCGCACCCCTCTCGCGCGTGATCCGGACCTCTTCGCCGAGCGAGGACCAGATCTCCCGGTAGATCTCCAGGAACCGGGGCTCCAGCCGCACCTGTTCGACCTTGCGCGGGCGCGGCAGCCCGATCTCGAAGACCTCCTTGACCGTGGCCGGGCCCGCCGTCATCACGACGACCTTGTCGGCCAGGGCGATGGACTCCTCCAGGTCGTGGGTGACGAAGACGACGGAGGCGCCGGTGCCGCCCCACAGCTCCAGGAGTTCGTCGGACATCAGGGCCCGGGTCTGCACGTCGAGCGCGGAGAACGGCTCGTCCATCAGCAGGATCTCCGGGTCGTTGACGAAGGTCGCCGCGAGCGCGACCCGCTTGCGCTGGCCGCCGGAGAGCTGGTGCGGATAGCGGTCCTCGAAGGAGGACAGGCCGACCCTGGCGAGCCAGGCGCGAGCCCGCTCCTTCGCCTCCGCCTTCGGCACACCCCGGAAGCGGGGGCCGGCCATCACATTGGAGAGCACGGTCCGCCAGGGGAAGACCGCGTCCTGCTGGAAGACGAAGCCGACCTTGTCGCCGATGCCGCGCACCGGTGCGCCGGAGACCAGCACCTCGCCCTCGGTGGGCTCCTCCAGGCCGCTGATCAGGGTCAGGGTGGTCGACTTGCCGCATCCGGTCGGGCCGACCACGGCGACGAACTCGCCCCGGCCGATCGTCAGGTCAAGATCCCGTACGGCGGTGTGGAGCGCCCCCGACGGAGTCCGGAACGCTTTGCTCGCCCCCCGCAGCTCGATGGCGGGGCTCGTTTCGCTGTTCATGGGCCGGGACGCTAGGGGCGGTCCGGCCGGGGCGGGAGTCTTGCGCCCACAAGCGCGGGTTGTGCCCGTTACCCGTGGTTCTGCTCATTGTGCTCACGCCTGGACAACGAAGCGGCGACGGGCCCTAGGCAGCGAGGTCGGTGGCGTTTACGTTGCGTTCACACGGAGCGAATCGGAGAACCGGATTCGAGGGCGGCGAGAGAGCAGAGGACGACGGCATGCGGATTCACTGGCCCCGTCGTGTCTTCGCCCAGGTGCTGCTCACCCAGGTCGCCATCACCACGGGTGTGGTCATGCTCGTCACCGGTCTCTTCCTGGCCCCGCTCAGTCATGAACTCGACGACCAGGCGATGCGCCGGGCCCTGTCCATCGCCCAGACCACCGCGGCCGAACCCGGTCTGGTGGACAAGCTGCTGAGCACCGGGCCCAGCCCCACGGGTCCCGTCCAGGCCGAGGCGGAACGGATCCGCCGGGCCACCGGGGCGCTGTACGTCGTGGTGATGGACACCCGGGGTGTGCGCTGGTCGCACACCGAGACCGACCGGATCAGCCGGCATGTCTCGACCGACCCGAGCACGGCCCTGTCCGGCCGCGAGATCATGCAGATCGACATCGGCACCCTGGGGCGCTCGGCCCGCGCCAAGGTCCCGCTGCGCGACCGGCACGGCACGGTGGTCGGGGCCGTATCGGTGGGGATCGCGTACCGGAGCGTCCGGCAGGGGCTGCTCGGCACCATTCCGGTGCTCCTTCAGTACGCGGGCGCCGCGCTGGCCGCCGGGGTGCTGGCCGCGCTCGCGGTGTCCCGGCGGCTCCAGCGCGACACCCACGGCCTGGCCTTCGCGGACATCTCGGCGCTCCTGGACGAACGCGAGGCCATGCTGCACAGCATCCGTGAGGCCGTGCTGGCGCTGGACGCCCGCGGGCGGATCAGGCTGCTCAACGACGAGGCGCAGCGGCTGCTGGAGCTGACCCCGGACGCGGTCGGCCGCGCACTCGGGGACGTGCTGCCGCCCGGCCGGACGGCGCAGGTGCTGGCGGGCCGGGTGGACGGGGCGAATCTGCTGACCGTGTGCCGGGGGCGGGTGCTGATCGCCAACCGGATGCCGACCGGGGACGGCGGCGCGGTGGTGACCCTGCGCGACCGCACCGAGCTGGAACTCCTCGGCCGGGAGCTGGATTCCACACACGGCCTGCTCGACGCGCTCCGCGCCCAGGACCACGAGCACGCCAACCGGCTGCACACCCTGCTCGGCCTGCTGGAGCTGGGTATGCACGACGCGGCGGTGGAGTTCGTCACCGAGGTCGCGGACGACCGGCGGGCCTCGGCCGAGCAGGTGGCCGAACGGGTCAGCGATCCGCTGCTGGCGGCGCTGCTGGTGGGCAAGTCGGCGGTGGCCGCCGAGCGCGGCGCGTCCCTGCGCGTCTCCCCCGCCACCCGGCTGCCCGATGTGGTGGTGGACCCGCGCGACCTGGTGACCGTGCTCGGCAATCTCATCGACAACGCCCTGGACGTCGCCACGCTGGTCGAGGTCGAGCTGCTCGCCGAGAACACCGGCGCGGTGCTGCGGGTCAGTGACAACGGTCCCGGGGTGCCGGTCGCCCTGCGGGAGCAGATCTTCACCGAGGGCTGGTCCACCAAACAGGCCCCGGCCCACCGCGAACGCGGACTGGGGCTCGCGCTGGTGCGCCGCCTGGCCGAGCGCTACGGCGGCACCGCCCGGGTGGCGGCCCGGGCGGGCGGCGGATCGGTCTTCACCGTCGTGCTGCCCGAGGCGCTGGCGGTACGACAACTGACCGGAGTGGGAGAGTCGCAGTGATCGATGTACTGGTGGTGGACGACGACTTCCGCGTGGCGGAGATCAACGCGGCGTATGTGGCCAAGGTGCCCGGCTTCCGCGTCGTCGCCCGCGCGCACACGGCCGCGCAGGCCCTGTCCGTACTGGAGCGCGAGCAGGTGGACCTGATCCTCCTCGACCACTATCTGCCGGACCGGCCGGGGCTGACGCTGGTCCATCAGCTGCACCGGATGGGGCACCCGGCCGACGTCATCATGGTGACGGCCGCCCGCGACGTCCTGACCGTGCGGACCGCCCTGCGGTACGGCGCCCTGCAGTATCTGGTCAAGCCGTTCAGCTTCGGCGGCCTGCGCTCCAAGCTGGAGAGCTACGCGACGCTGCGCCGCACCCTGGAGGGGGTGGAGAGCCGCCGGGGCGAGGCCGGGCAGGAGCAGGTCGACCAGATCTTCGGGGCGCTGCGCACGGCGGAGTCGGTGTCGGCCGCCGGGCTGCCGAAGGGACATTCGGCGCCGACCGCCGACGTCATCCGCCAGGTCCTCTCGGCGGCCGGCGAGCCTCTGTCGGCGCACGAGGTGGCGGCGCGGGCGGGCCTGAGCCGGTCCACCGCGCACCGCTATCTCAAGTACCTGCAAGGGGCGGGGCGGATCAGCCTGAGCCTCAAGTACGGCGACACCGGCCGGCCGGAGCACCGCTACGCCTGGGCCCCGGCCGGCTGATTCCCGCACACCTCGCATCCCGCGTCACCGGGTGTCGCGCACCGCCACGATGCCGTTGAACACCCCGACGTACGCCGTGCCGTCCGGTCCGACGGTGACCGGGGCCCAGTTGTTGTCGTACGAGGGTCCGGTGCCGGTGAGCTTGGTCCAGCGCCGCTCCCCGGTGCGGAAGTCGACGGCGCTCAGATACCAGGCGTCGATGCCGAGGACGTTGGGCTGTTTCTCGTAGAAGTACAGCAGGCCGTTGGCGGTGGACAGCTTGGGCACGGTGGAGGGTGAGCGGACGGCACTGTTCCAGACGGTGTCGCAGCCGCTGCCGTCGGGCCGTACGTCGATGCGGGCGACGCCGCCGACGACGCTGCGGCCGAGCAGGAGCGAGGTGACGTTCTCGTAGCCGTAGTTGTTCTCGACGACCAGGCTGTTGCCCCAGCTGATCATGGAGTTGTCGGTGGTGGAGGCCCCGGAGCCGAAGACGGGGACCTTGCAGACGAGCCGCCGGTCGTCGGGGACGCCGGGGGCGCGGCGGTAGACGAGGACGTTCATCCGGTCGTCGGCGTTGTCGGTGATGGCGACGTAGTCGTCACCCTCGCCGAAGAGGTCGGGGGTGGTGCCGGAACCCTGGTTCACCGAGCCGGGTTTGGTGCCGGTCCCCCGGTCGTACGTCTGGCGCCACTGGACCTGCGGGGTGCCGTCGGCGCGGGCGGTGAAGCTGTAGAGGGCGTGGTCGGTGACGATGGAGACGCCGTCCTCGGCGACGGAGAAGGAGTTCTGGATCTCCTCGCCGGTGAGCTGCACGGAGCGGACGGCGGAGGTCCGCGGGTCGACGGTGCCGACCCTGCCGAGCCGGGTCACCCACCAGATGCGGCCCTGCCAGTCGGGCATGACGGAGGTGACGGGGTCGCAGGTGCCGCTGGGGTAGAGGTTGGTCCAGCTGACGCAGTCGTGCGGCACCTGTCCGGTGAGGTCCCAGTCGTCGTCCACGACGAAGCGCCAGCCGCCGTCGGGGGCCTGCTCGTGCGCGATGCGCTGGATGTGCTGGCGGGAGTCGGCGAGGACCACCCGGTCCTGGTCGTCGAGGTAGAAGTAGGCGCCGCCCGAGGTGTCCTTGAAGATCTTGGAGAAGTCGAGCCGGGTGATGGCCTCGACCGTCGAGGAGCGCTGCGGCAGCTTGTACTCGGCGAGGGTGTCGAGCGTGCGCGGGTCCAGGAGCTTGAGCAGGAACCCGGTGAACGTGCCGCACACGGTGACGAGCCGGCCCGCCGCGTCGAAGGTGGCGGTGGCGCACTCGCCGCCCAGGGGCGCGATCTGCTCGCTGCTGACCTCGGGGTCGCGGCCGAGCGGTCCTGAGTACGGATGGGTGCCGCTGCCCCACGCGTCGCCGTGCATGCCGCTGCGGCCGTTCGGGGCGAGGAAGGGGTGCTGCGGCGGGGCCTGCCCGGGGACCGGTGTGGCGGTGGCGGGCGCCCCCGTGTAGTCGCTGACCAGCCGGTGGCCGGGGGCCCGGGGTATGTCGGACGCGGCGGCCGGTGACGCGGACGCCGTGAGCGCCGTGGCGCAGAGGGCGAGTGCCAGGGCCAGGGCGCGGACGGGTCCGCTTCTGGTCAGGGGGGACAGCGGGGACATCGGACTCCTCGGTCGGGGGCGGGGTCGCGCCGCCGCCCGACGCTAGGTCGAGGCCCTTGAAGTGTCCATGGAAACCCGCTGTGTTTCATGGACGCTTCACGGCGGTGCAACGTTGACCGCCGGCGCGCCGGGCGAGGCCGGCCCCGCGCCCGGGCGCGGCCCCCGTGTACGGCGGTCGAGCATCTCCCGCCGGATCGCGGTGACCGCGGTCCTGGCCCGGTCCGAAGCGGCCCGGCCGCCGGCCTGGTCGGGCACGAAGCGGTGGAGCGGCCGGGCGCAGCGCCCGCAGGCGGCGTCGGTGGTGAGCAGCCGGCCGTCCTCGCAGGCGGGTTCGGCGCACATGCCCGGCCGGAGCAGTTGTTCGGCGATCTCCAGGGGCGCCCGGCGGCGGCCGTCCTCGTCCGTCTCCTGGAGCGTGTGGGACCAGCGGGAGTGCCAGCGGCGTTCGGCCCGGTCCAGGAGCTGGTCGGGGCTGCGGCGGTCCAGTTCCCGCCGGATCAGCCCGACCAGCTCGCGGGGGAAGCCGCCGCCGAACGCGCGCACGAGCGGCGGCGGGAGCGCGTGGAGGACGTACGCGACGGGGTCGCCCCCGGGCCGCTGCCACCGCCTGCACCGGCAGTCCCCGTCCGCCGTGAACGGCGCACCGCACCGGCCGCACAGGCCGCGGCAGTTGCCGCAGAGCCCGTCGGCGAGCTTGTCCACATGAGGCGCGGGCGCCCGGCCGCACTCCCGGCAGCACGCGGCGCACAGGGCGCAGAGGCGTTCGCTCCCGACGGCCGTCGTCCAGGGCCGCTGCGAGCACCGGCAGCAGCCGCTGTTGCGGCAGTGCTCGTGGTGAGCGGCGCCCGGCACGCGTCCATGAGGGGGGAATGACATGCCTGAACTGTACGGATCAGGAGCACCTGCACACGATTCCCCGGGGCGGTCAGGGCCTGATGCTGCTCACGACGTCGGCGGTGGCCGTCAGGCCGTCCTGGATCGTGGGGGCCATGCTCGTGCCGGCGAGGAAGAACCCGAGGAGGGCGCAGACCAGCGCATGGGAGACCTTCAGTCCGCCGTTGCGGAGGAAGATCACCGCCAGAATCAGCAGAAGCAGCACCAGTGAGATCGAAATGGCCATGGCCAACCTCCTCCGCCGCGCCGGAATTGCGGCATTCGGCGTCAGTGTGGCGCAGCGGAGGGGCCATCCGGCGCACCGGCGTGTCCGCCAAACGGGTACGTCCGGGCCGTCCCGGCGGGTACGCGCGCGAGGGGGAGCGGGGGCACCTCCGCGCGCCCCCCGCTCCCCCTCCGGCCTGCGGTGTTACGGCGCGGGCAGCTCCATCAGCGCGGCGACGGTCTCGCGGTGGCGGCCCGCCGTGCCGTATGCGGTCGCGTCGGCCTTGGCCCGCTTCAGATACAGGTGCGCGGGGTGCTCCCAGGTCATCCCGATGCCGCCGTGCAGCTGGACGCACTCCTCCGCCGCGTGGACGGCGACCTTGGAGCAGTACGCCTGGGCCACGGCGACCGCCAACGGCGTGTCGGGGCTGCCCGTGGCCAGGGCGTCGGCGGCGTTGCGGGCCGCCGCACGGGCCGAGACGATCTCCAGCCAGAGCTGCGCCATGCGGTGCTTGAGCGACTGGAAGGACCCGATGGGGCGGTTGAACTGGTGGCGCTCCCGGGTGTGTCGCACTGTCTCGGTCAGGCACCACTCGGCGAGTCCCAGCTGCTCCGAGGCGAGCAGCCCGGCTCCCGCGAGCAGCCCCCGCTCCACGGCGGCCCGGGCCGTCCCGGCGTCCGCGAGGAGGGTGCCGGTGGCACCGGCGAGGGTGACCGCGGCGAGCGGGCGGGTGAGGTCGAGCGCGACGAGCGGCTCGAGAGTGACCCCGGCCGCGTCCGCGGCCACGGCGTACAGGCCGTCGGCGGTGGGGACCAGCAGCACGTCGGCGGCGGCCGCGTCGGCGATCGGGCCGAGGGCGCCTTCGAGGCTGCCGGACACCGCCGCGGCCTCCGCCGCAGCCACGCTTCCCGGTGCCGCGCTCCCCGGTGCCGCGGCGAAGGGCACGGCGAGGACCGCGACCCTGCGGCCGGTGGCCAGTTCGGTGAGCAGTTCAGCCGCCGGCCCGTCCTGCGCGCCGAGTGCGAGCAGCGTCTCGGTGGCGACGACGGAGCTGGTGAGGTAGGGCGCGGCGGCGACGCTGCGGCCGAGTTCCTCGATGACGACGGCGGCCTCGCGGTGGGAGGCGCCCTGGCCGCCGAGCTTCTCGGGCACCAGCAGTCCGGCGGCACCGATGTCGGTGGCGAGGGCCTTCCAGAGCTGCGGGTCGTACGGCGTGTCGGACTCGGTGCGGGCGATCACCGCCGGCGCGTCGGCCCGGTCGGCGAGCAGTGAGCGCACCGCCGCCCGCAGGTCCTCCTCGGCCTCCGAGTACAGCAGATCGGGTGCCTGGCTCGCTTCGGGCTGTGCGGTCATCGGGAGAGGTCCTTCCAGGCGACGTCCTTGTCGTTGCGCGGCTCGGCGGGCAGGCCGAGCACGCGTTCGGCGACGATGTTCAGCAGTACCTCGCTCGTGCCGCCCTCGATGGAGTTGCCCTTGGAGCGGAGGTAGCGGTAGCCGGCGTCGCGCCCGGTGAAGTCGACGAGGTCGGGGCGGCGCATGGTCCAGTCGCTGTACAACAGCCCTTCGTCACCGAGGAGTTCCACCTCCAGCCCGCTGATCTCCTGGTTGAGGCGGGCGAAGGCCAGCTTCATGCCGGAGCCCTCCGGGCCCGGCTGTCCGGCGACGAGCTGCTGGCGCAGCCGTTCACCCGCAAGCCTGGCGACCTCCGCCTCGACCCAGAGCGTCAGCAGCCGCTGGTGCAGGTCATGGGTGCGCAGCCCGGGGCGTTCGCGCCAGGTCCGGGAGACCGGGCCGATCATGCCGCCCTCGCGCGGGATGCGGGATCCGCCGATGGAGACGCGCTCGTTCATGAGCGTCGTCTGTGCGACCTTCCAGCCCTCGCCGACGGGTCCGAGCCTGCGGCTGTCGGGGATGCGCACACCGGTGAGGAAGACCTCGTTGAACTCGGCCTCACCGGTGATCTGGCGCAGCGGCCGCACCTCGACGCCGGGATCGGTCATGTCGCAGATGAAGTAGCTGATGCCCCGGTGCTTGGGCACGTCCGGGTCGGTGCGGGCGATGAGGATCGCCCAGCGCGCCACATGGGCGCTGGACGTCCAGACCTTCTGCCCGTCGACCACCCAGTCCTCGCCGTCGCGCACCGCGCGCGTGCCGAGCGCTGCCAGGTCGGAGCCGGCGCCCGGTTCGCTGAAGAGCTGGCACCACACCTCCTCGCCGACCCACAGGGGGCGCAGGAAGCGCTGCTTCTGCTCGTCGGTGCCGAAGCCGAGGACCGTCGGGGCCGCCATGCCGAGGCCGATGCCGATACGGCGCGGGTCGTTGTCCGGGGCGCCGGCGGCGGCGAGTTCGGCGTCGACGACCGTCTGGAGGGAGCGCGGCGCGTCGAGGCCGCCGAGCCCGGCCGGGTAGTGCACCCAGGCGAGTCCGGCGTCGAAGCGCGCCCTGAGGAAGTCGGTGCGGTCCGTGGTGGCCGGGGGGTGCGCGGCGAGCAGGTCGCGGGTGCGGCGGCGCAGTCCGGCGGCGTCGGGGGCGGTCATCGGGCGGCTCCCGACGGCAGGACGACGATGCGGCCGGTGCTGGTACCGTCGGCGACGCGCTGGACGGCTGCCGCCGCCCCGGCCATCGGGACCCGCTCGCTGATCAGCGGCTTGATGGCTCCTTCGGCGGCGAGCCGGGTGAGTTCCGTGTGGCAGTCGCGGACCGCCTGCGGGTCCTTGGTGTTGTACAGGCCCCAGTGGAGTCCGAGGACCGAGTAGTTCTTCACCAGGGCGTGGTTGAGTGCGGGCGTGGGGATGACGCCGCTGGCGAAGCCGACGACGATCACCCGTCCCTCGAAGGCGATGCACTTCACGGACTTGGCGTACGCGTCGCCGCCGACGGGGTCGTACACCACATCGGCGCCCCGGCCTCCGGTGGCCTCCTTCACGGCGGCGACGATGTCGTCGGTGCGCCGGTCGACGACCAGGTCGCAGCCGAGTTCGGCGGCGGCCTTCGCCTTTTCCGGCCCGCCGACCACACCGATGACGGTGGCGCCCGCGGCCTTGCCGAGCTGTACGGCCGCGCTGCCCACGCCGCCCGCGGCGGCGTGGACGAGTAGCGTCTCGCCGGCCTGGAGGCGCGCCCGGCGGTGCAGCCCGAACCAGCCGGTCTGGTAGCCGATGTGCAGGGCGGCCGCCTCGGCGTCGTCCAGGCTCTCAGGGGCGGGCAGGAGTGCCGCCTCGTCCGCGACGACGTACTCGGCGAATCCGCCGTGGGGCAGGGCGGAGGTGGCGAGCACCCGGCGCCCGTCGCCGGTCCGGCCGCAGATCTCCACGCCGGGGGTGAACGGCAGCGGGGGCCGTACCTGGTACTGGCCGCGGCAGAGCAGCGCGTCGGGGAAGTTGATGTTCGCCGCGAGCACCTCGACGACCACCTGCCCGTCGCCGGGCGTCGGCCGGTCCGTCTCCTCCAGCCGCATCACCTCGCTCGGCTCGCCGTTCCGGTGCACTCGCCATGCCTGCATGAGGGGCCTCCACAACACTGTCGGCATTACCACTGCTCCGGGGCATACTAAGCGGTCGCTTGCCCCTGTGGGAACAACCTGCGGGCGACCGGTTCGAGCGGGCCCGGACACGGCCGTGCGCCCGGCCCGCCCCGGGGTGCGGCGGCGCCGGGCGCACAAGGGAAGGGACCCGTTACTTCCCCACCACCACCTCAGCGATCCCCGGCGCCGGGGAGCCCGCCCGCCAGACCAGGCGTACCGCGTCGGCCGTCCGGCCGGGGGTGCCGATCCTGGTGTACGGTCCGCCGAGCTTCCCGGCGGTCCGCCAGTCGCCGTCCGCGCTCCGCAGCTGGATGTCCGCCGCGCCCTCGGCACCGGCGGGCCTCAGGACGGTGACCGACCCGACCGCGCGGGCGGCGCCGAGCGCGATCTCCAGGGCCTCGCCGGCCTCCGGGGCACGCGCGGCGCGGTAGACGGTGGCCGGGTCCCCGTCGGCCGCCGAGTCCAGGGCGGATCCGGTGGCCGCCGGCGGGTTGCCGGCGACCGCGGCGCGCGTGGTCGTGACGTGGAACTCACGGACGACGACCCAGCTGGTCTGGCCGGCGGTCGCCCGCGCCCGCACATAGCGCGCCTTCGTTCCGGCGAGCGGGGTCGCGGTGACGTCCGCCCGGCCGGAGAAGTCCGTGAGCCTGTGCCAGCGGGTCCCGTCGGCCGAGTACTCCAGCACCCCCGCGTGAAGGTAGTCCTCGGTGCTGCCGGGCTTCCCCATGGCGAGCGTGATCCCGCCGATGTCCGTGGACTCGCCCAGATCGACGGTGACATGGTCGCCCTCGGCCGGTGCACCGTCGCTCCAGAACCAGGTGCCGTCGTCGCCGTCGAGCATCCGTGCGACGGTGTTGCTCCGATACGTGCCCAGGCTGGTGGAGGCGGTGGGCCGGCCGCTCACCCCGAGGATCCGGTCGTGTTCGGCGGTGGCCGCTTCGACGAACCCGTCCAGCACCCCGTCACCGACGAGGACCGGCACCTCACGCCCGTCGAGCCCGGTGTACGTGAACGACGTGGCGCGCTCGACCTGCGCGGGCAGCTGCTGCCTCAGCTCCCAGGCCCGCGCCCCCTGTCCCGCGCGGGCCGCCTCCACCATCCGCAGGGCGGTACGGGCCGCGGTCGCCCAGGACTCGGTGGCGTCCAGCCAGGGGCCCGCGTCGTCGAGGAAGCCGTGATCCGGCAGACCGGTGCGCAGCCGGGCGGGGGCCGCACCGAGGGAGGTGAGCACGGAAGTGAGCCGCTTCGCGTCACCGGAGGCCCAGTAGCGGGCGAACGCGGCGGCCAGTTCGGGCGCCTTGTCGGCGTTGAGCGCGGAGCTGTAGTTCACGTCGGCGAAGGCACGCAGCGCCCGCGCGGTGCGGGCGTCGCCGCCGGCGTACTCCTCGATCCCCCGGACCCAGGAGGTGCGGGGGTCGTACGCCTCGTCGTTCCAGGCGTAGTCCGCGACGGTGTACAGCGAGAGCTTCGAGGCGTACGGCTGGATCATCGGGTTGGCGGTGATCCCGGCGAGCCGCCCCGGCAGCCCCTTCTCGCGTCCGTTGAACGGGCCGAGCAGCAGCCGGTCGGTGGCGTAGTCGTTGACCGGGTAGTTGTCCCAGGTCAGGATCGGATGCCCGAACACCTCGCGGGCGGCGTCCGCCTGAGCGACCGTCATGGTCGGCGCGACCACGCCCACACCGGTCCACTCGACGAGCACATCCGGGTCGAGCTGCTCGGCCAGGGCCGTCTTGTACGGGGACGGGGCGACGTCGTAGTACTCGGTGGGGACCATCTGGAGCGGCTGGGCGCCGGGGTGGGTGGCGATGAACTCCTTGTCGACCCGGTTGAGCAGATACGCCTGGGCCGCGCCCGCGGCGCCGCCGCCGGTCCCCCACTTCGCCTTGTCGGCGTCGCAGTTCCAGTCGGTGTAGCTGATGTCGTCGAGCGGGACGGCGAAGGTGCGCACGCCGATGTCCCAGATGGTCCGGAACTTGTCGACCAGCGCCTTCGCGTCCTCCTCGGAGCTGTAGCAGACCGAGAGGCCGGGCGAGAGCGCGTAGGTGAACTCTACGTGCCGCCGGGCAGCCCGGTCGGCCAGCTCCTTGATCTGTGCCAACTGGTCGGCGGGGTAGGGATCGCGCCACTTCTCGCGGAGGTAGGTGTCGTCCTTGGGCGAGTACACGTAGATGTTCATCTTGTGCTCGCCGTAGTAGTCGAGCTGGTCGAGGCGGGCCGCGTGCGACCACGGGGTGCCGTAGAACCCCTCGATGACGCCGCGCAGCGCGGTACCGGGCCAGTCGCGCACCACGAGGCCGTCGATCCTCGCCCCCGGCCGGCTCCGCTTCGGCAGGATCTGGCGCAGGGTCTGGGCGGCGTAGTAGGTGCCGGTGGTGTCCTTGCCCGCGAGGACCACGCGGTTCGCCCCGATGCCGAGGACATAGCCTTCGGCGGGCAGCGCGGAGGGCCCTTCGATCTTCTGCGCGGCGAGGGCGCGCGCGTCGCCGACGTGGACGGTGAGCCCGGTCGCCGGCGGCCGGGCGGCGCGGACGACGCGCCGCACACCGGCCCCGCGCAGGGCGGCCTCCACCAGGTCGAGCGTCGGGTCGTCGGCCGTCTCCCCGGCGACCAGGGTGACGGTGGGGGTGAGCGTGATCCGGTCCGGGCGGTGGTTCACCGAGCGCGGGGTGGGGGTGATGGCCGGGGTGTCCTGGGCCGTGGCCGGGGTCCCGGTGGGGCTCCCGTCGGCCGCCCGGGCAGGCGGTCCGGCGGCCAGCAGTCCGCCGGCGAGCAGCGCGGCCGCGGCGGCGAGCGCGGTGAGACGGGGTGGGCGAGGCGTCACAGATCCTCCATGGGTCACTCAAGTCACCGGAGTCGCGCAGCACAACGAACCCGAATGCAACATCTTGGCGCTGCCATGTCAATGGTCTGGACAACATCAGTGCGTGGACCTGGTCTTTTGCCTTCGGAAGCGGTACTCATGCGCCCATGACGGAGAGCGCGGAGCACACACAGAACACGGGCACCCCGGGGCTGCCCGCCCCTCCCCCGCTGGGAGCGAGCGCGTTGCCCGCCGGCACCTACGGCGGGTCCGTGGTGCTGGTGACGGGCGGCGGCTCGGGCCTCGGGAAGGCGATCGCGGCGGAATTCGCCCGGCTGGGGGCTGACTTGATGATCGTCGGCCGCAACGCAGGCCGGCTCGCCTCGGCGGCGGCCGAACTCGCGGACCTGACCACCGGCCGCGTCGAGACCGCCACGGCCGACATCCGGGACCCGGACAGGGTCGCGGAGGTGTTCGACGCGACCGAGGACCGACTGGGGCCGCCGGATGTGCTGATCAACAACGCGGCGGCCAACTTCCCCTCCCCCGCCGAGGACTTGTCGCCGAACGCGTGGCGGGCGGTGCTCGACATCACCCTGACGGGCACCTGGTTCATGACCCGCGCGTTCGGGCGCGGCCACCTGGCGGCGGGCACGGCAGGCTCGATCGTGTGCGTCGGGGCCTCGTACGCCTGGACCGGCGGCCCCGGCTACGCCCACTCGGCCGCCGCCAAGGCCGGGGTGAAGAACCTCGTCGAGACGCTGGCCGTGGAGTGGGGCCCGTACGGCATCCGGGTCAACGGCCTGGTGCCCGGCCTGATGCCGCACGAGGACATGAGCGGCGACATCCGGGGCCACCTCGACCGGGCCGCGCCGGACGGCCGGGAACTCGACGTACGACAGCCCGCGCTCCGGGTGGGGCTGCCGCGCGAACTGGGCTGGGCGGCGACCTTCCTCGCCTCGCCGTACGCGGGGTTCGTCTCCGGCCACTCCCTGGTGGTCGACGGGGCCAACTGGCAGCGACGCTCCCTGGTTGCACCGCCCGTGGTGCCGGTACGCGAACAGCTGGGGTGCGCCCCGTTCACCCTCCCCGGCCCCGGCGGGCCCCACGACACGCCCTAGGTGCCGTCGAAGCGGGGCGGGCGGCGGGCCGCCTTGGCGGCGTACCCTTCGGCGGCGTCCCCCGAGGTGAGGGTGAGGGCTGCGGCCAGGGCCGTGCGGTCGAGCGCCTGCGCGAGTCCGGCGTCCGCGAACGCGTCCACCGAGCGCTTGATGTGGCGCACGGCCAGCGGCGCCTGGGCGGCGACGGCCTCGGCCACGGAGCGGGCGGTGCGCTCCAGTTCGGCGAGGGGGGTGACGGCCTGGAGCAGCCCGATCCGCTCGGCCGTCGCCGCGTCGATCCGGCGGCCGGTCAGCGCGAGGTACTTCGCCCAGCCCGCCCCCGCCTCGCGGGCGATCCGCATGTCCCCGCCGGCGTCGACCGCGACCCCGATCCCGGCCTCCGGCAGCGCGAACACGGCGTCGTCGGCGGCGATCCGGATGTCCGCCATCAGCGCCAGCTCGAAACCGAAGCCCAGGCAGTAGCCCTGCACAGCGGCGACCACGGGCTGCGGCAGACCGGCGAACGCGGCGAAGCGCTCGTGCGCCCAGCGGATGCCCTCGTAGTAGCGCTGGGTGCGTTCGGCCGGCGAGCGGCCCGTGATGCCGCCGCCGGGCGCGGTGACGTCGATCCCGGCGCAGAAGGCCCTGCCCTCGCCGCGCAGCAGGACCACCCGCACCGTGTCGTCGAAGCGGAGCCGGTCGGCCATGATGCCGAGCTGCCGGGTGGACTCCCAGCTCCAGCCGTTGAGCTGCTCCGGCCGGCAGAGCGTCAGCACACCGACGCCGTTCCCGGTCCGGAGCGTGATCCGCTCCCGCCCCTGCGGAATGTCCTGGTCGAGGATGTCGAGCACGGCCGCCCCCACTCGCAACTGACGCTTCGTCACAGATTGCTGCGCGGCACAGCGTACGGCGGGCGGCCCGCGAGGAGCCAGGGCCCCTCCGGGCTCAGCGGGAGAACAGCTCGAAGGTGACGGCCGGGCGGCCCCCGAACCGCTCGGCGGCCGCCTCGGCGTTCCCGGTGAGGAAGGCGCGGCAGTACGCCTCGGGGTCCTCGTCCGTGAGCACCTCGATGTACGTGCGGTGGGCGAGGAGCGACTGTACGGACCGTTCGAGTCCGGGCGTCGCGTCGACGGCGTGCGTGGGCGTGGACGACCCGGCCACGGCCACCCAGCGCACGCCGTCCCACGGTTCGAGGCCCTGCTCGGTCAGCTCGGGGAAGATCCAGCGGTTGCCCGCGTCGGCGGCCGCGTCCAGGGCTGCCCGGCCGACGGCACGGTGGTCGGGGGTGTTCCAGGCGACCCCGCCCCAGGTGTCACGGTGGTTGAGCGTGATCACCAGCTCGGGCCGGAAGCGGCGGATGCCCGCGGCGATGTCGCGGCGCAGTGCGGGGCCGTACTCGATGACCCCGTCGCGGTGGTCCAGGAACTCGACGTGGGAGACCCCGACGGCCGCCGCACTGGCCCGCTGCTCCCGCTCGCGCAGCGGCGCGCAGGTCTCCGGGTCGAGGGTGTCGATGCCCGCCTCGCCCCGGGTCGCCAGCAGATAGCCGACGTCACGGCCGGCGTCGGTCCAGCCGGCGACGGCTGCCGCGCAGCCGTACTCCAGGTCGTCGGGGTGCGCCACGACGGCCAGGGCGCGCCGCCAGTCCTCGGGCATGGGCGTCAGCTGCTCGGTCATGTCGGCAGGCTAACCGGCCGGGAGGCGTCGGGCGCCGTGTCGCGGACGCCGCGCGGGGCCCGTGCGCAGGGCGGCTCGGGTGCGGACTCAGGCCAGTGAGAGGAAGAGCTTCTCCAGGCGGGCCCGCATCAGGTCCCGGTCGGCGGGCTCTCCCGCCCCGTCGGCCACACAGTGCTGGAGGCCCGTGGCGATGATCGCGAAGCCGGCCCGGTCGAGCGCCCGCGAGACGGCCGCCATCTGGGTGATGACGTCCTCGCAGTCGCGGCCCTCCTCGATCATCCTGATGACCCCGGTGAGCTGGCCCTGGGCGCGGCGCAGGCGGTTGAGCACCGACTTGAGTTCATCGGCCGCCATGTCGAGCTCCACAGAACCTCCCTTTTATACCCCAGGGGGTATTCTAGCCCGTCCGGGGCAGGAGAGCGCGTGTCTCTGCCTCACTCCCGGTGAACGAAAGGAAACACTGCTCGTGACCAGCCCCGTATCCCTCTCCCCCACCCAGGCCGCGGCCCGGCTCGCGGAGTTCACCGTGATCGACGTGCGCGCTCCCGGCGAGTACGCCTCGGGGCACGTCCCCGGCGCGCTGAACATCCCGCTCGACCGCCTCTCCGAGGCGGTGCCCGCTCTGAAGTCCGCCTCCGCCCGGGGCTCCCTGCTCGTGGTGTGCGCCTCCGGCGTCCGCTCCACGCGGGCCTGCGACATCCTCTCGGCGGCCGACATCGAGGCCGTCACACTGTCCGGAGGCACCTCCGCCTGGGAGGGCGAGGGCCATGACCTGGACCGCCCCGAGGGCGGCCGGGCCACCTGGCCCATGGAACGCCAGGTGCGGCTGGCCGCCGGATCGCTCGTGGTGGCCGGTCTGCTGGCGGGGGTCCGCTATCCGGCCGCGCGCTGGCTGTCCGCGGGCATCGGGTCCGGTCTCGTCTTCTCCGCGGTCACCAACACCTGCGGCATGGCGGCGGTCCTGTCGAAGCTCCCGTACAACCGCGCCCCGCACGCCGCGACGAATCTGGACGAGACGCTGGACGCCCTCCAGGGCTGAGGCAGCGAAAGAGACGGGAGCCGGTCGCACCGCCCGGTGCGACCGGCTCCCGCGTGCTCGGGCTCAGACCTCGTCACGCACCAGGGCGAGCAGCCGGTCCAGCACCCGGGGACCGCCCGCGCGCAGCCCGTCGTGCTCGAACTCGTTCGTCACCCAGGTGCGCAGCCCCCGGATCGCGGCGGCCGTGCGCAGCGCGTGCGCGGTGTCCACGTACATGTCGTCGTGGTAGACGGCGGCCGCCACCGGGACCTCGTTGGCCGCGAGGCGCTCGGGGTCGTACAGCGGCTCCCAGCCGCCGCGGGTGGCCAGCAGTTCCGCCGTCTCGCGCAGCGGGCGCAGCGCCGGGTCGACGTCGAAGTGCCAGGGGTGGATCGTCTCGCCCGTGAACAGCACCGGCCCCTCGCCCTTGAGCGCGGTCGCCGCGTCGAACTGGGGGAACTCGGCGCGGACCCGCTCGGCCGCCCATCCAGTGGGGCGTTCGCCCTGGCCGTAGATGGCCTCGTGCAGCAGCGCGTACAGCGGGTGCCCGGCGAACGAGGTCGCGGCGCGCATGGCCTCCGTGAAGGTGTCGGAGAGCTCGGTGCCGTGCGGCGTGGCGACGAAGGCGTTCTCCAGCAGGTAGTGGAGCTGATGGCTGCCGCTGCCGCCGCCGAGCAGGATGCCGAGGGACTGGAAACCCTCCGGAGTAAGCCGGTGTCCGGCGCTCTCCGGGCGGTGTTCCGCGAGGTGGGCGGCGACGGCCCGGGCGCGCTCGACGTCCTGCGGATAGCGGGCGTAGTGCGCGGCGACCTTCCGTTCGATCCTCGGGTAAGCGGCCCGGTAGACGTCGTCCGCGTGGGCGTCGAGGGAGGGCAGCCCGCCGGTGATCAGGACCGTGCTGAGGCCCTCGGGGGCGGCCGAGAGATAGCGGACGGCGCAGAAGCCGCCGAAGGACTGGCCGAGGACGGTCCAGGGCGCGCCGCCGGTCAGCTGCGGGCGGATCACCTCGCAGTCGCGGACGATGTTGTCGGACCGAAAGTGCGCCAGGTAGTCGGCCTGCTCGCGGGGCCCGCCGCGCAGCGGGAGCGTCTGCCGGCCGGCCGGGGTGGACAGCCCGGTGCCGCGCTGGTCGAGAAGGAGCACCCGGAACTCCTCGACGGCCCTGCCGAGCCAGGCCTCCGCGCCGGTGAAGCGGCGGGCGCCGAAGCCGGGTCCGCCCTCCAGATACAGCAGCCAGGGCAGTTCCTCGCCGGCCCGGGAGGCGGCCACCACCTCACGGCCGAAGATCTCGATCTGCTCACCGCCGGGGTCGGTGTGGTCGAGCGGCACGGTGAAGTGACGGTCGGTGAGGACGAGACCGGGCTGGCGGAAGCTGTTCACGGGGGCTCCTGGATCGATGGTTCCCGGACAGTTCAGCACATCCCCGTGACCCGGACAGTCCCGGCCCGTGTGCGGCGGGGCCGGGTGGCTCCTACCGTGCAGTCATGATCCGGTTCGAGCAGGTCGGCAAGGTCTATCCGGACGGCACGACCGCGGTCCACGAGCTGTCCTTCGAGGTCGCCGAGGGGGAACTCGTCACCCTCGTCGGGCCTTCGGGCTGCGGCAAGACCACGACGATGATGATGGTGAACCGGCTGATCGAGCCGACCTCGGGCCGCATCCTGGTGGACGGCGAGGACATCGCCGGGGTCGATCCGGTGAAGCTGCGCCGCCGGATCGGCTATGTCATCCAGCAGGTGGGGCTCTTCCCGCACCGGACGGTCCTCGACAACACCGCGACGGTCCCGGCCCTGGTCGGCTGGAAGCGGTCGAAGGCGCGGGAGCGGGCGGCCGAGCTGCTCGATCTGGTGGGCCTGGACCCCGGGACGTACGGCTCCCGCTACCCCGCCCAGCTCTCCGGCGGCCAGCGCCAGCGGGTCGGGGTGGCCCGGGCGCTGGCGGCCGACCCGCCGGTGCTGCTGATGGACGAGCCGTTCGGCGCGGTGGACCCGGTGGTGCGCGAGCGGCTTCAGAACGAGTTTCTGAGCCTGCAGGCCGCGGTCCGCAAGACCGTGCTGATGGTCACCCATGACATCGAGGAGGCGGTGCGGATGGGCGACCGTATCGCGGTGTACGGGGAGGGGCGCATCGAGCAGTTCGACAGCCCGGGGGCGGTGCTGGGCTCCCCCGCGACCCCGTACGTGGCCCGGTTCGTCGGCGCCGACCGGGGGCTGAAGCGGCTGTCGGTCACCACGATCGAGCCGGACGACCTGGAGGAGCCGCCGGTCGCCCGGCTGGACGAGCCGGCCGGGGCGGCGGCGGCCCGGCTCGGGGCGGCGGGTTCGCGGTGGGCCGTGGTGCTCAACCGCGCGGGCGAGCTGCACGGCTGGGTGTCCGCCGACGCGCTCAGGATCGCCGGGGAGCACGGGACGGTGGGCGAGCTGGCCCGCCGGATGGACGCCTGGGTGCCGGTCGGCGCCCCGCTCAAGCAGGCGTTCAGCGAGATGCTCCAGCACGACGCCGGGTGGGTGGCGGTGCTGGACGGGGCCCGGTTCCTCGGGGTGCTGACGCCGGCGAAGCTCCATGAGGCGCTGCGGCGTTCGGTGGACGCGGACGCCCAGGGCGTGAGCCGGGACGAGGTGCAGTTCGACTCGGTGGCGGACGCCTGACGGAAGCCCGGGCCGCGCCCGTACGGAGTTCAGCCGCTCGCCGCGTAGCGCCAGAAGTCCCGCATCGTGGCCGGCGGGGTGGGTCCGGCCAGCTCCACCTGGCTGAGCATGATCGCGACCGTGCCGGTGGCCGGGACGAGGTGGGCCGTGGTGCCGGTACCGCCGACCCAGCCGTAGCGGCCGGGCACGTTCCACGGTTCGGCCTTCTCTACGTCCACCGATCCGCCGTACCCCCAGCCCTGCCCCTCCGTGAACAGCCCGCTGGCCTCGCGCTGAGCGGGGGTCAGCTGGTCGGTCGTCATCTGCCGCACCGACTCCGGCGTCAGCAGGCTGCGGCTGCCCACCGCACCCTCGTCGAGGAGCATCCGGGCGAAGGCGTACCAGTCGTCGACGGTGGAGACGAGGCCGCCGGCTCCGGACGGGAAGTCCGGCATGCTGCTCCACTGGCCGTCCGGGGCATCGACCTGCTCCAGCTCCCCGCCCGTACCGGCCCGGTAGTAGGTGGTGAACCGGTCGAGTTTCGCGGCGGGCACCTCGAAGCCGGTGTCGGTCATGCCGAGCGGGACGAAGAGCCGCTCGGCCAGGAACTCCGGCAGCGGCTGCCCCGTCACCCTGGCGACGAGCACACCGAGGATGTCGGAGCAGGTGTTGTACAGCCAGGCCTCCCCCGGCTGGTGCAGCAGCGGGATACGGGACAGCGCGGCCATCCAGGCTTCGGGGGCGGGGACGGCCTGCGGCTGCGGCGGGCCCTGCTTCAGCTCGCTGAACAGGGGCGCGACGGCGGGCAGCGAGAAGTCGGACGGGAAGCCGTACCCGGCGCGGAAGGTGAGCAGGTCGCCGACGGTGATGGGCCGGGCGGCCGGGACGACGTCGTCGACGGGGCTGGCGGGGGTGCGCACGACCATGGGCGAGGCCAGCTCGGGCAGCCACGGCGCGACCGGGTCCGCCAGGGCGATCCGCCCGTCCTCGACCAGCAGCATGACCGCGGCCGCCGTGACCGGTTTGGTGATCGAGGCGATCCGGAAGAGGGTGTCGCGGGCCATCGGCGTGTCCCCGCCGACGGCGGCGCTCCCGACCGCCTGCACCTCCACCCGGTTTCCCCGGGCCACCAGCCCCACGGCGCCCGGCACCGATCCGTCACGGACGTGCTCCTGGAGTACTTCGCGCAGGGTGGTCATGGCTCCGCCTTCTCACGTTCTCGCACGCGGGTGTCATCACCATGACTCCCCCGTCGGCGCGAAGTCGTCGCGGCGCGCCGGACCCGTTCAGCCGTCCTCAGTTCTCGGGGATGAGCTTCCTGGAGCGCAGATAGGTGCGGGCCACGTCCTCGGGAAGCCGTCGCCAGCTGTCCACCTGCTCGTTCAGCCGGGCCAGGTCCGCCGTGGTCAGCACGGTGTTCAGCTTGCCCAGGGCCTTGCGGACGCCTTCGCTGCCGGCCCGGGCCCGGTTGACGACGGGGACGAGGTAGTCGGCGTTCTGGAGGTGCTTGTCGTCGGCGAGCAGGACGAGCCCGAAGTTGTCCAGGGTGGCGTCGGTGGTGGTGGTCAGCACCATCTGGTCCCGGCCGCTCTGGACCGCCTGTTTGGCCTGGGTGGTGCCCACACCCTTGGGGTCGACGGCGGTGATGTCGATGCCGTACGTCTTCTTCAGCCCGGGTGCGCAGTAGGGGCGCTGCACGCATTCGTCGCCGGCCGCCAGCCGGACCGGGAGGCCGGACTTGCCGAGGTCGCTGAGCGACTTCAGACGGTGCTTCCTCGCGAAGGCGGCGGTGACCGCGAAGGCGTTCTGGTCGACGGCCTTTCCGGGGTCCAGGACGGTGAGGCCGCGGGGCGCGGCGAGGGCGCGCAGCGCCTTCATGGTGGTGGCGAGGCCGGGTGAGCCGACGGGGGCGGCGTCGGCGCCGTTCTTCTTGGCGTTCAGCCAGTCGGCGAAGGTGGCCGCGTACTCCGGGACGACGTCGATCTGGCCGCTCTCCAGGGCGGTTTCGTAGATCTCCCGGTTGGTGACGGAGATGATCTCCGTGGAGTACCCGGCCCGGTCGAGGAGGAGGGCGTACATCTGGGCGAGGAGATCGCTTTCGGTGAATCCCGCCGATCCGATGGTCAGGTGCTTGCTGTCGCCGGGCGGCGCGGTGACCTCGCCCTGGTTCTCCAGCGCCGGTCCGGTGGTGCAGGCGGTGGCCGCCAGCAGCAGGAGGGCGGGCAGCGCGTGACGGGCCCTCATCGGGCGTCCCCGTCGCGGAGCCAGTCGGGCGCGAGCCGTTGCGCCACCTCGAACAGCCCCTCGACGATCAGCGCGAACACGGCGACCAGCACCGCGCCGGCGACGACCTGCGGAGTGGAGGCGAGGTTGAATCCGGCGGTGATGATGCGGCCGAGGCCCCCGCCGCCCGCCAACGCCGCGATGGTGGCCGTCGCGACGAGCTGGACGGCCGCGATCCGCACCCCGGTGAGGATGAGCGGCAGCGCGAGCGGCACCTCGACCTGGAAGAGCAGCTGCCGGCCCGTCATCCCCATGCCCCGGGCGGCGCGGACCACGTCCTGGTCGACCTCGCGCATGCCGACGTAGGCGTTGGTGAGCAGCGGCGGTACGGCGAACAGGACGAGCGCCACGATGGTCGGGCCCTCGCCCCACCGTCCGACGGGGGTGAGCAGGAGCAGCACCAGGACGGCGAAGGTCGGGACGGCCCGCCCGACGTTGGAGATGTTCACGGCCAGCGCGCCGCCCCTGCCGAGATGGCCGAGGACCAGGGCGACGGGCAGGGCGATGAGGCAGCTGACCAGCAGGCAGACGACGGTGAGGAAGAGGTGCTGGCCGAGCCGGGCCCAGATGCCGTTCTCGCCCGACCAGTGCGCGGCGGTCGTGAGCCAGGACCAGGCCTCGGAGAGTGTGTTCACGACCGGCTCCGCGTCCAGGGGGTCAGCAGGCGCTGCACGAGCAGGAGGAGCAGGTCGGCGGCGACGGCGATGACGACGCACAGGACGGAGGCGGTGAGCACCTGCGCCTTGAAGAAGGTGTTCATCCCGGAGTAGATGAGGTTGCCGAGGCCGCCGTAGCCGACGATGGCGCCGATGGTGACCAGGGAGACCGCGGAGACGGTGGCGATGCGCAGGCCGGCCATGGCGGCGGGCAGGGCGAGCGGGAGCTCCACGGCGACGAGCAGCCGTACGGGTCCGTAGCCCATGCCCCGGGCCGCCTGCCGGGTCTCCTCGGGCACGGCCCGCAGTCCGGCGAGGATGTTCCGTACGAGGAGGGTCAGCGAGTACAGCACGAGGCCCGCGACGACCAGTGAGGCGGAGAGCCCGTACACCGGGAGCAGCAGGGAGAACATGGCGAGCGACGGCACGGTGTAGAGGATCGTCGTCACCCCGAGCACGGGGCCGGCCGCCCAGTGCCAGCGGCGGGCCGCGAGGGCGAGCGGGAGCGCGAGGACCAGGCCGATGAGCACGGAGACCGCGGTGAGCTGGAGGTGCTGGAGCACCGCGTCCCACAGGATGTGCCGGCGGCTGCTCAGGTAGGCGCCGCAGATCCACTCGTTGCGCGCGAGGCAGTCGTCCGGGGGCGCGGTCACCTGTCCATTGCAGCCCGGCCCCGGCGGTCCCGCGCGTGGTGTTCGCCTGTTCGGGGACGCGCGCCGGTTCCGTGCGGGACGCACCCACGGCACCGGCGCGCGCGGACCGCCACGGGACGCGCCGTCAGAGGGCGCCGGTCAGGAGGCCGCCGCCTTGTCGAGGACCGCGGCCAGCTCGTCCGGGCGGGAGAACATCGGCCAGTGTCCGGTGTCCATCGTGACCAGCTCCCACCGCTCGCCGGTCAGCAGCCGGGCCACGTCGTCGGACGGCTCCGGGCCGTCCAGGAGGCACTTGACGTACGTCGCCGGAAGCTCGCCCAGCGGACCCGCCAGCACGGCGGGGTCGCTCAGCGAGGCGCCGGGGTGGGGTACCGCGCCGCCGAGGAGCCGCGCGGTCTGTTCGTCGGTGAGCCCCTGGCCATCGAACTCGTCGGCGGCCGGCGGGGCCCACAAGCCGTCGTTCCCGTCGAGCACCTCCTGGAGCGCGGCCGGGCCCTGCCACCAGGCGGAGACGAACGACTCGCCGGCGGTGGGGACACTGGCGTCCACGAAGACGACGCGGGACAGCCGGTCACCGATGCGCTCGGCGGCCTGGCCGACGGGAATGCCCGAGTAACTGTGGCCGACCAGGACGACGTCGCGCAGATCCAGGCGCTCCACCTCGTCGACGATGTCGGTCACATGGGTCTGCGGACCGACCGGGCGCGCCTGCTTCTCGCCGAGGCCGGACAGTGTGAGCGGATGGACGCCGTGACCCCCCGCGCGCAGCGCGGGCACCACCTCGTCCCACGCCGGTGCGGCCAGCCAGGCACCTGCTACCAGTACGAATTGAGTCATGCGGCGAATCTAACGGAGGGGTCTGACAACGGGGCTGGGCACGGCCAGGGCCCGGCGCTCCAGGATCTCCAGGACCCGCTGACCCCAGCGCAGGTTCTCCTCCTCGAAGGAACGGCCGCGCATCAGGGTCAGATAGGGGCCGATGCGCTCCGTCCGCGCCACGAAGGTGTCCTCGTCGCGGCCGTCCAGCAGCCTCAGGCGGAGCCGTTCGTAGCGGGCGAGCCGGGCCCGCGACCACTCCATGCGCGCCTCCACCGACGCGCGCACCGCGTCGCGGTCGCCGCCGTCCACGGCCTGGATCATGACCAGCAGCTCGTCCCGGATCGCCGTGGGACGGGGATCCCGCGCGGTGAACGCCCCCAGCGCGCCGTGCCCGGCCTCGGTCAGGGTGAAGAGCCTCTTGTTCGGCCGGCGCTCCTGCTCCACGACGCGCGCCTCGATCAGGCCGCTCTCCGCGAGGCGGTCCAGCTCGCGGTAGAGCTGCTGCGGGGTGGCGGACCAGAAGTTCGCCACCGAGACGTCGAAGACCTTGGCCAGGTCGTATCCGGACGCCTCGCCTTCCAGCAGCGCCGCCAGGACCGCGTACTTGAGAGACATCTGGACAGGCTAGCACCGGCATGATTAATCTCTTTTACACCTACTCAACAAATTGACTATGGAGCGCCGGATGCACCCCTTCCGCAAGGCCGTCGAGGCGCACGACCTCGAAGCGATCGAGGCGACACTGGCCGATGACGTCGTCTTCACCAGCCCGGTGGCGTTCAAGCCCTACCCCGGCAAGCCGCTGACCGCCGCGATCCTGCGCGCCGTCACCCAGGTGTTCACCGACTTCCGCTACGTCCGCGAGATGGCGAGCGAGGACGGCCGCGAGCACGCGCTCGTCTTCGTGGCGAAGGTGGGCGAGAGGGAGATCAACGGCTGCGACTTCCTCCACCTCAACGAGGCGGGCGAGATCGACGACCTGATGGTGATGGTCCGCCCCCTGTCCGCCGCACAGGCCCTGGCCGAGGCCATGGGCGCCCGGTTCGAGCAGATCACCCGCGAGGCCTCGGCCGGCTGAGCAGTTCCCCGTACGGCCGGGGACGCCGGAGCCACCCCGGTACGAAACCTGGGCGTATGGTCCGTTTATGGACAAAGCCCGGCCCGCCGGGGACTCCGGGGCGGACCCCGGGGCCCCGCTTCTGGACGCGGCGACGGCGCGTGCCATGCACATGACCGGCGCCGCCGTGGTCATGCTCTATCTGCTGCCGCAGGGCGATTCCGCCCTGCGGCTGGCCCTCCTCGCCGGAGTGCCGGCGGAGCTGGCCACCCCCTGGACCCGGGTCCCGCTGTCGTCCCCGATCCCGGTGGCCGACGCGGTGAAGGACCGGCACCTGGTGTGGCTCGGCAGCCAGGAGGAGCTGGCCCAGCGCTATCCGCGCACCGCGCTGGTCCTGCCGTACCACTTCGCCCTGGCCGCCGCGCCGGTCGTGAGCGGCACCAGCGTCCTGGGCGGCCTGGTCCTGCTGTGGCCGGGCTCGCACGCACCGCAGCTCACGCCCCAGGAACGCGCGGCGGTCCACGACTGCTGCCGCGACCTGGCCCGGGTGCTGCACGAGGCGCACGAAGGCGGCCGGCCGATGACGGCGGGCAGCACACCCCGCGTCCTGCCTCCGCCCGCCACTCCCCCGGCCGACCCCGCCGAGGGGCTCGCGGCGGCCGACTTCGTCGCACGCCTGCCGGGCGGCTGCTGCACCCTCGACATGCACGGCCGGATCACCTACCTCACGGACACCGGTGCCCGGCTGGTCGGCGGGGACAGGGCCGCTCTGCTGGGCACGCTGCCGTGGGAGTCGCTGCCCTGGCTCGACGATCCCCTCTTCGAGGACCAGTACCGGGGCGCCATGATCAGCCGGCAGCCGATGTCCTTCACCGCGCTGCGCCCGCCCGACCGCTGGCTGTCCTTCCGCCTCTACCCCACCGCCTCCGGCATCAGCGTGTACATCACGCCCGTCGCCGTGTCCGGCGCGGCGGCCCCGCCGGCCGAGTCCCCCGCCACGCCGAGCACCCCGAGCCGGGCCGTCGCGCTCTACCACCTGATGCATCTGGCCGCGACGCTCACCGAGGCCGTCGGGATGCGGGACGTCGTCGACCTGATCTCCCATCAGCTGCGGCCCGCCTTCCGGATCCAGGCACTCGCCGTGATGACCTCGGCGGAGGGCCGGCTGAGGATCGAGGGACACCGTGGTTTCGCCACCCAGCTGATGGAACGCTTCGACGGCACGCCCCTGGCCTCGGGCACACCCGCCGCGCACGTCCTGACCACCGGAGTGCCCGCCTTCTACAGCTCCTTCGCGGAACTCAAGCGCGCCTACCCGCCCGCCGTGCTCCAGAGCGGCATGTCCGCCTGGGCCTTTCTGCCGCTCATCGCCTCCGGACGCCCGGTCGGGTCGATGGTGCTGGCCTACGACCGGACGCGCCCGTTCGAACCGGAGGAACGGGCCCTGCTCACCTCGATCGCCGGGCTGATCGCCCAGGCGCTCGACCGGGCCCGCCTGTACGACACCAAGGACCGGCTCGCGCACAGCCTCCAGGCCCATCTGCTGCCCCAGACCCTGCCCGCGATCGAGGGACTGGACGTGGCCGCCCGCTATCTGCCCGCCACCCACGGCGTGGGCATCGGCGGCGACTTCTACGACGTCATCCGCCTCGACGCCACCACGGCCGCGGCGGCCATCGGCGACGTCCAGGGCCACAACGTGAAGGCCGCCGCTCTCATGGGCCAGGTCCGCACGGCCGTCCACGCCTCGGCGGGCGCGCCGCCCGCCGAGGTGCTGGAGCGCACCAACCGGCTGCTCACCGATCTCGACCCCGGCCTCTTCACCAGCTGCCTCTACGTCCATCTCGATCTGGCCGGGCACCGCGCCCTGCTGGCGACGGCCGGCCATCCCCCGCCGCTCCTGCACCACCCCGGCGGGCCCACCGAGGTGCTCCAGCTGCCGCCCGGTCTGCTGCTGGGCATCGACCGGGAGGCGCGCTACCCGACGACCGAGGTCCCGCTGCCGCCGGGCGCCGCGCTCGCCCTGTACACCGACGGTCTGGTGGAGGCACCCGGCATCGACATGGACGAGGCGACGGACGCCCTCGCCCGCCAGTTCACCAGGGGCGCCGGCCGGCCCATGGACACGCTCGCCGACAGCCTGGTCCGCTACGCGGAGCACTCCACGCCGGGCAGCGACGACATCGCCCTGCTCCTGATCAAGGCACTGGAGGACCGGAGCGGTTGACCCCGTGGCCGCCGGGCGGGAGACCGCACCGCCGGCCAGGGGCGTTGCTACGATCGCCGCCTCATGGACACCAGCACCGAGATCCCGCTGATCGCCGTTCCGCCCGGACGGGTCACCCTGTCCGACCGCCGCACACAGCTCAGTTGGGACGTGGAGCTCGCCCCGTACCGGCTCGCCGCGCACCCCGTCACCCAGGCCCAGTACGCACGGGTCACCGGCGAGCGGCCGAGCACGGCGCGCGGGGACCGGCTGCCCGTCGAGGGCGTCTCCTGGCTGGACGCGGTCCACTTCTGCAACGCCCTCTCCCTGGGCGAGGGGCTGGCCCCCGCCTACCGGACCGCCTGCGGGCCGGACCACATCACCTGGGACACGGCGGCCGACGGGTACCGGCTGCCGGCCGAGGCCGAGTGGGAGCACGCCTGCCGGGCCGGCACGGCCGGGGCCCGGTACGGGCAGCTCGACGAGATCGCCTGGCATCGCGGCAACTCCGGGGAGCGGGTGCACGAGGTCGGCGGACGCCGGCCCAACGCGTGGGGGCTGTACGACACGCTGGGCAATGTGTGGGAGTGGTGCTGGGACGTCTACGACGCCGAGGTGTACGGCGGCTACCGGGTGCTGCGCGGCGGCGGCTGGTTCGACGAGCGCTGGAGCTGCCGGGCGTCGGTCCGGCGGCGCAGCCATCCCACGTTCCGGATCGACGACACGGGTTTCCGCGTCGCACGCTCAGGAGACGGCTGAGCCGCCGCCCGGCAGAGCGCCCTCCCTCTCACCCCTCAAGGAGTGTGCGGCGGCGACCAGTTGGCGGCTGAACGGATGGCGCGGCGAGCCCAGCAGATCGGCGGTGGCTCGCGCCTCGACGACCTCGCCGTGCTCCATGACAGCGATCCGGTCGGCCAGGGCGGCGGTGTCCAGGTCATGGGTGATCAGGACGAGCGCCGGAATCCTCCCCGTCCGCACCAGCCCGGTGAGCTGCCCGAGGACGGAACTCCGGGTGAGCGGGTCGAGCCCGGAGGCGACCTCGTCGCAGACCAGCACCCGGGGACGGGCGAGCAGGGCGCGGGCCAGCGCCGCACGCTGGAGCTCGCCGCCCGACAACCGCGCGGGCGGACGCGCCACGCGTGCGGCCGGCAGGCCCAGGGTGTCCAGCACGGTCAGCGCCTCGCTCCTCGCCGCGCCCGGGTCCGCCCCGCGCAGCCGTACCGCCGTGCGGGCGATCTGGTCGAGGACGGGCCGGTACGCGTCGAAGGACGCCTTCGCGTCCTGGAAGACGTACTGCACCCCCGCCAGTTGACGCCGGTCACGGTCCCGCAGGCCGCGCGGCAGCGGTGCGCCGTCGAGCAGCACCTCGCCGTCGTGGTCCGCGTGGAGGCCGCTCAGGCAGCGGGCCAGTGTCGTCTTGCCGCTCCCTGACCGGCCCATGACGGCGAGACATTCACCGGTGCGGACGGTGAGCGACACCCTGTCGAGCACCGGGGTCCGCGCGTGGCGTGCGGTGAGGGAGCGTGCTTCGAGGACGGTCCCACCGGGGTCGCCGCCTCCCTCACCCGCGCGGGTTTCGACGGGGAGGGGCGATGTCCACGGCGCGCCGGTCATCCGCCCGTCCCGCAGGACGACCACGTCGTCGGCCAGGGCACGGACGACATCGACGTCATGGCTGAGCAGCAGCACGGCGATCCCCTGCCGGGCCACGGCCGCCAGCAGGTCCACGATGCCGCGCTTGGTGAGCGGGTCCTGCCCGGTGGTGGGCTCGTCCGCGACCACGGCCCGTGCCCCGAGCAGGAGCACCTGGGCCAGCACCACGCGCTGCTGCTGGCCACCGGAGAGCTGGTGCGGGTAGCGGCGCAGCAGCGGCCCGGCCGCCGGCAGCCGGGCACGGTCCAGGGCGTCGAGCACCCGCTCCCGGGCCGCCGCCGCGCGCCGGGCCCTCGGCAGGTGGCGTACCCGCTGCCGGGCGATGTCCATGAGCAGCGCGCCGACTCTGCGGACCGGGTTGAGTACGGTCGCCGGATGCTGCGGGACGTACCCGATCAGCCCTTCGGGCGCCCGTACCGTCCCGGTCACCCGCGCGCCGGCGGGGTACTCGCCGAGCAGGGCGAGTCCGGTCGTCGTCTTGCCGCTGCCCGAACCGCCCACCAGCGCGGTGATCCGCCCGGGCAGCAGCCGCAGGTCCACGCCGTCGACGACGGCGCGTCCGCCGATCTCCACCGTCAGTCCCTCGACCGCGGCGACGGGCCGGTCGCGGCCGGTCACCGGCTTTCCTCCTCGGGGTTCCCACGGGCGAGCGCGGCGTCCACGAGGAGGTTCCCGCCCATGGTGAGCGCGACGATCAGCAGGGCGGGCACCACGGCCGCCCAGGGCTGGACGAACAGCCCGGTGCGGTTGCGGTCCACCATGACCGCCCAGTCGGCGGCGTCCGGCGCGACGCCCACACCGAGGAACGCCGCCGTGGCCACGAGGTAGACCGCCCCGGTCAGCCGGACGCCCACATCGGCGGCGAGGGTCCGCAGGACCGAGCGTCCGACGTACCCGAACGCCATCCGCGCCCAGCTCTCGCCCTGCATGCGCAGCGCCTCGACCGCCGGGCGCGAGGCGGCCTCGGCTCCGGCGGCCCGGACGATCCGGGCCGCGTCCGGTATGGCGACGAGCGCCACCAGGAGGGCCAGCCCGGCCGGACCGGGTTCCAGGACGGCGGCCACCAGCAGGATCATGAGGAGCGACGGTACGGAGAGCAGGATGTCCAGCGGACGCATCACAAGCTCCTCCAGCCAGGCCCGGCGGGTGAGGGCGCAGACGAATCCGACGGGCAGCGCCACCAGGTAGGCCAGGGCGGTCGCCGCGACGGCGACCAGGACGACGGACCGGCCGCCGAGCAGGATCTGCCGCACGACGTCCCGGCCGGTGAAGTCCGTGCCGAGCAGGTGCCCGCCACCGGCGGTGAGCGAGGTGCCGCGCGGTCCGGCGTCACCCGCGAACAGCGGCCCGGCCAGGGCGAGTACGAGCGGGACGCCCATGATCAGCAGGCCGGGGACGAAGCGCCGGCGCCTCCCGCGCACGGCTGCGGCCCCGCGGGGGCGGCCGACGACAAGTCGTTTCAGCCCGCGCCGGGAGCGGGCCACCGCGACGGCCATCACGCGGCCACGCCCGTACGCGGAGCGAGGCGGTGGGTGACCAGGTCGGCCCCGATGTTGAGCAGGACCGTCGCGGCGCCGAACACCACCGCGAGCCCCTGCACCATGGGCAGATCGCGCTCCGCGACGGCGTTCATCAGGAGCGTGCCCAGCCCCGGGATCACATACAGGGCCTCCACGACCACGACCCCGCACAGCAGCCAGTCGATCGTGCGGGCCAGTTGCTGGGCGGCCGGGGTGATCGCGTTCGGCAGGGCGTGGGTGTAGCGGACACGGGCCGGGGAGAGCCCGCAGCGGCGCGCCTGGGCCACGTACGGCGAGGCCAGCGCGTCGATCATGCCGGCGCGGACCAGCCGGGCGAGCGAGCACACCGGGCGGGCGAGCAGGACGAGGACGGGCAGCACCAGCGCGGCCGGGTGGGCGAGCAGATCGGTGCCGTAGCCGACCGCGGTCGGCGGCAGCCAGCCGAGCCACAGGGACAGGACGGTGACCAGCAGCACCCCGAGGGCGAACTCCGGTACGGCGTAGAGGCCCAGCAGCACCGCGCTGACGGCCCGGTCGGCGGCCCGGCCCTCGTGGCGGGCCGCCAGCACCCCGAGGCCGATCGCGGCCGGCACCAGCAGCAGGATTGTCGGCACGGCGAGCATCAGGGTCGGGCCGACGGCGTCGCCGAGGGCGGAGGCGACGGGCCGCCCCGAGGTCAGGGAGGCCCCGAGGTCGCCGTGGAGCAGCCCGGCCGACCAGTCCAGCAGGCGTTCATGGGCGGGCCGGTCCAGGTGCATGGCGGTCCGGACGGCCTCGATCCGGGCCGGGTCCGGCTGGTCGTCGGCGAGGGCCACGGCGGCGTCGCCGGGCAGCGCCTCGGTGGCGGCGAAGACGAGCAGGACCACGCCCGCAGTCTGCGCGCCGCCGAGCAGCAGCCGTCGGGCCACCCAGGGCAGGGTCGCGCTCACGCCAGCCACACCTTGTCGAAGCGGGCCCAGTCGAGGGTGTTGGCGGGGGCCTGCTCCTCGACGCCCCGGACACGGGGGGCGGTGCCGAGTATCCAGTCCGCGAAGCCCCAGATCAGGAACGGGCCCTCGGTGTGGAGGCGTTGCTGCATGCGGGCGTAGACGGCGGCCCGCCCCTTCGGGTCCCTCGTCGACTGGGCCTGCTGGTAGAGGGCGTCGAAGTCGCGGTGGCGCCAGTGGGTGGCATTGGTGGTCGAGTCGGTCAGCAACCGCTGGGACAGGTGCGATTCGATGGGCATGGCGCCGGAGCGGTAGCAGCACAGGGTGCCGGAGTCGAGGATGTCCTTCCAGTAGGTGTCCTTGCTGCCGGTGCGCACCTCGACGGTGATGCCGGCCTTCGCGGCCTGGTCCCGGAAGACGGCGGCCGCCTCGGTGAATCCGGCGGCGACCGGTGAGGTGTCGAGGGTGATCCGCAGGTCCTCCGCGCCGGCCCGCTTCAGCAGGCTGCGGGCCCGGCCGAGGTCCTGTTCGCGCTGGGGAAGGCTGTCGTCGTAGTACTCGTACCCCTTCCCGAAGAGGTCGTTGCCTGTCTCCCCGGCGCCGGAGAGGGCGCTGCGGACGAGTTCCTCGCGGTCGGCGACGAGGAAGAGGGCCTGGCGGACCCGCCGGTCGTCGAAGGGCGGCCGGTCGCTCTTCATGGCGAAGGACTGCATCGCGCTGTTGCGCAGCCGCACGACGGTGATGCGCCCGCCCTTCTCGTGTGCGCGGGCGGTGGCCGGGTTCAGCTCGTGGGCGTACTCGACCTGGCCGCCGAGCAGGGCGTTGACGCGGGCGGACTCCTCGTTGGCGACGACGAACTCCAGCTCGTCCAGATGGGGTGCGCCCTCCCAGTAGGCGTCGTTGCGCCTGAGGACGGTGGAGCGGCCGGGTGCGAAGGAGACGAAGCGGAAGGGACCGCTGCCGACCGGCTTGCGGTCGAAGTCGCCCTCGCGGGCCGTCGCGGGAATGATGTAGGCGCCGAACGCGGCCAGGATGTTCGGGAATTCGGCGGTCGGCCGCTTCAGGACGAACTCGACGGTCCGCTCGTCCAGGGCCCGGCTGGCCGCCAGGTCGATCGGTTCGAGCGAGGCCCTGGCCCGGAAGGCGCGTTGGGGGTCGGCGATGCGCCGGTAGCTGTGCAGGACATCGGCCGCCGTCACCGGCTTCCCGTCGTGGAAGACCGCCTCGCGCAGGGAGACCTTCCAGCGCTTCAGGGCGCTGTCGGGCTCCCAGGAGGCGGCGAGGCGGGGCCGGGCGGCGAGGTCGGCGCCGTAGTCGGCGAGCTTGTCGTAGAGGGCCTTGGCCCGGGCGGCGTCGGCGAACAGATTGCTCAGGTGCGGGTCGAGTGTCTCGCTCGCGCCGCCCCCGGCGAAAGCCGCTCTCAGCCGGCCCCCGCGCCTGGGTGTGCCGTCGCCCTTCCCGTCGGACGGCTCGGTACGGGAGGTGTCGGCGCAGCCGGCGAGGGCGAGGGCGCCGACCGCTCCGGAGGCCGCGAGGAAGCCGCGGCGGCGCAGACCCGGAAAGCGGGCGGGCGAAGGGGAAGGAGAAGGGGCGTGGTCAGCGTGCATGGAGGTGTCCTTGGTCGGTCGTGGAGGTGGGGCGGGGACGGGCCCGTTCAGGCACGCGGCGCGGCGGTACGGCTGTCCGTGCGGCGGGCGGTCAGGTGGAGGCGGTCGGACGTCGTGGTCCCGGCCGGTACGTCGTGCTCGCGCCAGGGAGGTTCGGTACGCGGGCCGGGCCCGTCGTGGAGCGCGAGCACCTCGAACCCGGCCGTGGCGAGGGTCCGGCGCAGCTCTTCGGGGAGGAGCAGCCGCCAGGCCGAGCGCTGCTGGACCGGGGGTGCTCCGTCGTCGGTGGTCCAGGTGCGCGACCGGCGCAGGAGACGTGCGGCGGGGTCCACGGAGAGCCGGGTGACGGAGCGGTAGGTGCGGCCCCGGTGGGTGAAGGTGTGGACGGACGAGGTGGCGGACAGGTCCGCCCGGCCGAGGAAGTACGCACCGTTGCGCATCTCCGCGACGAGCAGCCCGCCGGGGGCGAGCGCCCGCCGGCAGGAGGCGAGGCAGCCGAGGAGTTCGGCGTCGGTCCGGCAGTACAGCAGGGCGCTGTCCAGGCAGACGACGGCGTCGAACTCCCCGGCGCCCAGGTCGAAGGCGCGCAGGTCGGCCCGCCGGTAGTCCGGGCCGGGGTGGTGCCGGGCCGCGTGGCGGAGCATGGCGTCGGAGAGGTCGGCGCCGGTCACCGTACGGCCTGCGGCATGGAGGTACGCGGCGTCGCGGCCGGTGCCGCAGCCGAGGTCCAGGACCCGGGCGCCGGCCCCGTACGACGTCAGGCAGGCATCCGTCCAGCGGCCGGCGAGCCGGTCCGGGTCGGGGAAGCGCGCCTCGTAGAGGGCCGGGTTGTCGGTGAGCAGGTTCGGGTCGGTCATCGCGGCCCCCTCAGGCCCGGGCCGGTACGGCGGGCTGCCCGGCCGGCAGTGCGCCGAGCCGGTGCAGCCGGGCGACTCCGGCGGCGGACAGCAGGCCCAGGAGCAGACAGCAGGCCCAGGGCAGCCAGCCGGCGCCCGTGCGTCCGCCGGTGTCCATCGCCCAGCCGACCGCCGCGTTGCCGAGCGCGGCGGCGATGCCGGAGACGACGTAGAACACCCCGAAGTAGGTGCCGGTGAGGCGGGCGCGGCCGAAGCCGGGGACCAGCTCCATCACGAACGGCTGGGCGATCATCAGGCCGGTCTGCAGCAGCAGGACCCCCACCAGCACGGGCAGTGCGCGCAGCACGGCGCCCAGCGCCCCGTCTCCGCCGCCCGGCGTCACCAGCATGGGCGGGACGAAGGCGGCGGCCATCAGGGCGAGGCCGCCGCTGATCCAGGTGGCCCGGCTGCCCCGGCGCTTCAGGGCCCGGGTGATGCGCAGCTGGAGCCCCAGACCGGCGAGGGTGGCGACGAGGAAGACCAGCCCTGCCGCGCCGTCCCATCCGGTGGCCCGGCGCGCCCCCTCGGGCAGCAGGAGATAGAGCTGGCTCTCCAGCGCGACCATGGCCACCATGGCGAGCGCGAACGCCATGAACGCGCGGTTGCCCACCACTTCGCGCCAGTCGGCGAGCACGCCGCCCGCCGCCGGGGCGACGCGGCGCGGCGGCAGCACCAGGGCCTGGGCGAGGGTCAGGACGGCGAAGAGTCCGGCCGCGGTGAGGGCCGCCGCCCGGAAGTCGACGAGGAGCAGCGCACTGCCGAGGAGCGGGCCGACGAGGGCGCCGGTCGTCGCGAAGACGTTGAACAGTGCGAAGGCCTCGGCCCTGCGCTCCCCCGCCTCCTGGGCCAGGTAGGCACGGACGGCGGGGTTGAACAGCGCACCGGCGAGTCCGCTCAGTACGGAGGCGGCGAGCAGCACCGCGGTCCCGTCGCCGAGCGCGAAGAGGGCGAAGCCCACGGTCCGCAGTCCGCAGCCGGTGATGATCACTCCTCGTGCGCCCAGCCGGTCGGAGGCGGAGCCGCCGATGAGGAACAGGCCCTGCTGGCTGAGGTTGCGCACACCGAGCACCAGACCGACGACCGCGGCGGACATGCCGAGGTCCCGGCTCAGGTGCACGGCCAGATAGGGGACGAGCAGATAGAAGCCGGTGTTGACACCGAACTGGTTGACCAGCAGCAGCCGTACGGCCGGGGTGAAACCGCGTATCTCGCGCCAGGTCCTCATGACCGCGCCCCGCTCTCCCGGACGCCCGCGCGGGCGCCGTCGAACGGGGGGCGGGGGTGGACCCCGAGCCCCGGGCGGCCGCTCACGCGCACGGTGCCGTCGGTTCCGCCGATCCCCGTCCACGGGTCGTGGGCGAGCAGGAGGTGGCCGTCCAGGTCGGTCCATCGGGCACGGTCCGCGAGGTGCACGGCGGGGGCGAGGCCGAGGGAACTGGCGGTGAGGCAGCCGAGCATGAGGTGGGTGCCGCTGCCCGCGATCAGTTCCGCGATGCGCAGGGCGGCGCGCGCTCCTCCGCACTTGGCGAGCTTGACGTTGATGCCGTGGACGCGGCCGGCGAGCCGTCGGGCGTCCTCGATGTCCACCGCGTCCTCGTCCGCGATGACCGGCAGAGGTGAACGCGCGGCGAGCCGGGCCAGCCCCTCGGGATCGCCGGGCGGGACGGGCTGTTCGACGGCCTCCACCCCCAGCTCCGCGAAGCGGCCCAGCAGCGCGGGGGCGGCGGACGCGCTCCAGCCGCCGTTCGGGTCGAGCAGCAGGCGTACGTGGGGGGCGGTGGCGCGTACGGCGCGCACGCGGGCCACGTCGTCCTCGGGGTCGGCCGACCCCGCCTTGAGCTTGATGACCGAGAACCCCTGGTCCGTCAGCCGGGCGGCGAGGGCGGCGGCGTGGCCGGGCGCGGTGATGCCGATGGTGCGGGCGGTCGCGGCGGCCGGAGCGGCGGCGGTGCCGAGGAGCCGGTGGACGGGGGTCGCGGCGCGCTTGCCGACGAGGTCGAGCAGCGCCGACTCCACGGCAGCCGCCACCAATGGGGGTGTGCCGGGCGCCCTTTCGGGGAGGGCGGCGAGGGCCGTCTCCGGATCGGGGTACCGGGCGAGTTCGCGGCCCCGGCGGTGCAGCCACTGTTCCAGGGCCTGGGTGTCGAGTCCGTAGTAGACGCTGGTGACGGCTTCGCCGTGGCCGTGGAGTCCCTGGTGTTCGAGGGACAGCCGGACGGCGTGCCGGGCCGTCGTGGTGGAGCGGGAGATCCGCAGGGGCTCGGCGAGCCGCAGCCGCACCGTGCGCAGGGTGCTCTTCATCGGCGCTCCTCCGGTTCGTACGGCAGACGGACGGCGGGCGTCCGGGGGCGGGTGAGCGGCGGGCGCGGCGCGTTGCGGCGTCCGGCGGGCGCGGCGCAGCGCGTCCAGCCGGTGGCCTCCGTCGCGCGCGGGTGGCGGATCTCGACGGGGCGGGTCGCCGTGGTCGTCCGGTCCAGACGGTGCAGGGCGTTGAACCCGTCGTCGTAGATGCTGCCGAGGTAGCGGTGGGGCCCGTCGGGGAAGACGGTGGCGACGACGGCGCCGGGGTGCGTCCGGGCGGCCCAGGCCGCGACGAGGGCGACGGCCCCGGTGCTCCAGCCGCCGCTGACGAAGTTGTCCCGGGCCAGCCTGCGGCAGCTGTCGGCGGCCTCGGCGGGCCCGACCCAGTGGATCTCGTCGAACTGCTCGTGGGCGACATTGCGCGGGTGGATGCTGCTGCCCAGTCCGCGCATCAGCCGGGCCCTGGCCGGCTGGCCGAAGATGGCCGAGCCGGTGGCGTCGACCCCGATGAGCCGCAGCGCGGGCCAGCGCCGGCGCAGCGGGGCGGCGACTCCCGCGCTGTGCCCGCCCGTGCCGACGCTGCACACCAGCACGTCCACCCGGTCGAGGCGGTCGGCGATCTCGGCGGCGAGCGAGGCGTACCCGGCGGTGTTGTCGGGGTTGTTGTACTGGTCGGGCCAGTAGGCGCCCGGCAGCGCGGTGAGCAGTTCGCGGAGTCTGGCCAGCCGGGCCGCCTGCCAGCCGCCCCGGTCGGCGGGCCGGTCGACGAGTTCGAGCCGGGCGCCGTGGGAGCACAGCAACTGGCGCATGGAGGGTCCGAGTTCGGTGTCACCGACGAGCACGACGGGGTGGCCGAGCGCCTGGCCCGCGAAGGCCAGTCCGATGCCGAGGGTGCCGGAGGTGGACTCCACCACGGGCGCGCCCGGCAGGAGTTCGCCGCGCTCCTCGGCTCCGAGCAGCATGGACACGGCGGCGCGCGCCTTCATCCCGCCGACGCCGAAGCCTTCGAGTTTGGCCCAGAATCCGGGGTGTGCGCAGGGCAGGTCGGCGGTGATGCGGGCCAGCGGGGTGCGCCCGACGAGGCCGAGCAGTTCCCGGTTGCCCGCCGGGCGCAGGAGCGCGGTCGTCACTGGGCGCCTCCGTAGCGGTGGAGGGTGCCGGGACCGCCGTCGAGCCAGAAGAAGGGATACGGCTCGGCGGACACGGCGGTGACTCCGGAGCCGATGAAGTGCGGGAGTACGGCGCTGCCGGTCTGGGCGAACATCACGAGCGGCTTGCCGTGCCGCAGGGCGTGCGTCCTGAGCTGTTCGAAGGTGCCGTTGCCGAGGGTCATCCCGGAGGCGAGGACCGCGTCGCAGCCGTCGAGTTCGGCCGCCGCGCCGGTCCGTACCGGCTCACCCCACTCCGTCGTACCGCCCTTGAGGTCGCACGGTAGGTAGGAGATGCCGCGCTCGCGCAGCGCCTCCAGGAGCGAGTTGACGACGCCGACGACGAGCACGGTGGAGCCGGGCGGTACGTCGAGCAGGCCGACGACGCCGCGCGCCCGGGCCCGGGACTTCTCCAGCGAGCCGCCCGCCGGCAGCGGCCAGGGCCGGGCCCCGGACGCCGGGCCGTGCGGCCGCACATGCATGAGGTAGGCGTCGAGCGCGGCGATCCGCACCGCCGGCCGTGGATGGGCGAGCAGGGTGGCGGCGTCGGCCCGCACACAGTCGTCGACCGCGCCGTCGGGCAGTTCGCCGGGCTCGACGGCGCAGGAGCCGACGGCCTCGGCCAGCCGCAGGCTCAGCACCTCGTTGCGGTATCCGCCCCGGCGGCCGGGGTGCCCCACGGACTGGTGGGTGGTGAAGGCCGTCGTGATGCGCAGGGTGCGGGGGTCGGGGCCGTATCCGCAGGCCAGTACCCGGGAGACGAGTTCCTCGTACGAGAGGGCGGCGGGCGCCTCGGTGGTGCCGGCGGTCACCTGGTCACCACCTGGGGGTGCAGCCGGGCGAGAAGCGCGTCGGCGCGGGCGCGGGCTCCCGGCCCTTCGGCGTCGCCGGTCATCACATGGCCCAGGTACTCGTTGTTGCTGCCGGCGGCGGTGACCGGGGTGCCGGGGGCCGCGAGGCTGAACTCCAGGACGTCCGGGGCCTCGCCCACCGCGTCGTCGCCGTCGATCCGGTCCAGCACTCCCCCGGTGCCGGGCACCAGGAAGCCGATGGCCGCGCTGCACAGCCCGGTGGCGCGCGGGCGGAGGTCCGGTTCCCGGCCCAGCGCCACGCTGACGCAGGCGGCGGCGAGGTCGATCCCGGTCACATGGCGGATCAGTTCGGTGATGCGGTTGCCGGCCGGGCGGGGGTTGACCTCGACCACGCGGGGGCCGTCCGGGGTGAGTTTGATCTCGGTGTGCGCCACGACGGCGTCGAGGCCGAGCGCCTCGACGGCCAGGACGGCGGTCTCGCGGGCCGTGCGGGCGTCGTCGTCGGTGAGCGCGGCGGGGAACATGTGACCCGTCTCCACGAAGGCGGGCGCGCCGCCGATGCTCTTGTCGGTCACCCCGACCACCTGAGTGCGTCCGGCGAACGTGACGGTCTCCACGCTGACTTCGGGGCCGTGCAGCAGCTCTTCGAGGAGCACCTCGGGGGCGCGCCGCTGGCCCCGCGCGTTGACGGGGAAGTCCGCGAGCGCGCGGTGGGCCTCGGCGAGCCCCTTCTCGTCGTCGACGCGCCGCACGAACATCCCGGCGCACAGGTCGACGGGCTTGAGCACCAGGGGCATCCCGATCCGCTGTGCCGCGTCCAGGGTCTGCGCCCAGTCCCCGCAGACGGCGAACCGGGGGCCCGGCACTCCCGCACGGGCCAGGACCTCGCGGGTGGCGTCCTTGCGGCAGGCGTTCTCCACCGCATCGGGGGCGGGGCCCGGAAGACCGAGCCGGGCCGCGATCCTCGCGGCGAGCGGGAGGTAGTAGTCGCAGGACGTGATCACCCCGTCGAACGCCAGGGCCCGGTGGGCCCGTTCGGCGAACGGCAGCAGCTCGGCCGCGTCGTTGGTGGGCGCCGTGAGCACATGGCGGGCCGAGAGGAGCGGGTGGCGGACTGCCTCGGGCGCGGCGCGCAGGTAGTGATGGAGGTCGCGGGTGAGGAAGGTGAACTCGTGTCCGCCCTCCCGGATCGCCCGTGGCAGAAGTCTGCTCATCGATCCGACCCAGCTCTCGACCATCAGCAGATGCGCCACGACTACCCCTCTTCACCGCACGGTTGCAGGACGCCGGGCGCACGGCGGCACCCGGTCGGGGGCCGTGCGCCTGACCCCGCACACGTTAACGACAATCGTTTTCATTGTCATCTAGCTAAACCCTGCACGCACACCGCCGCCGGCTTGCGGGCCACCGGCCCATGAGGTTGATTCGAAGGAGGTATGCGGCATTCCCCCTCCCCCGATCTGGGGTGAACCCCCGTGCTGTTCACCGACCGCACCGAAGCGGGACAACGGCTCGCCGAGGCCCTGGCGCCCCTGGCACAGAGCGATCCGGTCGTCCTGGGCCTGCCGCGCGGCGGGGTTCCGGTGGCCTTCGAGGTGGCCCGGGAGCTGGGCGCACCCCTGGACGTGATCGTGGTCCGCAAGCTCGGCGTCCCGCACCACCCGGAGCTGGGCTTCGGCGCGATCGGGGAGGGCGGCGTCCGGATCATCAGCGACGACATCGTGCGCCGAGGCGGCCTGTCGGAGGCCGACATCACCGAGGTCGAGCGCGCCGAGACAAGTGAACTGCTGCGCAGGGCGCAGGCGTTCCGGGGTGACCGGCCGCGCGTTCCGCTCGCCGGGCGCACGGTGATCGTGGTGGACGACGGCATCGCCACCGGCGCCACCGCGCTGGCCGCGTGCACCGTGGCGCGTGCGCAGGGCGCGGCGCACGTGGCGCTGGCCGCACCGGTCGCATCGCCGGACGCGGCGGCCCGGCTCCGGGGCGAGGTGGACGAGCTGGTCTGCCTGTCGACGCCGCCGGGGTTCTCCGCGGTGGGCCAGTGGTACCGGGACTTCGACCAGACGCCGGACGAGGACGTGGTGGCGCTGCTGGCGCGGGCCGCCGGCCGGCCGGCCCCCGCGACGGCGTCCGAGGTGGACGTCGAGGCGGGCGGCGTGGTGCTGCCCGGCGAACTGACGACGGCACCGGGCGGCGGGGCCGTCGTGATGTTCGCCCACGGCTCCGGCAGCAGCCGGCACAGCCCGCGCAACCGGTCGGTGGCGGCGGCCCTGAACCGGGCGGGCCTGGGCACCCTCCTGTTCGACCTGCTCACCCCCGCCGAGGAGGCCGAGCGCGCCAGCGTCTTCGACATCGAGACCCTGGCCGACCGCTTGATGGACGCGGCCGGCTGGCTGCGGCGGCACGCCCCCGGCCCCCTCGGCGTCTTCGGCGCGAGCACCGGAGCCGCCGCCGCGCTGCGGGCGGCGGCCGTCGCCGGTACGGGGATCGGCGCGGTCGTCTCGCGCGGCGGCCGGCCCGATCTCGCGGGGGACCTGCTCGGCGAGGTCCGGGCGCCGACCCTGCTGATCGTGGGCGGCCGAGACCCGCGCGTCCTGGAGCTCAACCGGCAGGCACAGGCGGAACTCCGCTGCGAGAACAGGCTCGACGTCATCCCGGAGGCGACCCACCTCTTCGAGGAGCCGGGGGCCCTGGACGAAGTCGCCGAGCTGGCCCGCGCATGGTTCACCGCCCATCTGACGGACCGGGCCGGCTGACGCGGCAGCGCCCCGTACGCGCTTTCGCCGATCACGAAGCAACCCTCGGCGCGCATACGTCGTCTTGATCCACAGCAAGGCGGTACCCCCGCACACGACGAAGCTCGCCCAGCCCCCCATGAGCGCACAGGTCGGAGCACCGGCGTACTATACGCTGCATGTATACACGCAGCGTATAGCTGTTCCGGAGCCCGCTGTCCGCGCGCGAAAGGCTCCCATGCACAGCAAAGCACTGGCGCCCGAGTACCAAGGCGCCCTCACCAAGATGTCCGTGAACGCCGCTCTCACGGACGTACTGGCCGAGGGCATCCGCCACTTGGAAGCGGCCGAACTCTCCGGGTCCCAGCAGGAGGTGGCCCGTACCGGGCTCGCCGTCGCCGAGGCACACCGCCGCCTCGGTCACGTACAGGACGCCGACCGGGCCTGGAAGGCCAGCTACCGGGCCGCCCGGTCGGCCGGGGACGCCGGCGCGATGGCCTGGGCGCTGTGGAGCGGCGGGACCCTCGCCCGTCAGCGCGGCGCGCTCCGCCTGGCCTTCCGCCTCCTGGGGCTGGCCGCGGACATGGGCAAGAAGGGCGGCGACGTCGTCGCACGCGGCTACTCGCTCGCCGGTCTCGCGGAGACCGGGCGCATCCAGGGCGACTACCGGACCGTCGCGGCGCTGCACGAGCAGCTGCTCGCCGAGGCCCGGGCACGCGGCGAGGCCCGGCACACCGTCTGGGCCCTGGAGGGCATCGCGCAGATCCACCGCAACACCGGCTCCTTCGACACCGCGCTGGCCATGTTCGAGGAGGCGGCGCAGCTGGCCGGGGACGCCGACGACCGGCGGGGCCGGGCCTGGGCGCTGCGCGGCATGGCCGACATCATCTCCGTCCGGGACCACGACCCCGAACGCGCGCTCGCCCTGCTCTCCGAGGCCGAACGCACCTGCCGGGAGATGAAGTTGTCCAGCGCGCTCGCCTACAACCACAAGATGCGCGCCAACGTGCTCTACCGCGCCGGACGGTACGAGGAGGCCCGGAGGGAGTACGAAGGGGCCCTGGAGGAGTTCCGCGCCATGACGGAGCCCCGGGGCGAGGCCCTGTCCCGGCTCGGCCTGGTGAAGTCGCTCGCCCGGCTCGGCCGGGACGCAGAGGAGACCGCCGCCGATCTGGACGCGCTGCGCGACACGCTCGACCGGATCGGGCTGCTCAACGCCCGTGACATGGTCGACAAGGCCTACGCGGAGCTGGGTGTGACGCCGGCCCGTGACGCCGTGTCCGCAGAGAGCGCGCGCCGATGACGCCCCCGGTGACCCAGCGGGCCACGGCGCCGCAGATACTCTCCCGCTGCCGCGACCTCGTCCGTCCCGCCCTGGCCCGGACCGTGCGGCAACTGCACCCGTGGCACGGGGAGATCACCGCGTTCTCGCTCGGCTGGGACGGCGTGGACGGCGGCGAGATCCCCGGCGCGCAGGGCAAGGGGGTCCGCCAGGCCCTGGCCGTGCTCGGCGCGCAGGCCGTCGGAGCGAAGCCGCAGAGCGCGGTCCTGGGCGCGGTCGCCGTGGAGCTGATCCACACCTTCTCCCTGCTCCACGACGACATCATGGACGGCGACGAGACGCGCAGACGGCGCGCCACCGCCTGGAAGGCGTACGGGACCGGGCCCGCCGTTCTCGCGGGCGACGCGCTGTTCGCGCAGGCCGTGCAGACCCTGGCCGACGCCCCCGGCCCGCAGTGTGTCCGGGCGGTCCGGCTGCTGGCCGGGACGCTCAACGACCTGGTGCGCGGCCAGGCCGACGACCTGCTCTTCGAGTCGCGGCCCTGGACCGGCCCCGAGGCCGTGCAGCCGCACGAGTACCGGCTGATGGCCGAACACAAGACGGGCTCCCTGCTCGGGTGCGCGGCCGGCCTGGGAGCGGTGCTCGGCGGCGCCGGACGCACGGAGGCCGACGCCCTCACCGCCGCCGGGCGCCATCTCGGCGTGGCCTTCCAGTGCGCGGACGACGTGCTGGGGATCTGGGGCGATCCGGCGGTCACGGGCAAGCCCGTCCACAGCGATCTGCGGCGCCGCAAGAAGACGTACCCCGTCCTGGCCGCGCTCGCCGCCGCCGGCCCGGCCGCCACGGAGCTGGGCGCCCTGCTGCGCGGCGGCGGGCCGCTCGACGACACCGCGGTCCGGCGGGCGGCCGAGCTGACCGAGGACGCCGGCGGGCGGGCGGCCGCCGCGGCCGAGGCGCACCGGCATCTGGAGAGCGCCCGCGCCTGCCTGGACAGCGTCCCGCTCGCGCCCGACGCCCTGGACGAGATCCTCACGCTCCTCCCGTACGTCGTCGAACGCACGGTGTGACGTGCGGGCCCGGCGCCTCCGGGAGGCGCCGGGCCGGGTTCAGCGGTGCATCGACGCGCCCTTGAGGATCTTGTCCACCGCGTTGCGGGGGCCGTGCACGGCCAGCCCGACGAGGTCCAGGGCATCCCGGTGCACCGCGCGCACGGCGGCCCGGTTGTCCCGGTCGTTGCCCGTCGCGAAGAGATCGGACGTGAACACCGACAGGTGCACGCCCCGGGAGACCGCACGGCTGTGGGCGGTCGTCAGCATCTCCTTCGTTCCCTCGAAGACCATCACCGGCTGGCGGAACATCGGCAGGTAGGGGGTGTCGTCGGCGTCGGTGTACGGCTCGCCGACGACCTCGGGCACGGCGGTTGCGAGACCGCTGACCAGGAAGGCCGTGACGTTCAGCCGCTGCCAGGTCTCCAGGTCCTCCCGGAGCAGTACGGCGATCTTGGTGTCGAAGCGGACGGGGGCGTTATCGGCTGTCATGCCCCCAGGCTGCCGGGGCGGCCACCGCGCGGTCTTGTACGAACTTTGCACGCCGCGGCCCGACGCGGGCGCGCGCACCGCCCGGCGTACGATCGGGTCATGGCTGCCCGTCCGGACATCACCGCGTGGTGTCCGCCCGTGGAGGGCATCGAAGAGGTCTTCCACGCGCACTTCACCGACCACGCCTACCCGATGCACACGCACGACACGTGGACGCTGCTCCTGGTGGACGAGGGCATGGTGCGCTACGACCTGGACCATCACGAGCACGGCGTGCTCACCCACACGGTGACGCTCCTGCCGCCGCACGTCCCGCACAACGGGGAGGCCGCCGGCGCCGAGGGCTTTCGCAAGCGGGTCCTGTACCTCAACGTCGGCCAGGTCGACGAGGAGCTGGTCGGCATGGCCGTCGACCGGCCCGTGGTGCACGATCCGGCGCTGCGCGGGCGCATCGACCGCCTGCACCGCACCCTCGCCGGCCCCGGCGACGAGCTGGAGGCCGCGAGCCGCCTCGCGCTCGTCTCGGAGCGGCTCGAACAGCATCTGCGCAACCGCGCCGAACCCGCCCGGTACGTCCACGACCGCCGGGTCGCCCACCGGCTGCGGGACCTGCTGGACGAGCGGTTCGTCGAGGGGATCACGCTCCAGGAGGCGGCCGCGCGGCTGCACGCCCATCACGCGCATCTGGTACGGGCCTTCAGCCGTGAGTTCGGCATGGCGCCGCACCAGTACCTCACGGGCCGCCGGATCGATCTCGCCCGCCGGCTGCTGCTGGGCGGCATGCCGCCGTCGGCGGTGGCAGCCTCGGCGGGCTTCTACGACCAGTCCCATCTGACCCGCCACTTCAAGCGGATCGTGGGCACGGGCCCGGCGCACTACGCCCGCACACGCTAGGGCCTAGCGGCGCTCCAGCACACCCCGGACGAAGGCGGCCTGCCCGGCGTGCTGGAGGTCGTCGGACAGCACGCTGACCAGCCGTACGCCCAGGGTGACGGGCGGCGACCAGGCCTCGTCCACGACGCGGTCGAGCGCCTTGCCGTCGAGGTCCCGGATGAAGGCGAGCGAGCGCTCGTGCACGGCGTCGTGGTAGCCGAGCAGCAGCTCCGCCGAGCCGACCCGGACGGCCTCGACCTGCTTGCTGCTGTGCCCGTAGCCGGTCGCGCCCTCGGCGAGCGGCAGATCGAACCGGGACTCCCAGTCCTGGGCGAACCAGATCTGCTCGGTCCCGGCCGCGTCCGCGATGTGGTCGTCCTGGACCCGGGTCAGATGCCACACCAGCCAGGCGATCGTGTTCGCGCCGTCGTCGAGGCGGGTGTGGAGGTCGTCGGGTTCCAGACCCTCGACGGCCGCGTGCACGGTCTCCTGGATGCGGGCGTACCCGTCCGTCAAAATGTCAGCGACGTTCATGGATTCACCATGGCCGCTCCCCCGCGCACGCCCCGTCATCGACACGCCTCACGGCGGCGGGCGCCGGTGGGAGGCGTTGCCCACCGGCGCCCGCCGGACGGTCAGCTGTAGACGCCGAACTCCCAGAGCGAGTAGCCCCAGGCCGTGCCCCGCTGGGTGAGGCTGAGCTTCACATAGCGGGCGGTCTGCGCGATGTCGAGGTCGTCGGCGTCACCGTTGCCGCTGGTGGTGGAGTACACCGAGCGCCAGGAGCTGCCGTCGTCCGAGACCAGCACCTCGTAGGACTTGGCATACGCCGGGTCCCACACCAGCTGGAGGTGGCGGAAGGACTTGCGCTCCCCCAGGTCGACCTGGATCGACTGCGGGTCGCTCCAGTCGCTGGCCCACCGGGTGTCCATCCTGCCGTCGGTCGCCATCGCGGCGGTGCAGGGGCAGCCGCTGCTGCCGGCCTGCGCGGAGGTGGCGGTGGTGGGCCGGCCGAGGGCCAGGTTGGTGCCGCCGACCGGGGGCACCACGACCTTGACCGACTTGGTCTCGATGCCGGCGTTGCCGTGGCCGTCCTCGGCCTGGATGTAGACCTTCCACACCCCGAGCCGCTCCGGCGCCGTCACCGCGAAGGTGCCGTTGCCGGTGGACCGCCAGGTGGCCTCGACCAGGCCCTTGTCACCGGTGGCGTAGTTGCCGCTGAGATAGATCTTGTACGTGAGGGCGTCGTTGTCCGGGTCCCGGATGTCCGCGCCGACGGTGAACTCCTTGCCGGCAGGAGCCCCGCCCGCGTTCTGGACCGTCATGTTGCTGATGACGGGCGGGGTGTTGTCGCCGGCGGTGGAGCCCTTGTACGCCTTCTTCAGGGCGTAGTACGAGAGCCGCTTCTTGCCGTCCGGCACCAGGTTGAACCAGACGCCGCCGAAGTCGTGCTCCGTGCCGTAGTGGAAGAGGGTGGCGCCCAGCGCGACGCCCTGGTGGGCGGTGATGCAGTTCCAGGCCTTGGTGTACCCCTCGGCCTTCTGCACGTCGGTGGGCTCGTCCGGGACGCCGTTGGCGTCGTCCGGCACCTCCCACTCACCGGCCGGTCCGCCCTCGGTGATGATGTAGGGCTTGTTGTAGCCGCCGGACTCCCAGGCGCCGCGCACCCCGCAGATGTCGCCGTAGGAGTTGACCGAGTACAGGTCGAGGTCGGGGGCGTTTCGCTTGTAGTACGGCCAGGCGCCCGTCCAGGCGTCGGTCGAGGTCACCGGGTGGTCCGGGTCGATGGTGTGGATCTTCTTCGCCACGTCGTTGACGAAGGTGGTGTAGGCGTTGCGCTGCCGCTCCAGCTCGTCGCCGCTGTAGCAGTTCTGCAGCCCGAGGACCGACTCGTTGCCGACGTTCCACATGAGCACGCCGGGGTGGCTCTTGTATGTGTCGACCCACTTGGCGAACTCGGTGAGCGAGGACGACTTGTACGCGTCGTCCGTCAGGTAGTTGACGCATCCGCCGCTGCCCGGCCCGCCGCCCGGCTGGAGCCAGAAGCCGCTGACCACCCGGATCCCGTTGGCCGCCGCCTCGTCGAGGAGCGGCTTGGAGGAGCCGTCGGTCCCCCAGGTGCGGATGGTGTTGACGCCCATGGACTTCAGGTCGGGCAGATAGCGGGCCGCGTCGGCGACGGACGGCCCCCAGGTCAGGCCCTTGACCTGGTACGGCTTGCCGTCCACGGTCAGCTGCCAGTTGCCCTGCGACCCGGTGACGCGGACCGCTCCGCCGGTGGCCGGGGGTGTGCCGCCGGTGGTGCCGTAGACCTGGAACTCCCAGAGGGAGTAGCCGTATCCGCCGGCGCGGGCGGTGCCGTACATCCTGACGTACCGTCCGGAGCCGGAGACGGCCAGGTCGTCCGTGCCGCCGTCGCCGTTGGTCACAGTCTTCAGGGTGCGCCAGTCGGAGCCGTTGTCCGAGGCCTGGATCTCGTACGCCTTGCCGTAGGCGGACTCCCAGGTCAGCACGACCCTGCTGAGGTCCGCGGTGGCGCCCAGGTCCACCTGGAGCCACTGCGGGTCGCTCCATTGACTGGCCCAGCGGGTGCCGGTCAGGTCTCCGTCGACGGCGGCGGACGCCGCGTAGCCGGCTCCCTCGTGCGAGGAGTCGGTGGCGGTCCTCCCCTGCGACAGCAGGGATTCCGCCGCCCGGGCGGACGTCGCCGTGAGCATCACGAGCGACGACGCGAGAAGGGCGAGAAGCGTGATCAGCAGCGTGCCCGTTCGCGGTCTCGCGGGCATGGCTGCGCAAGCTCTGTGCACATTCTCTCCTGAGAGAAGAGTGCGGGATCGGTGTCCCGTAACCGAATGGGAGAGCGCTCTCCCAGGAGAGTGACGTGTACTTGTTCAGCTGTCAACGAGAGTGACGCGTTCGGTTGCGCGGGTTCTTCGCACGGCCCCGGGACGGGGCGCCCCTACGGCACGGAGCGGCCGGTCGGCTCCGCCTTCTCCAGCGGCCGGCCCTCGCCGCCGCCGGTGCCGATACCGGCGGCCCGGGCCGCGGCGTGCAGCGAATGCAGCGCCATCAGCAGAAAGCCGATGTCGTCCAGATAGATGGGGTCGGGCAGCAGGTCGACCGGCGAGACGGTGTAGAGCACCGCCGCCCAGACCAGGGCCTTGTTGTGGAGCGGGATACCCGCGTCGACCAGCAGCTTCCTGGCCCGGAAGACCCGCACCACGAGGACGCAGGCGACACCCGCGGTGAGCAGCACGAGCACCGCGATGACGATGATCCAGGTCGTGGTGTCCATGCTCTATCTTCTACCCCCCGGCGGCCGGATCACCGCGGAACGCCGCCCCGGCGGATGTGACACCGCCCGCATCCTCAGCCGGACCGGTGCTGGGCCTGCCGGCGGCTGCGGCGCTTCAGCGCCCGGCGCTCGGCCTCGCCCAGTCCGCCCCACACCCCGGTGTCCTGCCCGTTCTCCAGCGCCCATCGCAGACACTCCTCCTGTACGGGGCAGCCCCGGCACACCGCCTTGGCGTCCTCGGTCTGCACCAGCGCCGGGCCGGTGCTGCCGATGGGGAAGAAGAGGTCGGGGTCCTCGTCGCGGCAGGCCGCGTGCATGCGCCAGTTCTCCATGAAGTCCCACTCCTTGCGGTCGTATCGGTGTACAGGTCTCAGTACGCTGCGGGTGACCGCCATCCGGCCGCCGAAACCCCCTGCGGCACCCTCTTCGCGTTCCTCGAAGCTGCGGGGGCGGTGGCTCCGGGGCGACCATGGGAGACAGCGGACCTGCGTCCGGCACGGTGACGGCATGGGAAGGATCGTCCGTGGGCGGCACTGATGAGATGCGGACCGGCTGGGGTGAGGCACCCCGCGAGGGTGTGCGCCGCTCTCCCCAGGGAGGTCTGCTGGACGTCCTCGGCGTCGCGGCCATGGTGCTCGACACCGACGGACGCATCGTGCTGTGGAGCCCCCAGGCGGAAGAGCTCCTCGGCTACACCGCCGAGGAGGCGCTCGGCCGCTTCGCCGCCCGGCTGCTGGTCGACGAGCAGCACTTCGACCTGGTGCTGAGGCTGTTCACCGAGGTCATGAGCAGCGGTGAGGCGTGGGCGGGCGTCTTTCCTGTGCAGCACAAGGACGGCACCTCCCGGCTGCTGGAGTTCCGCAACATGCGGCTCCAGGACGACCGCGGCGACTTCTACGCGCTGGGGCTGGCCGCCGACGGGTCGATCCTGCGCCGGGTGGAGCGTGATCTCGCGCTGTCCGTGCGCCTGGTCGACCAGTCCCCGATCGGCCTGGCGGTCCTCGGCCACGACCTTCGCTATCTGGCGGCCAACACCGCGCTGGAGCGGATGGACGGGCTGAGCGCCCCCGAGCACCTGGGCCGACGGGTCGGTGAGGTGCTGCCCTTCCTGGACGCCGAGACGGTCGAGGCGGCGATGCGCGAGGTCCTGGAGAGCGGGGTCCCGCAGGTGTCGCACGAGCTGGTGGGCCCTACCCGGGCCGATCCCGGCACCGACCGCGCCTGGTCGGTTTCGCTGTACCGGCTGGACGACTCCGGCGGCCGGGTGCTGGGCCTGGCCGTCTCGCTGATCGATGTGACCGACCGCTACCGGGCGGCCGCCGAGGCGGAACGCGCCCGCCATCATCTGGCGCTGGTCGCCGATGCCTCGGTGCGCATCGGCACCACGCTGGACCTCGAGCAGACGGCCCTGGAGCTGGCGGAGGTCACGGTGCCTGAGCTCGCCGACGTCGCGGCGGTCGACGTGCTGGACAGTGTGCTCAAGGGGCGCCCGGGGCTGACCGAGGGCCCTCTCCTCATCCAGGCCCTTGCGGTCGTCGCCGCGCGGCCGACCCCCGTCGTGGAGGCGGCCGACCCGCCGGGCCATGCCGCCCAGTACGGCGCCGACCGCCTGGTGACCCGCTGTGTGCGCACCGGCCTGCCGGTCCGGGAGCCGTATCTCGACGCGGAGAAGCTCTCGTACATCGCCCGCGACGCCCGCTCGGCGGCGCTGCTCGCGGAGGCGGGGGCCCACTCCTATCTGGCGGTGCCGCTGATCGCCCGGGGCGAGGTGCTGGGCGCGGTCGACCTCATCCGGACGGACAACCCGCTGCCGTTCACCGAGGACGACGAGACGCTCGCATCCGAGCTGGCCGCCCGCGCGGCGGTCAGCATCGACAACGCGCGGCTGTACCGCCAGCAGCGCGAGACGGCGCTCACCCTCCAGCGCAGCATGCTGCCGCGCAACCACCACGAGCCGGTGGGCCTGGATGTGGCGTCCCGCTACCGGCCGGCGGCCTCGCGGTACGAGGTCGGCGGCGACTGGTTCGACGTCATCGGGATGCGGGGCGGGCAGACCGCCCTGGTGGTGGGCGATGTGATGGGCAGCGGGATCAACGCGGCCACCACGATGGGGCGGCTGCGCACCGCCACCCAGACGCTGTCACGGCTCGGTCTGCGCCCGGCCGAGGTGCTCGGGCACCTGGACGAGATCACCGCCGACCTGGACCCGTGGTTCGCCACCTGTGTCTATGCCGTGTACGACCCCGGGACCGCCCTGTGCCGGGTGAGCACCGCGGGGCATCTGCCCCCGTGCTGATCCCCGCCGGCGGTACGCCGCGCCTGCTCGACCTGCCGACGGGGGCTCCGCTCGGCGTGGGCGGGGTGCCGTTCAGCGATGCCACGGTGCCGCTCGGCCCCGGTGACCGGCTGGTCCTGTACACGGACGGGCTGGTGGAGACCCGGGACAACGACATCGACACCCGGCTGGACACGCTGCTCACCCTGCTCCACGCCTCGGACGCGTCCCTGGAGGAGACCTGTGACCGGCTGCTGCGCGAGCTGCGGGACCCGCAGGACCACGACGACGTGGCGCTGCTGATCGCCCGGGTTCCCGAGGGGTGACGGCGGGCGGCGCGGTCAGCAGGTGCGGCGGCGGTGCCGGCGGCAGCGGCCCGCGACCACGCCGCACCGGCCCGTCCCGGACGCGAGGAAGCCGAGGCCGATCCCGAACATCCAGACGTCCTTGGCCAGCGGGACACCGTTCTGGCTGGGGCGCAGGCTGCCGGGTTCCCGCATCCCCGGCACACGCAGATACAGGCCGAGGAGCCCGCCGGAGAACCCGGTGAGGGCGAGGCCGGCGAGCCGGGTGGGCACGAAGGGGGCCAGCAGGGTGGCGCCGACCGTGATCTCCGACCAGGCGAGCAGCTTGGTGAACCGGTCGGGCTCGATCTTCTTGAGGAAGGGGTACGCCGTGCAGGCCATGCCGTGCAGTGTCTCGGCGGTCGCCTCGTCCGCCTTGAGCTTGCCGAGGCCGGAGTTGAGGATGAACGCGCCGGTGGCGAGGCGCGGAGGAATGTCGCGCGGTTCGGGCAGCGGCATCATGGGCAGAGCCTCCATGGATCGGATCGTCGGCCCCTGATCGAGCATAGCCAGTGGAGGTCCGGGCCGCGCGCAGAGAACGGCCCCCGTGCCCCCCGACCGTGTCGGCCATACTGGCGGCGGCGGGAATCACGAGGGGGCACAGTGGTCCACGAACAAACGGAGTACGACGTCGTGGTGGTCGGCGGCAGCGGGGTGGACACCATCGTCCGCGTCGACTCCCTGCCCGTCCCGCTCGCCGACGCGGTGATGGTCGGACCGATCGAGGAGTGGCCCGGTCAGACCGGGGGCAATGTGGCCCTGGGGGCCCGCACCCTGGGGCTGGATGTCGCGCTGCTCGACTGCATCGGCGACGACCCGACCAGCACGCTGGTGCGCGAGCGGCTGGCCGGGGGCGCGGTGGAGTTCCATGCGGTCGTCTCGGCGGCGGGCACCCGCCGCGCGGTGAACCTGGTGGACGCGACGGGCCGCCGGATGTCGTTCTACGACGCCCGGGACCCGGAGGACCTGCGGATGCCGCGTGACTTCTATCTGCCCCTTCTGCGCCGCGCCCGGCACATCCATCTGTCCATCACGCACTTCACGCGTTTTCTCTATGACGACATCGAGGCCCTCGGGATCCCGGTCTCGACGGATCTGCACGACTGGGACGGACTGAGCGAGCACCAGCGGGAGTTCGCGCTCCGCTCCGACCTCGTGTTCTTCAGCGCGGCGACGACGGGCGAGCGGGCGCCCGCCCTGATGCGGGAGATCCTGCGCGAGGGCCGCGCCGGGGCCGTGATCGCCACGGCGGGCGCCGGGGCGCCTACCTCCTGACCCGCGACGGGGGCCCCGACCCACTGCATGTCCCGGCGACCGTGCCGCCCGCGCCGGTGGTGGACAGCAACGGAGCGGGCGACGCGTTCGTGACCGGCTTCCTGTACGGCAGGCTGGCGGGCAGGGATCCGCTGGAGTGCGCCCGGCTGGGGGCCGTCGCGGGCGCGTACGCCTGTACGGGCCCGGGTTCCACCGCACTGATCGGCCGCGAGGCCCTGCTCGCGGCGGACGGTTCGTAGGCACGCGGGCCCGGCCGTCCCGCCGGTCAGAGCGGGACGGTCAACTGCGCCTGTACGTGCGCGCGCAGCACCCCCGCCATGTCGGTCGCGCAGCCGCTGAGGAGCCACTGCGTCTGGAGGCCGTCCATCAGCGCGATCAGTTGCTGGGCGGCCTCGTCGGGGGTGATCCCCTCGCGCAGCACGCCCTCGTCCCGGGCCTCCGCGTAGGAGACGGCGGTGGTCAGGACGGAGGTCCGGTAGCGCTCCACGAAGTAGGAGTGGGCCGGGTGGTCGCCCGATGTCGCCTCGGCGGACAGGACGCAGAACAGCTCGACGATCCCCCGGCGCCGGGCGTTCAGCTCGGCCAGTTCGACGAGCCGGCGCAGCCGGTCGAGGCCGGTGGGGCGGCCGGCTTCGAGCCACTGCCCGTCCACCTCGTCGCGGTGTTCGAGCACCGCGAGCAGCAGTGACTCCTTGGTCGGGAAGTGGTGCAGCAGCCCGGGGTGCGAGAGGCCGCAGCGGGTGGCGATGACCCGCAACGAGGCTCCCCGGTAGCCGACTTCGCCGAACAGGGCCATGGCCTGGTCGAGGATCTGTACGCGTTTGGCCCGGCCCTTCGCGTAGCCGCGCCGCTCCTCGCCGATCATGCGCCACTCTCCCCGGTCGTCTCGGTCGGGCCCGCTGGGTACGCTCGCATCCTCACATACTTACCACCCGGTCGGGATTGAGCGTACGCTGGCCCGGACGGCCGCGACGCGCCGGAGGTGACGCCCCGTCCCGTCACCCTCCAGGTATCCGCCCGATGAGAACGTCACCGACGTTGTGAAAGGAACTCCTGTGGGCTCCTCCCTGCCCTATCTCGACCCCGCGCTGTCCGTCCCGGAGCGCGTCGCCGACCTGATCGGCCGGATGACGCTGCCCGAGAAGGTCGGCCAGATGCTCCAGCTGAGCGCCAAGGACGGCGTACGGCACCACATCGAGGACATGCATGCGGGCTCGATCCTGCATGCCTCCCCCGACCGCGTGCTGGAGGCGGCCGAGCTCACCGGACGGACCCGGCTGCGGATCCCGCTGCTGGTCGCGGAGGACTGCATCCATGGCCACTCGTTCTGGGAGGGGGCCACGATCTACCCCACCCAGCTGGGTATGGCCGCGAGCTGGGACCCCGAGCTGGTGGAGCGCGTCGCGCGGGCGACGGCGGTCGAGGTCGCCGCGACCGGTGTCCACTGGACGTTCTCCCCGGTCCTGTGCATCGCCCGGGACCTGCGCTGGGGCCGGGTGAGCGAGACGTTCGGCGAGGACCCCTTCCTCATCGGCGAGCTCGCCTCGGCGATGGTGCGCGGATACCAGGGCGACGGACTCGACGACCCGACGGCGGTCCTGGCCTGCGCCAAGCACTTCGCCGGCTACTCCGAGACCCAGGGCGGCCGGGACGCGAGCGAGGCAGACATCTCCCGCCGCAAGCTGCGCTCCTGGTTCCTCCCGCCGTTCGAGCGGGTCGCCAGGGAGGGCTGCCGTACGTTCATGCTGGGCTACCAGTCGATGGACGGCGTCCCGGTCACGGTCAACAACTGGCTGCTGAACGAGGTGCTGCGCGGCGAGTGGGGCTACACCGGCACGCTGGTGACCGACTGGGACAACGTCGGCCGCATGGTGTGGGAGCAGCAGGTGTACGCGGACTACGCGCAGGCGGCGGCCGCCGCGGTCCGTGCGGGCAACGACATGGTGATGACGACGCCGAACTTCTTCGACGGCGCCCAGGAGGCCGTCGCGGCGGGCACGCTGGACGAGGCGGACATCGACGCGGCGGTCGCGCGCATCCTGACGCTCAAGTTCGAGCTGGGCCTGTTCGAGAACCCGCGCCACCCCGACAGCGCCCGGCAGGCGGAGGTCATCGGCAGTGCGGACCACGCGGCGCTGAACCTCGAAGTGGCCCGCCGCTCGCTGGTGCTGCTGACCAATGACGGCGCCCTGCCGCTGGCCGGCGGCTTCGAGGCCGGTGCGGACGGCCGGGCGGTCGCCGGCGAGGACTCCGGGCCGCGCACGGTCGCCGTCATCGGGCCCAACGCCGACGACCCGGACACCCAGCTCGGGGACTGGGCGGGGGCGTCGGGCCAGGCGGACTGGCTGCCGGACGGCCACCCGCGCGCCATGATCCGTACCGTGCTCGACGGGTTCCGGGAACATGTCCCCGAGGGCTGGAGCGTCACGCACGCACGCGGCGCCGACATCCTCACCGTGGGACCGGACCCCGAGGGCGCCTTCTTCCCCGACGGGCAGCCGAGGCCCGAGATCGTCGTCCCGGCCGAGCCCTCCGAGGCGCTGATCGCCGAGGCCGTCGCCGCTGCGGAGGCCGCCGACCACGTCGTCGCGGTCGTGGGTGACCGCATCGAGCTGGTCGGCGAGGGCCGGTCGACCGCGACCCTGGAGCTGATCGGCGGCCAGATCGCGCTGCTGGACGCCCTCGCCGCGACGGGCAAGCCGTTCGTGGTGGTGGTCATCAGCTCCAAGCCGCTGGTGCTGCCGCCCTCGGCGCACCGCGCCTCGGCAATCGTGTACGCCTTCAACCCGGGCATGCTCGGCGGCCGGGCCATCGCCGAACTGGCCCTCGGACTCGTCGAGCCGTCCGGGCGGCTGCCCCTCTCCTTCGCCCGGCACGCGGGGCAGCAGCCGACGTACTACAACCAGCTGCGCGGCCAGCACGGTACGCGGTACGCGGATCTGACGCAGAGCCCGGCGTTCGTGTTCGGCGAGGGCCTCAGCTACACCACGGTCGAGTACAGCGGTCTGGAGGTGCTGACCGACGTCCTCGGCGCGGGCGACACCCTGCGGGCGCGCGTCGTCGTCCGCAACACCGGTGACCGGCCCGCCCTGGAGACGGTCCAGGTGTACGTCAGCGACACGGTCACCTCGGTGACCTGGGCGGAGAAGGAGCTGAAGACGTACCGTCAGCTCCCGCTCGCTCCCGGCGAGTCGCGCGAGGTCGCCATCGAGCTGCCGGTCGCCGCGTGCAGCCTGGTGGACGCCGAGGGCCGCCGGATCGTCGAACCGGGCGCGTTCGAGCTGCTCGTCGGCCCCTCGTCGCGCGACGATGCGCTGCTCCGGGCGGGCTTCACCGTCAAGAGCTGAGACGCGCGGGTCCGGCCGGGCCGGTGCCGGTAGCCCAACCCGGGCCCCGGCACCGGCCCGGCGGCATGTCGCGGGGCCGCCCGGCGGGCCGCGGCCTACTGTCACCCGCACGGAACCTGGGAGCGGGTGACGCCCTGGAATCGGTACCGCGCGGGCCGCGCCGACGGCCGCCGCCCCTCGATGACGACGTCACTCATGACGAAGCACGGGGAGTGGCATGCCGGACGTACAGGAGCGCCGACGGCCGGGGGTGGCGGCGTTCATCTGCGGCCGGCGCACCAAGTGGCTGGTGGTGGCGCTGTGGCTGATCGTCTTCGTGGTCGCGGCCCCGCTCGCCGGGAAGCTGACCGGCGCCCAGGACAACGACGCCACGTCCTGGCTGCCCAGCAGCGCGGAGTCCACCCAGGTCCTGCAGAGCTCGAAGGACTTCAGGCCCGAGGTCATCACGGCCATCGTCGTGTACGCCCGGGACAGCGGGCTGACCGGCGCGGACCGGGCCCGGATCGCCGAGGACACCCGGCAGTTGCGCACCCTGCACGCGCACGGCGTACGGGGCCCGCAGACCCGGGGGCCCGTCTTCGACCGGCAGCCCGCGCCCCGGGCCGCGCAGGTCTTCGTGCCCGTCACCATGGGCGAGGAGGGCTGGGAGCGGATCGGTCCGGCCGTCGACTCCATCAGGGACATCGTGGGCAGGGGCGGCGGCGGTCTCGCCGTGCACGTCACCGGCCCCGGCGGGGTCACGGCCGACTCGGCGGAGGCCTTCTCGGGCATCGACTCGACGCTGCTGTTCGCCGCGCTGGCCGTGGTGATCGTGATGCTGCTGATCACCTACCGCAGCCCCACCCTGCTCCTGCTGCCCGTCATCGCCGTGGTGGCCGCGCTCTTCAGCGCCCAGGCGGTGATCTATCTGCTGGCGGCGCACGCGGGTCTGACGGTCAACGGGCAGAGCGCGGGCATCCTGACGGTCCTCGTCTTCGGCGCGGGCACCGACTACGCCCTGCTGCTGGTGGCCCGCTACCGCGAGGAACTGCGCCGCCACGAGGACCGGCACGACGCGATGGCCCGTGCCCTGCACCGGGCCGGGCCCGCCGTGCTGGCGAGCAGCGGCACGGTGGTGCTCGGCATGCTGGTGCTGCTGGTCGCGGAGATGAACTCGACCCGGGGCCTCGGGCCGGTGGCCGCCATCGGTGTGGCCGTCGCACTGCTGGCCATGCTCACGCTGCTGCCCGCCCTGCTGGTGATCTCCGGCCGGTGGGTCCTTCTGGCCGGTCGTCCCGCACTTCGGCTCCGAGGAGCCGACCGAGCACGGGATCTGGGCCCGGACGGGGCAGCGGCTGTCCCACCGGCCGCGCATGGTCTGGGTGCTGACCGCCGTGGTGCTGGCCGCGCTGTCGCTCGGGCTGACGCAGCTGCGGGCCTCCGGGCTCAGCAACGCCGACTCCTTCACCGGGAAGCCGGACTCCATCACCGGTCAGGAGGTCCAGGACCGGTACTTCCCGGCGGGCAGCGGCGATCCGCTGGTGATTGTCGCGGTGGCCGGCCACGGTCCGGCGGTCCGCGCGGCGGTGGCGTCGACCGAGGGCGTGGTGCCCGGGTCCGTCGGCGTGCCGCCCGGCGCCCGGCCGGTGGCGGACGGCCACCTCATCCTCGAGGCGACGATGACCGATCCGGCGGACAGCGACCGGGCCAAGGACACGGTGGAGCGGGTCCGCGACGCGGTGCACGCGGTGCCGGGCGCCGATGCCCAGGTGGGCGGGAGCACGGCGGCGCTGCTGGACATGGACGCGGCGACCCGGCACGACAACCTGCTGATCATTCCGCTGGTCCTGCTGGTGGTCCTGATCATCCTGGCGCTGCTGCTGCGGGCGCTGGTGGCGCCGCTGGTACTGATCGCGACGGTGGTGCTGTCCTTCGCGGCGGCCCTCGGCATCAGCGCGCTGGCCTTCCGCCATGTCTTCGACTACGCGGGCGAGTCCACCGACTTCCCGCTGTTCGTCTTCGTGTTCCTGGTGGCGCTCGGCATCGACTACAACATCTTCCTGTCGACGCGCATCCGGGAGGAGGCCGTCCACCAGGGCACCAGGGCGGGCGTGGTGGCGGGTCTCGCCGCCACCGGCGCGGTGATCACCTCGGCGGGGCTGGTCCTCGCCGGTACGTTCGCGGCGCTGGGCACCCTGCCGGTCGTGGTGTTCGCCGAGATCGGCTTCGCGGTCGCGCTGGGCGTGCTGCTGGACACCTTCGTCGTACGGTCGGTGCTGGTCACCTCCCTGTTCCTGGACATCGGTCCCCGGGTCTGGTGGCCCAGCCGGCCGGCCCGCGAGGACGGCACCCCGCCGAAGCCGTAGCAGGGGCGTGGGCTCTCGCCCGCGCCCCTGCCTGCTCCTCCTCGGTCAGCCGAGTCCGACGGCGAAGACGTGCAGGTCGAGGTCGTGGGGCAGGGTCACGCTCCTGACCTGCTTCCCCTCGGGGACCTCGAAGGGCGTGGTGGCGAAGACGTACGCCGCCGCGCCCGTACCGCCGGACTGGTTGCGGTGGGCGGTCCGTGCGACGAGCGTGTTGCCGAGGACGGGTTCCGATCCGCCGCCGGGCAGCGTCCAGTCGCCGAAGGACAGGTCGGCCCCGGCCGTGGAGCCGTCGGTGAAGGTGACGGTCGCGCTGCCCTTGTGGTCGCCGTCGGTCGCCGAGCCCACGAAGAGCAGCCGCCGGGCGTCCTTCGCCGCCTCCCCCGGCACGATGGTCTGCCCGTCCGCCGCCACATGGTCGGGCCTGCCCTGCGGCGCGGCAGGCCAGACGAAGGAGGTGCCGGACACCTCGATGCGGGCGCCGCCCTTCAGTCCCGCGTCGGCCAGCGCCTGGCGCGAGTAGCTGTTGCCGTCGCCGTCGAAGTCGCCCTGGCCGTGGTCGGCGTCGTCGGAGAGGCCGGTGGTGTCGTACGCCGCCGCGAGACTGCCCTCCGGGGCCACCAGCACGATCGCGGACAGCCGTACGACGGGACCGGCGCCGCCCCCGCGTACGGTCAACGGGACCTCGTAGTAGCCCTCCGGCGTCCTCGGGTCCGCGGTGACGGTGAGTGCCGCGGAGCCGGAGCCGGTCGCGGGGTCGAGCTTCATCGTGCTGCTCGCCGCGCTCGCCTTCAGTCCCTCGGGGGCCTCGGCCGTGACCTTCAGGCTCCGGTCGTGGCCGGCGAGGCGTTGGCCGGTGACGGTGATCTCCGCTCCCTTGCCGCCGGGTTCGGCGGTGCTCTGGTTGGGGGTCGCGGCCGCGAGGAACGGGCGTTCACCGGTGCGATACGAGGGCGGCGCGGCACTCTTCGCGGTCGCCCAGTGGGTGTCGGGGGTGGCGGAGAGCGCGAAGTCGAGCCGCCCGCCGTCGCGTACCGCCGACTGCGGCAGGAAGGTGCGCTCCCAGTTCCGGCCGTCGAGCTTCAGCCCGTGGACGTAGGGCGTGCCGGCCGAGGCCTTCGGGGCCCGGATGTCGAGGTCGGTGCCCCGGCCCGGCAGGTCCAGCACCGCGCGCTCGAACAGCGGGCTGTGCACGGCCAGATCGGGCGTTCCGGGTGTCGAGGGGTAGAGGCCCAGGGCGGCCCAGACGTACCAGGAGGACTGGGCCCCGAGGTCGTCGTTGCCCGGTTCGCCGTCGGGGGTGGGGCTGAAGAGGGTCGTGGCGATGTCCCGGACCGCCTTCTGCGTCTTCCACGGCGTGCCGAGGTGGTTGTAGACCCAGGGCACACCGAAGTTGATCTCGTTGCCCGCCCACATGTAGGGCTCGTTGGGGCCGGCGTTGAGCTTGGTGAAGAAGGTGTCGAGCCGCGCGGAGGCCACGTCCCGGCCGCCCATCGCCGCGATCAGGCCCGCCGTGTTCTGCGGGACGAGCCAGTTGTACTGGGCGGCGTTGCCCTCGTCGAAGCCGTCCTGGCCGAACTTGCCCTCCGGCGGCGGCTGGAAGCCGGGGCCGTCCGGGAAGCGGCCGTCCTCGCCGCGCGGCTGAAGGTAGCCGGTCGCGGGGTTGAGGATGTTCTGCCAGTTCTGGCCGCGCCGGGTGAAGGTGCGCTCGGTCGCGGTGTCCTTCGCGGCGTGGGCGAGCCGTGCGATGGCGAAGTCGTCGATCGCCCACTCCAGGGTGACCGAGCCGCCGACGCGCTGGTGGTCGCCGCGCGAGGCGTCGTTGTTGGGCGCGTAGCCGCGCTCGGCGTACTGGGCGATGTCCGGCCGCTCCTGGTAGGCACCCGGGGTGCCGTCCACAGTGGTGGCACCCTTGACCAGGTACTTCAGCGCCGTCTTCAGATCGAAGTCACGGGCGCCGAAGGCGTACAGGTTGGCGATCAGGGCCACGGAGTTGTCGCCGGTCATCTGGCCGGTGTAGTCGTTGGCCAGCGGCCAGCGCGGCCACCAGCCGCCCTGCACCGCGTCGTTGACGAGCGACTGGGCCATGTCGCTCGCCTCCTTCGGCCACAGCATCGCCTGGAGCGGGGCGAGCGAGCGGTAGGTGTCCCAGTCGGAGAAGTTCGCGTACTGGGTACGGCCCTTCGGCAGGGTGCGCACCTTGTCGTCGAAGCCGATGTAGCGGCCGTCGGCGTCGTTGAAGGTGTTCGGGTGCATCAGCGAGTGGTAGAGCGCGGTGTAGAAGGTCTTGAGCTCGTCGGTGTCGCGGCCCGCCACACGGACCCTGCCCAGCGCCTCGCTCCAGCGGTCCCTGGTCTGCTTCCGCAGCTCCGGCAGGCTCCAGCCGGGCACCTCGGCCGCCATGTTGGCCTCGGCGCCGGCCACGGAGACGTAACTCATCGCGACCTTGGCCCGCACGGTGCGCGAGGTGTCCGTGTCGAAGGTGAGGTAGGCGCCGGCCTTCGGCGCGTCCGCGGTGTCGCCGTCCCGGGAGACGGAGGTGCCGTCCCAGGTTCCGTGCGCGGTGAAGGGGCGGTCGAAGGTGATCGCGTAGTGGACGGTGTACTCGTTGCCCTTGCCGCAGAAGTTGCCGGTGGTGGCGGACCCGGTGACCTCCCGGTCGCCGACGATCCGCAGGTCGGCCTTCTTGTTGCCGGCCAGGCTGGCACCGCCCTTGACCAGGACCTGGGCCGCGTCGGCTCCCTCGGGGAAGGTGAAGGCGGCCAGTCCGGTCCGGGTGGAGGCGGTGAGCTCGGCCCGCACCTTCGAGTCGTCGAGCGTCACCGCGTAGTAGCCGGGCTCCGCCTTCTCGTCCGTGTGCGAGAAGGCCTCGGTACGGTCCCAGGGCGCGGGCCCGACCTCGCCGGTCACCGGCAGGATCGGCACGTCGCCGAAGGCGGTGCAGCCCACGGAGGCGTGATCGAGGCTGAAGCCGCGGATGCGGTCGCTGTGGTACTGGTACCCGGCGTACGAGCCCGGCGTGTCGGGTGAGAACTGCATCATCCCGAACGGGGCGGCGGGGCCCGGGAAGTTGTTGATCTCGCCCACGGTGGAGCCACCGCGGCCGGTGCCGATCAACGGGTCGACGTAGTCGGCGGGGTCCTCGACCAGCCGGGCGCCGGCCCCCGTACCTGACAACGTTGTCAGGGTGCCGGATGCCACGGCTGGTTGCACGCTTGCGGCGAGCAGGGCCACCGCCGCGGCGGTCACTGCCCCTCGGGATGTCCAACGTCTCACGTACGCCTCCGTTGTGGTGCGGCTCAAACCCACCACACACTCGGCGACGTGGCCGTGTTCCGTCAAGAGAGGGAGATCGAAAGGGGCAGGAATTCAGGGAGTCATGGCGCCGCGTCGGGCCGCTCGCCGTCACCCGGATCCGACGGCTCGGCGGCCGGGCCCCGCGTATCGGCGCCGTCCGCGGTCTGCTCCGCGTCGTCCACCGGCGCCCCCGGCATCGCGCCGCCGCCGCGCAGGCGTTCCAGGTCGGAGGGGCGCACCTGGATGACGAACAGGGCGATCAGCGCGGCGGCCAGGGCGAAGGCCGCGGCGACGACGAACGCGCTGGAGACGCCGGACGCCAGCACCTGGTCACCCCACTGCCCGGGGAGCTGTCCGGTCCTGCGGAACTCGGCGCGCTGGCCGGGGGTGGCTTCGGCGAGGAACTTCGGCACCTGGTCGGTGGCCTCGTTGCGGCTGGCCGTACCGAAGACGGTGACGAGGATGGACAGGCCGAGCGATCCGCCCACCTGCTGCGTGGTGTTGAGGATGCCGGAGGCCGCGCCGGCCTCCTTCGACTGCACACCCGACACGGCCATCAGCGTCAGGGACACGAACTGCAGCCCCATGCCGAGGCCGAACACCAGCACCGGGCCGAGGAGACTGCCGAGGTACGTGCTGTGGACGTCGGTCTGTGTCAGCCAGCCCAGCCCCACGGCCGCCAAGACCGCGCCCGTCACCATGAAGGGCTTGGGCCCGAACTTGGGCAGCAGCTGGGAGGTGATGCCGGCGCCGACCGCGATGATGGCGCTGACCGGCAGGAAGGCGAGGCCGGTCCTGAGCGGGCTGAACTCCAGGATGTTCTGCACGAACAGGGTCAGGAAGAAGAACATCCCGAACATCGCCGCGGCCAGGCTGAGCATCATCCCGTAGGTGCCGGCGCGGTTGCGGTCGCGGAACATCCACAGCGGGGTGATGGGCTGCCGGGAGCGGTTCTCGATCATGACGAACGAGGCGAGCAGCACCACGGCCGCCGCGAAGGCGACCAGCGTGAGGGTGTCGCTCCAGCCCTCCTCGGAGGCGCGGATGAAGCCGTAGACGAGGGAGACCATGCCGAGGGTCGCGGTCAGGGCGCCGATGACGTCGAAGTGGCCGGGATGGCGTTCGGACTCCCGGATGTAGCGGCGGGTGGCGAGGACGATCAGCAGGCCGATGGGGACGTTGACGAAGAAGATCCACCGCCAGTCCAGCCACTCCACCAGCAGACCTCCCGCGAGCAGGCCGATGGCGCTGCCGCCCGCCGAGACGGCGGCGAACACGCCGAACGCCCTGTTGCGCTCCGGGCCTTCACTGAAGGTCGTGGTGATGAGCGACAGGGCGGTGGGTGAGGCGATCGCGCCGCCGACACCCTGGAGGGACCGCGCGGCGAGCAGTTGCCACGACTCCTGGGAGAGTCCGCCGAGCAGGGAGGCGAGCACGAAGAGGGCGACGCCGAACATGAAGACGCGGCGGCGGCCCAGGATGTCGCCCAGCCGACCGCCCAGCAGGAGCAGCCCGCCGAACGTCAGCGTGTACGCGTTGACCACCCAGGACAGGTTCTCGGTCGAGAAGCCCAGGGAGGTCTGGATGTGCGGGAGGGCGATGTTCACGATGGTGATGTCGAGGACCACCATCAGCTGGCACGAGCAGATGACGAGTAGGGCGATCCCGCTGCCGTGTCCCGTCTTCGGGGACCGGGCAGCCTGCGGGGATGTCGCTCGGGAGCCTGTCATGGGAGTCGCGTGTGCCACTCGGGCCATCAGTGAACGCGATCGTTCACTCCCCCGACGTTAGCCCCGGCCGTCGGCCGCCGCCAATCGGGCGATCTGCCGGCCACCCGTACAGCGGCTGTCCGGACCGGCAGGCGGACACGCTGTACGCGCGGGACGGCAATACGCCCGACCTGCTCAAGGCCGGGGCGGCCGGGGCGGCCGGTGCCGTCCCGGCCGCCGGGGGTCACTCGAACGCGGCCGCCGCCTCCTTCAGCGCCTGCGCCACGGCCTCCGGGGAGTCGGGCCCCGGCTCCCCCGGGCGGTAGGTCACCGAGCGCAGCCGGCCCTGGAAGCGGAAGGAGCGGTGGCGCTCGAACAGGGGCCAGGAAACCGGGGACTTGCGGTCGATGCCGACGCTGATGCCCTGGAAGGGGGCCATCCCGATGAGCTGGTGGACACTGGGCGGGGTGGCCCGTGCCTCGCCGTCCACGCTGACCGTGAAGCTCCAGCGCAGCCCCTGTTCGGCGATGGCCGCGAGCACGACGAGGTGTTCCCCGGGTGCGAGCGGCCCTGCGTCGCTCTCGTGCAGCACCCCGTACTCGTTGTACGCGAGACGCAGGCGTCCGCCCTCGACGTAGAGGCTGTAGCCGCCGCCCTGGTCGCCGTGGGACACCAGTACCCCTTCCCCGGTCTCGTCGATCGCCACGGCGATCTCGAAGGAGCGCAGGGCGACCAGCCGCGAGGAGCGGTAGCGCTCCAGCTCGGGGGTCCCGGGCAGCAGGGTCAGCGGGCGGGACAGCCGCCGCTCGGCCGGGTTGCGGCGGGCGAGCGCCCCGCTGCCGTCGGGGAGCGGGAAGACGCCGTTGCGCCACGCCGCGTTCTCCCAGGCCGCCGACAGCTCCTTGACCAGGCCGGGCAGGTCGGCCGAGAGGTCGTGGATCTCGGTCGGGTCGGTCCTGATGTCGTACAGCGCCCACTCGGAGTCGTCGTAGGGCGTGCCGGGCCGGTGCAGGGTGACGAGCTTGTGGCCGTCGCGGTAGTAGCTGCGGTTGCCGGTCATCTCGCAGTACTGCTCGGGGTGGGTGGAGGTGTGCGCGGGGTCGGCGAGCACCGGGGCGATGCTGACGCCGTCCGGCTCCTGGAGGGTGACTCCGCGCCGTTCGGCGGGCCGCCGGAGGCCGGCCAGCTCCAGCAGGGTGGGGGCGATGTCGGTGACGTACTGGTACTGCGGGCGCAGGCCCGGGGTGAGTTGTCCCTCGCGTGCCCCCCTGGGCCAGGAGAGCACGAAGGGGACGCGCACCCCGCCCGCATAGGTGTGTCCCTTGTAGAGGCGGAAGGGGGTGTTGGAGGCCATGCCCCAGCCGCGCGGGTAGTGCACCAGGCTGCGCGGGCCGCCGATGAGGGCGGGGTCGCGGTCGACGTCCGGGGTCCAGTCACCGGGGAGGGCGGGGTGGTGGACGAAACGGCTGAAGTAGGAGCGGGTGCCCTCGGCGCCGCCCTCGCCGGTTCCCCCGTTGTCGGAGGTGAAGACGATGATGGTGTTGTCGAGTTCACCGAGTGCGTCGAGGGTGTCGGTGAGCCGGCCGAGGTTCTGGTCGATGTTGTCGACGAGCGCCGCGTACACCTCCATGTAGCGCGCGTACAGCCGTTGTTGCTCCTCTGTGAGGCTGTCCCAGGCCGGCACGTCCTGGCCCGCCTCGCTGTTGCGCTCGGGGAGTTCGGTACCGGGCGGGAAGAGGCCGTCGGCGATCTGGGCGGCGAAGCGGCGTTCGCGCAGCACGTCCCAGCCCTCGTCGTAGCGTCCCCGGTGGCGGGCGATGTCCTCCTCCTTGGCCTGGAGGGGGCCGTGGACGGCGTTGTGCGCCAGATAGAGGAAGAACGGCTTGTCCGGGTCGTGGGCGCGCAGCGACTTCACCATGGAGATCGCCTGGTCGGTGATGTCGTCGGTGTAGTAGTAGTCGTCGGGGAACTCGTCGATGTCCAGCGGACTGTTGTCGCGGACCAGCTGGTGCGGGTGGAAGAGGCTGGTGAGCCCTTCCAGCACGCCGTAGTACTGGTCGAATCCCTTGCGCAGCGGCCAGTTGTCGCGGTCGTCGGCGGCGTTGGACGCGGAGTCGCGGACCAGGTGCCACTTGCCGACCGCGTAGGTGGCGTAGCCCGAGTCGTGCAGCAGCTCGGCGAGGGTGGGGATGTCGTCGGCGATCTCCATGCCGTAACCGGGGAAGCCGGGGTCGGAGTTGGCGACCATGGCGTAGCCGACGCGGTGGGGGTTGAGGCCGGTGAGGAGGGCGGCGCGGGCCGGGGAGCAGAGCGGCATGGTGTGGTAGTTGCTCAGCCGTACGCCCTCGTCGGCCAGGGCGTCGAGGGTGGGGGTGGCGATCTCTGAGCCGAACGGGCCGATGTCGCTGTAGCCCATGTCGTCGACGAGGACGACGACGATGTTCGGCGCCTTCTCCCCCGGGCCGCCGGGTGCCGGCCAGGCCGGTTCCGACTCGGCGAAGGTGCGGCCGATGCGGCCGGGGAAGCCGTCGTAGGGGTCGCGGCGGGTGCTGGTGGTCATCGGCGGGTCGCTCCGTCGTCGGTCGGGGAAAGCGGGAAGAGGCGGGCCAGTTCGTCGGCGAGGGCGGTGAGCTGGGGCCGCCCGGGGTGGCCGGAGAACGCGGCGATCTGGAGGAGGGTGCCGGCGCCCCGGACGGTGAGCAGCTCGGTGTCGAGCAGGCCGGGGACGAGGCGGCGGACGGCGTCGGCGGCGGCCGGTTCCGCGAGCAGCTCGGCCAGCGGTGTACGGAGGTTGAGCGCACCCTCCGTGAACTCGTCCGATCTGGCGGCCGGTTCACGGGCCGCCTCGGCGCGCTCGCGCTGGGCGGCGACCAGCAGATGGGCCGGGCCCACCTCGTCCGGGTCGCGCGGGAGGCCCAGCCGCGCGTACTGGTCGTCGGGGGCCTCGCTCGCGGCCAGGCTCTCCACCAGCAGCCGGATCATGCGCAGCTCGACGCCGTCGTCGACGAGCGGCTTCTCCTGGTGCGGGTCGGTCTCCAGGTCGAAGAGGAGCGTGCCGAAGCGCTGCGGCCCGAGCAGGGGCGAGGGGTGGGCGGCGATCCTGAGGGTGCGGACGCCTTTGGTGAAGGCGAAGGGCTCGGCCAGGGTCAGACCGGCGAGTTCCTCGGGGGTGAAGCGGCCTCTGATGCGGGTGGGCATCAGGGTGTGCTCGTACAGCGGCTGGTTGCGGTCGTCGGGGCAGGCCCGCATGTAGACGTACCGGCCGTCGGTGACGTTCACATGGCCGCCGAACATCCCGAACAGGGCTGCCTCACGCGGGGGCCGGTCCTCCTGGGACCCGGCCTCGCGCAGGGGGCGGCCCTGCATGTCCGGGGTACGGCCGGCGCCGAAGAAGTCGAGGAGCGTCGGGGCGAGGTCGATCGTCTGGACCAGTGAGGCGTCGCGGGTGCCGTCCCGCTCGGGGCTGCGTGGGTCGTGCACGAAGAGCGGGGTGTGGACCAGTTCGTTGTACCAGGGGGTGACGACCTTGGCCCACCAGCCCTTCTCGCCCAGCAGATAGCCGTGGTCGGTGCAGACGACGAGCAGGGTGTCGTCCCACAGACCGTGTGCGTCCATCGCGTCGAGGACCCGGCCCAGCGAGTGGTCGCACATGGAGAGCAGCGCGGCGTACTCGTGGCGGACGTGGCGTTCCTGGTCCTCGGTCTCGGTGACCCGGTTGTAGTCGGGCCAGTCGAAGTGCGGGCCGTCGTAGTCGTGCGGGTAGAGGTCCTTGTAGTGGTCCTGGGTGAAGAAGGGTTCGTGCGGGTCGAAGGTCTCGATCTGGACGAACCAGTTGTCCTCGGCGTGGTTGGTCCGCAGGAACTCCAGGCCGGCGTCGAAGGTGAGGGTCTGCGGCTGCTTCGCCTCGGTGTCCAGGTACTGCCGGTTGACCCAGTCCTGGCGCCACAGGTCGTTGCGGGTGGCGCGCGGGCTGTCGGGGATCTCGGGGTCCGCGACCTGCCCCTTCCAGGCGTCGCCCTCCTGGCCCCGGAAGAACTCCCAGGAGTTGTAGCGGCCGTGGTAGGTGGCGCCGCCGTCCTCCCAGTAGTGCTGGTGGTCGCTGACGAGGTGGGTGTAGACGCCGTGCCGCTTCAGGATCTCGGGCATCGAGTCGTCGAACGGCTCCAGGGGACCCCAGCCGCGGTGCAGGAAGTTGTGGCGTCCGGTGTGCAGTTCGCGCCGGGCCGGCATGCAGGGCATGGAGCCCGCATAGCAGGTGTCGTAGGTGACGGTGCGTTCCGAGAGGCGGCGGAAGTTCGGTGCGTGGATCCAGTCGGCGCCGTACGGCGGCAGCAGGTGCCGGTTGAGGCTGTCGAACATCACCATGACGGCCTTCACGAGCGGGCACGTCCTTCCGGGGCGAGGTCCCGGGCACAGCGGAAGCCGCCGTGCCCGGTGGAGGAGTCGGGGGTGTTGTGGGAGCGGGCCGCGACGCGGTAGCGGTTGCAGTACGAGGAGTGGCAGAGGTAGGAGCCGCCCCGGATGACGCGTTCGCCGGGGCCGTAGGCGTCGGCGCACCACTCCCAGACGTTGCCGGAGGTGTTGTGGAGGCCGTAGCCGTTGGGTTCGTACGCGGTCACGGGCACGGTGCCGATGCGGCCGCCGGGGCGGTCCGAGCGGTGCGGGAACAGGCCGCGCCAGGTGTTGCACATCTCCCGTCCGCCGGGGGTGAGTTCGTCGCCCCACGGGTAGCGGGCGCCGTCGAGTCCGCCCCGGGCGGCGTACTCCCACTCGGCCTCGGTGGGCAGCCGCAGCCCGGCCCAGTCGCAGTAGGCGCGGGCGTCGTCGTGGGAGATGTGGACGACGGGGTGGTCGTCCCAGTCGCCGAGTTCGGAGCCGGGACCCTCGGGCGCCTTCCAGTACGCCCCCTCGACGCCCAGCCACCAGGGTGCGCCGGGCACCCTTCCGATGACATGGCGGCCGGCGGCCGGGGCGACGAGCAGATGGAACACGTACGAGCTGCCGTAGCGCTCGGCGTCGGTGCGGTAGCCGGTGGCGTCGGCGAAGGCGGCCCAGTCCGCGTTGCTGACGGCGGCGGTGCCGATGGCGAACGGGGCGACGGTCACCTCGCGCACGGGCCCCTCCCGGTCCGTGGGGTAGCCCTCTCCGAAGGCGTCGCCCATCCGGAAGACCCCGCCGGGCAGTTCGGCCATCGCCCGTCCCGCGACGGCGGGCGGCGGGGCCGCGCGGCGCACCCCGGGCAGGGGCAGGACGCCCGTACAGGGGCGGCCGGGTGTGCAGCAGGCGGTCATGCGAGCGCTCCTGTCTTCTCGGTGTGCGCGGCACGGGCCGCCGGGGGTACGGGTTCGGGCGCGGCCGCCAGCAGGGCGCGGGTGTACGGGTCGCGGGGGTGCTCGCAGACCTCGTCGGCGCTGCCGGTCTCCACGATCCGGCCCCGGTGCATCACGGCGATGCGGTGGCTGACCTGCCGGACGACGGCGAGGTCGTGGGCGATGAAGACCAGGGAGAGGCCCAGGTCCCGCTGGAGGTCGGTGAGCAGGCCGACGATCTGCGCCTGGACGGACACGTCGAGCGCGGAGACGGGTTCGTCGCAGATGAGGACGGAGGGATCGGGGGCGAGCGCGCGGGCGATGCCGACGCGCTGGCGCTGGCCGCCGGAGAAGGAGCGCGGGTGGCGGCCCGCGACGGCGGGGTCCAGGCCCGCTTGCTCCAGGAGCTGCGCGACGCGCGCCTCGCGTTCCTCGCGGTCGCCGAGGCCGAAGGCGATCAGGGGTTCGGCGACGATCTCGCCCACCGTCATCCGGGGGTTGAGGGAGGCGTAGGGGTCCTGGAACACCATCTGGACCTGGCGGCGCACGGCGTGCAGCGCCCGCCGCGAGGGCCGGGTGACGTCCTCGCCGCGCAGCCGCAGCGTGCCGCCGTCCGAGGTGTGGGCGTGGGCGAGCACCCGGGCCAGGGTGGACTTCCCGGAGCCGGACTCGCCGACGATGCCCAGGGTCTCCCCCTCGGCCAGGGTCAGCGAGACCCCGTCGAGCGCGGGGACCGCGTGGCGCCCGACGCCGCGCCGCCTGTACGTCTTGGACAGGCCCTCGGCCTCCAGGACGACCGCGCCGGGTGCCGGCCGGTCGATCCGGGCCGGCGGGGCGGGCGACGGCAGCGGCTCGGTGCGTCCGGCGGCGGGCAGGCAGGCCACCCGCACCCCGTCGGCCACCTCGGCCAGCGGGGGTGTCGCGGTGCGGCAGCGGTCCTCGACGAGCGTGCAGCGGTCGGCGAACGCGCAGCCGTCCCCGAGCAGGGTGAGGTCGGGCGGGCTGCCGGGGATGCCGGTGAGCCGGGTGCCGGAGGGGGTGGAGAGGCGGGGCACGGCCGCGAGCAGCCCCGCGGTGTACGGGTGGCGGGGGCGGCTGAGCACCTCGGCGGTGGGTCCGTCCTCGACGACGGTGCCGCCGTACATGACCAGGACGCGTTCGCAGGCGCGGGCGACGACGCCCATGTTGTGCGTGATGAGGACGAGGGCGGTGCCGGTCTCCCGGTTGAGGTCGGCGAGCAGGGTGAGGATCTGGTCCTGGACGGTGGCGTCCAGTGCGGTGGTCGGTTCGTCGGCGAGCAGGATGTCGGGGTCGCCCGCGAGGGCCATGGCGATCAGGATGCGCTGGCGCTGGCCGCCGGAGAACTGGTGCGGGTAGTCGTCGGCGCGCCGGTGCGGGTCCGGGATGCCGACCCGGTCCAGGAGTTCGACGGTACGGGTGCGGCGCGCGGCCCTGTCACGGGTGCCGTGGGCCCGGAGCACCTCGTCGATGTGCCGGCCGGCCGTGAGCACCGGGTTCAGGGCGGTCATCGGGTCCTGGAAGATCATGCCGATGCGGGCGCCGCGCACCGCGCGCAGCTCCGCCTCGCCGGCGGCGGCGAGGTCCTGGCCCTCCAGCCGGACCGTGCCGGTGGTGATGCGGCCGGTGCCGGGCAGCATCCGGGTGAGGGCGAGCGCGGTGGTGGACTTGCCGGAGCCCGACTCCCCGACGACGGCCAGGGTCTCCCCCCGGCGCAGGGTGAAGGAGAGGCCGCGCACGGCCCGCAGCGCCGATCCGTCGGGGGCGGTGAACTCGATGCCGAGGTCGCGGACCTCCAGCAGCTCCTGGGCGGTCATCGGCGAATCTCCCGGTTGAGCGCCTCGGCGATGAGCGAGAGTCCGAGGACGAGCGCGGTCACGGTGATCAGGGGGCCGCCGGCGAAGTGGGGCGCCTGGGCGAGGTAGGGCATGGACTGGCTGAGCACGGCTCCCAGGGTCGGTTCCGGCGGCCGTACGCCCACGCCGAGGAAGCTCATCGCGCCCTCGATGAAGACGGCGACGCTCAGCGAGACGGCGATCTGCACGACGAGCGGGTCGGCCGCGTTGGGCAGGATGTGCCGCACGAGCACCCGGCGGGCCGAACTGCCGCCGACCCGGGCGGCGGTGACGTACTCCCGCTCCCGCTGGACGAGCACCCCGCCGCGCAGCAGCCGGCCGAAGACCGGGACCTCGGCCAGGGCGATGACGAGGATGACGGGGAGCCTGCCCGGGCCGAGGATCGCGGTGACGGCGAGGGCCAGGATCAGGCCGGGGAAGGCGAGGAGGAGGTCGAAGACCCGTTGCACGACGGTGTCGGCCACCGGGTGGGCGGCTGCGGCGAGGGCGAACACGCAGCCGAGCACCGCCCCGGCCGGGACGGCGAGCGCGATGATGCCGAGGTCGGCGCGGATGCCGTACAGGACCCGGCTGAGCAGGTCCCGGCCGAGGTCGTCGGTGCCCAGCGGGTGCCCCGGGGTGCCGAGGGCGGCGAGGCTCTGGCCGCTCTGGTCGGTGGGCCCGTGTCCGGTGAGCAGCGGCGCGAGCAGCCCGCCGAGGATCACCGCGCCGACGAGCACGAGCCCCGTGCGGGCGCGTGCGGTGGACAGGGCGGTGCGGTACGGGTGGCGGCTGCGGGCCGCCCCGCGCGCCTTGCGGGCGGCCGGGGGCGGGGCGGCGGTGAGGAGGTCGGTCGTCGAGGTCATCAGGGTTACTCCCACCTGATCCGGGGGTCGAGCCAGGCGTACACGAGGTCGGTGAGCAGCTGGACGAGGACGAAGACGGCGACCAGGAGCAGCAGGAGGTCCTGGACGACCGGGTAGTCCCGCCGCTGGAGGCCCTGTTCGGCGAGCTGCCCGAGGCCCGGCCAGGCGAAGATCGCCTCGACGAGCACGGCACCGCCGAGCAGGTTGCCGACCTGCATGCCGAGCAGGGTGACGACGGGCGGGAGGGCGTTCGGCAGGGTGTGGCGCCACAGCAGCCGGCGCGGGGCGATCCCGGCGGCGGTGGCGGTGCGGATGTAGTCCTCGGCCAGCCCGCGTTCGATGCCGTCCTTGAGGTAGCGGCCGAGGACGGCCGCGCTGGGCAGGGCCAGGCAGAGCGCGGGGAGCACCAGGTACTGCGCGGCGAGGTCCGGGGCGCTGAGGAAGGCGACCCGGCCGCCCGGCGGCAGCACCCCGAGGACCACGGCGAAGAGCAGCACCAGCAGGACGCCGCTGACGAAGGGGGGCACGGCCAGCGCGGCGGTGGTGGTGACCCGGACCGCCGTCCGGACCCAGCGGCTGCGGGAGGTGGCCCCGAGCACGCCGAAGGCCGTACCGAGCACGATGACGAACAGCAGGGCGGCCGCGGTGAGTTCGGCGGTCGCGCCGAGTCCGTCGCCGATCAGGTCGGCGGTCCGGCCGCCGATCGCGTAGGACGGTCCGAGGTCGCCGGTGAGCAGGGAGCCGATCCAGTGGACGTACTGGGAGAGCAGGGGTGCGTCCAGGCCGAGCCGGTCGCGGATCGCGGCGACGGTCGCCGCGTCCGCGTCGGGCCCGGCGAGCGTGGTGGCGGGGTCGCCGGGGACCAGCCGGAGGATGGCGAAGATGACGAACGAGGCGGCGATCAGGACCAGGAGGGCGGACGGCAGCCGTCGGAGCAGGTAGCCGCGCATGTCACACCAGGTAGGCGTTGTCGAGGTTGAGGTAGGAGAACTTGTTCAGCGCGACGCCGTGCACCCGGTCGGCGGTGACCTGGACCTGGCCGCGCACGACGAGGTCGATGAGGAAGGCCTCGTCGAGCAGGATGGAGGAGATCTTCTCGTGCAGGGCGTTGGCGGCGGCCGCGTTGGTCTCCGGCTCGGTCCAGGCCTCCTGGACGACCTTGGTGTACTCGGCGGAGCGGTACTTGGAGGTGTTCTTCGCCTCGTTGAACGGATAGGCGCTCACGGCGAGCGTGGACGGCTGGACCTGCGCGAAGCCGTGGCCCATGGTCCACAGCGCCGGCATGCCCTGCGAGATCAGCTTCTTCTGCGCGGTGGCGCCGTCGGTGGGCTGGAGGGTGACATGGACGCCGACCTGCTTGAGGTCGTACTGGATGGACTCGGCGATCGCCGTGTCACCGGGCAGCGCCAGGTGCAGCAGCGGGAGTTCGAGCCTGGTGTGCCCCGCGGACTTCAGCAGCTGCCGGGCCTTGCCGGGGTTGTGGGTGTAGTGGGTGCGGTGGGCCTCGGTGAAGGCGGGCGAGGACTTGGGCCAGGGCGCGGCGGAGGCGAGGCCGTAGCCGCCGAGGGTCTGGGCGAGCAGCCGGTCGCGGTCGATGGCCCAGGCGAGTGCCTGGCGGACGGTCCGGTCGTTCAGCGGGGCGACGGTGGTGTTGACGCCCAGGTAGACGGCGCCGGCGCCGGTGTCGTAGTTCTTGATCGCGAGGTGCGGGTCGCCCTTGACGACGCCGAGGCTCTTGCCGGGGACGTCGAAGGACAGCTGGGACTGGCCGGAGCGCAGGGACGAGATCAGCGCGTCGGCCTGGGGTATCACCCGCACCTCGACGCCGTCGAGGTAGGGGCGGCCCGGCTGCCAGTACGTGTCGTTCCTGGTGAGGCTGAGCCCGGAGCCGGGGCTCCACTTCTTCAGCTTGAACGGCCCGGTCCCGATGAGCTTCTTGCCGGTGACAGCGTCCTCGACGGTCTCCGAGTCCGTGATGATCATGAACTCGAACAGGTCGAAGAGGTTGTTCACCGGGTGCGCCAGCTTCAGCACCAGCTCGTGGTCGCCGCGCTTCTCGAATCCGGTGACCGCGGCGGCCGTGCTGCGCAACTGGGCTGCGCGTACCGGGTTCTGAAGGTTCTTCACGGCGAAGATCACGTCGTCGGCGGTGAACGTGCGGCCGTTGTGGAAGGTGACGTCGTCGCGCAGCCGGAGCGTGATGCTGCGCCCGTCCTTGGCGTACGTCCAGGAGGTGGCCAGCTCCGGCTTCGGGCTGAGCCGGTCGTCGTAGCGCGTGAGGGTGTTGTAGATCAGCCGGTGCTGGAGGGACTGCCCGCTCTGGGCGAACAGCAGGGCGGGGGCGAAGTCGGCGTTGACGGCGAGGTTGAGCACCCCGCCGCGCTTGGGGGCGGCGCTCGCGCCCTTCGGGGCGGACGAGGCGTCGGACACCGCCGAGCGGCAGCCCGCCAGGCCCAGTCCGAGGAGGAGGGTGGAGCCGCCCGCAGCGCGCAGCGTGGAGCGCCGGGACGGCCCGGGGGGCGTGAGGGGGTACAGCTCGGTCATCGAAGCCTGCCTGTGACGGTGCGGAAGGGTGAAGGGAGAGTGCGGCGGAGCCCGTTCACGCATTAGTTCCGCTGCGGGAGGAATGGATCCACAGCGATGCGCGGCCCGGAGGACGTGCCGTACGGACCGCGCTGCGGACGTACGGGAGCGGCACGGGCGGCCGGGAGCATGGAGTACGGGAAGTGTGAGGCCAGGCCGTCAGGCCATGACGTCGCCCGGCGCCTCGGAGGTCAGCGGGACACCGGGAGACCGGGGCCGGGAGGGACCGTGAAGGAGGCGGAACGGGTCAGCTGTGGACGGCACAGACCGCGCTGGCCTGTCGACAGAGGTCGACGTGCCTGCGGGAGATGAGGCGCATGTCCGGGTTCACGGGAGCAATATGACAGTGGCTTCGCCGGACGGTCAACCTGCCCTGTCCGGATCTTGGTACGAAACCCCCTTCCGCCCCTTACGCACGGCTACGGCATCGACGCCGCCAGAGGGCTTCTGAACAGCGGGTTCAGCACAATCGTGCCCGCCGCGACGGGCAGGACCATCGTCCCGGCATGCGGACTGACGATCCGTTCGGGATCGCCGCAGACGTGTGAGTGGTCCACCGCCGCGCCCCGGATCTCCTCCAGGTACTCCGGGTTGACCATGCTGGAGTGCTCGGTGACCACGACGAGATCCGGGTTGAGGACGTCGAGCAGGAGGGCGGTCGCCCGGCCGACCGCCCGGGCCCGTTCGCGCAGCAGCCGGTCGGCGCGCCGGTCCCCGGCCGCCGCCGCGTCCACCACCAGGAACGCGTCCGGTTCGGGGACGATCCCGCGTCGTACGGCGGTGTGCGCCACGGCGGTGTTGGAGGCCGTCGCCTCCAGGCAGCCGGAGCGTCCGCAGGGGCAGATCGCGGTGGAGTCCGGCACGGGCAGATGGGCCACGTCACCGGCGCCGGAGCCCGGGCCCTGGTGGACCACCCCGGCGATGCCCAGCGCCGCGTCGACCACGTTGCCGATGAAGAGGTGGACCAGGCTGCGCCGGGCCGCGGGCCGGCCGAAGAGGATCTCGGACTGGGCGATGGCCCGGGCGTGGTTGTCGATCCGCACCTCGGTCCCGTCCAGGCCGCGGGAGATCTCGGCGGCCAGCGGCCGCTGCGCCCAGCCCAGCCGTTCGTGGCGCACGGCCGTCCCCGTGGCCGGGTCCACCCAGCCGCCGAGCGCCGCGCCCACGCCCAGCAGCCGCCGGCCGCGCGCGGCGTCGCCGAGGAAGGCCCGCAGCTCCTGGACGATCCGGCGCGGCAGGTCCGCGCGGGACATGCCGTCGTGCGGGAGGTTGCGCCGGTCGAGGAGCCGGCCGCGCAGGTCGAGCAGGCCGAACGTCGAACCGGGCACGCCGATGTGGACCCCGCCCACCAGCGGGCCGCCGCGCTCCCCGGTGTGCAGGTCGACCGGGATCTGCGGCCGGCCGACGCCCTTGCTGGCCACCAGCTCGGGCAGCTCCCGCACCAGGCCGAGGCGTACGAGGTCGGTGCACTGCCGCGAGACCGCGGCCGGGCTGAGCCCCGAGCGGTCGGCGATGGCCCGGCGGGCGACGGGACCGTGGTCCAGCACGGTCCGCAGCACCGTGGCGGCGTTGGTCTCGCGCCTGCCGTCACCGGTCGCGCGGGAGAGGTGGGGGGCGGCTGTCATGGGGCCTTCCTTCGGTCCTGCGACGCCTGGGCGGTCGCAACGTTACGGCGGCATGAAATCGCGCGGGGCCCGGTGCCCGGCCTGCCGACCGGGTCTTCGCCCTGCGCGTCGGTACGGATGAACTCCCAGGTCAAACCGGTGTTTTCGGCATCACGACGGAGGGGCGCGGGCCGTGCGCAGGCGCCGATTGAACCACTGCCCGGCGCCCTGCGGGGCACCGGCGGGTGCTTGACGTACGGCGCGGGGCGCTGGAATTCTCCGGGACATGTTCGCGACGGCAGTTCCCGATGCGCGGCCCGCCCGCGCCGGCCGCCCCGCACCGACGCCCGCGTGTCCGGGCCTCTGTACCGCCGCCTGACCGACAGCCGGCCCGCCTCCGGACGCTTCCGTCCCGCCTCGCCCCCGCTCCCGCGACACCGCACCCGTGTCCGTCTGCGGCCGTCTCACGCCTCAATTACTTCCTCTCCAAGATTAATCAACGCGCCCTCGGCCCGGACCGCACGGACGGCCGGCCAAGAGCGCGTACTCCGAAGGGAATCGCACCCATGTCCTCCACCACCACGGCCCCCGCTCCGGCCCTCACCGTCCAGAAGCTCGGCGGCCGCATCGGCGCGGTCATCTCCGGCGTACGGCTCGGCGGCGACCTCGCCCCGGAGACCGTCGCGGCCGTCCGCGAGGCGCTGCTCGCCAACAAGGTCGTCTTCTTCCGCGGCCAGGACCACCTGGACGAGGACAGCCACGAGGCGTTCGGCCGGCTGCTCGGCACTCCGGTCGCCCACCCGACCGTCCCGTCCGCCGACGGCCGCTACTCGCTCGGCATCGACTCGGACCACGGCGGTCGCGCCAACCAGTGGCACACCGACGTCACCTTCGTCCCGGCCTACCCGGCCTTCTCCATCCTCCGGGCCGTCGTGATCCCGCCGTACGGCGGCAACACCCTGTGGTCGAACACCGCCGCCGCCTACGCCGAGCTGCCCGAGCAGCTGCGGGCCCTGGCGGACAGCCTGCGGGCCGTGCACTCCAACGACTACGACTACGCCGCGCTGCGTCCCAACGCGGTGCCGGAGGCCCTCGCCAAGTACAAGGAGGTCTTCACCTCGACGAAGTTCCTCACCGAGCACCCGGTGGTCCGCGTCCACCCCGAGACGCGGGAGCGCGTCCTGCTGCTCGGCAACTTCGTGCAGCGGATCAGCGGGCTGACGGGCCGCGACTCCCGGGCGCTCGTCGACCTGTTCCAGTCCCACATCGAGCGCCCGGAGAACACCGTGCGCTGGGACTGGCAGGTGGGCGACGTCGCCATCTGGGACAACCGCGCCACCCAGCACTACGGCGTCGACGACTCCGACACCCACGAGCGCAAGCTCCGCCGCGTCACCATCGACGGTGACATCCCGGTCGGTGTCGACGGCCGCTCCTCCACCCTCATCAGCCCGGCGGCGGTGCCCGACCCGTCCTTCGGCATCCCCTCCGGCGCCTCGACGGCCGGTGCCGATGCGACGACCGCCGCATGAGCGCGTCCACTCCTGCCCCGGCGGGCGGCGCCGCGGCGTCGCCCGCCGGGGCGCCCCCGCAGGTGATCGTGGTCCTGACCGACCAGCAGCGCTGGGACACCGCCGGTGTGCACGGCAACCCGGCGGGTGTGACCCCCGAATTCGACCGGATCGCCCGCGAGGGCACCCTGTTCGAGCAGGCCGTCACCCCCAACCCCGTCTGTGCGCCCGCCCGTTCGGCCCTGCAGACGGGCCGCTTCCCGACCTCCACCGGCGTGTTCCGCAACGGGCTGCCGCTCCCCCAGGACATCCCGACGCTCGCCGGCGAGTTCGCGGCGGCCGGATACACCACCGGCTACATCGGGAAGTGGCATCTGGCGGGCGAGGACGGTCCTGACGGCCCCGTGGAGCCGGGCCTGCGCGGCGGCTACGAGAAGTGGCTCGCATCGGACCGGCTCGAATTCACCTCGGACGCGTACCGCACGGTGGTCCACGACGAGGACGGCACACCGGTCCGGCTGCCCGGCTACCGCTCGGACGCACTGATCGACGCGGCGATCCGGTTCGTGGCAGACCACCACGACCGCCCCTATCTGCTCTTCCTCTCCCTCCTGGAGCCGCACCACCAGAACCCCACCGACGACTACCCGGCCCCCGCCGGCTACCGGGAGCGCTACGAGGGCGCCTGGCTGCCGCCGGACCTGGCCGCGCTCGCACCGGGAGCCCCGCAGGGCGGCGCGCACCGGCATCTGGCCGGGTACCTCGGCCAGATCAAGCGGGTCGACGAGGGGGTGGGCCGGCTGCGCGACGCCCTGCGGAGCATCGGCACCGAGGACCGCACGATCCTGGCCTGGACGGCGGACCACGGCTCCCATTTCCGTACCCGCAACAGCGAGTACAAGCGCTCGGCCCACGAGGCGTCGGTCCGGGTCCCGCTCGCGCTCACCGGTCCTGGATTCACCGGCGGCGGCCTCGTCCGGCAGCCCGTCGGCACACTGGACCTGATGCCCACGCTGCTGGCCGCCGCGGGCATCGCCGTACCGGACGGTGTCCAGGGGCGTTCGCTGCTGCCGCTGACCGGTGGGGGCCGCGATCCCGGCCGGCCCGGCTCGGCGTTCGTCCAGATCAGCGAGGACCGGGTGGGCCGCGCGGTCCGCACCTCGCGCTGGAAGTACGCGGTGGAGGCGCCGGGCGCGGACGCCTGGAACGACGCGGACGCGGACAGCTACACGGAGACGGAGCTGTACGACCTGGCGGCCGATCCGTACGAGCTGGACAACCTCGCCGGACTCGACTCGCACCGCGAGGTCGCCGACGGGCTGCGCGGGGAACTCCTCGCCTGGCTGGAGCGGATCGAGGGCGCGAAGCCCGCGATCGAGCCGGCCGAGGTCCGCCCGTCGGGCCGGCGCCGCGCGGAGTCGTTCCCGGCCGGGGCGCCCTGGGAGGGGCTTCGCTTCGGCCACAGCCCGCGCCCATGACGACGCGGGGTGCCGGGCCGGGCCCGCCGGCTCCGGCACCCCGCGCTCAGGCGGTCTGCGCTCAGGCGGTCTGCGCGACGACGGCCGGGGCGGTGGTCCGGCGCGTCTTCGCCGCCCACCTCGCCACCGGTCCCAGCGCGTACGAGGCGGCGAGGACCAGCGCGCCGAGCAGCAGCCAGCCCGCCGTGCCCCAGCCGATGAGCAGCGCGGTGAGCAGCAGCGGCCCCAGGGTGCGCGCGACGGTGACACCGGTGCCGAAGAAGCCCTGGTACTCCCCGACGCGGCCCGCCGGTGCCAGAGCGAAGGCGAGCTGCCAGGAGCCCGCCGAGTGGAACATCTCGGCGGCGACCAGGAGCAAGGAGCCGCCGACCAGCGCCGCCGCCGCGCCCCACGGCGAACCGGCCGCCGAGAGGGCGAAGACGGCGCAGGTGAGGAGCATCAGCCGGCCGGACCGGCGCAGCGCGCGGGCGGCCGTGGGCAGGCCGCGCACGGAGCGTGCGGTGCGGACCTGGAAGAGCATCACGGCCCCGGTGTTGAGGACGAAGAGCGCGGAGACCAGCCACTCGGGGGCGGTGGTCCGCTCGGTGATCCAGAGCGGCAGGCCGAGGCTGAGCAGCGGCATGCGCAGGAGCAGCACGGTGTTGAGCAGGGTGACGACGGCGTAGGGCCGGTCGCGGAGCACTTCGAGCTTCGCGCCCCGCTCCCCCGCCACCGGCGCCACGGCCGGCAGCCTCAGCAGGACGAGGCCGCAGAGCAGAAAGCTCACGGCGTCGACGGCGAAGACTCCGAGGTACGCGGCGGTGGTCCCGGCGGACAGGGCGAGCCCGCCGAGCGCGGCGCCCACGGCGAGGCCGGCGTTGAGGGTCGACTGGAGATGGGCGAGGGCGCCGGTGCGCCGCTCGTCGGGGACGAGGCCCGCGAGGAGCGCCTGCCGGGCGGCGGCGAGTCCGGACTGCGCGGTGGCGTAGACACAGGCCGCCGCGAGGAACAGCCAGAAGTCCCGTACGACCAGGAAGGACGCGACGGCGAGGCCGGTCGTCAGGGCGAGCAGCACCGCCGTGCCCCGGGGTCCCCGCCGGTCCGCGAGCCGGCCGAGCGGCACCCCGGCCACCGATCCGACCGCCCAGGCCGCCGTGAGGCCGAGCCCGATCCGGGCGGGGGCGAGCCCGACGACATGGGTGAAGTAGAGGGCCGAGGTGACGTAGTAGGCGCCGTCACCGACAGAGTTGCTCAACTGGGCGAGCGACAGGGTGCGTTGAGGTCCGGCGGGCGGCAGAAGGTTCGGCATGCCGTTGACACTAGGGGGCAGGCGGCTCACTCGCATGGGGCATTCACGCGTCATGGGAGTGGGCCACTTCGCCGGACTGGACTTGCGGGTCCATTTTTGCGTTCCTACGGTGACCTGACCTCGCCGCGGCACACGAGCCGCGGTGACGGCTCGCAGAGAGGCACACCTGATGCACGCGATCCACATCACCCGGCACGGCGGCCCGGAGGTCATGACCTGGACCGAACTGCCGGACCCCGCACCCGCCCCCGGTCAGGCCCTGGTCCGGCTCGGCGCCGCCGGGGTGAACTTCATGGACGTGGGCGCCCGCAAGGCCGGCGGCGGGGGCTGGGCCGCGCCGACCGTGCTCGGCGCCGAGGGGATGGGGTACGTGACCGCGCTCGGCGAGGGTGTCGAGGGGCTGGCGGTCGGTGACCGGGTGGCCTGGTTCTACCACCCCGGCAGCTACGCGGAGGTCCTGGCCGTCCCGGCGGAGAGGCTGGTCAGGGTACCCGACGAGGTGCCGGACGAGACGGCGGCCGCGGTGATGATGCAGGGGCTCACCGCCAACCACTTCACCACCGAGACGTACGCCGTCGGCCCCGGCGACACGGCCGTGGTGCATGCCGCCGCCGGTGGCGTGGGGCTGCTGCTGACCCAGATGATCAAGGCGCGTGGCGGCCGGGTCATCGGCCTGGTGTCCCGGGCGGAGAAGGCGGCTGTCGCCGAGGAGGCCGGTGCGGACCATGTCCTGGTGTCGTCCGGGGCCGGGTTCGAGGACCGGGTGCGGGAGCTGACGGACGGCGAGGGTGCCCATGTCGTGTACGACGGCGGCGGGACCTCGACGTTCCGGTCCTCGCAGCTGGCCCTGCGGCTGCACGGGGTGCATGCCTACTACGGCCCCTTCATGGGCGTACCGTCGCTCTCGGTGACCGATCTGCCGAGCAGCATCCTGCTGTCGTACCCGACCGTGCAGGACCATGTCCCCACCCGGGAGGCGCTGGTCGCCCGGACCGGGGAGGTCTTCGCGATGGTGCGGGAGGGGAAGCTGTCGCCGCGCATCGGCGGGCGGTACGCGCTCTCGGACGCGGCGCGGGCCCACAGCGACCTGGAGTCCCGCCGGACCACCGGAAAGCTGCTGCTCATCCCCTGACCCACCCGCACCCGCGGCGACCGCGAGAGAAGGAGAGACAGCGTGACGTTGACCCCCAAGGGCGCCGCGACCAAGCAGCGCATCGTCGAGGGAGCCGCCGCGGCGGTCCGGCGGCACGGTGTGTTCACGCTGACGCTCGACGACGTCCTGGCGCTCACGGCGACCAGCAAGAGCCAGCTGTTCCACTACTTTCCCGGCGGGAAGGACGAGCTGATGCTGGCCGTCGCCCGCCACGAGGCGGACCGGGTGATCGGCGACCAGCAGCCGGAGCTGAGCGCCCTCACCTCGTGGCCCGCCTGGCTGAGCTGGCGCGACAAGGTCGTCGCCCGCTACCGCGAGCAGGGCCGGGAGTGCCCGCTCGACATCGCGGTCTCCGGGATCGGACCGGCCTCGTCGGGCGCGCAGGCCGTCGCCACCGAGCTGCTGGAGCGCTGGCAGGGCGAACTGGCCGCCGGTATCCGGCACATGCAGTCGATCGGGGAGATCGACGCCGACCGGGACCCGGACCGCTCGGCGGCGGCGCTGCTGGCCGGGATCCAGGGCGGTGTGGTGATCCTGCTGTCCACCGGCCGCCCGGGGCATCTGGAGGCGGCCCTCGACCAGGGCATCGACGATCTGCGCCGCCGGGCACGCACCGGAAGCGGAAGGCCGTGAAACAGGCCGGCTGCTAAGGTCGACACGCTGTTCAGCGTGTGACGGAGCATGTGACGAGGAGACCGGACATGGCAGGCGACGACGACATCTCCGGGTGATACCCGGATGTGACCGGCCACCGCGGGCGCCCAGGGCGCTGCCGCGCGGCCATCTCGTCGTTCCCTTCGGCCATTTCTCCGGGAGGCGTTTCTCGCCGACCCCGGAATCCCACACGCGAGGTTCCCCGCATGCCCGACGCATCCGTCATCTGCTCCGGCCTCTCCTTCTCCTGGCCCGACGACACCCCCGTCCTCAGCGGCCTGTCCTTCGCCGTGGGCCCCGGCCGCACCGGGCTCGTCGCGCCCAATGGATCCGGCAAGTCCACCCTGCTCAAGCTCATCGCCGGTGAGCTGCGTCCCACCGGCGGCTCGGTCGCCGTGGAGGGCACCCTCGGCTACCTCCCCCAGAGCCTTCCGCTGACCGGTGATCTGTCGGTGGCGCAGGTCCTGGGCGTCGACGCGGTGATCCGCGCGCTGGACGCCGTCGAGTCGGGCGACGTGGACGAGAAGCACTTCGCGGTCATCGGCGACGACTGGGACATCGAGGAGCGCACCCGTGCCCAGCTCGACCGGCTCGGGCTCGGAGGCATCGCGCTGGACCGGAGCATCGGCAGCCTCAGCGGCGGCCAGGCCGTCTCGCTCGGTCTGGCGGCGCAGTTGCTGAGGCGGCCCGACGTCCTGCTGCTCGACGAGCCGACGAACAACCTGGACCTCGACGCCCGGCACACCCTCCACGACGCGCTGGAGGCATGGAGCGGCACGCTCCTCCTCGTCAGCCACGACCGCGCCCTCCTCGACCGCATGGACCGCATCGCGGAGCTCGACGCGAGCGAACTGCGGCTGTACGGAGGCAACTTCACTGTGTACGAGGAAGCCGTGCGGGCCGAGCGCGAGGTGGCCGAGAAGAACGTCCGCAACGCCGAGCAGGAGCTGAAGCGGGAGAAGCGCGAGATGCAGCAGGCCCGCGAACGGGCCGAGCGCCGGGCGAGCAACGCGGCCCGCAACCTCAAGAGCGCGGGCCTGCCGCGCATCTTCGCCGGCACCATGAAGCGGGGCGCCCAGGAGTCCGCGGGCCGGGCCGGACAGACCCACGCCGCCCGGGTCGGCGAGGCCCGGGCCCGTCTGGACGAGGCCGGGCGTGCCGTGTGCGACGACCGGCACATCACCCTCGACCTGCCGGACACCGATGTCCCGGCCGGACGCACGGTGCTCCTCGGTGAGGGGTTGCGGGTCCGCTACGACGGCCGGGAGCAGTTCTCCGGCCAGGGAGTCGACCTGGCGATCCGCGGCCCCGAGCGCATCGCCCTCACGGGTCCCAACGGGGCGGGCAAGAGCACCCTGTTGCGGCTGATCAACGGCGATCTGGCGCTGGACGGCGGTCACATCAGGCGGGCGGACGGGCGGATCGCGTACCTCTCGCAGCGGCTCGACCTGCTCGACCCCGACCGCACGGTGGCCGAGAACTTCGCCGCGTTCGCCCCGCACCGCACGGAGGCGGAGCGGATGAACCTGCTCGCGCGCTTCCTCTTCCGCGGCGACGGCGCCCATCTGCCCGTGGGGGTGCTGTCGGGCGGCGAACGGCTGCGGGCCACCCTGGCCTGTGTCCTGTGCGCCGAACCGGCCCCGCAGCTGCTGCTCCTGGACGAGCCGACCAACAACCTCGACCTGGTCAGCGCCGACCGGCTGGAGAGCGCGCTCGGCTCCTACCGGGGAGCGTTCGTGGTCGTCAGCCACGACGAGAAGTTCCTCGACCGGATCGGGGTGAACCGCTGGCTGCGGCTGGCGGACGGTGAGCTCTGGAGACCGGGGCGCCGCGGACATGACGCGCTGACGTGCCGTCCAGGCCCGCGCCCGAGGCGACCGCCCGGCGGGCCCAGAACCGTTCACACCGGAGGCAGACCGTGTCACCGTCCGCACTGCTCGCCCATGACCTCGTCCGCACCCTCGGCACCGCACGCGTGCTCGACGGCGTATCGCTCACCGCTTCCCCCGGCCACCGCATCGGCCTGATCGGGGAGAACGGTGTCGGCAAGTCGACCCTGCTGCGGCTGCTGGCCGGGGCGGACCGACCCGACGCCGGCCGCGTCACCCGGCCCGCCGATGTGGGCTTCCTGCACCAGGAGATGGCGTTCGAAGCCGGATCCACCGTCGCCGACGTCCTCGACGACGCCCTCCGCGAGGCGCGGGCCGACCTCGCGGAGCTCGACCGGCTCGGCGGGCTGCTGGCCCGCACGCCCCAGGACGACCCGTCCTGCGCCGGGCTCCTGGAGACCTACGGCCGACGGCTCGAACAGGCGCAGGAGCGGGAGACCTGGGACGCGGACCGGCGGGCCGCCGTGCTGCTCACCGGTCTCGGCCTCGCCTCCCTGGGGCACGGGCGGACGCTCGGTTCGCTCTCGGGCGGGCAGCGCGGCCGGCTCGCGCTGGCCGCGCTGCTGGTGCGGCGGCCGGCCGCGCTGCTGCTGGACGAGCCGACCAACCATCTCGACGACGGGGCCGCAGTCTTCGTGGAGGAGCAGCTGCGCGGGATGCCGGGGCCGGTCGTGCTCGCCAGCCACGACCGGGCGTTCCTGGACGCCGTCTGCACGGATCTGATCGATCTGGACCCGGCCGTCGGAGGGCCTGTGCGGTACGGCGGCGGGTACAGCGCCTACCTGGCGCGGAAGCGGGCCGAGCGGGCGCGCTGGGAGCGCCGGTACGCGCAGGAGCAGCAAGAGATCGAGGCGCTGCGCCGCTCGGCCGAAGTGACCGCGCGTCAGGTCGCGCCGGACCGGGGACCGCGCGACAGCGAGAAGATGGGGTACGGGGTGCGGGCGGGGCGGGTGCAGAGCCAGATCGCGCGCCGGGTCCGCAACGCCTCGCGGCGGCTGGAGGAGCTGGAGCGCCGCCAGGTCGCCGAGCCGCCCCGGCCGCTGCGGTTCCGCTTCACCCCGCCGGCCGGACCGGCGCCCGAGGGCGCGCTCGTCTCGCTGCGCGGGGTACGGGTGCCGGGCCGGCTGGCCCTCGACCGCCTCGACATCGCGGCGGACGACCGCCTGCTGGTGACGGGCGGCAACGGGGCGGGCAAGTCGACGCTGCTCGCGGTGCTCGCCGGGCGGCTCACCCCCGAGGGTGAGGTGGAGCGGCGGCCGGGGACGACGGTGGGGGTGCTGGCGCAGGACACGGTCTTTGGCAGTCCCGGCCTCAGCGTCCGCGAAACCTATGTACGGTCGCTGGGCGCCGAGCGGGCCGAGCGGGTGCCGCTGGCCTCACTCGGGCTGATCCACGAGAACGAGTTCGGCAAGCCGGTGGGGCAGTTGTCGGCCGGTCAGCGGCGCAGGCTCGCGCTCGCGCTGCTGACCGCCCGGCCGCCGGAGCTGCTGCTGCTCGACGAGCCCACGAACCACCTCTCCCCCCGGCTCTGCGACGAGCTGGAGGAGGCGCTGGGTTCGGGGCCCGGCGCGATCGTGCTGGCCAGTCACGACCGCCGGCTGCGCGGGCGGTGGCCGGGCCGCGAGCTCCGGCTGCGGCCGGCCGCCGCCGGTCAGGCGTAGGGGTCGAAGGGGATTCCGGCGGGCTTCGCCTTCTCCAGGTGGGAGGCGAAGTTGCCGTCCTTCAGGCCGAAGACGGCGCTGCCGAAGTCGGCCTGCACCAGCTTGTCGCGGAGGCCGGCCGGGTAGCCGTTCCAGCCGATCAGGTCGGGGAACTGCCACTGGTGGTAGTGGTTCTCCGGCGGCTCGTCGCCGGAGGTCGCGCGGCGGAAGCAGTGCGTCCCGATGCCGTCCTTGTGGTAGACGACCTTGGGGTGCGTCCCGTCCCAGAGCATCTCGTCGCGGTTGTACACGTTGAAGTTGCCGTGGGCGGAGGTGGAGACGTATTTGGCCTCGTTGTCCTGCACCCACACGACGACGTGCTCCCAGTCGTGGCGGTGCCCGCCGAGGCCGCTTCCGGCGACGGCCTGGTCCTTCTCGAAGTAGAGGCCGTAGATGACGGCGCACCAGCCGTTGTTGCACAGGGAGCGCGCGTAGCCGTTGGTGTTGTCGAGGTCCCAGGAGTCGTGGCAGCTGCCGTTGACGGCGCCCGTGGTCTTGAGTCCGGGGGCGATGGTCCCGTCGGGGCCGATGGCGGGGGTCGGGTAGCAGCCGTCCCCGTCGTAGTCGTAGGCCGGCTGGAACGACTGCTCCAGGCCGTCCGCGTTGGCGGGCAGGGCGCCCGGTACGTCGGCGAAGGCGCTGCCCGGCACGGCGAGGACCAGCACCCCCGCCGCGGCCAGTGCGAGCGGCATTCTGCGGATCCGTCGTGTGTCCCTCACTGATTCCTCCTGGTCGACGCGTGCCGGACTCGGCCCTGCGATGTCATGCCCATGACGAGGCTGCCGGAACCCTCGGGTCCGGCCGGGCACGGTGGAGGAATCGGTGGTGAAGCCTGGGCCAACAGTGCGGGAGGGGAAGCCGGTTCAGGCCGCCGTGCGCGCGTCCCCGCCGTGGGTGTCGTGGTGGATGGGCGTCCGCGAGCCGGTCAGCGGTGCGCCCGTCCCGCCCCGGCGCATCGCGACGATCTCCGCCGCGATGGACAGCGCCGTCTCCTCGGGGGTCCGGGCGCCGAGGTCCAGGCCGATCGGTGAGCGCAGCCGGCCCAGCTCCTCGTCGCCGACGCCGGCTTCGCGCAGCCGCCGGTCGCGGTCCTCGTGGGTACGGCGCGAGCCCATCGCGCCGACGTACGCGGCCGGCAGCCGCAGCGCCGTCTCCAGCAGCGGCACATCGAACTTGGCGTCATGGGTGAGCACGCACAGGACGGTTCGGTCGTCGGTCGCGGTGCTGCGCAGATACCGGTGCGGCCAGTCGACCACCAGGTCGTCCGCCTCGGGGAAGCGGGCGCGGGTGGCGAAGACCGGCCGCGCGTCGCACACGGTCACGTGGTACCCGAGGAAGCGGCCCGCCCGGACGAGCGCCGTGGCGAAGTCCACGGCGCCGAACACGATCATCCGGGGCGGCGGCACGCTCGACTCCACGAACAGGGTCAGACCGCCCGGACAGCTCGTGCCGTCCTCCGCGATGCCGACGGTGCCCGTACGGCCGGTGTCCAGCAGCGCCTTGGCCTCCGCCGCCGCCCTGCGGTCCAGCTCCGCACGTCCGTCGATGCTGCCTTCGTACGTTCCGTCGGCCCGCACCAGCAGCGCCCGGCCGAGCAGGGCATCGGGACCCCTGACCACCCGGGTGAGCGCCGCCGGGGCGTCGTGTCCGGCCGCCGCCGCAGCCGCCCGCAGGACCGTCGCGCCGGAGGGCACCGGCGCGACGAGGACATCGATGACACCGCCGCAGGTGAGCCCCACGGCGAAGGCGTCCTCGTCGCTGTACCCGAACCGCTCCCGTACCGTCCGGCCGTCCCGGAGCGCCTGGACGCACAGCTCGTACACGGCGCCCTCCACACAGCCCCCGGAGACCGAGCCGATGACGGCGCCCCCGGTGTCGACGGCCATGGCGGCGCCGGGGCCGCGTGGCGCGCTGCCGCCGACGGCCACCACGGTGGCGACCGCGAAGTCCCGCCCCTCCTCGGCCCATTGACGCAGCTCAGCAGCGATGTCAAGCACCCCGGTGCCCCTCCCCGGCGGCGAGCACGCGGTCCGGGCGGATCGGCAGACGGCGGTGGCGCACCCCCGTCGCGTGCCAGACCGCGTTGGCGATCGCGGCGGCGGCGCCCACGATGCCGATCTCGCCGATGCCCTTGATCCCGACCGGGTCGTCCGGGTCGTGGTCGTCCACCCAGTCCGCCTCGATGGGCGGGACGTCCGCGTGGGCGGCGACGTGGTAGCCGGCCAGGTCCGCGTTGACGAAACCTCCGGACGCCCGGTCCCGGACCGCCTCCTCGTGGAGGGCCATGGACAGGCCCCAGGTCATGCCGCCGATGAGCTGGCCGCGGGCGGTGAGCGGGTTGACGATGGTGCCCGCCGCGAAGATGCCCAGCATCCTGCGGACGCGCACCTCGCCGGTGGTGACGTCCACCGCGGCCTCGGCGAACTGCGCCCCGAAGGAGTGCCGTTCCCTCTGGGGCAGGGCGCCGATGGCGTCGGCGGTGTCCGACCGGGCGGTGAGACCCTCCGGCGGTACGGCTCCGCCGAGCGCGAGCCGCTCCCGCAGTTCGCCGGCGGCCAGCCGCACCGCCCAGGCCCAGGAGCGGGTGCCCATGGAGCCTCCGGCGATCCACGCCGGGCCCAGGTCGCTGTCCCCGAGGCGCACCACGATGCGGTCCGGGTCCACCCGCAGCTCGTCGGCCGCCACCGAGGCCATCGCCGTCCTCGCCCCGGTCCCGATGTCGGCCGCATTGATCCGTACGGTGAAGCGGCCGTCCGGCTCCGCCGTGACGGCCGCGGTCGACGCGCCGACGCCGGCCGGGAAGGAGGCCGCCGCCACCCCGGTGCCCAGCAGCCAGCGGCCCTCGCGGCGCACTCCGGGTCGCGGGTCGCGGCCTGCCCAGCCGAACCTGCGGGCGCCCTCCTCGAAGCAGGCGAGCAGATTGCGGCCGCTGAAGGGCAGCCCGGAGACGGGGCCGGCGCCCGGTTCGTTGCGCTTCCGCAGCTCGACCGGGTCCAGGCCGCACTTCTCGGCCAGTTCGTCCATCGCCGATTCGAGGGCGAAGGAGCCCGGCGCCTCGCCCGGCGCCCGCATCCAGGTGGGCGTCGGCACATCGAGGCGCACCAGCCGGTGGGCGGTGCGGTGCGCGTCGGCGTCGTACATGACGCGCCCCACCCCGGCGCTCGACTCCACGAACTCGTGCACGGTCGAGGTGAGGCTCAGCGAGCGGTGGTCGAAGGCGCACAGCCGGCCGTCCGCGTCGGCACCGAGCGTGACCCGCTGGGCCGTGGGGCTGCGGAACCCGACGAGCGAGAACATCTGGCGCCGCGTCAGCACGACCCGCACGGGGCGGTGGAGCAGGGTGGTGGCCATGACGGCGGCCACCTGGTGCGGGGCCAGGCCCTTCGAGCCGAAGCCGCCGCCGACGTGCTCGGAGCGCACCCGGACGGAGCCGGGGTCCAGCGAGAAGAGGGAGGCGAGTTCACCGGCGACCCAGCTGGTGCCCTGGTTGGAGTCGACGACGTCCAGCCGGCCGCCCTCCCAGCGGGCGGTCGCCGCGTGCGGCTCCATGGAGTTGTGGTGCTCCTCCGGGGTGGAGTACTCCTCGTCCACGACGTGGGCCGCGTCCCGGAGGCCGGTGTCGAGATCGCCCTTCTCCGTGTCGGCCTCGACCATCGGGTTGCCCTCGGGCTTGTACGCGCCGGGGTGCCCGGAGGAGAAGTCGACGTCGTGCGGTTCCTCCTCGTAGCGGACCACCAGCGCCTCGGCGGCCTCCCTGGCCTGCTCCGACGTCTCGGCGACGACCAGCGCCACGGGCCAGCCGGCGAACGGGACGCGGTCGTGCTGGAAGAGCCCGACCACCGGATTGGGCCGCCCCAGCATGCCCATGTAGTCGGTGTCGACGCGCGGGGCGTTGCCGTGGTGCAGGACGGTGAGCACGCCGGGCATGGCCAGCACGGGCCCGTCCGCGACGGACCGGACGCGGCCGCGGGCCACGGTGGACAGCACCAGCCAGCCGTGGGCGAGGTCGGCGAACGGGATCTCCCCGGCGTAGCGGGCCGCGCCGGTGACCTTGGCCAGTCCCTCCACACGGGTGCGGGCGGAGCCGACGGCTCCCGTCGCGGTGGTGCTGTCGGTCGTCGTGGTCATCGGGCGGCCTCCTCGGCGAGTTCGGTGAGCACGGCCACGACGAGGTTGCGCATCAGCGTCACCTTGTACGCGTTCTCCGGAAGGGCCTCGGCAGCCGCCAGCTCGGCCTCGGCCGCGGCGGCGAACGCCTCGGCGTCGGCCGGACCGCCGGTCAGCGCCCGCTCGGCGGCGCGGGCGCGCCAGGGCCGGGACGCCACCGCGCCGAAGGCGAGGCGTACCTCGTGGACGGCACCGTCGCGCACGTCGAGGGCGGCGGCGACGGACCCGATGGCGAAGGCGAACGAGGCGCGCTCGCGTACCTTGCGGTAGCGGGAGTGCGCGGCGACGGCGGCGGGCGGCAGGGTGACGCCGGTGATCAGCGCGCCGCCCGGCAGCGCGGTCTCGATGTGCGGGGTGGCCCCCACCGGGAGGTAGAAGGCGTCGAGCGGCAGCTCGCCGGGCCCCTCGGCCGTCTCGTACGTGATGACGGCGTCGAGGGCCGCGAGGGCGACCGCCATGTCGGAGGGGTGGGTCGCCACGCAGTGCTCGGACGCGCCGAGGATCGCGTGGTTGTGGTGCTCGCCCGCGACGGCGGGGCAACCGCTGCCGGGGGTCCGCTTGTTGCACGGCTTGCCGAGGTCGGCGAAGTAGCCGCAGCGGGTCCGCTGGAGGAGGTTGCCGCCGACCGTGGCCATGTTGCGCAGCTGCCCGGAGGCGCCGGCCAGGACGGCCTGGGCGAGCGCCGGGTAGCGGCGTCGTACGTCGGGGTGGGCGGCCAGCTCGCTGTTGGTGACGGTCGCACCGATGCGCAGCCCGCCGTCCGCGGTGGACTCGACGGTGCCGAGCGGGAGTTCCTGGACGTCGACGAGGAGGCCGGGCCGTTCGACGCCCGCCTTCATCAGGTCGACGAGGTTGGTGCCGCCGCCGAGCGGCCGGGCCCCTGGGTCCGTACCGAGCAGGGCGACGGCCCCGGCGACGTCGAAGACGCGTTCGTAACCGAACTCCCTCATGCCGGCAGCTCCTCGGCCTCGGTGGTGACCGTCTCCGCCGCCCGGGCGACCGCCTGCACGATCGACACATAGGCGCCGCAGCGGCAGAGGTTGCCGCTCATCCGCTCACGGATCTCCTCGGCGGTGAGCGCGGGCACCTCCGTCTGCGGCCCGACGTCCTCGGTCACGGCGCTCGGCCAGCCCTCGGCGTGCTCCTGGATCATCCCGAGCGCCGAACAGATCTGGCCGGGGGTGCAGTAGCCGCACTGGTAGCCGTCGAGGTCGAGGAAGGCCTGCTGGACCGGATGCAGCCGGTCGCCGTCGGCCACGCCCTCGATCGTCGTGATCTCGCGCCCCTCGGCGGCGACCGCGAGCTGGAGGCAGGACACCGCCCGGCGCCCGTCGAGCAGCACCGTGCAGGCGCCGCACTGGCCCTGGTCGCAGCCCTTCTTCGTACCGGTCAGATCGAGACGCTCGCGTAAGGCGTCGAGCAGGGTGGTGCGGTGGTCGACGGGCAGCGTGTATTTTTCGCCATTGATGTTCAGGGTGACGGCACTGGACGTCGATGGGGCCATGATCAGCCTTCCTTCGCGTTGCTGATGCGGCGTGGGGGCGCAGTGGTCAACGGACACCGGTCGGCCAACTGGCTTGGTCTGACGCTAGAGTGGACTCAAGCGGACAGCTGTCCGCTTCCTCGTCGAACCTAACGGACGGCTGTCCGGCGGGCAAGGCCGTACCCGGTCGTGGACACGGAAGGAGGAGACGTGCTGGACGGGAGGAGCACGCCTCGACGGCCGGACGCGCAGCGCAATCGCGAGCGCATCCTCGATGTCGCGCTGACCGAGCTGACCCGGGCGGCGGACACCCCCGTGAGCGTGATCGCGAAGAAGGCGGGCGTCGGACAGGGCACGTTCTACCGCAACTTCCCCCACCGCGAGGCCCTCGTCCTGGAGGTCTACCGCTACGAGATGCAGCAGGTCGCCGACACGGCCGCCCAGTTGCTCCGGGACGGCCCCGCCGACCGGGCCCTGCGGGAGTGGATGGACCGGCTGGCGCAGTACGCCATGGCCAAGTCGGGGCTGGCCGACGCGCTGCGGACCACCACCAGCAGGTACAGCAGCCTGGCCGAGCTCGGCCACGGCCCGGTGACCGGGGCGATCCGGCTCCTGCTGGAGGCGAACGACGCGGCCGGCACCATCCGCCCCGGAGTGACGTGCGACGACTTCCTGCTCGCCATCGCCGGTCTCTGGCAGCTCGACCCGCACACCGACTGGCAGCCGCGTGCCGCCCGGCTGTTCGACCTCGTGACGGACGGCCTGCGGGCGGGGGCGCCGTCGGTCTGACCGGCGGCCCCACCGGGGCGCCTCACCGTGCGGCGCCCGTCCGCCCGATGGTCACCACGCGGGCCCACGCGGGTGGTGCCTCGGGGACGTAATCGGGATCCTCCTCGTCCCACGACCGCGTCACCGACCGGTCGAACAGCCCCACCACCGTCCGGCACGGCGGCGGTGCGCTCGGCCAGGGTGTCTGCCCGTCGGTGAGCGCCACCACGACATCGGGCCGGGGGTGCGCCCGCAGGGCCCGGGCGAACCCCGACCGCAGATCCGTCCCGCCACCGCCTGCCAGCGGGATGCCCTCCGCCCGGCACAGCGGGTGCACCACCCGGGTCGCCGCGTCGCACGAGAGCACGGTCACCAGGTCCCGACGGCCGCCCACCGCACGGGAGATGGCGGTGACCTCCAGCAGCGCGCTGCCCAGTTCGGTGTCGCTGACCGAGCCGGAGGTGTCGACGACGACCGCGACCCGGGGCGGCCTGCGCCTCAGACTGGGCAGGACGGCTCCGGGCACCGCGACCGAGCGCCGGGAGGGCCGGCCGTAGGTGTAGTCCTCCCCCGCCCCCGGGCCCGAGGCCGCCGAGCGGACGGCCGCGCCCAGCAACTGCCGCCAGGGCTGCGGCGGATGGAACACCTCCTCGGCCCACCGCTGCCACCCCTTCGACGCGTCCCCCGGGCGGCCGGTGATGCCCTGGGCCACCCGGAAGCGCACCGCGTCCCGCTCCTGCGCGCTCAGCCCGTGGGCGCCGTCCGGGCCCAGCTCCCAGCCCCGCTCCAGCCCGTCGGCGCCACTGCCGCAGTCCAGCCAGGCCAGATGCTGGGTATGCGGGCCGAGCCGGAACCTGCTCAGGTACTCCTCCATCAGTTCGCCCTCCGGCAGCCCCAGCGCCTCCGGTTCGACGGCACCGGCCGGGCGGACCAGCCCGTCGCCGAACGCGTCGTCGTTGATCTCGCAGTCGGCGGCGATGTTCATCCGCAGCCGTTCGGCCGGGCCGGTCAGTCCGTGCTCCCGCGCGAAACGGTCGCTGCGCCCGTGGTGGTCGCGCAGGAGGTGCGACACCTCGTGCACCCAGACCCCGGCCAGCTCCTCGACCGGTGTGCGGTCCACGAAGCCCGGTGAGACATAGCACCGCCAGTGCCGGTCGACCGCCATCGTCGGGACCCACCGCGACTCCACGGTGTGCAGCGCGAACAGCGCAGTCGCCAGGTACGGCCGGGCCCTGGCCGCCTGCAGCCGGGCGGCGAACAGCTTGTCGAGGTCCAGGGCCCCTGGCTCGCCCCGTGTCATCGGCGGGCCTTGGTGGCGACGGCCGCGCGGGCAGCCGCCTGTTCGGCGCGCCGGGAGATCGAGACCGCACCGGCGAGCGCCTCGATCGACGGCGGTACGTCCCAGTCCCCCTGCCGCAGGGTGGCCAGCGTGGTGGCGGGGACCACGACCAGGTCGGGCGCACCGGTCTCCACGGCCCGGACCAGGAGCGCCCAGGCCGCGTCCCAGCGGGACCGGTCGGGCCGCTCGCGGACGGCGGCGACCACGCCGTCCAGCACGGCCTGCCGCAGATCGCCGCGCTCGGGCAGTTCGGCGACCGCCGGGTCGGCGAGCAGCGTCTCCGGGTCCGGGAGGTCCATCCGGTCCATGCTCGCCAGCAGCTCCAGCCCCGGGCCGTCCCCGACCGCACCCCTGACCAGCAGGGACAGCACGTCGCGCGAGGCTTCGGCGGCGGTCGCGAAGGCGATGAGGCGCAGGGTCGTCTCCCAGCTCCGGGGCGAGGGCCAGGCGCCGCCCCGGCGGGTCTCCCCGCTGGGCATCCGGTGGACGAGGGCGGGGCGCGCGGCGAGCAGCCCGCACACCGCCCGGCGGGCGAGGGCGACGGCCTGCGCGAGCCGTTCGGGCGCGAGCCGGGGCAGGGTCGCGCGGGGCCAGGTCCCGCCGAGACCGCGCACGACGACCTCGTGGTCGTGGACCCACTGGAGGTGGACGAAGCGGTTGGCCAGCGGCGGGCTGAGCTCCCAGCCGTCGGCCGCCGACGAGCGCGGGTTGGCGGCGGCCACGATCCTTACGCCGGGCGGCAGTTGGAGGGCGCCGATCCGTCGTTCCAGGACGAGGCGGAGCAGGGCGGCCTGGACGGCGGGCGGTGCGGTGGACAGCTCGTCGAGGAACAGCAGCCCCCGCCCGGCACGCACCAGCCGCACCGCCCAGTCCGGCGGGGCCATCGGGACGCCCTGCCCGGCCGGGTCGTCCCCGACGACGGGCAGGCCGGAGAAGTCGGACGGTTCGTGCACGCTGGCGATGACCGTGGTCAGCGGAAGGTCCAGGGACTCGGCGAGCTGGGTGAGGGCGGCGCTCTTGCCGATGCCCGGCTCGCCCCACAGAAGTACGGGCAGGTCGGCGGCGACGGCCAGGGTGAGGGCCTCCAGCTGGGTGTCGGGGCGGGGCTCGGTGGTGGTGTCGCGCAGGAGGGCCATGAGCTCGCCTGCGACGTCCAGTTGGGTGCGGAGGGCGCGCGCGGGCGCATCCGGAGTGCGTTTGGGCATGTGTGATCACCTGTGGGGTCTCGGTGGGGCGTTGCGGAGTACGGAGTACGCAGGGCATCGGCCGAGGGCGCGGGCGGGCCCGGGTCAGCCGTACGGGGTGTGGCGCACGCGGCGGCGCGGGTGCGGGTCCCGGGTGCGGCGGTTCGGCCGGAACCGGTCGGGTCCGGAGCCGATCAGGTCCGCCCGGAACAGGCCGTGGCTGATCCGCCGCAGCGCGGCGGTCTCCAGCTCGTCCCGCAGGGCGCCGCCGCGCAGGACCGCGCCGGGGCCCAGCAGCCCTTCGACGACGGCCAGGGCGCCGGTGATGTCGCCGTGGTCCAGGCGTTCGCGGACACCGTCGAGGCATTCCGGGCGGCGGTGCGCCTCGTCGATGGCCTGGAGGCAGGGCATCGGTGTCCCGGTCAGCGCCGCCAGGAGTTCCTCGCGGCGGATCTCGGCGGGGTCGTGGTCGAGCGGGACCAGTACCCCGTCCACCAGCCCGATCCGGTGCCGGGCTCCCCGGCATTCCACCGGGCGCGGCAGCCCCGCCGGGTCCGGGACGGCCGCCGGTCCGGCCGGAACATGACCCGGCAGCAGCGCGGCCACGACCAGGGGGTGCAGCCGGTCGGCGCCGATCGCCCCGGCCCGGATCAGCTCCAGGTCGGGCAGGGCCCAGGTCGCGGCGTCGGGCAGGACCGGCGGCAGGGCGGTGTGCTCCCCGGAAGCCTCCGCGAGGCTGAGCGCGGGTGTTCCCGGCCCGTCCTCGGAGCCGTCGCCGCGCAGGTCGAGGAGCAGCCGGCGGCGTCCGCCGAGCCGTACGGCGAACCGGCTCTCGGCCCGGGGTCCGGTCCCCAGCAGCAGGGCCGCCTCGGCCGCCCACCGGTCGACGGCGCAGCGCAGCCCCTCCGGCACCGCGTCCGAGAGGGCGGTGCCGGAGGTCGGGCCGTCCGCGCCGGGCGGCCGGTCGGCCCCGGACCGGACGCGCAGCTCTCCGGTCCGGCGCGCGTCCCAGAGGTGGCGGTGCAGGTCCAGGCGGAACCGGCGGCTGGGGCGGGGATGCGGATGGCGGCGGGCGGCGGCCTCCGCGCGGGCGGCCCGGGAGCCGTCCCACAGCGCGAGGCTGATCCGCTGGCCGGCGTCCGCCCAGGCGGGCGGCGTCCGCACCACGAGGAACACGGGGCCGCGGCGGTCCGGTTCCCCGGTCCCGTACCGTGCCAGGGCGATCGTCAGCCCCGGGCGCAGCAGCCCGTGCGGGGCGATCCTCGGCAGATGCCAGCGCAGCAGGTCCGGTGCCAGATGGCGCAGGTCGGCCCGGATGCGGGCGGCGAGTTCCCGGCCGTGGGTGCGGGCCAGGGAGCGTGGACGGAGATCGATGTCGATGCCGGCCGCGGCGCAGGCCCCGGCCCAGTCACCGGTACGCCGGCGTGCGGTCGCGGTCTCGATCATGGAGGGCGGCACGGCGAACTCGCGCACGCGCAGCCAGAAGGTGAGAAAAGGATCCCGATTCGCGTTCCGAGTGAGCATCAGCACTCACCTTGCGCGGCCGGATCCTCCCATCTGAGAACAGTGTGAGTCGTCATCGCGGGCAGCCTAGCGCCGTGTCCCCCACGTCCGCCAGGCAATTACGGCCGGGGCGGGCGCGGCGGTCAGCCGCGCCCGCCCCGTGACCTCATCTCATCGCCGCCGCCACTCCTCGGCCAGCAGTTCGTAGGACCGCACCCGGTCCGCGTGGTCGTGGGTGATGGTGGTGATGAGCAACTCGTCCGCGCCCGTGGCCTCCTGAAGGCGTTCCAGGCCGTCGGCGACCCGCCCCGGCGAGCCGACGAACTGGGTGTCGACGCGGTCCGCGACCAGCTCCCGGTCCGCGTCGGTCCACGGATGGGCGCGGGCCTCGTCCGGTGTGGGGAAGGCGATGGCGCCCTCGCCCGAGCGGATGCTGCGGACCCAGGGACCGTACCCCGTGGCCAGTTCGCGGGCCGTCTCGTCGTCCTCGGCCACCACCACGTCGGCGGAGACGCTGACGTACGGCTTGCCGAGCTCGTCGGACGGCCGGAACGCGGCACGGTAGCCCTCGGCCGCCTCCAGCACGGTCGCCGGGCTGACGTGGTAATTGGCGGCGAAGCGGAGCCCGTTGCGGCCGGCGACATCGGCGCTCTGGCCGCCGCTGCTGCCCAGGATCCACACCTGGAGGTCGGCCCCCTCGCCGGGGACGGCGTGTGCCTCGATGCCGTCGGCCGACCGGTAGGTGCCGCCCAGGAGCGCGAGGATGTCGTCGACCTGCTCGCCGTAGTCCTGCGACTCGGCGCCCGGCAGGTGCAGGAGCCGGTGCTGGAGTGCGAATCTCGGCGAGCCCAGCAGATGGGCGAAGGAGAACCGCTCCGGGATCTTCAGGCCGTTGGGGGTGAGGCCGTCGACGACCGGGATGGTGGTCGGCGCGGGCGCGGGCGCTTCCTTGTGTCCGGGGGCACGGCCGCCGGAGCGCCCGAGGCCCAGGTCGAGCCGGCCGGGGTGCAGGGCGTCGATGAGGCCGAACTCCTCGACGGTCGACAGGGCGGTGCGGTGGCCCAGCTGGACGGCTCCGGAGCCGATCCTGATCGTCGAGGTCGCGGACGCCGTCAGTGCCAGGACGACGGCGGGCGAGGTGCCGGCCACGCCCGGGTTGAGGTGGTGCTCGGCGAACCAGTAGCGGGCGTAGCCGGCCCGCTCGGTCCGCTGGGCCAGGTCGATCGTGTGGCGCAGGGCGTCGGCGGCCGTGGATCCGGACGGGACCGGGACGAGGTCGAGGACACCGAGAGGGATACGGGACATGGTCGGGTGCTCCTCAGCCGGTCGTCGGGAGGAAGGCGGGGCCGCGGTCATCGGCGGGTCCGGCCGCCTCGGCGCCCTCGGCGAGGACCGGGGCCCAGGCGAACGGCGGGTCGGGGATCTCCCGGCGCAGCACGGGCGCCACCTCGGACTGGAAGCGTTCGAGGGAGGCCCGGTGCTGGGCGTCGGTGAGGCCGCCCGCGTCCGCGTGCAGGTGCAGGACGGTGTGCCCGAACTGCTCGTGGTAGCGGTGCACCTTCTCGATCACCTGCTGCGGGCTGCCGATCAGCGCGGAGCTGCGCTCGACGAAGTCCTCCAGGGTCGGGAACACCGGCTCGACGCCCAGCCGCTTCTGGAAGCCGAGATAGCCCTCGAAGACCGGCCGGTAGGCGGCGACGGCCTCCTGGGAGGTCCGGGCGGTGTAGAAGCCCGCCGATCCCGCGCCGACCGTGGCCAGGGCCGGGTCGTGGCCGTAGTGCTCCCACCGCTGACGGTAGTAGCGGATCAGCTCGGCGTACGGCTCGATCGGGTTGGTGACGTTCGCCGAGAAGAGCGGATCGCCGTAGCGCGCGGCCAGGTCGACCGACTCACGGCTGGTGGCGCTGCCGTGCCACACCCGGACGGGCCGCTGGTAGGGCCTCGGCCAGACCTCGGCCTCGACCAGCCCGGGGCGGAAGCGGGGCGACGCGGTCACCTTGTCCTGGCGCCAGATCTGCCGGAACAGCTCGTAGCTCTCGGCGTTGCGGTCCCACTGGTCCTCGGCCGTGACGTGGAACAGGTCGCGCTGGGCGGTCCCGTTGCCCTTGCCGATGATGAGTTCGAGGCGGCCGCCGGAGAGGTGGTCGAGCGTGGCGTAGTCCTCGTAGGCGCGCACCGGGTCCAGCAGGCTGAGTGTGGTGACGGCGGTGAACAGCCGGATGCGGGAGGTGAGTGCGGCGATGTGGCTGAGCACGACCGGGGGCGAGGAGGAGATGAACGGCCGCTCGTGCCGCTCTCCGACGCCGAAGCCGTCGAAGCCGAGCTCCTCGGCGAGGACCGCGTTGTCGATCACCTCGCGGAAGCGTTCGCCGGTCGGCTTCAGGACGCCGGTCACCGGGTCCGGGGCGTGCACGATGAGGGTGATGGCCAGGAACTTCATGACGCCACCCGCCCGGCCCGGGCGTGGTCGGGATGGGCGAGGCCCAGGTGGTCGCGCAGGGTCGTGCCCTCGTACTCCGTACGGAAGACGCCCCGTTCCTGGAGCAGCGGGACCACGGTGTCGGCGAAGACGTCCAGCCCGCCGGGGGTGATGTGCGGGACGAGGATGAATCCGTCGGCGGCGTCGGCCTGGACGAAGTCGTCGATGGTGGCGGCGACGGTGGCCGGTGAGCCGACGAAGGACTGCCGGTTGCCGGTCTCGACGACGAGGTCGCGGATCGACCAGTTCTTGGCCGCCGCCAGCTCCCGCCACTCCCGGGCGGTGGCCAGGGGGTCGCGGTACATCCGCACCTGGGCACGGCCGCGCGCGATGGTGTGTTCGCCGGGGTCCGGGTCGATGTCGGGCAGTGGTCCTTCCGGGTCGTAGCCGGACAGATCGCGGTTCCAGACGAATTCGAGGTGCTTGATCGCGGTGGCGCCGCTGACCTGCTGCCGGCGTACCTCGCGGGCCAGTTCCTGCGCCTCGGCGTCCGTGTCCCCGAGGACGAAGGTCGCGGCGGGCAGGATCAGCAGCTGGTCGGGGGTGCGGCCGTGGCGGGCGAGGCGGCCCTTGACGTCCGTGTAGAACGCCTGGCCCTCCTTGAGGGTGCTGTACCGGCTGAAGATCGCGTCGGCGCCCTGGGCGGCGAACTCGCGTCCCTCGTCGGAGTCGCCCGCCTGGAAGATCACCGGGCGGCCCTGCGGGCTGCGCGGGACGTTGAACCGCCCCTCGATGCCGAAGTGCCGGCCCTGGTGGGCGAAGGCTCCGGCCCGCGCGTCCCGCAGGAAGGTGCCGGCCTCCTGGTCCGCGACGATCTCGTCGCCGCGCCAGGAGTCGAAGAGTTCGTTCGCGGTGGCCAGGAACTCCTTGGCCCGGGAGTAGCGCTCCTCCTGCGGGAGGAATCCGCCCCGGCGGAAGTTCTCGCCGGTGAAGGCGTCCCACGAGGTGACGACGTTCCACGCGGCGCGCCCGCCCGAGAGGTGGTCGAGGCTGGCGAACTGGCGGGCCACCTCGTAGGGCTCGTTGAAGGTGGAGTTGATGGTGCCGGTCAGGCCGAGGTGTTCGGTGACGGCGGCCAGGGCGGACAGCACGGTGAAGGTGTCGGGGCGCCCCACCACGTCCAGGTCGTAGATCTTCCCGCCCTGTTCGCGCAGTCTCAGCCCCTCGGCGAGGAACAGGAAGTCGAACTTGGCACGTTCGGCGGTGCGGGCGAAGTGGGCGAAGGAGCTGAACTCGACGTGGCTGCCCGCGGCGGGGTCGCTCCAGACGGTGGTGTTGTTGACGCCGGGGAAGTGCGCGGCGAGATGGATCTGCTTGCGCGGCCTGCCGCTGCGGTGGCCTGCGCCGTTGTCGGTGCTCATGTCGGTGGTCCCTCCGGCTCAGGCGGTGGCGTAGCGGTTGGCGGGGCGGGAGAGCCCGAGCAGCCCGCGCAGGGTGTCGGCCTCGTAGGCGGTCCGGAAGGCGCCGCGTCGCTGGAGTTCGGGCACCAGGCCGCGGGTGATCGCCTGCAGATCGTGGCCGATCACGGCCGGCCGCAGCCGGAAGCCGGTCAGCCCGGCCTCGCGGCGCTCCAGGAGGAGGTCGGCCAGGTCCGCGGGGGTGCCGGTGAAGATCTGCGCGTCGCTGGTGTACGGGTGTCCGGCGAGGCCGTCCAGCCGGTCCCGGCGGTCCGCCGCGGCGGCGGGGTCGTCGTCGAGGAAGACCACGAGGTCCCCGAAGATGTGCGGGGCCTCGCCGTCCCGGCCCGAGGCCGCGTGCTCGGTGCGGATCTCGTCGGTGATCGCGCGGGCCTGGTCGTTGTCGTGCGGGGTGATGTAGCCGAGGTCCGTGGAGCGGGCGACCAGCCGGAAGGGCAGCCGCTGGTGCGCCAGGGCGCTGACGAGGGGCTGGCCCTGGGGCGGCCGGGGGGTGATGGAGGGGCCCTTGACGCTGAAGTGGCGGCCCTCGAAGTCGATGTAGTGGAGCTTGTCGCGGTCGACGAACCGGCCCGTGGCGACGTCCCGGATCTCCGCGTCGTCCTCCCAGCTGTCCCACAGGCGGCGGACCGCCTCCACGTAGTCGCCTGCCTCCTCGAAGAGTTCGGCGGTCAGCTCCCGTACGGCCGGGGTGTCCAGGTCCTCGATGCGGAAGGGCGGGAACGTACGGCGGCCGAAGTGGGCCGCCTCGTTCTGCCTGGCCGAGACCTGGACGCGGACGCCGGCCCGGCCCGTGCTGACGTAGTCGAGCGTGGCGATGGCCTTGGATATGTGGAACGGCTCGGTGTGGGTGGTGATCACGGTCGGGACGAGGCCGATGTGCCGGGTGAGCGGGGCGACCCGGGCCGCGATGAGCACCGCGTCGAGCCGGCCGCGTTCCTGGTCGGTGCGGTCGTCGGGCTCGGTGGGGTGCGAGGACTGGAGCCCGAGGGCGTCCTCGATCGTCACGAAGTCCAGGAGTCCGCGCTCGGCCTCGGCGACGAGGTCGGCCCAGTACGCGGCGGTGAGCAGCTCGGCTGGGCGGGCGGACGGCTCGCGCCAGGCCGCCGGGTGCCAGCCGGCGCCGTTGAGCGCGACGGCGAGGTGGAGGGGTGCGGACAGGGGAGGGTACAGCGATGGCGATGCGGACACGGAGAGTGTGCCTTCCTGATCGACCGTGGATGATCACCGCGCCTCGTCGGGAGGGTCGGCGTCGTGACAACGGGTCAGGAACAACAGAGCGCGCCGGCCACGCGCTGGAGGTCGATGTGGGGCCGGGAGTAGAGATGGACGCGGCGGCGCGGGGCCAGCACCCTGACGGGCGGGCAAGTCACCGGTGGCACGACCGTCGCCTCCGCTCCTGGGCCCGGCGGGCCCGGGGGCCTCGCACTCTCACGGAACCCGGACGGGAACCGCCCGGTCGTCCTATGACCTGCCCGGAACGCTACGCGCGAGGCAAGCTCCGCGCAATGTCCCGCAGTTCATGAGGATCATGACCGTGCTCACACGGTCGTGACGTCCAACAACGGGGCCGCGCCGTCTGTTCCGCCGGCGGGGAGGAAATTTCTGCTTCCCGCGGCGCCCCGTTTCAGGCGCGGCCGGCCGCCTTCTGGCTGCGGCGGGACAGGGAGTCGACGACGACGGCCGCCAGCAGGACCGATCCGGTGATCATGAACTGGACGGCGTTGCTGACGCCCATGATGTTCATCCCGGACTGGATGGACCCGATGACCAGTGCGCCGAGCAGGGCCGACCAGACCGAACCGCGGCCGCCGAAGAGGCTGGTGCCGCCGATGACGGCGGCGGCGATGACGTTCATCAGCAGGTTGCCGCCGCCGGAGGTCTGGCTCGCGGACTGGATCTGACCGGCCAGGAAGAGACCGCCGACCGCCGCCATGGTCCCGGCGATCGAGAAGACGGTCATCCGGACGAACGCCACACTGATGCCGGCCCGTCGCGCGCCCTCGACGTTGCCGCCGACGGCGAAGATCTTGCGGCCGTAGGTCGTGCGGCGCAGCACGAAGTCGAGGACGACCAGCAGGACCAGGAAGATCAGGAGGGCCAGCGGCAGCCCCTGGTACTGGTTGAGGATGTACGCGGTGACGAAGGCGATGGCGGCGATGACGGCCGTACGCAGCACGATCTCGGCGATGGGCCGGGACGGTACCCGGGCCGCCCTGCGGCGCGCGGCGTCCAGCAGGGACGCGGCGAGGAACAGTCCGACGCCGACCGCGGCGGCCGCATAGGCGGCGGCCGGGCTGCCGTAGATGGTCGAGTAGATCTTGGCGACGATGCTGTCGCCGGGGATGTTGACGGTGCCGCTGGCGCCGAGCACCTGGAGCATCAGCCCGTTCCAGGCGAGGTTGCCGGCCAGGGTGACGACGAACGCGGGCACGCCGACCTTCGCGAAGAAGAAGCCCTGGATGAGCCCTGCGGCGGCCCCGCCGAGGACGGCGACCAGGAGGGCCAGCCACTCGTTCATGCCGTTCAGTACGTTGAGCACGGCGAAGATCGCGGCACACAGTCCGCTGACGGAGCCGACGGAGAGGTCGATCTCGCCGAGCAGCAGGACGAAGACGATCCCGACGGCGATCATGCCGGTGCCGACGATCTGCTGGCTGAGGTCGGAGAGGTTCTGGGCCGAGAGGAAGGTGCTGTTGAGGCTGCCGAACACCGTCCAGATGATGATCACGGCGAGGACGACGGGCAGGGAGCCCAGCTCCCCGCTGCGCATCTTGCGCCAGAACTCCGCCGCGTACCCCCGCACGCCCTCCTCGCGCACCAGCAGGCGGGTGTCCACGGCGGGCATCGCGCCCTGGGCCGGCTGCTGGGCGTCGTCGTCGCGCGCTCGCTTCCCGGTCATCGCTCCTCCTCCCGCTTGCGTGCCTGGCGGCGGGTGACGGCGCTGTCGGTGGCCCCGGTGATGGCGGAGATGATCTCCTCGGTGGTCGTCGACCGCCGGTCGAAGAAGCCGTTGTTCCGGCCGAGGCGCATGACGGCGATCCGGTCGGCGACGGCCATCACGTCGACCATGTTGTGGCTGACCAGGATGGTGCCCAGGCCCTGTTCCCTGAGCCGTTCGACCAGGTCGAGGACTTCGGCGGTCTGCTCCACGCCGAGGGCGGCGGTGGGCTCGTCGAGGATGACGACCTTCGGTTCGCCGATCAGCGAGCGGGCGATGGCCACGGTCTGGCGCTGCCCTCCGGAGAGGGAGGCGACGGGGATGCGCACGCTCGGGATGCGGATCGACAGGGTGTCGAGCAGTTCGCGCGAGCGCTGGTCCATGCGGACCTCGTCGAGCACGCCGAAGCGGCGCAGCTCGCGGCCGAGGAAGAGGTTGCCGACGACATCGAGGTTGTCGCAGAGCGCCAGGTCCTGGTAGACGGTGGCGATGCCCAGGTTCTGGGCGTCGTGGGGGCGGCCGATGGTGACCCGGCGGCCCTGCCATTCGATGACGCCCTCGTCCGGCGAGTTGACGCCCGCGATCGTCTTGACCGCGGTGGACTTGCCGGCGCCGTTGTCGCCGACGAGCGCGACGACCTCGCCTGGGTGGACGTCCAGATCGAAGCCGGAGAGCGCCTGGACGGCGCCGAACCGTTTGGAGATTCCCCGCAGGGAGAGCACAGGTGCGTCCGCCAAGGGACTCGCCTCCTCCGTTGCCCGCGCGCAGGCCCGGGCCGTCTTCGCCCCCGCCGGACGAGCCGCCGGGGCGGCTCGTCCGGACCCTTGGAGTCGTGACTACTGGAGGCCGGCCTTCTTGCAGGCGTCGGCGTAGGTCGGAGTGCAGATCTCCTTGACCGTGTACAGGCCGTCCTTGACGACGGTGTCCTTGATGTTGTCCTTGTCGACCACGACCGGGGTCAGCAGCCGGGCCGGGACCTTCTCGCCGCTGCCGCTGGTGACGGTGGTCGGCGTCAGGGACTTGGGCAGGTCCTTGCCCTGGGCCAGGTCGACGGCCATGGTGGCGGCGATGTCGGCCTCCGGCTTGTAGGGCTTCTCGATCGTGATGGTCTGGGTGCCGAGCAGGATACGCTGGATGGCGTCCAGCTGGGCGTCCTGGCCGGTCAGCGGCACGTTGATGCCGGCCGACTTCAGCGCGGTGGCGATACCGGCGGCGAGTCCGTCATTGGCGGAGTAGACGCCGACGATCTTGTTCTTGCCGAGGGCGCTGATGGCACCCGACATCTGCTGGTTGGCGTTGTTCGGGTCCCAGTTCGGGGTGTCGTACTCCTTGCCGATCTTCACCTTGCCGTCGAGGACGGAGTGGGCGCCGGCCTTGAACTCGGCGGCGTTCGGGTCGGTCGGCGAGCCGTTGTGCATCACGATCTCGCCGCTCTTCGCCTTGGAGCCGAGCGCGTCCAGCAGCGCCTTGCCCTGCAGCTCGCCGACCTTGCGGTTGTTGTACGAGACGTAGGAGTCGACGGGGCCCTGCGCGAGCCGGTCGTAGGCCACGACCTTCACGCCCGCGTCCCGGGCCTTCTGCACGGACGACTGGATCGACTTCGCGTCCACCGCGTCCAGGATGAGCACCTTGTCACCCTTGGCGAGCGCGGTGTTCACCTGCTGCTGCTGGGTGGTGGCGCTCTCGGCGGCGTTGTAGTAGTCGATCTGCGCGCCCGGCGCCAGCTCCTTGATCTTGGCCTCGATGTACGGGCGGTCGAATTTCTCGTACCGCGTGGTCTTGCTCTCCGGCAGCAGCAGGCCGATCTTCACGTCGTCCGCTGCCGCACGCCCGGTGCCCGGCTGGGCCGCGCCACTGGTCGCCACCGCGCCCAGGGACAGGGCCGCCGCTCCGGCCAGCGCTATCGCGCCCCGCAATGTACGGGTCATGGGAGGCTCCTTCTCGTACGGCGCCGTCCCTCCACCGGGAGAGCGCTGGAACGAAACTCGCATTTGCCCTACATATCGACATTAGCGGCAAGTCTTGGACCGGCAAGCGGGTGAGCCACGGCCCCGGCGGGGCACGGGCATCACTCCATCAGGCCCACGGCGAGCGCCGCGCCCAGCTCCCAGCACGCCTCGATGTCGGCCTTGCCGGGCTCCCCCGTCACCGTCACGGTGTCCGCGGCCCGGCGCCAGCCCAGGCCGGTGGTGATCGCCTCGATGCCCCGCAGGGCGCCGGTGACGTCGCTCCCGCCGTGGACATAGCAGCCGAAGGGGCGGCCCCGCGTCGTGTCCAGGCACGGATAGTAGATCTGGTCGAAGAAATGCTTGAGTGCGCCGGACATGTACCCGAGGTTCGCCGGGGTCCCCAGCAGCACCCCGTCGGCGGCGAGCACATCGGACGCCGTCGCGGCCAGCGCCGCCCGCCGCACGACGCGGACCCCCTCGATCCCGTCCGTCGTCGCACCGGAGACGACGGCTTCGAACAGCGCCTGGCAGTTCGGCGAGGGCGTGTGATGGACGATCAGCAAGGTGGCCACACCCCCGAACCCTGCCGTCCGCATGATCGGTCCGCAAGCGAGGCACGCGCGGGGCGCACGGCCGGGGCGAGTGCGTACGGCTAGCGCGCCGCGTCGCCCGCCGGGCGTTCGCTCGCGTCCGACCAGTAGGACGGATCGAGCATCTCGCCGGGCCAGGCCGGCTGCCGCACCGGTCCCCTGGGGCCCATCTGCTCGAAATAGGGCGCCAGGTCGATGACGGGCGTGCCGTCGACGGCGTCGAGATCGGTGACGAGGAGGTCCCGGCCGTCCACGTCGAGCAGCCGGGGGTAGCTGACCGCGAGCTGGTTGGGCCGGCGGTGGTTGCGGTGCACGAATGTTCCCGTCGCGGGCCAGCGGGCGTCGCCGCGGGGGCTCCGGGCGTGCAGCTGCACGTCCTCGGGTCGGGCCAGGTGGAAGCGCCAGGTCACGGTGAGATGCGTGAACTCCTCGATGCCCCGGAGGGTTTCGAGCGGGTACTCCGGGTGGAGGCGGATGACCGACCGGACACCGCCCTGATGGTCGTCCAGGACGCGGGTGTGCCCCCCGACGACCGTCGCGACCGAGCTGACCTCGTACGTGGGCACGGCGCTTCCCTCTCCTCCCGTGCGGGCGGCGGCCCCGCCCCGCTGCCCGGTCAGCCTAGGGTGCGCAGGATCTCGCCCGCGCGGCGGTCCAGTTCCACCACGTGCCGGCCGCCGCGCCGGCGGACCGGCGAGAGGTCCTTCTGCATGCGGACGATCACCTCGCGCGCCCGGCCGGACTGGACGCCCGACATGGCGTCCAGCGCGCTGTTCCAGGTGGCACACGCCTCGTCGAGGTGGCCCTGCCGGACCTGGACGGCGCCGAGATAGCCGAGGGTCACGCTGTGGGTGCGAGCGTAGAGCCGCCGGCGGCGGGTGGCGACGCTGCGCCGGAAGTGGATCTCGGCGTCCCTGGGGTTGCCGAGGTCGCGCAGGGCGCAGGCGGTCTCATGGGCGAGGGACGCCTCGCCGAAGAAGCCGACCCGGCCCGGGGCGTCCCCGGTGTCGCGTCCCAGGTCCCGTTCGGCGCGGCCGATCGCGGCGAGCGTGCCGGCGCGGTCGCCGGACACGGCCAGCGCGCGGGCGTGGACGATGCCCAGCAACGCCTTCTCGCGCCAGGTCGCCCGCCCGTAGCGCGTGGGCTCCATCGAGGCGGCGGCGAGGTCGAGCGCGTGGCGGGGGTGGCCGAGATCGACGGCCTGATGGGCCATGGCGCGCAGGACGTGCCCCGCCAGCGGGCCGTCGCCGGCCTCGGCGGCGAGCTTGACGGCGACGGTGAAGTACCGCTGGGCGGCGCGTTGTTCGGAGGCGTCGAAGCCCATCCAGCCGGCCAGGTAGGCCATTTCGGCGACGGCGGAGTGCAGCTCCCGGCGGAGCTGTTCGCCCGGGACGCTCCGGGAGAGCAGCGGGGCGGCCTCCATGGTCAGATGCGCCGCGAGGGCGGAGCGGCCTGCGGCGCCCCCGCGCTGCTGGTCGCGGGCGGAGAAGAAGGCGGTGGTCTGGCGGATGTCCTCGATGTCCGCCGCGGTGACCGACCGGGGCGAGCGGACGGGGCGCCGGTCCGCCGCGGCCGGTGCCGTCTGCCACCAGGCGGCCGCGGGCACGGCGAGACCGGCCACCGAGTAGGCCGAGTTGGCCAGGATCTGGCGTCGGTGCAGCATGTCGAGGTCGTCCCTCCCCAGCTCGGCCAGCATGGTGAGCGTGTCCGCGCTCCAGTCGGACCGCTCGTCCCCCGCCGGGTCCGGCGCGGCCTCCAGCCCGATGTCGGCCGGGGTGACGGTCCGGCCGAGTCTGCGCGTCAGCGTCTCGCAGAGGATATGGGGTGCCCGGCCGCTGGGGCGGGTGCCCTGGATCCACATGGCGATGTGGGACCGGCCCACCCCGTAGAGCTCGGTGGCGCCGCTCTCCCGGGCGACGCGGAGCAGGGCGGCGGCGACCTTCGGCTGCGACCAGCCGGTCTCCGCTATCCGGGCGGCCAGTAATGCGTTGCGTGTGCGAGCCATGGACGATCCCCGACCTAGAAACGATCTTTGACGCCTTTGACGGGATCCCCCTGGGTCCGGGCTGCCCGTCGGCGGCGTTTCCAGGTTCTCTCAACGTAGCTTTTCTCGCACCGAGTTCGCGGATCCGGCCGATGGCTTTCGCGAATCCCGGACCGCGTGCGGCGGCTGTCGCCGCCCGCCCGCCACACCACCTTCCGCACCGCCCGGAGCCCCGGGCACCGTCCCCGGAGACCGGAGATCGGACACGATGAACCGCCCCGCCCGCGCAGCGCGGACCCCGCACCGGCCGTGACGGCCGCATGAACAGGCGGGTCCCCACCATCGGCGATCTGTTCCCGGCCGCCAAGCGGGCCCGCTCCCCGTTCGACGTGGTGATCGGCCGGGACTTCGAGACGGCCTGCCTGCCCGAACCGGCCGCCCGGCGGCTCCTCGGGCTCTGTGCCCATCTGCGCCCCCACCCGGTGGGCGCGGCCATCGCCCGGGGCGGCCATTGGGTGCTGATCCTGCCGCCGGGATCGGGGTACGGCGTGCGCTGGCCGCGCCCGGTGTGCCACCAGGACACCGGAGCCCTGGCCGTCCCGCCGCTGGCCGCCGGGCCCGGCACGGCGCCGCACTGGGCCCGGCACGGCAACGACGAAGGCAGGGTCTTCACGGCGCCGCTCCACCTGCACGCCGTACTCCCCCTGCTCGGGTGACGGCGGTCGCGGGGCGCCGCCTCGCCCCCGTTACCCACCCTCGCGCGGGCCCGTTGTCCGAGCACCCGTCCGCCTCACCGCGATGCCGGGCGGGCCGATCCCCTACGCCGCAGGAGGCAGTGAGTGAAGAAGTTCTTACGACGGGTCCGGATGGCCGAGCCCACGGTCTCGGCCGCCGAGCAGGAGCTGTTCGGCGGGCCCCTGCGCTACGACATGGGGTTCTCCGAGCACGAACACGCCGGGCTCGATCTGACGATGCTCTCCGCGATCCGGGCCATGCCCCGGCTGGTCGGCAGCACACTGCGCAGGGCCTGGGCCGCCGACCGGCCGGCGCTGCTGGTCGTCGGCGTGAGCGAGATCGGCCAGGGGGTGGCGGCCGCCGCGGGGCTGCTGGCGGTCAACGCCGTGATGCACGCCCTGCTGGGCGGCGGGGCCCCCGTCGACCGGCTGCACGCCGCGCTGCCCGCGCTCGTCGTCGGCGCGGTGGTCGCGGTGGTGAACGCCGCGCTGGCCGGGCTGTCCACCTCGCGGGCGGGCCGGCTGGAGCCGCTGATCGAGAGGACCGCGACGACGGAGTACCTGGCCGCGGCGACCGCCGTCGAGCTGGAGGCGATCGAGGACCCGGAGTTCCGCCGGCTGATCGATGTGGCCCAGTACGGCGCCGCCTCCGCGCGGCGCATGATCGGTGCCTGCGTGGCCGCGCTGAACGGCACGATCTCGCTGCTCGCGACGGCCGGCATCCTGACCGTCCTGCACCCCGCGCTGCTGCCGATGCTGCTGCTGATCGCCGCCCCGCGCGGCTGGGGTGCGATGCGGGTCGCGCAGGAGCGGTACGTGTCGGTGATGACATGGGTCGAGCACATGCGTGCCAGCCGTCTGATCGGGAATCTGCTCACCGAGCGCAGCGCCGCGCAGGAGGTACGGATCCACGGGGTCGGCGCGTTCCTGCTGGAGAAGTACCGGGGCATGGCCGAGAGCGCCGAGGCCGAACAGCGGCGGCTGGCGAACGGCAAGGCGCTGACCGAGCTGGTGGCGGCGGCACTGTCCGGTGTGGCGATGGCCGGCACGTACGGCGTGATGCTGTGGCTGATCATGTCCGGGCACATGGGCCTGGCCGTGGCCGGTACGGCGGTGATCGCGGTGCGTTCCGGGTCGGCGAGCCTGGGCGCGCTGGTCATGAACGTCAACCAGCTGCACGAGGAGAGCCTCTATGTGCAGGACCACGACCGCTTCCTCAAGGAGGCCGCCGGGCGGGCCATCCCCGAGGACGGGCAGCGCCTGCCGGACCGGGTGGACGAGGTCGTCCTGGAGGGGGTCGGCTACCGCTACCCGGACCGCGACGTGCCCGCGCTGGACGGCGTCTCGCTGACCCTTCCCATGGGCTCGGTGACCGCCGTCGTGGGAGAGAACGGATCGGGCAAGAGCACCCTGATGAAGGTTCTGGCCGGTCTGCTGCTGCCGCAGAGCGGGACGGTCCGCTGGGGCGCGTCCGAGCTCTCCACGCTCAACCGCTCCGACGTGTTCGACCGCGTGTCCCTGCTGACCCAGGACTTCCAGCGCTGGCCGGTGACCGCCGCGCTCAACATCCGTATCGGCCGTCCCGCCCACGCGGCCGGGCCCGAGCAGCTCCAGCCCTCCGTCGACTACGCCGGCGCCCAACCGGTCGTCGCCAAGCTCCCCCACGGCCTGCAGAGCCTGCTGGCCCGCATGTTCCGGGGCGCCTTCGAGATCTCCGGCGGCGAATGGCAGAAGATCGGCCTGGCCCGCACCCACTGGCGTACGGAGACGAGCCCGGCGGACAGCGTGCTGATCGTCGACGAGCCCACGTCGGCCCTGGACCCGGAGGCCGAGATCGCCGCCTTCGACGCCATCCGGGGACTCGCCGGCCCGCACCGCGCCGTCGTCCTCGTCACCCACCGCATGTCCGGGGTCCGGCACGCCGACACCATCTACGTCCTCAACCGGGGCCGCCTCACCGAGCACGGCACCCATGACCAGCTCATGGCGGCCCGCGGCCGCTACGCCGCCATGTTCACCACCCAGGCCGCCCAGTACGCGGCGGGGCTCGCCGCCTCCGTACCGCCGCAGCCCGCCGCGTCGGACCGCACCGGTCAGGAATCGAGAAGCGCGGGCCCGGGGCCCGGCCTGGCCTGATGTGCATGGACCTCACCATTCACACCACCGCCCTCCCGCACGACGACCCGGACGCGTCCGTGGCCTTCTACCGCGACGTCCTCGGCTTCGAGGTACGCACCGACGTGGGCCAGGGCAAGATGCGCTGGATCACGGTCGGGCCGGCCGGCCAGCCGGGCACGTCGATCCTGCTGGCGCCGCCGGCCGCCGATCCCGGGATCACCGAGGAGGAGCGCCGCACCATCAGCGAGATGATGGCCAAGGGCACCTACGGCTGGATCCTGCTGGCCACCCCGGACCTCGACGGGGTCTTCGAGAAGGTGCAGGCAGGTGACGCGGAGGTGGTGCAGGAGCCGACCGAGCAGCCGTACGGCATCCGGGACTGCGCTTTCCGCGACCCGGCGGGCAACCTCGTGCGCATCCAGGAACTGCGCTGACCCGGCCACCGGCCCCGGGCGGGCACACGACGAAGAGAAGAGGAGTTCCGCATGTGCCACCCCTCGTGGGACCGCGCACGCGCCTCGGCGCAGCACCTCGCCGACCTCGCGCGGCTGCGCCGTGACCGTGACCGGATCGACCGGGAGTACGCACGGCCGCTGGACGTCGAGGCGCCGGCCCGTTGTGCGAACATGCCGGCCGGGCTTCTCGGCCGGCAGTTCCGGCTGGCGTACGGCACCTCCCCGTACGCCTGTCCGACGGCACGTCGCGTCCAGCACACGGCGCGGCTCGCGCATCGGGGCGGGCCGTCCCACGGTGCGTACCGCTCCTGACCTCACCCCGTCAGATCGGCACGCACCAGCGCCGCCGCCAGCCGGGGCAGGTCGTCGTCGGCGACCAGACGGGCGAGCCCCGCAGGGGTCTTGGGGAGCCCGAGCCCGGCGGCGGCCTCGCGGGCGCGGCTGTCGAACGCGGGGCGCAGCTCGGGCCATACGCCCTGCGCCTCGCGGCTGAAGATGTCGGCGCCCACGGGCCCGATGCGGGGGAACTCGCGCAGCAGCTCGCGGATGCGTGCCGGGTCCCCGCCGGCGTCCTCGCGCAGCCGCCGCAGGTCGCCGCGGTAGCGGTCCTGGGCGAGCCGGGCGCCTTCCCCGAGCGCGGTGGCCGTGCTCTCGTCGTAGCGGCGGTAGTGGGCACGGACCAGTGCGTCCACCCGGTCCTGCCAGTCGGCCCCGGCCATCTTCCGGGGCGTGCGCAGCCCCGCCGCGAAGAGTTCTCGGGCGGCGGCCACGGCGATGTCGGCCTTGATGCGCACCGAGAACAGCACGCACAGGGTCAGCAACTGGTAGAGCGGAGCGGGGGTGTTCCGCAGCCGGATACCGGCTTCCTCGGCGTACGTCTGCCCGTGTTCCGCCAGCAGGCGCTCGGCAGCTGTCTTCGACCGGGACATGGTGGCCCTCCCACCGCGCACACAGGGGTGGCACCCTCGCGGGGCGCGCCGATCAGCCTCTTATTTTACCCGCGCGGGCACGTCCGGCCCCTGGGCGCGGGGCGCGGGGGTCACCCGAGCGCGCGGCCCGATGGCGCGGTCGCGTCGGCGGTGCCATGTTTCGGACGTGGACCACTGGTAACCCGGTGGTACGTACGAACCTGTACAAGGAGGAGATCGCCATGCCGGCAGGATCCAGCCGCAAACGCGAGCGTCAGTACGAACACGTCAAGGAGAGCGCGGAGAAGCGCGGCGAATCCGAGAAGCGTGCCAAGGAGATCGCGGCCCGTACGGTCAACAAGGAACGCGCCCGCTCGGGCGAGTCGAAGACCGCGAGCAGGACGTCCACCCGCGACCCGAAGTCGGCGTCGCAGCGCGGCGGCGAGCGCTCCCATCAGGGCGCGCAGGGCCGCACCAGGGACCAGCTGTACGAAGAGGCCAGGAAGAAGAACGTCGAGGGCCGCTCCAAGATGAACAAGGAGCAGCTCCGCAGGGCCGTCAGCCGCTGAGCCGCCGGGGCGGCGCGGGCCGGCCGCCCCCTGGGGGGAGCCGGCGGAGGGAGGGAGTCGGGGCATGAGCGAGAGCCGTACGGAGCGGGACGACCACGGGCGCGACGCGCCGACCGGCCGGGACGAGACGGCCGACGAACGGGCGGACCGCCGGTGGACGGATCTGCTCCAGGAGCTGCGGGTGGCGCAGACCGGGGTGCAGATCCTCTTCGGCTTCCTGCTCGCCGTGGTCTTCCAGCCGCGCTTCGCCACGCTGTCGGACACCGACCGGACCATCTACGTGGTCACGGTGCTGCTGGGCTCCGCCACGGCGGCGGCGCTGATCGGTCCCGTCTCCTACCACCGGCTCCTCACCGGCCGTCACCTCAAGGCGCAGACCGTGGTGTGGGCGTCGCGCCTGACCGTGCTGGGGCTCGTGCTGCTGTTCTGCACGATGTGTTCGGCGCTGCTGCTGATTCTGCGCGTGGCGCTGCACAACATGCTGTCGCTGTGGCTGGTGGGCGGGATGGCGCTGTGGTCGTTCGGCTGCTGGTTCGTGTTCCCCGCCTGGGCGCTCGCCCGCTCGGCCGCCGAACGCCGGGAGTGAGCCGCCCCGGTGAGCCGCCGTCTCACATGGCGCGCAGCGCGGGCAGCAGTTCCTCCCGCGCCCAGCGGATGAACGGCTGCTGGTGCCTGCCGCCGATCTGTACGAGGGCGACCTCGTCGAATCCCGCGTCGGTGTAGGCGCGTACCGCCTCGACGAACTCCTCGATGTCGTCGCCGCAGGGCACCGCCTTCGCCATGTCCTCGGGCCGTACGTGCGTGGTGGCCTGGGCGAACGCGGAGGGTCCCGGCAGTTCGGAGTTCACCTTCCAGCCACCGGCCGACCAGCGGAACTGGTCGTGCGCCCGCTCCACTGCGGCGTCCCGGTCGCGGTCGAAGCAGACGGGCAGCTGGCCGACGCGCGGCTTCCCGCCGCCGCCGTGCCGGTCGAATCCGCTGAGCAGTTCCGACTTGGGCTCGGTGGCGATGACGAGGTCCGCCAGCCGGCCCGCGACCGCGCAGGACCGCTCGCCGGAGACCGCGATGCCGAGGGGGACGCGCACGTCGGGCAGGTCCCAGAGCCTGGCGTTCTCCACGTCGAAGTGGGTGCCGTGGTGGTTGACGTATCCCCCGTCGAAGAGCGCCTTGATGATCTCGACCGCCTCCTCGAGCATCTCCAGCCGCACATGGGCGGCCGGCCAGCCCCCGCCGACCACGTGCTCGTTGAGGTTCTCGCCGGAGCCGAGACCGAGCCGGAACCGGTCGTCGGAGAGCAGTTGCATCGTCGCGGCCTTCTGCGCCACGACGGCGGGGTGGTAGCGGGTCGTCGGACAGGTCACATACGTCATCAGCCGGATGACCGACGTGGCCTGCGCCGCCGCGCCCAGCACGCTCCACGCGTACGGGGCGTGCCCCTGGGACGCCAGCCAGGGGAAGTAGTGGTCGGACGTCACGGAGAAGTCGAACCCGGCCTGTTCCGCCGCCACCACGTCATCGACGAGGGCGCGCGGTCCCGCCTGCTCGGTCATCATCGTGTATCCGAACTGCACCATGGGGATCAGTCCTTTCCTGGGTCGGCCTCCGGGTCGGAACTCGACTGCGCCGCTACCGCGTGCTCCGCCGAGGGGAGCAGTCGCCGGCCGCTGGGGCGGTCACAGGTGTTGATCATGCGGATGCCGGTCGGCGCCTTGCATGCCATGACCCTTATGGTCGCATTCGTGCCTCTCGGCTGCGAACAGGGGCCGTACGGCCCCGGCGCGCGGGCGCCTCCGGTTCACCCACGCGTCCGGGACACGCACTCCGCCACCACGGCGTGGAGGCTGCCCGTGCGGGCGAGTGCGTCCCGCTGGGTACGCGCCCCCGTCCCGCGCTCCAGGACGCGCCGGATCCCGTCCTCGGCCGCCGCGAGGTCGCCGCTCCCCTCCAGCGCGTCGCGCACATGCGCGAGCAGCGCCCGCAGGACGGCGGGCGCGGGTTCAGGGCGCATCGTCGCCGGGTGCAGCAGCGGCCCCTCCAGTCCCGAGGCGCCGGCCTGCCAGGCGGCCAGCCGCAGCACTCCGACCCCCACCGGGTCGGGCGGGTTCCCGGCGCGCCAGTCGCGGGACGCCGTCTCCACCAGGGCGCGTACCAGCGTGGCGAGCAGCACGGCGTCGGCCGGATCCAGGCAGACGTCGGCGACCCTGACCTCGACCGTGGGATACCGGTGCGAGAGCCGCGCGTCGAAGTAGACCATCCCCCTGTCGCGCAGGACGCCGGTGTCGACCAGGGCCCGCACCTGCGCGTGATAGCGCTCCGGGGAGCCGAAGACCTCCACCGGACCGGCCATGGGCCAGCGCCCCCAGACCCTGCTGCGGTAGCTGCCGTACGCGGTGTCCCGGCCCTGCCAGAAGGGCGAGTTGGCGCTCAGCGCGAGGACGACGGGGAGCCAGGGGCGCAGCCGGTCCACCACGGCGACGCCCTCGTCGTCCGACTCCACCGAGACATGCACATGGCATCCGCAGGTCAGCTGCTCCTGCACGGTCAGGCCGAACCGCTCGGCCAGCCAGCGGTAGCGCTCGCCGGTGCCGATCGACGGGCTGACCGCCAGGGGCGCCGTCGCCAGGGCGACCACGTCGGCCCCGGCCCCGGCGGCGCTCGCCGCGGCCTCGGCACGCCAGCGCAGGATCTCCTGGGCGAGTTCGCGCATGTCGGTGCGCGGCTCGGTGGCGAATTCGAGCTGCTGGCGGTGGAGTTCCGGCTCGAAGGCGGAGTCCCCGTCCGCGCGGGCCTGCGCCAGGGCCAGTACGGCGGCCGACAGCGAGCGGGGCTCGCCGCTGCGCGCGTCGACGAGCAACAGCTCCTCCTCGACCCCCACCGTCCGCGCCATCCTGTCCTCCCGGCCCGCCGCCGTTCGCCGTGCCGGCCGCCGGGATCAGGGTCCCCTCTTCCGCGCGCCGGTGCATACCGGGCCGTTTCCCGCTACGCCGTTCGGGGGCGGTGCGGGGGGCACAGAAGCTGCGGTCGCGGGTAAACGGACCGACGATAGCCCCCTACGACAGAAAGGGCGCCAGCCGATGAGTGACCACGACGTGAGCAAGCGCAAGGTACTGGCCATCGTCACCAACTACGGAGTCGAGCAGGACGAGCTCGTCGTACCGGTCGAGCATCTGCGCGGGTGGGGTGCCCAGGTCGATGTCGCCGCGGTGACCATGGACGGCATCGACACGCTCGTGGGCGACAAGGACCCCGGAAAGACGGTCCGTCCCGATCTCACCCTGGACGACGTCGACCCGGTCGGCTACGACCTGCTGCTCGTACCGGGCGGCACGCTGAACGCCGACGCGCTGCGGGTGCGGGACGCGGCCACCCGGATCGTGCGCTCCTTCACCGGTTCCGGCCGGCCCGTCGCCGCCATCTGCCACGGGCCCTGGGTGCTGGTGGAGGCGGGCGCGGTCGCGGACAAGCGGCTGACCTCCTACCACTCGTTGCAGACCGACATCCGCAACGCCGGCGGCGACTGGACGGACGAGCCGGTCGTCGCGGACGACTCGGGCGGCTGGAAGCTCATCACCTCACGCAACCCGGGCGATCTGGACCCGTTCGTCCGGGAGATCGACGCGGCCCTGAGCGTGGAGGCCTAGGGCGTGTCCCCCGGCTCACCCGGCGGCCGGGACTCCGCCCGCCGGGCCATCGCCAGCCAGACGCGGTCCCGGGTCACGGGCATCTCGGTGAAGCGGATGCCCGTGGCGTCGCGCAGCGCGTTGGCGAAGGCGGGGGCCACCGGGTTGAAGGGACTCTCGCTCATCGACTTGGCGCCGAGCGGGCCGATCGCGTCGGTCGTCTCCATGAAGTGCACCTCGGTGCGGGGCACATCGGCGTACTGCGGGAGGCGGTAGCGGCGGAAGGCGGCCGTGGTCACCTCGCCGCGCTCGTCGAGCCGTACGGTCTCGAAGAGGGTCGCGCCCAGCGCCTGCGCGACGCCGCCCTCGATCTGGCCCCGGCACTGGAGCGGGTTCATCACCTTGCCCGCGTCGGCCGCGTGGACGCTGCGCAGGATCTTCATCTCGCCCGTGTCCGGGTCGACGGCGATCCGGAACCACTGGGCGTTGAAGGCCACCGAGCGCGGGCTGCCGCCCCAGTGGCCCTCCGCCGTGATCTCGTCCTGCGCGCCGGCGGCGTCGGCCGCCTCGTACAGCTCCTTCAGGGTGACGGTCCGTCCGGCGCAGTCGATCGCGTCGGCGCCGAGGGTGCACAGGTGGCGGGCGACTCCGGTGTGCCGCGCGGCGAAGGTCTTGAGGCGCCCGGCCAGCGACTCGGAGGCCAGGAGGACCGCCTTGCCGGCGACGACCGTGCCGGCCGAGCCGAAGGCGCCGGTGTCGTGCCGGACGACGTCGGTGTCGGACTGCCTGACGGCCAGGCGGTCGACGGTGGTGTTGAGGGCGCCGGCGGTGATCTGCTTGTGGACGGTGGTGGTGCCGTTGCCGAACTCCGCGGTGCCGACGGCGATGTCGTAGGTGCCGTCGGCCAGGAGGGAGACGGTCGCGTCGGCGTAGTGACCGCCCGGCGGGCCGGTGGCGATCATCGCCATGGCCGTCCCCTGACCGGTCAGCCACCCCTCCGGGACGTCCTCCCCGCTGCGGTCCTCCGCCAGCGCGTCGCGCACGATCGACAGGCACTGGGCCAGGCCGTACGAGGCGATGTGCAGGTCCTCCTCCTCACCGATCGGGCTCGCCATGTGGTCGCCGGGGCCGATGATGTTCTTCTCCCGGAAGACGAGCGGATCCATGTCCAGGAGGCGGGCCGTCTCGTCCATGGCGGATTCGACGGCGAAGGTGACCTGGCCCAGGCCGTAGCCCCGGAAGGCGCCCGCCGGTACGCCGTTGGTGTAGACGGAGAAGGCGTCGACCTTCTTGTGCGGAGCCCGGTAGACGGCGAAGGACTCGCCGACGCTGTGGAACATCACGGCCGGGCCGTGGTTGCCGTACGCACCGGTGTTGGAGACCACCCGCATCTGGATCGCGGTCAGGGTACCGTCGGCGCGGGCGCCCACCTTGATGCGGATGGTGAACGGGTGGCGGGTGGTGGCGCCGTAGAACTGCTCGGCGCGGGTGTACTCCAGCTTGACCGGGCGGCGCAGCCTGAGCGCGGCCAGCACGACGATGTCCTCGGTCAGCATCTCCTGCTTGCCGCCGAAGCCGCCGCCCACCCGGCCCGCGACGACCCGGACCTCGTCCTCCGGGAGCCCGTAGAGGGCACACAGCGCGCGCCGGGTCAGGAACGGGGTCTGGGTGCTGGAGCGCACCGTGAGCCGCTCGCCCGTGCCGTCGTCCTTCGGCTCGAAGTAGGCGACGCAGCCATGGGTCTCCAGGCTCGCGTGCTGGACGCGCTGGGTGCGGAAGGTCTCCTCGTACACGACCGCCGCCTCGGCGAACCCCTCCTCGACGGAGCCGATCTCGCCGTGCACCTCACCGGCCACGTTGTTCTCGACGCGGGCGATCCGCACTTCGGGTCCCTTGCCCGCGTGGATGACGGGCGCGCCCGCGCGCATCGCCTCCTCGGGGTCGGTGACGTACGGCAGTTGCTCGTACGTCACCTCGACGCGCCGGCAGCCCTCCTCGGCCGCCTGCTCGCTGTCGGCGACGACGGCGGCGACGCGCTGGCCGACGTACCGGACGGTGTCGTCCAGGACGCGGGTGTCGTCGGGGTCCTCGGTGGGGTGCTCGTGCCGGGCGCTGGAGTACAGGGTGTCGGGCGCGTCCTCGTGGGTGAGGACGGCGTGGACGCCCGGGACCCGCAGGGCGGCGGAGGTGTCGATGGCGAGGATGCGGGCGTGCGGGTGCGGGGAGCGCAGCAGCTTCATGTGCAGCAGGCCCGGGACCTCGACGTCGAAGGTGTAGCGGGCGGTGCCCGTCACGACCTGCGGGCCGGCCGGGGCGCCGAGGCTCTTGCCCACCGCCTGCCCGGCGCAGGGGCGTTCGGTGTGCCGCACGCCGCGGACGGCGTCCTCGATGGCGCGGTAGCCCGTACAGCGGCAGATGTTGCCCTTGAAGGCCCGGGGCAGGTCGTCGAGCTTGCCGTCGTCGTGGGCGGTGCCCTTCTCCTCTTCGAGGGCGGCCGTCGTCATCAGGAAGCCGGCGGTGCAGAACCCGCACTGGAAGCCCTGGGCGTCCAGGAACTTCTGCTGTACGGGGTGGAGTTCGCCGTCCTTGCCGGTCAGGCCCTCCACCGTGGTGACCGAGCGGCCGTCCGCGCGCACGGCCGGATAGAGGCAGCTGTGCACCGGCTCGCCGTCCACATGGACGGTGCAGGCGCCGCAGTCGCCCGCGTCGCAGCCCTTCTTCACCCCGAACCAGCCGCGCTCGCGCAGATAGGTGCGCAGGCACTGCCCGGGGCGGGGCTCGGAGTCGAAGGGCTGGTCGTTGACACGGATTCCGAAGCTCATCGGGCACCCTCCCGGGTGAGTTCGTGCCGGATCTGCTCGGCGAGGTGGAAGGCCATGTGCCGCCGCCACTCGGGCAGCCCGTGGATGTCGTCGAACCAGTCGTCCGCGCCCACGGCCGACTCGATGGCCGCGCGCAGTCCGGCCCGGCCGGGCGGCAGGGCGAACCAGATCCGGAACGGCCGCCGGGTCGCGGCCGTGACGGTCACGGCGAGCGAGCCGTCCTGCGGGTCCAGCGTGCCGGTGACCAGGGCGCCGGAGCGTCCGAGGCCGTACAGCGAGGCCTGCCGGAAGGCGGTCCGGCAGGCCAGGGCGCGGGCGGGCAGCGTCACCGACCGCAGCAGTTCACCCTCGGCGAGGTCCTTGCGGCCCGCTCCGGTGACGAAGTCCGCCGCGTGCACCCGGCGCGCCGAACCGTCCTGTGCCCGGAGCAGGCACACGCCGTCGAGGGCGGCGGTCAGGGAGATCATCGGGCCGGCCGGCAGGGCGTTGCAGAGGTTTCCGCCGACGGTCGCCATGTTCCAGATCTTGAACGAGGCGAGGAAGGCCCGGCAGCACTGTTCGAAGAGCGGGGCGGCCGCCGCGTCGAGCGTCCGCCCGAACCGGGAGAGCTGCGCGATGGTGCAGGTGGCCGCGATCTCCACCGATCCGTCGGGCAGGGTCCGGACCGGGTCCCAGCCCATCCGGCTCAGATCGACCAGCCGCCGCAGGTGCGGCTGGGGTTCGGAGAACAGGTACGTCCCGCCGCCGAGCCAGGCGTCGCCCGGTCGCCAGGGCTCGTGACGCCGGGCGTCCCGCACGTCGAGAACCGTGTTCAGATCCATGTCCCCCACCGTCTTCGGCCGCTGCTTCCACGCCAGTGAAGCGGGGCGGGAGGCCGAAAACGACTGGTGCGCAGCACGGAATACCGCTCCCTCGACCGGCCGCGTCCTGGTGAATCGACCAAGGGGTGCACCTCCGTTCCCTGGGGGTTCGGCCCGCCCGGCCCTTTTCTGCTGGACCCGTTCCACGGTATCGAGCAGAATCCCTCAGGTGCCAGGAAGAATCTCTCCAAGTTGCGCATCTGCCGGATTTTCCCGCTCTGCGGGCCGCATCTGTGGACAGCGCGGGCGAAGGACGGGCCGATGAGCGTCGTAGTCGTGCAGCACGAGCCGGGCGAGGGTCCCTACGCGATCGCCACCGCGCTGGAGGCGGCGGGGCTGGATGTGCGGGTGTGCCGGGTGTGGGAGGGCGATCCCGTACCGGACGGCCTCGTCGGCGTGGACGCGCTGGTGGTGATGGGCGGGCCCCGGTCGGCGTACAGCGACGACGGATTCCCCACGCGCGGCGCGGAACTGGCGCTGCTGCGGGCGGCGCTGGCCGCGGATGTGCCGGTGCTGGGGGTGTGCCTGGGCGCCCAGTTGCTCGCGGTGGCGGCGGGCGGCACGGCCCGGCCCGGATCGGGCGAGCAGATCGGGTGGGGCGGCGTCGCGCTCTCCGCGTCGGCGGCCGGGGACCCGCTGTTCGCCGGTCTGCCCGGCCGGCTCGATGTGCTGCACTGGCACGGGGACACGATGGACCTCCCGGACCGGGCGGTGGTGCTCGCCTCGTGCGACCGCTATCCGGTCCAGGCGTTCCGGGTGCACGGCAGTGCGTGGGGGCTGCAGTTCCATCTGGAGGTCGACGGCGCCGCCGTCGACGCCTTCGTCACGGCGTTCCCCGGGGAGGCGGCGCGTGCGCCCGGCCTCCGGGACGGCACGCCGGGGAGCCTGGCGGCGCTGGCTCCGTACCGCGACCGGGTGTTCGGCCGGTTCGCCGCGCTCGTGGCCGCCCGCTCCGGGCACACCGCCACGCGTGCCTTCTTCACGCCGAGGGCCGAGGCCTGGGAGGACCGGTTCGCCCACCAGGCCCCGGTCTACGCGTCGGCGGTGGCCCGCATGGGGCTGCGGCCCGGACAGACGGCCCTCGACCTGGGCTGCGGGACGGGCCGCGCGCTTCCCGCGCTGCGGGACGGGGTCGACGGCCACGGCACGGTGCTGGGCGTCGACGTCACCCACGCGATGCTCGGCGCGGCGGCCCGTACCGGACGCACCGCCCTGGCCCACCTGCTGCTGGCGGACTGCCACCGTCTGCCGCTGCCGTCCGGTTCGGTGCACGGGATCTTCAGCGCGGGGCTGCTGGACCATCTTCCGGACCCCGGCGCGGCCCTCGGTGAGTGGGCGCGGGTGGCGGCGCCCGATGCCGTCCTGGCGGTCTTCCACCCGTCGGGCCGGGTGGAGCGCGCCGCCCGCCACGGGCGTCCGGTGAGCCCGGCGGATCCGCTGGCCCGGCCCAGCCTGGAGCCGGCGCTCCGCTCGGCGGGCTGGCGGCTGACGGAGTACGAGGACGCCGAGGACCACTTCCTCGCTCTCGCCACCCCGGGCCGCTGACCTACCGTGAGAGGCCCGCTGACCGACCGTGAAAGAGGAACGACCCATGGAAACACCCGACCGCGTGGACGAGCAGGCGCGCGCCGACGGCCTGGTGGAGGCGCAGCACAAGGCCGAGGCGCTGTTCGCCGAGGTGGAGAAGCGGGGGCTGGTGGCGGCCGGGACCGGCGAGCGCGAGGTCAGCGACCGCATCCGGGACCTGGCGAACGAGATGTTCGGCACCACCCGGCACTGGCACAAGCGGATCGTCCGCTCGGGCCCGAACACGCTCTTCCCGTACAAGGAGAATCCCCCGGACCGGGTCATCGGCGCGGACGACATCGCGTTCGCCGACTTCGGGCCGATCTTCGAGGAGTACGAGGCGGACTTCGGCCGCACGTTCGTGTTCGGCGACGACCCGGCCAAGCACCGGCTGCGCGACGACCTGGCGACCGTCTTCGCCGCGGGCCGCAGCGCGTTCCGGGCGGACCCGCACATCACGGGCCGCGAGCTGTACGCGGAAGTGGAGCGGCTCGCCGCCGGGGCGGGCTGGAGGCTGGGAGGGTGGCACGCCGGGCATCTGGTCGGTGAGTTCCCGCACGAGACGATCGACGGTGCGCGGGTCGAGTCCTATGTGACCCCGGAGAACGAGCACCCGGTGCGCCGCACCGACCGGGCGGGGCGGCGCTGCCACTGGATTCTGGAGATCCACCTGGTGGACGAGGAACGCGGCTTCGGCGGCTTCTACGAACAGCTGCTGGACCTGGCCTAGGGCCTCCCGGGCGCTGCTCAGCCCGGGAGCAGGATCACCGGCGCGGGCCGTCCGTCCCGCCGGTCCGGGGTGATCACGGCGAGGGCGTCGCCCACCGCCGCACCGCGCAGGAACACCGCGCGGTGCCCGTCGAGGACCCGGGCGCCGCGCTCGTCCCAGGCGACCGGCACCAGCCGGGTCAGCCCGGTCCCGGACCCTCCCGGGCCCCGGTCTGCCGGCCAGGTCCAGTTCGTCACCGGTGACGAACATCCGGACCCGGGGCCGGGGATGCGCCGCCAGGGTGCCGTAGCCGGCGGTGTCGAAGGCGGGCAGCGGATGAGAGGTACGGACGGCCTCCGCGAGGGTCAGCCCTGCGGCATCGGCCGGCGGCACCGGGCGCGCGGCGAGGGGCGGGGCGCCTTGTGCGCCGGCCCCCGTGCCCTGGTCCAGGGCACGGCGACGGCGGTGGGCGGGGCCGGGGCGCGGGACGGGAGGCATGGTGCCAGGGTGAGGCCGTGGCTTTTCCGCCGGCGGCGCTCCGGGTTGCCGTTGCGCGGCGCCTTTCTCACGCGCGAAGGCGGACCGCTGGGAGCTCAGTCCTCCTGGTAGGAGTGGCGTCGGCCGGTCCAGGGGTCACCGATGGTGTGGTAGCCCCGTTCCTCCCAGAATCCGCGGCGGTCCTGGGTCATGTACTCCAGGGCGCGCAGCCATTTCGGGCCCTTGTAGCCGTAGAGGTGCGGCACGACGAGGCGCAGCGGGAAGCCGTGCTCGACGGTGAGCGGCTCGCCGTTGTGGTGGGTCGCGAGCAGGGTGCCCTCCGAAGCCAGGTCGCCCAGGCGGAGGTTGGCGCTGTAGCCGTACTCCGCCCAGGCCATCACATGCGTGACCTCCGGCGCCGGGGGCGCCAGCTCCAGCAGGGCCGCGCCGGGCACCCCGTAGAACTCGTGGCCGGTGGAGGTCGGCCCCGAGGCGCAGTGCATGTCCGTGACGACGGTGCCGCCCTCCAGCGCGGTGATCTCCTCGAAGGTCCAGGTGTACTTCTCCGCGGTGGCCGTGGCGCCGAATACCTGGAGGTTCCAGCGGTCGGGGCGGAACTTCGGAACGGGCCCGTAGTGCGAGACGGGCCAGCCCTTGACCAGGTGTTGCCCCGGAGGAAGCGGTCCTGTCGCCATGCTGCGATCGTCCTCTCGGGTCGGCCGGGACGGCGGCGGAGATCCCGTCCCGGTGATCGATTGTGCCAGCCCCGGCCGCCCCGGCAGCCGAGGGACTCAGCCGGTGACGGCCACGGCCGGCAGGTCGAGGTGGTCGCGCAGGGTGGTGCCGCGGTACTCGGTGCGGTACACGCCCCGCTCCTGGAGTTCCGGGACCAGCTTGTCGACGATGTCGGTGATGGAGGCCGGCAGCAGATGCGGCAGGAGGTTGAACCCGTCCACGGCACGCGTGCGGACGTAGTGCGCCCACTCGTCGGCCACGGACGACGGGGTGCCGACGAACGTCGGGTGCCCCGGGGACACCTCGCGCACCAGCTCCAGGATCGACAGACCCCGTTCGGCCGCGAGCGCGCGCCACTTGCGGATGTGCGCCAGCTTGCCGCTGCGCAGCTCGATGGAGATCGTGCCGCGTGACGGGTCGAGTTCGCCCTCGGCGGGTTCGATGTCCGGGAGCGGCCCGTCGGGGTCGTACGCGGACAGGTCGGTGCCCCAGTACTGCTCCAGGTAGGCGATGGCCCGGGGTCCGTTGATCTGCTCGCCGCGCACCCAGCGGGCCTTCTCCTCGGCGTCGGCCTGCGTGTCGCCGAGGACGAGGCTCGCGCCCGGCAGGATGCGCAGCGAGTCCTCCGTACGGCCGTAACGGGCCAGTCGGGCGCGCAGGTCGGCCGCGTAGGCGACGGCCTTGCCGTACTCGGTGTTGGCGGAGAACACCACGTCGGCGTGGCGGGCGGCGAGTTCCCGGCCGCCGTCCGAGTCGCCGGCCTGGAACAGCACCGGGCGGCCCTGGCGGCTCGCCGGCACGGTGGCGGTGGCGCGCAGCCGTACGAGACCGGTGTCCCGCTCGACCGGGGTGATGGCGCCGGGGCGGGCCCAGGCGGCGGCCCGCCCGTCGGGGGCGACGGCGTCCGGGGCCCAGGAGGACCACAGTTCCTTGGCCGCCTCGACGAACTGTCCGGCGCGCTCGTAGCGGCGTTCGTGCTCCAGCCAGCCGCCGTGGCGGAAGTTGGCACCGGTCCAGGCGTTGTCGGTGGTGACGATGTTCCAGCCGGCGCGGCCCTCGGACAGCAGGTCGAGGCCGGCCAGCCGGCGGGCCAGGTCGGCGGGGTAGTTGTAGGTGGTGTTCTGCGTCGCCACGAGGCCGATGCGCTCGGTGACGGCGGCGAGGACGGAGAGCTGGGTGATCGCGTCGGGCCGGCCGGCGATGTCGAGGTCGAAGATCCGGCCCCGGTTCTCCCGCACCCGCAGCCCCTCGCCGAGGAAGAAGGCGTCGAACAGGCCGCGTTCGAGGGTCCGGGCGATGTCGATGAAGGTCTCGACCGCCGTGTGCGAGGGGGCGTCCGGGTCGGTCCAGATCAGCTGGGATCCGACACCGGTGAAGAACACACCGAGGTGCAGGCTGGGCAGCGGATGCGGGTCGGTCATGACAGTCACCTCAGGACGAGTGCGCGGCCGCCGGGGCGGCGAACCGGTTGGCGGGGCGGGGCAGGCCGAGCGTGTCGCGCAGGGTGGCGCCGGGCAGCGGCGGCCGGTGCAGTCCGGCGGCGGCGAGCGCGGGCAGCACCTGAGCGGCCAGGACCGGCAGATCGACGGCGAGCACGGCGGGGTGCAGCCGGACGCCGTCGACCGAGGCGGCCAGTTCGCGCAGCAGGTCCACGAGGTCCTGCGGGGAGCCGGCGTGGCGCAGCCGCCCGGTCTCCGGCCAGTCGGCGGCCTCGTTCAGCGCGGCGAGCCGGTCGGCGGCCGGGGCGTCCGCGTCCAGGACCACGTCCACCTCGGCGAACACCAGGGGAGCGCCCGCCGCACGTGCCTCGGCCGCGCGGGCGGCCACCGCGGCGACGGTGGGCCGCCCGACGAGGACCACGTCGGCCCGCGCGTCGGCCTCCAGCCCGTCCGGGGCCAGGACGACGAGTTGGCCCTGCGGCGGACGGGGCGTGATCAGAGGGCCCTTGACGGTGAAGGAGGCGCCCTCGAAGTCGATGTGGTGCACCCGGTCGGCGTCCAGGAAGCGCCCGGTCGCGACGTCCTTGATGACCGCGTCGTCCTCCCACGAGTCCCACAGGGCGCGGGCGGTGTCGATGACGTCGGCGGTCTCACGGGCCGGTGCACCGGCCGTCAGGGGCGGTTCTCCGACGGTTGCGCGGGCGTCGTCACCGGCCGCCGCGCCGACCAGCCAGCCGCCCCGGCCGTGCGAGGCGTGGTCGAGGCTCGCGAGCTGGGTGGCGAGGTGGAACGGCTCCGTGGTGGTGGCGTGCAGCGTGGGGACGAGGCCGATCCGGTCGGTGAGCGGGGCGGCGTACGCGGCCCGGGTCCCGGCCTCCACCCGCCCGGCGGGCGCCTGCGGTCCCGTACCGGGCGGCAGGGGCGAGTCGTCGAAGGTGGCGAGGGTGAATCCCGCGCTCTGGGCTGCGGCGACCACCTCCCGGAGCGCCCTGGGGCCGAGGGCGTCGCCGGGCGGACGTCCCGCGTGGCGCCAGGCGGCGGGGTGGGCGCCGTCGCCGTCCACTTCGAGGGCGAGGTGCAGGCCGGGAGGTCCGGCCGCGTGGTCGGTCATGGGGAACTGCCTCCGTGGGAAGTCGCGTCGGCGACGGGTGGGCCGGGGAGGGGCACACCGTCCCGCGCACCCCGGCCGGGCCCGTCGCGTGGGCCGTGACCACGGAGGTCACGGCGGACGCCGGGCGGGGCGGGAGCTCGGGGAAGGGTGCGCAGAGGAAGGAAGGGCCGGAGCACGTCGGGTGTGCTCGTTCACGGCATGCGGGAGGGCGCGGTCAGCGGCCCGTGGCCGTCCTCGGACACAGTGCGCTGCTCACGCGGAGGAGGTCGACATGGCGCCGGGCCACGCGCAGCTCGAAGGACTGGCCGCGACGCGGCAGACGGCCGCCGCGCTCGCCGGGGAGTCGCGTCCGCATGCCGTTCACCTCGCAGTCCTGGGCCGGGCCGGCGGCTCGGAACGCCGCTGATGCCGGTGAAGGCGTTTCACGTTATCCGTTCGTCCGCCGTTGAACAATGCCCGCCCGAACGCCGTGCAAGGTCGCGGCGTCGGCCCGGGAATGACTTCCGGGCCAAGGGGAGTTGCAGGAGGCGGCCGTACGACGACCGGGCCACCGGGCCCGGCGCGCGCACACCGAGGAGCGGACATGACCGTCCAGGACACAGACCGGGTGAGCTTCGTCCAGCAGTGGGAGGAGTGGCACCGCGCCCACGAGGAGGTGCTCGCCGCACCGCACGGATTCCTCGCGATCACGAGCCTGCACTGGCTGAGCCCCGAACCGGCCCGCTTCGACGACGCCCCGGGGGCGTGGTCGAGCACGGCCGACGGGGTGGTGGTCGAGCTGGCGGACGGCGAGGAACTCGTCATCGACGGCACCAAGGCCGTCGGCCGGTACGACTTCGGCGTCCTCGCCGAACGTTCCGGTGTGAACGCCGTCGCCGGCGACGCGGTGATCGAGGTCGCCAGGCGCGGCGGGCATGACATCGTGCGCCCCCGTCACCCCGGCAACGCCCTGCGCACCGCCTTCACCCGCACCCCCGCCTACGCACCCGACCCCCGCTGGGCCCTGACCGGCCGCTTCACCGCCTTCGACGCCCCGCGTCCGGTGACCGTGGGCGCTGCGGTCGAGGGGCTGGAGCACGTCTACGACTCCCCCGGCACGGTCGAGTTCGAGCACGACGGCACGGTGCACCGCCTCACCGCGTTCAACGGCCGGGAGCCCGGCAGTCTGTTCGTGCTGTTCACGGACAAGACCTCGGGCGTGACCACGTACGCGGCGAACCGCTCGCTGCAGATCGCCGCCCCGGACGGGAACGGCCGGGTGGGGCTCGACTTCAACCGGGCGGCCAACCTGCCCTGCGCGTACACGGATCTGGCGACCTGCCCGCTGCCCCCGGCGGAGAACCGGCTGCCGTTCGCGGTCGAGGCCGGCGAGAGGATCCCGCTGGAGCGCGGCGGCCGCCCCTGACGCCGGGATCGCACCCGGCGCCGGATCCCCGTACGACGTCAGATCTTCATACGAGTGAAACGATGCGGCCGGACCTGCGCCGCGAGCACCGTCTCGCCGTGCGGAGCGGACCGCCGGACGGCGGGGGCGGCGGCGCGTCCTCGCCGCCGCCCCCGGGCCGGTCTACCGTGGCCGGGTGACCGCCAACGGCCTGTACCGCCGCTTGCATGTGGACCTGGCACGCACGAGTGCCGCCCTCTGTTGCCGTACGTGACTCCGCCGCGCGCCCCGCTCCGCCGGGCGCGCCCGTTCCGTACACCAAGCAGAGGGAGTTGGGCATGACCACCGTCACCCGTCATGAGATACGCCGCGCCGGACCCCGGTTCGGCGCCGAGGTGTTCGGCGTCGATCTCACCGGCCCGGTCGACGACGCCACCGCGGACGAGCTGCGGCAGGCGTTCCACGACCACAAGGTGCTGGTCTTCCGCGACCAGCACCTGACGCCCGATCAGCATGTCGCGGCGGTGAGGATCTTCGCCGAGCCGTTCGACCACCCCACGGCCGTGAAGGACGAGGCGAACCCGCTGGTCTACCCCTACAACGTCAAGCAGACCGGCAAGGCGAGCACCTGGCACATCGGGGGGCTGTGGCGCAGCCCGGTGTTCGCCATCGAGTCGCTCACGTACGAGGAGGTGCCGGAGCTCGGCGGGCACACCCTGTGGGCGGATCTCCAGACGGCGTACGACGATCTGTCGGAGCCGTTCAAGGTGCTGCTGGAGTCGGTGAGCGCGGTGTACGACGGCGATCCGGTGAACTACGCGCAGGGCACCGCGCGGAGCGCCGTCACGGAGACCGTCGAGCACCCGGTCGTCCTCGCACACCCCGAGACCGGGCGCAAGGGGCTGTTCATCAGCAGCTCGGCGCTCGGGCTCACCGGCGTCACCCCGGCGGAGTCCAAGGCGCTGCTGGACCATCTGCTCCGGCACGCCTCCTCGCCGAACTACACGATCCGGTTCGGCTGGAACCCCGGTGACTTCGTGCTGTGGGACAACCGGGCGACCTGGCACTACGCCGTGGACGACTACGGCGACGGCGCCCGGGTCTACCGCAAGGTGATCGGTGTGGAGCGCCCCCGGGACGCGACCGCGTCCTGACGCCCCGCCAAAGGCCGTGCGCCCGCGTCCGCGCACACGGACGCGGGCGCACGGCCGGACGCGGAGCGGAGCCTCACTCCGGAACCTTCTTCTCATACGGGCGTTCGGGCTGGTACGTTGCGCGTCATCGTCCGTAGCGGGCGATGCCGCCGTGTTCGAGAGGACCGCGCCACCCATGCCGTACCAGCCGACCGCCTCCGGGGACATCACCCCGAGCCGTGTTGCCGGTACGCGCTGCGCGGTGTTCCTCGGTTCCCGTTTCGCGGCCCGCAGGCACATCGATCTGCATCGCGTCTCCAGCGCCATCTGTCAGGCCTGACCTCTCCCACTGCCTGACCACCGGCCCGTGTCACGGCCGTGCCCGTCCGCGTACCCCCCCTTGGGTCCGCGCGGGCCGCCGTCGTACCCGGCCTCCTTCCTCTTGTCCCTGGAGAACCCGCTGATGTCCGACCCACGTCGTCGCGCCCTGCCCTCCCTCGCCGCCGTCACCGTCCTGTCCCTCGCGCTCGGCGCGTGCTCCTCGTCCGGCGCGGACAGCGCGGGCGGTTCGGCCCCGCACTCCGGCGGCCATCTGACCTTCGCCCTGGCCTCCGACCCGATCTGCGTCGACCCGCAGCAGGCGGGCAACAACGACGCGATCTATCCGGCCCGGCAGATCGTGGACTCGCTGACCGACCAGGACCCGAAGACCGGGAAGATCGTGCCCTGGCTGGCCACGTCCTGGAAGGTGAGCGAGGACGCGTCGGTCTTCACCTTCACCCTCCGCAAGGGGGCGACCTTCAGCGACGGCACCCCGGTGAACGCGCGGGCGGTGAAGAGCAACTTCGACGGCATCGTGAAGCTGGGCGCCAAGTCCGTGCTCGGCAGCAGCTATCTGGCGGGGTACAAGAGCACCACCGTCATCGACGACCACACCGCGAAGGTCACCTTCGACTCCCCCAACGCCCAGTTCCTCCAGGCGACTTCGACCTTCACCCTCGGGCTGCTCGCCGAGTCGACGGTGAAGCTGCCGGCGGAGAAGCGGTGCACGGACAACCTGATCGGCTCCGGCCCGTTCACCCTCGACGGCTACACCCCGAACAAGTCCGTCGAGGAGCGCCGCCGCCCCGGCTACAGCTGGGGTTCCTCGCTGTGGAAGCGCAAGGGCCCCGCCTATCTGGACAGGCTGACCTTCAAGGTCATACCCGAGTCCGGGGTACGGACGGGCAGCCTGCAGTCCGGTCAGGTCGACGCCATCGGCGGCGTCGCGCCGCAGGACGAGGCGGGTCTCAAGAGCACCGGTTTCCCGCTGAAGAGCCGGGCCAACCCCGGGCTGCCGTTCGGGCTGACGACGAACGCGGCGCGGCCGATCACCAAGGACCTCAAGGTCCGCCAGGCGATCCAGAAGGCCATCGACCGCCAGGAGGTCGTCGACACGGTCCTCAGCGACAGCTACCGGCCGGCCACCAGCTCACTCGCCAGCACCACCAGCGGCTACAAGGACCTGAGCGACCGGCTCGGCCACGACCCGGCGGGCGCCGGGAAGCTGCTCGACGAGGCGGGCTGGCGCACCGGCCCCGACGGCATCCGGACCAAGGGCGGGAAGAAGCTCGCCCTGAAGATCATCTGGGCGTCCAACTTCGGCCCCAACCAGACCGCGCTGGAGCTGATCCAGCAGCAGCTGAAGAAGACCGGCATCCAGGTCACCCTCCAGTCCTCCACCATCGGCGACTACGTGGCGCTCCGGCAGAAGGGCGACTACGACTTCGCCTGGGGCAACACGACACGGGTGGACCCCGACATCCTGCGCACCGGCTACTCCAGCAAGCTGCTCAACCTCGGCCACCTCTCCGACCACGCGCTGGACTCGGTCCTGGACAAGGAGGCCTCCGCGAGCGACCCGGCGGAGCGGGCCGCCCATGTGGCCGAGGCGCAGCAGATCGTGCTGGACAAGGGCTACCAGATCCCGGTGTTCGAACTCACCACCGTGCTCGGCCTGTCCAAGAAGGTCCACGACCTGGACTTCGAGGCGTCCTCGCGGCTGCAGTTCCACGAGACGTGGCTGTCATGAGGCGCTATCTGGCCGGGCGCCTGCTCCAGGCGGTCTTCGTCCTCTGGGCGGCGTTCACCCTGTCCTTCGCGGTGCTGTACCTGCTGCCCGGGGACCCGGTGTCCATCATGGCGGGAGGTGCCGGAGACACCAATGACGTCAGCCCGGAACAACTGGCCGAGCTGAGAAGGACGTACGGGCTCGACAAGCCGGTCCTCGAGCAGTACGGCACCCAGCTCCGGCACGCCCTGCGGGGCGACTTCGGGATCTCGGTGCAGAGCGGCGACAAGGTCGGCCACATGATCGGCACCGCGCTGCCCGCCACGCTCCAGCTGACCTCCGGGGCCCTGGTGCTGGCACTCGTCCTCGGGGCGGGCACCGCGCTGCTCGCCACGTACACCCGGTGGCGCTGGCTGCGGCAGCTGCTGCTGTCGCTGCCCGCGCTCGGGGTCTCCGCGCCGACGTTCCTGGTCGGTCTGGTGCTCGTGCAGATCGTGTCGTTCCGCTGGGGCCTGGTGCCGGCGTTCGGCAACGAGGGGTTCGGCAGCCTGGTCCTCCCGGTGATCACCCTGTCGCTGCCCACCGGCGCGGTGCTCGCGCAGGTCTTCGCCAAGAGCCTGCGCACCACCCTGGCGGAGCCGTACGTGGAGACCGCCCTCGCCAAGGGGGCGAGCCGGGCCCGGGTGCACTTCAGGCACGCCACCCGCAACGCCGCCATCCCGCCCCTGACGGTGGTGGGTGTGCTGGTCGGCAATCTGCTGGCCGGGTCGGTGGTGGTGGAGACGGTGTTCTCCCGGACCGGGGTGGGGCGCATCACCGCCACGGCGGTGAGCGCCCAGGACATTCCGGTGGTCCAGGGCCTGGTGGTGTTCGGGGCGCTCGTCTTCGTCCTGGCGAATCTGGCCGTGGACCTCCTCTATCCGCTGATCGATCCCCGGATCACGACCTCCGCGGCGGTGGCACGATGACCGAGCTGCTGACCGCGGAGGCGATGACCGGCCGGGCACGGAAGGCGCAGGCGCCGGAACCGGGACCGGCGGTCCGGGAGAGCGCCGGTGCTCGCGCCCGGAACCGGGCCCGGTTCCTCCTCCGCCGCCCGGGTCTTGTCCTGTCGCTCGCGCTGCTGGCGCTGGTGCTCGTATCGGCCTTCTTCCCGGGCGTGTTCACCTCGCAGGACCCGCTGGCCGGCGTCCCCCGCGACAAGCTCCAGGGGCCCGGCGCCGGCCATCTCTTCGGCACCGACCAGCTGGGCCGCGATCTGTTCGCGCGGGTCGTGCACGGATCGGCGCTGTCGCTCCAGGCGACGGTCCTGGCGGTCGCGGTGGGCCTCGTGGTGGGCTCGCTGCTCGGGCTGCTCGCGGGCTATCTGGGCGGCTGGGTCGACGCCTTCCTGATGCGGGTCGCCGACGTCCTGCTGGCCATCCCGAACCTGCTGCTGTCGCTGGCCGTGGTGACCGCCCTGGGGTTCGGCACGGTCAAGGTGGCGATCGCGGTGGGCATCACCAGCGTGGCCAGCTTCGCCCGCATCATGCGCTCCGAGGTGCTGCGGGTGCGCGGCGCGGTGTACGTGGAGGCGGCGCGCTCCTCCGGGGCGCGCTGGTACTCCGTACTGCTGCGCCATGTGCTGCCGAGCTCGGCGGGCCCGGTGCTGGTGTACGCCGCGGTCGACTTCGGCGGGGTCGTGCTCCAGGTGTCCTCGCTCAGCTTCCTGGGGTACGGGGCGACCCCGCCGGCCCCCGAGTGGGGGGCGCTGGTCGCGGGCGGCCGCGACTACCTGGCCACGGCGTGGTGGCTGACCACCCTGCCCGGCCTGACCATCGCGGCCACGGTGCTGGCCGCCAACCGGATCTCGCGCGCGCTCGACGGGGAAAGCAGGACGACACGATGACGGACGGACCACTGCTGGACGTGCGCGGGCTGCGGGTCTCCTACCGCACCCGGACGGGTGCCGTGCCTGCCGTGCGCGGCGTCGACCTGACCGTGCGGACGGGCGAAGTCGTCGCCGTGGTCGGCGAGTCGGGCTCCGGCAAGAGCACCACCGCGCATGCGCTCATCGGGCTGCTGCCGGAGGGCGGGGCACTGGAGGAGGGGCAGATCCTCTTCGACGGCGTGGACCTGGCCGGGGTGAAGGAGAAGGAGCTGCGGGCCCGGCGCGGCCGGGACATCGGGCTGATCCCGCAGGACCCGATGGTGTCGCTGAACCCGGTCCGGCGCATCGGACCGCAGGTGGCGGAGGTGCTCCTGATCCACGGTCTCGCGGACCGGGAGTCCGCGGCGGAGCGGGTGGTCGAGATCCTGGGGCAGGCCGGACTGCCCGATCCCGGGGTGCGCGCCCGGCAGTATCCGCACGAGCTGTCGGGCGGCATGCGGCAACGCGTGCTGATCGCCATCGCGGTGGCCGCCCGGCCCCGGCTGGTGATCGCCGACGAGCCGACGAGCGCGCTGGACGTCACCGTGCAGCGGCAGATCCTGGACCACATCGAGACCCTGACCAAGGAGTCGGGCACGGCGGTTCTGCTGATCACCCATGACCTGGGTGTCGCGGCGGACCGGGCACAGCGCATCGTGGTGATGTCCGGCGGCGCGGTGGTCGAGACCGGCCCCACCGAGCAGGTGCTGAGCGCCCCGCAGCACGCCTACACCCGGCAGTTGCTGGCCTCGGCCCCGAGCCTGGCGGGCAGCCGCCTGGTCGTGGAGCGCCGGGGGACGGCCGGCCGGGACAAGCGGGTCCCGGAGGCCTCCCCCAGCCCGGCTCCGTCCCCGGATCTCGTGATCGTCGAGGACCTGGTGAAGGACTTCCCGCTGCCTCACCGGGAGGGCGGCGCGCGGACGCTGCGGGCGGTCGACCGGGTCGGCTTCACCGTGCGCAGGGGCGAGACGTTCGCCCTGGTGGGCGAGTCGGGGTCCGGCAAGTCGACCACTGCGCGGATGGTGGTGCGGCTGACGGACCCCTCGTCCGGGCGGGTCGTGTTCGACGGGCAGGACATCACGGAGCTGCGGGGCGGTGCGCTGCGGCGGCTTCGGCAGCGGATGCAGATCGTCTACCAGAGCCCGTATGCCTCCCTGGATCCCCGGCTGTCCGTCGCGGACGTGATCACCGAGCCCCTGCGGGCCTTCGGGGTGGGCAGCCGCAAGGACCGGGTGCGGCGCGCGGGCGATCTGCTGGAGCGGGTGCTGCTCCCCGCCTCCCTGCTGCGGCGCAGGCCCACCGAGCTCTCCGGCGGCCAGCGGCAGCGGGTGGCGATCGCCCGGGCGCTCGCACTGGAACCCGATCTGGTCGTGTGCGACGAGCCGGTGTCGGCGCTGGACGTCTCCGCGCAGGCACAGATCCTCGAACTGCTGGTGGAACTCCAGCGTGAGCTGGGTCTGAGCTACCTCTTCATCTCCCACGACCTGGCCGTGGTGCGCCAGATCGCGGACCGGGTGGGGGTGATGCGGCGCGGCCGCCTGGTCGAGACCGGTGCGACGGACGACATCTTCGCGGCCCCGTCCGATCCGTACACCGAGGAGCTGCTCGCCGCGATTCCCGGCAACCGACGGACGGGCGCGTTGATCTGACGTTCCGTCACTTCCCGCAGCGGGTCATGTGGTGTAGTCCGCGTTGACCCGGACGTAGCCGGCGGACAGATCGCAGCCGTAGACGGTGGCCTCGGCCTCTCCCAGGCCGAGGGTGATGACGATGTCGACCTCGCTCCGGCGCATCAGGGCGGTCAGCCGGTCGAGGGTGTCGGCCTCGGGCTCCTCGGGGTACACCTCGATGTCGCCGAAGGCCACGGTGACCTTGCCGGGCTCGATGCCGGTCTCGTCGGTGTTCTTGCCGATGGCCATCAGGACCCGGCCCCAGTTGGGGTCGGCGCCGTGGACGGCGGTCTTGACCAGCGGGGAGTTGACGACGCTCTTGGCGATGCGCTTGGCCTGGCCGGGGTCGCCGGCCCCGCCGACGGTGACGCGCAGGAGCTTCGTGGCTCCTTCGCCGTCGCCGGCCAGCTGGGTGGTGAGGTCGAGACACAGGTCGGCGAGGGCCTCGGCGAACGCGGCCGGATCGACGGGGCCCGCCGCACCGTTGGCGATGACCGAGACGGTGTCGGAGGTCGAGGTGTCGGTGTCGACGCTCAGACAGTTGAAGGTACGGTTCACCGCCCCGCGCAACGCGCCGTCCAGCTCGCCCGCCGGCACCTCGGCGTCCGTGAACACGTACGCCAGCATGGTGGCCATGTTGGGCTCCAGCATGCCGACGCCCTTGGCGATGCCGACGATGCGGGCCTGCCCGACGGTGCGCACGGCGGTCTTGGGCCGGGTGTCGGTGGTCATCATCGCGCGGGCCACGTCGAGCGGTCCGGCCCCGAACGCCGCGTCGCCGCGCCCGGCGGTCTCGTCGAAGTGGGCGAGGATGGTGCTCATCGGCAGGGGGCGTCCGATGACACCGGTGGAGCCGATGAGCACCTGGTCCGCCGGGATGCCGGCGATCCCGGCGACGCGGCGGACGACCTCGGCGGCGTTCTCCTCGCCCCGGCGCCCGGTGGCGACGTTGGCGTTCTGCGCGAGGGTCGTCACGGCGCGGAGGTTCCGGCCCTCGGCGTGCCGGCGGCTGAGGACGACGGCCGGTCCCGCGAAGAGGCTCTGTGTGAACATCGCGGCGCTGGTGGCCGGCCGGTCCGACACGACGACCGAGATGTCGTCGCCGTGCTCGCGCAGTCCGCCGTGCCCGGTGTGTGCCCGGAATCCGACCGGCCACACGAGCGGGCCGGCAGCCTCTGTCAATGCATGATCATGCGTCATGCAACATATATTTACATGATGAGCGGGCGCTGTCCATCGTGTTCCACGACCGTGCGCACAGGCCCTAGTTGGGCTGGCCGATCGGACGGACGACCAGGGTGTTCACGTCCACCCCGCGCGGCTGGGTGATCGCCCAGACGACGGTGTCGACCAGTTGCCCGGCGGAGATCATCGCGCCCGCCGCCTCGGCCCCGCCGGGGCGCTCGTCCCAGAACGGCGTCAGCACCCGGCCCGGCGCGATCAGGGTGGTACCGACGCCGTACCCCGTCGCCAGCATGCGGACGTTCTCCGCCAGCCCGGTCACGGCGAACTTCGTCATCGAGTAGAGGTTGCCGGGCGTGTTCTTGAAGCCGGCGACGCTCCCGATGAGCACGACCCGCCCCTGCGACTCCTTCAGCGCCGGAAGCGCCGCCCGCACCAGCAGCGCGGGACCCAGGACATTGGTGAGCACCATGCCCCGCCACTCCTCCGGGTCACCGGTCTCGACATCGCCGTTGGTCGCGTACCCGGCGTTGGCGATGGCGCAGTCCAGCCGGCCGAACACCCGCACGGTCTCCCCGACGGCCGCCGACACCTGCCCCCAGTCGGCGGCATCCCCCTCGAACGTCAGCAGCCGGTCGCCCGCGCCCGCCTCCGCCGCCGCCCCGGCCAGTACCGCCAGCTTCTTCGCGCTGCGCCCGGTAGCCGCGACCCGATGGCCGAGGCCCAGCAGCCGCCGTACGGTCTCCGCCCCGATGCCGCTCGACCCGCCGGTGATGAAGGTGACCGGTGCTTCACTGCTCCCGATGGACATGTTCTCCCCGAATGCCGTGCGGCGCGCGCGGAGTTGCGGCGCCGTCACCACCCGACGCTAGACGACGTCGTAGAACAGATGGGTCGCGGTCGACGTCGGGATCACCTTCCGCTGCACCAGGGTGCGCGGCACCGCACCGGTGAACAACGGTGTGCCCGCGCCCAGCACCACGGGCGACAGATGCAGTACGAGGGCGTCGACCAGCCCGGCATCGAGGGCCGAGCGGACGGTGACGCCGCCGCCCATCAGGACGACGTCGAGATCCTTGCCCCTCTCGGACGACGCCGCCCGAGCGCGCTCCCGCGCGAGGGCGACGGCGTCCGGCAGACCGGTGGTGACGAACCTCCAGTCGAGGTCGGCGCGCCGCACCCGCTCCGGCACCGCACTCGTGACGACGACGAACGAGGGCGTACCGACCTCGGCCGCGCCGTAGCCGACCTCGTCGTTCCAGCCGTCCGGCCCGTCGACCACGTCGAAGAGCCGGCGCCCGAGGACGACCGCGCCCGAACGGGCGGTCCCCTCGCTCAGCATGCGACGGTCCTCGGGGTCGTCGGAGAAAGCCCAGGTGTGCAGGGCGTCGCCGCCGGCCCCGAGACCGCCTTCCGGCCCGGGGTCGGGGCCGGTGACGAAACCGTCGAGGGAGACCGAGATATCCGCGATGATACGAGTCATGCCCTTACCGACTCGGCCCGTCGCCGGAACTCATCGCTCCCCGTCATCCGCGTGACCGGACACGACGCGAGCGGACACCGAGCGCGACCTTCAGCAGGACACCGAGCGCCGCCACCGAGGCGCCGCCAGGGAGCATCGTGGGCCACGGTCCCGTCCCCCTTGTCACCGGCACCGTCCGCTCAGGCGTCTCCGGGCGCTCCGCGCACGATGATCTTCCGCCCGGTGACGCGGCGCGGCGCGAGCACCATCACCTGCTCGCGCCCCTCCCCCGCCCACGGTGTCGAATATGCGGCGTCCCTGAGGCGTTGAGCGGTCTCCTCGTCCTCGACGGCCCGGACCGGACCGACGAGGAGCACGCTCCAGCCCCGGCTGAAGGCGTCGTCGATGTGATCGGCCTCGAACGCGATCTCCGTGCCCTCGGCCGAGGCGAGCGGGGAGTGCGCGGCCGTGCTGAACATGACCTCACCGTCCAGCACCTGGTAGTTCAGCGGCAGCACGACCGGCCCGTCCCCGCTGGCCAGCGCCACCCGGCCCACGCCGTGGTCCCCGAGCAGCTCCCAGGACTCCGCCTCGTCGAGCTCCGCGAGCCGCGCCTGCTGGGCCGCCCGCGCGCGTCCGCTCGGCAGATCGCCGGTCGCGCCCGTCAGCTCCTCGACGGTGGTGTCCAGGGCGTTGGCCAGCCGGAGCATGAAGCTGATCCCCGGGGCGGCGGAGTGCTCCTCCACGTACGCGATGTAGCCGGGTGCGGCGGCGGCGCGCAGGGCCACTTCCTCCCGGGACAGACCGAGCTGCTTGCGACGCGTGGCCGCACGCCGGCCGATGTCGCCTCTCGCCGGATGCGATGGTGCGGGCATCTCGGGCTCCCTGTTCCTCGCGGTCGTCGTTGCACGCCAACGCTAGCGAGAGTCGGCCCCACCCGCAGTGCGAGCGGGCGCCGCTACCGCTGCTCCGCCAGCCAGTCGTACCAGCGGTCCAGGCCCTCGCCGGTGGTCGCGGAGAGCGTCAGCACGCGCACGTCCGGGTTGACCGAGCGCGCGTACCGGGTGCACTGCTCGACGTCGAAATCGACATGGGGCAGCAGGTCCGCCTTGTTGATCAGGACCAGGTCGGCGGCGGCGAACATGTACGGGTACTTCAGCGGCTTGTCCGTGCCCTCGGTCACCGAGATGATCACGACCTTGGTGCGCTCCCCCAGGTCGAACAGGGCCGGGCACACCAGATTCCCCACGTTCTCCACCATGAGCAGCGAGCCCTCGGCCGGGGACAGTTCCGTGAGCGCGTCCCGCATCATCTCCGCGTCGAGGTGGCAGCCCGCTCCGGTGTTCACCTGCACCACGGCGCAGCCCGTACGCCTGATCCGGTCGGCGTCGAGCAGGGTCTCCTGGTCGCCCTCGATGAGCGACCAGGAGTACGGAACCCTGCGCGCCTCCGCCGCCCTCTGGGCCGGGGTCTGCATGCTGATCACCGACCGGCGCGGCCGGGTGCTCGTCCAGCACGTCGACTACCGCCCCACCTGCCTGCTAACTGGAGTACGGGCGGGTTCCCTGAGGGGCTGATCGGCGCGTCGTTCCATTTCAGCTGGCAGGAGGCTCGATGGGCTCCTACATCTGCCTCTCAGGATATTGGGCCGTTCTCCTGAATTTCAGGAATTTCTGCTGTAATTTCAACGTTCGTGGCAGATCCCGGGACTCGCATGCTCTCCCTCGTACCGCCTCCCAGCGAACCGTCGCCCGCAGAGGCGGAGTTGCTGGGAGGCGAGCCGGGGCTGAACGACGTGCTGTTGCTGCAGCGCCAGTACGCAGGCGGGGCGGACGAGGAAGACGAGCAGCTGTTCTCTATGGACGCGCTGGTCGAGTACCAGTGGGCGCGAGATGTGGCGGGCCTGGCGTCCTCCACTCTGGACGGTCTGACGAAGCCAGTAATCGAGGTGTGCGACCACTACGGTGTCGTGCCGTGGCGGCTAACCCCCCGCCACGTCGACGGGTACTTCGCCGGAGTCGGCAAACGCCAGGCACCGGCGGTGCGATCGAAGCTGAACAGGATCGACCACTTCTTCGCATTCCTGGAGCAACGCTACGCGCACGAGATCTTCCAGCGGTTCGGGGCGGCGGTCGAGTCGCCGATTGATCCATTCAACCGGCACGCACACCGCGGTGACTTCGGCCTTCGGGTGCCGCCGTCGGCCCGGGCGGTCAACGAGTTCTTCGCCGGTCGGCGGCGGGAGCTGGCGCACGCCCGCAAGGAGGCGGTGGTGTGCAGGGACTACGTGATGGCGAAGTTGATCTACATCTCTGGGGTGCGGGCTTCGGAGCTGTGCCAGATGCGCATGAAGGACCTCCACTGGGAGGCCGGCGACTTCAGGCGGTTTCTCGTCCAGGGCAAGGGCGCCCGAGGGTCGGGGCCGCGACAGCGAGAGGCGTTTCCGTTCGCCTAGGGACGTGAGTTGCTGTGGTGGTACGTGGAGGAAGGCCGCGGGTTGTTCTCAGACGACCCAGAGCACCCTGAGTCGCCGGTGTGGCCCTCTGAGCTCCTGGCGCGAGATCTTGGCGGCATGCCAAACCCTGTCGGCCCGGCGGTGACAACGTCGACGCTGCGGAAGGCGCTGGCGAGAGCCTCGGAGGCGCACCTGGCAGGCCCGGTCGAGCGGATCTTTCCTCATCTGCTTCGGCATGTTGTTCGCGCTTAGTTTCCGTGTGGCGATTAGGTTCAACTGGGCTGGTGGCCTGGGAGTTTGTGCATTGCGCTGAGCTGTGTGGTGTTTCTACTGTCGGCGCTCATGATCCTGAGTTTCTTCTCGTCCCGGGGCTGGGAGTCCTGGGACATCGAGCATCGGCCGTTGATCCCCGAGGGGATGCCCGTGCTCATCGACGACGACCTGCGCTTCGAGGACGGACCGGCTGCGCTGCGCCCGACGGCGGTGGTGAACCGGTGGCTGCGTGAACTCCCGGTCAGCGGGGCGCCCGCGCCGAGTTCATGGGAGAACTACGCGCGAGTCCTCAAGGAGTGGTTAGAGTTCCTGGCCGTACACGGGGTGGGACTGTTCGACTCGCGGGAGCGGTTGAAGGCCGGGCTGAGCCGGTACGCCGAGCATCGGGCGGCGGGGCCGTTGAAGGCCCGGTTCGCGGCGACGACGTGGGGCCAGCACATGAGCATCCTGTCGTTGTTCTACCGGTGGGCGATGCATGAGGAGTACGCGGCGGCCGAGCCGTTCACCTACCGGGCCGCGCGGGCCCTGTTCGCCGGGACCGGCCGGGAGGTGAAGGTGAATCTGGCGGTTCGCCGCACGCCGAAGCCGCACGTGACGATCAAGTACCTGGAGCCGGACTTCACCGAGCTGTTCCGCAAGGGCCTGCGTGGGCTGGCCCCGGACGGCTCGCAGGACACAGGTTTCCACGGGCGGGAGCTGACCCGCAACGGGGCGGTCGGGGATCACGCGCTGGCCACCGGGATGCGACTGCAGGAGTTCACCTATCTGCTGCCCTGGGAGATCCCCGCCCTGCCGCCGGAGGTGACCGCGGTTCCGATCCCGTTCCCGGTGCCGGCCGGGATCACCAAGGGCAAGAAGTTCCGCACTACGTGGACCTCTTACGAGGCCCTGGCCGGGCTGCACGATTATGTCGAGTTGGACCGGGCCGCCACGACGGACGGCTCGCTCTGGCGGCCGCCACGGCGGTGGGGCGAACCGCTGATGGTGACCGAGCCGGACGCCCGGGGCGGGCTGATCAACGGGATCCGGCGGCCCTGGGAATCGCTGACTCCGGCCGAGCGGCGTCGTCTGGTCGCTCCGGAGGGCGGTTCGTGCCTGCTGGCGGTGAAGAACGGCGGCGGCCCGTTCACCGCCTGGGGCACGGTCTTCGAGCGGACATCCGACCGGATCCGGGCTCGCTTCGAACCGCGGTTCCCGCACGTCTGGCCCCACCGATGCCGCCACACCTTCTCCATGAGGACCCTGGAATACCTGGTCACAGGGCATTACCAGCAGGCCGCGAAGCTCGTGCGGGACACCGATGCCGACGCCGCTCTGGTCTTCTACCTGAGTAAGGCCGACCCACTGCTGGTACTTCGTGATCTTCTAGGACATTCCACCGTCCTCACCACGGAAAAATACCTCCGGCGCTTGGACACGACGCGCATCTTCCGGGAGGCATACGAGGGGGCCGGCGCCGCGGCCGGGCTGACCGACGACGCGGGCGCCGATCGGGAAGCCGCCGCCGAGTTCGACGACGACATCGAAGGCGGGGCTCTCTGATGCCGACCATGCTGATCGACCAACCCCTGGGAATCACCTGCGTGTTCAGCGATGGAAGCCGTGCGGCGTTCTCGCTGGACGGTCTGCCGAACCCGCTGCTGGCCCGGCAGTTGGCCACCGGCCTGGTGGATGTGATCCACCCGCACGGAACTGCGGATTCCGCGGGCACGGTCAACCATTACGTCCAGGCGATCCGGGGCATGGTGCGGACCCTGGCTGCGCAGGGCTTCACCGGTGGCCTTGACCAGCTCAGACGGGGCAGGCTGGCCGAGTATCTGATGGGATGCTCGGGCGGCCGGGAGGCGTGCACCCGCGCGATGGTCGAGGCGTTCGGTCAGGCCGGCGGCTCGCTGGCGGACGGCGTGCTGGAGCTCGCGGCCGGACGGAACTTCAACGTTCAGTCCAACCACCACGCCCTGCCTCCCTACTCGGAGACCGAGTGGCAGCGGCTGGGCGGCCTCTGCCGACGGCTCGTCGAGGAGTCGTACGCGGCCCACCGGCAGGCCCTGACCGCTGTCGCTCACGGACAGCATCCCGCCGAGGGCGGATGGGCTCCCCAGAATCTTCGCTGGCTGCTGGCCACCGTCGGGCCGGTGAGCATCTCCGAGTTCGGCCGCAACGTCGGCATCTCGGCCGCTTTGGTCCACCGCCGCGGCGGCTTCCACGACGCGACGCAGGCCCTGTTCCCGCACCTGGAAGTACTCATCGCCTACCGGCTGTTGTTCGGCATCTACTCCGGGATCGTGCCGGACGGCATCGAGGACCTGGTCACACAGGACGTCGACTGGGCCGGGGACTCCACGATCCTGCTCTCCTACGTCAAGGGCCGCACCGCGGCCGAGAGCCTGAATCTGCCACGCAGGGCCGTGCGTCTGCTGGAGCAGTGGCTGGCCCACTCCACGCTGCTGCGGAGCTTCGTTCCGCCGGACGAGGGCCGCAAACTGTGGTTGGGCCTGAGCCGGGCCGGCGGTGACCGTCGGGTGAGGAAGTTCGACCGCGTCGCCATCCAGCGGTGGGTCCAGCGCCACCAGCTGGTTGGGGACGACGGACAGCCCTTGAAGATCCACCGGTCCCGGATCCGCACCACGCACGAGGCGATGCGGGACAAGAGCACGTGGAACGGCAGCGGCCGGGCCACCATCGACCCCAACCACACGCCCGCCGTCGAAGGCGACCACTATCTGACGGCCGCAACCCCGGCCCAGCAACGTGCGGTCGAGGCTGTGATCGAAGACGCCCAGCATGACCTGCTGCGAAGGTCGCATCCGCCGACGGTGATCACCGAGGAAGAGGCCGCCGCCCTGGCCGAGGGCTATCCGCAGCTGCTCGCGGACCTTGCCCTCGAGAATGAGGTGATCGCCGAACTCATCGGCGGCCAGCGGGATGTGTTCACCGCCGCCTGCGGCGATCAGCTGTCCGGACTACACGGCCCGAAGGGTAAACCCTGTCCGGCCCGCCCCTGGGTCTGCCTGTTGTGTCCCCTGGCGGTGTTCGCACCACGGCATGCGGTCAACCTGCTGCGGCTGAAGGCGTTCTTCTCCCGGCAGTGGCAGCAGATGCCCGCCGCTCACTTCATGGCGGTCTTCGGCCCCTATGCCGCCCGCATCCAGCAGGTCCTGGACCGCTTCGATCCGGCCGTGGTCACCTCGGCCGCAGCCCATGTCACCGACCGGGACGACGAACTTCCCCTGCGGCCCGAGGAGATGACCGCATGAGCACGGCTTTCGATCCGGCCTTCGACGGACGCTCCGCCGTCTTTGCGGGCGCCGATGTCTGCGATGAAGCCGGGCTGGCCCTTCCGGACAACGCCGCTCGCCCCACGTTCGAGGACGACATCTGGGACTTCACCCACGTCATCGGGCTGCCGACCCAGTTGAGCCCCTCGGTGAGGCGCTTCGACTTCACCCTGATCACGGACTCGCGTTGGCGACTGGTGGCCAAGGAACTGGTCCTGGCGATGCTCGCACCACGCCACCAGACGGTCGCCCCGTTGCCCCGCGCCTTCCGCAACCCGCTCCACGTCACCAGTTGCCGCGGTCGTCTCGACGAACTCGTCCGCTTCTTCAACTGGCTGGGCGAACGGGCGACCAGCAGCCTGCAGCAGGTCACCACCCGGGACTGTGAGGCATACCTGGCTCACCGCCGCTACGTGCTCGACGACGACGGAGCCGTGATCGGCGAGAACAGCCACGCGACCAGGAGATCCGCCGCCCAGGTCGTCGTCGACCTGGTGAACTACCGCGACCTGTTCACCGCCGACCGCGTCCCCGCCGGGCTGCGGCCCTGGGGCGGCGCCACCGCCTCCGCCGTCGCCGAGATGCCCAGCGGCCGAGACGAGAACAAGACCCAACCGGTCGCGGACGAGATCATGCAGCCGATGCTCGCGGCCGCCCTCTATCTGATGTCCACACTAGGTCCGCACGCCGTCGACCTGGCACACAAGATCCGCGAATCCGACCGCCACTCGGCCCGACGAGCACAAGGACTCCGGCGGGTCGGGCCCAAGAACCGCGTCCCGGTCCTGGAGCTCAGCGAAATCCTCGCCGAGTACACGCGAACGTGCACAGCCCTGCCCATGCTGGAGGACCATTACGTCGCGAAGCGCCTCGATAAGGGCTGGGCTGAGGACGACCCCCTTCTCCTGGTGGCCATGGGCACCCTCGGCCGCCGGGCCGGGCTGAGCCAGTTCTGCAATCCGTGGCTGCCCACCATGAGGCCGGCGCTGGAAGCCACCCTCGCGCAGGTCGGCGTCGAGAGACCATTCGGCCGTGATGTCGACATGGTCCCCGCGGCCGACGGAACATCGTCACTACCCTGGACCCTGCCGGTGTCCCGGCTCCAGGCCGTCGCCCTGGTCGGTATCGTCCGCACCGCCGCGATCATCACCGCTGCCGCTATCTCAGGCATGCGTGCGAGTGAGCTGATGGAATTGCGCATCGGCTGCCGACGACCGCCCGACGAGGCCGTCCCGGGCCTGACCCGCTACCGGATCGCCAGCAAGATCGTCAAAGGGCAGCCGCTGGGCGGCACCGACGACGAGTGGGTCGTTATCGAGCCGGTCTATCGAGCGATCGAACTCCTCGAGCAACTGCACGACGCCCCGGCAGAAGGGGCTTTGCTGATCGGCAGGTTCTCCTTCAACGTCCGCTTCAAGTGGTTCAAGAACTGGGCCAACTCCGAGGCCGGGAGGCGCCTTGGCCTGGCGCCAATCCCCGGGGGACCAGTCAACTTGCGGATGCTGCGGCGCACTTTGTCCCTCGAAATGGCCTACCGGCCCGGCGGCGTCCTGGCCACCAAGATCCACATGAAACATATCGCCGTGGCCACAACGGAAGGCTACGCCTCGCGCCCCGGCGGGGCCCAGGCCGAGCTGTTGGCCGAGGTCAACAAGCACGAGAGCGAGCGCAATCTCCAGCTGGTACTGGAGGAGTTCCGAAACTACCAGGAAGGCGTTCTGCCCGCCGGTCCCGGCGCCCGCAGCCTCACCGAGTTCTTCGCCGGCATCGACGCCCAACTCGACACCGCCTCGGCCACGGCCCCGAAAACCCAGCGCAACGACCGCGACGTCCTCAACCTCCTGACCAAACGCGCCAACGTCCTGCACCTCGGACCGGCGAACTACTGCTGGTTCACCGATCCTTCCCGGGCGCTCTGTCTCAAACTCGCCGGCACCCCCGCCGCGGACCGTCCGCTGATCGGGATGTGTGACTCCGCCCGCTGTCCGCAGGCCACCCACCATCCCGGCCACCGCCCCGTCTGGGCCGAGCACGCCGACAGAACAAAGATCTTCATCGGCGAACTCGGCACCACCCGCAAGACCGAACGCACCCGACTCCAGGCCGACTACGACCGAGCCCTCCGGGTCGTCGCCGAGATCGACGCCGCCAGCGCCACCATGGACGAGGAGTCCGCATGAGAATCTCCGCAGCCCAGCGCACGGAGAACGAGAACCGCATCCGGGCCGCCATGGACCGGCTCCTGCGCGGCGAGATCCCGCCCGGCGGAAAATGCGATATCAAGACCCTCGCCCGCGAAGCGGGCGTCGACCGCACCGCTTTCTACGGCACCCGCCCCTACGCTCACCTCCGCACCGAGTTCGAACGGCGCCTCCAGGCACTCCAAGACGCTGGCGAGATCTCCGACCCCCGCGAGGCCCAGATCGCCCGGCTCAAGGCAGAGAACTCAAAGCTCAAAGAACGGCTGGCCCAGTCGGAACAGGCGATCGGCGAGCTCGCGGACTTCCGCACCCAGGCCCTGGCCCGGCTCGCCGCCCAGCATGACGAAATCGCTCACCTGCGAGAGTCCGCGGCCGGGACAAGCCGGGTGAGTCGCCTTCCCGCTCCGCGAACCACGGTGATCGGAACCTGCAGTTGAAGGGGGGACGACACTGGTGGGCGTCGTCAGCAGGCTGGCCGATGGCCCCCGCGACTCTCGCAAGCAGTCACTCCCGAACTACGCGTCAGGCGAAAGGTCTCACCTCCAAGCGGACCTCATCCCACAGTGGTGCCCATGCTGAACCGAGTAGCCGTCCTGTCCGACATTCACGGAGTCCTGCCCGCCCTTGAGGCCGTGCTCGCCGAACCAGAGGTGAGCGCTGCCGATCGCATCGTGCTCACCGGCGACATCACCGCCGGCCCTCAGCCCACCCAGGTCCTCGACCTGTTGACCAGTCTCGGCGACCGCATCGTCTGGATCAGCGGCAACGCAGACCGCGAACTCCTCGAATACCGCCGCGGTCAACGCGACTCGATCCCCGATCCAATCGCCCCATGGGCTGCCGAACAACTACGCGAAGAACACCTCGACCTTCTCAGTCAGTGGCCGCGATCACTCTCTCTGCCAGTGCGTGGCCTGGGGAAGGTGCTGTTCTGCCACGCCACCCCTCGAGACGACGAGGAAGTCGTCCTGGTCGACTCACGCCTCGACCGCTGGCGAGAGGTCTTCAGCGGGCTCGACAGCGACACCCGCACAGTGGTCTGCGGGCACACGCACATGCCGTTCGTCCGCCTCGCCCACGGCCGACTCGTGATCAACCCCGGCAGTGTCGGCATGCCCTACGGACGGGCCGGGGCCCACTGGGCGCTCCTGGGCCCCGGCGTCGAACTACGCTCCACGCACTTCGACATCGAGGCCGCCGTCGCCCAGGTCACTCAAGACTCTTCTTACCCTGAAATCGCTGAATGGGCCGACTACTTCCTTCACGCGCGAGCTACCGATGCAGACGCCCTCGAAGCCTTCGGCCCACGGGACGGACGCAGTCACACACCATGACGCCTCCCGGAGGATGTGATCTGCATCATGATCGACAGGGCGGAATGCAACACGGTCGACGGACTGCGTCGCGAAAGTATTCGCGCTGACCCGCCTGGTGAATCGCGACACGGGGGTGTCCGCACACGGCCTCTGCGGACACAAGCCATACTTGTGCCACACACCGTTACGAGGCGGGGATGTCGCTGTGGGAGGTGCAGAAGTCGCTCGGGCATGACTGGACGACGACCACGGTTCGGTACATTTTGTCCGCTCAGAGCGATCCAGAGATGGCCAGTCGACGTTCGTCGGCTCGGGCCGCTCAACGACTGCGCGTGAACACGGGGGTCTGTCGTGAAGTGGAACCTGCGGTGGGCGGCGGCCAACCGAGGCATCTGGAGGCCCAGTGACCTGATGCCCGTGTTCAAAGAAGTCGGCTTCACTCCGTCGATGTCGAAGGTCTCCGCGCTCTGGTCGGGCACACCGGTAACGGTGCGGTTGGACGACCTGGACCTGATCTGCGCTGCTCTCCAGTGCACGGTCGCGGACCTGCTCGTCGCCGAACCTGTAGCCGGGAAGACGCCGGTGGCCCAGGACGAGGGGCTCGCGACGGCTGCGGGTGAGTCGCCCAGGCCGGTGCCGCGCCGCTCCACCGGAACGGGGCGGCCCAGGTCGCTCTGAGGTTCCCCCTGCTGGCTGGACAGCTTGATACTGGGACGGATGGTCCCGGAGGAAGCAGTCGCAGATGGTGAGCAAGAAGAGCAATATGAGTAAGCGGTATACGGCCGAGTTCAAGCGGGACGCGGTCGCCTTGGCGTTGTCCTCGGACAAGACGGTCACCGAGGTCGCGAGGGATCTGGGCGTGAGTCCGGAGGGGCTGCGCGGGTGGGTGAAGCAGGCGGAGACCGACCGCGGTGAGGGGCCTGCGGGGGGCTTTGACCGCTGCGGAGAGTGAGGAGCTGGTCCGGCTGCGGCGGAAGGTCCGCGAGCAGGAGGCCACGATCGAGGTTCTGGGAGAAGCGACCGCCTTCTTCGCTCAGGACATGATGAGGTAGACACTGCGGCACGGTGTCGTTTCATCGATGCGGAGAAGGCATCGGACGGCAATCCCACAGGTCACAGCGTTTCGTTCCTGTGCCGTGCGCTGGGGGTACCACGTTCCGCCTACTACGCGCACCGGGCCTCGGAGCCGGCCGGGTGGTGCGGGAGCGGGCCGAGGAGGCGCTGGTGGGCGAGATCCGGGTACTGCATGCCGGATCTCGCGGCGCCTACGGGGCCCCGAGGATTTACGCCGCCCTGCGGCGGGCCGGGCGGGCGGTGAACTCCAAGAAGGTCGAGCGGCTGATGCGCAAGCACCGGATCGCCGGGATCACCCGCCGCCGGCGTGGGGGCCTGACCCGGCAGGCGAAGCGGGCGGTGTTCGCCCCCGGCCTGATCGGCCGGGACTTCACCGCACCCCGGACCGGAATGCGGCTGGTCGGCGACATGACCGAACTGGTCACACTGGAAGGGACGTTGTATCTGGCGACCTGCATCGATCTCGCGACGCGGGAGGTGATCGGCTGGGCGATGGCCGACCATCACCGCGCCGAGCTGCCGGTCACCGCCCTGCGGATGGCCGCAGGACGTGGCGGCCTGGAGCATGGATGCGTCATGCACACGGATCGTGGCAGCGAGTACACCAGTGACGAATTCCGCACCGAAATACGCAAGTTGCGCATGACGCAGTCGATGGGCCGTGTCGGATCTTGTTACGATAATGTCGCCGCGGAAAGCTGGTTCGCCATCCTGAAAGCGGAGATCGGGACGACCGTGTGGGAGACCCGCGAGGCTGCCCGGGCCGACGTTTTCCGCTATATCGAGGCCGAGTACAACCGCAGCCGACTCCGCCGGCACCCCGACTACGGATACGTCACCCCGCTCGAAACGAGATCCCTACTCAGGCAGAACCTCGGTCAGGCAGCGTAAACACCCGCTGCCCAGCCCGCAGGGGGAACTTCACTCCCACCGAACTGAGGTGGCCCCAAGACGAAAGCGCCTGCCCTCGCTCGGGCAGTGCGCCGGCTGCCTCGGCTGGGGGCTGCGGGTCCAGTCACCGTTCTGCTCCCCCTGCCACCAGTGGCGCTCCAAACGGAACCACCCGGAGGGCGAGTGCAGACGGTGTAGGCGGCTGTGGCGCATCAACGACGAAGGCTTCTGCCGGGCGTGTGTCGCAGCTGTCACCAAGTACGACGCGGCCTGGTACTTCGAACCCGCACAGGCCGCAGAGCAGCCGACATGGACCCAGCTCGCGTTCTGCCTGTCCGCTTCCATCCGTCGACCCGCTTTGCCCCACCGGCACCTACCGCCTACAGACCGACGGCCGCTACCACGCACCTGGCTGGGCACGCGCTCAGCGTCCCGTCCTCGTCGTGGACGACGAGCGGATCTGCCCACCGACAGTGCGCGGACAAGTGGCCCTGTTCTCTGGGCCGTACCGGTTGCTGGAGCTCCACGCCGTCGCGATTCGCAGCCGATCCCAAGACGTTCTGATCCGACTCAAACCGCTGGTCGGTCAAGTGCAGGCCGAGCACTGCCTCGGGCGTGCCTGGCGCGTCAGTGCCATGAACATGTTGGCCCTTGCGCTGGCGGCGCGCGACGCGGCCGGCCAAGGTCTGGTTGACGCCGCGATCCTTGACGCCCTGCCTCACCGGCCCGTCAGAGTCACCTGGGTCCTGAACAGCCCTGGCTGGCTCGCCCCTGACCTGGACCGCGAGGTGGTCCTGCTGCCGCACGCCCAGCGGGCCCGCCCCCAATCTCAGCCACGAAGTTGCGATCACTGCTTTTCGTGGGGCCGAAACCAAGTGTGCGACACCTGTAGGCACTGGCGTCGCGTATACGCTGACCAGCAAGGATGCTGCGGTCGGTGTGGCGCCGGGCCGCTTCCTCTGCGGAACGGTCGATGCCGCGACTGCACTCGACAGCGCCTTCGCCTGGGTCCTGACACCGACGCCTCTACCTGGCGACAACTACGGTTTGCCGGACCGTCCTTGGCGAACGGCAGCGCGCCCCGTCGCGAGCTCCGCGCGGATCGCCCAGAGCTCAGTCCGCCAGCCGTACTTGAAGGTCAGGCGACGATCTTCGAGATCGAGCGGGACTGGCACCCGCTGGCCGGACCCCTGCTGCCGACCCCGCTACCGCCGGTGAAAGCCCTCTTGGCGGACTTCGCCCGATACACCTCCGAGAATCGCTGGCACCAGAAAGTCCACGAGCCGATGGCTCGGGTTCTACGAGTGGCCGCCACCCGGCTGGGCGTCGACACAGTCTTCCGCGAGGGTGAGCTCCGGGCAATGCACCGCGTGTTCGGCGGCAAGGGTCGCATTCGCGGGCTTCTCGCCTTCCTGGACCAACGCGAACAGCTCGTCACCGCGCCGCCGCGGCGCAACCGCGACGAGGCTTTCGTCCAGCGCACCATCGCCGCCTTCCCTCCACGAATCAGCGACGAACTCGGTACGTGGGTCGGGGTCTTGCGTGGCGCCAGCAGGCCCCACCACCGCGTCACCGACTACGCCACTATCTCATCTACCTGGCCACGCCACTCGCTGACTGGACCACCCGCTACACCACCTTGCGTCAGGTGACGGAGGCTGACGTCACAGCCGCTGTCACCGCGTCAAAGGCCCGCGCGCCCACGAGCGCGCTGTGGCGATCCGGTCGCTCTTTCGAGCCCTGAAACACACCAAGCTCGTCTTCGCCGACCCCACCCGCGGCGTTCGCATAACCCGTCAGGAACTGCTGCCCACAACCCTGGCCCCCGACCGGCTGGCCGGGCTCTTGGAGACCAGCTCCAACCCCGCTACCCGCCTGGTTCTCGCCCTGGTCGCCCTCCACGCAACAAGCGGCACCGACCTGCGCAACCTCGTCCTCTCCGACCTTCTGCTTACCCGACGACAACTTCTGATCCGCCGCCCCCACGGCCGTCACGTCGTCCACCTCGACGACACCACAGCTGCCCTACTACACGTCTGGCTCCGCTACCGCCATCAGCCTTGGCCACGCACCGTCAACTCGCACCTTCTGGTCACTCAACAGACCGCTACCGCGACCGATCCTGTCTCCGCGGACTACGTCTACAGGCGCTTCGATCCCGCCGGTCTGACTCTGCGCGCTGTTCGCGCCGACAGAATCCTGGACGAGGCTCGCGAGACCGAAGATCCCGTCCACCTCGTCCGTGTCTTCGGAATCTCCATCACCACTGCCGTGAAGTACATCCACACAGCCCATCCTCACCGTGGCAACCCTGTCCCCCGCTGAGAACTGAGACGCACGGGTAAGAAGATGTCTCAGTTGACGATGGAGTCCTGCCTACAACTCGTACCAATCACTGAGCCTCCGCCAACTTGAGGTCGCAGCTCAGAGGGCTGGTGTGACCGGTTCTCGGGGCGCTCATGCTGGTCGTGGGCGGGAGTCCAGAGCGAAGATCATCCGTCAGCGGTTGACTTCGAGGTTCGTCAAGACGAGCAGGGCTCGCAGGAGCCGGGTGGCGCGGGCGGGGCCGGTGCGGAGCTTGGTGAGGATCCGCCAGTTCTTGAGGTGGGCGAAGCCGTGCTCGACCGGCGCGCGTCCCACGGCGAGGACGCGGTTGGCTTCCTTCTCGCCTGGGGTGAGCTTGTGGGTTCGGCTGGCAGCGTAGCCGGTGGCGATCACGGGGTCGAAAATGTCGTTGTCCAGGCTGCGGAAGCCGAGGTCAGCCAGCGCCCCGAGGCCGGCGGCGCGCAGGTGGGCCAGGATGTGGTCGTGGCGGGCGGCGGTGTTGTCGTGGGTGCGGCCGGGCCGGGCGGCGGAGATCCAGATCAGGCGCCCGTTCTCGTCGGTCAGGGCGAGGAAGTGCAGGCCATGAGTTCGGTGTTTGCCGGAGTAGTTCCGTCGATCGGCGCTGCCTGTACGGCGCTGGGTGCGGATGAGGGTGCCGTCGATCAGGACCACCTCCCCGCCCAGCTTGACGACCTTCTTCAGGGCGCGGTCCAGGCGCGGGGCCTGGGCGGCGAGCAGTCCGATCAACTCGTCGCGCCAGCGGCGGACCGTGGACTCGGACACGTCGTTGCCGCCGGCCATGTCGGCCAAGCGCTGGTCGTGACGCAGGACGGCCAGGACGATCACCGCGATCTTCCCGGGCGACAGGATCCGCCAGCGTGACCGTATCGCCTTCAGATGACGCCGTAGCAGGTCGGCGAGGTGGTTGACTGTGCGCGTGGACAGCGGCAGACGGCACTGGTAGACAAGCTGGCAGGTGTCCTCGGCGCGCTCTTTGGTATCCGTCACACAATTCCAACGGCCGCCGGAGGCCGCCCCGGTTACGCGCATGTTGAGCCGCTCCGAGTGGCGGTGCTGCTCGTCACAGGCGGGTGGTGAACCGGCCGTCGGGCAGTTTGCGGAGCCAGCCGCGGTCGACGAGTCTGACCAGCTTGCCGCGCAGCGGTTCCAGCTTGGACTTCACGCTGACGTCCACCCCTACTGCCTCGCCGACCTCGCGGGCCATGACCGGTCCGGCGGCCTGCCGCACGGCGGTGATGATGCGCTGGTAGTCCGGCGGGAGCGAATCCTGGGCCTTGACCCCTGATCCTGGACACACGAGACACTGGATCCTGAGGATCTGAGAACGGACATCTCGTGGTCATGAAGAACTACCCGCTGGAGTTCAAGGCGGACGCGGTCGCGCTGTACGAGTCGCGGCCGGAAGCGACGATCAGGTCGGTCGCGGCCGATCTGGGGATCAACCCGGAGACCCTGCGGAACTGGGTGAGGGCAGCCGGGGTGAGCCGTCCCCGAGGACGACGGACGCAAGAACCGGCCCAGCCGCCGGTACCGCTGGAGGCGGAGAACGCCGCCTTGCGAAAGAAGGTCCGCGAGTTGGAGGAGGAACGGGAGATCCTGCGGAAGGCGGCGAAGTATTTCGCCGGGGAGACGCGCTGGTGAACCGCTTCCAGTGTGTCGCCGACCTCCAGCGCCGTCACGGCGTGAAGCGGCTCTGCAGGATCCTCGGCGTCAGCCGCTCGAGCTTCTACTACTGGCAACGGACAGCCGCTGACCGGGCCGCCCGGCAGGTGGCCGACGCCTGCCTGGCAGCCCGGATACGGGCGGTGCACCAGGAATCGGACGGCACCTACGGAGCCCCGAGGATCACCGCCGAGCTCCGCGAGGAGAACGGTGTCGCGGTCAGCCACAAGCGCGTCGCCAGGATCATGCGGGCGTCCGGGATCCAGGCGATCCGGTTGCGGCGCCGGCACCGCACCACCGTCTCCGACCCGGCCGCGGCCAAGGCCCCGGACCTGATCGGCCGCGACTTCACCGGCGGACAAGCCGAACACGAAGTACGTCGGTGACATCACCTACCTGCCCGTCGCCGGCGGGAAGTTCTGCTACCTGGCGACCGTCATCGACCTCGCATCGCGCCGTCTCGTCGGCTGGGCGATCGCCGACCACATGCGCGCGGATCTCGTCACCGACGCCCTGGCCGCGGCGATCCGCACCTGCGGCAGCCTTGCCGGATCGATCATGCACACCGACCACGGAGCCCAGTACACGAGCAGGAGTTTCGCCGAAGCCTGCAGGTCAGCAGGGGTGCGGCGAAGTATGAGCGCGGTCGGGTCCAGCGCGGACAACGCACTCGCCGAGTCCTTCAACGCGACCTTCAAACGCGAGACCCTGCAAGGACGAAAGAGCTGGCCGACCGAGCGCGAGGCCCGACTCGACGCCTTCCGATGGCTCCACCGCTACAACACCCGACGCCGACACTCCCGCCTCGGACAACGACCACCGATCACCTTCGAAAACGCCCTCCGCCACACACCAACTACGCTGGCACAAGCCGCATAACCCGTGTCCAGAATTCGGGGTCAAGGCCCGTGAGCGGGAATCGACAGATCGGCCCCTGTCAAAGCACGCGCTGGTAGCGGAGCTCAGTGAGCGTGATCCCGTTGTAGACATCGTCCTGAGCCGCACCGTCAGCCTGGTAGTCGGCCCACTCGTAGAAGCGCCGGGCTCGTTGGTTGTCACACAACACCCACAGAGCTGACGTCTCGAAGCCCTGGTTCTTCATCTGAGCGTGAGCCTCACCCAGGAGAGTCCGGCCGATGCCCTGGCCGATCAGATCCGGCGAGATGTACAGGGCGTAGACCTCACCGACCCGTTCCAGACCGGGCATCTCACCTCGATACGGCCCGAAGCAGATCCACCCCACCAGGCCATGGCCACCGAGCGCCACAAGGTCTCGAGACTTTCGTCCGGGTTGAGAGAACCACTGCCGCCGTTGACCGGCATCACCTTCCGCCGTCATGGCATCCAAATACGTCTGGGGAACAATGCCGGCGTACGCCGCCTGCCATCCTCGGACGCGGATCATCGAAACGGCCTCGATGTCGGCCTCATCCATCTCCTGCACGTGCACCATCACGCCACCGTAGTAGCACAGGTACCGCAGAACGAACTGCTTTACCCAGCTGTCGGCGCCTCCTCTCACGAGAACGGTGGCTGACGAACGATCTCCTCTGAGGACACCTGCCTACGACCAGCGTGAGCATGCCGAGAACCGGTCACACCAGCCCTTTGACCTGCGACTTCAAGTTGGCGGAGGCTCACTCAGTTCACCAGGCGTCCCTGTCTGGATGAAATCTTGAACGATGCCCCAGGCATGATCCATGGACAGTGCGACGTCTCCGGTGAACGCGTGTAGTTCGACCATGATCACCACTTCGACCTCGGCGCTCGGCGCCGCGGAATCATCGCCTACACGAAGAGACACACCGCCAGAGTTGTCGAAGAGGTGGAGGACAGCAGGAGCTCCTTTGAAGCCAGAGCCAAGTAGGGGAGATCGCCGTCTGGCCGCCGGATCTCAAGGTAGCCCTGACCGAGGCCGGTTCCGAGGGCCTTGATGTGAGCCTCAAGGTCCTGGACATTCGAGTGCCGTTCGAGCCCTGAGAACCAGCCGGTCTCCAGTGCCGTCGCCGCCCACACCACATTCATCCCTGCTCCTCCCAACCTCGTCACGCTACTTGGCCCTCTTCCCTGCCGTTTTCACGGACATCCGCGAGGGACTTGCTGGACTGCCCGCGGGGAACTCATGGTGGTCGAATACACCAGCCACCAGCATCAGGCCCCGAACCCGCCATACTCAAAGCCGTCGAGGAACCACTCATGTGTGGGTTCCTGCGACTCCTCGGCCAGAAATCCGCGAACCCGCCTGCTTCGCCGGGCGCCGCGGTCGACAAGGGCGAGTCGCCCTCCCACGCCGCCGCCCGCGAACTGCGCGAGGAACTCGGCATCACCGCGACCGTCGGCCGCGGGCTCGCCGTGGACTGGGTCTCGGCCACGGAGTTCGGCGCTCCGCCCGTCATGCGGTTCCCCGGCGAGACGGTCTTCGTCTACGACGGCGGGGTCTGGGACGAGGCCAGGATCGCCGCTGTCCGGCTGCCCGACCACGAGGTCACGGCCATCGAGTTCGTCGAGCCGGCCCGCCTGCCGGAGCTGATGGCACCGGGCGACGCCCGCCGGGCCCTGTCCGCACTCCGCGCCCGCCTCGACGCGGGCGGCACGGTGCTCCTGGAGGACGGCCGCCCGACCGCCCCCTCCGTCCTCGACCGCGCCGGTGTCCTGCGCACGGCCCGGCGCCGGTCCCCGTACGACTTCCACCCGGGCCCGGCCCCGGACCATCTCGCCGTGCGGCAGTCCTGGGGCTGGCTCTTCGCGCCGGACGGCCGCGTCCTCGTCCTGCTCGGGCCCGACACCGGCTCGGCCTGCCTCCCCGGTGGCACGCCCGAGCCGGAGGACGGGGGCGACCCGGTCGCGACCCTGATCCGCGAGGCGGACGAGGAGGCCGCTGCCACACTCGGCGAACCGATCCGGCTGGGGTACCTCAGCGACCCGGGCGAGCCCTGCGCCCGGCTCCGGTACGCGGCACCGCTCCGCGCCCTCGGCCCCAGCCGCACGGACCCCGCCACGGGCCACACGTACATCCGTGTCCTGGCGACGCCGGAACAGGCCCTGGAGCTGTTCGACTGGGGCCCGCAGGCCGCCGGCCAGCTCGCCGCCGCCCACCGCGCCCGTGAACTCCTCGGCATCCCCAGGGCCGAACCCCGGCCCTTCACGGAAATCGACGGGCCGGCCGACTGGCGGCGGTCCAGCGATCCGAAGTGAACGGACGGACGAGGGCCGTCCCCGTCAGGACGCGGGCCGGTCGAGGTCGGACAGGCCGAGCACGAAGCGGTAGCGGACGTCCCCCCGGCCCAGGCGTTCGAGGGCGTCGTGGACGCGGGACGAGGGAAGAACCTCGACGTCGGCGACGATCCCGTGCCCGGCACAGAAGTCGAGCAGGTCCGCCGTGTACCGCCGGCCGCCCGTGCCCGACGAGGTGAGCTTCTTGCGCCCCTGGACCAGGTCCAGGATCTTCACGGTGGTCGGCAGGGGGAAGCCGAGTACGGCCAGCGTGCCGTCCAGCGCCGCGAGGCTCAGCAGCGGTGAGAGGTCGTGCGGGGCGGGGACGGTGTCCAGGACGAGGTCGAAGCGGGCGCGGGCCCGCCGCATCTGCTCCTCGTCGGTGGTCAGCAGCATCTCCCCGGCTCCGAGCGCGCGGGCGTCGTCGTTCTTGCCGGGGGTGCGGCTGAGTACGGTGACCTCGGCGCCCAGGGCGGCGGCAAGCTTCACCCCCAGGTGCCCCAGCCCGCCCAGGCCCGCCACGGCGACCCGGCTGCCCGGGCCCACTCCGGCCGCGCGCAGGGGCTCCCACATGGTGATGCCCGCGCACATCAGCGGGGCGACGGCGGCCGGGGAGAGCCCGGCGGGCAACGGGTAGGCGAACCTCTCGCGGAGCACGTACTCCCGGCTGTAACCGCCCTGCGTCCTCGTCCCGTCGATGCGGTCGGTGCCGCCGTAGTGGTGGTCGGGCCCTCGAAGCAGAAGTTCTCCTGGCCGGCCTCGCACATCGGGCAGGCACCGCAGGAGTCGACGACGGTGCCGACCGCGACCTGGTCGCCCGGGGCGAAGGCGGTCGCCGCGGGCCCCGTGGCCGTCACGGTGCCGGTGAACTCGTGGCCGGGGATCAGGATGCCCTCACCGAGACCGCCCCGGATCCGGTGCAGGTCGCTGTGGCAGACGCCGCAGTAGTCGATGCGCACCGCTATGTCGTCGTCGCGCAGCTCCCGGCGCTCGAAGGTGACCCGCTCCAAAGCGGTGGAGCCGTCGCCGGTGCTCTGCCAGCCGGTGGTCGTACGCATGAGGCCTCCATAGAGCCGAACCAAGACAGACAAACTTTTCTGTCTGTCTTAGACAGTAGGCCCTGGCGGCCGAAATACAAACCGACCTTTCTGTCCTTTACGATCGACCCCATGCCCGACCTGCCAACCACACCGCGCGGCGCCGCGACCAGCCGCCGCATCCTCGACGCCGCCGCCGCCGAATTCGCCAGGTACGGCATCGCCGGCGCCCGTATCGAGCGCATCATCGCCGCGGCCCGCACCAACAAGGCCCAGGTCTACGGCTACTTCGGCAACAAGGACGGCCTGTTCGAGGCGGTCGTCGCCGACTGCGTCGACCGGAGCACCGACGCGCTCCCCTTCGACGCCGACGATCTGCCGGGCTGGGCGGTGCGGCTGTACGACGAGAACCTCCGCCGGCCCGAGATGGTCCGGCTCATCGCCTGGATCCGGCTGGAGCAGCGCCCGACCGGCCCGTGGTTCGACAGTTCCCGGCACGAGCACAAGCTCTCCGCCATCGCCCGGGCCCAGGCGGCGGGCCGGCTCCGCCAGGGCGATCCGTTCGACCTGCTGACGCTGGTCATCGCCATGGCGAGCGCCTGGTCCCCGGCCAGCAGCGTCTACACCGCCACGGCGGAGGACCCCGCCGAGGACCACGACCGCCGCCGGGCCCTGCTCCGCGAGTCCGTCGCACGCGCCGTCGCGCCCTGACGCCGCGCGTTCGGGTGCGTCGGCGCCCGCGACCCGCCGGGCGTCACCCGGCGTGCCGCAGCACCCGTCGGCCGTGTCGTCAGTCCCGGTCCCCGTCCGTCGCGGACAGCGCGTCGGCGACCATGCGGGTGGCGAACGCGCGGTCGTCGACGATGCGGTTGATGTGCTCCGCGAGCAGCAGGGCGGTGGCCTCCAGCGGGTTCATCTCGTCGCTGGTCCAGTCCCCGTACTGCTTGCGCCACAGGCTGGGGCTCAGTCCCGTGCCGGCCGCGACGACCAGGCCGGTCATCGTGGGGATCGCCTCGGCGGGAACACTCTTGGGCATCATGCGCAGCGAGGCCACGAAGCTGGGCACCACGTACTCGATGACGTCCCGGCCCTCACGTTCGTAGGCCATGCGCAGCCACTGCATGAACATGTAGACGAGGGTGCACGCGCCGTCCACCACGTCGTCCGCCTGGCTGGGGCCCAGCGAGGCGATGAACTGGTCCACCAACTGCTGCTGCTCCGGGTCGGTTTCGAGCGGGCCGTCGTAGACGGACTTGAGCCGGGAGTCGAGGACCATGAGCGCTGCGCTCACATCGCCGGCGGGGGCGTACTCGGGGCCACAGGGTGAATACACGCGATTCCTCCTCGATATGACCGTGGGCAACACGGCGCATCCGTACGGTAGTCGCCGACCGGGCGGCGGGCCGAGCGGTTCTCCGAAGGAGCGGTGCAACAAGGCCGAAACCGGGTGGCGCCGGAACTCGGTCCGGTGCGGCGGCGAGCGAGGAGGGCACGGCCGGGCCGGGCGGGAGGAAGCCGTACATGGTGAGCGGTTACTGCCGCCTCCATAGCCTCCCGCCATAGTAAAAGATAGAAACTTTCCAACTTCCCTTGCCCACAACAGCAATCGCTTACATTCTGACGGACAGCCACAACCGAACGCGGGAGCCCCGAACCAAGGAGTTGGCATGGTCACGACATTCATTGCAGGTCTCCGTATCCGGAAGCCCGGGCGCCGGCTCGTGCGGGCCGGGACCGTCGTCGGCGCCACGGCGCTCCTCGCCGTCGGCGCGGCCGGGCAGTCGTGGGCGAGCACGCCCACCGTGCGCTGGAGCACCGGCGCCCCGACGCCGGTGAGCACGCTGGAGCTGCCGATGTCGGTGGACGCGGCCCCCGACGCGGGCGGTCTCTATTTCGCCTACTACACGACGCTGGAGAGCGGCACCCGCCCGTACGCCGGATTCCAGCCGAAGCCCGTGGACGCGGACGGCCACCGCTCGCTGCAGGCGGTCTTCAGCTCCTTCAACGCGGAGGCCACCACGACGGATTCGCACTGCAACTACGGGGCCGACGGCGGCGCGGGGGTGAGCTGCGCGGTGCGGTTCGCCTACACCCCGGGAACGATGTACTCCCTCGTCCTCAAGCGCGCCGAGGTCACGGGAGACACCCAGCTGATGACCGGGGACGTCGTCGAGACGGCGACCGGGGCGTCCGTCGCGCACATCGGGAGCTTCGGGCTCCCGTCGGGATCCGGGCGCTTCAAGGCGGCCGACCAGGGCTTCATCGAGCCGTATCTGACGGCGGGATGCGGCCAGCAGGTCACGGTCACCTACGGGAAGCCCGTCGGCACGGAAGCGGGGACGGACCATGTGGGCGGCCTGCCCACCGTCACCGACCCGGCGTCGGGCAGCTGCCTGAGCACGACGTCGACGACCACCGCGCAGGGGCAGCAGGTCACCGTGAGCGGCAACGAGGCGGCAGCCGCCGGGCGGTAGGCGGTAGCGGCTCCGTGACCGGGGGGCCTCGACCCCCCGGTCCCACGACCACGTCGGCTCCCCCGGCGGCGACCTCGCACCCGGTTCTCCCACGGCCAACTAAGGTCGCCGGCATGGTCGAACACGATGCCCTCCACACCACCCGCGATGCCTACGACGCCGCCGCCTCCACCTACGCGGAGCTGTTCCGCGACTCACTGCGCGACCGGCCCCTGGACCGCGCGATGCTGGACGCCTTCGCGGAGGTCGTGGGCGCGGGCGGCAACGGCCGGGTCGCGGACGTGGGGTGCGGGCCCGGCCATGTCACGGAGTACCTGGACGGGCTCGGCCGGGGACTGACGGTGTGCGGCATCGACGCCTCGCCCGCGATGATCGAGCTGGCGCGACGGGCCTGTCCGGGGCTGCGGTTCGAGGTGGGCTCGATGGCCGCGCTGGACCTCGCCGACGGCGCGCTGGGCGGCGTGCTCTCCCGCTGGTCCGTGATCCACACGCCGCCGGAGGAACTCCCGCCCGTGCTGGCGGAGTTCCACCGGGTGCTGGCCCCTGGCGGCCATCTCCTGATCGGCTTCTCGGCGACCGACGGTGCGGCCCACCCGACGCAGGCCTTCGACCACGCGGTCGCCGTGGCCTACCGGTGGTGGCCGGACCATCTCGCCGAGCTGCTGCGCGCGGCCGGGCTGACCGAGACGGCCCGGCTGGTCCGCGAGCCCGAGCCCACCGATCCGCGCCCGTTCCAGGAGGTCCAGCTCCTCGTCCGCAAGACCTGAGCGGGGCGTTCGAGCCGGGCCCGGGCGTCAGACACCGGGCGCACCGGCGATGCGGTAACCCACCCCGGTCGTCGTCGTGATGACCGGAGGGCCGCCCAGCTTGCGGCGCAGCCGGCCGACGGTGACGGTCACCGTGTGGGTGAAGGGGTCGGCGTTCTCGTCCCACACCTGTTCCAGGAGGTCCTCGGCGCTCAGGAAGCCCGGGCTGGCCCGCAACAGGGCCTCCAGTACGGCGAACTCCTTGGCGGACAGATCCAGCGGGCGGCCGTCCCGGACGGCGGTGCGGCGTACCGGGTCGAGTTCGAGACCGGCCGCCCGCAGCACGCGGGCCCGGGCGGCCGGTCTGCGGCGGGCCAGAGCCCGGACGCGCAGGATCAGCTCCGGGAAGTGGAAGGGCTTGGCGAGGTAGTCGTCGGCGCCGAGCGTGAGCCCGCTGACCCGGTCCCCGGGCTCCCCGGCCGCCGTCAGCATCAGGACCGTGGCCCGGTCGTCCCGCTCCGTGATCATCTGGCAGAGCGTGTCTCCGTGGATGCCGGGCAGGTCGCGGTCGAGGACCACGACGTCGTACGCGTTCAGCTCCAGCTTCGCGGCGGCGGCGAGCCCGTCGAGCGCGATGTCGACGGCCATCCCCTGGTCCCGCAGCCCTTCGGCGACGACCTCGGCGAGGGCCCGCGCATCCTCCACGACCAGCACCCTCACCGCGTCACCCCGCCGGTGGGGGTGCGGGTCCCGGTCTCCGGAGCCGCGGCCGGTACCAGTGCCACCGTCACCCGCAGACCGCCTTCCGGGCGGGCGAGGAGGGCCAGCCGGCCACCGTGCGCCGCGACGATCGCCGCGACGATGGACAGCCCGAGACCCGAACTCCCCTCCGGCCCCGTCCGTTCGGCGCCGAGCCGCTCGAACGGCCGCGTCAGCCGGTCCACTTGCCGCTGGTCGAGGACGGGCCCGCCGGTCTCGACGACGAGGTGCACCCCCGTCTCGTCGGGCCCGGTGGTGATCCGGATCCGGCCGCCTTCCTCGTTGTGCACGATCGCGTTGTCGACGATGTTCTCCACCATCCGGGACAGCAGCGCCGGACTCCCCCGCGTCCAGGCGTCCGTCCGCACCTCGTCGTCGACGCCCAGGGACTTCGCGGCGGCGTCGGCGGACCGGGCGGCCAGTGCCTCCCGCGCCAGTGCACCGAGCGAGACCGGGGTCCGGTCGGCGAGGGTGCCGTGCTGTGCCCGGGCGAGGACGAGGAAGCCGTCCAGCAGATGGTCCAGCCGGTCCAGCTCGGCCCGGAGCCGCCCGGCGAGCACGAGGGTCTGGGGCGCGGGCTCCGGTTTGGCGACGGCCACGTCGAGCGACGCGCGCATGGTGGCCAGCGGCGTGCGCAGTTCGTGCGCCGCGTTGCCGACGAACCGGCGCTGGGCGACGAACGAGGCCTCCAGGCGTTCCAGCAGACCGTCGACCGTGTCGGCGAGCTCCTTGACCTCGTCGGCCGGGCCCGCCACGGCGAGCCGCCGATGCAGATTCTCCGCGGAGATCCGCCGGGTCGCGGAGGTGATCAGCCGCAGCGGGCGCAGGACCCGTCCGGCGAGCACCCGGCCGAGCAGCAGGGAGAGACCCGCCATCACCACCAGCGCGATCAGTGAGGCGGCCAGCAACTGACGGCTCTGCTGCGCGTGCACCTCCGCGAGCTGGGTCGTCAGATCCCGGATCCGCCGCTCGGCTGCGAGGGCGGTCCCGCCGGGCGGCGGCTGTCCGGATGCGGTGTCGGTGACCCGGCCGCCGGACATCACGTAGGTCAGGGCGAGCAGCACGGTTCCTGACCCGAGGAAGCCTGCCGCGTACAGGATCGTGAATCGCCGTTGGACGGTTCCGCTCCCCGGCTTGCCCATGGTCCTTCTCCCCCCGCTCGCGTCCGGCCGGACCCAGGATGCCCCGCCGCACCTCACAGCGGCATAACAGGAGCGGTTCGGATCGTGTGAGGGGCGGGTCCGTAGAACCGGACCATGCATACGACCCATGAACTGCTCCTGCGGGAGTGGACCGTCTTCCGGCGTCCGGGCCGGCTGATCGCGATGGGGGCGGCGGCGCTGGTCGTCGTCCTCCTCGGTCTGCTCCACGCGTACGGCAATCACGCCTCCTGCGACGGCCCGTGCCCGGCCAGACCGACGGGGCCGGACGGCTCCCTCGTCAACGACCAGTTCTCCTTCCTCCACCGCGACCTCGGCGAGAGCGGCGCCATCACCGTCCGGATGACGTCCATGACGGGCACGATCACCTACCCGCCGCCCGACCACGACGAGATCGTCCCGGGCCTGGTGCCGTGGGCGAAGGCCGGGATCCTCATCAAGGACGGTGTCCGCCAGGGGTCCTCGTACGCGGCGTTGATGCTCACCGGCGGGCACGGGGTGCGCATGCAGTACGACTACCGCCACGACCTCGCGGGCCGCCCCGGCGGGGTCTCGACAGGGTCACCGCGCTGGCTGCGGCTGACCCGGTCGGGCGGGACGGTGACCGGTTACGAGTCCGCCGACGGGAAGCGCTGGGTGAAGGTGGGCACGGCGCATCTGTCCGGGCTGCCCCGGACCGTGCAGGTCGGCCTGTTCGCGACCTCGCCCGGCGATCTGACGCTACGGCCCGTCGGTCTGGGCGGCGCCACGGAACAGGTGCGCTGGACGCAGGCGGGCGGTGTCTTCGACCACGTCGTCCTCAAGGGCGCGGACCCTGCCGGGAAGTGGCGGAGCGCCACGCTCGGCGAGGCCAACGCGACCGACTGGGAGAAGTACCACCGGCGCTCCGGGGCGGTGGAGAAGGACGGCACGGTCACCGTCACCGGAGCGGGCGACATCGGCCCGGGAGGTGTCGAGGACGGCGCCCGCCCGGTGGAACGCGCCCTCACCGGCCTGCCCTTCGCGCTGATCATCGTGCTCGTGGTCGCGGTACGGTGCGCGACCGCCGGGAACCGCGGTGCGCCGCTCACCCGCCGGGTGCTCGCGGCGCGGGCGGTCGTGGTCGCCGGTGTCACCTCGGTGACGGGGCTCCTCGCGCTGGGCATCACCCTCCCCGTCGCCATGAAAGTCCTGAAGGGGAACGGGATTCCCGTCATCGGGGTGTCCGCGCTCACCGGTGTCCGGGTCGTCGTCGGTACGTCCGCCGTGCTCGCCCTCACCGCGGTGCTCGCGCTCGCCCTGGGGGTCCTGCTGCGGCTCGCCCGGCTCGCGATCCCCGTCGCCGTCCTGACGATCGCGGTCCCCTGTGTGGTGACATCGCTCCCGCTGCTGACCGACGGCCTGTCGCAGTGGCTGCTCCGGGTCACCCCGGCCGCGGGCTTCGCCGTACAGCAGACCCTTGTCGCCCATCCCCAGGTCGTCGCCCACTACGCGCCCTCCGCCGGATACTTCCCGCTTCCCTGGTGGGCCGGGGCCGCAGTACTGGGCGCGTATGTGCTCGCGCTGCTGGGTACGGCTCTGCGCCGGCTTCCGCAGGACGAGGAAGGGGGCGCGCGGCCGGTGCGATGGAGATGAGAGGCGCTGGGCCGGGCCCCTGCGCAGGGCCCGGCCGCGGCTTCGGTCTGCGCGGGCGGCATTGACGGCAGGCTATGAACGGCACAGGCAGAACGGGTGTCCGGCCGGGTCGGCGAAGACGCGGAAGCCACGTTCGCCGTCGCGGTCGTCGAGATCGAGAGGCACGGCCCCCAGAGCGAGCACTTCGCGCTGGGCGGCCTCCATGTCCGTCACCCTGAAGTCGAGGTGCTCCTGCTGCGAGTTCAGGTCGCTGCGGGGCCATGCGGGCGGCCGGTGTCCGGGCGCGTGCTGAAAGGCGAGGCGGGCGCCGCCCGGCGCGTGCAGCTCGTACCAGCGGTCGCTGCCCCGCTTCACCTCTCCGCCCAGAACCCCCTGGTAGAAGGCGGCGAGCGCCTCGGGGTCGGTGCAGTCGAGGGCGACCAGACCGTACGTCGCGACAGGCACGTTGTTCCTCGCTTCCGTTGTCCGTTCTCCTTCCCCTCCCGCATTCCGCGTGCGCGGCAGGGGAAACGTGTCCGGCGTCGAAACGAGCGGCTCGCCCCTTCGGACTCGCCCCTTCAGAAGGGCTCGGCGGGCTCTACGCGGCAGGGTGGGGTGCCGTCGGCGGCTCCAGCATGGTCTCCAGGTTCTTCCGGGCGATCTGCTTGCGGAACTCCCCCTCGTAGCGGGCGTCACCGGAGTCGTGCATGGTCTGGGTCATCCAGACCGCGGACGCCTGGCGCTCCCATGTGTGGTTCAGGCAGGTGTCGGAGTAGCTGTCCAGCAGAGCCGGGTCGTTCTCCTCGGCCTGCCGGATGACCGCGCGGGCAAGCGCGTCGGCGTCATGGAGGGCGAGACTCATGCCCTGCGCGCTCATCGGGGAGATGAGGTGGGCCGCGTCCCCGAGCAGGTAGAGCCGGCCGTGACTCATGGGGCTGAAGACCACTCCCCGCAGCGGCACGACCTGCTTGCTCGTGATCGGCCCCTTGGGTTCCACGGGCTCGCCGAAGCGTGCCTCCAGCTCATCCCAGATCCGCTCGTCGGACCACACGTCGACGGTGTCGGTGAGCGGGCACTGCAGGTAGAGGCGGCTCGCGTTCGGGCCGCGCGTGATCTGCGCGGCGAAGCCGCGCGAATGCACGGCCAGCACCGCCAGGGGGTCCGCCGGCGCTTCCGTCATCGCGCTCAGCCAGGCGTAGCCGAACTCATGGGTGGAGCAGGTGAGGACGTCCTCGGGGACGGCCGTCCTGCTGACCCCGTGGTAACCGTCGGCCCCCGCGACGAAGTCGCACGCAACCGCGTGCGCCGTGCCGTCGGCATCCTGGTAGCGGACCACCGGCTGCCCGGAGTCGACGTCGTGCAGCGTGACGTTCCGCGCCCCGAAGCGCAGGTCGCCGCCGTCGCGCAGGAAGATCCTGATCAGGTTGCGTACGAGAACCTGCTGCGGGCAGAACGTACCGTCGATGTCGTCCTCGTCGTCACCGCCCGTCCTCCACTGCCGCTTCGCACCGTCCATCAGCAACGGCATCGGCGCGTCGGAGTCCCCGTGGCTGTAGCCCCCCTCCACGACCTCGCCCACCCCCCACTCGTTCAGCAGGCGTACGCCGCCGGCGTCGAGAGCCCCGGCCCTCTGCCGCTGCTCCACGTATGCGCGGCTGTGCTTTTCGAGGACGATGCACCCGATCCCCTTCCGCAGAAGGAAATTGGCCAGCGCGAGCCCAGCGACTCCGCCCCCTACGATCGCGACGGTCGTGTCCTTGCCGGTGTCGGTCATGGTCTTCGAGCTCCTTGCAGAGAATGTGGCCGCACGTTCCGGCGCGCGAACGGCTGTGCCGTCCGGGTGGCGCGGCGTGCTGACACCACTGTGGAACCCTCCCCCAGCCGTCACCAACCGGTGAATGGACAGGAGATACGGAAAAACCGCCAACATCGCCCGCCCGGGGCGCCGGCCCCGGGCGGGCGGGGCGGCTACGGCACCTCGGGACTGTTGCGCAGGTCCGCCTGATAGCTGCCCGGGGTCTGACCGACGACGTCGTGGAAGGCGTCGATGAAGCTGGACGGGTTCGACCACCCGCAGGCCATCGCCGTGTCGGTGACGGACCTGCCCTCCGCCAGGTACGCCAGGGCGTGGTGGATACGCAAGGTGGTGCGCCACCGGCGGAAGCTCATCCCGAGCTCGGCGTGGAACAGCCGGCTCAGGGTGCGTTCACCGGCCCCTGCGGCACGCCCGAGGTCCCCCAGGGTCGCGGGCCGGGCGGGGTCGGCATGCAGGAGGTCGGTGACGGCGCGCAGCCGGTCGTCCTTGGGTTCGGGCAGGTGCAGGGACTGCTCGGGGGTGTCAGACAGTTCGTCGATGACGACGGCGAGCAGCCGCCGATGGGCACCGGGGCGCCTCTCGGGCCGTTCGCCGGTCAGGGCCAGTACGGCCTCGCGCAGCAGCGGGCTGACGGCGAAGACGCTGGGATACGCGCGGAGTCCGCCGCACAGCTCGACGGGAACGGTCAGCAGGCGCGCGTCGGTACGCCCGTAGAAGCGGTGGGAGTGGGCGAAGCCGGGCGGGGTCCACGTGACGCGGTTGGCCGGCGCCACCCAGGTGCCGCGTTCGGTGGTGGTGGCCAGCGTTCCGGCGGCCGCGTAGACGAGCTGACCCGCCTCATGGGTGTGGGGGTCGAGCGCATAGCCGTGCGGCAGCCATCCGGCACCACTGGGCATGCCCTGCGGCGACTCTGCGGACCCTGGCGCGGCCTGGCGACTTTTCGGCATCGAGGGCCAGTCTACCGACGGTACGCAGACGGGATGAGGCAGCCGGCACCCACCAGCGAGCCACCCACCCCCTCCCACCTTGCTCAACCTATCGAAATTCGATAGATTCCCATCGCAAGTCGATGGAGGGATGGGTCGTGGGAAGACTGACAGTGCGTGCGTTGCGCGCCGTGCTCGTGGTGGTGCTCGCCGGGACGGTGTTCGTCCAGGGCGGGATGGTGTGGACCTTGGTCAGCGGGAACGACCCGGAGGACGGAACGCTTCCGCTGACCTCGCTGCGCGTGATCACGATCCTGGGCATGGTGGCGGTCCAGGTCGCCCTGGTCTGCGTATGGCGGCTGGTGACGATGGTGCGCCGGGGAACGGTGTTCTCCCACACCGCCTTCCAGTACGTGGACATCATGACCGGCGCGATCGCGGCGGCCGCCCTGGTGTGGTTCGCGGTCACGGCCGTCAACGCGCCGGGGCAGCGGGAGGATCCGGGCGTCACCGTCATCATGGGCGGGATCGGGGTGGCCGTCCTGGGGGTGGCACTCATCGTGCACCTCCTGCGGATGCTGCTCGCCCAGGCCGTGGCGCGCGATGTCGAAGCGACGCAGATGCAGGCCGAGCTGGACGAGGTGATCTGATGCCGATCGCCGTCGACATCGACGTGATGCTCGCCCGGCGGAAGATGTCCGTGGGAGAGCTCGCGGAACGCGTGGGGATCACCCCCGCCAACCTGGCGGTGCTCAAGAACGGCCGCGCCAAGGCAGTCCGCTTCGCCACGCTCGCCGCGCTCTGCGAGGCGCTCATGTGCCAGCCGGGCGACCTGCTGCGCTGGGAGGCCGAGGACGATGCCGATGACGCGTACGAGGTGGGCGTGACAACGCCCGACACCACCGCCCCCTGACGCGGCACGCGGACCGCATGGGCCGGATGCGGCGCGCCGCTTCAGGCGGGCGGCGCTGCCGAGGACCGGGCGCCGAACCACTGCTCGGCGCCGTACGCCTCGAATCGCTCCAGCTCGGTGAACCCGAGCCTCGCCGCGAGGCGCATCGAGCGGACGTTGGCGGTCTGGGTGTAGAGCACCACCGGCTCACCGGGGAGCGCGCCGGCGAACCAGTCGAGTGCAGCCGCGCACGCCTCGGTGGCGTACCCCCTCCCCCACGCCTCCGGCAGGAACAGGTAGCCGAGTTCGGTCTTCCCCGCCTCCAGACGGCCGGTCGGGCGGTCGGGGCCGTGCGGGTCGAGCTGGATCGTGCCGATGGCCGCCCCGCCCAGCTCGACCACGAAGAAGCCGGGACGCCGCCCGGGCACCTCGGGCACCGCGCGTTCGAGCTCGGCACGCGGCTGAGGGCCACCAAGGTAGGTGCCCACCTCCGCCGAAGCGTTCAGCTCGATGACCAGCGCACGGTCCCGGGCCTCGGACTCCCGGAGCACGAGCCGCTCGGTCTTGATCGGGGCAGGCGGCCAGGCGAGGGCGCGTGGGTCGCTCATGCCGGCCAACCTAACCAGTCGCCTTCGACAGTTCAAAGGTGAACCGGCCACCGGGGCCGGTGTGCCCGCGGGGCCGAGCAGGACGTACCGGGAGCTTACGGAGGCCCTGCACGGTGACCGTCGAGGGCGACCGCTCGTCGCCGTTCCGCCCCGGCTTCCGGCCGTCCCGTCCGCGAAGGCATCAGCCACGGCTCCCCTACTGTTCCGACGGAGCAAAGCGGTCCTGCCCGAGCACGGCGAGCAGACGCAGTTTCTCCGCATCCTCGGTCCGTGGTACGGCGGTCAGCACGAGCAGTACCTGGGACTGGTCCTCGGTGAACAGCGCTTGGCAGTCGACCTCGATCGCCCCGACCTCGGGATGGACGAGCGTCTTGTGGTCCTCGAAGCGCTGGGAAACCTCGTGGCGGGCCCACAGCTCGGCGAACTCCTCGCTCGCCCTGCTCAGGGCCTGTACGAGTTCTCCGGCCCGGGACTGCGGGCCCCGGATCCCGTGGGCGGCGCGCAGATTCGCGACCTGGATCCGGCTCTGCCGGTCCCGGTCGGCCTCGGGGTACAGGGAGCGCGCCGCGGGATCGGTGAACCAGCGGTAGACCGAACTGCGCGCGAAGCCCGTCAGGTGCGAGGTGTCGCCGTACAGGGCGGCGGCCATGCTGTTCTGTACCAGAGTCTCGCCGAGGTCGGTCAGGATGAGCGCCGGTGTGTCGACAAGGCGGTCGAACACACGTAGTAGCGCGGGTGTGACATGGGGCGAGTTCGACAGTGAGGTCGGCGCGTTGTGCCCGGCGATCCGGTAGAGGTAGTCGCGCTCGTCGCCGGTGAGCCGCAGCGCCCGGGCGAGCGAGGCCAGGATGTGCTCACTGGGCCGTGGTGCGCGCTGCTGCTCCAGCCGGGTGTAGTAGTCGGTCGACATCACGGCAAGGGAGGCGACTTCCTCGCGTCGCAGGCCGTGGGCCCGTCGGCGGGCGCCCAGGGGAAGACCGACGTCCTGCGGCTGAAGTGCCTCGCGGCGGCGGCGCAGGAAGTCGGCGAGTGCGGCACGGTCCATTCGTCCATTATCGGCTGGTCGGCGTACGTCAACCAGGGACAGCCGGTCCCCCGATAACTCATCTCTGCATCCCGGCCCTCCGACAGCCGATATTGGATGCATGAACATCTCCGGAAACACCATCTTCATCCCGGGCTCCACCAGCGGTATCGGGCTGGCCCTCGCCCTCGAGCTGCAGAGCAGGGGGAACACGGTCATCGTGGGCGGCCGGCGCACCGAGCTGCTGGAACGCATCGCGGCCGAGCACCCCGGCATCGACACCGTGCAGATCGACACGGCGGACGCAGCGAGCATCGACGCGGCAGCGAAGCACGTAGTGGCCCGTCATCCGAAGCTCAACGTCCTCGTACCCATGGCCGGCGTGATGCTCGCCGAGGACTGGCACCACCCGTCGTCGTTCCTCGCCACGGCCGAGTCCACGATCACGACCAATGTGCTCGGCCCGATCCGCCTCATCGGCGCGTTCATCGAGCACCTCCAGGCACAGCCGGACGCCACGATCATGACCGTATCGTCGGGCCTGGCATTCACTCCCCTGAAGATCACGCCGAGCTACAACGCGTCGAAGGCCGCCATCCACATGCTCAGCGAGTCCATCCGGCTGCAGCTCGCCGACACGTCGGTGAAGATCGTGGAACTGGAGCCGCCCGCCGTCCGCACCCCCCTCATGCCGGGCCACGAGGACAACGAGGCGGCCATGCCGCTCGACGAGTTCGTCACCGAGGTGATCGGCCTGATCGAAGCGCAGCCCGACGCGAAGGAGCTCCAGGTCGAGCGCGTGAAGTTCCTCCGCTACGGCGAGGCCCGCGGCGACTACGACCAGGTCGTCGAGGCTCTCAACACCGCAGACCCGCACGGGAAGTAGAGACCGCAAGGCCCCGGCCCGGCAGGGAGCATCGCTCAATCGCCGGTCAGCCGACGACCAGGACCAGCCTGCCGCGGACCCGGCCCTGTTCACTGATCCGGTGGGCTTCGGCGATGTCCGCGAGAGGGAGGGTCTTGTCGACGGGGAGCCAGAATCGGCCGGTCTCGATGAGTCCGCCGATCGTGTGCAGGGCGTGGAAGGCGTGGCCGTCCTGGAATCCGTTGCTGAAGTGGACGCCGTGGTCCTTGGCGCCCTGGAAGTCGGCGAGGGTGATGACGTCACCGGCTCCGGGAGCGAGGTCGATCAGCTCGGCCAGGACGCCGCTTCCCGCCACGTCCAGTGCGGCGTCCACCCCGTCGGGGGCGAGGGCGCGTACGCGCTCGGTCATGCCGGCGCCGTAGGTGACGGGCTCCGCGCCGAGCAGGCGCAGGTAGTTCTGGTTGGCGGCGCCGGCCGCGCCGATCACACGGGCGCCGCGGGCGACCGCCAGCTGGACCGCGGTACTGCCGATTCCTCCTGAGGCGCCGTTGATGAACACGGACATGCCGTCGGTGACGCCGAGCCGGTCGAGGGCGCGGGTGGCGGTCTCCAGGGCGACAGGCAGGGCCGCGGCGTCCACGAAGCCGAGCGGGGCGGGGATGGGCGCCCGGAACGTGAGCAGCGCCAGCTCGGCCGCGCCGGCGCCGTTGTCGGAGACGCCGAAGACGCGGTCGCCGACGGCCACGTCGCTCACGCCTTCGCCGATCTCGTCGACCACGCCGGCGACGTCTGTGCCGGTGGTCTGCGGGAGCGTGGCTCCGAAGGAGAGTTCACCGGCGCGCAGTTTCCAGTCGGTGCCGCTGATGCCTACGGCGTGGACCTTGATGCGGACCTGCCCGGGGCCGGGGTGGGGGTCGGGGAGGTCCACGAGGTTCAGGACCTCGGGGCCCCCGTACTCGCTGAACTGGACGGCTTTCATGTGCTTCTCGTTTCGAGGTGGGGGTCCGCCCGCGCCTGCTGCGGCCGCGAAGCGTGTGGGTCGTGCGGGTGATGTCGGTGTGGGTGATGTCAGGGCGCCTGGACGGGCGGGGCGTCATCGGAGACGGTGAGCGGTCCGGTCCCGTCCCCGTCGGATCCGGGCAGGCCCCCGAAGAGCAGCCTGAGCGTGTGGTCGAAGCGGTCGTGCCCTTCGCCGGAATTGAGTTCCTCCGCCGAGGAGACCGTGATCGGGAAGAGGTCCGGGGGCAGCATCTTCAGCCGCTCCACGACCTGGTCGCGCGCCGCCGGAGTGCCGTCCGGGCCCGGCTCGGTGGTCCGCCGGGGTGCCACGACGCTGTACGCACCGATGTAGAGGAAGGCCGCGTCCGCCGCCCACGCCGCCGACCGGACGCTCGCCCCGCCGGCCATGAGGACCGCGAGGAGCGCCTCGTTGATGCGCAGCGTCTCCAGGCTGTGCGGGGCGCTCGCCACCGTGGCGCGCCAGACGCCCGGATACCTGAGGTACTGGTCCCGCAGCTGCCGGCACACATCCAGCGCCTGGTCCATCCACCGCTCGGCGTCCGGCTCGGGCAGCGCCACCTGCGAACAGAGTTCGCCGACCATCAGGTCGTCGAGCTCCCCCTTGTCACGCACATGCGAATACAGCGCGCCCTGTGTGGCCCCCAGCTCGCCCGCGAGGCGGCGCATGGTCACTGCGTCGAACCCGTGGGCTTCGGTGAGCCGCAGGGCGGCGTCCACGATGCGCCCCGCGGTGAGCGGCTCCCTGCGCGTGGCGGCAGGCTTCTCGTCGAGAGCCGCTATCTGCGCGGCCCACTGGCTGTCGGAGACCACGCCGCGCGCCTGCTTCTTGTCGGTCATGACTCCACCGTACACGGTGACTGAACAGCGTTCAATGCGACTGAACACCGTTTAGTTTTTCTGTTACGGTGGATGCGAGTCATGAACCCGAGGCCACCGCGTGGCCTTCTGAACTGCGCAATGCGAGGAGACCGAGATGCCTGAAAAGCCGACCGTCGTCGTCACCGGTGCGACGGGGCAGCAGGGTGGCGCCACCGCCCGCGCCCTGCTGTCCCGGGGCTGGAACGTGCACGCGCTGGTCCGCGATCCGGGCAAGCCCGCGGCACGGGAACTGAAGGAGGCCGGCGCCGCTCTGGTCCGGGGGGACCTGGACGACGCGGCCTCGATGGACGCGGCGCTGAACGGGGCCTACGGCGTGTTCAGCGTGCAGAGCATCGAAGGTCCGGACGGCGAGGCCGGCGAAGTGCGCCAGGGCAAGGCCGTCGCTGACGCCGCCGCCCGCGCCGGCGTCAGCCACTTCGTCTACAGCTCCGTGGACGGAGCGGGAAACCCGGGCCGAGTGGCGCACTTCGCGAGCAAGGGCGAGGTGGAACGGCACATCGCGGCGCTCGGCCTGCCGGCGACGATCCTGCGGCCCACGTTCTTCATCACCAACTTCGAACACGTCGGCCCCCGCCCGCAGGACGGCGAACTCGTGCTCGCGCTGGCACTGGAGCCTCGGACGAAGCTGCAGATGATCACCCCGGGCGACATCGGAGCCTTCGCCGCCGACGCCTTCGACGACCCGGCCGGCTACCTGGGGCGCACCCTGGAGATCGCCTCGGACGAGCTGACCGGCCCGGAGATGGCCGAGGTCTTCGCCCGCGCCGCAGGCCGCCCGGTCCGGTTCCACTCGCAGCCGATCGAGCAGATCCGCGCCTACAGCGAGGAGATGGCCGCCATGTTCGACTGGTTCAACACCGTGGGCTTCCGCGCCGATGTGGCAACCCTGCGCGCAGACCACCCCGAGCTGATCACGCTGGCCACATGGGCGCGCCATCACTGGTCAGCGCCTGCGGAGCCGACCCCCTCCGGCTGACGCGCAGACCGCCCCGCTCAGCGCACCAGGGGAAGGAGGATCGTGTCGACGATCTCTTCGAGGACGTGGTCGGGCGCGGGGGCGAAGGTCGTCAGGAATTCATGGCGCAGCAGATCGAAGGGAAGGGCCTTGATGCGGTCGGTGAGGTGTTCGGGGCTGATCTCACCGCGGCCGGCGGCCCGGTCGAAGAGCGCGTCGACGGCTTCCTTGCGCCCGGTGGCGGAGGGGTCGGCCAGGTCGCCGGGGTTGGTTCCGGTCTGCTGGTGGTAGTCGGCCAGGTACGCGCTGACCGCGGTGACGAGCGGGAGACGGGTGGCATTGATCTCCCGCATGAGGCTCAGGACGTCCTCCCGCAGGCTTCCGGTGTCCGGGACGTCGAGGACGTGCTTGCGCAGGGTGTGGGCGATGGCGGCGCGGACCAGTTCGTCACGGTCCGACCAGCGGCGGTACAGGACAGGCGGGCTGGTACCCGCCCGCTTGACGACGGCGTCCACGGTGAACCTGGCGTAGCCGTGGTCCGCGAGTTCGTCCCATGCCGCGTCGAGCAGCGCCGTCTCCAGTGCCGCTCCGCGCCGTCGCTCGGCCATGCGTACTCCCCTCGAAAGATTAGATAGATTTGCCTATCTAACTCTAGCGGCTTAGCCTGGGCCTCGTAAGATAGACATTCCTATCCTAGGAGGCGTTGATGAACGCCGACGGTGCCAAGCCGCCATCCCCCGCCACGGCCCCCGACCGCGTCGACCCGGCCCTGCGCCGCCTGACGTACACCCTGACCATCGGCGCGCTGGCCGTCATCTTCGACACCACGATCATGAGTGTCGCCATCGACAGCCTCTCCGGGCAGCTGCACGCCCCGATCTCCACCATCCAGTGGGTGAGCACCGCCTACCTGCTGGCCCTGGCCACCGTGATGCCGGCGGTCGGATGGCTCCAAGCGGCTCTGGGCGGCAAGCGCCTGTGGATCGCGGCCCTGGGCCTGTTCCTCATCGGCTCACTGCTGTGCGCCTCGGCCTGGAACGTCGCCACCCTGATCGCCTTCCGGGTGGTCCAGGGCTTCGGCGGCGGCATCATGATGGTGCTGATGACCACCCTGGTCATGCAGGCCGCCAAGGGCCGCAACATCGGCAAGGTGATGTCCCTGATCACCGTGCCCACCGCACTGGGGCCTGTCATCGGCCCGGTCATCGGCGGCGTCATCCTGCACCTGGGCGACTGGCGCTGGATCTTCCTGTTCAACGTGCCCTTCTGCGTTGTCGGCGCCTGGCTCGCCGCCCGCAACCTGCCCGAGGACCGGCCCGCTCCCCGCCCGCGCCTGGACGTCGTCGGCATGCTCCTGCTCTCGCCCGGAATCGCCGCCGCCCTCTACGGCCTGACCCGGCTCAGCGGATCCGACGGCTTCACCGGCCCCAAGGTGTGGCTGCCCCTGGCCGCCGGCCTCGCCCTGCTGCTCGGCTACCTGGCCTGGGCACTGCGTCGCGGTCCGGACGCCCTGATCGACATCAGGCTCTTCCGCCACCGCGCGCTGGCCTCCTCGTCGGTCCTGGTCTTCCTGTCCGGCGCCGCCCTCTACGGAACGATGCTGCTGCTCCCCCTGTACTGGCAGCAGGTCCGGGGCGAATCCGCCCTGGGCGCCGCCCTCCTGCTCATCCCGCAGGGCCTGGGCACCCTGATCTCCCGCTCGCTCGCCGGCCGGTACATGGACCGTTTCGGCGCCCGCCCGGTCGCCGTCATCGCCTTCGTCGTCACCTGCGCGGCCACCGTGCCGTTCGGCTTCGTCACCGCCTCCACCGGCAACGTCATGCTGATGGCCGTGCTGTTCGTCCGCGGCATCGGCCTGGGGGCCGCCATGATCGCCATCATGGGTGCCGCCTTCATCGGCCTCGAACCCCACGAAATCCCCCAGGGCTCCGGCATCGGCCGCATGGCCCAGCAGATCGGCGGCTCCGCAGGCACCGCACTCCTGGCCGTGATCCTCCAGCGCACCTCCGCCGGGGCCCGCACCCCCACCGACCTCGCCGCGGGGTTCGGCAACGCCTTCTGGTGGGCCGCGGCCTTCACCACCGCGGCCATCCCGCTCTGCCTCCTGCTGCCGGGCAAGCCGGACCCGGAACCACAGATCCGGGAAGTCGCCCCGGCCGATCAGCCCACGGACGCCTGAACCACCGGGGCCTCGGCCCCCGGGGATCCCCGCCTCAGCGCACCCGCCCACGCGGCTTCAGCGGGACGTCCGGCAGCGCCGGGGCCGGAAGGGGCGCTCCGTCGTAGCCGCGTACGGTGCCGAAGCGTTCGCCGTTCATCCAGTCCTCGCGGGCCTGGCGGATCTCCTCCTGGGTCCGGCCCACGAAGTTCCACCACATCACGATCTCCTCCTCGAACGGCTCGCCGCCCAGGAGCATCAGACCGGCGTCCGACTCGGCGCGCAGCGGCAGTTCCGTGCGGCCGCAGCCGAGGTAGAGCATCGAGCCCGGGAGGACCGGCACGCCGTCCACCTCGGCCTCGCCGGACATCGAGAGCACGGCGTACTCGAAGTCGGGGTCCAGCGGGAGGCGGGCCCCGGCGCCGCGGGACAGGGTGAGGTCCGCGCCGACGATCGGGGTGTAGGCGGTGCCGGGTGAGGCGGCGCCGTCCAGTTCGCCGAGGATCACCGTGGCCGTGAGGCCGGGGGCGGTGACGGCGGGGAGGTCGCTGTGGTGCTGGAAGTGCGGCTCGACGGAGCGGTGCGCGTCGGGCAGGGCGACCCAGAGCTGGGCCCCGTGCAACAGCGCGGCGTGCCGCTTCGGGCTCTCCTCGGAGTGGCTGATCGCCCGGCCCGAGGTCATCAGGCCCAGTTCGCGCGGGCGGACCGTCTGGAGGCTGCCGAGGCTGTCGCGGTGCAGGACCTCGCCCTCGTGCAGCCAGCTGACCGTCTGCAGGCCCATGTGGGGGTGCGGCGGCACCTGCATCCCCGGCTCGTCGGCGATGTCGTCGGGGCCGTAGTGGTCGACGAAGGCCCAGGCGCCGACCATCCGGCGGCCCAGGTTGGGCAGCAGCCGGCGGACCTCGGTGGACTCGCCGAGCCGGACGCGGCGCGGGGTGAGGAGTTCTCGTACCGGTTCGGCGACGACGAAGCCCCGGCCTCCGCAGACGGAGGGCACGGCCTGGCGATCGAGATTGCTCATGGCGCTCAACCTATTCCGGTGCGGGTGCGGGCGGGCGGTGCCCACGCCGAATATTTAGTGGAATGTTAAACCATCTCTGGCTGTTGTGGCAGCTGACGGCTAACGGGAACGGCCCCGCGAGCACCCATGGCCGAGGAGGTCACATGAGCGACAGCTACTACGAGTTCGGCACCGCGGCCGAGCGCTGGGAGCGGGCGCGGTTCTTCTTCGAGGCGAAGGAGTACATGACCGCGGCCCGGATTCTGCGCGGGCTGGTCGAGGAAGTGCCGGAGCAGGTCGCGCCCCGGCTGCTGCTGGCCCGCGCCTACTACCACTCGGCGCAGCTCGGACGGGCCGAGACGCAGCTGCGGGCCGTGCTGGAGCGCGACCCCGTGGAGCAGTACGCGCGGCTGATGCTCGGCCGGACGCTGGAGCGGCAGGGGCGCGGCACCGAGGCCGGCACGCAGCTGCGGATGGCGGCAGCCCTGTCCGGGGACTTCGGCCCGGAACCGGTCGCCGGCAGCGCCCAGGACGTGGGGGAGTTGCGCCTGCGTCGGGCGGCGGAGGCGTAACTTGCCGGCGCCGCCGGGCCGCACCCGGGCATCCGGGTGCGGCCCGTTCACATCCAGGTACGGTCCCTTCATATCCAGGTGCGGCCCGTTCGCACGCCGTGATACTCCACTGGTCCATGGATGACCTGTACACGGATGACCTGCTCTCGGATCACGTGGAGACCCCGCGCCTGCTCCTGCGTCCGCTCGGTCCCGCCGACGCCGAGCGGGTGCGGGACAACACGCCGGCGGAGGGTGCGCGCTGGGCCCCCGGCTACCCCTCCCCCGGTGAGCGCGGGGCGGCCGGGCGGTTCCTCGACACCTGCGCGACCCGGGAGGACCCGACACCGTTCTGTTCGTACGAGATACGGCGCCGCGAGGACGGGCTCGTCATCGGCGGGATGGGGTTCCACGGGGCGCCGGACGCGAACGGGTACGTGACGATCGGCTACGGCCTCGTGCCGTCGGCGCAGGGCATGGGGTACGCCTCCGAGGCGCTGCGTGCGCTGTTGCTGTTCGCCCGCGAACAGGGCGTCGCGGGTGTGCACGGGGACACCGGTCTCGACAACCTCGCGTCCCAGCACGTCATGACGGCGGCGGGCATGCGCTTCGTGAAGGAGGACGCGCTGCTGAGGCACTACCGGATCGACTGGGAGGGTGCGCAGGCCGGGGCGGAGTGACACAACGGGCGGAGCCCGCCGGTGATTCCGGCGGGCTCCGACAGTGGGGGCGACGCTCCGCGTCGCGCGGGCGTCAGCCGACGGCGGCCGCCGTCCGGCTCGCCTTGCCGCTGCCCGCCGTGACCGCGTCGGCCTTCGGCACCAGCAGGCGTTCGGTGAGGTAGCCGAAGACGAGGCCGAAGGTGGTCCAGAGGGTGAACTGGACCGCGAGCGTGGCCAGCCGGAACTGCCACAGCAGGGTGGCCGGGAAGTCCTTGCCGACCTCGTTGAACGACGGCAGGAAGGCGTAGGCCAGGCCGATTACCAGCACATAGCCGGCCGCCGCGGCGATCGTCGCGTTCCAGGCGCCCAGGCGGGGGGCGAGCCGCTTGCCGAGGATGACGGCGGCGACGGCCAGCAGCACGCTGAGGGCGACCATCAGGAAGAACAGCGTGGTGCGTTTGCCGATGGTGTCGGGGTTGCCGACGGCCGGCGGGTTGGCCGGGTACTTCAGGAACGGCACGACATACACGGTGAGCAACGCCGCGCCCGCGATCAGCGCCGCCGTGGCCCGAGGGCCGAACCGGCCCATCCGGCCCAGGGCGTAGCAGAAGACGAGGGCCGCGATACCGCCGACGGCCACACCGAAGACGAGCACACCGGTGGCGAGGCCGGCGGTGGACTGCATCGTGCGGCTGACGAGTTCCTCGCCGCCGCCGTGGTCGTGGCTGTGCGCCTCTTCGAGGGCGATGGCCGCGTCCACGCGGGACTCACCGAGGAAGTAGGCGACGACGAGTGCGAGCGCACCCGCGACGAGCCCGGCCAGCATGCCGCGGACCAGCAGAGCTCTGACAGATATGGAGTTCATGAGGGATTCCCCTGGATCAGGCGGTAGGTCAGTGGCAGGGGAAACCGAGGAGGTGGCGGCCGTCGTGGACCCACTCGTGCACGCCTTCGCCCGAGATGAGCGCGGTGGCGCCCTGCTCGGCGCCGACGAAGTACAGCAGGATCAGCATGACGATGCCGAAGAAGACCGCCCAGGGGGCAATGGCCTTCAGCGAGATGGGGGTGATGGCGGGTGCGCCGGTGGCGGGGGCAGCAGACTGTGCCATGGCAGTACCTCCTGTGGGAACACGCGTCCCGATCGTGGTGCCTGAGACGAAGGTGCTGGGTCTGACTTCCCCGCAGGGATACGGGTTCACAGTGGCGCGACCGTGCCGGATTCTCACCGGGCTTCCGTCACACCGTCGTCATGTCGTCGCGACCATACCGCCTGGAAGCGGGGCCCGCCATGGTGCCATCGGAGGGGCCGGGGAGCACGGATGCCATGGTGTGCTTGGCCAAGTGGCCACAGTTCAGGGAGTTGAGAGCGGTCATGACGGTACGGGTGATGTTGATCTCACCGGCGATGAACGCCGCGCTGCGCGAGGCGCGGTTCGCGGGTGACGCGCCCCTCGACGCATCGGGGCTCCGGCAGACCCGGTCCGCCGCCGAGCGGGTGCCCGCCGCGGACCGGTTCCGGCACGGCCCGTCGGTGCGGTGCACCCTGACGGCCGACGCGCTCGGGCTCCGGTCCACGGCCGAGCACGCCCTGCGTGACTGGGAGTTGGGCCGGTGGGCCGGTGCGCGGCTGGACGAGATCGGGGCGAGCGAGCCGGAGGCGGTCGCGGCCTGGCTGGCGGATCCCGCCGGCGCCCCGCACGGGGGCGAGTCGCTGCTCGGTCTGTGCGCGCGGGCGGGCGCCTGGCTCGACTCGCTGGGGGACGACGACGGCGGGCGGGTGCTGGCCGTGGCCGAACCGGCTCTGGTGCGGGCGGCGGTCGTGCACGCGCTGACCCTCCCGCCGCAGGCGTTCTGGCGGCTCGATGTCGCACCGCTGGCCCTGACGGAGCTCAGCGGCAGGTCGGGACGGTGGAACCTGCGCTGCGGCCGGCCGCTCGCCCCTGAGCCGGCCCGCTGAGTCACGTACGCGCGACCACCGCGCGGAGCATGTGCAAGAACTGTGGTCCGTACCGGAGTCTTGACACCCAGATGGTTCACTTCTTAAATCACGTAGTGAGCTAAGGCCCCATCATCCCCCCCACGCGATGGCCGTGCCCCCACTTGTCATATGCATGGCGAATCGCATGTCCTCCATCCCGCACGGGAAGGAAATCTCATGAGTTCCCCCCACCTGACCAGGCGTCTCCTGGTCCCAGCGCTCTCCGTACTCGCCCTGGTCGCCACCACCTCCGGACTCGCGTCCGGCGCCCCCCAGCCGTTCGACGCGGCGGCCCCGGCAGCGCAGGGCTCCGTCGCGGCTGCCGCGACGTTCACCGATGACTTCGACGGACCAGCCGGTTCCGCCGTGGACGGCGGCAAGTGGCAGATCGAGACCGGCGACAACGTCAACAACCACGAGGGGCAGTACTACACGGCGGGCAACAGCAACGCCGCGCTCGACGGCCAGGGCCATCTGGTCATCACCGCCCGCAAGGAGAACCCGAACAACTACCAGTGCTGGTACGGGACCTGCGAGTACACCTCGGCCCGGCTCAACACCTCGGGCAAGTTCACCTCCACCTACGGGCACGTCGAGGCGCGGATGAAGATCCCGCGCGGTCAGGGGATGTGGCCCGCATTCTGGATGCTCGGCGACGACATCGGGCAGGTCGGCTGGCCCAACTCCGGTGAGATCGACGTCATGGAGAACGTCGGCTTCGAGCCGTCCACGGTCCACGGCACCCTGCACGGCCCCGGTTACTCGGGCGCCGCCGGCATCGGCGCGGGCTACACCCTCCCGGACGGCCAGGCCTTCGCCGACGACTTCCACACCTTCGCCGTCGACTGGGCCCCCGACTCCGTGACCTGGTCGGTGGACGGCAACGTCTACCAGCACCGCACGCCCGCCGACACCGGCGGCAACCCGTGGGTCTTCAACAAGCCCTTCTTCCTCATCCTCAACCTCGCGGTCGGCGGGGACTGGCCCGGCAACCCGGACGGGAACACGACCTTCCCCCAGGAACTCGTCGTCGACCACGTCCACGTCACCACCAGCGACGTCGCACCGCCCGCCTGACCCCGGCCGAACCGGCGGCTCCCGGACCGACCGCACCTGACGGACAGGCCGGTCCGGGAGCCGCCGTGCGTGCTCAGCCCCGGTACGCCTCCAGCAGCCGCAGCCAGATCTCGCTGATCGTCGGGTACGCCGGGACCGCGTGCCAGAGCCGGTCGACGGGGACCTCGGCCGCGACCGCGACCGTCGCCGAGTGCAGCAGTTCGCCGATGCCGGGGCCGACGAAGGTGACACCCAGCAGGATCTCCCGGTCCAGGTCGACGATCATGCGCGCGCGGCCCCGGTAGCCGTCCGCGTAGAGGCCGGCGCCCGCCACCGACGCGAGGTCGTAGTCGACCGCGCGGACCCGGTGGCCCGCCCGCTCCGCCTCGGCGAGGGTGAGGCCCACCGACGCGGCCTCCGGGTCGGTGAAGACGACCTGCGGGACGGCCGCGTGGTCCGTGGTCGCGGCGTGGGCTCCCCAGGGGTCGGTCTCCAGCAGCGGCACGTCCTCCGCGCGGGCGGCGATGGCGGCCCCGGCGATGCGCGCCTGGTACTTGCCCTGGTGGGTCAGGAGCGCCCGGTGGTTCACGTCGCCGACGGCGTAGAGCCAGGTCGAGCCCTCGACCCGGCAGCTGTCGTCGACCGTGAGCCATGAGCCGGGCTCCAGTCCCACCGTCTCCAGGCCCAGGTCGTCGGTGCGCGGGGCGCGGCCGGTGGCGAAGAGGATCTCGTCGGCCTCGATGCTCTCGCCGTTGTCCAGTTCCGCGGTGACCGGCCCGTCCGGGGCCGCACGCCGTACGGAGGTGGCCGAGACGCCCGTACGGATGCCGGCCCCCGCCTCGGTCAGGGCTTCCGCGATCAGTTCACCGGCGAAGGGTTCCATCTTGGGCAGCAGCCCCTTGCCGCGTACCAGCAGGGTGACCTCGGAGCCCAGGGCGCCCCAGACGGTGGCCATCTCCACGCCGACGACTCCCCCGCCGACGACGATCAGCCGGCCGGGCACCTCCTTGGCGCTCGTCGCCTCCCGGCTGGTCCAGGGACGGGCGGTCGCGATGCCGGGCAGGTCGGGCACCACGGCCCGGCTGCCCGTGCAGACGGCGACGGCGTGCCGGGCGGTGAGCCGGTGTTCCGTACCGTCGGGGGCCGTGACGGTGACCGCCTTCGTACCGGTCAGCCGGCCGTGGCCCCGGTAGATGTCCGCGCCGATCCCCTCGATCCAGGCGACCTGGCCGTCGTCCTTCCAGTGCGAGGCATAGTCGTCGCGGTGGGCGAGGACCGCGGCGGTGTCCAGCGGTCCCTGGACGGATGCGCTCAGACCGGGGACGCGGCGGGCGTCGGCACGGGCGACGACGGGGCGCAGCAGTGCCTTGCTCGGCATGCACGCCCAGTACGAACACTCGCCGCCGATCAGCTCGGACTCCACGATCGCGGTGCTCAGCCCGGCGGCCCGGGTCCGGTCCGCCACATTCTCACCCACCGGACCTGCACCGATGACCACGACGTCGTACGCGACAGGCTCCACAGCATGTGTCATGGGCCCATTTTGGTCATGGGTGTGGGCTGCGGCCACATGGGCAGGCGGAATAGCGCAAGCACGGGCACCGTTGTCCCGGACACGTCCGATCGGGCACAGGAAGAGGTAGCAGAACATGAGCACCGTAGAGCTCACCAAGGAAAACTTCGATCAGGTCGTCAGCGAGAACGATTTCGTCCTGATCGACTTCTGGGCTTCCTGGTGCGGCCCGTGCCGGCAGTTCGCCCCGGTCTACGACTCGGCCTCCGAGCGTCATGAGGACCTGGTCTTCGCCAAGGTCGACACGGAGGCGCAGCAGGAGCTGGCGGCGGCCTTCGAGATCCGGTCGATTCCGACCCTGATGATCGTCCGGGACAACGTGGCGGTCTTCTCGCAGCCCGGCGCACTGCCGGAGGCCGCGCTGGAGGACGTCATCGGCCAGGCCAGGAAGCTGGACATGGACGAGGTCCGCAAGTCCATCGAGAACGAGCAGAAGGGCAGCCCGGAAGGGCAGCAGTAGGCGGCTCCCGCCTACTCGTTCATTCGCGCGGCGCCGGGGCCGCCCGGTCCCGGCGCCCGGGGCCGGGCGGCCTCAGCCGTCCGTGTTCCGGGAGATCCGGACCGAGAGTCCGTAGCCGAGTTCCGAGCCGTCGACGAGCAGGGCCTCGACGGTCTGGGTGTCGGGGTCGATGTCCGCCACCATGCCGTCGCCCTCGTAACGGGGGTAGCCGCTCTCGCCGGTGTCGCCCGTCGCGGTCACGACCGCCGAACGGATGGCCGCCCCGCGCCCCCGCCCGTCGGAGTCCCTGGCGGTCGATCCCTTGACGGACGAACCCCCGGCGCCCGGTTCCGAGGCTCCGGATTCCGTCGCGCCGGCGGCGTCGGAGCCACCGGGGCCGGTGCCCCGGGCTTCCGTGTACTCGGGGACCAGGAGGATCTCGTAACGCTGCGGATGGCTCATGGTCCCGACGCTAAGCACGGGCCGTCCGCCCCGCACCTTGCCGCGCCGACGCACCGGCGCCTCCCGCCCGCTCAGCTCGACTCCCGGGGCACGGCCCGCGCCCGCAGCAGGTCGTGGCGCTCGGGTTGCGTCCTTGGGTGCTGCACCAGGCGGTCCACCAGATCGGCCAGCGGCTCCACCGTCGCCAGTTCCATCCGTACGCTGCTGAGCCGGGGTCTGAGCAGTCTGCCGAGCATGGAGTCGTCCGCCCCCACCACGGCGGTCGCGGCCGGCATGTCGATGCCCGCGTCCTTCAGGGCCCGCATCAGAAGCATCGCGTAGCTGTCGTCGTGGGCGAAGACGGCGTCGAGGGCGAGCGCGGGCCAGCGGGCGGCGAGGGCGGCGGCCGACTCCTCGTCGTAGCGCAGCGGAAGCGGCTCGATCAGGGCTCCGAAGGCCGTGGCGGCCTGCCGGGCGCCGGTCAGGCGCGGGGCCGCGAACAGGGCGGGGCCCGGTTCCTCGGGCATCACCACGCCGATGCGGCGCCTGCCGCGTTCCAGGAGATGGCGGACGGCGCAGCCGCCGACCTCGCGCTGATCCATGATCAGGGCGTGGGCGCCCTCCACCGGTTCGGGCCCGAGGGTGATCACCGCCTTGGCCCCGGAGCGCCGGAGCACGGCTATGCCCTGCGGGGTGAGGGGGACGGAACCCGGCACGATGACGGCGACGGGCCGCAGTTCGGCCCAGGCGCGGGCGGCGTCGTCGGCGTCGAGGCCGAGCGAGCCGTACTGGACGACCGTGTAGTCCAGGCGCCGCAGGCCCGACTCCAGTTCGCGCAGGAAGCGCAGGTGCAGGGGGCCGGCGGGCACGTTTCCCGTGGGCAGCAGCACCATGCGGGAGTGTCCCGCGCGCAGGCTCCGGGCCGCCGCGTGCGGTACGTAACCGAGTTCGGCGGCGGCCTCCCGCACCCGGCGGCGGGTCGGATCGCTGATCCGTACCTCCGCGTTGTTGTTGAGTACATAGGACACGGTGGCCCGGGAGACGCCGGCCAGCCGCGCCACATCGGCGCTGGTGGGGACGGGGCCTTCGGAGTTCTGCTCGGGTAACTGGCTCATGGCGTCGGGCAGTCTCCCAGACCTGTGTGACGGGGAAACGCTCCGGGGCTCACAACCGTTCGGCCGCCCCGCTCCACGCGGACGGCGGCCGAGGTCCTACGGTGTTGCGATGACCATCCAGCACCGCACCGACAGCCATGACGGGCCGGCCGACTTCCCCGGCCGTACCGGTCCCACCGCCACCGCCCAGGCCGAACCGCACGAGGTGGGCCCGGTCCGCACCTCCTACGCGCCCGACCGGGACGGCGACCCCGACCCCGGCGAGATCGTCTGGACCTGGGTGCCGTTCGAGGAGAACGACGGGCGGGGCAAGGACCGTCCGGTGCTCGTGGTCGCGCGCGAGGCGGCGGGCACGCTGCTGGCGGTGCAGCTCTCCAGCAAGCAGCACGACCGCGACCGGGAGTGGGTGGCGCTGGGCGCGGGCCCCTGGGACAGCTCCGGCCGGCCGTCCTGGGTCGACCTGGACCGGGTGCTGCGGGTGCACGAGGACGGGATGCGGCGCGAGGCGTGCGCCCTGGACCGGGACAGGTTCGACCTGGTCGTGGGGCGGCTGCGGGAGCTCTACGGCTGGCGCTGACGGCGGCCGGGGCCGGTCCCGGCCACGGGTGTTCCCGTGCCGCCGGGGCGGGCCGCCGACCCGAACGGCCCAGTCCGGGCGTACCGGACGAGGTCCAGCCCTATGGCTCAACGTCAGGGTGGGGGTGGGGCGCTTTTGGCGAACACCCGGGCGAAGGCCGTCCTGGTGGGCGCGTCCTCGCCCCGGGCGAGAATGCCGAAGACGATCTCCTCGAAGTGGCCGGCGAACCGTCCGTCGCCGGTGAGCAGGGCGTGGAACACGCCCGCCACTTCGGCCGGGTCGTTGGCGAACACCCCGCACCCCCAGGCTCCGAGCACCAGCCTGCGGTAGCCGCGTACCGCCGCGACCTCCAGCACCCGTTCGGCACGGGCGGCGAGGGCGGCGGGGATGCGGTGGGCCTCCTGCGGGCTGCTGCGGCGGATCACCCCCGCGTTGGGTGCGGGCGAGGTGAGGAATCCGGCCGTGTACGGGGTGTCGAGCAGCCGGCCCCGGTCGTCGCGGAAGACCGGGACACCCGGTGAGTGGATGACCCGGTCGCTGTAGAACGCGCTGCGTTCGGCCCGGTGGTGCGCGTAGTACTCGGGAGCGCGCAGCAGCGTGGCGTAGAGCGCGGAGCCCCGGCACAGCGCCTCCTCCTGCGCCTGCGCCCCGTTGAGGTAGCCGCCGCCGGGGTTGCGGGCCGAGGCGTAGTTCAGGACGGCCACCCTGCCCGGCCCCTCCCCGGTCATCCGGGCGGCGGCCTGCAGGCTGCTCTCGCCGGTGACCTCGATGACCGTGGCCCGGTCCCGGTCCAGCGCCGCGACGGGCACCGGCTCGGGACCGTACAGCCTGGTACCCGAGAGGGCGGCGGTCAGGGCCCGTTCGATGCTGACCTCGCGGCCCTGCGGGGTGCGGTAGACACCCGCCTCGACGATCGATTCGGTCTCGCGCGCGATGCCGCGCAGCCGGGCGCTCATCGCGCCTCCCCCTTATGGTGCATACGGGGCATGATCGACGCTCCCCCGCAGGGGACGCAACCGAATTCCCGGCGCACAGGGGCACCCTTGTGCGATCCCCTCACAGCGGTTTGGGTAGGACGGACGCACCGGAAGAAGGAGGCCCGGCATGTCACCCGACACTCCTGGCGGCCACGGTCCGCCCGGCTCGGACCCGCCCCTCGGCGAGGGAGCGGCGGAGGATTTACTGCGCGGCATCTGTTTCAAGACGGGGCCGCCCCGCATCGTGGGAGTCGAGCTCGAATGGCTCCTGCACGACCGCGACCACCCCCACCGCCTCGTCCCGCCCCACCGTCTCGAAGCGGCCGCTGCGGCCGTCCGGGCGCTGCCCCTGAGTGCGGCGCTCACCTTCGAACCCGGCGGCCAGCTGGAGCTCAGCTCGCGCCCCGCCGATTCCCTGATGGCGTGCGTCAACGACACCGCCGCCGATCTCGTCGCCGTACGGGCCGCCCTCGCCCGGCTGGACCTCGCTCCGGCCGGACTGGGCGTCGATCCCTGGCAGCCACCGCGCCGGCTCCTGCGCGAGCCCCGGTACGACGCCATGGAGACCGCCCTCGACCGATGGGGGCCGGCCGGCCGCGCGATGATGTGCACGACCGCTTCCGTCCAGGTCTGTCTGGACGCCGGAGAGGAGGAACCCGGTCCGCTCGGCTACGGGCGGCGCTGGCAGCTGGCCCATCTGCTGGGCGCGGTGCTGGTGGCGGCCTTCGCCAACTCACCCTTCCGGCAGGGCGGGCCGACGCCGTGGCGTTCGACGCGCCAGTCCCTGTGGGCCGACCTCGACCCGCTGCGGACGCTGGCCCCGGCCGGGCTGCTGCCGCCGCGCGACGGCTGGACCGCGCATGTCCTGGACACGCCCGTGCTCTGCATCCGGGGCGAGGGTCCGTGGGCCGTGCCGGACGGGCTGACCTTCCGGGAGTGGATCCGCTCCGGGCTGCCCAGACGCCCCGGCCGGGCCGATCTCGACTACCACATCACCACGTTGTTCCCGCCGGTCCGCCCGCGCGGGCACCTGGAGCTGCGCATGATCGACGCGCAGCCGGGCGAGGACGGCTGGATCGTGCCGCTCGCCGTCACCACCGCCTTGTTCGACGACCCGGAGGCCGCCGAAACCGTGTACCGCACCGTCAAACCGCTGGCCGAGACCGCGGGCGCGCAGGCCGCCCCGCGCAATCCGCTCTGGGCGGGCGCCGCCCGGGACGGCCTGACCGACCCGGAGCTGCGGGCGGCGGCCGCCGTCTGCTTCGGGCTGGCCCTGGAGGCGCTGCCCCGGCTCGGCGCGTCGAGAGCGGTGCAGGACGCGGTGGCGGACTTCCACGACCGCTATGTCGCGCGGGGCCGATGTCCGGCCGACGATCTGCGGGACCGGCTCGGTACGGCTCCCGCACACGGCACCGCCCATCCGAAGGGGACCCTCTCATGACCGACTCCCCCGCTTCCCCGCCGTACGGAACAGGGAGCCCGGACGCCCAGGACGCCGAGGCGCTCCGGGAGCGCGCGCTCGCCGCGCTGCTCACCGCCCGGGAGCGCACCACCCTGCTGACCGACAGCGTGGACGACCGTGATCTCACCGCTCAGCACTCCCCGTTGATGTCGCCGCTGGTCTGGGACCTCGCGCACATCGGCAACCAGGAGGAGCTGTGGCTGCTGCGCGGCGTCGCGGGACGGGAGGCGATGCGGCCGGAGATCGACGGCCTGTACGACGCCTTCGAGCATCCGCGCGCCACCCGTCCGTCCCTGCCGCTGCTGGCGCCCGCCGAGGCCCGAAGCTACGCCTCCGAGGTGCGCGGCCGGGCGCTGGACGTGCTGGAGTCCACCCCGCTCGGCGGCCGGGCCCTGGTCGAGTCCGGCTTCGTCTTCGGGATGATCGCCCAGCACGAACAGCAGCACGACGAAACCATGCTGATCACGCATCAGCTGCGCAAGGGCCCGGCGGTGCTGACGGCTCCGGAGCCGCCGCGCCCCGTCGGCGCGGCAGCGCTGCCGGCCGAGGTGGAGGTGCCCGGCGGCCCGTTCACCATGGGCACGTCGACCGAGCCGTGGGCGCTCGACAACGAACGCCCCGCCCACCGCCGCGAAGTCCCCGGGTTCCGCATCGACACCGCCCCGGTGACCTGCGGCGCCTACCGGGCGTTCATCGAGGACGGCGGCTACACCGAGCGGCGCTGGTGGGCGCCCGAGGGCTGGGCCATGGTCCGCGAGCACGAGCTGACCGCGCCGCTGTTCTGGCACCGGGACGCCGGGCAGTGGCTGCGCCGCCGTTTCGGTGTGACCGAGCCGGTGCCGGACGAGGAGCCGGTGCTGCACGTGAGCTGGTACGAGGCCGACGCCTACGCGCGCTGGGCGGGCCGGCGGCTGCCCACCGAGGCGGAGTGGGAGAAGGCGGCCCGCCACGATCCCGCGTCGGGGCGGAGCCGCCGCTACCCGTGGGGCGACGAGGACCCGACGCCCGAGCGCGCCAATCTGGGCCAGCGCCATCTGCGGCCCGCGCCCGCCGGGGCGTATCCGCAGGGCCGGTCGCCCTGCGGCGCCGGGCAGTTGATCGGCGATGTGTGGGAGTGGACGGCGAGCGACTTCCTGCCGTATCCGGGGTTCGCGCCGTTCCCGTACCGCGAGTACTCGGAGGTGTTCTTCGGGCCGGAGCACAAGGTGCTGCGGGGCGGTTCGTTCGCGGTGGACACGGTGGCCTGCCGGGGCACGTTCCGCAACTGGGACCTGCCGGTCCGGCGGCAGATCTTCTCCGGGTTTCGCACCGCGAGGGATCTCTGATGTGCCGTCATATCGCCTACCTGGGACCACCGGTGGCCCTGGGCGAGGTGCTGACGCAGCCGGTGCACTCGCTGGTGCGCCAGTCCTGGGAACCGCGCCGGCAGCGGTACGGGACGGTCAACGCCGACGGCTTCGGGGTCGGCTGGTACGCCGAGGGCGACCCCGTGCCGGGGCGCTACCGCCGCCAGGGTCCCGTCTGGGGCGACCAGACCTTTGCCGATCTCGCCCGGGTGGTGCGCAGTCACGCGCTGCTGGCCGCCGTCCGGGACGCCACCGAGGCCGACCCGGACGGCGAGGCCGCGGCCGCGCCGTTCACCGGGGGCGGGGTGCTGTTCAGCCACAACGGCGCGGTGAAGGGCTGGCCGGGGTCCCTGGCCTCCCTGGCGGCCACGCTGCCCCCGGCCGAACTGCTCCGGCTCACCGCCCGCTGCGACTCGGCCCTGGTCTGGGCCCTGGTGCAGCACCGGCTTGCGGCGGGCGACGCGCTCCCGCAGGCCGTGGCGGACACGGTGGTCGAGGCCGCCGAGGCGGCGCCCGGCTCCCGGCTCAACCTGCTGCTCACCGACGGCCGCAGCATCGTCGCGACCGCCTGGGGCGACACGCTGTGGCATCTGACCGAGCCCGGCCGGCACACGGTCGTGGCCTCGGAGCCGTACGACGACGATCCGCGCTGGCGCGAGGTCCCCGACCGCACCCTGCTGACCGCGACCCGCGCCGATGTCCTGCTGACCCCGCTCAAGGAGCCCACCGAGTGAGTCCCTTTCTGCTGACCCGCACCCTGCCGGTGGACGCGACGGACGCGGCGCTGCGCGCCGATGTGCTCAGCGGCCTGACCCGGCACCCGAAGACCCTGCCGCCCAAGTGGTTCTACGACGCCCGGGGCAGTGAGCTGTTCGAGGAGATCACCCGGCTGCCCGAGTACTACCCGACGCGTGCCGAGCGGGAGATCCTGGTCGACCGGGCCGGTGAGATCGCCGCCGCGTCCGGCGCCCGGACTCTCGTCGAACTGGGCTCCGGCTCCTCGGAGAAGACCCGGCATCTGCTGGACGCGCTGCCGGAGCTGGACAGTTATGTCCCGGTCGATGTGAGCGAGAGCGCACTGCGGGGCGCGGCCGAGGCCCTGCTCGACGAGCGGCCCGGGCTGTCCGTGCACGCCCTGATCGCCGACTTCACCGCCGGGCTCTCGCTCCCCGAGACCCCGGGGCCCCGGCTGGTGGCGTTCCTGGGCGGCACGATCGGCAATCTGCTGCCAGGCGAGCGGGAGGTGTTCCTGAGCTCCGTGCGGGCGCTGCTCTCCCCCGGTGACACGCTGCTGCTGGGCACGGACCTGGTGAAGGACGAGAAGGTGCTGGTCGCGGCGTACGACGACGCGGCCGGGGTGACGGCGGCGTTCAACCGCAACGTGCTCTCGGTCGTCGACCGGGAGCTGGGCGCGGACTTCGCACCGGACGACTTCGCGCATGTGGCCCGGTGGAATCCGCAGGAGGAGTGGATCGAGATGCGGCTGCGGGCCCGCCGGGCCCTGACGGTGAAGATTCCGGAACTGGATCTGGTGGTGCCGTTCGAGGAGGGCGAGGAGGTGCGCACGGAGGTGTCCGCGAAGTTCCGCAAGGAGGGCGTGCGCCGCGAACTCGCCGGTGCGGGGCTCCGGCTGGCTCAGTGGTGGACCGACTCCGGGGGCAGGTTCGCGCTGTCGCTGGCCACGGTGGACTGAGCGAGCCGGGCCAGGGCGCGGCGGCCGGTCCGGCCGTCCGCCGGGATCCGCGGCAGTACGTGGATCTCGGCGGTCAGCCCCGCCGCCCGCACCACCCGCCACAGGGACGCGGCGAGCGGGTCCTCGCCGACGAAGGCGGCGGCTCCGGCCGCCGCGCCCAGGTAGCGGATGCGGACCGGCTGCACGGCGGCCCCGGCGTCGATCGCGGCCTGGAAGGCGGCGGGCCGGAAGGGTCCGCCGCTCCCCCGCCCGCACCAGGTGCTGCCTTCCGGGAAGACCACGACGCGCGCCCCGCCCCGCAGCGCGGAGGCGATCGCGTCCACGGTACCGGGCAGCGCGCGCAGCCGTTCACGCTCGACGAAGAGGGTGCCGCCGAGCGCGGCCAGCGGGCCGAGCAGCGGCCAGCCCCGGATGTCGCTCTTGGCCAGCATGCGGCCGGGGCACACTGCCGCGACCAGCGGGATGTCGAGCCAGGAGACATGGTTCGCGACGACGAGCGCCCCGGGCCCGCCGCCGCTCGCGGCCGGCTGCCCGGCGATCCGTGTCCGTACGCCGAAGGCCCGCACCACGCCGTGCGCCCAGCCGCGGACCAGCCACTCCCGGTGGCGCTGCCGGAGCAGCAGCGCGAGCGGTGCGCCCAGCACGCCGGCGAGGGTGAGCAGGCAGCCGGCGAGCAGCAGGGCGGCGGCCGGGAGCGGGTGGCGGGCGGGGCCGTCGTGGGCGGCGCAGGCGCGCGGGGTGCAGGGCGAGGCGGGCAGCCAGACGCCGCTCATCGCTGCGGGGCGAGCGAGAGGAAGTGGCGCAGATAGCGGGGGTCGGTGCCGCGCAGCGACAGCAGGACGTAGAGGTCGGCGACGTTGAAGTCGGGATCGTGCGCGGGTGCCCCGCAGACCCGGGCGCCGAGCCGCAGATAGCCCCGGAGCAGGGCAGGCAGCGCGGCGCGCGGGGCGGGGGCGGGCGGGGCGTCGGCGGCGGGCTGCCAGAGGCGGTGCGGGGTGACCCAGTACTCCTCGGGCGCCAGGTGCTTCGCCCGTACGGTCTCCCAGGCGCCGGCGGCCGCCGTGCCGCCGTCGGAGAGGGGTACGGAGCAGCAGCCGGCCAGCCAGTTGTGGCCGCTGCGCTGCATGTAGCGGGCCAGGCCCGCCCAGATCAGGGCGATGACGGCGCCGTCGCGGTGGGCCGGGTGGACGCAGGAGCGGCCGACCTCGACCAGGTCGTCGCGGATGGGGCCGAGCCGGCTGAGGTCGAACTCGCCCTCGGCGTAGAGGCGGCCCGCGATCCGCGCCCGGTCGGGCGGCAGCAGCCGGTAGGTCGCGACGATCTCGCCGGTGGCGGTCTCCCGGACCAGGAGGTGGTCGCAGTACGCGTCGAACGCGTCGCTGTCCAGACCGGGTTCGGGGCCGTCCAGCCGGACGCCGAACTCCGCGGCGAAGACCTGGTGGCGCAGCCGCTGGGCGGCGCGTATCTCGTCCTGGTCGGCGGCGAGCGAGACCCGGTAGCGGGGCTGGGCGGCCGGGGCCGGTGTCGGGATCGGGGCGGGGGAGACGGTGGGCAGCGCGGGCATGGCGGACTCCGGGGACGGGTCGGCAAGGGCGGCTGCCGGGCCGTCGCTGGGGTGCTTCGGCCCGGCTCCTTACTTCTTCCGTCACCGGCTGGATTCGACGTGACCGCCATGGAGAGCCGGGATGTGCGACGGCTGAATCCCGAGGTGCGCGGCGCTCCCGGCGTTCACCGGGGGCCGTGCGGCGCCTGCCGGGTCAGCTGCCCGCGAGCAGGGCGGTGATATTCTCGGAGGCGTTCTTCGCCTCGGTCTCCGGGTCCCCGCCCTGGAGGACGGCCGTCATATAGGGCTTGATCGGGTTGTCGGCCTCGACCTCGGCCCACTGCGGCGAGTTCGGGGTGGCGTGGCCGCGTGCGGCACCCTCGGCCATCGCGGCGGTGCTCTCCTCGCCCTCGATGACATGGGCCAGCGAGGGCTTGTTGGGCACATAGCTCATGGCCTTGGCCAGCTGCTCCTGCCACTTGGCCCCGGCCAGCGCCTTGATCACCTCGTATCCGGCGCTGCGCTGGGCCGCCTTCTGCGGGACGATCAGGTCGGAGCCGCCGGTGAACACGGAGCCGGGCGCCTTCGCGGTCTTGCCGGGAATCGGGAAATACCCCAGCTTTCCCTTGAGTTCGGGGTTCAGTTTCTCGATCAGGGTCGCGCTGCTGGGGGTGGAGATGATCTGGGCGACATTTCCCTTGGCGAACACCTCGCTCTGCGGGGGCTTCTCCTCGTCCGCGTCCTTGGGGCCGTCGCCGAGCGCCTGGAGTTCGGAATAGAAGTCCATGCCCTTGAGCGCGGCCGGGGTGTCGAGAGCGCCGGCCCACTCGCCGCCCTTGTCGGTGGCGAGTTCGCCGCCCTCGTCCCAGATGAATCCGGCGAGCACATACCAGTTCTGGCCGGCCAGATACATGCCCTGATTGCCGCCGCTGTTCAGCTTCTCGCTGTCCGCGATCCACTCCTCGCGCGTCTTCGGGGGGTTCTTGATGCCCGCCTGCTCGAAGAGGTCCTTGTTGTAGATCACCACCCGGTTGGCGGCGTACCAGGGGATTCCGTACTGGACGCCGCCGATGCTGCCGGGCTCGGCGAGGCCGGGCAGCCAGTCGTCGCTGCCCAGGTCACGCATGGACTCCAGGGTGAGGTCGCGCAGATTGCCGCTCTCCGCGTACTGGGCGACCTGGGTGTTGCCGACCTCGATGACATCGGGCGTGTCCTTGCCGCCCAGCGCTTCGAGCACCTTCGGGCCGATGCCGCTCCAGCTCTGGATCTTGAACTCCAGTTCGACCGACGAGTGCTCGTCCTCGTACGCCTTCTTGAAGCGGTCCAGGAAATCGGTGGTGACGCTGTCCTTCATCAGCCAGATGGTGACCTTCTTGTCGCCCGAACCGCCCGAACCGGGGATCATGCCGCACCCGCCCAGCGCAACGGTGGAAATCAGGGCAATCGCTCCGACGAGCATGCGGTTCTTCAACGGGGTCACCTTCTGCGAAACGGCAGGACAAACGTGTCGACCCGGTGTGGGGGACTGCGGGCTGCGCTCGCACGGGCGTGGCTGGATTTTGGTATGGACCAATACTTTGGTCAAGGGCGGTTCCGGACATGCCACCGCACTCCGCCCCCTCGCGAACCCGGCCGAGGTAGGGCACCTTGGTAAGGCCGAGAGGAGACATTCCATGTCGAATCACACGTATCGCGTCACGGAAATCGTAGGAACCTCCCATGAGGGCGTGGATGCGGCCATCCGCAACGGGGTCGCAAGGGCTTCGGAAACGTTGCACAATCTCGACTGGTTCGAGATCACCCAGGTGCGCGGCCACATCGAGAATGGCCGAATCGAGCACTACCAGGTCGGCCTGAAAGTGGGCTTCCGGCTCGACGATCCGGAGTGACGGATCCGGCCACTCATCTCCGTGCAGCCTTGACGGCCTCAGGTGCGGCCCTGGCGCTCCTGCGCGTCCCTCAGGGCCGCCGAATCCCGTGCCCAGCGGGCGCGTACCACGGTGAAGCCGGCCCGCTCCGCGTCGTCGCAGACCAGTTCGTCGTCGTCCACCAGCATCCGCACCGCGCGGCCGCGCCCCAGCCGTTGAAGGATCTCCAGCTTGGTCCGGCGGGCCGGCCGCCGGTCGTCGTTGCGCCGCATGTGGAGCCGCCCCCCGGGCAGCCCCTGCGCGGTCAGCCAGGCCACGGTGTCCTTGCGGCAGCGCTCGGGGCGGCCGGTGAGGTAGACGACCTCGCACTCCTCGGCGCTCTCCAGGGCCAGCCGTACGCCCTCGGCCAGGGGCGGGTCGTCGACCGCGGCGGCGAAGAAGCCGGCCCAGTCGCGCCGGGAGCCCTCGATGAAATGCTGGCGGTGGGCGGTGTCGGCGAGCGTGCCGTCCAGATCGAATACGGCCAGCGGCCGAGCGTCGTGACTCATGCCCCCAGCAAACCAAACCGTACGGAGCCCCGCCCCCCATGACCACCCCTCACGATCCGTACGTCCGGGTGCGCGGCGCCCGCGAGCACAATCTGCGGGACGTCGACGTCGACATCCCGCGCGACACCCTGGCCGTCTTCACCGGGGTCTCCGGATCGGGCAAGTCCTCGCTCGCCTTCGGGACCATCTACGCGGAGGCCCAGCGCCGCTACTTCGAGTCCGTCGCGCCCTACGCCCGCCGGCTGATCCACCAGGTCGGCGCGCCCGCGGTCGGGGAGATCACGGGGCTGCCGCCCGCCGTCTCGCTGGAGCAGCGCAGGTCCGCGCCCGGCGCCCGGTCCTCCGTGGGTACGGTGACGACGCTGTCCAACTCCCTGCGGATGCTGTTCTCCCGGGCCGGGGACTATCCGGAGGGTGCCGAGCGGCTGGACTCCGACGCCTTCTCGCCGAACACCGCCGTCGGGGCCTGTCCCCGGTGCCACGGTCTGGGCCGGGTCCACCGCACCACCGAGGAACTCCTGGTCCCGGACCCCGGACTCTCGATCAGGGACGGGGCGATCGCCGCCTGGCCCGGGGCCTGGCAGGGCAAGAACCTGCGCGATGTGCTGGACGCCCTCGGCCACGACGTGGACCGGCCCTGGCGGGAGCTGGATCCGGCCGACCGCGAGTGGATCCTGTTCACCGACGAGCAGCCGGTGGCCACCGTGCATCCGGTCCGGGACGCGGGGCGGATCCAGCGCCCGTACCAGGGCACGTACATGAGCGCGCGGCGCTATGTGATGCACACCTTCGCCGACTCCCGCAGCCGCGCCCTGCGGGCCAAGGCCGAACGCTTCCTGACCAGTGAGCCCTGCCCGGTCTGCGACGGCAGCAGGCTGCGCCCCGAGGCCATGGCCGTGACCTTCGCGGGCCGCACGATCGCCGAGCTGGCGGCGCTGCCCCTCACCCGGCTGGCCGAAGTGCTGGGGTCGGCCACCGGAGGCGACACCGCCCGGGTGCTCACCGCCGACCTGCTGGCCCGGATCGAGACCGTCACCGAACTCGGTCTCGGCTACCTGGGCCTCGACCGCACCGCCCCGACGCTCTCCTCCGGCGAGCTCCAGCGGCTGCGGCTGGCCACCCAGCTGCGCTCGGGGCTCTTCGGTGTCGTGTACGTGCTGGACGAGCCGTCCGCCGGGCTGCATCCGGCGGACACGGAGTCGCTGCTCGGGGTGCTGGGCCGGCTCAAGGAGGCCGGGAACAGCGTCTTCGTGGTCGAGCACCAGCTGGATGTGATGCGGCAGGCCGACTGGCTGGTCGATGTGGGCCCGCTCGCCGGTGAGCACGGGGGCCGGGTGCTGCACAGCGGACCGCCGGCCGGGCTGGCCGGGGTCGAGGAGTCGGCGACCCGGCGCTTCCTGTTCGACGACTCCCCCGCGCCCGTACGTCAGGTGCGCACGCCCACGGGGTGGCTGCGGCTGTTCGGGGTGGACCGGCACAACGTGCACGGCGTGGACGCCGCCTTCCCGCTCGGGGTGTTCACCGCCGTCACCGGGGTCTCGGGGTCCGGCAAGTCGACGCTGGTGGGGCAGGTGCTGGCGGGCGTGCTGGCCGACCGGCAGGCCGAGGGAGCCGACGGGCAGCGGCCGGAGGCGGGCGGGGCGGGCTGCGCGTCGGCCGAGGGGCTCGGCGCGGTGGACCGGCTCGTCCAGGTCGACCAGCGGCCCATCGGCCGTACGCCCCGCTCCAACCTCGCCACGTACACCGGGCTGTTCGACGTCGTGCGCAAGCTGTTCGCGCAGACGGCGACGGCACGCGAGCGGGGCTACCGGGCGGGCCGGTTCTCCTTCAACGTGGCGGGCGGGCGGTGCGAGACCTGCCAGGGCGAGGGGTTCGTCTCGGTGGAGCTGCTCTTCCTGCCCAGCACGTACGCGCCCTGCCCGGACTGCCGCGGGGCGCGGTACAACCCGAAGACCCTGGAGGTCACGCTGCGGGGGATGAACATCGCCCAGGTCCTCGATCTGACGGTGGAGTCGGCGGCCGGCTTCTTCGCGGACACGCCCGCCGCCGCCCGCAGTCTGCGCACGCTGCTCGACGTGGGGCTCGGCTATCTGCGGCTCGGGCAGCCCGCGACGGAGCTGTCGGGCGGCGAGGCGCAGCGGATCAAGCTGGCGGCGGAGCTCCAGCGGGCCCGCCGGGGCCACACCCTGTATCTGCTGGACGAGCCGACGACGGGGCTCCATCCGGCCGATGTGGAGGTGCTGATGCGGCAGTTGCACGGGCTGGTCGACGCGGGCGGCACCGTGGTGGTCGTGGAGCACGACATGGCCGTGGTCGCGGGCGCCGACTGGGTGATCGACCTCGGTCCGGGCGGCGGCGACCGGGGCGGGCGGATCGTGGCGGCGGGGCCGCCGGCGGAGGTTGCCGGGTCCGAGGACAGCCGCACGGCCCCGTATCTGCGGGCCGCGCTCCCCCGGGGCTGAACGCCCAACCCTCCCCAACTCCCCTTTTTGCCGCGCGAGTTCCGGATGTGCGGCCGGTCCCGGCAAGTGGCTGGGCATGAAACAGTAAAGAATGTTGACAGTTAGCTGGTCCAGACCAATCATGGGCATGCCTCACGGCAATCCGCCCGTTGTCCCACCCCGCTGGGAGCTGCCCCATGAGACGTCCAAGAACAGTCGGCGCCGTCCTGAGCGCCTTGGCCACCGCCGTCGCGTCCGCAGGTCTGGTCCTCGGATCGGGCGCCGGCGCACAGGCCGCCGCGACCGCCGCCACCCCCCTGCCCGCGCATGTCTTCGCGCCCTACTTCGAGGCGTGGAACGGGGACAGCCCGGCCGCGCTCTCGCAGGCGTCCGGTGCCAAATACCTCACCATGGCCTTCATCCAGACCGAGTCGCGCGGTTCCTGCACCCCGTACTGGAACGGTGATGCGGGCACACCCATCGCCCAATCCGAGTTCGGCGCCGACTTCACCACGATCCGCTCGCGCGGCGGCGACGTGATCCCCTCGTTCGGCGGCTACGCGGCCGACAACGGCGGCACCGAGATCGCCGACAGCTGCACGAACGTCGACTCCATCGCCGCGGCGTACGAGAAGGTCATCACGACCTACGACGTGTCCCGCCTCGACATGGACATCGAGGACAACTCGCTGGAGAACAGCGCCGGGATCGACCGCCGCAACAAGGCCATCAAGAAGGTCCAGGACTGGGCCGCCGCCAACGGGCGCTCGGTGCAGATCTCGTACACCCTGCCCACCACCACGCACGGCCTGGCCGACAGCGGCCTCGCGGTGCTGCGCAACGCGGTGTCCAACGGCGCCAAGGTCGATGTCGTCAACCTCATGACGTTCGACTACTACGACGGCGCCTCGCACAACATGGCACAGGACACCCAGACGGCGATCACCGGCCTGAAGGGCCAACTGGCCACCCTCTACCCGTCGAAGACCGACGCCCAGCTGTGGGGCATGACGGGCATCATCGAGATGCCGGGCATCGACGACTACGGCCCGGCAGAGACGTTCACCACCGCCGACGCCCCCGTGGTCTACAACTGGGCCGTCTCCAAGGGCGTCGGCACCCTGTCGTTCTGGGCGCTCCAGCGCGACAACGGCGGCTGCCCCGGCACCGGGGGCAGCGACACCTGCTCCGGGATCGCGCAGGACACCTGGTACTTCAGCCACACCTTCGCGCCGTTCACCGGCGGCGGCACCGGTCCCGTGACGGACGACTACTCGGTGGCCGTCACCCCCGGTTCGGCGACGGTGGCCCCGGGCAAGTCGGCCACCGCCGTAGTGAAGACCGCGGTCACCTCGGGCAGCGCCAGGACCGTCGCGCTGACGGTGAGCGGGGCACCCGCCGGTGTGACGGAGGCGCTCAGCCCGGCCTCGGTCACCGCGGGCGGCAGCTCCACCCTGACGGTGAACGCCTCGGCGTCGGCCGCGCCCGGCACGTACACCCTGACCGTGACCGGTGCCTCGGGCACGCTCAGCCACTCGGCCTCCTTCACCCTGACGGTGTCCGGTCCGGGCGGCGGCACGGGGTCGCTGGTCAACGGCGACTTCGAGACCGGTGCGCTGGGCCCCTGGACCTGCGAGTCCGGCGGCGCGGTCGTCTCCACCCCGGTGCACGGCGGTACGCACGCGCTCGCCGCCGCGGCCACCGCGTCCCAGACCGGCGAGTGCACGCAGACGCTCACCCTGTCCCCCAACACGAAGTACACCCTGAGCGGCTGGGTGCAGGGCAACTACGGCTACCTCGGCGTCAAGGGCGGGGCCACGGCGAGCACCTGGGGTTCGTCGAGCGGCTACGTCAAGCAGTCGGTGCCCTTCACCACCGGGGCGAACGGCACGGTGACGGTCTATCTGCACGGCTGGTACGGCCAGGGCACGGTCTACGGGGACGACCTCTCCGTGACCTCCTGACCTCCTGCTCCCCGGGCACGACCGGGCCCCGGTTCCGGAGGCGGGCGGCCTCCGGAACCGGGGCCCCGGGCTGTCTCAGCGGTCGACCTTGCGGGCGGCGCGCAGCCACTCCTTGTTCATCGCGGAGATCGACGGCAGCGGAATGCCCTTGGGACAGGCGGTGGCGCACTCCCCCGTGAGCGTGCAGCCGCCGAAGCCCTCGCTGTCCATCTGCCCCACCATGTCGAGCACCCGGGTCTCGCGCTCGGGGGCGCCCTGCGGCAGGACGTTGAGGTGGTTGACCTTCGCCGAGGTGAATAGCATCGCCGAACCGTTCGGGCAGGCGGCGACGCAGGCACCGCAGCCGATGCACTCGGCGTGCTCGAAGGCGAAGTCGGCGTCCGGCTTCGGCACCGGGGTGGCGTGCGCGTCGGGTGCCGTGCCGGTGGGGGCGGAGATGTAGCCGCCGGCCTGGATGATCCGGTCGAAGGCCGAGCGGTCCACGACCAGGTCCTTGACCACCGGGAAGGCCGAGGCGCGCCAGGGCTCGATGTCGATGGTGTCGCCGTCCTCGAAGGACCGCATGTGGAGCTGGCAGGTGGTGGTGCGCTCCGGGCCGTGGGCGTCGCCGTTGATGACGAGGCTGCACGCCCCGCAGATGCCCTCGCGGCAGTCGTGGTCGAAGGCGACGGGGTCGTCACCGGCGAGGATGAGTTCCTCGTTGAGTCTGTCGAGCATCTCCAGGAACGACATGTCCCGCGAGATGCCGTCCACGTCGTAGGTGGACATGGCACCGGGGGCGTCGGCGTTCTTCTGGCGCCAGACGCGCAGGGTGAGCTTCATGCGTAGCTCCGCTGGGTGGGGTGGACGTACTCGAAGACGAGGTCTTCCTTGTGCAGGACGGGGGCGCCGCCGGTGGCGGTGAACTCCCAGGCGGCGGCGTAGGAGAACTCCTCGTCGCGCCGGGCGGCCTCGCCGTCCGGGGTCTGCGACTCCTCGCGGAAGTGGCCGCCGCAGGACTCGGCGCGGTGCAGGGCGTCCAGGCACATCAGCTCGGCGAGTTCGAGGTAGTCGACGACGCGGTTGGCCTTCTCCAGCGACTGGTTGAACTCCTCGCCGGTACCGGGGACCTTGATGCGGCGCCAGAACTCCTCGCGGATCTGCGGGATCCGGGCGAGCGCCTTGCGCAGCCCCTGTTCGGTGCGGGCCATCCCGCAGTACTCCCACATGAGTTCGCCGATCTCCCGGTGGAAGGAGTCGGGGGTGCGGTCGCCGTCCACGGCCAGCAGCAGGTTCAGCCGGTCCTCGGTCTCGGCGACGGCCTCCTCCACGGCCGGGTGGGAGGCGTCGACTTTCCCGTGGTGCGGGTTGCGGGCCAGGTAGTCGTTGATGGTCGACGGCAGGACGAAGTAGCCGTCGGCGAGGCCCTGCATCAGCGCCGAGGCGCCGAGCCGGTTGGCCCCGTGGTCGGAGAAGTTGGCCTCACCGATCGCGAACAGGCCCGGGATCGTGGTCTGGAGGTCGTAGTCGACCCAGAGGCCGCCCATCGTGTAGTGCACGGCCGGGTAGATGCGCATCGGTGTCTCGTACGGGTTCTCCGCCGTGATCTGCGCGTACATGTCGAAGAGGTTGCCGTACTTCTCCTCGACCTTGGACCGCCCCATCCGCTCGATGGCCTCGGCGAAGTCCAGGTAGACGCCCTGGCCGCCGGGCCCGACGCCGCGCCCCTCGTCGCAGACGTTCTTCGCGGCGCGGGAGGCGATGTCGCGGGGCACGAGGTTGCCGAAGGCGGGGTAGATGCGCTCCAGGTAGTAGTCGCGCTCGTCCTCGGGGATCTCGCCGGCGGGGCGGGTGTCGCCCTTGGCCTTCGGCACCCAGATGCGGCCGTCGTTGCGCAGCGACTCGCTCATCAGCGTCAGCTTGGACTGGTGGTCGCCGGTGCGCGGGATGCAGGTGGGGTGGATCTGGGTGAAGCAGGGGTTGGCGAAGTACGCCCCGCGCCGGTGGGCGCGCCAGACGGCGGTGGCGTTGGAGTTCATCGCGTTGGTCGAGAGGTAGAAGACGTTGCCGTACCCGCCGCTGGCCAGCACGACGGCGTCGGCGAAGTAGGTGTCGATCCTGCCGGTGACCAGGTCGCGGGCGACGATGCCCCGGGCCCTGCCGTCGACCACGATCAGGTCGAGCATCTCGGTACGGGAGTGCAGCTCGACGTTGCCCGCGGCGATCTGCCGGGACAGTGCCTGGTAGGCGCCGAGGAGCAGTTGCTGCCCCGTCTGGCCCCGGGCGTAGAAGGTGCGGGAGACCTGGACGCCGCCGAAGGAGCGGTTGTCGAGCAGGCCGCCGTACTCGCGGGCGAAGGGGACGCCCTGGGCGACGCACTGGTCGATGATCTCGACGGAGATCTGGGCGAGCCGGTGGACGTTGGACTCGCGGGCGCGGAAGTCGCCGCCCTTGACGGTGTCGTAGAAGAGCCGGTGGACCGAGTCGCCGTCGTTGCGGTAGTTCTTCGCCGCGTTGATGCCGCCCTGGGCGGCGACCGAGTGGGCCCGGCGGGGCGAGTCCTGGAAGCAGAACTGCACGACGTGGTAGCCCTGTTCGGCCAGGGTGGCGCCGGCCGAGCCGCCGGCGAGCCCGGTGCCGACGACGATGACGGTGTGCTTGCGGCGGTTGGCCGGGTTGACCAGCCTGGCCTGGAAGCGGCGGGTGTCCCAGCGCTCGGCGACCGGGCCCTCGGGCGCCTTGGTGTCGACGAGGGGCGCGCCGGTCGGGTAGTCGGTGTAGTCGTTCATGTCAGCTCACCACTCCGGTCATGACGCCGACGGGTACGGAGACGAAGCCCGCCGTCAGCACCAGTGCGAGGACGTTGGCCACGGTCTTCAGGGCGCGGTCGCGGGTCGCACGGCCCGCGCCGAGGGTCTGGGCCGCGCTCCAGAACCCGTGCCGGACGTGCAGCCCCATGGCGAGGACGGCGGCGATGTAGACGACGTTGCCGTACCAGGTGGAGAACGTGTCGATGACGTTCTGGTACGGGTGTCCGGCCTGGAATCCGCCGGGGTGCGCGGTACCCGTCGTCAGGTCCAGGATGTGCCAGACCAGGAAGAGTCCGAGGATGACGCCGCCGTAGCGCATGGTGCGGGTGGCGTAGCTGGCGCGCGGCTTCTTGTGCACGTACTTGCTGGGACGCGCCTTCAGGTCGCGCCGGCTGAGCTGGTAGGCGGAGACGGCGTGCAGCACCACGGCGGACAGGAGGACGACGCGCACGAGCCACAGCGCCCACTCGTGGTGCAGGAACGGCTCGCCCATCACCCGCAGCCAGTGCCCGTAGCCGTTGAACTCGTCGGGGCCGAAGAAGATCTTCAGGTTGCCGACCATGTGGGCGGCCAGGTAGAGGACCATGATCAGGCCGCTCACGGCCATGATCGCCTTCTTGCCGACGGACGAGTCCCAGAGCGTGCGCGTCATGGACGGCCGTCGGTCCGGTCGCGTTGCCAATGCCATGGACACGACGCTAGGACCGAGGGCCCCGATCAGTCCAAGACATGGAATGGCTCATGTCCATAGGTATGGCCTATCGAGGGCGGTAGGCTGCGCGTATGCAGTTCCAGCAGCTCGCCTATTTCGTTGCGGTCGCCGAGACCCGGCACTTCACCCGCGCCGCGGAGGAGGTGCATGTCTCGCAGCCCTCGCTCTCCCAGCAGATCAGGGCCCTGGAGACCGAGCTGGGCGCCGAGCTGTTCAGCCGGGCCCGGGGCAACATCACCCTGACGGACGCCGGAGAGGCCCTGCTGCCGCTCGCCCGGCGCATCCTGGCCGACGCGGACACGGCACGCCACGAGGTGCAGGAGCTGGCCCAGCTGCGCCGGGGCCGGGTCAGGCTCGGTGCGACCCCCAGCCTCTGCACGGGCCTGCTGCCCGACGTCCTGCGCGCCTTTCACGACCTGCACCCGGGGATCCGGCTGCTGCTGGAGGAGGGCGGTTCGCACGACCTGGTACGGCAGCTGGCGCGCGGCGCGCTCGATCTGGCCCTGGTGGTGCTGCCGCTGCCGGCGGCCTCGCCCGCGCTGACCGCGGTGGAACTGCTCCAGGAGGACCTGGTGGTGGTCTCCTCGGCGGACGGCCCGCGCCCCGGGCGGGGCGGCCGGGTCCGGATCGCGGATCTCGAGGGCGAGCCGCTGGTGATGTTCCGGCACGGCTACGACCTGCGGGAGCTGACGGTGGCCGCCTGCCGGGCCGAGGGCTTCGAGCCGTCGTTCACCGTGGAGGGCGGCGAGATGGACGCGGTGCTCGGCTTCGTGCGCGCCGGTCTGGGCGTCGCGGTGGTCCCCAGCATGGTCGCGAACCGGTCCGGCCACGGCCTGCGGACGACACCGCTGGCGCGGCCCGGGCTGCGTCGCACCATCGCGCTGGCGCACCGCAGCGACGTGGCGCCGCCGCGCGCGGCCCGCGAGCTCCAGCGGGTGCTGCTGGCCAGCCGGACGGACGCGGTCTCCCCGAACGCCTGACGGGGTTCGGGGACACCGCGGTCCGTCCGGATCTCACACCGCGTCGGCCAGCAGCAGCGAGTGGATGCGGTCGGGCGCGCCGGGCCGGGCGTAGTACCAGCCCTGGGCCGTGTCGCAGCCCAGCTGCCGCAGCTGCTCGGCCTGGGCGCCCGTCTCCACGCCCTCGACCGTGACCGCCAGGTCCAGGCTGTGGGCGAGCGAGACGATGCCCTCCACGATCTTCAGGTCCACCGGATCGGCCGGGTGGTGCTGCATCCCCTGTGTGAAGGAACGGTCCAGCTTCAGCACGCTCACCGGCAGCCGCCGCAGGTTCGCCAGGTTGGAGTAGCCCGTGCCGAAGTCGTCGAGCGCTATGTCGACGCCCATCTCCGCCAGCTGCCGCAACGGCTTCAGCAGGTCCTCGTCGGCCCCGATGAGCGCCGACTCGGTGACCTCCAGGCACAGCGCACCGGCTTCGAGCCCCGACCGCTCCAGGACGTCGACGGTCTCCGCGACCAGCTGCGGATGGTGCAGCTGGGCCGGCGAGAGGTTGACGTTGATCCGCAGCGGACCGCCGTCGGTATGCCGCTCCTGCCAGAAGTTGGCCTGCCGGACCGATTCCTCCAGCACCCAGCGGCCGAGCGGCACGATGAGCCCGGTGTGCTCGGCGAGCGCGATGAACCGGTCGGGCCCCAGGACCCCGTGCTGCGGGTGGCACCAGCGCACCAGCGCCTCCGCGCCGTGCACCGTACCGTCGCCGAGGTGCACCAGCGGCTGGTACTCGATGAAGAACTCGCCGCGCTCCAGGGCGGCCGGCAGCGCGGTGGTCAGTCCGTGCCGGGTGATGGCCCGGGCGTCCGCCTCCGCGTCGGCGATCTCGAAGCGGTTGCCGCCCGCCGACTTGGCGCGGTACATCGTGATGTCGGCGCTGCGCAGCACCTCCGCCGCGCTGCGCTCGCCCGCGGGCCCCTCGACGACGCCGATGGAGCCGCGCACCGTCAGTTCGCGCCCGTCGAGGCGGATCGGGGTGGCGAGCACACCGAGGATCCGGCAGGCGAGTTCGTCGACCTCGGCGGCCGTGTCGGGGCCGGTGGTCAGGGCGACGAACTCGTCGCCGCCCAGCCGGGCCACCATCTCGCCCGGTGCCGTGGCACAGCTCTGCAGCCGGTCGGCGACCTTGACGAGCAGCCGGTCGCCCGAGGCGTGGCCGAGGCTGTCGTTGATCGCCTTGAAGCCGTCGAGGTCCAGGTAGCAGAGGCCGAAACGGCTGCCGTCGTGCGCCGAGAGCGCTTTCTCGAGACGCTCGAAAAAGAGCGTCCGGTTGGGCAGACCGGTCAGCGCGTCGTGGGTGGCCTCGTACCGCAGCCGCAGATTGAGGAGCCTGCGCTCGGTGGTGTCCTCCATCAGCGCCAGCTGGTATTCGGGCCGGCCCTCGGAGTCGCGCAGGAGCGAGACCGTCAGATTGGTCCACAGGACGGTGCCGTCGTTGCGGTAGTACGGCTTCTCGACGCGGTAGTGGTCGCGTTCGCCGCGTACCAGCTCGTTGTAGTACTTCCAGACCTGTGGGGAGTCCTCGGGGTGGACCCACTCGTTGACGCGGTGGCTGAGGACGTGATTCTCCAGCCCGCCGAACATCCGGGTGAGCGTGTCGTTCACCTCCAGCACATTGCCGTCCAGGTCGGCGATGCCGATGCCGATGGCCGCGTCCTTGAAGACGGCCCGGAAGCGTGCCTCGGTGGCGTGCAGGGCCTGTTCGGCGTCCGAGCGCGCGGTGAGCGCGGAGCGGGCGATGGCCTCCTGCTCGGCCAGCGTCCGCTCGCGCAGGGCCTGGGTGAAGCCGGCCGCCACGGCGTGCTGGATCCGGGCACAGCGCGACCGGCTGTCCTCGGTGGTCAGCGGCAAGGGTCCGTTGCCGCCGCAGTAGAGCACCAGGTAGGAGTCGACGACGCCGAGGGTGGAGCTGAGCGCGTCCGGGTCCGTGCAGTGGGCCGCGACGAGCGCGCCGCCGACCCGGTTGGCGGGGGCCGCGTCGAAGGGGTGGGCGTGCAGGGCGTCGCTGAGCGTGCGGGCCAGCGGCAGCAGATGCTGTTCGAACTCGGGCCGGGTCATGGAGGTGGCCGTGGACGGGAAGATCGCCCGGCTCCAGATGGTGGCGAACCTCCGGAGCCTGCCTTCCGGGCCGTCGGGCTCCGCGTCCGGGGCCCCGGACGACTGCGCGGGGATGCTCACGCCTTGCGTCCCACTCCCGCGAAGCCCGAGAAGGCGTATGGGTCCTCGTTCTCCGGCGCGACGGGGCTGTCCGGGTGCCAGAGCGGCATCGACACGAGGCCCGGCTCGACCATCTCGTAGCCGTCGAAGAACCGGCCGATCTCGTCGCGCGAGCGCATGACGAGCGGGTTGCGGATGTTCTTGTACACCCCGACCGTGCCGTCGGCCTGCTCCTGCGTCAGCGGAATGCCCTCGTACGAGGCATGGGTGACGACGAGGAGGCTGCCGGGGGCCAGCAGCTCGCTCAGCTCGGCGACGGCGGCGTGCGGGTCGTCGGAGTCCTCGATGAAGTGCAGGACGGCGACCAGGAGCAGCGCCACGGGGCGGCCGAGGTCGAGGAGCCCGGTGATCTCCTTGCTGTCCCGGATCTCCTGGGGGCGGCGCAGGTCCGCGGTGGCGATCACGGCTCCCTCGTTGCCCTCCAGCACCGCCTGGCTGTGCGCGACGGCGACCGGGTCGTGGTCGACGTAGGCCACCTTGGCGGCCGGGTCGATCGTCTGGGCGACCTCGTGGACATTGCCGAAGGTGGGTATCCCGGATCCGATGTCCAGGAACTGGGTGACGCCCTCTCCCAGTGCGTAACGCACCGCGCGGCGCATAAACGCGCGGTTCGCCTGCATGATCTTGGGAAGTCCCGGCATGAACTCCATGGCCTTGCGGGCCGCTTCCCGGTCCACCTCGAAATTGTGCGATCCGCCCAGATAGAAGTCATACATTCGGGACACACTCGGCACCGAAATGTCAATGCCTTGCGGTGCCCAGGCGGGACGCTCCATCGATGTCTCCAACAAGTCGCCACGGCGATCCGGCCATGTTCATGGTCAGTGTGGACCAGAGGCTACTGATCGACCGCCAAGAGAGCGAGCGGAAACGGAAATTCGCCGTCCGTTATTGGTCACACTCCCATGGCATGTGCAACCGCCCCGTCGCTGCGTGTGACATTCGGCGACGGGGCGGATCAAGAAGTTCATTCTCGGACTACTTCGGCGCTCCGACGAGCTTCGCCTCGGGCGAGACCGCGTACCATGTCCCCCCGACGCCTTGGCCGTTGGTGTCCCCGGGCTTGGTGTCGCCGGAGAAGGTATAGATGGGCCAGCAGTCGATCGCTTGCTGCTTCAATCCGTCCGGACGGTCGAATGTGACAAATCCCTTGGTGGTTACGCCCTTCACATCATTCTTGGCGAGTGGGGCGACAACCGGCCACTTCGAGAGGCAGGCTCCGGTACAGGCCGACTTCATCGGCCAGGCGACATCCTTCTTGAACCGGTAGACCGTCATGCCGCGCTTGTCCACGACGATATCGCCGAGTTTCGGATCCCTGCGGACCGAGAGTCCCGCGAGATCGGCCGGTTCGGCGCCCGAAGGGCCGTCCGCGTTCAGCGCCGCCTTCTTCCCGTCCGGCGCCGCCGCGAACCAGGTCCCGCCCACGCCCTGCCCCTGGGCGTCACCGGGCTCGGCGTCCTTGGCGAACCGGTACATCGGCCAGCCCGCCAGGGTCAGTTGCTGGGTACCGTCCGCGCGGGTGACCTTGCCGATCAGCGCGGCATCGGTACCGGCCGCCGCCGTCACATTGCCGGCGGGCACCGGGGGCCAGGCTTTCGCGCACTCGCCGTCGCAATTCGACTTCGGCGGGCCGGCGGTGTCCTTGTCGAATCGGTAGAGCGTGAATCCCTCGCTGTCCGTCAGCACTTTGCCGAGCTTCTTGCTGTCCCACACCGCGAGCTGTCCGGCCTGCTTCGCCGAGGCCTGGTCCGACTCCGCGGCGGAGCCGTATCCGCTGTCCGCGCCGTAGCCGTCCCCGGCCTGGGCGGCGGGGCTCGCATTGCCCACGTTCTGTCCGGTGGACGACTCGGTGCCCTTGTCCTGACCGCACGCCGTCGTCAGCGTCAACAAGGTCACCGCTGTCACCGCGAGCGAGGCGTTCCGCCAGGTGTTCATGTCAACTCCCGTGGTACTCAAGCCAGTTGCGACGCGGGCTCGCGTCGTTCATGGCCTTAGTTACGCGCACCGGGCGGCTCTTTGTTCAATGCGTCCCCGGAATTTTCCGGAGCCGCAAACCTCCGGTGCCCCAGGTCCCCTCCATCAGGGGAATCCGACGGGTGCCCCGCGTGCCGCCGTACGGCCCGGAACATGCTCCCCGTCGTGTACGGATCACTGATCGGCCGGCTCACGACGGCCGTCGCCCTCATCTGGCTGCTGAGCGCCCCGGCGCCCGCGGTCGCCGACAACTGTGCGTACGCCTCGATCGGGGACGACGCGGGCGGTTCGGCCGTGGCCACCAGCGGGGACGGCAGCTGTCACGCGGGGCCGAAGCCCAAGCCCACTCCGCCGCCGGCGCCGAAACCCCCGCCACCTCCGCCGCCGCCCCCGCCACCTCCACCGCCGCCGCCTCCTCCCAAGCCCGTACCCGCCCCTCCAGCACCTCCGCCCCCTCCAGCCCCGGCGCCGCCGCCCCCGCCTCCGCCCTCACCCTCACCGTCGCCGTCGCCGTCGCCGTCGCCCAAGCCGTCCGTGCGCCCCCCGTCCCCCGCGCCCGTGGCGCTTCCCGCCTACCGCAGACCCGCGCGGAAGGTCCCGCAACGCCATACCTCCCTGGTCACGCTCACTTTGATGATCACAGCCCCCGCGGTGTTCGCCGTCGCCGTCCTGCGGCCCCGTTCCTGATGACCTCCGGAGACACTCATGTCGGAATGGCTCGTTCTCGCCCTCGCCATGGTCGCGGCCAGCGCCGTGGTCCTGGCCATCGCCCTGCTCAGCAACCGCCGACTGCCCGAGGACGACGACCCGTCCGAAACCCCCGACGTCATCGAGTACATGACGATGATGATCGGCGTGGTCTACGCGATCGTGCTGGGCCTCGCCATCGCGGGCGTCTGGGAGGGCCGGGGTGCCGCCCAGGAGTACGTGCGCCTGGAGGCGCAGGCGCTGCACGAGGTCAGCGCCCGCTCGTCCGTCTACCCGGAGGAGGTGCGCACCCGGATCCGCGCTGACGTCGACGCCTATGTGAGCTTCGTCGTCCACGACGAGTGGCGGACCATGACCAAGCACGGCACGCTCAGCGACCGGGGCGGCGAACTCCTCGACCGGGTGCGCGCCGACGTCACCGACTACCACCCCAGGAACGACTACGAGGGGCAGGCGTACCAGCCGCTGGTCGACCAGGTCGCCGCGGCCGACGACGCGCGCAACGCCCGGGGGCAGAGCGCCGGGGCCACCATGCCCGGTGTCGTCTGGTTCGGCCTGATCATCGGGGCACTGGTGACCGTGGGGCTGATCTTCACGCTGCAGATCCGCCGGACCTTCCGGGAACTCCTGCTGGCCGGCCTCTTCAGTGTGCTGATCGCCTTCCTCCTCTTCCTGATCTGGGATTTCGACTCACCCTTCGGCCGGGGCATCTCGGCCACCGCCGCACCGTTCCTCGACCTGTTCCCGGGAGCGACGGGCGGATAGCGGAGCCGTTCCCCGGGCGGTGCGCCGCCCGGGGGACACCGGTGCCCCATTCGCCGGACCCCGATCGCGGGCGAAATGCACCACTTCTAGCGTGGGCCGCATTCGAGGTGCATTTCTGACGCTTTGTGGAAATCCGTTCCGCAGCTGCTCCTCGGGGACCCGGAGGATTCACCATGCGCGCAATACGTGTCGCACCCGTCGCTCTGCTCGGCGCCGCCGCACTCGCCCTGACCGCCCCGGCCGTGACCGCGTATGCCGCGACGACGGGCGGGCCGTCCAACGGCGGCGCCGGATACACCGTCACACCCTCGGTGATCGCACCGGGCGGCCAGGTCACCCTGGCGGCCAGAGGGTGCTCCACGACGGCCACGGCGTCCTCCGGGGTGTTCGACACCGTCACCATCCCGAGGAACGGCACCGCCATGGCGACCGTCGACTGGGACGCCAAGCCGGCGGCCGTCTACGAGGTGACGTTCACCTGCAACACCTCGCCGAGTTCCACGGCCAAGGTGAACGTCACGATCAGCGCGGCCTCCGGCACACCCACCACGAGCTCGACGAGCACCGTGGGATCCACGGCCTCCCCGGCCGGGGTGCAGGGCGGTCTGGGCGGCAGCATCGACAGCGTGAACTCCGGCGAGATCGTGGCCGGTACCGCGCTGGCGGTCGCCGCGGCGGCCGGCACCGTGTTCGTGGTGCGGCGCCGCAGGGAGAGCCGCTCGCACTGAGCGGAGCGTCCGGTAGGACGAGAGTCGCCCCGGGTCCTGTGACAGGACTCGGGGCGACTTCGGTTATCGGGCCGGTGGAGGCGTTCTTACGTTCAGATCGCCCCATGGCCCGTCCTCCGGCGGCGCATGACGTACATGCCGCCGCCGAGGGCCGCCGAGGCGACCAGGCCCGCACCGACACCCATCTCCGCCGGGCTCGCCGCCATCGAGCCGCCGAGGCCGCCCTGCGCGCCCCGGCTGTCGAGGACGGTGAAGCGGTGGCTCGCCGTGCGGTCGGTGCCGTCGCAGCGCACCGTCAGGTTGTACGAGCCGGGCGTCGCGTCGTCGAGGATGCGGACGCGGGCATGGCCGACCCGGCCCGCCGACAGGCGCGTGGTCCGGAAGGCGTTGGACGAGACGCTGCCGCCCCGGCCGCAGCCCTCGGCGCTGACCTGCATGGCCGCACCCTGGTGCACGCGCTCGGGGTCGACGGTCACGTTGTTCGGGCCGTTGTTGCGCCCGTTGCCGTTCCCGTTCCCGTTGCCGTTGCCGTTGCCGTTGCCGCCGTTGTTGTTCCAGCCGTCCTGGTCGTTCCAGTCGTTCTGGTTGTTCCCGTTGTTCTGGCCGTTCCCGACATCTCCACCAGCGGCCGCCATCGGGGCACCGAGCCCGAGAGCGGCGACGGCGGTCGCGGCGACAACGAGAGCGCGTGTAGCACGCATCGTTCGAACCTCCAGCGGGAAGCGCCCCGGAGCTCTGTGCACCGGGATGGATCGACGAGAACGCGTCCCATGACGAACCCTCACCAGATCCTTGGTCCACCGCATTTCGGCACTGCTCCACCCCGGTGATCCGACACGCCGTGCGCACGGACCCGCGGCTGATGGATCCGCAGGTCACAGACCGTCAGAATTTTTATCCGGCCACTACTCCGATAAGCAGCCCAGCGGATCTCCGCCACCCGTTCGCCCCTCCCTGATCGCCGCCCGGCCGACCCGCGCCTAGCGTTCTGCTCGTCGCGACGAAGGGAGAACCATGGGCCGGGACAACTGGCGACCCGAACGGATCAGATACTCGCCCTGGGGCGCGCTCGCCCTGGCGATGCTCACCGGCATGGCCCTCATGCGGAACGGGGCGGACCTCTCGCCCGGGCCCCCGCAGCCGGTCGCCGCCACCTCGGTCGGCCACCAGAAGGACGCCCCCGGAGCCCCGGTCGCGGGCCCCGCCGTCAAGCCGCTCGCGTACGCCCCCGTCGAGCGCGTGGCCATCCCCTCGATCCAGGTCGACGCACCGGTCATCGATGTGAACCTCGACCCCGACGGCTGGATCGAGACCCCGCCGCCCCAGGATCCCAACCTGGCCGGCTGGTACCAGAACGGCATCGCGCCGGGGCAGCTCGGCACGTCCGTCATCGTCGGCCATGTCGACAACCAGGCGGGGCCGGCCGTCTTCTACGGGCTCGGCTCGCTCAAGAAGGGCGACCGCGTCGAGGTCGCCCGCAGCGACGACCGGGTCGCGGTGTTTCAGGTGTACGGCGTCGAGGTGTTCGCCAAGAACGACTTCCCCGGCGCACGGGTGTACGGCGACACGGGCCGGGCGGAGCTGCGGGTCATCACCTGCGGCGGCGGCTACACCAAGGCCAACGGTTACGACGGCAATGTCGTGGTCTTCGCCCGCCTGGTCGCGACCCGCTGACCGCGGCTGCCGGGGGCCGGGCCCCGCCTCCGGCAGCCGCACGCGCCCGCCCCCCTCGGCCTCTCAGCGGCGCTGCGGCACGGTGAGCCGGTAGCCGTCCTCCAGCAGCTCGGGCAGATAGCGCCCCAGAGCGGCCACGCTCTGCGCACGGTTGCCGCCCGCGTCGTGCGAGAGCACCACGACCCCGGGGGCCGCGCCCTCCCTGACCCGGCGGACGATGGTGTCCGTGCCGGGCACGGTCCAGTCCAGGGTGTCCACGGTCCAGGCCATCGGCTCCATGCCCAGCGCGGCGCCGACCTCGAACGAGTTACGGTTCCAGGCCCCGTAAGGCGCCCGGTACCAGAGCGGCGCGGCGCCGGTGATCTTCTCGATCACCTCGCTGGTACGGCCCAGTTCGTCGGTGACGCCCGCCCGGGGGAGCTTGGTGACCAGCGGGTGCGTCCAGGAGTGGTTGCCCACGGTGTGGCCTTCGTCGGAGATCCGGCGGACCAGGTCCTGGTTGTCGTGGGCCATCTCCCCGCAGAGGAAGAACATCGCGCGTACGTCGTGCTCGCGCAGCGTGTCCAGGATGTGCGGGGTGTACTGCGGATCGGGGCCGTCGTCGAAGGTCAGCACCATCGCCCGCCCGAGGCCGGGCAGCTCCTCGAACGGCCGGGTGCGCACCGGTGGCGCCGCCGGACGGTAGCGGGGCGGGGCGTCCGCCGTCATCGGCCGCAGCCGGTAGGACAGCGGCCGGTCGCGCACCACGGCGGCGGCCTGCGCACCCTGGGCGCCGCCGGACGGCTGTGCGGGGCGCAGGGGGGTGCCGACGGGGTCGGCGACGACGAGCCGCACTGCGGTGGCGGCGCCCAGCCCGGCGGCCAGCCGCAGCAGCGTTCTGCGCAGGGGCAGCCTCTGATCGTTTTTCATGACCAACTGCTCGCACGTCTGCTCCCCCACCGTTCTCAACGACACCGGTTACGGAGGGTTTTGCACCCATTGGGGGGAGCGCGTCCGCGCGTCCGGCGGCCGGGCGCCGGAGCGGCCGGGAGCCCGGGCCGGGGGCACCGGGGCGAGCCGATAGCCTCTGCTCCGTGACAGATCAGCAGCCCCATCAGTTCGAACGTGGCACGGACGGCCCGAAAGTGATCGTGGCGGGCCTCGACGGTTCCGATTCGTCGATGCGCGCCGCGGCCTATGCCGCCGGTCTCGCCCGTCGCCAGCGGGCCATGCTCGCGCTCGTCTACGTCCAGCCCGTGCTGCCGGCGGGGGCCGCGCTCGGAGCGCCGGTCGGCGACACGACCGGTGAGGTCGCCGAGGGGCTCGTGGAGGAGATCCGGCAGTCCGCTGAGCGGATGAAGGACATATGGGATGTGCGCTGGGAGTTCCACACCTTCCGCGGGGACCCCTACAACGGCCTGGTGACGGCGGCGGACGAGCTCAAGGCGGACGCCGTCGTGGTGGGCGCGTCGGAGTCGGCGGGACACCGTTTCATCGGCTCGGTGGCCGTACGCCTGGTGAAGGCGGGACGCTGGCCGGTCACCGTGGTCCCGTAACCCGCCCGCCGCTCCTCCCCCGCGCCGGCGCCGCCCGACCGTTCACCGCACCATTCGCCGCTCTGAGCGACCGCTCGTCGCACGGGGCCGCTTTTGTCCTGTTCCTCGTGGCGCGAATGCGTTCGTATACGCCAGTCAGCAGCGAGGCGGCAGGGACCTCCGCGGGGAAGGGCGTTCACCATGACCACGACGACGACCGACGAGCGGGCCCTCGCGGAGCTGCAGCGTGAGCACGGACCCGCCCTGTTCCACTTTCTGCTCGGTCTGACCTTCGGCGACCGGCAGCGGGCCGAGGACCTGCTCCAGGAGACGCTGGTGCGCGCCTGGCAGCACCCGGAGGCCTTCGACGGGCCGTACGAGTCGATGCGCCCCTGGCTGTTCACCGTCGGCCGCCGGCTGGCGATCGACGCCCGCAGGTCACGGCTGGCCCGGCCCGCCGAGGTCGGCGACGCCGTGCTGGAGACCACCCCGGCCGGGGAGGACACCACCGCCTCCGCGGTCGCCGCGCTCGATGTGCGGGACGCGGTGCGCACCCTGAGCCCCGAGCACCGGGCGGTGCTCGTACAGATTTACTTCCGCGGGCTGAGCGTGGGCGAGACCGCCGAGGTGCTCGGGATACCGGCGGGCACGGTCAAGTCCCGCTCCTACTACGCGCTGCGGCTGCTCTCGCGCAGTCTGCCCGGCTACTCCAGCAGGTCCTCCTCCCGGAGCAGCGCCAGCAGGTCGGCCGCCTCCGCGACCGCCGCGTAGTCGGCGGCGCACCGGTCGCAGCCCCGCAGATGGCGGGCGACCGCCCGCGCCTCCTCGGCGGGCAGCGCGTCCAGGATGTAGGCACCGAGCAACTGCCGCATGTGCGGTCCCTCCCCGGGGTCGGCGGTCATCGCAACCTCATGTCTGTGACGGATCGGGTCCGACGGATCCTGCCCTTCTGGCCACGCGGGGCGCGCTCCCCCGGTTCAATGCTGCGTGGGGGACCGGCCGGGCGCTGCCCGCCGACGGTCCCCGCCCCGGTGCCGAGCACGGAAAGGAACGGGACGGGATGCGTCCGGAACGTCATGACGGAACCAGTGGGGGCGGCCTGCTGGTCCCGATGGCCTGGATGTACGCGGAGTACCTCGCCGACGAACTCCTGCGGACCGGCGATCTGATGGAGCCGGCGACGCTGGAGTACCGGGCGGGGCGTGACGCGCTGGCGCTGACGATCTTCCTCTCCGACGGCGCGGTGGCCGAGGCGCTGCCCGCCACCCGGGTGGACGAGCTGCGGATGCTGACGGCGTACGGGACGCCGTGGTGCCGCTGGGTCTGCGAGCGGCTGGGGACCCTGGCGGCGGCGCCGGGCGGCACGGGTCCGGATCTGGCACTGGCCCGGGCGGCGTGGCGGTGGCTGGAGGAGACGGAGCTGCTGGCGGCGGACCTGGAGGCGATCGGGCCGCTCCCCTGGGAGCCGGACGGCCAGGAGCCGGGCACCGAGGACGCGGCCCAGGTGTGGACGCCCGCCTGGCAGCTGGGACTGCCCCTGGGCCATCTGGCGATCCATCTGTACTGACCGCCGCACCCGGTCAGGAGCCGTGCACCCCGGCGCGGTACTTCGGCAGCCGTACGGTGATCCGCATCCCGGCGCCGATGCCGGTCTCGATGACGAGGCCGTACTCGTCCCCGTACACCTGGCGCAGCCGTTCGTCGACGTTGAGCAGGCCGATGCCGGTGGACTTGCCGCCCTCACCGCGCAGGATGTGGCGCAGGCGCTCCGGGTCCATGCCCGTGCCGTCGTCCTCGATGACGACCTCGGCCTCGGAGCCTGCGTCCAGGGCGCTGATGGTGATGCGGCTGGAGGTGACAGCTCCCTCGAGGCCGTGTTTGACGGCGTTCTCCACCAGCGGCTGGAGGCAGAGGAAGGGCAGGGCGACGGGCAGCACCTCGGGGGCGACCTGGAGGGTGACGGAGAGCCGCTCGCCGAACCGGGCGCGGACCAGGGCGAGGTACTGGTCGATGGAGTGGAGTTCGTCGGCCAGGGTGGTGAAGTCGCCGTGGCTGCGGAACGAGTAGCGGGTGAAGTCCGCGAATTCCAGCAGGAGTTCACGGGCCTGCTCGGGGTCGGTGCGGACGAACGAGGCGATGGCGGCCAGCGAGTTGAAGATGAAGTGCGGGGAGATCTGGGCGCGCAGGGCCCTGATCTCGGCCTCGATGAGCTGGGTGCGTGAGCGGTCGAGTTCGGCCAGTTCCAGCTGGACGCAGACCCAGCGGGCGACCTCGCCCGCCGCCCGCGCCAGGACCGCCGACTCGCGCGAGGCGTAGGCGACGAGGGTGCCGAGGACCCGGTGGTCGACGGTGAGCGGCACGGCCACGGCCCATTTCAGCGGGCAGTCCAGATCGTCGCAGTCGCTGCGGAAGGCGGTGTCGCGGCCGGTGGCGAGGACGCTCTCCACCTGTTCCATGACGTGCCGGCCGTGGTGGGCGCCCTCGCCGTCCCAGACCAGGACGCGGTCGCGGTCGGTCAGGCACAGGGCGTCGGTGCCCAGCAGTGAGCGCAGCCGGCGGGCGGACCTGCGGGCGCTGTCCTCGGTGAGGCCGGCGCGCAGCGGGGGCGCGGCCAGCGAGGCGGTGTGCAGCGTCTCGAAGGTGGCGTGCTCCACGGGCGTGCCGACGTCGCTGGGGCGGACGGGGCGGGCGGTGCGGCGTCCGGCCAGCAGCCCGCCGCCGAACAGCAGCAAGCCGATGAGCACGACGACGGCGTAGCCGGGCCCGGTCACCGGTGCCTCCCGGAAGTGAGTGCTTCGGGCAGGTGGAAGCGGGTCATGGCGGCGTTCGTGCCGGCGGGTATCCGGCCCGGGGTGGCGAGCGAGACCAGGATCATGGCGAGGAAGCCGACGGGCACGGACCAGACGGCGGGCCAGGCGAGCAGGGCGTGCGGCCAGCCCGGCGGGCGGACCGCACCGCTGACGGTGATCGCGACGGAGAGCAGGGCGGAGCCGCCACCGAGCAGGAGGCCGGCCACCGCGCCGGGCGGGGTCAGCCGGCGCCACCAGATCCCGAGGACCAGCAGCGGGCAGAAGGAGGACGCCGACACCGCGAACGCCATCCCGACCGAGTCGGCGACCGGGACCCGGCTGACCATCAGCGAGCCGGCCAGCGGGACGGAGATGGCGAGGACAGTGGCCAGCCGGAAGTGCCGTACCCCGCGCGAGGGCAGCACGTCCTGGGTGATGACCCCGGCGACGGCCATGGTCAGTCCGGAGGCGGTGGACAGGAACGCGGCGAAGGCGCCCCCGGCGACGAGCGCGCCGAGCAGGTCCCCGCCGAGGCCGCCGATGACCCGGCCGGGCAGCAGCAGCACGGCGGCGTCCGCGTCGCCGCCGTGGATCAGTTCGGGGGCGTACAGCCGGCCGAGGGCGCCGTAGACCGGCGGCAGCAGGTAGAACACGCCGATGAGGGCGAGGACGGCGACGGTGGTGCGGCGGGCGTCGCGGCCGTTGGGGCTGGTGTAGAAGCGGACGACGACGTGCGGCAGGCCCATGGTGCCGAGGAAGGTGGCGACGATGAGGCCGTAGGTCGCGTACAGCGGATGGTCGGCGCGGAAGACGGAGAGCTGCTCGTCGAAGGTGATGCGGGGGCGGCCGTCGCCCTGCCAGGCCAGCACCAGGAAGATCGCGGGGACCAGGAGCGCGGTCAGCTTCAGCCAGTACTGGAAGACCTGGACGAAGGTGATGGAGCGCATCCCGCCGGCGGCGACGGCGAGGACGACCACGGACGCGACGAGGACGTCACCGAGCCAGCCGGGCGCCCCGGTGAGGATCTTCAGGGTGAGCCCGGCGCCCTGGAGCTGGGGCACCAGGTAGAGCCAGCCGGCGCCGACGACGAGGACGCTGACGAGCCGGCGCACCTGCCGGGACTCGAGGCGGCCCTCGGCGAAGTCGGGCAGGGTGTACGCCCCCGAGCGGCGCAGCGGGGCCGCGACGAAGACGAGCAGCACGAGGTAGCCGGCGGTGTAGCCGACCGGGTACCAGAGCATGTCGGGGCCGTGGACGAGCACCAGGCCGGCGATTCCGAGGAAGGAGGCGGCGGAGAGGTATTCGCCGCTGATCGCGGCCGCGTTGAGGCGGGGGCGCACGGTGCGCGACGCCACGTAGAAATCGGAGGTGGTGCGGGAGATGCGCAGTCCGAAGCCGCCGACGAGGACGGTGGTGAGGACGACGGCGGCGACGGCCGCCACCGCGTACGTGCGGCTCACTGGGCGGGGCGGCCTTCCACGAGCCGGGCGAAGTCGTGCTCGTTGCGTTCGGCGCGGCGCACGTACCACCAGGCGGTCAGGGTCAGCGGCGGGTAGGCGGCGAAGCCCAGGACGGCCCAGATGACGGCGGAGCTGTGCAGGGCGGCGAAGACGAGCGGCAACGTGCCGGCGACGACGGCGAGGACGGCGAAGGCGGTGAGTCCGGCGCGCAGCTGGCTGCGCATCAGCGAGCGGACGTAGGCGCCGCCGAGCGCGGTCTGCTCGTCGATCTCCGACTGGGTGCGGTAGCGGGGCAGCGGACGCACCCGCCGGGGCTCCCCCGTCACCACTTCGCGCCGGGGTGTGGGCTCTGCGGACATGGGGCCGGAGTGTACGCAGGGCCCGGCCCCGCTGGGAAGGGGTCCGGGCGCGGGTCGGCGCTGGTCAGCGGCCGGTCTGCCGCATCAGCAGATCGCGCAGGGCGCGGGTGTGGCGGCGGCTGACGGCCAGCTCGGCGGTGCCGATGCGCACGCTCATGGTGCCCGCGTCCAGGCGCAGTTCGTCGATCCGGCCGAGGGCCACGAGATGGCGGCGGTGGATGCGGACGAAGCCCCGGGTGCGCCAGCGCTCCTCCAGGGTAGTGAGGGGGACGCGGACGAGGTGGCTGCCGGTGGCGGTGTGCAGCCGGGCGTAGTCGCCCTGGGCCTCGGCGTAGGCGATGTCGTCGACCGGGACGAAGCGGATGACGCCGCCGAGTTCGACCGCGATCTGGTCCTGCGCGGTGTCGTGGACGGGCGCGGTACGGTCCCCGACCTGCTCGGCGACGCGGCGTACCGCTTCGGCGAGCCGTTCGCGCCGCACGGGCTTGAGGACGTAGTCGACGGCCTTGAGGTCGAAGGCGTGCACGGCGAAGCCCTCGTGGGCGGTGACGAAGACGATGAGCGGCGGTGCGGCGAACCCGGCGAGCAGCTGGGCGACGTCGAGTCCGGTGAGACCGGCCATGTGGATGTCGAGGAAGACGACGTCGATGGCCGAGGGGTCGTCGGGCCCCGCGTCCACGGCACCGCCGATGCGGCGCAGCGCCTCGGTGGCCCCGGTCGCTCCCTCGGCGCTGCGGATCCGGGGATCGGCGCGCAGGAGGTAGAGCAGTTCCTCCAGGGCGGGTTCTTCGTCGTCGACGGCGAGTACGCGGAGCATGAGGCCGGAGTTTAGGGTCTGCGCGGCCGGGCCGGGGGGCCGGAGACTGAGTGATTCACCGGCTGTTTCCGTACGGGACGGCATGTGCACCCCGCCACCCCACCGCGATGTCGGCGCCTATGCCCTGGGCGTGCTCGGCGCCGCCGACGCCTTCCGGTTCGAGGAGCATCTCGACGGCTGTCCGGGGTGCCGGGCCCGGGCGGCGGAGTTCGGCGGGGTGAGCGCCGTGCTGGGGCAGTACGCGCGGCTGACGCCGCCGGGCGTCCACCCGGTGGTGCGGGCCGGTCCGGGGCTGGCCCGGCGGGCGGCGGAGGCGGTGGCGGCCGGGCGGCGCAGGACCCGCCGGCGGCGCCTGGCGCTGGTGGCGGCGGCCGCGGTGCTCGCGGCCGGGGCGCCGTTCGCCGTGCCGTTCGCGGTGCCGTTCGCCGCGCCGGGCGGGGAGCGGGCGACGACGCGGTGGACGGCCGGGGACTGGGGTTCCGGGATGACGGCGATGGTGACGGCGGACGCGCGGGAGTGGGGCGCCGATGTCGGCCTGGTGGTCTCGGGGGCCCCGGACGCGGGGGTGTGCGCGCTGGTCGCGGTGGGGCGGGACGGCGGCGAGGAGACCGTCGCCACCTGGTCGGCGGGGCCCGGGCCGCAGCCGCTGCGGGTGAGCGGGGGCGCGGCCCTGCGGCCCGCCGCCATCGCCCGGTTCGAGGTGCGCACGGCGACCGGCCGGCGGCTGCTGCGGCTCACCCGCTGACGACGGCGCCGGGGTCGGGCAGGGCCGGGGGCCCGGGGCTACTTGAGCAGCTTGGAGAGCCTGCGGTCGGCCAGCGGCTTGCCGCCCGTCTGGCAGGTCGGGCAGTACTGGAGCGAGGAGTCGCTGAAGGACACCTCGCGGATGGTGTCCCCGCAGACGGGACAGGCCTCGCCGGTGCGGCCGTGGACCCGCATCGCGCTCTTCTTCTCGGCCTTCAGCCGGCCGGCCTCCAGTCCGCTGGAGCGGGCGACGGCGTCGTTCAGCGTGGTGCGCAGGGCCGTGTGGAGCCGGGTGATCTCCTCGTCGGTGAGGTGCGCGGTGAGCTTGAACGGCGACATCTTCGCCACGTGCAGGATCTCGTCGCTGTAGGCGTTGCCGATGCCGGCGATCAGCGACTGGTCGCGCAGGGCGCCCTTGATCTGGCGCCGCTCCCCGTCGAGCAGCGCAGCGAACGCGTCCCGGTCGAAGGAGGGGTCGAGCGGGTCGGGCCCGAGCCGCGCCACTCCGGGGACCTCGGCGGGGTCGTGCACCAGATGGACGGCCAGCCGTTTGGTGGTGCCCGCCTCGGTCAGGTCGAAGCCGTCGCCGCCGGTGAGGACGGTACGCAGCGCGAGGGGCCCCTTGCCGGGCCGGGGCGGGGCGTCGGGGAAGCTGTCCTTCCAGCGCAGCCAGCCGGCCCGGGCGAGATGGGTGACCAGGTGCAGGGGGCCCACCTCGATGTCCAGGAACTTGCCGTGCCGCCGCACGCCGGTGACCGTCCCGCCGTGCAGGGCGGTCAGCGGCGGGTCGTACGTCTTCAGGACGCTGATGGCGAGCGGCAGGACGCGGTCGATCTCCTTGCCGACCAGGTGGTCGTCGAGGAAGACCCGCAGGGCTTCGACTTCCGGCAGTTCGGGCATGGTTCCAGCCTGCCGCAGCCGGGGCCCAGGCGCCTACCGGAGGCCGTACACCCGCTCGGCGGTGGTGGCGAGGACGGCGTCCCGCTCGTCGGCTGCCAGCGACTCGGTCAGCGCGAGGGAGGCCTCGACGACCTCGGTGTACGTGGCGGCGAGCCGGCACACCGGCCAGTCCGAGCCGAACATCAGCCGGGCGGGCCCGAAGGCGTCGAGGACGGTGTCGGCGCAGGGGCGCAGATCGGCGACGGTCCAGTTGTGCGGGTCCGCCTCGGTGACCAGGCCGGAGAGTTTGCACACGGTGTTGGGAAGGGCGGCGAGCGCCCGCAGGTCCGCGGCCCAGGGGCTCAGCTCCCCGCCGGCGACGGGCGGCTTCCCGGCGTGGTCGAGTACGAAGGTGAGTCCGGGCAGCCGTGCGGCGGCTCCGACGGCCGCGGGCAGCTGGTGCGGCTGGACCAGCAAGTCGTAGACGAGCCCCGCCTCGGCCACGGCGGCGAGTCCGCGCAGGACGTCGGGGCGCAGCAGCCACTCGGGATCGGGCTCGCCCTGGACCTGGTGGCGCAGCCCGACGAGCCGTTGGCCACCGGGGAGTTCGCGCAGGCCGGCCAGGGTGTCGGCGATGTCCGGGGCGGTGAGGTCGCTCCAGCCCACGACACCGGCGACCAGCTCGCTGCCGTCGGCGAGCGCGAGGAACTCGGGGGTCTCCTCGGGGACGGTCACGGTCTGGACGAGCACGGTCGCGGACACGCCGTTGGCGCGGGCCTCCGGCGCCAGGTCGGCGAGGGTGAAGTCGCGGCGCAGGGGCGCCAGTTCCTCGCCGTTGATCCAGTCCTGGTCGCGTACGGATAGGTCCCACACATGGTGGTGGGCGTCCACGAGGCGGGGGCGGGCGGTCATCTCACAGCTCCCAGGCGACGGGGAGCCCGGCTCCGGCTCCGTCGGTCGAGTAGTCGTGCGCGACGTCGAGGAGTTCGGCCATCCGGGCCTGCCAGGCGACGTTGACGGGGAGCTGCTCCAGCTCGGCGAGGAGCCGGGCGTAGTCCTCGCAGTCGATGAGGTGGAACAGATCGGTGCCGCTGCGCCAGATCGTCCAGGAGGCGGCCCCCGCCGCCCGGATGGCGCGGGTCAGCTCCGGCGGGACCTCGCGGTGCGCGGCCTCGTACTCCGCGATCCGGTCCGCGCGGACCTTGGTGTGCAGGGCGATACGCATGTCAGTGTCCGTTCTCGGTCAGCAGGCCCTGGTCGCGCAGGTCGTCCCAGAGGGCGTCGGGGATCTCCCGGCGCAGCTGCGCGGCGGCGTCGCGCACCTCGTCCGGGGAGCGGGTGCCGACGAGCACTCCGGCGACGGCGGGGTGGGTGAGCGGGTAGCGCAGGGCGGCGGCGCGCAGCGGCACGCCGTGGCTCTCGGTGACGGCCTTCAGGTGCAGGGCGCGGTCGAGCAGGTTCAGGGGCGCGGCGGCGTAGTCGTAGGTGGCGCCGGGGCGCGGGTCGGCGAGGAGCCCGGAGTTGAAGACCCCGCCGACGACGACGCTGCGGCCGCGCGCGGCGGCGGCGGGCAGCAGATCGGTCAGAGCGGACTGGTCGAGGAGGGTGTGGCGGCCGGCGCAGAGCACCACGTCGGCGTCGGTGTCCACGACGAAGCGGGTGAGCATCGCGGTCTGGTTCATGCCGGCGCCGATCGCTCCGACGACGCCCTCGGCGCGCAGCTTCTCCAGTTCGGGGTACGCCTCGCGGAAGGCGGCCTCGCCGTGGTCGTCGGGGTCGTGGAGATAGGCGATGTCGACGCGGTCGAGGCCGAGCCGCCGGAGGCTGTCCTCGATGCTGCGGCGGACCCCGGCGGCGCTGAAGTCCCAGCGTCTGCGGTGGGTGGCGGGCACCGCGAAGCCCTCGGAGAGTCCGTCGGAGGCGGCGGCCCCGCCGCCGGGCAGCGGGTCGAGGACCCGGCCGACCTTGGTGGAGAGGGTGTAGGAGTCGCGGGGGCGGTCGCGCAGGGCCTCGCCGAGGCGGCGTTCGGAGAGACCCAGTCCGTAGTGCGGCGCGGTGTCGAAGTAGCGCACGCCCTCGTCCCAGGCGGCATCGACGGCGGCGGTGGCCTCGGCCGGGTCCACCTCACGGAAGAGATTGCCGATGGCCGCCGCGCCGAAGGACAGCTCGGTGACCTCGACCGCACTGTTTCCCAGCCTGTTGCGCCGCATGTGACCGCCGCCCTCCCCGATGATCGCTTCTGTACAGAGCGAATATTCATCGGATCACTTGGGTGCGTCAACACCTCGGAGCCCATCAACTGCGGTGATTGACCGGCGAGCTATCCGATCTATCGGCCGACCCCCGTCGGCAGCAGCGTGAGCAGCTCGGCCACCTCCTCCTCCGTGCAGCGCGCCAGCCGCTCCAGGTCGGGCAGCGCCCTGCCGTCGGCCACCAGACCGATCTGCACACTGGAGCCGTACGTGGTGAGCGCGACGGCCAGGGACTGGCCCCGGGCCAGCGGCGCCATCGGGTAGAGCGCGCGCAGCGGGCAGCCGGCGAGCGAGAGCGCCGAGCGGGGCAGCGGCACGCTGGTGACCAGCACGTCGAAGAGCATCCTGGCCGCGCTGCCGGCCAGCGGCGCCCCGAACCGGTGCGCGAGGGAAGGCAGTTGGTCGGCGAGGACCGCGACGGCTCCGGCCCCGCGCAGCGGCCCGGCGGCCTTGTTGCGGTCCATGGCGGCGCGTACGGCCTTCAGCCGCTCCCAGGGGTCCTCCTCGGAGACGGGCAGGCCGAGCAGATAGGCGGAGAGCCGGTTGCCGGTGGCGGCCGCACCGCCGGGGCGGCGCCGGGAGACCGGCACCAGGGCGCGCGGATCGGCGCCGGGCAGGGGTTCGCCGCGCTCCAGCATCCAGCGGCGCAGCGCGCCCGCGACGACGGCGAGCAGGATGTCGTTGCCGGTGCCGCCGGCGGCCCGGCGGATCAGCCGCACGGCCTCGGCGTCGAGATCGGCGGTGGCCAGCCGGCGCGTCCCGCTGGAGCTGGCGCTGAGCGCCGGGGCGCCGCGCAGGTCGATGCGGCTGGCGCGTACCAGCGAGGCGCCGACGCCGAAGGCCCGGCCGAGGTCCTCGATCCGGCCGAGGGCCAGGCCCGCGACCTGGCGGGGGCCGGGCATCCAGGAGCGGGGCGGTACGGGACGCGGCCGGGCGGGCACCGCTCCGGACCGGGCGCGGCCCGCGACGGAGGCGATCTCGTCGAAGATCCCGGCGCCGATGGCGACCGCGCGCATCCCGTCGGCCAGCGCGTGGTGGAGCTTGACCAGCACGGCGAAGGGGCCGCCGGGAGCGCCGGTGAGGACGTACATCTGCCAGGGGGGAAGACCGCGTCGCAGCGGCTGCTCCATCAGCTCCCCGGCCAGCCGGGTGGCCGCCGCCATGAAGCCGCCGTCGCCCTCGGCGGACGCCGTGTCCAGGGGCAGCTGCACCCGCTTGACGTGCCGGTGGACGTCGAAGTCCTTGTCGGCCGACCAGGCGGCGCCGCCGACGGGCAGCAGCACGTCGCGCACCCGCATCCGGAGCCGGGGAATGGCGGCGGCCCGGGTGCCGAGCAGGTCGAGGAGGTCGTCGGGGGCGGGGGCCCGGCCGGGCTCGGGGGCGAAGACGGCGAGCGCGCCGAGGTGCATCGGGTGGGCATCGGACTCGAGGTGCCAGAAGGCCAGATCGAGAGGTGCCAGTAGCTCAGTGCCCAACGGGTCCTCATGTCATCGAAGACAAAGACTGACGGAATCGCAGTCAATCTCTCCCAGTCCATTACGGTCAAGGACAGACATGTTACGTTCCGTTACTTTCCAGTACTGCTCCATCGGGGCTCCAGACGGCGCGTCGGCACCGCGTCAGTCGCGTGGCGGAATGACGAATTCGCACCAGACGCACTTGCCGGTCCCCCGGGACTCGACGCCCCACGCGTCCGCCAGCTGGTCCACGAGCATCAGCCCCCGGCCCGAGACGCCCGACTCCCCCGCGTCCCGCCGGCGCGGCAGCGCGCTGGACCGGTCCTCGACGTCGACCCGGAGCCGCCGCTCGGGTCCGGTGAGCACGCGGATGGTGACGATCGCGCCGCCGTCGGTGTGCATCAGCGCGTTGGTGGTCAGCTCGTCGGCGGCCAGCTCGACCTCGTCGGCCCGGTCCCTGGCGCCCCAGGCCCGGACCGCCGCGCGGATCATGTGGCGTGCGGAGCTGAGCGCCTCCGGGTCGTTCTGCGCCACGTGCTGCTGGAGCCGGCCGCCGGGCTGCGGGGCGTGCGCGGCCTTGCGGCGCAGCAGCAGAACCGCCACGTCGTCCTCGCCGCCGCGCTCGTCGACGGACTCGCAGAGCCGGTTCGCCAGCTCCTGGAGGTCCTGCGGCCCGTTCGTGATCATGGAGGTGAGCAGCTGCATGCCCTCGTCGAGGTCGGCGCCCGGCTGCTCCACCAGGCCGTCGGTGAAGAGCACCATCGTCTGCCCGGGGTCCAGCTCGACCGTGCTGACCGGATACTCCAGCCGGCCGAACTCGGCGGAGAGCCCCAGCGGCAGCCCGCCCTCGACGGGCACCTTGCGGCAGCCGCCGTCCGCGTCCCGTACCACCGGGTCCACATGCCCGGCCCGGACCAGCTGCACCACGCCCGTGGTCAGGTCGGCCTCGGCGTAGGTGCAGGTCGCGAAGCGGTCGGTGTCGAGTTCGTGCAGGAAGACCGAGGCCCGCGCCATGACCGTGGCGGGGCTGTGCCCCTCGGCGGCGTAGGCGCGCAGCACGATGCGCAGCTGCCCCATGACGGCGGCGGCATGGGTGTCGTGGCCCTGGACGTCCCCGATGACGGCGCCGACCCGGCCGCCGGGCAGCGGGATGACGTCGTACCAGTCGCCGCCGATGTCCCGGCCGAGCCGCGCCGAGCGGTAGCGCACGGCGATCTGGGCGCCGGGCACGTCCGGGATCCGGCGCGGCAGCATCGCCTGCTGGAGCCCCTCGGCGAGGTCGTGCTCCTGCTCGTAGAGCATGGCGCGCTGGAGGCTCTGGGCGATGGAGCTGCCGAGGGCGACCAGCAGATTGCGCTCGTCGGCGGTGAAGCCGCCCTTGTCGCTGTAGAGCAGCCCGAGGGCGCCGATGGGGCGGGCCTGGGCGATCAGCGGCAGATAGGCGGCGGACCTGATGCCGAGGTGGCTGATGTGGGGCCACAGGACGGGGTAGGAGTCGGCGAAGTCCTCGGCCGACTCGATGAAGCGCGGGGTGAGCGTGCGCACGACCTCGCTCATCGGGTACTGCTCGTCCGTCCGGGTGTACCGGGTCCCCGGCACGAACGCCCCCTCGGGCCCGTCGGCCACCAGATGGATGCGCCCGGCCTCGATGAGCCCCATGACCAGGCTGGTCGCTCCCAGGAGCGCCATTCCCTCGGAGTTCTTGAGCACCTCGATGACGTCCCTGACCGTACGGGCGTGGGCCAGCGCGGCCGTGGTGCCCTCGACCAGGCTGGTCCGGCGCTGCCGCTCCTCGTCCAGCTCACGGCGGGCGGTGGAGTCGGCCAGCTCCTGGGTGGCGTCGCGCACGATGCCGATGATGCGCTGCGGGCGTCCGCTCGCGTCGCGCCGGACGAAGCCCTGGGTGTGCGTCCAGCGCAGGGTGCCGTCGCTGCGCTGGATGCGGAAGTAGGCCCCGTAGTTGGCCCGGCCGCTCTTGAGCGCCTGCGAGACCATGGCATCCAGGCGCATGGCCTCGTCGGCCGGCACCCGCATGGCGAGCGTCTCCGGCCGGTCGTCGTACTCCTCGGCGCTCAGGTCGAACACGTCCAGGGCCGGCTGGTCCATGTGCATCAGGCCGCTGTCGAGGTCCCAGTCGAAGCTGCCCATACGGTTCAGGGCGAGACTGAGGTCCGGGTGGGCGGGCCAGTCGTCCGGGAGTGACAGGGCACCCGCTACCCGATCATCCATGTGCGTCACTCTGCCACCATTTGTCCGATTCTTCGAGCGAACCGTCCACCAGATGAACGTGGCATGGAACACATTTTCGGAGCGTCCGGGAGTGCCGATTCCCAAGGAAACGCGGCGGGCGGCATCGGTGCGGGGTACCGGATATCGCCCCAGAACGCCGCCCCGCTCCGAAACCGGGCGGGAGCAGCGGCTAACGTGTGCCACGGAGCGGACTACTAAGCCAACCCTTACCAGGGTCCGCCCTGCCCCTGTTCGTCCGTTCTAAGGAACAGCCCTCCATGACACGCCCCGTCCGCGTCGCCATCGTCGGAGCCGGTCCCGCCGGCATCTACGCAGCGGACGCGCTGCTCAAATCCGACGCCGCCGCCGACCCGGGTGTCTCGATCGACCTGCTCGAGCGGATGCCGGCCCCCTTCGGCCTGATCCGCTACGGCGTGGCCCCCGACCACCCGCGGATCAAGGGCATCGTGCAGGCTCTGCACCAGGTCCTGGACAAGCCGCAGCTGCGGCTCTTCGGCAATGTCGACTACCCCAACGACCTCGGCCTCGACGAGCTGCGGACCTTCTACGACGCCGTGATCTTCTCGACCGGCGCCGACGCGGACCGCGCCCTGGACATCCCGGGCAACGAGCTGGACGGCTCCTACGGCGCCGCCGACTTCGTCTCCTGGTACGACGGCCACCCGGACGTGGCGCGCACCTGGCCGCTGGAGGCCGAGAAGGTCGCCGTGCTGGGCGTCGGCAACGTGGCCCTGGACGTGGCCCGCATCCTCGCCAAGACCGCCGACGAACTGCTGCCGACCGAGATCCCCGCCAACGTCTACGACGGCCTCAAGGCCAACAAGGCCCTGGAGGTGCACGTCTTCGGACGCCGCGGCCCGGCCCAGGCGAAGTTCAGCCCGATGGAACTGCGGGAGCTGGACCACTCGCCGAACATCGAGGTCATCGTCAACCCCGAGGACATCGACTACGACGCGGGCTCGATCGAGACCCGCCGGGGCAACAAGCAGGCCAACATGGTCGCCTCCACGCTGGAGAACTGGGCGATCCGCGATGTCGGCGACCGCCCGCACAAGCTCTTCCTGCACTTCTTCGAGTCCCCGGTGGAGATCCTCGGCGAGGACGGCCGCGTGGTCGGCCTGCGCACCGAGCGCACGGAGCTGGACGGCACGGGCAATGTGCGCGGCACCGGCACCTTCCACGACTGGGACGTGCAGAGCGTCTACCGCGCGGTCGGCTACTACTCGCAGGAGCTGGCCAAGCTGCCCTTCGACGTCGCGTCCGGCACGGTCCCGCACGCCGCCGGCCGGGTCCTGGCGGGCGGGGAGCCGATGGAGTCGGTGTACGTCACGGGCTGGATCAAGCGCGGTCCGATCGGCCTGATCGGCCACACCAAGGGCGACGCCAACGAGACGGTCGCCTGCCTGCTGGAGGACCACACCGCCGGCCGGCTGCCCGCGCCGGCGCAGCCCGAGCCGGAGGCCGTCGTGGAGTTCCTCCGGGCGCGCGGCGTCCGCTACACCACCCGCGAGGGCTGGTACCGCCTGGACGCCCACGAGCGCGCCCTGGGCGAGGCGCAGGGCCGCGAGCGGGTGAAGGTCGTCGAGCGCGAGGGCATGCTGGACGCCTCCGGGGCCGACAGCTGACACCTCCGCGTACGGCGACGGCCCCGGAACCCCCGCGCGGGGGTTCCGGGGCCGTCGCGGTGCGGCAAGGGCCGGTCAGCGGCCCTGGAGCGCCTTCACGTTGTCACCGAAGGTCCAGTCCTTGGAGCCGTCCCAGTTCAGCGACCAGGTCATCAGCCCCTTGAGGCTGTCGCCGTAGTGGTTCCAGGCCTGCGAGACGAGGCCGGGCGCCATGTAGCCGCCGCCGGCGCCCGGCTGTGCGGGCAGCCCCGGGACCTGCTTGTCGTACGGCACCCTGATCGTGGTGCCCTGGATGACGAGTCCCTGGTCCAGGCAGTCCGTCTGCGCGGTGAAGCCCTCGACGGTGCCCGCACCGTACGAGTCGCCGGAGCAGCCGTACATGCTGCCGTTGTAGTACTGCATGTTCAGCCACCAGAGCCGGCCGTTGTCCGCGTACTTCTTCACGATCGGCAGGTAAGCGCCCCAGATCGAGCCGTACGTGACGCTGCCGCCGGTCACATAGGCCGTCTCCGGCGCCATCGTCAGGCCGAAGTTGGACGGCATCTGCGCGAGCACGCCGTCGATGATGCGGATCAGGTTGGACTGCGAGGCGGAGAGCTGGTTGATGTCGCCGCTGCCGCTGAGGCCGGTCTCGATGTCGATGTCGATTCCGTCGAAGTTGTACTTCTTCAGGATCGGCACCACCGTCTCGACGAAGCGGTCGGCGACGGCGGTGGAGCTGAGGTCGATCCCTGCGGTGGCACCGCCGATCGACATCAGGGTGGTCAGGCCGGACGCCTTCGCCTGGCACATCTCCGCCGGGGTCGGGACCTTCACCGTGGAGTCCATCCCGTCCTCCCACAGGACGGTGCCGTCGGAGAGGATCACCGGGAAGGCGGCGTTGAGCACGTTGTAGCCGTGCTGGGTGATGCGGCTGTCGGTGACCGGGATCCAGCCCAGCGGCGGGTGCACACCGTTGGCCGCGCCGTCCCAGTTCTCCCAGTAGCCCTGGAGCACCTTGCCCGACGGCTTCGGCTTGACCGCGCAGGTGTCCTCCTGCGCGGATTTCGGCGTCGCCGCGACCAGCATCGGGACGATGCATGCCGCCGCGAGGCCGACCCCCAGCAGACGTGATGTGCGACCGAACACGGCGGCACCCCTTCCTGATTCGGCATGCCCCTGACAACTCGGGCCAGGACCACGAACGCGCCCAACGTAAAGTGGTCCAGACCTTCCGTCAATAGGTCTGGACCAGAAGCGGAGCCCGTCGGTCCCTAGGGAGCGGGGCTCTCGCTGCGGGAACGCTCGCGCACCCGGTCCGGGTAGCGCTCGGTGAAGCGGACCGCCAGGACCAGCAGGACGACCGGAATGATCCAGTTCAGCCAGTCCGAGCCGGACGAGGTGTGGACCGCGATCAGGCCGAGCACCGCGGTGATCGCGAAGACCACGCCCCAGACCAGCGTCAGCACCCGGTTGACCCGGCGGAAGACGGGCCTGCCCCACACCTCGCGGGGCGTGGACTCGCGCGCGTACTGCTCCGTGAACGGGACGAACGCGAGCGAGCCGAGCGCCACCACGGCGATCACCCCGCTGGAGAGCACCTGCGCGTACCGCTCCACCCAGTACAGGTCCTGCCGGTCCAGGAAGAGCGCCAGGAGGCTCAGCACGACGAAGAAGACGATGCCGGTGACCTCCAGCACCTTGTACGAACCCCGGCGCATGTCGGGCAGGTTGAGCACAACAGCGGCGACGAGGCCGGCCAGCGCGGCGTACTCCCAGGTGCTGGGGGAGGCGATGACGTCGAAGATGATCCACGGGGCGAACGCGAAGAGCAGATTCCCGGTCCGCCGACCGGACTTGGCCTCGTTCACCGGACACCTCCGGGATGTGGCCCGGCACGGCACCCTGCCGCGTCTTCCATGGTGAAGCCCCCGCCCGGCCCCCGCATCTCCACCTCCGCGGCCCGCGTTGCAGCCGGTGCGGGCCGGAGTTTGAATGAAGGATCAGCACGGCAAGGGAGGCCACTATGGCCACGCATGCCTCGCGGACCTTCGACCCGGCCCGTGTCGTCCATCTCTCCGGCCGCTTCGCCCCGGTCACCGAGGAGGTCGACGAGGCGGACCTGCGGGTGACGGGCGAGCTGCCGGCTGAACTCGACGGACTGTTCCTGCGCAACGGCCCCAACCCCCGCTTCACCCCGATCGGTTCGTTCCTCTATCCGATCGACGGGGACGGCATGCTGCACGGCGTGTGGATCTCCGGGGGCCGGGCCCGCTACCGCAACCGCTTCGTGCGGACACCCGCCGTGGTTGCCGAGGAGCGCGCGGGCCGGGCACTGTGGGGCGGCATCGAGTCCATGATCATGCCTCAGGTGCCGGACGTGGAACCGGAACTGGCCGGCACGTTCCGCGATCTGCCGGACATCAACGTGGTGCGCCACGCCGGACGGCTGCTGGCGCTCGCCGAGTCCGACTGCCCGTTCCTGATGACACCGGAGCTGGAGACGGCCGGCAAGGAGACGTTCGGCGGGGCGCTGCCGGCCGGGATCACCGCCCACCCGAAGATCGACCCGGTCACCGGCGAGATGCTGGTCTTCTGCTACGGCCTGGAACCGCCCTACCTCACCTGGTCGGCCATCGACCCCGACGGCACGGTGGCCCGCGGTCCGACCACCGTCGACGGGCTCGACGAGCCGATGATGATCCACGACATGGCGCTCACCGAACGGTTCCTGGTGATCGTGCTGGCACCGGTGTTCTTCGACATCGCCGCCGCGATGAGCGGGGGCTCCATGATCGACTGGCGGCCCGAGCGCGGCACCCGGGTGGCCCTGGTCTCCCGGGACGGCGGTCCGGTGCGCTGGGCGTCCGACGAGGCGTTCTGGCTGTGGCACACCGTCAACGCGTACGACACCGAGCCCGGCGGCGGCGATGTGGTGCTGGACTACGTGCAGTGGACGCGGCTCGCCCTGGGCACACCCGACGAGGGCGGGCAGCCGAACACGGCGGGGCTGGTCCGGGCGGTCATCGACCCCGTCGCGGGCACGATGAGCCGGACCGTGCTGGACGACGCGAGGATGGAACTCCCGCGCACGGACGACCGGTTGATCGGCCGTCACCACCGCCAGCTGGCCGTGGCGTCGGATTCGGGGAACCCGGATCTGCTGCCCGGCGAGTTCGACGAACTGCGCTGGTACGACGGCAGGGACACCTCGGGCACCTGCGTGGCGTGGCAGGCCGGGAACCTCTCGGTCGGCGAGCCCGTCTTCGCTCCCGTCCCGGGCACCGCTCCCGGCGAGGGCGGCTACTGGATGACGTACGCCACCGACCGCACCGACTCCAGCAGTTGGCTGCTGGTCCTCCCGGCCGAGGACCCGGCCTCGGGCCCGGTGGCCCGGGTGCGGATCCCGGTACGGGTCCCGCTGGGGCTGCACGGGAACTGGCTGCCGACCCAGGAGTGAACGCCCCTCACCAGCCGGCGGGCTCGGCGATGTCCCCGGGGGCGTCCTGGTCCCCGTCCCGCCGGGGGAGCCGGATGGAGGTCTGCGGTTCGTCGGTCATGAGCGGCACCAGGTCCTCCGGCGGCTCGTCCGGCTCCGTGGGCACCCCCGGCGGCTCGTCCGTCGGAAGCTCCGGGAACGGCTCCGGGTACCCGTCGGTGGGGTCGCCCGACGGGACGCCGGTCGGCGTGGGGCAGTCCCCGGCCCATTCGCCCGGCCCCTCGGTGACGGCCGCCGGCTCACCGGGCGGCGTGGGCGCCTCGGGGGTCGGGCAGTCCTCCGGTGACAGCGAGCGGGAGGGCGTGGGCTCGGACGGCCCGGGTGACCTCTTCGACGGCTTCGGCCTCGGTGAGGCGTCGGGCAGCGGCCGGGTGAGATCGGTGCCCGGGTCGTAGGGCGGGGGCACGGCAGGCGTCCGGTCGCCGGCGCCCTCGTCGCCGGACGGCCGCTGGATCCAGGTGCCGTGCTCCACATCGACGATCATCAGGTCCGACACGGGCCGCGCGGCGGGCTCGACCACCACGATCCGCCCGGGGTCGTACCCCGCCCAGCGCTCGCCCCGGTCGGCCGACGCGTCCCGCAGCCCGGCCGGCGGGGACAGCGGGTTGCCGCAGGCGCAGCGGACGCGCGGGAGGCCGTGGCTGTCGACCATCACAGCCGTGCCCGCCTGGAGGACGGACTGGAAGGAGGTGGCCGCCCCCGCCCGGAAGCCGTGGTTGCCGACCCGGGTGTCGGCGCTCAGCAGGACGGGCGTGAGGCCTCGCAGGAAGTCCGGGACCTTCGACTCGGCCACGCCCGCGGCCTGCGCGAAGGCCTTCTCCCTGGCCGGGTCCGCCGCGAGGAAGCGGATCTGTTCCTCGACGTCGCAGGAGGCGGCGGAGCGGGTGCCCGCGTAGAGGCCGGGGGTCGACCCGGGGAGGATGTGCAGGGTCCGGCCGCCCGGCGCGGTCGTCCGCCGCTCCCCCGGGCGCGAGGCGTCGGGGCCCGCCCCGGGTGTCTTCGCGGTCGAACCGGTGAAGGGGTCGGATCCCCGCCCGGCGGCCGGCTGGAGGACGACGTCCTCGGCGCCGGCCGCCCCCGTGGTGCCGCTGCCGCCGCCCGAGGTCTCCCGCGCACAGCCCGCGGCGAGCAGGATCCCGGCGGACAGCGCGGCGAACGCGGTGCGGCGCAGGCGTATGCGTGAGTGCACGAAGAGGTCTCCTTGCCTGGTCACCGGTGCCGGGTCGTCCTCTCATGTCTGCCCCACTTCACCGTCCCCCGCAAGCCGGAGGCCCCCGGCGGGCAGCCGTCCCCCGGGTCGGGCGGGCGGGCCGCTTGAACGCGTTCAAGAAAGCCCCTAGAGTCGGCATCGGCAGCACTTGAACGTGTTCAACACAGTGGGGGGTGGGCCATGTCGGTCCTGGTCGGTCTGATCGTGATGCTCGGCATGCTGGTGATCGTGCCGGCCGGACTGCGGCTGGCGGACGCGCCGGAGCTGGACCACATACGGCGGTGGTGGCCCCTGTTCGCCGCACCCGGTGCCGTATCGCTCTGGCTGCCGCGCGGTACGCCCGCCACCGTCCTGGCCCTCTGCTACGGACTCGGGGCCGCGCTCCTGGCCCTGCACACGCTCCCCCGTATCGCCCGCCGCGACGGGCCGCTGCGGTCCGCCGCCACCGCGCCCGCCGAGATCGCCCTGCTCACCGCCCTGGCCACCCCGGCCGTCGCCGCCACCGCGCTGGTCGCCGAGCGCGCGGGCCGGCCGCTGTTCGGCTTCGGGCTCGGGATCCTGGCGCTGACCGTGCCGCACTTCCACTTCGCCGGATTCGCCGCTGCCCTGGTCTCGGGGCTGGTGAGCCGGGTGGCCGACAGCAGAGCGGGCCGGTTCGCCGCACTGAGCGTGCCGCTGGGCACCCTGCTCGTGCTGATCGGCTACTTCATCGGCGACTGGGCCGAACTGGCCGGGGCAGTCGTGCTGACGGCAGGTATGTGGACCGTGGCACTGCTGACCTGGCGCACGGTGCGCCCCGCCCACCGCGACCGGACCACCCGGCTGCTGCTGGCCGTCTCGGCGGCCGTCCTGGCGCTGACCATGGTCCTCGCCCTGAGCTGGGCGCTGGGCGAGGCCACCGGGCTTCCGCACCCCGGCCTCCTGTGGATGGCCGCCACCCACGGCGTGGGCAACGCGCTGGGCTTCGCGCTCTGCTCGGTCCTCGCCTGGCGGCGCCTGACCCACCGCACCGACAACCAAGGAAGGACCCGATGAGCACCCTCACCTACCCCGAGGTCGGCGCCACCCGGCTCGGCCCGCTCCCCGACGGCTACCACCACCTGCACCACCGCACCCGGATAGGGCACGGCCGCGCCGACTTCGAGGCGGCCGGAGCCGCGATCACCGAGTTCCGGATGCACCGCCGCTCCGGAGCCCACGTCGAGGCGTCGGCACCCCGCGCCGAGGCCGGCACGTCCGTTCGGGTGGCGCTGGGCGTCGGACCGCTGCGGTTCACCGCGCCCTGCCGGGTCATCTGGGCCGAGTACGGCCCCGGGCGGATCGGGTTCGCCTACGGCACCCTGACCCGCCATCCCGAGTGCGGCGAGGAGTGCTTCGTGGCCGAACTCGCCGAGGACGGCACGGTGTCGTTCCGGGTGATGGCGTTCAGCAGGCCGCTGCGCTGGTACGCCCGGCTCGCCGGGCCACTCGTCCCGCCCGTCCAGCTCTGGTACGCGCGCCGGCTCGGCCGCACCCTGCGCCGGATCGTCGCGGAACAGCGCGCGGAACGCGAACGGCCGGGCCGGTGAGCCCGGGAGCCCCGGCGGGCCGATACTGGAGTCGATGCAATGGTTCACCGCAGACGGGTACTGGCTCGGCCGGCTGGTCTTCCAGAAGGCGCTGGCCGTCATCTATCTGTTCGCCTTCCTCACCGCCGCGCTCCAGTTCCGGGCGCTGATCGGCACACGCGGCATGCTGCCGGTCCCCGCGCTCCTGCGGCGCACGGACTGGCGCACCGCCCCCGGGCTCTTCCGCCTGCACTACTCCGACCGCTTCTTCGCGCTGGTCGCCTGGACGGGCTGCGCACTCGCCGTCGCCCTGCTCGCGGGCGTGGACAACCGCGTCCCGCTCGGGGCGGCGATGGCGCTGTGGGCCCTGCCCTGGGCGCTGTACCTGTCGATCGTGCAGGTCGGCGGTGTCTGGTACGGCTTCGGCTGGGAGTCGCTGCTGCTGGAGACCGGGTTCCTCGCGGTCTTCCTCGGCAACGCGGACACCGCGCCGCCGGTGCTCGTGCTGTGGCTGCTGCGCTGGGCTCTGTTCCGGGTCGAGTTCGGCGCCGGGCTCATCAAGATCCGGGGTGACGCGTGCTGGCGCAAGCTCACGTGTCTGTACTTCCACCACGAGACCCAGCCGATGCCGGGGCCGCTGAGCTGGTTCTTCCACCGGCTCCCCCGGCCGCTGCACCGGGCCGAGGCCGCGGCCAACCACGTGACCCAACTCCTCGTCCCGCTCCTGCTCTTCACCCCGCAGCCGGTGGCGGGCGCGGCGGCCGCCCTGATGATCGTCACCCAGCTGTGGCTGGTGCTCTCGGGCAACTTCGCCTGGCTCAACTGGCTGACGATCGCGCTCGCCCTGCCCGCCCTGGACTGGTCCCTGGTCACCGAGGAGCGCGCCCGGCCCGGGGCGCCCGTCTGGTACGAGGCGGTGGTCCTCGCCGTCACCGCGCTGGTGCTGGTCCTCAGCTACCGCCCAGCCCGCAATCTGGTCTCCCGCCGGCAGGTGATGAACCGCTCCTTCGACCCGCTGCACCTGGTCAACACCTACGGCGCGTTCGGCAGCATCAGCCGGGTCCGGCTGGAGGTGGTGGTCGAGGGCACCGAGGAACGCCGCGTCCACCCGGGCACGGTGTGGAAGGAGTACGGCTTCCGGGGCAAGCCGGGCGATCCCCGGCGGCTGCCGCGCCAGTTCGCCCCGTACCATCTGCGGCTCGACTGGATGATGTGGTTCGCGGCGCTGTCGCCGGCGTACGCCCGCCCCTGGTTCGGCCCGTTCGTGGACCGGCTGCTGGCCAACGACCGCGACACCCTGCGGCTGCTGCGGCACAACCCGTTTCCCGACACCCCGCCCGCCCATGTCCGCGCCCGGGTGTTCCGCTACCGCTACACCACCTGGCACGAACTGCGGACCACCGGACGCTGGTGGGACCGCACCTTCGTGCGTGACTTCCTGCGCCCGACGAAGGCGTAGCTAGCGCCCGTCGCGGCGCGCCCGGAGCAGGGCGTGGATCTTCTCGACGAGCACGTCGTCGTCGGCCGGCGGCTTGCCGGAGACCAGGGCGCCCAGGCGCTCGGCCGTCCCGAAGTCGTACGCGCGCTCCTCGTCCTCGCCGGGGACCCGGCCGTACGCCCGGTCGGCGCGGAAGCCGACGGTCAGGTCCACGGCCTTGGCGATGAGCCAGGTGAGGATGAACGAGAAGGCGAGCACGGACAGGATCGCGACGAGCTGTTTGCCGAGCAGCCCCCAGCCGCCTCCGTAGAACAGGCCCTCCTTGCCGCTGATACGGGCGGTGGCGAACAGCCCGACCATGATCAGGCCGATGAGTCCGCCGACCCCGTGCACCCCGACCACGTCGAGCGTGTCGTCCACACCGAACCGGAACTTCAGGGTGATGGCGAAGGCGCACACCGCGCCGGTGACGAGACCGGTGACGACCGCGCCGAGCGTGTTGATCTCCCCGCAGGCCGGGGTGATGGCGACCATCCCGGCGACGGCGGACGAGACCACGCCCGTCGTGGTGACCCGGCCGGTGCGCCACTTCTCCACCAGCGGCCAGGTGACCATCGCGCCCGCCGCCCCGAGCTGGGTGTTGAGGAAGGCCGCCGCGGCGGCGCCCTGATCGGTCAGCGCGGAGCCGGAGTTGAAGCCGAACCAGCCGAACCACAGCAGCCCGACCCCGATCACCACGAGCGGGATGTTGTTGGGCCGCTCCTCGGTGCGCGCGAAGTCGCGCGGCGCGCGCAGCACGAGCGCGACGGCGAGGCCCGCGACCCCTGAGTTCAGCTCCACCGGCAGCCCCCCGGCGAAGTCGAGTGCGCCGAGGTGCCTGACGATCCAGCCGTCCGGGTCGAACACCCAGTGGGCGACGGGGATGTAGACGATCAGCAGCCACAGGACGACGAAGACGAGCCAGCCCCGCATCCGGGCCCGGTCGGCGATCGAGCCGCTGATCAGCGCCACCGTGATGATGGCGAAGCCCATCTGGAAGGTGCTGTAGATGTAGGTGGGGATGGCTCCGGTCAGCGTGTTCAGTTCGATCCCGCGCATGAAGACGTGGTCGAGGTTGCCGATCAGGCCCGCGCCGCCGACGTCGGGTCCGAACGCCAGCGTGTATCCGATGACCCACCAGACGAGCGTGCCGAAGGCCAGGGCGGCGAAGCTCATCTTGATCATCATGAGCACGTGCCGGGTGCGCACCATGCCGCCGTAGAAGAACGCGAGACCGGGCGTCATCAGCAGCACCATGGCGGTGGCGGCCAGCAGCCAGGCGGTGTCCCCGGAGTCGTACGCGGCCGGCATCGGCGCGGGAGCGGTGTTCATCGGCGGATACCTCGTGTGGGTGTGGGGGCGGGAGGGCTACGGCTTGCGCAGGTCGGGGGCCGGACGGCCGGTGAGCAGCAGCCGTGCGGCGTGCCAGGCGGCCCGGTGCGCCGCGGCCACCCGGATCGGGCTGTCGTCCAGCAGCCGCAGCCAGGCGCCGCAGTCGTGGGGCAGGACGCTCACCCCGTACAGGACGCCGAGCCCGGCGAGCGCCTCGTGCAGGGCGTCGGCGAGTGCGGCGGCCGGGACCCGGTCGGTGACGACGAAGAGCGAGGCGACATGGTCGTGCCCGGCGAACACCCCGGGGCCAAGGACGCCTTCGCCCTGTTCCCCGGGGGTGAGCCGCAGGGTGTCGAGGGCGAGCAGGGTGCCGTCGGGGCGGGTGACGCGCAGGTCGGTGGCGAGCACCCGGTAGGTGTGGCGTTCGCCCCGGGCGAGCCGTCCGGCGGTGAGGGTGTCACCGACCAGGACGGTCGCGCCGGGTGCGACCGTGACCTCGGTGCGCTGGTAGAAGCGGGCGTCCTCGAAGGGGATGAGCGGGTCCGGCAGATACTCGACGTAGCTCCCGGCCTCCGCCGTCAGATGCACCCGCTGGCTCGCGTAGTCGTGCTCCATCCGGAAGACCTTGGTGGCGGCCTGGGTGGTCAGATGGACCTGGGTGTCCGGGCCGCAGCGGAAGTCCATCCGGTAGCGGTCGGCCTGGGCGACGCCGCCGCCGGTCGCCATCAGGTACACATAGCTCATGCCGGGCAGTTCGGGGTCGATCCAGAGCGGCCGCATGATCTGCAGCGGGGTCTTCTGGTAGCGCCCGACGAGTTCGGTACGCCCGCCCCGCACGGCGAACGCGAGATCCAGGATGCCGACCTTGGCCGGGGAGCCGGGTGCCAGCGTGTCCGGTACGGAGGCCAGGGCGGCCACCTCCGGGGGGACGCGGACCGGGGTGTAGTACTCCTCGGCGAGCCGGTCGGGGCGCGGCCGCTGCGGGGCGGGCGTCATCTCAGATCAGCACCTTGCGGCGTGACTCGAGGTAGCCGGCGATGTCCTGGATGCCGACCCCGGTCAGACAGTCGGTCAGGACGACGGGACGGTTGTCGCGGACCCGGTGGGCGTCGGACTCCATGACGCCGATGTCGGTGCGGACGTACTGCGCGATGTCGATCTTGTTGATGACGAGCAGATCGGACTCGGTGATGCCGGGGCCGCGCTTGCGGGGCATCTTCTCGCCCTCGGCGGTGTCCAGCACGAAGAGGAAGAGGTCCACCAGGGCGGGGCTGAAGGTCAGGGTGAGGTTGTCGCCGCCGGACTCGTAGAGCAGCGTGTCGGTGTCCGGGAAGCGCTCCAGCATCTCGGCGCCGGCCGCCAGGTTCATCGTGGGGTCGTCGCGCACGGCGGTGTGCGGGCAGGCGCCCGTCTCGACGCCGACGACGCGCTCGGGCTCCAGGACCCCGGCCAGCGTGCGGCGGATGTGCTGGGCGTCCTCCTGGGTGTAGATGTCGTTGGTGATCACGGAGGGGCGGCGGCCGGCGGCGATCAGCACCGGTACCAGCGCCTCGATGAGGGCGGTCTTGCCGGATCCGACGGGTCCGCCGATGCCGACCCGAAGTACGTTGTCGTCCATGGTGCTCCCTGGGGTGTCGTGGAGTGGTGGTCAGCTGGCGAAGAGGCGGGCCTCGGCCCGTTCGTGACGGCCCGACATGAGGTCGGAGGCGAACACGGTGGCGCCGACGTCGTCGAGCTCCCGGCGCAGCGCCGCCTCGACGGCCTCCTCGATGACGGGGGCGGCGCCGCGCAGCAGGGTCTGGGTCGTCCGGTGGTCGGTCAGCCGCAGCCGCAGGGCCGCGCCCGCGAAGCTGACGCAGAACGCGAACAGGTCGGCGGCGACGGCCTGGCGGACCGGGACCCCGGTCGCCGCGTAGATGACCCCGGCGGCCACCGCCTGGGTGCCCGGAGTCTCCCGGCGTACGACCCGTCCGAAGTGGTCGGCGATCTCGGGGCGGCCGAAGACCTCCTGGCCGAGGTCCAGGAGCTGGCGGCCGGTCCGGGTCGCGGCCTGGCGCATCTCGCGGCCCAGCTTGGTGGCGAAGAGGTGCTCGTCGATCCGGACGACGGTGTCGGGATCGCCCGCCGCGGTCGCCCGGTGGGCGAGGGCGAGCGCGGTGGCGTCGGCGGGTCCGACACCGTGCAGCAGCAGGTCCTCCAGCAGCGCCGCGACCGTGCCGGGGCCGACGGCCCCGGCCTGCGCGAAGCCCTCCAGGCTGTGCGAGAGCGTGTAGAAGCCGCTCGGGAACGCCGAGTCGGTCAGCTGGAGGCTGACCAGCAGGGGTCCGAGGCCCGTCCCGGCGGCGGTCCCCGCAGGGGCCGGTTCGCCTGCGATGTCGCCCTCCTTGCGGTACATCGGCCCTAGACCAGGAAGTACAGGTGGTTGAGGGGCAGCGTCTCGGCCGGGTCGATGGTGGCGACCTTGCCGTTGAGCGTGACCTTGAACGTCTCCGGGTCGACCTGGATGTCCGGGAGGGCGTCGTTGCGGATCATGTTGTGCTTGCCGATGGTGCGGGTGCGGCGCACGGGCAGGATGTGGCGCTCCAGGCCCAGTTCCTCCGGCACCCCGGCGGCGATGCCCGCCTGGGACATGAAGGTGGCGTGGGTCGCCGGGAGCGCCTTGCCGTACTGGCCGAACATCGGCCGGTAGATCACCGGCTGCGGGGTCGGCAGCGAGGCGTTGGGGTCGCCCATCTGGGCCCAGGAGATGATCCCGCCCTTGATCACCATCTTCGGCTTGGCGGCGAAGGAGTGGATGGGCCACAGCACGATGTCGGCGAGCTTGCCCTTCTCGATCGAGCCCACGTGGTCGGAGATGCCCGAGGCGATGGCCGGGTTGATGGTGAGCTTGGCGAGGTAGCGCAGCACCCGCTGGTTGTCGTTGCGCGCCGAGTCGCCCTCCAGCGTGCCGAGTTTGTCCTTGCAGTGGTGCGCGGTCTGGAAGGCCCGGGTGACGGACTCCCCGATCCGGCCCATGGCCTGCGAGTCCGAGGAGAACATGCTGATGACACCGAGGTCGTGCAGCACCGACTCGGCGGCGATGGTCTCGGCCCGCACCCGGCTGTCGGCGAAGGACACGTCCTCGGGGATGTCGTGGCTGAGGTGGTGGCAGACCATGACCATGTCCAGGAGCTCGTCCACCGAGTTCTTGGTGTAGGGCAGGGTCGGGTTGGTGGACGACGGCAGGATGTTGGGCTCGCCGGCGACGCGCAGGATGTCGGGGGCGTGGCCGCCGCCCGCGCCCTCGCTGTGGAAGGTGTGGATGGCCCGGCCGTCGATCGCGGAGCGGGTGTCCTCGAAGAACCCGCCCTCGTTCAGGCTGTCGGTGTGGATGGAGACCTGGACGTCGTGCGCGTCGGCGACGTTGAGCGCGTTGTCGATGACGGCGGGGGTCGAGCCCCAGTCCTCGTGCACCTTGAGCCCGCAGGCGCCCGCCACGACCTGCTCGTTGAGCGCCTCCGGCAGGCTGCCGTTGCCCTTGCCCATGATGCCGAGGTTGACCGGGAAGGCCTCGGCCGCCTGGAGGAGCCTGGCGATGTTGTACGGGCCGGGGGTGCAGGTGGTCCCGTTGGAGCCGTCCGTGGGCCCGGTGCCGCCGCCGATGAGGGTGGTGATGCCGTTGGTGAGGGCCTGTTCGGCCTGTTGCGGGGAGATCAGGTGGACATGGGTGTCGATGGCACCCGCCGTGGCGATGAGGTGCTCCCCCGCGATGGCCTCCGTACCGGGTCCGATGACCAGGTTCGGATCGACGTTGTTCTGTGTCTGCGGGTTGCCGGACTTGCCGATGCCGACGATGAAGCCGTCCTTGATGCCGATGTCGCACTTGACGACGCCCACCATGGGGTCGATGACCACCACGTTGGTGATGACGGTGTCCAGCGCGCCCTGGGCGGAGGTGGCCTGCGGGTCGGCGGCCATGCCGTCCCGCATCGTCTTGCCGCCGCCGTAGACGACCTCGTCGCCGTACAGGCCCTCGCTGTAGTCCTTTTCGACCTCGACGAGGAGATTGGTGTCGGCGAGGTAGAAGCGGTCGCCGACCGTCGGGCCGAACATGTCTGTGTACTGCTTGCGGGGCAGGATGGGCATCAGCGCGAACCCTTCTTCTTTTCCTTGGTGGCCTTGGCAGGCTTGGCGGGTTTGGCGTCCTTGGCGCTCCTGGCCCCGCCCCCGGCCGCCCCGGCGCCCTTGGCGTCGGGGGCGTTCTGCGCGCCCTGGAAGCCGCGCTCGATGGCCCTGCGGACGGCTTCGACGCGTGCGGGATGGGAGGCGAGGCTGCCGTTGAGCAGCCCGCTGAAGCCGGTGAGCCGGCCGGTCCCGGCGTACGCGCACAGCTCGACCTCGCGCGAACCGCCGGGCTCGAACCGCACGGACGTCCCGGCGGCGATGTTGAGGTGCATCCCGAGCGTCTCCTGGCGGTCGAACGACAGCGCCGAGTTGACCTCGAAGAAGTGGTAGTGCGATCCGACCTGCACGGCCCGGTCGCCGGTGTTGCTCACGGTGACCTTCAGGGTGCGGCGGCCCGCGTTGAGCTCGATGGGGCCCTTGCCGTACAGATATTTCTGACGGAACGTCATGCGATGCTCCTGATGGCTCGGTCCGCTCCATCGGCGGACGGGTGGCGGTGCGTGTGCGCGGGGCCGTGCCCGTGGTGGTGGCCGGTGGCGTGGTCGTGGCCCTCGCCCGGCGGGTGGGTGTGCGCGTGGCCGTGGTGGTCGGCCGCGCCCAGCCCGGCCGTGACGCCGTCGTCGCCGTGCGCGCTCCAGCGCTGCCGGGCGCCGGCCACCCGCTCGGCCAGGACCCGGCGCAGGGCGGCGGCGGGCAGCAGCGGGCCCGCGGAGCCGGTCCCCGGCGAAGACCCGTCCGCCGGTTCCGCCGGTTCCGCCGGTTCCGCCGGGGCGAACGCGGCCGACAGCAGCGCCACGCGCTCCGCGCCGAGCAGACGGCAGCGGCGGATGCCCTCGGCCACATCCGGTTCGCCGCCGGTGAACGCCACCTCGACCGGGCCGCGCCGGCCGTAACGGCGCACGAGCGCGGCGATCCGGTACAGCTCGGCGTCCTCGAACGGGTCGCCGGACGGGGCCGTGACCAGCAGGGCGGACCCGGCGGCCACCCGCCCCGCGGCGGCGCGCAGCCAGCCCACGAGGTGCTGGGCGGTGCCGAACGGCTCGGCGAGCAGGGTGGCGCCGGGGCGGGCGCCGGGGACCGCGCGCAGGGTGCGGGCGGCGTCCGCGACGAGCCCGGGGTCGCGGCCGAGCGTCATCGGGACGACCACGCACTCCTCGCCCCGGCGCCGGTGGGCCGCGATGCTCCGGAACAGGGCGCGCCCGTTGGGCACGACGCTCACCCCGGGGTCCACGAGTCCGTCCAGCGCCCGCCCGTACGCGGCCTCGTGGCCGCACACGGCGATGACGGCGGATCCGGCCACGGATCAGCCGCCGATGGGGTCGTGACAGGACACCAGCTTGGTCCCGTCGACGAAGGACGCCTCGACCTGGAGCAGGCCCAGCATCTCCCGTACCCCGGGCATGGTGTCCGCCTCGCCCACGACATGGCGGCCCAGCTCCATGCAGTCCGCGACGCTCTTCCCGTCACGGGCCGCCTCGAGGATCGCCTCGGTGATCAGCGCGACCGACTCGCTGTAGTTGAGCTTGAGGCCGCGTCCCTGGCGCTTGCGGGCCAGGTCGGCCACCACGTACACCAGCAGCTTGTCGATCTCGCGGGGGGCGAGGTTCATCGTGGGTACCTTCCTGAGGGTGTGTCGGGGGCGGGGTCACTCGCTCCGGCGCAGGCGGGGCAGCAGGGGAACGGCCGCCAGCAGCGTCCAGGTGGTGAGGATGAACGGCCAGGTGAAGGTGTGGCCGCCGAACGGCTTGAAGAAGGAGGTCAGCGAGGCGGTGAGGCCGGTGCTGACCGCCGCCCCGAACAGGGCGTAGACCCCCGTCCAGACGGTGTCGGCCATGAAGACGGCACCGATGGCGATGGCCACGAGCACCGCGTTGTAGCCGTAGATGCCGTTGGCGATCAGGTCGGTCGGCGCGCCCAGTGCCCAGGCGGCGACGATCCCGGCGACACTGCCGGCGGCTGCGTAGAGCACCACGCGCGGCCCGGCGAAGGCGAGGCCGATGAGCATGATCAGGCCGACGTACCAGCTCTCGACCAGGAAGACCTGCGAGACGTTGTTGAAGAACGCGTGCCACAGGTCGTGCCACGACAGTCCGGTGTCACCGCGCGTGGTACTGGCGACAGCGGCCGGGGCGCCGTGCCAGATCCGGTCGAAGGACGGGGCGCCCAGCACCATCACCCCGGAGACCAGGCAGAACGGGGCCGTCATCGGCGTGAGCCCGTACGGGGCGAGGAGGGTGCCGAGGGCCGCCATCAGAAGGGTGCACATGACGGCGCCGACGACGGTCAGGACATACGTGGAGGCGTGGTGGCCGAGCGAGGAGACGAGGGCGATGCCGGTCAGACAGCCCGCGAACCCCTGGAGGCCGAGCGCGATGCTTCCCCGGTCGACGGCCAGTGCGTAGGCGGTCGCGGTGGCGATGAGCGTGCCGAGCGTGGCGAACAGCCCCGTCTCCCAGCCGGCCGCCCAGAGCCCGGCGAGGATGAACGCGCCGGTCGGCAGGGCCGACTGGAAGTCGACCTGCCCGACGCCCCGCAGGGAGGCCAGGAGGTACGCGGACGGCTGGCGGCTCTCCAGCCGCCGGACGATCTCCGGCTCGGCGAGGGGCAAGGCGGTCTCCAGCGACTCGGCAGATGAGATGCCGCTTCGCGGGGACGAGCGCGGCGATGGCCTACACATGCCATCAAGCCACGCAAAAGTGCCATTGTCGCGCTGAGTTGGATCCGAGTAGCCCACTCGGGTACAGGGCCCGCGCGTCCCGCACGCAGGGGCCGGGGAGAGCACCGGCGCCGCCCGCTACGGCGCCGGCGGGGGTGACATGACCCGGCTCCGGCCCCTCCCCCTTCGGGGCGGAACCGGAGCCGGGTGAAGCACTCAGCCGTGACTCGGTCGACCGTGGCTCAGTCGATGCCGGGCAGGATGTGCGGCTCGGCGAGGTCGTCCTCGTAGCCCGCCAGCCGGATCGGGGCGGACCTGGCCCAGACATCGATGTTCTGGAGCTTCTCGGGTCCGGGGGCAGGCTTTCCGCGCCGTTCGGCCGGCCGTTCGTCGTGCTTCGTCAGTTCTGGTGTCGTCACCGCGCACTCCTTTGTGTCGCAAAGCCCCGGGCGTCGCCGACGCCCCGGCCTCATTACCGGGAATCAGCTGCCCGTGCGGGGCAGGGGCAGGAACAGTTCGGTCGCGGTGGCGCCGGGTACGGGGCGGGACGGCGACTTGGTTGACAAGCCTGTCCCAGGACGGTCGAGGAAGGTTCGTGGACTCCTCGATGACGTCCGTTCACATCAGAGTAACCAAATGAGCGCATCCGTGCTCGATGGAACGTGTGCCATGGGTCACTTTCAGCCACCACATACCGAAAGGACCCGGCCAGAATCGATTTCCGGCCGGGTCCTCGGGGGCGCACGGACGCAGGGCGTCCGGGTGACTACCAGTTGGCGGGCGCGTAGTCCTTCAGGAAGCAGCCGTACAGCGCCTCGCCCGCCTCGCCGCGCACGATCGGGTCGTAGACCCGGGCGGCTCCGTCGACCAGGTCGAGCGGGGCGTGGAAGCCTTCCTCGGCCAGCCGCATCTTGTCGGGGTGCGGGCGCTCGTCGGTGATCCACCCGGTGTCCACGGCGGTCATCAGGATGCCGTCCTTCTCGAACATCTCCTGGGCGCTGGTGCGGGTCAGCATGTTCAGCGCGGCCTTGGCCATGTTGGTGTGCGGGTGGCCCGCGCCCTTGTAGCCCCGGCCGAACACGCCCTCCATCGCGGAGACGTTGACCACGTAGGAGTGCTTGGCCGCGGTCGCCGCCATCGCCGGACGGAGCCGGCTGATGAGGATGAACGGGGCCGTGGAATTGCAGAGCTGGACCTCGAGGAGCTCGATCGGCTCGACCTCGTCGACTGTCTGGATCCAGCTGTTGGTGTGATGCAGGTCGGGGACGAGCCCGCCCGCGTCGATCGCGGTGCCGGCGGCGATGCGCGCCGGGGAGGCGGAACCGGTGACCAGCGCCAGTTCGGTGACCTCCTGCGCGCTCAGCCCCTCCCTGCGGGCGGCGGGCAGGGCCGCGACCCGGTCCACGCTGCCGCTGCCGAAGGTGCCGATCACCTCGGCGGCCGGCAGCTCGCCGGCGGGCAGCGGGGCGGACTCGGCGACGACCAGTTCGCTGTACGCCTGGGGCGAGCGGCGGACGGTCTGCGCCGCGTTGTTGATCAGGATGTCCAGCGGGCCCTCGGCGGCCACCGAGTCGGCCAGCGCGACGACCTGGGCCGGGTCGCGCAGATCGATGCCGACGATCTTCAGCCGGTGGATCCACTCGTCGCTGTCCGGCATCGCCTTGAAACGGCGGATCGCGTCGTTGGGGAAGCGGGTCGTGATCGTGGTGTGCGCGCCGTCACGCAGCAGCCGCAGCGCGATGTACATCCCGATCTTGGCGCGGCCGCCGGTGAGCAGCGCGCGGCGGCCGGTGAGGTCGGTGCGGGCGTCGCGGCGGGCGCGGTTCTCCCGGGCGCACTCCTGGCAGAGCTGGTGGTAGAACGCGTCGACCTCGACGTACCGCGTCTTGCAGATGTAGCAGGACCGGGGCCGCTGGAGGACGCCCGCGATCTCGGCGGTGGCGGAGGAGGACGGCAGGACGCCCTGGGTCTCGTCGTCGATGCGCTCGGCGGAACCGGTCGCGGTGGCCTCGGTCACGGCCTTGTCGTGCGCGGTCTTGGCGGCCCGGCGCTCCTGGCGGCGGCGCTGCTTCACGGTCCGGTAGATCCCGGCGGTGGCACGGCGCACCGCGACGGCGTCCGGGTGGTCGACCTCGATGGTGTCGAGTTCGTCGAGCACGCTCAGGCAGACGGCCAGCCGCTCCGGGTCGATGCCGGGGCCGAACTCCTCGACTCCGGGCACGAGCTCGGGGCCGTCCTGTGTCACCGTCATTGCCGTTCCTCTGTGTACTCGTCCGCCGGACTCTCTCGGCGCGAACGCCCCGGTCAAGTTTGCCATGATTCGCGCGCTGCTCCATTCGGGTGCGCCGGGGGCGGAAAAAAACTTCGCACCTCTTGGGCATGAGCTCGCGGATACGGGGCAAGCGACTGCAGACGCACTTGGCAACTGGAGGGGCGACATCATCATGGCGACCACGACGGAGCAGACCGCCGGAGTCCTCGGCGACACGCGCACGCTTTCCGACGGGACCGGCGCGCTCAGCGGCGCCGGGACCGCTGAGCTGCCGTGGATCGAGGACACCGGCAAGGTGGCCCCGAAGGACGCACGTGCTCTGTCGAAGCTGTTCCTCGACCGGCTGCAGACCCTCGAAGAGGGCACGCACGAGTACCAGTACGCGCGCAACACCCTCATCGAGATGAATCTCTCGCTCGTGCGGTACGCCGCCTCGCGCTTCCGCAACCGCGGCGGTGACGACACCGAGGACATCATCCAGGTCGGCACCATCGGTCTGATCAAGGCCATCGACCGCTTCGACCTCTCGCGCGACGTCGAGTTCGCCACGTTCGCCGTCCCCTACATCGTGGGCGAGATCAAGCGCTTCTTCCGCGACACCACGTGGGCCGTGCACGTCCCGCGCCGGCTCCAGGAGCTGCGGGTCGATCTGGCCAAGGCGAAGGAGCAGCTCTCCGCCGAGCTCGACCGCGACCCCACGGTCAAGGAGCTCGCCGCCCACCTCGACCTCCCCGAGGAAGAGATCATCGAGGGCCTCGTCGCGGCCAACGGGTATTCGGCCGGTTCGCTGGACACCCCCTCCGCCGAGACCGACTCCGGCAACGACCAGCGGTCGTACGCCGATGTGATCGGCGACGCCGACCCCGGCATGGAGACGGTGGAGAACCTGCACACCCTGGCGCCCCTGCTGGAGCAGCTGGACGAGCGTGAGCGCCGGATCGTCCAGATGCGTTTCGGCCAGGAGATGACGCAGTCCCAGATCGGTGCCGAACTCGGCGTTTCCCAGATGCATGTGTCCCGTCTGCTGGCCCGCATCGTGAAGCGGCTGCGGGAAGGGATGTCCGTCGAGGCCTGATCTCGCCGCCTCCCCCGCATCGAACGACGCCCGACCGCAAAGCGGCGGGCGTCGTTCACATATGCTGCGGGGCAACGGCGGGCCGCCCGAGCGGCGGCAACGAGAGGTGAAGCGTGGCTGAGATGCGCACCGGCGCCCCGGTCAGACCCCCGGCCCCGGCCTCCGTGCCGGCCCAGGCGGTCTCCGAAGCGGCCGGACTGCGTTCCGTCTGGGATGTGAACGCCGCCATTCTGCTCGTCGAGGACGACGCGGGGGACGCGCTGCTCGTCGAGGAGATGCTCGCCGACGGTGAGCTGGACTCGGCGCTGACCTGGTGCAAGACCCTGTCCGAGGCGCTGACGTTCCTGCGCGCGCACCGGACGCCCGTCTGTGTGCTGCTCGATCTGCACCTGCCCGATGTGCACGGCCTGCGGGCCGTGACCCAGATCGTCGAGTCGACCCCGGACGCCGCCATCGTGGTCCTGACCGGTCTGGCGGAGGCCGACGCGGGACTGGAGGCGGTGGCCACCGGCGCCCAGGACTATCTGGTCAAGGGGCGGCTGGACCCGCAGGCCCTGTCCCGCGCGATCCGCTACTCCCTCCAGCGCAAGCAGGTCGAGCGCGCGGCGGCCGCCCTGCGCGCCAACCAGCTGATGGCCCAGGAGAACGCCCGGCTGGAGCGCGGGCTGCTGCCCGTGCCGCTGCTGAACGACGACGCGTTCGAGGCCGTCGCCCGCTACGAACCGGGCCGCGCCCACGGCCTGCTGAGCGGTGACTTCTACGACGTGGTCCAGACGGCCGACGGCACGGTGCACGCGGTCATCGGTGATGTGTCGGGCCACGGGGCGGCGGAGGCGGCGCTCGGGGTGTGCCTGCGGGTCGCCTGGCGTACGGCCGTGCTGTGCGGGACCGATCCGCTGGAGCAGCTCGCCCTGCTGGAGGCGATCCTGGTCGCCGAGCGCTCCGACCCCCATGTCTTCGCGACCGTCACCACCCTCGTCTTCCCGCCCGGCGGGGACCGGGTCGGCGTCGTCAGGGCGGGCCACCCCGGCCTCCTGCTGCGCCAGGGCACGGGCGTCGAGTGGGTGGAGCCCGAGGGCGGCATCGCGCTGGGGCTGCTGCCCGGGCACGGCCAGTGGGCGAGCACCGAGCTGGCGCTCGCCCCGGGCGCCGGGCTCGTCCTGTTCACCGACGGACTCTTCGAGGGCCGCACCGGCCCGGACACACGGCTCGGAGAGGAAGGGCTGCTCGGCATGGCCCGCGAGAAGGCGGCCCTCGCCGCCCGCCCCTTCATCGACGCACTGGTCGCGGGCGCCGCGGGGGCGGCCGCCCCCTACGGCGGGCTCGCGGACGACGTGGCCGTCCTGCACCTAGCCTGGAGAAGGACGCCTCATGAGTGACGACACCCCGGACGACACCCCGATACGGCGTGGCCGGATCTCCCGCCTGTCCGTCCAGAACTGGGTCCATCTGATCCTGGGCGGCTTCGTCCTCGTCGTCTGCGCCTGCCTGGTCGTCGGCGGTCTGGTGCTGGCCCGGATATCCGACCGGACCACCGAGCTGGTGGACCGTATCCAGCCCGCCCGCTCCGCCTCCTTCCAGCTGCAGAACGCGCTGCTCGACCAGGAGACGGGCGTCCGGGGCTACGCCCTGACCGGCGACCTCTCCTTCCTCCAACCCTACGACGAGGGCAAGCGCGCCGAGCGGGACCGGCTGGCCCGGGTGCGCTCGGCGATGGGCGACGTCCAGCCGTACGCCCGCGATCTCGACCGGATCGCCACCGCCTCCGCCGAGTGGCGCAGGGTCCACGCGGACCCGCTGATCGCCGCCGTCCGCCGCGACGGCCCGGCCGGCCGCTCCGCCGTCAGGACCGGCGAGAGCAAGGCCGCCTTCGACACCCTGCGGCGGCTGTACGGGACGCAGCAGGCCCATCTGGACACCGCCAGGGACCGGGCCCGCGCCCAGCTCAACGACGCACGCGACACACGCGACCGGGTCCTGATCGCCCTGGTGATCGTGTTCGTGGTGTGTGTGGTCTCCCTCAGTCTGCTGCTGCACCGGATGGTGGGACGGCCGCTCACCACCCTGGCCGACGCCTCGCTCCGGGTCCGGGCCGGCGCCTTCCGCCGCCGGATCCAGGTCGGCGGTCCGTCCGACGTACGGGCGATGGCCGCCGCGGTCGAGGACATGCGGCGCCGGCTGGTCGAGGAACTGGACGCGGCGCAGGAGCGGGAGGAGCTGCTCGCCCAGCAGACCGAGGAGCTGCGCCGGTCCAACTCGGAGCTGGAGCAGTTCGCCTATGTCGCCTCACACGACCTCCAGGAGCCGCTGCGCAAGGTGGCCTCGTTCTGCCAGCTGCTGGAGAAGCGGTACGGCACCGAGCTGGACGCGCGCGGCAAGCAGTACATCGACTTCGCGGTGGACGGCGCCAAGCGCATGCAGGTGCTGATCAACGACCTGCTCACGTTCTCCCGGGTCGGCCGGGTCCACGACAGCTGGACCTCCGTCGATCTGGACCGGGCGCTGGACCGGGCGCTGGCCAACCTGGCGCTGGTCGTCGAGGAGTCGGGCACCACGATCGTCCGTGAGGACCCGCTGCCCGAGGTGACCGGGGACCCGACGACGCTCGCGATGATCTGGCAGAACCTCATCGGCAACGCCGTGAAGTTCCGCGACCCGGAGGAGCCGTGCGTGATCACGGTCGGCTGCGTGCGGGAGGACAACAGCTGGCACTTCACCGTCACGGACAACGGCATCGGGATCGCGCCCGAGTTCGCGGAGAAGGTCTTCGTCATCTTCCAGCGGCTGCACGCCCGTGACGAGTACGACGGGACGGGGATCGGCCTCGCCCTGTGCCGCAAGATCATCGAGTTCCACGGCGGCCGGATCTGGCTGGATCCCGAATCCCGCCGGGGCGCCCGGATCCACTTCTCCCTGCCCGCCGAGGCCGAGGCCCCGGCGGCGCCCACCGACACCGCACCCCCCGCCGAGATCTCCGGAGACGCCGCGTGAACACCCCTGTGCAGCCCATCGAGGTCCTTCTCGTCGAGGACGACCCGGGCGACGAGCTGATGACGCGCGAGGCGTTCCAGGACAACAAGATCCGCAACAACCTCCATGTGGCCCGCGACGGCGAGGAGGCGCTCGACTTCCTCTACCGCCGCGGCGCCCACAGCGGTGCGCCCCGCCCGGACCTGATCCTGCTGGACCTGAACCTGCCCAAGTACGACGGCCGCCAGGTGCTGGAGCAGATCAAGCAGGACCCGGAGCTCGCGCTGATCCCCGTGGTCGTCCTGACGACGTCCTCCGCCGAGGAGGACATCCTGCGCAGCTACAAACTCCACGCCAACGCCTATGTCACCAAGCCGGTCGACCTCGACCAGTTCATCGCGGCGGTGCGCCAGATCGACGACTTCTTCGTGACCGTGGTGCGGCTTCCCGGACGCGCGTAATATCTGCTGACAATGCTTGGGAGTGGGATCTCCCGACGCGGGTACACGATCAGCGAGAAAGAGGTCGACGACCTCCCCGCTGCGCCCTTGGCTGGAGCACATGAACGAACAGGCCATCTCCCGGCCGGACGACTCCCGCAGGAGCTGTCCGCCCACGGAGGCACTGCACAGCGCCGAGGTGTTCGACGGCGAGCCGGGGTGCATCTCCCAGGCACGCGCCCTCGCCGACCGTTTCCTGGGCCGTCTGGTGTCCGAGTGGATGGCCGTGCTCGGCACCCATACGCGCAATGACCTGATGCTGGCCGTGAGCGAGCTGGTCACCAACGCCGACCGCTACAGCCACGGCCCGTATCTGCTGGAGCTGGAGGGCACGGCGGAGCGGATCAGCGTCACGGTGTACGACAGCAGCAGCGCGCTGCCCGTCTTCTACTCCCCCGACCCCGGTCGGCTCGGCGGCCACGGGATGGAGATCGTGGTGGCCCTGTGCGACCGCCTGACCGCCGAGCGGGTGCCGGTCGGCAAGCGCATCCGGGCCGAGTTCATGCTCAGCTCCTGACCCTGCCGAACCAGTCGATGCAGACGACGAGGGCGTCGTCGAGCGGTTCCGAGGCACGGTAGTCCGCCAGTTCACGCAGTACGGCCCCGGGCACCGAGGCCGCCGGCAGCAGCCGGGTCGCGAGGACGGCCCTGGCCAGCCCCCGTTCGACATACGCCTCGCCGGCGGGCGACACCGCGTCGTACACCCCGTCGCTGACGAGCAGCAGCCGGTCCCCCGGGCGCACCCGGAAGTCCTGCACCACGTACTGCGACTCCTCGAACATGCCCAGCGGGAGCTGGGCGTCCAGGTCCATCCGCGTGACCGTCCGGCCGCGCAGCCGCCACAGCTGCGGCGAGCCCGCGTCCACCGCGCCGACCGTGCCGGTGGCCAGGTCGAAGCGGAGCAGCAGGGTCGAGACATGGGCGCTGCCCCGGTGCTGGTCGTAGAGCGCCTGGTCGGCCAGGGCCGCCTGGTCCGCGATGCCGATACCGGCCCTGCGGGCGTTGCGCAGCGCGTTCACGGCGAGGTTGGTGAGCAGCGAGGCCTGGATGCCCTCGCCCATGCCGTTGGTCACGGCGACGGTCAGCTGGTCGCCGTCGGCGGCCCAGTCGAAGTTGTCGCCGTGGATGGCGTAGGCCGGTTCCAGCTGGGCGCCGATGGCGTACTCGGCCGCGGTGAACGCGCGGGCGGGCAGCAGCTGCCACTGCATCTCGGCGGCGAGGGTGAGGCGGGTGATCCGGCGGGCCCGCTGGTAGTGGTCGGTGCCGCGTTCGGCGACGATGATCTCGTGGCCCAGGAGGTCGGCCACATGGGCCAGCTCGTCCATGGTCTGCGGGACGGGCGGGCCTGCCGGGAGGCGGACGGTGAGGACGCCGAGGCGCTCGCCGCGCACGGTCACGGGGAAGTGGTGGTCGACCAGGCCGCCGTCGCCGGCCGGCTCCTCGTGCGGGCGCTGGCTGCCGAAGGCCCGGCCCTGCGGGCTGTTGTGCATCGACAGGGTCCGCTCGTGCCCCGGGGTGGGCACGACCGGCTTGAGGACGGTCATCCCGTAGTCCGCCAGCAGCAGCTGCACGGACCGGGCGCCGTATGTGCCGGCGAGCGCGTCGCGCACCGTCTCAACCAGGGCGTGGGGTGCTGCGGCGCGTACGGCTCTCTCGATTTCGTTGCGGGCGTTCACGGTCTTCCGCTCATTCTTCGTCGGGTGGCGGGGACGGGGCCGGGCTGACAGGAGGACGCTTCGGGTGACAGAGTGGAGTGATGCCCCACCGCACCGGACTCCCCTACCGCCTTGAGCGGGTGTCCGAGGACGTCTGTGCCGCCTCGGAACTGCTGGAGGTGCTGTGGGGCCGAGGCCAGGAGGCCGCCCCTCCGGGCACGGTCTCTCCCTCGCAGCTGCGGGCCCTGCTCGTCATCGAGAAGCAGGAGGGCAGCAACCTCCGCTCGCTCGGTGAGGCGCTCGGCTCGCGCGCTCCTTCGGTCAGCAGGCTCTGCGACCGGATGGAGGCGATGGGCCTCGTCCAGCGCGATCCGAGTCCGACGAGCCGGCGTGAGGTCGAGCTGCGGCTGACCGGCCAGGGCCGGGCCCTGCTCCAGGAGTACCGCGCGATCCGTACGCGTGAGCTCTCCGCCGTGCTGGAGCAAATGCAGCCCGCCGATGTGTCGGCACTCGCGGCGGGGCTGGCCGCCTTCCGCTCGGCCGCGTCGCAGCGGCTCACCTCCGGCCGGGGCCCGGCCGACCGGCTCCGCGACGACATCGCGGACAGCGCCTAGCTTCATCGAGCCCCTGCTTCCGCATTACTGAGGCACTCCCCGAGGGGGTGCGTTCGTTGATCTTTGACGGTACAGATTGTTGCCCCACGGAGAATGTTGTCAAATGGCAACTATTACTTCTATCGTGGGGCCTCGCCCCGCCGCGAGCAGGGACGGTCTCCCCCGAGCCGTCCGCCGCAACCCGCTCCCCTACCCCGCCGCCCAGTGCATCACGAGGTGACCGTGCTCCCATCCCCCAGCGCCGGCAGAGCCATGAGAATCGTCCCACGGCAGGAGCGCGGAGCGCTGGTGCTCGCCGTGACAGGTGACCTCGACATCGACAACGTCGGCCCGCTCGGCGCCGCGCTCGAGAGCGCGGCGGCGGACGGCGAAGGACCCGTCGTCGTCGACCTGTCGGACGTGAGTTTCGCGGACTCGACGACGGTCAACGTGCTGCTCCAGGGCCAGGCCCTGCTGGGCCCCCGGCTGCGGCTCGCCGCACCGTCCCCCTTCATGGAGCGCCTCATCGGGGTGCTGAGTCTCGACAGCGCCGTCCCGGTCTTCCCGGACGTCGCCGAGGCGATCGACCCGCCGCTGCCCACCTGAGGCCCTGATACGCCGAGCGCCCTTCCCCCGCCGGACGGGGGAAGGGCGCTCGGCGTGTCGCGGCCGGCCGGATCAGCCCAGCGCGGGCGGGGCGTCCTCGGGCGAGGTGCCCCAGGCCGACGGCTCGGCGCCCACCGTGAAGGAGAGCGAGCGCGACGAGCGGATGTCGTCCGTCGTCAGGTAGGTGCGCGCCTGCGGCGCACCGTCGAGCCGGGCGGACTGGATGTAGCGGTCGGTGTCCGAGGCGCCGGGGGCGCTGACGGTCAGCCGGCCGCGGGGGTAGTACTTCCGGTCGAGCGTGATGTCCACGCGCTCGAACGCGGGCGTGGACAGACCCCAGGTGTCGGTGCCCGGCTGGACCGGGAAGACGCCGATCGAGGAGAGCACCATCCAGGCGGACATGGTGCCGAGGTCGTCGTTGCCCGTCATGCCGGTCGGCCCGTTGGTGAAGAGCGTCAGGGCCGCGTGGACCACATCGGTCGTCTTCCACGGCTGGCCGGTGGAGAGATAGGTGTACGGGGCGATGAGGTCGGGCTCGTTCTGCGGGTTGTACTTGTCGGCGTTGTAGTACGCGTACGGGCCGTTGACCCACACCTCACGGGCCGTCTTCGCCGGGTCGGCGAGGAGCTTGTCGTAGGCGAAGAAGGAGTCGAGCCGCTGGTTCGCGGCGTCCTTGCCGCCGATCAGGTCGACCATGCCGGGGATGTCCTGCGGCACCATCCACTGGTACTGCCAGGACGTGCCCTCGTGGAAGCCCTCGCTCTCGGCCGGGTCGGCGGGGCCGGTGAAGGCGCCGGACGCGTCACGGGCGCGGAAGAAGCCGGTCGACGCGTCGAAGATCTTCCGGTAGTTCTGGGCGCGGGCCCCGTAGCGCGCGGCGTCGGCGCGGTGGCCGAGGTCGCGGGCCATCTCGGCGAGCATGCCGTCGGACAGGGCGTACTCCAGGGTGGCGGAGGCGCCGTGGTCGTAGTCGGAGTCGCCGGGCTTGGCGTGCGGGCGGTCCTTGATGTACGGGGCGAAGCCGTCCTTGAGGTATTCGGCGTTGGCCTCGCGGCCGACCGGCGCGGAGGCCGTGGGCGGCACTCCGTCGGCGTTCTTCTTCAGGGCGCGGTACGCCTCCTCCTCGTACCCCTTCAGCAGGCCCTGCTGGTAGGCGTTGGTGAGGAAGGGGGTGACCGGGTCACCGGTCATGATGTTCGTCTCGACCGTGCCGTAGCCCCACTTGGGCAGCCAGCCGCTCTCGGCGTCGATCCGCAGGACGGAGATCGCCATGTCGCGGGACTCGCGCGGGGCGAGCAGCGAGAGCAGCTGGGCCTGGGTGCGGTAGGTGTCCCAGAGCGACCAGTTCTGGTAGTAGGTGAACGTTCCCTTGGCGGAAACAGCGCGGTGCTTCTTCTGGTCCCAGCCGGTGTAGCGGCCGTCCACGTCGCTGCCGATGTTGGGCGCGAGGAAGGACCGGTAGAGCGAGGAGTAGAAGGTGCGGCGCAGTTCGTCGCTGCCGCCCTGGGCCTTCACTCCTTCGAGGCGGTCCTCCCAGCTGCGCTGGGCGGCACGCTCGACGCGGTCGAAGCTGCGGCCGCCCTCGGCGCGGAGGTTGAGCGCGGCGCCCCGGGCGTCGACGTAGCTCAGGGCGGTGGTGGCCTCGACCGTGCGGTCCTTGCTGGTGTCGAAGCGCAGCCAGGCACCGTTGCGGGCGTCGGTGGCCGAGGACTTCTTCGAGCCCTCGGTGACGGTGTCGCCGTTCCAGGTGCCGGAGGTGGTGAAGGGCCGGTCGAAGTGGGTGACGGTGTAGACCGTGTAGGGCTTGGTGTCCTGGCAGAAGCCGCTGCCGGTGATCGCGGTGCGCACCGTGCGATTGTCGAGGATCTCGACCTTGGACGAGAGCGTCCTGTGCAGCGACTGGCCCGCGTTGAGCAGGACGTTGGCCTTGTCGGTGGCCGGGAAGGTGTAGCGCTGCACCCCGGTGCGCTGGGTCGCCGTCAGTTCGGCGTCGATGCCGGTCTTGAGCCCGACCTTGTAGTAGCCGGGGCTCGCCTTCTCGTCGTCGTGGCTGAACTCGGCCGCGTACTTCGCGTAGTCGGTCTCGGTGACGTCCCCGGTGGTGGGCAGGATCGGCAGATCGCCGCCGAGCCCGCAGCCGACGCCGGAGAGATGGACCGAGGAGAAGCCGCGGATGTGGTTCTCGCCGTAGTCGTAGCCGGTGTTGTGGCCCGTGTCCGGGGAGAGCTGCACCATGCCGAAGGGCACGGAGGCGCCGGGGTAGGTGTTGCCCTCGTTCTGGGTGCCGATGAACGGGTTGACCAGGTCGGTCAGCCGGCCGTCGGTCCGCGGCGCGGCCTCGGCCGAGGCCCCGGTGGTGAGGACACCGCCCAGGAGCGCGGCGGCGGCGAGTACGGCCGCCGGGCCGCGAAGGCGCGGCCGTGGGGTCCGGTGCATGGGGATACTCCTTCGGACAACGTTGTCAGAGCGCGATCATTCTTGGTTCCCCGTTGATGTGCGTCAAGGGGTCGGACGGTGCCGCTCCGGTCCGCCCCGTGCGGGGCGGACCGGAGCGGCCTGGTGGATCAGCTCGCGGGGCAGCCCGTCACGACCGGCTTCGACGCGTCGCGGATGAGCGCCTGCTGGGCGTCGTGGACCCGCTTCACATCGGGCTTGACGACCTTGCGGTCGTAGGTGAGCAGACCGTTCAGCTCGCCTTCCACGTCGGAGATCTGCGTGTACACCGCACCGTTGCTGCCCTTGCAGGCGAGCGCGTGCACCTCGTCGAGCTTGGTGAGGTAGTCGTCGGTGTAGGTGGCCGGGTCGACCGCGATGTACGACTGCTGCACGGCCCAGGCGTGGCCGGGCACGGCGAGACCGAGACCGCCGTACTCCCCGCTGACGAGGGCCCGTCGACCGTCCGGCTTCGGCAGCGCCGGGCTCGGGTAGCCGTGCTCGTCGATGATGTCGCCGGTGCCGCCGTCCACGCCGAGGTTGATCCCGGACATGCTGTTGACCAGCCGGGTCGGGTCCCAGGACTTGGCCTGGTCGGCGATGCGTGCCTCGTCGTACTGGCCCCAGCCCTCGTTGAAGGTGACCCACATGACGACGGACGGGTGGCTGGAGTGTTCGTCGATCATCTCCTTCATCTCGTGCTCGTACTCGGTGCGCGCGGCGGCCGACGGGTTGACGGTGTTCATCGCCGGCATGTCCTGCCAGACCATCAGGCCCAGCTTGTCCGCCCAGTAGAACCAGCGGTCGGGCTCGACCTTGATGTGCTTGCGGACCGAGTTGAAGCCCATCGCCTTGTGCATCTTCAGGTCGTACGCGAGGGCCTCGTCGGTGGGCGCGGTGTGCAGGCCGTCCGGCCAGAACCCCTGGTCGAGGGTGGCCATCAGGAACACCGGCTTGCCGTTGAGGACCGTGCGCGGGGTGCCGTCCACCTTCTCCACGGCGATGGACCGCATGCCGAAGTAGCTGCCGACCCGGTCGGACCCGACGGTCACCTTCAGCTGGTAGAGGTGCGGGTCGTCGGCGGACCACAGGTGCGCGTGCGGGACGCGCACCTTCAGCGCGGAGCCGGTCCGGCCGGTGGCCGTGCCCACCTTGCGCTTGCCGTCGTACACGGTCGCCGTGACCGGGACGCCGTTGCGTACGCCGCGCGCCTCGACCGAGACACTGCCGCCCGGGACATCGGGGGTGATCTTCAGCGAGTCCGCGTGGTCGGCCGCGACCGGCTCCATCCAGACGGTCTGCCAGATGCCCGAGGACGGGGTGTACCAGATGCCGCTGGGGTCCAGGCGCTGCTTGCCCATCGGCGGGTTCTCGCCGTCCGCAGCGTCCGTCGGGTCGTAAACGCCGACGATCAGCTCCTGGGTGCGGCCCGGCTTCAGCGCGTCGGTGACATCGGCGCTGAACTTGTCGTAGCCGCCCTTGTGCTCGGTGACCTTGCGGCCGTTGACGTACACCTCGGACTGCCAGTCGACGGCACCGAAGTTGAGCTGGAGGCGCTTGCCCGAGCCGACCTTCCAGTCCTTCGGGACGGTGAAGGTCCGGCGGTACCACATCCGGTCCTCGTGCCGCTCGATCCCGGAGAGCTGCGACTCGACCGGGTACGGGACGAGGATCTTCTCGCCGAGCTTCCGGCCCACCGGGGGACGCTCCCCCGCCTTGGCGGCGGCGAACTCCCAGGAGCCGTTGAGGTTCTGCCAGTTGTCGCGGGTCAGCTGGGGGCGCGGGTACTCGGGCAGGGCGTTCTTCGGCCCCACCTCGTCGGCCCACTCCGTGCGCAGCTGGTACGTGGAGTGGTTGGGCCCGCTCGACCAGAAGGCGCCGACCTGCTTGCCGTCCTCGCCGGCCAGGGCGCCGTCGCCGTCGTAGCGGATGTCGGCCAGGCCGGTGGCGTCACCGGCCTTGTTCCCGACGACCGGCTCCTTGAGGGCGACGGTCAGGCTGCGCGGGTCCTCGGGGTCGGCCCTGACCGCGCCGAGCGGCCATTCGGCCCCGCCGATCACGGCGTCCAGGTGGTTGACCAGACCGGCCGGCAGCTTCCCGAGCTTCTGCGCGAAGTCGAGCTTGAGGGTGCGGCCGTCGGCGAGGACGGTGGCGCCGATGGCCCCGTCGTAGGCGTAGTCGTCCGGCAGCCGGAAGGCGGACTGCGGGACGGGCACCTTGCTGCCGCCCGGTTCGGTCCACTTGAGATGGAGGTTGGAGCCTCCCTCGTGCTCGAAGTACTCGACCTTGAAGTCGTAGGCCTGACCGGCGGTCAACTCGACGGGCTGGGAGGTCTGTTCCTTCTCCCAGTCGTCGACCCAGTGGTCGATGACCGGCTTCCCGCCGATCCAGAGCCGGAAGCCGTTGTCCCCGATCATCGAGAAGGTGTGGCTGCCGGTCTTCTCCGGGACGATCTTCCCGGTCCACCGGATGCTCGCGTCGTCGGCCTGCCCGGTGGCGGAGACCAGCCGCGATTCGAGGGTCGGGAAGTCGATCGAGGGGTCGAAGCCGGTGGCCTTGAGCTCCCCGAAGTCGAAGGCGCCCGGGGCGGACTGGGTGTAGTACTCCCCCTTCAGCCCCTGCACCTCGCTGGTGGCTCCGGGGTCCTGCCCGGCTGCCGAAGCGGCCGGTACGGCGGACAGGCCGGCGGTCCCGACGACGGCTGCCAGGAACAGAATCAGTCTCTTGTCGATGCGCACGGATCCTCCTTGTGAGGAAGGGTGGCGGCTCGTTGCAACACGATGTACAACGTTGGAAGGAATGGCAGTTGGCATGACAGCACGCCGTGTGCGGCGCTGTCCAGGTGCATGACAAACCTTGATCCGGAAGGAGTGGGAGCGGCTTCGAGCCACGGCATCGGGGCGTGCGGCGGGCTACGGGACACCCCGCCACGCGGCCCTTCAGTGCGCCCCTGAACAGCCCTTTCCCACGGACATCGGGACGCGGGCCCGCCCGGATCAGCGAGGCCGCGCGGGCCGGCCGGGCGCGCTGTCGAAGACGCAGTCGCCGCACAGGCCCCCGCCCGGAGTGCGGTAGTAGAGGCAGCAGGTGCGGCGGCGGTAACCGGGGCCGTGCGGGGCGCCGGCGTCGCGCAGGAGGGGGTCGTCGAAGAGCTCGGCCGCCAGCGCGCGGGCACGGGCGGCGGCCTCGGGCCGGCCGTGGGCGCGCGCCCAGGTGACCAGCTGGCGTACGGCTCCGGCCAGGGCGGAACCCGCGTTGCCCCACAACAGCCCGAAGGAGACGGCCGTGTCGCGGCGGACCTCTTCGGCGAGGGGCACGAGATGGCCGTGCAGGACGACGTCCCGGATCCGGGCGGCCGTGCCGGGCAGCGGCTCGGCCGACACCGTCCACAGGTCGTCCGGCGCCTGCCCGGCCGGGTCCCAGTGCAGGACCTCCGCCCGCAGATCGGGGAAGCGGCCCGCGAGCGCCGCCGGGCCGAGCGCGGTGGACCACAGCCGGGCGGCCAGACCCAGGTGCGCGACCGAGGCGGCCACCCGGCGCTCGGGCGTGCCAAGACGCTCGGCGACGGTGTCGATCCGGGTGGTGAGCGGCGCTGCGCGGCCCGCGTACACCCGGGCCAGCGCAAGGTGTCCGCCGTCCTCGGGCGCCACCGCCCGCAGGGCGAAGAACGCGCCCATCGAGGCGACTTCGGACTCGTCCATCGTGTGCTGCCGCCTCCGCTTCCCGGCCACCGGTCGTGACGCCGCGGACACCAGGAGTGGCACGGCTCGCGGTTCACCGTATCCGTACGGGATGATCGTTCTGACGTCGGCCACGGGGAGGACTACCGTCGGGAGGAGGACACCGGGACTGCTCCCGTACTACCAAAGCAGTACGCCGGATCGCCGTCTCAGGGACGACGACGCGGCGGCTTTGAAGGGAGATCGTGGTGTACATGAGTTCCCTCGCGCTGTCCGTGCTGCTGTCACTGGTCTCCGCGGTCGCCTATGCGGCCGGGGCGATCGTCCAGGAGCGCGTGGCCACGGCCTCCGACGGCCGCTCCCTCGCCCCGCTGCGCAACAGGATCTGGTGGGCGGCGGTGGCGCTGAACGGCGTGGGCGCGGTGCTGCACGTCGTGGCGCTGGCGTACGGTCCGCTCAGCCTCGTGCAGCCGCTGGGCGCGCTGACGATCGTCTTCGCCCTGCCGATGGCCGCTCTCTTCGTACGGCGCAGGGCCGGGGCCACGGCCTGGCGCGGCGCGGTCATGGCGACCGCGGGTCTGGCGGGGCTGCTCGCGCTGACCGGCGGCTCCGAGGCGCACAGCCTGGGCGGCCCGCAGCAGTTGATGCTCGCCGTCGTGACGTTCGGCGCGGTGGCGGCGCTCATGCTGGTCTCGAAGGCGATGCGCCGGCCGGTGATGCGGAGTGTGGTGCTTGCCGGGGCGGCCGGGGTCGCGTTCGGTATCGCCTCGGTGTTCACGAAGACCGTCGCCATGCAGTGGACCTCGGGCTCCGTGGGGGCCGGGCTGCCGACCCTGCTGGTGATCGCGGCTCTCGCGGGGGCCGGGCTGCTGCTCTCGCAGGCCGCCTATCGCGGTGCGGGGCTGACGGCTCCGCTCGCCACGGTGACCGTGGTGAACCCGGTGTCGGCGGCGGCCGTCGGCATCACGCTGTTCGGCGAGCAGTTCCGGCACGGCACCCTGGGCACGGTGCTCGCGCTGGCCTGCGGCGCGCTCGCGGCCGGCGGGCTGATCATGCTCACCACGGAGCGGATGGGCGCGGAGCGCCTCGCCGCGGGGCAGGCCACCACCGATGGCCAGGAGCCGGAAACCGTGGCCGGTACGGGCGCGGGCCGCGGGCGGGAAGCGCAGGCCGTGGACGGTACGGGCGCGGGCACGGCGTCCGGCGGCCCCGCCTCCGGGGACCGGCCGGACAACGCGTCCGTCGCCTCCCCCGCTCCCCCGGCCTCCGGTGAGGACGCGGGGGATTTCGCCGGGCCCGCCGGAGCACCGGTCCCGGCGGGCGCCCTGCCGCAGCCGGTCCGGACGGCTCCGGCCGTGGTGGTGGAGCTTCCCGGGCCCGTGAGCCCGCAGACTGCCCCCGTCGTCCCGCCGCTGCCTGTGCGGATGCCCCTGGAGCTGCGGGTGGGCCAGGTGAAGTTCGGCCCGGCCCCTCGTCCGCAGCCCGGAGCAGGGCGAAGGGGCGGGTTGCCCGCCGGGTCCGCCGCCTCTGCCGCCGCGACCGCCCCCGGCGCGGAGGGCGCTGACGGCGGCGCCCTTCAGACCTTGACGCCGCCCGCTCTCAGGTAGGCCAGCGGGTCGATGTCGGAGCCGTATTCGGGGCCGGTGCGGACCTCGAAGTGCAGATGCGGCCCCGTGACGTTGCCGGTGGCGCCGGAGCGGGCGATCCGCTGGCCGCCGCCTACGTGCTGGCCGCCGCGCACCAGCAGCGACGACAGATGCGCGTACTGGCTGTACTTCCCGTCGCTGTGCCGGATGACGATCTGGTAGCCGTACGGCCCCGCCCAGCCCGCCGAGACGACCGTGCCGGAGGCCATCGCCTTGACCGACGTGCCCGTGGGCACGGGGAAGTCGACGCCGGTGTGATAGCCGCTGGACCAGGCTCCGGCCTGGTGGTACGGCGTGCCGGTGCGGGCGGCGACCGGGGCGATCAGGCCGGAGTGCTTCTCGGCCCGCTCGGGCTTGTGGCTCTGAGTCTTCTTCGGCTGCGGCCTGGCCTGCTGCGTGTGCGTCTTGGCGGGCGCCGGCTTCGCCTGCTGGGTGGGCTGCTTCTTCGGGGGCGCCGCCTGCTTCGGGGCGGCCGTCTCCCTGGACCGGGCCGTGGGCTTCGGGTCCGTCCTCGGAGCGGCCTCGGCCGTCCTCGGGGTCCCGGCCGGGTCGAGGCTCAGGCGCTGGCCCGGGAAGATGAGGTCCGGGTCCTCGCCGACCACCTTGCGGTTGACCGCGTAGAGCCGCTGCCAGCCGCCGTCGAGATGCCGGTCGGCCGCGATCCCGGAGAGCGAGTCGCCGGGCGTGACGGTGTACGACTCCCGCTTGCCCGGCACCGTGGTCGGTGTGGCGGGCGCCGAGGACGTATGGGCCTTCGGGGTCTTGGGGGCCGCCTTCTTCGGCGTCCCGACCTGCTTCGAGCGGGCGGTCTGCGGGCTGATGTCCGGCGTTTCACCGCCCCGCGTCAGGCCCGCCTTCCCGGAGCAGACCGGCCAGGCTCCGGGGCCCTGCCCCTTCAGGACCTTCTCGGCGATGGCGATCTGCTGGTCCCGGGTGGCCAGGTCGGCACGCGGCGCGTAGACCGTACCGCCGTAGGCCGCCCAGGTGGACCGGGTGAACTGCAGTCCGCCGAAGTAGCCGTTGCCGGTGTTGATGTGCCAGTTGCTGGTGGACTCGCACGCGGCGACCTTGTCCCATACGTCTCCCGATGCCGCGCCGGCCGATGCGGCCGTGATCAGCGGGAGCGCGATGCCCGCACCGCCCGCGGTGACCGTGAGCGAGGCACGGTTGATGCGGCTCGGCTGATATCTGCGGTGCCGTCCGTTCGCGGCCATGACTTGGCTCCCCCACAGGCAGTAGGACACGTCGCAAGCGGTCAACTTATGTGCAGACAACGGGTGATGACAAGAGCACGGTGAGTTCCGGCCACCGGCCCCGGCGGACCGCGGGCGGCCCCTGCCCCGGACCCGCCCCCCATTGACACGGTCGGCGTCGGCCAGCGACGCTGGGCCCGGCAGACCGGGAGAGCGCTCTCCGATCCTCAGGGGCGCCGGGGCTGAAGGGGCACGCCGTCATGACGGACGAAGAGATCGATCCGCTGCTGGAGAAGCTCGACGCGGCGCAGAAGGTGCGCCTGCTGACCGGTGCGAGCACCTGGCGCACGCAGGGCGAACCGGCGGTCGGACTGCGCCCCCTCACGCTCTCCGACGGACCCGCCGGGGTGCGCGGCGAGACCTGGGACGAGCGCGAGACCTCGCTCGTCCTGCCCTCCCCCACCGCGCTCGCCGCGTCCTGGGACGAGCGGCTGCTGACCGATCTCGGCGCGCTGCTCGCCGGGGAGGCGAGACGCAAGGGCGTCGACGTCCTTCTCGCCCCCACCCTGAACCTGCACCGGTCGCCGCTGGGCGGGCGGCACTTCGAGTGCTTCTCCGAGGACCCGCTGCTCACCGGGCGCACCGGGGCGGCCCTCGTCAGGGGCGTCCAGTCGGGCGGGGTCGCGGCCACCGCCAAGCACTTCGTGGGCAACGACGCCGAGACGGACCGGCTGAATGTCGACGTACGGATGGACGAACGGACCCTGCACGAGGTCTATCTCGCCCCCTTCGAGGAGGTCGTGCGGGCCGGGGTCTGGGCGGTGATGTCCGCCTACAACAAGGTCGGTGGCATCACCATGTCCGCCTCGCCGCTGCTGGCGGATCCACTGAAGGAGGAGTGGGGGTTCGAGGGGCCGGTGGTCTCCGACTGGGGCGGGCTGCGCACCCTGCTGGACAGCGCGCGCTCCGCGCAGGACCTGGCGATGCCGGGTCCGCAGGGACCGTGGGCGGCGGGCCTGCTCGCCGCACTGGAACAGGGGCTCGTCTCCGCCGAGGCGGTCGACGGCAAGGTCCGCAGGCTGCTGCGGCTGGCGGGCCAGGTGTCGGCGCTGGGCTCGCCCCGGCCGGTGTGGCGGCCCGTGGTGGCGCCGGACGTACAGCGGGCGCTGCTGCGCAGGGCGGTCTCGGCCGGTTCGGTGCTGCTCCGCAACGAGGGCGGGCTGCTGCCGCTGGACCCGGCCGCGCTGCGCTCGGTCGCGGTGATCGGTCCGCACGCCACCGGCGTACGCATTCAGGGCGGGGGCAGCGCGGAGGTGTTCCCCGAGGCGGTGGTGACGCCGCTGGCCGGGATCCGGGAGGCGCTGGACGGGGTGGCGGCGGTGACGTACCGGCCGGGTCTGCCGCCGTCCGGGCGGCCCGAGCCCCTCGGCCGCGACCGGTCGCGCGATCCGCGCGACGGCGAACCCGGTGTGCTGGTGCGGCTGCTGGACGCGGACGGCGCCGAACTCCACGCGGAGCACCGGCTGTCCGGCCGCATCGTGGAGCCCTCGGTGATGGTGGAGGGCGCGGCGTCCGTGGAGATCCGGGCACTGTTCCGGCCTCCCATGGGCGGGGAGTGGACCTGGGCGGTGGGCGGCTGGGGGGACATCTCGCTGTCCGTCGACGGCCGGGAGGTGCTGTCGGGCACGTTCCCGCTGGACAGCGACGACCCGACCCGGGTCCATGTCGCCCCGCCCCTGCACCCCGCCGCGGCCGACCTGGTCGCGGGCCGCGAGGTGGAGGTGGTCGCGCGGCGCGCGCTCGCCCCCGGGTCGGGGGTGGCGACCGTCCTGGCCGCCGCTCCGCCCGCCGGGGACGCGGCCGCCGCGCTGGCCGACGCCGTGGCCGCCGCGCGGGCGGCGGAGGTCGCGGTGGTGGTCGTGGGCACGACGGAGCAGAGCGAGTCGGAGGGGCACGACCGCGAGAGCCTGGACCTCCCGGCGGGGCAGGACGCGCTCGTACGGGCCGTCGTGCGGGCCAACCCGCGCACGGTGGTCGTGGTGAACGCGGGCGGCCCGGTCGCCCTGCCCTGGCACTCCCGGGTGCCCGCGCTGCTGCTCGCCTGGTTCCCGGGCCAGGAGGCGGGCGGCGGTCTGGCCGACGTCCTGTTCGGCCGGGCGGAACCGGGTGGCCGGCTGCCGACCACCTGGGGCGTCGCCCAGGAGGACGTACCGGTCCTGGACACGGTCCCGGCGGCCGACGGGTGCCTCCGCTACGAGGAGGGCCTGCACATCGGATACCGGGCCTGGCTGCGGTCCGGGGCCACGCCGGCCTACTGGTTCGGCCACGGGCTCGGCTACACGGACTGGGCGTACGAGGAGCTGACGGCTCCGGCGGCGGTGGCGGCCGGGGAGTCCTTCGAGGTACGGGTGAGGGTGCGCAACACCGGGCGGCGGCGCGGGCGCGAGGTGGTCCAGGTCTATCTGTCCCGGAGCCGGTCGGCGGTCGAGCGGCCGGTGCGCCGGCTGATCGGGTACGCGGCCGTCGAGGCGGAGCCGGGCGGGAGCGCGGTCGCGGTGGTGCGGGTGTCCGGGAGGGCGCTGGCGCACTGGTCCGCCGCGCGGCACGGCTGGGAGACGGAGGCCGGTGACTTCACGCTGCTGGGGGGCCGTTCGGCGGGCGATCTGCCGCTCACCGCCACGCTGACGGCGCACGCCCCGCGCACCACGGCGGGCAACGGCTCCGGCAGCGGTTCGGATCGTGATGGAGAGCGCTCTCCGCTGATGCTATAAATGCGCTCATGACGGATGATCTGCGACCGGCCGGAACACCCACCCTTGAGGACGTGGCGAGGGCGGCCGGTGTCTCCCGCGCCACCGTCTCCCGGGTGATCAACGGCGTACGGAATGTCGACCCGGTGATCCAGGAGGCCGTGCGCCGGGCGGTCTCCCTCACCGGGTACGCGCCCAACCGTGCGGCCCGCTCCCTGGTGACCCGGCGCACCGACGCCATCGCGCTGGTGGTGTCGGGCGCGGGGGTCGAGACCGAACCCGAGGAGGGGGCTCTGCCGGCCGGGACCGGCGGGGCAGCGGACGGGGCGGAGCCCGGCAGCGGCTCCTCGTTCACGGCGCAGGTCTTCGCCGACCCGTTCTTCGGCCGCGTGGTGACCGGGGTGGTCAACTATCTGCGCCCGCGCGGGATGCACCCGGTGCTGATGTTCGCCGAGACGTCACGGGCCCGCGAGGACGTGGTGTCCTTCCTGCGCCAGGGCAGCGCGGACGGCGCCCTGGTCGTCTCGACCCATGCGGAGGACCCGCTGCCGGGCCTGCTCACGGACGCGGGACTGCCCGCCGTCCTCTACGCACGGCCCGCCCGCCCCGTCCGCATCAGCTATGTCGACCTCGCCCATCAGGACGGCGCGGGGCTCGCCGCCGAGCATCTGCTGTCCCGGGGCTGTCGCCGCATCGCGACGATCACCGGGCCGCTGGACGTGCCGGCGGGCCAGGAGCGGCTGGCCGGTTTCCGCGACACGATGGCGCGGCGCGGGCATCCGTACATCCCGATCGTCGAGGGGCAGTTCACCCAGGAGAGCGGCGAGGCCGCGATGGAGCGCCTGCTGGTGGAACACCCCGACCTGGACGGGGTGTTCGCGGCCAACGACCTGATGGCGATGGGCGCCTGCCATGTGCTGCGGGAACACGGCAAACGGGTGCCCGAGGACGTCGCGGTGGTCGGCTTCGACGACAGCAGCGCGGCATCCGCCTGCCGGCCCCCGCTGACCACGGTCCGCCAGCCGGTCGAGGCGATGGCGGCCGAGATGGCGCGGCTGCTGATCGAACGCCTGTCGAAGCCGGACGGGGCGGCGACCTCGGTGATCTTCGAACCGGCACTGGTGGTGCGCGACTCCGCGTAGCCGGGGAGCCGTCCGCACGGGCCCGGGAGTGTTGTGCGTCGCGGCCACCGACGCAAGGATCGGGAGGTCGTCGCACTACGTGAACGGGGTCCCCTGTGAGTCTGACCGACCGGATACTTCCGCTGGCGGGTGTCGCCCTCGGCGCGCTCATGTCCTATCTGGTGAGCAGCCTGAACGAACGGACGAGGTGGCGCAGGCAGCAGGCCGTGCGCTGGGACGAGCACCGGCTGCGGGCGTACGCCGAGTACGCGCACGCCGTGAAGGAGCTGGCGGCCCGCTACCAGATGATGGCCGCTGCCCGGGGTCTCGTATCGGGGCCGATCCCTCTCGAACCGACGGCCGAGGCGCTCCGCGAGGCCGGGGAGCTGGAGTCCCGCCGTTCCGCCCTGTCGGAGACACTGGGGCTGCTCGGTGACACGGAGGCGAACACGGCGTCCAAGACGCTCGATCAGTGCCTGTGGCGGCTGGAGTGCCTGGCGCGGGGCGTGCCCACCGAGGTCGAACAGGACTGGGACGAGGCCTATCTGGACTTCCGCCGGGCCCGGAACCGCTATGTGGAGCACGCCAGGGCGGGCCTGGGCCTGCCGGGCGCCGTCGCCCGGGACGTGCCCTGGCCGGCCGCCTGGCGTCCCGTCTCCCCCTCGTCGCCTCCTTCGTGAGTCCGGTGTGACCTGTACGCGGGCGGACCGGGACCGCCCGGGGCCCCCCGCGCCCGTGTCACCCCGTCGCCTCCGAGGTCGTCCGGGGCAGTTCCCTGCTGCGCACCACGTCTGCGGCGGTGCGGAAGCCCGGTGCCGGGGCGGCGGGCTGCGGTTCGCGGGACGGGCGGCTGCCGCCCCGGGCCAGGAAGTCGGCCAGCGGCAGGGTGGCGGCGCCGACCGTGACCGCGTCGGGACCCAGCCGGCCCAGCTCGATCGTGGTGCGGGCCGCCGCGTGCGTCAGCGCGTACTTTTGGGCGTACGCGCGGATGTCGGGCAGCAGATGCGGGCCGATCAGCAGGCCGGCCCAGCCTCCGAGCAGGATGCGTTCGGGCAGGAAGAGGTTGATCAGGTCGCCCAGCGCCGCGCCCAGGCACTCCGCCGTCTCGTCGAGCAGGGAGACGGCCAGCGGGTCGGGTTCGCCGCCGGCGCCCGGGTAGGCGGCGGCGAGCAGGGCGGCGAGCGCGGTCTCGTCGTCGGCGTCGGCCGGCAGCGGGCCCCCCGCCTCGTGCCAGCGCTCGCGCATCGCCTCGGCGCCCGCGTACGCCTCCAGACAGCCGATGGAGCCGCACCGGCAGCGGCGGCCGCGCAGTTGGACGGTGGTGTGGCCCCATTCGAGGGCCTGGCTGCTGCGGTCCTCGTCGAGGAGGTCGCCGTGGTTCACACAGGCGCCGACTCCGGATCCGATCAGGGCGATGGCCGAGGCCCCCGCGCCCCGCCCGCCGCCGAACCACATCTCGGCCTGGCCGAGCGTCTTGGCACCGTTGTCGATGAAGAAGGGGACCTCGGGCGGCACCCGTACGGCGTCCCTGAGCAGCCGCTCGAAGGGGACGGCGCTCCAGTCGATGGTCTGCCCGTGCACCACGGACCCCACATCGCCGACGGCGCCCTCGGGCGGGTCGCGCTCGATGATGCCGGGCACGCCGATGCCGATGCCGAGCAGCCGGCGCGGATCGGCTCCGGCGTCCCTCAGTACGTCGGCGACCCCGCTGCGGACATGGCCGACGATGCGGTTGACGTCGTAGCCGTGCTGTGCCAGCAGCCGTTCGGTGCGGGCGAGTTCGGTCAGGGAGAGGTCGAAGAGCTCCACCCTGATCCGGGTCTCGCCGATGTCGATGCCGATCAGGAGGCCGCCGCCGGGGGCGACGCGCAGCAGGGTGCGGGGACGGCCGCCGTCGGAGTCGACGACCCCGGCCTCCTCCAGGAGGCCCTCCGCGGCGAGTTCCGCGACGACGTTGCTGATGGAACCCGAACTCAGCCCGGTGGCCGGACCCAGCTCCTGGCGGCTCAGCGGGCCGTCGAAATACAACCGTTGCAATACCCTCGCCCGGTTGCCCCGGCGCAGGTCACGCACGGTCCGTCTGTTGCGCTCAGCCATGTGGCTCCTTCCCTTCCCGCAACATACCGCGACCGCGGGACTTGACGCGACCTTCCCTCAGCTCTTAAATCACGTCATAAATTAAGTCCTGAAGACCGTTCGGTTCTCGAACGCGGACTTCCTCCCCGGAAAGGGGCCATCCCGCATGCGCACCATCAGAGCCGCAGCAGCCGCCACCCTCGCGATCTCCATCGCCGCCGGAGTCACCGGCTGCGGAGGCGGTTCGTCCGCGAGCGGCGGCAGCAACGATTCACCCAAGACCCTCACGTACTGGGCCTCCAACCAGGGTCCCAGCATCGAGGCCGACAAGAAGATCCTGACGCCCGAGCTGAAGAAGTTCGAGAAGCAGACCGGCATCAAGGTCAAGCTCGAGGTCGTGCCGTGGGCCGACCTGCTCAACCGGATCCTCGCGGCCACCACGTCGGGTCAGGGCCCGGACGTGCTGAACATCGGCAACACCTGGTCGGCCTCGCTCCAGGCGACCGGTGCGCTGCTCCCGTGGGACAAGGCCAACTTCGACGCGATCGGCGGCCGGGACCGTTTCGTCGACTCGGCCGTGGCCTCGGCCGGCGCGGAGGGCAAGGACCCCTCCGCGGTGCCGCTGTACTCCCTCGCGTACGCCCTGTACTACAACAAGAAGAGCTTCGCCGACGCGGGCATCACCAAGCCCCCGGCCACCTGGGACGAGCTGGTCGAGGACGGCAAGAAGCTCTCCAGGGACGGCAAGTGGGGCCTGGGCGCGGAGGGCGCCAACCTCTCCAACAACATCCACCAGACCTTCGTCCTGGGCCAGCAGCACGGCGCGGACTTCTTCGACGCCGAGGGCAAGGCGACCTTCACCTCCGACGGCGCCGTCGCGGCCGTGAAGCAGTACATCGACTTCATGGCCAAGGACAAGATCATCGCTCCGGGCAACGCGGAGTACGCCCAGAACCAGTCGCTCACCGACTTCGCCAAGGGCAAGACCGCGATGGTCCTGTGGCAGGCCGCCGCCTCCACCTTCGCCTCCCAGGGCATGAAGCCCGAGGACTGGGGCGCGGCTCCGGTACCCGTCGCCTCCGGCACCCCCGGCCAGGGCAAGAACGTCAACTCCATGGTCGCCGGCATCAACATGGCGGTGTTCAAGAACACCAAGAACATCGACGGCGCCAAGAAGTTCGTCAAGTTCATGACGAGCGACGACGAGCAGAAGCTGCTCAACAAGACCTACGGATCGATCCCGCCGGTCAAGACCGCCCAGGCCGACGCCGCGTTCTCGGCACCCGACCTCGCGGTGCTGCGCGACACGCTGGCCAAGAGCGCGGCCCCGCTGCCGCAGGTGCCCAACGAGTCGCAGTTCGAGACCGCCGTCGGTACGGCCGTCAAGGAGCTGTGGGCCGACGCCGCGGCAGGACGCCCCGTGACCACCGAATCCGTCAAGGCGCGCCTGGAAAAGGCCCAGCAGACGATGCAGCAGTAAGGCTCCCCTCATGACCGCCACCGTGACCACCGACAGCCGCACGGAAAAGTCGGACAGGGTGACGAGCCGGGGCACCGGGGGTGCGCGCAGGAGACTGCCGCGCATCCCCGACCGGATCCGCCAGGGCGGACTGCCCTATCTCCTGCTCCTGCCGGCCGTTCTGCTCGAACTCCTCGTCCATGTGATCCCGATGGTCATCGGGATCGTGATGAGCTTCCGCCAGCTCACGCAGTTCTACATCAACAACTGGGGCGGGGCGCCCTGGACCGGCTTCGACAACTTCAAGATCGCCGTCGACATCAACGCCCCGATCGGCGAGGCACTGCTCCACTCGTTCTTCGTCACCTGCGTCTTCACCTTCTTCGCCGTCGGCCTGGCGTGGCTGTTCGGTGTCGCGGCGGCGATCATGCTGCAGGAGAACTTCCGCGGCCGCGGCTTCCTGCGGGCCGTCTTCCTCGTCCCGTACGCCCTGCCGGTCTACGCGGCCGTCATCACCTGGGCCTTCATGTTCCAGCGGGACAACGGCCTGATCAACCACGTGCTCCACGACCAGCTCGGGCTCACCGACCAGCCCTCGTTCTGGCTGATCGGCGACAACAGCATCTACGCGCTGATCATCGTCTCGGTCTGGAAGGGCTGGCCGTTCGCCTTCCTCATCGTGATGGCCGGGCTCCAGAACATCCCGCGCGAGCTGTACGAGGCCGCCTCGATCGACGGCGCCGGCATCTGGCAGCAGATCCGCAAGATCACACTGCCCTCGCTGCGCCCGGTCAACCAGGTCCTGGTGCTCGTCCTGTTCCTGTGGACGTTCAACGACTTCAACACCCCGTACGTGCTGTTCGGGAAGGCGGCTCCGGAGAACGCGGATCTCATCTCGATCCACATCTACCAGTCGTCGTTCGTCACCTGGAACTTCGGCACCGGCTCGGCCATGTCCGTACTCCTGCTGCTGTTCCTGCTGGTCGTGACGGCCGTCTACCTGTTCATCACCTCACGCGGAAGGAAGGGTGCCGATGCCTAGCCATGCCCAGCCGGCCGCACTGCCCCGGGCCCCGAAGTCCTCGTCACGGCGGCGGTCCCCGATGGCGGCGCCGCAGTCCTTCCTGTGGACCCGCCGCGTCATCCTGACCTTCCTGGCCGCCTTCGCGCTGCTGCCCGTCTATGTGATGGTCAGCAGCTCGCTCAAGCCGCTCCAGGACGTGTCGGGGAAGTTCCACTGGATCCCGTCCGGCCTCACCGTCAAGCCGTACTTCGACATCTGGGACACCGTCCCGCTCGCCCGGTACTTCGTCAACTCGCTGATCGTGGCGGGCACGGCGACGGTCCTCTCGGTGATCATCGCGGTGTTCTCGGCCTACGCCGTGAGCCGCTACAAGTTCCGCGGCAAGCGCGTCTTCACCGTCACGGTGCTCTCCACCCAGATGTTCCCGGGCATCCTCTTCCTGCTGCCGCTGTTCCTCATCTTCGTCAACATCGGCAACAGCACGGGCATCGCCCTGTACGGCTCGCGCGGCGGACTGATCCTCACGTATCTGACGTTCTCGCTGCCGTTCTCCATCTGGATGCTCATCGGCTACTTCGACTCGATCCCCAAGGACCTGGACGAGGCCGCGCTGGTCGACGGCTGCGGACCGCTCGGCGCCCTGTTCCGGGTCGTCGTGCCGGCCGCCGTGCCCGGCATCGTCGCGGTCGCCGTGTACGCGTTCATGACGGCGTGGGGCGAGGTGCTCTTCGCCTCCGTGATGACCAACGACACCACCCGCACGCTCGCCGTCGGTCTGCAGGGCTACGCCACACAGAACGACGTCTACTGGAACCAGGTCATGGCCGCCTCGCTCGTCGTCAGCGTGCCGATCGTCGCCGGCTTCCTGCTCCTGCAGCGCTACCTGGTCGCCGGCCTCACCGCGGGAGCCGTCAAGTGACCACTTCGGAAAGGAAGTCCGTGAACGACCTCAGCGCCCTGCCCGCCGACTTCACCTGGGGCGTCGCCACCGCCGCGTACCAGATCGAGGGAGCCGTGGCCGAGGACGGCCGCGCCCCCTCCATCTGGGACACGTTCTCCCACACCCCGGGCAAGGTGGCCGGCGGCGACACCGGCGACGTGGCCTGCGACCACTACCACCGGGTGCCGCAGGACATCGGCCTCATCAAGGAGGTGGGGGCGGGTGCGTACCGCTTCTCCCTCGCCTGGCCCCGGATCGTCCCGGGTGGCGACGGCCCCGTCAACGCGGCCGGTCTCGACTTCTACGACCGCCTCGTCGACGGCCTCCTCGACGCCGGCATCACCCCGTTCGCCACGCTCTACCACTGGGACCTGCCGCAGGCACTCCAGGACCGGGGCGGCTGGACCGTACGGGAGACCGCGGAGCACTTCGCCGCGTACACCTCCGTCGTCGTGGACCGCCTCGGCGACCGCGTCAAGGACTGGGCGACCCTGAACGAGCCGCTCTGCTCGGCCTGGATCGGCCACCTCGAAGGCACCATGGCGCCCGGTCTCACCGACCTGACCGCCGCCGTCCGGGCCTCGTACCACCTGCACCTGGGACACGGTCTCGCCGTCCGGGCGATCCGGGCCGCGTCCCCGGACGCCCGCGTCGGCATCGTCAACAACCTCAGCCCGGTGGAGGCCGCCACCGACCGCGAGGCGGACCGGGCCGCCGCCGTGCGCGGCGACGGGCACACCAACCGCTGGTGGCTCGACCCGATCCTCGGACGCGGCTACCCGCAGGACATGGTCGACCTGTACGGAGTCGAACTCCCCGTCCAGGAGGGCGACATGGAGCTCATCTCCGCACCGCTCGACTGGCTGGGCGTCAACTACTACTTCCGCCAGGTCGTCACCGCCGACGCGACGGGCCCCGTCCCGCACGCCAAGCAGGTCTATCTGCCCGGCTCCCGCCACACCCACATGGACTGGGAGGTGCACGCCCAGGGCCTGGAGCAGCTCCTGCTGCGCCTGACCGAGGAGTACGGCGTCCAGCGCATCTACGTCACCGAGAACGGCTCGGCCTACCAGGACGTGGTCCTGGCCGACGGCTCGGTGCACGACCCGGAGCGCACCCAGTACCTGGAGGAGCACCTCGCGGCCTGCGCCCGCGCGGTCCGCAAGGGAGCGCCGCTGGCCGGCTACTTCGCCTGGTCGCTGATGGACAACTTCGAGTGGGCGTACGGCTATGACAAGCGGTTCGGCCTGGTCCACGTCGACTACGCGACCCAGCGCCGCACGGTCAAGACCAGCGGCCGGCGCTACGCCGAACTGATCCGCGAAGCGACAGCAGGCCGCACCCGCACCAAGGCCGCCTGACCCCCCGCCCGGAAACCGGGCCCACCCCAGCAGCCTCCGGCCGCGACGGACTACCGCCGCCGCCGGGGGTTTCGGGGTGCGGGGCCCGGCACCTCGGGAGCAGCGGACTCATAATCCGTCGGTCGCGTGTTCCCGCCCCGCGCCCGTCACGCCTCGCGGCCGGACGCCCCGGCCGTCGCCGACTTCCAGTTCGTCAGGAGGAAGTGCAGGGCCTCGACCGCCCGCTCCCAGGACGTCTGGACCGCGCGGGGCGCGGCGAAGCCGTCGTCGGCCTCCAGGGCGGTGAAGCCGTGGAAGGTGCTGCGCAGCAGCCGTACCGCGTCCGTGAGGTCGGGTTCGGTCAGGCCGTAGGCGCGCAGCATCGACGAGGTGGTCTCGATGGTGCGGTGGTACGCGGGGGACTCGGCGGCCACGGCGGGGTCGACGCGCATCCGGGTCGCCTCGTAGCGGCCCGGGCACTCCAGCGCGAAGGACCGGTAGGCGTCGGCGAAGGCGCTCAGCGCGTCCCTGCCGGCCCGGCCGGCCACCGCCGCCTCGATCCGGTCGATGAACTCCCCCGCGGCCAGCAGGGCGACCCGGGTCCGCAGGTCGTTCAGGTTCCTGACGTGGGAGTAGAGGCTCGCGTCCTTGACGCCGAAGCCTCGGGCCAGCGCGGAGATGGTGACCTTGTCGAAGCCGATCGAGTCGGCCAGGTCGGCCGCCGCCGCCACGACCCGGTCGGTCGTGAGCCCCGCGCGAACCATCCCGTACCTCCACCGCTCCGCTGCCTAGACCCCTTAGCTTTCGCCTGCCGAGAATACACAGCGCGGCTTCCGGCCCCGGACGGCACCAGCCCGCGGTGGTCACGGATCGCCGTGACCACCGCGGGCTTCCGCACCGCGCCGACAGCGGGGAGTGGGACGGCGCGGGCAGTTCGGGAGACGACCGACAGAATACAGGGAGAGCGCTCTCCCCCGTGGGCGCGGTGCGGCCACCGGGGAGAGCGGTCCGGGTCGGCCGTCAGTGCGGGCCGCGGCGGTCAGGGGTCAGGGCAGCTCGTAGTTCTCATTGAGCGCGGCGCCCCGGCCCGGGTTCGTCTGGTCGTAGCCGCGGGCGTCGCACTGGAGACCGCCGACGATGCAGTGGTCGACCAGGGCGTCGAGCGTGGCGTCGTCCCAGGCGTTGAAGAAGTCGTAGTGGAAGCTGTGGCCGGTGCCGCTGGCCAGCCTCACCTGCGACATGTCCCCGTTGACGGGCCAGGCCATCTTGAACTCGATCATCGGCAGTGCGACCGGGTGCGAGGCCGGGCAGACGTTCTGGTTGGCGCCCTGCGCCTTCGGATAGGCCATGTGCGCCTGGTGGTCCGGGGTGTCGAGGTGCAGCCCGTCCCAGCAACTCGGGGCCTGCATCCGGATGTTCAGCTGGACATCGCGGTCGGTCGGGCAGTACGCCGGGAACTCGACGTTGTGGTACTGGTTCTGGCACTCCCAGCCCTCGACCATGCCGGGGTGGTCGCGGAACTGCTCGGCCGTCTGCGTCGGGCTGCCGACGACGAACCGGAGCCCCTTCGGGAAGGGCCGCACGCTGGTGTAGTCGGTGACACCCGCCTTGTAGTAGATGGTCTGCGGTCCGACCGAGCGGACCTCCTGGTCCCCGTTGTAGAGGGTGGGCATCCAGTACGCGGACAGGTCGCCCGGCGCCTTGCAGGCGGTGCCGCCCGCGACGAGGGAGGCCGTGGTGCTGTTCGCGTCGGTGGTGTCGTTGCCCATGAACGTGTGGTTGTGCGACTTGCCGGCCTGGCCCGGGAAGACGATCGGGTCGTCCGGAGCGGTGTGGTTGACCGAGCAGTTCGCCTGGAATTCGTGGAAGTAGGCGTGCGGGGGCAGTTCGGCCGAGGGCTCGACGCCGGTGACCGGCGGGTCGGCCCAGATGTAGCCGTCGCCGTCGGGGTCGTCGCCGAAGGGCACCGGCGCCGCCGCTGCCATCGCGTGCCCCATCGCATGGGTCACGGCGGCGGGCCGGTCGGCCGCGCGGGGCGCCGCCTCGGCCTGCCCGGCGTCCGTGATCGCGCGGAATCCGAGGCCCACGAGGGCCAGGGACGCGATGAGGCCGACGAGTGACACCAGCCTCGTCCTGCGGAGCGGTGCCGGTCGGGATCTTTCCGGGTTGGATCTTGTCGCCATGCGGACCTCCGTGCCGCTCTGCGCCCGCGCACATCGGTGTGCACGGGCGTGGGGAGAGAGTGAGCTGCCTGTGCACCGCGGAGATCCGCCCGTGGCGGCGTACCCGGACCGGAGTACCGGATCGGCCGGGAGAGCGCTCTCCAAAGCTTTGTCAGTGTTGCGCCGCCGCTGAGGGAGTGTCAAGAGTTGGTGAACAACGCGTACCGGACGGGTCATACGGGCGTCGGTCGCGGCGCGGGGACGGCCGCTGAACAGGCCGTCCCCCGCCCTCGTATCCATACTGGACATCGCAGCATCCCGTCTCCCGGTCCGCCCGCCCCCGGGGCGCCCGGGCTCCCCCGACACACCGCAGGAGCAGACAGATGAGCGGAACCGCGCAGATCGGCGTCACCGGACTCGCGGTGATGGGCCGCAACCTGGCCCGTAACTTCGCACGCAACGGCTTCACGGTCGCCGTGCACAACCGCACGGCGGCCAGGACGGACGCACTGGTCGAGGAGTTCGGTGACGAGGGCACCTTCGTGCCCGCCCGCACCCCGCAGGAGTTCGTCCAGTCGCTGGAACGGCCGCGCCGCCTGGTGATCATGGTGAAGGCGGGCGAGCCCACGGACGCGGTCATCCAGGAGTTCGCCCCGCTGCTCGACGAGGGCGATGTCGTCATCGACGGCGGCAACGCCCACTTCGAGGACACCCGGCGCCGGGAGAAGGAGCTGCGCGAGCGCGGTATCCACTTCGTCGGCGCGGGCATCTCCGGCGGCGAGGAGGGCGCGCTGAACGGCCCGAGCATCATGCCCGGCGGTTCCGACGAGTCGTACGAGTCCCTGGGCCCGATGCTGGAGAAGATCGCGGCGAAGGCCGACGACGGCTCGCCCTGCACCACGCACGTCGGCCCGGACGGCGCGGGCCACTTCGTCAAGATGGTCCACAACGGCATCGAGTACGCGGACATGCAGCTGATCGCGGAGGCGTACGACCTGCTGCGCTCGGTGGCCGGCTACTCCCCCGCGCAGATCGCGGACATCTTCCGCACCTGGAACACCGGGCGCCTGGACTCCTACCTCATCGAGATCACCGCGGAAGTGCTCTCGCACGTCGACGCGGCGACCGGCAAGCCCTTCGTCGACGTCGTGCTCGACCAGGCGGAGCAGAAGGGCACCGGCCGCTGGACCGTGCAGATCGCCCTGGACCTGGGCGTCCCCGTCTCCGGCATCGCCGAGGCCGTCTTCGCCCGCTCAGTCTCCGGCCACGCGGCGCTGCGGAACGCCTCGCGCCACCTCGCCGGGCCCACCCCCCGCAAGCTCGACGCGGACGAGGCGGCGGCCTTCGCCGACCGGGTGGAGCAGGCGCTGTACGCCTCGAAGATCGTCGCCTACACCCAGGGCTTCCACGAGATCGCGGCCGGCAGCGAGAAGTACGACTGGGACATCGACCTCGGCCGGATCGCCTCGATCTGGCGCGGCGGCTGCATCATCCGGGCCGCGTTCCTGGACCGGATCACCAGCGCCTACGAGGCGCAGCCCGGAATGCCGAGCCTCCTCTCCGACAAGAGCTTCGCCAAGGAGATCGCCGCCGCCCAGGACGACTGGCGCACCGTGGTCGCCACCGCCGTCACCCAGGGCGTCCCCACCCCCGCCTTCGCCGCCACCCTCGCCTACTACGACTCCCTCCGCGCCGAGCGCCTCCCCGCCGCGCTCACCCAGGGCCAGCGGGACTACTTCGGCGCGCACACGTACCACCGCGTCGACCGCGAGGGCACGTTCCACACGCTTTGGGGCGGTGACAGGGCCGAGGTCGAGAGCTGACGGCAGCCGGGCCGGTGGGAGCCTGGGGGCATGACCGATCCGACTCAGGCCCCCGCCTCCCCCCAGAACCCCTGTCCGGCGGACGCGGACATGCGCTCCACCTGCCCGGTGCGGCGCATGCCGGCAGCCTCCGGCGGACGTCCCGGCTACCTGGTCACCGGCTACGCGGAGGCCAGGGAAGCGCTCGTCGACGCCCGTCTCTCGAAGGACACCGCCGCCTTCTTCGCGGGCAGGGAGTCACGGCGCCGTCTGCACCCCGCGGTCGCCCACACGATGCTGGCCAGTGACCCGCCCCGGCACACCCGGCTGCGCAAGCTGGTGACCGGGGCGTTCACGACGGGGGCCGTCGAGGAACTGCGTCCGTTCATCGCCCGCGTCACCGGCGAACTGCTGGACCGGTGGCCCGCCGGTGAACGGTTCGACTTCGTGGCGGGACTGGCGGTGCCGCTGCCCGTCGTCGTGATCTGCGAACTGCTCGGGGTTCCCGAGGCCGACCGCGCCGATGTCCGGCGCTGGTCGGCAGAGCTTTTCGCCGCCGGGCGACCGGACGTCATCGACGCGGCCTCGCACGCGATGGCCGACTACATGACCGGCCTCGTCGCCGCCAAGCGCCGGCACCCCGGCGCCTCGCTCCTCGACCGGCTGGTCGCGGCCCGCGACGGCGACGACCGCCTGAGCGAGGAGGAGCTGGTCTCCCTGGCCGTGCTGCTGCTCGTGGCCGGCCACGAGACGACGACCAACGCCCTCGGCAACGCGCTGCTGGCGCTGCTCCGGCACCCGGCGGAGCTGGCCCGCCTCCGCGCGAACCCGCAGGACGTCCCCGCCGCGCTGGACGAACTGCTCCGCCACGACTCCCCCGTGAGTACGGCCACCTTCCGGTTCGCCACGGAAACCATGACGCTCGGCGGCACCGAGATCCCGGCAGGTGTCCCGGTGCTGGTCGCGCTCGGGGAGGCCAACCGGGACCCGGCGCGGTTCCCCGCACCGGACCGGCTCGACCTGGACCGCGACGCGGGCGCACACCTCGCCTTCGGCCACGGCATCCACCGCTGCGTCGGCGCTCCCCTGGCCAGGGCGGAGGCGAAGATCGCCCTGCGGGCCGTACTCACCAGGTTCCCGGACATCCGGCTCGCCCAGCCGCCCGGCGAACTGGCCTGGCGACGGACCCGGCTGATCCGCGGGCTGGAATCGCTGCCCGTGCTGGCGTAGCGGCCCCGGCTCCTGCCCGTATTCACGGAACGATCAGCGGGCGCAGGCGTCCCCGGCCGAGCCGTCCGGCTGCGGCGTCGGAGTAGTGGTGCAGCAGCAGTGCCAGGGTGAACGCGACGCCGGCGCCGACGGCGAGTCCGGCGATGATGTCGTGCGGGTAGTGCGCCCCCACCCACACGCGGGAGGCCGCCATCGCCAGGGCACCGACGGCGGCGATCCGGCCGAGGCGCGCCGAGACGAACCACAGGGCGACGGCGGAAGCGGCGGCGAGGGTGGCGTGGTTGCTGGGGAAGGACCAGTCGCCGGGCGCCGGACACGCCTCCAGCGTGGCCACGTGCAGCGTCCGGCACGGCCTCATTTCGTGTACCGCCTGCTTCAGCACCGTACTGACGGCGAACGCGATCACGGTGAGCGCGGGAACGGCGAGTGCCTTGAGCGCCTGCGGGGCGTCCCTGTCGCGGCGGGCCTGCCACCATCCGGTCACCATCAGCACGGCGAACAGCGCGAGTCCGTAGGTGGAGTAGCCGGAGATCAGGCCGTCCAGCCAGGAGGGGGCGTGGCGGGCGGTGCCGGCCACGTCCAGGTAGGCGCCCCCGTCGATCGCCGATCCGTCGGCCCGCATGACGAGCGCGGCAGTCGTGGAGTACATCAGGCGCCCTCCCCCGTACGGTGCCTGCGGCGGGAGCGCGCGAGTTCGAGTCCGACGGGGACGAGGGAGACGACGACGATGACGGCGACGATCGGCAGCAGGTAGCGGTCCACATCGGGGACGGAGGCGCCCAGGGCGTATCCGGCCAGTACCAGGCCCACGGTCCACACCAGCCCGCCGACGGCCTGCCAGAGGGCGAAAGTACGCGCCGGAACGGCCAGCGCGCCGGCCAAGGGGTTCAGAACGGTCCGCACGACCGGCAGGAAGCGGGCCAGCACGATCGCCTTTGCGTGTCCGTACCGATCGAGGATGTCCGCGGCTCTGGCCGCGCCTTCACCGATCCTGCGGGAGCGTGTGCGGCTCAGCAGTGCCGGTCCCGCGCGGCGGCCCAGCAGATAGCCGGTCTGGGCCCCGGCCAGGGCGCCCGCGGCGGAGGCGAGGAGCACCCACCCGAGCGCGAGATGCCCCGGCGTGGTGGCCGGTCCTCCGGCGCAGAGCAGTCCGGCGGTGAACAGGAGCGAGTCGCCGGGGAGGAAGAACCCGATCAGCAGGCCGGTCTCGGCGAACAGGACGACGGCGATGCCGAGCGTCCCGAAGGCGGTGAGCAGCGACTGCGCGTCGAGGAGGTTCACGGCGAGCGGGAGCGGGGGTACGGCTTGGTGCGCGGGTGTCATCGGCGCGGGGCCCCTTCGTAGTGGGCTGTCGGGTGTACCGGACCCGGCCGGACCGGGACCGACGGGGGACGCGGCGGTCGACGGCCGCCTCTTGCGTCTACAGTGAAGTAGTCGGTCTACTGCACTGTAGACGATGCGACGGAGGGGGCAGGTCTCATGACCGACACGGTGGGCGAGCGCAGACCCTCGGGCGAGTTGGAGGCGAGCGTGCTGGCGGCGCTGTGCACGGCGGACCGGCCGCAGTCGGCGGCGGAGGTGAGGGCGGAGATACCGCACCAGCTGGCCCGCACCACAGTGGCGACACTCCTCGCCCGCCTGCACGAGAAGGGGGTGGTCGAACGCACCCCGGGGCGGCGCGGCTTTCTGTACTCCGCCGTCGAGGACACCCACGGCCTGACCGCACGGCGCATGCACCGGGTGCTGGACCAGGACGGCGACCGCGGCTCGGTGCTGGCCAGGTTCGTCGAGGGACTCAGCACTTCCGACGAGGCGGAGCTCAAGCGGCTGCTGGAGGGGAACACCCCGTGATCGCCCTGCTGCTGATCCCGCTCGTCCTGCCCTGGGCCCTGCCGCCCTTGGCGCGGCGCACGGTCGCACGGGTACGGCCCGAGAGCGCACTGCTGACGATCACGTGCGCAACGGCGGCCCTTGCCGTCGGTGTCGTCGCGAGCCTGGGCGCCCTGCTGCTGCCGCTCGCCCTCGCCGTCCCAGGGGTGTCCGCCCTCGCGGAGCCGGTCCGCCCTCTCGGCGCGGGACCGCGGCTGCCCGTGCCGGCCGTGTCCGCGCTCGCCGCCGGGGGTCTGGCCCTGGCCGCCGTCCGGGGCACGCGCAAGGCGGTGGCGGAGGCGGCCCGTCTGCGCGTCGCGCACAGCCGTGCGGACGGCCTCCCCGACGCGGGAGGGCTGTGCGTCCTCACCGACCCCCGCCCCGAGGCCTTCGCACTGCCGGGCGGGCCGCGGCGGGAGGGCCGGATCGTGGTGACCACCGGCATGCTGCGCGCCCTGGAGCCGGCGGAACGCGAGGTACTGCTCGCGCACGAGCGCGCCCACCTGGCCGGAAGGCACCACTTCTTTCTGTGTGCCGCCGAACTTTCCGGGCGGTGCCATCCGGCCCTGGCGTCGGTGGCGAAAGAGGTCTCCTTCGCCACCGAACGGGCCGCCGACGAGGCCGCCGCCCGGCACTGCGGCGACCGCGCCATCGTGGCGCGGGCGGTGGGCCGCGCCGCACTGGCCGCGAACCGGGCCCGCGCGGCCGACACGCCCGCTCCGGCCCTCGGCGTCGCGGCGGGCCCCGCCCCCCTCCCGCGTCAAGGCCCTGCTCGCCCAGGCACCGGTACGCCGCGTGGTTCCCGCGCTCCTCGCCATGGCCCTGGTCTGCGCGGCGGCGGGGGGCTCGTCGCCGGCCGGTGCCGTATGGCTGCACGGCGGCATCGAAGCCGCGCAGGGCGAGCAGCCCCGCGAGTGACCACCGCACGGGATGAGGACAGCCTTTCCTGACCGTCTACATTTGCGTAGACTCAGCCGCGCGGCCGGGCCGCAGTCGCCTGCCCCTGCTTCGACCGGAGAAAGGAACCGGCGTGTTCGGCAACTACCTGATAGGACTGCGCGAAGGCCTGGAGGCGAGCCTCGTCGTCTGCATCCTCATCGCCTACCTCGTCAAGACCGGCAACCAGCGTCGGCTGCCGCCCCTCTGGCTGGGCGTCGGCACAGCCGTCGTCCTCTCGCTCGCCTTCGGCGCGCTGCTGCAGTTCGGCTCCTCCGCCCTCACCTTCCAGGCCCAGGAGGCTCTCGGCGGCACCCTGTCCATCCTCTCGGTCGGCCTGGTCACCTGGATGGTGTTCTGGATGCGGCGCACGGCCCGCCACCTCAGGAGCGAGCTGCAGGGCAGGCTGGACGCCGCCCTCGCCCTGGGCACCGGCGCACTGGTGATCACCTCGTTCTTCGCCGTGGGCCGCGAGGGGCTGGAGACCTCCCTGTTCATCTGGACCGCCGTCCAGGCCAGCGGCGACGGCGTCCGTCCGCTCGTGGGGGCCGTACTCGGTCTCGCGACCTCCGTGGTTCTGGGCTGGCTGTTCTACAGGGGAGCCCTGCGCATCAACCTGAGCAGGTTCTTCCGCTGGACCGGTGCCATGCTCGTGGTCGTCGCCGCGGGCGTGCTCGCCTACGGGATCCACGACCTCCAGGAGGCCGACCTCCTGCCCGGCCTGCGCCTCCTCGCCTTCGACATCAGTGGCGCCGTCCCGCCCGACTCCTGGTACGGCACCCTGCTGAAGGGCATCCTCAATTTCCAGCCCGACCCGACCGTCTTCCAGGTCGTCGTCTGGCTGCTCTACCTGATCCCTGTGATGGCGCTCTTCCTCTCCCCCGAGCGCCCTCGCCCGGCCCCCCTGTCCGGGAAACCGGCCGGCAGCCTGACCGCCGAGTGAACGCGACGCCGGCTCCGAGCCCCGCCCGGGACGAGACATGATGTACGAGAGCAGAAGGCCCGACGCAGACGCGGTCACGGCCGCGACTCCGCAGGCCGAGCACGCGGTGGAATGGCTGGCCGCCCGCGAGGACGTCGAACAGGTATTCCGCGCGACTCTGGAAGGAATACCGAGCGAGCGGGACGAGCGCCTCGCGCGCATGGCCGACGTCCTCCAGGCCACCGCACAGGGACTGGGTCCGGAGGCGGCGGCCGTGTGGGCCGGCGTGCCCGCGCGTCTCCTCCAGCAGTGGCTGGCCACCGACGCGGCCTTTGCCTCCGCCGTCCGGGCAGCCTCGGCCCTGGCCTCGGCACACGGACTTGCGCCGGGCGGAAGGAGGACACCGGCGATGCTCCGTGTCGTCGTCCTGGCGCTCAGCAGGGGCGAGACCTTTGACGCGGCGGCCGGCGTGGCGGGGCTGACCCCTCACAAGCTGCGCCTGCTCTGGCGGGCGTCCCCCACTCTGGTCGCCCTGGTCGAGGCGGCCCGGCGCTCCCGGCCGCGCACCCGGAAGAGCTATGTGCCGGCCGCGTACCGGCCGCGAAAGCCGGGACGCCCGTCCCCCGGCACCGGATACCGTCTCGTCCAGCGCGACGACGAGTAGGGGTGCGCGGCGGCGGGGGCATCGTGCACATCGAGGGGTGACGGCCGGTCAGAGGGCACGGTCCCACGGCACCACAGTGGTTCCGGGGGCATCCGGATCGCGTGGTCGGGGCAGGTCACGCGGCACATCCCGGTCCCACGTCCGACAGCCCGATCCCGCATCCGCATCCGCATCCGCATCCGCCCAGGCGTAAGCACAGGCACCCGGGCCGGTCAGCCGGCACGCACGGCGACAGCCGCGTACTCCACGTACTCGTGCACTCCGTAGGCGAGCCCGAGCGCGGTCAGTGCCGCGAGGGCGACGGCGCCCGCCAGGGCGGCGGCCCCGGCGCGCCGGGCCCGTCCGCGCGGTGCCACCGGCTCGGGGAGGAGCAGGGCCTCGACCCGCCGGGGTACGGGACCGCTCGTCGCCGACAGCAGGGGGTAGCCACTCGGTCCCGGCCGCCCGTGGGACGAACCGGCCAGGGCCGCCCGGGCGAGGGCCGCGGCCGCGACCCGGCGGTCGCCCACGGCTGTGGCGGCCGCCTCGTCCGCCCACCGCTCCAGGTGGAACGCCAGTGACTCGCGTACGCCCCGCAGTGCGGGGTGGATCACGGAGGCGAGGTCGGCCACCGCCGAGAGCAGGTGGTGGCGCCCGGCCAGATGCGCCCGTTCATGGGCCAGAAGCACCTCGCGCTCCCGCGCCTTCAGCGCCCGCACCATGCCGGAGGTCACCACGACCCGGCCGAGGCGTCCCCGGTGGCCAGGCAGCGCGAACGCGTCCACCCCGGCTCCGGGCACCACGAGGAGATCTCCCTCGCCCGTCCCTCCGGCAGCCGCCAGCCAGGCCCGCCGGATCAGCGACCAGTGCTGGAGCCGGCGGCGGATCAGCAGCACGAGCTGGGCGAGCAGGACGGCTCCGGCAGCGCAGGCGAACGGCACCGCGGCCGGCCACACCTCCAGCACGCGCGGCAGGGGCACCCGCTCCAGCGAGGCGAGGAACGGTACGTGGAACAGTCCGATCAGCGCCGCCACCGTCCCACCCGCCAGAAGGACCGCCGCACCCGTCAGCGCCCAGGAGGCCTCACGCGGCGGCAGCACCCCGGCCAGACGCCGGGCGGCCGGGGCGGCGGCCCAGGGGAACGCGAGCGCCAGCACGGCCAGGACCAGTACGTACGTCACCCGGATTCTTCCTCGGCATCGAGCAGCAGGCGGCGCAGTGTCTCCTCGTCGTCCTCGGACAGCGAGGACACGAACCGTTTCAGCACCAGGTCACGGTGCGGCTCGCTCGCCAGCTCGCGATGCATGCGTCCCGCGACGAGTCCTGCCGCGTCCTCGACGGGCTCGTAGGCGAAGCCGCGCACGGCAGGGACCCGGCGCAGGGTGCCCTTCTCGTACAGACGGGCCAGGATGGTGGCCATCGTCGTCCTGGCCAGCCCCTTGTCCAGAGCGGCGTTGACCTGCTGCGCGGTCATCGGCTCACCGGCCTCCCACAGCACCGCCAGCACCTCTGCCACGAGCTCGCCGTGTCCACGTCTTTCGTCCCGGCGCTTCGCCAAGGCTCTCCATCCTCCCTCACCCGAGTACAGCGAGCCGGGCGACTACCTCCCCAGCCGATGACAACGCCGTACGAGAAGCGCACAGGCGACTGTAAGGCATACCTAATCTACCGGGCCGGGACACGTCACCCGGGGCGGGCGATGAGTTTCGCTGTGACGCCCCGTCCACCTCCACGTACCCGCTCGACCGGACCCGAGGAGCGCACCGTGACCGCCACCTACACCTTCGACGTCTTCTCCACCCTCGACGGCTACGGCCGTCCCGGTACTCCGGACTGGGGCGGCTACTGGGGCAAGCAGGGCCCCGAGCTGCTCGACCACCGTCTCTCGCTGTACGAGGCCGAGCAGCGGATGGTCTTCGGGGCCCACACGTTCCGGGCGTTCGCGCAGGTGCTGACGCCCGCCTTCGCGGAGTCGGGGCGTGACGCCTGGGTCACCCGGATGATGAACCTGCCCGCGACGGTGCTGTCGGCCACCCTGGAGGGACCGCTCGACTGGCCGGACGCGACCCTCGTGAGCGACGACGCCGTGGACGCCGTCGCCCGGCTGAAGAAGGAGTCCGAGGTGCCGCTGCGCTCGCACGGCAGCATCGCGCTGAACCGGGCGCTCATGGCCGCCGGACTCGTCGACCGCGTCCAGCTGACCATCTTCCCCGTGATCACCGGGCGGACCGGTGATCACCCGGTCTTCCACGACGCGGCCGACTTCGACCTCGAACTGCTCGACAGCCGGACGTTCGACGGCAGCATCCAGGAGCTCACCTACCGGCCCACCCTGCACACCTGAAGCCCTCCGGGCACGGCGACCGGCGCAGCGCCCGCTACTCGCCGACCAGCAGGATCTTGCCGGTGTGGCCGCCGGCCTCCATCCGCCGGTGCGCCTCGGCGGCCTCGCGCAGGGGCAGCCGGTCCTCGACGAGGAGGCGGACGGACCCGTTCTCGACCATCGGCCAGATGTTGTCCCGGACTTCGGTGACGACGGCGGCCTTCTGCTCCTCGGACCGGGTGCGCAGGGTGGTGCCGTACACGGAGAGGCGCTTGAAGACCAGGTCGGCGAGGTTGATCCTGCCGTCCAGGCCGTTCTGCAGGCCGATGACGACCAGGCGCCCGTCGACGGCCAGGGAGCGGATGTTGCGTTCGAGGTAGTCGCCGCCGATGACGTCGAGGATCACGTCGAAGGGGCCGTGCTCGGTGAAGTCCTCGGTCCGGTGGTCGACGGCCGTGTCGGCGCCCAGTGCGCGCGCCCGTGCGACCTTCTCCGGCCCGCCCACCGTGGTGACGACACGGGCCCCGAGCGCCTTGGCCACCTGGATGGCCATGGAGCCCACACCCCCCAGTCCGCCGTGCACGAGAAGAGTCTCGCCCTCCCGGAGACCGGCGGTCGTGACGAGGTTGGACCAGACCGTGGCGGTCACTTCCGGCAGGCCCGCCGCCTCGACCAGGGAGACCCCCCGGGGGACGGGCAGCAACTGCGCGGCGGGGACGGCGACCTTCTGCGCGTAGCCGCCTCCGGTCAGCAGGGCGCAGACCTCGTCGCCCACGCGCCATCCGGTGACCCCCTGGCCCAGGGCGCCGATGCGGCCGGAGACTTCGAGCCCCGGGTAGGGCGAGGTACCCGGCGCCAGCGGGTAGAGCCCCATCCGCTGCATCACGTCCGCACGGTTCACGGCGCCGGCCACCACGTCGACGACCACCTCCCCGGCGGCGGGCTCCGGGTCCTCGACCTGGCTCCACTCCAATACCTCGGGGCCACCGGGTTCCCTGATCGTTATCGCCTTCATGACGCTCCGTTCCTCCGGATCGGGGTGCGGACGGGTCGGGAATGCCCGCCACCCTCGAATGTTTACGGTGCACACATTAGCCGTCCATGTTTACGGCGTCAACATGCACGCCCGGCGCACCGCGCGATGCGCGGGGAGGGCCGCCGCGGCGCGGTTGCGCTTCAGGAGCGGGAGACGACGATGGTTCGGGGGGCGGACTCGGGGTGAACAGCAGCCGCGGCCGGCGAGGCCGTGCGAACAGGGCACTCGCGTGCCCGCGACATGGAGTCGACATGACCGACCTTCCCCCTCCGATCACCCCCTACCTCGAACCCGCCGCGAAGGAGCTGTGCGAGGCCACGGATCCGCACCCCCGGATCTACGAGGTCCCCCCGGAGAAGGGCCGCGACATCCTGCTCGGCCTGCAGAGCGACGCGAGCGTGCCCCGCCCCGAGGTCGACGAGGAGTGGGTCGACGTGGACGCGGGCGAGTGGGGCACGGTCCGCACCCGCATCATCCGGCCCAAGGGGGTCACCGGCCCGCTGCCGGTGGTGTTCTACATCCACGGCGCCGGCTGGGTCTTCGGCGACGAGAAGACCCACGACCGGCTCTTCCGCGAACTCACGGTCGGCGCCGGGGCCGCGGGCGTCTTCCCCGTCTACGACCGCGCACCCGAGGCGAAGTACCCCACCCAGGTCGAACAGAACTACGCAGTGGGCCAGTGGGTCGCGCGGCACGGCGCCGAACACGGCCTGGACACCTCGCGCATCGCCGTCACCGGCGAGTCGGTCGGCGGCTGCATGTCCGCCGTCTTCGCGCTCATGAACAAGGAGCGCGGCGGCATCGACCTCAAGGCACAGGTCCTGCTCTACCCGGTGGCCGACGCCGGCTTCGACACCCCGTCCTACCTCCAGTTCGCCGAGGGCTACTACCTCACCCGCGACGCCATGAAGTGGTTCTGGGACGCCTACACCACCGACCCCGCCCAGCGCGCCGAACACCACGCCTCCCCGCTCCGGGCCACCCTGGACCAGCTCAAGGGCCTGCCCACCACCCTGGTCATCACCGACGAGGCCGACGTCCTGCGCGACGAGGGCGAGAGTTACGCCAACAAGCTGCGCGAGGCCGGCGTGGACGTGACCTCCGTACGCGTCGCGGGCATGGTCCACGACTTCCTCCTCCTGGACAGCCTCCGCGACACCCGCGCCGCCGACGTCGCCCGCAAACTCGCCGTCGACGCCCTGCGCACGGCCCTGCACGACGACTGAGACCACCCCCTCGGCCCGGCGGCCCGGGCTCCAGTGTTGACGGTGCTTACATGGCGCGTTAGGTTCATGTGAGCACCGTCAACATGAGCGCAAGGGAGCAGCCGCGATGTCATCGAACCGACAGGAACCGGGCGGGCGGGAAGCCGGCCGGGCGACGGCCGGCCTTAAGGACACGGTCGAGGCCGACCTGGGCGGCCGTACGGTCAAGGTCCCCCGAGGGGGTCTGTACGACCGGTACCGGATGGACACCGACCTCGACGAGGTCGCCCGCGACCCCCGTGTCAGCGGGGTGGACTTCTTCCGGAAGCTGCCCAAGTCCCGGGTCGATTCCCGTATCGGCCCCACCCTCACCCCCAACTTCTACTACCGGATCTCGACGGCCCGGCTGACGATGCTGGCCCGCTCCCGGGCGATCCGCGCCCGCCTGCCCGAGGAGCTGGCCCCGCTGGAGGTGGCGCCCGGACTCGGCCTGGTCTCGGTGATGTTCTTCCGCTACGACGTGTGCGACATCGACTTCTACACGGAGGCCGCCGTCGGCATCGCCGTCAGGCCCGCCCGGCACGGAAAGCTCGGATTCCTCGACCTCGTCACCGGCCTGAAGAACGAGCAGCTCGACTCCTATGTGCTGTCCCTGCCCGTGAGCACGCGGATCGCCCAGGTCCGCGGCCACGAAGGCTACGGCTTCCCCAAGTGGGTCACCGACCTCGACGTCGAGGTCAACGCCCAGCGGACGACCGCCCGCGTGGCCACCGACTCCGGCGGCGTCGACCTGGCGCTCTCGGCGCGCACGCCGAAGCAGACGGCCTTTCCGAGCGGTGAGCGCGTCGGCTCCCTCACGTCGTACACCTCGATCGACGGCGCCTGGCACTCCACCCTGAGCCAGACCAACGTGCTCAGCGCCGGGACGACCCGCTCGGCCCGCGGCATCTCGCTCGAGGTCGGCAAGGGCCGTATGGCGGACGACCTGCGCTCCCTCAGGCCGATCAGGACCATCCAGTTCGACGCCATGACCGAGGGCCAGCTCGCCCTCCACATGCCCGTCCCCACCTCGGTCCCGAGCCGGGACAAGTAGAAAGGGCCCCCGCCGTGACCACCACCGGACACGCCACTCCTCGCACCGCCTCCCCGCGCCCGGGCCTGCCCGCTTCCCTCACCCCGGCCCTGCTCAAGAGGCTTGCCGCGCGGGTGTCGGCCGGGCCGGAAGCGGCCCGGGTCACCACCACCACCCCCTACAACGGCCTCCCGCTGGCCGACCTGCCGGTGTCGGCCCCGGCCGACGTCGAGGAGGCGTTCGCCCGTGCCCGTACGGCTCAGACGTCCTGGGCCGCCACCTCGGTCGCCGAGCGCAAGAGGGTCCTGCTGCGCTACCACGATCTCGTCCTGGCCCGTCAGGACCAGGCGCTGGACCTCATGCAGGCCGAGAACGGCAAGACCCGCCGCGACGCGTTCCTCGAGGTCGTCGACATCGGCGTCGTCTCCCGGCACTACGCCCGCGCCGCCGCCAAGTACCTGAGCCCCAAGCGGCGCCGCGGCGCGATCCCCCTGCTGACCCACACCACCGAACTGCGCCACCCCAAGGGTGTCGTCACCGTGATCTCGCCGTGGAACTACCCGCTCAGCATGGCCGCGAGCGACACCATCGCCGCCCTCATGGCCGGCAACGCCGTCGTGCAGAAGCCCGACACCCAGACCGCCCTCACCGCTCTGTGGTCCATGGACCTGATGTACGAGGCCGGGCTGCCGGCCGGCGTGTGGCAGATGGTGATCGGCCAGGGAAGCTCCATCGGCGGCGCGCTGATGGACAACGCCGACTACATGATGTTCACCGGCTCCACCGCCACCGGACGCCGGATCGCGAGCGACGCCGGCCGGCGCCTCATCGGCGCCTCCCTCGAACTCGGCGGCAAGAACGCCATGATCGTGCTGGACGACGCGCGCATCGACAAGGCCGCCGACGGCGCCGTGGCCGGCTGCTTCCCCTCGGCGGGCCAGCTGTGCGTCTCCATCGAGCGGCTGTACGTGGCCGAGTCCGTCCGTGACGCGTTCGTCGCCGCCTTCGTCGCCCGTACCAAGGCCCTCGAGATCGGTGCGGCGTACGACTACGGCATCGATGTCGGCAGCCTCACCACGCCCTCCCAGCTGAGGACGGTCACCGAACACGTCGAGGACGCCGTCGCCAAGGGCGCCACCGTCCTCGCCGGCGGCAGGGCCCGCCCCGATCTGGGGCCGTTGTTCTACGAGCCGACAATCCTCACCGGGGTCACCCCCGACATGAAGGTGTACGACCACGAGACGTTCGGCCCCGTCGTCTCGGTCTACTCCTACCGCGACGTCGACGAGGCCGTCACCCTGGCCAACTCCTCGCCCTACGGCCTCAATGCCAGTGTCTGGTCGCGCGACGGAGCACGCGGCCGGGCCGTCGCCGCCCGCCTGCACGCCGGCACCGTCAACGTCAACGAGGCCTTCGCCGCCGCCTGGGGAAGCGTCGACGCGCCGATGGGCGGCATGGGCGACTCGGGACTGGGCCGGCGTCACGGCGCCGACGGCATCCTCAAGTACACCGAGCCCCAGACCGTCGCCCACCAGCGTCTCCAGGGCTTCACACCGCCGGCCCGCGTCTCCCCCGAGACCTGGGCAGCGCTTCTGACGGCTTCGCTGAAGGTCCTCCGGGGACCTACGTCCACACGACGGCCACGACGGCCGCGCCGGCCGTGAACGTCCCCACGGCGTAGAAGGCCCACTGCTGCTTGTTGCGCATACCCACCAGCGCCGTCACCGCCACCAGGACGTCCAGGGCCAGCTTCACCGCCATCTTGGCGTCGATCACCGTCAGGTCGAGGGAGGTCCGGGTCCAGATGAGACCCGCGCCGGTGACGAGCTGGACGACCGCGCTGGTCGGCATGTAGCTGCCGGCCACCGGGTCCTTGCCTCTGAGCTGGAAGAAGATGCCGCCCAGCAGGGCGGCGAACCCGAAGAGGTGGAAGACGAGGAACACGTACCGAAGAATCTCCATGCCGGTGGTCTCTCTCCAGAGTCGCAACGGATTGACGGTTCACGAACTCCGGGGAGTTCACCGCAGGGTGAGCGGGGTCTCGGAGGTGATGCGGGACAGCTTCTCGGGGTTGCGGACGACGTAGAGGCCGGTGATACGGCCGGCCTCCACATGGACCGCCAGGATGCTGTCCAGCTCGCCGTCCAGGTGGAGGGCCAGTGCGGGGCTGCCGTTGACCATGGCGGGGACGAAGGTGATCGGGATCCTGTTCCTGCCGAGACCGACGGTCAGAAGCCGGGCCACCTTGCCGGCGCCGACGATCGGCCGCAGCGCGGCGTGCTTCAGCCCGCCGCCGTCGCCCATGTAGACGACCTCGGGCGCGAGCACGTCGAGCAGCCCCTGCAGGTCCCCGCCCTCCAGCGCCCGCACGAACGACTCCACGGCCGCCCGTGTCTGACGCTGCGAAACCACCGCGCGAGGGCGCCGGGCGTCCACGTGCCGCCGGGCCCGGTGGGCGATCTGGCGGACGGCGGCCGGGGTCTTGTCGATCGCCTCGGCGATCTCGTCGTACCCGACGTCGAAGACCTCGCGCAGCACGAAGACGGCCCGCTCGGTCGGTGACAGCGTCTCCAGGACCAGCATCACCGCCATCGACACGCTCTCGGCGAGTTCGGCGTCCTGCGCCACGTCCGGCGTGGTCAGCAGCGGCTCGGGCAGCCACGGGCCCACGTACGACTCCTTGCGCCGGGACATCGCGCGCAGCCGGTTGAGCGCCTGCCGGGTCGTGATCCTGACCAAGTACGCCCGCTGGTCGCGCACTTGGCCGAGGTCGACCTCGACCCACCGCAGCCAGGTCTCCTGCAGGACGTCCTCGGCATCGGCCGCCGAGCCGAGCATCTCGTACGCGACGGTGAAGAGCAGGTTGCGGTGGGCGACGAAGGTCTCGGTCGCCCGGTCGACAGCGCGATCATCACTCATGACGCGATCATCTCCCCCTCGGCCGGGCCGGATCTAGGAAATCCGTTCGACGGCCGGCGCCTCGGCGCGCAGGGCCGCCAACGCCTCACGGCGTCCGGCCCCGCCCTTCATCCGGTGCAGGCCGTACCCGCCGGGCCGGTGCGCCTCATCGGCCAGGTGCTTCACGACGCCCTTGCACACGGTCTCCTTCATCTTCGCGCCGAGGCGACCGCCGATGTGCAGCCACACCGCCACGTCCGACCGGTTGCCGAACTGGAAGATGCCGGTGTCCCGGCCCAGGCTGATGCACTGCGCCCCGAACGACTGGTTCAGGGTCTCGGGCCGCTCCCCCGACAGCCGGCTGAGCACCGTGTCGGCGGCCCGCGCGCCCAGCGGCATCGCCGTCTGGCAGCTCATCCGCAGCGGGAGGCCGGAGGGCGCCGCCGAGTCCCCGGCCGCCACGATGCGGTCGTCGTCCACACTGGTCAGCGTCTCGTCCGTGAGCAGCCGACCCAGGGCATCGACACTCAGCCCGCTGCGGGTGGCCAGGTCCGGAACCCCGAAGCCGGCGGTCCAGACGGTCACCGCGCTCGGCAGCTCCCGGCCGTCGGCGAGCCGCACCGCCTCACGCGTCACCGCGGTCACCTCCGTGGTGGGACCCTCGACGACCTTCACCCCGAGCGCCGCGAGCCGCCGGGCGACCGACCGCCGCCCCCGCCGGTGGAGGTACGGACCGAGCACCCCACCGCAGACCAGGGTCACACGGCGGCCCTGCTCCGCCAGTTCGGCGGCGGTCTCGATGCCCGCCGGACCGGCTCCGACGACCGTCACCGGGGCCGCCGCGGGCGCGGCGTCGAGGACCGGCAGCAGCCGCTGCGCCTCCTCCAGGACGGCGATCGGATGGGCGAACTCGGCCGCCCCCGGCACCTGCGGATCGGCGCTGCCGCTGCCCACCGCGTAGACCAGGTAGTCGTAGCCGACCGTGGCACCGCTCGCCAGCTCCACACCACGCCCGGCCGCGTCGATCCGCGTCACGCTGTCGACCACCAGCCGTACGCGCTCCGCCAGGACCTCCCGGTAGTCGACGGCAGCGGTCCCGGTCCCGCCCACCATCTGGTGCAGGCGGAGCCGGTGGACGAAGCCGGGGCGCGGATTGACCAGCGTCACGGTCACGTCGCCGCGCAGCGTCAGACGGTTGGCCGCCATGACGCCGGCGTACCCGCCGCCGATCACGACCACGTCGGTGTTCTCCACCATGATGATGTCTCCCTCGTTTCGAGCGGTTCGAGCTCAAGACACCACCCGCACGCCCCCTGTGACAGCATGTGATCCAGAACACACCGGGGACGGCTACGCGGGAGGGCCCGCCGCCCCGGCGCCGCGCGGCGCCGACAGCCAGGCCCGGTAGCGGCGCAGCGCCCCGCGCTGCTTCCACTGATCGGAGAGCAGCGCGTACACCGGATGGATCCGGGGCCTGGGGTGCTTTCCACGGGCGAGGCGGGCCATCTGGTGGCGGACCTGAGCCATGCCGGCGGCCGAGGCGAGGACCTTGTCGGACCACGTCACCGGCGCCGGCTGCCGGCCGGCCTCCCTGTGGCCCCTCCAGCGGTCGGGCAGGTCGGGGGTGACGGCGAGGGCGGTGCCCATGCCGATGACCGCCACACCGCTGTCGAGGACCCGCTCCGCGGTGGCGCGCCGCGTGATTCCGCCGGTGAGCATCAGCGGCAGCGGGCTGGTCCTCACCAGGTCCTTCGCCAGGTCCAGGAAGTACGCCTCGCGCGCCTGGGTGCGCGCGTCGGCGGAGCGGCCGGTCATGGCCGGACTCTCGTAGCTCCCGCCGGACAGTTCGACCAGGTCGACACCGAGGGGTTCGAGCATCTCGATGACCTGGCGGGCGTCGTCGGCGTCGAAGCCGCCGCGCTGGAAGTCGGCGGAGTTGAGCTTGACCGCGACGGCGAAGGACGGCGAGACGGCGGCACGGACGGCGCGCACGACGTCGAGCAGCAGCCGGGCGCGGTTCTCCAGCGACCCGCCCCACCGGTCGGTGCGCTTGTTGACCAGGGGGGAAAGGAACTGCGAGAGCAGGTAGCCGTGGGCGGCGTGGATCTCCACGCCGTCGAAGCCGGCCTTCTCGGCACGGTGGGCCGTGACGGCGAAGCGGGTGACCGTGGCGTCGATCCGGTCGGGGGTCATGGCACTCGGGCGGCCGAAGCGGCCGCTGTGCCGGCCCAGGTCGACGCCGACGTCCGAGGGGCCCCACACGACGCCCGGCATGCCGGAGGCCACCTGCCGGCCGGGGTGGTTGATCTGCATCCACAGTTTGCCGCCGCCGGACTTGCCCGCCTCGGCCCAGTCGGCGAACGGCTTCAGCGGCGCGTGCTCGTCGAGCACGACACCTCCCGGGCCCGTCAGCGCCTCCGCGTGCACCATGACGTTGCCGGTGATCAGCAGTCCGGTGCCGCCGGCGGCCCAGCGCCGGTAGAGCGTCAGCAACCGCCGGCCGGGCAGCTGGCCGACCCCTGCCAGGTTCTCCTCCATCGCCGCCTTCGCGATCCGGTTGGCCAGCACCTGCCCGGAGCGCAGGGGCAGCGGCGAGAACAGCTCGCTGGTCATCCCAACTCCTCTCTGTCGTCTCTGTCGCTTACGATGTATGCATCGTTCACATTAGACGACGATGTAAGCACTGCGAACATTGAGGAGTGTGACCTGTGCCGCAGGCCAGCACGTATCACCACGGCGATCTGCGCGCTGCCTGCCTGCGTGCCGCACACGAGCTCCTCGAAGCGGACGGCAGCGCCGGCCTCTCGCTGCGCGCGGTCGCCCGGCGCGCCGGGGTGTCGGCGACGGCCCCCTACCGCCACTTCGCCGACCGCGACGCCCTCGTCTCCGCCGTGGCCGCCGAGGGCTACCGCGAACTCGCCGGACATCTGGCCGAGGCCCATCCCGCACCCTCGACGCCCGACGAACTCGCCTCGGTCGCCGTCGCCTACGTACGGTTCGCGCTGGAGCATCCGGCCCTGTTCCGGGTGATGTTCGCCGAGCCCTGCGACCCGACCAGCGAGGAACGGGTCGCCGCCACCGAGGCCATCTCCGCGTACGTCCGCGCCATCGTCCGCGCCACCTTCCCCGGCGTGGACGCGGACGCCCTGTCGACGACGGTGTGGGCCCTGGTCCACGGCCTGGCGTTCCTGCACCTCGACGGCAAGCTCGACACCTCCACCCCCGAGGTGGTCGCCACCCAGGTCCGCGCGGCCGTCAGCGCCCTGTTCGACGCCTCCCCGGCCCTGTCCCGGCAGGCCGGCGCCGGCGGCGGCTCCTAGGATCTGCGGCATGGCGACACGACTCGTACAGATCACCATGAAGGCACAGGACGACTCCGCGCTCGGCCGGTTCTGGGCGGAGGCACTCGGCTGGGGCGTCGACAGCGAGGGACCCGGGGTCACCAACCTCGAACCCGTGGGCTTCACCTACCCCGACCCCGTGGCCGTCTGCATCGACATCGTCGCCGACCCGGAACCCAAGACGGCGAAGAACCGGGTGCACCTCGATCTGGCCAGCACGTCGGCCGCCCACCAGGCGGAGCTGGTCGCGCGCCTGAGGGAGCTCGGCGCGACACCGGCCGACGTGGGTCAGGGCGATGTCCCCTGGACGGTCCTGGCCGACCCGGAGGGCAACGAGTTCTGCCTCCTCACGCCCCGCTGATCCCGAGCGGCATCGAGCGGCCGCCCCGGCGGCTCCCCGCAGGGATCAGGTCGTCGTCGACGGCCTCCCGGCCGACGGCTTTTCGCGGAGCGCGTCGACGACCCCGCGTTCCAGCACCGCCGACTTGTTGATCAGAGTGCCCTTCCTGCCCATGATCGTGTCCCTGACGAGGTAGCTCCGCTCGCCCAGGTACTCCAGGCTCGCCGGGTCGAAGATCCAGGCGGTGCGCCAGCCGGCCCGGGTGTTGTCGCGGGCCACGCCGATCCCGTGCCGGCCGGCCGCGTCCACCGCGTCGGAGTCCACGGTCACACCGGGGATCCTCGCCGCGGCCCTGTAGAGGGCGGCCGCGGTCCTCGGCGGCATCAGCGTCTCCCGCAGCAGCTCACCGATGGCGTCGAAGGCGTCCTGCGCCGGGTCCCGTTCCTCGGCCGGGGTGTCGCGCGCGTCCTGGTCCCGGGTGATCTCGGCGGCGAGCCGCCGGAGCAGGGCGTCCGGTTCGGTGGGAAGCGAGGCCAGCCAGGTGTACGTCGGCCGGTTGAGGCCCGCCGGGTAGCCGACGGCGGGCTCGCCGTCCGGGACCCCGACGGTGATCGGGACGTACGAGCCGTCCTCGTGGATCAGGCCCTCGTCGATCACCGGTCCCGCCTTCTGCGCCGTCCAGACCTCGCGCTCGCGGGGCCCGGTCAGCTTCACCGGTCCGTCGAACGCGCCCTCGTTCTCGGTCCGCAGCGTCCTGACGTACACGAACTGACCGTCGGTGACCTTCTGTTCGTCCTTCTTCGCGGCGACCGAGGCGACCCGGTCGAGCAGCACGGCCGCGCCGTGCGGGGCCGTGGCCCGCGTACCCGTGCCTGCGGCGGCCGGTGCCGGAGCGTGGTCCTGGCCGGTGACGGCGAGCGTGGTCAGCAGCACCCCGCCCAGGGCCAGTCCGACGGCGGGAAACAGGACGGCGGGGCGCGGCAGGCGGGGCCGGGGGCGTGCGGTGGCGCGGTCGCCGTCCTGGTCGATCAGACGCATCAGGGTGTCCTTGTGGTGGAGATGACGGCCCGGGGGCAGGTCCCGTTCGGCCGGGGCCGGCAGCAGCCGGGCCAGTTCCTCGTGTTCGGCCCGCTCGGGGCCGGAGGTACGGTCGTTCATCGGGCTTCCTCCTGGACGGGCAGGGCCACGAATGGGGCCCTGCTCTCTACCTCTCCGCGGCGGGGACGGGGTTCCCTCCCGGATCCGGCCGCTTCCCCGGGGCGCCCCTCCCGCGCGGCCCCGTCCGGTGTCCGGCCGAGCTCTTCGTCGGTGAGCCGTCGCAGCCGGCCGCGGGCGCGCGACAGCCGCGACCGCACGGTGCCCACCGGGATCCCGAGGGCTTCGGCGGCCTCGGCGTAGTCCAGCCCGGCCCAGACGCAGAGGGCCAGCACCTCGCGTTCCTGACGGCGCAGTCCGCCCAGCGCCTGCCGGACGGCGGCGAGCCGCCGGGTGTCGTCGACGCGTCCGGCCGTGGCCTCCGCGATGTCCGCCACCGGTTCCGGTGCGGGGCGGCGGGCGAGGAAGGCGAGGCGCCGGCCGAGGCCGCGGTTGGCGTTGCGGGCCTTGTTCGTGGCGATCCCGAACAGCCACGGCCGCAGCGAGTCGCCCTCAGCCTCGACGGCGTGCCGGGTGCGCCAGGCGGCCAGGAAGGTGTCGGACAGCACCTCCTCGGCCGTCGACCAGTCGCCGGTCAGCCGGTAGGCATGGTTGTAGACCGCCCGCGCGTACTCCTCGTAGAGCGCGGCGAACGCCTCGCGGTCGCCCGCCCTGATTCGTGCGCGCATGCGCTCCCGGTCTTCCTGTTCATCACATCTCACACCACCTTGCTCTCCGGCCGGACCTCGGGGTTCCCGTGACCCCCGCCACACCGCACACACGCCCATCGGGCCGGCACGCGGCGTGCCGGCCCGATGGGCGGAGGTCGGACCGGGTCAGGTCAGCAGGTGCCGAGGTCCTGCCAGACACCCCATTCGCCGGTGGTACCGGGCGTCTCGTTCTGCGTCCACCACTTGGCCTTCCAGGTGTGGCCCCCGTACGAGACGGTGTTGCCGGCCGTGTAGACGGCACTGCTGCTCCACGCCGACGCGGTGCAGCTGCCGCCGGTCGGCGGAGGGGTGGTCGGCGGCGTGGTGGTCGGCGGGGTGGTGGGCGGGGTGACGCCCGCGAACTTCACCGAGTACTTCGCGAAGTCCCAGTCCGCCTGGGCCACGCTGCTGCACGTGCCGGAGGTCTGGCCGTTGTTGTCGGGCGGGGTGCACTGACGGTCGCGGTTGAGGGACCAGAAGGTGAAGCGGTCCATGTGGTGGCTGGTGGCGTAGTCCAGGACGGTCTGGAAGTCGGCCTGCTTGAAGTACTCGCCGGTGTCGCTGCGGCCGTTCATGCCGGAGAACCCTTCGTGCGCGTACGCGGTCGCCGCGTCCCAGCCGAAGGTGGACTGCAGGATCCCGTTGAAGTTCGTCAGGGCGCTCGTCTGGGCGGCCGCCCCGTTGAACCCGCCGTCGAACGGCATGATGGAGAAGTTGTTCGGCGTGAAGCCCTGCGCCTTGGCCTCGTTGAGCATCTGCTTGCCGAACCAGCCGGTGCCGTCGGCGGTGCCCGCGGTGGTGACCGAGACGTAGAGGCCCGGGTTGTTCTGCTGGAGGATCTTGGCCGCGCCGATCTCGCGGGCGATGGCGGCCGTGTTCTCGTACTCCGGCTCCTCCAGGTCGAAGTCGATGGCCTTCAGCTGGTACTTGGTGATCACCTGCTGGTAGGCGGCCGCGGTGGAGGCCGCGTCGGAGCAGGTCTGGCCGAGCTTGGTGCCCCCGTACCCGCCGATGGAGACCGACACGTCACCGCCCTTGGCGCGGATCGCGCTGATGACGGATCCCACGGCGGTGTCCGACGAGACCGGCGACGTACCGTCCCAGGTCGGTGTACAGCCGCCCCCGTTGGGCGCGAGGACGAACGCGAGCTGGAACGCCTTGAGGCCGGTGGCGTCCATGATGGCGCCCGCGTCCGGCGGGTTGTTGTCGTGCGGCATCAGATACGGCGCGGCGGCGTACCACCGGTTGCTGAGCGCGGTGGCGTCGGCGGACGCGCCCGAAGCCTGCTGTGCGGTGAAGGCGGCGAGACCTGTGGTGGCCAGGGCGGCGGTGGCCGCACCACAGAGCAGAGCGCGAAGTCGCTTCATGGGGACTCCAGTCGGGAGAAGGTGCCGCCAGAATCGAGGGATGGCGCATTCACGTCAATGAGTTGGCCTAGACCATTGCGCTATCTTGAAGATTGCCGCGCCGGCCGCCGCCCCGCAGAGCCCGGGCGGGGGTGAACGGAGCCTCCTGCGTTGTCAGTGGCGTCCCCTAGGTTTGGCTCCATGAGTTCTTCCCTCAGCGTCTATCTGCTCGATGTCGCCGCCACCCGTGCCCTGGTCGGATCGCGCGACGACCAGTTGCTCAAGGTCGTCCGCGAGTCCTTCGGGGACGATCTGGCCCGCGACGACGACTACTTCAGCGATGCGATCCAGGACGGCGCCCCCACGGCCTTCGAGGCGCTGCGCGCCGTCGTCCACGGAGGGCCGTTCAGCGAGGACGGGGAGCACGCGTTCCAGTACGGCTACGCCTACTCCCGCCTGTGCTCGCTCACCGGGTCGTTCCTGCACAACGACTCCTTCACCCCGCATCGCGGCGACTGGCTGTCGGTGGTCGACCAGGGCCTGAAGGCGCTCGGTGTCACCGCCGTGTCCGTGGAGGCGTTCGGCTACAGCGACCTGCCCGCTCCCCTGCCGTACACGTACATACCGGGCTGCGGCGAGTGGACGCCCGAGGACATAGCCCGGGCCCTGGAGCAGTTCGAGGCCACGAAGCGGGCGGTCGACGAAGCGGGCGAGGCGCCGCCGCTGGAGCCCGAGGTGGTGGACGCCGTCATGCAGTGCGTCGGCTGGATGCGGAGCGCGGCGAGCCGGCCGGGCTTCGGCGTGATCGGCTTCCGTTTCTGAGGGGCGGCCGGCCGGCGGTACGGGGCCCGCGGGCACGCGGGCCCCGGAAGCGCACCCCCGTCCCGCCGGGGGTCAGCCGAGCTTCTTGAGGAGTTCGTCCGCGAGCGGCGCGGCCGACGCCGGGTTCTGACCGGTGACGAGGTTGCGGTCGACCACGACGTGCGGGGCCCACGGCTCGCCCTCCTGGAAGTCGGCGCCGATCTCCACCAGACGGTCCTGAAGCAGCCACTTGGCCTTGTCGGCGAAGCCCGCCTGGGTCTCCTCGTCGTTGGTGAAGCCGGTCAGCCGGTAGCCGGCGAAGGCGTTGGTGCCGTCGTCCTTGGTGGCGGCGAGCACGGCGGCCGGGGCGTGGCAGACGATGCCCAGCGGGCTGCCCGACTCCAGCGCGCGCACGAGCAGCCTGCCGGAGTCGGCGTTCACCGCCAGGTCCTCCATCGGGCCGTGCCCGCCCGGGTAGAACACCGCCGCGTAGTCCGCGAGATCCACGTCCTCCACCTTCAGCGGGTGCCGGAGTTCCGCCATGCCCTCGACCGCGGCGGCCACCCTGTCGGCGTTCTCCTGGCCGTCGTTGAACTCGGGGGCCAGGCTGCCCCGGTCGACGGTCGGCACCACGCCGCCGGGCGTGGCCACGACGATCTCGTGGCCGGCGGCCTTGAACGCCTGGTAGGGCGCGACGGCCTCCTCCGCCCAGAAGCCGGTCGGGTGCGCGGTGCCGTCGGCGAGCGTCCAGTGGTCGGAACCGGTCAGAACGAAAAGGATCTTTGCCATGTCACATCTTTCGCGAGGCCGGGCCGTCGTCCGCCCGGGAGGGTTGCGGTACGGCGGTCGGGCGGGCCGTACCCCGGCCGCCGTCGCGCCGACCGCTTCACGCTACGTCCGCAGACCCACGGGATTCCAATAGAATCGCCTGTATGAGCGATAGGCAATCCAATGGGATGACGCAAGCGGAGCAGACGGCGGCGACCGGCCCGGCGGACCTGAATCTGCTGCGTACCTTTCTGGCCGTCCACCGCTCCGGATCGTTCACCGCCGCCGCGCGGCTGCTCGGTCTGTCGCAGCCGACGGTGACGACCCAGATCCGTGCCCTGGAGCGCCAGCTGGGCCGGGAGCTGTTCGAGCGGCGGGCCCGGGGCGTGGTCGCGGCGCCCTTCGCGGACACGCTCGCGGCCCGGGTGGTCGCGCCCCTCGACGCGCTGGCGGCGGTCACCGGCGACGGCGGGCCCGGCGGGGCGGAGGCGGCCGGGCCCGTCCATCTGGCCGGACCGGCCGAGCTGCTGTGCGTACGCGCCCTGCCCGCGCTCGCCCCGCTCGTCGCCCAGGGGGTGCAGGTGCGCGCGGCCCCGGGGCTGACCGATCCACTGCTCGACGAGCTGCGCGCGGGGCGCCACGACCTGGTGATCGCCACCGCCCGGCCGCGCGGCCGGGCCTGGAGTGCCGCGCCCCTGATGGACGAGGAGTTCGTCCTCGTCGCGGCCCCGGAGGCGGCCGAGCGGATCGGCGGGGCGGAACAGGTCGCCGCCGCCGGCCCCTCCGTCCTGCGCGCGCTGCCGCTGATCACGTACGCCGAGGACCTGCCGATCGCGCGCCGCTACTGGCGCCATGTGTTCGGCAGACGGCTCAACAGCCCGGCCGCCGTGACCGTCCCCGATCTGCGGGGCGTGCTGGCCCTGGTCGTCGCCGGGGCGGGGTTCACGGTGCTGCCCCGCTATCTCTGCGCGGGCGAACTGGCCTCGGGCGCACTGACGTTGCTCGCCGATCCGGAGGACCCGCCGATCAACACGGGCTACCTCGTGCAACGGCCGGGCCCGGTGACGAACCCGCACGTCGAGCTGGTCCGCGACCACCTGCTGCGGGCGGGCCGGGTCTGGTGAGCCCGGACCCGGTCAGCCGGCGGTACGGGCGCGCAGCGCGCGGCGAAACCAGTCCAGCGCGGGCGCGACGGGTTCCGGTGCCGGCCACCGGTTGATCACGGCGAGCAGCTGGAAGTACCGCTCCCTGCGGGGGTCGTCGCCGCTGTCGAGACGGGCCAGCAGCCGCCGGCGCAGAGCGGTGTCGTCCGGGAGGCCGCAGAGCCGCGCGTAGGAGGCGGTCACCGCGTCCACGACGCCGTCCGCCTGCGGGGCGAGCGGGTCGGTGCCCGCCGCCGCGGGGGCTGCCGCGTGGTCACGGATCACCGCCTCGGGGTCGCGTACGGGGACGCTCCCGCCGCCCGCGGCCCGGTCCGCCGTGTGGTGCTCGGCGCTGCGGCGCAGGGCGGCGCGGAACTCCGGGTCCTGGGTCAGTTCGGCCAGCTCCGCCCATGCCTCGACCTGGTCATCGGCGGGGTCGTCGGGCAGTTCGGGCGTCATCGACCGCAGGACGCCGTCCAGGCCCGGGTCCCCGGGCGGGCTGCCGAAGACGGCGTCGAGGAAGTCGCGGGTCAGCGTCCGCCGCTGGTCCTCGGAGAGCCTGGCCAATCGGTGCATGAGTTCCATCTCCTCGGGTGTCGAACCACGTCGGGCCACGGCCGTCAGCACCGCGCGCCGCAGGCTCAGCGTCCGGATCCGCGTCTCCAGCGCCTCCGCGTGCGCGGCGGCGACGTCGGAGAGCCGGGCCTGGCCTGCCACGACGTCACCGATCGTGGACAGGCCGAGCCCGAGTTCGCGCAGGGTCCGCACGAGGTTCAGCCGGGCCACGGCGTCCGGGTCGTACTGCCGGTAGCCGGCGGGGCTGCGGTCGGCGGGCGGCACGATCCCGCGATCGGAGTAGAAGCGGACGGTCTTGACGGAGAGCCCGGTCCGCCGGGCCAGCTCACCGATCGAGAGCCGCGTGCCACCGCTCGCCCCGTCGTGCGTGTCGCCGTTCATGGGCCACACTCTCCCGTCTCCCTCCGGGGGAGACTCAAGCGGCCGGGCGACAGCCGCCGAATCCGGTGGCTTCCGGGCCGCAGCCTGTACAGGATCATGGGCATGAACGACACCGATTCCTCTTCCGGCGCCGGCGCTCCCGACGACGCCCCGCTCCCCCGCACGTTCGGCTGGGACAACATGTTCGCCCGCCCGGACGACGACCCCCGGGACGACGGCGGGTTCCGCGGTGAGCGGGAGACGCTGGTGGGTCTGCTGCGCGATCAGCGGCTCACCCTGGAGATGAAGTGCTCCGGGCTCGACGCCAAGGCCCTGGCCCGTCGGTCCGTTCCGCCGTCGAATCTGTCGCTGCTCGGGCTCGTGCGGCATCTGGCCGGCGTGGAGGTCTACTGGTTCCGCCGTGTGATGGCGGGTCAGGACGTCCGGCGGCCATATCGCACCGCCACCGACCGGGACGCCGAGTTCAACGGGGCGGTGCCCGATCCCGGGGTCGTCGCGGATGCCTGGGCGCGCTGGCGGTCCGAGGTCGCTTTCGCGGAGGCGTTCGTCGCCGGGGCTCCCGGGCTCGGCCTCATGGCGGTCGGCGGCGACGAGCCGATCGAGCTGCGGGGCGTCCTGGCGCACATGATCGAGGAGTACGCCCGGCACAACGGGCACGCCGACTTTCTGCGTGAACGGATCGACGGCCGGGTGGGTCAGTAGCCGCCGGCGCATTCCGTACCAAAGCGGCGGGTACGGTGGTGTCCGCGCCGCCGCACCGTCGCTCCCACCGGGCGCGGCGGAACCGCGGCGCTTCCGCTTCCGGGGCCGCCGCCCGGAAGACCTACGGGCATCGGAGGGCTTCGTGGCACTCGACATCAACGAGCCGTTCGGTCAGAACTGGACCCACGCGGCCCAGTTCGGCATCGCGTTCGCCCTGTCCTGCGCGATCGGGATCGAGCGCGAGATCCGCCAGAAGGCGGCCGGTCTGCGCACGTACACGATCGTCGGGCTCGGCGCCGCGCTGTTCACCCTGGTCAGCAAGTTCGGCTTCTCCGACGTCGTGGTGACCGGACAGGTAGAGCTGGACCCGTCCCGTGTCGCGGCGCAGATCGTCTCCGGGCTCGGGTTCATCGGCGGCGGCGTCATCTTCGTCCACCGGGGCTCGGTGCGGGGCCTGACCACGGCCGCCTCCATCTGGCTCACCGCCGCCGTCGGCTGCGCGGCCGGGGCGGGGCTGCCCGTCCTGGCCACCCTGGCGACCCTCGCGTATTTCCTGGTCTCCTACGGCGTCCGGCCCCTGGCCCACCGGCTGCCGGCCCTGCGCAACGCCTCCATCGGCTACCGGATCACCTACACCGAGGGCGTCGGCGCGCTGCGGGAGCTGGTCAACCACTGCACGGAGGCCGGGTTCGCCGTCTCGGAGCTGACCACGCTGGCCGCCGACGGGACGGGGATGTTCCGGCGGCGCCGGTCGCAGCCGGACGCCGAGCGGACCGTCGAGGTCGCGCTGAGTGTGCAGGGCCGGGGCGACCCCGACGCGCTGATGGCGCGGCTCTCGGCCACCACGGGGGTCCTGGCGTGCAGCCGCAGCGACCTCTCGGACGAGTGAGCGCGCACCGGGCCCGGGGGGACCGGGGCACCGCCCGGTCGGACGCCCCGGCGTGCGGCGGGCCCCGGCGTATGGATTAGTGGCAGCGGGTCCCGGTGTGCGCCCGCGTGGCGGGGCCGGGACCCCGCCGTACCTCCGACGCCACTTCATGGAGCCGCCGCATGCCCGAGACCACCGAGGAACCGGCCGCGGCCCAGCCCGTCGTCGCCCCGCTGACGACCTCGGCCCTGATCCTGGTCGCCACGATCGAACCCGGTGGCGAGGACGCCGTCCGTGAGGTGCTGCCGGACCTGGCGGCCTTCGCCCGCTCGATCGGATTCCGCTTTCCCACGTCCGAGCTGGCCTGTGTGACGGGGTTCGGCTCCGATGCCTGGGACCGGCTGTTCTCGGGCCCCCGGCCCGCCTCGCTCCACCCCTTCCAGGAGCTGCGAGGCCCCCGCCACCACGCCCCGGCCACCCCCGGCGACCTGCTGTTCCACATCCGGGCCGAGCGGATGGACGCCTGCTACGAGTGGGCCGCCCAGCTGATGGACCGGCTGGGCGGCGCGGTGCGGATCGTCGACGAGACCCAGGGCTTCCGCTACTTCGACCACCGCGATCTGCTCGGGTTCGTCGACGGCACCGAGAACCCGAGGGGCGACGACGCCCGGTCGGCGGCCCTCGTGGGGGACGAGGACCCCGACTTCGCGGGCGGCAGCTATGTCGTCGTACAGAAGTACCTCCACGACCTGACCGCGTGGAACGCCCTGCCGGTCGAGGAGCAGGAGCGGGTGATCGGGCGGAGCAAGTTCACCGACATCGAGATGCCCGACGACGTCAAGCCCGCCGACTCGCACGTGGCGCTGAACACCATCACCGAGCCGGACGGCACCGAGCGCGACATCCTGCGCGCCAACATGCCGTTCGGCCGCTTCGGCGAGGGCGAGTTCGGTACGTACTTCATCGGGTACGCCGCCGATCCGGACGTCACCGAACGCATGCTCCGCAACATGTTCCTCGGCAGTCCGCCCGGCACCCACGACCGCATCCTCGACTTCTCGACGGCGGTCACCGGCACCCTCTTCCACGCCCCGAGCGCCGACTTCCTCGACGCCCCGCCCCCGTCGCCCGCCTCCGCCGGGGCCGCGCACCTGCCGGAGCCGGTGTCCGCGCCGGTGCCGGAGGCCGTGGCCGCACCGGACGCCGGGGACGGTTCGCTGCGTATCGGCAGCCTGCAAGAAAGCGCCTCGTCATGAACAACCTGCACCGCGAACTCGCCCCCGTCACCCCGGCCGCCTGGGACCAGATCGAGGAGGAGGCCCGGCGCACCTTCAGCCGTCATGTGGCCGGGCGCCGTGTCATCGACGTCAGCGGGCCCGAGGGGCCCGCGCTGGCGGCGGTCGGGGACGGCCATCTGCGCGACATCGACCCGCCCACGCCGGATGTCCTGGCCCGTGCCCGGACGTCGATGCCGGTCATCGAGTGGCGGGTGCCGTTCACGGTGACCCGGGCCGCCGTCGACGACGTCGAACGCGGCTCGGACGACAGCGACTGGCAGCCCGTCAAGGACGCGGCACGCACCTGTGCGTTCGCCGAGGACATGACGATCATCGACGGGTACGCGGCGGCGGGGATCGCGGGGCTCCGGGACGGCTCCTCGCACACGGCGCTGCCGCTGCCCGCCGACGCCCGCGACTACCCGGCCACCGTCAGCCAGGCCATGACGCAGCTTCGGCTGGCGGGTGTGGACGGGCCCTACCGGCTGCTGCTGGGCGCGGACGCGTACACGGAGGCCACCGAGACGTCCGACCACGGCTACCCGGTCTCCACGCACCTGGCCCGCATCCTGGACGACAAGATCCTGTGGGCGCCGGCCGTCGCGGGCGGGGTGCTGCTGTCCACCCGGGGCGGCGACTTCGAACTGTGCCTGGGCGAGGACCTGTCGATCGGCTACCAGGACCATGACGCGACGGAGATCCGGCTGTACTTCCAGCAGTCGTTCACCTTCCGGATGCTGACCCCGGAGGCGGCCGTCCCGATCATCGCCTGAACAGTCCGGCGGTGCGCTCGTATGCTCGGCTGCCATGACGAGCCGTAGGTCCACCCCGCCGCAGCCCCGGGTCCCGGAACCGTCGGTCGCGCTGCGCGAGCTGCTCGCCTTCGACGACGGCGGCACGCTGCGGCTGCTGCTGGCCCCGGCGGGCCGGGACGTCGGCGTCCGAGGGGTGGCGGTCGGCGACGAGGGGCCCGCACGGCCGCTCGACGGCTGCCTGGTGCTGGTGACCGGAGTGCCCGCCTCGTCCCCCGACGCCGCCGGTGCCGTGCGCGAGGCCGCCGGGCGCGGTGCGTCGGGCGTGGTGCTGCGCGAGGCCGAGGGGGTGCCCGCCGCGCCCGAGGTGCCGGCCGCCGCCGAGGAGGCGGGTATCGCCCTGCTCACCCGGGCCGCGTGGGCCGACTGGACGGACACCGCCGCGCTGCTGCGCTCCGCGCTGGCCTGCGCCCGGGCCGGCCGGGACGGGGAGGCGACGGGGTTCACGGCCGGGGGCGCGGAGAGCCTGACGGCCCTCGCGGCGGCTGTCGCCGGATACACCGGCGGGTCGATCACCATCGAGGACACCCGGCTGCGGGTGCTGGCCCACTCCGCCACCGGACCGGACGTTGATGTGCTGCGCCGGTCCACCATCCTGGGCGGCCGGGTACCCGAGTGGCGGGTCGCCGAGCTGCGCCGCAGCGGCATGCTACGCGCTCTGTGGACGTCCCGGGACGTGATCCACCGCGCGGCGGACGCCGACGGCCCGGAGCGGCTGATCATCGCGGTCCGCAGCGGCCCCGAGGTGCTCGGCTCCATCTGGGCGGCCGGCGACGGGCGGGCCCTGTCCCCGCAGGCGGCGGACGCGCTGCGCCGGGCCGCGGAGGTCGCCGCCCCGCTCCTGGTACGGCACCGGCTGCGCGAGAGCGGAGCCGCCCGCCGCAGCGAACTGGCGCTGCGCGGCCTGCTGTACGGGGACGGGGACGCCCGCACGCACGCCTGGTCCCTGGGGCTGTCCCCCGACGCGGCGTGCGCGGTCGTGGTGGCCGAACGCGCCGGCGCCGCCCCCGGCCCGGGCGACCGCACCCTGGACGTCCTCGCCCTCCAGGCGGTGACGTACCGCCCCTCCGTCCAGGTGCTGCGCGACGGGGACCGGCTGCTGGTGCTGCTGCCCGTGGACGGCGGGCCGGGGCGGGAGGCGCTGGCCCTGGCGCGGGAACTGGCGGGCCCGGCCGTGCCGGGCGGCCCGGTGGTCCTGGCGGGAGCCGGTCCGGTGGCCGCCGGCGCGTCGCACGTACGGGCCTCGCGCGAGGAGGCGGCCCTGATCGTGCGGGTGCTGCACGAGCGGGCCGCACGGGCGGACGGGACACAGCCACTCCGGTACGCGGACGCCGCAGGCGTGGGCCCTTCGCTGGATGTCCTGCGCGTCCTTGATGCCGCGCGGCCGGTCTGGGAGGCGGGCGACGGGCCGGTGCACGAGCTCGTCCGGGCCGATCTGGCGGCGGGCGGCGACCTGGTCCGCTCGCTGGCGGCCTATCTCGACGCGTCGGGCGATGTGGCCCGGGCGGCGGCGCGGCTCGTCGTCCATCCCAACACGCTGCGCTACCGGCTGCGGCGCGCCCGGGAGCGGTTCGGGGTGGACCTGGACGATCCCGACACCCGGCTCCTCATCACCCTCGCCGTCCGTCTCACCGGGTAGGTTTCCGTCTGTTCGTACGGCCGTTGGCCGCCCGGCCAAGGTCCCGCACCGATATTGTCCGCCCGGACAGAGACCTGTGGGGCAACCATCACCGAATCTGGCTCCATGAGCCTTCCCCCGTCGCCCGCCGCTCCCGCCTCCTCCCCCACCGCCCTCTCCCCCTCCGCGCGTGTCGCGACGGCGGTCCGCCACGCCGTCGTCTCCGGCCTGCTCGGTGAGGACTGCCCGATCGCCGGGTTCATCGACACGGACGGGGTGCGTTCCTCGGTCGCCGCCCTCCATGAGGCGTTCCCCGGGGTGCCCGCCGTCCTGCACACGTTCGCGGCGAAGGCCGCGTCGCTCGTGCCCGTGCTGCGGCTGCTCGCCCGGTGCGGCATGGGCTGCGAGGTGGCCAGCCCGGGTGAGCTTCGGCTCGCGCTGGATGCCGGGTTCGCGCCGTCGAAGATAGTGCTGGACTCCCCCGCCAAGACGCGGGACGAGATCCGCCGGGCGCTGGCCGTCGGCGTGGCGCTCAACGCCGACAACCTCGACGAGGTGGACCGGATCGCCTCGCTGCGTCCGGCGGACGCGGTGTCCGCGATCGGGCTGCGGGTCAATCCCCAGGTGGGCGGCGGCTCCATCGGGGCGATGAGCACCGCCACGGCGACCTCGAAGTTCGGCGTGGCGCTGCGCGATCCCGGCGCGCGCGAACGCGTGGTGCAGGCCTTCGCACAGCACCCCTGGCTGACTCGGCTGCACGCCCATGTCGGTTCGCAGGGCTGCTCCCTGGAGCTGATCGCGGCCGGTATCGGGGAGACCTATCGGCTGGCCGAGGAGATCAACCGCACCATCGGCCGCCGGCAGATCACCGGTCTCGACATCGGCGGCGGCCTCCCGGTCAACTTCGAGGACGACGACGTCCGGCCCACCTTCGCCGCCTATGCGGCCGCACTGCGGGCCGAGGTCCCCGGGCTCTTCGACGGGCGGTACGAGCTGGTGACGGAGTTCGGCCGCTCGCTGCTGGCCAAGAACGGTTTCATCGGCGCGCTGGTCGAGTACACGAAGGACGCCGGCGGCCGCCGGATCGCGCTCACGCACGCGGGGGCGCAGACGGCCACCCGTACCGTCTTCATGCCCGAGGCCTGGCCGCTGCGGGTCGGGGCCTTCGACGCCGAGGGGCTGCCCAAGGGCGGGCCGCCGCTCGTGCAGGACATCGCGGGTCCGTGCTGCTTCGCCGGGGATGTCGTCGCCCACGCCAGGGAGCTGCCCGAGCTGCGGTCGGGCGACTTCGTGGTGCTGTACGACACCGGCGCGTACTACTTCTCCTCACCGTGGTCGTACAACAGCCTGCCGAGGCCGGCGGTGTACGGATTCGAGGTGACCGAGGGGCCGGGGCCGGAGGGACCGGCGGTGCGCTTCGCGCCGGTACGCGACGCCCAGTCGCTGGACTCGGTCTCGGCGGAGAGCGGGCTGGCCCACGCCGATGCCCTGGTGGACCTGGGGGAATCTTTTTAGTAGCCATGTACATAGTATCTATGTACTGTATCTCTCGTGAGCAACACACTTGAGGGTCCGACCCCCGGCTTCCTGGTCTGGCGTCTGTCGATGAAATGGCGGGTCGCGCTGGACCGGGCGCTGGCACCGCTCGGACTGACCCATGCGCAGTACTCGCTCGTGGCGTCCCTGCTCGGGATGCAGAGTGCGGGGCTGCGGCCCAGTCAGCGCGCACTCGCGGACCACACGGGGCTCGAAGCGCTCTATGTGTCGAAGCTGGCGCGCGGCCTGGAGACGGCCGGGCTCGTCGAGCGCGCCGCCGACCCCTCGGACACCAGGGCGGTACGGCTGTCGCTGACCGAGGAGGGCCGTGCCGTCACCGGCCGGGCGGTGGAGGTGGTCCGCGAGCTCGTGGACGGGCTGCTCGCACCCCTGGGCGGCCTGGACGGCCCGGCCACCGAGGTGTTCACCCAGGCACTGACGGCGCTGCTCGACGCGCCGGTCCCCGCAGTCGACGGTTCTTCCACCAAGGAGCGATCATGACCACCGCACCCCTCGCACCCCCGGTCAACGGCCAGATCATCGGCCAGGCCCACTACGCCACCCGCGCCGTGCTGGAACGGATACTGGCGGGCACCGGGACCACCTTCCTCCAGTCCGTCGCACTCAACGCCGTGGCCGGCGGCGAGGGAACCGTCGAGCGCAACGCGCTGGTCGCGCGTATGACCGGCACTCTGAAGATCGACGCGTCGGCGGCGGAGACCACCGTGTCCGAGCTGACGTCGGCCGGGCTGCTGGCGGAGGAGGGCGAGGCCCCTTCCCTGCTGTCCCTCACCGAGGCGGGCGCCGAGCTGCAACGTACGCACAGCACCGGCCTCGCCGGGATCACGGCCGCGCTGTACGCGGACCTGCCGGCCGAGGACCTGGCCGCGGCGGGCCGGGTGCTGACCGAGGTGACCGCGCGGGCCAACGCCGTACTGGCCGAGGGCTGAGCGCACCGCCGCCGGTCAGCCGACCGGCGAGGGCTCCGGCTCGGGCGGCGGCACCGGCTCGGGGTTCGGCGAGGGCGGCTCGGGGATCGGGTCGGGCGCCGGGCCTGGCGGTGTGGGGTTCGGCGGCGTCGGCCCCGGTCCCGGCGGCGTGGGGGTCGGCTCCGGGAGCGGCTGCGGCGGCCCCGGAATCGGCCCGGGCGTGGGCGCGGGCGGCACGGGGTCGGGGAACGGATGAGTCATCTCGGGCCTCCGAACGGTCGGGGGTGGATCTCTTCCACCGTCTCCCGGAGCGGCTGCCCGCGCCCGGCGAGTCCATACGTACGGGCTACGGATGATCCGGTCGGCTCAGCGCGAGGCCGCCACCGCCGCGGCGGCCAGACCCGGGCGGGGGCTGGACAGCACCGGGATCCGGGTGGTGGTGCGGGTGACGGCACCGGCCATGGAGCCCTGGGCCAGCACGATCACCTCGGCGTCCGTCACCGCGTCGGCCGCGGCCGCCACGAGATCCAGGCACCCGTCCCGGTCGCCGGCCCCGAATCGTTCCCAGGCGCCTTCCACCAGGACGGTCCGCACGTCCGGGGCGGGCAGCCCCGCCCGCCGCGCCTCCTCGACGAGCAGCGCACGGGTCGGCGCCAGGGTGGAGGGGAGCGTGGCGAGGACGGTGATCCGTCCGGCGCGGACGGCCTCCGCCGCCATCGGGCGGTCGACACGCAGGACCGGGACACCGAGCGCAGCCCCGGCGGACTCGGCGACGGCACCGATCGTCGAGCAGGTGCAGAGCACGGCCGTCGCACCCTCCGCGACGGCCCCGGCGACCAGGTCCGCGACATCCCCGGCCACCGCTTCGGGGCCCCTCGCCCCGGCCCGGTCGAGGAGTTCCTCGCGCACGACGTGCCGCAGGACGAGGCCCGGGTGGTCGGCGTCGCGCAGGGCGTCGAAGACCGGGACATGGACGGCGGAGGTGTGCAGCAGCGTGAGGATCACCGACGACACGCTACCGGCGCCGCACCCACCGTCCGCCCCCGGCCCGGTACGGCCGGCTCAGTACAGCTCGGGGTGCGAGGCCAGCTGTGCCTCGGCCCGCTCCACCAGATCGGCCGGCGCCCCGGGGGCCTCGTCGGGGTGGCGCGAGGCCCACTTGGCGGCGTACGGGCAGAGCGGCACGACGGGAACGCCCGCGCGGGCCGCCATCGCGTAGAACTCCTTGACCAGGGAACCGCCGATGCCCTTGCCCTCGTGCCCCGGCTCGACGACGGTGTGCACGGCGACGAGCGCGGCGGGCTCGCCGTCCATCACGAAGTACGCGATGACACCGGCGGCCTCGCCGTCCTCGTACGCGAGCAGCCGCCCGGCCGCCCGGTCGTCACGGATCTCGGGCCCGGTCTGTCCGGCCTGGTCTGCCATGGCGGCTTGCTCCCTCGCTGGATGAGGCGCGTCAGCGTGCCGCGGGTACGGCGTGCGGACTGCGCTCGGTGTCGGTCCCCGGTACGGGCGCCGAGGCGTCCGCGCCGAGCGCGACGATCCGGTTGCCCGCGTCGACATGGACGATACGCGGCACGAGCCCGCGCGCCTCCGCGTCGTCGACCTGCGCGTAGCTGATCAGGATGACCAGATCACCGGGGTGCACGAGGTGGGCGGCGGCGCCGTTGATCCCGATGACGCCGGAGCCGCGTTCACCCTCGATGACGTACGTCTCCAGGCGGGCGCCGTTGTCGATGTCGACGATGTGGACGAGCTCCCCGGGCAGCAGGTCCGCCGCCTCCATCAGCTCGGCGTCCACGGTGACGGAACCGACGTAGTGCAGGTCGGCCTGGGTCACGGTGGCGCGGTGAATCTTGGACTTGAACATGGTGCGCAGCACTCTGGACTCCTCGAAGACGGCTCCCTGCCTGCGTTCTTGCAGGTCAAGGGCTGTTTCCCTACTTTACAACGAGTCGCCCGTCCGAGTCCCGCACTTGGGCGTGGACCGTCTGCCCCGCGTACGTCCGGCGAGGTCCGCGCATCACCCGGACTCCGGACCGCACCACGACGTGGTCACCGGTCGACGGCTTCGCCCTGCGACGACCGAAAACAGGGTGCGGTCGGCTGAGCCGGGGTGATAGGCAGACGATGTGACAGAGAGTCTTGAGTTTTCCGCCCTGCTGCGACTGATCGGGGAGCGGTCGGCCGCGTTCGGGAGTGCGGTTGCCGCCGCGCCCGGCCTCGACGCGCCGGTGCCGTCCTGCCCCGGGTGGACGTTGTTCGACCTGGTGCAGCACCTGGGTACGGGCCAGCGCTGGTGGGCCGCGATCGTCGCCGCGGGTCCGGCCGAGGCTCCGCCGGCCAAGGATGCCGCCAAGGCGCCGCGCGAGCTCGATGCACTGCTCGCCTGGTACGCCGAGTCGAACGAACTGCTGCTGCGTACGCTGCGCGAGGCCGGCCCGGAGCGCGCGTGCTGGACGTGGTGGAGCGCGGGCGTGTCGCCGGCGAACGCCCGGGGCGTTGCCCGGCGCCGGGTGCACGAGGTGCTGGTGCACACCTACGACGCCCAACTTGCCGCAGGGACCGTGCAGCCGATGCCGGCGGACGTCGCGCTCGACGGCGTGGCCGAGTTTCTCGACACCTGCAACTCCACCCCCGCGGCCTGGCCGCACGAGGCCGCCACCGTCCACTACCACGCCGCCGAGGGCCGCTCCTGGCTCCTCGCGCTGGACGGCACCGGCGCCTGGCCCGCACCCCTCACCAACGACGCCGCGCCCGCCTCCGTTTCGGCCACGGGCACGGCCGAGCAGTTGCTCCTCTTCGTCTGGGGCCGCCTCACGCCGGGCGACCTGAAGATCGAGGGCGACCCGCAGGTCTTCGAGCGGCTGATCACCTGGGAGCCCGGGGAGTAGCCGGCGGTCGTCCCATGCGGCTGGTTGGGGCTGTCGGTCCTGCCCGAGGAGTCCGGCACACCGGCCGTGCCACACCACCCCTTAAGGTTTGCCCATGGGTTTGACAGCTGGTCACGACGGAGGAGTCCTGCCCGGTCCGGCGGCCCCGGCGCAGGGCTGGCAGGCGCCGAGCGCGGTCGAATCGGGGCTGTACGAGGCAAAGGTGCGCGGCGACTGGCCCGCGTACTACGACCTCGTCGCCCGGGCCGACCTCTACATGATGCAGTCACGGGCGTACGTCGACGCGAACCCGGGCAACACCCGCTTCCACCCCTACTGGAGCCCGCAGACCCGGACCATGTGCCTGGCCGTGTACACCGGCGGCATGCTGCCGCCGCCCGTCGCCGACCCGGTCTACAACTGCTACGACTTGGGCTGGTTCGCGCAGGCCTGGCACCCGGACGACCCGCCCTACCTCGTCGTCAACCCCGGCAGCCCCTGCGAGGGCATCCTGCCGGCCGGGCCGGAGGGCCGCGCCCTGTGGCAGCGCCACTCCGCCCCGGTCGAACGGCCGGGGCTGGCCCAGGACGCCGTCCACACCCTGACGACGGGCGGGCCGCGCAGCGGTCCCGTCGCCTTCGGCCTCGCGGTCGGCGCGCACATCAACGTGCGCAACGGGCACTACTGGAACTCGATGGCCTACCACGGCAGCGGCTACCGCGCGGAGAAGCGCACGCTGGAACGCTGGTGGGGCGTCAGCACCCGCGAGGACTGGCAGGACACGCAGGAGCGGCTGCTGAGCGCCGAGATGGTCAGCGGCGTCTGGGAGTTCGTCCTGCAACTGCGCCGCTCCATGGCCCTGGACTTCGCGGGCCCCGTCGACGTCGACCACTGGCGCCAGGCCGCGGCACATGTCGTGCGCCGGCGCACCGAGGCCGCCGGCGAACCCCGCCTGAGCGCGGACGGCGTCACCCAGGGCCGCACCGTCACCGCTGCGGAGCTGGAGGGCCAAGTAACCGGCGTGCAGCGGCTGATCGGCCGCATCGCCCGCTACGAGGCTCGGTTCCGCGCCGACGGCCTGCTCCCCGAAGCGGGCTTCGTCCAGAGCGTCGAGGCCTGGGACTACGGCAGGGCCTCCGGCATGGCCCGCTGGGGCCTCGCCGCCCGCCTGTGCTCCCTGCGGGAGGCGGAAGAGGCCGTGGTCCGCGCCGGCCGTCTCGTCCAGCTCAACTACCGCTCGTGGGAGAACTTCTCGGCCGCCTACATTCTTGGCCGCTGCCTCCACTTCGACGAAGAGGAGTTCGGCGAGTGGTACGAGACCGCCCTCGCGACCCACCGCGCCCTGACCAGTGACCCGGCCGGCCCGTGGCACACGCTCCCCTGGACCTGAGAAGCCGCTGCCCTGCCGGTCCGAAGGTCACGGAGGCCGCGCGCTGCTACGGTCGGGCCCATGAGCTGGCTTCCCGACACCTTCGTCCATCCCGTCCTGGTACCGCTGCCGGGCGGTGGTCATCACCTGCGGCCGATCCGGGAGGCGGACACCGCGCTCGACTATCCGGCTGTGATGGGGTCGCGCGAGCGGCTGTGGACCGTCTTCGGCCCGGCCTGGGGCTGGCCTGCGGCCACCATGACCTACGAGGCCGACCAGGCCGACCTGTTGCGGCACGAGAAGGAGATCGCCGCACACGAGTCCTTCAACTACGCGCTGTTCGACGCGGCGGAGACGGCTCTGCTCGGCTGCGTCTACATCGACCCGCCGGAGAGGGCCGGCGCGGACGGCGAGATTGCCTGGTGGGTGGTGGACGAGCTGGTGGACAGCGAGGTCGAGCGGGCCCTCGACGATCTGGTGCCGCAGTGGATCGCCGCCGACTGGCCGTTCGAGCAGCCGCGCTTCCTCGGCCGCGAGATCTCCTGGTCGGACTGGCTCACCCTGCCGAAGCACCCCGACGCGTAGGCAGCGACGCCGGGGTGTCCTCGACGAGCCGGCCTGGGACAGCGTCTAGGCGCCCGCCGCCCCGGCGGGCGGCAGGGGCTGGGTGCCGACCTGGTCCAGCAGCGCGATGTTCGGGTTGCAGTCCGCCGGGTGGACCGACACGGAACCGTCCGGGCCGCGCTCCACCAGCAGCAGGCCGAAGTCGGTGAGTGCCTGGAGCCGGGTCGGTTCGACCACGTACTCGTAGACGCGCTGCTCGCTATGGGCCGTGCCGGTGCTCCGGCTGTCGCCCGTCGTGTGTGTGGTGGACTCGTTCGTCGTGCGGGTGGTGCTGGTCGAGGTACCGGACGTCCGGCTGCGGCTGCCGCCGTGGGTGCGGGAGCCCTCGCCGCGTCCCCAGTTCGAGCCGTCGGTCACCGAGTCGCTGTGGGTTGTTCCGCTGCTCGTCGACGAGCCGAGCGTCCTGGCCACGGAGGTGTTGACGACCTCGCCCTCGGTGTCGGTCAGCGAGTGCAGGACGAATGAGTGCCGGCGGCCGAGGAAGTCCGCGGCGACACCGGCCTCCTGGTGGTTGCCGAGCCTCATGAAGGCGACCGTTCCGCCGCCGATCATCTCGACCGAGCCCTCCCGCAGATGCGGGTGCAGGAAGGTGAGTTGGGCCCCGCGGTGCTCGCAGACGTTGGCCAGCTGTTCGAGGCAGCGCCGCTGGAGACCCTGTTCGCCGAGCGCGACGACCACCGCCGGGACGGTCTCCTTCGAGGAGGCCAGGCGCCGGGTCACGCTCTGCACCGCCAGGTCTGCCAGCATCTCCGTTCCGGCCGACCCCGCGGCGGGGTCCAGCGCGATGCAGGTCAAGTGTCCGGGGCCATGCCCGGCGCGGTCCGCGCCCAGCCGTTCCAGCGGGTGCAGGAAGGCCGCGAGCCGGACCAGGCTGTCCCGCACCCGGTCCTTGTTGCTGTCGGCCAGCAGATCGTCCGCGATCCGGTTGCGCTCCGCGCGGGTGAGGGCCTTCGTGTCCTCGGCCTCGCCCATCAGAGCGCGCAGACCCGCTCCCAGGCGGGCCGGGGTGATGTCCTCCCCCAGCGCTCCGCACAGCCGGTCGAGGATCATGGTGTCGACGGTGCGGGCGGCCCGGCCCGTCTGGGAGTCCTCGGCGTGGACAGCCTCCACGAGGCTGTTGACCAGCTCCTGCGGAGTGAGGCCGCTCAGGATGTCGCTGCCGGCCATTCCGCTCGGCAACAGCTGTACGTCCAGGGGGAATCCGGCCGGCTCGGCCAGCGCGGACAGCTCCTGGCAGACGAGGGCCTGGGTCAGGTCGACCACGATCACGGGCCGTTGCCGGAGCGTCGACGTGCCGAAGACCGTGAGGAACCCCTCCCGGCCCCGCCGGCTCCCGCCGAAGACATCGATCCTGCGGGTTCCGGTGCGGACCGGGAGTGCTCCCCAGGCGCCCAGGTTCCGCACCCGCTCGTCCTGCTCCGTCGCATGCTGCCTGCCCCGCTCCCACCAGGCCTGCCACGTGTACTGGAAGTGCTGCTCCAGTTCGGCGCGCTTGGCTTCCAGGACGCGGGCCGCCTCGTCGGCCGACTGGCCGGCATGAACCACCAGCGCCACGCACACCCCCGCGACGACCAGGGCGAGCACGGCCAGGGAGCCGCCCGCCAGGAGGGACAGCAGGAGGCACCCCAGCGCCAGGACTCCGCCGGCCTTCGTGAGGGACTGCTTCCGGTTCTCGTGCGCGATACGGGCGGCGGCCGCCCGGTTCTCGTACACCACGGGTACGGGCTGCCGCCGCGGTTCCGGCTCGGGGAAGGGCCGGCGCAGCGCCTCCGGGTCCCGGTAGACCCAGCCCAGCCGCTGCCCGGGCTCGAAGAGGCGCAGCGACGGGTCGGCCGGCGTGGCTCCGGGACCGGGAGGAGTCATGAGGACCGGCTTCCGGGCGGTCCGGCCGCGAAGGGCTCCAGCGCGACGATGCGGGTGTGGAGCGGAGGGTGCGTGGACATGAGCCGGGCCAGGGCACCCTGCTCCTCCTCGGTGGCGGCGCCCTGCTTCAGTTCAGCGGTGAATACGGCGATCAGCAGCGGGCCGTACCCGATCTCGCCGGCGAACCTGTCGGCACGCAGCTCGCCGCGCCGGGACGCCCAGGGCAGCAGCAGGGGAATCGCGAACAGGGCGAGCGCCGGAGGGAAGGCGAGGGCCACGGCGATGGCGACAATGACGATCAGCAGGGCCAGGACGACCGCCCCCAGGATCGCGAACTCCGCCGCCAGGACGACGGCGAAGATCACGACGTACTTCACGATGGTCATCACAATCCGGGCAGGCAGCGAGTAGTAGACGCCGAGGAGCCCGGACCAGGCATGGCCGTGGACATGATGTCCCAGCTCATGGGCCAGGACGGCGGAGAGCCGGTCCCTGGGGAACCTGTCCAGCGAGTGGCGTGTCACGGCGACGATGTGTCCTGCGGCGCCGAAGGCGTTGACCTCGTCGCTGTCCTCGATCCACAGGTCGTACCGCGAGCCGTCGACGCCCGCCCGGCGGGCTACCTCGTCCCACAGGGGCTGGAGTTTCGCGAGCTCGGCGCCGGTGGGCGCGCGGACCTTGTAGACGAACTTCGCCACCACCCGCTCGGTGGGGCGGTGGAACATCAGCGCGCCGGAGGCGAGCCAGGCGAGGACGAGGAAGTTGCCCAGCAAGGTCGGGAAGATCCGGGAGACCACCCAGACGACCAGGAGACTGCCCAGGAAGTGGGGCAGGTTCAGCAGGAGCGTGGTGACGGCAGGCGAGTCCACGCCACGGCGGGTGGGCGGCGGCGCGGCCGGATCGTACGCGGGCGCGGGCCGCGCACCGGGGATCCACGGCTGCCCGGGCTGTCCCGCGGAAGGCTGCGGCTGGGCCGCGCCCTGGAACCCCTGCGAGGACGCCGGCGGCGCGAAGCCCCTGGGTGCGTAGGGCGGCGGGGCAGGCGGCCGCCGCGGCGGCGCCTGGGAGGTGTTCTCGTCCGGGACTTCGCCACCGCCCGAGGGCTGATGCGGAGGCCGGGGGCCGACGGGGTGGTCCATGCAAACTCCACCCTGTTGGTGACAGGCACTCAAGAGACTCCGAAATCAGCAAGGTTGGGCAGAACTGACACCGGTGAGGCTTGGGCCCGACTCCGATCAACCCTAGGATGTTGCCACACGATCGATCCATGGGGGGACTGTTCCGTGTTGGCCGCGATGTGCGCACACGACGTGGTGCGCGCCAGGGGACACCGCATCCCGTGCCCCGCAGTCCGGCCCGGCCTCCCCCAACGAAATCGGGCCGCTGACCACACCGTTGGACGCGCATGACGCGGTCGGGCCCTCCGGGCGAGGCGTGGCAGTGGATGGCGGGCATGCCCGGCTTCCTGCTGGCCGAGGTGCCTCGGCTCGGGCGGGACGTCTCCCGGCCGCCCGGCCCCGGCGACGCACTGCTCCCGCACCGCTTCGCCGCCCTGGTCTCCGCCTTCCACGCGGGCGGTCCGGCCGTCCCGGCCCGGGGATGTGTCCTGCTCGGGTGGTCGCGTCTCTCGCCGTCCGGCCCGGTCGAGATCCATCTCGGTGGCGCGTCGCTCATCGGCGGTGATGCCGTCGGCGAGCGGGACACGGCCCTGCTCAGCCTGCCCGCCGGTGCGCGCGCACGGCGCCTGCCCGAGGGCGCCGTCGCCGCCGCCATGGAACGCTTCGCGTACTGGAGCGCCATCGCCGGGGTCTCCGACGCACTGCTGGTCGAGAACGGTCCCCGGGAACGCGGGCCGTCCATGCTGCGCCCCACGGTCGAGGACAGCCTTCTGGGCGTCTGGCAGGGCGCGTTCGCCTGGTTCGTGCTGGCCGAGCCGGTGGCACCGGACGCGCTCGACGAGCTCGTCGCGGACACCGCCGACCGGCAGCGGCGAGCGCAGTCCAAGGGGGCGTCCTCGCCCGAGAACGCCCTGGAGGCCGTGCGGTGGGAACGCAGGCACCAGGAGCTGGCCACGGCGTCGGCGACCGGTCTGTGGCGCATCCGTCTCCTGGCGGGCGGTCGTACACCCGAGGACGCGCAACGGGTCGCCGCCCTCGTCTGCGCGTCGGCGGATCTCGAAGGGCTTCCGTACGCCCTCAGACCGGCCGGCCGGGCGAGCAGTCTGCGGTCCACACTCGACCTGTGTCTGCCCGGGCCCACCGCCTTCCCGTTCCATGGCAGTTCGGAGCTGCTGGCAGCCCTGGCCCGGCCTCCCGCCCAGGAGGTCCCCGGCGTCCGTTTCGCGCTCCGGCCCGAGTTCGACGTCACTCCGGAGAGCGGCACCCAGCACTCCGGTCCGGGCGCCGGTCCTCTTCGGCTCGGCACGGTCCTGGACCGGAACCGCAGCCCGGTGGGCGAGTTGGACCTCGCCCGTGCCACGCTCAACCGGCACACCTTCGTCTGCGGGGCGACGGGCGGGGGCAAGTCCCAGACCGTACGAGGCCTGCTCGAAGCGGCCACCCGGGAGCGGCTGCCCTGGCTGGTCGTCGAACCGGCCAAGGCCGAGTACCGGTCCATGTCCGCGCGGCTGGGCGAGACGGACGAGGTCGTCGTCATCAGGCCCGGGGACCGCGACGGGCTTCCCGCGGGCCTGAACCCCCTGGAGCCGTCCGTCCTCGCGACCGGCGAGCGCTTCCCCCTGCAGACCCACCTGGAGATGGTTCGCGCGCTCTTCCTGGCCTCCTTCGACCCTCAGGAGCCCTTCCCTCAGGTGCTGAGCGCGGCACTGACACGTTGTTACGAGGAGCTGGGGTGGGACCTGACGCTCGGCGAACCGTGGATCGCCGGGACCCAGCCGCGCTACCCGACCCTCGAAGACCTGGAGCACACCGCGCTCCAGGTCGTGTCCGAGATCGGCTACGGCAAGGACATCACCGACAACGTCCGGGGCTTCATCAGGATCAGACTCGCGAGCCTGCGGCTCGGCACCACCGGCCGGTTCCTGGAGGGCGGCCACCCCATCGACTTCGGTGAACTGCTCCGGCGCAACGTCGTCTTCGAACTCGAGGACGTCGGGGACGACAAGGACAAGGCGTTCCTGATGGGGACCATCCTGATCCGGCTGGTCGAGTACCTGCGGACCGAACAGCGCACGACGCGCCGGCTCTCCTCCCCCCTGCGCCGTCTGACCGTGTTCGAGGAAGCCCACCGGCTGCTTCGCCGTCCGGAGGAGGGCGGCACGGGGGCCGCTCACGCCGTAAAGATGTTCGCGGGTCTGCTGGCAGAGATCCGCGCGTACGGGGAGGGCCTGGTGATCGCCGACCAGATCCCCGCCAGACTGATCCCGGACGTCATCAAGAACACCGCGGCCAAAATCGTCCACCGCCTCCCGGCGCGGGACGACCGGGAAGCCGTCGGCGCCACGATGAACATCACCGAGGCGCAGTCCGAGTACCTGGTCACCCTCAGACCGGGTGAGGCTGCGGTGTTCACCGACGGCATGGACTACCCGCTCCTGGTCCGGATGGAGGACGGGACACCGCGCGAGGAGGCGGGGACCGTCCGCCCGGCGTCCCCGGCATCCATGGTCGCGTCCCGCAGCGGGGCCTGCGGCCCGGACTGCGCGGCGGCTCCCTGCACGCTCCGGCAACTGCGTACGGCTCAGCGTCTGTCCGAGGAGGACGGGCTGCGCATCGCGCTGTGGGCCGAAATGGCCGTGGCCTCGCATCCGCTGGGCTGGACCACGCCCCTCCCCGGGGAGGCGATGCGCCAGGCCCTGGCGGAGCGCCGGACCGTGGACCGGCGCCTGGTGGAGTGCGCCATCGGCCAGGCGGTGGACCGGGCGGTGCACAGCCGGGTCGGAGCCGTCGGCACACCGCACGCCCTGGCCGGGCACGTCGCCGCACTGATGCGGGCCCAACTCGACGGCGACGACCCCTGCCCCGTCGCGGAGCCGCGGTGGAAGGCCGGGAAAGGCGTCAGAACACGGCAGTACTACCACGGCCGCCACACGCCGTCCGTCCTGGAGAAGGCGGTCGGCTGCGCGGACCCGTCCGAGGAGTGGGCCGGCCGCTTCGCCCGCGCGCTCGCGTGTTTCGAGCGCAAGCCGCGCAGGCCCGTGGCGTCCCCTCCGCCCGCGAAGGAGAGCACATGAGCGAGTTGTACGCGCATGACGGCGGAGCGGAGCGGGGTGCCGACTCGGCGGCCTCCACGGCCGTCGACGTCGACGTCAATCCGGTGGAGCCGGTGGAGCCCACCGAACCGGAGGACCTGACCGGTACGGCCGATCTTCCCGCCGATTCGGACGACCCCGGCGGACGGGAGCCACTGGAGCCGTCCGCCCGGGAGGAGGGCCCTGAAGGGGGAATCCGTGGGCGGGCGCTCGATGGCACGTCATGGTGGATGGGCCCGGCCGAGGGGACAGTCGACCTGCATGCCACGGTCGATCGCCCGGCCTTCGACGCGGAGAAGGGCACATACCGCTACGGAACACCGCTCGACGACCCCACCGGAAGACGCCTCCCCTTGTTCGACGGTCCGCCCACCCGTGAGCAGACCCAGCAGGGGAGCCTCGGAGACTGCGGCATCGTGTCGACCATGGGTGCGGTTGCCGGACACCGGCCCCAAGCGATTTCCGAACGCATCCGGGAGAACGGTGACGGCACATACGAGGTGACGCTCCACCGGACGAAGCGATCCCTTTACGGCGACTGGAGCCGTTTCGAGCCGACCGGGGCGGTCATCCACCTGACCGTCACACCCGACCTGCCGGTTACGAGCGACTCACCCGACCGACCGGCCTATGCGAGGTCGGCTGCCCACGATGTGGCATGGGTGCCGATCCTGGAGAAGGCCATCGCCGGCGTCGACGAGACATGGAGCGAGAGCCGCCCCAAACCGGCCGAGGGCTATATGCGCCTCGACCTGGGGAGCCTCCCCAATCACCGGGCGGAACTACTCACTCAACTCACCGGCGAGCTCGCCTACACGGACGACTTCCCGACCCACTACGACATGGACGGGCGCAGCCCCGACCGTCAGCTCGTGGAAACCTTCAGGGAGAAGCTTGCCGACGGGTGCCCGGTGCTGGTCGGCACGATCAATCTGAAGACCGACGACGAGCACGACCTCCCCGGCGGACTCATCGACGGTCACGCCTATGAAGTGACCGAGGTCGATGACCAGGGAATGATCCATCTGCGCAACCCGCACAATGGCGAGACTCCGGAAGAGCTGCTCACGCTCACAGAGTTCAAAAGCAGCGTCAAGAACCGCTACACAACATTGGGGTGAATGTGATGACCCATGAAGTATCCCTCCGCCATGGAGTTCCCGGGGAGTTGAACGGGGTCAGGTATATCGTGCGTCGCGTCCGCACCCCGAAGGAGCGTCCGGTTTCGGTGGCTCTCGTCGTTCTCGCCGACGGGGAGGAGAATTACGACCTGGGCATCGGGGACACCTTCCCCGTCCGCAACGAGACCTGGGCCCTCGACCGCGTGGAGAACCTTCCGAGGCCGGACTGGCGGGTGGTTCTCCGCAAGGTCGAGTAGTCACCCCGCGCATCAGCCCCGCGCGATCCGGTCGAGCCACTCCCCCAGCAGCCCCTTCTCCCCGGCGCTGAGGGCGGAGGTCTGGGGGAGGGCCGCCCGGAGGGCCACCGCGGCGCCGGCGGGGCCGGGTGCGGCCGGGGCGGGGGTGTCCGTGGTGATCGCGGCGATGACCGCTTCGCGGGCCAGGGTGGAGACCGTGAGGTCCCGTTGGCCCTCGGGGGTGGCGATCAGGGCGAGCGTCGTGCCGCCGCCCACGGCATGGACGAGGCGGGCCGCGCGTTCCTCGTCGACCCGGAGCCGTCCCGCCTCGGCGACGCGGTGGATGTGGGCCGCGAGCACCTCGGCCGCGGCGAGGGCGGCCGGGGTCACCGAGCCCGGGCGGGGTTCGCCGTACATCAGGGCGTACAGGGCCGGGTTGGCGAGGCCGAAGCCGGTATTCAGGTCCCATCCGGTGCGCAGGTCCTCGACCGGGTCGCCGCTCGGCGTGAGATCGGCCTTCTCACTCAGGTACGTGGCGAAGCCGTGGGCGGCGACGGCGTCGAGCAGGCCCTGCTTGTCGCCGAACAGCCGGTAGATGGTCGGGGCCTGGACGCCGGCCGCCGCGCTCACCGCACGGGTGGACACCGCCTCACGTCCGTTCTCGGCGAGCAGCCGGGCCGCTGCGGCGATGATCCGGTCACGAGGGCTGTCCGCGGGGGCGGGACGATCGGTCTCCATGTTTCCAATGCTAACGGAATCTCGTTATCGATTTGCCGGGGCAGCGATATCGTGTTTTCGTTATCAGTGGAAACAGTCTGGCCGGACAGCGACCCACCGGCGTACCGACCCCACCCCGCAAGCGACATCCCGGAGGTTTCCATGATCGTCATCACCGCTCCCACCGGACAGATCGGCCACCAGACCCTGGCCCGGCTGCTCGACACCGCGGGCGGCACCCCGGTCCGCGTGATCGCCCGCGACCCCGCCCGGCTCTCCCCGCAGGTCCACGACCGCGCCGAGATCGTCCAGGGCTCGCACGGTGACGCCGACGTCGTCACCAAGGCGTTCAGCGGCGCGGACAGCGTGCTGTGGCTGGTGCCCCCGAACCCCCACGTCGACGACAACACGGCCTACTACGTGGACTTCACCCGGCCCGCGTGCGACGCGATCAGGAGCCAGGGAGTGCAGCGCGTCGTCGGCGTCTCCAGCCTGGGCCGCACGTACGGGAAGCCCGCCGGGCTGCTGAACCCCGCGTTCGCGATGGACGAGCTGATCGAGAGCACCGGCGTGCACTACCGGTCACTGGCCATGCCGTTCTTCATGGACAACCTGCTCGGCCAGGCCGAGGCGATCAGGAGCCAGGGGACGTTCTTCCTGCCGAACACCGCGGACCGGCCGCTCGCCACCGTCGCCACCCGCGACATCGCCGAGGCAGCCGCCGGTCTGCTGCTCGACGACTCCTGGAGCGGACAGGGCAGCGTCCCGGTCATCGGGCCCGACACCCTGTCCCCCGACGGCATGGCCGAGGTCATGTCGGAGGTCCTGGCCCGGCCGGTCCGCTTCCAGCAGGTCGGCTACGACGCCCACCGGGCGACGATGCTCGGGTACGGGCTGTCCGACGCCTTCGCGCAGGACCTCGTCGACATGGCCGCCGCCCAGAACGACGGCATCTACGACGCCGAGCAGCGCGCCCTGGAGACCCCGGGCCGGACCGGCTTCCGCCAGTGGTGCCAGGAGGTCCTGAAGCCGGCCCTGACCGGCTGACTCCCCCTCGGTCACGGGTTGTTCAGGTACGCGAGGACCGCGAGGACACGGCGGTTACCGGAGTCGTCGTCGGTGATGCCGAGCTTCCCGAACAGGGATGTCGTGTATTTGCTGATCGCGCTGTCGCTGAGGAAAAGGCGTTGGGCGATGGCCTGGTTGGACAGCCCCTCGGCCATCAGGGCGAGCACGGAGTGCTCGCGTTGGGTGAGGCGGTCCAGCCGGCGGTTGGAGGTGCCGCTCGACAGGAGCTTGGCGATGACGGCCGGGTCCATGGCGGTCCCGCCGGCCGCGACGCGTTCCAGTGCGTCGATGAACTGGTCGGCCTCGAAGACGCTCTCCTTGAGGAAGTAGCCGATGCCGCCCGTGCCGTCGGCCAGCAGTTCACGGGCGTAGAGCTGTTCGACGTACTGGGACAGGATGAGGACGGGCAGGCCGGGGATCTCGCCGCGCGCGGCGAGCGCCGCCCGCAGCCCCTCGTCCTTCTGGGTCGGCGGCATCCGGACATCGACCACGGCCACGTCCGGACGCACCGTCAGCAGGGTGTGCAGGGTCTCCGGGCCAGTGCTGGCCGTGGCCACCACCTCGTGCCCGTACGCCTCGATGAGGCGCACCATGCCGTCACGCAGGAGATAGAGGTCTTCGGCTACTACGATTCGCATGGCACCACCATGGTCGCGCGGGTCGGGCCGCCTGCCGGACTCGTGATCTCCAGGGTGCCATCGAAGACGGCGAGCCTGCGGCGCAGCCCCGCGATCCCGCCGTCGGCCCGCTCGACGGCTCCGCCCCGCCCGTCGTCCTCGACATCGATGGCGAGGGCGGTGTCCTGCTCGGTGAGGGTGATCCGGGCCCGGGTGGCACGGGCGTGCTTGACCGCGTTGGTCAGCAGTTCGGCGACGGCGAAGTAGAGGGCGGACTCGACGGGCGGGTCCAGGCGGCGCCGCAGGTCCGCGCTGACCGTCGCTTCGAGCGGGCTGTCCAGGGCGAGGGCACGGACGGCGTCCACGAGCCCGCGGTCGTTGAGGACGGGCGGGTTGATCCCCCTGACCAGTTCCCGGAGTTCGGCCAGGGACGCCGTGGCTCCGGCGCGCGCGTCCTTCATCAGGGCCCTGGCCCGTTCCGGATCCGTCTCCATCAGCTTCTCCGCCGTCGCCAGGGAGAGCCCCAGGCCGACCAGGCGGGCCTGGGCCCCGTCGTGGAGGTCCCGTTCGATGCGCTGGATCTCCGCGGTCTGGGCGGCCGTGGCGTCCGCGCGCTGGGCGGACAGCTCGTCCACCCGCTCCGCCAGCACCATGGCCGGTGACGGGCGCAGGAAGCGGACGGCGACCGGCCGGAGCGCACGCCAGGCGTACGGGGCGGTGGCGACGGCGATGGCCGAGCCGGACAGACCGACGAGGAGTCCGGCCGGCCCCTGCCGTCCGAGCCCGATGGCGGCCGCCGCCGCACCGGCCGGCGGGAGGCACGCGACGAGGCCGGCCGTGAAGGGGGCGATCGCCGTGAAGCGCAGGTCGCGCCAGTTGGCGGGGTCGCTCCAGCGCACGCGCCGTTTCTGGTCCAGGAGGGCGTCGCGGCGGGTGCGTTCGTAACCGAAGCCGTTCCACCAGTAGCCGGTGGACATCCGCGTCACCGGCGGGGCCTCGCGGTATCCGGCCGGGATCCCGGTGGCCGTCCAGCGCGCGACGAGGAAGCGGACTGTCCGGCAGACCGGCCGGGACAGGCCGAGCGTGCCCACCCCCACCAGTACGACGGGCGCGACCCAGGACCACGGGTTGCCCGCGCCCCACAGGATGCCCAGGGCCACCGCACCGGCCCACACCGCGGGGATCAGCATCGTGACGGCCACCACCGCACAGGCCCGTACGAAACCCGCACCGGCGTGTGCCGCCCACGTTCCCGGCTGTCTCATGATCTCGCCCCTCACTCCGTCTCCGATGCCCCCACTCTGCACCGCACGGCGCCCGCTTCCGGCCTGATCAGCGAGGGAGTGGGTCTGGGCCCACCCCCCTGTGGGTCCAGACCGATACCGCCCCCGGCCGGCCGTTCGTAGCGTCGATGCCATGGAAACCAACGAGCACACCGCCACCGCGACCGCCCGCCTCGACTCCCCCGCCGCCCGGAGCGCCTTCGGTGCCGCGAAGAACAGCGTCAGGGTCTACGGCGCACTCGGCGCGCTCTCGCTCGCGGCGGTCGTCGCCGCGGCGGGCAGCGGCCATACGGTCAACACGTTCATGTGGGTCCGGGCGGTCCTGCTGCCCGTGGTCGCCGTGCTGCTCCACCGGCTGGCCGTCGCCGCTTCGCGGGGCTCCCGCCGGGCCTTCGAGCGGGTGAGCGCCCTCGCGGTGATCATGCCCGTCGCCATCGTCGGCGTCGACCTGATCCCGGGGGTGTGCCCGCACTGGTACGCCGCGATGCAGGTGGTCTGCATGCTGCCCGTTGTCCGGGTCGCCCTCCTCACTCGCGGCTCCGCACTGCGCGCCGCCTTCCCCAAGGTGGGCTGAGGCTCCGGGCCGTGCGGCCCCGGGTGCGACACGACCGGCACGGCGAAGTGGGCCTGCCCGAGGACAACCGTCCCTCGGGCAGGCCCACTTCGGCCGTTGTCCCGCGCGGTCAGCGGGGGCTTGGCCCTCCGCAAGGACGGCGGCCTACGGCTTCTCGGCTCCCGAACGCCACAGCAGCCACCCGAAGTAGGGCGCGCCGATGACGGCGGTGACCAGTCCCACCGGAATCTGCCCGGGTGCGATGACGGTCCGGCCGATCGTGTCCGCGACGACGACCAGCAGCGCACCGAGCAGCGCGGTGACCGGCAGGACGCGCGCATGGCGCCGGCCGACCAGGGCCCGCGCCGCGTGCGGTGCCACCAGGCCGACGAACCCGATCACGCCGACCGCCGCCACGGCGGCGGCCGTCAGCACGACGGCGACGGTGAGCAGCACCAGCCGTGTCGAGCCGAGCCGGATGCCGAGCAGCCGCGGTGTGTCGGCGTCCAGCCCGATGAGGTCGAGTTCGCGGCGCATCGCGGCCAGCAGCGGCAGGGAGACGGCGAGCGCGACGAGCACCGGTACCACCTCGGGGAACGTACGCCCGTAGGTCGAACCCGACAGCCAGGTCAGGGCCTTGGTGCCGTTGTAGGGGTCGGTCAGCACGATCAGCAGGCTGACGAGGGCGGCGGCGCCGGCGGAGACGCCGATCCCGATGAGCACCAGCCGGTTCTGCTCGAGGCCGTTGCGTGCGGCAAGACCGAAGACCAGCAGAGCCGCCGCGCCGGCGCCGGCGAGCGCCGCGCCGCCGATCAGCCAGAAGCTCGCGAGCGGGATCGCGGTGATCGTGATGACGGCACCGACTCCGGCCCCTCCGACGACCCCGAGGATGCCGGGCTCGGCGAGCGGGTTGCGGGAGACCGCCTGGACGACCGCTCCGGCCACCGCGAGGGCGGCCCCGGCCAGCAGGGCGGCGGCGATACGCGGGACCCGGGTGTCGAGCACGAAGGTGACGAGCCCGCCCGAGCGGCCCGTGAGCCAGTTGGCCACGTCGCCGAGGAGCAGCCGGGCGTCGCCGAGGAGCGTCGCGGCGATCACCGCGACGACCAGGGCCGTGCCCGTGACCGCCAGTGTCACGAGGTACGCGCGCCGGCTGCGGAGCCGTGCGAAGGCGGTCGTCTCCTCGGTGGAGCCCATGTCGCGGGTCCGGTAGGCGAGTGCGACCAGGACGACCGCGCCGAAGAAGCTCGTGACGATTCCGGTGGGCACGGCGGCCCCGGCCTGGGCGCCGAACAGGGCGCGCAGCAGCACGTCGGCGCCGAGGACGACGAGCACACCCGTCACCGAGGAGGCCGGGACGAACACCCGGTGCCGCAGCAGGCCGGGCGCCCAGGCGCCGGCGAGCCGGACGATCGCCGGGGCGCACAGGCCGACGAAGCCGACGGGGCCGGCGATCGTGACGGAGACGGCCGTCAGGATCACCGAGAGGACCACCGCGCCGGCGCGGGTCAGCCGGGGGCTGACGCCGACGACGGCGGCTCCGTCGTCGCCGAGCGCGAGGATGTCGAGCCGTCGGCCGAGCAGGACGAGTCCGGCCAGGGCCAGGACGGCGACGGGGGCGAGCCGGTCGACCGTCTGCATACCGATCTGTGCGAGGGAGCCGTTGCCCCAGGCGTAGAGCCCGGTCGTCTGCTGGGCGCGCAGGATCAGGAGCATCTCGCTCAGTCCGCTGAGCGCGAGCGTGAGGGCCGAGCCGGCGAGGACGAGCCGGATGGGGCCCGCGCCGGCCCGGGAGAGCCCGAGCACGATGCCGGCCGCGAGCAGTCCGCCGACGAAGGCGGTGCCGCCGGCCAGGAACGGCGGCAGCTGGATCCCGAACGCGGCGACGGCGACGACCGCGAGATAGGCGCCCGCGTTGACGGCGAGCGTGTCCGGCGAGGCCAGGGTGTTGCGCGAGACCGACTGGAGTGCCGCGCCGGCCGCGCCGAGGGCGCAGCCGACGACCAGTCCGGCGGCGAGCCGGGGCAGCCGGGAGGAGACCAGGACGGCGTCCGCCTGGCCGGATCCGTGGCCGTCGGACCAGAGGGTGGCGAAGGCCCGCCAGAGGGTCTGGACCCCGACGGGGGCCGTGCCCTGGCTCACGTGCACGGCGCTCAGCACGACCAGCGCGACGAACGCGGCGAGTGCGAGGAGGACGGTCCGGTCGCGGCGCCGGAACCGGCCGGGGGCGGCCGGGGCCGCCGCCCCGGCCGGACCGGGCACGGGCGCGGGCGCGACCGGCTTCGCGGGGGTGCTCACCTTCACTTGGTCAGTGCGCCCACGAGCGCGTCGATGTACTGCTTCATCGCCGTGGTGCCGCCGAACATCCAGATGCCGTCGGGCAGTCGGTGGGCCTGCCCCTTCTTCACGAAGGGCAGCGACTTCCACACCGCGTTGTCCTTGAGGCCGTCGGCGAACGGGTCGCCGCCGTCCGAGTCGTTGGCGATGTAGACGAACTGCGCGTCACCGATCTTCGTGAGGCCCTCGACGTCCGTGGCGGCGAGCCCGTAGCCCTTGTCGCCCTTCATCGACCACGGGTCGACCAGGCCGAGTTCGGTGTTGACGTCGGAGAGCAGCGAGCCCTTGACGTACGGCCGGACCGAGACCTGGTTGCCCTCCTTCCAGCCGTCGGCGAAGGCGACCTTCGCGCCGCCGAGGTGCGCGTCCGCGAGCTTCTTCCTGCCCTCGGCCATCGCCTTGCGGAACGAGGCGATCTCGGTCCTGGCCTTGTCCTCGGTGCCGGTCGCCTTGGCGATGAGGTTGACGTTGTCGACCATCTGGTCGATCTGCCGGCTCGCGTCGGCCGCCTTGACCACGATGACCGGGGCGACCTTGGAGAGCTGCGCGATGGCGGCGTCGGTGAGGTCGTTCGTCGCGACGACGAGGTCGGGCTTGAGCGCGGCGACGGTGTCGATGCTCGGCTCGCCCCGGGTGCCGATGTCCTTGACGCCGTCGGTCAGCGGCGCGCCCTTGTCGTATGCCTGGTAGCCCTTCACATCGGCGACGCCGACCGGGTCGACGCCCAGCGTGACGAGGGATTCGACGACGTTCCACTCGGTGCCGACGACGCGCTTGGCGGGTCCGTCGAGCTTGACCTGCTTGCCGCGGCTGTCGGTGACGGTCAGCGTGGAGTCCGCGACGGCCTCCTTCTTGGGCGCCTCGGTCGTGCCGCACGCGGTGAGGGAGACCGCCGCGACCGCCACGATCGCGGGCCACGCTGCTCTGTACTTGGTCGTCATGGTCGTTCAGGGCCTTTCGGGGCGGAGGTGGTGCCGGCCCACCGCGCGGGTGCGGGGGATGGAGGTGGCGGGGTCGAGGTCGACCTCGATGCGGATGCCGTAGGTGCCGGTCAGCCGCTCGGTGTCGTAGACCTCGGCCGGAGTGCCGGCCGCGACGACACGGCCGGCGGAGAGCAGGACGACCTTGTCCGCCACCGCTGCGGCCTGGTCGAGGTCGTGCAGGACGACTCCGACGGTCACGCCATGGGTGTCGGCGAGTTCACGGACGAGGTCGAGGATCTCGACCTGGTACCGCAGGTCGAGATAGGTGGTCGGTTCGTCGAGCAGCAGCACATCGGTGTCCTGCGCGAGGCAGCAGGCGAGCCAGACGCGCTGCAACTGGCCGCCGGAGAGGCTCTCGACGCCCCGGTCGGCGAGTCCGGTGGTGTTGGTGACGGCGAGCGCGTGCTCGACGAGCCGGGTGCCGTCCGGGTCGGTGCCCCGGAAGCGGTGGCGGTACGGGTGGCGGCCGAAGCCCACCACCTCGCGGACGCTGATCCCGGCGGGCGCCGTGCGGCTCTGCGCGAGGAGCGTGGCGCGGCGGGCGAACTCGGTACGGGAGAGGGCGAGGGCGTCCACCGTGCCGTCCGCTTCGTCGCCCTCGGCGAACATCGTCACGCTGCCGGTGCGCGCCCTGTGCAGGCGGGCGATGGCGCGCAACAGGGTGGACTTCCCGCTGCCGTTCGGACCGATGAGCGCCGTGACGCGTCCGCGCGGCAGGGACAGGTCGGCTTCGTGCACGACGTCGACGCCGTCGTAGGCCACCGTGATGCCGGCCGCGTCGAGGCCGGGGCCCGGGGCGGTGGCGGGCTCCGCGGCGGGGGAACCCTGGCTGTCCGTCGCAGGGGGGTGCCCCGGACGGCCTTCTCGGTCGAGTGCTGTCACCTTCACGGAGGTGAGGTTAGCCTACCCTTAATGAAAGGCGAAAACGAGCCCCCGACTGACCTTTCTGGCTGATTTTGAGCCCGTCAAATCACCTCACAAGGCGCGATTCCCTCCCCTCCGAGCCCTGTCGAGTCCTGCCGATGTCCTGCCGATCCGACGCTCGGGACGCCCGGAGGAGTCGCGGCCTCGAGCCCCCAACCCCGCGCGCAGGGCCGCGCCGTGGAGAGATCGTACGGATTTCCTACGCGGGGGTAGGCTCGCGCGCCCCTCTTGCTATACCTTCCGTCTAACAGCTTGCTAGACGTCACGTCTAACAAGCGAGGGACGGCGCTCGGCGGCCTTCGATCTCATCGGGCGGGGCCCGGGGTGAGAGGCAGGCGGCGGGCGGCGTCGGGTCGATTTCTCGATTCAAGGAGTCGCAGCATGGCAAGCAGCACCGTCCGGCCGGAGGACCAGGACCGGCTCGCCGAGCAGGATGTCGCCCGGCGCCTTCTGGACTCGGCCGCGAAGCTGTCGTACGACCCGGCCACCGAGGTGGACTGGAACACCCCGCTCGACACGGACCACCACGGCGCGAGCCCCGAGTGGAGCACGCTCTACGGCACCGCGTACTGGCAGGAGTTGACGGAGGATCAGCGCAAGGCGCTGACGCGCCAGGAGGCCGCATCGGTCGCCAGCACGGGCATCTGGTTCGAGATGATCCTCCAGCAGATGGTGCTGCGCGACATCTACGCCAAGGACCCGACCGACGCGCGCTTCCAGTGGGCGCTGACCGAGATAGCCGACGAGTGCCGGCACTCCATCATGTTCGCGCGCGGCGCGGCGAAGCTCGGCGCCCCCGCCTACCGTCCGCGCCGACCGGTGGTCGAACTGGGCCGCGCCTTCAAGACACTTGCCTTCGGCGAGGCCGCGTACGCCGCGATCCTCGTGGCGGAGGAGGTGCTCGACGTGATGCAGCGCGACTGGATGCGGGACGAGCGCGTCGCGCCGTTCGTCCGCACGATCAACAACATCCATGTGGTGGAGGAGTCGCGCCACATGAAGTTCGCCCGCGACGAGACCCGCAAGCGGCTGCGCGGAGCGGGCCCGGTGCGCCGGCAGATCAACTCGCTCGTGATCGCCATCGCCTCGTACTACATCGTCACCAGCATGGTGAACCGCGAGGTCTACGCCAACGCGGGGCTGGACCCGGCGCGGGCCCTGCCCGAGGCGAAGGCCAACGAGCACCACAAGTCCCTGATGAGGTCCAGCTGTTCGGGCCTGATGGAGTTCCTGGCCTCGGCCCGCCTCCTGACCAAACCGGCCCTGTTCTTCTACAAGCGCGCCCACCTGATCTGACCCGAGCCGAGAGCCCGAGCCGACCATGACCTACGCCATCACCCAGACCTGCTGCAGCGACGCCACCTGCGTCGCCGTGTGCCCCGTCAACTGCATCCACCCCACGCCCGAGGAACGGGCCTTCGGCAGCACGGAGATGCTCTACGTCGACCCGAAGACCTGCATCGACTGCGGTGCCTGCGCCGACGCGTGCCCGGTCGACGCGATTTTCCCGGTGGACAGCCTCTTCGGGGCGCAGAAGGAGTACGCCGGCATCAACGCGGCGTACTACGCGGACCGGGAGCCCGAGCCCGCCGCCGACGGGCCGAACTTCCACACCTGGGGCGAGCCCTCCTTCACGCGCAGCCTGCCCTCGGACTTCGCGCCGATCCGGGTGGCGGTCGTCGGCACCGGACCCGCCGGGATGTACGCCGCCGAGGACCTGCTCCTGCACACCAACGCCGAGGTGACACTGGTGGACCGGCTGCCGGTGGCCGGCGGCCTCGTGCGGTACGGGGTGGCGCCCGACCACCCCGGGACGAAGGGCGTGGGCGAGAACTTCGCGCGCTTCCACTCCCACCCCCGGGTCCGGATGCACCTGGGGGTCGAGGTGGGCAAGGACATCACCGCCCAGGAGCTCGCCGCCCATCACGACGCGGTGATCTACGCGGTCGGCGCCGGTGCGGACCGCCGGCTCGGCATCCCGGGCGAGGACCTTCCGTCGAGCATCGCGGCCACGTCGTTCGTGGCCTGGTACAACGCCCACCCGGAGGTGGCACCGGACTCCGTCGGCCTGTCGGCGGAGCGGGTGATCGTCGCGGGCAACGGCAATGTGGCGCTCGACGTGGCGCGCATCCTCGTGAGCGATCCCGCCGCGCTGGCGGGCACCGACATCGCCGACCACGCCCTCGCGGCGCTGCGGAACTCGGCGGTGCGCGAGGTCGTCCTGCTCGGCCGGCGCGGCCCGCAGGACGCCGCCTGCACGGCTTCCGAACTGCTCGCGCTCAAGCATCTGCCGGGTGTGGAACTGGTGGTGGACGACGAGGACCCGCGCACCGGCGCCGCGATCGACGGCGCGGCCCCGGGGAGCGCGGCGGCTCTGCTGCGGGACGTTCCGCGCGAGCGGGTGGACTGGGCGCGGTCGCCGGCCGAGGGGCGGCGCATCGTCCTGCGGTTCCACTCCGCCGCGGTGCGGGTGCTCGGCGAGTCCGGTGTCGAGGGGCTGCGGGTCACGGCCGCCGACGGTGAGCGGGAGATCCCGGCGGGCCTCTTCCTGCGCGCGATCGGCTACCGGGGCCTGGCGGTGCCGGGCCTGCCCTTCGACGAGGCGACCGGCACCGTCCCGCACGCGGGCGGCCGGGTGACGGGCCTGCCCGGGACGTATGTCGTCGGCTGGATCAAGCGCGGGCCCTCGGGCGGGATCGGGGCCAACCGCACCTGCGCGGCCGAGACCGTGGGCACGCTCCTGGCGGACGCCGTCGCGGGCGCGCTCCCCTCCCCCGCGCACCCGGCCAAGGCGTTCCCGCGTCTCGTCCGGAGCCGGGGCCGCCATGTCGTGGACGCCCGCGGGCTGGCCGCCATCGACCGGGCGGAGCGGGCGCGCGGCCGGGACCGAGGCCGCCCGCGCGTCAAGTTCGGCACGGTCCCGGCGCTGGTCGCGGCGGCCAAATCCGGCCGCTGGCGGACTCCGGGCTGAGCCGGGTCACCTTCTGCGCCGGGGCCGGTGGATCAGAACTCCTCCGGCTCCGGCATCTCCTGCGCCGCCGCCTGCCCCCTGGACCGCTTGCCGACCACGGCGGCGGCGGCCACCGCGCTGCCCGCGAACGCCAGGGCGACCATCCACGGCTTGTCGAACGCGTGGCGCGTGGCGTGGTCGACGGAGTAGCGGCCGGGTCCTGTCAGGCCGATCGCGGCGGCGGTGAAGCCGAGGAAGGCCGGGTACTCGTAGCCGCCGCCCTGTGCGAAGAAGCCCGCGGGCGCGTGGACGGCCACGGCGCCCGCCATGGCGCCGGCGGCGGCCGCGCCGGCCGCCGGGGTGGCCAGGCCCAGGGCCAGCAGGGCGCCGCCGCCCGCCTCGCCCAGCCCGGCCGCGATGGCGCTGTGCTTCGGCGGGTGGAACCCCATGGCCTCCATGGCGGCGGTGGTGCCCTCGATGCCCCCGCCGCCGAACCAGCCGGCGAGTTTCTGGCTCCCGTGCGCGGCCAGCACCGCACCGGTGCCGACGCGGAGGAGAAGCAGACCGAGGTCACGACGGTTGACGCTGCCCATGAGGGTCTCCGGGAGGGTTCGGGGGCCCGGCCTGGCGCACAGCGGCCCCGGGTGCCGTACGGAACCACTCTCCGCGCCCCGGGGCCCCGGCATGCCCCGTTGTTACGCCGTCCGGGCGGGACCGGGCCGGGACGTGAGCCGTGACACAGTGCGACGAACGTCATTGTGCAACTTGTTGCACAATGACGTCCGGGTGCTCTAGAACTGGCGGAACGACACTGCGCGAGGAGCCGCCACATGAGCCCGTACCCGCATCTGCTGAGCCCGCTCGACCTCGGGTTCACGACCCTCCCCAACCGGGTGCTGATGGGGTCGATGCACATCGGCCTGGAGGAGGTCGAGAACGGCTTCGAGCGGATGGCAGCCTTCTACGCCGCCCGCGCGCGCGGCGGCGTGGGCCTGATGGTCACCGGCGGCATCGCCCCGAGCGAGCAGGCCTGCTCGCTCCCCGGCGGCGCCAGGATGACCACCGCGGCGGAGGCGGCCGAGCACGCCCGGGTGACCTCGGCCGTGCATGCGGCGGGCGGCCGGATCGCCATGCAGATCCTGCACTTCGGCCGGTACGCGCACCACCCCGCTCTGGTGGCCCCGAGCGCGATCAAGGCCCCGATCAGCGCGTTCACCCCGCACGCGCTGACCGACGACGAGGTGGAGGCGACCATCGAGGACTTCGTCACGGCGGCGGCGCTCGCGCAGAGCGCGGGGTACGACGGCGTCGAGATCATGGGCTCCGAGGGCTATCTGATCAACGAGTTCATCGTCTCGGCGACCAACCACCGCGAGGACCGCTGGGGCGGCTCGTACGAGAACCGCATCCGCTTCCCCGTCGAGATCGTGCGCCGGGTCCGTGAGCGGGTCGGCAGCGACTTCATCCTCATCTACCGGCTCTCCATGCTGGACCTGGTACCCGGCGGTTCCACCCTCGACGAGGTCGTGCGGCTGGCCCGCGAGATCGAGGCGGCCGGCGCGACGATCATCAACACCGGCATCGGCTGGCACGAGGCCCGCATTCCCACGATCGCGACGTCGGTCCCCCGCGGGGCGTTCACCTGGGTCACCGAGAAGGTGCGCGGCGCCGTCTCCGTACCGCTGGTGACGAGCAACCGCGTCAACACCCCCGAGGTCGCCGAGGAGATCCTCGCGGCGGGCCGCGCGGACATGGTGTCGATGGCCCGGCCGTTCCTCGCCGACCCGGATTTCGTCGCGAAGGCGGCCGAGGGCCGCGCGGACGCGATCAACACCTGCATCGGCTGCAACCAGGCCTGCCTGGACCACATCTTCAGCGGCCGGGTCACCTCCTGCCTGGTCAACCCGCGCGCCTGCCACGAGACGGAACTCGTCCTGTCGCCGACCCGCACCCGCAGGCGCGTCGCGGTCGTCGGCGCCGGTCCCGCCGGGCTCGCCTGCGCCGTGACGGCGTCCGAGCGCGGGCACGAGGTGACGCTCTTCGACGCGGCCGAGGAGATCGGCGGGCAGCTCAACGTGGCCCGCCGGGTGCCCGGCAAGGAGGAGTTCAACGAGACACTGCGCTACTTCCGCACCCGGCTGGCCGAGGAGAAGGTCGACGTCCGGCTCGGCACCCCGGTCGGCGTCGAAGGCCTCGATGGCTTCGACGAGATCGTCCTCGCCACCGGGGTCACCCCGCGCACTCCGGAGATCCCGGGCGTCGACCACCCCAGCGTCGTCAGCTACCTCGACGTGCTGCGCCACGGCGCGCCGGTGGGCGACCGGGTCGCGCTCGTGGGGGCGGGCGGCATCGGCTTCGACGTCGCCGAGTTCCTGACGGACGGCGGGGAGGCGGCGAGCCTGGACCCGGAGGTCTTCTTCCGGCAGTGGGGCGTCGACACGGACTACCGCGAGCGGGGCGGTCTCGGCACCGCCGAGCGTCCGAAGTCCGCGCGCACCGTCCATCTCCTCCAGCGCAAGGCCACCAAGGTCGGTGCGGGTCTCGGCAGGACGACCGGCTGGATCCACCGCACCGAGCTGCGGCACCGGGGCGTCACGATGATCGCGGGCGTCGGCTACGACCGGATCGACGACGAGGGCCTCCACGTCACCGTGGACGGCGAGCGGCACCTGCTGCCGGTCGACACGATCGTGCTCTGCGCGGGCCAGGACCCCCGCCGGGACCTGTACGAGCAGCTGCTGGCCGCCGGCCGCCGCGCCCATCTGATCGGTGGCGCCGACGTGGCGGCCGAGCTGGACGCCAAGCGGGCGATCCGCCAGGGCACCGAACTGGCCGCCTCGCTCTGACCCGCGCGCTCCCACGGACGGCCCGCCCGTGGGAGCGTCCGGCCGTCCTTAGGATGCATCCCATGTCACTCCCGCACGCGATCCTCACGGCCCTGCTGGAGAAGCCCTCGTCGGGGCTGGAGCTGACCCGCAGGTTCGACAGGTCGATCGGCTACTTCTGGTCGGCCACGCACCAGCAGATCTACCGCGAGCTGGGAAAGCTGGAGCAGGCAGGGCAGATCAGGGCCCTGACACCGGCGCAGCCGGCCCGCGGCCGGAAGAAGGAGTACGAGGTGCTGCCCGCCGGCCGGGAGGCGCTGTCGGCCTGGGTCGCCCGCCAGGAGGACCCCAAACAGGTACGTGATCCGCTGCTGCTGCGGATGCGGGCGGCGGCGGTCGTCGGGGCGCCCGGGCTCGACGCGGAGCTGGGGCGCCATCTGGAGCTGCACCGGCGCCAACTGGCGGAGTACCTGGCGATCGAGGAGCGGGACTTCCCGCCCGGGCGGGACGCGCCCGAGGACCGGCTGCGCCATCTGGTGCTGCGCGGCGGCATCGATCTGGAGAACTTCTGGATCGGCTGGCTGACCCGCGCCCTGGCGGACCGCCCGGCCGCGACGGAGGGGTGAAGCGGCGGACCGGGGACCGTCAGGAGCGCCCGGCCCTGATCCGTCGCAGGTGTCCGTGGCCGTGTTCCTGCTGGAGGGCCCGCGGGCTCCTGATGACCACCCGGGACGGGGTGGCGGCGGGACGCGGTCCTGCCACGACGGCCTCGACGGCGGGCGCGGTCCCGGCCTGGGCGCGGCTGAGCAGGATCACGCCCCGCGCGGCGGCCGCCGTCCCCAGCAGGGCCGGAATCAGGGCGCCGGTGCCGCCCTGGAGCCGCTCCCCCAGCAGCGCCAGGCCGATGGCGGCGGCGGCCACCGGGTTGGCGAGTGTGACGACGGCGAGCGGGGCGCCCAGACCCCCTTGGTAGGCGGTCTGCGAGAGCAGCAGCCCGCCCATCGCGAAGGCGGAGACCAGCACGGCGACGACGACCAGCCGCCAGGTGAGCAGCGGGCCCGTCGTGTGGTCGGTGACGGCGACGGTCAGGGTCTGGGTGAGCGCGGACGCGACCCCGGAGGTGATGCCGGAGGCGGCGGCGTGCCGGAGCCCCGGACGGGCGCCGGGGCGGCCGAGGCCCGCGACGACGGCCATGGTCCCGGCGCCGACGGCCAGCGCCTCCGCCAGGCTCAGGGTCTCGTGCGGGGCCGAGCCGACGGCGGTCGTCAGCAGCGCCCCGAGGCCGAGCAGGGTGAGCAGGGTGCCGCGCCACTCGGTCGTGGTGACCTTGCGTCCCGCGGCCCGGGCGCCCAGCGGGACGGCGGCGACCAGGGTGAGGGCGCCGAGCGGCTGGACGAGGGTGAGCGGGCCGTACTTGAGCGCGGCGACATGGAGCAGCGCGCCGCCGGCGTTCAGCCCGACGGCGGACCACCAGGCGGCGCGCCCCAGCAGCCGGAGCGTGCCGGTGCCCGGTGCGGTGCGCCCGGCGAGCCGGGCCTGTGCCACGGCAGCCGAGGCGTAGGCGGCCGCCGAGACGAGGGACAGCGCGACGGCGATCAGGGTGGCGGTCATCGTCCGGCCCCGGAGGAGGCGTACGACGAGGAGCGGGCGGGGGCCGGGACGGCGGTCCCGTACGCGGGGGCGGTGGACGGCCACGGGAGGTGGGCGCGGACCGGTTCCGTGCGCGGCAGCCGGAGCGCGGCGAAGGCGACGGAGAGCAGGGCGGCCACCACGATCGAGTCCAGCCAGTAGTGGTTGGCGGTGCCGACTATGACGAGCAGCGTGACCGCGGGGTGCAGCAGCCACAGCCAGCGCCACCGGGAGCGGGTGGCGACGACCAGGCCGACGCCGACCATGACGGCCCAGCCGAAGTGCAGTGAGGGCATCGCGGCGAACTGGTTGGCCATCGAGTCGGTGGCGGGCGTCGCCCCGTACACCGTCGGTCCGTAGATCTGGCCGGTGTCGACCAGTCCGGTGGCGGCGAGCAGACGCGGCGGGGCGAGCGGGAAGAGCAGGTGCAGGGCGAGTGCGGCGCCGGTGAGCACGGCGAGGATGCGGCGGGCCCAGACGTAGTGCAGCGGGCGGCGCCAGTACAGCCAGGCGAGGAAGAGCAGGGTGGCCGGGAAGTGCACCGTCGCGTAGTAGGTGTTCGCCAGGTGGATCAGCGTCTCGTTGTGGAGCAGCAGCCCCTGGACGACGCCCTCGCCGGGCAGGTGCACGGCGCGTTCGAGGTCCCAGACGTGCGTGGCGTTGTGGAAGGCCTCGTCGACGTGACCGTTGGCGGCCTGACGGCCGAACTTGTAGATCACGAAGAGACCCACGACAAGAAGAAGCTCGCGGACGAGGGGCGGTCGGGCAGAAGTGTCCGGCTCCCGGTCCGCAGGCTTGCTACCGGCGTACATCACCCGGTGCCCCTTTGCTGACGAAGCTGTTGAAGCGGTGTTGCGGCGGCATGGACCGGTTCCGTGCCGTATCGATACGCCAGTGTACCGATACGCGAACGTATCGGAACACTCGCGTATCGGTACACTGGCGTATCGATGGACCTCGTCGCAGAGTCGCAGAGAGGGAAAGCGCATGCCGTCGCAGGAAACCGAGCAGGAGCAGGCCCCCGCGCAGCGCCGCTCGAAGATCACGCCGGAGCGGGCCCAGGAGCTCTACACGGCCGTGCTCGACATGCTCAGGGAGAGCGGCTACGAGTCGCTGACCATGGAGGGGGTCGCCTCCCGGTCCCGCTGCGGCAAGTCCACGCTCTACCGGCAGTGGGGCTCGAAGCCCGAACTGGTCGTCGCCGCCCTGCACGGCACCCGGCGCGGGGTGCTGCGCCGGATCGACACCGGCACCCTGGCGGGCGACCTGCGCGAGGCGGCGCGGGCCATCGGCCAGGTCTCCGGGCGCGATACCCCTTTGATGCTGGCGCTGAGCCATGCCGCCCTGCAGAGCCCCGAGCTGCTGTGCGCGCTGCGCGAGTCGCTGATCCTTCCGGAGATGGCGGCCATCGACGCGATCGTCCGGCGCGGGGTGGAGCGGGGCGAGGTGGCGGCGGACAACCCGGCCACGGAGTTCGTCTCCGCGCAGATGCTCGGCGTGATGCGGGCCCGCCCGATGCTGGAGGGGGCCATCGCGGACGAGACGTACCTCCTCCGTTTCGTGGAGGGCGCGGTCTTTCCCGCACTCGGCCTGGACGCCTCGGCGTCCGGGTCCTGACAGACGTGGGCCGTCGTCCCAGCGGATGACGGCGGCCCGCTCGCGCCGCACCGTGGGGACGGGGGCGGCGCGCAACCCGGCCGGCCGGTGACTTCTCGCGAAGTCACCGGCCGTTCGCGTACCGGCCGTTCGCGTACCGGCGGTTCCGGAGCGCGAGGTCCGCGCCCTGTTCCACCGAACAAACGCTTGGTAGCTTTCGCTGGTCCGGCCCTCAGCGGCCCCCGGCACTGCGGAGGCAATTCATGGACACCGGCAACCCCGTGGACTTCACCGGGCGGGCGGTCCTGGTCACCGGCGGCACGAAGGGCGTCGGCGCCGCCATCGCCCGGGCCTTCCTCGCGGCCGGGGCCCAGGTGCTGGTCTGCGGCCGCACCGAGCCCCCGGACCTTCCGACGGGCGGCGGCCGGCGGGCCCGCTTCCTGGCCGGTGACGTGCGCGACCCGGTGGCCGCATCCTCGCTCGTGGACGCGGCGGCGGACCTCTTCGGCCGGCTGGACGTGCTGGTCAACAACGCGGGCGGCTCCCCGGACGCCGAGGCCGCGACGGTGTCGCCCCGGTTCGTCGAGAAGGTCGTCGCACTGAATCTGCTGGCGCCCTTCTACACCGCCCAGGCGGCGTACCGCGTCATGCGGGACCAGGAGGGCGGGGGCTCGGTCATCAACATCGGCAGCGTCTCCGCGCACACGCCCCAGCCGGGCACCGCCGCGTACACCGCAGCGAAGGCCGGACTGCTGGGGCTCACCCGGGCCCTCGCCCTGGAGTGGGCGCCGGCCGTGCGCGTCAACCACATCACGGCGGGCCCGGTCGCGACGGAGAGCGCGGCGGCCGTGTACGGCGAGGACGGCGGCGCCGCCGTGGCGGGCGTGATCCCGATGCGGCGGATGGCCGCGCCGGACGATGTGGCGCGCGCCTGCCTGTATCTCGCGGGCGATCTCGCCGGGTACGTCACCGGCGCGGATCTGGCGGTGCACGGCGGCGGCGAGTTCCCCGCCCGGTTCCTCGCGCCGGCCTTCCCGGACCGGGGAGGGGCGACCGGCGGAAACCCTTTCTCGTCCCCTTGACGATATGCACCCGTCTCCCTTATCGTCGTCATGACGAGAACAAGGGGGGCCACATGGCCGACATCACCCGGCGCTTCGGTTGGCGCCATCTGCGCTCCGCGCCCACCGCCCACATCCGCCACCACAAGCGCGGCCGGCTCACCCACGACGGGGCCGGGCTCAGCTTCTGGTACCGCTCGCTCAGCGCCGCCCTGTCCGAGGTCCCGGTCAACGACCGCGAGCTGGCCATGGCGTTCCACGCCCGTACGTCCGACTTCCAGGACGTCACCGTGCAGGCCACCGTGACCTACCGGATCAGCGACCCGGCCGAGGCCGCCGCCCGCCTCGACTTCTCCGTCGACCCGGACACCGGCGCCTGGCGCGGCGCCCCGCTGGAGCAGATCACCACGCTCCTCACCGAGACGGCCCAGCAGCACACCCTGGACGTGCTGGCCCGCACCCCGCTGGCCGGGGCGCTGGTGGACGGGGTCGCCGCCGTGCGCGAGCGGGTCGCGGCCGGGCTCGCCGCCGAACCCCGGCTGCCCGCCACCGGCATCGACGTGGTGGCCGTGCGCGTCGTCGCCATCCGCCCGGAGGCCGAGGTGGAGCGGGCGCTGCGCACCCCCGCCCGGGAGCAGATCCAGCAGGAGGCCGACCGGGCCACCTACGAGCGGCGGGCCGTGGCGGTCGAGCGCGAGCGGACCATCGCCGAGAACGAACTGGCCAGCCAGATCGAGCTGGCCCGCCGGGAGGAGCAGCTCGTCGAGCAGCGCGGCACCAACACCCGCCGCGAGGCCGAGGAGAACGCGGCGGCCGACGGCGTGCGCGCCGAGGCGGAGGCCGCCCGCAAGGTGCGCCTGGCCCGGGCCGAGGCGGAGGCCGCCCGCGAAGTGGGCGCCGCACGCGCCGAGTCGCAGGCCGCCTGGCTGCGGGTGCACGGCGAGGTGGAGGCGGCGACCCTGCACGCGCTGGCCGCCACCCGGCTCGCGGAGAACCTGCCCCGCATCGACAGCCTCACCCTGTCGCCCGACGTCCTGACCGGTCTGCTCAGCAAGCTCGGCCGGCCGGCGCCGGAGACCGGGGCGTGAGCCTGGCACCGAGGGCGGTCCTGGTCCACCGCACCACCGAGTACGAGGAGTTGCTGGCCCGGCACGGAACGCACGGCCAGGCCGCGTTCTTCCTGTCCAGCCGGGGCCGGTCCATCGAGGAGGTGGCCCGGCGGCACGAGCGGACCCGGCAGGCGCTGGCCGATGTGGCGGCGGCCGTCCCGCTCCAGTGGCGGCACTCACGGGTGGAGCGGGCGGACCTGGACCGGTTCCTGTTCGCGCCCGAGGACGTCGTGGTCGTCGTCGGGCAGGACGGTCTGGTCGCCAACGCGGCGAAGTACCTCTCCGGCCAGCCGGTCGTGGGCATCGACACCGATCCCGGCCGCAATCCCGGCGTGCTCGTGCGCCACCGGCCCGGCGACGCGGCGGCGCTGCTCCGGGCCGCCGCGGCGCCGGGCGGCCGCGCGGACGAGCTGACCATGGTGGAGGCGGTGGCCGACGACACCCAGCGGCTGCTGGCTCTCAACGAGATCTACCTCGGCCCGCCGGGGCACCAGACGGCCCGCTACCGGCTGGGCACGGACGCGGCCGGCTCACCCGCCGAGCCGCAGGCCTCCTCCGGTGTGCTGGTCGGCACCGGGACCGGCGCCACGGGCTGGCTGCGCTCGCTGTGGCAGGAGCGCCGCAGCCCGCTGGCACTGCCGGCGCCGACCGATCCCCGGCTGCTGTGGTTCGTCCGGGAGGCGTGGCCGTCCCCGGTGACCGGCACCTCACTGGTCTCCGGGGAGCTGGGGCGCGGGCAGGAGCTCCGGCTGACCGTGGAGTCCGACCGGGTGGTGGTCTTCGGGGACGGGATGGAGACGGACGCGCTGGAGCTGACGTGGGGCCAGAGCGTACGGCTCGGCATCGCGGCGACGGCGCTGCGGCTGACCGTGTGAGCGCGCCGGGGCGGGTCCCGGCCGCCCCGTAGGCTCGACGCCCGGCCCCGTACGACCGTGCAAGGAGAGCGCCATGACCACCGACGCCACCCCCGTTCCGTCCCGCAACTCCCGTCCGCCCAAGGCGCAGGCGGCGCTGGGGGTCGGGGTGATCGTGCAGGATGCGCGGGGGCGCATCCTGCTCGGCCGGCACCACAGCGGGACCTGGGAGCTGCCGGGCGGCAAGGTCGATCCGCTGCCGGAGTCCGTCGCGGCGGCCGCCGCGCGTGAGCTGCGCGAGGAGACCGGTCTGAGGGTCGCGGAGCACGAGGTGAGCATCTTCGTGATGCTGCACGACGCGGTGGGCGGCATCAACCGGGTCACGCTCGGCGCTCTTGTACGGGTCGGCTCGGCGACCCCCGAGGTGACCGAGCCCCATCTGATCAGCACCTGGCGGTGGACCTCGCCCGACGAGCTGCCGGCACCCCTCTTCGACCCCTCGGCGCAGATCCTGGCGGCCTGGCGCCCCGGCCTCGGCCTCACGCACCCGCCCGCGCACCGGCTGGACCTGGTGACCGAGGAGACCGAGGTACACACCTAATTCGATTAATCATTTGCCTAGGGCTCATAGGCAGAGTTAGCGTCGTGGGCATGAAGGCCGTGACCGAGCAGGACATCCGCACATCGTTCGTCAATTGCTCCAAGGGGGAGGCCGGGCGTCTGCCGCTGCCCCGCGATTTCGGGGAGCTGCCCTGGGAGGATCTCGACTTCCTGGGCTGGCGCGATCTCAGCGCGCCCGGGCGCAGCTACATCGTCACCGAGCACGACGGGAAGCTGACGGGGATCTCGCTGCGCTTCCCCTCCCAGCAGCGCGGGTTCCTCCACCGGAGCATGTGCTCCCTCTGCCTGACCACGCACCCCGGCGGCGGGGTCTCCCTGATGACCGCCCGCAAGACGGGTCCCGCCGGGCGTGAGGGCAATTCGGTCGGCCTGTACATGTGCACCGACCTGGCCTGCTCCCTGTACGTGCGCGGGAAGAAGGCCGTGGCCTCGGGCGCCCGCTTCAAGGAGTCGCTGACCCTGGAGGAGCAGGTCGGCCGCACCGCGGCCAATCTCTCCGCCTTCGTGGCCAAGCTCTTCGGCTGAGTCACGCGCCGGGCGCGCAGGGGGTGGACAGGTACCCACCCCCGCACCGGCATCCGCGCCCGCCCGGCTATCCTGGCCGCCACACCGGACACGGGGTGCCCCGCACAGGGGCTGAGATCACACCCGTCGAACCTGAACCAGTTAGCACTGGCGGAGGGATGTCTTCATGTCGTTGTCGCATGCCCAGGACGAGCTCGCCGCATTCGGCGGGCGCATGCCCACCGCACCCGGCGATCTGCGCGTCGAGGCACACGGGATAGCCCCCGTCCCCGAGGACCGCCGCTACGGCGGGCCCGGCCGGCTCTTCACCGTCTGGTTCGCGCCCAATCTGACGATGACGGGTGTCTTCACCGGCACCGTCGGCATCGCGCTGGGCCTGGACTTCGCCACCGCGCTGGCCGCCGTCGTGCTCGGGACCCTCGTGGGCGCCGTGCCCACCGCGTATCTGGGCACCTGGGGCAGCCAGACCGGGGCCGGGCAACTCCCCTTGGCCCGGCTGGCGTTCGGCCGGGGTGTCGTCGTGCCCGGGGTGCTGCAGTGGCTGTCCTCCATCGCCTGGGACGCCTTGATCGGGCTGTTCGGCGGGGACGCGCTGGCCCAGCTGTGCGGCTGGCCGTTCTGGCTGGGGGTCCTGGTCATGATGGCTGCCCAGGGAGCGTTGGGCGTCCTGGGGTACGAGGTGATCCACCGGCTCCAGACCGTGATGACGTTCGCCCTGGCCGCCGCCTTCGCCGTGCTCTCCACCAAGCTCCTGCAAGGCGTCCACCCGGCCGCCTCCGGTTCCGTGCACGGCGCGGACCGGGCCGGCGCCGCCGTCCTGACCTGCACCGTCGCGCTGAGCCTGGCGCTGTCCTGGGCGCCGTACGCCAGCGACTTCAGCCGCTATCTGCCGCGCACCGCGTCCCGGCCGCGGATGTTCTGGTGCACGCTGCTGGGCATCAGCACCTCCTTCGTGGCCGTCCAGGCCCTCGGGCTGTGGGGGGCGTCCGTCTTCACCGACCAGACGGCGCGCGGCATCGACACCCTGCTGGGCGGGGGCGCCCTCGGCGCGTTCGGGCTGCTCGCCGTGGCGCTCGCCGCGCTGTGCAGCAACGCCATGAACGACTACAGCGGTTCGCTGGCGCTCCAGACGATGGGTGTCCGGCTGCCGCGACCGGTCGCCGCCGCACTCGCCGCGGCGCTCGGCTTCCCGCTGGTCCTGTGGATGCACGCGGCCGACACCACGACCCGCTTCCAGAACGTGCTGCTGCTCGTCGGCTACTGGATCCCCGGCTTCGTCGCGATCGTGGCCGTCGACTGGGCCGTGCGGGCGCGGGCCCGCGGCCACTCCCCCGTCGACCTGGCCACCGAGAGCGCACACCGCCGGCCGTGGTGGCCCGCCCTCACCGCCTTCGCGGCGGCCTTCGCGGCGGCGGTCCCCTTCATGAGCACCAGCCTGTACGTGGGCCCCGTGGCGCACGCGCTGCACGGCGCCGACCTGGCCTACGGGGTGGCGTTCCTCGTGGCCCTGACGGTCTACACCCCGCTGCGGCTGCGCCGGAGCCGCTGAGGCGGAGAACGGCCGAGGGGCCGTACCGGATCTCTCCGGCACGGCCCCTCGACGAACGACTCTCACGAGTCGGGACGACAGGATTTGAACCTGCGACCCCTTGACCCCCAGTCAAGTGCGCTACCAAGCTGCGCCACGTCCCGCTGCGATTCCTCCCGGTCGTGCCGGGCGGCTGCGCAGGACAAACATTACCTCACTCGGTGGACCGGATCGACGCGCGTGCCTGCTGGGCGCGGGCGGCCAGGGATTCGGCGCCGCAGGCCGTGGCCAGTTTGTGGGCCCGGGCCAGCTCCCGGGGCGAGCGGGTCGCGATGCCGTAGTCGACCAGGGCCTGGGCGTACTCGTACTGCGAGGGCGACGCCTCCAGGTGGCGGACCGCCTCGCCCAGCAGGTGCACGGCCTCCTCCGGGCGGGCGAAGAGGGAGACACAGCGCAGGGCCTCCCCGATGGCCGTGTCCGTGCCGAACCGTTCGGCGTGCACCCGGGCGGAGTTGGCGAGCTGGGCGGCACGGCCCGGGTCCTCGTCCGCCAGGGCGCGAGCCAGGTCACCGGCCCAGGGTCCCCAGACGCCGTTGAACCTGCCGCGCGGTTCGAGGGACTGGCCCGCCGCCTCCAGCTCGGTGACGGCCTCCTTCGTACGGCCTTCGGCGAGCAGCAGGCGGCCCCGGACGCACGGGCCGTCGGGCAGCACCATGGCGCTCGGGTAGGGCAGTCCGAAGTGGTAGTCGTCGGCGACCTTGCGGGCCTCGCTGACCCGGCCGCGCGCCAGCAGGGTGTCGATGAGCAGACAGGCGGCGTCCCAGTGGACGGGCAGGCCGCTGCCGACACGGTCGGCGAGGCGCAGTCCCTCGCGCAGGAAGCCCTCCGCCTCGGCGAGCCGGCCGCGACGGCGGTAGACCAGACCGAGGAGGGTGTGGGCGAACGCCAGGTGGGCGCCGCTCCAGCCGGAGATCTCGAAGGCGCGCACCGCCTCGCCGAACAGCTCCTCGGCGCGGTCGAGTTGGTCGATGAAGGCGTAGGTGATGCCGAGCGTGGCCGGGAGTTCGAAGCCCCACTCGGTGTCGGTCCAGCCGAGTCCGCGCGCCGGGTGGCCGTTGACCAGGGCGCGTTCGCAGAGTTCCACGATGAGCTGGGCGTTCTCGCCGCGCAGCATGGCGTCGAAGGCGCGCAGGGTGAGCAGCGCCCGTTCGGCGTTGTCCCGGCCGGTGAGATGGTCGGCGTTGGCGGCGAGCCTGCGGGAGCGGCCCGGCCCGTCCTCCTCGGTGGCCTGCGTGCCCTCCCAGAGGAAGTGGGCGGCCTGGAGCCGCATCAGGCCGGGGCCGGGCGCGGTCCGCTCGGCCTCGGCGGCAAGGGCGAGCGCCGCCTCCTTCAGCTGGTTGTTGTGCGACAGCGCGGCGGCCAGCCGGTAGGTGGCGTCGACCCGCAGGTCGTCGGCGAGCCCCGGCATGTCGAGCGCGGCCCGCAGATGCTGGACGGTGGTGGGCGGGTCGCTGAGCAGCGTGGCGCAGCCCAGTTCGTACAGCAGGGTGGCGCGCATGTCGTGGCGGGGCGGCTCCTGGAGCGCCCGTTCCAGACAGCGGCGGGCGGCCTCGGGCGCGCCGACCGCGAGGTGCTGGCTGGCGGCCGCCCTGAGCTGTTCGACCAGTTCCTGGTCGTCGTCCGGGTGGACTTCGAGCAGGTGCCGGGAGGCCGCGGCGGGGCCGAGCCCGGCCCGGGTGATCGCCCAGGCCGCCCTGCCGTGCATGGCGGTCCGGGTGGCCGGCGGGATGGAGCGGTAGACGGCGGTGGCGATCAGCGGGTGCACGAACTCCAGCGGGTCGAATCCGCTGACGATACGGGCCTCGCGCAGCCGGGCGGTGCAGTCCGCCGCTTCGGCCGGGCTCATCCCGGCGAGGGTGGCGGCGAGTTCCTGGGAGATGTCGGTGCCGAGGACGGCGGCCGCCCAGGCGAACCGGTTGGCGTTCTTACCCAGCCGTTCGAGGCGGGCGACGAGGCCGCTGCCCCGGGCCGAGGCGCCGAGTTCGCGCAGGAGCCCGGCGGACTCCTCCAGCGGGGCCAGTTCGCGGTCCTGGACCTTGGCGACGAGTTCGACCGCCTCGTACGGGTTGCCGCCGGTGACGGCCCAGACCTCGCGGCAGAACGGGTCGTCGGCGTGGTCGCCGAGGGTCGCGCGGACCAGCTCGGCGGTGGCGTCCGGGGTGAGCGCCCGCAGGGCGACACGGACCTGTGCCGGATGGTCGCCCGCCGGACGCCCGGCCTCCCGGGCCGCGAGCTCCTCAGGGCGGTGGGCCTGGACGACCAGGACCTTCAGTTCACCGAGCCGGGCGGTGAACGAGGCGAGCCAGGCGAGGGATTCGCCGTCCGCCCAGTGGGCGTCGTCGATGATGAGCAGCAGCGGGCGGTGGCTCAGCCGGGAGGCGAGCCGCGAGACGACGTAGTCGAGGCCGTCGCGCACACCTTGCGGATCGGGCTGGGGTCCGGTGGGCTCGGCCAGTCCGAGGGCGGGCGCGGCGATCTCGTACCAGGCCCCGAACAGGGCCCTGACGTCGTCCTCGGGGAGCTGGACCAGGGCGGGCTGGAGCAGCTGGCGTACGACGTGGAACGGCACGGAGGTGACGGTCTCGCCGCCGCGTGCGGACCAGATGGTGCAGCGGTCCTCCGCCAGGGCACGGATCTCGGCCAGGAGGGCGGTCTTGCCGATGCCCGCCTCGCCGCTGTAGATCAGCAGCCCGCCGGCGGCCTGCGCACCGCACAGTGCGTCAACGGCTTGTACGGCAGCGGCGAGTTCCGGTTCGCGCTCGTAAAGCGGCCGGGACGGCTTCATGCCTGCTCTCCCCCAACGTCGTGACCATGACTGTCGAGCCTAGTCGTGCGCGGGGGCCCACCGACAGTGGTTCAACCAGTTCGCCGCAGGTGCGGGGCACAATCGAGGGGTGGACGAGACACGCAGGGACCGCGACATCGAGGGCAGGGCGCACAACGCGCGCCCCCGTGACGGGCTGGGGCGCCCCCTGCCGTACGGGGCCGAGGGGGTGGAGCGCCAGCCCGAGGGCGTGGTGCGCACGCCGGAGGGGACCGTGCGGGAGGCGCAGCGGCTGCTGGACGCCGGGATGCCGTTCCACGCCCACGAGGTCTTCGAGGACGCCTGGAAGTCGGGCCCCGACGGGGAGCGGGAGCTGTGGCGGGGGCTGGCGCAGCTGGCCGTCGGGCTGACCCATTCCGCGCGGGGCAACGCGACGGGCGGGGCGCGGCTGCTGCGGCGCGGGGCGGCGGCGCTTGAGGCGTTCACGGCCGCTCGTCCGCACGGGATGGACGTGGCGGCACTGACCGGCTGGGCGCGGGAGCTGGCGGTGCGGGTGGAGCGGGCGGAGGGCGGACCCGTCGACGCGGCGCGGGAGGCGCCCCGGCTGCGTTAGCCGCGCGGGTGCGGGAGGGCTGGGCGGCGGACTCCGGTGGCTTTGCCGTTCGTTGGCACGGAGCGGTGAACAGGGCCGCCCGGAGCCATTACGATCCGGCGTCATGAGCACTTCTGACCAGGACCGGACCGTGGACGTACCGATAGCCGGGAGCGACAGCGAAGCCGAGCACGCGGTCACCGAGGACCGCAGGCTGACGCCGCGCCAGGCGAGACGGCTGCGCATCGTCCTGTCCTCGGTCGGTATGGCCGCGATGGCGGTCGTCCTCGGTCTGCGGATCGCGAGCCGCTCCTCGGTACTGGTGGTCGGGGTGTACGGGCTGGCGCTGATCCTGTGCGGCATCGTGATCGAGCTGAGCCGCAACGGCCGTACGCGGCTGGGGAGCTGGCTGCTGGGCATCGGGCTGCTGGCCGCCGTCGGCTCGGACTGGCTGCTGATTCCCTGAGCGCGGCGGGCGCGGTCAGCCGACCGTGATCTGCACCGTGCCGCCTTGCCGGTCGGCCCGGACCAGCCAGCCGGCGGGCAGGCGGAAGGAGCTGCCAGGGCGCAGGGTCCGCGGCAGGCGCCCCCGGTGCAGCACCGCCCCGTCCTGGCGGACGACGAGCAGCGGGGCGGTCAGCCGTCGGCCGGTGCGCAGGGTGAGACGGCCGGGCAGCGGCTCGCCGTCCGGCCCGACGAGGTTGGGCGCGACCCATTGCAGCGGCTCCGTGACGGCGAGCGCCGGGCGCCCGGCGGGCCAGGCTCCGGTGGTCAGATGACGCAGGACGGGGGCGGTGACGGCCCGCCCCTCGGCGGTCGCGGTCTCCGCGCTCTCCCCGCCGTGCAGCAGGCTCCCGACGGCGAAGACCCCGTTCGCGCCGGTGCGGTACGCGGCGTCGTGGGCGGGGCCCCGGGTGCCGGGGTCCAGGACCACCCCGCCGCGCCTGGCCAGTTCGTGGTCGGGGATCCAGTCGCCGGTGAACACCACGGTGTCGCAGGGCAGGGTCGTGGTACGGCCGTCCTCATGGCGTACCGCGACCCCGGTGAGCCGTGGGCGGCCGGTCAGGGCCGTGACGGTGGTGCGGGTGAGCAGTGGCGCCCGGTCGCGTGGGCGCAGCGCGGCGCACGGCTCCGGCGGCAGGCCGGTGATCCGGGCGACGACCCGGACCCCGGCGGTGCGCAGGGTCTCGGCGGCGGCCAGGGAGACCGGCTCGTCGCCGACGATCACCGCGCGGGTGCCGATGTGCTGGTGGTGGAGGTGGACGGCCTGCTGGAGTTCGCCGGTGGTGTAGACGCCCGCCGGGCGGGTGCCGGGGACGAGCCGGGCGCTGCGGGGGCGTTCGCGGGCCCCGGTGGCGAGGACGACGGCGCGGGCGGTGATCCGTTCGAGTCCGTCCGGTCCTGTGGTGTCGAGCGTGCGGGGTCCGGCCCAGCCGGTGGCGGTGATGCCGGTGCGCAGGGTGGCGCCGGCGGCTTCGGCGGCGGCCGCGCAGCGCCGGGCGTACGCGGGGCCGGTCAGGCCGCCGGTCGTGCGGCGGGTGCCGAATCCGTCGTGGTGGCAGTGGCGCGGGATGCCGCCGGGGTCCCGGTCGCGTTCCAGGACCTCGACCCGGCGGACGCCGGAGGCGGCGAGTCCGGCAGCGGCGCCGAGTCCGGCCGGGCCCGCTCCGACGACCAGGACGTCCACGGTCCGTTCGCGGCGGGTCATGGCCGGGCCTCCTCGACGCGTGCGCGGATCGCGGCCCCGCAGTGGAAGCCCTGGCAGCGGCCGTTCCCGGCCCGGGTCCTGCGGGCGAGTCCTCCGGCGGTCGCCGGGGGCAGGGTGGAGTGCAGCGCGTCGCGGATCTCCCCGGCGGTGACGCGTTCGCAGTGGCAGACCACGGTGCCGTAGGCGGGGTCGCGGGCGATGAGGTCGGCGCGCAGGTAGGGGCGGTCGTCGCGTTCGCCGAGGGAGGGCATGGTGAGGGGCGGGAGTTCGGCGGGCTCCCCCGGGTCGAGGCCGGCCCGGGGCAGGAGCGAGGTCACATGGGCGGCGATGGCCATGGAGGCGGTCAGCCCGGTGGAGCGGATGCCGCCGACGGCGATGTAGCGCTGCTCGGGAACGGCTCTGATGCGGTAGTCCTCGTGGCCGGTGGCGGCGCGCAGTCCCGCGTACACGGCGGTGACCTCCTCGTCGAGGAGCCGGGGCAGGATGCGGCGGCCCTTCTCCCGCAGCAGCGCGAGCCCTTCGGCGGTGGACCCGGTGGCCGTCTTGTCGTCGAGTTCCTCGGCGGTGGGGCCGAGCAGGACGTTGCCGAAGACGGTCGGGGCGACCAGGACGCCCTTGCCGGCGGCGGTGGGCACGGGGAGCAGGATGTGGCGGACGAGGTCCCGGGCGAGTTTGTCGAAGACGATGAGCTGGCCCCGGCGCGGGGTGACGGTGAAGGTGTCGTGGCCCAGCTTCCGGTCGATCTCGTCGGCGTGCAGCCCGGCGGCGTTGATCAGCAGGCGGGCCCGCAGCGGGCCGCGACCGGTGGTGAGGGTGTGGACGCCGTCGTCGTACGCGAGGTGCCGGACGGGGCAGTCCAGATGCAGGTGGACGCCCGCGCGGACCGCCTGGGTGGCGAAGGCGAGCGGGGGGGTCCAGGGGCAGACGACCGCCTCGTCGGGGATCTCCAGGGCGCCGAGAGCGCCGGGCCCGAGGTGCGGTTCGCGCGCAGCGGTCTCCTGGGCGTCGAGCAGCCGGGCCGCGTGGTAGCCGTTGCGCTCCGCCTTGGCCAGCAGGGCGGGGAGGGCGGCGAGTTGTTCCTCGTCCCAGGCGACGAGAAGGGCGCCGACGCGCTCCACGGGAATGCCGGTCCCGGCGGCGTACGCGGTCAGCCGCCGCTGTCCCTCTCGCACGAGGCGGGCCTCCAGGGAGCCGGGCACGGCGTCGAACCCTGTGTGCAGGATCGCGGTGTTGGCCTTGGAGGTGCCGTTGCCGATGTCGTCGGATGCCTCGACCAGCGCGGTCCGCAGCCGGTGGCGGGCCAGCTCGCGTGCGATGGCGGTGCCGACGACGCCCGCGCCGACGACCGCGACGTCGTACGGCGGGCCGCCGGGCAGCGGGTCCCCGGCCCGGGTGACGGTGGGGTTCACCGGGCCGCCCGGCCGGCCGGGCTCATGACCGCTCCAGCAGGCTGTGCACGGCCGCCCGGAACACCCCGAGCCGTTCGGCCGCCTCGTCGGCGCCGATGCGCGGCTCGTAGACCGCGGCGGGCCGCCAGTCGGGGACGGCCCGGTGCAGCGGCAGTCCGGGGTCGAGGCCGATTCGGGCCACCGCGCCGACGCCGAGCGCGGTGACGTCGGGCAGGGCGGAGACCTCGACGGGCCGTTGCAGCAGGTCGGCCTGGGTCTGCATGAGCAGGGCGGAGCGGGTCAGCCCGCCGTCGACGCGGAGCGCGGACAGCGGTGATCCGAGATCGGCCGCCACCGCGTCGGCGAGCTCGACGACCTGGGCGGCGATGCCCTCGCACAGGGCCCGGACCAGATGCCCGGCGGAGGTGTCCAGGCCCAGGCCGGTCAGCGAGCCGCGCAGGTCGCCGCGCCACCAGGGGGCGGCGAGCCCGGCGAGCGCCGGTACGAAGGTGACGCCCCCGGCGTCGGGGACGCCGCCGCCGACGCGGTCGAGGTCGGCGGCGCCCGAGATCACATGGAGGTCGGTGAGCCAGCGCACGGCGGAGGCCGCCGTGTAGACCTGCCCGTCCAGGCAGTAGCTGGTCCGCCCGCCGAGCCGCCAGGCGACGCAGCTGACGAGTCCGGTGGAGCCGCGGCGCGGGGTGGGCCCGGTCTGCGCGAGGAGGAACGCGCCGGTGCCGTAGGTGCACTTGGCCGTGCCGGGTTCCAGCGCGCCCTGGGCCAGCAGGGCCGCCTGCTGGTCGACCAGCAGACCCGTGAGCGGCAGTTCGCCGCCGAACGCGGTCGTCGTGCCGAACGCCCCGGCGGAGTCGACCACCGTCGGCAGGCGTTCGTCGCCCAGGCCGAAGACGTCCAGGGCGGCGGGCGACCAGGCGGCCCGGTCGAGATCGAGGAGCTGGGTGCGCCCGGCGGTGGCCGCGTCCGTGACGAAGGCGCCGGTGAGCCGGTGGACCAGCCAGGCGTCGCTGGTGGTGACGACGCCCTCGCGGGTGCGTTCACGGCGGATCCAGGCCATTTTCGGGGCGGCGAAGTACGGGTCGAGGGGCAGCCCGGTCAGCTGCTTCAGCTCCTCCTCGCGCCCGGCGAGTCCGGCGCAGATCCCGTCGGCGCGCCGGTCCTGCCAGACGACCGCGTCGGTGAGCGGGCGCCCGGTGTCCGGGTCCCAGGCGAGCACGGTCTCGCCCTGGTTGGCGAGCCCGACGGCGACGGCGTCCTCGCCCGCCTCGGCCAGGGCCAGCCGGCCGGCCTCGACGACGGATCCGAGCAGTTCGGCGGGGTCCGCCTCGACCGCTCCCCCGGGACCGTACCGGGGCCGCACCGGCGCGGAACCGGAACCGATCACGCCCCGCTCGGGGCAGATCACCAGGGCCTTCGTCCCGGACGTGCCCTGGTCGACGGCGAGCACCGGGCCTGTCATCGGTTCTCCAGCGGTACGCGGCCCGGGGGCCTGAACGGAATCATGATCTTCGGTCGCGGAGACCCAGGGTGGTGCAGCCCAGCGGCTGCGTCAAGCGGGTCCGTCCCGGATGCCCGGAACCGTACGGGGATTCCCAACACCTGTTCAGGACAAGTGACTTGATTAAGATCCATGATTCGTTCGGGAGTTCCCCGCAAAGGGCTCTACACTCACCGCCGGGCAACAAGCGGACTCTTTAAGGTCGTTCGTATTTCAACTTAAAGCAGTTCGCATTTCAACAGCTACTCCACCCCCCATGTCTCCCACCCCCCGTCCCTGAGGATCGATGAAATCAGCACCCCGCCCCGAGTCCGTCCATGGCCAACGGTGAATTCCGGCCGGTATACCACCCGGCCGGTCACGACAATGAACTCCGTTCCGCGTTACAGGACTTGCGTACGGGCCGCTGGCTGGCCATGCGCGATCTGCTGGAGAGCACCCCGGACTGGACCCGCTGGACCCAGCGCACCCAGGTGCTCGGCGCGGTCGCCGCGGGCTCGGACGCGGTACAGGCCTGGCTGACCGAGGAGCCCCGCAGCGTCGCCGCCGTGGTGATGCGCGCCCGGGTCGCCGTCGAGCGGGCCGTCCGCGCCCACCGCTCGGGCCACCCCAGCGGGCGGCAGCTCTGGCAGGAGGCGTGGGAGGCGTGCCGGTCGGCCGCCCACACCTCACGGGCGGACCCGGTGCCCTGGGTCTGCCTGCTGGCCCTCTCCCAGCTGGACGAGGGCCGGAGGCTGGAGGAGCACCGGCTGCCCCCGCCGGGGCCCATGCTCTTCCCGGGGCCGTGGGGGATGCTCGCGGAGGCCGACAAGCGCGATCCGTACAACCGCGAGGCCTACCACCGGATGCTCCAGTTCGTCCTGGCCCGCAAGACCGGCGGCTCCGTCTCCGAGGCGGTCAACTTCGTGCAGTGGGCGTCTTCCTCCGCCCCCGACGGCTCCGCGCTCCATGTGCTCCCGCTGTACGTACGCGTGGAGCGCTACCGCCGGGAGCAGGGCCACGAGAAGGCGCTCGACCTGCACTGGGTCACCGAGGACGCCGAGCGCGAGGCCCTGCGCGCCCTGGAGATCTGGTTCCGGCGCAGCCCCGCCGCCACCCACACCCTGCTCGACCTCAACCATCTGGCGCACGCCCTGTGGGGGGCGCTGCACTTCGCCGAGGCGGCCGCGGTGTTCCAGGAGCTGGGCCCGTACTTCACCTCGCTCCCCTGGGCCGACCGCTCCCGTTCGCCCGAGGACCCCGGCGGCGCCGAGGAGGTCTTCGTGCGCGCCCGTGCCCGCGCGTTCGCCGCGGCCCGTGACCCCGGCCGGGGTCCGCACGGCTGAGCGGGCCCCGCAGGCTCCCCCGAGACCCGTCCGTCCCTTGTCCGTCCCCTTCCCCCACCGCTCATGGAGGCCCCCCATGTCCCTGTCCACCTCGAACCGGCAGGGTGCCGGGATACCGCCGCACGACGAGGAACAACGGCTGCGCGAACTCGGCTACCAGCCGGTGCTGGCCCGCCGCATGGGCGGTTTCGGCAACTTCGCCATCAGCTTCTCCGTCATCTCGATCCTGTCCGGCTGCATGACCCTGTACGGGTTCGGCATGTCCACGGGCGGTCCGGCGGTGATGCTGTGGGGCTGGGCCGGGGTCGGTCTGTTCGTGCTCTGTGTCGGCATGGCGCTCGCCGAGGTGACCAGTGCGTATCCGACGTCCGGGGCGCTCTACTACATGGCGGACCGGCTCGGCGGCCGCAAGTGGGGCTGGTACACGGGCTGGCTGAATCTGCTCGGGCTGCTCGGCGCGATCGCGGGCATCGACTACGGCGCCGCGCTGTTCACCGGCGCGCTGATGAACCTGCAGTGGGGCTTCTCGCCCACGCCCGGGAAGACGATGGTCATCTTCCTGTGCATCCTGCTGCTGCACGCCGTGCTGAACCTCTTCGGGGTACGGCTCGTCAGCGTGCTCAACTCCATCAGCGTGTGGTGGCACCTGGCCGGCGTCGCGGTGATCGTCTCGGTCCTGGCGATCGTGCCCGCGCACCATCAGTCGCCGTCGTTCGTCTTCACCGAGTTCGTCAACGACACCGGCTGGGAGAACCCGCTCTACGTGGCGGCGATCGGGCTGCTGCTCGCGCAGTACACGTTCTGCGGCTACGACGCCTCCGCCCATCTGTCGGAGGAGACCTCGAACGCCTCGGTCGCGGCCGCGCGCGGCATCGTCCGGGCGATCTGGGTCTCCTGGGTGGCCGGTTTCGTCCTCCTCGCGGGGCTGACGTTCGCGATCCAGGACTACGCGGGCACCCAGGACAGCGCCACGGGGGTGCCGCCGGCCCAGATCCTGATCGACGCGCTGGGCACCTCGGGCGCCACGGCGATGCTGCTGATCGTGATCGCGGCGCAGCTGTTCTGCGGCAACGCCGAGGTCGCCGCCGCCAGCCGGATGGTGTTCGCCTTCAGCCGGGACAACGCGCTGCCGGGGTCCTCGCTCTGGCGCAAGGTGAGCGCCCGCACCCAGACCCCGGTCCCGGCGGTGTGGCTCTCGGTGATCGTCGCCGGGGTGCTCGCCGTGCCGTCGCTGTACTCGGAGACCGCGTACGGAGCGGTGACCGCGATCAACGTCATCGGCATCACGCCCGCGTACGCGATTCCGATCTTCCTCAAGCTGCGCGCCGGTGACCGCTTCACGCGCGGGCCGTGGCACCTGGGCCGCTGGTCGAAGCCGGTCGGCTGGATCGCGGTGGCCTGGGTGGCGATCGTGACCGTGCTGTTCCTGCTGCCGCAGTCATCGCCGGTGACGATCGACTCGATGAACTACGCGTCGATCGCGCTGGTGGCGGTGCTGGTGCTGGCCACCGTGTGGTGGTTCGTCGCACGCGGCTCGTACGGCACGCCGTCGGCGTACGGCAGCGCCCGTGAGCAGGCGGAGATCGAGGAAGGCATCGTCTGAGCGAGGGAATGGCCGGTGGGCCGGGGCCGCTGCCCCGGCCCACCGGCGTCTCCTACGACACGCCCTAGCCGACCAGGAGGAGTTGCAGGCCGCCGAGGACGGTGGCGGCGAGGACCAGGCGTTCGAAGAGCAGCTGATTGATCCGGTCCACGCACTTCCGGCCGATCCAGGCGCCCGGGAGCACGAACAGCAGCATGCAGGCGTCCAGCAGCAGCGACCGCCCGTCGATCAGGCCGAGGCCCACGCTGAACGGCACCTTGGACACGTTGACGATCAGGAAGAACGACGCCGAGGTGCCCAGGAAGCCGAGCTTGCGGAAGCCGGCGGAGAGCAGATAGAGCGACATGACCGGGCCGCCCGCGTTGGCGACCATGGTGGTGAACCCGCCGAGCACCCCGTACGAGCGGGCCTTCAGCCGCTCCGCCGCGGTCGGCGGCCCGTCCCCGTCCCCCGGTTCCTCAGCAGTCTCCGACCTGCGGCGACGCCACATCGTGACCCCCGCCATGAAGAGCAGGATCGCGCCGATCGAGGTCCGCACGGCCGCGTCGTCGGCCCACAGCATGAAGAGCGTGCCCGCCACCACGCCGACGGCGACGGCCGGGAAGAGCCTCAGCAGGGTAGGCCAGTGCGCGTGGCGCCGGTAGGTGAGCACGGCCAGTACGTCGCCGGCGATGAGGATCGGGAGCAGCACCCCGGTGGACTCGCGGGCGGGGAGCACCGCCGCGAAGACCGCGAGACTGATCGTATTGGCACCGCTGACGGCCGTCTTGGAGAAGCCGACGAGTGCGGATGCCGCGGCCAGTGCCGCCAGTTGCCAGAGAGTAAGGGTGTCCATGCCAGGGACAGATCGTAATCCCCTACGATTTTCGGCCTGCCGCCGGATGCCCCGGGAAACGGTCACCGGCATGGTTATGCTGCGCTCCAAGCGCTCACACGAAGCGTTCAAACGCACAACGCGCAGCGGTACGGCGAGGGGGCCAGCAGCATGCGGGAGCCGGTTGAACTCAGGCGGCAGCGAATCCTGGCGGTGGTGGAGTCGCGCGGCCCGGTCAAGGTCAGCGCGCTGGCGGCCGAACTGGACGTCTCCGTGGTCACCGTGCGCCGGGACGTCGAGGAGCTGACCCGGGCGGGGCGGCTGCGGCGCGGTCACGGTCTGGCCCGGCCGCTGCGGGACCCGGCACGGCCGGCGGCCCTGCCGGCGCCCCGGGACGGCGAGCCGGCCCACGACCAGGGCGCGGTCGCCCTGGTCGTACCGGAACGGCACTCGTATCTGTACGAGACGCTGCACGGGGCGCGGACCGTGCTGGAGGAGGCCGGGATCCGGATCGCCCTGCACATCGCGCCGCAGGCACCCGGCGGCGAACGGCCCCTGGTGGAGCGGGCGTTGGCCGACGGGGCGCGGGGGCTGCTGATCGCTCCCCGGTGGCGCAACCCGCTCTCCGAGGAGCGGGACTACGGATGGCTCGCGGACGTCGGGGTGCCGACCGTGCTGATGGAGCGCAGGCCCCGGCCGGGCAGCGCCATGCACGCCCTGGACTCGGTCTGCTCCGACCACTGGTACGGGGCGTATCTCGCCGTGGAGCACCTGGTCTCGCTCGGCCACCGGCGGATCGTGATGGCCGCCCGTGACGACAGCCCGACCGCGCGCAGTCTGCGGACGGCGTTCGCGGAGATCGTGCGGGAGCGGCCCGAGGTGGAGGACTGGACGGTGGTGCTGAGTTCTCCGGACGCGGTGCCGGGGCCCGTCACGGCGGAGCCCGCGACGGGCGGCCACGGGACGGGGGCCGGGGCGCCGGGCGGGGTCGGCGCACCGCTCGATCTGGCCGCGCTGCTGCGGGAGCGCCGGGCCACGGCGGCGGTGCTGCACGGCGACGTGGACGCGCTGATGCTCGTCCAGCGGCTGGCGGAGAGCGGGGTGCAGGTGCCCCGGGACTGTTCGGTGGTGGCGTACGACGACGTGGTGGCGGCGCTGGGCAGCACCCCGCTGACGGCGGTGGCACCGCCCAAGGCGGAGGTCGGCAGGGCCGCCGCCGAACTGCTGCTGCTCCGGCTCTCCGAGGGGCCTGGGGCGGCCGGTCCCGTACGCAGGACGGAGCTGCTGCCGGAGCTGAAGGTCCGGGGATCGGCGCAGGCGGTCATCCCCGCCAACGACTGAGCGTTTGACCGCTTCAAGCAAGTTCTGAGCGATCTATTGACCGATACCGATCAGCCGATCAGGATTCCCCGTGTCTTGAACCAGTAGCCGCGGGAGGCGCCCATGCCCGGTCGACAGAGCCGTCGATCCGTGCTCGCCACGATGGCCGCACTGCCGCTGGCGGGCGCACTGAGCGCCTGCACCGGCGGCGGCCCATCGGGGCGGGACAGCACCAGCAGCAGGACCAGCACCGTCAGCGACACCTCCGGCCGTGGCGCGACCCGCATCACCTTCTGGTCCGCCCTGCGCGGCAGCCAGGAAGTGGTGGACGCGTTCAACCGGACGCACCGCACGATCCAGGTCGACTACCAGCAGATCCCCGCAGGGGGCCAGGGCGGCTACGCGAAGCTCAGCAACGCCTCGCGGGCCGGCAACGCCCCGGACGTCGCGACGATCGAGTACCCCCAGCTCCCCGGCTTCGCGATCGACGGGGTGGCCCTGGAACTCACGGACCTGATCGGCGACAAGCTGCGGTCCGCGCTGCTGCCCCAGGCGCTGGGGCTGACCACGTTCGAGAAGCGAGTCTTCAGCGTCCCGCTCGACGTCGAACCGATGGTGATGCACTACCGCACCGACCTGTTCGAGCAGTACGGCCTGGACGTCCCCCGCACCTGGGAGGAGTTCGAGGAGACGGCCCGCACCGTGCGCGACAGGGCGCCCGGCCGGCGGCTGGCCGTCTTCGCCACGGACGGCGGCCCGCAGTTCGCCGCGTTCGCCTGGCAGGCGGGCGCCCAGTGGTTCGACACCGGCGCCGGCGCCTGGAACGTCTCGCTGGCCGACGCGCCCACCCGCCGGGTGGCGGCGTACTGGCAGCGGCTGATCGACCAGGACCTCGTCTCCATGACTCCGGTGGACACCCGCCAGTACGACGCCCTGGTCAGCGGCGGCAAGGTGCTGGCCCGGCTCAGCGGCGCCTGGGACGCCGGCGCCCAGATGAACGCCAGGCCCGGCCAGAAGGGACAGTGGGCCATCGCCCCGCTCCCCCAGTGGGACAAGGGCGGCACCGCACTCGGTACCCACGGTGGATCGACCTTCGCGGTCACCCGGGACAGCCGCCACCCGGAAGCCGCGCTGGAGTTCATCGAGTGGCAGGTCTCGCACCCCGACGCGCTGCGCGCCCGGCTCTCCAGCGGGGCCAGCAGCCAGTACCCGGCCGCCCCCGGCCTCGTCGCCGTCGGCCGCAAGGCCTTCGACCGGGCCTACTACAGCGGCCAGGACATCTACACCCTCTTCGAGCAGGAGGCGCACAAGATCCGGGACGGCTGGACCTGGGGACCGCGGATGACCGCGACGCAGAAGGTCATCCAGGACGGCTTCGCCCGGGTGAGCGGCGGTCAGGGCTCACTGATCGACGCCGTCCGCGCGGCCCAGGACGGCACCATGCCCGACCTCAGGGCGCTGGGCCTGGCCACCACCGAGCACAGCAGCTGAGCCGTGCACCGTCCCCCTTCCCAGCAGCAGAGAGGCAGGTGACCCATGACCAGCCCCCTCACGGCATCCGCCCCCGTGGACGCCACCGCGGCGCCGGCCGGGCCCACCACGTCCCCGCGCACCACGCACCGCTCCGCGCGGCGCCGTGAACTCGGCGCGTGCGGCGCCCTGATGACCCCCTTCTTCATCCTTCTGGTGACGGTCTTCCTGATTCCGGTCGGAACCGCCGTCTGGCTCAGCTTCTTCAGCGACGACCAGCCGGGGCTCGGCTTCGGCCCGGAGCGCACGGTCTTCGTCGGACTGCGCAGCTACACCGCCGTACTGACCGACCCGACCTTCCTGAGCAGCCTGGGCACGGTCGTCCTGTACTGCGTGATCTACATACCCCTGATGGTGATCGGCGCGCTGGCGCTGGCCCTGCTGCTGGACTCCGGCGTGGTGCGGCTGCGCTCCTGGGCACAGCTCGGGCTGTTCCTGCCGCACGCCGTGCCCGGCATCATCGCCGCCGTCATCTGGCTCTACCTCTACACGCCGGGGCTGAGCCCGGTGATCGACCTGCTCGGCAAGGCGGACATCACGGTCGACTTCCTCGGTCTCCACACGGTGGTGCCGTCGATCGTCAACATCGCCCTGTGGAGCAACCTCGGCTACAACATGGTGGTCTTCTACGCCGCCCTGCAGGCCGTGCCGCGCGAGGTCATCGAGGCGTCCGTCGTCGACGGCGCCGGACCCGTCCGCACCGCGCTCCAGGTCAAGACGCCACTGGTGCGCTCCTCGATCGTGATGGTCGCGATGTTCACGCTGATCTTCGCGCTCCAGCTGTTCACGGAGCCCATGCTGCTCAGCCAGGCGACACCGATGATCAGCGCACGGTTCTCGCCGAGCATGTACATCTACGACGCCGCGTTCACCCGGAACAACTACGGCCTGGCCGCCGCCGCCTCGGTCGTCCTGCTGGTCTGCACGATCGCCCTGTCCTACGGCGTGACCCGCTGGACCAACCGCTCCGACGCCCCCGAGGAGGCCGCCCGATGAGCGCCACGAGCCCCACCCGCACCGCCGCCGCCCTGCGCCCCCGGCTCCTGGGCCGGTCCGTCGTCAACCTGGTCGTCGGCGTCTCCGTGCTCTACACCCTGCTGCCGGTGCTGTGGCTGGTGCTCGCCGCCTCCAAGGACCGGGACGCGCTGTTCGGCAGCGACGTCCTGTCGCTCGACCACTTCTCCTTCGCGCAGAACATCAAGGACCTGTTCGCGATGGACGGCGGCCTGTACACGCGGTGGTACGGCAACAGCCTGCTGTACGCGGTCCTCGGCGCGGCCCTCGGGGCGCTGGTGAGCATCGCCTGCGGGTACGCCTTCGACAAGTACCGCTTCGCGCACAAGGAGAAGCTGTTCGGTCTGGTGCTCGCCGCGGTGATGGTGCCGCAGACCGTGCTCGCGCTGCCGCTCTATCTGATGGCGTCCCAGGCCGGTCTGGTCAACACCTTCTGGGCCGTGTTCATCCCGGTGCTCTTCAACCCGTTCGGCGTGTACCTCGGCCGGATCTTCAGCCAGGGGTACGTGCCCGACGAGGTGCTCGAAGCCGCCCGGGTGGACGGGGCCGGCGAGCTGACGACGTACTTCCGGGTCGCGCTGCGCATGCTGGGGCCGGGCCTGGTCACCGTGTTCCTCTTCCAGCTCACCGCCATCTGGAACAACTTCTTCCTGCCCATGGTGATGCTCTCCGACCAGGACCTGTATCCCGTCAGCCTCGGCCTCTACACCTGGAACAGCGCCGCCACCGTCTCGCCCGAGTACTACCCCGTGGTGATCATGGGTTCGCTGCTCGCGGTCCTGCCGCTGATCCTCGCCTTCGCGCTGCTCCAGCGCTTCTGGAAGTCGGGGCTCACGGCGGGCGCCGTCAAGTAGCCCTGCTCGTCAGCCCGTTCCCGTCCCCTCGCCTGGAGAAAGATGCCCAGCACCGCACCGACCGAACGACCCGAGGGTCTGCGGCCGCGCGCCGCGCTCGCCATGCGGCCGCAGACCGCAGACGCCCTGCTGGACGCCGGATCGCTGGCCGCGCTCGCGCGGGTCTGCGACCTCGCGCCGCTGCCCGTGCTCGACGACTTCACCACCGACCGCGCCCGCGCCGTGCTCGCGGACACCGAACTCCTGGTCACCGGCTGGGGCTGCCCGCCGCTCGACGCCGCCGCGCTCGCCTCGGCGCCCCGGCTGCGGGCGGTCGTGCACACCGCGGGCTCCGTCCGGGGCCACATCACCGACGCCTGCTGGGAGCGCGGCATCGAGGTGTCCTCGGCAGCCGCCGCCAACGCCCTGCCGGTCGCCGAGTACACCGTCGCGATGATCCTGCTGTCCGGCAAACGGGCCCTGGAGAGGGCCCGCGACTACCGGTCGCGACGCCTGCGCGACGACTGGCTGACCACCTCTTCCCAGGTGGGCAACTACGGCCGGACCGTGGGCATCCTGTCCGCCTCGCTCATCGGCCGCCGGGTGATCGAGCTGCTGCGCCCCTACGACCTGCGGGTGCTGCTGCACGATCCGTACGTCTCCGAGGCGGAGGCCGAGGCGCTGGGCGTCGCGGCGGTCGGGCTGGACGAACTGTTCGCGCTGAGCGACGTGGTGAGCGTCCACACCCCGCTGCTGCCCGCCACACGCGGGCTCGTCAGCCGTGAGCTGCTGATGTCCATGCGGCCGGACGGGGTGCTCCTCAACACCTCGCGGGGCGCCGTCATCGACCAGGACGCGCTCACCGACGTGCTGCGCCTCGGCCGCATCCGGGCGATCCTCGACGTCACGGACCCCGACGCGCTGCCGGCCGGCCATCCCCTGTGGGAGTGCGAGAACGCCCTCATCACCCCGCATCTCGCCGGTTCCCAGGGCAACGAGTGGCAGCGTCTGGTCGACCTGGCCGTGGGCGAGGCCGGACGCTGGGCCGCGGGCGACGGCTTCGCCCATCCCGTACGACGCGAAAGGCTGGCGTTTCTCGCATGAGCGCACCGCACCCGGACTCCCCGCTGGAGCTCCCCGCCGACGACCGGACCACGAGCCCGTTCACCGGCTACACCCGCGCGCACTGGGAGGCGGCGGCGGACGGACTGCTGTCGGCCGCCTGGCGGTGGGCCACCCCGGGCAGCGCGCTGCTCGACCTGCCGGGCCGGCCCTCCGGCTCCGGGGTCCGCTCCGACGGCCTCGAAGGCTACGCGCGCACGTTCCTCGCCGCCGCCTTCCGGGTCGCCGGGGCGGACGGCGAGGACCCGCACGGCTGGCTCGGCCGGTACGCGGACGGGCTCACCGCCGGCACCCGCACCCCGGGCCGGGACGACGCCGAGTCCTGGCCGCTGATCCGCGACCACAGCGTGTTCGGTCAGCCCATGGTGGAGTCGGCGTCGGTGGCCATCGGGCTGCGGCTGACCAGGCCGTGGCTCTGGGACCGGCTGGACCCGGCCGTCCAGGACCGGGCCGAACAGTGGCTGCGCGGCGCCCTGCGGCACTCCCCCGCGCCGAACAACTGGTATCTGTTCCCCTACTCGGTGGCCGGGTTCCTGGAGTCGGTGGGCCGGGGCGACGCCGAGACGGCCCGGGCCCGCGACCGGGCGCAGGACCTGATGGAGGGCTGGTACCGGGGCGGCGGCTGGTACGCGGACGGCGACGGCCGGGCCTTCGACCACTACAACGGCTGGGCGCTGCACCTGTATCCGGTGCTGGACGCCCATCTGTCGGGCGACGCCGAGCTGTCCGCGCTCTACGGGGGCCGGCTGCGCGAGCATCTGGAGGGCTTCTCGCTGCTGTTCGGCGGGGACGGGGCGCCGATCCACTTCGGCCGTTCGCTGGCCTACCGGTTCGCGGCCGGTGCCTCGGTCGGGCTGGGGGCGCTGACCGGGCACACCCCGCTCGCACCGGGTGCGTCGCGCCGGGTGATCAGCGGGGCGCTGCGCTACTTCCTGGACCGGGGCGCGACCGGCACCGACGGGCTGCTCAGCCTGGGCTGGCACGGCCCGCACGACGCGACGCTCCAGCCCTACTCGGGCCCCGCGTCGCCCTACTGGGCCTCCAAGGCCTTCGTCTCGCTGCTCGCCCCCGCGGACCACCCGCTGTGGACGGCGACCGAGGAGCCCGCGCCGAGCGAGGGGCCCGACCGGGTCCTCGCGCTCCCGGAGCCGGGGCTGCTCGTGCAGTCGACGCGGGCCGACGGGATCGTCCGGCTGCACAACCACGGCAGCGACCATGTCCGGCCGCACGAGGGCGAGTCGGCGGTGCAGGACGACCCGCTCTACAGCCGTCAGGCGTACTCGACGGTCACCGGTCCCACCGCCCGCGCCAACAGCGCGGACAACCACCTGGCGGTGGTGGTCGCCGGGATCCGCAGCGGTCGCCGGGCGATCCGCCCGCTGGGCGCGGGCGGCGGTGACGGCTGGGGCTGGGCCGCGTCCTGGCACCGCCCGGTGTTCGAGGGCGGTGCGCCGATGGTGCCGGGGCTGCGGGTGGAGAGCGTGACCGTGGCGCGCGGCCGGTACGAACTGCGGGTGCACCGGGTGCTCGGTGCCCCGTACGGCGCCCGGGTGGAGCAGACGGGCTGGGCGACCGGTCCGGACGAGCAGGTGACCTCCGCGCTGCACGGGCTGCACGGCTGGGAGTCCCGCGACGAGGTACGGGCCCCGCAGGGCACCGCGTACACCCCGTGGGCGGTGGTGCCCCGGCTGGGCGCGGAGGCGGAGGGCACGGTGGTCCTGGTGGCGCTGGTGGCGCTGGCCTCGCTCGGCGCGGAGCCGGGCGCGGACGCGCTCGACGCGGCGGTGAGCGGGGTGAACGTCGACGGGGACACGGTCGAGGTGTCCTGGGCCGAGGACGCGTCGACGACCCGGATCGCGTTCGGACCGGTGACGGTCACGCACGGCTGAGCGGCGTACGGGGGGGGTGCGCCCCCACCGTACGCGCCCCGGGCCCTAGGCGTCCGTACGGATCACGACCGCCAGGGTGCGCGGGCCGTGGACGCCCTCGACGCGTTCGAGTTCGATGTCGGAGGTGGCCGACGGCCCGCTGATCAGGGTCGTGGGCCGCTCCGGCACCAGCCGGGCGACCGCCTCCGGCACCCCCACCCGCACGGCCGAGAGATCGACGACGCAGACATGGAGGTCGGGCACCAGGGACAGGGCCCGCCGCCCCTGGTCGGGCGATCCGTCCAGGAAGATGGTGCCGGTCTCGGCGCAGCCGGCGGCCGACGCGGTGACGACGCCGTCGAGGGCGTCGAGCCGGGGTGCCGGGATGTCCGCGGAGTCCTCCTGGACCTCGCCGTCGTAGGCGGTGAGCCATCGCGGGTCGAGTCCGGCGGGGACCCCGATCCGCCGGGCGCCGCGTTCCCGCAGCACCTCGGCGACGGTCTCGGCGGTCCGGTCGCGGGTGCAGGGGTGGACCTGGGCCTTGTAGTCGACCAGGCGGTCGGTGAACAGGGCCAGCCGCTCCGCGTCGGGCAGGGTGCGCCCGGTGCGGTAGGCGCGCGGGACCGGGGCGGAGGCCGTGGGGGCGAGGGCCAGGGCGTCCCGGATGCGGCCGAGCACCGTCTCACGAGCGGTCGTCACTTCTCCTCCTCCTGCTGCTGGTCGCCGGTGTGCGCGTCGGCGGCGGCGCGCATCGTCGCCGCACCCTCGGCCGAGGCCAGCCAGGCGCGGAACGTCTCCTTGGGCGGGGCGGGGGTGTCGCGGCTGTCGCTCCAGCCGTCGAACGGCGGCGGCAGACGCGTGATCCTGCCGTCCCGTCCGGCGAGGGCCCGGCCGAGGCCTGCCGCCTTCTGCGCGGCCGTGTAGAGCTTCGGCCGCTTCATCACCGCGGCCGCCGCCTTCATGGCGGTCTTCTCGGCGGTGGTGCCGGACTGCTCGGTGTGCTGGTGGCGGAGCTCGACCAGCAGGGACGGGATGTCGATCTTCACCGGGCAGGCGTCGAAGCACGCCCCGCAGAGGCTGGAGGCGTACGGCAGGGAGCTGTTGGGGTCGCCCTTCGCGGCGTCCATGCCGGCGAGCTGCGGGGTCAGGACGGCACCGATCGGCCCGGGGTACGTCGAACCGTAGGCGTGGCCGCCTGCGCGCTCGTACACCGGGCAGACGTTGAGACAGGCCGAGCAGCGGATGCAGTTGAGCGCCTCGCGGCCGATCCGGTCGGCGAGGGCGGCGGTGCGGCCGTTGTCGAGGAGGACCAGATGGAAGGTCCCCGGCCCGTCGCCGGGGGTGACCCCGGTCCACATCGAGGTGTACGGGTTCATCCGCTCGCCGGTCGAGGAGCGCGGCAGGAGCTGGAGGAAGACCTCCAGGTCCCGGTAGCGCGGGAGCACCTTCTCGATGCCCATGACGGTGATCAGGGTGTCGGGCAGGGTCAGGCACATGCGGCCGTTGCCCTCGGACTCGACGACGGACAGGGTGCCGGTCTCGGCGATGCCGAAGTTGGCGCCGGAGACGGCCACCTTCGTCGTCATGAACTTCTCGCGCAGATAGGCGCGGGCGGCGGCGGCCAGGTGGGCCGGGACGTTGTCGAGGGACGGGTCGACGCCCGGGATCTCCTTGAGGAAGATCTCCCGGATCTCGTCGCGGTTGCGGTGGATCGCGGGGACCAGGATGTGCGAGGGCTTGTCGTGGGCCAGTTGCACGATGAGTTCGGCGAGGTCGGTCTCGTGCGCGGTGATGCCGAGGGTTTCCAGGTGCTCGTTGAGACCGATCTCCTGCGTGGCCATCGACTTGACCTTGATCACCTCGGTGCTGCCGGTCTCCTGGATCAGCCGGGCGACGATCTCGTTGGCCTCGACGCCGTCGCGCGCCCAGTGCACGGTGCCGCCGCGCGCGGTGACGTTGCGCTCCAGCTCCTCCAGCAGTTCGGGGAGCCGGTTCATGGTGTCGGTCTTGATGGCCGATCCGGCGTCGCGCAGCTCCTCCCAGTCGGGCAGTTCGCCGGTGACGTGGAGGCGTTTGGCGCGGATGGTGTGGGTGGCGCGGCCGAGGTTGCGGCGGAGCTGCTCGTTGTTCAGCTCGTCGTGGGCGGCAGCGGGGAACTTCCGGTCGCCGCGCAGGTTTCCCGTGCCGTACGGGGAGCGCGGCGGGGTCGCGGGCATGCCGAGAAACGTCTCGCTCATCGGGCGGCCTCCGTCAGGACGTGCGGCGAGGTGCGGGTGGAGGAGAGGATCTGGGCCAGGTGCAGGGTGCGGGTGCCGGACCGGATCCGGGAGAGACCGCCGCCGATGTGCATCAGACAGGACGAGTCGCCGGCGGTGCAGACGTCGGCGCCGGTGGTGGCGATGTGCCGCATCTTGTCCTGGAGCATGGCCGTGGAGGTGTCGGCGTTCTTCACGGCGAAGGTGCCGCCGAATCCGCAGCAGGCGTCGGCGTCGGGGAGTTCGACCAGGTCGATCGAGTCGACGGCCCGCAGCAGCCGCAGCGGTTTGTCGCCGACCCTGAGCATCCGCAGCGAGTGGCAGGTCGGGTGGTAGGTGACCCGGTGCGGGAAGTACGCACCGACGTCGGTGGCGTCCAGCACGTCCACGAGGAACTCCGACAGCTCGTACGTCTTCGCCTTCACGGTGGCCACGCCCGCGCGCAGCGCCGCGTCCCCGTACCGCTCGGCGACGGTCTCGTGCTGGTGGCGGACGGATCCGGCGCACGATCCCGACGGCATGACGACGGCCTCGATGGAGGCGTCGCCGAACTGCTCGGCGAAGTTGCGCACCAGCGGGACGGGTTCGCGCTGGTAGCCGGTGTTGACGTGCATCTGCCCGCAGCAGGTCTGGCCCGGCGGGAAGACCACCTCGTGGCCCAGGCGGGCCAGCAGCACCGCGGTGGATTTCACCGCCTCGGGGAAGAGCGTGTCTCCCAGACAGGTGGCGAAGAGTCCGATGCGCATGGGTCTCCCCGATCAATGCTCTGCGTGATGTTCTGCGGGTGAAGGGTGAAGGTAGCCGATTTATGGTCCGACCATACTACGCTCAACCCGAAACGGGACAGAGGCCCGTCCGGGTACGCGAAAGCCGTCGTGGCCGCCCCGGGAAGGGGCGGCCACGACGGCTTTCGCGCGGGCCCGGGTCAGGCGTGGGGCTTCTCGTCGACCAGCGTGCCGTGCAGCCCCCGGATGTGCCGCTCGACCAGATCGGCGGCCCGCGCCCCCTGGCCCGCCCGCACCAGGCGCAGCAGTTCGGTGTGGTCGGCGTTGAGCGCGGCCGCGGTCGCCGGCCAGTCCTCCGCGGCTTCGAGCGCGCGCAGGATCAGCGGGAGGACCGACTCGCGCACGGCGGAGGTGAGGGTGGAGGTCAGCTCGTTGCCGGAGCTGCGGGCGATGCGTACGTGGAAGCGGGTGTCCAGGTCGTTGAACTCGGACACGCCGATGTCCGGCGCGCCCATCCGTACGACCAGCTCCCCGGCCTCGTCGAGATCGGCCGGGGAGGCATGGCGCGCGGCGGCCTCGAAGCCGGCCCGCTCCAGCGTGACACGGGCCTCCAGCACGTCCTCCAGGCTGTAGCTGCCGAGGGCGAAGTGGAGCCGGAGCAGCCGGCCGAGGGCGTCGTCGGGGTTGCGGACGATGCGCGCACCGGCGTCCGGCCCCCGGCCCGGCTGGGCCACCAGGACACCGATGGTCTCCAGCACCCGCAGCGCCTCCCGCAGGGCGGAGCGGCTCACCCCGAGGACCGGGGCGAGCTCCCGTTCCGGCGGCAGCCGGTCACCGGCCTTGAGGTCACCGGCGAAGACGCGCTGCTCGATGCTCTGGAGCACCAGCTCATGCGTGCGAGACTGCCGTACGGGCTGCCATTCGACGGGCATCCGCCACCACCTGCCTCGGCCGGAGCCGTTCCCTCACCGACCAGTCCTGTCAGAACCTCCCACTATGTCACACACGGTATGTGGTCGGACCAGAAAGCGGTGGGGCCGCTCCCTCCCTGCGCCGTGGCTTCAGTACGTGACGACGATGCGCCGGGCCGGACCGTCCACCCGCACCTGTCCGCCGTACGGAATGATCAGCTGGGGGCAGGTGTGGCCGAAGTCGACGTCGAGGACGGCCATGGTGTCGGGGGCGTACTCGCTCAGGGCGCGCAGCACCGCCGCCCGCTGCCCCGCGCGGTACGCCTCACCGGCGGCGGTCTCCAGCGGCTGTTCGAAGGACCAGTTCTTGGCGCGCGCCATGAGCAGGGCGGGGAACTGCCGCAGGAGGCCCCGCTCGCCCATGTTCCGCAGGATCCGGTACACCTCGTCGCCGCTCGGCAGTTCCTCGGAGGTCTCCAGGAACAGCACCCGCCCCGCGTACTCCTCGGCCGGCCGGATCTCCCGGTCGGCCATCAGCAGCCAGGACAGGATCTCCAGGTTGCCGCCCCAGCTCGCACCCTCCACCACCCGGTCGGCGTGGTGCCAGATCCAGGCGTCGGCGGGCAGCGTGTCGGGCTCGCGCTCGAAGGTGCGCGGGTCCTCCCAGCGGCCGCCGATGCTGCCGGTGTCCTTCGCCGGGGTCAGTTCGTACTCGCCCCGGGTGAACAGCGCGGCGCGCAGGGACTCGGCGGTCAGCGGGTGCAGGGACCCGGGGCGTCCGAGCTCGACCATCACCGATCCGCCGTGGTAGCCGACGATGCCGAGGCGGTCGAGGAACACCAGCAGGTTGGTGTTGTCGCTGTAGCCGAAGAACGGCTTGGGGTGGGCCCGCAGCAGTTCCCGGTCCAGGTGGGGCAGCACGGTGATCTGGTCGTCGCCGCCGATGCTGGCGATGACCGCCTTGATGGTGGGGTCGGCGAAGGCCGCGTGGATGTCGGCGGCCCGCTCCTGCGGGGTGGAGCCCATCTTGCGGGTGCAGGGGTACTCCACGGGTTCGAGACCGAAGTCGTCCCGGAGTCTGCGCAGGCCCAGTTCGTACGGCAGCGGGAGGATGCCGGGGAGTCCGGACGAAGGCGACAGGATGGCGACGCGGTCACCGGGCAGGGGCTTGGCGGGGTATATGGCGGCAGTCATCCGCCGAGCGTAGACGGGACAGCGGCGGGCCGTCCGCCGGATTACGGGCGCCGGCCGGCCGGCGTCCGACGGCCGTGCGACCGGCGCAGGGACGGCGAAGGACCTGCGTACGGGCGTCGGCCCGGGTCAGGCCAGGACGAGCAGGTCCATCCAGCTGACGGCCGGCCGGTCCGGCTCCTGCGCCGCCGCGCGACGCAGCCGTCGCATGCCCCGCTCGAACTCCTCGTCGTCCAGGTTCCGCAGCTTCGCGTCGGTGTCGCGCCGTATCCGGTCGGCGAACGCGGCGAGGCTCGGCGCGCTCTCCTGCGGCACCGCATGCAGGGCGACCCGGGCGAAACCGGCGGCGGCGAAGGCGGCGCACGTCTCCTCGACGGTCGGATACCCCTCGACGATGCGCTCGGCCCCGGGGAAGAAACGCACCCGCAGATCCCGTGCGCACCGGCCGGGGAACGAGTTGCGCACGAGCACCGGGGCGCCGGGCTTCAGCGCCCTGCGCAACTCCCGTGCCGCCGCGGGCAGATCAGCGATGTGGTGGACGACCGAGCCCAGCCAGGCCGCGTCCGCGCAGCCGTCCGGCACGGGAAGCGCCTCGGCGCGTCCGTCAAGGGGCTCGATCAGAGCGGTACGCGGGATCAGGTCCCGCATGGCGTCGGCCGGTTCGACCGCCAGGACGCGTACGCCGAACCAGTCGGCGAACGCCGAGGAGAAGGCACCCGTGCCCGCGCCGACGTCCAGCACGGTCGCGCCGGGCCCGAGGTCCACCTCCGCCGCGACGGCCGCCCGCCACGCGGTGAGCCCGTCACGCGGTATCTCCCGGGCGAGCCGGTAGTCCTCGGCGAAACGACGGTCGGGAGCGGTCGCTTCCATGGGCCCTCATTCCTGGCGAAACGATCAGCCGGGCGGCGGGAGGTCGGCTCCGCCGCGCCCTGTCGGCGGATGCTAGCGACCGTCCCTCCAGTTGTCTAGACCAAAAGACGCCCCAGTTCGGTGCGCGAAGGATTCGGTCCGCGAAGGGTCAGTCCGTGAAGGTTCCGTGCCGGCCCGCACCGGCACCGAAGCGGTCGGCCCCCGCCTGCGTCTCCCCCGACGTCAGGGGCACCAGCCCGTGCCGGTACTCCGCCGCGAGGGCGTCCGGCTCGCTCAGACCGTGCTGTTCGCGCACGGAGAGCCGGTCGTGGCGCAGACAGAGCTGGGGGAAGGCCGCGAGCTCCCTGGCCAGCTCCTCCGCCGCCGGGCGGGACCGGCCGACGGGGACGAGCCGGTTGACCAGCCCCATGGCGTACGCCTCCGGGGCCGGGACGGCCCGGCCGGTGAGGATCATGTCCATGGCCCGGCTCTCCCCGATGAGCCTCGGCAGCCGCACGGTCCCGCCGTCCACCAGCGGAACGCCCCAGCGGCGGCAGAACACCCCGAACACGGCGTCCTGTTCGGCGACCCGCAGATCGCACCAGGCGGCCAGCTCGAGACCGCCGGCCACCGCGTGCCCGGCGACCGCCGCTATGACGGGCTTGCCGAGCCGCAGCCGGGTGGGCCCCATCGGCCCGTCCCCCTCGGCGGTCACGGCGTTACCGCGCTCCGTGCCGATGGACTTGAGGTCCGCGCCCGCGCAGAAGGTGCCTCCCTCGCCCCACAGCACGGCGACCGAGGCATCCGGGGCGGCGTCGAACGCGCGGAAGGCGTCGGCGAGCTGACGCGCCGTCGGGCCGTCCACGGCGTTGCGGACCCCGGGACGGGACAGGATCACCGTGAGGACGGGGCCGTCGCGTTCGATCCGTACGGCGGGACTCTCGCTCATCGTGCGCCTTTCCACGGGTGCCGGTCGGACACGGCGGCGGGCCGTGCGCCCGCCGGTGGTACCCCGGCATCCTGGCAGGCAGCCCTCAGCCGATTCATATGATTCTCACGCAGTACGGCTACGGTGGCTGCCGTGACGCAGACGAGCCCTCCCGGCTGGCATCCAGACCCCGGGTATTCAGGATTTGGCCCCCTCCAGGAACGCTGGTGGGACGGCACCCAGTGGACCGACCATCTGCGGGTCCCGCCGGCCGCGGTCCGCAGCCGGCGGATCCGCATCGGCGCCGGCATCACCGCGGCCGTCGTGGTCCTCGCCGCCATCGGCGGCGGTGTGTACCTGCTGACGGACGACTCCGGGAAGTCGGACACCGTGTCGTCCCCGTCCGCCTCGCCGTCCCCCTCCCCCGATCCCTCCCGCCCGCCCGGCGCACCGGGCGGGCGCGGTGACAGCGGCGGGAACGGCGGCGGCGAGGAGAGCCCCGGACAGCAGCAGCCGCAGACCGAGGACGGCTATGCGACGGACATGGCCAGCGGCATCAGCATCCCGGTCCCCGACGGCTGGAAGGGCGAGTCCGGCATGGGCGCCGGCGTGACCACGGGCACGTACGCCTGCCCCGGCGACTCCGACGAGCAGTGCGTACGCGGCGGAGTGTTCTCCGCACCGGCCGCGGCGCTGAAGCTCACCACCTCCACGGCTAAGGCCACCGCCGAGAAGGACATCTCCACCAACGCCGAGGAGTCGTACGGCGAGAAGATCTACGGCGGCATCACCTCGCACCAGCAGCTGAAGTCCGAGGCGGTCACGGTGGCCGGCCAGCAGGGCTACCGGGTGCGCTGGAAGGTCGTGACGAAGAACGGCGACGACGGCTACGTGGAGTCCCTGGCCTTCCCCTCGCCGCACGCCCCGGACACGATCATCCTCGTGCGCTCCGGCTTCGACATCAATCCCAAGGCACCCGCCCTGTCCGTCCTGGACCGGATCACCAAGGGCATCAAGGCCGCGTCGGGCACCGGTTCCGGCCCCGGCACCACGGCGTAGTCCCGCCGCGGGGGGCGCCGCACGGCCCGGGTGAGTACCCGGGCCGTGCGTTCTGAGTACGTCGCCCGATCCCGTGCCGGTCGGCCGCCGCTGGAATGGAGCCATGGCTCCCGACGCACCCCGTCCCCGCATGCGGCACATGGCCGGCACCGGCACCACCCTGGCCGTCACCCTGGGCCCGCTGGTCCTCGGGGTCCTGCTGGCCCGCACCATGGCCCTGGACCCGCTGACCCCGGTCAATGCCCTGATCACCCGTACCGGTCAGGGCACGGGGGTCTCCCCCGCCGAGTGGCGCGGCTGCGGCCGGAGCGCGCTGCGCCACTGCCGTACCTGGAAGCCCCGCGCCCGCCGCGCCACGCACCGCGACGCCGCCCGGCCGGAAAACCGGTTCCCCCGCACTCCCTTCGTTCCCTAGACTCACCGCGCCAGCACACGCCGGGAGTTCGCCCCGCCGTGTGCGCCGTGACCATCGAGGGGAGAGCTGCCGTGCGCTACCGCACCGCTGTCGTCGTTCCCCTGTCGCGGTACGAGGTGATCCTGGTGTCCACGGCCGCCCGGCGCCGGCTGCGCGGCCGGCCCCGGACCCTCGTGACGATCTGAACCCCTCTTCTCCTTCCGTCTTCTGACGGACCGTCCACGCGACAGCGGCGCTGTCCGCCGTGCGCGGGGCGGGGTTCCCGCGGCCCCCGACCGGGCCGCCCGTCCGGGGTATCGCGCCGTCTCCTTCTGGATCACCCCGAAAGGCCACGGACCGTGCGTACCGAACTGCACCGTCACCTCACCAACGCGCTCGACGACGTGCGCAACCTGGGCATCCTCGCCCACGTCGACGCCGGCAAGACCACCGTCACCGAGCGGATCCTCTACGCCACCGGTACCACCCACAAACGCGGCGAGGTCCACGACGGCACGACCGTCACCGACTTCGACTCCCAGGAACGCGACCGCGGCATCACCATCTTCGCCGCCGCCGTCAGCTGCACCTGGGCGGGCCACCGGATCAATCTGATCGACACTCCGGGGCACGTCGACTTCGCCGACGAGGTCGAGCGTTCGCTGCGGGTGCTGGACGGTGCGATCGCCGTGTTCGACGCGGTCGCCGGGGTGGAACCGCAGAGCGAGTCCGTGTGGCGCCAGGCCGACCGGCACGCCGTGCCGCGTATCGCCTTCGTGAACAAGCTGGACCGGGCGGGCGCCGACCTCGACACGGCGGTGGCGTCGATCCTCGACCGGCTGCACACGGTCCCGCTCGTGGTCCAGCTGCCCATCGGCCGCGAGGACGCGTTCGCCGGCGTGGTCGATCTGCTGCGCATGCGGGCCCTCGTCTGGGCCGACGGCCGGGACACGTACGAGGAGAGGGAGGTGCCCGATGCGCTGCGGGACGAGGCGCGCCGGCGCCGGAGGCTGCTGGAGGAGACGGTGGCCGAGCTGCACCCGGCCGCGCTGGAGGAGTTCTGCGACCGGTCGGAGCTCTCCGGGCGGACGCTCGCCGGGGCCCTGCGTGATCTGACCCGGACCGGTGACGGCGTCGTGGTGCTGTGCGGCTCGGCCTACCGCAACCGCGGGGTCGAACCACTGCTGGAAGCGGTCGTGGCGTATCTCCCCTCGCCGCTGGACGTACCGCCCGTGCGCGGGATGTCCGGCGACACGGAGCAGGAGCGGGCGGCCGATCCGGCGGCGCCGTTCGCCGCGCTCGCGTTCAAGGTCAACGCGACCGCGACGGGCCGGCTGACCTATCTGCGGGTGTACTCGGGAACGGTACGGAAGGGGGAGACGGTGCTGGACGCCGGCACGCGGCGCAGCGAACGCATCGGCCGCATCCTGCGGGTCCGGGCGGACCGCCATGTCGATGTCGACACGGCGGTGGCCGGGGACATCGTCGCGGTCATCGGGCCCAAGTCCGCCCGGGCCGGCGCCACCCTGTGCGCTCCGGACGCCCCGCTCGTCCTCGAACCGCCCGCGGTGGCCGAACCGGTCGTCTCGGTGGCGGTCGAGGCGCGGCGGAGCACCGACACGGAGCGGCTGATGGCCGCGCTGGTCCGGCTGGCCGAGGAGGACCCGTCGCTCGCGGTACGGACGGACCCCGAGACGGGTCAGACCGTGCTCTCGGGCATGGGCGAACTGCATCTGGAGGTGGCCGCGGAGAAGATCCGCCGCGCCCACGTGCTGGAACTCCGGGTCGGCCGGCCGCAGGTCGCCTACCGGGAGACGCCGGTGCGCGGGGTATCGGGTCTGGTCTACCGGCATGTCAAACAGGACGGCGGGGCCGGGCAGTTCGCGCATGTGGTCATCGACGTCGAGCCGCTGGAAGCCACCGGCGGGGACGACGGGGAGAGCGCGGCGGCGGACTTCGTGTTCCGCTCGGCGGTCGTCGGCGGCCGGGTGCCGCAGGAGTACGTCCGCGCGGTCGAGGCCGGCTGCCGGGACGCCCTGGTGGAGGGCCCGCTCGGCGGGCATCCGGTGACCGGGGTGCGGGTGACGCTGACCGACGGCTCCACCCATCCCAAGGACTCCTCGGAGATGGCGTTCCGCACCGCCGGCAGGTTCGCCCTGCGGGAGGCGCTGCGTGCCGGTGCGACGGCGCTGCTGGAACCGGTGGTCGAGCTCACGGCCACCGTGCCCGACGACGCCGTCGGCGGGGTGCTCGGTGATCTGGCCGCGCGGCGCGGCCGGGTGTCCGGCTCCACCGCGCGGGCCGGCACGGTGGTGATCACCGCGACCGTCCCGCTGGCCGAGCTGTTCGGCTACGCGACCCGGCTGCGCAGCCGGACGCAGGGCCGGGGGACGTTCACCACCCGGGCCACCGGCTACGACCGGGCCCCGGCCTCGGTGTCCGGCACGGCCGCGGCCGGATAGCGCGCAGGGCCGGTCCCACCCGTCGGAGGGTGGGACCGGCCCCTGGGGCGCCGGCGGTCGCCGGTGAGGTCAGAGCGCCGGGACGGGGTACGTGGGGTACTCGACCCCGGAGACGTACTGGACGACCCGGATGACCTGGCACGAGTAGCCGAACTCGTTATCGTACCAGAGGTAGAGGATCGCGTTGTCGCCGTCGACCTGGGTCGGGCCCGCGTCGACGATGGAGGCGTGGCGTGAGCCGATGAAGTCGCTGGAGACCGCGTCGGGGGCGGTGGTGAAGTCGATCTGCCGCTTGAGCGGGGAGGTCAGCGACACCTCGCGGAGGTGGCCGAGGACCTCCTCGCGGGTGGTCTCGCGGCCGAGCTTCAGGCTGAGGATCGCGATGGAGACGTCGGGCACCGGGACACGGATCGAGCTGCCGGTGATGGTCGCGTCGAGGTCGGGCAGCGCCTTGGCCACGGCCGAGGCGGCGCCGGTCTCGGTGATGACCATGTTGAGCGGCGCGGACCGGCCGCGGCGGTCGGAGCTGTGGTAATTGTCCAGCAGGTTCTGGTCGTTGGTGAACGAGTGGATGGTCTCCACGTGCCCGCGCAGGACGCCGTACTCGTCGGCCATCGCCTTCAGCGGGGGGACGATCGCGTTGGTGGTGCAGGACGCGCAGGAGATGATCTGCTCGTCCGGCTTGATCATGTCGTGGTTGACGCCGTGCACGACGTTGAGCACGTCGCCCTTGCCCGGCGCGGTCAGGACGACCTTGGCGATGCCCGGGCGCAGGTGGTTCGAGAGGCCCGCGCGGTCGCGCCACTTGCCGGTGTTGTCGATGAGGATCGCGTCGTCGATGCCGTACGCGGTGTAGTCCACCGACGCCGGGTCGTCGGCGTAGATCATCTGGATCTCGTTGCCGTTGGCGATGATCCGGTCGTTCGCCTCGTCCACGGTGATCGTGCCCTGGAACTGCCCGTGGATGGAGTCGCGGCGCAGCAGCGAGGCGCGCTTGACGAGGTCCTGGCCGCCGCCCCTGCGGACGACGACGGCGCGCAGCCGCAGGCCGTTGCCGGAGCCGGCCTTCTCGATGAGCAGCCGGGCCAGGAGGCGGCCGATGCGGCCGAATCCGTACAGGACGACATCGCGCGACGCGCGGCGCTCGATCTTCTCGGCGCCCGTGGCACCGGCGACGGCACCGGCGGTGAACTCCGCCTCGGTGAGGCCGCGGTCGTCGGCCTTGTGCATCGCGGCGAGCATGCCGATGTCGATCTGGGAGGGGCCGAGATCCAGCGTGGTGAGCGCCTGGAGGAACGGCAGGGTCTCGGTGACCGAGAGCTCCTCGCCGTCGATCTGCCGGGCGAAGCGGTGGGTCTTGAGGATGCTCACCACCGACTTGTTCACCAGGGAGCGGCTGTGCAGGAGGACGGTCACGTCCCGCTCGCGGTGCAGCTTCCCGATGATCGGGATCATCGACTCCGCGATTTCCTCGCGGTTCTTCCAGTTGGTGAACGCGTCGTCATTGACAGTCACAGGTTTATCTTTCGAGCTAGGCGGCGCTCATATGGTAACCATCCTTCATTTGATCACCCAATCGGCCCCCCGCGCCTGTACACACAGCGGTCATGAAGTCGTCATGAACGGGCCGGAATGCGGGCCCAACCGGCCTTTGTTTTCCTTGATATGACTGTGGGAGTAGCGCTCAGCGCGACCGGATCCGCCAACCAGATCGACGCCACCGTGGAGCTCGCCCGGGAGGCCGCCGCCGCAGGGCTGCGGTCCGCTTGGTTCGGGCAGACCTTCGGCGCCGATTCACCCCAGCTCGCGGCGATCGTCGGCCGGGAGGTGCCGGGGCTGCACGTGGGCACGTCCGCGATCCCCGTCTTCGGCCGGCACCCCCTGCTGGTGTCCAGCCAGGCGCAGACCGCCCAGGCGGCCACGCACGGCCGCTACCACCTGGGGCTCGCCCTCGGCACGAAGCCGCTGACGGAGGCGGGCTTCGGCATCCCGTACGAGCGGCCCATCGCCCGGCTGCGGGAGTTCCTCACCGCGCTGCGCCGGCTCACCGAGACGGGTGAGGCCGACTTCCACGGCGAGCTGATCACCGCGACCACCCCGCTGCCCGCCCGGGTGCCGGGGGCGGAGCAGGGCGTGCCGCTGCTGGTGGCCGCGATGGGCCCGCAGGCACTGCGGGCCAGCGGCGAGCTGGCGGACGGGATCCTGCCGTACCTGGCGGGGCCCCGGGCGCTGTCCGAGCACATCGTCCCTGCGGTGACCGCCGCCGCCCGCGACGCGGGCCGGCCGGCGCCCCGGATCGTGGCCCTGGTGCACGGGGTGGTCACCGGCGATCCCGACGCCGCCCGCGCGACCGCCACCGAACAGCTGGCCTTCTACGAGCAGTTCCCGTCCTACGCGCGCGTGATCGAGCTCTCCGGCGGGAAGCGGGCCTCCGACGTGGCGGTGATCGGCGACGAGAAGGCGGTGGCAGCCGAGGTGCGGCGCTACCGGGACGCCGGGGCGACCGAGGTGGTGTTCGCGGGGACGGACCTGGCCGGAGACGAAGACCGGCGCCGGACCTGGGCGCTCCTCGGTGAGCTGGCCGGCTGACTCCCCTCTCCCCTTTGTTCTGACATATAGATGTATGGAGCTTGACCGGAAGGTGCGGCATACTGGGCGTGTGGCGCACCGTTCCGAAATGCCCGACGCGGAGTCGATCACCAGGCTGATCACCATCGACCGGGACAGCCCGGTGCCGCTGTACTTCCAGATCGCGCAGCAGCTCCAGCAGCTCATCGAGTCGGGCACACTGGCACCCGGTACGCAGCTGGAGAACGAGATCTCGCTGGCGAAGCGGTTCGAGCTGTCGCGTCCGACCATGCGCCAGGCCATGCAGCACCTGGTGGACAAGGGACTGCTCGCGCGCAAGCGCGGAGTGGGCACCCAGGTCGTCAACGACCGCGTCCGCCGGCAGATCGAGCTGACCAGCCTCTTCGAGGACCTGGAGCGCGACGGCCGCCGGCCGCGCACCGAGCTGCTGTCGATGGAGACCCTGCCGGCCGCCGGCAGGGTCGCGACGGCGCTCCGGCTCGAACCGGGTGCGCCCACCCTGGCGCTGCGCCGGCTGCGGTACGCGGACGACGAGCCCATCGCGGTCATGGAGAACCATCTGCCGGCGGACCTGCTGAGCCCGAGCGAGCAGGATCTCGCCGCGCACGGCCTCTACCAGCTGCTCGGCCGGGCCGGTGTGACCCTGCGCTCCGCCGAGCAGACGATCGGGGCGCGCCGGGCGACGGCGGCGGAGTGCCGCCTGCTGACGGAGCCGCGCGGCGGCACCCTGCTGACCATGGAGCGCACGGTGCTCGGCGACGCGGGCCGCCCGGTGGAGTTCGGCTCGCACCTCTACCGGGCCTCGCGCTACTCGTTCGACATGACGCTCACCGCGCGCTGAACCGCACGCGGCCCGGCCTCACCCGGACGACCGGCGCAGCCCCGCGACCAGGACCTCGACCAGCCGGCGCGCGTCGTACCGGGCATTGCCGCCGGCGCCCGCGCACAGGCCCCCGACGCCGCGCATGAACGCGTAGGCGTCCACGTCGGAGCGGATCTCGCCGGCCCGGACGGCGGCGTCGAGCAGTTCGGCGCAGACGGGAACGAGCCGCTCCAGGAAGTAGGAGTGCAGCGGGTCGAAGCAGGGGTCGTCGGACTGCAGCACCCCGGCGAGCCCCTGCTTGGTGACGAGGAAGTCGACAAAGAGATCGACCCATCGCCCCAGCGCGGCGTGCGGGGTGGCGCTGTCCGCCAGCAGGGCGGGACCGGCCTCGGCAAGGGCCTCCACCTGGTGCCGGTAGACAGCGACGATGAGGTCCGCCCGCGTCGGGAAATGGCGGTAGATGGTGGCCGTCCCGACGCCCGCCCTGGCCGCGATGTCGCGGATCGGCGCCTCCACGCCCGACTCGACGAAGACCGCTGCCGCGGAGCCGAGCAGGGCCTCCTCGTTGCGTCGCGCGTCCGCGCGTTTGGGCCGGGGCGCACGCACCGCGTCCCGATCGGCGTCAGTCACCGCATCGTCCTTCCGTACCTGGCTTCCGTATCGGTCTTCGCACCGGGCTTCCGTACCCGGGATTGCTAAACGGGACAGTGTCCCGTATTTTCAATCGGGACAGCGTCCCGTTTATCCATCATGACAGACCGCGGGCGCCCGTACCCGCCGACGCCGCCCGGGACCGCCCTGGTTCCGGCCGGGCGCGTGCGCGAAGGAGCGAAACAATGTCGACTTATCTATTGGTCCATGGTGCCTGGCACAGCGGGCAGGCCTGGGAACGGGTGGTGCCGCTGCTGACCTCGGCCGGACACCGGGTGCTCGCCCCCTCCCTGACCGGCTACGGCGACAAGGCGCACCTGCTCGGCCCCGACGTGGGGCTGGACACCCATGTCGAGGACATCGTCGGGCTGATCACCGAAGAGGACCTCAGCGATGTGGTGCTCGTGGGCCACAGTTACGCCGGGCTCGTCATCACGTCCGTCGCCAACCGGGTGCCCGACCGGATCGCGCACCTCGTCTACCTCGACGCGATGGTCCCCGAGCACGGCGAGACCGCGGTCGACGCCCAGCCGATCACCTTGGTCCTCATCGACGAGGCCGCGAAGTCGGACACCCCCTGGCGGATTCCGCCGCTGCCCGAGATGCCGCCGCCCGCCGGACTGTTCGGGGTCACCGACCCGGCCGACGTCGCGTGGCTGCGCGCCATGCTGTCCGACCAGCCGGTGCGCTGCCTCCGGCAGCCGGTCCAGCTCGACAATCCCGCCGCCGACGCGGTCCGGCGGACACACATCCACTGCACCGTCGGCAAACCGGAGGGCATCACCCGTCGCCCCGTCCCGCCGGTGCAGCCCGACGGCACCCCCGCACAGGTGTGGGAGCTGCCGACCGGGCACGACTGCATGATCACCATGCCCGCCGAGCTGTCGGACCTGCTGCTCAAGCTGGGCTGACCGCTCCCGCCGGAGCCCCGGCCCCGTACCGCCGGTCAGCGGTCGCGACGGGCGTTGAGCCGGGCCGCCCGGCGCGTCAGATGGTCGCGTTCGGCGAGGTTGGGGGCCTTCTCCGCCGCCTCTGCGTACAGCCGCGCCGCCTTCGCCAGGTCGCCGTCGCGCTCATGGAGGTAGGCCGCCACCGCGGTGTGACGCGGCAGCGAGTCGTCCAGCGCCGCGAGCGCCGCCAGGCCGGCCCTCGGCCCGTCGGCCTCGCCCACGGCGACCGCGCGGTTGAGCCGGACCACCGGGCTGTCGGTCAGCCGCTCCAACTCGTCGTACCACTCCACGATCTGCACCCAGTCGGTCTCCTCGGCGGTCGGCGCGTCGGCGTGGAGCGCCGCGACGGCGGCCTGCGCCTGGAACTCCCCCAGCCGGTCGCGGGCCAGGGCTGCTTGGAGGATCACCACACCCTCGGCGATCGCCCTGGTGTCCCACTGGCCCCGGTCCTGGTCGGCGAGCGGCACCAGGCTGCCGTCCGGGGCGGTACGGGCGGCGCGCCGGGCGTGGTGGAGCAGCATCAGCGCGAGCAGGCCCGCCACCTCGGGGTGGTCGATCCGGGCCGCGAGCTGCCGGGTGAGGCGGATGGCCTCGGCTGCGAGGTCGACATCACCGGAGTAGCCCTCGTTGAAGACCAGGTAGAGAACGCGCAGGACGGTGGCGACATCGCCCGGCCGGTCGAACCGCACCCCGGCCACGGTGCGCTTGGCCCGGCTGATGCGCTGGGCCATGGTCGCCTCGGGGACCAGATACGCCCGGGCGATCTGGCGGGTGGTCAGCCCGCCGACCGCGCGCAGGGTGAGGGCGACGGCGGAGGACGGGGTCAGCGACGGGTGGGCGCACAGGAAGTAGAGCTGGAGTGTGTCGTCCACGGCCGGCGCGGGCCCGGGCGCCGGCTCCTCCTCGACGCGTTCCTCGCGCCGGAGGCGAGCGGTGTCCGCCCGGGTCGCGTCGAGGAACTTGCGCCAGGCCACGGTGACCAGCCAGCCCTTCGGATCCCGGAGGGGCTCCCCGCCGGCCCCGGGCGAGGAGCCCGGGGCGGGGGCGGCCGGCCAGCGGCGGACCGCCTCGACCAGCGCCTCCTGGACCGCGTCCTCCGCCGCCGCGAAGTCGGCTCCGCGGCGGACGAGGACGGCGAGCACCTGCGGCGTGAGGCTGCGGAGCAGAACCTCGTCCATGGGGGACGTCACTCCGTGACGGTGGGGTGCACGCCCAGGAAGGGGCGCAGCTCCAGCCATTCGTGGATGGGCTTCCCGCCCGCGCCGGGGGCGGCCGACAGCTCCCCGGCCAGCTCGACCGCGCGGTCGTAGCTGTCGACGTCGATGATCATCCAGCCGGCGATGACGTCCTTCGTCTCGGCGAACGGGCCGTCGGTGACGGGCGGGCGGCCCTCGCCGTCGTACCGGACGAACGTCCCCTCGGGGGCGAGCGCCTGGCTGTCGACGAACTCGCCGGTCTTCTCCAGCCGGGCCGCGAATTCGTTCATGTACTGCAGGTGGGCCGAGATCTCCTCCGGCGTCCACTCGGCCATCGGCACGTCGTTGACGGCGGCCGGGGCGCCTCGGTAGTGCTTCAGCAGCAGGTACTTGGCCATGGTCTTCTCCTCGGTGTCGTGCGACCGGTCCGGTCGCGTTCACCACGGGGACGGAGCCGGTCCCGGGTTCTCGACATCATCGTCAGAATTTCTTTCCGCGGACTTCCCGACGTGCACGCACGCACTCTGCGGATGTGAACCTGCGCCCCCTTGTCCCCGCTGGTCCCCATGGGGAAAGCCCTGAGCGTGTGTCCTGGGGCGCCACCGGGTCAAGACGCCACCAGGAATCACCGCAGGGAAGACCGCCCACGATAGAGTTACTTAGGCATACCTAACTTCTCTTGGATGGTGATCAAGTGCCCAAGGAGAACGTGCGGCTCGGGACCGTACAGGAGACACTGCTCATCCCGCTCTACGGACGCGCACTCGACGCGCAGGCTCGCCGACCGATCCTCGGAGATGCCGAGGCGCTGAGGATGGTCGAGCGCATCGACTACGACTTCGAGAAGTTCCGCGGGCCCTCGCTCGTGGGCTCCGTGCTGCGCAGCGCCATCTTCGACGGCTGGGTACGCCGCTTCCTCAGCGAACATCCCGACGGCACCGTGGTCGAACTCGGCGCCGGGCTCGGCACACGCTCTCGCCGCCTCGACAACGGGCGAGCGCGCTGGTTCGACCTCGATCTGCCGGACACCGTGGAGTTGCGGCGGAGGTTCCTTCGCGACTCCCCGCGGACCACGACCCTCGCGGCATCGGTACTGGAGACCGACTGGTTCGAGCAAGTGGCGGACGGCGGCGGTCCGTACTTCTTCGTCAGCGAGGCCGTGCTCCTCTACTTGGACGAAGGTCAGGTCCGCTCTGTCGTAGAAGCCCTGACGGGCCGATTCCCCGGATCCGATCTGAGCTTCGACACCGGCGGTGGCGCCATGATGCGCAACCAGGATCGCAACCCGGTGTTCAAGTCCGTTGATGCACGGATGACATGGACCTGCGATGACCCGAAGGCTCTGGAGGCCTGGGGCCGACGCTGCGCGAGAGCAGGACGTTCGCCAGCCCGCAGGCGGACATAGCCAGAACCTGGCCATAGCGCCATCGATACGGCATACCGCTTCTGGCGCGCCTGGTCCCGCCCGCCGTCAACTCGTACAGAATCAACCTCTTCACCCTGGGATCAACTCGCCATAAGCGACACGCTCCGTAGGAACGCGGCCCTTCCCCGCCCGATGCCGCCGCCACACCCTGGACCGCGGATCAACACATGCGCCTCTTTTCAAACGGATTGCGCCACCGGCGGGCTCACGGGAGACCAGGCGAAGACACCTGTTCCCCTGTGAGCCCGCGCGGCGTACACGCACCGAACAATCCCAGCCATCCCGAGCCGATCTGACCGGTAGACGGCTACGCCATGTGCCTCTGCCATATACGATCACCCGACCATGCCTGATGCACAATCAGCCCAGCCGAGCGCGCTCCGGTCCCGCCGCGAGACAACGGTGCAGTTCCGGGCGGGCACCTCATCCGTAGGCCTCACGTCGACCGTCGTGTCCCCCGCCGTGACTCACCGGCGGCACACGCGGGGCCCGCGTGCATCAGTCGGCGATTCCGAGCCAACTCAAGGGTTATCCATGGCACGTTCTCCTGCGTCCTCGGGCGCCCCACCCGACAGGCCCGGCCTCTGGTGGGCGGCTCTGCTGCTCACCGTTGTGCCGCTCGTGTTCGGAGTGTTCTCCACGAGTCGGCTGTCCGCCCCACTGGCCGTTGTCTACGCAGCCTCGGCGGTGTCGGCCATGGCCTGCCTCATCTCCCTGCGGGCACGGCATCTGAAGACGGCCGCAGATGCCGCTCTCCGGCGGACGGAGTCTCAGGCCCGGCAGGCGGAAGCTGCGCGCCAGGACGCCGAGTGGAGGCAGTACGTCGGCCGACAGTCTGAACTGGTTGTCGAGGAGGTCGGCCATCTCGCCTCCGAGCGGCTGCCCGCGGCCCTCGGGAAACGGGAGATTCCGCCTCCGCGCCGCGGTGCCTCACAACTGGGCCCTGTCTTGGCGGACAGCCTGGAGCGGCTGCTCTCCCAGGTCTCGACCGCGGTGGAGGATCGTGAGGAGTCACACCGGCTGGCACTGATCGAACTCGCGAACCGCGTCCAGACCTCCGCTCACCGCATTCAGGCCACCGCCACAGGAGTGGCCGAGAGATACCCGGGAGACGCGGATCTACTCGAAGCCACGATGCACGTGGACCACGCGGCCACCCAGCAGGCGCGGCACGCCCAGAGTCTGAAGGTGCTGTGCGGTGAGTGGCCCGGGCAGCAGTGGCAGCGGCCGCTGGCCTTGGTCGACGTGGTCAGAGCCGCTTCAGGAAGGATCGTTTCCTTCAAACGCATCGAAGTGACGGGCGACCCCGATGTCGGCGTCACGGCTCCCGTCGTGGAGCCCCTCATCCATCTCCTCGCCGAACTGCTCGCCAACGCCACGGAGTACAGCCCGCCGAGAACCGGTGTCCCGGTCACGGTCCGGACCGTGCAGCGGGGGGCAGTCATCGAGGTGGACGACGGCGGGCTCGGACTCGACGAGTACCGCCTGGCCGAAGCACGCGAGATCGCCTCCGGCCGCCGGCTCCTCGGCGTCGGCGATGTGGGGGAGATTCCGCAGACCGGCTTCGCGGTCGTCGGACGCTTCGCCCGGCGGCACGGCCTCGGCGTCGACCTGGGACCGTCTCCGTACGGTGGTGTGCGTGCCGTGGTCCTCGTACCGGTGGAACTGCTTACGGCCCTTGCCCCGGTGGGCACACCAGCAGCCGCGCGCGTCCCCGGATCCAGGCCCGCGCCACCGGCCCCGGAGGAGCATCGGGCACCCGCGGCCCGTCCCTCGCAGCCCATGACGGAGCCGACCGCGCCGTCGTCGGATCCTGCTCCGGAACCGCTGCCGGGCGGTCCTCTCGCATCGACCGACGCCGAACACCGCATGTCCTCCTCGTCGCAAGCGCCCGCGCACCGGCCTTCCCGCAGACTGCCGCAGCGCCGCTCCCGGCGCGACGGCCAGACGCCCCAGGTCCAGGCGGCGCCGACGGCTGTCACCCCACCCGGTTCGCCGGAGGACGCGGGCAACTGGATGGAGCAGTTCTTCGAGGGCGGCCGCGCCGATGCTCCGCTGCCCGGCGGCCATGCCGAGTACACGCACGGCAGCGACCACGGTCTATCCGCTACTCACCCAGATTCGACAGAAGGACAGACCTGATCATGAGCTACGTGGAGAGCCCTCAGCAGCGTGGATGGATGCTGGCTGAGGTCACAGCGGTGCCGGGAGTGCGGCAGGCCATTGTGTTCAGTGCGGATGGGCTGCTGCTGGCCAGTTCGGACGGAATCGACAGGGATTCGGCCGACCGGCTGTCGGCCAACTGTTCCGGGCTGCAGTCCTTGGGACGCAGCCTGGGCAGGGAGTTCGGAGAGGACGGCGGCGCCGTACACCAGCAGATGGTCGAGTTCAAAGGCGGCTTCCTCTTCATGCGGAGCGCCAACGGCGCACACCTCGCGGTGGTGACGGGACCGGTCGTCGATCCGAAGCTGGTCGCCCGCCAGATGCAGGCCCAGGTCATGAAGATCGGAGCCCACAACCTCAGCAGTCCGCCGCGGCAGGGGTCCGTGTGACCGCGTCCGGAGGAGACCCTTTCCCGGACGGTGCCGTTCGTCCCTACGTCATCACCCGAGGACGCGCGCGGCCCAGTCGGAACACCGTCGGGGTCGAGACCCTCCTGATCGTGGCCGATACGCACAAGCCGCTCCCCGTCACAGCCACCCGGGAGGAGCTCGCTCTGATGCGCATGTGCGAGCGTCTGATCTCCCTGGTGGAAGCTGCCGCACATCTCGCGCTGCCGGTCAGTCTCATGAAGGTGCTGGCGTCCGACCTCGTGGACAGCGGTCATCTGTCCGCGCGGTCCGGCGTCCCGCAAGCCGCACTGCCCGACAGCCACTTGCTTCAGGAGGTACTGGATGGGCTCCGCCGGCTCGTCTGATCGCTATTTACCCGACACTGTCCAGCAAGCGGCCAAGATCCTGGTCGTGGGTGCCTTCGGCGTGGGCAAGACGACGCTCGTCGGGTCCGTCAGCGAGATCGAACCGCTGCGCACCGAGGAAGTCATGACCGTGGCGAGCGTCGGCATCGACGACCTGGCGGGGATGAGTACCAAGTCAACTACCACCGTAGCCATGGACTTCGGCAGAATCACGCTCAGTTCGCGGCTGGTGCTCTATCTGTTCGGAATGCCTGGTCAGCGTCGGTTCTGGGATTTGTGGGAAGGACTGTCCGAGGGCGCCATCGGAGTGCTCGTCCTCATCGACACCCGGCGGCTGGAGGACAGCTTCGACGTCCTGGAGCAACTGGAGATCCGCGGGCTGCCCTTCGCCGTCGCCGTCAACCAGTTCCCCGACAGCGAGCAGTACTCGGTGGACGAACTGCGCGGGGCCCTGGACCTTCTGCCCGACACACCTATCGTCAGCTGCGACGCACGCCACTACAGTTCGTCGGTCGGTTCTCTGGTGAGCCTTGTGGAGTACGTATCGGGCAACCGGACTGCGGCCGCCTGGGAGACCACGTCATGAGCCTCACACCACCACCCGCCTGCCCGGCACACGACGCGCAGTCGACCGGGCTGATGCCCCTGTCGGCGGCGGTGGGATCCGCGGACCCGCAGGCTGCCTATCGCAGGCTGCGCAGCGAATGGGGCAACGTTGCCAAGGTCGAACTGGAACCGGGAGTACCCGCCTGGCTCGTCCTCGGCTACCGGGAACTCCTGACCATCACCCGGCAGGAACAGTTGTTCTCCCGCGATGCCCGCAACTGGCGCGACCTCAACAACGGCCTCGTGCCACTCCATTCGGGTCTTCTCCCGATGATGGCATGGCGGGCGAACGTCATCGGGGCCGACGGCCCTGAGCATCGTCGGCTGCGCAGGCCGCTCGACAACGCTGTCGCGAAGATGGACCAGCGGCGGGTCCGCCGGGAGGTGGAAGCACTCTGTACCGAGCTGATCGCCGAGTTCTCGCCGCGTGGCCGCGCGGATCTCGTGAACGAGTACGCGACCATCGTGCCGATGCTGTCGCTGGCCTCCCTCTTCGGCCTGGACACCACCGAGGGACGAGAACTGCTGGACGCGCTCATCGCGCTGTTCGGGAGCGCCGACAATTCGCAGAGCGGCAACAGGAACTTCGAGCAGATCATCCTGGACACTGTGCGTGAGCGGCGGCGCAACCCGACTGGTGACATGACCACGGCGTTCATCAGTGATCCGAACCTGCGGAATGAGGCGGAACACCTCCAGTCGGTCGTCGTGATGATCTCGGCGGGCAACGAGACGGTGACGGCCTGGATCTCCCACACGCTCCGGCTGATGCTCACCGACCCCCGGTTCGCCGCACGCCTGCGCGGCGGCCGGCTCGGTATCGACGACGCGTTGGACGAGGCGCTGTGGCGCGATCCTCCCATGAACAACATGCCGGCCAGATACGCGTTGCACGACACCGAGCTGGGCGGTCACGTCATCCGGCGTGGCGACTGTCTGATTCTCGGTCTGTGCGGTGCCAACGACGACCCCGTGATCCGCCCCGGGAACGACGAGGAGAGCTGGGGAAACCGTGCCCATCTCGCCTTTTCCGCCGGCCCACACGTCTGCCCCGCACAGGTTCCCGCCCGGCTGATCACCCGTACAGCGGTGCAGACCGCCCTGCACCTGCTGCCGGACATGCGCCTCAGCATCCCGGCAGAAGAAGTGACCTGGCGTCCCTCCCCCTGGACACGGGTGCCGATGTCGCTTCCCGCGGAGTTCTCCGCCTCCCGCATCGGCGCCGACATCCGCCGATGACATCCCCTGTCCCCGCCGGACCTGCGGCCACCGCCGCGGGTCCCGTACCTTGGAGCAGCGCATGACGCGTACGGATTCCTCCGAAGGCCACATACCTGTCGTCGCCCTCGACCCCCGCGGAACAGATCACCACGCCGAAGCCGCCCGGCTTCGCTCGCTCGGCCCTGTCGTCCGGGTCCGGCTTCCGGGCGACGTCATGGCCTGGTCGGTGACGGAACACGCCCTGCTCAACGACATGGTCGCCGATCCCCGTTTCAGCAAGGACTGGCGCAACTGGAGTGCCATCGTCCGCGGCGAGATCGAGGACGGGTGGCCGCTCATAGGCATGGTGAAAGTGACCAACATGGTCACGTCCGACGGCCAGGAACACCGCCGGCTGCGCAAACTGGTCACCCAGACCTTCACTCCACGCCGCGTCCAGGAAATGCGCCCACGGATCGAGCAGATCATCGGCGACCTGCTCGACTCCCTTCCCGACCGAGTGGACGCCGACGGCAGCGTGGACCTGCGCAGGCACTTCGCACACCCTGTGCCGATGCAGGTCATCTGCGAGCTGTTCGGCGTCCCCTCCCACGAGCGTCAGCGGCTCCAGGAGCTGATGGACAACATCTTCCGCTCGGACCTTCCTCCCGCGGAAGTCGCCGCCAGCCAGATCGAGCAGTACCAGCTGCTGGGCCGGGTCGTGGAGGCTCGGCGCGGCGATCCCGGTGATGACCTCACCAGCGCGCTCATCGCCGCGCGTGAGGCGGACCCCGACGCTCTGAGCGAGGAGGAGCTCGTCGGTACTCTCCTGCTGATGCTGTCAGCAGGGCAGGAGACCACGCTGAGCCTCATCACCAACGCGGTACGCGCACTGCTGACCCATCCTGATCAGCGTGCTCTCGCCACGGGCGGCGACGCCTCGGTCTGGGCGGACGTGGTGGAGGAGACCCTGCGCTGGGACGCGCCGATCGGCAACTTCCCCTTCCGCTACCCGCTGGAGGACGTGGAGATCGCCGGGGTCCGCATCCCCAAGGGCGAAGCGATCATGGCCCCGTACAGCGCAGTCGGCCGCGACCGGCGCCAACACGGTTCCGATGCCGACAGGTTCGACATCACCCGCGAGCAGCGCAGGCATCTGGCGTTCAGCCACGGCCCCCACTTCTGCCTCGGCGCCCCCCTGGCACGCCTGGAGGCCGCGCTGGCCATCCCGGCCGTCTTCCGGCGCTACCCGGATCTTTCGCTGGCGGTCGACCCCGGGGCGCTGGTCCCCGTGCCGTCCCTCTTCTCCAACAGCTCCTCGACCCTGCCGGTACGCCTCGGCAACTGATGGCTCCGCGGTCTGCCCCGCTCGTCGGGCACTGCCAGGAGCTCCCCCGCACCGCTGCGCGGGGGAGCTCCGCCCATCGCGCGGCAGCCCGCCGCGCCACCACCTCACACGAGTGCCCGCGCGACCTCTGCCACCGCCTCGCGGGTGATGCCGAAGTGTTCGAAGAGTTCCCGGGCCGAAGCGGAGGCGCCGAAATTCTCCACGCAGATCGCCCGCCCCTCCAGCCCCAGAAGGTCATGCCAGCCCTGACTTACCCCGGCCTCGATGACAACCCGGCGGCGTACCGACGGCGGGATGACAGTTTCACGGTACGAGGCGGGCTGTGCGTCGAACCACTCTCGGCACGGCATGGAGACCACGCGGGCCCGGATCGACTCCGCCGCCAGGGCACGAGCGGCCTCGATGGCCACCCACACCTCGGATCCGGTGGCGATGAGGATGACGTCCGGGGCACTGCGCTCCTCCTCCCCGGCAGGCATTTCGTAGCGGATGTAGCCGCCGAGCGCGGCTCCTTCGGTCGGTCTCAGACCGTCCCCTTCCTCGGGCAGTACCGGGAGATCCTGTCTGCTCAGGCTGAAGCCCACGGGACCGCCTCTGTTGCTCAGAACCCGCCAGAGGGTGACTGCGGTCTCATTGGCGTCGGCGGGGCGTACCACGTCCAGACCAGGCATGGCACGAAGCGAGGCGAGGTGCTCGACCGGCTGATGGGTGGGGCCGTCCTCGCCGAGGCCGATCGAGTCATGCGTCCAGACATAGAGCGTGGGCAGCCCCATGAGCGCGGCCAGGCGCACGGCCGGACGCATGTAGTCGCTGAAGACGAGGAAGGTTCCTCCATAGGGGCGGCTGAGCCCGGAGAGGGCGATGCCGTTCATGGCCGCGGCCATGAAGTGCTCCCGGATGCCCCAGTGGATGGTCCGGCCGGCCGGATCAGCGCCGGGCAGAGTACTGGAGGCGGGCAGGAAGGAGGAAGCCGGCTCGACCGTGGTGTGGTTGGAGTCGCCCAGATCCGCGGATCCGCCCCACAGTTCCGGCAGTTGCAGAGCCGCCGCACGTAGGGCCTGGCCGAATGCCTTGCGGGTGGCGACCGGCGGGCCGGGGCGGAACACCGGGCGGGCGTCGGGGAAGTCGGCCGGGGGCCGACCGCTCCTGATACGGGTCAGCAGAGCGCTGCGGTCGGGGTGCGCCCGGGCCCACCCGGTGAGCGCCCGCTCCCAGGCGCCGCGCGCGGTAGCCCCCCTGCTCCGGGCCGTCCTGGTGGTCGCCTCGTACACGTCCGCCGGAAGAGCGAAAGTGGCGTCGGTGTCGGCACCCAGCACTGCTTTGGCCCTGCGGACCGCTTCGGCGCCGAGGGCGGAGCCGTGGGAGGCAGCGGTGTTCTTCGCCCCGGGGACGGGCCACGCTATGGTGCTCCGCATGACGATGATCGAGGGCCGGGACGTCTCCCCGGTCGCCGCCTCAAGTGCCTCGGACAGCCCGGCGACATCGACATCGCCGTCCGCTGCCAGTTCCACGCGCTGGACGTGCCAGCCCTGGGCGGCGTAACGGCCGCCCACGTCTTCGCTCGTCGCCAGTTCGGTACTGCCCTCGATCGAGATCCGGTTGTCGTCGTGGATGACGACGAGGTTGCCGAGCTTCTGGTGACCGGCGAAGGACGCCGCCTCCGCGCTGATTCCTTCCTGGATGTCGCCGTCTGAGCAGAGCACGAACACCCGGTGGTCGAAGGGGCTCGTACCCTCCGGCGCGTCCGGATCCAGGAGTCCGCGCTCCCGTCGGGCGGCCATCGCCATGCCCACCGCGGTGGCTATGCCCTGGCCGAGCGGCCCGGTGGTGGTCTCGACTCCTGGGGTATGTCCCCACTCCGGGTGCGCCGGTGTCAGGCTGCCCTTCTTCCGGTAGTCGCGGAGGTCGTCGAGGGTGAGGGGGTAGCCCGTGAGAAGGAGCTGGATGTAGAGCGTGAGACTGGAGTGGCCGCACGAGAGCACGAAGCGGTCACGGCCCGGCCAAGCCGGGTCGGCGGGATCGTGCCGCAGGAAGCGCTGGAAGACCAGGTGGGCCGCCGGGGCCAGGCTGACCGCGGTACCGGGATGGCCGTGTCCTGCCTCTTCGACAGCGTCCATGGCCAGGACCCGGGCGGTGACGACCGCACGCCGGTCCAGATCGGTCCAGTCGAAAGGGGCGGAGGCCGGCGTCTGCTCCGGCGACGGGGTGTTTACCACAGCGTGTACCCACCGTCCACGACGAGGATCTCCCCTGTGACGAAGGACGAGGCGGCGCTCGCCAGGTACAGCGCTGCCGGGGCGATCTCCAGGGCTTGCGCGTACCGTTCCATGGGCACTTCGTCGATCCAGTAGTGCTTGTACTCCGGGCTGTCGATGTCGGAGATCTCGGTCTTGGTGTATCCGGGTGCGATCGCGTTGACCCGGACCGAACGCGGGGCCCATTCGGCGGCGAGGGACTTGGTGAGGTGATGCACGCCTGCCTTGGACACGGCGTACGGGGCGTGCCACTGCGGCCGGTTGATGATCATGCCAGACATGGAGCCGATGTTGACGATCGAGCCGGTGCCGCGCTCGACCATGGAGGCGCCGAACACCTGACTCGCCTTCCAGACCGCGCTCAGATTGGTGGCCAGTACCCGGTCCCAGTCCTCGTCGCTGATGGACAGGGACGCGCCGTGGATGCCGATCCCCGCGTTGTTGACCAGGACATCGACGGGGCCGAGTTGCCGGGTCACCCGGTCGTGCAGGGAGGTCAGATCGGCTCGGCTGGTGACGTCGGCCCGCACGGCCAGTGCCGTGGCTCCGTCGGCCACGAGTTCGGCCGCGGTGCGCTCGTTGCGCTCCTCGTCCCGTCCGACGACGGCCACCGCGGCACCCGCCTGGGCGAAGGCCGTGGCGATGGCCTTGCCGATGCCCCGGTTCCCTCCCGTGACGACGGCGACCTGGCCGTCGAGGCGGAATCTGTCCAACACGTTCATGAGGTGCGCTCCTTGCTGTGATCATTGCTTTCGTCCGACGCCACGACGCGTATGACGCGATCGGCGCGGCGACGGGTACGGGTGATCAGTTCGGCGTTGGCCTGGTCGGAACCGTGCGAGCGGTCGTGAGCCTCTTCGGGTGAGCGTCCGTACGACATGTGCCGGGTGATGAGCCGCCGCAGCCGGGTCACCTCCCCTGGTTCCAGGAACCAGCAGGTGTCGAGCAGCCCGCGTATCTGCTCCCATGGCCCGTCCTCGACGAGCAGGTAGTTGCCCTCGGTCACGACGAGGGGGACATCGCGGGGCACCGGTACGGCGCAGGCGATGGATTCCTCCAGACTCCGGTCGAACAGGGAGGCGTAGACGACTTCTTCGTCCCGCGCGCGGAGTCTGCGCAACAGGTTGACGTAGCCCGCGGCGTCGAACGTGTCGACGGCTCCCTTGCGGGGATGCCTGCCCAGCCGGTCGAGTTCGGCGTTGGCCAGGTGGAATCCGTCCAGTCCCACCAGGACCGCCTGTCCGCCGAGTGCGGACACCAGGGCCTCACCGAGCGTCGACTTGCCGGAGCCCGGGGCCCCTACGATGCCCAGGACCGTGCGCTGCCCGGGGACGATCATGGACCTGGCGGCGGCGATGAGCTCCGCGTGGCCGGCATCCTCCACCGTCGGTGTGCGGTCGTCCTCGGCACCCGTGCTCCGGGTCATCCCCGCTCTCCCCTCTTGTGTCCGGGACCGGGCTTCTTTGCCCCGGTCATGATCGCGACGACCTCTTCCATGGAGGTCTGCGCCGGCTCGACGAGCGCGATGCGGCGTCCCAGCCGATGGATGTGGATGCGGTCGGCGACCTGGAACACATTGGGCATGTTGTGGCTGATGAGCACGACGGGCAGTCCTCTGTCCCGGACACGCAGGATCAGGTCCAGGACCTGGTTGGTCTCCCGTACGCCGAGGGCAGCCGTCGGTTCGTCCATCACCACCACTCGTTTGGCCCAGGCGGCGACACGTGCCACCGCGACGGCCTGACGCTGCCCTCCGGACAGGGTCTCCACCTTCTGGGTGATGGACTGCACCCGGATTCCCAGGTCCGCCATCTGCCGGGCCGACTCGTGCCGCATTCCCCGTGTGTCCAGCTGGCGGAAGACGGTGCCCCGCAGCCCCTTGCGGCGCTGTTCGCGGCCGAGGTAGAGGTTCTGGGTGATGTCGAGGGCCGGGGCCACCCCCAACTCCTGGTAGACGGTCTCGATGCCGGCGCCCCGGGCGTCCAGCGGGCCGCGGAACCGTACGGGCTCCCCGTCGAGGTACAGAGTCCCCGAGTCCGGGACGACCGCTCCCGTCAAAGACTTGATCAAGGTGGACTTGCCCGCCCCGTTGTCACCGATCACTGCGAGGATCTCGCCGGGGCGCAGGTCGAAGTCGCAGTTGTCCATGGCGACCACGTGCCCGTAGTGCTTGGTGAGCCCTCGTGCCTCCAGCACGTTGACTGTGGGGTCCGACCTGGTCATCGCTGCTGCCTCCTTCGTGCCAGGTGGTCCACACCCACCGCGACGATCACCAGGACGCCTGTCGCGACCTGCTGGTAGAGCGAGTCGATGCCCGCCTGGGTGAGCCCGTTCTGGAGCACACTCACGATGAGGGCTCCGATGAGCGTCCCCACGACGCCGCCCCGCCCACCGAGCAGGCTGGTGCCGCCGATGACGACAGCGGTGATGCTGTCGAGATTTCCGTTGGCGTACCCACTGGGGTCGGCCGTCGGTGTACGGCCCAGCGCCTGCCAGGCGGCCAGGGCGTATACGAGGCCAGCGACCACATAGACGCTCAGCAGCACCCGTCGCACTTTGATCCCCGACAGTTCTGCCGCCCGTGTGTTGTCACCGACCGCGTAGACCCGGACACCCCAGGAAGTCTGGGTGAGAGCGAAGCCCAGGACCGCGGTCAGCCCGATCCAGAGCATCACCCCGTAGGTGATGGTGACTCCGCCGATCGCCGGTCCGTCGTTCAGCACGGTGAGGAAGTCGGAGGTGATGGGGTAGCTCTGTGAATCGGTATAGAGGCGGGCCGCGGCCATGACCACCGACATGACGCCGAGGGTCACGATGAAAGGAGGCAGTTTCAGCCAGGACACCAGAGCGCCGTTGACCGCGCCGAGGGCCACGCAGACGACCAGTCCGACCACGGCCGCCAGGACAGGGTCGTTGCCGACGGCCATTTTGCCGATCACCACGGAGCCCAGCACCATGATGGCTCCGTTGGCCAGGTCGATCCCGGACGTCAGGATGATCAGCGTCTGTCCGAGGGCCAGGGTTCCGACCACCACGGACTGCTGGGCGATCAGCGCCAGATTGCCGGAGTTGAAAAAGGTGCTGGTCGTGAGGGCGAACACGATCACCGCCACCACCAGGGCGAGCAGTGGCCCGAAGATCTGGTGGGTGACGAGGCTGCGGAGATCCCTTCGCGCGCGGAGCGGTGTCTCCAGCTCGGCGATGTCGGACTCCCGGACGCCGCCCGCCATCACTTCGGTCCCCAGCAGTGCTCAAGACCCCACTGCGAGGTCTGGGAGGCAAGCCCCTTCACCGGGCGGTCGGTGATGAGCTGCGTCCCGGAGTCGACGATCCCGCCTTCGGGCTTCGTCCCGTCCTTGATGTAGGCGGCAGCGGCCTGCACGGCCTTCTGTCCCATCTTGTCGGGGAACTGCATGGCGGTGGCGCCGATCACGCCGTCTCTGACGTCCTGCACACCGCTGCACGCTCCGTCGACCGACACCAGCACGACCTTGCCCGCGCGCCCCTTGTTCTTGATGGCGGTGTACGCGCCGCGTGCGGTCGGTTCGTTGATGGTGTAAACGACGTTGATGCCGGGGTGCGCCGAGAGGAGGTTCTCCATCTCCTGCTGGCCGGTGTCCTCGGTCCCCTTGGTCAGGGCCTTGCCCGCGAGAGCGGATGCGGCGATGCCGTAGCCGTCCAGAAAGCCCTTGTGCCGGTCGGCGGACGGCGCGTCCGACAGGTCGAAGTCCAGCATCGCGACGCCGGCACCTGCCGGTGCCGACGCCTTGGCCCACTGCCCGATCAGCTTGCCGGCCGCAACGTTGTCCGTCGCATAGGTCGCCGCCGCGGTGCTGTCGGGCTTGAGCGGGGCGTTCACGGCGAGGACCAGGATGCCCTGTTCCTCGGCCCGCTTGAGGACCCCGTTGAGTGCGGTGGCGCTGGCCGGGGTGACCACGATCGCCTTCACCTTGTTGGCGATCATGTTCTCGATGGCCGTGACCTGGGTCGCGGAGTCGCCAGGCGTCTTGGCCTCCGCCTTCATGACCTTCCACCCCTTGGCCTTGGCAGCGTTCTCGGTCGCCTTCTCCAGCGTGCCGAAGAACGGATTGCTGAGATTCAGCGCGACGATGCCGATGGTCGGCTTCCCTCCCGTGTCACCCGCGCCGTTCCCGCCGCAGGCGACGGCGGTGAAGGCACAGGCGAGGGCGAGAGCCGAGACTCTGAGGCCGGCAGAGCCGGCAGCGCGTCGGACGATCTTCATTGACTCAGTCCTCCATGGACGGGGGCCACCCGCCAGGCACGAGGGTCCGGAGTTGCCTCCGAGGACGGCGTGACGGGGATGTTACGTCGATGCTGCGCATGATTAAATCGAGTGTCAAGCATAAATAGCAGAGTTATGTACAATGAACGACATAAATGGGTCGGAGGCCATGCCGACCGGAAACGGAACGTGATCGCGATGACCGGCATTTCATCTGCGGCAGCACCACCCCCGACACCCTGGCGTCCGGACGACGGACCCGGCCGTATCCTCGAACTGATCACCACGGGCCAGGCGCGGACGCGCAGTGGCATAGCTCGGCTCACCGGACTCTCCCGGTCAACCGTCGGCCAGCGCCTCGACTCCCTGTTCGAGGCGGACCTGGTACGCGAGGGTGACGTCACTGCCTCTTCTCGCGGCCGCCCGTCCCGGTCGATCCACCTCAACGGCGCCGCAGGTGCCGTTATCGCCGTGGACATCGGCGAGTCACGCACGCGCGTGGCGGTCACCGATCTCCACGCCAATGTCCTTGCCGACTCGGTCGAGCCTCTCGCCGTCGGCGACGGCCCCCGCGCCCTGCTGGACAGGGTCACGGCGACGGTGCGTGAGGTCATCGAGGAAGCCGAAGCAGGGGACAAACCGGTGGCAGGCATCGGCTTCGGGCTGCCCGCCCCCGTCGACTACGAGGCCGGACGTGTACTTGGCTGGTCCGTCATGTCCGGCTGGGACAACTACGACATCCGAGGCCACCTGCACGAGACGTGGCAGGTACCGATCCTCATCGACAACGACGTCAACCTGCTCACCCTCGCGGAGCACCGCCGGTTCTGGAGCGACCGGCAGAACCTGCTCTACATCAAGGCCGGCACAGGCGTCGGCAGCGGGATGGTGATCGGAGGCCATGTCCACCGAGGGGCACAGGGAGCCGCCGGCGACATCGGGCACGCCCACATCAACGGCTTCGGGGATCCGCAATGCCGCTGCGGCAACCAAGGGTGTCTCGAAGCCCTCGTCGGCGGCTGGGCGCTGGCCCGCGACCTGCGGGACGTACAGGAGGGCGACGACGCCCGTCACGTCGTCGATCGCGTCAGACGCGGTGACAGCCACGCGATCGCCGCACTCAGAAGAGCCGGTCGCGTACTCGGAGAATCCGTCGCCCACGCCACCAGCCTCCTCAATCCGGATGTCATCGTCCTCGGGGGAATGCTGAGCACCACCGGGGACCATCTGATGGCAGGGGTCCGCGAGGTCGTGTACCAGCGCTCACTGCCTCTGGCCACACGGCAACTGCAGATCGCCCCCACCGGGTACAAGTCGCATGCCGGAATCACCGGAGCCGCCCTCCTCGTACGAGACCATGTGCTGTCCCCCGCCGTACTGGACGTGGCGCTTGCCGCAGGCAGCCAACCCTTCCTGCGGCCCTGACGAGTTCATGCGCGTCCGGCGGGGGACATCGCGTCATGCGCGTGCGGCGGACGCAATGACCCTCGCCGGACGCCGAGCCTCAACTCGGCCTTTTCTCAAGACTGTTGCTCACCCCAGGCCTACTCGGCGAGCGCCATGTCGCCCGCGCCCAGGCGATATTGACAGCGCAGGCTCACCGGACTGAGCCTTGGGACTGTCGAGACTCCCGATGCGAGTGGGACCGAGGCGCCGAACTCATGCCGCTTTGGGCCTGCCCTCGCACACGCCCCGCCCGGCTCAAGACCCGACTGAAGATCGGACCAGCATGAGACTCAAGAATCAGACCGCGGCCTTCCTTGCGTGCGCCATATTGTCGGCCGGCGGCCTGGCGACACTGTCCCAGCCCGTGGCAGCCGCTTCGACGACCGCCTCCTGCGTCACGTCCGACCGGGTCAAGATCCGTGAGGGGTCGACGGGTAATTCGGTACGGGAGGCCCAGTGCCGACTGAACACCACCGGAGCCGGCCTGACGGTCGACAGCAAGTTCGGACCGGCCACCCGCCGGGCCGTACGCGCCTTCCAGTCCAGCCGCAGCCTGACAGCGGACGGCGTCGTCGGCCCCAGGACCTGGTCCGCCCTGCTGGCGGCCACCGGCTCCTCTCGCGAGGCGCGCGTACAAAAGGTGATCGCCTTCGCGGCAGCGCAGAAGGGCAAGAAGTACGTCTGGGGTGCGGAGGGACCCCAGACGTTCGACTGCTCCGGGCTGACGTTGCGCGCCTATCAGCAGATAGGCATCACGCTGCCGCGCACCTCGTCCCGTCAGGCCGCGGCCGTCAAGAAGGTGTCGGCCTCCAACCGGTCGGCCGGCGATCTCATGCACTGGCCGGGCCATGTCGGCATCTACGCCGGCGGCGGGAAGGTATGGAACGCCTCCCGCAGTCGAGGCGAGGTCGCGCTGGTGAACGTCTGGGGAAGCCCGACGTATCACCGCGTCTTCTAGCCCCGGCTCGAGCACCCCTTCCGGGAGGCCGGACCGTCTCCGAGCTCATGAGAGTTCGCGGCCTCCCAGAGGCCCGAGATCCATGGTCAACGCGCGTCCTGCTGCGGATTTCCTGCGGATCCGCTCCCAGACGTGGGAGAATCACGCCGCATTGACGTGCACCTGACATACAGGGTTGCCCTGTGACCTCAGCAACTGACGGCAAAGGATGTGGCCATGCCCTCACTACACCTCCGCCTCCTGCTCGCGATGACGGCGGGCGCGGTCTTCGCGCTCGGCGGGTCCGCGAGCACGGCAACGGCGTCCTCTTCGACGGAATACGGGAATGCCGGCACGGCCGACGCCTGTTACACGTGGAGCGGCACCCTTCAGCAGGGCTCCGGCGGGGAGGCTGTGCGACAGCTCCAGATCCGCGTTTCCGGTTACCCGGGCGCGGGAAACCAGCTCGCCATCGACGGCGTTTTCGGCCCGGCCACCAAGGCGGCCGTGCAGCGCTTCCAGTCCGCATACGGCCTGACGGCGGATGGCATCGCCGGACCCCAGACGTTCAACAAGATCTACCAGTTGCAGGACAATGACTGCACACCGGTGAACTTTGCCTACTCCGAGCTGAACCACTGCAACTCCGACTGGTCCGGGGGCAAGGTCAGTGCCGCGACGGCGCGTGCCAACGCCCTGGTGACCATGTGGAAGCTTCAGGCCATGCGGCATGCCATGGGCGACCGGCCCATTACCGTCAACGGCGGCTTCCGCAGCGTGTCCTGCAACAACGCCGTTGGAGGCGCCGCCAACAGCCGTCACATGTACGGGCACGCGGCGGACCTCGGTGCTGGACCACAGGGCTTCTGCGCACTCGCACAAACAGCCCGCAACCATGGCTTCACGGAGATTCTTGGTCCGGGATACCCGGGGCACAACGACCACACTCACGTCGCCGGGGGCAGCGGCCGCTTCTGGTCGGCGCCCAATTGCGGCATCTGACGCCCCAAGTTCCGCAAGGTCGCCGTGCGCCGGTCGAGCAGGCAGGCGCACGGCGCTTCTCACCCGGCCGGGTTGAAGTACGGGTCCGCCGCAATACCCGCGAACACCTCCTGCGCCGGGCCGCCGTCCGGCACGGTGATGCGCCAGTCGTCGTCGCCGCCGGGTCCGTCGCGATGAAAGTAGAGGAGGGCCTTCAGCTCTGGATACCGGGCCTTGATCACCTCATGTGCCGTGGCCAGCCACGCCGCTTGGGCCGGGTCTGCCGGAGCACGGTGTACTCCGGTCTCACCGACGATGAACGGCTTTCCGCAGTCCACCGCGAAGGCATGCGCGAAATCAAACATCAGGTCGAAAGCGCGGTAGTCGTAGTCCGGCTTGTCCGGTCTGGGGCGGGCGTAGCCATCCGCTCCGACCCAGTCCACATACGCGTTCCCCGGGCAGAACGGCTCCGCTTGGCCGGTCTCCCGATAGGCTCGCCAGGTAGGACACCACACGAACGACACCTGCGGGGCCGCGGCGAAACGCTCGCGCACGTACTGCCACATGTCGGTGAACAGTGCGAAATCCCTGTAGCGCAGGTCGAATTCCCACGTCAGCCGCATCAGCACCGGTGCGCCCACGGCCGCGAGTCCGCTCGTCTGAGCGTCGATCCAGTCGTCGTGGGCACCTGCCACGATCTCGCGCAGCCTCGTCTCGGAGCCTGCCGCCCAGGACAGCATCGGGACGCGCCCATCGGTGACGTCCCGTTCGATCCGGGCTGACGGCAGCGTCACAGACACGGGCTGGAAACAGTGGTTGATACCCAGTCGGCGGCCGATCTTCGACTCCAGGTTCTCCGGCTGGGAGACCCCGGCGCTGCTGCCTTCGTAGACATAAGCGCCGAAGTGGGCACCGGTGGCGGGAACCAGTGCCCGTGCGACGGCCTCCTCGGCCGGCCCGGGTGGGGCGGCCACGGACACGGGTGCCGGGCTGAGCGCGGCTGCGGATGCGCCGAGAAGCAGGCCGCGTCGGCTGATGTCTCTCATGCCGGTCACCTTGTCTCGATCAGTGTGTACTCGACCTCGGGCACCGTTCGGCCGGTGCGCCGATCGCTGAGGGCCGCGCCCCACTGGGTGTATTCGGATGTCTTGTCGCGGTATCCACGATGGCCGCGCAGCGTGATGCGCTCGCAGTCGTGAATCCCGACGCTGCAGGGATTCGGGCCGAGCACGGTCGCCACCCGGAAGAACACGGAGTTGGCGAAGAGGATGTCCGTGCCACGCTCGATCTCCACTGCCTGCGAGCGCCAGCCGTGGATGTGGTCCTCCGTCTGCAACCCGAGGAACCGCCATCCGGACACCCGGCTCAACACCACCTCCCGCCTCTCGTGATGCTCGACGGAGAGCTCGTACAGTCGCGCCGGCTCGCTGGTGTTCTGTACCAGCAGGCCGTTCTCTGCCCACCCGTTGGCGCTCCAGATGTTGACGAAGGTGCCGCCGCCTCCGCGGACCCAGATCGCGTACTTGTGCCGGCCCCGATACGTGTAGCCGGGGTTTCCGGACTACGGTGCTCCCTCGGGGTGCCATTTGACGAACTGAGTGGCCATGTCCGCCAGGTACGAGCCGTCGGCCGACTGCCAGAGCAGGTTCACCGCTCCGGGGGTCTGCTCGGCCGTGTCCAGGCCGAGGCCCGTAAGGCTGTTGCGGCCGTCGCGCGGGGTGGAGACGAGCGCGCGAGGTGCATCCGGGTCGGAGAAGTGGGGGTGGGAGTCGGCGGCGAGCAGCCAGGTCTGGCGCGGGTGCAGACCGATCAAACGCGTCCCGGGGCGCAGCTTGAGCGTGTCCGTCAGGAGGTAGCGGCCGATGGGAACGTAGACGGTGTCGTGCCGGTCGACGGCGGCCTGGAAGACCGGCAGGTCGTCCTTGCCCTGACCAATGGACCTGCCCAGCTTCCCCGCCACCTCCACGACGGACACCCACTCCCGTACGGGCGGTGGCACGGGGGTGTCGGACCGGAGGTTCACGCGGGTCCGCCCGGCGCTGACGCCCGGGCCGACATGCAGATGCCCTCGCGCCGGAACTCGCCTCCCGCTAGCGCGTCCTCGACTCTGAGGCCGTAGGTGAGTTCCCGGATGTGCGCCTTCGGCCCTGGGGCACTGCTTCGTAAGCCACTGCGCGTGAGGAGGAGCAGGTCGGGAGTGGAGGTGGCAGTGCAGTTGAGGAGCGTGAGCTGGTTACTGAGGCGGATCAGGTCGTTGTCGGCATCGGGAAGGGAGGTGCTGTCGTTGAGCGCGACGGCGACGTCGCTGATCCCGTCCAGGTGGCTGTCGGCGATATAGAGGTGCTGGCTCTGCCCCGGAGCGGATTCGAAGGCGCGCGGTGTCCGGGCGACGGCGGCGCGTATGACGACGAGCTTCGCGTCGCTCCCCATGGTCACGGCGGCGCGGCGCTGGTCGGTGAAGCGGCAGTCGAGCAGGGTGGTCTGCCACCCTGCCGAGGCCGCCCACGCCTGGAGTCCGACCTCGCCGCCCCTGATCCGGACGCGCTGGACGAGGTTGGCGTTGTGGTCGATGCCGCAGAGCCCTTCACCGACCTCGATGTCCAGGTCCTGGAGCAGGCACAGTTGGGCACCACCGGAACGGACGGCCATGGCGTCGGGGTTTCCGGGGCTGATCCGGATGTCCAGGTTGATCAGCGCCGTACCGAAGGTGTCGTTGTTCGCGTACGAGACCGGGCCGCCGAGCGGGCGTCGCACGAAGCCGAAGAGCTCTCGTGGTGTGCCCGTCGCGTATCCGGGTGTCGCCGTGTCCAGCAGGAAGGAAGCCCGGCGGGCGCCGTAGCCGATGACGCGTACGGAGTCGTGGACCCGGATCGGTGCCGAAAGCCGGTAGGTGCCCGCAGGGACAAACACGAGACCGCCCCCATCACCGTGGGGGAAGCCTCGGGCGCCGCAGAGGATGTCGCCGAGTCCGTTGGCGATACCGCGGCGCGACGCTTCGTCGATGGCGGACTGAAGGGTCGCGGTGTCGTCGCCGGTTCCGTCGGCGCGGGTTTCGAAGCCAGGGCTGCCGAGGAGCACCGCGCCCGGGTCCGGCGGGCGGCTGGTGTATACCGAGCCATAGCCGGTCGGGTCCCATCCCCCGGCCGTCGCCTCGGCGGTGGGCAGGGGCAGCAGTGGTGCGGCGGCTGCCGCGGCACCGAGGGCGACGAGGCCTCTTCTGCTCAGGCCGGGGCGGCCCGGGGTGTTGGGAGTGTCGGACATGACGCGGCTCCTGAGAATGTGTGCGATGCGGTGGGTGGCGGTACCGAGAGGTGGAACGTCGAACGGCGCTGCCGGCTGCCGCCTTGGCGCTGCGTTCCGCATCGGAGGGCGGCGGCCACTACGACATGCGGTGCGGGAGGCCCTGACCTCGCCGTCCGAGCGTCAGGACGCGGCGGAGTCCGGCTGTCGCCGCGTCCCACACCGCACGCGCCGTACGGTCTTCAGCAGGGACGGCCCCGGTGGATGGCAGCAATGGTGAAGAGGGGTGATCTCACCACCGAGGGAAAGAGAATTCTCGCCGGCCGTCTCGGCGTTCGGATTCAGCGTTGGGATGGAGCGGAACGGTCATTCGGGTGATGTCCCCGGGACGGGCCACATCGGTATGCGTGACGCGGCTCGCGGTATGACACCCCTTGTGGTACGCGGAACTCGGTGGCCCTGACGTGCCGAAGCCTCTGCCCCACCGGGACGCCAGATGGATCGTGGAGGGATGCTGGTCATCTTCCGAGCCGGTGTCAAGGGGCGGAGCGACGCGCCCGGGACGTACTCGTGCCGCCGGCGGAGCAGTCCGGGCAGATGGCCCCACGCATGAGCTGGGACGATGTGGCCCTCGTCGGCCCCAGTCGCATCCCCAAGACTGTTTCGTGCGGTAGCTAATCCGTATTACTTCTGCTGCAACACCTCTTGACGGCATCCCTCGAACCGGCCTACCTTCACGTCACCGACCGCAGCCAATGCGTATTAGCAACTCTTCGTTAAGGTTCTGAACCTCATGTCTCAAGCCTTCGGACGGCTCACCCAACGCGACATCGCGAGGCTGGCGGGCGTCAGCCAGACCACCGTCTCGCTGGTACTGAACAACCGCGGCGAGGCAGGTGCTCGCATCGCACCCGAGACTCGCGACCGGGTACTCCAGGTGATCCGCGAGACCGGCTACGCGGCCGATCCCCTGGCCCGCCGGATGCTGCAGCAGCTCAACCAGATCATCGGTGTATTCACCTACGAGCCGGTGTTCCCGTCCACCAGCGCCGACTTCTACTACCCCTTCCTGCACGGTATCGAGGAGAGCGCCGAGCAGGCCGGCTGCGATCTGCTGCTGTTCACGAGCGCCCCCGTGCGGGACGGACAACGGCGGATCTTCCACGAGAACAACCGGCTGCGCGTCGCGGACGGCTGCATCCTCCTGGGCCGTGACATTCCTGCGGCCGAGCTGAGCCGGCTTGTGGGTGAGGACTATCCGTTCGTGTGCGTCGGCCGCCGTGACGACGCGGGGGGACAACCGGTCCCCTACGTCGGCGCGGACTACGCCAGTGCCACTGCTCAGTTGGCTCACCGAGCGCAGACTCTCGGCCACCGCCGGCTCGCGTTCGTGGGGCCCGGTACTGGAGCCGAATCCGCGCGGGACCGGCTCGAAGGGTTCCGGCGGGCAGCCGGAGCCGATGCACCGCACCTCTCGGAGGCGGCCGGGGCACTGGAGGTCATCACCGCGGCCGGCGTCACAGCGGTGTTCGTGGAGTACCAGAACGACGCCGTGGTGCTGGCACAGGCCGCTGCGGAGCGCGGACTCGACATCCCCCGGGACCTGTCCGTGGTCACCCTTGGGGACCAGACCACCCCGGTGGACCACCCTCTGGACTTCTCCGGCTTCCGCATCCCTCGCCAGGAGATGGGCCGACAGGCTGTCGACCTGCTCGCCCAACAACTGCACGGCGAGCAGTCCGCGGCACAACGGCTGCTCGCCTGCACCCTGAACGACGGCCGGACCCTCTCCGCACCGGTTCGCTGAACCACTCCTGCCCACTTCCCTCCTCTCACCCGCAAGGAAGACATATGCACGCTGATGTCATCGTCGTCGGTGGCGGCACAGGTGGTGTCGCCGCGGCACTCGGCGCGTTGCGCGCCGGCCGTTCCGTGATCCTCGCCGAGGAGTACGACTGGCTCGGCGGCCAGCTCACCAGCCAGGCTGTGCCCCCCGACGAACACACCTGGATCGAACAGTTCGGCGCCACCGCCTCCTACCGCCAACTGCGAGACGGGATACGGGACTACTACCGGCGGTGCTACCCGCTCACCGCCGAGGCGCGCTCCCGCAGAGACCTGAATCCCGGTGCCGGCTGGGTGAGCCGGCTCTGCCACGAGCCCCGGGTCGCGGTCGCGGTGATCGACGAACTGCTCGCGCCGTACCTCGGCTCAGGGCGGCTGCGAGTGATGCGGCCCTACCGCGCGCAGGCGGCGGAGTGCGACGGCGACCGCGTCACCTCCGTCACGCTGGCCCATCGCGACAGCGGCGAGACGGTAGTTGCCACCGCCCCCTACATCCTGGATGCCACCGAGACCGGAGAACTGCTGCCGCTGACGGGCACCGAGTACGTCACCGGATTCGAGGCGCAGTCCGACACCGGTGAACCCAGCGCGCCGGACACCGCGCAGCCGCTGAACATGCAGGCCGTCTCCTACTGCTTCGCCCTTGACCACATCGACGGCGACCACACCATCGACCGGCCGGATTCCTACGGCTTCTGGCGTGACTACCAGCCGCCCTTCTGGGGTGCCCCGCTGCTTTCCTTCACCGCCCCGCATCCTCGCACCCTGGAGATCGTCACCCGTGGCTTCACCCCCAACCCGGGTGACGATCCGGCAGGGGTGATCGCCGACCAGCGGGTCGGCGGCGGCGACATGAACCTGTGGACCTTCCGCCGCATCGCCGCCCGCGACAACTTCACCGCAGGTGCTTACGCCAGCGATATCACCCTGGTCAACTGGCCGATGATCGACTACTTGGAGGGCCCGGTCATCGACGTGCCGGACGCGGAGGCCCATCTGTCGGCGGCCAAGCAGTTGTCACTGTCGTATCTCTACTGGCTCCAGACCGAGGCACCGCGGCCCGACGGCGGCACCGGCTTCCCCGGCCTGCGGCTGCGCCACGATGTCACCGGCAGCAGGGACGGCCTCGCGCAGGCGCCGTACATCCGCGAATCGCGCCGAATCCTCGCTGACTACACAGTCGTCGAACAGGACCTGTCACTGGACGTGCGCGGCGGCAAGGGCGCTGCGAACTACCCGGACAGCGTCGGCATCGGCATGTACCGCATCGATCTGCACCCGTCGACGGGCGGCGACAACTACATCGACATCCCCTCAAGCCCCTTCGAGATACCGCTCGGCGCTCTGCTTCCGCGCCGAGTCGAGAACCTCCTCCCCGCAGGCAAGAACATCGGTACCACCCACATCACCAACGGCTGCTACCGGCTGCACCCTGTCGAGTGGAACATCGGCGAGGTGGCGGGTCTGCTCGCGGCCCACTGCGTCGAGCACGGGTTCACCCCCCGCTCCGTACGCGACTCCCCCGACCGCCTCGAAGCCTTCCAGCGTCTGCTCATCGCCCATGGCGTCGAGCTCCGCTGGCCCGACATCAGCGGCTACTGACCAGGAGCACCAGGCATGAAGACACCCGCACACTCCCGCACAAAGGCCGCCCTTGCCGGCCTCGCCGCATTCGGGCTGCTCTCCCTCACCGCCTGCGGCGGCTCCAACGGCGACAGCGGACCGGTCTCGTTGCGCATGACGGTCTGGACCGGAAACGAGGCGCACCTGAAAATCCTGAACGAGATAGCGACGGACTACCGCAAGGCCCATCCGGATATCGAGTCGATCAAGTTCGACACCCTCCCACTGGAGAGCTACACCACCACCCTCACCACGCAGGTCGCCGGCGGCAAGTCGCCGGACCTCGCCTGGATCATGGAGGATTCGGCCCCGGACTTCGTCTCCTCGGGCGCCCTGGCCGAGATCAAGGACGACAAGGAGGTGCTGCCGTCGGCGAAGAAGCTGTGGCAGCAGGACGGCAAGACCTACGCGTACCCGTTCTCCACCTCTCCGTTCGGTGTGTTCGTCAACAAGGATCTGCTGAAGAGGGCGGGGCAACCCGAGCCCGCCGAACTGATCAAGCAGGGCAAGTGGAACTGGGACCAGGTCAGCGCCACCGGTGCCGCCGTCCACGAGAAGACCGGCAAGACCGGCATGGTCATCCGCGACTTCGAATTCAAGCAGTGGAAGTACCTCGCGAGCGTCTGGAACGGCTGGGGTGCCGAGGCGTGGAGCGCGGACGGCAAGTCGTGCGGATTCACCTCCCCGGAGATGACTGCGGCGATGACCTATCTGCACGACTCGATCTTCAAGGACGAGTCAATGCTGGCACCGGGCACCTCCGCGGACTTCTTCGCCGGGGAGTCAGCCATGACCGTGGCACAGATAAGCCGGGCCTCCCTCCTGACGGACAAGTTCGCCTGGGACTTCGTGCCTCTGCCCGAGGGCCCGAAGGGCTCCTACGACGTGATCGGACAGGCCGGTCTGGCCGCCTTCGCCCGGGGCAAGCACGTCAGCGCCGCCACCAACTTCCTCGCGTTCATGACAAATGAGGAGAATGCGGCGAAGCTCGGAAAGTTCTTTCCGCAGGCACGCAACTTCCAGCTCGACGCGGCCACTCTCGCCAAGAGCAACCCCCAGGTATCGCAGGAGCAGTTGGAAAACGTCGTGGTCAAGGGGGTAAAGCAGGGCAAAACCCTTCCCAGCCACACCGGCGCCGACGAGATCTCCGACACCGTGCGCTCGGCGCTCGACCCCCTGTGGAAGCCGGGCGCGGACGTGAAGAAGGTCCTCGCGGACGTCTGCGAGGCCATCGAGCCGCAGCTGCGGAAGTGACCCGGCCGTGAAGACACTCGAACGTGCCAGGTCCGCCGCCCCGCCCTCCGGCCCCGGTGAGTCCCCGGCCGGGCGGCCCTTCTGGACGATGCGCCGCCGCGACCAGCTGGCCGGCTACCTCTTCATCGCACCGCAGCTCGCGGGCAGCGTCCTTTTCGTTCTCATCCCACTGGCCCTGGTCTTCTGGTACAGCTTCCACGAGTGGAACACGCTCGCCGGAACCTTCAACCCGGTCGGCTTGGACAACTACCGGCAGCTGGCCGACGATCCCAAACTGCCGGGGGTGCTGAGGGCCACCGCGGTCTTCTCCGTCGGTCTGGTGGTGCTGAACCTCGCGCTCGCGCTCGCCCTCGCGGTGCTGCTGAACCAGAGGCTTCGCGGCTCCACCGCCTTCCGTACCTTCTTCTTCTCCCCTGTCGTGGTCTCCCTGGTCGCCTGGACCATCGTGTGGGGATTTCTTCTCCAGAAGAACGGCGGCATCAACGCGGGTCTCGACCTGATCGGCGTCAAGGGGCCGAACTGGCTCCGCGACGAGACATGGTCCATGGTCTCGGTCATCGTCGTCCAGGTCTTCAAGAACGTCGGCCTGAACATGGTCCTGTTCCTCGCCGCGCTCCAGGGAGTGCCGCGCGAACTGTACGAGGCCGCCACTGTGGACGGCGCCGGCCGCTGGAGACAGTTCCGGCAGATCACACTGCCGCTGATCAGCCCGACGATCCTGCTGACGTCGATCATCACCGTGGTCGGCTCACTCCAGGTCTTCGCGCAGATCGCGGTACTGACACAAGGTGGGCCCGGCGATTCGACGACCGTGCTCGTCTACTACCTCTACCAGCAGGCATTCAAGTTCCACCACTTCGGCTACGGCGCGACCCTCTCGGTGCTGTTGTTCCTCATCGTGCTCGTGCTGACCGTGATCCAGTGGCAGATGCGCAAGAAGTGGGTCTTCCATGAGTCCTGAGCTCTCCACCCGTGCGAAGGCCGTCCTCTACGGCCTTCTGCTGGTGCTGTGCGTGCCATTCGTCTTCCCGACCTGGTGGATGGTGACCTCGTCGTTGAAGCCGGCGAGCGACATCTTCGCCTTCCCGCCCTCGCTGTTTCCCAAGAACCCGGGCGTGGACGCCTATGCGAAGGTCTTCGAGCGGCAGCCGTTCGTCCAGCAGTACGTCAACAGCATGTACATCGCGGTGCTGGTCACACTCGGCACGCTCATGGTGTCGTCACTGGCAGGCTACGCCTTCGCCCGTATCCGCTTCCGCGGCCAGAACGCTCTGTTCCTCGTCGTTCTCACCGGACTGCTGATTCCGAGCGAGGTGACGATCGTTCCCCTGTTCCAGATGTTCAACAAGTGGGGCCTGATCGATACCCACTGGCCGTTGATCCTGGTTCCCGTCCTGGGCGCACCGAGTGTTCTTGCGACATTCATCATGCGGCAGTTCTTCATCGCCTTGCCGGGTGAGCTGGAGGAAGCCGCCAGGATGGACGGTCTGGGGCGCTTCGCGATCTTCTGCCGGATCGCCCTCCCACTGGCCCGGCCGGCATTGGCAGCAGTGGCCATCTTCACCTTCCTGCACAGCTGGAATCTCTACCTCGAACCGATCGTGTATCTGTCCACCCCCGAGATGTTCACGCTGCCCCAGGCCCTGACGCAGTACGTCGATGCCTACGGCGGACCGATGTGGAACGTACAGCTAGCGGCGGCTTCCTTGACAGCACTGCCGGTGCTGGCCGTCTTCGTCGTCGCCCAGCGCCAGTTCGTCGAAGGTCTGGCCCACACCGGCCTCAAGTAGCGGCCGGGCACGCGCCCGGACGTCCTGGGAGACCGCTTTCAGGGGCACGCCCACCGAGGCTTCGCAGGCTGTGAGGCCATTCGCAGTGTTCGCACGTCCGAACCCATTTCGACGAGGAGAGAACCATCGTGCACGAATCCAGCAGGCTGAACCGTCGCTCCTTCCTGGTGACAGCCGCCGCGACGGCCGCGGCGGCGTCCGGACTGACCACGCTGCCCGGCTTCACCGGGACCGCACAGGGTGCGACAACGACCGCTGCCGCCAAGGCCCGCGAATCCGTGTCGCTCAACGGTGATCAGTGGACGTTCCAAGCGGTCAAACTGCCCTTCTTCGGCTGGGAGCAGAGTGACTCGGGGATCGACCGCTCCTTCATCCGTGAGGCGATCAACTCCGTCAGCCGTGCCGACTGGGGCTCCCGGCACCAGGTCCGGGTCCCGATGACGTGGAACAGCATCAGGGAGTTCGACCATCCCGAGTACTGGCACTACATCCACAAGGGCACATACCGGCGGACCTTCGCGGTGCCGAAGAGCTTCCGCGGTCATCGCGTCAAGCTGCACTTCGGCGGTGTGAACTGGCGATGCTGGATCTTCGTGAACGGTACGCAGGTGCATGCCGCCGGCCACCACGACGCGGACTTTTCGCACGAGTTCGCGCTCACACCCTTCGACGTGGACATCAGCCATCTGGTGGAGCCCGGCTCCGACGGCAACACCCTTGAGGTCGTCGTCCAGGACATCACCGCCAACATGCTCGGTCCCTCGCCGAACGAGCAGAGCGTGATCAAGTATCCGATGGGTGTACGGGGAGAGTACTGGCCCCGGCACGACGGCGCACCTTCGCGTTCCTACCACGACGCCAAGTCGGGCATCTGGGGTGACGTCACCCTGCTGTCGGTGCCGGCGGTACGTGTCGACGACGTGTTCGTCCGGCCGAACGTCAAGGACAACACCCTCACCGCCGAGTTGACGATCACCAACGAAAGCGGCACCGCCGCCACCGTCGTGCTCAGGAACACCGTCACCAAGTGGCCGGACGGCAGGGCGGAGCTGAGCTTCGAAAAGCAGCCCCGCACAACGGTCGGTGCGGGATCCTCCAAGACCGTCAAGGTCACTCAGCCATGGGACGCCTACGATCTCTGGTGGCCCGACAAGCCGGTCCTGTACAACCTGAACAGCTCGCTGCTCGACACCTCGGGGAAGACACTCGACACCCACGTCACACGCTTCGGAGTACGTGATGTGCGCGCGGTCGCCGACGAGGATCCCGACGTGCGCGGCATCTATCTCAATGGCATCCGCACTGGTCTGCGGGGCGAGTCGATCGAGGTCAATATCGCAGGGAAGGGGGCCGAAAACATCGCGGTCGACGGGCTGACCTTCAACGGTCACTGGGCGCTGACGCGTTCCTACTTTTCCCATGTCATCGACGTCGCGAAGTCGATGAACATCAACATCCTGCGCATCCACCGCGGTTGGGGTCTGAGCAAGGAGCTCGTCGACATCTGCGACGAGAAGGGCATGATGCTGATCGCGGAGAACCCGATCGTGATCAGCACCTGGGAGTATCCGCTGACCGCCAGGTACTGGGAGAACGGCGTCTCCAAGGTCCTCGGAATCGCCCGCTCGTACCGCAACCACCCCTCGATCGTCCTGTGGTCGATCTCCAACGAGAACGCCATCTACAACGACGACCTCACCCTGGGCATGCGGTCCGGCTACGCGGGAGCCCCAGCTGTCAACCCGGACATCCAGCTCGTCTCCACGAACGCCGAGACAGACACGGTCTACTCGCGGGGCTACATGGGCACGTACATCACCAATCCCACCGTGAAGACCTGGTTCACCTACGAGGAGAACGCCTCCTACATAGAACCCCAGAACACCGACCGCCACCACTCAGTGATCAAGTCCATGCGGATCTTCCGGCAGCAGCGAATGAGCCTCGACTACGACGCCAAAGTCCAACTGGCCTTCTACAGCTTCCAGAAGGTCTTTGCGCTGCCGGCCGAGGCAGACCCCGCCCGCCCGGAATCGACCGACCTCTCCTGGACCGCCGATGAAATCCGCAGCCCCGGCTACCACGCCGACCACATGTGGCAGAGCGTCATGAACCCCTACACCCAGCCGGCCAGGGACAATGTGATCACAGAGTTCTCCCCGTCACCGATGGACCTGTGGAAGAAGACGTACGCGCCGGTGGCCGTCTTCGACAAGGGCTGGGTGGACTACGCCATGAAGCGGGACAACCTGACCTACACATACAACAGTTCGCGTCTGCTTCACCTCTTCAACAGCGACCTCGATGACCAATCCGAAGAGATCACCGTCACATGGACCCTGATCGCCGCCGACGGCAGCGTCACACGAACCGGTTCCACGCAGCAGAACGTTCCGATCGGCGGTTCCCGCAGCACACGGATCGACATCGGCAGCGCGCCCGGCGACGCCTGTCAGCTCCGGCTCACAGCCTCGAAGTCCGGAACGGTGCGATTCAGGGAGACCCTGCAGTTCGGCGAGCCCGGGACCCCCATAGATTAGAGGCCGGAGCCCGCCGCTGCCGAACCGGGCCGAGTTGATATGTCCATGACGGAGCGATCGGTAGCGGGCTTCCTTCTCGGGGCGGGCCGAGACCGATGCGCACAGCATCGTGAGGCCACGTTTCTGGATAGTGGGCACGCATGCACCTGGGTTCGTGCCCACTTTCCGGAGGACCTCTCCAGCCCGGACCGACGGGTGCCGGCCATGTACTGCCCAGCGAGCACCCGTGCCCCCCATCTGCCCGCATCGCCTTTGTCGTCAACCAGACTTCACGGAAACCGAGTTGAGGTCGGCGAGAGGGGTTTACGTGTGCCGTGTGAGGCAAGAGGCAGGAGTGACCCATTCGACGGTGGAAGTGAGACCCCACATGATGAGACGAGCAGCGAGCATTCCAGGCACATTGGTCACAGCCCTTGTGCTGGCGGCCACCGCGGCCACCCCCTCGGCGGGGGCAACCCCCGCAGACGCCACCACGGGACCCGTGGAGCACTGTGTCCTGGACTTGGGCAGCGGAGACCAGAGCTGCTACCGGACCTTCGCCGAGGCCATCGAGGTCGCTTCGGGAGGGGAGGTCACCCATGCGCCGGCCTCAGCGGGCGCGGCGATCGCGGACGGCGCCTTCCGCGCGGACCTCCGGTCCCTTGAGGCGGACGACGTCATCCAGGGCACCTTCTTCGAGGACGAGCAGTACAGGGGATCGTCCCTGACCATCCGGGGTTCCGGACCGTGCGAGAAGGACGGATGGGTCGACTACCAGTACGACCTGCCGGACGAGTGGAAGAACCGGATCTCCTCCGTTCAGCCATGGGCCGAGTGCTGGCTGTGGCTGTATCCGGAGCCGGGACTCGGAGGTGACCGTGACGGCCCGTTCAAGGAGAACAGCCCGGCCATCGGATCGGTCATGAACGATCGCACGCAGTCCATCGGCTTCAGCTGACCGCCGGCCCCACCCGGCGCTTGAAGCCCCAGACAGCACCCATCCCCCCACAAGCGGAGACTCATATGAGGTCACCTGCACGCATTTCCGTATTCCTCGCGGCCCTGACCACTGCGGCCGGCGTATTTCTGGCGGTCCCCGGAGCCGCGCAGGCCGAGGAGCAGCCCACCATCCGCGAACTGCTCGACAAGTGCGACAACGGCACCGACAGCTGCGTCTTCCACCCCGAGGGCGACCTGGAGGAGTTCACGGGCGAAAGCCATCAGGTCGGCGACAGCGCCTTCAACTGCACCCAGGACAACCAGAGTTCCTCAGTCACCTGGTCGGACACCACCGGCGAGTCGAACAGCGTCGGCGTGTCGCTGTCCGTCGACTACGGCTTCGCCGAGGTGTTCAAGGTAAGCATCCAGACCACCTACCAGCACACCTGGGAGAGCTCACACACCGAGTCGGAGATGACCACGGTCAATGTGCGCCCAGGCGAGGTGGGCTGGGTGACTCGTGAGGCACAGATGCAGCGCGTGCGCGGGACGTACGAGCTGCACTTCCCGGACCGGTTCTACGGCCACTACTACTGGTACGTGCCCTTCGAGGCCACCGGACCGCTGCCCGACGCGTCGAGCACCAAGACCCAGCACACCCGCGCCATGACCGAGCAGGAGAAGTCCGAGCACTGCGGCTGACCCCAGCCGGGATCACGCCCGTCCGATTCCCGGACAGCCGGAGCCCGCAGGCCGATGTCGGGTCCGCGCGGAGCTGTGCCGGGCCGGGGTCCCTTCGCCGTTGTCCTGGCGTGGAGCCCCGGCCCGGCTTCGGGCCCGCTGTCGTCCGGCCCTATGACCAGCCGGGCAAGCGGTAGCGGGGCGGGGTGACGGCCACCTGAGCGAGGGAGCCGAACGGCGGCTCGCGCATCGAACGCAACGGGCCGCGCCGTGTTCAGTGACGACGTCCGCCGCCCCAGCCCACGTGCCGCACAGGAACCGTTTTTGCCGTTGCCACGGCTGCCACCGCCCCGCGCTCGCTCCACGTCTCCACGCGCAGGTCGCCGCCGCCGGCCTTGAATCCGGCTTCCGCCTGTACCCAGAGGCGCAGGAGTGCCGCATCCGGGTCGGTGGTGGCTGCTACCGCCCTCAGGGCGGTGTCCTGACCGGGGAACCGTCGCGCGAAGCGTGCCGGCGGCGGGGGCCTGCGGTGTGCCTGCTCGACGTCGACACCCACCGGGCCCGGACCCACGACGGCCGCCACCAGACCGTCGGCGTGGCTGAGACTGATCCCGGTCCCCGGGTGGGTGGGAAGGTAGGGGCGTCCGTGGCCGGACTCTCCGCAGTCGGGGCACCGCTGCCGGATCTCGACCTCCCGGCGCGGGCAGCCGACGTACTGCGCCGTCAGGTGGCGCACCAGCAGGCGTGCCGCCATCACGTCGTCGCGGCGGGCCGGGATGCGGATGCGGTCCAGGCGCTGTCGCTCCCATGGAGCCAGAAGGTCCTCGGTCAGGCCCCGGCGGTCCAGGACCTCGCTGGTGCGGGCCAGGGCCGCCCGCGCTCGGCCCTGCCCCGCCGGGAGGCGGGACGCTCCTGGCTCCGGCCCGTTGGTCACGGGGCGATCGTGTTCACGCCGAGGCCGCGTCCGCCGTGCGGAGGAACCGCTCCTGGATGCGGTTGAGGGTGCGGAAGTCGTCGATGGTGGCGATCTGGAGGTCGATGCTTTCGCCCGTGATCGACTCCAGCAGGTCGATGAACTCGAGGAAGTCCATGGAGTCGATGAGCCGGGCTTCTATGAGGTCCTCGTCGGGACCCACGGTTCCCTCCAGGCCGGGGTTCTTCTCGTGGATCCACTCGGTGATGAGGTCCATGGTGTACGTGTCCTTACGGGATGAGCAGGGTGGTGTGGTCCCGGATACCCGGGATGCCGGGGGAGGCCGGCGGCAGTGCCGGCCCGCGCCGGACCCTCGCGGCCCGGCGGTCTCCACAAAGGGTGTTTCAGGCGTCGGCCAGGACCGCGAGGGCCGCTTCCGCGCTTCCGTGGGCGAGCACCATCGCGTGCACCCAGCGCTCGACGCCGAAGGCGACACACGAGCTGTGGGCGGCGCCCGAGGAGCCCGCCCGAATGGCCAGGCGCTCGCCGAAGAAGTTGCGGTGCCGGTTGACCGAGGCGATGGCCGTTCCGTCGGGGGCGCTGTACTCGTGCTTGACAGGGTCGAGGGCCATGAGCTTCGCCCGCGACGCACTGCGGTCGTAGAACGGGTCGTCGGCCGTCGCGCGGGTCAGGGAGAGACCGAGACGTGCGGCCACGTCTTCCACGAACTCGCCGCCGCGCCGGAGGTGTTCCACCGCACCGTCCCTGGTTCCCAGGTAGATCACCTCGCGCATGTGGAAGCCCCACAGGCGGCGCAGACCCTCGTAGTGGGTCTCGTTGCGGAAGCAGCGGCCGGTGCCGGACAGCCGGAGGCCGTCGTCGCCGACGTCCTGGCCCTCCAGGGCGAGCAGCAGGCCGTAGCAGGTGGCCGACGGCAGGAAGTAGCCGGTCGCGGTCAGGGGCAGCCCCTCCGGGGTGCCTCCGCTCGCCAGCGCCTCGTACGACTCGGACGCCAACCGGCCTGCGGGTACGCCGAGATGGGGGAAGTTGCGGAAGTAGTCGAGGCGGACGAGCCCTTCGGCGGGCAGCAGGGGCGGGCCGAGCACCTCGGGCGCGGCGAGCCGGCCGGCCAGGCCCGACAGCAGGCTGTCGAGCCCGCGGAACAGTGCCGTGCGGGTGGGATCGAGGACGACAAGGCCCGCTCCGGGGCTGTTGAGCACGGCTGCCGACGGGGTGGTGATCATGTTTTTCGCTCCGTGGAGGATCTGGGGCTCCCGGCCGTGCACCAGCCCGCACGTCCATGAGTCCGCTGTCGACGGGCACCGCGCAGGCGCCGGCCATGGTGAGCGCTCCGCTCGCCGCGAACCGGCCCCGGGCTGGAGACACTAGAACGCCAGGACGCATGTTGTCTAGACCAACGGTGACGGCATGACACGTCGCCATACCGTGCTTCGGCCTACCCACTTGACAGACCTTGCGGTCTAGACCATTGTGCGGGCTCAGCCACTTCTTCCCCTGCCCCGTCGGTCTGCGGGCCGCCGCGCCGCACCACCCGGCCCGGCATCCCCGCAGCCGCGGTCCCGCACGCCCGAAGGACCAGCATGCGCACCACCACGACACCGCGCTCCCGGATACCCCGTCTCCACCGGGCCGCCACCGACCGGCCCTACTTCAGCAACGACGGGGAGTCCTATCTCGCCCAGACCACGCTGCGCGAGCTCGAGAAGTCGCGGCCCCTGCGCGTCCTGTCCGAGGAGGACTTCGCGCACTGGCAGACGTACGGCTACGTCATCGTCCGCGAGGCGGTGTCCCCGGACTCCGCACGCCAACTGCTCGACTTCACCTGGGACTTCCAGGGGCTGGATCCGACACGCCCCGACACCTGGTACGAGGACCGCCCCTGGCGCTCCCAGCTCGATCAGCAACTGCACATCTACGGATTCGTCGAGGCGTACCACCACCAACTGCTGTGGGAAAACCGTCAGAACAGCCGGGTGTACGACGCGTTCGTGGACGTGTGGGACGCGGAGGAGCTGTGGGTCACCCTGGACCGGCTCAACCTCAACCCGCCCAACCGGGGCAACCGTGACCGGGCTCTCATCGACCCCACCGATCGCGGCTTCGACATCGAGCTGCACTGGGACATCGACACCACGCTCGGCGTTCCCCCTCAGCGTGTCCAGGGCATCATCGCGCTCAACGACACCCGGCCCGAGACCGGTGGCTTCCAGTGCTGCCCGGAGCTGTTCCGGCGCTTCGACACCTGGCGCCCCCTGCAGCCGGAGGGCCGCGATCCGCTGCGCCCGGAGATGGACCGTGCGGAGTTCCCCGTGGTCCGGCCCGACCTGCGCCCCGGCGATCTGCTGATCTGGAACGGCCTTCTCGCCCACGGGGTTGCCCGCAACGTCTCCGAGAGCGGGGTCCGCGCCGTGCAGTACCTGTCGATGATGCCCGCCCTGGAGGAGCACGAGCGGCTGCGGAAGTCCCGCGTCCAGTCATGGGAGCAACTGCGCACCCCGCGCTGGAACCGCACTCTGGTCGGCGATCCGGTCCTGGCAGAGGCCAAGCGCTACCCCACGGCCGAGCTCAACAGCCTCGGCAGCCGGCTTCTCGGCCTCTCCTCCTGGCACGACCGGCCCTCGTCCGAGGAGTCCGCGTGCGCCGCGTCTGCCTGACCCTGCCCACCAACCGGCTCTGCCCCGACACCCTGGTGGCGGTCTCGGCCGAAGCCGCATACGGTGCGAGGGAGTTCGGGGCCGAGGTACATCTGCTCGTACTGGACTCCGCCGACGCGTCGGCCCGCGACGTCCACCGCAAGACCCTCGCGGCCCTGCCTGCACACGCCGGTGTCGTCGTGCACCATCTGGACGAGGCGGCGCAGCACACCTTCCTGGCGAAGACCGCCGCGCACTCGGGGGCCGCAGATCCGGACCGGCTGGTCGCCCTCATGCTGCCGGAAGGCGTCTCCTACGGCGCCTGCACCAACCGGGCGTTCCTGATCGCCGAGTCACTGGGGTGTTCTTCGGTGCACCGCAGGGACTCCGACAGCAGCTACCAGCAGCACAACGGCGCACCGGTCTTCCCCCTGGAGCACGAGCTTGCCCATCTCGGCGAGCGTGCCGGCGCCGTACGGGACCGGGTGTCGTCCAGCAGGCTGGATCCGGCCCAGGCGGACCGGCCGGTGGCCCTGGTCGGCGGATCGTTCATCGGGCCGATGTCCGTCGACCTCGACGAGATACGGTCCTTCGACCCCGCCGTGTACGAGACGGTCGTCACCCTGTCCGTACCGGACGACGCTCCCCCCTTGTGGAAACCGCAGTTGGTGGCAAACGCATTCCGCGGCGGGGGAGACACACCCTTCACCGGCGACCGTACGACCCTGGCCCGGGTCTCCCCCGCGCACGTCGACATGTGCAACGTCGCCCTCACACGCGAGGTGTACGGGCGGCTGCCGCTTCCGCCCGCCCGCGAAACCATCGGCAGCGACTACTTCCTCCTGCACGCGGTGTACGGCGCCCGGCTCCCCGGCGTACTGCACAACCGGCACATCGTGAACCACCACACTCCGGAGCGCCGCACCGACGCGGGGTTCCTCGCCTACCAGGTGCGGCTGGCCAAGTTCTTCCTGGCCGTCCCCCGACTGCACCGCGCCTACGCGGCCATGACCGCCGCAGGTCCAGCCCTGGTCGACGGCGCGGGCGGGCTCCGCACCGAAACCGTCACGGATCTTGTGCGGGCAGCCGTGCACGCGAACCGTGCGGCGGACATGCGCCGGCTGGACACCCTCGACGGCGCCTTCCGCTCGCTCGGCGGCCGTTGGACCGGCGCCGCGGACTTCCTGGGAGAGCGCCGAGCCGACCTCCTGAACGAGGCACAGGCAGACATGGCGGAGTTCGTACAGCTGCTCGAAGCCTGGCCGGCGCTGACCAAATCCAGCAGGGAACAAGGATCGGTGAACAACCGATGACATCACACTCGCGCGTCGTGGGCGACAACCGCCGCACATCCCAACGCACCCTGACCGCCCGCTTCGGCGGAGGCACCGAGCGCGTGGGCCCGCCGACCATGGCCCAGGCCAACATGATTCGGTGCATCCTGCGCGACGACCCGGTCCAGATCAACATCCACGACGTCTGGCCGGTCCCGGCCGACGTCACGGTGCACAGCGCGGTCGACGCACTGCGGGTCCTCGTCGAACGTCACGAGTCCCTTCGCACCACGTTCCCCGGTGCCGTCTCACTCACTGAGCTCGGCGAGCAGGCCGTGGCCGCTGAAGGGGAATTCACCGTCGTGGTCCGCGACCACGACGCACTGCCCTCGGAGCCCGCTCAGTACGCCGAAGCGGTCGCCCGCGACGCACGCGTCGACCGATTCCACCTGGACCGGGATTTCCCCCTGCGGATCACTCTGCTCACCGTGGAGGAAGTCCCCGCGTACGTCTGCCTGGTCGCGAGCCATGCGGCGGCGGACGGAGGTGCGCTGACCATTCTGCAGGAGGAGTGGCGCACGCTGGTCACCGGCGGTGATCTGCCGGTCGTGAAGGCCCTGGCACCGCTCGATCTCGCGCTCGACGAGCTGTCGCCGGCAGGCCGGCGCAAATCCGAGGCATCGCTGCGCTACTGGGAGCACATCATCCGCACCGGGCCGCAGGCCATGTTCGCGGAACCCCGTGTCGTCCCCGGCGACCACGCTCAGGCACAGCTCACCCTGCGTTCGCGACGGGCGGGAACAGCGCTCACCGCTGCGGCCTCGCGCACCGGCAGCCCGGCGCCGACCGTGCTGCTGGCCGCCTGGTGCACGCTCGTGGGCCACCGGGCGGGCCAGAGCACCTGCGTCACCGCAGCCCCGACCTCCAACCGGCACAGCCCGGCTCTCGCCCGCTCGGTGACCGCCCTCTCGCAGGATTCGCTGCTCCGGCTCGACCTCTCGGGGCCGACGTTCGACGCGGTCCTCCGCAAGGCATGGGGCGCCGCCCTCGACGCGTACCGGCACAGCAGGTTCGACTCGGTGCGGCTGTGGGACATGATCGAACGCACCACGCACGACCGCGGCAGCCACTTCGGCCGTGACGTGGTGTTCAACGATGTCAGCACCGTCCTCGGCGCACGCCAGGACGACGCACGGACACAGGCGCGGGAACCCGGCCTCGAACTGACCTGGGGGCCGGACCAGGAGCTTCCCACCCGTGTGCTGACCTTCGTGCACGCCACGGAGCCGGTGCTCCGACTCGCCCTGTGGGCGGACCGGCATCTGTTCGAGCGTCACGAGGCCGAGGAGTTCCTCACGGGGCTCGTGCTGTTGCTGGAGGCCGTGGCGGACCACGACGTACCGCTGGATTCATTGACCGACGTCACCGGTGTGCGGCCCGCACGGCGGGGCGCTGACTGGCGCCGGATCGACGGGTGCTGGGTCTCACCGCAGGCGATCGCCGAAGCCCTCGGGGCCGTCGCGGGCACCGCGCACGTAGCCGTCGAACCCGCAGGCCGGGAGGACGTCACCGGTACGGAGGGCCGGCTCATCGCGTTCGTGGCAGCGGGCGACGACCTCACGCTCACCCCCGGACGCGTGCACGCCGCGCTGATGGATGCCCGGCCCACCCGCCCGGAAGTTCTCGCCCCCCACTGGTACGTCATCGTCCCGGCTCCGCCGTCCGCCCCCGGTGACACCGACGCCTGGCGTCGTCTACCGGTTCTCACCGAAGGGAACGGCCGAAGCGCGGCCGATGCGACATGACCACCCACGAGAAGTCCGAAGCCGTAGCCGGGGCCGTACCCAGCCCATGGCGGTCGGGGCCCTTCCGCCTGTTCTTCACCGCGCGCAGCGCCTCTCTCCTCGCCGACGGCATGCTCATGGTCTCACTGACCTCCGCCGTCCTCGGCACGGGTTACGGAGCCTCGGGGGTGGGCTACGCACTCGCCGCGTGGATGGCGCCCATCGTGCTGCTCGTCCTGTTCGGCGGCGTGCTGGCCGACCGGTTCACGCCGCAGGTCATGATGGTCGCCGCCGACCTGGTGCGCATGGTCGCCATGATCGCCATGGGGGCGCTGCTCACCTTCACCGATGCCCGGTTGTGGCAGATCATGGCGCTGATGGCGCTCAGCGGCGCCGCCACAGCCCTCTTCCAGCCGGGCCTGGCGAGCATGGTTCCCCAGGTCGCGCAGGACATCCAGCGGGCCAACGCGCTGCTGCGTGTCTCGGAGGCCATGAGTGCCCTGCTCGGTCCCGGCCTCGCCGGCCTCCTGGTCGCGTACTGGGACGTGGCCGGGTCGTATGCGGTGATTGCCGCCGCGTACGCGCTGAGCGCCCTCGGTCTGCTGCCCCTGCGCAGGCTCGCCACGCGTCGTGCCGAGGGCGACGCGCCGATGCTGCGGCGTCTCGCCACCGGCTGGCAGGAGTTCCGTTCGCGGGACTGGCTGTGGGGCGTCATCGGCATCTGGGCGGTGTTCGGCCTGTTCGTCTTCGGCCCGGCCCTCCCTCTGGGCGCTTCCCTCATCACCGAGCAGCACGGCGCCAACGGCTTCGGCTGGATCGCCTCCGCCGACGGTGCGGGAACCATCGTCGGCGGCCTCATGGGCATGCGCGTACGGCCCCGGCGGCCCATCGTCGCCGGAGCGCTCGCCATGCTGTTGTTCACCCTCAACCCGCTGGCTCCCGCGCTCGAATGGTCTTTCACCGCCACCGCGGCCGCGCATGTCCTGGGCGGCATCGGCTTCGCCTTCTGGGGCGTCATGTGGGCGACCAGCGTCCAGACTCACATTCCGCTCGCCGTACTGAGCAGGGTTTCCGCCTATGACGTCGCGGGCTCCATCATGGTCATCCCTGTGGGCCGGGCGCTGGCAGGCCCGGCGGCCGAGGCCTTCGGCCCGAACGAGGTGCTGATCTTCTCCTCCGTCATGGCGCTCGTCTGCCTCGGCGCGATGCTGTGCGTACCAGCGGTACGGCGTCTGGGCCGGGAGCCGGAATACGCGGAGGTCGTGACGGCGGCTGCGCCCCCGCCGTACGACGGCGGCGCGGCAACCGATGAGGAGCACCCCTCCCCCACCGCCCGGTAGGGCCGACGGTCGCGCTGCCAGCCACTGGCCGACGGTCGACGACGTGGCCGGAAGGCTGACCAGCCATCTCCGAATGAGGCGGGGAGGAACGAGCCATGCAGGCCGGCTCTTCGGGTGCCGTACCGAAACGCGAGCGGGTCCGGGGGTATCTGCTCGGACTGATCGAGTCGGGAGCACCAGGCGACGTGATCCCGTCCGAACGCCGGCTCTGCGGCGAACTGGGCGTGTCCCGGCCGACGTTGCGCGCCGCCGTGGACGAGCTGGTGGCGACGGGGCAGCTCGTGCGGGAGCACGGCCGGGGCATGTTCGTCGCACCCGCCAAGATCACCCAGGAGCTCGTCGCCGCCGAGTCCTCGTTCGCCGTTCCGCCGGCAGCGGGGACGTGGTCGAGCACCGTCCTGGAGATGTCCACCGGTCGGGCCGGGGCGCGCATCGGCCGCAGACTGCGGGTCCCGCCCGCGGCCGAGCTGGTGTACATCGCCCGCCTACGGCTGGTGGACGGGGCACCGGTGGCCATCGAGCACCTGCACATCCCGGTCGGCCTGGCGCCGGGGCTGACCCTTGCGGAGATGGAGGCCGGTGACCTCTACGACCATCTGCGCGAACACCACCGGGTGGTCGTCCACGAGGCCGTGCAGTCCATAGAGCCGACGGTGGTCAACGAGGCGGAGGCGCAGGTCCTGGAGGTGCCGCTGCTCTCCCCCGCCCTCCTCATCGAGCGCCTGACGACGGACAGGACGGGCATGCCGGTGGAGTACGTGCGCTCCGTCTACCGGGGCGACTGGTACCGCATCGTCTCCCGGCTCGCCCTGGGCACCGGGGCGCCGGGCCGCCCGTCGGAGGGGCACTATCCCGGCATCCCTCCGGACGGCTTCGCGCACCGGGGCATCATCGCGTCCTCGACGACGGGTGACGTCCAGCCGACGTAGGTCCCGAGGGGCCCGTGATCGCGGTACGGGAGTACAGGCCCGGTACCCGGCCGGCTCCCAGGAATGATCAAGGGCCGGTTTCGGATACCTCCGAAACCGGCCCTGATCTGCGACTGTCTCCAGTCGGGACGACAGGATTTGAACCTGCGACCCCTTGACCCCCAGTCAAGTGCGCTACCAAGCTGCGCCACGTCCCGATACCCGCCTGACCTGGGGTTTCCCCCGGGCCGAACGCGCATGAGAACAATACCGCACTTCAGCCGGTGGTCACGAACGCCTTTCCCCGGCGGTGGCGCTTGACCTCAACCGCGCTTGACGTTGAACGCTGGGCCGCATGACGAACACGACTGCCGAACCGGCGCCCGCATACGGCGATCTGCACCGGCTGATGAGCCTGATGACGGGCGACGAGAAGCACGGCCCCGCCGCCACCTCGACCATGGACGCCCTCTGGGTGCTGTACAGCCGGGTGCTGCGGGTGACGCCCGCAACCGCCGACGCACCCGACCGCGACCGCTTCCTGCTGTCGAAGGGGCACGGGCCGATGGCCTACTACGCCGTGCTCACCGCGCACGGATTCATCGACGAGGAGCTGCTGCCGGGCTTCGGCGCGTACGACTCGCCGCTCGGCCACCACCCCGACCGGCTGCTGGTGCCGGGCGCCGAGATCGGCAGCGGCTCGCTGGGGCACGGACTGCCGCTGGCCGTGGGCAGCGTGCTGGGGCTGCGCGCCCAGGGCCTGACCGGGCCGCGTGTGTGGGTGCTGACCGGGGACGCGGAGCTGGACGAGGGCAGCAACCACGAGGCGATCGCCTACGCCGGACCGGCCGGGCTCGATCAGCTGCACACCGTGGTGATCGACAACGCGTCGGCGACGTACGGCCGCCCCGGCGGGATCGCGGAGCGGTTCGCGACCGCCGGCTGGTCGGTCGACTCCGTGGACGGGCGGGACCACGAGGCGCTGTACGCGGCCTTCACCGCGCCGCATCCCGGCCGGCCGAGGGCCGTCGTCGCCCGGGTCGCCCCCAAGAGCTGAGCGCGCCCGCCCGTCCCCGTACCCACCGCACACACCGAACGGAAACAGAGGAAGACCTCGCATGGACACGATGCGCGACCGTTTCATCGCCACCACGACCCGGCTGCTCGACGAGGACCCGAGGCTGGCGCTGGTGCTGGCCGAGATCAGCCGGGACGGCTTCGCCCGGGCCGAGCGGGACCATCCGGACCGGGTGATCAACGTCGGCATCCGGGAGCAGCTGCTCATCGGGGCCGGGGCCGGGATGGCCCTCACCGGGATGCGCCCTGTCGTGCACACCTTCGCCTCCTTCCTGGTGGAGCGGCCGTTCGAGCAGGTGAAGCTGGACTTCGGCCACCAGGGGGTCGGCGGGGTGCTGGTCAGCGCCGGGGGTTCGTACGACTGGCCGGCCGGCGGCTTCACGCACATGGCGCCCGGGGACGTGGCGCTGATGGACACGCTGGACGGCTGGACCGTGCACGTACCGGGCCATCCCGACGAGGCCGAGACCCTGCTCCGGGAGGCCGCCGCCGGTGAGGGCCGGGTCTATGTGCGCCTGTCGATGCAGTCCAACAAGCGGGCCGCAACCGTCGGCGGAGCGGGCGGGTTCACCACGGTGCGCGAGGGCACGCGCGGGGCGGTCGTCGCCGTCGGACCGATGCTCGACAACGTGCTCGACGCCACGGCCGGTCTCGATGTGAGTGTGCTGTACGCGACGACCGTGCGGCCCTTCGACGGCGCGGGGCTGCGGCGGGCCGTCGGCGGGCGGACCGCCGCCGATGTCGTGGTTGTCGAGCCGTATCTGGCGGGCACGTCGACGGCGGCGGCCAACGACGCGCTCGCCGCGCTCCCCCACCGGGTCCTGGGGCTCGGGGTGGGACGCGAGGAGCTGCGCAGGTACGGACAGCTCGACGAGCACCTCGCCGCCCACGGCCTGGACGCGCACGGACTGCGGGAGCGAATCGGCCAGTTCCTGGGCGGCTGAGCCGGGGCCGCCGCCCCGGCGCCCGCTCAGTGCGCGGCCGACAGCTCGCCGTACCAGGCGAGCGTGGCGTCGATCGTGGCGGGGAGCGGGTTCGGGGTGAGCCCGTAGGCCTTCTCGATCGCCGACGAGTCCACGATCTGCGCCTCGGTGTGCTGGTAGAACATCTCGGCGTACTCCGCCATGAACACCTCGTCGAACGGGCCGAACGCCTTCGGCTCGGAGACGACGGTGAGGGTCAGCGGGCGGCCGACGCGCTCCTCCACCAGGGCCAGGATCGCGCGGGTGGTGACCGCCGGGGCGGTGGGCAGGTGCCAGACGCGGCCGTCGCCGTCCGGGTTCTCACCGAGCGTCGCGAGGCCGGCCGCGACATCGCCGATGTACGTGTAGCTGTGCGGCAGGTCCATGTCGCCGAACGCCGGGACCTCTCCCCCGCTCAGCGCGGCCGGGAACACCGCGCCGCCGAGCGTGGAGTTGAGGACGCCGGGCCCCACGAAGTCGGCCGAGCGGCCCAGTACGACGCGCACCCGGCCCTCGGCGTGGGCCGCGAGGTAGCGGGCGTCCAGCTCCGCACGCATCCGGCCCTTGCGGGTGGTCGCGTTCCACGGGGTGTCCTCGGTCATCACCGCGCCGTGCGTCTCGCCGTAGGGGTAGAGCGTGTCGAGGACGACGAGCCGGGCGCCGACCGCCTCGACGGCCGCGAGGACGGCCCGCTGGATCCTCGGCATGACCTCGACCTGGAGGTGGTAGCCGACGTTCACGCAGTGGTGGACGACAGCCGCTCCCTCGACGGCCGTCCGGGCTCCGTCGGCGGTCGACACATCGGCGGCGAACCGCTGGACGCCGTCCGGAGCGGAACCGCCGCCCGAGCGGTCGACCAGCCGGACCGGGTGGCCCCGGCGGGCCAGCTCGGCGGCGAGCGCGGTACCGGCGGGGCCGGCGCCGAGGACTACCTGAAGATCACGTGCTGCGGTCATGGAACACTCCTCGTCGTGATGATCTCTCGCTTCCGTTAGAGACTGTAACTCTTGCGATGACCCCTTGCAAGGCTGACTGTTAGACTCCGTAACGGAAGTGAGCATGCCTGGCGAGCAGCGGAAGGGGCCGGGATGGCCGAGGCGCAGCAGGGGCCGCGGGCCCGGTACCGGGAGCAGACCCGGGCGGAGATCAAGGAGGCGGCGCTGCGGCAGCTCGCCGACGGAGGGGTGGCGGCGCTCGCGCTGACCCGGATCGCCAAGGACATGGGCCTGTCGGGGCCGGCCCTGTACCGCTACTTCGCCGGCCGTGACGATCTGCTGAACGCCCTGATCCGGGATGCGTACGACGACGCCGCCGCGGCCATCGGCGCGGCGGCGGACCGGTCGGCGGCCGGGGCGCAGGGCCCGCGCGCACGGCTGCACGCGCTCGCGGTGGCGTACCGCGCCTGGGCGCTCGGTGAGCCGCACCGCTACCTGCTGATCCAGGGGTCACCGGTGCCGGGCTATGTGGCGCCGGCCGACACGCTGGAGCGCGCCCGTGCGGTGCTGGGGCCGTTCCTGCCGGTGTTCACGGGTGGCACGCCGGGTACGGGGGCGGCTCCGGTGGTGGCGCAGATGGCGGCGTGGCTGGAGTCGGACGCAGCCGTGGGTGCCTGGGTCGCCCGGTACGCGGCGGAGGCCGCCGACGACACCGGGGCGGCGGCGCGCGCGCTGGCCGGTGCGCTGCTCGCGTGGTCGCAGCTCCATGGCTCGGTGGGGCTGGAGACGGCGGGGCAGTTCGCGGGGATGGGCCACGACGGGGACATCCTGCTGACGGCGCAGACCGCGATGCTGGCGGACGCCTTCGGGCTGGAGTGAGACGACGGACGCCGCACCGGCCCGGGGCCGGTGCGGCGTCCGTCGTGCGGTGCGCGGGTCAGGGGTGGACGAGCACCTGCGCCAGGCCCACCCGGCCCGTCCCGGAGGCGACGATCTTCACCGTGCGGGTCCGGCTGTCCAGGTTCACCAGGGTCGGGCGGAGCGCCTTCCCGCTGACGTGGACGGTTCCGTCGTCCGTGACGACATCGAAGCCGGCGGTGGTGGACGAGGCGTCGTTCCAGACCTCCACCTGCCGGATGTGCCGTACGGCACCAAGGTCGACCTGCCACCAGGCGCCCGCCTCGGCAAGGGTGCGGGTGTCCGTGTTGGTGTCGGCGTCCAGGGCGAGCGCGGCGGCCGCCGTGCCGTCGGTCGAGGACTGGGTGGCGGTGCCGGTGCGCGCCAGGTCGGTGCGCAGCTGCTCGACCGGGCCGCCGCGGGCGCCGGCGTGTGCGGCGACGGCCAGGGCTGCGGCGGGCAGCCGGTCGAGGCCGGTGCGGTTGTCCGTCATGACGGAGCCCGTGCCGCCGAGCGGAGGTGCGGCGGTGTCGGTCCAGTTGCCGCGCGCGGTGTTCTCGATGCCGTAGTCGGCCCAGTTGGACACCCACTTGTAGCCGATGCGGGTGATGACGTTGTGCTCGACGGTGATGTGCGAGGACTGCTCGTCGAGGTAGATGCCGTTGCCGTCCCGCTCGGTGTTTCCGTAGGCGGAGCGGTTGATGTAGTTGCCGCTGAGGACGGTGCCGGGCTGGGCGCCCTGGGTGTAGATCGCGCCGCCGTCGTGCTGCTGCTGTGCGACCTCCATGACATCGGTGATGCGGTTGGCGGTGACCTTGTTGTCGCGGAGCACCGACTTCTGCGCCTCGGGCTGGTTCCAGCCCCAGCCGACCGAGATCGCGGAGTACGGCAGGTGGTCCAGGCTGTTGTGGTCGACGGTCAGCCGCGCCTCGTAACCGGCCCAGATGCCGACCGAGTCGGTGTACTCGACGCCGGAGCGGCTGATGGTGTTGTACGCGACGGTGTTCCGCTCCCCGGTGAGCGCGGCCGGGGGCAGTGGCTCGGTGTCGCCGACGTACACCGCGCCCGAGGACAGATCGGTGAAGGACGAGCGGGTCAGGGAGCTGTCCTTGGTGCCGGCCTCCAGGATCGCGCCGGCCCCGCCGAGGTGGCTGAACCGGCCGCTGTCGATGCTCACCCGGCGCCCGCCGCGCACGGTGAGGGCTGCGGCGGGCTTGGTGTAGTAGCGGCCCGCGTGGTCGACGGGGCCGGTGGCACCGGTCAGGGTGAGACCGGCCTGCATGCCCGCGTAGCCCTCGTCGGTGCCGGGCTGCCGGTACGCCGCGTAGGCGAAGCCGATCCCGGTGACGGTGACGTCGTGGGCGCCGTCGACGACGAGCAGTTGTTCCGTGTGCGGGGTCACGGTCCGCGCGTGGCGCATGTTCTCGCCCTTGCGCGGCAGGTAGGTGACGGTGCGCGCCCCGGAGTCCCAGACGAACTCGCCGGGTGTGTCGAGGAGTTCGCGGACATTCTCGAAGAAGGCGACCCCGCCGTAGCGGGTGGAGTCGACGGCGGTGGTGTCCCAGGCCGGCCCGGTGCGGTCGGTGCCGCTCGCCGAGTTGGTCCAGCAGGGCTGGGCGAACGTCAGGGTGTCGCCGCTGACGCCCGCGATCCGGCAGTGGTAGTTGCGCCAGCGGATCCGGATGACGGCTTCGGCGTCCGTGGGGCGCTGCCAGTGGTCGATGCCGGTCGCGGTGGCGCCGGTCATGCCGGTGGCGGTGGCGTCGCAGGTGCTCGCCGGGCAGGCCTCGCCCCGGGCGCGGGTGGCGCGCTCGCCGTCGACGAAGAGCTGGCGCGGGGTGACCCCGTCGGGGACGGCCGCGCTCCAGCTGCCGTCGGCGTTGGGCCGCCAGCCCGTGATGTCCTGCCCGCCGGAGAGGACGGGGCGGGCGCCGGGGGCGGCGCCCCAGCTGGTGCCGGAGTCGGCGGCGCCGAGCGTCAGGGGCGCGTCGAGCCGGTACGTACCGCCCTTGAGCAGGACGCGGACGCCGTGTCCGGTCACCGTGCGGGCCAGGTCGCGCGCACCTTCGAGGGTGCAGGGGCGGGCGGCCGTACAGGAGGCGCCGCGGCCGTCGGGGGCCGCGTACAGGGTGCGGGTGCCGGGAGCGGCCTGGGCGGCCGGGACCGTGAGCAGGGCGGTCAGTACGGCGGCGGTGGCGGCAGCGGCGGTTCCTCGTACGGCGTTCATCGGGCGGTTCACGCGGAGGCCTTCCAGTCGGGGTGGCCGGGCATGGGCGGGTTGACGGCCCCGAAGAGCCAGTCGCGCAGGAACGGGTCGACGGAGCGGTCGCCGGTGACCTCGGCGGTGTGCCGGATGAACGCCTCGCTGGTGTAGGTGGAGTCCTTGAAGCGCGTCACCCACGCGCGCATGACCCGGTCGAAGGCGCGCCGGCCGATCCGCTGGTCGAGGGCGTACAGGACGAGTGCGCCGCCGTCGTAGATGTTGGTGCCGCCGAGCGCCTTGGGCCGGCCGGGCGGGCCGTCGGCGGCGCGGACCGCGTCGAGCTTCTCGTACGTCGCCTTCATCTTGTCCGCGAAGACGGACCAGCCGCGCTCCTCGCCGTACAGACCGGCGTAGTACACGGCGGGGCCCTCGTTGAGCCAGGCCTGCTGCCAGTCGTGCGGGGTGACGGAGTCGCCGAACCACTGGTGGACCAGCTCATGGACCATGGTGGTCTCGTAGCCGGGCTGCCCTTGGGAGTTGAGCTTGAACCAGTTGGTGGAGAACAGCGAAAGGGTCTGGTTCTCCAGCGCGTCGGTGTAGCCGCCATAGATGTGCAGGCCGTAGACGGAGAACGGGTAGCGGCCGAACTTCGCCTCCAGCCAGGCGAGATGGTCGGCGGTACGGGCCACGATCGGTCCGTACGTGTCCTCCTGGCCCTGCGGGACGATGTGGCGCAGCGGCAGTCCGCGGTGGCTGCTGCCGTACAGATAGGTGCCCTTGACGACGGCGATCCCGATGAGTTCGGTCGCCATGCGCTCGCGGAGGGCGAAGTGCCAGACGGTGGAGCCGTCGGCGCGCGGGGTGCGGTGGGTCAGCTCCCCGTTGGCGGTGGCGACGTAGCCCTGGGGGGCGCTGATGTGGAAGGTCCAGGTCGCCTTGTCGGACGGGGTGTCGTTGCAGGGCAGGAAGGTGTCGGCGCGGGAGGACTGGGCGGCGGACGCGAAGCCGCCGTCGGCGCCGAACTGCCAGCCGGTGAGGCCGAGCCGGGGTGCCTTGCCGTTGCCCCGGTAGCGGATCTCGGTGGTGAACGCCTGGCCGTCGTGGAGCGGGCGGGCCGGGGTGACGGTCAGTTCCTGACCGCTCTGGCCGGGGGCCAGTTCCCAGCGGGCGGGGCGGCCGGCGACGGTCACGGAGTCGATGGTGTGGCCGTCGGTGTCCAGGTTGAAGGCGGAGAGGTCCTGGGTGGCCCGGGCGCTGATCTTCACGATGCCGGTGAAGTCGTAGGTCACCGGGGTGAAGTCGAAGGTCAGGTCGTAGTGGAGGACCTGGTAGCCACCATTGCCGAGGGTGGGGAAGAGCGGGTCGCCGACGCCGTCGGAGCCGGGCTCCGGGTCGAAGCCGTGCGGCCGGGCGGTGGCGGGCGAGCCGAGCGCGGGGACGGCGACGGCCGCGGCGACCGCCGCCCCGCCGAGTGTGAGGACCGAGCGTCGTGTGGTCACTTCTTGCCCTTCTGGAAGGCTTCCTCGAATTCGCCGCGAGCCTGCTCGCCGCCCTTGGCCAGGTAGTCCTTGACGAGCTGGTCGTAGGCCGACATGGGCTTGCGGCCGGAGATGATGTCCTTGAGCACATCGCCCTTCAGGGTGCCCAGGCTGCCGGACCCCTTGGAGTCCCAGGTGGGCGAGGAGTACTGGAGCGTCGGGTCCGGCACCATCATCGGGATCATCTTGCTGAACGTGTCGTGGACGTGGCGCACGCCCTGCTCGGAGTCGGCGCTGAAGATCGCCGGGACCGCCGAGGCGGCGAACTTCCAGGGCACGGTGACGTCCTGGGTGCCCTGCTTGGTGAGCGCCGGGTTGCCCTTGGCGTCCCGGGTGAAGTCCTTGCCCTCGACCCCGTAGTTGATCAGGGTGTACTCCAGGCTGCCGAACGGTGAGGCGGCGAAGTCCGCGAACGCCAGGATCTCCTTGACGCGGTCCCCGGACGCCTTGCTGATGTGGGTGTTCTGGAGCGCGACGTTGTCCATCCAGGCCACGGCGTCCTTGCCGACGGGGACGAACGGGCGCGGGTCGAACTTCTTGTCGATCGCCTTCATCGCGGCGATGTAGCCGACACCGGGCGCCAGATAGGTGGGCATGCCGTCGTAGACGTAGGCGCCCTTGCCGTTCTTGAACATGTCCGTGTACTGGGCCTTCTGCGCCCCGGACATCTGGAGGGTGCCCGGGTAGTAGCAGCCGGCCTTGTACAGCAGCCGGGCCGTCTCCACCGCCGTGCGGTACTCCGGGGTCTCCAGGTCGACGGTGAACTTGCCGGTCTTCTCGTCCAGCCGCCAGAAGTTGGGGGCGCCCGCGGACATGGCCAGCATGGTGGTGACACCGGCGATGATCGCGTACTGGTCCTTCTTGGGCCGGGTCAGCTCCTTGCAGACCTCGACGAACCGGTCGAGGTCGGTGATCTGGTCCAGGCTGGTGACGCCGACCTCCTCGAACAGGTCGTGGCGGTAGACGCCCGCGCCCGCCGTTCCGGTGCGGGCGATGGGGATGCCGTACAGCTTCCCGCCGAAGATCGCGCCCTGCCAGGCACCCTTCGGGATGGCCGCGAGGTTCGGGTAGTCCTTGACCTTGTCCCCGGCGAGGTACGGGGTGAGGTCGGCGCACTTGGCCCGGAGGAAGGCGGCCTTGTTGTCGACGCCGCCGCTCTCCGGGTACATGAACAGGTCGGGGAGGCTGTCGCTGGCGACCATGGTGGAGAACTTGGTGCCGTAGTCGTCGGCGGGTACGGCGGTGATGTCCACCCGGCCGCCGAGGAGCTTCTCGATCTCCTGCCAGGCGGCGTTCTTGCCGCGCGAGGGCGGCGGCGGGGAGAAGGTCTCCATCGTGGCGCTGATCGGCTTCGCACCCTTGAGCGGGGTCCTGCCGGTGGCGCGGAGCGGCTTGGCGGGGTAGCTGAAGAAGCCCTGCGGGACACCGGCGGCCGTGCCGGCGAGGTCCGGCTTCAGCCCGATGTTGCGGACCGCGCTGTCCGGCAGCAGCGAGGCGCTCTTGGCCTCCGCCTTCGCGGTCGTGCCGCCGTCGCCGCAGGCGGCGAGCAGCGGGGCGGCGGCCAGTCCCAGACCGACGCCCGCGCCCAGGCGGAACAGTGCTCTGCGGTTGATGGGGGTGGAGCTCGGCACCTGGATCTCCTAGGAAGAGGGAAGGGAAGGAGTGGGGGGCGGTGGCTGCGCTCAGCCCTTGATCGCGCCGGTGAGCACGCCCTTGGTGAAGTAGCGCTGGAGGAACGGGTAGACACAGAGGATCGGGACGACGGCGATCACCAGGACCGCCATCTGGACGGCCTGCTGCGGGGCGAGCACCTCACCGGCCGAGGCCGAGTTCAGGCTCTGGCCCTGGAGGACGTAGGTGCGCAGCACCATCGGCAGCGGCCATTTGTCGGAGTCGTTGAGGTACAGGAGCGAGTTGAAGAAGGCGTTCCAGTACGTCACCGCGTAGAAGAGGCTGATCACGGCGAGGACCGCCTTGGACAGCGGCAGGACGATGCGCACCAGGATGCGGAAGTCGCCGGCGCCGTCCACCTTCGCCGCGTCGTACAGCTCCTCCGGCAGATTCATGAAGAAGGACCGCAGGACGACGAGGTTGAAGGCGCTGACCAGGGTGGGCATGACGAGCGCCGCGTAGGTGTCGTACAGGCCGAGGCCCTTGACCAGCAGGAAGTTCGGGATGATGCCCGCGTTGAAGAGCATGGTGAACAGGGCGGTCATCAGGATGAAGCGGGATCCGGTGACCTCGCGGCGGGAGAGCCCGTACGCCATCCCCACGGTGACGAGGAGACTGGCGAGGGTGCCGATGACGGTGATGCCGACGGACACGAACAGCGCCCGGGTGACGACCCCGCCGGTGAAGATCGTGCGGTAGGCGTCCAGCGTGGGGTGGTCGGGCCACAGGACGAGGCCGGAGCTCTTGATGATGTCGGTCTGCGAGGCGAAGCTCGTGCCGATGACTCCGATCAGCGGGTAGGCCACGGCGAGGACGACCACCACGACGGCGACCGCCTTGGCGGTCTGCCCCAGGCGGGTCGGGCGCTCCATCCACGGCGGCCGGCCGTCGGACGTGCGGACGGGAACGGGGCGGGGCGCCGGTCCGGTGCTCCCGGTCCTGGCGCGCGTCTTCTCAGCGGTCAGCACCGCGGTACACCCCTTCGTGGCCGAGCCGGTGGGCGAACTTGTTCGCGCCCAGCACGAGTGCGGTGCCGATGACCGCCTTGACGAGTCCGACGGCGGCGGCGACGCCCCAGTCGTTGTCCTTGATGCCGTGGTAGTAGACGTAGGTGTCGAGGACCTCGCCGGCGTCGGGGCCGACCGCGTCGCGCTGGAGCAGGATCTGCTCGAAGCCGACGGAGAGGATCTGCCCGAGGTTGAGGATCAGCAGCAGGATGAGGACGGGGGCGATGCCCGGCAGCGTCACGTGCCACAGGCGCCGCCGGGGCCCCGCGCCGTCGATGGCGGCGGCCTCGTACTGCTGCCGGTCGATGTTGAGGAGCGCGGCGAGGATGATGATCGTGCCCCAGCCGGCGTCCTTCCAGGCGACCTGGAGGGTCAGCAGCCAGGGGAAGGCGTCGGGGTCGCTCATCATGTCGTAGCGCGGCAGCCCCAGACCGCCCAGGACGTCGGGCAGCACCCCCGCGCCGCCCAGGATCTGCTGGAAGATCGAGACGATGATGACCCAGCCGATGAAGTGCGGCAGATACACCACGCTCTGCACGAACCGCCGGATGCGGTCGCTGGCGATGCTGTTGAGCAGCAGGGCCAGCGCGATGGGCACCGGGAAGAAGAACACCAGCTGGACGAGGGCGATCTCCAGCGTGTTGAACGTCGCGCTCCAGAAAGCCGGTTCGGCGAACGCCGCGGAGAAGTTGGCGAAGCCCACCCAGACGCTGTGCATGTATCCGAGGTAGGGCTGGTAGTCCTGGAACGCCACCACGTATCCGAGCAGCGGTACGTAGTGGAAGACGACGAAGTAGAGCAGGCCGGGCAGGGTGAGCAGCAGCATCACCCGGTCGCGCTTGATCCGCTGCCCGAGTGTGAGCCGGCGTGGTGCGAGGACGGGCGGGCCGTCCGGCGGGGCGGGTTCATCGGCCCGTTTCCGCCGCTTTTCCCGCGGCAGCGGGGGTGCTGTGTCAGCCATGGTGCGTCCTGTTCGGCTGGGTGGCGCCTGGTGAGCCTTCTGCGCCCGCAAGTTAGTAAGCGGTTAACCCGAGCGTCAAGAGATCCGGTCGAACGTCTTTGTTACGCACTGCTCCCCACCGGCCAATCCACCCCCGCGAATGGCTGGATACTGCCGGAAACAGGGCAGTTGGCGGCAGGGAGAGCTTGACGGTCCCCCGTTGCGCTCCTTAGCGTGCCGGTCATTCCATAGAACGCGATTACTGTCCGGAGGCAGGGTGCGAACCACCGAAGAGGCGCCGGCTCGTTCCGGTACCGATGCCGCGGCCCCGCCCGAGCGGCGCCCGCGCACGGTCCTGGTCATGAGCCCCGGACTGCTGGACGACGTCTTCCCGCCCCCGGTACGGGCCCGTCTGGAGGAGACGGCCGATCTCCTCGAACCGTCCGTGATCAGCGAGTTCGACTCGCCGGACGCCACGCGGGCGCTGGCGTCGGCGGAGGTGCTGCTCACCGGCTGGGGATGCCCGCCGGTGGACGCGGCCCTGCTGGACCGGGCGCCGGAGCTGCGGGCCGTGATCCACGCGGCCGGCACCGTGAAGACGTTTCTGTCCCCGGCCGCGTACGACCGGGGGATCGTCGTCTCCTCGGCCGCCGCCGCCAACGCCGTGCCGGTCGCGGAGTTCACCCTGGCCGCGATCATCATGGGTGCGAAGCGGGTGTTCCCGCTGGCCGGGCTCTTCCGCGCGCGCCGCACCCACCGCACCGGCGCCGACCTGGACCGCCAGCACTGGCTCGGCACGCACGGGCTGACCGTCGGCGTCGTGGGCGCCTCCCGGATCGGCCGCCGGGTCATCGAGCTGCTGCGGGTCCTGGACGCGCGGGTGCTGCTGTACGACCCGTACGTCGGCGATGCCGAGGCCGAACTGATCGGTGCGACCAGGACCGACCTGGACACGCTCGTGGCGACCAGCGACGTGGTGACCGTGCACGCCCCCGACACCCCGGAGACCCGGGGCCTGATCGACGCGCGCCGGATCAACCTGATGCGCCCCGGCACACTGCTCGTCAACACGGCGCGCGGCCCGCTGGTGGACACCGAGGCGCTGACCGGGCACCTGGTCAGCGGCCGGCTCGACGCGGTCCTGGACGTCACCTCGCCCGAGCCGCTGCCGGCCGGTCATCCGCTGTGGGAGCTGCCCAACGTCTTCCTCACCCCGCATCTCGCGGGGGCCCAGGGCAACGAGGTGGGCCGGCTCGGGGCGCTCGCCGTGGACGAGCTGGCGCGGTACGCGCGCGGCGAGCCCTTCGGCCATCCGGTGCACCGGGCCGACCTGGGGAGGATCGCATGAACACCGCCCCGCGACAGGCTCTAGGCTCGGCGTCACACAACAGCCACCAGGGGGTGAGCCGGATGCGCCGGCAGAGCACGGCCGCGGACGGACAGCGGCGGGCGACGGTCACCGATGTCGCACGGGTCGCGGGCGTCTCGACGGCCACCGTCTCCCGTGTCCTGAACCGCAACTACCCCGTCGCGGAGGCGACCCGGGAACGCGTCGAGTCGGCCATGCGCGAGCTGGGGTACGTGGTCAACGCGCACGCCCGCGCCCTGGCCGGCGTCTCCAACCGCACCGTCGGCATCATCGTCAACGAGGTCATCGACCCCTTCTACGCCTACATCGCACGCGGGGTGGAGCGGGAGGCCGCGCTCGGCGGCCGGCTCTGCCTGGTCTGCTGCACCCAGGGCGACCCCCAGCGCGAGCTGGCCTTCATCGACCTGATGCACGAGCGCCGGGCGGACGCGGTGGTGGTGGTCGGCGGGTCGATCGCCGACCGCGGCTACACCTCGGAGCTGGCCCGCCGGGCCCGGGAGCTGGACGCGGGCGGCTCGAAGCTGGTGCTGTGCGGCAGGCCGCCGCTCGGCGAGGCCGCGCCGACCGCGGCGGTCGAGTACGACAACGAGGGCGGCGCCTTCGCCATCACCGACCACCTCCTGATGCAGGGCCATGAGCGGATCCTCTACCTCGGCGGACCGCCCAAGCTCTCCACCACCCGCGACCGGCTGGCCGGCCACCGCCGCGCCCTGGAGCTGCGCGGCGTCGCCGTCGATCCCGAGCTGGCCCAGCCCGGCGCCTTCAGCCGTAACTTCGGCTACCGGCGGATGGCGGAACTCCTGCGCGACGGACCGGATTTCACCGCAGTCTTCGCGGCCAACGACATGGTCGCGGCCGGGGCTGCCCAGGCCCTGGAGGAGGCCGGGGTGCGGGTGCCCAGGGACATCTCGCTGGTCGGGTACGACGACATCCCGGTCGCCCAGGAGCTGCGCCCCCGGCTGACCACCGTCCATGTCCCGCTGGAGGAGATGGGCCGCCAGGCCGTGCGGCTCGCCGTCTCGGGCGGCGACGAGGACGACTGGCGCGAGCCGACCACGGGAGCACTGCGGCTCGGCACCCACATCGTGGTACGCGATTCCGTGGCACCCCGGGCCGACAGGTCCAGCCGTATGTGACCGGTTACTTCCCGCCTGTCCACAGTTGGCCATAGAAAATCACAGTAACTTCCCGACTCCCCTTGCGGCTCGACAGCAACCGCTTACATGCTGACGGCACGCTCCACCCCGTTCCGCACGCTTCCGCCCCTCATTCGTTTCTGCAGGGAGAGTTCCGCATGCGTCAGCCCAGCCCCGCCGCCCCGCTTTCCCCCTCCGTCGGCCGCCGTACCGTCCTCGCCGCAGGCGCGGGGGCGGTGGCCGCCCTCGGCGCCTCCGCCGCTTCCGCGCAGGCCGCGACCGGCCGCCCGGGCGCCCGCCCGGTCTCCCTGACCGTCACCGCCCGGCCCGGCGCCGAGGCCGAGCGGCTGCGGCTGGCCCAGGCCCTGCGCGGCTCGGAGTTCCAGCCGACCGGTCTGTACGTCCCGCCCGGCACCCCGCTCTCGCTCACCGTCCGGCCGCACCACGGTCTGCTGCCCACCCTGTGGATCGGCGCCTGGGACTACTACGGCGAGATCACCGAGCCGCGCGCCTACCCGCTCACCCGGGGCGCCAACACCGTGACCGACCCGCACGGCGGCCCGGTCTATCTGACGCTCACCGGGCACGGCGAGCGGGCGGACGTGCTGGTGCGCTCCGGAGCGGTCCCCATGCCCGTCTTCACCCTGGGCCGCACCACGGAGGCCGAGTACCGGCACCGGCTGGACACCCTGACCGCGTCGCCCTGGGTGGAGCTGCACGGCCCGAACACGATCATGACGCTGACCCGCGAGGGCGCACTCCTCTACCGCGACGAGGACCACGGAGCCCTGCTCCGGCTGGTCGAGACGATCATCGACTCGCACGCCCGGATCAGCGGTCTCGACGGTTCGAAGCCGGTGCACCGCCGCAAGGCGGGGCCCTACCACTTCACCGAGGTCAGCAAGGTGCCCACCGGGGTCGGCGCCTATGCGACCCACGGCTACAACGGCTTCCCGAGGGCCTATCTCGACCGCGCCACCACGGTGGAGGGGCTGCGCACCCGGGGCTGGGGGCTGTACCACGAACTCGGCCACCTGCACCAGCAGATGGCGTACAAGCCCGGCGGCCTCACCGAGGTGACGGTGAACATCTACTCGCTGGCCGCCCAGCGCACACTCGGCGAGCCGTCCAACCTGCTCACCGTCGACCCGGTGACCGGTCTCACCGCGTTCCAGACCGCCCGCGCGAAGTTCGGCACGGACGGGCTGACGTACGAGAAGTCCTTCGGCGCCTACGAGAAGCTCGTCCCGCTGCGTCAGCTGGAGCTGGCCTTCGGGGACGGCTTCTGGCCCCGGCTGCACAAGCTGGTGCGCGAGGAGAACCCGCAGTCGGACTACACGCAGGACGCCAAGCGCTACCGGGCGCTGGCCACCTACTCCAGCCGGATCGCGGGCTACGACCTGACGGACTTCTTCGTGCACACCTGGGCCTTCCCCATCGACGCCACCGGCCGGGCGGAACTCGCTGCCCTGAACCTCCCGCAGCCGCCCGTGGACCCCAGCACGCTCACCGACTGATCCCGCGGACAAGGAGTCACCATGCACCTGAGCAGAAGGACCCTTCTCGCGGCGGGCGGCGCCACCGTCTCCGTCGCCCTGGCGGCCGGCCCGGCGTGGGCGGCGCACGGGACAGCGACGGCACCCGCGGCACCGCAGGCGGAGGAGGCCTCCGACGTGGACTTCGACGGACTGCTGGACCGGGCCGAAACCCTGCTGACCGGCGGCGCGTTCGACGCCGCCGACCCCGACTTCGCGGCCGGGGTCACCGCCCTGGACTCGGCTGCGGCCGGGCTGTGGGACACCCTGGACCGCGACGCCGGACGCTCCGCGCTGTGGGCCGATCTCGCGCCCCTGACCGAACCGGGGAACTTCGGCCAGAGCTACACACGGCTGCGCACGCTCGCCACCGCGTGGGCCACCCCCGGCACCACGCTCTCGGGCAGCACGGAGGCGGCCGAGGCGCTGCTCGCCGCGCTCCGGTTCACCTACGACACCGCCTACCGTCCGGACGCCCGCGAGACCGGCAACTGGTGGTTCTGGGAGATCGGCGCGCCGCGCGCCCTGATGGACTGCTGCGTCCTGCTGCGCGAGCGGCTGCCCGCGGCCGACCTCACGGACTACCTCGCCGTCGTCGACCGCTTCTGCCCGGACGCGGACCGCCGCACCAACTCCCCCACCCTCGCCGAGACCGGCGCCAACCGCACCGACAAGGCCGTGATCGTCGCGCTGCGCGGACTGCTCGGCAGGGACGCGGCCAAGGTGGCCTCCGCCCGCGACGCGCTCTCCGACGTACGCGACGCGGGCCGCAACAGCCTTTTCCGCTATACGAGTTCGGGCGACGGGTTCTACGAGGACGGCTCGTTCGTCCAGCACGAGGTGGTCGCGTACACCGGCTCCTACGGCACGGTACTGCTCGGGGGCGCCGCCTGGCTGCTCTCGCTGCTCGCCGGCTCCCCGTGGGCGGTCACCGACCCGGAGGTCTCGGTGATGTACGAGGCCGTCGAGCGGAGCTTCGCCCCGGTGATCTTCGACGGGCTGATGATGGACACCGTGCGCGGCCGCGCCGTCTCGCGCGAGCGCGCGGGCGACCACCGGGACGGGGCGACCGCCGTCGCGGCGATCCTGCTCCTGGCGACCGGAGCCCCGGCGGACCTGGCCGGCCGCTGGCGGGCGCTCGCCAAGGGCTGGCTCACCCGCAACCGCACCACCCCCTTCGCCGCCCTGACCACGCTCCCCCAACTCGCCCTGGCCAAAGCCGCCCTGGCCGACCCGGACATCCGTCCCGAGGCCCGCACCACGGGCAGCTTCGTCTTCGCCGACATGGACCGCGTCGTGCACCGCCGCCCCGGCTGGGCCTGCGCCCTGTCACTGTCGTCGAAGCGGATCTCCGCGTACGAGGCGGGCAACGGCGAGAACCTGCACGGCTGGTACACCGGCGACGGCATGACCTATCTGTACGACGGCGACGGCCTCGGGCAGTTCAACGACGGCTTCTGGCCGACCGTCGACCCGTACCGCCTCCCGGGGACCACGGTCGACACCCGCCCGCGCGACGACCTCGGCACGGGCGCCGGCACCTCCACCTACCGGCCGTCGAACGCGGTGGCGGGCGGCGCCGCACTGGACGGCCGCCACGGCGCCGCCGCGATGGAGCTGATCGGGGCCCCCGGCAGCACCCTGCGCGCCCGGAAGGCGTGGTTCCTGCTGGACAACGCGGTCGTCGCACTCGGCTCCGGCATCACCGCGAGCGACGGGCGCACGGTCGAGACGGTGATCGAGAACCGCAATCTCGGGGCGTCCGGCCGCAACCGGCTGCTGGTCGACGGCATTCCGCAACCCCTGGAACAGGGCAGGGCGGGCTCGTTCGGCCGGGCCCGGTGGGCGCACATCGACGGCGTCGGCGGCTATGTCCTGCCGGGCGGCGGGGCCCTGCGCACCCTGCGCGAGGAACGCACCGGCACCTGGCGGGCCATCAACACCGGTGCGGACACGGGAGGCAGCGCCGACCCGGTCACCCGCCGCTATCTCACCCTCTGGGTCGACCACGGCTCCTCCCCCGCCGGCTCCTCGTATGCCTATGCGCTGCTGCCCGGCGCCTCGGCCGCCGCGACCGCCGTGTGGTCGGCCTCCCGGCCGGTGCGGATCGTCGCCAACGACGCCACCGCCCAGGCCGTGGAGGACCGCAGGACCGGTCTGACGGCGGTGCACTTCTGGGGCGCGGGCACGGCGGCCGGGATCACCGCGTCCGGACCGGCCACCGTCCTGGTGCGGCGGCGGGGTGCGCAGGTGTCCGTCGCGGTCGCCGACCCCGGCCGGACCGGGACCGACGTCACGGTCGAACTGCCCTTCCGCGTCCGGGCGGTGACCCGGGCCGACGACACCGTGACCCTCGTCCCGGGACGCAGGCCCCGGCTCACCGTGGCCGTCGGGGGCTCCCGGGGCCACACCCACCACGCCGAACTCGTCCAGTAACCACCCCACCGAACCAGGAGCAGCACCACCATGTCCGTCGCCCCGCATCTGCAGCTGCCGCCCACCGACCGGATCCTGTCGTCCCGCACCGGCTGGACCCGGGCGCACTGGGAGGCGACCGCCGACCGGATGCTGGACGCGCTGGTGCCGTACGCGACACCGGGGTTCGCCCAGTACCGGCTGCCGGGGCGCGGCAGTTGGTCCGGTGTGGTCTCCGACGGTCTGGAGGGCTTCGCCCGGTCGTTCCTGCTCGCCGCCTGCCGGATCGCGGGCGCGGGTGGGGCGGTCGACCCCGCGCTGACCGAGCGGTACGCGGCCGGTCTCGCGGCCGGCACGGACCCGGCGAGCGGGGAGGCGTGGCCGCGCCTGACGGACTGCTCCCAGCAGATGGTGGAGGCGGCGTCCGTCGCGGTGGCGCTGCACGAGACCCGGCCGTGGATCTGGGACCGGCTGGACGCCCGGGTGCAGGAGCGGGTCGTCGACTGGTTCTCCGGGTTCGTCGGCGGCCGTACCTGGGACAACAACTGGCGGCTGTTCCAGGTGGTGTCCGAACAGTTCCTGGCCTCGGTGGGCGCCCCGTACATCCGCGCCGACATCGAGGGCGGCCTGGACAGGATCGAGGACTGGTACGTCGGTGACGGCTGGTACACCGACGGGGACGGCCGCAACTTCGACTACTACATCGGCTGGGCCATGCATCTGTACCCGCTCCTGTGGGCGCGGATCGCGGGTCCGGACGGCGACGGCGGCCGGGCGGCCGTCTACCGGCAGCGCCTGAGCCGGTTCCTGGAGGACTACCCGCACTTCTTCGGGGCCGACGGCGCCCCGGTGCACCAGGGCCGTTCGCTCGCGTACCGCTTCGCCGCCCTGGCCCCGGTGTGGATGGGCGCGCTCGCGGACTGCACTCCGCTCGCGCCCGGCCTCACCCGCCGGCTCGCCTCCGGCACCCTGCGGCACTTCGCGGAGCGCGGGGTGCCGGACGAACGGGGGCTGCTGACGCTCGGCTGGTACGACACCTTCCTGCCGTCCACCCAGCCGTACTCCGGTCCCGCCTCGCCGTACTGGGCGAGCAAGGGGTTCCTCGGGCTTCTCCTGCCCGCCGGCCATCCGGTGTGGACGGTGCGGGAACTCCCGCTGCCCGTCGAGGAGTCCGACACCTGCACGGCGCTGCCGGCGCCAGGCTGGCTGCTCCACGGTACCCGGCACGACGGGATCGTCCGGCTGGTCAACCACGGCAGCGACCACAATCCGCCCGCCCCCTCCCCTGCGGACCTCGACGCCGGGGCGGACCCGGACCTCGGCGCGGGCGAGGACGATCCGCACTACGCCAAGCTCGCGTACTCGACGGCGACGGCACCCGAGTCCGCGCCGCACGCGCTCGCCCGCACCGTCGACGGCCATCTGGCGCTGATCGCCCCCGACGGCACCCCGTCCCGCCGCCGCCGTATCCATCCGCTGCGCTGCGAGGACCGGGTTGCCGCCTCCTGGTCGGCGGCGCGGCTGCCCGGTGACGAGCGGGCCTACCGGATTGAGACAACGAGTGTGCTGCACGGTCCGTGGGAGATCCGGGTGCACCGGGTCGAGGCGCCCGAGGGCGCGGTGGTCCGGGAGGGCGGTCACGCCGTCGCGGACGCGCGGAGCCCGTTCGCCTCGTCGGGGCCGGACTGGGCGCTGGCCCGTACCGCCGAGGGGCTGACCAGTGCGGTGGTCGCCCTGTACGGCTGGGACGGCGGCGTCGAGGGGGGCGCGGTCGCCCGCGATGTCGAGTCCAACGCGTACGGGCCCCACTCGGCGGTCCCGTATCTGCGCAGCGCGCCCCGTCCGGGCGGGTCGAGCGTGCATGTCTCGCTCGTGGTGCTCTCGCGCGACCGCATCCACCCGGAGGTGCTGCGCACGGCCGTGCGGGTGCGGGTGGAGGGCGAGGCGGTGACGCTGACCTTCCTGGACGGCCGTACGGTCGAGGTCTGAGGGCGGGGGTGTGCGCTGGCGGGGTGTCAGAGTCCGAAGGCGTTGTCCTCCCGGCGGTGCAGGTGTCCGACCAGTTCCTGGGCGAGGGACTTGATCGTGTCGAGCCCGGCCCGGCCCCAGGGGCGGGGCACGGTGTCCACGGCACAGACGGCTCCCAGCGCGACCCCCGTGCGGTCGATGAGCGGCGCCCCCAGATAGGAGCGGATGCCTATGTCGTCGACGACCGGGTTCCCGGCGAACCGCGGGTAGTCGCAGACGTCCTCCAGCACCAGCGCCTTGCGCCGGACGACCACATGCGGGCAGTAGCCGTGGTCGAGGGCGACGTACCGCCCGCTGCGGCCGCTGCTCGCCGCCGTGGCCCCCAGGTCCGAGCCCTTGCGGGTCCCGGCGGGGGTGTGCAGCCCGGCGAAGAACTGCCGGTTCCCGTCGATGAAGTTGACCATCGAGAAGGGCACGTCCGTCACTTCGGCCACCCGGTCGGCGAAGGCGTCGAAGTTGTCGAACGAGGCGTCGGCCCGCTCGCCCAGACCGAGGCTGCGCAGCCGCTGGGTCCGGACGGGCGCCTCGTTGTCCACGGGGGTGAGCAGCATCCGGCCGAGTGCGTGCGGGATCACGGATGTGCTCCGTAGCTGCCGTACGTGCCGTAGCTGCCGTGGGCGGTCAGCGGGGCCGGTTCGGCGGTGGCGTTGATGAGGTGCTGGACCAGGGTGACGAGCGCGCCGGTGCCGGAGCTGGCGATCCGGGCGTCGCACAGGACGACCGGGACCTCCGGCGCCAGGTCGAGCGCGGCCCGCACCTCCTCGGGGCCGTACCGGAAGGCGCCGTCGAACTCGTTGACGGCGACGATGAATCCGATGCCGCGCCGCTCGAAGAAGTCGACGGCCGCGAAGCACTCCTCCAGTCTCCGGGTGTCCGCGATCACCACGGCCCCCAGCGCGCCCTGGGAGAGCTCGTCCCACATGAACCAGAAGCGCTCCTGGCCGGGTGTGCCGAACAGGTAGAGCACATGCTGTTCGTCCAGGGTGATGCGGCCGAAGTCCATCGCCACCGTGGTGGAGGTCTTGGACTCGATGCCTTCGAGGCTGTCGGTCGCCGCGCTGACCTGGGTCAGCAGCTCTTCCGTGCTCAGGGGCGCGATCTCGCTGACCGCGCCGACGAACGTCGTCTTGCCGACCCCGAATCCGCCCGCGACCAGCACCTTGAGCGCGACGGGGAAGCCCTCGGGGGTGGCGGGGGCCTCGGGGTGTCCGGCGGGGGCGGGGATGTGCGCGTAGCCTCCGTCCGCCGGGCCGTCCGCGTAGCCGACGTGTCCGGGGCTTCCGGTGCCCGTGTAGGGGGCGGAGCCGTCGAAGCCGTCAGAGCTGTCGTCGTAAGCCATCGAGCACTGCCTCCAGCAGGGATCGGTCGGTGGGCATGTCATGGAAAGCGGGCGGGTGCGCGGTGACGGCTCCGCAGTCGACCAGGTCCGAGAGGAGCACCTTGGTCACGACGGCGGGCAGCCGCAGATGGGCGGCGATCTCGGCCACCGAGGTGGGTCCGTCGCACAGCCCCAGCGCCACGGAGTGCTCGGGGCCCAGATGCGTCTGCGGGACCGTCCCGGTGGCCATCACGAGGGACAGCAGGTCGAGCACGGTGGTGGGACGGGTGCGGCCGTTGCTCACGGTGTAGGGGCGGATGAGGCGGCCTGCCGCATCGTCGAGCAACGGCCCGTCCTGTGTGGCCGGCATGCTCACATCCCCGCGGCGCCCGGCACCCCGGCCGCTTGTCTCACCGGCGTCATCAGATACGGCCGGACGCTCTTGACCAGCATGGTCATCTCGTAGCCCAGGACGGCGGCGTCGGCGTTGCGGCCGGCGAGCACGGCCAGACAGGTGCCCGAGCCGGCGGTGGCGACGAAGAGCAGCGTCGAGTCCAGTTCCACCACCACCTGGCGCACCTCCCCGTTGTCCCCGAACCGCGCGCCGGCACTGCGGCCCAGCGAGTACAGACCGGCGGCCAGCGCCGCCATGTGGTCGGCGCTGTCGGCGTCCATGCCATGGAGGGATTTCACCAGCCCGTCGGCGGAGAGCAGGACCGCGCTGCGCGTGTACGGCACGCGCTGGACCAGCCCGCTCAGCAGCCAGTCGAGGTCCGAGACCTGACCGGACGGCATATCGGTCGCCATGGTGCATCTACTCCTTGGTCGGATTCGCTTCGAGTGGGTCTTGTTCGCTGTGGTAGGCGCCGGCCCCGAGCAGTTCCACGGGTGCGGCCGCGCCGCGGACCGGGAGCGGCTCCAGCGGTGAGCGGCCCGTCCCCGGCGCGCCGCCCGGGTCGGTGGCGAAGCCGGAGCCGGTGTCCTGGACGGGCTCCGCCTCGGACTCGGCCCGTGCCTCGGCGAGGTCGATCCCGCGCCGGAAGGCGGCGACGAGCCCGGGGTCGTGCAGGGTGGGCTCCTCCTCCGAACGCGGTGCCGGTGCCTCCCTGAGCTGCGGGACCAGGTGCTCCTGGTTGGCACGCCTGGGGAGCTGGGGCCGGCCCATGGTGCCGCGGACCACCCCGGTCTCCGGTGCGAGCGCCGGCCGGGCGTCGTCGGCGGGCCCGCTGTCGGGGGCGGGCTCGGCCGGGGCCGGGCGGTCGAGGCGCTCGGCGCGGAGCGGGAGCGGTGGTGCCTCGCCCTGCGCCCGGTTCTGCTGCGGGGGCTGGTGCAGCCGGAGCTGCTGGCTGGGGACGTACGGCCGGCGCTCCGGCTCGGGTGCGGGCGCGGGGGCCGGCTTCCGGTGCGAGGCGGTGTCGTCCTGGGGCGGCGGGCGGTGCACGGGGCCCGGCGGGGGCGCCGGCACCTCGCCGGTGCTGCCGGAGGTGTCGTCGTCGGCTCCGAGCAGGGTCTGCGGGAGGACGAGTACGGCTTGCGTGCCTCCGTAGATGTTGCTCTGGAGCCGTACGGCGATGCCGTGCCGGCGGGCCAGCGAGGCGACCACGAACAGTCCGATCCGGCCGTCCTGGAGCAGACGGGCGACATTGACCTGGTCGGGGTCGGCGAGCAGGGCGTTCATCCGCTTCCGCTCGTCGCCCGGCATGCCGAGCCCCCGGTCCTCGACCTCGAGGGCGAGTCCGGCGGTGACGTGCTGGGCGCGCAGCAGCACCTGGGTGTGCGGGGCGGAGAACACGGTGGCGTTCTCGACCAGTTCGGCCAGCAGGTGGATGACGTCGGCCACGGCGTGCCCGCGCAGGGTGCCGTCGATCGGCGGGACGAGCTTGACCCGCGGGTACTGCTCGACCTCGGCGATCGCCGAACGCAGCACCTCGGTCATGGTGACCGGGTTGCTCCACTGGCGGCGGGAGACAGCGCCGCCGAGCACGGCGAGGTTCTCGGCGTGCCGGCGGATGCGGGTGGCCAGGTGGTCGACGTGGAAGAGGCCCTTGAGCAGGTCCGGGTCCTCGACCTCGTGCTCCAGCTCGTCGAGGAGCTGGATCTCGCGGTGCACGAGCGACTGGAGGCGGCGGGCGAGATTGACGAAGACCTCGACCTTCTGGTCCTCGCCGGTGTGCTCGTTGAGCCGGGACGCCTGGACGACGGCGGCCACGGCGGCCTCCTGCTGGCGGCCGAGCTCCTGGGCCAGCAGCTCGAAGGCGTCGCTGCCGGGGGCGACGTTCTGCGGGGGGCGGCGCGCGGGCACGGGTTCGCCGTTGCGCAGTTGCTCCACCACCCGTTGCAGGTCGGCCTGGCCCTGGGCGCTGGCGCGGCGCAGGGCCAGGCAGCGGCCGAGGACCGTGGTGGCGACCCGGTTGGCGGCCAGCGAGGCGGCGATCACCGAGGCGAGCGCGAGCGCGCCGGCGGCGCCGAGCGCGATCCACAGCTCCGTGGACGGCCTGGCGCGGCCCGCCCGTGCGGTGAAGATGACGGCCGCGGCACCGGCCAGGGCGACGGCGACGGCCGGCAGCACGGCGGTCCGCAGCAGTTGGGGGCGTATGCGCGCCTCGGGGGACGGCCGGGCAGCGCGCGGTCTGGCCGCGGCCGAGTGGGAACGGGCACCCGGTCGGCCGTGCCGCCCGCCCTCTCGTCGTTCCGGTCGCGCGTCGGGTGCGCGAAGTTGAGACATCAGCGTCCTCGGTACGTGGGGCCCCAGGAATCGGCATTCATGTGGTGGCACCTACGGTGGTCGGTCATTCTCGGGTCATCGGCCGGGCAGGCTCGGAGAATATGAGCCCACCGTTGATCACCGGGCACACACGGTAGTCGCCCGGGACGAGGGTGCGACGGGCAGTTGTAGAACTTGCCCGCCATCCGTCCCGCTCTGGTATGACCTCTCGCACGAGCGACCGAATAGTCCATCCTGTGACGGCTGTTGACGCACACACCGGGGGCGGGCCCCCTCGACCGCGGTCGAGGGGGCCCGCCCCCGGTGTGTGCGTGCGCGTTACGCCTTGCGGAGCCGCGCGACGATGCCGTCGAGGTCGTGGCGGAACACGGACTCGCGGATGATGTGTCCGCCGGGCTCCTCGTGCGCCTCGTGCGGGATGCCCGCCGCGCCGAGCAGCGACCGGAACTCGCGCTGTCCGGCGAGCACCTGGTCCTCGTTGATCCGGTCGAACCAGTTGACCGGGTCGGGGCTGGTCCCCGCGACGAGGAAGACCCGCTTGTTGCGGTAGCTCTCGATGCGCTGGACCGGGTTGTCGGCGCTGACCCTCGCCTCGTCCCACAGCGGCACGCCGTAGACCGTGCCGCCGGCCAGGTCGAGGGCCGCCGACGAGGCGTTGGCCCAGTGCCCGACCAGCCCGGCGTCCCGGCGCAGGCTGGCGGGCCCGGAGTGCGCGCTCACCGAGGCGAAGTGGCCGTAGTACTTGGCCGCGTACTTCAGCGCCCCGAAGCCGCCCATGGAGAACCCGGAGACCGCGCGGCCGTCGTACTCGGCGTACGTACGGAAGTTGGCGTCGATCCACGGGAGCAGCTGGGCGATGTGGAAGGTCTCCCAGTTGCGGGGGCCGGTGTTCGAGCTGACCGGGTTGGAGTACCAGCCCGCGTGTCCGCCGTCGGGCATCACCACGATGAGCGGCTTGCCGGCCGTCCAGGCGCGGATGCCGACCCGGTCGAAGGTGATGAAGTCCTGGTCGGTGCCGCCCCCGTGGAACAGGTAGAGGACCGGGTAGCGGCGGCCGCTCGTGTGGTAGCCGTCGGGGAGCAGGACGTTCACGCCGGGGTTCCAGCCGATCGCGTCGGTCGCGAACCGGTAGTACCACATGCGCGCGTCGCCCTCGTTGCGGTCCACGATGCGCAGTCCGAATCCGTCACCGGCGGCACTGGCCGGCGAGGCGGAGGCGAGGATGCCGCCGGCGCCGAGGGCTGCGGCGGCGGAGATCCCGCCGGCTGCCCTGATGACGTCGCGGCGGCTGGGACGGAGGTCACTCACCTGGGCTCCTCGGTGCGGTGGATGTTGACGTGGAGGGGGCTGCGGCGGGCCGTCATGCCGAGTAGCCCTTCGGCGGGATCAGCGTGGCGAGCTGGTCGAAGGAGAGCCAGTAGATCTGATTGCCGCTGAAGGAGGCGGGGTCGGCGATGAGGACGGTGCGGTCGGCGTCGTCGTAGCCGATGACGGTGAAGTAGTGGTAGATCGTCTGGTTCGACGGATAGCCGGGGGGCTGGTTGCCGGGCGGGGCGACGATGTTGGTGACCAGGGGGTAGTTGCGGTCGATGTCGAAGACCACGTCGTACCAGAGCAGGTCCCGCTGGGCCTGCGTGGGCGGGTCGTTCGGCATCTCCTTGGTCTCGTACCAGCCGCCGCCGAGGTTGGCGTTGAGCACGCCGGTGACCTGGCCGATGTGGTCGGTGCCGGCTTCGGTGGTGCCGAGCTGCCGGGCGAGATCGGCCTGGCTCGGCGGGGCGATCCGGGCGGAGAGCGCGATGCGGGTGGCGGCCGGGCCGCACCAGTAGCCGGTCTCCTGGACCTGGTAGTCGATGTCCAGCCAGTGAGCGGTCTCGGTGGACCCGCCGTCCACCTTGAGCCGGGTGCCCGGCTGGTTGTGCCCGCTGACGACGGCGGTCCCGGCGGACGAGCCGTGCGCGAGCACGGATACGGAGGTGCTGTGCGGTGCGGACGAGGCCAGGGCCGTGCCGGGGTGGAGCAGGGCTCCGACGGCGGCCGCGGCGATGGCGGTGGACACAAGTCTCCTGCGCATGAAGGCTCCTGAGGGTGGGGGTGGGCCCTGCGACGGCGTGCCTCAGCGTCGTTCCTGGCCCGGAGCCTGCGCAAGGGACGAAAGTTCAGGCTTACGCGTGGAGTTGAGGGGCCGTCACACCGACGGCGAGGGCCTGCCGTGGGCGCGCTCCTCGGCGGCCAGCAGGGCGCGCCCCTCGGCGGTCGCGACATGGAGGGAGCGTCCGGCTCTGCGCACGGTGGTGACCAGTCCCGCCGCTCTCAGCACGTTCAGATGCTGGCTGACGGCGGGGTGGGTGACGTCCAGGAGCCGGGCGGCCTCGACGGTCGAGCAGCCCGTGCGGGTCGCCCGCAGGATGCCCGCGCGGGTGTGCCCGAGCAGCGGTCCCAGCGGACCGGCGTCCTCGGCGGGGCGGGCGGGCCCGGCCCAGTCCGGGGTGTGCTGGATCGGATGGACCAGAACGGGCGGCAGATCCCCGTCGGCCAGCGTGATCGGGGTGGGCCAGCAGAAGAACGAGGGCTGCAGCACCAGGCCGCGCCCGCGCAGATGAAGGTCCTGCTCGACCGGGTAGGTCACCTCCAGCACCGGCGCCCGCCAGCGGAACTGCGGTCCGAGCCCGGTCAGCAGCCCCTCCGTGCCGCCGTCCAGGAGGCTGTGCAGCCGGACGGCGCGGTCGGCCTCGACATCGGCGTGGACGCGGCGCCAGTACGGCGCGAGCGCCTCCCGCTGGTAGGTACGCAGGGCTCCGCCCAGCTGCCGCAGGGTCTCCGCGTCACCACCGGCCAGTGACCTGACCCAGCTGGGGAGCTGGAGCGAGGAGGCGAGCTGGGTCAGCTCGGTGCGCAGCCGGGGGCGCGGGGTGCTCAGCAGGGTGTCGACCGAGGCCTGCAGGGTGGCGCGGTCGCCGCAGGTGGGGGTGAGGAAGTCCGGGGAGTAGCCGTGCGGGGGCAGCAGGGAGGAGAGCAGCCGGGGTCCGGCCGAGAGCCGTGGCCGCACCCAGCGCCGCCAGGTGCCGAACACCCTTTCGCCGTCGCGGCGTTGCAGGGTCTGCACGCTGTTGCTGATCTCCCAGAGGAAGTCCGGGCCGGGCGCCACCCGGACCCGCGCCAGGTCCTCGGACGTGAAGTGCACCCGTAACATGGCCGCTCCCTCGGGACGTGGCGGTGTCCGGCCCCCTCCCGGCAGCGTACCGTTGTTCGACCGCCGTTCGACCGCCGTCGGAGCATCCTCGGACGGCGGTCGTCGGCGTCGGCGTCGGTCAGGCCTGGGGCGCGCGGTCCCGGTCGCGGTCGGGCGCCGTGGACCTGGCTCCGCCGGGGAGCTGTACATGCACCGGGGGCCAGTTGCCCCAGCCGGGTGCCGGCTCGGCGGCGACGGCACGCCACCACGGGTCGACGGGCGGCGGGTCGGCGGGCTCGAAGGGCTGACCCGGCCGCGGGGAGGCCATCGTCACGCCGGCGAACTGGGTGGCGCGCATGGACCATTCGGCCGGTTCGGCCCACGGGTGCAGCGCGAGGTTGAACGTCCCCCAGTGGATCGGCAGCATGACGCCGGCCGCGGGGTCGTCGCCCTGGAGGTCCAGATGCGCCTGTACCCCCTCGTCGGGGCTCATGTGGATGTCGGGCCAGGCGCCGGGTTCGGGTTTGCTGTCCGTCCGGTCCTTGGGCCAGAACTGGCTGTACGCGCCGATCTGGATCATGGTGACGTCGAACGGCCCGTGCTCGGCACCGATGGTCCTGAATCCGGGGAAGTAGCCGGTGTCACCGCTGTGGTAGATCCGGTGCTCGGGACCCGCGACGGCCCAGGACGCCCAGAGGGTGTGCTGCTGGTTGCGCAGCCCCCGGCCGCAGAAGTGCCGGGCCGGGGTGGCGGTGAGGCTGATCCCTGCGACCGTCGTGGTCTCGTTCCAGTCGAGCTCGTGGATCCGCTCCGGCGGGACGCCCCAGCTCTCCAGGTGCGCGCCGACCCCGAGCGGGACCGCGAAGACCGTCTCCGTACGGGCGAGGGCGCGGATCGTGGGGAGGTCGAGGTGGTCGTAGTGGTCGTGCGAGATCACGACGACGTCGACCGGGCCGAGCACCCCGAGCGGCAGGGGTGCGGGATGCAGGCGCTTGGGGCCGGCGAACGCGAAGGGCGAACAGCGCTCGCCCCAGACGGGGTCGAACAGCACGCGCCGGCCGTCGATCTCGGCGAGCACGCTGGAATGGCCCATCCAGGTGATCCGCAGCCCGGAGGCGGGGGGCGCGGCGAGGTCCGCCAGCGTCGTCGCGTGCACGGGGATGGTGCCGACCGGCGATCTGAGGACCCGCTCCTCCTTGCGGAAGTAGACCTTCGCGAATTCGAGGGCGGACCCGGAGGGCCTGATCCGGGCCCCGACCGGGTTCTGGAAGACACCGTCGGCGAAGTTCGGGGAATTGCGGATGCGCTCCATGCGGGCGCCGCCCGGGTCGGCCCCGAAGGCCGCGGGGCGCAGCGCACGCAGCCGGGTGCGGAGCGGAAGCCTGTTGTCAGCGCCGGTCACAAGATCTCCTGAGGGAGTCGGTGTCGTCTCATTATGGACAGGGGGTACGACTGTGCGAGAGCGGTACACCCAACGGGATGGCGTTCCGCCGGGGCCGCCTCAGCCACGTTCCTGCCCGTACACGTGCTCGACGTGGAGACGCAGGACGACGCGCCGGTCCCTGACCATGGCCGCGCGGTAGTCGTCCCAGTCGGGGTGCTCGCCCTTCACGTCACGGTAGAGGCCGATCAGCTCGGCCACGGTGTCGTCCCCGGGGTCGGCGGCCGGGGGGCTCAGCTCGGCGGTGCCGTCCGCGACGGTCCAGGCCCAGCGGTCCTGGCTGGTGACGTGGTAGCTCGCCCTGGGGTCCCGCCGGAGGTTCCGCGTCTTCGCACGGCCCTCGGTGATGGAGACCCGGACGATGTGCTCGTCGGGGTAGTAGAAGTGGTTGACATTGGACAGCTGGGGCCTGCCGTCCTGCTTGAGCGTGACCAGTACGCCGCCGTCGTTCTCGGAGAACAGTCCGAGCAGCGCTTCCTGGCGTGCGTCGAACCCCTTTGTGGCATCGAATCCCGTCATGCCGAATCCAACGCCCGAGCGGTGCGCAGGATTCCGCCTCGGGTCTGCGGGCCGCCCCGCCGGGCGCCGGATCCGGCCATCCCGGCGCCCCGCCCGCACCGGCCGCCATGATCACGGCCGGTAACCGGCGGGCTCCGGATTGACAGCGGCTCCCCCGCTTCCCGATACTGACCGACGGTTCAGTAATCGAGCCCGGTCGCCGGTCGGCGCCGGGCGGTGACCGAGGAGTGCCCCCGGATGACGACGCAGCCCGTGTCCCCGCCCGCCCCGCTGATCTCCCTGACCTGGACTGATCACGCCACCGGGCACCAGGGGCACCTCGTCGTCGACCGGCTGGTGCGCGGGGTGTCCAGCGGCGGGCTGCGGATGCGGCGGGGCTGCACCCTGGACGAGGTGGCCGGGCTGGCCCGGGGAATGACGATGAAGGAGGCGCTCCACTTCGACGCGGACCGGGCCGGGGCCCGCTACATACCGCTCGGCGGCGCCAAGGGCGGCATCGACTGCGACCCCCGCGACCCGGCGGCCTACGGCGTCCTGGTGCGCTATCTGCGCGCCATGCGCCCGTACATCGAGAGCATCTGGACGACCGGCGAGGACCTGGGCCTGACCCAGGACCTGGTCGACCGCGCCGCAGCGGAGGCGGGTCTCGTCTCCACGGTCCAGGCGGTGTACCCGCTGCTGGACGACGAGCCGGTCGCCCGGCAGCGGCTGGCCGACGCCTTCGCCGTCGAGGTGGACGGCATCGGGCTGGACGAGCTGGTCGGCGGCTGCGGGGTCGCCGAGTCGGCGCTCGCGGCGCTGGAACGGGCCGGGGTTCCCCGCGAGGGCGCCCGGGTCGCCGTGCAGGGCCTGGGCACGATGGGCGGGGCGACCGCCCGCTTCCTCTCCCGCGCCGGGCTCCGGGTGGTCGCGGTCGCCGACATCAAGGGCACGATCGTGAACCCGGCCGGGCTGGACGTCGAGGCGCTGCTCGCCGCCCGGGACGCCTACGGCACGGTGGACCGGGGCGCCCTGCGCGGCGCGGACCGGGAGCTGCCGGCCGAGGCCTGGCTGGCCCAGGACGCCGAGCTGCTCGTACCGGCGGCCGTCTCCTACGCGGTGGACGCCGTGAACCAGGCAGCCGTCAAGGCCCGTTGGGTCGTCGAGGCCGCCAATATGCCGGTGCTCCCGGAGGCCGAGGCCCTGCTCGCGGAGCGCGGGATCACCGTGCTGCCCGACGTGGTCGTCAACTCCGGGACCAACGCCTGGTGGTGGTGGACCCTGTTCGGCGACATCGGCGCCGACGCGGACGAGGCGTTCGCCCACATCCGGCGCTCGATGCGGGACCTCGTCGGCCTGGTGCTCGACCGCGCGGCGGCGGACGGCTGCACCCCGCGCGCCGCGGCGCACGCCGTCGTCGCGGACCGGCTGCCGGTCATGGCCGAACGCTTCGGCTGGTACCGCTGACCCAGGGGCCCGGGGCCCCTCACGCACGCATCGCCCTGCTGTCCCCACGTGGGCATTGGTTAGGGTGACGGCGTGGCAAGAGTGCGGTTGGGTGTGGCGGAGCGACGCGAGGAGTTGCTGCGCGCTGCCGTCGAGCAGATCGAGGTACGGGGTGTCGCGGCGGTGCGCATCGCCGATGTGGCGTCCGTGCTCGGCGTGAGCAACGCCCTGGTGCTGTACCACTTCTCCACCAAGGAGAAGCTGGTCGCGGCCGCCTTCGCGCACGCCGCCGAGCTGGATCTCGCCCATCTGCGCAAGCTGTTGAGCCGTCGCACCACGGCGGTACGCCGGCTGCGCGCCGCCGTCCGCTGGTACGCGCCGACGGGCCAGGCCAAGGGCTGGCGGCTGTGGATCGAGGGCTGGGCGGCCTCCCTGCGGGATCCCACGCTGCGCAATGTGGCGGGCGATCTCGACCAGCAGTGGAAGGCGGAGCTGGCCGAGGTCATCGAGGAGGGCGCGGCGGCGGGCGAGTTCCACTGCGACGACCCGATGTCCGTGGCCTGGCGGCTGACCGCGCTGCTGGACGGCCTGGCGGTGCAGATGACCTCGTACGCGGGTCCGCTCTCCCGGGCCACGATGCTGGAGTGGACCGAGCAGGCGCTCGCCCGCGAACTGGGCATCGACCACGAGACCCTGACGGCCTGAGACCCGGGGCCGGCGGCCCGGAACCGCCCGGCGCGGTCCCCCTGCCCGCTCAGGTCTGCCGCAGCGGTGCGTAGGTCTCGCCCTGGAGCCCGAAGGTCCACGCGACCCCCTCCTTGGCCGTCCTGGTCCTGGGCGGCACCCGCAGCCAGTACGTGCGGTGGGTCCCGTCCGGCTCGGGTGTCGAGTTGACCACCTCGACCATGACCACGTCCTCGTCGCCGTCGAGCGCGACCCGCCAGAGGACGCCCGTCTCGTCCCGGTGGACCGGCTCGGCGCCGGACTCGGTGAGGTAGCGGTCGTAGCCGTAGAACTCCAGCATCACGCGGCGCAGCTCCGCGTTCTCCTCGGCGCGGATCCGCTCGGGGGTCAGCGCCGCCAGTTCCGCCAGGAAGGCGGGCGGCACCGGCATGCCGCGCCAGGCGTACAGGGCGAATCCGTCCGGGTAGGAAAGGGCCGGGCCGTCGCCCCGGTCCAGCCGGCCTGCCTCGTCCCGGTGCAGTTCCTCGGGGCGTTCGCTGATGACCACGGCCCGCTCGTAGGGCCACCACCAGCCGGCGTTCCTTGCGACGGCCGCCAGTCCGCCGAGCCGGTCGCCCCGGCCGTCGAACGCGGCGAGCCAGGCCGCGTCGTGCTGGCCGAGGACCGCATCGAGCAGCACCAGGCGGATGTCCGACTCGTCCTCCGGCTTCTCGGTGAGGTCGGCCACGACACCCGCCCGTATCCGGTCGGCGAGGGCCGCCGTTGTCTCCCAGAGCTGGGCGCCGGTCGCGGACCACAGCGCGGACCAGCCGGCCGGGCCCAGCTCGTCGTACATCCGGCGCCGCTCCTGGGCCCAGGGGCGGGTCCGCACCTCGTCACGCACGGAGCGGCCCGCGCCGGTCAGCTTCTCCACGGCTTCCACGGCCGCCCTGGGCGAGTCGGCCCAGACGAACTCCTCCGGCTCCGCGAGGCCCGCGCTGCGGTAGGCGAGCCGCACCCCGTCCTCGGCCGCCGCCCGGTCCGCCGCGCCGGTCGCCGCCGCCACGCCCCGCCAAGAGTCCACGTACTGCATCGGTTTCCCCGTCCCCTGTCCCTGTGTTCCGGTCTTCACTCGCTGCTGGATGAGCACGGCTCCTCAGTCCGCGACGACGCGGACCGCCCCCGGCGCGTACTCCCGCTGGCGCACCACGCGGAACCAGCCCTTCGGCAGCGGGATCACCGCATGCTCCTCGTGCACCACGCGGCCGCCCTCGGGGAGGTGGAGGAGCATCGGGCCGAACACCCCGCTCTCCCGGATCAGCCGTCCCGGCCCGGGCACCGCGTGCGCGTGTCCCGTGACCTCGCCGAGCGCGAGCACCAGCCGGCCGCGCGCGTCCCGCAGTTCGCCCGGGGCGTCCACGAGATTCGGCGGCACCGCGGACTCCTCCAGCGGCATGATCAGTACATCGCCCTGCCGGTACACAGACGTCTCCCCTCCGAGGCGGCACCCGCTGTGCCGGCCACGTGGAAAACGCTACGGCGGGGGTCTGACAATCGGTCGTCGAGCCGCCGTCGGCGGGGCCCGGTCGCGCCGTTGTCAGTGGGCCTTGATAGACCTTGCGGACACCAACCCGTCGTCGTCATCAGGAGCTCAGGGCCATGTCCGATGTGGACCACCTGCACGCATTGCTCGGCCTTCCGGCCGTGGACTTCAAGTCCGGGGCGACCGGTCGGCCCGCCGCCGGTGCGGCGGCCTGGCGCGTCTCGATCGAGCCGTACGAGGACGACGGCACCTGGGAAGAGGAGTTCAACGCGTTCCTGGCGGAGGTGGACCCGGCCGGTGTCCGCGCGCTGATCATCGGGCAGTGGGGCGAGTCGTACGAGGAGACGTCGGCGTACCCGATCGGTCTCGTCATCGCCGCCGCCGAGCGGCTGACCTCGCTGGAAGCGGTCTTCGTCGGCGATCTGACGATGGAGGAGGCGGAGATCTCCTGGATCGAGCAGAGCGATGTGACCGAACTGCTCGCCGCCTTCCCGGCGCTGGTGGAGCTCGGGGTGCGCGGCGGATCGGAGCTGGTCTTCCCTCCCACCCGGCACGAGCGGCTGCGCTCGCTGACCATCGAGACGGGCGGGCTGCCGGTACAGGTGGTGCGCGGGGTGCTGGACAGTGAACTGCCCGCCCTGGAGCGGCTCGACCTGTGGCTCGGGGTCTCTGCCTACGGCGGCGACACCGATGTGGCGGACCTCGCCCCGCTGCTGTCCGGGACGCGCTTCCCCGCCCTGCACCACCTCGGTCTGCGCAACAGCGAGGTGGAGAACGAGATCGCGGCCGCCATCGCCTCGGCCCCGCTGGTGGCGCGGCTGCGCACCCTGGACCTGTCCTGCGGCACGCTCGGCGACGAGGGCGCGGCGGCGCTGCTGGACGGCCAGCCGCTGACCCACCTCGAAACGCTCGATCTGCACCACCACTTCCTGACCGAACCGATGGAGCGCCGCGTCGCCGGGGCCCTGGAGCCGCACGGGGTGCGGGTGGACCTGTCGGACCGCTGCGAGCCGTGGGACGACCGGGGCCCGGCCGGCCGGTACGTCACGGTGTCGGAGTGATCCCGCGATGAGCCGTACCGACCGCCCCGGGACCTTCCGCGGACTGCCGCGGACGCGTCCGCCCCGTCCTGTCGCGGCCGGCGAGCATGTCGCGGCCGGCGAGTAGCGCGCCGCGCCTGGCGGTCGTCGGCAACCCCGGCAGCCGGCGGGTGGGCCTCTTCCAGAACGCCGTGCGGGCCGCCGGGCTGCCGCCGGCGCGCACGGTGTCCTGGCTCGACGTGCTGGACGGGCGGGCGGCCTTCCTGGCCGGGGAGACCGTCCGCATCGAGTCTCCGGGCGAGGACGCCGGGGTCGAACGGCTGCTGCGGGATGTCGAGGACCCGACGAGGGTGGAGGGCTCGGCGCTCTGGTACGCGCGGTTCACCGCCGCCGTAAGGGAGGTGGGCCGTGCCACGACGGCCGCGGGCGCCCGGCTGCTGGACAGTCCCGGTGACATCGCGGTGCTGTTCGACAAGCGGCTGTGCCACGGGGTGCTGGACGCCGCCGGGGTGCCCGTCCCCGCCTCCCCGACGTCGGGGCCGGGCGCGCCGCCCGTGCGGGGGTGGGCCGAGGTGCGGGCGCTGATGGCGGACCACCGCATGCCGCGCGCGTTCGTGAAGCCGGCGCACGGCTCCTCCGCCTCCGGGGTGCTGGCCGTGGAGACGGCCGGTCCCGGCCGGGTCCGGGCGACCACATCGGTGGAGCGGGAGCCCGGCGGCCGGCTCCACAACTCCCTGCGGGTCAGGCGCTGTACGACGGAGCGCGAGGTCGCGGCGATCGTGGACGCGCTCGCGCCGGACGGCCTGCACATCGAGCGCTGGCTGCCGAAGGCGTCGCAGCGCGGCCGGGTCGCGGACCTGCGGGTCGTGGTGGTGGACGGCCGCGCCACCCATGCCGTGGTCCGCACCAGCCGCTCCCCCATGACCAATCTGCATCTGGGCGGCGCACGCGGCGATCTGGCCGAGGTGCGGTCGGCCGTCGAGGCAGCGGGCGGCAGCTGGGGCGGGGCGCTGGCGGTGTGCGAGCGGGCGGCCGCCGCCTTCCCGGACACGATGTGCGTCGGCGTCGACCTGCTGCCTTCGACCGGCTGGCGGCGCTTCGCCGTCGGCGAGGTCAACGCCTTCGGTGACCTTCTGCCGGGGCTGACCGGACTGCCGGGCAGCGGCGCCGAGGGCCTGGACACCTATGCGGCGCAGGTCGCCGCCGTACTGAACCGAGCAAGGAACCGTCACCGTGGCATCGCTGCCCCCTGAAACCCCCTTCCCCGTCCCGGACGCCGTGGACCCCGACATGAGCGAGGTCGTGGGCAGCCACGATCTGCTGCTCGTCACCCTGGACACCCTGCGCCACGACGTCGCGGCGGAGCTGGCCGCCGCCGGGCGCATCCCTAACCTGGCCCGGCATCTGCCGGGCGGCGTCTGGGAGAAGCGGCACGCCCCGGGGAGCTTCACCTATGCCTCGCACCAGGCGATCTTCGCGGGGTTCCTGCCCACCCCGGCCACGCCCGGCCCGCACCCCCGGCTGTTCGCCGCACGGTTCGCCGGCAGCGAGACGACCGCCGAGCGCACCTTCGTCTTCGACACCCCCGACCTGGTGTCGGGCCTGGCCGGGGCGGGGTACCGCACGGTGTGCGTCGGCGGGGTGGGGTTCTTCAACCAGCGGGCACCGCTGGGCTCGGTGCTCCCCGGCCTGTTCCAGGAGGCGCACTGGGAACCCGAGTTCGGTGTCGCATCGCCCACCTCGTTCGAGGCGCAGGTGGCCCGCGCCGAGCAGGTCGTCGCCGGGCTGCCGCACGGACAGCGGCTGTTCCTCTTCGTCAACGTCGCCGCCCTGCACCAGCCGAACTGGTTCCACCGGCCCGGGGCCACCCGCGACGACGGCGACAGCCGCGCGACGCACGCCGCCGCGCTGGAGTACGTCGACGCCCACATCGGCCGGCTCTTCGCCGCCGTGAGCAGCCGTCGCCGCGCCTTCGCCATCGTCTGCTCGGACCACGGCACGGCGTACGGCGACGACGGCTACACCGGTCACCGGCTGGGCCACGAGTCCGTCTGGACCGTTCCGTACGCCCACTTCTTCCTGGAACCGGGGACCGCACGATGACCAGTCCGCACTCCGTCCGCCCGTATCAGAGCTATGTGTACGCCTATCCGCACAAGACGGCGTACGAGCCGCTCGGCCGGCTGCCCGGCGGGCGCCCCGCGCTGCGGGACCTGTGGGCCGGCGAACGCAAGGACGCGCTCTCCCTCTATCTGCACATACCGTTCTGCGAGGTCCGCTGCGGCTTCTGCAATCTCTTCACCCGGATCGGCGCGCCCGACGAGCTGACCACGCGCTATCTCGACGCGCTGGACCGGCAGGCGACAGCCGTACGGGACGCGCTGGGCGACGGGGAGCCGGTGCGTTTCGCCGCGGCGGCGTTCGGCGGCGGGACGCCGACCTTTCTGACGGCGGGGGAGCTGGAGCGGCTGTGCGACATAGCGGAGAAGCGCATGGACGCCGATCTGCGGTCCGTGCCGCTGTCCGTGGAGACGTCCCCGTCGACCGCGACGGCCGACCGGCTGGCCGTCCTCGCCGACCGGGGGACGACCAGGATCAGCATCGGGGTGCAGAGCTTCGTGGAGGCCGAGGCCCGGGCGGCGGTCCGCCCGCAGCGCCGCGCCGATGTGGAGAAGGCGCTCGGCCTGATCCGGGACACCTCGGTACCCGTCCTCAACATCGACCTGATCTACGGCATCGACGGACAGACCGAGGAGAGCTGGCGCACCTCGCTGGACGCGGCGCTCGGCTGGCGGCCTGAGGAGCTGTACCTCTACCCGCTCTACGTCCGTCCGCTGACCGCGCTGGGCCGGCTCGGCGCCGGTGACCCGGCCGCGGCGGACGCGGCCTGGGACGAGCAGCGGCTGCGCCTCTACCGGTCCGGCCGCGACCACCTCCTGGCCCACGGCTACGAGCAGGTCTCGATGCGGATGTTCCGCCGCGCCGACGCCCCGCGCACGGACGGCCCCGACGACTACGCCTGCCAGACGGACGGCATGATCGGTCTGGGCTGCGGCGCCCGCTCGTACACCTCGCGGCTGCACTACTCCTTCGACTACGCCGTGGAGATGCGCAGGGTGCGCACGATCATCGACGCGTACACGGCCACCGAGGACTTCTCGCACGCCGAGGTGGGGCGGTACACGGACGGGGACGAGGCGCGGCGCCGCCATCTCCTCCAGTCGGTGCTGCAGGCCGGGGGGATGGAGCTGTCCGGCTACCGCGAGCGGTTCGGCACCTCCCCGTACGAGGACTTCCCGGCGGAGACGGCCGGCTTCGAGGCGCGGGGCTGGCTCGATCAGGGCGCGGCAGCCGAGGGGCTGCTGCGGCTGTCGCCGGAGGGACTCGCCCACTCCGACGCGCTGGGCCCCGAACTCTTCTCCCCCGCCGTACGGGCCGCGATGGCCGCGTACGAGGTGAGGTGAGCCCGGCGTGGAGCTGACGATCCTCTACCGGGGCCCGCTGGCCTCGTGCGACTACGACTGCCCGTACTGCCCGTTCGCCAAGCGGCGCGACAGCCGGGCGCAGCTGCTGGCGGACCGGGCCGCGCTGGAGCGGTTCACCGCGTGGGTGGCCGAGCAGACCGGGGACCGGATCTCGGTGCTGTTCACCCCGTGGGGCGAGGGCCTGGTCCGCTCCTGGTACCGCCGGGCGATGACCGGGCTGGCCGGGCTCGAACAGGTGCGCCGGGTCGCGATCCAGACGAATCTGAGCGGCCGGACGCGGTGGCTGGCCGAGGCGGGGGCGGCCGGCCGCGAGAAGATCGCACTGTGGTGCACGTACCACCCGGGGCAGACCCCGTACGAGCGCTTTCTCGACCGGTGCGCGGAGCTGACGTCCCTCGGGATCCGGCACAGCGTCGGGGTCGTCGGTCTCGACGAGCACCTCGGCGAGGCGCGGCGGCTGCGGGCGGCGCTCCCCGGGCAGGTCTACCTCTGGGTCAATGCCGCCGAGGGGCACACCTATACGGACGAGGAGGCGGAGCGGTGGACCGCGATCGACCCGCTGTTCCCCTACAGCCGCCATCCGCACCGCTCGGCCGGGCTGCCCTGCCGGACCGGTGAGTCGGTGATCTCGGTGGACGGGGACGGGACGGTGCGCCGCTGCCACTTCGTCCGGGCCGAGCTGGGCAATCTGTACGACGGCAGCTACCGCAGGGCGCTGGGGCCGAGGGCCTGTCCGCTCGCCGTCTGCGACTGCCACATCGGCTATGTGCATCTGGAGACGCTGCCGCTGTACGACGTCTTCGCGGGCGGTGTGCTGGAGCGCATACCGGCGCATCCGCTGTCCCCGGCCGCCCCGACGGGTGGGTCCGGCGGCTGAGGACAGCGGATGCGTCAGAGCGGGAGCAGGTCGGGCCGCTTCGGCTCGACGTGGTCCCCGGAGGACTCGCCGCGCAGCCGCCGCCCGATCCAGGGCACCAGGTATTCGCGCGCCCAGTGGATGTCGTCGCGCCGGACCTCCAGCGTTCCCCGCTGGGGCAGCGGCGGCCACTCCTGGTCGGGGTCGGCAGGTACGTCGAGGCCGAGGACCTGGGCGGCGCGCAGCGCGACCCGGGTGTGTCCCTCGGGGGACAGATGCAGCCGGTCGCCGTCCCAGGCGCGCCGGTCCTGCACGGAGCGCAGCGACCACAGGTCGAGGACCGGGCAGTCGTAGCGGTCGGCGATGGACCGCACATGGGCGGTATACGTGGCGATCTTGCCGCGCAGATGGCGCAGCACCGGAACGCCGCGGGTGTCGAAGCCGGTGGTGACCATGACGGTGCCGACGGACTGCGTCAGCTCGGCGACCGCCCGCTCGAAGCGTTCGGCCACGTCGTCGGGGTCGGTGCCGGGCCGGATGATGTCGTTGCCGCCTGCGCAGAAGCTCACCAGATCGGGGGCGAGTTCCTTGGCGCGGGGCACCTGCTCCTCGACTATCTGGTCGAGGAGGCGTCCTCGTACGGCGAGATTGGCGTAGCGGAAGTTTCCGTGTGCGGAGCCCGCGGCCTCGGTCGCCGCGTCGGGGGCCGGGAGCTGGTCCGCGAGGAGTACCGCGAGCCGGTCAGCCCAGCCGACGAACGTTCCGTCCGGGCCGGGGTCACCGACTCCCTCGGTGAAGCTGTCGCCAATCGCCGCGTACGACTCGATGGCGCCCTGTCGGTTGATGACGCCCTGTCGGATGTTTCTCGAATCGTCTGCCACAAGCGCATATCCTGCACCGCCGAATGTGACCTACGCGACCGTAATATGGGGTTGACGGGTGGTGAGATAGACCACCCGGTCAGTTTTCGGTAAAGGGGGAATAAGCAGAGGGACGGTGCGCCGCCGCGCACCGCCCCTCTCTGCCTTGCCGCGGCCCGGATCACCGGGCCGGTACCGCTCGGATCAGACGTTGATCCCGTGGGCCGCCAGGTAGGCGATCGGGTCGATGTCCGAGCCGTAGGCCGGGCCCGTGCGGATCTCGAAGTGCAGGTGCGGGCCGGTGGCGTTGCCGGTGGCGCCGGAGAGGCCGACCTGCTGGCCCGCGGTCACGGTCTGGCCCGCCGAGACGGAGAGCGAGGACATGTGGCCGTACTGCGAGTAGTGGCCGTCGGCGTGCTTGATGACGACCTCGTTGCCGTACGCGCCGCCCCAGCCGGCGGTGACGACGGTGCCGGAGGTGATGGCCTTCACGCTGGTGCCGGTGGCGACGGGGAAGTCGATGCCGGTGTGGCTGCCGCTGGACCAGTTGGAGCCGGAGGCGCGGTAGGCGGTGGTGTGGTTGCCCGGGACCGGGTGGACGTAACCGGAGTCGTTGCTCTGGGTCGCCGGGGCCGAGGTCTCCTTGGACGACGAGGCGTCGGAGGAGGAAGAGGCGGACGAGTCGGAGGCGGTGGACGCCTTCGTCTCGGTCTTGGCCGGGGCCTTGGGAGCGGCCTTCGGGGCGGCCTTCGACGGGGTGGAGGTGGTCGAGGCGTGGCCCCAGCTCTTGCCGCCGAGCGTCAGCTTCATGCCCGGGAAGATCAGGCTCGGGTTGTCGCCGACGACCTCGCGGTTGTCCTGGTACAGCTTCTCCCAGCCGCCCTTGAGCTTGTGCTCGGCGGCGATCTTGGAGAGGTAGTCGCCGGAGACCACGGAGTAGGTCGTGGTGCCGGAGTGCTTCTTCGCGGCCTTGGCCGGCGTGGTGTGCGCGGCGGCCGACTTCGAGGTGGCCGGGGCGGTCTGCTCTGCGGCGTGGGCACCGGTGGCGCCGAGCAGCGGAAGCGCGATGACGGCTCCGCCGGCGCTCGCGGCGACGACGCCGCGGGCGATGGTGCTGGACTTGGGACGGCGGTGCTTACCCGAATTGGGCATGAAGGATTTCCTCTCCGGCGCCTGCGAGGTGAGCTGTCGGGTTCGGGCTGGAGATGCCCGGCCGCGCCTGGCGCGGCTTCACCCCGAGCCGGCCGGATCTCCCGGTCGGCGGCTTACCTGGTTCCCCCGCTCCTGCCACACGGTGAGTGGGTGCGAATTCCGGACGGCGGCAGGATTAGGCGTTCCATCCGGATTGACATGGAACGTAAGCGAGCCGGGACGGCGGAAACAAGCCATGGGTTCCGCGCCGCATTCCGCACCGGAAATCCGGCGCGGAATTCCCGTCACACTCCGTGGATTACGGATCTTGGCTTTCCGCGCGGCGCACGGAGTACCCGCCCGGCGCGCCGCCACACACCGTCACGGATATGATCCCGCTCACGAGAGGGTGATCATCTCCCTTATAAGCAGGGCATGTTCGACTAAAAGCCTCAATACGGACATGTCGCGCCCTCATGCGCGACGCAGCCGCAGCACCCCCGCATCGAGATCGCCGCGCAGCCCGGTGTGCAGCCCCTCCTGGTGAAGCAGCGCCGAACCGTGGTGCACCACCCCCGAGTCCACGCAGACATAGGCCGCCTCCGGGTCCAGCCCGCGCAGCCGCAGGGCCGGCGGCCGCTCCCCGTACCGCTGGGCCTCCAGCCACATCAGTACGACGGTCTCCGCACCCCGTACGTACTGCACCGCGCTCAGCCCGCCGCGTGGCGGACGCAGCCGGTACAGCTCCCCCAGCTGCACCACGGGACGGATCTCCTTGTACAGCTCCACCCAGCCCCGCGCCTCGGCCAGCTCCGCGTCGCTCCACTCCGCGAGGTCGCCGCCGACGCCGAGCACCCCGGCCATGGCGCTCACGAACCGGAAGCGCAGCGAGGACACCCGGCCGTTCAGCTGGCCGTTCGGGCTGTCCGTGACCCACGCCGCCATCACCCGCGCCGGGTGGATCTGCCCGAAGCCCTCCTGGATGGCGAGCCGGTCCAGCGGATCGGTGTTGTCCGAGGTCCACACCTGGTCCGTACGGGAGAGGATCCCCAGGTCGATCCGGCCGCCGCCGCCCGAGCAGGACTCGAAGGCGACCCCGGGGTGGGCGGCCCGCAGCCGGTCGATCAGCGCGTAGAGGCCGTGCACATGCTCGGTCCAGAGCCTCTGCGGATACTCCTCGCCCGGCCAGCCGGCATCGGTGAAGCAGCGGCACAAATTCACACAGTTCCGCACATCATCGACCGGGCGGAGAGGGAGGGCAATGCCTCGCGCACACCGGAAAGGGGGACGCCGCCCGAGATGATTGGCGGTGGAATCAATGTCGTATCGTCACGAGAGTGGACCCGTCGGCGAGCCGCGCCGGTGGCAGATTCTCCAGGAGCGACCGTGACGCAGCAGCTGCCGCAGACCCCGTCGACGGAACCCGAACTGGCCGGGATCCGCAATTTCCGTGACGTGGGCGGGCTGCCCACCACGGACGGCCGCCGGGTGCGCTACGGACGGCTCTACCGCAGCGGTCACCTCGCGCACGCCACCCCCGAGGACACCGCCTTCCTGACCGGTCTCGGGCTGCACACGGTCTTCGACTTCCGCAACGCGGCCGACCACAAGCTGGACGGCCTCGACGTGGAGCTGCCCGGCGTGCGCAACGTGAGCATCCCGCTCAGCGACCCGGCGGACGGCGCGGAGTTCTGGCGGATGGTGCGCGACGGCAACATGACCGAGCTGCGTTCGATCCTCGCCGACGGCAAGGGGACGGCCCGCATGGTCGCCTCGTACCGCACGATCATCCTGGAGCGGACCGCCGAACACAGCCGGGTGCTGCACGCACTGGCCGAGGACAGCGTCCCCGCCCTGATGCACTGCGCGGCCGGCAAGGACCGGGCGGGGCTCTCCATCGCGGTCTCCCTGCTCGCCCTCGGCGTCGAGCGCGAGGCCATCGAGGCCGACTACCTCAAGTCCAACGACGCGCACCGCCGTTACCGCGTCAAGCGCAGCGACACCTCCGCGGCCGGGATGTCACCCGAGGTGATGGAGCTGCTCAACCCGCTCTTCGGTGCCCAGCCCGACTACCTCGCCGCCGCCTTCGCCGCCATCGACGAGACCTGGGGAAGCACCGACCGCTATCTCTCCGACGGGCTGAAGCTCGCCCCCGCCACGCGCGAGCGGCTGCGCGAACGGCTCCTCGACGAGGGCTGAGCGGCGCGCGGGGCTACTGGTTGTGCATCCCGACCGCGAACAGCAGGTAGAGGAAGCCGGCGATGACATGCCCCGCCACCAGATAGGCGAAGAGCCGGATGACGAGCCCGCGCGGCATCTTCTTCTCCTGCGGGTCGTACGCCTTCGTCCGGGCCGGGGTGAGCGGGTCGTAGTTCTCGGAATCGGACATGACGGGTCCTCTCTGGCCACCGGCGGGCCGGTGGCGGCTACGCCTCAGCGACGGTGGATGCCGCTGCCGAGACACAGCTCGGCGGCGGGGCTCTGCAGCAGGGTGTGGACGAAGAGCAGCTCGGCGCCCTCGGGGACGGGGGCCTCGATCCGGTGCGGGGTGAGCGAGTCGAAGTGCGCGCTGTCCCCGGGGGCGAGGTCGTGGACCGTCTCGCCCAGGGTCACCCGGAGCCGCCCGGCCAGGACGTACAGCCACTCCTCGCCGGGGTGGACGCGCACCAGATCGCCCTGGGCGCCGTGCGGGACCCGGACGCGCAGCGCCTGCATGGCCCGTCCGGAGCCGCCGGCCTGCTGGTACATCCAGCCGTCGGCCTCGGGGCCCTCGAAGCCCCGGCTCCGGACGATCGCGTCACGTTCCGGGGGCATCTCGCCCAGCAGCTCGGAGACCGTCGTACCGTAGATCCTGGCGAGGCCCAGCAGCATGGGCAGCGAGGGCTGACGCCGGCCGGTCTCGAGCCGGGACAGATGGGCGGGCGAGAGTCCGGCCCGCTGGGCGGCGGTCTCCAGGGTGAGACCGCGGCCGCGGCGCAGGTCGCGCAGGCGAGGGGCGACACCGGGCAGCTCGTCGGCCGCCCCCGCATCCGGAGGATTCATGCCTCCATTGGGCCAGGATCTTTCCTCGGAGGCAACTTTCTTGCCTCCGAGGCAAAACCCCTCGATCGGCCGCCGGTCAGCGGTTGGCGACCGCCTGTTTCACCAGGGTCCGGCCGAAGTCCCACATCAGTCCGCCGCCGCTGTGCGCGTCGTCCATCACGGCGGTGAAGGCGCTCACGAACCGGTCCACGTCCGCCTCGTCGATCACCAGCGGCGGAATCAGCTTGATCACTTCGAGGTGGTCGCCGGAGACCTGGGTGAGGATCCGGTGCTTCTGGAGCAGCGGTACGACCACCATCTGCGCGAAGAGCCCCTTGCGGGCGGCCTGGAGCATGGTCCAGCGGCTGCGCAGCTTGAGCGAGGTGGGCCGGCCGAACTCGATGCCGATCATCAGCCCGCGCCCGCGCACCTCGTGCAGCAGCTCATAGCGGTCGACCAGCGCGGCCAGCCGCTCGCGCAGCAGGTCACCGGTGCGGCGCGCGTGCGCCACGGTCTCCTCGTCCTCCATCACCGCGAGGACCGCGAGGCCGGCGGCCATCGCCTGGGCGTTGGAGCCGAAGCTCGCCGAGTGGACCAGGACGCGGTCCATCGAGGAGTAGACGCGCTTGAAGATCCAGTCCTTGCCGAGCGTCGCGCCGACCGGCACATAGCCGCCGGAGAGCGCCTTGGCGACACAGACCAGATCGGGTTCCACCCCCTCCTCGTGCTGGTAGGCGTAGAAGTCGCCGGTCCTGCCCAGGCCGGTCTGCACCTCGTCGGCGATGAGCAGGGCCTTGTGCCGGTGCAGCAGCTCCTGGGCCTCGCGCAGGAAGCCGGGCGGCGCGGCGTGCACCCCCTTGCCCTGGATCGGCTCGACGACGAGTCCGGCCACGTCACCGCGGGCCAGCTCGCGCCGCAGCGCGTCGAGGTCGCCGAGGGCGATGGCGGTGTCGGGCAGCAGCGGGGCGAAGCCGTCCCGGAAGCCGGACTCGCCGTTGACCGAGAGCGAGCCGGTGGTCAGCCCGTGGAAGGCGTGCGTGCAGTAGAGGATCCTCGGCCTCCCGGTGGCGTACCGGGCGAATTTCAGCGCGGTCTCCACGGCCTCCGTACCACTGTTGCCGAAGAACACCCGGTCCAGGTGCGGGCTGTGCGCGAGCAGCCTCTCGGCCAGCAGTCCCGGCAGCGGCTGGCAGTCGAAGCGGGTCAGGTCGGCGAGCGAGGCGTCCAGGACGTCGTGCAGCGCCCTGCGGACGACGGGGTGGTGCCGGCCGAGCCCCATCACGCCGAACCCGGCGAGCATGTCGAGGTAGTCGTTGCCCTCCGCGTCCCAGAAGTGCGCGCCCTCGGCGCGTTCGTAGACCTTGTCGAAGCCGATGGTGTGCAGCATGCGCGGGAGCTGGTGGTTGAGGTGCTTCGCGTGCAGCTCGTAGCGTTCGGCGCCGCGCTCCGCGAGGAGCCGCGCCAGATCGAAGCCCTTGGGCTCGTCGTCCTTCATGCCCCGCTCTCCTTGTGCCCGTTGCCCGGGGCGTCGTGCCCGTTGCCGGTGGCCGCGTCCCGGGCGGCCAGCGCGGCACTGATCCGGCCGGCGATCTCGACCGGGGTGAGTCCGATGTCGGCCAGCACCTCGGCGCGCTTGCCGTGCGCGAGGAACTGCTCGGGAATGCCGAAGGTCCGCAGCGGTACGTCGACCCCGGCGTCCCGCAGGGCCTGGCCGACCGCCGAACCGACGCCCCCGGCCCGGCTGTTGTCCTCGACGACGGCGACGAGCCGGTGCTCCGCAGCGAGCGGGGCCAGCTCCTCGTCGACCGGTTTGACCCAGCGCGGGTCGACGACGGTGCAGCGGATGCCCGCGCCCGACAGCAGATCGGCGGCCTGGAGACAGACGGGCGCCATGACCCCGACGGCGACCAGCAGTGCGTCGGCGTCCTCGGCGCGGTGCAGGACGTCCATGCCGCCGATCCGGCCGATCGCGGGGACCGGCTCCCCCACCGACTCCTTCGGGAACCTGACGAGGGTCGGGGCGTCGTCGACGGCGACGGCCTCGCGCAGTTCGTCCCGCAGCCGCTCGGCGTCGCGCGGGGCCGCGATGCGCAGCCCCGGCACGACCTGGAGCACGGACAGGTCCCACATGCCGTTGTGGGAGGCGCCGTCGGGGCCGGTGACCCCGGCCCGGTCCAGGACGAAGGTCACCCCGCACCTGTGCAGGGCGACGTCCATGAGCAGCTGGTCGAAGGCCCGGTTGAGGAAGGTGGCGTAGACGGCGACGACCGGATGCAGCCCGCCCGTCGCCAGCCCGGCGGCGGAGACCGCCGCGTGCTGCTCGGCGATGCCCACGTCCCAGACCCGGTCGGGGAACGCCTCGGCGAACTTCGTCAGCCCGACGGGGTGCAGCATCGCCGCCGTGAGGGCGACGACGTCCGGGCGCTCCGCGCCGATCGCCGCGATCTCGTCGCCGAACACGGAGGTCCACGAGGGACCGGCCGAGGGCGCGAGCGGGGCGCAGGTCAGCGGGTCCATCGCGCCGACGGTGTGGAAGCGGTCCGCCTCGTCCTCCAGGGCGGGTGCGTAGCCGCGGCCCTTCTCGGTGATGCAGTGCACCAGCACCGGGCCGTGGAAGCGTTTCGCGCGGTGCAGGGCGGACTCGACGGCGGCGGTGTCGTGTCCGTCGATGGGGCCGACGTACTTCAGCCCGAGGTCCTCGAACATGCCCTGCGGGGCGAAGGCGTCCTTGAACCCCTTCTTGGCGCCGTGCAGCGACTCGTACAGCGGCTGCCCGATGACCGGTGTCTGCTGGAGCACGCCCTTGCCCCAGGCCAGGAAGCGTTCGTAGCCGTCGGTGGTGCGCAGGGTGGCCAGGTGGTTGGCGAGGCCGCCGATGGTCGGGGCGTAGGAGCGCTCGTTGTCGTTGACGACGATGATCAGCGGGCGTTCCCGGGCGGCGGCGATGTTGTTCAGCGCCTCCCAGGCCATCCCGCCGGTGAGGGCGCCGTCCCCGATGACGGCGACGACGTGGTCCTCAAGGCCCCGCACCTCGTTGGCCTTGGCCAGGCCGTCGGCCCAGCCGAGGACCGTGGAGGCGTGGGAGTTCTCGATGACGTCGTGCTCGGACTCCTCGCGGGAGGGGTAGCCGGACAGGCCCCCCTTGCCGCGCAGCTTGGAGAAGTCCTGCCGCCCGGTGAGCAGTTTGTGTACGTAGCTCTGGTGGCCGGTGTCCCACAGGATGCGGTCCACGGGCGAGTCGAAGACCCGGTGCAGGGCGATGGTCAGCTCCACCACCCCGAGGTTGGGGCCCAGATGGCCGCCGGTCCTGGCCACGGCCTGCACCAGGAACTTCCTGATGTCCTCGGCGAGTTCGCCGAGCTGTGATGTGCTCAGTGCCTTGAGATCGTGCGGCCCCCGGATGCTCTGCAAGAGCGTCATGTCCGGGCCCCCTCTCTGGTCCTGTCTCAGCTCACGGTGACGGCGGGGACCCCCGATGGTGTCCCGGCGGCGTCCATGCCCTCGGCGATCTTGAGGGCTTCCTCGATGAGGGTCTCGACGATCTTCGACTCGGGCACGGTCTTGATGATCTCGCCCTTGACGAAGATCTGCCCCTTCCCATTGCCGGAGGCCACACCCAGATCGGCCTCACGGGCCTCACCCGGACCATTGACGACACAGCCCATCACAGCCACCCGCAACGGCACCTCCATACCCTCCAGACCCGCACTCACCTGGTCCGCGAGCTTGTACACATCCACCTGCGCCCGCCCGCACGACGGACACGACACGATCTCCAGCCGACGCTGCTTCAGATTCAACGACTCCAGAATCTGCAGCCCGACCTTGACCTCCTCCGCCGGCGGCGCCGACAACGAGACCCGGATCGTGTCCCCGATCCCCTCACTCAACAGCGCACCGAACGCCACAGCGGACTTGATCGTGCCCTGGAACGCCGGACCCGCCTCCGTCACACCCAGATGAAGGGGATAGTCGCACTGCGCGGCCAGCTGACGGTACGCGTTCACCATCACGACCGGATCATTGTGCTTCACCGAGATCTTGATGTCCCGGAACCCATGCTCCTCGAACAGCGACGCCTCCCACAGCGCCGACTCCACCAACGCCTCCGGAGTCGCCTTCCCGTACTTCCTCAGCAACCGCGCATCCAGCGAACCCGCGTTCACACCGATCCGGATCGGAGTCCCCGCGTCATTCGCCGCCCGCGCGATCTCCTTCACCTTGTCGTCGAACTGCTTGATGTTCCCCGGATTCACCCGCACCGCCGCACAACCCGCGTCAATCGCCGCGAACACATACTTCGGCTGGAAATGAATATCCGCGATCACCGGAATCTGCGACTTCGAAGCAATCGTCGCCAACGCATCCGCATCATCCTGCGTCGGACACGCCACCCGCACGATCTGACAACCCGAAGCCGTCAACTCCGCGATCTGCTGCAGAGTCGCACCGATGTCCGACGTACGCGTCGTCGTCATCGACTGCACCGAAACCGGCGCATCCCCACCGACCGCCACCGACCCGACCTGGATGCGCCGCGAGGGGCGGCGCACCGCGAGCGGCCGGGCCGGCAGCTCGGGGAGACCCAGTACGACTGGTTCTCCGTCGGTCATCAGATCACCGGTTCCCGCCGACGGTCTCCCGCGCGGCCCGCAGGGACTCCTTGAGCGAGCCCATGGTGGCCAGGACGGCGGTGGGCTCGTAGCCGCAGTGCGCCATGCAGTTGGCGCAGCGCGGGTCCTTGCCCCGGCCGTACTTGTCCCAGTCGGTCTCCTCGATGAGCTGCCGGTACGTCGGGACGTACCCGTCGCTCATCAGGTAGCAGGGGCGCTGCCAGCCGAACAGCGAGTAGTTCGGGATGGCCCACGCCGTGCACGGGAAGTCCGCCTTGCCCTCCAGGAAGTCCAGGAAGAGCGGCGAGTGGTTGAGGCGCCACCTGGCCCGGTTGCCGCCCGCGAAGGACTTCTTGAACAGCTCGCGGGTCTGCTCGACACCCAGGAAGTGCTCCTGGTCGGGCGCCTTCTCGTAGGCGTAGGCGGGCGAGATCATCATCTCGTCGACCTTCAGGTCGTCGTTGAGGTAGTTGAGCACCTCGATGATGGTCTGCGGGGTGTCGGTGTTGAAGAAGGTGGAGTTCGTGGTGACCCGGAAGCCGCGCCGCTTGGCCTCCTTGATCGCCGCCACCGCCTCGTCGAACACCCCTTCCTTGGCGACCGACTCGTCGTGCCGCTCCCGCAGCCCGTCGATGTGCACGGCGAACGCGAAGTAGGGCGACGGCGTGAACTTCTCGATCTTCTTCCGCAGCAGCATCGCGTTGGTGCAGAGGAACACGTACTTCTTCTTCGCCACGAGCTGGCGGACGATTTCGTCGATCTGCGGGTGCATCAGCGGCTCGCCGCCCGCGATGGAGACCATCGGGGCGCCGGATTCGAGCACCGCGCCGACGGCCTGGGCCACCGGCATGCGCTGCTTGAGGACTCCGGCCGGGTGCTGAATCTTCCCGCAGCCCTCACAGGCGAGATTGCAGGCGAACAGCGGCTCCAGCTCGACGATCAGCGGGAACTTCTCCCGCCTGCGGAGCTTCTGTTCGGCAAGGTACGTCGCAACCTTGATGGTCTGACGGAGTGGCATGGCCATCTAGCTCACCTCCTGGGGAGCAGCAAAGATCGGTGCCATTCATAAAAAGCCGGTAGTACGGCACGAAGAACGCGGAATGCCGATATTCCACCGCGGACCGTGCCGATGCGGACGAGCTCATGCTCTGGAGCGTCCACGACCACCCGTACGGCCGCAACCGGGCGGGGCCCGGAGCGCAGGGCGGTGCGCAGAGTGGCGGCGGACTCCATGTCCACCGCGATCGCCCCGGTGGCCCGCAGCTCGGCCCGCTCATGCCCGCGTACGACATGGTCGGAGCCGGTCAGCGGACCGGTGTGGACGGTACGTCCTGGTACGGCCCTGGCCAGCGCTTTCGCCAGCAGATCCGTACCGGTACAGGGGGCCGACGCCCCGGCTGCCCGGGTCTCGTCGGCCACCACCAGGTCGCCCGGGTGCATCCCGGGCGCCAGCCCGGCGCAGAACCCCGAGGCGATGACCGCGGTGCCCGGTGCGGCGTCCGCGCCCAGTGCGCGGGCCACGGCCGCTTCGGCCGCCTTGGGCCCCATGCCCGTACGCAGCACGGTCACCGGGCCCGGGGCGGCGCCCGCCCTCGCCCTGCCGGTGCGCAGGGCGAGCTGTTCGATGCCGAGCGCGCAGGCGATCAGCAGCGGGGCGGCGGGGCCGTCCGGCCCCCGGGCATCGCCCATCAGGCCCCCTCGGGCACGGCCGTGCGGCCCGCGAACGGGTCGCCGTGCACATACCGGCCGAGCGCGGTCAGCGGGAAGACCTGCCGGTAGAGGTGGTAGTTGATGGAGAAGTCCCACGGGAAGCCGGTCCCGGTGAAGTACGGCTCGTCCCAGGAGCCGTCCGCCTGCTGGGTCTCGGTGAGCCAGGCGACGCCGCGTGCCACGGCCACGCTGTCCCGCCGTCCCGCGGACAGCAGGGCGAGCAGCGCCCAGGCGGTCTGCGACGCGGTCGAGGCCCCGTGGCCGATCCACTTCTCCTCCTTGTACGAGCGCAGGTCCTCGCCCCAGCCGCCGTCGTCGTTCTGGACGGACTCCAGCCAGCCGACCGCGCGCCGGATCGAGGGGTGCGAGACGGGCAGCCCCGCGGCCACCAGCGCGGGCACCACCGACCCGGTCCCGTAGACGTAGTTGACGCCCCAGCGCCCGAACCAGCCGCCGGCTGCCTCCTGTTCGGCGAGCAGCCACTCGATGCCCCGCCGGGTCGCGGGGTGGTCGGACTTCCCCTCGATGGCGAGCATCTCCACCACATGCCCGGTGACATCGGCGGACGGCGGGTCGATCACCTCGCCGAAGTCGCAGAAGGGCAGCCGGTTGGGAAACGGGCTGGTGTTGTCGGCGTCGAACGCCCCCCACGCGCCGTTGCGGGACTGCATCCCGACATTCCAGCGCACCCCGCGCTCGATGGCGGCCTCGATGCGGGCGGGCTCGGGGTGACGGACCCGGCGCAGCGCGAGGACCACCTCGGCGGTGTCGTCGATATCGGGGTAGTTGTCGTTGTGGAACTCGAACGCCCAGCCGCCCGGCTCCAGTCGGGGCCTGCGCACCGACCAGTCGCCGGGCCGGTCGATCTCCTCGGCGAGCATCCAGTCCGCCGCCTTCACGAGCGCCGGGTGGTCGGGGCTGAGCCCGGCGTCGGCGAGCGCGATGGTGGCGAGGCAGGTGTCCCAGACCGGGGACTGGCACGCCTCGATCATGCGGGCGCCGTCCTCGCGCCACACGGCGAACCGGTCGAGCGATTCGAGCCCGGCCCGCATCACCGGGTGGTCGAGGTCGTAGCCGAGCAGATGCAGGGCGATGACCGAGTAGACGGCGGGCGGCTGGATCCCGCCCCAGCAGCCGTCGTTCTCCTGGCGTTCGATGATCCAGCGGGCGGCGGCGTTCATGGCGATCCGGCGCAGTCTGCGCGGCGCCACCCGGTGGTAGAGGTGCAGCGCCTTGTCGAGGCGCTGGAAGAGACCGTCCCAACTGGCCGCAGGGGCAGGGCGCCTGGGCGGATTCGGCACGTCGGGGTCGGTGTGCAGCTCGTCCAGGGCGAAGGGGGCGGGCCGCACCGGCCGCTTCGCGGAGACGACGGTGAGCGGCACGATGGTCTGGCGGGCCCAGCAGCCGAAATCGTAGATATTGAGCGGGACCCACTTGGGAAAGAACATCAACTCGGGCGGCAGCTCCGGGAGATCGTCCCACTTCCACCAGCCGAACAGGGCCAGCCAGATCCGGGTGAAGACCCGGCTCGCGGCGATCCCGCCCTGCTCACGGACCCAGCCGGCGGCGCGGGCCATGTGCGGCTCCTCGGGCCGGTCACCGGCCAGCCGCAGCGCCACGTACGCCTCGATGGTGGTGGAGAGCTCCCCGGGACCGCCGTGGAAGGTGGCCCAGGTGCCGTCGCCCAGCTGCTCGCCGCGGATGAAGCGGCCGGCCGCCTCGACCGTGGCGGGGTCCTGGATTCCGAGGAACTGGCGGAGCAGCAGGTCCTCGGCGTCCATGGTGACGTTGGTGGCGAGGTCGCCCTTCCACCAGCCCTGCTCGTCCTGCCTGCCGAGGAGATGCTCCACCGAGCGTTCCGCGGCCCGCCGCGCGGCGGCCAGTACGTCGTCCGCGGCGATGGTTGATTCGGTAGTCGGTCTACTGGCCGAGGCTGCGCGGGGGTCAACAGCCCCGGTGCTTCCGTCGGTCGTCGCTGTCATGGCTTCCCCTTCGTGCAGTTGGTCCTCTGCTGTGCTGGGGTCTCCGTCGGCCGGCGCCCGTGCGGGGCACCGGCCGGCGACTGCGAGTCATATGGACCAGATGGTGATCATCTCTTTCGTACGACGACGAAGTCCGCGAGCGCCGTGAGCTGCGCCCGCACGGTTTCCGGCATGTCGACACCGTGCAGCGCCTCGATGGCGACCGCATGCTGACGACGGGCCTCCTGGGCGGTCCACTCGCGGCCGCCCGCCTCCTCGATGAGCGCCGCACGGGCGGCGAACTCCTCTTCGGAGAAGCTGTCGAAGTCGCTGCTCTTGGCGTCCTCGGCGAGCAGCTCGCCCAGACGCTCCGAGGCCGGTCCGCCCGCGGCGAGCGCGGCGACGACCGGCAGGGACTTCTTGCGCTGGCGCAGATCGCTCCAGGTCTGCTTGCCGGTGGACTCCGGGTCCCCCCAGATGCCGAGCAGGTCGTCGACGGCCTGGAAGGCGAGCCCGAGGTGGTAGCCGTACGCCTCCAGCACATCGGCGGTGCGGTCGTCGGCGCCGCCGAGCACCGCGCCGATGGAGCAGGCGCAGGCGAGCAGGGCGCCGGTCTTGTTGCCCTCCATCTCCAGGCACTCCTCGACGGTGACCCGCTCGCGGTGCTCGTAGGAGATGTCCTGGGCCTGCCCGTCGATGAGCTTGCGGGTGGCCGAGGTCAGCCGGCGGGCCGCGCGGCCCGCCTCGACGGTGCCGATCTCCAGCAGCACCTCGTTGGCCAGCGCGAAGAGCGCGTCGCCGACGAGGATCGCCTGGGCGGGACCATGCACCTTCCAGACCGTGTCGCGGTGGCGGCGCTGCTCGTCGCCGTCCATCAGGTCGTCGTGCAGCAGCGAGAAGTTGTGCACGAGTTCGACGGCCACGGCGCCGGGGATGCCGGCCTGGGCCGCGGCTCCGGCGGCCTCCGCGGACAGCAGGGCCAGCGCCGGGCGGACGGCCTTGCCGCCGTCGCCGTCGGCAGGCCTGCCCTGGGCATCGATCCAGCCGAAGTGATAGGCGGCCACGGTGTCCATGGGCGGTGCGAGCCGGTCAACGGCGGCCCGGAGCACCGGCGCGGAAAGGGCCCGTCCGCGCTCCAGAAGCGCGGTGACGTCCGTGGTCTGCGCCACGGTGTCGGAAGCCGGATTCACCGGGGTCACTGACTCTCCTCTTGTTCCGGTGGTACTGCTCATGCCGCCTCCTGCAGCGGATGTTCGTGGGGGCGGCCGAGCGCCAGGAGTGCGGCGTCCGCGGCGCCGGCACCGCTGCGGACGGCGCCCTCCATGGTGGCGGGCCAGCCGGTGGCGGTCCAGGCGCCGGCCAGGAAGAGGTCGGGTGCGCGGGTGCGCGTCCCGGGCCGCAGCCTGCCGACACCCGGGGCGGGCGCGAAGGTCGCCGTGCGCTCGCGGGTGACGAAGAAGTCCCTGATGCCGGCGGACCGGGCGGCCGGGAGCAGCCGCTCCAGTTCGGGCAGATAGCGGGCCCGCAGCTCGGCGACGGGCAGCTCGATCTCCTCGCCGGCCGCGGACTGCGAGATCGCGAGGTACTGGCCGGGTCCGGTGAGGCCGGAGGCCTCCGTACGGTCGAAGACCCACTGGACCGGTGAGCCGAGCGCGGCGAAGAACGGCCGCCGCAGCACCTTGCGGTCGTAGACGACGTGCACGTTGAGGATCGGCGAGGTGCCGATCTCCAGCAGCCGCTCGGGGGCGTCGAGCGCGCCCTCGGGCAGCAGGTCGTGGGTCTCGCGCTGGGGTACAGCGAGCACGACGGTGTCCGCCTCGATCCGTTCGGCGCCGGTGTCGACGACCCAGCGGCCGTCGTCGGTGCGGGTCAGCGAGTTGGCCTTCGTGCGCAGTTCGGTGCGGACACCGGCGGAGTCGAGCGCCTTGCGGCTCAGCGTGTCGTGGACGTCGCCCAGCGGTACGGCGGCCCAGCCGATGTCGGCGGCGCCGGGCTCGGAGAGCAGGCCGGTCTTGAAGACCTTCGCGGCGAGCGCCAGCGAGGAGTTCGGCGCGGTGGCGTTGAGGGTGGCGACGCCGACCAGGTCCCAGAGGGCCTCGATGGTGCGGTCGGACTGGCCGTGCCGGGCGAGCCAGCTGCCGAAGTCGGTGTCGTCGAGTGCGGGGTCGTCCGGGTCGAGCCGGCCGAGCGCCAGCGCGGCGCGTCCGACGCCCGCCCGCTCGGCGAGCGAGAGGTGCGGGTACGCGGCGAGTCCGGCCGCGAGGTGGAAGGGCACCGGGAGCGCGTTGCGGCGCAGCCGTCCCAGCCGGGGGCCCGAGGGCCGTCCGACGTCGAGAACGGGCACGTCCAAACGGTTTTGCAGGGGTGCGAGCCGGGTGCCCTCGACCCGGTCGAGGAACCAGCGGTAGGCGGTGCAGCAGCGCAGGTAGACGTGCTGGCCGTTGTCGACGGTCAGCTCGCCGCGGCGGAAGGAGAAGGCGAGGCCGCCGAGCCGGGGCCGGCCTTCGAGCAGGGTCACGTCAAGCCCGGCGTCGGCCAGGCGGAGGGCGGAGGTGATGCCGGCGAGTCCGCCGCCGATCACGACCGCGCGGGAGGAACGCGGCGCGTCGTCGCTCATGCGTCCCCCTCTCGACGGCTCTTTTCAGTCAGGGACGCAGCCCCCCGGCCGGGGGTTGCCCGCCGCCCGGACTGGTGATCCTTGATGCACATGGTGCGCGAGATGTCCGTGAGACGCATTCAGACACGCCCTCGGGCCGTGCGCCGCGAGATGTGGCGGGCGTCGAGGCCGGACAGTCCGCGCACCGCCACGTACGCCTTCTCGTGACCGGGCAGCGAGACCCGGCCGCGCAGCACCGCCTCCGGGTCGCGCTCGATCCGGTCGAGGAGTCTGCGGTAGATCCCGGCCATGGCCGCGACGCACGCACCGCTGCGCCGGTCGAGCATCGGCAGCAGCCGGTAGCCCTCGGCGAACAGGGCGCGGGCCCGCCGGACCTCGAAGTGGACCAGTCCGGCGAAGTCGGAGCCGGGGGGCGGGGTGGCCCGGTGGAAGCCCGCGGAGCAGCCGAACTTCGCGAGGTCGTCGGCGGGCAGATAGGTGCGGCCGTTGCCCGCGTCCTCGCGGACGTCGCGCAGGATGTTGGTCAGCTGGAGCGCGAGGCCGAGTGTGTCGGCGTACTCCGCCGCCCGCTCGGCCCCGGGCGCGCCCGGCTCCGTACCGAAGACGCCCAGGCTGAGGCGGCCGATGGCGCCGGCGACGCACCGGCAGTAGACCTTGAGGTCGTCCCAGGTCTCGTAGGTCGCGCCGCGCACGTCCATCAGCACGCCGTCGATGAGCTCGTCGAGCCCTTCGAGCGGCAGCGGGAAGCGGCGGGCGGCGTCCGCGAGCGCGACGGCCACCGGGTCGGTGTCGTCCTCGTCGACCGCGCCGGCGCGGACCCGGTCCAGCAGGGTGCGGGTGCTCTCCAGGCGGACGCGCTTGGTCTCCGGCTCCAGCTCGCCGTCACCGATGTCGTCGACACGACGGGAGAAGGCGTACAGGGCCGACATGGCCTGCCGCTTCTCGGCCGGCAGCAGCCTGATGCCGTACGCGAAGTTACGCGCCTGCTGTCCGGTGACCGCCTCGCAGTAACTGTATGCGGCCTGTACCGGTGCCGACATGTACGTCGTCTGTCCCTCCACGGTCCGGCTCACCCCTCTCTACGCGCTCTTCGCAAGACAACTCCCACCTCGCGCAGCAGGCTGGGCTTGGTGGGTTTGGGCGGTCCGGGCAGTACGTCGAACCCGGCGGCCGCGATCGCGGTGAGGGCGGCACGCCCCCCTCCCACGAATCCGGCGAGAAGCAGCTTGAGCCTGCCGTGGACGCTACCCACCAGGGGGGTGCCTTCATTCAGCAGATCCCCGGCGCGTTCCGCCTCGTAGGCAATCAGTGACCGCACCGCCGCGCCCCCGGAGGGGGCCGCCAGGTCGGATTCGGCGACATGGAACCTCGCCATGTCGTCGGCCGGCAGATAGATCCGGTCGCGGCCGAGGTCCTCGGTGACGTCCTGGAGGTGCTCGACGATCTGCAGTGCGGTGCACACGGCGTCGGAGCGGCGGACGCGCTCGGGACTCTCGGTTCCGGTGAGCTGGAGGACCAGGCGGCCGACGGGGTTGGCGGAGAGCTCGCAGTAGGCGAGGAGCTCCTCGTACGTCCCGTAGCGGCGGACCTTCTGGTCCTGCCGGTTGGCCTCGATGAGGCCGAGGAAGGGTTCGGGGGTGAGCGGGCAGCGCCGCACGGTGGGGCGCAGCGCCTGCATCAGGGGGTGCTGGGGGCTCTCGCCGGTGGTGGCGAAAACCCGTCGCAGATCGCGTTCCAGCGCGTCCAGCATCGCGAGCCGGTCGTCGCTCTGCGCGGCGTCGAGGCCGAGGTGGCGGGCGTCGGCGCCGCCGGGGGCGAGGTCGCCGTCACCGATGTCGTCGACGAGGCGGGCGAAGCCGTAGACGGCCATCAGGTCGCCGCGCCAGGCGCGCGGCAGGAAGAAGGGGGCCACCGGGAAGTTCTCGTCGGCCGCCTTGTCGAGGGTTCCGGGTACGGCGGAATCGAGCCGCGCCTGCCGGGCACGGGTCACTGCGGACCGCCCTGCGCGGGGACGGCGTGAGCACCTCGGAGCTGGAGATCTTCCGTCATAGCCGTCACATCTCCCGTTCTACACTGCTGACACAAAACATCCCATTCCGGACACGCCGCCCGCCCTCCCGAGTGCGGAGGACGGCTACGGGCCGTCCGCCCAGGCGGTATCGCCCCACTTGCCACGAATCAGCACCGGTACAGCTTACGTTGTACAACGCTCATCCATACGCCGGGGTGCGGGGCGCGAAACAACTCCGCGTAGGTCCGTGCCAACTTTCCCCCCGCTCAGGGGGATTGACGTCATCCGGCGGGAGGAGATCTTGCCGGCCGCCGTACGACGAGGCGTGGAGGTCCGGGCCCCGGTCCATGATCCGGACACACACCGCGGCCCCCGCCGGAAGGATCCGGCGGGGGCCGCTGCGCTGCGCGGGGCCGAGGCGCCCTACTTGCCGGTCTCCCGCTCGTAGGCCTTGAGGACCTCGTCGGTCGGGCCGTCCATCAGCAGCTCGCCCTTTTCCAGCCACAGCACACGGTCACAGGTGTCCCTGATCGACTTGTTGCTGTGGCTCACCAGGAAGACCGTGCCGGCCTCCTTGCGGAGCTCCCGGATGCGCGCCTCGGAGCGGATCTGGAACTTGCGGTCACCGGTGGCCAGCGCCTCGTCGATCATGAGGACGTCGTGGTTCTTGGCGGCCGCGATGGAGAACCGCAGCCGGGCGGCCATACCGGAGGAGTACGTGCGCATCGGCAGGGTGATGAAGTCGCCCTTCTCGTTGATGCCGGAGAAGTCGACGATCTCCTGGTACCGCTCGCGGATCTCCTCGCGGCTCATGCCCATGGCGAGCCCGCCCAGCACCACGTTGCGCTCGCCGGTCAGGTCGCTCATCAGCGCGGCGTTCACCCCGAGCAGCGAGGGCTGGCCGTCCGTGTAGACCTTGCCGCTCTCGGTGGGCAGCAGACCGGCGATGGCCCGCAGCAGGGTGGACTTGCCGGAGCCGTTGGTCCCGATGAGGCCGATGGCCTCGCCCCGGTAGGAGGTGAAGGTGACGCCGCGCACGGCGTGCACCTTGCGGACCCCGCGCTCCTCGGCCTTGTCCCGGCGCAGTATCCGGCTCAGTGCCGCGGTGGCGCCGCCCTTGCCACCGCCGCCGCCGTTGACGCGGTACACGATGTGCACGTCGTCGGCGATCACGGTGGGGACGCGCCCCGCGGTGTTGTCCTCAGCCACGGCCGTACCGTTCCTCTGCCTTCCAGAAGTACACGAAGCCCACGATGCCGACCAGGACGGACCAGGCGAGCCCGACCGCCCAGACATGCGACGGCAGGTTCTCGGAGCCGTATCCGTCGATCATCGCGAACCGGATCAGGTCCATGTAGATGGCCGCCGGGTTGTACTGCAGTACGTCGCCGATCCAGGCCGGCTTCGACGCCAGCATCACCGGGATGGAGAACATGACGCCGGACGCGTACATCCAGGTCCGCATCACGAAGGGCATCAGCTGGGCCAGGTCGGGTGTCTTGGCCCCGAGCCGCGCCATGACGAGCGCCAGCCCGGTGTTGAAGAAGAACTGCATCGCCAGGGCGGGGACCACCAGCAGCCAGGACAGCCGGGGATAGCTGCCGAAGGCCACCGTCACCGCGACCAGCACGATCATCGAGTACAGCAGCTGCTGGAGCTGCTGGAGCGAGAACGAGATGGGCAGCGAGGCGCGCGGGAAGTGCAGCGCCCGGACCAGTCCGAGGTTGCCGGAGATCGCGCGGACCCCGGCCATCACCGAGCTCTGGGTGAAGGTGAAGACGAAGACCCCGGTCACCAGGAACGGGATGAAGACGTCCTGGGTCATCCCCTTCTTCGTGCCGAGGATCAGGCCGAAGATGAGGAAGTACACCGCGGCGTTCAGGAGCGGGGTGGCCACCTGCCAGAGCTGACCCAGCTTGGCCTGGCTGTACTGCGCGGTCAGCTTGGCCCGGGAGAACGCCATGATGAAGTGGCGCCGCCCGCGGAGCTGGCGGATGTACTCGAGGAGTCCGGGCCGGGCACCGCTGACCGTCAGACCGTATTTCGCGGCCAGCTCGGCCGCGCTCAGGCCGTCGTCGGCTGATGGCGGCTTGCTCAGCGCAACCGCACCATCACGGGTTGTGTCACTCACCAGATGAAACTCTCGTATTCAAAATGCGCAGCCAGTCGCGGGCGCGGCTCAGGGCGGACAGGTCCCGATAAAAAAATACGCCTCATGCTCCCAGAGGCGAGCCTCTCAGATGACCGGCGGGCGGCCGAGCCTGGTCAGCCGCCACACCGTACGCCACTTCATCGGGCGCCTGGGTCCGCAGGGCGTCGTCCAGCCTTCCCGGAATCCGGCGAACCATGCCTTCAGCGCCGGGCCGGACGGCCTGCGCAGCAGGGTCAGCAGCATCCACACGCCGAGGTACACCGGCACCAGGGGCGCGGGCAGGTTGCGGCGGGCCAGCCAGACCCGGTTGCGGGCCACCATGCGGTGGTAGACGGCGTGCCGGGAGGGGGCCGTGGCGGGATGGTTGAGGACCATGTCGGCGCGGTAGTCGATCAGCCAGCCGGCGTCCAGCGCACGCCAGGCGAGGTCGGTCTCCTCGTGCGCGTAGAAGAAGTCGCCCGGCAGCGGGCCGACCTCGGCGATGACCCGCGTGCGTACGGCGTTGGCGCCGCCGAGGAACGTCGTCACGCGGGACGAGCGCATCGGGTCGGCGGCCCGCAGCCTCGGCACGTGGCGGCGCTGGGTGACCCCGGTCTCCGGGTCGGCGATCCGGAAGCTGATGATGCCGAGCCGGGGGTCGTCGGCGAACGCCTGGCGGCACAGCTCCGCGGTGTCGGTCAGGGGCAGGTGCCCGTCGTCGTCGAGGAAGAGCAGCGCGTCCACGTCGGCGCCGGACGGCCCGAAGGCCTCGATGCCCACGTTGCGGCCGCCCGGGATGCCCAGGTTCTCCGGCAGCTCGACGGTCCGTACCCCGGCGGGGACGTCGGGGACGGGCGAGCCGTTGCCGACGACGACCACCTCGATCCGGTCGCCCTTCTGTGCGGCGACCGAATCGAGCAGGGCGCGCAGCTCGGCCGGGCGGTTGCCCATCGTGATGACGACCGCGCCGAGTTTCATGGGGGTGCTCACTTCAGCCTGCTCGATGCCAGGACCGACACGAGGTGCAGAAGCGTCTGCAGCAGCGCGATGCCGGCCAGGACCGCGACCGCGAGACGGCTGAAGAAGAGGTCGTCGCGGACCGCGTCCAGCACCGCCGCGACCAGGATCACCAGGGACGCCTCGACACACAGGATCAGCCGGTGGAACTTGAGCGCGCCGGCGGCGCGGCGGGCGAGCGCCATGCCGGAGGAGCGCGGCTCGGAGGCCGCCTCCTTGACCGGCGGCAGTCCGCCCTGGTGGCGGGCGACACCGACGAGGTCGGTCTCGGCCTTGATCAGGATGGCGCCCAGGGCCGCGAGGGTCCCCAGGAAGGCCCACAGCCAGTCGATCCGGCCGCTGCCCCACAGGTCGGCGGCGCGCAGGCCGAAGCCGACCAGTACCGCCGCGTCGCAGAGGTAGGCGCCGACCCGGTCGAGGTAGACCCCGCCGAGCGAGAACTGCTTCTTCCAGCGGGCCAGCTCGCCGTCGACGCAGTCGAGCAGCAGATAGAGCTGGACCATGAGCACGCCGAGCAGCGCGCCGGGGATGCCCGGCACGAGCAGGGCCGGGGCGGCGAGCACACCGGCGACCGTCATCAGATAGGTCAGCTGGTTGGGCGTGACCCTGGTGTTCACCAGGTACCGGTCCACACGCAGCGAGACCTCGCGCATGTAGATCCGGCCCGCCCAGTGCTCGCCGCTGCGCCGGTCCTTGACGCCCGGGGGGTGAACGACCGGACGAAGTTCAGCTACTGATGGTCTTGGCATAGTCGGCGTACGCGTCCCTGATCTGGTCGGTGGACAGGTTGAGGTGTTCCAGGACCGTGAAGCGCCCCGGACGGGTCTGCGGCGCGTAGTCGACGGCCTGGACGAATTCGTCGGGGCTGAAGCCGATCTCCTCGGGCAGGACCGGCAGTCCGTGCCGGCGCAGCACCTCGGCGAAGAGGCCCGACTCCTCGTGGGCGCCGCGCAGGTGCATGGCGAAGGCGGCGCCGAGGCCGACCTGCTCGCCGTGGCTGGCGGCCCGCTTGGGGAAGAGCAGGTCGAAGGCGTGGCTGATCTCGTGGCAGGCGCCGGAGGAGGGCCGGGTGTCGCCGCTGATCGAGATGGCGATGCCGGAGAGCACCAGCGACTCGGCGAGGACGGTGAGGAACTCGTCGTCCGCGACGGTGCCGGGGTGGCGCAGGACGGCCTCGCCCGCGGTACGGGCCATGGCGGCGGCCAGTCCGTCGATCTGCTCGTGGTTGACCTCGTGCGAGAGCTCCCAGTCCGCGATCGCGGAGATGTTGGAGATCGCGTCACCGATGCCGGAGCGCACGAAGCGGTCCGGGGCCTCGCGGATCACCGAGAGGTCGATGACCATGGCGATCGGCATCGGGACACCGTAGGAGCCCCGGCCGTTGTCGTTGTCCAGGGTCGCGACGGGCGAGCAGAGGCCGTCGTGGGCGAGGTTGGTGGCGACCGAGACCAGCGGCAGGCCGACCCGGGCCGCGGCGTACTTCGCCACGTCGATGATCTTGCCGCCGCCGAGGCCGACCACGGCGTCGTAGCGCTTGCCCTTGATGTCGTCGGCCAGCTTGACCGCGGCGTCGATGTTGCCGCCGCCCACGCAGTACCAGTCGGCGCCCGGCAGGGCCGGTGCGAGCTTCTCGCGCAGGGCCTGTCCGGAGCCGCCGCTGATCGCGACGGCGAGCTTGCCGGAGGCGGAGATCCGCTGGTCGGCGAGGAGCCCGGCCAGGTCGTCCATGGCGCCCCGGCTGATGTCGACGAAGACCGGGGAGGGGATGAGACGGGTCAGTACCGGCACGCGATCTCCCTGCCCTTCGCGAGGTCGTCGTGGTTGTCGATCTCGACCCAGGTGACCTCGCCGATGGGGGCCACGTCGACGGTGAAGCCGCGGTTGACGAGCTCCTGGTAGCCGTCCTCGTAGTACAGGTCGGGGTCGCGCTCGAACGTGGTCTTCAGCGCGTCGGCCAGCTCCTCGGCGGCCTCGGCCTCGATGAGGGTGACGCCGATGTACTCACCGGTGGCCTCGGCCGGGTCCATCAGCTTGGTGATCCGCCGGACGCCCTTGCCGTCCTCGGCGACGACCTTCATCTCCTCGTCGGCGAGGTTCTTGACCGTGTCGAGGGCGAGGATGATCTTCTGGCCCTTGCCGCGCGCGGCCAGCAGCGTCTTCTCGACGGAGACGGGGTGCACGGTGTCGCCGTTGGCGAGGATCACGCCGCGCTTGAGCACCTCACGGGCGCACCACAGGGAGTAGGCGTTGTTCCACTCCTCGGCCTTGTCGTTGTCGACGAGGGTGAGCTCGATGCCGTACGTCGCCTCCAGCTCCTCCTTGCGGGCGTAGACGGCCTCCTTGCGGTAGCCGACGACGATCGCGACCTCGGTGAGCCCGATCTCGGCGAAGTTGGCGAGAGTGAGGTCGAGCACGGTCTTCTCGCCGTCCACCGGCACGAGTGCCTTGGGGAGCGTGTCGGTGTAGGGGCGCAGACGCCGGCCGGCGCCGGCTGCCAGTACGAGGCCGATCATGCGGGTTCTCCTTCGTCGTGAACGGCGGGCGCCCCGGAGGACACCCAGAAGCGGACGGACTCCACCAGCACGATCAGGGCCACGGCGACGGCGAGGGCGGTGAGTGCCAGGGTGAAGCCGGAGGTGCCGGTGAGTACGGCGGCGAGGACGGCCACCACCAGGGTCCGGCCCTCGTGTCCGCCGATCGTGCGCACCAGCCACTGGGGCGGGGCGCCGGTGCCGCCTCGGATGCGGTACACCGTGTCGTAGTGATGGTAGGCGACCGCCGAGACGAGCCCGAAGGCCGCGGGGAGGGCCCCGTCGATGTCGCTGCGGGCGGCCAGGGCGAGGATCGTGCAGTATTCGGCGGCCCGGAAGACCGGGGGCACCAGCCAGTCGAGTGCGCCCTTGAGCGGCCGGGCCACGGCTATGCCGGAGCAGACGGCGTAGAAAACGGCGGCGATGATTGTCTGCCGGCTGCCGAACGGCTGCTGGAGCGCGGCGGCGATCAGGGCGCCGGCGCCGACGAGGGCCACCGCGGGGGCGGTCCAGGCGCCGGGGATCCGGGGGCCGCGCGCCGCGACGAGCCGGGCGATCGGGCCGGAGTCCGCGAGGTCCGCGAGAGCCTGGGCGGCGCGGTCGGTGCGGCTGGCCCTGCGGGTCAGGGAGCGCAGGAGCCGGCCCGCGGTGGTGTAGCAGGCGGCGAAGGAGCAGCCGACCAGCAGCGCGTAGAAGACGATCCGCGGGGTGGTCACCGCGGTGAGCACGGCGATCATCGCCCAGCGCTCGCCGATCGGGAGGACGATCATCCGGCGCAGCCAGACCGTCCAGCCGACGCTGTCGAGCTTGTCGGAGAGGGCGGCGGTCGGACTGGAGTTCGCCACCGCGTCGTGGTTCGCCTCGTTGAACGAGAAGTCGATGACGTGGCGGCAGGACTGGAGCACCATCGCGCCGAGCGCCAGGGCCCAGACGTCGTCGCCGCCCCGTGCGGCGCCGAGGGCGAGTCCCGCGTAGTACGCGTACTCCTTGGCGCGGTCGAAGGTGGCGTCCAGCCAGGCGCCCATCGTGGAGTACTGCAGCGAGTAGCGGGCGAGCTGCCCGTCGGTGCAGTCCAGGACGAAGGAGAAGAGCAGCAGCAGTCCGGCGGCGACGTACCCGCCGCGGGTGCCGGTGGCCGCGCAGCCCGCCGCGACCAGGGCGGTGAGCAGGGACGCGGTGGTGACCTGGTTCGGCGTGAGGCCCCGGCGCGCGCACCAGCGGGCGAGGTAGCGCGAGTAGGGGCTGATGCAGTACGTGGTGAAGAAGCCGTCGCGGGCCTTCACGGCGCTGCGCAGCCGGACCGCCTCGTCGTCCACGGCGTCCACGGCGGAGCGGGCGGCGGCGCGGGCCGCCTCGTCCGTCGGCACGGCGGCGACGAGCGAGCCGAGCTCGGGGCGCTGGACCTCGGCGCCCTCGGCGTCCATGGCGGCGGCCAGCCGGCCCGGCACGGTGCGGTCGGTGACCACGGCGGTGCTGCCGGCGGGGACGCCCGCGCCGACGGCCTCGGTGGTCGTGCGCAGGGCGCGGACCAGGGCGGGGCGCGCCCCGGGCTGCGCGGTGAGCGCGCCCGGCACGGCGGCCGCGGGGAACCGGGGGTCGGTCAGTGCGAGCCGCAGGGCGTGGACGTGGCCGACGAAGCGGGGGTCGACGAGCGCGACCCGGTCATCGGCCGGGACGGCGGACAGCAGCCGCGCCGCTTCGGTGACGTCGGCGGCTGCCCGTACGTCGAAGCCCAGTGACCTCAGATCGCCTTCGAGCGACGATCCGGGCACCGGAGCACCTGTGAGAATGGCGGTCGACAGACGAACTCACTCCTTGGGTGCTGACACGGATCGGCACACGACAGTGCGGCCTGATGCGGCCGGCGGCATGTCGGCAGAGGCTATCGGATGAACGGAAGCGCGAGTTCACTGCCCGTTTGTGCTCCGTTCCGGATGGAGCGGGATCATGCGCGCCGTCCGCGATCATCATCGTCGATGGCCGCCTCACCTGACAAAACACGGCGGATCCCGACGCTCGCCGCAGGCCGCCGCCCCGGGCGGGGCACCGCGCTGACCTGCGATCGTTTCCGCAGGTCAGGACAGTTGACAACGGTGTTCAGTGCCGTGTTGCCCGATACCCCTCACCCGTAGTTCACTGACACTGTCCGGGCCGATCACGCCCGGGTCCGCGAGACGACCGGGAGGCGTCCCCATGGGGGCTGGGCACGATCACGGACATACGCACGGGGGGCCCGCGCCCACCGGCACGGCCGCCGCCGCGTACAAGGGACGGCTGCGCATCGCGCTGGCCATCACACTCAGCGTGACGGTGATGGAGGTCGTCGGGGGTCTGCTGTCCGGATCGCTGGCGCTGATCGCCGACGCGGCCCACATGGCGACCGACGCCCTGGGCCTCGGCATGGCGCTGCTGGCGATCCATTTCGCCAACCGGCCGGCCGGCCCGAACCGCACCTTCGGCTACGCCCGCGCCGAGATCCTCGCCGCGCTGGCCAACTGTGTGCTGCTGCTCGGGGTGGGCGGCTATCTGCTCTTCGAGGCGGTGGAGCGCTTCATCAGCCCCACCGAGACCCGGGGCGGGCTGACCATCGCCTTCGCCCTGGTCGGCCTGGTCGCGAACATGGTGTCGCTGTCGCTGCTGATGCGCGGCCAGAAGGACAGTCTCAATGTGCGCGGCGCCTATCTGGAGGTGCTCGCCGACACGCTCGGCTCGGTCACGGTGCTGGTCTCGGCGGGCATCGTCCTGGCGACCGGCTGGCAGGCGGCGGACCCGGTCGCCTCACTGGCCATCGGCCTGATGATCGTCCCGCGTACGGTGAAGCTGCTCCGGGAGACGCTGAACGTGCTGCTGGAGTCGGCACCCCAGGGCGTCGACATGGGAGAGGTACGCGACCACATCACGGCCCTGCCCGGGGTGCTGGACGTGCACGACCTGCACGCCTGGACGATCACCTCCGGCATGCCGGTGCTCTCCGCCCATGTGGTGGTGCACCAGGAGCTGCTGGACTCGATCGGGCACGAGAAGCTGCTGCACGAGCTGCAGGGCTGCCTCGGCGACCACTTCGACGTCGAGCACTGCACCTTCCAGCTGGAGCCGAGCGGCCACGCGGAGCACGAGGCGAAGCTCTGCCACTGACCCGCCGGCCGGACCCTTCGGCCCGGCCGCCCGGAAGGACGCCCGGAGGAATCCCCCGTGTAGGGTTTTCGCTTTCGCAGAGGTGTACGAAAGGGTTCTCACGTTGACCGACGCCGATCAGATCCCGGACGCCCCCACCCCTCCGCCTTTGCCCTCTTCTCCCTCCTCCTCGGCGCAGGCCCGCTGGCGGACCCGCCCCGAGACACCCGCCGACATCGCCGCCGTGCACGCGGTGAACGTTGCCGCGTTCCCGACCGGGGCCGAAGCCGATCTGGTGGACGCCCTGCGCGCCGACCCGTCGGCCTGGCTGCCCGGGCTCTCGTACGTCGCCGAGGGCCCCGACGGCTCCGTGGCCGCGCATGCGCTGCTGACGCGCTGCCGGGTCGGGGGCGCACCCGCCCTGGCACTGGCCCCGGTGGCCACGGCCCCGGAGCATCAGCGCCGGGGCGCCGGGCAGGCCGTGGTGCGGGCCGCGCTCCATGCCGCCGGGCAGCACGGGGAGTCGCTGGTCCTGGTGCTCGGCCATCCCGAGTACTACCCGAAGTTCGGTTTCGTCCCGGCGTCGCGGTTCGGGATCCGGGCGCCGTTCGAGGTGCCGGACGAGGCGATGATGGCGCTCGTCCTCGATGATTCCGCGCCCGTTCCGCGGGGCACGATTGAGTATCCGACGGCATTCGGGGTCTGACGTGCCGTCGGACCGCCGCGCCCGGGTGGCCCGGCGGGACGGACATGCCAGGACCCGAAGTGCGGACAAGCCGCTTTTGTACGGCAGACTTGACCGGACTCGACGGGACCGGCGCACGGGGCCGGGACCACAGCGAAGGATGGGTATGCCGACCACACCAGCCACCGCGGCGAACACCTCGTCGAACGGCACAGCAGAAGCGATCATGCTCGAACTGGTCGACGAGAACGGCACCACCATCGGCACGGCGGAGAAGCTCGCCGCCCACCAGGCCCCCGGGCAGCTGCACCGGGCGTTCTCCGTGTTCCTCTTCGACGAGCAGGGCCGGCTGCTGCTCCAGCGTCGTGCGCTCGGCAAGTACCACTCCCCCGGTGTCTGGTCCAACACCTGTTGCGGCCACCCGTACCCGGGCGAGGCGCCCTTCGCCGCCGCCGCCCGGCGTACGTACGAGGAGCTGGGCATCTCGCCCTCGCTGCTGGCCGAGGCCGGCACCGTCCGCTACAACCACCCGGACCCGGCCTCGGGCCTGGTGGAGCAGGAGTTCAACCACCTCTTCGTCGGCATGGCCCAGGAGCGGCTCGCCCCGGACCCGGAGGAGGTCGGCGAGACGGACTTCGTGACCTCGGCGGAGCTGGCCGAGCGGCACGCCCGGGCGCCGTTCTCCGCGTGGTTCATGACCGTGCTCGACGCGGCCCGGCCCGCGATCCGCGAGCTGACCGGACCGGCCGCCGGCTGGTAGTCACGACCGCCGCCGCGGAAGGGTCACAGGCCGGGGCTGAGCGGCAGGGCCGCCCAGATGACCTTTCCGCCGCCCGCGGTGTGCTCGACGTCGCAGGTGCCGCCCGCCTCCCGGGTGATCTCGCGGACCAGCAGCAGACCGCGCCCGCCGGTCTGCGCGTAGTCCGTCTCCAGCGCCGTCGGGCGGTACGGGTGGTTGTCCTCGACGGACACCCGGATCCAGTCGGCCTCCACCGCCACCTCCACCGCCAGCTCCGGCGAGAGCAGCGCGGCGTGCTTCACGGCGTTGGTGACCAGCTCGGACACGATGAGCAGCAGGCCCTGGGCGATGTCCTCGTCGAGCGGCACGCCTTGGCGCTCCAGCAGGTCGCGTACGGCGTGCCGGGCCTGGGGTACGGAGACGTCCGTCGCCGGGGCGGTGAACCGCCAGACTCCCTCGTACGACACGGGCCGGGCGGGGACACTCCCGCGGCTCTCCATAGTCCGGTACCCGCTCTCCACTCGGTGGTGACTGCACGTCGAGTACAGAGTGCGGGGCGTAGTCGGTCCGGTCCGTACCACTGAACAGAAGTCGATTCGTATCGACAGAACTTGACCGAATAGATGCAGGAAAGTCAGCCTTCGGACCGCTTCTGCTCGTCTTTCGTGAGGCGGTCCGTTTCTCCCCCGGGCGCCATCTGGTCCGAGACCATCGAGACGATACGGCGGCCCCCGATGCCGATGGCGATGAGCCCGAGCCCGTCGAAGAGCAGCGCCAGCGAGAAGAACAGGCCGAGCACGTAGAGGCTGCTGTGCGGCCAGTCGAAGAGGACCAGCAGCCCCAGCAGCAGGCCGAAGGCGCCCTGGAGCAGCGTCCAGCCGAACTGGGGGCCGCGCACCACCACGCTGCCGACCAGGCGGAACACTCCTCCGGTCAGGAAGAGCAGGGCGGCGAACATGGTCAGCGCCTCGGCCGTGCCGTGCGGGTGGCGGATGACGACGAGCCCGGCGGCGATGTTCAGGGCCGCGACCACCACGCCCAGCCAGAAGTAGTTGGTGCCGCGCGACTGGATGGCGTGCAGCAGCCCGACCAGGCCGCCGATCAGCAGCAGCCAGCCGAACAGGAGCATCGAGGTGAGCGTCGCGACGCCCGTGTAGACGAGGCCGACCAGGCCGGCGACGACGAGCAGGATGCCGAGCAGGGCCAGACCGCCGAAACTGCGGTTGAGCTTCCTGCCCTCTTTTGCGGGATCGGCCACGGCTGGCTCCTCACGGTGCGTGTCTGCTGCGCGACCCCTTCTTGATCATAGGTTCGAACCGCCTGGATAGCATCCGGCGTATGGACCGTACGGAACCGAGGCTGGAGCACACCGTCACGGACGGCGTCGCCACCGTCGTCATCAGCAACCCCGCCAAGCGCAACGCGATGACGGCCGCCATGTGGCAGTCGCTGCCCGTGCTGCTGGACCGGCTGGCCGCCGATCCCTCGGTGCGCGCCCTGGTGCTGACGGGCGCCGGGGACACCTTCTGCGCCGGCGCGGACATCTCCTCGCTGCGCGACCCCTCGGGCGACCCGCAGTCCCTCGCGGTGGCGGCGGAGGAGGCCCTGGCCGCCTTCCCCCTGCCGACGCTCGCGGCGGTGCGCGGCTACTGCGTCGGCGGGGGCAGCCAGCTGGCGGCCGCCTGCGATCTGCGGTTCGCGGAGGAGGGGGCGTCCTTCGGCGTCACACCGGCCCGGCTGGGGATCGTCTACGCCGCCTCCTCCACCCGGCGGCTGGTCGCGCTGACGGGGCCGGCGACGGCCAAGCACCTGCTGTTCTCGGCGGAGCTGATCGGTACGGAGCGGGCGCTGCGCACCGGGCTGGTGGACGAGGTGCTGCCGGCCGGCGAGCTGGACAAGCGGGTCGACGCCTACACGCGGACCCTGGTGTCCCGTTCCCGGCTGACCCAGGCGGCGGCCAAGGAGTTCGCCGACGGCCGGACGGACCGGGACGCGCACTGGGCGCGCGAGGCGCGCGGCAGCGGCGACACCGCGGAGGGGGTCGCCGCCTTCCTGGAGCGCCGGACCCCGCGCTTCACCTGGCCTGCCGGGGCGGCGGTCCCTGGCGAAGGATGAAGCGGCTCTTGGCGCGCCACTCCTCGACCAGCGCGGCCGGGGCCTTCTCGGGCGATCCCGCGTCGTACGGGGGCTGTGGGTCGTACTCGGTCAGGAGCTGCACGGCCTGGGCGGTGGTGTCGCCGGCGATCCGGCCGAGCAGGGTGAGACCCATGTCGATGCCGGCCGAGACGCCGGCGGCGGTGACGTACTTGCCGTCGACGACCACGCGCTCACCGGTGGGCTCGGCGTCGTACTCCTTGAGGGTGTCCAGGGCGAGCCAGTGCGAGGTGGCGCGGCGCCCGGTCAGCAGCCCGGCGGCGGCGAGCAGCAGCGACCCGGTGCAGACGGAGGTCGTCCAGGTGCTGGCCGCGTCGGCCCGGCGCAGCCAGCCGAGCAGCTTCTCGTTGTCCATCTGGGCGCTCTGCCCGGGGCCGCCGGGCACGATCACCACATCGGGGGCGGGGACCTCGTCGAGCGTCCGGTGGGCGACCAGTTCGAGGCTGCCGCTGTCGTTGCGCACCGCACCGGCGCGCTCGGCGACGAACACGGTCTCGGCTCCGGGGGTGCGGGACAGCATCTCGTAGGGCCCGACGGCGTCCAACGCGGTGAAGCGGTCGAAGAGGACGAGGGCGATCTGCATGGCGGGGCTGCCTTCCGGTCGGTTCACTGGGCGGGTTCGGTGGGGGCGGTGCGGGCCGTGCGCGGGCTGAAGCGGCGGCGGTATTCGGCGGGCGCCGTGCCGAGGGCCCTGACGAAGGCGCGGCGCATCGCCTCGGGGGTGCCGTAGCCGCAGTCCCGGGAGATCCGGGCGACGGCGTCGGTGGTGTCCTCCAGGAGCCGTCGGGCCTGTTCGAGGCGGACCCGGTCGACGTACCGGCCGGGCGTCACCCCGGTCTCCGCCTGGAACGCGCGGGCGAAGTGGCGCGGCGAGAGCCGGGCGCGGGCGGCGAGCGCCTCGACGGAGAGGTCCTCGCCGGGGTGCTCGGTGATCCAGTGCTGGACCTCGCGCAGTGGTTCACGGCCGGCCGTACGGGCGGTGAGCTGGGCGCTGAACTGCGCCTGGTTGCCGGGTCTGCGCAGGAAGACCACCAGATGCCGGGCGATCGCGAGCGCCACGTCCCGGCCGTGGTCCTCCTCGACCAGGGCGAGCGCGAGATCGATGCCGGCGGTGACCCCCGCGGAGGTGGCGAGCCGGCCGTCGCGCACGAAGATCGGCTCGGGGTCCACCTCGACGGCCGGATAGGTGCGGGCGAGGTGGTCGCAGACGTTCCAGTGGGTCGTCACCCGGTGCCCGTCCAGCTGTCCGGCCGCCGCCAGCAGCAGCGCGCCGCTGCACACGGAGACGAGCCGTTCGGGGCGCGGACCGTGCGTCCGGAGCCACTCGACGAGAGCCGGGTCCGGGGCCCGGGTGCCCTGGCCGCCGGGGACCAGCAGGGTGTGCGGGGCCGCCGCGTCGGCCAGGCTCGTGTCGGGGACCAGCGTGAGCCCGCAGGACGTACGGACCGGGGCGCCGTCCAGCGAGGCGGTGCGCAGCTCGTACGTGATGCCGGGGAAGCGGGAGGCGCCGGCGAAGACCTCCATGGGCCCGGTCACATCGAGGCTCTGGACGTCGTCGAAGAGGACGACGAGGACGGATCGCTGGTTCATGTCCGTCATCCTGGGCGGCCGGCGGGGGTGGCCGCAATGACGAGATACCCACCTTTCCTGCCATGCCCCGCTGCGGCGCATCTCACCGGGGTACCGGGGTACCGGCGCGTACCGACCAGTCGGTAACGTGCGGGCATGAGTACTCTCCCGCCCCGCGCCGGACGCCGCTGCCACAACGCCCTCAACCCGGTCCACTCGACCGTCTACTTCTCCCCCGACCTCGGCAAGGAGTTCGCCGGCATCGGGATCGACGACCCCTCCGCCGCGTATTTCGCCGCCCGCGCGGCCGCCCTGGGCGCGGTCGGCGCGGGCACGGTCACCGCCGCCTTCTACAACTTCAACCACGAGCTGGTGGCCCGGCACGTGCCCGCCGTCTGGGAGACCGCGTCCCCGGAGACGGCCCTGGCGGCCCGGCTGCGCGCCGCCGACGCGACGCTGCGCCGGCTGCTCGGCGAGGAGGTCGTCGGCTCCCCCGAGATGGCGGAGGCCGCACGGCTCGCCCTGGACGCGACCGGGGGCTGTACGCGACACGCCCGGCCGCTGTACGCGGCGCACGCCGATCTCCCGGTGCCGGAGCAGCCGCACCTGGCGTACTGGCACGCGGCGACCCTGCTGCGCGAGCACCGGGGCGACGCCCATCTCGCCGCGCTGCTCGCCGCCGGGCTCGACCCGCTGGAGGCCCTGGTCAGCCACACCGCGACCGGCAAGGGCATGGCCCCGCGCTGGATCCTGGCCACCCGGGGCTGGCGCCGCACCGACTGGGAGGACGCGTCGGCGCGGCTGCGGGAGCGCGGACTGCTCACCGAGAGCGGCGAGTTGACGCAGGAGGGCACCGCGCTGCGGGCCGGCATCGAGGAGGCCACGGACCGGATGGACCTCGCCCCGTACGAGCACCTCGGCGGTGCGGGGGTGGCCCGGCTGACCGAACTGGCGCGCGGCTTCCTCGGCACGGCGCTGGCGGCGGGCGCGTTCCCGGCGTCCGCCACCGGCTGACGGGCCCAACCTGCGGCAGGTGTGTCGGGCGGTCGGGCGACACGGCGCCCGGCCACCCGGCACAATGCAGGCGAGTGGCTCCGGGCCGGTCCGAACGGCCGTCCCCGGGCCCGACCAGCACAGCCAGCAGGAGAAGGCGAGTCGGTAGAACCGTGACGACGTCCATCGAAGGCAGGATCGCCGAGGAGCTCGGCGTACGCGAGCGACAGGTGAAGGCGGCCGTCGAGCTGCTCGACGGCGGATCGACCGTGCCGTTCATCGCGCGCTACCGCAAGGAAGCCACCGAGATGCTCGACGATGCGCAGCTGCGCACGCTCGAGGAACGGCTCAGGTATCTGCGGGAGCTGGAGGAGCGCCGGGCGGCGGTCCTCGAGTCCGTACGGGAGCAGGGCAAGCTCGACGAGGCGCTGGAGGCGCAGATCCGGGCCGCCGACACGAAGGCGCGCCTCGAGGACATCTATCTGCCGTTCAAGCCGAAGCGGCGGACCAAGGCGCAGATCGCCCGGGAGGCCGGCCTCGAACCGCTCGCCTCCGGGCTGCTCGACGACCCTTCGGTGGACCCGCTCACCGCGGCCGCCGCCTTCGTCGACGCGGACAAGGGCGTCGCGGACGCGGCGTCGGCCCTGGAGGGGGCCCGTGCCATCCTCACCGAGCGCTTCTCGGAGGACGCCGACCTGATCGGCGAGCTGCGTGAGCGCATGTGGGCGCGCGGGCGGCTGGTGGCCCGGGTGCGGGACGGCAAGGAGGAGGCGGGCGCCAAGTTCGCGGACTACTTCGACTTCGCCGAGCCGTTCACCGCGCTGCCCTCGCACCGGGTGCTGGCGATGCTGCGCGGCGAGAAGGAGGACGTCCTCGACCTGGTCCTGGAGCCGGAGGAGCCGTCCGGCACGCCCGGCCCGTCGAGCTACGAGAACATGGTGGCCCGGCGCTTCGGAGTGAACGACCGGGGGCGCCCCGGCGACAAGTGGCTCGGCGACACGGTCCGCTGGGCCTGGCGGACCCGGATCCTGGTGCACCTCGGCATCGATCTGCGGCTGCGGCTGCGCACGGCGGCGGAGGACGAGGCGGTACGCGTCTTCGCGTCGAACCTGCGCGATCTGCTGCTCGCCGCGCCGGCCGGGACCCGGGCCACGCTGGGGCTCGACCCCGGCTTCCGTACCGGTGTGAAGGTCGCCGTCGTCGATGCGACGGGCAAGGTGGTGGCGACCGAAGTCATCCACCCGCATGTGCCGGCCAACAAGTGGGACCAGTCGCTGGCGACGCTGGAGCGCCTCGCGCGGGAGCACCACGTCGACCTGATCGCCATCGGCAACGGCACGGCGTCACGCGAGACGGACAAGCTCGCCGGTGAACTGTGCGACAAGCATCCGGAGTTGAAGCTCACCAAGGTGATGGTCTCGGAGGCGGGTGCCTCCGTGTACTCGGCCTCGGCCTTCGCCTCCCAGGAACTCCCGGACATGGACGTGTCGTTGCGCGGGGCCGTCTCGATCGCGCGCCGCCTCCAGGACCCGCTGGCGGAGCTGGTGAAGATCGACCCGAAGTCGATCGGGGTCGGGCAGTACCAGCACGACCTGTCCGAGGTGAAGCTCTCGCGGTCGCTGGACGCGGTCGTCGAGGACTGTGTGAACGGGGTCGGGGTCGACGTCAACACCGCTTCGGCGCCACTGCTTTCACGGGTTTCCGGCATCGGCGCTGGGCTCGCGGAGAACATCGTCGCGCACCGCGACGCCAACGGTCCCTTCCGCTCCCGCAAGGGCCTCAAGGACGTGGCACGGCTGGGCCCGAAGGCGTACGAGCAGTGCGCGGGCTTCCTGCGGATCCGGGGCGACGACCCGCTGGACGCGTCCAGCGTGCACCCGGAGGCGTACCCGGTGGTGCGGGCGATGGTGAAGCGGACGGGCGCCGACGTCGCCTCGCTGATCGGCAACACGGGTGTGCTGCGGTCGCTGCGGGCGGACGACTTCGTGTCCGAGAAGTTCGGGCTGCCGACGGTCACCGACATCCTGAAGGAGCTGGAGAAGCCCGGCCGCGACCCGCGTCCCGCCTTCAAGACGGCCACCTTCAAGGAGGGTGTCGAGAAGATCGGCGACCTCGCGGACGGGATGGTGCTGGAAGGGGTCGTGACGAACGTCGCGGCGTTCGGCGCGTTCGTGGACATCGGGGTGCATCAGGACGGGCTGGTGCATGTGTCGGCCATGTCCCGGACCTTCGTGAAGGATCCGCGGGATGTGGTGAAGCCGGGGGACGTCGTCCGGGTCAAGGTCATGGAGGTCGACATCCCGCGCAAGCGGATCTCGTTGACGTTGCGGCTGGACGACGAGGCGGGGGCCGCCTCCGGCGGCGCCGGGGCCGGCTCCGGCGGCGAGCGGGGGTCGCGGCCGCCTCGGCAGCGGCAGGGCCAGGGGCAGCGGCAGGGCGGCGGCGCGGGTGCGGGCGCGCGCGGCGGCCAGGGCGGTCAGGGCGGTCAGGGGCGTGAGCGGCGTGGTGGCGGCGGTGGCGGCGGTGGCGGTCGCCCTGCTTCGGGTGCGGCTCCGGCGAACGGGGCCATGGCCGACGCGTTGCGCCGGGCAGGGCTGTTGAAGCCGGAGGAGGGTGGCAGGAAGCGGTGAGCGGTACGTAGTACGCGGCACCCGGTCCGGGCTTGGGGCGGGGTGGGGAGAGGTTCGCCTGCGGCGGGCCTTCTCCCCGCCCCGCCCCTTCTCGTGTCCGTGGCTCCGCCCCGGACCCCGCTCCTCAGACGCCGGAGGGGCTGAAATGAGACCCCCGGCGCCACATCCGCTCGGTATACCAAGTCGGTTTCGAGTCACGAAATCCGCCCGTGCCCAACTGCGGCATCCGCCCCTTTTTGTGTGGCCAAATACGCTGCAAAAACGGCAAACAAGGCCGTCGGAGCCCGATCGAGGCCCGACGCGCTTGGTATACCGTTGCGCCTCAACGCGTACCCACGTCGGTACCCGTCCTGCCGCCCTGCCGTCCTCAAGGAGGCTTGATCCCATGCGTCGAATTCCGGCCGCTCTGTCGGTGGCCGCACTGCTGGCGATCACCACCGCATGCAGTTCGCTCTCCCCGCCCGGCAAAGAGACCACCGCTCAGGCGCGGCTCACCGACCTGCGTCCCGTACGCGACGGCGGCACGGTCACCATCGGGCTGAAGTCCGATCCCGACATGCTGGACCCCAGCCTCACGACCACCCTCGTCGCGCGCACCGTGTTCACGTCCATGTGCGAGCAGCTCTACGACGTGGACCAGAACAACAAGTTCGTCCCGCAGCTCGCCGCCTCGATGCCGAAGATCACCGACGGCGGGAAGACCTTCACCTTCGATGTCCGCAAGGACGCCACCTTCAGTGACGGCGCGCGTCTGGACGCCCGGGCGGTGAAGACCTCCCTCGACCGGCATCTGCATCTGCGCGGATCCGGGCGCGCCTCCGAGATCGACTCGGTGAAGAAAGTGACGGCCGTCGGCCCGTACACCGTGCGGCTCTCGCTGAGCCATCCCGACGTACCGCTGCTGGGGCGGCTCGCCAACACCGCCGGGCTGATCATGTCGCCCAAGGCGCTGAAGACGTACGGGGCGAAGTTCGCGACGCACCCCTCGTGCGTCGGCCCGTTCCGGTACGAGAAGCGGGTCGTCGGTGACCGGATCGAGCTGGCGAAGGACCCGCTGTACTACGACGCGGACAAGGTCCACCTCGACCGCGTGATCTACAAAACGATCACCGACGGCAACATCCGGATGGCCAACATACGCTCCGGTGACGTCCAGATCGGCGACCAGATGGGCCCGGTCGAGGTGCGCAACTCGATGGGCGAGAAGGGCCTCCAGCTCCTCAACACCCCCTCGCTGGGCTACATGGCGCTCACCCTCAACGTCGGCAACGCGCACGGCATCGACCAGAAGGCCAGTCCCGTCGACAGCCCCTTCGGCCGCGATGTGCGCGTCCGGGAGGCCTTCGACCTGTCGCTGGACCGCACGCTGATCAACAAGCTGGTCTTCCAGGGGATGTACGAGCCGGCCTGCGGCCCCGTACCGCCGGGGACTCCGCTCAGTTCGCCGATCACCTGCCCGAAGCGGGACGTGCCGAAGGCCAAGCGGCTGCTGAAGGCGGCCGGGGTGAAGACGCCGGTGCCGCTGGAGCTGATGATCAACACCACCCCGGAGGACAGCCGTCTCGGCCAGGTCGTACAGGCCATGGCGGCCGACGCCGGATTCTCCGTGCGGCTGCGGCCCACCGAGTTCGCCACCGGGCTGACCCGGACCCTCGCGGGCGACTTCGAGGCGCGGACCGGCGGCTGGGGCGGCCAGCCCGACCCCGCGGGCAACATCGACAGCCTCGTGGGCACCACCGGCAGCAACAACCAGGGCAAGCTCTCGGACCCCGAGATCGACCGCCTGATCGTCGAGGGCCGCAGCACGTCGGACATCGCCGAACGCCGCGAGATCTACCGCAGGCTCACCGTCGCGATCAACAAGCAGCACGGCGTCATCTACCTCTACCGGAACATCAACTACGTCTCCGCCTCGCAGGACGTGAGCGGCCTCAAGCTCTCCGGTGACGGCCTGATCAGGGTCAAGGAAGCCGGATACACGAAGGGGAGCCGGTGAAGACCCTCCGCCCACTGCTCACGTCGTACGTGAGCCGCCGGATCGGCATGTCCCTGGTGACCATGGTGCTGGTCAGCATCACCGTGTTCTTCGGGGTGCGCGCGATGCCCGGCGACACCGCCCAGGCCCTGGCCGGTGAACAGACCTCCCCGGAGGTCCTGGCCGCGATCCGCTCCGAGTACGGCCTCGACGACAACATCGCCGTCCAGTACTGGCGTTACGTCAGCAACGCGGCCACCGGCGACTTCGGCACCTCGGCCAGGACCGGACTCCCGGTGCTCGACTCGATCACCCAGGCCCTGCCCATCACGCTCGAACTGGCCGCGCTCTCCCTGCTGATGGCCGTCGTCGTCGGGATCGGGGCCGGTGTCATGGCGGCCGTCCGGCGCGGAAAGCCCGAGGAGTGGCTGGCCAACGGCATCGCGCTGCTGGGCATGTCGGTGCCCGCGTTCTGGCTCGGCATCGTGCTGGTACTGGTCTTCGCCATCGCCATGCCGGTGTTCGCCGCCTCCGGTTTCGTACCGTTCAGCACCGATCCGCTGGAGAACCTGCGGCGGCTGGTGCTGCCCGCTGTGGTGCTCGGCTCCGGTCTCGCCGCGGTGGTGATGCGCCAGACCAGGGCGGCGATGATCGACGCGATGTCCTCGGACTACGTGCGCACCGCACGGGCCAAGGGGCTGGGCCCGGCCGCCGTGATCGGCCGGCACGGGCTGCGCAACTCGCTCGTCACCGTCATCACCGTGCTGGGTCTCCAGCTCGGCCATCTGATCTCCGGTGCCGTCGTCACCGAGCAGGTCTTCGTCCTGCCGGGCTTCGGCAAGCTCACCATCGACGCGGTCTTCACCCGTGACTACGCGATGGTCCAGGGCGTCGTCCTGTTCACCTCGGCCGCCTACATCCTGATCAACCTGCTGGTCGACTTCCTGTACTCGGTGGTCGACCCGCGCATCCGGCTCGGAGGTTCCCGATGACCCTCGCCCCGTCCACGGCGCCGCCCGCCGCCGCGGCCCCCGCGCCGCGGCCCGGCGTCCGTGCCGCACGGCTCCTCACCTCGCTGCGCCGGCTGCGGCGCAACCGGCTGGCGCTGGTGGGGGCGGTGCTGTCGGCGGTGTTCGTGCTCGTCGCGCTGCTCTCACCGCTGCTCGCCCCCTACGACCCGGCCCGGCCGGACTTCGACGCGGCGCTGATGGAGCCGAGCTGGTCGCACTGGCTCGGCACGGACGACCTGGGCCGCGACCAGCTCTCCCGGGTCCTGGTCGGCGTCACCGCGTCCATGCAGGTCGGAGTGCTGGCCGTGCTGCTGGCCTTCGTCGTCGCCGTCCCGCTCGGACTGGTGGCCGGCTACTACGGCCGGTTCGCCGACACGGTGGTCTCGCGGCTCACCGACACCATGCTCGCGTTCCCCTTCCTGGTCCTCGCAGTGGGTCTCGCCGCCGTCATGGGGCCCTCGCTGGAGAACGCGACCATCGCGATCGGCATCTCGCAGATCCCCGGGATCGTCCGTGTCACCCGGGCCGAGACGCTGCGGCTCAAGCATCTGGACTACGTCGGCGCCGCCGTGGCCAACGGCGGCGGCGACGGGGTGATCCTGTTCCGCCACATCCTGCCCAACGCCACCTCGACACTGATCGTGCAGGCCACCGTCGGCATCCCGTCCGCCATCATCGGCGAGGCGGTGCTCAGCTTCCTCGGCCTCGGGGTGCAGCCGCCCTCCCCCTCGCTCGGCGTGATGCTCTCCAGCGCCCAGCCCTTCATCGCGGACGCGCCCTGGATGGCGGTCTTCCCCGGCCTGGTCATCGTGCTCGCCACCCTGGCGTTCAACCTGCTCGGTGACGGCGTACGCGACATCCTCGACCCCCGCGGAGGTTCCCGGTGACCGAAGTCGAAACGTCCACCGCCCCCCGGCCCGCCGGGGCCGGCGCCCCCGAGCCGGTGCTGCGGGTGCGGGACCTGTCGGTGGCCTTCCACGGCGCCGAACGCACCGTGCACGCCGTGGACGGCGTCTCCTACGATCTGGCGCCCGGCGAGGTGCTGGCGGTGGTCGGCGAGTCCGGCTGCGGGAAGTCCGTCACCTCCATGGCCGTGATGGGGCTGCTGCCGCCGACCGCCCGGGTCGGCGGGTCGATCACCCTGGACGGCCGGGAGCTGGTCGGCGCCCCCGAGAAGGAGCTGCGGTCGCTGCGCGGCCGCCGTCTCTCGATGATCTTCCAGGAGCCGATGACCTCGCTCAACCCGGTGCTCACCATCGGGCGGCAGATCACCGAAGTCCTGCGCAGGCACCAGGGGCTGAGCCGCGGCGAGGCCCGGGAGCGGGCCGTCGAACTGCTCGGCGTCGTCGGCATCCCCGCGCCGCGCAAGCGGGTCGACGAATATCCGCACCAGCTCTCCGGCGGCATGCGGCAGCGCGTCATGATCGCCATCGCGGTGGCCTGCGACCCGGCGGTGCTGATCGCCGACGAGCCGACCACCGCCCTCGACGTCACGGTGCAGGCGGGCATCCTCGACGTGCTCCGCTCGCTGCGGGACCGCCTCGGCACCGCCATCGTCCTGATCACCCATGACCTCGGGGTGGTCGCGGACACGGCGGACCGGGTCCTGGTGATGTACGCGGGCCGCCCCGTCGAACAGGCCTCGGTGGACGAGCTGTTCGGCGCGCCGCAGCACCCGTACACCCGGGGGCTGCTCGGCGCCGTCCTGCGTCCCGGCAGCCGGGGCGCGGGCGGCCGGGCGCGGCTGAACGAGATACCCGGGCTCGTGCCCGATCTGCGCGAGCAGCCCAAGGGGTGCAGTTTCGCGCCGCGTTGCGCCTCGGCCGACGACATCTGTCTGACCGGCCGCCCGCCGCTCGAACGGTCCGGCGGCACGCATCCGACCGCCTGTCACCACCCGTCCGGAGCGGCCGCGTCCGGCCCGTCCCGGCCCGACGCGAACAAGGGAGCCGTCCGATGAGCGCCGGCAGCGAAGCACCGACCGTCACCCCCGTGCTGGCCGTGCGCGATCTCAAGCGGCACTTCGACGGGGCCGGCGGCACCGTGAAGGCCGTGGACGGGGTGTCGTTGACGATCCTGCCCGGTGAGGTCGTCGGCCTCGTCGGGGAGTCGGGCAGCGGCAAGTCCACCGTGGGGCGCTGTGTGGTCCGGCTCGACCGTCCGACCGACGGCCGGGTGGAGATCAACGGCACGGATGTCACCGCGCTCCCGCCCCGCGCGCTCAGGCCGTTGCGCAAGGACTTCCACCTGGTGTTCCAGGACCCCTCGTCCTCGCTCAACCCTCGGATGACGATCCGCCGGATCATCGCGGAGCCCTTGCGGCTGCACGGTCTGGCGACCCGCGCCGAGGCGGCCCGCCGGGTGGACGAACTCCTCGCCCAGGTGGGGCTGCGGCCCGAACTGGCCGACCGCAACCCGCACGAGCTCTCCGGCGGCCAGCGTCAGCGCGTCTCCATCGCGCGGGCCCTGGCGGTCGATCCGGCGCTCCTGGTGGCCGACGAGCCGACCTCGGCGCTCGACGTGTCCGTCCAGGCCTCCGTCCTCAACCTCCTCGCGGACCTGCAACGCGACCGGGGCTTCGGCTGCCTGTTCATCACGCACGACCTGGCGGCCGTGGAGTATCTCGCGGACCGCATCGCGGTGATGTACCTGGGCCGGATCGTCGAACAGGCCCCGGCCGCCGAGCTGTTCGCCGCACCGAAGCATCCGTACACCCAGGCGCTGCTGTCCGCGGCGCCCGTGCCCGACCCGGCCGAGCAGCGCGGCCGGCGCCGGATCGTGCTCGGCGGCGACCTGCCCAGCCCGCTGGACCCGCCGCCCGGCTGCCACTTTCACACCCGCTGCCCGCTGGCCACCGACCGGTGCCGTACCGAGGCGCCCGTGCTGCGCACGCTGACCGCCGGGGGCGCGCCCCGGGAGGTGGCCTGCCATCTCGTCGCGGACGACGGCAGTGTGCCGGACGCCGCGAAGGCGGTAGCGGCGGTCTGACCCCGGAGTCCGGACGCCGCACACGCCGGAGCCCGTCCACCGGTCGGTGGACGGGCTCCGGCGTGTGGTGGGCGGGGTCAGCCGACGAGTTCCAGGCCGTCCGCGACGACCCGGCCGGCGTGCAGGACCGTGCGGTCGTCGCTGCGGTCCATCACGGCGGACGCCACCGTCTCGCCCTCGACCAGCAGCAGATCGGCGGCGTCGCCGACGGCGAGGCCCGGGCGGTCGGCGACGGACGACAGCCGGGGCAGGTCCGCGTGGAGGATCGAGGCACCGCCGCGGCTCGCGACGGCGACGCAGTGCTCGATCAGCTCGTCGGCCCGGTAGCGGTTGGTGAAGGCGAGCTGCCAGGTGCGGTCCAGCATGTCGCCGTTGCCGTAGGGCGACCAGAAGTCGCGCTGGCCGTCCTCGCCCAGGCCGACCCGCACACCGGCGGCGGTCAGCTGCGCCATCGGCAGGGCGTTCTGCTGCTGGGCCGGTGCGATGGTCGCCATCGCGATGTCCAGCTCGGCGAACTCCTCGATGAGGCGGCGGGTGGTCGCCTCGTCGACGGTGCCGAGTTCATAGGCGTGCGAGAGGGTCACCTGACCGGCCATGTCCAGGGCGCGCACCCGCTCCAGGATGAGGTCGACGCTGAACACGCCGAGTGCGCCGGGCTCGTGGAGGTGGATGTCGACCGGGGCCCGGTGGCGCTCGGCCAGGTCGAAGACGATGTCGAGGTGGCGCACCGGGTCGCGGTCCAGGGTGCACGGGTCGATGCCGCCGACCACGGACGCGCCGGCGGACATGGCCTGGTCCATCAGCTCCGGCACGCCCTTCTCCTTGAGCAGACCGGCCTGCGGAAAGGCCATGATCTCGACCTCGCACCGTCCGGCGTGCGCCTCCTTGGCGGCGAGGACGCCCTCCAGCCGCTCCAGACCGCAGTCCGCGTCGATCTGGGCGTAGCTGCGCACGCGGGTGGTGCCGCGCTCGATCATCCGGCCCAGGGTGTACGTGGCGCGCTGGGCGACGCTCCACTCGTCCTCGCGCCAGTGGGCGCGGTCGTTCATCGTCATGCCCCAGACACCGGGGGCGCCGGTGTGCGGGCGGAAGGGCAGGCCCATGCGGGTGGAGTCGAGATGGCAGTGGACATCCGAGAACGACGGCAGCGCGAGCCGTCCCCGTCCGGCCACGGTGTCCCCGGCCGCGCGGCTCGGGTCGTGCGGGGTGAGCGCGGCTATCACGCCGTCCTTGATCTCGATGTCGCAGGGCTCGCCGCCCCAGGGACGGACGTTCGTGATGAGCATGTGGTGCCTTTCCTTGTTCGGTCGCACGGTATGGAGTTGTGGGTCATTCCGGCGGCAGCACCTCGGCGAGGGCCGCCAGGGAGGGGCCGCGCCCCCGCTCGATGTGCGCGTAGGCGAGGGCGTCGGCCAGATCGGGCTTGCCCGCGTAGATCGCCGCGCAGATGTCCTGGTGCTCGGTGCACTGGACGCGCGGGTCGAGTCCGCCGGTGAGGGTGAACAGCCACTGCACCAGACCGAGCGAGGGCTGCAGGGCGTCCTGGAGCAGCCGGTTCCCGGTCATCGCGACGATCTCCGCGTGCAGGGCGGTGTTGGCGGCGGGGATCTCCTGGGTGTCGCCGCGCCGGGTGGCGTCCTCGGCCGCTTCCATGAGCTCGCGCAGCCGTTCGCCGCCCCGGCCGCCCGCGCAGGCCTCCGCGGCCCGGCGGGCGGCGAACACCTCCAGGCTCAGCCGCAGGTCGAACAGCTCCGCCACATCGCGCAGCGAAAGGTTGCGGACGGACGCGCCGCGCCGGGGCGAGATCACCACGAGCCCCTCCCCCGTCAGCCGGGTGAGCGCCTCGCGGACCGGGATGCGGGAGAAGCCCAGGGCCTCGGAGAGCTCGCGCTCCCGCAGGCGCGCCCCGGGCGGGTACTCGCCGGACAGGATGCGGGCGCGGATCGTCCGTTCGGCGTGGTCGACATGGGAGGCACCGGACTCGGGTGAATCGGTCATCGTGAGGTCTCCTCGTACGGCGGGAACGTCGGCGGGAACAGCTCGCCGGCACCTCGGCGGTGCAGGTCGCGCTCGCCGTAGGCCGCGCGCATTGTCTCGAACAGGGACTGGGCCCGGCGGCGCAGGTTCGCCAGGTCGATGCCCGGTATGCGGCCGTCGGTCAGCACGGGCCGTCCCGCCACCACGGAGTGGGTGGCCTGCCGCGCGGTGCCGTTGAGGAGAAACGTACGGACGGGGTCGTCCTGGACGCCGTCGCGGATGTCGTCCAGCCGGAAGGCCACCAGGTCCGCCTGGGCGCCGGGCTCCAGCCGCCCGAGGTCGGTGCGGCCCAGGGCGCGGGCGCCGCCGAGCGTGGCCGCCTCCACGTAGTGCTCGGCGGGGGCGGCGTCCGCGCGTCCGTCGGTCACCTTGGCGAGGTGGACGCCGGTGTCCATGCCCCGGATCAGGTCCGGCGGGAAGGAGTCGGTGCCCAGGCACAGGTTGATCCCGGCCCGCCGGTAGGCGGCGAAGGAGTGCAGTACCTGGCCGTAGCGCAGCGAGGTCTGCGGGCAGTGGACGACGGAGACGCCGGCCGCCGCGAGGGTGGCCAGGTCACCCCGGTCCTCGCCGTGCACATCGGGGTGGCGGTCGGTCACGATGCCGTGCGGCACGAGGAGCCGGGTGTCCAGCAGCCCGGTGCGTTCGAGCAGTCCGAGGGGCGTGGTGCCGTGCCGTTCCCGTACGAGGTCCCGTTCGGTCAGGCCCTGGAGGCAGTGCAGGCGTACGAGGACGTCGCGGTGGCGCGCGACGGCGGCGGTCTCGCGCAGGAGGTCCTCGGTGAGCGTCTCGATGCGGCAGGGCAGCAGCACCCCGTTGACCAGCGGGTCGCCGAGGGCGGCGGTGTGGTCGAGGAAGCGCACGGCGTCCCGCAGCCCCGTGCGGCCGCGCTCCTCGTCGAAGGCGACGTCCCGGCCGCCGTCGGGGAGGGCGACGTTGACGCCGGACCGGTAGGCGGGCCCCAGGTAGCCGCGCAGGCCGATGCGGCGGGAGGTCCGCGCCGTCGCGACGAGTTCGTCGTACGGCTCCGCCCAGGCGCTGTGGACCTCGGAGGCGATGGGCATGTAGGTGGTGATGCCGTGCAGGGCCAGCTGGACGAGCGCGTACGCGCGGACGGTGGCCCGCTCCTTCGGGGTGAAGACGTCCCGGCGGCGGTGGTCGAAGTAGTTCTGGGACCAGAGGAGTCCGGCGGCGCGGTCGCGGGGCGCCCAGGAGTCCAGGACGAGGTGGTCGATGTCGGTGAGGGCGTCCAGATCGATGAGGCCGGGCATCACCAGCGACTCGCCGAGGTCCCGTTCCTCGTCCACCGGGCCGTCGTACCCCGTGCCGACGTACACGATCGTGTCGTCCTCCCACACGATCTCGCCGTTCCGCAGCAGCGCGTGCCCGCCGTCGCGGTGGCCGAGGATGTGGGTGGCGCGCCAGCGGGTTCGCACGGGGCCTCCTGCGGGTGCGGTGTACCGGACCGCCCCGGCCGTTCGGCGGTCCTCGCGCCGGAGCAAGGCGACACTAACACTTGGCATACCAAGTGCTTGCCCGTTCAGGAGTTAAGTGTGGTATGTCAGAAATCTTCCCACGAAGATGAAGTTGGGGCACCCTCTTGGAAACCCTCTGGCATACCAACAGGGGGTGCCGGGCTCCGCGAGCCCGGCCCGCGTCAGCTTTCCGTGAGCCTGCCCGCCGCCACCTCGACGCGGCGTGTCGTGCGGACCGCCTCCAGCATCCGGCGGTCGTGGGTGACCAGCAGCAGCGTCCCTGTGTAGGACTCCAGCGCCGATTCCAGCTGCTCGATGGCGGGCAGGTCCAGGTGGTTCGTGGGCTCGTCCAGGACCAGGAGGTTGACGCCCCTGCCCTGGAGGAGGGCGAGCGCCGACCGGGTGCGCTCGCCCGGGGAGAGCGTGGTCGCCGGGCGCATCACATGGTCGGCGCGCAGCCCGAACTTGGCGAGCAGCGTGCGCACGTCGGCGGGCTCGGTGTCGGGGACGGCGGCGCAGAACGCCTCCAGCAGGGACTCCGTGCCGTGGAACAGCTTCCGCGCCTGGTCGACCTCGCCGACGACCACGCCCGAGCCGAGGCTCGCGTGCCCCGAGTCCAGCGGGAGACGGCCGAGCAGGGCGGCCAGCAGGGTCGACTTGCCGGCCCCGTTGGCCCCGGTGATGGCGACCCGGTCCGCCCAGTCGATCTGGAGCGAGGCGGGGCCGAATGTGAAGTCCCCGAGGGTCACCTCGGCCTCGCGCAGGGTCGCCACGACCGAGCCGGAGCGGGGCGCGGAGGCGATCTCCATCCGCAGCTCCCACTCCTTGCGCGGTTCGTCGACGACGTCGAGGCGCTCGATCATGCGCTGGGTCTGCCGGGCCTTAGCGGCCTGCTTCTCGCTGGACTCGCTGCGGAACTTGCGGGCCATCTTGTCGGAGTCGGTGGCCTTGCGGCGCGCGTTCCTGACGCCCTTGTCCATCCAGGAGCGCTGCATCAGTGCGCGGCCCTCCAGCGCCGAGCGCTTGTCCGCGTACTCCTCGAACTCCTCGCGGGCATGCCGACGGGCGCGCTCGCGCTCCTCCAGATAGGCCGCGTAGCCACCGCCGTACAGATTGATCTGCTGCTGGGCGAGGTCGAGTTCGAGGACCTTGGTGACCGTGCGCATCAGGAATTCGCGGTCGTGGCTGATGACGACCGTGCCGGCGCGCAGCCCCGAGACATAGCGCTCCAGCCGTTCGAGGCCGTCCAGGTCGAGGTCGTTGGTGGGCTCGTCGAGCAGGAAGACGTCGTAGCGCGAGAGCAGCAGCGAGGCGAGACCGGCGCGGGCCGCCTGGCCGCCGGAGAGGGCGGTCATCGGCAGGTCGAGTCCGACGGTCAGACCGAGGTCGGCCGCGACCTCCTCGGCCCGCTCGTCCAGGTCCGCGCCGCCGAGGGCCAGCCAGCGCTCCAGCGACTCGGAGTACGCGTCGTCGGCGCCGGGCGCCCCGTCCACGAGGGCCTGGGTGGCGGTGTCCATCGTGGCCTGGGCCTCGGCAACGCCCGTGCGGCGGGCCAGGAACTCCCGGACGGTCTCGCCGGGTCGCCGCTCGGGCTCCTGGGGCAGATGGCCGACCGTGGCGGTGGGCGGGGAGAGCCGCAGCTCGCCCTCCTCCGGCTGGTCGAGGCCGGCGAGCAGCCGGAGCAGTGACGATTTTCCGGCGCCGTTCACTCCGACGAGACCGATCACGTCGCCGGGTGCGACCACGAGGTCGAGTTCGGCGAAGAGCGTGCGGTCGCCGTGGCCGGCGGCGAGGTCCTTGGCGACGAGGGTGGCAGTCATCAGGGTACTGATCCTAATCGGCGCCGGAGCGGGGCCCGGCCGGGATTCCCGCGCACCCTCGCCCGGTCTCGGCTACCGTCCCGCCAGGAACGGGGACCGGCGCGAAGGGGTGGAGCGGCAGTGACGGAAGTGATCGTGGTGGGTGGCGGCGTCAGTGGGCTCAGCACGGCGTTGGTGCTGGCCGAGCGGGGCCACCGGGTGCGCGTCTGGTCCCGGGAACCGGCCGAGGCCACGACGTCGGCGGTGGCGGGCGCCCTGTGGTGGCCCTACCGGATCGAGCCGCTGGCCCGGGTCGGCGACTGGTCGCTGGACACCCTGCGGCGGTACGAGGAGCTGGCCGCCCGTCCGGCGGAGACCGGTGTCCGGCTGGTCGAGGGGGTGCACCGGGGTGAACGCCTCGCCGCGCTCGGGCCGTGGGCCGGGGAGCTCAGGGACGTCCGGGAGACGGCCGAGGGGCTGCGGTGCCGGCTGCCGCTGATCGACATGCCGGTCCATCTGGACTGGCTGGCGGGGCAGGTGCGGGCGGCCGGCGGCTCGGTCGAGCGCCGCAGGATCACCTCGTTCGACGAGGCGGCCGCGGAGGCGTCGACGGTGGTCAACTGCACGGGGCTGGGCGCGCGGGCGCTGGTCCCGGATCCCGGGGTGCGGCCGGTGCGCGGCCAGCTGGTGATGGTGGAGAACCCGGGGATCCGCGAGTGGTTCACCGAGGCGGACCCGGCGTCGAGCGAGACGACCTACTTCTTCCCGCAGCCGGGCCGGCTGGTGCTCGGCGGCACGGCGGGGGCGGACGACTGGAGCACGGTGCCCGATCCCCGGACGGCCGAGGAGATCGTGGCCCGGTGCGCGCGGGTGCGGCCGGAGATCGCCGGGGCCCGGGTGATCGGCCACCGGGTGGGGCTGCGGCCGGCCCGGGACGCCGGGGTCCGGATCGAGGCGGAGGCGCTGCCCGGCGGCGCGCGGCTGGTGCACAACTACGGACACGGGGGCGCGGGGGTGACCGTGGCGCTGGGGTGCGCGCGGGCGGCGGCCCAGCTGGTGGGCTGAGCCGCCGTACGCCCTGCGGCCGGACAGACTCTAGGGGGCGGCGGTGGAGCCGCCACCGGAGCTCGAATCGCCGGGTCTGTCGTGGCGCCCGGTGGTGATCTGGCTGCCGCCGGGGCCGATGCGGATCTCGAAGTCGCCGTCGTACTTGGCGTGGCCCTCGATCACCGCGGACTCGACGGCTTCCACGCCGAACTCGCGGCGGACGATCAGCGGGTCCTCGCGCAGGTCCCGCATCAGGGACACGCACATGCCGATCATCACGATGGTGAAGGGCGCCGCCACCAGAATGGTCAGGTTCTGGAGGCCGGCCAGGGCGTCACCCTTGCCGTTTCCGATGAGCAGCATGATGGCCGCGACCGCGCCGGTGACGACGCCCCAGAAGACGACGACCCACTTGGCGGGTTCGAGGATGCCCTTCTGGGAGAGGGTGCCCATGACGATGGACGCGGCGTCGGCGCCGGAGACGAAGAAGATGCCGACCAGGATCATCACCAGGACGCTCATCACCGTGGCGACGGGGTACTGCTGGAGCACGCCGAAGAGCTGGGCCTCCTGGGTGTCGGCCCCGTTCAGCTTGCCCGCCTCCTGGAGCTTGATCGCGGTGCCGCCGAAGACCGCGAACCAGATCAGGCTGACCGTGCTCGGGACGAGGATGACGCCGCCGATGAACTGACGGATGGTCCGGCCCCGGCTGATCCTGGCGATGAACATGCCGACGAAGGGCGTCCAGGAGATCCACCAGGCCCAGTAGAAGACCGTCCAGTTCCCGAGCCACTCGGCGACCTTCCCCTTGCCGGTGGCCTCGGTGCGTCCGATCAGCTGCGGGAGGTCACCGAGGTAGGCGGCGACCGAGGTGGGCAGCAGGTCGAGCACGATGATCGTGGGGCCCGCGATGAACACGAAGACGGCCAGGATCAGGGCGAGCACCATGTTGATGTTCGACAGCCACTGGATGCCCTTCTCGACGCCGGAGATCGCCGAGGCGACGAACGCCACGGTCAGCACGGCGATGATCAGGACCAGCAGTCCGGTGCCGGTCTTCTCCTTCCAGTTCAGCTCGTGGAAGCCGCTGCCGATCTGGAGCGCCCCGAGCCCCAGCGAGGCGGCCGAGCCGAACAGGGTGGCGAAGATGGCCAGGATGTCGATGAGCCGGCCGAGGCCGCCGTGTGCGTGGCGGGGGCCGATGAGCGGCTCGAAGACCGCGCTGATGGTCTGCCGCCTGCGGCGCCGGAAGGTGCTGTACGCGATGGCCAGGCCGACCACCGCGTAGATCGCCCAGGGGTGGAGCGTCCAGTGGAAGAGGGTGGTGGCCATCGCCGTCTGCATCGCCTCGGCGGCGTCGGCGGGGTGGGTGCCGGGCGGCGGGTCGGTGAAGTGCGCCAGCGGTTCGCTGACGCCGTAGAACATCAGGCCGATGCCCATACCGGCGCTGAACATCATCGCGACCCAGGACACCGTCCGGAACTCCGGCTCCTCGTCCTCCTGGCCGAGGGTGATCTTCCCGTACCGGCTGATGGCGAGCCACAGGGCGAAGACCACGAAGCCGGAGGCGGCCAGCATGAAGGCCCAACCACCGTTGTGGATGAGTCCGTTGAGGGCCTTGCTGGACACGGTCTCCAGCGAGTCGGTGGCGGTGGCTCCCCAGACCACGAAGGCGAGGGTGAGGACCGCGGTGACGCCGAACACCACCCGGTCGGTCGTGGGGCGCCGGCCCTGGGTCGGATCACCGGGAAGATCCGCCGTCACCGACAGATCCCCCCTGCCGCCCGTTCTCTGATCGTCCTGCGACACGAATGGCACCTTTCACGGAAGCTGAAATTTCGCTCTCCGTAGGCAGTACCACACGCGCCGTACTTCTTCCGGGATCAACAAGCGGTATCGGGTTGACCGTTTGTGAGGTGATATGCCGCCCTCTGGTCCAGCAGGAGCGGGATCAGCTTCCGGGCGGGCTGCCGCAGCGGCACATACACACCGTCACCATCGGGCCGGGAGGTGACACCGTGCAGGGCGAGTTCGCCCCCGACCCGGGTGAAGTCCTCCCTCGTCAGCCGGTATCCGCAGGGCGGGTCCCGGAGGATCCGGTGCGGCGCCGGTGCCTCGTTGTCCGCTCCCCCGAGGAAGACGGGCCCCCGGGCACCGGCACCGGCCGCCCGGGAGCGTGCGGTGGCGTCGCGGATGACGGAGCGCCGCTCGTCCGCGTAGAGGAAGAGCTCGGTGAGTACGGTCAGTTGCGAGGCCACCCGTCGGCGGCGGGCGAGTGCCGGGTCGGCCCGTTCGCCGGCGAGGAGCGCGTCCGTACGGGATTCGACCAGGAGTCCGACCGCGTGCTTGAGGGCGGCCGCGTTGCGCAGGATGCGCTCCTGGCCGTCGCCCGCGCTCCGTCTGAGCTCGGAGCCGGTGTCCGGGTCGGTCCAGACGCCGTAGACCCCGCCGCTGTACCCGGCGTCCAGGACAGCGGGGCGCACCCGCCGCTGGACCAGGTACCGCGCCTCGTCGTAGAGCGGGCCGTCGGTGTTGAGGTTGCGCGGCCACAGGACGTACAGATCCTTGTCGTAGTACGGCGCGGTGGCACCGTACTCGTGCAAGTCCGCGACCACGTCGGGTTCCTGGTCCCGCAGTACGGTGGCCAGCGCGCGGGCCCCGGCGGTGCGCAGGGCGAGGTGGTCGCGGTTGATGTCGACCCCGTCGGCGTTGCCCCGGGTCCCGGCGGCCAGGCCGTCGGGGTTGGCGGTGGGGACGACGAGGACCTCGGTCCGGGCGAGGAAGGCGCGGGTGCGCGGGTCGGTGGCGTAGGCGAGATCGCGGACCGTCGTCAGACAGGCCTCCCGGCCGGCGGGCTCGTCGCCGTGCTGGCTGCAGACCAGCAGGACGGTGAGCGCGTCCGGGCGGCGGCTGCCGATCCGGACGAGCCGCAGCGGGCGCCCCCGCTCGGTCGTCCCGATGCGCACGACGGAGACCCGGTCGCTGTGCCGGCCGGCGGCTTCGAGCAGGGCACTCTCCTCGGCCGGGCGGGTCCAGCGGGCCCCGCCGGTGGCCTCGAAGCCGGTACGGGGCGGGGTGCGGGCGGCGTCGGAGGGGACGGAGAGCAGCGGAACGGCCAGGGCGGCGGCCACCGCCGTCAGTGCGAGATTGCGGATGCGGCCGCGCCGGGGCGGCCGCCGTCCGTCGCCTGTCGGCGCGATCGGCATGGCCGGAAGATACTCCTGCCGGAGGCGGTGCGACAGCCCTGCGCACGACGGGCCGCGCGCCGGGGCGCGTGTGGTGTGTGGTGCGGAGGGGGCGAGAGTGGCACGGCGCCCGCCCGCAACGCCGGCGGGAGTGGTGCGGCGCCCGCCCGTGATGGCGGCCGACGGGGCCGGGGACCGGGCCGTTAGGCTGGCGGGGTTCGCGCCGATCGGCCGGCCCCGGCCGTTTCCGGCCTCCGTCCGCGCCCCTGAGGAGCGTCCCTTGCCCGGTCCGAGCCCCGATGCCCCTCTCCACGCGCGCCCCACGCTGGAAGCGGTGGCGGCCCGCGCCGGGGTCTCCCGGGCGACGGCCTCCCGGGTGGTGAACGGCGGCGCGGGGGTCCGGCAACCGCTCGTTGACCAGGTCCGCAAGGCGGTCGAGGAACTCGGCTACATCCCGAACCACGCCGCCCGTACCCTGGTGACCCGGCGCAACGGCGCGGTGGCCGTGATCATCGACGAGCCCGAGGTCCGGATCTTCTCCGACCCCTTCTTCTCCCAGCACATCCGGGGCATCAGCCGCGAACTCAACGCCCACGACGCCCAGTTGGTGCTGCTCCTGGTGGAGGGCAGCGGCGACTTCGACCGGGTCAGCCGCTATCTGGCCGGGGGCCATGTGGACGGGGTGCTGGCCTTCTCCCTGCACACGGACGACGAGCTGCCCGCGGTCATCCGGCGCTTCCGGGTACCGACCGTCTACGGCGGCCGGCCCGGGCGCCCCGGAGCCGCCTCCGAGCTGGCGGTGCCGTTCGTGGACTGCGACAACCGGGGCGGTGCCCGCGAGGCCGTGCGCCATCTGGTCTCCCTCGGCCGCCGGCACATCGCGCACATCGCGGGCCCCCGGGACCAGACCTCGGCGCTCGACCGGATCGACGGGTACACCGACGTGCTGCCCGGGGGCGACCCGGCGCTCGTCGAGGACGGGGACTTCACGGCGGAGGGCGGGGCCCGGGCGATGACCCGGCTGCTGGAGCGGCGGCCGGACCTGGACGCCGTCTTCGCGGCCAACGACCTGATGGCGTCGGGCGCGCTGCGGGTACTGCGCGAGCACGGCCGCCGGGTGCCGCAGGACGTGGCGCTGGTCGGGTTCGACGACATGGAGTCGGTCGCCGAGGCCACCGACCCGCCGCTGACGACGGTCCGTCAGGATGTGGTGGGCATGGGGCGGCTGATGGTCCGGCTGCTGATGGAGCGGCTGAGCGACGGCGACCCGGGGCCCGATTCGGTGATCACCCCGACGGAGCTGGTCCGCCGCGCGTCGGCCTAGGGCGTGTCGTCGAACTGACGTCGTCGCCCGAAGGGCGGCCGGGCGGCGTCAGGTGGGTGCTCTCGGCGTGCCGGCCCCAGGCCCCTGTACTGGACCCGGTGCGGCGAGAGTGCGTGCATGGCGTCGCCCGGCAGACATCAGTTCGCCGACACGCCCCAGGACCCGCCCGCCTTCCGGTGGGCGGCCCGCGCCCTGCGCGCCCTCGGCAGATAGCGCAGCCGCTCCGGCAGCACCGGGACGACCACCCGCACCACGGAACAGAACCGCCGCAGCGCGCGCTCCTGGGCGTCGGTCCACTCCAGCCCGATCGCCTCACGGGCGTCGGGCGGCATCAGCCCGACGGTCAGGAACGCCCGGAACCCAGCGAGCGGCGGGAGCAGCACCGGCCACAGCGCCCTGAGCAGGATCCGGAGCGGCAGCGGCCCCCGGCCCGGCGGTGGAACGGGGCTGTCGGTGGCGACGAGTTCCCGGACGACGACGGTCCTCTCGATCTCGTCGGCGAGCACGCCCCGGTAGTAGGGCCAGAACTCCTCGACCGTCTGCGGCATGTCCCGGTCGTGGATGCCGAGCACCCGGCCCACCTGGAGCCATTCCCGGTACAGGGCGCGCTCCTGTGCCGCGCTCATCGGGCGGATCAGATAGTGCGCCCCGTGCCGGTAGACGGGGAAGCCGGTGGCGTGCACCCAGGCGTAGTTCGCCGGTGACAGGGCGTGGTAGGGGCGGCCCCGGGTGTCGGTGCCCCGGATGGTGCGGTGCAGCCGGCGGAGCCTGCGCCCCTCCTCGGCGGCTTCCTCGCCCCCGTACACCCAGAGCTGAAGGGAGCGGAGGGAGCGCTCGCCGCGCCCCCAGGGGTCGGTACGGAAGACGGAGTGCTCGTCGACACCGGCGCCGACGGCGGGGTGGGCGACCTGGAGGGTGAGGGCGGCGGGCAGCATCAGCAGGGCCCGGATGTCGCCGGACAGGCTCCACAGCACGCCGCCGGGCGGGGGCGGCGCGGGGTCGGCGTTCGCGGCTGCTGCGCTGCTCATGCGGTACTCCCGGCGGTCGGCGGGCGCCGGACCGAAGCGCCCGGCCTCCGCGTGATCCCGTACGTGATCCAGTATGCGGGCCCCGCACGGGCGGTGCGCGGCGGCCCCGGGAGGCCGGGGGCAGGGGCGGGTGACGGCGGCATTGACGGGACCGATGAAACAAGTCGATAGTATTTGTATCTTTGACTCTCGTGGCCGGATGGTCCGTCATATTCATTACGGGCAACCGGAGTTGGGCCGACGGCACGACGGCTCATGGGCCGCTGGGAGCCGGACACGGACAGGGAGGGCGCACCATGGGCCGCTACAGCCGCCTGCGCGAGATCCGCCGGATGGATCCCGCCCGCGATTACGCCGAGATCCTCCGGCTGATCTCTCAGTACGAGTTCCCCTGGGACTACCGGCAGGGCGTGAGCGTCGCCTTTCTGCGCGACTACGGCGTCCCCCGGATCTCCGTGCTCCTGGACCGCACCCAGGAGTTCGAGCGCCATGGACAGAAGCGGTACGACGACACGGTGCTGATCGGGTACGAGATGGCCGTCGACGGCTTCGACTCGGAGCGCGGGCGGGCCGCGGCGCGCCATCTCAACCGGATCCACGGCAAGTACCGGATCCCGGACGAGGACTTCCGCTATGTCCTCGCGACCACGGTCGTGGGGCCCAAGCGCTGGATCGACCGGTACGGCTGGCGCCCGCTGTGCCCGCAGGAGGTCCAGGCGCTGGCGGAGGCCGGGCGGAAGACGGGGGCGATGATGGGGATCGAGGGGGTGCCCGAGACCTATGAGGGGTTCGAGCGGCTTCTCGATGCCTACGAGGCGCGGATGTTCGCGTACGACCCCGCCAACCGGCGGGTCGCGAGCGCCACGTTCCGGGTGATCGCGAGCTGGTATCCCCGTCCGCTGCGGCCGTTCGTCGCGCGCTTCGCGCTGGCGCTGCTGGACGAGCCGCTGCTGACGGCGCTGGGGTTCCGGCCGCAGCCTCGCTGGGTGCGGACCTCGGCGTCGGCGGCCCTGCGGCTGCGCGCACGGTGCGTCCGCGGGCTGCCGGCCCGGCCGCGCCGCCTGCCGTCGCGACCGCGCCCCCGTTCGTACCCCTTCGGCTGGCGGCTCGACGACCTCGGCCCGCACTGGGCGGGCGGCCGCCCCCTGGAGCCGCTGCCGGACGAGGCGGCGCCCGCCGACCGGGCCTAGCGCCTAGCCGGCGGCGAGCAGCGGGACGAGGTAGCGGCGGGCGAACTCCCGTACCTGGGTGTCGTCGTCCAGCTCGAAGCAGCTGACGGGGTTGAGGAGGAAGGAGACGGTGATCCGCACCATCAGCTCGGCGACGGGGGTCGGATCGCTCGCCGGGCCGCCCTGCGCGGCGCGCGCGTCGCGCAGCCGGCCGGCCAGGTAGCCCCGGATGGCGAGGAACGCCGGTCCGCTCTCCAGGGTCAGGAAGGGGAGCATGGTCTCGGGCTCCAGCCGCAGCAGCCCGCCGACCAGCGGGTGTTCGCGGATGTGCCGCAGCACGGCGGCGAAGCCCTCGACGAGCCGGTCCTCGACCGTGGGCAGCGCGGCCACCGCCTCGTCGACCTCCACCACGAACCGGCGGTACTCGCGCAGCAGGCACGCCGAGACCAGGCTGTCCTTGTTGCCGATCCGCCGGTACACGGTGACCCGGGAGACCCGGGCGCGCTTGGCGACGTCGTCGACGGTCGAGCGGCGCAGCCCGAAGGTCATGAACTGCTCACGCGCGGCGTCCAGGATCTGTTCGCTCAGCGCGTCGGAGGGCGGCTGCGCGCCGGCCCCGAGGACCGGCAGTGTCTCGTCGGTGCTCCGCGCCGCCATGGCCCTCCCCGTTCCGCCTGTGCACCCCACACCCCACCATAGAAGCCGGAACAGAGTGACATGTTCCGTACTCCTGTATCCGCACGGGCGGTTCAGCCGCCCAGCGGCTTGCGGTAGCGCACGTACTCGTTCCGCCGCCGGAACCCCACGCTCTCGTAGAGGTCGTAGGAGCGGTACGGATTGGCCGTCCCCGTGTACAGCCGGGCGCTACGCGCACCGTGGGCGCGCAGGCTGCGCAGCCCGTCCAGCAGCACGCTCCGCCCGAGGCCGAGCCGCCTGGACTGCGCCCGGACACTCAGCTCCTCGACCTCGCCCACCGTGCGGTCCTGCGGGCGGATCGAGCACAGGGCGACGGCCGCCAGCTCCTCGCCCTGCCAGGCGGCCCGCCAGCAGGCCGGGTCGGCCGTGGCCAGGAACCTCTCGTACGGCCATTCCTCGGTGAAGGCCGCGTCCTGGTAAGAGTCGACGACCGTGCGCCACGCCGCGCGGTAGTCCTCCGCTCCGACCGGGCCGAGGCGGACCCCGGCCGGCGGCGGCTCGCTGTCGGGCAGCTGGGCGAGATCGGACAGCTCCAGCTCCACGAGGCTGAAGACGCGCCGGTACCCGGCGTCGAGCAGCAGCCGTGTCGCATCCCGTTCACCGGCCGTCGCGTTCGCACCGAGCACGGCCGTTCCCGCCGTGCCCTGCCGCTCCACGAGGTCGCGGATCCGGCCCTCGGCCCAGTCGAGCATGGCCGAGCCGACGCCCCGGCCCCGGTGCGCGGGCAGCAGATGGCCCCGGTGCAGATAGAGCCGGGTTCCGTCCCGCTCCCGCCACCACCGGAGCGTGACGTAACCGACCACGCTCCCCTCGTGCTCGACCAGAACCTGGCTCCCGGCGGGATCGTCCAGCTTCGCCGAGGCCTCACCGATCTCGGCCCCGGTCGGCAGCCCCTCCACGACGGAGCCGGCATCGACCCCGTCGTGCTCCGCACTCCCCGCCCGCACGGCGGCCATCGCGGCATGGTCCTCACCACCGCGGTAAGGCCTCAGCACATACCCGGGCACACGCGCCCCGTTCACCACCACAACAACCCCCGTCGGCGGCCCGGCCGGGCCTCAGTCGATGTCGTACACCGTCACCGAAAGTCCGCGGCCTGTCAGCCGGTTTTCTATCAGCGGCTCGATCCGGTCCCACTTGCCGCCCGCGAGCCCGCAGCCGATCCGGGGCATGTGCGCCGAGGCTCCCAGGCCGGCCGCCCGCTCCCCCACCGCCGCCAGTGCCCTGTCGATGGCCTCGTAGCGCACGGGCACCCCCTTGCTGCCCGTGCGCATCCCCCGCCGGCCGATCAGGTTGGCCACCCAGAGGTGGGAGCCCACCTGGACGAACTGCGCCGCGCCGAGGGCGAAGTCATTGCCCGCGCGCTCCCGGTGCCAGCGCCGGTAGGCCGCCTCGGACTCGGGCCAGCGGCGCGAGAGCGCCGGCACGAAGCCCTTGCCCCAGCCGCCCGGGTCGTTGCACACATGGACGATCAGCTTGACGCCCTTGCCCTGCGGGGCCGTGACGTCCCCCCGTACATGGGTGATCTCCGACATGACCTCACCGTACGGGCCGCCACTGACAACGGGCCCGGGGTGGACGGCGCGGCTCCGGTGGCGGACACTTTCACAGTGGTGGTGAGACACCAGTACTGTCCGACACGAGGAGCAGAGATGGCGACGGGGACCGACGAGCCGACGCTCACGGTGGACGAGCTGGCGGCGCGGGCCGGGGTCACCGTGCGTACCGTGCGGTTCTACAGCACCCGGGGCCTGCTGCCGCCGCCGGTCATCGGGGCGCGCCGGGTCGGGCGTTACGGGCCGGACCACGTCTCGCGGCTGGCGCTGATCGAGGAGCTCCAGCACCAGGGCATGACGCTCGCCGCGATCGAACGCTATCTGGAACAGCTGCCGCCCGACCTGAGCGCCCACGATCTGGCGATCCACCGGGCACTGGTGGCGTCCTGGGCGCCGGACAAGAGCGAGGACCTCTCCGGGGCCGAGCTGGAGCGGCGGGCCGGGCGGGTGCTGTCGGCGGCGGATGTGGAGCGGCTGGCGGCGATGGGGGTGCTGGTGCGGCCCTCGGAGGAGGGCGGCGCGTACCGGGTGGATCCGGGGCTGCTGCGGCTCGGGGTGGAGCTGCTGGACGTGCCGATCGCGCACGAGACGATCCTGGCGGCGCGGACCGTCCTGCTGGAGCACACCCGCTCCGCCGCGCAGGAGATGACCCGGCTGTTCCGGGACGAGGTGTGGAATCCGTACCGGGAGCGCGAGGGCGACCCGGAGCATGTGGCGGCGATGAAGTCGCTGTCGGCCCATATGCAGCCGATCGTGGTGCAGGCGCTGGTGACGGCGTTTCAGCGGTCGCTGAAGGAGGAGCTGCGGAGCGCGTTCACCGCCGAGTGACGGTCAACGCGCTCCGGAACGGCCTCAGTCGTGGAAGGTCTCGCCCTTCTCCGCCTTCTCCACCAGCAGCGCGGGCGGCAGGAAGCGGTCGCCGTAGCGCTCGGCGAGTTCCCGGGCGCGGGCCACGAAGCCGGGCAGGCCGCCCTCGTACCCGTTGATGTACTGGAGCACGCCGCCGGTCCACGGCGGGAAGCCGATGCCCATGATCGAGCCGATGTTGGCGTCCGCGACGGTGATCAGGACGTTCTCCTCCAGGCAGCGGACGCTGTCCAGGGCCTCGGAGAAGAGCATCCGTTCCTGCATGTCGGTGAAGGAGATGTCCGTGCCGGGTCGCGTGAAGTGCTCGCGCAGGCCGGGCCAGAGGCGGGTGCGCTTCCCGTTCTCGTCGTACTCGTAGAAGCCCGCGCCACCGCTGCGTCCCGGGCGGCCGAACTCGTCGACCATCCGGTCGATGACCGCGTCCGAGGGGTGGCCGGCCCAGCTGCCGCCGGCCTCCTCCACCGCGCGCCTGGTCTCGTTGCGGATCTTGCGCGGCAGGGTGAGGGTCAGCTCGTCCATCAGGGAGAGCACCTTGGCCGGGTAGCCCGCCTGGGCGGCGGCCTGCTCGACGGAGGCCGGCTCGACGCCCTCGCCGACCATGGCGACGCCCTCGTTGATGAACTGGCCGATGACCCGCGAGGTGAAGAAACCGCGCGAGTCGTTGACGACGATCGGCGTCTTCTTGATCCGGCGGACCAGGTCGAAGGCGCGGGCCAGCGCCTCGTCGCCGGTCTTCTCACCCTTGATGATCTCGACGAGCGGCATCTTGTCGACGGGCGAGAAGAAGTGCAGCCCGATGAAGTCGGCGGGGCGCGAGACGCCTTCGGCCAGCACCGTGATGGGCAGCGTGGAGGTGTTGGAGCAGAGCAGCGCGTCCGGCTCGATGATGTCCTGGATCTCCTGGAACACCTTGTGCTTGAGCGCGGTGTCCTCGAAGACGGCCTCGATGACCGCGTCGCAGCCCGCGAGGTCGGCCGGGTCGCCGGTCGGGGTGATGCGCGCCAGCAGCTCCTCGCGCCCGGCCTCGGTCGTACGGCCCCGGGAGAGCGCCTTGTCGAGCAGCTTCTCGCTGTACGCCTTGCCCTTGGCGGCGGCCTCCGCGGAGACGTCCTTGAGAACCACGTCGATGCCGGCCCTGGCGCAGGAGTACGCGATGCCCGCGCCCATCATCCCGGCGCCGAGGACGGCGACCTTGCGGACCTGGCGCTCCTCGATGCCCTTGGGGCGGCTGGCGCCGGAGTTGACGGCCTGGAGGTCGAAGAAGAACGCCTGGATCATGTTCTTGGAGACCTGGCCGGTGACCAGCTCGGTGAAGTACCGGGCCTCGATGGTCAGGGCGGTCTCGAAGTCGACCTGGGAGCCCTCGACGGCCGCGGCGAGGATGTTGCGCGGCGCGGGCATCGGGGCGCCGTTCAGCTGCTTCTTGAGGTTGGAGGGGAACGCGGGGAGGTTCGCGGCGAACTTCGGGTTCGACGGGGTGCCGCCGGGGATCCGGTAGCCCTTGACGTCCCAGGGCTGCTGGGACTCGGGGTTGGCGTCGATGAAGGCGCGGGCCTTGTCCAGCATCTCCTCGGGGGTGGCGGCGACCTCGTGGACCAGGCCGTTCTCCAGCGCGCGCCGCGGGGTGTACTGGGTGCCCTGGAGGAGCACCTTGAGCAGCGCGTCGGCGATACCCATCAGCCGTACGGTGCGGGTGACGCCGCCGCCGGCGGGCAGCAGGCCGAGGGTGACCTCGGGCAGGCCGATGCGGGAGCCGGGCGCGTCGAGGGCGACGCGGTGGTGGGAGGCGAGCGCGATCTCGTAACCGCCGCCGAGGGCCGCGCCGTTGATGGCGGCGACGACGGGCTTGCCGAGGGTCTCGATGCGGCGCAGCGAGTTCTTGATGGCGGTGCCGGTGTCGAACGCCTGCTGGGCGTTCTCGGGGCCGACCTTGATCATGTCCTTGAGGTCGCCGCCGGCGAAGAACGTCTTCTTGGCGGAGGTGTAGATGATGCCGCGGATGGAGTCCTTCTCGGCCTCGGCGCGGTCCGCGATGGCCGCGATGGAGTCCTTGAAGGCCTGGTTCATCGTGTTGGCGGACTGGTCGGGGTCGTCGAGTACGAGGGTGACGACGCCGGTCTCGTCCTGTTCCCAGCGGATGGTCGTGCTCTCGGTCATGTGTCTGTCTTCTCCGTAAGCAGGGGTGGCCGGGGACGGTCAGAGACGCTCGATGACGGTGGCGATGCCCATGCCGCCGCCCACGCAGAGGGTGGCGAGGCCGTACCGCTTGTCCTGGCGCTCCAGCTCGTCGATGAGGGTGCCGAGGATCATCGCCCCGGTGGCGCCGAGCGGGTGGCCGAGCGCGATGGCGCCGCCGTTGACGTTGATCTTGTCGAGCGAGAGACCCATGTCCCGGGCGAAGCGCAGGACGACGCCGGCGAAGGCCTCGTTGATCTCGACCAGGTCGATGTCGTCGATGGTCAGCCCGGCCTTGGCGAGCGCCTTGCGGGTGGCGGGGGCGGGGCCGGTGAGCATGATGGTGGGCTCGGACCCGGACACGGCGGCGGAGACGATCCGGGCGCGCGGGGTGAGGCCGTAGCGCTCGCCGATCTCCTTCGAGCCGATCGCGACGAGGGCGGCTCCGTCGACGATGCCGGAGGAGTTGCCCGCGTGGTGGACGTGGTCGATCTTCTCCACCCAGTGGTACTTCTGCAGCACGACCGCGTCGAAGCCGCCCATCTCGCCGATGCCGGCGAACGACGGCTTGAGCGCGGCGAGGGAGTCGGCGGTGGTGCCGGGGCGCATGTGCTCGTCGTGGTCGAGGACGACGAGGCCGTTGCGGTCCTTGACGGGGACGACGGAGCGCGCGAAGCGGTTGTCCTTCCACGCCTCGGCGGCCCGCTCCTGGGACAGCGCGGCGAACTCGTCGACGTCGCGGCGGGAGAAGCCCTCGATCGTCGCGATGAGGTCGGCGCCGACGCCCTGCGGGGCGAAGCCGGTCTCGTAGTTGGTCATCGGGTCCATCGCCCAGGCGCCGCCGTCGGAGCCCATCGGCACCCGGGACATCGACTCGACCCCGCCCGCCAGGATGAGGTCCTCCCAGCCCGAACGGACCTTGGCGGCGGCCAGGTTGACGGCTTCGAGGCCGGAGGCACAGAAGCGGTTCTCCTGGACCCCGGCGACGGTGTCGGGCAGGCCGGCCGCGATGGCGGCGATCCGGGCGATGTCGGAGCCCTGGTCACCGAGCGGGCTGACGACGCCGAGGACGATGTCGTCGATGGCCGCCGGGTCCAGTCCGGGGAAGCGGCCGCGGATCTCGTGGATGAGGCCGACGACGAGGTCGATCGGCTTGGTGCCGTGCAGGGCCCCGTTGGCCTTGCCGCGGCCGCGCGGGGTGCGGATCGCGTCGTAGACGAATGCTTCGGTACTCAAGACAGCTGCCTTTCGAGGGTGGTGGCGCGACAGGGTTTCGGCGAACAGGGGTCAGGCGAGCAGCGAGCGGCCGATGATCTCCTTCATGATCTCGGTGGTGCCGCCGTAGATGGTCTGGATGCGGCCGTCGGTGAACGCCCTGGCCACGGGGTACTCCGCCATGTAGCCGTAGCCGCCGTGGAGTTGGAGGCAGCGGTCGGCGACGCGCTTTTGCAGTTCGGTCGCCCACCACTTCGCCATCGACGCGTGCACGGCGTCGAGGGTGCCCGCCGAGTGGTCGGTGATGCACCGGTCGAGGAAGGCCCGGGTGACGGCGCACTCGGTGGCCATCTCCGCGATCTCGAAGCGGATGTGCTGGAGCTTGGCGAGCGGCCGCCCGAACGCCTCGCGCTCCTTGACGTACGCGGTGGTGATCTCCAGGAGGTGTTCGGCGGCGGCGATGCCCGCGACGGCTATGCCCATGCGCTCCTGGGCCAGGTTGGTCATCAGGTGGATGAAGGCGCCGTCGCGCTCGCCGAGGAGGTTCTCCTTGGGGACGCGGACGTCGTGGAAGAACAGCTCGGCGGTGTCCTGGGACTTCTGGCCGATCTTGTCGAGGTTGCGGCCCCGCTCGAAGCCCTCCGCGCCGCGCTCGACGACGATCAGCGAGAGACCCTTGGCGCCGCCCTCCGGGGTGGTCTTCGCGACGACGACCACCAGGTCGGCGAGGATGCCGTTGGAGATGAACGTCTTGGAGCCGTTGAGCAGCCAGTGGTCGCCCCGGTCCTCGGCGGTGGTGCGGATGCCCTGGAGGTCGGAGCCGGCGCCGGGTTCGGTCATCGCGATGGCGGTGATGATCTCGCCGCTGCAGAAGCCGGGCAGCCAGCGCCGCTTCTGCTCCTCGGTGGCGAGGCCCGTGAGGTAGGGGCCGATGATGTCGTTGTGCAGCCCGAGCGCGACCCCGGGGGTGCCGGCCCGGGTGAACTCCTCGGCGAGGACCGCGCTGTAGCGGAAGTCGGTGGTGCCGCCGCCGCCGTACTCCTCGGGCACGGCGAGGCCGAGCAGGCCCTGGCGTCCGGCCGCGCGCCAGACCTCGCGCGAGACGATGCCGTCCTTCTCCCACTGCTCGTAGTGCGGAAGGACCTCCTTGGCCAGGAAGGTCCGGACGGTCTCGCGGAACGCGTCGTGCTCTTCGGTGAAGATCTGCCGCTGCATCAGTCGGTGGTGTCCTTCCGGGTGGTCCGCAGACCGGGTACGTCCCAGTCGGCGGCGACGGCGTCGGTGTCCGCGCCCGGCAGCGCCGGGCCGGTGCGCACCGAGGAGGGGGTGGCCGAGAACCGGGGCGCGGGCGCCGGCTGGGTGAGTCCGCCGTGTTCGACGAAGGTGGCGCGGGCGGCGAGATGCGGGTGGCGGGGTGCCTCGCGGAGCGAGAGGACGGGGGCCACACAGGCGTCCGAGCCGTCGAAGACCTCGGTCCACTCGGCACGGGTGCGGGTGCGGAACCGGTCGGCCACGACGGTGCGCAGCTCCTCCCAGCGGGCGAGGTCGCCCCGGTCGGGGGCGGTGCCGTCGATACCGAGGAGCGTGGTGAACTCGTCGTAGAACCGCTGCTCCAGCGGGCCGACCGCCATGTAGGCGCCGTCGGCGGTCTCGTACGAGCCGTAGAACGGACAGCCGCCGTCCAGCAGGTTGGAGCCGCGCCGGTCCTGCCAGCCGCCGGCCGCCATCATGCCGTGGATCATCATGGCGAGATGGGAGGCGCCGTCGACGATGGCCGCGTCCACGACCTGTCCGCCGCCGCCGGGGGTACGGGCGTGCTGGAGGGCGGCGAGGACGCCGACGACGAGGTAGAGCGAGCCGCCCGCGTAGTCGCCGAGCAGATTGGCGGGGACGGTGGGCGGCTCGTCCGGCCTGCCGATCATGGAGAGGGTGCCGGTGAGCGCGATGTAGGCGATGTCGTGCCCGGCCCGGTCGGCGAGCGGTCCGTCCTGGCCCCAGCCGGTCATCCGGCCGTAGACGAGCCGGGGGTTGCGGGCGAGTGCTTCGTCGGGGCCGACGCCCAGGCGCTCGGCGACGCCCGGCCGGTAGCCCTCGATCAGGATGTCGGCGCGCTCCACCAGGTCCAGGACCGCGGCCGGACCGTCGGGGGCCTTGAGGTCGACGAGGACGGAGCGCTTGTTGCGGTTGGTGAGGTCGAGGGCGGGGTCGATGCCGAGTCCGGCGCCGCCGGGCCGGTCGACCCGCACGACATCGGCGCCCAGATCGGCCAGGAGCATCGCGGCGAACGGGCCGGGGCCGATGCCCGCCAGCTCCACCACGCGCACTCCGTCCAGCGGGCCGCGCGTGCCGTTCCCTGTCGTTGCCATCGAGCCCCCAGCGGTATGACACAACTGATGTAACACCGATGATGCTAAGAACCCGCCGCGCTCCGCACAACCCCTGGGGCGAGCAAGCGCTTAGTTCCTTCTCCCTCGATCCTGCCCCACGAAGCCCTCCCGGCCGTACACCGCCACGTGGGGCCGCGCTAACCTCTGCCTGCCCTATCGGCTCCGGCCCCTGCGGAGGCACTCGTGAACAGGCAGAACGGGGCACAACGCCCCTATGACGTGATCCTCTTCGGCGCCACCGGTTTCGTGGGCGTGCTCACCGCCGAGTATCTGGCCTCCCATGCCCCGGACGGCTGCCGCTGGGCGCTGGCCGGGCGCGACCGCACCCGGCTGGAGGCCCTGCGCACCCGGCTGGCCGCCCTCGACCCGCGCTGCGCGGACCTCCCCCTGCTGGAGGCGGACGCTGACGACGCCGCATCCCTGCGCGAACTGGCCGAGTCCGCCCATGTGGTGGCCTCGACCGTCGGCCCGTACATCTGGTACGGGGAGAAGCTGGTCGCCGCCTGCGCCGAGGCGGGTACCGACTACGCGGACCTCTCGGGCGAGCCGGAGTTCGCGGACCGGATGTATCTGGAGCACGATGCCCGGGCCCGCGAGACCGGCGCCCGCCTCGTGCACGCCTGCGGCTTCGACTCGGTGCCGCACGACCTCGGCGCGTACTTCACGGTCCGGCAGTTGCCCGAGGGCGTACCGCTGCGCGTCGACGGCTTCGTCCGCAGCAACGCGGTCTTCTCGGGCGGTACGTTCGCCTCCGCGCTCACCGCGATGGGGCGCGGGCCGCAGATGCTGCACGCCGCGAAGGAGCGCCGGCTGCACGAGCCGCGCCTGGTCGGCCGCCGGGTGCGGGCCCCGCTCGGCGGTCCGCGCTTCAGCGCCGAGACCGGCACCTGGGCGCTCCCGCTGCCGACGCTCGACGCGCAGATCGTGGAGCGCTCGGCACGGGCGCTGCCCCGCTACGGCCCCGACTTCCGCTACCGCCACTACGCCTCGGTCAAGCACCTGCCGGTGGCGCTGGGCGGCACGGCGGCGCTCGGCGCCCTGCTCGGCGCGGCGCAGGTGCCGGCCGCGCGGTCCTGGCTGATGGACCGGTACGAGCCCGGCGCGGGCCCGGACGCGGAGCGCAGGCGGCGCAGCTGGTTCACGGTCAGGTTCGTCGGCGAGGGCGGCGGCCGGCGGGTGTACACGGAGGTGGCGGGGGGCGATCCGGGCTACGACGAGACGGCGAAGATCCTCGCGGAGTCGGCGATGTGCCTGGCGCTTGACGAGCTCCCGGCCACCTCGGGCCAGGTCACCACGGCAGCCGCGATGGGCGACGCGCTGCTGGAGCGGCTGCGGGCGGCGGGGCTGCGCTTCCGGGTGGCGGCGCTGCGCTGACGTACCGCCCAGGGGTCCGGGAGCGCGCGCTCACGCCTCCCGGCCGGTCGCCTCGCGCAGGGCCCGGCGGCAGAGCGCGTCGGCCCTGCGGGTGGTCTCGGGCTGGCGGAAGTCACGGGCCAGCAGAAGGGTGTGCGCGCAGGCGTTGTCCAGGCCGGTGCGGTGTCCGACCGAGACGTAGACGGGCTTGGTGCCGTCCTGGGTGCGCAGCGCCCGGCCCACCTCCTCGTCGCCGTCGAGGAGCGGCGAGAAGTCACCGCGCCGGGGGCCGGGCCGCTCGTACGTGAAGGTGAACGGGTTCTTGGCGACGCCGATGACCGGGAGCCCGGTGAGCACGCCCAGATGGCTGGCGAGCCCGAAGCGGCGCGGGTGCGCCCTGCCGTAGCCGTCGCACACGACGAGACCGGGGTCGGCCGGCAGGGACTCCAGCGCGGCGAGCACGGCCGGGATCTCGCGGAAGGCGAGCAGCCCGGGGACGTACGGGAAGCTGATCCGGCCGACGGCGGTCGCCTCGGCCAGTACGTCGAGCGTGGCCGCGTCGAGCGTGACGGCCGCCGCCACGACGACATCGCGCTCGTCGTCGTAGGCGACGTCGACACCGGTCACCCGGCCGGTTCCCGGTGGCGGGCCCGGCTCGTCGAGGATCACCCGGTCGCGCAGGGTGTCCTGGAGGGCGCGGGCTTCGGCCGCGTCGGCGGGCATCCGGAGTGTGGTCATGGTGCGGCCAAGCCTAGGCGAACACGGCGGCCGGACACCGGGAAGGTGTCCGGCCGCCGACGGCGCCGCTGCCTCAGCGTCCGAGGAACGCGTTGTGCACCGCGTAGGCGGACTTGTTGCCCTGGCGGTCGACGACCTCGGCCCGGAGCGCGACACCCTTGCCCCTGGCCGGGGCGCGCAGCGAGGCCGCGCCATGCCTGACGCTCAGCTTGCGCCAGGTGGCACCGTCGTCGTAGGAGGCCTCCACGGTCAGGGAGCGGACGTTGCCGCCGGCCGCCGCGCCCTGGATCTCGACGGGCACCGCGATCCGCCGGCCCGCCGGGGCCTGCGACCGCAGGTCCAGGTCCGGGTGGAAGCGCACGACGGAGACGGGGAGACTCTTGTCGCCGTCCTTCGACCTGAAGGTCCAGCTCGCGTCGATCCGCGTGCCGGCCCGGGCGATCTTCGCGTCACGGGTGAGCGAGGTGCTCAGCGTGTACGAACCGTCCTCGGCCGGGACGGTGAACGAGGAGAACGCCAGGTCGTCGCTGTTGTCCGCGACCTTCTCGCCGTCGCGGTACAGGGTGGAGTGCGACGAGGCGACGGTCGTGGTGCCGTCGTGGCCCTGCCCGTCGGAGAACATGCTCAGGAACGCGTAGAGCGTGTTGTCCGAACGCACCAGGCCGTGAGTGCCGTCGAGGACCGGGCCGAAGACCCCCGTATCGAAGTCCGTCCGGTAGGTGTGTCCGGGCCTGTAGACGGCGTTGCTGATGCCGTACCGCGAGTCCGTCAGCTGCCAGCCGTTGGGCAGCGTGTCGCCGAGCTGCTCGAAGCCGGTGCTCCACTTGGCCCCGTCGGCGGTGGAGAGGAAGAGCCGCTGGGAGGACGGGGCGGGCAGCGTCCGGCCGGAGGCGAAGCCGAGCTGGGAGCCGGGCAGCGAGCCGATCGGGGTGAGGAAGGCGTCCTTGCCCGGTGTGGGCTCGCCGATGCCCACCTTCAGTTCGGCGAGGTCACCGCGGCGGGGGTGCCGTGCGAAGCCGGTGGCCAGCCGCTCGACGGGGCCGCCGTACAGCAGGGAGTACTGCGTGGCCTCGCCCTTGGCGAAGTCGGCGTCCCACAGCTGCTGGAGCGAACCGTCCGTGACGCCCGGGCCGAGGTGGGCGGAGCGGAAGTTCTCGTACGAGGTCAGCCGCCAGCCGGACATGTAGTCCGTGTACCCCTTCTTCACGGAGTAGGACATGTACGCCTGCTGGGCCTCGGTGCCACGGTCCGCAACGGTGAGGTCGACCGGCTTCGCGGTCCTGGCGTCCAGGGTGACCTTCCGGCCCTGGTCGACCACCAGCCGGGGCTGGGCGATCCAGTCGGTGCCCCGGGTGGAGTCCGCGCGGTCCGCGAGGATCACCCCCTGCACGGTGTACTCCCCCACCGGGAGCCGCAGGGTGGCGGAGTCGCTGTTCTCGTCGACCGGGAACTCGACGCCCGCGGCCTCGCCGGTCAGGCCCTTGACGTACGTCTGGAAGTGCGCGGCGGGCTTGCCGTCACGGCCGAGGTGGGTCAACTCGACCGGGTACGAGGCGACTTCGCGATCGACGGCGAAGGCGGTGCGCACGCTCAGGTCCGCGCCCGCGGCGACGACGGCGCCGGTGTACTGCCCGTCCGGTGCCTCGGTCGCGGTGTCGGCGGTGACCGTGGCCTCGGCGGTCTGTCCGGCCGGCACGGTGATCTTCGCCGGGCTGACGGTGAACATGCCCGCGGGGGCGGCCGTTCCGTCGGGTCCTGTGCCGCCCGCCGTGAGGTCGAGGGTGACGTCGGCGGTGCCCGCGTTGCGGTAGGTCACCGTGCGCCGCACCGGCTCGTCGTCCTCGTGCGGCCAGGCGGCGGTGCCGAAGTTGAGCGAGGTCTCCTCGGCGTAGACGCAGGAGCCGATCGCGCGGTCGGCCTGGATCCGGCCCGAGCCCTGCTCGAACGCGGTGAACCCGGTGTCCTTGGCCGATCCGGTGAGCACGCCCTTGAGCTGATCCGCCGTCCAGTCCGGGTGACGCTGCTTCAACAGCGCCGCCGAACCCGCGACATGGGGGGTCGCCATGGAGGTGCCGGAGATCGTGACATAGCCCTCCGGGTTCTCGCCGTACTCGTTGGCGATGGCGCTGCCCGGCGCGGAGGCGGCGGTGATGTCGACGCCCGGCGCGGTCACATCGGGCTTGATCGCCCCGTCGCCGACGCGCGGTCCCCGGCTGGAGAAGGAGGCCATCTTGTCGTCGCTGTCCACGGCGCCCACGGTGAGCGCGCTGTCGGCCGCGCCCGGGGTGCCGACGGTGCCGGCGCCGGGGCCCTCGTTGCCCGCGGCGATGGCGAAGAGCACGCCGTCGCTCTCGCTGTAGTGGTTGACCGTCTCCTCCAGTGGCTCGACGCCGGGGGCGTCCGGGCCGCCGAGGCTCATGTTGACGATGTCGGCGCCCTGTCCGACGGCCCACTCGATCCCGGTGATGATGTCGGACTCGGCGCCGCTTCCTGAGTCGTCGAGCACCTTGGCGTCGATGATGCTCGCTCCGGGCGCCACGCCCTTGTACGTGCCGCCCGACTTGGCGCCGGAGCCGGCGATGGTCGAGGCCACATGCGTGCCGTGGCCCTGGCGGTCCTTGGCGTCGGCGGAGGTGGAGAAGTTCTTCTCGGCGATCTGCTTGCCCGCGAGGTCGGGATGGGTCTCGTCCACGCCGGTGTCGACGACGGCGACCTTCACGCCCTTGCCGTCGTAGCCCGCCGCCCACACCTTGTCGGCGCCGATCTGCGGGACGCTCACATCGAGCTGGGAGTGGACCGGCGCGTCCAGCCAGATATGGTCGATGCCGGGGGCCGCGCTGCGTGCGGCGGCGTCGCCCGCGCGGGTGAGCGACTTCCAGAGCGCGGGCAGGGAGCCGGAGGGTGCGGTGAGCGCCTCGGCGTTGAGGGCGCCCAGGGTGCGGCGCACGGTCACGGAACCGGTGTCCCGCACCTCGGCGCGGGCGGCCGGGGCGGCGCCCCGGTATCCGACGATGACCCTCAGTCCGTTCCGGTACACCGTGCGGGCCGCGGGTGTGTCGAGTGCGGCCACGTCGAAGAGCCGCTCGTCCAGCTTGCCGTCGGCTATCAGGCGCTGGGCGTCCAGCGGCACGACGAGGGACCGCTCGCCGTCGCTCGTGACGTGCACCGGGATGTTCTCCCGGCCCGGAGCGGGCTGGAAGCCGCTGACGCGGCCGTCGGTGACCTCGGCGACATCGCCGGTGAGCAACTGGACGCGGTGCGGCGGTGACTGCTCGGTGGCCTTCGGTGCCGGGCTCTTCGCGGACCCGGCGGTGGCCGGCGCGGAGACGCCCGTGGTCATCGCGACGACCGCGGTGGCGGCCAGCGCGACGAGGGCTGGTCGGTGAACGAGTGTGCGCACAAGGATCCTTCGCTAGGGGCAGCGGGCATCGGACACCCACGGTCGGGAGCCGAGGTGGGTTCGGGGCCGGGGTGCGCGTTACCCCCACAGGACGCGCACCCCGGCGGGGCACCGGCGTGGGTCAGGGCCTGTGGCCCTGACCCACGGCGGTGAGCGTGAGGGTCTGCTCGGCGGCGGTGCGGGCGCCGCCGACAGGGTTGCCCGTGCGGTCGGTCCACGCCCGGGTGGGCGTGGTCTCGGAGCGGCGTCCGGGGTCGGCCGACAGGCCGATGACGAGTCCGCTGTAGCGGTTGACCAGCCGGTAGGTGCCGGTGGGCCGGCCGTCGGCCCCGGAGCCCGGGACGACGAACCACTGCTGGCCGGCCGTGGGGCCCGCCGCCGGTGCGTCGGTCGCGGTGGGCCGTGCGCCCCAGGCCCGGCCCGCGTCGGACGTGGCGTCCACGCCCAGCAGTTGGCGGGTCGCGGCGTTGGCGATGCGGTAGGAGCCGTCGCCGTTGGAGGTGAAGACCCACCGGGCGAGGGCGGAGTCGCCGGGCGCCCTCGTCGAGGTGGTCGCGGTGCTGCCGGCGCTCTGGGCGAGGGCGCGGCCGTTGCCCGCCGCGATGGTGAAGGCCCGGCCCGTCTCGACGGGTGCGGCCGGGGTGCCGGTGTCGATGACGGTGTCGTAGTACTCGCCGTCGGCGCCTTCCGAGCACTGGAAGGAGCAGTAGCTGCGGAACTCCTTGCCCACGACGGTCGAGCCGGTGCCGCTGACCGGGTCGAGCATCCAGCGGTACCAGGAGCCCGTGCGGTAGGAGCCGGTGTCGCCGATGAGCCGCCACTTCTGGGTGGCCAGGTCGTCGGTGGCGTAGAAGCGCTGCGGCTCGGTGGAGTCCTGCACGACGGCCTCGGGCTGCCCGATGTAGAGGCCGAGGTGGGCGTCGTAGGCGATGTTCATGGTCAGCAGGTCGGACTTGGCGGGCAGTTCGCCGGCGTCCTGCTGTTCTTTCACGGAGCCGGGGACGGCCGGGTCGTAGTCGTGCTCGACAGCCGTGTATCCCGTGGGGTGGCCGGCGTCGACCGGCTCCATGTTGCTCTCCAGGCCGCCGGTCCCGGGCTGGGACCAGGCCCCGTCGTACCACTTGCGCCAGGAGCCGGGGGCCATCTTCGCGGACATCGGGGCGCGGGCGACATGCGCCCGGCTGCCGTCCGTCCAGCCGCCCGGCACACCGCCCTTCGGGATCACCCGGGAGTTGTAGTAGACGTAGAAGTATCCGGACGCGGTGTCCACGAACAGCCGGGGATCGCCGTTGCCGTAGTAGTACGTCTCGTGCGGGAACGCCCCGTCGTCGCCCCGGGCCGTGCTGTGGGGCGAGGTGAGGACATGGTCCTTGATGTCCCAGGTCCTGCCCTGGTTCCTGGAGACGGCGTAGTCGATCGCGTCGTAGTGCAGCCCGTCGCCGAAGGGGCTCGGGGTGAACTCGTTGTGCACCAGGCCGTACCAGTCGCCGGTGTCCGGGTCCACCCACACGCCCATCAGGTCGCAGTAGTTCTTCCGCGCGTAGGACGAGGGGGCGGGGGCGAACGTGGCCTCGCGGCCGGTGGGGCTGTTGTCGCAGCGCCAGGTGGTGTCGTTGTTCCGGTCCTCGGGGCGGGCGGGGTCGGCCGCGTCACTGATCGCGGCCGAGCGGGTCGCCGTGTCGAAGTCCCGGCCGGTGTAGAACGTCCACTCGCGGGGGTCGTCCGCGCCGTACAGGGCGTGGGCGGACTGGTAGTAGAAAGCCCCGTCCTTGTCGGTGTAGGGAGCGGCCGGACTGTCGTCGGGGTGGGTCCAGGGCCCCTTGGCCCCGACGGAGACGGTGTACGAGGGCGGCTCGGCGGTTCCGCCGGCCGAGGGGGGACCGGCCGATGCCGGACCGCCGGTGAGCGGGCCGAGCAGGACCGCGCCGATGAAGGACAGCGTACGGACGGCTCTTGTTCCGGGACGAGACGGCACAGCTACTCCTCTCAGGGCGCCCGGACACCCGTCGGGAGAGACGGTCCAGGGCGGCGAGATGTCCGAAAACTGATGGGTGATACCGCATCAGGACCCCGGACGGCGGGGGGTGTTCACAGCGTCGTGCTCATTAGTTCAAATAGAATCCGAACTAATGGAACGGCTGTCAAGGGATCCGAGGCGGCCGCCCGTATACAAGCCCGCGCCCCGGCCGGTGCGCGGGCTTGCCATCATGAGTGCGACGGCGGCCACGCAGCGGTGACGGCCCGACGAAGGGATGAGGATCCAGTGACCGACCCACAGCCGTACGCAGCCCCCGCCAGGCCCGCCGGCTCACGGGACCGGGCCTCCATCCGGCGCACCAACCTCGGCGTGGTGCTGTGCGCCCTGCGCGACCGGGGTCCGCGCTCGCGCGCCCAGATCGCCACCGACATCGGGCTGCCCAAACCCACGGTGACCAGCCTCGTCGCCGAACTCGTCGCCCTCGGCCTGGTCCGCGAGGGGCCCGCGCAGCGGGAGGGCACGGTGGGCCGCCCGGGCACCCTGGTGCACATCGACGGCGGCGACCTCTGCGGCATCGGCGTGGAGATCAGCACCAGTTACGTCCATGTCCTCGCGCTCACTCTGGACAGCCGGCTCGTCTTCGAGCACCGCGCGGCCGTCGCGGTCGCGGACGCCGGGCCCGAGGCGGTGCTCGACCTCACCGCGCGGAAGGTCAGGGCCTGCCTCGCCGCCCTCGGCCGCGACGGGATCCGCCCCGTCGGCCTCACCGTCGCCGCCCCCGGCGTCATCGACATGGCCACCGGGGCCGTCACGTACGCGCCCGCCATCGGCTGGCGCGAAATCGCCGTCGCCGACGGGCTGCGGGCCCGGCTGTCCCGGACCCCGCAGCAGATCACCGTGGACAACGACGCCAAGCTCGCGGCACTCGCCGAACACGCCCTGGTGCAGGGCGACGACATCCACGACATGGTGTGCATCACCGGGGAGCGCGGCATCGGCGCCGGCATCATCAGCGACGGCCGGCTGCTGCGGGGAGCCGGCGGGTTCGCCGGAGAGGTCGGGCACATGCCGCTCGACCCCCGGCAGCGGCCCTGCGTCTGCGGCCGGCGGGGCTGCTGGGAGGGGATGGTCGGCCTGGACGCGCTCCTGCGCCGGGCCGCGGACGGCGGCGACCCGGTGCACGACCCGGCCGTCGCACTCGAAACCCGGCTCACCGAGCTGCACCGCCGCGCCCGCGACGGCGACGCCCGCACCTGCGAGGCCCTGGAGGGCCTGGCGGACGACCTCGGCCTGGGGCTCGCCCTGCTCGCCGATGTGCTCAACCCCCGGGCGGTCGTGCTCGGCGGCTACTTCACCCACATCGGCGACCTCGTCGTGGACCGCGTCCGCGACTCGCTCCGCACCCGGGTCATGGCACCCGACGCGGGCGGCTGCGAGGTCCGGCTGTCCACCCTGGGGTTCACGGCGGCCGCCCGGGGCGGGGCCCTGCTGGCGCTCGACGCGGTCTACCGGAGTCTGTGACCGGGCCGCCGGAGCGCGGGAACCGCCGTACTAGGGCGTGTCGTCAAACTGGTGTCGTTGCCCGAAGGGCGGCCGGGCGGCGTCAGGTGCGTGCTCTCGGCGTGCCGGCCCCAGGCCCCTGTACTGGACGTACCGGGGTCTGGGGCCGGTGCGGCGAGAGTGCGTGCATGGCGCCGCCCGGCAGACGCCAGTTCGACGACACGCCCTAGCCTGGGATCATGTTCGTACTCGAGTTGTCCTACACCGCCCTGCTGGACCGTGTCGACGCCGCGCTGGAAGCGCATGTCGCCTGGCTCGACGCGCAGTACGAGGCCGGGGTGTTCATCGCCTCCGGCCGCAAGAACCCCCGGGACGGCGGGGTGATCCTCGCCGTCGGGGACGACCGGGCGGCGATCGAGGGGCTGGCGGCGACCGATCCGTTCGTCGTGCACGGCGTCTGCGCGTACCGCATCACCGAGTTCATCGCGACGAAGACGTCGCAAGCGCTCGCCCCGTACCGCCAACAGCTCTGAGCGGGCTCCCTTCCCGCGGCTGCCGGGCTCCCGGGCGGAGCGGTCCGGGTGGACCGCCGGTAACGGGGCAGGTGAACAGGGCGACGGTGTGCGGTGACGCAGCTCACGCCGTCCCCCGATGCACGGATCGACGGCCGGCGTCGTCCTTACGGGTGCCGGGAACCGTTCGTCCGGTCGCGAGAGGGAGCAGGTTCTTGTCCACCGTTATCGAACAGTCCGTACAGGCCCGCATGGTCGCGTCAGCCCCGCAGATGGAGACGCTGCCCGCCGTCCTGACCTACGACCGCCAGGACCCCTTCGCCGTGCGCATGGTCTTCCCCGCGCCGGCGACGCTGGAGGGGACCGAGGTGTCCTGGGAGTTCTCCCGGGAACTGCTCGCCTCGGGAATGGAGGCACCGGCGGGGGTGGGTGACGTACGGGTCAGACCGTTCGGCTACGACCGGACGGTGCTGGAGTTCCACGCCGCCGAGGGGATCGCGATGGTGCACGTCCGCACGGCGGAGCTGCGCCGCTTCCTGCGGCGGGCGCAGGAGCTGGTGCCCGAGGGCGACGAGTACCGCTTCCTGGATCTGGACCGGAATCTGACGGACCTGCTCGGCGGTCCGTGCTGAGCGCGCGCACGGCGCGGTAAATCCGGTTGCCCCCATCCGGGGCCCGGCGTACTTTCGTGCTGTCCTTGTTGTCGCCGAACGGAGTAGGACGTTGCTCGTCTGAGGTCTCGAGACACCGTGTCGCACGCCGTGTCCTGTCTGTCCGTACAGGCACACGTCCGCGTGCCCGAGTGTGACCTCAGCTCTCCGAGCCGTCCTCCGTGACCAGGTCGTCCCTCCGCACCTCCGGCATTCTTCACTCCCGGACGTCTGCGTGGAACGCCAGTGGCCGGTGTCTCGCCCCGTTGCCCCTGACCTTCCTCGCAACCGGGAGATTCCTTATGTCTGCCCCCGCCGCCCACATCACCTGCTCGTCGCTCTCCTTCGCCTGGCCCGACGGCAGCCAGGTGCTCGACGACTTCCAGCTCACCGTGGGCCCCGGCCGCACGGGGCTCATCGGCCTCAACGGCGCCGGCAAGTCCACCCTGCTCCGGCTGATCGCCGGTGAACTCGTCCCGGCCGGCGGCCACATCAGGACCTCGGGCGAGGTGGGGTACCTCCCGCAGAATCTGGTCCTGGACACCGGGCTGCGCGTCGACGCCGCCCTCGGCATCGCCGCCGTCCGCGAGGCGCTGCACGCGATCGAGGCGGGGGACGTCGGCGAGGAGCGGTTCGCCGCGGTCGGCGACGACTGGGACGTGGAGGAGCGGGCCCGCGCCACGCTCGACCAGCTCGGCCTCGGCCACATCGGACTCGACCGGACGATCGGTGAGATGTCCGGCGGCGAGTGCGTCCTGCTGCGGCTGGCCGCACTCCTGCTCGCCCGGCCCGAGGTTCTGCTGCTGGACGAACCCACCAACAACCTGGATCTGTACGCACGCGAGCGGCTCTACGCGGCGGTGGACGCGTGGCACGGGGTCCTGGTCGTCGTCAGCCACGACCGCGCGCTCCTGGACCGGGTCGACCAGATCGCGGATCTGCGGGACTCCACCGTCACCTGGTACGGCGGGAACCTCACGGCGTACGAGGAGGCGCTCGCCGTGGAACAGGAGGCGGCCGAGCGCATGGTGCGGGTCGCCGAGGCCGATGTGCAGCGGCAGAAGCGCGAGTTGGCCGACGCCCAGGTGAAGCTGGCCCGCCGCAAGCGGTACGGCCAGAAGATGCACGACCAGAAGCGCGAGCCGAAGATCGTCATGGGGGCCCGCAAGCGCTCCGCCCAGGAGTCGGCGGGCAAGCACCGCATCATGCACGCGGGCCGGCTGGCCGAGGCGAAGGAGCGCCTGGGCGACGCCGTCGATGCGGTGCGGGACGACGACGAGATCCGGGTCGAACTGCCGCACACCAAGGTCCATCCGGGCCGCGGCGTGCTGGAGCTGCGCGACCTGGAACTGGCCTACGGGGCACGGGTGCGGGGCTGGCTGGATGTGCGCGGCCCCGAGCGGATCGCGCTGGTGGGGCGCAACGGGGCGGGCAAGACCACCCTGCTGCGGACGCTCGCCGGAGAGCTGGAACCGGTCTCCGGCGAGGCCGTCGCGCAGGTGCCGCTGCGCTTTCTGCCGCAGCGCCTCGATGTCCTCGACGACAGCCTGAGCGTGGTGGAGAACGTGGCGCGGTTCGCTCCGGAGGTCACGGACAACCGGATCAGGGCGAAGCTGGCGCACTTCCTGTTCAAGGGGGCGCGCGCGGACCGGGCGGCGGGAACCCTGTCGGGCGGGGAACGGTTCCGGGCGGCGCTGGCCGCGCTGCTGCTCGCCGAACCGGCGCCGCAGCTGCTGATGCTGGACGAGCCGACGAACAGTCTGGACATGGCGAGCGTGCGCCGGCTGACCACGGCGCTGGACGCGTACGAGGGCGCGCTGATCGTGGCGAGCCATGACATCCCGTTCCTGGAGTCGCTCGGCATCACGCGCTGGCTGCTGCTCGACGGCGCGCTGCGGGACACCACGGCCGAAGAGGTGCGCGCCGGACTCTGAGACGGCGGGCAAGGAGAGGTGGGAGGGGGCGCGGGAGCGCGGAAACCGGCCGGGATTTTTCTGATTTTCCGAGCCGTTCCGCTCCCCGTCCTGACCCTCTGTAAACCCATCTGAGCTGGCCTTATGACACTGGGTGAGCATGCGTCGCCCGGACGGGCTTGGCGGCGGCCTTACTGCCGCTTTAACCTACGGTCTCGTAACCTACGAAGCCGTAGGTAATTCTCCCGTCCCCAGGAGCCCCCGTGACGATCACCTCTCCCCACCTCGGCAGTTCACAGGCGTGGACCGACGCCCAACTGCTGTACGCGCTGGAAGAGGTGGTGGAGAAGGAACTCAACCGCCATCTCAAGGTCGCCAAGGACTGGATGCCCCACGAGTACGTCCCGTTCTCCGACGGCCGGAACTTCCCCGGCATCTTCGAGGACGGCGAGGCCTGGCAGGCCGAGCAGTCCAAGGTCACCGACATTGGCAAGATCGCCCTCGTGGTCAACCTCCTCACCGAGGACAACCTCCCCAGCTACCACCACGAGATCGCCTCGCTCTTCGGCCGCGACGGCGCCTGGGGCACCTGGGTGCACCGCTGGACGGCCGAGGAGGGCCGGCACGGCATCGTGATGCGCGACTACCTGCTCACCTCGCGCGCCGTGGACCCGGACAAGCTGGAGCAGTTCCGGATGGCGCACATGGCGGAGGGCTTCGAGTCGGACAACCGGCACTCGATGCTGCACTCCGTGGCCTATGTGGCCTTCCAGGAGCTGGCGACCCGGGTCTCGCACCGCAACACCGGGCACCAGTCGGGCGACCCGGTCTGCGACCGGATGCTGGCCCGCATCGCCACCGACGAGAACCTGCACATGGTCTTCTACCGCAACCTCCTGGGCGCGGCCTTCGAGCTGGCCCCGGACCTGACGATGCAGTCCGTGCGCGACGTCGTCGTCAACTTCCGGATGCCCGGCCACGGCATGCCCGGTTTCGAGCGGGCCGCCGCGCAGATGGCGATCGGCGAGATCTACAACATGCGGATCCACCACGACGACGTCATCCAGCCCGTGCTGCGCTATCTCAAGGTGCTGGACATCGACGGGCTGGGCCCGGAGGGGCTGCAGGCGCAGGAGGAGCTCGGCCTGTACATGAACGGGCTGGACACCGAGGCGTCGAAGTTCGACGAGAAGCTCGCCGCGCGCAAGGCGCGGATGGCGGCCCGCGCCGCCCAGGCCTGACACCGGGCCGCCACGCTGCCCGCAGGGGGCTCTCCTGCGGGCAGCGGCTCATTCCCGGACCGTGACGTGCGCGTACGCCGCGTCGCGCACCTCCGCCTCCGGATGGCGCCGCAGCAGGCGCAGCTGGGTGCGCCACGGCCCGCTCCAGTCCGAGTGACGGCCGCCCGCCCCGGTCAGCTCCACGGCCAGCAGCCCCTGGGCGGTGCCCCGGTCCTCGGCCAGCCGCGCCGCGACCTCCAGCAGGGTGTCCGAGCCGTCCCGGCCGTGCGGTGCCGGCAGCCGGTTGGCGAACACGGCGGCGGTACGGGCCGCGAGGACGGGCCGGCCCTCGTGCAGGCGGGCGAGCCGGTCAAGCGCGGCGTACAGCGCGTCCGGCCCCTCGTCCGGGTCCACCGCCCTGACCAGCAGCTCGGCGGCCTGGGGTGCGTGGTCCCGGTACCGGGCCAGCAGCTCGCCTGCGGTGGTGAGGACGGGCCGCAGGGACGTCCCGGTGCGGCCCCCGGCGGACGAGGCGAGCCGGTTCACGAGGTGGACGAGCCGCTGGCGCTCCGGACGGTCGCGCTCGCTGCCGGCGTCGTCCATGGCCACGGCGTCCGCGAGGGTGCGCAGCGTCCGGACGAGTGCCTGCGCGGCCTCGCCCGCGGCGGGGGCCGCGGTCACCAGCGCGTCGGCGGCCGACCGCCAGGAGCGGCGGCGCCCGAGGTCCGTCGTCGCGGCCACCAGGACCTCGCAGGCGCCCGGCTCCCACGGCACCCAGCGGGCCACCACGGCATGGGCGGCGGCGGCCGGCTCCTCGTCGTGCATACCGCATGCCTCCCGCACCAGCCGGGCGTACCGGGCGCGGTGCGGCGCGGGCAGGTCCGGCGGCCGCACCCGCAGCACGGCGGCGCGCAGCACCGTGGCGCCGGTGGCCGCGTCCGTCAGCAGCTCCCACATCCGCTCGTCGTCGAGCAGCGAGACGGCGGCGGCCACGCAGACGGCCCGGACGTCGAGGTGCTGGCCGGGCGCGGCGCAGGCCTCGGCGACCAGGTCGGCGGCCGTGTCCCGGGGCAGCCGGGACACGGCGAGGCGGACCGTCTCCTTGCGGCTGGTCACCTTCCCGGTGCCGGGGGCCAGCCGGGCGCGGAGCAGCGGGGCGAGCAGGGAGGGGCGTACGTCCTGCGCGGCGCGGCCGGCCGCGAAGACGGCGACCCTGGCCCGGTCGTCCCCGTGGTGCGCGAGCAGTTCCGGCAGCACCTCGTCGGCCCGGTCGGTGCTGCCGAGCGCGGTGAGGGCGGCCTCGGCGAGGACCACGTCGTCGGAGCCGGTCCAGTCCAGCACCGCCCGGGCACCGGCCGACGGGACACGGGCCAGGGCGCGGACCGCCGTGGCGCGGGCGTACAGCGGCAGCTTCTCGTCCCGGGCCGCCCGCTCCAGCGCGCGCAGGGCGGCGCGGCGCTGGCGCGGCACCCAGCGGCGGACGTCCACGGGGTCCACGGTCCACGGAGTGCCGGGCGGCAGGAAGCGGCCGTACGGCGGCGGGTCGGCGAGGTAGGGGTCGAGGAGGTCGGTGCGGCTGCGGGTCAGGACCCGCAGCACCTCGGGCAGGGCGCCGGCGGAGGGGTCGGCCGCCAGGATGCGTGCGACGCGCTCGCCGCGGTGCGCGACCGGCTCCAGCCACAGGCCCACCGCGGTTCTGGCCTCGTGGTTCTCCCCGAAGCGGACCGCCTGCTCCAGCAGGTCCTGCAGCTCGGGGAGTCCGGCCGCGCGGCGGCCGAGCGCCCGGGCCAGCGCGAACACCAGCCCGTGGTCCGCCCTCTCGGTGCCCGCCTCCATCCAGGGGCGCAGGGCCTCGAAGACCTCGGACTCCTGGCCCCGCCGCAGGGTCCGGTCGAGCCGTCCGAGGTCCGCTCCCCCGGTGTTGCCGGAGATCCGGACCAGGGTGCGCAGGGCCCAGTTGACCAGGGCGCGGTGCCGGGTCGCGGCGTGTTCGCGCAGGAGGCGCAGGGCGAGTGCGCTCAGCGCGTGCCGGGTGGCCGGGGAGGAGTCCCTTGCCTCGACGGCGTCGGACGCCGTCCGGTCCAGCGCGGGTTCCACGTCGTCGGTGAACAGGGCGGCCGGGACCGCCGCCAGGGCGCCCAGCGCGGCCGAGCGGACGGGGTCCTGTTCGTTGCGCAGCCGGGCCATGTCGTCGAGCAGGGCGGCGACCGGTTCCGGGGCGCCGGAGCGGGCCGCGTTGCGGATGAGCAGCGGCCAGGCCAGGGCCCGGTCTTCGGCGGACGGCCTGCGGGTGGCGGTGAGCAGCCGCTCGCGTACCTCGGCCACGGGCAGATACGACTCCGCGAGCAGCACGGTGCCCCACTCCGCGCCGCTGCGGGCGGCCCGCTCCGCGAGCCGCCGGGCCTCGTCCGCGACGGCGCTGCGCGGCAGGGCGTCGAGCACCGCGGCGTCCACGGTGACGGCCGCCCCCCGGCCGAGCCCGGCCACGACCGAGGCGTGGAAGGAGCCGCGGCGCCCCGGCGGGAGGGCCTGGAGCAGCTGGACCAGCCCCCGGGCGCCCTGCGGCATGGTCCGGCCGAGCTCCACGAGGAGCCCTTCGGGCGCGGTGCGGGCCAGCCGGTACAGGACGCTCCTGCCGAGGGTGCCCGCCCACAGCATCCGCTGGGTCCCCCCGGGGCGCAGCAGGAGGCGGGCGACCCGGGCGGGGTCGGCGGCGGCGAGGGCTCCGAGCCGGCCGGTGAGCGGCGGGGGCAGGGTGGGCGGTCCGAAGCGGTCGAGCAGGTCGAGGACGCGGCCTGGGCGGATCGTCGCGGTGGCGGCGACCCCGGGTGCGTACCGCTGCCACCAGTCGGCGCGGTGGGCCCCGGGCAGATCGGCGAGCTGCCGCTCCACCGCGTCGAGGAGGAGGTCCGGGTGGGCGCGCGCGAGGGTGCGCGGGCCGCGTACGGCGTGCAGGAGCGCGGGGAGCAGCCGGGCCGCGGTGGCGGTGGTGCAGCCCGGCAGCAGTACAAGGGCCTCGGAGTCGCCCCAGACCTCGCGCACCTGGTCGATCAGCCGGTCGGCGAGCGCGGTGCGCCCGTCGGTGACGACGGCCCGGAGCAGCCTGCGGCGTGCGGTGCGGGGCAGGTCGTCCAGGGCGCGTTCATAGGCCGTGTCCGGGACGCCGAGGCTGTGCGCGACACGCAGGGCGTGCCCCTGCACGAAGGGGTCCGGGTCGGCCAGGCGCGCGGCGATCCAGTCCCGGTCCTGTCCGGCGGACGCCGCGACGACGGCGGTCTCGCGCTCGTAGGCATCGCCGTCGTCCAGGTCGTCCAGCACGGCACGGAGCCGCCCGGATGCGGACAGAACGCGCGCCCTGGCGGCGAGTTCGCGCATGCGCCGCGGATACGGGAGCGGGTCGAGGGCCTTCAGCAGGGCGTCGGTCATGCGGCGATTGTGCCGTGCGGGTCCCGGCCCCGGCCCTGGCCCTCCCCGGGATTGCGCGGACCGTACTCTGTGCCGGTGAAACCTGTGACCCGCGTCGTGCTCGTCGGCGCGCCGATACTCATAGCCGCCGCCCTCGTGTTCAACAGCGGCGGCGGGTCCGCGCTCCCCAAGGGCTCCCCCACGGCCGGGGCGTCGCCCGCCCGGGCCCGGGCCACCGATCCCGACCCCTATCTGGCGGCGGACGCGGACGAGCGCCGCCGGCTGGACGCGCGGGTGAAGGCGGCGCCGGCCGGGCTGGATGATCCGGCGATGCGCGAGATCGCCTGGAAGCTGTCGTCCAGTGCGGAGAGTTCGACGCTGGACTGGCGCAGCCAGTACGCCGCCATCGAGGACAACGGGGACGGCACCGGCTACGCGGCCGGGATCATCGGGTTCTGTTCCGGTACGCACGACATGCTCACGTTCGTCGAGGCATTCACGAAGGACCATCCGGACAGTCCGCTGGCACCCTTCGTCCCGGCGCTGCGCTCGGTCGACGGCACCGGCTCGCACGAGGGCCTGGACCCGGGCTTCACGGCCGCGTGGAGGAAGGCGGCCGAGGACCCGGCGTTCCGCCGGGCGCAGGAGCAGGTGCGGGACAAGCAGTACTTCGAGCCGGCGGTGCGGCTGGCGAAGCTGGACGGGCTCGGCGCGCTCGGCCAGTTCATCTACTTCGACACGATGGTGCTCCAGGGGGCCGGCGCCGAGGCGGACTCGTTCTACGGCATCCGCAGGGCCGCGTTCGCCGAGGCGGACTCGGTCACCGACGGCGGCGACGAGGCGGCCTATCTGGACGCCTTCCTGGACGCGGCCCGGGCCGTGATGAAGTCGAAGAGGAACCAGCAGGACACCTCGCGCATCGACACCGCCCAGCGCGCGTTCCTGGACGACGGCAATCTGGCGCTGGAGCCGCCGCTGACCTGGAAGATGTACGGGGAGACCTTCACCGTCCCCTCGTGACCCGCCCGGCCCGCCTCGGCGAGAGTGCGCGATGGCGTCGCCTGGCAGACGGGAACGGCCGGACAGGCCCCAGGCGCGGCGTCCTGTCTGATCAGCTCGGCCGCCTTCTCCGCGAGGGCGACGGTCGGCGCGTGCGTGTGGCCCCGGGTGATGCGCGGCATCACCGACGCGTCGACGACGCGCAGGCCCGTCACCCCGCGCACCCGCAGCGCCGGGTCGGTGACGGAGCCCGGGTCCTCGCCCATCCGGCAGGTGCCGACGGGGTGGTAGAGCGTCTGCGCGGCGGACCTGGTCGCCTCCGCCAGGCGGTCGTCGTCGACCGGTCCCGGGTAGGGGGCCATCGGACCGGCGGAGCCCCGCAGGCTCTCCTGCGGGCCGAAACCTCGCACGGACAAGGGTGGTTCACCCCTGGTCTCGGCCAACTCGGCGCAGCCGCTCGCGCTCCTTCTCGGAGAGCCCGCCCCACACGCCGAAGCGCTCGTCGTTGTCGAGGGCGTACTCCAGGCAGGCCTGGCGTCCTTCGCAGGCGTTGCAGAGCTGCTTGGCCTCGCGGGTGGAGCTGCCGGGGGCGGGGAAGAAGAACTCGGGGCCCGCTTGCGCGCACAGCGCGGTCTCCTGCCAGGCGAGAGCGGGGTCGGTAGCGGCGTTGATCAGCATGGTGCACACCATGCCCCGCCGCGATAAACGACTGATCAACGCCGCGTCAATCGGTCGCCCGCGGCCGTGGCCGGATCAGCTCCCGGGCCGGGTCGCGCTCCTGATCACGGCGAACGCCGCGCCGAACGGATCGGTGACGTCGGCGAAGGTGCCCACGTCGGCCATCTCCAGCGGTTCCAGGGTCAGTTTGCCGCCGAGCCGCTCGACCTCGGCCACCGTGGCGTCACAGTCCCCGACCTCGATGTACGGCAGCCAGTGCGGACCTTGAGCCGCCCGGACGGGTACGGCGTCCAGCGGTACGAGCCCGCCGAATCCGGCGTCCTGCCCGCCGCCCGCGGTCCTGATCACGGTGTACGCGCCGTCCCCGCCCGGGTAGGGCGTCCGGGCGGTCTCCCAGCCGAAAACGGCCGAATAGAACGCCGCTGCGGCCGGTACGTCCGGGGTGTACAGCTCGGCCCAGCACAGGCTCCCGGGGTCGCCGACGACGCCGAGCCCGGGGTTCGCCCTCGGCTGCCAGACGCCGAAACAGGCGCCCGCCGGGTCGTGGAACCCGCCCATCCGGCCGTACTCCAGCACGTCCATCGGCGGGAAGAGCGCGGACCCGCCGGCCTTCTCGACGGTCCTGGCGGTCGCCTCGGCGTCGCCCGACTGGAAGTACACCGACCAGGACGCCGCCGCCTGGTCCTCGGGGACCGTCATGACGCCGCCGGTCGTCCGCCCGTTCAGCGTGAACATCCCGTAGCCCCCGGTCTCGGGGCCTCCGGCCTCGTACTCCCAGCCGAACAGGGCGGTGTAGAAGTCCGCGGCCCCTTCGAGATCCGGGGTGCCGAGATCCATCCAGTCGGGGGCTCCGTCGGTGAAACGGGTGGTGAGCATGGTGCGCTCCTTCGGTGGTCCCGTCCTCGGACACATCAGGGGTCCGGCCTGATGTGTCCGAGTCTGGCACCGGGCACGGACAACCGCAGTCCGTGCGCACCGGGCTCAGCGTGTGATGCCCAGGGCCGGGAGCACGGTCTCGGCCACCCGGTAGGCCTCCTCCAGCAGCGGGTTGCCGGAGAGGATGAAGGTGTCGACGCCCAGGTCCTCGAACTCCTTGAGCCGCTCGACGACCTGGGCCGTCGAGCCCACCACCGCCGTTCCCGGGCCCGGCCGGAACAGGCTCATGCCGGGCCACATGTTGGGGTGGACCTCCAGCTCACGGGCGTGCGCGGGGACCCTGCCGCCGTGCTGGCGGAACTGCCGTTGCCAGCCCACACCGTCCTCACCCGTCCGGTCGCCGAGCTGCCGGGCGTAGGTGGCGTCGCTGGTGACGTCCAGCAGCCGGTCGGCGGCGGCCCATGCCTCGTCCTCGGTGTCGCGGACGATCAGATGCAGCCGCAGGCCGATCCTGAGCGTGCGGCCGTACGCGGCGGCCCTGGCCCGGACCCGGTCCAGCTTCTCCTTCAGCAGGTGCGGCGGCTCTCCCCAGGTCAGGAAGACGTCGACGTGCTCGGCCGCCATCTCGATGCCGGGGTCGGACGAGCCGCCGAACCAGAGCGGGATGTGCCCGTCCTGGACGGGCTTCAGCTCCCGGAAGGAGGCGCCGGCGTTCTTCAGGTCGTAGAAGCGGCCCTTGTGGTCGAAGACCTCGCCGGCCGTCAGCCGCTTCACGATCGACCAGTACTCCGCGCTCAGCTCGTACCGTTCGTCGTGCTCCACATGGAGTCCGTACTCCTGGAGCGACTTCGTTGAACCATTGACCACGTTGAAGCGCAGCCGGCCCCCGAAGAGGGTGTCGAAGCTGAGCGCCATCTTGGCCAGCAGGGTCGGTGAGATCAGTCCGGGGTGGACCGCGAGCAGCGGCTTGAAGCGGGTGCCGGTGGAGGCGGCCAGCGCGCTGCCGAGCGGCCAGACGTCGTACAGGTCGGTGGCGAGGAGCGCGCCGGTGTAGCCGAGCCGTTCGACCGTGCCGGCGAGCTGGGCGAGATAGCCGAGGTCGACCGGGCGGCGGCCCGCCGGCTCCCAGGGGTAGGCGCCCTCGCGCGGAATGACGTACCAGAGGACTTCGGTCGCCATGTCGTCATACCGCCTTGTCGGCAGGCACCCGGGCCAGGGCCTGGGCGACGGTCACCGGGCGGTCGATGAACCCGGTGCGGTGGAAGATGTCGGCGGCCTCCTGCTGCTCGGCGATGAACGCGTCGGAGACGGGCTCGATCGTCCAGGGCAGCGAGGCGAGCGCGGTCTCCCAGTCGTCGGCCGATCCGCCGAGGTCGGCGGCGGCGATCTCGGCGGCCTGCCGGGGGTGGGCGGCCGCCCAGTCGTCGGCGCGCCGGAGCGCCCGGGTCAGGGCCTCGACGACCTCGGGCCGGGACTCGGCGAGGTCGCGGCGGGTGAAGAACACGGAGCGGTCGCTGATGACGTCGCCGGTGCGGACGAGGGTGCGCAGCCCGCCGGTGCGACGGGCGGCGGCCAGCTCGGCGCCCTGGGCGACCCAGGCGGCGATCCCGCCGGTGCGCAGCAGCTGCTCGCTGTCGGCGTTGCTGCGGACGGCGGTGATGTCGTCGGCGTAGGAGAGGCCGGCGTCGTCGAGGGCCTTGGCGATCAGATGGGTCTGCCAGGAGCCGATCGCGAGGTGCACGGTCGAGCCCCTGAGCTCGGCGACGGTCCGCACGGGGCTGTCCTCGGCGACCAGCAGCGCGCCGTGTTCGGGGCGCGGGGCGGAGACCGCGGTGTAGACGATGTCGTGCCCGGCGGCCTGGGCGGTGACCGGCGGGGTGGAACCGGTGCCGCCGAAGTCGATGACGCCCCGGGTCAGCAGCTCGCCGGTGCGTACGCCGTTGCTGTACGGGTGGAAGACGACGCTCTCGCCGAGCGGCGCCAGCTCCTCCTGGGCGAAGCCCAGCCGGGAGAGGTGGTACAGGTGGTAGAGGGACGGGTTGCTGCTGTGGACACCGATGGTGAGGGTCATTCAGATCACTCCGGCTTCGGTACGGTCGGGGGACGGGAGGGACGGCGCGGCGCTCTCGACGCCGAGGTCGGCCAGCAGGCGGCGGCGCAGGGCCGCGAAGGCGGGGTCGCCGGGGTCCCGCGGCCGGTCGACGTCGACGGTCTCGTCAGTGACGAGCCGCCCGTCGCGCAGCACGGCGACCCGGTCGGCCAGCCGTACGGCCTCGTCGACGTCATGGGTGACGAGCAGGACGGCGGGCCGGTGGCGGCGGCACAGCTCGCCGACCAGATCCTGCATCTTCAGCCGGGTCAGCGCGTCGAGCGCGGCGAACGGCTCGTCGAGCAGCAGGAGTTCGGGCTCCCGGACCAGGGCGCGGGCGAGGGCGACGCGCTGGGCCTCGCCGCCGGAGAGGGTGGCAGGCCAGGCCTCGGCGTGGCGTTCCAGGCCGACTTCGGCCAGGGCGCGCAGCCCGTGGGCGGCGCGGCTGCGGGGCAGTGCGACCGTGACGTTGGCGAGGACCTTCTTCGACGGGACGAGGCGGGGCTCCTGGAAGACGATGGTGCGGGCCTCGGGGACGAACACCTCTCCCCCGTCGGCCCCGTCGAGCGCCCCGAGGATGCGCAGCAGAGTCGTCTTGCCGCTGCCGCTGGCCCCGAGCAGGGCGACGAACTCGCCCCGGGCGATGTCCAGTCGCAGTCCGTCGAGGACGGGGCGCTCACCGAAGACGCGGCGCAGGCCCCGTACCCGTACGGCGGGTGCGGACGAGGCGGGATCGGTCATCGCGCGGCTCCCTGGGGGGTGCGCCACGGCATCAGCAGGCGCTCCAGCAGCCGCACGAGGATGTCGGCGGTCAGTCCGAGGAGCCCGTAGACGAGGATGCACACGGCGAGGATGTCGGTGCGGGCGTAGCTCTGGGCCTGCGACATCAGATAGCCGATGCCGGCGGTGGCGTTGATCTCCTCGGCGGCGATCAGCGCGATCACGCTGAGGGTCATCGACAGACGCAGCCCGGCGAGCAGGGAGGGCAGTGCGCCGGGCAGGACGACCTCGCGGACGAGGGCGAGGCGGCCCATGCCGAAGCTGCGCATGGCCTCGATGAGTTTGGGGTCGGTGTTGCGGACCCCGCTCGATGTGGACACGTACATCGGGAAGGTGGTGGCGACGGCGATGAGGAGGATCTTCGCGGTCTCGTTGATCCCGAACCAGACCATGAACAGCGGCACCAGGGAGAGGAAGGGGATGGTGCGCAGGGTCTGGAGCGAGGAGTCGAGGAGTTCGTCGCCGAGGCGGGTGAATCCGGTGGTGATCCCGAGGGTCAGACCGGCGGCGAGCCCGATGAGGAGGCCGAGCCCCGAGCGGGTGAGGGAGGTGGTGAGGGCGTCGGGCAGCTGCCCGTTGCCCCACAACTCTCCTACGGCGCCCAGCACTTCGCCGGGTGAGGCCAGCACGTCGGGGGTGAGGAGTCCGGTGGCGGACGCCGCCCACCACAGGACCAGCAGCGCCACCGGGCCGATGGCGCGGACGGTCAGCGCGTAGCCCCGGCCGCGGGCCATGCTGACCCGGGGGCGCGGCCGGACGAGTCCTGCGGGCGCGGCGGCGGTGTCGCTCATGTCAGCTTCCCGACGTCGAGCAGGTGCGCGGCGACGTCGACCCGGTCCTTGGTGACCTTCTGCTCGGCGTAGAACGCGGCGACGTCCTCGAAGCGGGCGATGTCCTCGGGCCCGATCGGGTCGACCGTGCCGCCCTTCGCGGTGAACGCGGTCTGGACCTCCTTGGCCTTGCCTGTCACGGCCGTGGGGCCGACGTCGGTGAAGACGTTGAGGTAGGCGGCCGGGTTCTGCTTCTCCTTGGCGCTGGCCTCGTGGAGGTACCGGTAGAGGGCCTGGACGACCTTCGGGTGCTGTTCGGCGAACGCGGTCCGCACGGCGTTGAGGCTGTAGTTGTCGGAGCCGATCGCGGCGCCGTCGGCGACGAAGTGGGCCTTGCCGCTGCCGATCTCGGCGACCGCGTAGGTGGCCCAGACGGCCCAGGCGTCGACCTTGCCTGCGTTGAAGACGGCCGCGGTCTGGTCGGGGCGCAGATAGACCCGGGTGACCCTGTCCGCCGGGATGCCGGCCTTGGCCAGGGCCTTGAGCAGCAGGTACTCGCCGGTACCGCCCTGGTTGACGGCGACCTTCTTCCCGACCAGGTCGGCGACCGAGTCGATCCCCGAGCCGTCGCGGACGAGGATGCCCTCGCCGGCGGCGTCCGGGTCGACGGCGGTGAAGAACTTGAAGCCGGGCTTCTGGGCGAGCGAGGTGATGCCGGAGGTGATGGAGCCGGTGGCGATGTCCAGCTGGTCGGCGTTCATCGCCTGGGCGGCGGGGGCGAACGGGCCGGCGCTGCCGGTCCACTTCACCTTGGCGCCCGCCTTGGCCAGGGCCTTGTCCAGGCTGCCGTCCTTCTTGCCCAGGGCGAGCACCCCGGAGTTGCCGGGGTCGGGGATGCGGACGGTCACGGTGGACCTGCCGCCGGAGCCCCCGTCGGCGCTGTCGGCCTCGGATGTGCCGCAGGCGGTGAGGGCGACGAGCGCGGAGACCGTGAGGAGCGCCGGGAGAGCGGTCGTACGCAGTGGTCGGGCGAGATTCATGATGAGGGGTCCTCGGGGCTCAGGGGTACGGGGGTGCGGCGGGCCAGTGCGGTCGCACGGCGCAGCGGTTCGGGGTCGGCCCAGGCCGTGACGTCGACGGGCTCGGGCAGGAAGCCGTGGGCGCGCAGCCCTGCCTCCTGTGCGGCGAGCAGGGCGAGGCGTCCGGCGGACAGGTCGGGGTGGAGGGTGAGATGGGTGCCGGGCCGGTAGGCGCCTGCGACTCCGTCGGCGCCGGCCCCGGTCTCGGCGCCGAGGATGCGGGCGACCTCGCCGGGCTGTCCGGCGGCCCAGTCCGCGGCCCGCAGCAGGACGGCCAGGAACCGGTCGACGAGGTCCGGGTGGTCGTCCAGCAGCTGCTGGTGGACGGTGATGGGGCGGGGTGTGCCGTTGTTGACGCGGAAGCGGCGGTCGGGCAGGTCGTCGAGTTCGACGGCGACCTCGGCCCCGGCCCGGCGGGCCGCCTCGACGGCCAGCGCGCCCTTGACGTACACGGCGTCGACGTCGCCGCGGCGCAGCGCGGCCAGTTCGGCGGCCCACTGGCCCTCGTACCCGTCGGCGGGTACGTCGGCCAGGGAGGCGTCGTCGAGCGCGAGTCCGGCGGAGGCGAGCGCTCCCTCGAAGCCGCGCAGCGCCATGGCCCGCCAGAAGTCGATGGCGATGGTGTGCTTCGGCACGGCGAGCCGCAGCCCGCGCAGGGCCTCGGCGCCCCGGATGCCGGAGCCGGGTGCGACCAGGACGGTCTGCCGTTCCTCGATCCAGGTGAGACCGATCAGCCGGGTGCGCTCGCCGCGCGAACGGGCCCACAGGGCGGGCACGTTGCCGCCCTCCCGGAAGAGTCCGGGCAGGGCGTGGGTGTAGTGGGCGGCGCGGTCGGCGTCCGGGGAGGCCTCCTGGAGGGAGCGCACCGCGATGCCGTCGGCGGCGAACTCCTCGGTGAGCCAGCGCCGGTCGGCGGCGATGCCGGTGGCGGTGGGCACGGGACAGCGGGTGAACCAGAGGGTCGGGGGCAGGACGGCAGACGTCATGGAGTCTTCCCGGGGATCGGTGAAGCGGGGGTGGCGGCGGGCGCGGCTCGCACGGCCCCTCGGCGGGCGGCGCGTACGGCGGCGGGGCCCGCGCGGCGTCGGACCGGCGCGGCGGGCGGCGAGGGAGCGAGGAGGAAAGAGAAGGGGGCGGTGCGGGAGGTCAGCGACAGGCGGCGCTGGACACGCGGGCCAGGTCGATGTGGCGGCGCAGCGTGAGGGCGAGCGGGACCGGAGCGGCGTGGGCGGGGGTCGCGGTTCGGCGGCCGGCCATGGCACTGCTCCCTTCGGCTCGTCGATGATGACGGCTGCAGCCTGCCACGGCGCCCGGCCCGCCCACAACTCGCTTCCCATGATGTGGGATTACATATGAACGCAGTGTTTCACCAGGCCGTATCGGACCGATGGGGCTCCCGTAATGTGGCAACGTCAGGACCCGCATCCCCACGAGCGGAGAGTGAGCACCATGACCGAGGCCGCCGCAGTACGCGCTCCGGGCGGAGCGCAGGCGGTACAGCGCGCCCTGGACGTCCTGCACTGTTTCCACGACAACGGCCCCGATCTCAGCGCGTCCGATCTCGCCCGCCGCCTCGCGCTGTCGGTCTCCACGGCCCACCGGCTGGCCCGCACCCTGCTCGGCGCCGGCTTCCTGGAGCAGGACGCCCGCACGTCCCGCTACCGGCTCGGCCCCGCCGTGACCGAGCTGGGCCGGCTCTCGTACCACCAGCGCGGGCTGCATCTGGCCGCCCCCGAGCTGGCCGATCTCGCCGAACGCACAGGCGCCACCGCCGACCTGGCGCTGCGCAGCGGGCCGCACGCGGTGATCGTGGCGGGCGGTTCGGTGACGCCCAAGGTGGGGCTGCGCCGGCCCCTGCACTCCACCGCCCTGGGCAAGGTGCTGCTGGCCTGGGCTCGGCCGGGCGAGGGCGGCCCCTCCTCGCTGCCGCCGCTGCCCGCCTTCACCGAGCGCACGATCGTGGACCCGGCGGCCCTGGAGAAGGAGCTGACGCGGGTACGGGCCGAGGCCTACGCCGTCAACGACGGGGAGTCGGCCCACGGCGTGCGGACCCTGGCGGTGCCGGTGCTGGACGGCGCCGGGTACGCGCGCTTCGCGCTGGCGGTCCGGGCCACCCCGTCCGTGATCACCGAGGCCCGCACCGACTGGTTCCTGGAGCAGGCGCGCGCCTGCGCCCGCGCCCTGGAGGTGCTGCTGCTCTCCCCGGCGGAGCGGCGGCCCCCCGCGCGCTGAGCCCGGGGCCTGTCCGCTCCGGCTGTCAGTCGCGCGTGGGACGATATGAGTCGCTCCGGGCGGATGCGGACGGAGCGGCGGCGAGGCGGCGGGGACAGAGGGACGTACATGACTGAGGCGGGGTCCACGCAGGGCGGGGCACCGACCGGGCGGGCCGCCCGGGAGCTGCTCGCACGCGCCGATGAGCTGCTGGGCGCGGCGCGCGGGGTGCTGGCCGACCACACCCGCGCGGTCGACGCCGTGCGCACCGCCCTGGACCCGCTGCTCGACGCCCTCGTCCGGGACGAGCTGACGTCCATCCCGGTCGCCCGGCTCAAGGACGTCACCGAGGGCCGGCTGCGCCTCGGTGCGGTCGAGCAGGCAGGTTTCACGACGGTCGGGCAGGTGTACGGGACGAGCCGTTACGAGCTCCGCCAGATCCCCGGGGTCGGTGCGCAGACCGCCGACCAGACCCTGGCCGCCGCGGGCCAGATCGCGCACGCGGTGCGGGACACCGTCGCGCTGCGGATAGACGTGGACACCCCGGACGGTCCCACGACCGCACTGGTCACGGCGTTGTACCGGCTGGTGGAGGCCGGGCCGGACGTGCGGCGGGCGGTGGACGGGGCCCGCCGGCTGACCGGGCGGCTGGAACCCTTGCTGGAGACGGCCGGCCCGGCCCGGGGCCGGCTGCGGATGCTCTTCGCGCGGCGGCGGGCCCGCGCGCAGGCGCTGGAGGCCGTCGCCGGTGTGCGGGCGGCCGTGGCCGACGCGGTGGAGCGCGAACTGCCGTTGCTGTTCGGGCAGGTGTCGGTCGATCTGCTGCGGGCCCCGGAGTCCGATGTCGCGGTCTGGGTGGACTTCGAGCTGCGGTCCGCCGAGTACTACAGCCTGCTGGCGGAGATGTCCGGCACGGGGCCCGACCGGGACGCGGCCGAGGGCTTCCTGCCGTCCGGGATCGCGGACCGGGTGCGCGGGCTGCGGCTGGACGACGCCCGGCTGCGGGTGTCCCTGCGCGGCTACCAGTCCTTCGGCGCGCGCTTCGCGCTGGCGCAGAAGCGGGTGATCATCGGCGACGAGATGGGGCTCGGCAAGACCGTCCAGGCCATCGCCGCGCTGGCCCATCTCGCGGCGCGCGGTCAGACGCACTTCCTGGTGGTGTGCCCGGCGAGCGTGCTGATCAACTGGACGCGCGAGGTCCGTGCCCGCTCCACCCTGCGGGCGCTGCCGGTCCACGGCCCCGAGCGGCGCGAGGCGTTCGCCGAGTGGTGCGCGGGCGGCGGGGTCGCCCTGACCACCTTCGACGCGCTGCACACCCTGCCGGCCGCCGGCGACAGCGGTGTGCGCCCCGGCATGCTCGTCGTCGACGAGGCGCACTACGTGAAGAATCCGGCCACCCGCCGGTCCCGGGCGGTGTCCGGCTGGTCGGAGCGGACCGAGCACGTCCTGTTCCTGACCGGCACCCCGATGGAGAACCGGGTGGAGGAGTTCCGCGCCCTGGTGCGCCACCTCCAGCCCGAGCTGGCGCCCTCGATCAGCGCCGGCCACGGCGTGGCGGGGTCGCAGGCGTTCCGCCGGGCCGTCGCCCCCGCCTATCTGCGGCGCAATCAGCAGGACGTCCTGACCGAACTCCCCGCCGTGGTGCAGGTGGACGAGTGGGAGGAGTTCAGCGAGGCCGATCTGCTGGCCTACCGCGAGGCGGTGGGCGCCGGGCACTTCATGCGGATGCGCCGGGCGGCGTACGCGCACCCGGCCACCTCCGCGAAGCTGAACCGGCTGCGGGAGCTGGTCGCGGAGGCGGCGGGCAACGGCCTCAAGGTCGTCGTGTTCTCCTACTTCCGCGAGGTGCTGGAAACGGTCCGGCAGGCCCTGGACGAGGGCGTTTTCGGCCCGCTGTCCGGCAGCCTGCCGGCTTCCCGGCGCCAGGAGCTGATCGACGGCTTCGCGGCGGTGGAGGGCCACGCGGTGCTGCTGAGCCAGATCCAGGCCGGCGGGGTCGGGCTGAACATGCAGGCCGCGTCGGTCGTCATCCTGTGCGAACCGCAGATCAAGCCGACGATGGAGCACCAGGCCGTCGCCCGCGCGCACCGGATGGGCCAGATACGAACGGTCCAGGTGCACCGCCTCCTCGCCGCGGACAGCGTCGACCAGCGGATGCTGGACATCCTGGCCCGCAAGGAGCGGCTGTTCGACGCCTACGCCCGGCGCAGCGACCTCGCGGAGACGACGCCGGACGCCGTGGACGTGTCGGAAGGGTCGCTGGCCCGCCGGATCGTCGAGGAGGAACAGCAGCGCCTCGCGGCGAAGGCCGGGGCCTAGGGCCCTAGTGGCCCTTGTGCGCCTCCGTCTTCGCGGGCCCGTCCGGCGGTGTCGACGCCATCGTGTGACCGTCGTGCCCCGGTACGGTGCCGTCCGCCTTGGCGACCAGCAGCATTCCGGCCATGCCCATGTCGGAGTGGCTCTGCACATGGCAGTGGTACATCCAGGCGCCCGCGCCCACGTGTTCGCCCGCGATGACCTGGAAGCCGAAGGAGTCCGCGGGCCCGACGATCTTCGTGTCGATGACCCTGGTCGGGTCGTCGGGCCCGGTGAGCAGGCCGGTGCGGTTGTCCGCCCAGCGATGACCGTGGACATGGAAGGTGTGGTAGTACTCGCCGTGCGTGATCATGACGACTTCCAGCCGGTCCCCCACCGTGGCCTCGAAGTCGGGGCTCTGGTCGGCGGGTTTGTTGTTGATCGTCATGTCGTTGAAGACGATCGTGATCGTCTTGTCCGGCAGGATGTCGCCCTGGCGCCGCACGATCAGCGGGCCGTACAGCCCCTTGCGGATGCCGCCCGTGCCGTGGTCCGTGCCGACGGTGTGGTCGTGGTAGTGCCAGTAGCCCGCGCTGCCGGGCTGCCAGGTCCCGTCCTTGCGCCGGCCCGGGGCATGGGTGCGCCAGGTGTACGTACGGGACTCGCCCGGTTCGACGATGCTCCGGTTCATCCGGGTGCCGTCGCTCGCGATGTCGTAGTCGACGCCGTGCGCGTGCAGGCTGGCCGCCACGTCCATCGTGTTCTCGAACTCGATGTGCAGCGTGTCGCCCTCGTTGATCTCGATGAGCGGTCCGGGGATCGAGGCCTTGCCCTTCTCCAGCCCGTAGCCCATCGAGCCGTCCGCCAGCTTCTCGGCGTACAGCTTGAGATGGCGCACCACCCCGCCGGCCGGAGCCGTACGCGGCGGGTTCTCCGCGGAGGTGGCCTCGATCGCGCCGAGGGACAACGATGTCACGCCCGTCGCGGCGACCACCCCGCCGCCCATCAGCACCCGCCGGTTGAAGCTCCTGCGATCCATGTCGAACTCCCCACTGTGGGACGGATGTTGCGGAGAACGGGCCACACCGTAGCCCGGGGATCTTCGTTTATCCACACTAAGGACAAAGTTGGTGCCATCCCTGCCATAGCTATTGGCGAGTCGCGAAAAGAGGTCTAGCTTCATGCGCTGTTGCAGTGACCAAAGAGGGGTGGGTGACCACATGCAGCGCACACCACATCACAGGTCCAGATCGCGACGCGGACTTGCGGCGGCCCTGGCGGCCGGCGCACTGACCGCATCCCTGCTCGGCGGCAACGCCGCCAGTGCCAGGCCGGACCCCGGCGCCCCGGGCGCCATGGCGACAACGTTGTCCCTGCCGTCGCCACCCGGCGGCGCCAACGTCAAGGTGCTCGTGTTCCACGCCTCCGCCACCGAGGAGTCCCCGACCGTCGACGCCGGAATCGCGGCGATCGAGAAGATCGGGCTCACCGGACCGGAGGCGGGACGTTTCAAGACCGTGGCGACCGACGACCCGGCGGTCTTCACCAACGGCAAGAAGCTCGGCACGTTCAACGCCGTCGTCTTCCTGACGGGCGGCGGGGATGTGCTCGACCCGGAGCAGGAGGCGGGTCTTGAGGCGTACATGGAGGCCGGGGGCGGATTCCTCGGCATCCATGACGCGGCCCGCACCGAGCCGTACTCGGACTGGTTCACCGGCCTGGTCGGTGCCCGTCCGGCGGCCGGCAGCCCCACCTCCGTCCAGCGCGCGACGGTCGAGATCGGCGACCGGCAGCACCCGGCGACCAAGAACCTCCCGCTGGAGTGGAAGCGCCCGGACAAGTGGCTGAACTGGAAGGACAATCCCTCCGGGGACGTGCACACCGTGGCGCGCGTCCGGGAGATCACGTACAAGCCGGGTACGAGCGCCAACGGCTGGGACCACCCGGTCTCCTGGTGCCGCGACTACGACGGCGGCCGGTCCTTCTACACCGCGATGGGCGGTACGGTCGACAGCTTCGCCGAGGCCGACTTCCGGGACCATCTGCGCGGCGCGCTCGACTGGACGACACGGATCTCGCAGGCCGACTGCAAGGCGACGATCACCTCCAACTACAAGGCGGAGCGCGTCACCCAGCCCAACCAGCCGGGCAGGAACGACCAGATCGGCGAGCCGCACGGGCTGGTGACCGCCCCCGACGGACGGGTGCTGTACATCGGCCGGGGCGGCGCCGACAGCAGTGTGCCGGTCGTCACCGACTGGAAGGACCCGAACGTCGGCAAGGGCCTGGGCCAGATCCACGTCTACGACCCGACGACCAGGAAGGTCACCCTCGCCGGTGAGCTGACCGTCTTCGGCAACAAGGGCGGCGGCGACGAACTGGTCAAGGTCGAGGAGGGGTTGCTCGGCATCGAGCTCGACCCGGACTTCGAGAAGAACGGCTGGGTGTACCTGCACTACACACCCCATGACAAGATCGACCGCGACAAGCAGATGGCGGTCCGTCAGGTCTCCCGGTTCACCCTCGACCTGGCGACGAACAAGCTGGACCTCGCCTCCGAGAAGGTCCTGCTGCACTGGCCGGTCCAGATCCACAGCTGCTGCCACGCGGGCGGCGGCATGGCCTGGGACTCCAAGGGCAACCTGTACATCGCGGCCGGGGACAACAACTCCTCCGGATTCAGCGACGGTTACTCGGGCAACAACCCCGAGCCCAACTACAAGGGCGTTTCGTTCGCCGACGCCCGGCGCACCGCGGGCAACACCAACAACCTCAACGGCAAGATCCTGCGGATCCACCCCGAGGACGACGGCACCTACACCCTGCCCGATGGCAACCTCTTCACCGGCAAGGAGACGGACGAGGGCGGCGGCAAGACCCGCGGCGAGATCTATGTGATGGGGGTGCGCAACCCGGCGAGGATCTCGATCGACAAGTCGACCGACACGCTGTACGCGGGCTGGGTCGGCCCCGACGCGGGCGAGCCCAGCACCACCTGGGGCCCGGCGAAGTACGACACGTTCGCCGCGATCACCAAGGCGGGCAACCACGGCTGGCCGTACTGCATGGGCAACAAGCAGCCCTACCGGGACCGCAACCTGCCCGACCCTGGTAAGCCGCTCGGCTGGTACGACTGCGACCACCCCAAGAACGAGTCGCCCAACAACGACGGCCTGGTGAACCTGCCGCCGATCACCTCCAACACCATCTGGTACTCGCCGCAGGGCGGTGGCGTGGACTACCCGCGCGACGAGAACGGCATCCCGAGCTACAAGGTCGAGGACCAGAAGGAACTGCTGCCCTGGCTCAAGGGCGGCGGCCAGGCCACGATGAACGGCCCGGTCTACCGGTACGACGCGGCGAGCACCAGCGCCGACAAGTGGCCCTCGTACTGGGACGGCAAATGGTTCGTCGGTGACTTCTACGACGACACCCAGCCCCGGCACGCGGTGCTCACCGACCCGAAGACGGTCGGCAAGGGCGGCCTGCCCACCCATGCCGAGTCGCTGAAGGAGATCATCCCGGTCGGCGCGGACGGCATCCGCAACCTGATGGACTGGAAGTTCGCCCCGGACGGATCGCTGTACGTCCTGGACTACGGGCGCGGCTTCTTCACCTCCGACTCCAAGTCCGCCCTGTGGCGCGTGACGTACAAGGGCGGCGCACCGACCCCGGCCGTCAAGGACCTGGCCAGGAAGGCGGCAGTGAAGTGAGACACCGTTCGATCTTCTTCCGCGGGCGCCACCGCCCCGCGCGGCTCTGGCTCGCGCTGCTGGGATCGTTCCTGATGGTGCTGGGGCTGACCTCGACGGCGGCGTACGGCCGTACGCCGGCCCCGGCGGACACGGCGGCCGACCAGGTGCTCACCTGGACGGCGGGCGACCCGATCGACCACTACCTCTCCGCGCCCGGTACGGCGGTGGCCGGCAAGGCGACCATCGTCTTCGAGAACAGCGAGGCGACGGGGAACACCACCGGCATGCCGCACACGCTGACCTTCAGCGTCTCGGACCCGGAGTTCAACAACGACGTACCGCTGAACCTGCTGGCCAACCCGGGCGATGACAAGGGCGGCAAGCAGACGGCGGAGGTCACCCTCACCCCCGGCCGGTACTTCTACCACTGCACCATGCCGGGACACGAGGCGATGCAGGGCATCCTGACCGTCACCGACGGGGGCGGCGGTGAGGACACCACCGCTCCCGAGACCTCGGCGAAGGTCGACGGCGACAAGAACGCCGACGGTGCCTACGTCGGCCAGGCCACCGTCACCGTCGCGGCCACCGACGAGGGTTCGGGCGTCGACACCGTCGAGTACGCGGTCGGGGCGGACGGTGCCTGGCAGCCGTACACCGTGCCGGTCGTGGTGGACGAGGTCGGCGCGCACACCATCCGCTTCCGCGCCACCGACAAGGCGGGCAACGCCGCAGCCGAGAAGAAGGTGGACTTCACCGTCGCCGCCCCGCCGACGGACGACACCACGGCCCCGGAGACCTCGGCGACCGTGTCCGGGGAGAAGGACGACCAGGGGCAGTACCTGGGCATGGCGACGGTCACCGTGACCGCGTCCGACACCGGCTCCGGCGTCAACACCATCGAGTACGCGCTCGGGGCGGACGGTGCCTGGCAGCCGTACACCGGCCCCGTGATGGTGCACGAGGCCGGGGCGCACCAGGTGCGCTACCGCGCCACCGACAAGGCGGGCAACGCCGCAGCCGAGAAGAAGGTGGACTTCACCGTCGTCGTGCCGCCGGCCGAGGACACGACGGCGCCGGAGACATCGGCGCGGGTCGAGGGCGACCGGAACTCGGACGGCGCCTTTCTCACCAGCGCCAAGGTGACGGTCGTCGCGACCGACGACGACTCGGGGGTGGACAAGGTCGAGTACTCCCTCGACGGCGGGCCCTACCTCGCCTACACCGCCGCGGTCCTCGTCGACCGGGTCGGCTACCACACCGTCGACCACCGGGCGACGGACAAGGCGGGCAACACCTCCGGGGCCCAGCGCGTCTCGTTCACCGTCGCGCAGAGCGGCGGCGTCCCGGCGCCGAACTGCCCGGAGTTCGACGAACGGCGCACCGTCATCGTGGGCACCGTCGACACCGGGGTGCCCAACCGCATCACCGGCAACCGCTGCACGATCAACGAGCTGATCGAGGACGAGAAGGACTGGTCGTCGCACGCGCTGTTCCTCAAGCACGTGGACAAGGTCCTCGACCAGCTCTTCGGCGCCGGGGTGATCGACGCCCGCGAACAGAAGAAGATCTACAAGGCGGCCAAGCAGTCGGGCATCGGCAAGCCGGGCCAGGACGAGGGCTACCGCAAGCTCTTCGACGGCACGCCCGCCTCGCTCGCCAAGTGGCAGCAGGTCGGCGGCGGGCAGTTCGCGCTGAACGAGGAGGAGGGCGCGATCACCAGCTCCACCACCGTGGACGGCATGGGGATGCTGTGGTTCCCGGGCCGCCAGTACGGGGACTTCTCGCTGAAGCTCCAGTGGCGGGACGACGCGCCCGGCACGGGCAACGCCAACGGCGGGGTGTTCGTACGGTTCCCGAACGTCCACGACAACCCGGAGGAGCAGAACCCGGAGTGGGTCGCCATCAAGTACGGCCATGAGATCCAGATCAACGACCGGCCGGACGGCGACATGTACAAGACGGGTTCCGTCTACGGGTTCGACCGGGTGGGTCTCGCGGGTGCCGGGGTGACCCCCAAGGGCACCTGGAACGACTACGAGATCCGGGTGGTGGACCAGCACTACTCGGTCTACCGCAACGGCGTCCTGCTCAACGAGTTCGACAACAACGGCGGCCAGCTCTTCGAGCCGCCGCGGGACGACGACCCGGGCACCGACGGCCGGCGGTACGCCTCCGGCTACATCGGGCTCCAGGTCCACAGCACCTCGGACGTGATCTCCTACCGGGACATCCGTATCAAGGAGCTGTGACCACCGGGCACCTCCCGGGATCAGCCGGCCGCGGCCGCATGCCGGTGCATGCGGTCGCGGCCTCCCGGGTGCCGGTGGCGCCACACCCAGAACACGGTGCACGAGACCAGCGACCAGGCCGCGAGCACCAGGAACGGGAAGACCTTCTGATAGCCCTGGTAGTAGACGGCAGTGTGCTGGGCGTTGACGGAGGCGCCCGGCGGCAGCCAGCGTCCGATGTGCCCGAGCAGCGAGGGCAGCAGCGGCCAGGACACCGCGCCGCCGGAGGACGGATTGCCCAGGAGCACCATCACCCCCCAGGTCGGGAGCATGGCCCAGCGCCCCATGAGGGTGTTGAACATGGTGAAGACCATGCCCGAGGTGAACATCGTGAACGCCAGGATCAGCCAGGACTCGAAGAACGGCAGATCGACCGCGCCCAGCCACCAGTCGACGACGGCGGCGATGGCGAAGGCCCCGAGCAGCGCGTAGCCCACGGTGAACGCGATGCGCTCGGCCGGGATCAGCGAGCGGGCGTGCACGCTGAGCTGGATGGCGCCGACGAAGCCGATGATGACGGCGGCGAGCGAGATGTAGAAGAGCGCGAGTCCGCGCGGGTCGCCCTTCTGGAGCGGCTTGACGTCCGTGACCGCGACCGGGACATGGAGGGTGTCCCCCACCTTCACCGCCGATTCGGCGAGCAGCTGGGCGACGGCGGCTCCGGACGCCCCGGCGACGTCCAGCGACACCCCGCGCGGGCCGGACCGGAAGATCGCGAAGACCTCCTGCTCCTCCAGGGCGTGGCGGGCCCGGGCGGGGGTCGCGAAGACATGGATGTCGAGCGAGGCGTCCAGGGCCTTGTCCATCGCGGCGACGAACTCCTTGCCGCGCGCGGTGTCCGGCTGGCTGACCACGGCGGCCGGGATGCGGTGCGGGGTCGGGTTGGCCATGGCGTACGTGTAGGAGCCGGCGAAGAGCCCGGCGGCGGCCGCGAGGATGAACAGCAGGACGGTCGCCGAGAAGTAGGGGGACTCCTTGAACGCCGCCCACTTCGCGCCCCGGGCGGGCGGTCTGCCGTGCGCGCCGTGCGGTGCGCCGGGTCCGGGGTGACCGGCTCCGGGGCCGGGCTCGGTCATGCGTCCTCGTCCCCGTCGTGGCGGGCCCGGCTGGGCTGCACGCGCTTCGGCTCGCCCGGCATCTTCGGGTACTCCGGCGGGTACGGCAGGTCGCCGGGGCCGCCGTCGGCCCGGTGGCGGTCGGCGAGCTCCAGCAGCGAGTCGAGCCGGAAGGCCTCCTGGTCCATGTCCGCGTGCACATCGCCCTGTTCCGCGTAGCGCACGGGCATGGTCCGGATGTCGAAGTCGCGGGGTTCGGCGTCCTCGATCTCCTCCCAGCGCAGCGGGGCGGAGACCGGGGCGTGCGGGAAGGGGCGCACCGAGTAGGCGGAGGCGATCGTGCGGTCCCGGGCGGTCTGGTTGTAGTCGACGAAGATCCGCTCGCCGCGCTCCTCCTTCCACCAGGCGGTGGTCACCCGGTCGGGCATCCGGCTCTCCAGCTCGCGCCCCACCGCGATGGCGGCCCGCCGGACCTCGGTGAAGGTCCAGCGCGCCTCGATGGGGACGAAGACATGGATGCCCCGGCCGCCGGAGGTCTTGGGCCAGCCGCGCAGCCCGTGCTCCTCCAGGACGGAGCGCAGTTCGAGGGCGGCCCGTACGGCGTCGGCGTAGTCGGTGCCGGGCTGCGGGTCGAGGTCGATGCGCAGTTCGTCGGGGTGCTCGGTGTCCCCGCCGCGCACCGGCCACGGGTGGAAGGTGAGCGTGCCGAGGTTGGCCGCCCAGATGACGGCGGCGACCTCGGTGGGGCACATCTCCCGGGCGCTGCGGCCGCTCGGGAAGGCGATCTCGGCGGTGGGGATCCATTCGGGGAGGTTCTTGGGCGCGCGCTTCTGGTAGAAGAACTCCCCCTCCACGCCGTCCACGAAGCGCTGGAGGGTGGTGGGCCGGTTGCGCAGGGCGCGGAGGATCCCGGGGCCCACGGCCAGGAAGTACTCGGCCACGTCCCTCTTGGTGTACCCCTTCTCCGGGAAGTAGATCTTGTCCGGATGGGACAGCCGTACCGCCCGTCCGGCCGCTTCCAGCTCCACCGCATTGCCCGCTGCTGCCATGTCGGACACGGTAGGCCGGGCACACATATGCCGCATATCGGAGGACTCCGGTCGCCGTACGGTCCACAATCGGGGCATGGACCTGCCGGTGATGCCGCCCGTGAAGCCGATGCTCGCCAAGTCCGTGAAGCGGATCCCGCCGGGCATGCAGTACGAGGCCAAATGGGACGGCTTCCGGGCGATCGTGCACCGGGACGGCGACGAGGTGGTCATCGGCAGCCGCACCGGCAAACCCCTCACCCGCTACTTCCCCGAGCTGGTCGCAGCGTTCCGGGAGAACCTTCCGCCGCGCTGCGTGGTGGACGGCGAGATCGTGATCGCGTACGACGGGCGGCTCGACTTCGACCGGCTCAGTGAGCGCATCCACCCGGCCGACTCGCGGGTCCGGATGCTGGCCGGGCAGACGCCGGCCTCCCTCATCGCCTTCGACCTCCTCGCGCTCGGCGACGACTCACTGATGGACACCCCGCAGGCGGACCGGCGCAGGGTGCTCGAGGCGGCGCTCGCCGACGCCGCGCCGCCCGTGCGTCTGGCGCCCGCGACCACCGACCCGGCCGAGGCGCGGGAGTGGTTCGAACGGTACGAGGGGGCCGGGCTCGACGGCGTCGTCGCCAAACCCCTCGATCTTCCCTACCGGCCGGACACCCGGGCGATGTACAAGATCAAGCACGAGCGGACCGCCGACTGCGTCGTGGCCGGATACCGCTTCCACAAGAGCGGCCCGGTCGTCGGCTCGCTGCTGCTCGGCCTGTACGACTCCGGGGGCGCGCTCCAGCACGTCGGGGTGTGCGCGGCCTTCCCGATGAAGCGCCGCGCGGAACTCGTCACCGAGCTCGAACCCCTGCTCACCGACATCGCCGACCATCCCTGGGGTGCCTGGGCGGACGCCGAGGCGCACGCGGGCGCGCGACTGCCCGGGGCCCCGAGCCGCTGGTCCGGGAAGAAGGACCTGTCCTGGGTGGCGGTGCGTCCGGAGCGGGTCTGCGAGGTGGCGTACGACCACATGGAGGGCGACCGCTTCCGCCACACGGCCCAGTTCCGCCGCTGGCGGCCGGACCGGACCCCTGTCGGCTGCACGTACACGCAGCTGGAGGAGGTCGTGCGCTACGACCTGGCCGATGTGTTGTCCGGCGGCTGAACCCCGGTCGCGCGGTCCCGGGTCAGTCGGCGGTGGGCGGGACCGTCGGGGTGGAGCAGGGCTCGTCGGTGCCGGTCGGCTCGGGCGAGGGCGGGTCGGTGGGTGCGGTGGTGTCGGTGGGGTCCGGTGACGGGCTGTCCGTCGTGCAGCCGGGGCCGGGCTCAGGGGTGCTCGGGTCCGGGTCGGGCGTGGTGCTCGGGTCCGGGCCGGTGCCGGGGTCCGGCGTGCTGGAACCGGTGTCGGTGGGGTCGGGCGACGGGCTGGTCGAGCCGCCCGGGTCCGGGGAGCCCGAATCGCCGGGTGTCGGGTCCGGGGAGGCCGGTGCCGAGGGGTCCGGTGTGCGGCTTGGCTGCGGGCCGACCTCGATGCCGCCGCCCTTGCCGCCGGAGCCGCCGTCCACGGGGTGCTCGGGCTCGTTGGGGCCGCCCGCGCCGGGGCTCCTCGGGACGGTGCCCTTGCCGTCGGCCACCGGGTGGGTGCCGTGGCGGTAGAACTCCAGCCAGGACAGCACGGTGCGCAGATAGGTGTCGGAGTGGTTGTAGCTCAGGATCGCCCGGTCGAGGTCGGCCCGTACGCTCAGATCGCGCGGCCCGGCGCAGAGATACGCCCCGGCGGCCAGCGCCGCGTCGTAGACGTTGCCCGGGTCGCTGCGGCCGTCGCCGTTGCCGTCCCGCCCCCAGTGGGCCCAGGTGGAGGGGATGAACTGCATTGGGCCGACCGCCCGGTCATAGGTCTTGTCCCCGTCGTACGCCCCGCCGTCGGTGTCCGGGATGTTGGCGAAACCGGCGCCGTTGAGCACGGGCCCCAGGATCGGGGAGAGCGTGGTGCCGTGGGCGTCGACCCGGCCGCCGGCCGCGTGTCCGGACTCGACCTTGCCGATCGCCGCCAGTAACTGCCACGGCAGCCGGCAGCCCGGGTCGCTGCGGCCGAGCGCGCTCTGCGCCTTGCGGTAGGCGGCCAGCACCGTGGCGGGGATGCCCGCCTCGGCCCACGACCGCACGGCCTGCGGGCTCTGCTTGACGCCCGGCTTCGGCGGCACGGGGCTTTTCAGCGGCGGGAGTTCGGTGTGGTACGCGTCGTCGTTGGCGACCTCGGACCAGGTGACCTCGTCCGCCGCCCGGCGCTGCTTCGGCGTCTCCTCGGGGGCGGCGAGCCCTGGGGCCTGGGACGCGGTGAGCGCGGCCATCGCGGCGACGGCCGCCGCGGTGCCGCCGAGTCCGCGGCGCATGGTGCCGTTGAACCTCATGCGTGCTCTCCCCTCTCCGGAGTCACCGGGTGAACGTGTCGATGGCGGAGATCCGCCAGGTGCCGCCCTTGCGGACGGCGTCCACCGCGAACATGGCCGCGGCGTAGGTGGTCTCGTCGGACTTGCCGGTACGGGTGTTGCTCTGGTCGGCGAAGATCAGCAGCCGGGCCCGGTCGCCGTCGAGCATCTCCACCCCGCTGTCGCTGACGGTCGTGGTGAGGACGAGCTTCTGCCGGGGCGCCTGCGCCCGTACCCCGGCGAGCATGTCCGCGTGCTGCCGGACCGCCTTGCCGGTCAGATAGCTCTTCACCGCGGCGTCCGCCTTCGCGGGCGAGGCGTAGTTGTACGAGAAGACCGCGCCGACCGCCTCGGTGATCTGCCCCTTCACCTCGCTGGTGCGGCTGATGTCGGTGAGCGCGCTGTTCCGCCGGGCCGGCTCGTCGCGCAGGCTGTCCGCCGAGGCGAACGCCCAGGCGGCGAAGGCGCCCAGGAGCACGGTGAGGACGCACAGCACGACGGGCAGCCGGATCCGGAGCCGGGTGCCGAGGGGCTGTCGGGGCTTCTTCCCTTCGGGCTGCGGCTCCGGGCCGGGCTCACCGGGGCCCCCGGACACCTCCTCGTCGACCGGTTCGAGTTCCGCGGGCTTGCGGCCGACGGGCTTGCGTACGACGGGGGGTGCGGCGGTGCGTTCGGCGGCGACGGTGGCCAGGCGGCGCTGCCGGTTGACGAGGTGACGGGTGGTCGACATGGCGGGGGTCCTCTCGGGGCGGGGTGGGAGCGGGCGCGTCAGCCGGCGGTGTTGCCGACGGGCGCCTGGCCGAGGGCGCTGAGCTTCCACCCCTCGGAGGTGCGGGTGAGCTGCCCCAGCATCCGGCTCTCCTTCACCGCGGGCTTGCCCTTGGGTGCGGTCACGGTCACCCGCAGCGCCACCATCACCCCGGCCTTCCCGGCCCGGTCGTCGAGCTCGGTGACCGCACCGGACAGCACCTTGGCCGTGCTGACCGTCTTCGCCTCCTGGATCTGCTTCACGAACCCGTCACGTCCGTCGACGAGTTGCCGGTGCAGGTCCCCGGTGGCGGAGTCCTCCCAGCTGTCGAGCCCCTGGCCGAGCCGCGCGTGGTCGAGCGTGTTCATGTTCTGCACGGCCTGCTCGCCGGCGGCCAGCACGTCGTCGCGGGTCTGCGCGTAGGCCGCCGAGCCGTCGTGCGCCGCCTGGTACCGGGAGACCCCGCCCCAGCCCGCGGCGCCGACCGCCGCGACCGTCAGCACGATCGCCGCCGCCACCAGCGGATTCCTCGTCATCCGTACCCGTGCCATCGCTGCCTCTCCCTGCCGGCCGGTCTGTGCTGTGTGTGCTGTGTGTGCTGGGTGCTGGGTGCGCTATCTGGAGGTGATGTCGGTGATCGTCCAGTGGCCCTCGCGCAGTTGGGCCGTGACGGACAGCTGGGCGGCCGCCGTGCTCGCGGGCCTGCCCTTGCGCTCGTAGACCTGGTCGAGGAAGACGAGCAGATGGGCGCTGTCGGGGGTCAGCCGGGTCACTCCGGCGCGCACGACATGCGTCGTGAGGGTCAGTTTCTGTTCGGTGGACTGCTTCTCGACCTGGCCGAAGAGCGCCGCGTACTGCTGGAGCGCCCTGCCCGCCAGCAGCCGCTTCGCGGACTCCTTGGTGGCGGCGGTCTCGCCGGGGCTGTACGAGAACACCTTGCCGAGTGCGCTGGTGACGTCCCCGGCGACCTGGGTGGTCGCCGCGCTGTCGGTGAGCGCCCGGTTGGAGGTGGCGGGGGTGTCGCGGAGCTGTCGGCCGGCGACGTGGAACGCGCCCCCGGCGGCGAGCAGGACGACGACGAGCACCCCCGCCACCACCCTCGGCCACCGCCGGCCGGGGCCCGCGTCGGTGTCGGCTCGCGGATCCTCCGGCTCGTGGCCGGACCGGTTCTCCCCGGCCGTGTCCTGCGTGACGAGCTCCGCCTCCTTGGTGACGACCTCCGTGTCCTGCGTGACGAGCTCCGGCTCCTCGGTGACAGCGTCCGTCGTCGTGCCGCCCGGCTTCATGTGCCGCTCCCTGTGCCGAGTGCCGTGAGCGCCTTGACCTTCCAGCCGTCCGCCGTACGGGCGAGCGTGGCCTCGAAGCGTTTGCGTTCGGTGCCCGCCTTTCCGGTGCGCGGGGTGACCTCGATGTCGACGGTCGCGATCATCAGCGCGGTCCCCGCCCGGTCGTCCACCTCGGTGAGCGCGGCGTCGGTGACCTTGCCGCGCGCCGTGGTGCCGGACTTCTTCAGATCGGCCGCGTCCTTCTTCCGGGTCCGCCGCAACTGGTCGTGCAGCGGCCCGGTGGAGGACTCCAGCCAGGAGGCGAGCCCGGCGTCGACGCTCGCGGCGTCCTTGCCGTCCAGGCTGTTGAGCCGCGCCAGGTCCTGCCGGCCGTCCGCCAGCGCGGCGTCCCGGCTCTTGGCGTACGCCAGGTCGTCGTCGCCGCGCGCCTGCGCGTACGACCAGCCGCCCAACGCGCAGACGAGCACGGCGGCGAACAGGGCGGCCCAGCCGCCGAGGGTGCGGGTACGGGGGCTCATGCGCCGCTCCCCCCGGCCAGGCCCAGCAGTCCGGCCATGCCCCCGGCGGCGGGGACGGGGTCCGTCCCGGTACCGAGCACTCCGGGCAGCCGGTCCGCCGTGTCGTCGACGCCGAGGGGCAGGGTGCCCGGCTTGGCCGGTGCGGGCAGCGGCCCGCCCTTCGGGGCGTTCGCGCTGCCCCGGACGTTGATCCCGGTACCCGGCGACGAGGCGCAGCGGGCCTTGGTGTTGAGGGCGGGAGCGGGACCGAGGTCGAGCCCGTTGCGGTAGGCCGTCCCGCTGTAGCCCGAGGTGCAGGGCAGCGGCTCGAAGAAGGTGACCGACATACCGAACCGGGCCCCGTCCTCGTCGACGGCGCTGGCGCCCGCCGCCGCGACGGCCGGGAGTTTCACGAGGAGTTCCTCCAGTCCGCGCTGCCGGGTGACGGCGACGTCCGAGGTGGTGAGGAGGTTGGCGACGACGACCCCGAAGCTCGGGTCGAGGTCCCGCAGCAGCCCACTGATCTGCCCGGTCGCGTCGGGCGCGGCGGCGATGAGCTTGCGCAGGTCGGTGTCGGAACCCTTGAGCTGGGCCGCCAGTTCCTTGGCGCCGGAGGCGAACCCCTTGAGCGCCTCGCCCTGTTCGGCCTGGGTCCGCAGCACGGTCTCGCCGTCCGCCATCAGCCGGGTGTTGACGGGCAGTGCCTCGTCGGCGGCGTCGACGAAGTCGCTGCCGGTGTCCAGAAGGACCTGGAGGTCGTCCCCGCGCCCGCTGAACGCGGTGCCGAACTCATCGACGACGGTGCGCAGCGACTCCAGGTCGACGGAGGAGGCGAGGTCGTCGACGCTGGTGAGGACGTCCGTCACCGGGGCGGGGACGGTGGTCTCGGCCTGGTCGATGACCGAGCCGTTGGCGAGGTAGGGGCCGTCGGTGCGGGCCGGGCGCAGATCGACGTACTGCTCACCGACGGCGGAGAGGCTGGCGACGACGGCCTTCAGGTCGTCGGGGATGGGCGGCGCGGACTTGTCGATCCGCAGCTCGGCCTCCACTCCGTCGTCGGTGAGTTCGATGGGGCCGACCCGGCCCACGGAGACTCCCCGGTAGGTCACGTTGGAGTGGGTGAACAGGCCTCCGGTGCGCGGCAGTTGCATCTTCACGGTGTAGTAGTCGCGCATCCCGACGTAGTGGCCGAGGTCCGCGTAGCGCACGCCCAGATAGCCGAGAACCAGGACGGCGATGATCAGGAAGGCGATGTTCTTCAGCCGGACGGCGAGGGTGATCATCGCTTGCCCCCCTCGGTGGCCGGGTTCGTGCGGGGCGTGGTGGCCGGGGGAAGCGGCAGCGGCAGTCCGGCGCCGGCGAGCGCGTCGGTCCCTCCCGGGGTCGCGGCGTCCGGGTCGTAGGCGGGAATGATCTGGGTGCCGGGCGCGGCCGTCATGTCCAGGTACACGTTGAGGTAGTCGCCCTTCACACCGCGCAGCACCTCGTCCGTGAACGGGTAGGTGAGCAGCACTTGGAGGGAGTCCGGCAGATCGTCGCCGGAGTCGGCCAGCGCCCGCAGGGTGGGGGCGATGGCCTTGAGGTCGGCGATCATGTCGGCCTTGCTCCGGTCGATGGTGTCGACGGCGACGGTGGAGAGCGTGTCCAGGGAGCGGAGCATGGTCATCAGCGAGCCGCGCTGTTTCTCCAGGACCTTCATCCCGGGGCTGAGCCCGGTGAGAACCGTTCCGACGTCCTGTTTGCGGGTGGCGAGGGTGGTGGAGAGGCGGTTGACGCCGTCGAGCGCCGATGTGATGTCGCCCCGGTGGTCGTCGAGGTTGGTGATGAGGGTGTCGACCCGGTGGAGCATCGACTTGACCTGGGGTTCCTGCCCGGCCAGTGCCTTGTTGAGTTCGGTGGTGATGGTCTTCAGCTGGTTGATGCCGCCGCCGTTGAGGAGCATCGACAGGGCGCCGAAGACCTCCTCGACCTCGGGGTTGCGGTTGGTCCGGGTGAGCGGGATCCGGTCGCCGTCGGCGAGGGTGCCGCGCGCGGTGCCCTTGGCGGGGGGCGAGAGCTGGATGTACTTCTCGCCGAGCAGGCTGGACTGTTCCAGGTGGGCGTAGGCGTTGGCGGGCAGGTCGATCTTCCCGTTGACCTTCATGGTGACGCGAGCCTGCCAGCTGCCCGGGGTGAGGGAGATCCTGGTGACGCGCCCGACGGCGACGTCGTTGACCTTCACCGAGGACTGCGGGGCGAGGCTGAGCACGTCCCCGAAGTCCGCCGTGATCTCGTACGGGTGGTCGCCGAGGTCCGCCCCGCCGGGCAGCGGCACCTGTTCGATGCCGGAGAAGTGCGGGGCGCCGCAGCCGGTGAGGAACAGGGTGCCGCACAGGCCGAGGGCGATCAGTGCGGGTGCGCTCGTGGTGGCGAGGGCGCCGGGGCGGCGCGGGGTCCGGTTCATCGGTTCGCCCCCTTCTCGTCGCTGCTCTTCGCGCTGCCCTTCGCGCTGCTCTTCTTCGCCGGGGTGTCTTTCGGCGTGCCGTAGACGGTGCCGACGGCCGGCAGCGGCAGTCCGGGCAGGGAGCGCTGCCGCTCCGCGTCCACCGGGGAGAGCCCTTCGAGGCCGGGCGCCGCCTCGGTGAGCGGGCCGCCCATGCTGAGCTCGTTGAGGTCGGTGCGGCCGTTGAGGGTGCGGTGCGCCGGGTCGTACGCGTTCAGCACGTTGCCCGCCGAGAGCGGCAGGACGTCGAGCGACTCGGCCAGCGAGGCGCGCTGGTCGACGAGGGTCTGGGTGATCGGCACCAGGGCGTCCACGTTGTCCTTCAGAGCGCCCCGGTTGTCCTTGATGAAGGTCTTGACCTGGCCGAGTGCGGTGCCGAGTTCCTTGAGCGCGGCCCCGAGGTTCCTCTTGTCGTCCGCCAGGAAGCCGGTCACGGAGTTCAGCTGGTCCTCGGCGGCGCGGACATTGCCGTCGTTGTCCTTCAGCATGCTGGTGAAGGTCTGCAGGTAGGCCAGCGTGTCGAAGAGGTTGCCGCTGCTCTTGTCGAGGGTCTTCGTCGCCTTGCCGAACTGCTCGATGGAGTCACCGATGTCCTTGCCGTTGCCCTTGAGGTTCTTCGCGCCGGTGTCCAGGAGCCCGGCGAAGGCGCCCTGGGCGTTCGCCCCGTCCGGGCCGAGCGCGGTGGAGAGTTCGGTGATGGACGCGTACAGCTGGTCCACCTCCACCGGGGTGGCGTTGTCCGCGGCGGGCAGTTCGGCCCCGTCCGCGAGCACCGCTCCCCCGGTGTAGGCGGGGGCGAGCTGGACGTACCGGTCGGCCACGAGGCTGGGGGCGACGACCACGGCGTGCGCGTCCTTCGGGACCCGGACGCCCTTGTCGACGCGGAGCACGACCTTCACGTCCTTGCCGCGCGGCTTCACCGACTCGACCCGGCCGACCCTCACTCCGAGGATCCGCAGGTCGGATCCGGCGTAGACGCCGGTGGCCTGGTCGAAGTAGGCGGTGACGGTGGTGGTGCCCTCCTCCTCCATGGCCATCACACCGGAGGTGGCCGCGACGGCCACGACGACGAGGCCGGCACCGATGCCGATGACGCGGGTGAGTCTCATCTCAGCGCCCGCCTTCCTGCCGGGGAGGCATGCATCCGGTCGCGGGGGGTGTGCCGGCCGGCAGGTAGTTCTTCGGGACGACGCCGCACACGTAGTTGTCGAACCAGCGGCCGTTGCCGAGGGTGTTGCCGACCAGCCTGTTGTACGAGCCGGCCAGCGAGAGCACCTTGTCGAGGCTCTTGCGGTTCTTGTTGAGCACCGCGGTGACCCGGCCCAGTGCCTTGAGGGTGGGCTTCAGCTGCTTGTTGTTGTCGGCGACGAGCCCGGTGAGCTGGGTGCCCAGGTCCCGGGTGCCGGTGAGCAGCAGATGGATGGAGTCGCGGCGCGCCTGGATCTCGCCGAGGAGCAGGTTGCCGTCCTTCAGCAGGGTCTCGAAACCGCTCTTCTTGTGGGCGAGGGTCTTGGTGAGCCGCTTGCTGCCCTTGAGGAGCGTCGCCAGCTGGGCGTCCCGCTCGGAGACGGTCCGGGAGAGCGCGGAGAGCCCCTTGGCGGCGCTCTTCACGTCCGGCGGGGAGTCCTTGAAGGTGGCGGAGATCGTCTCGAAGCTCTTGGCGAGCTGTTCGGTGTCGATCTCCCCGATGGTCTCGCCCAGTCCGTTGAACGCCTGGGTGACGTCGTACGGGGAGGTGGTGCGGCCTGCGGTGATGCGCTCGTCCGGGTCCTGCGGCGCGTCGCCGAGCGGGTCCACGGCGAGGTACTTCTCGCCGAGGAGCGTCTTGATGGCGATGCCGACGGTGCTGGCGTTGCCGATCCAGGCGTCCTTGACCTTGAAGGTGACCTTCACCTTGGCCCCGTCGAGGGAGACGCCGGTGACCTTGCCGACCTTCACCCCGGCGATCCGCACCTCGTCGCCGTCGCCGAGTCCGGCGGACTCGGTGAAGTCGGCGCTGTAGGTGGTGCCGCCACCGATGAAGGGCAGCGAGTCGGCGCGGTAGGCGCCGTATCCGATGAGGGCGAGGACGAGGAGGCCGACGATGCTGACGGCGACGGGATTGCGGTCGCGTAAGGGCTTGATTCTCATGACAGACACCTCGGCTGGGTGATCTCGATGCCGGTCGGCGGGGTGCTGCCGTCGCTCGTCGTCACACCGCTGACCCTGGCCTCGCAGAGATAGAGGTTGAGCCAGGAGCCGTACGAGGCGAGGCGGCTGATCGCCTCCATCTTGGCCGGGGTCTTCGTCAGGAAGTTCTCGATCTTCGGTGAGTTGTCGGCCAGTTGGCCGGAGAGGCGGCCGAGCTGCTTGATGTCGTCCTTGAGCGGTTTGCGCCCGTCCTTGAAGAGGTCCGCCGTGACCGTGGTGAGCGCGCCCATCGCGGTGACGGCCTCGCCGAGCGGCTTGCGGTCGCCCGCGAAGCCGGTGACGAGCTGCTGGAGGGTGTCGACGAGGTCGTTGAACCCGGCCTCCCGGTCGTTGACGGTCTTCAGGACCGTGTTGAGGTTCTTGATCACCTCACCGATCACCCGGTCCTTGGCGGCGACGGTCCCGGTCAGCGAGCCGACGTGCTGGAGGATGCTGTCGACGGTGCCGCCCTCGCCCTGGAGGACCTGGACGATGGAGCCGGCCAGTTCGTTGACGTCGGGCGGGGAGAGCCCTTCGAAGAGCGGCTGGAAGCCGTTGAAGAGCTGGGTGAGGTCGAGCGCCGGGGTGGTGCGCGAGAGCGGGATGGTGGCGCCCTCGGCGAAGCTCCTGCCGACCGGGCCCGCGCCCTGGTCGAGGTCGATGTAGCGCTGGCCGACCATGTTGAGGTACTTGATCGAGGCGGTCACCGACGCCGGCAGCTTCTGGCCCTTGCGGACGGTGAAGCCGACTTCGGCGAGCCTCCGGTCCGCCACCTCGATGGACTCGACCTGGCCGACCTTGACCCCGGCGATCCGGACGCTGTCGCCGACGACGAGGCCGGTGGCGTCGGTGAACCGGGCACGGTACGAACGGGTGTCGCCGACACCGGTGTTGGCGATGGACAGGGCCAGCACCGTGGTGGCCAGGGTCGTCACCAGGATGAAGACGACCGATTTCGCGAGCGGTCCCGCGAGGGAGCGGCGCTTCACTTAAGCTTCACCTCCACACCGCGGAAGGCCGGCCCGATGAGCACGCTGCTCCACTCGGGCAGGGCCTGCGGCCGGACCTTCAGTGAGGGAGCGACCAGTTCGTTGACGAGCCGGCTCTCCTGCGGGGAGTTGGGCATGCCGAGCGAGGCGTCCGCCGCCGGTACCTCCTTCGGGGCGGCCGTCTCCGGTGCCGCCGGGGTGGCGCGGTCCGGGGCCGTCCTGGCGTCGGCGGTCGGCAGGGCCTGGCCGACGTAGGGGACGGAGTAGCAATGCGGTCCGCCGGTCGCGTCGTAGACCGGGGTGTCCCGGCCCGCCACGTACTTCCCCCTGGAGGGGACGGTCTTGAGCGTGACGTGCAGGCCCGGCTCGCCGGTGCCCTTGCCGAGCGCCTTGTCCATGGCGGGTACGAACCCGGCGACGGTGCGCAGGGTGCAGGGGAATTCCGAGGAGTACTTCGCGAGGGTCTCCAGCGTCGGCCGGCCCGACGTCGCGAGCCGGATGAGGTTGTCCTTGTTCTTCTGCAGGAACACGGTGAGGTCGCGGGCGGAGGCGGTGGTGGAGCCGTACAGGTCGGCCAGTTCGGCCTGCTGGTCGGCGAGGGTGCCGCTGGTGGTGGTGAAGTCGGTGAGTGCGTCCAGGACGTCGGGGGCGGCGTCCGCGTAGACCCGGCTCACCTTGACGAGCTCCTTGATGTCCGCGTTGAGCATGGGGAGTTGCGGGTTGAACTTCTGGAGGTGCGCGTCGAGTTTCACGAGGGTGTCGCCCAGCTTCTCGCCGCGGCCCCGGAGGGCCTGGGAGACCGCGTTGAGGGTGGCGGAGAGCTTCTCCGGCTTGACCGCGGTCAGCAGCGGCAGGACGTTGTCGAGGACCTGTTCCAGCTCGATGGCGTTGCTGGAGCGGTCCTGCGGGATGACGGCCCCGGCCCGCAGGGTCCGCGCGGAGGGCACGGCGGGCGGGACGAGCGCCACGAAGCGCTCCCCGAAGAGCGTGGTGGGCAGCATCTGGGCGGTGACGTCGGCCGGGATGCGGTCGAGCTTGTCGGGCTGGATCGCCAGGGTGAGCCGGGCGCCGTCGCCGTCGGCCGCGATGTCGCGCACCTGGCCGATGACGACGCCGCGCAGCTTCACATCGGCGTTGCCGTGCATCTCGTTGCCGACGCGGGAGGTGCGTACGGTCACCGTGGCATCGTCGGTGAAGTCCTTCTCGTACACCGAGACCGAGACCCAGACGAGTACGGCGGGGACGAGGAAGAAAGCGATCCCGGCGAGTCTGCGGCCGGTGGTCCTCGTGGTCCGGGATCTCATCAGCCGGCCACCTTCACAGTCGTCGTGGCGCCCCAGATGGCGAGCGAGAGGAAGAAGTCGGTGACGCTGATCAGCACGATCGCGTTGCGCACCGAGCGGCCCACGGCCACCCCCACCCCGGCGGGTCCGCCGGTGGCGTGGTAGCCGTAGTAGCAGTGCGCGAGGATCACCATCACGCTGAAGATCAGCACCTTGAGCACCGACAGCAGGACGTCCTGCGGGGAGAGGAACAGATTGAAGTAGTGGTCGTACGTGCCCGCCGACTGGCCGTTGAACAGGACGGTGACGTAACGCGAGGCGACGTACGAGGAGAGCAGCCCGATCGCGTACAGCGGGATGATGGCGACCACCCCGGCGATGATCCGGGTGGTGACGAGGTAGGGCATGGAGCGCACCCCCATGGACTCCAGGCCGTCGATCTCCTCGTTGATGCGCATGGCGCCGAGCTGCGCGGTGAAGCCGGCCCCTACGGTCGCGGAGAGGGCGAGGCCCGCGACGAGCGGGGCGATCTCCCGGGTGTTGAAGTACGCGGAGATGAAGCCGGTGAAGGCCGCGGTGCCGATCTGGTTGAGGGCCGCGTACCCCTGGAGGCCCACCACCGTGCCGGTGGCGAGGGTCATCGCGATCATGACGCCGATGGTGCCGCCGACGACCCCGAGGCCGCCGCTGCCGAAGGCGACCTCGGCGAGCAGGCGCTGCACCTCCTTGAGGTAGCGGCGCAGCGTGCGCGGAATCCAGACCAGGGCCCTTACGTAAAAGGTGAGTTGGTCTCCGGACCGGTCGAGCCAGCCGAGCATGGACATCGGTCAGCTCCCCTTCGCGGGGACGATCTGGAGGTAGATCGCCGTGAGGACCATGTTCACGAAGAACAGCAGCATGAAGGTGATGACGACGGACTGGTTGACCGCGTCCCCCACACCCTTCGGTCCGCCGCGCGGGTTGAGGCCCCGGTAGGCGGCGACGATGCCGGCGATGAAGCCGAAGATCAGGGCCTTGATCTCGCTGACGTAGAGGTCGGGCAGCTGGGCCAGCGCGGAGAAGCTGGAGAGGTAGGCGCCCGGGGTGCCGTCCTGGAGGATCACGTTGAAGAAGTAGCCGCCGAGCGTGCCGACGACGGACACCAGGCCGTTCAGCAGGACGGCCACCAGCATGGTGGCCAGCACCCGGGGGACGACGAGGCGCTGTACGGGCGAGACGCCCATGACCTCCATCGCGTCGAGTTCCTCGCGGATCTTGCGCGAGCCGAGGTCGGCGCAGATGGCGGAGCCGGCCGCCCCGGAGACCAGCAGCGCCACGATGATCGGGCTGGCCTGCTGGATGACGGCGAGGACGCTGGCGCCGCCGGTGAACGACTGGGCGCCGAGCTGCTGGGTGAGCGAGCCGACCTGGAGGGCGATGACAGCGCCGAACGGGATGGAGACGAGGGCGGCGGGCAGGATGGTGACGCTGGCGACGAACCAGAACTGCTCGATCAGCTCGCGCACCTGGAAGGGCCGGCGGAAGGTCTCCCGGCACACGGTCCCGGCCAGCGCGAACAGCCGCCCGGTCTCGCGCAGCGGGGCCGTCAGCCTGCTGGGGCGCCGCTCCTGGGGGGCCTCGTCCTGCGGGACGCGGTCCACCGGCTGCTGAGGCGGCCGCACGGGCAGCGGGGCCGTCATGGGCGCCCACCGCCCACGGCCGGGCTGTAGCTGTTCAGGATGGCGGTACGGGCCGCCTCCGGCAGCTGCCCCATCATCGACATGACCCGCTCCCGGCGGCGCAGCGCGCCCTGACGCACCGGCAGGCCCGGCGAGGGCTCCAGCTGGGGGACGACGGTGCGCGGGGCGTTGGCCGAGCTGATGCCGCGGCCGTAGCCGTTCATCTCCTCGGCGGCGAGGGTGGCCGCGTCCTTCTCCTCGGACATCCCGATGGGCCCCTCGCAGCGGCCGGCGAGGAACTGGTTGACGACGGGCAGATCGCTGGTCAGCAGCACCTCGCGCGGGCCGAAGGTGACGAGGTTGCGGCAGAAGAGCATCCCCATGTTGTCCGGGACGGTGGAGGCGATGTCGAGGTTGTGGGTGACGATGAGCATCGTCGCGTCGATCTGGGCGTTCAGGTCGACGAGCAGTTGGGAGATGTAGGCGGTGCGGACCGGGTCGAGCCCGGAGTCGGGCTCGTCGCAGAGGATGATCTGCGGGTCCAGCACGAGCGCCCGGGCGAGTCCGGCGCGCTTGCGCATACCGCCGGATATCTCGCCGGGCAGCTTGTCCTCGGCGCCGAGCAGACCCACGACGTCGATCCGCTCCATGACGATGCGGCGGATCTCGGATTCCTTCTTGCGGGTGTGCTCGCGGAGCGGGAAGGCGATGTTGTCGAAAAGCGACATCGAGCCGAAGAGCGCGCCGTCCTGGAACATGAGGCCGAAGAGTTTGCGCGCCTCCATGATGTCCCTTTCGGAACCGTTCACCATGTCGACACCATTGACGAGAACGCGGCCGCGTTCAGGCTTCAGCAGGCCGATGATGGATTTCAGGAAGACGGTCTTCCCCGTTCCGGAGGGACCGAGCATGACGCTCACCTCGCCGGCGGGCAGGGTGAGGCTGACGTCCTGCCAGATGTTCTGCTTTCCGAAGGATTTCGTCAGGCCTTCCACGACTACTTCGATTCCCATCGGCCCTCCCTCGTCGTGTCGGTGAACGAAGACATCAGTCAGTACTCCGGCTCTGAGAAATCCAATGGCGGCTCGTCACACATGCACCAGGAGGCGCACGTTATGTCCGCCGAAACCGCCAGGACAAGCCGTTGAACAGCGGAAATCGACGAATCGATGGCTCGTGTCGGATCTCTTGTCACTGAGTGACAAACCCCTCGGGCGGGCTTGTCGGAATCTGCGCAAGCGACGCCGGCGTGCGGACCGGTGGTACGACTCCCCTCGCCAGGGTGCGGGTTCGGGGTCATTCCGATGGAAGGAATCCCGGTCGGAGGTGCGGTGACCGGGCCCTCATGCCTGTGGGACACGATGTCCGTCGCCCCCCAGTGCGGACGCTACGGCCCGGTAACCTGAGTTCGCAATACTGGTTCGCAAGATTTCTCGGCCGTTGTCCCCGGTCGCGAAATTCTTGTCCCGCAGTGAGTAAAGAGATACCGGAAACTATCCGGATGTGAGCCGTTTCGAGGCGGCCGGCCGCTGCGGCGCGGAAGCATTTCATCACCCCCGGACATGACGCGGCCCGCCCCGGTCAGGGATGACCTGACCGGGGCGGGCGCGAACGCGGGACGGCAGGGAGCACGCACGGAGTGACAAATACGCTCTGCCGTTCCGGAGGGGCCGGTTACTTCACCGCGGAATGCCAGTTGTCGGAGAGGACCTTTCCGGCGTTGGGGACGACGGCCCCCGGCGCGGTCAGACCGGCGGTGTACGTCGAGGCGTTGTTCAGCACCAGGTTGTTCTTCCCCGACCCCGCGGGCAGCCCGGTCTTGAGGTCGAGCACACCGTTGAGGATGCCCGCCAGCCCACAGCCGGTGGACTTGGGTACGGAGAAGGTGCTGTCACCCTGGGAGGCACCGGTCAGCGCGAACTGGATCAGCGAACCCTCCGGGTTCGTCGCCCCGTTGGGGTCGAACAGCGTCACACCGAGCTCCGGCTGGCTCAGGTTGCCCGGGTGCAGCAGGATCGGGTTGGAGGACGAGCCGAGGTAGCAGCCCGATCCGAGGAACGGGTTCTCCAGGTGGATCCTGATCGGCAGGGAGACGATCGGCCCGGAGCTGAGGCCCGCCACCAGGTCGAAGTCGCTCGGCGCACCCGCCGACTCGACCGTGGCCGTGACCTTGTTCAGTGTGCCGTTGGTGATCTGGTTGCAGATGTTCGTCACGAACGGGATGTTGCTCGGGCACATCAGCCCGAGCAGCCCGCCGGGGATGGTGGTCCGGTCACTGATGACGGAGCCGGCGGCCGGCGGTACGACGCTGTACGTGCCCTCGGCCGGGTGCTGGACGACACCGAACTGGAGATTGGTCGCCCCGGTCGTCGCCGTGGTGTTGCCGAGCTTGATCGTGCCGCTGGGGGAGGTCGAGGTCACGCACAGCGCGATCTCGGCGTCGCCGTCCGTGGCCAGCATGGCGGGGGCGTCCACCGGACACCGGTTGAACGGCGCCCAGTTGCCGTTGAGCTGAGGGGCCGCCGCTGCCGCACCCGCGGGCGAGGCGACCACCGGTACGACCAGTGCTGCGGTGGCCGCGGCCGCGAGAAGGCCGGTCAGCCGGCTCTTCGGGACAGGTCTCATTGTTCCCTCGATTCGTTTCGCGCATCAGTGGAATGCCGGGCTCGGTGCGATGGGTGGCCTGGTGTGGCGCGGGGCGAGCCGGTTCAGCGCTCCGCGACGGGTACGGAGACCGGCTGCCCGTCAGGGGTGCAGTACAGGGGGTCGGCGCTCACGGTCGCGCACGGTGCCCCCTGGGTCTGCTTGACGCGGCCGGACTCCCCGGAGATGGACGCCGTGAACAGGCTGTCGAGGTCCTCACCTGCGGTGCCGCACCCGCTGAACGGCGGGATGGTGACCGAGCCGGTCAGCACACCGCCGCCGACCAGGGTGTATCCGTCGACGACGCCGTCCGGCGTCCGGGTCATCCGCCCCTCCAGCGCGAGCTGGAACGGCTTGCTCGTGCGGCACGAGTCCCCGACGTCCATCGGTACGCCGTTGACCTCGACATCGCGCAGCCGCAGCATGAAGTCCATCGTGATGACCGTGATGTTCTTGCTGGAACTGTCCGAGAGGTCGATCGCGATGTCGGACTTGATGTTGGGGACGGGGATGCCGTCGGCGCCGATCTTCGGCGGTATCTGGGTCATCTCCATGACCGCCGTGGTCGGTACGAAGCCGAAGGTCAGGAAGGTTCCCGAGGCGGGTGGCAGCTCGGGTCTGCCGTGGTAGTCCAGCACGACCGCGGAGTCCTGGTAGATGTGGAGGAATCCGGGCTCGGAGAAGTCGGGACGGGTCTCCCCCTGGGTGATCTGCGCACAGGCCAGGGGGAACTTGGTCGCGCTCCTGAGCTTCGTCACGTCGGCGTAGCCGGTCACGTAGGCCACCATGTTCAGCCCGTCGTCCGGGTCACCCACACAGGGCGGTGCCGAGGCGGAGGCCGAGCGCTCCTTGCGCGCGCCGACCTTGGGCGCGGCGGGGTCCTTCGGTTTGGCCCGGCCGCTCTCGTCGTCACCGGGCCAGGTGGGCTCCGGCGTGGCCTCGGGCTCCTCACCCGTGATCAGCACCTTTCCCAGCGCGGTGGGCCGGTCGGCTCCGGGGGTGCAGGCGAGTGCCGTGGTGGCCGGTTCGACGGCGGTCCCGTCGGTCTTTCCGGGCGTGAGGGCACCGGCGAGCCCGACGGCCTCGAACGCGAGGTCACCGGCCGCCAGAGGCTTGACGAAGGGGACCTCGCCGGTCGATCTCAGGGTCAGCGGGCCCGAGGCGGGTAGCGGCACCGGGCTGCCGGTGGTGCCGATCCACTCGGTCTCCGCGCGGTGATCCTGCTGCCCGACCCGGATGGTGAGCCGGGTCTCGGCGCTCAGCGTGTCCGCGCCCGCCCCGGCCAGGTCCTTGACCAGTGCCTCCGGAAGGGTCACCTCCGTCACGACATCGGTGGGCGTGATCGTCTCACCGGCCTTGGCGGAGTCGGGGACCGTCGCGGTGACACCCACCTGGACCTGCTGCTCGCCCGATGCGAAGGCGCACGTGTAGACGAGGTCGGCATCGATCTCGTGATCCCCGGCCGTCGCCTGGGCGCCGGACAGCATCCCGCCCAGAAGCACCGCGGTGGCCACGACCGCGCCACGCGCCGTGGTTCGGCGCCGGACCCCCGGCGTGAGGATGCGCATCACTGACGATGTCTCCCTTCGGACGGACCGGACGGCGGCTCGCACGGCGGGAAACCCCCGCCGTGCGAGCCCGTTCCGGCCGGATCACGCAGTGGCCGGATCAGCTGTAGACGATGGTCGGCTTGGTGGTGCCGCCGGCCGGGGTGACCGCCGAGTAGGAGGCGGTGAACGTCGGGACGTCACCGACCTTGGCGATGCCGCTGCAGCCGCTGGCGCTGACCGTCGCGACGGACAGCTTGTAGGTGGCGTTGTTGGAGACCGCCAGCTTGCCGGTGGAGTTGGTGTAGGTCGCCGCGACCTTGCCCGTCACCGTGAAGGTGCAGGTGAGCACCTTGATGGTGGCCTGGACACCGTCGATGTAGCCGCTGGTGACCCCACCGCTGTAGGTGTTGGCCACCAGACGCCACGCCGGCGAGGTGTTGGTGGTCGGCGTCACCGTGCCGAACGGGCTGGTGCAGCCGCTGAACGTCAGCGGGGCGATCGTGCCCACCTGGACGTTCGTGGTGCCGCTGGCCGAGGTCAGCACACCGCTGGCGGCGGACCCCGAACAGGTCATCGGGATGCTGTTGAGGGTGAGCACCGCGCTGGTGGTGCTGGCCGAGAAGGTCTCGGGCGAGCTGGGACCGACGGTCCAGACAGCCGTCGCCCCGGCCGTTGCGGCGGGGGCGGCGAGAACGACGGCGGCGGCGGTGGCGCCGGTCGCGACTGCGAGCCTTCTGAGGGAGTTGCGCACAGTAGTTCCTCCGATTCGACAATGCGGATGCACTGTTGCGGGGACGCACCGGGAATCCTGCACCGAGGCAGGAAGTGCGGGATGAACCGTGTTGCGTGGGGGCCGTGCCCTGTTCAGCCACACACGTTCTGTGACAGGCCGTGACGTTACTTGCGGGAAACTTTCAGCACAATCCTGCCGGTCAAGATTCTCCGTAAGAGATTTTTTCCTCGTCCGCAGGTCACTAATTTGAGCGAACGGGTTAGCACTTACTGCGCAGTTTCCCGGCCATGGCCGGACGGTAGGCCCCGGCCGCCCGATCCGGCGCATACGGGTACGCCGCACCATTTCACGCTGTCCGGAGGCCTCGGATCGGCGCCGGTGGGGGCGGGTTGCCCTTCCCGCTTCGATCCGTCGGGCGTTCACGGCGGCCGAAGGGCGGCGGCACTTTTGTCAGTTGATGAGCGAGGCGCGAGGCGCTCCGCTCGGATATTGCGCGGACCCGCCCCCCGGGGGACACCGCCCGCACGGCATCGCGGAGTCCGCGACGACCCTCCACCCGGGGCGGAGCGATACGGGGTCCCCCTCTTCCTCCGGCCGGCCGGGCCGGACCCGGTGACGGACAGTGAGGTCCCGGTCTTCGGGGAAGACGCGGCGCGAATATCGGAATGAGCGCCTCCGATCTCTTTCGTCGCACACGGCCCGAAATACCAAGACATCGGAAACTCCCGAGCGCACAGCCGCACCGAACGGAATGGGACACCTCCCGGCTCCTTTCCGTGCGGGCGACGAATCGCGCCGAGCCCTCCCACCCGCCCATTACCCAGGGTTACTTCATTGTCCCGAGAAGAGTAAACGGCCGAAAAACATTGTCTTGAAGTGAGCATTCGCGTCCGACCTGCACGGAAGCGCCACAACGCGGCCGGGATGTGTGGCCCCTGCACTTCGACCTTGTTCAAGTGGTGTGCACGGTGCCTGACTTGGTCTATCTTCATCGCGGACTTGGTACGCACCTGTCGGTTTGTGGGAGCGCTTTCCCCCACTGCCTCACCCCCCACCGGGCGCCGGAGAGCAAGGGGACAGTCATGGCGCATCACATTCATCCGTCCGACGCCGGCGATCCGCTGGGGCCACTCCCCCAGGAGTTCGCCGCAATCATGCGGCCCGAACTTCCCAGCCTCATCAAGGAAATAGGCGTCGAGGTGACGCGGGCGTATCCGGAGTACGCCCGTCTGCTCGACGGGCCGAACGGGCAGGCGTTGCGGGTCGGCGTCGAGCAGAGCCTCTCCTCGTTCGTCGATCTGGTCGCGGAGCCCTCCACGTCCACCAGCCTGCGCGACGACATGTGCCGGCGCTTCGGCCGGTTCGAGGCCTACGAGGGCCGGAGCATGGAGGCACTGCAAGGGGCCTACCGTCTCGGCGCCCGGGTGGCGTTACGCAGGGCGAAGAAGGTCGGCCAGAGCTACAGCTTCTCCCCCGCGCTCATGCTCAGCTTCGCCGACGCCCTCTTCGCCTACGTCGACGAACTGGAGGCGCTGTCGCGGGAGGGCTTCCTGGAGGTCCAGTCCCAGTCGGGCGAGCAGAGCGAGGCCACGCGCCGCCGCCTGCTCCACCTCATCCTCGCCGGGCGGCCGGTCCCGCGCACCGCCATCGCCGAGCTCTGCGAACAGACCGGCTGGCCCCTGCCCGAGCAGGTCACCCTGGTCGCCGCCCGGGCCCCCGCCGGGCTCGACCGGGTCGACGCGGACCGCGACATGCTGGTCGACCTCAGCAGTCCGCAGCCGCACCTGCTCATACCGGGACCGCTGGACGAGGGCCGCAGACAGATGCTCGAACGGGCCCTGATCGGCACCCGTGCGGCGATCGGCCCCACCGTCCCGACGGCGCAGGCATCGGACTCCATCCGCTGGGCCCGCCGGGTGCTGGAACTCATCGACAGCGGGATCATCGACGACGCGCCGCTCGTGCTGTGCGAGAACCATCTGGTCACGCTCTGGCTGCTGTCCGACCCCGCGTTGCTCGACCAGCTCGCGCAGCGGGAGCTCGCCCCGATCGCGGGCATCAGCGCCACCCGGCGGGACCGGCTGATCGAGACCCTGCGCATCTGGCTCGACACCCGGGGCACAGCGGCGCACATGGGCGCCCTGCTCGATGTGCACCCGCAGACCGTCCGCTACCGCATGCGCAACCTGGAGACGATATTCGGCGAACAACTCATCGATCCGGAGAGCCGGTTCTCGACGGAGGCGGTACTGCGCGCGCTCCAGTTGCGCGCGCGCAGCGAGGACATCCCTCTCTGACCTCTCCGAGCAGGGCTCCGGCCGCGCGAGGCGACGGCCGGGGCGGGTACGTCACGACAGGTCAACTTACCTACGGGTAAGTGGAAATAGCCGGTCAGTCCCGAACGGTTGCCACACGGAGACGTTCTCAACGAGAAACCCGGAACTGCGTCCCGTACACATGGAGGAGTCGTCCGCCCACCCGGCGGCCGCAAGTCCGACCTCCTGGCCACCATTCGAGAGGGAACCCCCCGATGACCGCCTCGCACCTGCTCGTACCCGTACCGATCCCGGACCGCATCGCCGCGCTCATCGGGTCCTGCATCCCGCCGCACATCCTGGAGGCGGAGTTCGAGGCCGAGTGCGCCGCACGCGAGGTCCGCAGGTTCCGCGGGCCCCGGCTCGGAGTCGAGGACCAGGCCGACCGTGAGCAGGCCCTCTCGGAGCTGGCCCGCGCCAACAAGGTGCTCGCCGCCCATCACCCCCGGCTGGCGGTGCGCCCCGGCAGCTCCTGGTGACTCCACGCCACAGCACCGTCGCACCGTCGCTCCCGCAACGCCGCACCGGCCTTGCGCGGCCGGGACGCGACGCTTACCTTACTCAAAAGTAAGTTTACTCCAGAGTAAGGAACTGGCGTGGCCGACAACAGCAGCGGCAACCTGACCGGTGAACTGGCCGCACTCGACTTCGCGGCCGTCTCCCCGCCGGAGTTCGCGCGGATCGTGAAGGGCCTGTCCGGCCAGCAGCTCGGCGAGGTCATGCACGGCGAGCTGCGCACCCGCATCCTCGGCGAGGTCTTCGGCCGGATGCGGCAGCAGTTCCGCCCCGAGGCGGCGGGCGCGCTCACGGCCCTGATCCGCTGGAAGATCACCGGTGAGACCGACGAGGTCTACGAGACCTCCCTCGCGAACGGCACCTGCACCGTCAGCCGCGGCCGTTCCGAGGCCGAGCCGCGCACCACGCTGGTGATGGCGGACGCGGAGTTCCTCAAACTGGTGTCGGGCAACGGCAATCCCGTGACGATGTTCATGATGCGCAAGCTGAAGGTGGCCGGTGACGTCGGCCTGGCCTCGGGCCTCACCCGCTACTTCGACATACCGAAGGCCTGAGCCGATGAGTCACTTCTCCCTCGCGCTCACCGAGGAACAGCAGGATCTGCGCAACTGGGTGCACGGCTTCGCCGCCCAGGTGGTGCGCCCGGCGGCCGCCGAGTGGGACGCCCGCGAGGAGACGCCCTGGCCGGTGATCCAGGAGGCCGCCCGGATCGGACTGTACGGATTCGAGTCGCTGGCCGACATGTACGGCGATCCCTCGGGGCTCTCCCTCCAGATCGCCAACGAGGAGCTGTTCTGGGGCGACGCCGGCATCGGCATGGCGCTCTTCGGCACCTCGCTCGCCGTCGCCGGCATCTTCGCCTCCGGCACACCGGACCAGCTCGCCGAATGGGTCCCCCAGTGCTACGGCGACGCCGACGACCCGAAGGTGGCGGCGTTCTGCGTCTCCGAGCCGCAGGCCGGCTCCGACGTCTCCGCGATGACCACGAGGGCCCGCTACGACGGGGCCAGGGACGAGTGGGTCCTCTCCGGCCAGAAGGCGTGGATCACCAACGGCGGCATCGCCGGGATCCACGTGGTCGTCGCCTCCGTCGATCCGTCGCTGGGCGCACGCGGGCAGGCCGCGTTCATCGTGCCGCCCGCCACCGAGGGCCTGGCGGCGAGCCGCACCATCAAGAAGCTCGGGCTGCGCGCCTCGCACACGGCGGACGTCTTCCTCGACGACGTCCGGGTCCCCGGCCACTGCCTGCTCGGGGGCAGGGAGAAGCTGGATGCCCGCCTCGCCCGCGCCCGCGAGGGCACCAACGCCAAGGGCCAGGCGGCGATGGCCACCTTCGAGGTCAGCCGCCCCACCGTCGGCGCCCAGGCGCTGGGCATCGCCCGCGCCGCGTACGAGTACGCCCTGGAGTACGCCGGGGACCGCGAGGCGTTCGGCCGGCCCATCATCGAGAACCAGTCGATCGCCTTCGCGCTCGCCGACCTCCGTACGGAGATCGAGGCCGTACGGCTGCTGATCTGGCAGGCCGCCTGGATGGCCCGCAACGACCGCGTCTTCGACGCCGGCCAGGGCTCCATGTCCAAGCTGCGCGCGGGCGAGCTCGCGGTGTCCGCGACGGAGAAGGCCGTCCAGATCCTCGGCGGCGCCGGGTACAGCCGGGAGCATCCGGTCGAGCGGATGTACCGCGACGCCAAGATCTACACGATCTTCGAGGGGACCAGCGAGATCCAGCGCCTGGTCATCGCGCGCGCGATCTCGGGCCGTCACATCCGCTGAGCGTCGGCCGGGGACGGGGGCGGCGGCCGGGCGGCAGGACGGGTTGGCGAGGATGGGCGGGTCCGACCGCCGTCACACCCTGGGGAACCGCCATGCCCGCCGGCCCGCGCCCGTCCGTCCTCTTCGTCACCGACCTCGCCTACGAGGCGCGCGGCCGCCGCTACTGCGACGAGGACATCCGTCTGACCGCCCGGCTGCGCGAGGACTTCGACCTCGCACTGTGCCACCCGCGCGACGCCGCCGCGCTGCTGGACGGCTTCGACGCGGTCGTCGTCCGCAACAGCGGCCCGGTGCTCCACTACCAGGAGGCGTACGACGCCTTCCGCGCGCGGGCCGGTGAGCTGGGCACCAAGGTCTACAACCCGCTGACCGGCCGGGGAGACATGGCGGGCAAGCAGTATCTGGTCGACCTCAGCCGTGCCGGATATCCGGTGATACCCACCGTGGACCGGGCAGCCGACCTGCGACTGCTGCCGGCGGCCGACAGCTATGTGATCAAGCCCAAGCTCGGCGCGGACTCGGTCGGGCTGCGGTTCGTGACGACGCCCGACCCGGCGCCCGACGAGGACGGCACCCTCCTGATCCAGCCGCGGATCGACTTCCGCTACGAGGTGTCCTTCTACTTCGTCGACCAGGACTTCCAGTACGCGCTGCACGCCCCGCACCCGGACCGGCGCTGGGTGCTGGAGCCGTACGGGGCGAGCGCTGCGGACCTGGAGTTCGCCCGGTCGTTCATCGCCTGGAACACCCTGGACCACGGCATCCAGCGGGTCGACGCGTGCCGGACGGCGGACGGCGGACTGCTGCTCGTCGAGCTGGAGGACCTCAATCCGTATCTCTCGCTGGACCGGGTGGCGGAGCCCGTACAGGCGGCTTTCGCGGCCCGGATGAAGGCGTCGCTGCGGGATCTGCTGGGCTGACACGTCCGGCGGTCCCCGGCATGCGGGTGACAGGGCGCGGTGTGAGCGTGTAGACGTGACCACTGCCAGCGAGACCGCCCCCGCCGCGCAGAGTGCCGCCGCGCCGCCCCTGCTCGATCCCCGCCGCCGCAACATCGTCTTCGCCACGATCGTGCTGGGCATCCTGCTGGCCGCACTGGACCAGACGATCGTGGGCACCGCGCTGCCCACGATCGTCTCGGACCTCGGGGGCGCCGCCCATATGTCCTGGGTGGTCACCGCCTATCTGCTCGCGGAGACCGTGGCGACGGTCCTGGTCGGCAAGTTCGGCGACCTGTTCGGCCGGAAGATCGTCTTCCAGCTGTCGGCGGTCATCTTCATCACCGGTTCGTTCCTCTGCGGTCTCGCCACCAACATGACGCTGCTGATCGTGTGGCGCGGTCTGCAGGGCATCGGCGCCGGCGGTCTGATGGTCACCTCGATGGCGCTCATCGCCGATGTCATCCCGCTGCGCGACCGGGGCAAGTACCAGGGCGCCATCGGCGCGGTCTTCGGTGTCTCCACCGTCATCGGGCCGCTGCTCGGCGGGCTGTTCACCGACCATCTGACCTGGCGCTGGGCGTTCTACGTCAATGTGCCGATCGCGATCGTGGTGGTCATCGCGGCGGCCCGTACGATCCCGTCCGTCAAGGCCGCGGGGCGTCCGGTCATCGACTACCTGGGCATCGCGATGGTCACCGTCGGCGCGAGCGCCCTGATCCTGGCGACGAGCTGGGGCGGCAACCAGTACGCCTGGGGCTCCTCGGTCATCATCGGCCTGTTCGTCCTCGGTCTGGTGGCGCTCGCGGTCTTCTGCCTCGTCGAGTTCCGCGCGAAGGAACCGATGCTGCCGATGCGGCTGTTCGCCAACCCCGTCTTCACGGTCTGCTCGATCCTCAGCTTCATCGTGGGGTTCGCGATGCTCGGCGCGATGATCTTCCTGCCGACGTATCTCCAGTACGTGGACGGGGACTCCGCGACCCTCTCGGGGGTGCGGACGCTGCCGATGGTCGTGGGGCTGCTGGCCGCCTCGATCTTCAGCGGCAACGTGGTCAGCAAGACCGGGCGCTACCGGATCTTCCCCGTCGTGGGCTCGCTGGTCATGGCGGCCGGGCTGTATCTGCTCTCCCGGATGGGCCCGGACAGCGGGGTCTGGCTGGAATCGCTGTACATGCTGGTGCTCGGGCTGGGCATCGGCCTCTCGATGCAGGTGCTGACGATCGCGGTGCAGAACACGGTCGACTACGCGGACCTGGGCACGGCGACCTCGGGCGTGACGTTCTTCCGCACCCTCGGCAGCTCCTTCGGCACAGCGGTCTTCGGGACCATCTACGCCAACGCCCTCGGCCCCAATCTCCGGGACGGCATCGCGCAGGCGGCCCGCGCGGGCGGCGATCCGGCCGTGCTGGCGAAGGCCTCGCAGAGCCCGGAGGGACTGCACGCGCTGCCCGGAACCCAGTCCGCGCCCCTGGCCCAGGCGTATGCCGACACGCTGCACACGGTGTTCCTGTGGACCGTGCCGGTCGCCCTGCTCGGCTTCGTCGTGGCGCTGTTCCTCAAGCAGGTGAAGCTGCGGGACACCGTACGGGCCGGCTCGACGGACATGGGCGAGGGGTTCGCCTCACCGAGCGCCGGGGACTCCGCGAAGCTGCTCGAATTCTCCGTGGCCAAGATCCTGCGGCGGGTGGACCCGGACACGGCCCGGCGGATCGTGGCCGCTTCGGACACCCGGCTCGACATGGCGGGAGCCTGGGCGGTCATGCAGGTCGAGCTGTTCACCCGCATGGTCGGCCACGCGGGGCTCCGGCTGATCGCGGCCCGGCACCGGATCCCGCCGGAGGTCCTGGTGCCCGTCTTCGACCGGATGATCGAGGAGGGCTATCTCACGGGCGACGGCCATCTGTTCACGCACACCGCCGCGGGCAGCCGGGAGGCCGCGACCATCACGGAGGCGTGGGCCCGCTGGCTCGACGAGCAGCTGGGCGAGCGCGGCGAGCGCCCGGACGACGAGCGGCTGCGCGCCGCCGTCGATGTGATCGCCAAGCGGCTGCTGGCCGAGGACCTCACCCAGGAGCTGTCCCCCGCCGCCCCGGCGGGCGCCCCGGTGTGAGGGGTCAGTCGGTGAAGACGGCCGACTCGTAGACCCAGGCCCCTTCGTGGCGGACGAAGCGGCTCTTCTCGTGGAGCGAGCCGGGGGTGCCGTCGTCGAGGTAGTGCGCCCGGAAGGTGACGGTCCCGGTGGTGTGGAAGGCCGAGCCGTCCGTCGTCCCCAGGATCTCCAGCCCCTGCCAGCGCAGCCCCGGGTCGAGGTCGAGGACGTCCGGCCGGTGGTCCGGGTGCCAGGTGCGCAGCAGGTACGCGGCGTCCCGGACGACGAAGGCGGCGTACCGCGAACGCATCAGCGCCTCGCAGGTCGGCGCCGGGGCCCCGGCGTGCAGCCGCCCGCAGCACTCCGCGTACGGGGCGGGCCGCCCGCACGGGCACGGCGAGGCCGCGGTGACCTCGGGGGCGGGTACGGCACGGGGGCTCGTGGCGGAGGGGCGCCGGGGGCGTGAGCTGCGTCGGGACATGGGTCCATTGTGACCCGGGGCGCCGGCCGGGTGTGTCTCAGCCCTTGCGGGCCACGCCCGCGTAACCGGGGATCGGATCGTCGCCCGGGACGTCGATGACCTCACCGAGTTCGGGGTGCCAGTCGGCGGAGAGCGAGACACCTGGACCGACGAGGTCCAGGCCGTGGAAGAAGGCGGAGAACTCGGCGTGGCTGCGGGTGCGCAGCGTCATGCCGCGCGCCCGGTACAGGGCGGCCGCCTGCGCGGCGCCCTCCGGGTCGAAGTCGCCGGTGGTCTGCGAGAGGACGAGGTAGCTGCCGGGTGCCAGCTCGTCGACGAGGTGGTCCACCAGGGCGGCGCCGTCCTCGTCGTCGATGAAGTGCAACAGGGCGAGCAGCGACAGGGCGATCGGCCTGCTGAAGTCGAGGACCTTGCCGGCCGCCTCCAGGATCGCCTCGGGGCTGCGGGCGTCGGCCTGGATGTACTCAGTGGCGCCCTGCGGGGTGGAGCGCAGCAGGGCCGCCGCGTGGGCGAGGACGATGGGGTCGTTGTCGCAGTAGACGATGCGGGCGTCCGGCGCGGTCCGCTGGGCGATCTGGTGGAGGTTGGGTTCGGTCGGTATGCCGGTGCCGATGTCGAGGAACTGCCGGATGCCGCTCTCGGCCAGCCAGCGGGTGGCGCGGTGCATGAACGCCCGGTTGACCCGTGCCATGTCGCGCCCCCGCGCGTCCAGGGCCAGCAGTTGCCGGGCCATCTGCTCGTCGACCGGGTAGTTGTCCTTCCCGCCGAGGAACCAGTCGTACATCCGCGCGGGGTGCGGCTTGCTGGTGTCGATCTCGACGGCGGGGGGCTCGTGCCCGGTCATGGCGCGCTCCTTGGGTCCGTGGGTCGGCGAACAGGAAGGACAGGCCCGGTCGGCCGGATCAGGTCAGGAGGAAGTCCGCCTGGCCGGCCTTGGCGCCCTGGATGAAGGCGGCGATCTCGCGGTGGGTGTAGATGAGGGCCGGGCCGTCCGGGTCCGCGGACTGGCGCATGGCGATTCTTCCGTCGGCCAGCTTCATGGCCTCGACGCAGTTGCCGCCGTTGCCGCCGCTCCACGGCTTGTACCAGCCCTCGGAGCCGAGTTCGGTGGCCGGCATGCCGTTGTATATGGGTGTCATCACAGCTCCTTGCGGAAGTCCCGGAGGATTTCCTTCGTGCGTTGTGCAGTCGCGGCCTGGGCCGCCATGCGGTCCATGACCTCGAGGTAGGAGGCCACCTCCGGGCGCGCGTCGAAGTAGACGGCTCCGGTCAGATACTCGCTGTAGACCATGTCCGGGAGTTCGGGCACCGCGAACCGGAAGAGCACGAACGGCCCGTAGGTTCCCGGGTGATGGCCGGTGGCGAACTCCGCGATCTGCACGGTCACGTTGGGCAGCGCGGTGGCTTCGAGCAGCTTGTCGATCTGGGCGCGCATGATGTCGGGGCTGCCGACCGGGCGGCGCAGCACGGTCTCGTCCATCACGACCCACAGCTTCGGGGCGTCGGGACGGACGAGCAGGGACTGCCGCTGCATCCGCAGCGCCACATGGCGCTCGATGTCCTCGGGCCTGGTCTGCCCGACCGCACCGGTGCGCAGCACCGAGCGTGCGTAGTCCTCGGTCTGGAGCAGCCCGGGGATGAAGTGCGGTTCGTACATGCGCAGCAGGCCGGCCGAGCCCTCCAGGCTGACGTACATGCTGAACCAGTCGGGCAGCACGTCGTGGTAGCGCTGCCACCAGCCCGGCTTGTTGGCCTCCTCCGCGAGTTCGACGAAGGAGTCCGCCTCGTCCTCCGTGATCCCGTAGGCCTTCAGGAGAAGCTGCACATAGGGAATCTTGAGAGCGACCTCGGCGGTCTCCATCCTGCGTATCGTCGCCGGGGCGACCCGCAGCACCTTGGCAGCCTGGTCCCGGCTCAGGCCGACACGCTCCCGCAGATCCTGCAGGCGCTTGCCGAGAACGACCTGACCCACGGTCGGGGCGGACCGCGGTTCGCTCACTTCAGACCTCCCCATGCTGTTTCGAGCAGTGTGCCATGCGTATGCCGCCAAAGACACAGCCACTCTGGATTTTTCAGAGTGCCCCTTGCCAAGTGTTCGCGACAGGGGGAGAGTTGGTGTCAGAACCAGTTGACCTGTCATGCCCGCCCTCTTCCGGCAAGATCGCGATGCGTGACGCAGCCCCCACTGTGAGGATTCGGTCGTGGCACCTGGCAGTGCGCTCATCCCCCGGCTCATGGACCTCAGCCCCGGGACCGAAGCGCTCCGGTACTGCTTCGCGCTGCCCGCGCACCCCGAGTCGGTCGCCGGTGCCCGACGCCGTACCCGCTCCCGGCTGGACGAGTGGCGGCTGGACGGCGACGCCTGCGAAGCGGCGGTCCTCATCGTGTCCGAACTGGTCACCAACGCGGTGGTGCACACCGCCAGCACGCGGGTCGTGTGCGAACTGCGCTGCCTCGACGGCCGGCTGCGCATAGCCGTGCAGGACCAAGGACATCAGCCCGGCGGCCCGCGTCTGGGCCGCAGCGCCGACGACGAGCACGGACGCGGCCTGCTGCTCGTGGACGCGATGTGCAGCGCCTGGGGGTCCCGCGACGCCGGGGACCGCTCGGGCCGCATCGTCTGGGCGGAACTGCCGCACGGCTCGGAGCACACATGCTGAAGAACGCCATGTCCCATCTCCTCGGAACCCGCCGCTCCCGCGAGCCCGGACACCTCGCCGTGGGCCGGGTCCAGCTGCCCCTGCCGACGACCCTCTCGGCCACCCTGGGCTGCGACGCCGTGGGCGTGCCCGCGCGCTACGGCTTCCGGCTGATGTCGCACCTGCCGCGCACCGGCTGCGTCTTCGCCGACGCCGAGCGGTGGTGGTGGATCGTGCCCTCGGGTTCCGACCTCGACCTGGACTGGCCGGAGCAGGCCGCGTATGCGCGCGGTACCTGCGTCCCGGCGGTACGGCCCCGGCTGATCCACCAGCCCGACAGCCGTACCCCGTACACCCCGCCCATCCCGCTCTTCCTGATGGTCTGCCAGGTGACGGGCGTGGCCCCCTCCTGGGCCCCGGCGGGCGGCCGCCGGGTGGTCTCCGCGCCCTGACCGGACGACAGACGGCAGGCCCTAGGGCCTGTCCAGATAGGCGAGGCCCGGGTGGGCCTCGCGGTAGCCGTCGACCAGGCGGCGGGCGACGGAGACCGAGTCGACCAGCGGGTGCAGGGCGAACGCCCGCACCGCGTCGGCGGCCGAGCCGCTCTCCGCCGCATCGAGCACCGCGCGCTCGACGGCCTTCACCGAGGTGACCAGGCCGACCGCGTGGTACGGGAGCGGGTCGACGGCGACGGGAAGGGCGCCGTTCGCGTCCACGAGGCAGGGCACCTCGATGACCGCGTCCGCGTCGAGCACCGCAAGCGTGGTGCGGTTGCGGACGTTGAGGATCAGCGACGTCTGCTCGTCACGGGCGACGGCCCGCATGAGGGCCAGCGCCACCTGCTCGTAGCCGCCGGACTCCAGATCGCTCTCCTCGCGCTCCCCCGCACCGGCGACCTCACGGTTCTCGGACATGTAGGTCGCCTCGCGCTCGGCACGGGTGCGGTCCCAGGTGGCCATGGCGGGCGTGGCGGGGTCCTTCATCCGGCCGTAGAAGCCCTCCTGCTGCTCGCGGAGGAAGGCGCCGCGGGTCTGCTCGGCGTCCTGGTAGGCGCGGACCGCCTCGCGGTTGAAGTAGTAGTAGTGCAGGTACTCGTTGGGGATCGCGCCCAGGGAGCGCAGCCAGTCGGCGCCGAAGAGCCGGCCCTCCTCGAAGGAGCCGAGCAGCTCGGGGTCGGCGAGCAGGCGCGGGAGTTCGTTCCGGCCCTCGACGTACAGCCCGCGCACCCAGCCGAGGTGGTTGAGGCCGACGTAGTCGATCCGGGCCCGGCCGGGGTCGGCGCCGAGCACCCGGGCGATCCGGCGGCCGAGGCCCACCGGCGAGTCGCAGATGCCGATGACGCGGTCGCCGAGGTGCCGGGACATGGCCTCGGTGACCAGGCCGGCCGGGTTGGTGAAGTTGATGACCCAGGCGTGCGGGGCGAGCCGGGCGATGCGCCGGGCCAGGCCGACGGCGACGGGCACGGTGCGCAGCCCGTAGGCGATGCCGCCCGCGCCGACGGTCTCCTGGCCGAGGACGCCCTCGTCGAGCGCGACCCGCTCGTCCGCCGCGCGGCCCGCGAGGCCACCGACACGGATCGCGGAGAAGACGAAGTCGGCGCCGCGCAGCGCCTCGTCCAGGTCGGTGGTGGCGACTACGGCGGGCGCGTCCGGGACGCCCTCGGCCTGCTCGGCGAGCACCCTGGCGACGGCGGTGAGCCGGCCGGCGTCCGTGTCGTAGAGGGTGACGGCCGAGACCCGGCCCTCGGCGTGGTCGGCGAGCAGCGCCCCGTACACCAGAGGTACCCGGAATCCGCCGCCGCCCAGAATTGTCAGCTTCACGCTTCCGCATGGTACGTGGGGTGCGGGCGCGGCGCGGTGACGCGGCGGGCCGGTGAGGCCCGTCGCGTCACCGGCCGGTGGTCAGTAGCCGTTCCACCAGCGGGTCACCACGCGCCACAGCCGGGCGGGGGCTGCGGGCCTGCGCTGCTGCGGGATCATCCCGGACCGGGCGTCGGCGGAGCCGTCGGCGGTGGCGGTGGCCCCCGCCGGGACCGCGCCGACCGGGGCCCGGCCCAAGTCCTGGGGCGCCGTGGTGCGGACCGGGGTGGGCGCCGTGTGCCGTACGGCGGACTGCACCTCCCAGTCCTGGCGGGCCTGGTTCGGCTTGCCCATGGACGGGGGTTCCCGGTCGTCCTGCGGGGAGCGCGGGGCGAACTCGGCGGGGAGCTCCACCAGATGGCGGCCCATGATGTTGCCGACCCAGCGCAGTTCGCCCTCGTCGACGGCGAGTTCGAGGTCGGGCAGGCGCATCAGCAGGGCGTCGACGCCGACGTCGGCGATGGCGCGTCCGATGTCCTGGCCCGGGCACTCGTGGGGCCCGCCGCTGAACGCGAGGTGGGCGCGGTTGCCCTCCATGTCGGCGTTGAGGTCGGGCCGCACCACCGGGTCGGTGTTGGCCGGGGCGATGCCGACGATCAGCGCGTCACCGGCCTTGATGCGCTGGCCGCCCAGCTCCGTGTCGCCGACTGCCCAGCGGCCGAAGACGGCGGTGAACGGCGGCTCGTCCCACAGGGTCTGCTCGACCGCCTCGGGGACGGTCATGTGCCCGCCGCTGAGCCGGGCCCGGAAGCGCGGGTCGGTGAGCACCATGCGGAGCACATTGGCGATCAGGTTGGCGGTCGACTCGTAGGAGGCGATCAGGATGAGCCGCAGATGCTCGGCCACCTCCTGGTCGTTCATGTCGGCGGGGTGCTCGACGAGCCAGGTGGCGAAGTCGTCCGCAGGTTCGCGGCGGCGCCGTTCGACGAGGCGGCTCAGCGCGGCGAGCACATAGGCATTGCTCTCGACGGCCGTCGCGGTGCCCCGGGTCATGTCGCGGGCGGCCTGCACCATCCGGTCGTTGTACTCCTCGGGCATGCCGAGGATCGCGCACATCACCATCATGGGCAGCCGCTCGGCGAACTCGCTGACCAGGTCGGTGCGGCCCTGCTGGCAGAAGTCGTTGACCAGCCGGTTGCTGTAGCGGTTGACGTGACGCCGTACGCCGCGGGTGTCGATCCGGTTCATGGAGTCGGTGACGGCGCCGCGCTGGCGTTCATGGGTGGCCCCGTCGGCGAACACGCAGATCGGCTGCCAGGTGAAGATCGGGGCCAGTGGGTGGTCCGGGGCGACGGAGCCGTCCTGGAGGGCACGCCAGCGCCGCGAGTCGCGGGAGAACTGCGAGGGCGTACGGGTCATTTGCAGGTTCTCGCTGTGCCCGAGGACCAGCCAGGCGGGCACGTCGCCGTGCAGCAGCACGGGCGCCACCGTGCCGTGCTCGGCGCGCAGTTTCTCGTACAGGCCGTGCGGGTCCTGCTCGGCCTCGGGGCCGTAGAACCGTCGCAGGCCGCCGGGGCCGATGCCGAGGCCGTGGGCCGGGCACTCGGGGGGCGGGAGCGGTCCGGTGGCCTCGCCGGGCTCATAGTGGAATGGGGTTGTCACGATCGCTCCAGGGATCAGGCTGCCAAGGGCCGGACGAATGGGGGTACGCGATGGGGGCGCGCGAAAGCGGGTGCGGGCGACGCGTGCGGGAGGTCAGCCGAGCGGCAGGGCCAGGCTGTGCAGATAGCGCATCAGGGTCATCAGCACATCGCGGCTGGAGGCGCGCAGCCGGGCGTCGCAGTCGATCATCGGGACCTCGTCGGGCAGGTCCAGGGCGCTGCGCAGCGCCTCGACGGGGTGCTTGGGCGCGTCGGGGAAGGTGTTGACGGCGACGACGAACGGCACGCCGCGCTCCTCCAGTCGCCCGATGACGTCGAAGCTGACTTCGAGCCGGCGGGTGTCGATGAGGACGACGGCGCCGAGCGCGCCCTCGAACAGGCCGTTCCACAGGAACCAGAAGCGTTCCTGGCCCGGGGTGCCGAAGAGGTAGAGGATCAGCTCCTCGCTGATGCTGATCCGGCCGAAGTCCATGGCGACGGTGGTGGCGGTCTTGCTCTCCACCCCGAAGTTGTCGTCCACGCCGACGCCGGCCTGCGTCATGGTCTCTTCGGTGGTCAGCGGCCGGATCTCGCTGACCGAGCCGACCATGGTCGTCTTGCCGACCCCGAACCCTCCGACGATCACGACCTTCACCGCGGCGGTGGCCGTGGTGGGAAGGACGTCCTCGCTCCGGGGGCCCGTGATCGTGTCAGAGTTTCTGAAGTCCATGCATCACCGCTTCGAGGAGGGACCTGTCCGGGAGGGTTGCGCGGACGATCGGCGCGCGCGATTCGATCAGTTCGGTCGCGAGGAGTTCGGTGAGAAGCGAGGTCACCACGCTGAACGGCAGGCTGAGGTAGGCGGAGATCTCCGCGACGGACAACGGGGCCTGGCAGAGCCGCAGGATCACGGCCTGCTCGGGCTGGACCGTCGGTGACGGCTCCGACTTCGAGACCACCATGGTGACCAGGTCGAGTGCTGCCCGTTCGCTGCCGTCGGGATCGCCGGTGATGACGTACAGCCGTTCCGGGTCGCTCAGCGCCGGATCGGCCTTGCGGCGTTCTCGCCGGGAAGAACTCATCCGGCCTGCCCGTCGTGGCGGGGCGGGCTCGTCAGATGGGCGCCGATCCGTACGACCATGTCGCGCATCCGCGATCCGACGAGTCCGGCGTCCACCGTCTCCCCGGCGAGCACCGCGAGGTACGCGCCGGCGCCTGCCGCCATCAGATAGAAGAAGCCGCCGGTGACCTCGATGACGACGAGCCTCATCCGGCCGTCGCTGTACGGGATCTCGGAGGCGACGGCGGCCGCCAGGCTCTGCAGTCCGGCGCAGGCCGCGGCGAGCCGGTCGGCGACGTCGGGGTCCCCGCCGTGCCGGGCGATGCGCAGACCGTCGGCGGAGAGCACGACGATCTGGTGGATGTCGGGGACGTCGTCGGCGAGCTCTTTGAGCATCCAGTCCATGTTGCCCCGCTGCTGGATCACTTCAGGTCTCCCTTGTCCCACGCATCGTCAGAGTCTTCGTCCGCCCTGGGCTCCTGCGGGACGCCGTTGGCGGCCTTGGTGAACGCCTCCAGCCAGATCCCCGGAGGCGGTTCCTTGCCGTTGTCGTGACTGGCGCCCCGGCCGTTGGTCCGGCCCGCGGTGGGGTCGGCGGACTGGGCGGGAAGGTTGTGCGATCCCAGCGGCGCGCGGCCCCGGCTGCGGCGCTGCGGGAGTCCGCCGGCGGTCCACTCGGTCACCACGGGGACGTCGTCCTCCATGGCGACGGCCGGGGTGGCCGGGCGGGTGGCGGGGGGTGCCACGGGTCCGGTGGCCGGGCGGGTGGCGACGGGGCTCGGCTTGCGGCGGTTGCTGCGGGCCGGGACGACGTGCTTCATGTCCGCGAGGTCGATGTCGCTGGTGGGGCGCGAGGTGGCGCCGATGCCGTGGGCGATGCCGGGCGCCGGGCCGGTGGTGATCATGGCGCGGGGCACGATGAGGACCGCGCGCACCCCGCCGTACGCGGACTGCCGCAGCGAGACCTGGAGGTCGTACATCCGCGAGAGCCGGCCGACGACGGCCATGCCCAGGCGCGGGGACTCGCCGAGATCGTTCATGCTGGATCCGGCCTGGGCCCTGGCGAGCATGTTCTCGGCCCGTGCGCGGGCCTCCTCGCTGAGGCTGACGCCGCCGTCCTCGATCTCGATGGCGATGCCGGTCTGCACCTCGACGGCGGTGACATGGACGCGGGTCTGCGGCGGCGAGTAGCGCGTGGCGTTGTCGAGGAGTTCGGCGCAGGCGTGGATGAGCGGCTCGACCGCGGTGCCGATGATGGCGACCTTGGCGATGGAGTGCAGATCGACGCGCGGGTACTCCAGGATGCGCGACATGGCGCCGCGCAGCACGCTGAACAGCGGGACGGGCTTGGGCCACTGGCGGCTGGGGCGCGCGCCGCCGAGGACCGCGATGGAGTCGGCGAGCCGGCCGATCAGCGCGGTGCCGTGGTCGATGCGGAGCAGGTCGTCGAAGACGTCGGGGTTGCGCCCGTGGTGCTCCTCCATCTCCCGCAGTTCACTGGCCTGCCGGTGGACGATCGCCTGGACGCGGCGGGCGACGTTGACGAAGGCGCGCTGCGCGGAGTCACGCGTCGCCTCCTCGTTGTCGATGATGTCCAGCACGGTGTAGACGAGGGCGCGCTGGGCGTCGGGGAGGTGGCGGTAGACCTCGTCGGAGTCCACCACGTCGCGGAGCACCTCGTCGGGCGAGTTGCCCACGCGCAGCCGGTGGATCGCGGCCGGCAGCAGCTCCTTGCTGATCCGTACGGTCTCTTCGTCGTGATGGGCGATGCGCCGCTCCAGCGCGGCGCAGCGCTGTTCGTACTCGGCGCTCCGGCGGCGGAGCGTCCGTCCCCGGCGGGCGAGTTCGACGGCGAGCACGGCGACCACGACGGTGGCGAACACGCCGCACCAGACGACTGGTATCCGCGCGGACTCGGCGACCACCGCGGCGGCGGCGGCAGTTGCGCCCGCCATCGCGACGACGGGAAGCAACAGCGCGCGGGCGACGGGGGTTTCCCGGTCGGTCGGCGGTGATTCAACACGAACCATCTAAAACCTCTGGCGGTTGATTCGGGCGGTATTCCGTAGATACAGCGCTTGCAGGGCAGTTGGGAACAAGCGCTCGAATTCGTCTCAACTCGACTGCACTGCGCGTGAGCTTAGTCAGATCGAAACAGTGCTTCCGCATATTCACCCAACCCCCTGCGCGAGCACTCCCGCGGTAATACACTCACCAGTTTTTGCACGCACCGCCTTCACGCGTACGCGGGGAGTAACGGGAGGGACGAACGGGGCGGAATCACCTGCCGCCGTTCCTGCAAGGGGGACAATCAGGGATCCGAAATACCGTGAACCGGCTTATTCTGTACAGGATTTGAAGGCATCCGTCCCGGACGGCGGGACGGGCGCACATGTGATCGAAGTGGATCGAAAGGAGCAGATTCATGACCGGCGCGCGGGTTCAGGCGGAGAAAGGGAACGCACGTCCCATCGGTCAGCCGCGGGGGTACACCATCGAATCGCTCGACACCGGGCTCCGGCTGATGCAGCTCTTCCTGACCCATGACTCACTCACCGTCACCGAGGCGGCCGAGCGGCTCTCCGTCGGCCGCTCGACCGCCCATCGGGTGCTCAGCACCCTGGAGGGGCGCGGTTTCGCGGTCCGGGACGCCTCGGGGCGCGGCTACTCGGCCGGCCCCGAACTGGTGCGGCTGGGCCGCCCGGCCGGATTCGGGGCCGCGGTCCGTACGGAGGTGGGCGCCGTGCTGGACGACGCGGTGCGGCGCACCGGGGAGACCGTGCAGAGCGCCGCGCTGATCGGCGATCAGATCCTCGCGACCGACGGCCGGGAGTCCGCGCATCCGGTACGGGTGACGCGGGACGCGGGCGGCACACGGCCCGCGCACGCCACGGCGGGCGGCAAGCTGCTGCTGTCCCGGATGAGCGAGGAGCAGGTCCGCGCCCTGTATCCGCGCGAACGGCTGGCGGCGGTCACCCCGTCCACGCTCACGTCGAGGGCGGCGCTGCTGGCGGAGCTCACGGACATCCGGGCGTGCGGCTACGCGGTCGCCCGGGGCGAGGCGGTCCCGGGGGTGCACGCGGTCGCCGTGGCGCTGACGGGCTCCACCTGGCGGGACCGGCTCGTCCTGATCGCCTGCGCACCGGCGGACCGGGGTGACGACGAGGCGCTGGCCCGCCGGGCGCGGGAACTGCACCGGTCCGCCGCCCTGCTGGGCGCCGGGCGGCCCTGACCCGGGGGCCGGTTCAGCGGCGGGCGCCGCCGATGCGGCCTTCGAGCTGGACGAGCAGTTCGCTGAGCTGGGCGCTGAGCCGGTCGCGGGACTCGGCGTCGAGGCCGGAGAGCACCGCCCGTTCGTACGCGAGCTGCCGGGGCAGCAGCCCGTCGACCAGGTCGCGTCCCTCGTCGGTGAGGCGGACGTAGGCGACCCTGCGGTCCCGTTCGTCGCCGCGCCGGGCGATCAGTCCGCGTTCCTGGAGGACCCGGAGGCGTTTGGTGACGGCGGCGCCGGAGGAGAACGTCTCCCTGGCCAGTTCGCCGGGGGTGAGTTCACGGGCCGTACGGCGCACGGCCCCCAGCAGATCGAATTCGGCGCGGGTCAGTCCGGCCGCCCGCAGCGGGGCGTCCTCGGCCTGCTGGAGCAGGGCGGAGCAGCGGTTGATCCGGCCGATGAGCTCCATCGGTCCGGTGTCGAGTTCCGGGTTCACGGCCTGCCACTGCCGCACCACCGAGGCGACGATGTCGTCGGTCACACCGCTCCGTTCTCCTGGGCGGGGAGGATCGGCCCCCGCCGTTTCGCTGTCGCCGCGAGCGTACGGTGCCCGGCCCGCTCGGCAGCGAGCACCGCCTCCTGGGGCAGGTCGCGCTGCCACCATTCGCCCGCGGCGGTCTCCTCGGCCTCGCGCAGTTCGACCAGCGAGCCGGTGAGCCGGCGGCGGGCGGCGTCGAGGGCGGCGGGGCCGCACGCGGGGGCCGCGAGGGTCCGCACGGCGTGGGCGCGGGCCTGTTCGGCGGCGGCGAGGGCCTGTTCGACGCGGCCGGCGGCGCGGCGGTTGGTGACGAGCACGGCGGCGAGGAAGCCGACGGCCGCGCCGATGACGGTGTCCAGGACCCGGTCGCCGATGAGTTCGCCCGCCGGGTGGCGGCCGGCGTACTCCAGGACCAGGAGGGCCATCGGGGTGACGGCGACGGAGCCGAGCCAGTAGTTGCGGGTGATCAGGGCCTCGGCGGCGAAGCCGAAGAAGAGGCAGAAGCCGATCAGGGCCAGGGGGCCGGTGCGGGCGACCGGGAGGACGGCGGCGAAGACCAGGACGCCGATGAGGTTGCCGAGGGTGCGCTGCAGCGTCCGGTTCCAGGAGAGCGTGACGTTGGCCTGGTAGAGGGAGGCCGCCGTGACGATCGCCCAGTAGGGGCGGCCGACGCCGGCGGCCGAGCAGATGTACCCGGCCAGGGCGCAGCCGACGAGGGTGCGGGCCGCGACCGGCAGCAGCGGGGAGCCCGGGGCGAGGCGGCGGAGCAGGGCGCGCAGGGTGCCGCGGGCCTCGGGGGCGGCGCGCTCGGCGTCCACGCCGAGGAGTTCGGCGTCGGTGCCCGGTGCGGGGGCCGGGTCCGGGACGGGCCCACGGGCGCGGGTCAGCCGGGCCCAGGTACGGAGCCGGGCGGCTTCGGCCCCGTCGGGTCCGCCCGTGGACAGGGCCGTCTCGGCGTGCACCACGAGCCGTTCCAGGGCACGGCGCGCCGGGGTGGGGCGGCCGGCGGCGAGGAGTGTGCCCCAGGCGCCGTGGACGGCGGCGACCGCGGCGCGGTGGGTGCGGTGGCCGGGCTCGGCGGCGTGTGCCGCGGCGGCGTTCAGGGCCCGGGCCGTCGCGCGGCGCTCGGGCCCGTCCCGGCGGATCAGCGCGGGCGCGACGACGGTGACGGCCCAGGAGACCGCCCCGGCGCCCAGGGTCAGCGCGAGATGGCCGGGGACCTGGCCGAGCCGCTGCGGGGCGAACAGGGCGGCTGAGCTGACGAAGGTGAAGATGACCGGGCCCGGGGGCCCGATCCGGGTGGCGTCGCAGAGCAGCTTCTGCCCGGCGGCCAGGAGCGCGCCGACGGCGATCAGGACAGCCGTGGATCCGGTGAGCGAGGCGGTGACGAGGGAGACGGCCAGCCCCAGGACCATCCCGAGGACGACGCCGGCGACGGCGCGTGCGCGCCGGGCGTACGGCAGGTTGTGGCCGTACAGCGCACAGAGCGAGCCGGCCATCGTGTACATCACGAGGTCGAGACGGTCGGCGCGGAGCAGCACAAGATTGGGTATCGCCGTGGCCACGACCACGCTGCTCGCCGGCTTGAACCACATGTCCGAGGGGGTGTTCAGACGCAGGGGGCCGGTCAGCGGGAGGCTGCGGACAAAGGGCCGGCGGGACCGCATCGTTGTATTGCTCACCCAAATACTTTAACAGGTGTTACACCCGTAAACGACTTGGCCGGCCGCTCGGGGCGGCGGCACGGGCGTGATCTTGCCCGGATAGCCTGCACGCCCAGAGGAGGCACACATGGCTGACGCCGGCACGGAGGAACGGGACGAGGAGTGGGCGCGCACCCGCGCCTGGGTGGAGAGCGGGCTCCCGGCGGGCGCGCGGATCGCCGGGGTGGAAGCGCTGCGCGGTGGCTGGACCTCGCGGATGCGGCGGCTGAGCGTGGAGGGCGGCGAGGGCCCCGACCGGCTGGTGCTGCGCTCGTTCGTCAAGCCGTTCTTCGTCCGGCACGCGCAGGGGCTGCTCACCCGCGAGGCCGATGTGCTGACCCGGCTCGGCGGTACGGACATCCCCGCCGCGTCCCTGCACGCGGTCGACGCGACGGCGGCGCACTGCGATCACCCCTCGCTGCTGATGTCCCTGCTGCCGGGCGGGGTGCGGCTGTCCGACGAAGGTGCCGGCCACCGGGCCGGACTGCTGGCCGCCCAGCTGGTCCGTATCCACGCCGTCGACGTCACGGCGGAGGACCGGCCCCGCGCGTACGAGGCGTGGACCGCGCCCGACCGGGTGCGGGTGCCGGAGGCCACCGCACGGCCCGGGCTCTGGCGGCGGGCGGTGGACGTGATCCGGCGCGACGCCCCCGCGTACCGCCCCCGCTTTCTGCACCGGGACTTCCATCCGGGCAACGTGCTGTTCGACGGGGAGGGCGAGCACGTCCGGATCACCGGTGTCGTCGACTGGGTGGAGACGTCCTGGGGGCCCGCCGACCTGGATGTGGCGCACTGCTCGACCGCGCTGGCCCTGCTGCACGGCGCCGCGAGCGGGATGGCGTTCGCCGACGCGTACACCGCCGCCGGCGGCCGGCCGGCCGAGGACCCCGCCGGCCATCTGTACTGGCGCCTGCTGGACGCGCTCGCCTTCGCCCCCGACGCGGAGAAGGTGGCGGTCCCCTGGCGCGAGCTGGGGCGGGACGACCTGACGCCCGAGCTGCTCGCCGGGCGGCTCGAGGAGTACATCGAGGCGCTGTTCACGCGGTACGGCTGAGCAGGGGCGCGGACAGACGGACGCCCGCGCCCCTCGCGGGTGCGAGGGACGCGGGCGGTTGCGTACGGGCCGGGCTCAGCCGAGGCCGCGGGCGTCCTGCTTGAGGGCGGTGTCCACGGTCAGGGCCGTCGCCACCACGAGGCTCAGCAGCGGCTCGGGCAGCTGGTAGTGGATCTGGAGGACGTAGTTGTCCGCCGTGGTGAACAGCGTCTTCGCGAGGCCTTCCCAGGTCTTGGTGATCCGGGCGATCTCGGCGTCGTTGTGGTCGACGATGGCGAAGTTCCAGGCGCGCCAGTTCTCGGCCTTGATCGCGCCGATCTGCTGACCGTCGACCATGATCGCGAAGTTGATCTTGCCGATGGCGTTCTGCTGGACGATCTCGCCGACCGGCTGCCCGTCGGGTCGCTGGACGATGACCTTGGACTTGATGAACTTCGCCGGACGGGTCAGCAGCAGCTGCGGCCGGCCGTGGGCGTCGCGGATCTCCAGACGGTGGGTCAGGTACTGGTCGATGCTGGTGAGGAACCGCAGCACCTTGCGGAAGGCGCCCTGGCCGACCTGGACGACCGAACCGATGGTGTTGCCGTGCTGGTCGAAGACGCTGTACTCGTTCGTCACCTCGATCAGCTTGGCCTTCTGGTTCACCACCAGGACCTGCTGATTGAAGAGCGAGCCACCGCCCGGGGCGCCCTGCTGCTGGGGCGGCACCCCCGGCTGCGGGTGCGGCTGCGCGGCGGGCTGCTGGGGAGCGGCCTGCTGCTGCGGCACCGGCGCCTGCGCGGGGGCCTGCGGCTGGGCGGGAGCCTGCGGCTGACCACCGGCCGGGTTGGTGTGCTCGGTCCACTGGGAACCGTCCCAGTAGCGCAGCAGCTGGGGCGCGCCGTGCGGATCCGGATACCAGCCCGCAGATACGTTCGAGTGCGTTGTCACCGGGGCACACTATCCCGCCTGGCCGAAACGCGTACCCCCTCCCCGGGGATCCACAGGTTCACGCCGTCCTGTACCCGAGTCCCGCACCTGACTCATTGAAGATTCACACACGCCGTACGATGTCCCGGGTGAAGAGGCTGAGCGAAGGCGCGGACCGGCTGCGGGGCACCCGCCCGCCGGTGGTGCTCGGCTGGCTGTTCGTCCTGCTGGCCCTCTTCTCGTGCTGCTCGCTCACCTCCGCGCACCCCGCTTCCGCCGGTCACGGCCGTGCCGCGTCGGCCGCGGTCCGGGCCGCTCCTGCGGCGCCCGCGCCGGCGGTGCAGCTCGTGATGATCGACGCCCCGGGCGACCACGGCCTGGGCAGCTCCTGCCACGGGACGGCGGAGCACTCGGCGCCGGTCGTGCTGCCCGCCCCGCCGGGCCCGGCCGCGCTCCCCTCCACGTCCGCCGCGGCTCCGGCGTACGCCCCCCTCACGGGCGGCACCGGCATTCGCGGTCCGTCCAACGAAGCCGTCGGCGACGTCGACCGGCTGCGCCTTCAGGTCCAACGGATCTAGGCCGGGCCCAGCACCCGCCCGCCCCCTCTCATCCGTTGTGCAGAACCGAAGGACCGAAGGACCCACCATGGCCTCCGCCAAGAAGCAGAACACCCCTGCCGCCGCCCGCCGCGCCAAGCTGGAGGAGGCCCGCCGCAAGGAGCGGGCCCGCGAGCGCCGCAGCCGGATCATCACGATCGGCGCGGCCGTGGTCGTCGTGGCCGGCCTCGTCGTGGGCGGCGGCTATCTGATGAACGCCGCCGACAAGAAGGACAAGGCCGAGACCGCCGCGAAGGTCTCTCCCGTCACGGGCGAGAAGAGCTGGGACAAGCTCACGCAGAACCATGTCGACAAGAAGGTCGACTACCCGATGAACCCGCCGGTCGGCGGCGACCACAACCCGGTGTGGATGAACTGCGACGCCGACGTCTACACGAAGGCGATACCGAAGGAGAACGCCGTGCACTCCCTGGAGCACGGCGCCGTCTGGGTCACGTACACCAGCAAGGCGAAGCCGGCCGACGTCAAGAAGCTCACCGAGCGGGTCTCGGCCACGCCGTACTCCCTGATGAGCCCGGTGGAGGACCAGGCCGCGCCGCTGATCCTCAGCGCCTGGGGCAAGCAGCTGACGGTGAAGAGCGCGACCGACCCGCGCGTGGCGCAGTTCTTCACCAAGTACGTCCAGGGCCCGCAGACCCCCGAGCCGGGCGCCGCCTGCACGGGCGGGATCGCCAAGTGACGTCCTCGGCGCGTGCGTCACGCCCCATGGTGGTGGCGGGCGCGGCGGTGCTGCTGCTGGCCCTCGGGCTGGTCGCGCTGATGCTCGTACGCCCCTCGTCCTCGGCGCCCGCCGCCGCCGGCACGTCGGCCTCCGCGCCGGCCGACTCCTCGGCCGACGTGGGCTTCGCGCGCGACATGTCCGTCCATCACCAGCAGGCCGTGGAGATGGCGTTCATCGTGCGGGACCGCACCTCCGACGAGGCGGTGCGCCGGCTCGCGTACGACATCATCAACACCCAGGCCAACCAGCGCGGCATGATGCTGGGCTGGCTGGAGATGTGGGGCCGGGCGAAGAGCTCCCCCGGGCCGCCCATGGCGTGGATGGGGCACACGGTCACGCCGCGCGGTGACGGCGCGCTGATGCCCGGCATGGCGACCCGGGCCGAGCTCGACGCGCTCCGGGCGGCGAAGGGCAAGGACGCCGAGGTGCTGTTCCTGAAGCTGATGACCGCGCATCACCGGGCCGGCGCGGAGATGGCACAGGCCGCCGCCGGCGCGGCGGGCACCGACGAGATCCGGAATCTGGCGGCGGGCATGGTCCTGGGCCAGCGGTCGGAGATCGCGCTCATGGCGGACATGTTCAAGGAGCGCGGCGCCACCGCCTGAGCCGACCGGGTGCCGGCCCGGCCGGGCCGGCACCCGGTCCGCCCGCATCGCGCCCGTACGGGCGTACGGAATCGCATAGGCTCACCAGCGATATGAAGAGCAACCTCACGCCGCTGGGGCCCAAGGCCGACAAGGACACCGTCCGGCGCAGCAACCTCAGCCTCGTGCTGCGGGCCGTCCGTGACGAGGGCGAGGGCGAGGCCACCCGGGCCGGGGTCGCCGCGCGGGTGGGACTGACCCGGGCGGCCGTGTCCTCGCTGGTCGAGCAGCTGATCGACAGCGGGTTCCTCACCGAGTCGGGCAAGACGTTCAGCGGCCAGGCCGGCCGCCCCGGCACGGCGCTCAAGACGGCCCGCACCGGGCCGGCCGGGCTCGGGGTCGAGGTCAACATCGACTATGTGTCGGTGTGCGTCGTGGATCTGGCCGGCACCGGCCGGGTCCGGCTCACCGAGCATCTCGACAACCGGGGCGCGCCGCCCGGCGAGGTGCTGGCGCGGGCCGCCCGGATCGCCGCACGCACCCTGGACTCGGCGCGCGAGCAGGAGCTGTTCCCGGTCGGTGTGGCCCTGGCGCTGCCCGGTCTGGTCTCCGGCGGCGCGGTGCGCCAGGCCCCGAACCTGGGCTGGAACCAGGTCCCGGCCGAGGAGCTGTTCGCGGCCTCGCTGGCCGCCGAGCGCCCCGGCGGCACGGCTTTGGCGGTGCGCTCGGAGAACGAGGCGAATCTCGCCGCGCTGGCCGAGCTGTGGTTCGGCGGGCTGGAGCGGATCCGCAGCTTCCTCTATCTGACCGGTGAGATCGGTGTCGGCGGCGCCGTGGTCATCGACGGTGAGCTGCTGCGGGGTGCGCACGGCTTCGCCGGGGAGATCGGCCATGTGGTGGTGGACGCGCGGGGCCCGAGGTGCCGCTGCGGCTCGCGCGGCTGTCTGGAGCAGTACGCGGGTCAGGCGGCGCTCCTGCGGGCCGCCGGGATCGAGGAGACCGGCAGCGGGACCGGGGTCGCCGCGCTCGAACAGCGCGTGCGGGCGGGCGACGAGCGGGCGGTGGAGGCGGTCGCGGAGGCCGGCCGGATGCTGGGCCGGGTGCTGTCGGGGGCCGTGAATCTGCTGGACCCGGACGCGGTGGTGCTCGGCGGGATCTACCGGAACCTGATGCCGTGGCTGTCGCCGCCCGCCGACCGGGAGCTGACGGACCGGGTGGTGTCGGGGCTGTGGACCCGGGGCAGCGGCCGGCTGCGCGCCTCGTCCGTGGCGGGCGACGCGGCCCGGGGAGCGGCGGCGCTGGTGATGACGGACGTGCTGGCCGACCCGGTGGCGTACGCGGGGCGGATCACGGCCTGAGACGGGTGAAGGGGGCGTACGCGCCGCGTGCGTGCGCCCCCTTCACCCGCCATCCGGTCAGCGGACTCCGAGCAGGTGGTCCATCGCCAGCTGGTCCAGGGCCTCGAACGCCATGCCGCGCTCCGCCGCCGCCGTCACGTCGAACTCCTCGAAGGCCGAGCGGTCGGCCAGCAGCCCCGCGACGCCGTCCTCGGCGGTGCGCTGCGCCAGCTCGTCCAGCCGGGACGCGCGCAGCGCCTCCTGGACCGCCGGGTCGGCGCGGAAGGCGGCGGCACGCTCCTTGAGGATCAGGTAGTTGCGCATGCAGCCCGCCGCGGAGGCCCAGACGCCGTCGTAGTCCTCGGTCCTCGGCGGCTTGAAGTCGAAGTGGCGCGGGCCCGCGTAGTCCGAGTTCTCCAGCAGGTCGACGAGCCAGAAGGCCTGGCGCAGATCGCCGGCGCCGAAGCGGAGGTCCTGGTCGTACTTGATGCCGGACTGGCCGTTGAGGTCGATGTGGAAGAGCTTGCCCGCCCACAGCGCCTGTGCGATGCCGTGCGCGAAGTTCAGCCCGGCCATCTGCTCGTGGCCGACCTCGGGGTTGACGCCCACCATCTCGGGGCGCTCCAGGCGCTCGATGAAGGCGAGGGCGTGGCCGACGGTGGGCAGCAGGATGTCACCGCGCGGCTCGTTCGGCTTGGGCTCGATGGCGAACTTGAGGTCGTAGCCCTGCTCGGTGACGTAGTCGCCCAGCAGGTCGAAGGCCTCCTTCATCCGGTCGAGCGCGACCCGGATGTCCTTGGCGGCGCCCGACTCGGAGCCCTCCCGGCCGCCCCAGGCGACGTAGGTGGTGGCGCCGAGCTCGACGGCGAGGTCGATGTTGCGCAGGGTCTTGCGCAGGGCGTAGCGGCGGACGTCGCGGTCGTTGGCGGTGAACGCGCCGTCCTTGAAGACGGGGTGCGTGAAGAGGTTCGTCGTGGCCATGGGGACCACGAGACCGGCCGCGTCCAGCGACTGCCGGAATCGCTTGACGATCCCTTCGCGCTCGGCGTCCGTCGAGCCGAACGGGATCAGGTCGTCGTCGTGGAAGGTCACCCCGTACGCCCCCAGCTCCGCGAGGCGCTGGACGGAGTCGACCGGGTCGATCGCGTCCCGGGTCGCGTCGCCGAAGGGGTCGCGGCCCTGCCAGCCCACGGTCCAGAGGCCGAAGGTGAACCTGTCCTGGGGGGTGGGGGTGAAGCGTTCCGTCATCGTGCTGCCGCCTTCGGTGCCGTGGGTCCGTTGCCGGCCGGGCGGCCGAACCTCAATTTGTTCACTGTCATGACTAATCATGCACGGGCCACCCCGGCGACGTAACCCCCCTGTGACGGAAAACCGGAGCGACCCCTGTTCCGCACGGGTGCGATCACGTAATTTGTTTTGCGTACGATCAAATGCTCCGTGCCGCACTCGCCCCGCAGCCGGGAACCCGCACGTCAGGAAGAGAGGCCGGCCATGCCGCCGCATACCGTCGTCATCGGTGTGGACAGCTCCACCCAGTCCACCAAGGCGGCCTTCGTCGACACCGCCACCGGCCGGCTGCTCGCCGTCGGCCGCGCCCCGCACGTGGTCACCGGCGAGGGCGGGGCCCGCGAGACGGACCCCGAGATCTGGTGGCAGGCGCTGCGCGACGCGGTCGCCGCGGGGCTCAAGGAGTCCGGCGTCGCGGCCTCGGACATCGCGGGGATCGCCGTCGCCGGACAGCAGCACGGGCTGGTCGTCCTCGACGCGGCGGGCCGCCCGCTGCGCCCGGCCCTCCTGTGGAACGACACCCGCTCGGCCCCGCAGGCCGCCGCCCTCACCGCCGCGCTCGGCGGGCCCGACGCCTGGACCGCGCGCACCGGATCGGTGCCGGTGGCCGCCATGACCGCCGCGAAGTGGCAGTGGCTGCGGGAGAACGAGCCGCAGACCGCCGCGGCGGCCGCCGCGATCCGCCTCCCCCACGACTTCCTCACCGAGCGCCTCGCCGGCCGGGCGGTCACCGACCCCGGAGACGCCTCGGGGACCTGCTGGTACTCCACCGCGACCGGCGCCTACGACCCCGGACTGCTCGCCCTCCTGTCCATCGACCCGGCGCTGCTGCCGGAGGTGGCGGCCGGCGGCGGCGCGCGGGCGGGTTCGCTGACGGACACCGCGGCCGAGGCGCTGGGGCTGCCCGCCGGGATCGCCGTCGCGGCGGGCACCGGTGACAACATGAGCGCCGCCGTCGGGCTCGGACTCGGCGGCGCCGGACTGCTCGACCACCCGGTCCTGAGCCTGGGCACCTCGGGCACGGTCTTCGCCGCCTCCCGGACCCGGCCCGCCTCGCCCGCGCTCTCCGGCTTCGCCGCCGCCGACGGTACGTACCTCCCGCTGGCCTGCACCCTCAACTGCACGCTCGCCGTGGACAAGGTCGCCGAACTGCTCGGCCTGGACCGCGAGGACGCGGCCCCCGGCGGCGAGGCCGTCCTGCTCCCCTATCTGGACGGCGAGCGCACCCCGGATCTGCCCACCGCCGCCGGCCTCCTCACCGGGCTGCGGCACGACACCACGCCGCGTCAGCTCCTGGGCGCCGCCTACGAGGGCGCGGTCGTCACCGTGCTGCGCGCGCTGGACGAACTGCTGCGGGCCTGCGGGCTCGACCCGGCCGACCCCGAGGTGGCGGACCGGCCGCTGCGGCTGATCGGCGGGGGCGCCCAGGGGCGGATGTGGGTGGAGACCGTGCGCCGGCTCTCCGGCCGGCCGGTCACCGTGCCGGCCAGCGGCGAACTGGTCGCCCTGGGGGCCGCGGCACTCGCGGCGGCGGCGGCCACGGGTGAGGACCCGGTCGCCGTCGCGTCCGGCTGGGACACCGGCGAGGACCTGCGACTGGAGGCGGTCGCACGGGATCTGACGACCTGGGAGCGGGTCGGTTCCGTACTGGATCGGGCGGCCGGGCCCCTGCTGGGAGCGGACCGCACCGGCTGACCGGCCGTCATGTCCCGCCGCACGCCGGGCACCCGCGCGTGCGGCGGTCAACCGCCGTTTTGGATAGCGAACTGATGTTCACTACTATCCGGCGATGATCATAAGAAGAAGGCTGACGGCCGGGGTGGGCATCCTGCTCGCCACCCTGGCCGCCGGGCTCGGCTCGGCCCTTCCCGCCGCCGCCGACGAACCCCCCGCCCAGGGCTCCCCCAAGGTCGAGCTGGTGCTCGACGTCAGTGGCTCCATGCGGACCCGCGACATCGACGGCCAGTCCCGGATGACCGCGGCGAAGCAGGCGTTCAACGAGGTACTGGACGCGGTGCCCGAGCAGGTGCAGCTGGGCATCCGCACCCTCGGCGCCGACTACCCGGGCGACGACCGCAAGGTGGGCTGCAAGGACACCAAGCAGCTCTATCCGGTCGGCCCGCTGGACCGCACCGAGGCCAAGACCGCCGTCGCCACCCTGGCCCCCACCGGCTGGACCCCGATCGGACCGGCGCTGCTGGGCGCCGCCGACGATCTGGAGGGCGGCGACTCCACCCGCCGGATCGTGCTGATCAGCGACGGCGAGGACACCTGCGGCCCGCTCGACCCGTGCGAGGTCGCCCGCGACATCGCGGCGCGCGGCATCCACCTGGTCATCGACACCCTCGGCCTGGTGCCGAACGCGAAGATCCGCCGGCAGCTGACCTGCATCGCCGAAGCCACCGGCGGCACATACACCGCCGTCCAGCACACCGATGAACTCTCCGGCCGTGTGCAGCAGTTGGTGGACCGCGCGGCGGAGCCCGTCGTCACCCCGGTCGCCACGAAGGGCACCGCCAGCTGCGCCGACGCCCCGCAGCTCACCCCGGGCCTCTACACCGACCGCGAGAAGTTCGCCGAGCACCGCTGGTACAAGGTCGACGTGCTCCCCGGCCAGGAACTGCGCGCCTCGGTCAGCGTGTTCGCCGACCGTGCCGTCAACAACGACTACGGGATGCTGCTGCGGGCGGTGACCACCCACGGCCGGGAGATCGTCAGAGGCTCCGAGTCCGGCACCGGGCGCACCGACGCGATCTCGTCCGGGCTGCGCTATCCGAAGGCCGAGGAGGACACCGGCGGCGACACCAAGCCGGCCGCCGAGACCGTCTGTCTCCAGGTCAGCAACTCCTTCTCCGCCCCGGCGTCGGTGAAGACCGCGCCCGGTATGCCGGTCGAGCTGACCGTCGACCTGGTGGACGCCCCCGACGAGGCCGCAGACGTCGCCGCGTTCGGTCTCGGCCGCGGCTGGTGGCTGCTGGGCGTCCTGGTCCTCACGGGCCTGGTCGCGGGCCTGCTGACCGGCTGGATCTCACGCTGGCGTATCGCTGTCTGGAGGACCAGCTGATGTCCCGTACACGACGCGTGCTCGCGGGTGCGCTGCTGACCGGTCTCACCCTGCTGACCGGGGCGGGGGCCGCCGTCGCCGACGGTCCGTCGGCGAGCCCGAGCCCTGCCGCCTCCGGTGACGGCTCCGGCCCCACGGAGGCCGGCACCGCCTTCCGTACCGCCACGGCGCTCCAGCAGGACGAGACCGCCACCGCCGGGGCCTCCACCGGCGACTACCTGTACTGGGTCTTCCCGGCCGACGCCGGGCAGCGGGCCACGGTCACCGCCCAGGTCACCCTGCCCGAAAGCGCCACCCGGCACGGCGCGTCGACCTGGCAGGTCGATGTGTACGACGGGCTGCGCCGCCGCCAGGCCTGCATGTACGGCAAGCAGACCGGCAGGGCGGCGGCCGACGCCGCCTCGGTGGAGCTGACCTGTGTGCTGCGGACCGTACGGGCCGTGGCCGAGCCCTGGGCCAACGACCCGCTGCCGGGCAGCTATTACGTCCGGCTCACGGTCGTGGACCTGCCCTCCGCCGACCTCGGTCTGCCGGTGCGGACCGAGGTGCGGGTCACCTCGGCCGGCCAAGGCGGCTCCGCCGATGTCGACGGCAGCCTCTCGAAGCCGCTGGTGCCCGGTGTGTCCGGGGCCGAGCAGACCGCCGACGACGCCTCGGCGTCCCCGGTTCCCCTCGCCGGGGAGCCGGCGGACGGCTGGTCGTCGGGCTGGTGGACCGACCGCTGGCTGTGGACGGTGGGCGGCGGAGTGCTGGGCGCGCTCGCGGCCGTGTTCGGCTACTCCCTGACGCGCGGCCGGGGCCGCCCGTCCCGGGTCCCGCCGGGCGTCTGACGGCAGTGCCGCGCGGGCCCGTGCCTGCGCCGGGCCCGCGCGGCACCCCGGCCTCCTCGCTCAGGAGGCCGCTCCCGGCAACACGCTCAGCTGGCTGCCCAGTTCCCGGTAGCCGAGGGCCCGTGCCACCCGTCGCGACGCCTCGGGCCGCGCCCGCCACTGGGGCAGCCGGCCGGCCGCGAGGGCGTGCGCGGTCGCGGCGGAGGCCACCGCCCGCGCCAGACCACGGCCCCGGGCGTGCGGTGCGGTCAGGACGCACAGATGCGCGGCCTCCCCCGGCCAGTCCCGGTACCCGGCCGCCGCGACCACGCCCGCCCCCTCCCGTACGACGAAGGCCGGGGAGGTGATCTCGTCGAGCCCGCACTCTCCCGCGTCCTCCTCGCTCACCGCGGCGAGCAGCCGCAGCAGATCCGCGTGGCCGGCGGGCAGGGTGGCGACGGCGGTCTGCGGGGGCTCGTACGGCCGGAAGGCCGCGGGGGCCAGATAGGCGAGCGCGGCCGGCCCCAGCACCTCGGCGACCGGCAGCACCCCGGCCACCGCGCCGGGTTCGGTCAGGGCGTGTGCCGGCAGACCACGCAGCGCGCGGCGCACCCCGTGCGCCACCTCCTCCGTGGGCGCGGTGACCAGGGCCGCGTCGCCCAGCAGCACCGTGCCCACCCAGGACGGCGGGGCCAGGGCGGACGCGGGGGCCGTGACCACCACCGGGCCGCCGGACGGGGCGAACGAGACCGGCACCCCGGCCAGCGACTCCCACAGCCGGCGGGCCCGGGCCATCAGCGGATCGTTGTCCATGACCGGATCCTCTCCCGGCCGCGCCGCGTACCGAAAGCCGTTTACGCGGTGGCCAGCGGACCGCCCGCGCCGAAGGCCAGGGCGGCGAACCGTTCGCCCATGCGCAGATGCGTGGCAGCGTCCGGGTGGAGCCCGTCGGGCAGGGGGAGTTCGGCGAAGTCCGCCTCGCCGTAGAGCTCCCTGCCGTCGAGGTAGTGCAGATGCGGGTCGTCGGCCGACCGCTGCTCCACCACACGGGCCAGTTCGTCCCGGATGACGTGGAGCGTCAGCTTGCCCGCGGCGCGTTCCGCCGGGTCGCCCGCCGCGATGAAGCGGATGCGGCCCTCGGCGAGCCCGCTGAGGTCGGGGGCGCTGGGTCCCGGCGTGTCCTCGTGGATGGGGCACAGCACGGGCGAGACGACCAGGAGCGGGGTCTCGGGGTGGCCCTCGCGGATAGTGTCGAGAAAGCCGTGCACCGCCGGGGTGAAGGCGCGCAGCCGCATCAGGTCCATGTTGACGAGGTTGATGCCGATCTTCACGCTGATGAGGTCGGCGGGGGTGTCGCGCATCGCGCGGGCGGTGAACGGGTCGAGCAGGGCGCTGCCGCCGAATCCGAGGCTGACCAGCTCCGCACCGCCGAGCAGCGAGGCCCGGGCGGGCCAGGTGGCGGTCGGGCTCGCGGCGTCGGAGCCGTGGCTGATCGAACTCCCGTGGTGCAGCCACACCTTGCGGCCGCGGTCCGGCGCGGGGGTGACGGGGGCGTCGGTGCGCAGGGCGACGAGTTCGGTCCGCTCGTTGTACGGCAGCCAGATCTCCACGTCCTTCTCGTCCCCGTCCAGCCCGGCGAACCGTACGGTCCCCACCGGTCCGGGAAGGAACTCCGTCGCCCCGGTCGTCATGTCGACCATCAGGACATGGCCGCCGCCCACCGCGGCCTGCCCGGCGAGCGTGCCGTCCACGAGCAGGTCGTACACCCCCTCCGGGCGCGGCGGGGCGTCCCGGTAGGCGGTCCTGGTGCGCAGGGCGTCCAGTTCGATCGCGGTGGCCCGGGTGCGGAAGGCCAGCCGTACGCCGGAGGGCTGGGCCTCCGCCATCGCGAGCCGGCCGTCGGCGCACTGGGCGCGGGCCCACGCGGGCAGCCGGTGCGGGAGGAGCCCGGCCTCGGTGCGCTCCAGGTCGAGCGCGCCGCGCAGGAGGTCCGCCGTGACGGGTGTGGTGATCGGGAGGGGCTCGGTGATGCTCATGTCTCTGCCTGCCGGGGGTCGGTACGTCGGTACGGCTGAATCGGTGAGGCGCCCGGTCAGGGCGCGGGCCAGTTCCGCAGAAGGGCGTCGAGGGCGTCCAGGACCCGTTCCCAGGACACCTGGGAGTCGGGGGCACTGTGGCTGAAGCCGCCCTGCGCCTCCAGGCTGACGTAGCCGTGGAAGACGCTGCCCAGCAGCCGGACGGCGTGTGTCTGGTCCGGTTCGGTCAGGTCGTAGCCCCGCAGGATCGCCCGGGTCATCCGCGCGTGCCGCCCGCCGGCACTGGCGGCGGCCGCCTCGGGGTCGAGCCGGTACTGGGCGGCGGCGTAGCGGCCGGGGTGTTCGCGGGCGTAGTCGCGGTAGACGTCCGCGAAGGCGGTCAGGGCGTCCTTGCCGGCCCGGCCCGCCAGAGCGGCGGCGCCCCGGTCGGCGAGTTCCTCCAGGGCGAGCAGGGCGATCCGGGTCCTGAGGTCGTGGGAGTTCTTCAGGTGCGCGTACAGGCTGGCGACTTTCACGTCGAACCGCCGGGCGAGCGCCGATACCGTCACCTGCTCGAACCCGACCTCGTCGGCCAGCTCCGCCCCGGCCCGGGTCAAGCGTTCCGCGGTCAGCCCCGCACGCACCATTGCCTTCTCCTTGTTCGACATCACCCATTATGCATTTACCTACACCTCTTAGGCAAATACCTAAGGCCATACGGATGTCATGTCCCGGCTAGTCTCGTCAACTCACGTACGCCACAAGGCCGGTGACGATCGACCCGTCGGCCGGACAGCCAGAGCGGAGGCCCTTCATGCCCATGGAGACCGGTGCGGCCGTCGATGCCGAGCCGCGCGGCCACAGGATCGTCCCGGGCCCCAGGGGGCTGCCCCTGCTCGGGAACCTGCCCCAGTTCGCCAAGGATCCCCTCGCCTTCTTCGAGCGGCTGCGCGGCTGCGGCGACATGGTCCGCTGGCGGTTCGGACCCCACCCCTGCGTGTTCGTCGCCGACCCGGAGTGCATCGGCGAACTCCTCGCCGAGACGGAACGCAGCTTCGACCAGCCGGCCCTGGGCATCGCCTTCCGCACCGTGATGGGCAACGGGGTCGTCGTGGCACGCGGGGCCGACTGGCGCCGCAAGCGCTCGCTCGTCCAGCCGTCCGTACGGCCCAAGCAGGTGCGGTCGTACGCGTCGACCATGGCGGCCGGCGCGGTGGAGCTCGCGGACACCTGGGCGGGCGGCGAACGCGTCGACGTCAAGCGGGAGATGTCCGCCCTCACCCAGAAGATCGCCGTCCGGACCATCTTCGGCGTCGATACCCCCGCCGACAGCGAGGCGATGGGCCGGGCCATGGACGTGGCGCAGACCGAGATAGGCAAGGAGTTCGCGGGGATCGGCGCGCTGCTGCCGGACTGGGTGCCCACACCGGGGCGGGCCAGGATCAAGAAGGCCGCCGCCGTCATCGACGCCGAGGTGGGGCGGGTCGTCGCGCGGCACCGCGACGGCGGGGACGAGCGCCCGGACCTGCTCAGCCGGCTGCTCACCGCCGTCGACGAGACCGGGGCGCACCTCACGGACCGGGAGATCCGCGACGAGGCGGTCACGCTGTACATCGGCGGCCACGAGACGACCAGCTCGACGCTGGTGTGGGCCTGGTACCTGCTCTCCCGCAACCCCGGGGCGCGGGCCGCGCTCACCGAGGAGCTGGACCGGGTCATCGGCGGCCGTGAGCCCGGATTCGACGACTTCGCGCGGCTCACGTACACCCAGGCGGTCATCAAGGAGACGCTGCGGCTGTATCCGACGATCTGGCTGGTCACCGGGGTCGCGAAGGAGGGGGCGCGGATCGGCGGGGTGCCGATGGCGAAGGGCACCCGGGTGTGGAGCAGCCAGTGGGCCACGCACCGGGACGCGCGGTGGTTCCCCGAGCCGGAGGCGTTCCGCCCGGAGCGCTGGGACGCGGAGGCGGGCGAGGAGATCGCGCAGTACGCGTGGTTCCCGTTCGGCGGCGGCCCCCGGGCCTGCCTGGGCACCCGGTTCGCCATGGTGGAGGCGGTGCTGATCCTGGCGGTGATCGCGCGCCGGTTCGACCTGGACGTGGACCCGGGTGCGATCGGCCCGGTGCCGACGCTGACCCTTCAGCCGGACCGCGAGGTGATGGCCACGGTGCGGGCCCGGTAGCGGGGGACCCGGCAGCGGGCGGCAGATACTGAACCGATATGTCCGATCTATCGCCATCTTGCGGGGATACCGTTCAGAATGTGCGTGTCGGTCGTACCGGCCCTCGGGACCCTCCGGTCACGACCACAGGCAGCCGCTCCGCCGGCCCGTCGATCCAGGGGAGAACCATCATGCGTCTGTGCTCAGCTCTCACCGCCGCCGTCACCGCGGCGGCCGCCGTGGCCCTGACGGCCACCGGGGCCTCGGCCACCGCACCGGCGGCCCGCCCGGGCGCCTGCCAGGAGAAGGCCCTGCGGATCTCCGCATCCCCCGGCGGGCAGCACAACGCGGCCCGGATCACCGTCACCAACCGGGGCGCGCGCACCTGCGCCGTGGACCGCATCCCCAGCATCACCTTCCGGGGCCTGGACGGCTCGGCCGGGCCCGTGCCGCCCGCCACGAGCGGCCCCTACGTGCTCTCGCCGGGCGAGCGCGGGTACGCCGCCGTGCGCACGGCGGCACGCGGGAGCACCCAGGGGCATGTGGTGCGCAGCCTCTCGGTGGCGGCGGACCCCGCCCACTACGGGGTCACCTTCGGCGCGGCCTCGGTGGGCATGGAGCGCGGGATCCGGGTGTGGGAGCCGGTGACGACGCTGTGGCACGGCTCGCGGGGCGCCGCCGACCGCGCGCTGGCCGCCGCGGTCCGCTGAGTCCCCGGTCCGGTGCGCGGCCCGGCGCTCAGGCGCCGCGCACCGTCACCGTGCCCGTCCCCTCCCCCACCGCTCCGGTGGCCTCCGCGACCACACGGTAGGGGCGGTCCGTGCCCTCGGCGGTGACGGTGAGCGCGTCCCCGTCCCGGACCACCCGGAACGTGGCGGCGGTCGCGCCGGTCAGGTCCGGCACCGTGACCGTCGTGTCCCCATCGGCCGGCGCCGGGCCGAAGGCGCGCAGGGTGAGCCCGTCCAGCCAGTCGCTGTCGGGGCGCCGGCCGTCGGCGCCCCAGGGGAGCACCGCACCGGGGCGGACCAGGACCGGCAGGCTGTCGAAGCCGTGGGTCTCGTGGCGCCAGACCGGTCCGGTGACCGGCTCGCCGGTGAGCAGGACGGTCCAGGTGCCCTCGGGGACGTAGTACTCGACCTGCCCGTCCTCGGTGAAGACGGGCGCGACCAGCAGATCGGGGCCGAGCATGTACTGCCGGTCCAGCGTCCGGGTCGTCGGATCGCCCGGGAACTCCAGCAGCATCGGCCGCATGACCGGGACGCCCGTGCGGTGGGCGGTGGCGGCGGCCCCGTACAGATACGGCATCAGCCGGTGCTTGAGCAGGGTGAACTTCCGGGCGACGTCCACCGCCTCCTCGCCGAACGCCCACGGCACCCGGTAGGAGACGTTGCCGTGCAGCCGGCTGTGCGAGGACATCAGGCCGAAGGCGAGCCAGCGCTTGAAGACCGCCGGGTCCGGGGTGCCCTCGAAGCCGCCGATGTCATGGCTCCAGAAGCCGAAACCGGACAGCGACAGGGAGAGGCCGCCGCGCAGCGACTCGGCCATCGCGGTGAAGGAGGCGAAGCAGTCGCCGCCCCAGTGCACGGGGAACTGCTGGCCGCCGGCGGTCGCCGAGCGGGCGAACAGGACCGCCTCGCCGTGACCGCGTTCCTTCTCCAGGAGTTCGAAGACCGTGCGGTTGTAGATCTGTGCGTAGTAGTTGTGCATCCGCTCGGGGTCGGAGCCGTCGTGCCAGACGGCGTCGGTGGGGATGCGCTCGCCGAAGTCCGTCTTGAAGCAGTCGACGCCCTGGTCGAGCAGGGCGCGGAGCTTGCCGGTGTACCAGTCGCGCGCCGCCGGGTTGGTGAAGTCGACCAGGGCCATGCCGGGCTGCCACAGGTCCCACTGCCAGATGTCGCCGCCCGGTCCGCGCACCAGATAGCCGTGTTCGGCGCCCTCCGCGAAGAGCGAGGACTTCTGGGCGATGTAGGGGTTGATCCACATGCTGATCCGCAGCCCGCGCTCCTTGAGCCGGGCCAGCATGCCCTCCGGATCGGGGAAGACCTCGGGGTCCCAGAGGAAGTCCGACCACTGGTACTCGCGCATCCAGAAGCAGTCGAAGTGGAAGACGGAGAGCGGGATCTCGCGTTCCGCCATGCCGTCCACGAAGGAGGTGACGGTCGCCTCGTCGTAGGAGGTACAGAAGGACGTGGTCAGCCAGAGGCCGAAGGACCAGGCCGGGGGCAGGGCCGGGCGGCCGGTTAGCGCGGTGTAGCGGGCCAGCACCTCCTTGGGGGTGGGTCCCGCGACGACGTAGTACTCCAGCGACTGGTCCTCGACGCTGAACTGCACCTGGCCGACCGACTCCGAGCCGATCTCGAAGGAGACCCTGCCGGGGTGGTTGACGAAGACGCCGTAGCCGCGCGAGGAGAGGTAGAACGGGATGTTCTTGTAGGCCTGTTCGCTGCTCGTGCCGCCGTCCGCCTGCCAGATGTCGACGGTCTGGCCGTTCTTGACGTACGGGGTGAAGCGCTCGCCGAGCCCGTAGACGTTCTCGCCCACGTCCAGGGCGAGTTGGGCGACCATGTGGTGCGCGCCGTCGGCGGTGGTGGCGAAGGCGGTGCCCTTGGTGTCGGCGCCCGTGAGGCGCCGGCCGTCCGCGTCGAGGAAGACCAGGCCCCAGGGCCCTTCGCCGTCCGTGCGCAGCGTCAGCGGTCCGCTGGTGAGTTCGGTGACGGACCCGTCCTGCCGGGTGCGGGCCCCGGAGGCCGCGGGGTCGAGTCCGGGGAGGCCGAAGTCGGGGCCGCGCCGGACCTTTCCGGCGTGATGCGTGGTGCGGACGCCGATGACGCCCTCGGCCGGGGAGAAGCACTCGACCGTGAGGAGCGGGGTGTTGAGGGTGTCGCCCCGGGCGGCGACGTGCTTGACCGCCGCGTAGGCGGTGAACCGGTCGGCGTCGACGCGCAGATCGCGGAGTTCGGTGGCGTAGGAGGCGCGGACGCCCTCGCGCATCAGCCAGAAGCCGTCGGTGAACTTCATGCGGACTCCTTGCCGGGGGCGATTCGGGGGAAGGGAAGAGGGTGACGGTTCACGCGCCGTCCCCCGTGAAGGCCAGCCCGGCCAGGCGGACGGTGCCGCGCAGGGTGATCCGCAGGTCGCCGACGCCATCGGCGCTCAGCGCGGCCGGCACGGTGCGGTAGTCGTAGGGCCCTTCGGTGGCGGCGACCGGGACGGTGAGCGTGGCGCCGCCGACGGTGATCAGCACGGCCCCCTCTCCCGCCGCCGACACCTGGACCTCGCGCACCGGGCCGGTGAAGTCGCACCGGCGGTAGAGGAGTTCGTTGCGCTCGGCCACGGCGGTGACCGCGTCGCCGTCCGCCTTGGTCCGGTCGACGATCTCGGTGCCCAGCTGCTCGTCGTAGTCGGCCGCCGCCAGCCCCCGGGCCAGGACAGGCCGCGGCCCGGCCGGTTCGCCCCCGACGGTGACGACGGTGACGGCCCGGATGTCCGCGCTGGAGGCGCCCGCCTGGATCTCGTACGCGCCCGGCTCGACGGTCCAGCGGCCGTACGCCACGTCCCAGTGGCCCAGCTCGGTGACGGGCAGGGTGAAGACGACCCGCTCCGACGCGCCGGGGGCCAGGCGCAGCCTGCGGTGTCCGGCCAGCTGGCGCAGCGGCCGGACGACGGAGGGCGCCACCGCCCGTACGTAGAGCTGGGCGACCTCGTCGGCGGCGACGGCGCCGGTGTTGGTGACGGTCAGCGACGCCCGCAGCAGGGCGCCGTCGAGGTCCGCGGTGAGCGGGCCGTAGGCGAACGAGCTGTACGAGAGGCCGTGGCCGAACGGGTAGAGCGCAGTGCCCTCGTAGTAGAGGTAGGTCTGCCGGGAGCCGATGATGTCGTAGTCCAGCAGGCCGGGCAGTTCCGCGTCGGAGGCGTACCAGGTCTGCGGGAGGCGGCCGGCCGGGGAGACGTCGCCGGTCAGGACGCGGGCGAGCGCGGTCCCGGCGGCCTGTCCGCCGTGGGCCGTCCACAGCAGGGCGGGCAGGGTGGCCGCCGCGTCGGTGAGGGCGTACGGGTAGGCGGAGGTGACCGCCAGGACGGTGCGCGGGTTGGCGGCGTGGGCGGCGCGCCAGAGGCGTTCCTGCTGGGCGGGGAGGCCGAGGGTGGTGCGGTCCTCGGTCTCGCGGCCGTTGATGTGGGCGTCGTTCCCGGCCACCACGATCACGGTGCCGGCCCCGGCGGCGGCGCGGGCCACGGCGTCCTCGCCGCGCTCGGCCACCTCGATCTCGAAGACGGCCGCCGCGGCGGGTCCGGAATTCTCCCCGCCGGGGGCGGCAACCTTTACGCCGTCGGCGGCGACAGAGACATACCCACCCGTTCCCCTGTGCAGAAGGCGGTGACCGCCGGCATGTCCTTCCACCGCCTCCCACCGGAAGGTCTCCTGGACGATCCAGCCGCCCGGCTCGTTCGCGGAGGCGCGTACATAGCCGTCCTCGGCGACGGAGAGATAGCGGCCCGCCGGCTCCCGCAGGGTGATCACGCCGTTGCCCCAGTCCACGAGCGCCAGCTCTGTGGGGGTGTCGCCGCAGGTCAGCGGGGGCAGGTCGGTGCGTCCGGCGAGCAGCGCCGGGTCGAGGGCGCCTTGCGCGCCGCGCGCCTCCTCCCGGCCTGCCTCCGCCTCCGGCACCCGCAGCCAGCCGTCCGCGCACTTGAGGCGGACCAGGTCGGCACCCTCGGCGAAGACGACGCGGTCGGCGCCGAGGCGTTCGCGCAGTCCGTCGAGCGGGGTCGAGCGGTGGATCAGGGTGCCGCTGTACCAGTCGAGTTTGCAGGCGTCCGCGAGCAGCCCGACGACGGCGACGGTCTCGCCGGCCGCCGGGTCCAGCGGCAGCAGCCCGTCGTTCTTGAGGAGCACCACGGCCTGCTCGGCGGCCTCCAGGGCGAGGGCCCGGTGGTCCTCGGTGTCGAAGGCGGCAGTGCCCGCGTACGGGGCGAGTTCCGGGTCGAACTCGCCCAGCGAGAAGCGCAGTCCGAGCAGTCGGCGGACGGCCGTTTCGATGTCGTGGTCGTCGAGCAGTCCGCGTTCCAGGGCGCCCTCGATGCGGCCGGTCATGACGGTGGGGTCCTGGCCGTGGTCGGTGAAGCTGTCGACGCCGGCGCGCAGGGCGGCGGCCGTCGCCTCCTCGTGGGTGTCGAAGTAGTGCTCGGAGTCGACGAGGTTGGACGGGGCGCCGGCGTCGGAGCAGACGACCAGGGAGCGGTCGGTCCAGGTGCGCAACTGCCGGGCGAGCAGCGGCGAGACATGGTTGGGGCGGCCGTTGACCAGGTTGTACGCGGGCATGACGCCGGCCACCGCTCCGGCGCGCACGGCGTCGCGGAAGGCCCTGAGGTCGTACTCGTGCAGGACCCTGGGGCGGACCGAGGAGGAGGTGGTGTCGCGGTCGGTCTCGTTGTTGTGGGCGAGCCAGTGCTTGAGCACCGGGGCGGTCCGCCAGTAGAGCGGATGGTCGCCGCGCAGACCCCGGGTGTAGGCGACCGCGACGGCGGAGGTCAGCGCGGGGTCCTCGGAGTACCCCTCCTCGCCGCGCCCCCACAGCGGGTTGCGCAGCAGATTCACGGTCGGGGCCCAGACGTTGAGCCCGACGCGGTCGTCCTCGCGCCGCTTGGCGCGGACCTCGTTGCCGACGGCCTCGCCGACCCGGCGCACCAGCTCGTCGTTCCAGGTCGCTCCCAGCCCCACCGCCTGCGGGAAGACCGTGGCCGGGCCCATCCAGGCGACGCCGTGCAGCGCTTCCTGGCCGGTCCGGAAGGGGCCGAGCCCGAGCCGGTCGACCGCCGGCGCGAACTGGTGCAGCATCGCGATGCGTTCGTCGCGGGTGAGCCGCTGGAGCAGGTCGTCGATGCGCTTGGCGAAGGGCAGCCGCGGGTCGCGGAAGGGCTGCGGTTGTTCCGTCACGTGCGGGTCCCCTTGGAGAGGTGGGAGGTCTTCCGGTGCCGGAGCCCCGTGAGGGCTCGGGCGGGGCCGCGGAAGATCTTTCGAAGCGCTTCGATGCTCCGTGGCCGACCCCGTGCATGTCAAGGGCTCGTCCTCGGCCTCTCCGGCCTGGGCGCCCTCGTTGAGTCAGCAAGCGACGGAGGAACAGGTCGGAGGAATCTGGAAACGGACTCTTGTGCGGCCGAGACCCTTCACTTAACCTCGCTGCAACATCGAAGCGCTTCGACGGAGCTTCGAGAGGGTTTCGATGGGGCGCCCGGCGCCCTTGATCTCCCGGGACGGCGACACCCTCTGCCGCCTCCCTGTTGAACCGCTTCACCTGGGGCCGGTGACACCGGCTCAGCCAGCAACGCTCCACCTCAGACACAGGAACCGAACGGCGGTCGCCCGCCACGTGTCGTCCTGGTGCGCCTCGAAGGGTTGACGCAATGACGCCGAATTCCTCCCCCTCCTCCATGGCTCCGAGCCGGAGAGGCTTCCTCGCCACGGGCGCGTTCGCGGCCGTCGCCGTGGCCGGCGGGGTGCCGCTGCTCGCCGCGTGCGGCGGCTCCGGCTCCGGTTCCGGGACCAAGGAGGGCACCACGACGGGCAAGGCGCTCAAGAAGGTCGTGCCGGGTTACGCCCCGCTCAACCTGGTCGAGCCGGATGTCGCGAGCGTCAACGGTTCGAGCCCCGGCTTCACGAAGCTGCCGGACCCGCTGGTCGTCTCGGTGAAGTCGGTCCCGGGCAAGGGCTCGGCGTTCCGGGTGATGACGCCGCTGTGGGGCACGGTCCCGAAGAAGAACAACGCGTACTACACGGCCGTGAACAAGGCCGTGGGCGCCACGCTGAACTTCGACCCGCAGGACGGCAACACGTACCAGGACAAGATCGGTGCGGTGCTGGCCGGTTCGGACATCCCGGACGTCATGACCATCCCCGGCTGGAACATGCAGGGGCAGATCCGCAACGCGATCACCGCCAAGTTCGCGGATCTGTCGCCGTTCCTGGCGGGCGACGCCGTCAGGAAGTACCCCAACCTGGCGAACATCCCCACCGGCGCCTGGCAGTACTCCGTCTTCGGCGGCAGGCTGCGCGGCCTGCCCATGCCGACGCCGGTCATCGGCAACGCGATCTTCTACCGCAAGGACCTGATCGGCTCCGGCGCCGTGCCCGCCAGTGCCGACGACCTGCTGGCGTTCGGCAAGGAGTACACGGACGCGCGGAAGAAGGTATGGGCCTTCGACGACCTGTGGACCTGCGTCCAGAAGATCTACGGGCTGCTGCCGGACGCGCCGCACTACTGGCAGCTGGAGAACGGCAGGCTCGTCCACAAGATCGAGACCAAGGAATACCGCGAGGCGCTCGCCTTCGCCCGCAAGCTCCACGACGGCGGATACGTCCACCCGGACGCCGAGGCCAACAAGGACGCCGACTCCAAGATCCGCTTCACCAGCGGTCACGTGATGATGTACAACGACGGCACCGGTGGCTGGAAGGGCATGGTCACCGAACAGGCCGCCGCCAACCCGAAGTTCGACATGCAGGCGCTCGACTTCTTCAGCCACGACGGCGGCGACCCACTGCTGTGGCAGGACGACCCGGCGGGCATCTTCACCTTCCTCAGCAAGAAGCTCTCCAGGGCCCGGATCGAGGAGTTCCTCGCCATCGCCGACTACGCGGCGGCGCCGTACGGCACCGAGGAGTTCATGCTGACCAACTACGGTGTGAAGGGCACCCACTACACGATCAAGGACGGGGCCCCGACGTACACCCCGCAGGGTGTCGAGGAGGCGCAGCCCTCCACCTTCCTGTTCCTGGCCTCGCCGCCCACCTCCATCGCCTACCCGGACCAGCCGCAGCTGGCCAAGGACTACGCGGCCTGGATGGCACGGCAGGCCCCGCACATCAGGAAGCCCCTCTTCTTCGGCATGCAGGTCGTCGAGCCGCAGCGGTACGCCTCCCTGTACACGCCGTTCGACGACCTGCAGAAGGACATCAGGCGCGGCCGCAAGAAGGTCGGCGACATCGACGACGCCGTGAACACCTGGAAGAACAGCGGCGGCGAGAGGCTGCGCGCCTGGTACCAGGACATTCTCGAGAAGAACGGCTCCGGCAACTGACGCGTACGGAGCGCACCAGCCGTACGCGGGACAGCGAGAGGGCCGCCGGACGCATCGAGCCCGGCGGCCGGGGCGGAGGGCACGACATGGGGAGCACACGGTGAAGCCACGGGCCACGGTCACGACCGACCCGGACCGCACACCCGACGGGGCGGGCGCCCCGGCCGGCAGGAGCGGCATCGGTGACGTCGGCAGGGACGACGGCGAAGGGAAGGGCGGTCGCACGGGCAGGTCCCGGGCGACCGGCCCCGGCCGTCCCCGTACGGCGAAGAGGAGGGGAACGACGGGCGGCGGCCCGCAGGCCGGCGGCATCACCTGGCGCCGGCGGCTGCGGCGCGACCGCACGCTGATCCTGATGACGCTGCCGGCCGTCGCGCTGCTGCTGGTCTTCAACTACATCCCGCTGCTCGGGAACATCGTGGCCTTCCAGGACTACGACGTGTACGACCTGGGCATCACCGGCAGCCCCTTCGTCGGGTTCGACAACTTCACCCGGATCTTCGAGGACTACCGCTTCTGGGAAGTCCTCATCAACACCCTGGTCATCTTCGTCACCCAGCTCGTCCTGTTCTTCCCCGTCCCGATCGCCGTCGCGCTGCTGCTGAACACGATCATGAGCGCGCGGGTCCGGGCCTGGGTGCAGGCCGTCGTCTATCTGCCGCACTTCTTCTCCTGGGTCCTCGTCGTCACCGTCTTCCAGCAGATGTTCGGCGGCGCCGGTCTGGTCGCCCAGTGGCTGCGCGAACACGGCCACGAGGGGTTCGACCTGATGACGAATCCGGGGTTCTTCAAATTCCTGGTCAGCGCCCAGGCGGTGTGGAAGGACGCGGGCTGGGGCGTGATCGTCTTCCTCGCCGCGCTCGCCGCCGTCAACACCGATCTGTACGAGGCCGCAGCCGTGGACGGGGCGGGCCGCTGGCGGCGCATGTGGCACGTCACGCTGCCGGCGCTGCGCCCGGTCATCGCGCTGCTGCTCGTCCTGCGGGTGGGCAGTGCGCTGAACCTCGACTTCGAGCAGATCCTGCTCCAGCGCGACCAGGTCGGCGCCGGGGCCTCGGAAATCCTGGACACCTACATCTGGTGGACAGGCATCAAGACCGGCGACTTCGGCTACGCGGCCGCCGCCGGCATCTTCAAGGGGCTGTTCAGCGTCGCCATGGTGCTGGGTGCCAACAAGGTCGCCCACATGCTGGGTGAGCAGGGGGTGTACTCCAAGAAATGACAACTCTCCAGGACCACGGGAAGGACCCGGCCGTTCCCGCGCCCCGTACGCGCACTCCGCTCCGGCGCGCCCTGCGCGTCGAACCGCGCCCGGTGTGGGAGGAGGAGCCCACCAGGGCCGGACTCGCCTTCAAGGGCTTCGGCCTCGTCGCGATCTGCGCGGTCGTCGTCGTCCCGATCTGGGTCGTGCTCGTCACCAGCCTCTCCGACACCGGAACCATCAACGACGCGGGCGGGCTGGTCGTCTGGCCCAAGCACCTCACGTTCGTCGCGTACAAGGAGCTGCTGAGCGGGGGTGCGGTGACCCGGGCTGCTGCCGTGAGCGTGGGCCTGACCGTCGTCGGCACGGCGGTCAGCATGGCGGTCTCGATCCTGTGCGCGTACGGGCTCAGCCGCCGCGACTCGTACGCACACCGTCCGCTGCTGATGACCCTGATGGCGACGATGTTCTTCGGCGCCGGTCTCATCCCGACGTATCTGCTGGTCACAGGTATCGGACTGAGCGACAGCTACTGGTCGATGATCCTGCCCAGCGCGATCAGCGTCTTCAATGTGCTGGTTTTGCGCGGCTTCTTCATGGACACCGCGCCCGAACTCATCGACGCGGCCCGCATCGACGGCGCCGGTGAGTGGCGGATCCTGTTCCGGATCATCATGCCGCTGTCGCGTGCGGTGATCGCGGTGATCTCGCTGTTCTACGCGGTCGGCTACTGGAGCCAGTGGTTCAACGCGATGCTCTACATCCAGGACAGCGAGAAGTACCCGCTCCAGATGATCCTGCGCCAGCTGGTCCTCCAGCACCAGGTGCCGCCGGGTGCGATGGGCGCGGCCGTCAGCAGCGGGGCGATCAACAGCCTCTCGGTGCAGATGGCCGTCATGATCCTCGCGCTGATCCCGGTCGCGGTGCTGTCGCCGTTCGTCCAGAAGCACTTCCAGAAGGGCATGCTCACCGGCGCCGTGAAGGGCTGACCCCACGTCCGCGGCCGTGTCCGGCTGGGCACCGACGGCTGCGGCATCCAGTACGCGGAACCCCGGTAAGGAAGCGAGACGCCATGCCGTCCCTGCGCGACGCGGCCCGTGGCCGCATCCTCTTCGGAGGAGACTACAACCCCGAGCAGTGGCCCGAGGAGGTGTGGGAGGACGACGCCCGGCTGATGAAGGAGGCCGGGGTCAACTCCGTCACCCTCGGCGTCTTCTCCTGGGCGAAGATCGAACCACGCCCAGGAGCAAGGGAGTTCGGCTGGCTGGACCGGCTGATGGACCTGATGCACGCCCACGGCATCGGCGTCGTGCTGGCAACCCCGACCGCGTCCCCGCCGCCGTGGATGGGCGCGCGGCACCCGGAGACGCTGCCGCGCACGGAGGACGGCTCGGTCGTCTGGTACGGCTCGCGCCAGCAGTTCTGCGCCAGCTCACCGGTCTACCGGCGCTGTGCGGCCGCCCTGACGGAGGACCTCGCGGCGCGGTACGCGGAGCACCCGGCGCTCACCGTGTGGCACATCAACAACGAGTACTGCACCCAGTGCTGGTGCGACGGGACGGCGGCCCACTTCCGCCGCTGGCTGCGCAGCCGCTACCGCACGCTCGACGCGCTCAACGAGGCGTGGGGGACGGCGTTCTGGAGCCAGCGCTACGACGCGTGGCAGGAGATCCTGCCACCGCGCAAGGCGCAGTACATGCGGAACCCGGCCCAGGTGCTGGACTTCAGACGGTTCACCTCCGACGCCCTGATGGAGTGCTACGTCGCGGAGCGGGACATCGTCGCCCGGCACACCCCGCACATCCCGGTGACGACGAACTTCATGCCGCTGTGGTCGGGGCAGGACGCCTGGGCGTGGTCGGCCCAGGAGGACATCGTCTCCGTGGACATCTATCCCGACCCCAAGGACCCGCAGGGCGGCCAGTACAACGCGATGCTCGCCGACATGACGCGTTCGCAGGCCGCCGGCCCGTGGATGCTGATGGAACAGGCGGCCGGGCCGGTCAACTGGCGGGCCGTCAACCATCCCAAGCCCGAGGGCCTGAACCGCCTCTGGTCGCTCCAGTCGGTGGCGCGCGGCGCGGACGCCGTCTGCTACTTCCAGTGGCGCCAGTCCCGGCAGGGCTCGGAGAAGTTCCACTCCGGGATGCTCACCCACGCCGGGGAGCACGGCCGCACGTTCCGCGAGGTCAAGCGGATCGGCGCGGAACTCGCCGTGCTCGGCCCGGCGGTCGGCGGCGCCGACGTCCCGGCCGATGTGGCCGTCCTGCACGACTGGGACGCCTGGTGGGCCGGCGCGCAGGAGGGCAGGCCGTCCTCGCTGCTGGACTACACCGAGGTCGTGCGGCGCTGGCACCGGGCCCTGTGGGAGAACGGCGTGGTCACGGAGTTCGCCCGGCCCGACGCCGAGCTGAGCCGGTTCAGGGTGGTCGCCGTACCGCACCTGTATCTGCTCACGGACGCGGCGATCGACAACCTGGTGGCGTACGCGCGCGGCGGCGGGCTACTGGTCTGCGGCTTCTTCACCGGGGTCGCGGACGTGGACGACCGGATCAGGCCGGGCGGGATGGACGCCCGGCTGCGCGAGCTGTTCGGGATCAGGACGCTGCACGAGTGGTGGCCGCTCGACGCGGACACGACGGTGGAGTGCGACGGCTTCCGGGGCACCCTGTGGTCCGAGGAACTGGAGGCGGCCCAGGACGCCGAGGTGGTCGCCGCCTACCGGGACGGCGAACTGGCCGGGCTCCCGGCCGTGCTGCGCCGGGGCGGGGCGGTGTACGTGTCGACGCTTCCGGAGCCCCGGGCGCTGCGGACCCTCCTCGGTGACGTGGTGCGCGAGGCCGGGGTGGAGCCGGTGCCGGCCGGGCTGCCGGACGGGGTGGAGGCGGTCCGCCGGGGCGGGCTGCTCTTCCTGCTCCACCACGGGCGGGACACGGTCACCGTGGCCGTGCCCGGTGTCCACGAGGACCTGCTGACGGGCCGGACGGCCGAGGGACGGGTGGAGCTGGGCCGCTACGGCGTCGCCGTGCTGCGGAGCGCCGCGCCGTGACCGGCCGGGCGGACATCGACGGCACGTGGGAGCCGCGCCCCGCCGCGCGCTGGGAGGACGCGTTCCTCGGCGGCAACGGCCGGCACGGGGCGATGGTGTACGGCGACCCCGCCGACGACCGGGTGATCGTGAACCACCACACCCTGGTCCGGCCCAACGGCAGCGAGCACGCCCGCCCGCCCGAGCTCGCGGACGGGCTGCACCGGATGCAGAGCGCCCTGCTCGCGGGGGACGCCGCGGCGGCGGAACGCTTCGGTGCGGGCCGCCCGCTGGTGTGGGTGCAGCCCTTCCACCCCGGCTTCCAGACCCGGCTGCGCCCGGTGCTTGGCGCGGGCGCCGAGACCCCCGGGGTCCCGGCGGACTACCGGCGCCGGATCGACTTCGCCACCGGGGAGATCACGGCGGCCGGCGGGGGCCGGTGCAGCCGGGTCTTCGTCTCGCGCGCGGACGATGTGATCGTCCAGTACGTCACCGGCCAGGGGCTCTCGGTCGACCTGACCCTGGACCACGCCCTGCCGGGGGCCCCGCCGCGCCTGGCCGTCGGGCGCGGCACCGTGCTGACTCCGGACGGCGGCCGGCTGACGCTGCGCGTGGGCTACCCGGACAGCGCGCTCGCGTACACGGGGGTGACCGTGCTGCGGACCGACGGCGGCACGGTGTCGGTGGCCGGCGAGGGCATCCGGGTCGTGGGGGCCAGGGGCCTCCTGCTGCTCACCCGGGTGCGGCGGCACGCGGGCGCCCTGGATCCCGCCGCGGAGTGCGCGGCGCTGCCCGGGGACGCCTACCCGGCGCTGCTGGCCCGGCACAGCGCACCGCACCGCCGGGCGTTCGAGCGCGCCTCCCTCACCCTCGATACGGATCCGGCCGAACGCGCCCTTCCGGGCAGCGAGTTGGTACGCAGGCCGGACAGTCCCGCCCTGCTGGAGCGGCTGTGCGCGGCCGGGCGCTACCACCTGCTCTCCTCCTGCGGTGTGCTGCCGCCCCGGCTGACCGGGCTGTGGACGGGGAGCTGGGACACCGCCTGGTCGGGCGCGTTCACCACCAACGCCAACCTCAACCTCCAGATTGCCTCGGCGGCGGCAGCGGCCCTGCCCGAGGTGTCCGAGGCGCACGGGGCGCTGGTGTACGGGCAGCTCGCCGACTGGCGGGACAACGCCCGGGCCCTCTTCGGGGCGCGGGGCGTCGTCGCCCCCTCCCACACCGACGGGGAGTCCGGCCACACCCGCCACTACCAGCGGGCGTATCCCCTGCATCTGTGGACGGCCGGGGCCGACTGGCTGCTGGAACCGCTCGTGGAGCACGCCGAGACCACCGGGGCGACGGACCCCCGGCTGGCCGGGGCGCTGCACGAAGTGGCCCTGTTCTACGAGGACTTCCTCACCCGGACCGGCCCCGACGGCAAGGTCGCCGTCGTGCCCTCGTACTCGCCGGAGAACCGTCCGGCCAACGCGAGCTGGGGCACGGTGAACGCGACGATGGACCTGGCGGCGGCCCGCCACGCGCTGACCGCGTCGGCCGCCCTCTCCCCCGCCGACCCCGCATCCGCACGGCGGCTGGCGCTGGCGGACCGGCTTCCCGGCTACCGCGTCAACGAGGACGGCGCCCTCGCCGAGTGGGCGTGGCCGGGCCTGGCGGAGACGTACGACCACCGCCACCTCAGCCACCTGTACCCGGTGTGGCCGCTGGACGCGATCAATCCGTACGACACCCCCGCCCTGGCCACCGCCGCGCACCGGGCGCTGGAACTGCGCGGCGCGGAGAACGACTCCGCCCACGGGCATCTGCACCATGCCCTGATCGCCGCACGGCTGCGGGACGGCGCCCGCGCGTCGGCCGCGCTGGCGGCCGTGCTCGCGGGCGACTTCTTCCACGACTCCCTGATGAGCGCGCACTACCCGCACCGCGACGTGTACAACGCGGACGCCGCACACGCCCTGCCCGCCGCGGTCATCGAGTCGCTCGTCCAGTCCACCCCGCACCGCCTGGTGCTGCTGCCCGCGCCGCCGGCCGGCTACCCCAGCGGTCAACTGCGCGGCATACGTACCAGGTTCGGCGCCGTGCTCGATCTGCGCTGGTCCGCCGACGGCACCGCGACGGCGGTGCTGCGCCCCACCCGTGACGCCCGGATCGACGTCCGTACGGGCCACGGGAGCACCCTCACCGATTCCTCCGCCGGAACCCCCTCGGCCCCTCTGGAGCTGACGGCCGGCGTGGACCGCGTCCTCGCACTGGGGCCGCGGTAGCACGTCCCCCCACCCATCACCACCATGGAAGGGACAACCATGGCACGACGTACCCGCACCCTCAGCAGGCTCCTACTGGCTCCCGCTGCGGCGGTGGCCGCCCTCGTCGGCTTCGCCGCCGCCCCCGCCCAGGCCGCGGTCTGGTCCTCGTCGGACCAGTGGGGCAACTACACCACCTCCGACGGCTACACCCTCTACAACAACATCTGGGGCTCCGGCGCCGGTGCGCAGTCGATATGGGCCAACTCCTCCGGCAACTGGGGGGTCTGGGCCGACCACCCGAACACCGGCGGCATCAAGTCGTACCCCAACGCCAAGAAGGTGGTCAACAAGTCCCTCACCTCGCTGTCGTCGCTCACCAGCACCTACAACGTCACCGTCCCGTCGTCGGGTGCCTACAACACCTCGTACGACATCTGGGACACCGACTACGACTACGAGGTGATGCTCTGGGTCAACTACAACGGGGCCGTGGGCCCGCTCGGCACCTCGCAGGGCACGGTCACGCTCGGCGGTCACACCTGGACGGTCTACAAGGGCGACAACGGGGCCAACCAGGTGTTCTCGTTCCTGCGCACCTCGGACTCCACCTCGGGAACGGTGGACATCCTGCCGATCCTGAAGTGGATCAAGGACACCAAGGGCTGGTGGGGCAACGAGACCATCGGTGACGTCCAGTTCGGCTACGAGATCACGTCGTCGCCGGGCGGGCTGGACTTCACGACGAACGGATTCGGCGTCTCGTCCGGCTGAGCCGTACGCACAGGAGCCGGCCCCCGCGGGACGGGGGCCGGCTCGGGCTCACACCGGAGCGGGCCCGGTGCTCTCCCGTACCGTCAGCTCGGGCGCCAGCAGCTCGACTTCGTCCGTGTCCCGGCCGGAGAGCTTGGCGACGACCTGTTCGACGGAGCGGCGGCCCATCTCCTGCGCGGGGATCGCCACCGAGGTCAGCCGCACCGAGGCCTGGGAGGCCACCGGCTCGGGACAGATCGCGACCACCGACACATCCTCGGGCACTGCCCGGCCCTGCTGCCGCAGCAGATTCAGGAGCGGCTCCACGGCGGACTCGTTCTGCACGATGAAACCGGTGGTGCCCGGGCGCTCGTCGAAGATCCGCGCCAGGGTCTGGGCCATCGCCGCGTAGCCGCCCTCGCAGGGCCGGTGCAGGACGCGCACCCCGGTCTCCTGCGCCTTGGCCCGCACCCCGTCCACGGTCCGCTCGGCGAATCCGGTGTGCCGCTCGTACACCGCGGCGGCCTCGCCGATGACGGCGATCTCGCGGTGGCCGAGGCCGGCCAGGTGTTCCACGCAGAGCGCGCCGGTCGCCTCGAAGTCGAGGTCCACACAGGTCAGTCCCGCGGTGTCGGCGGGCAGTCCGATGAGCACGGCGGCCCGGTCGGTCTCGCGGAGCAACGGCAGCCGCTCGTCGTGGAGTTCGACGTCCATCAGGATCATCGCGTCGGCCAGCGAGCTCCCGGCGATCCGCCGCACGGCCGCCGGGCCCTCCTCGCCGGTGAGGAGCAGGACGTCGTAGCCGTGGGTGCGGGCGGTGGTGGCCACCGCGATGGCGATCTCCATCATCACGGGCACGTACATGTCGGTGCGCAGGGGCACCATGAGGGCGATGATGTTGGACCGGCTGCTCGCGAGCGCCCGCGCACCGGCGTTGGGGTGGTACCCGAGCTGCTGGATGCTCTGCTCCACCCGCTCGCGGGTGGGCCCGGAGATGGAGCGCTTCCCACTGAGGACGTAGCTCACCGTGCTCGCCGAGACTCCGGCGTGCTGCGCGACCTCGGCCAGGGTGACCATTCAGCTCTCCATCACGGGACGACGTCGGACACCGGCTCGGCCGGATACGGCGAAACGCGGGCGAAGCGCTTCGACTCACCGCTGTCCGCCTGCGGTACACATCGGATGACGCGAGCCTAGACCTGCACGCACAGCGTGTCCATAGCACTGTCGAAGCGCTTCGACTCCCTGACCGCACCACGACGGGCGCTACCGCCACGATATGCCGGGCGCCGATCTCCACCCGTCGTTCCACCCATGGGTCCAGGTGCGGGAGCCCGCGCGACAGCAGTCTTGAGGGCATGACAACCAGCGACTGGATCACCGACATCGCCCTCGTCCTGATCGTCTTCCGGCAGCTGCGGGAAGGCCGGCTGGACCTCAAGACCTTCCTGCTCCCCCTGGGGATCGTGGCCTTCGTGGCGCACTCCTACCTGCACAGCGTGCCCACCGCGGGCAACGACCTGGTGCTGATCGGCGCGCTGATGGCCGTCGGCGCGGCCCTCGGCATCGCCGGCGGCGTCTGCACCCGCGTCCGGGCGGCGGGCGAGCACCTGCTGATCAAGGCCGGCGCGGTCTCCGCGGTCCTGTGGGTGCTCGGCATGGGCGCCCGGATGGGCTTCCAGGTCTGGGTCTCGCACGGCGGGGGCGCCGACGACGTGGCGCGGTTCAGCATCGCCCACCACATCACCACGGATCAGGCCTGGGTCGCCGCCTTCGTCCTGATGGCGCTCACCGAGGTCGTCACACGGCTCGCGACGATCTTCGTGAGGAGCCGGCTGGTCACCCGGCCCGGTGCGCGTGATGCGGCGACGCCCGCGCCCGCCTTCGACCGCACGGCCTGACCGTGGGCTATGGTCACGCCGTGCCCGAAGCAGAGAGCAGCCCCGAAGGCCGGGACGCGCCCACCACGTGGCACGGCCCCGGCCCGGGGCCTTCCCCGCACGGGGAGCCCCGCCCCCGGCCCGTTCCCGGCCATGACCCCCGTGTGCAGTGGGTTCTGACACTGTTCGTGATCGGCGCCGCCTTCGCGACGGTCCGCCCGCTCGGTCTCGAAGGCCGGGGTCTCGCGGTCGCGGCGCTCCTCGTGGTCAACTCCCTGGCGCTGGCGGCCCGGCACCTGCCCGAGGCCGGGGTCCCGCCCCGCGCGGACCTGGTCTGGATGACGCTCGGCATCGTCGCCGCGGCCGCCCTGATCGGCGTCAGCCGCAGCGGTTCGAGCTACCTCTTCGCGTACTTCCTCGTGGGCCACGCCGGATTCCGGCTGCCGGTCGGGCGGGCCGTCACCCTCGCGGTGCTGTGCAGCCTGCTGTGCGGCGGCGTCCTGTACTTCCGCATCGGCCCCGGCCACCACCTGCTGCCCTGGGCCCTCGGCCTGACCACCGGCCTCCCGGTCGTGGTGGGGATCGTCAACCGCAGCCGCCGGCGCGCCGTGACGGCGGCGATCGAGGCGGCCGAGTCCGCCGAGCGGGCGGCCCGCGCCGAGGCCCGTACCGCCGTCCTGACCGAGCGCGGCCGGATCGCCCGTGATGTGCACGACGTCCTCGCCCACTCCCTGGCCGGCATCAACATGCAGCTGGAACTGGCGGACGCGCTGCTCGACACCGGAGATCTGGAGAAGGTCCGCGCGGCGAACCAGAAGGCGCACAGCATGGTCAAGGAGAGCCTGAAACAGGCCCAGTGGACCGTGCACGCCCTGCGCGAGGACTCCCTGCCCCTGGTCGAGAGCCTGACCGCGCTGATCGACTCCTCGGGACACCGCGACGCCCTCACCGTCACCGGGACCGTCCGGGAGGTGCCGTCCCGGGCCACGCAGAACCTGCTGCGGATCGCTCAGGAGTCGCTGACCAACGCCGCGCGGCACGCGCCCGGCGGCGAGGTCAGGGTGGAGCTGGCGTTCGCCGCCGGATCGACGACACTGAAGGTCCGCAACAGTCCGGCGACCCGTGCGGTGCGCACGGGCGTCGGCAGCGGGATGGGGCTGATCGGCATGCGCGAGAGGGCCGCCCTGCTGGGCGGGACGATCACCGCGGGCCCGGTCACCGAGGGACCGGACGAGGGCGGCTGGCAAGTGGAGGCAGTGATTCCGGGATGAACGAACCGATGCGGAGCACCGGGCGGTTGCGGGTCGTGGTGGCCGACGACCAGGCCGCCGTACGCGAGCCACTGGCCGCGGTCCTCGGCCTGGCCGAGGACATCGACGTCGTCGCGGCCGCCGCGGACGGTACGGAGGTGCTCGCCGCGGTCGCCGCCGGGCCGGTGGACGTGGTCCTCATGGACCTGCGGATGCCCGTCATGGACGGCACCGAGGCGACCCGGCGGCTCACCGAGGAGCACCCGGAGGTGGCCGTCGTGGTCCTGACCACCTTCGCCGACGACGACTCCGTCCTCGCCGCGCTGAGCGCGGGGGCCCGCGGCTACCTCACCAAGAACGCGGGGCGTCGAGACATCACCCGCGCGATCCGCGCCGCCGCCGCCGGACAGTCCGTGCTCGACCGCGAGGTCCAGGACCGCCTCCTCGCCACGGTCCGCACCAAGTCCCCGGCGCCCGGACAGCAGCTGCCCGCCGACCTCACGCCCCGCGAGCGCGAGGTCCTCACCCTGATCGGCCGGGGCCTGCCGAACCGGGCCATCGCGGAGAAGCTCTTCATCAGCGAGGCCACGGTGAAGACGCACATCAACAATCTCTTCGCCAAGGCGGACATCAAGGACCGCGCCGACGCGGTACGCCGTGCGATCGGGGCGGGCCTGGCCTGACGGCCCGAGGCGAACGGCGCGGCCCGGACTCAGGCGTTGAGCAGAACGGGGAACGCCTCCATGTCGTTCTGCGTCATCACGGGCAGCTTGCGCAGTTCCGCGTCCGGCACGGCGAGCCGCAGCTCCGGGAAGCGGGCGAAGAGCGCCGGCAGGGCGATCCCCGCCTCGATGCGGGAGAGCGCCGCGCCGGGGCAGATGTGCGGGCCGTGGCCGAAGGTCATGTGCCGGACGGGGGTGGGGCGGGTGATGTCGAAGGCGTCGGCGTCGGGGCCGTGCTGCTCGGGGTCGCGGCCGATCGCCCGGTAGGAGACGACCACGCCCTCGCCCTTGGCGATGACCCCGTCGCCCACCTCGATGTCCTCGGTGGCGAACCGCATCAGCAGATGGGTGGTCGGGGTGTCCCACCGCAGCGTCTCCTCGATCACGGTCTCCCAGGAGACCTCCCCGTCGAGGACGGTCCGCAGCTGGCCGGGGTGGGCCAGCAGGGCGCGTACCGCGTTGAGGATGAGCCCGATCGTGGTCTCGTGCCCGGCCGCGACCATCGCCTTGAGGTTGCCGACCACCTCTTCCTCGGTCAGCGGCGCACCGCCCTCGTCGGCCAGGATCAGCGCGGAGGTGAGGTCGTCGGTGGGCCGGGCGGTCTTCTCGCGTACGAGCCCGGCGTAGAAGACGTCCAGGTCGGCGAGGAGGGCCAGGCGCTCGTCCTGCGGGGTGAGCATCGAGAAGAAGGCCTTGTACTGGCGCGTCAGCATGGCGTTCGCGGCGGGATCGACGCCCATCAGCATGCCGACGACCCGCATGGGCAGCGGCTGCGCGAAGACGGACTTGAGGTCGACGACCGCCCCGTCCCTGCCGCCCTCGGCGAGCGCGTCCAGCAGTTCCTCGGTGAACTTCTCGATGTCGGGACGGATCGCCTCCAGCCGGCGGGGCGTGAGCGCCTGGGAGGTCTTGGTCCGCAGCCGCCGGTGCTCTTCACCGTCGACGGTGAACATGGACCGGCCCGCGTCGATCATCCCGATGAGCGGCCACGCGTGCGTGACCTCGCCGCTCTGCCACAGGCCCCAGGCGTCGAGGTCCTTGACCAGCCGTGGATCGACCAGGAGCCGGCGGGCGTCCGCGTGCCGGGTGAGGGTCCAGGCCGGTACGCCGAGCAGCTCGATCCGGGCCAGCGGTCCGGCCTCGCGCAGCCGTGCCGTCTCACCGTCCAGGTCCTGGACCATCGGGTCGATGACGACGGTTCCGCCGTCGTGGGCCGCTGCCGCAGCGGCGTGGGGGCAGTTCACGAGAGGTCTCCTGTCGTACGGACGGGGGTGAACCGAACAGGGAGCGAGACAGTGCCTCGCAGGAACGCGGAGGGCCGTCGTACGAGGGCGCCGACGGGGACGTCGAGGCGGAGGTCGGGCAGCCGGTCGAGCAGGACCTCGATGCCGGTCCGGGCGATGGTCTCGGCGATCTCCTGGGCGGGGAAGGGGCACCGGTACTCGCCGTGGCTGAAGGCGAGATGGGCGCCGTTGCCGCCCCGCGCCGCCGCTCCGGCGCCAAAGACGCCCTGGCGGATGAGGGGATCGGTGTTCGCCGCGCCCAGTCCGAGCAGCAGCATGTCCCCGGCCCCGATCCGCTGTCCGCCGAGGTCGGTGTCGCGTACGGCCCAGCGTCCGGCGAGGATCTGGGTGGGCGTGTCCTCCCAGAGCACCTCGTTCATGGCCTCGCCGATGCTGCGCCGGCCGCCGGCCATGGAGTCGGCGAACTCGTCCTCGGTGAGCATGAGCCGCAGGGAGTTGCTGATCCAGTCGGCGGTGGTGAGGTGCCCGGCGGCCGTGACGGCCATCAGGTCGAGCACGTACTCCTCGTCGGTGAACGCCTCGGGGAAGGCGAGCATGCGGGAGGTCACGTCGTTCCCGGGCTCGGTCCGTTTCGCGGCAAGCAGCCGGGCCATGTGTTCCCCGAACCGCAGATGGGCGCTCTGCGCGTCCGGGCCGCCGTCGGCCAGGTCCTTCAACACCCGGGCGATGCCGGCGCCTTCGGCGTCGGGGAACCCGACAAGGCGGGCGAGGACGAGGACGGGAAGGGGCTCGCAGAAGTCGGCGACCAGGTCGGCCGTGCCCCGGCCGCACATCTCGTCGATGAGCCGGTCGGCCAACTGCTCGCAGTGCCTGCGGATCTCGAACGGGTCGGCGGCCTCGAGCACCGGCCCGACCATGCGGGCGTGGCGCCGGTGCTCCTCGCCCGCGCTGAAGTAGACCGAGGGCAGCGGGCGCCCCACCATCGGCAGCAGGGGCCAGTCGTCCGGAATGTGCGGCCACTGGTTCCACAGGCCCACATCGCGCGGGAACAGCCCGCCGTCACTGGTGACTTGGTGGAGCTCGCGGTACCCGATGACCAGCCAGGCGGGGAACCCGCCCGGGAGTTCCACGGGGACGACGGGGCCGTGGTCGCGCCGCATGGCGCGGTAGACGGCGTGCGGGTCGGTCCGGAAGCCGGGCCCGTCGAGCGGTACGGCCCCGGTGTGCGCCGGACAGCCGGGAGGCGGCGCGGGGGCGGACGCGGGCTCGGCGGAAGAAGGGCGCGACATGAATCCTGACTCCTGTCGACAGCGGCAAGCGTCATGATCATGCGATCAACGCACGTTCACTATAAAGACTTTAGCGACCCCAGGAACGGTCAACGGCGATCAAAAGCGCACCCTTCCGCGAGCCTTTCCGCGAGCCCTTCCACAAGGCCTGTGTCAGGTGCCCGCCCCGTCACGGTCTGGCTCGCAGAGCTCCCCGCCCTCGAAGCCGACGTTGACCAGGCCCTCCACCCGGCCCTCGCCGTCCACCAGCCTCAGCGCGTGCCACCGCTCCAGCCAGTACACCCGTCCGCGGTGCCCGGCGAGCGTCGTCCGCAGCGCGGCGGGTGCGTGGGTCCACACCCCGGGGAGGTCACCGGCGTAGTCGAAGGCGGGGCGCAGTTCGACCCATCCGTCGTCCCGGACGTCCTCGGCGGTGAGCAGGATCTCGACGGCCCGGCCCGGCTCCTGCCGGCACTTCTTCGCATGGATCCAGTGCACCTGGTGCCCTGCGGCGTACCGCGCGCACCCGTCGTTCAGGACGGAGTCGTTCCGGGGGGTGGGATGACGCAGCATGACGGAGGCTCGCCTTTCGGGACGGTGGACCCCGAGTGCCCCGCACCGCGGTCCGCTGTTCCCCGTACCCTGCGCACGGGGCAGGTCGTCACCCGGAGCACCCGCAGCGGAGCGGGGTGCCGTCCAGCAAGCCGGGGCTGCGCACTGGAACTCATGACCCGGAGAAAACTCTAACCCAGGCGGGGCGGGGCGGGCCGACGGGTGGTCAGGAGTACACAGGACTGCAACAGCCCCGCGTGCTCCCTCCCACCCGTGCGGTGCGGCCGCTGCTCAGCCGGTGACGAGACCGGGGTCGCTGGTGCCGCTCTCGCCCGTCTCGACGTGCCCGGCGAAGCGCCGCAGGAACGTCGTGTCCGCGTCGGAGACGACGGTGACGTCGTACCAGCGCTTGCTTTCCCGCAGGTCAAGGGAGTGCTGCACCGTCGCACCCGCGCGCACGGCGAACGTCTGGTCCGCTCCCCCGTAGCCGGCCGCGCTGCGGACGGTCAGGTTGACGGTGCCGGCGCCGGCGTTGGTGAAGGTGAGGTCCAGCCCTCCGGTGGTGCCGTTGTGACGTGCCGTCACCTCGGGTCCGGCCGTCTTGCCGGGGCCCCGGAAGGTGCGCAGGAAGCCGTTCGGCCCGTGGACGGTGAGGTCGGTCACTCCGCCGGAGTAGACGGTGTTCCAGCTGTCCGCGATCGTCTTGCCCGCCTCGGTGGTGTACGTCCAGGGCCCGTCGGTGCGGTTGGGGGACGTCACCAGGAACTGCGCACCGGCCGCCGCCCCGCCGCTGAAGGTCAGGCGGTACTTCCCGGCGGCGATGTCGGCGGCCCCGTCGGCCAGGGGCGCGTAGGGCAGCGGACGGGTGGGACGTGCCCCGCGCTCCTGCTTGGGCACACTGCCGGTCGCGGGCGGCGCCGGTACGTAGTCGGGGTGGCGTCCCTTGTCCGGCGGCTCGTAGGCGGCCGTGGACGGCAGGGAGACGTCCGAGGTGTCCGCGTTCCCGAAGTCGAAGGCGGAGGTGAGGTCGCCGCAGACGGCCCGCCGCCACGGCGAGATGTTGGGCTCGTGGACCCCGAAGCGCTCTTCGATGAACCGGATGACGGAGGTGTGGTCGAAGACCTCCGAGCAGGCGTAGCCACCGGTGCTCCACGGAGACACCACCAACATCGGCACCCGCTGGCCGAGCCCGTACGGGCCGGCCGAGTAGCGCGCGTCGCCCGGGAAGTAGTCGGCGGTGGTGTCCACGGTGGACAGCCCCTGGGCGGCCCCGGACGGCACGTACGGCGGCACGACGTGGTCGAAGAAGCCGTCGTTCTCGTCGTACGTGATGAACAGCGCGGTCCGGCCCCAGACCTCCGGGTCCGCGGTCAGCGCGTCGAGCACCTGCGAGATGTACCAGGCACCGTAGTTGGCGGGCCAGTTGGGGTGCTCGCTGTAGGCCTCCGGGGCGACGACCCAGGACACCTTGGGCAGCGTCCCGGCCGCGATGTCGGCCTTCAGGTCGTCGAGGAGCCCGTCCCCGCCCTTGAGGTCGGAGCCGGTCCGCGCCTTGTCGTACAGAGGGTCGCCCGGCTCGGCATCGCGGTAACTGTTGAAGTAGAGAAGCGAGTTGTCGCCGTACGTCCCCCGGTAGGCGTCGTTGATCCAGCCCCAGGAACCGTCGGCGTCGAGCCCGTCCCCCACGTCCTGGTAGATCTTCCAGGAGACCCCGGCCTTCTCCAGCCGCTCCGGGTAGGTCGTCCAGCCGTACCCCGCCTCGTCGTTGCCGAGCACGGGACCGCCACCGGTGCCGTCGTTGCCGGTGTACCCGCTCCACAGGTAGTAGCGGTTCGGGTCGGTCGATCCGATGAACGAGCAGTGGTACGCGTCGCAGACGGTGAACGCGTCGGCCAGCGCGTAGTGGAACGGTATGTCCTCACGCGTGAGGTGGGCCATCGTCGTCGCCGTCTTGGCGGGCACCCACTGGTCGTACTTGCCCTTGTTGAACGCCCGGTGCCCGCCCGCCCAGTCGTGGTTCAGGTCCTGGAGGAACTGCAGCCCGAGCTTGTCGGCCTGCGGCCGGAAGGGCAGCACCTCCTTGCCGGCGCTGTCCGCCTGATGCCACACCGGCTTCCCGCTGGGCAGCGTGACGGGCCGCGGATCACCGAACCCCCGCACGCCCTTCATGGTGCCGAAGTAGTGATCGAAGGAACGATTCTCCTGCATCAGTACGACGACATGCTCGACATCCTGGAGCGTGCCCGTACTGCCCCGCGCCGGAAGGGAGGCGGCACGGGCGATGCTGTTCGACAGCGCACTGAGGGCGACCGTGCCGCCGGCGAGTTTCAGGAGCCGGCGGCGGTTGAGTTCTGCCATGGGTGGGGGCCTCTGCAAGGTGAGGGGATGTGGGGGAAAGCGACTGGAGTGTTCCAGAATCGTCAGGCGTCAAGGAAGACCCTTGCAGTGTGCACATGATGACGCCGAGCCAAACAAACGGCAACGAAACGAATCAGCACCGACCAGCCGGCCACCCCGGGCCAGCCCTCGCCCCGCCCTACGTGGCGCTCCGTTCGCTCGCCACTCGCAGGTCGCGGACCACCGCGCGCTGGTGGGCCTGGGCGACCACCCCCAGGGGGCGGCCGGGGCGGCCCTTGCGGAGGAGGATGCGCCAGCGTTCGGGGCTCCAGTCGGCCGGGGTGGTGGTGCGGATGAAGTGGTCGACCAGGGCGCAGAAGCGGTCCGGGTCGCTGTGGAAGGGGAAGTGGCCGGCGCCGTCGAAGATCTCCAGGCGGCTGCCCGGCATCGCCGCGTGGGCGCGGTGGGCGTGGCGGACCGGGACCACGCTGTCGCGGGAGCCCCAGATCAGCTGGGTGGGCATGCCGGCGGCGAGATAGCAGCGGTCGAGCATGGTGATCACCTGGCCGCGCCAGTCGACCACCGAGCGCAGGGTGCTGATGAACGCGGCGCGGGACGTCGCGTCCGGCAGGGCGTCCACGACGTTGAGCATCTCCGAGGCGTCCTGGCCCAGGTCGGTGTCCAGGAGCTTCATCAGGCCGGTGAGCAGGCCGACCTGGCCGCGCATGCCCGGGAGGCGGAGCATCGAGAGCAGGAGTTCCGCGCCGGGCAGCGACACCGCGCGCAGGACCGGGGTCACCTCGCGGCCCACCCCGCCCGCGCTGACCAGGATGAGGCGGTCCGTGTGCTCGGGGAACTGGTAGGCGAACTGCATGGCGACGCCGCCGCCCAGGGAGTGGCCGATCAGGGTGGCCCGGTCGATGCCCAGGACGCCGAGGAGGTCCCGTATCCCGTTGGCGTATCCGGCCACGGAGTAGTCCGCCCGGGGTTTGTCGGAGGCGCCGTGGCCCAGGAGGTCGGGGGCGATCACCGTGTGGTCGCGGGCCAGTTCGGGGATCAGCTTCTCCCAGGTGGTGGAGGAGCCCCCGATGCCGTGGATGAGGAGGAGCGCCGGTCCGTCGCCGGCGATGCGGTAGGCACGGCGGTAGCCGTGGACGGTGTGGTACCTGAGCCGGATCCGCACGTCGCCCGCCGGCCGGGGCGGGCTCGTCGGCAGGGGCAGGTACGGTGCGGGTGCTGCGGAGCTGAGCACGAGATCGCCTCCCGTTTCTACTGGCTCATATCTGGCCCATGTAGTGAGAAGGCCGAACTTCCTCCATGCCGGCGCATTTCCACTAGGTTCCGGGCTGAGCGCGGCATCCCGGCAGGTCCGGGCACGTCCCCGGGGCCACGTCCCCTGGGGGATGCCCCCTAGGAAAACCGGGGGGAAACCGGGTCGTGCGCAGGACGCCCGGTCCGTAGGTTCTGCGGTGGAATCCTCGTACCGCTCCGCTTCCCCGTTCCTCACCGCCTTCGGAGGCCATCCCGTGACCGCCCCTTCCCCCCGGCCGACGCGCACGCTCCACCCGCTGGTTGCGGCCTTCACGCGCTTCGTGGTCTGTGGCGGCGGGGTGGGCCTCGCCTCCAGCGGCGTCCTGGTCCTGCTGCACGGCCGGATGCCGCTCGTCCTCGCCAACGCGCTGGTGACCGTGGTGTCCACGGTGATCGCGACGGAGCTGCACAGCCGGGTCTCGTTCCGGAGCGGGCGCCGGGGATGGGGGGTGCACCTCCAATCGGGCCTGACGGTCGCGGTGAGCTACGCCTTCACGACCGGGGCGCTGTTCTGCCTGTACGCGCTCCGGCCGGACGCCTCGGCCCTCGTCCAGCAGGGCGTGTACCTGTCGGCGTCGGCCCTGGCCGGGATCGGGCGCTTCGCGCTGCTGCGGATGGTCGTCTTCGGCGAGCGCGCGGCGGACGGGGTACGCGAGCCCGCCCTCGGCAAGTCCGCCGTCGCCATGGCGGCCTGAGGCCGGGCACCGGGCGGCGGTCCGCCCTCACCGCGGGTTCGCCGCACGGCGGGGGCCGGGGCGCACCCGGCGGGGGCCCGGGCGTGTTGGCTATCCTGACCACCGTTCCAGGTGATCACGGCGGCCGGTGGCCGTCGGCGCGGGCCGCGCCCCGTCGAGGGGAGAGTCACGTGCAGGGTGCCGCGAGCCGGGGGTCGGTCAAGAAGGCCGAGCAAGCGTGGACCCAGGCGGTGATGCTCATGCAGCGCGGGGACAACGCGGGGGCCGCCGCGCACTTCGCCCTCGCCACCCAGCACGACCCCGGCGCGGCCGACGCCTGGCTGGGGCTGCACAAGACCGGGGAGAACCAGCAGGAGTCGCTGGACGCGATGCTGCGCTGCTCGGCGACCTTCGGCGCGCTGCGGACGAAGTTCGGGCTGCCGTTCCGGTCCACGTTCCAGATCGGCCACTACGTCACCTTCCGGCTGGAGAACGCGCGCGATCTGTGGCTCGCCGCCATGTCCTCGCTCCTGGACAAGAAGCGGCTCGACGAGGCCTGGGCCGGGCTGTCCACCGCGCAGCTCGACTGCGACGAGACCCGGTTCGTCTGCACCCGCTACGCGTTCGTCAAGGAGGACTGGGCGCTCGTCCTGAGGTTCGCCACCGGCATCGGGGACGCCTTCCTGTACGACGAGGCGCAGTTGTACGTGGGGGCCTCGCTCTTCGCCCAGGGCGTCTACCACGAAGCCGTGAACGTGCTGACGCCGCTGCCCAGGAAGCTGGAAGCGGGCAGCCGGTTCGACGCCGAGACCAAGTACTTCATCGGGCGGTCGCTGGAGGAGCTGGGGCAGCACGAGGAGGCGTTGAAGCGGTACCAGTACGCCTTCCGGTGCGCGCCGGGGCTCTTCGACGTGGACACCCGCGCCCAGGCCCGGCCGAAGCCCCCGCCGCCCGTCCCGGTCGCCTCGGTCGTCCCCGAGCCGGCGCCCGAGACGCCCCCGGCACCCCCTGCCGCACCGCCGCCGCCGGCCGCGCCCAAGCCGTCCCCCGCTGCCGCCCCCGGCGCGGACGGCGGCACCGGCAGCCCGACCGCCGAGGAGCGGGCCCGGCTGCTGGCCGAGGCCCAGCAGTCGCTCGACGCGATGATCGGGCTCCAGCCCGTGAAGCGCCAAGTGCTTACGCTGATCGCCCAGTTGCGGATGTCCGCGCTGCGCGAGGAGCAGGGTCTCCCGGGCGGGGCGCGGCCCCGCCACTTCGTCTTCGCGGGGCCGCCCGGCACCGGCAAGACGACCGTGGCCCGGATCATCGGCAAGGTCTTCGCCGGGCTCGGACTGCTCAGCTCGGGCCATGTGATCGAGGCCCAGCGCGTGGACCTCGTCGGTCAGCACCTCGGCTCGACGGCCATCAAGACCAGCGCGGTCATCGACTCCGCGCTGAACGGGGTGCTGTTCATCGACGAGGCGTACGCCCTGTCCAACAGCGGCTACAGCGGCGGCGACGCGTTCGGCGACGAGGCGCTCCAGGTGCTCCTGAAGCGGGCCGAGGACGACCGGGACCGGCTCGTCGTCGTGCTCGCCGGATACCGTGACGAGATGGCCGAGCTGCTGGCGGCCAACCCCGGTCTGGTCTCCCGCTTCAACACCCGCGTCGACTTCCCCTCGTACTCCGCCGGGGAACTCGTCCTCATCGCCCGGTCCGTGCTGGCCTCCCAGGGCGACGAACCCGATGCCGGGGCCGTCGAGGTCCTCGGTTCCCTCTGCACGGCGATCGTGGACGGCGGGATGGCCGACACCGTGGGCAATGCCCGGTTCGCGCGCGAACTCTGCCAGAAGGCGTCCGCGCAGCGGGATCTGCGGCTGTACTCCGCCCACACCGACAGCACACCGACCCGGGAGGAGATGGTGACCGTGCTCGCCCGGGACGTGGTCGCCGCGCACGACGAGCTGATGGAGTCCCACGGTCTCGCGGGCGAGGCGGAGGGCGCGGGCGGGAACGGCTCCTAGCCGGGGCGGCCCGCGCTCCCCCCACCCCGTCACGGCGCCTTGAAGTACTCCGGGAAGCGGGGGCCGATCCAGGGCTTGCGGCCCCATGCGAGGACGCGGCCCCTGGCCATGGCGCCCATCGGCGCGCAGCGGCCGAGCGCCATCAGCAGGAACGTGACCGGCTCGATGGAGATCGTGCAGTCCGGGCGGCCAGGCGGCCGGTGGTCCGCGGTCACCGCGCCGTCCACGAACGTCACCCCGAACCGGCCGCCGCCCCACAGCCGCACCGTGTAACGGGCGTTCAGCCCCGCCGCGGCGGCTGCGTCGGCGACCCGGGGCATGGCCTCGACCATGAACGGGAGCGTCAGCGCGACCCGGGCCCGGTCGACCATGTGCGGGCGCTTCAGGGCGCGGGCCAGGTCGTACCCGTGGCCCAGCATGTGGGTCAGGAGGTAGGAGCCGAGCACCGCGCGGTTCATGGGGCCCATCGGCGTCATCAGGATCTCGTCGCCGGACCGCCCGGCCATCGCGTCCAGGCAGGCGGCGGACTGCTCGACGATCATCGCGGCGAGGGGGTGGGCCGCGCGCTCGCCGAACGCCGCGAGGGCCTGTTCGTTGGCGGCGGCGATGCTCTGCGGGGTGCCGTCGCCGTGGCCGATGGTCCGCCCGGCGGCGAGCTCGGCCATCAGCGCGTTGGCCTGGGCCAGGTGCGCGGCCACCTCCCCCACCGTCCAGGTCAGGCCCGGTACGGGAGCGCCCGTGTCCGGGGCGCCGCGCAGCAGCTCCGCGATCTCCTCGGCCGTCGTCCGTATCGCGTCGGCCAGCCCTTCGGGCAGTTCGGTGGGGCGCCCTCCGGTCACCGGTTCCGCGCCCGCCGTCTCGTGCCGCCCTGCCGCCGCATCCACCGTGCTGCCCGCCCTCCTCCCGGAAAACGTGCCTGCCGCCCCGCATGTTACCTGCGGGTACACGAGAGCAGGCCGGAGGGCCTTCCGGCAAGAGGCCGAGGAGCATCGTTCGAACCCCTCTACGATCGAGCGCGTGTGCGCAAACGTGATCGTCGCCGAAGACGACGAGAAGCAGGCCGAACTCCTCCGCCGCTACCTGGAGCGGGAGGGGCACTCCGTGACCGTGACCGGCGACGGTCTCGCGGCCCTCGACGCGGTCCGGCACCGGGAGCCCGACCTGCTGGTCCTGGACGTGATGATGCCCCGGGCCGACGGCCTCGACGTCGTACGCGTCCTGCGCGCGGAACACCGCGAGCTGCCCGTACTGATGCTGACGGCCCGCACCACCGAGGACGATCTGCTGCTCGGTCTGGACCTCGGTGCGGACGACTACGTGACCAAGCCGTACAGCCCGCGCGAGCTGATGGCCCGGGTGCGGACGCTGCTGCGCCGCAGCCGGCGCGGCGGCGCGGGCGGCGCAGGTGAGGCGGTTCCGGACGATTCCGGGGTGCTGAAGGTGGGCGCTCTGGTGGTCGATCCGGCCCGGCACGTGGTGTCGGTGGACGGCGAGGCGGTGGAGTGCACGCCCGGGGAGTTCAGGATCCTCTCCGCGCTCGCCGCCGAGCCCGACCGGGTCTTCTCCCGGCAGCAGCTCCTCGCCGAACTGCACGGCTTCGACCGCTACATCAGCGACCGGACCGTCGATGTGCACGTCATGAACCTGCGCAAGAAGATCGAGCCCGCCCCGCGCCGGCCGGCCCGGCTGCTCACCGTCTTCGGCGTCGGCTACAAGCTGACGGACCCGGCCAGGGCGGCGGCACGTGCCTCGTCGTGACGGCCGGACGCGGAACGCGTCCGCGGAGGCCGGGCGGCGGGGCCGACTACCGCTGCGCAAGAGCCTGTTCGCGCGGCTGCTGGCCGTATCCGCCCTGGTGGCAGCCTGTTCGGTGGCGGCCACCGCCTGGCTCGCCGTACAGACCACCTCCGGCGCGATCCTTCAGGAGCAGGGGCAGAACCTCACGGCCGACGCCCGGATCTACCACAGCCTGCTCGGTTACGCGGCGGCTCATCCCACCTGGGACGGCGTCGGGAAGACCGTGCGCGACCTGGCCCGGCAGTCGGGGCGGCGGATCGCCCTGACGACGCAGCAGCGCGCCCCGCTCGCCGACTCGGCGGCGCCCGACGGCTCGGCCGCGCTGCCGGCCCAGGCGTCGGCGGTCGTCGACCCGCTGGCGGTGGACACCGCACTGGCGGCCGAGAACGCCGGTCCGTCCGGGACCCCGGCCGACCGGGTCGATCCGCGGGCGGTCGGCCCGTTCCGGCTGTCCGGGCCGGAGCGCACCGAGCTGCGGACGGTCGCGGACCGGAGCGCGGCCTGTCTCGGGGAGTTCGGGATCGCCGCCGATGTGGTGTCCAGCGCGAGCGGGCGCCCGCTCATCCAGGTGGTGGGCAACGACCCCGAGCGAGCACAGGACACCCGGTGCGCCCTCGACGCGCTGGACAAGCCGACGGCGACCGAGAAGAAGGCCCTCAAAGCCCTCAACCAGCTGGCCGACGCCTGTCTGAAGCGCCAGGGCCGCAGCGGCGTCCACCTCAGGCTGGGGCTGTCCTGGGGGCAGGCGGCGGAGCCCGTACCCGCCGAGGCCACCGCCATGGCGACGCCGAGCGCCGTGCCCAGCCCCCCGCCGACCGACGTGCCCCAGGAGCGGCGCGGGGCGGAGCCGAGCTCCCCGCCGGGCGTCGTGCCGGGCCCCGCCCCGTCACCGGCGGTCGGCAACAGCGAGGACGACCGGGCCATCGCCTCCTGCGTGGGCACGGCCCGCCGCGAACAGCTCGGTTCGTACGTGGCCTCGCCCGCGCTGCTGTTCATCGGCGACGCCGGGCGCACCACCGTGCCCGGCTTCGACCTCTCCCCGGCCAACACCGCCCGGATCGCGGGCGCGGCGGCGCTCGTCCTGGCGCTCACCGTCGGCGCCTCGATGCTCGTCGGAGCCCGGCTCGTCCGCCCCCTGCGCGCCCTGACCGGCGCCGCCCAGCGCATGCGCGACGGCGAGGACGGCGCGCCGGTGCGGGTCACCGCGGACAACGAGATCGGACGGCTCGCCGCCACGTTCAACGACATGTCCGCCCACCGGGCCCGGCTGGAGGCCCAGCGCAAGGCGATGGTGAGCGATGTCGCCCATGAACTGCGCACACCGCTCAGCAACATCCGGGGCTGGCTGGAGGCGGCGCAGGACGGGGTGGCCGATCCCGACCCGGCGTTCATCGCGTCGCTGCACGAGGAGGCGGTGCAGCTCCAGCACATCATCGACGACCTCCAGGACCTCGCACAGGCCGACGCCGACGCGCTGCGGCTGCACCCCGAACCCGTACGGATCGAGGAGCTGCTGGGGCAGGTCGCGGCCGCGCATCAGGCCCGCGCGGAGACGGCCGGGGTGGCACTGGGCGTGGCGTCCCCGCCCTCGGACCGGCCCCTGCCGGGGCTGACGGCCGATCCGGTGCGGCTGCGCCAGGCCGTGGGCAACCTGGTGTCGAACGCGATCCGCCACACCCCGTCCGGCGGGACGGTCACGCTGCGTCCGTACGGCTCCGAGTCCGGTGACGCGGTGCTGGTGGACGTCGCCGACACGGGCAGCGGCATCCCGCCCGAGGACCTCGGCCATGTCTTCGACCGCTTCTGGCGCGCCGAGAAGTCCCGCAGCCGGCGCACGGGGGGCAGCGGGCTCGGCCTGGCGATCGTGCGCAAACTCGCCGAGGCGCACGGCGGCACGGCCACGGCGGTGAGCGCCCCGGGGCAGGGTTCGGTGTTCACGCTGCGCCTCCCGGCCGACGGCGCGAAGCCGCCGCGGAACCGGCACACCGCCGCGACCGATGAGCCCTGATTCGATGACCACAGCGATCTGACAGCTTCTTCACAACTTCGCGCCAGCCTGTCGGCACGCCTCGCGCCGCGGTGCGCACCCGCACCGCGGCGCCGTCGAGGCCGTACTGGAACGGAGCCTTGTCCATGCCCCTGCGTACGTCCCTGCGCACCGCCCTCCTCGCCGCTGTCGCGGCCGGCGCGGTATGCGTACCCGCCACGTCGGCGTTCGCCGACTCCTCCCCCACCCCCGCGCCCTCGCGGACGGCGCCGAGCGCCGAGCCTTCCGTCGTGCCCTCCGAGGCACCGAGCACCGTGCCCTCCGAGGCACCCCGGGGCGGTGTGGCCGCCGGAGACAGCCCCACCCGCGCCTCGACGCCCGCCCCGGCCGAGCCGTCGGCGGTGCCGTCGGCCGCCCCGCGCGGCGGGGTCGCGGCGGGTGAGCACCCGGCCGGCACCTCGGGCGACAACACCGCCGCCGTCACGGGCTCCGCCGTGGCCGCCCTCCTGGTCGCCGGCGCCGGAACGGTCGTCCTGCGACGCCGCTCCGCCGGCCGCCGCCGGGGCTGACCCGCACCGCAACCGCTGAGCACGCCGTGGCACCGTCCCTCACCGGGCGGTGCCGCGGCCGTGGCCCGACCCCTCTGGAGCCCGTTCCCCATGACCCGTACCCCCGCGCCGCCGTCCCGTCCGCGCACCGCCCCGCTCGTGTACGCCTGCCTCGCGCTGACCGCGCTCACGGCGCTGACCGGCTGCTCCGGTTCCTCGCCCTCGCAGGCGGCGTCGTCGAAGCCGGCGGCCGCCGGTGTGCGGGCGCCCGCCACGACGGGCGCCCCCGGCACCACGGGCAGCACTGCGGCGAAGAAGCGGGCGCGACCGCCCGTGCACCTCTCCATCCCGTCCCTCGGGGTGAGCAGCGACATCATGCGCCTCGGCCTCAACGCCGACCGCACGGTGGAGGTGCCGCCGGCCGACAAGGGCATGACGACCGGCTGGTACACCGGGGGTTCCGTGCCGGGCGAGCCGGGCGCCGCCGTGCTGATCGGGCACAACGACACCCGTTACGGCCGGGCCGTCTTCCACGATCTGAAGAAGATCACCAAGGGCGCGGACATCGTGGTCCGGGACGACCGGGGCGCGGAGATCCACTTCGAGGTCACCGGCCGCGAGACGGCGAGCAAGAAGGCGTTCCCGACCGCGCGCGTCTACGGCCGGACCGACCGGCGCGCGCTGCGGCTGATCACCTGCGACGGCGCGTTCGACGCGGCGGGCCACCCGGTCGACAACCTGATCGTCTACGCGACGAGGAAGTGACACGTCACCGGCATGTGACGGGCACCTGATGGACGGCGGTGGGACGGACTCCCGGCATCCGCCGTCTACCCACGGGTAACTCCCCCTGCTTTCATGGGTTCCAGGACGTGTCCCCCCAACCGCAGCAGCAGAATCAGGAGCCCCCGTGCCGCACTCCGCCCGTCGCCGTATCTCCGGTGCCGCCCTTTCCGCCGCCCTCGCCGCCGTCACCCTGGCGGCCGGCGCACCGCACGCGTCCGCCGCCGAGGCCCCGTCGCTGCGGGTGCTCACGTACAACACGTTCCTGATGAGCACGAACCTGTATCCGAACTGGGGGCAGGCCCACCGGGCGGCGGAGATCCCGAAGGCCTCCTTCTTCCGGGGCAATGACGTCGTCGTGCTCCAGGAGGCGTTCGACAACGCCGCGTCGGACGCGCTGACGGGCAACGCGTCGGCCCAGTACCCGTACCACACACCGGTGGTGGGCCGGAGCAAGGCGGGCTGGGACGCCACCGGCGGCTCCTACTCCGCCGTCACTCCGGAGGACGGCGGCGTCACGGTTCTGAGCAAGTGGCCGATCGTCCGGCAGGAGCAGTACGTCTACAAGGACGCCTGCGGCAGCGACTGGTGGTCCAACAAGGGCTTCGCCTATGTGGAGCTGAATGTCGGGGGCACCCGGGTGCACCTCGTGGGGACCCACACCCAGTCGACCGACCCGGGATGCGGCGCGGGTGAGGCGGCGCAGATCCGCAGCAAGCAGTTCCGGCAGATCGACGCGTTCCTGGACGCCAAGAACATCCCGGCGTCCGAAGAGGTCATCGTGGCCGGTGACTTCAACGTCGACTCCCGCTCCGCCGAGTACGCCACGGCGCTCGCGGACGCCGGGCTGACCGCGGCCGACGCCCGCACCGGCCACCCGTACTCCTTCGACACCCGCGACAACTCGATCGCCGCCGAGCGCTACCCCGACGACCCGCGCGAGGAACTGGACCACGTCCTGCACCGCACGGGCCACGTGCGTCCGGCGGGGTGGACGAACGAGGTGGTCAAGGAGCAGAGCGCGCCCTGGACCGTCTCCAGCTGGGGCACCGACTACACGTACACCAACCTCTCCGACCACTACCCGGTCGTCGCGTCGGGCCGGTGACCCGGGGGCCGGGCGGCCGGGGCCGCCCGGCTCGCAGCCTCCGCCCCGCGCGGACGCCCCGCCGGACGCCCCCGGCTACCGCGACACCGCCGGCGCGTTCGCCCGCCTCCACCGCCCGACCTGCCCGGCCGGCTCGACCGTCTTCCTGATCCGCCCGGACGGCTGTCCGCAGGACCGCTTCCCGCTGGGCGGGCGAGGCGGACAGGCCCTAGGCCGCGCGCAGCTTGGCCAGACGCTGGCGGCGTGCCTCGTAGAGCACGATCGAGGCGGCGTTGGAGGCGTTGAGGGAGCTGGCCGAGCCCGTCATCGGAATGCTGACCACGTGATCGCAGACCTCGCGCCAGGCCGCGCTCAGCCCCGATGTCTCGTTCCCGATGAGCAGCAGGACGGGCTGGGTGAGGTCGAACTCGGACGCCTCGGAGTCCCCGTGCTCGTCCGTGCCCACCACGGCCACCGGCCGGCCCTGGGCGCGCTCCTTCGCCAGCCATTCCATGACCTCGTGGTGCGACTGACTGCGCACGACGGGCAGCGCGAAGAACGAGCCCGTCGAGGCGCGTACGGCCTTCGGGTCGTACGCGTCCGCCGCATGCCCGGTGACGACGAGCCCGTGGGCGCCGAAGGCATCGGCCGAGCGCACGATGCTCCCGATGTTCCCCGGCTGTGTCGGACGGTCGAAGACGAGGCCGAGGAAGTCGTCGCCGACCGTGATCCGCGACAGGTCGTCGGGCGCCATCGCGACCACGGCCAGGACCTCCGGGGCGCCCTCGGTCTTCTCGCTGAGCTCCGCGAGGAGTTCCGGAGCCATCGCGATGCGTTCGGTCGTCACCCCGCGCATCAGCTCCTCGGCCCAGCGCGACAGCGGCCGGCTCGCGTCGTACAGCAGGGACCGGACCGTCCACCCGTGCTCCACGGCCATCGTGATCGGACGCACGCCCTGGACGAGGAACTCCCCCGCACGTCCGCGCTTGGTCCGGTTGGTGAGCAGCGTCTGGAACTGCTGAAAGCGGGCGTTGCGGGTCGAGATCCGCTGCACAGCCACCGGTGGTCCTCCCGGGTGAAGATGGGGGTGGGTCGAGCGGCCATTGTCCCAGCTGCCGCGAACGCAAAAGAACCCCAGGTCAACTGGGGTTCCTGCCGGTGTCCGAGGGGGGACTTGAACCCCCACGCCCGATAAAGGGCACTAGCACCTCAAGCTAGCGCGTCTGCCATTCCGCCACCCGGACCAGGTGGTCGGCCGCGGTCTCCCGTGGCGACAAAGAAAACAATACCAGGGGTTCGGGGTGGCTCTCACCTGCATATCCGGTGGTCATCGCCCTGGCCGGTGCGGTGCGGGGGTACCGGCGGGGGCGGTGCGCACGGTCCGTCCCGGAGCGCGTACGGGCTGTGGTTCCGGAGGGTCGGCGGTGGGGTCCGGCCCCGGGTGGGCGGGGCGGGTTACGTTCCCGGCATGAGTGATCGCGGCTCCCGTCCTCCCCGCGCGCTGTCGCCGTTGCGCGAGCATCTGCGCGAGACCTTCTGGTTCGCTCCGACGCTGACGCTGCTCTGCGCCATCGTGCTCTGGTTCGCCGCCTCGGAGCTCGACGAGCAGCTCATCGCGCTTCTGCGGCGCGAGAAGGCGTACGACGAGATCAAGGATCTCGTCTCGGTCGCCGAGGACACCAAACAGATCGTCGTCACGATCAGCTCGGCGATGATGACCTTCATCGGTGTGGTGTTCAGCATCTCGCTGGTCGCCGTGCAGATGGCGAGCGGGCAGCTGACGCCCCGGGTGGTGCGGATCTTCGTCCGGAGCCGGATCAGCAAGCTCACGCTGTCGGTCTTCCTCGCGACGTTCGTGTTCTCGCTGCTGGTCCTCAGCTCGTACGAGAGCGAGACCGATCCGCGCCGGGTCACCTCCGTGCCGTTCGTGCAGAGCGTGCTGACCGCCGCGCTCGTGGGACTCAGTCTGCTGCTGTTCATCGCCTATGTGAGCTCCACGCTGCGGCTCATGCAGATCGGACCGGTCCTGGACCGCATCACCCGGGACACCCTGCGGGTGCCGGCGCGGATGCCCAGCGGCCGGCCGCGGGAGGAGCCGCTCGGCGCGGAGACCGCGCAGATCGTCCACGAGGGGCGCGCCGGGGTGCTGCGGGACGTCCATGTGGTGCGGCTGGTGCGGACCGCGCGGCGCCAGGGGGTCGTGCTGCGGCTGATCCCCCGGCTCGGGGACTTCGTGGTGCCGGGGACGCCCGTGCTGGCGGTGCACGGCGGGGCCGCCCCGTCCCGGCGGTCGCTGCGGTACACCGTGTCCGTCGGGGTGGAGCGCACCCTTCACCAGGACCTGGCGTTCGGGCTGCGTCAGCTGGCGGACATCGGGCTGCGGGCCCTGTCCGCCGCGGTCAACGATCCGACGACCGCCGTGCAGAGCCTGGACCGGATCGTGCAGGTCCTGGCGGCCGTCGTGCGCCTGCCCCTGGGCGAGGTGCACCACCGGGACCGGAAGGGTGAGGTGCGCCTGGTGCAGGACGTCCCGGGCTGGCCGGACCTGGTGGATCTCGGGTTCGAGGAGATCCGGCAGTGCGCGGCGGACACCCCGCAGGTCACCCGCCGGCTGCTGGCCGGGATCGACGACCTGATGCTGCTGGCGTCGCCCGAGCGGCAGAAGCCGCTGCTCCGGCACCGTGCGCTGCTGGTGCAGGCGGTGGAGCGCACGGTGCCGGACGCGGCGGAGCGGGAGTTCGCCCTGCTGCCCGACCGGCAGGGCATCGGCTGAGGCGGGGCGTTACGGCATCAGGTGGTAGTCCGGGAAGTTGCCGGGCAGGCGCTCCCCCTCGGGGCCGTCGGTCACCGCCCGTACGAGCAGCTCGCCGCCGACGAACGCCCCGCGCCAGGAGGCGCCGAAGCCGCCGAACAGCTCGTCGCGGTCACCGCGTGAGCGCGGCTTGCCGTGGCCGACCTTGAAGGCGCGGATCTGCGGGGCCAGCCGCTCGTACGTCGCCGGGTCGTCGGTCGAGAGGGTGGCGACCAGCGCGCCGTTCGACGCGTTCATCGCGGCCAGCAGCTCCGCCTCCGTGTCGACCAGGATGATCGTGTCGACCGGGCCGAAGGGCTCCGCGTGGTGCAGCGGCGAGGACGGCGGCGGGTTGAGGAGCGTGACCGGGTGGAGGTACGCGGAGGTGTCCTGGCCCGGCAGGAAGTGGCCGCCCGACGTGGCGGCGTCGCCCCTGTACAGCGGGACCGCGCCGCGGTCGACCGCCTCGGCCACGTGGTCCGCCAGCTCCTTCGCCTTGGCCGCGTTGATCAGCGGGCCGAAGTCCAGGTCGGGCAGCGGGTCGGCGGGGTCCGCGACGGCGAGGGGGTGGCCCACGCGCAGCGAGCGGACGGCCGGCAGGTACGCCGAGAGGAACGCGTCGAAGGCGCTGCGCTGGACGACGAAGCGCGGGTAGGCCGTGCAGCGCTGCTTGCCGTAGTCGAAGAGCTTGGGGATCACGGCGGTGAGCGCGTCCCAGTCCGTGTGGTTCCAGATGCCCCAGGTGTTGAGGCCCTCCTGTTCGAGGATGTGCCGCTTGCCGAGGTCCGCCACGGCGGTGGCGATCCGGGCGCCGGTGTCGCGGCCGCCGACGAAGGAGACGCAGCCGATCTCGGGTGAGCGCACCAGCGCCTCGGAGAGTTCACCGCCGCTGCCGCTGACCAGGGTGAGCGGGATCCCCTCGCGTGCCGCCAGCGCGCAGGCCAGGGTCAGACAGGCCACGCCGCCGTCGGTGGGGGTCTTCGCGATCACCGCGTTGCCGGCCAGGGCCTGCACGAGCATCGCGTGGACCAGCACGGACATGGGGTAGTTCCAGCTGGCGATGTTCGAGACGGGGCCGGGCAGCGGGGTCCGGCCGGCGAGCATCCGGTCGATGTTCTCGACGTACCAGCGCACGCCGTCGATGGCCCGGTCGACGTCCGCCTGGGCGAGGCGCCAGGGCTTGCCGATCTCCCAGACGAGGAGCAGGGCGAGCAGCTCGCGGTGTTCGGTGAGGGCGTCCAGGGTGGCCGTCACCCGGGCCTTGCGCTCGGTGAGCGGGGTGTGACGCCAGGCGCGGTGCTGGTCGAGGGAGGCGCGGACCGCGCGCTCGGCGGTCGCGGCGTCGAGCCGGGGCGGGCCCACGATGGGGCTGCCGTCCACGGGGGTGGTGGCGGGCAGGGCCCGGCCGTCGCGTTGCCAGACGGATCCCCAGAGGTTCAGGACGCGGTCGTCCTGGAACGCCTCGGGCGCGGTGCTCAGGCAGCGGTCCCAGGCGTCGGACCAGGCGGTCCCGGGCTTGAGGGTGAGGGTGGGCGTGGGTGTGGCGTCGGGGGCCATGGGTTCTCCGCTCTCGGTGCACGATCGGGGCGCGTTCGGGGTGCGGGGTGGGGCTGAATGCTGCCGCGACGGGGCTGGGGTTCGCTGCAGCGGGACTGGAACGGCCCGTAGTACCAGGGTGTGCCCGGGAGAGTGCTTCCGGCCACCGCATGCGCGCACGCCCGGCCGGGTGGCCCCGGCCGGGCGTGCGGACATGCGGGATCTCCTTCCGGAGGGAGTGGCTAGCAGCCCTTCTGCCGCAGGGAGTGCAGATAGGCGGCCGAGCGCCGGGCGGTGGTGAAGGAGTCGACGATCGGCTGGTCGTGCTCGACCTGCCAGTGGTGGTCGCGGCGGCCGCCCCTGGTCTTGTTGACCGCGGTCAGGAAGCGCTTGTAGTCGATGTCGCCGTCACCGACGTCCACCATCTTGTAGCCGTCCCGGGCCGCCTCGTCGTGCTCGCCGTCCTTGACGTGGAACAGCGGGTAGCGGTCGGGCTGCTTCAGCACGTAGTGCAGCGGGTCGAACGAGTCGGGGGTGCCGTCCACGCGCTTGCCGAAGCGGAACTGGCCGACGTAGGCCCAGTAGATGTCCATCTCCAGGAACACCAGGTCGGGGTCGGTCTCGGCGAGGAGCACGTCGTAGAGCCGGACGTCCGGACGGTCGGTGGCGAAGGAGAACTCCTCGGCGTGGTTGTGCTGGTAGAACTTCATGCCGCGCTTCCTGGCCGCGGCTCCGTAGGTGTTGAAGTCCTCGGCGGCCCGCTTCCAGGCGTCGACCGTCGATCCGTAGCGGAAGGGCCCGGACGCGGTCCCGATGTGGGCGAGGCCGAGGGCCTGGGCGTCGTCGAGGACCTGGTTGAGGTTCTGCGCGAAGGTATAGGCGTTGGGGTTGTTGTCGTCCGCGTAGCCGACGTGGCTGCCGATGCCCTTCAGCCCGTGGTCCCGGGCCAGCCGCTTGAGCTGGGCGAGGGTGATGCCGCCGCCCGCGCCCTGGGTGTATCCGGCGTACTCGATCTCGTCGTAGCCGTAGGCCGCCAGCTCGGCGAAGACCTTGGCGAAGCCGAGCGCCGCGACCTTGTCGCGCAGGGTGTAGAGCTGGATGCCGAGGCGGCCGGGCGGCAGCAGGGGGCTGCCGTGGGGCTTGCCGTGCGGTTGGCCGTGGGCACTGGCGGCGGGGGCGGCGGCGCCGACGAGAGCGGCGGCGGTCGCTCCGGCGGCGACGCCGAGCATGGAGCGTCTGCTGAGCTTGTGGGCGAGTTCGGCGTCCACGGGGGTGCGGCGGCGGCTCATGGGACTCCTTCTGGGTGCGTGGATACGGCGGGTGCGGGGGTGCTGGGGATCCGCGTTGTCAGTGCAGTCCGGCAAGCTGGAGCAGCAAGGACTTCACTTCGGTGGCCCGGACCGGGCCGGTGAACGCGTGGGGGGTGGAGCAGAGGATGAGCGGACCTTCTTCGTCGCTCAGGGGGAGGCGGCCGTGGCTGCCGCGAATAGGTGAGGGGTCCAGGGGCACGACCGCCATGCGGTAGCGCATCCCGAGCTTCTTGCGGGCGACCGCGGTGACCGCCTTGACCCGGACGTACGGGTCCTGCGGGTCCATGAACAGCTCGACGGGGTCGTAGCCGGGTTTGCGGTGGATCTCGACGAGCTGCGCGAAGTCGGGCGCGCGGGCGTCGTCGAGCCAGTAGTAGTACGTGAACCAGGCGTCCGGGTCCGCGACGGCGACCAGTTCGCCGGAGCGCGGGTGGTCGAGGCCGTGGGCCTTCTTGCCCTCGTCGTCGAGGAGCCGTTCGATGCCCGGGAGGCCGGCCAGGGCGTCGCGGGCGGCTTCCAGGTCCTCGGGGCGGCGTACGTAGACATGGGCGATCTGGTGGTCGGCGACGGCGAACGCCCGGGAGGCCATCGGGTCCAGGTACTCCATGCCGTCCTGGGTGTGGACCTCCAGGAGCCCGGCCCGGCGCAGGGCGCGGTTGATGTCGACGGGCCGGTCGACACGGGTGATGCCGTACTCGGACAGGGCGACGACGGTGCGGCCCTCGCGGCGGGCGTCGTCCAGGAGCGGGGCCACGGCCCGGTCGAGGTCGGCGGCCGCCTTGAAGGAGCGCGGGTCGTCGGGGCCGTAGCGCTGGAGGTCGTAGTCGAGGTGCGGGAGGTAGCAGAGGGCCAGATCGGGGTGGCGGGTGCCGAGGATGTGGCGGGTCGCGTCGATGATCCACTGGGAGGAGACGAGGTCGGCGCCGGGTCCCCAGAAGTGGAAGAGCGGGAAGGTGCCGAGCTTCCGGGTGAGTTCGTCGTGGAGGGCGGGCGGCCGGGTGTAGCAGTCGGGTTCCTTGCGGCCGTCGGCGTAGTAGACGGGGCGCGGGGTGACGGTGAAGTCGGTGTCGGCGCCCATGGCGTACCACCAGCAGATGTTGGCGACGGTGTAGCCGGGGTGGGCGCGGCGGGCCGCGTCCCAGAGCTTGTCGCCCTCGACGAGTCCGTTGTGCTGCCGCCACAGCAGGACGTCGCCCAGCTCGCGGAAGTACCAGCCGTTGGCGACGATGCCGTGTTCGGCGGGGGTGGTGCCGGTGAGGAAGGTGGACTGGGCGGCGCAGGTCACGGCGGGGAGCACGGTGCCGAGCGGGGCGTGGGTGCCGCTCTGCCCCAGGGCCTTGAGGCGGGGCATGTGGTCCAGGAGGCGGGGGGTGAGCCCGACGACGTCGAGGACGAGCAGGGGCGTGGGTGAGTCCGTCGTCCCGGGGGCGGTCATGGCAGCTCCTTGAGGCCGAGGTCGACCAGGAGGTCGCGGGCGAGGGTGAGTTCGGCGGCGATCCCGTCGGCGAGCTGGGCGCGGGTGCGGGGGCGCAGCTCGGCGGGGAGCGCCTGCCAGGTGTACGTCTCGACCTCCAGGTGCCGGGTGAGCGGCCGGGCCCGGCCGACCAGCCGGGTCAGCGTGGCCCGGAGCACGGGGAGGGTGGAGGTGAGCGGGGGCGCGGGGGGTGCGTGCAGGGGGACGTGGAAGTGGGCGCGCCAGGGGGCTCCGTCGGGCAGGGTCTCGCCGCCCAGGGCCTCGTCGAGATCGTCGGTGCCGCGCAGTCCGGCGGCGGTGGCGACCCGGGTCTGGTGCAGGAAACGGGGTTCGGCGAAGGCGGCGAGCGCGGAGCGCACCTCGGGGAGGTGGGGGTGCTCGGCGTGCAGGGCGGCGGAGAGCTGTGCCTTGACGGCGGGGATGCCGGCCTCGGTGAGCGCGTCGAGCGCGGTGTCCGGGTCCTCGAAGGAGGTGGCGAGGTGGCAGGTGTCGACACAGATGCCGATGCGCGGGTGGCCGACGGCGGTCAGGGGCGCGAGGGCGTCGGCGGTGGTCTCGACGGTGCAGCCGGGTTCGGGTTCGAGGCCGATCCGGATGGACTTCCCGGTGAGTTCGGCGAGGGCGTCGAGGCGCTCGCCGAGGGTGGTGAGCGCGGCGAGCGCGGTGCGGGCGGCCTCGGGGTCGCCGGTGTACGGGGTGCGCCAGGCGAGCGGCAGGGTGGAGATGGTGCCTTCGGTGACGTCGTCGGGCAGCAGCACGGCGAGCAGCCGGGCGAGGTCGGTGGTGTGGGCGAGGCGTTCGGGGTCGGTCCAGTCCGGCTTGTACACCCGGTACTTGACCTCCTCGGCACCGAAGCCCTCGTACGGGAAGCCGTTGAGGGTGACGACCTCGAGGCCTCGGCGGTCGAGTTCGGCGCGCAGGGAGCGCAGTTGCGCGGGGTCGTTGACCAGGGTGCGGGCGGCGTCCCTGGCGAGCCAGAGGCCGATGCCGAGGCGGTCGCGGCCGAGCCGCTTGCGTACGGGTTCGCAGTGGTCGCGCAGCTGGGCGCGGACGCCTTCGAGGGTTTCGGCGGGGTGGACGTTGGTGCAGTACGCGAGGTGGACGACGGTGCCGTCGGGGTGGCGGAAGCGCATGGCCTCACTCCCCGCCGCGCAGGATGGAGTTGCCCTCGTGGAGCGGTTCGGGCGCCGCGGTGTCCAGGTGGAGGCGGCCGCTCCGGCCGTAGAAGGCGACGGGGTTGCGCCACAGCACCCGGTCGACGTCGTCCTCGGTGAAGCCCGCCGCGAGCATCGCGTCACCGACCCTGCGGGTCTTGAGCGGGTCGCTTCTTCCCCAGTCGGCGGCGGAGTTGACGAGGATCCGCTCGGTGCCGTGGAGCTTGAGGACGGCGACCATGCGGTCCTCGTCCATCTTGGTGTCGGGGTAGATGGAGAAGCCGGCCCAGCAGCCGCTGTCGAGGGCTTCCTTGACGGTGGTCTCGTTGAGGTGGTCGAGCAGGACCCGTTCCGGGGCGAGGTGGGACTCGCGGACGACGTCGATGGTGCGGCGCAGCCCGGCGAGCTTGTCGCGGTGCGGGGTGTGGACGAGGGCGGGCAGCTCGTGGTCGGCGGCCAGCTGGAGCTGCGCGGCCAGCGCCCTGTCCTCGGCGGGGGTCATCGAGTCGTAGCCGATCTCGCCGACGGCGACGACGGAGTCCTTGACGAGATAGCGCGGCAGGGCGTCCAGGACGGGGGCGCAGCGCGGGTCGTTGGCCTCTTTGGGGTTGAGGGCGAGGGTGCAGTGGTGGGCGATGCCGTACTGCGCGGCGCGGAAGGGTTCCCAGCCGAGCAGCGCGTCGAAGTAGTCGAAGAAGCTGGCGGGAGAGGTGCGGGGCTGGCCCAGCCAGAAGGAGGGTTCGACCAGGGCGCGGACGCCCGCGTCGTACATCGCCCGATAGTCGTCCGTGGTGCGGGAGGTCATGTGGATGTGGGGGTCGAAGATGCGCATCAGGACTCCTCCGTCGGGGCTGTGGGGGCGGCGGGGGCCGTGGGAGCGGCGGGTGCGGGGGCCGTGAGGGCGAGGACGTGGTGCAGGTCGGCGGGGACGGGGCGGCCCGCCGCGATGCGTTCGGCCGCGTAGTCACCGAGCATCCGGGCCAGTTCCGCGTCGCCCCGGGAGCGCCGGGCCAGTCCGTCGACCGCTGCGACGGGCACACCGGTGAACAGGCACTTCAGTACGGCGTGGCGCCAGCTGTGCGGGTCCAGGTGCTCGGCGGCGTACGGGCCGACGGCCGCGCCAATCAGCGTGGTGTCGTTGGTGCGCAGGGCGTCCTCGACGAGCGGCAGCGCGGTGGCGCCGAGGCCGAGCGCGGGCAGTGTGCGCAGGACGGCGCGGCGTTCGGCGGCGGTGCCCTGTTCGTAGAGGCGGGTCAGGGCGGGCAGTTCGGCGCGGGCCTCGGTGATCAGCAGGGCGCGTACGGAGTCGGCGTGTTCGAGGCCGCAGTGCCGGCCCGCCGCCGCGTACCGCAGCTCCCACGGGGGTGCGGCGTAGGTGGTGCCGGAGGGTCCGGCGTCCGGGTGGCCGGCGGCGTGGGCCGCCTCCGCGAGTGCTTCGTCGAGCCAGGCGCGCGCGGCTCCGCCGAGCAGGGTGTCGAGTTCCTTGCGGGTGAGCAGGGCGGTCGTCGGGGTGGTGTCCTCCGTCATGACGTGCTCCCTTCGGCGTCTGTCAGCGGCCCGGCGGGCGGTGCCCCGCCAGGAACTCCATGGATGTGCGGGCGAGTTCGGGACCGGCGTGGGAGTGGCGGGGCAGTTCGACGACGGTGAGTCCGGCGTAGCCGCTGTCCCCGAGGGCGTCGAGCGCGGCGAGCACCGGCGGGAAGTCGATCTCGCCGTCGCCGAAGGGAAGGTGCTCGTGGACGCCCCGGCGCATGTCCTCGATCTGGACATGGCGCAGCCAGGGGGCGGCGTCGCGGACGCAGTCGGCGGGCGGGGCCGGCTCCAGGCACTGGCAGTGGCCGATGTCCAGGGTGAGCCCGAGGGGTTCCGGGTCGCCGCACAGGCCGCGGAGGTGGTGGAAGCCCGCGAGGTCACCGAGGAGGTGGCCCGGCTCGGGTTCGATGGCGAGCGGCACCCCGGTGCGCTCGGCCGCGTCGAGGACCGGGGCAAGGGCCTCGGTGAGCCGTTTCCACGCGGTGTCGGGCGCGGTGTTTGGAGGTGTGACGCCGCTGAAGCAGTGGACGGCGTGGGCGCCGAGCGCGGCGGCGACCTCGACGGCCCGGACGAGCAGCGCGGTGCGGGCGGCGCGGGCCTCGGGGTCCGGGTCCAGGAGCGAGGGGCCGTGTTTGCGGCGCGGGTCCAGGACATAGCGGGCGCCGGTCTCCACGGTGACACCGAGCCCCAGCTCCTGGAGCCGGGCGGCGACCCGCCGGGTGCGGGCCGCGAGGTCCGGGCCCATCGGGTCGAGGTGCATGTGGTCGAGGGTCAGGCCGACTCCGTCGTAGCCGAGGTCGGCGAGCAGGGCGAGGGCGTCGTCGAGGCGGAGGTCGGTCAGCCCGTTGGTTCCGTAGCCGAGGCGCAGGGTCATGTGGGGCTCACCTTCCGGGAGAGGGCACGGGCGAGCGGGACCAGGCCCATGACGGCGAGGCCGGTCCCGGCGGCTCCGGCGCGCGCGGCCAGGGCCGCCTGGAGCGGGATCATCGCCCCGATGCCGCCGCCGACGGCGCGCTGGGTGAGCGGCGGCGACGGGTTGAGCGCGGCGTGCGCGAGGGGGCGCCCGGCGGTACGGAGATAGGCGCCGGTGAGCGCGGTGAGCAGCAGCCGGGCGGGGGCGGACCGGGCCGGGCGGACCGCACCGCCCCGGGCGGGACCCGGCCGCTCGCGCACCACCGCGCCGCCGAGCGCGGCGACCGCCGCGAGCGCCGCCAGGGGCGCGCCCGTGGAGCCGCCCTGCGCCTCGTGGCGCGAGACGGTCGTGACCGCGTAGGTGTGCGCGCTCAGCAGGGCGGCGGGCAGGGCCGCGGCGGTCAGCGCGGTCCGGGCCGGAACGGCACGCTCCGCACCACCGGGGCCCACCCCGGTGGCCACCGCCCCCAGTGCCAGGTCGAGTCCGCGGGCCGCCGCCATCGCGGCCGGGCCCGCCGGGGTGTGCTTCAGCCGGAGGTCGTACGCCCAGACGGTCGCCGCGAGCGCGGTGGCCACCGTGAGCGCCGGGCGGCCCGCGCGGGCGGCGAGGGCGAGGCCGGCCCCGGTCAGGGCGCCTGCCGCCGTGAGCGCGGCGCGCGGGGTGATCCGGCCCGAGGGGATCGGGCGGTGCGGGCGGTCGATCGCGTCCTCGTCGCGGTCGGCCCAGTCGTTGAGGGCCATGCCCGCCTCGTACAGGCAGAGCGAGGCGCCGACGGCGGCGGCGGTGGAGCGGCCGGGGCGCCGGCCCACGGCCGCCGCGCCCGCGAGGGCGTCGCCGGGGACGGTGAACAGCGCGGAGACCCTGAGCAGTTCGGCCCAGGCGCGTGCCGTCACTTCCCGCCCCGCAGGCGTTCGGCGAACGCGAGCAGGGCCGTGTACTGCTCGGGGAGCGCGGCGGGTCCGCCGTCCGGGTCCTTGAAGTAGAAGCCGAGTTCGGGCCTCGGGCCGCTCAGCCCTGTTTCGTGGGCGCGGGCCAGCAGCCGGGCCAGGTCGAGCACCAGGGGCGCGGCGAGGGCCGAGTCGCAGCCCTGCCAGGTCGTCTGGAGCACCATCCGCGCCCCGAGGAAGCCGTCGAACGCGATGTGGTCCCAGGCGGTCTTCCAGTCCCCGAGTGCCGGGACGTCGTCGATGTGGACCTGGCCCTCGGGGGCGGCGCCGAGGGTGTCGGCGAGCACCCGCTCCTTGCCCGCGTTCTTCGCGGCCGCCGCCGCGGGGTCGGCGAGCGCGGCCCCGTCGCCGCCGCCCAGCAGATTGGTGCCGGACCAGGCCCGTACGGGCAGGGCGCGCTGGACGAACATCGGGGCCAGCACCGAGCGCAGCAGGGTCTGGCCCGTCTTGCCGTCGCGGCCGGCGTGAGGAAGTCCGCAGGCCGCGACGGCGTCCTGGAGGGCGGCGGTGCGCAGCCCGGTGGAGGGGGTGAAGTTGACGTACGGACAGCCGGCGCGGAGCGCGGCGGCGGCGTAGAGGGAGCTGGCGGGGAGCCGTTCGGCGTCGTCGGCGGGGGCCGGCTCGGTGGAGGCGACGTTGACGACGACGGTCCTGGCCAGCTGGTTGCGGCGGCCGAAGTCGGTGAGGTCGGCGGCGAACGCGGTGATCAGTTCCTCGTCCGTTCGGGTGTCGCCGGGCAGGGGGCCGCCGGGGCGTATCTCCGCGTCGGCGGCGGCGAGTTCGGCGCGTACGGCCGAGGGGAGCCCGTGCGGCAGTACTCCCCCGGCGGCGAGCGCCTCGGCCCGCTTGGGCAGCGGGCAGTCCAGGGTGTCGTGGCCGCCGAAGACGAGCGAGGCCACGGGCGGCAGACCGCTGCCGGCGAACGGGGCGGTCTCGGTGACCATGCCCGCCGCCGGGTGGAGGCCCGCCGCGAGTGCCGCGCACCCCGCCGTGGCGGTGGTGGCGACGGAGCCGCGTGCTCCGATGAACCAGACTCCGGTACGTGCGGCGTGTGCTGACACGGGCTGCCTCCCTGGTGGGGGTCCTGGCTGGGCAGAGCGGTGGCGCTGTACGGGAGGGGGACGGCGGGCGGGGGTGTGAGGGCCCGCCCGCCGTCCGGACGGTCGCCCTACGCGGAGGGCAGTTCCTTGAGCTGGATGTTGCGGAAGGACACCTGGTCGTCGGCCCCGTGGTTCTGGAGGCCGATGTAGCCGTCCTTGAGGCTGCGGGCCGGGTCGGTGTTGGTGAAGTCGTTGATCTTCACTCCGTTGAGGAAGATCTGCAGCCGTTCACCCTGCACCTTGATCTCGTAGCTGTTCCACTGCCCCGGCGGCCTCAGCACCCGGTCGCGTGCCTTGATGTCGGCCGCCTTGAAGGTGTAGACGGAGCCGGTGGTGCGGTCGACGGCGTCGGAGGCGTCGATCTGGACCTCGTAGCCGTTGTCCACCGCGGACCAGGGGTCGTCGGACTCCGGGAAGCCGACGAAGACACCGGAGTTGTCGTCGCCCGCGAGCTTCCAGTCGAGCTTCAGGGAGTACGACTTGAGCTCCTTGGCCTGATAGGTGAGCAGGCCCATGCCGCCTTCGGAGCGCAGCTCGCCGTCGACGACGTTGAACTTTCCGGGTCCGGCCTGCTTCCAGCCTTCGAGCGTCTTGCCGTTGAAGATCGACCGGTAGCCGGTGGCGGGCTTGCAGTCGCCCTTGACCTGGCCGGCCGCGTACCGCACCCCGCCGAGCAGGAGCGCCCGGAAGTCCGCTTCGGCGTACGACTCCTTGGTGTGGCCGAGTCCGGTGTAGAAGGAGCGGCCGCCCTGGTAGGTCTGGCACCAGGTGATCGGGTGGTCGCCCTTCATGGTGCCGCCGGTGTAGGTGGTCTCGTCGAGTGTGGCGAGGACCTTGACCTTGTCGCGCGGGTTGGTGCGGTAGTTGTACAGCTCGTCGGTGCGCTCCCAGGCGTCGCCCAGGTGGGCGGAGGCCGGGTGCTTGTGGTCCTCGACGCGGACGGTGACGGGCTGGATGGCGGGGTGGCTGTCGAAGTAGGCGCCGACGAGTCCGCCGTAGAAGGGCCAGTCGTACTCGGTGTCGGCGGCGGCGTGGACGCCCATGAAGCCGCCCCCGGTGGTGATGAAGTTCTCGAACGCCTTCTGCTGGGCGTCGTTGAGCACATCACCCGTCGTCGACATGAAGACGACGGCGTCGTAGCGGGCCAGGTTGGCGGTGGTGAACTGGCCCGCCTCCTCCGTGGCGTCGACCGTGATGTTGCTGTCCTTGCCGAGTTCCTTCAGGGCCGCGATGCCCTCGGGGATCGCGTCGTGGCGGAAGCCGGCGGTCTTGGAGAAGACCAGGACGCGCTTGGCGGTCTTGTCGGGCGGGGTGTTGGAGAGCTCGAAGTCGTCGATGTCGTAGAGCGCGCCCTCGCCGCCCTTGAAGACGAGGAAGAGCTCGGTGGACTTCTTCGGGACACCGCGCAGCGGTACGTCGATGTCCTGGAAGGTCTCCCAGCTGCCCGTCACCGGCACCGGTGCGGAGCCGAGGATCTTCCCGTCGGCCGAGCCGGTCCGCACTTCGAGGAAGCCGCCCGCGCCGCCGGAGGAGATCCGGGCGGTCAGCTTGGTGGAGTCGCCGAGGAGGTACGGCTTGAAGGAGATCCAGTCGTCGTTCTGGATCTCGCCGACGGTCTTGCCGCCGTGCGCTTCCGCCTTGTTCTGCGGTACGACGCCGGAGGAGTCGCTGTAGTGCTCGGCCTGCCGGTGGCGCGGCTGCAGCTCGGCCTGGTCGTGACCGGACAGGGCCGCCTGGCCGCCGCCCCCGCCGTCGGTGTACGAGGCGTCGATGACACCGAAGATGTTGGCGTTCGGGTCGTGCCCGCCGTCCATCTCGGTCTTGATGGTGCCGGTGCAGCCGTGGGCCGAGGTGATGGGGTGGCCGTGGGCGTCGTGGCCGAGGATGAAGCGGACCTCGACCTTGGAGCAGTCGATGGCGCCGTCCTCGGGATCGGTGACGGTCACCTTGAACGGGATGTCGTCACCGAAGTCGAACAGCTGCCCGTCGCCGGGCAGTTCCAGCTTCACGACGGGGGCGGTGTTGCCGACCGTCACGTGCACGTTGGCGGATCCGGTGCGGCCGGAGGGGTCCTTCGCCGTGACGGTCGCCGTGTAGGTGCCGTTCTTCTTGTACGTGTACGTGGGGTTGGCCGCGGTCGAGGTGCCGCCGTCGCCGAAGTCCCAGCTGTAGGTGAGCGCGTCCCCGTCGCCGTCGGAGGTGCCCTGCGAGGAGAAGGCGACCTTGAGCGGTGCGGTGCCGGAGGTCTTGTTCGCGCTCGCCTCGGCGATCGGTGAGCGTCCGCCGGTGGCGTTCTCGATGCGGTAGAGAGCGGAGTTCTCGTCGCCGCCGAAGTAACCCGTGCCGTAGTCCAGCACGTACAGCGCGCCGTCGGGCCCGAAGGCCATGTCCATGACCTGGGTGCCGGACCACGGCATGTCGTTGATGGACTGCACCGTGCCGTCGGTGTCCTGCTCGATGCGCTTGATCCACTGCCGGCCGAACTCACCGGCGAAGAAGTCGCCGTCGAAGGCCTCGGGGAACTTCACGGGCGAGTCGAGGTCCGCGTCGTAGTGGTAGACCGGGCCGCCCATCGGGGACTCGGAGCCGTTGCCGAACTCCGGCACGGAGGCGCCGTCGTACGGGATCCAGGCGGGCTGGGCCGGAGGCAGGTCGACCAGTCCGGTGTTGTACCGGGAGGTGTTCTTCGGAGCCGCGCAGTCGAAGGCCGCACCGGAGGTCTTGGTCGCGAAGTCGTATTCGATGAACGGGTCGTTGTCCCCGGTGCAGTACGGCCACCCGAAGTTGCCGGCTTCGGTGACGCGGGCGAACTCGACCTGCCCGCCGGGACCGCGCTTCGGGTCCGCCGCACCGGCGTCGGGCCCGTAGTCACCGACGTAGACGATGCCTGTCGGCTTGTCGACGGTGAAGCGGAACGGGTTGCGGAAGCCCATCGCGTAGATCTCGGGGCGGGTCTTGTCCGTCCCCGGGGGGAAGAGGTTGCCGTCCGGGATGGTGTACGAGCCGTCGTCGGCGACCTTGATCCGGAGGATCTTGCCGCGCAGGTCGTTGCTGTTGCCGGCGGAGCGGCGGGCGTCGAACGCCGGGTTGCGGTCCGCGCGGTCGTCGATCGGGGTGTAGCCGTCGGAGGCGAACGGGTTGGAGTCGTCACCCGTCGACAGGTACAGGTTGCCGTCCGCGTCGAAGTCGATGTCTCCGCCGACGTGGCAGCAGATGCCGCGCGAGGTCGGGATGTCGAGGACCTTCTTCTCGCTGGCCGTGTCGAGGGTGCCGTCCTCCTTGAGGACGAAGCGCGAGAGCCGGTTGACTCCGTCGAACTTGGCGAAGTCGGCTGCCGTCCCGTTCTCGGGGGCGTCCCCGGCCGGGGTGTCCAGCGGGGGCGCGTAGTAGAGGTAGATCGCCCGGTTCGTGCTGAAGTCCGGGTCGACGCCGACGCCCTGGAGGCCCTCCTCGTCATGGGAGTAGACGGGAAGGACGCCGGCGAGCGTGGTGTCGCCGCCGTTGTCGGTCAGCCACAGTTCGCCGCCGCGCGCGGTGTGCAGGACGCTTCGGTCCGGGAGCACGGCGAGCGTCATCGGCTCGCCGGTCTCGGCGACGCCCTTGGCGAGCGTGACCTGCTGGAAGTCCTCGGCGGCCGGGGCGGGTGCCGGGTGGTCCTCATGGGCGGCGGCCGTGCCCGATGCGGCGCTCAGGCTGAGGGTCGCGGCGGCGAGGAGGCCGCCGGTGAACAGGGCGAGGGACTTGCGGATGCGGAGCCGGAGCCGGGTCCGGGTCCTGCTGCGGGTTCTGTGCACGAGCGTCCTCCGGAGAGTGCCGGTTGTACGGGCCGGTGCGGGTTATGTCATGTACACGCCATGGACGCTAGACCTGTTCGTCCTGGACGGAAAGCCCTTGCGCAGCGGTTCTGTCGAACTTTTTCCGGAGCGAGGACAAAGGGGTATGCGGGCAGGCCGCATCGCCCCCCTGGCACTCCGCCCCCGGACCCCGCGCCTCGGACGCCGGCGGGGGCTGGGTGTGTTCAGGCACCCCCGAACGCCGCGTCGAACGACGCGCTCGGGGGGTCGAAGTCGAACCTCTTCAGCGACGACAGCGCCTCCGGCGCCCCCGCCAGCCGGTCCATGCCGGCGTCCTCCCACTCCACCGAGACCGGGCCCTCGTACCCGATGGACCGCAGCATCCGGAACACGTCCTCCCACGGCACGTCGCCGTGGCCCGCCGAGACGAAGTCCCAGCCGCGCCGGGGATCGCCCCACGGCAGATGCGAGCCGAGGCGGCCGTTGCGGCCGTCCAGCCGCTTGCGGGCCTCCTTGCAGTCCACGTGGTAGATCCGGTCCCGGAAGTCGTAGAGGAAGCCGACCGGGTCGAGGTCCTGCCAGACGAAGTGGCTCGGGTCGAAGTTCAGCCCGAACGCCGGCCGGTGGCCTACGGCCTCCAGCGCGCGGTGCGTGGTCCAGTAGTCGTACGCGATCTCGCTGGGGTGCACCTCATGGGCGAACCGCACCCCCTCCGCGTCGAAGACGTCCAGGACCGGATTCCAGCGCTCGGCGAAGTCCTCGTACCCCCGCTCGATCATGTGCGGCGGGACCGGCGGGAACATCGCGACCAGATGCCAGATCGACGAGCCGGTGAAGCCGATGACCGTACGCACCCCGAAGGCGGCCGCCGCCCGCGCGGTGTTCTTGATCTCCTCGGCGGCCCGCCGGCGCACCCCCTCGGGCTCCCCGTCCCCCCAGATCCGGGCGGGCAGGATGCCCTGGTGCCGCTCGTCGATGGGGCTGTCGCAGACGGCCTGGCCGACGAGGTGGTTGGAGATCGCCCAGCACTTCAGCCCGTACTTGTCGAGCAGCTGGTGGCGGCCCTCCAGGTAGCCGGGGTCCGCCAGGGCCTTGTCCACCTCGAAGTGGTCGCCCCAGCAGGCCAGTTCGAGGCCGTCGTAGCCGAAGTCACGGGCGTAGCGGCAGACCTCCTCCAGGGGAAGATCGGCCCACTGACCGGTGAAGAGGGTGAAGGGACGGGGCATGAGAAGGACCTCCTAGAGCTGTACGGGGGTGAGTACGGAGTTCTTCGCGGCGCTCTCCTCCACCGCCGCCAGCACCCGCTGGACCTGCAGCCCGTCGGCGAACGACGGTACGGGCTGGGCTCCTTCGGCAATCGTGCGCACCACGTCACGGGCCTGGTGGATGAAGGTGTGCTCGTAGCCCAGCGCGTGCCCCGGCGGCCACCAGGCCTCCAGGTAGGGATGCTCGGGCTCGGTGACCAGGATGCGCCGGAAGCCGGCCGTGGTGGCGGGCTCGGTGTGGTCGTGGAACGAGAGTTCGTTCAGCCGCTCCAGGTCGAAGGCGAGGGAGCCCAGCTCCCCGTTGATCTCCAGCCGCAGGGCGTTCTTGCGTCCGGCCGCCATCCGGGTCGCCTCGAAGGAGGCCAGGGCGCCGGAGGCGAGCCGTCCGGTGAACAGGGCCGCGTCGTCCACCGTCACCGTCCCCCGCTCCTCGGCGGCGACCCCGCCGAGTCCGCCCGCCGGACCCGCGAGCAGCGGGCGCTCCCGGACGAAGGTCTCGCTCACCGCGGAGACCCCGACCAGCAGCTCCCCCGCCAGGAACTGGGCGAGGTCCACGATGTGCGCTCCGAGGTCGCCGAGCGCGCCGGAGCCCGCGTGCTCCTTCTTCAGCCGCCAGGTGAGCGGGGAGGCCGGGTCGACCAGCCAGTCCTGGAGGTAGGTGGCCCGGACGTGCCGCAGGGTGCCGATGCGGCCCTCCGCGATCAGCTTCCGGGCGTACGTGATCGCGGGAACCTTGCGGTAGTTGAAGCCGACCATGGCGATCTGGCCCCGGGCGGCGGCCCGCGCCGCCGCCTCGGTCATCGCCTCCGCCTCCGCGACCGTGTTGGCGAGCGGCTTCTCGCACAGCACGTGCTTGCCCGCCTCCAGGGCCGCGACGGCGATCTCCGCATGGCTGTCGCCGGGGGTGCAGATGTCTACGAGCTGGACGTCGTCCCGGGCGATCAGGGCGCGCCAGTCGGTCTCCGCCGCCGCCCAGCCGTGCCGGCCGGCGGCGGCCTCGACCGCCGTGCGGTCGCGGCCGCAGATCGCGGCGAGGGCCGGCCGCATCGGCAGGTCGAAGACATGGCCCGCGGTGCGCCAGCCCTGCGAGTGGGCGGCGCCCATGAACGCGTATCCGACCATGCCGACCCCGAGCGTCGGTGCGCTCGTCATCGGCCGGTACGTCGGCGGCGCGGCCGCCTCCTGCTCCGTCTCTTCCCTACGGGCCATCCGGGCTTCCTCCTCGTCGGTGGTTCGGTGCGTACGGCAGGCGGGTCAGCACCCTCCTGCGGGGCGGCTCAGTTGAAGCCCGTCGGCAGGTACTGGTCGATGTTGTCCTTGGTGACCACGGCCGAGTACAGGGTGAGATTGGTCGGGATCTCCAGCTCCGCGAGGCCCGCGACGCCCTTGCCCTGGCCGAGTGCGCGGGCCAGGTCGATGGCGGAACCCGCCATGGTCGGCGGGTAGAGCACGGTGGCCTTCAGCACGCTGTTGTCGGCCTTGATGGCATCCATCGCGGACTTGGCCCCGGCACCGCCGACCATCAGGAACTCGTCCCGGCCGGCCTGCTTGATGGCCCGCAGCGCGCCCACGCCCTGGTCGTCGTCGTGGTTCCACAGGGCGTCGAACTTCTTCTGTGCCTGGAGCAGCTGGGCCATCTTGGCCTGGCCCGACTCCACGGTGAACTCGGCCGCCTGACGGGCCACCAGCTCGATGTTGGAGTAGTTCTTCAGCGCGTCCGCGAAGCCCTGGCTGCGCTGCTTGGTGAGCTCCAGGTTGTCGATGCCGGCCAGCTCGACGACCTTGGCGTTCTGCTTGCCCTTGAGCTGCTCGCCGATGTATGTGCCGGCGTTGAGGCCCATCCCGTAGTTGTCACCGCCGACCCAGCAGCGGTAGGCCTGCGGGGAGGCGAAGACGCGGTCCAGGTTGACGACGGGGATCCCGGCACGCATGGCCTCCAGGCCGACCTGGGTGAGCGCCTTGCCGTCGGCCGGGAGGATGACCAGGACGTCGACCTTCTTGTTGATGAGGGTCTTGACCTGGCCGATCTGGGCAGCGGTGTCGTTGGAACCCTCGGTGATCTCCAGGGTCACGTCGGAGTACTTCTTCGCCCGCGACCTGGCGTTGTCATTGATGGCGTTGAGCCACCCGTGGTCGGCCTGCGGCCCGGCGAAGCCGATGGTGACGGCCTTGCCCGGCTTGTCGTCGGCGGGCGCGTCGCTCTGCGCCGCGGCGTTCTTGTCCTTGGGATCGTTGCTGGTGCAGGCGGTCAGGAGGGCGCCCGCGGAGAGGGCGGCGGTCCCGAAGAGCAGTCCTCTGCGGCTGGTTTCTGGCATGGCTGTCAAACCCTTCATCCGGTGTACGGGTATGCGGGTGCGCTTGCGGGGCGGTAGCGGGAAGGAGAGGCCCCGGGGTCAGGTCTCTCCGTGGGCCGAGGTCCGGCGCTGGACGAGAACGGCGACGACGATGATCGCGCCCTTGGCGATCTGCTGGACATCGCTCTGGAGGTTGTTGAGCGCGAAGATGTTGGTGATCGTGGTGAAGACGAGGACACCGAGGACGGAGCCGACGATGGTGCCGCGTCCGCCGCTGAGCAGGGTGCCGCCGATGATCGCGGCGGCGATGGCGTCCAGCTCGTACAGGTTGCCGTTGGTGTTGGAGCCCGAGCCGGACAGGATGATCAGCATGAAGGCGGCGATGCCGCAGCACAGCCCGGACAGCAGGTAGAGGTAGAGCCGCTGCCGCTTGACGTCGATGCCGGCCAGCCGGGCCGCCTCCGCGTTGCCGCCGACGGCGACCGTGCGGCGCCCGAAGGTCGTACGGTTCAGCACCAGCCAGCCGGCGACGGTGACCGCGGCGAACATCAGGACCAGCGGCGGGATGCCGAGGATGTAGGAGTCCGGAAGACCCAGGTCGAGGACCGATTCGACGGTGACCAGCTGGGTCTTGCCGTCGGTGATCTGGAGGGCCAGGCCCCGGGCGGAGGCGAGCATCGCCAGCGTCGCGATGAACGGCACCAGCCGCCCGTACGCGATGAGCAGCCCGTTGACGAGTCCGGCGCCCAGGCCGACGAGCACGGCGGTGAACAGGATGCCCGCGAAGCCGTACTCCTGGGTGGCGAGCGTCGTCGCCCAGACGGAGGCGAGCGCCACCATGGCGCCCACGGACAGATCGATGCCGCCGCTGGTGATGACGAAGGTCACGCCGACGGTGACGACGCCGATGACGGACGCCTGGGTCAGGATGAGCTGGAGGTTCCCGGTGTCCAGGAAGGCGTCCGGCTCGGTGATCCCGCCGACGACGACCAGGGCGAGGAGCACGCCGAGCAGGGAGAGGTTGCGGACGTCCACCCGCAGCCCGAGGGCGCGCGGAGGTCCGTCCTTCTTCGGGGACGCGGGGGCGGACACGGGCACGGTGTCTTCCTTGTCCGGCCCGCTGTGCCGCGCCGAGGAGACGGGCTGCGTCATGACGTCGGGCTCCCTTCCATCACGAGGTCGAGTACGCGGTGCTCGTCGAGCTCCCGGGCGGGCGCCGTGTGCACGACACTGCCCTCGCGGAGCACCAGCACCCGGTCGGCGAGGCCCAGGACTTCGGGCACTTCGCTGGAGACGAGCAGAACGGCGAGGCCTTCGTCGGCCAGCCGGCGGATCACGGCGTAGAGCTCGGCGCGGGCGCCGACGTCCACCCCGCGGGTCGGTTCGTCGAGCAGCAGCACCCGGCAGCCGCGCAGCAGCCAGCGGGCCAGGACGGCCTTTTGCTGGTTGCCGCCGGAGAGGGTGCGCACGGGGGTGTCCGGGTTGTCGGGGCGCAGCGACAGTTCCCGGGTGGCGGCGCGGGCCGCCTTGCGTTCGGCGCCCCGGTCGAGCCAGCCGCCCCTGGAGAAGCGGGACAGGGAGGAGACGGAGACATTGCGGGTGACCGATTCGAGCATCAGCAGGGCCTGGGCCTTGCGTTCCTCGGGGGCGAGTCCGATGCCGGCGGCGATGGCCGCGCGCACGCTGCCGGGCCGGAGCGTGCGGCCGGCCACGGTGACCCGTCCGGCGCTCGCGCGGCGGGCGCCGTAGATGGTCTCCAGGATCTCGGAGCGCCCGGAGCCGACGAGCCCGGCGAGGCCGACGATCTCGCCGGGCCGCAGTTCCAGGTCGACGGGGGCGAACTCCCCTTTCCTGGTGAGTCCTTCGACCGTGAGGACGGGGGCGGCGCCGGTGTCATCGGGCACGGTGCCGGGGCGGGGCGGGAAGACGTACTCGACGTTGCGGCCGGTCATCATGGCAACGATGTCGCGCGTGGGGGTGGACTCGGCGGGAAGTCCGCCCGCGACGGCCCGGCCGTCCTTGAGCACGGTCACCCGGTCGCCGATCCGGCGGATCTCCTCAAGGCGGTGCGAGATGTAGACGACGGCGACCCCGTCGGCGGTGAGCGAGGCGACGATCCGGAAGAGGTTGTCGACCTCGTCGGGGTCGAGGGCGGCGGAGGGCTCGTCCATCACGATGAGGCGTACGTCGTGCGAGAGGGCCCGGGCCATCGAGACGATCTGCTGCTGGGCGGCGGAGAGTTCACCGACCGCGCGGCCGGGGTCGATCTCCGGGTGGCCGAGCCGTTTCAGCAGGGCGGCGGCCGCGGTGCGTCCCTCGCGGGTGCGGACGACGAAGCCGGCGCTGGTGGGTTCATGGCCGAGAAAGACGTTCTCGGCGACCGACAGGCCCTCGACCAGGTCGAGTTCCTGGTAGATGGTGGCGATCCCGAGGCGCATCGCGGTGATCGGCGACTTGAGCACGGCCGGGGTGCCGCGCCAGGTGATCTCGCCGTCGTCGGGCTGGTGGGCCCCGGCGAGCACCTTGATGAGGGTGGACTTGCCGGCGCCGTTCTGGCCGAGGAGGCAGTGGACTTCGCCGGCCAGGACCTCCAGGTCCACGCCGTCGAGGGCGCGCACACCGGGGAAGGACTTGGTGATGCCGGACATGGTGAGCAGCGGTGGTTCTGGAGCCATGACGAATCCCCTCGGCGGATGGGGTCTTCCCTGTCCGGACGGTGCCGGAGGCGCGGGGAAGGGCCGGTGAGCGGGCAGGGCGCAGTGCGGTCCCGGGTGGGTGGCCGCCCGGGGCGGTGCGAGCAGGGGTCAGGCGGTGTGTGTGGTGGGCCGGGTCAGGCGGGTGAGAAGAGGTGGTCGCTGATGAGCCTGGCCGCGCCGATGACTCCGGCGGCGGGTCCGAGCTCGCCCAGCACGATCGGGAGGTTGCCGGTGGCCAGCGGCAGGGACTGCCGGTAGACCTGGGTCCGGACGCTGGCCAGCAGCGTGTGGCCGAGGCCGGTCACCCCGCCGCCGATCACCACCAGACCGGGGTTGAAGAAGCTGACGAGTCCCGCGATGACCTGCCCGACCCGGTTGCCGCCTTCGCGGATCAGGTCGAGCGAGGTGGCGTCGCCGGCGGCCGCGGCGGCGGCGACGTCGACGGCGGTGAGTTTCCCGGACGCCTCCAGCCGGGCCGCGAGCTCCGCGGACTGTCCGGCACGGGCCGCGTCCTCGGCGTCGCGGGCCAGTGCGGCGCCGCTGAAGTGTGCTTCCAGGCAGCCCCGGTTGCCGCAGGCGCAGGGGCGGCCGTCGGGTTCGACCTGGATGTGGCCGATGTCGCCGGCGCTGCCGGTCGTGCCCCGGTGGACCTCTCCGCCGACGACGATGCCGCAGCCGATGCCCGTACCGATCTTGACGCAGAGGAAGTCGCCCACGGAGCGGGCGACGCCCGCGTGCTGCTCCCCCATGGCCATCAGGTTCACGTCGTTGTCGACCATGACGGGGCAGCCCAGTTCCTGGCTGAGCGCCTCGCGGACCGGGAAGCCGTCCCAGCCGGGCATGATCGGCGGGGCGACCGGGATGCCTTCGGGGAAGCGGACCGGTCCGGGGACGCCGATGCCGGCGCCGTAGAACCCTTCCGCGAGCCCGGAGGCCCGGAGCTTGGCCGCCATGGACAGCACCTGCTCGAAGATGGCGACGGGGCCTTCGCGTACGTCCATGGGGTGGTTGAGGTGGCCCAGGACCTCCAGCTCCGCGTTGGTGACCGCCACGTCGACCGACGTGGCGCCGATGTCGACGCCGAGGAAGCGCAGGGCCGGGGCGAGCCGGATGTTGTGCGAGCGACGCCCGCCGCGGGATGCGGCGAGTCCGTCGGCCACGACAAGGCCGGTCTCCAGCAGTCTGTCCACCTCGACGGCGAGCTTGGAGCGGGAGAGATCGACCTGATCCCCCAGCTGTGCCCGTGAGTTGGGCCCGCCGTCGCGCAACAGCCGGAGCAGTCGCGCCTGATGCGCATTCGCGGGTCGTGCCGTCATACGTCTCACGCGCCCCTCCCCGCCACATCGGCCTGTCCGTCGGGCTTTGGAGGGGAACGTAGCAGCGGTTGGCGGGAGTGGGAAGAAGTTGCGCAGGAATCCGCCACAACTTTCTCCACCCTGAGGACAAAGGGGGGTTCGGCGGGTGGGCCGGGGCCGGGGCGCCTACGCTTCGTCGCGCTGGTGGTAGGTCTGCCGGGTGTGTTCCGTGTGCGCCCGCATGAGGGCACGGGCGCCCTCCTCGTCGCGCGAGGAGATGGCGGCGATCAGGGAACGGTGCTCGATCCAGGACTGGTTGCCCCGCCGGCGCGCCACGGGGGTGTAGTACCAGCGGACCCGGCGGTCCACCTGTCCGGCCAGCTCGGCCAAAACCACATTGCCCGCCAGCTCCATCACCTTGGCGTGGAAGGCGGCGTTGGTCGCCACCGCCAGGTCCACGTCGTCGTCGGCGACGGCCCGCTCCCCCTTGGCGCACAGCTCCTCCAGTGCGGCGATGCCCGCCGGGGAGGCATGGGCGGCGGCGAGCCGGGCGGCCTCCGTCTCCAGCAGCGCGCGCACCGTGAGCAGCTGGTCGGCCTCCTCCTGCGTGGGCTCGTGGACGAACGCGCCCTGGGCGGGCCGCAGATCGACCCAGCCCTCGGTGTTGAGCCGTTGCAGCGCCTCGCGCACCGGCTGGCGGGACACGCCGAGATGCCCGGCCAGCTCGCTCTCGACCAGATGCTGGCCGGGACGGAGCGCGCGGGTCGTGATGAGTTCGAGCAGCGCCTCGTAGACACGTTCGCGCAGCGGCCCCGGCCGCTCCAGCTTCGGTACAGCCCCCTGCGGCAGTCCTGTGGACATCGCGGTCCCCCTCCGGGCGACGAGCAATTGCTTATCGTCTACAGTCTACCGAGCAGTACACCCCTCAGGGACAGCGGATCACCTGACCCGCGTAACTGAGGTTGCCGCCGAAGCCGAAGAGCAGCGCCGGAGCGCCGCCGGGCACCTCGCCCCGTTCGACCAGCTTGGACAGGGCCATGGGGATCGAGGCGGCGGACGTATTGCCGGAATCCACCACATCCCGGGCGATCACCGCGTTGACCGCGCCGATCTTCCGGGCGACCGGTTCGATGATCCGCAGATTGGCCTGGTGCAGCACCACCGCGCCCAGGTCCTCGGGGGTGACGCCGGCCCGCTCGCAGACCTTGCGCGCGATCGGCGGCAGCTGGGTGGTGGCCCAGCGGTAGACCGCCTGCCCCTCCTGCGCGAAGCGCGGCGGCGTCCCCTCGATCCGTACCGCGTCGCCCATCCCGGGCACCGACCCCCACAGCACCGGCCCGATCCCGGCCCTGCCCGCCGGATCGGAGTCGGCGACCACGACCGCCGCACCGGCGCCGTCACCCATCAGCACGCAGCTGGAGCGGTCGGTCCAGTCGACGATGTCGCCCATCTTGTCGGCGCCGATGACCAGCGCCCGGGTGGCGGCGCCGGCCCGCACCGCGTGGTCGGCGGTGGCGAGGGCGTGGGTGAAGCCGGAACAGACCACGTTGATGTCCATGACCGCGGGCGACGTCATACCGAGGCGGGCGGCGACCCTGGCCGACATGCTAGGCGAGCGGTCGATGGCGGTGGAGGTGGCGACCAGGACCAGATCGATGTCGGTGGCCTGCAGCCCGGCCGCGGCGAGCGCCTTGGCCGCCGCGTGCGCGGCCAGCTCGTCCACCGGCTCGTCGGGTCCGCCGATGTGGCGGGTCTTGATGCCGACGCGGCTGGTGATCCACTCGTCAGTGGTGTCGACCATGACCGCGAGGTCATGGTTGGTGAGCACCCTGGCGGGCTGATAGTGGCCGAGCGCCACGACACGTGAGCCGGTCATATTCGGGTTCCCCTCGCTACATATGGCAGGAACCATCCAGTCTTGGTCGCTACCGACCGGTACAGAGACACGTGATCCCACAGGATTACCGGCCGAGGCTTGGAGACTTGGCAACAGCGTGTTGCCGCCCCCGGCCGCGGGGTTCCGGTTGCCACCCGGCTCCCGGTGTACAGGACAATGGGCGCGGCAGGGATTTTCGACACGACGGGATCGGGGCCGAGGACTATGGGACGGGTCACCGAGCGGCGGCGCACCATCCGCATCCGGGACGGGGCCGTCTCCGCCCGCCCCGACACCCTCGTCGCGGAGGAGCCGCTGGAGATCCGGCTGAACGGCCGGCCGCTGGCCATCACGATGCGCACCCCGGGCGACGACTTCGCCCTCGCGGCCGGCTTCCTGGTGAGCGAGGGCGTGATCGGCGACGGCGCCGAGGTGCAGTCGATCGTGTACTGCGCCGGGGCGACCGCCGACGGCGTCAACACGTACAACGTGGTGGACGTGAAGCTCGCGCCCGGGGTCGAGGTCCCCGACATCACGCTGGAGCGCAACGTCTACACCACGTCCTCCTGCGGGCTGTGCGGCAAGGCCAGCCTGGACGCGGTCCGCACCACGACCCGCCACCCGGTCGCCGACACTCCCCCGGTCCGGGTCGCGCCCGCGCTGCTGTCCGGGCTCCCCGACCGGCTGCGGGAGTCCCAGCGGGTCTTCGACCGCACCGGAGGGCTGCACGCGGCGGCGCTGTTCTCCGAGACGGGCGAGCTGATCGACATCCGGGAGGACGTCGGCCGGCACAACGCGGTCGACAAGCTGGTCGGCCGGGCGCTGACCGACGGACGGCTGCCGCTGTCCCGGGCGATCCTGCTGGTCTCCGGGCGGGCCTCGTTCGAACTGGCGCAGAAGGCGGTGATGGCCGGCATCCCGATGCTGGCGGCCGTCTCGGCGCCCTCGTCGCTCGCGGTCGACCTGGCCGCCGAGACCGGCCTCACCCTGGTCGGCTTCCTGCGCGGCCCCTCGATGAACGTGTACGCGGGCGAGCACCGCATCGCGCTGGAGACGGCCGCCGTCCAGGGCTGAGGGGCCGCGCTCAGGCCGTGGTGACCGCCGCGGGCCGGGCGGTTCCGTCACCGTCCGCGAGCGGCTCCAGCGGGTCGCGGGCGCGCCGCTTGGCGATCACCGCGCAGACCATCAGCTGCATCTGGTGAAAGAGCATCAGCGGCAGCACGGCGAGGCTCGCCTGCGCGCCGAACAGCACGCTGGCCATGGGCAGTCCGGAGGCCAGGCTCTTCTTGGAGCCGGCGAACTGGATGGCGATGCGGTCCTCCCGGCCGAAGCCGAGCCGCTTCGCCCCGTACCAGCTCACCGCGAGCATGACGGCGAGCAGGACCGCCTCGGCGCCGAGCAGCGCGCCGAGCCTGGCCGGGGTGACCTGGTGCCAGATGCCCGCGACCATGCCCTCGCTGAAGGCCGTGTAGACGACCAGCAGGATCGAGCCCCGGTCGACGTAGCCGAGGATCTTCTTGTGCCGGGCGATGAAGCCGCCGATCCAGCGCCGCAGCAGCTGCCCCGCGACGAACGGCAGCAGCAGTTGCACGCCGATCTTCAGCAGGGCGTCCCCGGAGAACCCGCCCCCGCTGTTGCCGAGCAGCGCGGCTGCGAGCAGCGGGGTGAGGAAGATCCCGGCTATGGAGGAGAAGGAGCCCGCGCAGATCGCCGCCGGCACATTGCCCCGGGCGATCGAGGTGAAGGCGATCGAGGACTGGATCGTCGACGGGACGAGGCAGAGGAAGAGGAAGCCGCTCTGCAGCTGGGGCGTCAGCACGTACGGCACCAGCCCCCCGCTCGCCAGGCCCAGCAGCGGGAAGACCACGAAGGTGCAGGCCAGGACCGTGAGGTGCAGCCGCCAGTGCCGCAGGCCCTCGACCGCCTCGGCGGTCGACAGGCGCGCCCCGTAGAGGAAGAAGAGAAACGCGACGGCCCCGGTGGACGCCCCGCCGGCCACCTCGGCGGCGGCGCCGGACGCGGGGAGCAGCGCGGCGAGGACGACGGTGCCGATCAGGGCCAGGATGTACGGGTCGATCGGCAGCCAGGACGGCAACTGGGGGGTGCGGCGGCTCATGTGCTCCACGTGTCTCTCGTTCAGGTCGTGCCCGCTCCATCCTGCGTCCGATGACCGAGATCGGGAATCCCGTACACCGCTCTGACTGTCATCACGGATCGCGATAGCGTGGCCGCTATGTACGATCCCGCGCAGCTGCGCACCTTCCTCGCCGTCGCCCAGACCCTGAGCTTCACCGCCGCCGCCCGCCGGCTGGGGGTGCGGCAGTCCACGGTGAGCCAGCATGTGCGGCGGCTGGAGGACGCGGCCGGGCGGCAGCTGTTCAACCGTGACACCCACCGGGTCGATCTCACGGTGGACGGCGAGGCTATGCTCGGCTTCGCGCGGACGATCCTGGAGGCCCATGAGCGGGCCTCGGCGTTCTTCACCGGCACCCGGCTGCGCGGACGGCTGCGGTTCGGGGCGTCCGAGGACTTCGTACTGACCCGGCTGCCGGAGATCCTCGAGTCGTTCCGCCGCGACCACCCGGAGGTCGAGCTGGAGCTGACCGTGGAGCTGTCGGGGACCCTGCACCAGCAGCTGGAGGCGAGCCGGCACGATCTGGTGCTGGCCAAGCGGCGGACCGGGGACACCCACGGGGAGCTGGTCCGGCAGGACACCCTGGTCTGGATCGGCACCCCGAGGCTGCGGATCGACCCGGACCGTCCGGTGCCGCTGATCCTCTTCCCGCCGCCGGGCATCACCCGGGCCCGGGCGCTGGAGGTGCTGGAGGAGCAGGGCCGCTCCTGGCGGGTCGCGTGCACCAGCGGCAGCCTCAGCGGGCTGATCGCGGCCGCGCGGGCGGGGCTCGGCGTGATGGCGCACAGCCGGGGCCTGATCCCGCCGGGGCTCGCGCCGGTTCCGGCCCGGGAGGGGCTGCCCGAGCTGGGCGATGTGGACTTCGTCCTGCTGCACGGCCGCCGCCGGGGCGGGGCGCAGCAGGCGGCGGACGCGCTGGCGGCGGCGATCCTGGCGGGCGGCGACCGGCTGATCAGGCCGCCCGGCGGGATCGGTGCGGACCGAGGGCGCGAGGAGGCATGACGGGGTGCGGGAAGGGGGAGAATGGAGGGCACGCGGCGGTCCCGCGCGGGGTGGACCGACCCGGCCGGACCCGACGGACCGGGACCATTCGCCCGTAGCCGTGCACAACGGCAGTGATCGCGGCGTACAGATTCGGTGGAGATTCCCGCGCCAGGCACTTACCCCTTGGTCCAAAGCGCGCCCGAGCCTTGCCCATCTGGCCGGATTTCGGCCCCTGACCAGTGCAGACGCCATGTTGTACGGACGACTCCGGGACCTCCCGCCGCAGCGCCCGGTGGGGTAGCGTCACGGCGCTGTGCGGAGCGCCACAAGGAGCAGGTCATTGCGCGAGTTCACTGTCCCACCCATGGCGGCCGCGCCCCACGTAGGCGGGCTCGCCGATTGCGTGTTCGACTACGCCGAGGAGGACCCGCACCGGGTCGCGCTCGGCCGGAAAGACACGGCCGGACACTGGCAGGACGTCACGTCGGCGACGTTCCGCGACGAGGTGCTGGCACTGGCCAAGGGTCTGATCGCGCACGGGGTGCGGTTCGGTGACCGGGTCGCCCTGATGTCCCGTACGCGCTACGAGTGGACCCTCTTCGACTTCGCGCTGTGGGCCGTCGGGGCGCAGTCCGTGCCCGTCTATCCGACGTCCTCGGCCGAGCAGGTCCTGTGGATGCTGCACGACGCCGAGGTGTCGGCGGTGATGGTGGAGCACGAGGACCACGCGATGACGATCGCGTCGGTCATCGACCGGCTGCCGCTGCTGAAGCGGCTGTGGCAGCTGGACGCCGACGCCGTCCCGGAGCTGGTCGAGGCGGGGCTGCACGTCGAGGACGAGGTCGTGCACCGCCACCGGCGGGCGGTGACGCCCGAGTCCGTGGCCACCGTCATCTACACCTCGGGCACGACGGGCCGCCCCAAGGGCTGTGTCATCACGCACGCCAACTTCATATTCGAGACGGACACCATGGCCGCGCGCTGGGAGTCGGTCTTCCACTCCAAGCCGGGCGACGAGGCCTCGACGCTGCTCTTCCTCCCGCTGGCGCATGTCTTCGGCCGCATGGTGGAGGTCACCGCCGTGCGCGGCCGGGTGAAGCTGGGCCACCAGCCGGAGCTGTCCGCGAAGGCCCTGATGCCGGACCTGGTGACGTTCCGGCCCACGTTCATCCTGGCCGTGCCGTACATCTTCGAGAAGGTCTTCAACGGGGCCCGGCGCAGGGCCGAGGCGGAGGGCCGGGCCGGTCCGTTCGACAAGGCCGTCGACATCGCGGTGAAGTACGCGGAGGCGATGGAGGCCCGCGCGTTCGGCACCGGCCCCGGGCCGTCCGCCGGGCTGCGGATGCAGCACCAGTTCTTCGAGAAGGTCGTGTACAAGAAGGTGCGCGACGCGATGGGCGGCCGGATCCGGCACGCGATGTCGGGCGGTTCCGGGATGGAACGCCGGCTGGGGCTGTTCTTCGCGGGCGCCGGGGTGACGGTGTACGAGGGGTACGGGCTGACCGAGTCGACGGCCGCGGCCACCGCCAACCCGCCGGAGCGCACCCGGTACGGCACGGTGGGGCAGCCGATCCCCGGCACCACCGTGCACATCGCGGAGGACGGCGAGGTGTGGGTGTACGGCGCCCATGTGTTCGGCGGCTATCTGGGCGACCCCAAGGCCACCGACGCGGTGCTCAACGACGGCTGGCTGGCCACGGGCGACCTGGGCGCGCTGGACGAGGACGGCTATCTGACGATCACCGGGCGCAAGAAGGAGATCCTGGTGACCTCCGGCGGCAAGAGCGTCTCGCCGGCCGCGCTGGAGGAGCGGGTGCGGGCGCATCCGCTGGTGGCCCAGTGCATCGTCGTCGGCAACGACCGGCCCTACATCGCGGCGCTGGTCACCGTCGACCAGGAGGCCGTGGAGCACTGGCTCGCCATGCAGGGGCGGCTGCCGATGGCCCCGGGCGAGCTGGTGCGGGACCCGGATCTGGAGATGGAGGTCCGGCGGGCGGTGGTGGCCGCGAACACGGCGGTCTCGCAGGCCGAGTCCATCCGCACGTTCCGGATCCTGGCGCACCAGTTCAGCGAGGAGCACGGTCTGCTGACGCCGTCGCTGAAGCTGAAGCGGCGGGCGATCGAGACGGCGTACGAGGCCGAGGTGAACGCGCTCTACCGCTGAGCGTCCCGATCCGTGCGCGGACCGGGAATGTGTGGGCCGTCTTGATCGTTCACTCTGGGAGTCCCACCGTCACACCCCACAACGTTAGGATCGACCGCTCGTGAGCCAGGTCCCCTCCCTCACCCTCAACAATGGCGTCGAGATGCCCCAGCTCGGTTTCGGAGTCTGGCAGGTGCCGGACGACGAGGCCGCGAAGGCGGTCGCCACGGCCATCGAGTCCGGGTACCGGAGCATCGACACCGCCGCGAGCTACCAGAACGAGGTGGGCACCGGCAAGGCCATCGCCGCCTCCGGTGTCGCCCGCGACGAGCTGTTCGTGACCACCAAGCTGTGGAACAGCGACCAGGGGTACGACTCGACGCTGCGCGCGTTCGACGCGTCCCTGGACAAGCTCGGTCTCGACTACGTCGACCTGTACCTGATCCACTGGCCGGTCCCGGCCAAGGACGCGTACGTCGACACCTACCGCGCGTTCGAGAAGATTCACGCCGACGGCCGGGCCAAGGCCATCGGTGTCTCGAACTTCCTCCCCGAGCACCTGGAGCGCCTGCTCGGCGAGACCTCCGTGGTGCCGGTGCTCAACCAGATCGAGCTGCACCCGCAGCTCCAGCAGGCCGAGTCGCGTGCGCTGCATGCCCGGCACGGCATCGCGACCGAGGCCTGGTCGCCGCTGGGCTCCGGCAAGGGCCTCCTGGAGGTCCCGACGGTCGTCGCGGTCGCCCGGAAGCACGACCGCACCCCCGCGCAGGTGGTGCTCCGCTGGCACCTCCAGACGGGCAACGTGGTGATCCCCAAGTCCGTGACGCCGTCGCGGATCGCGGAGAACATCGACGTGTTCGACTTCGAGCTGGACGCCGACGACCTGGCCGCGTTCGCGGCTCTGGACGAGGGCAAGCGGCTCGGCCCGAACCCGGGCGAGTTCAACGCCGGTGCGTGACACCGCGCCGTCCGGCGTGACCCACCGCCGCTGACCGATCGAAACCGCCGTCCGGCCCGGAGCCGGGCGGCGGTTTCGCCGTACGAGCCGCATGGATACGAGCCGCATGAAGGGTCCGCAGGAGATGACCGGGGACACGGCGCCCGCCGTCGGGGCGGGCCCGTACCGCCTGCGCAACGTGGGCAGCGGTCTGGTGCTGGAGGTGCGGGACGCCGCGAAGGGCGGCGGCGCACCGGTGCAGCAGAACGAGGAGGACGGGACAGCGGCCCAGCACTGGGAGTTCGCCCCCGTCCACGAGGGCGCGGCCCTGCATCACGTGGTCAACGCGCACAGCGGCAAGCGTCTGGACGTGCGGGGCGCGTCGACGGAGAACGGCGCGGTGATCCAGCAGTGGCGCGCCAACAACTTCGGCGCCCAGGAGTGGCTGGTGGAACGGCATCTGGAGGCGCCGGGCGTGGTGACCCTGGTCAGCTTCGTCAGCGGCCTCGTCCTGGAGGTCGCCGACGGCAGTACGTCGAAGGGCGCGGCCGTCCAGCAGTGGGAGGACACCGACTCCCCCGGCCAGTGGTGGCGGCTGGAGCCGGTGTCCGGGGTGCGGGACGCGCCCTAGTCGCGCCGGCCCAGATGGACCGTGCGGGCCATCAGCAGATAGGTGTCACGGCGGTGGTGCAGCCCCGCCGGGTCCTCGGGGTCGGTCAGCCGTTGCAGTGTGGCCACGTCGTCGGCGTCGAGCCGTTCGGCGAGGATGTCGCGGCGGCGGGTGAACTCCTGGACGACGTGTGCGAGCGCCTCGGGGCCGAGCGGCGCGGGCAGGTCGAGCAGGAAGCTGCGGGTGCCCTGCGGGGTGAGGCCGACGGCGGTGAACAGGGCCGCCCAGTCCTCGGTCTCCCGTGTGGCGCCGGGCAGTTCCGCGCGCATCTCGTCGAAGAGCTCGGCCTGCGCCGCCTCCATCCTGGCCTCCAGGCCGGCCCGGCCGAAGCCGAGGTCGCGCGGGAAGTGGCGCGGCTGCAGCCCGCCCTCGACGAGTGCGAGGGTGCCGCCCGGGTTCAGGAGCCCGGCGAGTCCGGCCAGGACGGCACGCTGGTCGCCCATGTGGTGCAGGGTGTTGCCCGCCCAGATCAGATCGGCCGGCCCGAGCGCGTCGAGCCCTTCGGGGAGTTCGGTGTGCAGGGTGGTGACCCGGTCGCCGAGGCCGAGCCGCTCGGCGCGGGCGCGGGTGCGTTCCAGCAGCGCCGGGGTGCCGTCGACGGCGACGGCCTCCGCCTCGGGGAACAGCTCGGCGAGCAGACAGGTGATCACGCCCGGTCCGCTGCCGATGTCCAGGATCCGGCGGACCTTCGGGGCGGTGGGCAGGGCGGCGATCCAGCGGGCCGCCTCGGTGTACTGCTCGCTGCTGAGTTCGGCGTTGCGCTCGAGGAGCGGGCCCATCACGTCCCAGTCGGGGTCCGCGGGGTCGTGGTGGTGTCCCTGTGCGCTGTCGTGCCGGTGTCCGCAGTTGCCGTCGTTGCCGTGGTGGTCGTGGCCGTGCCCGGTGTGGTTGCTCATGGATCCAGCGTCACCACACGGGGACCATCGGGCAAACTTTGTTGCCGGTCCAGCAAGCCGCGTCACTCCTGGGCGCCGCCCCTGCGGTACTCCTGCGGGCTGACGCCCCGCACGCGCTTGAAGGCGGTGCTGAAGGCGAAGGCCTGGCTGTAGCCGACCTTGCGGGCCACCGCCTCGACCGTCGCGTCCGTCTCCCGCAGCAGGTCCGCCGCGACGGCCAGCCGCCAGCCGGTGAGGTAGGCCATCGGCGGCTCCCCCACCAGCTCGGTGAAGCGCCGGGCGAGCCCGGCCCGCGAGACCCCGGTCCCGGCGGCCAGCGCGGCCACCGTCCAGGGGTGCGCGGGGTCGTTCTGGAGCAGCCGCAGCGCCTTTCCCACGACCGGGTCGCCCATCGCCCGGTACCAGGCGGGCGCCTCGGCCCCCGGCCGGGAGAACCAGGTGCGCAGGGCGTCGATCAGCAGCAGGTCCAGCAGCCGGTCCAGCACCACGCTCTGTCCGGGCTCGTCGCGCGCGATCTCGTGGCCGAGCAGGTCGGTCAGCGCGCTGCTGCGGGTGCCGGCGGGCAGGACGACCAGCGGGGGCAGGGCGTCCAGCAGCCGACCGCTGATCTCGCCCTCCATCGGATAGGTGCCGACGAGCACGGCCGTCGAGCCGTCCGGGGCATTGCCCCAGGTGCGCACCCCCAGGTCCATGGACTCGGCGAGCGGCTCGCCGCGCAGGGTGGTGCAGACGGCGCCGGGGCCGATGCGCGCCTGCGGCTCCCGCCCGGACCGGTCGGCGACGGTGTACGGCTCCGGGCCGCGCGCGACGGCCAGATCGCCGGGCCGCAGACACACGGGTCCGGCGCCCCCGCCGGGCACGACCCAGGCCTCGCCCGCCGTCACGGACATCAGACAGAGCGGCGCCCGGTCCTCGATCCTGACGGACCACGGCGGCTCCATCACCATCCGCAGCAGGAAGGCGCCCCGGGCCCGCGGCCCGTCCAGCAGTCCGGCGAGTGCGTCCATGCGCAGCAGCGTAGACGCACGCGTAGGCGGCTGAGCGGCTCGGGGATGGAGCGGGCGGGGCCGGGCGGCGAGCCTTGAGGCATGACACAGAACACGGAGAACGAGACGCGGGAACTCCACGGCACGCGACCGGTGCTGGTGACGAGCGGGACGGGCAAGACGGGGCGCCGGGTGGTGGAGCGGCTGGCCGCGCGCGGGGTGCCGGTGCGGGCCGGGTCGCGGAACGGCGAGGTGGTCTTCGACTGGTCGGACCCGTCGGGGTGGGAGGCCGCGCTGAGCGGTGCGGACGCGGCGTATGTCGCGTACTACCCCGATCTGGCGGCGCCGGGCGCCCCGGAGGCGATGACGGCCTTCGGGCGGATCGCTCGGGAATGCGGGGTGCGGCGGCTGGTGCTGCTGTCGGGACGCGGCGAGCCGCAGGCGGTGGTAGCGGAGGAGGCGCTGCGGGCGGCCGCCGGGGACGGCGAACTGACGGTGGTGCGCTCGGCGTTCTTCGCGCAGAACTTCAGCGAGGGCGCCCTGCTGGACGGGGTGCTGGGCGGTGAGCTGGTGTTCCCGGCGGGCGGGAGCGCCGAGCCGTTCGTGGACGCCGACGACCTGGCCGATGTGGTGGTCGCGGCGCTCTGCGGCGAGAGCGGTGCGGGTGCGGTCCACGAGGTGACCGGGCCCCGGCCGCTGACCTTCGCCGAGGCGGCGGCCGAGCTCGCCCGGGCGACGGGGCGCGAGGTGCGCTACGTCCCGGTGACGGGGCCTCAGTACGCGGCGATGCTGGTGGAGTACGGCATGCCGCAGGCCGAGGCGGGCTTCCTGGCCGAGCTGTTCACGATGCTCCTGGACGGGCACAACGCATCGGTGACGGACGGGCTGAAGCAGGTCCTGGGCCGCGACCCGAAGCCGTTCACCGCGTTCGCCGACGAGGCCGCGCGGGACGGCGCCTGGGGAGCGTAGGAGCCGGCCGGCAGCACGACGGCATGCCCTGGGGGTCGTGACGGCCTGCCCCAGGGCGTGTCGTCGAACTGGCGTCGTTGCCCGAAGGGCGGCCGGGCGGCGTCAGGTGCTTCCCCAAGCTCCCGGCTTCGCTCGACCAGGGGAGACCCCGCTCCTCGGCGTGCCGGCCCCAGCCCCCTGTACTGGACGTACCGGGGCCCGGGGCCGGTACGGCGAGAGTGCGTGCATGGCGTCGCCCGGCAGACGCCAGTTCGACGACACGCCCTAGGGGCGGCGCCGGAACGCCAGCAGCCGGTACTCCGGGTCGGCGCGCCGCCGGTCCGGGTCGGGCAGGGCCGTCAGGGCCCGCGCGAGGTGTTCGGCCGCCGCCCCGGACACGGCGAGCCGCGAGGTGAAGTAGCCCCGGCGCACTCCCTGGGCCGCGCTCAGTGGCGTCCGGCCCTGGCCGTGGCCGAGGAAGACGGCGCTCCCCGTCACGGCGAGGCCGCACTCGGCGGCGTAGCCGACCACCCGCTCCGCGCCGTCGGACGGGTCCGGCGCGAGGTACGGGGCGAACGCCTCGTCGATGTCGCTGCCCACGTCGTGCGCCGCGTCCTTGTCGACGGTGGTGACGAACACGCCGCCCGGCCGCAGCACCCGGGCCGCCTGGGTGACCACCGCCCGCACGGCGCCCTCCTCGCGCAGCAGATGCAGCAGCCAGACGGCCGACACGGCGTCGAACGCCCCGTCCGGAAGCGGAAGTCGCCGCGCGTCGGCGAGGACGACGGCGCCGACGCGCGGCCGGGCGACGCGGGCCATGCCGAGCGCGGCGTCACAGCCGAGCACCCGCAGCCGGGGGCGGCCGGCCGCGACCCGCTCGGTGACCAGGCCCGTACCGCAGCCGATGTCCAGCAGGGAACGGGCCTCGGGCGGCAGCAGAGAGAGCACCGCGACGGCCGCCGCCTCGGCCCGGGGCACTCCGCCGCGCGTGGCGTCGTAGACGGCGGCTTCCTTGGTGTAGTCGAGCACCCGCCCGACTCTAGGACACGGCCGCGGCCTCGTCCGGAACAAACCCCGGCGTCCGTATTGCCGCACGGGCGAGGCGGCCATAACGTGCGGTGATGGAGCTGGAGTTGCGCCATCTGCGGACCGTGCGTGCCATCGCCGACACCGGAAGCCTCACCAAGGCGGCCGCCTCGCTCGGGCTGGCGCAGCCCGCGCTGAGCGCCCAGCTGCGGCGGATCGAGAAGGCGCTCGGCGGTCCGCTGTTCGACCGGGACCACACGGGGGCGCGCCCCACCCTGCTCGGCGAACTGGTGCTGGAGCGGGCCCGGGTGGTGCTGCCCGCCGTCAGCGAACTCCAGGAGGAGGCGGTGCGGTTCGCCAACGCCTGGGGAACCATGGAGCGGTTCCGGCTGGGCGGTACGCACGGGCCGCTGCTCGGCGGGCTCGTCGACCGGCTGGCCACCGCGTACCCGAGCGCGCCGGTGTCCACGTACACCTCCTGGTCCGTGGCCGAGGTCGCCGGTCAACTGGTGGACGGGCGGCTGGACTTCGCGCTCATCGGGACCTGCGGGGAGAGCCCGCCGCCGGTGGCCGACCGGCTGACATGGCAGGTCGTCGGGATCGATCCGGTCTTCGTGATGCTGCCGGAGAGCCATCCGCTGGCCGGCGAGGCGGAGCTGGAGCTGTCCGCGCTCGCGGACGAGTGCTGGGCGGACGTGCCGGGCGACGGCTGCTTCGCGGACTGCTTCGTGGCCGCGTGCGCACGGGCCGGCTTCAGCCCGGTGTCGGTGTACGAGACCGACACCTCGTCCGTCGTCCATCTGGTCCAGGTCGGACGGGCGATCGGGCTGTGCCGGGCGACATTCCCGCCGACGCCGGGGGTGGTCACCGTGCCGGTGACCGGCACGCCGCTGAGCTGGCGCCATCTGCTGGGCCGGCACCCGCGCTCGGCGGCGGCCTCGGCGGCCGCCGCGGCGGTGAGCGGGCACACCAGGGCTGCGTACGCCCAGGCGGTGGAGCGCAGCGAGAGCTACACGCGCTGGCTCGCCACGCATCCCCGCTTCGGCGCGGCGCCCTGACGGGCCGTCGCGCCGGGGCGCCTACTTCGCGCCGTGCCCGGGGGCGACCGCCGCGACCCTGGTGGCCAGCGTGATGTCCTTCTCGGTGACCTTGCCGCCCGCGTCGTGGGAGTTCACGGAGAGGGCCACGGTGTTGTAGCCGAGGGTGAGGTCGGAGTGGTGGTCCAGCTCGTCCTGGATCTGGGCGACATGGACGGTGAGCCCGGCGGCGGCGAAGTGCGACGGAAGCCGGTAGGTGCAGGCGATCCTGTCCCCCTCCAGCGTCCAGCCGGGCAGATCGCTCAGCCGGTCCTCGATCTCGTTCTGCGGCAGCGGTGCGGCGGGCATACGGCGGCTCCCTCACTGGTGGTCCATGCCGGTCGGCGGTGCCGATGACGTTACGGTCTCCGTATGACGACTGTCGCGCTGGACACGGAGGTAGGACCGCTGCTGCGCAGCTGGCGGGAGCGGCGCCGGATCAGCCAGCTGGAGCTGGCGCTGCGGGCCGATTCCTCGGCCCGGCACATCTCGTTCATCGAGACGGGCCGCTCCCGTCCGAGCGAGGAAATGGTCCTGCGGCTGGCCGAGCACCTCGACGTGCCCGTGCGGGAGCGCAACGCCCTGCTGGTGGTGGCCGGTTACGCCCCGCGCTACGCCGAGACGGCGCTCGACGACCCGGCGATGGGCGCGCTGCGCGAGGGCATGGACCGCCTGCTCCGGGGCTACGACCCCTACCCGGCGTTCGTCGTCGACGGGACGTACACCGTGGTGGCGGCCAACCAGGGGATCGTCCGGCTGCTGGACGGGGTGGCGGAGCATCTGCTCGCCCCGCCGATGAACGCGATGCGGCTCACCCTGCACCCGGAGGGGCTGGCACCGAGGATCCGCAATCTGCGGGCCTGGCGGGCGGATCTGCTGGCGCAGATGGAACGTCAGATCGCACTGGTCCGTTCGGCGGAGCTGCGCGAGCTGTACGAGGAGGTCGCCGGCTATCCCGTACCGGCGGGCCCGGACGGGGACGCGGACCGGGCGGCGCCCTCGGAGTCGGTGCCGTTCGCGCTGCCGCTGCACATCGAGCACGAGGGACAGGTGCTGTCCTTCGTCGCGTCGATCGCGACGTTCAACACCCCGATGGACGTGACGGTGGCGGAGCTGGCCATCGAGACGCTGCTCCCCGCCGACCGAGCCACGGCGGACCGTCTGCGGTCGCTGGCTCCGTGACCGCTCCCGTGCCGCGCGGCACGGGAGCGGTGCGACGGCGCTACACCCGGGCCCCGTTGTCGTGCGGGTCCCGGCGCCCGGCCCCGGAGCGCGCGGCGCGGCCGGCGCGGACCGGCGGCGGGGCCTTGCTGGTGCGCTCCAGCAGGAGCGCGGCCGGAACGGCGGTCAGGACCGAGGAGTACGTCCCGACGACGATGCCGATCAGCAGGGCGAGGGCGAAGTCCGCGAGGAAGTCGCCGCCCAGCACGGCCAGCGCGGTGAGGATGAACAGGGCGCCCATCCCGGTGTTGACCGTCCGGGGCACGGTCTGCAGGACGGCCAGGTTCGCCACGTCCGCGAGCGGCCGGTCCCGGGCCTTCGCCCACAGCTCCCTGAGCCGGTCGAAGACCACGACCGAGTCGTTGACGGAGTAGCCGATGACGGTGAGCAGCGCCGCCAGGAAGATCCCGTCGACGGTACGGCCCAGCCAGGCGAACGCCCCGACCAGGATGACCACGTCGTGGACCAGCGCCCCGACCGAGGCCACGGCGAACGTCCAGCGGAACCGGATCGCCAGATAGCCCAGCTGGACGAGGACGGCGACGGCCAGGGCGATCAGCGCGTTGCGCCGCAGCTCGTCGCCCAGGCTGGGGCCGATGAGCTCGTCGCGGACCTTGACGGTGTTCCCGCCCTCCTCGGCCAGGGCGGCGCGCAGCGTGTGTTCACCGTCGTTGCCGAGGCTCCCGGTCCGTACGGAGATGTCGCCCGCGCCCGCCGTGGTGACCTCGGCGTCGGCGAACCCGGCGCGGGCGAGCGCGGTCCGGGCGGTCTCGACGTCGACGGGCCGGCTGGTCGCGTACTCGACGAGGCGGCCACCGGTGAACTCGACGCCCAGGTCGACCCCGCGCACCACGATCCCCGCCACCGCCACCGCGACCAGGGCGGCGGAGACGAGCAGCCAGCGGTGCGGCGAGCGCATCAGCTGCGGGTCGCGCCGGGTGAGCCAGGTCCGTACCCGGCCGGGGGACGCGATGCCGTTGACGCCCCGGAAGTCGCTGACGAACCGGGACCGGGCGGCCGTCTCGGTGAGGGCGCGGGCGATGACGAGTGCGGAGAACATCGACGCGAGGACGCCGATGCCGAGCGTGACGCCGAAGCCCTTGACCGGGCCGGAGCCGAGGAAGAACAGCAGCCCGGCCGCGATGAGCGTCGTCACGTTGGAGTCGGCGACGGCGCTCCGGGCGTGCCGGAACCCGGCGGTCAGCGAGGTGCGCAGGGACGTGCGCGGGGAGGTGCGCCGGGACCGGGCGTGCTCCTCCCTGGCCCGTTCGAAGACGAGTACGTTCGCGTCGACCGCCATCCCGATGGCCAGGACGAACCCGGCGAGCCCGGGCAGGGTGAGGGTGACACCGAGCGCCACCAGGGCCGCGTACGAGATCACTCCGTAGGCGGCGAGCGCCACGGCGGCCAGTGCGCCGAACAGGCGGTAGACGACGGTGATGAACAGGGCCGTGGCGGCGGCCCCGATGAGGGCGGCACGGGCGCTGGCAAAGATGGCGGCGGCGCCGAGCGTCGGGCCGACCGTCCGCTGCTCGACGATCTCGACGGGGACGGGCAGCGCCCCGCCCTGGATCAGCACGGCGAGTTCGCGGGCCTCGTCCGCGCCGAACGATCCGGTGATCTGTGTGGAGCCGGAGGGCAGACCGGTGCCGCAGGCGACGCCCGGGGATACCTGGGGCGAGGAGATCACCTGCCGGTCGAGGACGATGGCGACCCGGCGCCGCTCGTCCTGGACCGGATGGCAGGCGGCCTCCCCCGTCAGCCGGGTCCAGTCCCGGCCGGCGTCCTTGTGGAAGTCGAGCGAGACCGTCCAGCCGGCGCCCTGCTGGGCGTCGAACGCGGCGGACGCCTCCTTGACACCCGCGCCGGAGAGTGCGGCGGGGCCGAGCGCGAGGGGCCTGCCCTGTTCGTCGGGGAGCGTCGGCGCGCCGCCGGACCGCGCGCCGTCCGACTGCTCCGTGTCCGGTGCGCCGGGGCCGGTGACGGCGTGAAAGGTCAGCTGCGCGGTTCTGCCGATGACGTCGGCGGCCTTGCGCGGGTCCTGCACGTCGGGGAGTTCGACGATGATCCGGTCCTCGCCGGAACGCGTCAGGGTCGGCTCCGTGACCCCGAGCGAGTCGATGCGCCGCCGCAGCACCTCCAGGGTGCGGTCCGTGCTCGTCCGGTCGGCCTTCGCCGTGCCGGAGTCCTTGGCCTGGAGCACCATCCTGGTGCCGCCCTGGAGATCGAGGCCGAGTCGGGGTGACATGGTCAGGGTGATCAGTACGGAGACGAGCAGCACGGCCGCAGCCAGCACCGCCCGCACCGTGGTGGCGCGTGTCATGGGTTTCCTCCGAGGGTGCGCCGAACGCCCGCACCCCGTACGACCGGAGGGTCGGCGGAGCGGGAGCGTCACGGCGGTGATGGGGGCGGGACCCGCAGCCGGCGCGGGGCAGTGCTCGGAGGCCCGCGCACCCCGGGGAGGGCGGCGCGGAAACGGTCGTCGGCGCGGGGCACGGCGGGAGCCGGACCGGGGACGGGGAGCGGAAGCGGAAGGCCGGGCGGTCCCGGGAGCAGGGTGCCGGGATCCGGCGGCGGCAGATGCTGCGGTGTACGGGGATGGCCTGCGGCGGCCCAGGGGCGGGGAGCCGACGCCGGGCGGGACTCGCGGAACCCTGCGCCGGGCGCCGCAGCCGACGCGGTTGACGCGGTTGACGCGGTTGACGCGGCCGAAGCGAACGAGGTGGTAGAGGTGGCCGACGCGGGCGAGGCGGGCGAGGCGGTTGAGGCGGTTGAGGCGGCCGACGCGGGCAGCGTGGCCAACGCCGCTGACGCACGCGTGGGGAGCCCCGCCCCCGCCGGGGCGCCGCCCGCGACGGTGAGGACGGCGAACAGCAGCGCGGCCAGGAACCGGCGGGCGGCGGCGCCGCGTCCGTGGTGGGCCGGGGCGTCCGGCAGGCCCCTCGGGGGCGCGTTCCCCCGGGGTGGCCCCGGGAGGGGGGTCACCCGGACCGGCCGGGCAACGCCGGTGCGGCCGAGCCGTGGCGGAGCACGGAGCCGAGGACCAGTCCGGCACCCCGCACGACCGTGGTGGCGGGGTCGTCCCCGAGCCGGACCGGGACGCCCAGGCGAACCGCGATCCGGTGGGTGACGTCCGGGCGCAGCGCACCGCCGCCGGCGAGCAACGGCCCCCTGCGCAGGGCCCCGAGCAGCGCGCCGTGCCGGTCCTGCCGCCACATGGCCATGACCATGTCCAGCGCGGCGCGGACGAGGGCGGTGGGCGGCTCGCCCGGTTCCAGGTCACTGAGCCCGGTCTCGGCCAGCCGCGCGTCGCGCACCCTTCCGTCGACGAGCAGGGTCGCCTCGGTCAGCTCGGCGCCGATGTCGACGACGAGCAGCGGGCCGCCGTCCCCCGGGCCGGCGTACGCGGCGGCGGCCCGGGCGCTGTCGAGGACGACGACGCTCCCCGGGCCGAGCGCGCGCAGCAACTCCCGGGCCTCGGCCCGGTGTCCGGACCCGGCGAGCACGGGGTGGCTGAGGACGATCACCGTGTCGCCCCGGTCGGCGCCGAGGGCCGTCTCCGCGATGCGGGCCAGCATCCGGCCGCACGACTCCCTGTCGACGATGCGGCCGCGCCGCACCGGACGCCCGGTCCCGTGCGCACCGTCCGGGCCGCTTCCGGTGTCCGCGACGACGCCCTGGCCGGGGATCCAGACGCGAGTGCGGGAGCTGCCGAGGTCGAGCGCGAGCCCCCGGGTGGCGCCCCCGAACCGCCCGCCGTGCGCAGCACGCATCGCCATCGTTCCTCACCCACCCATAGACCCGCTGATAGCGAGGCATGACCGAGCCTTCACTATGCAATAGGCAGGCAAAGAAAGCTACTCCCACACATAATCGAAGGAGCCCTCTGTCATACCTCGACCGGCAGGAACTCCGCTATCAGCGCCGCGAACTCCGCCGGGTCCGCGATCCGCACCCCCAGCTCCTCCGCCTTGGTCCGCTTGGAGCCCGCCTTTTCGCCGGCCACCAGCAGCGTGGTCCGCTTGGAGACGCTGGAGGAGGACTTTCCGCCGGCCCGCTCGATCAGCTCGTTCATCTGGTTGCGCGAGAGCTTCTCCAGCGCGCCCGTCATCGCCCCGGTGACCACCACGGTCATCCCGGTCAGCGGACGTCCGTCCGCGTCCGCGCCGTCCGCCGCGTCCCCGTCGCCCTCCTCGCCCGGCTCCGGCGGCGGGGTCGCGCCCGGCTCCGTCATGGTGAGCCCGGCGGCTACCAGCTTCTCGATCAGCGGGGCCAGCTCCACCAGCTCCGCGACGACACCCGCCGCCTTCTCCTTGCCGATGCCGTCGACCCGTTGCAGCGACTCCACGTCGGCGGCTCTGATCCGGTCCATCTCCGCGAAGTAGCGGGCGATCCGGCGCGACATGGAGCGCCCGGTGCCCCGCACCCCCAGGGCGCAGAAGACCCGGGACAGCGGCTGCGCCCGCGCCGCGTCGATCGCGGCCAGCAGATTGTCGGTGCTCGTCTCGCCCATCCGCTCCAGCGCGAGCAACTGCTCGCGCTCCAGGGTGAACAGATCGGCGAAGTCGGCGACGAGGCCGGCGTCGACGAGCTGCACCACCCGGGTCGTGCCCAGGCCCTCGATGTCGAGCTGGTCGCGCCCGGCCGCGTACGAGACGGAGGCCACCAGACGGCAGTCGCGGCCCCTGACGCAGCGCCAGCGCTGCTCGCTGGTGTCGATCTCCGAGCCGCACTGCGGGCACGCCTCGGGGAAGACGACCGGCTGCTCCTCGCCCGTGCGCAGATGGGCGACCGGCGCCTCGATGCGGGGGATGATGTCGCCCGCCTTGTAGACCATCACATGGTCGCCGATCCGCAGATCGCGCCGCGTGATGTCGGCCGGGTTGTGCAGCGTGGCGTAGCCGACCGTAGATCCGTCGATCTCGACCGGCTCCAGCACCGCGCGCGGCGCGATGATGCCCGTACGGCCCACGTTCCACTCGACGCCCAGGAGGCGGGTGACCTTCTCGACGGCGGGCAGCTTGTAGGCGATGGCCCAGCGCGGCGCCCGGGTGCCGGAACCGGCCTCGCGCTGATCGGCGGCGAGGTCCGCCTTGATCACGATGCCGTCGATGCCGAAGGGCAACGCGGCCCGGAGCGCGGCCACTTCCTCCACGCGGGCCTGGACCTCCTCGACGGTCGCGACGGTGCGCGGCGCCACCTCCGTGTCCGCCGCCGTGTGCACCCCGAGGCCCGCCACATGGGCGAGGGTCTCGCTGTGGGGCAGCTCGGCCAGCGTGGCGGTCAGCTCGCCGGAGTCGGGCAGCGGCAGGGCGCCGTACGCGAAGAACGTCATCTCCACCGTGTAGGCACGGTCCTTGGCGCGCAGGGTGCCCGCCGCGCCGTTGCGCGCGTTGGCGAAGGGGGCGCCGCCGTGCTCGGTGCGGACCGCGTTGGCATGCTCGAACTGCTCGGTCGTCATGAGGATCTCGCCGCGTATCTCGATCGTCACCGCTTCCGCGAGCTGCCGGGGAAGCCCGGCGACGGTGCCGATCGCATGCGACACGTCCTCGCCCGCGGTGCCGTCGCCCCGGGTGATCAGCCGCTCCAGCCGGCCCGCGCGGTACCGGGCGGCGACCGCCAGGCCGTCGAGCTTCGGCTCGACGCTCCACGCGGTGACGGGCCGCCCTATCCGGCGCTCCAGCGAAACGGTCCAGGTGGCGAACTGCTCGGCGGAGAAGACGTTGTCCAGGGAGAGCATCGGCACGGTGTGCGGCACATCCCCGACTGCCGCGCCGCCGGCCACCTTGCCGGTCGGCGAGTCGGCCAGCACCTCCTTCGGGTGGTCCTGTTCGTACGCGGCGATCCCGCGCGCCAGCCGGTCGTAGGCGTCGTCGTCGAGCGTGCTCTCGCCCGTGGCGTAGTACGCGGCGGCGGCCTGCGACGCTTCTTCGACCGCGGCGGCGTAGGCGGCGGTATCGGCGAGCACAACAGCTGAGTTCGTCATGACCCCCATCCTGCCGTCCACCACTGACAACGCCCCGGTCAGAGCCTTCGGGCGCCGCTCCGCGACGCCTTCGGCCCGCCCCGCGCCCCCTATGGGACGGCATCCGCGGATACCTCACGTGAGAGAGCGCTCTCCCGCGATCAGGGGTCCCCAACTACGTTCAACCCGCAGGGAATTGCAGGTCTGCACCCTCTATCGACATGTCCGTAACACGCTTTTACGTTCCAAGCAGAGAGCGCTCTCTCGCATGATCAGGAACCCTCCGTGATCAGGAATCCCCCACTTCCCCGAACAGGAGTGCCGTGCTCTTCTTCCGTCAACGACGCACCGGCGAGGACAGCCCCCGCAGAGCCCTGCCGCCCCGCCGCTACCGCACGGCGGCGCTCGCCGCCGCCGCGCTCGCCCTGACCTTCCTCCAGGCCACCACCGGCAGCGCCTCCGCCGGTCCCGCCGCCGCCTCGGCCCCCGCCCCCAAGGCAGCCGCCGACGTCGTCCGGGTGGCCGAGTTCCTCGCCGAGTGCCCCTACACCCACCGGGCCCCCGACGACCCGATCGTCTTCCCCGGTCTGCCCGGGGCCTCGCACATGCACAGCTTCTTCGGCAACGACTCCACCAACGGCAACTCCGACCTCGCCTCGCTGGAGAAGGCCCGCAGCAGCTGCTCCCCCGACATCGACCTGTCGTCGTACTGGGTGCCGACCCTGTACGACGGGGACAAGGAGGTCGAGCCCACCGGCACGACGTTCTACTACCTGGGCGAGGGCGTCCGCGACGACGTCATCCAGCGGATCCAGCCCTTCCCCCGGGGGCTGCGGATCGTCGCGGGCAACGCCAAGGCCACCGGCCCCGACGACAACACCATTTCGCGCTGGTCGTGCCTGCACCACGGCGAGGTCAACCCGTCGCACGACTTCGTCAACTGCCCGGCGGACGCGATGCTGGAGTCGTACCTCGACTTCCCGCAGTGCTGGAACGGCAAGGACCTCGACTCCGCCGACCACAAGAGCCACATGGCCTACCCGGTCGGCGGCGAGTGCCCCTCGACGCACCCGGTGCCGGTGCCCAAGCTCCGTCAGGTGCTGCGGTATCCGGTCAACGGTGACCCGGCCCGGTTCCGGCTGGCGTCCGGACCCGGCTACACGATGCACGGCGACTTCTTCAACGTGTGGCCCGAGGCCGACCTGGCGCAGCGCGTCCGTGACTGCATCAACGCCATCGTGAAGTGCGGTGCGGACGGCACCCCCTGACCGTCGCTCCCCCGTCGACCGCCCGCCCGGGGCCCCGCGCCCCGGGCGGGCCCTGCCCCCGAGGACGGATCCGTGACGAAGGCGGCCCGCGCCACCGCGGCACTCACCCTGCTTCTCCTCATGGCCGGTTGCGCGTCCCCCGCGGACGCGCGCCGCCCGGCCGCACCGCCCCCCTCGGCCTCCGCTCCCCCGGTGTCCGCTCCCCCGGCCTCCGGCGCCCCCGCCGATCCGACGGACGCCGCCTGGGTCCAGCTGATGACCCCGATGAACGAGCAGGCCGTGGCGCTCCTCTCGCTCGCCGCCGAGCGCTCCGGGGACGCCCGGGTGCGGAGCTGGGCGGCCGGGCTGCGGACCTCGCAGAACGGCGAACTCGCCCGGCTGCGACCGCTGCTGGCCCGGATGGGGCTGCCGGACACCAATGTGCACGAGGGCCACGACATGCCGGGCATGGTGACGGCCGACGACCTCGCACGGGCCCGCGCCGTGCGGGGCGCCGCCTTCGACCGGTTCCTGGTTGCGGAGATCGGGGACCATCTGCGCCAGAGCGCCGAGGTGTCGCGCTCCGAGACCGGGGCCGGCACCCGGCAGGACGCCAAGCGGCTCGCCGCCGCCCTGGTGTCGGCCCGCCGCACCGAACTCGCCCGGCTTCCGGACGTGTCCGGCGGCCCCGGCTGATGCCCCGGTCAACGTACTCCCAAGCCCTTCGCGGCCGTTTCCGCGCCGGTCGTACCACCCGGTATAAAGACTGCATGACTGCCGACCCGCCACTGCCCGCCCGTCCCGCCACCTTGGAGGACGTCGCCGGAGTGGCCGGGGTGTCACGGGCGACGGTGTCCCGGGTGATCAACGGGGCGACGACCGTGGACCCGGTGCTGCGGCGGATGGTCGAGGAGGCCGTGGACGCCACCGGTTACGTGCCCAACCGCGCGGCCCGCTCCCTGGTGACCCGGCGCACCGACTCGATCGCCCTGGTCGTCTCGGAGCGGGAACGCCGCACGGTGCCCGAGCCGTTCGTCGGCCGGATGTTCTCCGATCCGTACTTCGGGCGGGTGGTCGGCGGACTGCTGGAGGTGCTGCGTCCCGCGGGCATCCAGCTGGTGCTGATGCTGGCCGACGACCGGGAGTCCCGCGACCAGTTGCTGTCGTACCTGCGCCATGGGCACGTCGACGGAGTGGTGCTGATCTCCTCGCACGCGGACGACCCGCTGCCGGGGCTGCTGCACGAGACCCGGCTGCCCGCCGTGCTCGCGGGACAGCCCCGCAGGCCGACGCCGATCACCTATGTCGAGGCGGACCAGCGGGCCGGGGCGCAGCTGGCCGCCGACCACCTGGCCTCGCTGGGCCGCCGCCGGATCGGCACGGTCTCGGGCCCGCAGGACATGCCGGCCGGCCAGGCGCGGCTCACGGGTTTCCTGGACGCGCTCGCCGCGCACGGCATCCGGGACGTGGCCACCGCCGAGGGCGACTTCACCCATGCCGGCGGCGCGTCGGCCATGAAGCGGCTGCTCGCGGACCGGCCGGATCTGGACGCGGTGTTCATCGCGTCGGACCTGATGGCGCTGGGTGCCGTGCCGGTGCTGCTGCGGGCCGGCAAGGACGTGCCCGAGGACGTGGCGCTCGTCGGGTTCGACGACAGCAGCGCGGCGCTGGCCTGCGACCCGCCGCTGACGACGGTCCGGCAGCCGGTGGAGGAGATGTCGGCGGAGATGGCCCGGCTGCTGCTGCGGCAGATCGGCAAGCCGGGGGCCCCGGCCCCGTCCGTGATCTTCCACCCGTCCCTCGTACGGCGCCAGTCGGCCTGATCCGGGGGCCCTCGGGTCAGCCCCGGGCGCCCGTGCCCGCGTCCGCGCCGGAGCCCCTGCCCTGCCCGCGCCGGGTCCACCGGGCCGTGCGGCCGGCCGGGTCGCGGTCCTGCCGCACCGGCACCTGCGGTCCGGAGACCTCGCGCAGCCAGCACCGCAGGACCCGGTGCACGGCCTCCGCCCCGACCAGCTCGGCCACTCTCGGCTCGCCCTCGCCGGCCGCCGCCTCCAGGGGGTCCGTCATCCCGCGCGGCCACAGCAGGAACGGCCGGGACTGGTCCCCGCCGAGTCCGCCGTGCGAGCCGATCTGCTCCTCGAAGGCGTGCACGGTGCCGGTCACCGGGTCGTACATGGAGTTGACCATCACGTCCGCGACGTGCGGGAAGGTGTCCGTGCGCCGGATCGCGTCGGCCGCCCCGGGGCCGAAGGGGGCCAGTGGGCCCTGCCCGTCCACCAGCTCCGCCACCGGGATCCGTACGCCGTCGCGGCCGAGGACCACCGAGCCGTGGCGCTCGCTGCGCACGAGCAGGAAGCCGATGCCGGGGTGGTTGGCGAGCGTGCCGAGCAGAGCGGGGTGGCGGCGGTCGAGCTGTTCCGTCGAGGCGCGTCCCTCGATGTCCGGGAAGGAGATCAGACCGAGGTTGCCGGAGGCGAGCACCACCGGGTCGGAGGCCTTCGTGACCTGGGCCTCCTCCCCCTCGGCGACCGGGCGGTGCAGGGCGATCCGGACCGCGTCGCGCGCCTCGGAGCCGCTGCGGGTGCGCTGCGCACGGCGGGGCACCGGGAGCCCGCTGCCCGCCCGGACCAGGTCCTTGAGCGTCAGCCCGTACACCCCGGCGAAGGTCTCTCCGGGGCTCTGGCCGTGGTCGGACAGGAGCACGATGCGGTAGCTGCGCGGGGTGTGCTCGGTGACCTTGGCGATCAGGGCGAGGGAGCGGTCCAGCCGTGCGAGGACCTTCTCCGCGTCCCGGCTGCGCGGTCCCGAGTGGTGGGCCACCTCGTCGTAGGCGACCAGGTCGGCGTAGACCGCGGTGCGGCCGGCGAACATGTCGCCCATGACGGCGGCGACCACCACATCGCGTTCGACGACGGTCGCGAAGGCCCGGATGAAGGGGTAGAGCCCGCCGCGCTTGATCCGGGGCGTCTCCTTGCGCAGCCGGGCCCGGGTCGACTGGGCGATCTCCCGGCCGACCTCCGCGACGAACGAACCGGCGGTACGGACGGCGTTGGCCGGGTCGGAGAAGTAGGCGAAGTACCCGGACCGGGACCGCCGGCCCCTGCCGAGCCTGGCGGCCATCGACAGGACCAGGGCGAGCTGGTCGGCGCCGCCGCTGAAGAGGTTGCCCCGGCTGGCGCCGTCGACGGTGAGCAGTCCGCCGTCACGGGTGCGGGCGACGGCCCGGCGCTGGAGTTCGAGGGCGCTCGCCGGTCTGCTGGAGACCATCACGTCGCCGGTCTCCTTCTCGTACCAGCGGAAGGCGGGCACGTCGTGGTTGCTGCCGTGCAGGATGCCGAGCTGGCTGGCGCCGGTCTGGCTGGACCAGTCGGTGCGCCAGGGGGTGAGCCGGTGGCCGTCGGTGTCGGCCAGCCAGCGGGCGACGGTCGGCATCAGCCCCTCGGCGGCGGCCTGGACGAGGACGTCGTGGCCGACTCCGTCCAGCTGGATGAAGACGGTGCCCGGCGGCTCCCCGTCGCCGCCGTCCGTGCCGCTGCGCCGGCGGCGCCGGTCGGCGAGGCGCGAGAGCCGTCTGCGGTAGGCGTTGTCGTCGCGGACGGCGAGCGCGGTGGAGGTCGCGGAGGCGACGGCGGACATGACGGCCGCGACGACGACGGCCGTCTCCGGGTCGGCGGCGCCCCGGCCGTCGGGGATGAGCCGCAGGGCGATCAGCAGCAGCGAGCCGTTGAGGAAGAAGACCAGCAGCCCGAGGAAGTAGGCCGGCACGATGAGCAGGGCCCGTACGAGCACGGGCCAGACCAGGGCCGAGAGCAGACCGAACGCGCCCGCGCCCCAGGCCGCCGTGAAGGCCGTCTTGGTGATGCTGTCGCCGTCGTCCGACTGGAGCTGGAAGTCCGGCAGGATCCCGGCGAGCGCCAGCATCGTGAGCGTCGAGACCGCCCACACCGCGATCACTCGCATCAGGGCGCTGCCGGCCGCTCGCCATCGCCCGTCACCCACGCCGCTGTCACCTCACGTCCGGGCCCTGCCGTTCCGGGCCCCGCCCCAGCTTTTCACAGCGCGGACCGCGGGCCGCCCGGAGGCGGTACTCCGCCGCCGGTCAGCAGCCGTCGTAGCCCGCGGTCGGCATGGAGAGCCTGCGGTGCACCCCGGCCTTCGTCCGGGGGCTGTAGCTGGGTTCGTCGAGTCCGGCGATCTCCAGCCGGACGCCGCGCCGCTCGCACTCGGCGGTGAACTGGGGCACGGAGGCCAGGGCGCGGGTCAGCACCCGCTCGTTGGGGGCGACGAACAGCTCGATCTCGCCGCCCTCGACGTCGGCCCAGAGCGCGTGGTGGTCGGGGCGCAGCGCGTAGAGCCGCAGCTGCCGGGTGATGACGTAGCCCTGGTCGGCGGCCCATCGCGCGCACATGGCGTGCTGGCTGCGGGTGTCGACCAGGAAGGGGTCGCTGTCGAGCTCCTCGAGCGGCGTGAGGCTGGCGATGGCCGCCACGCGTACGTCCCCCATGACCGTCTCCCGTGCTAGGTGTTCCCCGACCCTACCCGGCGCCCCCGCGTCCATGAAGGCGCACGTCAGAGCAGTCAGGGGCGCGCGATCATGGGCGTGCGCCCCCGGGTGGGCGGGGTGATCGGCAGGGTTCGCGGACCGGAGGCGGGGCAGTGCCCGTAGGCTCGTCGGCAGATCCGGGGCGGTCCGGAGCGGTCCGGGGAACGGGAGGTGGCGGCGTGCCGGTGGAGATCACCTGGTGGGGCCATGCCACCTGCACGATCGAGGACTCGGGCGTCCGGGTCCTGACCGATCCGCTGTTCGTACGGCGCTTCGCGCATCTGCGGCGGCGCGACGGCGCCCTGCCGGGCCCGGCGGCCGCCGTCGCCGATGTGGTCCTCATCTCGCATCTACACTCCGACCATCTGCATCTGCCGTCGCTGTCCCGGATCGCCCCGGGCGCCCGGCTGGTCGTGCCGCGCGGCGCGGTCCGGGCCGTGCCGGGGCTGCGGCTGCTGCGCCGGGTGCGCGGGCTGCGGATCACCGAGGTGGTGGCGGGTGACGAGGTGCGGATCGGCGAGGTGCGGGTACGGGCCGTGCCGGCGCTGCACGACGGGCGGCGCCTGCCGGTGGGCCCGCACCGCTCCCCCGCCCTGGGGTACGTCGTCGAGGGCGGGGCGCGTACGTACTTCGCCGGGGACACCGGCCTCTTCGACGACATGGCGCAGGCCGTCGGTCCGGTGGACGTGGCGCTGCTGCCGGTGGGCGGCTGGGGCCCGTATCTGGGCCACAACCACCTCGACGCGGGGCGCGCCGCCGAGGCGCTGGCCCGGCTGGAGCCGCGCGCGGCGGTGCCGGTGCACTACGGCACGTACTGGCCGATCGGGATGGACCGGGTCAGGCCGCACGAGTTCCACGCGCCGGGTGAGGAATTCGTCCGCCAGGCGGCGGTGCGGGCGCCCAAGGTGGCGGTGCACCGGCTGGGGCACGGCGAGCACGTGCGGCCGGAGGCCGCCGGGTGATCGGGGAGTTCCTCCGGCAGACCGCGCAGCTGCCCCCGGAGTCGACACAGCAGGCGGTCGGCTACCCGTCCCTGTTCCTGCTGGTGGCGGTGGGCGCGCTGGTGCCCGTGGCGCCGACGGGCGCCCTGGTGAGTTCGGCGGCGGTGGTGGCGTTCCACCAGTCGTCGCCGTTCGCGCTGCTGGTGGTGTTCGCGGTGGCGTCGGCCGCCGCGTTCCTCGGGGACGTCTGCCTGTACTGGCTGGGGCAGCGCGGGGTGCGGTCGAAGAACGGCTCCAAGTGGCTGCGGGCGATCAGCGACCGGGCCGCGCCGGAGCGGCTCGCGCAGGCGCAGCGGAAGCTGGAGGAGCACGGCGCGACGGTGCTGGTGCTGTCCCGGCTGGTGCCGGCGGGGCGGATTCCGGTGATGCTGGCGTGTCTGCTGGGCCGGATGCCGCTGCGGCGGTTCGCCCGGGGCGATGTGCCGGCCTGTCTGGCGTGGGCGGCGACGTACCAGCTGATCGGGATCCTGGGCGGTTCGCTGTTCCCGGAGCCGTGGCAGGGCGTGGTGGCGGCGGTGGGCCTGACGCTGCTGATCAGCGGGGCGCCCGCGGTGTGGCGCCGGCTGCGGGCGCGCTCCGGCGGCTGACCGGCTCCGGACGGCGGGTCAGCCGCCGGCGGTACGGGGTTCGCGCACGGTGTCGAGGATCCGCGAGCCGCCGATGGGCAGGTCCCAGAGGCGCTCGCGCGGATGGCCGGCCCGCTGCCAGGCGGTGCGCAGCCGGGTGAGCGGTTCGAGTACGGGCTCCGCCGAGAGCAGGAAGGCCGCCCAGTGCATCGGCGCCATGGCGTGGGCGCCGAGGTCCTCGTACGCCCGCACGGCCTCCTCCGGGTCGGTGTGCACGTCGCCGAGCCACCAGCGGGGTTCGTAGGCGCCGATCGGCAGCAGGGCGAGGTCGATGCCGGGGTGGCGGCGGCCGATCTCGCCGAACCAGTGGCCGTAGCCGCTGTCCCCCGCGAAGTAGATCCGCTGCCCGGGTCCCTTGGTGTCCTCGATGACCCAGCCGCCCCACAGCGAGCGGCAGGTGTCGGTGAGGGTCCGCTTGGACCAGTGGTGGGCGGGCACGAAGTCGAAGCGGACGCCGTCGAGCCGCGCGGACTCCCACCAGTCGAGTTCGGTGACGCGGCGAAAGCCCCGGCGGCGGCACCAGTGGCCGAGCCCGGCGGGGACGAACAGCGGGGTGTGCCGGGGCAGCCTGCGCAGGGTGGGGGCATCCAGGTGGTCGTAGTGGTTGTGGCTGATGACGACGGCGTCGACGGGCGGCAGGTCCTCCCAGCGCACGCCGACGGGGGTGATCCGGGCCGGGGTGCCGAGGATGCGGCGGGACCAGACGGGGTCGGCGAGGACGGTGAGGCCGCCGGTGCGGATGATCCAGCTGGCGTGCCCGGCCCAGGTGACGCAGCTGGTGCCGGCCGGGACCTCGGGCAGCGGCTCGGGGGCGTACGGCAGCCGGTGGATGCCGCGCAGTCCCTCCGCGTTGGGCCGGATGGCGTGCTCCCGGGCGAGCCGGGACATGCCGAGGACTCCGGGGAGCGGGGCGGTGAGCCGGTCGGCGAAGCTCCGGGGCCAGGTGCGCACCTCGCCGAGCGGACGCGGTGCGAGGACGTCGCCCGAGGTCACGCGGGGTGTGTTCCGGGCCGGGGAGCGCTCGGTCTGTTCCGTCATCGGGGCTCCCGTCCCTGAGTGCGCCGGCGCGGGGCGTCAGCGGAGTTCGTCGAGGGCTGCTCGGAAAATGCTCAGGGCTGCCGCGACATGCGGCAATTCGAGGGGCTCCGCCGCGGTGAGCGACTCCAGCTGCTGCCGCGGGGTCGATCCGAGCAGGGAGCCGGTGCCCAGGCGCACCCTGAGCGCACCGAGTTCGTCGCCGAAGCGGTGGCCGCCGGGGGCCGGGGCGCCGAGCCGTTCGCTGAGGTACTCCTCCAGTTCGAGCGAGTCGGTGACCCCCCGTGCGGCGAGCCGGGAGCGCAGCGGGCCGAGGTCGGCGTAGAGGTGGCGGCCGGCCTGCGGGGGCCGGGCCAGGGCGCCCGAGGCGAGGACGGCCCGGTGGGCTGCGGCGGCGATGCGGGCCTGGGTGGCGGCGGCCCGGCGGACGCGTTCGGTGACGGCGTCGGGTTCGCGCAGCGCGTGGGCGGCGGCGGCCGCGACGGGTCCGGCGACGAAGGCGCCGAGGGCGGTGAGGATGTCGAGCGTACGGGCGTGGCGCACCGCCGCCCGTTCGGTGCCGGGGAACCGGGCGACGGCGACCGGCCAGGCGGACGGCGTCAGCGCGCCGGACAGGTCGGAGACGACCGTGACGTCGTCGGGGCACATCTCCGCCGGGCTGAGGAGCACGGTGTCGTGCGGCCGGTGCAGGGTGTCGCGCCAGGTCTCGTCGCTGACGATGTGCAGGCCCTCGGCGACGGCGGCCTCGCAGGCCTCACGGACGAGTTCCGGCGGGGCGACGGTGGCGGTGGGGTCGTCGACGACGGAGATCAGCAGCAGGCGGGGCCGGCCGCCCTCGGCCCGCACCCGGCGCACGGTCTCCAGGAGCGCGTACGGGTCGGGCACTCCGCCGCACTCGGCGGGGGTGGGCACCTGGTAGGCGGGCCTGCCCAGGAGCCGGGCCTGCGGGATCCAGGAGGCGGGACAGGGGCGCGGCATCAGCACGTCGCCGCCGTGCGCGGCGATCAGGGCGAGGAGCAGCGGGGAGGTGCCGGGGGCGGCGGCGATGTGCTCGGGGCCGCCGTGCAGCCCGCGCCGGTCCCAGTAGGCGCGGGCGGCCTCGCGCAGGTCCGCCGAGCCGCCCGCGGGCTCGGGCTCCGCGCGGTCCGCCGCGGCGGCGAGCACCCCGGCGAGTTCCGGCAGGACCGGCAGCCCGGGTCCGGGCGCGGGCGGCCCGTACCGTACGGGTCCGCGGTCCTCCCGGACCGCGCCGGTGCCGTGCCCTTGACGCCCGGTCCGCTCCCGGCCCATCCGGGCCTCCTTCGCCGCCGCTCGGTCTCCGGCCCTTTGCTCTCCGGCCCTTTATACGAGGGAATGGGGCGGCGCGCCTGCGCTACGGCCGGGCACTCGACGGGCCCGTCAGCCGGCGAACGGCGTCCCCGGCAGGCCCGTGCCCGCGTCCGGCAGGACCAGCAGCGATCCGGAGAGCGGGTGCGGGGCGTCGAGACCCGTGCGGGCCGAGGTGATGTAGAGGTCCCGCAGTGCGGGCCCGCCGAAGGCGCACGCGGTCGGCCGGCGCACGGGCAGCTCCACGGTGCGCTCCAGCCTGCCGTCGGGGGTGTACCGGCACAGCGCCGCCCCGTCCCACAGGGCGACCCAGACGGCTCCCTCCGCGTCGACCGTCAGTCCGTCGGGGTAGCCCGCGCCCTCCTCGACGACGGCGAACGGGCGGCGGCCGGTGACGTGTGCGCCGTCCGCGTCGACGTCGAACACGTCGATACGGCGGGTCGGGGTGTCGATGTAGTACATGAGCCGGCCGTCCGGGCTCCATCCGGTGCCGTTGCTGCAGGCCACCAGGGGCAGCACCCGGGTGGTGGTCCCGTCGGCCGCGACCCGGGCCAGACTGCCGCCGGTCTCCGTCCCGTCGTAGCGCATCGTGCCGGCCCACAGCGCCCCGTCCGGCGCGACCGCCGCGTCGTTGCCGCGCCTGCCCGGCTCGGGGTCGTGGACCAGCCAGCGGAAGGCGCCGTCCGTGTCGTACAGGCCGATGCCGTCGCGCAGATTGACGACCAGTCCGCCGCCGGCCCTCGGCTTGGCCGCCCCGACGTGCTGTTCGGTGGCCATGACCGTCCGCCGGCCGGTCGCCGGGTCGAAGGTGTGGACGCGGGCGGAGAGGATGTCGACCCAGATCAGCCGCCCGGCGGCGGGGTCCCAGGTCGGGCCCTCGCCGAGCGCGGCGCTCTCCCGTACGGCGAGTTCGGGACGGTCCCTCATGTCTGGCTCCCCCGGTGTCCGGGCCTGCCTGACAGCGCGGCGACGACCCGTCCGGACCGGTCGCGGACAGGGGCGGCGACACGGCTGGCATCGGGGCCGGACGCGCGGTCGAGCACGTCCAGCGCCCTGGTCATCGCGGGAACGAGTCGCCCCATGGCTGTGCACCGCCCTCTCACCCTCGGTATTCCGGTCAGTGACCGGTATCACGAACACAGGCTATGTCCGGCCCACTTGCGGGGACAACGACGAGGTGAGGCCGGGCACGCGGCCCGGGCGCGGCGCGGCGGGATCCTCCCGGTTTGCCCCGGCCCGGGGTGTGATCCGGGTCCTGCGGCGGCCACCGCCGGGCGCGCCTGCTGGTTCGGGACGGCCGGGCAGGGTATTCGCTGTCCCATGTCGTCACCGAGCATCCCTTCCCGACTGCCCCGGTCCGCCGGAGTCCGCGGCCGCCTGCAGCGCTACGACCTCGCCGTCTTCCAGAATCTGGCCGAGCGGCACTGGCCGGCCGCCGGACCCGTCCTGCCGAGGCTCAGCCGCAGCGCCAATCACGGGCTGCTGTGGTTCGGCGCCGCGGCGGGCATGGCCGCCTTCGGCGGCAGCGCCCGGGCCCGGCGGGCCGCGCTGCGCGGCATCGCCTCGCTGGCCGTGGCCTCGGCCGCGATCAACACGGTCGGCAAGGGCGCGGTCCGCAGGCAGCGGCCGATCCTGGACAACGTGCCGGTGATACGGCAGCTGAAGCGGCAGCCGGTGACCACGTCCTTCCCCTCCGGGCACGCCGCGTCGGCCGCCGCCTTCGCCACCGGGGTGGCCCTGGAGTCGAAGGGCTGGGGTGCGGTCGTCGCCCCGATCGCCCTGTCCGTGGCCGCGTCCCGCGTCTACACCGGGGTCCACTATCCGAGCGATGTGCTCGCCGGTGCGGCGCTCGGCATAGGGGCGGCCTTCGCCCTGCGCGGAGTCGTACCGACGCGGGGGCAGCTGCCCGCACCCGGCAGACCCCCGGGCGACGCCCCGGCCCTGCCCGACGGCCAGGACCTGGTGGTCGTGGTCAACCGGGAGTCGGGCACGGCGACGGCCACGGCCGCTCTGGTCCGGGACGCCCTGCCGAACGCCGAGGTGGTCGAGGTCCCGCCGGCCCTGCTCTCCGACGAGCTGGAGAAGGCGGCGGGGCGCGGCCGGGCGCTGGGGGTGTGCGGCGGCGACGGCACGGTCAACCAGGCGGCGTCGGTGGCCGCCGTGCACGGTCTGCCGCTCGTCGTGTTCCCCGGCGGGACGCTCAACCACTTCGCCTACGACCTGGGCATCGAGACGGTGGCGGACGCCTGCGCGGCCCTCGCGGCGGGGGAAGCGGTCAAGGTGGACCTGGGCCGCTTCCGGCCCGGTCCCGCCGGGCCCGGCGGCGCCCACGGCTACTTCCTGAACGCCTTCAGCCTGGGCGTGTACCCGGAGCTGGTACGGACCCGGGAGCACTGGGCACCGCGGATCGGCGGCTGGCCGGCCGGTGTCCTGGCGGCCCTGCATGTGCTGCGCGGCCGGCGTCCGCTGGAGGCCGAATTGCAGGGCCGGCGGCGGCCGCTGTGGCTGCTGTTCGTCGGCAACGGAATGTTCCAGCGGGTCGGGCCCGCGCCGGGGCGGCGGCACAACCTCGCGGACGGACTGCTGGACGTACGTGTCGTGCACGGCGGCCGGACCCCGGGGCTCAGGCTGCTGGCCACCGCCGTGGCGGGCCCGCTGACCCGCTCCCCCATGCACGCCGCCGTCCGTCGGCAGCGGGTGCGGATCGCCGGGCTGAAGCCGGGCACCCCCTACGCGTACGACGGTGAAGTGGCGCACAGCCAGCGGGAGTTGATGATCGACAAGCTGCCGGAGGCGCTGACGGTCTACTGCCCCAGGCCGGTGTGAGACCGGCCCGTCACGGGCGGACGAAGGGCGGCCGACGCCGATTCGGCCGCCCTTTCGCATGGGTGCGCACCCGGACCGGCACTGTCCACATCGCAAGATACCCATCTCATCATTCGGCATCCGGGCGTACGGTGGCGGTACCGATCAGCGCCCCGGGTCCGCGTTTCGTGTGCCGCGTGGCGACCGAGTTCGAGAGAGGACGCACGGCCATGTCGAAGGAGACCGCCGTCTACACCCACGGCCACCACGAGTCGGTGCTGCGCTCGCACCGCTGGCGTACCGCCGCCAATTCCGCGGCCTACCTCATCGGCGAACTCCGTCCCGGCAGGCGCCTGCTGGACGTCGGCTGCGGGCCCGGCACGATCACCGCCGACCTGGCCGCACTGGTCGCTCCCGGCCGCGTGACGGCCGTCGACACCACCCGGGAGATCCTGGACCAGGCGGCTGCGGCGGCGGCCGAACGCGGCCTGGACAACGTCGAGTTCGCCACCGCCGACGTGCACGCCCTGGACTTCCCCGACGACTCGTTCGACGTGGTCCACGCCCACCAGGTGCTCCAGCACGTGGGCGACCCGGTGCAGGCGCTGCGCGAGATGCGCCGGGTCTGCCGGCCCGGCGGCATCGTCGCGGCCCGCGACAGCGACTACGCGGCGATGACCTGGTACCCCGAGTCGCCGGGGCTGGACGTCTGGCAGGACGTGTACGGGCGGGTGGCCCGGGGCAACGGCGGCGAGCCGGACGCCGGCCGCCGGCTGCTCTCCTGGGCCCGGCAGGCGGGCTTCACCGACATCACCCCGACGGCCGGGTCCTGGTGTTTCGCCACCCCGGAGAGCCGGGCGTGGTGGAGCGGCCTGTGGGCGGACCGTACCGTCGGCTCGGTCTACGCGAAGCTCGCCGTCGACGGCGGCCACACCACCGCCGGGCAGCTGGCCGAGATCGCCGAGGCGTGGCGCGGCTGGGGCGAGCAGGAGGACGGCTGGTTCATGGTCCCGCACGGCGAGGTGCTCTGCCGCGTCTGAGCACACGGCCCCGGTTCCCGGCCGGTGCCGGGAACCGGGAAGCGGCCCCTCCCGAATCGATCACACGGCCCCCACCGGCCAACTAACCTGTTCCGCATGGAAATCCTGGGAACCACGCTGCGGATCTGCGTCGACGACCTGGAGGCCGCGGTGGCCTTCTACGAGGGCCTCACGGCCAGTCCGGCGCAGCGCTTCGAGCGCGGCGGGGTCTCGGTCGCCGCGATCGGCTGCTTTCTGCTGATGAGCGGACCCGAGTCCGAGCTGGAGATCCTGCGGAAGGTGACGGCGACGATCGCCGTCAAGGACGTGGACGAGGCGCACGCCGCCCTGACCCGGGTCGGCGCACGCGTCATCGCGGGCCCGGTGCCGACACCGGTCGGCCGCAACCTGATCGCCGTCCACCCGGACGGCTCGGTCTTCGAGTACGTGGACCGCAGGCTCAGCGGCCGGGGCATCATCGGCGCCTAGGTGTGCTGTCCCGGGGACCCGGCCGGCACGAGCCCCGCGTGGGCCAGCACGCTGTCGGCCGGCTCAGGGGCCGGGCGCTCGCCGTCGAGGACGACGGTCCCCTCCCGCAGGGTGTCCGCGGCGGCCACTCACTCGGCGATCTGCGCCTTGCCCCAGCGCCGGGCCGCTTCGTCGCGCTCCGGGTCGCCGGGCACCACGACCCGTGCGTCCAGCCGGCGTTCGAGCACCGGCGCCGACACCTTCGGGAAGTGGTGGACCGGCACGCCCGCCGTCTCCAGGGCCCCGAAGATCTCGTCCGCGTACTGCGGACGGACGACGGTCATCGGGGCCAGGACCGGCCGGCCGTACTCCTCGACCAGTCCCTGGGCCGGCGAGGCCACCTGCTTGCGCCACAGCGGGATGTGCTGGAAGTTGCCGTTCGGCACCTCCACGATCGCGCGCAGGACGAAGCCGGTCTGCTCGGGGTCGTGGACGAGGGCGTCCGGCAGTCTGCGCCGCGCCGCAGCTCCGCCACCAGCGTGGTCTTGCCGCTGCCGAACGCCCCGTTGATCCAGACGATCATGTACCGCCGCTCCCTTTCGCCGCCCTGTTCCCCGTCATGTGCGCGGCCTCATGCGGTAGTTGTACCGGTCCGGCAGCGGCTCGTCCGTGAGCTGCTCCCACACCTCCTCCAGGATCTCCGCCCCCTCGCGCAGGTCGGCCACCTCGAAACCCCTGTCGAACAGTGCCCGCGCGGCCTCCCGGTCGCCCTCCGCGAGCAGCAGCCGGGCCTCCAGCAGACGGAAGCGGCCCCGGTCGCGGATCTCCGGGAACAGCCCCGCCCACACCGTGCGCGCCTGCGCCGTCCGGCCCGCCGTCAGCAGGGCCTCGATCGCCTCCCGGCCGAGCGCCGCCGTGGCCGCGGTCCACGCCTCGCCGTCGTCGGAGCGCTGTGCGCACAGGTCGTCGAACGCCTCCGTGTAGTGGTCGGCGGCCCGGTCGGCCTGCCCGCCCTCCTGCGCGGCGACGGCCAGGCAGCGCAGGAGCGGCCAGCGGGAGCGGGCGACGGCCAGTCCGCGTTCCCAGCTGCGGACGGCCTGGGCGCGGTCGTCCGCGTGCCACTGGGCGATGCCGAGGTGGTACTCGGTGAGCGGATCGGCGGAGGCCGTCTCCAGCATGTCCCGCCAGTGCGGCGAGACCAGGGAGGGCCCGGGCGGGGTCGCGGCGTCAGGTTCGGGGAACGCACCCTGCTCCAGCAACTCCAGCCAGGGCGCCTGCTGTTCACCGAGGGTGGTCTCGGCGAAGGGGGTGCCGGGCAGCTTGTGCCCGGCGCGCCGCACTTCCAGGGCGCCCCAGCCCGATCCGGTGGCGAGGATCTCGCCCGGCTCGGTGTCGGCGCAGCGCCGCCACGCCTCGTAGGCGGCGTCCACATCGGCGCGCGGGAGGACCGCGGCGAGCCGCTGCTCGGTCTCGGCGCGGGCGGCGGCCCAGTCGTCGCCGTGCACGGTGGCGGGGTCGGCACTCAGGGGACCGTAGGACTCCAGCCAGCTGAACTCGCCGCCCGGCTCCAGCGGTACGTGTTCGAGCTGGGTGCGGGCCAGGCCGGCCTGGATCTCGGCGTAGCCGGGGGTGCCGGGCTCGGTGAGCCATTCCTGCCAGCGGCGGCCGCCGGGGCCGCTGCCCCAGAGGAAGAGCTTGCGCCCGCGCAGCAGTTCGGTGGAGGTCTGGACGAGCCCGTGGCCCTCCCCGTCGAGCGAGGCGATCCAGCGGCGGGCGCCGTCGGGCACCTCGTAGAAGTAGTCGGCGGGGTAGTCGCTGCGCAGCGGGTACGTCCGGTCGACGCCGCCGGTCTCGGGCATCGGGACCCGGTTGAGGGTGCGCTCGTAGCCGAAGTGCCAGGCCTCGTCGGCCGGGGCCAGCACCCGGGTGCCCTCGTCCTCCGGCACGGCGATGTTGGACCACCAGTAGACGGGCGCGGGGTGCTCGTGCGGATTGCGTATCCGTACGCCGACATGCAGGAAGTCGGAGTCCCCGGGCAGCCACAGGTCCACCTGGAAGGGCAGGTCGCGCAGCCGCTCCCACTCCCAGAGGCGGACCATCTCACCGCCGTCGGGCGCCGGGACGACGGCCGCGTGGACCGGGGCGCAGGACAGGGTGGTGTGGCCGGTGGCGCCGATGTTCCATTCGATGCCGCCGGAGAACCAGGCGCCGTTGAGCGCGAAGTCGGCGGGCTGGAGCACCGGGTTGGCGTAGACGAGGTCGCGGCCGGTCGGCTTGTGGACGAGCGAGTGGATACGGCCGCCGAGCCCGGGCAGCACGGTGGCGCGCAGCCGGTCGTTCTCGATCACGATCGCGTCGAGGTCCGTGGGCGTGCGCTCGCGTCCGTACCCGTCGAGCGTGCGGACGGGAAGGACGGTGGCCAGCGGCGCGTGCCCGAGCTGGCGGGCCATGTCGCGCGGCAGTCCGTCCCGGTCCCGGTCGTCGATGACATGCATCTCGTCCAGAGGCCGCAGCGCGGGCAGCGGATTCTCCGGCCCCGTCGCCGCGGCGGGCAGGGTCAGTACGGCACGTCGTACGGTGGTGGCCAAGGCAACCTCGCTCCCTCGCGCGGGCCGCCGCAGGTCCGGGCGCCCCCCGATGACCATGGAACACGCTCGACGCCGCGCGGACCAGGGGCGAAGCCGCCAGACTTCGGCAAAGCACGGAGTTCACCCCCGCGATATTGCGTTTCGGTCCCCTCCGGGGCGCCATAGGATCCCCGGCGAGGCGGGGGACATACGCGACAGGGACGGCGGGACACAATGAGCACGCAGCACACGTACCGGGTGATCGTGCGCGGCACGTGGGAGAACCTGACGGACGCGGCGCGCACCCGGCTGCTCGCCGAGGTGGAGGACCACGGCCTGGCCGCGATGCGGTTCAGCGAGGAGGGCTCGCTGACCTACGACCGCGTACTCAAGCACTTCAGCTTCCGGTACGTGGTGGTCTCGGACGCCGAGGACGGCAAGGAGATGGCGTCCGCGATCGCCGAGGACCGGGCGGGGACGACACTGCGCGAGGCGGGGTACGGACACGGCGAACTGCGCTCCACGGCGACGGACATGGACACCATGAAGATCAACTACAAGGGGCCGCGGGGGCCGGGGGCGGCCTGACGCCGCCCCCCTCGGCGAGGGCTGCGGTGCTTCCGGGCAAGGGACTTGGGCAAAAGTTCGGCACGAGTGCTTACTAAGCACTTAGTAACCATGCTTGTATGCGGCCCAGGACTCCACCAGGGCAACTAGAAGCACTCATGTTTCGAGCTACGTCCGCACTGATGATCGTGGCCGCACTGACCTGCACGGCGACGGCTGCGACGGCCGGGACACCGGCGGCCCGTTCGCCCCAGCACTCCGGGGCGGCCTCGTGGCACACCTCGTGGGCCAACGCCCAGCACAGCCTGGCACCCACCCCGCTGCGCGATCAGTCCGTACGCATGATCAGCCGTCTCAGCCAGGGCGGGGACGCGCTCCGCATCCGGGTACAGAACACCTTCGGCAAGAATCCCCTGACCGTGGATGCGGCCACCGTCGCGCCGAGCGGCGGGCAGAGCGCCGCGCTGGAGGGCCGGCCGCAGAAGGTCACGTTCGCGGGCCGGGGGAAAGTGGTCGTTCCGGCGGGCGGCGAGGTCTGGAGCGACGCGGTCGCGATGAGGACCCGGGCACAGGACGACGTGGCGGTTTCGCTGGCCGTGGCGGGCGAGGCGAGCGCGGGCAGCCATGACGCGGCCTTCCGCACCAACTACCTTTCCGCGCCGGGTTCCGGTGACCGTACGGCGGACAGGGGTGCGGGCGCGTACAGCGAGACCGTCGAGTCGACGTATCTGGTCACGGCGGTGGACGTACGCAACAGGGACCTCAGGGGCACGCTGGTCGCCTACGGGAGTTCCGTGGTGGACGGCACGGGGAGCACCAACTGCGGCGCCGGGTGCACCGAGCTGGGCAACAACCGGCGCTGGACCGACGACCTGGCCCGCAGGATCGACACGGAGCTGCCGGCCGGGCGCCGGTTCGCGGTCGCCAACGCCGGGGTCATCGGCACCACCAGCGCGGCGGACTGCCCCGGCACCGACCCCTACTTCCGGGGCCTGGACTCGCTGGCCCGTCTGAAGCGTGACGTGCTGTCGCTGCACGGGGTGACCGGCGTGCTCTTCTACTACGGGACCAATGACCTCGCGGCGGGGTGCGGCGCCGACCAGGTCATCGCGAGCTATCGCGCGACGTTCGCACGGCTCCACGCGGCCGGGATCAAGGTGTACGTCACGCCCGTGACCCCGCGTCCCGGCTACAGCGACGCCGCGAACCGGGCGAGGCACGAGGTGGCCGGCTTCGTGAAGAAGTGGGGCACCTGCACCGGTACGTGCGACGGCGTCATCGACTTCGACCAGGTCCTGAAGGACCCGGTGAAGCCGAACAGCATCAACCCCGCCTACGACACCGGTGACGGAGTGCACGTCAACATCGCGGGCCAGCAGGCCCTCGCGGACTTCGTCTCCCTGCCCATGGTGACGTCGTCGGAGCGTGCCCCGCGCTGACCCCTACCGAGCCGGGCCGGCTCACGCCGCCTTTCCTTGCTGGAGACCGAGCAGGAGCAGATCGATCAGACGGCGCGGGTCGTAGCGGGGGTCGCCGTCCGGCGCGACGCAGAGGTTGCCGATGCCGCGCATGAGTTCGTAGGGCTGGATGTCGGTACGGATCTCGCCCGCCTCCGCCGCGGCAGCGAGCAGTTCTTCGGCCACCGGCAGCAGACGGTCGAGGAAGAACGTGTGCAGCGCGTTGAAGCCGCTGCTGTCGGGCTGCATCGAATGGGCCAGTCCGTGCTTGGTGACCAGGAAGTCGACGAAGAGGTCGATCCACTGGCGCAGCGCCGTCAGCGGCGAGTCGGCGCTCGCGAGCAGCTGCGGGCCCGCGTCGGCGCACTCCTCGACCTGGTGACGGAAGACGGCGACGACGAGGTCGGCCCGGGCGGGAAAGTGACGGTAGACGGTCCCCATGCCGACACCGGCCCTGGCCGCGATCTCACGGACCGGCGCGTCGACACCCGATTCCACGAAGACCTCCGCCGCAGCCGCGAGCAGCTTCTGCCGACTGCGCACCGCGTCGGCCCGCGTGCTCCGTGCCGCATCCGATGAGGGCTTGCCCGCTGGAGACATCACCACATCCTTCCCTTCGCCGTCGCGACGGACCAGCGCTCCGTTCGATATCCGGAGCGCTGGTCCGTATCATAAATGGAGCAAGGTTCCGCTTCGGTGCCAGCTTAGCCGATCCGGACACCCGTGGCTGCTGCCGTGCCGCGTACCGGCCGGTGTGCGCGCCCAGGGGCTGATCGACGCGTCCGGTCAGCCGGTCATCGGCCCGGCGGCGGTGAAGGCGACCTCGATGGTGAGGCCGCCGTCCGGGTTGGCCCGCGCGGTGGCCTCCGTACCGTGCGAGTGCGCGACGGACGCGACGATCGACAGGCCCAGACCCGCGCCCTCGCCCGCCGCGTGCGTGCGCTCGCCCAGCCGGCGGAAGGGCTCGAAGAGGTGCGGCGCGTCCTCGGCCGGGATGAGCGGGCCGCTGTTGGAGACGGTGAGCGTGCCGTCGTGGAGGCCGATGCGGACCGTGCCGCCGCGGTGGTTGTAGCGCAGGGCGTTGTCGACGAGGTTGCGGACCAGCAGGGCCAGCAGCACCGGGTCGCCCTCGACGGTGGCGGGTTCCACCGAGGTCGTGACGGTGATGTCGCGCTGCCGGGCCTCGTCGAGGACAGCGGCGGCGGCAATGGCTACGGTCTCCTCCAGACGTACGGGCTGCCGCTGCTCCAGGTCCTGCTGGGCGGTGGCGAGCAGCAGCAGCGACTCGATGAGGTGTTCGCTGCGGTCGGCGGCATGGATGAGTTCGCTGCGGATCCACCGCACGCGCTCCGGGTCGGGGTCGGCGAGGCCGATCTCGGCGGCGGAGCGCTGGATGGCGAGCGGGGTGCGCAGTTCGTGCGCGGCGTTCGCGGCGAACCGCCGCTGGGCGGTGACGAGGTGTTCCAGCCGCCCGAGCATCTGGTCGAAGGTGTCGGCAAGGTCCTTGAGTTCGCCGGGCGGCCCGGCCAGTTCGATGCGCTGGTGGAGATTGTCGCCGGAGAGCCTGCGGGCGGTGGCGGTGATGAGGCCGACGGGGCGCAGCACCCGGCCGGCCATCCACCAGGCGAGGAACACGGACAGGACCGCGAACACCGCCAGGGCGATCCCGGAGACGGTGAGCAGGCGGGTGAGCGTCGACGAGGTGATCAGCTCGACCGTCTCGGTCCTTGCGTATCTTCCCGCCTGCTGGGTGGGGACCAGCTCACTGGGCGGGGTGCTGGTGGCCATCGGTACGGGGCGGCGGTACGGGGCGGTGGTGAACGCGGCGCGGATGCGGTGGTCGAGGCCGTCGCTGACTAACAGGTAGATGACGGCGACCAGGACGCATCCGGCGAGGACGAGCAGTCCGCCGTACAGGGCGGTGAGCCGGGCGCGTTCGGTGGTCGGGAGGAGCCGGCGGATCACTGCGCCGCCCGCCGGTCCCGGGACGGGCGGGGAGCGGTGGCTTTGGGCTGCGGGACGCCGCCGGGGGCCGGGGGCCCGGGGTCCGGCGGGATGCGGTAGCCCGCGCCGGGCACGGTCTCCACCGCCGGGGGTTCGCCCAGTTTGGTACGGAGACGGCTGAGGGCGACCCGCACCGGATTGGTGTCGTAGCCCGTGTGCTCCTCCCAGACCTTCTCGATCAGGTCCTCGCCGCTGACCACACCCCCGTCGGCGCGCAGCAGGGTTTCCAGGACGCCGAACTCCTTGCGGGTCAGGGCGAGCGGCCGGCCGTGCCGGGTGGCCCGGCGGCGCGCGGTGTCCAGGGCGATGCCGGCCCGTTCGATGACCGGCGGCAGGGCGGGCCGGACCCGGCGGCCCAGGGCGAGGACCCGGGCCAGCAGCTCGTCGTGCGAGAACGGCTTGGTCAGGTAGTCGTCCGCGCCCATGCCCAGGCCCTCGATCCGGTCCGGGACGGTGGTGGAGGCGGTCAGCATCAGGATCCGGGTCAGCAGGCCCTCGGCCACGGCCCGGCGGCAGATCTCGTCGCCGTGCACGCCGGGCAGGTCGCGGTCCAGGACGAGGACGTCGTAGTCACCGAGCCGCAGCTTCTCCAGCCCGGTGCGCCCGTCGAGGGCGACATCGGCCGTGATCGCCTCGCGCCGCAGCCCCTCGGCGATCATCGCGGCCAGAAACGCCTCGTCTTCCACCACCAGTACACGCATGTCCCCCTGTGTACCTCACGCCCCCCTTTCGTCGCTGTTACAGCGGGCCGGGGCGGGCGGCGGCCATCCGGCAACCGTAAGGGAAACGAAACAGCGGGTTCTGTGAGTCTCTGCCGCATCCGTCCGGGCGGACGGACAGCGCACCCTCCGAGGGAGACGACGATGAAGAACCACAGGCTCACCCTGGCCCTGGCGACCGCGGTCGCCGGCCTGGCCCTGCTCACCACGGGCTGCTCCGGCTCGGACGGCGGCGGGGAGAAGGCATCCGGCAGTTCCGGCGGCGCGGGTGGCTCGGACAGCGGCGACGCGACGGACAAGGCGCAGAAGCTGCGCGTCTGTCTGCGGGAGAAGGGCATGGACGTCCCCGACCTCGAACCGGGCGCCAATCCTTACGCGCAGGCGCTCGGGGCCCCCGAAGGGGTGTCGCCGGAGAAGTGGCACAAGGCGCTGGAGGACTGCGGCTCCGGCACCGGCCCCGGGGATGGCGGCGAGGACGCACGGCAGGACCAGGACCAGGACCAGCAGGTCAGGATCGCCGAGTGCGTGCGGGGCAAGGGCTTCGACATGCCCGACCCCAAGGTCGGCCCGGACGGGTCGAGGAGTGGTTTCAAGATCCCCGAGGGCGCCGATCCGGAGAAGTTCGTGAAGGCGCTGAACGAGTGCGCCGCATGAGGCGCCGCGTCGTCGCCGGTTCGCTCGCGGCTCTCGTGGCGGTGGCCGCGGGCGGCTTCGCGGCCACCGAGTGGACGGGGCGCGCGGGCCCGGACCCGGCCGGCCGGCAGACCGCGCTGCCGCCGGAGACCGCCACCGTGGTCCGGGGCGACCTGGTCAGCGCGACGAGCGTGGACGGCACGCTCGGCTACGGCCGGAAGAAGCGGATCAACGCCGGCGCCGCCGGCACCGTGACCTGGCTGCCGCGCAGCGGCGCGAAGATCGGGCGGGACGGCCGGCTCTACGCGCTCGACGGCGAGGACATACGCCTGATGTACGGCGCCGAGCCGATGTACCGGGACCTGGGGAAGGGCGACGAGGGCACCGACGTACGGCAGCTGAAGGCGAACCTGATCGCGCTGGGGTTCGGCGGCGGGATCACCGAGGACGAGGAGTTCACCCGGGGCACGGCCGAGGCCGTCGCCCGCTGGCAGAAGGCGCACGGGCTGAAGCCGACCGGCACCACGGGCCCCGGGCAGATCGCGTTCGCTCCCGGCCCGGTGCGCGTGCAGAGCGCGGAGGTCACGACCGGCGACCGGGCCGCGCCGGGCGGGCCCGTCCTCACCACGACCGGCTCCGAGCGCGTGGTGCGGCTGAAGGTGAAGGTGTCCGAGGCCGCGCTGGTCGCGCGCGACGGCAAGGTGAGCGTCGAGCTGCCCGACGGGACCGTCACGACGGGCACGGTCTCCTCCGTCGGCACGACCGCGACGACGGGTGACGACCCGGACGACAGGACGCCGCGCATCGATGTGACGGTCACCTTCGACGACCCCGGCAAGGCCGGCGGTATCGACAAGTCGCCCGCCACCGTCAAGCTGACCGGCCGTACCCGTGAGGACGTCCTGAGCGTCCCCGTCAGCGCGCTCCTCGCGCTCGCGGACGGCTCGTTCGGCGTGCAGGTCGTCGAGGGCGGGCGGACGCGCGAGGTGAAGGTGCGGCTCGGGATGTTCGCGCAGGGCCGCGTCGAGGTCTCCGGCGACGGGCTGCGGGCCGGGACGAAGGTCGGGGTGCCGAGGACATGAGCATCCCGGGCAACGCGCCGGGCCCCGTGGTGGACCTGGCGGGCGTGACCAAGGAGTACCCGGGCGGGGTGACGGCGCTGGGCGGGGTGGACCTGACCGTCGCGCGCGGTGAGCTGCTGGCGATCGTCGGCCCCTCCGGGTCCGGCAAGTCGACCCTGCTGCACATCATCGGCACCCTGGACCTCCCGACGGCCGGGTCCGTCCGCATCGCCGGCCATGACACGGCGGCCCTGTCCGACCGCAGGCTCTCCGCGCTGCGGGCCCGGCACATCGGCTTCGTCTTCCAGGCCTTCCACCTCGTCCCCGGCATCAGCGCGCAGGACAACGTGGCCGAGGGCCTGCTCTACTCCGGGCTCCCGCGCGGCGAGCGGCGCCGGCGCGCGGCCCGGGCGCTGGAACGCGTCGGGCTGGGCGACCGCCTGGCCCACCGGCCGCACGAGCTGTCCGGCGGGCAGAAGCAGCGCGTCGCCATCGCCCGCGCCGTCGTCGGCGAACCCGATCTGCTGCTGGCCGACGAGCCGACGGGCGCCCTGGACTCCGCGTCCGGGGAGGCCGTGATGCGGCTCATCCACGAACTGAACGAGGAGGGCGCCACCATCGCCGTCATCACCCACGACACCGAGATCGCCGACGCGCTGCCCCGCCAGGTGCGGATCCGCGACGGACTGGTCGTCGCCGACACGCGCCGGCGTACCCCGCAGGACGCCCGATGAGCCGCCGGCGCGCGTCCCTCGCACCGGCGCGGCTCGCCCCCCGGGACGTCCTGCACACCGGCTCGGCCGGCATGCGCAGCCGCCCGACGCGGGTCGTGCTCTCCGCGCTGGGCATCGCCCTCGGCATCGCCACCATGATCGCGGTGATCGGGATCTCCGCGTCCAGCAAGCAGCAGCTCCTGGACGAACTCGACAAGCTGGGTACGAACATGCTCGTCGTCACCCCCGGCACGGACCTGCTCACCGGCCGGAAGATCCCGCTCGCGCCGGACGCCGCGGGACGGGTGGCCCGCATCGACGGGGTCGAGCACGTCGGCGCCACCGGCACGCTGCCCCACACGGTCCGGCGCTCGGAGAAGATCCCCGACACCATCACCGGCGGCATCACCGTCCAGAGCGCGAGCCAGGACCTCCCCGCCACGCTCCGCGCGACCCTGCGCAGCGGCACCTGGCTCAACCAGGCCACCGGCCGCTATCCATCGGTCGTGCTCGGCGATGTCGCCGCCCGGCGGCTGGGCATCGCGTCGGCGGGCGGACAGGTCTACATCGACGACCAGTACTTCACCGTCCTGGGCATCCTCGACCCGCTGCCGCTCGCGCCGGAGATCGCCCGCTCGGCACTGGTGGGCCAGGACGTCGCCCGGGAACGGCTGGGCTTCGACGGCCGCCCCACCACCGTCTACGAGCGCTCCGCCGACGACCGGGTCGCCGCCGTGCACGACCTGATCCCCCGGGCCGTCGACCCCCGGACGCCCCGGGATGTCGGCGTCAGCGATCCGTCGGCCGGTCTTCGGGCCAAGGCCGCCACCGAGGGCGCGTTCAGCAGCCTGCTGCTCGGGCTCGGGGCCGTGGCCCTGCTCGTCGGGGGCGTCGGCGTCGCCAACACCATGATCATCTCGGTGCTGGAACGCCGTTACGAGATCGGGCTGCGCCGTTCGATCGGGGCGACCCGCGGCCAGATCAGAGGCCAGTTCGTCACGGAGTCCCTGATTCTGTCCGGTCTGGGCGGCGCGGCCGGGATCGTCCTGGGCGCCCTGGCCACCGGGGTGTACGCCGTCAGCGGCGGCATGCCGTGGGTGATCCCCCTGTGGGCCGTCGGCGGCGGATTCGCGGCGACCCTCGCCATCGGGACCCTCGCGGGCCTCTACCCGGCGGTCCGGGCCTCGCGCCTCTCCCCCACGCTGGCGCTGCACGCGGCCTGACCGGGTGCGGACCGGTCAGCGCATCTCCGCGGTGATCGCCCAGCGTTCATGGTCGCGCCAGGCGCCGTCGATGTGGAGGAAGTCCGGCGAGAAGCCCTCCAGCCGGAAGCCGGCCCGGCGCACCAGGGCGATCGAGGCCTTGTTGTCCGGCTGGATGTTGGCCTCGATCCGGTGCAGCCCGAGCGGGCCGAAGGCGTGGGCCAGGACAAGGGCGAGCCCTTCGCTCATCAGTCCGCGCCCGGCCGCGTGGGCGAAGGCCCCGTAGCCGATCGCACCGCAGCGAAACGCGCCGAGCACGATGTTGTTGATGTTGATGAACCCGGCGATCGCACCGTCGGCCGGGTCGCCGGCGGTGCGCCGCTCGCAGACGAGGAAGCCGGCCCGCGCGGGGTCCTTGATGAGGGTCCCCGCGTAGGCGGCGTACGCGTCCGGGTCGGCGGGCGGGAAAAGCCAGGGCCGGTGCAGTTCCCGGCTCTCGCGGGACCGGGCGGCGAACTCCTCGGCATCGGCGGCGGTGAAGGGGCGGATCGCCGTGCGCGTCCCCTCGGCCAGATACGTGGTGTCGGACATCGGGCCAGCGTAGAGCGTGTGCGCCGGGTGCCGTCGGCCCTACTTGGCCCGCCTGCGGAAGACGTACGCGCCGCAGGCCATGCCGGCCACGAACATCACGACCAGCCACACATAGAGCGGCGCGGTCACCAGCGGGACGATGAGGCGGACCTCGACCCTCTTGGTGTTCTCGGCGATGAACACGATCGAGAGGACCGCGATGACGAGGACCAGGATGCGGGCCGGGGTGAAGGCCCCACTGGCGCTCTTCCCGCTGCTCGACACGTCCTTCGGGCTCATGAGGCAGCCCCTTCCTGATCGTGGTGCGCCGCCCCCCGGACCACCAGGATGACCGGATCCGGGCGGAGGGGGGCGGTGCTGTACGGCCATCCGGGTGAGGGCCGTACAGCGGGCGCGCCGCGTCAGTTCAGGGTGCCGCCGACCACCGGCAGCGACAGCACTCCGGTGTCCTCGGGGGCGCTGACGACGGTGACCGGCTTGATGCCCCGGTTGCCGAAGTACGCGGAGTCACTGGCGGCGATCACGAATTCCAGCCGGTGCCCCGCCTCGTACCGGTGGACGATGCCGGGCAGCCGTACGGTGAAGGAGCGGGTCACGTCCGGCACCCGTACCGGCGAGACGAGCCGGTTGACCAGCGTCTTGGACCCGTCGGGCGCGACGTCGTACACCTTGGCGAACAGGACGAGCTTGTCGGCGGCGTCCCCGCTGTTCTGGACGCGCTCGGTCTTCGGCGAGACGACCTTGAGGCTCGCCTCGGGCGCGCCGACCACATCGACGGCGGAGTCCAGCGGGGCGCTGGTCCAGCCGAGGTAGGTGCCCTTGGTGTCGTACGGCTCGGGGTCGGGCAGTCCGATGAGTCCGGCGAGCGAGCTCTCCGAATGGCTGGTGGGGATCAGCCAGTTGGCGTACTGGCGGCTGCCGCGTGCGACCTTGGCGCGGTTGTCGACGAGCTTGCCGTCGCCGGAGAGGTACATCTTCTGCGTGAGGCCCGGGACCTGGGCCGCCGTGCCGTATCCGCTCTGCCAGTCGCGGTAGTAGGCGAACTCCGGTCCGGTGTCGGTGGCCGTCTCGTGGCGGAGGTAGCGGTCGAACCAGGCGAGGATGCGTCCGCCGACGTAGCTGCTCTCCAGATTGCCCTGACCCAGGTCGAGTTCGCCTTCGGCCTGGCCGCCGCTGTGGCCCCAGGACTGCCAGATCATCTTGGCGGTGGTGCCCTGCGCCTTGAGCGTCTTGTACGTGGCCGTCGCCTCGTTGAGGTTGAACAGGCTGTCGGTCTGGCCCTGGATCAGCAGGGTGGGCGCCTTGACCCGGTTCAGGTAGGAGGCGGGCGAGACGCTGCGTGCGTAGTCGAGCATCGCGGCGGCCTTGTCCGCGGGGTAGCGGCCGGAGTTGAGGAGCCGGATGGTGTCGCACGCCTGGGCCGCGAAGTGCAGGCAGCCGAGGCTGCCGAAGCGGGAGGGGTCGAGGCTGGGGCTGAGGATCGTCTGCCCCTCCCCCATCAGGTAGAAGCCGTTGGTCCACTGCCACTTGAAGACGCCGGGGGTGTCGGACGAGAAACCGCCGCCGGCCGCGCCGGTGTTGTTGGGGGCGAGCGCGTAGGACAGGTCGTTCCAGGTGATGAGCGGGACGAGCGCGTCGACGCGGGGATCGACGGCCGCGGTGGCCATCTGGATGGCCCCGCCGTACGAGCCGCCGACCATGCCGACCCGGGGGTCGCCGGGGCCGTCCTGGGTGACGAAGTCCGCCTTGGTGCCGTCGTCGGCGGCGCGGGTGCCGGCCAGGAAGTCGACGAGGGCGGCCGCCGCCCTGCCGTCGGTCTCCGGGGAGTCGAGGGTGATGAGGCAGCCGGACCTGCCGAAGCCGAGGCCGGAGTAGACGAGTCCGGCGTAGCCGCGCGCGGCGAAGGCCTTGCCGATGCCGTCGGTCGAGCCGTCCGACTTGCTGCCGCCGAAGCCGTTGGTGGCGAGCACGGCGGGCACCGGGTGCCCCGCATCGGCGCCCGAGGGGCGGTAGAGGTCCGCGTCCACGGTGCAGGAGCGGCCACCCGTGGAGACGGTGAACTTCAGCGGGGTGACGGTGTATTCGGCCTCGGCGGCGGCGGTTCCCGCGTGCGCGGTGCCCGCGAGCGCGAGGGGTGCGGCGAGCACCGCGCCGGCGACGAGGGCGAGTGGCTTACGGGACAGTGACTTCGACCGGGAGCGGGAACCGGGGACAGCACGCGACACGAGACCTCCACACCGAGGACACCTTACCGACTGGTAAGTATTGGGCCGCGCTCATGCTGTGACACAGGTCATGGCGGTGTCAACGCTCATGACAGCGTTTCCTGAAGGTTGTTCAGCTTCTTCGCATCACGGCCGCGCCCCTGGCGGCGGCTCCGGCCGGGGCGTCAGAGCAGCGCCGGCTCCTCGACGGTGAGCGTGGCGCGGCCGCCGTCCGCCGGCGCGTCCAGCACGGCCGTCACGCCGAGCGGGATCGTCAGCCCGGTCGGTCCGTGCCCGAAGCCCAGCTCCTCGACGACCGGGACGCCCAGCGGGCCGAGCCGGTCGGCGAGCACGGCCCGCACCTGCTCGTACGGCCCGCAGCCGGCCCAGGAACCGCAGGCCACCCCGGCGATGCCGACGAGCGCCCCGGCCCGCAGCAGCTGGGTCAGGATGCGGTCGAGGCTGTACGGGTCCTCGGTGGTGTCCTCGATGACGAGGAGCCCGCCCCGGGCCGAAGCCCGGGCGTGCGGGGTGCCGAGGTCCGCGGCGAGCAGGCTGACACAGCCGCCGTAGGTGACGCCCCGCGCCCGGCCCGGGACGAGCGCCCGCGCCTCGTCGAGCCCAGGCGTCCGCACCGTCTCCGGCTCGAACAGGGTGGCCCGCAGGGACTCCTGGGTGCGCGGGTCCTTGAGGAAGGCCTCCGTCCCCACCATGGGGCCGTGCAGGGTGGCGAACCCGGTCCGCAGCGCGAACGCCTCGTGGAGCACGGTGATGTCGCTGTAGCCGACGAACACCTTGGGCCCGGCGGCCCGCATAGCGGCCCAGTCGACCAGGTCCACCATGCGGTGCGCCCCGTACCCGCCCCGGGCGCAGATCACCGCGTCGACCGACGGGTCGCACCAGGCGTCCTGGAGGTCCCGGGCGCGCCCCGCGTCCGTACCGGCGAGGTAGTCCAGGTCCGGGTGCACGTCCAGGACATGGGGCATCGGCACGGCGTCGAGGCCCCAGTCCCGCAGGATCGCGAGTCCGGGTTCGAGCCGGTCGGCCGGTACCGGCCCGCTCGGGGAGACGACGGCGACCCGGGCGCCCGCGCGCAGCCGGGCCGGGCGGGCCAGGGGAACCAGGGTCACTTCTTCAGCTCCAGCGGCGGCACATCGGGCCGGTCGATGCCGAACGTCTGCGCGTACAGGGCGAGTTCGGACTCCAGCGCGTCCGTCATGGTGTCCGCGCGCCGGAAGCCGTGGCCCTCGCCCGGATAGGTGCGGTACGCGTGCGGGACTCCGCGCCCCTCGACGGCGGCGAGGAAGCGCTCGCACTGCACGGGCGGGCAGATCGGGTCGTCCTCGCCCTGGAGCAGCAGGAAGGGGGTGGCGAGCCGGTCGGTGCGGCTGATCGGGGACCGTTCACGGTAGCGCCCGGGGACCTCGGCGAGCGGTCCCACCAGGGATTCCAGGTACTGGGACTCGAAGTCGTGGGTCTCGTCGGTGCCCCAGCCGGTCAGGTCGAGGATGGGGTAGATGATGGTGCCGCAGGCGTAGACGTCGGTGCCGGTGAGCGAGGCGGCGGCGGTCCAGCCGCCGGCGCTGCCGCCGCGCACGGCGAGCCGCCGCGGGTCGGCGGTGCCCTCGGCGGCGAGCGCCCCGGCGACGGCCGCGCAGTCCTCCACGTCGACCACGCCCCACTGCTCGCGCAGCCGGTTGCGGTAGGCACGGCCGTAGCCGGTCGAGCCGCCGTAGTTGACCTCGACGACGCCGATGCCGCGCGAGGTGAAGTAGGCGATCTCCAGGTCCAGGACGAGGGCGGCATGCCCGGTGGGGCCGCCGTGCGCCCACACCACGAAGGGCGGCAGCTCCCCCTCGGGCCCGGTCCGGTCCGGGCTGTGCGGCGGGTAGACCTGGGCGTGGATCTCGCGGCCGCCGGGGCCGGTGAAGGTGCGGACGACGGGTGCGGGGTAGTACGCGGGGTCGACCGCGTCCTCGTGCCGGGCGCCGATGATCCGGGTGTGCCCGGTCGCGGTGTCCAGCTCCACGATCTCGTACGCGCTGCGCGGGCTCGCGGCGATGCCGGTGACCCGGCTGCCCTGCACGGCGAGGGTCTCGGCCCATTCGGTCCAGGGCCCGGCGATGTCGACGAGGTCGCCGGTCTCCGGGTCGAGGACGCCGAGCGTGGTGGACCCCTTGCCGTGGAGGGTGGCGATCAGCCCGTTGTCCAGAGGGCGGAACCAGGTGAGGCCGATCTTCCACAGCGGTCCGGCGAACTCCTCCTCCCTGGAGCAGAGTTCGACGATCTCGCCGCCGTCCGGATCGGCGCGGTACAGGTTCCACCAGCCGCTGCGGTCGCTGGCGAGCAGCAGTTGCCCGTCCGCGGTCCACTGGATCTGCGGTACGGATTCCTCCGGGCCGCCGGCGAGGACGCGGGCGTCGTGGAAGGTGCCGTCGGCCGCGATGCCGGCGAGCAGCACCTCGGTGCCGTCCCAGGGCATGCGCGGATGGTCCCAGGCGATCCAGGCCGCGCGCCGCCCGTCCGGCGAGACCTCGGGTCCGGTGACGAACCGGTGCCGGCCGTCGGAGAGTTCGCGTACGGCGGACCGGTCGTCGGCGGCCGATCCGTCCAGCGGTACGGCGGCGATGACGCGGCGCAGCTCGGTGGGCCCCTCGCCGGTGAACTCCTCCAGCACGCACCAGACCTCACCCGCCGCGCCCTGCTCCGGACGCGGGCGCGGATCGGCCCAGCGCAGCCCCCCGCCGACGGCCGATACGGGGGTCAGCGGCCAGGGCTCGCGGGGGCCGTCGGGCTCGTAGGCGTACAGCCGCTGGTCGTCGAAGTGGACGAAGACGATCAGCGGTCCGCCCTCGGCGCGCTCGATGCCGGCCCAGGGGCGTCCGCCGTACTCGATGACGCGGCTGCGGACGTTCCAGGGGGCGGGCAGTTCGGCGGTGGTGCCCTCCGGCGACCTGCGGATCAGGGCACGCCGGCCGGCCTCGGCCGGGCGTGGCTCCGTCCACCACAGCTCGTCGCCGACCGCGCCGACATACTCCGGACGGCCGTCGCGGGAGGCAGCGAGCGCGGCGCCGATCGGTGACGGCCAGCTTCCGTAGGCCTGCGTGGATCCCATGGTCAAAGTCCCCCCAGCGGTTCAGGCGGTGCGCAGATAGTGGTCCAGGACCCGGACGCCGAAGTGCAGCGCGTCCACGGGGACCCGCTCGTCCACACCGTGGAAGAGCGCCTGGTAGTCGAAGCCGACGGGCAGCTTCAGCGGCGAGAAGCCGTAGCCGGTGATGCCGAGCCGGGAGAACTGCTTGGCGTCGGTGCCGCCGGACATGCTGTACGGCACGACATGCCCGTCGGGGTCGAACCGCTCGACGGCGGCGCGGAGTTTGCCGTACGTGGGTGAGTCGACGGGGGCCTGGAGGGGGACCTCGCGGTGGTGGAACTCCCAGTCGACCGAGGGGCCGGTGAGCCGGTCCAGGGTGGTGTGGAACTCGTCCTCGCCGCCCGGCACCATCCGGCCGTCGATGTACGCGGTGGCGTGGCCCGGGATCACGTTGACCTTGTAACCGGCGTCCAGCATCGTCGGGTTGGTGCTGTTGCGGACGGTCGGGGCGACGAGGTCGGCGGCGGGCCCGATCTTGCCGAGGAGTTCGTCCACGTCGAAGCCGGGGGCGTCGAGGTCGGGGTGGATGCCGTGCAGCGCGGCGATCTCGGTGAGGGCGGCGCGGACGGTGGGGGTGAGGCGGACCGGCCATTCGTGGTCGCCGATCCGGGCGACTGCGGCGGCGAGCGCGCTGACCGCGTTGGCGTGGTTGACCTTGGAGCCGTGGCCCGCCTTGCCGTGGGCGGTGAGCTTGAGCCATCCGGTGCCGCGCTCGCCCGCCGCGATGGGGTAGAGCGGCATGTTCGGGCCGGCGTGGAAGGTGAAGGCCCCGGACTCGCTGATGCCCTCCGTACACCCCTCGAACAGGGCGGCGTGCCGGTCGGCGAGGAAGCCGGAGCCGTCGTCGGCGCTGGCCTCCTCGTCGGCGGTGTAGGCGATCACGATGTCGCGGCGGGGGCGGATGCCGGCCCTGGCCCAGAACCGGACGACGGCCAGCACCATCGCGTCCATGTTCTTCATGTCGATGGCGCCGCGGCCCCAGACGACGCCGTCGCGGACCTCGCCGGAGAAGGGGTGCACACTCCAGTCACCGGCCTCGGCGGGCACCACGTCCAGATGGCCGTGGACCAGCAGCGCGTCGGCGGACGGGTCGGTGCCGGCGATCCTGGCGACCACGTTGGTGCGGCCGGGGGTGCGTTCCAGCATCACCGGTTCGAGTCCGGTGGCGGCCAGCCGCTCGGCGACGTACTCGGCGGCGGGGCGTTCGCGGCAGTCGCCGCCGCCCCGGTTGGTGGTGTCGATGCGGATCAGTTCCGAGGTGAACGTCACCGATTCGTCGAGCGCGAGGGCGTCGACGCCGTCCTGGGGGGTGCTCGCCTCAGCCATACTGCTCCTCCACGGCCGACGACACGATCGTCGTCACCGCCTTGAACGTGCGGATTCCTTCGTACATCGTCGCGCTGGTGTAGGCGACACGCCTCTCGCCGGAGGGTGCCACACCGGGGACGACGGTGGCCGCGGCGGCCAGGTGTTCGGCGTCGAACTCCAGCTCAACGGTGAACGGGCCGGCGTCGGCCGGGGTGTACCGGCCGGCCAGCGCGACCGCCTCCTTGGCGGCCGCACGGATGTCGGCGGCGGTACGGGCGGGGGTGCGGCAGACCGCCGCGTAGCGCGACACATAGTCCTTGACGGCGACCTTGCGGGCCTCGGGGGCGTACCCCTGGGCGTCCACACAGGTCAGGTCGTCCCCGGTGACGAGCACGACGGGTACGCCGTACTCGGCGGCCACCCGGGCGTTGAGCAGCCCCTCGCTGGCCCGGACCCCGTTCAGCCAGACCCCGGTGATGGAGTTGGCCAAATAGGTGTGGGCGAGGACGCCCTCCGTACCGGCACCCGTGTGGTAGCCGACGAAGGCGACGGCGTCGACGTCCCCGTGCTGGATGCCCTCGACCATGCTGAGCGACTTGTGCCGGCCGGTGAGCATCTGGATGCGCTCGTCCAGCCGCTCCAGCAGCAGGTTGCGCATGCTCCAGTGGGCCTCATTGATGAGCACCTCGTCCGCGCCCCCGTCGTAGAAGCCGAGGGCGGCGGCGTTGACGTCGGAGGTGAACAGGGAGCGGCACCGCTCCCACTGCGGGGTGCCGGGCAGCACGTCCGCCGGCCAGGTCACGCCGGTGGCGCCTTCCATGTCGGCGCTGACGAGGATCTTCATGCGGCCACACGGTACGCGTCGCAGAACCCGCAGGCCAGGGCTGCCGGGACCTCCAGAGGTCCATTCCTCTGGAGGTCCCGGCGGGCAGGCCCGGGACCGGCCCGCTCAGCGCGGCGCGGCGCGGTGTTCGTGCACCCGCAGATGGAGGGTGACCAGGTCCAGCAGCGGGGTACGGACACCGTGCGAGCGGGCGCGGTCCACCAGGTCGCCGAAGACGTGTTCGGCCTCCGTGGTGGCGCCCTGGACGACATCGCGGTAGAGCGAGGCGGTGAGCGGCGACCCGTCCTGCGTCAGCATCGCGGCAACGCCGTCGAGTTCGCGCCGTCCGGGAGCGGGAAGACCGTGGCGGCGGGTGCCGTCACCACCTCCGCGTACCCGCCGCTGTCGAGGGAGGCCGCGACCTCCTGCCCGGGACGCAGGCCCCGGACGCCGTCACCGACGGCCCTGATGCGGCCCGGCCTCCGGGCCGGGCACGAATGGCAGCCGGGGCACCCGGTATCCCTCGGACCGGGCCCTGACGTCGGCGAAGGTGACGCCCGCGTAGGCCGCGTCGACGGTGACCTGTCCGGGGCCGGGCTCGGGCCCGCCGTACTCCTTGAATTCGACCGTACGCATGGCAGACCGCCCCGTCCGCGAGCTGGTCGAACAGCACGACACAGCCCGAAGCGGTTCAACCGGCTGCGCCGCGAGGAGTTCGAGGCCCGCTTCCCCGGACTGCTGGACCTGCTGCTGCGCGGTGACGGCGTCTGAGGCGGCGCCTGTCGTACGCGCGCGAGGCCGGCACCCCGCCCAGGGGTGCCGGCCTCGTCGTGTGCCTCAGCGGCGCTTCGCGCCCTTCAGCAGCTTCTCGATCCTGGCGAGTTCCTTGTCGCCGAATTCGAGGTTGCGGACCGCCTCCACGCTGTTCTCCAGCTGGGCGACGCTGCTCGCGCCGACCACGGCGGAGGTGACCCGGCCGCCGCGCAGCACCCAGGCCAGCGCCATCTGGGCCAGCGACTGGCCGCGCTCGGAGGCCAGTTGGTCCAGCTCGCGGAGACGGGAGACCAGCTCGGGGGTGACCGCGTCGGCCGACAGGAAGGGGCTGGAGCCGGCGGCCCGCGAACCCTCCGGGATGCCGCGCAGATAGCGGTCGGAGAGGATGCCCTGCTCCAGCGGCGAGTAGGCGATGGAGCCGACGCCCAGCTCGTCGAGGGCGGTGAGCAGCCCGTCCTCGACCCAGCGGTCGAGCATCGAGTAGCGCGGCTGGTGGATGCGCAGCGGGGTGCCGAGGTCCTTCAGGATGCGGGCGGCCTCCCGGGTCTGCTCGGCGGAGTAGTTGGAGATGCCCACGTAGAGCGCCTTGCCCTGCCGCACGGCCGAGTCCAGGGCGCCCATCGTCTCCTCGAGCGGGGTCTCGGGGTCGGGCCGGTGGGAGTAGAAGATGTCGACGTAGTCCAGGCCCAGCCGGGTGAGGCTCCGGTCCAGCGAGGACAGCAGGTTCTTGCGCGAGCCCCACTCCCCGTACGGGCCGTCCCACATCAGATAGCCGGCCTTGGTGGAGACGATGATCTCGTCGCGGTGCCGGGCGAAGTCGCCCGCCAGGGCACGGCCCATCGCACTCTCGGCGGAGCCGGGCGGCGGGCCGTAGTTGTTCGCCAGGTCGAAGTGGGTGATGCCGAGGTCGAACGCCCGGCGCAGGATCTCTCCCTGCGCCTGGGGGGTCCGGTCGCCGCCGAAGTTGTGCCACAGGCCGAGCGAGAGGGCCGGCAGCTTCAGGCCGCTGCGCCCGGTGCGCCGGTAGGGCATGTCCTGGTAGCGGTCGGCGGACGGGATGTACATGCGGGACTCCACGGGAGAGATCGTGCGGGTTCACGACGGGGTACGCCGTGCGGGGTCCAGGCTCGCGCAGAACGATCCAGCAGTCCAACAGGAGATTCCGCTTGGATTCAGGACCTATATTGCTCAATCATGGAGTTGCGCCAGCTGGAACATTTCGTCGCCGTCGCCGAGGAGCAGCATTTCACCCGGGCCGCCGAGCGTCTCGCCGTGTCGCAGTCCGGCCTCTCCGCCTCCGTGCGGGCACTGGAGCAGGAGCTGCGCACGCCCCTGTTCAGCCGGACCACGCGCAGCGTGCGGCTGACCGAGGCTGGGCGCGCCCTGCTGGTGGAGGCCGAGCGCACGCTGGCGGGCGCACGGGCCGCGAAGGACGCCGTCGACGCGGTACGGGGGCTGCTGCGCGGCACCCTGTCGGTGGGCGTGGAGCAGTGCGTGGCCGGGGTGAGCCTGCCCCGGCTGCTCGCCGCCTTCCACCGCGAGCATCCGCACATGGAGATCCGGCTCCGCCAGGAGGGCACGACCGATCTGGTGGACGGGGTGGCGGGCGGGCGGCTCGACATCGCCTTCGCCGCCACGGTCAGCCCGGTGGACTGGCGCGGCGAGCTGATCCCGCTGGCGAGGGAGCCCATGGTCCTGCTGTGCGCCCCCGGGCACCGCCTGGCGGCGGCGGACGGGGCCGGGTGGCAGGAGCTGGCCGGCCAGCCGTTCATCGACTTCCATCCGGACTTCGGGCCGCGCCGCGCGGCCGACGCGGCGTTCCGGGCGGCCGGCGTGCGCCGCACGGTGGCCCTGGAGGTCAACGACGTGCACAGCCTCCTGGAGCTGGTGCACGAAGGGCTCGGCGTCGCCGTCGTGCCGCACCACTTCTCCCGCAAGCCGGAGGCCCGGGGCCTGGTTGCGGTGCGGCTGGACGGCGCCGAGCAGGCGTACTACGAGAGCGTCGTGGTGCTGCCCGAGGCGCGGGGCATGAGCCCGGGGGCGCGGGCGCTCATGGCGCTGGTGCGGGGCGGGACCGGGCCCTGAGCACCGGCCGGGGGCCGGTAGGAGGAGGGCTCAGCCCGGGGCCAGCACGAACCAGCGCGCCGGCAGGTCGATCCGGGTCCCGTCGGGCAGCCGCTCGGTCTGCGGCAGGACCGTGTCGCCGCTGTCCAGGGTGGCGAGGCCGGCCGCCCGCAGCACCTCCGGCACCTCCTCGTCGGTGGCGCCCGCCGGTTTCAGCCCGTGTTCGAAGACCCGGCGCAGCTTGGGCGGCGGCCCCTGCGGACCCTGTGCGGCCTGCTGGAGCACGGCCTTGGAGGCGGGGGTCAGCTCGGCGACGAAGGCCCGGCCGCGTGTGCCCAGCAGGGTCGCCACGGCCGCGGCGACCGCCGGTCTGGCCTCGGGATCGCTCTGGTGGATGACCGCCCGCATGTAGACGTTGGTGTCGCCGATCCGCCCGGCCAGGGCGCGCACCGCGTCCCCGTCGGCCAGGTCCAGCTGCTCGTAGGCGGCGACGCCCTCGGGGTCCGCCCGCCGGGCGTGGGCGATCGCGGCGTGCGAGAGGTCCACGCCGAGCGCGCCGGCGAACCGGCCGGCGAGCCAGCGGGTCTGGGTGCCGTTGCCGCAACCGAGGTCGACGACGGGCAGCGAGGTGTCGGCGTACGGCAGCAGCAGCGCGCTGTGCGGGACGGCGCTCAGCGAGGGGTCGGCGTCCCAGATCGCCTCGCCCGGCGCGTCCGACGTGGCCGACCAGTACCCTTCCCACGCCTCGCGGTAGGGCTGCGAGACACCCATGTGCACTCTCCTGTCCGGGGATGCGGCGTTCACCAGAGGTGCGGCCGGGGGCGGGGGACCCGCGACGGCGCCAGTTCGAACCAGACGGTCTTGCCGCGTGCCGTGCTGCTCGTGCCCCATTCCCGGGCGAGGCTGTCCACCACCACGAGTCCGCGCCCCGCCTCGTCGTCGGCGGAGACCCCCAGCAGGGTGGCCGGGGCGGGCTCGTCGTCGCTGACCTCGCAGAGCAGGGCGTCGGTGCGCACCAGCCGGAGCCCGATGTGATGGGTGCGGCCGTGCCGCACGGCGTTGGTGACGAGCTCGCTGACCATCAGCTCGGCCGCCTCCACGGCGTCCGGCAGCTCCCAGTCGAGCAGCCGGCCACGCACCAGCCGGCGGGCCCGGGAGACCTCGCGCGGATCCAGGGCCAGCTGCCATTCGGCGACGTCGTCCGCGCCGATCCCGTTCAGCCGGGCCATCAGCAGGGCCACGTCGTCCTTGCGGCCGCCGCTGGGGTTGAGGGCGCGGATGATCGTGTCGCAGGCGTCGTCCATCGAGGCGGCGGGGTGGGCGGCCGAGGCGCAGAGCGCGGCGAGTCCGGCCCCGATGTCCTGGCCGCGCACCTCGACGAGCCCGTCGGTGCAGAGCACCAGGCGGTCGCCGGGCCGCACGCGCACGGTCGCGGTCTCGAAGGCGACCCCGCCGACGCCGATCGGCGCGCCGGTGGGCAGGTCGAGCAGTTCGGCGCGGCCGTCCTCGGCACGGACCAGGACAGGTGGGATGTGTCCGGCGTTGGCGATCCGGAGCTCGGAGGCGATCGGGTCGTAGACCGCGTAGAGACAGGTCGCGAGATACTGCTCGCCGAGGCGCTGGGCGAGGTCGTCGAGGGTGCGCAGCAGTTGGGCCGGCGGCATCTCCATGGTGGCCATGGTCAGCACGGCGGTCCGTAACTGCCCCATCATCGCGGCCGAGTTGAGCCCGTGTCCCATCACGTCGCCGACGACGAGCGCGGTGCGCGAGCCGGGAAGCTTCACCGAGTCGAACCAGTCGCCGCCGATCCTCCCGAGCCGGGTGCCGGGCAGATAGCGGGTGGCGACGTCGCAGCCCGCCGTGCGGGGTTGGACCTGGGGCAGCATGCTGTCCTGGAGCGTGTCGGCCACGTTCTCCTGGTACGTGTACATGCGGGCGTTGTCGAGGACGAGCCCGGCACGGGCCGCGAGTTCGGCGCCGGTGGTGCGGTCCATGGCGTCGAAGGGCTCCCGGCCGGGACGCCGCATCAGGACCATGAAGCCGAGCACCACGTCCCGGGCCTTCAGGGGCACGATGAGCAGCGAGCGGTGCGTGATCAGGGGGCGCAGGTCGCGCTTCTCGAACGCGCCCGAGATCCGGTTGCTCAACTCCTCGCCGACGTGGGGGATGACGACCGGTTCGCCGGTGACCATGCACTGGAAGAACGGGGTGTGCTCGGGAAAGGCGATGGACTCGCCGACGGGCACGGTGTCGTCCCAGCGGCCCGGCTCGTCGTTGTGCTCGACCCAGACGCGGTGCCAGACCGTGGTGACGTCGGGCGGTCCGTCCGGGAAGCCCTCGCCGGCCAGGACCGCGGCGCGCAGATGCGTACCCGCGAAGTCGGTGAAGCGCGGCACGGCGGCGCTGGTGACCTCGCGGATGGTGCGTTCCAGGTCGAGGGAGGTGCCGATGCGGCCGCTGACCTCGTTGAGGAACTCCAGCCGTTCGCGGACCGCCGCGTATTCGAGGTCCAGCTCGGGGCGGGGAGCGGCGCGCGGGGCGGGTGAGTGGTCGGCGGGGCGGCGCGGGTCCGGTGACGGCCGGGGACCGGAGTGTTTCGGCACGCCCCAGTCGGGGGTGACGGGGACCCGGTCGAGGTGGCTGAATTCGATGACGGGATAGCCGAGTTCGAGGACCTGGGCGACGATTTCGGTGGCCTCGTGGACGCTCATGCTCGGAAGGATCTCGGGCAGCCGCCCGGACAGCTCCCGGTAACCGGGGAAGTCGGCGTCAAGGGCGAAGCCGGGGGCGACGGCCGTACCGTCGTGGTCCGACTCCGCCGCGCCGTCCCGCAGCCGCCCGGCGTCGGCGGCGAGGACCAGCAGCCGCGCGCGGCCGGGGCCGACGAGGGGGTAGGCCCACCACAGGACGTCGATCCGCCCTCGCCCCGGCTCGTCCACCCGGGCGCGGCCCGCCGTCTGGAAGGCCACGGCCCCGCTGAGGGAGCTGTCGAGGCTCGGGCCCGATTCCGCATCCGCTGCGGCCGCCCCGGAGGGGGCGCCGCTCTCCCGTAACGCGCCCGCGACGGGCAGGAGTTCACCGGCGGGGTGGCCGACCGCTTCCTCGCGGGAGACGCCGAAGATCCTTCTCGCGCCGGCCGACCAGTGCGAGACGAGGCCGTCCGTGTCGACGACGACCACGGCGAGCGGCACACGGCCCGCCGCGGTGGCGGGCGGCTGTGGTGTCCTCTGCGGCGGCACACCGAGCTCCATGGGTGGAAGGCTCCCTCCTCACCGCAAGGTTCTGCGGTGCGTGACCCCACGGTACGGCTCCGTGTCCGGCTCCCGCCGGGCATCGGCGGAATCACCCCCGGGAGTGGTGCGCCCGGCGCATTCACCGGCGCACCACCTCACCGCAGGTGCTCAGTCCTCGTGGCCGAGCTGGAGGTCGCGCTCGGTGCGCCCGCCCCCGGCGACCTGGAGGACGGTGGCCACCGGCGGGTATCCGGCGGCGATGACGGTGTACTCGCCCGTGGACAGGTCGACGAAGCGGAAGGCACCGTCGGGTCCGGTGGTGAGCGTGTCGACGACGTTTCCGGCCGCGTCGAGCAGGGTCACCCGGGCGTCCTCGACGGGCCGACCGCCACTGGCCCGGACGGTGCCGCGCAGCACCGCGCCGCCGGCCAGCTCGATGTCCTGCCGGGTCTCCCGGGCCGCCTGCACGCTGACCGGGAGCGCGGCGGGCCGGAAGGCGGGGGCGGAGGCGGCGAGTGTGTACTCGCCGGCGACCAGTTCCGTGATCACATAGCCGCCCTCGCGGCCGCTGCGGGTGGAGGCGACGACCTCGCCCCGTACGTCGGTCAGGGTGACGGCCGCGTCCCGTACGGGCACGCCGTCCGCCGTCACGACGGTGCCGGCGAGCCGGCCCGCGCCGCCGAGCACCACGTCGAGTTCCACGGGCCGTTCGCCCACGGTGACGCTGACGGCCTGCGGCTGGTGGCCCCCGGCTGCGGCGATGAGGACGTACGAGCCGGCGCCGGGCACGCTGAGCGCGTAGCGCCCCTCCTCCCCGCTGGCGCCCCGGCCGACCTGCTGCCCCTGGACGTCGATGAGGGTGAGAGCGGCGCGCGGGACCTTCGTGCCGTCGGAGTGCTGGACGCTGCCGCTGACCGGGACCCCGGAGGCGTATCCGGCGGACGGGGCGGCGGAGTCGGAGCGGGCGGAGGGGATCGACGCGGGCTCGGCGGCGGTTTCGGGGCTGTGGTGGGACACCAGCGGTTTCTCCTTGAGGAAGAGGGCGAAGAACAGGCCGAGCGCGAGGACCGGCACGAGGTAGAGGAAGATGCGGGGCATCGCGTCGGCGTACGCCTGGATGTAGGCGTCGCGCAGCGCGGGCGCCATGGAGTGCACCAGTTGCGGGGTGATCGACTCGGGGTCGGGCAGACCGGCCCCGGAGGGCAGCCGCACGGCGAGGGCATCGGCCAGCCGGCCGGCGAAGAGGGTGCCGAACACCGCGGCGCCGACGCTGCCGCCGATCTGCCGGAAGTAGTTGTTGGCACTGGTGGCGGTGCCGAGGTCGGCCGGGCGCACGGAATTCTGCACGGCGAGGACCAGCACCGGCATGATCAGCCCGATTCCGAGGCCGAGGACCGCCTGCGCGATGCTGTACTCGATGCGCGGGGTGTCGGTCTCCAGCCGGGACAGCAGCCACATACCCACCGCCGAGATCGCGCTGCCGGCGATCGGGTAGACGCGGTAGCGCCCGGTGCGCGAGATCAGCTGGCCGGAGACGACGGAGGCGCCGACGATGCCGCCCATCATCGGGAGCATCAGCAGCCCGGACTCGGTGGCGGTGGCCCCGTCGACCATCTGCAGGAAGGTCGGCAGATAGCTGGCGGCGCCGAACAGGGCCACGCCGACGACCGCACCGACCAGGGCGGTGACGTTGAAGATCGAGTCGCGGAACAGCCGCAGCGGGATGATGGGTTCGGGCGCGCGGTGCTCGACTGCGAGGAACAGCAGAGTCGTTCCGGCAGCGCCGGCAGCCAGTCCCAGGATGGTGCGCGAGCCCCAGGCGTACTCCGTGCCGCCCCAGCTGGTCAGCAGCACCAGACAGGTGGAGGCGGCGGCCAGCAGTACGGCACCGAGGATGTCGAGCCGGGGCCGGACGGCGGGCTTGGGCAGCTTCAGCACGACGGTGATGACGGCGAGGGTGACCAGGCCGAACGGCACGTTGATGTAGAAGCACCAGCGCCACGAGGCGTGGTCGGTGAAGAAGCCGCCGAGCAACGGGCCCGCCACGGAGGCGAGTCCGAAGGCCGCGCCGATGAGCCCCATGTAGCGGCCGCGCTCGCGGGGCGGCACCACGTCCGCGATGATCGCCTGGACGCCGATCATCAGGCCGCCGCCGCCGATGCCCTGGATGGCCCGGAAGGCGATCAGTTCGTCCATGGTGCGCGACCAGCCGGCCAGCGCGGAGCCGACGACGAAGACGACGATCGCGAACTGGAAGACGCCCTTGCGCCCGAAGAGGTCGCCGAGCTTGCCGTAGAGCGGCAGTCCGATCGTGGAGGCGAGCAGATAGGCGGTGACCGCCCAGGACATCTTCTCCAGGCCGTGCAGCTCACCGACGATCTTCGGGAGCGCGGTGGCGACGATCATCTGGTCGAGCGCCGCGAGCAGGAGCGTCAGCATCAGCCCGACGAAGACGAGCCGGATCCGGCGTGGATCGGTCGACCCGTCACCGGCCGGGGCCGGGGCCGCCGGTGACGTCTCGGCGGGAGGCGGCGGGGGCGGGTCGGCCGCGAGCACCGTCGCGGCGCCCTCCGTACCCTCCGGCTCGTCCTTCACCAGAGTGATGCCACCCACCACGTGCCGCTCCCCTCGTCGCACTGCCGCCGCCCATTTCTCGCATTGCGCGACAAGGCTGGGCAAACGCGACGGGGGGCGCTGGCGGCGCACTCAGGGGGCGTATCCCCCGGTGGGAGCCACTACGGCGCACAACCGACCGGCCGGAAAAACCACCCGAACCGGTGAGGCCGGCCGACGGCGGCGGAGACTACTTCTCCACCTCGGCGGCGAGGTTCTGCAGCAGCTCGTCGTAGATGCGCCCGAGGCCCTTGGGTGCGAAGGTCTTCTCGAAGAAGCCGCCGATGCCGCCCGCGCCGTTCCACACGGTGGAGACGACGGCCTTGGACCTGCCCTCCCCGGCCGGGGTGACGGTCCAGGTCGTGACCATCGAGGAGTTGCGGTCCTTCTCGACCAGCTGACCGTCCGTGGGCTCGCTGACCTCCAGCAGGCAGTCGCGCACCCGCTTGCTGGTGGCCTGGAGCTTCCAGTGGACGAGGGTGCCCTCGCCGTCGCCGCCCTCACGTACCTCGTACTCGCTGAAGTGGCCGGGCAGCACCTTGCCCCGGACGTCCTTGTAGTCGGCCAGCGCGTCGAACACCGCTTCCGCGTCCGCCGCGATGATCCGCTCTGTGGTGGCCTCGACCTGCGCCATGGCTGTTCCTCCAGCACTCGGTTGTTCGGGGTGTGCTGAGCCAACCACCTCGGCAGCCGGGCTCAAAATCCGCTCCGGGACGAAGGGGAGAAAACGATCAAGGGAACAAGTGTTCTATTCTCGGGGCAGTGCTACCGAGGAGGCGTCCATGCGCTGGGACAATCTGGCCGAAAACAACGCCAACAACAGCAGAAGCGGTACGGGTGCGCTCTTCGCCGCGGACGCGGTGACGACCCGCACCTTCGACACCCCGGAATTCCGGGGCATCACCTTCCACGAGATCCGGGCCCGCTCGATCGTGAACCGGGTGCCCGGCGCCTCCCGGATGCCGTTCGAATGGACGGTGAATCCGTACCGCGGCTGCACCCATGCCTGCGTCTACTGCTTCGCCCGCAAGACCCACAGCTATCTCGACCTCGACACCGGGCTCGGCTTCGACTCGCAGATCGTGGTCAAGGTCAACGCCCCCGAGCTGGTGCGCCGCGAGCTGGCCTCGCCGCGCTGGCACGGCGCGCACATCGCGATGGGCACCAACGTCGACTGCTACCAGCGGGCGGAGGGCCGCTACCGGCTGATGCCCGGCATCCTCACGGCCCTGCGCGACCACGCCAACCCCTTCTCCATCCTGACGAAGGGCACGCTGATCCTGCGCGACCTGGAACTGCTGCGGCAGGCCGCCGAGGTCACCGAGGTCGGCGTCTCGGTCTCCGTCGGCTTCGTCGACCCCGAGCTGTGGCGGACCGTGGAGCCCGGCACACCCTCCCCCGAGCGCCGGCTCGACGTCGTCCGCACCCTGAGCGAGCACGGCATCGGCTGCGGGGTGCTGATGGCTCCCGTCATCCCCTACCTCGGCGACCGGCCGGAGCAGCTGCGGGCGACGGTCCGCGCGGTGGCGGCGGCCGGGGCGACCTCGGTGACCCCGCTCGTCCTGCATCTGCGCCCCGGAGCCCGGGAGTGGTTCATGGAGTGGCTCGGCCACCACCACCCGGAGCTGGTGCGGCGGTACGAGCGGCTGTACGCGGACGGCGCCTACGCGCCCACCTGGTACCAGCGCCGCATCACCCGGTACGTGCACGAGCTGGCGGCCGAGTACGGCATCGGCCCCTCCCGGCCCGGAGCGCACCGCAAGGTCCCGCGCGCCGAGCCGGAAACCCCGCCGGCCGGGCCGGAGCCCACCCAGCTGACGCTGCTCTGACCCCGGGCGTGTCCGCAGGGGCAAACGGGTCATCTCTCACCGGATCAGGTCCTTCCGGCCCCGAATGCGGGGAGCATGCGGCGGGGGCTGCCTCACGCGCAGCCGTGTTCCCCCACCACGGGAGGCCATATGACGAATCGTTCAGGAATGCTGTTCGCCGTCGGGGCGACGGTCGCCGGTCTGGTGACCGCCGCGCCCGCCCCGGCGACCGCGGACACCGGGGCGCCGCGCGCCGCGCCGCTCAAGTGGACCGGCTGCGGGACGGAGTCGTCCCCGACACTCCAGTGCGCGACGGTGCGCTCCCCGCTCGATCACGACGATCCGTCGGGCCGGCAGGTCACCCTCGCCCTGACGCGGGTCCCGCACACCGCGAAGACCTTCCAGGGGCCACTGCTGGTCAACCCCGGCGGCCCCGGAGGCAGCGGGCTCTCGATGGCCGGTTTCGTCGCCGGGTCGCTGCCGAAGGCGGTCGCCGCCCAGTACGACGTGATCGGCTTCGACCCGCGCGGCGTCGGGAAGAGCCGGCCGGCGCTGGACTGCGTACCGAAGTACTCCGATCCGGTGCGGCCCGACCCGGTGCCGCGCTCGCTGCGGGAGGAGCAGGCCAACCGCAACCGGGCCCGCGACTTCGCGGCCTCCTGCGGGAAGAAGTACCCGGCCCTGCTCCCGTACATGGACACGGTCAGCGCGGCCAAGGACCTCGACGTGATCCGGCGCGCGACCGGCGCACGGCAGCTCAACTACCTCGGCTACTCCTACGGCACCTACCTCGGCGCGGTGTACGCCAAGCTCTTCCCGGACCGGGTGCGGCGGCTGGTCCTCGACTCGAACGTGGACCCGGACGGCGTCTGGTACGAGGACAACCTCAGCCAGGACTACGCGTTCGACACCCGCCACAAGGCGTTCGCCGCCTGGGTGGCCAAGTACCACGCCACGTACGGGCTGGGCAGTGACCCGGCGAAGGTCGAGGCGGCCTGGTACCGGATGCGGGCCGCGGTGAAGAAGCACCCGGCGGGCAGGAAGGTCGGCGCCGGCGAGCTGGAGGACACCTATCTGCCGGGCGGCTACTACAACGGCTACTGGCCCGCGCTGGCCGAGGCGTTCGCCTCCTATGTGAACGACAAGGACGAGAAGCCGCTCGTCAAGGCGTACGAGCGGCTCGGCGCGGTCGACGCGGCGGGCGACAACGGCTACTCGGTCTACACGGCCGTGCAGTGCCGGGACGCCGAGTGGCCGGCCGACTGGAACGTCTGGCGCAGCGACACATGGCGGGTGCACGCCAAGGCGCCCTTCATGGCGTGGAGCAACACCTGGTACAACGCCCCGTGCGCCGACTGGCCGGTGGAGCCGCTGAATCCGGTACGGATCTCCAACCACGCCCTGCCGCCGGCGCTGCTCTTCCAGGCCACGGACGACGCGGCCACCCCGTACGAGGGCGGCGTCACACTGCACCGCAAGCTGCGCGGTTCGAGCCTCGTGGTCGAGCAGGGCGGCGGGAACCACGGGGTCACGCTGAGCGGCAACGCCTGTCTGGACCGCTATCTGGCGGACTATCTGGCCAAGGGCACGGTGCCGCGCGCCAAGCGCGGCGACGTGGACGCGGTCTGCGCGAAGACGCCGGACCCGAAGCCGGCGGCCGCCAAGTCGGCGCGTCCGGCGGTCCGTCCGGACGCGGACGGCAGGGGCGCCGCCCTGCACGGCATGATCGGCTTCCGGGGCTGACCGGCCGCCCCGTCAGTCCGCCGGCAGCCGGCGGAGCGCCTGCTCCGCCGCGCTGCCGAGCCGCGGGTGCGGCAGCGCCGCCTCCAGGACCGGCCGGGCCTGTACGTCACCGAGCCGCCCCAGCCCCTCCACACAGGCCAGCGCCACCCGCCAGTGGACCTCGTCGGGGCCTAGCAGCCGGCGCAGGGTGCTCACCAGGGCCGGGACGGACTCGGGGGCCCTCAGCTCGGTGAGGAGCAGGACCGGGTGCAGGGCGTAGGCGGTGCGCAGGGAGTTGGTGGCGAGCGCGGCGGCGGCGCGCGGGGTGCGGGGGTCGCCGAGGCGGGCCAGGGCGTGGGCCGCGCTCACACAGCGCTCGGGGTCGCGGTGGTTGAGCAGCAGCACCAGGGTCTCGAAGGCGCGGCGGTCGCCGCCGCAGCCCAGCCGGTACGCCGCGATCTCGCGCGCCCACAGCGGCCGTTCGCGCTCGACGAGCACCCCGGCCAGTTCCTCGTCGTCCTCGGTGGCGAGCAGTCTGCGGTACTCCGCCGACTTCCCCGCCTCGTCCGCCAGCCGGTGCGCGAGCGACCGGAACTCCTCGTCCATGACGCTCAGCGTATCGGTGGGCACGCAGCGTACACAGGGAGACGGGGAATGTGAGGGGGGCCACAACAATCGAGGGCTGGCGCGCTCGTTACTCGCCGGTTAACCTCATGTGAGCGGGACACTCCCCCGCCGGCTCCGGTGGCCTGGTGACGCAGCCACCCGGAGTGTTTGTCGGTTCGGCAGCTTTGCGAGACGTGACTCCGGGACAGAGTCCGTCGCCCCTTTCGCGGTCCCGGCGCGTGCTCAGCGCCCGGGGCCCGAGCACCACGACAGGCAATTCCCGCACGCCATGCGCCGGTCGGGCCCCCGGCCCTCCCTCATCGGCCGCGCGCCGTGCGTCCCTCAGTCGTCACTCATCCCTGGAGTCCCGTGATGGACACCCCGCTCAGCACCATTGCCGTCGTCGGCCTCGGCACGATGGGCACCGGCATCGCCGAGGTCCTGGCCCGGGCCGGCCGCGAGGTCATCGGCATCGACATCAGCGAGGCGGCCGCACGTCAGGCCGTCGCGTCCCTGGAGGCCTCCACCGCCCGCGCCGTGGAGCGCGGACGGATCACCGAGCAGGAGCGGCGCGACGTCCTCTCCCGGTTCCGCACCTTCTGCGACCTCCAGGCCGCCGCCGACGCGGAGCTGGTCATCGAGGTCGTGCCGGAGACGTACGAGATCAAGCAGCAGGTCTTCCGGGAGCTCGACGCCATCGTCTCCCCCACGACGATCCTCGCGACCGGCACCAACGCCCTGTCGGTGACCCGGCTCGCGGCGGAGTCGCAGCGCCCGGAGCGGGTGCTCGGCCTGCACTTCTTCAACCCGGCGCCCGCGATGAAGCTGGTCGAGGTCGTCTCCTCGGTGCTGACCGCGCCGCCGGCCGTCGAGGCCGTCACGGCGCTCGCCCGGCAGCTGGGCAAGGAGCCGGTCGCGGTGGGTGACCGGCCGGGGTTCGTCGCCGACGGTCTGCTGTTCGGCTATCTGAACCAGGCCGCCGCGATGTACGAGGCGAACTACGCCTCCCGCGAGGACATCGACGCGGCCATGAAGCTGGGCTGCGGGCTGCCGATGGGGCCGCTGGCCCTGCTGGACCTGATCGGCATCGACACGGCCCGGACGGTGCTGGAGGCGATGTACTCCGCCTCGCACGACCGGCTGCACGCGCCGGCGCCCGTCCTCGGCCAGCTCAGCGCCGCCGGGCTGACCGGCCGCAAGTCGGGCCGGGGCTTCTACACGTACGCGGAGCCGGGCAGCCAGAGCGTGGTGCCGGACGCGCTGACGCCCGCCCCGGGCGTCGGGGAGCCGGCCGGGCGCACCGTGCGCTCGGTGGGCGTGGCCGGCTCCGGGACCATGGCCTCGGGGATCGCCGAGGTCTTCGCGAAGGCCGGGTACGACGTCGTGCTGGCCGCGCGGAGCCAGGAGAAGGCGGACACCGCCAGGGGCCGGATCGCCAAGTCCCTGGACCGGTCGGTCACCAAGGGCCGGCTGACCGAGGAGGCACGGGACGAGACCCTCGCCAGGATCACCGCGGCCGGTTCGCTGGACGCGTTCGCCGAGGTGGACCTCGCCGTGGAGGCGGTCGCCGAGGACCTGGCGGTCAAGCAGCAGCTGTTCGCCACGCTGGACAAGGTGTGCCGGCCGGGCGCGGTGCTCGCCACCACCACCTCCTCACTGCCGGTCGTGGCCGTCGCCCGGGCCACCGCGCGGCCCGAGGACGTCATCGGGATGCACTTCTTCAACCCGGCGCCGGCGATGAAGCTGGTCGAGGTCGTGCGTACCGTGCTCACCGCCGACGATGTGCACGCCACGGTCCGCGAGGTCTGTGCGAAGGTGCGCAAGCACCCGGTGGACTGCGGGGACCGGGCCGGGTTCATCGTCAACGCGCTGCTGTTCCCGTACCTCAACAACGCGATCAAGATGGTCGAGGAGCACTACGCGACCCTCGACGACATCGACGCCGCGATGAAGCTGGGCGGCGGCTACCCGATGGGTCCGTTCGAGCTGCTGGACGTCGTCGGTCTCGATGTCTCGCTCGCCATCGAGAAGGTGCTGCACGGCGAGTTCCGCGATCCGGGCCTGGCGCCCGCGCCACTCCTGGAGCACCTGGTGGCCGCGGGCTGCCTCGGCCGCAAGACGGGGCGCGGCTTCCGCGAATATGCCCGCCGCTGACCGGGCCGGCGCGTGGGGCGGGCTGCTCGGACCCTCGGGCGGCCCGCCCCCGCAGGCGCGCTCTCCTGCACCGATGCAGTACGTTCACACCATGTCCCAGCCCGCCAGGTCCACCCGTGTGTCCGCCACGCCCGACGTCCCGGAGAGTGCCGCCGGCACCCGAGCCGCCGCCCAGCGCCTCAAAATGCGCCGCGAACTGGCCGCCGCGGCGATGGAGCTCTTCGCCACGAAGGGGTACGAGGCCACGACGGTCGACGAGATCGCGGGCGCCGCGGGTGTGGCCCGGAGAACCTTCTTCCGGCACTTCCGCTCCAAGGAAGAGGCCATCTTCCCGGACCACGACGACACGCTCGTACGGGCCGAGGCGGTCCTCAACGCCGCCCCCGCGCACGAGCACCCGCTCGACACGGTCTGCCAGGGCATCAAGGAAGTCATGCGGATGTACGCGGCGAAGCCGGCGGTCTCCGTGGCCCGCTACAAGCTGACCCGCGAGGTGCCCACCCTGCGGCAGGCCGAGATCGCCTCGGTGGCCCGCTACGAGCGGCTGTTCACGCGCTATCTGCTGGGCCACTTCGACGAGCGCGACCACCAGCCCGGCAACGACGACCCGCTGCTGGCGGAGGTCGCGGCGTCCGCCGTGGTCACCGCGCACAACCATGTGCTGCGGCGCTGGCTGCGGGCGGACGGGCAGGGCGATGTGGAGGCGCAGCTCGACCAGGCCTTCGCGATCGTCCGGGAGACGTTCGGCACCGGGATCGGCGCGGGCCGGACCGCGGGCGCCGAGCCCGCGAAGCCGCCGGCCGCCTCGGTGAGCACCCAGGGCGAGGTGCTGGTCGCCGTGGCGCGTACGGACGCCCCGCTGGACGAAGTGATGCGGACGATCCGGCAGGCCATCGAGAAGCGCTGAGCCGGGCGCGGAAACCCTGTTGCCGGGGCGGCACCCCGGTGCTGTGGTGTGCGCATGACCGATCATGTGACAGCCGACCGCGCCGCCCTGCTCGCCGTCTTCGACCGGGAGATGCGCGAACACGCCCGCCCCGACGGCCCCGGCGTCCGCGTCGAGCGCGCCGGTGGCATCGTCCGGCAGGTGGGCGCCGCCCATGACTGGAACGGGGTGGTCTGGTCGTCGCCGGACCTGGACGCCGAACGGGCGGACGCGGCGATCGCCGCCCAGGTGGCCCACTGCGAGCGGCACGGGTACGACGAGTTCGAGTGGAAGCTGTACGCGCACGACCGCCCCGCCGACCTCGGGGCGCGGCTGCTGGCCGCCGGTTTCGAGGCCGAGGAGCCGGAGACCCTGCTCGTGGCGCCGGTCGCGGACCTGCCGACGGAGGTGGTGCTCCCCGAGGGCGTACGGCTGCGCACCGTGCGCGACGAGGCCGATGTGGAGCTGATGGCGCGCGCCCACGAGCAGGCGTTCGGCTCCGACTGGTCGCGGCTGCGCCACCAGGTGCTGGCCCGGCTGAAGGAGGACCCGGACCATTTCGTCGGGGTGCTGGCCATGGCGGGCGACGAGCCGGTCAGCTCGGCCCGCATGGAGCTTTACTCGGGCACCGGCTTCGCCGGGCTGTGGGGCGGCGGCACGGTCGAGGCGTGGCGCGGCCGGGGCGTCTACCGGGCGCTGATCGCCTTCCGGGCGGGGATCGCGGCCGAGCGCGGCTACCGGTATTTCCAGGTCGACGCGACAAAGGACAGCCGCCCGATCCTCCAGCGGCTCGGATTCACGGCCCTGGGCACCACGACCCCGTACGTCTACCGCGGCACTCGCCCCTGAACGCAGACCGCCCCCGAACACCCCCGCTCCGGGCAAATCACTCCAGAACGGCTCCCGCGTTGCTCATGCGAGGCACTCCGGCGACAATTGAGGGAAATTACTGGCACCGAGTGCCTTGCCAGCTGTCACGGAGTGCCATACGTTGAAGTCGTCCGGGCGGCCGGCGTGCTGGGATCTCACGTACGCCGGCTGTCCCCGCAAGCCACGTGCCTGCGCGCCCGGACGCCTGCGTCACAGGCAACCCCTTCTGCTCCACAGAGCAAGCGCCGAAGCTCCACCCGCCGAACCGACGGCACACCTCCACACACCGTTCCCCCTGTTCTCAGGGACCCCTCGAGCGTTCCCCCGAACGCAGCACCGCCGGAGGCACCCGTGAAGGAAATCCTGGACGCGATCCAATCGCAGGAGAGCACGGCCGCGGACATCGCGGCGCTGCCCCTCCCCGAGTCGTACCGCGCCGTGACCGTGCACAAGGACGAGGCGGAGATGTTCGCCGGGCTCGAAACCCGCGACAAGGACCCCCGCAAGTCGCTGCACCTCGACGAGGTGCCGGTGCCGGAACTCGGCCCCGGCGAGGCACTGGTCGCGGTCATGGCCAGCTCGGTGAACTACAACTCCGTCTGGACCTCGATCTTCGAGCCCGTCTCCACCTTCGGCTTCCTGGAGCGCTACGGACGGCTCAGCGAGCTCACCAAGCGCCACGACCTGCCGTACCACGTCATCGGCTCCGACCTGGCGGGCGTCGTCCTGCGCACCGGCCCGGGCGTCAACGCCTGGAAGCCCGGTGACGAGGTCGTCGCGCACTGCCTCTCGGTCGAGCTGGAGTCCTCGGACGGCCACAACGACACGATGCTCGACCCCGAGCAGCGCATCTGGGGCTTCGAGACCAACTTCGGCGGGCTGGCCGAGATCGCGCTCGTCAAGTCCAACCAGCTGATGCCGAAGCCGGACCACCTCAGCTGGGAGGAGGCGGCGGCACCCGGACTGGTCAACTCCACCGCCTACCGCCAGCTCGTCTCGCGCAACGGCGCCGGCATGAAGCAGGGCGACAACGTCCTGATCTGGGGCGCCAGCGGCGGACTCGGCTCGTACGCCACGCAGTTCGCGCTGGCCGGCGGTGCCAACCCGATCTGTGTCGTCTCCAGCGACCAGAAGGCGGAGATCTGCCGGAAGATGGGCGCCGAGGCGATCATCGACCGCAACGCCGAGGGCTACAGGTTCTGGAAGGACGAGCAGAACCAGGACCCGCGCGAGTGGAAGCGGTTCGGCAAGCGCATCCGCGAGCTGACCGGCGGCGAGGACGTGGACATCGTCTTCGAGCACCCGGGCCGCGAGACCTTCGGCGCGAGTGTGTACGTGACCCGCAAGGGCGGCACGATCGTCACCTGCGCCTCGACCTCGGGCTACACCCACGAGTACGACAACCGCTACCTGTGGATGTCGCTCAAGAAGATCGTCGGCTCGCACTTCGCCAACTACCGCGAGGCGTGGGAGGCCAACCGGCTGGTCGCCAAGGGCAAGATCCACCCGACCCTGTCGAAGGTCTACTCCCTGGAGGACACCGGCCAGGCCGCGCACGACGTCCACCGCAACGTCCACCAGGGCAAGGTCGGCATCCTCGCGCTGGCGCCGCGCGAGGGCCTGGGCGTGCGCGACCACGAGCTGCGCGAGCGGCACATCGACGCCATCAACCGATTCAGGAACGTCTGACATGAGTGGCCGTCAGAAGGACCGCCCCTGGCTCATGCGGACGTACGCCGGCCACTCGACGGCCGAGGCGTCCAACGAGCTCTACCGGCGCAACCTCGCCAAGGGCCAGACGGGTCTGTCGGTCGCCTTCGACCTGCCGACCCAGACGGGTTACGACCCCGACCACATCCTCGCCCGCGGCGAGGTCGGCCGGGTCGGGGTGCCCGTCTCGCACATCGGCGACATGCGCAGGCTGTTCCAGGACATCCCCCTGGAGCAGATGAACACCTCGATGACGATCAACGCCACCGCGATGTGGCTGCTGGCGCTCTACCAGGTCGTCGCCGAGGAGCAGGGCGCCGATCCGGGCAGGCTCCAGGGCACCACCCAGAACGACATCGTCAAGGAGTACCTCTCGCGCGGGACGCACGTCTTCCCGCCCGGGCCCTCGCTGCGGCTGACCACCGACATGATCACGTACACGGTCAACCGCATCCCCAAGTGGAACCCGATCAACATCTGCAGCTACCACCTCCAGGAGGCCGGGGCCACCCCGGTCCAGGAGATCGCGTACGCCATGTCGACGGCCATCGCGGTCCTCGACGCCGTACGCGACTCCGGGCAGGTGCCCGAGGACCGGTTCGGCGATGTGGTCGCCCGGATCTCGTTCTTCGTGAACGCGGGCGTCCGCTTCATCGAGGAGATGTGCAAGATGCGCGCCTTCGGCCGCATCTGGGACCGCGTCACCCGTGAGCGCTACGGCATCACCGACGCCAAGCAGCGCCGGTTCCGCTACGGCGTCCAGGTCAACTCGCTCGGCCTGACCGAGGCGCAGCCGGAGAACAACGTCCAGCGCATCGTGCTGGAGATGCTGGCCGTCACCCTCTCCAAGGACGCCCGCGCCCGGGCCGTACAGCTGCCGGCGTGGAACGAGGCGCTGGGGCTGCCCCGCCCGTGGGACCAGCAGTGGTCCCTGCGCATCCAGCAGGTGCTGGCCCACGAGAGCGACCTGCTGGAGTACGAGGACATCTTCGCCGGCTCGCACGTCATCGAGGCCAAGGTGGACGAGCTGGTCACCGAGTCGCTCGCCGAGATGGACCGGATCGAGCAGATGGGCGGCGCCATGGCGGCCGTCGAGTCCGGCTATCTGAAGTCCGAGCTGGTCTCCTCGCACGCGGCCCGGCGGGCCCGGATCGAGGGCGGCGAGGAGAAGATCGTCGGCGTCAACATCTACGGGACGACCGAGCCCAACCCGCTCACGGCCGACCTCGACGGCGCGATCATGACGGTCGACCCGGCGAACGAGGCCAAGGTCGTCGCCGCACTGCACGAGTGGCGCGACAACCGCGACGAGGCCCGCGCCACCGAGGCGCTGGCCGCCCTGAAGAAGGCAGCCGCGGGCACCGAGAACATGATGGAGGCGACCGTCGAGTGTGCCCGCGCGGGGGTCACCACCGGCGAGTGGTCCTGGGCGCTGCGGGACGTCTTCGGCGAGTTCCGCGCACCGACCGGAGTGTCGTCCGCCCCGGTCGCGGTGACCGCCGAGGAGGGCACCCCGCTGGCCCTCGTACGCGAGAAGGTCACGCGGACCGCCGGTGATCTGGGCGTGGGCCGGCTGCGCCTGCTGGTCGGCAAGCCCGGCCTGGACGGGCACTCCAACGGCGCCGAGCAGATCGCCGTGCGAGCCCGCGACGCCGGGTTCGAAGTGGTCTACCAGGGCATCCGCCTGACGCCCGAACAGATCGTCTCGGCGGCCGTCGCCGAGGACGTGCACTGCGTCGGGCTGTCGATCCTCTCCGGCTCGCACGCCGAGCTGGTGCCCGACGTACTGACCCGGCTGCGCGGCACCGGCGCCGGTGACATCCCGGTGATCGCGGGCGGGATCATTCCCCCGGCCGACGCCGAGGCGCTGATCAGGGCCGGTGTCGCCGCCGTATTCACCCCGAAGGACTTCGGCATCACGGAGATCATCGGCCGTATCGTCGACGAGATCCGGAAAGCGAACAAGCTCGACCCTCTGGAGGTCCCCGCATGACCACGCCCACCGCCCCCGTGAACCGGCTGCGCCCGCGCCGCTCGTGTCTGGCCGTGCCGGGTTCCAACCCGCGGTTCCTGGAGAAGGCCCAGGGCCTCCCGGCCGACCAGGTGTTCCTGGACCTGGAGGACGCCTGCGCCCCGCTCGCCAAGGAGGGCGCCCGGCACCACATCGTCGACGCGCTGAACAACGGCGACTGGACGGGCAAGACCCGGGTCGTGCGGGTCAACGACTGGACGACGCACTGGACGTACCGCGACGTCATCACGGTCGTGGAGGGCGCGGGCCCCAACCTCGACTGCATCATGCTGCCCAAGGTCCAGGACGCCCAGCAGGTCGTCGCGCTGGATCTGCTGCTCACCCAGATCGAGAAGACGATGGGCTTCGAGGCCGGGAAGATCGGCATCGAGGCGCAGATCGAGAACGCCAAGGGCCTCGTCAACATCGACGACATCGCCGCCGCCTCGCCCCGGCTGGAGACCCTGATCTTCGGCCCGGCCGACTTCATGGCCTCGATCAACATGAAGACCCTGGTCGTCGGCCAGCAGCCGCCCGGCTACCCGGCAGACGCCTACCACTACATCCTCATGCGCATCCTGATGGCCGCCCGGACCCACGACCTCCAGGCGATCGACGGCCCCTTCCTGCAGATCCGCGACGTGGACGCCTACCGCGAGGTCGCCGGCCGTGCCGCCGCCCTCGGCTTCGACGGCAAGTGGGTGCTGCACCCCGGCCAGGTCGACGCCGCCAACGAGGTGTTCTCGCCCTCGCAGGAGGACTACGACCACGCCGAGCTGATCCTCGACGCCTACGACTGGTGCACATCCGAGGAGGGCGGCAAGAAGGGCTCCGCGATGCTCGGCGACGAGATGATCGACGAGGCCAGCCGCAAGATGGCGCTGGTCATCGCGGGCAAGGGCCGCGCGGCCGGCATGCAGCGCACCTCCAAGTTCGAAGCCCCGGAGGCCTGATCATGCAGTTCGGACGCACATACGAGGAATTCGAGATCGGTGCCGTCTACAAGCACTGGCCCGGAAAGACGGTCACCGAATACGACGACCACCTCTTCTGTCTGCTGACCATGAATCATCACCCGCTGCACATGGACAGCAACTACGCGGAGAGCACCACCGATTTCGGCAAGAACGTTGTCGTCGGCAACTACATCTACTCGCTGCTGCTCGGGATGTCGGTGCCGGACGTCTCCGGAAAGGCCATCGCCAATCTGGAGGTCGAGTCGCTGAAGCACGTCGCGCCGACCTTCCACGGCGACACGATCTACGGCGAGACGACGGTCCTGGACAAGACCCCGTCGAAGTCCAGGAGCGACCGCGGGATCGTCTACGTGGAGACCACGGGCTATAAGCAGGACGGCACGCTGGTCTGTGTGTTCCGCCGCAAGGTCATGGTCCCCACCGAGACGTACATCAAGGAGCGCGGCGGGGAGCAGCCCGGCCGCCCGGAGCCGAAGCGGCCCTCGCCGAAGAACGTGGAGAAGCAGTCATGACGCGACTCGCCCGGACGGCCGGTCTCAGCGACGTCCAGCAGGAAATCCTCTCCACGATCCGGGATTTCGTCGACAAGGAGATCATTCCGGTCGCGACCCAGCTGGAGCACCGCGACGAGTACCCCACCGAGATCGTCGAGGGCCTCAAGGAACTCGGCCTGTTCGGGCTGATGATTCCCGAGGAGTACGGCGGCCTGGGTGAGTCGCTTCTCACATACGCGCTGTGCGTGGAGGAAATCGCCCGCGGCTGGATGAGCGTGTCGGGAATCATCAACACGCATTTCATCGTGGCGTACATGCTCAAGCAGCACGGCACCCAGGAGCAGAAGGACACCTTCCTGCCCCGGATGGCACTGGGCGAGGTGCGCGGCGCGTTCTCGATGTCCGAGCCGGCGCTCGGCTCGGACGTCTCGGCGATCAGCTCCAAGGGCGTCAGGGACGGCGACGAGTACGTCCTGAACGGCCAGAAGATGTGGCTGACGAACGGCGGCACGTCCTCGCTCGTCGCCGTGCTGTGCCGGAGTGACGAAGGACACCCCGAGGGCACGCCCCCGCACAAGTCGATGACCACGTTCCTGGTCGAGAAGGAGCCCGGCTTCGGCGAAGTGCGCCCCGGCCTCACCGTCCCGGGGAAGATCGACAAGATGGGCTACAAGGGGGTCGACACCACCGAGCTCATCATGGACGGACTACGCATTCCGGCCAATCGTGTACTCGGCGGCACCACGGGCCGAGGGTTTTACCAAATGATGGACGGAGTCGAGGTCGGCCGGGTCAATGTCGCCGCGCGTGGCTGCGGCGTCGCACAGCGTGCATTCGAACTGGGCGTTTCCTACGCACAGCAGCGCCACACCTTCGGAAAGCCGATCGCCCAGCACCAGGCGATCCAGTTCAAGCTGGCCGAAATGGCCACCAAGGTCGAAGCGGCGCATGCGATGATGGTAAATGCAGCGCGCAAAAAGGACTCCGGGGAACGAAACGACCTGGAGGCAGGGATGGCGAAGTACCTCGCCTCCGAGTACTGCAAGGAAGTCGTCGAGGACGCCTTCCGTATCCACGGCGGTTACGGCTTCTCCAAGGAGTACGAGATCGAGCGCCTCTACCGTGAGGCCCCGATGCTGCTGATCGGTGAAGGTACCGCCGAGATCCAGAAAATGATCATCGGGCGCCGACTCCTCGAGGAGTACCGTTTCCAGGGCTGATTGTCCCATTCGAGGTGATTTAACCGCGAAGAAGATCACACCCTGTCATCCTCATCCGGTGCCTTCCAGACGTCCGACTCGGCTGCTGGCTTGCCCAGTTGCGGCCCGCAACCGATAACATCGCCGGAAAAGCCGCCGTCCCCCGTTGCCAGCGCGGCCTCATCCGCTACGAAGGTCATCCATGCCCGACAGTCATACTCCTGCACCACGCGGCGGGGTCCGCATCGCACGCGGAGCTTCGCCGTGGCTCCTGCCGACCGTCGCCACCGCCGCCCTCAGCCTGACCCGCGCCCGCAGGTCCGGGCGCTGGGCGGCGGTAGCCGTGCCCACCACCGCGCTCGCGGCGGGCATGCTGTGGTTCTTCCGTGACCCCGAGCGCGAGATCACCGAGGGCCGCGTCATCTCTCCGGCCGACGGCGTGGTGCAGAGCATCATGCCGTGGAAGGACGGGCGTACCCGCGTCGCGATCTTCATGAGCCCGCTGAACGTCCACGTCAACCGCGCGCCCCTGGCCGGCACGGTGACCTCGGTCGAGCACGTCCCCGGTGGTTTCGTGCCGGCGTTCAACAAGGAGAGCGAGAACAACGAGCGCGTTGTCTGGCACTTCGACACCGAGCTCGGTGACATCGAGATGGTGCAGATCGCCGGAGCCGTCGCCCGCCGCATCGTCCCCTACATCCCGCAGGGCACCAAGGTCGAGCAGGGCGAACGCATCGGCCTGATCCGCTTCGGATCGCGTGTCGACATCTACCTTCCGGAAGGTGTGGACGTCGCGGTCGAGGTCGGCCAGGCCACCACCGCGGGGGTGACTCGCATTGACCGTGATTGATCCTGATACTCAGGCCGGCTGGGTGCCGGAGGCCGAGGCGGAGGACGACGCCGAGGACATGCCGCTCTCCATGCGGCTGTCGATAGCGGACACCCTCACCCTCGGTAACGCCACCTGCGGATTCATGGCGGTGTACTTCACCACCACCGGAATCCTCATCCCGCACCTCACGGGCAGCGACGAGAGCGGCATGGCGCGGCACTCCGCGGCCACCGCCGTGATCCTCATGCTCATGGCCGCGGTCTTCGACCTGTTCGACGGCCTCGTGGCCCGCAAGCTGCGCTCCTCGCCGATGGGTGCCGAGCTGGACAACCTCTCGGACCTGATCAGCTTCGGGCTCGCCCCGGCGTACTTCGTCCTCGTGTACGGCATGGTCGCGGACGACGCACACCAGCGGGTCTCGGCGCTCGCGGCGATCGTCGTGCTGCTGGCGGTGGTGCTCAGGCTTGCCAGATTCTCCTGCGTGACCATGAAGGACGGCATGTTCCAGGGCATGCCGAGCCCCTTCGGAGCGCTCACGGTCATCTCGATCGTGCTCCTGGAGCTCCCCTTCGTGCCGACGCTGCTCGCGATCATCGGAGTGGCGTGGCTGATGGTCAGCCGGGTCGAGTACCCCAAGCCGCGGGGTGTCCTCGCGGTGGCGATGCTCGGCTGGATCGTGGCCGCGATGGGCCTGCTGGCCGCATGGGCGTTCGACGCCCCCGGCGGTCAGCTGCTGCTCCAGACCGGCTGCGCACTCCAGGTGGTCCTGGGAGCGGTCATCCCGCTCTTCGCGACCGCCCGCCGGGTGAACACCTTCCGCGACAACCGGCGCGAGGCACGGGCGGCACAGCTGCCGTAGCCCCACCGCACCACGGACACGAGGGCCCGGATGCTCCCCGGCATCCGGGCCCTCGTGCGTCCCGGCCCGGCCGCCCCTCATCCGTACGGGAACTCCGCCCCTGCCGCGCCGGGACCGGCGGTACGGTGCCCGGGGGCCGGCCGGGGCGCGGCGGGCCCGGAAGGGGGACCGCCGGATGTCGGACTGGCCGCTGGCGATCGGTGTGCTCGGAACGCTGACGATGCTGTTCTACTTCTGCGCCGGTGACCGCCTGGCCGGCGCCGCCGGCGGGCGGATGCCCTGGGGCATGCTGGGTTTCGTCGTCTCGCAGATGGTCCAGGAGGGCGTCTGGGTCTTCCCCGGCACCACCCCCTCCTGGTACGGCCCGTCGACCTATGCCGCCTGTGCGGTGTCCGGCGCCGTCTCCCTCGTACGCCTGGCACCCGGCGGCCACCAGCAGCGGGCCAACCCGGAGAACGACCCGACGGGGGCCGCCGAGCGGGCGGGCCGGGGCCGGGAGCGGCTGCGGGAGTACGCCGCGTCCGACGACCTCGCCGTCCTCGACCTCGCGGTGGACGACCTGCGCACCGCCGTCGGCAAGAGCGTCGGACACGGCCCGCACCCCGGGTACGTCACCGAGCTCGTCCGGGCCCTGCGCATGCGGTACGAGCGGCTCGGCCGGATCCAGGACCTCGACGAAACGGTCCGGGCGGGCGAGCGGACGGACGCGGCCCGGGGCGGGCGGGCGGTCCGCGGCCGCCTGCACTCCCAGCTCGGGGCCGCGCTGCGGCTGCGCTACGACCACCTCGGCGCGGCGGACGACCTGGCGCGGGCCGTCGCCGCCGGCCGCGAGGCCGTCCGGCTGGTCCCGCCCCGCAGCCCGTACCACCCCGGTGCCTGCGGCCACCTCGGCGCCGCGCTGCACAGCGACTTTCTGCACACCGACGACCTCGCCGTCCTGGAGGAGGCCGTGGCCCAGGTGTCGGCGGCGGTGGAGTGGGCCGACGGGCGCGGCTACCGGCGCGCGGCGGACCGGGCCACGCTGTGCCACCTCCTCGTGCAGCGGGGCAGGCGGACCGGCAGCCCGGTGGACCTCGACCGGGCCGTGAAGCTGGGGCGGGAGGCCCTGGAGAGCACCGCTCCGGGCGAGGCGCTGTACGCGACGTCCCTGAGCAACCTCGGGCTGGCGCTGCGCACCCGCGACGCGATGGGCGCCGACGGCACCGGACCGCGGACCCCGGCCGACCTGGACGAGGCGATCGGGCTGAGCGAGCGGGCGCTGGCCACGGTTCCCGCCGACGCGCCCGAGCGGGCGGTCTTCCAGGTCGTCGCGGCCCTGGCGCTGCGGGACCGCGCCCGGTACGACACGGACCGCGCCCCGGAGGGATCCGGCGCCGGGAGACTGGGGCAGGCCCTCGACGCGGCACGGGAGGCGGCGGAGCACGTACGGGCCGATGTGCCGACGCGGCTGCGGGCCGGGCTGCTCTGGAGCGACATCGCGGCCTCGGCCGGCCGGTACGGGGACGCGACGGCGGCCTTCGAGACGGTCATCGCGCTGCTGCCCCGGCTGGCCGGCCGTGAGCTGCGGCGGGCCGACCAGGAGGACCGGCTCGGCCGGTACACCGGCATCGCGGCGGACGCCGCCGCGTGCGCCCTCGCCGAGGGGGCGACGGAGCGGGCGGTCGCCCTGCTCGAACAGGGCCGCGGGGTGCTGCTGTCCCGGGAGCTGGACCTGCGGGCCGACATCCGTGAGCTGCGGGCCCGCGATCCCCGGCTGGCGAGCGCGTTCGAGGAGCTGCGGGCCGCCCTGGCCGGGGCGCCCGGCGAACGGTCCCCGAGTGCCCCGGACACCGGGGACCCCCGGTCCCGGCGCCGGGAGCAGGGCGAGCGCTGGGACGCGCTGCTGCGCGAGATCCGCGCGCTCGACGGGCTCGCGGAGTTCGCGGGGCCGCCGTCCCCGGAGCGGCTGGTCGCCGGGGCGGCCGAGGGGGCCGTCGTCTACCTGAATGTGAGCCGGTACCGCTCCGATGCCGTGCTCATCACGCCCGACGGCATCCGCTCCGTCCCGCTGCGGGTGACCCCGGAGGACGCCGGGCACCGGCAGCGCGCCCTGGACGCCGCGCTGGCCCCCCGGCGCGCCACCGGTGAGCAGGAGAGGGCGGCGGCCGTCCACGAGGTGCTCGGCTGGCTGTGGGACACCGTCGCCGAACCCGTGCTCGACGCCCTGAAGGACCTGCACGCCGCGCACGAGGGGCCGGGGCCGCCCCGGGTGTGGTGGGTGCCGACCGGGTCGCTGGCGCTGCTGCCCGTGCACGCGGCGGGACACCGGGACGGCTCACGCGCCCTGCTGGACCGGGTGATCTCGTCCTACACCCCGACGGTGCGGTCGCTGACCACGGCCCGGGCCGCCCCGGCCGGCCCCGCCGGTCCCCGGGCGCCCCTCGCCGTCACCATGTCCCGCACCCCGGGCCTCGGACCGCTGGCGGGCGCCGAGGCGGAGGCGCGAATGGTGAGCCGGCTCTTCCCGGGCACGGTCCGGCTCACCGACGAGGAAGCGACGCGCGAGCGGGTGCTGCGGGAGCTGCCGCGACACGCCTGGGCGCACTTCGCCTGCCACGCGGTGGCCGACCGTGACGTGCCCTCGCGCGGCGGGCTGCTGCTGCACGACCACCACCGGCGGGCGCTGACCGTCGAGGACGTGTCGGCCCTCGATCTGGGCCGTCCCGAGCTCGCCTATCTCTCCTCGTGCGAGACCGCTCGCACCGCGCCCCGCCACGCGGACGAGGCCATCCATCTGGCCACGGCGTTCCAGCTGGCGGGCTACCGCCAGGTCGTCGCGACGCTGTGGCCGGTGCAGGACGCGGTCGGCTCGGTCTTCGCCGAGCGGGTCTACACGGAGCTCGCGGGCGCGGTACGGTCCGGCGCGCCGGTCGACGCGGCGGCAGCCGTGCACCGCGCCACCCTGGCCGTCCGCGCGCTGTGCCCGAACCGGCCGCAGTTCTGGGCGAGCTATCTGCACGTGGGGTGCTGAGGCGCGGGCGGGTGATCGGGGGCCGGGGCGGGTGGTGCTGGGCGGGCTATCCGGAGTGGTCGGGACCCGGCGTCGTCGGCTCCGGGGATCCGGCGGCCGGGGCGGTGTCCTGCCGGGGGACGGAGACTCCGGCCGGGTCCGACGGGCCCCGGGTCGGTTCGGCCACGGGGGCGCCGGGGGTGTAGCCCCGGTAGTCGCCCTTGCCCCTCTCGGCCAATGCCTTCTCGAAGTCCGTGAGTTCCGGCTCGTCGGGGCGGGACGCGGTCATGTCGGCTCCTCACCGGATCGGGCGGCGGGGACGGCCGCCGGGGTGGTGTCGGGCGGCGGCCCCTCGGTGGGCGGGTGGAGCAGTTCCAGGACATCGGTGTCGGCCGCGCGGATGTGCAGGCCGGCGCTGTCGCGGACGGGCCGCACGAAGCTGCCGTCCGGATTCATCAGCCAGGCGGATTCGAGGTAGATCTCGGGCGGCTGCGGATACGAGGTGGCGTACGACCTGTTCCCGTACCAGCCGCCCACCCAGGCGCCGTCCCGCAGCCGCATGCGGACGAAGCAGGGGCCGGAGCGGCGGAACAGGTGGTCCCAGGCGGTGGGCGTCGAGCCGTAGCGCGCGGGCCGCAGCCGCCGCTGCCAACGCGTGACGGCTGCGGCCGCGAGGGCCGGGACCACGACGAACAGCGCGAGCCCGAGCAGTCCGGCCGACCGGGGCTGCCGGGCGGCGGCCTCCCAGCCACCCGTGCCCGTGTGCCGGGCGAAGCGGACCAGCTGGGGTCCCGCCACGACCAGATACAGGGTGTCCAGGACGACGGAGGCCGCGACGGCCCGCAGCACCCGCTCGCCCAGGTCGCGTTCGCCGGGGACGGGTCCGCGCATCCGCTCCCGGAGGAACTGGTAGGTGATGCCCGGCAGGACGACCAGTACCAGCAGCATGATCTGGAGCACGGTGGAGGGCGCCTGTCCCATCACATGCCCCGCAGCCCCTCGGAGGGGTCCTGCGCGATCAGCCGGGCCCGGCGCGCCCTGACCGCGAGCACGGCGGCCGCCACCGCCGTCGATATCGCCACCCAGGGCCTCGCCGCCACGATCCAGGCGGCGGTGGTCTCCTGGCGGGCGAAGGCGAGGGCCACCAGCAGCCCGCAGAACATCCACAGCCCGCCGGACAGCTTGCTGGGCGCGCTCATCTCCACGAGCAGCAGCAGAGCGCCGAGCAGCGCCGTCACGGCCACCGCCATGGCGAACGGGTCCTCGCCCAGGAGCACCCGGTACTCACCGATGTTCAGCAGGGCGAACACGGTCATCCACTTGGCGCGGCCGAAGCCGATGAGCGGCGACAGGAGGACGAGCGCGAGCACCAGCCCGTACACCACCTGCTCCGGGACATGCATGGACCGTGCCTCCCCCCGCTTCCGGTCCTTCGTCCGATCCTTCGTCGGCCTCAATTTCCTTACGGGAAAGGCTAGTCGGGTCCGCAGTACATCGAGGTCGCTCTTTCGGGTGAATACGGTGTCGGAACAACGGAGCTGGTGTGCGCGGGCGTGGCCAGAGGGCGCGTGCTCGGGCGGGACCGGGTGGCCGGGAGCGCGGAATGAGTACGCGTACCCACTCCCCCGGTGCGTCCCGGCTTCTAGAATCACGGCACTTGCCGGTTCGGGGGACGGGGGTCCATGACATGGGGCTTGTGACGGGGAGACGGCGCACGGGGGCGCCGACGGCGGTCGCGGTGGTGATCGCCGCGGCGGCCGTGCTGCTGGCGGGCTGCGGGGAGACGAAGGCCCGGACGGACGGCGCTCCGCCGCCGAAGCCGTCCGCTCCGGTGAGCGGGAAGGAGTCGCCGGGGCCGTCCGGCACACCGGACTCCGGTCCGACGACCGAGCCGGGCGAGCTGCCGGACGCGTACGACTTCACGCCCGACCCGGCGAAGGTGCCCAAGTCGGCCGCCCGGGCACGGAAGCTGACGCACCGGGCGATGCTGGGGCCCGACGACTGGACGGCCGGCATGGTCGTGCACCAGCCGTACGAGAGCAGCGGTACCTGGACGGTGCTGGAGAGCTCCTGCGTCTGGAGCCGGGCGGGTCTGCCGGACCACGTCCTGGACAGCTTCACCCGGCGGCTCGACGTGCCGGCGGCTGACGGCAAGGGCCGGGTGCAGGGGGCGATGACGGTCACGGTGCACCGGACGGTCGCGGACGCCGACCGGGAGATCAAGGACACCGTGCAGGAGAGCTTCCGCTGCCCGGACCAGGAGCTGGGCGCCGGGCAGCGGCTCAGCGGGCTGATGTCGCTCCAGATGGACCAGAAGGACGTCCGCAACGCGGACGCGTCGCTGTTCGAGGCGGGGAAGTACGAGGGGCCGGGCTCGGGCGGCAGCCATCACTACGTCTGGAGCAAGTCCCGGATCGGCACGGTCACCGCGGCCGTCTCGGTCAAGGGCGCGAAGGGCTACGAGAACACCGATCTGCTGCGGATCGCCGCCGAGGGCGCCGCGAAGATCCTCTACCGGATCGAACTGGCGCTGAAGTGACCGCACTCGAAATTCTGGGGCATTCCCGCTGATGGAACCGTTGCGCTCCACGGACCCGGCGCGTATCGCCGGGTACCGCATCCTCGGCCGGCTCGGTGCCGGCGGCATGGGCGTCGTGGTGCTCGGCCGCTCACCGGGCGGTTCGCTGGCCGCCATCAAGGTGATCCGCGCCGAGTACGCGGACGACGCCGGGTTCCGTACCCGCTTCGGCCGCGAGGTGGCCATCGCCCGGCAGGTCCGCACCCGCTGGGCGGTGCCCGTGGTCGACGCGGACACGGAGGCGGCGGCGCCCTGGCTGGCGACCGAGTTCGTGCCGGGGCCCTCGCTCAGCGAGGCGGTCGGGGCCGGCTCGCCGCTGCCCGAGGGCAGTGTGCGGGCGCTCGGCGCCATGCTGGCCGAGGCGCTGGAGGCCGTCCACGCGGCGGGTCTGGTGCACCGGGACGTCAAGCCGGGCAATGTGCTGCTCGGCCTGGACGGGCCCCGGCTGATCGACTTCGGGATCGCCCGCGCCCTGGACGACACCGTGCTGACGGCGACCGACGCCATCGTCGGCTCACCGGGCTTCCTCTCGCCTGAGCAGGCCCAGGGGCGCCGGATCGGGCCGCCGAGCGACATCTTCTCGCTGGGCTGTGTGCTGGTGTACGCGGCCACCGGGCGGCGGCCTTTCGGCAGCGGTCCGGCCGAGGCGATGCTGTTCCGTACGGTGCACGATCCGGCGGATCTGACGGGGCTGCCCGCCGGGCTGCTGCCGCTGGCCGAGGCGTGTCTGTCCAAGGATCCGGCGCGCCGCCCGGACGCCGGGACGATCCGGCGGGCGCTGGCGCAGGACGCGCCGGGCGGGAGCTGGCTGCCCGCACCGGTCACGCATCTGATCGCCGAGCGTTCGGCGCGGATGCTGAGCCTGCCCGACATCGAGGCGACCCGGCTGGACGCCCGTACCGACGACGCCCCGCACACCACCGCGCAGGTGCCGCAGGCGCAGCCCCGGCGGCGGTTCCTGGCGTACGCGGCCGGGGGCGTCGTCGTCGCGGCCGGCGGCTCGGTCGCGGCCTGGCTCGCGTCGTCCGGAGACGCGCGGACGAAGGGGGGCGGCAAGGACGGCGACGGGAGCCCCCAGGCCCGGCCGGAGCTGCACATCGGGCTGCAGGCGGATCTCACCGGGCCGTCGGCGGCGCTCGGCAAGGGGCAGGAACGGGCGGCGCGGCTGGCGGTCGAGGAGCACAACGCCCGCGCGGACGCGCCGTTCGCGCTGAAGCTGACGTCGGTCGACGACCGGGGCCAGGACGCCCGGGCCGCGGCGGCGGTGCGTCGACTGGCCGCCGATCCGAAGACGGTGGCCGTGCTGGGGGCGACCGGTACCTCTGCGGCGCGGGAGGCGCTGACCGCGTACGACGAGGCCGGGCTGCCGGTGGTCAGCGTGGTCGACGGCGACACCACCCATCTGGGCCGGATCTTCCTCTGCGCCCGTCCCAACGACGCGATGCAGATGCTGCCGGTGTCGCAGTACCTCGGCGCGCACGGCCTGGACGACATCGCGCTGGTGGACAACGGCACGGAGTACGGCAGGCAGGCGACCCGGTTCCTGAGCGAGGCGCTGCGGGGCAACGGCCGTACGGTGCGCGCCGAGACGGTGCGCACGGACGCCCGGGACGTCGGGGCCAGTGCGGCGCGGATCGCGGCCGGGCGGCCCGGGGCGGTGGTGCACGGCGGTGCCTGGCAGGACGCGGCGCGGTTCGCGCGGGCGCTCGCGGACGCCGGGTACCGGGGGCCGAGAATCGCCACCCAGGCGGTGCACGACCCCCGGTTCGTGCGGGAGGCCGGGGCGGCGGCCGAGGGGTGGCTCGTGGTGTCCACCTCGGCCGATCCGGAGACGGTGCCCTCGGTGCGCCGGTTCGCGACGGCGTACCGCAAACGGTTCGGCGCGGCTCCCCCGCTGTTCGCCGCGGAGGCCTACGACGCGGTGGGGCTGATCGCCGCGTGCGCCGAGGGGCTGAAGCGGGAGAAGGTGACGCGGCAGGATCTGCTGCCCGTGCTGCGGACCACCACGTTCAAGGGCGTGTCCAAGAGCTATGCCTTCGAGCCGGCGAACGGAATGTACGCCGGGACGGGCGTGTTCATCTACCGGGTCGAGCGGGGCCGGTTCGGCTATCTGGGCATGGACGGCCGCAGAATCTGACCCGCCGCCACTTCCCCCCACTCGCAAACGACTTGCGCCGGGTGGGGATGCCGTCGCGCCAATTCCCCCTCCAATCCCCGCACTCAACGCATTCCTGACAGGTTTACGTCACAAATTTTAGCTGTGAGAGCGGAATCTTGCGCAGCGCCGTGGACTTCCTTGCGGGGGTGCTCCTAGCCTGTGGGGCGTCCGAAGAGCCCCACGAGCCGCAAGGACGACACCCCTGTGACCCCACCACCCAGACGCCCCCTGCTCAGACGATCCCTGTCCGCCTCCCTCTCGCTGGCCCTCGCCGCGTTCGGCACCGCCGCCGCCGTGGTCCTGACCGGCGCCCCGGCCGCCCAGGCCGCCGGGGTCCCCGCCCCCTCCCCGCTCGCGGTTCCCGGCCGCGGCGCGACCGTTCCGTTCAAGGAGCAGGAGGCCGAGTACGCGGCCACCAACGGCACCCTGATCGGCCCCAACCGCCTCTACGGCACGCTGCCCTCCGAGGCCTCGGGCCGGCAGGCCGTGACGCTGGACGCGGTCGGTGAGTACGTGGAGTTCACGCTCACCGCCCCGGCCAACGCGATGTCCTTCCGCTACTCGCTGCCGGACAACGCCGCCGGATCGGGCCGGGACGCCTCGATCGACGTACGGGTGAACGGCGGATCGCCCAAGGCGGTGCCCGTCACCTCCAAGTACGGCTGGTACTACGGCGGTTACCCGTTCAACAACAATCCGGGCGACACCAACCCGCACCACTTCTACGACGAGGCCCGGACCATGTTCGGGTCCGCCCTCGCCATCGGTACGAAGGTCCGGCTGCAGGTCTCCTCCACCTCGGCCTCACCGTCGTTCACCATCGACCTGGCCGACTTCGAGCAGGTGGCCGCGCCGATCGCCAAGCCCTCGGGCGCCCTCGACGTCGTCGCCGACTTCGGCGCCGACCCGACCGGGGGCGCGGACTCGACCGCGAAGATCCAGGCGGCCGTGGACGCGGGCAGGACGCAGGGCAAGGAGGTGTACATCCCGCAGGGCACCTTCCAGGTCCGCGACCACATCATCGTGGACAAGGTGACGCTGCGCGGCGCCGGTCCCTGGTACTCCGTCCTGACCGGGCGCGACCCGTCCAACCGGAGCAAGGCCGTCGGCGTCTACGGCAAGTACGCCGCGAACGGCGGCAGCAGCAACGTCATGCTCAAGGACTTCGCCATCATCGGCGACATCCGGGAGCGGGAGGACAACGACCAGGTCAACGCCATCGGCGGCGCCCTGTCGAACTCCACCGTCGACAACGTCTGGATGCAGCACACCAAGTGCGGCGCCTGGATGGACGGCCCGATGGACAACTTCACCATCAAGAACAGCCGCATCCTGGACCAGACCGCCGACGGCGTGAACTTCCACTACGGGGTCACCAACTCGACCGTCACCAACACCTTCGTCCGCAACACGGGTGACGACGGACTGGCCATGTGGGCGGAGAACGTCCCGAACGTGAAGAACAAGTTCACGTTCAACACCGTGATCCTGCCGATCCTCGCCAACAACATCGTCACGTACGGCGGCAAGGACATCACCATCTCCGACAACGTCATGTCGGACACCATCACCAACGGCGGCGGGCTGCACATCGCCAACCGCTACCCCGGAGTCAACTCCGGTCAGGGCACGGCCGTCTCCGGCACCACCACGGCGGCCCGCAACACCCTGATCCGGACCGGGAACAACGACTACAACTGGCAGTTCGGGGTCGGCGCGATCTGGTTCAGCGGGCTCAACGAACCGATCAACGCCACGGTCAACATCTCCGACAGCGAGATCCTGGACAGCTCCTACGCCGCGATCCACCTCATCGAGGGCGCGACCAACGGGCTGCACTTCGACAACATCAAGATCGACGGCGCGGGCACCTACGCGCTCCAGGTCCAGGCACCGGGCACGGCCACGTTCACCAACGTCAAGGCCACCCACATCGCGCAGTCCAACCCCATCCACAACTGCGTCGGCAGCGGCTTCCAGATCACCCGGGGCGCCGGCAACTCCGGCTGGTACGCCGACCCGCCGGCCTGCACCGGCACCTGGCCCGACCCGGTGTGGACCAACGGCGGAGTCCCGGGCGACGGCAGCGGCCCGACCGACCCGCCCACGGACCCGCCGACCGACCCGACGGACCCGCCCACCGACCCGCCCGCCGAGACGGGCAACCTCGCCCAGGGCCGCAACGTCACCGAGTCCGGCCACGCCGACGTGTACACCGCGTCCAGGGCCGTGGACGGCGACGCGAACAGCTACTGGGAGAGCACCAACAACGCCTTCCCGCAGACCATCACCGTGGACCTCGGCGCCTCGAAGTCCGTCAAGCGGCTGGTCCTGAAGCTGCCGCCGGCGGCGGCCTGGGCCACCCGTACGCAGACGCTGAGCGTGTCGGGGAGCACCGACAACAACACGTTCAACTCGCTCAAGGCGTCGGCGGGCTACACCTTCAACCCGTCGAGCGGCAACCAGGCGACCGTCACCCTGCCCGGTACGTCGGCCCGCTACCTGAAGCTGACGTTCACCGCCAACACCGGCTGGCCGGCCGCGCAGCTCTCCGAACTGGAGGCCTACACCAGCTGATCCGGCACATGCCGGCCGGCGGGCGGTACGCGCGACGCGTGCCGCCCGCCGGCCGTGGTGCCGGCGGCGGGCGCGGCGCGAATGTCCCCCACCCGCCCGTTCCCGTAACCGGGGCTCCGCCCCGGACCCCGCGCCTCAAACGCCGACGAGGCTGAGACTCCACGTCCGGCCGGCACCCTCAAGCCCCTCCGGCGATTGAGGGGCGGGCCCGGGGCAGAGCCCCTGGTCAGCGGGCCTTCACCGCAGGAAGTCCCGCCCGATCGACTCCGCCACCCGTTCCAGCAGCGGACCCGCCTCGGCCATGCACACCACCGGATCCGGCTCCAGCGCGGTCAGCGCGTACGCGCGGCGGATCCCCGCCCGCCCCAGCGCCTCCGGCGCCAGCGCCAGCCGGCCGCAGACCGCGACGACCTCGATGCCCGCAGCGCGGGCCGCCGCCGCGACCCCGGCCGGGGCCTTGCCGTGCAGGGTCTGCTCGTCGAGCGAGCCCTCGCCGGTGATCACCAGTGTGGCCCGCTCCAGCGCGGGCGCGAAGCCGAGCACGTCGAGCATGACCTCGATCCCGGGCCGGAACCGCGCACCGAGCGCGACCAGCGCCCCGTACCCGATGCCGCCCGCCGCCCCGGCCCCCGGCAGCTCCGCCTGCTCCGGTCCCAGGACGGAGGCGTAGTGGGCGAGCGCCGCGTCGAGCACCGCGATGTCGTCCTCGCTCGCGCCCTTCTGGCGCCCGTAGACCTCCGGCGCCCCCTTGGGCCCGGTCAGCGGGTTGTCGACGTCGCTCGCGAGGACCAGGTCGATCCCCTTGAGCCTCGGGTCGAGCCCGGAGAGGTCCGCCTCGGCGAGAGCGGCGAGCCCGCCGCCGCCCGGCCCGACGGGCTTGCCGTCCGCCTCCAGGAACCGCGCGCCGAGCGCGGTCAGCATCCCGGCCCCGCCGTCCGTGGTCGCACTGCCCCCGACCCCGAACACGACGGTCCGCGCCCCCGCCTCCAGCGCGGCGAGCAGCAGCTCGCCGGAGCCGTACGTGGTCGCCGTGAGCGGGGCGAACACGCCCTCGGGCAGATGCTGGAGGCCGGAGGCCTCGGCCATCTCCACCACCGCGGTGGTGTCGCGCAGCGCGTACGCCGCGGTCACCGGGTCGCCGAGCGGCCCGGTCACCCGCGCCTCGCGGCGCTCGAACCCGGCGGCCACCGCAGCCGCGACCGTGCCGTCGCCGCCGTCCGCCACGGGCAGGGCGTCGACCCGTACCTCGGGGGCGACCCGCCGCAGCCCGGCCGTCACCCGCTCCGCGACCTGCACGGCCGTGAGCGAGCCCTTGAACTTGTCCGCCGCGACGAGCACGCGTGCGGTCACTGCTCCGTCCGCCACCTTGATTTCCTCTGCTTTCGAACAGGCAGTCGCGCCGCCCCGACCCTATCCGGCACACCCCCTCCCTGCCCATGGCCGTCCGGGCTCTGGACCTGCCGGCCAGGCCCTAGGCTGCTCGCGTGACCACCAACGACTACGCCACCTACATCGCCGGACTCCCCAAGGTCCTCGCAGGCGCGGCCTGTGTCTTCCGTGACGCGCGGGGCCGGGTGCTGATCGTCGAGCCGAACTACCGGGAGGGCTGGACGCTGCCCGGCGGCACGGTCGAGTCGGACCAGGGCGAGACGCCCCGCCAGGGGGCGCGGCGCGAGTCGGCCGAGGAGATCGGCCTCGACCTGGAGCCGGGCCGGCTGCTCGCGGTCGACTGGACCCAGGGCCCCGCGCGGCCGCCGATCGTGGCCTATGTGTACGACGGCGGCGTCCTGGACGAGTCGCAGCTGAAGGCGATCCGGCTCCAGGAGGAGGAGCTGCTGTCGTGGCGGCTGGTCGAGCCCGCGGACCTGGACGGCTACCTGCCCGAGCGGCTCAGCAGCCGGGTGCGCGCGGCCCTGGACGCGCTGGGGTCCGGCGCGGGCACGGTGGAGCTGGAGAACGGCAGCCCCGTCGGCAACCGCTGACCGGGCCGCCCCGACCGGGTGCGGTATCGTTGACGGCTGCGAAGGGGAGTAGCCCTGCAAACCGGTCGTCGACACACTGGAACCTCCGGGTTCCCGGTGGCCGGGCTCGTGGATCATGACGGGCGGGCGAGACCTTCGGTCAGGTATGACACGCCCACGCCCCGTGGGCGGTGCCGTCATGCCGGGCCGAGTGGTCCTCCGAAACGCCTCAGCGGCACTTCGCGGAAGATCCGGGGCCCGGCTCCTACAGAAAGCCACCCGGAATGCATCTCGACCCCCTGGCGATCATCACCGCTTTCGGGCTGATCTTCCTCGCGGAACTCCCCGACAAGACGATGTTCGCGTCGCTGGCCATGGGCACGCGCATGCGCCCGCTGTACGTCTGGTTCGGGACGTCGTCCGCGTTCATCGTCCATGTCGCCATCGCCGTCGGGGCGGGCGGCCTGCTCGGCCTGCTGCCCGACTGGATCGTCAAGCTCGTCTCGGCCTGCCTGTTCGCCTTCGGCGCCTTCATGCTGCTCCGGGCCGACGCGGGCGAGGGCGAGGACGAGGACGGCCCGAAGACGGTGACCGGCTTCTGGCCCGTGTACTCGACCGCCTTCATGGCCGTGTTCATCAGCGAATGGGGCGACCTCACCCAGATCACGACGGCCAACCTGGCCGCGAGCAACGGCGCCTGGTCCACCGCGATCGGCTCCGCCGCCGCCCTGATGTCCGTATCGGCCCTGGCACTGCTCGCGGGCCGGTTCATCGCCAAGCGCGTACCGCTCAAGACGGTGCAGCGCATCGGCGGGCTCTGCATGCTGGGCCTGGCGATCTGGACGGTGATCGAGATCTTCACCGGCTGACCCGGGGCAGGAACGGAACACGGCGAAGGGCCCCGCGCGGGTGCGGGGCCCTTCGCCGTACGCGTGCGCCTAGAACAGCCCCGGCATGGTGCCCTCGGTGCCGTTCTCGAAGGCCAGCAGCCGCTGTTTGCGGTCGAGGCCGCCGCCGTAGCCGGTGAGGCTGCCCGAGGCGCCGATCACCCGGTGGCAGGGGACGATGATGCCGACCGGGTTCTTGCCGTTGGCCAGGCCCACCGCCCGGGAGGCACCGGGTCTGCCCAGGTTCTCGGCCAGTTCCCCGTACGAGCGGGTCTCGCCGTACGGGATCTGCTGGAGCTGGTCCCAGACGCTGCGCTGGAACGGCGTGCCGTCCAGGCGCAGCGGGAGGTCGAACTGCCGCAGCTCGCCGGCGAAGTAGGCGTCCAGCTGCCGGACCGCCTCGGTGAAGGGGCGCGGGTCCGGCTCGCCGAAGGTCTCCTCGGGCGGGCGGTGCCGCTGGCCGCTCATGTAGAGGCCGGCGAGGACCCCGTCGGTGGCGACGAGGGTGAGCGGTCCGTAGGGGCTGTCGACCACGGTGTGCTGCCGGGTCGCGGTGCTGGTGCGTGCTGCGGTCACGAGGAACTTCCTTGTGCGGGAAGGTGGTTGATGGGGTGGTCGTCGACGGTCCACAGATACTGCACGGCGTAGGCGCGCCAGGGCCGCCAGCCCGCCGCGCGGGCGGTGAGGGCCGCCGGTGTCGAGGGCAGGCCTAGCTGTTGCGCCGCTCGCCGGATGCCGAGGTCCGTCGGCAGGAAGGCGTCCGGGTCGCCGAGCGCCCGCATCGCGATGACCTCGACGGTCCAGGGGCCGAAACCGGGCAGCGCGGTCAGCTCGGCCCGCGCCTTCTCCCAGTCGGTGTCGGTGCCCAGGCGCAGCGAGCCGTCCGCCAGGGCCCGGACGAGGGTGGTGAGCGTGCGGCGCCGGCTGCCCGGCAGGGCCAGCCGCCCGGGGTCGAGCCCGGCCAGGGCGGCGGGGGCCGGGAAGAGGTGGGTGAGACCGCCCTCCGGGTCGTCCACGGGCGTGCCGTGCGCCGTGACCAGCCGGGCGGCATGGGTCCGGGCGGCGGCCGTGGACACCTGCTGGCCGAGCACGGCCCGGACGGCGAACTCCGGGCCGTCGACGGTCCTCGGCACCCGGCGGCCGGGGGCCTCGTCGACCAGCGGGGCGAGCAGCGGATCGGCGCGCAGTTGCCCGTCGACGGCGACCGGGTCGGCGTCCAGGTCCAGCAGCCAGCGGCACCGGCTGATGGCCAGGGTGAGATCGCGCGGGTCGGTGAGCGAGAGCCGGCAGGCGATGTGGTCGCTCTGCGGGGCCAGCGCGACGATGCCGTGCCCGTGCGGGAGGTCGAGCGTGCGGCGGTAGGCACCGTCGCGCCACTCCTCCACGCCCGGGACGGCGGTCGCGGCGAGGTGCCCGAAGAGGTTGCCGGGGTTGAGCGGTGCGCGGTACGGGAGGCGCAGCGCGATCACGCCGGGGGTGGCGGGCGGCCGGGCGGACCGGGTCGCGCGGGCGCGCAGTTCCCCCGGCGCCAGGGCGAACACCTCGCGGACGGTGTCGTTGAAGGTGCGGATCGAGGAGAAGCCGGCGGCGAAGGCGACCTCGGCCATGGGCAGCGCGGTGGTCTCGATGAGGACCCGGGCGGTCTGCGCCCGCTGGGCGCGGGCCAGGGCGAGCGGCCCGGCGCCGAGTTCCGCGAGCAGCTGGCGCTCTATCTGCCGGGCCGAGTAACCGAGCCGGGTGGCGAGCCCGGGGACGCCCTCGCGGTCGACGACGCCGTCCCGGATGAGCCGCATCGCGCGGGCCACGGAGTCGGCGCGGGCGTTCCACTCCGGCGATCCGGGGCTCGTGTCGGGCCGGCACCGCTTGCAGGCCCGGAATCCGGCCTGCTGGCAGGCGGCGGCGCTCGGGTAGAACGTCATGTTCTCGTCCTTGGGCGGCACAACGGGACAGCTCGGACGGCAGTAGATCCGGGTGGTCAGGACGGCGGTGAAGAACCATCCGTCGAAGCGGGCGTCCTTGGACCGGACGGCCCGTACGCAGCGCTCGGTGTCGGTGTGCATGGCACCAGCATGGGCCACGGTGCGGGCGCGGGGCTGGCGGGAATCCGACATCACGGTCGGACTGCCAGGGCCTGCCCCGGGCCCGGGCGGGGCCCGCCATGAGTTGACAGGCGGCACCCCGGTGAGAGCCTGGAGAGGGCCCCGGATACGTCAGGACACGGAGAACACCGCCACGGAACGCAAGGGAGATCCCACATGACGGACGCGTCGTCCGCGCTGATCTGCTCGCATCTCGACCAGGTGCGGCGCGTCACCCCGGACAGTCCCGATTCCTGTACGCAGTGTGTCGAGCAGGGGGACACCTGGGTGCATCTGCGCGAGTGCCAGGGCTGCGGGCACGTCGGCTGCTGCGACTCCTCGAAGAACAAGCACGCCACCGCGCACAACGCGGCCACCGGGCACCCTCTCATCCGCTCCTACGAGCCCGGTGAGACCTGGTGGTGGTGCTACGAGGACCAGGTGACCTTCGACGTGGAGGGTGTGGGCCCCGCACGGGCGGCCTGAGCGCCCCGCGCCCCCGCAGGGCGCTCAGGCCAGGGCTGCCGCGAGCGCCTCTTCGAACTCCACGTACGCGTGCGCGTCGAACAGCACGAACCGCACCTCCTCGACGGGCGCGGCCGCGCACGCCAGCACCGTACGCACGGCGATGCGGGCCCCGTCGTCCATCGGCCAGCCGTAGATGCCGGTGGAGATGGCCGGGAAGGCGACGGTGCGCGCCCCCAGCTCGGCGGCGACGGCCAGGGATTCGCGGTAGCAGGACTCCAGCAGCGCGGAGCGGTCCTCGGCGCCGCTCCAGACCGGGCCGACCGTGTGGACGACCCAGCGGGCGTCCAGCTTCCCGGCCGTGGTGGCGACGGCCCGGCCCGTAGGCAGGCCCTTGCCGTATTGCGAGGCGCGCAGCTGCCGGCAGGCGGCCAGGATTTCGGGGCCGCCGCGCCGGTGGATCGCGCCGTCCACCCCGCCCCCGCCGAGCAGGGAGGAATTCGCGGCGTTGACGACGACATCGGCGGACTGCCGGGTGATGTCTCCCCGTACGAGGGTGACGGTGACTGCGGAGGGGCTGGGCATGCGGCCCATCATGCCCGTACGGAGGCGTGCCGCGCGGGCGACCGCGCAAGACCGGGGTCAATGGCCGGCGGACGGCCCCGTCTCCCGCAGCCGCCGCCAGACGGCTCTGGCCGCGTGGTGTCCGGACATCCCGTGCACGCCGGGGCCGGGCGGGGTGGCCGAGGAGCAGATGAAGACCGCGGGGTGCGCGGTCGCGTACGGCACCCGGGCGAGCTTGGGGCGGATCACCGTCTGCAGTCCGGAGAAGGCGCCGCAGGCGATGTCGCCGTCCACGTAGTTCGCGTTGCGGGCGGCGAGCTGGGGCGGGCCGGTGACCGCGCGGGCGAGCACCAGGTCGCGGAAGCCGGGGGCGAACCGCTCCAGCTGGCGTTCGATGACGTCGGTGGCATCGCCCCGCCAGCCCGCCGGGACATGTCCGTACACCCAGAACACCTGCTTGCCCTCGGGGGCGCGGGTGGGGTCGACCAGGCTGGGCTGGGCGGTGATCAGAAACGGCACGCGCGGGTCGCGGCCTCCGACGGCGGCGCGCAGCGCGGAGTCGATCTCGGCGGCCGTGGGGCCGACATGGACCGTGCCGGCCCTGCGGGCCTCCGGGGCGGTCCAGGGGACCGGGCCCGACAGCGCGTAGTCGATCTTGAAGCAGGAGGCGCCGTAGCGGTAGCCCCGGTAGGCGTGACCGAGCCCGGCGATCCTGGCCAGCGCCGTCGGGGAGGTGTCGAAGACATAGGCGCGGGCCGGCGGCAGTTCGTCGAGCCGCTTGACCTCCGTGTCCGTACGGATGGTGCCGCCCTGTTCGCGCAGGTAGGAGGCGAGGGCGTCGGAGATGGCCTGGGAGCCGCCGCGCGGCACCGGCCAGCCGCGCTCGTGGGCGGCGAGCGCGAAGAGCAGCGCGACACCGCCCGTCGCGAGACCGGTGCCGGGCGCTATGGCGTGGGCGGCAAGGCCGGCGATCAGACCGCGCGCCTTCGCGTCCCGGAAGCGGCGGGACAGCAGCGCGGCGGGCTGGATCGCGTCGAGGCCGAAGCGCGCGTAGCGGTACGGGTCGCGGGGCAGTCCGTCCCACGGGGTGCGCAGGAAGTCCTGGGCGAGGGTGTCCCAGTGGCCGAGATAGGGGGCGACCAGCCGTCGGTACGCCCCGGCGTCCCGCGGCCCCAGCGCCATCGCCGTCTCCCCCACCGACGCGGCCAGCACGGCGGCGGAGCCGTCCGGGAAGGGGTGGGCGAGGGCGAGCCTCGGCTGAAGCCACTCCAGGCCGTGCCGGGCGAGCGGCATCGCGTCGAAGGCGGGCGAGCCGATGCCCAGGGGGTGGACCGCCGAGCAGGGGTCGTGGCGGAAGCCGGGGAGGGTGAGCTCCTCGGTGCGGGCTCCGCCGCCGACGGCGGGCCCGGCTTCGAAGACCTCCACGGCGAAGCCGCGGCGGGCCAGTTCGACCGCGGCGGTCAGTCCGTTGGGCCCTGCCCCCACGACGACTGCATCGAGCATCGACGGCACCTTCGGACTCCTTTGTCAGCCGACGGTCTGAGCACCCAGGATATTCACAGGCACCGACAGCACGGGGGCGGGTAGGGTCCCCGTCCGATGAGCGACGAGAAGCCCACCCGGCCGCCGGACGATTCCGTACTGCGCCGCCGGATCGACGACATGGCCGGACGGCTCACCGAACTGCCCGGGATCCGGGCCGTGGTCCTCGGCGGCAGCCGGGCCCGGGGCACCCATCGCCCCGACTCCGACTGGGATCTGGGCCTCTACTACCGGGGCACCCCGGACACCGCCGCCCTGGCCGCGCTGGCCGGTTCCTTCCAGGGCTCCCCGGTCGAGGTGGCCGGGCCCGGGGGCTGGGGGCCGTGGGTCAACGGCGGGGCCTGGCTGCGCGTGGACGGGGTGCAGGTCGACTGGATCCTGCGCGATCTGGACCGGGTCGAGGAGGTCTGGTCGGGCTGCCGGCAGGGGCGCTACGAGGTGGGCATCCAGCCCGGCCATCCGCTGGGGTTCTGGTCGCCCGCCTATCCGGGCGAGGTCGCCCTCGGCCGCGTACTCGCCGATCCGCACGGCGAGCTGACGGCGCTTCAGCGGCAGACGGCCCACTACCCGGAGCCGCTGCGGCAGGCGCTCGCCGAGGCGGCCTGGGAGGCAAAGTTCTCGGTCGCGTCGGCCCGCAAGTCGGCCCCGGCGGGCGACCGGCTGCATGTCTCGCTCTGCCTCTCGCGGGCCTTCGGCATCCTGGCCCAGTCCCTGCACGCCCACCACCGCACCTGGTGCCTCAACGAGAAGGGTGCGCTGGCGGCGGCCGCCGCCCTGCCGGACACCCCCGCGGACTTCGAGGAGCGGACCGGCGAGGCGCTGCGGGGGCTGGACCCTGCGGCGGTGGAGACGGCCGCCGGGGTCGTACGGGACGTGCGCGCGGTCCTGCGGACGACGGCGGGCTGACCGGGCGGCTCAGTCGCGCCGGATGGCGGTGACGCAGCGGGCGAGCAGTTCGCGCAGGGTGTCGCGCTCCTCGGGGCTGAACTCGTCCGCGATGCGGCGTTCGATCCGTACCGCCTGCTCGTCGGCCAGCCGCAGGGTCCGGGTCCCGGCCTCGGTCAGCCGGGTCTCCAGCATCTTCTGGTGCCACGGGTGGGCGGACCTGACGATCAGCCCGCGTTCCTCCAGGTGCTTGAGCACCGCCGCCATCGCCTGAGGCGTCACCAGACACGCCCGTGCCAGGGCCGCCCCCGAGATCCCGGGGTTGTCGGCGAGCGCGAACAGCGCCGCGTACTGCGCGACGCTCAGATCGGCGCCCCTCAGTGCGGCGCTCTTGGCTGCCATGAGGGCCTGTTCTGCGCGTTTGATGTCCGCGCCGAGGCGGTCGCCGGCGGTCATTCCCATGCCCGCGAGCGTACAGCCACGGGCATACAGCAGAAGACGAACATGAGACAGGCATGGTGTTCATATCAATGTCTTGATATAACTCAGCCCATGAACACAACCGGCGCGGAAACGCGTTACGACGGAACCGTCCTCATCACCGGCGCCACCCAGGGCCTCGGGCTCCACCTCGCACGCGACCTGGCCGGGCGCGGCGCGACGCTGCTGCTGCACGGCCGCGACCGCGAGCGGCTCGACCGGGCCGCCGCCGAGGTCCGCGGGATCTCGGCCGGGCGCGGCGAGGTCCGCACCTATCTCGCCGATCTGTCCGACCTGGACCAGGTCCGCTCCCTGGCCGCCGCCGTCCGGGCGGCCGAGCCCCGGCTCGACGCCCTCGTCAACAACGCGGTGGCCGGCGGCGGTGCGGAGCCGCTGCGCCGCGAGCTCAGCGCCCAGGGGCATGAACTCCGGTTCGCCGTGAACTATCTGACGCCGTATCTGCTGATCCGCGAGCTGCTTCCGCTGCTGACCGCCTCGGCGCCGGCGCGGGTGGTCCAGGTGGCCTCGGTGGGCCAGTCACCCGTCGACTTCGACGACGTGATGATGGAGCGGGGCTACGAAGGTCTCGAGGCGTACTGCCGGAGCAAGCTCGCGATGATCATGTCGACGTTCGACCTGGCCGCCGAGGAGACGCCGGGCAGCGGGGTCACCTTCAACGCGCTGCACCCGGCGCATCTGATGGACACCGAGGGGGTGCGGGCGTACGGGCTGACACCGGCCGTCCCCGTCGAGGAGGGGGTGCGTCCCACGGTCCGGCTGATCACGGACCCGGCCCTGGCCGAGGTCAGCGGCCGGTACTTCGACCGGTTCACGGACTCGGCCGCGCACGACCAGGCCTATGACCCGCAGGCCCGCAAGCGCCTCGCCGCACTGACCCGTGAGCTGCTGGAGCTCTGAAAGGAGTACCGCCGCTCAGAGGTCCGCGCGCAGCGCGGTCAGGATGCGGTCGGCCGTCGCGCGGTCGCGGGCGGCGGTGAAGGGCAGGTCGTTGCCACCGGTCACACGGAACGGCGCGCCGGACAGCGTGGCCTGGGTGCCGCCCGCCTCGGTGACCAGGAGCAGCCCCGCCGCGTGGTCCCACGCGTACTCCCAGTTGAAGGCGATGCCGTCCAGGTCGCCGCGGGCCACGGCGAGGTATTCGAGGCCCGCCGAGCCGCAGGGGCGGGCCTCGATGCCTTCGGTGCGCAGGCCGAGCAGGGCCCGCTTCTGCGCGTCGGTGGTGTAGTCGGGGTGCGACATCGCGACGCGGAGCACCGCGCCGGGGGCGGGCGAGCCGGACCGTATCGGGGTGCCGTTGACCGTCGCGCCCTTGCCGCGCACGGCGACGGCCAGTTCGTCGCGGGCGGGGGCGAACGTCCAGGAGGCCAGCAGCTCGCCGCGGTGGGCGAGGGCCACCAGGGTGCAGAAGCCCGTCTCGCCCCGGACGAACTGGCGGGTGCCGTCGACCGGGTCGACGATCCACACGGGCGCGTCGCCGCCCAGCGCCCCGTACACCTTCGGGTCGGCGTGGACCGCCTCCTCGCCGACGACTACGGAGCCGGGCAGGATCCGGCTCAGGGAGGCGGTGAGGTGCTCCTCGGCGAGCCGGTCGGCGGTCGTCACGAGGTCGTGCGGGCCGTTCTTCTCGATGATCTCGTGGGCGGCGAGCTGCCGGTGGCGCGGCATGATCTCGGCGGCGGCCGCTGCGCGGACCGCCGCCTCGACCTCGGTCAGGTCTCCGGCAAGAAAGTCATCGATCATGCCCCCAGCTAAGCACGGGCGCCGCGGACGCCGGCGACCCGGTCATGACCGGAAGGTGGCCGGTCAGCGTCCGACGGCGTACCCCTGCATGCCGCGCGGGTTCGCCGCCGCCGAGAGCACCCCGGTCTCCGGGTCGCGGGCGACCGCGCACATCCGGCCCTCGGACCAGGCGTCGCCGACCGTGACGTCATGGCCGCGCCGGCGCAGTTCCTCGACGACCCCGGGGTCCATGCCCGCCTCGACGGTGACGCTGCCCGGGCGCATTCCGCGCGGGAAGAACGAGCCGGGGAAGCTGTCGTTGTGCCAGTTCGGGGCGTCGATGGCGCCCTGGAGGTCGAGGCCGCCGCGGACCTCGGAGCGCAGGGCGACCGCGAGGAAGAAGTGCAGCTGCCACTGGTCCTGCTGGTCGCCGCCCGGGGTGCCGAAGGCCATCACGGGGACGCCGTCGCGCAGGGCGAGGGACGGGGTGAGGGTGGTGCGCGGGCGCCTGCCGGGGGTGAGGGTGTTGGGCAGTCCCTCGTCCAGCCAGGCCATCTGGAGCCGGGTGCCGAGCGGGAAGCCCAGCTCGGGCACCACCGGGTTGGACTGGAGCCAGCCGCCGCTGGGGGTGGCGGAGACCATGTTGCCCCAGCGGTCGACGATGTCGACATGGCAGGTGTCGCCCCGGGTCGCGCCGTTCCCGGCGACCGTCGGCTCGCCCGCCCGGTCCGCCGTGGCGGTCGGCTCCCCCGCGCCCTCCTTGGCGACGGTCGGCTCGCCGACGCCGGCGGCCGGGATGCCCATCGCGTCGAAGCCGGACTCACCGGCGGCGACCGCGTGGGCGTGGGCGCTCAGCACGGGGGTGCGGCCGTCGGGGCTGCCCGGACGCAGTTCGTGCGAGGCCTCGTCGGTGATCAGGGCGCGGCGGGCGGTGTTGTACGGCTCGGAGAGCAGCGCGCCGAGCGGTACGTCGGCGGCGTCGCCGTACCAGGCCTCGCGGTCGGCCATGGCGAGCTTGCAGCCCTCGATGAGCAGGTGGACGTAGGCGGCGGAGCCGTACGCCGGCAGCTCGGCGGGGAGGAGGGCGAGCTGCTGGAGGAAGGCGGGGCCCTGGCTCCAGCCGCCGGCCTTGGCGAGCGTCCAGCCGTTCCAGTCGTACGTGGCGGGGGCCTCGTAGGACGCGGACCAGCCGGCGAGGTCGGCGGCGGCGAGGGTGCCGGTGTGGCGGGTGCCGCTGGTGTCCATGGTGGGGACGGCGGCCTGGCGGACCAGTGCCTCGGCGATGAAGCCTTCGCGCCAGACGGCGCGGGCGGCCTCGATCTGCGCGCTGCGGTCGTCGCCGCCGGTCTCCTCGGCCTCGGCGATCAGCCGGCGCCAGGTCGCGGCGAGTGCGGGGTTGCGGAACAGCTCGCCGGGCTGCGGGGACCTGCCGCCGGGCAGGTAGACATCGGCGGAGGTCCGCCACTCGGTCTCGAAGAGCTCGCGGACGGTCTCGACGGTCTGGCCGACGCGCTCGACGGGCGCGTGCCCGTCCTCGGCGTAGCCGATGGCGTACCGCAGCACCTCGGCGAGGGTCTTGGTGCCGTGGTCGCGCAGGAGCAGCATCCAGGCGTCGAAGGCGCCCGGCACGGCGGCGGCGAGCGGTCCGGTGCCGGGGACGAGGTCGAGGCCGAGCGCGCGGTAGTGGGCGGTGGTGGCCCCGGCGGGGGCGGGGCCCTGGCCGCACAGCACCCGCACCTCGCCGTCCTTCGGCGCGAGGATCATGGGGACCTCGCCGGCCGGCCCGTTGAGGTGGGGTTCGACGACGTGCAGGACGAATCCGGCGGCGACTGCGGCGTCGTAGGCGTTGCCGCCGTCCTCCAGGACGGCCATCGCGGACTGCGAGGCGAGCCAGTGGGTGGAGGACACCATGCCGAAGGTGCCCTGGAGGGTGGGCCGGGTGGTGAACACGGATGCGGCTCCTTGCTGCGACGTGCGGGGTTCTTGTGGCCGGTGGTCCGGATGGTACGTACGGGAGGTCAGCCGGCCGCGTCCGGGGCGGTGCCGTCGTCGGTGACGAGATGGCAGGAGACCTGGCGGCCTCCGGGCAGCTCGCGCAGGGCGGGGACCTCGGTGCGGCAGCGCTCGGTGGCGAGCGGGCAGCGGGTGTGGAAGCGGCAGCCGGGCGGAGGGTCCAGGGGGCTGGGCAGCTCGCCGTGGAGCACGATGCGTTCGCGCGAGCGCTGGAGTGCCGGGTCGGGGACGGGCGCGGCGGAGAGCAGCGCCTGGGTGTAGGGGTGCTTGGGGGCGGCGAACAGGTCGGCGGTGGAGGCCTGTTCGACGATCTGGCCGAGGTACATCACGGCGATCCGGTCGGCCAGGAATTCGACGGCGGCCAGGTCGTGGGTGATGAACAGGCAGCCGAAGCCGCGGTCGCGCTGGAGGTCGGCGAGCAGGTTGAGGACGGATGCCTGGACGGAGACGTCGAGCGCGGAGGTCGGTTCGTCGGCGACGACGAGGTCCGGGTCGCAGGAGAGCGCGCGGGCGATGGAGATGCGCTGGCGCTGGCCTCCTGAGAGCTCGTGCGGGTGGCGGTCGGCGTGCTCGGGGCGCAGTCCGACCTGGGCGAGGAGCTGCTCGACGCGTTGGCGCACGGCGGCGCCCCGGGCCCGGCGGTGCAGCCTGATCGGCTCGGCGACGATCTGGCCGATGGTCATGCGCGGGTCGAGCGAGGAGGAGGGGTCCTGGAAGACCAGGTGGAAGTCCTTGCGCAGGGGGCGCAGGGCGCGTCGCGACAGGTGGGTGATGTCGGTGCCGTTGATGTGGACGGTGCCGCCGGTGGGTTCGTCGAGTCGTACGGCGCAGCGGCCGACGGTCGACTTGCCGCTGCCGGACTCGCCGACCAGGCCGACGACCTCGCCGCGCCCGATGGTGATCGAGACGCCGTCCACGGCCCGGACGGTGCCTCCGCCGGAGGCGCCGAAGTGCCGTTCCAGGGCGTCGATCCGCAGCACGGGCTGCTGGGGGTCCGCGGTGTCCCCGGCGCTGTCGCGCGGGGCGGGGGCGGTCTGTGCTGCGGTCACTGTCCGGCCTCCTGGTCGGTTCGGGCGAGCGGGGCGGGGGTGGCCGGGCGGGCGTCGGTCGTCTCGTCGGCGGCGTACGGGTGCCAGCAGGCGGCCCGGTGCGCGGCGTTCGTCCCGGCGGTGCGGTCCACGGCCCGGAAGCCGGGGCGGCCGGCCGTACAGCTGTCGTCGGCGCGGCCGCAGCGCGGCGCGAAGGTGCAGGCGTCGGGCTGGCTGTCGAGGCTGGGCACCAGGCCGGGGATCTCGGGCAGCCGGCGCTTGCCCTCGCCGCCGGGGCGCAGGACGGCGCCGAGCAGGCCCCGGGTGTAGGGGTGCCGGGCGGTGGCGAACAGGTCGTGGACGGGGGCCTGTTCGACGGAGCGTCCGGCATACATCACCAGGACCCGGTCGGCCGCGTCGGCGACCACGCCGAGGTCGTGGGTGACCAGGACGATGGCGGTGCCGAGCCGTTCGCGCAGCGACTGGAGGACTTCGAGGATGCCGGCCTGCACGGTGACGTCGAGCGCGGTGGTGGGTTCGTCCGCGATGAGGACGGAGGGGTCGCAGGCGACGGCGATGGCGATCATCACCCGCTGGCGCATCCCGCCGGAGAGCTGGTGGGGGTATTCGTCGATACGGCTGCGCGGGGCGGGGATGCCGACCAGGTCGAGGAGGTCGACGGAGCGCTCCCGGGCCTCCTTGCGGCTGAGCCCCTGGTGCCTGCGGAGCACCTCACCGATCTGCCGGCCGATGGTGAGGACCGGGTTGAGGGAGGTCATGGGCTCCTGGAAGATCATCGCGATGTCCTTGCCGCGGATCTTCCGGAGCGCCTTCTCGGGCGCGCCGACCAGTTCCCGGCCGCCGAGCCGGATGGAGCCGCCGAGGCGGGCGGTGGGCGGGAGCAGGCCCATCACGGCCATCGAGGTGACGGACTTGCCGCAGCCCGACTCCCCCACGACGGCGAGGACTTCGCCGGGGTGCAGGTCGTAGGAGACACCGTCGACGGCGTGCACGGTGCGGGTGTCGGAGCGGAAGGAGACGGACAGGTCGCGGACGCTCAGGACGGGTTCGCGCACCGGTTCCGGTGCGGGTGCGAGCACGGTCTCGGTCATCGGGTGCCTCCACGGGGGTCGAGGACGTCGCGCAGTCCGTCGCCGAGCAGGTTGAAGGCCAGGGTCGCCGCGACGATCGCCAGGCCGGGGAAGACGGCGAGCCAGGGAGCGGGGGCCAGGAAGGACTGGGCGCCGGAGAGCATCACGCCGAGGGAGGGGTCGGGCGGCTGGACACCGAGGCCGAGGAAGCTGAGCAGCGCCTCGCCGATGATGGCGGCCGGGATGCCGACGGTCGCCTGGACGATCAGGGCGGAGGTGGCGTTGGGCAGGATGTGCCGGAAGAGCACGGTCCCGTCGCCGCCGCCGTTGGCGATGGCCGCGCCGACGTAGTCGACGTGCTTGAGCCGCAGTGTCTCGGCCCGGGTGATGCGGATGACGGCGGGGATCTGGGAGATGCCGATGGCGATGGTGGCGTTGGTGAGGGAGGGGCCGAGGATCGCGGCCAGGCCGACGGCCAGCACCAGGAACGGGAAGGCGAGCATGGTGTCGGTGAGCCGGGAGACGGCGCCGTCGGCGAACCTGCCGTAGTAGCCGCCGACGAGGCCCAGCGGTACGCCGACGACGAAGGCGAGCACGACGGCGACGAGGCCGACCTGCATGGAGGCGCGCGCCCCGAACACGATCCGGGAGAGCTGGTCGCGTCCCAGATCGTCGGTGCCGAGCCAGTGGGACCCGCCCGGCGCGGCCAGGACGTTACCGAAGTTGGGCTGGGAGGGGTCGTACGGGGCGATCAGCGGGGCCAGGAGCGCGGCCAGGACGAAGACGGCCGCGATGACGCCGCCGGTGAGGGCGAGGCGGTTCCTGCGCAGGGCGCGCAGCCGTCCGCCGCCGGTCCGCCTCCTGGCGGTGGGCGGGACGGTGGGGAGCACTGGGGTCGCTGTGGTCACCGGGCACCTCCGAGCCGGATGCGCGGGTCGATGACCGAATAGACCACGTCGACCAGCAGGTTGATGAGGATGTACGCGGCGGAGGTGCAGAGCACCACGGCCTGGAGCGTCGCGTAGTCGCGGGTGAAGACGGCGTCGATGGTGAGCTTGCCGAAGCCGGGCAGGACGAAGATCTGCTCGGTGACGACCGCGCCGGAGATCAGGTGCCCGAGTTGGAGGCCGAGCACGGTGACGACGGTGACCAGCGAGTTGCGCAGGGCGTGGCCGCCGACGACGGACCGCTTGGACAGCCCCTTGGCGCGGGCGGTGCGCACGTAGTCGGCGGAGAGCGAGTCGAGCATCGCGGCCCGGGTCTGGCGCATCACGACGGCCGCGAGTCCGGAGCCGAGCACGATGGCGGGCAGCACCATGCGGCGCAGGTTGTCGACCCGGTCGGTGCCGAAGGGTACGTAGCCGGAGGCGGCGAACACCGGGAGCGCGATGGCGAATCCGAGGACGAGCACGATGCCGAGCCAGAAGGTGGGGATGGAGAGCCCGATCAGCGCGATCACGTTGGCGATCCACTCCTCGGGCTTCCCGCGCCGCACGGCGGCGACGACCCCGGCGCCGATGCCGAGGACCACGGCGAGCAGCAGCGAGAGCGCGGCCAGCTCCAGGGTGACCGGGAGGGCCTGTCCGATGGCGTCGGAGACCGGGAGCCCGGTGCGCGAGGAGGTGCCGAGGTCGCCGGTGAGGGCGTGCCCGATGAACCGGGCGTACTGCACGACGAGGTTGTCGTCGAGGCCGTACGCCGACCGGATCGCGGCGAGCGCCTCGGGGCTGCGCTCCTCGCCGGCGAGGGCGAGGGCCGGGTCGCCGGGCAGGGCCCGGATGCCGGCGAACACCACGACGGAGACCAGGAAGAGGGTGATCAGGGACTGGCGCAGGCGCGTCAGCAGATATTTCGTCATCGGGTGTACCCCGCAGTCGTGACCCGGACCAGTCCGTCGCCGTAGACGCGGATGCCCGCGACGTCCTTGGTGGCGACGACGTAGTTCTTCTGCCGGTAGAGGTAGATGAGGGCGTGGGCGTCGTTGACCCGCCGGGTGAGTTCGTCGTAGATCTCGGTGCGCCGGGCCGGGTCGGAGACGGTGCTGCCCTCCGCGATGAGCTTGTCGATCGCGGGGTCGCCGAGTCCGTAGGCGTTCATGGCGCCGGCGGTCCTGAGGAAGTTGGAGACGTTGCCGTCGGGGTCGAGCCGGCCGGACCAGCCGCTGGTGAAGACGTCGTAGTTCCCGTCGTCGGTCTCCGAGAGCATGGTGGCGTACTCGGTGGGCCGCAGCGAGAGGTCGAAGCCCGCCTCCTTGACCATGGCCTGGAGGACCTGCCCGACGCGCCCCTGTTCGGGGGTGGTGGAGGTCTTCAGCTCGATCCTGAGCGGGGTCTTCACCCCGGCCTCCTTCAGGAGCTTCCTGGCCTTGGCGACGTCGCGCCCGGGGCAGTCGGCCGGCTTGATGCCGGGGGCGATGGCGGACTGCGGGGAGATGGGACCGCAGGCCGGTTCGTACATGCCCTGGAAGACGACCCTGTTGAGGGTGTCGCGGTCGATGGCCAGCTCGAACGCCTCCCGGACGCGTACGTCACGGGCGATCGGGGTGTCGAGCTTTCCGGGCTTCTTGCCCAGCCCGTCGACGTTGCCGACGTTGAGCCCGATGCCCTGGTAGCCGAGGGAGGGCGAGTTGAAGAGCTGGAGCTTCGGTTCGGTGAGGGCGCTCTGTACGTCGACGGGGCCCATCTGGTCGCCGACCTGGAGGTCGCCGGAGCGCAGGTTGGCCAGCCGGACGTTGCCGTCGGGTATGGGCTTTTAGACGACGCCGTCGAGGTGGACCTTGTCCGCGTCGTAGTAGTGCGGGTCCTTCTTCAGCACGATCCGGTCGCCGCCGACCCGCTCGACGAAGCGGAAGGGGCCGACGCAGGAGGGGTGGTTGGTGAAGTTCTTCCCGTACTTCTTGAGCGCGGTCGGTGACATCACCATCCCGGCCCGGTCGGCGAGGACACCGGTGAGCGGTACGTAGGGCTGCTTGAGCCTCATCCGCACGGTGTAGCGGCCGGTGGCCTCGATGGAGGTGACCGGGGCGAGTTCGGTGCCGCGCGCGGATCCGGGCAGATCGCGGTGGCGCAGCAGCGAGGTGACGACGGCCGCGGCGTCGAGCCGGGTGCCGTCGCTGAACGTCAGGTCGTGCCGCACCTTCAGGGTGACGGTGCGGCCGTCGGACGAGGTGGTGGGGAGTGCGGCAGCGAGCTGCGGCACGAGCGCCCCGCTCCGGTCGATGTCGTAGAGCTTCTCGCACATGCCCGCGAAGACCGTGCGGCCGACGAGGGTCTGGGCGAGTGTGGGGTCCAGTTTGTCCGGGTCCGAGTTGAGGGCGACGGTGAGTGTCCCGCCGTCGCGTACGGACCGGTCGTCGGTGGTGCGTACACCGCCGACCTCGGTCGCCGAGGACTGCAACGACGCGCAGCCCGAGGTGAGGGACACCAAGACAACCGCCGCCAGGGCAACCGCTTTTCGGCGCACGAGGGCCTACCTCCCGCCATGGGGTGATCAACGAATATCGCAGACCGTATTTCGCATACAGTCCGCAAGGCAAGAGGAGCGCCCACATAGCGGACGGATTTACCTGACGATCGGATAACGGCGGGTGCGGAAGATGTGAAGACACCCTCCGCACCCGCCGGGATCAGCCCTGGACGGCCAGCCGGAACCGCTGCGCGGCCGAGCCGTCGCAGGTGCGCTGGACCAGCTGGACGCCGGCCGCGCCGGACGCCGGGGTGCTCAGGCACTTCCCGCTGTGCCGGGCGGTGAGGCGGTACGCGCCGGAGGCCTCCCGTACCGGCTTCCACTGCTGGTTCGCCCCGCCCCCGTAGGCCCACAGCTGCACCGGGGCCCCGTCGGCGGTGGACACGTCCACCACGTCGACGGCCTGCCGGGTGTCGGCCGCCGGGGAGATCCGGGCGTAGCCGCCGTCCGTGGCGGTGAACCGGTAGCGCTGGGCGGCGGTGCCGTTGCAGGTGTACTGCTGGATCGCCGTGCCGTTGGCGGTGGCCGCCGCCCGCGCGTCCACGCAGGTGCCGTTCGCCTCGGAGACGAGCGCGTGGACGGAGGTGCCGGAGGCCGGGTCCTCGGGGCCGGGCGCTCCCCCTTTCCCGCCCAGCCACTTCAGCCCGTCCACCACGAACCGGTTCTGCGTCTCACTGGCGAAGGTCGAGGACAGGGTCGTGTTCGAGCCGTAGTCCATGGCGTTGTGACCGAAGTTGGCGTAGAGCATCCGGTAGTGGGTGTTGGTCCACAGGATCGGGTAGTCGCCGCTGTACCAGGACTGGTCCGGGTCCGTCCCCAGTGGGAAGCTCACCGGGTCCACGGAGGCCAGGACCTTGATGTCCGGGTTGGCGCGGAGGTTGTTCTGCCAGGCGTACCACTCGCTGACCGACGAGGCGAAGGTGGCGGGCAGCGAGGTGGTCGAGGGGTGCGTGCGGTCCTCGGTGCGCAGGGTCGCGGTGGTGGGTCCCCAGGTGTTGGACCTGAAGTTGCCGCTGCCGAGGAACTCGTCGTAGTACCAGGGCCATTGCTGGGCCTCGGTGGTGAACGCCGAGACATGGAAGCCCATCCAGGCACCGCCCGCGCGCATGTAGCGCTCGAATCCGGTGCGCTGGGCGGCGGTCTGCGGGGCGTCGTCGAGGAAGAGCACCACCTGGTACTGGTCCGGGGTGATGCCGGCGAGCCGTCCCCAGTCGTTGGTGGAGGTGTAGGTGAAGCCGTTGGCCGCCGCGGTGGCGGGGAACCACCGGTTGGCCTCCTGGACGAAGCTGATGTGCGCCGCGTCCCAGGTGCCGTTGTAGAAGGCGATGACGTTGAAGGCGGGTGCCTGCGCGGCGGCGGGCGCCGCGTGCGCGGGGGCCCCGGCGAGCCCGATGAGCAACGCCGGCAGCAGCAGGAGCCCCCGGCACAGCCGGCCGAGCCCTCCTGCGGTACGGGCGCCGGGCCTGGAGGTGGTCATGCGGAACCGTCCTTTCCGAACCGAGTGGGGGCCGGGCCGGACCCGAACTCCGTCGGATCCGGCCCGGTGTGTCCTGGGGACGTCGCGCCGCTCAGGGGTAGCTGACGAGATTGGCCACGTTCGAGGAGGAGTTGGAGGGTCCGCCCCGGCTGTTGATGACGTGCCGGATGGTCCCGGTGCCGCCCAGCGAGACGGTCACCATGCTCTGGAACCGCACGTTCGGGCTGTCCGGCACCTCGAAGGCGTGCTCGGCCGCCACGCCCGGGTTGGAGCTGAAGAAGCAGTAGCTGCCGAGCCCGTACGCCTGGTGGCTGGTGACCGAGGGCGCGACCTTGTAGGCGGCGTAGCCCTGGGTGGAGCCGTTCATCCAGGACGCCTGGTCGGGCACGTCGTACGGCATCTCGTTCTGGTAGAAGTACGTGCGCCCGCCGTTGCCGTTCCACACCGTCTGGTGCTTCTGGTAGTGCTCGACGAACAGTCCGTACATGGTCACGTCGTCGCCGTTGACGACGAGCCCGGTGTCGGCCCGGTTGCTGTTCCAGCCGATGCCGCTGCCGTGGTCGCCGCGCCAGATCCACATGTGGTCGCCGATGACGTGGTCGCTGTTGACCACCAGGCTGGTGGTCGCCCGGCCGACGGCCGCGCCCCCGACGCGGAAGAACACGTCGTGCAGCGAGGTCGGGTCGGCCGCGTGCCGCGCCGAGGCGCCCGCAGGACCGACCTCCATCAGGGTGTTCGAGTTGGTCGTGCCGGCGTCGAAGAGGATGCCCGCGACCTTGACCCCGTCGACGTCGGCCACCGTCATGGCGGTGACCCCGTTGTCCGGGATGAACGTGGCGAGCCCGAGGCCCAGCACCACCGTGTCGGGCCTGGTCACCTTCAGGGTCTGGTCCAGGTGGTAGACCCCCGGGGTGACCAGCAGGTTCTTGCCCGCGGCCAGGGCGGCGTTGATCTGCGCTGCGGTGGCGCCGGCCTTCACGACGTAGAACTGGTCCATGCCGATCGAGGTGCCCGCCGCGTTGCCGCCCGCCCAGGTGGTGCCCGTGGCGTTGGTACGGAGGGCCGGCACGAACACCTGGTAGGCGCCGGCGCCGTCCACGTACAGGAACGGCTTCTCCCGGACCACCGGGGCCTGGTTCACCGTGGTGTAGGGCGGGCTGGGGAAGCTGGTGGCCGGGACGCCCTGGCTGCCGACGAAGACCATGTTCCAGTTGGAACCGGTCCAGCTGCCGAGGGTGGAGTCGCGGGTGATCCACTGCTGCTGCGTACCCGAGCGGACCTGGCCGTCGATCTTGGTGTCGGCCATGAAGCCGCCGCTGGCCCAGCCGCCGTCGTCCAGGGCGAGATTGCCCCGCACGTGCATGCGCCGGTAGGGGGCCGCCTGGGACACGGCCCAGCGGTCGGTGCCGCTGGTCGGGTTGACCGACAGGTTCTCGGCGCCGCGCCAGAAGTTCTGGGTGGCGTTCTGCGGCGGGAACCAGTCCGCCTCGGCGTGCACGGCCCCGTTGACCGTCACCGAGTCGGGCGACTGCCCCAGTCCCAGCACCTGGGTGTAGAAGCCCACGTTGACGTCATTGCTGTACGTACCCGGCTTGAACATCACCGCGTAGCGCTGGTTGCCGAACTGGTTGGTCTCCTGCTGGCGGAAGATCGAGTCCAGCCGGCCCTGGATGGTGGCCGAGGGCATCGACGGGTCGAAGACCGCCACATTGGGGCCGAGGTCGACGTCGCCCGGTGCGGTGGTCACCGGGGTGACCTGGAACCGCTGGGCGGCGGAGTTGTTGCAGGTGTACTGGACGAGCTGGACGCTGTCGGCCGTCGAGGCGGCGGGCACGTCCAGGCACTTCCCGCTGTTGCGGTTGACGAAGTGGTAGGCGCCGCCGCCCTCGTCGACCGGCTGCCACTGCTGGTTGTTTCCGCCGCCGTACGCCCACAGATGGACGGCGGCGTTGTCGGCGGTGGACACATCGCTCACGTCCACGGCCTGGCCCGCGTCGTTGCGGTTGTTGATGCGCACATAGCCGCCGCTGGTCGCGGTCAGGCTCCACTGCTGGGCGGTGGAGCTGTTGCAGGTGTACTGCTGGACGGCGGTGCCGTTGACGGTCCCGGCGGCGCGGGCGTCCAGGCACTTGCCGCTGCCGCTGTTGACGACGGTGGCCCAGCCGGTCGGCAGGGCCGCGGCTGCGGCACGGGGGGCCGCCCCGGCGGGGGCGGGTGCGGCGGCCAGCAGCGAGGCGGCCAGGGCGCCGGCCGCGAACAGCGCGGCCGGCGCCCGCCTGCGGCGGGCCGGTGAGGGGCGGGCCGGCCCCTCGGCGGGTCTTCTTCGGACGGATCTGAGCACGGCTTCTCCTGGGCGGGTGGAGGCTCGGTCGCTGGGGGGGGGCCGGACGGTCAGCCGGCGTACTGGGCGAAGACCTTGGTGAAGTCCCAGGGCTGCTGGGAGACGCCCGAGCAGGTGTCGGCGCCGCCCCCGGTGCACGGACGGTCCCGGTTGACCGACCAGAAGGTCAGCCGGGCGAGGTGGCGCTGCTGCGCGTAGCCGAGGATGGTGCGGAAGTCGGCGACGGTGACGGTCTCGTTGTCGTCCGTGATGCCGTTCATCGACGAGATGCCGGTGTGCCGGTACGCCTGGTCGTCCGAGTAGCCGTAGGCGCTCTTGACGGTGTTCTTCAGGCCCTCGGCGGCGCTCACGGTGAGGTTGCCCATGTTCTTGCCGGCCCCGCCGAAGTCGAACGGCATGATCGTCCAGCTGTCCACGGTCAGCCCGAACGCGGAGGCCTTGCGGATCAGGCTGTCGTCGGGCCCGGTCTGCCCGGTGCCGAAGGTGACGTACACCTTGATGCCGGGGTTGTTGGCCTTGACGGTCTTCAGCGCGTCCACGGTGCGCTGCTGGACCGTGGCGCTGCTGTACGCCTCGGCCTCGATGTCGATGTCGATGGCCTTGAGCCCGTAGGCGTTGATGACCTTCTGGTACGCGGCGGCCAGCTCACCCGCGCTGGAGCAGGAGCTCTCCAGCTTGTTGCCGCTCCAGCCGCCGAAGGACGGGATGACATCGCCGCCCGCCGCCCGGACGGTGTTGATCGTCTGCTGGTCGACGCCTCCGCTCAGCGGCCGGCCGCCGTCCCACTGCGGGTTGCAGTAGCCGTTGCTGAGGACGAAGGCCAGGGTGAACCACTTGACGCCGGTGGCGTTCATGACGGTGGCCGGGCTGGGCGGGCTGCCCCAGCCGTTGTAGAGGTACGGGGCGACGGCCATCGCTCCGGCCGGCGGTGTCGGGTCGCCCCCGCCGCCGGCGGGCGCCGTCCACTTCTGGTTGGCGGCACCGGTGCAGGTCCAGATCTGCAGCCGGGTGGAGTTGGCCGAGGTGTTGCCCGTGACGTCCAGGCACTTGTCGGCCTGCGGGTTGACGATGTCGCGGGCAGCGGTGAGGGTCCAGCGCTGGGCGGCCGAGCCGTTGCAGTCCCACAGCTGGACGGTGGTGCCGTTCGCCGTGCCGCCGGACGTGACGTCCAGACACTTGCCGAGCGCCTTCAGCGTGCCGTCCGAACCGGCCGTCCACTGCTGGGCGTTGCTGCCGTTGCAGTCGTAGAGCTGGACCGGGGTGCCGTTGGCGGTGCCCGCCGCCGCGACATCGACGCACTTGCCGCCCAGGCCGGTGATCTGCCCGGTGGCCGCCGCCGCGCCCATGGCGGGCGTGCCGGTCAGCCCGGCGAGCAGGACGGCCGCCGCGCCCGCGCCGAGCACACCGCGCAGCGCGGGGACGCGCATCCGCGAGAGGTGGTCGCTCATCAGCTGTTCACCGTCCACTTCTGGTTGGCGGCACCGGTGCAGGTCCAGATCTGCAGCCGGGTGGAGTTGGCCGAGCTGTCGCCCGTGACGTCCAGGCACTTGTCCGCCTGCGGGTTGACGATGTCGCGCGCCCCGCTGACGGCCCAGCGCTGGGCGGCCGAGCCGTTGCAGTCCCACAGCTGGACCGGGGTGCCGTCCGCCGTGCCGCCCGAGGCGACGTCGAGGCACTTGCCGAGGGCGCGGATCGTGCCGTCCGTGCCCACGGTCCACTGCTGGGCGTTGCTGCCGTTGCAGTCGTAGAGCTGGACCGGGGTGCCGTTGGCGGTGTTCGCCGCCGCGACGTCCACGCACTTGCCGGCCAGGCCGGTGATCGTGCCGCCCCCGCCGGGCTGCTGGCTGTCGCTGGTCGTGACGCGGACGTGGTCGACGACGAGCTGCTGCGGGAAGGTGGTGCTGCCGTCGGGGTCGCCGGGCCAGTAGCCGCCGACCGCGAGGTTGAGGATGAGGAAGAAGGGCTTGTTGAAGGCCCAGGTGTTGCCGCCGGTGTCGGCCGGGGTGCGGCGCTGGTAGACGGTGCCGTCCACCGACCAGGTCACGGAGTTGGGCGCCCAGTCGACGGCGAAGGTGTGGAACGCGTCGGCGAACGCCTGGCCGCCGGGGAGGGTGTAGCCGGCGCCGATGCCCGCCGAGCCGGAGTAGCCCGGTCCGTGCAGGGTGCCGTGGACGGTGGAGGGCTCGAAGCCGACGTTCTCCATGATGTCGATCTCGCCGGAGATGGGCCAGCCGACCTGTCCGATGTCACTGCCCAGCATCCAGAACGCGGGCCACATGCCCTGGCCGCGCGGGATCTTCATGCGGGCCTCGACATGCCCGTAGGCCTGGGTGAACTTGCCCGAGGTGTTGAGCCGCGCGGAGGTGTACTGGCAGGTGCCGTACCAGCACTGGTAGTTGGACGGATTCTCCTTGCGGGCCGTGATGACCAGGTGGCCCTGGCCGTCCAGCGCGGCGTTCTTGTTGCCCGACGTGTAGTACTGCCGCTCGTGGTTGTTGACGTTGTCGCCGGTCTCGATCTGCCACTTGCCTGCGTTCACCGCCGATCCGGCGGCGCCGTCGAACTCGTCGGAGAACGTCGTCACGGCGGCGGCTGCCACCGTTTCCTGCTTCGGGGTCACGGTCGCGGAGGCGGAGTTGCCGCCGCCCGCGAGAGCGGTCGTGACCAGGGCCAGTGCGAGGGCCGGGAGTACGGAGTGCAGCAGGCGCCGCGTACGGCGTGGGGAGTCCATGACTCTCCCTTCCGGTGCATGAGGGGAGGAAGGGGAATCTGCCATATACACGAAAGTCACATATGTGAATGACGTAGGCATGACAGATGCAGGGCGCGAGGAGGTGCGTGAGCTGCGCCGACCGATGTGGGGGTGCCGTGTGACGTACAGCGTGCGGGGTGCGACAGCGGGAACTCTTAGTTCACTACGTGATTTAAGAAGTGAACTAAGCGGGTGTCAAGAGCTTGGTACATACCACTGACGTCCATCAAGAGTCGAAGCGACAGGACCGCAAAACACGGCGCCGGTCCGCAGGCATTGACTGCATGCCTGCGGACCGGCGCGGACGCGGTGACTCCCCCGGAGCGCTCCGGGGCCGGTGCTACTTCTGCCAGCCGATCGTCTCCGGCAGCGGGGAGAAGAAGATGGTCGCGCCGACGTTGGCGAGCCCCTTCTTCACGCTGTAGGTCGACGGGCCGCTGAACAGCGGGAGGAAGGCGTAGTCCTGGAGCGCCTTCTTCTCGACCTTGTTGACCGCGGCGATCTGCTCGTCGAGGTCGGCGATCTCGGTGGTCGCGCGGATCTCCTTGTCCAGGGCCGGGGAACCGGCACCGGTCAGGTTGGAGTCACGGTCCGAGCAGAAGAAGTCGCACAGGTAGCGGGCGCCGAACGGGTCCATGGAGCGGTTGCCGGCCAGGAAGATGTCGAACCTGCGGTCGCTGAGGATCTTGGAGAAGTCCGCCTCGTCCGCCTTCTTGATCACGAGCTTGACGCCGACCGGCTTCAGCATCGCGACGAAGGCGCCCGCGATGGCCTTGTCCAGCGGGTCGTCGCCCAGCAGGGTGTAGCCGACCTCCAGCTTCTTGCCGTCCTTGACGCGCACACCGTCGCTCCCGGGCTTCCAGCCGGCCGCGTCCAGGGACTTCTTCGCCTCGTCCGGCGCGTACTTCAGGACGGACGAGAGGTTGTCCTCGTAGCCCTTCTGGAAGCTGTAGAGCACAGCCGAGCCGGGCAGCGGCTCCTTGTAGTCGAGGCCCTGGAACTGGATCTTCGCGATCTGGGCCCGGTCCACGCTCTGCTCGACGGCCTTGCGGACCGTCTTGTCGGAGAGGGCCGCCGACTTGGTGTTGAAGTACAGCGAGTACTCGAACGGGCTGCCGCCGCTGCGGATCTCCGTGCCCTTGAGGCCCTTGACCTGCTTGAGGCTCTCCGCGTCGACGGCGGAGGTGTAGTCGAGCTGGCCGTTCTTGAAGGCGTTGACGGCGGCGGTCGACTCCAGGTTGACGTAGACGCGCTTGTCGAGCTTGCCCTTGCGGCCCCACCACTTCGGGTTGCGGACGAAGGTGATGTTGCCCGAGTGGGTGTCCCACTTGCCGACCGTGTACGGCCCCGCACCCCACTCCGGGTGCGCCTTCTTCACGTACGCCTTGTTGAAGTTGGCGACGGTGGCGGCCTTGGGGTGCAGGAAGGTGGTGAACAGGGTGGACCAGGAGGCGTTGACGCCCTTGAAGGTGATGACGGCCTGCTTGGCGTCCTTGCCCTTCGCCACCGAGGTGATCTTGTCGTAGCCGTCGGTGGAGGAGGCGGCGAACTCCTTGTCGGAGCCGTTGTTGGCCTTCCAGGTGGCCTCGATGGCCTTCCAGTCGATCGGCGTGCCGTCGTTGAAGGCGGCCTTCGGGTTGATCGTCAGCGTGACCTTCTGGTTGCCGCCCTCGACCGCGACCTTCACATCGCTGTAGTAGTCGGGGTTGTACTGCACCTCACCGGTCGGCGAGTACGTGATCGCGTCGGCGTTGTACCAGCCCCAGACCCGGGACGCGGTCAGCGTCGCGTTGACGTTGAACGGGTTGCCCTGGTCGTCGAAGGTCCCGGCGGTGGTGTAGGTGCCGCCGTCCTTGATGTTCTCGTACGGCTGGGGGTTGTAGTCGACCGCGGCCGACGCGGCCTTGGGGGCGTCCTTCTTCGCCCCTCCGGAGCCGTCGTCCCCGGAGGACGAGGAGCACGCGGTGGCGGCGACGGAGACGGCGGCGATGAGGGCGACGGGCAGGGCCAGTCTTGCGCGCATGGCGGAAAGGTTCCTTCTGGATCGGTGGGCGGGACAGGTGCCCGTGGGGGGCGGAACGGCCTCAGACGGCGTGACAGGCGTACGTGTGGCCGGGCTGCCCCGCCGCCTCGGTGGGCGCGGGGCGCTCCGTACGACAACGTGCGCGCACTGTCTCGTCGGCGGTGCGGTGGAGCGGGCAGCGGTCGACGAACACACAGCCCGCCGGCAGCCGGGCGGCGCTCGGCTGCTCGCCCTCCAGCACGACGCGCTCGCGGGTGCGTTCGCGCTGCGGGTCGGGGACGGGAATGGCCGAGAGCAGCGCCCGGGTGTACGGGTGCCGGGGGTCCGAGAACAGCGTCTCGGTGTCCCCGGTCTCCACGATGTGGCCCAGGTACATCACGGCGATGCGGTCGGAGATGTACCGGACGACGGCGAGGTCGTGGGCCACCACCAGGTAGGCGAGGCCGAGTTCGCGCTTGAGCCGGGCCAGCAGGTTGATCACGCCCGCCTGCACGGACACGTCCAGCGCGGACAGCGGCTCGTCGAGGACCAGCAGCTTCGGCTCCGTCGCCAGGGCGCGGGCGATGCCGATGCGCTGGCGCTGGCCGCCGGAGAGCGCGGCCGGAAAACGGTCGCTCACGGAGTCGTCGAGGCCGACCAGGGCGAGGAGTTCATGGATGCGCGCCCGGATCGACTCGCGGTCGCGCCCGATGGCCTGGAGGGGTTCGGCGAGCAGCTGGTAGACGGGCAGCCGGGGGTCCAGCGCGCCCAGCGGGTCCTGCATCACGATCTGTACGTCCCGCCGCAGCTCCCTGACGCGCGCGGCGGATCCCACCGCGCCGACGTCGGTTCCGGCGATCTCGATGCGCCCGCTCTCGGGCCGCTTGAGGCGCAGGATCTCCAGCAGCGTGGTGGTCTTGCCGCTGCCCGACTCCCCCACCAGGCCCAGGGTCTCCCCGGCCCGCAGCTCGAAGCCCACCCGGTTGACCGCCCGCAGCGTGCCGACCCGGCGCTTGAGGACGGCCCCCTTGGTGACCGGGAAGGTCTTGACCAGGTCCTCGACCCGCAGTACCACCTCCCCGGCGGGGCGGACCTCGGGACCGGCGGTCTCGACCGGCTCGGCGTTCCCGGCCGGGTCGAGCGACCCGTCGGCGATCTCGTCGGCGCGCAGGCACGCCGCATGGCCGTGCCCGGTGACCTCGCGCAGGGCGGGTTCGTCGGTGCGGCAGTCGTCGAGGGCGACGGCGCAGCGGCCGGCGAAGGGGCAGCCGACCGGGAGGCCGACGAGGGCGGGCGGTTCGCCGCCGATCGGGACCAGCGGCCGGTGCACCCCGCTGTCCACGGTGGGGACGGCGGCCAGCAGCCGGGCGGTGTAGGGCATGACGGGCCGTGCGAAGAGCTCGTCGACGCCCGCCCGCTCCACGAACCGGCCCGCGTACATGACGGCGATGTCGTCCGCGTGCCCGGCGACGACGCCGAGGTCGTGGGTGATGAGGACGAGTCCGGCGCCGGTCTCCTTCTGGGCGAGGCGCAGCACGTCGAGGATCTGCGCCTGGACGGTGACGTCGAGGGCGGTGGTGGGCTCGTCGGCGACGAGGACGGAGGGCTTGTTGGCGATGGCCATGGCGATGACGACGCGCTGGCGCATGCCCCCGGAGAACTCGTGGGGGAAGGACTTGGCCCGTTCGCGCGGGTCCGGGATGCCGACGAGGTCGAGCAGTTCTACAGCCTGGTCCCAGGCGGCCCGCTTCGTCAGGTCCTGGTGGACGCGCAGGGCGTCGGAGAGCAGCCGGCCCACGGTGAAGATCGGGGTGAGCGCGGACAGCGGGTCCTGGAAGACCATGCCGATGGCGTTGCCCCGGATCGCGGAGAGCGCCTTGTCGCCGAGGCCGACCAGGTCCCGGCCGCCGAGCAGGACCTGCCCGCTCAGGGTGGCGGAGGGCGGCAGCAGGCCCATGATGCCCATGGCGGTGGCCGATTTGCCGGAACCGGACTCGCCGACGATGCCGAGGGTGCGGCCGGGCAGGAGGTCGAAGTCCACGCCGCGCACCGCTTCGACGGGGCCGGCCTCGGACGGGAAGGAGATCCTCAGGTCCCGCACCGAGAGGACGGGGGTGCCCGCGTCGCCGGGCGGCGGGGCCTTGGACAGGGTCGTCGCCAGGGTCATCGTCGGCCTCCTGCCGCACCGGTCACGGATGTGGGGTCCAGGGCGTCGCGCAGTCCGTCGCCGACGAAGGTCATCGACACGGTGAGCAGGACGACCAGGCCCGCGGGGTAGGCGAAGAGCCAGGGCGCGCTGGTGACGGTGCCGGCGCCGTCGGCGAGCATCGTGCCGAGGGAGACGTCCGGGGTCTGGACGCCGAACCCGAGGAACGACAGGGCGGTTTCGCTGAGCACGGTCGCGACCACGCCGAGCGTCAGGTTGACGATCAGGAGCGAGCCGAGGTTGGGGATGATGTGGCGCAGGATGATGCGCAGCGGCTTCACGCCCATGAACTCGGCGGCCGTCACGTAGTCCCGCTCCCGCAGGGAGGTCGAGACGGACCAGATCACCCGGGCGGTGGACATCCAGCCGAACACCGTCAGCACGACGATGAGGACCCGCCAGTCGCCGGCGAGGCGGTGGGAGACCAGGGCCAGGATGAGGAAGGAGGGCACGATCAGCAGGAAGTGGATGACGGCGAGCGTCGCCTTCTCGGCCCGGCCGCCGAAGTACGCGGCGCTGGAGCCGATGACGGCGGCGACGACGATGGTCAGGACGGAGACGCTCACGGCGATGGCCAGCGAGCGCTGGAGCCCGTGCACGGCCGAGGCGTAGATGTCGTTGCCGCCCTGGTTGGTGCCGAACCAGTGGGTGGCGCTCGGCGGCTGGGTGAGTGCGGCGAAGTCGGCGTCGGAGTACGCGTACGGGGTGAACAGCCCGCCGAACAGGCTGAAGAGCACCAGCAGGACGAAGATGACCACGCCGACGACGGCGAGGCGGTTGCGCAGGAAGCGTCTCAGGTAGAGCCGGGCGAGGCCGAGGTTGCGCCCGTCCTTCGGAGCGGGCGGCACGGTCGCGGGCAGCCGGTCGGCGGCGGCGCCGGTGGTCAGGTCGGCGGTCATGTCAGCTCACCCTCACGCGCGGGTCGAGGAAGACCGTGGCGATGTCCGCGAGGATCGCGCCGATCGCGGTCAGGGCGGCGGCGAAGGCGGCCGTGGCGACCGCGCCGTGCACGTCGTTCTTGCTGATGGTCTGGATGAAGTAGCGGCCCATGCCGTTCCAGCCGAAGATCGTCTCGGTGATGATGGCGCCGGTGAAGATGGCCGGCACGCTGAACGCCACGGAGGTCGCCGTCGGGATGAGCGCGGTCCGCAGCGCGTGCCGGCGGATCGCCTGGGCACGGGTGAGCCCGGTGGCCTGGGCGGTGCGCACGAAGTCGGCGTTGATCGTGTCGAGCAGGAGCGAACGCTGCGTCAGGTGGTAGCCGACGTACCCCATCAGAGTCAGGGTCAGGGTCGGCAGGATCAGGTGCAGCAGCCGGTCCCCGACGGTCGGGAGCAGTCCCTCGACGTTGGGCGAGTTCTCCCCGGCGACGTAGAGGAAGTGCAGCCCGGCGTGCTGGTTGAGCCAGATGGCGACGAAGACCACGGCGAGCGCGGCGACGGAGGTGGGTACGTTGAACACCGCGATGGACACCGCCTGGGTGAAGCGGTCGGCCCAGCCGTACTGCCGGGACGCGGTGTACACGCCCAGGGCCACCCCGACGACGACGGACAGGATCGTCGCGATGACGACCAGTTCGGCGCTGACGAGCGAGCGGTAGCCGATCTCGCCGTTGACGGAGACGCCCGTCGGTGACTTCCCCCAGTCGAAGTGGACGACCACGGAGGTGAACCAGTCCCACCACCGCTGCACCACGGGCACCTGCGGGTCCAGGTTGTACGGCGCGAGGGCCCGGTCGATCTGGGCCTCGGTGCGGACGGGCCGCAGCTCCTTGAAGTTCGCCCGCGGGTCCAGAAACCAACTGGCCAGGAAGTAGGTGGCGTTGGTCGCCACCACGATCATGAGGAGCCAGCCCGTCGCCTTGCGCGTCACATAGCGCAGCACGGGCGGCACCTCCTCACCGCGCACAGGAGGTGCGCCGCGAAGGCGCCGGGTCTGGGGGACGTTTGCATGCGCGGTGGTGCTTTCTGGGGGGTCGGAGAACGTGGGGAGGAGTGCGTGAGCACGTATGTGCGAGCGCCAGTCTGGACCGGGCTCCGGCGCCGGCACCAGGTCTGGACCGGTCCCGCCACGACGTCGCAATACCGCCGTATCAAACGGCCCGGATAGATCATGATTTGTACGCAAGCGCTTACCGGCGACACCGGGTCCGCCGCTGTGCAATCGGCGGACTAAACCTCACGGCGGGGGCGTTGTGCCTGGTCGGAGCCCATGCGTCGGCATACGGGCCGGACGGATACGGAGGCAAGACTGTGCACGGTGAGTACAAGGTCCCGGGCGGCAAGCTGGTCGTGGTGGACCTGGACGTCCGGGGCGGGGCGCTGCGGGACGTCCGGGTCGCCGGTGACTTCTTCCTGGAACCGGACGAGGCGATCCTCGCGATCGACGCGGCACTGGAGGGCGCCCCGGCCACCACGGACACGGTGGGCCTGGCCGCCAGGATCGACGCGGCGCTGCCCCCGTCGACGGTGATGCTCGGGCTGACCTCGGAGGGCGTGGCGGTGGCCGTGCGCCGGGCGCTGGCGCATGCCACGGAGTGGAGCGACTACGACTGGCAGCTCATCCACGACGCCCCGCAGTCCCCCGCGCTCCACATGGCCCTGGACGAGGTCATCACGGCGGAGGTCGCCGCGGGGCGCCGCCCGCCGACGCTCCGGGTGTGGGAGTGGGACTCTCCCGCGGTGATCATCGGCAGCTTCCAGTCGCTGCGCAACGAGGTCGACCCGGCGGGCACCGAGCGCCACGGGGTCACGGTGGTCCGGCGCGTCTCCGGCGGCGGCGCGATGTTCGCGGAGCCGAGCAGCACCATCACGTACTCGCTGGCCGTCCCCCAGTCCCTGGTCTCCGGGCTGTCCTTCGCCGACAGCTACGCCTATCTGGACGACTGGGTGCTCGAAGCGCTGGGCGACATGGGGATCAAGGCCTGGTACCAGCCGCTCAACGACATCGCGACCGAGGTCGGGAAGATCGCGGGGGCCGCGCAGAAGCGGGTGGTGGGGCCGGACGGCGGGCCCGGCGCGGTGCTGCACCACGTGACGATGTCGTACGACATCGACGCCGACAAGATGCTGGACGTCCTGCGCATCGGCAAGGAGAAGATGTCCGACAAGGGCACCAGGAGCGCCAAGAAGCGCGTCGACCCGTTGCGCCGGCAGACCGGGCTGCCCCGTCAGGCCGTCATCGAGCGGATGATCGAGTCGTTCCGCAATCGGCACGGGCTGACCCAGGGGCGGGTGACCCCCGAGGAGCTGACCGCCGCCGAGGAGCTCGTCCGCACCAAGTTCGCCACCCAGGCGTGGACGGCCCGGGTTCCGTAGGGCGCCCTACGGCGTCAGGACGACGCGGCGGCCCGGGGCGACCGGGGTGTTCCAGGCCCGCTCGACCTGGTCGAGCGGCATCGGCAGGACATCCGCGGCCAGCGCGCCTGAGGCGACCTCCTCGGCGAGGGAGGGCAGTTCGGCAAGGATGCCGGCGGTCGTGACGGAGCCCTGGCCGCTGCCCAGGATGTTCAGGTTTCCCGCGCGCAGCAGGAACGACGGCAGAGTGATGTCCTGGCCGGCCATGGAGCCGATCTGCACCCAGGCGAGCGCCTTGGAGCGGCCGGTCCGGGCGGTGAGCAGCGCGGTCATGGCCAGGACGGCGGGCGGCCCCCACAGATAGTCCAGGACGACATCCACGTCGGCGGCGGCGCGGCCGAGCCGGTCGGCCACCTCCTTGTCGTCGCCGTCGAGCGCGACCACCTCGTCCGCCCCCAGGCTCTCGGCCAGGGCGAGCCGCTCCGGGTCCCGGCCCGCACCGATGACGCGGGCGGCTCCCAGGTGCCGGGCGATGCGGACGGCGAGCTGTCCGGCGTTGCCGGTGGCGCCCATGACCAGGACGGAGCCGCCGGGCCGGAAGGAGACACGCCGGCGCAGTGCGACCCAGGAGGACATCCCGGGGTTCATCGCGGCGGCGACGGCGGCGGGGTCGGTGCCGGGCGGCAGGGTGATGGCGCGGCGGCGGTCGACGACGGCCCGCTCCGCCATGGTGCCCGGCGCGGAGTCGGCGGCGACGAAGTAGAGGAGTCCCCCGTCGGGGGTGCGGCCGACCGCGTCGATGCCGGGCACCATCGGCAGGGTGCCGTCGGAGGTGTAGTGGCTCCCGTCGGCGGCGGAGCGCACCCGGGGGTGCAGACCGGCCGCCAGGACATCGACCAGGATCTCGTGCTCACCGGTCGCGACGGGCTCGGGCACGGTGTCGTACCGGGGCGGGGCACTGAAGGAGTGGACGACTGCGGCGTGCATGGGGGTCTCCTGTCCGGGCCCGGGGCGATGACGGCCGGGCGCGCGAAGGTGTGGCTGCCGCCACCCCGGAAGAGGTTTGCGGCACGTACTACTTCCTGGTTCCGAAAGTAGTTTGCGGCGCGTACCAAGTCAACTAAGCTGGCCCCATGACGACCGAATCCACCCCGGCGGGCCTCACCGGCGGCCACCCCCTCGACACGGTGGACGCGCTGGTGCAGCTGTCCTTCCTGACCCAGCGCGTCCTGACCGCCGTCGGCGGCGAGCACGATCTGTCGGTCGTCCAGATCCGGCTGCTCGGCATCCTGCGCGACCGGCAGGCGGGCATGCTCGAACTGGGCCGCCACCTCGGCCTGGACAAGTCCTCCATGACCGGCCTCGTCGCCCGCGCCGAGAAGCGCGGCCTGGTGCGGCGCTCGCCGTCCCCGCACGACGGCCGCGCGGTCCTGGTCTCGCTCACGCCGCTCGGCGCCGAGCTGACCGCCCGGTGCGCCGACGAGATCGGCCGCCGGGTCACCGAGCTGACCGCGCCCCTGACCGACGACGAGCGGGCGGCGCTGACCCGCCTCGCCGGTACGGTCGTGAGCGGCCGCCCGCCGGAGCCCGCGGGCTGCACCGGCTAGCCGGCCGACGGTTCCAGATCCCCGGCCGCCTCGGCAAGCGCGTCGAGCAGGGCCCGTACGGCGGGCGGGACCCGCATCGACTCCCGGACCGCCGCGCAGATCGACCGCACCGGCTCGGGCCCCCGCACCTCGCGCACGACGACGCCCGGCGGCACCCCGCGCAGCCCGAGCCGCGGGATCAGTGCCACACCGAGCCCGGCGGCCACGAAGCCCAGCGCCGTGGCGTAGTCGCCGCTCTCCACGACGAACCCGGGACTGAAGCCCGCCGCCGCGCATGCGTCGAGGACCAGCGCCAGACAGGGGTCCGAGGCGCGCTCGCTGCCCACCCAGGGCTCGTCGGCCAGATCCCCGAGGGAGAGCACGGACCGGCCGGCGAGCGGATGTCCGGCGGGCAGCGCCACCCGGTACGGGTCGTCGAGCAGCGGCAGCAGGGTCAGACCGGCCGGCTCCCCGTCCGGTGGCCGCACCACGACCGCCACGTCGGCCCGGCCGTGGCGGACCTCGGGCAGCGGGTCGTCGGGGTCGATCAGCCTGAGGTCGAACCGGACACCAGGGTGGCTCGCACGCAGCCGGGCCAGGGCGGGGGCCATCAGCGGGGCGCCCGCCGTGCCGAAGTACCGCACGGCCACCCGCCCGGTGCGCCCCTCGCGCAGATCGGCGAGCGCCGTCTCCGCCTCGGCGACGGTCCGGCCGAGGGCGGCCGCGTAGCCGCTGAGCAGGCGGCCGGCCTCGGTGGGGCGCACGCCGCGCCCGGCCCGCTCCAGCAGCGGGACGGCCGCCTCCCGCTCCAGCGCCGCCACCTGCTGACTGATCGCGGAGGGGGTGTACCCGAGGTTGGCCGCCGCCGCGGTGACCGAGCCGCTGGTGACCACCGCGCGCAGGATCTGCATACGCCTCATGTCGAGCATGCAGCAGAGGTTAACAGTAGGTATAGATCATTTCACTTGTGCTGTCGGGTTGCGGGGCGCACGGTGGAGTGGCGGCAGAGCTGCCCGGGCCCTCGCCCGCGTCCCCACCCCTCACCCAGGAGCCACGACCATGTCGTCATTCCCCCAGGACCGGCCCGACGGGGCGCCCGCCCTCACCCACGGCATGGCCGATGTGGAGCCGGGCCTGCGGCTGCACTACGTGTCCGCGGGCGACGGGGACCGCACCCTCGTCCTGCTGCACGGCTTCCCCCAGACCTGGTGGGAGTGGCACCGGGTGATCGGGCCCCTCACCGAGGCCGGGTACCGGGTGGTCGCCCCCGACTACCGGGGCGCCGGGCACTCCTTCCGCCCGGCCGGCGGCTACGACAAATGGACGGTGGCACGCGACATCCACACCCTGCTTCATGACCATCTCGGGGTGCGGGAACCGGTGGTGATGGTGGGTCATGACATCGGGCTGATGGTCGCCTACGCGTACGCGCAGCAGTTCCGCGACGACGTCTCGCACCTGGTGGTGATGGACGCCCCGCTGCCCGGAACCGGGGTCTTCGACCGGCTGCGCAGCGATCCGCGCGTGTGGCACTTCGCCTTCCACGGGGCGCGGGACGTGGCGGAGATGCTGGTCACCGGACGCGAACGGCCCTATCTCCAGGCCTTCTTCGCCGTGCGCAACTCCGATCCTTCGGCGATCACGGACCACGACCTCGACATCTATGTGGCGGCCTACTCCGCCCCGGGCGCGATGCGCGCGGGCTTCGAGCTGTACCGGGCCTTCGACCGGGACGCCGAGGACAACCGCGCGGCCCTGGCCCGCGGCGGACGGCTGACCGTGCCGGTGCTGGCGGTCGGCGGGGCCATGAGCACATCGGGGGCGCTGATCGAGGAGATGATGCGCGAGGTGGCCGACGACGTCACCGGCTTCATCGTCCCCGGGACGGCGCACTGGATCGCCGAGGAGAACCCGGCCGCGTTCACCGCGGCGCTGCTGGACTTCGCGCCGCCGCACGGGGCCGCCACCCGCGCGGTGTGACGCGCCCCGGGGCCGGCACGCTACGCGAAGCCGGGCGGCCGGTGCTCGTACCACCGGCGGTCGGCCTCCAGCTGGGCGGCGAGGGAGATCAGCCGCTCCTCACTGCGGGACGGGCCGAGCAGTTGGGCGCCGACCGGCAGGCCCTCGGGGGTGAAGCCCGCCGGGACATTGATGCCCGGCCAGCCCAGCACGTTCCACGGCCAGGCGTACGGGCACGCCTCGGTGATCGCCACATCGGTGCGCCAGGCGCTCAGCCCGTCGAACCTGCCGATGCGCGGTGGCGGCAGGGCGGTCGTCGGGGTGAGCAGCACGTCGAACCCGGGTCCGCCCCGGCCGCGCGGCGGCTGGAACAGCGCGCCGATCCGCCGGTGCTGGTGCACCTCCCGCTCCCTGGCCGCCCGCACCACCCGGCCGCCGAGCCGGGTGCCGGTGCGCAGGGCGCTGCGGGTGCGCACGTCCAGGAGCGCGGGATCGGGGTGCAGCGCCGCGAGTTCGGCGATGCCGGCGGTGGCGCGGGGGACGAAGCCGAGGCCGATCAGCCCGTAGCGCGGCCGGGCCTCCTCCACGTGGTGGCCGAGCCGGGCCAGCGCCTCGGCCAGATCGGCGACCGCGCGGCGTACGTCCGGGTGGGGGGCCGCGCGGGTCAGTGTGAAGGGGGGCCGCCAGGCGAGGGCGATGCGCAGCCGTCCCGGGTCGCGGCGGGCGGCGGCCGAGGCGTCGACGGGCGGCGGGCGGTGCGGGTCGTCGGGGTGCGGTCCGGCGACCGCGTCCAGCAGCAGCGCGGCGTCCGCGACGGTCCTGGCCAGCGGGCCGTTGACGGTGAGGCCCTGGAAGGCGTCGCTGTGGGGGTGCACGGAGATCCGGCCGCGCTGCGGTTTGATGCCGACGAGATGGGTCCAGGCGGCGGGGATGCGGACGGACCCGGCCCCGTCCGAGCCGAGCGCGGCGGGCACCAGCCCGGCGGCGACGGCGGCCGCCGAACCGCCGGAGGAGCCGCCCGGGGTGTGGTCGGTGTGCCAGGGGTTGCGGGTGGCGCCGAAGGCGGCCCCCTCGGTGAACGGCCACTGCCCCAGCTCGCAGGAGTTGGTCTTGCCGACGATCACGGCCCCGGCCGCGCGCAGCCTGCGTACGGCCTCGCTGTCGGCGGCAGCGGCGGGCAGCTCCCCCGCGCAGCCGAAGTGGGTGGGCATCCCGGCGATGTCGGTGTCGTCCTTGACCGCGACGGGCACACCGAGCAGCGGCAGCCGCTCCCCCGCGGCGAGCCGGCGGTCGGCCTCGGCCGCCTCGGTGAGCGCGGCCTCGGCGCGTACGTGGCGGAAGGCGTTGAGGGTGCCCCGGCTCGCCTCGATCCGGGCGAGCGCCCCGGTGACCAGCCCGGTGGCGGTCGTGCGGCCGTCCGCGAGGGCCCGCGCACTGTCGGCCAGTCCGGCGGGGGCCGAGACGTCCGGCCCCTCGACGTCCGTTCCGGTGGATTTCGCTGAGGACATGGGGCTGTCCGCCTTCCTCGTACCGTCAGGTGCGCGCACCTGTCCGCCGAACGAACTTACTGGAGGGTAACGAGTCGTGGCGGTCCGCTCAACCGTTCGGCACGGAGTGTCAGTGCCTCTTGTTACGTTCGGGGAGGCGGACCGGAGGGGTCGGCAATGGGGCGGCAAAGGTACGGGTGGGGCGCGTGCGCGCGGAGTTCAAGGGTGAGTTCGAGACGCATCTGACGGTGCGGCTGGACGCGGGCGCCGGGGGCGCCGCCGACGACACGGCGGAATTCGCCCGCCTGGAGCAGTGGGCGCGGGCGCTCGGCCTCAAGCTCACCCGCATTCTGCTGGACCGGGGCGCCACCCCCGACCAGCCCATGCTGACCGAGGGCGGCCGGGGGTCGCTCACCGCCCTGCGGGCCGCGGCCCGGCTCCGCTCGGAGGCGCTGGCCTCGGCGGGGTTCCCCGTCGTGCGGGTGAAGATCGAGGCGGCCCCCTGGAACGAGGACGTGCCCCGGACGGCCGCCGAGGCGGCGGCGCTCTCCCCCGTCTGCCACTTCGAGCACCACATCAAGCTGCTGCTCCGGGACGGACCGGACCTCGCCCTCGCGCGGGCGGTCGCCGGGCGCCACAGCGCGCATCTGTCGCGCAACGCCCGCCGCACCGTGACCGGGGGGCGTCACGAGCGCTTCGTCACCCAGCGCTGCCGGGGCGTCGGCCGGCCAGGGGCCCGGACCGAACTGGACGCGCTGCTGGCCTCGTTGAACTCCGCCGGGCTCGACGTGCTGGAGTGCGAGGAGGAGTTCGTGGTGTACGACGACTGCCCGGCGGTGGACGCGGGCTGGATGGAGGAGCGGTCCGGGGCGGCCGTATGAGCACTTTCGCGCGGCCGGCGCCCGGGGATCCCGTGTTCGGCGCCCCGTCCGCGGCCCGGCCCCGGCGGGCGGCCCACCGCGCGGTCCAGGACCATCTGCCGGAGGTGATCGCCGCCTCCCCGTGGGGCGACGGGCCGGCCCTGCGGGGCAGCCTCCCGCTGCGGGCGTGGCTGGGCACGGCGGCGCGGGAGCCGGGCGACGATGACGCGGACCGGATGCGCGGGCGGCCGGCGGCGGCGCTCGCCCGCCTCTCCGGCCGCCCGCGCACCCCGGGCCCTACGGCTGGACGCTGATCTCGCCGATCCCGGCGCCCAGACCGGCGCAGTGCGCGGTCGACTGGCCGGACTGGCCCGGGGCGAGGGTGACGTGCTCGCCGTCCACGTCCGGGGACCAGCCGCAGACCAGGTGCACCCAGAAGGTCTGCGTGGTGCTGCCGTTGTTCCGGCACAGGGCGTAGCCGGTGTAGTCGTCGATGGCGTGCTTGCCCGTCTCGCAGGACAGGCCCGGCGGTGTCGCCGCCGCCGGGGCGGCGACGGCCAGGCCGGTGGACACCGCGAGGGCCGCGGTCAGCCCCGCGACGGCGGCAGGGCGCAGGGCGGCCCGGGACAGACTCCCCAGGGACTTCTTCATGTGTGCCTCTCGGTCGTGGTCGGCCGCACCCGGCGGTGGCCGAAGGCGGCCGGGGGGTGGTCTCCCCCGGCCCCTTTAACCGAAACAGCCCCGAAACGTCACGCTGTGTACGCGCCCGGGGGACGTTCCCCGCCGGGCGCGGGCCCGGCGCCCGGCGTACGCTCAAGTGATCGGACCGCAGACCGAACTGTCCCGCCACGACCTTTCGAGGAGGCGACGTGACCGGTCCCCACCTCGGCACCCGCCCGGCCGCCTGGACCGCGGCGATCGTGCTCTGCGTCACCGGTGGCGGCCTGGCCGCCGGCGGTGTGGCACACGCGGAGGACATCGACACACTCACCGCCCAGCAGATCGCCGACCGTTCCCGCGACGCGCTGCTCGGCGCGCACGCGGTGCACCTGAGTTCGCGCGGGGACCTCGGCCGGGGCTCGCCTTCGATGGCCCTCGAACTCACCTTGGACCGCGACGGCAACTGCAACGGCTCGGTGGATCTCGGCCGGGGCCAGGGATCGGTCGTGATCGTCAAACGCGGCGACGACGTCTGGCTGAAGCCGGACGCCGACTTCTGGAAGAACCAGGTGCCCAACGGCGGTTCGGCCTTCGCCGCGATCCTGGGCGACCGCTATCTGAAGGGCAGGGCCGACGACCCCCGGCTGAACGGGCTGGTGAAGACCTGCGACCTCAACACCTTCCAGAAGCTGGTCAGCGACAACGCCAACAACGACACCGGCACGCTCAACAAGGGCCCGAAGACCACACTCGACGGCGCGTCCGTCGTACCGCTGACCAGGATGCGGGCCGGCACGACGCTGACCGTGGACGTGGCGGCCACGGGCAAGCCCTACCCGCTGCGACTCACCCTGCGGGGCAACGGGGCGGACGCGGTCGTGGGCCTCTCCGGCTTCGACACGCCGGTGCCCAGGACCACGCCGCCCTCCGACGACACCTTCGACGTCAGTGCGCTGCTGAGCCGCTCGGCCGGCTCGGTGTGACGCCCCCGCGCCCGGTCAGGAGCACGTACAGCACCAGCGAGGAGGCCAGGCCGACCGCCCAGCCGTAGTCGGCGAGCGGCTTCAGGAACGGGACGAGCCCGTCCGCCGGGAACGGCCCCTTGCCCGGCTCCGAGTGCGAACCGCCGATCGCCAGGACCCCGCCGACGGCAAAGGCGGCGACGGCCCGCCAGTTCCAGCCGTTCGTGTACCAGTAGCGGCCGCCGGGCCGGTACAGGTCCGCGAGGTCGAGCACGGTGCGCCGGACGATCCAGTAGTCGGCGATCAGGATGCCGGCGACCGTACCGAGCAGCCCGCCGACGAGACCGAGCCAGGTGAAGATGTACAGCTCGGGCGTCTCGGTGAGCTTCCACGGCATGATCACCACGCCCACCACCCCCGTGACCAGGGCGCCCGTACGGAAGTTGATGATTCTCGGTGCGAGGTTCGCCAGGTCGTAGGCGGGTGAGACCACGTTGGCCGCGATGTTCACGGAGACCGTCGCGACCAGGACCGTCACCAGCGCGTACAGCAGCCCGAAGACGTTGTCGGTACGGGCGACGAGCTGGACCGGGTCCCAGATCGCCTCCCCGTACACGGCCTGCGAGCCGGAGGTGACCAGGACCGAGAGCAGGGCGAAGAGCGTCATTGTCGTCGGCAGCCCGAGCGACTGGCCCCGGATCTGGGCGTGTTGGCCGGCGCCGAAGCGGGTGAAGTCGGGGATGTTCAGGGAGAGCGTGGCCCAGAAGGCGATCATGCCCATCAGGGACGGGAAGAAGACCGGCCAGAACTCCTTGCCCCAGCCGAGCTTCGACGGCTGGTCGAGCAGCGGCCCGAACCCTCCCGCCTTGACGGCCACCCAGACCAGCAGCACCAGGGCGCCGACGATGACGAAGGGCGCCGCCCAGTTCTCGAACCGGCGCAGGGTGTCCATCCCCCGGTAGATGATGGCGAGTTCGAGCGCCCAGAAGAGGACGAAGCAAAGCCAGAGCGTCCACGGCTGGCCGCCGATCTCGGACGCCTCGGCCCAGCCGCCGAAGATCTTCCCGAGCAGGGTGAAGATGCCGACGCCCCCGATCCAGGTCTGGATGCCGAACCACGCGCAGGCCACCGCCGCCCGGATCAGCGCGGGCAGATTGGCGCCGCGCAGCCCGAACGAGGCGCGGGCCAGCACCGGGAAGGGGATGCCGTACTTGGGCCCGGCGTGCCCGGTCAGCAGCATCGGCCCGAGCACGATCAGATTGGCGAGCGCGATGGTGAGGACGGCCTGCTTCCAGTCCATCCCGAGCGCGACGAGCCCGGAGGCGAGCAGCCACGACGGGATGTTGTGGGCCATGCCGACCCAGAGCGCGGCGAAGTTGTACGTGGACCAGGTGCGCCGTTCCAGGGGGACGGGCAGCAGGTCCTCGTTGACGAAGCGGGCGTCGTCGGGGGCGGCGCCGGGGGCGAGTTCGACCCGGTCGGGGGCCTCGGCTATCCGGTCCCGGGGTGGTGGCGGCGGAACGGTCGATGTCATGGCGGCTGAACCCTTCGCTCGGAGACGGTGCCGTGCGGGGCGGGGCGCGGGGGGGGTGGGTCAGTCCGTGAGTGCGGGGATGATCTCGGCACCGTAGGCGTCGATGGTCGCCTCGCGGGCGTCGTGCATGTTGTACACGGCGAACTGGTCGACGCCGAGGTCGCGCAGGGCCCGGAGCTTCTCGATGTGCGCCTCGGGCGGGCCCAGCAGGCAGAACCGGTCGACGATCTCGTCCGGCACGAAGGTGGTGTCGGGGTTTCCGGCACGGCCGTGGTGGCTGTAGTCGTACCCCGAGCGTCCGGCGATGTACGCGGTGAGGGCGTCAGGGACGAGGCCGGAGTGCTCGCCGTAGCGGGCGACCAGGTCGGCGACGTGGTTGCCGACCATGCCGCCGAACCAGCGGCACTGCTCACGGGCGTGGTCGAGGTCGTCGCCCACGTAGGCGGGTGCGGCCACGCAGATGGTCACGGAGTCCGGGTCGCGTCCGGCCTCGGCCGCCGCGTCCCGTACCGCCTTGATCATCCACTCGGTGAGGAAGGGATCGGCGAGCTGGAGGATGAAGCCGTCGGCCTTCTGTCCGGCGAGCGCCAGGGCCTTGGGGCCGTACGCGGCCATCCAGACCGGCAGCCTGCCCTCCTTGATCCAGGGGATCTGGACAGGCTGTCCGTCCACGACCGCCTCGCGGCCCTCGGCGAGGTCGCGGATGGTGTCGATGGCCTCGCCGAGCCGGGCCAGGGTGTTGGGGCGGCGGCCGGCGACCCGCATCGCCGAGTCGCCCCGGCCGATGCCGCAGACCGTCCGGTTGCCGTACATGTCGTTCAGGGTGGCGAAGGTGGAGGCCGTCACCTCCCAGGTGCGGGTCCCCGGGTTGGTCACCATCGGCCCGACGACGAGCCGTTCGGTGTGTTCGAGGATGCGGCTGTAGATGACGAAGGGCTCCTGCCAGAGCACCGCCGAGTCGAAGGTCCAGCCGTAGCGGAAGCCGTTGCGTTCGGCGCGGCGCATCAGGCCGACGACGGCGGAGGCGGGCGGGTCCGTCTGGAGAACGAGTCCGAAGTCCATGCCAGGTGCTCCTAGTCCAGGTGCTGACAGGTGGCGCGCGGGGTGTCGTGCCGTGGCCGGCGCGGCCGGTGGACGCACGGCGGCCGATGACGCGCCCTCCCGTGCGGCGGCGTCCGCGTACCGGGCTGCTCCGGCAGATCCTTCCACACGAGCAGGTGCCTGACCCGGTACGACGCCGCGCCGCACGCGCGTCGCGGAGGGATGATTCTGGACCGCTTTCCGGACTTTGGGAAGAGGGGGTCTACGCGCGACAACTGATCACCCGTCGGCTCCGGCGGGACCAACCCCGAAGAGCTCGACGAACCCGGCCGGGGCGCGCTCGCCGAGGCAGAGGTCCAGGATCTCGTGTGCGTCGGCGTAGAAGGGTTCGGTCCGTGCGAACAGGGCCTCCTCGTAGGCGGCGAGTGCCGCCTCGACGTCGCCGGGGTGGGCGGCGACGGCCCTGCCGAGCTCGGCGCCGTCGAGCATCGCGAGGTTCGCGCCGTCGCCGGACGGCGGCATCAGATGGGCGGCGTCGCCCAGGAGCGTCACCCCGGGCACCCGCTCCCACCGGTGTCCGTCCGGCAGGCTGTGGATCATGCGCGCGACCGGAGCGGTCTCGCCGTCGGCGATCAGCGCGGTGAGCTCCGGGGCCCACCCCTCGAACTCGGCCGCGATCCGGGCGGTCGCGGCGGCGGTGTCGGTGAAGTCGATGCCGGCGAACCACTCGGCGGGGCGGTTCAGCTCGACGTAGGTGTGCAGGATGTTCCCCGCCTCGCGGTGCGCGACGATCCCCTTGCCCGGGGCCAGCGCGTACATCGCGCCGGCCCCGACCGCCGCCGCCGCGGCCGGGTGCCGCTCGTCGGCGTCGTACAGGTAGGTGTCGATGAACGTCGTGCCGATGTACGCGGGCACGGCGTCCGAGACCAGGGGGCGGACCTTCGACCAGGCGCCGTCGGCCCCGACGAGCAGCCCGCTGGTCACGGTCGCGCCGTCGGCGAACGTCAGCTCGTGCCGCCCGTCGCCGAGGGACCGCACCCCGGTGATCTTGTGGCCCCAGCGCACCGTCCCCTCGGGCAGCGAGTCGAGCAGGATGCGGCGCAGATCGCCCCGGAGCACCTCGGGGCGCCGTGCGGTGCCGTCGTCGGGGGCGTCGAAGAGCAGCGAGCCGTCCCGGGCGAGCACGCGGGACGCCTCGGCGCCCTCGTGGATGATCGCGCGGAACTCCTCGGTGAGGCCGGCGGCGGCGAGCGCGCGCTGCCCGTCCTCCTCGTGTATGTCGAGCTGGCCGCCCTGGGTGCGGGACCGGTCCGAGGCGTCGGCCTCGTAGACCGCGGCCGCGATGCCGTGGACGTGAAGGACGCGGGCGAGCGTCAGGCCGCCGAGACCGGCGCCGACGACGGCGATCGGGTGGTGGGTGGTGGTCATGGTCTTCCTCGTTTCTCGCGGGAGGAGCACCGGGCCGACACCTTCGGACATCAATATGGACCGGCGTTCCATAACCAATATGGAACGCCGGTCCAGGGTGTGTCAAAATGAGGTCATGCCACGGACACGAGGAAGAGCGCCCACCGGAGGGCGCGCCGGCGCCCTGTCGCGCGAGATCATCGTCGGCGCGGCCGTGGAGCTGCTGGACGAGCGCGGCGAGCGGGGACTCACCTTCCGGCTGCTGGCCACCCGGCTGAAGACGGGCCCCGGGGCGCTGTACTGGCATGTGGCGAACAAGGACGAGCTGGTCGCGCTGGCCGCCGACCATGTGCTCGGCGGCGCCTTCGCCACCGTTCCCTCCACCACCGATGAGGGCCCGGTCGCCGGGCTGCGCGCGCTGGCCGTCGCCGTCTTCGACGCCCTGGACCGCCACCCGTGGGCGGCGGTCCACGTCAACGCGCCGGCCACGCTGCCCCACGCCCTGCACCTGCTCGACCGCATCGGCACGCTGGTGGCGGGGACCGGACTGCCGGCCGGGCAGCAGTTCGCGGTCGCCACCGCGATCTCGTACTACATCACCGGTGTCAGCGCCCAGATCGTCGCGCCGCACGCCTCCGTCCGCGCGGACACCGGCCGCGAGGACTACCTCGCCCGGACCGCCGAGCGCTGGGCGGAGCTCGACCCCGAGGACTATCCCTTCCTGACGCGCACCACCGCCGACCTGCGCGACCACGACGACCGCGACCAGTTCACCACCGGCCTCGGCCTGCTCCTGGCGGGGCTGAGGACGGGCGCGGACCCGCGACCGCCCGCGTGAGCCCGGGCGCACCACGGCCGGGGCGCGGGCTCATCCGGGGTGCGGCACGGCCCGCTGTCCGGGGCCCGTGTAGGCGCCCAGGGGGCGGATCAGGGCGTTGTGGGCGAGCTGTTCGGTGATGTGGGCGCTCCAGCCGGTGATCCGGCTCATCACGAAGATCGGGGTGAAGGCGGGGATGTCGAAGCCCATGAGGTGGTACGCGAGCCCGGCCGGGTAGTCCAGGTTGGGGTGGATGCCCTTGCGGCTGATCATCGCGTGGCGAAGGGCGGCGTGCAGGGTGGCCAGCCGGGTGACCTCGGGGTCGCCGGCGCGGGCGACGAGCCGGTCCGCGGCCTCCTGCATGATCGGCACGCGGGAGTCGCCGTGCCGGTAGACACGGTGGCCGAAGCCCATGATCCGGCGCTTCGATGCCAGCGCCTCGTCGAGCCATTCCCCGGCCCCGCGCGGGTCGCCGATCTCGTGGAGCATGTGCATCACGGCCTCGTTGGCGCCGCCGTGCAGCGGGCCCTTGAGCGCCCCGATCGCGGCGGTGACGGCGCTGTAGAGGTCGGAGAGCGTGGAGGTGACGACGCGGGCGGTGAACGTCGAGGCGTTGAAGCTGTGTTCGGCGTACAGGATGAGCGAGACCTCGAAGCAGCGGACCACCTCGGGCTCGGGCACGCGGCCGAAGCACATGTGGAAGAAGTTCTCGGCGTAGCCGAGGGACGGGTCGGGCTGGACCGGCGGGAGGCCCCGGCGCCTGCGGTGGTCGGCTGCGACGACCGTCGGCAGCTTCGCCAGCAGGGCCAGGGACTTGGCCTGGTTGGCTTCCGGGCTGCCGTCGTCCTCGGTGGGGTCCTCGGCCCCGAAGAAGCTGACGGCCGTGCGCAGGACGTCCATGGGGTGGCAGGTCTCGGGCAGCCGCGCCAGGAGTTCCCCGGTGGTGCGGTCCAGGGGCCGCAGGGCGCGCTCGCGGGCGCGGAACCCGGTGAGCTGCGCGGGGTCGGGGAGTTCCCCGTACCAGAGCAGATACGCGACCTCCTCGAAAGAGCGGTGTGCGGCGAGGTCCTGGACCGGATAGCCGCGGTACGTCAGGGAGTTGGTCTCCTGGATGACGGTGGAGATCTCCGTGGTGTCGACGACGACGCCGGCGAGGCCGCGGTGGACGTCCGGGGTGGCGGGCGGGGCGGTGGTCATGGGTCCTCCAGCGAGGGGCGGGGCGGGACGGGCCGGGGCGGTTCAGGTGCCGGGCGGGAGGGTGAAGTCGAAGACGGCCGAGTCGAAGGCCGTGTACTCCTCGTAGCCGAGCACCTCGTAGAGCCGGGAGCGCGTCTGCATGCGGGGCAGCAGGGATTCCTGGGTCCCCTCGGCGGCGAGCGTGCGCAGTCCGTCCTCGACGGCTCCGTTGGCGAGGCGGAAGAGGGTGACCGGGTAGAGCGCGATGTTGTAGCCGAGGTCCGCGAGGGCCCCGGCCGTGAGCAGAGGGCTCTTGCCGAACTCCGTCATGTTGGCGAGCAGCGGTACGTCGACGGCCGCGCGGAACGCCGCGAACTCGGACGCGTCGGCCAGGGCCTCGGGGAAGACCGCGTCGGCGCCCGCGTCCACGTACGCCTTGGCCCGGTCGATCGCCGCGTCCAGGCCCTCGACGGAGCGGGCGTCGGTCCTGGCCATCAGCAGGAAGCCGTCGTCGCGCCGGGCGCCGACGGCGGCGCGGACCCGCTGCACCATCTCCTCGCGGGTGACGAGCATCTTGCCGTCGAGGTGCCCGCAGCGCTTGGTGCCGGTCTGGTCCTCCAGGTGCATCCCGGCCAGGCCGGCGTCCTCGAAGAGCTGGACGGTGCGGGCGGCGTTGACGGGCGCACCGAATCCGGTGTCCGCGTCGACGAGGACGGGCAGGTCGGTGACGCGGGTGACCTGCTGGGCGCGGGCGGCGATCTCGGTGGAGGTGGTGAGCCCGATGTCGGGGAGGCACAGCTCGGCGGCGAGGACGGCGCCGGAGAGGTAGGCGGCCTCGAAGCCGTGCTCCTCGATGAGCTTCGCGGTGTACGGGCTGACGGCCCCCGGCATCATCAGCAGCCGCCCGGAAGCGAGCTGTTCGCGCAGGGACCGGCGGCGTTCGGCAGGGGTGGTGCGGGTGTGCGGCATCAGAACAGTCCCTTCGGCAGCTGTGCGTCGCAGGCGGCGGACGCGCCCGTGTCGACGGCGGGGAAGAGGGCCGCGAGACCGGCGGTGTCCAGGCCGGCCAGGTCTCCCGCCGCTTCCAGGAACGCGTCCTGGGCGGCCGGCGCGACCAGGCCCTCGGTGAGGGTGCGGAACTTGGCGGTGTAGCCGTCGCGGCCGAAGGGGCGGGCACCCGCCGGGTGGGCGTCGGCGACGGCGAGTTCGTCCTCGACGACCGTCCCGTCGTCGAGCGTGACCACGGCCCGCCCGCCGAAGGCGCGGCGCAGCGGGTCGGGGTCGTGGTAGCGGCGGGTCCACTCCGGGTCCTCGACGGTGGTGATCTTCCGCCAGAGCTCCACGGTCTCCGGACGGCGGGCGCGGTCGGGCGCGTAGGAGCGCTCGTGGTGCCAGGCGCCGTCCTCCAGGGCGACGGCGAGGATGTACGGCACCGAGTGGTCGAGGGTCTCCCGGCTGGCCTCCGGGTCGTACTTCTGCGGGTCGTTCGCCCCGGACCCGATGACGTGGTGGGTGTGGTGGCTGGTGTGCAGCACGAGGGAGCGGACCCGGTCGAGCGGGCCGGTCTTCTCGCGCAGCCGCCGCGCGAGGTCGATGACCGCCTGCGCCTGGTACTCCGCCGAGTGCTCCTTGGTGTAGGTGTCGAGGATCGCCCGCCGCGCCTCGCCCGGCCCGGGCAGCGGGACCGTGTACGAGGCCTGCGGGCCGTCGAGCATCCAGGCGAGGAACCCGTCCTCCCCCTCGTACACCGGCGCCGGCGCCCCCTCGCCGCGCATCGCCCGGTCCACGGCCTCGATCGCGGCCTTGCCGGCGAAGGCCGGGGCGAACGCCTTCCAGCTGGAGATCTCGCCCTTGCGGGACTGCCGGGTCGCGGTCGTCGTGTGCACCGCCTGTCCGACCGCCCGGTACACGGTCTCCGTCGGCAGCCGCAGCATCGCGCCGAGCCCGCAGGCGGTGGCGGCGCTCAGGTGCGCCACATGGTCGATGCGGTGCGCGTGCAGGCAGATGCCCTTCACGAGGGCGACATGGATCTCGTACGCGGCGATGACGCCGCGCAGCAGATCGGCCCCGGCGCGTCCGGTGTGCTGGGCGACGGCGAGCAGCGGCGGGATGTTGTCGCCGGGGTGCGCGTAGTCGGCGGCGAGATAGGTGTCGTGGAAGTCCAGCTCCCGGACCGCCGTGCCGTTGGCCCAGGCCGCCCACTCGGGCGACACGCGCAGCGCCGGGTCCGCACCGAAGACCGAGGCGCCGGGCCGGGCCGGGTGGGCGAGGGCCTGGGCACGGGCCACGGCGACCGGCCGGCGCAGCAGCGACGCGACCGCGACCGAGGCGTTGTCGATCACCCGGTTGGCCGCCATGGCGGCGGCCTCCGGATCCGGTTCCCCCGCTTCCCCGGTGCCGGTGGCGACGGCCGCCAGCTTCCAGGCCAGCTGCTCCTCGCGGGGCAGCCGGTCTGCGCTGGGGTGGACGCGTACCTGGTGGTCGATCACGGGACTCCTCACGGTCGGCGGGGGTGTCTTCCCCACCGATCATTCCCGCACCGAGAGCCCGGGGCGACGGCTCCAATCTGCGAAATCCATCCCGCCGGAGGCTGTGAAAATGCGAATTATGCGAAAGATGCGGATGATAACTTCGCAATCACAGGCCCGGCGGGCAGTCGAAGCGGACGGACGAAGGAGGTGCGGCACCATGGCACGTCCTCCCGCACGGAAGGTCTACGCGCACGCCAAGCTGCGCAGGCTCCGCTCCGAACGCGGGATGAACCAGGTCGAGCTGGCCCGCGCGCTGGGCATCTCGACGAGCTATCTGAACCAGATCGAGCACAGCCGGCGCCCGCTGACGGCTCCGGTGCTGATCCGTATCGCCGAAGTCCTGGGCGTGGAACCCGAGTTCTTCTCGGAGGCCGCCGAGGAACGGCTCGCCACCGATCTGCGGGCCGCCCTCGGGGACGAGGCGACCGGGGTGTCCGCCTCGGTAGAGGAAGCCGTCGAGGTGGCGCGCGACCACCCCGAGGTGGCCCGCGCGCTGGTCGCCCTGCACCACCGCTACCGGGACGCCTCCGAGCAGGTGGCGGCGCTGGCCTCCGCCTCGGCCGACGGCCCCGCCACCGCACTGCTCCCGGCCGAACCGCACGACGAGGTGCGCGACTTCTTCTACGCCCATCACAACCACTTCGAACCGCTGGACAGCGAGGCGGAGCGCGCGTCGCGCGCCTGGGGGACCGAATCGGCCGGGCCGGCGGCGGAGGTCCTGCGGCGCCGGCTCGCCGACCGTCACCGGGTCACGGTCGTCCAGGCGGCACCCGAGCGCTCGGTGGACGCCCGCCGCTTCGATCCGGTGAACCGGCTGGTGTTCCTGTCGCCCTGGCTGAAGGAGGGCCAGCGGGCGTTCCAGCTCGCCACCCAGATCGCGCTGCTGGAACACGGGCCGCTGCTCGACACGCTGGTCGACGCGGGCGGGCTGACCTCGCCCCAGGCCGAGGGACTGGCCCGGATCGGTCTGGCGAACTACTTCGCCGGGGCGCTGCTGATGCCGTACACGGCGTTCCGGTCGGCGGCCGAGGAACTGCGCTACGACATCGAGCTGCTCCAGGCACGCTTCGGCGTCGGGTTCGAGACGGTGTGCCACCGGCTGAGCACGCTCCAGCGGTCCGGGCGGCGCGGGGTGCCCTTCTCGTTCCTGCGGGTGGACCGGGCGGGCAATGTCTCCAAGCGGCAGTCGGCGACCGACTTCCACTTCTCCCGGCTCGGCGGCACCTGCCCGCTGTGGACGGTGTACGCGGCGTTCTCCTCCCCCGGCCGTGTCCTCACCCAGGTCGCCGAAATGCCGGACGGCAAGCGGTACTTCTGGGTGGCGCGCACCGTGGTACGGGGCGGTGCGGGGCATCACGCGCCTCGGGCCGAGTTCGCCGTCGCCCTGGGGTGCGAGCTGCGCCATGCGCACCGCCTGGTGTACGCGGAGGGCGTCGCGCTGGACGATCCCCGGGCCGCGACACCGATCGGTCTGGGCTGCCGGATCTGCGAGCGCCGGGACTGCGCCCAGCGGGCCCGGCCCCCGGCGGGCGGGCTGCTGGCCGTCGACCCCGACCGGCGCACCTATGTCCCGTACCCCGTGGAGACGGGGAACGGGACATAGGTCCGGGGTCAGGAGTGCGTGAAGCCCGGCGGCCGCTTGTCGGCGAACGCGGCCATGCCCTCCTTCTGGTCGGCGGTCGCGAACACCGCGTGGAACAGGCGGCGTTCGAAGCGGACGCCTTCCGCGAGCGTCGTCTCGAAGGCCCGGGAGACCGCTTCCTTGGCCATCATCGCGACGGGCAGCGACATCCCCGCGACGGTCTCGGCGACGGCCAGCGCCTCACCGAGGAGGTCCCCCGCGGGCACCACCCGCGAGACGAGTCCGGCCCGTTCCGCCTCGGTGGCGTCCATCGTGCGGCCGGTCAGGCACATCTCCATGGCCTTGGCCTTGCCCACCGCGCGGGTCAGGCGCTGCGAGCCGCCGATGCCGGGGATCACGCCCAGCTTGATCTCGGGCTGCCCGAACACGGCGGTGTCGGCGGCCAGCAGGATGTCGCAGAGCATCGCCAGCTCGCAGCCGCCGCCGAGCGCGTACCCGGAGACGGCGGCGACCGTCGGTGTGCGCAGGGCTCCGAGCCGGTCCCAGGCGGTGAACCAGTCGCCGAGGTACATGTCCATGTAGCTCTGCGACCGCATCTCCTTGATGTCGGCCCCGGCCGCGAAGGCCTTCGGTGATCCGGTGAGGACGACGCAGCCGATGCCGGGGTCGCGGTCCAGCTCCGCCGTCGCGGCGACGACCTCGTTCATCAGCCGCAGGTCGAGCGCGTTCAGGGCCTTGGGGCGGTCGAGCGTGAGAAGGGCGGTACGGCCCCTGCGTTCGACGCGGATGGTCTCGTAGGAGTCGGTGCTCATGCGGTGCCTCCTTCAGGTGCGGTGAGTGGCCGCAGTGACCGCGACCGGTCCCGGATCGCTCGGACGATCCCGGAGAAGTCCTCCTCGACGCCGGGACCTTCGGCGTAGGCGGCGTACAACTCTGCCGCTCTCAGGCCGAGTTCCGCGTCGACCCCGGCCGCCCTGGCGGCGCCGGCGGCCAGTCCGAGGTCCTTGGCCATCAGCGGGGCCGCGAAGCCCGGACGGTAGTCGCGGTTGGCGGGGCTGCCCGGGACCGGGCCCGGCACGGGGCAGTTGACGCTCAGCGACCAGCACTGGCCGGAGGCGGTGGAGGCCACGTCGAACAGCGCCTGGTGGGACAGGCCCAGGCTCTCCCCGAGGACGAACGCCTCGCTCACCGCGATCATCGAGATCCCGAGGATCATGTTGTTGCAGATCTTCGCGGCCTGCCCGGCACCCGGGCCGCCGCAGTGCACGGCCTTCCTGCCCATCACCGCGAGCAGCGGCTCGGCCTGCGCGAACTCGGCCTCTCCCCCGCCCGCCATGAAGGTGAGGGTGCCCGCCTCGGCGCCGACGACCCCGCCGGAGACGGGGGCGTCCAGGGACCGCATCCCGGCGGCGGCCGCCGCTTCGTGGGCGGCGCGCGCGTCGGCCACATCGATGGTCGAACAGTCGATGAACAGGGTGCCCGGCCGGGCGGCGGCCGGCAGTCCCTCCTCCCGGTAGAGGGCCAGCACATGCCGCCCGGCCGGCAGCATGGTGATCACCACGTCCGCCGCGGCCGCGGCCTGCGCCGACGATCCGGCGGGCTCCACCCCGCCGGCGGCCGCCGCGTCGAGGAGCCCGGGCACCAGGTCGTGACCGAGCACCCGGTGGCCCGCCTCGACGAGGTTGGCGGCCATCGGGCCGCCCATGTGACCGAGGCCGATGAATCCGATCGTGCGGCTGCTGTTCACCACGGCATCTCCTGTGGGGTTGTGGCCAGGTGGAGTCCGCCTTCGGCGGGCGGGGCGAAGTAGCGCGCCACGTCCGTGCCGGTGACCTCGGCCAGGGTGGCCGGTGCCCAGTGCGGGCTGCGGTCCTTGTCGATGACCTGGGCGCGGATGCCCTCGGCCAGGTCGTGGGAGGCGAGCGCGGCCGTGGAGACGCGGTACTCCTGTTCCAGGACGCGCTCCAGCGGGCCGAGCCGGCGGGCCCGGCGCAGTGCGGTGAGTGTGACCTTGAGGGCGGTGGGCGACCTGGCCGCGAGTGTGCCGGCCGCCGCTGCGGCCGCGCGCGATCCATGGGCGCGCAGCCGGGCGACGGTCTCCTCGACCGTGTCGGCCCCGTAGCAGGCGTCGATCCAGTCCCGGTGGTCCGCGAGTTCGCCGGGTGGCGGCTGCTGTACGTACGGGCCGAGGGCGTCGCGTACCGGCTTCGTGGTGAGGTCGGTCAGCAGCCGGGGCAGGTCGGCGGAGGGGACGAAGTGGTCGGCCAGTCCGCACAGCAGGGCGTCGGCCGCGCCGACGGGCGCCCCGGTCAGCCCGAGGTGGGTGCCGAGTTCGCCGGGGGCGAGGGCGAGCAGATAGGTGCCGCCGACGTCGGGGACGAAGCCGATGCCGGTCTCCGGCATCGCGACGCGCGAGCGCTCGGTGACGATGCGGACGCTGCCGTGCGCGGAGACACCGACGCCACCACCCATCACGATGCCGTCCATGACGGCCACATACGGCTTCGGGTAGCGGGCGATCCGGGCGTTGAGCCGGTACTCGTCCCGCCAGAAGCCGGCCGACGCGGTGCCGCCGGCGCGGGCGTCCTCGTAGATGGAGCGGATGTCGCCGCCCGCGCACAGTCCGCGCTCACCGGCCCCCGTGAGGATCACGGTCTCCACGGCCGGGTCGTGCTCCCAGGCGGTCAGCGCCTCGTCGATGCGGCGCACCATGCCGTGGGTGAGGGCGTTGAGCGCCCGGGGCCGGTTGAGGGTGAGGCGGGCGGCGCGGCCCTCGGTGCGGAGCAGTACGTGTTCCTCGTCGGCGGTCACCGGAACGCCTCCGTCAGGCCGCGGGCCACGATGACGCGCATGATCTCGTTGGTTCCTTCCAGGATCTGATGGACCCGCAGGTCACGGACGATCTTCTCGATGCCGTACTCGTTGACGTATCCGTAGCCCCCGTGGAGCTGCAGGGCCCGGTCGGCGACGGAGTAGCCGGTGTCGGTGGCGAAGCGCTTGGCCATCGCGCACAGCTGCGGGCCCTGGGGGTCCGCCCGGTCCAGGGCGGTGGCGGCCTGGTGGACCAGGGCGCGGGCGGCGGTGAGTTCGGTCGCCATGTCGGCGAGGCGGAACTGCAGCGCCTGCGCGTCCAGGAGCCGCGCGCCGAACGCCTCGCGGCCCGCGAGATGCGCGAGGCTCTTACTGAGGGCGCTGCGGGCGCCGCCCAGGGAGCAGGCGGCGATGCCGAGCCGGCCGCCGTTCAGCCCGCTCATCGCGATCCGGAAGCCGTCGCCCGTCCGGCCGAGCAGCCGGTCCTCGGGCAACCGGACCCCGTCCAGGACCACTTGGCGGGTGGGCTGGGCGTTCCACCCCATCTTCGCCTCGTTCGGGCCGAACGAGAGCCCGGGGTCGTCCCGGTCCACGAGGAACGCGGAGATCCCGTCGGGGCCCGCTCCCCCGGTGCGCGCCATGACCAGGTAGAGCTGGGAGGCGCCCGCCCCGGAGATGAACTGCTTCACGCCGGTCAGGACATAGGTGTCGCCGTCGCGGACGGCGCGGGTGCTGATCGCGGCCGCGTCCGAGCCGGCGCCCGGTTCGGTGAGGCAGTAGCTGGCGAGGTCGTCCATGGCGCACAGCCGGGGCAGCCACCGTGCGCGCTGGTCCGCGCCGCCGTAGGTGTCGAGCATCCAGGCGACCATGTTGTGGATGGAGAGATAGCCGGCGATGGAGGGGCAGCCGGAGGCCAGGGCCTCGAAGACGAGGACACCGTCGGCGCGGGAGAGTCCGCTGCCGCCGGACTCCTCCCGTACGTAGACGCCGCCGAGTCCGAGCCCGGCGGCCTTGCGCAGCACGTCGAGCGGGAAGTGTTTGTCGCGGTCCCACCGGACGGCATGGGGTGCCAGGTGGTCCTGGGCGAAGTCGAGGGTGGTCTCCACCAGGGCCTGCTGGTCCTCGGTGAGGGAGGTGAGAGTCATGGCGCTCATCCCATGGTGGGCAGGGTGAAGCTCGCGCCTTCCCTGGCGCCCGAGGGCCAGCGCGAGGTGACGGTCTTGGTGCGGGTGTAGAAGCGGATGGCGTCCGGGCCGTGCTGGTTCAGGTCGCCGAATCCGGACTGCTTCCAGCCGCCGAAGGTGTGATAGGCGACGGGGACCGGGATCGGGACGTTGACGCCGACCATGCCGGTGTCCACCCGGCGGGTGAAGTCGCGGGCGGTGTCGCCGTCCCGGGTGAAGATCGCGACCCCGTTTCCGTACGGGTGCTCGCTGGGCAGCCGCAGCGCCTCCTCGTAGCCGGCGGCCCGGACGACGCACAGGACGGGGCCGAAGATCTCCTCGCGGTAGATCCGCATCCGCGAGGTGACGCGGTCGAAGAGGGTCGCCCCGGCGAAGAAGCCGTCCTCGTGCCCAGGGAGGGTGAAGTCCCGCCCGTCCACGACGAGTTCGGCGCCCTCGGTGACGCCGATGTCCACATACCGCCGGACCCGCTCGACGGCGTCCCGGCTCACCAGGGGCCCGAAGTCGGCGTCCGGGTCGTCGGAGCGGCCGATCCGGAGGGTGGCGATGCGCTCCTTGAGCGCGGCGACGAGCCGGTCGGCGGTCTCCTCCCCGACGGGGACGGCGACGGAGATCGCCATGCAGCGCTCGCCGGCGGAGCCGTATCCGGCGCCGATCAGGGCGTCGGCGGCCTGGTCGAGGTCGGCGTCCGGCATCACGATCATGTGGTTCTTGGCGCCGCCGAAGCACTGGGCGCGCTTGCCGTGGGCGGCGGCGGTGGCATAGAGGTGCGCGGCGACGGGGGTGGAGCCGACGAAACCGAGCGCGCCCACCCTCGGGTCCTCCAGGAGTGTGTCGACCGCTTCCTTGCCGCCGTTGACGACGTTCAGCACGCCGGGCGGCAGACCGGCTTCCAGGAAGAGTTCGGCCAGCCGCAGCGGGACGGACGGGTCGCGCTCCGACGGCTTGAGGATGAAGGCGTTTCCGCAGGCGAGAGCGGGTGCCGCCTTCCAGAGCGGGATCATCGCGGGGAAGTTGAAGGGGGTGATCCCGGCGACCACACCGATCGGGGAGCGCAGCGAGTGCACGTCGATGCCGGTGCCGGCGTTGTCCGTGAACTCCCCCTTGAGCAGATGGGGAATCCCGGCGGCGAACTCGACGACTTCCAGGCCGCGTTGGATGTCCCCGTGCGCGTCGGCGACGGTCTTGCCGTGCTCCGACGACAGCAGGCGCGCCAGGGATTCGCGTTCCGCGTCGACGAGTTGGAGGAAGCGCAGCAGGACGCGGGCGCGCCGCTGGGGGTTCCACTGCCCCCACTCCCGCTGGGCGGTGACGGCGTCGGCGACGGCCGTCCCGGCGTCGGCGCGGCCCGCGAGCGGCACACGCGCCTGTACGGAACCGGTGTTGGGGTCGTGGATGTCGCCGAAGAGACCGGACGTACCGGCGGTGTGCTTCCCGCCGATGAAATGGGTGAGTTCACGGACCATGGGTGCCTGCTCTCGTCAGGTGGGATCCGGGGACGGCACGGCGAGCCGCCGGCCCGCGCGCAGAGAGGCGGGCGCGGTGCCGGGGAATGCCGTGGGACAGCGGACAGTGGGGCCGGAGGGCCTCGGAGGTCTACGGGCGCGCAGGGATGTGCGCGCGCCCCGCCGGATCACCAGGGTCGTGTGTGTGCGTACGGACCGGTGCCATGCGTGTCGTCTCCATCCTCGTGGAAAACACGGAACCGTCCGCGGCCGGTATCCTGACTCCCGGATCTCCGCGCGCCGCCCGCCTTCCCGGCAGTACCTCGCCAGTGGCGTGTGGATGGCAGCACACTCCCCGGTCACAGTGGCGGGACCGTGCCGGATTCACACCGGCTTCCCTGCACCGCGGACCTTGTCCCCCGAAGATATAGTTGGACGTCCTACTAAGTCCACCCCGCCACTCGCGACGCGTGGCAGCCGGGGCCCCGCCCCGCGCGGCCCACCCGGCGCCGGACCGGAAAGGCCGTGTACGCATGCGCATCCGCCCCGAAGCGGACCCGCTCGCCCCGGATCCGCACCGCGCCCTGCGGACGGCCACCGGGAGCAGCGCATGAGTACCGCCGCCCGGCATCTCCTCGTCATCGGGATCGGCGCCGGCGACCCCGACCACCTCACGCTCGGCGCCGTGCGCGCCATGCGCAGGGCCGATGTCTTCTTCGTACTCGGCAAGGGCCGGGAGAAATCCGCCCTCACCCGGTTGCGGCGGGACGTGCTCGATGAGCATCTCCCGGGGCCGTACCGCGTCGTCGAGGCCGAGGACCCCTGGCGCGACCGCCGCCAGGCATCGGACGCGGGATACACCGACGCCGTGCGCGACTGGCGCCGGCGCCGCGCCGACCTCTGCGCCCGGCTGATCCGCGAGGAGTTGGCGCCCGGACAGTGCGGGGCGTTCCTGGTGTGGGGCGACCCGTCGCTGTACGACAGTACGCTCGGCATCCTGGAGGACATCGGGGCCCGCGGGGAGGTGGACTTCACCTGCGAGGTGGTCCCCGGCATCAGCAGCGTCTCCGCCCTCGCCGCCCGCCACCGCATCACCCTCAACCGGGTCGGCCGCCCCGTCCACATCACCCCGGGGCGACGCCTCGCCGAGGGCCTTCCGCCCGACGACTCCGACATCGTCGTCATGCTCGACGCCCACGAGTCCTTCGGGCAGTTGGCGGGCAGCGGCGTCTGGATCCACTGGGGCGCCTACCTCGGCACGCCGGACGAAATCCTGATCGCCGGCCCCCTCGACGAGGTCGCCGACCGCATCCGGCACACACGCGCCGAGGCCCGCGCCGAACACGGCTGGATCATGGACACCTACCTGCTGCGGCGGCGCCCCGAAGGCCCGGACGCCTGACAGGCCCCACGCCCTTCTCCCCGTCCCGGTGGACACGCGGGCGGCCGGTGCCCGCTCGGGGCACCGGCCGCTCCATACCGTTGACGGCTCAGACCGTCTGCTTCTTCAGGGACGTCAGATGGGCGAAGACGACGACATTGGCCGAGTAGCCGTTCTTCTTGTTGAAGCGCCCGCCGCACGTCATGAGCCTGAGTTCCGGACGGCGGGTGGTCCCGTACACCTTGTCGTCCGGGAACTTGTCCTTCGTGTAGGTCTTGACCTCGTCGACGACGAAGACGGCGGTGACCCGGTCGGCCCGGGCGACCTTCACCGTGTCACCTCGGTGCAGCGCGTTGAGGTTGAGGAAGATCGCCGGTCCCGTCTCGGTGTCGCGGTGGCCGACGATGAGGGAGGTCCCCGCCTCACCGGGCGAGGGGCCGTCCTGGTACCAGCCCACCAGCTTCGGCCTGCTCAGCGGTGGGGCGCCGAGATGGCCCTTCTTGTCGAGCCCCAGACCGGTGACCGGGGCCTCGATGAAGATGGCGGGCACGGTGATCTTCACCGGGCGGGAGCGGGACAGGGGTGCGTGCGGAGCCACCTGCCGGGCCGGCTGGTCGCCGCCGCCCGCGGCGTCACCGCCGCGGGCGGCGGGCGAGTCCGAGCTCGCCCACACGATGCCGCTCACCAGCGCGGAGAGCACGCCCAGCGTCATCGTGAGGCGACATGCGCGGCTCGGCCCCCGCCGCCGCCGTCTGCTGCGGCCGTTATGCCTCGTTGCGGGCACGGCGGCGTGCGGCTCGGCGAACCATGATCAGCCCTGCGGCCCCGGCCGCTCCGGCGGCCAGCGCGGCGGTGGCGCCGACGTTCGAGTCGTTCTCGGAGCTGACGCTGTCCAGGTCCGGCACACCGCCGCCGCCGGCGGGCACCGCACCCGACGGACGGCTGTAACCGGACTCGGCACCCGAAGCGGACGAGTCACGGCCGCCGTTCTGCGAGCCGCCCGCACCGTTGGCGGGCTTCGAGCAGTCGACGCGGAAGCTCTTCTGCTTCGGGCCCGCCGGGACGATCCACACCAGCTGGTACGTGCCCTCGGGGAGCAGGTACTCCTGGCTGCGCGCCGAGCCGTTCACGAGCGGCAGCGTGCTCTGGAGGGTGTCGCCCGGGGGGACGGTCGGAGGCTGCGCGGTGATCGTCCAGGGCACGGCCGGGAACGACTCGAAGTTGCTGGCGGAGAGGACGAACTTGCAGACCTCGACGCCGTCACCACCGCGAGAGTTCCAGCCGACCGAGCGGATGTCGATGTCGCCGCTGTCGCCGGGGGCGGCGTAGGCGGTGGACGCGCCGGCCAGGGTGGCTCCGGCGACGGCTACCGCGGCGGCCACGGCGGCACCTGCGCGGACACTGCGGGAACGGACGGTAGCGGAAATGCGCATGACGAACTCCTTCAAGCCGGGATGATTGTCGTACGAATCAGGCGAACGCCTAAGAGATGCCATGAATCGGCAAATAAAGATCGCGTAACACTCTGAAAACGTCGCGCAAGTACCCTGAGTAGCCGATAGCACCCCGTAAAGGGGCACTCCAACAGAGGTAGGACAGGACAGGGCAGGACAGGACAGGGCGCGGAGCCTTGAGCGGGCGTCAGCTCAGGGCGCGGGGGCGGGTGCCCGGGACGCCTGGGTGCCTGGGGCGCCTGGGGCGCCGCCCCGAAGGCGCCGCGTCCGCTTCGGTTCGCCGGCGGCGGAACACCGGCCGGACCGGGCCCGACGCTCACTACAGTCCGGACTCATGACGACGATCACGACACGCACGGTCGAGTACCCGGCCGACGGTTTGACGATGGTCGGGCACCTCGCGCTCCCTGCCGGTGCCGACCGCCGGGCCGCGGTGCTGCTCGGACCCGAGGGCATGGGACTCGGCGATGTCGAGCGCCGCCGGGCCGACGCTCTCGCCGAACTGGGATATGTGGCGCTGGCCTTCGACCTTCACGGCGGGCGCTATGTGGGCAACCCCGAAGAAATGCTGGCCCGTTGCCTGCCGCTGCTCGCCGACCCCGACCGGATGCGGGGCATCGGCCACGCGGCACTCGACGTGCTGCGCACCGAACCGCGCACCGACCCCGACCGGATCGCCGCCGTCGGCTACGGCACCGGGGGCGCCATCGCACTGGAACTCGGGCGCGACGGCGTCGACTTGCGCGCGATCGGCACCGTCAACGCCACCACCACGGGCCGACCGGGCGAGTCGGCGCGCATCCGCTGCCCGGTGTGGGCCGGGGTCGGGTCGGAAGACCCGATCATGCCGCCCGCGCAACGGAGCGCGTTCACCGCCGAGATGCAGGATGCGGGCGTCGACTGGCGCCTCACGGTCTACGGCGGCGCCCTGCACGCCTTCCACCACCCGCCGGTCGACCACCCCACGGTCCCCGGCGTCGGCTACCACCCCCAGCACGCGCGGCGAGCCTGGCGCGACGTCGTCGACCTGCTCGCCGAGTGCCTGCCCGTGACGGAGGACCTGGGGGGATGACCCGGGGGACACGGACGCGCTCGCGCGGACGGCGGCCCGTGCCCCGGTCCGGCCGGCGGGCGCGCGCGGCGTTGCCCCCGGACCGCCGCGCGGGTGACGGCTCCGGCCGTCAGCCGGTACGCCGTCCCGCCCGGCGCCCCCACGGCGCGTGCGGCCCGAAGCCGCGCGCGCCGCGCAGCGCGGCGCGCGCGGCGTTGGCACCGGGAGCCCCGTGGACCCCGCCGCCGGGGTGGGCGGAGGCCGAGGCGAGGTAGAGGCTCTTCACCGGGGTCTCGGGCCGGCCGAGGCCCGGCACCGGGCGGAACACCAACTGCTGGTGGGCGGCCGTGGTTCCCCCGTTGATCGCACCGCCGAGCAGGTTGGCGTCCAGGGACTCCAGGGTGGTCGGTGCGAGCAGCCGGCGCGAGACGATGCGGGACCGGAATCCGGGGGCCCAGCGCTCGACCTCGTTCTCCATGCGATCGGCCATGGCCTCCTGTTCCCGCCGGTCCCACCGCCCCGTGAGCCCGTCCTCGCCCGCGTCTCCCTTGATCCGGTGCGGTACGTGGGTGTAGGCCCAGGCCGATTCGGTGCCGGCGGGTGAGCGGCTCGCGTCCGCGGTGGTCATCTGCCCGAAGAGGAGGAAGGGGCGGTCGGGCACCCGGCCCGTGGCGATCTGCGCGGCGAAGCGGGTGAGCCCGTCGACCCCGTCGGCGAGGTGGACGGTTCCCGCCGAACGCGCCTCGCCTGCGGTCCAGGGCACCGGCCCGCTCAGCGCCCAGTCGGTCTTGAACGTGGCGAAGTCCCACTGGAACCCGCGCAGGTCCTTCAACAGCCGGTCGGGGAGATACCGCGCGTCGACCAGCTCGCCGTACAGCGCCGGTGCGGACACATCGGCGAGGACGGCCCGGGACGCCGGTACGGACTCACCGCCCGCGGTGCGTACGCCGACGGCGCGCCCGCCCCGTACGACGATCCCGGTCACGCGCTCCCCGCAGCGGACCACTCCGCCGTGCCGCTCCAGCCGCCGCACCAGGGCCGCCGTGAGCGCGCCGGCGCCCCCGACCGGCACCGGAAACCCGTAGGTCTGGCCGAGCATGGACATCAGGTACCCGAAGCCCCCGCTGCCCGCCGCTTCCGGGCCGAGGTCCGCGTGCAGCGCGTTGCCCGCGAGCAGCAGCCTGCCCGCCTCGCCGCGGAACTGCTCCTCCCCCAGCCGCCGGACGGGCAGCAGCAGCATCCGGGCCATCCGGAGGCCGCCGGCCGCCCGGAGCCTGGCGGCGAGACGTACGCCGGAGCGCACCGGCGGGAACGGGGTGAACAGGGCGCCCAGGATGTCGGGGCCCAGGCGCTTCCATGTGCCGTACAGGTCGAGCCAGGCGGCGCCGTCGCCAGGGGCGAACGTGTCCAGCCCCGCCGCGGTGTCCTCGGCCGCGCCGTCCAGGACCGCGCAGCGGCCGTCCGGCAGCGGATGCGCCAGGACGCGCGGGGCGCGGCTCCAGGTGAGGCCCTCGTCGTGCAGGTCCAGCCCTGCCAGGACGGGAGAGGCGGCGGCCAGGGGGTAGAACGCGCTGAAGAGGTCGTTCACGTAGTCGGGGTGGACGCCCCGGTCGCTGCGGACCGCGCCGCCGGGCTCCGGCTGTGCCTCCAGCACCTCCACGCTCCAGCCCGAGGCGGCGAGGAGGTTGGCCGCCACGAGGCCGTTGGGTCCCGCGCCGATGACCACCGCGTCCGGCATGGACACCTCCATGTGCTCGGCCGCCGGCCGCCGCCCTGCGGGGAGCGGCCGGGCGGCGGTCAGGCTGCCCGGGTCCTGGGGCGAGGGGCGTTCTCGACGGTGTCCGCCAGTCGGGCGAGCATGCTGCGGTGGCGCAGCTGGATCACCGCGTCCACGGCGGTGTTGTGGAGCTTTCCGGCGGGCCCGCGCAAGGGGTGTTCGTCGATGGTGACCAGGGCGTTCCCGCCCCAGGGCTGCACCTTCAGCGCGATCCGTACGGTGCCGAGCCGGCCGCTGTCCACCTCCAGTTCCAGCACTCCGGGCGCCTCGCAACGCCGGACGATCGTCCGGCCCGTCGTGGACCAGGGGCCGAGCCGGACCGTGTACGCGATGCTGGAGCCGGCCTGTGGCCACGCCCCCTCGGCGGGCCGGGACTCCGACGTCCCCACGACCCAGTCGCCGTACCGGGTGCCGTCCGCGAGAACGGCCCAGACGTCGTCAACGGTGCGTTCGATCAGTCGGTGGCGTACGGCCATCAGTCCTCCAGATCTCGTCGGGTGCGCCGGGACCCTCCCGCACCCGGACCATTCGGGCCCACCCCTTCACTCTCGCAAGCATCCGGAGGATCCGCCGCCCGCCCGGTGCCCGGCGGCGTGATCCAGATGCGGGCGACCGGGCGGAGCGCGACGATCGAAGGGCGCGTCAGTGCGCGTACTGACTGATGCCCCGAGGCACGTAGGCGCCCTGGCCGGGCTTCCCCACGTACGCGCGGTTGTCGACCACGGGAACCCCGCGCGACAGGACGGTCTCCACCCGCCCGGTCACGCGCTTGCCCTCGTACGCCGAGTAGTCGACGTTCATGTGGTGCGTCTCGGCGGAGATGGTCTGCTCGGCGTGCGGGTCGTAGATGACGATGTCGGCGTCCGAACCGGGCGCGATGGTGCCCTTCTTCGGGTAGAGGCCGAACATCCGGGCCGGCGAGGCGCAGGCGATCTCGATCCAGCGGCGGCGGGAGATATGGCCGTCCACCACCGCCTGGTGCAGCAGGTCCATCCGGTTCTCGACGCCCGGCATGCCGTTGGGGATCTTCGAGAAGTCACCGCGGCCCATCTCCTTCTGCCCGGAGAAGCAGAAGGGGCAGTGGTCGGTGGAGACGACCTGGAGCTCGTTGTTGCGCAGGCCCCGCCACAGCGATTCCTGATGCTCCCTGGGCCGAAGGGGCGTGGAGCAGACGTACTTGGCACCCTCGAAGTCCGGCTCGGCGAGGTTGTCGGTGGACAGGAAGAGGTACTGCGGGCAGGTCTCGCCGAAGACCGGCAGCCCCTTGTGGCGGGCGGCGGCGATCTCGGCGACGGCCTCGTCCGCGGAGACGTGCACGATGTAGAGCGGGGAGCCGGCGACGCGGGCGAGCTGGATCGCGCGGTGCGTGGCCTCGGCCTCCAGGGCCACCTTCCGTACGTCTCCGTGGTAGCGCGGGTCGGTGCGGCCCTCGGCCAGTGCCTGCTCGACGAGGACGTCGATGGCGATGCCGTTCTCCGCGTGCATCATGATCAGGCCGCCGTTGGACCCGGCGCGCTGCATGGCCCGCAGGATCTGTCCGTCGTCGCTGTAGAAGACGCCGGGGTAGGCCATGAACAGCTTGAAGGAGGTGACCCCCTCCGCGACCAGCAGGTCCATCTCCTTGAGCGACGACTCGTTCACGTCGGCCAGGATCATGTGGAACGCGTAGTCGATGGCGCAGTTGCCGTCCGCCTTCGCGTACCAGGCGTCGAGACCCTCGCGCAGCGAGCGGCCCACGGACTGGATGGCGAAGTCGACGATCGTGGTGGTGCCGCCCCAGGCGGCGGCCCGGGTGCCGGTCTCGAAGGTGTCGGCTGCGAACGTCCCGCCGAACGGCATCTCCATGTGGGTGTGCGCGTCGACGCCCCCCGGGATGACGTATTTGCCGGTGGCGTCGATGGTCCGGTCGGCGGTCCAGCCGGCTGCGGCGTCGGTGCCGTGCGCGGCGAGTGCGGCGACACGGCCGCCGTCGATGAGTACGTCGGCGTGGATCTCGTCGGACGCGGTGATGACGAGGCCGCCGTGGATGACGGTGCGGCTCATGTACCCCTCCTCACTGTGGCGGAATGGGTCTACGCACGTAGACAAGGTGCGTGGTGAAGAACGTAGAAGTGGGTTACCCACTGTGGCAATACCGCTGCCGCTAACCGCTGAAGACGTTTCTGTTTCACCCGTCCGGCACTCGACCGGCCCAGCGCGCGGCAGACCTCCCGTCGCCCTCGTCCGAGGGGTTCCCCCACCCTCTCGATAACGGTACGGTCACGGGTCTGGTCCAAATGTTGAGTACGGTTCATGCGCTCGCCCCGTCCCCGGTGCGGTCCGCTCACCACCGGCCGGGAGTCTCGGACTCGCCGCCGGGCGGCCCGAGTTGGCCCGGCGCCCACCCACCGATCCCGGAGGATCACGTGTCCCTCTCGCGCTCCGCGCGTACCGTGCTGGCGACCGCCACCGTCGCCGCCGTCGCCCTCCCGCTCGCCTCCACCGCCGCCCACGCCCAGGGCGCCCGGCTCGGCGCGAGCGCCGCCGCCGCTCCGTACGCCGGTCTGCCGTCCGGCACCAAGCAGAAGAAGACGCTGGTCATCGGCGTGGACGGCGCCGCCTTCGACGTGTTCGCGCGCGCCGATGTGCCGCACCTCGACCGACTGCGGGCCCAGGGCCTCACCGCACGGAGCAACCTGTACGCCGAGCCGATGGCGCCGACCGTCTCCGGCGCCGGCTGGTCCACCATCGCCACGGGCGTCTGGCCCGACAAGCACAACGTGAAGGACAACAACTTCACCAACCCCAACTACGGTCAGTACCCCGACTACGCGACCCGGCTGGAGACGGCGGACCCCGCCGTCTCCACGCTCGTCGTCGGCACCTGGAGCCCCGTCCCGGAGATCATTTTCGGGGCGAAGACCGATCTGCGGATCGCGGGCGGCAACGACGAGGGCACCACCGCCAAGGCCGCGGACTACCTCGCCCACGGCAACCCCGACTCCACGTTCGTCCACCTGGACGAGGTGGACGAGGCCGGCCACAGCTCCGGCTCGGCGAGCGCCGCCTACGCCGCGGCGCTGCACACCGCCGACACCCAGGTGGGCCGGCTGCTGGACGCCGTCGCCGCACGGCCGACGTACGCCTCCGAGGACTGGCTCGTCGTCGTCACCGCCGACCACGGTCACACGCCCACCGGCGGCCACGGCGGCAACACCCCGCTGGAGCGCGGCACCTTCGTGATCGCCCGGGGCAGCGGCATCGCGCCCGGCTCGGTGCGCGACGACGTGAAGATCACCGACATCGCGCCCACCGTCCTGCGCCACGAGGGCGTCGCCACCGACCCGGCGTGGAACCTCGACGGCACCGCGCTCGCCGAGCTGAAGCCGGACGCCTTCGACGCGCTGCGCCCCTCGCTCCGTACCCGCGTCGACGAGACGGGGCTCCCCGCCGACGCCAGGGGCTGGACGACCACCGCACCCAACGGCTGGTCCATCGACAATTCGAGGATGCCGGCCGGCGGGGTCACCGAGTGGCGCGGCTGGTCCTTCGCCACCGATGAGTTCTGGTCCAACACCCAGCTCGGCCAGGCCCGCGAGACAAACGTCCGGGCCCGCAACGTCTTCGCGGTCGCCGACTCCGACGAGTGGGACGACAAGGCGCACGACGCCGGGCAGTTCGACTCCACTCTGGTCAGCCCCGCGTACCAGCTCGACGGATCGGCGTCGGCGACCCTCTCGTACGCGACGGACTACCGCGTCGACGGCCCGCAGACCGGTGATGTGTACGTCTCCTACGACGGCGGCGCCCCGCAGCTCGTCAAGTCGTACCGGGCGAACGCCAACACGGTCGAGCGGCTGCGGCTCACCGTCCCGGCCGGGGCCGGGACGGCCCGGCTGAGCTTCCGTTACACCGGCACGAACAGCGCCTTCTGGACCGTGGACCAGGTGGCGTTCGGCCAGGCGGGCTGACCGGGCGCGGGGGTGCGGCGACGGCCGCCGCACCCCCGCCCCCTCGGCTCAGCCCACCGCGCGCAGCGCGTCGGCGAGGATCGCCGCGCCCTCCTCCGCCTCCGCGACGGACAGCGAGAGCGGCGGGGCGATCCGCAGCACGCTGGTGTTGTGGCCGCCGCCCTTGCCGATGAGCAGCCCGCCCTCGCGGGCCGCCTCCAGCACGGCGGCGGCCGCCTCCGGGTCGGCCTCGTCCGTACCGGGCTTGACCAGCTCGATACCGATCATCAGGCCGCGCCCGCGCACCTCCCGTACGCACTCCGATGCCGCGCCGATCGCGCGCAGCCGCTCGATGAGCAGCCCGCCGACCCGGCGGGCGTTGCCCTGGAGATCGTGTTCGAGGAGGTACGAGAGGTTGGCGAGGCCGGCCGCCATGGTGACCGGGGAGCCGCCGAACGTCGAAATGGAGTTGGCGTCCAGGCAGTTCATCACCTCGGCGCGGGCCACGACGCCGCCGATCGACATGCCGTTGCCGATGCCCTTGGCGAAGGTGAGGATGTCCGGCGGCCCGTTCTGCGCGTGCGCCTGCCAGCCCCAGAAGTGCTCGCCGGAGCGGCCCCAGCCGGTCTGCACCTCGTCGGAGATCCACAGGATGCCGTGCCGGTCCAGGACCTCGCGGAACGCCGCGTACAGGCCGTCGGGCGGCGAGGTGAACCCGCCCACGCCCTGGATGGGTTCGGCGATCAGCGCGGCCGGCGCCCGGGTGTGGCCGAGCAGGTCCTCCAGGTCCGCGACGCAGGCGGCGATGAACTCCCCGTCGCCCAGGTGCGCGTACGGCCCCCGGGTGCGGACGCCGCCGTGCACGTACAGGGTCTGGAGCGGCGAGAGGCTGGTGGGCGACCAGCCGCTGTTGCCGGTGACGGAGACCGCCGAGAACGACCGGCCGTGGTAGCTGTTGCGCATCGCGAGGATCTGGTTCGACCTGCGGTACGTGGTGGCCAGGAGCAGCGCCGTGTCATTGGCCTCGGTGCCGGACGTGGTGAAGAAGACCCGGGCCTCGGGGATGCCGGAGAGCGTGGCGACGCGCTCGGCCAGCTCGACCATGGGCCGGTTCAGATAGAGCGTGGAGGAGTGGATGATCCGCCCGGCCTGCTCGCTGACGGCCTTGGTGACCTCGGGCAGCGCGTGGGCCGTCATGGTGGTGAGGATGCCGCCGAAGAAGTCCAGGTAGCGCCTGCCGTCCGCGTCCCAGACGTGGCGGCCCTCGCCGTGGGTGATCTCCAGCGGGTCGCGGTAGTAGAGCGCGAGCCAGTCGGGGCTGACCGCGACATGGCGGCGGTGCAGACTGCTCACGGCTCCACCAGTCCCTCGTACGCGTCGGGGCGGCGGTCGCGGTAGAACGCCCACTGTTGGCGGACCTCGTCGATGAGCCCGAAGTCCAGGTCGCGTACGAGGAGTTCCTCGGCCTTGTCGCTGGCGACGTCGCCGACGAACTGGCCGCGCGGGTCGACGAAGTAGCTGGTGCCGTAGAAGTCGTTGTCGCCGTACTCCTCCTGGCCGACGCGGTTGATCGCGGCGATGAAGTACTCGTTGGCGACGGCGGAGGCGGGCTGTTCCAGCTGCCAGAGGTAGCCGGAGAGGCCGCGCGAGGTGGCGGACGGGTTGTACACCAACTGGGCCCCGTTGAGTCCCAGTTGCCGCCACCCCTCGGGGAAGTGCCGGTCGTAGCAGATGTAGACGCCGACCTTGCCGACGGCGGTGTCGAAGACCGGCCAGCCGACGTTGCCGGGCTTGAAGTAGTACTTCTCCCAGAACCCCTTGACCTGCGGGATGTGGTGCTTGCGGTACTTGCCGAGGTACGAGCCGTCGGCGTCGATCACGGCGGCGGTGTTGTAGTAGAAGCCGGACTGCTCCAGCTCGAAGACCGGGACGACGATCACCATGCCGGTCTCGCGGGCCAGCTCCCGCATCCGCTGCACGGTCGGGCCGTCGGGCACGGCCTCGGCCCAGCGGTAGTGCTCGGGCTCCTGCACCTGGCAGAAGTAGGGGGCGTTGAACACCTCCTGGAAGCCGATGATCTTCGCCCCCTGCCGGGCGGCCTCGCGCGCGTGTTCCTCGTGCTTGGCGATCATGGATTCGGTGTCGCCGGTCCAGGTCGCCTGGACGAGTGCGGCGCGTACGACTTGGGACATGAGCTGCTCCTTCGACGCGGCGTCAGAGAGCCTCTTCGCGTTTCTACGCCCGTAGACACGTGCGTAGGGGAGAACGTAAGCCCCGTCACACAGCGGGGCAAGACCATCGCCGTGAACCGGCGGAGTCGATCATGTTTCACACCCGTGCGGTCCAGTCCCGGGCGGCGCCGCTCCCCGCCCCCCTCAGCCGATCCCCGCCACCCGCAGGGCATGCTCCACATCCCGCTCCCGCGCCTCGGACACCGTCCGGGCCGCCGCCAGCAGTTGCGGTACGAGATGACGCGGGTCGCTCGCCGCGATCCTGGCCGCGTCCTGCGGCGAGCGCACCCGGACGAAGGCGCCGAGCAGCGCCTGCGCCTGGGGGCCCCGCCCCGCCCGGTCCAGGGCGACCACCGCGTCGGCGATCTCGGCGGCCGGGCGGGCCACGCCCTGGCGCAGCAGCTGACCGCAGTCCTCCGGGCGGCCCGCCGCCGCGAGCGCGTCCGCGGCGGCGGCCAGCTCGGCCGGGGGCAGCGAGGCCACCTCCCACAGCAGAGTCGCCCAGTCCGCGCCGAGGCCCGCGCGGTGGAGTTCGACGGCGAGGAGCGGCAGTCGCTCGGCGGGCAGCGCCGCCGCCTCGCAGAGCACCACGTGCGCCTCGCCGCTGCGGCCCTCGGCCCGCAGCCGGAGCAGCGCCCCGACGGTCGCCTGGGCGGACCGGAGCGCGGCGGGGTCGGGAGGAGCCGGCCTCGGTGCGTCGGCCTCCCCGGCCGGGGCGCCGCCGAAGCGCGCGCCGCGCGGTGAGGCGGCGGGCGGGGCGGGCAGGACGGGCACGGCCTCCACGAACCCCTCGTCCTCGGCCTCCAGACCGGCGAACCGGGCCCCGCGGGGCTTCTTGCGGACCCGGGCGGGAGGCGTGGCGCCGGGGGCCGGCGCCCGCTCCGCGTCGGGAGCGGCCTGCGAGGCCCGGCCGGGCGCCGAGGTCCACTCCGCGTCGGGCGGGGTCTGCGGAGTGCGGCCGGGCGCTGTGGCCCGCTCCGCGTCGGGCGGGGTCTGCGGAGTGCGGCCGGGCGCTGTGGCCCGCTCCGCGTCGGGCGGGGTCTGCGGAGTGCGGCCGGGCGCCGAGGTCCACTCCGCGCCGGGCGGGGTCTGCGGAGTGCGGCCGGGCGCCGAGGTCCACTCCGCGCCGGGCGGGGTCTGCGGAGTGCGGCCGGGCGCCGAGGTCCACTCCGCGCCGGGCGGGGTCTGCGGAGTGCGGCCGGGCGCTGCGGCCCGCTCCGCGTCGGGAGCGGCCGACGGTGTGGGTGTGGACATCGATGTCCACTCCGCCCCGGGCGAGCGGTGCTGTTCCGGGACCGTCGCGGCGGCGCCCGCCTCGCCGGGCGGCTCCGGGTGCTCCGTCACCGCCTCCAGGCGGCGGCGCAGCTCGGCGCAGCGGGCCGTGGCACGCTCGTGGTCGTCGCGGGCCCAGGCGACCGCCTCGGCGTCCGCTCCGGCGCCCCCGCCGCCCTCCCGGGCCGCCCGCAGCCGGTGCGCGGCGTGCGCCTGTTCGCGCAGCATCAGCTGGAGCCGCTCCACCAGCTGCTCGCGCCCACCGGGGCGCCGGTCGTGGGCGACGGCGCAGTCCGCGTAGAGCGAGGCGGCCCGGACCGACGCCTGTTCCGCGTACGCGGCACCCCGTACCGCCGCCAGGTCCGCGAAGAGGGACTCCATCACGTCCCAGGGCGGGAGCTCCGTCCCCTCCAGGCAGGCCCGCATCCCCGCCGGGTCGCGTCGGCAGAAGACGCCGTACCACCCCCGCGCGGGATCGAGCAGCGCCGCCAGCTCTCGCAGATGGCGCGCGAACTCCCCTATGGACACCGCATGCTGATGCACCGTCATCGTCGCCCTCGGCCGCCGTCGACTGGAACGTTCCAGCCGACGGCATTCGACCGCAGACGTGTTACAGGACGGCTACGCGCACTTTGCGGGCCGGAGGCGGCCGATGCGCGGGCGGCGCCCGCACGCCCCTCGGGGCGGACGGGCGGGCGCGGGGTCAGAAGGTGACGGCGATCCCCGTGTGCGGCCGCTTGCCCAGCCGGAAGATCATCGCGGGGTAGTCGAGCAGCCAGTACTTCCAGGTGTACTTGCGGCCGATGACACGGCGCACGGCCGCCATCCCCGGCCCCTCGATCAGCCGGCCGGTCCCCTCGGCGCTGGGGGCGCCCTCCTCGACCCGGCCGCGCACATCGCAGACCGTGACGCGGACCCGGCTGTCGTTGCGCAGCCGCTTGACCTTCCAGGAGTCGCTCTTGGTCCAGATGTACAGCTCGTCCCCGTCGACCGCCGCCCAGACCGGCGTGGCGACGGGTGTGCCGTCCTTCCGGTACGTGGTGAGGCTGACGTACTCGCTGCGGGCGAAGTCCTGGAGGCTCATGGCCCCAACCCTACGTGCGGCGCCCGCGCCGCCCCGCGCTATCCGGCCAGCGGGACGGTGTCCGGCTCGGGGGCGCAGCGCTGGAGCAGCGTGTCCATGGAGAGGCCGAGGGCCCCGGCCAGGGCCGCCACGGTGAAGAACGCGGGGGTGGGGGCGCGTCCGGTCTCGATCTTGCGGAGGGTCTCGGCCGAGATCCCGGCGCTGCGCGCGATGTCGACCATGCTGCGGCCGGCGCGCGCCTCGCGGAGCAGCAGGCCGAGCCGTTCGCCGCGCAGGCGCTCTTCGGGGGTGAGCGGGGTACGTACCATGCCGTCATTCTAATACCGCTGCGACCGGTATAGTAATTGGCATGGTGCAACTCAAGACAGATTCATCCATCGAAGCCATGCGCGACACCGGACGCGTCGTGGCACAGCTGCTGACGGCCGCGCGGGAAGCGGCGAAGGTCGGCGTCTCGCTGCGCGAACTCGACGAGGTGGCGCGCGGGGTCCTGCGCGAGGCGGGCGCCGGATCACCCTTCCTCGGCTACCGCCCCCACTTCGCCCCGACCCCGTTCCCGGGGGTGGTCTGCACCTCGGTCAACGACGCGATCGTGCACGGCATCCCGACGGACTACCGGCTGCGCGACGGCGACCTGGTGAGCGTCGACGGGGGTGCGACCCTCGGCGGCTGGGCCGGCGACTCGGCGATCAGCCTCACCGTCGGGCGCGCCCGACCCGAGGACACCCGGCTGATCGAGACGGCCTTCGCGGCACTGGACGCGGGCATCGCGGCGGCCGTGGTGGGCAACCGGATCGGCGACATCGCGCACGCCATCGGCACGGTCTGCCGCACCGCCGGCTACGGCATCCCGGAGGGCTTCGGCGGGCACGGCATCGGCCGGGCCATGCACGAGGACCCGGGCGTCCCCAACGAAGGACGCCCGGGCCGCGGGATGGTGCTGCGCCACGGGATGGTGCTGGCCATCGAGCCGATGCTGATCGCCGGCGGCCGGGACGAGTTCTACGCGGACCGGGACGGCTGGACCCTGCGCTCGACGGACGGCAGCCGGGCCGCGCACGCGGAGCACACCGTGGCGATCACCCACGAGGGCCCCCGGATCCTGACGGCCCTCTGACCGCACCGGCCACGCCTCGCGCGACGCTAGTTGTTCCGCAGGAACTCCTCGGCCAGCGCCTCCCCCGCCGACACCGCCGCGTCGTGGCTCTCGATCGGGGACACCACCGAGTTCTTGAACAGGATGTACGTGACCCCCGATCCGGCACCGCCGGTCTCCGGGTCCGGGTCGATGCCGAGCGCCTTCGCCGTGGCGTAGGAGGCCTCACCGATGATCTTGTCGGGCCCGGTGTCGCCCACGACGGCGTACTCCACCTTCCCGTCGTAGACCACCGCGACGACCCCGCCGCCCTTGATCCCGGCGTCGGCGTAGTTCCAGATGCCGCCGGCGCTCGGCACGACGACGTACGGCAGCTTCTCCGCGTTCAGCGGCTTGCCGCCCGAGGTGTGGAACGCGGTGTCGTCCTGGAACCACGGATCGGTGTTCTCGTTGCAGGCGGCGGTGACCTGCCCGTCGCAGTCGATGTCCATGTCCGCCTTCCAGAACACGGCGCCGTTCTTGCCGCAGACCGGCACCGTCGCCGAAGTCTCCTCGTCGGTGCGGTACTTGCCGTTGGAGATCTGGGAGCAGGAGGTGACCTTGGCCAGCAGGTCGGCCGCGCTCACGGAACCCTCCCTGATCGCGGCCGGGGCGGCGTCGTCCGCCGAGGAGCCGGCGCCGTCGTCGGACGCCGGGCGGACATGGGCGACGGGCGCGAGGCGGGGGGCGGCCACCGCACCCGGCGCGTGGGCCGGGGCTGCGGACGGGGAGGCGGGGCCGCCCGGAGCGGCCGGGGTCAGCGCCCCGGCCGCGAGCAGCGCGGCACCGGAAGCTGTGGCGAGGGCAAGCGTTCGCATACGCACAGTGGGGGGTGCCCTTCTGTTAGGAAACTTTCCTTACCAGCACGGCCAAGATGCCCCCCAAGCATGTTCACGTCAAGACTTCGGGGCCGGACCGGGCGCTCCCCGCGCCCGGCCGGCCCCGCCCGTACCGCTGGTGACGACCCGTCAGGGCCGTCCGCTCGGCCTCACCACCATCGCCGAACCGCCGCCCCGCCGCTCCTTCTCCGCAGCCGCGAGCCAGCGCCCGTCGGGCAGCCGCTGCACGCCCGTCGCCGCCCCGATCTCCGGGACGAGCTTGAAGACGTGTCCCAGGGACTCCAGTTGAGCCCGCAGCGGGCTGTTCCACAGCGCCGGCTCCAGCTCGGTGGCGGCCGCGTTGCGCTGACTGGCCCGGGGCGCCGCGATGGCGTCCACCAGTGGCAGCCCCCGGTCCACCTTGCCGATCAGCGACTGGAGCACGGTGGTGATGATGGTGGCGCCGCCCGGCGAGCCGAGGGCGAGCACCGGCCTGCCGTGCTTGAGCACGATGGTCGGCGAGATGGAGGAGCGCGGCCGCTTGCCCGGACCCGGCAGGTTCGGGTCGTGGACGGCCGGGTTCGCCGGGGCGAACGAGAAGTCCGTCAGCTCGTTGTTGAGCAGATAGCCCCGCCCCGGCACGGTGATGCCGCTGCCGCCGGTCTGCTCGATGGTGAGGGTGTAGGCGACGACGTTGCCCCACTTGTCGGCGGTCGTCAGATGGGTGGTGTTCTCACCCTCGTACGTCGTCGGGGCGGCCTTCCCGCCGGACCGGCAGCCGGCCGGGTGGCTCGGGTCGCCCGGCGCGAGCGGACTGACCAGCACCGCGTCGTCCTTGATCAGGCACGCACGGGAGTCCGCGAACCGCTGGCTGAGCAGCCCCTTGGTGGGGACGTCCTCGAAGGCCGGGTCGCCCACCCAGCGCCCCCGGTCGGCGAACGCGATCCGGCTCGCCTCGATGAAGCGGTGCAGATAGCGCGCCTCGCTCAGCTTCGAAAGGTCCGTGGACTCAAGGATGTTGAGGGCCTCGCCGACCGTCGTGCCGCCCGACGAGGACGGCGCCATGCCGTAGACGTCGAGCCCCCGGTAGTCCACCTTGGTGGGCGCCTGCCGCAGCGCGCGGTAGGAGCGCAGGTCCTTCGCGGTGAGGTCGCCCGGACGCACCACGCGGGACGAGGCGGGATCGACGGGAGGGTTGCGCACCGTGCGTACGACGTCCTGGGCGAGCTTGCCCCGGTAGAGCTCGTCGATGCCGCCGCGCCCGACCTCCTCGTAGGTGCGGGCCAGATCCGGGTTCTTGAAGACCGAGCCGACCGCCGGGGGTGCCCCGCCCGGCAGGAACAGCTTCCTGGTGGCCGGGAAGTCGGCGAACCTCGCCTGGTTGTCCGCCGTCTGGGACCGGAAGGTGCTGTCGACGACGAAGCCGTCGCGGGCCAGCCGCACGGCGGGCTTCAGGACCTGCCGCAGCGACTTGCTGCCCCAGGTGTCCAGGGCGGTGTCCCAGGTGGCGGGGGTGCCGGGCGTGCCGACACCGAGGCCGCTGGTGACGGCGTCCTCGAAGGCGAGCGGCTTGCCGTTCTCCAGGAAGAGCGAGGAGTCGGCGCTGCGCGGAGCGGTCTCGCGGCCGTCGATGGTCTGCACGGTACGGGTGCGGGCGTCGTAGTGGACGAAGTAGCCGCCGCCCCCCAGCCCCGCCGAGTAGGGCTCGGTCACACCGAGGGCCGCCGCGGTCGCCACCGCCGCGTCCACCGCGTTGCCGCCCTGGCGCAGCACCTCGATACCGGCGGCCGTCGCATCCGCGTCGACGCTGGAGACCGCTCCCCCGTACCCCACCGCCACGGGCGACTTGGGCGGCGGCGCCGTCGGTGGGGCGGACGAGGACGGGGCGGCGGCCCCGACCGACACCACGGCGGCGAGAACGGCCGACAACGACACACTCCGCGCGACATAACGTCGCATGCGCACCTCCAGAGAAGGATCGTCCGCGCAGGGTAGCCCCGCCCCACCCGCCCCGTCAGGACCGCCTCGAACTTGAGGCCGAATGCCCGCTAACATGCCCGCCCATGACTGACGACGTACGCAACATCGTGCTGGGCGTGATAGCCGCCGGCATCAGCGCCGCCCTCGGCTGGCTCGCACGCACCTATCTCTGGCGCCGCAAGCTCCGCCGCAAGCAGGCGTTCTTCGGCCTGCCGGGGAACTCCGAGTGCCTGCTCGTCGTCAACCGCGACGCCGGCGGCGACGGCGCCGTCCACCGCCACGACGTCTTCGCCCTGCTGGAACTCTCCGCCCTGATCAAGGACTGCTCGGCCCACGCCCAGATCCTGTCCCACGACATCGCGCAGCAGGGCATCGGCGAACGGACCGAGTTCTGCGTCGGCGGTCCGGTCTCCAACCGTCGGATGGCCGCCCACCTGCACTCCCTGCTGCCCGGGGTGAAGATCAACACCGATGCCGAACCGGGCCCGGACCGGGGGGCCTTCCAGATCGGTTCCGAGCGCTACCGGGCGGAGAAGGGCATCAGCGAGTACGTGCTGCTGGCCCGGCTGACAACGGGTCAGGACGCCCGTCCCGTCTTCCTGTTCTGCGGCCAGCAGGCCATCACCAACCAGGCCGCCTCCCGCTATCTGGCCCGCAACCACGAACGCCTGGCCCGCAAGCACGGCAACAACACCTTCTGCCTGCTCCTGAAGGTGGTCAACTCCCAGGCCTACGGCCCCGACGTCGTGGAGCTGGTGGCCGACGTCACCCGGGCGGCCCAGGCCCCGGCCCCCGCCCCGGCGGCCCGGACCTCGCACCGCGCCGGCTGAGGGCCGCCGGCCGCCCCCTCACACGGAGCAGTGCGCCGGCCCGATGACCCCGTCGGTGCCGGTCACCGTCACCGCCTCGGTGCGGTCGGCCGTGCGGGCCCGGGCGGCGGTGCAGAACAGTTGCTGGCGGGCGGCCTCGGAGAGGGTGGTGACCGGGGCGTCCAGGGTGACGAGGACCCCCTGCGCACTCAGCTCGACGCTCAGCTTCACACGCCCGTTCGGCAGTTCCGAGCGCAGACCGGCGTCCCGCTCCGGTCCGCTGGGCCCGTCGAAGAGCAGGTCCAGGGCCCGGGCCGCGCCGGTGGGCGCGTCCTCCTCGCTCGTCCCGCCACCGCCCTCGCCCTCCTGCGGAGCGTGCCGGACGACGGGCAGCAGCCTCGACGCCGAGGACGAGGAGACGAAGTACAGCACCGTGCCCAGCTCACCGACCGGCGCCACCTGCACCGTCGCCGGTTCGCCCGCCTCGACGACGTCCGTGGCGCGGATGCCGCACCCGGCGGCGAGCAGGGCGACGGGGAGCAGCGCGCCGAGGACGCGCCCGCGCCTCACCTTCCCTCCAGCGGGAGTTCGACGGTGAAGACCGCGCCGCCCGTGGGCCCGTTCGCCGCGTGGACGGTGCCGCCGTGCAGCCGGACGTTCTCCTGGGCGATGGCGAGGCCGAGCCCGCTGCCGGCCGACCGGGTGCGGGCCGCGTCCGCCTTGTAGAAGCGGTCGAAGATGTGCGGGAGCACGGTGTCGTCGATGCCGGGGCCACTGTCCTCGACCTCCGTGACCAGCACGTCCGCCCCGTCCCGCCGCACGGTCCGCAGGCGCAGGGTGACCGGTTCGGCCCCGTGGCGCAGGGCGTTGCCCACCAGGTTGGCGACGACCACGTCGAAGCGGCGCGGGTCGAGCACCGCCCGTATGCCGTCCGGGAGTTCGGTCACGACCCGGTCCTCCCAGCGTCGGGCCTGCAGGGTCTTGCGGATGGTCTCGGCGACGTCGACCTCGTCGGGGTGCAGACCGGCCGCCCGGGCGTCGAAGCGGGACATCTCCATCAGGTCCTCGACGAGGGTGGCGAGCTTCCCGGTCTCCGCGCTGATCAGCCGGACGGCCGCCGCGGTGTCGGGGCGCAGGTCGGCGGCGTCCTCGTCGAGCACCTCGGTGACGGCGAGCATGCCGGCGAGCGGCGTCCGCAGCTCGTGGGAGACGTCCGATGCGAACCGTCTGGCCCGCTCCTCGGCCTGCCGGAGCTCCTCCACGGACTCCTGGAGCTTGGTCGAAGACTCGTTGAACGTCCAGGCCAGATCGGCGAGTTCGTCGGAGCCGCGCACCGCGATCCGGGTGCGCAGCTCGCCCCGGCCGATCCCGGCGGCTGCCCGGCGCAGTTCGCGCACCGGGCGCAGGACGCTGCGCGCGGCGAGCAGGGCGGGGACCAGTGCGACGAGCAGGGCGGGCAGGGCGCCGTCGCGGGCGGCGGTGACCATGGCGGCCACGTTCGCCTCCTCGGTGGACAGCGGCATCACGGCGTAGACGACGAGCCCGGTGGGCTGGCGCCCGTCGCCCCGGTCGAAGACCGTCGGCATCGCCACGGTCAGCCACGGCTTCCCGTCCTTGACCACGCGCTGGAAGGAGCCGTGGGTGCCGGCGCGGGCGGCGGCGCGCAGCCCGGGGGTGATCACGGTGGAGGTCGGCCGGTCCGACGAGGAGGCCCGCAGCTTCCCGTACTCGGCGAAGACGGTCCAGGTGTGCGACTTGCCCTGGCGGGCGAGCGAGAGGCACATGTCGCGCATCCAGACCCGGTCCAGCGGGAGGTTGATGCCCTGCGCGCCGACCCGGTCCCGGAACTGCGAGACGGCGGTGTCCTGCGCCTGCTGGAGGATCGCGGAGCGGGCCTCGCGGTAGGTCAGGGCGGCCGTGGTGGCAGCGCTGACGGCGGCGACGAACAGGAACGCGGCGACGAGGCGGGTGCGCAGGCCGAACCGGGCGGCAACCGGTCTCATGCGAGGGGTCCGAAGCGGTAGCCGAAGCCGCGGACGGTCTGGATGTAGCGCGGACTGCCGGGCACGTCCTCGACCTTCTGCCGCAGTCTGCGCACACAGGCGTCGACCAGCCGGGCGTCGCCGTGGTAGCTGTGCTCCCACACGTACTCCAGCAACTGCTGCCGGCTGAAGACCTGTTCGGGCGAGGCCGACAGATAGAGGAGCAGCTTGAGTTCGGAGGGGGCGAGCAGCAGCCGCTCGCCCGTCTTGGCGACCGTGAGGCCCGCCCGGTCCACGGTCAGGGCGCCGTGCGACTCCAGCCCGCCTCGCCCGGCGGGCTCCGCGAGCCGCCTCAGGACGGCGCGGATCCTCGCCTCGATGACCTCGGTACGGGCGGGCTTGACGATGTAGTCGTCGGCGCCGGCCTCCAGGCCCACGACCACGTCGAAGTCGTCGCCCCGCGCGGTGAGCATGATGACGGGCAGCTGGCTGGTCTCCCGGATGCGGCGGCAGACCTGGACGCCGTTCATGCCGGGCAGCATCAGGTCCAGCAGGACGAGGTCGGGCCGGAACTCCGTCAGCGCGGCGAGCCCGGCCTCGCCCGTACCGACGGTCCGCATCTCGTGCCCGCGCCGGCGCAGCCCCAGTTCGACCCCTTCACGGACGGACGGGTCGTCTTCGATCAGCAGCACGCGTGGCATGGCGTCAGTATCCCAGCGATCAAGGAATGGATTCGAAAGGGTGAGCGAGAGGGCTCAGGCGCGCCGCAGCCGGCCGCGGACGGCGTCCAGTGCTCCGCTCACCTCGGCCAGCCGCAGCGGCCTGGCCAGCAGCGCGACGACCAGGACCAGGACGCCCGTGCCGGCCCCCACGGCAGCGAAGTCGCCGAGCCCCGTCCCGTCCGTGTCGACGGCGCGCGCCGCCGCGTACGCCAGCGCTCCGGCGGGTACGCACGCGACGACCAGCCGCACATGCGCCCGCACCCCGGGCGAGCGCGCGAGCGAGGGCCGCGCCGCACCGGCCGGGGAGACCCTGCGGTGCAGGACGTACGCGGTGACGGCGAAGCCGGCCAGCAGAGCGACGGAGTACGCCCCCGCCATCCCGGTCACCGCCCAGCGCGGGGGCAGCAGCAGATAGGCGACGACCGCGAGCCCGGCGTTGAGCGCGGCGATGACCAGGTTCAGCAGGAACGGCGTACGGGTGTCGCTCATCGCGTAGAAGCCGCGCGCGAGCACGTACTGCCCGGAGAAGGCGATCAGTCCCGGCGCGAAGGCCGCCATCATGCCCGCCATCACCGTGACGTCCGCCGCGTCGGTACGTCCGTAGCCGAAGACCGCGCCCATCACCCACGGCGCCAGCGCGAGCAGGGCGGCGGACGCCGGGATCACCGCGGCGGCGGAGGTCCGCAGCGCGTAGGAGAGGTCGCGCCGCACCCCGGCCAGATCGCCCGCCGCCGCGTACCGGCTCATCCGGGGCATCAGCGCGGTGACGAGGCTGACGGTCACGATGCCCTGCGGCACCACCCACAGCTGATAGGCGTAGCTGTACGCGGTGTAGCCCGCGCCGCCGTCGACGAGTCGGTCGGCCGCGTGCTGGCCGGACGCGGTGGAGAGCCGGGTCACGACCCAGTAGGCCGCCTGGTTGGTGAGCACGAGCATGACGAGCCAGCCGGCCGCGCGCAGCGGCCTGGTCAGTCCGCTGCCGCGCCAGTCGAACCGGGGCCGCCAGCGGAACTTCGCGGCGCGCAGCGACGGGATCAGCGCGAGGCTCTGGACGGCGATGCCCGCCGTGGTCCCCCAGCCCAGCCACTGCGCCTGGGCGGACGTCAGGGTGTCGTCGGAGCCGGCCGCGATCCACAGGTAGAGCCCGAACACCGCGATAATGACAAGGTTGTTGAGGACCGGGGTCCACATCATCGCGCCGAACCGGTCACGGGCGTTCAGCACCTGTCCCAGCAGGGTGAAGAGGCCGTAGAAGAGGATCTGCGGCAGGCAGTAGCGGGCCAGCGCGATGGTGAGTTCGGCCTGGTGGCCGTCGTAGGTGGGCGCGTACACCGAGATGATCAGCGGGGCGCCGACGACGGCGAGCGCGGTGAGGGCGAGCAGCCCGACGGTGCACAGGGTGAGCAGGCGGTCGGTGTAGGCGGCGCCGCCGTCGGCGTGCTCCTTGGCGGCGCGGACGAGTTCGGGGACGAAGACCGCGTTGAGGGCGCCGCCGATGAGCAGCATGTAGAGGATGTTGGGGACGGTGTTGGCGACCGTGTAGCCGTCGGCGCCGAGTCCGGTGCCGAGCGCGGCGACGACGACCGCCGAGCGTATGAACCCCGTCGCGCGCGAGACGACGGACCCGGCGGCCATGACGGCGCCGCTGCGGAGCACCGAGCCGGAGCCCTGCGGTGTGCCCGGTTGCCCGGTGGCCGTGCCGGCGGGCACCTCCGCGGCCGTCACCGGCGTGCCAGGTAGGCCTGGAACGCCCGGTACAGCGTGTTGTTGGCGGCTCCGCCCACCGATGTCTCCCACTCTCCGAGGGTCTCCACGACCTGGCCGCCGGTGCCGAGCTTCCAGCGCAGCAGTCCGAAGGGGCGGTCGTCGGGATCGAGGGTGGAGGATACCCCGCGCATGTCGTACACCTCGGCGCCCCGGTCCAGGGCCTCGCACATCATTCCCCACTGCAGGGCGTTGCTGGGGCGGACCTCGCGGCGGTGGTCGGCGGAGGCACCCGTCTGGTACCAGACGCGGCGGCCGGTGCTGATCATGGTGTGGGCGGCGAGTATCTCCCCTTCGTGCACGGCGAGGCAGAGCTTCATCCGGCCGGGCTCCTCCGCGTTGAGGACGGCGTACTGGCGCTGGTAGTAGGCAAGGGAGCGGCCGAGGCGGAAGCCGTCGCGCTCCTCGGTGATCCGCAGCAGCCGGTGGAACTCGGGCAGTTCGGCGGCACTGCCGGTGACGACCCGCACCCCCGCCTTCCCGGCCCTGCGCACATTGCGGCGCCACTCCTGGTTGAGCCCCGCCCACAGCTCCTCACGGGTGCGCCCGGCCAGCGGCACCCGGAAGACGTACCGGGGCTGGGCGTCGGCATCCCCGCCGTCCCCGCCGCAGCGCCGCCAGCCCCGGGCCCGCAGCCGGTCCGCGACGGCCGAGCCGAGCGGGTCGACCTCGCTCGCCAGGACGTCCCCGACGGTGCGGCCGGGACCGGTGCCCGCCTTGAGCCGGGGCGTGTCCCAGCGGCGGTAGGCCGGGGACGGCCCCATCCGTACGGCGAACGCCCCGGCGGCCCGCAGATGGGCCAGCAGCGGCCGCAGCCAGCGGTCGATCCCGGGATCGGACCAGTCGGCCACCGGTCCTTCCGGGAGATAGGCGAAGTATTTGCGGGTGCCGGGGAATTGCCGGTAGAGAACCAGCGCGCTGCCGGTCAGTTCACCGTCGTCGCCGTGCCAGCCAATCATTTCCGAGGACCATTGGTCCTTCACCCCGGCCCAGGACGGGTACTGCAGAAAGCTCGCATCGGCGTGCGCCGCCACCTGGGCCCGGTGCTCGGCCGCCGTGAGGACGCGTATCCGTACTTCCTGTTCACGGCTGCGTTCTCCGGTCGCGAGCAGCGCTGACATGTCCGTGGCCCTCCCTCGTGGGCCCCGCGGTCGGCTCGGCGGGGCTGCACAGGATGCTCACAGCGGTCCGTGACCGGTCCGCGCGCCGGATGTGACCGGACGATGACCGTTGCGCTGCGGTCCCCGTCACACAGGGAATTCCCGCTTTTCCTCGGATTTGAGGAACTTAAGCTCCGCTGCATGCCTCTTCCACGACGACAGTGCAAGGCCCTGGAGGTTTTTCCGTTGATCACCGCTCGTCCGATATCCGCCCGCCCGCGCACCCTTCGCGCGGCCCGGCTCGCACTGGCCGCCGGCACCGCGGTGCTCGGCGTCACACTCACCGCCTGCTCCGGTGGCGCCGCCGCCTCGGACCGCGAGGCCGGCAAGGACGGCAAGGACGGCTCCTCCCGGGCGGCCGACACCCGGATCTCGGTGAACCTGCGGGGATCGGCGGCGGCCGCGGGCAAGCCGGTGACCGTGACCCTGGCGGCCGGGAAGCTGCGGAAGGTCACGGTCTCGGCCGGCAAGGGCGAGGCCCTGACCGGCCGGATCGCCGCCGGCGGCAGGACCTGGACCTCGGACCGGCCGGCCGCGCCCGGCACCGCGTACCGCGTCGAGGCCCAGGACACCGGGGGCAGCAGCGACACGGCCTCCTTCACGACCGCCGCGGCGGACAAGGTGAACAAGCTGACGCTCGCGCCCGGCAAGAACACCACGGTCGGCATCGCCCAGCCGCTGTCGATCGTGTTCGACAACCCGGTGAAGGACCGGGCGGCCGTCGAGAAGGCGCTCAAGGTCTCCACCTCGAACCACACCGAGGGCTCCTGGGGCTGGCTGCGGGACTACTCCGGCCGCGACCGGGTCGACTGGCGGCCCAAGGAGTACTGGAAGTCGGGCACCCGCATCACGCTCGACGCCGCTCTCAACGGCATCGACTCGGGCCCCTCGGGCGGCTGGTTCGTCCGCGACTACAGCACGACGTTCACCGTCGGCAGCAGCCAGGTGGTCAAGGTCGATCTGGACCGCCACCGGCTGGCCCTGAAGCGGGACGGCCGGACGGTCATGGACGTGCCCATGTCGGCGGGCACCCCGGGCGGCGACAAGGCGTCGTGGCGGGGCACGGCGGTGCTGATGGCGAAGGAGGGCACGATCAACATGCGCTCCGAGACGGTCGGCCTCGGCCACACCTACGACAAGATGGTCGACTGGTCGATGCGGCTGACCTGGTCGGGCATGTACGCGCACGCGGCGCCCTGGAACGCCGCGTACTTCGGGGTGGCCAACCACAGTTCGGGCTGTGTCGGCATGAGCGACGCCGACGCCGCTTCCCTCTACCGGCAGGCGCACGTCGGTGACCCGTTCGAGATCACCGGCGCGGACGCCAAGGGCACGGTCGCGGAGGGCAACGGCTACGGGGCGTGGAACGTCTCCTGGGCCGACTGGCGGACCAGGAGCGCTCTCGCCTGACGTCCCCGCCGGCTCGCAGCTGACCTTCTCCTCGCGTCGCACGGACCGTCGTACGGGTCCGTGCCCGCGAGGAGTGATCACCGGCTGCTGCCGGACGGGCACCGCTCCAGGGCCTACCGCGCTCCCGGCATCAGGGTCCCCGGTTCGGCCTCGGCGACCCCGGCCGCTTCCGTCTTCGGATTGCGCCGCTGCCGCCTGGCCACCCAGGTGGCGAACCAGGAGAGCAGCATGCACATTCCGATGTAGATCGGCGAGATCACCATCACCACGGGGATGAAGGGAAGATCGTAGTCGAGGTTGGACGCGATCAGCTTGCCGGCGTGGAGGAATTCCTCGTACGTGATCAGATAGCCGAGCGAGGTGTCCTTCAGCGCCACCACCAGCTGGCTGATGATGGTGGGCAGCATCGCGCGCACCGCCTGCGGGGCCAGGACGAAGGTGGTGACCTGCGTCTTGCGCATTCCGAGGGCGAACGCCGCCTCGTGCTGCCCGCGTTCGACCGACTGGATGCCGGTACGGAACACCTCGGCGAGCACCGAGCCGTTGTACAGCGTCAGCCCGGCCACCAGGGCGGGCAGCGGCTGCACCTTGAGCGCGACGAAGATGAAGAAGATCATCACCAGCACGGGCATGGCGCGGAAGAACTCGACGAGGACCGTCGCGATCCAGCGCACCGGCGGGTGGTCGGAGAGCCGCCCGACCGCGAGGACGGCCCCGAGCGCCAGCGAGAGCACGGCGGCGTACGCGAACGCCTTGAGGGTGTTGCCGAGCCCGCGCAGCAGCAGCTCCTGGATGCCCTTGTACTCGAAGGGGGTCCACTTGGCGCTGGTGAACTGGTCGGTGTCGAAGAGCAGATGGACGACCCAGCCGACCAGCGCGAGGATCAGGACGGTGGAGACGATCCCGTAGACGAGGTGGCGCTTGCGGGTGACCGGCCCCGGGATGTCGTAGAGCGCGGTCGCGCGGGGGGTGGAGTGGGTGGTCATCGGGCGACTCCCCAGCGCTTCTCAAGCACGTGGAAGAGCGCGCTGATGGACAGAGTGATGATCAGGTACCCGACGGCGATCCAGACGAAGGTCCAGATGATGCTGTAGCCCAGCTCGTTGAGGGTCTTGTAGGTGCCGAGCAGCTCGGTGACGCTGAACGCCCCGGCGATGGCCGAGTTCTTGGCGAGCGCGATGAGCGTCGAGCCGATCGGCGGGATCACCGAGCGGAACGCCTGCGGCAGGACCACCTGGCCGAGCGTCTGCCCGAACGTCATCCCCAGGCTGCGGGCCGCCTCGCCCTGCCCGGTGGGCACGGTGTTGATGCCGGAGCGCAGCACCTCGCAGATGAACGCGGAGGTGTAGCAGCCCAGCGCGAGGACCGCGAAGACGTTGAACGGCAGCACCAGGCCGAAGCGCGGCAGCCCGAGCAGGACGGCGAAGAAGAGCAGCGTCAGCGGGGTGTTGCGCAGCACCGTCACCCAGACCGTGCCGAGCACCCGGAACGAGCCGACGGGCGCCACCCGGCAGGAGGCCATCACGAAGCCGAGGACCATCGCCAGGATCGAGGCGTAGACGGTGAGTTCGACGGTTCCGAGGAAGCCCTTGCCGTAGAGCGAGAAGTTGTCGGTGAGTACGTCCATGGGGAGGCCCGTCCTCTCAGTTCGCCGGGTAGCGGTCGATGGGCGGCGGCTTGGGCGCGGGTGCTCCCGACAGGCCGAGGGTCGCCTCGAACGCCTTCTTCCAGTTGCCGTTCTTCTCGTTGGCCTCCAGCGCGTCGTCGAGCGCGAACCGCAGGGTGTTGTCGCTGCGCGGGACCCCGATGCCGTACGGCTCCTCGGAGAACGGCTTGCCGACGACCTTCATCTCGTCGGGCGCCTTGGCTGCGAAGCCGAGCAGGATCGCGTCGTCGGTGGTGACGACGTCGACCTGGTACGTCAGCAGGTTGTCCACGCAGATCGAGTACGTGTCGTAGGCGACCAGGTCCGCCTTGGGGTAGTCGGCGGCGATCCGCTGGTAAGGCGTCGAACCGGCCGCCGAGCAGACCGTCTTGCCGGCCAGGTCCTGGGGACCGTGGATGTCGTTCTCGTCGGTGCGGACCAGCAGCCCCTGGCCGGCCATGTAGTAGGGCCCGGCGAACCCGACGATCTTCTTGCGCATGTCGTTGATGGTGTAGGTGCCGACGTAGTAGTCGATCTGCCCGTTCTGGAGCGCGGTCTCGCGGTTGGCGGAGGCGATCGTCTTGAACCGGATCGTCTTCGGGTCGAAGCCGAGCGAGGCCGACATCATCCGGGCGATCTCGATGTCGAAGCCGGAGTAGACCCCGGTGGCCGGGTCCTTCTCGCCCAGGTAGGGCTGGTCCTCCTTGGCGCCCACCCGCAGATATCCGCGCTTCTTCGCGTTCCGCCAGGTCCTGGAGTCCGGCAGCCGGAATCCGGCGTCGGTCCGGTAGACCGGCAGCGCCTCGGGCTGCGGACCCTTGACGGGCGGGCTGCCGTCCTTGCCGCAGCCGGCGGCGAGGACGGCCAGCAGCAGCCCGGCACAGGCGGCCAGTACTTTCCTCGTACGCAACACAGGGCCTCCCGTCAGTGCTTGAGGATCTTGGACAGGAAGTCCTTGGCCCGGTCGCTCTCCGGGGCGGTGAAGAAGTCCTCCGGGGTGCGGTCCTCGACGATGCGGCCGTCGGCCATGAAGACGACGCGGTTGGCCGCGGAGCGGGCGAAGCCCATCTCGTGCGTGACGACGACCATGGTCATGCCCTCGCGGGCGAGCTGCTGCATGACCTCCAGCACCTCGTTGATCATCTCCGGGTCGAGTGCCGAGGTCGGCTCGTCGAAGAGGAGCGCCTTGGGGTCCATCGCGAGGGCGCGGGCGATGGCCACGCGCTGCTGCTGTCCGCCGGAGAGCTGGGCCGGATACTTGTCGGCCTGCGAGGCGAGCCCCACCCGTTCCAGGAGTTCCCGGGAGCGCTGGTCGGCCTCGTCCTTCTTCCGCTTGCGGACCTTGAGCTGGGCGAGGGAGACGTTGGCCAGCACGGTCTTGTGCGCGAAGAGGTTGAACGACTGGAAGACCATGCCGACTTCGGCTCTCAGCCGGGCCAGTCCCTTGCCCTCCTCCGGGAGGGGTCTGCCGTCGATGGAGATGTGGCCCGACTCGATCGTCTCGAGGCGGTTGATGGTCCGGCAGAGCGTCGACTTCCCGGAGCCGGACGGGCCGATGACCACCACCACCTCCCCGCGGCCGACGGTGAGATTGATGTCCTGCAGTACGTGCAACTTCCCGTAGAACTTATTGACGTCACGCAGCTCGATCAACGGATCGACGGCCATACGCTGCCCTACCCACTTATCGCTTTGTCGAGGTCAGCGCAAACTATCCATCCCGGCAAGGGACTTCTCACCCGACACGCGCCAATGGGGCATAAGGCGTTTTATCTCGCCGCACCCGTCCGTCCCGCGCGGACGTCAGTTCTCGGCCGACTCCGCGTACACCTGGGACAGCTCGGGGCTGCCCGACATCGCCCAGTCCAGACCGGCCTCGACCACGTCGATCTCCCTGCCGGAGGCGAGCCGGACGACGGGCTGGCCGCTCGGCCAGATGTGCCAGAGCGCTCCGGGGACGTTGCGCACCAGGACGGTGCCGAGATAGAGACCCGCGTCGTTGCCCAGCCAGGGCAGTTCCTCCGGGTCGTCGCGCCAGCGCGGGGGCAGTTGGTCGAGGGCCGCCAACGAGGCCGGGCTGTCGTCGAGTTCGATCCCCCGCTCCCCGACCCGGACGCGGAGCAGCTCACACTCGGCGAGCAGTGCGGCCACGCCTTCCGGGTCGGCGTCGACGGCGGCCGCGAGCCCCGCCTCGCGTGTCCCGTCGTGACGCTTACGCCAGTTGTCCAAGAAAGGGATGTTCATACTGCTCAGGGTCGCATCCCGGCCCGCTTCCACACCACAGGGCGCGCGGCCTGTCGTTCGAGTGCCGAACACCACACGTACGCCTCGTGTTCATCCGCACACGCTTCGGCGCGGTACCTCGGCCGCCGGAAAGGGGTGGAGGTGTGCGCCCGCGCGCTGCTACGGTCACGGGCGTGAGCAGCCCCGAGTCCGACAGACGCTAGCCACCGGTCCCCGGTGGCTCCCCGCGCCCCGGCCCTTTCCCCAGCGCCGGGGCCGCCGCGCGGACGCCGTCGCGGGACCCCGCGCGATGCGGGCCTCGCCTCCCCCGGTACGTACCCGGGTCGAGCCTCCTTCCGAATCACGGACCCGCCACCGATGAGCCGTGTCACGGCCGGGGCGCGGGCGTCCGTTCCGCCGTGTCGCCGCTCACCGAGGTGAGCGGGTGCGGCCCGCATCCCCGACCGGTTCCGTCCGTCGACCGACCGTCCATGGGGTTCCTTCATGCCTTTTTCCGTCTACGCGCTCGGGCTCGCCGTCTTCGCCCAGGGCACTTCCGAATTCATGCTGTCCGGTCTGCTCTCCGACATCTCCGCAGACCTGCACGTCTCGATCCCCGCCGCAGGGCTGCTGACCTCGGCGTTCGCCGTGGGGATGGTGATCGGGGCACCGCTGATGGCGCTGCTGGGGCGGAACTGGCCGCGCCGCCGCGCGCTGCTGTTCTTCCTCTGCGTCTTTGCCGCCGTGCACCTCGCCGGCGCGCTCACCTCCAGCTACGGCGTACTGCTCGCGACCCGGGTCGTCGGTGCGCTGGCCAACGCGGGCTTCTGGGCGGTGGCCCTGGTGACGGCCGTCGCCCTGGCGGGGCCCGGCGCGCGTGCGCGGGCCACGTCCGTGGTGGTCGGGGGTGTCACCGTGGCCTGTGTGGCGGGGGTGCCCGCCGGGGCCTGGCTGGGCGGGCAGTGGGGCTGGCGCGCGGCGTTCTGGGCGGTGGCCCTCGTCTCCCTGCCGGCCGTCGCGGTGATCGCCGCGACGGTCCCGGCGGGCCGCCCCGCCGCGCTGCCGGACGCCCGCGCCGAACTGCGGACGCTGGGCCGGCCCCGGCTGCTGCTGGCCCTGCTGACGAGCGCGCTGGTCCAGGGGGCGACGTTCTGCGCGTTCTCGTACGTCGAACCGGTCGCCCGCCGGATCACCGGGCTGGGGCCCGCGTGGGTTCCCGCACTGCTTGCGCTGTTCGGCGCGGGGTCGTTCGTCGGGGTCACCGTCTGCGGCCGGATCATCGACCGCCGGCCCCTCGCGCTGACGGCGGGCGGCCTGCTGGCGCTGACCGCAGGCTGGGCCCTGCTGGCGTCGGCGGCGGGCAGCGCGGCGGCGGTGGTCGTGCTCGTCCCGGTGCTGGGCCTGCTGGCGTTCGGCACCGGGACGGCGTTGATCTCCCATGTGTTCCGGCTGGCGGCGGGGGCGCCGACCCTGGCCGGCTCCTTCGCCACCGCCGCGTTCAACGTGGGCGGGGCGCTCGGCCCCTGGCTGGGCGGGCTCGCGATCGGCGCGGGGCTCGGCTTCCGCTCCCCGCTGTGGGTGAGCGCGCTGCTGATGGCCCTGGCACTCGGCGCGGCGGTCGCCGCCGGGTCCGGACACGCCGCCGCCCGGCCCCCGGAGCGCAGGGCCCAGCGCGCACACATCCTCAGAGGTCGAGGTCGACGACCACCGGGGCGTGGTCGGACGCGCCCTTGCCCTTGCGCTCCTCGCGGTCCACATAGCTGTCCTGGACGGCGGCGGTGAACGGGGCGTTGCCGTAGACGAGGTCGATGCGCATGCCCTTGTTCTTCGGGAAGCGCAGCTCCCGGTAGTCCCAGAAGGTGTAGGGGCGGTCGTACTTCAGGGGGCGCGGCATCACGTCGGACAGGCCCTCCTCGCGCAGTGCCGCGAGGGCGGCCCGTTCGGCGGGGGTGACATGCGTGGCGCCCTCGAAGAGGGCGGGGTCCCACACGTCCTCGTCGGTCGGGGCGACATTGAAGTCGCCGAGGACGGCGAACGGCTGCGCACCGGCGGCATCGGCGGCCACCGCCTTCTGCAGCGCCTCCAGCCAGCGCAGCTTGTACGCGTAGTGCTCATGGGCGACCTCGCGGCCGTTGGGCACGTAGACCGACCAGAGGCGCACCGGGCCGCAGGTCGCACTGATCGCGCGGGGCTCCTGCACGTCCTCGTAACCGGGGCCGTCGGGCAGCCCCGTCACGATGTCGGACAGGCCCACGCGGGAGAGCAGCGCGACCCCGTTCCACCGGCCCGTGGCGTTGACCGCGGACTCGTAACCGAGCTCGCGGAGCGCGTCCGCCGGGAACTGCTCGGCCGTGCACTTGGTCTCCTGGACGCACAGCACGTCCGTACCGGTGCTCTCCAGCCAGGCCAGCAGCCTCGGCAGTCGGGCGGTGATCGAATTGACGTTCCAGGTGGCGATGCGCATGTACGTAAACCTAGCGGCTCACACTGACAGGCGCGGGGGCGGCGCCGCCGGGGCGGCGCCCGTCACACACCCGTCGAGTCCCCCGGTGCCATCCGGCCGTGGTCGGCGCCGCCGAGTGCGCCGATCTGCCGGTCGTAGACCGGCCGGGCGAGGTCGGTCAGCAGCGCGTCGTGGATGTCGATGGCGCGGCGCGGCTTGACCTCGCGGACGTAGTCGATGACCTCGGAGATCTTGTTCCAGGGGGCCATCACCGGGAGCATCAGCGTGTCGACGGGCCGGTCGGGCACGGTCAGGGCGTCGCCCGGGTGGAAGACCGAGCCGTCGACCAGGAAGCCGATGTTGGTGACGCGCGGGATGTCCGGGTGGATCACCGCGTGGAGTTCGCCGTGCACCTGGATGTCGAACCCGGCGGCCGAGAAGGTGTCCCCGTCGCCGACGGTGTGGACGCGCCCGGGAAAGGCTGCGGCGAGCTGGTCGGCCACGCTGCGCAGCGTCCAGATCTCGGCGGCCGGATCGGCCTCCAGACCGGCCCGCAGCCGCTCCTCGTCGAAGTGGTCCGGGTGCTCGTGGGTCACGAGGATCGCCTCGGCGCCGATCGCGGCGTCCCGCTCCGAGAAGCCGCCCGGGTCGATGACGAGCGCGCGCCCGTCCTTCTCCAGGCGGATGCAGGAGTGGGACCTCTTGGTCAGCGTGAGCGCGAGGGGCTCGGGGTTCGCGGCGTTCATAGCTTCCATCCTGCTACGCGGGAGGCGTGGTTTCCGCCTGAATCACGGACTGGGCGATCGTGAAGGCGGCGCTCGCGGCCGGAATCCCGCAGTACACGGCGGTCTGCAGCAGGACCTCCCTGATCTCGGCCGGGGTGAGCCCGTTGCGCAGGGCGGCCCGGGTGTGCGCGGCCAGGTCCTCCAGACGCCCGGAGGCGACCAGGGCGGTCAGCGCGATGGTGCTGCGGCTGCGCCGGTCCAGCCCCTCCCGGCTCCACACCTCGCCCCACGCGTACCGGGTGACGAGCTCCTGGAAGTCGCCGGTGAAGTCGTCGGCGCCGGCCAGGACCCCGTCCACATGGGCGTCCCCGAGCACCTCGCGGCGGATCCTCATGCCCGCCCCGTACGGGTCGGTCCGTCCGCCGGCCGCCGCCTCGGGCTGCGGGGTGGCCGCGGCGATCTCCGCGACGGGCAGCACGGGGGCGGAGAGCCGGGGGCCGAAGGACGGCATGGGGATGGCCGCCTGGGTGTCCTGCCAGGCGGTGGAGAAGTGGGTGAGCAGCAGATCGGTGACGGCCCCGGGCTGCTCGACCGGGGCGAGGTGCGAGGCGCCCGGGACGAGGGCGAGCCGGGCGTCCGGTATGCCCGCGACCAGGGTGCGCGCGTCCCCTGGCCCGGTGACCCGGTCCTCGGCCCCGACCAGGACGAGTGTGGGGACCCCGATGCGCGCCAGTTCCGTACGGATGTCGAAGGCGGCCAGTGCCTCGCAGGCGGCGATGTAGCACCCGGGGTCGGTGGTACGCACCATCTGGACGGCCCACTCGACGATGGCCGGCTGCGCGGCGGCGAACCCCGGGGTGAACCAGCGCTCCGGGGCCGTACGCGCCATGGGTTCGAGCCCGTTGGTACGGACGATCACCCCGCGCTGCCGGAACTCGTCCGCACTCCCGAACCGCGCCGACGAGGCGACCAGCGCCAGCGTGGCGACCCGCTGCGGATACCGCAGCGCGAGATCGGCCCCGATCGCCCCGCCGATGGAACACCCCGCGTACCCGAACCGCCGCACCCCGACCCCGTCGAGCGTGGCCAGCAGCCGGTCGGCGAGCTCCCCGACGGCGGACGCCGGACGGGCGGGCGCACCGCCGTGACCGGGCAGATCGTAGCGGAAGACTCTCCAGTGCTGGGTGAGCTCGGGTATCTGCCGGTCCCACATGTGCCAGGTGGTACCCAGTGAGGGACCGAGGATCAGGACCGGGGCGTCTTCTGGCCCGTCAAAGCGGTATTGCAGGGTGTTCGACGGTATATCACTCACGCCCCGCACCCTCTCACGTCTCACGAAATGTCACGCAGCCGGGGGAAGACGGCCAGCCCGATGCGTCCGCGGCTCGGCTCCTCAAGCATCCTCAAGGTGCACGGGTGCCCTGTAGGCAGCGTGTCCCGCCGGCCGCGCTCGCGCCTGGTCAGCGCGTCGAGGCGCCGCTTCCTTCATCAGCAGAGCTGCCGACAGTTTCGAGTTTGCAGCAAATCGCATGGCGCCCTCCCAAAGGCCGGGACGACCAGGCTGGGGGCTTGGCCCCTGATCTTGGGCACACGAGACACTGGCTCCTGGGGATCTGAGGACGGACATCTCGTGGTCATGGACCACTACCCGCCGCAGTTCAAGGCGGACGCGGTTGCGCTGTACCAGTCGCGGCCGATCTGGGGATCAATTCCGAAACGCTTCGCAACTGGGTCCGGGACGCCCGTGCGAGCCGGCCTCGCGGCCGCCGGGCGGCCGCACCGGCCGAGCCGCCGATGCCGCTGGAGGCGGAAGACTCCACTCTTCGGCGGAAGGTGCGTGAGTTGGAGAAGGAACGCGAGATCCTGCGCAAGGCGGCGAAGTATTTCGCCGGGGAGACGCGCTGGTGAACCGCTTCCAGTTCGTCGCCTGCCACCACCGCCGCCGCTACGGCGTGAAGCGGCCGTGCGCCATCCTCGGTATCGCCCGCTCCAGCTTGCTACTGGCGACCGACAGTCAATGACCGGGCGGCCCGGCAGGCCGCGGACGCCGCGCTCGCTGCCCGGATACGGGTCGTGCACCACGAATCGCACGGCACCTACGGTGTCCCGAGGATCACCGCCGAGCTCCGCGAAGCCGGCGAACGGATCAACCACAAGCGGATCGCGCGGGTGATGCGGAGCACCGGCCCGCAGGGGTCCGGCTACGGCGCGGGCACCGCACCACGGTGGCGGATCCGGCCTCGGTGAAGGCCCCGGACCTGATCGGCCGGGACTTCACCACCGCCGAGACGAACACCAAGTACGTCGGTGACATCACCTGTCTCCCGCTGGACGGCGGGACGTTCCTCTATCCGGCCATCGTCATCGACCTCGCCTCACTCCGTCTGACCGGCTGAGCGATCGCGGACCACATGCGCACCGAACTGGTCGTCGACGCCCTGGCCGCTGTGATCCGCACCGGCTGATACGGCCAGAGCCTCGACCAGCTCCTCCCGCATGCCTCCCTCACCCCGAGCGAAACCATGCCTGACCAGATGAAATCAAGGGATCACGTTCGGTTGAGATGCGGCTCCTCAAGGCGCGTTCAGCTGATGCTGCGCAGTACGGCGGTCTTGGGACGCTCCCGCAGGACCTGGATCGCCTCGTTCATGCCGGACTTGGCGGCATCCTCCATGTGTGCGTGGAAGGCGTCAGCGTTCTCCCAGACCTGGATGGCATAGAAGGCTGCGGGGTCATTGTCGTCTTCGTACTCGGTGGAGCTGACCAGGCCCGGCTTCTCGGAGGTCCGGATCGCGTGGAGCAGCGCGTCGCGCGCTTCCGTCTCCTGCCCGGCCTTGGCGTGGATCTCGATAAGGACTGTGATGGTGCTCTCGTTGCTCACGAGTGGGCGCTCCTGTGCTGTGTGGCCGCCCAGCATGGGAAAATAAGATATGCTAGTGCTTCTTAATTTGCGAGGATACAGCGGCGCCGCAAGGTGCACAAACGTAAACTGCAGGGAGAGGCAGTGCAGCGCAGGCGAGGCAAGGATCTGGAGAATGCGCTGCTGGAGGCGGCGTGGGCCGAGCTGGCGGAGCGGGGATACGCGGCGTTCACGCTGGAGGCGGTGGCGAAGCGGGCCGGTACGAGCACGCCGGTGATGTATCGCCGCTGGGCCAACAAGACGGTCATGGTCCAGGCGGCCATCGCTCACGCGAGTTCTCAGCGGGTCATCGACATCCCGGACACGGGGACACTCCGTGGCGACCTGATCGCGATCATGCAGGCGGCCAACGCATCGCGGACCGACCTCCTTGTGGCGACCGCGATCCTCCTCGACGGGTACTTCTCGGAGACGGGATCCAATCCGGATCAGCTCCGCGAACAGATACTGGCAGGCCGGCGCTCGGCTGCGGAGACGATTGTCCAGCGAGCCGTCCAGAGGGAGGAGGTGGACGCATCCCTGCTGGAGCCGCGCCTTATCTCGCTAGCCTTCGACCTCTTCCGCCACGAGGTCCTCATGACACTGAAGCCCGTCTCCAACGAAGCCATCGAACGGATTGTCGACGGCATTGCACTGCCCCTTCTGACGCGGCAAGCGCCGCCCGAGGCCCGCGGCGGTCCGTCGGCGTCATGAGGTATCCGCAGCGTGGCGGTCCGGCAGCCGGGCTGCGGGCGTTTCGTGAGCGCATCCGGCTGGAGGCGGCCGGCCCCTGGTCCCGCTTGATGCTTCGTGTCACCAACCTAGTGATCAATACACCTGTGCTGGCCGTAAGCCTCGTGTACGCCGGGACAGAGCACGATGATTCCTGCCGCCACCGATATCCAGACCACCACTGCCACCTTCATGACGCGGGGTGAGGTCAGCCCCGCCAGCGCATGCCGTGCTGATGCCGCAGACGGTGAATCTCCCACCACACCAGTACCGTCACCGATGCCGGGCCGCCGAAGGCCGCCAGCGGCTCCAGGACCGGCGGCAGACCGCCTGCTGTCGCCCGGCTGACGAGGGCGAACACCCAGACCGCGGCGCACGTCGTCAGTGCGGGGAGCGCCGGATGGGCGGCGGAGAGGCTGCATCCGTTGCGGACCGCCGGTCCGGAGGCGAAGCACACGAAGTAGACGATCCACCAGAACGGCGCCCAGAGGGCCAGTACGGGCACGTACATGAGGAACATGGTCACCTCGGTGACGGTGTGCGGCAGCAGGGCACCCATGATCATGAGCGTCGCCACGAACAGCACCGGTACGAGCACCCAGGCACCGATGTACCCCAGGATGGACAGGCTGGCGCCTCTGAACTGCGCCCGCATGAGCAGTCGCCTCTCCGGGCGGGCCGCCCAGTACAGCACCGCCGCCACCAGCACCGCACTCGCGAGCGCCAACCAGGGTGCCAGGTAGAGCCGTTGCACGAACTGATCCCAGGCGTCCGACACCCCGCCGTAGACAGCCAGCAGCCCGCCCGACATGGCGAGGGCCGCCCACGCCCGACCTCGTTGCACCTTCAGTACCGTGCGGTCCTCGATGCGTCCCTCGGGGCGCGGAGGAAAAGCGCGGCGGGCGTTCCGGGCAACCACGTAGGAGGTCACCAGCACCACCGTCAGCCACCACATGCACGGGACCATCAGCACCCATACGACGGGCCGCACGCTCCCGGGTTCCCGGCCGCCCACCAGCTCACGCAATGGCGGCCATTCGTCCTCACGCAGCCGACGGTACAACGGCATGTACGGCCGCGGTGTGTTGCCTGGACCTCGTGGGGGGTGGGGAGGGCAGGGCGGGTACGGAGGAGGGGAAGGCGGTCGCGGACTTCGTAAGTCAGGGGCCATCTCAGTCCCTTTCACGGCGTGGGGGGAGTCCCTTTCATGGTGTGGGGCAAAAGACGCGGCCTGCCCGCCCGCGGTTCCGGCGCACCCCGCCATCAGCCGTACCGCACGTGCGGCCAGTCCGCAGCCATGGTGGGCGGCGCCCACGGCGTAACCCAGCTCCATGCCCTCCGGGGCGCGTCGCAGCATCACCTCGCCGAGCGGGGTGACGCCGTCCGCGTTGATCGCGAACAGGATGGTCGAGCCCTCCTCCCGCAGCCGCCGGCCCCTGTCCGGGCGAGTCCGGACGGCTGCCTGCAAGCACTTCTTTGGGCTCGACCCCACGGGCTGAAAGTGGCTCCGCTGCGTAAGAAGTTGGTCTGGCTCCACTCGACGGGGCTGGACAGGATCTGTCAGACGAGCGCTGCAACTACTGGGGATGTTGGGGTTACTGGCGGGCTGCGGAGAGTCGTCCGTCGAAGGAGATGCCGAAGGTATTCAGGGCGGTCTTCCAGCGCATGGTCCAGCACGCCTTGGCCCTTACCCGTGGGGTCCAGGCTCATGATGGCCATGCAGACGCATTTCAGGGCGGCCTGCTCGTTGGGGAAGTGCCCGAGCCTTGAAGCCCTGGTCTGCCAGGGCCTGCTTCACACCGTCGCTCCCGCCCGGCGATCCGGTCCAGCAGGGCGAGGCCGGCGGTGTCCTCGCGCGCGGAGGCCGCAAGCACGAGGACGGCGACAACGAGCCCCAACACGTCCACGGCCAGTGGCCCATTCCTGCCCCGCATCCTCTTCGCGGCATCCCGGTTCATAGTCGTGGCCAGTACGCCGACGGCCACATGGATGCTCCGCGCGCCCAGGAGCGCCGGGCTCGGGTCAGCCAATCACTTCTGATTTCTCCCTCAGCTGCCAGCGCAGCAGATCGTGAATGTCCTGGTTCTTGCCCTCGTCGCGCCAGCGGGAGCAGCTCACGCCACGACCCAGCGGGCCGCGGTCTCCTGCCGAGCGGCGATACCAATGTCTCGGCATCTAGCGACGACAAGGCCGGTGAAACACCACATCCCGATCTCTTAGACAGTGATCCCGTATGTCCGGATTTTACGGTACAGACTTGAGCGGGACATGCCGAGGTGGGCGGCCGCGGCGACCCTGTTGCCGTCCTTGTCCTGGAGCGCCGCGATGATGGCGTCGCGCTCGGCGACCTCGATGCGGGTGAGGGACTTGCGGGAACGGGTGAGGCAGTAGTTCGGCAGGTCCTGGCTCTGGATCTCCCCCACCGGTCGGGCGCGCAGCGCGTGGGCCAGTGCCTCGCGGAGCTGCGAGATGTTGCGTGGCCAGGTGTACTGCGCGACGGTACGCAGGGCCCCGGGCGACAGCCGTACCCGTCGGCCCGGGGCGATCTCCTCCAGGACGCGGCTGACGACGAAGGAGAGGTCCTCGGTGCGACAACGGAGCGGGGGCACGGTCACGGCCACCTCGAAGTGGCCAAGGAGCGAGTGAAAGGGCAGGTCGGAGTCGAGACTGGAGTCCGAGACCGTGGCGGCGAAGGTGACGGGTGCGGTCGTGTCGCCGAGTGAGGCGAACAACGCGTCGATCCGCTCGACGCCCTCCGTACTCGCCTGGTCGATGTTGCGGACGATGCACAGTGTCCGCTCCCGGGCCCTGCTCAGCAGTACGTCGAAGTCGCCCTCCACGCTGGCGTGCAATTGGGCGGCGTCGACGGAGACATCGCGGCCGCCGGGGTGATCGGCGTGGAACAGTTCGGCCACCAGCGTGAACTTCCCGACACCCGTCTCGCCGAGGACAATGGTCGGCGCGTGCGCCGCGAGGGCCTCGCGCAGCTCCCCGACAGCACGCACCCAGGCCGGGGACGCACCGGAGGAGAGCGGCACGTGGGGGCGGCACAGGTCGCTGATGAGCCTCTCGCTCGCGGCGCTCACCGTGCCGGCCGGAGGCAGCAGACGCTCGTCGAACCCCGTCGTGCGTACGGGTGCCGGGTCGTTGCTGGCCTGTTCCGCCGGCACCTCGGCGATGACGACGAGGCCCGCCGTGCCGGGGCCGGAGACGATGCGTGTACCCCGGATGCGGACGCTGCGGCCCGACTGGAGCGTCATGATCTCGTCCACCCGGTCGCGGCGGGTCATGAGGAAGACCGCGTGCTCCCGGACGGCCAGTTGCTCGATCGGGTCGAACATGGCCTGCGCGGCGGCGTTGGCCATGAACACCGTTTCCGCGATGGCGAAGACAGCACGCCGGGCCGAGCGCGCGTCGGTCCTCATATACGTGTCGAACAGCGCCTGTTGGGCCTGGTTGCGATCAAGGAGGAGATTGCGCCCGATGTCCTTGGCCGCGGACTTGACCAGCGTGTTCACGAGCGGGTTCCACGCGTCCACCAGGGTGGAGATGTCGAGAATGCCCTCGATGCGCCCAGTCAGAGGATCAATGACCGGCGCGCCGGTACACGCGAACGCCTGCAGTTCCTCGGTGAAGTGTTCCGGCCCGACGACGGACACAGCCCGCCCCGCCTCCAGCACCGTCCCGACACCGTTGGTCCCCTTCTTTCCCTCTGCGTAGTTGTAGCCCGGGGCGAAGTCGACCCGGTCCAGCAGCCGTCCGACGGCGGATGAGGCGTCCTGGCGCTGTACCAGGCGAGCCTGGCTGTCAGTGAGCGCGATGACGAGCGGCAGGTCCACGGTGTCATTGCCGAGTTGTTCGAGAACCGGCTCGGCGCAACGGACCAGCCGCGAGCGGGTGTCGATGTCGTCACTGAAGTCCGTGGGCGGGTGGGTGATGTCGACTCCCGCCCGCTGACTGCGCAGCCACGACGCGGCGAGGACATCCGGAACACCCGCGGCCCCCCGCTGCCCGAACTCCAGGAAATCGGCCCGGGCGGCGGCCATGCGCAACTGCCTGCTGTCCCTGTACTGCATACAGCCTCCTCGTCGCGGCCCCTGACGGGTGAGCCCTCACGCGCCGGTTTCGCTCATGATGCCCGGGGCCAGGGCCCGAACCAACGGGCGTGCGTGTCCCAACTTGGGACGCCCCCGGTCCGTGAGACACCGCCACGGTGGACTCACCGTCGAGGACGACGGGCCGTTCGGACATCTGGTGTTCAACTCCGGGAAACGGCCGCGTCCCCGCGGACCCGTTGCACCCCAAGGAGTGGTATGGACACGCTCATCAACATCGACAACGGTGGAACCCTCACCGACATCTGCGTATGGGACGGCGCCGGCTTCACCTTCACCAAGACCCTCACCACGCCCCACGACCTCTCCGAATGTCTCTTCGCCGGTGTGGAGAAGGCGTCAGCGGCCTTGTACGGCACGCCCGACACCGAGCGGCTGCTGCATGACACCCAGCACATCCGGTACTCCACCACCCAGGGGACGAACGCGCTCGTCGAGAGGCGCGGTCCCATGATCGGCATCCTGACGCCGCTGCCGGAACTGGCGGGGGCGATGCGAAGCACGCCCGCGCGGGAGGTCCTCTTCGCGGATCTCGTCGGCGACCGCGTCCTGACCGTCGACATGAACACCACCGATACGGCGGTCGAGTTCGAGGTCGTCCAGCAGATCAACCGGCTGGCGACGCTCGGGGCCGCCCGGGTGGTCGTCGCGGGCGGTGACCCGGACCAGGAGCGAACGCTGCGCAAGATCCTGCTCCGCAAGTTCCCCCGCCATCTGCTCGGCTCCATTCCGGTCATCTACAGCTGGGACCTCGCCGGTGACCGCGACAATGCCCGAAGGGCCTGGTCGTGCGTCATCAACTCCTTCCTGCACCCGACGATGGAGCGGTTCCTCTACGGGGCGGAGCGCCGCCTGAAGTCCTACAAGGTCCTCAATCCGCTGCTCGTCTACCGAAACGACGGTGCCTCCTCCCGCGTCGCCAAGTCCGTCGCGCTCAAGAGCTACTCCTCCGGCCCGCGCGGCGGGCTGGAGGGTACGGCGGCCCTGGCACGCGCCTACGGACTCGGCCACACCCTCATGATCGACATCGGTGGGACCACGACCGACGTGGGAGTCGTCGACGGTGAGCGGATCACCGCCGCCGAGCGGGGCTCTATCGAGGGCGTACCGATCTCGTACCCGATGAGCGGCATCCACTCCAGGGGTGTCGGCGGCTCCTCCGTCATCGCCGTCGAGGACGGGCGGATCACCGTCGGTCCGGCCTCCGTCGGGGCGGCCCCGGGACCTGCGTGCTTCGGCTTCGGCGGCCGCCGCGCGACCATCACCGACGTCAACCTGTTGCTCGGTGTCCTGGACCCGGACACCTACCTCGACGGAACCTTCCGGCTCGACGCGGAACGTGCGCGCGCGGTCGTCACCGAGACGATCGCCGAACCGCTCGGGATCGGTCTCGAAGAGGCTCTCATCCGTATGGAACAGGCCTACTTCGAGGCACTCTCCGCGTCCTTCGCTCACCTGGTGCGGGACGACACGACGCTGGCCGCGTTCGGCGGGGCCGGTCCGATGAGCGCGACAGGTGCGGCCCGCCCCGCCGGCATCCGGCAGGTACTCGTCCCGCGCACGGCGGCGGTGTTCTCCGCCTTCGGTATCTCCTTCTCCGACGTGTCCAAGACCTACGAGGTCGGTGTCCCGGAACCGACGACAAGCGCGACGCTCACCACCTACGAGGAACTCCTCGTACGGGCCGAACGAGACATGTTCCAGGAGGGCTACACCCTCGCCGGCTGCCGGTCGTCCTGGGAGCTCAGCGTCGACGCCGAGGACGGCACACCCGTGTCACGCGCGCCCTACGAGCGCGGTGAGCGGGCCGACCACCCCGGCCGCCGCGTATCGCTGCGCCTCACGGTCACCGCAGCGCTGCCGCACCCCGAGCTGCCTCCGCGGGAGGAACCCGCAGCACGGCCGGCCAGGGCATCGGGCACCCGTCCGGTACGGTCGGCGGCCGACCGGGTCGACGAGGTGCCCGTACACGTTCTGGCCGAACTCGAACCCGGGGACACAGCCGAGGGGCCGGCCATCGTCGAGGGCCCCTTCTTCACCGCGCGGGTCCTGGCCGGCTGGACGTTCCAGGTGACCTCGGCCGGCGACCTGCTGCTCCGCGACTCCCTCTGAATCCGCCCCCGCCTCAGCGAAGGAGGGCTCCCATGCGAGTCCCCATGACCGAGTACCTCGTCATCGACCTCGACACGGAGCGGTGGGTCTGCCGGGTCTGCGCCCAGGACATGGGCAGCGCACACGGCAACTACAAGGAGGGCACCCTCGTCCACAACCGGGACCCCCGCGAGATCCACCAGCCGGTCATCGACCCCGAGCAGTACGAGTTCACCTTCTCCCCCGATCCCGCCTACTGCCGGATTCTGGAGTACTACTGCCCCGGCTGTGGGACCCAGATCGAGGCCGAGTACCTCCCGCCCGGCCACCCCCCGACGGTCGACATGCTCATCGATGTCGCCGCGCTGCGGGCGCAGTGGGAGCAACTGGGTGTGGACGCGGAGGAGGTCCACAACTACGGCCCCGGCGAGGACGCCCAGAAGCACACTGCGGCGCTCCGGGCCATCGGCCACATCCGCTGATGCCCGTCGGTACAGCACCGCGACCCGTCCGACCCCGCGCGCGCCACGAGAATCCCCGGGAGCAATCTTGAAACGCATTTCAGTCGACATCGGAGGCACGTTCACCGACTGCTTCTTCGTCTGGGACGAGACGTACATCGAGGCGAAGGCCCTCACCACACATCACAATCTCGCCCTCGGCTTCAACGAGGCCCTCGATTTGGCCTGCGAGCGGGCCGGCCTCGACCGGAGCACCGTCCTCAAGGAGGTCGACTCGGTCCGGTACGCCACGACCCTCGGCACCAACGCACTCATCGAACGCAAGGGCCCCAAGGTCGCCGCGATCGTCACCCACGGCTTCGAGGACACCATCCCGCTGTCCCGGGGACGGGGATACGGCGAAGGCCTCGACTACTCGATGCAGCAGAACCTGCCTGCGGCCGAACGCCCGGAGCCGATCGTGCCGCGACACATGATCCGCTCGGTCAGGGAGCGCATCAACTCGGCGGGCCGGATCGTCGCCCCTCTCGACGCGGAGGACGTGCGCACCGTCGTGCGGGAACTCGTCGACGCCGGTGCGGAGGCGCTCGTCATCTCCCTGGTCAACGCGACCGAGAACCCGGTCCACGAGCTGGCGATCCAGGAAATCCTGCTGGAGGAGTTCCCCGCCCACGAGCTGGGGGCCATCCCCGTCCTCCTGGGCCACCAGGTATCGGGCCGCAAGGGCGAGTACGTCCGGGCGACTTCGACGATCATCGACGCCTTTCTGCACGAGATCATGTTCCACGCGCTCTCGCAGCTGTCCAACAACCTGCGCGACTCCGGCTACGACAGGCCGATGCTGGTCATCCACAACTCCGGCGGCATGGCGCAGATGAACTCGACCGATTCCCTTCAGACCATCCACTCGGGCCCGATCGCCGGGGTCGGTGCGGCCGAGCACCTGTCTGGAGAGACCGGGCTCGGGCACGTCATCTCCACCGACATGGGCGGCACGTCCTTCGATATCGGCCTGGTGCCGGAGGGCGGCGTCAAGCACTACGACTTCCTTCCCACCATCGACCGCTGGCTCGTCTCGGTGCCCATGGTCCACCTGGACACCCTCGGCGCCGGCGGGGGGTCGATCGCCAGCTACGACCGCATCCACGACTCCATCAAGATCGGCCCGGAGTCGGCGGGGTCCAACCCGGGACCGGCCTGTTACGACCGGGGCGGGCTGCGGCCGACCGTCACGGACGCCGACCTGCTCCTGGGCTATCTCGACCCGGACAACTACGCCAACGGGTACATCAAGCTGAACCCGAAGCGCTCGCGGTTCGCTGTCGAGGAGACGCTCTGCGATGTCCTCGACATGGAGGTCTCCGACGTGGCTCGGGCCATCAAGGACGGCGTGGACGAACAGATGGCGATCGGCATCGGCAAGGAACTGCGGGTCCGCGGCTATCTGCCGGAGGACTTCACGATGCTGGCGTACGGCGGCAACGGTCCGCTCCACGCATGCGGAGTCGCCCGGCACGCGGGCATCAAGCGGGTGCTGGCTCCGCCGTTCTCCTCGGTGTTCTCGGCGTGCGGGGCGGGGAACATGAAGCAGCTCCACTTCCACGAACGCGGCGTGCACGTCACCCTGTACAACCCGACGACGCGCCGTCTCTACGACGACTACGCGGAGTTCAACTCCGTGGTCGAGGAGCTGGAGGCGCGGGGAAGGGAGGACCTCGTCCGACAGGGCTTCGCCGCCGAGGACGTGAAGCACCGCCTTGAGGTGGACATGCGTTACGGCAACCAGCTCCTCACCCAGGCGGTGGCGATGGAGGAGATCAGCCGCATGACCGGGGTGGGCGACGCGCTCGCCATGATCAAGACCTTCGGTGACGTCTACAGTCACCGCTTCGGCGCGTCGAGTGCCGCCCCGGAGGCCGGAATCCGGTGCAACACCATCCGGGTCGCCTCCTACGTGGACGGCGATGTCGTGGGCTTCGACTCCCTGGAGACCGGTGGGAAGCGCACCGTCCCGGCCGCGGCCGGGACGCGCCGGGCCGCGTTCATCGGCCACGGCGGGCTGACCGACACCCCGGTCTACGACCAGAGCGCGCTCACCCACGAGCACGTCGTACCCGGCCCGGCGATCGTCACCACCGAGAACACGACGTACCTCGTCGAACCCGGCTGGCGGCTCGAACCCACACGCCAGGGCGCGGTGTGGTTCCTCCAGGACTGACCCCCAAGACCGCCGACCGGACACGTGAGACTGAAGGAGCCCCCTGAGATGACCAGCATTGACGACAGGCCGACAGCGCCCCTGACCCCCCAGGAGCAGGAGTGGGTCGACGCCTTCATGGACGAAACGACGCTCTTTCTGGGCCCCGACCCGGAGATCATGCGTGACCACAGCATCACGCCCCGCTCTGCGCACGAGGAGCGGGCGATCTCTGCGGGCGTCGACCGGCTCCAGGTCGAACGCATCCGCAAGCGCATCGCCGGAGCCCTCGACGAGGGCTATGAGATGTGTGAGGCACAGGGCGCCGCGCCGGGCGCGAAATGGGGCGACCTGACAACCGCGATCTACACCGCGGCGGGCGATGTCTCCTACCTGTCCTGCCACGGGGTCATCGCGTTCAGCGCGATCCTGCACCACCCGATCCGGTACATCATGAAGTACTGGAAGGACGAGCCGACGGTGGGCATCCACGAGGGCGACGGGTTCATCCACAACGACGCCCGGTTCGGCAACATCCACAACACCGACCAGTCGATGATCATGCCGGTCATCCGCAACGGAGAAATCATCGCCTGGGTCGCGGCCACCATCCACGAGGGCGAGAACGGCGCCTGCGAGCCGGGCGGTATGCCGTCCGGCTCGGAGACGGCCTTCGACGACGGGCTGCGCATGAGCCCGTTCAAGATCGTGGAGCGCGGCCGGCTCCGCCGGGACCTGCTCACCTTCCTCCAGCACTCGGTGCGCGACCCGAAACTCCAGCTCGCCGACCTCAAGGTGAAGATCACCGCCGTCCGCAAGATCATGGACCGCGTCGACAGGCTCATCGACGAGGTGGGCGTGGACTCGTTCGTCGCGGCGCTGCGCACCACGGTCGAGGACGTGGACACCGAGGTGCGTCGTCGCATCGGGGAACTCCCCGACGGCACGTACCGGTTCGACCAGTTCATGGACTCGACCCTGAAGGAGAACATCCTCATCAAGTTTGCCTGCGAGATCACGGTCAAGGGCGAGAAGATGACCGTCGATCTGCGTGGTACCGGCCCGGAGATCCTCAACCGCGCCATGAACAGCCCGCTCTGCTCGGTGAAGTCGATGATGATGCAGGCGATCCTCGCCTTCTGGTGGCCCGATCTCCCGCGCTGTACCTCGGCGATGAGCTGCATCGAGATCATCTCGGACGAGGGAACCTGGGCCGACGCCTCATACGACGCCCCCATGGGGCAGTCCCTCCAGGCGTCGTTCCGCGGCTTCTCCGCGATGCAGGCGCTCTACAGCCGCATGGCCTTCTCCACACCGAAGAAGTACAGCAACACCGTGGCGAACTGGTTCAACCAGATCAACACCTTCCTGTGGGGCGGGGTCACCCAGCACGGCGACATGGTCGGCAACCTCTGCGCCGACCTCAACGGCATGCCGGGCGGCGCCAAGCCCTTCCGGGACGGCGAGGACGCGATCTCCCCGCTGTTCTGCGCGATGGCCGACACCGCCGAGCAGGAAGTCATGGAGGAGGAGGTCCCCTTCATGCAACTCGTGTCCAAGCGCCTGGTACGCGACAACATGGGTTACGGCAAGTTCACCGGCGGCATGGGCTACGAGATGATCGTGGCCGCCGAGGGCACTCCGCAGTGGGGCTTCATGACGGTGACCTCCGGGGCCAAGTTCTCCTCCGTCTACGGCATGTACGGCGGCTACGGCTGCGGTACACATCCACTGGCCATGGTCAAGGGCACCAACGTCTACGAGCACATCAGGCGTGACCCGTCGAAGTTCGATCTCTCCATGGAGAAGGTCATGAACGAGCGGCCCTTCGAGGACGGCCGCTACTCCACCCACCACATGGGTCTCCAGTTCGACATCGCCAAGGACGGCGAGCTGTACATGATCAGCCAGGGGGCCGGCGGCGGATACGGCGACCCGCTGGAACGGCTTCCCGAGTCGGTCGTCAAGGACGTCGAGCTGGGCCGCATCGGCCAGAAGGCGGCCGAAGAAATCTTCGGAGTGCGTTATGACCCGCGGACCTTCCGTCTCGATGCAGAGGGAACACGTGCCGCGCGCGACGCCGCACGCGCGGCACGGATCGAACGGGGCAGGCCCTACGCCGAATTCTGCGCCGAGTTCGTCAGGCCCGAGCCACCCGAGGACCTCCTCTACTACGGCTCGTGGGGCTCGGACACCGACGACATCACCGCCACCGTTTTCACCAACGACGGCCCCCAGCGGGTGGCGGGCCCGCTGAAGGAACTCCCGATCGTCATGGTCCCCGACCGCCGCGAGGTCAAGATCGCCGCGCTTGAGGCACGGGTCCACGAGCTGGAAGCCCGGCACGGGGAGAACGTGAAGCGCCTCGCCTGAGCCGCGCGGCACACGGGGCGGGGCCGCCGGCCCCGCCCCGTAACCCTCCACCGAACTGTCCAGGAGCACGTATGCCTTCCTCTCTCCGGTCCCTCGCCTCGGCCCCACCGAGCGGCGCCGCCCGGCCGCTGCTCGTCGATCCCGACGCCTACGCCACAGCCGTGCTCCGCCAGGGGGCACCGATCCCCTGGGGCGACCTGGCCGCGCTCACCGGTCATGCCGGCCAGGTCCACTCCCTCCTCGACCCCGACGCCGTATGGGTGGATGTCGAGGCCCTGCTCCGCGCCCGCCTCGCCACCGAACCCGCCGCCGTCGCCGCGATGAGGGAACGGTCGCGCACCGGCTACGCCCTGCGTTCCCTGCTCGGCGACAAGTCCGGTGCGGACCTCGTCCGCACCGCGGTCCGCACCCTCTCCGACGCCACCCGGCGTCCGGCCGTCCTCGCCGTACCGTCCCCCGCACGCTGGCTCGGCCGGGCACACGCGCTGGCCGGCACCCCGCTCACGGACGTGGACGAGGACCACGCCGACAGCGCCTCCATGTACATAGCCGAGTGGCTCGGCAAGCTGGGCTCCCTTCCCGTCGCGCTGGTCCTGCTCGACGCCACGGCCGCCGGCGACGACCCCGCCACCACGGTCACGGAGACCCTCGGCGCCTACACGTCCCTCACCAACGTGGTCAGCCACTTCGAGTGGGCCATCGCCCTGCGCGACGGAGACGCGGTGGACGTCCCCGCCGGCGAACCGGAGATCGCCGTCGTACCCACGGCGTACTGGACGAAGGACACCGAGCCGCCCGCGGCCGATGTCCTGCTGACGGCCATTCCCCCGACGGCGACGCCGGAGGACGTACTCGACCGGCGCGCCCGGCTGAGGTGAGGGAGACATCATGGACAAGGTCATCACCAGCGCCGACGAGGCCGTCGCACGGGCCTCGGACGGCATGATGCTCGCCTCGGGCGGCTTCGGGGTCTGCGGCATCCCCGCCCAGCTCCTGCGCGCCCTCGCCCGGCACGGTTGCGGGGACCTCACCGTCGTCTCCAACAACTGCGGCATTCCCGGCGTCGGCAACTCCCTGCTTCTGGAAAACCACCGCATCCGCCGCCTCATCGCCTCCTACGTCGGGGAGAACAAGGAGCTGACGCGCCAGTACCTCACAGGCGAGGTCGAGATCGAACTCACGCCACAGGGCACCCTCGCCGAGCGCCTGCGCGCAGGCGGGGCCGGCATCCCCGCCTTCTACACCCGCACCGGTGTCGGCACCCAGGTGGCCCTCGGCGGACTGCCCGTCAGATACACCTCCGACGGGGCCGTCGCCGTCGCCTCCGCCCCCAAAACCACCGAGACCTTCGTCTGGGACGGCGAGGAGCACCTCTTCGTCCGCGAGGAGGCCCTGCGCCCCGATGTCGCGCTCGTACGGGCCTGGAAGGGCGACCGGCACGGCAACCTCGTCTTCCGCAAGGCCGCCCGCAACTTCAACCCGCTCTGTGCCATGGCCGCCCGGTGGACCGCTGCCGAGGTCGAACACCTCGTGGAACCGGGCGAGATCGACCCCGACGAGGTCCACCTGCCGGGGATATACGTCGACCGGGTTCTCCCCCTCACCGCCGAACAGGCCGTCGACAAGGGCGTGGAGCGGCGAACGACGCAGCCGCGCCACGCCACTACCACGCACGGCGAAGGAGCCCTCTGATGGCGCGCACCCGTGAGGAGATGGCAAGCCGGGCAGCCGCCGAGCTCCGGGACGGCGACTATGTGAACCTGGGCATCGGACTGCCGACTCTCGTCCCCCAGCACGTCCCCGAAAGTGTTCACCTCGTGCTCCAGTCCGAGAACGGCATTCTCGGCCTCGGCCCGTACCCGGTCGAAGGAGAGGAAGACCCCGACCTCATCAACGCCGGAAAGGAGACAGTCACCACGACGGCGGGCGCGAGCTTCTTCGACTCCGCCACCAGCTTCGGCATGATCCGGTCGGGCAGAATCGATGCGGCGGTCCTCGGCGCCATGCAGGTGAGCGCGCGCGGCGACCTGAGCAACTGGGTCGTCCCCGGCAGACTCGTCAAAGGCATGGGCGGTGCCATGGACCTCGTTCACGGCGCGCGCCGCGTCATCGTCCTCATGGAACACGTCGCCAAGGACGGCAGCCCGAAGATTCTCCGCGAGAACACCCTCCCCCTCACCGGAGAACGCGTCGTGGACCGCATCATCACCGACCTCGCGGTCATCGATGTCACCCCCCGCGGCCTCCGCCTCGTCGAGTGCGCCCCCGGAGTGCACCCGGAGCAGGTCCGCGCCCTCTCGGACGCCCCTATAGAACTGGCCTGACGCCGAAACCACCGTTCCCCACCCTCCAACAGCTTTCGGCAGCCCCCTCCCCGGCCTCCGAGGGTTCGCGAACCGCACCGGCGCCGTCGCTGCATGACGCCCTGCCGAAGGACACCGTGGCCATGCCACGTGACAGTGACGACGAGTTCCCTGGTCCGCTTCTCGGGGCGCCGCCTGGTTGGGCCAGCTATCCGCCCACTGCATGCGCGGCAGCGGGTGGAGAGGTCCTCGGAGGCCACCACCAGAGCCTGCCCGCCACCGCGGCCGCGCAGAGACCACACGGCGTGGACCAGGCCATGGGCGCCGCCCCCTTCGCTCCGCCTGCTTCCACCACATGCTGGTCCTCACCCATACCCCGCTCAAGCCCCTCACCAACGCCCCCGGTGACATGTACCCAGTTCCGCGAGCGCCACAGAAGGGGCACCCTAAAGCTCGCTGCCCCCGGGGGTGTGCCTGTTCGAATCCGGCTCCAGGCACCACCACACCCACGGATCGAATCGGCTTGACGATGACGGCCGAGTTTCGCCGCGCCCGCCTCTCGCGCCACGCTGTGGGCCGAGCAGTCCAGGCGGGGCTGCCGCTGGTCGAGGTCGATGGCGGATGACGCGGAGGCCAAGGTCGGCCACTGAGTAGCTCAGCGGGGGGTGCGGTCCGTCGGGGGTGGCCAGGTCCAGCCAGCAGGCGAGGTAGTGCCAGCCCTCGGCGGTGGGCAGGTAGGTGATGTCGCCGACCAGCTTGGTCCCAGGACGCTCGGCATGGAAGTGGCAGCCGATCAGGTCCGGGGCCGGCTTCGCCTTCGCGTCCGGCCGGGTCAGTGTGCGCTGGTTGCGGCGGGTGACGCCGCGGATGTCACGCTCACCCATGACGCGGGCGACGCGCTTGCGGTTCACTCGCCGCCCCAGGCGGCGCAGTTCGGCGTGGATACGCGGGAGGCCATAGGTCTTGCGGGAAGCGACGTGCAGCAGGGTGATCTTGTGCGCGAGCGCGTCGTCGGCTGCCCGGCGGGCCTGGCGGGCAGCCTCGCCCTCACGCCAGGCGTAGTAGGAGGAGCGGGCCACGTGCAGCACCCGGCACAGCATCATGACCGGATAGTTCGCCTTCTCCGCGTGGATCAACCGGTGCAACTCGCTCACCGGTCGTTGTCCTTCACGAGGAAGGCCGTCGCTTTTTTCAGGATCTCGATCGTCTGCTGCTGCTCGCGGCTCTCCTTGCGCAGCCGGCGCAGTTCGTCACGCTCGGTGCTGGTCAGCTCGCCTGGGGCGTCCTCGCCCTGGCGGTACCAGCCGCGCAAGGACTCCGAGCTGATGCCGAGTTCCCGGGCGACCGCGGTGACCGTCTTGCCAGAGGAGTCGACGAGCGCGATCGCGTACCGCTTGAATTCCTCGGTGTACCGGCTTCGTGTACTTGCTTCCCACCTAGTGCTACTTCCTCTGGAACCTCAAGGTCCCAGACTCCGGGTGGCCACGATCAAGGGGAAGCCTCAATGTGGAACTCGCCCCGCCGCGGCGACAGCTCCAGTTCCGGACCGGGGCGGTGGACTGGTACTCGATCTCGGCGGACGGCTCTCGCTTGAACATCACATCACCTCATGCATGTATTCTGCATGCATCTACTGTGGAAGGTGTGAGGGACACTGAGGCGAAGCGCCGAGCCGGCACGAGGGAGCGAACAGGTGGTAGCCGAATGGTGGGTCCGGATTGCGGCGAAGTCCGCAGGGATTGATCCGGGACTCGCCCGGTGGCGCGCCGCGTGGGCGGCCACCGTGAGCCTCGGGGGTGCGCTGGTCGCCGAGTACTTCTTGGCACCGCTGTTCTTCGCAGGGCGTGGCGCGATGACTGCCATGCTGATTGGCGGGGTGGCCGCCATGCAGGGCTCCGCAGCCGTTCTCCAGCCCACGGTGCGGGAGCGGGTGCGCTTCGCGCTGTGGCAGCCGGTCGCTGCGGCCACCGGACTGGTCACGGCCGTGCTCGTCCGCGAGTGCAGCGGATTCGCAGGACAGATGGTGGTGTGTGTCCTGGTGACCTTCGTGGCCGTGGTCATCAGAAGATTTGGTGCTCCCTACGCGATTCTGGGACTTCTGGGCTGGGCCGGCTACTACATGGCCACGGTCTTTCGTCCGGTCCCGGCGGATCTGCCATACCTGCTCTGGGCCGAGCTCATCGCGGGGGCGTGCACAGGCCTGCTCTCTCTGACGGTATTCCGACACCGGCCACGAGCCTCACTCGGGCACGCCGTGCGTGGCTGGCACGCACAGGCCGAAGCGGCTCTGCGCTGCGCGGTCGGCGTGTTGGAGGCTCCCGGCGAGCGTCGGCGTGCCGGGCTTCGGCGACACTACGCGCGCCTGAGCGGCACAGCCCTGACCGTCGAGGGCTGGCTCGCCCACCCGACCGCGGCCTCGGGCGCGGCGCATGCCGCGTCCATCCGGCGCGAGCTCCTGGAGAGCCAGCACTCGATCGACGTGATGGTGGGCTCGGTGCTAGCCCTGTCCGAGGAAGCGGACGCTTCCCTGCCATCAGGTGGTTCCGGGAGGGAATGGGCTCGTGCGCGGGCTGTCGGAATGCTGCGTCCGCTCACCCGCGGTGACCATGCCGCCGCCCGCGAGGAAGCGCTCCTGGCGATGGCTCGGCCGCCAGACGTGCAGGCGCCGCCGGTCGCGAGCGGCGGCGAGCCGGATGTCCCCAGTGCGCAAGAGGCCGGGGCCTTCGACCGGCCGACGGAGGAGGCTGCCGAGGATGTACGGCGCCTGGCCGGAGCGGTCGTCGCCTTCGCCGACTCCGGCCGGAACTGGCACGTCATGGGGACGGCTCAGGACGGCGAGTGCCCGGATGCCGGGGATTTTGCGCCGGTCGTCGTCGTAGGCGCCGCGGGCGCCCTGCCCGGCGTGGCAGGCACGATGGCGGTGGCCATGCCTGACGGCCCACAAGCCGAGGGGGCGAGGACGCTAGGCCTGCCGACGCGCTATGCGATACAGGCCGCGCTGGCTGTGGGGCTGGCGATCGTTCTGGGATACCTGGTATCGCCGGAGCAGTACTTCTGGTCGATCATCACCGTGTTCATCATTCTGCTGGGGCCGACCACCCGGTCGCAGATCCTGGTCAAGGGCGTCCAGCGGGCGGTCGGCACACTGCTCGGCTGCCTGGCCGCCATACCCCTGGCCGCTCTCCTGCACGGCGGCCCCGCGCCGGTGATCTGCGTCGTGTTGGTGAGCTGTCTGCTGGGGCACTACCTGACGTCCCTTTCGTACGCCTATCTCGCCTTCTTCATCACCGTCAGCCTGTTCCAGCTCTATGACCTGATGCACCAGTACGAACCTTCCCTCGTCCCTGTGCGTCTCACGGAGACCCTGCTCGGGACGGTGATCACCATCGCTGTGACCGCACTGATACTCCCCGTCCGAGCACATAACACTGTCGCGCTGGAGCGCGCCGGGGCGTTCCACGCCATCGGTGAGCTCCTCGACGAACTCGCCACGACGAACAAATCGCGGGGCAGCGGTTCCACGGAACTGCACGCGAAAGCCCGCGCAGTGGACGACAGCACTCGGCGGCTGGCCGCCGCCCTGGCGATGCGCCCGTCCTGGACCCGGCCTTCGCGAGCGCGCGTACGATCCGAGATCAACCAGCACCGGGTGCTCGCCACGCGGCTGCGGGAGCTGTCGGTCTCCGCTGAGCGCGGCCGTGGCGTCCCTTCGGCGACGCGGGCGCGGGTACTGCGCGGTCTCGCCCACACGGCGCGGACCACCGGCTCTCGGTCCGCCCCGATGACGAGGTCCGTGGTACCGGGGCACCAGCAGCACGAACCCGTCGCATCGGTGCGCCGGCTGCTGGATGCCCTGCCGCCCGCCCACGCGGCTGCGGCCACGCCGACCGGGGGCGCCGCGGGCGAAGGCCCCCTCCCATAGGGGTCGCGGCCATGACCCCGCCGGGCGATGGGTCGGCCCGTGTTCACGCGCAGGTCCACCTCCTGTGGCTCTGTACGCAGTTCACCGCCCGACCATCGCTCGGGCTTCATGCCTCGGACCAGCCACTCTTGGGCCCCGCTTCCGGAACGGCGGGCTCAGCCCCCCGGAGTCCTGACCAGAACGAACCCGCAGTCCCACGCTCGGTCGCTCCGCTCGCTGCGTTGTCCTGACGTCGGACCGTGCTATTCGCGGAGCGTTCGCACGGCTACGCGGGGAGGGATTTCGGCCATGGCCGAGCCCGCTGCGGCAGGTCGGATGATCCGCGACAGCAGCCATGACTCCCGGATAAACTGCGGCTGAAAATCACCATTACTGCGTGGCCGGACCAGGCCGCGCTTCTGCCCCGAGGCACGGCGCCCGGCCTTGGCGCGCCTCTACCGGGAGCGGCTGGTAGACCTGTAGCCCGACGAGAGGGTACTGATGGCGACACCGTCGGAGGGTGATGACCGGGAGCAGGCCCATGGCCTTCAGCGGCGCCGGGAGATCGTGACCGCAGTCCAGCGCCTGCTTGTCGAGTGGGGCAGCCCGGACAAGTTGACCATGCGTGCGGTCGCCAAGGAGGTGGGGATCTCCGCTCCGAGTATCTACCTCCACTTCGCGGACAAGAGCGAACTGGTGTGGGCGGCCCTCGCCGACAGATACGAGGAACTCGTCGCGCAGATGACGGCCGCTACCGACGATGCGCCGGAGCCGCGCGCCCGCCTACAGGCGCAGGCGCGGGCCTATTGCTTGTTCGCGCTCAACAATGCGGGCCATTATCAACTCATGTTCGAGGTGCGACAGCCGACGGTCGCACCATCGAAAATCAGCCATCATCCAGCTCGGCACGTTTCGGCCAGTCTCCGGGCCGGGATCCGCCAGTGCCAGAATTCCGGATACATCGTCACCCAGCCCGTCGAGCAAGCCGCCCAGACTCTGTGGGCCGGACTGCACGGCACGGTCTCGCTTCATCACAGTTTCTACCGGGGCGAGTCGTCCGAGGCGCTCGTACTGCTCCTGGCCGACGGGCTCATCGACTCACTCGTCACCAGCGCACCCGGCTCACGCCCAGGTCACGAGGGTGCGGCCGAAACGGCGGCGTCCCGCCATATCCGCGAGATACTCGCCCCTGCCGACCCCTCCGGTCCGGACGCATAACACAGATTCACCCCTCGGCCCCGCAGCGGCACGAGCCACACCTGATTCACCGTTCGCGCACAGATAATCCACTCCAACTTCCCTTTAGCGCTTATTGCTTGTTCCTCCTTTCATTCGGGAGTACAGTCGCGACTGAACTTAGTTAGGTGCCTAGGGCAACTACATCCGGGTGCTTGGCCACGTCGCCCCGAAGGGCTCGACGGAGGAAGATTTCCATGCAGATTTCCATCGACTTCGACAAATGCTGCGGTGCCGGCCAATGTGTCCTCGCCGCACCCGATGTCTTCGACCAGAGGGACGACGACGGCATCGTGGTCCTTCTGGACGCCGACCCGCCCGCCGACCAGGCGGACAATGTCCGGCAGGCAGCGGCGGTCTGTCCTGCCGCCGTGATCCAGGTGAACGAATGAGCAACATCTTGCCGCGCACCGTCGTCGTCGTGGGCGCCTCCGCCGCCGGACTGACCGCCGCGGAGAGCCTGCGACGCCAGGGATACGCCGATCGGCTCGTTCTGGTGGGTGAGGAGACGCATCTGCCCTACGACCGGCCGCCGTTGTCGAAACAGCTGCTGTCCGGAGAGTGGGAGACCGACCGGCTGTCGCTGCGCACACCCGAGGCCGTCGCGGAACTCGGCCTCGACCTGCGTCTCGGCTCACGTGCTGTCAGCCTCGACACGCATGCCCACGAGGTCACCCTCGACGACGGTTCTCCTGTGCGCTACGACGCTCTCGTGGTGGCCACCGGCACCCGCGCCAGGCGTCTGCCCGGCGCCGAGGGGCTGGCGAACGTGCACGTGCTGCGCACGCTGGAGGACGCAGTCGCCCTGCGGGCGGACCTGGCCGCCCTACCGCACCTGGTGGTCGTGGGGGGTGGTTTCGTAGGCGCCGAGGCCGCCGCGGTCGCCCGTCGGCTGGGCTGTGAGGTCACCCTGGTCACCGACACCGCGCAGCCCATGGGGGACGCTCTCGGTGACGAACTGGGCGCCATGCTTCGCGCGGTGCACGCCGAGAACGGTGTGAACGTCATAACCGGTTCACGGGTGGAGCGACTGCGCACGGAGTCCGGCCGGGCCACCGGCGTACAACTCGTCGACGGCAGTGTCATCGACGCGCAGTCCGTTCTCGTGGGCATCGGCGCTCGGCCGAACACCGAGTGGCTCGTCGGCAGCGGACTCACTGTCACCGACGGTGTGGTGTGCGACGCCATGCTCCAGGCCGCCCCGGGGGTCTGGGCGGCAGGCGATGTCGCGGCCTGGCCCCACCCTCTGACCGGGCAGCCCGCACGGATCGAGCACCGCACGAACGCGGGCGAGCAGGGGTTGGCCGTGGCTCGCAGCATCCTTCTCGGCCCGGATCGGGCCACCACATTCGAATCCGTCCCCTATGTATGGAGCGACCAGTACGACCTGAAGATCCAGGTCTACGGCCGTACCCGGGAGGCGGATGAGGTACATGTCGTCGAGGGCAGTACGGACGAGCGCAGGCTGATCGCGCTCTATGGCAGGGCAGGCCGCGTGTGCGCAGCGGTCGGCGTCAACATGGTGCGTTCCCTGCGGGGATACCGCCCACAGGTGGCCGAAGGGGCCGCCCTCACCTTGGGGAGCGTCGCATGAAGGAGAACCAAGCTCTTCGGGCCGGCGTGGTCGGCCTGGGCATGATCGGTGGTGGTGTGGCCGTCAGTCTGGTCCGCAGCGGCCGGGTTCCAGCAGTTCACGACATCCGGTCCGACGCCTCGGAGAAGTTGCCGGGCGTGCCCGCTCCGCTGGGTTCACCGGCCGAGGTGGCCGCGGCGAGCGATGTCGTGATGGTCGCGGTCCTCAACGCCGAACAGGCACGCGAGGTGATCGCCGGGGCGAACGGGCTGCTGTCCGCCGCACACCCCGGCCTGACGGTCGTCCTGCTGTCCACGGTGGCCCTGCCCGTCGTACGGGAACTGAGCGGCCTGTGCGCCGGGCGGGGCGTGCCCTTCCTGGACTGCGGTGTGACGCCGGGCGACAAGGCGGCGGAGAACGGCATGGTGGCCATTCTCGGCGGCGACCGGGACGCCGTCGCCGGAGCACTGCCCGTGCTGGAGGACTGGTCCAGGAAGGTGGTGCACTGCGGGCCGGTCGGCGCCGGTATGGCCACGAAGATCGCCAGGAACGTCGTCACCTACGGCGGCTGGCGGACTGTCGCGGAGGCTGCGGCGCTGGTCCGTGCCGCGGATGTCGACCCGGCACGACTCGCCGAGGTGATCGAGTCCGCAGACCCCGAGGGCCGTATGCTGCTGCAACTTCTGCGCATGCACGGACCCGACGGCGAACTGCCCGAGGCCGTGGGCCGCCTGATCCAGCCGCTGATGACCAAGGACCTGGACGCCGCTCAGCAACTGGCCGCCGCACTCGACGTCGACGCCCCACTCGTGGATGTGGTGCGCGCGAAGGCTTCGCAGACCCTCCAGATAGAGGAGGTCTCCACCGGGAAGGACACGGAGGAGAGGAAGAGGGCGGCGGCGGACGACCCGCACGCGTTCGGCCTGGAAATGATGGACCGTGTCTACGGTCCGGGCTTCGGCGCGGCCGCGGAGGGGAGCGACGCCCTCTTCACGGATCAGACCGTCGACTACCTCTTCGCCCAGGTCTGGGGCCGCGAGGCCCTGTCCGTACGGGACCGCAGACTTCTCACCCTCGGGGTCGCCGCCACGGTCGGCCGCCCGGAGCTGATCCAGATCATTGCCAACGGCGGTCTCGTCAACGGTGAGCTGACGCCCGAACAGTTGCAGGAGGCCGTACTGCATCTGGCCGTCTACACCGGCTGGTGCAAGGCCACCGCCACCCACACCGGCATCACCGCCGCCATCGAGGCGCACACCGCCCGTTCCGCCACCGCTGAGGAGCAGAAATGACCGAGACTTTGATCAGCCAGCCGGTCACCCGCGACCCCCTCAAACCTCTCGACCCGCCCGCCGATTACCGTCGGCTGCAAGCGGAACAGCCCCTGATCAGGGTGCGGTTCCCCAATGGCACCACCGGCTGGCTGGCCACCCGCTTCGAAGAGGGCAGCCAGGTCTTCAACGACCCGCGGCTGAGCGCGAAGCGTCCGCGCCACGACACCCCCGAGGGGGAGGCCGCGGAGGCTGGCGACGACTCGCCGTTCGACCCCGGGTTCGTCATGATGGACGAGCCCGACCACGGGGCCTACCGCCGGCTGCTCACCGCCCGGTTCACCCCGAAGGCGGTGCAGAACAAACTCCAGCCCTACATCGACAAGATCGTCGATGAGCACCTGGACGCCATCGCCGCCGGGCCCGAGACCTTCGACTTCGTCCAGGCCCTGGCTCTGCCCATCCCCTGCCTGGTCATCTGCGAGCTGCTCGGAGTCCCGTACGCGGACCGCGACAGCTTCCACGAGGCCACCGTGGACATGATGGACATGGCCAAGGCGCGCGAGGAGCGGGACAAGGGGGCTCACTGGCTGATCGACTACATCACCCGCCTCGTCGCGGAGAAGCGACGCACCGGAGCCACCGACGGCATTCTCGCCGAACTCATCGCCAGGACCGACGGCGAGGCGTCGATCCTCACGGAACGGCAGCTCATCGGACTCGGGGTGCTGCTCCTCTTCGCCGGTCACGACACCACCTCCGCCATGATGGGACTTTCCGCGCTCACCCTGCTCACCCATGACGAGCAGCGCAGGGAACTGACAGAACGCCCGGAGAAGATCGGCGGTGCAGTCGAGGAGCTGATGCGCTACCTGACGATCGTCCAGTTCGGGCTCGGACGTGTGGCCAAGGAGGACCTGGAGATCAGTGGCGCGCAGATCAAGAAGGGCGAGCTGGTGGTTGTCGCGATGAACGCGGCAAACAGGGATCCCCGTGTCTTCCAGGACCCGGACAGCCTGGACCTCGACCGCAAGATGGTCCGGCACATGGGATTCGGCTACGGAGTCCATGCCTGCCTGGGGCAGAACGTCGCACGCGCCGAGCTCAGGACGGTCCTGCCGAAGCTTTTCCAACGCTTCCCGAATCTGCGGCTCGCCACCCCGCTGGAGGAGGTCCCCATGGACTTCACCGGAACCAACTACGGCGTCCGCAAGCTCATGGTCACCCGCTGACCCCGATCAGCCGCCCTTCATGCGTCGGGCGCGAGGCCCGGTGACGTGTCTGCCGCGACGCAACTGCCGCCGGGCGGGAGGCCAGGTGTCCTCCCGCCCGGCGGCATCGTGCTTCAAGGACCGTCGGTTCGGTTGTGCGGAGGCAGGCCGAGCATGCCGCGGTCACACCGACATGCACCGGGTACGACGGTGCCGGGGCGGCTGCCGCGCTGGGGCCCGCCCCTGCGCGGCAGCGTCCGCCCGGCCGGTGGTGTCCCCACAGCGTGCGGTACCCGGCCTGCCGTTCCCGGATCGACCAGGTCTATCATCAGGCGTAGACATCACATGTAGACATCGGATGTGGACACAGCGGACGGCCTTCGGGGCGGGACGTGTGAGGAGCGAGATGGAGTCGGTACGGTCGCGGGCCCTGGTGCCCTGCTTGGCGTTCGTCTGCCTGGTCACGGCCGTGATCGGCAGCCTCGGGGCCCCACTGATCCCCTCCATCGCGGCTATGAGCCATGTGTCGGTCGCCGATGCGCAGTGGTCGCTGACGATCACGCAGTTGGTAGCGGCGGTGGCCACCCCTGTGATGGGGCGGCTCGGCGACGGGCCGCACCGCAGGCGGGTGGTCGTCGGCACTCTGGCGCTGGTCGTGATCGGCTGCGTGCTGGCCGCACTTCCGCTGGGCTTCGCGACGCTGCTGGTGGGCCGTGCGTTGCAGGGCATTGGGCTCGGCCTGACTCCGCTGACCATCGCCGTGGCCCGGGACGCGCTGCCCGCCGCCCGCTCCGCACCGGTGATCGCCATGCTCTCCATCACCGCGGTGACGGGTGTGGGACTGGGCTACCCTCTCACCGGCCTGGTGGCCCAGTGGGGAGGCGTGCGTGGGGCCTACTGGCTGGGTGTCGTGGTCAGTGCGCTGGGACTGGCCGCCGCCGCGTGGGCCGTGCCCGCGGCACGGCACCGGGCCCGTGTCCCCCTGGACATCCTCGGAGCGGTGCTGTTGGCCCTGGGCACTGCGGGACTGCTGGTGGCGATCAGCGAGGGCGAGGCGTGGGGATGGGGCTCGTGGCGCGTGGACGGCATGATCGGCGCCTCCGTCCTGCTGCTCGCCGTCTGGGTGTTCTGGGAACTGCGCACGCCTCACCCACTGGTTGCGCTGAGGCTGGTGCGTGACAGGTCGGTGATGACCGCGAGCGTGGCGGCGGTCCTGGCCGGTGTCGGCATGTACATGCTGTTGTCCACCGTGACCAGGTTGGTACAGACGCCCGCCGCGACAGGCTACGGGCTGGGCCAGACAGTGGTCGTGGCCGGTCTGGCCCTTACCCCGTTCTCCATCGGCAGCTTCCTGGCGAACCGGCTCACCCCGACTCTGGTGCGCTGGACCTCACCGCGGGCGGTGCTCCCGATGAGCTGTCTGATCCTGCTCGCCTCAATGGCGATGTTCACCTCGTGGCGCGGGAACATGGCCCAGATCATGGCTGTCATGTTCGTCGCGGGCCTCGGTGTCGGCGTCATCTTCGCGGTGATTCCCGGCTTCCTCGTCCGTGCGGTGCCCTCGCACGAGACCGGCAGCGCGATGAGCTTCAACCAGGTACTGCGCTACATCGGCTACGCGGTCGGCAGCGCGATGAGCGCGGCCGTGCTGGAGGGGCACACCGGTGCGGGCGCGGCCTACCCCTCCTCCAACGGCTATACCGCAGTGGGACTGCTCAGTTGCGTGGTCTGGCTCGTGACCGCCGCAGTGGCCCTGATCGTGCCGTTGCGTCGCCGAGGCGGGCGGATCCTGTCGGGGAACCTGCCCCAGGGACGCATACATCCAGTGACGGAGAGTGCACACCGTCCTGCGGCACCGGGCCCGTTGTCGGGGCAACGCGACGAAACGGTCGCGGAATGAGTGCGACGACACCGGCCGGTGCTCAGCCAACCGCGGCCGGCCGGCCGCGGCGTGACGCCGCAGGCAGCCGTGACCGGCTACTGAAGGCCGCGAGTGAGCTGTTCGCCGAGCACGGGTACGACCGCACCACCGCGCGGGCCATCGGCAGCCGTGCCGGTGTGGACCCGACCATGATCGCCCGCTACTTCGGCGGCAAGGCCCAGCTCTATGTCGCCACGCTGCGTATGGGTGACGGCCCTAACGAGATCGTCGACCTGCTCGACCCCGGCAGGCTGGCGGTGATCCTCGACCTGACCCGGCGGCGGGGCCCCAATCCCATCTACCAGGTCGCCGTCCGCCCGCACGACGATCCTGCGGGTCAGACGGCCACCCGCGAGGAGCTTCACCGCCGCGTGATCGAGCCGCTGCGCCGTCGACTGTCGGCAGAAGGCGTGGACCAGCCGGAACTGCGTGCCGAGATCATCGCCAGCGCCTTCATCGGCGTCGTCCTGGCACGCACGTCCGGTGCCTTCGATCATCTGCCCGACGTACGAGACGACGTACTGGGCGCGCTGCTCCTCGACATGCTGAGCCCCGAGCCGCCACTGTCGCGGCGAGCCGATGGCCGGCTGCCGGACACGGGATCGTAGAACAACCGAGCCTTTCCTGTGGCGAGCGCCTGCGACACGACCGGTCGGATGCGTGGGTGATCGTTGTTCTCGGCAGGCCCCTCGGTGGGCTTTGGCCGATGTGTGCCCCGCGGTGACCAAAACGCTGGGGCATCAACACACTCGGCAGCGGCAACGCCGGCCGGAAGCTGCGCCCCGACCACCTTCGGGGTCCGAGCGTTCGCCGCTGCGCCTCCTGGCACATGACCAAATACGCGTACCTGGCAGTGCCAGGCCGGAATCGATTCGACAGGATTGCGCTATTGGCGCAAAGCTTTCCAGACCGCACGAAACCTGCAATTAACATAAATTTACCTGTCAGAAATGCCACACGGGTGATCCCCGATTCCATGTGGACTAACTGCGTGTATAGGGCAACAGTCACCCGAGGCAACTCTCTTCGAGTGGACTGGGGTTCTCATGTGTGGAATCACCGGCTGGGTCTCCTACCGGCGTGACCTGACGGAACATCAAGAAGACATCGACGCCATGACACGGACCATGGCGTGCCGCGGCCCCGACGCCGCGGGCGCGTGGGTGGCGCCGCACGTCGCCCTGGGGCACCGGCGGCTCGCCGTGATCGACCTGCCGGGCGGCGCGCAGCCGATGACCGTGGAGACTCCCGACGGGGCGGTCTGCATGGTCTACTCCGGCGAGGCGTACAACTTCACCGAGCTGCGCTCGGAACTGCGCCGTGCCGGGCAGCGGTTCGACACCGACTCCGACACCGAGGTGGTGCTGCGCGGCTACCTCGTGTGGGGCGAGAAGCTCGTGGAGCACCTCAACGGGATGTACGCCTTCGCCATCTGGGACACCCGCACCGAGCGCCTGGTGATGATCCGCGACCGGATGGGCATCAAGCCGTTCTACTACTACGAGACCGAGGACGGCGTCGTCTTCGGCTCCGAGCCCAAGGCGATCCTGGCCAATCCCACCGTCGCCCCCGTCGTCGGACTCGACGGCCTGCGCGAGCTCTTCGCCGGCGCCAAGACGCCCGGCGCCGCGGTCTGGGAGGGCATGCGCGAGGTGCGGCCCGGGGAGATCATCGTCCTGGACCGGGGCGGGATGCGCCACCACATCTACTGGCGGCTGCGTTCCGAGCCGCACACCGACAGCAAGGACGAGACGGTCGCGCACGTCCGCGCGTTACTGGATGACATCGTGCGCCGCCAGCTCGTCGCCGACGTGCCCCGCTGCACGCTGCTCTCCGGCGGCCTGGACTCCTCCGCGCTCACCTCCCTGGCACAGATCCACCTGGCGCCCCAGGGCGAGACGGTGCGCAGCTTCGCCGTCGACTTCCCCGACCAGGACAAGCACTTCCAGGCCATCGACGTCTCGCCCACCCAGGACACGCCCTACGTCCACGCCGTCGCCGAACACGTGGGCTGCGACCACCAGGACATCATCCTGGACGGGGCCGCGCTGTCCGCCCCCGAGGTCCGCCGCGCGGCCGTGGGCGCCCGTGATCTGCCGGCCGGCATCGGCGACCGCGACAACTCCCTCTATCTGCTGTTCGCCGCGGTCCGCCGCCACTCCACCGTGGCGCTGTCCGGCGAGTCGGCCGACGAGGTGTTCGGCGGCTATCCGTGGTTCCACGACGAGCGGCGGTACGCCGAGACCTTCCCCTGGCTGGCGGGCGGCACTCGCTCATCGAATCGGGCGGCCAGATCAGTGAGGACCTCAAGCCCGCGCTGGCCCTCGGGGACTTCATCTCCGACAGCTACCGGACGGCCGTCGCGCAGACCCCCGCCCTGGACGGGGAGACGGGCCTGGACCAGCGCATGCGGGTGGTCAGCCACCTCCATCTGACCCGCATGGTGCAGACCCTCCTGGACCGCAAGGACCGGATGAGCATGGCCGTCGGCCTGGAGGTCCGCGTCCCGTTCTGCGACCACCGCCTCGTTCAGTACGTCTTCAACGCCCCCTGGTCCCTGAAGACCTTCGACGGCCGTGAGAAGAGCCTGCTGCGTGCCGCGACCCGGGATGTCCTGCCCGAGTCGGTCGCCAACCGCAAGAAGAGCGGATACCCGGGCACATTCGACCCCGCCTATGTCGAGGCCATCCAGTCCCAGGGCGCCGAACTGCTCCGCGCCGGCCACGCCGCGACGGACCTGGTCAACCGCGAGCGCCTCACCGAGGCCACCACCCGGCCCGCCGCCGACCTGGACCAGCGGCAGCGGATGCTGCTGGAGCGCACACTCGACCTGGGCGCGTGGTTCGACATCCACCACCCGACGGTCAGGGTCTGACCCCGACGAGGAGCGGGCCCCGGCCCGCTCCTCGATTTCCCCTTTCGCTGCGAATTGCGCAACTCGCGTGGAGCCAGAAGACATACCGGCGATAGCGGAGACTCGATTTCATGCGCATATCCAGCGTTGCCACCCCAGGAGGAGCGCAGATGGTCCAATGGTTGGAGGCCAATGCGGATCCACGGAAACTATGGCGGGAACTCGACGGTGCGCCTTTCGACCGACGCTCCCGGCAAGGCCGGGCTCCGGTTGACGGTGGGGCGCGTGGTAGGTGAGTACGCATTCCCGGCCGCTGTTTGAGCCCGGTCTGGTCTCCGGGCCGGCGCCCGCGCAGACGCGGTCGGCGAAAATCGGGACGCACCGGCGCCCGCAGAACCGTTCCGCGCTGTGGGTGGGCCGGCAGCGAGGCGAGACCCGCAGAACCTCACCGGCGGTGTCAACCACTCGGGCAGGCCCGGGTCGGTGAGCAAGCCGGGGATGAGGCGATGTAGTCATGGGTGGTGCCAGCGGTATGCCCGAGACGGCCGCGAGCTGGGTGAGGGGAACGTGACAGCGCGGGCACACCAGCGCGAGAAGCACGCGCCAACACGGCGAGAGCCCGCACCGTCATCGCCCGCGCGGGCGATGACGAGGATCGAAAGCCCGGCACAGGGACAGGTCGAGGGCTGCAGGACAGGTAGCAAACGAGGCTCTTGCTCCGGTGAGCTGTGACTTCGAAAGCGGAAGCGGGAATTCTTCAGGTCGTAACCGGTCAGGAGGGGTGCGCGGACCGAACGCGCCGGGCCCACAAGGTGCTGTGGGGTCAGCCGTTGAAGACAAGCTCGCTCCGGTCGCGGCGTTCATACAGGTCCCAGTACAGCGGCGCGATCTGTTCCGGAGTGGCGGCGGGAATGCCTTCGGGTCCGCCTTCGCCGATCCACGTGTTGATCGCGACGTGTACGGCGTACACACCGCTGCCCGTCAGCTCGTTGTGGAGGTTGAGGGTCCAGTTACGCAGCGCGCCGGCGGCGGCGTTGACGTTGCCGAGCATGGGGATGGGGTGGACGGAACCGCCACCGGTGGTGAAGATCAGCGTCCCCGCCCCGGCCTCTCGCATGGCGGGCAGCACCGCGCGTGCTGCGGCGACGGCCCCGTAGAAGGTGTATTCGATCTGTGGCTGGACGTTCTCGACCGTGACTTCGCTCGGGGGGACCGTGGTGAAGCCGGGTACCGGCGAGTGCGGTGCCGGAGAGTACTCCAGCACGTCGAGCGTGCCGAAGCGGGCCTGGGCCGCTTCCAGAGCAGCGGTGAGGGACGGCCGGTCCAGCACGTCGGCGGGGAAGGCGGCGGCCACGACGCCCTCCTGTCGCAGCTGGTCGGTCAGCGCATCGAGCTTCCTCTTGGTACGGGCGATCAAGGCGACGTCGAAGCCGCGGCTGCCGAAGGTACGGGCGATGGCCAGGCCCATACCGGGACCGGCGCCGACGATGGCGAGAGTGGGCACGATCAGACCTCTTCCGTGCGGGGTGCGGGTAGGACGGTTCCGTTCAGGAGCAAGTGATGGCGAGCTTGCCGAGCGCGCCCGCACCGAACGCGGCGAACGCGTCTGGGGCCTGCTCCAGCGGGTAGGTGGCGGTCACCGGTACACGCAGTGCGCCGGAGGTGGCGTCGGCCGCCAGGGCGGTGAGGGTCTGCACAGTGGCGTCAGCCATCACCGAGCGCGCGGTGGCATTTTGTCCCTCGACGGCGTCGGGGCCGAAGCCGAGGGTGGAGGCGATGCGTCCGCCCGGCCGCAGCAGGCCCGCGAGCTGGGCGCCGTCGCCGGCCAAGTGCACCACCGCGTCCACTCCGTGCGGGACGATCGCGCGGACCTGGGCTTCCAGGTCGCCGGTGAAGTCGACCAGGTGCACGTCGGCACCGGTGAGGCCGGTGACGAAGTCGGCTTCCGCGCCGGGACGGGCGGTGGCGATCACCTTGGCGCCGCGGGCGGCGGCGATCTGCACGGCCAGCGCGCCCACCCCTCCAGTGGCGCCGGAGATCAGCAGCGTCTCGTCCTTGCCCGGGTTCACCGCGTTCACGCTGTCCACTGCCGCCGTACCGGCCAGCCCCAGTGCTCCGGCGTCCTGAACGCTCAGCCCCTCCGGGATCGGTGCGACGCCGTATCCGGCGGTCACCGTGACGTACTGGGCCAGAGAACCCGTGCCCAGGAAGGGTTTCATCACGACGCCGAAGACCGTGTCACCGACCGCGAAGCCTTCCACGCCCTCGCCGAGGGCCTCGACGGTGCCGGCGAAGTCCTTGCCGACCACGAGCGGGAAGCGGTGCTCCATCATCCCCCGCATATATCCGGCGGCAGTGGCGGCGTCGAAGCCGTTCACCGAGGAGGCCGCCACCTTCACCAGCAGCTCACCGGCCTCCGGGCGCGGGATGTCGACCTCCCTCACGGCGGGAGCGGACGGAACGGAATCGACAGTCACAGCACGCATGATCATCATCCTCGCAGAAGTGGAACGGCCTTCCCGTTTCCATGATGTCCAGCGTAGCAACACAAGTGGGCAGGCTGTTCCATTTCGGTAGGGTGGGGACCATGACCGCCTCCGCAGTTTCCGCCGACGCCCCGGGCCACCCGCCCGGGACGGGCCTGCGTGCCGACGCCGAACGCAACCGCGAGAGCATCCTGGCCGCCGCCCGCCGCCTCTACGCCGCCGAAGGTCTCGGCGTGTCCATGGCTGCCGTGGCCCGCGAAGCCGGCGTCGGCAAAGCCACCCTGTCCCGCCGCTTCGCGACCCGCGAAGAACTCATCAGCGCGGTCTTCGCCGACCGTATGGACGCCTACGCCATCGCCGTCACCGACGCCTTGGCCGACCCCGAACCCTGGCGCGGCTTCGCCCGGTACATCGAAGCCGTCTGCGCCATGCAGGCCGCCGACCGAGGCTTCGCCGATGTCCTGACCATGACCTTCCCTGCCGCCAAAGCGCTGGAAGCCCGCCGCGCCGAGGCGTACAACGGCTTCCTTCTGCTGATCGAGCGGGCCCAGGCCACGGGACGTCTTCGGATGGACTTCACCCCCGAGGACCTCGTCATCCTTTTGATGGCCAACGCTGGCGTTGTGGCCGCCGGCGGCGACGCCGCCCCCGACGCCTGGCGCCGTCTCGTCGGCCAGTTGCTCCGTGCTTTCGCGGTCCCCGGGGCGGAAGCCGGGCCACTGCCTCCCGCTCCCGCCCCCACAGCGCTCTACCGGGCCATGGTGCGCCTCTCCCGCCGCCTGCCCCCCACCTCCTGAACCGGTCGGCCCCCGGGGGTGGCGGCTTCGGTCGAGCGAGAGGTCACCTGGCCCTGTCCAACACGGTCCGGACCAGTTCAAGAGCGTGGTCGACGTCGTGTGCGATATTCATCAGTTCCACGAAGCAGTGATCGACATCGGTCTCCCGTCCGGCGCCCGTGATCGCTCCCACGACCTCGTCGAGGGTCGCCTCCGTGGTCGGGTACACCCGCAGGACCATGCCGAGTCCGGACGGGTCCCGGCCTGCCTCGGCCGCCAGCCGCCGGACCTCCGCCATGGGAACGTTGACGGCATCCGGGGTGAAGGGACCGGAGCCCGGCTGGACGACAGGGAGCCAGCCGTCGGCCCTGCGGGCGACACGGCGCATCGCGGCCGGAGCGAAGCCCGCCAGATAGATGGGGGGACGCGGACGCCGGACGGGCTTGAGGCCCACATAGGTGGCCGGGATCCGCGTGTACGCGCCCTCGAACTCGACCGGATCGGTGGTCCACCAGGCCTCCAGCGCGTCCAGGGCCTCGTCCAGCCGGGCGCCGCGCTCCTTCATCGGCACGCCCGCCGCCTGGTACTCCTCGGGGGACCAGCCGGTGCCGAAGCCGGGCAGCAGACGCCCCCCGCTGATGAGGTCGATGGTCGTCAGCGAGCGGGCGAGCAGGGCGGGCGCGTACCAGGGGGCCTGGAGGATGTTGGCCCCGATTTCGGCCCGTTCCGTGGTGGTGGCGGCCACGGCCATCAGGGCGAACGGGTCGAGGACGGTCCGGAAGGTGTCCGGGACGCTGTCACCGCCTCCGTATCCGACGGTGGGCTCGACCGGGGCCAGGAGCCGGTCGCCGACCCAGAGGCTGTCCGCGCCCAGCGCCTCGGCCTCCTTCGCGAAGCGACCGGCCTCGTGGGCCTGGCGGGCCACCGGGCCCATCTGGGGCAGGGTGAATCCGATACGCATGACGACTCCAGGAAATGGTCGGTGGAGGGCGGGCAGGCGGCTGATTCCGTGACCGCGTCAGACCGGTGCGCGGCCTGGCGCGCAGGTGCACTGTCTCACCAGAGGACGGGCGGCCTCTGCACAGCACTGTTGATCGTTTCCTCCTTGCAACGGAACTCTTCGAACGGCACGGCCGCCTACTGGGCAGTGCCGTTCGAGATCGATGACCGGACGGGCCAAGTCGCGCGTCCGCGGAGTCGCGAGGGTACGGCCGGTGGTGAGCCGAACGGCCGTTTGACTCAACTCCCGATGAATCCGCCGCCGTTCACGTCGACCACCGCGCCGTTCACGAAACCCGCCTGGTCCGAGGCCAGGTAGCGGATCGCCGAGGCGACCTCGGCCGCTGTACCCAGCCGACGGGCCGGCGTCGTCATGGCGGCGTTCTGGAGAACTTGAGGGTCGGACGTGCGGGCGAGCGGCGTCTCGATCTGCCCAGGCGCCACGCAGTTGGCGGTGATCCCGTACCGGGCGTAGTCGCCCGCGATCTTGCGGGTCATACCGATGAGCCCGGCCTTCGAAGCCGAGTAGTGCGTGCCTGCCCGGTCCGAGTAGGTACGGCCGGCGCGCGAGGCCACGTTGATGATCCGGCCCCAGCCCTTCTCTCTCATCGGCGCGACAGCTCTTTGGCAGAGCAGGAAAGGTGCGGACAGGTTGATGCGCATCACCCTGTCCCACTCCTCCAAGGACAGATCCTCGAAACCCGGGACGATCCCGTTCCGTTTGGGGTGGATCCCGGCGTTGTTCACCAAGATGTCGCAGGGTCCCACCAGTTCATGCATGCGCCCGACCGCGGTGTCGATCTGCTGGTGGTTCCCCAGGTCCGCCACGAGCGGGAGTACCCGGTGGCCCTCGGCCTCGATCCGCTCCGCCACCGCCCAAACGGCCTCGCTCCGGTCGAGCAGCACGACGGTGGACTCCTCTGCGAGGAGGGTTGCGACGGCCAGTCCGATTCCGCTCGCGGCCCCGGTGATCAATGCGACTTTCTGGTCCGGCATGAATTTCTCCGTTCACTCGGGACCATGCGGTCCGCCGTCACCTCGATGTGGTGGATGGCTCGATCTGCCGCCGAGTCCCTATCCCTCAGGTCGAGCCTTCCTCACTCGGTGCGCCCGGTGCCGATCATGGCCGCCGCCAGAATGCAGGGTTCGTCGTAGTGGTTCTTCCAGGCATGCGCGACACCCCCCAAGATCACACAGGTGCCCGGTCCGAGCGTGCGGACCTCCCCGCTGCCCAGTTCCAGGTCCACCTTGCCGGAGAGGATCACGTCGTAGTCGAGGGTGTCCGTCGCATGCATCGACGGTTCGGTGTGGTTTCCGGCGCGCATGTTGGGGTCTTCGGTGTGCGACCTGTCGAACCGACGCTTGCCGGCCGAGTGCGGCGGCAGGCACACGATTCCGAACTGACTGCCGCCCGGCCCGGGGAAACGCATGACATCCGGCGCCCGACCGAGGTTGGCAGGCAGCGAGGAGTCGGTCGGGGCGGCCCACAGCCACAGCGATTCCAGGGCACCCGGGTCGAAGCGCTCGGCCGGGCTGCCGGGGTCCGCGAACTCCTCGACACCGTCCTCGTTGGTCCTGGCGAAGACAACCTCAATGTTTTTCAGGTACTCCATGGTTCCTCCTCTGTTCGGGGGCCTTTGGGGACAGGATCGGGGCCGGGCCGCCGAAGCGGTCTCAGCCCGCCTTGCCGCTCATGCCCTCTCTGCGATGGCGTGCGCATGTGCCGCGGCCTTCCCCGCCCACATGCCGGTGATGAAACACGGGGCCAGACCCCCGGCGTAGGCCCAGTGCGAAATACCGCCCACGTCCGCTCCCCCGGCGAAGAGACCGGGAACCGGCCGCCCGTCGGGGTCGAGAACCTCGCCGTCGAGCGAAACGCGCACGCCGCCGAAGGTGAAGGTGATGGCCGGCTGGACCTCCACCGCGTAGAAGGGCGCTGTCTGCGGTGCCCGCGCGTCCGGTGCGACGGGCACCCCGAGGGCCTGCGCCGACGAGGAACTCACCGCTTCGGCGTACGTCTGCATCGTCAGCCGCAACGCGTCGCGGGCCACACCCCACTCCGCCACCTGGTCGATGATCGCGTCGAGCGTGTCCGCCGTGGCCGTCCGTGCGCCGGCGCTCCGCGCGCGCTCGAAGCGGTCCACCCTGCCGACACCCGGGAACGGCTCGTCGGTGCCCTCGTTGCGGCGGACGTGGTCATCGAAGATCAGCACACCGCGGGCACCAGGTGCGCGCAGCACGACCTGGGACAGGACCGAGTCACCGACCCGCTCGTCGGCGAGCCGCCCGCCGTCCATCCCGACCAGGACCGACGCCGCCGAGTGGTACTGGGTGAGAGGACGGAACTCCTCCGGCTCGAACGATGTGACCGGGTGGGCGATGAGATGGCCGTAAAAGGTGGACATTCCCTTTGTTCCCGCCCCGCCCGCGGACTGCGCCAGGCGAAAGCCGTCGCCCACACTGCCCGGGTTCGAGCGGACCAGCAGATGGTCGGCGTTCTGCCCCATATAGCGGGCCAGCATCTCCCGGTTTCCCTGGAACCCGCCGGAGGCGAGGACGACCGACTTCGCCCGGATCGTGGTCAGTGTCCCGTCCGCCGACCTGGCGAGGACGCCTGCGACACGGTCGCGCTCCTGGACGAGGCCGACCGCGGCGGTCTCCAGCAAAACCTGCCCGCCGGCCTCGACGACGGCCTTCTGCGCGTATGCCAGCAGCCCGGTGATGTCCAGTTTGTACCCGACCCCGAACCTGTTGCCGGACCGGATCGGCCGGTCCGCGATGGTCACGCCCAGCGAGCGGATGAAGTCAGCCGCGACATGGTGGTGAGCATGCAGCTTGTACTGCATCTCCCGATTGCCGAGCCGGGCCAGCTCGTCGAACTTCGTTCGGTCCTCGAATGTCCAGAAGCCACCCGCGGACAAAGCCGCCGAACCTCCGCCGACCGGCCGCTTCTCCAGAAGTGTCACCGTGGCGTCCTCCGCCAGCGCGGCCAGGGCCGCACCGCTCCCGGATGCCCCACTGCCCACCACGACGACATCGGTCCTGAACTCTCTGCTGTCGGTAAATCCCATGGTTCTCTCCCTCGGCCGGCGCCATCAGCATGGTGCAACGCTGCTGCCGGCGGCTTTCCCGCAGCGGTCTTCTCGAAGATCGAGCTCTTACTCGTCCCGGCGTCAGCCGAGGACACCACCGTTGACGTCGATCACCGCCCCGGTGACGAATCCGGCACGCTCCGAAACCAGGTACTCGACTGCGGCCGACACCTCGTCCGGGCGTCCCATCCGGGCCGCTGGGGTCTGGCTCACGAAGGCAGCCCCCATCGCCGCGCCGGACGGGTTGCCGTTGGTCAGCGGTGTCTCGATCCTGCCGGGGGCGACACAGTTGGCGGTGACCCCGTACGGTCCGCCTTCACCCGCGACGGTCCGGGTGAAGCCGATCAGCGCGGCCTTGGTGGCGGCGTAGTGGGCTCCGGCCTGCGGAACATACATCCGGCCGGCCCGTGACGACATGTTGACGATGCGCCCCCAGCCCTGGTTCTTCATCAGCGGAAGTGCCCACGCGCAGAGCCGGAACGCCGCAGTGAGGTTGACCGCGAGCACCTGCTCCCACTGCTCCACGGGGATGTCCGCCAGGTCGAGCCGGGTGCCGTCCGGTGCCTTCGGGCTGAGTGCCGCGTTGTTGACGAGGATGTCGCAGCGTCCGTACTCCTCGGTCAGGAACCCGGTCAACGCGGTGACGGCCACTCCGTCGCCGAGGTCGACCTCGTGTCCCACGGCCTGACGGCACTCCGCGCCAAGGGCGTCCGCGACATCCTTGACCGCAGGGGAGCGGTCGAGCAGGACGAGCGTTCTGTCCGGGGCCGCGAGTCCTTTCGCGATGGCGGCACCGAGCCCCTGCGCGGCGCCGGTGATGACGGTGAGCCTGGATGTCTCCATGATCGTCCTCCTTGGTCACCCGGGCAGAGAGTCGCCGGCGGGGCGGAGCTGGGACCCCTCCCGGTCGCTCTCTGCCTGGAGGGGTTTGAGAGCGGTCTCCCTGACGAACGTGATCGTGGCGAGACCGACCACCATGATCCCCAGGAACCACCAGGTCAGGGACGTGATCGTGTGGGTGGAGTCGATCAGCCGAGTAATCACGAGAGGGGCGAAGCCGGTCACGATGAAGGCCAGGTTGGACCCGAGCGCAGTACCCGTGTACCGAACGTTGCGCGGCATCATCTCAGCGTAGAACACGTATCCCGGAACGATCGTCCAGGCGTGGACGAGCATGAAGACCGTGAAAGCCGCACCCAGTGCCACGATGTTCGTCGCCTTGTCGAGGATGAGGAGGACCGGGTAGGCCAGGACCACGAAACCGGCGTATCCGGTGATGATGACGCGCTTGCGTCCCAGCTTGTCACTGAGCAGCCCGACCATGGGGTACGTGAGCACGGCCAAGGCGATCGCGATGGCGATCATCCAGTAGACGGGCTCGGATCCCAGCCCGCGGTTCTTGATCAGGTAAGTGCCGAAGTAGGAGACCGCGACGTTACCGGTGCCGGTCATGGCGACGGTGAGCAGGAAGACCTGCACCACCTTGACGGGGTGTCTGGTGATCACTTCCCGCATTGGGCTGCGCACGATCTCGGACTTCGGAATCGCCTTGAACTCGGGTGTCTCCTCGATCTTGAGCCGGTAGGCGAGGCAGAGCAGCGTCAGCGGCACGACAGCCAGGAAGGGAATGCGCCATCCCCAGGAGGCCATCTGGTCGGGTGACACGAGCGAGGAAGCCAGCCCGCACACGGCTGCGGCGGCGGAGAAGCCGCCGACCGAGCCCATGGCCATGGCCGAGGCGTAAAAGCCGCGGCGGCCGTCGGGTGCGGTCTCGGCGATGTAGGCGGCGGCACCGGCGGATTCCCCGCCCGCGCAGAACCCCTGGACCATGCGAGCCAGCAGAAGGAGCACGCTCGCGGTGGCGCCCAGGGTCGCGTAACTCGGGAGGAAGCCGATCAGCGCACTGGCCGCGCCCATGGTGACGACGGTGAGGACCAGAGCACGCCGTCGGCCCGCACGGTCGCCGAGCCGTCCGAAGAACCAGCCGCCGAGCGGTCGGACCAGATACGACGAGGCGAAGACTCCGAAGGTGAGCAGCAGGCCCACTAGAGGGTCGTCGCCTGGGAAGAACTGCGGGGCGATGTAGACCGCCACGAAGGCGTAGATCCCGAAGTCGAAGTACTCGATGAGCGTGCCCAGGCCGCCGGCCGTGGTCGCTCGGCGGATCATCCGCCGTCTGCCGGGGTCCAGACCCCCTGTCGGCGAGCTCAGAATCGTCATCTGTATCTCCAGTGATCTCTGTGACGGGTGGTGGGGCACTCACCGGAAAGCCGGGCGGTGCCGCTCGGGCCTTTGAAGCTCATGCGCAGACCGGCGAGGTCGCCGAGGCCGGGGCAGTTCGCCCGGCCACCTGGGTAAGGGTGTCTACCGCGCCCTCGATTGCGTCGCCGCGCCAGGCGACCTGGCCGTCCGGGCGGACCAGGACCAGTGCGCGTTCGTAGAGTTCGGCGGCTTCGGGGTTGTTGATGTCTACCCGTCGAAGCGGTACGGACATGGCGACTGCCGCGCTCTCCAGCGGACCGGTCACGGCGCGGTCGTCGAACCGCAGCAGTACGAAGCCGAGGCCGAACTCGTCGAGGACCGATTGGGTCTGTGCCTTGTCGAGCCAGATGTGCGGGGCCCTGGAGCCGGGCCGGGCGGTCTGGACGTAGCGGGAGACCTCAAGTTCCGGGGCGGGCGTGCCATCGGGTACCACCACGGGCGATCCCTCGTAGAGGTAGCCCAGATGGATGCCGATGGAGTGCCATTCACGGCTCATCATCGCCGTGTACTCGTCCCCGAACTGGTTCCGCGCGTCGACCGCCGCCTTGCTCATGTCGGAAGGGTCGAAGATCACGGGGTCCGGCCGGGAGAGCCGCGGGTTCAGCATCCGGCGCAGGTTGTCGCTCGCCTCGCCCACGTTTCGCTCGGCGACCGGTCGCTGCTCGATCTCGTAACTGTCCAGCAGTACATCGCCACCCCACCCCTGCAGGCAGGCGACCAGCTTCCAGGACAGGTTGACGATGTCGAGCAGCCCGGTGTTCATTCCGAACCCGCCGGTCGGCGAGGTCAGGTGGGCGGCGTCACCGGCGATGAAGACCCGCCCTCGCCGGTAGGACTCCGCGACCAGCTGCTGTCTCACCCACGGAAGGATGGAGAGGATCTCGAAGTCGAAGTCGTGTCCGACCGCGCGGACGATCGCCTGCCGCAGCTCCTCCTCGGTCGCCTCACGGTGCTCACCGTCACCGATGAGCGAGAAACGCCACTGGTCGCGGCCGTTGATGGCGACGAGCGTGGCCCAGGTTCCTTCGGGCCCGATGAAGATGTAGCGGTAGGCGGGCTTCTTGTCGTGCAACCGCTCCAGGTTGTCGCAGCGGAAAATGGCGTTGGTGGTGTAGGTGAGTGTGCCCTCTCCGGCCATCTCGATGCCGAGGGCGGTGCGCACCGTGCTGGCCCCTCCGTCCGCGCCGACCAGGTAGTCGGCTTCGACCTCGTAGGTGCGACCGTCCTCGACCGAACGCAGAGTCGCGGTGACGCCGTCGCCGTGGTCGGTGAAGGAGATGAGTTCGGTGCGGTAGCGGATGTCCGAGAGTCCGGAGCGTCCGGCGAAACCGGTCAGCACCGGGTCGAAGAAGTTCTGCGGGCACCGCTCACGGTGTTGCGGGCTCTGCGGCGGGCACTTTTCATCGCGGGGAGCCGGGAACTCCTCCCGGCCGAACTCGAAGCTGTTCAGGTCGGCCACCCAGGCGTTGTCCTGGACGTAGCCGCGGTTGTAGCCGGCCGATTCGACCTCGTCGACGATGCCCCAGCGGCGGCAGAACTCCATGCTGCGGATGCCGACCATGTCCATCTTCGGCTGGAAGACCGACCCGTCCCGACGCTCGACAAGGACGGAGCGCACCCCCCGCCAGCCGAGGTCTCCGGCAAGGGCCAGCCCGACCGGCCCGGCTCCGACTATCAGCACCGGCACTCGCTCGACCATGCGTACAGCCCTTTCGTTCGGTTCCATTCACACATCGGCCACAGGAGCGGCCTGGCGCGATACACATTGGCAACACCGCGTTGACCGCACAGTAAAGGTCAAATCATTTGCCAGTCAATGCTTCGGGGAAAGCTTTTGGGTTCCGCCCGCAGAAGGGGGCCGCGATTCCCGCCGAACGCACGGGGCCGGCGACGGCGACGCCCGGCGAGGTGGCGGACACGGGGCGTGAGGCGGTGAGCGGTGCATGACCGGCAGGTGGCGGTGCGGAGTCTCGCGCGGGAGGTTGCCGAAGATGGCCAACCGCACTTGCTGAGGGGGTTCGTCTAAATGGTCAATACATTTCACGAACGGGCTAGTGTGGTTCGCATGGATGAATCTCTCCCCGCCGCGACGCAGCCGACCGCCGGAACCGGTAACCGGCGCACGAAGGCCCAGAGCGCGGCCTTCACACCAGTACGCGCCAAGCGCGGATACGAGTACATCGTCGAGCAGGTCCGCGACGCGATCCATTCGGGCCGCTTCAAGCCGGGCGACCAGCTTCCGACGGAGAGGGAGATGGCCGAGGCCTTCAAGGTGAGCCGACACGGCGTGCGAGAGGCCATCCGGGGCCTCGAATCAAACGGACTCGTCGAGGTCCGCTTGGGCGTGCTCGGCGGCATCTTTGTCCGTGAGGGTGACCCGCGAACCGTCACGCGCGCGCTCAGCGACCTCGCGTCGCTTGGCGCCTTCTCCTCCGAGAGCCTCCTGGAGGCGCGCATCCTGCTGAGTTCGGATGTCCTGCGGCTGGCTTGCGAGCGGGCGACGAAGGATGATCTGCAGCGGCTGGAGGACGACATCGTGGTGGTCGAGAACCTTGTCGCCGAACCCGGCGCCGAGCGAACCTCACACCTCACCGAGTTCTACCGTCTGCTCGCGGCGGCGACCCATAACGAGGTGCTGGTCGCGCTCACCGATTCGCTCGCGCAGATCGTCCACGCCCGCCTCAACCGGGCCGCCGCTCCGCCGAATCCGGACATCGGCCGCATCCGGCGGAACATTCTGAACTACATCCGGGAGCGGGACGCCGAGCACGCCGTCGAAGAGATCACCCAGCACCTGACACAGCTGGAGCACACGCTGCTCGCCGCAGAGCAGAGCCGCAGGGCGCAGGGCGGGGTAGGGGCGAGGTGAGCCGCTGGTATCTGGCCGGACCCGCCCGGCCAGATACCAGCGCTGTCATGAGACGTGCGGGGGGCGGACCGCGTAGCGCTCTTCAAGGGAGTCGAAGAAGGACTTGCCCACCAGGCGCTGACGCTCCGCCCAGCCGGTGAGGTGCCGGGAGGCCGCCACGAGCGAACCAGTGCGGTGCAACTCCTCCAACGCGGCCAGTGTGCCCTTGATCGCACCCTGGAGTGCCGCGTTGGCGAACAGGGCGATGGTGAAGCCATTCAACTCGTCGAGGGGCAACAGCGGCGTCCGGCCACCCTCGACCAGGTTCACCACCTGGGCCCCGCCCAGCTTCTCGGGGATGGCCCGGAGCTCCTCGACCGTCTGCGGCGCCTCGACGAAGATGACGTCCGCCCCGGCCTCTCGGTACGCGGTCGCACGGTCCAGCGCGGCGGCGAACCCTTCGTTCGCCCGCGCATCGGTACGGGCGATGATCGCGAGCCGCTCGTCCTCCCTGGCCTCGACAGCGGCCCGCACCTTCTGGACCATCTCGTCGGCCCCTACGAGCTCCTTCCCGGCGAAGTGGCCGCATCGCTTGGGCGAGCGCTGGTCCTCCAGCTGGATCGCGTCGGCACCGGCCCGCTCCAGCTCCCGCACCGTCCGGCGGACGCCCACCGCGTTGCCGAAGCCGGTGTCGGCGTCGACGATCAGCGGGACATCGACGGCCTCCCGGATCGCTCCTACGTGCGCGGTCAGCTCGGTCAGCGTCACCAAGCCGATGTCGGGCGCGCCCAGGAACGTGTTCGCGACACCCGCGCCCGTCACGTAGACCGCCTCGAACCCGACCTCCACCGCGAGCCGCGCTGTCAGGGCGTTGGCCGCGCCCGGCACCGCCGTCACCGTGGGCGATGCGATCAGTCGCCGCATCGCGTCTCTGCTGGAACTGCCCATGATTACGCTCTCCTGAACTCGAATGCTTCCATCGTTTTAAGTTTGCGGAAGAGGGGCGACGCCTTTGGGCCTACAGCTCCTTGCGCGGCTGCCCGGGAACGATGCCACCGCCGGGTCCGTCGTCCACGACGGGTCTCGACTCGTCCGTCGAGACGTGCACTCCGCCGGCTCGGCTCCCGGACGAGCCGTCAGAGTTCCACGTACCCGGAAAACAGCCGCCGCGTCGTCCTGAAAGCCGTCGCGTAGTCGGCCCTCATTCCCTCGGCGGTGTTGAGCGACCCGGATACCGAGGCCGCGACCTCGATCGGGCCGGAGGGTGATCCCAGGCGAATCTCGTCGCCCCCCGCGTGGCGCGCACTCTCGTGGACGACCGACCCGGGGACTTGGGCCGCGACGGCCGTGCACAGGGCTCCGGTGAGCGGGAGCGCGCGGTGCGGCTGCCCGTTGGACAGAAACCGTACGGACAGATCGACATCCTCTTCCTCTGTCCTGTCCCCTCCCAGCGTCCGGAACGCTGCCGGGGGGCCCACCACAGCGACGAAGGGTGTCGTCGGGTTCTTCGCGGCGGCCACGGCGTCGGCCGCGATGCCCATCAGCACCGACGCGGTGCGCCTCACCTCCTCCAGACGCAGCAGTACCTCGGCACCGGCATCCAGCTCGTCGGGCGTTTCCACGGCCCGCAGGCCCAGTTCCGCGGCGCGGACGAACACCACCGGATTGGCGCTGTCAACCATGCTCACATGCATGGAAACACCGCCAACCGTGATGCGGGTCATCGCCTCACCCACGGGCAGCAGTCGTCCGTTGACAGTGCCACCCGGATCCAGGAAGTCCAGACGGACCGGGCTGCCGGTGCCGGCCACCCCCTGGAGCCGGTAGCTCCCCTCCCGCACACTTCGCCCGGCCCGGACGGCGAATGCGGAACGGATCGTCTTGCCCGTGTTCAGGTTGTGCATCCGGACCACCGCAGTGCCGTCCGAAGGGGCCTCAACCAGACCTTCGTCAACAGCGAACGGGCCGACGGCCGAAGCCATGTTCCCGCAGTTGCCCGAGTAGTTGACGGCGGCATGGCCGATCTGGATCTGCGCGAAGGTGTAGTCGACGTCGGCGTCCCGGCGCGGCGACGGGCGCACGACGCAGACCTTCGACAACGAGGAGACGCCGCCGCCCATGCCGTCGAGCTGCCGGCCATAGGGGTCGGGGCTGCCCATCGCCCGTAGGAAGACCGGGTCCCACTCCGCCTGTTCCAGCGGTAGGTCCCTCTCGTGGAAGACCAGCCCCTTGCTCGTCCCGCCCCGGACGAACACGGCCTTGATCGAGGTCATCGGTCCACCCCCGCTCAGAACGGCCGCGGGGCGGGGTCGGCCTCGGCGACCAGCAGCGTCATCTCTCCGATGCTGTCGATCTCGATGGTCACCTCGTCTCCGGGCACAACCGGAGCGACACCCTTCGGCGTGCCGCTGGCGATGACGTCTCCGGGCTGGATGTCCACCACCGAGCTGATCAGCTCGATCGCCTCACCCACGGACACGATCATGTCCTTCAGGCTCGCGCCCTGCCGCTTCTCGCCGTTGACGAGCAGCCGCGAGGCCAGCGTGTCCAGATCGGGAATCTCATCGGCGGTCACCACGAACGGGCCGAACGGGGTGAAGGTGCGGAACGACTTGCGCAGTGACCGGTCCTCCTCGAACTTCCCCCGTTCGATCCGCATCGTCATGTCGATCAGGCAGGCATAGCCGAATACATGCTCGAAGGCCCGCTCGCGCGGAATGTTGCGACCCCCTCGGCCTATGACCACCCCAAGCTCGCACTCGTGGTCGAACCGGCGTGTCGATCCTGCGGGCAGGGTGATCGGTTCACCGGCTCCGCTCAGCGATCCCGCCGCCTTCAGGAAGAAGCCGGCCTCCCGAGCCGTACGGCCGCCGGTAGTCACCGAGCGGTCGCCGATCTCGCCGATGTGCGCCCGGTAGTTGGCCGGGATCGCGAAGAGCTGCGGGGGCGCCGGGTTGGCGGCGCGCAGGGTGACCGAGGCCAGGGGTACGCGCGGCCCGTCCACGTCGCCGAGGCGCGGGCCGATCTCGGCCCAGTTCCGGATCAGCCAGTTCATCCGCTGCTGTGGCCACTGGTCGAACGCTGCCGGAACGAGCCCGGTGATGTCCCGGATCTCGTCCCCCTCGACGACGCCGAGCCGGTGGTCGTCGAAGACGGCGAGTCTCATCGTTCTGCCTTCGCTGTCGCGCCGTCGCCGACTACCTCTTCGTGGTAGACGTTCAGCGCGCGCAGCACGGCGCTGTCGTCGACCCGGAACAGCCGCGCGTCCGAGCCGTGGGGATTACTGTGGCGGACCGTGGCCCACGGTGGCACGGCCAGGAAGTCACCCTTGCCCCAGTCGAACCGCCGACCGTCCACGTACATCGTGCCGGCGCCCTCGACCACCCAGTAGACCTTGCTGCCGCTGTGCCGGTGCGCCACACCATCGAAGCCCGCACGCAGGATCTGGGCCTTCATCGACATCGCAGGCAGCACCGGACCGCCCGAGGTGGGGTCCTGGTATTCGAGGATGACGTCGTCGGCCGGGTCGGCGACGAGTCCCTTGGCCCGCTCCAGTGCCCCCAGGGTCTGCTCGTTCGCGTAGACCAGGAGCGGGTTCGTCGTCCTGCGCGGTGCCGGTCCGACCGGACGCAGCAGGCCTGACCCGTACTCCCTCCAGGACTTCTCGGGCTCGGGGCCGACGGGCTGGGTGTCGGTCTCGTACGGGTCGAAGAACACGTTCTCCAGCGAACGCATCAGCGACACGTCGAGCACGTCGAGCCAGATCATCGGCTCGGGACCCTCGTGCACATGGTCATGCCAGGACCAGTTCGGCGTGAGCACGAGGTCGCCCTCGTTCATCTCGTAGTTCTCGCCCTCAACCGTGGTGCTGCACCCGGTCCCCTGCATGACGAACCGGAACGCGGACGCGGTATGCCGGTGCGCGGTGGCCACCTCACCGGGGAGGATGTACTGGATCGAGGCCCAGAAGGTGGGTGTGGTGCCGTACTGGAGCCCAGGGTTGGCCAGCCGGAGGGTGCGTCGAGCGCTACCCGGACTCAGGGCGACGACCTCACCCAGCCTCTTCAAGAACTCCTCCAGGTCGTCCCAGCGCCAGTGCATCGGCACCATGGCCGGTTCGGGAGTGCGGGTAAAAAGCGGGGGGTCCGTGGGCTGGTGGATCGCGATCCCCGCCTCCCGCAGGGCCGCGACCAACTCCCCGCGCACGGTGTCCTCATCCTGGATTTGGGTCGAGGTCTCTGTCATGTCGGCTCCTCAATTCACTTCGACGTCCCGAGACATCCCGTTCCCCGGACTGTTTCATCGTTGACGCCAAATGATTTGACCATTATCCTCAAGGCTGCGAGCGAGGTTGTCAACCAGGTCGTCCGGACTCCCGATCAGCCGGGACGCTTCTCCGGACGCGGGCCCACCGGCCGGGGACGCGCCGGAAACGCCGTCATGGCCGACCGAGATTCTTCAAGGACGAGAATGGCAAAGAGTAGCGATGCACCAGTGGTCGTCCTCGGCGGAGGACTGGCCGGCTACAGCGCCGCGATCGAAGCGGCGGAGCGGGGAGCGCGCGTACTCCTCATCGATAAAGCCGCCGAACCGGGTGGCAGCACCCTGCGCAGCGGCGGCTCGTTCGCCTTCGCCGGCACCGACCTCCAGGCCGCAAACGGCATCGAGGACAGCGATGACCTGCTGCGCCGGGATCTGTTGAGGGGCGGGGGCGAGCAGTCGGACCCTCAGCTCGTCGACCTGTATGTCCGGCGCCAGCTTGCGGCCTATCACTGGCTCAAACGCTGCGGAGTCGATTTCGACGGAGTGAGCCTGAGCGGTAACCAGTCCGTACCGCGCTCGCACGGTGTCGACATCGGCCGCTCCCACGCGCTCATCAGGGCCGCGGCAACGGCCCACCATTCCGTCACCGAACTGCTCGCCACCACGACCGAGGCGCTTACACAGGAAAACGGCCGGATCGTCGGCGTGGTCACGCGTGACAGCGACGGCACCGCGACCGAGCGCCCCGCCCGGGCGGTCGTCCTCGCCACTGGTGGCTTCGCCCGGAGCAGACGGGCCATCTCCACATTCGCCCCGCAGCTGAGCAACGCCCGGCGCATGGGCGGTGAGCACAACACCGGCGACGGGATGTACCTGGCCATGTCCGTCGGTGCGGACCTGGCCGACGTAGGCACCATCAAAGCCACCTTCGGCGTCACAGCCGACGTACCGGGTATGCCTCCGAATCCGACCCTCCTGAACGCGCTGTACCGGGGCGGCATCGTGGTCAACAGCAGGGCTGAGCGGTTCGTCGACGAATCGATCTCCTACAAGCTCATCGGCGGGGTCTGTCTTCAGCAGCCCGGCGGTCTCGGCGTCCAGATCTTCGACGAACAGGTCATGGAGCAGACGATTCCCGGCAAGCTGGTCAACAACTACCGGGGGGCGCTGGAGCAGGGGTACCTCCTGCAAGCCGACTCGATCAGGAAACTGGCCGTCGCGGCAGGCCTGGACCCCGTCGCCCTGGCCGCGACCGTCGACGGTTACAACGACGCCGTCCGGTCCACCGGCGACACGGACTTCGGGCGCACCCATCTCTCCAGCGGCTACGGCGAGCTGCCCCTGATCAACCAGGCCCCCTATTACGCGTACCCCACCACCGCCGGGCTGACCAGCACCTACGGCGGACTGCGGGTGGACGTGGAGATGCGCGTGGCCCACGTGCTCGGCGGAACGGTGCCCGGCCTGTACGCGGCGGGCGAGATCGTCGGCGGCTTCCACGGCAACGCCTATATGAGCGGGTCGTCACTCGGCAAGAGCGTGATCTTCGGGCGGGCCGCCGGTCGCGGCGCGGCCGACACCCCGATGTGACCACGACGAGCGCCGGCCACGCAGGTCTCCTTGCAACCGACGACCCCTGTGCCGGGGCGGGTGAAGCGCGGTCCCGCATCGACAGCCACGCCCCTCCCTCCTCAACGGCGACCGGCCGCCCCTGCATCCCGTGACCCAGAGCACCGGTGTCTGAGGCGGCTGCGGACCAGCGCAGGGGGGTGCCGCGCGCTACGGTCAGCACGCTGCGGCCTTCCAGGGACCTGAGATGCGCCAGAGTCTCCGACAACGCCGGCCGTCCGCGCCCACCTGTGGTGCCCGCCCAGGATCTCGACCAGGAGATCCCGGCAGCGATCTCCCATACGGTGGAGCCGAGGTGCAGCCGTCACGAACGCCCGCACCTCGGCGAGCCGCTCGCGGTGGCGCATAACGATCTGCTCAGCACGCTCCCGCACTCCCCGGAACCGCTACTCGTGTCCCGGCAGCACCTCGGCATGGGACGACTCGCCCAGCGCGTCGGCAAGGCCATGGAGCGAGTCCAGGTACGTGCCCAGGATGTCGTCGGGCCGCAGCGAATAGCTGCCAATGTTCGGCGAGATCCGCGGCAGCAGATGGTCGCCGGTGAACACCACCTCATCGTCCGGCAGCACGAAGCACAGGTGCCCCGACGTATGGCCCGGCGTCCACTTCGCCAGCGCCCGCCGGCCCGGCAGGAAACCGCTCTCACCGTCCGCACAGGCATCATGGTTATCCCGGCAGCCCCGGCCCGGCGCATCCACGCATATGCCTCGTCCGAGAGTTCGTCCTCCGGCGGGTGACCTGAGTCGAACTCCATGCGCTGCACCCGCTGGTCGGTGATCGTCTTGAGGGCCAACGGTCCAAGACGAAATCCGGCGTCGAGAGCGGGAGGGAGCGGGAGGCCGTCCGCGATCGACATGCCCGCCCTCGCGACCGAGATCGGCGCGCCACTGCGGGGATCGAAGCCGACATGTCCTGCCTGCCACAGTTGGAAGACGGCGAAGACGTCAACCACGTCAGGCACCACTACGGAGGCGGCTGTCGCAAGGACACTCTGCAGATCCCGTGCGGCCGGCACCGCGACCATGCGGGCCAGCAGACGCTCGCGCATACGCGCACTCCACTGCGTTTCGGCGTCCGCCGCGGTCCCGATCCACTCGGATACCCGGCCGTCACGCATGACCGGGACGGCGACAATGTTGACGTGCGAGTACTCGTTCGGCTGCCGCCCCTGCCTCACTCTGACCACCGCGTTGAGGATCGCCTGTCCCTCAGCCGTGGCCCGCCACTGCTCTGCGAACCGCGCCCGGTCCTTGGGGTGCACCGCTTCCATCCACGCCCGGGCCTTGACCCCTGATCCTGGACACACGAGACACTGGATCCTGAGGATCTGAGAACGGACATCTCGTGGTCATGAAGAACTACCCGCCGGAGTTCAAGGCGGACGCGGTCGCGCTGTACGAGTCGCGGCCGGAAGCGACGATCAGGTCGGTCGCGGCCGATCTGGGGATCAACCCGGAGACCCTGCGGAACTGGGTGAGGGCAGCCGGGGTGAGCCGTCCCCGAGGACGACGGACGCAAGAACCGGCCCAGCCGCCGGTACCGCTGGAGGCGGAGAACGCCGCCTTGCGAAAGAAGGTCCGCGAGTTGGAGGAGGAACGGGAGATCCTGCGGAAGGCGGCGAAGTATTTCGCCGGGGAGACGCGCTGGTGAACCGCTTCCAGTGTGTCGCCGACCTCCAGCGCCGTCACGGCGTGAAGCGGCTCTGCAGGATCCTCGGCGTCAGCCGCTCGAGCTTCTACTACTGGCAACGGACAGCCGCTGACCGGGCCGCCCGGCAGGTGGCCGACGCCCGCCTGGCAGCCCGGATACGGGCGGTGCACCAGGAATCGGACGGCACCTACGGAGCCCCGAGGATCACCGCCGAGCTCCGCGAGGAGAACGGTGTCGCGGTCAACCACAAGCGCGTCGCCAGGATCATGCGGGCGTCCGGGATCCAAGGGATCCGGTTGCGGCGCCGGCACCGCACCACCGTCTCTGACCCGGCCGCGGCCAAGGCCCCGGACCTGATCGGCCGCGACTTCACCGCGGACAAGCCGAACACGAAGTACGTCGGTGACATCACCTACCTGCCCGTCGCCGGCGGGAAGTTCTGCTACCTGGCGACCGTCATCGACCTCGCATCGCGCCGTCTCGTCGGCTGGGCGATCGCCGACCACATGCGCGCGGATCTCGTCACCGACGCCCTGGCCGCGGCGATCCGCACCCGCGGCAGCCTTGCCGGATCGATCATGCACACCGACCACGGAGCCCAGTACACGAGCAGGAGTTTCGCCGAAGCCTGCAGGTCAGCAGGGGTGCGGCGAAGTATGAGCGCGGTCGGGTCCAGCGCGGACAACGCACTCGCCGAGTCCTTCAACGCGACCTTCAAACGCGAGACCCTGCAAGGACGAAAGAGCTGGCCGACCGAGCGCGAGGCCCGACTCGACGCCTTCCGATGGCTCCACCGCTACAACACCCGACGCCGACACTCCCGCCTCGGACAACGACCACCGATCACCTTCGAAAACGCCCTCCGCCACACACCAACTACGCTGGCACAAGCCGCATAACCCGTGTCCAGAATTCGGGGTCAAGGCCCCCCCGGCCATCGCGTCGTGCTGCTGGAAGTCGCCCAGATCGCCCCTGCGTCCCACCAAGACGTCCACCCGGCCGTCGGCGGACATCGACCACACCACCTGGGGAATTCCCGAGAGCAGGGCCTCGTAACGCTCCAGCGCCCGGTCCCGCGCGCGAGAACCAGCCTGCCAGCCCTCGTCCGCGCCGCACCCGTCAGAACTGCCGGGCAGGCCATGGAAAGCCGTGACCAGCACGGCCATGGCCGAACCGTGCCGCGGCACGGTCCTGGCGCAGCTCACGGTGCCGTACCACCCGGCCCCTCCCTTACGCGACGGCCCGTCGAGCGGCAGAACAGCCTGACGCGGACCACCACGCCGAGCGGCGTCGGACAACAGACCCAGCAACGGCCGACGCACCTTCCCGGGCAACGCATCCCCCGGCCTCATGCCGACCGACCAACCGTCGAAGGCCTCGCGGAAGTACTGATTGCACTCCACGAGGACAAAGTCACCATCGGTGACGATGCCCGCCCCGACCACCGACCCGTCGATGTCCTCCAGATCGAACATCGGCCACGTCGTGTCCTCGCCGGCTCCTTCCACCCTCCGATATTCCCCCACACTCACGCTCCCGGCATCCGCAGCGGTGAGCGGCAACCAGCGCGTAACAGCGTCCGCCCGTTCGTGGGCCGTACCGGGGGATGCTGGACGCAGGCCCCGGCCCGCCAGAGGCCGCCGGGCCGGCTTGTTGATACCCAAAGCGCTGACCGCGCCCGCGGACAATGCTCTGCGCGATCCCGCGAAGCCTCATGGGCCCGTTGCCCGGCGTACTCAACGCCCACAACCCGCGACTGCGACGGCATACCCGCCAAAGACTGTGTGACCTGCTGGCTCCATGATCCGCTTCTGGATGTGGTCCTTCCAGCAGATGCCCTCAGCCTTGTGCCAGGGCACCGCCTGCTCCGCTCGGACTCGTGCGTGTGTCTGATGCGTACCGCGCGTTCAGTGCTGCGTCTTCGACGCCCAGATCGCTGCCCCGCTTGAGTAGATCACCACATTGCCATCCTTCTGAAGCCGCAGGATCGCGCCGTTGTGGCCCTGGGTCTTGCTGGCCCAGACCGCGCGGCCGTCGCCGTTGTAGACGACCAGGTTGCCGTCTGCCTGGAAGACAGCCTGGTAGTTCTGACCGAAGGTCATCGTCGCCCATCGGGGCTTCCCGTGCTCGTCGTAGACAACCAGGTTGCCGTCGTGCTGCATCCGCAGCCTCGTCCGGTTGGCCTCAATGGCCTGGCCGGGCCGCAGCACTCTGGTGGCCGTGACCGTGATGTCCGCCGGCAGGGACGGACTTTTCTCCGTCTCTTTCAACGGCTTCGGCGCCGGCTTCTTCGTCGGAGACGGCGAGGACGTCGCCGGGGGCGCCACCGGAGCCTGCTGTTGCACAGCCGCCCTCGGTATCGGCTTCTCTTTCGGCTTCGTCGGCTTCGAGGGCGACGCGCTCGACGACGCATACGCCGAAGCCCCCTCCTCCAACGGCTCGCTGCCACCGAGCAGCGTCCCCGCCTGATCCGTGACGATGGTGTTGTGCCGCTCTGGCTCGCCGTGTCGGCTCACCAGGAGAACCGGCACGGCGACCAGCGTGGCACCCAGCAGAGCGGCGCCCGCCAGCAGAGGGCGGCTCGGGCGCCCTACCGGCGCCGGGACAGCCGCGCCGGGTCCTGGGTCCCCGTGAGCCGAGGCCGCCAGTGTTTCGGCTTCCCCTGTCACCGCAGCCGCCTCGGGAGCGGAAGCGGATGCCGCCTCTTCCGCTGCGGGTACCGAGTGTCCATCCCCCTCTCGCGGTGCCGGAGCCGACCGGGTGCCGACGGATCCCGTCTCCTGCGCGCGTGCAAGGGTGAGGACAGTCCCGGATACGCCCTCCGGTCCGGCGCCGGTCTCCGCCTCGGCCGACCGGTTCCCCGGCCTCGCCGGAGCCGGCTGCGGGGGCAGCCCGGATTCAGCAGGGTTCGCAGTCGCCGGTGCCTCCCCCGCAGTCGATGTCACGGCCGTTTCGGTCCGGTCTGTCATCTGCCCCATCCGTCCCATGGTTTGTCATGTGTCTCTGTGAACGTATTCATTCACGCACACATGCAGGGGACACGTCATATCCCTGAAGTTAATAATGGGCCTCGGGAAACCCCTTGCCGAGCATGGACGTTGGAGAACGCCCCGTCCTTCGGAGTACGGCACTCCCTGCCGCACCACAGGTCTCGCCTCCTCCAGCCGTTTCGGCGGTCGGACCGGGGTGTGATCGCAGGTGGCAGGAAGGCATGATGGGGCCAACCACCACCCACGGGTGCCGATACAAGGAGGTCAGCGGAGTGCGCCAGGTACTGACGATCTGTCCGGAGGGCACCGGGGACGCCCGGACGATCGCAGAGGCCCTGGCCAGGGCACGCGGAGGGGCGGTGCTCAGCCTGCGCCCCGGGACGTACGAGGAGAATCTCGTCGTCACCACTCGCGTGACCATAGTCGCTGAGCAGTCACGCGGCAGCGTCCGCCTGGCACCACGCACCGGCACCGCGATCTCGCTGCGTGCCGACGCCGTGATGCTGACGGATCTGGTGGTGCGGGGCGAGGACGAGGACGTCCCCGTCGTGGACGCCTCGCACGGGCAGGTCGCCATGCAGGGCTGTGACATCTCCGGCGCGTCCTGGGCCACCGTCCTCGCCCGCAACTCCGGCTCGCTGGCCATACGCGAGTGCCGGATCTCCAGCCGGACCGGCGCGGGCGTCGTCGTCACCTCGGCCACCGAGAGCTCGCTGGAGTCGTGCACCTTCGAGCACCTGGGCACCAGCGGCGTGGTGATCGGCGAGCGCGGCAGAGCGACGATACGGGGCTGCACCGTGCGCGACGCGCGCGGCAACGGTCTGCTCGCCAACGGCGATGCCCAGGTCACCGTCGAGGACTGCGACCTCTCCTCGACCGACAAGCCGGCGCTGGCGCTGGAGGAACGCAGCGCGGTCCGGGTACTGCGGACTCTGATCCACGACACCGCGATCGGCGCGCACCTCACCAGCACCACCCGAGTGGAACTGGACGATGTGCGAGTCAGCGGCACCACCGGCCAAGGCATCGTCGTCTCGCACGGCGCAGACCCTCTGCTGCGCCGCTGCCGCACCTCCCGCACAACGGGCAGTGGCCTGGTCGTCACCGACCGTTCGCGGGGTACGTACGAGGACTGCTGGCTGAGCGGCGCTCAGGCGCCGGCGCTGCGCGTGGGCGGATTCTCCTCGCCCACTCTGACCTCGCTGACCATCCGGGACAGCGAGGCCGAGGCAATACTCCTGGAGGAGGACTCCGCGGCCGAACTGGACCGCGTGGAGATTCTGGAAGTCAAGGGCACCGGTGTGGTGGTCAAGGGCGGCGCAAACCCGCTTGTGCGGCGCGCCCGCATCACCGGTGTGGGCGGCACCGGCGTCTCGGTGACCGACGGCGGGCGCGGCCGGCTGGAGGACTGCTCGGTGGAATCGCCGGGCGGCGCCGGAGTGATGGTCGCCTCGGGCGGCAACGTCTATCTGGCGGGCCTGAAGGTGACGGGACCCATCGGCGCCGGTCTGGAGATCAGGGCCGATGGCACGGCGGCGCTGCGCGACGCAGAACTGGTATCGGCCGGCGGCTGCGGCGTCATCGTCGACCACGGCGGCGAACTGACTGCTACTCGGGTGCGGACCGCCGCCGCCGCCGACTACGGCTTCCTGGTCCGCGACGGCGGCCGGGCCAGCCTCAACGGCTGCGAGGCGGCGGGCAATGGCCGAGACGGCATCCGGGTGGAGACCGACTTGCCGGTTTCGGTGCTCGGCTGCACTGTGCGCGAGAACAAGGGCGGCGGGCTCGTCCAGTCCAAGGCGGCAGGCCGGCTCGCGGTGGAGAACCTGAACAGCACCGGAAACGAGTCCCGGGATGCCTGGGGCTACGGCGAGGACGAGGGCACCGACCCGGCGGGCACCGTACCCGAGTCGGACGGTCCGGGACGTCCGGACGGTCCTATGGCCGCGCTGGAGAGCCTGATCGGCCTGGACAACGTCAAGGAACAGGTCCGCACGCTGGTCAATCTCACCCAGCTCGCCCGGCGCCGCGCCCAGCTCGGCATGTCCGCGCCGCCGATGAGCCGGCACCTCGTCTTCGCGGGTCCGCCCGGCACCGGCAAAACGACGGTCGCGCGCCTCTACGGCACGATCCTGGCCGAACTCGGAGCGCTGCGCTCCGGGCACCTGGTCGAGGTCTCCCGCGCCGATCTGGTTGCCCAGGTCATCGGCGGTACTGCCATAAAGACCTCGGAGACCTTCGAACGGGCGCTGGGCGGCGTGCTCTTCGTCGACGAGGCGTACACCCTTGCCTCCGACTCCCGCGGCTCGGGCGCCGACTTCGGCCGGGAAGCAGTGGACACCCTGCTGAAGCTGATGGAGGACCACCGCGACGACGTGGTGGTCGTGGTCGCCGGCTACTCCGGCGAGATGCGCAGCTTCCTCGGTTCCAACCCGGGTCTGGCCTCGCGGTTCTCGCGAACCGTGGAGTTCGAGAACTACTCGGTCCCCGAACTGGTGGAGATCATGGAAAGCATGTGCCGGCGCCACCAGTACCTGCTCAACGACGACACCCGCCAGGCGCTGGCGACACACTTCGACCGGATACCGAAGGGTGCCGGATTCGGCAACGGCCGTGCGGCACGGCAGGTCTTCGAGGAGATGGTGGACCGGCAAGCGGTTCGGCTGGCCTCCCTGGCCCAGGTCACCGAGGATGACCTCACACTGCTGCTGCCGCAGGACATCAGCGAGCAGGCCGCCCGCGACGCCGAGGCCGGTCGTCCGGACGGTGCCGACGCCGGAGACGACGCGCTCAGCCGCCTGGACGCCCTGGTGGGGCTCTCCGCGGTCAAACGGGACGTCACCGATCTGGTCAACCTGGTCTCGACGGCCAGGCAGCGGGAGGCCGCCGGGCTGCCGGTGCCGCGCCTCAGCCACCACCTCGTCTTCACCGGGCCACCCGGCACCGGGAAGACCACAGTGGCCCGGCTCTACGGCGAACTTCTTGCCTCGCTCGGCGTGCTGCCGCGCGGGCAGCTCGTCGAGGTGTCCCGCGCCGACATGGTAGGGCGCTACGTGGGCCACACCGCCCAGCTCACCAAGGAGGTCTTCGAGCGGGCGCTGGGCGGGGTGCTCTTCATCGACGAGGCATACACACTCACACCGCGGGATGCCTCCGGTGCCGACTTCGGCCGGGAGGCCGTGGACACACTGCTGAAGCTGATGGAGGACCACCGCGACCAGGTGGTCGTGATCGTCGCCGGCTACACCAGCGAGATGGAGAACTTCCTGGCCTCCAACCCCGGCCTCCACTCACGGTTCTCGCGGAAGATCGAGTTCGCCGACTACTCGTCCGACGAACTGATCACCATCGTCCGCCAGCACGCGCTGCAGGCCGGGTACGAATGCGGCACCGGGCTCGGCTCGGTGCTACGGCATCACTTCGACGGGCTACCGCGCGACCGGTCGTTCGGCAACGCGCGCACCGCACGCCAGGTTCTGGAACGGATGATGACCCGGCAGGCGGGCCGGCTCAGCCGGGTGGCCGCGCCCAGTTTCGACGATCTGCGGCTGCTGCTCCCGGAGGATCTCGCCGACCCTGTGTCCGCGTCCGGTGGGGCGGGGGCATGACAGCGATGTACGCAAGGAACGTAGGTCGGCCCGCCGCCGGTGCACTGGCGGTGCTGCTGGCGGCCGCCCTGAGCGGCGCCGGTGCCGCGAACGCCGCGGCGGCGGACGGCAACACGACAGTGGAGCTGCCGGTACTCAAATCGAAGCTGACGGCCAACGACGACTGCACCAGAGGTTCGGGGCGGCCGGCCACCGCAGTGCCGTGGGAGCAGGTCAGCCTTCAGCTGGGGCGGGCCTGGCAGTTCGCCTCCGGCTCCGGAATCAAGGTCGGCGTGGTCGACACCGGCGTTTCCGCCTCCGCGCCCGCGTTGAAGGGCCGGGTGGTGGCGGTCGGCGAGGCCGGCAGCGACTGCGTCGGGCACGGTACTTTCGTGGCCGGGCTGATCGCCGCCCAGTTGAACAGAGGCGTGAAGTTCGCGGGTGTCGCCCGGCAGTCGGCGATCGTCGCGGCGCGCGGCACCGATCAGCGCGGCACCGTCACGGCTGAGAAGGTAGCCGCAGGCATCAAGGCCGCCGTCGGAGCCGGTGCCGAGGTGGTGACAGTGTCGGCGGCGTTCCCGGGCGACTCAGCCGCACTGAGATCCGCAGTGCGTCTGGCCGCGAAGAGGGACGTCTTGCTGATCGCCGCCGCCGTGCCCGACTCGCCGACTGGCGGGGTGGGCCAGGAGATCCCCGCCCGGAACTACTACCCGGCCGCCAGTGACGGGGTGCTGTCCGTCCTCGACGTGGACGTCGCAGGCAAGCGGCCGGCCGGCTCGTACACCACCGGGAGCGCTCAGCTCGCGGCGCCCGGTGACGGGGTGGTCGGGATCGGTCCCTCGAAGGAGGGCCACTACATCGGTTCGGGGGCCTCGCTGGCCGCCGGGTTCGTGGCTGGGGCGGCGGCGCTGGTCCGGTCCGTGCACCCGGAGCTGACGGCCGCGCAGACCGCGGATCTGCTGCGGTCCTCGGCCTACCCGGACGCCGTGCCGCGGGTCGACCCGTACGCCGCCGTCACCACGGTCCTCCCCTCCGCCTCGACCGCTGCGGAGGCTCCAGCTGGGCCGGAAGCGGCCGGCCCGGTACAGATGCCGCAGGACAAGGCCGCCGGGCCACTGCGCCGCGCCATGTGGCCGGCGCTGGCCGGCGTGGCCGTGACCATCACAGTCGTCTGGCTGTCTCTGATCATCCCCAGGGGCCGTCGCACAGGCTGGCGCCCTTCCCGGCGGCCCTGAGGACATCCGGCCCCGCCCCTCGCAGGGGGCGGGGCCGTCGTGTCGATGCCCGGCTCCACCGTGCGGGCACATTGGGCGGAGACGGCCGAGACCTACGCTTCCTCCGTCCCGGCTGCCAACGCCGTCTGGATCAGTACCGGCTTGCGCCGCACAATGTGCAGCGCGCGCCCCGGCGGCAGCACTCGCGGCTTCACGTTTCCGAAGACGTACCCCTCGGACGGCGGCGTCGACATCAGGATGCCCGGGGTGTTGACCTCGTCCAGACGCCGGAGCAACTGGTCGTTCAGACCTCGCCCGGCACCCGTGGCCGAGCGCACCACGACGATGTGCAGGCCCAGCTCGTGGCCGAGGGCCAGGTGGTCGAAGAGCGGTGAGAATGGGTGGTCCATCACCGTGCCGCCGCCGACCATGTCGTAGTCGTCGACGAGGACGAACAGCCGGGGTCCGGTCCACCAGTCGGCGCTGCGCATCCGCGTAGGTGTGATCTCCTGGCCGGGCATCCGCGTCAGCAGCGCCTTCGCTGAGCCACCGACGAGCTGCTTGAGGGCGTCGATGGAGACGGCGTGCCCGAGCCGGTATTCCTCGGGCACCGCTTCCACCAGGTCACGGCGGTAGTCGACGACGAGGATACGGGCCTCGGTCGGCGAGTAGCGAGAGACAATGGCATCGGCCACCACCCGCAGCAGGTTGGTCTTGCCGCTCTCGGTGTCACCGACCGCAACGAGGTGCGGGGTCCGGGAGAAGTCGTGCCAGACGGTGTCCAGTGTCTCCTCGTCCCGGCCGAGTGGCAGCCTGAGGCTCTGTCCCTGGCCAAGCTCGGGTGCGGGCAGCTCCGCCACCGGCAGCCGGTGCGGCAGCATCCGCACCTGCGGTGCGCGCGGCCCGTTCCAGGCGGCGGCGATCCGCTCGACCAGGTCGCCGACACCCTCGCTCAGCGTCTCCGGGTCGCTGGAGCCGTCGCCGCGGGGCAGTGCGGAGAGGAAGTGCAACTTGGATTCGACGGTGAGCCCCCGGCCGGGTGTGCGCGGCACGCCGGCGGCCTTGCGGATGTCGACCACGGAGTCCATCGTGTCGCCGAGCCGGAGTTCCAGACGGGTGGCGGCCTGATCGCGGACCGGGGCGGTCAGCTCCAGCCAGCGCGAGGTCGCGACGACCAGGTGGATACCGTAGTTGAGGCCGCCGGTGGCGATCTGGTTGAACGTCGGAATGAACTGGTCGAAGTTCTGCCGGACCGTGGACCAGCCGTCGATCACCAGGAAGATGTCGCCGTGCGGCTCGTCGGGGAACTCTCCAGCGGCGCGGCGGCGCCGATAGGTGGCCATCGAATCGATGCCGTGCTCCAGGAAGAACTGCTCTCGCTGGGTGAGCACGGCGGTGACCTCGGCAACAGTGCGGCCGATCCGCTCCGTGTCCAGGCGGGCGGCAACACCGGCGACATGCGGCAGGCCGGTGAGCTGGGAGAGAGTACCTCCACCGAAGTCAAGGCAGTAGAACTGCACTTCGCGAGGCGTGTGGGTGAGCGCGAGGCCCATGACGAGGCTGCGCAGCACGGTCGACTTGCCGCTCTGCGAGCCGCCCGCGACAGCGACGTGGCCACCGGCCGCCCCGAGGTCCACGACGAGCGGGTCGCGGCGTTGCTCGAAGGGCTTGTCGACGAGGCCGACGGGTATCCGCAGCTTGCCGGTGCCGCTCCAACGCGGTGCGGTCAGGCCGCGCTCCGGGTCGACGGTCAGGCCCTGCAGCAGGACATCGAGCGGGGACGCGGTGTCCAGCGGCGGCAGCCACACACGGTGGGCGGGCGGTCCGGCGTCGCGCAGTCGGTCCAGAGCAACCGACAGCAGGCTGGAGTTGTCGTCCGCCTCCTCCGGCTCCGGTTCGACGGCGGCCGGAGCGGGTGCGCGAGGCACCACGTACTCGGCGGACCAGGGCACGACCTGGCTGGCTACACGGGCCTGAGCGACAGCACCGCCGCGGCGGCGATAAGGACCGGAGACATAGGCGGCGCGAAACCGGGTCAGCGCCTCGACGCCGCTCTTCAGAAAGCCGCTGCCCGGTTGGGAGGGCAGTTCGTAGGCGTCGGGGACGCCGAGCACGCCGCGGGACTCCATAGCGGAGAAGGTACGCAGCCCGATCCGGTAGGACAGGTGCGACTCCAGCTGGTGCATGCGGCCCTCGTCCAGGCGCTGCGAGGCGAGCAGCAGGTGCACGCCCAGGGACCGGCCGAGGCGGCCGATCATCACAAACAGCTCCATGAACTCGCGGTGCGCGGCGAGCAGCTCGCTGAATTCGTCTACGACGACGAAGAGACTGGGCAGCGGAGTGAGGTCGGCACCGCCGGCGCGGGCCCGCTCGTACTCCAGGGCGGAGGTGTAGTTGCCTGCCGAGCGCAGCAGTTCCTGTCGGCGCAGCAGTTCGCCGTGAAGGGCGTCCTGCATGCGCTCGACCAGAGCGGCCTCGTCGGCGAGGTTGGTGATGACGGCGCTGGTGTGCGGGAGCTCGTCCAGGCCGAGGAAGGTGGCGCCACCCTTGAAGTCGACGAGGACGAAGTTGAGCGTCTCGGAGGAGTTGGTGAGTGCGAGGCCAAGCACGAGGGTACGCAGCAGTTCGGACTTGCCGGAGCCGGTGGCTCCGATGAGCATGCCGTGCGGCCCCATGCCGCCCTGCGCGGACTCCTTGATGTCCAACTCGACCGGGCGTCCGTCGGCACCGACGGCGACCGGCACCCGCAGCCGTGCGGAACCGTTGTGCCGCCGCCACAAGGTGTCGGGGTCGAGCCTGTGCAGGTCGGGGATGCCGAGCAGAGTGGTGAGCTCCATGTCGGCGGAGAGCGGCTCGGCCGCGTCGGCGGTGAGGCTCATCCGGTAGGGGGAGATCAGCCGGGCCAGCGTCTCGGCGGCAACCGGGCCGACTTGGTCGGGGCGGCCGAGAACGGTTGTCTGCTCCTTGCGGCTGCGGTCGGTGCGCACCAGGGCGACGGTCTCGGGGGTGACGTCGAGGCGGAGGGTGGTGCGGCCGGGGCGCCAGGTGAGGGTGCCGGAAAGGTCCAGGATGACGGCGTTGCGGAAGCCGGGGCCGTCGAAGCGGTGGCCGGCTGGAACAGCGGCACCGTCCACGACGACCACGACGAGCGGCTCGTCGCGGCCGGGCACCGCGTCCGGGTCGAAGGCGGACCGCTCGGAGAACTCGCTGCCGAGCTGGCTCTCCAGGTCGGTGAAGGCGGAGGCGACCATACGCAACGGTCCGGCGCCGTCGGTCTCCTGGGGGTGCTGGTTGTGCGGGAGCCACTTGACCCACTCCCACTCGGCCCGGTGCTCGTCATCGGCGCAGACCGCGATCCACACCTCTTCCGGCGGGTGGAAGACCGCGAGCTGGCTCAGCGCGGCGCGCAGCATGGCCCGGGCGGCGTCCTGGTCGCCACGCAGCAGCACCCGGGACCAGGAGCGCAGGTAGAGCGCGATGGGCTGGCCGGGCACAGTGCTGTAGGCGCGGATGAAGCGGCGCAGGGCGTGCGCGCACAGCGGTTCGAGGTCCTCGACCGGCTTGGTAGAGACAGGGTTGAGCCGCAGGGCGAACTGCTGGTCACCCACAGCGATGCGCAGCTCGGCGAAGTCGACGTCCTTGGTACGGCGTTCCCACAGACGGGTGGTGCGCACCATGGAGCGCAGCACGGTGGGCTCCGGGTGGCGCCAGGCGAGGGCAAGTTGCTGCTCGACGACGGTGCGCTGCACGGTCCGCCGACTCTGCGCGAGGTAACGCAGGTAGTCACGGCGTTCGCCGCGCAGCCGCTGCTTGCGGTCTCCCGCCTTGCGCATGACCTGGCCGATCATCATAGCGGCGGCGGCGAGCACCATCATGCCGAGCGCAATGTACATGAAAATGCCGGATCCCTGCCCTCCCATGCGCAGAAACATCAGCATCATGGAGACCGACATCATGGCCATCGGCAGGTACGTCCACACTGCGGACGTGTCCGGCACGGTCTCCATGAGAGTCGGCGGCTCCTGCAGGGTCAACTCGCCGCTCGGCATGTCGGGTCCGCGGCGGCGGGCCGGACGACGGAACAGGACCACGCTCAACGCTGGGGCTCCTTAGCGGTCTCCGCTCACGCGGCGGTAGCGGGGGGTCCCGGGAGGGGAACGGCACGGCCGGGCCGCACGTACGGCAGTGTCCCGGGATGCCCGGACGGTACGCACGGTGCACGCTGCCGGGGCTCCCGTCGACGACGGTCTAAGGGAGTGACAGTAGTGTGCACCCCGTCAACTCCGTAAGTCCACGTCACCCCCTCCCTCCGCGCCCTCACCACCAGTTCACCAGTCACCCGTCTCATTCGCGCCACCTCCCCTTCAGCAGCCTGCAACACCGCACACCACACCCTCCGTTCCGACGCTCAGGAGACGTGAGCCCCGGTATGACCGACACTTCCGTGGCCGACCTGTGCCACCTGACCGTGCGTGCCCCGAGCCGCACCATCGACCTCGCTGTTCCCTCCGACGTACCGGTGGCCGACCTGCTGCCGACCGTGCTGCGGTACGCAGGCGAGGACATCGAGGAGTCCGGCCTCGAACACGACGGCTGGATACTCCAGCGCCTCGGTGGACCACCGCTGGACGAGGAGGCGACACTGGCATCCCTCGGGCTGACCGACGGCGATCTCCTGTATCTGCGGCCGCACACCGATGCGCTGCCCGAGGTACGCCTGGACGACCTGGTCGACGGGATAGCTTCGGTCACCCGGGACCGGCTGCACGACTGGGGCGAGGGGGCTGCACGGAACCTGCTGCGCGTCCTGATTGCCGTGGCCGTGCTGGCCGGTCTGGCGCTGCTGGCGTGGCCCGGCACATCGGTGGCGCTGCGCGCGGGCGGGGCCATCGCCACCGGCGCACTGCTGCTGGCAGGCGCAGCCTCGGCAAGCCGGGCGTTGGACGACGGCACGACCGGCGCGGTCCTCGGCCTGCTGGCGTCCCCCGCGCTGGCGCTGGCGGGCTGGCTGGTGCCGGGCGGTGAACTGAGCGGCCCCCAGGGCCACCAGGTGCTGGGCGCGAGGCTGTTGGGCGCGGCGGCGGCCTGGGCGGGCTGCGCGGTGCTCGCACTGGCGGCCACGGCGGTACGCACGCCGCTGTTTCTGGCCTCCGCGCTGGTCGCGTTCGCCGCGGCGGTCGGCGGCGCGGTGATGGCTCTCTTCGATCTACGGGCGGCCACCGCGGCGGGCGTGGTGGCGATGCTCACGGTGCTGCTCGGCGGTCTGGTGCCGGCGCTGTCGTTCCGGCTCGCTGGGATGCGGATGCCGGCCCTGCCGACCAACGCCCAGCAGCTTCAAGAAGGCATCGATCCCTACCGGGGCAACGATGTAGCGGTCCGCACCGGACTGGCCGGCGAATGGATGACAGCGCTGTACGGGGCGACGGGCGTGCTGGCGTCGGCCTGCCTGGTGGCGCTCGCGCACCGGCCTGCGCTGCCCGCATTGCTGTGCGCGCTGGTGCTGTCGCTCCTGCTGGTCCTGCACGGCCGGGGCCTGGTGAACACCACGCAGCGGCTGGTGCTGGTGCTGCCCGGCGCTTGGGGTCTGCTGCTGCTGGCGTTCGGCTGGGGCCTGGAGCTGACCGGTCTTGACCGGGCACTCCTGGTGGTGGGTCTGCTGGTGGTCGCGGTAGTGCTGACGATCGCGGTGTGGACAGTGCCGGGCCGCCGTCTGGTGCCCTACTGGGGTCGGGCTGCGGAGCTGCTGCACTCCCTGCTTGCGATCTCCCTGCTGCCGCTCACTCTCTGGCTGCTGGGCGTCTTCGGCGCCCTGCGCGGCTGGAACGGCTGATGGCCCGGCCGGGCACCGCGACGACGACGAACCACTGAGAGCAGGAGGCAACCGTGCGGTCCAAGCGCGACCAGGTGCAGGCACACACATTCATGATGGGGCGGCTCACGTCGGGCATGCTGCTGGCCGACCCGGACGCCCCGGAGAGCCCGCTGGGCCGCACCACTCGTGGTGCGCTGATCGGCATCATCGTCGGCATCCTGATCGCCGCCGGCGCCTTTGTCTACGGGCTGCTCCGGCCGGGCGGCAACGATTCCTGGCGCGGCGGCGACAGCCTGATCGTCAACAAGGACACGGGCGCGCGCTACCTGTACTCGGACGGCCGGCTGCGTCCGGTGCGCAACTACGCGTCGGCGCTGCTGATCGGCGGCGCTGGCCTGAAGACCACCACCGTGGGCACGAACTCGCTGAAGGGCACCCCCGTGGGCGCACCCGTCGGCATCGCCGGCGCCCCTGACGGCGTACCGGACCCCGGTGACCTGGAGAGGTCGGCGTGGGAGGTGTGCTCCACCGGCGGCGGCGAGGAGACCACGCTGGTGCCGGGTGCGCCGGTGGAGAACCTGCCGATCGGCGCGGGTTCGGCACTGGTGGTGCAGGGACCGGACAACCGTACCTACCTGATGTGGCAGGGCAGTCGTCTGGAGCTGGACGAGAAGTCGGGCGCCGCGGAGTCGCTCGGTTACGGCGCGGTGGCGCCCCGTCCAGTATCAGCGGCGTTCCTCGACACCTTGGTCAGCGGCCCGAAACTGGCCACCCCTAAGGTCACGGGCCGGGGTGCGAAGGGGCCGGTGCTGGCAGGCAGGAAGACCCGGGTCGGGCAGGTGGTCCGGGTGACTGCCGGCTCCGGCAGCCAGGACTACGTAGTCCAGAAGGACGGTCTGCACGCGGTGACGGCCACTCAGTCGGCGCTGCTGCTGGGCGACCCCGACACCCGCAGGAAGGCGTACGCCGACGCGTCCCCGGCAGCCGTGGCGATCGGGGTCTCCGACCTGCGCGCCCATCAGGCTCCGGGCACGGCGGGCAGCGACCCGTCGGTGACCGGGCTGCCGGACAGCCCGCCGTCGGCTCTGCGCCTGCCCACCGGGCAAGCGGCGTGCACACGGATCGATCCGGACGGTGGCGCAGTGCGGGTGACATCGGTGCGGATCGCGGAGACGGTGCTGTCGCCTTACGCCGCGGCCGACTCCACGGCGCTGATCCCGGCCTGTGTGACAGTGGACCACGTGGTGACGCGTCCAGGGCGCGGCACACTGGTACGGGTGCTGGGCGCGGCAGGAGCGACGGTCGGCAACACCACGTTCCTGGTAGGCGACGACGGGGTGAAGTACCGCGTCGCTGACGCGGAGGCACTGGCCGCCCTCGGCTACTCGGACGGGGACGCAGTGAAGGTGCCGTCCACGCTGCTGTCCTTGCTGCCCACCGGCCCGGACCTCAACACGAAGGCTGCGGCCCGGTCGGCGTCGGACACGGGCGCAGGAAAAGCGGCGAGCCCTGCGACACAGTGCGCAGCCACCGGCGCGGAAGGCGGCGGGGCGCGGGCAACCTCCCGCAGCGCCGGTTCGGCGGTCGCCGGAGTCACCACGGCCAGCGGCGCCGGATCGGGCGTCAGGGCGGGTGCTTCGAGCACTGGAGAACCTGATTCGGGCGCCTTCGCGTCCCACCGCCCTGCCGGCTGAGACGATCGGCACACCCATGAACAGGCTCAAAAGGGGCTGTTGCGCGCGGCGCGTGACCTCTTCGGTCTCCGGAGATGTTTCCCAACGGTTAATGACTTTGGAAAATATTGATCTTCAACCTCAGATCTACCTCAGCTTGTTGTCTTTTCAACTGGCCGGACTCTAGGCTCGCGTTGCTCGTTTCAAGATCCGACTTACGAAAGGTGGGACGATGGCGGGAGACGGCCAGCAGTCAAGCGAATCATCAACCCGGAACGGTATCCAGGCACTCGAATCGGCCTTCAGCGGGATCATGAAGATCCGCCAGGACGTCGACAGCACGAAGTCCACCCTGGGCTCGGGCTACCAGGGCAGTGACGGCGGCCAGTACGGCCAGCTCCTCGCCCAGTGGGACGGCCAGTGCAACGTCATCCTTAAGAACCTTGAGGACGTCATCGACCGGCTGAACCAGAGCCTCGTCGAGCACAACAAGACCCAGGGTTCATCGAATGACGCGATCAACCAGGCGTACAACACCTCCCAGTCAGCCTTCGATCAGCTGGTCGGCTGAACCTGGACGCCTCGCCGGCATCAAGGCCCTTCGGATACCTGCCGGATGGGCCACCCCCACCCTCAACACCGTGTGAAAGAGGCAGACCGTGGCAGACAACCTGAGCGACGGTGTCATCTACGTCAGCTACAACCACATGTCGAACGCGGCGGACGACATGGTGATGCAGACCAAGGCGATCGGGCAGACCCTGTCCAACCTCGAGGCAGAGCTCAGCGAGCTGTCCAAGACCTGGTACGGCAACGACGCCGACACCTATCGCCAGAAGCAGGCCGCCTGGGACGGCGCGGTGCAGAACATGGAGGTGCTGCTCACCTCGCACGCGCAGCTTCTGAGCGACATATCCGGTAACTACAAGTACAGCGAGAACTCACTCAGCCAGATGTGGTCCGAGGTAACCATCGGCCGCTGAGCCGGCCGCCTCGCCGCGCCGGCCGATCCCCCCTCGGCCGGCGCGGTACCGGCATCTCTCCGCATTGTCGCCGCGCCGCATGCCGGTACGGCGCGTTCCGCCACCGGAGGCACCCATGGCAGACCTGACCCATCTGGATTCGACGGCGCTCAAGAACTTCAAGAACAACGATGTCGCGGACTTCATCACCGATCTGCTCAACATCCGTAAGGACAACGCGGGTGTCCGCTCGCTCAAGAACCTGGTCGCGGAGACCGGTTCGGGCTCGGCGTCGGGCGACGCCAAGATGCTGCGCATCGGCCTGATGGGCGGCGGCGACAGCCAGGACCCGACCGGCGGCTCGGCACTGATCGAGGCAATGAAGACGCAGGGCGACGCGCTGGACGGCATCTTCAAGAGCCAGAAGATCCTTTTCGACGACATCGACTCCGCTCTTGAGGAAACCATCACCACGCTGCTGAAGACCCAGGGCGACAGCCTGGCCTCGATCGAGGGCGAGAAGTTGATGGACATCTTCGACACGGTCGACGACGACATGAGCGGTACTGGCTCCGACAACTGACGCGGGCGCCGGGCCGGCTTCCGTCCGTCGCCCGGCCCGGCGTCCCCCTCCTCCCACCTCCCCTCCCTCAGCCCCAGCAGCGGAGTCCGTCCATGGCCGACGACGGCAGCAGTACTTCCGGAACGCCCACCTACGACCCGGACGACTACTACGCCCAGGCGATCACCAACTTCACCGGCTACACCATCCCGGCCCGCTCCAGCCTGTTCAACTCCCTCAGCAGCGACAGCGGCGACGACTTCTCCGACCTCAAGCTGTTCCGGATGGAGATCTCCGGGCAGTCCATGCGCGCGGTATCCACTGAGGACTACACGGCGCTCAGCGGCTTCCAGAAGAGCAAGGGTGAGGACTACGACCTGGCCTTCTACGACGCGGGCGGCGACGGCGCGCACACCAGCGTGAGCCTGAAGAAGGCGCGGATCGTGATGATCGGCGTCGGCGTCGGCGAAGACGGCCGTGCCGACCTATGGGGGGACGGAACGGTCTCCGGCGGCGGCGAGTTCGAGGGCTCGTACTCACACGTCCAGTGGGACTCCGGCCCGATGGCCCAGTACATCTCCGGCAGCAAACTGGCTCTGGACGAGCTGCTGAACAACCACACCACCAAGGGCTGGAGCTTCAGCAACCTGTCGGTCCTCGATGGCAACGCGGTCGACTTCAAGTCCTTCGAGGAGACGGGGCAGTCCTTCGACCGGGCGATGCAGTTTTTCAAGGATCACTCGGACGTCGTCAACGGGTGGATGAAGTCGCTCGGCGAGGACCAGGCCGCCTGGAAGGGCAAGGCGGCAAGCCTCTTCTGGCACCTGCTGGACGAGCTGAAGACCAACTACGAAGGGTACGTCTCGCAGTTGGGCGGCCGTGACTACAGCCCGAAGAACACCACAGTGGGCGGATACGTCCCCAGGTCGAAGCTGAGCGACGCACTGGCTGCCGCGCAGACCGCACTCAAGGACGCGGTCACCAGCCTTCAGGCGGCATGGAACAACTGGGCCAAGGACGGGCAGCACGACCCGCACAGGCACTTGGTGAAGGTGCTGGACGACGTGTCCGCCTTCGTCCTCAGGGACAACATCCAGCACGTGAACGTCAAGACCCAGTACTACGGTGGGTACGGTGGTGGCGGTTCGTACAAGTCCTACTCGACCACGGCGGAGTTCAAGCAGACCTCCGAGTACGGCGACCTCACCGAGCACACCACCTGGAAGAAGATCGCCGACGCGGCCGTCAAGAGCTGGTCGGACCACGCCGACTTGATGCTGAAGCAGCCGGCCATCGACGCCCTCAGCAACGTGAAGTCAGCCTGGGCCGACGTGACGGACGCCTTCGGCCAAGAGGTCACCAACAAGAACTCCGAGACACTGGCCGAGGTCCTCGCCGAGGAAGAGGCCGACATCGCGGAGGAAGAGGCCAACGCCAACAACGACAAGCTGAACGACTACCTCGACGGGCTCAACAACAACATCAACACGATCGGTGACGGTCTCAACGACCTCAACGACGGACTGAACGACAGCCTCAACGACCTGGGCGACGGGTTCAAGGACCTCAACGACGGGCTCAACGACAGCCTCAACGGGCTGGGCGACGGGTTCAAGGACCTCAACGACGGGCTCAACGACAACCTGAACGGGCTGAATGACGGTCTCAATAACAGTCTCAACGGGATCAACGACGGCCTCAACGAGAGTCTGAACGGCCTCGGCGCAGGTCTCAACGGTCTCGGCGACGGCGTCAACAACCTCGGTGACGGTCTCAACAACAACTTCACCACGCTCAACGACGGGCTGAACAACAGCCTGGGCGATGGCCTGGGCCTGAACGGGGACCCGAACTCCCCGCTCGGAGGACCGAACCCGGACGTACCGGTGGCTCCGCTCACCTCGCTGCTGAACAACGGCCTGACCAACGACGGCCTGAACGACCTGGACAGGACCGGGGGGTCCTCATTGCTGAACTCCCCCACCGGGGGCAACACCCAGCTCAACGACGACGGCACACTGACCACGAAGTTCCCCGACGGCTCGACGCAGACCATCGACCCACGCACGGGCCTGGTCACCAGCACCTCGCCGAAGGGCGTGACGTCGACCTCGCAGCTCAACCCGGGCACCCGCCTGTTGAACCCGGACGGATCGACCACCACGCTCAACGACGACGGCACGCTCACCACCACCTTCCCGGACGGTTCGAGTCAGACCCTCGATCCGAAGACCGGCCACGTGGAGACCCTCAACCCGGACGGCAGCCTGTCCGAGTCGACACTGACCCCGACCGACGGCGCCTTCACCAACCCGGGCGGCTCCACGTCTCAGCTCAACGGCGATGGCACGCTCACCACGAAGTTTCCCGACGGCTCGACGGAAACCCTCAACCCGGACACCGGCCAGGTCACCGTCACCGATTCCTCGGGCAACGTCACCACCCACCAGCTCAACCCAGGTGAGTCGTTCACCAACCCGGACGGCTCCACCACAACCCTGAACAACGACGGCACACTCACCACGAAGTTCCCCGACGGCTCGACGCAGACCCTCAACCCGGACACCGGGCAGCTCACCACAACCGACGCCGCCGGACACTCCACCACCACCGATCTGAATCCAGCCCCGAACACGTTCACCACACCGGACGGGTCCACTTCGCAGATCAACCCGGACGGCACCGTCAGCACCCACTTCCCGGACGGTTCGACGGAGATCCTGAACCCGGACACCGGTCAGATCACCGTCACCGATCCCTCGGGCAACGTCACCACCCACCAGCTCAACCCAGGTGAGTCGTTCACCAACCCGGACGGCTCCACCACAACCCTGAACAACGACGGCACACTCACCACAACGTTTCCCGACGGTTCCAAGCAGGTCCTCGACCCGGATACGGGCCGGCTGACCACCACGGACGCGGCCGGGCACACCACCACGACCGACCTGGACGGCAACGGCCCGTCCCTCGACACCCGTATCCCGGACCTCAACAGCCTCAACCACAACGGTCCGGACACCAACGGACTCAACACCCAGAGCCTCGACGGCCCGCATACCTCTTCGCCGCTCACCCACTCGACCGGTCTGGACACCCACGGACCGGGCGGCTCGCTGAACAATCCCGGCGGCCTGGACTCCAACCTCGACGACTACTACGACGACTACGACAGCACCCCTTACGGCGGCGGCTCCCTGGGGTCGACCACCCCCGCCGCCGCGCTCGCCGGCAACTCAGCGGCGCAGTCCGCGAACGGCACCCCGCTCAACCCGATGGGCATGGGGGGTGGCGGCATGCCCGGCATGGGCGGCGCGGGCGGCGGCGGCCAGGGCACCAGCGAACGCACCCGGGCCGTCCTCACCGACCCGGTCGGCAGCGCCCGGGGCGGGCGCGTCGGACGGGCCGCGGCGGGAGCCGACGAGGACGAGGAGATCGTGTACACCCGGCCGACCACCTCCAGTGCGCCCTACCCGGTGGGCGGGCCCGGCGGCGCCGGCCAGGGCTCCACGACCACGGAGAGCGGCGACCGCGCCCGCGAGGCGTGGCTGACCGAGGACGACGACGTGTGGGGCACCGACGACGGCGGCGCCCCGGCGGTCATCGGACGCTGAGGACGCACGAGGGGCGAGGCAGGAGAGGACGGGAGAGGGAGTGCGCGGTGAACAGTGAGTCGATCGAACAGCGGCTGGCCAAGGCGATGGCGGAGCTGGAGGAGACCGAGGCCGCCGTGGCGCGCGCCGAGAGCGAACTGGCCCACGCCGAGGCGACGGTGCGCTCGGCGGACCGCTCGGTCGAGGTGACCGTCTCCGCCCAGGGGGACATGACCGCACTGACCTTCCTGGACGACAAGTACCGTACGATGCCCGCAGGTCAGCTCGCTGCCAGCGTGCTGGAAGCGGCGCAGGAGGCGCGAGCCCGGATGGCCAGGCGGGTGATGTCCACCTTCGAGCCGTTCACCCAGGCGCACGCGGAAGCGCCCGAACTCACCGGCTTCGACGTGGACTGGAACAAGATTTTCGGGCCCGGCGTGCTGGAGGGGCCGAAGGGCGATCGCCGCCGCGGCTCCGGTCGGCTCCGTGACGAGATCAGCGAAGACCCGGAGGACTGAGGAGACGATGACGGAGAACGCGTACTACGCCAGCATTCCCGGCCTGGCCGGCGGCACCCGGCAGCTCCAGGCGATCAGCGACTACGCCGTCGACATGTTCAACGAGTTCTTCCACGACGTGTCGGAGACCAGCGACTGGCCCGGCAAGGACGACAGTTACGCCAAGACGATGATCCCGCAGGAGAAGAAGCAGCGGGAGGGCGCGGTGAGCACCGGCGAGGCCCTGACCGAAGCCATCGTCGGCGTGGGCGACGGCACGCTCGCCAACCTGAGGAGCGTCCTGACCACGCTGGGCGGCAACCTCGACGCGATCCACGAGTCCCACATCGACAACAGCAACGTCTCCGGCGGCACGCACGGCGGCGGCAGGCACTGACGGACCGGACCACGCCCGATGAGCATCCAGGTTTCGCCGCAGCTGAACAATCTCCTGTTCGTGCTGATCGGTGAGAAAATGCTGCAGGCCGACGAGGACATGGCCTACGCCAACGGCCGTCCCTACGGGCGGCTGGGGCGGCGGGTGCGGGACCTGTCGGATCTGATCGAGCAGACCGCGGGTGGCGTCGGGCGCTCGCTGCCGCCGCAGGTGGGCAACCAGTACGTCAAGGCCATGCACCTGTTCCTGGACAACGGCGGCAAGAACTACCTGAAGGACTTCGCCGACCAGCTCGACGACTTGGAGAAGGCGCGCACCAAGTCCTCCATGGACATCATGGAGGCCAAGTGGCAGATCATCGCCGAGCTGATCCGGCTGTTGATCGAACTGGCCATCATCATGGCGCTGTCCATCTTCACCGGCGGTTCGGCCTCCAGCCAGGCGGCGGTCGCCAAGGCACGCAGCCGGGTGGCGATCCTCACGCTGCTCGACTGGCTGATGAAGCGCACCCATCTGCTGCCGACCCTCTCCGAGATGATCGAAGAGGCGTTCACGACGTTCGCGGTCCGCCTCGCGATGATGCTGGGCGCGCCCAAGGGGCGGCGGCCGCACGGCTTCGACTGGTCGCAGATCGTCCAGGACGGTGTCTTCGGCGCGTTCACCGGACTGTTCCACGGGTTCCTCAACGACATCCTCAAGAACCTGAAGAAGAACTTCAAGGACCTCTGGGGCCACGGGAACAACCCGTTCAAGAACATCGACGGCAACGGCAACAAATTTCACAACGACAAGTTCGACAACCATCACCTCAACGACGGGCCCTCCCCCAGGCCGGACCCGAAGCCGACGCCCAAGCCGGACCCCAGGCCGACGCCGAAGCCCGGCCCCGAGCCGACCCCCACGCCGAAGCCCAATCCGGTCCCGCTGCCCAAGCCGCCCCACACCCCCACGCCCGGCCTCGGAGACAGGATCAAGCACGAGTTCGGTGAGGACATCGGCCACTTCCTCACCGAGGGCGGCGCGGAGGCGCTGGGCGAGCTGGCCACGGCGGCGGTCTTCCACCTCCCCGTCGAGGGCCCGATGACCTTCCTCGGCGGCGGGCTGAGCGCGGTCAGCGAGCGGCACCTGGGGCAGGGCGCGTCCGCCCTGGGCAACAAGTTCAACTTCACCAAGCCGCCCACCGTGAACACCGCGCACCTCCCGGACACACCGGACGACTCCTCGACGGACGGCGCACCCCGCCCCGGCAACGGCGACGGCAAAGGCCCCGGTCCCGGCGCGCCCACCCCGGGGCCGGGCGACGGTGTGACGACACCGGGCCCGTCCCCCACGGGCGGCGGACGGAACGGACCGGTCACCGTCCGGCCTCCGACCCAGTCCCCCGACCTGGACGTGGAGGTGACCGGCGGCAAGGTCACCACCGACGGCCCGCCCGACGTGCACTTCGACGGTGTGCACATCGACCCCGTCAAGATCGACGGGGTGGACGTCCACAGCGATACCCCGCACTTCGACGGCAACGTCCCGGCCGCCCGACCGGCGACCGGCAATCCGACGCCGGTACAGACCGTTCAGCAGCCGCCGCCGACCACCAACGGCGCGCCACGCCCGGGGAGTTCGCTGCCGCCCGGCGGCACGACGACGACCGGCACGGACACGGACGCCCGAACCGGCCTGGACACCGACACCGACTCGGACACGGACTCCGTGTTCAGTGACACCGACAGCGTCGCCGAGAGTGACATCACCGCCCCCGATTCCACCGGAGACACCACCGCCCACACCCCCTTCACCGAAGCGCCCAAGCCGATCGTCACCGGCAGCACCACACCACCGCCGACCGGTCTCCCCCAGGCAACCGCCCCGGACGGCACACCCGGCAACGCACCGGCCGCCGGTTCCACCTCGCGCCCGGCGCCCGTGCACACCTCGTCCTCGGACTCGCCGCCGGACCCGGTCCGGAACGAGGCACCGCGCCCCGTGCAGAACGACATACCGGACCCCGTGGCCAACGCCGTGCCGGAGCCCGTGGTCCTGACCCCGACGCCGCCCGTCGCCCCGGCGACCCACCACGCGCCGGGCAGTTTCGGGGAGACGCGGGACGGCGCGACGCCGACGCCGCGGAGTCACACCTGGGTGGACCCGGTGTCGCGGCCCACGGGCCCGGACGGCAGGCCGACGCAGTACGTGGTGCGTTCCTCCTTCGACGTACGGCAGTTCACGCATGGCGGCGAGCCCGTCACCGATCTCACCGTCACCTACCGCGTCACGGGCGACCCGCAGCTCGGCCCGCAGGCCGACGGGGTGCGGCAGCGGCTCGAAGAGGGCGTGCAGCGGGTGTTCAACGCCCCGGACCACCGTCTGCCCGACGGCAGCCGACTGCACGTCACCGTCGTTCCGGCCGTCGAAGGGCAGACACCGCACCTGGACGTCACCCTGACCAACCCGGCGGACGGCGTGCCCACCACGCACCACGCGTGGCCGGCGGACATCTCCGACTCGGCGCTGGCCCACGAAATCGGCCACCAGCTCGGCCTGCGCGACGAGAGCGGACTCGACCCGGCCGCACCGCACCGCGGCGGCAACGAGAGCCTGATGGGCGACGCGCCCCCGGTCACCGGCGTCCTCGCCCACCCGTCGGACCCGGCCGGCTACCAGCCGGGCGGGCTGCGGCCCCGGCACCTCCAGCTCATCGGCACGCTGGTGGGCGACCCCGCCGACGCCCCCCGGCCGCACCCCGACGGTGGGCGTCGCGGCGCCGCGACGCCGCCCGTGCCGGTCACCGGCAACCTCGGCGCGGACCCGCCGGCACCGGTCGTCCCGCCCGCCGCAACGCCCACCGCCACGCCCGTCGTCGACCCGGTCTCGGACTCCGAAGCCATTCCGATGGTCCCGATCAGCACCACGTCCGCGCCGGTCCCGGGTGACACGACCACACCCCCGCCCGTCGTCACCTCCGAGGAGGCGACGCCCCCACCGGTGGTGCCGGAGCTGACGCTGACCACGACGGAGGGTCACACCACGCCCCTGCCCGATCCGGACCCGGACCCGGACCCGGAGAAGACCGGTGGACGTGGACCCCGCCCCTCGTACCTCGGCGGCTACGGGCGGCGGCACGACGGGCAGGTCGGGCTCGTCCTCATGGAGCCGTTCTCGCCGGACGTGGTGGACGCCGTGCACCGGCAGGTGATGACCGCCCTCAGCCGCCCCGCCCCGCACCCCGACGACCCGGTCCTCGCTCAGTTGCGGGACGTGCTGTCGGCGTCGCAGATGACCCAGCACCTGCCGTATCTGCGCAGCCTCGGCGGCCACCGCGTCACGCTGCGCGTCGACGGCACCGACCGGAGCGTGGACGTGCGGCTGGCCCTGGACGGGGGGCGGCCGTCCGCGCGCCAGGGCGATCTGGACACCAGCGACCCCGACAAGCACGTGGAGCGGCGCGGCCAGGGCACCCGGGAGAATGTCTCGGCGCAGCCGTCCGGCACGTTCTCGACCATCCCGGTGCCCTGGACGGGTTCGCTGCCGATCACCGCGCCGGGTCCGGTCCGTTCGCTGGACATGGCGCTGTCCGCGACCCTCACGCACAACCAGGCGGACGGCTCCCTCACCGTCACCCAGGTCACGCAGACCACCACCGCCCAGCGCAGCGCCGAGCCGTCCCGGGCCTACGACTTCACCGGCAACTGGCAGGTCCGCGTGGACGCTCCCGCGCCGACCGCCCCGACCCCCGACAGCGACTCCACCGACGGCGATCCCACGAACGGCTGGTCGCGGGTGCAGCAGCACGGGCCGGTCACCGCCTGGTTCCCGCAGCACCTGGTGGACGCGGACGCCGACCCCACCCAGGAGCTGCCCGCCCCGGCCGCCCTGGATGACCTGCCGCTGTGGGGCGTCGACTCGGTGCTGAACCCCCGGCGGCTGTACGAGGGCGCGGCGGCGCACTTCCGCGCCGACCTCGAAGCCACCTCCTCCTCGCAGCTAGCCGACTTCCTCTCCGAGCCGGTGCTGCGGGGCACGCTGCCGATGCAGCGCGACGGCGGGCTGTACTCGCCGGTGCTGACGGACGGCAACGGCCGGGCCGTCGGCATGGTGCGGCTGGACGCGCGGGTCACGCCGACCGCGCCGGTCGCCAAGAGCATCGACGCGAAGATCAACCTGGAGAGCCACCTCGTCAACACGGTCAAGAACGACCAGAACACCACGTTCAACAGCGGTGTCGCCTTCGCCGGCAGCATCGGCCCGTCGTTCACCGGTGATACGCGGCAGGACCACCCGGACGCCGCCGGCTCCATCGGCGGGACTTTCAGCGGCAAGGGCACCGTCCAGCTCGGCGCGCAGAACGCCTTCGGTACGAGTTCCTCGGCGGCCTCCGTGCACGCGCTGCGCACCAACCGCAGCCATCTGCTGACCGAGGCCGACGTCTCGTACACCGTCACCCTGATCCGGCCGGACGGCAGCACCGCCTCGTACACGCCGGGAACCTGGCGGCACGGCCTCGACCTGCGCATGCTCAGCGCGGACGACGCCCGGGGCCACGCGCCGACCGAGTCCGAGGCCAGGCAGCTCCCCGCCGAGCTGGCGTCGCTCGACTCGATCGGGCAGTCGACGGTGCCGCTCGGCGTGGAGGGCACGGCGCCGCTCTTCGCGGAGGCCGAGGCCTGGCTGCGCGACCAGGGCTTCCTGCCACCTCCCGCGAGCGCCCCGCGCCGGGGCCGGCTGCCCGACGAAACGTTGGTGCAGGCGCAGTTGAACAACCTGCGACGGCTCCAGGAGCTGCGTTCCGGGCTGGGGCTGCGGGGCGCGACGGACTCCATGACGGACGGTGGCCACTCGCTGTTCCTGGAGACGCCCTCGTCGACGGGGCGGCGCCGGGTGCGGCTCGTGCTCGGCGCGATCGCGGACCGGGACCGGCCGCCGGTACACAGGAGGGTGCTCCCCGGCGTCGCCGTCATCAGCGTGTCGTCGTCGACGGCAGGCGGCAACGGCAGGCTCGGCAACAGCTACAGCGGCGGCCTCGGCTTCGGCGGCGGCCCCGGTGTCCCCACGCCGAACGGCGCCTGGACGCTGAGCGGCACCGGCGACTATCAGTACGTCGGCAACGCCTCGCTCGGCAACACCACCTCGACGACGGTCGGACAGGACCAGTTCTTCATCAGCTCGGGCCAGGACGCCCACGAGTTCGACGTTCCCGCCCGTCTCACGCTCGATCTGTACGAGGGCACGGGCCCCGGTCCGCGGGTCCGCTTCGGCACCCCGGAGCCCCGGCCGCACCCGCCCGGTGACCTGGAGTCCGCGCCGGGCACCGTACCGGCGGGAGTGCCGGGCACGGTCCGGCTGGGCGTGCCGCACGGCCGCACCCTGGACGCCCCGCCCCCGGCGCCGGCCGGCGAGCCGTTCACCGTACGCCCGGTCTCGCGGCTCGACCGGGACCGGCTGGCGCTGACGGACGGCACCGGGAGGCCGCGGCCGGACGTGGTGCGGGTCCCGGACGACGCCCTGGTGGACGTGATGCGGGGTTCGGCGGCCCTCCAGGACGCCTTCCAGCACATCGCCACCGGCACGGCGCCCACCACCGGCACCCCCGCTCCGGCCCCCGCTCCGGTCTCCCTCACCCCGGCGCCCTCGCTGCTGGGCCGCTTCACCGGGTTCCTCGGCAGCTCGCTCACCGGCAACCCGTTCGCCGACCCCACCACGGTGGCCGCCGAGTCCCGGACCGCGGCGCTGTCGCCCGGTTCGCTGGTCGCCCGCGCCCAGCAGATACTCGACGGCAGCTATGTGGTGGAGGGTCTGACCCTGCCGGGTCTCGGCGCCGACGGGCAGCTCTCCGTGGAGGTCCAGGCCGTCGCGCACCACCCGCGGCTGACGTCCGGCACGAGCCAGTACCTGGAGTCGGACGTCTCCGCCGCCGACTCGGCGCAGCAGCTCAAGGGCCTCGGCAAGACGCACCAGTTCGGGCTGGCGGGCACAGCGACGCAGAACAACCCGAAGGCGCCCGCACCCGCCACCGCCCCGGTGCCGGACCCGCAGCAGGACGGCGCCACCTCCGCACCGCAGCCCAGCACGTCCGAGACCCGGCAGCCGTCCCGCTTCAACCCGTCCGGGCGCTACCAGTACGACCGCAAGACGGACAAGTCCGATACCTCGATCAGCACGACGACGACCAACCGGGTGCCGACCCAGTCGGGCCTCCAGCACCGTGTGACGGCCGACCTCACCTATGTCATCACCGTCCGCTCCGGGCACCGCAACGCGTTCGCTAACTTCGTCGGCTACACCCACGGACAGACCGTCCAGCTCGCCGTGGATGTGCCGCAGGGTCTGCAATTCCTGATGACCGACAGCCAGTTGCGCCGCGACCGGCCATGGATGGGCGGTGTCGAGGGGCTGCCCGCCGACGTGCCGCCCACCGGTCTGGCGAGCCCGCCGCTGCCCAGCCGCTATGTGCGGGACGGCACGCTGGGCCTGGCCGCGGTCACCTCGGTCACCGAGCTGAGCCCGAGCGGCCGGCCGGGCACCGCGCAGCGCCAGCGGTTCCAGAACGAGGTGCGCGGCCTCCTCGACCGCTACGCACCCGGCGTGACCACCCCCGGCCACGCCTCCTACCTGCCCGGCGTCGCGGCCCTGATCGCCGACCAGACGAGCACCGCGGGCAAGCGCGCGCTGATCGGACGCGGCGGCGGACAGGCCCGGTTCGGCTTCCGGCACCACCGGTTCGGCGGCGCGGCGCTGGTCGAGGTGACGTTCTCGGCCCGGCCCACGACCACCGCCGCGAACCGGGGCGCGCGCCGCGGCATCGCCGTCCCCGGCGACAAGTCGGGGCTGGAGAGCTGGACGTCGCAGACCCCGGCAGGCCGGTCCACGACGGCCACGGTGAGCCGCCAGCACCGGGTCACCGTCAATCCGACGGCCCGCTTCACCCGGCCCGACGCGGACGACCGCACCGACCGGCTCGGCCCCTCCGCCCAGTGGACGTCGGCCAGTGTCAAGACCGGCAAGCGGGGCCGCACCGCCGAGGACCGGTTCTGGCTGCGCACCGACAACGCCGCCGACTTCGACGGCCTGGATTACGAACTGGTCGCCACCGTCCGCTCCACGTGGGTGACGGACTGGCCGCCGAACGTGGTGGGCGCGCTGGTGCAGCGCGGCTTCATCGCCTGGAACGACGCCGACGCGCCGACCCGGAACTGGATCAGCCGCACCCTGGCCGGCGAGATCGGCGGCCGGACCCGGGTCCCGGCCCACGTCAGCCTGCGGTTCGCGGGCGGCGAGACGGCCGCACCGCGCGGCGGCAACCCGCTGCCGGTCCCCGTCTCGGTGTCCCGGGTCGACCCGCGTCCGGCTCCGCACGGGCAGCCCGCGCTGCGCGACGACGGGCTGTTCCACCCGAACGGCAACGTCCCGGTGTACGGATTCAACGCCTGGGACCAGCTCTACACGGCCCTCGACCAGGTGGCGCCGGCCACCGGCAGCGGCTGGCGCGCGCAGCCCGCGTCCACCTCCGACGAGAACGCCTCGGTGCGCCTCGGGGAGCTGCTGCAGGCCGGTTCGATCACCCTGGACAACCCACGTCAGGTCGGCGGGATGCTGCCGACCATGCCGGGTGCCTTCCCGCTCCTGGACTCCCCGGAGGGGCCCACCCTGACGGTGTCCCTGTACCGGCCCCGCGTGGTGACCGAAAGCAGCGACGTCGCCGTGGACCGGCTGCGTATCGTCACCGACACCTCGGGCACGGTGTCCGGCAACGACACGGGCCTCGGTCTGTCCCTGCCGTTCGTGCTGAGCGCCGACGACCCCGACCGCAATCTGGTCGGCGCCACTCCGCCCGTACTGCAACGGCCCATCGACCCCGGCGACTTCGGCGGCAACGTCTCGGGCGGGCGCCGCGAGTGGCTGAAGACCGGCAGCACCAGTGCCCCGGCCGACGGGCGCGGAACGCGTGGGTACGAGGTCCAGGCGGACGTGCACATCCAGGTCAGCGGCCCCGAGGGGGTGCGGCACGTCACCGGTACGGCCACCCTCCGCGTCGAGGAGCGCGACGCGCTGGGCCACGGCATCACCCCGCCCCGGCCCCTCCCGCGTGTCTACGACCTGCCCGCGCTGCTGGCCTCGCAGACCGGCACCGCGCCGAGGCAGTGGGCGTCCACACCACCGCGCGACCTGCCGGACGCCCTGATCGCCGGGGTCGATCCGGACGACGACGGCTACCAGTTCTGGCTGGCGACCGGCACGGACCCGGACGGCTCCCGGCTCGCCCTCGCGCTGTACGGCTCGTCCCGTACGGCCCGGCTGACCGGGCGTCCGGTGGAGCTGGTGACGCGTGGGCCGGAGGGACTGCGGTTCTGGTCATTCGGCCCGGACGGTGCCCTGAGGACCGCCCCTTCAAAGGCGCCGGGCACGGAGAGCACGCCGCCCCTCGGCGATCCGGCGCTGGACCGCGCCTGGTCCGGATTCGAGACCGTCGCGGACGATCTGCACCGCGCCCACGGCGACCACGCGCAGGCCCTCGCCGACGAGACCGGGATGCGGAACCTGCGGACGGACGCGGTGGACGACCTGCGCGACGCGGTCACGGCGCTGAACGACGCGCGTAAGGCTGCCGACGACGCCGACCGGGCGGCCACCTCGGCGGAGACCGGGGCCGACGGGGCCGAGCAGGACGTCCGCGACCTCGAAAGCCGGATCGACAAGCTGACCACGGACATCGCCGACACGCGCGGCACGATCGACACGCTCACCGAATCCCTCACCGAGGACGGGCGCCGGGAGACGCGTCTCGAAGCCGATCTGGAGGCGGCGCAGGCCCGGCTCGACGCCCTGAACGAGGCCGCCGCCGCGCCACCCGCGCCGGACCCAGCCACCGGGACCGGCCCCTCGGTGACGCCCACGACCGCCCCCGCGACGCCCCCGGCCGTCGACCCGCGGCTCACCGAGCGGATCGACACCGCGACCGCCGAGGTCGACCGGATCGACGGCGAACTGGACGGCGTCCGCGAGAAGGTGGCGCTCGACCGGACGAACCTCCGGCAGTCCGAGGCCTCCCTCGCCCGGGACGAGGCGGCCCTCAAGGAGCTCGAAGCCCAGCTCCCAAACCTCCGCGACACCGCACGCGACCTGCGCTCCGACGCCGACACGGCGCGCGGCCACGCCGACGACACCGGCCTGGCCCGCCAGGACGCGCAGGAGTCGCACGACCGGGCCGAGCTGAGCCTCCGCGAGATCGACCGTGCGCTGGACGACATCCTCGGCCGCCGCGACGACGCCGCCACCCGGCGCGCCGATGCGGAGAGTGCCCTGCCCACGGCGGCGGGGCCGGTCCTGGCGAACGGGCCTGCGGCGGTGGCGTCCTCGCGGTCGTCCTTGTCCGCCATGGCCCCGCACCCGCCGGGCTCCGGGCTGCCGAGGACGGCCGCCCCGTCCACCGGCAACACCCCTGCCACCGGGGACGACACCGATTCCGACGCCGCGCCGGACTCCACCGCCTCGGTCGCCTCGGACCACCGCTCCGACGACCGTGACGACCCGTCCGAGGTGGAGACCGCGCTCACCGTGCCGGACCCGGCGCCTCCGGCCCCGCCCAAGAGCGAGGGCACCTCCGAGCACGGCGAGGACAGCGACACCCGCTCCGAACCCGACGCCGACCCGGACCCGGACCCGGACCCCGACCCGGAGAGCACGGCCCCCCCGCCACCCCCCTCCGAGCCGTTCCAGGTGCGTGCGCCTCGCGGCAACACCGTGCCCACGATCGGCGACGGCCGCTGCATCCTCTACACCTTCATCGGCACCGACCCGCATCGCGTGCGCGAGCGGGTGCCCGCACTGAGCACCCAGGCCCCGGAGACATACGCCTGGCTGGGCCGCACCGGCGACGTGCGCGCCGGTCTGAGCCTGGCCGCCCGCGGCGACACCTCCCCTGCGGCCCAGCAGGCGCGCAACCATCTGCTGATCGCCGCCGACCACCTCCGTTCGGCGGCCGAACAGCGGCTGCTCGACGCGGACCGGGGCGGACGGCCGTTGCCGCAGGACGTGGTGGGCCAGGTCCGGCAGACGCTGGCACCGCGCTTCACCCGGGACACGGCCGCCATGAACCGCTCCCAGCTCCTCGCCACCGCCCGGCGCTACGGCATCGAGGGAGTGCGCCGGCCTGAGGAGCTGAACGACCTCAACGCCCGCTTCGACGCCGCGCTGACCGAGGACGGGGTGACCGACCGCCCGGCCGATCCCGGTGTCATCCAGATGTTCAACCACCTGCGCGACACCGGCCGGCTGCCCTCCCTCGCCGAACTGGACGACGCCCAGCTCCGTCAGGTCATCGACTCCGCCTACACCGAGAGCGCCGTCCCCTTCACGGAGGAGGAGCTGAACCACGCCCTCGCCGCGGTGCGGAACTGGTCCGGCGCCTGGCAGAGCGACCAGGGCGAGATGTTCCTGCCGCTGCTCGCCGACACCCTCGGTGTCACGGTGGAGGTGCTGCGGCCCGACCCCACGAGCGGCCTCGGCACGGTGACCCGCGTCGGCTCACCCACCGCGGGCCGGATCCTGGAGGTCCACTACTGGGGGCTCAACCACTACACGGCCAGCGACGCGGCCCCGCTCACCGCGCTCCCGACGTCCAGTGCGCCGCGCGGCCCGCAGGACGCGCCCAGCATCCGGTCCGCCGGACGCCGCCGCCCCGCGCCCCGCCGCGATCCCCGCGACGACCGGCCCGCACCCCGGGTCGCCCGGCCCGCGCACCCCGGCAGCTGGCACCATCTCCGCCCGCACGCACGCCCCGCCACCCTCCGCACCGAGCGCTTCGACCCGCACGCCGACCCCACCGCCGACGCCCCCCGGCCCGGGCTCCTCTCCGGTGCCACCACCCTCATCCGCGCCCAGGTCCGCCGTATCCAGGCCCCGGAGGGCCAGTGGGTACGCGACTACACCCTCAGCCTCCCCGTCAACGCCGCCAACGCCCAGCACACCGCCCGGCTCGCGGAGCGCCTCGGCCGACTCGTGGACCGCCACCTCAACACCGGCTACGCGCTACCCACTTCGGGCGACCAGCTCCACGTCAACGTCAACCTCGTCGACAGCCCGGACCACCCGGAAGCCATCGCTCTCACGCACACGGACGCCCCCGAACGGCCCGACCAGACGCACTTCGACCTCAACCACACCGACAGCCAGCTCCTGCACGAGCTCCTGCACTACCTCGGCCTGCCCGACGAACAGCGCGACAACGACTTCCTCTTCCGCAACCACCCCGACGCCACGGCCGTCCACACCGACGGCCTCATGGCCACCGTCGAAACCCCCGCGCCGCTCCCCCACCGCTACCTCGCCACCATCGAGAACGTCACCGACTCCGGGCCCCGGCTCCACAACCACACGCAGACGGACACCGACACCCCCACCGACCCCGACACCGCCCCCATCCCGGCCACCGAAGCCCCCTCCTGGCCGACCTCCCGGGCACCGGTGCCCGCACCCTCCTCCACCTATGTGCTCGCCTACGGCGCCCAACTCGACGGCAATGTGGGCCTGGTGTATCTGGAGCCGCTGCCACCGGCGGTGGTGGAGGGGCTGCAACGGCAGGTGATGGGCGCCCTGGGGCTCGCGCACGCCCCGGACACGCACCCGGTGCGGGAACAGCTCCGGGCGGTGGCGAGCGGTGAGCAGCTGATCCTCAACCTGCCGTATGTGCGCGGCAGTCTGGGCTTCCGGTTCACCGTCCGGGTGGACGGCCGCGACCGGACCGTGGACGTACGGATGCGGCTGTCGGACCCGGTGGCGTCGGCCCGGTACGGGCGGACGGAGGGCGCCGAGCGGGACGTGCGCGTGGAGCGGCGCGGCATCGGCACCCAGGAGTCGGTGTCCGCAGAGGCGTCGGGCACGATCCGCACCCTGCTGCTGCCGTGGACGGGCCTGTTCCCGGTGACGCGGGCGATCCCGGTGCGAGGGGTCGATGTGGCGCTGACGCTGGCGATGACGCTGAACCAGCTGTCCTCGACGTCGTCGGTGACGACGGTGGTGCAGACGACGTCGGCGCAGCGCAGCAACGAGCCCTCGGAGCCGTACGACTTCACGGCCTCGTGGGAGGTGCGGGTGGACGCGCCGAGGCTGGCGCCGCCGGTCACCTGGGGACCGCCGCAGGCGCACGGGCCGGTGACGTTCTGGTTCCCGCAGCACCTGGCGCGGGACGAGGCGGAGGAGCTGCCGGAGGCGGCCGGTCTGGACGACCTGCCGGTGTGGGGCGTGGACACGGTCGCCGAGCCGCAGCGGCTGCTCGCGGAGGCGCTGGGCTTCTTCGGCACCGAGCTGAGCGCGCTGGACGAGGACTCGGCGGCGGAGCTGGAGACGTTCCTGTCGGAGCCGCTACTGCGGGGCACCCTGCCGATGCAGCGGGACCGGGGTGTGTTCTCGCCGGTGCTGCTCGACTCCTCGGGGCGCGCCCTGGGCATGTTCCAGTTGCGCACCGAGGTCGTTGTGGGTGAACCGCTGCGGCGCAGCGTAGCCGGGAAGATCAACCTGGAGAGCCATCTGACCCAGGTGGTCAAACTGGACTCCCAGTCCCGGTTCAGCAGCGGGCTCTCCCTGTCCGGGAGCGTCGGACCGGCGCTCACCGCGGACCGGTCGCAGGGGCATCCGAACGCCTCGCACCGGCCCGGTGGCGGTGTGCTGGGACGGGCGTCCGTGCAGGCGGGCACGCACGAGGAACTGGTGCAGAGCGGCAGTACGGCGCTGATGCACGCGGTGCGCACCAACCGCAGCCATCTGCTGGCCCCGGCCGAGGTGCGGCACACGCTGGTGCTGCATCTGCCGGGCGGCGGCCGGCGCGAGTTCACACCGGACGCCTGGCCGCGCGGCATGCATCTGCGGCTGCTGACCGCCGAGGACGCCAACGGGCACGCGCCGGCGGCGGACGAGCTGCGACGGCTGCCGGCGGAGCTGGAGCACCTGCGTTCGGTCGGTACGACGGCGACGCCGCTGGCAATGGACGGCGCCGCGCCGCTCTTCGTACACGCCGAGAACTGGCTGCGGCGGGAGGGCTTCCTGCCCGGCGATATACCAATGCGCAACCGGGTGCTGCCCGACGAAGCCCTGGTGCAGGCGCAGTTGAACAATCTGCGCCGGTTCGAACAGGGCCGTTCGGAGGTCGGGCAGCGGGCCGCCGCGGACGCCATGCTGGACGGTGGCCACTCGCTGTTCCTGGAGATCCCGACCGCGACCGGGACGCGGCGGGTGCGACTGGTGCTCAGCGCGGTGCGCGGCGACGGTGACAGCGTGCACAGCCGGGTGCTGCCGGACGTGCAGGGCATGGGCGTGGCGTCGCTGTCGGCCGCGGGCGCCGACCACCGCGGTTCGTCGTACGGGCTCTCGTACGGCGGTGGCGGCTCGTTCGGGCTGCCGAAGGGCTCGTGGACGCTGGGCGGCAGCGGCGACTATGTACGCGGCAACCAGGTGCGGCACGACAACAGCGTGCACCTGGGCGTCGGACACGACCAGTTGTTCATCGGCAGCGGAGCCGGGCAGCGCAGCGAGGTCTTCGACGTGCCGGCCGACCTCGCGCTGGACCTGTACGAGGGCCCTGGTGGGCAGCCATCGGTGCGTTTCGCGCACGAGACGGTGGCGGTGCCGTTCGTTCCGCACGGTGCCCCGCCCGCCGGGCCGCCGGGCCCGCCGCCGGACCGGGTGCCGGGCGCGCTGCGTCTTTCGGTGCCGACGCACCGCACGCTTCCCGCCGAGGCACCGGTGCCGGCGGCTCCCCCGGCACCCGTACTGCGGGCTGCCACCGACGCCGACCGGGCCCTGCTCGACCTCACCGACGAGGACGGTGCCGCGCTGCCGGACACGGTGCTGCTGCCGGACGACGCGATCATGGAGGTGTTCCTGGCGTCCGCCGCCCTGGACTCGGCGTTCCGCGCGGTGCTCGGCAACACCTATCCGGGGCATCCGGCGCGCGGCCTGCTGGACGACGTGCGCGACGCGGTCGCCGGGCGCACCCCCCGTCCGGTGGCGCGGGCGGGCCGGGCGCTGGGCGAGTCGCTGGCGGGCGCGGCGGCCACCGATCCGACGACGGTGGCGGCGGAGATGCTGGCTGCCGCGCGCAGCCCCGCCGCGCTCCTGGCCCGGGGGCACCAGGTGTTCAAGGGCGCCTACGTGGTCGAGGGGCTGACGCTGCCGGGGCTCGCCTCGGACGAGGTGCTTTCGGTCGAGATCCGCGGCGTGCTGCGGCGGCCGAGGGCGACGGACGGTTTCGCGCAGTACTTCGAGACCGGTCTGAGCGCCACCGACGGAGCGGCGCAGCAGCGGGGCGCGGCAGGCACCTCGCAGTGGGCCGGCGGCTTCCGCGCGGTCCGCAACACGTCGTCGAGCCAGACTCCGACTGCCGACCAGGCGGCGGGCAACGACTTCGACGATGTCCTGCTGACCCGTGCCGACCGCACCGGTGAAGAGGAGAGCGCGCCGCCGGCGTCCCGGCCGGGCACGCTGAACCCGTCGGGCCGTTACACCCGTACCGCCCGGAGCGAGCGGTCGCGGGCGCTGGGCTCCACGACGACCTCCTACCGCACCGCCACCGAGAGCGGCACCCAGCACCGGATCACCGCCGACGCGACGCTGCTGGTGACGTTCCGCCGGGGCCGCCGCAACGTCGTCGGCAACGCGTTCGGGCAGGGCGAGGGCCGCGCGGTGACGGTGGCGCTGGACCTGACGGACGGGGTGCGCTTCCTGGCCACTCCGGCGCAGATCCGGCGGCACGCCGCGTGGTTCGCGGGCGTGCCCGGTCTTGCCGTGCCGGGCCCGGCGGTGGGCTCGGTGCCGCTGCCGCGCCGCTTCACGGCCTCCCGTGAGGTGGGTCTGGGCAGCGTGCTCGCGGTGGACGAGTTCACCGACGCGACGCGCACCGTGCAGCGCCCCGACGTGCTGCGGCAACGGCTCCTCGCGCTGATCGAGGAGGAGGCGCCCGGCATCACCCGGCCCGGCCACTCCTCCCACCTGCCGGGCGTGGCGACCCGTGTCGCGGACCTGTCCTCGACGGCCGGCCTGCGCACCCTCGCCGGTCGCGGCCCCGGCCATGTGCAGCGCTTCCGGTTCCGCTATCTCGGCTACGGCGGCGCCCAGTTGGTCGAGGTGACGCTGCGCACCGAGCCGGACGCCGACGACCACGCGCTGCGTGCGCTGCGCGGGCACCCAGCGGCGGCGGGCTCGGGCATCGAACAGTTCCTCGGCCATGTGCCCTCCTCGGTGACCGACCGGACGGCGCGCAGTGTGCGGCACGCCGGGTTCGTCCAGCTCCAGTCGCGCTTCCCGCGGCCCACCGGCGGCCCGCGCACCGACCGGGCGGGCGCGCTGCTCAGCGCCGACACGACCCGTGGCAACGCGGCGCGCGTCACCCGCTCCGCCGAGGACCGCTTCTGGCAGCGCACCGACAACGCCGCCGACTTCGAGGGCGTGCCGTACCGGGTGGTCGCCGAGGTGCGGTCCACCCCGGCCGCGCAGTGGCTGCTCGACCTGCCGGGCAGCCTGTTCCAGCACGGCGTGCTGAGCCTCACCGGGGCGGACGCCACGCTCGCCGACCGCATCGCGCACCTCTTCGGCGGCCGGCCGACGCGGACCACCACCGTGCACACCGCCGCCGCGCTCCGGTTCACCGGCAGCGAGACCGGCGAACAGGCCCCCGCGCCCGCGCCGTTGCCGGTGGCCCTGCACACCGCGCGGCCCGCGGTCGCCGGGGACCGCTTCGTGCCGCACGGCCCGGCCCCCGTGTACGCCTTCGACGGCGGCGCGGAACTGGCCGCGGCGCTGGGCGAGGTGGACCCGGGGCTGACCCGCTCCTGGCGTTCCCTGACCACCTCCGGATCGGCGGACGCCACGGCCGTGCGCGTGGGCGAGCTGATCCAGTCCGGCACGCTCTCGCTGGACCACCCGCGCGGTCCGGCGGGCCCGGTCACGACGATGCCGGGCGCCTACCCCTTCCAGGGCGCGCCTGGCACCCCGCCCCGCCTCACGGTGGAGCTGTACAGGCCGCGCCCGGTCACCGACACGGGGGACGTGACGGTGGACCGGCTGCGGCTGAGCACGTACGGCGCGGCGTCCTCCTCGCAGGCGGGTGTCACCGCCGGACTCGCGGCACAGGGCGGGCTCGCCGCCACCGACGACAACCGGCAGATCGTCAACTTCACCGTCCCGGTGCTGGCCCGCCAGCCGCAGGCCCCCGGCCCCGGCGCCGCCGTGAGCGGCACCCGCCGGGACTGGCTCAAGCACGGCAACACCAGCGCCCCGGAGGGCTCGCGCGGCACCCGCAGCCACGAGATCCTCGCCGACGCGCTGATCACGGTGCACGGCCCGGGCGGCGTGCGGTATGTGACGGGCACGGTGCGGATGCGCCCCCTGGAGCGCGATCTGCTGGGCCTCGGTGTGACCGGCGCCCGCACCGACGCCGGGACGTTCGACGGTGCCGCCCTGGTGCGGGTGGCCGCCGACGCCCGCGCCCACGCGGCGGGCGCCCCGGCCGGTGCCGTCGCCGACGCCGTACTGCGCGACTGGCGTACGGTGCCGCTGCGCGACCTGCCGCCGCTGCTGGCGGACGGCGTCCGGGCGGACGACGGGGCGGCCGTGGAGGGCGTGCAGATATGGCTGGCCGTGGACGGCGGTCCCGGGCAGACGGCCCGCGCGCTGTACGCCGCCGCCGGCGCGGCAGCACTGCTGCACCGGCCGGTCGAGCTGGCGCTGCGCGACGACGAGGGCGTGCGCTTCCGCCGCTTCGACGCCGACGGCGAACCGGAGCCGGCCGGCCCGGAGGAGCACGGCGCCGGCTGGGCGGCCGTCCGGGAGCAGGTCGGCACGCTCGACGCGGCGGCGCACGCGGAGGAGACGGCCCGCGCCGAGGAGGCGGCCCTCCAGGCCGAACTTCCCGGCGTGCGCCGGGCGCTGGACGAGGCGCGCCCGCCGGTGGCCCGTGCGGAGCGTGACCTGAGCAACGCCCGCGCCGTCGCACAGGACGCCCGGAACGCCCTCACGGCCGCCGAACGCGCGGTCAGCGCCGCCGAGCGCACCGACCAGGAGCGGCGCACTCGCGTCAGGGAGCTGACGGCCGAAACCCAAGAACGCCGGTCACGCGCGACGGCGGCGACACGGGACGCGGAGGAGGCCCGCGAGGCAGTCCGCGCCGCGCGGGAGCGTCTGGATGCGACGGAACGCAGCCTGCGGGAAGTAGCAGCAGAAGCGGCCGAGCGTGGCGGGTCCAGGTCCGGCAGATCGAGCAGGGAAGGCGGCTCCATCGAGTCGGTCGCCCGCCGTACGACCCGCCGGGACATCGCCCGTGCAGCGCTGGAGACGGCCAGGACGGCGGCCGGGGCGGCCGAGCGGACCGCCGACGCCGCCCGGCACGCCGCCGAGGACGCCGCCCGCCGCCGTCTCATGGCCCGCGGCGCGGCTGACACCGCAGCCGACGTCCTGGCCCGCGCCCGCGACGCGGCCGCGGCGGCGTCACGGGCCGACCGCACCGCCCAAGACACCCTGACCACGGCAGCCGAACGCCGTAACGCCGCGATCGCCGCACTCGACACAGCCCAGCAGGCGGTCGACGGTCTCGAACTCCGGGTAGGTGATGCCCTCACCGAACAGGCCCGCCAGGCCGGCCTGCAACGCAACGCCCAGAACGACCTGACCGACCTGGTCACCCTCCTGGAGGCGGAGCGCGCGGCGGCGGGCGACGGCACAGTGCAGCTCCCGACGGGCTCGTTCGCCCGCATACCGGCGGGCTGGCCGATCCTCACGAGCCGGCCGGCGCCGCCACGGGTGACGGAGGAGTCCGACTCATCGGACTCGGAGGAGGACAACGACGACGAGAACGCCGAGGACATGGGCGGCGTACCGCCCATACCCCGGGGTGAGCGTCCGGACTCGTTCGTGGCCGCGTTGTCCCGGCTGCTCACCGCCTCGGGCGACGCCCCCGCGTGGACCCGGTCGCGCGACCCGCACAGCGCTTTGCGTGAGTGGGCGCGTACGGACGTGGCGCAACGCCGGGCCCCGGAGAACGCCGGCCTTCCCGAAGACGACACGCTGGTGAGCATTGACGATCTGACCGGGATCGATGCCCTCACCGAGGCGCTGCGCGCCCAGTCGATCCTCCAGAACGGCCAGGTGAGCGTCGGAGAGGCCGGACTGGACGACTCCGCACGCCTCGATCTGGTTCTGGCCCGCCCCGACTCCCCGGCCTATGTGGCGACCCTGGCGGCGCTGGTTGCCCGGGAGGCCGGGCGCCAAGTGCGAGTGCTCGGCCCCGGCGACAACGTCCTTGAGGTCGGACCGGAGGAGGGCGCCCCGCTGATCCTGTACTTCGACGCCCGCCGCTTCTCGACAACCCCGCCCGGCGACTGACCGTCGGCTCCGCCCGGCCCCACAGCACCGCTCTGGAAGGAAGACCATGTCCGGCACGAACGACCCACAGCACCAGGCCGCGGCAGCCGAGTCGGCGACGACGCCGATCGCCCCGAAGCCGGAGACGCCGGTTGCAGAGGCAGCAGCCGCCACGGTGGGCACGCCCGAGCCGGGGACATCTGACACGTCGGCGCCGGACACCCAGCCGACGGCCACGGCCACGGCCACGGCGGAGACTGAGACTGAAGCACAGACTCAGGCGGAAGCAGAAGCGGAGGCAGCCGAGACCGATGCCTCTGCGGCCGGCACTGCCAAGTCCACGGCCTCGCGCCCCTTCAGCCGACCGTCCCGCGGCCTGTTGGCCGGCGCGGCGATCGCGGGGACGTTGCTGATCGGGGTGCCGTTCCTGGTGTCGGGGATGCTGAACAGACAGGATTCGGGGAACGACGGAGCATCGGGCACAGTGGCCGACGCGGGTACGGTGCTGAACAGCTCGGGCAGTGGCGTGGGCCCCGGCGCCTACACTTCGGCAGCCCCGGAGCCGTCGTCTCCGTCACCGTCCGCGAGCGAGGGCAAGGAAGACGGTGGGAAGGGCAACCCGAAGGCGAGGGCCGCGGTGACAGGTGCGCCGGTGGCGAAGAGTACGGAGGAGCCCCCGACGAAGCCGAAGCCGTCGAAGAGGAAGACGCCCACGACCCCCACGACGGTGACGACGGCGCCGGGAGCCATGGTTTACGGCCACGCCTCCAACCGCTGCATCGAGATGGTGGGCCACAAGGGGGCGGACGGCTCCCCGCTCCAGATCGCCGACTGCACGGGAACCAATTGGCAGAAATGGGACTTCCGCCCGGACGGCACAATCCGCTCGATGGGCCTCTGCATGGACGTGGCATGGGGCTCGCACGACAACGGCGCAGTCATTCAGATCGCATGGTGCAGCGGCAACCCGGCCCAGCAGTTCGTGCTCAATGCCAGCAACGACCTGGTCAACCCCCAGGCCGACAAGTGCGTGGACGTCAAAGACGCGAGGACTGGGGGCGGCGCCCGCCTCCAGCTCTGGGACTGCAACGGTCAGGACAACCAGAAGTGGAGCACGCGCTGAGTCGCCCGACGGCCGTGAGCCCGCCCATGGATCTAGATCGGAGCGGGGGCATCCCAAAGTGTCCGTGCAGTGCTGCGATGACGCATCGTACAAGGAGGCCCAAGGCATCGGCGTCACCGTGGCCGCCCTGCACCCGGCCCCACAGCACAAGGATTCCGGCGCGCCGAACACTCGCGAGGCAGCAGTGAGCACCAGCTAGTGCTGTGACCGGGATGGTTCACCGTGGTCGGGAGACGGCTCACGGGACGAGCGCGGTCCGCGAGGCGACTGGTATTACTGGTGCATGCAGGAAGAAACCGCGCGGTCAGCGATCGACACGTTCATCTCCGCGTTCAACGCCTCGGACGACAGCTGTGTGACTGCGCTGCTCTCCCAGGCCCTAACCTCGGACGTGGTCTTCTGGGGACCGTTGGGCCGCAGTGAGGGGATCGAGGCGGTCGAGCGGTTCGTGCTGGACATCCGGCGCCACCCCGCAGGGACCGGCACGATGGTGCGCTGTTCGGCGGTGGACATGCCGGACGAGTGGGCCCGGTACCAGTGGGTCTTCACGACGCCGGATGGAGGCCCCCGCCTGGCGGGAACGGACGTCGTCCATCTGCGGCGGAGCCTCATCGACCAGGTCATCGTCTTCGCGGGGGAGATCGATCCGTCCGCCTCCTGAGTCATTCTCCTCTGGCGCCGTCCTTCTCCTCAACCGGCTCCGTTCGGGGCTCCGGGTCTGCCCAGCCGAGATCATCTTCACAGCGCTTCGGTCGTCCGCGCTTGGCCGCGAGCGGACCGATGATGCGCTGTGGCTGTGTAAGTTCGCGGTTGGTCAGGCTGCGGTGTTGGAGCACGCCGCCGAACGCACCCGGTCATGGATCTCGTGCGGCGGCGGGAGGCACCGCAACCGAAGCCCGTCGAGGAATTCACGGAGCGGGAGGACTCAGACGGTTTCGGCAAGATCGATCTCCACTACGCGACGGCATTGTGGGTGCGCTCCCCTCTCTCCCCCAGGGTTCGGACATCTGACCTGGGGCGTGATCCCGAGCCCCAAGGGGCATGACTGGATCGGGATGCCGTTCGGCGAGTGCGCCTGCGGCACATCATGGGTCTTCTGGCTCGTCCGGGTCGGCGTCGGGACCTGGCTGCTCGTTGCTCTCGGCGTGCTCGTCCTCCGTTCGAACCTGACCTCAGCGGCCCGTAAAGCGAATCAGCGCATCTTCGCGCACGGAGTACATACTGGACGCATTCTGGCGTTTCGACAACGCGGCGAGGTGCCGTAGCTGTCGTCGTGCGCCCGCCAGGAATTGCGGGACAGCCCTTGGAGCTCGTAACACGATCTTGCTGAATCGTCCTGGTAGGCCGTTACCGGTGTGATGATTCGGCCGTTCGTGAGGGTGTGGGTACCCGACCGTGGATCGTGGACGATGAGTTGTGGGCTCTGGTCGAGCCGTTGCTGCCGCCGTGGCCGGAGCGGTCTCCGGGGCCGAGGCCGGTGTCGGACCGGCTCTGCCTCCAGGGCATCCTGTTCGTCCTGTACAACGACATAGCCTGGCAACTGCTGCCGCTGGAGCTGGGTTTCGGCTCGGGGCAGACGTGCTGGCGCCGGCTGGAGCGGTGGCAGGAAGCGGGAGTCTTCGACCAGTTGCGTCGGGTCCCGCTCTCCGAGCTGAACGCGGCCGGCGAACTCGACTGGTCGCGTGCGTGTGTGGACGGTTCCCACATCCGCGCGAAAAAGGGGGCGCCGACACCGGTCCGTCGCCGGTCGACCGGCGGAAGACGGGCAGCGAGCACCACCTGATCCGCGACGGACGCGGTACCCCGCTCAAGGTCATCACGACCGCGGCCAACGTCAACGACGTCACTCAGACCCTCGCCCTGGTCGACTCATTGGTCTGGTAGGGATTTCTCGAATGAGGTACGTGGTCAACTCACTGTGCAGTTCGGGGTGTTGTTCCCGCACCTGGACGAGCGGCAGCGGTGGCTGTTGATGGGGGCCGAGGCCCGGGTCCTGGGACATCCTGATATTCGGGCGATCGCGCGGGCGGCCCAGGTCAGCGAGACGACGGTCCGCAAGGGCGGACGAGTTGGAGGCCGGCGAAGAGCCGTTGGGCCGGGTGCGCAGACCTGGCGGCGGCTGGTAGAAGGCCGTGGAGCTTGATCCGGGACTGCGGTCCGCGCTGCGGGCGCTGGTGGAACCCGGCGAGCGAGGCGATCCGATATCGCCGCTGCGGTGGACAGTGAAGCCGACCGGAAGTCTGGCGGCCGAGCTGGCCTGTCAGGGGCACCGGGCAGGCGCGGACACGGTCGCCGACCTGCTGCATGAGGAAGGCTTCAGTCTGCAGGCCGGTTCCAGGACGATCGAAGGCAAGCAGCACCCGGACCGTGGCGCCCAGTTCCGCTACATCAAGGAGCAGGCCAGACAGCACATGGGCCCCGGCCGGCCGGTGATCAGTGTGGACACGAAGAAGTTCGCTGTCACCTCCATCCGCCGCCGGCGGCAGGCCCGAGCCCTGCACGATCATCCGGCCGCCACCCGCGTTTGCTGATCACTGCGGATGCGGGCGGCTCCCACGCCTACCGCACCCGCGCCTGGAAGACCGAACTCGCAGCCCCCGCCGCAGAGACGGGCCTGGATATCACGGTCTGCCACACGCTTCCGGGCACCTCAAATGGAACAAGATCGAGCACCGGCTGTTCTCCCACATCTCCAGGAACCGGCACGGTCGACCGCTGACCAGCCACGACGTCATTGTGAACAGCATCGCGGCAACCATCACCCGCACCGTACTCGCAGTCCACGCCGAACTGGACCCCGGCACCTACGACACCGGCATCAAGGTCACCGGCAGCGACATCGACGCCCTGCTCATGCACCGCCATCGCTTCCACGGCGACTGGGAACTGCACCCTCCTCGCCCAACCCCGCGACACGACCAGCGAAGCCAAGAAGCCGCGGTCAGCCGACTGCCCGTCACCACGCCCCTCCAAGGGATGTCTGCGAAACCCGGAGCCGACCGATATGCCCGAACCGGCACTGGACGAACTCATCGACCAACTCGTAGAACTTGGACGCGTTACGCGAGCAGAGCCGGTTCCAGCGGCGAGGAGGCGATCGCACCCGTGCGCGCGGCGCAGGGGCCAAGGACAGGCCGGCCTGCGCCGACAGGGTGCTGGCCACCGTGCTCTACCTGCGCAAGCTCGGTGCCCCAGAACTGCTCGCCCAGCCCTTCAAAGTCAACGGCAGCACCCTCACCGGAGCCACTTCAGCATGTCGATTCTCTGCGGGTCCGCAACCTCGATCTTTCGTGACGGTGCGCCGGATTCTCTGGCGGACCGTTGCGGTCGCCCGGATTGTCGGTGACCCAGCTGATGGCCCGCCCATCACGCCACGTGTGCGCGAAGAACCGCGAAGAACAAGGCACCTCCCGGCGAATGGCCGGGAACACCCTGAGCGAAGGCGTTTCTCCGCTCAGGCACGCTCCCTCTGGAGGTCCTGGAGGCCGGTCCCCTCCGGCCGACTGCGGCGGAAGCTCCACAGCGCACCCAGTACGACGAGCGCGAGAACAGCGAAGGTCGCGACAGTGGTGCCCGTGGTGAAGTCTGCCGCTGTACCGTCACCGGAGCCGTCGAGCAGGCTGGGCAGCCAGTTCCACACCGTATGGAACGCGCACGTCCGCCACAACGCCCCGTCCGCGAGGGCCCACAGACCGAACGCGACTCCCAGCAGGAACGTCATCGCGATGTAAGTCAACGGGGCGCGTAGGTTGATCATATGCGCGGCTGCGAAGAGGGCCGAGCTGCCCAGCACCCCCACGGTCATCCCCCACCGGGCCGTGAACCTGGGCAGGAGGAACCCCCGGAAGACGACCTCCTCCGTGGATGCCTGAACCGCGAAGGCGGCCAGGAGCACCAGCCCCACCCCCAGGGCAGGAAGTTCCGTACCGTCGTCACCCCCGCCACCCCGCCCCACGATGCTGCCCACGATGTTGAGCAGGATGAGGAAGGCCAGCGCCGTCCCCGCGCCCAGAAGTATCTTCCAGACCGGCCTTCTCGCCCTGAAGCCCAGTGTCCACAACTGCCTGCGCTCGACTGCTGTGACCCACAGGCCGATCAGGATCAGCGTCGGCACGAAGGCAGCCAGGCAGCTTGTGATCAAGCCGGCGTTCGAGCCTGCGTCGTAGCCAGTGCCTTTCAGTACGAACCAGCCGATGGCCTGGCCAGCCCCCAGGCACACCGCGGCCACCAAGACCGAAAGAACCGGGCCAACGGGCCGTCGCGCCTGCTCAGATTCCCGGACCAGGGTGTTCGCTGACATCCGCAACCTCCTCGGTCGTGACACGCCCCACCATCGTCGTTTCCGACCGGGGCATCCGCACAACCGCGCTGCTCCATCTGCGCGTCCACAACAGCGACGACGTTCGTGGACGGTCTCCATGAGCGGGACTGCGAGTCGATCTTTTGACAGACCCCACAGCTCCAGGGGAGATCCTCAAGGGTGCGAGATCGACGGAAGTGCGTTGTGGTTGAGAAAGGGGGTTGTTCCGGAAGGGGAGTCTTCCATGGCTGAGATGCCCGCTGTCGTGCTGGTCCATGGGTTTTGGGGTGGTGCGGCCCACTGGGGCAAGGTCATCACCGAACTCCACCGGCGTGGGTTCGGTTCCTTGCACGCGGTGGACAACCCGCTGACCTCGCTCGCGGACGACGTGGACCGAACCCGCAAGATGCTCCGGCAGATCGACGGTCCGGTCGTCCTGGTGGGGCACTCGTACGGAGGAGCGGTCATCACCGAGGCGGGCGATCTGCCTCATGTCACCGCTCTCGTCTACATCGCCGCGTTCGCCCCGGACTCCGGCGAGAACCCCGGACAGATCAGTCAGAACAACCCTCCAGCAGCGTTCGAGAACCTTGCCCCGGACTCCGACGGTTACCTGTGGATCAAGCAGGACAAATTCCACGAGAGCTTCGCCCAGGATTTGCCCGCCGACGAGGCACTGGTCATGAGCATCACCCAGAAGGCCCCCTTGGCGGCAGCGTTCGGCGACAGCATCACCGCTCCGGCGTGGCGTACGAAGCCGTCCTGGTACCAGGTCTCCACGGACGACCGCATGATCCACCCGGACAACCAGCGGCGCATGGCTGAGCGCATGAACCCTCGCCGGACCATCGAGCTCGACACCGGCCACGCTTCCCTCGCCTCCCGGCCGGGCCCGGTGAGCGACCTCATCGAAGAAGCCGCGAACACGGCCGGCTGACCGGCCGGACACCGGACGACCGAAGGAGAGTCAGCCTGATGATCATTCTGAACGTGTTCTTCGACGTGTCCCAGGAGCACGAAGCGGAGTTCCTGAAATTGCTGAACCACATGGTGGTGGAGTCCAACAGAGAGGACGGCTGTCATCTGTACCAGCTATGGCGCAACGCCCACGACCCCTACGACTACACCCTCATCGAGCACTGGGAGTCGCAGGAACAGCTGGACGCGCACGGCCGGACCCCGCACTGGATCCACTTCAACGACACCGTCAACGGCTACCTGAAGTTGAACTACGAGGAACACCACTACACCGAGATCCCCACCTGAGGCCGCCGCGACCGGCCGTCCGGGGCACACAACAGATGCCCCGGACGAGCAGGACCCGATCCGGCGACGGACGAGGAGCCGCGAGTTTCGAGCTCACTCACACGAAGAGGCGGCGGCCATGCGGGGGACACACGTCGATCTTCGATCGAAAAGCAGATTAAACGAATATCCCTTCTGCGACGATTACTCGATCCCGTCCAGGAAAGGTGATTTCTCAGCACCTGGAAAGAGTTCCGCTCTCCCTCGGTATGCCTTCAGCGCGTTGTCGATGGGGGTCGCGGTGTCGCTCTGCCCATCGGTGGCCTCCGCCGCGCCGGTCTCGGCCCGCGCGGTGCAGGCGGTCGGAGCCGCAGCCGCCGCCACCGGGCAGGTGGTCTCCCGGACCGGTCAGCATCTCCGGGAGCGGCCCACAGCGGCATCCAAATCGCTGCGTCTTTACGCCTCTGGCGCTCGTGTGTCGGTGCGGTGCAGCACCCGCGGGCAGGTCGTACAGGGGAACGACCAATGGTTCAAGGTCAGCAACGGCTGGATGAGCGGCCGCTACCTCTCCACCAGCGGCACCGTGGAGCCGTGCGACGCCCCGAAGCCGAAGCCGGGCCCGCCCGGGCCGAAGGGCGACAAGGGCGCTCAGGGGCCGGCGGGCCCGAAGGGCGACACCGGCGCCACCGGACCCCAAGGCGAGAAGGGCGAGCCCGGAGCACAGGGCCAGGAAGAACCTGTCACGTCGCTCGGAAACGGGCAGAAGACGAGGGCATCCACGGAAAGGCCACGAAACCTTCCGCTCCGGGCCCGGTGCCGAGGCCGCCGTCCCGCTCCGGCACACTCCTCCTGAAGGTCGCGGAGGCCGGCCCGCCCTTGCGGGCTTCGGTGAAGGCTCCACATCGCACCGAGCACGACAAGCGCGAGGGCCTTGTTCGTGGGCAGCTCTCCATCAGACGCTGTGGGGGCCTCGGAAAGAGTGCCGGTCGGAGCCACACGCTAGGACAGAGGGCTCACGTGTCTCTTGCGTCCGGCACAACCTGTCGGTGAAGGACTCGTTCGCTCCCTGGCGCGCCCTTGTGCTCCCGCCTTGCCGTTTTTACGGAAAGAAGGACGGGAAGAGATGAGTCGTAGCGGCTTCAACTAATTACCGCCTCTTCGAGTGCGCTTCTCGCCCTCGCCGTTCCCGTGAGAAGCCGGGAGACGCGGCGATCCGTTCGGCTCGCTGTCGTGCCCCGGGAGCCGTGACGCCCTTCCGGCCGCCGTCCCCCCACACATAAGGAACTTCAGCATGTCCATGAGCTATGAGCTGATCGTCGGTGTCCTCGTCGAGAAATTCAGCGTCCCGCCCGATCGCATCACCCCTGAAGCGGTGCTGGGGGACCTTGATCTGGATTCCCTGGCCCGGCTGGAGTTCGCCGAGACACTCCGGGAGTCCCTCGGGACGGAGCTGACGGACGACGAGGTGACCCCCTCGACGACGTTGGCGGCACTGGCCTCGCTCGCCGAAGAGAGGACGGCGTGACCGCGCGGCCGACGCCTGGGGATCGAACACCGGTGTGGATCACTGGGACCGGTGTGGTCTCCCCGGCCGGTCTGGGGGTCCAGGCCATCTGGGAAAGGGTCTGCGCAGGGCGGTCGACGGCTCGCACCGACCCCGAACTGGCCGGGCTCCCGGTGGACTTCTCCTGCCGGGTACCGCCCTTCGACCTGCGCGCGGCGCTGCCGGGCCTACGGCTGCCGGCACCGGAACGGCTCGACCCGTTCACGGTCTTCGCCACCGCCGCGGCCGGGGAGGCCATCGCCGACTCCAGGCTCGACCCAAGCGCCTGGCCGGCGGAGCGCGTCGCCGTGATCATCGGTACGTCCCTGGGCGGTGCCCGCACGCTGGAGGACCAGCACAAACGATTCCTCGGCGGTGGTGTCCAACAGCTCTCCGCGTCTCTCCTGCCGCGCTACATGCCGAACCTGGTCGCCGGCCAGCTCTCGATCGTCTTCGGCGCCCGAGGGCCGTGCCTGCAAACGAGTACGGCATGCGCCTCCGGTGCCACCGCGATCACGATCGCGGCGGACCTCCTGCGCGCGGGACGCTGCGACATCGCCCTCGCGGGCGCCACCGAGGCATGCGTCACCCCCCTGATCACCAGTGCCTTCGCCCGCCTGGGGGCTCTCTCGCAGCGTACCGAAGCGCCACGGGAGGCGTCCCGGCCCTTCGACCGTGAGCGGGACGGCTTCGTCATGGGCGAGGGCGCCGGCATGGTCGTTCTGGAGCGGGCCGAGGACGCCACCGCGCGAGGACACCGGGGACGGGCACTGCTGGCGGGGTACGGTGCCACCTCCGACGCCCATCACCCGGTGGCCCCGGACCCTCAGGGGGCGGGCGCCGTCCGCGCGATCCAGGCAGCCCTGGAGGACGCCGGCGCCGGGGCCGACGAGGTCGATCACGTCAACGCGCACGGCACCAGCACCCCGCTGAACGACGCGATGGAGAGCGCGGTGATCTCCCATGTACTCGGGCCAAGGCCCGTGGTCACCTCCACCAAAGGCGTCACCGGACATCTCCTGGGGGCGGCGGGAGCGGTCGAGGCGGTTCTCACCGTCCGGACCCTCGAAGAGGCGCTCGTCCCACCCTGCGCCAACCTTCGCCAGGTGTCCGAAGGCATCGACATCGACGTGGTGATGAGCCGCCCCCGCCGCCACCCGGTCCGCCTCGCCCTGAGCAACTCATTCGGCTTCGGCGGGCACAACGTGGTCCTCGCTTTCCGCAGACTGTAGACGACCACCAGTACGGCCCCGTTTCCGGCCGTACCCCTCTTCCGGCCGGCAGGAGAAACAGTGAACTCCACCTCACGCACATCCGAAAACCTGCACCGCACCCTCACAGGCAACCGCGCAGGGCTGTTCAGGGGGCCCTACCGTCCAGAACCCATAGCCCCAGACGGCCCCCGCCCCCAGGAAATCCCCGTTCCACGCCCCATCGACCCGCTCGACCGCGACGGCGAGGGATCGGCCGAGCGGAGCTACAGGCTGCTGGAAATGCTGCGGTCCACTGTCGGCGTGGACCGGTCCTGTGTGACCGACCCGCGCCGGTACTTCGCTCTGGAGGAGTGGGCGGCCGTGGTCGATCCCTCCCTCGCCGCGCTCCTGGCCGCGCATCTCAACCTGTGTCTGGGCAGCCTCCTCCAACTCGGCTCGTCACGGGAGGCGGACCAGGCACTGGGGGACCTGGAAGCGGGCCGCGCCACCGGTGCGTTCCTCGCCACCGAGGCAGTCTGGGGAAGCGACCTCGCGCGGCTGCGCACCGAGGCCCACTACGACTCGCAACGGCGAGAGTTCGTGCTCAACACCCCCGACGACGGAGCGGTCAAGTTCATGTCGAACAACGCCCTCCGTGAGCTGCCGAAGATCGCGGTGGTCCTCGCCCGCCTCCGGTCCGGCCCTCAGGATCATGGAGTCCACGCCTTCGTCTGCCACCTGGGCACCGTGGACGAGCCGGCCCCAGGAGTGCGGGTCACACCTCTTCCCGACAAGCCCGGGATGCCGACGGACAACGCGCTCACCCGGTTCCGTGACGCCAGGGTCCCGCTCGGAGCGCTCTTGGACGGCGACGGCCATATACGCGATGCCCTGAGGGCGGGCGAGATCCTGCCGATCGACCGGCCCGCCGCGTTCGCCCGCTCCGTAGCAAGGGTCGGCATCGGCAAGGTCGGGCTCAGCGCGGTCAGCGCGGCCATGGCCCGCGCCGCCGTGACCATCGCGACCCGCTTCGCCGAGCACCGCCACTCCGCGGGCGCCGGAGCGGCACGGGTCCCCCTCATCGAGCACCGCGTCCACTACTCCGCCCTCATCGACGCAACGGCCGACGTCTACACCGCCTCCTACGTCGCCTCGGCCGGTATGGCAACAGCCGTACGTGCGGCGGCGCGCCGGCACGTGGTCCCCACACCGGCCGAGGCGCACCGCTACACCATGACCAAGTACCTGGTCACCAGCCTCTGCCACCAGGTACTGACCGCCGTGCAAGGGCTCTGCGGCGCCCACGGAATGTTCGCCGTCAACCGCATCCCCCTCTACCTCGCCGTCAACCGCGGCTGCATGACCGCGGAAGGCGACAACACCGTCATCGCCCTGGCAGCGGCACGCGAAATGGTCCACCGGCACGACGAAGCCGCATTACGGTCCCCGACCGCTCACCCGCTCCCGCCCGAGGGAGACCTCCCCGCATGGGCCGCGCTGGCAGCGGCACGGGAAGAGCAGGCGCTGCGCGCCTGTCACCGCGGTCTGGCCGCGGCACGCCGCACGCACACCCAGATACTGGACGTCTGGAACACCTGCTCCGCTCGCTTCCTCCGGCTGGCAGACCGGCACGCTCACCGAATCGCGCTGGACGAACTCCTCGCCGCCCAACAGCAGACCGACGATGCCGAGGCACGGAAGCTGATCGCCTGCCTCGGCGAGGTCCACGCCCTGCGCGACCTGCGCCGCGACGCCGCCGCCACCCTCCGGGACGGTCTCATCGCCCCAGAACACCTGGTCCTCCTCGACCACCGGACCGACCGCTGCCGCGATCAGCTGCACACCCACCTCCCGATACTGGTCGATGCGTTCGGCATCCCCCACCCCCTGCTGGACGTGCCCGCCGCCTCACCCAGCTTCGTACAGGACTACCTGCACACCCACTACCTGCACACCCACCGGAGCCGCCATGGACACTGAATCCCGGACACCTCCTCCGACGTCCCGAGTGCTGATCACCGGCGCCGCCGGCGGCTTCGGGCGCGCCCTGGCCGAGGAGTTCGTCCGCTCCGGCATCAAAGTCGCGCTCAACGGCCGTAACCCTCAGCGCTTGTCGGAAGCCGCGAAGCACCTGCGGCGTATCGGTGGAGAAGTCCTCGAACTGCCCGGCGACGCCACCGACGAAGCCGCACTCGGCACCGCGCTGCACACCGCCGCCGACGCATGGAACGGACTGGACTGCGTCGTCGACAACGCCGGCGTCGCCGGCCCCACCGGCCCCCTGTCGGCGACCTCCGTCGAGGAGTGGTGGGAAGGCTTCAGCACGAATACACGCACCACACTGACCACCCTGGCTGCCGCCCTGCCGATCCTCCGGACATCAGGCGGCGGACGCCTCCTCCACATCAGCAGCGCCGCCGGCGTCCACGGCTGGCCCTACGCCGGCGCCTACGCCGCGGCGAAAGCCGCCGGGATCAACCTCTGCGGAACGCTCGACCGCGAACTTGCCCTCGACCCCATCAGAGTCTTCGCCTTCCACCCCGGCATCATCACCACGGGCCTCACCGCGGCCGCCCTCCAGGAAAGGAACTCCCCGGACCGCTGGCGCCGCCTCCACGCCGCCTGGTTCGCCCAGCAGGTGAGCCAGGGCCGCACCGTCCCCCTCACCGACGCGACCCGCGGCGCCGCTGCCATAGCCACAGGCCGACACGACAGCCTGAGCGGCCGCTACATCACCACCAGTGACCTCATCCACGAAAGCCCACCCCGCAGCGAGGACCCGCAGCGCTGACCGGTGTTGCGGCCGCACACCCGGGGCGGGGGCAGAGACACCTGGAATCCGCCCCTTCCTGGTGGCGTGGCCGGCACGTGTCACGTCGGTGCTGCCGCGCCCGGAGGAGTGGTTCAGGAACAGCGTTCGGACCACTCTTCGCCCCGTTGGATTCATTTCTCCATGAGTCCCATACCTGCCCCCCGTTGCACCTCCCTCTGGGGCCGGAGATACAGGAAGCCCCCCGGGGATGCCCGCTCCGCTGTACGCGATGGCGTTCCCTGCCACCGTCTGTAGCCGGCGCCTCAGCTTCCCTCAGCGGGGCCTCCTCCTCGCACTCACCCCAGCACGAGCGCCAAGCGACTGCCCTCGCAAATCTCTCGTTCCTACGAGCGACGCAGGAACAGACTGCGTGAGGGGGGGCGCATCCTCCGCGCCCACAAGTTCGACCTCACAGCTAAGCCGCACCGGAGTACTCCCGTGCGGCTTCGCCGTCCCACAGATCCGTCCAGGGTATTCGCCAGGGCAGACCTCGATGGCGCCCGGTCGTATCACTCGCATATCACGCAGCATTCACCAACGGGTCAGACCCCCGCAGACCAAAAACCCTCTGACCTGCTATTTCGCGCCTGCCCTCGACTGGCGAAGCCGCCCCTGGACGCTTTCTACAACCTGTGCCAGGTGGTCCCGAGGGAGGGGCCGATCACCAGGACGGGGGCGTCTTCGGGGCCGTCGAAGCGGTACTGCAGGGTTTCGGTCGTCGTCTCACTCACCCGCCCGACCCTCTCATCTGTCACCGGATGTCACACCGCCGGGGCCGGCTCAGCGCAGCGCCGGGAGCTCCGTCGGGAATTCGACCGTGCGGTCGCCGATGCGGGCCCGGTTGCGGGACAGCCACTGCACGTCGGGCGCGCTGTGCAGAAAGGTGTCGAGTGCGGTGCGTTCGCTGTCGCTGAGCCAGGACGGCGGATCGGAGACGGCACGGAACCGGCAGGTGGCGGCGAGGTCCGCGATGACGCTCCGCTGCTCGTCCGTCAGGAGACATTGCCGGGTACGGAAGAAGGCGACGTCGGGATCGATGTCGTAGAGCTCGTCGAGCCAGAAGCGGCTGGCGGACACGGCGACCGCGTTGCGCGCGGCGGCGTCGGAGGGGTCGCTGAGACCGTGGTAGGTCCAGGCCGGGCCGACATCGGGGCCCACGCGAATGGCGTCGAGCAGCCCGAGCGAGGGCAGCGGGAGCGCTCCGCTGCCCAGCAGGTAGGCATCGTCCCCGGCGGCTTCGCGGACGACGGCGAGGCCGTTGCGGTAGACCTCCTCCCGTCCGATGCCCTCGGCACGTTCGGCGGGAGCCGCGGCGGCGTAGACGAAGTCGAGCTTGAGATACCGGTAGCCCCAGTCCTGGGTGACCGTGGTGATGGTCTCGCGCAGGTGGTCCCGCGCGGCGGGCAGAGTGAGGTCGAGTGCGTGGTAGCCGGTGTTCCAGTTGTAGCCGGTGACGGCGAGACCTCCGTCGGCGTCACGCAGGAACAGCTCGGGCCGGTCCTGGACGATCTTCGACTGCGGCAGCGCGATGAAGGGGGAGATCCACAGGCCCGGTGTCATGCCGGCGTCCTCGACCGCCTCGGCGAGGTGGCGCATGCCCGACGGGAACTTGCTGTTGGGCTGCCAGTCGCCGACCATCTCCTCCCAGCCGTCGTCGAACTGGACGACCTCGAAAGGCAGCTCCGCGATGGCCGGCAGTTCGGCGAGCAGGGTGCGCTCGTCGATGTCCTCGTAGTACGAGTACCAGCTGGACCAGATGTTGTGGCGGCGGGGCGGGGTCCGCCGGCCGCCGAGCCGTTTGGCGAGCAGTTCGCTGTAGCGGCGGAAGACTTCGGCCTCGGGGCCGATGGCGGCGAACCAGGGTGCCGCGCCGTGCTCGTACCAGCCGGACAGGGTGTCGCGGTCGGCGGCCAGGCGCGGGTTGCCCAGGCCCAGCGAACCGAGGAGCAGGACCTCGCCCCCGCCCGCGTCGAGAGCCGCGACCGCGGAGGAGTGGTGGCGGTGCTCCTCGTGCCAGGCCGTGTCGTCCGCGGTGAGCCGGCGGATCGGGTCGGTGATGCGCAGGGGTGGTTCGGCCAGGTTGCGCCAGCCGGTCGGCGACCATGAATTCCAGCCGTGCCGGTAGAAGTCGCATGCGCCCAGTCCGTGCAGCAGGGCTACCCGGCCCGGGGGCAGAACGACTCCGCCGTTGACTGCCTCCGGTGTCCCCTGGGCGTGGTGGACGGCCAGGCGGTGGGGGCCCAGTTCGATGATGTCCGGCATGGAGCTCCTTGGTTCAGGGGTGGTCGGGGTACGCGCGGAGCACGGGGATCACCCGGTGCGTCGCATGGCGAGGCGCCGGAGTGGGTGTCAGTCCTGGGCGAGGAGGCCGTCCACCTGCTTCTGGAGACCGGACATGGCCGCGGAGGCCGAGTTCTTTCCGAGGTAGACGCTGTAGACGGCGTCCTTCACGGCGGTGGCTATCTCGTCACCGTGGTCGGTGACGGGCCAGTTGAAGAGGCTGCGGGAGTCGGCGGCCTGCTGGGTGAAGGCCGTGACGTCCCGTCCCGCCTCCTGGTGGGCGGCCAGGGCCTTCTTGGCGGAGCTCGAGATGGCGGGGAAGACCACGGCCTTCTTCGCGACCAGGTCCTGGCAGTCGGTGGAGCCTAGGTACTTCACCCACTGCCACGCCTGGTCGGGGTGGTCGGTGCCGGTGTAGATCGCGTCGGACAGGCCGTTGATCATGCTCTTGCGGCCTGCGGGTCCGGTCGGCAGCTGGGCGAAGGCGAACTTCTGCTTGGCGGTGGGGCCGAGGTAGGTGTTGATGTTCCACGAGCCGGTGATGCCGAGAGCCGCCTTGCCGCCGTTCAGCACGGCGTCGGTGCCGATGGTCGAGGACTTGTTCAGCTCGGGGGCGTAGCCCTTGCCGGCGAGCGAGGCCATCCAATCGATGGTGGCGGCGAACCTCGGGTCGTCGTAGTGGAACTTCGTTCCGAAGGGGTTCCTGTCGGTGAAGGTGAATCCTGTGGACGCGGCGAAGTTGCCGAAGCTGCTCTGTCCGGGGGCGCCGCCCGAGTCGTAGTCCGGCTGGTAGCCGTAGACCTCGACGTTGTTCCTGTCGAAGTCGGGGTCGAGGCCGTTGCGGCCGTTCCTGTCGACGGAGAGCCTGGCGATGAGCTTCTCGAAGGAGCCGCCGTCCTGGGGGTTCCAGTCCAGCTTGTCGAGCGAGGCCGGGTCGACCCCGGCCTTCTTGAGCATGTCGGCGTTGTAGACCAGGGCGATGGTGTCGTAGTCCTTGGGCAGGCCGAATCTCTTGCCGTCCTTGACCCACAGCTCCGGCAGGCCCTTCTGGTACTGGCCGAGGTCGATCCCGTCCTTGTCCACGTACGGTTGCAGGTCCAGGAGCTGCTCGCTCTTGACGAACTTCGGGTAGTAGCCGACGTGGTCGGTGAACACGTCCGGTGCGGTCCCGGAGGCGAGGCCGGTGGTGAGGTTGGTCCAGTACTCGGCCCAGGCCGTCTGCGAGATTTTGATCCTGATGTCCGGGTTGGCCTTGGTGAAGGCGTCGGCGCACTCCTTGTAGGCGGGCAGCTGACGGTCGTCCCACAGCGCGTAGTTGAGGGTGACCGGGCCGCTGTCGTCACCGGCGGAACTGTCCGCGCAGGCGGTGAGGCCGCCTGCCAGGACCGCGCAGGCCAGCATGGTACGGATGCGAAGGTGCATGGGGAGGCTCTTCTCTGCGAGAGATACGGCTACGTGGAGAGGAAGGACGGATTACTTCACGCCGGTGAAGCTGATCGACTCGACGAGGCGCCGGCCGAAGAGGAGAAGAAGGAGCAGGACCGGGATGACGGTGAGGACCGAGGCGGCCATCAGGCCGGTCCAGTCGGGCGAGGTGTTGGGGCCCGACTGCTGGAGGATGCCGATCGCGGCTGTCATCAGCCGGATGTTCTCCTCCTTGCCGACCAGCACCGGCCAGAGGTAGTCCTTCCAGGCGTTGACCGCGGTGATCAGCCCGATGGTCAGCAGAGGCCCCTTGTTCATGGGCAGGATGATCCGGGTGAACTGGCGCCATACGCCGGCGCCGTCCAGGTAGGCCGCTTCCTCGATCTCACGGGGTATGGAGAGGAAGAACTGGCGCAGGAAGAAGACGGCGAAGGGCGTCATCAGGAGCATCGGGGCGAGGATCCCCTGCCAGGTGTTGAGCCAGTCCAGGGACTTCACCAGGACGAAGTTGGGGAGCAGGGTGAAGATGGGCGGCACCATGAGGGCGGAGATGACCAGGGCGAAGACGGTCTGCCGGCCCCGGAACCTGAGCCGGGACAGGGCGTAGCCCGCCGCCGCGCAGAAGAGTGTCTGGGCCACCGCGATGGTGACGCTGTAGATCAGCGAGTTGCGGAGGTAGAGAAGGAAGTCGAGATGCGCGGCCGTGCCGCCGGCGGTGATCGTCTCCGCGTCAGTGGTGAGCCCGAGGATCCGCTCGAAGTTCACGGTGGTCAGCGAGCCGGGGATCAGCGAGGTGCTGTCACCGAAGAGTTCCTTGGCCGGGGTGAGGGCCGTGCGGATCATCCAGTAGAAGGGGAACAGGGTGGCCGCGACGACGGCCCCCAGGAAGGCCCAGGCTGCCATTCTGCCGGGATTGCGCCAGGTCTTGTGCATGTACGTTCGCCTCGTCTCAGGCCAGGTCGGAGCTGGAGGCCCGCAGCAGGCGCAGCTGGAGGAAGGTCAGGGCGCCCAGGATCAGCACGAGCGTCATGGCCATGGCACTGGCGTAGCCCATGTGCAGGTAGCTGAAAGCCTGTTGGTAGATGTAGTAGTAGATGGCCTGCGTGGCGTTGACCGGTCCGCCCTTGGTGGTGACGGCGATGGTGTCGAAGATCTGGAACGATCCGATCAGCGAGACCACGAGGACCAGCGCCAGGACCGGACGCAGCAACGGCAAGGTGATGTGGAAGAACAGCCGGATCTCACCGAGCCCGTCGATGGCGGCGGCTTCGTACACCTGCCTGGAGATCTGCAGCATCCCGGCGTAGAGCAGGAGCGCCGTGTACCCCGTGTACGCCCATGTGTTGATCCCGGCGATGGCCGGCATCGCCTGATCGGGGTCGGAGAGGAAGCCCTGGGGGGAGATGCCGACGAAGCCCAGCAGGTGGTTGGCGAAGCCGAGATTGGCGTCGAGCAGCCAGAACCAGGTGAGGCCGACCGTGACATTGGGGATCAGCCACGGGATCAGGAGAGTGGCGCGCAGGACGACCGACCGGGTGAGCCGGGCCATCATCGCCGCGAGCAGCAGGGCCAGAATCGTCTGCGACACGATGTTGAGGAACACGTACTCGCCCGTGACCCGCAGGGACTTCCAGAAGAGCGCGTCGTTCCACAGGTGCCGGTAGTTGTCCAGACCCACGAAATCGGCCGGGCGGGGAGAGATCGGGTTGTAGTCGGTCAGGGAGAGGTAGGCGCCGCGGACGGCGGGATAGACGTAGAAGAGCGCGAAGCCGAGCAGGGCCGGTGCGAGGAACAGTGCGGCGGTGCGCCCCTGGCGGGTCATGCTGGAGCGCCTGCGGGGCGGGACGGGCCGCCACGCGTGGCGGCGAACGGCCGGCGCGACGCTCCTGTCCTCCGTGGCTGCGCGAAGCGTTGTCATGCGGCGTGCCTTCCTCGATCGCGTGGCGGAGCAGATCCCGAACCTCGGGCGCCGCGCGTCCGGCCCGTGGTGAACTGGGATGGGGTGCGCCCGGTTGAGCCGGCATGCAATAGGCTTCCCAGATACATTCTCAACTTGGCGATGTAAGTGAAAGGCAGGCCACATCCGGTGTCAAGGGAGCAGACAATGTCAGTCGCGTCGGGTGTCGCGGGGAGCCGCTCGCTGCTGAGGCGGATCAACTCACTCGCCCTGCTCCGCGAACTGCGCCGGGGCCCTGCCACGATCACCCGTCTGGTCAACACCACCGGGCTCTCGCGCACGGCGACCGAGGCGGTCCTCAGCGACCTCCAGCAGCTCGGATGGGTGGCCACGCTGGCCCCGGACGACCGCGGCGACCGCCCTGTCATGGGACGCCCGGCCAGCAGCTACCGGTTCGACGGCGGCGCGGGCCGCATGCTGTCGGTGGACATCGGGGCGCACCACATCCACGCCATCGTCGCCGACCTCCTGGGAACGCCGCTGGCCAGCCAGGATCTGTCCGTCGACGAGAACGCTCCGGCCGTCGAGCGGCTGCGCCTGGCACGGAAGGTGATGGCTGCGGTGCTGGGGGCCGCCGGGGTGGCCGCCGAGGACCTGTGGGCGGTCGCGGTCGGCTCGCCCGGCGTCGTGTCGGAGGGCATCGTGCGGCACTTCGGCGGCAGCGGCATGCCGGGCTGGATCGGGCTCGACCTGGCGGCCGCGTTCGCGGACGACTTCGCCTGCTCGGTTCTCGTCGAGGGTGACTGCGCGCTGGGCACGATCGCCGAGCACCGTCTCGGAGCGGCTCAGGGCGTGCAGGACATGGTCTACATCCTGTGCGGCAACCGGACCGGAGCGGGCATCATCGCGGGCGGCGAGCTCTTCCGCGGCCACCGCGGCGGCACCGGCCTGATCGGCGAACTGCCCCAGCTGCGCTGGCGTGAGCTGGAGACGGACTACCCCGGCCGGGCGGCAGCGACCGGGCACCTCGCGAGACTGGAAATGTTCAACGCGGCCCGGAACGGCGACCCGGCCGCGCTGTCCTCGGTGGCCGCCTTCGCCGAAGCCCTGTCCCTGGGCATCGCGGCGATGACCCTGGCCGTCGATCCGGAACTGGTCGTGCTCGGCGGCGGCAGCTCGCACTCCGCCGACCTCTACGTGGATCTCGTACGTGAGAACCTGACGCGGCTGTGCCCGCTGGTGCCCCGTGTGGCGGTCTCGACGCTCGGCGGCGACGCGGTGGCGCTCGGCGGCATCCAGATCACCTGGCGCCACATCGACGCCCAGTTGCAGCGCACCGTCGAGCAGGGCGAAGCCTTCCCCGAAGCCGGCGCGGCGATCATGGCGCGCTGACGCCTCACCTCCCTCGCGCAGAGGTGAGGCGCCGCGCGGTGGCCGGTTACTCGAAGGAGATGCTGTCGATGCTCAGGCTGCTGGAACCGCCGTGCCAGAAGCTCAGACTGAGCTGGGCCGGCTCGGTGCGGCTGATCCCGTTGGCGGTCAGCGGGATCCTGAAGTCCTGGTAGCCGGTGGTGAGGACCGGATGGGCACCGCCGTCGAGGACAAGGTCCTTGAACCTCTTGGTGACCCCGCCGGCGGAGAGCTCGAAGTCGTTCTCCTCACCGCCCCGGAGCCCCTTGGCGCGGACGACGAGATGGTTCAGCGTGGACACGCTCGTGTACACATCGGTGCCGAACCAGCCGTTGTTGTCGTACGCCAGCGTCAGCGCTCCGCCGGAGACCGCACCCGAACCACCCCCGTTGGTGAACCCGTTGGCGCCGGTCCACCTGCCCAGGTCGTTGGAGGCGGCGCCGGGCCAGGCGGGGTTGTTGTCGAAGTCGTCCACCAGCAGCCCGGTTCCACCGCCGCCCCCGCTGGTGGTGACCGTGAGCGGGGCGCCGGCCGGTGAGGTGTTCCCGGCCGCGTCCTTGGCGCGCACCGTGTACGTGTAGGCGGTGCCCGCTGTCAGCCCGGTGTCGTCGTACGTCGTCCCCGTCACCGAAGCGATCTTCGTGGCATCCCGGTAGACGTCGTATCCCGTGACGCCGACATCGTCCGTCGCCCCGGACCACGACAGGGCCACACTCGAGTCGGTGCGGCCGGTGGAGGTGACCGTCGGAGCGGTCGGCGCCGTCGTGTCACCCCCGACGCCACCGCCGGCGACGGCGAGGCCGCCCAGGTCCAGCCAGCCGTCGGCGCCCTGAGTGCTGTTGGCGAACGACAGCGGGTAGGGAGCGCGGTAGTGGCCGATGACGTCGTCGCTCAGTCGCGTGGCGGCCGGGCGCGCCTTGAGCACCTCGGGAGTGACGGCGTCCAGCGGGTTGTGCACCCGCATGACGAGCTTGTAGTCGCCCGAGGCCACCCCCGAGGCGTCGACGGTGGCGGAGAAGTTCTCCGGTCGGCCGTAATCGAGGTAGGCCGGGTCGGCGCCCACGTTCCAGTCCGGGAAGGCCCGGACCTTCAGCGGCTTCACCTTGCGTATGTCCCAGGGCGTGTCCCAGGTCTTGACCAGGTCGCCGGCCGCGTTGCGCAGACCCAGCTGAACGGTCCAGGGCTGGTAGAAGGGGGCCACGCCGTCGTTCTGCAGGGTGACGCCCACCTTGAAGGACCCGTTGGCCGAGGCGTTGAAGTTGGCCTGTGGGACATGCAGGTTGTAGCCCATCTTCCGCATGCCCGCCGAGACCTTGGGGTCGGTGGTGCTGTAGCCGGTGGCGCCGGTCTGGTTGATCATCCAGCTGACGTGGGAGAGCTCGGTGGACGCCAGGACGTCGTCCACCTGCCCGGTGCCGCCGGGCCAGTTCGCGTACAGCTGCCCCTGGATCTCGGGGCGGGACTCACCGCCGATCGAGGCGGTCGTCCAGCGGTTCTCGACGCCGCCGTCGAGCGCGCGCTGAAGGAAGGCGTCGTCCGCGCCGCCGAGGGACTTCGGCAGCGTCATGCCCTTCAGCGTGCCGGCACGGTCCTCCTTGTACGCCCAGGAGTCGTCGTGCAGGCCGACGTTCGAAGCGGCTTCGACGCCGGCCAGGTCGCCGTAGCGGATCTCCGGCTGGATGTTGTCGAAGGCGTCGGACATGTGGTGGACCAGGGTCGAGACCGTCGCGTCGCTCGGCATCAGGTTGGGGTAGCCGTCGGCCTGGTCCGCGTCGTAGGGCCAGGTGTGCCACTCTCCCCAGAGACCGACCAGCCCGGCCGTCATGAATCCGATGCGCGGGTCGGCAGTACCGCCGGGGCCGCTGTGGTCGTACCGGGCGGCGAAGGCGTCGAAGAAGTTGGTGAACGCCTCGACGGTGTCCGGGTCGTCGTAGTCCGGACTGACCGTCCCCCACGCGGGATTGCTGCGCATGGCGACCTTGCCGTTCAGGCAGGGCGGTATGCCGTTGCCCGGGTGCGTGCCGGTGCCGCCGGGATACTCGACGTAGAAGCGGAAGGCCAGTTGCCGGCCCCAGACCGCAGCCTCGTCCAGCGCCATCTCGAAGATGGTCCAGTCGAAGCTGTCGCAGTCGGAGGGGTCCTTCATCACCTCGTTGAGGGCGAAGTAGCTCCACAGCAGACCGCCGGGGTACTTGTCGGCGTAGTTGTCGCCGGGGAAGAGGTAGGGCGCGATCCCCTTCATCGGCTGCCCCAGGGGCGCGTCGGAGTAGGTGTAGGCGTGCTTGGTGAGGCTGGAGTCCACCGGGTCCGACGCGGGTGGTCGCGGTGGCGGGCCGGACGGGGCGGCAGCCGCCGACAGTGGGCTGATGGTCAGCAGCGCTGCCAGGAACAGCAGCACCGCCGACCGGCGACGAACTCTCACAGATACCTCCGCGGACTAGGAGCCGGGTGCGGGTGGTCGGGCGTGCGGCGAAGGGTGCCTTCGACCCCCGCCGCGCCATCGCTCAGGCCCGGCTGTCGGGCGTGATGCGGAACCGTGAAGCTGTGCGCCACTCCCCCGCCTCGGTCCACCAGACTGCCCAAACACGCTTTTCACCAAGGCAGTTGGAGCGTTGTGACGATTCGCCACAGGGCTCGGCGCGCGGCCCGGAGCCGGTTGGGAGCGGCATCGGCGTTATATATACGCAACTTGGCAATGTAAGTAAAGGGTGCCGGCAGGCACGGCCTCACCACCACGCCGCAGCCGGAGGTCCCGTCCGCCGTGCGGGCGGACCGGATCGGCCGGCACACCAGGGGCGCCACCCCGGGCGAGAGCGAGTTTCCGACCGACGAGGTACAGGGCGACACCGAGAGGCCCGAGCCGCACCCGATCACCTGCGGCGGGGAGCCGAGAGGCGGCCACCGGCCGGACAGCATCATCGCCCTCGCGGCTCCGGCGGGGCGAGAAGCCGGCCGTCGGCAGTGTCCGCCCTTCCGGCGATGCCCCCCGGCAGCGCACCGCGCTCGGATCAGGCGCGGTCGTGGAGCGTGATCCGGTAGCCGTCGGGGTCGGCGAAGGTGAATGTCCGGCCGAAGGGGCCGTCGATCGGTGCGGAGACGATGGTGCGGCCGTCGGCGACGAGTGCGTCGTGGATGGCCTGGACGTCGGTGGCGTGGAGCCAGATCGCGGTACCGATGCCGGGCTGGGCGACGGATGCGAGATCCGTGCCGGGAACGATGTCGCGCAGGGCGAACGCGATCGGCTTCGTCTCGAAGACGACGGCGTGCGGAGGTCCGGCCTGCGAGCGGACGAGGCCGAGGTACTGCTCGTAGAACGCCTGCGACGTGTCGAGGTCGCGCACCTGGAGCGAGATGAAGTCGGGGCCGGTGGCGGGCATGGTGATGCTCCTTCTTTTCGCGTTCCCATCGTGTCAGATTACTGACACGAACCATCTTATGTCAGAATGCTGACATGAGCCAAAACGGCGCCGGGGTGGACCTGGACAAATCACTGGGCTACCTGCTGAAAGAGGCTTCGAGCGCCCTGCGCACAGCCATGGAGGAGGTGCTGCGACCCCTCGGGATGAGCATCACGCACTACTCCTGCCTCGAACTGCTGGCCCAACGGCCGGGCCTGTCGAACTCCGAGCTCGCACGCGGCGCGTTCGTGACACGGCAGTCGATGAACGTGCTGCTCAAGAGCATGGAACAAGAGGGCTACGTGACCAGGCCGGCGGAGGCGGCCGTCGGGAAGGTTCTTCCCGCGCGCCTCACACCACGCGGGCGCCAGAGGCTCGAGAAGGCGTCCGCAGCGGTCCGGTCCGTCGAGGTCAGGATGCTGGCCGGTCTGACCGGGACCGAGCAGTCGGCCGCGTTCCGGGTCCTGCAGAGCATGATCCACTCCCTGCGGGACGAGAACGCCGGCGCGTAGCCGGCCGCCGGGGCCCTCGGCGTCGTGCGCCCCGGACACCTCGGTGCCCGTTAATCTCATTGAGTCCGCACCCCGCCATCGTGTTGGCTGGCGGCACGGACCTGTCAGTGCCGCAGGTGTCCGCGTGGCCGCAGCAGGGAGCTGGACGTGAAGGACATGATTGTCGACCCCGCCGCCCACAATCGGGCGGCCTGGGACAAATATGTCCAGGAGGGCAACGAGTGGTCGAGGCCGGTGACCCCCGAGGATGTCGGGCGCGCCCGCAGCGGCGACTGGTCGATCGTCCTCATCGGGCATGAGCCGGTCGACCGTTCCTGGCTGCCGGCGGACCTGACCGGCAAGGACGTGCTGTGTCTGGCCTCCGGCGGGGGCCAGCAGGGTCCGATCCTCGCCGCCGCCGGGGCGCGGGTCACCGTCTTCGACAACTCACCCCGCCAGCTCGGCCAGGACCAGATGGTGGCGTCGCGCGACGGACTCGGCCTGCGCACCGTGCTTGGCGACATGCGCGACCTCGGCGCCTTCGGCGACGCGGCGTTCGACGTCGTGTTCCATCCGGTCTCCAACCTCTTCGTACCGGACCTGGCGCCGGTGTGGCGCGAGTGCTTCCGCGTGCTGCGACCGGGCGGCGCCCTGCTCGCGGGATTCCTCAACCCTGACGCGTACTTGTTCGACCACGAGGCGCTCGACGAGCGCGGCGAGATGATCGTCGTGCACAAGCTGCCCTACAGCGATGTCGCGCAGTACTCCGCCGAGGAACGCGCCACGAAGTTCGGCGCGGACGCCCCTCTTGAGTACAGCCACACCCTCTCCGCCCAGATCGGCGGGCAACTCGCCGCAGGGTTCGTCCTCACCGCGTTCACGGAGGGGCCGCACCAGTCCAACGCGTCCGCTCAGTACATGTCGCACTACTTCGCGACGCGGGCGGTCAAGCCTGCCTGACCCAGCCGCGGGGCCGGCCGGGACGGCCGCCCGCCGAGCGGATGCGGTCAGATGTACGCACCTCGACGTACACCTGACCGCCCCGCGAGGGCCTCCGTCTGGCTGGGCACGAAGGCAGCCAAAGCCTCCCCGGTCAGGGGTGTTTCAGATAGCGGAGGACTACCAGGAGGACTTCGTCACCCCTGGCAGATGTCCGGCGTGGGCCTGGGTACGCAGATTGACGCGGGAGAGCCCGAACTTGCGCAGGTGGCCGCGCGGACGGCCGTCGACGCTGTCGCGGTTGCGCACCCGGGTCGCACTCGCATCCCGGGGCTGGCGCCGGAGTTCCGCCTGGGCGGCGGCCTTCTCGTCCGCCGTGAAGTGCGGGGACGACAGAACGGCCTTGAGTTCGGCGCGCCGTTGCGCGTAGCGAGCCACGATCCGCTTCCTCTTGTCGTTCTTCGCGATCTTGCTCCTCTTTGCCATCAGACGCGCTCCCCTCGGGCCCGGATCCGGGCGACGGCGGCTTCGATGCCGATGGCGTCCACGGTCTTGATGGCACGCGCGCTCAGCCTCAGCCGGATGTTCCGGCCCTCGCCGGGCAGCCAGTAGCGCTTGCTCTGGATGTTGGGGTCGAACCGGCGCGAGGTTCGCCGGTGCGAGTGGGAGATCTTCTTGCCGAAGACCGGCTGGGCGCCGGTCAGCTGGCAGCGGGCGGACATGAAGGTTCCTGCCTCTCTCTTCACCGAGTTATCGGTAATGACAATCATTGTCGTATGCTACCCGTCATGGCCCGCAACGAGGTACGCCCGATCATCAAGCTCCGCTCCACCGCCGGTACCGGCTACACGTACGTGACCCGCAAGAACCGCCGGAACGACCCGGACCGGCTGGTCCTGCGCAAGTTCGACCCCGTCGCCCGGCGCCACGTCGAGTTCCGCGAGGAACGCTGACCCGCTCCGGCTCCACCCACTTCTGCCCGCCCGTCGGCACCCGATCGAGAGAACAGCCATGAAGCCCGGAATCCACCCCGCCTACCGCCCGGTCGTCTTCCGCGACAAGGCCGGTGACTTCGCCATCCTCACCCGGTCCACGATGACCAGCGACAAGACCGTCGAATGGGAGGACGGCCGGACCTACCCCGTCGTCGACGTCGAGATCTCGTCGGCCAGCCACCCCTTCTACACCGGCACCGCCCGCGTACTGGACACCGCCGGCCGCGTCGAGCGCTTCGAGCGCCGCTACGGACGGGAGGAAGGCCGCCGATGACGCTCGACGAGCCGATGCCCGTGGTGATCGTCGCGGGACTCCACGCCGAAGCCCGCCGTGCCGCGGTCGAGCAGTTGCTGCGCGAGGTGCCCGGCAGCGTCGCACTGCACCACGATCTGTCCGCCAGCCCGGCGGGTGCCGTGCGCCGGAGTGTCCGCGACTCCACGGGCGAGTCGGGCCGGGGCGAGATACCGCTGGTCAACGACTGCGCGTGCTGCGCCCTGCGCGTGGACCTCGTTCCCGAACTGGAACGGCTGGCGGACAGCGGCCTCACCCGGCTGGCCGTGGTGGAGCTGTGGGACTCGGTGGAACCCCGCGGCATGGCCGAGGTGACAGCCGCCCACGGCGGCGGGACCTTCCGGCTGACCAACGTACTGACCGCCGTCGACCCCGCCCTCGCCCTGGCGTGCCTCTCCAACGGCGACGACCTCGCAGAGGCGGGACTCGCCGCGGCCGCCACGGACCGGCGCACCGTGGGCGACGCCTTCGCACGGCAGTTGGAGTACGCGCCCGTGCTCGCCGTCGCCGACAGCGCCACCGCCGGACCCGACGACCTGGCCCTCCTGCGGCAGTTGCACCCCACCGCACAACACGTGGAGATCGCTTCCGGCCGGTTGGGGGCCGCCGCGGTCGCCGGCTTCGACGTGGACGCCGCGGCGGCCGCACAGCACCCGGCCTGCGCACGCCTGCCCCACGACTGCGACGAACACGGCATCAGCACGCTCGTCTGGCGGCGCCGCCGCCCCTTCCACGCCGGCCGCCTCTACGACGCGCTCGAGGACCTGTGCTGCGCGGCGGCCCGCAGCCGGGGCAGGTTCTGGCTGGCGGACCGGCCGGACCATCTGCTCGCCTGGGACGCCGCCGGCGGTGCGCTGTGCGTGGAGAGCGCCGGCCCCTGGATGGCCGCACTGCCGGACGCGGCCTGGGAGATGATGCCGCCCGAGCGACGCACCGCAGCCACTGTCGACTGGCACCCCGAGCACGGCGACCGCTGCCAGCACCTCGTCTTCACCTCCCCCGGCCTCGACCGGGCCGGGCTGCTCGCGCTGCTCGACTCATGCCTGCTCACCGACGACGAGTGGGCCTGCGGACCCGGCGCCTGGTCGCGGCCCACCGGATTCGACGAACTGCTCGACCCCGTCGCCTGAACCTCCCCTTCACCCCACCGAGGAAGCTTCCATGCCCCGCCCCGCCAAGTCCGCGCGCAAGGACCGGCCGAACCCGCTCGACGCGGCCGGCATCACGTACATCGACTACAAGGACACCGATCTGCTGCGGAAGTTCCTCTCCGACCGCGGCAAGATCCGCAGCCCTCGCGTCACCCGGATCAGCCCGCAGCAGCAGCGCCGTATCGCCACAGCCATCAAGAACGCCCGCGAGATGGCCCTGCTCCCCTGTTCCAGCCGCTGAGACCGGCGCTCCCACCCTCTCCGCCCCTCCCACGAAAGGGAAACTCCGCCATGGCCGTCCCCAAACGCAAGATGTCCCGGAGCAACACCCGCCACCGCCGCGCCCATTGGAGGGCGAGCACCCCGACGCTCGTCCCCTTCACCGTCGACGGACAGACCTACCTGGTGCCTCAGCACCTGAGGAAGGCGTACGAGCGCGGCCTGCTCCGGCCGAAGGACTGACCCGGCATGCCGCGCGACGCGCCACGGCCTGCCCGTTGCGGCCCCACGCGCTCGCGCCGCCCTCACCCCACCGACGTCCCGGCGTGGACGGACGTCAAGACTTGGCAACGATTTCCATGACCACCAAGACGCCATGGTGGTGACATTCATTTTCAATTAGCGTGTGGGGCAGATACCCCACGCCCCTTTCCGTCCTGGAGGACTCCCATGCCCATATCCCCGTCCCGGCGCCTCGCGCTGATCACCGGCGCTTCTCTGGCTCTCCTGGCGGGCTGCGGTACCTCGTCGTCCGACTCCGGCAACGGCGCATCGCAGGGGGCCACTCCCACGCCGAAGGTCGACGTGGTGGCCTCCACCAACGTCTACGGCGACATCGCCGAGCGGATAGGCGGCGACAGAGTCGATGTCACGTCGATCATCAGCGACCCCGACCAGGACCCGCACTCCTTCGAGGCCAGCAGCCAGAATCAGTTGGCCCTTTCCAAGGCGAAGCTCGTCATCGAGAACGGCGGCGGTTACGACGACTTCATCGACCGCATGCTGAAGAGCAGCGGCAACTCCTCCGCAGAGCTGATCAACGCGGTGGAGGTGTCCGGCAAGGCCGCCCCGAAGGGCGGTGAGCTCAACGAGCACGTCTGGTACGACTTCCCCACCGTTTCCAAGGTCGCCGACCGGATCGCCGCCGCTCTCGGCAAGGCCGCCCCCGCGGACGCCGCCACCTTCACCAAGAACGCCGAGACCTTCAAGGACGGGCTCGCCGGCCTGGAGGCGAAGGAAGCGGACATCAGGAAGGCGCACAGCGGCGAGGGGATCGGCATCACCGAGCCCGTACCGCTGTACCTGACCGAGGCGAGCGGACTGGTCAACAAGATGCCCGACGCGTTCAGCGAGGCCATCGAGGAGGGCGACGACGTCTCCCCCAAGATCCTGCGGGAAACCCTGAAGCTGTACAGCGACAAGCGGGTCAAGGCGCTCGTCTACAACGCCCAGACCTCCGGGGCGCAGACCGAGAAGGTCAAGGCCGCAGCCGCGGCGGCGGACGTCCCCGTCGTCCCTGTCACCGAGACCCTGCCCAAGGGCAAGGACTACCTCGGCTGGATGACGGCCAATGTGGACGCGCTCGCGGCCGCGCTGGGCAAATGACACCGCACGACAGGGCGTCCGCCTCACTCCCCCGGGCCCGCCGGGGCGGCACCGGTCATCCGGCGGCCGGCGGCGCCCCGGTGATCAGCCTGCGGGGTGGCGCCCTCTCCTACGGTGAGCGCACCGTGTGGCAGGACCTCGACCTCGACGTACGGCCGGGCGAGTTCCTGGCCGTACTCGGGCCGAACGGCTCCGGCAAGAGCAGCCTCGTACGGGCCCTGCTGAACCGGCAGCCCCTGTCCGCCGGAACGCTGACGCTTCTCGGCCGGCCCCCGCGCGAGGCCGCCCGGCGCATCGGCTACATCCCCCAGCAGGCCGAACTGTCCGCCCAGGCGCTCCTGCGCGCCCGTGACCTGATCCGCTTCGGCATCGACGGGCACCGGTTCGGGCCCGGGCTGCGCCGGGCCGCCGTCCGCCGCCGGGTGGACGAGATGCTGGAGGCGGTGGGCGCCTCGGCCTACGCCGATGTCCCCCTCGGCATGCTGTCCGGTGGCGAGCGGCAACGCGTACGCATAGGGCAGGCGTTGGCCACCGACCCCGGCATTCTGCTCTGCGACGAACCGCTGGCCTCGCTCGACCTGCACCACCAGCGGGCGATCACCGAACTGATCGACGCCCGCCGCCGCTCCCACGACACGGCGGTCGTCCTCGTCACCCACGAGATCAACCCCGTGCTCGACCTCGTCGACCGCGTCCTCTATCTCGCCCCGGGCGGCCACCGCGTCGGCACACCCGACGAGGTGCTGACCTCCGCGTCCCTGTCACGGCTGTACCGGACCCAGGTCGACGTCGTCCGGATACGCGGGCGCGTCGTGGTCGTCGGCACACCCGACGGTCCGGCCGCCCCGCCCCATCACGCCGACGCGAGGAAAGGAGTGCGTCCATGACACTCGCCGACGGGATCTGGCAGCAGATCTTCAGCTTCGACAACTACGGCGAACTCCTCGTCCTGGTCCGCAACTCCCTCGTCGCCGGTGCGGCGCTGGGCCTGATCGGCGGCCTGGCCGGGGTCTTCGTCATCATGCACGACCTGCCCTTCGCGGTCCACGGCATCAGCGAACTCTCCTTCGCCGGGGCATCGGCCGCGCTGCTGCTGGGGACGAACATCGTCATCGGCTCCATCGTGGGGTCCCTGCTCGCGGCGGCGGTGATCGCGGTGCTGGGCACGCGGGCACGCGACCGCAACTCGGCCATCGGCATCCTGATGCCGTTCGGCCTGGGCCTGGGCGTCCTGTTCCTCGCCCTCTACAAGGGGCGGGCGGCGAACAAGTTCGGTCTGCTGACCGGCCAGATCGTGGCCGTGGACGCCCCGCAGACGGCCTGGCTGCTCGGAACCTCCGCGGTGGTGCTCGTCGCCCTCGCGACGATGTGGCGTCCGCTGGCCTTCGCCAGTGCCGACCCCGACGTGGCCGCGGCGCGAGGGGTGCCGGTGCGCGGTCTCTCGTTCGCCTTCATGCTCGTTCTCGGGCTCGCCGTGGCCCTCTCCGTGCAGGTCGTGGGCGCCCTGCTGGTCCTGACGCTGATCGTCACCCCGGCCGCCGCCGCGTCCCGGGTCACCGCCTCGCCCCTGCTGCTTCCGCTGCTGAGCGTGGTCTTCGCCGTGGCCTCGATCGAGGGGGGCATTCTGCTGGCGCTGGGCAGTTCCGTCCCCATCAGCCCCTACGTCACCACCCTCTCGTTCGGCATCTACGTGGTCTGCCGCGTCGCCGACACCCACCGCGCCCGTCGGTGGGGCAACCGCAGGGTGGCTCCGCAGCCCGTCTGAGGCGGGGCGCGCCGGAGGGAGAGAGCGGTTCTCCCCCTCCGGCGGGTCGGGGCCGGTCCAGGGAGCGGCAGGCGGCCGGGGCCGCCTGGGCACACGGACCGGACGTGCTCTAGCGGATGTAGAGCCAGTACTTCGTCTTGGCGGTGGAGACGTACTCGCACTTGTACTCGTTGAAGCCCTCGCGCTGGTACTGCTGTCCGCCGTCCACACAGGCGGACTTGGTGGCGTAGGTCTTCACCAGAAGCCACGACGCCGTCGGGGCCGCCTGGGCGGGGGCGCTGACGGCGGTGGCCGCGAGCAGGGCGGCACCCAGGGTCAGAACTGCCGAACGCTTACGCATCACAATCTCCCTCGTTGACCGTGGCCCGTCCGGCACCTCGAAACCTCAGGAGCCTCAGGAACCTCCGAAGTAACGCAGCGGGAGCTTGGTTGATCTGCCGGGCGGAACGCAAACTTCCATCACAAGGATCAAGCAAAGACCTTGTCACAGGGTTCGTCGCATGATCGTTCCGGCCCGGCTCGACCGCTGTCGGCCGCCGTGACACAGACCACCCATATGCATCTGTCCCGGGTGTTTGGCGCCGGGCCGGTGGGTAGGGAGCACTGTGATCGCCGCAGGCGACAATCCGGTGGATACTAGGTAAAAGAGCAGAGCAAGGAGGGTTCGATGTCCTCGAAGCGACGTCGTAAGAAGAAGGCCCGCCGCAAGAACGGCGCGAACCACGGCAGCCGCCCCCAGTGCTGAGGGGTCCGGACACACGTCGGGGGCGGCCCATGCCGCCCCCGACGTGTGTCCGGACCCGTTTCCACCCATGGCCCCTCTGGCCGGGCCGGCACCGGGCTGGTAGAACTCTTCCCCCGCACCGCCGGCAGGGGGAGTCCATGACAGGGACCATCAACGACGAGGCGGCACGCGCCACTTGGCCGTTCGTCGTCGCCGCCTGCCACGCCGCCGGGCTGGACCCGGAAGGCGCCGAGCCGGTCAGGATCGCCGACCACGCCATCTGGGCGATATCCGGCGAGGTCGTCGTGCGCCTCACCCGCCCCGGCCGCAGGGCCGCCGCCCACACGGAACTTCGCACCGCCCAGTGGCTCGCCGACCACGGCGTTCCCGCCGTCCGCCCGGCGCTGCCCGGAGTCGTGGAGCTGCCCGGGGAACGGGCCGCCACGTTCTGGCGGAGGCTGCCGGACCACACCCCGGGCCGTCACGAAGACGTCGCCGGCCTCCTGCGCCTGCTCCACCGGCTTCCGCTTCCCGACCACCTCCCGCCCCTGGCCGACCCCGCCGGCAGGGCCCGCGCCCGTATCGAAGCCGTCCGACACAGCTCCGTCATCGACCACGCCGACATGGGCCGGCTCGCCGACCGTGCCGATGACCTCGCCGACGCCTGGCGCATTCTCGCCGCCGGCCTCTCCCCCGCCCCGCTCCATGGGGACGCCTGGGCCGGGAACGTGGCCCGCACCGCCGATGGGCGGGCGTTCCTCCTCGACCTCGACTCCGCCGCCGTCGGGCCGCCCGAGTGGGACCTGACCTCGACCGCCGTGAAGGTCTCCACCACCGCCACCATTCCGCCGGCCGAGTACGAACGGTTCGTCGCCGCGTACGGCGGCTACGACGTCCGCACGTACGACGGATTCGAGGTCATGCGCGACATCCGCGAACTCCACATGGCCGTCTACGCGATCCAGACCGCCGTCGACCATCCGCACACGGCCCCCGAGGCGCGCCACCGCGTGGCGTGCCTGCGCAGCCTCAACGGGCCCCGGCCGTGGACCTGGACCGCCGTGCCCCATCCCCCCGGCCGCCCCGGCCCGATCGTCTGAACCCGGGGGACGACGACCACTCAAGCCTCCACCTGAATACCGCCTTTTTCTGGTAGCGCTTCCAGTATTTTTTTCGTGCGACCGACGCTTAGGCGAGGTCAGCGGCGGCGCCCCCCTGGGCGTACCCGCAGGGAGCCGGCCCCTCACGACTGATTCAAGCTCCGAATGAGCACGCGAAGTTGGGCGACTCAACAGCCACAAGGTGATGGGTTCCTGTTCAACACATGAAGTCGAGAGCATTGACAGCACGTTACGACAGTGTCATGTTCACGATGAACGACATCGGCGGCCGCCCTCCTCGATCGGCCACTGGCGCCGTCGATCCCGCGCACAGAACTGGAAGCGCTACCAGTCTTCATCGGCTGAGCAAAGGAGCTCTCGTGCCCGTCCCCCTCGCAAGATCCTTCCGAGCCCTCATCGCACTCCTGGCGGTCTGCCTGTTCATCCCCCTGACCGCCCGTCCGGCGCACGCGGCGTCCTGGGGGGCGCCGCAGACCGTGAACTCCTGGAACACCATCAACCAGCGGTGGACCGCCAACAACGAACTGGAGACCTACACGCCGAGCTGCGTCTGGTACGAGGGCAACACGCTCGTCATCAAGACCTACAAGGGCAGCGACGGCCAGTACTACTCGGGCCGCGTGGAGTCCAAGGCGCTCTACGGCTACGGCACCTACAGCTTCACGGCGAACATGCCGAACGGGCAGGGCCTGCTCCCCGCCGTGTGGGCGGCCTACCTGAACCCGTGGCTGCCGGAGTTCGACGCCGCGGAGATCGTGGGCCAGAACCCGAACACCGTCTACCAGACCTTCCACGACCCGAACAACGCGCAGACCCAGTTCTCGAAGGCCAACTCCTCGGGCTGGACCAACGCCTACCACACGTACTCCTTCACCTGGTTCCCCGACCACATCGACTTCACCGTGGACGGGACCATCACCGGAACGAAGTGGTACTCCACCGCACCGGGCGTGGGGATGCGCTTCATCGTCAACACGGCGGTGGGCGGCGACTGGCCCGGCAACCCGAACGACTCGACGTGGGCGACCGCGGACGGGGCCCGGTACCTCAAGGTCTCCTCGATCACCTACACGCCGTACTACCCCTAGCCGAACGGTGCCCGGTGCCGGCAGCCGCCCGGCCCGCCGGCACCGGGCTCCCCGGGGCGAACCTCGGCACAGAGCCCCGGCCCCCATGAACGCCTGTGCGTCCGTGGGGGCCGGGGCCGCCGCGGTCTCCGTGACCGGCGGTCGTCAGTGGGGCAGGTTCCAGGTCAGCCCCGGCCGCGCGTTGCGCGCCAGGGTGTGCGCGAAGTCGGGCCACCAGGCGCCTGCCGGCGGGTCCTCGCCGCCGCCGTACTCGGGATCGCCGGGTCCCGGGGTTCCGCGGTGGCACGTCCCGTCGGACTCACCGATGATCTTGACGTAGAGATACGCGTCCGCCAGCGGCAGGCCGGTGTCGGCCGTGGGGTGCACTCCGACGCCACGTCCAGGGGCATTGCACCAGTGTTCGTCGTCGGTGTACTTGTCGGGCGCCGTCCACGCGCCCAGCCCGTTGCGACTGGTGTCGAGGACGTAGTGAGTGAGCCGGTCGGCCGGGACGGTTCCGACGTTCTTGTCGTACCAGGCGTCGGTCCAGTGCCAGGTGGCGGGGTCCTCGAACGTCACCGAATTGCCGGGCGCGCCGTCGTTGGGTGCCGACGCCGAGTAGTACTGACTCGCGCACTCGGACGCCCGGCTCTCCACCGGACCGGAGCCGTGGGTGGCGTAGTGGATGCACTGCGAGACCCAGGTGGCGTAGCGGTTGAGCTGGTCGGTGGGCTGGTAGTTGGAGACGTTGAGCGCGATGCCCTGCGCCTTCTGCACGCCCGCCGCCAGCAGGCGCTGGGTGATGACGCCCGGCGGCTGCCAGTTGCTGGTGCCGCCGTCGACGTAGACCGAGGTGGACGGCTGCTGTTCGAGGGTCTCGATCGCCGACTTGACCGAGGCGAACCGTTCGGCGGTCCGGGTGCCGTCGGGATCGACGTCCGCTCCGCAGTCCTGGGGCAGCAGGGCGAGCCCGTCGGGCTCGACGACCGTCAGCGCCTTGCCGCTGCCGATTCCCCGGGCGACCGCCTTCACCCAGGCGTCGTAGGCCGCGGCGTCGGCCGCGCCTCCGCTGGAGTAATTGCTGCAGTCGCGGCCCGGGACGTTGTACAGGACGAGGACCGGCACCGTGCGGGTCGCCTTTGCCGCGCGCATGATGCCCTCGACCTTGGTACGCACCTGGTCGGGTGTGCCCTCGGTCAGCCAGAAGGACTCGGGCCACGAGGCGAGCTTGGCCATGTTCAGCGCGTCGGCGAGGCGGCCGGCACGCAGGTCGGCGACGGCCTGCTTGGCCGCCTTGCCTGCCGGATCGACGTAGAAGCGTGTGTCATGGGGCAGTTGGTGACTGCCTGAAGGCCGTGGCGTGGCGGTGGCCTGTGGTGCCAGGCCCGCCATCGTGACGGCCGCGCAGGCCAGCACGGCCATGCGGCGGAGGGATGCGACGCGGCTCATGAAGGTGCTTCTCCTTGTCGGGGTGGTGCCCGCCGCCCCGGAGCGGGACGGCGTGGCGGGACCAGGAAGAGGGGGGAGGGTGCCGTCCACGGCGACCTGGCGGCAGGTTCGGAGCGGGGCATGTGCGGGCCCCGATCAGCGGTGGCTTCCGGTGAGGAGCCCGACCGGGCCAATTTTTGGGAGCGCTTCCAGTCGTGGGCTCGATGATGGGGCGAAGGGTTGAGCGTGTCAAGGAAGTCGGCGAGGGCGGACGAGGCGACGGCTCACGTGAGCAGACCCCCGGAGACGGTCCCGCGGCCGGACGCGCGCATCGCCGTACCCGCCCCACCGCTCAGGCGGAACCGCGCAGGACCAATGCGGTGGGGACGATGACATGGTCCGGTGGTCCGTCTGCGGGAGCGGGGGTGCCGATTCGGCGCAGGAGGAGCCGGGCCATGGCACGTCCCATGCCGTCGATGTCCTGGTGGACGGTCGTGAGCGGCGGATCGGTCGACTCGGCCACGCTGGTGTGGTTGTCGAAGCCGATCACCGCGATGTCGTCCGGGACGCGGCGTCCCCGTTCGCGCAGGGCACGCAGGGCGCCCTTGGCCATGAGGTCCCCGGCCACGAACACGGCATCGATCCCCGGCCGGCGGTCCAGCAGTGCGGCCATGGCCCGTTCGCCGCTCTCGGCGGTGAAGTCGCCGTGCTCGACGAGCGCCGGGTCGGTGGAGCCACACGCGTCGCGGTACCCCGCGAGCCGGTCCACTCCCGCCGCCGGCCCCAGCGGCCCCGCGATGTGTGCGACGCGCCGCCGCCCCGATGCCGTCAGATGGTCCACGGCCTGACGCGCCCCGCCCCGGTTGTCCGCGTCCACGAACGCGGGTGGCCGCTCGTGCGGTGCCGACGGCCAGTCGGGTCTGCCGCAATAGACCGCGGGCAGCCCGATGCGGCGCATGATGGGCGGCAGCGGGTCGTCGGTGCGGACGGAACATGCCAGCACCCCGTCGACGTGTCCAGCGGTCAGATGGCGGAGCCGTCAAGGGCTGGCGTCCGCTCGCGCGCTCAGCTGCTCCCGCGCACCACCAAGTGCGACGGAAGGAGAATCGGGCTGGGGCTCCTGCCGCCGATCAGAGCGATCAGCATGCGGGCCATCTCCCGGCCGAGATCCCTTATGGGCTGATGGATCGTGGTCAGCGCGGGTTCGGCGACCTGGGCGATCGCCAGGTCGTCGAACCCCACCACGGACACGTCCTGCGGCACCGACCGGCCCGCGCCGCGCAGCACCCGCAGCGCCCCGGCGGCCATGTTGTCGTTGGCGGCGAACACACCGTCCAGGTCGGGGTGGCGCTCCAGCAGACGGGTCATCGCGGCGGCCCCGCTCGCCTCGGTGAAATCACCCGTCTCGGGGTCCAGGGCCTTCAGTCCGGCCAGCAGCAGCGCCTCCTGGTAGCCGCGGTGCCGGGCATGCCCCACCTCGGTGTCCAGGGGGCCGGTGATCGTCACGATGTCGCGCCGCCCCCTCGACAGGAGGTGCTCGGTCGCGGCACGTGCGCCGGCCGTGTTGTCGATGTCGACGTACCACTGCGGTGTCGTTCCGCCGGGCCGGCCGCCGAAGACCACCGGGGTCGACGTCTTGTCGGCGAGCCCGGCCAGCGGATCGTCCTCGTGCAGCGCCATCATCATCACCCCGTCCACACCGCCGGAGCGGAGCAGCTTCTCCACCCTCGCCCGGCCCCGGTCGGATTCGGCCAGGCACAGCATCAGATGCAGGTCGGCGTCCTCCAGCGCGGCCGAGATCCCCACGATGACCTGCGCGTAGAACGGATCGGCCAGCACCGAGGGGTCCTGGCGGGAGATGACGAGCGCGGCCACCCCGGACTGGCTGGTCGCCAGCGCCCGCGCCTTGGAGTTCGCGACGAAGCCCAGTTCACGCACGGCCCGCTCGACGGCGTCGCGCTTGGCGCGGCTGACATGAGGTGCGTTGTTCAGCGCCCGGGAGGCGACCGAACGAGAGACCCCGGCCCGCTCAGCCACCTGGTCGAGCGTCATCTTTCGGGGCGGCGGAACGTCATTCATACGGCCCTGGTCCTTCCCAGCAAGATTTTTGGAAGCCCTCCCATTCTCCACTCTCGCTGACCTCCGGGGCTACGGGCTCCGGGTATGGGCTCAGGTGCCCGTCTCCAGAGCCCCTGCCGGTTCCCAGGCCGCCGCGCACAGGGACTCGGACACCGCCGCCGTGTAACGGGCGCCGGCGAGCCAGTGGGCGGCGAAGCCGTCGGTGTCGGCGGGGAGGAGGCGGCCGAAGAGGTCGCGCTCGCGCTGGGCGGCCGAGGCGCACAGGGTGGTGAGGAGCCCGGCGGCCGTGGGAAGGCCCGCGCGCCGGATGCGAAGGGTCTCGGCTGTGACGTCACCGAGCATGCCGAGAGCCGCGCGGCCCGCCGTGACCGCCTGTTCGACCCGGCGCTCCAGGAGATACAGGGGCGAGTGCGCGCCGGATGCTCCGGACTCCGGCGGGGCGACGTGCACGGGGGCCGTCGCGTCCGGGAGGTCGGCGCGGCGCAGGCGGTCGAAGCCGAGGTCGACCGTGCCCTCGCCGGTGGGGTGCGAGCAGGCGAGGAGGGTGAGCCGGGGGTGGAGGGCGGGCACCATGCGGCCGATGATCCTCAGCCGTGTCCCGGGCGCCGCGGCCAGCAGCATCAGATTGTCGCGGTGGGCGAGCGCGGGATCGTCGTCGGCCACGGCGAGCCGTACGGGGATGCCTCCCCGGCACAGCGCGAGCAGGCAGGTGCCGCCCGACTCCCGTACGGCTCCGAGGAGTTCGACGTCCAGGAAGAGCAGGTCGCCACCGCCGCCGACCGGGTCCGCGTAGCGGGCGACGGACCGCAGGGCGCGGGCGGCCTGTGCGGCCGGCGGCGTCTCCCACAGGGCGGCGAGCGGCGGCTCCGTCCACGCCGCGCCCCGCGCGGTCACGGCCTTGACGCCCTTGCCGGCGCCCAGCCTGCCGTCCGGGGAGACCGTCGCCCCCGAGACCGCGAGGCCCGCCCTGCCCAGCTCCCGGTGGGTGAGCGCGCTGTCCCCCAGCCGCACGGCCCGGTCGGCCACGCCCAGGGCGCGCCCGACACCACCGGGTGCCACGTCGCCGACCGTGCAGAGACGGCCGTCGGAGCCGGCGACCCAGGTGCGGACGCCGCCGTGTCCCGAGTCGGTGACCACGGGCTCGGTGAACAGGCCGTACAGGCGCAGCGAGCCGTCCGGGCTGTACGGGCGGCGCGCGCTGCCGCAGACGGCGGCCAGCTCCGCCCCGGACGCCGTCCCCACCCGGTGCGCGGTGCCGAGGAGTTCGGCCAGGGCCGTGACGAGGTCGGCGGTGCGGTAGGACGGGTCCCCGGCGCGGGCCGCGCGCAGCAGTGTGACGACGGACAGCGCGGCGGCCGCCGGGCGCGGCAGGTGCCGGAGCCGTGCGGTGTGCGCGGCACGGAGAAGGACCGACTGGGTGACGGCTCCCGCTCCGTCGGCGCCGGCCTCCAGCACGGCGGCGCCCGCCGACCACAGCGCCTCGGCCGCGGCCCGCTGAGCCGGACCCGCCACCTCGGGGGCGGGGGCCTGGGCGGGCACGGTGTTCGTTACGGGGGCGGGGGCCGTCGCGGAGGCGGGGGTCGCCAGGGGCGCAGGGTCCGTCGCGGAGGCGGAGTCCTGGGCCGGTGCGGGGTCCGTTGCGGTGGTGGGATCCGTTGCGGTTGCGGAGGCCGTTGCGGGGGCGCGTTCCGGGGCAGCCGGGATCGGCTGGTCGGCGGGCTCGGGGACCGCGTCCGCCATGGGCGCGGCGCAGGCGGCGGCCGCGCGGTGGACGCAGGCCGGGGCGAGGAGGCAACCGCAGGTGATGGCGTCCGCCGTCGCCACCACGCCCCCCGGGGCGTGCAGGCGCAACGCGGTCTCGTCGTCGACCTCGATCGTCACCGTGTCCCCGTCGCGGTGCGTCGGACGGGCGCCGAGCTTGGTGACCATCGCGTCCAGCCGCTTGCGCAGCCGGGGCGAGAGATCCTCCACGAGCGTCGCCGTGACCTCCGGTGCGACGGATGGCAACCGGTCTGCGGTCATGCGGTCTTCTCCCCTATCCAGCGGGCCAGTTCGAGTGGGCTGAGGGCCGCCACGGGCATGCCGGCGGCCACGAGCTGCCCGGCGACGCCCGTCGAGTAGCGCGGCCGGCCGGCGTCGTCGAGACTCGCGCACCCGAGGACGTGGCAGCCGGTGTTCACCAGGGCCCGCACTTCGGCGAGCAGCCCGCCGAGCGGCGCGCCCTCCTCGAAGTCGCTGATGACGACGACGAGGGTGCGGCTGGGCACCTCGATCAGGCCGCGGGCGTGCCGCAGCCCGGCAGCGATGTGCGTGCCCCCGCCGACGCTGACCTCCAGCAGGAGGGAGAGGGGGTCGTGCACATGGCCGGTGAGGTCGACGACCTCCGTGGAGAAGGCCAGGAAGTGGGTGCTCAGGGTCGGCACCCCGGCGAGCACGGAGGCGGTCAGCGCGGACCAGATCGTGGACGCCTCCATGGATCCGGAGACGTCGGTGACCAGGATCAGGCGCCAGTCGGCCGACCGGCGGACCCGACTGCGGAACACCGGTCTCTCGGGGATCACCCGGACCGTGCCGTCGGCCGTCCGCCGGGCGGTGGCCAGGTTGGCGCGCAGCGTGCGCGGCAGGTCCAGCCTGCCCCCGGGGCGGCGGGTGGGCCGGGCCGACATGGCGCCGGTGAGCGCCGGGCGCAGCCGGGTGGCGAGCTGCCGGGTGAGTTCGTCGACGAGGCGGCGGACCAGGGGCCGGAGCGCAGCGAGGCGGGCCTCGGGCAGGCCGCCCGCGTACCGGAGGATCGTCCGGAGCAGTTCCACGGAGGGGGTGGCGGCCGCCGGGTCGAGTGCGGTGAGGACGTCCTGCCTGCCTGTTCCGGCTGCGGCGGCGAGGACCTCCTCGCGGACTCCCGGGCCGAACAGCGCGGCCAGTTCCTCGGACCACTCGCGGACACCGGGGTACGAGGGTTCCCGACCGCCGCGCCCTGCGCCACCGGGTCCGGGCAGCCCGCCCCGGGACCCCTCGCCGTGTCCGGCGCCGTAGAGCTCGTCCAGAGCGGTCGCCAGCCGGGCGGCGCCGGACGGCAGCTGGTCGGGGCGCCGGCCGAGCACGAGCCGCCACCGGTCGGCGGGTGCCAGGGTCCGCGCGGGGGCGGCCTCGGTGGAGGGCGCGGTGACGGGCTGCGCGGCGGGGCGGCCGGACAGCGCAGGATTCCGGTCGTCGGGCGCGGACGGCGGGACGCGCAGGCCGAGGGCGGCCAGGAGCTCGCGGGCGGCGAGGTCGGCCGCCGTACGACGGGCCAGCTCGGCCGGATCGTCCGCGTCGAGGCCGTCCACCCGTGTCCCGAGCCGCTCCTCGACGGTGTCCAGCAGGCGGTCCCGGGCGGCCGGGCTCAGCGTGTCGAAGCCGCCGCGCAGGGCCGGCAGCCGGGCCAGGAACGCGGTGTCGTCCAGCTCGACGACCCGGCGCAGCAACGGGTCAAGGGCGCCGACGCCGACGGTCAGGAGCGGGCCCGCCACCGTCAGGACGCCGGTGAGACGGGCGGTGAGCGCGGCCCGTGAGGCGCTGTCCACGGCTCCGTCCACCCAGGAGGCGACCCGTCCGCCGAAGCTCTCGGCCTCCTCGTGGCCCGTGAGCACTCTGACCGCTCCGGCGGCCGCGGCGATCAACGGGGTGCCGTCGGCGGCCAGCCGGGCGAGTGCGGCGGTGAGCCGGATGCCGCCCACCCGGTCGGCCCGCTGGGACAGTTCGAGGAGCGCCCGGGCGTCCTCGGGCTCCTCGGAGCCGGTCAGGCCGTCGACCTGGCGGACCGCGGCCGAGGTCAGGAGTTCGGCCGCGTGCGCGGTGTCGGCGGCCCGGGCGGAGGCGGCGGTGCCGGGGGCCGAGGTGCCTGCGGGCGGGGCGTCGGCGGGCAAGGCGTCCGCGGGCGAGGTGTCCGCGGGCGCGGTCAGGCCCGGCAGGTGGCCGGCGTCGATGCGGTCCAGCAGGTCGAGCCCGGCGAGGAGTTCGGGAAGGGTGCCGCTCGCGGGAAGTACGGCCGCCAGCTCGGTGAGCCGTTCGTCGGCCAGAGTGGGGAGCCCGCACTCGGCGGCCTCCGTGAGGCCGCGGACGACCTGGGCGGCCGTCGGGCCGCCCTCCGCGCGCTCGGCCGCGTGCCGCTGCCGCAGCACGCCCTCGGCCGCCTGGGCCGGGGTCACACCACGGGCCCCGGCCGCGGTGAGCATCGCGGCCGTCGCCGGGGTCCACCGCACCTGCCAGCGCGTCGTGAGTCCTTCCGTACCCGCCGCGCCGGTCACCCCTTGCTCCTGCGCGTACGGAATGCCGCACACCGTCAGCCTGCGCAGCAGCAGTTCACGGCGCCGGTCCAGGGCGGAGCGCGCCGGGTCGAGCCGGAGATCGCGCGGCGCCTTCTCGTGCGTGCCCTCGGGACCGGGGAGGGAGAGCGCCGCGGTCTCGGCCTCGACGGCGGGGCCGAGTCCGCTGCGCGGGGCGGCGGGCGCGGGCCGTCCGGTGCGGGCTCCGACGAGTACGCGTTCGAGGGCCTGGGCGACGGCGCGGCCCGTGCCATAGGTCTCGCCGCGCCCCAGCACCGTCTGCACGGCCTCCAGGAGTTCACCGCGGCCGGGGGCGGGCAGATCGCGCAGACGGGCCAGGTCGGCGGCCACCCGGACGACCTCCCGGCCGTCCGCCGGGCCGTAGGGGTGCCCCTGTTCGCGCAGCGCGGCGCAGACGCGGACCGCGGTGCGGATCAGCGCCTCGTGCAGCGCGGCCGGGTCCCCGGCGGCGTCCAGGACGATGTGCTGCCACTCCGGGTCCCGGATGCCGGCCGGGTAGCCGGACCGCGAGTCGAGCAGCGGGTACGTGTACGGGACGAGGGAGACCGTGCATGCGTCGGTGCCGGGGCTGTTGTCGGCGCGGCCGACCGCGTGGCCGTCGGCGTGGCGGCCCCCGCCGTTCGCGCGACGGTCCCCGCCCGGCTCGGGGGCGGTGGCTTCCGGCGCGCCCGGCGCCTCCGGCGCGGGGTCGCCGGTGGCCCCGGCGTCCCGTGGCAGCAGCGCAGGGGTGTGGAAGGCTCCCACCACCACGGCGGGCCGCCGCCCGCTCGCCAGTGCCTCGGCGACATGGCCGCGCATCCACGCCTCGCGCGCCAGGTCCGTACGCTCCACCCCTCCCCGCGCCTCGGCCTCCCGGCGCAGCGCCCAGCCGGTGAGCAGGGCGGCACGGCGCAGTGCCTCGGGTGTCGAACCGGGCGCGAGGGCCTCCACCAGCCTGTCCCACAGGTCGTCACCGTCCCGGCCGGTGAGCCTGGACCTGAGCGCGTCGGACAGCCCGAGCCCCTCCCCGGGCGTGGGTTCGGAGTCGGCGCCCGGGCCGGGGGCGGGGGTGTCCGGACCGCCGTTCCCCGACCACGCCCGGTCGGCCAGCGGGAGGTCGCAGGCCACGGCCGGGACGCCGTTGCGCGCCGCCCAGCGCAGGGCGACCAGTTCGGGCGAGAAGTCCGCGAACGGGTAGAAGGCCGGGCCCCGTTCGCCTGCCGAGCCGGGACCGGCCCCGTCGGCGGGCACGGCGGCCAGCGCCACCGGGGCCTCGGTCTCCTCGTGGGCCAGCCAGCCCAGCCAAGGCTGGAACTCTGCGGGCAGTTCCACGAGGAGGACGTCGGGGGCCGCCGCGTCCAGCAGGGCCGGCAGGGCGGCCGCCAGCGAGGGCGCGTGGTGGCGCACCCCGATCAGGAACAGCTCTCCCGGTCCGCTCGCCGCGAGGGCCGCCAGCGCGGCGTCCGGGGCTGCGGCCCCGGACGCCGGGTCGGGTGCCGGGGCAGCGACCGGTGCCCCGGCGGCGGACGGCACCTCGGCGGCGGGCCGCGTCTGGGGGAGGGTCGACTCGGTCATCCGTCAGTTCTCCAGCACCGCGCGCAGGTCCCACAGGGCACGCCAGGTGGCCGCGCCCTGCTCCGCACGCCTGCGCACCGGCCCGTCCCAGTACCCCAGCAGCCGTGCCGCGTCGGCGGGGTCGTCCTTCCGGACGACCCCGAGCAGATGGCCGGGCAGGAGGGAGAGGACGTCCCGGTCGCCGGGGAAGTAGGCGGCGGCCAGGCCCAGGGCGCCCGCCACGGAGACGGCCTCCGCCGTGCTCATCACCGTGGAGGGCCGCTCGACCTCCCAGCCCTCTGCGGAGCGGCCCTCGCGCAGGTCCCGGAAGGCGGTGACCAGGGCTTCGAGGACCGCGTCGTCCACCTGGAAGGCGGCGCCCACGCGTTCGACGGCTGCCCGCGACTGGCGCCGGACGAGCGCGGTCTCGGCGTCGATGTCCCCGATGGGGCCCACGGTCTCGAAGTTGAAGCGCCGCTTCAGCGCGGCGGACATCTCCGAGACGCCCTTGTCCCGCAGGTTGGCGGTGGCGATGAGGGTGAACCCGGGGGCGGCGTGCACCTGGGAGCCCTCGCCGCCCGCGAGTTCGGGGACCGCGATCCGGCGTTCCGAGAGCAGTGACACAAGGGCGTCCTGGACCTCGGGCAGGCAGCGGGTGACCTCCTCGACGCGGGCGACGGCCCCCCGGGTCATGGCCGCGAGGACCGGAGAGGGCACCAGGGCCTGTTCGGTGGGGCCCTGGGCGAGCAGCAGCGCGTAGTTCCAGCCGTACTTGAGCTGGTCCTCGGTGGTGCCCGCAGTGCCCTGCACGGTGAGCCCGCTGGTCCCGCAGACGGCCGCCGACAGCAGCTCGGAGAGCATGGACTTGGCCGTACCGGGCTCGCCCACGAGGAGGAGCCCGCGCTCGCCGGCAAGGGTGACGACGCACCGTTCGACCAGAGCGCGCTCGCCGACGAACTTCTGCTCGATCACCAGGCGGGACGGCACCCCCTCCCCGGGGCGGGCGCCCTTCGGCAGCCCCAGTGCCTCGCCCGCACTGCCCATCACGAAGGTGACGACGGCACGCGGGGTGAGCAGCCAGCCGGGCGGGCGGGGGCCGGAGTCATGCACGGCGAGGAAAGCCAGCTCGGTGGCGTACCGGTCCTCGGGCGGCGTGATCTGGCGGTGCTCCCGGCCGGGCGCCGTCGCCCGGTCCGGCACGCCGCCCGTGGTGGTGCTCTCCGCGGTGGTGGTGTCGTTCGTCATCGGCGGCGGCCCTTCCTGGTCGCGCGGGTGTCCAGTTCCTCGAAGCCGGGGGCGTCGCCGCCGCGGACCCGGTCCCAGGCGGCTGCGAACAGCGCGGGCACGGGGAGGTGCGGGAGGGTCCGGGTGGACCCCGCCACGGGATACAGGCGTTCCTTCCATGTCTCCAGCGGCAGTCCGGGGGCTCCGCGTTCGAGCCAGCCGCAGGGGAGGAACAGGGTGCGGCCGGCACGCGAGCGCTTCGCCTCCACGACCGGGCCGGTGGCCGCGAGTTCGGCGCGGGCCTTCTTGACCCGGGCCGGCTTCCACTCGGTCCAGCGGACGCAGTTGCGGTCCGTCGGGTCGGGCAGGGCGAGCAGCATCAGGTACAGGACGGCGGCGTCCGCCCCCAGGCCCAGGGTGCCGGCGGCCTCGGCCACCAGGTCCGGCACCGCACGCGCCGGGTCCTGGGCCGGATACTGCGGGGAGCCGTCGGGGGCGCCCGCCGTGACCAGCGCGTCGGTCTCCTCGCTCAGCAGTGCGCTCAGGGCGAGGAGGTCGCCGGTGCTGTGCGGGGCGACGGTGCCCTCGACGAGGCCGAACGCCGGGTCCTCGGGGCCCGTCAGGCCGGCCGGGCGGATCAGCACCTTCTCGCTGGTGCCGTGGCCGGGGGCGAGGAGCAGCGCCGAGCCGGCCCGGACCAGGCCGTCGGGGCCGGCGCCGCCGGACTCGGGGAGTCCGTGGGCGGCGCGGATCACGGGGCCGATCGAGTGCCCCGACTCGGTCCAGTCCAGACCGAGGTCCAGCACCAGGCCCGGGTCGGCGAGGCGTGTCCGCAGGGCCGCGAGCCCCACGGGCAGGTGCGCCCGCAGCGGATGCCCGTACGGCAGCGTGTAGGCGAGGGTGCGCAGGGCGGTGAGCGCCGAGGAAACCGCTCCGCGCGCGCTCACCCGGCGCAGGCTCGGGCGGCCGGTGCCGTCCGGGACATCGGTGCCGTGGGCGAGCCAGGTGCGGGAGTCGGTGTTGAGGATCAGGTCGACGGCTCCCGGGCCGGTGCCCGACAGGTCCAGGTCCAGTTCCTCCGGTACGCGGACGAGGGAGCCCAGCCGCTGCTTCCAGACCTCGGCGGCGGCCACGACGTCGGGGCCCGTGGACCACAGCTCGGCCGGGTCGGCGGGCAGCAGTGCCCGCTGCACGGCGTGCCGGTCTTCGCGGGGCAGGGCGTCCAGCCTGGCCTGGGCCGCCTCGAAGGCACGCGTCTTCGCCCCGAGCAGCGCGAGCACGTCGGCGCCGGGCTCCTCGACGGCCGCCGACAGCAGGGCGACGGACTGGAGCGGGCCTATTCCGGTGGCCGTGTCGAACGCCTCGGCGGCCTCCGGGCGCCAGGGTGCCGGGCCCTGTTCCCGTACCAGGGCGGTGAGCCGGGTGAGCCGGCCGGGATCGATTCCGTGCCGGTGCACGTACTCCCAGTCCAGGGTGAAGCCGGGGACGGGGCCGAACGCGCCGGTCGGGTCGTGGTCCAGGGCGAGCCAGCGTGCCACGTCGTTCTGGTAGTTGCGGCCCCGGTTGGCGATGATCACAACGGTGCGGGTGCCCTTGCGCAGCACATGCCCGACCCGGTGCACGGACTCGGGGCGTCCCGGGGCCGTCCCCGTGCTGTACGGCTCGACGAGCTCCACCTGTCGTACCGTGCCCGCCGGGTCGGCCAGCGGCCCTGCGGCGAGGGTCTCCAGGAACACGAGGAGCGCGGCGCGGTGCTCGGCGGAGGTGGCCTCCGAGGCGGCCCGGTAGGCCAGTTCGGGCAGGTAGTCGAGGTGGGAGGCCCAGGTCAGGGAGTCACCGGGCACGGTGTACTCGTCCCGCTGCCAGCCGTCCACGGAGGTGAACGGGGTCGTGGACGCGATGGGCGGGCCGAATGCCGGCTCGCCGCCGAGGACGTGGTTGACGGCGAGGATCTGCCGGATCGCGGTCCACCGCTTCCCGCCTCCCCACCAGCCGCCGCGCATCCGCTCGGAGTGCAGGGCCGATGCGGTCTGCAGGGTCGTGTCGTCGCCGTGCTCGGGCTCCTGGTCGAAGAACATGCCCTGGGTGCGTGCGGTGTTGCGGGGGGTGGCCGGCTGCGCGGGCTTGGGCGGTGCCAGGTACCGGGCGACCGAGGCGGCCCGGTCCACCGCTTCCCGGACGAGGGCGGTGACGCCCGCGAGGAGCCGTACGTCGGACACCTCGGGCAGCGCGCGGGCGACGGCCTTCTCGCTCAGCTCACGCGCCGAGGGCCCGGTGTACTCCTCGACGGCGCGGAACGCCTCCAGGTGCCGGGCGACCTCGGTGGCGACCACCTCGAACAGCTCCCGCGCCCGGGAGTCCGTCAGGTTCCGCAGGGCGGTGGAGCCCCGCTGGTCCCTCGGGCGCAGGGCGTGCCAGTAGGCGACGGGCGGCACATAGGGGGTGCCCGCCGCGTCGTTCCCGCCGGAGGAGTCGGGGGTGACGGACCACAGGCTGCCGCCGGTGCCGTCCGTGTCCGCAGGGTGCGCGTCGACGGAGCGGTGGCGCAGGACCGCGACCGGCCGTGACCCGCCGGGCAGGGTGAGGGCACCGAGCGGCACCGGGGTCCCGTTGCCGGGCAGCGGGTAGGGCAGGGTGACGGTGTGGCCGTCGGGGGTGCCGACGGCGGTCCGGTGCCCGTCGGCGGGGGCGGCCGTGCCGGGCTCGGTGACCGTACGGCGGACCCAGCGGCCGAGTACCTTGCCGTCCGTGCCGAACGGGGTGGTCTCCAGACCGGGCTGGAGGGGCAGCACCTGGCAGTGCTCGGTGAGCAGCCGGCTGCCGTCCCGCACTCCGGAGCGGAGGAAGGCGGGGAGGGACGCGCGGCCGTGCGTGCCGCCGGCCGGGTCGTACTCCAGCCACACCGTCTGCGTGCCCTGGCGGCCCTCCCGCCAGTAACCGGTGCCGTCGGAGATGACGGCGCGCTGCGGCGGGAGGGAGGTGTCGCCCGCGTGCAGGGCCTTGCCGCCGGTGGCGCGGCCGCCGCCGGGCAGCGGGAGGCAGACCTCGTCCGAGGGGCCGGAGCCGCCCCAGCGGGGGATCTGCTCGCCGCCGACGGCGAACACCTCGGCGGGGCGGTGCGACCAGTAGCCGCGCTGCTTGCCGTCCTCCCACCAGATGACCAGCAACTCGCCGTCGACGTAGCGGAAGGCGAGGGTGCGCCACTGGTCGATGGTGGCGGGCAGCCGCAGGGTGTGCCGCAGCAGAACGCCTTCCGGGCCGACGACGACGGCCCGTTCGGGAGTGTTCAGGATCAGCGCGGGCCAGGCGCCGGTGACACCGACGCCCTCCGAGCGGTGGTGCCGCTGACGCGCGCCCGACTCGGCCTCGGCGGCCAGTTCGGCATAGGTCTCGTCGAGCGCGGGCCAGCCCAGTTCATCGAGGACGCCGGTACGCAGGGTGGCGGCGAGCAGCGGCACGACATCGTGCTTCTCCAGGAGGCGCACGGCGTCCGGGGCGACGTCAGCGGCCACGGAGCGGAACGCCGAGAGCCGGTTGAGAGCGGTGTGCAGCCCGGGGAGGCCACGCGCGGCGGCGTACTCCTCGGCGCAGTCGGTCAGCCACTCCCGCAGGATTCCGGAGAGCACGGGGTGGGCGGCCAGCTTCGCCATGCCGGCGTCGCCCATCCCCTGGCCGCGTCCGCTGCCGAGGGCGCCGACGGTCCGGCGCAGCAGGGCGCGGAAGAACGGCCGTTCGGCGAGGGCGGTGAGGTCCCGGGCGCCGGGGACGGTCTCGGTGAGCCAGGAGCCGAGCGGGAGGCCGGGGCTCTGCGTGGTGTCCGGGCCCTGGTCGTCCGGTTCGGCGACGGGGACGCCCGAGGCGAGGCAGAGGTCGAGGAGGTCCAGGTCGGCGGTGCGCTGCCAGCGGCCCTGGAACAGTTCGACGGAGCGCCCGTCGGCACGCAGCCGGTCCGCCATCCGGGCGGCCAGGCCGAGGGTCTGCGGGCTGCGGCCCGAGGTGACCCGGTTGCGCCGGCGGTGTGCCTCCCAGCGGGCCAGCCAGTCGGCCGGGGAGACGGACGGTTCGGCGGGGGCGGCGGTCGCAGCGGCGGCGCTGTCGGACGTGTCCGGGAGGGCGGTCAGCAGTTCCTCGGCGCCGGACTCGGCCAGCAGCGCGAGCCAGTCGCGTTCGCCGTCGGTGTCCCGGCCGCTCTCGCTGAAGTTCTCCGGGAAGAAGCCGAGGAGCCGGGTTCGCACGGCCGTGTCGCGCAGCGCGAGGGCGACGAGCGAGGAGCGGTAGGCCGTCCAGAACGAGGCGGGGGCGCGGACGACTCCCGGGGAGCCGATCAGATCGACCACCAGCTCGCTCTCGGCGGCCTCGCGGTCGAGTCCGGCGGCCTTGACGAGCACGCGCACGTCCTGCGGCAGCGCCGCGTACGGCGGCATGCCGGCCGCGCAGCGCTCGACCAGCAGCCGGCGGAACTGCGCCCAGGCGTCCTCCGGTGCGAGCCGGGCCACCAGGTCGCGCACGTACTGCCGCAGGGCCTTGACGGTCAGCGCGCCGGCGAAGGCGAACTCCAGGAAGACGGCCCGCTGCCGGTCCTCGTCCACCTCCAGTCCGTGCACCCGCTCGGCCTCGCGGGCCTTGCCGAAGAAGGAGGCGGCGTAGGTGGTGTTCTCGGCCTGGAGGAAGAGGCGCGCCACCTGCTCGTAGTAGGTGGGAAGGAAGTGGGGTACGGCCCGGCCGAGGCGGGTGCCGAGTGCGTCGAAGCCCTCCTTGGCGGCTCCGGCGCGGGTCCTGGCCTGCCGGCCCAGCCGTTCGATGTCCTTGACCAGGGCCAGGGCGTGGTGTCCGTTGGCCGGGTCGTTGACCAGCGCCCAGGCCGGGAAGCCCAGGGTCTCGCGGCGCACCTGGCCCACGACGGGGGCCTCGGCGGTCCGCTCCAGCCCGAGGAACTCCAGGGCCAGGTCCTCGGCTTCGCCGAGGGTGCCGGGCACGAGCCGGACCACGGGGCGGTCGCCGAGGGCGGTGTGCGTGTAGGTGCGGGCGGTCAGCGTGTCGGCGTCGTCCCGGTCGGTGCTGCCGACGGGGAGGATCGTGCCCGCGTCCAGGAGGGCCGCCGCGCGGGCCTCGGTGAGGGGGCCGGTGGTGCTCCGGGCCTGGGCGGGGAGGAACGCCTCGCCCGCCGCCGTCGTGTTCGTGTGGGTGTTCGTCGTCGTGGTGCTCATGCCGCCCGCTCCTCGTCCTCCACGTCGCGGCCGGCGTAGAGCGCCGCCGCCATGCGCATGCCCTCGGACCACGCGACCGGGCCGACCTCGGCGGCCGTCAGCGCGCGCCCCGCGGGGTCGGTCCAGCCCAGCGGGCCCGTCTCGGTGTCGTACGCGTCGTATCCGTCGTGCTCGCCGATCCAGATGCGCGCCTCGGTGGTGGCGCCGTCCTCGACAACTGGGCAGACCGCGTATCCACCGCGCGACCGGTATCCGAGCTGGGTGACGCGGCCGTGCAGGAAGCGCAGTTCCTTGAACACACCGCCGGCGTAGGTGTCCACGGACGTGGTGTCCGGGGTGAGGTCCGCCGGGCGGCGCCACACCTCGCGGAACAGCTGCTCCACGTTCTGGCCCACGCCCAGTTCGACGGCGAACTCGCGCAGCTCGTCGAGGTCGTCGAGGAGGACGGGGTGGGGCACGCTGACGACGTCCGGGGTGATGCGGACCGTGTCGCCGTCCAGGTCGACGAGGCCGAGGCCGCGCTCGGGGTCGACATCGCGCAGGAAGCCGGCGACGCCGCCGTCCGCGCCGGTGACCACGACGTCGCGCAGGGCCGCCTGCCAGGCCGGGTCGGGCCAGACCCGGGCGAGCACGGCCGTGGGGACGGGCAGCGAACGCACCATCCACTGCTCGACGTCGGTCAGGCACTGCTGCTCGTGCCGGTCAAGCCACTCGGTCAGCTGCCGGAGCCCGACGACCGCCGGGTCCTCCTTCAATGTGGCCGGAACGGACTTCAGCCGCCGGCCCTTCCCGTTGCGGCAGACCACCTTGCCCGCCTCCAGAGCGACTTCGTAGTCGCCCGCCTGAACCCACCCCATGCGCTGTTCTCCCCGTTGTCACGGACGGCCGCCGCACCGGCGGCACGCTGATGAAACCCGTCGCGGCAACGCACCGTGACGAGTGGGAGAGACTCTAGGCGGCGGCAGTGACAACGGGGGTTCGGGCCCTCCGCTTCACCGTGCGGGCCCGCGCCGGGCGCCGCCCCGGGGCGAGCTACAGGCCGTCGCAGAACGAGCGGGCGCGGTCCAGGTCCTTCTTCGCCGTCGCGTCGAAGTCGAAGACCCGGGCGTGACGGTCCTGGGAGCGGCGGATGGCGTCGGCGAGCGGCTTGTACTGCGCGTCGCCGGCGGCGGCCGACGCGGAGAACGCGCCGGCCGCCGCGTAGCGGTTGAGGGCGATCTCGCCGGCGGACCCCTTCGCCGTGTACTTGTCCGGGTCGAACCCGTCGAGCGCCTGGCACGCGGCGCGGGCGTCCGCTGCGGGGCTCGCGTCGGCGGGGGTGGAGTCAGCACGCAGCGCCCAGACGGCACTGGCCCCCGCGGCACCGAGCACGAGCCCGGCTATGAGTGAGAGCACGACGGTTCTGGTGCGGTTGATGGGGCGCACGGGAGCCGGCGGGGCGGAAGGGGCGGGAGACTGGTGTGGCTGCATCCGGCCCAAGATAGCGTGGCCCACTTGCCCGCTTGCCCTCCGGTCAGGAGGACGGGGCCTCCTCGGATCTCCGCACCTCTCGAAGGCCAAGAGCGGCGTCCCGCCGGGCGTTTCGCGCTATTGGGCCGCCAGGCGCGTGGTCAGGTCCTTGTCCGTGATCTCGCGGACCACGCGACAGGGGGTCCCGAGAGCGACCGTCATCGGAGGGATGTCGCGGCTGACGACGCTGCCGGCGCCGATGACCGACCCGTAGCCGATGCGCACGCCCGGCAGGACCACCGCGTTGCTGCCGATCCACACCTTGTCCTCGATGACGATCGGCTCGGAGAACCGGGCGAAGTCGACCCGGCGCGCGGGATGCACCGGGTGGCCTGTCGTGGTCAGCGTCACGCCGGGAGCGATCATGACGCCGTCGCCCACGCGGATGTCCACGTCGTCGACGAACGTCAGATTCACGTTGCCGAAGAAGTCGTCGCCGATGTGGACGTTGCTGCCGAACGCCGCGTGGAACGGCGGCAGCAGGACCGTACGTTCCCCGACCGAGCCGAGAATGCCGACGAGCAGCTCCCGGCGCCGCGCCTCCTCGCGCGGAGGTGTGTGGTTGTAGTCGAAGATCTGCTCCGTCCGGCGTTCGTTGTCCAGGGAAGCCGCTTCCGACTCGGTGTAGACGAGTCCTCCGGCGATCCGGGCAAGCACTTCTTCATCAGGCGCGTGCGTCACAGGGGGGCGCTCCCTTCGTCGGTCTGTTCCATTTCCTCGATCCGCTTCGCGTACTCCCGGGCGATCGCCCGGCTCGGGGCGATCGACCCCGCCGTGCGGTACGCCTCGGCCGCCTCGCGTGAGCGGCCGAGGCGGCGCAGCGCGTCCGCGCGGACCGCGGGGACGGCGTGGTTGCCGGCCAGTTCCTTGGACGCGCCGAGGGCATCGACCGCGTCCAACTGCGCCTGGGGCCCCTTGTGCATCCCGACCGCCACCGCGCGGTTCAGCTCCACGACCGGGTTCGCGCGCAGCGCGAGGAGCCGGTCGTACCACGTCACGATCGCCGCCCAGTCGGTCGCCGCCGCGGTCGGGGCGAGGGCGTGCTGGGCGGCGATGGCCGCCTGGAGGGCGTAGGGGCCGCCCGCCCCGACGGCCTCGCGGGCCAGGGCCGCGCCCTCGGCGATGAGCGCGTGGTCCCATCGCGTGCGGTCCTGCCGGTCCAGCGTGACCAGTTCGCCGTCGGCGTCGAGCCGGGCGGCGCGCCGCGCGTGCTGGAGCAGCAGGAGGGCGAGCAGGCCGCGCGCCTCCGGCTCGTCCGGTGCCTCGGCGGCGACGAGCCGGGCGAGCCGTACGGCCTCGTCGGTGAGGGTGTCGCGCTGGGTGGTGCCGTCGCTCGGCGCGTACCCCTCGGTGAACATGAGGTAGATGACGGCGAGTACCCCGCCCAGCCGTTCGGCGCGGGCGCCGGGCGGTGGCACCCGGTACGGGATGCCCGCCGACGCGATCTTGCGTTTCGCCCGCAGGATGCGTTGCGACACGGTGTCCTCACCCACCAGGAACGCGCGGGCGATCTCCCGCGTGGTCAGACCGCTGACCGCGCGCAGGGTGAGCGCGACCCGGGACTCCGGCGGGAGCGCCGGGTGGCAGCAGGTGAACACCAGCCGCAGGCGCTCGTCCCCGGGCGGCTGCGGTTCGCGGGCCGCCTCGAGCGCGGCGGCCTCGGCCAGCTTGTCGCGCTCGGTCGTCCCGCGCCGCAGCGTGTCGAAGGCGCGGTGCCGCGCGGCGGTCACCAGCCAGGCCCCCGGCTTTCGCGGGACCCCGTCCCGCTCCCAGGCCGGCAGGGCGCGGGCGAACGCCTCCTGTGCGCAGTCCTCGGCCAGCTCCCAGTCGCCGGTCAGGCGCACGATCGTGCCGAACACGACGCCCCACTCGCCCCGGTACGCATCGGCGAGCGCCGCCCGCACCTCCGCCGGCCCGGTGCTCACGAGAAGTCCGTCCAGAACTCGCGCAGTTCGACGCTTCCGGAGCGGGCCATGGGACAGCGGGCGAGGTAGCCGGTCGCCTCCTCCCACTCGCCGTCCACGAACACGATCCCGGTCACCCCTGCCGGCGTGTCCGTGTACGCGCCGTCGGTGATCAGCAGCTCCCCCTCGCGGCGGCGTACGAGGGTGGCGTCCCGGACGGGACGCAGGTGCTCCCCGCCGAGGTAGCGCCCGGAGGCGAGGCCGTCGCGGATCCAGGCGGCCACCTCGGCGGGTTCGGGGGTGAGGGCCGGCGCGTCCGGGTCCGTCCGCAGGATCGCGAGGAAGCGGGATGCGGGTGCGTCGCCCTCGTGCGGGACGTTCCCGGTGCCCGGTCCGAGATCGACCGGTTCGACCGGCCGGACCTCGATGCGTCCGGCGGTGGCCATCGGGTGCGAGGCGGCGACCTCGATCGCCTCGTCGAGGTCGGCGGCCTCCACGAGGTCATACCCGGCGATCCACTCGGCCATCTCCGCGAACGGGCCGTCGGTGACCAGGACCTCGTCACCGCGCACCCGGACCGTCCTGGTCCCGGCGGGCGGCTTCAGCGGCATGCCCTCCACCCGGACGCCGCGGCCGTTCCACTTCTCGACCCATGCCTCCGGGTTCTCGTCGGTCGGCTCCCCCGCGGGGTCCGTGGCGATGAACAACACGTACTTCATGACCGTTCTCCTTTCGGACGCTTCATGAGGACGACGAACGGCCTGCGCGGAATCCGACAACGCGCCGCGGGTATTTTTTACGCAGGTGTGCCCCGGCCCGGCCCGGCCCGGCCCGCTGCGGGTCAGCGCAGGCCGGCGAAGAGGTCGTTCTCGGGTACGGGAGCGCCGGTGGTGTCCTTCACCCGGACGAAGGTCTCCATGCCCATGAACGAGGCGAATCGCTCCCTGCCCATCTTGAGGAAGAAGATGTTCTCGCCCTGACTGGCGTGCGCTGCCAGGGCGTCGAACTTCTGGCCGCTGAACGGGGTGGTGTCCACCCAGGTGGTGACCTCCTCGTCGGGGAGGCCGATCTCGGCCATCGCGGCGGCCTCGGCGGGGTCCGGCTCGGGCATGTCCTCGTGGAACTCGCGCATGGTCTCCCCGAACCGCTGCATCATCGACCGGGGCATCGTCGTCCAGTACACCTTCGGTGTCAGGTCGGTCATCTCCAGCGCCGCCATCGTGATGCGGTGGGCCTGGATGTGGTCGGGATGGCCGTAGAAGCCGTTCTCGTCGTAGGTGACGACGACATCGGGCCGGTAGTGGCGCATGAGGTCCGCGAGCCGGGCGGCGCCCTCTGCCACGGGGGTCTGCCAGAAGGATCCGGAGGCGTCGTTGCTCGCCCAGCCGATCATCCCGGAGTCGGCGTAGTCCAGCAGTTCCAGGTCGCTGATCTTGAGGACCTCGCAGCTCGCCTCTAGTTCCCGGCGGCGCATCGCGGCGACGGCCGCCGGATCGTGCCCGGGTTCGCCCGGCTTGACGCCCCCCGGCCCGTCACCGCAACCGCCGTCGGTACAGGTCACGAGCACCGTGCGGATTCCTTCCGCCGCATACCGCGCGAGGACTCCTCCGGTCCCGGTCGCCTCGTCGTCGGGGTGGGCGTGCACTGCCATGAGGGTCAACGGCCGGTCAGTCATGAAAGGTCCTCCTGCAGAAATATGTCTGGTCGCATACGCGTGGGCGATGCCGTCCATGCAACCGCACCGGTCGCACTCGCTGTTCCCGGCGCGGCCCCTCGGTCTTCCCGGGCGGCGCGTACGCGACCGCCGCCCATGCCTCGCACAAGTGACCGAGCAATGCGTGTTTGAAAGCCCCGGCACGGTAAACACGGTCCTTGACACCGTCTTTAAACCACCAGGTAGGAGAGGCATTATGGGCATCATTGCTTGGATTCTCATCGGGCTGCTCGCGGGCCTCATCGCCAAGGCACTCATGCCGGGCAAGGACCCCGGGGGCATCATCATCACGATGCTCATCGGTATCGCGGGCGGTCTGCTCGGCGGCTGGCTCGGCAAGGTGATCTTCGGCGTCGACTCCATCGACGGGTTCTTCGACATCTCCACCTGGATCGCCGCCATCGTCGGCTCGATGATTCTGCTCGCGCTCTACCGCGTCTTCACCGGCAACCGCCGCCACGCCTGACCCGTCGTACCCCCGGAACGCGTGAAGCGGCTCCGCCCGGAGAGGGCGGAGCCGCTTCACGCGTTCCGGCGGCCGTCAGGGCGCTCGTGGCCCGCCTCGGACCGGATCAGCGCGCCGGCGGGTAGACCCGGAAGTTCCAGGGCCGTCGGCGCCGCGTCGGCTGCGGGGTCAGGGCTCCCTCTCTCGGCGGCGGCGCGGTCTCGACGTACAGCGGGCTCGCCACGATCAGGCGGTGCTGTCCGTCCACGGGTTCGAAATTGCACAGGACCCGGGCGTGGCCGTGCACATGGGAGGGGCCCTGGCGCCAGGAGATCATCATGTCGTGGGCCACCCGGGCCGCGTACTCCTGCATCCCGGGCCGCGTGCGTACGAGGGACTCGGGGAGCGTGGTCTCGCCGCGCTCCTCCATGGCCACCAGTTCGGCGGCCATGTCGTGCAGCCAGTCCGACCCGGACCCCATCCGGGTCGGGGGCTGGTCCTCCTGGCCGAAGACGTGCCGGGCGGAACCGCACAGCAGCACCTCGACGCCCGGGCAGTCGGTTCCGTCGGTGAACCGGGGGCACAGCAGGGGGTTTTCGCGCGAGGTGAAGGTGTACACGCCCTTGTCGTGCAGGCCCCAGTCACGGAGGCGGGGTCCTCGGTGGAAGGGGCCCGAGAACTCCACCCACTCGTCCATTCCGACGGAGCGGCACGAGGCCGGGACCGCCGTGTGCGCGGTGCAGGTCTTCTCCAGGTGCGCGATGGCCGTTTCCAGATCCGGGCCCTCGGGCTCACCGGCGCCGGGCGGTTCGGCCCCGCCGAGCGCCACGCGCGCCCCGGCGCCGAACGCCGTCGTCTCGACCTCGACGGAGCGGCCCCCGAGGAGGGGTGGCCGGGCGCCGCCGTGGAAATGCCTGAGTTTCAACGGCGAGAAGTAGAGCAGGTCCCGCATCCGACCCCCCAAGGCCCGAACCGATCGGCAGTACCACGAACCCACTGATCGTACGCGGCCCGCCCTGCGTGGTGGCGGTTCGATATGCGCCGGAAGGGACATCGATAGTCGCCGTCGCCACGCTGGCTCCGCCCGTGTCAGCCGAGCCGAGGAGTTGCCAGATGGTGAGTCATGTCGATGTCTTTGAGGACCGGGGCACGGAGGACTCGACGTCATCGTCCGGACCGTCCGCCGACCGGGGCCGTGTCGTGCGGCACCGTCTCACCCCGGCCGAGGCGGCCGGGGCGTTCGCGCTGGCGAAGGCCTGCGCCGAGGCCTACCCGAACGCGCACGACGAGGGGTTTCTCGCCGATGTGCCGGTGCTGGCCCACGATCTGCCGCCCTCCGTGCGCCGGGCGGCGAACGCCGCCCGGCTCGACGACCGCAAGCACGCCTTCGTCGTGTCCGGCAACACCGTCGAACCGTGGCTGGAGCCCACGCCGGCCATCTGGCGGGAGGCGGACACCGCGGCCAGCGGCCCGTACGGCTTCCTGCTCGTGCTGTACGCGGCCCTGCTCGGCGACCCGATCGGGTGGGGGACCCAGCAGGACGGCCGGATCGTCACCGACGTGCTGCCGGTGCGCGGGCTGGAGCACAGCCTGGTGAGCGCCAGCAGCGAACGGGAGCTGGGATGGCACACGGAGGACGCGTTCTCGGAGAGCAGGGCCGACCACGTCGGGCTGTTCTGCCTGCGCGACCGCGGTGACATCCCGACGACCCTGTCGTGCGCCGACCCCGCGTCGCTGCCGCAGGACGTCGTGCGCGTCCTGGCGCAGAAGCGGTTCACCATCCATCCCGATCCGTCGCACAGCTCCGCCGCGGACACCCGGCACAACCGAGAGAAGGTCGCGCTGCTGAGCGGGCCCGGGGACGCTCCGGTGCTGCGGATCGACCGCGACTTCACCGTGGCCGACGAGGACGACCCCGAGGCGGTGCGGGCCATGGAGGCGCTGATCGAGCACCTGGACGGCAACACGTACGAGGTGGTTCTCGGCGCCGGTGACGTGTGCTTCATCGACAACCGCAATGTCGTCCACGGCCGTCGGCCCTTCCGCGCGCGGTTCGACGGGAAGGACCGCTGGCTGAAGCGGGTCAACGTCGTCACCGACCTGCGGCGCACCCGGGCCGAGAGGCCGTCGGCGACGAGCAGGGTGGTCGGCTGAGCCATGAGCCTGGGTGACATTTCCGCGGCCCCCCTGGAGGACTGGCTGCGTGAGCGGTACTTCGCCGCCTCCATCGACATCTCCAGCTCCGGTGTTCTCAACTACACCCTCGGCGAACTGCGCGCACTGCTCGGCCTGGAGACGTCCGAGCTGGACGACGTCATCTTCCGGGACAGCCCGTCGACCGGCTGCGAGGAACTGCGCGAGACCGTCGCCGCGCGGTTCGCTCCGGGCCGGGCCGGGGAGGTGATGGTGACGCACGGCTCGACGGAGGGGATCTTCCTCGCCCTGTCGGCGCTGCTGCGTCCGGGCGACGAGGTCGTCGTCCTGGATCCCGTCTACCACGCCCTGTCCGCCGTGGCGGAGGCCGCCGGTGCGCGGCTGCGGGTGTGGGAACTGCGGGAGGAGGACGACTTCCGGCCCGATCTCGACCTGCTGGAGCGGCAGTTGACGCCCCGTACCCGGGCCGTCGTGGTCAACTTCCCGCACAACCCCACCGGCGCCTGCCTGGACGCGGCGGGACGGCGCCGGCTCGCCGGGATGCTGGCCCGTCACGACTGCCACCTCTTCTGGGACGCGGCGTTCGGCGAGCTGATCCACGACGGTCCCGCCGTCACGGCGCCGACCGAGGCCGAAGGACTCCCGCAGGACCGGGTCGTGCTGACGGGCACGCTCTCCAAGGCCTACGGCCTGCCGGGGATACGGGTCGGCTGGTGCGTCGCCGAGGCGCGGCTGCTCACCGAGATGGTCCGGATCCGCGACTACACCACGATCTCCACCTCACCGCTGAACGAACTGCTCGCCCTGCGTGTGCTGCGGGACGCCGACCGGGTGCTGCTGCCCCGGCTGGATCTCGCCCGGAAGAACCGCGCGGCGCTGCTGGAGTGGGCGGCCGTCCACGACGGCCTGGTCACCTGCCCGGTGCCGGTCGGCGGCGTCTCCGCCTTCCCCCGGTTCCCCGGGGTTCCCGATGTCACGGACGCCTGCGAGTCGCTGCTCCGGCACCACGGTGTCCTGGTCGTGCCGGGCCGGTGCTTCGGCCGTCCGGACCGGATGCGGATCGGATTCGGCGGGGACGCCGAGGAGTTCACCGCCGGTCTCGAACGGGTCGCCCAGGTGCTCGGTGACGCGTCCCTCACCGTGCCGGTCCAAGGAGGTTCCTCACGATGAACGCCTCACCGCCCGTCCCCGCCCACCCCGTTCCGTCCTGGTCCGCCTGGTCGGAGTTCAACCGCACGGACCGCCGCTTCCCGTTCGAGGGAGGGCTGACGGCGTGGATCGGCGCGGCCGCCGCGGCCCATCCGGACCGGCCCGCCGTGTCCGCCGACGGAGTGGAGCTGACCTACCGGGAGCTGGACGAGAGGTCGGACCGGGTCAGCGGCTTCCTGCGGCGTTCGGGGGTGGCGCCCGGCAGCATCGTGGCGGTCACCGCCGGCCGGACCGTGCATCCCTATGTGGGGATGCTCGCCGTGCTCAAGTCCGGCTGCGGCTATGTCCCGGTCGACGTCACCGACCCGGTGTCCCGGCTGGAGTTCATCGTCCAGGACGCCGGGGTCGCCGCGGTGCTCGCCGCGTCGGACGAACTCGGCGCGCTGGACTGGCTGCCGGAGGCGGTCTCCGTACGCGGTGTCCTGGACGGTGACGGAGACGACGGCCGGGGCGGTGTGCGGTGGGCCGGCGCCCTGGGGCCCGGTGAGCAGGGGCCCGCCGGCCCGGTCGCTCCGTACGACCCCGACCGCACCTGCTACATCATCTACACCTCGGGGACGACCGGCCGCCCCAAGGGCGTACGCATCAGCGAGCACAGCCTGCTGAACTTCGTGCACTGGTTCGTCTCCCGGCACGAGGTGCTGGCCTCGGACCGGCTCTGCCAGAACGCGCCGCTCACCTTCGACCCGTCGGTGCAGCAGATCTTCCCCGCCTGGGTGACCGGTGCCTGTCTGCTGCCCGTGCCCCCGGCGGAGTTGCAGGACCCGTTCGCGATGATGGCGTGGCTGCGCCGGGAGCGGATCACGCACCTGGACGTGGTCACCGCCCACTGGCACCACCTGCGGGAGGCCGCCGACCAGGAGCCGGCCCTGCGCGAGCTGCCGGACCTGCGGTGGATCATCATCGGCGGCGAGACACTGCATTACCACCACACCCGCCACTGGCACCGGATCGTGCGCTCCCCCGCGCTGCTCAACAACATCTACGGACCGACGGAGGCCACCGTCAACGCCACGGAGGTCGTGGTCGACCCGGCGGCGGACTCCGGCCAGATCCCCATCGGTGTGCCGCTGCCCAACTACCGGATGTACGTCGTCGACGGCGAGGGCGCGCTGTGCGCACCGGGCGTCACGGGTGAGCTGCTGATCGCTGGGGACGGGCTGGCCCAGCGCTACCAGTCGGCCGCCGCCACCGAGCGGGCGTTCGCCGAACTGACCCTGCCCGACGGCACGGTGGAGCGGGTGTACCGGTCCGGGGACCTGGCCCGGCTCATCGACGTACCGTCGCACGGCTGGATGCTGGAGTTCCAGGGGCGGGTCGACAGCCAGGTGAAGATACGCGGGTTCCGCATCGAGCTGGAGGAGGTGGAGGGCGCCGCGAAGAGCTGTCCGCAGGTGCGCGACGCCGCCGTGCTCGTGCGCGGCACCCCGCCCGACCAGCTGGTGTGCTGCTTCGTCGCGGACGGCGACCCCGATCCGGCGGCGGTCAGGGCCCATGTGGCCCGGCTGCTCGCCGCGTACCAGGTGCCCAACCTCTACCTGCGGCTGGACGGCTTTCCGCTGACCCGCAACGGCAAGCTCGACCGCGCCGGCCTCGCCGCCCTGGCCGAGGAGCGGCTCGGCGGCCGGGTGCCGGCCGGACGGCTGCCCGAGTCGCCGGTGGAGAAGCAGCTCGCGGAGGTGTGGGCGTCGGTGCTGGGGCTGACGCACATCGGCGCCGAGGAGGACTTCTTCACCATCGGCGGCACATCGCTGCTGGCCATGACGATGGTCAAGAGGCTGCGCAGCCAGGGGATCCGGCTGGATCCCGCGACCGTCTTCGAGTCCCCGACGGTGGCCGGGCTGGCGGCCCGCTGCGCGGCGGCCCCGCTCTGATCCGTGGCGCGCACAGGAAGGGGGCTGCCGGCCGGCAGCCCCCTTCCTGTGGTTCGCGTACTACAGCGCTTCGGCCAGGACGGCGCGCAGGGTGGTGTCCGCCGCCTCGCTCAGCAGCAGCGGCCGGCCGGCCGTCTCGCAGCGGTGGACGGTCACCCGGGACGGGTCGCTCACCAGTGCGGCGAGGTCGACGGCGTCCCTGCCGGTGATCACCGAGACGGGTCCGGCGGCGGGCACCGGGCCGGCCGCCGGCCCCGCGGCGAGGAAGGCCAGCCAGACGCAGTAGCGGGTGAGGAGGTGCTCGACGAGCTCCTCGGCGTCCTCGTCACCGCCGTACGCCTCCGTCAGATCGTCCTTCAGCGCCAGGAGTTCGGCCCGCAGCGCGGTCAGCAGGGCGTCGCCCCGCAGTCCGGCGGCACGGGCCGTCGCCGCGCCCGGGTCGACGCCGAGGTTCCCGCAGAGCACGGCGAACTCCTGGAGGAGATACGCCGACGAGCCGGGGTCCGGGTCGAACAGCACGGCGTGCGGGGCCGCCCCGAACCGCTGCCGGCAGGCCTCGGCCAGATGCAGCGCCAGCGGGGCGGCCGTGCAGTACGCCAGCACGAATCCGGGCGGACCGTCCGCGAGGCCGTCCCGGACCCGGGCCGCCAGTGCCGGCAGGCCGAGGGAGCCGGTGCGGTCCACGGTCAGGGGGTCGACGCGTACGCAGTCCGTCTCCTTGGTGAGGCGGTCGAGCTTCTGGTCCTCCGGCAGTCCGGTGAATTCCAGCGCGAGCACCTGGTGCCGTCCGCCGCCCGGGTCCCTCTCCATGATGACGCCGCCTTTCGCCGGTGTGATCGGTCGTGGTCAGTCGGTGGCCGAGCCGAACAGGTGGCGCAGCTGGGCGCGGGCGATCCGGCGGACCGTGGACTCCTGGTGGTGGTGGGCCGAGTAGGTCCAGTTCAGCCGCAGTTCCCCGTCCACCACGGCGGCGACGAGCTCCAGCAGGTGGGCGCGCTCCTCGTCGGCGTCCGTCAGCTCCGGGGTGTCCGTCAGCCAGCGCCAGCCAGGGGCGGCCGCGCTCTCCGAGCGGTACCGCCCCAGGTAGTTGAAGGCGATCTCCGGGCGCCGGGCGCGGGCCAGCCGCTCCCGGACGGCGGCGTCGGGACCGAGGTACCGCAGCAGCCCGTAACCGAGTCCGTCACCGGGGACGCGGGCCGCCTGGGCGACCAGGGCCGCGCGCCGCGCGTCCGGGCTGCCCGGTCCCGGCGGCACGGTCAGACGCAGCGGGTGGCGGACGGCGAGCCAGCCCACCGTGCGGGACAGGTCGAGGCCGGTGTGGTCTCCGTCCCGGCCGTGCCCGTTGACCTCGACGAGGACGTCGTCGCCGGTGCCCTCCTCGGCTACCGCCAGGGCCAGCGCGGCCAGCAGCTGCTGGGCCACGGTGCCCTCGCCCCGTCCAGTGCGGGCGACCAGGGTCTCGGTCCGCTCGACCGGCAGGCGGTGGGTGACGGTCCGGGACGAGGCGGTGCTGTTCGGTCCGAGCGGGCCGCGGGGCACGTCGGGCGGCAGTACGGGTCCGGCGTCCTGCCGTTCCCAGAACTCCGCCTCGGCGGCGACGGCGTCGCAGGCCGCGAGTCCGGCCAGGGCGCGGGTCCACACGGACACGGGCACGGCGGGTGCCGGAGGTTCGGGCGGTGCCCCGTCGCACAGCCGCTGCCATCCGTCGGACAGGTCGTCCATGAGGATCCGCCACGACATCCCGTCGGTGCCCAGGTGGTGGACGGCCAGGAGCAGCCGGTCGGTGCCCGTGCCGGTGCGCAGCAGCGCCGCCTGGAGCAGGGGGCCGTGGGCGGGGTCGATGGCGGCGGCCAGTTCGGCGGCCGTCCGGCGGGTCGCGGCGGTCCACTCCTCGGGGGCGGTCCCGGTCAGGTCGGTCTCCCGCAGCAGGGGGGCCTCTTCGCGCGCCGCCGTGCGCAGGCGCGGCGCGCCGTCCGGTCCGTGGTCCAGCCGCAGGCGCAGGGCCTCGTGGTGGGCGGTGATCCGGTGGAGCAGGGCTTCCAGGTCCGCCGCCGGCGGGGTCCGGTCGAGCTCGACGAGTTCGGTGGCCACATGGGCGGCGTGGTCGAGCGGTGCTTCGAGGAACCAGCGTTGCAGCGGGGTGAAACCCGTCTCGCCGCTCTCCGCAGAGGCGGCGTCGCCCGTCCCGGACAGGGGCTCGGCCGGGTCGCAGGGGGTGGCGGCCTCCGCCAGCCGGGCGAGGGTCTGACACTCGAAGAGGGTCCGGGGCCGCAGGGCGAGGCCGGCCTCCCTGGCGCGGGCGACGACCCGCAGGGCCAGCAGCGAGTCACCGCCGGCGTCGAAGAAGTTGTCGTGCGCGCCGACGTGGTCCAGGCCGAGGACATCGGCCCAGATCCCGGCGAGGATCCGTTCCGGTCCCTCCCTCGGTGCCACGGCGGGCGCGGCCGTCTCGGCGCGGAGGCCGGAGGGCGGCGGCAGGAGGCGCCGGTCGACCTTTCCGCCGTTGCTCAGCGGGAGTTCGTCGAGGATCACGATGACGGCGGGCACCAGGTAGCCGGGCAGCGACCGGCGCAGGAAGTCCCGCAGCGCGGCGGGGTCGGGCCGGTCGTTTCCGGCCGGTACGACATAGCCCACGAGCCGCCGCTCGCCCGGGTTGTCCTCCCGGACGGCCACGACGGCTTCGGCGATCGAGGGGTGCAGCAGCAGCGCGGTCTCCACCTCGCCCGGTTCGATCCGGTAGCCGCGGATCTTGACCTGGTGGTCGAACCGGCCGAGGAACTCCAGATTTCCGTCGGGGCGGAAGCGCGCCCGGTCGCCGGTCCGGTAGAAGCGGGCGCCGGGGGTGGCGCTGTACGGGTCGGGCAGGAACTTCTCGGCGGTGAGCGCCGGGCGGTTCAGATAGCCCCGGGCCACGCCGTCGCCGCCGATGTACAGCTCGCCGGTCACGCCGGGGGGTACGGGGTTGAGGTGGTCGTCCAGGACGTACATCTGGGTGTTGGCGATCGGCTTCCCGATCGGCACGACCGAGCGCGGGGCGCCGTCGGCCGGGATCTCGTAGACGGAGCAGCCGACGACCGTCTCGGTGGGGCCGTACTCGTTGATCATCCGGGCGCCCGGGGCTATCCGCTGCCAGGCCGCCGCCGTCTCCGGCTTCACCTCGTCGGCACCGACCACGAAGGTCCGTACGGAGGTGACCGGGTCCTCGGCGCGGTGCGCGCCGTCGAGCTGGGCCCGCAGCACGTCGAGGTGGGCGGGGGTGATCTTCAGCAGGCTGAAGTCGCCCGGCCGGCGCAGCAGTTCGGCGAGCCCTTCGAGGCTGCGGTCCTCGGGCAGCAGGGTGACGTCGCGGCCTCCGATGAACGGCAGCAGGAAGTTGGGAACGGACAGGTCGAAGGCGATCGAGCCCAGCATCGGCGCGCCGGAGCTGCCGTCGAGGCCGTAGCCGCGCACCGCCCAGACCAGGTAGTTGTTCAGCCCCCGGTGGGTGATGAGGACGCCCTTGGGGCGCCCGGTGGAGCCGGAGGTGTAGATGGCGTAGACGAGGTCGCCGGGCTGCGCGGTGCGTCCCGGGTTGTGCTCCGGCTGTTCCGCCGGCCGGCCGCCGTCGAGGAGGACGACCTGCGCGGCCGTCTCGGGCAGCCGGTCGCGGACGGCCCGCTGGGTCAGGACGATCGGGGCCGCGGAGTCCTCCAGGACGTACGCGAGGCGGTCGGCCGGATGGTCGGGATCCAGCGGTACGTAGGCGCCGCCCGCCTTGAGGATGCCGAGGATGCCGACGAACATCTCCACGCTGTGCCGGACGCACAGGCCGACGAACACATCGGGTCCCACACCCAGTTCGCGCAGCAGGTGGGCGACCTGGTTGGCCCGTGCGTTCAGCCGGGCGTAGCTGACGTTCCCGTCCGGGGCGACGACGGCGGTCGCGTCCGGGGTGCGGGCCACCTGCTCCTCGAAGAGTTCGTGCAGGCAGCGGTCGGTGGGGTAGTCGGCCTCGGTGGCGTTCCACTCCCGCAGGATCGTGCGCGACTCGTCGGCGGGCAGGAGGTCCAGGGTGTCCACCGGGGCGTGCGGGTCGGCGACGATGCCGGTCACGAGGTGGAGGAAGTGGCCCAGCATCCGCTCGGCCGTCGCGGTGTCGAAGAGGTCCGTGGCGAAGACCAGGTCGACGCGCATGCCGTCCGCGCCCCGGTCCGTGGTGAACAGGCCCAGGTCGACCTTGGAGGTGGCGGTCCCGAGGTGGGTCGGCTCGACGGTCAGTCCGCTCAGCGTCCACGGCTTCTCGCCGGGTTCCAGGTGCTGGTAGAGCGTCTGGAAGAGCGGGTTGCGGCTGAGGTCGCGCGGGGGTGCCAGCTCCTCGACGACCCGGTCGAAGGGCACGTCCTGGTGGGCGATGGCCTCGATGACGGTGCGGCGCGTCCGGGCCAGGAAGGCGTCGAAGCGGGGGCGGTCGCCGAGGTCGGCCGGCAGGGCCGCGGTGGAGGCGAACAGGCCCACCATGTCGTCCAGTTCGCCGGGGTCCGCGTGGTCCCGGCCGTGCAGCAGCGTCCCGACGGCGAACCTGTCCTGACCGGTGTAGCGGTACAGCAGGACCTGGAAGGCGGCCAGCAAAGTGGCGAAGACGGTCGTCCCCTGGGCCGCCGCGAGGGCGCGTATCCCCTCGGCCGTCTCCGGCGCGATCCGTCCGGTGACGGCCGCGCCCCGGTGGGACTGCCGGGGCGGCCGGGGCCGGTCGGTGGGCAGGTCGAGCACCGGCGCGATGTCCTGGAGCGCGCGGCGCCAGTGGTCCAGTTGGCCGGCCAGCCGGGCCGGGTCCTGCCGGGCGAGCTGCCAGCTGCTGAAGCTGCGGTAGTTGACGCGCAGGTCGGGCAGGACGGCCTCGCGCCGCTCGGCGGCTGCGGTGTAGAACTCGGCGAGGTCGCGGGCGAGGACGTCGAAGGACCAGCCGTCGGTGACGATGTGGTGCATGTTGAGCACCAGCAGGTGTTCGTCGTCGGCGACGGTGACCAGCAGCACCCGGAACAGGGGCCCGGCGGCCAGGTCGAACGGGGTCGCCACCTCCTGCCTGGCCAGTTCCAGCGCGCTCTCGCGGCACGCGGCGCGGTCCTTGCCGCCCAGGGTGAGGAGCTTCAGGCTGCCGGGCCTCGGGGGCCGGACCATCTGCAGCGGCTCGGAGGTGCCGGGGAAGATCGTGCGCAGGGCCTCGTGCCGTTCCACCAGGCGGTCCACGGCGGTGCGCAGGGCCGGGAGGTGGAGCGGGCCGTGCAGCCACATGGCCTCGTTGGCGCTGTAGAGGGCGTTGCCCTCCAGGTAGCGGTCCTGGATCCACAGGCCGCGCTGTGCGGGCGAGACGGGCACGGGCAGCGCGGGATCCACCTGCTCGATGGCGTTCAGGTCCGCGTCGGCACGGCTGCGGCCGCCGGCCAGCCGGCGCTGGAGCAGCGCCCTCTTGGCCGGGGACAGCCGGCCGGTGCGGTCGGCCGGCGGGGCGATGTCGCTCATTGCTTCCCTTCCATGCGCACGGGTACGGACTCGTATCCCCAGACGAGGTTGGATGCCAGCCGGCGGACCGGGCCGGCCGGCTCGACCTGGCCGACGGATCGGACGATCTCCTCGAACAGCACCCGCAGTTCCTGTCCGGCCAGGGCCGCGCCGAGGCAGAAGTGGGTGCCGGCGGCGAAGGCCAGGTGCCGGTTGGGGGTGCGGCCCACGTCGAAGCGGGCGCTGTCGGGGAAGACCTGCTCGTCACGGTTGGCCGACGGCAGCCACAGGGCGAGCCGGTCGCCCTCGCGGATGTGCTGCCCGCCCAGCTCGGTGTCCCGGGTGGCGGTACGCAGCACGTGCAGGGCGGGGCTGGTGAAGCGCAGGATCTCCTGCACCGCGCTGTCGACGAGTTCGGGGCGGGCGCGGAGCCGGCCGAACTCGCCCGGGTCGGCCATCAGGGCCAGCACCCCGCCCACCGTGGCGTGCCGGGTGGTCTCGTTGCCGCCGGAGATGAGCCCGTCGCAGTTGAGGTAGACCTCGGTGTCGGTCAGGGGCCGGCCGTCGACGGTGCCGTTCACCAGGGCGGAGACGATGTCCTCACCGGGCTCCTTGCGGCGGCGCCTGATGAGCTCAAAGTAGTACACGAGGATCTCGGTGTGGGCCTCGCTGCGGCGCAGGGCGTCGCCCTCGGTGTCGCTGGTGCCGAAGGCGGTGCGGGTGAGGGCGAGCATCTGGTTCCAGTCGGCCTTCGGCACGCCGAGCATGTCGCAGATGACGGACAGCGGGAGCCGGGACGCCAGGTCGACGAGGTCGCACTCCCCCGCCTCGACGGCCCCGGTCACCACACCGCGCGCGGTCTCGCGCATGGTGTCCGTCAGCCGGCGCACCATCGCCGGGGTGAAGCTGGAGTTGATGATCCGCCGGATCGCCCCGTGCCGGGGCGGGTCGGTGACGATCAGCATCTTGCCGGCGCTGGCCGCCGTCGCCGCCGGGTCGGCGTCCAGCCGCATGCCCTTCTCGGAGCTGTACACGGCGGCGTTCTTGAGGACCTGCGACACCAGGGCGTGGCTGGTCACCGACCAGTAGCCGGGTGCGTGGGCCCGCTCGGTCCAGCAGACCGGGGTGCGGGCGCGCAGCCGCGCCCAGACCGCCTCGGGGTCTCCGGTGCGGTACAGCTCCGGGTCCGACAGGTCCCGGACGGTCTCCGCGTCCCGCAGTGTCGTCATCTCATCGCCCGCCGCGGGTACGGATGCTCAGCGGCCGCATGTCGACCCAGATCTTCTCGATCCGGTCCAGGCACTCCTGGCGGGATCCGCTCGTGCCTTCGTCGGTCCACCCCGCCGGGTTGGGCCGGGTGGCGGACCAGATGGAGTACTGCTCCTCATGGTTGAGGACCACCTTGTAGTGCTCGACGGGGCCGGTCTCGGACATGGTCGCCTCCTTGAGTTCTCGGATGGGTCGGGCAGGACACCGGTCAGGGCCGGCCGTCCGCCAGGGTCTCGGCAGCCTCGTGCTCGGGCAGGGCCTCGATCTCGGCGAGCAGCAGGATCTCCAGCTGCTCGGCCAGTGTCCGTACGGTCGGATGGTGGAACATCAGGTCGAGCGGGATGTCCAGGTCGAGGGCCTTGCGCAGCCGTGAGACGACGCGCAGGGCGAGCACCGAGTGGCCGCCGAGCGCGAAGAAGTCGTCGTCGGGCCCGAATTCGGCCGTCGGCAGCACGGCGCGGTAGGCGTCGGCCACCAGCAGTTCGGCGTGGGTGGGCTCCTCGGCGGGCGCGGTCTGCGCCGGGGTGTCCGCGTCGGGGTGCGTCCGTTCGTCCGCCGCGTCGGGCAGGGGGACCGGCAGGGCGCTGACCGGGGCCGCCGGATCGGCCGCCGCCGCGTCCAGGACCTGGACCAGGCCGTCGGCCAGGCCGCGCACCCGCTGTTCGTCGAAGAGCGCCATGTCGTACTCCACTTCGCCAAGGAGCCGGTCTCCGTCGGGGCGGAATGCCACCGTCAGGTCGAACTTGGATACGGTCACCGGCACGGGGTGCTCCCGCAGCCGCAGTCCGCTCTCCGTCGCGCCGCTCCACGGGCCGTCGGCCAGCTCGAAGGCCACCTGGAACAGCGGGTTGGCGCCCGCGACGCGGGCGGGGCCCACCTCGCGGACCACCCGGTCGAACGGGACGTCGGCGCGGTCGAACGCGTCCGCGCAGCGCTGCCGGACGCGTCCCACGACGTCGTCGAAGCCGGGGTCGCCGGCGAGGTCGGCGCGCAGGGCGACCTGGTTGATGAACAGACCGATCAGATCGCCGCTGCCGGGCACGCCCCGTCCCGCGACGGAGGTGCCGACGGCGAAGTCCCGCTGTCCGGTGTGCCGGGAGAGCAGGCACTGCAGTCCGGCGAGCAGGGTCATGAAGAGCGTGGCCGAGCGGTCCTTCGCCAGGCGCCGCAGCGCGGTGACGGTGGCGGCGGACACGGTGAACTCGACGGCCCGCCCGGCCCCGGCGCGGGAGGTCCCGCGCGGCCGGTCGGTGGGCAGGGCGAGGACGGGCGTCCCGGCGAGGGTGTCGCGCCAGTACGCCAGGTCCTCCTCCGCCGGGTTCTCGGCCTGCCGGCGCAGGGCCCCGACGAGGTCGGCGTACTGCGGGGCCGGGTCGTGCGGCGCGGGCCGGCCGCCGCCCAGTGCCCGGGTGTACTCGGCGGTGAGGGCGGTGAAGAGGATCTGCTGCGACCGGCCGTCGAAGACGAGGTGATGGGTGGTCAGGCAGAGCAGGTGCCGCTCGTCGGCCTCGCGGACCAGCAGGGCCCGCAGCAGCGGGCCGGCCGCGAGGTCCAGCGGGGTGGTGACCTCGGTGTGCAGCAGCGCCGAGACCGCCGCCGGATGTTCGCCGGCCGGCAGGGGGCGCAGGTCGTGCTCCTCCAGCACGGGTTCCGTACCGGGCGGCAGCGCGTGGCAGTGGTCCGAGGCGTCCCGGAGGAAGCGACAGCGCAGTACCTCGTGCCGGTCCACGATGGCGGTCAGGGCCGCCCGGAGCGCGGGGACGTCGAGCGGGCCGTGCAGGCGCAGGGCCTGCGGGACGAGGTATTCGTGCGGGCTCCCGGACAGCTCGACCTGGACGAGCAGGCTCTCCTGGGCGGGTGACAGCGGCAGCGGTCCGGGCCGCGCGGGGCGCTCGTACGGTACGGGGCCGGGCGCGGCGGCCGGGGCGGCGAGTGCCGTCCTGACCGCGGGGGCGAGACCGCGGACCGTCGGGCGCAGGAAGATCTCGCGCAGCAGGCCCCGGACGGGCAGTCCGGGCCAGGCCCGGCCGATCGCCTCGATCACCTCGGCGGCGAGCAGGGAGTGCCCGCCGATGTCGAAGAAGTCGTCGAGGACGCCGACCCGTTGACGGCCCAGGGTCCGGGCCCAGATCTCCGCGAGCCGCTCCTCGACCGGGTCGGCGGGGGCGGTGCGGGTCTCCGGCTCCGGCCCGGTGACGGCGCCCGGGTCGGGCAGCGCGGCCCGGTCCACCTTCCCGTTCTCCGTCAGCGGCATGGTGCCGAGCGGCATGAGGACCGCCGGGACCATGTGCCGGGGCAGGGTCTCGGCAAGGGCGTCGCGCAGTTCCTCGGGGGACGGGCCGGGTTCGGCCTCGGCGACGTAGTAGCCGACGAGGGTGGCCGAGCCGGGGGCGCCGCCGGCGACCACGACCGCGTCGGCCACGCCCTCGCAGCGCCGCAGGGCGAACTCGACCTCGCCGGTCTCCACCCGCCGGCCGCGGATCTTGACCTGGTCGTCGGAACGCCCGATCAGCTCCAGGGCCCCGTCCGGCAGATACCGGACGAGGTCCCCGGTGCGGTAGAGGCGGCTGCCGGGTACGCCGCTGAAGGGGTCGGGGACGAAGCGCTCGGCGGTGAGCGCGGGCCGGTTGAGGTAGCCGCGCACCACCTGCGAACCGCCGATGTACAGCTCGCCCAGGGTGCCGGGACGGACCTGGTTCCCGGCCCGGTCCAGCACATAGAGCTCGGTGTTGTCGACGGGGACGCCGATCGGCACGGCCCCGCCGGTGTCCGCGTCCCCGGCCGCCGCCTCGTGCACACAGCAGCCGACCACGGCCTCCGTCGGCCCGTACTCGTTGAAGAACCGGGCGCGCGGGGCGAGCAGGCGCCACACCGCGACCAGGTCGGCGGGCAGCACCTCCCCGCCGATCACGAAGGCGGCGACAGCATCGGCCGGACCGCCCTCGGCGGCCTCGCCGCGCAGGGCACGCAGATGGGAAGGCGTCAGTTTGACCATGGCCGGCTCCCGGCGAGGGTCGGTCAGGAGAGCGGCGAGTCGGGGCAGGGGCTGCTCGTCGGGGACCGCGAGGACGGGTTCGCCCGACAGGAGCGGCAGGAACAGCGAGGTGACCGTGAGGTCGAAGCTCAGCGAGGAGTGCAGGACCGAGCCCCCGCCGGAGGCGCGGTAGAGGTCCCCGGCCCAGGCGAGGTAGTTGGCGAGGCCGCCGTGCGGGACGGCGACGCCCTTGGGCCGGCCGGTCGAGCCGGAGGTGTAGATGACGTAGGCCAGGTCCTGCGGGCCGGGCGGCGTGCCCTGCGGCGTGCGGCCGGACAGGGCCGCGAGCGTTTCCCGGGCCAGGTCCAGCCGTACGGTGCGGGCCGGGTGCGGGCCGAGGGCGTGCGCCGTGGCGGCGTGGGTGAGGACCAGCGCCGGCGCCGCGTCCTCGACCATGAGCCGCAGCCGGCCGGCCGGATATCCGGGGTCGAGCGGCAGATAGGCGGCCCCGGCCTTGAGGACGGCCAGGACCGCGACCACCATGTCGGCACCGCGCTCCAGGCAGATCCCGACGAGGTCGCCGGCGGCGACACCGAGGGTGCCCAGGTGGTGGGCCAGGGCGTCGGACCGGTCCGCCAGTCCGGCGTAGTCGAGGCTGTCGGTCCCGCAGAGCACGGCCGGGTCCTTCGGGGTGCGCAGCGCCTGGGCCGCGAACAGCTCCAGGACGCCGTCCGGCGCGGGCCTGCGCGGGCCCCTGGACCGGCGGCGCAGCCACTCCCGCTCCGCCTCCGGCAGCAGGTCCAGCTCGGCGACGCCCCGCGCGGGTTGGGCCGCGGCAGCGTCGATCAGTGCGAAGAGGTCCTGGTGGACGCGGCGTACGGTCGCGGGGTCGAACAGCTCCGACCGGTACTCCCACAGCGCCTCAAGTTCCCCGTCCGTCTCGACGAAGCTCACGGCCAGGTCCGAGGAGGTGCTGTCGGTGAACAGCTGCTCGTACTCGACGTGCAGGCCGTCGAGTTCGACGGTCTCCTGCGGGGTGTTGTGCACCTGGAGCATCGTCTGCACCAGGGGCTGGCGGCCCGGCTCGCGGGGCGGGGCGACCCGCTGGACGACCTGGTCGAAGGGTGCGGTCTCGTGGTCGGCGGCGTCGAGGGCGACGTCCTTGACCCGGCGCAGCAGCTCGCCGAAGACCGGGTTGCCGGACGTGTCGATCCGCAGGGCGACGGTGTTGACGAAGAAGCCGATCAGGCCGGCGGTCTCGGCGTGCCGGCGGTTGGCGACGGGGGCGCCGATCACGAGGTCGGTGCGGCCCGAGTAGCGGGTGAGCAGGGCCGCGTAGCCGCCGAGCAGCGCGTGGAACAGCGAGACGCCGTGGGCCGTGCACAGGGCGGCGATCCGCTCGTGCGCGGACCGGTCGACGGGGATCCGCAGCACCGCGCCGGCCGTACCGGTGCCGGCGGCCGGCGGCCGGTCGAAGGGCAGTTCGGTGGCGGCGGGCGGGCGCTCCAGCAGCCGGGCCCAGTGGCCGGTCTCCCGGTCGAGCACCCCGCCGGTGAGCTGCTCCTGCTGCCAGGCCGCGAAGTCGGCGTACTGGATGGGGAGCGGCGGCAGCGGGGAGGGCTCGCCCCGGCGGAACGCCCCGTAGAGCGCGGAGAGTTCGCGGTTGAGCACGCTCTCGGACCAGCCGTCGGCGGCGATGTGGTGGATCCGCAGCAGCAGGACGTGGTCCCGCTCGCCCAGCCGGATCAGGTCCCTGCGGAAGGGCGCGTCGGTGTCGAGCCGGAACACCTCCCGCGCCCAGGCCGCCGCGAGGGTCCGCGCCCGGCCGGCCGGGTCGTCCGCACCGCCGAGGTCGTGCAGGGGCAGGGGCGCGGGCACATGGTCCCGCACGATCTGCACGGGTGCGCCGTCCTTTGTGGCGAAGACGGTGCGCAGCACCTCGTGGCGGTGGCACAGCTCGTTCAGGGCGCCCTCCAGCGCCTCCCGGTCCAGAGCGCCGCGCAGCCGGAGCCAGAAGGCGAAGTTCCCGGTGCCTGCGGCACTGTCGGCGGCGGTGTCGAGGTCGTTCAGCAGCAGGAAGCGGCGCTGTCCCGAGGAGGCGGGCAGCGGTCCGGTGCGCGGGGCGCGCGGGATGGTGCGGACGGGCTGGGCGCCGGCGGCCCGTTCGGACCGGCGGCGCAGCAGCCGCGCGTCCAGGGACCGGCGCCGTTCGTCGGCGGTTTCCGCAGAGCTGGGCATGTCCCTCCAGTCAGCGATGGGGCGGGGAGCCTGTGTGTGGTGGGAGCGTGGCGGGGGTGTCTATCGCCGCTCCTTCGGTGGGCTATCAGGGCAGGAGGTCGTCGCGGATCGCGGCGAGGAGTTCGGCGCGCCGCTCGTCGAGATAGAAGTGGCCGCCCGTCACGGTGGTGAGCGCGAAACGCGCGGACGTGTGCTCACGCCAGGCGTCGGCCTGGGCCGGCGAGATGTGCGGGTCGGCGTCCCCGCAGAACGCCCGGACCGGGAGGTCCAGGGCCGGCGCGGGGGTGTACGTGTACGACTCCAGGACGGCGAAGTCGGCGCGCAGCATGGGCAGCAGCAGCGCGACGAGCTCCGGTTCGGCGAAGAACTCCGGTGGCGCCCCGCCCAGTTCCCGCAGCTCCCGGACGAACTGCGGGTCCGTCAGATGACCGGTCGGCGGCCGCAGGGGCAGGTGGGGCGCCCGGCAGCCGGAGACGAAGAGGTGCCGGGGCTGCGGGCCGCCGAGGGTACGCAGCCGGCGCGCGGTCTCGAAGGCGACGCGTGCGCCCATGCTGTGGCCGAACAGGGCGTACGGGCGGTCGGCGGTCGCCGCGATCTTGTCCGCGAGCTCGGCCACGAGCGGCTCCATGCGCGTGTGGGGCGGATCGGTGAAGCGGGACTCGCGCCCCGGCAGCCGGACCGCCGCGATCTCGATGTCCGGGAGGCCGGTGTGCCACCCCCGGAAGACGCTCGCCCCGCCGCCCGCGTAGGGCACGGCGATCAGCCGTACGGGGGCGTCCGGCAACGGCAGCGGGACATGGAGCAGTTCGGAGGCGGCTGCCGCTCTCACCGGTCCCCCGTCCCGAGGGCCAGGGCGGCCTGGAGGAGGACGTCCGCGCCGGCCACGAGGTCGGCCGGGGCGGTGTCCTCCTCAGGGGTGTGGCTGAGCCCCTTCAGGCTCGGCACGAAGATCATCCCGGTCGGGGCGACGGCCGCGACGATCTGCGCGTCGTGGCCCGCGCCGCTCGGCAGCCGGGTGTGGCCATGGCCGAGGTCGTCCGCGCAGGCGGCGATGAGGTCGCGCAGCCCGGGGTCCGTGGGCACCGGCACGGTGCGCAGGGTCTCCTCGGCCCGGATCTCGCAGCCGGTGAGCTCGGAGACCGCCCGGAGCTCGGCGACGAAGGACGCCGCGGCGTCGGCGAGCCGGGCCGACGACTCGTCGCGGAACTCCACGGAGATACAGGCCTCGCTGGGGATCACGTTGGTGGCACCGGGCGACACCGTCACACATCCCGCGGTCGCCACCCGGCACCGGCCTGCGGTGGTCGCGGTCCGCTCGGCCGCGATGACGACATGGCTCATCGCGACCGCCGCGTCCCGGCGCCGGCCCATCGGGGTGGTGCCGGCGTGCCCCGCCCGGCCGTGCACCCGGACGTCGTAGACCACCCGGCCGACGATGTCCGTGACCACGCCGATCGGCAGGTTCGACTCCTCCAGGACCGGGCCCTGTTCGATGTGCAGTTCGAGATAGGCCCGGACCGAGCGGGGCGGCCAGGCGGCCCGGGCCAGCTGCGCGAGGTCGCCGCCGGCCTGGCGCAGCGGGCCGGCCAGCGCGTTGCCGTGCCGGTCGCGGGGGTCGTCGGGGAGCCGGCCGGTCTGGCCGGTCAGCGCCATGGACCCCCAGAAGGGCTGGGGGAACAGGGCGCCCTCCTCGTTGGCGAAGGCCACCGCCACGGGCTCGTGGACGAGCACGATGCCCGCCTCGGCGACGGTCTGCATCACCTCCAGCGCGGCCAGCACGCCGTACGCCCCGTCCAGCCGACCGCCGTTGAGAACGGTGTCCAGGTGCGACCCCATGAGGACCACGGGTCCGGGGACCGTGCCGTGCGCCCGCCGGATGATCACGTTGCCCGCCTGGTCGACCTCGGTGCGCAGTCCGGCACCGGCGGCCTCGGCCCGTACGTACTGCTGGGCCTGGCGGTCCTCGGCGCTGAACGCCGGGCGGGTGACCCCGCCCAGCGGGTCGGCCCCGATCCTGCCGAGTTCGTCGATCCGGCGCAGCAGCCGCGCCCCGTCGATCCGCAGGGCGCGGGACGCCTCGGTCCCGATCTGCGCGGTGGTGGTCACTGGTCCGCCTTCCTGTCTACGGCCCCCGGAGCGGGGTGTGCGGCCGGCCGCGGGGGTGTCATGCGCCCACCCGCACCGGGTCCGCGGCGGACCGCGCGTGGTGCTCCACGAACGCGACGGCCTCGGCGGCCGAGCCGGCCAGGTGGAAGGGCGCCCGGGTGGTCCGCCGGGTGAAGCCGCCGGCGTGGATCGCGTCGAACAGCGCGGTCAGCGGCGCCCAGATGCCGTCGTGGTCGACGAGCACGAGCGGCTTGGGGCTCTGACCGAGGTAGTTCAGCGAGACGACCTCCAGGATCTCGTCGAGGGTCCCGTAGCCGCCGGGCAGGGCGATGAAGGCGTCCGAGCGGCGGATCATCTCCCGCTTCCGGTCGAACATGTCCTCGGTGACGAGCATCTCGTCGACGTCGGCCTGGTCGGCGCGTTCCAGCTCGTAGAGGAAGCGCGGCGCGATGCCGGTGACCCGCGATCCGGCAGACCTCGCGGCGCGCGCCACCTCGCCCATCAGGCCGGCGCCGCCGGAGCCGTAGATCAGGTCGTGTCCGTGCAGTCCCAGTGTGGCGCCGGCCTCACGGGCCAGCCGGGCGGCCTCGGGCGACGTCCCCGGGCGCGCTCCGCAGAACACGCAGACCGAGAGGCGTTCCGTCTTCCGCGCCGCCGCAGAAGGATCCGAAAGAGCAGTGTCCACGGTGTCCCCTGTCGTGAATCCCAGTGATTGACTCTCCGATTCTTCGGGTGCGGCTATCGCTCCCCTATCGGTGGCCGATCGCCGCCGGGGGCCCTGGGCGATGGGCGGGCGACAGGGCATGAATACGGCCGCGATACGGCGGCCGCCTAGCGTCCGGGGCATCCGATCGACGCGTACCACCGACCTGACTGACCTGGAGGGGATCGAACGATGCCTGGTACCCCGCGCATTCTGTCCGTTCTGCTGGCCGCGACCGTCCTGGCGGCGGGTGCCCCGGCGGTGGCCGCCGCGGTCGCGCCGGCCACCGCGGTGACGCGGCACGTGGCCGGGGGTCCGGACAACGGCGCGACCCCGCCGCCGTCCGAGCACCCGGACGAGGACACCCCCTGGACCTGACCGGGGCCGGCCCGGCCCGTCCGTCCGGCTCAGCCGGGCAGTGCGTCCAGGGCCTCCAGAGTCCGGTCCTCCCACAGGCGCAGGCTCTGCTCCCGGAAGATGGCCAGGGCCCGTTCCAGATGCCGGCGGGCTCCGGCCAGGTCGGACCCCTTGGTGAGCAGGCTGCCGAGTTCGAACAGGGCCCGGCCCTGGCCGACGGTGTCGGCCAGCTCCTCGCTGATCTCCAGGGTCCGGCGCAGCATGGTCTCGGCCGTCTGGAAGTTGCCTAGCCTCAGATGCACCGCGCTCATCCCGAGCCGGGCGTAGCTCTCGCCCGCAAGGTCGTCGTTCTGGCGCACCAGCAGCAGCACCGTGGTGAACGCCTCGCGGGCCGCGTCGACCCGGTCCTGCTCCAGCTGGGCGAGGCCGAGGCGGTACAGGACCTGGGCCTCGGTGCGCCGGCTGCCGACGGACCGGCAGATGTCGAGCGCCTCGTCCAGCTGCTTGACCGCTTCGTCCGGCGCGTCGGCGTCCAGCTGGTGCTGGGCGATGTTGACGAGGACGTGGGCCACGCCGATCCGGTCGCCGACCTGCCGGAGTTCGTTCAGGGCCGCCTCGTACCGCGCCAGCGAGAGCCGTGTCTCGCCCATGTGGTAGTCCAGGGAGGCCTGGCTGCGCAGGACGAGGGCCCGTCCGTGGCGGTCGTCCAGCTCCTCGAAGAGCTCCATGGCCCCGTCGAGCAGTGCCGGCGCCGTGCCGGTCTGGCGGCGGGTGACGTGCAGGGAGCCGAGGGAGGACAGGATCGCGGCGGTGCCCCGGCGGTTGCCGCTCTCACGGACGGCGGCCAGCGCGAACTTGTGCGTCTCGGTCCAGTCGTCGTAGTAGCCCCTGGCCTCGAAAAGGGTCACCAGGGTGCTGGCGAGGTCCCAGCACAGCTCGTCCAGACCCGCGCCGGCGCTGTGGCGCACCGCGGCCGTCAGGTTGAGGCGTTCGCTCTCCAGCCAGCCCAGGGCGTCGCGCAGCGGGGTCTCGTGGAACCCGCCGCGGGGTTCCCAGCGCGGGGCCGAGCCGTGCAGCAGGGTGAACTGGCCGCCGTAGAGCAGTCCGTGGGCATGCTCGGCGAGGAACAGCCAGCCGCCGCAGACCCGTTCGAGGAGGCGCCGGGAGTCGGCCTCGCGCTCGGGGCCCTCGGGGGACTGCTCCCGCGCGAAGATACGGATCAGCACATGGAACCGGTAGGAGATGCTGCCGGAGGCGCCGCCGGCGATGTAGTCGAGGAGGTGGGCGTCGACCAGTTCGTCGAGCAGGTCCTCCGCCTCCCGGACCGGGATGTCGAGCACGGCGGCCGCCACCCAGCTGGGGAAGGTGTCCCACGGCAGGTCGCTCAGGGCCCGGAAGAGCAGCCGCACCCGGGGCGGCAGGCTGCCGTACGTCAGCGAGATGCTGGCGCGCACCGCGAGGTCGCCGTGGACCAGTTCGTCCAGCCGGCGGTGCTCGTCGGCGAGCCGCCGCACCATGGTCTCCAGCGTCCAGTGCGGGCGTGCGGCGAGCCGGGCCCCGGCGACGCGCAGCGCCAGCGGCAGGCCGCCCACCAGCTCGGAGAGGGTACGGGCGGCGGCCGGCTCGGCGCGCACCCGGTCCTCGCCGACGACCCGGCCGAGCAGTTCGATGGCCTCGCTCTGGTCGAACTGCCCGAGGTTGACGAGCCGGCAGCCGGGGAAGCCGGTCAGCCGCACCCTGCTGGTGATGATCACGGCGCAGCCCGCGCTCCCCGGCAGCAGCATCCGTACCTGGGCCTCGTCGGCGACGTCGTCGAGGACGATCAGTGCCTTCCGGGCGGCGAGGCGGCTGCGGTAGAGCCGGGCGCGCTCCTCCACGGTGTCGGGGAACTTGGTGCCGGGCGGGCTCAGGGCCCGCAGGAAGGACATCAGCAGGTCCTCGCTGGACAGCGGGTCGGACCTGGTCCCCCGTAAGTCGGCGTAGAGCTGTGTGTCGGGGAAGTGGGTGGCGGCGAGCCGGTGCGCCACATGGATGGCCAGGGCGCTCTTGCCCACCCCGTTCTTGCCCGCGACGACGACGATGGGCACCACGCCGCAGGGTCCGGCCGCGAGGTCGGAGGGCGTCAGCGCGCGCTCCATGGCCTCGACGTGTTCCGCGCGTCCGGTGAAGTCGCTGGTGGCCGCGATGAGCTGGCGGGGTCCGCCCGCGTTCGCGGCGGGCTCGGCGGCGCCGGACCAGTCGAGGCCGGGTTCCTGGGTCAGGATGGCGCTTTCCAGCCGCCGCAGCTCCTCGCCCGGTTCGATGCCCAGCTGGTCGACGAGTTCGGAGCGGGCGGTGCGGTACGCCTCCAGAGCCTCGGCCTGTCGGCCGGAGCGGTAGAGGGCCAGCATGAGCTGGCCGCACAGCCGCTCGCGCAGGGGGTTCTGGGAGACGAGGGTCATCAGCTCGCTGACCAGCTCGCGGTGCCGGCCCAGCTGGAGTTCGCGGTCGACGCACTCCTCGTAGACGCTCAGGCGGGTCTGGTCGAGCCGGGCCGCCTTCGCCCGGACGAGCCGGCTGGTGACGCTGGCCAGCGCGTTGCCCGACCAGAGCGCGAGTGCGTCGCGCAGCAGGGCGGCGGCCTCCGCGACGGAGCCGGCGCGGAAGACCCGGCCGGCCTCGGCCACCGTGTCCTCGAAGACCTGCATGTCGAGCTGGTCCGGCCGGACCCGGATCAGATAGCCCGGCGCGCGGGTCTCGATGATCCCGCCGGCGTCGGCCAGGATGCGGCGTAACGCCGACACGCATATCTGGATCTGGCTGCCCGCCGTCGTCGGCGGGTCGTCCCCCCAGATCGCGTCGATCAGGCGGTCCGTGCCGACGACGTGATTGGCCTCCAGGAGCAGCATCGACAGGACGGTCTGCTGGCGCCCCGCCCGTAAGGGGACCGGACGGTCCCCGATCAGGATCTCGACGGGCCCCAGAACACGGAACCGGACCGACGGCGCTTCCCCGTCACCCTCGTTGACCAAGGCAGACAAAGTTCCCCCCGCACCGCGACTCGCTCTCCTGCCCGGCCGATGGGACAGCGGCAGGAGTTCGGACCGGGCTGGATCTCAGCCCGGCACCCACTTGCCTGGTTCCCCTGAGGTCAGAGTGAACCAGCGAGACCCTACCCACCCTCCAGGGAAAGATGCGATGGGCCCGGGCCCACAGCCGCACGACCGGCAGTGGGCCCGGGCGGGCGCTCAGTCCTGGGCGGCCGCGGCGACCCGTACCGCCTCGGTGAAGTCGCCGAGCCGGGTGCTGTCGAAGAGCGCCCGGACGGGCAGCGCGAGGTCGAAGTCCTGGCGGAGGCGGACGATCACCTGGGTGGCGCTCAGCGAATTGCCGCCGAGCGCGAAGAAGTCGTCGCTCCTGGCGATGGAGCCGGCACCCAGCACCTCGGCCCAGATCTCGGCGATCGCCTCTTCCAGGGGCCCGTCCGGGGCCTGCGCCGCGTCGGTGGTGCCGGCCCGCTCCGGCGCGGGCAGCGCCTTGCGGTCGACCTTGCCCGCCCCGGACACCGGCAGCCGGTCGAGCAGCACCACCTGGGACGGCACCATGTAGTGCGGCAGGGTGCGCCCGCACAGCTCGCGCAGTTCCTCCGGGCCGGGTGCCGCACCGGGCCGGGCGACCGCGTAGGCGACGACGGCCGGTGCTCCGGGGGTGTCCTCCCGGACGAGGGCCACCGCTTCCCGGACCCCGGGGTGCGCGGCGACTGTCCTCTCGATCTCGCCGAGCTCGATCCGGAACCCGCGGACCTTGACCTGGTCGTCCAGGCGGCCCAGGAACTCCAGGCCGCCCGTCCCGTTCCGGCGGGCCAGGTCCCCGGTCCGGTAGAGCCGCCCGCCCGGCGCCCCGCCGAAGGGGTCGGGGACGAAGCGTTCGGCGGTCAGCGCGGGCCGGCCGAGGTAGCCGCGTACGACCGTCGGTCCCGCGACGCACAGTTCGCCGGGCGCCCCTTCGGGCACGGGGCGCAGCTCCTCGTCGAGGACGTACACCGCCGTGCCGGGCACCGGGCGGCCGATGGGCACGCCCGCCGTGTCCTGCGGGGTGACCCGGTGCCAGGCCGACCAGATGGTCGCCTCGGTCGGCCCGTACAGGTTGAAGAAGCGCCGGTCGCCTCCGGCCCAGCGGGCGGCCAGGGCGGGCGGGCACGCCTCGCCGGCGACCGAGACCGTCCGCAGCGCCGGCAGTCCGGCGTCCTCGACGAGGGCGGCCAGCGCGGACGGCGGGAGCACCAGCGCGGTGATCGCCCGCTCCCGGAGGAAGGCGGTCAGGTCCACGGGCACGCCCCGGTCCATGGGGGCCAGGTGCAGGGCCGCTCCGGCGCCGAAGGCCATCAGCATCTCGAAGACGGACGCGTCGAAGCTCGCGGAGGCGAAGTGCAGCACCCGGTCGCCGGCGGTCAGTCCGAGCACCGAGTCCATCGCGTCGAGGACGACGCGCAGGCCCCGGTGGGGTACGCCGGTGCCCTTGGGCCGGCCGGTGGAGCCGGAGGTGTAGATGACGTAGGCGAGGTGGCCGTCCCGCGTCTCCGGGGCCGCCGGCGGGGTGCCGGGTGCCTTCTCCGCCTCGGCGGTCAGCTCCTCGACCGGAACGGCCGTGTCCTGCCACTGCGCGGCGGGGCCGGGCAGGGCGCGGGAGGTGATGACCAGCCCGGGGGCGGCGTCGTCGACCATGTAGCCGATCCGCTCGGCGGGGTAGGACGGGTCGAGGGGCAGGTAGGCGCCGCCCGCCTTGAGGGTGGCGAGCACGGAGACGATCTGGTCGACGCCGCGTTCGAGGTGGATGCCGACGATGCTCTCGGGACCGATTCCCCGGGCGGCGAGGACGTGGGCCAACCGGTCCGCGCGCCCGGCGAGTTCGCGGTATGTCAGGGTCTCTCCCCCGGCCGCCAGAGCCGGGGCGTCCGGGGTGCGGCGGGCCACGGCGTCGAAGTGGCGGACGAAGTTCCAGTCGTCGCCGTCCCCCGGTGCGGGGGCGGGAGCGGCTTCACGGGCGCCGTCGGTCCCGGGCGGCGCGGTCCTGGCCAGTTCGGCGACGGCGCGGTCCGGGTCGGCCACGACGGCGTGCAGCAGGTCGATGTACTGGCGCTGCATCCGTTCGATCCCGGCGGGCCCGAAGAGGTCGGTGCGGAAGTCCCAGACACAGGTGTACGCGTCCTCCTCGCGCAGGACCGCCACCACGAGGTCGACCGGCGCCGGCGCGCTGGCCATGACCAGCGGCTCGAACGCCAGGTCCGGCGTCCGCAGCGACTGCCGGTTCAGGTCCGCGAGCTGGAACATCACGTCGAAGAACGGCTGGCCGCGGCCCTGTTCGTAGTCCGGGGCCAGGTCCCGGGCGACCTGCTCGAACGGCACGTCCTGGTGCGCGTACGCCTCCAGGGTCGTCTCGTGGACCCGGGCGAGCAGTTCACCGAAGGACGGACGCCCGGTCAGGTCGAGGCGCAGGCCCACGGTGTTGACGAAGAACCCGATCAGGTCCTCCAGCTCGGGCCGGGTGCGGCCCGACAGCAGCGATCCGACCACGAAGTCGTCCTGGCGCCCGTAGCGGCCGATCAGGACGCCGAAGGCCGACAGGAGCACGGAGAACAGCGACGCGCCCTCGCGCCGGGCCAGCTCCTCCAGTTCGCGGACCAGCCCGTCGGGAAGCGGGTGCGACCGGGAGTCGTTGGCGGGGGCGCCCTCGGCGTCCTGGCGGCGGTGGAAGGTGAGCCGGGGCGTCTCGCCCCCGAGCCGGCCCCGCCAGTAGGCGAGTTGGCGGCGCTGCGCCTCGCCCTCCAGCCACTCGCGCTGCCAGTCGGCGTAGTCCGCGTACTGCACCGGAAGTTCGGGCAGCGGCGAGGCCGATCCGGCGGCGAGGGCCGGGTACAGCGAGATCAGTTCGGTGTGCAGGACCTGGAGGGAGCGGGCGTCGCAGACCAGGTGGTCGAGGGTGAGCAGCAGGACGTATCCGTCGTCGGCGGGCCGGAACAGCACGGCGCGCAGCGGCAGTTGCACCGACACGTCGAACGGGGCGTGCAGGTCGCGTTCGGCCTCGACCTGCCAGGCGCCCTCCGGGTCGGCGCTGCCGCGCAGGTCCACCTCGCGCAGGGGCAGCGTCGCCTCGGCGGAGATGAGCTGGACCAGCTCACCGTCCTCCAGGGCCAGCCGGGTGCGCAGCACCTCGTGGCGCCGCAGGATCTCGGTGAGGACGCGGCGCAGCACCGGGACGTCCAGGGCTCCCTGGAGGCGCAGACCCATCTGGATGTTGTACGTCGCGGCGCCGTCCTCCATCTGCTCCATGACCCACAGCCGCTGCTGGGCGAAGGATGCCGCGGCGACGAACTCCTCCCCGCCGGCCGGCGCGGGCGCCCCGGCGGGCTCGGTGGGTGCGGGCGACGGCACGGCGGCGTTGACGGTGGTCATGTGAGGTCTCCTGTTCGGCGTTGGCGGGGTCAGTGGGCTCGGGCGGTACCGGCCACGCGCCGGATCCAGGGGGCGAAGTGGGGGCTCCTGCCCTGCTGGGCGGCGGTCAGCGCGGTGCGCAGGGCCAGGGTCACCGGTCCGGGCTCGCCGGTGCCGACGCTCCAGCGGTCGTCGCCGTCGTGCACCGTGCCGATGGGGGTGATCCCCGCCGCGGTCCCGCAGGCGAAGGCCTCGGTGAGGTCGCCGCTGCGGCAGGCCTCGCGCCAGGCGTCGACGGACAGCCGCTCCTCGCCCGTGTGCAGCCCGTGCCGCTCCGCCAGGCCGAAGACGCTGTCCCGGGTGACGCCGGGCAGGATCGTGCCGCCGCGCGGCGGGGTGACGAGACGGGCGGCCGGGCCGGTGCCCCGTACGAAGAAGATGTTCATGCCGCCCATCTCCTCCACCCACCGCCGTTCGGCCGCGTCGAGCCAGATGACCTGGTGGCAGCCGGCGAGCGCGGCCTGCTGCTGGGCCAGGTATCCGGGGGCGTAGTTGCCGGCGCACTTGACGTCGCCGGTGCCGCCGGGTGCGGCCCGGCTGCGGTCCCGGCTGATCCACACGGAGACCGGGTCGGGGCGGTCGGCGAAGAACCCTCCGGTCAGGAAGGCGATCAGCACGAACCGGTACTCCCGGGCCGGGCGCAGGGCCAGCACCGGTTCGGAGGCGTAGAGCACCGGGCGCAGATACAGGCTGAGCGCGGGGTCGTCGGGCAGCAGGTCCGCGTCGGCGGCCACGAGGTCGTCCACCGCCCGCAGGAAGGTCGCCACCGGCATCTCGGGCATCGCCAGCCGGCGGGCCGAGCGCTGGAAACGCAGCGCGTGGTCCACCGGCCGGAAGACGCCGACGCTGCCGTCGGCCTGGCGGTACGCCTTCAGCCCTTCGAAGACCACCTGCCCGTAGTGCAGGCCCACCATCGCCGGGTCCATGGCCAGCGGGCCGCGCTTTTCGAGGGCGCCCTGCTCCCAGCCCCGGTCCGCGGCCCAGGCGGCGGTGACCATGTGGTCGGTGAAGGTCTCGCCGAAGGCGAAGCGGGCGGGTCCCGGGGCCGGCCGGGCGGTCGGGCTCCCGGCGGGCTCCACGGCGGACTCGGTGGTCATGGCGACTCCTCGGTTCGGCGGCCGGGCCGCGGGGATGCGGGCGGGTGGACGGACGACACGCCCTAGACGAGCGGGGTGAAGAAGAACGTGTCCCGGGTGGCGAAGGTGAGTTCGGGCGTCAGCGTGAAGAAGTCGGCGAACCGCAGCCCCACCCGCTCCCCCGTGCGCAGCAGCCCGTGGAACTCGCCGTGCACGGCGACGCGTTCGCCGTCCACCACGGTCTCGGTCAGGGTGTGGGCGCCCTCGGCGATGATCCGCTCGCCCTGGTAGAAGCGCCGCAGATCGCCGTGGCCCACCAGGGGCTCGTAGCCGGGGCGCCGATAGCGGGCGTCCGGCGCGAACAGGGCGAGCAGACCGTCGACGTCGCCCGCGTCGACGCTCCTGTAGTACGCCCGGATCCGGTCCAGCGCGGCGTCCTCGTCGGGGAGTGCGGTGTGGGTCTCGGGTGCGTCGGGCTGCGTCTGGGTGGGCATGGTGCCTCCTTGGGGACGGTCGGGTCAGCGGGTCGCGGAGGGGCCGGTGCGCGGGGTGCGGGCGACGCGGCGCACCCGGGTGATGGCCTGCACCGGCGCGGCCGCGGGTTCCTCGGCTCTGATGCGGTCCACCTCGGCCGCGACCCCGGCGAGCGTGGACGAGCGCTGGTAGAGGAAGGGGAGCGGGAGTTCGACGCCCCAGCGGCCCCGGATGCGGGCGGTCATCCGGGTGGCCAGGAGGGACTGCCCGCCCAGATCGAAGAAGCCGTGGTCCCGGCCGACTTGCTCGGTGTCCAGCAGCTCCTCCCAGACGGCGGCGAGGAAGCGTTCCGTCTCGGTCTCCGGCGCGGCGTGGGCGCGGTCGGGGTCGTGGCCGGCTCCGGCGGGGGCGGGCAGCGCCTTCTTGTCGACCTTGCCGTTCGGCGTCAGCGGCAGGCGCTCCAGCAGGACGACGGCGTCGGGCACCATGACGGACGGCAGTTCGCGCCGCAGGGACGCGCGCAGTCCGGCCGGCGACGGCGGGGCGTCCGGGGTGAGCGGCACGGCGTACGCGGTGAGCCCGAGGCACTGGCCCCGGCCGTCCCGGCGCGGCACCACGACCGCGTCCCGGACCTCGGGGTGGCGGCGCAACCGCTGGGCCACCTCGCCCGGTTCGACGCGGAAGCCGCGGATCTTCACCTGGTCGTCGATGCGTCCGGCGAAGGCGAGCAGCCCGTCCGGCCCCTTCGCCGCCAGGTCGCCGGTCCGGTACAGGCGCGCCCCGGGAACCCCGCTGAAGGGGTCCGGTACGAACTTCTCGGCGGTGAGCGCCGGGCGGGCCAGATAGCCGTGCGCCACGCCCGGCCCGCCGACGTACAGCTCCCCCGGCGTGCCGTCGGGGACCGGGACGCCGTCCTCGTCCAGCAGATGGACCGTGCGGTCGCCGACCGGGCGCCCGATCGGGATGCCGTCCGGGCGTTCGGTGTCCTGGGCGGTGACCGGGTGCACCGTGCTGAAGACCGTGCATTCCGAGGGCCCGTAGCCGTTGACGATCCGGGTCCCGGGCAGGGCCCGCAGCGCGCGGGCCACGTGTTCGGGGGACAGCGCCTCCCCGCCGGTCAGCAGGTGTTTCAGCCCGCGCAGCGGCTCGGCGTCGATGTCGACGATCGTGTTGAAGGCGGCGGCCGTCAGCCAGAGCACGGTGGCTCCGTGGGCCGCGGCGTCCCGGGCGACGGCCCAGGGGTCGCCCGCGTCGCCCGCGAAGACGACGACCGTTCCGCCGCTCAGCAGGGCGGGCAGGAGGTCCAGGATGTGGCCGTCCCAGGAGAGGGCCGAGTGGTGCACGGCGACGGCGCCCGGGCCCCAGTAGGCGTAGTCCTCACCGGCGAAGAAGCCGGTGACCGCCCGGTGCGGGACCTCGGTCCCCTTGGGCGCGCCGGTGGACCCGGAGGTGTAGGGCACGTACAGGACGTCCTCGGAGCCGACCGGGATGCCGGGGTTCTCGCTGGGCCAGGCGCCCGACTCGGCCGCCCGCGCGTCGAGTACGGGAAGGCCGGACAGGCCGGCACTCCCGTGGGCTCCGGTGCCGGACGGGGGTGCGAGCACGAGCGCGATCCGGTTCTCGGCGGCCATCAGGCGCAGCCGGTCCGGTGCCTGCCCGGCGTCCAGCGGTACGTACGCCGCGCCCGTCTTCGCGACGGCGAGCATCGCCACCACGAACTCCACGGACCGGGGCACGGCGAGCCCCACCCGGTCGCCGGGACCGATGCCCCGGTCGATCAGGAGGTGCGCCAACCGGTTGGCCAGGGCGTTGAGTTCGCGGTACGTGAGCGAGCGCCGCTCCCGTACGAGCGCCACGGCCTCGGGGGTCCGCCGCGCCCATGCCTCGAACAGGGCGCCGACGCCGCCCTGTTCCCCGGGCACGGCGCGGTGCCTTCGAGGCCCGTCCGTCGTGTCACGGCCTACGTCCACCAGGACCTCCCTCGGTGCGCAGTTGATGTGGCGTGACCATCCCCCCGGCTGCTATCGGCCGGGCTTCCCGCCCCTATCGCCCCGGGTGCGCGGGCCCGCTCGCCGTACGGATCCAAAGCAGACGCTTGACATCGGGCGGGGCCGCCCGCCATGTTCAAAGCATGTCCTTTGAACCGACGCCGCCCGAACCGACGCCCGGTCCCACGCCGGATCCGAGGACGCGGGTCCTGAGCGACCCCAGCGCCATCCGCGCCCTGGCCCACCCCCTGCGGGTGGAGCTGTACGCGCTCATCGGCCGGGCGGGGCCGCTCACTTCGGCCGAGGCCGGGCGCAGGCTCGGCATCAGCCAGGCCCTGGCCTCCCACCACATCCGCCAGCTGGCCCGGCACGGCTTCCTCACCCGCGCCCCCGGCCGCGACAACCGGGAGCACCCCTGGCAGGCCGCGTCGCATTCCATGAGCTGGCGGGGCGCCGGGTCGACCCGGGAGGGCGCCGCGGCCGCGGACCTCCTGGAACAGGTCTTCCTCGAATCCGCCGTCAACCGCTACCTCGCCTGGCAGCAGGCGCGCGGGGAGGCGGAGCCGGGCTGGCGCGACACGGCAGGCGTCGGCTTCAACAGCGTGTATCTGACCACCGAAGAGCTCGAAGGCCTCGTCGGCGCGATCGACGCGCTGATCAAGCCGTACGTCGAGGCGCGACCGGCCGACGACCCGGCCACGCGCCCCGAGGGCGGCAGGCTCGTCGATCTGACGTATCTGGTCTCGGTGGAACCCCCCTCGGCAGACGCCGACGAACCCCCGGAAGGGTGACATGGGTGCCTTACGGCAACTCCTGCTCCAGCACCGTGACTACCGCCTCGTCCTGTCCGCCGGACTGATCTCCCTCACCGGGGACTGGATCCTGCGCACGGGGCTCGCGTACCAGGTCTTCGCGCTGACCGGTTCCACGCTCGCCTCCGGCGGCATGCTGCTGGCGTCGTTCCTGCCGCAGGTGCTGCTCGGCTCACTGGCCGGCGCGCTGGTCGACCGGTGGGACCGGCTCCGCACGATGATCGCCGCGAACGTGCTGCTGGCGGCCGGACTGCTGCCCCTGCTGCTGGTGGACGGGCCGGGCCGCATCTGGATCGTGTACACGGTGATGTTCTGGGAAGGCACCGTCCAGATCTTCTTCGAACCCGCCGAGAAGGCCCTGGTCCCCCTGCTGGTGGACCCCCGTCAGCTGATCACGGCCAACGCCCTCAACGCCCAGAACGCGGACGTGGCGCGGCTGATCGGCGGCGCGGTCGGCGGAGCCACCGCCGCGTGGGGCGGCATCGGCGCGGTCACGCTGGTCAATGTGGCGACCTTCGCCCTGTCGGCGTTCCTCCTGACCCGGGTGGCCGCCCGCCACGACAAGCAGGCACGCCCGTCCGCCGCGGTTCCCCGGCGCACCGTCACGGGCCCCGTCCGCCGGCTGCGGGCCCTGGGCTCCGCCGCCCTCGGCCCCACCTGGCACCACCGGCCGCTGCGCGTCGTCCTCGGGTTCATCGTGATCACCGGCATCGGACAGGGCATCATGAGCACGCTGTTCGCGCCGTTCGTGGTCGATGTGCTGCACGGCAGCGGCGCCGCCTACGGAACGGTCGTGTCCGCGCAGGCGGTCGGCGGCATCGCGGGCGGCCTGGCGACGGCCGTGATCGGCGGACGCTTCCGCGCCGTCCGCCTCTGGATCTGCGGCGCGCTGCTGACGGGCGCGATCGATCTGGTCATCTTCTGCTACCCGCTGGTCCTCGACGGTGCCGGAGTCGGGCCCGCGATCGTCTGCGTGGTCCTGGTCGGCCTGCCCGCCTCGCTGATGTTCACCGGACTGATGACCGCCATCCAGGACGCGACGGACGACGCGGTGCGCGGGCGCGTCTTCGGCGTGCTGGGTGCGGCCGAGGCCGCCTCGATGCTCGCGGGCATCGCGATCGGCGCCACCTGCGCCGGGACGCTGGGCATCATCCCGCTCCTGACCGCACAGGGGTTCGGGCTGATCGCGGGCGGCTGCCTCGCCCTGGCCGGCACCCGCTGGGCGGCCGGACCGCCCGCCGCCTCGCCGGACCATCCCGGCCCCGCGCCGGACCCGGCCGACGCGGCCCCGGCCCAGCGAGCCGTGCCGGACTCCCCGGAACCGGCGGACCGGCCGGCCTGACGCGGACCCGGCGGACCGGCCGGACTCACGCGGACCCGATCGCCGGGGCCCGTACACGTCAGCCGGCCTCGCCCTCGTCGCCGCCTCCCGCGCGCAGGCGGGCTGTGGTGTCGCTGACGGAGTCGACGCGGGCCGCGAGGTCGGGGTGGCCGGCCTCCAGATGGACGCGGGTGTCCGCGAGCCGTCCGACGAGACCGGACGCGTCGTCGTCGGCCAGCGCCTCGGCCAGCCGGGCCACGGGGGTGTCGGCCTGGACGGGGAGGTCGGTGAGTGCGGTGATCTGCCCGGCCAGCTGGCGCAGGACCGCGGCATTGGTCCGGGCCCAGGCCGTGACGCTGCGGTCGGCGGCACGGCGGCTGCGGGTGGCCTGGACGCGCTGCTCGCCGGTGGTGCCGGGCGACCCCGGGCGTACGCGCAGATAGCGCCGCTCGGCGGCCTGGCGGCTGGCGACGCCCAGGGGGTGGGCCAGATCCGCCCAGCTGGAACCGGCGGCCCGGGCCGCCTCGATCAGTCCGGGCTCCCAGGCAGCGAGCTGGTCGCGCAGCTCACGCAGCAGCAGGAGCGCTGCCAGGGCCTGGTCCGCGCCGGCCTCCTGCCCGTCCTCGGGGAGGGGGCCGCTCTGCGGGGTCCGGGCGGTGCGGACGGCTTCGTCGATCGCGTTCAGCGCCGCCGCCGCGGCGAAGAACGACGTGGGGTCGCGGGGAGTGGGGGAAGCGTTCATGGAGATCCTCACCGGGGGTGTCACCGTTTGGACGACACCTGGGTTGTCATCGTTTGGATGACATGTTACAACGGTGTCAGACGAAGCGCATTGGCAGTTCCTGCCAGACCTGTGGAGGTGTATTCGCGATGTTGATGCGCACCGACCCGTTCCGCGAACTCGACCGGCTCGCCCAGCAGCTGACAGGTGTGACCGGCACCTGGTCCAGGCCCTCGGCCATGCCGATGGACGCCTACAGGGAGGGCGAGGAGTATGTGATCGCCCTCGACCTGCCCGGCGTGGCGAAGGACGCGATCGATATCGACGTCGAGCGGAACATGCTCACCGTCAAGGCCGAGCGCCGCCCGGCAGCGAAGGCCGACGACGCCCAGATGGAGCTCTCCGAGCGGCCCCTCGGTGTCTTCTCCCGCCAGCTGGTCCTGGCCGACACCCTCGACACCGAGCGCATCACGGCCGACTACGAGGCGGGCGTGCTGACGCTGCGCATCCCGATCGCCGAGCGCGCCAAGCCGCGCAAGATCGCCATCGGCGGGGAGTCCGCGCACCGGCAGATCCGCGGCTGAGCACTCCCGCACTGCCGCGCACACGGCCCCGGCACCGCCGTGCGCGCGGCAGCGCGGCCCGCACATCGAGAAAGCCCGGCCGATGGACCCGGCCGAGTCCAGGACGAGAACCCCAGGATGAGAAAGGCACCCTGCTCCCATGCACTCGCTGCGTGAACCTGCCGCGGCCCGGCCCGGCATGACGTTTCACCAGATGCTCGAAAGAATCCGGTACGAAGGCGCGTACCCCACCCGGGAGCGGGCGGAGGACGTCACCCGTACCGTGCTGGAGGCCCTGGGCCGTCAGCTGACGGGCGACGAACGCGTCGACCTCGCCGCCCGCCTGCCCGTCGAGGCCGCGCGGATCCTCACCGGGCAGATCCCGGACCCCCGGCCGCTCACCGGCTGGGGTTTCGTCAAGGACCTGGCGGGCCGTACGGGCGGCACACCCGCCACCGCCCGCTGGGACACCGGGGCCGTGCTCGCCGCCGTCGGACTCCTGGCGGGACCCGGACTGCTGGACCGCATCCTCGCCCAGCTCCCGCCCGGTTACGCCCTGCTGTTCGGCCGCGCGGAACTCGTCCAGGCCGCGTGACGGCACGACCGGTCCGCGCCGCCGGTCCGCGCGCTCAGGCGTCCGCAGTGTCGCGCGGCCCGGCGGCGCGGTGTTCCTCGTTGAGGCGCCGCGCCTCCTCGAGCTGGTCCTCCAGGATGACGATGCGGCAGGCGGCGCCGACCGGGGTGCCCTGGTCGACGAGTTCCCGGGCGCGGGCGGCGATCTTCAGCTGGTAGCGCGAGTAGCGGCGGTGGCCGCCCTCCGAGCGCAGAGGGGTGATGAGGCGGGCTTCGCCGATGGCCCGCAGGAAGGCCGGCGTGGTGCCGAGTATCTCGGCGGCCCGGCCCATGGTGTAGGCGGGGTAGTCGTCGTCGTCGAGACGGTCCAGTGAATTCTCTGCCGAGTTCCTTGCCGGGTTCTCTGCGGTCATTCGCACCTCCGTTGTCCGTGTCGGGAACGCATCGAGGGGCCCTGGTGCCGTTTGGCACCAGGGCCCCGAGGGACGTGAACACCATCTGCCGGCTACTGCGACGCCGGGCTTCTGTTTCCGCACGCTCTCCCGGAAGAGAGCGATGCGCGTAGGGATCGCGTATGCGTGACCGTGGGACCACCTTCCGTTCCGGGGCCTGCGGTACCCGGGCCGGCTACGTCCTCGCCCCGGGCGATCCTGATGGTGTCTGCCTCCTTCTGTGCCGCATTCCTTGGGTACGGACACGACACTAGAACCCGGGACTGCGGATGTCTACCTTCGCCGTGACAGATTTTCTGCGTGTCGCGCTGCCGGTGTTCTGCTGTCCCGGCACAGGGGGATCTCAGGAGGACATCGCCGCACGGTCGGACTCGCTGCGCAGGACACAGAATTCATTGCCCCCCGGGGTCACCCAACACTGATCTGTTTCCAACTTGTCGGCGGTGTAAGTCAGTCGGGCGGTTCCACAACGCGATGAAGCTCCTGGTAGGAGGTGTCACGGCCAAGATCCACCGTGCCCCACCAGGAGCTGCGCGTGCTTATCTACCCGTCGTCGATAGATCTGTCCAGCCGCACCCTGCGCTACCTGAGCGCCCGGCTGCATGCCCGGCGGCGGGAGATCGGGACGCGCTGGCGGCGTCTGCCCGCAGGCCGACAGGCCTTGCTCGCCTTGGCCCACCTGCGGTGCGGCGATACCTATGCCCAGCTCGCGCCGCCGGGTTCCGCATCGGCATCAGGACGGTCTGTCGCTACATGCGCGAGTTCATCGACGTCCTGGCTGTTCTAGCCCCGCCCCTGACCGAGGCGATGAAGACCATCCGGACCAAGGCGTTCGTGACCCTCGACGACGCCCTCCTCCAATCGACCGGATAGCCGCCGACACCCCGTACTACTCCGGGAAACACAAGCGCCACGGCATGAACGTCCAGGTTCTCACCGATCCGTTCGGCGGCTGCTGTGCGCGTTCCCCGCCCTGCCCTGGTCCGTTCACGACCTGACCGCCGCACGGACCCAAGGGATCATCGACGCGCTCGTTGGGACCGAGCTGAAGTGCTGGGCGTCCAAGGCGTACCAGGAAGCCGGCCGTCCCGTCCGCGTCCTGTTCCGAAGCCGCAGGCTCAAGCGGTGGAAGCGCCGACACAACAGCGGTCACGCCAAGATCCGCTGCCTGGTCGAGCAAGCCATCGCGGTCTGGAAGAGCTGGCGACTCCTATGGAAGCTCCGCTGCGGCACCAACCGCATCACCGCGATCGTTCAAGCCATAATCGTCCTCCATCACACGTCAGCATGAGGTGGGAAAAGCTCAGTGGGACGAGCCGTGGACAGCGTGCGTCCACGGGCAGCACGAGCCCGCCCCGACCATGCTCCTGGCCGCGTGATGGCGGCGCGCGCGTTCGTCCTCGGGCTCGAGGACAGGGGCAAGGCGTGGGCCGAGACGCAGCAATTCGCGGCGGTGCTCGTCCGGCACAAGATCACCGGTCAGTGCGGGGTCAGCGTGCACAAGATCCCAGGACGCCGTGGGGCGTGGGGTCTGTCTGACCGACCGGACGCCCGAGCTGGGGTCGCCCTCGCTGCTCGTGATCTGGGTGTTCCGCGAATTCGGACTCGCCGCGTAACACGAGTGAGCCCCGCCGCTCCGAGGGGGGGGTGGAGTGGCGGGGCTCGTTCTTCGCAGCCTCGGACGGGCCGTGGTGCGTCAGCCGTGCTCGCGGGCGAACGCGACCAACCCCGCCCACTGATCGGCTGTGAGGGTGAGGTGGGGGCCCTCGGGGTCCTTGCTGTCCCGGACGAGATAGTCACCCGTGGCGCGAGCCCACTTAGGGGCGTGCTGCACGCATTCACCGCCGTTGCTCTGGCTGCGTTGGGGAGAGGTCCAGTCGGGGCCTGCGGGTCGGTCGGTCATGAATAACAGTCCTTAATGACTTTGTTGATCAGCTCGGCCGTCTCGTCCGGCGGTGCCGCCATGGCCTTGAGCAGATCATAGGCATCTTGGGCCTCGCCTACGTCGTTTGGTTCGGCGAGCACGTACCCGCGAGGGAAGCCGTCCACGTGCACCACGTCACCGCCTTCATTGAACGACAGGATGCCGAACGGGCTGACGACAAGATTGTTGGTCTTGCCTGCGGGGACGATCTGCACTCGGTGGCGGGGGACCTCTGACAGCTCGCGCAGCCGCCCAAGCTGTTCACGCATGAGGGCCGCGTCTCCTACGGGATTCCGCAGCACCGCTTCGTTCAGCACCAACCACAAGCGCGCGGGGCTGTCCTCGCGGGTCAGTATTCGTTGCCGTTCGAGCCGGACCGTCACCAGGTCTTCGAGGTTCGTCGGACGACCGGTGCGCAAGACCGCCTCGGCGTAGGCGCGTGTCTGCACCAGCCCCGGTAGAAGGGTGGGATGGAACATCCGTACCGCGGTGGCCTTTTGCTCAAGGGCCACGTACGGCCGGAACCACGGCGGGTAGGCGTACCGGATGACGAGCGGCAGCAGACGAACAAACCTCCCGTTGGCGTGCGGAAACTCCCTGTCGCAGGCTTCCGCGAACTCCAATTGGGGTACGCGGTCCCCGTTCTCGATCTTGGCGACCAACGAGTCACCGCAGTTGGCAGCCTTGCCCAACTTGGCTCGCGACATGCCAAGTAGCTCACGCTCCAGCCGTACCTCATTCCCGAAGTGCTTGAGGGGTGACGCACTCGGGTCTGACGCGGGGTCTTCCACGGTTTCCACAGTCATACGAACACCACCAGGATTCCTGGACAGTTGGCGTTGTCCAAGCTGCCCACCTGTTGAGCGTACCGCCGGGGCGTCACTCTAGGTGTTGTACCGCTTGCAACTCCGAACCCCCGGAACCGAGGTACCCCGATGCCCGAGGCCATGACGAGCGCCAGGACGGCCGACGAACCCGAGCTCGAGCCGGTGGCACACCCTGAGTGCCGCATCTGCACCGCCGCTCACCGTGGCCGCTCGGCCTCGCGCATCCACGGCAGCGACGGCGGGGTCCAGCACTACACCGCGATCATCGCGGCGCACCTCCACTGCAACGACCAGGCCGACGCCGAGCACCAGGGGCAGGGCGACGACCAGGCCGACACGGGCGAGGACTCCCCGCTGTTGACCACCCTTCGGGAGCGCGTCAGCGAGGGAAACGGACTGCGCCGAGGCTTCCGAGACCGGACCGGCCCATGAGTATCACCCTGCCGTCCGGCATCCTGCATCCCGACGTGGCGGGCACGCCCGAGCCGACGAGTACCGACGACGGGAACCGCTGGACGTACGGCCCGTGCTGGGGCTGGTGCGACCAGAAACATGCGCGGGTGCTGTGGCTCGGCGTCGCGCAGACGACGGGCCACGTGGTCGCTGACCTGTACTACTGCGGCCCGTGCATCACCCGCCTTCACCACCGGATCGCCGAGCACGCGCGGGGCCGTTTCCGGAGCCGAGGGGCTGCCACGACGTACGGGCCCCCGACACAAGGCACCGCGCACACGCCTGTTCCGGTAGCCCCACAAGCCCCCGTCCCGGTCGTGCTCACAGCCCCCGGATGACCAGGACGGGCCTGCCTCCCCCTGCCCACAAAGGGTGGGCGCTCCCACCCGGCAAGGGGTTGCCCTGTTCCGACTCACATCGAAAGGAGGACTCAGACATGACTCAGGAACACCCTGCGGACACGGCGAAGGACGCTGACGCCCTCGCCGTTCCTTCGGTCATCGTTCTGGGCGACGCTGCCAAGCTGACGCGCGGTAGCGACTCGACAGCACCGAGTCGAAGCAGAGCCCGTACGACTGATCGAACTGCGGCGGCCCCGGCGGGAGGTATTCCCCCAGGGGCCGCCGCTCCGGTTCATGGCGGAAGAGGTGACGAAATGGAAGAACGCAAACCGCGTTGGTACGGCGGGAGTGCACCAGGCAACCGCTCCGCCGCGACGCCGGTAGGTGCGCGGCTGCTCTGGCATGACCCCGCGCTGTGGGTCTGCGGCGGGTGGCAGGCCGAGCACGTGCGGACCCTGGAACTCGGCAGCGCACGAATCGCTGTGCTCGGTCCGTGCTCGGCCACAGATCACGATTTAGGCCGTGCCCTGTCCGCCCCCGATCTGGCGATGGTCGCACGGACATGGGCGGGCTCGCACACCGTTGTTCGCCTGACCGAGCGAGGCCGCGTGGAAATCCTCGCGGACACGGTGGCTGCGTCCCCCCTCTATACAGTCAGCACGCCGGGCGGAGCGGTTTGGGGGTCCAGCTCGTTCGCACTGTCCTCGCTCGCCGGCGGACGCGTCGATACCGGATGGCTCGCAGCGTACTTGCGGGACAAGCGCAGCCCCGCTTCGGGCCGTAGCGCGTGGGCGGGCGTGTCCCCTGTTCCGGCGGGGCATCTGCTGGTGCTCGACGCCGAGGGCGGACCGTCACTCGCCGAGTGGTGGAGACCGACACGACGCACACCACGCGAGGCATCAGCAGCACTTCGGCTCGCCCTCGGCGAAGGTGTCCGCGTACGAGTCGAGAGAGTGACCGCGACCACGGACCTCGCGGGCATGGACTCCACGACCGTCGCGTTGGTTGCCGCACAGTACGGGCCGATTACGGGCGTGACCGTGCACCCCGCGGGCATCACCAGCGGCGGAGACATGCAGTACGCGCAAGCCCTGACCGTCCCGGGTCTCACCCGCGAGCCCTTTCCTCTCAGCGCTCGTCATCTGCCGTTCGCGGCACCCAACGTGCCGTTGCCCGCGACGGACGAGCCGGCTCCGTCCACGGCTGTGTGGGCGATGTACGCGGACCAGCTCGGCACGATGGCCGCCGCAGGTTCCGTCTGTCACCTGACCGGCGACGGAGGGGACAACCTGTTCTTGTCCGCTCCCGCACATCTCGCGAGTCTCGCGCGTAGTGGTCACTGGGTTCGGATGTTCAGGGACGCGCGGGATTGGGCTCGGCTGCGTCGCCAGAGTCCCCGTCCGCTGATGGCTGCTGCGCTGCGGGGTAACGCTGCCCGTATCGGCCGCTCGGATATCGGGCGTCCCGGATGGCTCGTCGCGCCCGTGCCGTGGGTGGACACCAGCACGAGCGCCGATCCAGACATGGCGCTGGTGGACTCGCTGCGCACGGTGGCACGGTCGGCGTACTCGGAAATCCAGCTCTCAGACGCGCTCGGCCTGCCGCTGCACTCCCCCTACTTTGACGGCGCGGTCGTGGACGCGGTGGTCTCGGCCCCCATCGAACGGGCCTTGACCCCGAATTCTGGACACGGGTTATGCGGCTTGTGCCAGCGTAGTTGGTGTGTGGCGGAGGGCGTTTTCGAAGGTGATCGGTGGTCGTTGTCCGAGGCGGGAGTGTCGGCGTCGGGTGTTGTAGCGGTGGAGCCATCGGAAGGCGTCGAGTCGGGCCTCGCGCTCGGTCGGCCAGCTCTTTCGTCCTTGCAGGGTCTCGCGTTTGAAGGTCGCGTTGAAGGACTCGGCGAGTGCGTTGTCCGCGCTGGACCCGACCGCGCTCATACTTCGCCGCACCCCTGCTGACCTGCAGGCTTCGGCGAAACTCCTGCTCGTGTACTGGGCTCCGTGGTCGGTGTGCATGATCGATCCGGCAAGGCTGCCGCGGGTGCGGATCGCCGCGGCCAGGGCGTCGGTGACGAGATCCGCGCGCATGTGGTCGGCGATCGCCCAGCCGACGAGACGGCGCGATGCGAGGTCGATGACGGTCGCCAGGTAGCAGAACTTCCCGCCGGCGACGGGCAGGTAGGTGATGTCACCGACGTACTTCGTGTTCGGCTTGTCCGCGGTGAAGTCGCGGCCGATCAGGTCCGGGGCCTTGGCCGCGGCCGGGTCAGAGACGGTGGTGCGGTGCCGGCGCCGCAACCGGATCCCTTGGATCCCGGACGCCCGCATGATCCTGGCGACGCGCTTGTGGTTGACCGCGACACCGTTCTCCTCGCGGAGCTCGGCGGTGATCCTCGGGGCTCCGTAGGTGCCGTCCGATTCCTGGTGCACCGCCCGTATCCGGGCTGCCAGGCGGGCGTCGGCCACCTGCCGGGCGGCCCGGTCAGCGGCTGTCCGTTGCCAGTAGTAGAAGCTCGAGCGGCTGACGCCGAGGATCCTGCAGAGCCGCTTCACGCCGTGACGGCGCTGGAGGTCGGCGACACACTGGAAGCGGTTCACCAGCGCGTCTCCCCGGCGAAATACTTCGCCGCCTTCCGCAGGATCTCCCGTTCCTCCTCCAACTCGCGGACCTTCTTTCGCAAGGCGGCGTTCTCCGCCTCCAGCGGTACCGGCGGCTGGGCCGGTTCTTGCGTCCGTCGTCCTCGGGGACGGCTCACCCCGGCTGCCCTCACCCAGTTCCGCAGGGTCTCCGGGTTGATCCCCAGATCGGCCGCGACCGACCTGATCGTCGCTTCCGGCCGCGACTCGTACAGCGCGACCGCGTCCGCCTTGAACTCCGGCGGGTAGTTCTTCATGACCACGAGATGTCCGTTCTCAGATCCTCAGGATCCAGTGTCTCGTGTGTCCAGGATCAGGGGTCAAGGCCCGAGACGATCTGGCCCCCGCTGCTGTCCGCGCTCGCTGCCGAAGCATGGCTAGAGGCGGTCGAGCGGACGCCCGGGACCGACTGGACGCAGGCCGCACCAACCCCGGCGGGTGCACTGTGAGCCGAACCAACGCCGTGGTCGCCCGCGCTTCCCATGCATCCGTCGTGATCGACTACGACACGGGGACAACCGAGCTGCGCCCGACGGCCGAGGCGGTAACCGCCATGGGCGCAAAGGTCGTTGACCTACCGGAGACCGTTCTCACGTGGGGGACCGTCGAACAGTCCGCAGCCCCACCCGAGCCGGCTCCGATACCGCTGCGGTGGCGGGTTGTCGCTGTGCCGGTCGTCCTCGCAACTGCCGCCGTGTGGTCTGCCGGGCGTCGTCGGAACCGGTTCTCACGGCTCGTACGGCTCGCGTGCTCGGGGCGCGATTTGCCCCCGGCTACGGCCGCTCAGGCTCGCTACGCTGTCCGCGCGGTCCGCTGGGCTGCACAGCTCTTGCCGATGCGCTGGGCGTGCCTGGAGGACTCGACGGCTGCCGCACTCGTTCTGACGACCGTACGACGCCGCGCAGAGTGGCGGCACGGTGTCGCTCTCGACCCCGTACGGCTGCACGCATGGATAGCCGGCCCGGACGGGTCTCCGGTCGAGGAGCCGGCGGACACCGCGCTGTACACGCCCACCTACACACCAGACGGCCCCGGTTCGGCCGGGGCACCAGGAAGGTACGACCGTGAGTGACCCGCACATCTTGTTGAGCGGCCAAGCCCTCGCCCTCGCCATGCCCCGCGCGGACATGCTGCCCGAGTACCACAAGTGGGAGAACGACCCCGCAACGATCACGGGGTACGGGAACCAGTGGGCACAGGCGTGGGAGGTTCGCGCCGCCGGATACGAGCGTCAGCGAGGAAACGACCGCTTCCAGCAGTTCGAGGTGGTTCGGCTGGAGAACAGCACGCCTGTGGGGATGACGATTCTGGAAGTCAATCCGTTCGTACGCACAGCCGAGTTCGTGATGGTGCTCGCCCCCGCCGAGCGCGGGAAGGGCCACGCCACCGAAGCGGCCCGGCTGACCCTGGATTGGGCGTTCCACCTTGCCCACCTGCGGGCGGTGTGGCTCAAGGTGCTTGAGCCCAACAAGGCCGGAGCCCGCGCGTACGAGAAGGCAGGGTTCCGCCCCGCCGGTCGGCTCCGCCGTTCGGGATTCTGGCTCGGCGAACCCGTGGACGAACTGCTCATGGATGCCGTCCCCGAGGACTTCCCCGGAAAGTCCGCCGTAGCTGCCGCTCTCGGTAGCTGACCCGCTGCCCCTCGCGGCCCCATTCGTCTATCTGCGGGCGGGGCCGCCCCCTTCCCTACCGAAACCATGCGGGAGAGCCTGCCCGAAACCCTGCCGGTTCTGCTACCGGACGCCCTGCCGCGCCTCCGCGCGCCGCCGGCGCTGCTCGGCCACGTTCGCGACCGGGGAGGCGAGCAGCAGCGTCCGGGTGTAGGCGTGGTCCGGCCGCGAGGTGACCGTCGCGGCGTCACCCGTCTCGACGATCTCGCCCCGGTGGATGACCGCCACCCGGTGGCTCATGAAGCGGACGACGGACAGGTCGTGGGAGACGAACAGGTAGGCGACCCCCGTCTCCCGCTGGATTTCCAGGAGGAGGTCGAGAACCGTGCGCTGGGTGGTGAGGTCCAGCGCCGACACGGGTTCGTCGCAGATGACCAGCCTCGGGCGCAGGGCCAGCGCGCGGGCGATGGCGACGCGCTGGCGCTGGCCGCCGGAGAACTCCCTCGGCAGCCGGTCCGCCGCGTCGGCCGGCAGATGCACCCGGTCCAGCAGCTCGCCGACCCTCCCCCGGGCCTCCCGGGCACCGGTGCCCTGGCCGATGAGCGGCTCCGCGAGCGTGTCACCGATGGTGCGGGCCGGGTTCAGGGAGGTGTAGGGGTCCTGGAAGATGACCTGGAGGTCGCGGCTGAGGGCGCGCCGGCGGCGGGTGTCGGCGCGTTCGATGGGCTCCCCGTCGAAGGAGATGGAGCCCGACCGTACGGGGACGAGGCCGAGGACCGCACGGCCGATGGTCGACTTGCCCGAGCCGGACTCACCGACCAGGCCGAGGGTCTCGCCCGGCCGGACGGCGAGGTCCACACCCTTGAGGACTTCGGTCTCCGGGGCGCGCCACCCCTTGCCGGGGAAGGAGACCCGCAGGTCCCGCACGGCGAGCAGGGGTTCGGCGGGACCGGCGGTGTGCGGGGTGCTCATGCGGTGGCGGTCCTTGCTGCCGGGCCGTGCCAGGGGGCGCGGACGGGGGCGTCGTCGAGTACGGCGTCGAGGAGGGTGCGGGTGTACGGGTCTCGGGGTGAGCCGAGGATCTGTTCGGTGGTGCCGGACTCCACGACGCGCCCGGCGTTCATGACGGCCACCCGGTCGCAGACGTCCGCGACGACGCCGAGGTTGTGGGTGACCAGGAGCACGCCGAGTCCGCGCTCCTCCTGCAGGCGGCGCAGCAGGTCGAGGACCTCGGCCTGGACGCGTACGTCGAGGGCGGTGGTCGGTTCGTCCGCGATGAGGAGTTCGGGGTCGCAGGACATCGCGCCGGCGATCAGGACGCGCTGGGCCATGCCGCCGGAGATCTCGTGCGGGTGGAGGCGCAGGGTGCGGGCCGGGTCGGGGATCTCCACCAGGCGCAGGAGTTCCGCCGCGCGGGCGGCCGCCTGCTTGCGGGTGAGCCCGAGGTGGTGGCGCAGGGGTTCCATGAGCTGGCTGCCGACGGTGAAGGCGGGGTCGAGGTTGCTCATGGGTTCCTGCGGGACGTACGCGACGGTCCGCCCCCGCAGGGCGCGGCGGTCGCGTTCGCCCAGGCCGGCCACCTCGCGGCCGTTGACCGTGATGCTGCCCCGGGTGACACGGCCGCCCTCCGGGAGGATGCCGAGGACCGAGAAGGCGGTCTGGGTCTTGCCGGAGCCGGATTCGCCGACCAGGCCGACGATCTCCCCGGGACGTACGTCGAGGTCGACGCCGTGCACGACCTCCTTGTCCGTGCCGTCGGGCTGCGCGTAGGCGACGGCGAGGCCGCGTACGGACAGGAGCGCGGCGCGGTCCTGTCCCTGTTGCGCCCGGCCCTGTTCCGCCCGGTCCGTCACCGGCGCGGCGGTCGCCGGGGTGCGGCGCCCGCGGCGGGCCGGCCGGGGCGCGTGCTCCTCCAGTGCGTCGCGCAGGGCGCCCGCCAGGAGGACGAGGGCGCAGTTGGTGAGGCCGAGGGCGAGGCCGGGCCACAGGATGAGCAGGGGTGCGCGCTGGATGTTCTGGAACGCCTCGTTGAGCATGGCGCCCCAGGTGGCCGCCGATCCGCTGCCGACGCCCAGGAATTCCAGGCCCGCCTGGAGGGCGATGGCGATGCCCGCGACGAGCGCCACCTGGATGATGATGGGGCCGCGTACGACGGTCAGCACGTGCCGGGCGACGATGCGGGCGTCGGAGAGTCCGGAGACCTTCGCGGCGTCCACGTACAGCTCGCCCCGCACGTTGGCGACGATGCCGCGCACCAGGCGGAAGAAGGCCGGTGCGGTCAGGACGCCGAGGACGATCATCAGCACCCAGACATGGGGGCCGAGGATGGCCCGGGACGCCAGCAGGACGACCATGGCGGGCAGCGCCATGACGAGGTTGACGGCCCAGTTGGCGGCGGCGTCGAACCGGCCGCCGTAGTAGCCGGCGAAGAGTCCGGAGGGCACCCCGAGGACCAGTGCGACGGCGAGCGCGAGCACGGCGCCGCCGAGGGTGTTGCGCCCGCCGTACAGCACCCGGGACAGGATGTCGCGGCCGGCCGAGTCCATCCCTAGGGGGTGCCCGGCGCCCGGCCCGGCGAACGCGTCGCCGAGCGAGGAGGCGCCGGGGTCCTGCGGTGCGAGCAGGGGTGCCAGCAGCACGGCCAGGACCAGGATCAGCAGCAGGGCGGCGGAGAGCGCGCCCAGCGGGTTGCGCAGCACGCGCCGGGTGAGGCCGCCGGTGCGCCGGGGGCCCGGCTCGCGGCCGGGCGGTGCGGCGACGGGGGCCGGGGCCGCGGTCGCCGTGAGGTTCTCGCTCATGCGGCCCTCGCCTTGGGGTTGAGCCAGCCGATCAGCACATCGACCAGGAGGTTGATCAGGACGACACCGACCACGGTGAGCATGACGAGCGCCATGATCACGGGGATGTCGCCGCGGGTGGTGTAGGTGACGGTCATGCTGCCGATGCCGGGGAGGCCGAAGATCTGCTCGACGAGCACGGCGCCGCCGAGCAGTCCGACGAACTGCATGCCGAGCACGGACAGCGCGGGCGCCGAGGCGTTGCGCAGCACGTGCTTGAACACGATCCGGGACGCGGGGAGTCCGCGGGCGCGCAGGGTGCGTACGTAGTCCTGCCGCAGGACGTCGATGACCGCTCCGCGCACCTGCTGGGAGACGCCCGCGACGGAGGCCACCGACAGGGAGAGCACCGGCAGGGTGACGGTGGACAGCCAGCCGCCGGGCGAGTCGGTGAAGCCGGTGTAGCCGATGGCGGGGAACCAGTCGAGCCGGACCGCGAAGACCAGGACCAGGACCAGGGTCAGCAGGAACCCCGGCAGGGCGTACCCCGCCACGCCGAGGATCTGCACGAACCGGTCGACCGCGCCCCGGCGCACGCCCGCCCACACGCCGAGGAGGAAGGCGACGACCGTGGTGACGGCGGTGACGCCGAGCATCAGGCTCACGGTCACCGGCAGCCGGTTGCCGACGGCCTGGCCCACGTCCTCGCTGGTGAACCACGAGGTGCCGAGGTCGCCCCGGACCCCGTGCGCCAGCCAGTCCGTGTACTGGTGCAGCACCGGACGGTCGAGGCCCAGGGAGGCGTTCTTCGCGTCGACGGCGTCCTGGGTGGCGCTCTCCCCCAGCAGTTGGCGGCCCACGTCGAGGTGCGGAACGGACAGGAGCAGATAGGAGAGGAAGGAGATGACGATCAGCAGCACGACGCCGGAGGCGATCCTGCGGGCGATGAAGTTCAGCATGACACTCGGTATCCGTCGGCGCGGGGGGCTAGTTGACCGGCGCGTAGTTGTAGATCGAGGGCACGGCCATGCCGGACTGCGGGGCGATCTTCACGGTGCCGTCCGAGACATGGAGGTAGCTCATCCGGTAGAAGGGCACGAACCAGCCGTCCCGCACCAGGTGTTCGTCGAGTGCGCGCGCGGCGGTCCTCGCCTCGGCCGCCGTGCCCGTCTGGATGCGGGGCAGCAGCTTGCGCGTCTCGGCGTCCGTGGTGCCGAACATGTTGAACGCGCCCGGGGTGACGAGGTCGTTGGCCGCCGCCCAGTCGGAGGCGGGCTGGCCCATGTTCATGACCATGCCGGAGTAGGCCCGGTCCTTGAACACCTTCTGGACCGCGGTGGCGCCGTCAAGCGTGTCCCACACGAGCTTCACGCCGATGGCCTTGAAGTCGGACTGGAGCGACGCGGCGAGCGCGTCGTTGACGATGGCCGCGATGCGGGGCAGCTTCAGGGTGAAGCCGTTCGCGTACCCGGCCTCCTTGAACAGTTCCCTGCCCTTGGCCGGGTTGTGCGTGTAGTACGTGTCGAGCTTCTTGTCGTACGCCCGGGTCTCGGGCCCGAAGACCTGCGAGGTGATCCGGCCGCGCTTCTGGCGGATGCGGTCGAGCATGGTGTCGCGGTCGACGGCGTAGTTGAGCGCCTGGCGCACGCGCGGGTCGCGCAGCGCCGGCGTCAGCTTGCCGTCCCGGTCGAAGAGCAGCAGGCCCTGGAAGTCGATCTCCTGCTTCTGGGTCCTGACCTTCGGGTCGGACTCGACGGCGATCTGCTGGTCGGCGGTCTGCAGCAGCGCCGCGTTCACCTGCCCGGTCTTGATGCCGTTGGTGATCGCGGTCTCGTTGTCGAAGAAGCTGATGGTGATGTTCTTGTACGGGAGCTCCTTGCCCCAGTGGTGGGTGTTGCGCTGGTACGCCCACTTGGTGCCGACCGTGGTCCGCGTCTTGTCGAGGCGGTACGGGCCGGTGCCGTCGGGCGTCGTCCTGATGCTGTCGCCCTGGGCGAACCGCTTGGGGTTGGCCATGAGACCGGGGGCGTCGCTGAGATAGAACTCCAGCGCCGGGTCGGGCTGCTTGAGCTCGAGCGTGACGTGGGAGGCGTCGGCGACCTCGACCTTCTCCAGGCCGGCCAGCCACTTGGCGGAGGCCCCGCCGCCCTTCTGGAAGCGCTCCAGGTTGGCCTTGACCACCGCCCCGTCGAAGGGGCTGCCGTCGGCGAACTCGACGCCCTCGCGCAGCGTCAGCGCCAGTTCGGTGCGGTCCGCGTTGTACGTCCACTCCGTGGCGAGCATCGGGCTGAAGCGGCCGTCCGGCTCCCGCTTGATCAGGGTGTCGTACACCGCCTGGAAGTACGGCAGGGCGCTTCCGGTGGCGACGGCGGGGTCGAGGCTCTGCGGGAGGGTCATCGTCGCGATGTTCAGCGTCGAGGATCCGGCGCCCCCGGCACCGCCGCCGGTGCCTCCGCATCCCGCGAGGGCGAGCGAGGCCGCGGCACAGGCGGCCGCCAGCGCGGTTCGGGCAGTTCTGCTCATGTCTTTCGCTCCGTCTGGAGAGCCGGGGACGACCGCCCCGGGAGGAGTGCGGGTGAGCCTACCCACGGAATTAACCAGTTGGTAGGTTTTGGAACGAGAAATCAACCAGTTGGTAAGTTCTGCCGGGCAAGGACCGACTGCCCCAGGAGAGCGCCGAAGTGACCGACCATGCGCCCGGTGTGCCGCACCGCGTGTCCAAGGGCGAGCGCACCCGCGCCCGGATCCTCGCCTCCGCCACCGAACTGTTCGCCCGCTCCGGCTTCCACGCGGTCTCGCTGCGCGACATCGCCGCCCATGCGGGGCTCACGCACGCCGGACTGCTGCACCACTTCCCCGGCAAGGAGGCGCTGCTCCTGGACGTGCTGAGCCTGCGGGACGAGACCGATGCCCGGCTGCTCTTCCCCGGCATGCTCGGACCGGGCGTCCCGGAGCCGGAACCGGAGCCCGAGGAGCGGCTGCGCCGGCTGGTCGAGGTGGTCGCCCGCAACGCGGAGACCCCGGGCCTGGTCGCGCTGTACGCGAAGCTGTCGGCGGAGGCGTCCGATCCGGACCACCCCGCCCACGCGTACTTCGTGAAGCGCTACCGCCTCCTGCGCCGGGAGCTGACGGATCTCGTACGGCTCCTGTTCGCCCGGGCGGATCCGGAGCCGTCCGGCGATCCGGCCGCCGTGGCCCAGCAGTGGCTGGCGCTGATGGACGGGCTGCAGACGCAGTGGCTGCTGGAGCCGGACGCCGTCGACATGGCGGAGCAGGTCCGCACCTTCCTCCGCCGGCAGGGGCTGCGTCCGGACCGCGAGGAGGCCGGGCCCGTCAGCGGGTGAGGGTGGCCAGGACCGCATCGGCCATGCTCCTGTGTCCGCTCGCGTTGGGATGGAAGCCCGCGCCCTCGGCGGAGTCCGCAGGTTCGATCCAGCGCACCCCGGGCGCCTGGCAGGCGTCGTGCCCGACGGACGGCCCGTAGGTGTCGACGTACTCGGCGTCGTAGACGTTGGCCTGCTGCGCCAGCACGGTGTCGAAGTGCTTCTCCTCGTCCTTGACCCAGCCGAAGTCGCCGTCGGCCAGCGGGATCGTGGCGCGGCACGGCGTGCCGTCGTCCGGCAGCAGCGAGGGGTAGCCGACCAGCAGGACCCGGGCGCGCGGCGACCGGGTGCGGATCTCCTTCAGCACCGCGTCGATCTTCGGCGCGGTGGCGTTGATCCGGGCGCCGATCTCGTCCGTTCCGAGCAGGGTGAAGCTGTGCTTGCACGGCGCGCCGTGCGGGGCCAGATAGCCGAGCAGCACGCAGCGGGTGATGATCCCGGTCAGGTCGAGGTCGTTGCCGCCGATCCCGAGGGTGACCAGCGTGGTGTCGGGGCGCAGGGCGTCGAGCTGGGGCGGCGCGGACTCCTGCCGGCCCGCCATGTGCGTGGTGTCGGCGCCGGCGCACGTCACATCGGTGAACACCTCGGCACCGACCGCCCGCGCGACGAGCGAGGGGTAGTTGCGGTCGGAGCGCCCGCAGACCGTGTCGGTCTGCTGCGGGATGCCGGGTCCGGAACTGTACGAGTCGCCGAGCGCCACGTAGTGCGCGCCCCTGCCGGCCCGTTCACCGGGCTGGCCCGCGATGCCGGGGGACGCCGCGCCGATCAGCAGTGCGGCCGTCGCCGCCGCGGCGAAGGCCAGGCGCGGGGCGGCGGCCCGCCGCGGGGCCGGGGCCGGATGGCCCGCCTCTCGGCGCGCGGGGGTGGACGACCGACCGGAATCCGACATGACCGTTCCTCGATTCGTGGCAGAGGGGAGCCGATGGGGCGGACGGTGGAGGGGATCTCATCGAAGCGGACCGCCCGAGCTCGAAAACCGTACGATGATCGGTTTCTGGCCGTCAATAGCCCCGCCGAAAAGAAATCCGGGGCGCCGGAAGGGGGCCCGGAGGCCGAGAGAGGGGGTGGCGGAACCCGTACACGCACACCCTTGACACCCAAAACCGATCACCATACGTTTTTGGGTCGCACACCGTCCTGCCCCCGACGCGCGGTACGGACCGCCGCGACCGCACGGTCCGCGCACCCGCGCACCGGCCGCCGGCCCCTTCTCCACGAAAGCCCGACAGGTGCCCCGTATGACTCAGCAACACCCGTCCTCCCCTCCGTCGCCCGCCGCGGGACTCCCGCTCGCCGAGAAGGCCTCCCTGACCAGCGGCGCCGGGGACTTCGTCACCCAGGGGTCCGAGGCGGCCGGGGCACCCGCCGTCTCCATGTCCGACGGCCCGCACGGGCTGCGCCTGCCCAAGGAGAGCGGCGACGGCGGACAGGTCGATCTGCACAGCGCCGCCCCCGCGACCTGCTTCCCGCCCGCCGTCGCGCTCGGCAGCAGCTGGAACCCGGAGCTGGCCGAGGAGGTCGCGGGCGCCATCGCCGCCGAGGCCGCGGAGCACGGCGTCGGCGTCGTCCTCGGCCCCGGCATCAACATCAAGCGGTCGCCTCTGTGCGGACGCAACTTCGAGTACTTCTCCGAGGACCCCCTGGTCTCGTCCGAGCTCGGCGGCGCCATGGTGCGCGGGCTCCAGAACGCCGGGGTGGGCGCCGCCCTCAAGCACTACGCGGCGAACAACCAGGAGACGGACCGGATGCGGGTCAGCGCCGACATCGACGAGCGCCCGCTGCGGGAGATCTATCTGCGCGCCTTCGAGCGCATCGTCCGCCGCGACCGCCCGTGGTCGGTGATGGCCTCCTACAACGGGGTCAACGGCGTGCCCGTCTCGGAGCACACCCGGCTGCTGACCGACATCCTGCGCGGCGAGTGGGGCTTCGACGGGATCGTCATGTCCGACTGGGGAGCGGTACGCGATCGGGTCGCCGCCCTGCGCGCCGGCCTGGACCTCCAGATGCCCGGCACCGGGGGCCGCACCGACCGCGAGGTGGTCGCCGCGGTGGAGTCCGGCGCGCTCGACGAGGCGGTCCTGGACCGCGCGGTGGACCGGCTCGTCGCGTTCGCCCGGCGCACGGCGGTCCCCGTCCGGCCCACCGGTTCCGCCGGCGCCGACGACCGGCACCGCCTCGCCGGCCGGGCCGCCGACCAGTGCGTCGTCCTGCTCAGGAACGAACCGGCACTGCTGCCGCTGGACCCGGCGGCCGGCAGCGTGGCCGTCATCGGTGAACTCGCCCGCACCCCGCGCTTCCAGGGCGCCGGCAGCTCGCAGGTGACGCCGACCCGGCTGGACGTCCCGCTGGCCGGACTGCGCGAACTGGCCACCGGCGCCGAGGTGCGCTTCGCCGCCGGGTACGCCCTGCCCGGCGCCGACGAGGGCGAGGGCGACAAGGAGCGGGCCGACGAGGCCGTGCGGCTGGCGGCGGAGAGCGACACCGCGGTCCTGTTCCTCGGCCTGCCCGCCCAGGACGAGTCCGAGGGCTTCGACCGCGACCACATCGAGCTGCCCACCGCCCAGACCGAACTGCTGGACCGGGTCCTGGCGGTCAACCCCCGTGTGGTGGTGGTCCTTTCCAACGGCGGGGTGGTGCGCACCGCACCCTGGCAGGACCGGGTGCCCGCCCTGGTCGAGGGCTGGCTGCTCGGCCAGGCGGGCGGCGGCGCCCTGGCCCGGGTGCTGTTCGGCGCGGTCAACCCGTCGGGCAAGCTCGCGGAGACCGTGCCGCTGCGCCTGGAGGACGCCCCGAGCCACCTCTCGTTCCCCGGCGAGGAAGGCAGGGCCCGCTACGGCGAGGGGGTGTTCGTGGGGTACCGGGGATACGACGCCCGGCGCTGCGAGGTCGCCTTCCCCTTCGGCCACGGCCTGTCCTACACGACGTACGGCTACCGCGACCTGCGCGTGGCCGAGAACGAGGACGGCACCGGGTTCCGCGTCCGGCTCACCGTCACCAACACCGGTTCCGTGGCCGGACGCGAGATCGTCCAGGTCTACAGCGGCGGACCGGCCGGCTCGCGCGTCCTGCGCCCGGTGCGCGAACTGCGCGCGTTCGCCTCGGTGTTCCTGGAGCCGGGCGAGAGCCGCGAGGTGGCCGTGGAGGTGGCGCGGCACGATCTCGCGTACTACAGCGAGCGCGTGGGCGGCTGGAGGGTCGAGGGCGGCACCTACCGCGTCGAGGCCGGCGCCTCCTCGCGGGACATCCGTGCCACGGCCGAGGTGGACGTCACCGGCGATCCGTCCGGGCTGCGGCTGACCGGCCGCAACACCCTCGCGGAGTGGCTCGGCCACCCGGTGGGCGGTCCCCTGCTGGCCGAACGGTTCGCCCGGGCCCGCGCCGGTACGGACCGGGAGGGTCAGGGCGCGCCGGCGGACCCGGTGATGCGGCGCTTCCTCGCGGACGTCCCGCTCGACGTCATCTGCGAGTTCCCGCAGAGCCCGGTGCCGCCCGGGACGGTGGCCGAGCTGTCGGCCGAGGTCGAGGCGCGCACGGCCGCCGGCCGGGAGCGGCAGGAGGTCTGAGATGGCCGGCGAAGCGGCGGTGAGCGGCTGGGTGGCGCCCGGCTGGGAGGCGGTGCGCGAGGCCTTCGCCCGGGGCCAGTCGGACGACCCGGGCGGCGCGCAGCTGGCGGTCCACCACCGCGGCCGTCCTGTGGTGGACCTGGCATCCGCGGGCGAGGGGGCGACGGCGGCGCCCGGGGCCTTCGGCGCGGCCTCCGTCGGGGTGCTGATGTCGGTGACCAAGGGGCTGGTCGCCGTCTGCGCGCATCTGCTGAGCGAGCGCGGCGTCCTGGACCTGGACGCGCCGGTCGCCCGCTACTGGCCGGAGTTCGCCGCCGCGGGCAAGTCCGCGACCACCGTGTCCGACCTGCTCACCCACCGGGCCGGGCTGCCCGCCTTCGGCTTGGACGTGTCCGGGCCCGGCCCGGACGGGCTCCGCGACTGGGACCTCCGGGTCGCGGAGCTGGCGGCGGCCCGGCCGCTGTGGGAGCCCGGCACCGCCTTCCTCTACCACTCCCTGACCTTCGGCCATCTGGTCGGCGAGGTCATCCGCCGGGCGTCCGGGATGAGCGTCGGCGCGTTCTTCGCCACCGAGGTGGCGGGTCCGCTCGGCCTCGATCTGTGGATCGGGCTCCCCCGGGACGAGGAACACCGGTTCGTCCCGCAGTTCTCGGTCCGCCCGGCGCCCTCGCCTGAGCAGATCGCCGGGTTCCTCACGGGCCTCGGTCTCGCCCCGGACGACCCGCTGCACACCGGGCTGCGGGCGGCGGCGGCCGAACTGGCCGACGCCACGGACGGGCTGACCACACGTCAGGGAAGGGCCGCCGAGCTGCCCGGTGCGGGCGGGATCGGCAACGCCCGGTCGCTGTCCCGGCTGTACGCCGCGCTGATCGGTCCGGTGGACGGCGTACGGCTGCTCTCCCCGCTCACCGTCGAGCGGGCGCGCGCCCCGCGCAACGACCACCTGGCTCCCCCGCCGCCCCTCGACAGCGGCGACGCCTCGGACCGCTCCCGTTTCGGGCTGGGCTTCGAGCTGCCCCGGGCCGGTCTGCCCCTGCTGGGCGAGGGCTCGTTCGGCCACGCGGGAGCGGGCGGGCGGCTCGGGGCGGCCCACCCCGAGAGCGGACTGGCCGTCGGGTACGTCTGTACGGCGATGGCCTGGGAGCCTTCGGCCGGCCCCGACCCGCGCTGGACGGCGTGGACGCGGACCGTCGTCGCCGCGGCGGATGCGCCGGGGCGGGGCCGGGACTGATCCGCGCGACGGAGCGGGGGGCGGACCGGAGCCGTCCGGTCCGCCCCCGCTCGTCGTTGCGCTGCCCGCCCGGGTCAGCTCCGCTCGGACTCCGGGCGCGGGTCGAGGATGCTCAGCAGGTCCTCGATGGGCTGCTCCATGTCCGTCGACCGGTCGATCAGCCACTGCAGCTGGATCCCGTCGGCCACGGCGATCAGCAGGACGGCCAGCCGCTCCGGCGGGACGAGGGTGCTGATGCGCCCCTCGTCGACGCGTGCCCGGACGTAGGAGGCCACGCGCTCCCTCAGCACCGGATAGCGCTCGGCGAAGTGCGCGTGCGCGGGGTGGGCCGGGTCGCTGGCGGCGGCGGCCATGGAGACGAACAGCTCGACCAGGCCGGGTGTCTGTGCGCCCTCCCGGATGATCTCGCGATAGCTCTGCGGGTCCTCCCGCTCCGCCTGGCGCACCCGGGCCGTCTCGTCCCGCATGCGCAGGACCTGGGTGAGCAGGTCCTCCTTGGAGTCGAAGTAGTGCATCAGCCCGGGCAGGCTGAGGTTGCACTTGGCCGCCACCTTGCGCAGGGACGTGCCCCGGTACCCCTCGGCGGCGAAGATCTCCAGTGCCGCGTGCAGGATCTCGCTGCGCTTGGCCTCGCCCTTCTCGTACGGACCCCGTTTCGCCATGCCGGTCACCCTAACGCGAGGACGGGACGGGGACCGAGCCGAGCGCGGCCGGGTCCGGCAGCCGGCGGGCCCGGGCCAGAGCGCCCAGCCAGCGGGCCGACTCCTTGGGGGTGCGGGCGAACGTGACGCGGTCGACCGCGATGAGCCCGAACGTCGGCCGGAAGGTGCCCCACTCGTAGTTGTCCAGCGCGCTCCAGTGCAGATAGCCGCGGACGTCGATGCCGTCGTCCATCGCCGCCGCCAGGCTCGTCAGGGCGCGGGCCGTGTAGGCGATGCGGCGGTCGTCGTCGTCCGTGGCGATGCCGTTCTCGGTGACGATGACGGGGACATGGCGGCCGACGACGTCCGCCGTGTGCCGGACCGCCTCGCCGAGCGCCTCGGGGTAGACCTCCCACCCGGTGAGCGTCGTCTCGGCGCCCTCGGGCGGCGGCAGGGTGCCGTCCACGCCCACCCGGTGGCGGGTGTACGCCTGGACGCCGATCCAGTCGTCCTCGCGGGCGGCCTCCAGGAAGACGTCCTCGCGCAACCGGGCGTAGGCGGCCAGGGCCGCTTCGGCGCCGGGTTCGGCCTGGTAGACCTGGTTGGCGACGGTCCAGCCGACCTGGAGGTCCGGGAGCGCGGCCTTCAGGGCGGCGGTGGCGGCCCGGTGGGCGCCGACGAGCGCGCGCACCACCTCGGGGTCGGGGGCGAACGTCGCGGGGTCGACGGCGGCGGCGCCCCCTTCGCGGGCGGCCTGCGCACCGTGCGCGATGCTGTCCCAGCCGTGCTCGGCCGCGTGGCTCTTCAGGGCGTACATCAGGGCCATGATGTTGGGCTCGTTGAGGGTGGCCACATAGCGGACGCCGTCGCGCAGGACGCCGGTGACCGTGTCCGCGTACGCGGCGAACAGCTCGGGGGCGTCCGGGTGGGTCCAGCCGCCGAGGTCGCTGAACCACCGCGGCGAGGTGAAGTGATGGAGCGTCACCACCGGGGTCAGGCCGCGCTCCAGCGCGCCGCGCACCATGGCGCGGTAGTGCGCGAGGGCGGCCCGCGAGATCCGGCCCCGCTCGGGCTCGACCCGGGCCCACTCGATGCTGAACCGGTAGGCGCCGAAGCCCAGTTCGCGCAGCAGGTCCATGTCATCGGGCCATCGGTGGAAGCTGTCCGCGGCGTCTCCGCTGGGCTCGGTGACGAAGCTGCCGGGGTGGTTCTCCAGGGCCCACCAGTCGCTGGAGACGTTGTTCCCCTCGACCTGGTGGGCCGAGGTGGAGGCTCCCATGAGGAAGCCCTCCGGCAGCGCTGGACCGAGTCCGGCCGCGTTCACCATCAGGGTTCTCCCTTCGTCCGGAGCCGGGTCGTGCCCACTCCGCAAAAAGCGTTCATTGATCGGTTTTCGTGTTAGCGTACAGGTGGCGGCGGTACGGGAGAAGAGCCGGCCGGACCGAACTCGTCCCGGGCCCGCGCCGCACCCCCAGGGGGCCGGACCGCCGGAACCTGACATCGCCGTTCCGACCCCCTGGACCCGTCCGCGCACAGGGAGCAAGCCAGATGAACGCCGTGATCCCCCACGCCTGCGCCGAGCCGGCCCCGCACTCCGGCACGGGAGCACTCCGCGCCGCCGGCCCCTGGCGGGTGACGGCGGCCGTGCCCGCGCTGGAGCCGGTCGCCGACACTGTTCGGGCGCTGCTGTCCCCGCATCTGCCGGGCCGTCTGCCGCCCGCCGGGGACGACGTCCCCGGGGCCCGCACGCTGCACCTCGCCCTCGACGACGCACCGCCTCCGCCGCCGCGCGCGACGGCGGGCGTCGCCCCGGACGGCGGTGAGCGGCCCGCCGACGAGTCCCACCGCCTCCGGATCACCGCCGACGGCATCAGTTGCCTGGCCCGTACCCCCGAGGGGGTGTTCCGGGCCGCGACGACGGCGGTGCAACTGCTCGCCACGGCCCCCGAGGACGGCGAACTCCCGTACCAGGAGCTGACGGACGCCCCCCGCCACGCCTGGCGCGGCCTGATGGTGGACCCGGCCCGCAGCTTCCTCACCCCGGACGAACTGCGCCGGATCATCGACCTCGCGGCGCTCTACAAGCTCAATGTGCTGCACCTGCACCTCACCGACAACGAGGGCTGGCGCCTCGGACTCCCGGGTGTGCCCGGGCTGACGGAGACCGGCGCGGACGGCGCACCGCCCGCCTTCTACACGGCGGCCGACTACCGCGCGCTCCAGGAGTACGCGGCCCGCCGCTTCGTCACGGTCGTCCCGGAGATCGACCTCCCGGGCCACTGCCGCACCCTGCGCCAGGCCCTCCCCGGCCTGGCCGAGGCGCCGGCACCGGACGGCCTGCGGGACCGCTTCCCCTTCGTCCCGCCCCTGGACCTGACCGACGCGGCGACCCGCGGGACGGTCGCCCGCATTCTCACCGAGGTCTGCGCCCTGACCACCGGCCCCTACATCCACATCGGCGGCGACGAGGCGTTCGGCGCGACCGAGGAGAGCTTCGCCGCCTCCGTACGCGAACTGCTCGCGATCGTCCGCGAGTCGGGCAAACGCCCGGTCGGCTGGCAGGAGTCCTCCCGCGCCGGTCTCGGCCCCGGGGACATCGCCCAGCACTGGGTGGACGTACCGATGATGGACCTGCCCGACACCCCCGAGGAACTGGCCGCCCGCCCCGAACTCGTCGCCGCAGGGCGGACCATGGAGATCAACCGGGCCCTCAAGACGTTCTTCGCCCCCACCGACGACGACGTCACCCGCATCGTCGAGGCCGGCGCCCGTGTCCTGCTGTCACCCCAGTCCCACCTCTACCTGGACCGCCCGTACGCGACACGGTTCGCCCCGTCCGACCGCGCCGAGGCCACCGCCCGCCTGGGCTTCGGCGGTTACCGCCCCCTGGGCGTCCAGCACACCGCGTCATGGGACCCCTCCGCGTACGGACTCCCCGATGAGTGCGTCGCGGGCGTCGAGGCCACGGTCTTCGCCGAGCAGTTCAAGGGCTTCGACGACGTCTCCGTCCTCCTGCTCCCCCGCCTGGCCTCGGTCGCCGAGGCGGCCTGGTGCGGCCACGCCCCGCGGTGGCCGGAGTACCGCGAACGCCTGGCCCACCACGCCCGCCTGTGGACCGCACGCGCCCTCCCGTACTTCCCCACGACCGAGGTCCCCTGGCGGTAGGGCGCTCAGGCCTCCACGCCCAGCAGCTCCCGGAACGCCGTCGCCCCCGCCGGTGTCACCTTCACCGCGCGGCCCGAGCCGATCCGGCGGATCCAGCCCCGGTCCAGTGCCGCCGTGCACAGTGCCGCGCCGAGTGCCCCGGCGAGGTGGGGGCGGCGTTCCGTCCAGTCCAGGCAGTTGCGTACGAGGGGGCGTCTGCTGCCCGGGGGGCGGTGGTAGTCCAGGGTGCCGGCCAGCCAGGTCCGGCCGGCGGGGGTCACGGTGGGGCCGTTGGCGGTGACCAGACCGCGGGCCGTCATCGCGTCCGCGACCGCCACTCCCAGCCGGCCCGCCAGGTGGTCGTAGCAGGTACGGGCGCGGGCCTCGGCGTCCTGGCGGACCGAGGCGCGCAGGTTCGGCGGGCGGGGCGTGTCGGGGGCGTAGGCGGAAAGGGCCTCGGTCAGGGCGGCGGCCTCCGGGCCCGCCAGGCGTACATAGCGGTGGCGGCCCTGGCGCTCCTCCGTCAGCAGGCCGCCGGCGACCAGGCGGGAGAGGTGCTCGCTCGCGGTCGAGGCGCTGACGCCGGCGTGTCGGGCCAGCTCACCCGCCGTCCAGGCGCGGCCGTCCAGCAGGGCCTGGCAGAACGCGGCCCGGGTGCGGTCGGCGAACAGGGCGGCCGTCTCGGCGAGAGGGGACATATCCCCATGGTGCCGCAGGCATGGTTCGGCCGGCGCCGAAGTGTTCCGGGACCGGGGCGCTCCCGTACACCGAGGTCCGGGCGCTGGGCGGCGACGGTCAGGGGGTCGCCGCGGAGACCACGTAGACGACCGGCGACATCGGGTCGGTCATGTCGACGGTGATGTCCTGGGTGGGGCGCGGGTCCTTGTTGGTGTGCGTGGTGCCCGCCCAGGAGACGCCGTCGCCGAAGTACCAGCCCGCGATCTTCGTGTCGCGGTCGCCGACGGTGACCTTGCCCGCCTGGAGGGCGGCGCGGCCGGTGCCCACATCGGTCAGGAACCGGTCGAGGCCGTTGGACGTCGTGCGGAACTGCACGTACATCCGGCTGGCCTTCCAGTTGTTCGTCTCGTAGTACTGGACCTCCACGGCGTTGCCGGGGATCGGCACCTCGAAGATCCGGCGCAGCATCCGGGACGGCCAGCCCTCGCGGAGTCCCTGCGCGGCGGCCTCGGCCGCCTTGTCCTGGCCCGAGCGGCGGCTCTGGCCCGCCGAGATCAGCAGATACCCGGCCGGGACGCCGATCAGCAGCACGATGATGGTCGCCGTGATCAGCCGCCGGCGGATCGTGCGGCGGCGGTCCTCGGCCGGCCGCCCCTCGCCGTCTTCGGGCGAGGGGGACTGGCGCGGCACGACGGGGTGCTCGGCTGCGGTCATGGGTCTGGTGGTCCCTAGGAAGTGCGGGTGTTGCGGGTGTTACGGAGGGTGCTCGCGGCCTGGTCGTAGATCTGCGCGTACCGCTCGTACCGCTCGACGCGGCGGCGGTTGGTCCGCCGGAAGCGGCGGGCCACCAGCCGTGCGAGGTCGGCCGCGCCGACCATACCCGCCTCGGGGCCGAGCTGCGCCTTCGCGATCCGTGCCTCGGGGCGGTAGCCGCGCCCGGTGAGATGGCGCTTGAAGGCGTCCCTGGCCGGCCCGATGAGCAGGTCGTCGGCGGCGCTGACACCGCCCCCGATGACGAAGCAGGAGGGGTCGAGCGCGGCGGCGAGATTGGCGATGCCGACGCCGAGCCACTGGCCGATGTCCTGGAGGAGCTCGATGCACATCGCATCGCCCTCGCGGGCCAGTTCGGTGATGAGCGGTCCCGTGATGTCGGGGATGTTCCCCTTGACCCGCTCGATGATTCCGTGGGCCACCGGGGAGTCCGCCGCGGCCAGCTCCCTGGCCTCCCGGACCAGGGCGTTGCCGGAGCTGTACTGCTCCCAGCAGCCGCGGTTCCCGCAGGGGCAGCGGTGGCCGCCGGGCACGACCTGCATGTGGCCGAACTCACCGGCGACGCCGTACTTGCCGCGCTTGACCTGACCGTCCTCCAGGATCGCGCCGCCGATCCCCGTACCGAGGGTGATCATGACGAGGTGGTCCTCGCCCCGGCCGGCCCCGAAGCGCCACTCGGCCCAGGCCGCGGTGTTGGCGTCGTTGTCCACCATGACCGGGACGACCAGCCGGGAGGCGAGGGCGTCGCGCAGGGGCTCGTCGCGCCAGGCCAGGTGCGGGGCGAACAGCACCTTGGACCGGTCCGCGTCGACCCAGCCGGCCGCCCCGATGCCCACCGCGTGCACGTCGTGCCGGTCGGAGAGGTCGAGGACCAGCTCGACGATGGTGTCCTCGACGACCTTGGGGCTCTTGGACTTGTCGGGCGTCTCGGTGCGCAGGGTCTCCAGGATGGTGCCGTCGGCGTCGACGACACCGGCCATCACCTTGGTCCCCCCGATGTCGATCCCGACGGTGGGGACCCGCGGCGCGGTGAGGTGCGAGCGCCGCTCCCGGGTGCCGACGGTCCGCAGGACGGTGGCGCGGGCGGAGCCGCGGTGGGTGAAGTCGCGGTACGTGCTCATCGTCCCTGGGGGGTCTGGGGTGACCGGGGTCGGTGTGATCCCGGTGACGGACGGCGCCCGTCTGCCCCCGATTCTGCCACTGCCCGGACGACGGGGCTGTCGTCCGGGGTGGCGGACCGGGCGGCGGACGGGCGGCGCTACGGGGTGTCGCCGGCCGGGGGCACGCCGCCCGCCCCGCCCGGGCCGGAGGCGCGTTCGAGCTCGTGGCTCAGCTCCTCCAGCTCGCTGCCGCCCGCCATCTGCCGGGTCAGCTCGTCCAGCGTGACGCTGTCCTTGGTGTGGCTGCCGGCCATCGCACCCCGCTTGAGCAGGACGAACCGGTCGCCGACGAGATAGGCGTGGTGCGGATTGTGCGTGATCAGGACCACGCCGAGGCCGGCGTCCCGGGCGGCCGCGACGTACTTGAGGACGACCCCGGACTGCTTGACGCCCAGCGCGGCCGTCGGCTCGTCCAGGACGAGGACCTTGGCGCCGAAGTGGACGGCCCGCGCGATGGCGACGCACTGGCGCTCGCCGCCGGACAGGGTGCCGATCGGCTGGTCGACGTCCCGCAGGTCGATGCCCATGCGCAGCAGCGCGGCGCGGGTCGTCTCGCGCATCAGCCGGACGTCGAGGCGCTTGAAGGGGCCCACGCCGGTCGTCGGCTCGGAGCCGAGGAAGAAGTTGCGCCAGACAGGCATCAGGGGGACGACCGCGAGGTCCTGGTAGACCGTGGCGATGCCCCGGTCCAGGGCGTCGCGGGGATTGGCGAGGGTGGTCTCCTCGCCGTCCACCAGGAAGGTCCCGGCATCGTGCCGGTGCAGCCCCGCGATGATCTTGATCAGGGTGGACTTGCCGGCGCCGTTGTCGCCGAGGACGCAGGAGATCTCGCCCGCGTGCACCTCCAGCGAGACGTCCTGGAGCGCCTTGATGTTGCCGTAGTACTTGCTGACGTGGTCGAGCTCGACCAGCGCCCTCGGCGCGGTGTCCTTCGGCCCGTACGGTTCCTTGCGGACCGTCATTTCGTCGCCTCCGCGCGCTTGCGTACCCATGCGTTGAGCAGGGTGGCCAGGAGCAGCATCGCTCCGAGGAAGAACTTGAACCAGTCCGGGTTCCACTCCGCGTACACGATGCCCTTGCTGGTCATGCCGAAGATGAAGGCACCGACCGCCGAGCCGATCGCGGAGCCGTAGCCGCCGGTGATCAGGCAGCCGCCGATGACGGCCGCGATGATGTAGATCAGCTCGTTGCCGACGCCCTCGCCGGACTGCACCACGTCGTAGCTGAACAGCAGGTGCTGCCCGGAGACCCAGGCGGCGAAGGCGACGCCGAGGTAGAGCCCGATCTTCGTCCGGATCACCGGGACGCCGACCGCGCGGGCCGCGTCGGCCCCGCCGCCGACCGCGTAGATCCAGTTGCCGAAGCGGGTGCGCAGCAGGATCCAGGTGGCGACGGCGACCAGGACCGCCCACCACAGGATGGTGACCTTGAGCTCGACGCCGCCGACGGTCCAGTACGAGGCGAAGAGCTTGCGGGCGGAGGGGAAGCCCTCCATGTTGCCGATGGTCTTCGTCGAGACGGTCCCGCTGATCAGCTTGGTGAAGCCGAGGTTGAGACCGGTCAGCATCAGGAACGTGCCCAGCGTGATGATGAAGCTCGGCAGTTTGGTGCGGGTCAGCATGAAGCCGTTGAACGCGCCGATGGCGAGCGTGACCAGCAGGGACACGAAGACGCCGACCCAGACGTTGGCCGTCATCTGGTAGCTGAACATCGACGAGATCAGCGCGGAGCTGGTGACCATCACGCCGGCGGAGAGGTCGAACTCGCCGCCGATCATCAGCAGCGCGACCGGCGCCGCCATGATCCCGATGGTGGAGGCCGCGTACAGCACCGTGCCGAAGCTGGTGGCGCGCAGGAAGCTGTCGGCGACGACCGCGAAGAAGAGGAAGACGGCCAGCGCGCCGACGACCGAGCCCAGCTCGGGGCGGCCGAGCAGCCTGCGCAGCGGTGAGGTGCGCAGCAGCCGTTCGTCCTTGCCCGCGGGGGACGACGATCCGGAGGCCGCGGTCATCGGGTTCCCCGGTCCGCGTACTCGGCGAGCTGGGCCGCGTCGTCGGAGGTGATGACCTGGGGGCCGGTGAGGACCGGGCGTCCGCCGCCGAGCACGTTGCGGTTGTAGCGGTAGAGCCAGAGCAGGTCGACGGCCTCGTACCCCTGGAGGTAGGGCTGCTGGTCGACGGCGAAGCCGAGCGTCTTGGCCTGGAGCTCGGCCGCGACCTTGGCGTTCAGGTCGAAGGTGTCGATCTCGGCCTTGCTGCCGGCGGTCTGCTTCGCCTTGACGGCGGCGTCCGCGAAGGGCGCGCCGAGGGTGACGACGGCGTCGATGTCCTTGTCGGCCTGGAGCTTGGCCTCGATGGACGCCTGGACATCGGGCATGTTGGTGCCCTCGACGTACAGGTTCTGCATCGTGCCGTCGAAGGTCTTCTTGGCCCCGGCGCACCGCTGCTCGTGGCCGACGTTGCCCTGCTCGTGCAGGATGCACAGGGCCTTCTTGCGGCCACGCTTGTTGAGCTCGTCGCCGACGGCCTCGCCCGCGATGGACTCGTCCTGGCCGATGTGGGTGAGCGCGCCGTACTTCTTGGACTCGGCGGAGCCGGAGTTCACGGTGATCACCGGGATGCCGGCCCTGGTGGCCTTGGCCACGACGTCCTTCATCGCGTCGGGCTTGGCGAGCGTGACGATCAGCCCGTCGACCTTCTTGTCGATGGCGGCCTGGACGAGCTGGGCCTGCTGCTGCCCCTCGTCGTTGTGCGAGTACAGGAAGTTGATGTTGTCCTTCTGGGCCGCCATCTTGGCGCCCTTCTGGACGATGTCCCAGAAGGTGTCGCCGTCGCCCGAGTGGGTGACCATGGCGAAGGTCCAGCGGGGCGTGTTCACCGCGGACCGGCCCTCGGCGGCGGACCTGGCCGCACGCTCCTCCGCCCGCTTGCCGCCGGTGCTGCTGCATCCCATGAGGGATGCCCCCAGCACCGCCGCAAGCACGGCGCCCATCGCACGTACCCCTGTCCGAACCCTTGCCACGACGCCGTGCCCTTCTTGTGCTGCTCGCTGTGCTGATGGTGGAGCCGGGGCCCTGCGGTCCCGGCCCGGCTGGGCAAGTATCCCCGAGGCCGTGGAGCCGCCGCCCGGAGGGGCGAGCTGGGGGAGCCCGTGTCACCGTACGAGAGCGGGCCGCCACTGTCACCGTATGCGGAGCCGGGAATCACGGGCGTGGCGCGGGGCACGGCCGAGGCGCGCATGCTGTTTTGTCCTGACATTTAGTTGACAGCACCGGCGGTGGACGGCACGTTGGGTCCATGCGCATCGGACTCATCGGCACCGGCCGGATCGGCTCCTTCCACGCGGGCGTGCTCACCCGCCATCCCGAGGTCGAGACCCTGGTGGTGACGGACACCGACCCGGACCGGGCGGCCGCCGTCGCCGATCTGACCGGGGCGAAGGCGGTGGCCGGGACGGCGGAGCTGTTCGGGGCGGGGGTGGACGCCGTGGTGATCGCCTCGGCCACCGCCGCGCACGCGGGGCTGATCGGCCGGGCCGCCCGGTCGGGACTGCCCGCGTTCTGCGAGAAGCCCGTCGCGCTGGACCTGGCGGGCACCCTGGCCGCGCTGCACGAGGCGGAGCGGGCCGGCAGCGTGCTCCAGCTCGGCTTCATGCGCAGGTTCGACGCCGGGTACACGGCCGCGCGCGCCGCCGTGCGGAGCGGGGCGCTGGGCCGGCTGCACACCGTGCGGACAGTGACCTCCGATCCGGCGCCGCCGCCCGCCGCGTATCTGCCGCTGTCGGGCGGGCTCTACCGGGACTGCCTGGTCCATGACTTCGACATGGTGCGCTGGGTGACGGGCCGTGAGGTAGTACGGGTGTACGCCGCCGGGTCGGACGCCGGTCCCGCGATGTTCCGCGCGGCGGACGACGTGGACACCGCGGCCGCGCTGCTGACGCTGGACGACGGCACCCTGGCCACGGCGACGGCGACCCGCTGCAACGGCGCCGGTTACGACGTACGGATGGAGCTGGCGGGCGAGCGGGACCAGATCGCGGTCGGCCTGGACGCCCGCACCCCGCTCACCTCGGCGCAGCCGGACGGCCCCGGCGCCCCGGCCGCGCCCTGGCCCGGGTTCCTGGAGCGGTTCGCCCCGGCGTACGAGGCCGAGCTCGACGCCTTCCTCCGGCTGGTCCGGGGCGAGGGTCCCAATCCGTGCGACGGGCGCGAGGCGCTGCACGCCCTGCGGATCGCGGAGGCGTGCGAGGTCTCACGGCGGGAGGGCCGTCCGGTGGACCTGGCCCGGATCCCGGGCGCCTGACCGGGTGCGGCTCAGGACGGGGCGGCGCTCAGCACCGTGCCCTGGGCGACCGCGCAGAGCGTCTCGGTCCCGTCCCGCGCCACCACGAACAGATCGCAGCGCGCCACGGCCTGCCGCCGCCCGGTGTGGACGACCTCGGCGCGGGCGACGAGCGCGGCACCGGTGGCGGGCCTGAGGTACTGGATGGAGAAGCCCCCCGTCAGCACCGCCGGGCCGAGCGTGGTCCCGGCGGCGAAGGTGAGCGCGTTGTCGGCGGCGTAGGCCAGCACCCCGCCGTGCAGGAAGCCGTTCTGCTGGCGCAGTTCCTCACGGCTGTCGATCTCCAGCGTGGCGCGCCCGTCGCCGAAGGCCGTGATCCGTGCCCCGACCAGCGCGCTGAACGGCTGGCTGTCGAGCACCTTCTGCGCCATCGGCAGGTCGAGTGCGGTCATGACGGGTCCCTCTCCTCCCACCGGCGCGCCGGGATCACCGGCGCCACGGATTCACCGGCGCGCCGGGATCACCAGCGCACGGGGAGCTTGCGCACCCCGCGGATCAGCATGCCGGGCACCCAGCGCGGCGCCTCGGCGTCCGGGTCGGGCGCGAGTCCCGGGCAGCGCTCCAGCAGCGTCCGGATCGCGATGCGGCCCTCCATCCGGGCCAGCGGCGCGCCCAGGCAGAAGTGCATCCCGTGCCCGAAGGCCAGGTGGCCCTGGGTCTCGCGGCGGATGTCGAAGCGGTCGGGCTCGGGGAAGCGGCCCGGGTCCCGGTCGGCGCTCGCGAGGGAGACCAGGACCGGTTCGCCGCTGTGGATGACCCGGCCGCCGATCTCGATGCGTTCCCGGGCGAAGCGGAAGGTAGAGTTCTCCACCGGTCCGTCGTAGCGGAGCATCTCCTCCACCGCGCCGTCGAGCAGCCCGAAGTCGGCGCGCAGCGCGGCCAGCTGGTCGGGGTGGTCGAGCAGCGCGCGTACCCCGTTGGAGATCAGGTTGACCGTCGTCTCGTGGCCGGCGACGAGCAGCAGGAAGGCCATCCCGACCAGTTCGTCCGGGGACAGCGCGTCGTCGTCCTCGTACCGGGCGGCGATCAGCGCGCTCAGCAGGTCGTCGCCGGGCGAGCAGCGCTTGTCCTCGATCAGTTCGGCGAGGTAGACGCCCATGGCGCGGGCCGCCTCGCCCTCCTCCTGCGGGCTCTCCGGCGCGACCACCCCGTTCGACAGCTTGCGGAAGGCGGACCGGTCCAGATCGGGCACGCCGATCAGTTCGCAGATGACGGTCATCGGCAGCGGGAAGGCCAGCGCGTCCACGAGATCCGCGCGCCCGCCGGGCACCATCACATCGAGCAGATGGTCGGTGATCTCCTGGACGCGGGGGCGCAGGGACGCGATGCGGCGGGCGGTGAAGGCGCGGGCCACCAGCTTGCGCAGCCGGGTGTGGTCGGGGGCGTCCGCCTCCAGCATGTTGGCGTTGATCAGGTCGCCGCCCATCTCGCCGGGCGTCGCCCGCCAGTCCTTGCCGAACCGCTGATCGGCGAGGACCGCGCGGCCCTCCTCGTAGCCGACGACGAGCCAGACCCGGTCGAACTCGTCGGTGCGGATGGGGTGCACCGGTCCGGCGGCGCGCATCCTCTCGTAGTACGGATACGGATTCGCGGTGAAGTCGGCTACTCCGCGCAGATCGATATCGACTTCGGACATGGGCCCCGCCTCCCGGTCTGATGGATCCGGCCGCCAGCACCGGAACCCTCAGCGTAGGACGCGGCCCCCGGCCCCGGCGAAAGGTTCAAGACAGGCTCGCGTCGCCCTCGTCGTCATCCTCCAGCAGCCCTGCGTCGTGGACCAGCAGGGCGATCTGTACCCGGTTGTTGAAATCGAACTTGGCGAGAATGCGTGAGACCTGGGTCTTCACCGTGGCCACGCTGAGGTAGAGCGCGGCTGCGATCTCGGCGTTGGAGCGGCCCTGTCCGACGGCGACGGCCACCTCGCGCTCCCGGTCCGCGAGCAGCGCGAGCCGCCGGCGGGCCCGTTCGGCGCGGCCCTCCCGCTCCTCGTGGCCCGGCCCCGCGGCCCGGGCCATCAACTGGCGGGTGACCGCGGGCGACAGGACCGGGTCACCGGCGGCCACCCGGCGCACCGACTCGACGATCTGCGCGGGCGGGGTGTCCTTGAGGACGAACCCGGCGGCCCCGGCGCGGATGGCGCGGAGCACCTGTTCGTCGGCGTGGAAGGTCGTCAGCACGACGATCTCGGGGGCGTCCGGCCGGGCGCGCAGCGCCTCGGTGGCGCTCAGCCCGTCCATCACCGGCATCCGGATGTCCATGAGGACGACGTCCGGCCGGAGCCGGTCGACGAGCGCGGCCACCTCGCTGCCGTCGGTCCCCTCCCCCACGATGTCGATGTCGTCGGCGCCGCCGAGCATGAGGGTGAGTCCGGCCCGTACGAGCGGGTCGTCGTCGACGATGAGCAGCCGCACGGGCCGGGCACCGGGGGGCGTGGGGGTCGGGGTGGTCATGACGCCCACGGTAGCCAGGCCCGGACCACGAATCCGCCGTCGGGACCGGGTCCGTGTTCGAGCCGGCCGCCGGCGAGCGTGGCCCGTTCGGTCAGCCCGATGAGGCCCTGGCCCGATCCCGGCACCTGCTCGAAGGGTTCGGCGGGGTCCGGGTTGCGCACCTCGACGGTGATGCCCCGGCCCGGTCCGCCGTCGAGCGTGAGGGTGACCTCGGCGCCGGGGGCGTGCTTGCGGGCGTTGGTCAGGGCCTCCTGGGCGATGCGGTAGACGGTGCGTCCGGTGGCGGCGGGGGCGGCGGCGGGGTCGGCGATGCGGTTGTCGAGGGTGACCTTCATGCCGGCGAGCCCCGATTCGGCGATCAGCGCGTCCAGGGTGGCGAGGGTGGGCTGCGGCCGGTTGCCCTCGCCGTCGCCGTCCCGGGGGCTGCGCAGGACGCCGATGATCTCGCGGAGGTCCTGGAGCGCCTCGTGCGCGCTGTCCCGGATGACTCCGGCGGCGCGGGCGACTTCGGCCGGGGGCGCGTCGGGGCGGAATTCGAGGGCGCCGGCGTGGACGCTGAGCAGGGTCAGCCGGTGGGCGAGGACGTCGTGCATCTCGCGGGCGATGTCCTCGCGGGCGAGCCGCTGCGCCTGCTCGGCCCGCAGGGCGGCCTCGGTCTCGGCCCGCCGGGCGCGCTCGCGCAGGGAGACGACGAGCTGGCGCCGGGAGCGTACGACCATGCCCCAGCTCAGGACGAGCAGGACCAGCAGCAGCCCGATGATGGTGGACGCCATGAACGAGGTGTTGGGGTCCGGGCGCAGATACGGCTGTACGGGGGCGACGGCCAGGGCGCCCGCGCCGACCAGCGCGACCGGGCGGAAGGGCCGGTGCACGGCCACGCTGAACAGCGCCACCAGCAGGGCCCCGGCCGCGACCGGCTCCACGGTGGACAGGACCGTCAGGGCGACCGCGAGCCCGACCGGCCAGCGCCGGCGGACCCACAGGGCGCAGCAGGCCGCGGCCCCCACGAGCGAGTCGACGAGGACGAAGGTGTCCGAGGTGGTGTGGTCGGCGTCGATCGCGGCGACGGTCGCCATCCCCATGCCCGCCGCACAGAGGAAGGCGGTGATGTCGACGACCCAGTCGCGCACGGTGCGGCGCGTGCGGCCGCCCCGGTCGCCCGGCAGCTCGGGATCGGCCATCGCCGAGGGCAGCAGCCAGGGGTATTCCGTACGCGTCATATCGACAAAGCTACGCAGCTGCCTGCGGGCTTTTGACGGTTCGGGGCCGGGAGACGACCAAAGTCGCGCAGGGAGAGACTTTCGGCCCAGCGGCGCAGTCCACCGGCCGACGCGGCGGCGGCGCGCCGTCCGCCAGGCTCGCCGTCATGAAGAAACTCTGCGAGACGGTCGGCTTCCTGCTCTTCGTCCAGGGCGCCGCCGGACTGCTCCACGAGTGGTTCGACTGGTTCCGGTTCTTCGGCCTGGTGCACCGGGTGCCGTTCGTCCGCGACTACCCGCTCTTCGCCGGCATCGTGCTGGTGGTGACGGGGATCGCCGTCATGATCGCGTCGGACGCGGTCAGGGAGTAGCCGGGTCCGCGCTGCGGCGGCCCCAGGCCGTGCCCGCGAGCACGAGGACCGCACCGGCGACACCGAGGGCGCCCAGCCGCTCGCCGCCGATCGCGATGCCGACGGCGGCGGCCCAGAGCGGTTCCGTACCGAGCAGCAGGCTGACCCGGGACGGCGAGGTGCGGCGTACGGACCACATCTGCACGAAGAACGCGAAGAGCGTGCAGAAGACGGAGAGGAAGAGCAGCCCGGCCCACTCCCGGACGCCGAACCCGGCGGCGACCGTCCACGGCGCGTCGCCGGTGCCGGGGGCGGCGGCCAGCAGGGCGAAGACGGCGACCGCGCTGCCGAGCTGAACGGTGGTCAGCGACAGCGAGTCGGCCGAGCGGACGGACGTGATGCGCGCCATCAGCAGGACGTGCAGGGTGCGGGCGAGTGCGGCGAGCAGCATCAGCAGATCGCCGGCCGAGGGGCTGGTGAAGCCGCCGCCCTGGGTCAGCAGCACCACCCCCGCCACGGAGAGCCCGGCGGCCGAGAGGAAGACCCCGGTCGGCCGGGTCCGTGTCACGGCGGCCTCGGCGAGCGGGGTGAAGATCATGGTGAGGCTGATGATGAGCCCGGCGTTGGTCGCGGAGGTGTGCACGATGCCGTACGTCTCCACCAGGAAGATCCCCGCGAGCACCAGGCCCAGCAGCCCCGCGCCCCGCCACTGGGCCGCGTTCAGCGCCCGCAGCCCGCGCCGGCCGGCGACCACCAGGACGGGCAGCACGACGGCGAAGCGCAGGACCAGCACGGCGATGACGGTCTGCGCCGTGGTGATGCCCTTGGCGGCCAGATAGCTGGAGCCCCAGACCACGGCGACCAGCAGGACGGGCAGATCCGTGAGCCACGCGCGGCGCGGCGGGGCGAGTACGGGTACGGCGACGGAGGACATGCTGGTGCTCCTGGTTCTCCACGGGGGTGGTGTGGAGACCTCGCCGGCTCGCACGCGTAACGATCACGCTACCGGGCGCCCGCCCGCCCTGACCAGCCCCTGGAACGGGCCGGCGAGGGCGGAGTGGGCGTCCGTTTCCCGCCGGTGTCCGGGGCGCCCGCGGACTTTGCTTGTTCCTGTCAGCACGACCGGCCATGGACAGGAACCCCCTGATGAACAGCACCGACACCAGCACGAACCGCGCCGCGCTCGTCACCGGCGGCAGCCGGGGCATCGGCGCCGCGACCGCCCTGCGGCTGGCCCGGGACGGCGCCGATGTGGCGCTGACCTACGTCCGGGACGAGGAGGCCGCGCGCGAGGTCGTGCGGAAGATCGAGGCGGGCGGGCGGCGGGCCGTCGCCCTGCGCGCCGACGCGGCCGACCCGGACGCCGGGCCCGCTGCGGTGCACCGGGCGGCGGAGGCATTCGGCCGGCTCGACATCCTGGTCAACAACGCGGGCATCGGCGTCCTCGGCCCGATCGAGGGCCTCACCCCCGCCGATGTCGACCGGGTCCTGGCCGTCAACGTACGGGCGGTGTTCCTCGCCTGCCGGGGTGCTGGAGCCCGGCGGCCGCATCATCTCCGTCGGCACGGCTCTGAGCCGGTACGCGGGCGGTCCCGGCGGCACGCTCTACGCGATGAGCAAGTCGGCGCTGTCCGGGCTGACCAAGCCGCTGGCCCGGGAGCTGGGTCCGCGCGGCATCACGGTCAACCTGGTCCAGCCCGGCGCCGTCGACACCGAGATGAACCCGGCCGACGGCCCGTACGCGGCCGGGCAGCGCGCGGCGAACGCGCTGGACCGGTTCGGCGCCACCGGTGAAGTCGCCTCCCTGATCGCCTACTTGGCCAGTGACGAGGCGGCGTTCGTCACCGGCGCCGAGTGGACCGTGGACGGGGGCCACGCGGCCTGAGCGCATCCGCCGGGAGCCACCGCCACCACCCGGTGGCGGTGGCTCCCGGCGTCTCACAGTGCGGCGCGCGCCTGGTGCCTCCCCGGGGGCTGTGCTAAAACAACTGCCGTGACAGGCGATCGTCTTCTGGTGGAGTGTCTCCACATCGATCTCTGCCGTGTTTCCAGCGCTTCCTGTTGAAGCCCTGACGCGGCATCCCCAGTGATGCCCGAACCCGAGTGACGCCTCCCGTGCCGCCCCCGTGCGCCGCGGATCTCCCCGCCCGACCGGCCACCGGTCTCCCGCGTCCCTCCCAGCGCCGCATCCGCGCATCCCGCCCTCCCCGTTCCGTCATCAGGTCCGGCGCCCCTCCCTGCCCCCGGAGAGCTCTTCATGTCCACATCCATATCCGTGCAGGAGCGGACCGCCGGCGCGGCCCCGCCCGGTGCGCCGGAGCCACCCGTTGGCCGACCGGAACGGGCCGCCCGGCTGCGCCGCGTGGGCCTGCGCGTCGTCGCGCTCGCCGCCCTGCTCGCCCTGTGGCAGCTGGTGGTCTGGCTGGAGCTGTGGTCGCCGGTGCTCGTGCCCTCCCCCGCCGCCGTCTGGCACGCGCTGCTGGAGACCTCGAGCACCCATGACGGGGTGCGCGGCTACCAGGGCCACACCCTGATCGAGCACCTGGGCATCAGCCTGCGCCGCATCGTCATCGGGGCCGGGGCGGGTGCCGCCGCCGGGCTGGCGATCGGGGTGCTGATGGGGACGCTCCCCTGGGTCCGGGTGGTGCTGGAGCCGGCGGTCGCCTTCCTGCGTACGCTGCCGCCGCTCGCCTACTTCAGCCTGCTGATCATCTGGTTCGGCATCGACGAGGCGCCCAAGCTCTGGCTGCTGGCCATCGCGGCGATGCCGCCTGTCGCCGTGGCCACCGCGTCGGCGGTGGCGTCCGCGCCGACCGCGCTGGTCGAGGCGGCCCGGGCGATCGGCGCCCGGCGCGGCCAGGTCATCACCTCCGTGGTGCTGCCCTCCGCGCTGCCCGAGATCCTGATCGGGGTCCGGCTCGCCTTCGGGATCGCCTACTCCTCGGTGGTCGCCGCCGAGACGGTCAACGGACTGCCCGGGATCGGCGGTCTCATCCGGGACGCCCAGCGCTACAACCAGTCCGACACGGTCGTGCTCGGGCTCTTCGCCATCGGCATCTCCGGCCTGCTCATCGACGCCCTGCTGCGCGCCCTGGAGAACCGGCTCGCGCCGTGGCGGCGGCACGTATGACCGGCCCCGTCGCCCGTACTTCCCGTTCCACCTCCCGCTTTTCCGAGGGACCCGCTCCCGCACCCGCACGAAGGACACGCATATGACCGGCACACGCGGTTGGCTCCGCACCACCTCGCTCGTCGCGGCACTGGGAGCCCTGCTCGTGGTCACCGCGTGCGGCTCGGGCGGCTCCGACGAGGGCGGCAAGGGCGGCGGCAAGACGATCCGCATCGCCTACCAGGCCTTCCCCAGCGGCGACCTGATCGTCAAGGAGAAGGGCTGGCTGGAGAAGGCGCTGCCCGGCTACACCGTCAAGTGGACCAAGTTCGACTCCGGTGCCAGCATCAACACAGCCTTCGTCGCGGGGGCCGTGGACCTCGCCGCCATCGGGTCGAGCCCGGTCGCCCGGGGCCTGTCCAAGCCGCTGAACATCCCGTACCAGGTCACCTGGGTGCTGGACGTGGCCGGTGAGAACGAGGCGCTGGTGGCCCGCGACGGCTCCAAGATCTCCTCCGTCAAGGACCTGGAGGGGCACAAGGTGGCCACCCCCTTCAGCTCCACCTCGCACTACAGCCTGCTCGCCGCGCTGGACAAGGCCGGGGTGGACGCGTCCAAGGTCCAGCTCCTCGACCTCGAACCGCAGGACATCCTGGCCGCCTGGACGCGCGGCGACATCGACGCCTCGTACGTCTGGCTGCCCACCCTCGACGAGCTGAAGAAGACCGGCAAGGTGCTGATCTCCAGCCGCGAACTCGCCTCGGCCGGAAAGCCCACCCTCGACCTCGGGGTCGCCGCCACCTCCTTCATCAAGGCGCACCCCGATGTGCTGCCCGCCTGGCGCAAGGCGCAGGCGCGGGCGCTCGACCTCATCCACGACGACCCGGACGCGGCCTCCACCGCCGTCGGCAAGCAGCTCGGCATCAGCCCCGCCGAGGCGGCCGGGCAGATCAAGCAGGGCATCTTCCTGAAGCCGGCCGAGCAGGCGGACGCCAAGTGGCTCGGCAGTCCGGGCCACATCGGCGGACTGGCCGACAACCTGCACAGCGCCGCGCAGTTCCTGGTGGACCAGAAGCAGATCGACGCGGCCCCCGACCTGGAGACGCTGCGCAAGTCCGTCTACGCGGAAGGGCTGGCCGATGCCGTCTCTCCCTGACCTCGACGCCCTCGGCAAGGAAGGGCCCGCCGCCGGGAAGCCGGCCGCGTCCGCGACCTCCGCCGTCTCCGCCGTCTCCGCCGTCTCCGCCGTCTCCGTGCGGGACGTACGCCATACGTACGGGCGCGGCGCGGACGCGGTGACCGCGCTCGGGCCGGTCTCGCTGGAGATCCCGGCCGGTGAGTTCCTGGTCCTCGTCGGCCCGTCCGGGTGCGGCAAGAGCACCCTGCTGCGGCTGATCGCGGGCTTCGAGCGGGCCTCGCACGGGGAGGTCACCGTCAACGGCGAGACCCCCGAGCCGGGCCGCCAGGCCGGGATCGTCTTCCAGCAGCCCCGGCTCTTCCCGTGGCGCACGGTCGGCGACAACGTCGGCCAGGCGCTGAAGTACGCGGGCGTGCCGCGAGCCGAACGGGCCGAGCGCACCGCCGAGTTGCTGGAGCGGGTGGGTCTCGCGGACACCGCGCACCGGCGGATCTGGCAGATCTCCGGCGGGCAGCAGCAGCGTGTCGCCATCGCCCGCGCCCTGGCAGGCGGCAAGCGGCTGCTGCTGCTCGACGAGCCGTTCGCCGCGCTGGACGCGCTCACCCGCGAGCGGCTCCAGGAGGATCTGCGGACCGTCGGCGCGGAGACCGGGACCACCGCGGTCTTCGTCACGCACAGCGTGGACGAGGCCGTCTTCCTCGGCACCCGTACCGTCGTCCTCACGGCCCGGCCCGGGACCGTGGCCCTGGACGTCCCCATCGGCCTGCCCCGTACCGGAGTCGGCCCCGACGAACTGCGCGGCCTGCCCGAGTACGCCGCGCTGCGCGCCGAGATCGGCACGGCGGTCCGCAACGCGGCCCGCTGACCCCGCCCGTCCCCCGTACCCGGAGGAGAACCCATGACCGTCGTCGACACGTCCCCCGTCCTGCGCGAGCACCGCATCCCCGCCGACGGGCTCTACGAGGGGCCGCGCGTGCTGCGGCGGGTGCCCGAGGGGTGGGAGGACCGGCCCTACGAGCTGTTCGGCGTGGTCCCGCTGGGCCGGGTGATCGGCGCGGAGATCCACGGCGTCGATCTGTCCCGGCCGCTGGGGCCCGGGCTGCGCGCGGAGCTGGACCGGGCGCTGCTGGAGTGGAAGGTGCTGTTCTTCCGCGACCAGCACCTGACCTCACGGCAGCAGCGCGACTTCGCGTCGCACTGGGGTGAGCTGGAGACCAACCCGCTGCTGGCCACGGGGGACGACCCCGAGGTCGCCCGTCTGGACCGGACGGCCGTGCCCACCTTCGAGAACGTCTGGCACGCCGATGTGACCTTCCGCGAGCGCCCCGCCCTCGGCGCGGTCCTGCAACTGCGCGAGGTCCCGCCCGTCGGCGGCGACACCCTCTGGGCGGACATGGCCGCCGCGTACGACAACCTCCCGCAGGAGGTGAAGGAGCGCATCGAGGGGGCGCGGGCGGTGCACGACTTCATCCCTGGGTTCTCCCGCTTCTATCCGCCGGAGCGGCTGGCGCCCCACCAGGAGGAGTTCCCGCCGGTGGAGCACCCGGTGGTGCGGCGCCATCCCGGCACGGGGCGCCGGACCCTGTTCGTCAACGCCTCGTTCACCACCCGGATCGTGGGCCTGGAGCGGGCGGAGAGCGACCGGCTGCTGCGGCTGCTCTTCCAGCAGGCGCACGCGCCGGAGTTCCAGGTGCGGTTCGGCTGGCGCGCGGGTGATGTGGCGTTCTGGGACAACCGGTCCACCCAGCACTACGCGGTCAACGACTACGCCCCGCACCGGCGGGTGGCCGAGCGGGTCGCCATCGCCGGGGACCGCCCGTACTGACCCCCGGGGCCGGGTGCCGGGCCGCTCGTCCGGCGTGATCCGGGCCCGGGTCATAGGCTGGCCGGGCAGTGATCCAGCGAGAAGGGACGATCATGCCCGACACCCCGGTGCGCACCTTCGACGACGGACACCGGATCCCGGCGGTGGGGCTCGGCACCTGGCCCCTGGACGACGACTCGGCCGAGGAGGCCGTCGCCGGCGCGCTCGGCCTCGGCTACCGGCTCGTCGACACCGCGCTCAACTACGGCAACGAGACCGGCACCGGGCGCGGCATCGCCCGCAGCGGGGTGCCGCGCGAGGAGGTCTTCGTCACGACCAAGGTGCCGGGCCGGCACCACGGTTACGAGAAGACGCTGGCCTCGTTCGAGGAGTCCCGCCGCAATCTGGGGCTGTCCTACGTCGACCTGTATCTCATCCACTGGCCGCTGCCCCGGGTCGGTCTGTACGTGGACACCTGGCGGGCGCTGATCCGGCTGCGCGAGGAGGGTCTCGTACGGTCGATCGGGGTCTCCAACTTCACCGCCGAGCACCTCGCGCGGCTGGAGGAGGAGACGGGGGTGCTGCCCGCCGTCAACCAGATCGAGATGCATCCCCGGCTGCCCCAGGAGGAGCTGCGGGCGGTGCACGAAGCCAAGGGCATCGTCACGGAGAGCTGGAGCCCGCTGGGCCGGGGCCGCGATCTGCTGGCCGACCCGGACGTGGTCGCCGTCGCAGAGGCGCACGGGGTCACGCCGGGGCAGGCGGTGCTGCGCTGGCACACCCAGCTCGGTGCGGTGCCGATCCCGAAGTCGGCCGATCCGGGGCGGCAGCGGGAGAATCTGGATCTGTTCGGGTTCGAGCTGACGCCGGAGGAGCTGGAGCGGGTCTCGGCGGGGCCGCGGGAGCGGTTCGGCGGGGACCCCGAGGTGCACGAGGAGTTCTGAGCACCGGCCCCCGCCGGCCCGTTCAGCCGCCCAGCTCGGCGTGGCGGGCCGCGAGGGCCGCCGCGCCCTGCTCGGTCAGCGAGCCGAACAGCCGCAGCCGGGAGATGCCGCCGTCCGGGAAGATGTCGATGCGGACCTGGTCGGCGCGCACGGCCTCGGGCAGGACGAAGCGGTGGTCGGTGTCGGGCTGCAGCCGGGTCCTGGGCAGCACCTCGCTCCAGTCGCCGTCCTCGCCCTCGCGGACCGAAAGGCTCGCCCAGCCCGCCGAGTTGCCCTTGAGGTAGGCGGTGTCGATCTCGACGGCGCGGATCTCGGCGTGGGCGACGAGGTGGTAGTGGATCCAGTCGTTGCCCTTGTCGCGCCTGCGGCGGGTCTCCCAGCCGTCGTCCATCTTGCGGGAGCGGCCGGGCTGGATGGTGTGGGTGGCCGGGGAGTAGAAGCGGTCGGAGGCGTCCTCGACCCGGCCGCCGTTCTCCAGCGCGACGAGGTCGAAGGTGCCGAGGGCCGTCAGCCAGGCGGGGTCCGGGGCCACGTCGCCGTGGACGCGGAGCCGGGCTATGCCACCGTCGGGGTGCTGGTTGACCCGCAGATGGGTGAAGCGCTGCGGGGCGTCGACGGTGAATCCGTTGGCCGCGTGGCCGCCGACCGGGGTACGGGGGACGAGCGTCGTCCACTTCACGTCGGGGGCGAGCAGTTCCTCGGGGGACGGCGAGCCGGGCAGCGAGACGGCCTCGACGGAGACGGCCTGCGGGTAGTTGCCCCGGAAATGGGCGGTGTCGACGACGATGCCCCGGATGACACCGGGGGCGCCGAGGCGCACCAGCGCCCAGTCGTGGTCCTCGTCCTCGGGGTGGGGCTGTGCGGCGCTCACCCCGCGCCGGCGGCGGGTCTCCCAGCCGTCCATGATCTTGCCCTTGTGCCCGAAGTGCTCCGGGTCGAAGTGGGCGGGCTCCGGCTTCAGCAGGTTCTCGCGCTCGGCGAAGAACTCGTCGTTGGCCGCGATCACACCCGCGCCGAGCCGCCGGTCGGCGAGGTCCACCAGCCGGGTGAACGGGAAGTCGGCGGTGCGGTAGTCGGCGTAGGGGTCGCCGCCGCCGTAGGGGTGCGCGTCGCCGGTGAAGCGGTTGGTCGCCGTCATGATCGGTTGTCCCTTGTCTGGAGCCGGCCGGTGGGCCCGGCGAGCGTGCCGTCGTGCTGGATCCGTACGCCGCGCAGCCAGGTGGAGCGCACGACGCCCTGCAGGGTCCGGCCGGCGTACGCGGTGACCTGGTTGCGGTGGAAGAGCTCGGCCGGGTCGACGGTGAAGGTGGCGTCGGGGGCCAGCACGGCGAAGTCGGCGTCGCGCCCGGCCTCGATCGCGCCCTTGCGGTGCAGGCCGGCCAGGGCGGCGGGGGCGGAGGACATCCAGCGAGCGACGTCGTCGAGAGTGTGGCCGCGCCTGCGGGCCTCGGTCCAGATGGCGGGCAGGCCGAGCTGGAGGGAGGAGATGCCGCCCCAGGCGGAGGCGAAGTCCGGCGTCTTGAGGTCGGTGGTGCAGGGCGAGTGGTCGGAGACGATGCAGTCGATGGTGCCGTCGGCGAGCCCCTGCCACAGCGCGTCCTGGTTGGCGGCCTCGCGGATCGGCGGGCAGCACTTGAACTCGGTGGCCCCGTCGGGGACTTCCTCGGCGGTGAGGGTGAGGAAGTGCGGGCAGGACTCGACGGTGACGCGGACGCCCTCGCGCTTGGCGGCGGCGATCAGAGGCAGCGCGTCGCTGGAGGACAGGTGCAGGACGTGGACGCGGGCGTTCAGCCGCTTGGCGTGGGCGATGAGGCCCTCGATCGCGGTGTTCTCGGCGTCGCGCGGCCGGGAGGCGAGGAAGTCGGCGTAGGCGGGCCCGCCGCGCTGCGGCGCGGACTCCAGATGGCTGGGGTCCTCGGCGTGCACGATCAGCAGACCGCCGAAGCCCGCGATCTCGGCCATGGAGCGGGCCAGCTGCTCCTGGTCCAGCTCGGGGAACTCCTCGACGCCGGAGGGCGAGAGGAAGCACTTGAAGCCGAAGACCCCGGCCTCGTACAGCGGGCGCAGGTCCTTGACGTTCGAGGGGATCGCACCGCCCCAGAAGCCGGTGTCCACGTGCACCTTGGGCTCGGCCACCCGCTGCTTGACGCGCAGGTGCTCGACCGTGGTGGTCGGCGGCAGCGAGTTGAGGGGCATGTCGAGCAGGGTGGTGATCCCGCCGGCCGCGGCGGCGCGGGTGGCGGTGTAGAAGCCCTCCCACTCGGTGCGGCCCGGGTCGTTCACATGGACATGGGTGTCGACGAGGCCGGGCAGCAGGACGTCGTCGCCGAAGTCCTCCAGCCGGGCGCCGGAGGGCACCTCGGAGTCGTACGGCAGGACGGCCTCGATCGTCCCGCCCGTCACGGCGACCGCCGCGGGCCGCGTCCCCTCGGGGGTGACGACGCGCGTCGAGCGCAGTACCAGCTTCTCGTCCGTACCGGACACCCGTGCTCCCCACCTCATGAATTCAACGAACTGTTGAAGGAGTCTTCACTCGGGAACGCGGCCCGTCAAGACCCCATCCTGCGCCCCGTACACCTCGGGCACCACTCACGTCACCACCCATGGCACCGTCTGGAGATTTCCACAAAGTAAAAGACTTATTTCGGAGTGCGGAACGTAGAATGGGCTATACCCGGCGCCCGCCGGAGCGTCGTACCGCGTGCGGACACCCGGACAAACGGGCCCTGACCGGCCAGGACGGCGCCCCTTCGGCAGTGGGCCGATCGGGAAGCGCCCGGTAGGCTGCTGCCTTGCTCTTCCGCTTCGAAAGGACCGTTGACGTGCCGCCGTCCCACGCCAGCACTTCCGACTCCAAGCCCGCCGGTTCCAGCGGCGGTGTGCAGTCCCTTGAGCGCGCCTTCGATCTGCTGGAGCGGATGGCCGATGCGGGGGGCGAGGTCGGCCTGAGCGAGCTCTCCGCGAGCAGCGGGCTCCCGCTGCCCACGATCCACCGGCTGATGCGCACGCTGGTCGTCTGCGGTTACGTACGCCAGCAGCCCAACCGGCGCTACGCGCTGGGCCCCCGGCTGATCCGGCTCGGCGAGTCCGCCTCGCGGCTGCTGGGCACCTGGGCCCGCCCGTATCTGGCCCGGCTGGTCGAGGAGACCGGCGAGACGGCCAACATGGCGCTGCTGGACGGCGACGAGATCGTGTACGTGGCCCAGGTGCCGTCCAAGCACTCGATGCGCATGTTCACCGAGGTCGGCCGCCGGGTGCTGCCGCACTCCACCGGGGTCGGCAAGGCGCTGCTCGCGCACACCCCGGCGGACGAGGTGCGGGCGCTGCTCGCGCGCACCGGGATGCCGGCCGCCACCGAGAAGACGATCACCACGCCGGACGGCTTCCTGGAGGCGCTGGAGCAGGTCCGCAGGGTGGGCTACGCGGTGGACGACAACGAGCAGGAGATAGGAGTCCGCTGCCTGGCGGTCTCCGTGCCCGACTCCCCCACCTCGGCGGCGATCTCGATCTCCGGTCCGGCGGGCCGGGTGACCGAGGCGGCCACCGAGCGGATCGTGCCGATCCTCCAGCAGGCCGCGAAGGAGCTGTCCGAGGCGCTGGCCAGCAGCGGTCCCGCGAGCTGAGGGATCCGGCGCGCCCTCGGGCGGGTACGGATGCGGGTGCGGGTACGGTCAGCCGGCCGTCCCGCAGGGCGACGGTGCAATCCCGTCCGGGGCACATCCGCGCCAAGCCGGGCGTGGACTCGCGCACCTCGGTGGTCGCGGTGGCCACGGCCCGCGGGCCCATCCGCCGCTGACGCGCGGCCGTGCGTACGCCTGGCTCAGCGGCGGGGCGGCTCTCCGAAGAGGTCGACGGCGACGCGGACGTCCCGCAGGGCCGAGGCCAGGGCGCTGACGGAACCGATCGCCCCCGCGATCAGCAGCAGCGACCGGCGCAGCCGGGGGATCTCGGGGGTGCCGCTGAGCGCCATCGCGTCGAGCGCCGCGAGTTCGTCCTCGGCGATCGCGCGGTCCGGGAATTCCGCGGGATGCCCGGCCAGCTCCCTGCGGAGCCGGGAGACGGCGGTCCGCAGCTCCGCGACTCTCGGGTCCTCGCCGCTTCCGGTCACCCGCTCCTGCCCCACGCTCTTCAACAAAGCACTCCCCCTCGCGCACGTCTTCGTGCCGGTGTTCCGACCGGTCCCGGACCGTGGTCAAGTGTCCGGGGGTGCGGGCAAGTTAACGCCATGAAAGGTGCCGGGCGCCACTCCGCGGCCGGAACTCGGAGTGTCCCACCGGTCGACAGGGCGTGTCGGTGGGCCCGCCCCGTGCACAAGCGGCCGCTCTGCGGTATCCAGGCGGCATGACAAGCACACCGCACTCCTCCCCGACCGCCTCCCCCGTCGTCGCCGGGCTGCTGCTCGCGGCCGGCGGCGGGCGCCGGCTCGGCGGTCGCCCGAAGGCCCTGCTCGAACACCGCGGCGGGCTGCTGGCCGACCATGCGGTGCGCACCCTGCGCGAGGGCGGCTGCGGCCCCCTCCATGTGGTGCTCGGCGCCTCGGCCGACGAGGTGCGGGCCAGGGCCGAGCTGCCCGGCTGCACGGTGACGGTCAACCCCGGCTGGGCCGAGGGGATGGGCTCCTCGCTGCGGGCGGGGCTCGGCGCGCTCGCCGGTTCGGGGGCGGACGCGGTCCTGGTGCTGCTGGTCGACCAGCCGGGCATCGGGCCGGAGGCGGTGGCCCGGGTGCGGTCGGCCTACCGCTCGCGCACCGGCCTCGCGGCGGCCTCGTACGCGGGGGAACGCGGCCATCCGGTGCTCTTCGGGGCGGATCTGTGGGCGGACATCGCGGCGGGGGCGGTGGGCGACCAGGGCGCCCGGGCGTATCTGCGGGCGCACCGCGATGCGATCACGCTCGTCGAGTGTTCCGATGTGGCTCAGGCGTACGACATCGACACGGCCGAGGACCTCTCACACTTGGAGTGAGCGCGCTGGCACGCTGCGCCAGCGGACCGCCACTTCTGTCGACCCGGAGAATCTCGATATCAACAAACCATTGAACTTCCACCATGAGGAAACTACTATCCACTGGTCAGAAGCCCTCTGCACCCCAGACGGCGCCCACGGCCGTATCCCGGAGCCCTGGCACGCCGTGCCATTTCAGGCGACCCGGCGGCCGTGAGAAGCCGCCCGCACCGCCCGCTGAAGGAGTGACAGCTCATGTCCGCACCAGCGCCGTCCTCGCTGGCCATCGTCGATGCCGAGCCCCTGCCCCGGCAGGACGAGGTCCTCACCCCCGCGGCCCTCGCGTTCGTGGCCGAGCTGCACCGCCGGTTCACACCGCGCCGCGACGAGCTGCTCGCGCGCCGCGGTGAGCGCCGGGCCGAGATCGCCCGCACCTCCACGCTGGACTTCCTGCCGGAGACCGCGGCGATCCGTGCGGACGACTCCTGGAAGGTCGCGCCGGCACCCGCCGCGCTGAACGACCGCCGGGTGGAGATCACCGGTCCCACCGACCGCAAGATGACCATCAACGCCCTGAACTCGGGCGCGAAGGTCTGGCTCGCCGACTTCGAGGACGCGTCCGCCCCCACGTGGGAGAACGTCGTCACCGGCCAGCTCAACCTGATGGACGCGTACAACCGCGCCATCGACTTCACCGACCCGAAGTCGGGCAAGTCCTACGCCCTGAAGCCGGCCGACGAGCTCGCGACCGTCGTCACCCGCCCGCGCGGCTGGCACCTGGACGAGCGCCACCTCCAGCTCGACGGCACCCCGGTGCCGGGCGCGCTGGTCGACTTCGGCCTCTACTTCTTCCACAACGCGCAGCGCCTGATCGACCTCGGCAAGGGCCCGTACTTCTACCTGCCGAAGACGGAGTCGCACCTGGAGGCCCGCCTCTGGAACGACATCTTCGTCTTCGCCCAGGACTACGTCGGCATCCCGCAGGGCACGGTCCGCGCGACCGTCCTCATCGAGACGATCACCGCCGCGTACGAGATGGAGGAGATCCTCTACGAGCTCCGCGACCACGCCTCCGGGCTGAACGCCGGCCGCTGGGACTACCTCTTCTCCATCGTCAAGAACTTCCGTGACGGCGGCGCCAAGTTCGTCCTCCCGGACCGCAACGCGGTGACGATGACCGCCCCGTTCATGCGGGCGTACACCGAACTCCTCGTCCGCACCTGCCACAAGCGCGGCGCCCACGCCATCGGCGGCATGGCGGCCTTCATCCCGTCCCGGCGCGACGCCGAGGTCAACAAGGTCGCGTTCGAGAAGGTCAAGGCGGACAAGGACCGCGAGGCCGGCGACGGCTTCGACGGCTCCTGGGTCGCCCACCCCGACCTGGTCCCGATCGCCATGGCCTCCTTCGACGCGGTCCTCGGCGAGAAGCCGAACCAGAAGGAGCGCCTGCGCGAGGACGTCTCGGTGGCGGCGGGCGACCTGATCGCCATCGACACCCTGCACGCCAAGCCCACCTACGAGGGCCTGCGCAACGCCGTCGCGGTCGGCATCCGCTACATCGAGGCGTGGCTGCGCGGCATGGGCGCGGTCGCCATCTTCAACCTGATGGAGGACGCGGCCACCGCCGAGATCTCGCGCTCGCAGATCTGGCAGTGGATCAACGCGGACGTGGTCTTCGAGAACGGCGAGCACGCCACGGCGGACCTCGCCCGCAAGGTCGCGGCCGAGGAACTGGCCGCGATCCGCGCCGAGATCGGCGACGAGGCCTTCACCGCCGGCAAGTGGCAGCAGGCCCACGACCTCCTCCTCCAGGTCTCCCTGGACCAGGACTACGCGGACTTCCTGACCCTGCCCGCGTACGAACAGCTGCGCTGACCCCTTCCTGGGTACGCCCGCGCCCCCGGTGCCGCACAGCACCGGGGGCGCGGGTATGCCACCGGGCGGGTTCAGACGGCGCGGATCGAGGTGGCCTCGTGGATCAGGGCCGAGCTCGTTGCCGGGCCGTGGCAGGTCAGGCGGCGGGGTGGGGCGCGGTGGGTCCGGACCTCGACGTCGTACGTCGTCGCGGGTGGCCGGTGGCCGGTGACGCGGATCTGCCAGTGGTCGCCGACGCGGGAGGTGGCGGTGACGGTGTAGGCGTGCCGGGCCGCCGGGCCGAAGCGGGCGAGCACGGCGGCGACGGCGGCCTGCTGGGCGGGGAAGAGGTCGGTGTATCCGCGCAGGTGTGCCGCGTGGATCCGGCCGGCCAGGTGCTCCTCGACCGCCGAGACGGCGGCGGGGGCGTCGAGGTTGCCGTAGTAGACGCCGTCGGGTGCGACGAGGACGTTGGCGGCGAACCGGTCGCCGCCGACGTGTGTGCACTCCCACACCAGGTCCGGCAGGCGCTCGGTCAGGGCGCGTGCGACGGGCCGGCCGCGCACGGCGCAGCAGGTGTCGTGGCGGCCGTGGGCGCAGACGAGGACGACGGGCGGCAGGCCGGTCTCGCCGGGGGCGCCGAGGGCCGCGGCGATCGCCGCCAGGTCCTCGTCCCGGCTCCAGGTGCCCCACTGCTGGCGGTGGGCGCCGGAGCCCTCGTACCGCAGTACGGCCCAGCGCCTGGGGCCCTCGTCCCGGCGGCCCGCGTGCCGTCTGATCAGGAGGATCCGGGCCCGCACCGCCTGGGCGGCGGCGAACACGCGTGCCTTGGTGGCGGGTTCGAGGGCGAGGCCGTCGAAGCCGTTGGCCGGCCAGCCGCCCCGGTGCTCCACGAGGACCCAGGCCAGGCCGTGCGGCGCCGTGCCCGCGAGCGGGTCGCCGCGCTCCCGGGCGGCGTCTGAGCAGAAGAAGCGGTCCGGCCCCGGCGGTCGGAGCCCCGGTCGCTCGGTCACCGCGACGTCGTCACCGCGCGGCGGGCACGAGTACGCCCGCGTGCAGCAGTCTCCGGACGAGGGGGACGCCGAGCTCCCCCGCGGTGCGCACCGTGCCGTCGAGCAGCCGGGTCACCGCCGGCAGATCGGTGTGCGGGAAGTCGAACCGGCCGATGCGCGTGATGAGGCGGGTGCCCTGCAGCCGTGCTTCCAGCGCCTCCCGGAGCCGTACCGTCGTCCCGGGGCCGAGGGCGTCGACCGCGGTGAGCTGGGCGAGCGGCCCGAGCGGGGCCGCGCGGCCCTGCCGTCGGCGTGCGCGGTGGAAGAGCGGGGCGGGGTCGGCCTGGGCGAGGGCGGCGGTGAGGCGCTCGCGCACCAGGCCGGTCTCGTCGCCCGGCCCGTCCGCGCCCAGGGGCAGCGTGCCGCGCATCAGGGGGTCGTCGCGCAGCGCCGTGAGGGCCGCTTCGACGAGCTGTTCGGCCAGCGCGTAGCGCGTCCAGCTGTGGATGCCGAGCGTCAGATGGATCGAGACGGCACCCTGCGCCTCGGCGGCGTGCAGCCAGCCCCGGGGCAGGTAGAGGACGTCGCCCGGTTGGAGCACGGTGTCGATGTACGGCTCGCCCCGGGCGGCCTCGGCCACGACGGAGCGGCGTTCGGTCCACGGCTCGTCGCGCAGCGGGTCGGGGCGCACGGGCCGGTGGACGATCCAGCGCTTGGTCCCCTCGATCTGGAGGACGAAGACGTCGTGGACGTCGTAGTGGTCGTCGAACCCCCGGTTCTGGGGCGGGGTGACGTAGGCATTGGCCTGGACCGGATGTCCCAGCTCCGTGCTCAGCGCGGTGCAGAGGTCCGCGACCGGGCCCCAGGTCCGCTGCAGTGCCTGCAGGACGAGCGTGGCGCCGTCGGCGAACTCGCGCCACAGGGCCGTGTCGTCGAGCTGGTCCGCGATGGTGGCGCCGGCGCCGGCGGACGAGGTGTAGGACGACTCGGTCAGCGTGGAGCCGTTCTTGGCGACGCGGAGGAAGGGCGTACGCAGTCCGCGCCGCGAGACCAGTTCGTCGACGGCGCCGGCGGAGAACAGGTCCGTGAAGTCACTGGCCCGGCGGGTGAGCAGCGCGGTGCGCGCCCAGACGTCGCGGGCGAATTCGTCCCGGCCCAGCCGGGTCAGGCGTGTCTCCAGGACCCCGGGGCCCGCCGTTGCGGCACCGGGGTCCCGTGACTCGGTCCGGGGCGCGCTCAAGAACCGGTGCCGGCCGCGTCCGCACCGCCGTCCGCGCCACCGTCATGGACGCCGGGCGTGCCCGCCGCGCCACCGTCCGCGGGCCCCTCCGCACCGCCGTCCGCGCCACCGTCATGGACGCCAGGGGTACCCGCCGCGCCACCGTCCGCAGGGCCCTCCGCACCCCCGTCGGCGCCACCGTCGGCGCCACCGTCCGCGCCGCCGTCGGCACCGCCGTCATGGACGCCGGGCGTGCCCGCCGCTCCGCCGTCCGCGGGGCCTTCCTGCTGGTTCGGGTCCTGCTCGGGGCTGGTCATGATTCCTCCCGCGCATCGAATGACTGGGGCCGGGCCCCATCCCGGGGCACCGCGACCAGCCTACCGCCGTGGGGGAAAAGTCTCGATTTGAGAGGCCATATCCCCCACGGCAGGCCGGGACTCCGGGACTCCGGGTGCCCGCGACGCGGTCGCCGGCTACCTCAGCCCGGAGTCCAGCGCGCCCAGCAGGGTGCCCTGCGGGGTGTCGCCCGACATCTCCCAGACCATGACGCCCAGCAGCCCCTTGTCCTTCACATAGGCGGTCTTCTTGCCGAGGGACCAGGTGTCGTCGAAGGACCACCACTGGTTCCCGGTGTAGCCGTACGTGGACACCGACTGCTCGTCGTGGTGGACCGCCATGCCCGGGTACGCGCCGATGAGGTTGGCGTAGCCCCGGGTGCCGGCCTCCTCCGCGAACTGGCCGGGGGCCGCGCCGCCCGCCGGCTGCCACTCGCCCGCCGCACCGCCGTCGGTGACGTTCTGCCAGCCCCTGCCGTAGAACGGGATGCCGAGGGTCAGCTTGCGGGGTTCGACGCCCGCGTCCGTGTACGCCTTGATGGCGGTGTCCGCGCTGAAGTGGAAGCCGTACGGGTCCTGGGCGTCGTTGTACAGGTTGGCCTGGTGTCCGGTGCGGTCCGGCTCCCAGGAGTTGTCGCTGCCCGAGCCGTGGAAGTCGTAGCCCTGGACGTTGGCGACGTCGAGGGAGTCGAAGACCTTGCCCAGGTCCCAGCCCTCGTCGATCTTCTGCGGGTCGGCGGGGGTGAAAGCGGTGAGCAGCCTGTGGCCGCCGCCGAGCGCGTCCAGTTGCCTGCGGAACTCCGCGAGCAGCAGGGTGAGGTTGTCCTTGTCGTCGGGCGAGTAGTGGTTGCCGGGGTGTCCGGTGCCGGTGCCCGGCCACTCCCAGTCGATGTCGAAGCCGTCAAAGATGCCGGCGGCGGTGCCGGGGCCGCCCGCGCCGCCGTACTCGGGCAGATTGCCCTTGATGTACATGTCGATGCAGGAGGAGACGAACTTCTTGCGGGCGGCGTCGGTGGCGGCGACGTCGGAGAAGTACTTCGAGTAGGTCCAGCCGCCGAGCGAGACCACGATCTTCAGGTCCGGGTGGAGCGCCTTCAGCTTCTTCAACTGGTTGAAGTTGCCGCGCAGTCTGCCCCAGCCGTCGTCCGCGACACCGTCGACGGACTGGGCGGCGCTGAACGGACGGGCGTAGTCGGCGTCCGCGTCCCCGGCGCCGGTCCCCTGCTCGGGGTCCTGCGGGTCGGCGGTGGTGCCCTTGGTGACCCCGTTCAGGCAGGTGAGGTTGGCGGGATCGATGTTGGCGAAGGCGTAGTTGACGATGTCGAGCTTGCCGGCGGCCCCGGAGTCGTGGAGGTTCTTCACGAAGTACTGGCGGCCGTAGATCCCCCACTGAACGAAGTAGCCGACCTTGGCGTACTTGCCGGCGCCGACGATGTCGTCGGTCTTCACCGTGAGGGCGTTGCCGGCCGGCGAGACGTTGTCGGCGGGGTCACGGGCCTTGACCGTGAAGGTGTACGAGGTCGAGGGCGACAGGCCTCCGATGGTCGCCTCGGTCGTGGTGCCGGAGACCGTGGTGGCCAGGGCGGCGCCCCGGTAGATGTCGTACGCGGCGATGCGCTGGTTGTCCGTGGATGCGGTCCAGGCCAGCGTGACGGACGAGGAGTCGACCGCGGTGGAGTGCAGGGCGCCGGGGGCGGTCGGCGCGGTGGTGTCGGTGGCCGGGTCGACCGTGGTGACGGTCAGCGGGGCGCTCTCGGCGGAGGTGTTGCCCCGGGTGTCCCGGGCCCGGACGGTGAAGGAGTAGGCGGTGGCCGGAGTCAGGCCGGTGACCGTGGCGGAGGTGGTCGCGGTGGCCGTGCCGAGCACCTTGCCCCCCGCCAGGATGTCGTACGAGGCCACAGGGAAGTCGCCCGCCGTCGCGGCCGTCCAGGAGAGCGAGGCGGTGCGGGCGGTGACGTCGGTCTGCTTCAGCCCGCCGGGCGCGCCCGGCGGCACGTCGGCGGAGCCGTCGCACTTGTCGCCGTTGATCCGGCAGCCAGTCGGCGCGGTGATCGGGCCGGTGGCGACGAACCAGAAGCTGTAGGGCTCGGTGCTGCCGTGGGCCGCGACCGTGCCGTTGTAGTGGGCGTTGACGGCGGTGACGTGCCTGCCCTGGGTGGTGATGGTGCCGTTGTACGAGGAGTCGAGGGTGACTCCGGCCGGCAGGTCGAACTCCAGGCTCCAGCCGGTAACGGCGGTGTCGGTGTCGTTGCGCAGGATGTAGGTGCCCTTCCACCAGGGGCCGTTGTCGGCGGAGGTGAAGGAGGCCGTCAGCTTGCCCGCCGCCGCGTGGGCGGGGGGCGTCTGGAGGGACAGCAAGGCGAGGAGAAGAGCGAGGACGCCGAGGAGCGCGGCCGGGGTTCTCCGTCTGAGGGACAGGTGCTCGAACATGGTTCTCCCTTGAGGCAGGGACCGGTGAGGCGGTCCTCGGGGAGGTGCGGGTGTCCTTCGTTCCATGGAGCACAGGGAAAAGTAATTGGTCTGGACCAAGTCGTCAAGAGGTACAGACCACTGGGACGGCCGGCCCTCAGGGCCGGTCGTCCCTCGGCCGCCGCACCTGGCCGAGATCCGTCGCCGAGAAGGCCCCCGGGTCCCGGTCGCTCGCCGGCGGGTAGACCGTCGCGTGCCTCAGGTACTGCTGGGCGGCGACCTCGATCACCTGCGGGAGGATCCGCTCGAACGCCTCCAGCGTCGGTACCCCCCGGGCCGCGGCGCGGCTGTAGGTCCGGCCCTGGCGCATCTTCACCGGCATCGTCCGCTCGAGCGTCTCCGCCAGCTCCGACGCCGCCGCTTCGTTCTGCGGGTCGTCCCGGTGCCAGGGCACGACCATCGACACCCATGGCCGGTCCTCCGCGTCGTACTCCGCGAGCCGCCGTCTGCGTCCCTCGTCCGCCAGGCCCCACCGGTCCACGAAGAGGATCTCCGGCGCGCTGGGCAGCCACTGCGGCTCCTGCCGCCGGGAGGCGTCGTCGAACGAGGCGATGACGGGCTGGTAGTTCAGGGCCCGGGCGATGTCCCCTGCCACCTGGGCCAGCGACCGCGCCGAGACCGGGTGGTACGGGTTCCAGTCCTGCGGGCTGTCCCCGTAGCACGCCGGGTCACGCCCCTCGGGCAGATCGTGGCGGGTGGGGGCGGCGACGGTGATCCGCATCGGACGGGGAACTCCCCCGCCGCCCGGCGCCCCGAAGGCGCTGGGGGCGTCGCGGTAGTCGACGGGGCTCCCCGGGGCGAGGGGCGTGGTGTCGGCGACCCGGACGATCCTCTTGGCCAGTTCGTAGCACGCCTGCTCGTACTCCTGCGCGAAGAGCCTGAGCTTGATCAGGCCGTACAGCCCGTCGCTGAGATAGCGTTCGCCGAGATCACCGTGGTTGTACTGCAGACGCTCGGCCGGGCCCGGGAGCTGACTGGGCGGCAGCGGCACCCAGAGCGCCGGGACGATCGCCGACTCGGACCGGTTCGTCCGCGTCCGGTGGTGAAGGGTACGCTGCTCGAACGCGTACCACTCCTTGCCGCACATCTCACTGGCGAAATAGCGCGGCGAGAACAGCGGGACGAAGACCCGGCTGGTCGCCAGCGCCTCGCCCAGCCGCTCCGACCAGCCCTCGCCGGACCGGATCTCACGGTCCATGAACCCGGCCGGGACGCCTGCCGGAAGGTCGGTCAGAGCCATCACATGACCGCACAGGTCCCGGAACAGCCGCTCGACCCACATGTCCGGGTCCGAGCCGCCGCCGTACCCCGGTGTGTGCGCGTAGCTGAGGAAGAAGTACGGAGCCGGGTCCCGGTCCCGCCCGGGAGCGCCGCGCGGCCTGGTCCGGGAAAACCCGCGAGGCGAGGGGGGACCCTCGTCGTCGGCCTCCCACGCGTCGGGCCCCTCCCGGTCGGGTGCCTCCTCGTCACCGGAGTCCGGCTCCACCGCCTCGACGGGCTCGGCCGGCTCCACCGCGATCCCCAGCGCCTGCAGCGCACCGGCCGACACCTCGGCGAACGGCTCCGGGTCCACCGGGACCGGCGCGGTCCGCGGCCGGCCCGCCGCGGCGGCCGGGACCCGCTTCGGCGAGGCGGAGTTGTCCACGATGTAGCGGTCGAGCGCGCTGTGCAGGCGCCGCGCGTCCAGCGCCCCCAGCCTGGGCCGCAGCTGCTCGCGCGCGCCCTCCCGGAACCGCAGCACCAGCGGGCCGCCCTCGCGCGCCGCGTCGGTCACCGTGACGAGACCGCCGACGACGAACTCGGCCACATCGGCGGACGACGCCTCGGGGACCAGACTGCGCCGGACGACCCCGAGCATGTCGATGCTCACCTGCGGATACAGGGAACACAGCACGGCCAGGCGCACCGCAGCCGGCGAGGCGCGGTGCAGGTAGGCGTCCGTCAGCGACCGTCCACCGGGCGGGAGATGCTCCTCCTGCGCCACCAGCTGTCCGACGAGATCCGGTACGGGCAGCAGCAGGGCCTCGCAGCCCGCGGGGTCGGACAGCATCAGGGTGCGGGCCCAGCCGCCGACGGCGTGCGGCGACAGCGAGGTCGCCGGAACCGGCAGCCAGTCGCGGTCGGCGGCCTCCGGGAACGCCTCGCCCATCAGAAGCGAGGTGACGAACCGCAGACGGGCGTTGTGCACCCCGGCCGTCCCGGGCGAGAGCACCCGGGCGGCGGGCAGGCTCATGCCCGTGTGCCGCCAGATCTTCGGCGGCAGCGGGTTCAGGAGCAAGGTGGGCATGGCGGCGGCCCAGGTCCGCAGCTGGTTCCACTGGGTGCCGTCGCGCCAGGCGGCCGACGCCCAGTCCGACAGGAGGAGCATCAGCCGGCGCGGCTGGGCCGACCGTCCGCCGCCCTCGGTGACGCGCTGGCCGAGCGGCCCGTGCAGCGCCGGGAGTCCGGACCCGTCCGCGTAGAGGTCCCGGACCCGCAGGGTGCGGAAGACTCCGCTGCGGGCGAGTACGCGCACCAGTTCGTCGGCGGTGTCGGCCCAGACCCGCATGGTGGGTGAGCGGTCGACGACCACGGTCGCGTCGAACCAGCGCTCCGGTTCCTCGGAGAAGACCGGGGTGAGTTCGCCGCCGCGCACGTAGTCGGCGACCGTCGCGGCGATGTCCAGCCGCTGTCTGCGGCCGCGCCGCCAGGGGCGTTTGAGCGGCTTCAGCGCGCGGGCCAGTTCCCGGCTGCGGGGCAGCGCGCCGCTGCGGGGCAGGGAGACCCCCGTACCGCCCGGGGTACGGGTGCCCGACTCCCACGGGGTGTGCAGCGGGCTGCGCCGCGCCGCCGCGCCCGGACGGGGCTGCTGTCCGGGGGCCGGTGGCTGCGGCGGCGGCTCCGGGGCGGCCGGTGCGGTGTCCTCGGCCGCCGTCCCCCGGCCCGAGGACGGACCGTTCTCCCGCGAGGCCAGCCAGAGGATCTCGGCGATGGACACGGCGTCGAGGTCCCGGTCCAGACCGAGCAGCGTGTCGACGACGGCCCCCAGCCCGTCGGCCCGGCCGGCCACCGGCCCTCCCGGCACGGGCCGTTCGGGCACCGGCCGGTCAGGCACCGGACAGGTTCTTCATCAGCAGCGTGATCAGCTTGCCGCGCTCGGCCGCCTCGGGCACCGCCGCCCCGTCCAGCAGATGCAGGGTGCTGAGCAGCTGGTCGATCGCGACGTGCTCGCCGTCGCCGACGCGTCGTACGAAGTCGTCGACGAGGTCCGCGAGCGGGCCGGTCTCGGGGACGTCGAGAGCCAGATGCCCGCGCACGACCTCGCGGACGAGCGCCGCCGTGGGGCGCGGCATCGTGTAGCGCAGACAGCGGCGCAGGAACGGCGCGGGCAGCTCCTGCTCCCCGTTGCTGGTCATGACGATGAACGGGAACTCCGTGCACTGGACGTGCCCGTCCCGTACGGGGTACTTCCCGTCCCCGCCGGACATGCGCAGATGGGCCAGCTTCTGCCCCTCGCGGCGCAGCTCCTCGATGCGGAACGTGCCGCGCTCCAGCACGTCGAGGAGATCGCCGGGCAGATCGAGGTCGGCCTTGTCGATCTCGTCGATGAGCAGCGCGCGCGGCCGGTCGGACGGCAGCAGGGCCGTGCCCAGGGGGCCGAGCGTCATGAACGCCGCGATGTCGTCCGTACCGGCTCCGCTCTCGCCGGCCCGCGCCTTCTCCTGCTGCAGACGGTGGGCGTGGATCCGGCCGAGGGCGTCGTAGTGGTAGAGCGCGTCCCCGAGGGTGCTGCGCGAGGTCACGTGCCAGCGCAGCACCGGACCCAGGGCGAGTTCCTGGGCCACCTGCTCGATCACCGTGGACTTGCCCGTGCCCGGACTGCCGGTGATCAGCAGGGGCCTGCGCAGCGCGAGGGCGGCGTTGACCGCGTCCACGAGCCCCTCCGGGGGCTGGAACACCTCGGCGGACGTGGTGCGGGGGAAGGTGCGCCACGGCGGCGGGGCCGGCAGCTCGGTGTCCTGCCGCACCACTCCGTCGCCCCGGTAGTACGGATTCCAGGTCATGAGGCTTCCTTGATCGTGTCGTGGACCTTGATCGTGTCGTGGACCTTGGTCGTGTCGTGGACAGGGGGGACGGTGCTCCTGACGAGTCGGCAGAACTTCAGCCACTCCCGGTCGTCCCACACGGCGCGCAGATCGGCAAGGTCGCCCGCGTGCTCGCCGCGCCACCGGCGCTGGTAGGCGTGGCCGAGCCCCTCCGGCATGGTCAGCCACTGGGGCTCCAGGCAGCCGTGCCGGTCGGCGGGGAACCCCGCCGCCCCCTGCGGCCACAGCAGCACCGGGGTGTAGGACAGCAGGATCTCCATCAGCTGGTCGTCGAGGCCGGTGCGGTGGGTCAGCCCGATGCCCCGCCGGTAGCGTCCGTCGCGCAGCCGGCCCTGGAGCGGGGGCCGGTCGGCCGTGTCGGCGTGCTCCAGCCAGTCGACGGGTACCCCGGAGCAGGCGGCGATCTCCTCCCACCGCTCGCTGACCGCGCCCTGGATCCGCCGCAGCAGCGGATCGGGGGCGAGGCGCCGGCTCCAGTGCACCACCACGTCGTACTGCACGCCGAAGCGCAGGCTCTCCCCCGCCTCCTCGGGCCGCCACTCCAGCAGGACACCGCTCGGCGCGGCGACGTCGAGCCACCGCAGCCGGCGGCCCAGGGCCTCCGCGTGGTCCTCGGCCCAGACGGCCGCCGCCTCGATCGCGGCCTCGGCCCCGCGCCGGTCCGCGGTGGGGCAGGCGAAGTCGCGGCGGTCCAGCAGTTCGCCGTCCTGGAGCAGCCAGGCGCCGACGGTCTCGGGCCAGCCGCCGGTGAGCGAGGAGTCGAGGCTGACGGCCAGCCTCAGCTGCCGGTCCTCCCGGTCGTCGAGCGCCTTGGTCACCGCGTCGTTCAGCTCCTGCTGCGCGTGCACCGTCCGCGCCCAGGCGTGCAGTTCGGGGGCGCCGGGGTCCTTGCCGCAGGCGAGCACGAGGCGGACGACGAACGCGGCGACCGAGGAGCGGCAGCCCTGCCGGGACATCGGGAAGTCGACGACGAGCCGGTCCAGGATCGCCACGTCGGTGAACTCGGGCATGGGCGCGGACAGGGTGCGCTGTTCCGCCGCCAGCAGGGCGCGCAGGGCCTGGCGCAGCCGGGCGGTGGTCAGCTCGCCGCCGAGCCGGTCGCGGAGGAAGGCGACGGTGCGCGCCGCGATGAGCAGGCCGTCCACGGCGACGATCGCCCGGTCGCGGGCCGGGGACCGCGGGAGGCCCTTGAGAGCGGCGAGCGCTTCGAGACCTGAGGGCACGTCGTGCGGGGCGGGCGGCGCGGGGCTCTCGGCGGTGGCGAGCGCCGCGTAGGCCTCGCCGGTCTCCTCGCGGACCAGCCGGCCGAGGAGACCGCCGGGGTCGGTGTCCTGGTCGCGGCGGTTGCGGGTGACCCAGACGGGCTCCGTCGCGAAGGGGTCGCCGTCGTGCTGGCTGACCGTCACGTTCTGCCCGACGACGGCGCCGCGCAGCGCCCGGTGCACGTCGTCCACCCCCAGCAGCGGCCCCGCTCCCGGTAAGCCCTCCCGGATCAGACCGGCGAGCGCCCGGGAGAAGGAGAGGTCGACGGCGGGCTGGGTGAGCGAGGAGGCCATGAGCACGGCGAGCCGGCTGCGCCCGTTGCCCGCGCCGGCCGTCAGGTCCTGTCCCGGGGGCAGCGCGCCGGCCGCGTGGCAGGTGTCGACGATGCCGAGCACGCTGGGGATGTCGAGCCGGTTGGCGGCGGCCGCGAGGAGTTCGCCCACGTTGACGGCGCTCTCGGTCTGGTCCTCCGCGGAGTCGGCGCCCATCAGGTACAGCGTGTTCGTCGTCCCGGGCACGAATCCGTGTCCCAGCAGGGCGAGGACGAGCGAGGCGCGCCGGTCGGCCGCGTGCCGGATCGCCTCCCGGATCAGGGTGCGGATCCACTCGCTGGTCAGCCCCTCGTCGGCGTACAGGGAGCGGCCGTCGGGGAGGGCCGGGTCGCAGCCGCCCAGTTCCGCGTGGCCCAGGGCGGCGTGGAGCGCGGAGGCCGCCTCGTCGAGCCGGGTGAGGCGCGGCATCGACGCGCACTGCGGCGCCAGGACCAGCAGATGGCGGCGGGGCCCGTGGGTCATGAGCCGGACCGGTGCTCTGGCGCCGTCAGCGCTTCCGCGACGGGGCCGGCGACGGCCGCCTGGGCGAGGTATTTCGCGGCGGAGTGGACCCAGACCCCGTCCGCGTCGGTGCGGCGGCTGCGGGGCAGCACCCCCGACGTGTTGGGGGCGATGTCGCGTTCGAGCCGGGGCCGTGCGGCGATGATGTCGTCCTTGTCCCAGAAGTTCAGCCACCGCTCCACGTGCTCGGGTGTGCTCGGCGGCTGCGGACGGAGCCGGGGCCGGACGACCGTGCGCATCGAGAGCGGTGAGCCGAGCGTGACCAGCAGCGGGGTGCGGACCGTGCGCGCGTGCAGGGCCTCCAGGGCGACGACGGTCCCCAGGGAGTGGGCGACCACCACGGCGGGGGTGTCCCCCAGCGCGGTGTGCAGGCGCCGGCGGATCCGGGTGTCCAGGGTCAGCCCCGACGCGTCGCTCTCCCCGCGCGCCAGATAGCGGGCGACCTGGGCGAGGTCCCTGACCATCAGCTTGGGGGCGGCCCAGCCCGCGACGGGCCCCCACGGGCGGAGCGCCATGAGGGTGGTGGCCACGTTCAGGGCGCGGCGGACGGCCGAGAGGGCTCCCTGGGCCTGGTCCGCCGGTGCGGCCTCCGCGCGGGCGTGGTCCAGGACCCTTTCCCGGTGCCGCCGGACGTCGTCGCGGGGTTCGCCGCCACCGGCGTTCTCCTCGGCGAGTGCGGACACCAGGCCGGTGAGCAGTTCGGCGAGGATGCCGTCCGCCGCGCCGTCGCCGCCGGGCTCCGGTCCGCCCTGCGCCTCGGGGTCGGCGAAGAGATCGGCGTAGTTGGCGAAGGAACAGATGCCCGCGTCGCCGGCGGTGAGCCGGGCGGCGAGTCCGGAGTGACCGGCGGCCCGCATCCCGTCCGCCAACGCGCCTGTCCACTCGGCCAGTTCACCTACGGTGTCCCGAAGTCCGCCGATGCCGTGCACGAACACAAGTCGCGCCACCATGCGCGCCCTCCCCCGTGGTCCCTGGCCGACGAGGCTACCAATCAGCGGGTTCCCGGGGGAGCCGAAGCGGCAGGAGGGTCACTCCCCGAGCACGACCGTGCGCTGCGCCGAGAAGTCGCCCCACTTGCCGTCCGGGAGCTTGGCGCGGAGCTTGACGGAGTAGCGGGTGCCGCGCGGTTCGGCGACGGTGAGCCGGTAACTCGCCCGGCCTGCGGGGGGTGTGCCGCCCCAGACGATGGTGGTGGTCAGCCGGCCGTTCAGGTAGAGCTGGTAGGCGGGTATCTCGCCGCCGGTCTCGGGCTGCTTCCAGTCCAGGTCGACGGCGTACTCCCGGCCCTCCTCGGCCGTGGTGATCCGCAGGTCGCTCGGCGCCGTGCTCGCGGGGGCGCCGGGCGCGGAGGCGGTGGTGAGGTCCAGGGCGTTGCTGTCGGGCGAGGAGGTGTTCGCCGCGTCGCGGGCGCGGACGGTGAAGGTGTAGATCGTGCCGGGGCGCAGGCCGGTGATCCGCGCGGTGGTCCGGGTGCCGGGCACGCTGTGGATACGGGAGTCCTCCTGGTAGATGTCGTACGCGGTGACGCCGATGTCGTCCGTGGAGCCGCCCCAGGACAGGGTGGCGGCCCGGCTGCCGTCGGCCTTGCCGCGCAGCTTCACCGGCCGGGTGGGGGGTTCGTGGTCGGCGGGGGTGGGGGCGGGCGTGGTGACGGAGGCGGCGGCGCTCGGTGCGGAGAGGTTCCCGGCGGCGTCGCGGGCGCGGACGGTGAAGGTGTAGGCGGTCGAGGCGGTCAGCCCGTCGATGTCGATCATCACCCGGCTCGCCGGGACCGACTTGACCTTCTTGCCCGCGCGGTAGATCTCGTACCCGGTGACGGCCGTGTCGTCGGTGGCCGCCTCCCACATGACGTGCGCGGAGGTCGCGCTGCTCGCCTGCGCGGTCACCCCGTGCGGGACGGTCGGTTTCCTGGTGTCCGCCGCCTCGGCCTCGGAGCCGCAGGCGGTCAGGGTGGCGAGGAGCAGGGCGGCGGAGCAGGCCAACGCGGCAGGTGCGTGGGGGCGTTGCACGGTCTTGCCTTCCGTCCGACAGCAATGGTCCAGACCTGTATCGCACGGGGTGGGGGTCATGGACAAGGGGACGGAGCGGAACCTTCCGCAATGTGCCGGTGTGCGCCCGGCCCGTGTCGGCGACCGATGAGTCCGGGGCGTCCGGGGAGTCTCACCTGTATGGACACGCAGACGAACACCGCGCCCGGTTCCGGGCCCCGCCTCGACCTGGAACCGGCCGCCCGCCAGATCGCCGGTCAGCTGGACGCCATCGACGACGGCCTGCTCACCGCGCCGACCCCCTGCCCCGATGTCACGGTGGGGGCCCTGCTCGCCCATGTCGGCGGGCTGGCGGTGGCCTTCCGGGACGCCGCGCGCAAGGACCTGGGCCCGACGACCGACTCCGCCCCCTCGGTGGAGTCCGGTGTCCTGGAGGACGGCTGGCGCGACGCACTGCCGGTGGCGCTGGACGAGCTGGTGGCGGCCTGGCGCTCCCCCGACGCCTGGCAGGGCATGACCCGGGCGGGCAGCGTGGACCTGCCGGGCGAGGTGGCGGGCATGGTCGCGCTCAATGAGCTGGTGCTGCACGGCTGGGACCTGGCGAGGGCGACGGGGCAGCCGTACCGCGCCGAGGAGGCGCATCTGCACACCTCGCTGGCGCTGCTGGCCGACCTGGGCGACAACCCGCCGCCGGCCTCCCCCTTCGGCCCGCCGGTCGCGGTCCCGGACGACGCGCCGCTGGTGGACCGGGCGGTCGCCCGCAGCGGCCGGCGCCCCGACTGGCGGCCGGCCGGCTGAACGGAGGCCCGCACCCCGACCGGCCGGGCACGTGAGCCGGGCACCGGGGCCTGACACCCAGGCCCGGCACCCGGCTCAGCTGGTGAAGAACTCCGTGATCTGCTGGGCGACCTGATCGGCGTGGACCTGGTGCACCCGGTGGCCGCCGCCGAGGGTGATCAGATGGCAGTCCGGGATCAGCGAGGCCATGTCCTGGAGCCGGGCCTGCGGCATGGTGCTCGCCGGTCCGCCGGCGAGCACCAGGGTCGGGGCGACGATCTCACCCAGCCCGTCCGCCCAGGCCGGGTCGGGGTCGGCGATCTGCGTGCGTACGGCGGCGAGCACGGCCTCGTCGTAGTCGACCGGCCCCTCGGGCGGGACATCGGGGCCGGCCGCGCCGGGGAACGGCGGCGGGGTCTCCACCAGCACCAGCCGCTCCACCCGGTCCGCGTGCTCCTGGGCGAGCAGGTGGGCGACGACGCCGCCCATGCCGTGGCCGACCAGGCCGACCCGGCCGAGTTCGCAGGCGTCCAGGAAGCCGAGGACGTCGTCGCGCATCAGCTCGAAGTCGTACTCGTCGGGCCAGTCGCTCTCGCCGTGGCCGCGCAGGTCCAGCGCGTAGACCCGCCATTCCTGACCGAGCAGACTCCCGGCCGCCTCCCAGCTCCCGGCGCGGTCACCGAGGCCGTGCAGCAGCACGACGGGCGAGCCGAACGGGTCGCCCCAGGTCCGGTACGCCAGCCGCACATCGCCGACATCCACAACAGACTGATCATCCATACCCCTGACGCTACAGCCGAATGCGCGAAGATCACTCCCGCGGCCTGGCAGGCTGGAGCGGTGAAGCTCATCCCGCGTTCCCCGTTCGCGTCCCTCCTCGCCCTCCTCCTCGCCACCGCCGTGCTGTCCGGGTGCACGGACGCCGTCTCCGACACCTCCGCCGGCAAGGGGTCCGCCGGTGCGGGGCTGGACGATCCGGCGAAGAAGGACATCGCCATGCAACTGGTCTCCAGCGCGGAGAATTCCACCCTGGACTGGAAGGCCCAGTACAAGTACATCCAGGACATCGGCGACGGGCGCGGCTACACGGCGGGCATCATCGGCTTCTGCTCGGGGACCGGCGACATGCTGAGCGTGGTCGAGCGGTACGCGAAGTCCCGGCCAGGCAATCCGCTGGAGCGGTTCCTGCCCGCCCTGCGCGAGGTGAAGGGCAGCGACGCGCACACGGGTCTCGGCCGCCCGTTCACCGAGGCCTGGGCGAAGGCGGCCGGCGACCAGGCGTTCCGGGCCGCCCAGGACGCGGAGCGGGACCGGTCCTACTTCGATCCGGCGGTGCGCCAGGGCAAGCAGGACGGGCTGGGCGCGCTGGGCCAGTTCATCTACTACGACGCCTATGTGATGCACGGCGGGGGCGACGCGGAGGGCAACGTCGGCTTCCGTACGATCCGCCGCCAGGCGCTCGCCGAGGCCGACCCGCCCGCGGAGGGCGGCGACGAGGGGGCCTATCTCGACGCCTTCCTCGACGCCCGGGTCGCCGCGCTCCGCCTGGAGCCCTCGCACAGCGACACCAGCAGGGTCGAGACCGCCCAGCGGGTGTTCGTGCGCGAGGGCAGGTTCGGCCTGGAGACCCCGCTGCGCTGGAAGGTGTACGGCGACAGCTACGAGATCAAGGGCTCCTGAGGCCTGTTGCGAAAGAGCCGGCCACAGCCGTTCGCCGCTGGCCGCGACCTGCGCTGCCGCTTCGCGGCGGACGGTGAGCGGCCCCGGCGGCGAGTCCGCCGCCGGACGGTCGTAGCCCGCACCGGGAGCCGCGGTCCGGGCCGGCGGGTCGTCGCCGCGACCGCTCCGGCCCCCGTACCGACCAGCAGCCCGCACGGGCGTCCGGGTGCCGCGCCTATGCCCGCCGTTCCGCCTCCCACGAGGCATCCACGGGGACGTTCCAGCCCCGCAGCATGGACAGGATCTCCGCACGTGTCCTGGGACCGGCGAACCGGAAGGCGCGATCGAGCACTTCCCTGCTCTTCATCAGGGGTTCCACGAAGGTGAAGTACGCCGTCTCCACGAGTTCGCCCCCCGGACTCTCCTCGAGGCCCTCGATGAAATCGAAGCAGCGCCCGAGGAATTCCTCGTCCGCCACGTCCATCTCGGCGGACTCCATTCCGGGCTGGAACAGCGGATAGGCAAGGACTTCGGAAAGCAGCGTCCCGGGGTGGGTGTTGACCTGGTCCCAGTGGGTCACCTGGGATGCCCGCCTGCCGTGCCGCCGGGCCGCCGTCTCAAGGTACGGCTCCACTTCCGGCAGCAGCCGGACGAGCTGCCCGACCAGGTTCCCGGAGGAAATTCCCTGCATGTGTCCGTACTCCTTCGTCTCGCGCAAAATACCGCACGCCTTGCCGTCGAGCAGGGCCGGAAGCCCCCTGTCCGTCGTGATCACAGCCGGTCCGGGCCGACAACCGCCTCAAGCGCCACCGAGCCGTCACCACCGGTACGACAGACTCTCCGTCCGCCGCAACGGACCCTGGCGACCCGGCCCTGGCGGGACCCCGCCGCTCAACTCGCCTGCGTCGAAGGGGTGTACGACGGTCGTTCGACTCTGATAGGAAAGCTTCCTAACAGAACACCGGAACGACGAACTCCCTTGGAGGACAGGTGCACGCTCCCCACAAGCGCACCGCACGTCGCACCACCCGGTCCGTGCGCGTCGCGCTCGTCGCGCTCGGACTGACCCTCACGGCGGTGCCCGCCACCGCCTTCGCCGGCACCACCCCCGCCCCCGCGGCGGCTCACCACCAGGAGGCGGCCGCGACCGGTCTCGACGATCCGGCGAAGAAGGACATCGCCATGCAGCTGGTCTCCAGCGCGGAGAACTCCTCGCTGGACTGGAAGGCGCAGTACGGCTACATCGAGGACATCGGCGACGGCCGCGGCTACACCGCGGGCATCATCGGCTTCTGTTCCGGCACCGGCGACATGCTCGACCTGGTGGAGCTGTACACCCAGCGCAAGCCGGACAACGTGCTCGCCGGGTATCTGCCGGCCCTGCGCGAGGTGGACGGCAGCGACTCGCACGACGGTCTGGACCCGGGCTTCCAGGACGCCTGGGAGACGGCGGCCCAGGACCCGGACTTCCAGCAGGCGCAGAACGACGAGCGCGACCGGGTGTACTTCGACCCGGCCGTGAGCCGGGGCAAGAGCGACGGACTGGGCACACTCGGCCAGTTCGCGTACTACGACGCCATCGTGATGCACGGCGACGGCGGCGACAGCACGAGCTTCGGGTCCATCCGGCAGCGCGCCCTGGCGAAGGCGAAGCCGCCGGCCCAGGGCGGTGACGAGGTGGCCTACCTCGACGCGTTCCTGGACGCGCGGGTCTGGGCCATGCAGCAGGAGGAGGCCCACTCGGACACCAGCCGGGTCGACACCGCGCAGCGGGTCTTCCTGCGGAACGGCAATCTGAACCTGGACCCGCCGCTCGACTGGAAGGTGTACGGCGACAGCTTCCACATCGGCTGACCCGGCGCACACCGCCGCGGCGCGTACGGCTCGGTGCCGTACGCGCCGCGGCGCGGTGCTGGTCCGTCAGTGCACGCCGGCCGTTGCCGTCTTGACCGTCTTCTGTGCGACGGACTCCGCGTCGGGTTCGGCGTCCGGCTCGGCGTCCGGCCGCTTGCCGAGGTGGTTGAAGGCCAGGTTGAGGACGATCGCCACGACGCAGCCGGTGGAGATCCCCGAGTCCAGGACGACGAGCAGGTCCTTGGGGAAGGCGTGGTAGAACTCCGGCGCCGCGATCGGGATCAGCCCGATCCCTACGGCGGCGGCCACGATCAGCGCGTTCTCGCCCTTCTCCAGCGCGGCGCCGGCCAGGGTCTGGATGCCGCTGGCCGCGACCGAGCCGAAGAGCACGATGCCCGCGCCGCCGAGCACCGGCAGCGGGACCAGCGCGATGACGGACGCGGCCACCGGGAACAGCCCGAGCAGGATGAGGATGCCGCCGCCCGCGGCGACGACGAAGCGGCTGCGGACCTTGGTCATCGCGACCAGCCCGATGTTCTGGGCGAAGGCACTGCACATGAAGCCGTTGAACAGCGGGCTGATGGCGCTGCCCAGGGTGTCGGCGCGCAGCCCGCCCTCGATGGTCCGCTCGTCGGCCGGCCGGTCGACGATCCTGCCCAGGGCCAGCATGTCGGCGGTCGACTCGGTCATGCAGACCAGCATGACGATGCACATGGAGACGATCGCGGCGATCTCGAACTGCGGCGCCCCGAAGTGGAACGGGGTGGGGAAGCCGATCGCGTCGGCGTCCTTGATGGCACCGAAGTCGGTGATGCCGACGGGAATCGCGACGAGGGTGCCGACCACCAGGCCGAGCAGGATCGCGATCTGCTGGAGGAAGCCGCGCAGCAGCTTGCGCAGCGCGAGGACGACGACCAGGGTCACCGCCGCCATGGTGATGTTGGTGGTGGAGCCGTAGTCGTCGGCCGTCGCGTTGCCGCCCTGGGACCAGTTGAAGGCCACCGGCAGCAGCGAGACACCGATCAGGGTGATGACCGTGCCGGTCACGACGGGCGGGAAGAAGCGGACCAGTTTGCAGAAGTACGGGGCGAGGACGAAGCCGAGGAGGCTGGCGACGATGATCGCGCCGAAGATCACGGCGATGCCGTCGTGCCCCCGGTCCTTGCCGATCGCCACCATCGGGGTCACCCCGGCGAACGAGACGCCGTTGACGAACGGCAGCCGGGCGCCTATCCGCCAGAAGCCGAGCGTCTGGAGCAGGGTGGCTATGCCCGCGGTGAACAGGCTCGCCCCCATCAGGAAGGCGGTCTCCTTGGGCGTGAGGCCGACGGCGGGCCCCACGATCATGGGCGGAGCCACCACGCCCGCGTACATCGCGGCCACGTGCTGGAGGCCGCTGGTGAACATCTTCAGTGGGGGGAGCGTCTCGTCGACCGGATGCCTGCGGTCGGACGGGGCCGTGTCCGGCTCACCGTCGGGGGCGGGTGCTGCACTTGCGTCGTTGCGAAACCTGGGCGTAGCTGCCACGGCGGTTCCTCCGGTCGGGTACACGTCTGCGGCGACGTGGGTGTCAGGGAGGTGGTGCCGGGGCCGGTCCACCGGACCGGGCCCCGTGTGGTGCGTTGATGCAGGTGGGGCAGGTCGTGCAGCTGGTGCGGGCAGCTCGGGTCACCGGGACGGAAGGCGCGCACGTCTGAGTACGCGCCTCCCGTACCGGTTGCCGCGGACCCCGCTCGGGTCCGCGGCGGCCGGTCGAGGGCCGTCCCCCTCGGCCGGCCGGTATCGGGGGGTGCCGGGGTGTCAGGCTCCGGCGGCGATCTGCGCGAGGCGGCGGGCCTCGTCGCGGGTGGCGCGGGCGATGGCGTCCTCGTCCACGGTGGTCAGGTGGTTGTCCTCGACGACCGGCCTGCCGTTGACGAGCGACAGGGTGACGGGGGCGGCGGCGCCGAAGACCAGGGCGGTGACCGGGTCGGCGATGGAGGCGTGCGCGAGGGTGTCCAGCTTCCAGAGCACCAGGTCGGCGAGCTTGCCGGGCTCCAGGGAGCCGATCTGGGCGGCGCGGCCGAGGACCTGGGCGCCGCCGTACGTACCCAGCCGCAGGGCCTGACGGGCGTTCAGGGCGCGTTCGCGGTGCGGGCCGAGGCGGTTGATGAGGAGGGCGTTGCGCAGCTCGGTGTGGAGTTCGCCGGACTCGTTGGAGGCGGTGCCGTCGACGCCGAGGCCGACCGGGACGCCCGCGGCGAGCATGTCCGGGACCCGGGCGATGCCGGCGGCCAGCCGGGCGTTGGAGGACGGGCAGTGGGCGACGCCGGTGCCGGTGCGGGCGAAGGCGGCGATGTCGGAGTCGTTCATGTGGACGCAGTGCGCCATCCACACGTCGTCGCCGAGCCAGCCGGTCGACTCGAAGTAGTCGGTCGGGCCCATGCCGAACAGCTCGTGGCAGAACTTCTCCTCCTCCACGGTCTCCGAGCCGTGGGTGTGCAGCCGGACGCCCTTGCGCCGGGCCAGCTCCGCGCCCTGGCGCATGAGTTCGGTGGAGACGGAGAAGGGCGAACAGGGGGCGACGGCGACCTGGGTCATCGCGTCGAAGGAGGCGTCGTGGTGTGCGTCGACGGTCGCCTCGGTTGCGGCGAGGGCGCCCTCCAGGGTCTCCACCGCGAAGTCCGGCGGCAGCCCGCCGTCCTTCTCGCTGCGGTCCATGGACCCGCGGGCGAGGGTGAAGCGTACGCCCATGTCGCGGGCGGCGCCGATGATGGCGCCGGACAGGTCGCCGGATCCCTGCGGATAGACGTAGTGGTGGTCCATCGCGGTGGTGACACCGCCGCGCGCCATCATGGCGAGCGAGCCCTGCGCGGCGGCGCGGGCCATCGGCTCGTCGATGCGCGCCCACGTCGGGTACAGCGCGACCAGCCACTCGAAGAGGTTGTGGTCGGTGGCCAGACCGCGGGTGATCCACTGGTAGAAGTGGTGGTGCGTGTTGATCAGGCCGGGCGTGACGAGGTGCCCGGTTGCGTCGATCCGGCGTACGACGTTCTCCAGGCCCTCCGGTGCCCGGCCGGCGCCGACGGACTCGATGCGGTTGCCCGCGACGACGACATGGCCCGAGGCGTACTCGGTGTCGTCGGCGTCGACGGTCGCGATCGAGCAGTTCTCGATGACGATGCGTTCCACTCGGTCGGGGGCTGCCGATGCTGCCATGGTGCTTCCTTCTCTCATCAGCGATGTGGGCACGGCAGGACCCTAGGAGGATTTGAGTGCCACGGCCGTGCGGCTGTGGGTGCCGAGATGGTGGAAGAACAGGTTGAGCAGGACCGCGACGAGCGCTCCGGCGCTGATGCCGGAGCCCAGGACGGTCTGCGCCCAGGACGGGAAGTCCGCGTAGAAGCCGGGCGCGGCGAGCGGGATGATGCCCGCGCCGAGGGCCACGGCGACCAGGATGATGTTGGAACTGTCGTCGAGCCCGGCCTCGGAGAGCGTACGGATGCCGCTGACGGCGATCGAGCCGAACAGCACGATGCCGGCGCCGCCGAGCACGGGCATCGGGACGAGCGAGACGACCGCGCCGAGCACCGGGAACAGTCCGAGCACCAGCAGCGCGCCGCCGGCGGCGGCCACGACGTAGCGGCTGCGGACCTTGGTCAGGGAGACGACTCCGACGTTCTGCGCGAAGGCGCTCGTCGGGAAGCCGCCGAAGACCGGGCCGAGGAGGGTGGCGAGGCCGTCGGTGCGCAGTCCGCGGGTGATGGTGCGTCCGTCGGTGCGCCGGTCGCAGATCTCACCGACGGCCAGCATGCCGGCGGCGGACTCGGTCATCAGGACGAGCATCACGATGCACAGCGAGAGGATGGCGGCGGGCCGGAACTCGGGCGCGCCGAAGGCGAAGGGGCTGGGCAGCGCGGCGAGCGGCGCGTCCTGGAGCGCGGAGAAGTCGGCGAGGCCGAAGGGTACGGCGGCCAGCGTGCCGATCAACAGGCCCATGAGCAGGGCGACCTGGCGCAGGAAGCCGCGCCCGAACCGCTGGATGAGCAGGATCACGACGAGGGTGAAGGCGGCCAGCGCGAGGTACTTCATCTGGCCGAAGTCGGCGGCCGTCTTGTCGCCGCCCTGGGCCCAGGAGACCGGGACCGGCATCAGGGTGACGCCGATGAGGGTGATGACGACGCCGGTGACCAGCGGCGGGAAGAAGCGCAGGAGTCTGCCGAAGAACGGCCCGACGGCCAGGCAGAACACTCCGGCGACGAGCACCGCCCCGTAGATGGCGGGCAGTTGGTGGCCGGGGGCGCTGGTCTCCGCGATGGCGAGCATAGGGGCGATGCCGGCGGACGAGGCGGCGTTGACGAACGGCAGCCGGTTGCCGGCGAATCCGGCGATCCCCAGCGTCTGCAGGACGGTGGCGCAGCCCGCGATCAGCAGACTCGCGGCGATCAGCCGGGTCATGCCCGCCTGGTCGAGGCCGACGGCCTGGCCGATGATGAGCGGAGGGGTGACGACGCCCGCGTACATGGCGGCGATGTGCTGGAGCGCGGCGGGCAGCAGCCGCGAGGGGGCGAGCTTCTCGTCCACCGGATGGACCGAGCACTCCGGTGGGGTGGGACACGGGCCTTCTGCTTCTGCGGGCCCAGGTGCAGGCGTTGCCATGGGATTTCCCTCCGGCCCGGCCGGCCCCCGTCCGCTGTGGACGGACGGGAGCCGGCGCGGCGCCGCGTCAGAGGTTGGTCATGTCGACCGGGATCTGCGGCTCGACGCCGTCGCGCAGCACGGTGGCCTCGATGAGCCCGTACGGACGGTCGGCCGCGAAGTAGACCTCGTTGTCGTTCTTGAGGCCGAACGGCTCCAGGTCCACCAGGAAATGGTGGTTGTTCGGCAGCGAGAAGCGGATCTCGTCGACCTCGCTGCGGCTGTTGATGATGCGCGAACCCATCTGGTACAGGGTCTGCTGGAGCGAGAGGGAGTACGTCTCGGCGAAGGCCTGGAGCATGTGCTTGCGCGCCTGCTCGTAGGACTTCTCCCAGTTCGGCATCCGCTGCTCGTCGCTGGTCCAGTTGTAGCGCCAGCGGGCGGAGACGTCGGTGGCCAGGATGCGGTCGTACGCCTCCTTGAGCGTCGTGTACTTGTCCTTGACGTAGCCCCAGAACTCGGAGTTGGTCGAGTTCATCACGGTGAGGTCCTTGAGACCGGAGATGACCTGCCAGGTGTCGCCGTCGAAGGTGATCTGGGTGGTGCGGATCTCCTGGTTCTTGCGCACGAAGGAGTGCTTGACCTCGTCGGACCCGATGAAGCGCGAGTTCCCGTCGGAGGTGGCGATGCGCTCCCAGGCGTACTCCTCGATGCGGATCCGCGCGGTGTGGATCGGCTCCTGCGACGTCACGAAGTGACGGGCGAGGTGGATGCCGAACTGCTCGGCGGACTCGATGCCGTGCTCCTTGGCGAAGGCGTACACCGTGTTCTTGGTGGTGTCCGTGGGCAGCACGTTGGCGTTGGAGCCGGAGTAGTGGACGTCGTCCATGTCGCCGGACAGGGCGACCGAGACGTTCAGGTCCTTGATGTGATGGGTGTCGCCGTCCCGCGTGATCTTGACGACGCGGTTCTCTGCTTTGCCGTACTGGTTCTGGCCGAGAATCGTGGGCATGTGTCTGCTAGCTCCCTCGGTATACGGAGTAGCCGAACGGGTTGAGCAGCAGCGGTACGTGATAGTGCTCGCCCGGGGTGACGGCGAATGTGATCGCCACCTCCGGGAAGAACGCGCCGCTGTCCCTTACGCGGGGGGCGTCCTGCTGCGCCTCGGCTTGCTTCTTCGCTGTGAAGTACGGCTCGGTCTCGAAGTCGAGCCGTACGTGGGTGGTGCCTTCCGGCAGGGCCGGCAGGTCCTTGCAGCGCCCGTCCGCGTCGGTCGCGGAACCGCCGAGCGTCACCCAGGGCGCGTCCCCGCCCGAGCGGGCGGCGAGCGAGACGGCGACGGCTGCGGCGGGGCGGCCGATGCTGGTGTCCAGGATGTGGGTGGACACCGATGCGGTGGCGAAGGTGCTCAAGACCTTCACTCTCCTTCTGTTACGCGTCTTCCGTGACGAGGCGGGTGAGGCGGATGCGGTTGATCTTGCCCAGTTCGGTGCGCACGATCTCGCGCTCCTGCTCGGGCGAGTTCCCGATGCGGGACTTCACCGCGTCGCGCATCTGCTCGCCGGTGGCCCCGGTGGCGCAGATCAGGAAGACATGTCCGAACCGCTCCTGGTAGGCCAGGTTGAGTTCGAGCATCTCGGCCTTGAGCTCCTCGGTGGCCCCGGCCATCCCGCGCTGTTCGCGGGAGGAGGTCGGGTCCCCGGGCTTCGGGCGGCCGATCGGCGGGTGACCGGCCATGGCCTCGGCGAGGTCCCCCGCGTCGAGGGCCGCCGTGGCGGTGTCGCTCGCGGAGAGCAGGGCTTCCGCGGTGGCGTACGGGCGCCGGGAGAGGATCGCTCTTCCCCAGGCCGCACTGGCACAGACCTCGTGCAGTGCGGCGGACGCCTCGTGGTCCGCCAGGGTGTTGAACCGGGCGAGGCCCGGCGTGGAGCTCGAAGTCACGGGAGCCTCCGTGGCTGTTCTTCGCTGTGCGTTGGTCGGGCTGCGGATAGCTAACGCCCTCCACAACACCACGTCAACACTTTGTTGAAATTACGTTCATGTAAAAGGCCGTCGCCCGGGGGTCCGGACGACGGCCTGATCGATCATGTGTCGTTCACCTGTCTGCGAGCGCCCAACTAGTCGCTCTTGGTGCCGTTCTCGCGGTTCAGATAGTTGTAGACGGTGAAGCGGCTGACGCCCAGGGCGCCCGCCACCGTCTCCACCCCGTGGCGTACGGAGAAGGCACCGCGTGCCTCCAGCAGCCGCACGGCCTCCTGCTTGGTCTTGCGGTCCAGCTCGGCGAGCGGCTTGCCGTGCCGGCGCTCCATCGCGGCCAGGATGTGGTCCAGCGAGTCGGAGAGCTGCGGCAGCCGCACCGCTATGACGTCCTCGCCCTCCCAGGCGAGCACGACGTCGTCGGCCTGCGCCTCGCCGGGCCCGAGCAGCTCGGCGCCCATGGCGTCGACGAGGGGCTTGACCGCGGCGACGAGGGGGTGGTCCACGGGCCCGGTCACTTCGGGTCCTCTCCGATGACGTTGACCTGGAGCGAGACCCGGGTGGCACCCGATGCCAGCGTGCGGCGCAGCAGGGCGTCCACCGCGGTCAGCACCTCGTCGGCGCCGCCTTCCGCCGTGTTTCCGAAGGGACCGACGTCCACCGCGTCCAGCGCGGCCGACTGGATGACCTCACGGGCCACGACCGCGTGGGCCGGTGCCTCGTCGAGATCGAAGGGCTCGGTGGTGAACTCGACTCTCAGGCGCACGGTGCCTCCATGATGCGTTGCACCGCGTCCGGGGCGACCCGCGGCTCGGGCACGACCCTAACGGAAGGAGGCCCCCGCTCACGGCTGGAGCGGCAGTACGCAGACGGCGGCCGGCGCCTCGAAGGGCGACCCCGCGGACTCCAGGGCGCCGCTCTCCCCGTCGACCCGGAAGACCGTGACGGTGCCGGACTTCTGGTTGGCCGCGAAGAGCAGGCCCCCGTCCGGCGAGAAGGCGGTGTGCCGGGGGAAATCGCCGCCCACCGGGACGGTGTCCAGCAGCCGCAGCGCGGCACCGCCGTCCTCGACCGCGTACCGGGTGAGGCTGTTGTGCCCCCGGTTGGCGAGATAGGCGAAACGGCCGTCCCCGGTGACGAGGAACTGGGCGGGGTAGCTGGTGCCGCTCCCCGTTCCGGTGGACTGCGGGGCGCCCGGGGTGAGCACACCGGTGGCGGGGTCGTAGCCGCAGACGACGGCCGTGTTGTCGAGCTCGCAGGCGAGGTAGGCATGCCGGCCATCGGGGTGGAAGGTGAGGTGGCGCGGCCCCGCGCCCGGCCGCAGGGCGGCGTACGAGAGCTGCTCCAGGGTGCCGTGCTCCTCGTCGAGCCGGTAGGTGTACACCGTGTCGTTGCCCAGGTCGACGGCGAGCACGTGGCCGCCGTCGGGGGCGGTGACGATCTGGTGGGCGTGCGGACCGTCCTGGCCGGGGCCGGGGGCGGGCGCGCCGTGGGCGACCAGGTCCGTGCGCTCCCCCACCGACCCGTCGGCGTTCAGCGGGTGCACCGCGACGCTGCCGGAGGTGTAGTTGGCGCTGAACAGCCACTTCCCGCCCGGATGCACCGAGAGGTGGCAGGGCCCCGCGCCGCCGGTGTCCCGGGCGCCGAGCACCTCGAAGGTCCCGTCCTCGGCGAGGGCGACCGCGGTGACTGCGCCGTTCTGCTGCTCGTCCACGGCGTACAGGGTGCCGCCGGAGGGGTGCAGCGCGAGGTACGAGGGGTCCGGGACGCCGGTGACGACGGTACGGGCGGCGATGGCACCGGTCCCGGGGTCGTACGAGGCGACGCCGATGCCGGTGCCGCCCGGGCTGGTCGAGGTGTAGGTGCCGAGGAACAGCGCGCCGGCCGCCCGGGCCCGGCCGGCGGCGGGCTGCGGCCGGGCGGGGCGGCGTCCCGCGTCGGAGGGGTCGCCGGGCAGTCGGGGGGCCGCGGCGAGCGCGCCGCCCGCGAGAAGTGCTCCGAGAAGGGTGCGGCGGCTGGTGGGGGATGTCATGCGAGGCACCTCGTGGGGTCGGCTGCGTCGGATGTGTCAGTCACAGTGGCCTTACCCGGCGGCCGACGCAAGAGGCGCACCGGTCATTGCGCAGGGCGCAACGAGGAGCGGGCTCCACGGGGTCAGCCGCCGGACTGGATGTCGCCGCGGGTGGACGAGGTGATCGCGTCCCGGTGGGCGAAGTCCCCCGGCGGGATCCCCGGGTGGTGGCCGCCCTCGACCGGTTCGACCGCGGCGGCCGGGCCGAGGGCCAGCCGGGAGACGATCCGGTAGCGGTCGCCCCGGTAGAGCGAGTGCACGTACTCCACCGGGCTGCCGGTGGAGTCCGAGGTCAGCCGCTCGAAGAGCAGGGCCGGGGAGAGCTCGGGGACGTCCAGGAGGCGAGCCTCGGCGCGGGTGACCACGGTCGGCTCGATCGCCTGGACCGCCTCGTGGACATGCACGTCGTGGCGCTCGCGCAGATGCTCGTAGAGATCGCCGTCCTCCAGCTCCTGGGCGGACAGCCCCGGCACCAGCTCGGCCCTGATGTGCAGGTGCTCGATCGCCATCGGGGCGCCGTCGACCAGCCGCAGCCGGGCCACGTAGACGATGTCCGCGGCCGGTGACATGCGCAGCTTGCGGCCGACCCGGGCGCCGGCCTGGAGGGTGGTGAACTCCAGCAGCCGGCTCGACCAGGCCCCGGCCGCCTGCGGGACCGAGAGGGCGAGGTCGGCCGAGATCAGCTCCTGGGTGATCTTCTCGGGTGCGACGAACATCCCGCGGCCGTGCTGGCGCACCAGCAGTCCGGCGGCCACCAGCTCGTCGATCGCGGCCCGCAGGGTGGGCCGGGAGACGCCGAGCGTGGCGCAGAGGGAACGCTCCGAGGGGATGGCGTCACCCGGGCGGCGCGACTCGATCAGCTCCAGGACCGCGTCGCGGGCCCGTTCCCGTTTGAGCACCGTCCCCGGTGCGTCGGCGTCCATGCGATGCCCCTCCTGACCCGTCTCTCATTGACCAGTTGACCAACCAGTCGTACCAACTCGGCCACTGGTCAGATGGATTGTAACCGGTGTTGCCGAAATCCTCGCAGGCCGGATTTCCGTGAGATCCCCAGAACCCTTTGCTACCAAGGGGCTTGACGGTCCCATTGGTCTATGCCACCTTCATCCACCATCAAGAGGTGAGCTGTCCAGTGGGCTTCACTGGTCAGGTGGTCAGGTCTTGTTCTCCAGAGGTGAACCGTGAAGTACCGCTTGCTTGCCGGTGGGTCCGCGCTCGTGATGGCCGCCGTTCTCAGTGCCTGCAGCTCGTCCTCCGACTCCGCCGGGCCGTCCGGTGACGGGCGGACGGACATCGATGTGTGGCTGATGCGCGACAGCGTCTCCGCCCAGTTCCAGAAGGAGTTCGTGAAGGGCTTCGAGGACCAGCACCCCGACATCCGGGTCCGGGTCCAGATCCAGGAGTGGGACGGCATCGGCGAGAAGATCACCGCCGCGCTGGCCAGCAACGACGCGCCGGACGTCATCGAGAGCGGCAACACCCAGGTCGCGCAGTTCGCCCAGAGCGGCGGGCTGCTCGGCCTCAGCGACAAGGTCGACGAGCTGAACGGCAAGGACTGGCTCAAGGGCCTGGCCGAACCCGGGGCGTACGAGGGCAAGCAGTACGGCGTCCCGTACTACGCGGCCAACCGCGTCGTCATCTACCGCACCGACCTGTTCGAGAAGGCCGGGGTGGACGCGTCCGCGATCAAGACGCGCGAGCAGTGGCTCGCCGCCACCGAGAAGCTCAACAAGGGCGGTACGCAGGGCATCTACCTGCCGGGGCAGATGTGGTACGCGCTGGCCGGCTTCGTCTGGGACGAGGGCGGCGACCTCGCGACCGAGTCCGGCGGGAAGTGGAAGGGCGCCCTGGACACCCCGGAGGCGCTGCGCGGGATGAAGTTCTACGAACAGCTCCAGGCGCTCGGCAAGGGGCCCAAGGACTCCGACGAGGACGACCCGCCGCAGGCCGATGTGATGGCCCAGGGCAAGGCCGCGCAGGTGATCTCCACCCCCGGCGGCGCCAATGTCATCGCCGAGAAGAACGCGGATCTCAAGGGCAAGCTCGGCTTCTTCCCGATCCCGGGCAAGACCGCGGACACCCCGGGCGCCGTCTTCACCGGCGGCTCCGACCTGGTGATCCCGACGGCCTCCGGCCACCAGGAGGCGGCACTCACCTTCGTCAAGGAACTCACGGGTGACGCCTGGCAGAAGAAGCTGGCCGTGGCCATGAGCTATGTGCCGAACCGGACGACGCTGGCCTCGGCGGTGGCCGGCGATCCGGGCGCGGCGGCGATGGCGGTCGGCGCGGCCAACGGCCATGCCACGCCCAACACGCCCGGCTGGGCCGCCGTCGAGGCGGAGAACCCGATCAAGGACTACATGGCCGCCGTCCTGACCGGGGGCGACCCGGCGAAGGAGGCCGCCAAGGCGTCCGCCGACATCACTCGGGCCATGAACACCGCGTCCTGATCTCCCCGCTCCCCGCCCGCCCCACCACCGAGAGGAGGCGCGCCGTGTCGGTCATCCGGGAACGGACCGCACCCCCCAGACCCCGGCTCCGGCCGGCACCGCGCACCCCCGTGTCCCCGCGCGGGAGGCGGTCCGGAGAACCGCGCGGCCCCTGGCCGTACGTCCTGATCGCCCCCGCCGTCGGCGGCATGCTCTATCTGCTGCTCTACCCGCTGTTGCGGGCCGTACTGATCTCCCTCCAGGACTTCCGGCTGCGCCAGCTGATCATGGGCGACGCGGAGTTCGTCGGACTGCGCAACTACCGCACGCTGCTGTCCGATCCGCGGTTCTGGGAGGTGGTCCGGCGGACCTTCCTGTTCATGGCGGTCAACGTCGTCCTGATCATGGTGATCGCGACGCTGGTCGCCCTGATGACCGAGCGGCTCGGCCGGTTCGGGCGCGGGGTGGTCCTCAGCGCCCTGGTGCTGGCCTGGGCCATGCCGGTGATCGCGGCCACCACGGTCTTCCAGTGGCTGTTCCACTCCGAGTTCGGCATCGTCAACCGGCTGCTGACCGAGGCGGGCTTCACCTCGTTCGACCGCTATCCGTGGTTCGCGCACGGCACTGCGGCCTTCTCGATCCTGGTGCTGCTGATCGTGTGGCAGTCGGTGCCGTTCGCGGCGATCACCCTGTACTCGGCGCTCACCACCGTCCCCGCCGAGCTGTACGAGTCGGCCCGGCTGGACGGGGCGAGCGGCGCGCGGATCTTCCGCTCGGTCACCTTCCCGATGCTCCGGCCGATCTTCATGCTGGTCTTCTCGCTCGAAGTGATCTGGACGTTCAAGGCGTTCGTCCAGATCTGGGTGATGACCCGCGGCGGCCCGGGGGACGCCACGACGATCCTGCCCGTGTACGCGGTGCAGACCGCGCTCGCCGGCCAGCGCTACGACCTGGGTTCGGCCGCCTCGATGGTCACGGTGGTCCTGATGTCCGGGGTGCTCGTCCTCTACTTCCGCCAGATGCTCCGTCAGGAGGACGAATCCCGATGACCCTGCTGCGTCCGAGGCTGCGGCGGATCCCGCTGAACGCCGCCGCCGTACTGACCGTCCTGGTCTGTCTGTTCCCCGTCTACTGGATGATCTCGACCGCGTTCAAGCCGTCCCGGGACATCCAGTCCACCGATCCGAAGCTCTTCCCGCACACCTGGACGCTCGACCACTTCCGCACCGCCGTGCAGGCCGACGGCTTCGGTCTCTTCTGGCGCAACAGCATCCTGGTCACGCTGAGCGCGGTCCTGCTGGCCCTGCTCGTCGCCATCGGTTCGGCGTACGCGGTGGCCCGGATGCGGTGGAAGGGCCGGCGGCAGTTCATGCTCATGGTCTTCATCGCGCAGATGGCGCCCTGGGAGTCGCTGATCATCCCGATCTACATCATCTCCCGCGACACCGACATGCTCGACCGGCTGCCGACGCTCACCCTCGTCTACTTCATGATCACGCTGCCGTTCACGATCGTGGTGCTGAGGGGCTTCATCGGGACGATCCCGCCGGAGCTGGAAGAGGCCGCGCAGGTCGACGGATGCACCAGGACCGGGGCCTTCCGGCGGGTGGCGCTGCCGCTGCTCGCGCCGGGGCTGATGGCGACCTCGCTGTTCGGCTACATCACCGCATGGAACGAGTTCGCGTACGCCAACTTCCTGATCATCAAGCACCAGGACAGCCGCACCCTGCCGGTCTGGCTGTCCTCCTTCCAGAACACCTTCGGCACCGACTGGGGCGCCACGATGGCCGCCTCGACGCTCTTCGCCCTGCCCGCGCTGGTGGTCTTCCTGCTGCTCCAGCGCCATGTCACCTCCGGCTTCGCGGCCGGTGCCGTCAAAGGCTGACACCCCGGTTCCCGTCCGGCCGCAGATCCGAATCCGGAGGCCCCCCGTGCCCGCACCACGCCCCGAACACACCCTCGTCCCCCGCCCGGCCAAGGTCTCGTCCCGCCCCGGCAGCTTCACCCTCGACCCGGACACCGGGATCCGGGCCTACCCGGGCGCGGAAGGCGCCGCCGACCTGCTGCGCACCCTGCTCAGCCCCGCCACCGGACTCCCGCTAGCCCCCTCCGCCACCGGCCGGATCGTGCTGGCGCTCGACCCCCAGCTGGGCGGTCTCGGGGAGGAGGGGTACGGACTCACCGTCGGCCCGGACACCGTGCTGCTGCGGGCAGCCCGGCCGGCGGGCCTGCTGTGCGGCGTCCAGACGATCCGTCAGCTGCTGCCCGCCGAGGTGCTCTCGGGCCCGGCGCGGCGGGACGGGCCGTGGACGCTGCCGTGCGTGGAGATCAGCGACGTACCCGCGCACGCCTGGCGGGGCACGATGCTCGACGTCGCCCGGCACTTCCAGCCGGTCTCGTATCTGCGCCGGTACGTGGACCTGATGGCGCTGCACAAGCTGAACACGCTCCACCTCCATCTCACCGACGACCAGGGCTGGCGGATGCCCGTCGCCGCCTATCCGAGGCTGACCGGGATCGGCGGCCACCGCACGCAGTCGATGTCCGGTCCGCCGGGCGGCGCCCCCGAGACGTACGACGGAATTCCGCACTCGGGGGCGTACACCCGGCAGGAACTGCGCGACCTGGTGCGTTACGCGGCGGCGCGCGGGGTGCGGGTGGTGCCCGAGATCGAGATGCCCGGCCATGCGCGCGCCGCCCTGGCCGCCCACCCCGAGCTGGGCAACGACCCCTCGCGCCGGCTGGGCGTGTGGACCCGCTGGGGCGTGTGCGACAACGTGTTCGGCGTCCACGAGGAGGTCTTCGACTTCTGCCGGACGGTACTGGAGGAGGTCATGGACGTCTTCCCGTCGCCGTACATCCACATCGGCGGCGAGGAGTGCCCGACCATCGAGTGGGAGAACAGCCCGGCCGCCCGGGAGCGGGCCGCCGCCGAGGGGCTGCCCGATGCCCGGGCGCTGCACGGCTGGTTCATGGGCCGGGTCGGGTCGTTCCTGGTGGAGCGGGGCCGGCGGCCGGTCGGCTGGGCGGAGACCGGCACCGAACTCCCCCTCGACTTCACGGTGATGACCTGGCGCGACCCGGCGCACGCCCGCGCCGCCGCCCGCCGCGGCCACCAGGTGATCGCCACGCACCACCGGGCCACCTACCTCGACTACCCACAGACCGCCGACCCCGCAGAACCGGCGTCGCAGCCCGGCCCGCCGGTCGATCTGCGCACGGTGCACGGCCGCCGGCCGCTGACGGACGGCTGGGACCCGGCCGAGGCCGCCCGGCTGCTCGGCACCCAGGCCCAGCTGTGGACCGAGTACGCGAGCACGCCGGAGCGGATCGAGTATCTGACCTTCCCCCGGCTGTGCGCGCTGGCGGACCGGGCCTGGTCCGGCGGCGGCCGCGACTGGCACGGGTTCCTGGCCCGCCTCGGCGGCCACACGGCCCGGCTCGACGCGCTCGGCGTCCCCTACCGCCCCCTGAATCCCCGGCCGCTGACGGCCGCTTCCCCAGGAACAGCGCCATCCGCGTAACCATCCAGTCCCCCACGACCGTTCCGGAGAGGAACAGGCTCATGAAGTCACTCGCGAAGAGCCGCATCCGTGCGGCGGCGGCAGCCGCCGCCACCGTGGCCCTCGGCTGTACGGCGCTCGCCGCCGTCCCGTCCACGGCGAGCGCCGCCGACGGCTCGCTCGCCGTGCAGTACCGCACCGGCGCAGCCGGGGCCACGGCCGATCAGAGCGAGCCCTGGCTGAAGGTGCGCAACACCGGCAGCGGGGCCGTCCAGCTCAGCGACGTCAAGGTCCGCTACTACTTCAAGGGCGAGGCGGCGGGCGACGCCTACCGGTTCGCCTGCTCCTGGGCGGTGAAGGGCTGCGCGAACATCACCGGGACGTTCGGCTCGCTCGCCTCGCCGACCGCCACCGCCGACCGCTATCTGGAGATCGGCTTCACCTCCGGCGCGGGAACGCTCGCGCCGGGTGCCGACACGGGCGACATGCAACTGCGCTTCTACCGGTCGAACTGGCAGCCCCTGGTGCAGAGCGACGACTACTCCTTCGGCGCCGGCGCGACCGCGTACGGCGACTGGACGAAGGTGACGGCGCAGCTCGGCGGGGCCACGGTCTGGGGCGAGGCCCCGGCGGGCAACGACCCGACCGATCCCACCGACCCGACGGACCCGACCGACCCCACCGATCCGCCGGAGGGCGCGCCCACGCTGTTCGACGACTTCAACTACAGCGGCCACACCGACCCGCAGATCGCGGCCCACGGCTGGAGTGTCCGCTCCAACGCCGGCGGTCCCGGGGTGCCGGGGGCGACCTGGGCGCCGGAGAACGTCACGTTCGCCACACAGAGCGGCAACTCCGTGATGAACCTGGAGACTTCGACGGCGGGCAGCGGTGAGTCGACGAAGCAGACCGAGATCCTGACCCAGTCCATGAAGTTCCGCAACGGCACCTACGCGGCGCGGGTGAAGTTCAACGACGCGCCGAAGTCGGGGCCGGACGGCGACCACCTCGTGCAGACGTTCTTCACCATCAACGACCTCAAGGCGCCGATGGCGGACGACTACGCGGAGTACGACTTCGAGTACCTGCCGAACGGCGGCTGGGGCGAGAGCGGCAACATCCTGTACACGACCTCGTGGGAGACCTACCGGCCCGACCCCTGGGAGGCGGTCAACGCGCACACCGAGTCCCGGCAGAGCTACGCGGGCTGGCACGACCTGGTCGTGACCATCGACAACAGCGCGATCACCTACTACATCGACGGCCAGCTGTTCGGCACGCACGGGGCGGCCTATCTGCCCGAGCGGGGCATGTCGATCAACTTCAACCAGTGGCTGATCGACCTGGCCGGGCAGACCGGCACCACGCCCCGGTCGTACGACCAGCAGGTGGACTACGTCCTGCATGTGAAGGACCAGGTCCTCACCCCGGCCCAGGTCAACGCCCGGGTGAGCGCCTACCGCGCGGCGGGGACCACCTTCCAGGACACGGTGCCGGCCGGGTGACCCGGTAGGAGGCACCACAAGCGGGGCGGAGGGCCAGGGGGCCTCCGCCCCGCTTCCGTGTGCCTTCCGTGCGCCTTCCGTGCGCCCGGAATCCGTACGCGCGCCGCCCCGGCCCGCCCCGACCGGCCCGAATTCCGGGCACCCCCTTGACATCGCCCCCACCCCCCGGGCAATCTTCCGTTAAGCAGAAACTAACTTCCGCAATACGGAAGGAGCGCCGCAACCCTCATGGGCTACCCGGACCAGCGCTTCGATGTGAACCTTTCGATCCTCTTCACGGAACTCCCGCTCCTGGAGCGACCCGCGGCAGCCGCCGCGGCCGGCTTCACGGCGGTCGAGCTGTGGTGGCCGTGGATCGAGACCCCCACCCCCGACCAGGCCGAGCTCGACGCGCTCAAGAAGGCGCTCGACGATGCCGGCACCCAGCTGGTGGGGCTGAACTTCTACGCCGGACAGCTGCCCGGCCCCGACCGCGGCGCGCTCTCCGTGCCCGGCACGGAGTCGGACCGCTTCCGGGCCAATATCGACGTGGCGGCCGACTTCGCCGCCTCGGTCGGCTGCAAGGCGCTCAACGCGCTGTACGGCAACCGGGTCGACGGCGTCGACCCCGCCGAGCAGGACGCCCTCGCCCTGGAGAACCTGGTCACCGCCGCCCGCGCGGCCGACCGGATCGGGGCGGTCCTGCTGATCGAGACCCTGAACGCGCCGGAGTCCCCGCGCTACCCGCTGGTGAGCGCACCGGCCGGGATCGAGGTCGTCGACCGGGTCAACGCGGCGACGGGCCTCGGCAACGCGAAGTTCCTCCTGGACCTGTACCACCTGTCGATGAACGGCGAGGACCTCAGCCAGGTCATCACCGCGTACGCCGACAGGACCGGTCACGTCCAGATCGCCGACAACCCGGGCCGCGGCGCGCCCGGCACCGGCTCGCTCCCGCTGGAGCAGCTCCTCGACGAGCTGGCGAAGGCCGGTTACGAGGGCTGGGTCGGCCTGGAGTACAAGCCGGGCGACCGGCCGAGCGCCGAGTCCTTCGAGTGGCTCCCGGCCACCGCGCGGGCCGCCCGCTGACGGCGGACCGTCACTCGCACACACGTTTATCGGAAGGCACCCTCATGAGCAACAACCTCCCCAAGGTTGCGTGGATCGGGCTCGGCATCATGGGCTCGCCCATGTCCGAGAACCTGATCAAGGCCGGTTACGACGTCACCGGTTACACCCTGGAGCAGGACAAGGTCGACCGGCTGGCCGCGGCCGGCGGCACCGGCGCGGGCTCGATCGCCGAGGCGGTCGAGGACGCGGACGTGGTCATCACGATGGTGCCCGCCTCCCCGCAGGTCGAGGCGATCGCGTACGGCCCCGAGGGCATCCTGGAGAACGCGAAGCGCGGCGCGCTGCTGATCGACATGTCCTCGATCACCCCGCAGACCTCCGTGGACCTCGCGAAGAACGCCGCCGAGAAGGGCATCCGGGTCCTGGACGCCCCCGTCTCCGGCGGCGAGGCGGGCGCGATCGAGGCCGTGCTGTCCATCATGGTCGGCGGCGAGCAGGCGGACTTCGACGCCGCGCGGCCGCTGCTGGAGGCACTCGGCAAGACCATCGTGCTCTGCGGCCCGCACGGCTCCGGCCAGACGGTGAAGGCCGCGAACCAGCTGATCGTGGCGGTCAATATCCAGGCCTGCGCCGAGGCCGTGGTCTTCCTGGAGAAGTCCGGGGTCGACCTCGCCGCCGCGCTCGACGTCCTCAACGGCGGACTGGCCGGCTCGACCGTGCTGACCCGCAAGAAGGACAACTTCCTCAACCGGGACTTCGCCCCGGGCTTCCGGATCGACCTGCACCACAAGGACATGGGCATCGTCACGGACGCCGCCCGCAATGTCGGTGCCGCGCTGCCCGTCGGCGGTGTGGTCGCCCAGCTCGTCGCCTCGCTGCGCGCACAGGGCGACGGCGGCCTGGACCACTCTGCGCTGCTGCGCTCGGTCGAGCGCCTCTCCGGCCGGCCCGTCCAGGGCTGACCCCCCAGACTTCCGGGCGGCGCAGGCGCTGACACCTGTCCTGTCGCGCCCAGGCGCCGGCGCCGCCCGGAACACCTCCCGCCACCCTCTCCTCCAAGAATTTCAACAAACTGTTGACGTCGGGTTCGGGGCGTACTTACGCTCCTGGAGCCCCAGGACGTGCAGTTCAGCAGCTCCCGTACGGAAGGTCGCCCCGACACCATGACGCAGCGTGTGCTTACGACCGAGTCAGGCGCCCCGGTCGCCGACAACCAGAACTCCGCCACCGCCGGCGTCGGTGGCCCGATCCTTCTCCAGGACGGTCACCTCCTGGAGAAGCTCGCCCGCTTCAACCGGGAGCGCATCCCGGAGCGCGTGGTGCACGCCCGGGGCTCCGGCGCGTACGGCTACTTCGAGGTGACCGACGACGTCACGGGCTTCACCCGCGCCGACTTCCTCTCCGAGGTGGGCAAGCGCACCGAGACGTTCATCCGCTTCTCCACGGTCGCCGACTCGCTCGGCGGCGCGGACGCGGTACGCGACCCGCGCGGCTTCGCCCTGAAGTTCTACACGGACGAGGGCAACTACGACCTGGTCGGCAACAACACCCCGGTGTTCTTCATCAAGGACCCGATCAAGTTCCCCGACTTCATCCACTCGCAGAAGCGCGACCCGTTCACGGGCCGCCAGGAGCCGGACAACGTCTGGGACTTCTGGGCGCACGCCCCCGAGGCGACGCACCAGGTGACCTGGCTGATGGGCGACCGGGGCATCCCGGCCTCCTACCGCCACATGAACGGCTACGGCTCGCACACCTACCAGTGGACGAACGCCGCGGGCGAGGCCTTCTTCGTCAAGTACCACTTCAAGACCAACCAGGGTGTGCGCTCGCTCTCCGCCGAGCAGGCCGCGGAGCTCGTCGGCAAGGACGCCAGCTCCCACCAGACGGACCTGCTCCAGGCCATCGAGCGCGGGGTCAACCCGTCCTGGACCCTGTACGTGCAGGTCATGCCGGCCGCCGAGGCGGCGGACTACCGCTTCAACCCGTTCGACCTGACCAAGGTGTGGCCGCACAGCGACTACCCCCTCCAGCGCGTCGGCCGGCTGGTCCTGGACCGCAACCCGGACAACGTCTTCGCCGAGGTCGAGCAGGCCGCGTTCTCCCCGAACAACTTCGTGCCCGGCATCGGCCCGTCCCCGGACAAGATGCTCCAGGGCCGGCTGTTCGCCTACGCGGACGCGCACCGCTACCGGCTGGGCGTCAACCACACCCAGCTTCCGGTGAACGCCCCGCGCACGGCCGTCGTCGACAACTACGGCCGCGACGGGCTGCACGCCACGCGCAACGGCGCGCGGCACGACAAGAACTACGAGCCCAACTCGTACGCGGGCCCCGCCCAGACGGACGCGGCGTTCTCCGCCCCGCTGCCCGTCCAGGGCTGGACCGGCACCCACGAGGCACCGGCCCACACCAAGGACGACGACTTCTTCCAGGCAGGCGAGCTGTACCGGCTGATGTCGGCCGACGAGAAGGACCGGCTGATCGCCAACATCGCGGGCGGGCTGTCCCAGGTCACCCGCGACGACGTGATCGAGAAGAACCTCGCCCACTTCCACGCGGCGGACCCGGAGTACGGCAAGCGCGTGGAGGAGGCAGTCCGCGCCCTGCGCGAGGACTAATACCGGGAGGGGCACCGCCCCCTCCCCCCAGACCCTGCCCGCGCCGTCGTGCCCACCCGGATGAGGGGTTGCGCGCGACGCGGGCAGGACGAGGCCGCGGCGGTGGTGCGATGCCAGTGCGGTGGTACGCGGGTGGTGGCCCGGGCTCCTGACCTGAAGGCCCCGGACCCACTTCCCTTCGCCCCCGCCGCGGCCCCTGTTTTTCCCCGAACCGGGCGTGGAGTACGGATTACGGTCCCGTGCTCCACGCCCTTCGTGCGCCCTGCTCGCATCAGAAGACGGACCTCGCGGCCTCCAGCAGCACGGCGGTGCTTGCCTCGGGATCGTGGTCCATGGTGAGCGCCTGCTGGGGAAGCTGGGTCAGACGACCGACGAGGCCCTGGTTGGATGTCTCGGGTGGCAGGAGCCCGAAGACGTCCGAGTACCGGTCCTCTGTCGCGGAGCTGAAGAAGTCGGCATCGGTCACGCCTCGGGCCGCTGTGGTCAGTGCGGGTTCGGTCTCCGAAGCGATGTCCGGGAAGAGGATTCCGACCACGTGTCCTTCGGTGGCAGGCGGCAGCCCGAGCCAGGTTTCCAACTGATCGGGGAAGAACTGCGGCTTCATCTCCGCTCCCGACTTCTTCCGCAGCGGGGTGCGGTCGCCGGCGAGGAGCGCGCCGGTCACCCTCTGCGCCTGGGTGGGATGCATCCGTTCGCCGGCCCGTACGCGCGCGTACGGGCTCGTACCAGCCGAGGGCGTCCAGCAGGCCGAAGCCGATGGCCGCTGCACTGGGCCAGGGCAGGACGCGGATGACATCGCCGTCGAACCGAGCGAAAACTCGGTCATTGGCCAGGAGTTGGAGGCCGGTACGTGCGAGCAGGAATCCGGTGGTCGTCTTGCCGGCCCCCTTGTTGCCCAGCGCGAGGAGTGTGGCACCGCCGGTGGGGCGGGTGACGGCCGACGCGTGGAGGATCTGCCAGCCGTCGGTGAGGAGCTGCCCGCGGACGACCTCCCTCGCGACGCGGGCCGTAGCGGTGGCGACGGCCGTCTCCTAGGCACCGACGATGCGCATGCGGCCGACGGCCGGGTCCCATGCGTAGGACAACCCGTCCTCCGGCTGCGTCGCCGTGACAAGGCCGGCCCTGTCACGGCTGACCAGCATCGGGGCGGTGGCATAGGTGACCTCCTCCGGTCGCCCGGCCAGCACGCGGGCTCCGGTCTCGCCATGCTGTTCCTCATCGACGTCAGCACGGATCACCGGGCCGGTGGCGGTGCCCGGGCCGACATCAGCGGCCGTCCGCCACAGACCCAGGTACCGGCCTGCCCAGTCGGTGATGGCGGAGTTCTGACTGACGACGGTGACCGATTGGTTGTCGGCCGTCGTGATGCGGGTCGCGAAGGTCATGAAGGGGACATCTCCTCGAGTGCGTGCAGCGCGTCCGCGAGGAGCAGAGCGTCGTCGGGATCCAGGTAGTCGAGACGGATACGGTTGCCGCCGTGCCGGCCCCGGCACTGCCCGCAGGTGGGCACCGACTCGACGAGCGGCACCTGCCCGGTCGCGGAGATCGCCCGCTCCAGTTCCCGGGCGAACCGCTCGTGGTCGTGCCAGTCCCCGAGGTCGAGGGCACAGAGAACCGCCTCGTCACCGCCGAGACTGCGGTACAGCAGCGTGGCCGCGTCCGGGTCGAACATGCCGATGTCGATGAGGGTCCGGCCCCCCATGGTCTGGATGTCCAGGCGCCGCTCGACGCCGATGTGCGCCAGCGCGCGATGCAGCTGCAGCGCCGCGTTCTGCACCTCGGTGAGACGGGCCTCGAACAGCCGCCCGAGGGAGCGGACTTCCTCGTCCGAAGGCAGAAGGAGAAGCAGTTCGTGGCCGGGACGGGGCAAGGGCTGTTCAAACCGCGCCACCTCTGCGGCAATGCCTTCGGCGAGCAGGTGGGCCCGCACGTTTCCGCGCGTCCAGGGGTGGGCGGCCGAAGGAGCCAACCGCAGGCGGCAGCCACCCGGCGTGCCGCCCTCCTCCAGCTCGAAGCCGAGACCGGCGTACTGCAGGACAAGCTTCAGGGCGCGAACGGCACCCATCGCGGTCGGCGCGGCGGCATCCTCGGCCGCAGTCGTCAGCGAGTTCGTCATGGGGTTGTCCTCGTTGGGTAGATCGAGCACCTGCTTGTGGTTTCACTCGCCCGGTTCGCATCCCGCAGGACCTCGGCTCGTCGACTTCCGTACGGAGCCACGGGCAACGGTCTGCGCGGGCGGAAGACATTCGGCCTGCGCGCTCAGAGTTCTTTGATGCCGACGAGTACGCGACCGATCAAGTTCGGGTCGGCCCGTGCGTCCCCTGACCCCCGGAGGTCATCCGTCGCGGGCCGGCCCGGGGACGACACCGAAGCGTCGCGCCCCTCATCCGGCCCCGTGGAAGCGAGTGCGATCTCCGCCCACACCACTTTGCCCGGCATGCCACGGGCCGGGTAGTAACCCCAGGCCCTGCTCATGGCCGCCACGATGAAGATCCCGCGCCCACCCGTCGCGTCGACGCCGACCTCCTTCAGAACGGGTGGCCTCACATCCCGGTCCCACACCGAAAGCCTGACGGCGCCGGGCACGGCCTCCACCAGCAGCTCGAAGGTCTGCACGGTGCTCTGCGACGAGAGCGGAAGCGCAGGCGCCGCGCCTTCTTCCGTGTGCCGCACGGCGTTGGTCGCCAGCTCGGACACCAGGAGCTTGGCCGTGTCGACGATGCCGGAGGACACGCCCCAGCCCAAGAGAACATCGGCAGTGTGCAGCCGCGCCAGAGCCACGGCATTGGGCGTATCCGCCAACGCGAGCCGGCTCCTCCGGGGCTGTTCGTGGGGCATGGCGAGCCTCCTGCTTCAGAGAGGGAACAAATGGTCACCAGTCACTCGCAAGGAGTGACCGGCATCCAGATAACTCCGCTTCTCCGAGGGCTGGTTAGGGCGTTCGAGCGCTCGCCTAACAGGCTCGCCTAGGGCGTTTTGACCTGCTCTTTACATGGTGGGTCGAGAGCATGACGGCTACCTTGCCCGCATGGACGCGATCCGCAACACCGTCCTTGAGACGTGGATGACCGAGCATGGGTATAGCTCCAACGGCCTTGCCGATGCCGTGAACAGCGCTGTCGAGGAGCTGACTGGACGGGCAGGCGGGCTCGACGGTTCATCGGTTCGGGCGTGGAAAGCGGGCCGAGTCATGTGGCCGAAGTCAGCCACCCGTACCGCGCTTGAGAACGTCACCGGATTACCCGCCGTCGCCTTAGGGTTCGTGCCGCGGAGCCGGTCCTCGCCCACCCCAGCGTCATCGCAGCAGGAGGAGCCCGAAATGAAGCGCCGTACCCTCATCGGCGGTATCGCTGCGGCAGCGGCCGCAGCAGCAACAGCCCCAACGACCGCGTCACCGCGCCGCATCGGCATGAGCGACGTCAACCGGCTGAACAAGCGCTTCGCCGAGATCATCGCCAGCGATCACCGCCACGGGGGACAACCCCGTATCGAGGCGCAGGCCGCTGCGCTCGCCAACGAGGCGCTGAACCTCCAGAACGCGGGCAGTGCCACTCAGCGAGTACGCAGCAGTCTCTACGCCTCCGGAGCCGCATTCCGCTCTTCTGCGATGTGGGCGGCCATCGATGGCCGGCGCTACGATGCCGCGAAGGCGCATATGCGCGAAGCCCAGGTCCTCTCGGAGATGTCGGGGGACCAGGCGATCAAGTTCCGCATCTGGAGTCACGCGGGCACCATGTACCGGCACATGGGCCGCCCCGCCGACGCGATTGCCGCCAATGATGTCGCCCGCAACCTTCACCTGACCCGCCGTGATCCGCTGTTCGCATGCCTGGGGCACGCCCGCCACGCCGCCACCCTCGGCGTCACGGGTGATGCAACTGCCGTGAAGCACGCTCTCGGCTGCGCCCAGGACGCATTCGAACGGGCTGATCCCGATCTCGCTCGTCCAGCGTGGATGGCCGGTGTGCGCAACGGCGCAGAACTCGAGACCCTCGCACTGTCGGCGTACCTCCGCCTCGGATGCTTCGAGCAGGCCGAGTCACACGCCCACCGGAGCCTGACCCTCCTTCCTTCTCAGATCCAGCGTGACCGCGCCATCAATACCGCCCGGCTCGCGCAGGCCCAACTTGGTCAGGGTGCACCCGACGCCGCTACGGCCACCGCGATGAGGGTCCCGGCCGAGGTGGCTACCCAACACGCCCGGGTCACCTGCATGCTGCGGGAGTTCGGGAATTCGTTGCGCACCTCCGCGCCGCGCAGCTCTGCCGTGGATACATGGAACGAGCACACCACCTCCTGGAAGACGACCACATGAGCATGCGGCTTGCTGCCAGCCGCACTACCCACTGCTCTCGGCACCGCCCGCGACGATCGTCTGCCGTGTACGCCGAGGTACGCGCCCCGCTGCTCCACCTGCCGAACTACGCGGTCACCGCGTTCGGCGAACGCATCGACCGGCATTCCACCGAACCGGGGTTCACTGCCGTCCTCGCGTACGCGGACAACCAACCGGTCGGCTACGCGTACAGCAACACCATCGAGCACGGCGACCGCTACTGGCAGCGCACCAGCCCGACTCCGGCGGAGCAGTACACCAAGCGCCCGGCCACGGCTCTCAAAGAGATCGGCGTCAGCCCGGCCTGGCGCAAGACCGGCACCGCCCGCCGCATCCACGACGCCCTCCTCGCCACCCGCGACGAGCCGTACGTGACGCTCATGGTCAACGGGGCCGCAGGCGACGGAAGGGTCCACGCGCTCTACAAGTCATGGGGCTACGAGGACATAGGCCAGAGCCAGCCGTCACCGGCCTCGCCGGTCCTCACCGTAGTGATCCGCCCCGTCCGATGACTGGTCTCGCGGCAGCCGCCGAGGAGTAAGGACCGCACTGGCGAGGGGCCCTCGCGGTCGTGACCGGGGCAGCGACCGGGACAGAGGCCGATCGGCGCGCGGTTGGGCTCACGCGGCGAGCACCGCCGTGACACCGAGAAGCACCTCCAACCCGGTCGCGGCCCCATCCTCGTCCGTAGCGTGGACCGTGATGATGCCGAGATCCGCGCCCGCCGGCGACGCCAGTCCTGTTCAGCATCCCGTGATCACCCCATCCCTGATGGGCTCTCCCAGCAACGCTGCCGTCCGCTGACCGCGATGCCGGGCGAAACCTCATTCACCGAGGGTGCACGCCTCAACGGACCTATTGCGCGCGATGCTCGCAGACGCGCCGTAGCGCTTTGCGCACGCCGAAAGGTAAAGGGGGTACCAAAACCCCCTAGGAAGCTCATCCTGGTTCCGCACCAAAACCCCTAACCAGTTCCAGCGCAGCCGGAGTTACCTGATGTACACGGCTTCGCACCGTCACGCAGTACCCGTCGCTTGCTGCATGACGGTGCCGGCCGCGAGCAGCAGGGCGATCCGGACGCGATGCGACTTCCGGGACCGGAAGGGCGGCCTCGTGGCCGCCGCCCGGAAGGCCGCTCAGCGGCCCGGATGTGACGGGCCGGGCGGTCGATCGGTTACCTCCCCGGCGCGGGGCCGACTCTCCGGACCCCGAGCCGACCCCGCGACCACCCGACCGAGCTCGGCGCAGCCGAGAAGGAGAACAGCGTGGACAGCACGAGCACCACGGACAGCGTGGAGAAGCCGCCCGAGCAGGAGTTGCGCGATGAGCTCGCCGAGAGCCTCATTGAGCTGGGAGCCGCCCGCAGCGCCCGCGTGATCGCCGCGTTCCGGAACGTCCGTCGCCACCTGGCCACCCCTGACGCGGACCTGGTCTCGACGTACGGCGCCGAAGTCGCGACGATCACCAAGACCGACGAGCGCGGGGTGCAGATCAGCTCGGTGTCCGCGCCGCGCGTCCAGGCCATGCAGATGGAGCAGGCAGACCTCGCGCCGGGGATGTCCGTGCTTGAGATCGGCTCCGGCGGCCCCAACGCCGCCCTTCTCTCGGAAGTGGTCGGCGACACCGGTCACGTGGTGACCGTGGACATCGATTCGGAGGTGACGGACCGCGCCTCGGCCTTCCTGAAGGAAACCGGGTATCGCAACGTCACCGTGGTCACCGCGGACGCGGAGGGCGGGGTACCCGACCATGCGCCGTTCGACCGGATCGTGGTGACGGTGCAGGCCGCCGACATCCCGCCTGCCTGGCTCGACCAGCTCAAGGAGGGCGGGCGTCTCGTCGTCCCGCTACGGATGCGAGGCATGACCCGCACCGTGGCCTTCGTCCGCGACGGTGACCGGCTCGTCAGCGACGGGTTCGAGCTGTGCGGCTTCGTGCCGATGCAGGGCGTCGGGGAGAACAGGGTCCGCCTCGCCGTGCTCCACGACGTGGAGGGCGAGCAGGTCGCTCTGCGCCTGGACGGTCACCCCGAGCCGGACACCGAAGCCCTGGCCAAGGCCCTCTCGATGCCGAGGAGCACGCGGTGGTCCGGTGTGACGCTCGGGGGCAGCGAGTCCAACGAACATCTCGACCTGTGGCTGACCACCGCGCTGGACAACCTGCCACTGCTGGCAGCGATGCCGGGCGCACGTTCCCGCGGGCTCGTCGCCTCGGTCTCCCCGCTCGGCATCCCCACGCTCGTGGACGGCGGCAGCTTCGCCTACCGCACGGTGCGGGCCACGGACCAGGAGGACCGCTACGAGCTGGGCGCCATCGGTCACGGCCCGCGCGGGCAGCAGCTCGCCGAGCGCCTGGTCGAGGAGATCCAGGTATGGGACCGCGAGCACCGCAGTGACCGCGCGCGCATCGAGGTCTATCCGGCGGGCGCGCCGGACGACCGTCTTCCCGCTGACGGCCGGCGTATCGAGCGGCGGCACTCGCGGGTCTCGATCACCTGGCCGTAGCCGCCACCGGCTACCACCAGGTCGCACAGGACATCCTCTACCACCTCCCCGAAGGAGAGCGAGATGGCACAGCAGATGAGCACCAAGCCCGGCACCGTACTGAAGGCGGCGACGGACTTCGGCGCCGACGCCGGGGACTTCGACCTGAACATCGAGACGGTTTCCTCGGCGCCCGTCATCGGCGCGCTACTGAACGACACCGGCGACAACTGCACGTCCACCTGCCAGTCGGCCTGCTCCAACAGCACCTGCATCGGCAGCTGACCCGGCGGCACCACACTCCCCGCAGCTGACGGGGTCCCGGGGGCGGGCAGACCGTCCGCCCCCAGGGCGCCGCGATCCGAAGGAGCACGGATGTACCGCCACGCTGACGCGAGCATGATCAGGACATCGGTGGTCCCGCTCGACGCCCCCGCCCTCGATTGGCCGGGTGAAGAGGCTGACGTCGAGGAGACCCGCACCTGGATCGAAGACGTCTGGGCGGACGACTCCCGCGCAGCGGCCATCAGCCACGCCTCTCCCCTACTGGCTCATGCCGTCCGGGACCTGGTGGCGGGCAAGCCGGTCAAACCCAGCCGCCTTCGCCGGCTCAGCCGGTCCCTGGCCCGCTACCTGCTCAGGATGCGTTACCGGGCGACCCCCTTCGGGCTGTTCGCCGGGCCGACCGTCGCGCGTATCGGGAAGGAGGCACACGTTCACTGGGGTCCACTGACCCGCGCGACCGCGCGCGCCGACGTCGCGTGGCTGCACGCCATCACCACCGCGTTGGAGAGCGACCTGTCCGTCCTGCGCTGCCTGGCGGTCGTTGCCGACCCCACCCACGTCGTACGGGGCTCCCGGATCACCGTGGTGAACCAGCCCGGCGAGGACGGGCCGACTGACACCAGCCTGCGACGTGCCCGTGCCGCCGAAGTGGCCCTGCGGCTCGCTCGCACCCCCGTCCCGGTCCGCGAACTGGCGGCCGAACTCGGCATCGAGTACCCCGAGGTCGCCGAGGCAGCCATTGAGGACATGATCCGCACACTGGTCACGCACCGGGTACTGCTGACCGAACTCCAGGCGCCGATGACCGCCCCTGACGCTCTTGGCCACTTGATCGCCCGGCTCGATGAGAGCGGCGCCGACACACGGACGTCCGACCGGCTTCGCGATGTCCACCGTGTTCTCGACCGTCACAACCGTGCTCTTCCCGCCGAGCAGCCGGGCCTGCGCGCGCAGGCCACTGGCGCGATGGCCGCACTCAGCGGCGTCACCGAGCAGAGCTTCGTTGTGAACGTGCGCCCGGACGGTGACGTGATCCTGCCCGAAGCCGTGGCCCGCGAGGCGGAGCAGGCTCTGAGCCTGATGGCCCGGATCACGCCCTATCCGCGCGGCTCGGCGGCCTGGCAGGACTACCGGGCACGGTTCCTGGACCGCTACAGCTTGGGCACCGTAGTCCCGGTCCGTGAACTGACCAGCCCTGACACCGGCCTGGGCTTCCCCGTCGGGTATCGCGGCACGGTTCTGCCCCGCCCCGCCCTCGCCACGACGCCGCGCGACGAACATCTGCTTGCCCTCGCACAGAACGCCGCGCTGACCGACCGGCGCGAGATCGTCCTCACCCAGGAAGATGTCGAAGCGCTGTCCGTCGGGGATCCGGTGGCACTCCCGGCCCACGTCGAACTGTGCTTCACCGTCTTCGCGCAGTCCACCCGCGCGCTGACGGAGGGACGGTTCGCCCTCTCCACCGTCGGCCTGTCCCTCGCTGCCGGTACCCTCACCGGCCGCTTCCTGCCGATGCTGGACGCGGCCGATCAAGCTCGGATGAAGGACGCGTACAGGGCCCTGCCGACCCTGACCGAAGGCGCGGCTCGTGCTCAGGTCTCCTCGCCTCCACTGCGCCGGCACACCTCCAATGTCGGGCGTGCTCCCCTGGTCGCCCCCGAGGTACTGGCCATCGGCGAGCACAACCCGGACGCCACCGTCGACCTGGACGACTTGGGGGTCGTCGGTGACGCCGAACGCCTCTGCCTCGTCTTCCTCTCCACGGGACAGTGCCTGGAACCCTCGGTGATGAGCGCGGTGGAGTTGAGTTCCGCCACACACCCCCTGGTCCGCTTCCTGACCGAGGTCCACCGCTTCCACACCGCCATCCCCCTGCCCTTCGCCTGGGGCGTCGCAGCCCGGCTGCCGTTCCTTCCAGAAGTGCGCCACGGCCGCACCATCCTGTCGGCAGCCTGCTGGCAACTGCGCGCCCGCGACCTTCCTGAAGCCGACCGGTGGACGGAGGACTTCATCAACTGGCGCACCCGCTACGGCGTGCCGCGCACGGTGTTCGTCGGTTCCACCGATCAGCAGCTCCGCCTGGACCTCGACCAGGCCGGTCACCGAGACCTCCTGCGAGCGGAGTTGGAACGTCACCGCACCCTGTCCTTGCACGAAGCGCCGGAGGAGAGCGCCTACGGCTGGATCGGCCGCGCCCATGAGGTGACCATGTCCTTCGCCGCCGACCAGCCCACCGCCCCCGCACCGAGCCGGCACACTGTCGCCCGCCGGGAGGACGGCCAGACCCCCGGCACTGCCGACACCGGATACCTGAAGCTGTACGGGAGCGCCGACCGCGCCGACGAAGTACTCAGCGCTCACCTCCCGCGTCTGCTCACGGACGTGGCCACGGTGCTCCGGGAGCCCTTCCCGAACGAGGACTCTGCCGAGCTGGTCGATGATCTGTCGGACCCGGCGGCGTGGTTCGTCCGGTACGCCGACCCCGACCCCCATCTCCGCATCCGCTTCAGCCTTCCCCGGCCCGGCGACTTCGCCGATACAGCCTGGGAAGTGGCCCGGTGGGCCGACGCGCTGCGTGAGGAGGGCCTGATCCAGCGCGTGCAGTGGGACACCTACGTGCCCGAAGCCGGCCGCTACGGGACCGGCCCCGCCCTGGCCGCTGCCGAGGCCTACTTCGCCGCCGACTCGGCTGCCGCGCTGGCGCAGATGCGCCTCGGCCTCCCCGCAGAACTGCGCCCGGCCATCACGGCCGCCTCGTACATGGACATCGCCTCCGGCTTCCTCGGCTCCCCCGGCGCCGCACACGCCTGGCTGACCGAACACCTGCTGCGCGCCGACGGCGCGACGGCACCCCGGCACACGCAGGCACTCGTCCTGCGGCTCACCGAGAACGACAACCAGGGCACGTCCCTGAGCGATTTCCCCGGCGGCGACGCCGTGCGCGACGCCTGGCAGAGGCGCCGCAGCGCGCTTTCCCGCTACCACAGCAAGCTCCTGCGCCCGGGCCCCGCGCCGGAGAGCGTGCTGCCGTCCCTCCTGCACATGCACCACAACCGCGTCGCCGGAATCGACCCCGACGCCGAGGCCCTGTGCCGACGCATGGTCCGCGCCGCCGCACTGTCCTGGACCGTCCGCACCGAAGGAGCCGCGCGGTGACCATTGCCCCACCCACCCCCGACACCTCCCTGTCCGCGCGGCAGTCCCTCGCGCACGGCCCCCTGAGCACAGCGCTGCTGCACATCGAGCGCGCACTGCGCGGTACGGGCGGCTGGACGGAGGCCCGCCGCATACTCGCCGCCACCGGCCCGCTCGTCGAGGGCCGCGAAGCCGGCCTCTTCCTCGGCGCCCCCGCAATGGCCTTCGCCCTGCACCTGGCCGCCGACGGAACCGACCGCTACGCCGGAGCCCTGCACACCCTCGATCAGGTCGTGGCCGCCCACACCCGCCCACGGCTCGCTGCCGCCCACGACCGGATCGACGCGGGCCTGCGCCCCACGTTCGCCGAGTACGACCTGTTGCGCGGCCTGACGGGGGTCGGCGCCCTGCTCCTCCGCCGCAACCCCCACGGCCCCGAGCTGCGCGGCATCCTTGACTACCTGGTCCGCCTCACCGAACCGCTCGCTGATCGCGCCGGGCAGCCCCTTCCCGGCTGGTGGGTGGCGCACGCCCCCGCCTCCGATCAGAACGCCACTCCCGGCGGGCACGCAAACGCCGGGCTCGCACACGGCATCGCCGGTCCACTCGCACTGCTCTCCCTGACCATGCGCGCAGGCGTTCACACCGAGCGCCAGGAACAGGCGATCCGACGCATCTGCCGGTGGCTGGACCAGATCCGGCAGAACGACGCCTACGGACTGCGCTGGCCGCGCTGGATCAGTCACCGCGGCGCCTCACCCGCCCGGCCCGCCGCACCGAGCTGGTGCTACGGCACACCGGGACTCGTACGCGCACAGCAGCTCGCCGCCATCGTTCTGGAAGACAACGACCGCAAACGCATGGCCGAACGAGCCCTCACCTACTGCCTGGCCGACACCCGCCGGCTCGACATGCTGGCCGACCGCGGGCTCTGCCACGGAGTCGGCGGCGTCCTCCGTACGGTGCAGCGTGTCGCAGCCGACGCGGACACTCCCGGCGAGTACGCCCACCGCTTCGAACCGCTCGTGCGGCGGTACCTGCTGGCCGCGGTCCCCGAGGAAGACGGCTTCCTCGTCGGCCGCGCGGGCGCCGCACTCGCCCACCTGGACGCCGAGGCCGCCACCACACCCCAAGGACAGTGGGACATCTGTCTCCTCCTGACATGACCGGCTACGATCCTGCCCGCGTCGAGCACGCGGTCCACAGCGTCTTCAGCGGCGGGCGCGTGGAAGACGCCGCACGAGCGGCCGATGTCCCGGCCGCACAGCTCGCCGAGGCCGTAGAGCGCTACCAGGCCGCCGGCCGGGCCGCGCTGGAAGGGACCACGCGCGGCTGGCATCAGGTCAACATCTTCTTCGTGGACTACGAACGTGCCGAACGCGCCTTTCGCGCCTACTTCTTGCCCAGGCTCCGCACCGGCGGACCGGTAGGACAATGGTGGTTCGTACGGAAGGCACCGCACTGGCGCCTGCGCTGCCACCCCGCTCCCGGAGCGACCGCGCGGGACGTAGCCGACCACATCGCAGCAATCCTCGACAGCTCCAAGTCGTGCGGTGCGACCGCCGGCTGGCACTCTGCCCTGTACGAGCCGGAAATGATCGCCTTCGGCGGGCCCGCCGGGCTGCCCCTCGCACATGCTCTGTTCCACACAGACAGCGAAGGCGTCCTCGACTACGCCGGCATCTACGAGGAAGGGCCCTCCGGCATCCTGGGGGCGAAGGAAACATCGCTTCTGACCATGTCGCTCCTCATGCGGGCGGCCCGGCTCGAAGCAGGCGAGCAGGGCGACGTATGGGGCCGCGTCGAAGAGCGACGGCCCCTCCCCAAGGATGTATCGCCGCAGCAGGTCAGTGCCATGACGGCACCCATGAGACGTCTCCTGCTGACCGATTCCCGCCCCCTCCTCACGACCGGTCCCCTCACGCCCGTCCGTCCGTGGGTCGAGGCCTTGCGACACCACGGCCGCCACCTCGCGGAGGCCGCCGAGGCAAGCACACTCAGCATCGGCAAACGCGCCATTCTCGCGCGGCACATCCTGTTCCACTGGAACCGGATGGGCTTCTCCGTCCGTCAGCAATCCATCTGGTCTCGGGCAGCACGAGAGGCCCTGCTCGGAGGCTGAGCAAGACGTCCTGCGCGTCGCTCGACAGCCAGGCCGTGTGCCGAGAGTGGATCTTGAACATGAGACGGTCCTGGACCGTGGCACGCGGAGATCCGACAGACGCGCAATGGCCGGTGCCGGAGCCGCTGTTACCGAAGGGCAAGAATCCCGGCCGCCCGCCGATATGGAGCCGGCGGCAGTTGATCGATGTCAGGTCAGGCTGCGGCGGGCAATGGCGGGAAACGCACAGCCGAAGAGCACCTACGGCCTCGTAGGTGCTCTTCGGGGGACAGCCCGCAGGCCCCCCGGACTCAGGCCTTCGCGTACGGCCTGATCGCCGTCGGGGCGTGGCCCGGTTCCGTCGCCACGTCCTCGAACTCGTTGACCGACGCGATGTCCGTACCGCTCATCGCGATGTTCGTGACGCGCTCCAGGATCGCCTCGACCACCACCGGGACCCGGTGCTCGGCCGCCAGCTTCTTCGCCTCCTCGAAGGCAGGCAGCAGCTGGTCCGGCTCGGTGACGCGGATCGCCTTGCAGCCCAGGCCCTCGACGACCTTGACGTGGTCCACGCCGTAGACGCCCAGTTCCGGGGAGTTGAGGTTCTCGAACTCCAGGTTGACCTGGAAGTCGATGTCGAAGTTGCGCTGCGCCTGGCGGATCAGGCCCAGGTAGGAGTTGTTGACCAGGACGTGCACGTACGGGATGCGGTGCTGGGCGCCGACCGCCAGTTCCTCCAGCATGAACTGGAAGTCGTAGTCGCCGGAGAGCGCGACGACCGAGCCCTCGGGGTCGGCGGTCGCGACGCCCAGCGCGGCCGGGATCGTCCAGCCGAGCGGGCCCGCCTGGCCGCAGTTGATCCAGTGGCGCGGCCGGTAGACGTGCAGCATCTGCGCGCCCGCGATCTGGGAGAGGCCGATCGTGGTGACGTACCGGGTCTCCGGGCCGAACGCCCGGTTCATCTCCTCGTAGACGCGCTGCGGCTTCAGCGGGACGTTGTCGAAGTGCGTGCGCCGCTGGAGGGTCGCCTTGCGCTCCTGTGTGGAGGCCGCCCACTGCGAGCGGTCCTTCAGCTTGCCGGCCGCCTTCAGCTCGCGCGCGACCTCGACGAACAGCTCCAGCGCGGCCTTGGCGTCGGAGGCGATGCCGAGGTCGGGGGCGAAGATCTTGCCCAGCTGGGTGGGCTCGATGTCGACGTGGACGAAGGTGCGGCCCTTCGTGTAGACGTCCAGCTTGCCGGTGTGGCGGTTGGCCCAGCGGTTGCCGATGCCGAGGACGAAGTCGGACTCCAGGAAGTTCGCGTTGCCGTAGCGGTGCGAGGTCTGGAGGCCGACCATGCCGGCGTTCAGCTCGTGGTCGTCGGCGATGATGCCCCAGCCCATCAGGGTGGGCACGACCGGGACGCCGGTCAGCTCGGCGAACTCCACCAGGAGTGCGGAGGCGTCGGCGTTGATGATGCCGCCGCCCGCGACGAGCAGCGGGCGCTCGGAGGCGTTCAGCATCTCGATCGCGCGCTCGATCTGCTTGCGGGACGCGGCGGGCTTGTGCACCGGCAGCGGCTCGTACAGATCGGGGTCGAACTCGATCTCGGTGAGCTGGACGTCGATCGGCAGGTCGATCAGGACCGGGCCGGGGCGGCCGGTGCGCATCAGGTGGAAGGCCTGCTGGAAGACGCCGGGGACCTGCGCGGCCTCCAGGACGGTGGTGGCCGCCTTGGTGACCGGCTTCGCGATCGAGGCGATGTCGACCGCCTGGAAGTCCTCCTTGTGGAGCACGGCGGTCGGGGCCTGGCCGGTGATGCACAGGATCGGGATCGAGTCCGCGATGGCGGAGTACAGGCCGGTGATCATGTCGGTGCCGGCCGGTCCCGACGTACCGATGCAGACGCCGATGTTGCCCGGGCGGGCCCGGGTGTAGCCCTCCGCCATGTGGGAGGCGCCCTCGACGTGACGGGCGAGCGTGTGGTGAACCCCGCCGGAGGCCTTGAGGGCCGCGTAGAAGGGGTTGATCGCCGCGCCCGGCACACCGAACGCGTTGCTGACGCCTTCGCGCTTGAGGATCTCAACTGCCGCTCGGGCAGCGGTCATTCGAGGCATTGAGTGCTCCTGCTCGGACCTGGGTGGAGTCGGGCTCTGTCGCGCCACCTGAGAGCACCAATTCCGCATTACGGAAACTTGATTCTGCTATACGGAAGCAAATCTAAAGCGCGTCCGGACAGCCGTCAAGAGAGCGCGAAGTGGCCCAAGTCCCTCCCCAGGACCTCGCTCTTGGTGGAGCATGGGGGTACGGAGCGGAGTCGGCCCGGTCTCCCGGGGGTCCGGCCGCGTCCGTACGCCCCCGGAAGGAGCCCATGGTGGAGTCAGTGCCGGTACGGTGCCCGGCCTGCCGCCGCGACCACGCGTATGTCACGCCCGTCTACCCGTGCCCGTGCGGCGCCCCGACCGCCCCGCCGCTGCTGCGCGGCGCCCCCGTCACCCCGATCACCCACCGCACCTGGAACGACGACTGGGTGACGGTGCGCTGCCGGGGCTGCGGACGGCACGACCAGTGGCCGCAGCCCGAGCTGTGCTGCCCGTGCGGAGCCGTGCTGCGCATCCCGGTCCGCCCGGTGGCGGCCGCCGGGCGCGCAGCGGGCAGGGACACCCGGCCCGCGCACATACCGCTGCCGCGCACGGCGGCGGCCCCGAGGCCCGCATTTCGGCCGCTCACGATCCGTACCGCGCGCGACGCGGTCGGCGCCGCCGCGCTCTATCTGCAGTGGCTGGGCTACCGCGACGTCAGCCAGCCGGCCACCCGCCCCGCGTCCCGGATCGATCTGCGGGCGGCCGGACTGATCGCCCAGGTCGACTCCACCACCCGGCCCACCGGCCTGCGCGACGTCGAGTGCCTGTGGCTCAACGCGCTCAACAGCTCCGTGTCCGGCGTGCTCTTCTCGCTCGCGGGGTACGCGCCGGAGGCCCGGGAGCGGGCGGACGGGCTCGCCATCCCGCTGTTCGTCATGGACCTCACAGGGACCCCACAGCCGGTGAACAGCCCGGCGGACGAGCTGGTCAGCACCGGCGCCTGACCTCCGCACCCCGTGACCGGCGGGGCCCCGGCGCGGCATACTGAGGCATGCGCATCCGCTCGGCCCGCCGCTCGGATCTCCCCCTGCTCCAGGAGATCGAACGCGCCGCGGGCGAACCTTTCCGCACCGTCGGCATGTCCTGGGTGGCCGACGACGACCCACCGCCCCTGGAGCTGCTGGACGGCTACCGCAGAGCGGGCCGTGCCTGGGTGACCGAGGGACCCGACGGGCTGCCGCTCGGCTATCTGATCGCCGACCCGGTCGACGGCGCCGCCCATATCGAGCAGATCTCCGTGCACCCATCGGCCGCCCGGCGCGGGCTGGGGCGCGGCCTCATCGCCCACCTAGACGGCTGGGCAGCCGCCGCAGGACTGGGCGCGCTGACCCTGACCACGTTCTCCCGCGTGCCGTGGAACGCGCCGTACTACGCCCGGCTCGGCTTCCGTGTCCTCACCGAGGCCGAACTCACCGACGGGCTGCGGAAGATCAGGACCGAGGAGGCGGAACACGGCCTGGACCGGTGGCCGAGGGTCTGCATGCGCCGCGACGTCCCGTACGCCGACGTGCCGTACCTCACAGAAACCGCCCGGCCACAGTGAGTGCAATCGGTCACGTTCGAGCCAGGGGCCACAGATGTTCGGTCCTTTGTCAGTGGCGGGCTCTAGAGTGGTGCGCATGGTCTTAACTCCACGGCTCACCCCACCCACGACCCCGCCCCGCACCGCGTTTCCCGCACAGCCGGCCCACCCGGCCGCCGTCGAGGCGAACGAGGCGATCCGCGCGCTCGTCGACGCCCGCGCCGGCCAGGACTGGTCCCCCGTGGAGTCCGCCGCGTACGAGGTCCTGCTCATCGAGTGGGCCGCCGCCACACAGGGCATAGCCGGCGACATCATCGAAGCCGCCTGACCGCGCCCCGGCGTGTGACCCCCTCGGCCCCGTCGGCGCCTACCGGCGGTAGTTCTCCCGCAGTTCGACCTTCCGGACCTTCCCGCTGACCGTCATCGGGAAGGTGTCCAGGATCTGCAGCAGGCGCGGGATCTTGTAGTGCGCCAGCTGCCCCGCGCAGAACTCCCGCACCTCCTCCAGCGTCGGCGGGTGCGCCGGGTCCGCCGGGACGACGCAGGCCAGCACCTCCTCGCCGTACCGCTCGTCGGGCACGCCCACGACCTGCACGTCCGCGATCCCGGTGTGACGGTAGAGGAACTCCTCGATCTCCCGGGGATAGACGTTCTCACCGCCCCGGATGATCATGTCCTTGATCCGGCCGACGATCTGGACGTAGCCGTCCTCGCGCATCACCGCGAGGTCGCCGGTGTGCATCCAGCGTCCCGCGTCGATCACCTCGGCGGTCCGCTCGGGCTGCTCCCAGTAGCCGAGCATCACGCTGTAGCCCCGGGTGCACAGCTCGCCGGAGACGCCGCGCTCCAGCGTCACGCCCGTCACCGGGTCGACGACCTTGACCTCGATGTGCGGCATCACCCGGCCGACGGTGCCGGTGCGCCGCTCCAGGTCGTCGTCGCGGCGGGTCTGGGTGGAGACCGGCGAGGTCTCCGTCATGCCGTAGCAGATGGACACCTCGTCCATGTGCATCTCCGCGACGACCCGCTTCATCACCTCGACCGGGCAGGGAGATCCGGCCATGATCCCGGTCCGCAGCGAGGACAGGTCGTACGAGGCGAAGTCGGGGAGGTTGAGCTCGGCGATGAACATCGTGGGCACCCCGTACAGCGAGGTGCAGCGCTCGCGCTGGACGGCGTCGAGCACGGCGGCCGGTTCGAAGGCGGGCGCCGGGATCACGATGCAGGCGCCGTGCGAGGTGATGCCGAGGTTGCCCATCACCATGCCGAAGCAGTGGTAGAAGGGGACCGGCAGACAGACCCGGTCGCGCTCGGTGTAGGCGACCAGCTCCCCCACGAAGTAGCCGTTGTTGAGGATGTTGTGGTGGGAGAGGGTGGCTCCCTTGGGGAAGCCGGTGGTGCCGGAGGTGTACTGGATGTTGATGGGGTCGTCGCAGGACAGCTCCGCCTCCCGCGCGGCGAGCTGATCCACCGTCACCGAATCGGCCACCGCGATCAGTTCGTCCCAGGAGCGGTCACCGATGTAGTGCACGGCCCGCAGCTCGGGGCAGTTGGCCCGGACCTCGTCGACCAGGGCCCGGTAGTCGCTGGTGCGGTGGGCGAGCGAGGCGACCAGCAGGGAGATCCCCGCCTGGTTCAGCACGTACTCCAGCTCGTGCGCCCGGTAGGCGGGGTTGATGTTGACCATGACGGCGCCGATGCGCGCCGTCGCGTACTGGACGAGTACCCACTCCGGGCAGTTGACCGCCCAGATCCCGACCCGGTCCCCCTTGGCCACGCCCGACGCCATCAGCGCCCGTGCCAGTTCCCCGACGGCCGCGCCGAGTTCGGCGTACGTCCAGCGCCGCCCCGACGGTACGTCGACGAGCGCCTCGCGGTCCGGGAAGGACCCGACCGCCCGGTCCAGGTTGCGGCCGATGGTGTCGCCCAGCAGCGCGGTGGTGCCGGTGCCATGGGCGTAGGACAGCTCGGTCACGTCAGGTCCCCTTCGGCGTACTCGGTGCCCGTGCCCCGGGCGGTGGCCTCGCGCAGCTCGATCCGGCGGATCTTGCCGGAGACGGTCTTGGGCAGCTCGGCGAACTCCAGCCGGCGGATCCGCTTGTACGGAGCCAGGACGGCGCGGGAGTGGGCGAACAGCACCTTCGCGGTGTCCGGTCCGGGCTCCCAGCCCTCGGCGAGCACGATGTACGCCTTCGGCACGGCGAGGCGCACCGGGTCGGGCGCGGGGACGACCGCGGCCTCGGCGACGGCCTCGTGCTCCAGCAGGGCGCTCTCCAGCTCGAACGGGGAGATCTTGTAGTCGGACGCCTTGAACACGTCGTCGGCGCGGCCGATGTAGGTGATGTAGCCGTCCTCGTCGCGGGCGCCGATGTCGCCGGTGCGGTAGTAGCCGCCGGCCATGGCCTCGGCGGTGCGGTCGGGGTCGCCGTGGTAGCCGGTCATCAGGCCGACCGGGTGGGCCGACAGGTCGAGGGAGATCTCGCCCTCCACCGCGCCGGGCTCGCCGCTCACCGGGTCGAGCAGGACCACCTTGAAGCCCGGACTGGGGCGGCCCATCGAACCGGCCTTCAGCACCTGGCCGGGGGTGTTGGCGACCTGGACGGCGGTCTCCGTCTGGCCGAAGCCGTCGCGGATGGTGACGCCCCAGGCCCGCCGCACGGTCTCGATGACCTCGGGGTTGAGGGGTTCGCCCGCGGCGACGACCTCGCGCGGCGGGTTCGTCAGCTGGGACAGATCGGCCTGGATGAGCATGCGCCACACGGTGGGCGGGGCGCAGAAGCTGGTGATGCCCGAGCGGTCCATCTCGGCCATCAGCCGCCCCGCGTCGAAGCGGGTGTAGTTGAAGATGAAGACGGTGGCCTCGGCGCTCCACGGAGCGAAGAGGTTGGACCAGGCGTGCTTGGCCCAGCCGGGCGAGGAGATGTTGAGGTGGACGTCGCCGGGCTTGAGGCCGATCCAGTACATCGTCGACAAGTGGCCCACGGGGTACGACACATGGGTGTGCTCGACGAGCTTGGGGCTGGCGGTCGTGCCCGAGGTGAAGTAGAGCATCAGCGGCTCGTCGGCGTCGGTCTCCCGGTCCGCCGTGAAGGTGTCCGGCCGCTCGTCGGCACCGGCATAGTCGAGCCAGCCCTCGGTGGGCGCGCCGACGGAGATCCGGGTGTAGCGGCCGGGCACCTCGTCGAACTTGGCGGTGTCGGCGTCCCGGACCAGGACGTGCCGGACCCGGCCGCGCTCGACCCGGTCGCGCAGGTCGGCGGGGCCGAGCAGCGGGGTCGCGGGGATGACGACGGCGCGCAGCTTCATCGCGGCGAGCGCGGTCTCCCACAGCTCCACCTGGTTGCCGAGCATCACGAGGATGCGGTCGCCCTCGCGGACGCCCTGGGCGCGCAGCCAGTTCGCGGCCCGGTTGGAGCGGGCGGACATCTGTGCGAAGGACATCTCGGTGCGGCCGCCGTCCTCCTCCACGATGTGCAGGGCGGTGCGGTCGTTGTTCTCCGCGATGACGTCGAACCAGTCGAGGGCCCAGTTGAAGTGGTCGCTGCGGGGCCAGCGGAAACCCTCGTAGGCCGCGGTGTAGTCATCGCGGTGCCGCAGCAGAAAGTCCCGGGCGGCCCGGAACGTCTCCGTCGCACTGGTTGCCGACATGTGCCCTCCTTGTTGCGGACCGAATCATTGCGGACCCGACCGGTCTCTTAACATGATGTAAACAGTGACCCAGGTCTCACCACCCCCGAACGGGGGTGGAGCGGGGTGTCGCAGCCCCGGTCCGGGCAGAGAGGCGTCAGCGTGCCGGAATCCGTCGATGCGTTCGAGATGCAAGCGGCGCTGATGAGGCTGCGCCGGACGAGCGGGCTGCCCGTCGCGTTCGGCGGGCTGCTCTCGGACACCCGCCACGCCCGGATCGCCGAGCTGACCGGGGCGCAGACCTCGGCCTTGCGCGGGCTGGTGATCTCGGCCGGCAGCGGCCTGGGCGGCAAGTCGATCGCGCTGTCCCGGCCGTGCGCGGTGACGGACTACCACTCCTCGCGCCACATCAGCCACGAGTACGACACGGCGGTGGCCGCGGAGGGCCTGCGCTCGGTGGTCGCCGTCCCCGTCGTCGTCCGGCGCAAGGTGCGCGGTGTGCTCTACGGGGCGCTGCGCGAGCCCCTCACGCTCGGGGACCGCACGTTCGACGCGGCGGTGGCGGCGGCCCGTGACGTGGAGCAGGCGCTGGCCGTACGGGACGAGGTGCAGCAGCTGATGGCGGTGACGCGGGAGGAGGACACCGACCCCGGGGCGGCCCCCGGGGCCTGGGAGGACGTCCGGGAGGCGCACCGCGAGCTGCGGGCCCTGATGCCGAAGGTCGTGGACCCGGCGCTGCGCGACGAGCTGCTCGCGGTGTGCGGGCGGCTGGCCTCGGCGGCGGGCGTCCCGGGGCAGAAGTCGCGGGAGGTGCAGCTGGCGCCGCGCGAGGTGGACGTGCTGGCCTGTGTGGCGGCGGGCGCGACCAACGCGGTGGCGGCGGACCGGCTGGGGCTGCGCCCGGAGACGGTGAAGGGCTATCTGCGCGCCGCGATGCGCAAGCTCGGCGCGCACACCCGGCTGGAGGCGGTCGTCGCGGCCCGCCGGGCGGGGCTGCTGCCATAGGGCCCGGCCGCCGCCTGTCGGTGGGCCGGGCGGTCGGCGGGTCGGTCGGCGGGCCGGTCGGCGGGCCGACAGGTCAGTCGCCGAAGTCGATGAACGAGGCGAACCGGATGTCGTAGCCGTTCCTGTCGGTGGTGGCCTTCGTCATCACCGAGAGCAGGGCGACGGCCTCCTCCGTGACCGCGTCCCGCTCGGCGGGCGTGAGCCGGCGCAGCCCCTGCACGGTGAGGATCGTGGGGGCGCCGCGCCTGCCCTCCTCCAGCCGCCAGAGCGCCGCGAGGAATCCGTCCGCCAGCACGGTCCCGTACGCCTGGTTGCCCACCCCGTTGCGGCCCTTGAAGCGCGGCGGGATGACGCGGGTGCGGTCCGCGTGGGCGAGCAGGACGTTGTCGAACTCCGGCAGGAAACGCGGCGGGGCGGGGGTGTCCTCCTCGGGGCGCGGGGCGTCGGGCAGATCGAACAGCTCGACGCCGTGCTCGTCACGGAAGGTGACGAGCCGGGGCCGCAGCCGGTCGAAGACCTCCCGCAGCCGGGTCAGCCCGGCCCACGCCTGCATGTCCTTGACCGAGGCCGGGCCGAAGGCCGCGAGGTAGCGCAGCACGGTGGCGTCCGGCGCGGGCGCCGGTTCGGTGCGGCGGCCGAGCCAGTGCTCGGCGGTGGTCAGCCTGACCGCGCCGCTGCGGCCCCACACCCCGCGCGGGGTGACCTGGACCAGCGGCAGCAGACAGCGCGCGGCCGTGCTCAGGGCGGGCGGGTCCGCGTCGGGCCACTCGGTGAGCAGCCGCTCCCGGATCTCCTTCGGGGTGCGGGGTTCCTCCTGGACGAACTCCCTGCTCAGGTCGCGGAGCCGGTCCAGGTCCACGCCCACCAGGCGTTTGCGGAAGAGCCGCAGTTCCCGGTCGCGGGCCTCCTGCACGAGCGGACGCAGGGCCAGCGCGTCGTCGGCGGTGTGGGTGTGGATGGTGGAACGCAGGGTGACGACGCGGACGACCTCGCGCGACTCCATCAGGTCGGCGAGCGCGGCCGGGTCGAACCCCTCCAGCCTGGCGAGGAGCTGGTAGTACGGCGGGCTGGTGTTCTGCGCCTGGAGGCCGACGAGGTGGGCGACGGCCTCCTTGGGGGTCATCGCGGAGCGGCGGAGCAGGAGTTGGCGCTCCAGGGTCGCCCGCCCCAGGGCCCTCGGCGAGAGGACGGGGGCTGCGCCGGCGGAGGTCTTCTTCTTCACGGCCATGGACGGCACGCTACGCGCCCATCCGGTCAGGTTCCGTCCTGATGCGGGCGGCATGGTGGGGGCGGCATGGTGGGCGGTGCGGCGGAGCGCCATGCCGCAGGGCGGCGGGACCCGGGATCGGGCGCGGGCCGCCCGCATCATGGACCGGTGATCAGCGTCCTGTTCGCCGTCCTGACCGCGCTCAGCAACGGCTCCGCCTCCGTCTTCCAGCGCCGTGCCGCGCTCAACGTGCCCGACTCCGAGGCGATGCGGGTGTCGCTGATCGGCCATCTGCTGCGCCAGAAGGTGTGGCTCGCGGGCATCGCCCTGGTGATCGTCGCCGCCGTCTGCCAGGCCGTGGCGCTGGCGACGGGCCCGATCGCGGTGGTCCAGCCGATCTTCGTGATCGAGCTGCCGGCGACGCTGCTGATGGCGGGGTTCGTGATGCGCGTACGGCTGCCCCGGGCGGTCTGGTACGGGGTGGCCGCCGTGACGGTGGGGCTGGCGCTCGGCATGGCCTCGGCCGCGCCGGGCGGCGGCAGCGAGATGGTGCGGGGGGCCGCGTGGATCCCGGCGCTGATCCTGACGGGCCTGTTCGAGGCGGCGCTGATCGCCGGGGCCATGGCCACCCGGGGCAACCCCCGGGCCGCCCTGCTCGGCCTGGCCGCCGCCTGCGGGTACGCGCTGACCGCCGCCCTGATGAAGGACGCCGTGGCGCGGCTCGGCGACGGGGACGGAGTGGCGGCGCTCTTCACGTCCTGGCAGCTGTACGCCACCGCGGCGGCCGGCGTCGGGGCGCTGTTCCTGCTCCAGAACGCCCTTCAGGCGGGCACGCTGGTCGCCGTGCAGCCGTGTCTGACGCTGGGCGACGCCCTGATCAGCGTGCTGTACGGGGTGACCCTGTTCGGCGAGGAACTGCGCACCGGCTGGTGGGTGCTGCCCGAGCTGCTGGCCCTGGGCCTGATCGCCGCGGGCTGTGCGGAACTTGCGCGGTCCCCGCTGGCCTCCGGGAACGCCGCGGCCCCGGCCCGTACGCGCCGGGTGGACTGAGCCACCTCGCGTGCGGGCCGGGGCCGGTCGTTCCAGGAACACGCCCCGGCGGCGGTGGGCCGGCTACTTGCTCACGGCTGCAACTTGCTCACAGCCGCTACTTGCTCACGGCGAAACGCATCAGGGCCTGCTCGGCGCCCTGCTTGATCTTCCCCGTCTCGTTGATCACCTGAAGCTTCCAGGCGCCGCCGACCCGCATCGCCTTGGCCACGGCGCAGCCGTTGTCGTTGCTGAGCAGGCTCGGCCAGATGTCGGCGACCTGCTGGCTGCTGCCGCCGGTCGCGTCGTACACCTTGAAGCTGATGTTGCGCGCGTTCTGGAAGGAGCTGCCCTTCTTGTACGCGGCGGCGATGAAGACGATGGACGTGATGTTCGGCGGGACGCGCGCGAAGTCGACGGTCACCGTCTCGTCGTCGCCGTCGCCCTTGCCGGTCTGGTTGTCACCGCTGTGCACCAGCGAGCCGTTGCCCAGCGGGTCCAGGGAGTCCAGGCCGGCCAGCCGGACCGGGTCCGCGCCCTGCATCGCGATGGCGATGAGGTCGAGGTCCGTGCCCTTCTTCTGGCGCAGCTTCCCCATCAGCCCGCCACTGCTGCCGACCGTGGGGTCCCAGGAGACACCGATGGACAGGTGGGTCACCCCGTCGAGGTCCGCCGGGCCGTCTTCCTTGTTCAACGTGATCATTCGTGATCCTCTTCGTGGCGAGATTCCTACAGGTTGAGTGTGCCTGGTGTCCTGCGGAGACAGCCCACCAGGGGCAAAATTTCGACCAAGTGTTGGACGCCTCAGGCCGGATTGTCCTGCGTCGGCAGGATGTCTCCGGGCATGTCCTCGTGATAGGGACCGGCGAGATCCACCACTCCACGGGCGCACAGGCGCTCGATGTCCGCCCGGCTGCGCCCCAGGCCGGCGAGGATGCGCCCGGTGTCCCGGCCCGCCTCCGGCACCGGGTCCATGCGCGGGCCGACCCCGCCGAGGTCCACCGGGGGCAGGAGCGCCCGGACGGGCCCGGGGGCGCCCGGCACCTCGATGTCCCGCCAGCGGTCGCGCTCGGTCAGGGCGGGGTGGCCGAGAAACTCCTCGACGGAGTTCACGCCCGCGTTGGCGATGCCCGCCGCGTCCAGCAGCTCCCCCGCCTCCTCGCTGCCGAGCCGGGCGAACCGGGCGGCGACGACCGCGTTCAGCTCCGCGCGGTGCGCGACCCGGTCCGTGCCGGTGGCGAACCGGGGGTCGTCCACGAGAGCGGGCAGCCCGAGGACCTCGGCGCACAGGGCGGCCCACTCGCGCTCGTTCTGGATGGACAGCATCACGTCCCTGCCGTCGGCGGCGGTGAACGGGCCGTAGGGGGCGATCGTGGCGTGCTGTGCGCCGATGCGGGGCGGCGGGGTGCCGCCGTAGCGCGTGTAGTAGGCGGGCTGGCTCATCCACTCGGCGAGCGCGTCGAAGAGGGAGACCTCGACGGTGGGGGCGCGGCCGGTGGTGGCCCGGGTGAACAGGGCGGACAGGATGCCGCTGTACGCGTACATCCCGCCGGCGATGTCGGCGACGGAGATCCCGGAGCGCGCGGGTTCCTCCGGGGAGCCCGTGATCGAGAGCAGTCCGGTCTGGCACTGGATCAGGAGGTCGTACGCCTTGCGGTCCGACCACGAGCCGCTCGTCCCGTAACCGCTGACCGTGCAGGTGATCAGCGAGGGGTACCGCTCCTGGAGCGCGGCGGCGCCCAGGCCCAGACGGCCGGCCGCGCCCGGCGCGAGGTTCTGCACGAACACATCGGCCCCGGCCAGGAGTTCTTCGAGGATCTCGCGGCCCTCGGGCGTCTTGAAGTCCAGGGTGAGGGACTCCTTGGAGCGGTTGAGCCAGACGAAATAGCTGGCCTGGCCGTGCACGGTGGTGTCGTAGCGGCGGGCGAAGTCACCACCGCCCGGGCGCTCGACCTTGATGACGCGGGCGCCGAGATCGGCCAGCTGACGGGTGGCGAAGGGCGCGGCGACGGCCTGTTCCAGGCTGACGACGGTGATGCCGGCGAGCGGAAGCGGTTCGGTCATGGGGACATCCTCCCGGGGTGTACCTCCCGGGAGGTGGGCAGGCGGCGGGCGGAGCCGCCTCAGGCGGCCGGTTCGGGCACCACCAGCGGGGTGCCGAGGCGCTGGTGCCCGCCGCTGGCGAGCATGCGGACCTCACCGCGTTCGCTGATCTCGGCGCGGACGATCCCGGTCTCGTCCTCGTAGACCGGGTATCCGCCGGCCCCGGACTGTGCCGTCCGCCGGACGATCACCGCGTCGTCCTCCACGGCGGACGTCTGAAACACCAGCTGATAGCGCTCCGGGTAATCCATGACGTTTTCTCCAGACGGCCTTTCCTGGCCGGCCGCCACGACGGGCTCCCGGCGGGGACCGTGCGGTCCGGCCTGCACCTTCCATGGTCGCGCACACCGGCCGTCCCCGCCCGCGCACCGCCGCACGCTGCGGGGCCGGGCCCCGGCTGCCTATCCTGAAGGGGTGGTACGGGAAGTCCGCAGGCATTCGGGCCCGTATGCCCCCTTGCCCCCGCGTCGTACGGCAGGCATGACCGGGATCCCCGACACCGTGGAGGGAATCGTCATGGAAGATGCCGACCGGGGCGACGACGTCTATCAGCCCCAGCAGCCGGAGGCCTCCGACCCCGTGGAGCAGCTGGACACGGAGGACACCCTGGAGGCTCGGGAGCGCGGCCTGGCCGATGTCCTGGACGAGGGGTACTCACCGCCCGAGCGGCCGTGGGCCGTGGAGGACCGGGGCACCACCGCGTCCGAGCAGGTCAGCGGGGAGACGCTGGACGGGCGGCTGGCCCGGGAGCTGCCGGAGAGCGCCGACGCGCCCGGCGACGACGTGGGCGATGTGGCGGAGGGGGACGGCGAGCCGTGGGACGCGGAGGTCGGGACCGCACGGGCCGGGCGGCTCACCCGCGAGCTGGACCTGAACGAACCGGACAGCATGGCCGGCGAGGACGTCGGGATCGACGGGGCCGCGGCGTCCGCCGAGGAGGCGGCCATGCACGTCATCGCGGACGGCACCTCCTAGGGCCTGTCCGGCCCCGGCGCGTGTCGTCGAACGGCCCTTACCCCGGAGGTAATCGACGCCCTTTGGCCCGTCGGACATCGTGTTCCTCACGAGCACAGCGCCCCCGGCCCACCGGTCGGCGGCCCGATGAGAGGACCGCACGATGACCGCCTACGACGACGCCGTCCAGCGCTACTTCGCCGCGTGGAACGCCGACCCCGAGGAGCTGGCCAAGGCCGTCGCGGCGGCGTTCACCGAGGACGCCACCTACACCGACCCGCTCGCCGACGTCCGGGGCCACGAGGGTCTGGCGGCCGCGATCACCGGCGCGCGGACACAGTTCCCCGGCTTCGTGTTCCGGCCGGCCGGGGCGGTCGACGGGCACCACACCCTGGTCCGCTTCGGCTGGGAGCTGGTGGCGCCCGACGGCTCGGCGCCCGTCGCCGGCTCGGACGTGATCGCTCTGGCCGACGACGGGCGGATCGGCTCGGTCAGCGGCTTCCTGGACCGGGTGCCCGCGGCCTGACTACACGCCCGGGTACGAACGGCGGCGCTCCCGCACAGGGGCCAGAGCGAGGCTGACGAGGGGGTGTTGCCCGGGTATTGCGGCGGCATGGCGGGCGTGCGGCGGCCGGATGAACGGCCGCCGGGCGCGCGGGCCCTGCGGCGGGCACCGGGCGGACGTCGGGGCGTTTTCTGGAATTAACCTCTGATGCCTTGTCATGGCCGGTTCTACGCGCATAGCTTGTGCTCCCTCACTACACTCTGAGGGGCAGTTTCCGTGCGCATATCAAGACCCCGTTCCGTCCTGCTGGCCGGCGCGGTAGCCGTGACGCTCTCGGCGACCGCGCTGCCCGCCGCCTTCGCGGCCCCGTCGTCCACCGCCGTGATCTCCGAGGTGTACGGCGGCGGCGGGAACGCGGGCGCGACGCTCACCCGTGACTTCATCGAGCTGGCGAACGCCGGCTCCGCCGCGTACGACCTCTCCGGCTTCAGCGTCCAGTACCTGCCCGGTGCCCCGTCGGCGGGCTCGCTGTGGCAGGTCTCGGCGCTGACCGGCTCCGTCGCGCCCGGCGGCCGCTATCTGGTCGCCCAGGCCGCGGGCACCGGCGGCACGGTCGCCCTGCCCACGCCGGACGCCACCGGCACGGTCGCGATGTCCGCCGCCTCGGGCACCGTCGCCCTGGTCTCCGGGACCACCCCGCTGACCTGCAAGACGGCGGCCGACTGCGCGGCCGACACCCGGATCGTCGACCTGGTGGGCTACGGCACCGCGGTCGTCCGGGAGGGCAGCGGCCCGGCGGCGGGCGCCTCCGCCACCGCCTCCGTGGCGCGCGCGGCCTCGCTCGCGGACACCGACGACAACGCGGCCGACCTCGCGGCGGCCGCCCCGACCCCGGTCAACGCCGCCGGCGAGACCTCCGGCGGCGGCGAGGACCCGGGCGACCCGGGGAACCCGACCGAGCCCGGCACCGTGCGGGTGCACGACATCCAGGGCACCACCCGGGTCTCCGCGCTGGACGGCCGGGCGGTCACCGGCGTGCCCGGCGTCGTCACGGCGGTGCGCGCCTCGGGCTCGCGCGGCTTCTGGATCCAGGACCCGAACCCGGACAGCGACCCGCGTACCGCCGAGGGCGTCTTCGTGTACACCGGCTCGGCCGCTCCGACGGTCGCCGTGGGCGACTCGGTGCTGGTGAGCGGGACGGTGGACGAGTACTACCCGTCGGCCACCACCCAGTCGGTCACCGAGATCACCGCGCCCAAGGTCACCGTGCTGTCCTCGGGCAACGCGCTGCCCGCGCCGGTGGTGCTCGACGCGGCGGCGGTGCCCTCGCGGTACGTCCCCTCGGCCGGCGGCGGCTCCATCGACGCGCTGCCCCTGGAGCCGTCGACGTACGCCCTGGACCTCTACGAGTCCCTGGAGGGCACCCGGGTCGAGATCGCCGACACCCGGGTGACGGGGGCGACGACCGCGTACCACGAGGTGTGGGTGACGGTCGCGCCGAAGCAGAACCCGACCCGGCGCGGCGGCACGCTCTACGCCTCGTACACCGACCAGAACTCCGGCCGGCTCAAGGTGATGTCGCTGGACCCGGCCGCGCCGGTGCCCACCGCGAACGTGGGCGACCTGCTGTCCGGTACGACGTCCGGCGTCCTGGACTACGACTCGTTCGGCGGCTACAACCTCCAGGCCACCCAGCTCGGCCGGCTCACCGACCGCCATCTGCGGCGCGAGGTCACCCGCAAGCAGAAGAGCAAGGAGCTCGCGGTCGCCACGTACAACGTGGAGAACCTCGACGCGCTCGACGAGCAGGCGAAGTTCGACACCCTGGCCGAGGGCGTCGCGGTCAACCTCTCCTCCCCCGACATCGTGTCGCTGGAGGAGATCCAGGACGACAACGGCGCGGTGAACGACGGCACGGTCGGCTCCGAGGCGACGCTGAAGCGGTTCACGGACGCGATCGTCGCGGCGGGCGGCCCTCGCTACTCCTGGCGCTATGTCGCCCCGCAGGACGGCAAGGACGGCGGTGAGCCCGGCGGGAACATCCGCAACGTCTTCCTCTTCAACGCCAAGCGGGTCGACTTCGTGGACCGGCCGGGCGGCGACGCGACGACCCCCGTGGCGGCGGTGAAGACCAGGAAGGGTGTCACTCTGTCGGTCTCGCCCGGCCGGATCGCGCCCGCCAGTGACGCCTGGGACGACAGCCGCAAGCCGCTGGTCGGTGAGTTCCGCTTCCGCGGGAAGCCGGTCTTCGTCATCGGCAACCACTTCGCGTCCAAGGGCGGCGACCAGCCCCTGCACGGCCGCTACCAGGAGCCGGTGCGCAGCTCGGAGACCAAGCGGGTGCGGCAGGCGGCGGAGGTCAACACCTTCGTCAAGTCGCTGCTCGCGGCGGACAAGTCGGCGCAGGTCGTGACCCTGGGCGACCTCAACGACTTCGCGTTCTCGCCGACGGTGAGCACGCTGACCGCCGGCAAGGTGCTCAAGCCGCTGATCACCACGCTGCCCAAGAACGAGCAGTACAGCTATGTCTACGAGGGCAACTCGCAGACGCTGGACCACATCCTGACCAGCCCCGGTGTGCGCCGCTTCGACTACGACGTGGTGCACATCAACGCGGAGTTCGCCGACCAGGCGAGCGACCACGACCCGCAGATCGTGCGGCTGGACGTGACGGACCGGGGCCACGGCCACGGCGGTCACGGCCACCGCGGCGGGCACGGTCACCGCTGACGCCGGCCCCGTCGGGCGGACGGCTCAGCCGCCCGCCCTCGGCAGTGCCACCCCTGCCGCGCGCGTACGCGGGCGCGGCAGGGGCGCGGGCGGCCGCAGGGCCGGTGCCGCCTCCAGCGCCCGGCCGGTGAAGAAGCGGGCCGCCAGGTCGGCCACGTCGTCCGGTCGCTCCAGCACGACCCAGTGGTCGGACTCCCCGACGACCAGGAACCTGCTGCCCTCGACGGTGGCGGCGAACTCCCGCTGCCGGGCGGGCGAGCTGACCGTGTCGTGCTCCCCCGCGAAGACCAGCGCGGGGACCCCGGCCAGCCCGCCGGAGAAGTCCGGCGGGTCCCCCAGCACCCGGCGGACCGAGTCCGCGGCATGCCGGGACCCGGTCAGGGAGTGCAGGAACGAGCGGCGTACGTAGCGCAGGGCCAGCTCCCTGCGGTGGACCGTGCGGTCCGGGTCGAGGCACATCAGCCCCTCGGCGGCGAGGGTCGCGGCCCCGTCGAAGTCCCCCGCGCTCACTCGCTGTTCGGCACGCCGCCAGTGGGCCCGCTGCCGGTCGTCGATGTGGCAGGGCACCCCGCCGAGGACCAGCCGGGCGATGCGGCCGGGGTCGTGGCGGGCGCAGTCCAGGGCGATCGAGGTGCCGTAGGAGTAGCCGAAGAGGTTGACCTTCGGGACGCCGAGGTCGTCGATGATCCCGCTGAGCGCGGCGCGCAGCACCCCGGCGGCGGGGCCCGCCGGAAGCGGGTCGGCGGTGCCCATCCCGGGCAGGTCGGCGGTGACCACATCGGCCACCGCGCCGACATGGGTGTCCATCTGCGGCCAGCCGAACATCCCCTGGAGCGCGCCGCCGATCACGACGACGGGTTCGGTGCGCGGGCCGGGCCGGGACAGGACGCGGTAGCCGTAGCGCAGTCCGTCCACCGACAGGGTCCGGACGGATTCCTCGGGCTCCATGCGGGATCTTCCGTTTCTGCGTCAGGCCCTGGTCAGGACGAGGGCGGCGTTGTGACCCCCGAAGCCGAGCGAGGTCTTCACGGCGGCGTCGAACACCGCGGGCCTGGCCTCCTTGCTCACCACGTCGATCGGGATCTCCGGGTCGGGGGCGTCGAGGTTGACGGTGGGCGGCACCAGCTGGTGCTGGAGGGCGAGCACGGTCAGCGCGGTCTCGATGCCGCCCGCCGCTCCGAGGGTGTGCCCGGTCATGGCCTTCGTCGAGGTGACGAGGGGGTGCTCGCCCAGGACGCGGCGCAGCATCGTGGCCTCGATCAGGTCGTTGGACACGGTCGAGGTCCCGTGGGCGTTGACATGGCCGATGTCGGACGCGGCCACCCCGGCGTCGGCGAGCGCGGTGCGCAGCGCCCGTTCGATGCCGCGCCCGTCGGGGTCGGGGGCGACAGCGGAGTAGGCGTCGCTGGAGGCCCCGTACCCGGCGATGTGCGCGCGGACGGCGGCGCCCCGGGCGCGGGCGTGCTCCGGGCGTTCCAGGACGAGGAGTCCGGCGCCCTCGCCGACGACGAAGCCGTCGCGGTGGGTGTCGAACGGGCGGCAGGCGGACTCGGGGTCGTCGCGTCGGGTGGAGACGGCCTTCAGCTGGCAGGCGCTGGCGATCAGGAGCCGGGAGCAGACGGATTCGGCGCCGCCCGCCACGACGATGTCGCAGGCGCCGGTGCGCAGCATCTGGTGGGCGGTGCCGAGGGCGACGGTGCCGGACGAGCAGGCGGTGGAGACGGCCTGGCTGGGGCCTCGGGCGCCGAGGTCGGTGGCGACGCTGCTGGCCGCGCCGTTGACGACGCTGAGCGGGGCGAGCTTGGGCGAGACCCGGCGGGCGCCGCGCTCGGTGAGCAGGGTGTGCTGCTCGTCGTAGAAGGGCAGTCCGCCGTGGGCGGAGCCGATGACGACGGCGACCCGGGCGCTGTCCCAGACCGAGGTGTCGAGGCCGGCGTCGGCGACGGCCTCGCGGGCGGCGATGACGGCGAGCTGCGAGAAGCGGTCCATGAGCCGCTGGGCGGCGACCCCGAGCACGGCCCTCGGGTCCAGGTCCGCGACGGTGTACATGAAGTCGCAGGGCAGGCCGTGCAGCTCGGGCCGGTGCGGCACCGATGGCGCGGTCGCGGCGCCGGAGACCCCGCGCCAGGTGGCGGCGGTGCCCACGCCCGCCGCCGTGACGAGGCCGATGCCGGTGACGGCCGCGGCGAACGGCGCGGGGCGGTACGGGGCCGTCATGCGGCGACCCTGCGGTGCACGGCGTCGACCAGCTGGCCGACGGTGTCGCGCGAGGTGAGCTGGACGTCGTCGAGATCGACGCCGAGCCGGTCCTCGATGAGGAGCCGCAGTTCCTCCAGGGCCAGGGAGTCCAGCCGGAGCTGACGCAGCGGCACATCGGGGCGGATCGCCACGGGGTCGGTTCCGAAGTTCGCCGTCAGCAAGGTGCTGATCTGCTCTGCCGTGCTCATCGGGCACTCCTCCGCTGTCGTACGCGGTGACGCCTTGCCGCGTGGGGTGTGCGTGCCATCGGGGGACGCCGGCTGGTCCGGAGCAATCTTTTATACGCCCTGTCGGCGGCGGGCCCGGTCCGCGTTCCCCCTTGCGGTGGGGGGTTGTCCAGGTGTGCGAATCCGGCGGTGCGCCCGGATGGCCGCAGGACCGGCCCCAGCGGTTGCGGGCCCTCCTCGACCGTGCCTCAACTCCGTTGGAGTGAAGGGGAGTTCGACACGCAGTCGGCGCGCGCGGCAGTGATTGTCATGCCTGGGACACGTGGATACCCTGAGCGGGCTTCGCGGCCCCCGGCCCACCCCACTCGGGCCCCCGGCGCCGTCTTCCTCCCCCCACAGAGCAGGAGCAGGTATGCCCACACGCGCCGCCGCCCACACCAAGGCCCGCGCATCCGTGCTGGCGGCCCTCACCGCCACCGTCCTCGCCGCGACGGGCACCCCGGCCCTCGCCTCGTCGGACGGCACCGGACACCCCATGAACCAGGCGTTCGAGCGGGCCGCCGAGCGCTTCGACGTACCGCGCGACCTGCTCGCCGCCGTCGGCTACGGCGAGACCCGCCTCGACGGCCACGCGGGGCTGCCCAGCCAGGCCAACGGCTACGGCGTGATGCACCTGGTCAGCAACCCGGCCCGCCACTCGCTGGAGCGCGCCGCCGCGCTCACCGGCGAACCCGTCGCCGCCCTGCGCTCCGACACCGGGGCCAACATCCTGGGCGGCGCCGCCGTGCTGCGCGAGTACGCCGACCGGCTCGGGCTCGACGCCCGGGACCGCGACGACCTCGACGCCTGGTACCCGGCCGTCGCCCGGTACGGCGGGAGCGACGGACCGGCCGCCGCGCTCTACGCCGACACCGTCTACACCTTCCTGGCCGACGGGCTCGACGTCCTCGCCCCGGACGGCGAGCGGATCTCGGTGACGGGCCGTCCGGTCTCCCCGCACAAGGACGGGCTCACCGCCCCGGACGCGGACGCGGACCTCCGCAGCGCCGACTACCCCTCGGCCCTCTGGGTGCCCGCCGACCCCAACAATTACGCGACGGGACGCTCGGCGGCCATCGACAAGGTGGTCATCCATGTCACGCAGGGCTCGTACGCGGGCTCGATCAGCTGGTTCCAGGACCCGGTCTCCGAGGTGAGCGCGCATTACGTGGTGCGCTCGTCGGACGGCCAGATCACCCAGATGGTGCGCGACGCCGACACCGCGTACCACGCGCGCAGCGCCAACGCCTCGGCGCTCGGCATCGAGCACGAAGGCTTCATCGACGACCCGTCGTGGTTCACCGACTCGATGTACCGCTCGTCGGCCGCCCTGACCGCCTATCTGTGCGACCGGTACGGCATCCCCAAGGACCGGGCGCACATCATCGGGCACAGCGAGGCCCCGGGCAACGACCACACCGACCCGGGACCGTACTGGGACTGGACCCGCTACATGGAGCTGGTGGGCGGCGGCAACGGCGGTGCGGGCGGCGGCGAGAGCAGCGACGGGCTGAGCTTCACGGCGTACGCGACCCAGCACAGCGGCTCCACGGGCGCGCAGGTCAGGGCTCTCCAGCAGCTGCTGAACGAACAGGGCTACCCGGCGGGCGCTGCCGACGGCGGCTTCGGTCCGGCGACCGAGGGCGCGGTGACGGCGTTCCAGGCCGCCCACGGGCTGGACGCCGACGGAGTCGTGGGACCGAGGACCTGGACCGCGCTGCTCGCCGCGGGCACCACGGAGACGCTGGCGCAGGGGGCGTCGGGCGACGGGGTGAAGCGGCTCCAGCGCGCGCTGACCGCGGCGCTCGGCTCGACCGTCGGGGTCGACGGGAGCTTCGGCCCGGCGACGGCGACCGCGGTGCGCGGTTACCAGACGAGCCGGGGGCTGACGGCCGACGGAACGGCGGGCCCGGCCACCTGGGCGGCGCTCCAGGCCGGCCGCTGACGGGCCCCGGGACCCGCCCCGGCGGGGTTCTCAGGCGCGTGCGTACCGCAGTTCCACGACTCCGTTGCCGAAGGTCCGGGTCCCCAGCAGTTCGAGCGGGGTCAGGGCGTCCCGCAGGGGGAACATCGGCTTGCCCCGGCCGATGAGCACCGGGTGGACGTAGACGCGGTACTCGTCGATCAGGCCGAGCTCGGCGAAGGACGCGGCGAGGTCGGCACCGCCTAGCGCCAGGTCGCCGCCCGGCTGCTCCTTGAGGGCCCTGACCTCGTCGGGGACGACGTCGTGGACAATCGTGGTGTTCCAGTCCGCCCCGTCCAGTGTCCGGGAGTAGACGTACTTCGGCATGTTCCGCCAGATGGCGGCGAACTCGGCCATCGTCCCGTCGGCGGCCGGGTCCCGGTCGGCGGTGGGCCAGAACTCCGCCATCAGCTCATGGGTGACGCGCCCGTCCAGGAACGCGCCCATCCGGGCCAGCTCCTCGTTGAAGTACCGGTGGAGCTCGTCGTCGACCCGATGCCAGTCGAGCTCCCGCAGCGGTCCCTCGATGTACCCGTCGAGGGACATCGACATCCAGTAGACGACCTTGCGCATCGCGCACCTCACCGGGGCTCGGGGACGGGTCGGCGGAACGGATGCGACGATACCGGCGCGCACCGCCGGGCCCGCCGCTTGACGGCCCGGCGGCGCGCCCCCTAGGAACGGGGCATGAGAATCGGACGGGCGCGCGCCGCCGCAGCGCACTGGGTGGCGGCCCACGCCCGGAGCGAACCCGGCTACCGGGGGGCGTACTTCAGCGGGTCGACGGTCGGGCGGCCGGACGGCGACATGCTGCCGGTCTCGTCGGACGTCGACGTGGTCGTGGTCACCGCACACGACGAGCCGCCCGCCAAGCCCGGCAAGCTCCTGCACGAGGGCGCCCTGCTGGAGATCTCGTACATCCCGTGGGCGGAACTGCGCGACCCCGAAGCGGTGCTCGGCTCGTACCACGCGGCGGGCAGTTTCCGCACCGACACCGTCATCGACGACCCGACCGGGCGGCTGCGCGCGCTGTACGCGGCGGTCTCGCCCCTCTTCGCCGACCGGACCCGGGTGCGCCGCCGCTGTCTGGACGCGCGGCACCGCGTGGAGAGCCGTCTCGCCGCGTTCGACGCGTCCGCGCCCTTCCACGACCAGGTCACGGCGTGGATGTTCCCCACGGCGGTCACCACCCATGTCGTGCTGGTCGCCGCGCTGCGCAACCCCACCGTCCGGCTGCGCTACCCCGCCGCGCGCGAGGTCCTCGACACCTACGGCCACCGGGACCTCTACCCGGAGCTGCTGGAACTGCTGGGCTGTGCCGAGGTCTCCGCCGCGTGCGTACGCCACCATGCGGACGCGCTGGCGCGGACGTTCGACGCCTCGGTCCCGGTCGCGCGCACCCCGTTCTTCTTCAGCGGCGACCTCACCGAGCGGGCGCGTCCCGTCGCCGTCGACGGCAGCCGGGAGCTGATCGACCGCGGCGACCACCGCGAGGCGGTCTTCTGGATCGTCGCCACGCTCGCGCGCTGCCACACGGTGCTGGCGGCCGACGCCCCCTCCCTGCACACCGCGCTCCTGCCGGACTTCCGGGCGGCGGTCGCGGACCTCACCGGGATCAGCGGCACCCCGGACATCCTGCGCCGGCGCGAGGACGTCCTGCGTTTCCTGCCCCGGCTCTGGGAGGCCACGGAGAGCATCCTCGCCGCCAACCCGGACATCACCGGCTAGGGCCCCTGCCCGCGTGCCGCCGGGTCTGTTAATTTGACCGCGTGTCTCTTCCTCGTGCGTAGGACCCCGTCCTGACCGCACCCGTCGTACCGGGTGCGGCACTTCGGTGTCCCCGCCTGCTCCGGCGCCCGTCCGTGCGCCGCCCTCACGAGGAACGCATCATGCCCACGCCCTCTTCCGCGCCCTCGCGCGCGCCTTCGTACGCCACCGTCCTGCGGACCCCTCATGCCGCGCGCACCTTCGGGGCCGCGCTGCTGGGACGGCTCTCGTACGGAATCGTCCCCCTGGCCCTGCTGCTGGCGCTCAAGGACGCCACCGGCTCGTACTCCGTCGCCGGCGGGGCCACCGCCCTGTTCGGGGCCGCCAGTGTCTCCCTCTCCCCCGCCCGGGCCGCGCTGATCGACCGGCACGGGCCTCGCCGAGCGCTGCCGCCGATGGCGGGGCTGTACGCGGCGCTGCTCGCCGTCCTGGCCCTGGCCACCTGGCGGCCCGGCGCCCCGCCGCTCGCGCCGGCCGCGCTCGCCGTGGCGGCGGGGGCCTGCACACCGCCCCTGGGCCCGGTCATGCGGACCGTGTGGCGCGGCATGGTCCCCGACCGGGAGCTGTTGCAGCGCGCGTACAGCCTGGACGGTGTCGCCGAGGAACTGCTGTACGTCACCGGGCCGTTGCTGGTCGGCCTCATGGTGGCGGCGGCCCGGCCGGCGGCCGCGGTGCTGGCCGGTGCCGCGCTCGTGTTCATCGGGGCGTCGGCCCTGGTGGCGTCGCCCGCCGTGCCGCGCGGGCCGCTCGGCGCCGGACCGGCCGCGGACGGAGAACCGGCCGCGACGCGGCTGCGGTGGACGGTCCTGCCCGGGCTGCGCCTCGCCGTGCTGGTGACGGCGGCCGTGGGGCTCTGCCTCGGGGCGCTCGATCTCCTGGTCGTGGCCTTCACCGAGGCGCGCCACCAGGGGGCGGCGGTGTCCTGGGTGCTGGCCGCGCTCTCGGCGGGCAGCGCCGTGGGCGGCCTGGCGCACGGGGCGGTCCGGTGGAAGGCGCCGGGCCGGGTGCGGCTGCCGCTGACGGCCGCGGGGCTCGGTGCGGCGGTGCTGTCGGCCGGGCTGTCCCCGCGGCTGTATGTGCTGGTCGCGGTGGTCGCCGTCGCCGGGTTGTTCGTCGCACCGGCGCTCACCACCGCGTATCTGCTCGCGGACGAGTCCGTGGCCGCCGGGCAGCGCACCCGGGCCGGGGCCTGGGTCAACACCGCGTTCAACGCCGGGTCCTCACTCGGGACCGCGGGGGCCGGCCTGCTCGTCGGCCGGATGCCGCTCGCGCTCTGCTTCGCGCTGGCGGCGGGTCCCGCGCTGCTGTGCGCGACGGGGCTCCGGTTTCCCCGCGAACGGCGGGAGGCGGCCGCGCCCCCGGACCGGGGAGGCGCGACCGCCTAGGGAGACGGGCTCAGCAGGTCACTTCAGGCCGAACGCCCGAATGATCTCCTGGTCCACGCCGAGGCCGTGCCCGGCCTCGGCGTGCGCCTTGAGCGAGACCGCGGCTGCGCCCTTCTTCGGGGGCGTGAAGCGGGCGGTCCAGGAACCGGCCCCGTCCTTCCTCAGCGTCACCGGGCGCCAGGACTTCCCGTCGTCGTAACTGACCGACAGGGATGCCTTCGTCGCCTTCACCGCACCGTCGAGCCACTCCTGCGTGGTGGACGACAGACCGATCTCCGTCGGCTTCCCGGCCCTGACGTCACCGGCGAGGTCGGTGGCCACGGCGTAGTCCAGCTGGAGCATCGGGATGTCGGCCTGGTAGGGCCCCTCGGGGTCGAGCGCGCCGGAGCGGAACGCCCACTCCGAGTGGGTGCGCACGGAGGTCTTCCAGGTGTCCGCGTCGCGCGAGGCGTCGAGCACCAGGCGGTAGGGCAGCTCCTCGGGCGCGAGGTCCCCGGCGTATCCGGCGCGGCCGGGGCTCTCGTCGAGCAGCTTGTCGCCCTGGTACAGCGCGGCCGACCCGGTCTCGTACTCCCGGTCCGGCATCGCGCCGGAGTGGCCGGCGCCGCCGTCCGTCCACGGCGTGATGTTGTACTGCATGTCGCCGTACTGCGTGCGGAACGGCCCCCAGTAGCCGGTGCCGAGCCGGGGGCGGGCGACCGGGGCGAACCATGCGGCGGGGTAGGTGCGGCCCGCCCTGTAGTCCAGCTCGGCGCTGCGCTCCTCCAGCGAGGTGTCCGAGCCCTCGTCGTTGTAGACGGCGTGGTCCTCGTACCAGAACGAGGCGCCGGGCAGCGGGTTGACCCACTCGGTGCGGGTCGAGGGGTACTTCTCGTACTCCGCGAAACCGATGCCGAAGCCGTAGTCGGGGATGTCGTAGCGGTAGCCGCCGCCGACGACGTCGCGGTGGCCGTAGAAGGTGTTCCTCACCTCGGCGAGCTGACGGGTGGCGGGGGCGAAGGCCAGCGAGCGGTCCGGGACCGTGCCGTCGTGCCGGTCCACCAGGTCGTAGACGTAGCGCGCGTACTTGCGCTGGTCGACGGTGACCTTCCTGCCGCGCCGGGCGGCCTCGACGAGGCCCTCGCCCGCGAGGCGCCGCACGGAGGCGACCGGGAGGGGCAGGGTGGTGCCGTAGTCGGCGTAGGACTCCATCAGGACGCCGTCGCCCTCGTTGACGACGAACAGGGCCTTCGCCCCGGCGGCGATCGCGGCCGCGGCGCGGTCGGCGGGGGCCACCGTGTCGCTGCTGCGGATCACGACGGCCTTGCCCTTGGCGTCCAGGCCCCGGTAGTCGGCGGCAGCGCCCCGGCCCGCGTAGACGGTGGCGAGCTTCTGCCGGCTGTCCTCGGCGATCTTGGAGCCGCCCTGGGCGGCCACGGGCACATCGCGGCCGTCGGCCGTCAGGTCGATGAGCTTCTCGCCCTGGCGCCACCGCGTCAGGAAGGTGAAGCTGCCCTGGGTGACCTTCTTGGTGGGGCTCGCCCACAGCTGGTCGTAGGTCAGCGGGATCTGGTACGCGTCGCGCTGGACGGTGCCGTCCGGGGCGGTGCGTGCCATGTCGTAGCGCAGCTGGCGGGTCTCGGTCTCCTTCGGCGTCCGGACGGCGACCTTGTGCGCCTTGGAGGCGTCGAGGGCGACGGTGACCGGCTTGTCGAGGATGATCTCGGGGGCCGCGAGGAAGGCGAGCGCCTGCGAGTCGGCGGTGTCGCCCTTGACGTCGGCGGCGGCCCAGGCGGTGTAGTTGCCCGGCGGCAGCCGCAGGGTGGTGGAGCCGGACACCTGGACGGGGCTCAGGTTGGGGTCGCCGAGCGCGCCGAGGACGACGACGCCGTCCATCGGCTTTCCGGCGCGGTCGCGCAGCCGGAGCGTCAGGTCGTAGAGCTCCTGCTCCTTGCTGAGGGCGAATCCGGTGTGCGCGACGGTGGCGCCGGTGGCGTCCTTCGCGATCACCTGGCCGGAGAAGGTGGTGCCGGCCTCGGCCTTGGACGGGTCGAGCGTGAGGACGGACTCGGCCGTCGAACCGGCCGGGACGGTCAGCCGGTTCACCGAGAGCGTGTAGGCGTCGGCGTCCGTGTCGGTCGCCAGGTCCAGCGTGACGTCCCGGTCACCGGTGTTGCGGTAGGTGAGGGTGCGTTCGGTGACCGGGTCGGAGGCGGAGTGCGGCCAGTCGTAGGCCGCGACCGGGACGGAGCCGGTGGCCTCGATCGTGGTGTCGACGGCCGCCTTCACATCGAGCCGGCCGGTGCCCTGCTCGTACGGGGTGTAGTCGGGCAGCTCCTTCGACGAGGTCATCAGCGCGTCCTTGACGCGCTGCCCGGACCAGTCGGGGTGACGCTGCTTCAGGATGGCGGCGGCGCCGGCGACGTGCGGGGTGGCCATCGACGTACCGGACATCGACTGGTACATGCCCTCGATGCCGGGGACCGACTGGGAGGCGGCCGCGTTGATGTCGACGCCCGGCGCGGAGAGGTCCGGCTTGAGGCCGTACGAGCGCGTCAGCGGGCCCATCGAGGAGAAGTCAGCGCGGTGGTCCTGCTTGTCGACGGCGGCGACGGTGAGCGCCTTCCCGGCGGAGCCGGGCGAGCCGATCGTGCCGGCGCCGTAGGAGTTGCCTGCGGCGATGACGAACAGCGGGCCGCCGTCGGCGGAGAGGGCGTCGACGGCCTGGGACATCGGGTCCGAGCCGTCGTCCGGGATGCTGGAGCCCAGGCTCATGGAGACGACGTCGGCGCCCTCGGCCCTGGCCCACTCCATCGCCTCGATGATGCCGGAGTCGGCGCCGGAGCCCTCGTTGCTGAGCACCTTGCCGACGATCAGCCCGGCCTGGGGGGCGACTCCCTTGTTGACGCCGTCGGACGCGGCGCCGGAGCCGGCGATCGTGGAGGCCACGTGGGTGCCGTGGCCGTTCTTGTCGTCGACCTCCTCGCCCGGCACGAAGCTGCGGGACTCCAGGACGCGGTCCTTGACGTCCGGGTGGGTGGCGTCGATGCCGGTGTCCAGGACGGCGACCTTGACGCCCTTGCCGTCGTAGCCCTCGGCCCACGCCTGCGGGGCGTTGACCTGGGGGACGGAGTCCTTGAGCGCGGCCTCCACCCGGCCGTCGAGCCACAGCTTGGCGATGCCGTTGTCCAGCGAACGGGCGCTCGCCGTACGGGCGATGTCGTTCCAGAACGTGCGCGCGGTGTCCTTGGCGGCCGTCAGGGCCGCCCCGTGTATGGACTCCAGCGCGCGCACGGCCCCGGCCCCGCGCGGGGCGGCGGGCAGCGAACGGGCCCTGCCCGCCGGGTAGGTGGCGATCAGCGGGATGCCGCCGGTCTTCTTGTCGTCGTAGCCCATGGCCGCGAGCGCGGAGACGTTGAAGAGCCTGCGGTCGAGCTTCCCGGCGGCGATCAGCCCGCTCGCCTCGTCGGGCAGGACGTAGATGTCGTCGCCGGCCTGCTGGACGTGGACGCCGCCCGTCGCGCCGTCCGGGCGGTCCACCGTCACGGTGTCCTGCCGGCCGGCGCCGTCGTTGTAGTGGACGACGTCGCCGGTGACCAGGGTGATGTCGTGGCGCTGCACCGGGCCTGTGGGGCGGCCGGTGGCGGCAGCGGGTCCCTGCGCGGCGGACGCGGTGCCCGTACCGGGGAGCAGGGACCCGCTCAGCAGGGCGACGGAGGTGGCCACGAGGAGGGCCCGGCGTCCCGCGCGAGCGGGTCTCGCCCCGCCCGGGGCGGCGGAGGGTGTGAATGTCATGCAGCTGATCTACCGGTAAACCGGCGGCTGCGGTGGGTCCACCCCTGGCGTGAATGCGCCGTGGCGGCAACCCGCCTGTCGGCACGGGCAACCGGGTGGCGCGCGCGGCGTGTCCGGGGCGGCTCGTTCAGGCCACGGAGCCGATCCGACCGGCCGGCGGCAGTGCGCCGCTGTGGTGGATCGGGGTGTGCGCCCCGGTCAGCGGGACGCCGCTGCCGCCGCGCCGGTCGGCGACGATCTCGGCGGCGATCGACAGGGCCGTCTCCTCGGGCGTACGGGCGCCGAGGTCGAGGCCGATCGGCGAGTGCAGCCTGGCCAGTTCGAGTTCGGTGACCCCGGCCTCGCGCAGCCGGTCGTTGCGCTCCAGATGGGTGCGGCGCGAGCCCATCGCGCCGACGTAGGCGACGGGCAGCTTCAGCGCCGCCTCCAGGAGCGGTACGTCGAACTTGGCGTCGTGCGTGAGGACGCAGAGCACGGTGCGGGCGTCGGTTGCGGTCCGGGCCAGATAGCGGTGCGGCCACTCGACGACCAGCTCGTCGGCCTCCGGGAAGCGGGCCCTGGTCGCGAAGACCGGGCGGGCGTCGCACACCGTGACGTGGTAGCCGAGGAACTTCCCGGCCCGCACCAGGGCGGCGGCGAAGTCGATGGCCCCGAACACGATCATCCGGGGCGGCGGCACGCTGGACTCGACGAGCAGCGTGAGCGGCTGCCCGCACCGCGATCCGTCCGCCCCGATGGTCAGGGTGCCGGTGCGGCCCGCGTCCAGCATGGCCCGGGTCTCGGCGGCCGCGGTGCGGTCCAGCTCCGGGTGGCCGCCGAGCCCGCCCTCGTAGCCGCCGTCGGGGCTCACCAGCAGGGGCCGGCCGAGGAGTTCGGCGGGGCCTTCGGTGATACGGGCGACCGCCGCCGCCTCCCCCCGTGAGGCGGCGGCGAGCGCGGCGGCGAAGACCGGGCGGGCGGGGTCGTCCGCCCGCACCGGTGTCACCAGGATGTCGATGACGCCGCCGCAGGTCAGACCGACCGCGAAGGCGTCCTCGTCGCTGTAGCCGAACCGCTCGCGGACGGTGATGCCGTCGTCGAGCGCCTGTTGGCACAGTTCGTACACCGCGCCCTCCACACACCCGCCGGAGACCGAGCCGATCGCGGTGCCGTCACGGTCGACGGCCAGCGCGGCACCCGGCTGCCGGGGCGCGCTGCCGCCGACGGCGACGACGGTGGCCACGGCGAAGTCGCGTCCCTGCCCGGCCCACCGGTCGAGTTCCTCGGCGATGTCCAGCATCTCGGTCTCCTTGACGGGTGTGGGGAGGGGCTCAGCTGACGCCGAGCCAGCTCTCGATCGGGTGCAGGGCGAAGTAGACGACGAAGATCACCGTCAGTCCCCACATGAAGGCGCCGACCTCGCGGGCCCGGCCCTGGGCGGTCTTGATCGCGACCCAGGAGATGACACCCGCCGCGACACCGGTGGTGATGGTGTACGTGAACGGCATCAGGACCACGGTCAGGAAGACCGGGATGGCGACGGCGCGGTCGCTCCAGTCCACGTGGCGGGCGTTCTGCATCATCATGGCGCCGATGACGACCAGGGCGGCGGAGGCCACCTCGGCCGGCACGATCGCCGTGAGCGGGGTGAAGAAGAGACAGGCGGCGAAGAAGAGCCCGGTGACGACGGAGGCCAGCCCGGTGCGGGCGCCCTCCCCGACCCCGGTCGCCGACTCGACGAAGACCGTCTGGCCGGAGCCGCCGGCCACGCCGCCGATCGCGCCGCCCGCGCCGTCGATGAACAGCGCCTTGGACAGGCCCGGCATCCGGCCCTTGTCGTCGGCGAGTCCGGCCTCGGTGCCGACGCCGATGATGGTGGCCATCGCGTCGAAGAAGCCGGCCAGCACCAGGGTGAAGATGATGAAGCCGACGGTCATCGCGCCGACGTCGCCCCAGCCGCCGAACTCGACGTCCCCGAAGAGCGAGAAGTCGGGCGAGGAGACCGCGGAGCCCTTGAGCTCGGGCGGGCCGCTGCTCCAGATCTTCGGGTCGACGTCGGCGACCTTGTTGATCACGATGGCGACCACCGTGCCGACGACGATGCCGATGAGGATCGCGCCGGGGATGTTGCGGGCCTGCAGCATGAAGATCAGCAGCAGGGTGACCGCGAAGACGAGGACGGGCCAGCCGGCCAGTTCGCCGGTCGGGCCGAGGGTCACCGGGGTGGCGGCGCCCTTGCCGACGAAGCCGGCCTTGTACAGGCCGATGAGGGCGATGAAGAGCCCGATGCCCATGGTGATGCCGTGCTTCAGCGGGAGCGGGATCGCGTTCATGATCAGCTCACGCAGACCGGTGACCACCAGCAGGCAGATCACCAGGCCGTACATCACGCACATGCCCATGGCCTGCGGCCAGGTCATGTGGGGGGCGACCTGCGAGGACAGGACGCCGGAGACGCTGAGTCCCGCGGCGAGCGCGAGGGGGACCTTGCCGATGAAGCCCATCAGCAGGGTGGTCGCGGCCGCCGCGAGCGCGGTGGCGGTGATCAGGCCCGGCTGGCTGAGCAGGTTGTCGTGGACGTCCTTGCCGCCCAGGATCAGCGGGTTGAGCAGCAGGATGTACGCCATGGCCATGAAGGTCGTGACGCCGCCGCGCACTTCGCGCGCGACGGTGGACCCGCGCTCGGATATGTGGAAGTACCGGTCGAGCCAAGATCTGCCGGCGGGGATGCGCGAGCCTGAGCCCGCGTCCTTTGCGCCGGTCCTCGGTTCCACTGACTGCTGGGTCATGATGCCTGACTCCCAAGGTTCACAGGGGCACCCGCGATGAAGAATCAAGATGCGGGATTTGGGATGACTGCCGTGGCGGCACGACCCGGGGGACGGCCCGAGACGAACTGTTCATGCAGGGTGTGGGTACGCACGGGTGCTGCTGGTGCTCCGGGCGGCGCGGGCGCGGAAAGTGTGACGTTCCCTGGCGCGCACCGCCCGGAGGGTCCGGAGACGGAGCTTCGGTCAGGCGCCGGTGAGGTGCTCGGGGCGTACCGGCGTCCGGTTGAGCTCCAGGCCCGTCGCGTTCCGGATCGCCGCGAGGACGGCCGGGGTGGACGACAGGGTGGGGGCCTCGCCGATGCCGCGCAGCCCGTACGGGGCGTGGTCGTCGGCGAGTTCGAGCACATCGACCGGGATGGTCGGGGTGTCGAGGATGGTGGGGATCAGATAGTCCGTGAAGGACGGGTTGCGCACCTTCGCGGTCTTCGGGTCGACGATGATCTCCTCCATGACGGCGACGCCCAGGCCCTGGGTGGTGCCGCCCTGGATCTGGCCGACGACCGACAGCGGGTTGAGCGCCTTGCCGACGTCCTGGGCGCAGGCCAGTTCCACGACCTTGACCAGGCCGAGTTCGGTGTCGACCTCGACGACCGCGCGGTGGGCGGCGAAGGAGTACTGGACATGGCCGTTGCCCTGTCCGGTGCGCAGGTCGAAGGCCTCGGTGGGGCGGTGGCGCCACTCCAGCTCGATGTCGACCGCCTCGTCCTCCAGCACATCGGCGATGTCGGCCAGGACCTCGCCGCCGTCGGTGACGACCTTGCCGCCCTCCAGGAGGAGTTCGGCGGTGGCCCAGGCGGGGTGGTACGTACCGAACTTGCGCCGGCCCAGCTCCAGGACCTGTTCGCGCACGGCCTCGCAGGAGTTCTTCACGGCGCCGCCGGTGACATAGGTCTGGCGGGACGCGGAGGTGGAGCCGGCCGAGCCGACCTGGGTGTCGGCCGGGTGGATGGTGACCTGGGCGACGCCGAGTTCGGTGCGGGCGATCTGGGCGTGCACGGTGACGCCGCCCTGGCCGACCTCCGCCATGGCGGTGTGCACGGTCGCGACGGGTTCGCCGCCGATGACCTCCATGCGCACCCGGGCGGTGGAGTAGTCGTCGAAGCCCTCGGAGAAGCCGACGTTCTTCAGGCCGACCGCGTAGCCGACGCCGCGCACGACGCCTTCGCCGTGGGTGGTGTTGGACAGCCCGCCGGGCAGCGCCCGTACGTCGGCCTGCTCGCCGGCGACCTCCCACTGGCGCTCGGGCGGCAGCGGCCTGGCCTTGACCCGGCGCAGCAGTTCGGCGACCGGGGCGGGCGAGTCGACGGCCTGGCCGGTCGGCAGCAGGGTGCCCTGCTCCATGGCGTTGAGCTGCCGGAACTCGACCGGGTCCATGCCGAGTTCGGCGGCGACCTTGTCCATCTGCGCCTCGTAGGCGAAGCAGGCCTGGACCGCGCCGAAGCCGCGCATCGCGCCGCAGGGCGGGTTGTTGGTGTAGAGCGCGAGCGCCTCGATGTCGACGTCGTCGATGACGTACGGGCCGACGGCCAGCGAGGAGGCGTTGCCGACGACGGCCGGGGAGGCGGAGGCGTAGGCGCCGCCGTCCAGCACGATGCGGCACTTCATGTGGGTGAGCTTGCCGTCACGGGTGGCGCCGTGCTCGTACCAGAGCTTGGCGGGGTGGCGGTGGACGTGTCCGAAGAAGGACTCGAAGCGGTTGTAGACGATCTTCACGGGCTTGCCGGTGCGCAGCGCCAGCAGGCAGGCGTGGATCTGCATCGACAGGTCCTCACGGCCGCCGAAGGCGCCGCCGACGCCGGAGAGCGTCATGCGGACCTTGTCCTCGGGCAGGCCGAGGACGGGGGCGATCTGGCGGAGGTCGGAGTGCAGCCACTGGGTGGCCACGTACAGGTCGACACCGCCGTCCTCGGCGGGTACGGCCATGCCGGACTCGGGGCCGAGGAAGGCCTGGTCCTGCATGCCGAAGACGTACTCGCCGCTGACCACGACATCGGCGCGGGCCTTCGCCGCCTCCGCGTCGCCGCGGACGATCGGCTGGCGGTGGACGATGTTGGGGTGCGGTACGTGCCCGATGTGGTGGTCGTCGCGGCCCTCGTGGATCAGGGGCGCGCCCTCGGCGGTGGCGGAGGCCTCGTCGGTGACGACCGGCAGTTCGCGGTAGTCGATCCGGATCTTCGCGGCGGCGCGGCGGGCCGTCTCGGGGTGGTCGGCGGCGACGAGGGCCACCGGCTCGCCGTGGTGGCGGACCCGGCCGTGGGCGAGGACGGGGGTGTCCTGGATCTCCAGGCCGTAGTTCTTGACCTCGGTCGGCAGGTCGTCGTAGGTGAGCACGGCGTAGACACCGGAGGTGGCGAGCGCCTCGGAGGTGTCGATCGAGACGATCTCGGCGTGCGCGACGGTGGAGCGCAGGGTGTGGCCCCAGAGCATGTCCTCGTGCCACATGTCCGAGGAGTACGCGAACTCGCCGGTGACCTTCAGGATCCCGTCGGGGCGCAGCGTGGACTCGCCGATGCCGCCCTTGGTGCGGGTGCCCTGGTTGATGTTGGTGGGGGAACCGGTAACGCCCATCGTCTAGACCGTCTCTTCCGCGCGGGCGGCCGCCAGGCGGACCGCGTCGAGGATCTTCTCGTAGCCGGTGCAGCGGCAGAGGTTGCCGGAGAGCGCCTCGCGGATGTCCGCGTCGGAGGGCTCCGGGGTGCGCTCCAGGAGTTCGTCGGCCGCGACCAGCAGGCCGGGGGTGCAGAAGCCGCACTGGACGGCTCCGGCGTCGATGAACGCCTGCTGGATCGGGGAGAGCTCGCCGGTGTCGCGGGTCTCCTCGCCGGACGGCTTGGCCTCCCACTGCCGGGCCCTGTCCAGCGGGGTGCCGCAGGCGCCGGAGGCGCAGCCCGTGCCCGGGTGGGCCTCGGTGCGGTGGGCGGCGAAGTCGGCGAGGCCCTCGACGGTGACGACGTCGCGGCCCTCGACCTGGCCGGCGGCGACCAGACAGGAACAGACGGGCACCCCGTCCAGGCGGACCGTGCAGGAGCCGCACTCGCCCTGCTCGCAGGCGTTCTTCGAGCCGGGCAGGCCCATCCGCTCGCGCAGGACGTAGAGGAGGGACTCGCCCTCCCAGACGTCGTCGGCCTCGTGCCGGCGGCCGTTGACCGTGAAATTGACGCGCATGATCAGGCAGCTCCTTCGGTGCTGCGGCCGTTGCCGCGGTACGACTCCCAGGTCCAGCCGAGGGTCCGGCGGGCCATGATCCCGACCGCGTGCCGGCGGTAGCTCGCGGTGCCGCGCACGTCGTCGATCGGGTTGCAGGCGCCCGCGGCGAGCGTGGCGAACTGCTTGGCGACGGACGGCGTGATGATCGCGCGGCTGTCCCAGAACCCGCCCTCCTCGAGCGCGGCGTTCAGGAAGTCCTCGGCCTCCTTCGCCCGTACGGGTGTGGGGGCGGCGGATCCGATTCCGGTGCGGACCGTGCGGGTCTCGGGGTGCAGGGCCAGGCCGAAGGCGCAGACCGCGATGACCATCGCGTTGCGGGTGCCGACCTTGGAGTACTGCTGGGGCCCGTCGGCCTTCTTGATGTGCACGGCCCGGATCAGCTCGTCCGGCTCCAGGGCGTTGCGCTTGACGCCGGTGTAGAAGGCGTCGATGGGGATCAGCCGGGTGCCGCGCACGGACTCGGCCTCCACCTCGGCGCCCGCGGCGAGCAGTGCCGGGTGGGCGTCCCCGGCGGGCGAGGCGGTGCCCAGGTTGCCGCCGACGCCGCCCCGGTTGCGGATCTGCGGCGAGGCGACGGTGTGCGAGGCGAGCGCCAGTCCGGGCAGCTCTGCGCGCAGGTGCTCCATGATGCTGCTGTACGGGACGGAGGCGCCGAGCCGTACGCTCTCCTGGCCCACCTCCCACTCGGACAGCTCACCGATGCGGTTCAGGTCCAGGAGGTACTCGGGCCGCCGGTGGTCGAAGTTGATCTCGACCATCACATCGGTGCCACCCGCGATGGGCACAGCCGTCGGGTGCTCGGCCTTGGCGGCGAGCGCCTCCTCCCAGCTGGCGGGGCGAAGGAAGTCCATGAGTGGCTCTCTTCTTCTCAATCGGGTCGTTCGCTGGGGCCAGGGGACGGCCGGCCGGCCCTCGAAACTTGTTCATGTCTTGTTCACGCGGTGTGTGGCCCAGTACACAAGCCCTGCTCCACCTGGTGCAGTCACCGAAACCATGAAGGAGTTGGCTGGTCCCCGTCCCCGTCTTGTAGATTCGAACGAATGGCGGTGATCGGTTACCTCGCCGCAATACCCAGTTTTCCCCCGCACCAACGAAAGAGATCGGCGGCGACGAGATGCGGCTGCGCGCACTGCTGGAGACCGACGCGCTGGGCCTGCGGCTGCTCGGCGGCGACGAGGAGCTGGACCGCACGGTCCGCGGCGTGATGACGACCGACCTGCGGGACCCCAGCCGCTACCTCACGGGCGGTGAGCTGGTCCTGACCGGTCTGGCCTGGCGCCGGGACGCCGGGGACGCGGAGCCGTTCGTACGGATCCTGGCGGCTGCGGGGGTGGCCGGCCTGGCGGCGGGCGAGGCCGAGCTCGGTGACATCCCGGACGATCTGGTCGAGGCGTGCGCGCAGCACCGGCTGCCGCTCTTCGCCGTCCATGAAACCGTCGCGTTCGCGACGATCACCGAGTACGTGGTCCGCCAGGTGTCCGGCGAGCGGGCGGGCGATCTGGCGGCGGTGGTCGACCGGCACCGGCGGCTGATGACCTCGGGCCCGGCCGGCGGCGGCCCGGACGTCGTCCTCGATCTGCTCGGCTCCGACCTGGACCTTCATGCCTGGGTGCTCTCGCCGACCGGTCGGCAGATCGCGGGCGCCGGTGCCCCGCTGCCGGGGCCGGTGGGCGCCGAGCTGGCCGGGCACCATCTGGCCGCCGTCCGCTCGGGCCGCCGCGCCCCGCACCGGGTCGCGGTCGGCGGGACGGCGTATTCGCTCTTCCCGATCCGGAACAACAGCCGGGGTGCGCTGCCGGCGTCCCGGGACGTCCGGGAGTCCGTGCTCTCCGACTGGCTGCTGGCCGTGGAGGCCGACGCGGGCGACTGGCCGGCCGCCCGGCTGGACCTGCTCCAGGGCGTCACCCAGCTGATCGCGGTCGAACGGGAGCGGCGCGACGCCGCCCGTACGGTGCGCCGCAGGCTCGCCCAGGAGGTCCTGGAGCTGGTCCAGGCGGGCGCCGCGCCGGCCGAGATCGCGGCCCGGCTGCGGGTCGCCGCCCCGGTCCTGCTGCCGGGGCTCGGCACCGCGCCGCACTGGCAGGTGGTGGTGGCCCGGGTCGAGTGGGCCGAGCAGGACGCGCCCGGCGGCGCCGGCTCCGGCATCGCGGGCGGCCCGGTCGCCCAGGCGCTGCTGGAGGAGATCCTCGTGGACCCGGCGGTGACGAGACCCGACTCGGCGGACCGGATCGCCGTCGCCCATACGGGTGACGAGGCCATCGCCCTGGTGCCGCTGCCCGCCGCCCCGGCACCGGCCGACCCGGACCGGGCGGACGGCGAGGCCCCCGCGGAGCAGGCCGTCCCCGGGGAGGACCCCGCGCTGCACGCCGACGCGCTGCTCGCCGCCGTCCGCGCCCCGCTCTCCGCGGGCCTGGCCGACGACGGCCGGCTGACACTGGGTGTCAGCGCCTCCGTGCATTCGCCCGAGGGCCTGCGCGGCGCGCTGGAGGAGGCCCGGCACGCCCGCCGGGTGGCGGCGGCCCGGCCGGGCCGGGTCTGCGCGGCCGGCCACCACGAGCTGGCCTCGCACGTGCTGCTGCTCCCCTTCGTCCCGGACGACGTGCGCCGCGCGTTCACCGCACGGCTGCTCGACCCGCTGCGCGACTACGACCGGCGCCACCGCGCGGAGCTCATCCCGACCCTGGAGGCGTTCCTGGACTGCGACGGTTCCTGGACCCGCTGTGCCTCCCGGCTGCATCTGCACGTCAACACGCTGCGCTACCGGGTCGGGCGAATCGAGCAGTTGACGGGGCGTGACCTTTCGCGCCTGGAGGACAAGCTCGATTTCTTCCTCGCCCTGCGTATGAGCTGATCTCCGGGGCTCCGCGCGGCCGGCGCGCGCTCCGGCCGATTGTGAAAAGTTTCACCTGACATTGCCTCGACCTCTTGGCCCGGCGTGCCATTCCGTGCTGTGATGCGGCCAGACTCAGAGCGTCCGGCCGGGCCGGACACTCTCCACAGCTCGATGGCGCGCTCGGGGAGGGCAATGTGGCGCATACCGCCATGTCTGGTTCCGGAACGACAGCAGATGACGATCCGCCGCTCCAGACAGCGGTATGGCGGCTGCGGTCACGCGCCTGCTGGACGGACGCCGCGGCGCTGCTCGAACACGACGCCGCCACCGATCCGGCGGCGGCACTCCAGCGCACGGCCCTGCTGACCGAGCGCTGTCTCTACACCGGACAGGGCTGGACCGACGCCGAGGACGCGCTGCGCATCGCGGAGGCGATGGCCCACGACGACGCCGAACGCGGGGCGGCGGCGTGCGAGCGGGGCTATCTGGCGTACGCCTCCACCCTGCTCGGGGTACGCGACCGGGCCGACGAGGCCAGGGTGGCGCTGAGCCGCGCCGCGGCCCTGCTCTCCCCCGCCGCACCGGGCCGGCCCCTGCTCGACTTCCGGCGGGGTCTGATCGCGCAGAACATCGCCGACTCGCCACAGGCCGCCCGCGCCGCGTACCGCAGGGCGCACGCCGGGGCCACCACCCAGGGCGACGCGCTGCTGCTCTCCTCCACCTGGCGCCATCTGGCCCTGATCGCGCTGCGCGAGGGCGAGCTGGCCGAGGCCCGGCACGGCTTCGCGGAGTCCTTGCGGATAAGGGAGGAGCTGGGCTATCTGGTCGGTACGGCCCCGGCCCTCATCGCGCTGGCGGACGCCGAGCCGGAGCCCGATGTCGCGACCCGGCTGCGCGCCGAGGCGGGCCGGCTCTTCCGGCTGCTCGGCGGGGTGCCGACCTGGCTGGGTCCGCATCTGGACCCGCCGGCGCCGGAGACGGCCGAGGCGAACTGAGGGCGGACCGCCGGGCCGGGTCCGAGGCGACCCCGGCCCGGCGTCAGCCCGCGGCGCCGGTGAAGTGTTCCCGTACGAGCGACTGCACGACCGCCACGTCCTGGGCGATCAGCGCGTCCAGCAGCGCGGTGTGCTCGGAGGCGTCCGCCAGCAGGTCGGCGCGCCGGGTGACGGGGTTGCTCACCAGCGGCCACTGGGAGCGGCGGTGCAGATCGTCGGCCACCATGACCAGCTGGCTGTTGCCCGCGAGGGCCAGCACCGCCCGGTGGAAGGCGCGGTCGGCCTCCGCGTAGCTGGCCCGGTCGCCGACGGCGGCCGCCGCCACGGTGGCGTCGGCCAGCGGGCGCAGGGCGCACCAGTGGGCCGGCGGGACGGTGCGGGCGAGCCGCAGCATGACGGGGACCTCGATCAGGGCGCGTACCTCGGCCAGCTCCGCCAGCTCGCCGGGGCCGCGCTCGGCGACCCGGAAGCCCCGGTTCGGCACGACCTCGACGGCTCCCTCGACCGCCAGCTGCTGCATCGCCTCGCGCACCGGGGTGGCGGAGACCCCGAAGCGGGCGCCGAGCGCGGGGGCGGAGTAGACCTCGCCCGGGACCAGCTCGCCGTCGACCAGGGCGGCGCGCAGGGCGTCCAGGATCTGGCCGCGCACGGAGTGCCGCTGCACCGGGGCGCGGGGGGCCAGGGGCTCGCTGTGGGTGTGTTCGCCGCGGGCCTGCTCGGGCACCCGCACGGACGGACCGGCGGACGCGTACGGCGCCCGTGCCTCCGCACGCGCTCTGCCCTGCTCCACGGATACCTCCTCGACCGGCGGGGCGCGGCTCGCGCGACGCGCGCCCTGCGTGCACGATAGGCGCAGAAGCCTGCAGTTCAAACATCGATCCGGTCGGGTAAGGTAAGGCTAACCTGCTATCGATCGTGATTCGGTGGTCCCTGCATGACCCTCACCGCCCCGCTTCCCGGTGTGACGGCCTCCCCCGTGGCCGACGCGTACGCGCGCCTGACCGAGGTCTTTCCCGGGCTGCGTGCCGAGGTCCTCGGCGCGGGTGAGCGCGCCCCTCGCGGCGTCGGCTGGGTGGGCGCGCACGAGCTGGCGGCCGGCGGCGCCGCCCTGGACACCTTCCTCGCCTACGACCGCGACCAGGTCCTGCGGGACTACGGGCAGGAGGCCCGGCCCGATGTGATCGCCAGCTTCGGCCTGCACCGCTACGCGTGGCCGGCCTGCCTGCTGGTGACGGTGCCCTGGTTCCTGCACCGCCGGGTGCCGAGGATCCCCGTCGAGGACGTGGCGTTCCAGCGCGCGCTGGGCCATCTGACCGTCCGGGTACGGGAGTTCGCCTGCCTTCCGGGGGATCCGGCGGCCGGGCTGCCGGGCGCGCGGGTGGTGGCGGACGAGGCGGCGCTGCGCGCCGAGGTGCTGGACTCCGTGGCCGGGCACCTGGGCCCGGTGCTCGACGGCTTCGGACCGCGCATGCGGCGCGGCAAGCGGGCGCTGTGGGGCATGGCGACGGACGAGGTCGTCGAGGGCCTCTGGTACATCGCGCATCTGCTGGGCGAGGAGCGGCGCGCGATGACCGAGCTGGAGGAACTCCTGCCGGGCACCACCAAGCCGTACGTCGGCAACGCGGGCTTCCGGGAGCTGACCGGGCCGGACGGCGAGTCGCTGCCGACCCGGGACCGCGCGAGCTGCTGCCTGTTCTACACGCTGCGGCCCGAGGACACCTGCGTCACGTGTCCGCGCACCTGCGACGCGGACCGGGTCCGCAAACTGACGCCCGCCCCCTGATCCGCGCCGCCCACTCCACACCGCCCGCACGGGTGGCGGGAATCGAACGCAACTCCGGTCAGGCTGATGGGAGTTCGACCAGAACGTCGATATCGGCGCGCTCAGCCACCCCATTGGCGTTCTCTTGCCCCGAAACCGCCTGGACGTGAGGGAATCTCCGCCACGATGGCGCCCGAAACGCCCTACGCGACGCAAGGGACCGCGCATGAGACTGACCGACATATCGCTTGACTGGCTGCTTCCGGGCGCCGTGCTGCTCGTGGGGGTCATGGCGGCGGTGGCGGTGGTCGCGCGCGGCAAGCGCGCCTCTGACACATCCGCGGCCGACGACACCTGGGAACGCAGCGAGGAGCGGCGCAGGCGCAAGGAGGCGCTCTACGCCACCGCTTCGTACGTGCTGCTGTTCTGCTGTGCCGCGGTCGCCGCCGCACTCTCCTTCCACGGGCTGGTCGGCTTCGGCCAGCAGAATCTGGGCCTCGCCAACGGCTGGGAGTACCTGGTGCCGTTCGGCCTCGACGGGGCGGCGATGTTCTGCTCCGTCCTGGCGGTGCGGGAGGCCAGCCACGGCGACGCGGCGCTCGGCTCACGCCTGCTGGTGTGGACGTTCGCCGGTGCCGCCGCCTGGTTCAACTGGGTGCACGCTCCGCGCGGCATCGACCACGCGGGCGCCCCGCACTTCTTCGCGGGGATGTCCCTCTCGGCCGCCGTGCTCTTCGACCGGGCCCTGAAGCAGACCCGCAGGGCCGCGCTGCGCGAGCAGGGCCTCGTGCCCCGCCCGCTGCCGCAGATCCGGATCGTCCGCTGGCTGCGGGCGCCCCGGGAGACCTTCGGCGCCTGGTCGCTGATGCTCCTCGAAGGCGTACGCACGCTGGACGAGGCGGTCGACGAGGTACGCGAGGACCGCAGGGAGAAGGAGCAGAACCGTCTCCGCAGAAAGGACCAGGAGAAGCTGGACCGGGCGCACATCAAGGCCCTGAACCGGCAGAACCGGGCCTGGACCCGGGTCGGCCGGGGGGCCGCCCAGATGGACGTCCAGGCCCTGGCCCCCGCGACGGGCTCCGCGCAGTCCGTCGCGGAGCCCGCCATATCCGAGCCGGGTCAACTGCCCCTCAGACCCCGGCCATCCCTGCAAGCCGTGAACGGCCCGGCCTCCACGAGCGTCCCTGAACTGGGCACGACCGACACGAGGGCGGCCGACCTCACGGCCGAGGACGACACCCAGGCCCTGCCCCGGCTCGACTCGCTGGAGCAGAAGCTGAAGGACCTCGAGCAGCAGTTCGGCTGATGTGCCGGCCGGTGGTCGCGCACAGCACGGCCCTGGCGGTCCGACCGGACCGTCAGGGCCGTTCGCCGTCCAGCTCGAACCAGACCATCTTGCCCAGCGCGTGCGCGCTGACCCCCCAGGAGTCGGCGAGGCTCTCCACCAGGACCAGCCCCCGGCCGTGCGTACCGTCGTCGGCGTCCGGTACGTGCGACACGGGGGGCATGCCCTGGACGAAGTCCCGCACCTCCACCCGCAGCCGGCGCGGGGCCACGCTCACCGCGACGACCGCGCCCTCGTCCGTGTGCACCAGGGCGTTGGTCACCAGCTCGCTGAGCAGCAGCTCCGCCACCCGGGCGGGCTCCTCCTTCCAGCGGTACCGCAGTAACTCCCGCACTGCCCCGCGCACTTCGCCGACGGCCGCCAGATCGGCACGGCCCACTCTGCGATGCATCCGGGCCACTTCCTGACGCTCCATCGTCTCCCCCGCCGCCACAGTGAATCGCCCCCTGTCCTCGAAGGTCCTCGAAGGTCCTCACGCAATGCATGCCCCGCCTACGGGCAGTCACGCTTTCGGACCCTCACCAGGAGGGTGATTCGGGTGAGCCTCCGGGCGCCCGTGGTGCGCCGCTCAAGCCCGCTTGTAGTAGTAGCCGTCGCCGGCGGAGGGCCCGACGTTGTGCTGGAGGCCGCTGCCGTTGCGGGTGAAGAAGGACTCGTCGAGGGTGCTGTAGCACATGGGGTTGGAGGCTCCGACCTGCTTGGCGACGCTGATGTTGATGCGGCTGCCGCTGTAGGCCGTGGAGATGACCTTGGCCTCGTACGAACAGGGCGCGATCGGCGATTCGGAGAGCCTGACCACGCCGGACTTGGATATGACGATGGTGCCGGGCCGGCCCACGTTGTACGACTTGCCGTACTTCCAGGTGCCCACGAACGACGCGGGGACCGTGCCGCCGTCGGACGAACCGCCGGTGGAGCCACCGGTGGAGCCGCCCGATGTACTGCTCGAACCCCCGTTGCCCGAACCGCCCGTGGAGCCGCCCGACGTGCTGCTGCCGCCGCCGCTGGACGAACCGCCGGAGCCGGAGCCCCCGCCGGTGGACGTGGAGCCGCCGCCCCCGCCGCTCGCGGAGCCCGAACCGCCGCCCCCGGCCGGAGATTTCCTGCCGTCCTCGCCCTTCTGCCCGTCCCTGCCGTCCTTCCCGTCCTCGCCCCTCTCGCCGCCCTTGTCCTTGGTCTTGTCCTTGCCCTTGCCCTTTCCCTTGGCCTCGCTCTCGGACGCCTGGGGGGTCTTGTCGCCCTGGGCGGGGGTGCCGTCCGGTGACGCCGGGCCGGGCGTGCCAGGTCCGCTGCTCGACGGCGGGGCCGCGTGGCTGCCGCTGTCACCGCTGAACGGCTGGAGCACCGCCAGGGTGCCGCCGCCCCCGGCCAGGACCAGGACCAACGGGACGGAGACGACCAAGCGCCGGCGGCGCGCCTCCCGCTCGGCCTTCGGCTTCGGCTCCGGTTCCGGCCTCGGCTCCGGTTCCGGTTCCGGCGTCGGCTTCGCCGAGGTCACCGCGCCGGCGGGCAGGGCCGAGGAAGCATCCGCCGCAGGCCGGAGCCCGAGCGTGGCCCGGTCGGGGCCCTCCTGCCGTACGGGCGCGGCCTCCGCGTCCAGGAGCCGCGCCGACTGCCGTGCGAGGTGGGCCACCACCCCCGCCGGCAGCCAGGACGCCGCCGCCTCGGGCCCCTTCCGGCCGGACTCGGCCAACAGCTCGTCCACACCCGGGCGTTCGGCGGCAGACTTGGTCAGCAGCCGGCCGATCAGGGCGTGCAGGCGCTCGTCACGGACCGCCGAGAGATCGGGCTCGGCCTCGACGATGTGGTACATCACCGCGTGCTGGTTGCTCACCCCGTTGCCGAAGGGGAGCGTGCCGGTCGCCGCGTACGTCAGCACACAGCCGAGGGTGAACACATCGCTCTTGGGGCCCGCGCTCTCGCCCCGGATCTGCTCCGGGGCCATGAAGCCGGGTGAGCCGATCACCATCCCCGTGCTGGTGAGCAGGGACTCGACGGAGGTCTCGACGCCCCGGGCGATGCCGAAGTCGATGACCTTGGGGCCCTCGACCGTGACCATCACGTTCGACGGCTTGAGGTCGCGGTGGACGATGCCGGCCGCGTGGATGTCCTTGAGCGCGCGCAGCAGCCCGTCCGCGAGGGCGAGCACCGCGTCGGCGGTGAGCGCGCCGTGGCCGCGCACGATCTGCTCCAGGGAGAGGCCCGGGACATAGCCGGTGGCCACCCACGGGTACTCCTCGTCGGGCGCCGCGTCCAGCACGGGCGCGGTGTAGCGCTCGTCGACCCGCCGCGCCGCCTCGACCTCGCGGCGGAAGCGGGCACGGAACTGGGGATCGGCGACATGCTCCGTGTGCACCACCTTGACCGCGACCGTGCGCCCGCCCTCGGAGCGGGCGAGGTAGACGCGGCCCATGCCGCCCGCGCCGAGCCGGCCGAGCAGCAGATAAGGGCCCACCCGGGCCGGGTCGTTCGCGGTCAGGGGTGTGATGCCGCCGTCAAGGTTGTCCTCACTGCCCTCGTGGTCCCCGTCGTGCACGCTGGTCATGATCGAGCGCTCCCCCGTGTGTTCCGCACCGCGGCCGCCCGGGGCCGCATCCGCCGTTCGAAATCTGCTTGGTCTAGCGCGACTTGGCGCAACGGATGTTCAGTCTGGAGCACGACGCGCACGTATTGGAACTAGTTTTGGAAACAATTCCGGAAACATCTTTTACGCTGTTCCCGGCGGCGCCACGAGGGGCCGCCGCATCCGGGAGCGAGGACGGCACCGATGAGTCCGAAGCAGCAGCGCGGCGAGGCCACCGCCGCACAGGTCCTCGACTGCGCGCTGGACATCTACGCCGCCCACGGCGAGGCGGGGCTCACCCTGGGAGCGCTCACCTCGGCCAGCGGGGTCAGTACCGGGAGCATCTACCACCACTTCGGCAGCCTGCACGGCGTGCTGGTCGCGCTCGCGCAGTCCTGGCTGGGCCGCCTCCTGGACGAACTGGCCGGGGAGCTGCGGCGGGCGGACGACGCCCGCACCGGCGTGCTCGCCGTGGCCCGGGCCCATCTCCACTTCGTGCGGGACCATCCGGACGGGGCCCGGCTCATGCACTCCGTGACCATGAACCGCGAGACCACCGTGCACGCCCACCGGATCCGGGGCGCGCAGGAGGCCCGGCTGGCACCGCTGGCCGCCTGGCTGCACGCCCATCAGGAGTCGGGCCGGCTCGCCCCCCTGCCGCTGCCCGTCCTGGAGTCACTGATCCTGGGTCCGGTGACGGCGGTCGCGCGCCGCTGGCTGTCCGTCGGCGACATCGACATCGAGGAGGCGGCGCGTACGGTGCCGGAACGGATCTGGCGCTCCGTCAGTCCGTGAACGGCGTGTTTACCGTCTCCCCGGTTAACTCCCGAAAAATTCACCCGGGTTGGCGTTGACGGGACCACATCTACGCGCGTCATCATGGTGGACATGCGAATCCCCCCACGGATCACCACGCTCGGCGGCGTCGCCGCCCTCCTGTCCGTCCTCTTCGTCGGCGGCCCCGTCGCGGCGACCGCGACCGCCGCCACCACCTCGGTCGGCAGCATCTGCTACTCGGCCCTTCCCTCCCAGGCGCACGACACCCTCGATCTCATCGAGGCGGGCGGCCCCTTCCCGTACGACCAGGACGGCGTCGTCTTCCAGAACCGCGAAGGCGTGCTGCCCGGCCAGAGCACCGGCTACTACCACGAGTACACCGTGATCACCCCAGGCTCCCCGACGCGCGGCGCGCGGCGGATCGTCACGGGCGAGCGCAGCCAGGAGGACTACTACACCGCCGACCACTACGAGACGTTCGACCTCGTCGACTACGGCTGCTGATCACTCCTCCGGTCCGGTCCGCGCCGTAGTCCCCCACCTGCGGCGCGGATCCACGGACGGGAGCGGCTTGTACGCTGCCCCCATGACCGTGACCTATGTGATCAACGGCTCCGAGGTCACCGGCCTGGAGCGGTTCTGGGACCTGATCGGCGAGGCGGTGAACGGGCCGGGCGGCAGCTTCGGCCGCAATCTCGACGCCTTCGCGGACTGTCTGAGCGGCGGGATGGGCACGCCGGACGACAACGACTTCGTGATCGAGTGGCGCGACCACGCCCGCTCGGCGCGCGCCCTGGGCCACGAGGAGACCGCCCGCCATCTGCGCCGGCTCACCGCCCGGGCCCATCCGGACAACCTGCCCCCGCTCCGCGAGCGGATCGCGCGGGCGGAGCAGGGACGGGGTCCGACGCTCTTCGACGAACTGGTGGACATCATCCAGGAGCGGCTGGGACCCGGCCGGCTGCTGCTGAGCTGAGCGGCACGGGCGCGGCGGTCCCGCACCCGTGCCGCCCCTTGGCGGTCAGTACCGCGTGGAGACCTTCACCCCGTCGAAGCCCTGCACGGCGTAGAGGCTGATGTAGTGGGCGCCCGCGGCCGGCCGGTCGACGGTCAGCGTGTGGCTGTTCCCGGGGCCGGTCGCCCGGGTTGTGTACGAACCGGTGGTGGCCCAGCCCCGCGCGTCGTAGTACAGGTCGGCGTCACCGGTGCCGCCGCTGGTGGTGATCGTCAACTGGGCGGTGCCGGCGGGCACATAGAGGTAGAGGTAGGAGTGGTCGCCCCGGGCGGCGTGCTGTCCGGCGCGGGTGCAGTCCTGGCCGAGCTCACGGGCGTCGGCCGCGGTGCACTCGGGGGACGAGTCGTCCGGCGGGCCGGTGGTGGTCCCGCAGTCGCCGGCCGCGCAGGCCGTCAGCCAGGTGTTCCAGTCGGCGTCGTAGCGGCTGCCGATGGTGGAGGTGAGCAGCGTGCGGGCGCCGTTCCAGTCGCCTGCGCGGTAGCGGCCCAGGAGCGTGTCCACGTCGGCGCGGTGCGACTGGAGCATGTAACGGACGGCCAGGTAGCCCCAGTTGTATACGCGGGTCTGGTCGGCGTTCTCGTAGGTGGTGTCGAACAGGGTGCGCAGGGTGTAGGTGTGCGCGGCGGCCTGGGTGACGGCGTCGTCGTAGGTGACGTCGCGGTAGGAGTAGGAGACGAACTCCGCGAAGCCCTCGACCCACCAGATGGTCGGGGTGGTGACCCCGGCCTCGAAGTCGCCGGCCATGTCGAACCGGCCGTCGAGGTAGTGCGTGTACTCGTGGTTGAGGTTCCAGATCTGGAAGTCGGGCCGGAGCCATTCGGCCTCGTAGGCGATGAACCTCGGCTGGTTGCCGGCCGCCGACGGGTCGCCCTCCAGGTACATCCCGCCGTTGTCCGTGTCGATTCCGTAGATGGCGCCGGCGTAGGTCTGGTAGTCGGTGCTGGAGTCGAAGACGACGACCTCGATGGTGGTGTTGTGGTCGTCGGCGACCGGTCCGCTGTCGCGGGCCACCTCGTGGAAGTAGGCGTCCTGGCCCTTGAGGCTGGTGCAGGCCTTGGTGAGGTCGGCGGAGGTCATCTGCTGGGCGAGGATGCGGATGCTGTCGCTGCAGGTGTACGCGACGGGGAGCACGGCGCTCTTGATCCGCTCGGCGAGGTCGCAGGTGCCGTACGAGGAGCAGCCGGCCCGGTCGTAGGAGTCGGTCATCTCGGCGAGCCCGACCCAGAGCGGGGCGGTCGGGCCGGTCAGGGAGCTGCGGCCGAGCAGATCGATGACCAGTGGGCGGGCCTTGGGCCGCAGCGACTCCTCCTGGAGGAAGCGCCCGAGCTCGCGGCCCGCGTTGGAGGCCAGGTACGACCGGTCCGTCCCCAGCAGGTCGAGGTGGTCGCGGGCGAAGCCGGCGAGCGCGTCGAGGAGGCTGGGATCGGCCTCGACGGCCTGGACGAACTCGGGCACCTGGTGGCCCCGGAAGGTCACGGTGTAGACGTTGTTGACGGCGTTGAGCATGTACCAGGAGCTGTTGTACGAGGAGTCGTAGCCGGCCAGCAGCCGCTTCACGACGTACAGATAGCGGGCGTTCTGCTCGGCGCTGTCGATGAGGACGACGGCCTCGGCCAGGGTCTCGCCGTTGGCGTCGGTGACGTCGCGGGAGTGCGCGGAGGCGAAGAAGGCGTCCAGCGCGCCCTGGACGGCGGTGCGCAGCGGCGCTCCGTACGCGCCGACCGTGCCGGGGTCGTAGTACTGAACGTAGTAGCCGGCCCGCAGGAAGAGCACGAGCTGCGGCATGCCGGTGCTGCTGTCGCCCGGGTAGGCGGCGGAGCCGTCGCGCAGGGCGTTGGCGACGGTGACCATCTGGGCCTCGCGGAAGGCGAGGTAGCCGTCGTTGCCCTTGACGCCGAACAGGGTGTTGACGCAGTCGGTCGTCGACGACGTGATCTGCTGGACGAGGGCGCCGCCGGTGCGGCTGGTGAAGTCGGCCACGGAGCACGCGTCCGTCCGCGCACCGGCGCGGACCTTCCTCATCGAGGGGGCCGGGTGGCTCGGGGCGGCGGCGCGCGGGTCGTCGTAGTCGCGCTTCAGCGCGTCCTTGGAGGCGGACTGCGGGGCCCGTTCGGCAGGCGTCAGCGAGGCGTCGGCCACGTGTCCGGCGTCCTGGACGGGGGCGGTGGGGGACTGCGCGGCGGGGCCGCCCGGCTCCTCGGGTGCGGCCGGGCCGGCGGACGCGTGCGCTGCGGCGTCCGCGCTCGCGGGGGTGGCGGGCCGGGGCTCGGCGGCCCGGCTCGGTGCGGCGAGCATGCCGACACCCAGACAGGCCGCCAGGACCGCGGTGGATATCCCGGTGAATCTCTGTCGAACCGTTCGGTTCTTCACGTGCCGCCTCCCAGCGGTGTGGGGCCGCGCGACCGGCGCGGCGTGGGGGATGGCGCGGGCGGGGACGGGGGATGACGCGGAGTCATTTATGACATGAGCACGACCTCACTCGCGACCGTCTGTACAATGGCACATGTCACATGTTCTTCGGAAGGCGCTGTGCGCACATTCGTCCGCGCGCCAACTCCCGTTCCCGGCAACCTGCTTACGGGCGTTGCCGCTTCAGCCCGAGGAGTTCCGCCCCGTGACCGAGCCCTCTGTCCCCCTGTGCACCAGCAGCCATGACCTGCCGGTGTCCCCGGCCCTGGAAGCCTTCATCCGCGCCGCATGGGCGCACTCCCCGCTGCCGGAGGGCAGTCGAACGGCTCGTCATCCCGGCGGGCGTTCCGGCCGTCCGGTCCGACGACACCGACCACCGCTTCCGCCCGCACACCGGGTACGCCTGGCTGACCGGCCTCACCGGTGAGGACCAGGCCGGCCATGTGCCGGTCCTGGGGCCGGACGGGGACGCACGCCACGAAGCGGTCCTGTATCCGCGTCCGCGCTCCCCGCACCCCGCACCCCGCACCCCGGACGGCGTCGAGGACTGGATGGCGGGCCCGCTGGAGCGCTGAGCGGGCGGGGACGGGGGCGGCGCCGGTCAGACCGGCTCGGCCGGGGCCGCCTGCGCCTCCGGGCCGCGCTGATCGGGCACGCCGCCCTGCCTGCCGTCGGCCCACAGCGACCTGACGTGCGACATATGGGCCAGCATGCAGGCCTCGGCCCCCTCGGCGTCACCCGCCACCACCAGGTCCAGCAACTGCACGTGCTCCTCGGCCGAGGCAGTCAACTGACCCGACTCCGCAAGCCGGTTGAGGCCGAAGAGCCGGGACCGCTTGCGCAGCTCGCCGACCTCCTCGACCAGTCGGCGGTTGCCCGCCAGCGCCAGCAGGGCGAGGTGGAAGCGCCGGTCCGCCTCCAGATAGCCCAGGATGTCGAGCCGCCGCGCGGCCTCGACGATCTCCAGCGCGACGGGCCGCAGCGCCTCCAGCTCTACGGTGAGACTCATCCGCGCGATCCGGCCGACCGTGGGGACCTCGATCATGGCGCGGAGTTCGGTGAAGTCGTCGAGGTCCTGCTCGGTGAGCTCGGTGATGCGGAAGCCCTTGTTGCGGACGGCCTCGACCAGTCCCTCCCGGGCCAGATCGAGCATCGCCTCACGGACGGGAGTCGCGGAGACCCCGAACTCCGAGGCCAGGGCGGGCGCCGAGTAGACGGTGCCGGGCCTCAGCTCACCGGAGATCAGGGCCGCCCGCAGCGCGTGCGCCACCTGGTCGCGCAGATGCTCCTGCGCCGAGATCACATTGAGCGACGTCAGGCGGGCCATGTCTGTTCCTCCAGCACCGTACGGGGCCCCAGAATACAATGTGACGTTGCGCGCGGACCCGGGAGATTCAGAGCAGGAACCCCTCCGGAAAGGGGTCGGCCGGGTCGAGGAAGTACTGCGCGGTGCCGGTGATCCAGGCGCGTCCGGTGACGGTGGGCACGACGGCGGGCAGCGTACCCACGGTGGTCTCGGCGACGAGCCGGCCGGTGAACCGCGTCCCGATGAAGGACTCGTTGACGAAGTCGGATTCCAGGGGCAGTTCGCCCCGCGCGTGCAGCTGGGCCATGCGCGCGGAGGTGCCCGTGCCGCAGGGCGAACGGTCGAACCAGCCGGGGTGGATGGCCATCGCGTGCCGGGAGTGGGCCGCGTCGGAGCCGGCGGCGATCAGCTGGACGTGCTTGAGGCCGTGGATGTCCGGGTCGAGCGGATGCACCGGCCGGTCGGCCGCGTTGACCGCGTCCATCAGCGCGAGCCCCGCCGCCAGCAGCTCGTCCTTGCGGGAGCGGTCGAACGGCAGCCCGATGTCGTCCAGTCGGACCATGGCGTAGAAGTTCCCGCCGTAGGCCAGGTCGTACGGCACGGTGCCGAGGCCGGGGACCTTCACGGTCAGGCCCAGGCCCGCGCTGAAGGCGGGGACATTGGTCAGGGTGACGGAGGCGGCGGCGCCGTCCTCGACCCGGACCTCGGCGGTGACAAGACCCGCCGGGGTGTCCAGCCGCACGGTGGTGACCGGTTCGGTGACCGTCACCATGCCCGTCTCGACCAGGACGGTGGCCACCCCGATGGTGCCGTGCCCGCACATCGGCAGACAGCCGGAGACCTCCATGAACAGGACGCCGAAGTCCGCGTCGGGGCGCGTCGGCGGCTGGAGCACGGCCCCGCTCATGGCGGCGTGGCCGCGCGGCTCGTACATCAGCAGGGTGCGTACGGCGTCCCGGTGCGCCATGAAGTGGGTGCGTCGCTCGGCCATGGTGGCACCGGGCAGAGTGCCGATCCCGCCGGTGATCACCCGGGTCGGCATGCCCTCGGTGTGCGAGTCGACGGCGTGGAAGATGTGGCGGCTGCGCAAGTGTCCCCCTCGGATTCGGTTCGCGGGCGCTGCGGTCGGTTCAGTCGAGGCCCTCGGCCCGGGCCTTCTCGGTGGCGGCGCGCACGGCGGCAAGGGCCTCGGCGTCCAGCGGCAGCCGGGGCGGCCGGGCGGGGCCGCCGTGCCGGCCGACGATGTCCATCGACGCCTTGATCGCCTGGACGAACTCCGGCTTGGAGTCCCAGCGCAGCAGCGGGTGCAGCCGCCGGTACAGCGGCACGGCCGTCGCCAGGTCCCCTGCCGCGGCGGCCCGGTAGAGCGCGACACAGCCGGCCGGCAGCATGTTGGGGCAGCCGGCGATCCAGCCGACCGCCCCGGCCAGGGCGAGTTCGAGCAGGACGTCGTCGGCCCCGACGAGGAGGTCGAGCCCGGGCGCCTCCTCGGCGATCTCGTACGCCCTGCGCACATCCCCGCTGAACTCCTTGACGGCCACCACGGAACCCTCGGCGTGGAGCTGGGCGAGCAGCCTCGGCGTCAGGTCCACCTTGGTGTCGTAGGGGTTGTTGTACGCGACGACGGGCAGGCCCGCGGCGGCGACCTCCGCGTAGTGGGCCCGGACCGCCGCGTCCTCGCAGCGGTACCCGTTGGGCGGCAGCAGCAGGACGGAGCCGGCGCCCGCCTCGGCTGCCTCCTCGGCCCGGCGCCGCGACTGGGCGCTGTCGTACGAGGAGACCCCGGGCATCACGCGGGCCCCGTCGCCCGCCGCCTCGACGGCGACCCGCACGATCTCGACGCGCTCCCGGTCGCTGAGGGTCTGGTACTCCCCGAGCGAGCCGTTGGGCACCACTCCGTCGCAGCCCGCGTCGACGAGGTCGCGGACGTGAGCGGCGTACGCGTCGTAGTCGATGGACCGGTCCTCGCGCAGGGTGAGCGGGGTGGCCACCATGACGCCCCGCCAGGGGCTGGTGCGTGCGGGGGCGTTGGCCGTCATACGGACTCCTCGGGAGATGGGGTGTGCGGGGTGCGGGTGTTGTTCAGGCTTCGTCGGTGCGGGCGGCCCGGGCGAGGACGGACAGCGGGACGGGGCAGGCGAGCGGCCGCCGGTCGGGGCCGCCGGTGTCCGCGTCGCGGCCGGCGAGTTCCCGTACCGCGAAGCCGCAGGTACGGCCCTGGCACCAGCCCATGCCGGCGCGGGTGAGCAGCTTGACCGTGCGGGCGTCGCCGGCGCCGAGGTCGTCGACCGCCGCGCGGACGGCGCCGGTGGTGACCTCCTCGCAGCGGCAGACCTCCGTGCCGGCGGCGAGCCAGGAGGTCCACCCGGGCCCGGGCCGGTGCACGGCGCCCATCAGTTCGGCGAACCGGCGCATCCGGCGGCGGGTGCGGCGCAGCGCGTCCGTGCGGTCCCGGCCCGGCAGACTCCCCCGGGCGTCGGCGATCACCGAGCGGGCGGCCAGTTCCCCCTCGGCCAGGGCGAGACGCACCCCGCCGATGCCGCCGGTCTCACCGGCGGCCCAGATCCCGGGCACGGTGGTGCACAGTCCGGCGTCGAGCACCAGGGCGGCCGACCCGTCCGCACCGCACCGGGTGGCGCAGCCGAGACCGACGGCGAGGTCGAGCTGTGGCACCAGACCGTGCCCGACGGCCAGCGCGTCGCAGTCGATGCGCCGCCCGCTGCCCGGGACCGGGCGCCAGTCGCGGTCCAGCCGGCTGACGGTCACGCCCTCCACCCGCTCGGTGCCGTGCACGGCGGTGACCGCCCGGTGCGTGAGCATCCGCACCCGGTGGCGGGCCAGGGCCGTGCCGTGCCGTACGCCCTCCGCGAGCCGGCCGGGGTCGCCGGCCAGGACCAGCGGCGCCCGCCCGTACGGTCCGTAGCCCGCGGCCTCCACCAGTGCGGGCACCCGGGCCCCGGCCCGGGCGAGGGAGACCGCGACGGCCTGGAGCAGCGGCCCGCTGCCGGCGACGACGATGCGCCGGCCCGGCAGCACCAGGCCCGACTTGAGCATGGCCTGCGCCCCGGCCGCTCCCACCACTCCGGGCAGGGTCCAGCCGGGGAAGGGGAGCTGCCGCTCGTAGGAGCCGGTCGCGACGAGCAGACGGCGGGCGCGGACGGCGGCGCCGCCCCGTCCTTCGGTCCCGGTGACGGCGTGCAGGGTCCAGTCGGCGCCGGTCCGCTCGCCCGCCCACACCTGGTGGCGGGTCAGATGGCGGATGCGGCCGGCCGCGCGGTGCCGGTCGAGCCGGGCGGTGAGGGCGGCGAAGGCCGCCCGGCCGTGGAGCGGTGGCGCGGACCGGCCGGCGGCGAGCCCGGGGGCGGGCGCCCGGTAGTACTGACCGCCGGGAGCGTCGGCCGCGTCGAGCAGGACCACGTCGAGTCCGCCGTCGGCCGCGGTGACCGCCGCCGCCAGACCGGCGGGTCCGGCGCCCACGACGGCGAGTCCGGCGACCGGTGGCTCAGGGGCGGAGTGCGGCATGCCCGTCCCCTTCCTGGGTGGTGACGGCGTCCCCGGGGCGGGCGGGTACCAGGCAGGCGCGCAGGCCGGGGCGCCCGTTCACGGTGGCCAGGCAGTCGAAGCAGGAGCCGATGCCGCAGAAGGCGCCCCTCGGCCGTCCGTTCACCCGGGTGGTGCGCCAGCTGAGGACGGAGGCCGCCCAGAGGGCGGCCGCGATGCTCTGGCCGGGCAGCGCGGGAATCGGCCGCCCGTCGAAGGTGATCTCGAACCCGGGTGCGGCAGTGTCCGGGCGGGCGCCGGGACGAGCGGCGGCGCCGGTGTTCTCAGGCAGGCGTCTCACCGGGGCTCCTTCTGCACAGGGCGGGTGGGGTGCGGGGCTCTCCGTGGCGTACGGATGCGGCTCATCCCCAGGTCCGGGGCGGCGCGTCGAACCGGTCGGGGCTGAACGGCCCGGGGTCCAGGGGAGGTTCCTCGCCCCGGACGGCGGCGGTGACCAGGGCCGCCGTCGCGGGCGCGAGTCCGATGCCCGCGCCCTCGTGGCCGCAGGCGTGGAAGAGGCCGGGGACGCGGCGGTCGGGGCCGATCGCCGGGAGGTGGTCGGGGAGATACGGGCGGAAGCCGTGGTAGGCGCGCAGCACCCGGGTGTCGGCCAGGACCGGGAAGAGCGCGGCGGCCGCCGCGGCGAGCCGGCCGATCACCGGTACGGACAGCGTGGAGTCGAAGCCCACCCGTTCACGGCTGGCACCGATCAGGACGGGCCCGGCCCGGGTGCCCTCCACCACGGGGGAGGTCTGCAGGGCGGCGGACGCGCTCGACACGTCGGCCACGTACTCGGCCGCGTACACCTTGTGGCGGATCAGCGGCGGCAGCGGCTCGGTGACCAGGACGAAGCCGCGCCGGGGCAGGACCGGCAGCTCCACCCCGGCCAGGGCGGCCAGTTCCCCGCCCCGTACGCCGGTCGCGTTGACCACGGCGGGGGCGAGCAGGTCCCCCGCCCCGGTCCGTACCCCGCGCACCGCGCCCGCCGGGCCGGTCAGCACGGCGGTGACGTCCTCCCCCAGCCGCACCCGCGCCCCGGCGTCACGGGCCGCGCGGAGCAGATGGGCTGCGGCCAGGGCCGGTTGGACCTGGGCGTCCTCGGGGTAGAGGAATCCTCCCGCGAGGCCGGGCGCCAGATGCGGTTCGAGTGCGGACAGCTCGTCCGGCGCCACCGCCCACGCCTTCACCCCTGCCTCGGCCTGTCCGGCGGCGGTGGCGCTCAGGGTGGCCAGCGAGGCCGGGTCGGCCGCGACGACCAGCCCGCCCTTCTGCTCGAACTCCACCTCGGAGGGCAGCACTTGGGCAAGATCGCGCCAGAGCGCGGCGGAGAGCAGGGCGAGGTCCAGCTCCGGGCCCGGGAGCTTGTCGGAGACCAGGAGGTTCCCCTCCCCCGCCCCGGTGGTGCCGCCGGCGACCGGTCCCCGGTCCACCACCGCGACAGCGAGCCCGGACCGGGCCGCGTAGTAGGCGCAGGCGGCGCCGACCACTCCGGCCCCGACGACGACCACGTCCCAAGGCTGTCTCGTGAGCACGGCAGTAATATGTCACATTGCTTTCGGGGTGCCAAGGGGCCGGGAGGCACCCCTTCCGACACCCCGTCAGCCAGGCTGCCCGCCCCGAACGGCGTTACGGACGGGGCATGTTGCGCAGGTTCGAGCGGGCCATCTGGACCATCCGGCCGACCCCGCCGTCCAGCACGATCTTGCTGGCGGAGAGCGCGAAGCCGGTCACCATGTCCGCGCTGATCTTCGGCGGGATGGACAGGGCATTGGGGTCGGTGACCACGTCCACGAGGGCCGGGCCCTTGTGCTTGAAGGCGTCCTTGAGCGCGCCCTCCAGCTCCTTGGGCTTCTCGACCCGTACCCCGTACGCCCCCGACGCGCGCGCCACGGCGGCGAAGTCCGGGTTCTTGTTGGTCGTGCCGAAGGAGGGCAGCCCCGCGACCAGCATCTCCAGCTCGACCATGCCGAGGGAGGAGTTGTTGAACAGGACGACCTTGACCGGCAGGTTGTACTGGACCAGGGTCAGGAAGTCGCCCATCAGCATGGTGAACCCGCCGTCGCCCGACATCGAGACGACCTGCCGGTTGCGGTCGGTGAACTGCGCGCCGATGGCCTGCGGCAGGGCGTTGGCCATCGAGCCGTGGCTGAACGAACCGATCACCCGGCGCTTGCCGTTGGGCGTCAGATAGCGTGCCGCCCACACGTTGCACATCCCGGTGTCCACGGTGAACACGGCGTCGTCGTCCGCGATCTCGTCCAGCACCGAGGCCACGTACTCGGGGTGGATCGGGACGTGCTTCTCGACCTTGCGGGTGTACGCCTTGACCACGCCCTCCAGCGCGTCGGCGTGCTTCTTGAGCATCCGGTCGAGGAACTTGCGGTCGGTCTTGGCCTTCACCCGGGGGGTCAGACAGCGCAGCGTCTCGCGGACATCGCCCCAGACGGCCAGATCGAGCTTGGAGCGCCGGCCGAGGTGTTCGGGGCGCACATCGACCTGGACGATCTTCACGTCGTCGGGCAGGAAGGCGTTGTACGGGAAGTCCGTGCCGAGCAGGATCAGCAGATCGCACTCATGGGTGGCCTCGTACGCGGCCCCGTAGCCGAGCAGCCCGCTCATCCCGACGTCGTACGGGTTGTCGTACTGGATCCACTCCTTGCCGCGCAGGGCATGGCCGACGGGGGCCTTCACCCGCTCGGCGAACTCCATGACCTCGGCGTGCGCGCCCGCCGTACCGCTGCCGCAGAACAGCGTCACCCGTTTGGCCTCGTCGACCATCCGGCAGAGCTTCTCGATCTCGCCGTCGCCGGGACGCACGGTGGGCCGCGAGGTGACCAGCGCGTGTTCGACGGACTTCTCCGGCGCCGGCTGCGAGGCGATGTCGCCGGGCATCGTGACGACGCTGACGCCGCCCTGGCCGATGGCGTGCTGGATGGCCGTCTGGAGCAGCCGGGGCATCTGCTGCGGGTTGGAGATCATCTCGTTGTAGTGGCTGCACTCCTGGAAGAGCAGCTCCGGATGGGTCTCCTGGAAGTATCCGAGGCCGATCTCGCTCGACGGGATGTGCGAGGCGAGCGCGAGCACCGGGGCCATGGAGCGGTGGGCGTCGTAGAGGCCGTTGATGAGGTGCAGGTTGCCCGGGCCGCACGAACCGGCGCACGCCGTCAGGGAGCCGGTGATCTGCGCCTCGGCACCGGCGGCGAACGCGGCCGTCTCCTCGTGCCGGACCTGGATCCAGTCCATGTCCGGGTGGCGCCGGATGGCGTCCACGACCGGGTTGAGACTGTCGCCGACCACCCCGTACAGGCGTTTGACGCCCGCACGGGCGAGGATGTCGACGAACTGCTCCGACACGTTCTGCTTGGCCATGGGTGCGCACTCCCTCTGCCTGTGCTCCGTGCACGATCGGCTGCCCGGGCTGCGGGGTGCCACACCCCGGCCGGACGGGTCTCCGGAGTCCATCAACCCATGGCGCGCGCGGTTACGCCTCCCAGACGCCGACCGCCGTCCGGTCGTCGGCGTACCCCGTCACCCGGAGCCCGACGTCCGCGAGGAAGGCCCCGAGGCCGGGCGCCTCGGCGGGTGCCCAGCGCTCGCCGAGCGCGTCGGCCAGCGCCGGTTCGCCGCGCAGCGGCTCGGCGAGACCCGTGCTGCACAGCAGCAGCGTGTCGCCCGGCCGGGCGACGGAGGCACGGAAGCGGAACGGTTCGGCGGGCGGCGGCAGCGGATCCTCTATGTACGGGGCCGGGCCCGTGGTGATGCCCAGATCCATGGTCAGCCGCTCGCCGTCGGGGCCGCTCTCGGGCACCGAGGAGCCGTAGCCCACCACGGGTTCGCCGCTGAGCGCGGCCGGCGGCGGAAGGTCCGGTTCGAGGTCCTGCCAGCTGCCGTCCCGCAGCCGGAAGAGCCCGCCGCCGCCGATCCCGAAGAAGACCCGGGTCCGGCAGTCGGGATCGGCCGACAGCAGGAGGCAGCGCAGGCTCGCGGTGTACGCGTCGGGTTCGAGTCCGAGTTCGGCGGCGCGGGCGCGCAGCTTGCCGTAGCTCCGGTCGGTGAGCCGGTGCAGCCCGGACTTCAGATCGCCGCGACGGCCCGTCCTTATGTCGTCGGAGAGCCGGGCATGGCTGCGCCCCACCGCCTCCGCGATCCAGCGGCAGGCGTCCGCCGCGGCGGAGTGCGCCCCCTCGGCGCCCCGGGCGCCGCCCGCGACGGCGACCAGCACGAGGGCGCTCTCCCCCGCGCCGAAGCGCGCGGTGAGCAGCGCGTCGCGCCGGGGCTCGCCCCGGAACCGCGCGGAGTCGCCGCGCACGGACGCGGCGCGCAGGGTGTACGTCCCGTACCGGGCGCCGTCGAGCACGGTGTCGGCGACGAGGCTGTGCAGATCGCGCGGGTCGGTGGCGGGGAGCGCGGTGGGCTCGGCGTCGTAGGTGGGCGGGCGCGCGCCGACGTACGCGGCCTCGGGGCGGGAGACCACCGCCTCGGCCGCAGGGTCCGGCTCGGCGGGAGGCCCGGCCTCGGGCCGCGCGGTGGCGGCCGGTTCGGTCCGGGGCCGCTCGCCGACGGGCCGCCTGGGCAGCGGCGGGGTCGCGGCGGCGGGGGCTGCCGGTGCGCTCGGGGTGATCCGGGGGTCGGCCGGGGGCTCCGCCCGAAGGGAAGGCGCGGGCGGTGCGGGCTCGGCCGCCCGGGCCGGCGCGGGCTCGGGCACCGGTGCCGGCTCGGGCTCCGGGGCGGCCGGCGGTCCCGCGAAGGTGCGCGGTCCCCCGGCCCCGGTCGGCGGCTCCCACGGAGCCCGTACGAGTACGTCGGGCGGCGGACCGGGCAGGGTGTCCGCCATCCGGGTGACGGACGGCGCCGCCGCTCTCGGCTCGGGCACCGCCGGGGCCGCCTCGTACGCCTCGCCGTCGCCGGGCCCCATCGCGCCCGAGACCGAGTCGAAGCGGTCGTCGAGACTGTCGGCCGCCTGGCTCGCCCCGGTGTCCGGGGCGGATTCGTCGTACAGCCTGCGCCACCAGTCGTCCTCGTGGGCGGCGGGCCTCTCCCCCTGCTGACTCATGCCCTTATTGTCCACCGCGAGGGGCGTGCGAAAACGGGACATCCGTAAAAAGAGGTCCGCCGGGCGGCCCCACCCCCCACGGGAAGGCCGCCCGGCGGACCGGTCGGGTGATCCGGCGTCAGCGCACGGCGTAGGCGTCGGTCACGGTCTGGACGACGGAGTTGCCGTGGGAGTCCGTCAGTTCGGTGCGCAGGGTCACCGGCCTGCCGGCCGCGCCCGCGTGGTTCACGGTCGCGGTCCAACAGCCGCCCTTGAGAGCCGTGGTGGCCCCGGTCCAGGTCTCACCGCCGTCGTAGGAGTAGGAGACCTCTGCCTTCGTCACCTTGCCGGGCGTGTAGCCGGCGTGGCCCGTGACGCTCAGTCCGATCTTCTGACCGTCCTTCGCCGCAAGGGTCTTCATGCCGTCCGACGGGAGGGCGTAGCCCGGGAAGAGGAGCGGGATGCCCTGCGAGTAGGCGTTCTCGTCGCGGTGCGAACGGAACTTCCAGGTGGTCTCGGTCCGGGTGGACCGCTTCCAGACCTGCGCCGGACTGCCCGCCTTCGCGGTGGTCATGGTGAGTTCGTACGCGGCGTCCTCGGCCGGGACCGTGAACACCCCGGACGGCCAGCCGGATTCACCGAGCACCTTGCCGCCGCTGGTGAGCCGCATGCTGCCCATGTCACCGAAGGAGCCCTGGAGTCCGCTGTGCTCGGTGTCGCTCCAGAAGCCGGGGGCGACGCCGATCAGATTGTCCTGGCGTTCGGCGGCGAGCTGCTCCGCGCCCTGGTCGTCGCGGGGCGCCGACGGGACGATCAGGCCCCGGTACCACTCCGAGGCGCGCTTCGAACCGGCCTTGTAGGTGCGGTACTTGTCCATCATGAACTCGCCCCAGGGGAAGCTGGAGGAGAGTGCCTGCTGCCAGCTGGTGTCGCCCGCCGAGTAGTACTCGGTGCGCTTGCCGGGGGCGGCGACGGTGTCGAAGCCGCCGACGCCGAAGGTCGCGCCGTACGGGCGGGAGACGAGCAGCGTGTCGACGAAGTCGGTCCTGACGCCCATCGATTCATAGGTGGAGTCGACCGTGCCGAGCGACTTGTCCTTGACCCGGTAGGTCCGGTCCGAGGTGACGTCGCCCTTCTCCGAGAAGGCCAGGTTGTAGACGAACGGGCTGACGGCGGTGGCCTTCCAGCTCAGCTTCACCGGTCCGGCGGCCAGTGCGCCGGCCAGGGTCTTCGCCTCGCCGGCCTCGATGCCGAGGGTGGGCAGGGGCGCCGAGCCGTAGCCGACGGACGGCTGCCAGGGGCCTGCGGAGGGCCGGTGGACGAGGACGGCCACGGCTCCGGCGGCCTGGGCGTTCCGCGCCTGGGTGACGACGGCGCCGCTGTCCGGGACGGCGACCAGCGCGATCTTGCCGGAGACCCCGGCGGCCTTCAGCTCCTCGGGGGTACCGGTGCCGGCGTCCACGAGCGCGGCCCGGCCGGTGCCGTCGAGGTTGACGGAGCCCGCGGACGCGGGGGTGGGGTGCAGGGTGGCGCCTCCGACGACCGCGAGCTTGTCGATCTGCGGGGCGTACGCGCGCCAGAAGCTGTCGAACTCGAAGTCGCCGTCGTCGGCCTTGCCCCGGATGTCGACGCGGTAGTCCTTGACGACGGTGCCGCCGGAGATGGACCCGGCGTGCAGCCAGACGTCGTCCCAGCTGCGGCCGAAGGCGAGGGTCCCGCTGCGGGTCTCGCTCGTGCGGTCCTGGGTCCTGACCTGGACGCGGTGGGCCTTGCGGGCGTCCAGCACCAGGGTGGTGTCCTTGGTGACGTTCAGCTGCGGCCGGGCGAGGTAGCCGACCGAGTTCGCCAGGGTGCCCGTGGCGTCCCCGGGGTCGGCCGAGACGATGAAGCTGGAGACGAAGTAGGCGCCCGGGCGGACCTGGAACACCTGGTCGGTCGAGCCGTCGTTGAACCGGCGCTCACCGCTCGCCGTGTCGGTGCCGATGACGTCGAGCGACGAAGAGCCCGCTGCGGGCCTGCCGTTGGCGTCGATCAGCTTGACGCGCAGGCTGACGGTCTCGGCGCCCACGTACAGCGAGAACGGTGTGGAGACCTTGACGCCGCCCGGCGCGGTGGCCAGGACGCGTCCTGTGACATCGCCGTACTGGCTCTTGTGGAGCTTGGCGGTCGGGTCGAGATCCAGCGGGACCTCGACCGTCGCCCCTGCGGGCACGGTGACCTTCTTCTTGCCGAGTGCGGCGACCGGGGACCCGACGGCCGAACCGTCGTTGCCGGTGACGCTCCCCAGCTTCAGCGACAGCGTGACCGGCTTGCCGCCCGTGTTGGTGTACGGGATCCGCACGGTGGTGCGGTCGCTCTTGTCCTGCGGCCAGTTGTACGTGCCGCCCTGGACGGCGGGCTCACCGGTGACGGTGGTGTCGATCGCGGCCTTGACGTCGAGCCGGCCACCACCGGTCTCGCGTACGTCGCCGGGGATGTCGCTCTTCGCGGACGACACGAGGGCCGCCTTGACCTGCTGGGCGCTCCAGTCGGGGTGCCGCTCCTTGACGATGGCGGCGGCGCCCGCGACATGCGGGGTGGCCATCGACGTACCGGACATCGACTGGTACGCGTAGACCCCGCGCCCGCCGGCGGCCGCGGCCGAGATGTCGACACCGGGGGCGGCGATCTCGGGCTTGAGGGTGTGCGCGCCGATCGCGGGGCCCCGGCTGGAGAACTGGGCGGTGGAGTCGTCGCGGTCGACGGCCCCGACGGTGAGCACGCCGGGGGCGCAGCCGGGCGAGGAGACCGTGTTCAGGGTGGGACCCGAGTTGCCGGCCGCGATGACGAACAGGGTGTCCTTGCTCTTGGCCAGCTCCTCGGCGGCCACGCTCATCGGGTCGGTGCAGTCGGTGGGCGTCTGGCTGCCCAGGCTCATGGAGACGACGTCGGCCTTCCGGTCGACGGCCCACTGCATGCCCGCGATGATCCAGGAGGAGTCGCCGGAGCCGCTGTCGTTGAGGACCTTGCCGACGAGGAGGTCGGCGCCGGGGGCGACGCCCTTCTTCTTGCCGCCGCTGGCCGCGCCGGTGCCGCCCACGGTGGAGAGCGTGTGCGTGCCGTGGCCCTGGCGGTCGTCGGTGGTGTCGGAGTCGGTGAAGTTCTTCGCCTCGGAGATCCGGCCTTCGAGGTCCGGGTGTCCGGCGTCGGCGCCGGTGTCCAGGACGGCGACCTTGGTGCCCTTGCCGTCGTAGCCGGCGGCCCAGGCGAGGTCGGCGCGGATCTGCTTGGTGGACCGGTCGAGGCTGGCCTCGACCTTGCGGTCCAGCCAGAGCTTCTTCAGCCCGGCGGCGGAGCGGGACCGGGCTCCGGTGACGTCGGACCAGAATCCGGCGGCCTTCTCCTTGTCGGCCTTCAGCGCCACTCCGCCGATGACCGGGAGGGCGAGGCCGCGGGCGGCGCCGCGCGGGGTGGCGGGGGCGCTGCGGGCGGTGTCCCCGGTGTAGGTGGCGATCAGCGGCACGGTGTCCGTGTGCGCGTCGTCGAATCCCTGGCGGATCAGGCCGGTGACGTTGAACAGTTCCTCGTCGACGGTGCCGTCGGCGAGCGCCTTCACGGCGCTGTCCGGGTAGACGTAGAGGTCCTTGCCCGAGCGGCGGGTCTGTACGAGGGGGACGGTGCCGTCCTCGCGGGCCAGTGCGGTGGCCGAGGCGGTCCCCGAACGGTCGGTGCTGACCAGCACCTTGTCGCCGGTGACCAGCGTGACGGTGACCGGCCTGCTCCCGGCCGCCGCCGCGGCCGCGCTGCCGGTCAGCGGTCTCTTCGTGGCCGCGTCGCCCTGTGGCGCTGCCACGGACGGCGCGATCACCGTGACGGCCAGGACGGCGGCGGTGGCCGCCCCCAGTGCCGTACGCGATATCGGACGCATCGCTCTCCCCAAGTGAAACCGGAGCGGGCCGACACAAAGCCCCGCATTCCGGAGGTTGTTGGTGCTGCGGTGGCGCCACATTGGCAGAGTGACGGGCGGTACAGGGATGATGAGCCGCGGCGGGTTTACGCCGTGGCCGCTTTCCGCCACGGCCGGTCGTCCGCGTCACGTGGCAGGACGGGGAAGCACTGTGTCCGGGAGGGGTCGGGGATGCTGGGAGTCATAGGTCTCGACGAGTGGCAGGAGTCGGCCTATCGGGCGCTCGTGGCGCTGGGAGCTGCGGAGCTCTCCGATCTCGCCCATCGGCTCTCGCTTCCCGAGCGGGAGACGGAACGGGCGCTGCGGCGGCTGGAGCAGCACGGTCTGGCGGCCCAGTCGTCGGCCCGTACGGGGCGCTGGGTGGCGGCGCCGCCGGGGGTCGCGCTGGGTGCGCTGCTGACGCAGCAGCGCCATGAGCTGGAGCAGGCGGAGCTGGCGGCGGTGCTGCTGGCGGAGGAGTACCGGGCGGATGCCGACGAGCCCGCCGTCCACGACCTGGTCGAGGTGGTCACCGGGGCGAGCGCGGTGGCCCACCGCTTCCATCAGCTCCAGCTGGGCGCGACGAGCGAGGTGTGCGCGCTGGTCACCGGGAAGCCGATCGCGGTCAGCGGTCTCGACAACGAGTCGGAGGAGCAGGCAGCCGGGCGCGGGGTGTCGTTCCGGGTGGTGGTCGAGCGCGAGGTGCTGGGGATGCCGTCGGGGATCCTGGAGCTGTCGGCGGCACTCAGCCGCGACGAGCAGTGCCGCGTCGTGGACCGGGTGCCGACGAAGCTGGTCATCGCGGACGGCGCGCTGGCGATGGTCCCGCTGACGGGCCGGGGCGCGGAGCCCGCCGCCCTGGTCGTGCACGCGTCGGGGCTGCTGGAGTCGCTGACGGGGCTCTTCGAGGCGGTGTGGCGCGAGGCGATGCCGCTGCGGCTCGCCGAGGGCGGCTGGGTCAAGGAGGACCCGGCCGGGCCCGATCCGACGGATCTGGAGATCCTGTCGCTGCTGCTGGCCGGGCTGACCGACGCGAGCGTGGCCAAGCAGCTGGAGCTGGGGCTGCGGACCGTGCAGCGCCGGGTCAAGGGCCTGATGGAGCTGACCGGGGTGTCGACCCGGCTCCAGCTCGGCTGGCATGCGTACGAGCGGGGCTGGGTGTCCCGCGAACCCCGCTTCTGATCCCTGCCGCGGCCCCGGTGAGCTGCGGTGATGCCTGCGGGTGCGGGGGTGACGACGGGCGGGACCGGCCGGACTCCGGCAGGCTGGTCAGATGAGTGTGTGGCAGCTCGTCGCCGTCGGCCTTGTGATGCTGCTCGGTCTGCTCGGCGTGCTGGTGCCCGGTGTACCGGGGCAGGCGATCGTCTGGGCCGCCGTGCTGTGGTGGGCGCTGACGGACATGACCCCGGCCGCCTGGGGCGTCCTGATCGGGGCCACGGCGCTCCTGCTGCTCAACCAGGCGCTGAAACCGCTGCTGCCGCCACGCAGGCCCCGCGAGTCGGGGGCGCCGCGCCGGACGCTGATGCTCGGCGGGGTCGGCGCGATCGCCGGGTTCTTCGTCGTCCCCGTGCTCGGCGCGGTCCTCGGCTATCTGGGGGTCATCTTCGGTGCGGAGCGGCTGCGGCTGGGCAGCCGGGGCGCGGCCTGGACCTCGGTCCGCTCGGTGATGCGGGCGACCGGCTACTCCGTGCTCGTCGAGCTCTTCGCGTGCCTCCTGGTGACGGGGGCGTGGCTGGGCGCGGTCGTCTGGGGCTGAGCGCCGCCGTTACCCGGCCGCCCGTTCCCCGCGCCGTACGCCGTAGGAGCGCCACGGCCGCCACCGGTCCGAGCCGGGTGTGCCGTACGGATCGACATCGGGGTCGCCCAGCGACCGCATCCGGATCAGGGCTGCGGTCGCCGGAGTCATCCCGGGCAGCCGCAGCAGGGCCTGCTCGGCCTCGTCCCGGTCGGCGCCCGCGTCCAGCCGTACGCCGCCGTCGGCGAGCGCCGCGGCCAGGGCCCGCAGCGCCGGATCGTCCGCCGCGCCGGCGAGCACCCCCGGTTCGGGGAAGACATGGGTCAGCCCGCCGCAGGGCACGTCCAGCCGCTTTCCGTACGCCTCCACGAGCCGCTCGGCGGCCGGATCGCCCACCAGGGCCCGTACGGCGGACTCCTCGGGGTCCGCCGCGCCCGGCGAGCGCACCCCCGGCCGGGCGGCGACGTCCGGGGCGAGCGCCGGATCGGCGCCGAGCAGTTCGTCGACGGCGTACGGATCGGCGTCCAGGTCGAACAGCCGGCGCAGCCGCTGCACGGCCGTGGTCAGGTCGCGCAGGTCGGTGAGGTGGATCCGGGCCTCCAGCCAGCCGCCGGCGGAGCGCTCGTCCACGGCGGCGACGGCGGTGCCGTACGGAAGACGCAGCGTGCGCCGGTAGGTGCGGGTGCCGGGCTCGCCGCTGACCTCCTCGATCCGGGCCACGGTGCCGGCGGCGAGCAGGTCGAAGGCCTCGCGGGCCGCGTACGGGCCCCGGTGCGCGAGCCGGAGCGGGATTCCGGTGGTGCGCGCCTCCCGGACGGCCGCGCCGAGACCGGTGCCGGCCTCGGCGCGCAGCTCGCTGGGGGTCCTGGCGTAGATCTGCCGGATCGTGTCGTTGAACTGGCGGACGCTGGCGAAACCGGACGCGAAGACGACCTCCGTGACGGACAGCCCGGTGGTCTGGAGCAGGACCCGGGCGGTGTGCGCGCGCTGGGCGCGGGCCAGGGCGACCGGACCGGCGCCCAGCTCGGCGTTGAGCTGCCGCTGCACCTGCCGGGCGCTGTAGCCGAGGCGGTGGGCGAGACCGGGGACGCCCTCCCGGTCCACCACGCCGTCGCCGATCATCCGCATGGCGCGGCCGACCACGTCCGCCCGTACGTTCCAGTCGGCGGAGCCCGGGACGGCGTCCGGGCGGCAGCGCCTGCACGCCCGGAAGCCGTTGCCCTGGGCGGCGGCCGCGGTCGGGTAGAAGCGGACGTTCTTCCGCTTGGGGGTGACGGCGGGGCAGCTCGGCCGGCAGTAGATGCCGGTCGTCTCGACGGCGAAGAAGAACTCCCCGTCGAACCGTGCGTCGCGGCTGCTCACCGCCTCGTACCTGGTCTCTTCGTCCATCACACCGTCCAGTGTGCGCCCTCGCGCACCGGGTGACTCGCGGTTTTCGGACGTCGACCAGGGGCCTGCGGCTACCGGATCCGGCCGCGCTTGGCCTCCATTCCGGCCCGGCCCTCGGCGCCCTTGCGCTTCCAGTCGCGGAGGATCTCCGAGCGGACCCGGGCGTCGGTCTTGGCGACGATGCGCTGGTTCTCGCGCAGCAGCTTGCGGTAGCTGTCCATGCGCCGCTCGGGCAGCGATCCGTCCTCGATCGCCGCGAGCACCGCGCAGCCCGGCTCGGTCTCGTGGGCGCAGTCGTGGAACCTGCACCCCTCGGCCAGCTCCTCGATCTCGGAGAAGACCTCCCCGACCCCGGTCCCGGCGTCCCACAGCCCGACCCCGCGCAGCCCGGGGGTGTCGATCAGGACCCCGCCCGAGGGCAGGACGAGCAGATTGCGGGTCGTGGTGGTGTGCCGGCCCTTGCCGTCCATGTCACGGGTGGCCTGCACCTCCATCACGTCGTGGCCGAGGAGGGTGTTGGCCAGGGTGGACTTGCCCGCGCCGGAGGCGCCGAGGAGCACGCTCGTACCGCCGGAGACGATCGCGTTGAACACGTCGACGCCCTCGCCGGTGGCGGAGCTGACGGGCAGCACCTGCACCCCGGGGGCCAGGCGCTCGACGTCCTGGACGAGGTGGGACAGAGTGGCGGCGTCCGGGACGAGGTCGGCCTTGGTCAGGACGACGAGGGCCTCGGCCGCCCCGTCCCCGGCCGACGCGCGGTCGCGGAGCAGCGCGTCACCGTTGGCGCTGGACAGGGCGAGGGCGAGGAAGCGCTCCACGCGCCCCAGATCGAGTTCGACCGCCAGCGAGACACAGATGGCGATGTGGTCGACGTTGGTGGCGAGCACCTGGCCCTCTGACCGCTTGGACGAGGTGGAGCGGACGAACGCCGTGCGGCGCGGCAGCAGCGCTCGGACGAACCGCGGGTCGCCGTCGGGGTCGACGGCCGCCCAGTCGCCGGTGCAGACGATCCGCATCGGGTCGCGGGGCACGACGAACGCGGTGTCCGCGCGGAACATGCCCTGCGGGGTGACGATGTCGCACTGCCCGCGGTCGACCCGCACCACCCGTCCGGGCAGCAGTCCCTGTGCGGCGTACGGGGCGAACGCGGCCGCCCAGTCCTCGTCCCAGCCGTACGGGGCGAGCGGGGAGGCGGAAGAGAAGGAAACGGGGAAAGACGGGAAAGACAAGGGAAACCCTTCACAGGGTGGCCCCGGCGATGCGCACTGCGGCGCGGAAGTGGTGAGAGAGGTCAGCCGGCGGCCACGGGGGTGGGAACGATGTACTTCGGCTTGTGGGCAGCGCCCATCGCAACGACAGTCATCAATGTCCTCACCTCCGGTCCCGGCTGAGCGGGTTCACACACGGTCCGGCTCCGGCGGTTGCCCCGCCGTCCGTCTCGTCGCACACGATAGCGCCGGGCACTGCGGCGGCGTCAACGGATTTAATGGCGACGGGCGGCCGTAGCGCCCGGGATATGCCGGGCCTTACCCGATCGGGTGATACGCATGGAGTTCGACCGGTCGTGGACGGTTAGGGTGCCGGACATGACCTCCCCCCAGACTGCCACCGGCACCTTCACCCAGGCCCAGTTGGGCACCCTCACCCTGATCGGCTGGAGCGGCGAGCACCCGCACAACGGACGCGATGTCGCCTTCCTGCTGGCCTACTCGCTGGGTGACGGATCGGACGGGCCGCAGGCCGGCGAGACCGCGATGCACCTCGCGCTGCGGCGCAGCGGGCTCACGGTCGGCCCCGAGCCGGTGCGCGCCGACGAGACCCCGGGGCTCCAGGTGAAGCTCCTCGTCCAGGCCGGCCAGGCCGTGCTGACCCTGCCTCACTTCACCGCGCAGTACCCGGTGCGGCCCGAGTGGCTGGCGGCCGCCCGTGAACAGGGCGAGGTGCACGCGATGTTCGCCACGCGCCCGTGGCCGCAGGGGGCGCCCGGGCTCCCGCTCACCGAGGAGGCGCTGCGGTCGTTCGCCGGGGACCCGGAGGTCATCGTGACCTCGGCCCACTGCGTCCTGCCGGTCCGCAGCCTCGGCTGACCCCTCCCCCGAACGCACCGCGGGCGGCCCGGGATTCCCGGGCCGCCCTTGGTGTGTGTCCGTACTCAGTTGTTGCCGACGCCGTTCCCGGAGAGGACCGGGATGTCGTCCACCAGGTGCGAGAGGGGCTCGTCGCCCTTGGCCTGGGTGGAGTTGTCGGTGCACTGCTGGTTCTGCGGCGAGGACAGGACGTTGATGTCCTGGACCGCGACCGGCACGAGCAGGCCGACGAGCGAGCCCACGTTGGCCTTGACCGGGACGCCGGCGCAGAGCTTGTTCAGGGAGCCCTGGACGAGCTGGAACTGCGGGCTGCCGTCACCCTTGGTCACGCTGTTGCCGAACGAGGACTCGGCACCGTTGCCGTTGACCGTCGTGGTGCCCCCGTCGTTGCCGATCGCCATGGCCGAGGGGGCCGCGGCGGCCGACAGGCCGACCAGGGACACGGCCACTGCCGCGCCGGCCATCATCTTCTTCATCACGCTTCACCTTTCGGAGCGTTCCGTTCTGGAACGTACTGATCAACCCCTCACGGAGCCTTCGGTTCCGCAGTTCCACCCAAATGGGTTCGATCCCGCATAAGTTCGACGTCGGCCGTCAACCCCGGGTGGCCTCGCCGGAGGCCCGCGCCGCGGGGACGAGGCCGCTCGCGCACGGTGGCGCGTCCTCCGTGCGCTCCGCAGGGGCCGGTTCGGCCCGGGCGGCCTGCCACTCGGCGAGGAGGCGGTCGTAGATCGGGGTGACGCCTTCCGGGGGCCGGTGCCGCTCCGGCGGGCGATGGCTGTCGCGCTGGTCCATGGGGTGGCCCTACCCGATGTGGCGGGCCCCGGCCTCCACCCGTGCGGCAAGCGGCCCAACGGGCCGTCCTTTCGGGGGAGAAACCGCCTGTTCGGCACATGGCGCGGGGCCGGTGCGTCCGGCGGCGGGTATTCGGCCGCCGGACGCACCGGCCCCACAGGTACTGCGGGAACAGCGGGGTGGATCGGGAACTACAGGTGGTTCAGCACCTCTTAGTTGTTGCCCGCACCGTTGCCCGACAGGATCGGGATGTCGTCCAGGATGTGCGAGAGGGCCTCGTCGCCCTTGGCCTGGGTGGAGTTCTCGGTGCACTGCTGGTTCTGCGGCGAGGACAGGACGTTGATGTCCTGGACCGCGACCGGGACCACGCCGAGCAGCGAACCGGCGTTGACCTTGGCCGGCAGGGCGATGCAGGGCTTGTTGAGCGAGCCCTGGATGAGCGCGAACTGCGGGCTCCAGTCGCCGTGCGTGGCGGAGTTGCCGTACGACTGCGCGGCGCCGTTGCCGTTGACCGAGGTGGTGCCCCCGTCGTTGCCGATCGCCATCGCCTGCGGCGCGATGCCGGCGGAGACGCCGACGACCGACGCGGCGACAGCCGCCGACGCCATGAACTTCTTGATCATGAAACTGCCCTTCTGGTGTTCTCTGTCGCCCGCCTGTACCCGAGCGCTGTGATCAACTCGCGGCGGCGGGAATGGTTGTGGCTCTTCACCCGAACGATGCGTACTCGAACGACGCGCACTCGAACGACGCGAAGCGGGCGGGTCAGCCGCCGAGGGGAAGCCCGCCGATGAGGGGGGCCGCGCTCTTCGCGGCACCGGTGGCCTGGCCGGCCAGCTTGGTGACGGTGCCGTCCTTCTGCAGCGAGTCGGCGGCGTCGGAGACGGTGCCGACAACCGGCTCGACCGCCTGCGGGGCCGCCGCCACGACCTGGTTGATGCCTCCGTCGAGGCTGAAGCTCGGGGCCGTGGCGTTCGTGACGGCGAAGGCGGGAGCAGCCGTTCCGAGTGCGGCCACGGAACCGGCGACGAGTGCGGCTGTCTTCGCGTACTTCACTTTCGGGTTCCCTTCTGCAGCGGCATCTGTTTCGGTCGCGTGCCCGCGCCGCACGACCCTTCTTTAGCCGTGACTTCTGCCGCTTTCTCCTTGGACAACGATCCGATTGCGGCCGGGCAACTGGAACTTCCGGCCTTTTTCTCGGATGGCGTCTGAATTACGGCACAGAAAAGCCCCGGACCGCAGGGCAGCGATCCGGGGCCTTCCGGCACCGAAAGCAGATTCGGCGCGTGTGAATCAGACGTTGGCGCAGGTGTTGCCGAAGGCCGGGTTCAGCAGGCCGATGACATCCACCGTGTTGCCGCAGAGGTTGACCGGGATGTGGACCGGGACCTGGACGAGGTTGCCGGACAGGACGCCCGGGGAGCCCACGGCCGCACCCTCGGCGCCGGAGTCGGCGAAGGCCGGGGCAGCGGCACCCATGGCCATGAGGGTTCCGGCGGCAACGGCGGCGATCTTGGTGTACTTCACTTTCATCCCTTTCTTCGACGGAGTCCGGAGCGGCCACGACTTTCGTGCCGCACGAGCGCGGTCCTGATCGCTCGTAACTCCGCCACTGTGATTCGTAACGATTTCAGACGGTAAGCGAAACTCTTCAAAGAGAAGATTCTTCATAATCCGCCCGAATGACGCAGTTCCGATCACTCGACGTCACCGTCGGGACGGACCGCCTGCCATACGGGCGTTGCCCCTGCGGGCAGCAGCGGGCCCGGGCCGGTCGGAGGAGGAACACCGAAGGCCCGGGCCCGCTGACGGCCGGCTCAGCTGTTGCCGGCGCCGTTGCCGGAGAGGACCGGGATGCCGTCCAGGATGTGCGACAGCGGCTCGTCGCCCTTGGCCTGGGTGGAGTTCTCGGTGCACTGCTGGTTCTGCGGCGAGGACAGGACGTTGACGTCCTGGACCGCGACGGGCACGAGGCCGACCAGCGAGCCGACGTTGGCCTTGAGCGGCAGACCGATGCAGGGCTTGTTCAGCGAGCCCTGGACCAGGCCGAACTGCGGGCTGCCGTCGCCCTGCGTCACGGCGTTGCCGAACGACTGCGAGGCGCCGTTGCCGTTGATCGACGTGGTGCCGCCGTCGTCGCCGATGGCCATCGCCTGCGTCGCGCCGAGCCCGAGGATGGAGGCGGCAACGGCACCCGTAGCCAGGACCTTCTTGATCACGATGAACCCTTCTCGTACTGGATACCCCGTACCGGAGCGCCCTGATCAACTGCCGTCCTGACGTTTGGTTATCGCCTTTCACCCGAATGACACGGCGACACGGACACCCGTCCGTAAGAAGCCGGTAAATACTGAACGCATCACCCGCCGAACGCTTATGCGTAACCCGTCCGGGTGGTCACAGGATTTTCACCGGTTCCACGTTTCTCTGACACGCAGGCGTCGTTATGGGTGTCGTCAAGCTCACCCGCCCCGCCGGGACGCTCTCCCAGCAGAACTGGCAGGCCCGGAGGTTGCTGCACCGCCTGACGAATGAACTGCGGGCCTGCGCCCGCGCGAATTGTCCAAAGGAAGGGCACCAATGCGAAAAGCCTTGAGTAAAAGCATCCTCGTCATGGCGGCGGCGTCAGGCATCCTGACGGCCTCCGGCGGCTATGCCTTCGCCGATGCCTCGGCCGAGGGCGCCGCGATCGGTTCCCCCGGCGTCGGCTCGGGCAACGCCGTCCAGGCGCCGGTGCACGTGCCCGTCAACGTTTGCGGCAACACGGTCAACGTGATCGGCGCGCTCAACCCCGCCTTCGGCAACGAGTGCGAGAACGAGAGCGGCGACTCGGGCGCGGGCCAGAGCCACGGGCACGGCAACAGCAGCAGCGGTGCGAGCGCCCAGGGCGTGGCCGCCAACTCCCCCGGTGTGCTGTCGGGCAACCTGATCCAGGTGCCGGTCGACGTCCCGGTCAACGTCTGCGGCAACACGGTCAACGTGGTCGGCGCGCTGAACCCGGCCGCCGGCAACAAGTGCGAGAACGACGAGGGCGGCAACGAGCCCCCGAAGCCGCCGCACCACCCGAAGCCCCCGAAGCCGCACAAGCCCCCGAAGCACCACCACGACGGCGACTGCCCTCCGGAACACCACAAGCCGCCGCACCACCCGAAGCCCCCGAAGCCGCACAAGCCCCCGAAGCACCACCACAACGGGGACTGCCCTCCGGGACACCACAACCCGCCGACCCACCCCCCGCACCACCCGCCGACGCACCCCCCGCACCACCCGAAGCCCCCGAAGCCGCACAACCCCCCGACGCACAACCCGCCCACGCACACGTGGCACCCGCACAACCCCCCGACCCACACGTGGCACCACACGCCCACCAAGCACCACAAGCCGCCGCAGATGGCGCACACCGGTGCCAATGACAACCTGGGCATCGCCGGTGGCGCGAGCGCCGCGCTGGTCCTCGGTGGCAGCCTGCTGATGCGCCGCAGCCGCGCCGCACGACAGGGCTGACGCACCCCACGCGCGAAGAGGTCCGGCCGAACGGCACACGCCGTTCGGCCGGACCTCTTGGCGTCTCCGGCGTGCGCTCCCTGTCGTACCGTCAGGCCGTGGATCCGCCGGTGGCCCGCAGGGCGGGTCGTAAACTCCTGCCGTGAACGACAGCCATGAGATACGGATCAGGCCGGGCGGCCCGGCCGACGCACCGGCCATTCTGGACATGCTCGACGCCGCTGTGGCCTGGATGAACGCTCGCGGCAACACCGAGCAGTGGGGCACCAGACCGTATTCGCAGAACCCCGGCGGGGTGGAGCGGGTGGAGCGGTACACGACCGACAACGCGGCGTACATCGCGGAGCTGGACGGCACTTCCGTCGGAGCCCTGGTGCTGGACAGCGGGCCCAACCCCCAGATGCCGATCGCGCCGGCCGGGGAACCCGAGCGGTACGTCCGGCTGCTGATCTCCGACCGCCGGCACGCCGGGAAGGAGATCGGGGCGGCCCTGCTGGCCCATGCCGCCGAGGAGACCCGGCGGGCCGGGGTGGCGCTCCTGCGCGTCGACTGCTGGGCGGGCGGCGGAGGCGAACTGGTCGCGTACTACGAGCGAAACGGCTTCACCGCCACCGACCGCTTCGCCTCGGGCACCTGGCCGGGGCAGATACTGACCCGGCGGATCCAGCCCACCCCCTGACGAAGCCGGTGCTCCGAGGTGCTGTCTTTCTCGGAGCTGTCTCTCGCGGAGGCATGGCGGCGGCACCGGTTCCCGCCGGGCGGTAAACCGGTGGACGGCTGCTCCCCGGCCGCCTACCTTCCCCCGCGTGGACCTACCCCGTGAATTCACCATCCGCGAGAGCACCCACCGTGTGCACAACCCCTTCACCGAGGAGCATCTCGCCACCCTGGGCCGGGCCCTGCGACTGGCGCCCGGGGCCCGGATCCTCGACCTCGCCTGCGGCAGCGGCGAACTCCTCTGCACCTGGGCGCGCGATCACGGGGTGACGGGCACCGGTGTCGACATCAGCACCGTCTTCCTGGACGGGGCCCGCGAGCGGGCGGCGGAGCTGGGCGTGGCCGGCCGGGTCGCGTTCGTGCACGGCGACGCGTCCGGTCATGTGGCACCGGAGCCCGTCGACCTCGCCGCCTGTCTCGGCGCCACCTGGATCGGCGGCGGGGTGACCGGCACGGTCGCGCTGCTGGAGCGGTCCCTGCGGCCGGGCGGCATGCTGCTGATCGGTGAGCCGTACTGGCGCCGGGAGCCGCCGGACACCGCGACCGTCGAGGCCTGTCACGCGACGGCGCGGGACGACTTCCGCGCGCTGCCCGAACTGCTGGAGCACTTCGGTGAGCTGGGCTGGGACGTGGTGGAGATGGTCCTCGCCAGCCAGGAGGGCTGGGACCGTTACGCGGCGGCGCAGTGGCTGAACATCCGGCGCTGGCTGGACGCCCACCCCGACGACGAACTGGCCGGGCAGATGCGCGCGGAGCTGGCCACCGGCCCGGCGCGCCACGTCCGCTATCAGCGCGAGTACCTGGGGTGGGGCGTGTTCGCCCTGATGAAGCGCTGATCCTGCGGGAGGGCGGGAGGAGGGCCGCCGCCCTAGGTCCCCGGTCCTCGGCCCCGTCCGGCGCACGATCGTCCGCAAGCCCGATGCCGCTCTCCCGGGGCGGGAGCCACGCTGTGGGGGCAGTCTTCCGAAGGAGCGCATCATGTCGTACCCGGAACACCTTGAGTACCCGGAGCCCCGCTACCTCGGCAACACGGGTGAGGTGAACGCCGTCTTCCGGTCGGCCGACACCCCGCCGGACATCGCCTCGCCCGGCGCCTCCACGCACTACCTCGCCACCCATGAGTCGACCGGCGGCGAGTTCGGCCTGTACAAGGTGGATCTGGGCGCACGGTCCGCCGGGGCCAAGACCCACTTCCACAAGGCGATGTCGGAGTCGTTCTACGTCCTGTCCGGCACGCTGGAGCTGTACAACGGCGAGAAGTGGGTCACCGGCCGCGAGGGCGACTTCCTGTACGTGCCCGTGGGCGGGCTGCACGCCTTCAGGAACGTGACCGACGAGCCGATGTCCATGCTCATGCTGTTCTCCCCCGGTGCCCCGCGCGAGGAGTACTTCGAGCGGGTCGCGGAGGTGTCGCAGCGCGGCGGCGAGGAGCTGAAGGAGTTCCGTATCCGCCACGACAGCTACTTCACGGAGGACTTCGGGCCCGGCGCGGAGTAGACCGGCCGGGCCGGCGGCCGCCTCTCAGACCGCGAGGCGTTCGAAGACCGCCGCGAGGCCCTGGCCGCCGCCGATGCACATGGTCTCCAGGCCGTAGCGCCCCTCGCGGCGGTGCAGCTCCCGGGTGAGGGTGGCGAGGATACGGGCGCCGGTGGCGCCGACGGGGTGGCCCAGCGAGACGCCGGAGCCGTTCACGTTGATCCGCTCCTCGTGGTCCTTCTCGCCGAGGCCCAGTTCACGGGTGCAGGCCAGCACCTGGGCGGCGAAGGCCTCGTTGAGCTCGATCAGGTCGAGGTCGGCGAGGGTGAGCCCCGCGCGGCCGAGCGCGGTGCGGGTGGCGGGGACGGGCCCCAGGCCCATGGTGGCGGCGGGCACCCCGGCACGGGCGAAGGAGACCAGCCGGACGAGCGGGGTGAGCCCGAGGCGTTCCGCGGTGGCGGAGCTGGTCACCAGGCAGGCGGCAGCCGCGTCGTTCTGGCCGCTGGCGTTGCCCGCGGTGACGGTGGCCTCCGGGTCGGACTTGCCCAGGACGGGGCGGAGCGCGGCCAGTTGCTCGGCGGTGGTGTCGGGGCGGGGGTGTTCGTCTGCGGTGACCACCGTGTCGCCCTTGCGGCTCTTCACGGTGACGGGGACGGTCTCGGCGTCGTACCGGCCCTCCGCCGCCGCCCGGCCGGCGCGCTGCTGCGAGCGCAGGGCCAGGGCGTCCTGGTCGGCGCGGCTGATCCCGTACTCCCGGCGCAGGTTCTCGGCGGTCTCGATCATGCCGCCGGGGACCGGGTGGCTGACGCCGCCGGCGGTGACCCGGCCCCGGGCGAGCGCGTCGTGGAGCTGGAGGCCGGGGCCCTTGATCCCCCAGCGTCCGTCGTGCGTGTAATAGGGGGCGGCGCTCATCACGTCGACGCCGCCCGCGATGACCACCTCACTGAATCCGGCCTGGACCTGCATGGCCGCGTCCAGCACCGCCTGGAGTCCGGAGCCGCAGCGGCGGTCGATCTGGGAGCCGGTGACGGTCTGCGGGAGTCCCGCGTCCAGGGCGGCGACCCGGCCGATGGCGGGGGCCTCGGCGGACGGGTAGGAGTGCCCGAGGATCACTTCGTCGACCCGGTCGGGGTCGACACCGGTACGGGCGACGACCTCCGCGACGACAAGGGCGGCGAGGGCGGCCGGCGTCTGTCCCGCGAACACTCCGCCGAAGCGGCCGATGGGGGTGCGCAGGGGTTCGCAGATCACGACATCGAAGCGGTCGGGCACGGCGGGACCTTTCCGGGGAGTGAAAGGGAGGGGATGAGAGGAGGAGGACAAGGGTGTGGGGCGACCCTCGCACCCGGCGACTGAGCCGGTCCAATATCCAGTTCCCCCTGATTCAAGACGCGTCACGTCTCAATGGGGTGGGCAGGGCGGTCTCCGCGACGGCGAGCACCGCGCGCAGGGCGGCCGACGGGTTGTCCGCCCGCCAGGCCAGCGCCGCCTGGCGCCTGATCGGCGGGCCGGCGAGGCGCCGGTAGACCAGGCCGTTCTGCTGGATGTGCTGGACGGAGGTGACGGTCAGCGTCACCCCGACACCGGCCGCGACCAGCGCCATGATGGTGTACGAGTCGGGCGCCTCCTGCACCACCCTCGGGTTGAACCCGGCGGCCTCGCAGGCCCCGACCATCGCGTCGCGCACGGTGGAGCCGGTGTTGGCGGGGAACGAGACGAACGGCTCCCCGGCCAGCTCTGCGAGGGGGACGCTCTCCAGGCCGGCGAGCGGATGGTCGAAGGGCAGCGCGCACACCAGCTCCTCCTCGTCGATCACCCGGTGGGCCACACCCGGCTGGGTGACCGGCAGACGTACGAACCCGAGGTCGAGCGAGCCGTCCGCGACGCGGGCGAGCGCCACGTTGGCGTACGTCTGGCCCGTCATCACGAGTTCGATCGCGGGGTGGGCGGCGCGCACCGCCCTCGTCAGCCTCGGCAGCGTGTCGTGGCTGGAGGCGCCCGCGAAGCCGATGCCGACCCGCCCGAACTCGCCCCGGCCGGCCGCCCTCGCGGCCCGTACGGCGGTGTCCAGGTCGTCGAGCACGGTCCGCACCGGCTGGAGGAAGGACTCCCCCGCGCCGGTGAGCCGCACCGAGCGGGTGTTGCGCTCGAAGAGCTGGACCCCGAGCTCCTTCTCCAGCCGGCGGATCTGCTGGCTCAGCGGCGGCTGGGCCATCTGCAGCCGCTTGGCGGCCCGGCCGAAGTGCAGTTCCTCCGCCACGGCGACGAACGCGGACAGATGGCGCAGCTCCATGCCCGGCCGCCGCCTCTCCATTGATATCCCTGGCGTCTCTGTCCGACCTTAATTTGATATTGGACGGCAATCAATGGCCGCTGACAGGGTGGGTGGAGCGACGCACGTCCACGCAGAGGAGCCCCGTGGCCACGACGGACCGGAAGCGCACGACGGACCGGAAAGACAAGACCATGTCGATGAGGGCGGCGATCGCCGCGTTCGTCCACGACGGCGCCACCGTCTGCATCGAGGGCTTCACCCATCTCGTCCCGACCGCCGCCGGGCACGAGATCATCCGGCAGGGCCGCCGGGACCTCACGGTCGTGCGGATGACCGCGGACATCGTGGTGGACCAGATGCTCGCCGCGGGCTGTGTGACACGGCTGGTCTCCTCCTTCGTGGGCAACTCGTCGGCCGGTTCGCTCGGTGAGCTGCGCCGCCGGGTGGAGCGCGCGGACCCGGCCCCGCTGGCGTTCGAGGAGTACAGCCACTACGGGATGATCTGCCGCTATCTCGCCGGCGCGCAGCGGCTGCCGTTCTATCCGCTGCGCTCGTACGGCGGCAGCGATCTGCCGTCCGTCAACAGCGATCTGCGCAAGGTGACGTCGCCGTATCCCGGACCGGACGGAAGACCCGAGCAGATCTATGTCGTACCGCCCGTCCACCCGGAGGTGACGATCATCCACGCCCAGCGTGCCGACCGCGCCGGCAACACCCAGATGTGGGGGCTGACCGGTGTCCAGGCCGAGGCGGTGTACGCGGCCGACAAGGCGGTCGTCGTCGTGGAGGAGATCGTCGGCGACGAGGTGATCCGCAAGGACCCCAACCGCACGCTCGTCCCCGCCCACGCGGTCGACGCCGTCGTCCACTGCCCGCGCGGGGCGCACCCCTCGTTCGCGCAGGGCTACTACGACCGGGACAACGCCTTCTACCGGGCCTGGTCGCACATCAGCAAGGACCCCGGGCGGCTCCGGGCGTGGCTGGACGAATGGGTGCGCGGGACGGCGGACCACGCGGAGTACGTCGAGAAGCTCGGCGCCGATTTCTGGGCCGGGCTCGCGGTCGGCGAGGCGCTGAGCGAGCCAGTGAACTACGGGCGGCGGCTGTGAGCGCGCCCGCCGGCCACCGGAGCGAACAGGCGGCGGCCCTCACCTCCTCCGAACTGCTCTCCGTCGTCGCCTCCCGCGAACTTGCCGCGCGCCGCACGGTGTTCGCCGGGATCGGTCTGCCCACGCTCGCCACCGAGCTGGCGCATCTGACGGTCGCCCCGGACATCGAGGTGGTGTACGAGTCCGGGGTGTGCGGCGCCCACCCCTCCCATCTGCCGGAGACCATCGCCGACGCGGTCCTGATCACGGGGGCGGAGGCGGTGGTCCCGATGCCGATGCTGTTCGGCTGTGTGCTCCAGGGCGGTCACATCGACGTCGGTTTCCTGGGGGCCGCGCAGATCGACCGCCGGGGCAACCTGAACACGTCGGTGATCGGTGAGTGGGACAGCCCGGACGTCCGGCTGCCCGGGTCGGGCGGCGGGGTCGAGGTGATGGCCAACTCCCGGGAGGTCTTCGTGGTGATGCGCCGTCACCACCCGCGCTCCTTCCCGGCGGAGCTCGACTTCTGCACCACCCCGGGCCCGGACCGCGCGCTCGCCGAGGGCATCCGCCCGCTGGGCGCCGGGGTCACCCGGGTCGTCACGGAGCTGGGCATCCTGGCCCGCGCGGGCGTCGGCGAGGAGCTGCGGCTGGTCGCCGTCCAGCCGGGCGTCAGCGTCGAGCGGGTCCGGGAAGCCACCGGCTGGGACCTGCTGGTCGACGACACGGTCGAGGAGGTGGCGCCCCCGACCCGGGAGGAACTGCGCCTGCTGCGCGAGGATGTCGACCCGGACCGTGTGTACCTGCGCTGAACCGCACCGCCCGCCCCGCTGACCCGCCCCACCGAGAGGACCAGGACCCGTATGCGTATCAGGATCGTCGGCGCCGGAGCCATGGGCCGCGGCATCGCCCAGTGGGCGGCCGCCGCCGGACACACCGTCGAGCTGGGCGACGTACGGACGGAGGCGGTGACGGACGCGGTCGCCTTCGTCCGGTCCATGCTCGAACGGGCCGCGCAGAAGGGCCGGATGTCCGAGGGGGACGCGGCGGCGGCCGTGGACCGGCTGGTCCCGCTGGACGATCCGTGGGCGGCCGGCCCGGACGTGGAGCTGGTCATCGAGGCCGTGCGCGAGGACCTGGCGACCAAGACCGAGGTGTTCGGCCGGCTGGAGCGGGCACTGCCCGCCTCCGCCGTCTTCGCGACCAACACCTCCTCGCTGTCCGTGACCCGGATCGCCGCAGAGCTGAAGGACCCAGGCCGGCTGGCCGGGCTGCACTTCTTCAACCCCGTCCCGCTGATGCGGATCGTCGAGGTGGTGCCCGGCGCCGCCACCCGGCCGGAGATCCCGCCGCTGCTGACCGCGCTCGTGGAGGGGTGCGGACACCGCGCGGTCACGGTCGCCGACACCCCCGGCTTCCTCGTCAACCACGCCGGGCGCGGCCTGGTGACGGAGGCGCTCGCGCTGCTGGAGGAGACGGTCGGCGAGCCGTCGGACATCGACCGGATCGCGCGGGACGTGCTGGGGCTGCGCATGGGCCCCTTCGAACTGATGGACCTCACCGGGCTGGATGTGACCGCCGCGGTCATCGACTCGATCTGGACGGGCTTCCGTTACGAGGACCGGCTGCGGCCTTCGTATCTGACCCCGAACCGGGTGGCGGCCGGGCTGCACGGCCGCAAGACGGGACGCGGCTGGTATCCGTACGGCCCCGAGGCACCGGCCGCGGTCCCGGAACCGCCGGTCACCGGGGACGCGGACCGGCCGGTGCACGTCTTCGCCGGGTCCCCGGAGCTGGAGGGCGACGCGACCGCGCTCCGCGAGGCGCTGGGCGCGGCGGGCGCCGCGGTCGAGTCCGGTGGGCGGCCGTCCGCCGGGGCGCTGGTCCTGGTCCCGGTGTGGGGCACCTCGGTCGCATCGGCGGTGGCCGCGCACGGACTCCCGGCCGGGCGCACCTTCGGCGTGGACCCGCTGCCGGCGGCCGGGCGCCGGCGGGTACTGGCGGTGACCCCGGCGGCGGATCCGGCGGCGGCGCGGGACGCCCGCGCGGTGCTGGCCCGGGCGGCGGACGGCGCCGAGCCGTCCGCGGTGTCGGTGGTACGGGACACGGCCGGCTCGGTCGCGCAGCGGCTGCTGGCCTCGATCGTGTCGGTCGCGGCGTCCATCGCGGAGCGCGCGCTCGCGGCCCCGGCCGACATCGATCTCGCGGTCACGGCCGGGCTCGGCTATCCGGCCGGGCCGCTGGCCTGGGGCGACCGGGTCGGCGCGGCACGGATGCTGGAACTGCACCGGGCGCTGTACGCGACGACCGGGGACCCGCGCCACCGCCCGACCCGCTGGGTCACCGAACGCGCCGCGCTCGGCCTGGCGCTCACGGACCCGGGCACATCACCGGCCGACTGCGTGGACGGTGCGCCCGACGCGGCCTGACGCGGTCCGCTCCGGCGCGGGGCGAAGACCGACGCGCGGGGCGAAGACCGACGCGCGGGGGCGAACACCGACGCCGGGGCGAACACCGACGCCGGGGGCGATGACCGACGCCGGGGGATGACCGATTCGTACAAGACCGGAGGCAGGCCCGCTGCCTACGGTCGTGGCATGACTCCACGACTCGACGCGATCGGCATCACCACCGCGGATCTGGCCGCATCGCTCGCCTTCTACCGCCGGCTCGGCCTCGACATCCCCGCCGACGCGGAATCCGCACCCCATGTCGAAACGACCCTCCCCGGCGGACAGCGCCTGCTGTGGGACACCGAGGACGTCGTCCGCTCCTTCGATCCCGCGTGGTCCGGCGCGGGCGGCGGGGACCGGATCGGTCTTGCCTTCCTCTGCGACGGCCCGGCGGAGGTCGACGCCGTCTACGAGGACCTGACCGGTGCCGGATACCGCGGCCGTCTGAAGCCGTGGGACGCGGTGTGGGGGCAGCGGTACGCCGTCGTCCTCGACCCGGACGGCCTGGCGGTCTCGCTGTTCGCCCCCGCCGGGTAGGAACCGCTCAGGGCGCGGCGAGGTACGCGGTCAGGGTGATGCCGGCCAGGTCGCGCATCTCGCGGGCCAGGTGTGCCTGGTCCGCGCAGCCCGCCGCGACAGCCGCCTCGGCGTACGGCGTCCCGGCCCGCACCAGGGCCAGCGCCCGTTGCAGGCGCAGCACCCGGGCGAGCGTCTTGGGCCCGTAGCCGAAGGCGTCCAGGGAGCGGCGGTGCAGCTGGCGCGCGCCGAGCCCCACCGACCGGGCGGTCTCCGCGACGGTGCGGCCGTCGTCGAGCCGGGCGGCCACGGCCCGCATCGCCGGGTCCGGCGGCGCGGTGCCGGCCGCCCGGCTCAGGGCGATGTCCTCGAGGGCGGTCGCCGGGTCGGCGGCCTCGGCGACCCGTTCGGTCAGCTCGCGCACCCGGTCCCCGGGCCACAGTCCGGCCAGGGGGACCCGGCGGTCGCGCAGTTCGTGAGCGGGTACGCCGAGCAGGGCGGGCGCCGTGCCGGGGGCGAAGCGGATGCCCGCGACTTCGCCACCGGTGGCGGTCGGGGGTTCCGTACGGGTGTCGGGGCCGGCGACGAGGAGCCGGCCGCCGATCCAGATCAGGTCCATGCATCCGTCGGGCAGCACCGGGTGGACCGCCCCCTCGGGCAGGGTCAGGGTCCAGACCTTCGCACCGTCCAGCCGCGACGCGCGCTCTTCGTAGCTGCCGCCCATGCCACTAGTCTCGTCCACGGACGGTTCGAGGCAAGTCATCGGCATCCCGGGGGCGGTCATGGCGGCACTGATGGAGTTCACCACGGACAACGGTGCGACGGTGACGGTGGAGGTGGACCGTCATGTCCCCGGTGCCCGGCTGGTCGCACGCGACGGCCATGCGATGGCCCGGGCGGGGCGCACCTTCGACAGCGCGCTGGAGGGGATCCGGTCCGCGGCCGAGTCGGCGCTCGCGGTGTTCCGCGACGGCACGCGGAAGCCGGACGGGGTGGAGCTCGAATTCGGGGTGAAGATCACCTCCGAGGCCGGGGCGGTGATCGCGAAGAGCGCGCTGGAGGGCCATCTCGTGGTCAAGCTGTCGTGGTCGCCGGGTTCGGATGCCCCGGCCCCTCCGGCTCCCGCAGCTCCCCCTGCTCCTCAGGCCGCACGGCCCTAGGCGCGCCTCACTCGCCGGGCGGGTGGGGCTTGTCGCTCTCCTTCTCGCGGCTCGGCTGGAGCCGCGACTTCACGTCGTCCGGCGGCAGGAAGCGCGACCAGCGCTCCGGGAACTCGGACGGCATGTAGGGACTGTCGCCGTCGTCCCCGTCTTCGTCCGGTCCGCCGTCCCAGCTCTCCGCCTGGGTGCGGGCCACGAACTCGGCCGCCTGGACCGCGCGCGCCCGGTCGTTGGCCGCGCGGGCCGCGGCCGTCGCCACCGAGGGCCAGACCCGGTCGATGGCGGCGTTGACCGCGGCGCCCACCAGTACCGCGAACGCGGAGATGCCGATCCACAGCAGCACGGCGATCGGTGCGGCCAGTGACCCGTAGATCGTCGGGCCCTCGACCGTACTGGTGAGGTAGATCCGGAGCAGGAAACTGCCCAGCACCCACATCGCCAGGGCCATCAGGGCGCCCGGCATGTCCTCGATCCAGGGTGAGCGGACGGGCACGGACACGTGGTAGAGCGTGGTGAGGAAGGAGATCGAGAGCAGTATCACCAGCGGCCAGTACAGGACGCTGATGACCTCGGTGCCCCACGGGATGAACTCCACGACCCGGTCGGGGCCGACCACCAGCAGCGGCAGCACCACCGCGCCGAGGAGCAGCGCCACGACGTACAGCAGGAAGGCGAGCATCCGGGTCTTCACGATGCCGCGGTGGCCGTCGAGGCCGTACATCACGGTGATCGTGTCGATGAAGACGTTCACCGCGCGGGAGCCCGACCAGAGCGCGATGGCGAAGCCGATGGAGATGACGTCGGGCCGGGCCCCGGTGGTGACGTCCGCGAGCAGCGGTTTGGCGAAGTCATTGACGCCGCGGTCGGAGAGCACCGTCTGGGCCGCGCTGAGGATGTTGCGCTCGATGGAGGCGACGGTCGCGGTGCTGGTCCACTCGTCGACGTAACCGAGCAGGCCGATCAGGCCGAGGAGCAGCGGGGGCAGGGACAGCAGGGTGAAGAACGCCGCCTCGGCGGCGAGTCCCAGGATGCGGTACTCCATGCACGAGTTGACCGTGTCCTTGAGCAACTGCCAGGCCAGCTGCCTCTTGGAGACGTTGCGGTAGAGCACTCGGGCCCGGTGGAGCCGGCCCGGTGGCCGCTCGGGTGTTTCATTTGCTGCCTGCACGTCCTTACCGTATCGGCATGGCAGCCACCACCCACACAGTGTCCAACCAGGCCCCTCCCCTGCTCGGCTACGACGTCTTCGGCGCGGACCGGGTGCTCACCGAAGCAGTGGAGCGGCACCTGCCGGCGCAGGTGCTCGACGAGGCCCGGGACGCGCTGGCCACGCTCGGCCGGTCCGCCGGGTCCGCCCAGGCCGCGGAGTGGGGGACGCAGGCGAACGAGAACCCGCCGCGGCTGCGCACCCATGACCGCTACGGGAACCGCGTCGACGAGGTGGAGTTCCATCCGGCCTGGCACCGGCTGCTCGGCCACGCCGTCACCGCCGGGCTGACCGACGCCTGGGACCGTCCGGGCGGGCATGTGCGCCGGGCCGCAGGTTTCCTGGTGTGGACGCAGGCCGAGGCGGGCCACGGCTGTCCGCTGTCGATGACGCACGCGGCGGTGCCGGCCCTGCGCACCGATCCGGCGGTGGCCGCCGTGTGGGAGCCGCTGCTGACCTCGCATGTGTACGAGGAGGAGCTGCGGGCGCCCGGGGAGAAGGCCGGGGCGCTGCTCGGGATGGGCATGACGGAGAAGCAGGGCGGCACGGACGTGCGGTCCAACACCACCCGCGCCGAGCCGCTCGCGGAGGAGGGCGCCTATCTGCTCACCGGGCACAAGTGGTTCTGCTCGGCGCCCATGTCCGACGGGTTCCTGGTGCTGGCGCAGGCGCCCGGCGGGCTGAGCTGCTTCCTGCTGCCCCGGGTGCTGCCGGACGGCAGCCGCAACCCGTTCGCGATCCAGCGCCTCAAGGACAAGCTGGGCAACCGCTCCAACGCCTCGGCGGAGGTCGAGTTCGACGGGACCTGGGCGCGGCTGATCGGTGAGGAGGGGCGCGGGGTGCGGACCATCATCGACATGGTGGCGGCGACCCGGCTGGACTGTGTGACCGGCTCGGCGGCGCTGATGCGGCAGGCGGTGGCGCAGGCCGTCCACCACACCTCGTACCGCGGCGCCTTCGGCGGGCCGCTGGTGGACAAGCCGCTGATGCGCAATGTGCTGGCGGACCTCGCGCTGGAGTCGGAGGCGGCGACGGTGCTGGCGATGCGGCTGGCGGCGGCGTACGACGACGGGGGCGGGAGCGAGGCGGCGTTCCTGCGGATCGCGGTGCCGGCGGCGAAGTACTGGGTGACCAAGCGGTGCACGCCGCTGGTCGTGGAGGCGCTGGAGTGCCTGGGCGGCAACGGCTATGTGGAGGAGTCGGGGATGCCCCGGCTGCTGCGCGAGGCGCCCCTCAACTCGATCTGGGAGGGCTCGGGGAACGTACAGGCGCTGGATGTGCTGCGGGCGCTGCAACGGGAGCCCCTGGCACTCAACGCGTATCTCCAGGAGGTCGGGCTCGCCCGGGGCGCCGATCACCGGCTCGACCGGGCGATCAAGGACCTGCTGACCGAGCTGGCCGATCTCGCGGGGATCGAGGCGCGGGCCCGGCGGGTCGTGGAGCGGCTGGCGCTGGTGCTCCAGGGGTCGCTGCTGGTGCGCTGGGCGCCGCCGGAGGTGGCCGACGCCTTCTGCGCGTCGCGCCTGGGCGGGGACGGGGGCGCGGTGTTCGGGACGCTGCCGCACAGCCTGGACCTGGCGGCGGTGGTGGCGCGGGCCCGGCCAGTGGAGGACTGACCGGGAGCAGGGGCAGCTACAGGGGGTGGTGCTGCGCCGACACGGCACCACCCCCCATGCTGTACACACCACGCCTCGGGGCCGGGGCCCCGCTGTGCGGTGTACCACCACCTTGGTACGGGCCGGGGACCGTCGCCAGAGTTGCAGAGGGTTGCAACCATTGTGTGGAGTCGCGGCATCGGTGCCCGCCGGGGGAGGCAGGATGGGCCCGTGGACCCTTGACACGGGTCCGGCACTGGCTTGAGGGGGAATCGGGCGTGGAGACGACTCCGGTCGATGTGATGCGGCTGGCGGCCCGGGAGTCCGTACGGGCCACGCGCCTGGCGCACCGGGCCCGGGAGGCGCGGATGGTGGGCGAGCGGATGCCCGTGGCGCCCCGGGCCGAGATCGGTGCCTCCTGGGACCGGGTGCTGCGCAGCGGCGTCGATCCCGAACAGACCACGCACAGCCGGCTGCTGGAGCTGGAGGAGATCGAGCACCGGCGCCGCGGCTCCGCGCTGGGCGAGGTGATGCCGCTGCTCAGCGAAGGCCTGGTGAGCATCGCGGACGCCTCGCAGCAGATCATGGTGGTCACCGACGCGGAGGGCCGGGTGCTGTGGCGCCAGGGCAACACGGGGGTGCTGCGGCGGGCCGACGAGATCTGTCTGGCGGAGGGCGCTGCCTGGTCGGAGGAGAGCACGGGCACGAACGCGATCGGTACGGCGCTCGCCGCGCGCGCCCCGGTGCAGGTGCACTCGGCCGAGCACATCGTGCGCAGTCTGCACGGATGGACGTGCGCGGCGGCCCCGGTGCGCGATCCCCGGGACGGCCGGCTGATGGGGATCGTCGACATCAGCGGTCCGGCGTCCACCTTCCATCCGGCGATGCTGGCCCTGGTCGGTTCGGTGGCCCGGTTGGCCGAGAGCGAGATGAGGGCCCGGCATCTGGAGTCGATCGACCGGCTGCGCTCGGTCGCGGCGCCGATGCTGTGCCGGCTGGGCGGCCGGGCGCTGGCGGTGGACGGCCACGGCTGGCTGGCGGCGGTGACCGGGATGGCTCCGGTGGACCGGCTGCCGCTGCCGAAGACGCTGGGTCCGGGCCGGGTGTGGCTGCCCTCGCTGGGGACGTGCCGGGTGGAGCCGCTGCCGGGCGGCTGGCTGGTGCAGGTGGCGGACGGGACGATGGACAGCCCGCCGCGCCGGGTCGTGCTCGATCTGAGCCGGCCGCGCGGCCTCGCGGTGAACGTGGTGAGCCCGGTGGGGACCTGGACGCAGCGGCTCTCGCCGCGCCATGCCGAGCTGCTGTACGTGCTGGCGCTGCACCGCGAGGGCCGTACGGCGTCCGAACTGGCGCAGGACATCTTCGGTGACCCGACCAGGACGGTGACGGTGCGGGCCGAGATCTCGCGGCTGCGGCGCCATCTCGCGCAGGTGCTGGCGCACCGCCCGTACCGCTTCGGGGAGGGCGTCGAGGTGGAGGTGATCCGTCCGGAGCACCCCGGCGATCTGCTGCCCCGGTCGAAGGCTCCGGTGGTGGTGGCGGCGCGCGGCATGCCCTGAGCGGTGTTCCCGCAGGTCCCGGACGTCCCTGTCGGGGGGACCGGCTTGGGAGGGGCCGGCGGGGCGTGGTTTTCTGGCAGGCATGAGCAACGCCGCGCGTCCCGAGGGGACGACCACCGAGGTGACCGTCTGGTCGCTGGAGCAGACCTCCCCCGACGACCTGCGACCCTCGGCCGTGCCGGAGACGGACGTCCGGATCGTACGGTCCGAGGTGCCGCTGCCCGAGTTCAGCCGCTTCCTGTACACGGCGGTCGGCGGGGACGTCCGGTGGACGGACCGGCTGCCGATGACGTACGCGCAGTGGCAGGAGGCGCTGGACCGGCCGGGCGCGGAGACCTGGGTGGCGTACGCGAACGGGACGCCGGCCGGGTACATCGAGCTGGACCCGCAGGACGACGGCGTGGTCGAGATCATGTACTTCGGTCTGATCCCGGCCTTCCGGGGGCGCCGGATCGGCGGGCATCTGCTGTCGTACGGGACGGCCCGTGCCTGGGACCTGGCGGAGCGGTGGCCCGGGCGTCCCGCGACGAAGCGGGTGTGGCTGCACACCTGCTCCAAGGACGGGCCGCATGCCATGGACAACTATCTGCGCCGGGGCTTCCGGCTCTTCGACACCCGGACCGAGCAGGAGGAGACGGTGGAGAACCCCGGCCCCTGGCCGGGCGCCGACCGTCGGCCGCTTGCGTGAGAAATCCCCGTGCTTGTCCGGTTTTACGGGCCGACCCGGCGCCCGTCCCTCGCGTGACGGGTGCCACATTGTCTCGCATACCGGGACAGTCCCGTCCACATCATGGATAGTGGTGGACTGCCCCGAGATCCCCGTGACACGCTTCCGTCATGTCTGGAACTGGAATTGCCTTGGTGAGTCGACGCCACGTCGACCTCGGCCGCATGTCCAGCGCCATCTGTCCGGCAGGCTGAGAGTTCCAGCACCGCCGCGATCCCCTTTTCTCTGCAACCCCTGCGCACCGCCGCGCCTCACCGCGAGTGTGCAGTTCAGAGCCGCCCTCCTGCAGTCCCGAAGGACGTACTGTCATGGCCGCCACCCCGGAACAGCCTGCGACCGCCACGCCCCGCCGCAAGGCGGGACGCCACCGTGGCGAGGGTCAGTGGGCCATGGGGCACTTCACCCCGCTCAACGGCAATGAGCAGTTCAAGAAGGACGACGACAGTCTCAACGTGCGGACGCGCATTGAGACGATCTACTCCAAGCGCGGGTTCGACTCGATCGACCCCAACGACCTTCGTGGACGCATGCGCTGGTGGGGGCTGTACACCCAGCGCAAGCCCGGCATCGACGGCGGCAAGACCGCGGTCCTGGAGCCGGAGGAGCTGGACGACCGCTACTTCATGCTCCGCGTCCGCATCGACGGCGGCCGGCTGACCACCGCGCAGCTGCGCGCGATCGGCGAGGTCTCGCAGGAGTACGCGCGCGGCACGGCGGACATCACCGACCGGCAGAACATCCAGCTGCACTGGATCCGCATCGAGGACGTCCCGGCGATCTGGCAGAAGCTGGAGGCCGTCGGGCTCTCCACCACCGAGGCCTGCGGCGACTGCCCGCGCGTCATCATCGGTTCGCCCGTGGCGGGCATCGCGGCCGACGAGATCATCGACGGCAGCCCGGCGGTCGACGAGATCCACGACCGCTACATCGGCAGCAAGGAGTTCTCCAACCTGCCGCGCAAGTTCAAGACGGCGATCTCCGGCTCCCCGGTCCAGGACGTCGTGCACGAGATCAACGACATCGCCTTCGTGGGCGTCGTCCACCCCGAGCACGGCCCCGGCTTCGACGTCTGGGTCGGCGGCGGGCTCTCCACCAACCCCCGGCTGGCCGAACGCCTGGGCGCCTGGGTGCCGTTGGACGAGGTCGCGGACGTCTGGGCGGGCGTCGTCGGCATCTTCCGCGACTACGGCTACCGCCGGCTGCGCACCCGCGCCCGGCTGAAGTTCCTGATGGCGGACTGGGGCCCGGCCAAGTTCCGCCAGGTGCTGGAGGACGAGTACCTCAAGCGCCCCCTGGTCGACGGCCCCGCGCCCGACGAGCCCAGCAGCCGCTGGCGCGACCACGTCGGGGTCCACCAGCAGCAGGACGGCCGCTTCTACGTCGGCTTCGCCCCCCGGGTCGGCCGGGTGGACGGCTCCACGCTGGCCAAGATCGCCGACCTCGCCGCCGCCCACGGCTCCGACCGGCTGCGCACCACCGTCGAGCAGAAGATGATCATCCTCGACGTGGAGCAGGACCGGGTGGAGTCGCTGGCCGCCGGTCTGGAGGCGCTCGGCTTCCAGGTGAAGCCGTCCCCGTTCCGCCGGGGCACGATGGCCTGCACCGGCATCGAGTACTGCAAGCTGGCGATCGTCGAGACGAAGGCGCGCGGCGCCGCCCTCATCGAGGAACTGGAGCGCAGGCTCCCGGAGTTCGACGAGCCGCTCACCATCAACATCAACGGCTGCCCCAACGCCTGCGCCCGCATCCAGACCGCCGACATCGGCCTCAAGGGCCAGCTCATGCTGGACGGCGACGGCAACCAGGTGGAGGGCTTCCAGGTCCACCTGGGCGGCGCCCTCGGCCTGGAGGCCGGATTCGGCCGCAAGGTCCGCGGCCTGAAGGTCACTTCGGCCGAGCTGCCCGACTACGTCGAGCGGGTCCTCGGGAAGTTCCAGGAGGAGCGCGAGGAGGACGAGCGCTTCGCCACCTGGGCCGCCCGGGCCAGTGCGGAGTCCCTCTCATGAGCGGGCGCGCCGCGCCGTTCTACTGCCCCTACTGCGGGGACGAGGACCTGCGCCCGCACGAGACGGGGCACGGGGCCTGGGAATGCGCCTCCTGCAACCGGGCGTTCCAGCTGAAGTTCCTGGGCCTGCTGACCCGGGGACTGGTGCGCGACGAGGTGGAAGGGGACGGGACATGACCGACACTCTGCAAACCCGGGAACTCACCGAGGCGGAACTCCGGGAGCTGGCCGAGCACGCGGGCCGGGAGCTGGAGGACGCCCCGGCGCAGGAGATCCTGCGGTGGGCCGTGCGGACCTTCGGCAGCGAGTTCTGTGTGACGTCGTCGATGGAGGACGCGGTGGTCGCCCACCTCGCCGCCCGGGCCATGCCCGGCGTCGACGTGGTCTTCCTGGACACCGGCTACCACTTCCCCGAGACGATCGGCACCCGTGACGCGGTGGAGGCGGTGATGGACGTCAACGTCATCACGCTGACCCCGCGTCAGAGCGTGGCCGAACAGGACGCCGAGTACGGGCCGAGGCTGCACGACCGCGACCCGGACCTCTGCTGCTCCCTGCGCAAGGTCAAGCCCCTTGAGGACGGCCTGCGTCCGTACACGGCCTGGGCGACAGGACTGCGCCGCGACGAGTCCCCCACCAGGGCGAACACGCCCGTGGTCGGCTGGGACGAGAAGCGGCGCAAGGTGAAGGTCTCGCCGATCGCCCGCTGGACGCAGGACGACGTGGACGCCTATGTCGCGGAGCACGGGGTGCTCACCAACCCGCTGCTGATGGACGGTTACCCTTCCGTGGGCTGCGCCCCCTGCACCCGCCGGGTGCTGGAGGGCGAGGACGCACGGGCCGGCCGCTGGGCCGGCCGCGGCAAGACCGAGTGCGGGCTGCACGGCTGATGACGACTGATCAGGAGATTTCGATGAGCGTGACGGAGACGGGAGCCACCGTCTGGCTGACCGGTCTGCCGAGCGCCGGCAAGACCACCATCGCGTACGAACTCGCCGGGCGGCTGCGCGGCGAGGGCCACCGGGTGGAAGTGCTCGACGGCGACGAGATCCGGGAGTTCCTCTCCGCGGGTCTCGGCTTCTCCCGCGAGGACCGCCACACCAACGTCCAGCGGATCGGCTTCGTCGCCGAGCTGCTGGCGGCCAACGGCGTGAAGGTGCTGGTCCCGGTCATCGCTCCGTACGCGGACAGCCGGGACGCCGTCCGCAAGCGGCACCAGGCCGAGGGCACCCCGTATCTGGAGGTGCACGTCGCCACGCCGGTCGAGGTGTGCTCCGAGCGCGATGTGAAGGGGCTCTACGCCAAGCAGGCGGCGGGCGAGATCAGCGGGCTGACCGGGGTGGACGACCCCTACGAGGCGCCCGAGTCGCCCGATCTGCGGATCGAGTCGCACCGGCAGACCGTGCAGGAGTCCGCGGCGGAGCTGTACGCGCTGCTGAGCGAGAGGGGTGCGGCGTGACGACCGTCGCGACTGTGTCGGAAGGCACCGGCAATCCGTACGCGCTGAGCCACCTGGACTCGCTGGAGTCCGAGGCGGTGCACATCTTCCGTGAGGTGGCGGGGGAGTTCGAGCGGCCGGTGATCCTCTTCTCCGGCGGCAAGGACTCCATCCTGATGCTGCATCTGGCGCTCAAGGCGTTCGCGCCGGCGCCGGTGCCCTTCTCGCTGCTGCACGTGGACACCGGGCACAACTTCCCCGAGGTCCTGGCCTACCGCGACCGCACGGTCGCCGAGCACGGGCTGCGGCTGCACGTCGCGTCCGTGCAGGAGTACATAGACGCCGGCAAGCTCCGCGAGCGCCCCGACGGCACCCGCAACCCGCTGCAGACCGTGCCGCTGACCGAGGCGATCCAGCAGCACCGCTTCGACGCCGTGTTCGGCGGCGGCCGCCGCGACGAGGAGAAGGCGCGCGCCAAGGAGCGGGTCTTCTCGCTGCGCGACGAGTTCTCCCAGTGGGACCCGCGCCGCCAGCGCCCCGAGCTGTGGCAGCTCTACAACGGCCGGCACGCCGCCGGGGAGCACGTCCGGGTCTTCCCGATCTCCAACTGGACCGAGCTGGACGTGTGGCAGTACATCGCCCGCGAGGGCATCGAGCTGCCGGAGATCTACTTCGCCCATGAGCGCGAGGTCTTCAACCGCTCCGGCATGTGGCTGACCGCGGGCGACTGGGGCGGCCCCAAGGAGCACGAGAGGACCGAGACCCGCCAGGTGCGCTACCGCACGGTCGGCGACATGTCCTGCACCGGCGCCGTGGACTCCGACGCCACCACCCTGGACGCCGTGATCACCGAGATCGCCGCCTCCCGGCTCACCGAGCGGGGCGCGACCCGCGCCGACGACAAGATGTCCGAGGCCGCGATGGAAGACCGCAAGCGCGAGGGGTACTTCTAACCATGACGACACCGACCCAGCTGGCCGAACAGCTGTCGACCACCACGCTGCTGCGGTTCGCCACGGCGGGCTCCGTCGACGACGGCAAGTCCACCCTCGTGGGACGGCTCCTGCACGACTCCAAGTCGGTCCTCACCGACCAGCTGGAGGCGGTCGAGCACGCCTCGCGCAACCGCGGCCAGGAGGCGCCGGACCTGGCGCTGCTGACCGACGGGCTGCGGGCCGAGCGCGAGCAGGGCATCACCATCGACGTGGCCTACCGCTACTTCGCCACGCCCCGGCGCCGGTTCATCCTCGCCGACACCCCGGGCCATGTGCAGTACACCCGCAACATGGTGACGGGCGCCTCCACGGCCGAGCTGGCCGTCGTCCTGGTCGACGCCCGCAACGGGGTCGTCGAGCAGACCCGCCGGCACGCCGCCGTCGCCGCGCTGCTGCGCGTCCCGCACGTGGTGCTGGCCGTCAACAAGATGGACCTCGTCGACTACGCGGAGCCGGTGTTCGCCGCGATAGCCGAGGAGTTCACCGCGTACGCCGCCTCCCTCGGAGTCCCGGAGATCACCGCGATCCCGATCTCCGCACTGGCCGGGGACAACGTCGTGGAGCCGTCCGCGCACATGGACTGGTACGGCGGCCCGACCGTCCTGGAGCATCTGGAGACGGTCCCGGTCAGCCATGACCTCACCGCCTGCCACGCCCGCTTCCCCGTCCAGTACGTGATCCGGCCGCAGACGGCCGAGCACCCCGACTACCGGGGTTACGCGGGCCAGATCGCCGCCGGCGTCTTCCGGGTCGGCGAGCCCGTCACCGTCCTGCCCTCCGGCCGTACCACCACCATCGCCGGGATCGATCTGCTCGGCGCCGGCGTGGACGTCGCCTGGGCGCCCCAGTCGGTGACCGTCCGGCTGGCCGACGACATCGACGTCTCGCGCGGCGATCTCATCGCCCCGGCCGACGACGCCCCGGCCGTCACCCAGGACGTCGAGGCGACCGTCTGCCATGTCGCCGACCAGCCGCTCACCGTGGGCCAGCGGGTGCTGCTCAAGCACACCACCCGCACGGTCAAGGCGATCGTCAAGGACATCCCGTCCAGGCTGACCCTGGACGACCTCTCGCAGCACCCGGCGCCGGGGCAGCTCGTCGCCAACGACATCGGCCGCGTCGTGGTCCGTACCGCCGAGCCGCTCGCGCTCGACGCGTACGCCGACTCGCGCCGCACCGGCTCCTTCCTGCTGATCGACCCGGCGGACGGCACCACGCTGTCGGCCGGCATGGCGGGCGCCTCGTTCGCCGCCGTCGCGCAGGCCGAGGCCCCGGCGGACGACGACGCGGAGTGGGACTTCTGATGGGGACCGACTTCTTCTCGACCTTCGCGAAGGAGGGCGGCCGGGTCGGCAGCGGCGCCCTCGGCAGCGGCCAGGGCGGGGTTGCGCGATGTGCGCGATGACGTACGCGCACTGCCTGCGCGCCCGGCAGCACCAACCGCACCGCCCGCACCGCCCGTTCAGACGAAGACCTGCCGACTTCCCGGCCGCGCCCCCGGTATTCCGGGGGACGTGAGCACCGGGCCAACGAGAGGAAAGCCTCCCGTGCCTGCCACCCGTACCACCCTGCGCCGCAGCCTCGCCGCTGCCGCCGCTCTGCCGCTGCTCGCCGTGGCGCTCACCGCCTGCGGTTACGGCTCCGACTCGAAGGACGACGACGCCAAGAAGGCGAACGTCTCCTCCGGCGGGAAGAAGCTCTCGGCGGACACCGTGAAGATCGGCTACTTCCCGAACCTCACGCACGCCACCGCCCTGGTCGGTATCCAGGAAGGCATCATCGCCAAGGAGCTCGGCGGCACCACGGTCAAGCCCTCGACGTTCAACGCGGGCCCGTCCGAGATCGAGGCGCTCAACGCGGGTTCGATCGACATCGGCTTCATCGGCCCCTCGCCGTCCATCAACGGCTTCGCCAAGTCCAAGGGCAAGAGCCTGCGCATCATCGGCGGTTCGGCCTCCGGCGGGGTGAAGCTGGTCGTCAACCCGAAGAAGATCAAGACCCTGGACGACCTCAAGGGCAAGAAGATCGCCACCCCGCAGCTCGGCAACACCCAGGACGTCGCGTTCCTCAACTGGGTGTCCGAGAAGGGCTGGAAGGTCGACGCGCAGAGCGGCAAGGGCGATGTCTCGGTCGTCCGCACCGACAACAAGGTGACCCCGGACGCCTACAAGTCCGGTTCCATCGACGGTGCGTGGGCGCCGGAGCCGACCGCGTCCAAGCTGGTCGCGCAGGGCGCGAAGGTGCTCCTGGACGAGCGGAAGCTGTGGCCGGACGACAAGTTCGTGATCACGAACATCATCGTGTCGCAGAAGTTCCTCTCCGAGCACCCGGACGTGGTCGAGGCGGTGCTGCGCGGTTCGGTCAACACCAACGCCTGGATCAACGCCAACCCGGACAAGGCGAAGGCGTCCGCCAACGCGGCGCTCAAGACGCTGTCCGGCAAGGAGCTTCCGGCCGACGTCATCGACCCGGCGTGGGAGTCCATCGAGTTCATCGACGACCCGCTGGCCGCCACGCTCGACACCGAGGCGAAGCACGCCGTGAAGGCGGGCCTGCTGGACGAGACGGACCTGAGCGGCATCTACGACCTGAAGCCGCTCAACAAGGTCCTCAAGGCCGCGGGCAAGCCCGAGGTCGACGACGCCGGTCTCGGCGTCAAGTAACCACCGACCGTTCCAGGATCTCCCAGGAGGTGACGACCATGGCGACGACGACGCTCACCAAGGCCGAGGACCGTACGGCGGTCGGGCACGCCGCCCGGATCGACCATGTCTCGAAGTCCTTCGGCGGACCGCAGGGGCAGCAGCTCGTCCTGGACGACATCACCCTCGATGTCGCTCCGGGCGAGTTCGTCACCCTCCTGGGAGCTTCCGGGTGCGGAAAATCGACGCTGCTGAATCTGGTGGCCGGGCTCGACCGTCCGTCCGCGGGGTCCATCGAGACCCCCGGCGGGCGGCCGGCCCTGATGTTCCAGGAGCACGCCCTCTTCCCGTGGCTGACCGCGGGCAAGAACATCGAACTGGCGCTGCGGCTGCGCGGCGTACCGAGGCCGGACCGCCGCCCCGAGGCCGAGCGGCTGCTCGAACTCGTGCGCCTGGGCGGGGCGTACGGCAAGCGGGTGCACGAACTCTCGGGCGGCATGCGCCAGCGGGTGGCGATGGCCCGCGCGCTCGCCCAGGACAGCCAGCTGCTGCTGATGGACGAGCCGTTCGCCGCGCTCGACGCCATCACCCGCGATGTGCTGCACGACGAACTGACGCGGATCTGGCGCGAGACGAACGTCTCGGTCCTCTTCGTCACCCACAACGTGCGCGAGGCGGTCCGCCTCGCCGAGCGCGTGGTGCTGCTCTCCTCCCGCCCCGGCCGGATCGCCCGTGAGTGGACGGTCGACATCGAGCAGCCCCGCCGCATCGAGGACACCGCGGTGGCGGAGCTCTCCGTCGAGATCACCGAACAACTGCGTGGGGAGATCCGCCGACATGGCCAGCACTGAGACCACCGTCAAGGACAGCGACGGGGCCGGGGCACCGAAGAAGGACGACGCCCAGGACCTGGCCGGTCTGGAGGCGGGGCTCGACGCGCTCGACGCGGTACGGGTGAGCCGCACACCGGTCCGCCAGGTGCTGGTGCAGAAGGTGCTGCCCCCGGTGGTGGCGGTCGCCCTGGTGCTCGTCGTCTGGCAGATCCTGATCTGGGCGAAGGTCACCGACGACTACAAGCTGCCGTCCCCGGCCCATGTCTGGGACGAGGTGGCGGACGCCTGGGCGCAGGGCACCCTGCTCGGCTACATCTGGACCAGCGTCTCGCGCGGTCTGCTGGGCTTCCTCCTCGCCCTGGTCATCGGCACCCCCCTGGGGCTGCTGGTGTCGCGGGTGAAGGTGGTGCGCGCGGCGATCGGTCCGGTGCTCTCCGGCCTCCAGTCGCTGCCGTCGGTGGCATGGGTGCCGCCGGCGGTCATCTGGCTCGGGCTGGACGACCGGATGATGTACGCGGTGATCCTGCTCGGCGCCGTCCCCTCGATCGCCAACGGCCTCGTCGCCGGTGTCGACCAGATCCCGCCGCTGCATCTGCGGGCCGGCCAGACGCTCGGCGCCACCGGTCTGCGCGGCACCTGGCACATCGTGCTGCCCGCCTCGCTGCCCGGCTATCTGGCGGGGCTGAAGCAGGGCTGGGCGTTCTCCTGGCGCTCGCTGATGGCCGCCGAGATCATCGCCTCCTCGCCCGATCTGGGCGTGGGCCTCGGCCAGTTGCTGGAGCAGGGCCGGGAGACCAGCAGCATGTCGATGGTCTTCCTCGCCATCTTCCTGATCCTGATCGTCGGCATCGCCATCGACCTGCTCATCTTCAGTCCGCTGGAGCGGTGGGTGCTGCGCAGCCGCGGCCTCCTCGTCAAGAACTGAGCCCGTCATGACTGCTCCGGTCCTCCTCGTCATCGCCCACGGCAGCCGCGATCCGCGGCACGCGGCGACCGTGCACGCGCTCACCGCGCGGGTACGGGCGCTGCGGCCCGGGCTGCGCGTGGAGACGGGCTTCCTGGACTTCAACGCGCCCTCGGTGCCGCGGGTCCTGGAACGGCTGGCGGCGCAGGGGGCGCACGAGGTGGTGGCGCTGCCGCTGCTGCTCACCCGGGCGTTCCACGCCAAGTCCGACATCCCGGCGGTGCTGCGCGAGGCGCGCGCCAGGCTGCCCCGGCTGCGGGTGCGCCAGGCCGAGGTGCTGGGCCCCTCGCCGCTGCTGAACTCCGCTCTGGAGCGGCGGCTGTACGAGGCCGGGGTGCGCCCCGGCGACCGGAGTTCGACCGGGCTCGTCCTGGCGTCGGCGGGCTCCACAGACCCGGAGGCGATCGCAGTGATCGCTGAAATCGCGCGGGAGCTGCGGCACACCGGTTGGTGTTCCGTGCGGCCTGCGTTCGCCTCCGCATCCCAGCCCCGCACCGAGGACGCGGTACGGGCCCTGCGGGCCGACGGGGTGCGCCGCGTGGCGGTCGCCCCCTATGTGATCGCGCCCGGCCGCCTCCCGGACCGCATCGCGGCGGGGGCGGCCGAGGCGGGCGCCGATGTGCTGGCGGGGGTGCTGGGTCCTTCGCCGGAGCTGGCGCGGCTGCTGCTGGCCCGGTACGACGAGGCACGCGTCCCGGCCGCCCGGACGGTTCGGGTCAGCGCGTAGGCGGAGCCGGCCAGGCCTCCTCGCCGTGCGGGATGGCCCGCAGCGCGGGCCGCCGTCGCAAGCCGGCGGTGGCGACGACTCGTCCGAGCGAGCTTCCCCGCCGATATCGGCCGCCCCGGTCCACCACCCATGCGGACAAGGCCCTTGCGGAATTACCGGCATATACACAATGGCCTTTTCCTCCCTGCGAGTTGCACGAGGCCGATTCGACTTGGCGGTTCTGCCGGCCGGCTCATTCCACCCCTTTCACGGCTCATCGACCCATATGACATGAGCACTCCATGCGGTATTCTCCACACGTCAGGATCACCTGACAGGCACTTCAAGGGGGAAACGTGAAGACTTCTGTACGGTTGGCCGGAATCTGCGCCGTCCTGCTCGCTGCGACTGTGGCCGCGCCTGCCGCATCGGCCGCCGACGGGACCAAGTCGGCGAGTGCCACGGCGATAGCGACCGTGGATATTCAGGGCGTCCAGGTCGACAAGCAGGCAAGTGACGCAACCAAGAAAATCGTCGGGGCAGATGCGAAGGTGGCCGCGGCGGCCGCCAACGTATGCGGAGCCGGCTACACCATCTCTGTCAGCGCCGCCCGGTACGGCACGTACGGAACCACGTACACCTGGACCAACGGCAAGACAACGGGAAGCAGTTACTACGACAAGCCGATCTGCGCCGTGTTCTTCAATGACACCGGAGTCGCGCACCCCATGCGTCTCAAACTGGCTGACAACTACACGGCCACCCCAGACGTGGAAGACTCGGGAACCTTCAGTTCATACGCCGGGCCCTTGTACCAGAACCGCGGCTACTGCGGCCAGGCGTACTCATACATGAAGGTCGGCACCAAGGTCGTCGTCGACAACTACCTCACCGTGGGTGCCTGCAACTAGTGCAGTCCCCCGCCGGCGTGCTGCGCCCCGCGACTTGGGGCGCGGCACTGCTCATCATCGCGCTGGTCACCGGCTGCTCGAACAGTCCGGCTCCATATTCCGCCCCCTCGCCGTCTCCCTCCGGCATGTCGAGCGGTACTCCGAGTGCCGAGGCGACAACTGAGGCGGATCCGGAACCGTCACCGGTCATCAGTCACCTGGGGAAGACGAAGATCACTACGCTTGGCGATGTGGAGGTCCGGGTCACTCCCCGTGCGACCGGCTTCGATGTCTCCTGCAACGCCGCCAACACCCACGACACGGCTCTGAACATCAGGGTCACTGTCAGCGTGGGGAACGGCACGGACTGGGTGCGGAGCACCACATTTGATTTCCCGCATGTGGCGGCGGGCAAGGCAGGCCGGGAGACCACGCTCATAGGCGACTCCTACGAAGGCTCCTTGCAGGACGACCCGAAGGTCTACATCGACTCAGTCATCAACTACTGAGAGATGAAGGCGGAGATGGCGTCGAGCCGAGCGGATACAATGCCTCTCTGGAATCTACTCAGAAGAGAGCATTGTGAAGAAAGCACGCATATGCTTCGTGGCGGCATGCACTCTCCTGGTCGCCTCATGCGGGGGAAGCAGCACGTCTGTCGACACATCCGGCCTGACCGACCGGGAGAAGGAATGGGTCGAGTTTTCCTACATCCATGAGAAGAACGAAGATGTCAAACGGACGTGGGAACAACTGCCTGCCAAAGGCGTCAAGTCCTACCTTGATCAGCAGCGCACCCGCCTGTGCGGCGATACGGCGGCACTGATGCAAAGCCTCAAGGAAGCGGGCTACGAGGCGGGCGAAATGCAGGAGTACAAGCAAAAGACCGCAGAACTCATCTGCTGACCCCCGTACGGCGGATCGGACCAATCGCTTTCGGAGCGAAGGTCCCTGCCGGCGTCGGCAGGGACCTTCGCTCCGGTCGGCTGCTCGCTCTACACCACCGCGCCTCCGAGAATTCTCAGGGAGTACTTCTCGTACGCCCGGTGCAGAACCATCACCACCGGCCCCGAGACGAACACGCCGCTGACGACGTACTCCTTCTTGATTCCCGTCTCGGCCACCTTCTTCTCGTACAGGGAATCGGTCTCCTTCTTCGCCTGTTCGAGCCACGAAGACGCCTTGCCGTGGTCGATTCCCACCGCGTCCACCCCGGTGCAAGCGGCAAGGAAGCCAAGGCCGTCGGACTGATTCGTGCTGGTGCCGCACACAAGAGACGACATGTCCTTGTGATCGGCGTATCCGGCCGAAACCGTCAGCCCGCTTTCGCCGCGCCCATGGACGTATGTCCTCTTCTTCCCGTCGGGCATCTCCTGCTCGACGGGCTCGTCCAACTTCAGCTTCCAGTTCTTCGCAAGCCGGGCGAGGAATTCCTTCCCGGTGTATCCGGCGGTCATCGTGTCCGCCGCGCCCAAGCTGGGCCGCTCGTCGTCGGCTACCGCGTGCTTCGGTAGATCGGCGGCACGCGGCGCAGTCCGCGCCTTGGAAGGCTCCGGCTCAGGCGCCACGGCCTTCGGATGCTCGGACGCTGCCGTTCCGGGGCCGCTGCGGCTGCAGGAGGCGGCTCCCGCCGCGCCGATGACGACACTCATCAGCACGACGGGAACACGGAGGGCGGCGCGAATCACAAGCCACCGTCGACAAGGGCGCACGCGCCGGGGTCGGCGTTCAGGAACGGAACGAAGGCGATCGCGTCGAACACCACGTTGTCGTCTCCGGTGCCGCCCTTCTGGATGTTGTCCATCTCGATCCGGCCACCCTTCCAGAAGCTGAAGGTGCCCATCTCGAACCAGGTCTCTCCGCCCGCGCTGCGCGTTCCCTGGTTGACGTTGCAGTAGTCGGCCTTCGCTCCGGCCGTGTTGTCGCCCGGGATGAAGTCGTACCGGACGGTTGCTTCCGCGCCATGGCTGGGCAGGTGGAGAAAGACCTTGTAGCGCTCGCCGGGCTGGTCGCCGGAAGGAAGCGACTTCGGGTTGACCTGCCACCGGCCGGTGATCCTGTGGAAGACCTCCGGGTAGTCGTAGCTGTGCGTGAAGTACAGATGGTGGTCGTACCCGGCGCCGAGCTGGTGAAGGTCGATGTTGGCAATGTACGGGGTGGCGCGGAAGCTGCTGTCTTCCCTCTGGGTGGTGATGTTGTCACCGACCTGGAGGGTGAACTTCCCGTCCCAGGCTCCTTCGAAATCCCCGCAGCCGTAGGTGTCCTCGTGCTCTCCGAGATCATCGACGATGATGGCATTGGTGTAGACGCTCGGATGGTCGATGCACGGGCCGTGGTCGTACTTGCTCTGGAGTGCCGGTTCCGACGAGCCGAGCGAGTAGCTGAGGTTCTCGGTGCTGGAGTTGCCGGCACCCTGCCCGCCTATCCATTCCACGGCCTTGCCCCAGAAGCACAGGTTGTTCCAGCTCGGGCACGGGTCGGCCGCGGCCGGGTCGCACACGTTGGACGAGTCACAGAACAGTCCGTACGGGGGAGTCTTGAGGACGCTCAACGGCATGTCGGGCTTGGCGTACGATTCTTCGCTGTTCCAGGTCAGCTGCGGGACTTCCGCCCAGCCGAGAATCTTCTCCGAGTAGTTCCACTCGCCGGGGCGGGACGCGTCGTCGTAGCTGTAGCGCAGGAACGCCTTACGGTCGGCAGGGTAGCTCGGGTTGATCGGGTTGTTGAAGAAGCCCAGGCCGGCGGTGCTGCCGACGGTGTAGACGCCGGAGTTGTAGCCCCACAGCGCCATGTACCAGTTCTCGATGTAGGCCGGGCTGCCACTGTTGGCATTCATGCCCAGGTCCTTGAGCTGGTTCCACTTCTCGCCCAGGATCTGCAGACCCGCGGCGATGTTCGCCGCGTAGTCCGTGGTGACGGCACCCGCGTGCAGGGTGTCCAGCTGCTCGGCGTACGCCGCGTTCATGCCGGTCGTGACCTGGGCGATGCCGTAGCCGCAGTCGGCCACGCTCGCGTCGGGATAGCCGTGGATGCCGTTCCCGTTCCCGAGCCAGTCGGACCTGGTGACGTTGCCCGAGTCACCGTTCATGGAGTGCCAGGACGCCTGCTTGAAGTTGGACTCCTGGGCGAGGATGCCCAGCATGACCTGCGCGGGAATCTCGCCTCCGCCGGTCAGCTGCGGCTTGGGGAACAAACCCTGCGGGGTGTAGGCGCCCAGGCCGGTGTCGTGCCAGTCCGCCGGACGCGAGACCGTCAGTCTGCCGTGAACAGCCTGGTCGACAGCCCACTCGACCTGGTTGGCGCTGGCCTGGAGCGCCTGGCGCTTGGGGTCGTTGCGCTTGACGATGCAGGGGGTCTCCATCCGCTCGACCTTGCCGTGGACGGCCGCACCGGCGCCGGACAGGCACTTCGTCTCCGGGCCGCCCTCACCGCAGTTGAGCGGATCGTCGTCGTCGGACATGGCGAACGCGGTCGGGCCCATCGGCAGCGACTCGTCCGGCTTCGGCCGCTTGCGGTCGGCGTCCACGAGCTTGGTGGCCTTCGCACCCGTCTTCAGCGCGGTCGCCTTGACGGTCAGCGATCCGGCCCCCTTGGCCTGGGACGAGCCGACACCCTCGGTTATGCCCTTCATCTGCTCGGAGAACACCGAGTGGGTCACCAGGTGGCCGAGCCGCGAGATCCCGGCCACACGGCCGTCCACCGCGTGCTTGGCGAGTCCCGGGGCCTTGCCGGTGTCGATTCCCTTCACGTCACCGACGACCGCGTCGCCGGCGGCCACGGGCAGGAGCTTCACCTCGCCCTTCGGAGCCCGGCCCAGCTCGGTGAAGGACTTGCCGTCGAAGCGGGAGATGACGCTGCTCCCGCCCTCGACCGTGCCGACGTCCACGGCGCCGTTCTTCGAGGCGGTCAGCGCGAACATCGGGCCGGGCACCTTGGAGAGCTTGCGGGCGGACAGCTTCGTCTTCCCGTTGTCCTTCAGGTCGACGAGGTTGCCGGCGAGGACGCCGACGGTGCCCTTCTGCGTGGGCGTGACGTGCGTCAGGTAGCCGTCGACAGCGCGGCGGGAGGACACCGATCCGGTGGTCGCGTCGACCGAGATCACCGTTGTCGAGCCGACGGACGTGTCCGTGGCCGAACTGGAGGTGAACGCCACCTCGTCGCCCGCGCCGCAGCCCGGCGTGAAGTACGCCAGCTGCACCCGGTCGGGAACCTCGGTGACCTTGCCGTCGGAAAGACGGATCACCGCGGCGAACGCACCGCTCGCGTACGCACCGGCCTTGTTGGACCAGACCGAGGGGGCGTAGACCGCTGCCGCGTAGTTCCCCGAACCCGTGGTGCAGACGTAGCCTGTCCACGGGCCGACCTCGGACAGTTCCTTGCGGTTGAGACGGGCGATCTCGTAGAAGGAGAACCCGTCGCTCTCCCGCGCGGCAAGGATGTGCAGTCCCTCGGCGTCGCCGGTGGCCTGCACGATCGCGTCCGTCGAAGAGGCGTAGTCCGCCCCCAGGTCCGAGCTGGGGGCGGAGAACAGGCGTGATGTGGTCTCTGCGGCCGCAGGGGCCGGTGTGGCCGGTGCGCTCTCCGCGGAAGCCAGCGGGACCAGAGCGGCGGACGCCGCCAGCACGCTCATGACCACCAGCGGGTTCTTGGACAAAGATCGCATGAAACGTCTTCTTCGCATGATTTTCCTTAAAGCCAGTCCGTGCAACTGCCGTGCAGAGCAGGGAGGCTCACGTCGACCGGCTTGTCCCCGCTGGCGGTGGGGTCCTGGATGATGTATCTCATCGGCTGGGGATCGAACTGGGCGTCGACGTCGTTCCAGCACGCCTTCGCCGACGTCTTCTTCCAGTTCCGCATCTTGGTGTAGGCGCCTGCCACGCCGTCGCCGAGAAGGCCCGCCGTGTCGGCGGCCTGGATACCGCCGTCGGGATCACGCGTCGTCCACAGCGTCAGGTACACATAGTCGGGCGACGTGTCGAGATCACGTGCAACTTTCGCCCATACCCCCTGGCAGAGCGGTGACCACATCAGCCGCACCGAGACCGACTCGTCCGGCTCGGTCACCTGCTGAAGGATCTCGGCGTCTTCGTCACACCCCATCTCAATGGGGTCCTTTCCCGAACACGTGGATCGAAAGCAGTCGACCGCCGCGGCGGGGGACGCCTGGATGCCTTGGAGGGCCCCCGTCAGCAGCGCCAGGGCTGCCGCGGCCGGCCCCCATCTTCGTATGCCGTGCACACACATCACCTCAGATATTTCTTCTCCGTGCCGCACGAGCGCGGCACGGACGGCCGTATTCATGTCCCTGCCGCCCCTGCGCCACTTGGGGCGCCGGGGAGACAGGCGCATCTTACGCGAACACGCTTGCGATTAAGGGGTGTTATTGAGCTCCCTGCCTGCGCGGATACCGAAGCCGGACATGTCGCCGCAGTGCACCTCATAGGTGGTGTGCGCGCAGCCCAAGGCCCTTTCCCGGAGTCACATTCCGCGCCGGACTACTGTTCCCCTCATGTCTTCCGTACCTCCCCCCGTTCCTCCCCCGGCCCCGTCCGACGGCGCCTTCCTCCTCGGCGGCGAGCTGCCCGTACGCCGTCTCGGCTACGGCACCGCCCAGCTGACCGGTCCCGGCTACTGGGGCCCGCGCGGGGACCGGCGCGATGCCGTGGCCGTGCTGCGGGCGGCGGTGGAGCAGGGCGTCACGCTGATCGACACCGCCGACAACTACGGTCCCGGGGTGGCCGAGGAACTGGTCGCCGAGGCGCTGCACCCGTACCGCGAGGACCTGGTGATCGCGACGAAGGGCGGGGTGGTGCGCACCGGCGACAGCTCCTGGCACATCGCGGGGCGGCCGGAGCGGCTGCGGGCGATGTGCGAGGCGAGTCTGCGGCGGCTGCGGACGGACCGGATCGACCTGTACCAGCTGCACCGGCTGGATCCGCAGGTGCCGATGGCCGAGCAGCTGGGGGCTCTGGATGCCCTGCGGCAGGAAGGTAAGATCCGGTACATCGGTCTGGACACCCTCACCGCCGACCAGCTGGAGCAGGCGCTCTCCCTGACCGGGATCGCCTCGGTGCAGAACCGCTTCAACCTCCTCGACCGCGCGTCGGACGCGGTGCTGAAGGTGTGCGAAACCCATGGCCTCGCCTTCCTCCCCTGGTTCCCGCTGGCCAACGGGGCGCTGACGGGCGAGGAGGCCGCGTCCCTCGACGGGATCGCGGAGCGCCACGGCGCCACCCGGGGGCAGATCGCCCTCGCGTGGCTGCTGCACCGCTCCCCCGTGCTGTGCCCGACGCCGGGCACCGGTTCGCCCGCCCATCTGGCGGAGAACCTGGGGGCGCGCGGGATCCGGCTGACGACCGAGGACATGAGCCGCCTGGAGGCGCTCGCCTCCGCATGAAGGAGCACCGCACGTGACGACCACCGCACCCCTGCCCCCGTCCGTCCCCGAGGCTCCGGAGCCGGTGCCGGTGATCCGGGCCGACCGGGTCTGTCTCGTCCGGGACGGGAATCTGCTGCTGGACTCGGTCTCGCTGACCGTGCGCGGCGGGGAGCACTGGGCGCTGCTCGGTGCCAACGGGGCGGGCAAGTCCACCCTGCTCGGGCTGCTGGGTGCGGTCAATCACCCCACCCGGGGGTCGGTGGAGGTGCTGGGCCGGACGCTGGGGCGGGTCGATCTGCGGGAGCTGCGGACGCTGCTGGGGCATGTCAATCCGCGCCATCCGCTGCGGTCGCCGCTGACGGTGGACGAGGTGGTGCTGACGGGTCTGACCAACTCGGTCGAGCCGGTGCCGCGCTGGTCGCCGAGTTCCGGGCAGCGGGAGCGGGCGGCGCGGCTGCTGGCGATGCTGGGGATGGCGGGCAAGACGGAGTCGCGCTGGCCGTCGCTGTCGCAGGGAGAGCGCGGGCGGACGCTCATCGCCCGCGCGCTGATGCCGCAGCCCCGGCTGCTGCTCCTCGACGAGCCGGCGACCGGTCTCGACCTGGCCGCGCGGGAGCAGTTGCTGGACAGTCTGGACGCGCTGCGCGAGGAGCATCCCGAGCTGGCGACGGTGCTGGTCACGCACCATCTGGAGGAGCTGCCCGCCTCGACCACGCACGCGATGCTGCTGCGCGACGGGCGGTGTGTGGCCTCGGGCGCGGCGGACGGGGTGCTGACCACTGACCGGGTCAGCGAGTGCTTCGGCCATCCGGTGCGGATCGCGCGCACGGACGGGCGCTGGACGGCGCGGGCCCAGCGGCCCGCGCGCCGCTGACGCCCGCTCAGTCCTGGGCGGGCGCGACGGCGAAGGGGGTGGCCTGGTGGTAGTAGAGCAGCCAGCCCGCGTCGGTGAGCCGCCAGAGCGAACTGCGGTGGGCGCGCTTCCCCTTGGCCTCGGTGTCGAAGGTCAGGTGGACGAGTTCCTCGGCCAGCTGGGTGCCGTGCATCCGTGAGGCGGTGAGCTGTCCGGGGCGCGGGGCCCGGCCCGAGATCAGCGAGTTGATGATGGTGGCCCGGTCCCAGTGGCGGCCGGTGGTGTCGACCTCGCGGTAGTCGGGGTGCAGGACCTGGTCGAGGAGTTCGGTGGAGGCCCGGACCAGCGGATCCAGCAGCCGGAGCTCGCCCTCGACGGCCGCGGCCACGCCCGGCGACGGCCCGGTCATGCGCCGCCCCCGCCCGTGTTCGTCATCATGGGCGTCACTTTATGACGGTCTTCCCGGGCCGGGCGGCCGCCGCGCCCCGTGGGGGAGGGCGCGGTGGCCGCCGGCGGGGTGGCGCTGTTACTCGACGATCTTCAGCAGCTTGTTCGCCGTGCCTTCACTGGCGTTGCTGATGGCGTCGGGGGTCGCCCCTTCGGTGAGAGCCGTGGCGACCTCCTCCGGGGTGGCGTCCGGGTGTCCTGCCAGGTAGACGGCGGCGGCGCCGACGACGTGCGGGGTCGCCATGGACGTACCGGAGATGGTGTCGGAGCCGGTGTCGCTGTCGTTCCACGCCGAGGTGATGTCCGAACCCGGGGCGTAGAGGTCCACGAGCGAGCCGTAGTTGGAGAACGACGACTGCTCGTCGTCGACCGTGGACGAGGCGACCGTGATGGCCTCCGGGACGCGTGCCGGGGAGCTCTCGCTCGCGTCGCTCGACTCGTTGCCCGCGGCCACGGCGTAGGTGACCCCGGAGGCGATGGACTTCTGGACCGCCGCGTCCAGCGCCTCGTCCGCGCCGCCGCCGAGGCTCATGTTGGCGACGGACGGGCCCTCGTGGTGCTCGGTGACCCAGTCGATGCCGGCGACGACCTGCTCGGTGGTGCCCGAGCCCGAGTCGTCGAGGACCCGGACGGCGACGATCTTGGCCTTCTTGGCGACGCCGTACGTGGCCCCGGCTATGGTGCCGGCCACGTGCGTGCCGTGGCCGTAGCCGTCGTCGGCGGTGTCGTCGTTGTCCACGGCGTCGTAGCCGTAGCTGGCCCGGCCCTCGAACTCCTCGTGCGTGATGCGGACACCGGTGTCGATGACGTACGCGGTGACACCCTCGCCCGCGCTGTCCGGGTAGGTGTACGCGTTGTCGCCGGCGGTCTCCGTCTGGTCGATGCGGTCCAGACCCCAGGACGGCGGGTTCTCCTGGGTGGCGTCGACGTGGAACTTCTTGTTCTGGACGACCTTGGAGACGGCCGGGTCGGCGGCGAGCCGCTTGGCCTCGGTCTCCGAAAGGCCGCTGGCGGAGAAGCCGTTGATGGCGGAGCTGTAGTTGCGCTTCAGCTTGCCGCCGTACTCCTTGGCGAGCTTGGCCTTGTCGGCCTTCTGGTCCAGCATCACGATGTAGCTGCCCGAGACGGCGGTGGCCGCGTCGGCGCCGTAGATCTTGCCCGTCGCGGGGGCGGGTGCCGCTCCGGCCATCGGGCTGCCCAGCAGGGTGATTCCGGCTGCCGCGGCGACCGCGGTGATGGCGGCGGTCAGCTTGAACTGGCGTGCGCGCTTGTGAATTGCCATGAAGAGGGGTCTCCTCGTCATTCTTTGTGGGGGGATTGGCCCTCGGCCGGAAGATCTCCGGGGGCTGGCTCGAAACCCTCGCCGATTGACGCGCTCAGATCAAGACCTTCATATAGCTGTGACTTACTCAACAAGGTTTCGTAATAAGAAATCGGCCAGCAGCACCCAAGTCGGGCGCGGAGCCCCGATGACCTTTACGTGTAAGGGGCTTTCACCCTCCGTCTCGGGGTGCGACCGGTCCGCAAGGCGGAGAAGGCACCCCACCGGCTCCGCAGGGAGCAGGAGGAGAAGGCTTGATTCCGCCCCTACGTTCGAAGCAGAGACGGCGGCGGTGGGCCGGTGTCGGTCGCGAGGGGGCAAGTCCGTGATGGGGAAAGTGGATTCGGCACGCGGCGGGGGGCCGCGGGTGCGGGGCATCGCCGCCCGGGCGGGCGGCTGGAGCGCACGGCACCGCTGGGCGGCCGTGACCATCTGGGTGCTGTTCGTCGTCCTCGCCATGGGGCTCGGCTCCGCCGCCGGCCGGGTCGATGTGAAGGAGAGCGACCAGCTGTCCGGCGAGGTGGGCCGGGCCGTGCAGATCATCGAGGACGCGGGGCTCAAGGACCCGGCGGGCGAGACCGTCCTCATCCAGGCGCAGGGCACGGACGGGAAGAGTGCGGCCGAGGCGACCGCACCGGAGTTCCGCGCGGCGGTGGACGCCGTGATCGAGGCGGTGCAGGCCACCGGTGAAGTCACGGCGGTGACCTCGCCGTACACGACGAGGACCATCTCGGCCGACGGGCACAGCGCGCTGGTCCAGTTCGAGATGCGCGGCGACCCCGAGACCGCGAGCGAGCGCGTCGAGCCGGTGCTGAAGGCCGTGGCCGAGGTGGACGGGGAGCACGACGGGCTGGTGATCGAGGAGATCGGCGGCGCGAGCATGGGCAAGACCTTCGACGACGCCTTCGGCAACGACTTCCAGCGGGCCGAACTCTCCGCCGTGCCGGTCGCGCTCGGCATCCTGCTGATCGCCTTCGGCGCGCTGGTCGCCGCGCTGCTCCCGGTGGCTCTGGCGCTCACCGCGATCATCGCGACGATGGGCCTGATGGGCGTGGTGAGCCATCTCCAGCCGATGAGCGACACGGCGAACTCCGTGATGCTGCTGGTCGGTCTGGCCGTCGGCGTCGACTACTGCCTGTTCTATCTGCGCCGGGAGCGCGAGGAGCGGGCCAAGGGGCGGGACGCCCGGACCGCGCTGATGATCGCCGCCGCGACCAGTGGCCGCGCGATCGTCGTCTCCGGGGTGACGGTCTGTGTCGCGATGGCGGGCATGCTCTTCACCGGGCTCGCGGAGTTCGAGGCGATGGGACTGGCCTCGCTCATGGTGGTCGCGGTCGCCATGGTCGGCTCGGTCACCGTGCTGCCCGCGCTGCTCTCGCTGCTCGGCGAGCGGGTCGAGAAGGGCCGGGTGCCGTTCCTGAGCCGCCTCAAGGGTGCGAAGCGGGGCGTCGCCGACGGCGAGAGCCGGGTGTGGCGTGCGGTGCTCGATGTGGTGCTGCGCCGCCCCTGGACCGCGCTGGTGGTCGCCGCGGGCGCGCTGGCCGCGCTCGCGCTTCCCGCGCTCGGCATGCACACCCAGAACCTCACGCTGGACCAGGAGTTCGGCGACTCGCTGCCGATCGTACGGACCTACGACCGGCTCAACGAGGCCTTCCCCGGCGGCGCCGACCCGGCCCAGGTCGTGGTGAAGGCGGACGACATCGGCGCGGCGCCCGTGCGCCGGGCACTGGACGAGTTCCGCCGGCAGGCCGTGGCCTCGGGCGCCTCGAAGGGCCCGGTGGACATGGTCACGCACGACGCGGAGAACATCGCGGTGATCGACGTACCGCTGGTCGGCGGCTCCGACCAGGACCGGGCCGTCAGGAGCCTGGACCTGCTGCGCGACACCGTACGCCCGGCGACGCTCGGCAGGGTCGCGGGCGTCGAGGCACCGATCACCGGCCAGGTCGCCGGGTCGAAGGACTTCAACGACCAGATCGTCGGCGCGGTCGTGCCGGTCTTCGTCTTCGTGGTCGTCTTCGCCTTCCTGCTGATGCTGCTCTGCTTCCGCTCCCTGACGATCGCCGTCACCTCCATCGTGCTCAACCTGCTCTCGGTGGGGGCGGCCTACGGCATTCTGACCGCCGTCTTCCAGCACGGCTGGGGTGCCTCGCTGGTCGGCGCGGAGGGCGTCGGGGCGATCATCTCCTGGCTGCCGCTGTTCCTCTTCGTCATCCTCTTCGGGCTCTCGATGGACTACCACGTCTTCGTGGTCTCCCGGATCCGTGAGGCGCGGCTGCAGGGCCGCACCACCCGGGACGCCATCGCCCACGGCGTGGTGACGACGGCCGGAGTGGTGACCAGCGCGGCCGTGATCATGGTCGCCGTCTTCGCGATCTTCGGCACGCTGTCGATGCAGTCCATGAAGCAGATGGGGGTGGGCCTGGCGGCGGCCGTGCTGATCGACGCCACGATCATCCGGGGCATCCTGCTCCCCGCGGTCATGGCCCTGCTGGACGAGCGCAACTGGTACTTCCCGCACTGGCTGCGCCGGCTGCCGGACCTGACCCACGACGAGTCGTACGACGACCTCCCGGTCGCGGCGGCCCCGGCGCACGCCGTGGACGCCCCGCACGGGGACGACGAGCCGGAGCGGGTCGGGGCCTGATCCGCGCCCGTCCTGCGCCCGTCCTGCCCCGGGAGGCGCTCCCGGGGCAGGACGGGCGTGTTCAGCGCTGGTAGCGGGCCAGCACCCGGTTGCCGTCCACGACCAGACGCTTCTTCAGCTCGGCCGCGTCGATCGCGCCGCTGTAGTACTCCTGGAGCGCGGGGGTGGCGACCTTGTCCTTCCACTCGGGGTAGCCGCGCACGGACTGGGCCGGCGCGGAGCGCAGCGCCCCGGCGAGGGCGGCGCCGGTCGCCCAGCCCCGGTCCCGGGTGTGCAGCGAGGGGTCGGCCAGCGCCTCGGTGCCGGTCGGCAGCATCCAGTCCCCCTTGGCCAGCCGCACCATGTTGGCGGGCCGCAGCAGGAAGTCGATGAACTCCACGGCCTCCTTCTTGTGCGGGCTGTCCTCGGCGACGGACAGGGTCTGCGGGCTCACCCCCTGGGCCAGTCCCTCGCTGCCGGCCGGCGCGGGCAGCACCGTCCACTCGAAGCCCTTCGGTGCCTGCTCGACCACCTGCTGCCGGTAGGAGAACCCGAGCGGCACCATCGCGTACTTGCCGCCGAACAGGCCGGGGAGCGTGTCGCCGCCGCCCATGCCGAGGGCGGTGCGGGCGGCGCTGTGGTCGGTGTTGACCTGGTCGTGGATGGTCCCGGGGACCACCTGGTCGCCCCGGTCCGCCGCGAGCGTGACCTTGCCGTCGGCGCCCCGGTGGAACAGCTCGCCGCCCGCCGAGAGACCGAGGTTGAGGGTGACGGAGACCGGCTCCTTGAGCGGCCAGGCGATCCCGTAACGGCCCTTGCCGGTCAGTTCCTTGGTGACCCGGCGGAACTCCGGCCAGCTCCAGGGCTTCTCCGGGGTCGGGATGCGGACTCCCGAGTCCTTGAGAATCCTGGTGTTGGCGATGAGGACCCTCGGCTCCTGGAGGAACGGGACCCCGTAGACCCCGCCGTCGAAGGTGGTGGTCTGCCAGCTCTGCCGGGGGATGTCCGCGCTCAGCCGGTCCGGCAGGAGCGTGCGCAGATCGGCGAGGTAGCCGCCGTACGCGAAGTCCGCGAGGTCGTCGGAGGCGTCATGGATGACATCGGGCGCCTCGTCCCCCTCGAAGGAGGTGAGGAGCTGGTCGTGGACGCTGTCCCAGCTGCCCTGGACGTACTGGACCTGGACGTCGGGATGGCTCGCGTTCCACTCCTTCACCAGCCGCTTGTTGATGTCGACCGACTCCTTCTGCCAGGCCAGCGACTGGAAGCGGAGGTGGATCCTCCCGTCGGGCCGGCCGTCGCCGCCCCCGCCGCATCCGGTGAGCAGCAGGGCGAGCGCGGTGGCGGCGGCCGCCGTGCGTACGAGTGCGCGCATCAGCTCTTCACCGCCCCGGCCAGCATGCCGCCCGTGATCCGCCGCTGGATGACGGCGAACAGGACGAGCGAGGGAAGGGTGGCGAGGAACGCGGCGGCGGCGAGGGGCCCGAGGTCGCTCGCGCCCTCCGCGCCGAGGAAGTGGGTCAGGACGACCGGCAGGGTCTGCTTCTCCGGGGTCTTGAGCAGGACGAGCGCGAAGAAGAACTCGTTCCACGCGGTGATGAACGCGAAGAGCGCCGTGGCGACGATCCCGGGGGCCAGCAGCGGGGCGGTCACCGAGACGAGGGTCCGCAGCCTGCCCGCCCCGTCGACCGCCGCGGCCTCCTCCAGTTCGCGCGGCACGGCCCGTACGTAGCCGACGAGCATCCAGAGCGCGAAGGGCAGCGCCCACACGACGTAGACCATGATCAGCCCCCACAGGGTGTTGATCAGATGCAGCTGCTTGAGGACCAGGAAGAGCGGGATGATCAGCAGGACGAAGGGGAACGCCTGGCTGACCACGACCCAGCCGGTGGCGGCCGTGGAGAGCCGCGAGCGGTGGCGGGCCATCACATAGGCCATCGGGGTGGCGATGACGACGGCGATGACCCCGGCCGACAGGGCGGCGATCAGCGAGTTGGCGGCGGCCCGGAGCAGCGGCTGCTCGTCGAAGGCCTGCCGGAAGTTGTCCAGCGTCGGGTGTTCGGGGATCCAGGTCGGATGCAGGGAGCCCAGCTCGGGCGCCGGTTTGAAGGCGGTCGAGATCAGCCAGAGGAACGGGAACGCCAGGAAGACGAGATAGCAGAGCAGCGCCGCGTACTGCCCGGCGCGGGTGGTTCCGCTGGTGCGCGGACTCATCGGTCGTCGCCTCCCCCGAGCCGTCCGGCGAGATACACGGCGAGGATCACGGAGATCACCGCGACCATCACACAGCCCATCGCCGCGGCGTAGCCGAACTGTCCGTACCTAAAGGCCTCTTCGTACGCGAAGAGCATCGGCAGCCGGGTCCGGCCGCCGGGACCGCCGTTGGTCAGCACATAGACCAGGGCGAAGGAGTTGAAGTTCCAGATGAAGTTGAGGGCCGTGATGGAGAGGGCCACCGGCTTGAGCGCGGGCCAGGTGACGGTACGGAAGCGGCGCCAGGCGCCCGCACCGTCCAGGGCGGCGGCCTCGTGGAGTTCGCGCGGGGTGTTCTGCAGGCCGGCCAGCAGGGCGACCGTGGTCTGCGGCATGCCGGCCCAGACCCCGACGAGGATCACCGCGGGCAGGGCGGTGGCGAGCCCGGTCAGCCAGTCGCGGCCGTCGCCCAGGCCGAGGTCGCGAAGGGTCTCGTTGAGGATGCCGGCGTCCGGGTTGTAGACGAGCCGCCACATGATGCCGACGACGACCTCGGGCATCGCCCAGGGGATGATCGCCAGCGCCCGGGCCAGCCAGCGCATCCGCAGGTTCTCGTTGAGCAGCAGGGCGAGGCCGAGGGCCAGCACGAACTGCGGGACGGTGACGCCGACCGCCCAGACCAGGCCGATCCGGAACGACTCCCAGAACAGCCCGTCGTGGAGCAGGTCCTGGAAGTTCAGCGTGCCGACCCACTGGGTGGACCTGGTGCGGCCCGACTGGGAGTCGGTGAAGGCGAGCGCGATGCCGTAGAGCAGGGGGCCGACGCTCAGTACCAGGATCGGGATCAGGGCGGGCAGCACCAGGAACCAGGTTCCGGCGTTGCGCGCGGGTCCCCGGGGCGGTCCGCCCGGCGGGCCGTGTCTCCCCGACTGCACGGTTGCACTCGCCAATGTCATGGATGCGACCCCCTTGCGTCATCCGCCGATTTTATCCCGATCTGGCCGCTCAGGTGGCCCCCGTCATCGTGCTGACGGGCCGTGGGTTCGTCAAGGCAACCTGCACAGATGCGAAAATCGGATCCATGAACGAGATGGAAGCGCGCGAGGTACTGACCGCTGCCGGACACTCCGGCGACGCGGAGCTGCTCGCGCTGGGCGAGAACGCGGTGTTCGCCGCCGGAGACCTGGTGGTCAAGGTCGGCCGCGACGCCGTGCGCAGCCCCGAGCTGCGCGAGCGGGCCGAGCGCGAGGTGGCCGTGGCCCGCTGGCTCGCCGCGTCCGGCGTCCCCGCCGTGCGGGCCGCCGAGCCCGGGGCGCGGCTGGTCGAGGGGCATCCCGTGACGCTCTGGCACCGGCTGCCCGAGGCCGTGCGGCCCGCCGAGCCGAGGGATCTGGCGCCCCTGCTCACCGCCGTGCACGCGCTGACCGAGCCCGAGGACTTCACCCTGCCCCGCCGCGAGCTGCTGGGCGGTGTCGAGCGCTGGCTGCGCCTGGCGGGCGAGGCGATCGACCCGGCCGACGCGGCGTATCTGCGCGAGCGCCGCGACGGCTTCGCGACGGCGGCCGCCGCACTGGTCCCCCATCTGGCCCCGGGCCCGATCCACGGCGACGCGCTGGCGCGCAACGTCCATGTCGGGCCCGACGGGCCGGTCCTGGTGGACCTGGAGACCTTCGCCGCGGACCTGCGCGAACACGATCTGGTGGTCCTCGCCCTGTCCCGGGACCGGTACGGGCTCCCGGCCGCGTCCTACGACGCGTTCACCGAGGCGTACGGCTGGGACGTGCGGGAGTGGGACGGGTGCGGGGTGCTGCGGGGTGCCCGGGAGACGGCGAGCTGTGCGTGGGTCGCCCAGCATGCGCCGTCCAGCCCGAAGGCGCTCGCGGAGTTCCGCCGCCGCGTGGCATCGCTGCGGGACGGTGACACGGCGGTGCGGTGGTACCCGTTCTGACCGTGTTGTCCTCAATTGAGGACAACACGGACGGGCATGACGCCCGCTGTCAGCCGGCCGTGCGCACCGGCTCCCGGAGCGGCCAGTGGTCGTCGATGACCGCGTCCGCCGTGCCCTTGCGGCGCAGGAACTGCTGGAAGTCGGCGGCCCACTCCGCGTACCAGGTGATCTGGCGCTCGTGGAGCTGCGCCGCCGACAGCGCGGCCACCGACGCGTGCCGGGCGGCTATCGCGTACGCCACCCGCACCGCGGCCAGCGCGTCCGCCCCGGCGTCGTGCGCTCCCCCGTGCACCACGCCGTACTCGACGCAGACCGCCTCCAGGTTGCGCTTGCCCTTGCGGTAGCGCTCGACGGCGCGGTCGATCGTGTACGGGTCGATGACCGGACCGATCGCGGCACCGCCCAGCCGGTCGCTGAGCGAGGGCAGTCCGTGCCGGTGCAACTCCGCCGTGAGCAGCGTCAGGTCGAACGCCGCGTTGTACGCGACGACCGGGACGCCCCGGCGCCAGTACCCGGCCAGCGTGTCGGCGATCTCGTCGGCCACCTCGCGCACCGGACGCCCCTCCGCCGCCGCCCGCTCGCTGCTGATGCCGTGGATCGCGGAGGCCTGGGCGGGGATTCTGATCCCCGGATCGGCCAGCCAGGTGTGCCGCTCGGCCGGCTCGCCGTCGCTGCCGTCGACGGCGACGACCGCGGCCGTCACGATCCTGGCCTCCAGCGGTTCCGTCCCCGTCGTCTCCAGGTCGAAGCCGACCAGCGCATGCCGGTGCCAGCTCATCCCGTACCTCCTTCGTGGTGCTCCCCCAGATGACGACCACCCTCGCACGGGCCACTGACAACGCCCGGGACGGCCCCTCAGGAGACCGGCCGGGAGTCCGTCCACACGGACTCGAACTCCTCGCGGTACGTCTCGAACAGACCGTGCTCGTACCCCTGCCCCGCCCGGACCACCGCCCGGCCGCCGCCGCGCAGCACCAGCACCGGTGCCTCCATGCCGCGGGCCCGGCGCAGATAGGTCTGGACGACCCCCACGGCGTCCGCGCCGTCGCCGTCCACCAGATAGGCCGTGAAGCGCGGGGTCTCGTCGAAGACATGGATCTCGAAGGCGCCGGGGTCGCGGAGCTTGGAGCGGACCCGGCGCATATGGAGGATGTTCATCTCCACCGACCGGCTCAGCTCGCCCTTCTTCAGGCCCAGCTCGCGTTCGCGCCGCTTGACGGCGCTGCTGGCCGGGTTGATGAACAGCAGCCGGATCCGGCAGCCCGACTCGGCCAGCCGGATCAGCCGGCGGCCGGAGAAGTTCTGCACCAGCAGATTGAGGCCTATGCCGATGGCGTCCAGCCGGCGCGCGTCGCCGAAGAGGTCCTCGGCGGGCAGCTGGCGCTGGAGCCGCACCCGGTCGGAGTGGACGGAGACCACGTCCGCGTACCGGTCCCCGACGAGGTCCTCCACCGCGTCGACCGGGAGCCGGTCGGAGGAGGGCACGGCAGCCCCGCTGCCCAGCATCTTCAGCAGCCGGGCGGAGGCTCGCTCGGCCTGGGCGAGCACCGCCTCGTTGAGCGCGCGGTTGCGGGAGACCACGTTGCGGGCGACCTCCAGCTCGTCGAGAGCCAGCTCGACATCGCGGCGGTCGTCGAAGTAGGGCTCGAAGCAGGGCCAGTGCTGGACCATCAGCTCGCGCAGCTGGGGCAGTGTCAGGAAGCTCAGGACGTTGTCGTCGGCCGGGTCCAGCAGATAGCCCTTGCGGCGGGAGACCTCGCGCACGGCGACGGCGCGCTGCACCCACTCCTGCCCGGCGGGCCCTGCCGCGGCCACCACCCAGTCCTCGCCGTGCACGGGCTCGTAGATGGGCCGGAGCACGGCGGCGACGACGGCCCGCAGCCGCTGCTCGACGAGATTCAGCCAGATGTAGGCACGCCCGGCCCGCTGTGCGCGCGTGCGCACCTCGCTCCAGGCCTCCGCGCCCCAGTCCAGTTCCGCACCGATCTCCAGGGGCTGCGCCAGCGAGACCGCCCCGGGCGGGACATCGGCCGTGTCCCCCTCGTGACCCGTGTCACCTGGGGGCAGCTCGAACCCTCCCGAGCTCACCCGCGCACCGCCTTCCACTCCCCCACCAACGATCAAGGAAGGGTACTCCGGGAGCGGGAGCCGGTGCAGCCGGATGCACAGGCTCCTTTCTCAACTCCCCTATTGTGCAAGCCCGTTCCGGGCGGCGAGATCTGCCGGAGTGAGCGGATTCATAGTGATTAAACACCCCACCCCAAGCCGCATACCGGACAGTGGCCCGACCGGGGGTGCCGGATTCCGGTTCCGGGCGACACGGAGGGGCCCGATGTTGACCGGACCGAGTGCGGTCCTAGGTAAGGGCCGTACTTTCGGGGAAGATCTGCCCCAGGGAGCCCGCATTCCTCAGGCAACCGCATCAGAAGTGGAAGAGTCGAATCTATGCAGGTCTGGCCGGGACAGGCGTACCCCCTCGGTGCCACGTACGACGGCGCCGGGACCAACTTCGCGGTCTTCTCGGAGGCCGCCCACCGAATCGAGTTGTGCCTGCTGCACGACGACGGTTCCGAGACGGCGGTGGAGCTGAGAGAGACCGACGCGTTCGTCCGCCATGCCTATCTGCCCGGGGTGATGCCCGGTCAGCGGTACGGATTCCGGGTGCACGGGCCGTACGAACCGCAGCGGGGCGCGCGCTGCAACTCCGCCAAGCTGCTCCTGGACCCGTACGCACGGGCCGTGTCCGGGCAGATCAAGTGGGGCGAGGCGGTGTACGGCTATCCGTTCGGCCGGCCCGACGCGCGCAACGACCTCGACTCGGCCCCGCACACGATGAGCTCGGTCGTGGTCAATCCGTACTTCGACTGGGGCGACGACCGCCGCCCCCGTACGGACTACCACCGCACGGTGATCTACGAGGCCCATGTGAAGGGCCTGACGATGCTCCATCCGGGGCTGCCCAAGGAACTGCGCGGGACGTACGCCGGGCTGGCGCATCCGGAGGTCATCGCCCATCTGACGGAGCTGGGCGTCACGGCCATCGAATTAATGCCGGTGCACCAGTTCGTGCAGGACCACCGGCTGGCGGACGCGGGGCTCGCCAACTACTGGGGTTACAACACCATCGGCTTCTTCGCCCCGCACAACGCCTACGCCTCCTGGGGCGACCGGGGCGAGCAGGTGCTCGAGTTCAAGCAGGCCGTGCGCGCGCTGCACCAGGCAGGCATCGAGGTGATCCTCGACGTGGTCTACAACCACACCGCCGAGGGCAATCACCTGGGGCCCACGCTCTCCTTCCGGGGCCTGGACAACGCCTCGTACTACCGGCTCGCCGACGACCAGCGCTACTACATGGACACCACGGGGACCGGGAACTCCCTGCTCATGCGCTCCCCGCACGTGCTCCAGCTGATCATGGACTCGCTGCGGTACTGGGTGACCGAGATGCATGTGGACGGCTTCCGCTTCGACCTGGCGGCCACGCTGGCCCGTCAGTTCCACGAGGTGGACCGGCTGTCGTCGTTCTTCGACCTGGTGCAGCAGGACCCGGTGGTCAGCCAGGTGAAGCTGATCGCCGAGCCGTGGGACGTGGGCGAGGGCGGCTACCAGGTGGGGAACTTCCCGCCGCTGTGGACCGAGTGGAACGGGAAGTACCGGGACACGGTCCGCGACCTGTGGCGCGGTGAGCCGAGGACGCTGGCCGAGTTCGCCGGTCGGCTGACCGGGTCCTCGGACCTGTACCAGGACGACGGGCGGCGCCCGCTGGCCTCGATCAACTTCACCACCTGCCACGACGGCTTCACCCTGCACGACCTGGTCGCGTACAACGACAAGCACAACGAGGCCAACGGCGAGGGCAACCGGGACGGCGAGAGCCACAACCGCTCCTGGAACTGCGGGGCGGAGGGCGAGACGGACCGGCCCGAGGTGCTGGAGCTGCGCGAGCGTCAGATGCGCAACTTCATTGCCACGCTGATGCTGTCCCAGGGGGTGCCGATGCTGAGCCACGGCGACGAGTTCGGCCGCACGCAGAAGGGCAACAACAACGCCTACTGCCAGGACAGCGAGCTGTCCTGGGTGCACTGGCCCGTGCCGGGCGAGACGGCGGAGGAGGAGGGCACAGAGGGCGGCGAAGGCAGCGAGGGCGGGGACGCGCAGGGCAGCAGTCTGCTGGAGTTCACCCGGGCGATGGTGTGGCTGCGCCGCGACCATCCGGTCTTCCGGCGCCGGCGGTTCTTCCACGGACGCCCGGTGGAGGGCACCCACGACGAGCTGTCCGACATCGCCTGGTTCACTCCCGAGGGCCAGGAGATGACCCAGCGGGACTGGCAGGCGGCGCACGCCAAGGCGCTGACCGTGTTCCTCAACGGGCACGCGATCTCGGAGCCGGGGCCGCGCGGGGAGCGGATCTCCGACGACTCGTTCCTGCTGATGTTCAACGCGAGCGCCGAGACGCTGGAATTCGCCGTGCCCGTCAACCACGGACGCCAGTGGCACGCGGTCGTGGACACGGCACGCCCGGTCGGGGTGCTGACCGGGGCCGGGCCGAAGGTGGCGGCGGGCGATCGGGTGACGCTGGTGGGACGCAGCATGGTGGTGCTCCAGCGGCCCGCGTAGGGCGGTGCGCCGGGCCGCCGGTCGGGCCCTTGTCGGTGAAGGGATGACACAGGCGGCCCGGATCTGGGTACGAACGTTCCCATGACGCCTTCCGCCACGTACCGGCTCCAGCTGCAGCCGGAGTTCCCGTTCTCGGCCGCCGAGGACGCCGTGCCGTACATCGCCTCGCTCGGCGTCTCCCATCTGCATCTGTCGCCGGTGCTCCAGGCCGTGCCCGGCTCGCTGCACGGCTACGACGTCACCGACCACGGCCGGGTCAGTGCCGAGCTGGGCGGTGAGGAGGGGCTGCGCCGGCTGTCCCGCACCGCCCGGGAGCACGGCCTCGGGCTGGTCCTCGACATCGTGCCCAACCACATGGCGGCCGATCCCCGGCACAACCACGCCCTGCGCGAGGTCCTGCGCGAGGGGCCCGGCTCCCCCTACGCCCGCTGGTTCGACATCGACTGGGCGGCCGGCGACGGGAAGGTCCTGCTGCCCGTGCTCGCCGGGCGGATCGGGGACGAGCTGGGCCGGCTGCGGGTCGACGGGGAGGTGCTGCGCTACGGCGAGCTGGAGTTCCCGCTGCGGGAGGGCACCGCCCGTCTCGACCTGCCCGAGCTGCTGGACGCCCAGCACTACCGGCTCGGCTGGTGGCGGCTGGCCAGGACCGAGCTGAACTACCGGCGGTTCTTCACCATCTCGGAGCTGATCGGGGTGCGGGTGGAGGACCCCGAGGTCTTCGACGCCTCCCACGCCAAGATCCTCGAACTGATCCGGGACGGGGTCGTGGACGGCCTGCGGATCGACCACCCGGACGGGCTCGCCGACCCGGCCGGCTATCTGGAGCGGCTCTCCCGGGAGAGCGGCGGGGTCTGGACGGTGGTGGAGAAGATCCTCACCGGACCCGAGCCGCTGCCGGCCGGCTGGGCCGTGGCGGGGACGACGGGGTACGACGCGCTGCACCGGATCGACGGCCTGTTCACCGACCCGGCGGGCGCGGCGGAGCTGGCCGAGCGCTACCGGGAGTCCGCGTCCCCGGCGGGCGACCGGGGCGGCTACTGGCAGGCGACCGTGCGCCGGGCGGCGTACCGCGTGGTCACCCATGAGCTGGCCGCCGAGACCGAGCTGCTGACCCGGCTGGCCTCCCGCGTCTGCGCCGGGGACCCCGCCCTGCGCGACCACGCCCCCTGGGCGCTGCGCACGGCCGTGCGCGAACTCCTGGTCCGTGTCCCGGTCTACCGTCCGTACGTGACGGCCGGCCGGCCCTGCTCCGCGTCCGCGGAGGCGACGCTGACGGCTGCGGCGGTCGGCGACGCCAAGGCGGCGTTCCCGGTACGGGAGGAGGCCTCGGCCGTCGACGTGGTGCGGGAGCTGGCGCTCGGGCGGCTCGGCGGGGGCGAGGACCGGGCGGCGTTCAGCGCCCGGTTCGCCCAGACCGCGTCCGCGCTGCGCGCCAAGGCGGTCGAGGACACCGCGTACTACCGCTACATGCCGCTGATCTCGGCGAACGAGGTGGGTGGTGACCCGGGCAGCCCGGGGGTGGAGCCGGCGGACTTCCACGCGTTCTGCACCCGGCTCGCCCGGGACTGGCCGGCCACGGGCACGGTGCTGACCACGCACGACACCAAGCGCAGCGCCGATGTCCGCGCGGGCGTCGCGGTGCTGTCCCAGGTCCCGGAGCGGTGGGCGCGGCTGGTGGCGGAGCTGGCCAGGGCGGCGCCCGCCGCGCCCGATCCGGAGCTGGCCTGGCAGGCGTGGCAGACCGCGGTCGGCTGTGTGGGGATGCCGGCCGGGGAGCGGGCGGAGCGGCTGGAGCCGGCGCTGCTGAAGGCGGTGCGCGAGTCGGGGCTGTTCACCAGCTGGACCGAGCCCGATCCGATGTACGAGCGGGTGGCCACGGACTTCGTCGCGGCGGGTCCGGCCGCCGGCGCCGGTCCGGCCCGGGCGCTCCTGGAGGAGTTCGCGGGGACGCTCGCCCCGCATGTGCGGGCCAACGCGCTGGGCGCGGCGCTGGTGCATCTGACGATGCCGGGGGTGCCGGACCTCTACCAGGGCACCGAGCGCACCTATCTGGCGCTGGTCGACCCGGACAACCGGCGGCCGTTCCGCCGGCCGTCGGCCCTCGCGCCCGCCGACGAGAAGGCCGCGCTCACGGAGGCGGCGCTGCGGCTGCGCCGGGAGCGGCCCGGGGTGTTCGGCGAGTCGGGTACGTACGCGGCGCTGGGTGCGTCCGGGCCGGCGGCGGACCACTGTCTGGCGTTCTGCCGGTCCGGCGAGGTGGTCACGGCGGTGACCCGGCTCTCGCTGCGGCTCGCGGAGTCGGGCGGCTGGCGCGGGACGGAGCTGGCGCTGCCGGACGACGGGGTGTGGCGGGACCTGCTGACGCCGGGGCGCAAGTTCTCCGGCGGCGCGGTGCAGGCGGCCGAGCTGTTCGCGGAGCGGCCGGTGGCGCTGCTCATCCGGGACGGACGAGCAGGGAGCGCGGACCGCGCGTGAGCAGGCCGGTCGCGGCCGGGCGGAAGCCGTCCGCCCAGCGCAGTCCGGGCATCGCGTCGAGCAGCGCCCGCACGCCCTGTTCGGCCTCCAGCCGGCCGAGCGCGACGGCGGGGCAGCCCGCAGGGCCGCCCGTGGCCCGGTCCTGGTCGGTGCGGAACGGGTCGAACGTGTCGGGCGCGGCGAACCGCTCCGGGTCGCGGCCCGCCGCGCCGACCAGGCAGGCGACGGGCGCCCGCGCGGGCAGCGTGCCGCCGCTCAGGGTGACCTCGGTGGCGGTGCGGCGCAGCACGATCTGCACGGGCGGGTCACGGCGCAGCGACTCCGTCCAGGCCCGGCCGGCCAGGGCGGGTTCGACGCGCAGGGCGGCCAGCAGATCGGGGTCGTCCAGCAGATTGGCGAGGAAGGAGGCGAGTGCGGTCTCGCGCAGCGCGGTCCGCCGGGTGCAGGGCCCTTCGCCGGGCCCGGTGGGCGCCCCGGCCGGCAGCCAGCGGCAGAACTCCTCGACCAGGTCCGCCTGCCGGCGTCCGGCGATGCGCCTGGCCAGCACATAGGCGGTGCGCTGCACGCGCTCGGCGAGGTGCGGCGGGACGGTGCCGGTCACCACCGTGTAGCGGTCGCGTGGCAGGCAGCGGGCGTTGCCGTGGCAGAGGCCGAGGGGCGCGGGGCCGCCGCGCGGCGCGCCGTCGTGCGGGAAGCCGGTGAACCTCGGGTCGGTGAGGGCGGTGGCCACGTCGTCGTACCGGCTGATCAGCCAGGCGCCCAGCGGGGCGTCGTAGCTGAGCGGGTGGCGCTCGCGCAGCACCCGGTAGAAGCGGTACGGATCACGGGCGGCGCCGGGGGCGAGGAGGCTGGGTCCGGTGCGGGTGGTCCGGCGCGGGGTCACCCGTCGTTCGGGCGAGGCGGTCGGGGCCGGTATCTCTCCGGGCGCGTCGGCCTGCATGGCGTACCCCCGGGGTGAGTCGGTGCGCCGGTGCGCGGCGCGGTCCCCTCCAGGGGACCACCCGGCCGGTCCCGGCGCAGTCGGCGGGCGGCCGTCCGGGTGACGCGGGGCGTCGTCCCCCGGCCGGCGGGGCGGTGGCTGCGGCGGCGGCGCCGGCCGGCCCGACCCGGGCGTTACCCGGGCGGGCGGAGCGCCGGCGCGGAGAGCCGGAACATCATCCGGCCGAAGCTCACCTGGTCGCCCTCGCGCACCGGGACGGTGCCGGTGACGCGCCGGCCGTTGACGCAGGTGCCGTTGGTGGAGCCGAGGTCGCGCAGCAGCCACCGGCCGCCCTGCGCGGTGAGTTCGGCGTGCGCCCGGGAGACCGTCTCGTGGCTGAGGCGCAGGCCGTTGCCGGGGTCGCGGCCGATGCGCAGGGGGTGCGGGCTCGGCCCCGGCAGCAGCAGCTTGGGCAGCCGCTCGGCCCGCCAGGCTCTGCGGACCCGCTCCGGGAAGCCGGAGACCCCGCCCACGAGCCGCAACAGGCCCCGCGACCAACGGGCTTCGCTCTCCAGGTCGGCGGTGAGCGCCTCCAACTCGTCGGCGCGGCTGGTGGAAAGGGCCACCTCCATGCGCCGCATGAAGGTGTCCTGGGAGAGCCTGCCCTGCGCCGCACCCTCCCTGAGCACACCGAGAACACGGTCGCGCTGGGCGTCGGACAGCCGCGCGGGATACGTGTGGGACTCGAAGGAGGACGTCACACGCCAATTGTCGGGCCGACCGGCCCGGGGTGTCCAGAAGAACCTTGCTTTCCGCCCTCCTGACCTGCGCGGGCCCGCCGCCGAGGACGCCCGCGATATCCGGGGGCGCCCCGCGCGGGGCGTTGCTAGGGTCGGCCGCCGTGCCGTCCGGCGACCGCCGTGACGAGCCCGTACACCCCTGGGGGATTTGTGCCCGACGCACCACTCGGCCTGACCATCCGTCCGCTCACCGGTCCGGAGGAGCTCGGACTCTTCCTCGGACTTCCCTACGTCCTGGACCATGAACTGGCGGGCGACCTCGCCTCGGGGCGCCGCCGCCCGGAATGGATGTGGGTGGCGCTGCGCGGCGAGCGGCTCGTCGCCCGGATCGCGTGGTGGAGCCGGGAGGGCAGGGAGCCCTTCCTCCTCGACTTCTTCGACCTGGACGACACCCTGCCCCGGGCGGAGCGCGAGGAGGCGGGGCTGCGGCTGGTGGAGGCGGCGACGGCCGCGGTCGTGCCGGCGGGTGCGCCCCGGCCCGAGTACGGGCGGTACGTGCCGCCGGACTGGCGGGAGGACCCGGTGGTCCTCGACAGCGTGGAGGCCAGGATCCGGGTCATGGAGCGCACCGGCGCCCGGATGCTCGTGGAGCGGCTGCGTCTGGAGTGGCGTCCCGGCACCCCGGTGCCGGCGGACAGCGGGCGGCTGCGGTTCCGTCAGGTCGCCGACCGCGAGGACCTGGTCGCGCTGATGACGCCGGTGATGGAGGGCACGCTCGACGCGCACGGCCGGCAGGATCTGGCGTCCGGCCTGTCGGCGCGCGAGGCGGCGGAGCAGCAGTACGACGAGGAGCTGGCGGGCTACCCGACCCCGCGGGAGTGGTGGCGCATCGCGGAGCTGCCGGACGGTGAGCCCGTCGGCTTCGTGATCCCGGCGCGCAACAGCTACAACCCGATCATCGCGTACATCGGGGTGCTGCCGGCGCGGCGCGGGCACGGCTACATCGACGACATCCTCGCCGAGGGCACCCGGGTGCTCGCGGCCCAGGAGGGCGTGGAGCGCATCCGGGCCGCGACCGACCTCGGCAACGTACCGATGGCGAAGTCCTTCGCGCGCCTGGGGTACGTCAACTTCGAGCGCGCCTTCGACATGGTGTGGGACGCCTGACCACCCGTCACTCCCCCTGGGAGCGCTGGGCCTTGATGACGTCGCGGTACCAGGCGTAGGAGTCCTTGGGGGTGCGGCGCAGGGTCTCGTAGTCGATGTGGACCAGGCCGAAGCGCTTGCTGACGCCCTCGGTCCACTCGATGTTGTCGGTGAGGGACCAGGTGAAGTAGCCGCGGACGTCCACGCCCGCGTCGATCGCCTCGCGCAGTGCCTTGAGGTGGCCGTCGAGGAACGCGATCCGGCGGGTGTCCGCGGCGGGTTCGTCGACGGCGCAGCCGTTCTCGGTGATGTAGAGCGGCGGGAGCCGGTCGCCGTAGCGGTCGCGCAGCTGGACGAGGGTCTCGCGCAGCCCGTCGGGGACGACGGGCCAGCCGAAGTCCGTCTTCTCGTATCCCTCGATCTCCCTGATGCCGAAGGGGAGTTCGGCGGGCATGCCGAAGCCGGCGAAGGTGTCGAGGGAGTCGCCCCGGGGGGCGCCGACGAGGGTGGGGTTGTAGTAGTTGACGCCGTACCAGTCGAGCCGGGCCGAGATGGTCCGCAGATCGTCCTCGACCGGGCCCGGCATCAGGGCGGCGAAGTTGTCGTCGGGGTAGCGGCCGGTCAGCAGCGGGTCCGCGAACAGCCGGTTGGTGAGCGTGTCGTACAGCTCGGCGCCGAAGCGGTCCTCGTCGGACTCCCCGGCGGTCCAGACCGGGGAGTGCGAGACGGCTGCCCCGATGTTGTCCGCGCCGGCGGCCCGCAGCGCCCGCACGGCCAGGCCGTGGGCCAGGAGCTGGTGGTGGGCGGCGGGCAGCGCGTCGAAGAGGAGGGCGCGGCCGGGGGCGTGCTCGCCGAGCGCGTAGCCCAGCATGGTCACTTCGGCGGGCTCGTTGATCGTGATCCACATGGGGACGCGGTCGGCAAGCCGTTCGGCGACGATGCCCGCGTACTCGGCGAAGCGGTAGGCCGTGTCCCGGTTGAGCCAGCCCCCTGCCTCGTCCAGCGGGAGCGGGGTGTCCCAGTGGTAGAGGGTGGGCGCCGGGGTGATGCCGTGGGCGCAGAGTTCGTCGACGAGGCGGTCGTAGAAGTCGAGCCCCTGCGGGTTGACGGGTCCGCTGCCGCCCGGGACCACGCGCGGCCAGCTCACCGAGAACCGGAAGGCGTCGGCGCCGAGCCCCGCCAGCAGGGCGACGTCCTCGCGGTAGTGCCGGTGGAAGCCGGTGCCCCGGCTGGTGTCGGTGCCGTCCTTGATCCGTCCGGGCTGCGCGGCGAAGGCGTCCCAGCCGGACGGTCCCTTGCCGTCGGTGTCGGCGGCGCCCTCCGTCTGGAACGCGGAGGCGGAGGCTCCCCAGAGGAATCCCGGCGGGAACAACGGCACGGTCATCTCGGCCTCCACAGCCTGAAGAGGGAGTGCGTAGGGCGGAACCTGGCAGGGCAATGATCAGAACCAGACCTTAATCGCCAGTAATGGGCTCGATCCAGTGTCGTGGGTGAGAGATCGCGCCTTCTGCCGACCATGGGGCGGTACGGCCATCCGGCGGTACGGCCGCGGGGGCGGCACACGGAGACGAGGGAGCGCTGCATGTTGTTCGAGGTGTGGGCACCGGACGCGGAGTCGGCCGTGCTGCGGCTGGCGGGTGAGCGGCTGGCCATGGAGCGCGACCCGGTCCGGGCGGGCTGGTGGACCGCCGAGGCCGAGGCCGCGGACGGCGACCGTTACGGCTTCGCCCTCGACGGCGGGCCGGTGCACCCCGACCCGCGCTCGCGCCGCCAGCCGGACGGGCCGGACGGCGAGTCGGCCGTCGTCGACCAGGACGCGTACGTCTGGCGCACCGACTGGGCGGGGCGCGGGCTGCCGGGTGCCGTGCTGTACGAACTGCACATCGGCACGTACACCCCCGAGGGCACCTTCGACGCGGCGGCCGCACGGCTGGGGCATCTGGCCGAGCTGGGCATCACCCATGTCTCGCTGATGCCGGTCTGCCCCTTCCCGGGCGTCAACGGCTGGGGGTACGAGGGGGTGTCGCTGTGGGCCGTGCACGAGCCGTACGGCGGCCCCGAGGGACTTAAGCGCTTTGTCGACACGGCGCACGGGCTCGGGCTCGCCGTCGTCCTGGACGTGGTCCACAACCACCTGGGCCCGTCCGGCAATTACCTGCCCGCCTTCGGTCCGTACTTCACCGAGACGCACCACACCCCGTGGGGCGCGGCGGTCAATCTGGACGCGCCGGGCTCGGACGAGGTGCGGGCCTTCCTGCTGGGCAGCGCCCTGGCCTGGCTGCGGGACTACCGACTCGACGGGCTGCGGCTGGACGCGGTCCACGCGCTGGCCGACACCCGGGCGCTGACCTTCCTGGAGGAGCTGTCGGCCGCGACCGACGCGCTCTCGGCCGAGCTGGGGCGCCCGCTCGCACTGATCGCGGAGTCCGACCTGTGCGACCCGCGCACCACGACCCCGCGCGCGTCCGGGGGGCTCGGGCTGCACGCCCAGTGGAACGACGACTTCCACCACTGTCTGCACACCGCGCTGACCGGGGAGGCCCAGGGCTACTACGCGGACTTCGCCGCCGCCCCGCTGGCCGGGCTCGCCAAGACCGTGACGCACGCCTTCTTCCACGACGGCACGTACTCCAGCTTCCGGGGCCGCACGCACGGCCGCCCCGTCGATGTCACCCGCACCTCCGCCCACCGCTTCGTCGGCTACGCCCAGACCCATGACCAGATCGGCAACCGGGCCCTCGGCGACCGGCTCGCCGCCTCCCTCTCCCCCGGCCTGCTGGCCTGCGCGGCGGCTCTCGTGCTGACCGGGCCCTTCACCCCGATGCTGTTCATGGGCGAGGAGTGGGGCGCCCGTACGCCCTGGCAGTTCTTCACCGACCACACCGACCCGGAGCTGGCCGAGGCCGTACGCACCGGCAGGCGGCGGGAGTTCGGGGCGCACGGCTGGGCCGAGGAGGACATCCCGGACCCCCAGGACCCGGCCACCCGCGACCGCTCCTGCCTGGACTGGAGCGAACCCGCGCGGGAGCCGCACGCCCGGCTGCACGCCTGGTACCGCGAGCTGATCGCGCTGCGCCGCGCGATGCCCGACCTCCGCGACCCGGATCTGGCGACCGTGAAACCCGCGTACGACGACGGGGCGCGCTGGCTGGCCTTCCGCCGGGGCGATCTGCGGGTCGCGGTCAACCTCGACGAGAAGCCGGCCACGATCCCGCTGGGCGGCGGGGGCCGGGTGCTGGCCGCCTGGCTGCCGGTCGAGCCGCCGGGCCCGGACGGGGCGCTGCGGCTGCCGGCGGAGTCCTGCGTGGTGCTGGCCGACGGCTGAGCCGGGCGCCTTCCGGGGCCGGCTACTCGACGATCGCCAGCTCGCGGGCGGTGGCGTTGAGGCGCCGCCCGCCGTCCTCGGTGACGGTGACGATGTCCTCGATGCGGACGCCGAAGCGGCCCGGCAGATAGATGCCGGGCTCCACGGAGAAGCACATGCCGGGGACCAGCGGCTGCTCCTCGCCCTCGATCATGTACGGCGGTTCATGGGTGGTGACGCCGATGCCGTGCCCGGTGCGGTGGATGAAGCGCTCGCCGTAGCCGAACTCGGTGATGACCGCGCGGGCGGCGCGGTCGATCTCCTGGCAGGCGACACCGGGACGCACGGCGTTGCAGCCCGCCTCCTGCGCCTCGCGCACGATGTCGTGGACCCGCTGCTCCTCGGCGGTGGGTTCGCCGACATGGACCGTACGGGAGGTGTCGGAGCCGTAGCCGTGCTTGAGGCCGCCGAAGTCGAGGACGACCATGTCGCCCCGCTCGATCGTCCGCGTCCCCGCCTCGTGGTGCGGGTTGGCGCCGTTGGGGCCGGAGCCGACCACGGTGAAGTCGACCTGGGAGTGCCCGAACTCGGTGAGCAGCCGGGCCAGGTCGGCGGCGACGTCGGTCTCCTTGCGGCCGGCGAAGCGGACCTTGAGGATCTCCTCGTATGTGGCGTCGGCGGCGGCCCCGGCGGCGGCGATCCGCTCCAGCTCATGGGCGTCCTTCACCGCGCGGAGCATCGGCAGCACCTCGGTGAGGGAGGCGTACGAGGTGCCGGGCAGCAGCTGCTGGAAACCCAGCAGGTGCATCGCCCAGGCGTTGTCGCTGATCCCGAACCGGCCCTGCGCGTCCAGCAGCGGGGCGGTGACGGCGTACGGGTCCTTGCCGTCGGTCCAGTCCCGCAGGGTCAGGGCGGGCGCGCCGACGGCCTTCTCCGCGTCCGGGGCCTCCAGCGTGGGTACGACCAGGACCGGGTCCTGGCCCGCCGCGAGGACGAGGACGGTGAGGCGCTCGGTGATCGCCGTGGGCTGATAGCCGGTCAGGTGGACGAGGTCGGGGCCGGGCGCGACCAGCACGCCGGCGAGTCCGGCGGCGGCGGCGCTCTCGGCGGCCCGCTCCATCCGGGCCCGGTAGTCGTCGGCGGTGAAGGGCACGGGCTGGTTCGGGCTGGACATGCGGAACCTCCTGGCGGCGCGGAACGGCTCTCTCATCCTGCCCGCCCGGCAGCGGGGGCGCGAGTGGTCAGGGGCACGGATCAGCCACGGCCCGTACGACCAGATCGGCGCGGTCTCGGCCCGGGGCGACGAGGCGGGCGTTGGCCTCGTCGGACCGGGCCACCCAGCGCTCCGCCTCCGCCCGCGCCCTGCCGAACCGCACATGCCGCTCGACGAGCCGGCGCACCCGCACATCCGGGTCCAGCTCCAGGAACCACACCTCGTCGAGCAGCCCGCGCACGGGCGCCCAGGCGCCCTCGCCGTGCAGCAGGTAGTTCCCCTCGGTGACCACGAGCGGGACGTCCGGAGATACCGGGACGGACCCGGCGACCGGCTCCTCCAGGGCCCGGTCGAAGGCGGGGGCGTACACGACGGTCCCCGGCTCGGGCGTCCGCAGCCGCCGCAGGAGGGCGGCGTACCCGGCGGCGTCGAAGGTGTCGGGGGCGCCCTTGCGGTCCGCGCGGCCGAGCCGGGCCAGCTCGGCCCGCGCGAGGTGGAAGCCGTCCATGGGCACGAGGACGGCGCGCGGCCCGAGGGCCCCGACGAGCCGGCCGGCCAGGGTGGACTTGCCGGCGCCGGGCGGTCCGGCGATGCCGAGGATGCGGCGCTCGCCCGCCCGGGCGAGCCGCCGGGCGCGGGCGGTCAGCCCGGCGAGGTCACTGGAGTCCATGCCGGATAGTGTCCGTCACGGGCCCGCACGCCCCACCCCACTCCCCTCCCCTTCCATCCTCTCCATCCCTTCCGTCCCAAGGATCCGCATGTCCCACATCGCCCTGGTCACTCTTGTCGTCCATGACTACGACGAGGCCCTGGCCTTCTACACCGACGCCCTCGGCTTCGAGCTGGTGGAGGACACCGACCGGGGCGACGGCTCCCGCTGGGTGGTGGTGCGCCCGCGCGGCACGCAGGGCACAGGGCTGCTGCTGGCCCGTGCCAAGGACGAGGCGCAGTCGGCGAGCGTCGGGGCGCAGACGGGCGGCCGGGTCGGCTTCTTCCTGCACACGGAGGACTTCGCGGCCGACCACGCCCGCATGACGGCGGCCGGGGTGCGGTTCCTGGAGGAGCCCCGGCACGAGGTCTACGGCTCGGTCGCGGTCTTCGAGGACCTGTACGGCAACCGCTGGGACCTGCTCCAGCCCGCGTGAGCGGCGGCCGGGGCCGGGCCGGTGCTCAGTCCGTCCCGCGCCCCAGGCCGACCCCGCCCGCCGTCCCCGCCAGCGCGTCCAGCACCGGTGCGATCAGTGGATGCGCCTCCGCGCCCCGGCGCACGGCGGCGAAGACCCGGCGGGTGGGTGCGCTGCCCCGTACCGGGCGGACCACCACGCCCGCCAGCGCCATCCCGCGCAGCGCGGTGCGCGGCACCAGGGCCACTCCGGCGCCGGCGCCGGCGAGGGCGACCACGGCGTGGAAGTCGTCCGATGAGTGTTCGAGGTCGGGTGCGAAACCGGCGTACTCGCAGGCCAGGACGACCACGTCGTGGCAGGGGTTGCCGGGGTAGGGGCCGATCCAGGCGTCCTTCGCCAGGTCGGCGACCGCCACCTGCTCCTGGCCGGCCAGCCGGTGTCCGACCGGCAGCACCGCGTCGAACGGCTCCGAGTACAGCGGTACGCGGGTCAGGCGCCGGTCGTCCTCGCCGGGGGCGCCCCGGTACTCGACGGCGACCGCGACATCGACCTGCCGGTCCAGCACCATCGGGACGCTCGCGTCGCCCTCCGCGTCCTGGACGCGGACCTTGATGCCGGGGGCCGTGGTGTTCAGCGCGGCGATGGCGGGGGCGAGGACCAGGCCGATGCCGGTGGCGAACGCGGCGACCGTGACCGTCCCGGCGTCGCCCGCGCCGTAGGCGGCGAGTTCCGCCTCGGCCCGCTCCAGCTGGGCGAGCACCGCGTTGGCGTGGGTCAGCAGGATCTCCCCTGCGGGGGTGAGACGGGCGCCCCGGGCGCCGCGCTCGACCAGCCGGTGGCCGGTCTCCTGCTCCAGGGCGGCGAGCTGCTGGGAGACGGCGGACGGGGTCAGATACAGCGCGGCGGCCGCGGCGGTCACCGTGCGGTGGTCCGCCACGGCCCGCAGGATGCGCAGCCGCCGTGCGTCGATCATGTGCCCCATTGTCCCAGGTCGCGGAGGGCGTCCGGGACGCCCTCCGCGGTGCGGGACTACGCGTCCAAAGCCGCCCGCGCGTCGACGAAGGCGTCCACGGCACGGTTCACGTCCGCCGTGGAGTGGGCGGCGGAGAGCTGGACGCGGATGCGGGCCGCGCCCTGCGGCACGACCGGGTAGGAGAACCCGATCACGTACACACCGCGCTCCAGGAGCAGCTCCGCCATCCGGCCTGCCTTCGCCGCGTCCCCGATCATCACGGGGGCGATGGCGTGGTCGCCGGGCAGGACGTCGAAGCCTTCCTCGGTCATCCGGGTACGGAAGAGCGCGGTGTTGGCGTTGAGCCGCTCGCGCAGGTCGCCCGCGGACTCCAGCAGGTCGATGACCTTGAGGGAGGCGGCGGTGATGACCGGGGCGAGCGAGTTCGAGAAGAGGTACGGGCGCGAGCGCTGGCGCAGCAGGGCGACGATCTCGGCACGGGCGGCGACATAGCCGCCGGAGGCGCCGCCGAGCGCCTTGCCGAGGGTGCCGGTGATGATGTCGACGCGGTCCATGACGCCGTGCAGCTCGGGGGTGCCGCGCCCGCCGGGGCCGACGAAGCCGACGGCGTGCGAGTCGTCGACCATGACCATGGCGTCGTAGCGCTCGGCGAGTTCGCAGATCTCGCGCAGCGGGGCGACGTAGCCGTCCATGGAGAAGACGCCGTCGGTGACGACGAGGCGGCGCCGGGCCCCGGACGCCTCCTTGAGCTGCTGCTCCAGGTCGGCCATGTCGCGGTTGGCGTAGCGGAAGCGCTTGGCCTTGGACAGCCGGATGCCGTCGATGATCGAGGCGTGGTTGAGGGCGTCGGAGATGACCGCGTCCTCCGCGCCGAGGAGGGTCTCGAAGACACCGCCGTTGGCGTCGAAGCAGGAGGAGTAGAGGATCGTGTCCTCCTGGCCCAGGAAGGAGGAGAGCCGCTGCTCCAGCTCCTTGTGGACCTCCTGGGTGCCGCAGATGAAGCGGACGGAGGCCATGCCGTAGCCCCAGCGGTCCAGCGCGTCGTGGGCGGCGGCGATCACGTCGGGGTGGTCGGCCAGGCCCAGGTAGTTGTTGGCGCAGAAGTTCAGCACCTCACCGGGGCGGCCTCCCGCGGTGACGGCCACGGTCGCGGACTGCGGAGTGCCGATGACGCGCTCGGGCTTGTGCAGACCGGCCGCCTCGATCTCTTCGAGGGTGGTGCGCAGGTCGTCGCGTACGGAGTCGAACATGCCGGTTCCTTAAGGGGTGAAGAGGTCAGGCGGTCCAGTCGAGGATGACCTTGCCACCGCGTCCGCTCGCCGCGTCGTCGAAGGCCGCCTCGAAGTCGCGGTAGCCGTACCGGCCGGTGATCACGGGGGCGAGGTCGAGGCCGCCCTCCAGCAGGACGGACATGGCGTACCAGGTCTCGTACATCTCGCGGCCGTAGATGCCCTTGATCGTGATCATGGAGGTGACGATCCGGGACCAGTCGACGGCGAACTCGTCGGACGGCAGGCCGAGCATGGCGATCCGGCCGCCGTGCGTCATGTTCGCGATCATGTCGCGCATCGCCTCGGGGCGGCCGGACATCTCCAGGCCGATGTCGAAGCCCTCGCGCAGTCCGAGCTTCTGCTGGCCGTCGGCGATGGTCTGCTCGCCGACGTCGAGCGCGAGGCTGACGCCGACCTTGCGCGCCAGGTCGAGACGGGCCTCGCTGACGTCGGTGATCATGACGTTACGGGCTCCGGCATGCTTGGCGACGGCTGCGGCCATGATGCCGATCGGGCCGGCGCCGGTGATCAGGACGTCCTCGCCGACCAGCGGGAACGACAGCGCGGTGTGCACGGCGTTGCCGAACGGGTCGAAGATCGCGGCGACGTCCAGGTCCACGGGGACCCGGTGCACCCACACGTTGGACGCGGGCAGCGCGACGTACTCCGCGAAGGCCCCGTCGCGGCCGACGCCGAGCCCCACGGTGGAGCGGCAGAGGTGGCGGCGGCCGGCCAGGCAGTTGCGGCACTTGCCGCACACGAGGTGGCCCTCGCCGCTGACCAGGTCACCGACGGCGATGTCCACGACGTCCGCGCCGATCGCGGCGACCTCGCCGACGAATTCGTGGCCGAGGACGAGCGGCGTCTTCACGGCCTGCTGCGCCCAGCCGTCGTAGTTGCGGATGTGCAGGTCGGTGCCGCAGATGCCGGTACGGAGCACCTTGATCAGTACGTCCCCGGGGCCGGTCTCCGGCTCGGGCACGTCCATCAGCCAGAGTCCCGGCTCGGCCTTCTGCTTCACGAGTGCCTTCACGGCTGCGGCTCCCTGTACCTGGTGCGGCGTTGATGTCCCCGGGCCGGGGGCATGCCGAAAGAAGCCTGCGGCCCGGGGAAGTATGAGAGGGGCGGTGTGGCAGCGCGCCTGCTCGGGCTGCCGCGCACCATCCTCCGCCGTCACGGAGAAATCTGCCGTACCCCGCGCCCCAGGTCCATCGAGGATTTCTTAAGCGCGCCCGCAGCTACGCTTCACGCCCCCGTTGTTCCATCGCCCGAAGGGGTTGTCCCGGCCTTCCCCAGGAACTCCCTGATGTGCCCCGCGAGCCGTTCCGGCTGGTCCTCCGGGATCAGGGTGCGGCTGTCCGCGATCTCGACCAGCCGGCCCTGCGGCAGCAGGGCGGCCAGCCGGCGGCCGTGGTCCGGGGGCATGACCTTGTCCTCGGCCGCCCAGGCGACCAGCGCCGGGCGGTCGAAGGTGCGCAGGCTCTCCGCCCAGCGCAGGAGTTCGGCCTTCGGGGGCACGCCCAGGACGTACTTGCGCAGGTCCCGGCGGATCTCCTTGGAGGTCCACAGCGGCCGGAACCAGCCGTCCATCACCGCGTCCGGCACCGGGCGCCTGGTCATCCACCCCCAGGTCACCGGCAGCCGGCGCATCGGCTTGAGCTTCAGCAGGCCGAAGGCCAGGCGCAGTCCGCCGGGGAGTGCGGCGGAGGTGTGGAGGTTGCGGCCCGGGAGGCCCGGCGGGAAGTTGTCGAAGGCCTCGCAGGAGGTGATGACGAGCTTCCCGATCCGCTGGTCCCGGCCGTCCGCGACCAGCGCCTGCGCCCCGCCCCAGTCGTTCATCACCAGGGTCACGCCGGTCAGGTCCAGCGCCTCCAGGAACTCCGCGACCAGCCGGGCGACGCCGAGGACCGAGAGGTCCGCGTCGGGCCGCATCGGGCGCCGGTGGCCGCCGAGCGGCAGCGTCGGCACGAGGCAGCGGTGGTCGGCGCGCAGGTCCGCGACGACGTTCCGCCACAGCGTGCCGTCCATCGCCACCCCGTGCAGGAGGACGACGACCGGCCCGTCACCGCCGGTGTCCTCGTACTCCACCACACCTGCGGAAAGCTCCAACGCGGCCATCTCGAACCCCTCTTCGCCCGTGGCCCCACCGTACTCACACCGAGCTGTACAGCCCCAGGAAGCCCGCCCGGCCCTTCTTCACCCGGTAGAGGAAGATGCCGGTCCGGAACTGCGCCATGTGGTGGCCGTAGAAGGACAGCCGCCGGGTGATGCCCCGGTAGTCGCTGCGGAAGATGCTCGCGGCCAGACCGTCGCGCGCGGCGTCCACGGCGCTGGTGGAGCCGGCCGCCCGGGCGATCAGCCCCACCGCGTCGTACGCCTCGGCGGACCAGGTGGCGGGGGCCTCCCCGAACCGTTCGCGGTGCCCGGCGGTGAACGCCTTCGCGGCGGGCAGGGCCGCCGGGTCGGTGTACGCCTCGGCGAAGACCCAGCCCTCGGCGGCCTTCCCGGCGTCGCGGAGGAACGCGGGGGCGAGGACCGGGCCGGTGGACAGTCCGGTGCCGGTGAAGCCGGCGGCGGCCAGGTCCGTGGCCAGGCGGGCGGCCCGCCCGGGCGACGAGCCGGCGTAGACGACCGACCCCGCGCCGGCGGCGACCGCGGCGTGGGCGACCGGGGCGAAGCCGCGCGCGTCGGCCTCGACCGTGTGCACGGTGGGGGCGGCGCCCTTGATCGAGAGGTCCCTCAGGCCGTTGGCGATGGCCCAGCTGCCCTGCGGGTCGGCCAGGTCCTCCACGACGACGATCCGGCCGTCCGGCGCGGCGTTGACCAGGTAGTGGGTCAGACCGAGGTGCAGTGACGCGTCGAACGGCCGCAGGACGCACAGGGACGTGGTGCCCGCCCAGTCGGCGGTCGTGGAGCGCCCCGACACGACGACCTGGGCCAGCCGCGCCCGCTCGTACCGGCTGACGACGGCCTTCGCCACGACGTCGGCGGTGGGGCCGATGACGGCGAGCGTCCCGGGGTCGGCGATGAACCGGTCGGCGACCCCGGGGGCGCGGTCCGTGTCGCCGCCGTCGTCCTCGGTGCGCAGGGCCAGCGCGAAGGCCTTGTCGGTACGGGCGTTGTGGGCGTCGACCGCGAGCCGGATGCCGCGTTCGTGGGCGAGGCCGAGCGCCTTGCCGGGGCCGGAGAGGTCGGCGTGCAGACCGATCCGGTACGTGGGCAGCGCCCGGGGCGTGGCGGCGGGCGTGGAACCGCGCCGGCCGGCCACCCAGGCGGCGGTGCCGCCGCCGGCGAGGAGGACCGCTCCGGCGGCTCCCGCCATCAGGACGCGCCGCCGGGAGGGGCGCGGCGGGCCGGGTTCCTGGACGAGGGTGGGCGGTTCGGGGTCGGGGAGGGCGAGCGCGGCGGCGGAGCGTTCGGCGACGACGGTGGACAGGCCCGGCACCTCCCAGCGGGCTCCGCCGCCCGCGAGGCGGTCCGCGACCTCCCGGGCGCTGGGCCGGTCCGCCGGGTCCTTGGCCAGGCACGCCGCGACGAGCGGCAGCAGCGGGTCCGGCACCCCGGACAGGTCGGGCTCCTCGTGCACCGTGCGGAAGAGCAGTCCGGCGGGCGTCCCGGTGCCGAACGGCCGCCGCCCGGTCGCCGCGTACACGAGGACGCAGCCGAGCGAGAAGATGTCGCAGCCCGGTCCGAGCGGCCCCGCCGAGGCCTGCTCGGGGGCCAGGAAGCCGGGCGTCCCGATCACCGCGCCCGTGGCGGTGAGCGCGGTGGCCCCAGCGTGCCGGGCGATGCCGAAGTCGATGAGCCGGGGCCCGTCGAGTGCCAGGAGGACGTTGCCGGGCTTCACGTCCCGGTGCAGGAGCCCCGCCTCGTGGACGGCGGCGAGCGCTTCGGCGAGGCGGGAGCCGAGCGCCCGGACCGTGGCGACGGGCAGCGGGCCGTGTTCCTCGACGGCCTCGCCCAGCGAGGGTCCGGGGACGAAGGCGGTGGCCAGCCAGGGTTCGCGGGCCTCCGGGTCCGTGCCGGTGACCGGCACCACCCAGGGGCCGGTGATCCGGCCGGCGGCCTCGGCCTCGCGCCGGAAGCGGGCCCGGAAGCCGGGGTCGGCGGCGTGTTCCGCGCGGATGACCTTCACGGCGGCGAGCGCCCCGCCCGGGGAGCGGGCGAGGTAGACCACGCCCATGCCGCCCGCCCCGAGCCGGACGAGGGTGCGGTACTCGCCGACGGCGCGCGGGTCCTCGGAGGTCAGCGGCCTCATGCCGGATCAGGCCTTGGTCTTCGGCGCGTCGCCGAGGAAGACGTACCGCCCGTCCCGCACACCGTAGAGATAGGCGTCCGCGCCCTTGAGCCGGTGGTCCTCGTCGAAGGTGTACGTACGGGAGACGCCCTGGTACGAGGACGCGGCGATCTGCTTCACGAGCGCGGCCCGCGCCGGGCGCTTCGGCCTGCCGGCTCCCCCGGTTCCCCGGGCGAGCGCGGTGACCGCCTCGATCACGAGACCCGCCACGTCGTACGCCTCGGCGGCCCAGTGCGCGGGCCCGGTCCTGTACGCGGCGCGGTGGGCGGCGGCGAACTCCTTGGCGGCGGGCGCCTCGGCGTCCGTGAAGGGTGCGGTGAACTCCCAGTTCTCGGCGGCCTCTCCGGCCTCTTCGAGGAAGGTCGCGCCCATGGCCGTGTGCATGGCCATGCGCGGGCCCTTGAAGGAGGTGGCGGCCAGGGCGCGTGCGGTGCGGGCGGCGCCGACGGCGTCACCGGCGTAGTAGAAGGCGTCGCTGGAGTGGGCGAGCATGTCCTCGACGACGGGCTTCAGGTTCTGTGTCCCGGCGGGGATCACGCGCGGGTAGGTGGTGCCGGTCGTGAGCTCGCCGGTCAGCAGGTTGGTGGCGTAGCCGCTCTGGTAGGCGGACTGCCCGCCGGCCCGGTCGAGCAGCACCCCGAGCCGTTCCACGTCGGGCCGCAGCAGCAGCCGGTTGATGATGGGCGCGGCGAGGGCGGCGTCGTAGGGAGCCGCCTGGAAGAACGGCTTCTTGGAGCGGGCCGCGTAGGCGAGCTGGAGCGAGGAGACGGTGAGGACCGGCAGCATCGCCTCGTCGTAGGTGGTGAGGACGGCGTCCGTGGTGCGGTCCCCGGTCGGGCCGACGACGGCCAGGACGTCGCGGTCGCGGCAGAACCGTTCGGCGGCCTGCACCGCGCGGGCCGCCTCGCCCCGGTCGTCCAGCGCCTTGACGGTGAGCGCGAAGGGCTTGTCCTTGCGGGAGTTGAAGCGCTGGACGGCCAGCCGCACCCCGCGTTCCTGGGCGCGCCCGGCCGCGCTCTGCGGACCGGAGAGGTCGGCCTGTACGCCGATGACCCAGGCCCGCTCGCCGGGCGCGGCCGAGCCGGTGGCGTCCTCGTCGTCGTCGCGCAGCCACTCCCGTAGGCCGAGGCCGCCGCCCGCCGCGACCACCACGCCCGCACCGGCGAACAGCAGGACCCGGCGCCGCCCGGGGCCGGGCTGCGGCGGTGTCTCCGGCACGGTCGTGGGGTCGATGTCGGGCAGGGCGAGCATGCCGGTGGAGCGGTCCGCGATGAGCGCGACGACGTCCTCGGGCAGCCAGTCGATGGAGCCGTGGGGCACGTCCTCGGCCATGCGGGTGTCGAGCTCCGCGGCGGTGGGCCGCGCCATGGGGTTCTTCGCCAGCAGCTCGGTGAGCAGCGCGTGGAGTTCGGGGTCCTCCACGCCTTCGAGGTCGGGCACGTCGTGCACGGTCCGGTAGAGCAGCGCGTCGACGGCCCCGCTGCCGAAGGGGGGCCGTCCGGTCGCGGCGTACGCCAGGAGGCAGCCGAGGGAGAACACGTCGCTGGGCGGTCCGGCCTCGCTGCCGCCGCCGGCCTGTTCGGGTGAGAGGAAGCCGGGCGTGCCGACCACGAGGTCGGTGGCGGTGAGCGCGGTGGCGTCGGCGGCGCGGGCGATCCCGAAGTCGATCAGGCGCGGCCCGTCCACGGTGAGCAGGACGTTGCCGGGCTTCACGTCGCGGTGGACGAGCCCCGCCTCGTGCACCGCGTTCAGCGCGCGGGCGAGCAGCCGCCCGAGCACCCGGACGCTGCGCGCGGGCAGCGGTCCGCAGCGGGCGACGGCCTCCGAGAGGGCGGGCCCGGGAACGAACGCGGTGGCCAGCCAGGGCTGTTCGCCCTCCGTCTCGGCGCCGGTGACCGGCACGGCCCAGGGGCTGTTCACCCGCCGGGCGGCCTCGACCTCGCGCCGGAAGCGGGTCCGGAAGTCGTGGTCCCCGGCGAACTCGGGCAGGATCACCTTGATCGCGGCCAGCGCTCCGGTGTCCGCGCGGCCGAGGTAGACGACTCCCATGCCGCCGGCGCCGAGTCTGCCGAGCAGCCGGTGTCCGCCGATGCGGGCGGGGTCGGAGGGGCGCAGCTTCTCCATCACGCTCTCCGCTCTCTCAGCTCTGCTTCTCGACGGCGGACTTGACCCGGACGAGCATGGTGGCCTGGGCCTGGACGGTGAGCGCGTCGATCTCCTGCTGGCTCCAGCCCTTGGCCCCCTTGCCGGTCACGGCCACGGTGAACCGGAGGACCTGGGCCTGCTGCCAGGAGTACGGGTAGGGGCCGCCGCCCAGCTCCTCGCTCTGGTACTGCCCCATCTCGTCGAGCGCGTCCTCGGAGTTGACCTGGGTGCCCTCGCCCTCGGCGAGGGAGGACGAGATCATGGACCCGATCAGCTCGCCCTGCCGCAGTTGCTGGGTGGGGCAGCGCATCGTCTCCTCCACCGACTCGGCCATCTCCCAGCGCGCGTCGTCGCGGGTGCGGTGGACGGTGACGACGGCGGAGAGCCGCAGCGGCCCCTTGCCACCGGCCGCGGGGACCTCGAAGGAGCGGGTGCGGGTGGCGAGGACGCTGTCCGCCGGCTTCTTCTGCTGCCAGACGCAGTCGGTGCCGAGGACGGGCCAGGTGGCCGGATCGCTCTCGTACGGGCTCCGCTTGACGACTCCGGGCCCGAAGGTGTCGGGGTCGGCGATGACCCGGTCGATGAAGGCCTGGGCGCCGGCGCGGCTCGCGGGCAGCCGGGCGGGGTCCACATCGATGCCCCCGGTGTCCGCGGGCCCGGAGGCGGACGCGGACGCGGAGGCCGACGCCGATCCGGAGGCGGACGCCGATCCGGAGGCGGACGCGGAGGCCGGGCCGCCGCCCTTGGCCCCGCCGCTGCCGCCGTCGCCACCGGAACAGGCCACCAGCACCAGCGGAGCCAGCACCAGCATCCCGTACTTACGCATCGATCCGCCGCACACCACGTCGGCCACCCCGTCTCCCCGAAGACCGCCCCGATCCTATGATCGCGGGCCGGCCCCCGGCAGGGCGTGGCGAAACTGTTGCACCATCAAGACGTGGGCCGGGGGGGCGGGCTCCCCGGTCAGTCCCGGGGCCACGGCCGCCCGTCGAGGCGCTCGATGTCCCGGTTGAGGCGGGCCAGGTTGTCCGCGAGCTGGGCCGCCTCCTCCGGGCTCCAGTCGGCCAGGACGAGCCCGAGGCCTTCCCGGTTCTCCGCGCGGTCCCGGTCCAGCCGGCGGGCGCCCTCGTCGGTGATGACGAACTTGCGGGCGATCCCGCCGTCCGGATCGGGGATGCGCTCGACGACCCCGGCCCGCAGCATGGCGGCGGTCTGCCGGTTGAGCGTGGAGGTGTCCAGGCCGAAGGCGTCGTGCAGCTGGCCGATGGACATCGGGCCCTGGGCCCGGATGCGGCTGAGGAGGATGTAGGCACTCCGGTCGAGCCGTCCGCCGCCGCGCGAGGTCAGCAGACTCATGTGCCGGCCGAGCAGCATGGTCTCGAACTCGATCCGGTCCACAGGCATGTCCACGTAGCGCTTCTTTCCGTGCTCTCTGTTGCGGCCCTCTGTACAGATATACCACGGATTGTATGCATGATGCACTTGATGTGTATGACACACTACTCATGTACGGTACACATCGCACTCCAGCAAACACCGCAGCAGAACCAACAGGAGTCACCCGTGGGCAGAACACAGCCCACAGCCCGCACCGGCGGCGTTGTCGGCATCCTCGCCTTCGCGGGCATCGTGGCCGCGATCACGCAGACGCTGGTGGTGCCGCTGATCGCGGAACTCCCGAAGCTGCTCGACACGTCCGCGTCGAACGCGTCCTGGGTCATCACCGCGACCCTGCTCGCGGCGGCCGTGGCCACGCCCGTCGCCGGACGGCTGGGCGACATGTTCGGCAAGCGCCGCATGCTGCTGGCCTCGCTGGCCCCGCTCGTCCTGGGCTCGGTCGTCTGTGCCCTGTCCTCGTCCGTCGTCCCGATGATCGTCGGGCGCGGGCTCCAGGGCCTCGGCATGGGGGTGGTGCCCCTGGGCATCAGCCTGCTGCGGGACGTCGTGCCGGCCGAGAAGCTGGGCTCGTCCATCGCGATCATGAGCGCCTCCATGGGCGTCGGCGGCGCCCTGGGCCTCCCCTTCGCCGCCGCCATCGCGGAGAACTCCAGCTGGCGCGTGCTGTTCTGGGTCGTCGCCGCCCTCGCGCTGGCCGTCGGCGCCTGCATCTGGTTCCTGGTGCCCGGCGGCGAGCAGACCGGCGCCTCGCGCGGCTTCGACTTCCTCGGCGCGGTCGGCCTCGGCGTCGCACTCGTCTGCCTGCTCCTCGGCGTCTCCAAGGGCGCCGACTGGGGCTGGGGCAGCGGCACCACGCTCGGACTGCTGATCGCCGCCGTCGTCGCCCTGCTGGTCTGGGGCTGGTGGGAGCTGCGCGTCAGCGAGCCGCTGGTCGACCTGCGCGTCACCGCCCGCCCCCAGGTCCTCATGACGAACGCCGCATCGATCCTGGTCGGCTTCGCGATGTACGCCCAGTCGCTCGTCGTCCCCCAGCTGCTCCAGCTGCCCGAGGCGACCGGCTACGGCCTGGGTCAGTCCATGCTGGCGATGGGCCTGTGGATGGCCCCGGCCGGCCTGATGATGATGGTCATGTCGCCGCTCGGCGCCAAGCTCTCGGCCGCCAAGGGCCCCAAGGTCACCCTCGCGTTCGGCGCGCTGGTCATCTCCCTCGGCTACGGCCTCGGCCTGCCGGTCATCGGCACGGACTCGCCGTGGAGCCTGCTGCTGATGACCCTCGTCTGCAACACCGGTGTCGGCTTCGCCTACGGAGCCATGCCCGCCCTGATCATGTCGGCCGTTCCGCAGTCCGAGACCGCCTCCGCCAACAGCTTCAACACCCTGATGCGCTCCATCGGCAGCTCGGTCTCGGCCGCCGTCATCGGTGTCGTCATGGCGCAGATGACCACCGACTTCGGGGGCTACGCACTGCCCTCGGAGAGCGGCTTCCGCGCCGCGATGCTGATCGGCTGCGGCGTCGGCCTCCTCGCCGCCGTGCTCGCCGCGTTCATCCCCGTACGGGCCGCGGCGAAGCCGGACTCGCTCCTGGCGGAGCCCCAGGCGCCCGAGGTCACCGAGGCCAAGGCCTGACCCGGCGGCAAGGTTTGAAGTGGCCCCCGCCACCCGAAACGGTTGTCCTGCCCTCCCCGGGCAGGGCAACCGGCCGTTGTACGGAACCCGCCGGGCGCCCCGGCCGTAGACTCGCCGGATGGCGAAGTATTTCGACGTACATCCCGAAAATCCCCAGCGGCGCACGATCACCGGCGTGGCCGAAAGCATCCGCTCCGGAGCGCTCGTCGCGTATCCCACGGACTCCTGCTACGCGCTGGGCTGCCAGCTCGGCAGCCGTGACGGCATCTCCCGCATCCGCGCGATCCGCAACCTCGACGACCGCCATCACTTCACGCTCATGTGCCAGAACTTCGCCCAGCTCGGCCAGTTCGTGCACATCGACAACGACGTGTTCCGGGCGGTGAAGGCGGCGACCCCCGGCCAGTACACCTTCATCCTGCCCGCGACGAAGGAGGTGCCGCGCCAGCTGCTGCACCCCAAGAAGAAGACCGTCGGCGTCCGCATCCCGGGCCACCCCGTCGTCCAGGCGCTGCTGGAGGAGCTGGGCGAGCCGCTGCTCTCCAGCACCCTGCTCCTGCCCGACGAGGAGGAGCCGATGACGCAGGGCTGGGAGATCAAGGAGCGCCTCGACCACGAGGTGGACATCGTCGTCGACTCCGGCGACTGCGGTACGGAACCCACCACCGTCATCGACTTCTCCAGCGGCGAGCTGGAGATCGTGCGGCGCGGCGCCGGCGACACCTCCCGCTTCGAGTAGCCGGCGCACCAGACAGTCAGTACAGCAGGTCCAGTTCCGCCCGGACCGTCTTTCCCGGCGGTACGCGCTCCAGCACCGCCCAACGGTCCGCCAGCGCCTCGACCAGCACCAGGCCGCGCCCGCCGTCGGAGCCCGGCGGCGGCTTCACGACCTGCCCGGGGCCCGGCGGCCGGCACTCGCCCCGGGTGTCCGACACGTCGATACGCAGCGTGCCGAGCAGGTCAGGCGCGCCCTCGGCCAGGCTCAGCCGCAGCTCGAAGTCCCTTCCCGGTACGCGGCCGTGCGTCGCCGCGTTGGCCGCCAGCTCGGCCACCAGCAGCGCCGCCGTGTCGGAGACGTCCGAGCGGTACGCGACGCCCCAGGCGTGCAGTTGATGAACCGCCAGCCGGCGGGCCAGGCGTGCACCCCGGGGCGTGGCACTGAACCGCTGCACGAACTGCCGTTCGGTCACTGGGCGTTGGGGGGTCAGTGATGTTTCCATGCGCCAAGCGTTGTCGCGCGGACCCGCTCCGACCAGCAACGCTACTCGTACGCTGGGTCAGCGTACGAGTACGGAGGGTGGACGGTACGGATCACGATGCGTGACCATGGGCTTGTTGCGGACCGGGGAAGCGCACGAAAGGTGGCCGCACATGACCGATGAACCCGAGCCCTCGGACAGCCTCAAGGCATTTGGTGAGGTAATCAAGGTCTTACGCAAACGGGCTGGGCTCACCCAGGAGGAGTTCGCTCCCCTGGTGCAGTACTCGGTGACAATGGTCGCCTCGATCGAGCAGGGACGCCGGTTTCCGCCGCCGCCCTTCGTGGATCGGTCCGAGGTGGCCCTCGACGCCGGAGGGATCGTACGCGCGGCGGCCAAGCATCTGTCGCGTCGGCGGGGTCTGGCCAGCTGGTTCCGCCAGTGGGCTCAGCTGGAGCAGGACGCGATCACTCTGCACACGTACGAATGCCGTTTGATCCCGGGCCTGTTGCAGACCGAGGCATACGCACGGACGCTGTTCACCGAGCAGCTGCCGCCGATGGGCGACGAACAGATCGAGACCCAGTTGGTGGCCCGCATGGAGCGCCAGGAACTGCTGCGGCAGCGCCCCAACACCTCATACAGCTTCATCCTGGAGGAGCATCTGCTGCTGCGCAGGCTCGGCGGCGCCGCCGTCGCCGCCGAGCTGGTCGAACACCTGGTGGAACTCGCCTGTCTCAGGAACATCGAGATCCAGATCATGCCGTTGGTGAAGGAGCGGCACGCGGGGATGGACGGGCCGATGCAGCTCCTGGAGACCCCGGACAACCACTGGTTCGGCTACTGCGAGGGACAGAAGAGCGGCCAGTTCATCTCCGAGGCCAAAGTCGTGAGCACGCTCCAAATGCGGTATGCCAGGATGCGTTCGCAGGCTCTCTCTCTGGAGGACTCCTTGAGCCTGCTGCGGCAGATGCGAGGAGCGTTATGAGCACCACGAAATTGGCCTGGTTCAAGAGCAGCTACAGCGGCGGCGACGGCGACTCCTGCGTCGAGGTCGCCCTGTCCTGGCACAAGTCCAGCTGCAGCGGCGGTTCCGGCGACTCCTGCGTCGAGGTCGCCACCTGCCCCACCACCATCCACATCCGCGACTCCAAGGTTCACGAGGGCCCTCAGCTCGCCCTCGCGCCCGCCGCCTGGACCGACTTCGTCGCCTACGCGGTCGAGGCCTGAGCAACCGTCACACCGCCGCCCGGTGCCGGTAACACGACCGGCGCCGGGCGGCTCGCGTCCTTGATAGCGTCGCCGGGACCTTCATGGCTGGGACGAAGAGAGCCGACGCATGAGCCTCGCGCAGTTGCACTACACCTCCGCAACGGACGGGGACGGATCCGAATCCGGCGAGGACGCGGCGATACCCGCCCGTTTCACGGCAGTTGACGCGGCGATACCCGCGTCCGTGCTCACCGAGGCGGGCCCGCTCCTGGCGTACGAACCGCCGGCCGGTACCCCGCCCCGCCCCACGGACGGCGCGCTGCGCGCCCTGCCCGAGGCGCTGAGTTTCAGCGTGCTGTCCGACGGCAGCCACCTGCTGGCCCGGACCGTGGCCGTGCGCCCCGCGCATCTGACGTCCGTACGCTTCCACGCGCACGCGGTCCACCTGCCCACCGGCACACGCCTGCCGGGCGGCACGCTCCCCGTCACCGCCTGCCGCAGCGCCCGCTGGGCCGCCACCACGCCGGACCGCGCGCTGCCCGACCCGCTCGCCGCCCTGCCCGCCGCCACCGGCCACCACGCCCGCGAACGCGAGGGGCTCAACGACTTCGCCGTCTCGCGCGGTCCCTGGCTCGCGGGCGTCCTGGCCGACCTGCGGCGGCTGACCGACCCGGCGGCCACGGACCGGGTGGTGCTCGTCGAGCGGCAGAGCGCGGACGTGGCCCGCTGGATCGCGCTGGCCGGGGTCGTCCTGCCCGAGGACCTGGCCGCACGGCTGACCTTCACCACCTACACCCGCCACCCGCGCACCGCCCCGCAGCAGATCGTCGGCGTGCTGCCCGAGGACGCGGGCGAGCTGACCGGGCCGGGCCTGCGGGTGCACCTCTGCACCGGTCCGCGCCCGGAGGCGGCCGTGGACGACCCCTGGGCCGGGGCGGCGGCCCGGATCTGGCGGAGCAGGGCGCCGGAGCTGTTCCAGGAGGCGGCCGCGCTGCCCGGCGAGCCGTTCGCCGCGGGGCCGCTCGCGGTGACGGCCCTGTGCGCGGGCATCGCGCTGGGGCCGGGCGAGCGGGCGGCGGCGGCGGGCTGGGCCGCCGAGCGGCCGTACGCGCTGGACGCGAAGCGCACCCGGCAGCTGGTCGAGGCGCTGACCGCGCCCGGCGTGGACGACCGGACGGGGCCCGAGTTCGACGCGGCGGGCCGGCTGTTCGCCGCGCTCGACGGGCGCTCCCCCGCCACCACCACGGCCCCGCTGGCCGCGATGCTGGTCACCGAGGCGGTGCGCGGCGGCAACGGCTCCCTGGAACTGCCCGGCCGCACGGCCTTCAGCGGGCCCGAGGGAGCGGCCGTCGCCGAGGTGCTGGGGCCGGAGATCCTGACCGAGCTGGGCGGCGCGGGCGTCGGCCTCGACGTGGCCAGGACGGTCCAGCTGCTGCGGGTGGCCCGGCTGCTCGGGGTGGACTGTGCGGAACTGCTGGAACCCGTCGTGGACCGGCTGGCGCCCGCCCTGCTGGCCGGCGGGGAGGGGACGCCGGGCTGGGCGCCCGCGCTGCTGGAGCTGATGGACGAGCAGTTCGATGTCCGCACGGCCCTGCTCGGTGCGCTGGACCGGATCGCGCCGCAGGACCCGGCGGGGGTGGAACGGCTGCTGGGGCGGGTGCCGCTGCCCTTCACCGGCACCCAGCTGCTGCCGCATCTGCGGATGTGCGCCGCCGCCCCGGACGCCAAGGCGGGCTGCGGTGCCGACCGGGTGGGCGCGGTGCACCGGATCCTGCGGGCCGCCGGGATGTCGCCGTTCGCTGAGCCGCTGGTGCTGCGGACGGCCGTGGGGCTGGTGTGGGAGGAGGACGCGCCGACGGCGGGCGAGGCGCGGCTGCTGCTGGAGGCGGCGACCTCGGACGCGCACCGGACGGCGGGCACCTGGTCGCCGCTGGTCGCCGCCGCGCTGGGCGCGGCCGAGGACGACGAGGAGGCGCCGCAGCTCGCCCACGACCTGCTGCGCGGCTTCCCGCAGGAGATCGGGGGCCGGGAGCGGGCGGCGCTGCTGCTCCTGGACTTCGCCCGCGAGGTGCGCTCGGGGTCGGCGGCGCCGGACTGGGCGGAGCGGGCACGGGCGCTGCGCGCGGACGCCGAGCCGGTGGAGCCGGGGGTCCTGCGGCACGCGTTCGGCGCGCTCGCCGGGCGGCTGCTCGCGCCGGACCGGCCCGAGGCGGAGCTGTACGCCCTGGTGCACAGCGGTGACGCGGACCTGATCGCCGCCTACGACCGGGCCGCGCGCGGCGAGGGTGCCCGCGCCCGGATCAAGGCCGAACCCGCCTACGCGGCCGACTGCTTCACCGTCTGGACGGCCCACCCGCACGCCGGGGCCGCCTGGAGCCGCACCGCGAACGGGCTGCTGGACGAGGTGCTGCGGCCCGTCGTGCGCGCCCTGCCGGCCGAGCGGGTCGCGGAGATCGAGGAGGCCGTCGGGCGCTCGGGCAGCAGCGGCCGGGCGGAGGCCTTCCGCGACTGGCAGCGCCAGGGCCGCCGCACGCTGGGGCAGCTGGGCCGGCGCATCGCCGGCCGGGTGCGGCGGGGGTGAACCGCGCGGGTCATCGGGGGTGCGGCGCGCCGGGTACCGTAGACGTACCGATCTCGTGGGCCTCCTGGCGGGCTGCGTGAACCCCAGGAGGAACAGATGACGACGAACCGCGGCCGCAAGGACGTGATCCGCGACCGGATGGCGGCGACCGGTGAGTCGTACAACGTGGCGGCCCGCAACCTCAAGGCGATGAAGGACATGGGCGCCACGCGTGAGGCGGTCCTCACCCAGCGCTGGCGCCCGGCGGAGTCCCTGGACGTGCCGTGCCCCTGCGGCGGCACCTGCGAGCCGGGTGAGCGCTGCGAGCGCTGTCACGCGCTGCACCGCCATGTGGCGCGCTACCCGGGCAGCACCACCGAGGTGGAGACCTGGGTGGACCGCTACGAGTGCCTGGGCTGCCCGGCCGCGTACACCCTGACCGTCGTCCTGCCCGGCCGCCCCTGGGGGGTCGCGGAGACCGTCATCCAGGGCGGCTCGGCCGAGCCGGTCGTGCGGGCCCGGGTCTTCCCCGGCGTCGTGCACCCGCTGCTGCGGCCCGAGACGCCGGACGAGGACTGACCGACGGGATCTTGGAACGGGGAGGATTCCGGGCCGGTCGCCGCATAGGCTGCTGCCCGGGGAGCCGCCGGGCAGGCCGTCGCGCCGGAGCACCCCGTCCAGGACGACCGAAGGGGGCCACTCGGTGCGTGGAGAGACACTCGAAGGCCGCTACCGGCTGGTCGAGATGCTCGGGGCCGGCGGGATGGGCCAGGTGTGGCGGGCCGTCGACGCACGGCTCGACCGCGATGTCGCCGTCAAGGTCATCACCCAGAGCCCTCTCGCGACCAGTGAATCGGCCGCGCGCTTCCGCCAGGAGGCCCGCGCGACCGCCCGGCTGACCCACCCCCGCATCGTGACCATCCATGACCACGGCGAGGCCGCTCTCGGCGGCGACTCCGTCCTGTTCCTGGTCATGGAGCTGGTCCCCGGCCGCTCCATGGCCTCCTTCGCCGCCGGGGAGCGGCGCGGTGTCGAGTCCGTGGTGGCCTGGGGGCTCCAGATCTGTGCCGGACTCGCGGCGGCCCACCGGGCCGGTGTCGTCCACCGGGACATCAAGCCGGCCAACGTCATGGTGTTCGGTGACGGCGAACTCGACCTGAAGATCTGTGACTTCGGCATCGCCCGGCTGATCGAGGAGACCGGGACGGGGCTCACGGGCACCGGCGCGGCGATCGGGACACCTGCCTACATGTCGCCCGAGCAGGTGCGCGGCGACCGCACCCTGGACGGCCGCAGCGACCTCTACTCGCTGGGCTGTCTGCTGTACGAACTCCTCTGCGGCAGCCCGCCCTTCGAGGGCTCGGGCTGGTCGGTGCTGGCCCAGCACCTGAACGGGACGCCGGAGCCGGTGCGGAGCCTGCGTCCCGGCATTCCGGAGGCCCTCGACCGGCTGGTCCTGCGCCTGCTGGAGAAGGACCCGGACGACCGGCCCGCCACGGCGGACGAGGTGGCCCAGAGCCTGCGCGGGGTGCTGGACGGCCTCGGGAGCGTGTCGCCGGGGGTGCGGGAGGCGGCCGGGACGGCGGCGCGCCCGGCGGAGGCCCCCCGCGTGCCGGACGAGAAGCCCGCGCGGCCGGCCCGTCAGCAGGCGGCCGGGCCGGCGGTGCCGGGGTCCGGATGGGTGTCGGCGTGGAGCGGGGTGCTCGGCGCCGGCGCGCTCGGGGCTCAGTTCGCCCTGCTGACCGGCTGGTCCGCGCTCCTGACCGTGTCGCTGTGCGCGGCGCTCTTCCTGGCCGTCATGGCGGCGGCCTTCATGGGCGCGCCGAGCGTCTCGGGGCCCGACGCCCAGGACCCGGACACGGGCGTGTTCGTCATGGCACTGCTGTGCACGGTGCTCACCGTGGTGTTCCTGCTCTTCTGGCCGCCGTCGCCGTGGTGGACGGCGCTGCTGTGCGCCGTGCTCGGCGGGCCGGCGCTGATCCTCGCCGGGGTCGGGGTGCGCAGGGCCGTGACGGCGGCGGTTTCCAGGGCGCCGTGGAAGGTCGCGGCCGGCACCTCGGCGGGGCTGCTCAACGGCGTCGTGCTGGCGGGCCTGCTGGCCGCCGAGGACGAGCTGTCCGTCCCCCTCGCCCTGGCCGCCGGCGCGGGGGCGTGGGCGGTCGTCGCGCTCCTGGTCACGCTGCTGCTGCCCCGCTCCCCGGCGGCTGCCGGGGAGCGGGCGCGGGCGTGAGCCGGGCTCCGGTCAGGCGTCCGGCGTCAGCCGAAGCGAGATCGAGTTGATGCAGTAGCGCTGGTCCGTCGGGGTGGGGTAGCCCTCGCCCTCGAAGACATGGCCCAGGTGCGAGCCGCAGCGGGCACAGCGCACCTCGGTGCGGACCATGCCGTGGCTGCGGTCCTGGATCAGCTCGACCGCGTCGGTGTCCTTCGGGTCGTAGAAGGACGGCCAGCCGCAGTGGGACTCGAACTTCGTGTCGGAGCGGAACAGCTCCGCGTCACAGGCCCGGCAGGAGTAGACGCCCGTCGTCTTGGTGTCGGTGTACTCGCCGACGAAGGCGGGCTCGGTGCCGGCCTGGCGCAGCACCGCGTACTCGGCGGGGGTGAGCTCCTCCCGCCACTGCTCGTCCGGCTTCTCGATGTCGTACGGCACGGTGGCTCCCTCAGCTCGACAGGTGGTCCAGGATCTGCGGGCCGAGGTCGGTGACGTCGCCCGCTCCCATGGTGAGAACGAGGTCACCGGGCTTCGCCATTCCCGCGACGGTCCCGGGGACCTTCGCCTTGTCGTGGACGGCGGCGACGTCGGCCCCGGCGGCGCGGGCCGCGTCGATGATCAGGGCGCTGGTGATGCCGGGAATCGGGTCCTCGCGGGCCGGGTAGATGTCCAGGACCACGGAGGCGTCGGCCAGTGCGAGGGCCTGGCCCATCTCCGTACCCAGCTCCTGGGTGCGGGAGAACAGGTGGGGCTGGAAGACGACCAGGAGGCGGGCCTCGGAGGCCGCGCCGCGCATCGCCTCCAGGTCGGCGGTCATCTCCGTGGGGTGGTGCGCGTAGCTGTCGATGACCTGGACGCCGGCCGCCTCGCCCTTGAGCTGGAGGCGGCGCTTGACCCCGGTGTACTTGCCGAGGGCGGAGGCGAGGTTGTGGGCGGGGATGCCGAGCGCGACGCCCGCCGCGAGGGCGGCCACGGCGTTCAGCGCGTAGTGGCGGCCGGGCACGGAGACGGTGAAGGTGAGGTACTTCCCGTTGAGGACGACCGTCACCTCGCTGGTCAGACCGCGCGGGGTGATCTTGTGGACGCGCACATCGGCGGTCTCGGACTCGCCGTAGGTGACGACCTTGAGCGCGGACAGGTCGCGCACCCGGCGGGTCAGCTCGACGGCACCGGACTGGTCGGCGGAGATCACCAGGGTGCCGTCGGGGACGATCTTGCCGGCGAAGGTCTCGAAGGAGTCGTAGATCTCGTCCATCGAGGCGTAGTTCGCGTGGTGGTCCAGTTCGACGTTGAGGACGATCGCGACCTCGGGGTCGTACTTCTGGAAGCTCCGGTCGCTCTCGTCGGCCTCGGCGACGAAGATCTCGCCCTCGCCGTGCGTGGCGTTGGTGCCCGGTCCGGCCAGGTCGCCGCCGATCGCGTACGAGGGGTCGAGGCCCAGCTCGGTGAGGGCGACGGCCAGCATCGAGGTGGTGGTCGTCTTGCCGTGGGTGCCCGCCACCGCGATGGACCGCAGCCCCGTCATCAGCGAGGCCAGCGCGTCGGAGCGGTGCACGACGGGGATCGACAGCTCCCCGGCGCGCACCAGCTCCGGGTTGTCGGCGCGGATGGCGCTGGAGACGACCACGCAGGTGGCGTCGTCGGCCAGGTGGCCGGCGGCGTGCCCGATGTGGACGGTGGCCCCCAGCGCGCGCAACGCCTCGGCCGTGGGGGACTCCTTGGAGTCGCTGCCCGCGACCTTCGCCCCGCGCCGGGTCAGGATCTTGGCGATGCCCGACATTCCGGCGCCGCCGATGCCGATGAAGTGCGGTCGTTCCATGGCGGCGGGAATGCCGGGTGCCATCGTTTCCTCCGAGGTGAGAGAGCGTCCAGCGCGGTTCCGGGTTGCCCTCCGGGGTCCGCGCGGCTTCAGCCTATTCGCTGTGCGCGAAGAGCTTGAGCACCGGGACGCCGACCTTGTGCCGGGCCCGGGAGGCCCAGTCGCGGTGGAAGAACTCCTCCACGTAGTGCGGCGCGGTCAGCACGATGACCTCGTCCGCCTCCGACTCCTCGACCACGGACGTGAGCTTGTCCAGGGGGTGGGCCTCGATCACCTGTCCGACGGCTTCGGAGCCCGCCTGGCGCAGGGCCTCCAGGGACACTTCGAGCGCGAGTTCGGCGGACTCCCTGGCGTTCTTGCCCTCCGGTACCTCGCTCTCCCGGGACGCCTCCTTCAGTTCGCCCATCGCCAGGTCGTCGATGGCCCGCAACAGCACATCCGCCTGGTCACCCCGAGGCTGCATGAGGACGACGAAGGAGATCTGCTCCTCCCCGTGCAGGGTGGTGACGAAGTCGACGTCCTCCGAGGTGAGGGCCTTCTCGATCATCAAAACGCTGGTGAACACCACAGGCGCCCTTCTGCTTCGGCGACCGTCGCCGGCCGCCGCTGAAACCATCCTTCCCCGTACTGGCACGGGGTCTGCGAGATCCATTCTGCCCACCGAACGCTAACCGGAACGTGTCATTCCGCTGATTCTCCGCTCCGACGGTAGCGAGAGAAGAGAAACCCGGCCTCTTCCAGCAGCGACGCCAAGCAGAATCGTTCCGGCACGGTCACCGAGGGACCGCCGGAGATCCGCTGCGCGTCCCCGGCGGTGAGCAGGGGCGCGATCGTCAGACACAGCTCGTCCAGCACCCCCGTCGCCACGAACTGGCCGAGCAGCCGGGGCCCGCCCTCCGTCAGCAGCCGCCGGTGCCCCCGGCCGGCCAGCTCCCGCACCGCACGGGCCGGGTCCACCCGGGACCCCTCCCCCGCGATCACCACCTCGGCGCCCGCCTTCCGGGCCGCCGCGATCCGGTCGGGCGGCGCGCCCGCGCCGGTCAGCACGAGCGTCGGGACCAGCGGGGAGACGAAGAGCGGGAGCGAGAAGTCCAGGTCGAGGCTGCCGCTCACCACGGCGACCGCCGGGGCGGGCCCCTGGCCCGCCGCCTCCCGCCGCGCCGCGAAGGCCTCCCGGGCCCGCGCGGGGCGGTACCCCTCCAGCCGTACGGTCTCCGCGCCCGCGATCACCACGTCCGCCAGCCCCCGCAGAGTGCCGAAGATCCGCATGTCGCTCTCGCAGGAGATCGGCTGCGAGCGGCCCTCGTGCTGGGCGGCCCCGTCCAGGGTCGACACCATGTTGGCGCGCAGCCAGGGGCCGCCCGTCTCGGGGTAGGCGTAGGCGTCGGCGAGGTCGTCCAGACTCCACTCGCCTCGGTCGTCGGCCGCTGTCTGGTCGGTCACAGGGAACAGGCGTCGCATGTCCGGCAGTCTGGCACGGCCTAAGCTGGGTGGTTGTGTCGTCCTCCCACGCCGTGCCGGGGCCCAGCCCCATAGCCGAAACGGCCCCGCTGTCCCTGTGCGCCCTAGAGCCGCACGTCCCCGCCGACCGGCTGGTCGCTGAGATGGTGCCGCCGCCGCGCTTCGACTCGGTGCGCTTCGATACGTACGTTCCCGACCCGAAGCAGCCGAGCCAGATCGAGGCCGTCAAGGTCCTGGGCGACTTCGCCTCCGGCCTCGGCGGGGCGCATGCCACGGGCTCGGGCAAGCGCAAGTGGTTCGGGAAGAAGACCCCGGCGGCGCCGAGCGGCCCGCGCGGTGTCTACCTCGACGGCGGCTACGGCGTCGGCAAGACCCATCTGCTCGCCTCGCTCTGGCACGCCACGCCCGCCGCCCCGTCGCTGAAGGCGTTCGGCACGTTCGTCGAGCTGACGAACCTGGTGGGCGCGCTGGGCTTCCAGCAGACCGTGCGGACGCTGAGCGGGCACCGGCTGCTGTGCATCGACGAGTTCGAGCTCGACGACCCGGGCGACACCGTGCTGGTCTCCTCGCTGCTGAGCCGGCTGGTCGAGGCGGGCGTGGCGCTCGCGGCGACCTCCAACACGCTGCCGGGCAAGCTGGGCGAGGGCCGGTTCGCCGCGGCGGACTTCCTGCGGGAGATCCAGGGGCTCTCCTCGCACTTCCGCCCGCTGCGCATCGACGGCGAGGACTACCGCCACCGCGGTCTGCCCGAGGCCCCGCCGCCGTACTCGGACGAGCAGGTCACCCGGGCCGCGTACGCCACCGAGGGCGCCAGCCTCGACGACTTCCCCGCGCTGCTCGACCATCTGGCCCGCGTCCACCCGAGCCGGTACGGCGCGCTGACGGACGGCGTCCGGGCGGTGTGCCTCACCGAGGTGCGGCCGGTGCCCGACCAGTCGACCGCGCTGCGGCTGGTGGTCCTGGCCGACCGGCTGTACGACCGGGAGGTGCCGGTCCTCGCGTCCGGGCTGCCGTTCGACAAGCTGTTCAGCGACGAGATGCTGAACGGCGGGTACCGGAAGAAGTACTTCCGGGCGATCTCGCGGCTGACGGCGCTGGCGCGCGACGCAAAGGGACTGGTGGCGCAGTAGGTTCGGAGGCGCACCACCGGCGGGCACGACGAAGTGCGCCGCCATCCCCCGTACAACCGCGCATTCCGTTCGAAGGGAACCAGCATGGCTACCACGCGTCAGGCGCACACGGTCTGGGAAGGCAACCTGATCGAGGGCAAGGGCGTCGTCACCCTCGACTCCTCGGGGATCGGTGAGTACCCGGTCTCCTGGCCGTCGCGCGCGGAGAAGGCGAACGGAAAGACCAGCCCGGAGGAGCTCATCGCGGCAGCCCACTCCAGCTGCTTCTCGATGGCCCTCTCCAACGGCCTCGCCACGGCCGGCACCCCGCCGACCCGGCTGAACACCCAGGCCGAGGTCACCTTCCAGCCGGGCACCGGCATCACGGGCATCCACCTCACCGTCGAGGGCGAGGTGCCCGGTCTCGACGAGGCGGGCTTCGTCAAGGCGGCCGAGGACGCGAAGGCGAACTGCCCGGTCAGCCAGGCGCTGACGGGCACGACGATCACACTGAGCACGTCGCTCGCCTGAGCAGTCCCCTGTGCCCCCGGAGGCCGGCCACGGCCGCCTCCGGGGGCACTGCCGTTCGCACTCCGGCTGCGTTCACCTTCCAGCCATCTTGAATCCTCCCGCAATACACCCGGGGTTTTCATCACTTCCTCATCCGTCGTTGGTTGCGTATCGCGGGCCGGCCGGTCCGGCACGGACGACGAAGGAGGCACGCGGTGTCGCAACCCGACACGGCTCCGCTGCACGTGGCGAGCAGACTGCACGCGTTCAACAGATATGAGCTCAAATACCTGGTCCCGGTGGATCAGGCCGCCGAGTTGCGCGACGAACTCGCGGAACGAATGGACCGCGACCTGAACAGTCCGGTCGGCGGATACGGCGTGTGGAGCCTGTACTACGACTCGCCTCAACTGCGGTTCTACTGGGAGAAGATCGAGGGTCTGAAGTTCCGCCGCAAGCTGCGCATCAGGCACTACGGCGAACCGGACGGAGTCACGGACGACTCCCCCGTATGCGTCGAGATCAAGCAACGCGTCAACCGGGTCACCCAGAAGCGCCGCATCACACTCCCCTACGGCACGGCCCGTCAGCTCTGCGACGGGCGGGAGATGGTGGAGCACACGGCGAAGGAGCGGGCTTTCATCCATGAGGTGCTCGACCTCATCGTGCGGCTGAACCTGCGCCCGACGGCGATCACCGGCTACCAGCGCGAAGCTCTGGTGGGGCGCGCCTCGGACACCGGCCTGCGGGTCACCTTCGACCGGCGCATCCGGGGCCGCGACCGCGACTTCCACTTCGGGCAGACGAATCCGGAAAACCGGTTCACTGTCCCGCCGCACCTGTCGGTGATGGAGATCAAGGTCAACGAGCGCACACCTCACTGGATCACCGACCTGGCGGCCCGGCGCAACCTCAGCCTCATCCGGGTCTCCAAGTACGTCCAGTCCATCGAGGCGTTCGGGCTGGCGCCCCGTTCCATCTTCCATCTCGACGAGACGGCCTTCCCGCCGCCCGCCACCCCCCTCGACACGCGGCTGCCGGCTCAGGAGTCGCCGGTGAAAGCAGGAGCACAGTGAATTTCGATCTGCAGGAACTCAGCGGGACGTTCAGCGTCACCGACGTCGTGGCGGCGATGGTGCTGTCCTTCGTTCTGAGCACGGTGATCGGCTACGTCTACCGATACACCCACCGGAACGTGTCCTACAGCCAGTCCTACGTCCAGACCCTCGTGATCATCGGCATGATCGTCGCGCTGATCATGCTGGTCGTCGGGTCCAACCTGGCGCGGGCGTTCTCGCTGGTCGGCGCGTTGTCCGTGGTCCGGTTCCGGAACGCGGTCAAGGAGACGCGGGACGTGGGCTTCATCTTCCTGGCCATGGCGATCGGCATGGCCTGCGGCGCGCGCTTCTACACGCTCGCGGCGGTCGGCGCGGTCGTCATCTGCGTGATCATCGTGATCATGCACAAGTTCGACTGGTTCGCCCTGAACGTCCAGCGCCAGGTCGTCAAGGTCCAGGTCCCGGCGGGCGAGGACTACACCCCCGGCATACGTGACGTCCTGATCAAGTACACGACCGAGTTCGAACTCGTGAGCACCGAGACGATCCGCGGCGGAGCCTTGAACGAGGTGTTCTACACGGTCCGCATGAAGAAGGGCACCGAGCCGGGAGATCTGGTCAGCGCCTTGCAGGAGCGAACCTCCGGGCAGCGGGTCACGGTCCTGACCGGTTACGACACCACCGACCTGTGAGCCCCGTCGACGGCACGCCCCGGGCGCGGCGGCTGCACGACCGCGTCCCCGTACGGCTGCGCCACCATTGGAAGCCGGCCGGGGCCCTGTGCGCCGGACTCGCGGTGATGCTCTACGCCTTCGGCGACGCCCGCATCTCCCCGTACGTCACCTCCGCCTCGCGGGTGGAGGCCAACGCCATCACGGACGACGTCAGGGGCACTGTGGGGCTGTATGACACATCCGTGCGGCACTCCGTGCAACTGGAGTACCAGCAGACCGACTTCGACAAGATGATGAAGGAGTTCAAGAAGGACGGAACCAAGGACTCGATCCCGGCGGACCTCACCATCGACGGGGTCTTCCTCCAGGACGTCGGCATCCGCCTCAAAGGCAACTCGACCCTGATGTCCCTGCGGGGCAACCGGGGCGGTGGCCCGGGAGGCGGGCGGGGCGGCGGCCCGGGAGGCGGGCAGATGCCGGACCTCCCCGCGGCCGGCGGCCGGGCGGACGGTGGTGACACGCCTGCCGACGGCGCGGCCGGCGACGGCGCGGCCGGCGACGGCGCGGCCGGCGACGGCGCGGCCGGCGCACGGGGCGGCGCACGGGGCGGTGGGATGACGCAGTACAACCTGTCCGCCGACAAGCCCGAGGAACTCCCCTGGCTCATCAAGATCGACGAGTACGTGGAGGGACGCGCCTACCAGGGCGAGCGCGAGATCTCGCTCCGCCCGGGCAGCAACGCCCAGGTGCCGGTCAACGAGGCACTGTCCCTCGCGCTGATCGACGGGACGGGCGAGCCGGCCGAGCGCTACAGCCTCTCGTCCCTGAAGGTCAACAACCGTCCGACGGCCGTACGGCTCATGGTCGAGAACCCCGACACGGAGTACGCCGAGGCCGTCGAGGGCGAATCCGTGGTCTACAAGGCCAGGGCGGGCGGCACGTTCGACTACCAGGGCGACGACCCCTCGAAGTACGAGACGTCCTTCCGGCAGCTGAACAAGGTCGGCAGCCAGGATCTCGAACCCGTGATGAAGCTGACCAAGTGGGTGGAAGAGTCCTCGGACACGGAGTTCGCCGAGAACCTGGACAAGCACGTCGATGTCGACTCGCTCGCCCACTACATCGCGGCGCAGAACCTGCTGATGAACTTCGACGACATGGCGGGCCCTGGGAAGAACTATTTGCTCGGGTACGACCTGAACACCAAGAAGTTCTCGGTGCTGGGCTGGGACTACAACCTCACCTTCAGCGGGGACGTGACCGCCGGGCCGGACGACCAGATGAGCATGGGCGGCGGACGCGGCGGCGCCGGCGGTCAGGGCGGTGACGCCGGCGGCGGGATGCCCGAGGGCATGCCGGAACTTCCCGAGGGCGTGGAGATGCCCGGCCCCGGTGATCTGCCCGGTGCGCCGGACGGTGGTGCGGGGGGGAGCGGCGGCGCGGGTGGCGGCGGCATGCGGTCCGGCCATGCGCTCAAGACCCGGTTCCTCGGCCTCGACGCCTTCGACGATGTCTACAAGAAGGCGTACAAGGACCTGTACGAGAAGTTCTACGCCTCCGGCAAGGCCACGAAGGTGCTCGCGGACCTCACGGAACAGGCGACCCGGGCCGGCCTCTCCGCGAAAGAGGCCAAGGGCGCGGTCGGCACCCTGCGGACCACGGTGACACAGCGGACCGCCGCTCTGGCGAAGGACAAGGAGGTGGCCGGCTGAAACTTCGGCGCGCCCCGGTAGGAAGGCCCCGCCCGCCTTTCGCGCCCCGGGGCGCGCCGACGTGCACCCGGGCCGGTCACGGCCCCTGAACCGTTCCTGTGAAGGCGCACATCTGCGTCCGTTAGCATCGCGCCGCATCCGACCGCACAGCGCCGTACCGCCCGCTGAGCGCCTTTCCCCTCCGACGCCACGAGGTGATCCTTCCGATGGGCGCCCAATCAGCCCGCCCCTGTGTTCTCGTCGTCGAGGACGACCCGAGCATCCGCACTCTGCTCACCACGGCGCTGACCGCGGCCGGGTACAGCGTCGTGCCGGCGGCCGGCGGGCGGGACGCGGTGGAGGAAGCGAGCCGCTGTCACCCGGACCTGATCGTGCTGGACGTGATGCTTCCGGACACCGACGGGTTCGCCGTGACACGTGAGCTGCGGGCCCGGGGCGACTACACACCGGTGCTCTTCCTGACCGCGCGTACCGACATCGAGGACCGCATCATCGGGCTCAGCTCCGGCGGCGACGACTACGTCACCAAGCCCTTCCACATCCAGGAGATCCTGCTGCGGATACGGGCCATCCTGCGCCGCACCGCCGGCTCGCCCCGGCCGCCGGCCGAACAGCCCCCGCTGCGGTACGCGGACCTGAGCGTCGACCGCGAACGGCACACCGTGCACCGGGCCGGTGAATCCGTACCACTCTCCCCCACCGAGTTCCGGCTCCTGGTCTGCCTGGCGTCCCACCCGGAGAAGGTGCTGGAGAAACAGGAGATCCTGCTGGAGGTATGGCAGTACGGCTTCGCCGGGGACACCCGCATCGTCGACACATACATCAAGAGCCTGCGCCGAAAGATCGACCGCGCGGACGTGCCCCTGATCCACACCGTGCGCGGTGTCGGCTACTGCCTGCGGCTGCCCCGCGAGGACGCTCGGTGAACCTCCGGCTGCGTCCCCGCTCCGTTCGCACCCGGCTCGTACTGATCTCCACCGTGCTCGCCACGCTGGCCGTACTGGTGTCGCAGGCGGCCGGGCTGACGGTCATGCGCAGCTGGCTCACCGGCCAGATCGACCACCGTCTCACCCACTTCCGCCCACCGCCCCCGGCCCCCTACGCCCCGGCCGGTGACGAATCCTCGGGCGGCCCGGATCCCGTCCCCCGTGAGGCCTCCCTGCCCTCTGACTACCGGGTCTTCTTCTACGGCTCCGACGGGCGGCTCCGACCCGATTCGCTGGGCAGCGGCGAAGGCCGCCCCCGGCTGCCGCGCACCGAGGCGACCCTCGCGCTGACGGACGGACGGCCGGCCACCGTCCCCGACCGGCGCGGGACGTCGGAGTGGCGGGTGATCGCGGACACCGGCCCCGACGGCCGACGCGTCGTCGTCGCGCTTCCCCTGGACACCGTCGAGGGCGCCACGTCCAAGCTGCTGTGGCTCAGCCTCGCCATCGGGGCGGCCACCGCGGCAGGTGTCGGGCTGCTCGGCAGCGCCGCGGTCCGCCTGGGACTGCGCCCCCTGGACCGGATGGAGCGCACGGCCCGGCGCATCACCGGGGGCGAGTCGGCACTGGTCGTCGCCGACACCGATCCCCGGACCGAGACCGGGCGGCTGGGCATCGCCTTCAACACCATGCTCGACCAGGTGCGGGCGGCACTGCACCGCAAGGACGCCTCCGAGCAGCGGCTGCGGCGGTTCATGGCCGACGCGGGCCATGAGCTGCGCACCCCTCTCACCTCCATCCAGGGCTTCGCGGAGCTGCTCGTCGAGCAACCCCGTATCCCGGCCGCGCGCCGGCAGGAGGCCCATGAGCTGATCGCCCGGAACGCGGAGCGGATGAGCCGTCTCGTCGACGATCTCTTTCTGCTGGCCAAGCTGGGGTACGCGCCCGTGGCGCACCGGGAGACGGTGGACCTGCTCTCCCTGGCGGCGGACGGGGTCGGCGCGGCTGTCGTCGCGCATCCCGGCCGGGAGGTGCGGCTGATGCCGCTGGCGGCGAGCGGCCCGGAGGGGCGCCGGTCCGCGCTCGACGTGGTCGAGACGCTGGGCGACACCCACCAGCTCTCCCAGGTGATCGCCAATCTCCTGGCCAACGCCTGTCTCCACACTCCACCCGGCGCGAGCGTCGAGGTCCGGGTCGGCACCGTGCGCACCGGCCCGGACACCGGCGGGACCGACCGGAGGGGTCGCAGCAGTGCAACGGCCGCCCTGCCCCTGGGCATCGCGGTGTGCGTGGTCGAGGTGGCGGACGACGGGCCGGGGCTGGCGCCGGAGGCGGCCCAGCAAGTGTTCGAGCGCTTCTACCGGGGGCCGGCGGGGGCGGGCGGGCCCGAGCCCGGTTCCGGCCTCGGCCTGTCCATTGCCTCCACCATCGCCGAGGCACACCGCGGCCGGCTCGAACTCGACACCCGGGCGGGTCACGGCTCCACGTTCCGTCTGCTGCTGCCCCGGAGCGCCGGACCCGGGCCGGACGGCATGACAACGTTCGCCGAGGGGCTCTAACGGCCGGCCCGATCTCGACGATGTCATGTCACCTGTCCATCAACAGGGAGTTGCCTCATGACCACCGCGTCTCGACGTAGCGCGACCCGCCGCCAGATCCTGGCCGCGAGCGGGGGAACCACCTCGATCGCCTTCATCGGCGCCCTCCCCGAACTCTTCGCCGGCACCGCCGCCGCCCGGGGACACAGCGGCTACGGTCCGCTCGTGTCCGACCCCGACGGGCTGCTCGACCTGCCGGAGGGCTTCCGTTACCGGGTGCTCTCCCGCGAGGGCGACCCGCTCCGCTCCGGCGAGGGGCCGGTCCCCAGCCACTGCGACGGCATGGCCGCGTTCGCCGGCCGGCGCGGACACGTCCGGCTGGTGCGCAACCACGAGAACCGGGCCGACGCGGCGATCGCCGTGCCGGTCGTCGAGGGCCTCACCTACGACCCGATGGGCAAGGGCGGCTGCACGGCCCTGGAGCTCGACAGCGACAACCGCGTGCTCGGCGAACGGGTCGCCATCGCCGGCACGGCGGTCAACTGCGCGGGCGGGCGCACTTCTTGGGACACATGGCTGACCTGCGAGGAGACCGAGGACAAGGCCGGCACCAACGGCTACACCAAGGACCACGGCTACATCTTCGAGGTGGACGGCGCCGATCCGCGCCGCACCGGGGCCGTGCCGCTGACCGCGATGGGCCGCTTCCAGCACGAGGCCGTCGCGATCGACCCGCGCCGCGGGATCGTGTACGAGACGGAGGACGCGTTCGAGAAGCCGTTCGGGCTCTTCTACCGCTTCCTGCCGAAGAAGCCGCTCGGCGGCACGGGTTCGCTGCGGGCCGGGGGGCGGCTGGAGGCGATGCGGGTGCCGGGCGTCCCGGACCTGTCCGCGGTCCAGGAGACCGGGACCGTCTTCGAGGGCATCGAGTGGGTCCCCGTACCGGATCCGCAGGCGGCCGAGACCCCCATCCGCTTCCAGGACTTCGGCCCGAAGGGCATCACCCACGGCCAGAAGCTGGAGGGCTGCTACTGGGGCGGCTCCTCGGTCTACTTCGTCTCCAGCTTCGCGCACCGCTCGGAGGGCTCGGCGGCGGACCACTTCGGCCAGGTCTGGCGGTACGAGCCGCAGCGGCGCCGGCTGACGCTGGTCATCGTCTTCGGGCCGGACACGGACATTCAGCTGCCCGGCGAGTCCCCCGACAGCATCACGCTGGCCCCCGGCGGCGGGCTGATGGTGTGTGAGGACGGCGGCGGCGCCCAGCACGTGTTCGGCCTGACGCGGCGCGGCGAGGTGTACCCGATGGCGCGCGGCCGGCAGAACACCGGGACGGCCGAGGAGCCGGAGTGGGGCGAGTTCGCGGGGGTCACGTTCGCACCGGACGACGCGACGATGTACGTGAACGTGTACACCCCGGGCACCACGTTCGCGGTGACGGGCCCGTGGCGCTGAGGCCCTGAGCGGGCCCTCGGAACGACTGTGGCGCATCCCACCATCCCTTTGCAGACGGCAATCCGGGTTTGATCGACATGGCCCGCCGGTGCAGGATGGCGAGGGTGCGCCCAGGCGTACGGGGAAACGTTTTTGCTCACGAGTACAACGGTTGCAACGGGCAGAACGGGTAGAACGGGGGGGCACCGTGACCAAGTGGGACATCAAACCGGACGGCGTGCGTGGAGTCCTGAAGAAGACCGCCGAGGCCGGTGGTGAGTTCGAGGCGGAGTTCACGGCGTACGACGAGGGCCTGGTGGGCGCCGCGACGTGGGCGGGCACGATGGTCCTGGGCGGGACCGAGCTGCCCGAGGGCGGCGCGTTCGGGCCGGTGGCCCAGGCGTTGCAGGAGTTCCAGGAACACACCAACAACGACCTGAAGTTCCTGCCGGTACGGACGGGGAAGTCCATCACCGGGGCGCGGCTGGCCACCCAGGAGTACCTCAAGGGCGACCTGGACATGGCGAAGAACAAGCAGGAGCAGTACTCCAAGGCTCCGACGCCCGAGGAGATGAAGGGCCCCAAGAAGTGATCGACCCGGAGAAGATACCGACCTTCACGGGCAATCTGGAGACCCTGGAGACGCACGCGACGTCCCTGAAGACGACCGCGTCGGACATCCGCACCACGGGCAAGGAAGTCCACGAGGCCTTCCAGACGCTGGACCCCGTCTATGACGCGCCCGAGCAGGAGGAACTGCTCGATTCGACGATCCCGGTGCGGGACAAGGCGGATGCGTTCGCGAAGAAGCTGGAGTCGGTCAGCGGGGCGCTGGCGGGTTTCGCGACGGCGGCGCGTCCGCTGGTGAAGAAGATGAACCAACTCCGCGAGGACGCGGAGAAGTTCGTCGCGGACAACAAGGACGACGACGACTGGCAGCAGGACCAGGGCAAGATCGACGAGAACGCGCGGCTGGTCCATGAGGTCGGCACGACCTGGGTGGCCTTCCAGGGCGCCGAGCGGGACGCGGCCAACAAGATCACCGCGCTGGTGGGCGGCACGCACTTCACGGTCGACGACGGCTCGCACAAGGCCGGCATGTACGGCTTCAGGGAAGGCGCCGGCGACACGCCGTGGGGCACGGTCGACGAGCGCGAGTACACGGGGCTGCGGGCGGCCTGGGAGTGGACGAAGGACAACGTCGGCGGTGCGTTGAAGGGGTTCTTCGTCGACGGGGTCTGGGGCACGATCAAGGGCCTGGGCAGCATGGTCAACGTGTTCGACTGGGACAACTTCAAGAAGACCTGGTCGGGCATCGGCGACGTCTTCGGCGGCATCAGCGCGTACCTGATGACGCCGTACGACTGGGCGATGGACAAGATGTTCGGCCCGGTCGACCACAGCGACACGGACAAGCAGAAGGCGGCGCTGCGCAACTTCGGCAAGTCGCTGGTCGCGTGGGACGAGTGGGGCAAGGACCCGGCCCGGGCGTTCGGCACGGTGCTGTTCAACGGCGTGACCCTCGGCTCGGGCTCCCTCCTCAAGCTCGGCAAGGCGGGCAAACTCGGCGTCGGCGCGGAGGCGGCGGTCACCGCCCTCGGCAAGGCGGGCGCGCTGGCGGACCCGATGAGCTACCTCGGCAAGGCGGCGGGCGTCACCAAGCTGAAGGTCGGCGACCTGATGGAGAGCCTGAGGACCAGCCGGGCGGGCGTGGACGACATGGTCCCCACGCTCCCCCACTCCCCGGACCTGCCGACGACCCCCGGCCACCCGTACGTGGACTCGGCGGGCAACACCCGCGTCATCGACGCGGACGGCCACATCCGCGACGAACACGGCAACGTCGTCCCCGACACGGACCCGGTCAGGGAACCCCACAAGGACGACCTCCCGAACCACCAAGAGCCGGCCCCACAACGCGAGAAGGTCCACGCGGGGGTGGGCGGCGGGCCTGGGCGGGTGGAGAACTCGGTGAACCATCCGCCGGGAGGTCCTCATCCGCCGGGCGGGCATGTGACGGAGCATCCGGCGGGGAGTGGGGGCGGTACCGGCGACGGTGGCGGTGGCTCGCACACGCCGTCGGGCGGCGGCGGTCACGGGGGCACCGGGCACGGCGGCGGGCACGGTCCGGCCGGTCACGGCAACGGCCCCGAGACGCCGGGCGGCACAGGTACCCCTGGCGGCGACGGCGCCGGTGCGCCGCCGGGTGACGGGCCGTACAGCCCTCGGCCCGGTGAGGAGGTCCCGGATCTCCGACGCCAGGACAACGACTTCTCGGAGCAGTACAACAACAAGGGCCAGCGCAAGAGTTACCTCAACGAAGACGGTGACCTGGTGCCTGCCAACCCGGACGGCCAGGCGACGATCGTCGACCATGTCGTGGGCCGCGAGCCCAGGAAGTCGGACAGCCCGTTCACCTCGACCAGCAAAGACGGCGCAGACGCCAAGGACTACGGCGGCAAGACGATCCGCGTGGACCTGACCCGGCTGATGAAGGACATCGCCGATGGCAAGGTCGAGGGCGTGGAGGTGTATTCGCCCAGGGAGGTCGAGGCGGCCATTCAGGCATCCGCCGAGAAGACCGCCGGGCGCCCGATCGACATCTCGGTCCCGCCACGTACGAGCTATGAGAAAATCCGCGAGATCGCGGAAGGGTTCGGACTCGGCAAGAAGAAGACGGCCAGCATCGAGCAACGGATGAAGGACATGATGCATACGCGTCGTGACTCGGAGTGGCTGGTCAAGGGAATCGTGCCGAAGGAATACATCACCGGCCCGTTCTGACACCTGGCGCCGTGCACCCGGACAGACCCGAAGAGACGAAATGAGAAAGGAGGCCAGTCATGACCAGATTCGAAGAATTGCTCGGCACGGATTTCGATGGCGAGCCGACAACGGACATCGACGATGTGATCGACAGCGCGTGCGAAGATCCCCGGCACCGCGAACGCGTCCCCAGGCTCGTCGAGCTGATGAACGATCCGGGTGAACCCGCGAAGGAGCGCTTCATGGCCTGCCTGGCGCTGACGACGTGGGCCGAGCCGGACGGTTTCGAGGCGGTGATCCGTGCCGCCGCGGACCCGGAGGCCACGCCCTGGTACGACTTCTCGATCGACCGGAAGTTTTCGGTGGACAGCACCTTCTCGCAGCTGGCGGTGGCGGTGGACGAGAGCCGTTTCCTGATCGAGGAGAAGGGGACGGCGGCGCTGCGTGAGCAGGCCTTCCGCGCGCTCGTCCAGCTCGCCGACACCCAGTACTTCGAGGACCGGCTCGGCGAACTGATCGACAGCGCCACGGTTCGGGCCGCGCTGGGTGACATCAAGGAGGTCGTGGGCCGAGGTGTCCGGTCCCTGGCAGCCGAGGAGCGGCAACGGTTCGACCTGGCCACGCAGCTGGTCGACTTGGCGTGCGCCGTGGCACCCGTCGACCCGGCGCTCTCCGTGGAGCTGGCCATGAGCGTGCTGAACGTCAGTGCCTCGCCGCGCACGTTGGACCACGCCGTCACCGTTGTCTTCCGTGCCGAGGGCCCGGAGGTCCGGCAGTTCGGCGAGTACCTGCTGACGGTCGGCAACGAGGGAGTGCGCGCGGAGGTCCGCGAGGCGCTGGACGGTCGGTCCTAGGCCGTGTCCGCAAAGTATCGTCGTCCGCCCGCAGGCCAGGCGAGACTTTGCGGACACGGCCTAGCCCATGGTCACCGATGCCCGTGGCGGCCGGCGGTAGGAGCATGAGTTTCTCGATCCAGACAGGCCGCCCTGCCGTTCGTCCCTGCGGTGCCGCCGCCGACCTGGCTGACGCGGTCGCCGAGATGTACCCCGCCGAGACCGAGGACGCCTTCCTCCTCTGGAACCTGGCGCCGGTCCGGCTGTCGTACGCCGGTGACCTCGCCGCCCTCGTCGACAACCTGGTCCCCCTCCTTGAGGACGTCCAGCGGCCGGACTTCTCGGAGACCGAGGTCTTCTGGGGTTCCGACATGTTCTCGGCCGAATGGAGCCTGGTCCGTACGGGCCGCTCACTGAGAATCCGGGCGCGCTGGCACAGCACGCCCGGAAACTACGAATCGCTGCTGACCGAGCGGGGCGACGCGGTGGTCCGTACGGACGTATTCGTCGGCGAGTGGGCGAAGATCCTGCGGCGGATCGTGACCGATATCGAGGCGACGTCCGTGGAGTTGGACGACGAGGACATCTACCGGCGAGCCAGGGAAGTGCCCGCGGTGCGCATCTCCGGAACACGCGGTCGCGGCATGGACCCGCATTTCAGGAATTTCTTCAGAGCGCATCTGGATCTTGAGCGAGGGTACGAGATCACGGGCGACCTACGGCCCACCCTATGGGGCTTCAACGACGCGTACGTGGAATTGATCCGGACGGGATTCGATCAGATCATGTCGGACGACGCCTTCGGCCCGGCCGAGTACGAGCGGCTGACCGATATCGAGTTCCCCGACCGGGAGATCCTGCACACCTACCTGCGCGCCCTGTACGACCATCTGTTCAACAATGCGCCGGTTCAGCCGACGCCACCGGGGTGAGGGCCATGCCGACAAGCACGCCGGGCTGGGAGCCACGCGTGTTTCCTGACGATCCCGAGGCCGCCCGGCAGTTGCGGGAGTGGCTCGCCTCGGAGGAGTACAGCCTCAACGGCATGGCGAGCGACTTCCGAGGCGCCGACCTTTCGGGCGGGGACTTTTCCAACGCGTGGTTCACCGACGCGGTCCTCGTAGACGTGTGCTGTCGCGGCGCGTCCTTCTACCGGGCCGACCTGCAGTCGGCCGACCTGACACGGGCGAACCTGACCGCCGCCGACCTCGTCAAGGCGAACCTGGACGATGCCGTGCTCCAGTCGGCGCGGCTCGACGGGGCGGACCTGGTCGGGGCTTCGCTGTACGGTGCCGACGCCTCGGGGGCGAGCTTCCGGGGAGCTCGGTTTCTCGCCGCTTCGCTGATCCACACCGATATGAGGGGCGCGGACCTGAGCCATGCCGTCCTCAACGAGAATTCCTTCGAGGTCGCCCTCGACGACACCACCGTGGCAACCGGCCTGACCGGCACAGTCTTCGGGCCGGTCACCGTCGTCGGCGACGAGGAGTCCCGGGAACTGGCAGGTCCGGACCTCGAAGCCTGGGTCGCCGCGCGAGGCGGACACGTACGGGTCGTTCCCCCGCGCCTCCCACCGCAGCACCACCGCCCCACCCGCAAGACCGAAGGAAACACCGCATGACCAAGGACGTGATCGCGCTCACCGAGCGGATGCCGGATGCGATGAGTGTGCTGGCGGGGCTGCTCGCCGGGGGGCCGGATCTGCGGGTCGGGGCCGCCGGGGAGGGGGCCGTGGTGCAGTTGTGCGATGACGAGGGGCGGCCGCTCGTCTCGGTCGAGGTGCCCTTGTTGGTGCAGGTGCCGGGTGAGGCAGCCCGGCTGCTCGGGGGCGGGGCCGTGCCGGACGGGGACGGGCCCCTGTGGTGGGTCGAGGCGCGGGCCGCCGCTGGGGTGCCCCGGGCCGAGGAGCTCGCGGGGGCCTTCGCCGCGCGGCTGACCCTGTTGCTCGGCGGACGGGTGTGGCCGCCGGACGCCCCCGGCACCGTCGGCGCCGCCCGCCCGCTCGACGTCTCCGGCCTCACCGCCGTGCCCGCCCCCGCCGCCGCCCAGCCCGCCGTCGACATGCTCACCGAGAAGGCGGCCGTCGTCCTCCAGGACCGGCCCGTCGTCCCCATGACGAGCTGGCTCTCCGAGGCACTGCGGTGCCGCCGTGGAGAGCGACCGGACGCTGCAGATCGTCACCCCGCCCCACTGCCGCCTCTCGCTGCCCACCCGTCTGCTGCTCCGGTCCACCTCCTCCCGCTGGGTCGTCCAGGACGAGCGGTGCGGGTACTACGACGGGCTGACCGGTGCCGTACTGCACTGGCAGGACGAGGCCTTCGCCCCCGACCGGGACGAGAACGGCGAGACCCCGGTGGCGGACGCGTACACGGAGGGCGGGCCCACCGGCGAGCGGCAGGTCGTCGTCTCCTTCCGGACCCTGCACCGCCCCGACGCGGACCTCGTGCTCGGCGGCGCGCTGGAGGCCGCCTGGCAGGCGCTGACCGGCGGGCCGCCCGCCGGCTGGGGCACCTCTGAGCCCGCCGGTCTCGCCTGGTCCCGGCGGCAGCTCACCGACCTGGCGTACGAGCGCGCGCCCCGGCCCACCTGGACCGTGGCCGTCGGCTCCCCGGACCGGCCCGCGACCGCCACCCTGCGGGTGATCCGTACGCCGGAAGGTGTCGAGGAGGACGTCACCCTGACCGTGGGCTACGGCCCCGGCGAGCAGCCGGCCCTGGACGCGCTGCCGGGGCTGGCCGACGAGCTGGTGACCCGGCACGGGCTGAAGACGATGATGTGCCAACTGGGCGAGGGCCGCCGCGACCTGAGCACCGCGCCCCGCTTCACACACCCGCCGCTGCCGTACGCCTTCGTGCTGGGGGCCGCCGAGGTCCGGGAGGCGGGGCGCGACACCGCGAGCAGGACGCCCCTCGCGGACAGTCCGGTGCGGCTGGGGCCCACCGCCCGGCCCGGCTACTACTACCCGCTCGGCGACGGCGAGACGGCCGAGAGCTGGACCGCCCTCGAACAGCTCATGCGCCATCTGCGCGGGGCGCCGCCCCTGTAGCGCGCCACCCCGGCGATGATCCATTGATCAGTTATTTTCCGGGAATGAAACTATCTGTACGGAAAGTGGCGATTGTTGGCGTCATGGGGGCGGTGCTCGTCGGCTGTGGGGGCTCCCCCGGCGAGCGGCACACCGCAGCCGCCCCGCCCGCGGCCCCCGCCCCCTCTCCTCCGGCCCCCACACCCGCGACGAAGCCGCCCGTCCTGGCCCCCGGGCCCGCCGGGCTGACCCCGGTCTTCAAGCGCGGGCCGCAGCACACCGAGAAGGTCGTGGCGCTCTCCTTCGACGCCGACATGACCGCCGACGAAGGGCCCCGCGCGGCGGCCGGAGAGCACTTCGACAACCCGGAACTCATCGCCCTGCTGCGGCGGCTGAAGGTGCCCGCGACGGTCTTCATGACCGGCCGGTGGGCAGAGCAGTATCCGGCCCAGGCACGCTCCATCGGCACCGATCCCCTCTTCGAGATCGGCAACCACTCCTACAGCCACTACGCCTTCACCTCGCCCTGCTACGGGCTGCCGACCGCGGAGAAGGGCGAGCTGCGCGGCGAGGTGGAGCGGGCCGCTGGCGCGATCCGCGCGACCGGCGCCCGTAACGTCGTGCCGTACTTCCGCTTCCCCGGCGGCTGCTACGACGACGCCTCGCTGCGCGCGCTCGCGCCGGAGAAGGTGACCGCCGTCCAGTGGGACGTGGTCAGCGGCGACGCCTTCGCGACCGACGCCGACGCGGTCGCGGAGCAGGTGCTCGAAGGGGTACGGCCCGGCTCGCTCGTCGTCATGCACTGCACCCGCAGCGCGGCGCCGGTCACGGCCGAGGCGGTCGGACGGGTCGTGCCCGAGCTGCGCAAGCGGGGATACCGCTTCGTCAAGGTGTCCCAGCTGATGGCGGGTTGACCCGGCCGGCGCGCCTCAGCCCGAGCAGGCCGTGCGCTGCGCCTCCTGCCATTCGCAGACCGGGCAGAGCGTGATCCCCCTGACCGACTCCGCGTACTCGGTCGGCTTCCGGCACAGCACGCACTCGGCGTACGGCGGCCCGGCGGCCCGCTCCGGGGGCGCGGCCGGCGTCTCGCAGTACGTCGCGTCCGCACCCTCGTTCATGCGCTCAGTCATGGGTACGAGCGTACTCAGCCGCGTACGGACGTGAGCCGGCAGGCGAGCGCGGTCGCCGCCGCCGCGACGGCCGCCGCCCCCAGCAGCGGCAGCACCGGCACCCGGACCGTGCCGGTGAGCGAGCCGGTGACCAGCCCCGTCACCGCGTACTTCGCGGGCGATCCGGTGGTCACCAGCGCCAGCAGCGCCGCGAGCACGGTCGCCGCGATCGACCAGCCGCGCCGGTGCAGCAGCGGCCGGGTGCACAGCGCGCCGACCGCGAGCCCGAGCAGCACGCAGCAGGCGGTGGCGAGCAGTCCGGCGGCCCCGGCGGGCGGCAGCGGGACGCGGACCGTGCGGTCGGTGCTCTTCGGGTCGCTGATCGCCAGGACGACGGCGGTGGCGGCCGTGCCCAGCGCGCCGGCGCACCCCAGCGCCGTGAGCAGCGCCGCCAGATGGGCGCGCGGCTGCCCGCCGACCGCCGCGGCGACGACGGTCCGGGCGGCGGGCGGTTCCTGCGTGACGCAGACCTGGACGAGCCACGCGGTGACGGGGAGCAGCCCGGCGGCGGTGTAGCCGAGCGAGTCCAGCACGGGCTGGCCGGAGCGGACGCCGACGCCGAGGAAGGCGGCGTACAGCAGCACCGGGGCGAGCCAGCGCTGCGACCGGACCAGGAGGTCGGTCTGATAGCGGATGAGGGCGGTGGTGGCGGTGGTGGTCATGGTGCCTCGCCGGGGGTGGGAGCGGGGGGATCGGGGGACAGCCCCTGCGTACGGGCCTCGGTCCCGGCCTCGGTCCCGGCCTCCGGCGCGACCTGCCTGATGTGCCACGGCGGCCGGGCCGTCAGCAGCGCGGCCAGCAGCGCGTCGGAGTGCACCGCGGCGACGGTGAGCCGCAGCGCCCCGTCCCGCGCGGGCACGCACGCGGGCGCGCCGGGCAGTCCGGCGGGCAGCGGGGTGCCGGGCGGGCCGGTCACCTCGACGCGGACCCGGGGGCCGTCCTGCGCCCCGGCGGGCGCGAGCGGCGCGGCGGCCAGGCCCAGGCCCTCGACGCGGAACGCCGCGTCGACCGCGCCCGCCAGCCGGCGCGGGTCGTGGTCGACGAAGACGACGGTGGCCCCGGCGGCGACGCGTTCGGCGACGGCCCGGTCCAGTTCGCCGCGCGCCGCGGTGTCCAGGCCGGTCCATGCCTCGTCGAGGACCAGCAACTCCGGTTCGGCCAGGAGCGCCTGGGCGACGGCGACCTTCTGGCTGGTGCCCTTGGAGAGCTCGGCGAGGGGGGTCGCGGCGTGCCCGGCCGCGCCGAAGCGGGTCAGCCAGCCCGTCGCACGGTCGGCCGCCTCGGCGGACCGCAGTCCCTGGATCCGGCCCAGGTGGACGAGGTAGCCGGCGGCCGTGAAGGGCAGCGCCGCCGGAAACCGCTCGGGGACGTACGCCGTGCGCGGCCGGCGGCCGGTGATCCGGCCCTCCGTGGGGGCGTCGATCCCGGCCAGGAGCCGCAACAGGGTGGACTTCCCGGTGCCGTTGGCGCCCTCGACGCGGACGACGGCGCGCGCGGGCAGGCCGAGGTCGACCCCGCGCAGCACCCAGGGTCCGGTGAGGCCGTAGCGCCGGCCCACCCCGCGCAGCCGCAGGGCCTCTTCCGTACGGGGAGTCCGCAGGCGTTTCAGTGGGCCGACGCCTTCTCGGTCTTGAGCTCGCTGGGACGTACGATCACGAACCCCTCACCGTCCAGGCGCAGCTGAACGGCCTCCCCCGAGCCGCCGCGGATCATCGAGCCGACGCTCTGCGAGCGGTGCAGCGAGGTGGTGAGGTGGGCGCTCCAGCCGACGACCGCGTCCGTGTCGACGAAGACGGGCTGCTGGGGCATGACGGGGATCACTATGGGGTGTCCCTCGCACATCAGGCCGAGCTTGCCGTAGCCGGTGAAGACGCTGTTGAAGAGCCCGCCGCCGACCATTCCGGCGCCCTTCACGACCTTGATCTCGTACGCCAGCGTGGCGTCGAAACAGAGCACGTTGCGGCCGTTGATGGTGAGGGCGTCGCCCTGCTCCATCTCCACGATGAAACAGTTGGCCGCCTCGTGGGCGAACCACGCCTCGCCCAGGCCGCGCACCGCCATCAGCGGCAGGCCCTCGCCCGTGACGGCCCGCTTGAGCATGCCGCCGATGCCCTGGCCCTTGCGCTCGAACTGCAGGTCGCCGCGGAAGGCGACCATCGATCCCTGGCGGGCGTGCATCTCCCCGTTGACCGCGTACTTGATGGACTTGGCGTTCTGCAGGGTCATCCCGGGGGCCGTCGCCTGCTCGGCCATGTGCTCGCTGGAAAAGAGATCGCTCTTCATGCGGTGCATCCTCACCCGGAGCGTTTCATTCCGCCAAGATCCGGCGAGATCCGGCGAGATCCGCCGGGATCCGCGAGGAACGGGGCTTCGGGGGCGGCTGGCAGACTGGACCGGTGAGCAGCAACGACATCCCCGCGTCCCCGTCCGCCGAGCCGGCAGCCCTTCCCGTGGACAGCCCGTTCCGTTCCGAGCGGACGAACCGGGACGAAGCACCCCAGTACGTCCTGCCGTTGGTGGTGCACATCGAGAAGACGGCTCCCCCGGCCCGCACCGACGCGCTGCGCACGGCCGCGCGCGCGGTCCTGGTGATGCTCTCCGACGAGCGGTCGGTGGGCGACGGGGAGTGGGCGCAGGTGATGCGGGACTGGCAGGACGCCCGGATCCGCAAGGTGGTGCGGCGGGCGCGCGGCGCGGAGTGGCGCAGGGCGTCCGCGCTGCCCGGGATCACGGTCACGGGCGACGAGGCCGAGGTGCGGGTCTTCCCGCCGGTGCCGCTGGACGGCTGGCCCAAGGAGCTGGCCAAGCTCCAGGTCTCGGGGACGGACCTGGACGACCCGGAGCCGCCGGCCGCGCCCGACCTCACCGGGCCGGTGCTCTGGCTGAACCCGGAGCTGGACATGTCGGCGGGCAAGGAGATGGCCCAAGCCGGGCACGGGGCCCAGCTCGCCTGGTGGGAGCTGTCGGAGACCGAGCGCAAGGCGTGGCGCGAGGCGGGTTTCCCCCTGTCGGTCGCCACCCCGGAGCCGGCGCGCTGGCAGGAGCTGACGGTGAGCGGCCTGCCGGTCGTACGGGACGCGGGGTTCACGGAGATCGCCCCCGGCTCGTGCACGGTGGTCGCCGACCATCCGGCACTGCGCCGCTGAGCGAGGCCCGAGCAGGCGAGCGGGCGCCCGGACGGGCGGTCCGGCCCGTTGAACAATCCCGTCCGTCCGTACGTATCCCCCTGACACCGCCGCACTGGCCATACTGCCCAGTAGGTTCAACGGCCGGTCGGTTCCCGGCCGTTGCGACCGGCGGTTGCTCAGACGCCGCCACGCCTCGGCCCGGGAGAAACCTCTGTGCGACGCGTCAACGGAACGGCCCTCATCATCGCGGCGCTCGTCGCCACGCTCGGCGCGCTCGCCTATCCGGTCTGGTCGTACGCCGACCGCTCGGGCACCGGTCAGGCCAATCTGGACGCGTCGACGGTCAACACCCAGTGGGGCCCGCTCTCCGCGACCGACCGGGACTTCCTGGTCAAGGTGCGCCTGGCCGGGCTCTGGGAGATGCCCGCAGGACAGCAGGCCATCGAACGGGCGCCGACCGAGGCGGTCAAGGCGGCCGGCGACCACCTGGTGGTCGGCCACACCGATCTGGACCGCCGGGCGCGGGACGTGGCCGCCAAGCTCGGGGTGGAGCTGCCCAACCAGCCGAACGAGCAGCAGCAGGGCTGGCTGCGGGAGCTGACCGCCGCGAGCGGCCAGGAGTACGAGCAGAAGTTCGCCAATCTGCTGAGGAACGCGCACGGCAAGGTCTTCGCCCTGATCGCCCAGGTCCGGCACACCACCCGCAACACCCTGATCCGGCAGCTGGCCAGCGACGCCAACGCGACCGTGCTCGACCACATCACCATGCTGGAGGGCACCGGCTTCGTCGACTTCGACTCCATCGCCCGGGAGGCGGCGGGCGGGGCCACGGCCAGCCCGACCGGCCCCCCGGCGGCGCCGAGCGGCGCGGTCCTGCCACTGCCGGTCCCCGCCACCCCGACCGGGGACCAGTCGTTCACCTCCCGGCCCTCCACGTCCCCGATGCCCTGAGCGCACACGGACGGGCGGCCGGCCCCCGGAACCTCAAATGAAGCTCTGAACGTCCTGTCTCCCGGGTTCACCGGCGTGCGGCGGGGTCATGACCCCTGCACAGAGCGGAGGGGGAGACCATGGAGCTGGGAATCGGAATCGGCTGGCGGCCGGAGATCGCCGACGCGGTGGAGGCGCTGCCGGGGATCGACTGGGTGGAGGCGGTGGCGGAGAACCTCTGCACCGACCATCTGCCCGATTCCCTGGTGCGGCTGAGGGAGCGCGGCGTCACCGTCGTGCCGCACGGGGTCTCGCTGGGCCTCGGCGGGGCCGACCGCCCCGACCCCGGCCGGCTCGCGGACCTCGCGGCCCGCGCCGAGCTGCTGGGCACCCCGCTGGTGACCGAGCACATCGCGTTCGTACGGGCGGGCGGAGCGCGCACCGGGTCGCCGGCGCTGGAGGCGGGGCACCTGCTGCCCGTGCCGCGCACCTGGGCGGCGCTGGACGTGCTCTGCGAGAACGTACGGATCGCGCAGGACGCGCTGCCCGTGCCGCTCGCCCTGGAGAACATCGCGGCGCTGATCTCCTGGCCCGGCGAGGAGCTCACCGAGGGGCAGTTCCTGGCGGAGCTGGTGGAGCGCACGGGGGTGCGGCTCCTCATCGACGTGGCCAACCTGCACACGAACCACGTGAACCGGGGCGAGGACCCGGCCACCGCCCTCGACGAACTCCCGGTGGAGGCCATCGCGTACGTGCATGTGGCGGGCGGGATCGAGAAGGACGGCGTCTGGCACGACACGCACGCCCACCCGGTGACCGCCCCGGTCCTCGACGTCCTCGCCGAGCTGCGCTCCCGCGTCTCCCCACCCGGGGTGCTGCTGGAGCGCGACGACGACTTCCCGCCGGCCGCCGAACTGGCGGGCGAGCTGGACGCGATCCGCGCCACGCTCGGCGCGGGCGGCACGCGGCCCCCGCGCGAAGGGAGCGGGAGGAGCGGTACGGCGTCCGCCCGGCCGGCGGGCCCGGCCGTGGACCCGGAGGCCGTACGCGACGGGGTCGCCGTGGCGCAGGCCGCACTGCTGTCCGCCCTGGTCGCGGGCACCCCCGTCCCGGAGGGCTTCGACCACCGCAGGCTCGGCGTGCAGAGCCAGGCGCTGGCCGCCAAGCGGGCCGACGTGGTGGCGAAGGTGGCGCCGGAGCTGCCGGAGATCCTGGGGTCCGGCTACCGGGAGGCGTTCCTCGCGTACGCCCGGCGGCGTCCGATGTCCGCCGGATACCGGCGCGACGCCCTGGACTTCGCCGAGCATCTGCTGCTCGCGGACCGGCCCGAGGACGACGCGGCCCGCCGCCGGCTGACGTACTGGTGGCAGGACCGCGCGGCACCGCGCCCGCCCGGACGCGCCACCCGGCTGGCCCGGGCAGCCCGCACCGTGCTCGTGGGGAGGTGACCGCGATGACCGAACTGGCTCTGGCTCTGACGCTCGCCGTGGTGGTCTCCTCGACGCTGCTGATCAGGGGGCTGGCCCGCGCGCGGCGCGGGCCGGGCGGCCCCGTCCACGACCTGTACGAGGTGGCGTTCCTGAACGGCGGACCCGGCCGGGTGGCGGACGCGGCGCTCGCCGCGATGGAGACGGACGGCCGGCTGCTCATCGGTGGCCCCGGCATCGTCGCGGTGGCCCATCCGGTCGCCCACGACCCGGTGGAGCGGGCGGTGCTCCAGGAGCAGGCCGCCGCCCCCAGCGGTGCGCTGCACTCGTTGCGGCTCGCCGTGATGCGCCATGCGGCGGTGCAGGAGATCGGTGACGGGCTGGCCGCGCGCGGGCTGCTGGCGGCGCCCGGCGCGGACACCAAGTGGCGCCGGTGGGGAGTCGTCCAGGGGGTGCTCTGCCTGATCGGCTTCCCGGTCTCCTTCGCGGTGACCATCACCCAGTTCGTGGGGTCGGACCTCTCCTCGGACACCGGATTCCCCTTCTTCTTCCTGGTGTTCCCGGCTCTGGCCGGCGGCGCCGTGGCCGGGCTGGTCACCGCGGGGTCCGCCCGGTCCCGGGTCACCAAGGCGGGGCGCAGGGCGGCCGCCGCGTACCGGACCGAGAACGCCCAGCGGACGGATCCGGCCCATGTGGTGGCGGTGTTCGGGCTGCGCGCCCTGCCCGGTCCGGTGCTGCGGGGGCATCTGGTCGCGGCGGCCCGGCAGGGCCGCACCGGGTCGTCGTCGCACCACACATCTAGCTCCACCGACTCCTCCGCGCTGCTGCTCGCGCCGGCCGTGTGGTGCGCGTCGTCGGGCCACGGGGGCGGCTGCGGCAGTTCCTCCGGGCACGGAGGGGGCGGGGGCAACGGGTGCGGATCGGGGTCGGGTTGCGGCTCCGGCTCCAGTTGCGGGTCGGGGTCGAGCTGTGGTTCCGGCTCCGGTTGCGGGTCGAGTTCGAGCTGCGGATCCAGTTCCAGCTGTGGTTCGAGCTCCAGTTGCGGCAGCAGTTCCTGAGACACCGCCGTCCGCATCGTGAACAGCCCATGGCGCCGCAGGCCCGTCTCGCATAGAAATCCGGCATGCTCTGGGTTCTGTTCCTGCTGGTCGCATGGGGTGCGGCGACGCTGACCTGTCTCCGGCTCTGCCTCGTGGCGGCACGCCGGGCACCGGTGGGCGCCCCGGCCGCGGGCGACCGCCCCGGACTCACCCTGTACGAGACCGCGTTCCTGGCCGGCGGCCCGCACCGGGTCGCCGATCTGGCGCTCGTCTCCATGCATCTGCGGCGCCGGCTGCTGCTCGCGCACACCGGCTGGGCGACGGTCGTCGACCCGGACGGCCGCGACGACGTGGAGCGCACCGTGATCCGCGCCATCGGACCGCAGGGCCAGTCACCGATACCGGCGGTCCGCGCGTCGGCCGCCGCGGCCGACGCCGTACGCGCCCTGGCCGACCGGCTCGTGGCCGCGGGCCTCGCGGTGCCGGGCGGCGGGGACGGCCTCGCATCGGCGGTACGGGCGGTGCGCGGGGCGGCGCTGCTGGTCGTCGCGATGGGCGCCGCCGCGCTGTTCGTACCGGGCGGGGAGCAGCGCCCGGCGGGTTTCACGGTGCCGCTGCTCGTGTGGTTCGGGCTGCCGCTCGTACTGATCCTGGGCTGCCTCGCCATCGCCCGGATGGAGGTGCACCCCTACAGCTCCTGGGCCTCCCCGGCCGGACAGCGGCTGCTGGACGCGTGCGCGGCGCCGGCGGACGGCGGCCGGGGCGATGTGCTGGTGGCGATCGCCGTGCGCGGGGTGGGCGCGGTGGACGACCCGGCGCTGCGCGCGGCGCTCACGGGACGCGGGGGCGTGCGCCGGGACGACACGCCCTAGGGCCCCGGAAATGACAACGGTGCGGCGCGCCGGACGCGCGCCGCACCGGAAGCCGAACCCGGTGTCGCTGGAACAACGGACGGCACGGTGTGCCGGGTGTCCGCCGTCTGATCTTCCGGGTTGGGGTGGTCGGGACCCGCTCGCTACGCGAGCCCGGCCACCAGGTCCGCGACCGACTTGCGCCGGCCGGTGAAGAAGGGGACCTCCTCGCGGACGTGCATCCGCGCCTCGGAGGCCCGCAGGTGACGCATCAGGTCGACGATGCGGTACAGCTCGTCGGCCTCGAACGCCAGCAGCCACTCGTAGTCGCCGAGCGAGAACGAGGCGACGGTGTTGGCGCGCACGTCGGGGTAGCCCCGCGCCATCTTGCCGTGGTCGGCGAGCATGCGGCGACGGTCCTCGTCGGGCAGCAGGTACCAGTCGTAGGAGCGCACGAAGGGGTACACGCTGACGTAGTTGCGCGGCGTCTCGTCGGCGAGGAACGCCGGGACGTGCGACTTGTTGAACTCGGCGGGGCGGTGCAGCGCCATGTTCGACCAGACCGGGTCGAGGTGGCGGCCCAGGCGGGTGCGCCGGAAGAGGTTGTACGCCTCCTGGAGCTCGTCCGCCGTCTCGGCGTGCCACCAGATCATGACGTCGGCGTCGGCGCGCAGCCCGGAGACGTCGTAGCTGCCGCGGACGGTGATGTCCTTGGCCGCGAGCTGGTCGAACAGCTCCTGGACCTCACCGGCGTAGGCCGCGCGGTCCGTGTCGGCCGGCAGGACGTCGCGCAGCTTGAAGACGGACCACAGCGTGTAGCGGATGACCTCGTTGAGGTCCTTCGCCTTCTTGCCGGCGTTGGGAGCCTTGCTTGATGTCGCAGTCTCGGGAGCACTCATACGGCTATTGTCCCGCCTCGGTCCGGGTGCCCCGAACCAGGGTCGGCGTGGCGATGATCTCGTCGGCGGCGCGGTGGGCGCTCGCGATGCAGGCGGGGATGCCGACCCCGTCGTAGACCGCGCCGCAGACCCGCAGCGCGGGCAGCTTGGCGATCTCCTCGCGGATCCGGGCGACTCTGACGAAATGGCCCACCGGATACTGCGGCAGTCCGCCGATCCACCGGGTGACCTCGGTGTCCACGGGCCTGGCGGCCAGCCCCGTGGCGGCGGCGAGATCGCTCAGCGACACATCCACCAGCTCGCCGTCCTCGCGGTGCAGATGGTCCTCCTCGCCGTAGCGGCCCACGGAGGTGCGCAGCAGGAAGAGGTCAGGCGCGGACGCGTCGACCCACCGCCACTTGCGGGTGGAGAAGGTGGCGGCCTTGATCGTGCGGCCGTCGACCGGGGGCACCAGGAATCCGGAGCGGCCGTCGAGTGCGGGCACGCCGGCCACGTCGGAGCGGCGGAACGCCATGGTGACCAGTGCCATCGACGCGTACTCGACGCCCGCCAGCTCGGCGGAGGCGGCCGGGGACTCGGCGGCGAGCAGGGTGGAGGCGGACCAGGCGGGGGTGGCGAGGACGACTCCGTCGGCGGTGACGACCCCGGTGTCGGTGCGCACGTCCCAGCCCTCGGCGGTACGGGTCAGGCCCAGGACCGGGGTCTCGGTGAGGACCGTGCCGCCCCCGGCCCGTACGGCGTCGGCGACGGCATCGGGCAGGGTGCCGATGCCGCCCTCGATGCCCTGGAAGACCGGCCCGGTCTGCTGCCGGGCCGCGGCCTGCTCCTGGATGCGGGTGACTCCGTCGAGCAGCGAGCCGCCCTGCCGGGCGACCTCGAAGAGCTGGGGTACGGCGGCGCGCAGCGAGATCCGGTACGCGTCGCCGGCGTAGACCCCGCCGAGCAGCGGTTCCACCAGCCGGTCGACGACCTCGCGGCCCAGCCGGTCGGCCACGTACGCGCCGACGGCGACGTCGTCGCCGACGGCCGTGGGCGCGAGGTCGCGCTCCCGTGCGATACGGGCCAGGCCCTCGGGCGACAGGACGTCGCCGAGGACCGCCGGGTCGCCCGGCACGCCCATCACATGGCCCTTGGGCATGGGGCGCAGCGCGTCGCGCGTCCACAGGGCGGCGGTGGCGGTGGCGGGCGGCTGGAGCCGGTCGCCGAGGCCCACCGACCGGGCGAGGGCGACCGCCTCCGGGCGGCGGGCGAGCACGGACTCGGCGCCGAGGTCGACGCGTACGCCCCCGACCTCGCCGGTCATGAGCTTGCCGCCGAGCCGGGCGGTCGCCTCCAGGAGGGTGACGCGCACCCCGGACGCCAGGAGCCGCTGGGCGGCGGCGAGTCCGGCGATGCCGCCGCCGATGACGACGACGTGTCCCGGGGTCCTGTCCGCGCGGTGAGCTGAAGGCTGCATACCCCCACTCTCTCAAACCTCTTCCGAGTCCTGAACGTGACCGCTTCGCAACCGGTTCCGTGCGTCCGTCAGGGCCCCCTCGCACGTCGAACCGGCGTCATCAATCACCCGTCCTGGGGGGACAGTTATGCAGGCAGCACCCATCACCCGTACCGGCAGGGCCTCGCTCGCCGCCGGGCTGCTGACCGCCGTCGTCGTGCTGAGCGGCTGCGGCGCGGGGAGCGGCGACGACTCCGGCGCGCGCTCCGACAAGCGGGCCTACGCGCCGGCCGACGGGAGCAGGGCGGATGCGGCGGCCGGCGCCAAGGAGGGGACGGCAGCGTCGGCCGCGCCGAGGAAGACGGAGCGGCTGACCGCCCCTCATGTCATCCGCACCGCCTCGCTCTCCGTGGAGGTGAGGAGCGTGTCCCGGGCGGCGGCCGCCGCCCGTACCACCGTGCAGGCCGCGGGCGGGCTGGTCGCCAACGAGAGCACCGAGCAGGTCGACGAGACGCGCGCCACCTCGCATCTGGTGCTGCGGGTGCCGCAGGAGTCGTACGACCAGGTGCTGCGGGACCTCTCGGGGGCGGGGAAGCTGCTCTCGCGCACGTCGAGCGCCAAGGACGTCACCGACCAGGTCGTGGACGTCGACAGCCGGATCGCGACGCAGCGCGCCAGTGTGACCCGGGTGCGCAAGCTGATGGACCGGGCCGACAAGCTGGCCGACGTGGTCACGCTGGAGGGCGAACTGAGCAGCCGTCAGGCGGAGCTGGAGTCGCTGCTCGCGCAGCAGGCCTCGCTCAAGGACCGCACCTCGCTGGCCACCGTCACGCTGGACCTCATGGAGCCGGAGACGGTGGCCGACGAGGACGACGGCGGTCCGGGGTTCCTGGACGCGCTCGGCGGGGGCTGGCACGCCTTCGTGACGGGGCTGCGGTGGCTGGCGCTGGCAATCGGCGCCTCGGCCCCGTTCCTGGCCGTCGCGGCGGTCCTGGCCGCCCTGTGGCGGGTGCTGCGCCGCCGGAGCCGGAAGGAGGGCCCGGCGGGCGAGTGAGGGCTTCCCGGGGGCGCCGGGGCGCCCCCGGGCCGTGCCGCGCCGTAGCGTGGGGCCTTCGGACGGGGCGGCGGAGGGACGGGCATGGCGGCGGAACGACTGGTGGTCATCGGCGGTGACGCGGCGGGCATGTCCGCCGCGTCCCAGGCGCGCCGGCTCAAGGGGCCGGACGAACTGAGCATCACCGCCTTCGAGCGGGGCCACTTCACCTCGTACTCCGCCTGCGGCATTCCGTACTGGGTCGGCGGTGACGTCGAGCAGCGGGACGACCTGATCGCCCGTACGCCCGAGGAGCACCGTGAGCGCGCCATCGATCTGCGCACCCGCACCGAGGTGACGGAGATCGATGTCGCCGGGCAGCGGGTGCGCGCCCTGGACCGGGACTCCGGCGAGACCTCGTGGACCGGTTTCGACAAGCTGGTGATCGCGACGGGGGCCCGCCCGGTGCGCCCGGCGCTGCCCGGCATGGACGCGGCCGGGGTGCACGGGGTGCAGACCCTGGACGACGGGCAGGCGCTGCTGGACTCCCTGGACCGGGCGAAGGGCCGGCGCGCGGTCGTCGTCGGGGCGGGGTACATCGGGGTCGAGATGGCCGAGGCGATGCTGAAGCGCGGCTTCGAGGTGACCGTCCTGAACCGGGGCGAGCAGCCGATGGCCACGCTGGACCCGGACATGGGGCGCCTCGTCCACGACGCGATGGACGGGCTCGGCATCACGACGGTGAACGGGGCGGCGGTCACCGCGATCCGCACCGGCTCCGACGGCCGGGTGAGCGCCGTGGAGACGGACGGCGCGTCCTACCCGGCGGACGTGGTGGTGCTCGGCATCGGCGTCGAGCCGGAGACGACGCTGGCGCGGGCGGTGGGGCTGCCGGTCGGCCCGCACGGGGGCCTGCTCACCGATCTGTCGATGCGGGTGGTGGGCCACGACAACATCTGGGCGGGCGGCGACTGCGTCGAGGTGCTGGACCTGGTGGCCGGCCGCACCCGGCACATCGCGCTGGGCACGCACGCCAACAAGCACGGCCAGGTCATCGGGTCCAACGTCGGCGGCGGCTACGGGACGTTCCCCGGCGTGGTCGGTACGGCGGTGAGCAAGGTCTGCGACCTGGAGATCGCCCGCACGGGGCTGCGCGAGAAGGACGCCCGCGCGGTGGGCCTGCGCTACGTCACGGCGACGATCGAGTCGACGGGCCGGGCGGGCTACTACCCGGGGGCGCGGCCGATGACGGTGAAGATGCTCGCGGAGTACCGCACGGGCCGGCTGCTGGGCGTGCAGATCGTGGGCCGGGACGGAGCGGCGAAGCGGGTGGACGTCGCGGCGGTGGCGCTCACCGCCGGGATGACGGTCGAGCGGATGACGGCGCTGGACCTCGGGTACGCCCCGCCGTTCTCACCGGTCTGGGACCCGGTCCTGGTGGCCGCCCGCAAGACGGTGACGGCGCTGCGGAAGGCGGGCACCGACTGAGCGGCGCCCGCCTCCGCGCCGTCAGCGCGCGGTGCTGGTGTGGACGTACTCGACGAGGCGGGACAGGGCGTCCGGGTCCATGGACGGCATCACGCCGTGGCCCAGGTTGAAGATGTGGCCCTCAAGACCCGCGGCGGCGTCCAGCACCTCCTGGGTCTTGGCCTCCACGACCTCGGCCGGGGCGAACAGCACGGCGGGGTCCAGGTTGCCCTGGAGCGCCTTGCCGGGGCCGACGCGGCGCGCGGCCTCGTCCAGCGGGACCCGCCAGTCGACGCCGACGACGTCCGCACCGGCCTCGCCCATCAGGCCGAGCAGTTCGCCGGTGCCGACACCGAAGTGGATGCGCGGGACGCCGTAGGAGGCGACGGCGTCGAAGACCTTCGCCGAGGCGGGCAGCACCGAGCGGCGGTAGTCGGCGGGGGCCAGGGCGCCCACCCAGGAGTCGAAGAGCTGCACGGCGGAGGCGCCGGCCTCGATCTGGACCTTGAGGAAGGCACCGGTGATGTCGGCGAGGCGGTCGAGCAGGTCGGCCCAGAGCTCCGGGTCGCCGTACATCAGCGCCTTGGTGTGCTCGTGGTTGCGGGACGGGCCGCCCTCCACGAGGTAGCTCGCGAGGGTGAACGGCGCACCCGCGAAACCGATCAGCGGGGTGGACCCCAGCTCGGCGGTGAGCAGACCGACGGCCTCGGTGACGTACGAGACGTCCTCGGGGGTCAGGTCGCGCAGCCGGGCGAGGTCGGCGCGGGTGCGGACCTGCTCGGCGATGACCGGGCCGACGCCGGGCTTGATGTCGAGGTCGATGCCGATGGCCTTGAGCGGGACGACGATGTCGCTGTAGTAGACCGCCGCGTCGACCTTGTGGCGGCGGACGGGCTGCATCGTGATCTCGGCGACGAGCTCCGGCATCGTGCAGGACTCGAGCATCGGGATGCCTTCGCGCACCTTCAGGTACTCGGGCAGCGAACGCCCCGCCTGGCGCATGAACCAGACCGGCGTGTGCGGCACGGGCTCGCGCCGGCACGCCTTCAGGAACGCCGAGTCATGGGTGGCGGAGGTCTTCGTCTGCTGGCCCGAGGGGCGATCGTTGGCACTCACGCACAGAATCTTCGCACGCGCGCGCAATGAGCCCCGCCCCGCACGGGTGTCCTTCCGCGCGCGGAGCTCCGGTTCCGCCTACTCTTCCCCGCATGGCTCCGGCGCAGGGACACTTCTCCGATCAATCCGATGAGGCTGACAGCAAGGACAGCGCGGAGGGTGGCTCCGTCCCGCCCGCGTTCCGTGAGGCGGTGGACTCACTGCGCTCGGCGCGGCTGCGCCCCGAGCTGGAGGTGGAACCGACCCGCCCGCCCAAACGGCTGGCGCCCTTCGCGTACGCGCTGGAGGCGGCGGTCGTCGACGGCGAGGACGATCTCGCCGACGGGCGCCTGGTCCTGCTCCACGACCCGGCCAGGCACGAGGCGTGGCAGGGCAACTTCCGGCTGGTGACGCTGGTGCGCGCGGAGCTGGAGCCGGAGATGGCGTCCGATCCGCTGCTGCCGGAGGTGTGCTGGTCCTGGCTGACCGGCGCGCTGGAGGCGCGCGGTCTCAGTTACGGCGAGGCGGGCGGCACGGTCACCCGGGCGGGGTCGCACTACTTCGGTGCGCTGGGGACGCGGCGTCCCGCGACGCAGATCGAGATCCGGGCCTCCTGGACCCCGCGCGAGGGACGGGGCGGGGTGCCGGACACGGCGTCGCATCTGGTGGCGTGGGGCGATCTGCTGTGCCAGATCGCCGGACTGCCGCCGTCGGGGCCGCTGGACGCGGCCGTGGTGACGCTGCCGCAGCGGCGCGGCCCGCAGGTCTCGTAGGCCTTTTTCCGCCACCCCGTTTTCAGTGACGCTGCGTCACCAGACTTCGTACAGTCACCGGCGCTCTTTTCGTACAATCGATCGCGCGTCCTATTTGCCCGAATTGTTACTCACCAAATCGTGATCTTCCTCTAAAGGAGCAGGGGTCTGCTGCCGAAGGAGTCAATGACCCTTCAAGCACGGTTCGCCCCGGCTTCATCCCCGAGCCGGCCCGTCCCGCCACTCCCCAGGAGGCCTGGTGTCCGTTCTCCTCGAGCAGCCCGCAAGCCTGGTCGCCTACCGCCCGAACAAGCCGACGGCCATGGTCGTCGTGGCCGACCCGCGCGTCCGTTCCACCGTCACCCGCCATCTGTGGGCACTCGGAGTACGTGACGTCATCGAGGCGTCGTCCATCGCGGAGGCCCGCCCCCGCGTCGGCAACCCGCGCGACATCTGCGTAGCCGACGTCCACCTGCCCGACGGTTCCGGGCTGACCCTGCTGTCCGAAACCCGAGCCGCCGGCTGGCCCAACGGCCTCGCCCTCTCCGCCGCCGATGACATCGGCGCCGTGCGCAACGCCCTCGCGGGCGGCGTGAAGGGCTACGTCGTCACCGGCACCCGTACCAACATCGGCCACCCCACCCGTCCCGGCGTCGCCCCCATCGGCGCCACCGCCGCCCGTATGCACCGCCGGCCCCCCGGCACCCCGAGCCACCCGGGCGGCTACCGCGAACTGTCCGGCCGCGAGGTCGAGGTCCTGCGCCTCGTCGCGGAGGGCCAGTCCAACAAGGCCATCGGCGTCTCCATGGGGCTGTCCGCCCTCACCGTCAAGAGCCACCTCGCCCGCATCGCCCGCAAGCTCGGCACCGGAGACCGCGCAGGAATGGTCGCCGTCGCCCTGCGGACGGGCATCATCCACTGAATCCGCACCCCCGCCGGTGTGCAGAAATGCGGAACCGGCTGGTTTACATGCATCGGCGCCCGTCGACGGAACGTTCCGTCGACGGGCGCCGTACATACACAGATACCCTTGACACGTGACCGACGCCCAAGAGACCGCAGCAGACACTTCACTGCGAACCACCGGGGGCGCTCCCCCGGACGACGTCGCCCCGGCGCCGATCCCCTTGCTCGAACCGCGCGAGGGCATTCCACCGGTGGTGGCATCCGACGACGCCCTGGCCGGGGTGATCGCGGCCTTCGCCGCGGGCACCGGCCCGGTGGCCGTCGACGCCGAGCGCGCCTCCGGCTACCGCTACGGCCAGCGCGCCTATCTCGTCCAGCTGCGCCGCGAGGGCGCGGGCAGCGCGCTCGTGGACCCGGTCGGCTGCCCCGACCTCTCCGGACTCGGCGAGGCCCTGCGCGGCACCGAGTGGATCCTGCACGCGGCGACGCAGGACCTGCCCTGTCTGCGCGAGATAGGGATGACACCGACCGGCCTGTTCGACACAGAGCTGGCCGGGCGGCTGGCCGGATTCCCCCGGGTCGGCCTCGGCGCGATGGTCGAGAGCGTGCTCGGCTACAGCCTGGAGAAGGGCCACTCCGCCGTCGACTGGTCCACCCGCCCGCTGCCCGACCCCTGGCTGCGCTACGCGGCGCTCGACGTCGAGCTGCTGATCGACCTGCGCAACGCCCTGGAGGACGAGCTGGACCGGCAGGGCAAGCTGGAGTGGGCGCAGGAGGAATTCTCCGCCATCGCCTCGGCCCCGCCCGCTCCCCCGCGCCAGGACCCCTGGCGCCGCACCTCCGGGATGCACAAGGTCCGCCGCCGCCGGCAGATGGCGGTGGTACGGGAGCTGTGGAACGCCCGTGACCAGGTCGCGCGTCGGCGCGACATCTCGCCCGGCAAGGTGCTGGGCGACGCCGCGATCATCGAGGCCGCGCTCGCGCTCCCGGCCGACGTCCAGGCGCTGACCGCGCTGCCCGGCTTCGGCCACCGAATGGGCCGGCGCCAGCTGGAGCAGTGGCAGGCCGCCGTCGACCGCGCCAGGGCCCTGCCGGACACGGAGCTGCCGCAGCCCGGCCAGACCCCCGCGGGCCCGCCCCCACCGCGCGCCTGGGCGGACAAGGACCCGGCCGCCGCCGCGCGCCTCTCGGCCGCCCGCACCGCGGTCTCCGAGCTCGCCGAGCGGCTGCACATGCCGCAGGAGAACCTGATCACCCCCGACACCGTGCGCCGGGTGTGCTGGGAACCGCCGAAGAACCCGACGCCGGACGCGGTCGAGGCCGCGCTCGCCGGGTACGGCGCGCGGCAGTGGCAGATCGGGCAGGTGGCCCCGCTTCTGGTCCGCGCGCTCGGCCAGACCGCCTGAGAGGCATCCGGCGGGGCATCGGACAGGGTCGCATTCACGCCAGGTTGTGCGGCCTCAAAAGCCCCCGTCCCGCTTACCGTGGCCCGGACGGACTCGAAATCGAGTCCGTCCGGGCCATTTCTCGTGTGTGACCTTCGCCGCTCCCGCCACCAGGGCTGGGCAGTCTGGTTACCCGCAAGTAGCATGAGTCGTGGCGGCGCGCTTCCGGGCGTGCCCCGCAGCAGTGCCATCCCGCACCCTGGAGGAGAGCCACCGTGCCTCGTACCATCCGGGACGTCGTCTTCGTCGACGGCGTCCGCACCCCGTTCGGCAAAGCGGGCCCGAAGGGCATCTACCACGAGACCCGCGCCGACGATCTCGTCGTGAAGGCCATCCGGGAGCTGCTGCGCCGCAACCCGGACCTGGACCCCGCGAAGATCGACGAGGTCGCCATCGCCGCGACCACGCAGATCGGCGACCAGGGCCTCACCCTCGGCCGCACCGCCGGAATCCTGGCCGGTCTGCCGCAGTCCGTCCCCGGTTACTCGATCGACCGCATGTGCGCGGGCGCCCTGACCGCCGTCACCTCGACGGCCGGCTCCATCGCCTTCGGCGCGTACGACGTCGTCGTGGCCGGTGGCGTCGAGCACATGGGCCGCCACCCCATGGGCGAGGGCGTGGACCCCAACCCGCGCTTCGTATCGGAGAAGCTGGTCGACGAGTCCGCCCTGTTCATGGGCATGACGGCGGAGAACCTGCACGACCGCTACCCCACGATCACCAAGCAGCGCGCCGACGAGTACGCGGTGCGTTCGCAGGAGAAGGCCGCCAAGGCGTACGCCAACGGCAAGATCCAGCAGGACCTGGTGCCGGTCTCCGTGCGCCGCACCAACGCCGAGGCCGGTGAGACGGGCTGGGGCCTGGTCACCGCCGACGAGCCGATGCGCCCGGGCACCACGCTGGAGTCCCTGGCGAACCTGAAGACCCCGTTCCGCGCCCACGGCCGCGTGACGGCCGGCAACGCCGCGGGGCTCAACGACGGCGCCACCGCCTCCCTGCTCGCCGCCGAGGACGTCGCGCGCGAGCTGGGCCTCCCGGTCAAGATGCGCCTCGTCTCCTACGCCTTCGCGGGCGTCGAGCCGGAGGTCATGGGCTACGGTCCGATCCCGGCCACGGAGAAGGCCCTCGCCAAGGCGGGCCTGTCCATCTCGGACATCGGTCTCTTCGAGATCAACGAGGCGTTCGCCGTACAGGTGCTCGCCTTCCTGGAGCACTACGGCATCGCCGACGACGACGCCCGCGTCAACCAGTACGGCGGCGCCATCGCCTACGGCCACCCGCTGGCCTCCTCCGGTGTCCGGCTGATGACCCAGCTGGCCCGCCAGTTCGAGGAGCAGCCGGAGGTCCGCTACGGCCTGACCACCATGTGTGTCGGCTTCGGCATGGGCGCCACGGTCATCTGGGAGAACCCGAATTTCGACGGAGGCAACAAGTGAGCTCCACCACTGAGCTTCTGAAGGGTGCGGCCGAGCTGTTCCCCGGCGAGGTCGTCACCCAGGCGCACGTACGCCACCTGGACCTGCCGGCCGGCGCGGGCCGCTTCGCCCTCATCACGCTGGACAACGGCCTGGACCACACCAAGCCGACCACCTTCGGACCGCAGTCGCTGGCGAACCTGAACGCCGCCATCGACCAGGTCGAGAAGGAGGCCGCCGAGGGCGCGATCACCGGCATCGGCATCACCGGCAAGCCGTTCATCTTCGCGGTCGGCGCCGACCTCAAGGGCGTCGAGCTGCTGAAGGAGCACCAGGACGCGCTCGCCATCGGCAAGGGCGGCCACGACGTCTTCCGCCGCCTCTCCGGCCTCGCGGTCCCGACGTTCGCGTACTACAACGGCGCGGCCATGGGCGGCGGTGTCGAGGTCGGTCTGCACTGCTCGTACCGCACCGTCTCCAAGGCGCTGCCCGCGTTCTCGCTGCCCGAGGTCTTCCTCGGCCTGGTCCCCGGCTGGGGCGGCTGCGCGCTGCTCCCCAACCTGATCGGCGCGGACCGCGCGGTCTCGGTGATCATCGAGAACTCGCTCAACCAGAACCGTCAGCTCAAGGGCAAGCAGGTCTTCGAGCTCGGCATCGCCGACGCGCTCTTCGAGGGCGCGGACTTCCTGGAGCAGTCGCTGATCTGGACCGCGAACGTGCTGAACGGCACGGTCACGGTGGAGCGCCCCGAGGTCGACCGCGGTGAGGCCTGGGACCAGGCCGTCGCCCGCGGCAAGGCCATCGCCGACTCCAAGGTGCACGGCGCCGCCCCGGCCGCGTACCGCGCGCTGGAGATCATCGCCGCGGCCAAGGACGGCGACCTGTCCGCCGGCTTCGACGCCGAGGACCAGGCCCTCGCGGACCTGATCATGGGCGGCGAGCTGCGCTCGGGCATCTACTCGTTCAACCTGGTCCAGAAGCGCGCCAAGCGCCCGGCCGGTGCCCCGGACAAGAACCTGGCCCGCCCGGTCACCAAGGTCGGTGTGGTGGGCGCGGGCCTGATGGCCTCGCAGCTGGCCCTGCTCTTCCTGCGCCGCCTGGAGGTCCCGGTCGTCCTCACGGACATCGACCAGGAGCGCGTCGACAAGGGTGTGGGCTACGTCCACGCCGAGATCGAGAAGCTGCTCGGCAAGGGCCGCATCAACCAGGACAAGGCCAACCGCCTCAAGGCCCTGGTCTCCGGTGTGCTGGACAAGGCGGAGGGCTTCTCCGACGCCGACTTCATCATCGAGGCCGTCTTCGAGGAGATCGGCGTCAAGCAGCAGGTGTTCGCCGAGGTCGAGGCGGTCGCCCCGGCGCACGCGATCCTCGCCACCAACACCTCCTCCCTCTCGGTCACCGAGATGGCGTCGAAGCTGAAGCACCCCGAGCGGGTCGTCGGCTTCCACTTCTTCAACCCGGTCGCGATCCTCCCGCTGCTGGAGATCGTGCGCGGCGAGCAGACCGACGACGCCTCGCTGGCGACGGCCTTCGGTGTGGCCCGCAAGCTGAAGAAGACCGCGGTCCTGGTGAAGGACGCCCCGGCGTTCGTCGTCAACCGCATCCTCACCCGCTTCATGGGCGAGATCCAGAACGTCATCGACGAGGGCACCCCGGTCGAGGTCGCGGAGAAGGCCATCGAGCCCCTCGGCCTGCCGATGTCCCCGCTGGTGCTCCTGGAGCTGGTCGGCCCGGCGATCGGCCTGCACGTCTCCGAGACCCTGAACCGCGCCTTCCCGGAGCGCTTCACCGTCTCGCAGAACCTGGCCGCCGTGGTCAAGGCCGGCAAGCGCGGCTTCTACGTCTATTCCGCCGAGAATCCTGCCAAGCCGGAGCTGGACCCGGAGGTCGCCGCCCTCCTCAAGCAGGGCGACACCGTCCTGTCCGAGGAGCAGGTCCGCGACCGCGTCCTGGACGCGGTCGCGCAGGAGATCGGCCTGATGCTGGACGAGGGCGTCGTCGCCGAGGCCCAGGACATCGACCTCTGCCTGATCACCGGCGCGGGCTGGCCCTTCCACCTGGGCGGGATCACCCCGTACCTGGACCGCGAGGGCGTCTCCGAGCGGGTCAACGGGAAGAAGTTCCTGGAGCGGGGCGTGGCGAGCGTTCCGGCGTAACACGCCTCGGCCGAGGCACCGGAGGGGCCGTACGGGATCATGTCCCGTACGGCCCCTCTTCTGTGCGGCCGGGCACCGGCCGCCGGCCGGGCGGGGAGGGGAGGCACCGGCTCATGCCGCGTCGCAGAGGGCTGCTGCCCGCCGGGGTCCTGGCCGTGCTCCTCGCGCTGTCCGCCGCCTGCGGTCCCACCGGGGTACCCGCCACCGAGGCCGTGCCCGTCCAGGTGGTGGTCGCGACCTGGAACATGTGCGGCGTACGCCAGTGGAACTGCGAGGGCACCGGGAGCGGCGCGCAGAAGGCCCGGGCGCTGACGGAGCTGCCCACGGACACGGGAGCGCGGGTGGTCATGCTGCAGGAGGTCTGCGCCGGGGATCTCGCCGCCGCACGGACGGAGCTGGGCCCGGCCTGGCACAGCGCCTTCAAGGCCTACCGGAGCTTCGACGCGCAGGGCCACGGCACCCCGGTCCCCTGCGGGGCCGCGCGCCGGGGGGTCGCGGGCATCGCGATCCTCGCCTCATCGGCGCTGTCGCACGTCTCGGAACCGTCCGTACGGCAGCCGGCCACCGGGCTGCACCGGGGCATTCTCTGCGCCACGGCCGCCGCCGCCCACCTGCGGGTGTGCAACGCGCATCTCAGCCTGCCGGGCACGGACGCCTCCCGTCCGGAGCTGGAGTTCCGCGACGACCAGCTGGCGTCACTGGTGGACACGGCGGACGGGCGCACGGTGTTCGGCGGGGATCTGAACAGCGCGCCACCCTCTCCGGGGGACGCCGCCGGCTGGATCTGGCCGCACGACGCCTACCGCAGGTACCGGGAGTGCGACCAGCGGTCCGCGTCCTCGCGCGCCGGCCGGCCGACGCACCGCACGGGCCACAAGGTCGACTACCTGTTCACCGCGCTGCCGAGGGCCGGGTGTTCCGTACGCGACACCGGGAGGTCGGACCACTCGGCCCTGGTCCTGCGGGTCGAGGCCGGCCGGGGCAGCGACGTGGGGCCCGGCGCCTACGAGACGTAGGCGTTGACCACGCCGAAGGTCACCACGGTCCGCTGCGAGGCGTTGCCGCTCCGGTCCACCGCATGGCACTCCACGGTGTGCGAACCCTCGGTCCAGGACCAGCCCGGATCCCACGCCCAGCCGGTGTCGGGCGCCACCGGGGCCATGCCCAGCCGCATCCCGTCCTCGACGAACTCGACGTGCGCCGCGCCCGCCGCGTACCCCATCAGGGTGACGACGGGGCCGGAGACCTGCTGGCCGGGGGCCGGGACCGAGACGACCGGGGCGGTCAGCTGGGTCAGGGGGGCGGTGGGCTGCGCGAGGACCTGGCGGGTGCCCAGGTCCGACACGGCGAAGACGATCTCGGTGCGCGGGGAGTGGTAACCCGCGGGGGCCACCGCGAACAGGCGGACCACATGCTTGCCCACGCTCCACGCACGGTCCGGGTCCCAGCTCCAGCGGCCGTCCGGGCCCACCTGGGGCGACGAGAGGAACTTCCCGTTCTCCCACAGGCTCACCCGCACCGCGCCCGCCGCTGATCCGGTGAACCTCACAGCGGACGGGTGGACGGACTCGCCGGACACCGGGGCGTGGACCTCCGGCGCGGCGAAGGCCGTACGCACCTGGGAGGTCGCCTTGAGATAGCCCTCGATGGCCGACCGGTCGGCGTCGGGCTGCTCGTTCCCGTTGACGACGAAGCCGAGCCGGGGGGCCATGCCGTCGATGAGGAAGTTGATGAGCCCCATGAGGGCCGGGACGTTTCTCCTGGTCACCTCGGTGTGGTCGGTGATGTAGGGCGAGTCGCTGAAGATGAAATTGAAGTTCTCGTAGCCGTTGAACAGTCCGAGGAACGGCTCGACCTGCACCGGGTACTGCTCGTCCTGCGGTGAGGAGAGCACATAGATGTTGGCCCCGCGGTTCGCTCCGGCGCGCACCAGGTCCGGGATCACGTTGTCGAGGATCCGGACGTTCTCCTCCGTCACCTGCCCCATCATGAACTCGGCCACCGTCGGCTGGGTGTGCAGATAGGTGCCGATCCTGAACTGGGGGACGATCGAGACGATGTTCCTGAAGCCGTACTTCAGGCCGAAGTAGAGCGCCGCGCTGCCGCCCTTCGAGCCGCCCCACATGGTGCACTGGTCCGGGGTGAGGCCCAGCGAGTTCATCACGTTGGAGATGAGCGTGACGACGGACCTCTCCAGCTCGAAGTCCATCCCCTTGCAGAGGTAGTAGCTGTTCTTCCCGTCGAACAGGTCACGGATCCACAGGATGTTGGACCGCAGGCTGTCGAAGACCCCGTTCGACCAGCCGTATTCGTCGGGTGCCGAGAAGTTGGCGAAGACCACCACGAGGTGCTGGTTGCCCTTCTTCGCGTGGCTGAACCGGTAGTGGACCGGATACTTCCCGGAGTCTTCGATGCCGCTGAGCGGAGGGCTGCCGGCAGCTGCTTTAGACATGGTGCGGAAAGTCCAATCTCGTTACGGGACGCGAAGCACGGGCGGCGGACCGGTCAGACACGGGCGGAGTCCCTTTCCGCACGGACCGCGGTGTGCGCTTCGGGCCCGGGTCCGGTCCTCGGCAGCTGGGACGCCGTACGCCGGGTCTGCCTGCCGATGCGGGCGCGGACCTGGGCGCGGGCGGGGTCGAGGTCGCCGCCGGCGATCAGGATGTGGTCCGTGAGGCGTCCGGAGGCGTAACCGTCGTCGAGGTCGCAGAACTCCGCCTGGAACCACTCGTAGCGGTCGGCGTACACCGCCTTGATGTGGTCGATGTCCCGGATCGCCGAGATCAGTTCGTCCGACTCGTACACCAGCGGCCCGGGAGCGCTGCTCTCGAAGTCGAAGTAGAAGCCCCGCAGGGTGTCCCGGTAGTGGTCGAGGTCGTAGGTGAAGAAGAGGATCGGGCGTCCGGTGTTGACGAAGTCGAACATCAGCGAGGAGTAGTCCGTGATCATCACGTCGGCGATGAGCGACAGATCCGCCATGTCCGGGTAGTCGGAGACGTCGAAGACGAAACCGTCGCCCGCACCGGGGACCGGGTCCACCACGTTCGGGTGCCTGCGCACCATGAGGACATGGTCGTCACCGAGCCTCGCGCGCGCGTCGTCGAGGTCGATCCGGAAGTCGAACTTGTACTTGCCCGGGGCGTAGTACTGGTCGTCGCGCCAGGTGGGGGCGTACATGATGACGCGCTTGCCCTCGGGCAGACCGATGCGCCGCCGGATCTCCGCCGCCCGCTGTTCCGTGCCGGGCCGGCGCAGGATGTCGTTGCGCGGGTAGCCGCACTCGACCATTTCGCCGGGGAACCGGAAGGCCCGCTTGAGGATGGGGGTCGAGAAGCTGTTGGGCGAGACCAGCATGTCCCAGTTCTGGACCTCCTTCTCGACCCTCTCCAGGTACCGCTGGTCCGCGAAGTGGACGGACTCGATGTCATGGCCGATGCGCTTGAGCGGGGTGCCGTGCCAGGTCTGTACGACGATCTGGTCCGGCCGCTTCTCGAACCAGTCCGGGAGGTGGTTGTTGGCGACGATGTAGCGCGAGGTGGCCAGCGCCTCGTACCACTCGGGGGACCACATGCGCACGGGCCGGGCGGTGGGCGGCACCTCGACCTGGTCGTCGCGGACGACCCAGAGGTGCTCCAGCTCCACCCCGCGCCGGACCATCTCCTCGTGGACGGCACGGGGGCTGTCGGAGTACTGGGTGCCCTTGAAGGCGTCGAAGAGCACGGCCTGCCGGACCGGGGTCCGCCGGGCCTGCGGGTAGGCCTTGGTACGCAGCTGCTTCTGCCGGTACGGGCCCCGGGCGTTCTCCGGCATGGCGGACTGGACGAGCATGGAGAGCCGGTCGTACGCCTCGGCCTGGAGTTCGTAACCCCGGCCGCCCTCCCGCATCTCCTGCGGCATCGTGGGGATGAGCCGCTGCTGGAGCTTGATCATGAGGTCGGGCGAGCGCTCGTCGGGCGCGACGGCGGAGGGGTCCTGGCGGCGCAGGAAGAAGTCCCAGCGTCCGGCGGCGAGCGGGATGGCCCCGGCGAGCGTCTTCATCGCGGCCGGGGTCAGTACGGTGCGGAACTGCTTGCCGGACCAGAAGACGGGGACGGCCCGCTCGGCACCGTGGGCACGGGATCTCACCACGAGGTGGGCCGATATGCGCTCGGCGGGGGTCAGCAGGTCGGCGCCCGCGTACTCGGCGATCAGTTCCAGCGAACCGTCCTCCCGCCAGCACCCGTCGACGAGGATCGGCAGGGCGGCGCGCTCGAAGAGGACGACATAGCCGGAGCCGTTGCGGTGGACGACGATCTCGCGGTCGCCCTGCTCGGTCTGGAGTGCGGCGGGCATCCGGTAGTGCCCGTCGTCGACGTCCTCGGCCAGCACCGGGTACAGCGGCGCCTTCCGTCCCTCGACATGGACGGTGGTCTTCCAGCCGTTGCTGCCCATCGTCCAGGCCTGCGGCACGGAGCCGTCGCCCGAGCCCCGGGAGCCGGGCACCACATGGCGCAGCGGGACGCGGGTGACGAAGGTGCACCAGCCATCGCCGCCGGGCTGGAACGTCATCCAGGCGTCGTGCCGGCCGGCGCCGCTCATGCTGGTCACCCGGAACTTTCCCCATTCGGGGATCTTGGGTCCGAGGTAGACGCCGCCGAGCTCCAGATTCCCGCCCACGACGCGGTGCCGGGTGATGCGGCACCGGACGACCTCGACGCGGAGTTTCAGACCGCCCTGCACGAAGAGCGGCAGGATGCGTGTGTTCTTGTCGACATAGCGGTACGGCGGATTGGCCGCCGTACCCGCGCCGCCGCGCCCGACGCTCTTGTACCGGAAGAGGCCGCGGCTGAAGACACCGGCGGCGACGTCCCAGGTCCCCTCGACCCACTGGCCCTTCTTCTTGAGGCGGGTGGTGTCGAACCGGCTCTCGAAACCGGCCCAGTCGTAGCAGTAACGATTCTGGTTGGACTGCTCGGTGGCCTGGGGGTAGTAGGTCGTCCGGGCCATGTTGATGACCTTGCTGCCGGTCTTCTTGTTGCGCAGCGCCAGGGCCTTGGTCGACATGTGCCGCTTGTGGACGTTGATGAAGCGCACATAGGCGGATCCGGTGAGCGTCAGCCACTCGCCCTTCCACTCGGCTCCGGTCAGCGAGCTGTAGGGCGACAGCTCCTTGTCGAGGCGGTAGTCGCTCTTGTCCAGGCCCGTCTTCCTGTTGGTCAGGTGCGGGTAGTTCAGATAGCGGCGCAGCCGCCGGCGCACGGGCAGCGGGCCGCCCTTGCGCTCGAACGCGATGACGTCGAGGAGTTCGTCGAGCCGCCCCTCCTGCACGAGGAGCCACTTCACCCGTGCGTCGGCGGGCAGTTCGTCGACGATGCCCTCGTCCGCCTCGTCCAGGAACTCCTTGGCCCAGAACATGAAGGCCTGGCGGTACTCGTCGTCCGCGTCGGGGAGCACCTTGAGATGCAGCATCAGGTCGGACTTGAGGCAGGCGAGGTCGTACTTGCGCTTGTGCTCGACGAACATGCGCGAGCGGTGCTGGGCGAGGAACCGGCTCACGGACTGCACGGCCGCGACGCGGTCGCGCAGGTTGCTCAGCTCGGTGTGCCGCTGGGTGATAGACGGGGCGGCGCCGCCGTCACGCCGCCGCCAGAAATAGACGATGTCCGTGATGACATCGACCTTCTTGGCGCGGAAGTGGGCGAACATGTTGACCCAGGAGTCCTCGTAGAGAACCCCTTCGGGGAACTGTATGAAGTGGTGGTCCCAGAAAGTCCGCCGGAATACCTTGTTCCACACGGTGCGGTCGTAGATCAGCGCCTCGAAGCGCGTGATGTGCGTTCCCTTGCGGTCGCGCTGCATGGGGCCCTTGTGCAGCGGGGACTGCCACTTCGTCGTGGAGTTCATCATCTGGACATTGCCGGAGACGAAGTCCGAGCCCGACTCGGTCAGGGTGCGGATGAGCAGTTCGTAGGCGTACTCGGGAATGACGTCGTCGCCGTCCGCGAAGACCAGGAACTCGCCCTCGGGGTGCATCGCCCTGAGCCCGGTGTTGCGGGCGTGCCCGGGGCCGTTGGCCTCCTGGCGCAGCAGCTTGAAGCGCGGGTCGTTGTCGCAGAACTCCTGGGCCAGTTCGGTCGATCCGTCGGTGGACCCGTCGTCGACCATGATCACTTCGAAGTCACGGAAGGTCTGCCGAGCGATCGACTCCAGGCACTCCGTCAGATAGGTCTCGACGCCCTGGAAAGGCACGATCACACTCAGGCGCGGCCCACCGGCCATGCTTCACGCTCCACTTCACAGCAGTAGTGAGCACCTGCGCCACCACTCGAGGTTCCAGCTCCCCGCGCATCCTCTTCATTGAGTCATGGGAGACTCGAAGGCAGGAACCGACTCCGGGCGATCACGTGTCAGTCAACTTCGAAGCCTTTGCGCCAGATGTGAATCGTAAGTGAAAGTTAAATAATGTCAATGCGACATTTGGCCCCCAGGCACGCGCACGCACCACTCTGAACTGCAGTGATTCACATCACCCGCTCTCCCGCGCAACCATCGGCCCGGGTCGCAGGTCGACAACAAATGGCTTCCGTGCCGGGCCGCCCGGGAATGCCGCTCAGAGCGCGCGCCACTCGTCGAAGCCGAGGCCCTGCCCCTCCACCTGACGCGCCACACGCGGGTGGCCGTCCGTGCCCACGACGGCCATCACCACCCGGCCGAGGGCGTCGTGCGTCAGCGCCGGCGCGGCCGCACAGGGCACACCGGTGTCCGACCACCACAGACCGTTCGCCTCGTTCTCCGTGACCCCGACCCCGACGGCCGCCGTCCCCTCGATCCCCCGGTGGGCCAGCACCGTGCAGTCGAAGCCGTCCAGCACCGTGCGGATCACGGCGTGCGCGCCGTCGCCGGGAGCACCGCCGAGGGCCATCGGCCAGCCGTCCGCGCGATAGGCGACGACACCGCCCGCGGGGTCGGTCCAGTAGTACGTCGCACGGCCCGGCGAGGTCTCCAGCACGGCCAGCGAGCCAGGGCTCACCGCGAGACGGGAGCGCTGGACCTCGCCCCAGCCGCCGCCCGGCTTCTCCTGCTGCCAGTGCAGCGTCCCCTTGTCCGTCGCCGCGAAGATCTCGATGACCCCGGTACTGAGCGCGACCACGGCGGGAAGCTCCTTGATGCGCGTGCAGCGCAGGTCCTCCCAGCCGCGCCACTTGCCGTCCGCCCGCTCGCGGCGCAGCATCATGCCGCCGCGGCCGTTGTGCGCCATGACGTGCACCTCGCCCGAGGCGTTCACCACGACGACGGGCGCGCCGAACCTGCTGCCCACGTCGGCTTCCTTGTGCGGGTTGCCCAGCGAGTGCCAGGCGGCCACGGGGCGGCCCGTCTGGTACTGGATCGCGTGCATGATGTCGACGGTGACACCGCCCTCCGCCGAGGGCCGCTCACGGCGGCCGGCGAAGTGCACATAGGCCTCGGCGTTCTGCGTCACGGACAGGTGCGTCAGCTCCGGCAGCCGCACGACGTCCGGGGCGTCCCACTCCGGGCCGCCCGGACGCTTCTCGGTCCAGCGGCGGAGACCGCCCTCGCCGGGGACGTAGGCGGTGAGCCTGCCGTCCTTGCCCCGGGTGAGCCAGATGCCGCGTAGCGCTGGGGCCTCAGGGGCAACCTTGGAGGTCGCGCGGGCATCCTGTCCGAGCATGAGTCTGCGATTACCTTTCAAGAACTGACGTCCGACAACTCGCGCAGCATTTCGAATCTGTTACATACTAAGCCCCCGTACGACGGGATATTCCGGGGCTCACAGCGTACGATTCGCGGCCGCTCACGACGCCGCCGCGTGCCCGAACTGTCACAGTCGTGCCACTGTTTTCGTACGCACATCTGATCGACTGTCTATAGTGCTCATCCCAGGAAAACGCGGACCGGCTCCACCCCCCACCCGAGTCCCACTCCCATCACCTGCGCCCTGACCAGGCCACAAGTTGTGAGGACTCACTCAGGATGAGCCAAGACGCCACCACCCCCAGCCAGGGGAACTCCCCGGAGAGCCCCCGTCGGGGGCGCAAGCGTGTGCGGACGCGGGGCCAGCGAATACGGCGGGGGATCCTGCTGTCGGTGCTGGTGCTCGTCGTTGCCGCCGGCGGGACGGCCTACTGGCTGTACAGCCGGCTCGACGGGAACATCAAGGGCGTCGACATCAACAAGGCGCTCGGCGAGGACCGGCCGGAGAAGCTGCCCACCAGCGGGCAGAACCTCCTGGTCCTCGGCTCCGACTCGCGGGCCGGTGCGGAGAACAAGGCGCTGGGCGGCGGCGGGGCCGTCAGCGGGGCGCGGTCCGACACCGCGATGGTCGTGCACATCCCCGAGGGGCGCAGCAAGGCCGTCGCCGTGTCCATTCCGCGTGACACCCTGGTCACCCGGCCCGAGTGCACCAAGGCCGACGGCTCGACGGTGGGCTCCGCGAACCGCGTGATGTTCAACTCCGTCTACTCCCAGGTCGGTCCGGCCTGTGTGGTCAAGACCGTCGAGAAGATGTCCGGGGTCCGCATCGACCACTACCTGGAGATCAACTTCGCCGGGTTCAAGGACCTCGTCGACGCCATCGGCGGCGTCACCGTGGACGTCCCGCAGGACATCCACGACAAGTCCTCCGGCCTCGACCTGACCGCCGGACCGCACAAGCTCAACGGCACCGAGTCGCTCTCCTACGTACGGACCCGGCACGGCATCGGTGACGGCAGCGACCTCGGCCGTATCGGGCTCCAGCAGCAGTTCATCCTCGCCCTCCTCAGCGAGGTCAAGTCGCAGGATCTGCTGAGCAGTCCGACCAGTACGTACAAGCTGGCCAACTCCGCGACCAAGTCGCTCACCACCGACGAGGACCTCGCCTCCCTCACCTCGCTCGCCGAGTTCGCCCGTTCGATGAAGGGCGTCGACCCGGGCACGATGGAGACGATCATGCTGCCCGTCGCCTACGACAAGGTCGACCCCAACCGCGTGGTGGCCGCCGAGCCGCAGGCCAAGACCCTGTGGAAGGCGATCCGCGAGGACGCCGCCATCCCCGAGTCCGCCAAGAAGTCCCCCGCGACCGGCGGCTGACGGAGCGGCAGGTGCCGTGGTGTCACGCGCACGGTTCCGCCGGCGCGTGACACCCTTCCGGGATGCTGAGTGAACGCACCCTGGTGATCGTCGACGCGGCCAATGTCGTCGGGTCGGTGCCGGACGGCTGGTGGCGCGACCGGCGCGGGGCGGCCGAGCGGCTGCGGGACTCGCTGGTCCCCTGCGCCGCCGACGGCCTGCCAGGCCACCCCGGACCCGTCGATCTGGTCCTGGTCGTCGAGGGCCGGGCCCGGGACGTGGCCCCGGTGCCCGGGGTCCGGGTGGAGGCCGCCGCCGGGAGCGGCGACGACCTGATCACCGAGCTGGCCGCCGGGGCCGGGAGCGCGGTGCCGCCCCGGCCCTGTGTCGTCGTCACGGCCGACCGGGAGCTGAGGCGGCGCGTCGAGGCGCACGGGGCCCGGTGCGCCGGGCCCCGTACCGTACGGCCCTGAGAGGGCGGGCCGCTCACTTCGTGGAGCGGTGCACCCGGCTGTGGCCACGGCCGTAGGCGAAGTAGATGACCACGCCGATGACCATCCAGATGCCGAACCGGAGCCAGGTCTCGGCCGGCAGGTTCAGCATCAGCCAGACCGACGCGGCCACCGACAGGATCGGGATCAGCGGCACCCACGGCGTGCGGAAGGCGCGGTGCAGGTCGGGGCGGGTGCGGCGCAGGACGATGACGCCGAGGGCGACGACCACGAACGCGAAGAGCGTGCCGATGTTCACCAGGGTCGCCAGCTCGTTGATGCTGGTCAGACCGGCGATGACCGCGATCAGCACGCCGAGCAGGATGGTCGGGCGGTACGGGGTGCGAAAGCGCGGGTGCGTCTTGGAGAAGAAGCGCGGCAGCAGGCCGTCCCGGCTCATCGCGAAGAAGACGCGGGTCTGGCCCAGCAGCAGGATCATGCAGACCGTGGTGAGGCCGACCGCGGCGCCGAAGCTGATGACCCCCGCGTAGAAGGGGTGCCCGACGGCCTTGAAGGCGTCGGCGAGCGGGGCGCTCACGGACAGCTCGGTGTAGTGCTCCATTCCGGTCACCACGATCGACACGGCGACGTACAGCGCGGTGCAGATGAACAGCGAGGCCATGATCCCGCGCGGCATGTCGCGCTGCGGGACCTTGGTCTCCTCCGCCGCCGTGGCCACGACGTCGAAGCCGATGAAGGCGAAGAAGACGACGGACGCGGCGGTGAAGATGCCCATGACGCCGAAGTTCGTCGGGGCGTAGCCGAAGATCAGCTGGACCAGCGGGGCGTCCAGGCCGGAGCCGGAGGGCTGGGGCTGGGCCTCGGGGATGAACGGCGAGTAGTTCGCGGTGTCGATGAAGAACAGCCCCGCGATGATCACGATCAGCACCACGGCCACCTTGATGGCCACCACCACCGTGGTGACCCGGGCCGAGAGCTTCATGCCGAGCACCAGGATGACGGTCAGCACCAGCACCAGGGCGAAGGCGAGGATGTCGAAGCCGAATCCTTTTGCCACATCGGGGCCGGACAGCGCGTCGGGCAGGTGCCAGCCCGCGTTGTCCAGCAGCGAGCGGACGTAGCCGGACCAGCCGACCGCCACCACCGCCGTGCCCAGCGCGAACTCCAGCACCAGGTCCCAGCCGATGATCCAGGCCACCAGCTCACCCAGCGAGGCGTAGGAGAAGGTGTACGCGGAGCCGGCCACCGGGACCGTGGAGGCGAACTCCGCGTAGCAGAGAGCTGCCAGGGCGCAGACGACGCCCGCGACCACGAAGGCGATGGCGGTGGCCGGTCCCGCGGTCTCCTTGGCCACCTTCCCCGTCAGGACGAAGATGCCGGTGCCGATGATGACACCCACCCCGAAGACCGTGAGGTCCAGGGCGGAGAGGGACTTCTTGAGGGCGTGCTCCGGCTCCTCGGTGTCACGGATGGACTGTTCGACCGTCTTGGTCCGGAACAGCCCGTCCTTGCTCGGGGGCAGGTCCTGCTGCGTGCTCACCGGCGTACCTCCACGCACTCGTCGTGCACGCCATGATTCGGACCCGGCCGCCCGCAGCACGCCTCGCGCGGCGGGATTTCACGCGAATGGGCCGGTCGGACCACCCGTACAGGGTGGGCGACCGGCCCATTCGGAGTGCTGCGGCGCGGATCAGTCCCGGACCGGCTCCACCACGGAGCGGCTCTCGGTGTCCGTGTCGTAGCGGCCGTCCAGCTTGGCGACCAGACCGGTGACCTGGCGGGCGATGTCCGGCGCGGTCAGCCCGATCTCGGCCATGACCTCCTTGCGGGAGGCGTGGTCGAGGAAGACGGGCGGGATGCCGAAGTCGCGCAGCGGTACGTCCACCCCGGCGTCGCGCAGCGCCTGGGCGACGGCCGAGCCGACCCCGCCGGCCCTGCTGTTGTCCTCGACGGTGACGACGACCCGGTGCCGTGCCGCGAGCGGGGCCATGGCCTCGTCCACCGGCTTGACCCAGCGCGGGTCGACGACCGTGGTCGAGATGCCCTGGGCGTCCAGCAGATCGGCGATCTCCAGGCACATCGGGGCCAGCGCGCCGATGGAGACCAGCAGCACGTCCGGGCGGGTGGCACCGGCCTCGCGGAGCACGTCCATGCCGCCGGCCGTACCGACGGCCTTGACCGACGGGCCGACCGCGCCCTTGGAGAAGCGGACGACCGTCGGCGCGTCGTCGACGGCGACGGCCTCGCGCAGCTGCGCGCGGACCTGGTCGGCGTCGCGCGGGGCGGCGATCCGGAGCGAGGGCACGCACTGGAGGATCGACATGTCCCACATGCCGTTGTGCGAGGCGCCGTCCGTACCCGTGACGCCGGCCCGGTCCAGGACGAAGGTCACCCCGCACTTGTGCAGGGCAACATCCATCAGGACCTGGTCGAAGGCACGGTTCAGGAACGTGGCGTACACCGCAAAGACGGGGTGCAGCCCGCCGGTGGCGAGGCCCGCCGCGGAGACCGCGCCGTGCTGCTCGGCGATGCCGACGTCGTAGATCCGGTCCGGGAACTCCTTCTCGAACGCGGTCAGGCCGACCGGCTGGAGCATGGCCGCGGTGATCGCGACGATGTCCTCGCGCTCCCGGCCGAGCTTGACCATCTCCTCGCCGAACACGGAGGTCCAGTCCAGGCCGGAGGTGGCGACGGGCAGCCCGGTGTCGGGGTGGATCTTGCCGACGGCGTGGAAGCGGTCGGCCTCGTCCAGCAGGGCCGGGGTGTAGCCGCGGCCCTTCTCGGTGAGGCAGTGGACGATGACCGGGCCGCCGAAGCGCTTGGCGCGCTGGAGCGCGGACTCCAGGGCCTCGATGTCGTGTCCGTCGATCGGGCCGACGTACTTCAGGCCGAGGTCCTCGAACATGCCCTGGGGTGCGATGAAGTCCTTCAGGCCCTTCTTGGCACCGTGCAGCGTCTCGTAGAGCGGCTTGCCGACGACGGGGGTGCGCTCCAGGAGGTCCTTGCCGCGGGCCAGGAAGCGCTCGTAGCCGTCGGTGGTGCGCAGGGTCGCCAGATGGTTGGCGAGGCCGCCGATCGTGGGGGCATACGAGCGCTCGTTGTCGTTGACCACGATGACGAGCGGGCGGTCCTTGGCGGCGGCGATGTTGTTCAGCGCCTCCCAGGCCATGCCGCCGGTGAGCGCCCCGTCACCGATGACCGCGACGACGTGGTCGTCCTTGCCCAGGACCTCGTTGGCCTTGGCGAGGCCGTCGGCCCAGCCGAGGACGGTCGAGGCGTGCGAGTTCTCGATGATGTCGTGCTCGGACTCGGCGCGCGAGGGGTAGCCGGACAGGCCGCCCTTGCTCTTGAGCTTCGAGAAGTCCTGGCGGCCGGTGAGGAGCTTGTGCACATAGCTCTGGTGGCCGGTGTCGAAGAGGACCTTGTCCTTCGGCGAGTCGAAGACCCGGTGCAGGGCGATGGTCAGCTCGACCACGCCGAGGTTGGGTCCGAGGTGGCCGCCGGTCTTGGAGACGGCGTCGACGAGGAAGGTCCGGATCTCTTCGGCGAGCTGCTCCAGCTGCTCGGGGGTGAGCCGGTCCAGGTCACGCGGTCCGCCGATGCGGGTCAGCAGATCCCATCCGTCGCCCACCACCGCCCGTGCATGACGCGCTTCGCGCGGCTGTGTCACCGTGCCTCCTTGCGATTGTGCTGGTCGAGCATGCCGATCCGCTGAGTCTAATGTTCCGTTCGCCCGGCCGGGCATCCGGCGGGGGTGTGCTGTCCCACCCCGGGCCGGGACGCGACCGTGCCCGGCGCCCCTTCGCGGGGCGCCGGGCACGGTCCGGCGGGTGCGTGGTCGGTGGGCCCGGGGGCCCGGTGACCTAGGCGCGGCCTGCGGTCTTCTGCGTACGGCGGGAGACCGAGTCGATGACCACGGCGGCGAGGAGGACCGCGCCGGTGATCATGTACTGCACGGCGTTGGCCATGCCGATCATGTTCAGACCCTGCTGGATCGACTGGATGACGATCATGCCGAGGAGCGCGGACCAGACCTTGCCCCGGCCACCGAAGAGGCTGGTGCCGCCGATGACCGCGGCCGCGATGACCAGCATCAGGGTGTTGCCCGCGCCGACGCTCTTGGTCGCACCGCCGGAGAGGCTGGCGATGAAGAGGCCGCCGAAGGCGCCCAGGGTGCCGGAGAGCGCGAAGACGATGATCCGGATGCGGTCGACGCTGATACCGGCGCGGCGCGCGGCCTCCGGATTGCCGCCGACCGCGAAGACCTGGCGGCCGAAGGTCGTACGGCGGGCCACGAAGTCCGCGATCACGAGGACGGCCAGGAACAGGACCAGGGCCAGCGGCAGGCCGCGGGCACCGTCGGGCTCGTTCAGGACGTACGCGACGACGAAGCACAGGACGGCGACGACGGCGGTGCGCAGCACGATCTCGGAGGTCGGGCGGGCGGGCAGGTTCGCGGCCTTGCGGCGCTTGCTGTCCACCAGGAGCGAGGCGGCGTACGCCAGGACGGCGACCAGGGCCAGGCCGTAGCCAACGCCCTTGTCCTCGAAGAAGTAGTTGGTGAGGTCCTCGACGACACTGCCGGACGGCGTGTTGATCGAGCCCTCGCCGCCCATCATCCAGTCCTGCAGACCGCTCCAGCCGAGGAAGCCGGCCAGGGTGACGACGAAGGCCGGCACACCGATCTTGGCGAAGAAGAAGCCGTGCAGGGCGCCCAGCGCCGTACCGGCGAGGACGGCCGTGAGGATCGCCAGCCACTCGGGCCAGCCGTGGTTCACGTTGAGCACGGCCCAGACGGCCGCGCCGACGCCCGCGACGGAGCCGACCGACAGGTCGATCTCGCCGAGCAGCAGGACGAAGACGATGCCGACCGCCATGATGCCGAGGCCGGAGCTGTACACGGCGATGTTGGCGACGGAGCTGGCGGAGAGGAAGTTGCTGTTCTGGAGCTGGAAGACGATCGCGATGACGATCAGGCCCACGAAGACGGGCAGCGAGCCGAGCTCACCGCCGCGCACCTTGCGGGTGAACTCCGACCAGTAGCCCTTGAAGCCCTCCTCACGTATGAGGAGTCGCGGGTCCACTGCGGGGATGGGCGCGGCCGACTGCTCGGCGGTCGCCTGCTCCGGCACCGCGGCGGTCTTCTCGGTGGAAGTCCCGGGGGTCTTGGCGAGGTCGCTCACTTCGCGTCCTCCTTCGTGGCTGTGCGTGCCTGGCGGCGCGTGACGGCATTGTCCGTGGCGCCGGTGATCGCGGCGATGATCTCTTCGTGGGACGTGGTCGCGACATCGAAGACACCGTTGTTGCGGCCCAGCCTGAGCACCGCGACCTTGTTGGCGACGGCGCGCACATCGGCCATGTTGTGGCTGATGAGGATGACGCCGTGGCCGCGCTCGCGCAGCCGCTCGACGAGGTCGAGCACCTGGGCGGTCTGCTCGACGCCGAGGGCGGCGGTCGGCTCGTCCAGGATGACGACCTTGGGGTCACCGATCAGGGCGCGGGCGATGGCCACGACCTGGCGCTGACCACCGGAGAGCGAGGCGACCGGGATACGGACGCTCGGGATCCGGATGGACAGGGTGTCCAGGAGCTCCTTGGCCCGCTTCTCCATCCCGATCTCGTCGAGGACGGAGGCGCTGCGCAGCTCGTTGCCGAGGAAGAGGTTGGCGACGACGTCGAGGTTGTCGCAGAGCGCCAAGTCCTGGTAGACGGTGGCGATTCCGAGCTCCTGGGCGTCGTTCGGCCGGTTGATCCGGACCGTCCCGCCCTCCCACTCGATGGCGCCTTCGTCGATCGGGTGGACGCCCGAGATGGTCTTGACAAGGGTTGACTTGCCGGCGCCGTTGTCGCCGACCAGGGCAACCACTTCGCCGGGGTGAATCTCCAGGTCCACATCGGTGAGCGCCTGGACGGCGCCGAACCGCTTGGAGATTCCGCGCAACGCCAGCACGGGCGTAGCGGACACGTGAATCATCTCCTTCGCCGCCTGACCGGCGGGGATGGTGCTGCATTGCACAGGGGGGTGCCAGGCCGGGTCGTCGGGCCGCCGTCGTCGCCCGGCGGCCGGGGCCTGGGGCGGCGGCGGCCCGACGGCCTGGCCTGGGAAGAAGAGTCCGGCCCCGCCCCCGCTTGCGGGGCGTTGACGGGGCGGGGGCCGGACTGGCTGGAGGGCCCTCGCGGACGTCCGCCGGGTGTTACTTGATGCCGGCGGCGTCGCAGGCCGCCTTGAACTCGGCGGTGCAGATGTCCGAGGCCTTGTAGACGCCGTCCGCGATGATCGTGGAGGCGATGTTGTCCTTGGTCACGACCGAGGCGTCGTACAGCTTCGACGGGGTGGCCTTGAACTCGCCCGACAGGCTGTCGACCTTGGTGTTGGTCAGCGAGTCGAACTTCTTGCCCTTGAGCAGGTCGACCGCGATCTCGGCGGTGGTCTCCGCCTGCGGCTTGATCTGCTTGTAGATCGAGAAGGACTGGTCGCCCGCGAGGATGCGCTGCAGACCGGCGAGCTCGGAGTCCTGGCCGCCGACCGGGACCTTCACGCCCTGCTTCTTGAGGGCGGTGATGATGCCGCCGGCCATGCCGTCGTTCGCGGAGTAGACGCCCTGGAAGCCCTTCTTGCCCAGCGAGTCGATGGCGGCACCCATCTTCTTGTTCGCCTCGTCCGGCGACCAGTCCGGGATGTCCTGCTCGTAGACGACCTTCTTGACCTGGGTGTCCAGGACGCTGTGCGCGCCCTTCTTGAAGAAGGGGGCGTTCGGGTCGGTCGGCGAACCGTTGATCATGACGACATTGCTGTCCTTGGCCTTGTCGCCGAGCGCCTTGACGAGGGCCTCGCCCTGGAGGCGGCCGATCTTCTCGTTGTCGTACGAGACGTACGCGGAGATCGGGCCCTCGGCGAGCCGGTCGTACGCGACGACCTTGACGCCCTTCTTGTCGGCCTGCTGGACCCAGGACTTCGTGGCCTTGAAGTCGACCGAGTCCAGGATGATCACCTTGACACCCTGGGTGACGAGCGCGTCGAACTGCTTCTTCTGCGTCTCGGTGTCCTGAGCGGCGTTGTTGTACTTGACCTCGCAGTCGGAGCAGAGGGCCTTGATCTTCGCCTCGATGAGCGGGCGGTCGAAGGTCTCGTAACGCGTGGTCTTGTTCTCCGGCAGCAGCAGACCGATGGTCTTGCTGTCGCCACCGCTGCCGCTGTCCTTGTCGTCGCCCGCCTTGCCACAGGCTGCGAGGGAGACGGCCATGGAAACTGCGGCCGTACCTATGACGATGCGTCGCGTCATTGCGTTCATTGGGGGTTTGCCTCCCTGACGAGGCCGCAACGTCGCGGCCGAGGTGGCTGGAAGTCAACTCGGCCGCAGAGGCGACGTCAAGGAGTAAATCCTTAACGAGATGACAACGGTGCCATTCGTTATCTAAGTGAAGGCAGGTGTGGCAGCGGGGAGCGTGCTCTCCAAAAGGGTCGAATCGCCCATCTCGCTCAGGACGAGGGCCAGCGCGCCCAGCACCTCGGCACGGCCTCCGAGGGCCCCGGGGAGCACCGACAGCTGCCGGGCGGCGCTCGGGATCGCGTAGCGCGAGACGGAGTCGCGGATGGGCCCGAGGACCAGCTCGCCCGCCTCCGCCAGCGAGCCGCCGAGGACCACGCGGCCGGGGTTGAGCAGATTGCAGAGGTTGGCCACCCCGCTGCCGATGTGCCGCCCGACGTCCCCGATCACCCGGCGGCAGCCCGGGTCGCCCTCGCGGGCCAGCTGGACCACCCGCTCCATGGTGAGATCGGTGCCGTGGCTGGGCTGGAGCAGGGGCAGGACGTAGCGCGCGGCGGTGAAGGTCTCCAGGCAGCCCCGGTTGCCGCAGCGGCAGACCGGGCCCGATTCGTCCAGGGTGATGTGGCCGATCTCGCCGGCCGTGCCGCCGGGGCCCCGGTAGATGTGCCCGTCGATCACCAGACCGGCGCCCACACCGCTCGCGACCTTGATGTACGCGAGATCCCTGACCCCCCGGCCGCTCCCCCAGACCAGCTCGCCCAGGGCTCCGAGATTGGCGTCGTTGTCCACGTACACCGGCACACCGAGGCGTCCGGCGAGCTCCTCGCTGGGGTTGATGCCCGTCCAGCCCGGCAGGATCGACGTGGAGCCCAGCGTGCCGGACTCGACGTCGATCGGGCCGGGAACACCGAGGCCCACCCCAATGACCTTGCCGGGACTGATCCCGGTCGTCTCGATCAGCCGGTTGACCAGCTGTTCCGCCCGCCCGAAGCCCTCGGCGGACGAGGCGTCCACATCCAGCGGCTCGGACTCCTCGGCGAGCACCTGATGGGCCAGGTTGCCGACCGCCACCCGCAGGTGCGTATGTCCGAAATCGACGCCGATGACGATGCCCGCGTCCCCGCTGAGGGAGACGCTGCGGGCCCGGCGGCCGCCCGCCGAGGTGGGGGTCACCTCGACCGTGCCGCCGTCCTTCAGTTCACGAACGATATTGGAGACGGTCGCCGCGGAGAGGCCCGTGCTCCTGGCGATCTCCGCCTGGGTGAGCGAACCCGCCATACGTACGGCGCGCACGACCCGCTCAAGGTTGGCGCGATGCAGAGATGTCTGCGACCCCGGAGTCTCCATCGACTCACTCACTCCTGCCATATTCTCCAACATGTGAACTCTAAGCTGAGCGTTTTGGGGTACTCCCCGTCAAGACCTTGAGCAGTCGAAGCCTCCGATGAGCACGGGACCCTCGCATGACGCCCCGCTGCGAACTCCCCCGTACACAGACGAACCGCCCGCCGGCGGGAAGCCGGCGGGCGGTTCGGTGACGCGGGGGGAGTGCCCGGTCCGCTACTTCACGGCTCCCGCGGTCAGACCCGCCACCACCTGGCGCTGGAAGATGATGTAGGCCGCGAGGACCGGCAGCATCGCCATCACCAGACCGGCGAACAGACCGGACCAGTCGCCCTTGTACCCCTGGCTGTTGGCCAGTTCGACCAGGCCCTGGGAGAGCACCCGGTGGTCGGGGTCGCTGTTGAGCACCGTCGGCAGCATGTACTGGTTCCACTGGCCCAGGAAGTTGAAGATACCGACGCTGATCAGGCCGGGCTTCGCCATGGGCAGCATCACCTGGAAGAAGATCCGGGTGTGCGAGGCCCCGTCGATCATCGCCGCCTCCGCCACGGACCCCGGCAGGGTCCGGAAGAAGGAGGTGAGGAAGAAGACGGTGAACGGCAGTGAGTACGCGATGTAGACGAGGATCAGGCCGTGCGTCGTGTTCAGGAGCCCCATGTTGTTCATGACGAAGAACAGCGGGACCAGGGCGAGGATGATCGGGAAGCTCATCCCGCCGATGAACAGGTAGTAGATGAAGCGGTTGCCCGGGAAGTCGAACCGGGCCAGCACGTACGCCGCCATCGAACCGAGCAGCAGGGTGCCGATGAGCGAACCGCCGACCACCACGATGGTGTTCAAGAAGTATTCGCTCATGTGCGCCTGACCCCAGGCGCGCGACCAGTTCTCGAAGTGGAGCTTGTCCGGCAGCGCCCACGGCGTCGACAGGATCGAGTCGTCGTCCTTGAACGAGGTCATGATCGCCCAGAGCAGCGGCATGACCACCAGGATCGCCCAGATGATCAGCACACCGTGGGAGAAGACGTTGAGGACCTTGCCCTCGCTGCTCTTCTCCTTCCTGCCGCCCGGTGCGGGCGACTTGGACACGGGGGCCGGTTCCGTCACCGCGACCACGGGAGGGGTGTCAGTGGCCTTCACGTGTGCTCACCTCGTACTGTCGAGCCGGCCGCCGCCCCGGTAGGACCGGAGCACGCAGAACCGCCCACCGGCGAAGCCGGTGGGCGGTTCTGCGGTTCAATCAGTGAGCGTTTTCAGCGTTGCCTCTCCAGGGTGAGGACGGCTTTGGTGATGACGGTCATGCGGTTGGGGCTGATGCGGGATCTGCGGAAGATTTGCCAGGACTTGAGCCGTGCCATGCCGCGTTCGACGGGTGCCCGGGCTGCGGACAGGGCCCGGTTCCGGGTTCGGTCGGTGGGGGCGAGTTCCCCGCCTGGCGGGCGGCGCTTGGCTGTGGTGACCCAGTCGCCGGCACCGATGTAGGCCATGTCGGCGAGGACCGGGACGCCCTGGCGTTCGCAGATCCGAAGGATCCTGTGGGCGCGGGCGGCGGTCAGATCGTGGGTCCGGCCCGGCAGCGCGGGCGAGATCCACAGGATCTCTCCGGCTGGGTCGGTGACGACCTGCACGTTCACCCCGTGCCGCTTGTGCTTCGCAGAGTAGTCGGCCTTGCCGTCGCCGACGCGGTCGCACTCGGCGAGCGTGCCGTCCAGGAGGACGAATTCCGGGTCGTGCGAGCGCAGCGTCTTGAGCAGGCCCGGTGCCTGGTCGGCGAGCAGGCCGGTGACGGAGGTGACGTAGGCATGGGCGGTGCCGACGGATATCCCGAAGCCGGCGGCGATGCGGGCGAGAGTGTCGTGGCGGCGCAGGTACACGAGTGCGACCAGCGCACGACGGTGCGGCGGGAGTTTGCACCGGCGGTCACCCTCACGGATGACGATGAGCATCGCGACCCACTCGACCAGGGCGTGAGGCAGGTCGAGTGCGGCAGGATACGGAACCAACAGGGCTCCTGTGCTGCTGAGTTGAGACGTCGAACACCTCCCTCAACGGCGCGGGAGCCCTGTCCGTTGCGCACCCCGACCTTCACACCGCTCCGTCACCCGATCAGTAGCCACGCTGAAAACGCTCAGTAAGCCAGTTACTTCAACGCACCGGCGGTCAGACCCGCCTGAACCTGGCGCTGGAAGATGGCATAGACGATCAAGACGGGCAGGATGGCGATCATCATGCCTGCCATGAGGGATCCCCAGTCGTTGTCGTACCCCTGTTGGAGGGCAATCATCGCGAGCCCCTGCGTCAGTACGTACTTCTGCTCGTCCTGGTTAAGCACCATGGGCAGCAGGTACTGGTTCCACTGGCCCAGGAAGTTGAAGATGCCGATGCTGATGAGGCCAGGTTTGGCCATCGGCAGCATTACCTGGAAGAACGTCCGAGTATGGGAGGCGCCGTCGATCAGTGCCGCCTCCGCCACTGACGTCGGCAACGTACGGAAGAAGGACGTCATGAAGAACACAGTGAACGGCAGCGAGTAAGCGATGTAGACCAGAATCAGCCCGTGGTAGGTCGCCAGCAGGGAGCTGCCAGGAAAGTCCCGCAGTACGAAGAAGAGCGGAATCACCAGCATGAAGACGGGGAAAGACATGCCCGCGACGAACAGGTAATAAATGAACCTGTTCCCCGGGAACTGGAACCTGGCGAGCACGTAGGCGGCCATCGAACCGAGGACCATCGTGCCGGTGACCGAACCTCCCACGACGATCGCCGTGTTGATAAAGTAGCGGCCCATGTTCGCGTCGTTCCATGCGTTGGACCAGTTCTCCCAGTGCAGGACGGTCGGCAGCCCCCACGGGTCAGTCAGAATGCCGTTACTGTCCTTGAACGCACTCCACAGCACCCACAGCAGCGGCACGCCCACCATCAGCGTCCATACGACGAGCATGCCGTGCGAGAAGACGTTGAGCACACCGCCTTCGCTGCCAGCCCCCTTGGTACGTCCAGACTTCTTCGTGGCCTGCGGATCAGGGTCCTGCTTCGCCACGACTTCTGTTTCTTCGATCGTCATCCGCCCGTATCCCTAGAATTCGATTCGCTCACGCCGCGCGAAGCGCATGGTGAGCACGGCGAAGGCCATCGTGACGATCAACATCGCGACGCCCATGGCGGAGGCGTAGCCGAACTGGCTGTCCCTGAAGGCTGTTTGGAAGAGTCGCAGCGGCATGACATCGGTGGCACCATCCGGCCCGCCCATGTTCACCGACATGATCTGGACCAGGGCGAACGCGTCGAGCGCGATGATGCCCATGTACACCCAGCCGGTCTGCACGGTGTCCCACAGCAGCGGAAGAGTGATCTTGAAGAAGGTGTCGAAGCGGCCGGCGCCGTCGAGCAGGGCCGCCTCGTAGATCTCGCGCGGGATCGATGCCATCGCGGCAGAGAACAGAACGACGTAGAAGCCCACGTTGCTCCACACCATCACGGCACTGATGCACCAGAGCGCGATACTCTTCTCGCCCAGCCACGCGTTCTGCAGCGAATCGAGCCCCACGGACCCTAGGAACGCGTTGAGCATTCCGTCGTGCGGATCCGGATTGTAGATGTTGAACCAGATCACCGCGATGATGGTGATGGAGATGACCTGAGGGAAGAAGAAGACGAACTTATAGAATTTCGAGCCGGTCACACCCGTGACCACCTCGTTCTTCCTGCGCCGTCCACCGACGTTGAGCATGAAGGCAAAGAACAGCCCCATGCCCAGGGTGATCACAGGGATCAGCGCGAGCATGTAGATGTTGTGGCGCAGCGCATTCCAAAATTCGTCACTCTCCCACAGTCGCTGGAAATTATCGAGGCCAACGAACTTGGATGTCCCGACCAGCCCGGACCAGTCGGTCATCGAGATCTGGAACGCTTGGATGAACGGTGAGATCACGAAGATCGCATAAATGATCAGAGGCAGGGCCAGGAAGCCTGCGACGAATCGGTACTTGCCGTGTTGCATGGTGCTTCCCGGCCCTTCTCCTCGGTTTCGTGTCGCTGCTGCTCAGGAGGTGCGCTTGAACTTGGCCACCGAGTCGTCCTTCGCAACCTTGTCGCAGGCCTCCTGGGTCCTCTTGATCCACTCGGAGGCTTTCAGATCACCGGTGAGCAACTGCCCCGTTAGGCCGCCCATCTTCTCGTCCGTGAGCGCCGGGTACCACTCCTGGAGCTGAAGGCTGATGAGGTTGTTACCCGCTTCCTTGAAGACCTGGCTCGCCGAGGCCAGGCCCGGAGAGAGCTTCATACCCTCGGTCGCGTCCACCACGCATGTAAGGGACTTGACCTTGGTGGCGAAGTTCTGCGCATGCTTCTTGGAGAGCATGATGCGCAGCATCTCCATGCCGCCCATCGGGTTCTTGCCCTTACTCGGCACAATGAAAGGTTCGCTCGGCTCAGCCCGCAGCGTGCCGTGTGGAAGCTTGTCACCGGTCCCATCGAAGAGTGCGCCGACGGCCATGCCGAAGTCGTCCGGAGTGGTCGGGGCAGCCTCGTTCTCTACCCAGGAACCGTTGGGGATGAAGACAGCGTTGCCTTTGGTCCACTGGGTCTGCGACTGAATGTGGGTAAGGCCCTGGCTGCCTTCCAGGAAATACTTCTTGGCGGCCAACTCCTCGTAGTGTTCAACCACTTCCTTGACCGCGTCGTTCTTGGTCCAGGCATTCGGCTCAAGGTTGTCGATCGCCATCCAGGCATCCATGCCGCCGATCTTGGCGATCTGCGCAAAGAGGTTGAAGTGGACGTAGTACGGATACTTACCTGCATAGGTCCAAGGCGCGATGCCCTCCTTCTTGATCTCGCCGCAGAGCCTGACCATGTCGTCCAGGGTCTTCGGGTATGCCCATCCCTTCGAGTCCATCAACTTCTTGGAGTACCAGGTGCCATAGACGGTGAAGGCGTAGTACAGCACGTCGAACTTGTCGCCGTGCATACCCTTCTCGAGAGTACTGGGGTGGACGGTGTCCTTGACCTTCTTGGACGGATCGTCGATGGACCCGGCTTCCAGCAGTGCCTTCAGGTCCTGAAGCTGCCCCTGGGTGGACAGCTTGTTCATGTCGAGGTGGTCAGCGCCGGAGTTGTCGATGATGTCGGGCGGGTTGCCACCCGCGAAGCGGGGGGTCAGCTTGGGGCCGACTTGCTGTGTACCCGTGTGCTTGACCGACGCCGCGTAGGTCGACTTGTAGTCGGCCTCCGCGTCCTTGGCATACTGGTCTCCGAGGCCACCCTTGAAAATGAACGCCTCGAGAGCCTCCCCCTTCTTCACTCCCAGGGGGTTGGTGGCTGAAGTCTTACCGGCCGGCGCCTTGGTCTCCTTCTCGTTGCCGCCACCGCCACCGGTGGCACAACTCGACAGGAATCCCATCGTTGGAATGGTGATCAGCCCAATGGCCGCAGAACGCTTGATCAGGTCGCGGCGTCCGAGACCCTCATTGCCGTGAGCGGAGGTGGATCCCATGCTCAAGTCCTCGCCTTCTTCAGGACTCAGGCGGTGTATCGGTTACCCATCGAGAAGGTGCCTCAGCGAAGGGCTCCGCCACCGCGGTCAGTTGAAGCTGGATCATTCTGGCCACAGGGAGCCTCCGGCGCGCAACGTCCTCGTTGTGTGGACTGCTTCCGATTCCCCCTGGACCGCCGCCGACAACCCGGCTGAGCGGACGCCGACAGGTATAGTCCACTTCTCGTCAACTACGCAAGATCGAATGCGGACTTACGAAAGAGTCTTTCCCTACTTGAGACCTAGCGAGCTCGCACGTGGCCGCTCGCGCGACGTCGCCAGGCTCCACTGAGGGGCCACTTCGCACTACCGTGTCCCGAATGGGTCGGGCTCAGGATCGGCGGAGTGCCCGCAGCAGAAGGGGTACAGAGAGTGACGAACTGTGCGGTCGCGGACATCAGACGGAACCGTGACCGATGAGGGCTGGCCGCAGCGAGTCTCCCGAACGGCGAGTCGCACGCCATCTGCGGCCAGCCTCTAGGTGTATTGATCACGAGCGTTGTTGACACTGGTCTGGTCTTGAACATGGTGAAGACCTCCGGTGTGGTGGAGCTGTCTGGGAACGCACCGCACGGAGGTCTTCGTGTCCCACCGTAATGCCCGACTGACCGTGTTCGGCAGGCGGCTGCTGGTCGAACGTGTCCTGTCAGGCCGTGCCGTGGCACATGTGGCCGCCGAGATGGGCATATCGAGGGCTACCGCCCACAAGTGGGTCCGTCGCTGGCGGACAGAAGGCGATTCCGGTCTCCATGACCGCTCCAGCCGTCGGGCCTTGACCCCGAATTCTGGACACGGGTTATGCGGCTTGTGCCAGCGTAGTTGGTGTGTGGCGGAGGGCGTTTTCGAAGGTGATCGGTGGTCGTTGTCCGAGGCGGGAGTGTCGGCGTCGGGTGTTGTAGCGGTGGAGCCATCGGAAGGCGTCGAGTCGGGCCTCGCGCTCGGTCGGCCAGCTCTTTCGTCCTTGCAGGGTCTCGCGTTTGAAGGTCGCGTTGAAGGACTCGGCGAGTGCGTTGTCCGCGCTGGACCCGACCGCGCTCATACTTCGCCGCACCCCTGCTGACCTGCAGGCTTCGGCGAAACTCCTGCTCGTGTACTGGGCTCCGTGGTCGGTGTGCATGATCGATCCGGCAAGGCTGCCGCGGGTGCGGATCGCCGCGGCCAGGGCGTCGGTGACGAGATCCGCGCGCATGTGGTCGGCGATCGCCCAGCCGACGAGACGGCGCGATGCGAGGTCGATGACGGTCGCCAGGTAGCAGAACTTCCCGCCGGCGACGGGCAGGTAGGTGATGTCACCGACGTACTTCGTGTTCGGCTTGTCCGCGGTGAAGTCGCGGCCGATCAGGTCCGGGGCCTTGGCCGCGGCCGGGTCAGAGACGGTGGTGCGGTGCCGGCGCCGCAACCGGATCCCTTGGATCCCGGACGCCCGCATGATCCTGGCGACGCGCTTGTGGCTGACCGCGACACCGTTCTCCTCGCGGAGCTCGGCGGTGATCCTCGGGGCTCCGTAGGTGCCGTCCGATTCCTGGTGCACCGCCCGTATCCGGGCTGCCAGGCGGGCGTCGGCCACCTGCCGGGCGGCCCGGTCAGCGGCTGTCCGTTGCCAGTAGTAGAAGCTCGAGCGGCTGACGCCGAGGATCCTGCAGAGCCGCTTCACGCCGTGACGGCGCTGGAGGTCGGCGACACACTGGAAGCGGTTCACCAGCGCGTCTCCCCGGCGAAATACTTCGCCGCCTTCCGCAGGATCTCCCGTTCCTCCTCCAACTCGCGGACCTTCTTTCGCAAGGCGGCGTTCTCCGCCTCCAGCGGTACCGGCGGCTGGGCCGGTTCTTGCGTCCGTCGTCCTCGGGGACGGCTCACCCCGGCTGCCCTCACCCAGTTCCGCAGGGTCTCCGGGTTGATCCCCAGATCGGCCGCGACCGACCTGATCGTCGCTTCCGGCCGCGACTCGTACAGCGCGACCGCGTCCGCCTTGAACTCCGGCGGGTAGTTCTTCATGACCACGAGATGTCCGTTCTCAGATCCTCAGGATCCAGTGTCTCGTGTGTCCAGGATCAGGGGTCAAGGCCCGTCCTCGTACGACACCGCACCGCACCCGACGCCGAGGCGAAGGTCTGACCTGCGTCGGGCCCGCAAGCTGGGCCCCGCCCGGATCGGCCCGATCCTCGGCCTGCCCGCCTCGACCGTCCACCGGATCCTGACCCGCCACCGGCTCAACCGCCTGGCCTGGCTGGACCGTCCCACAGGCACCGTAATCCGCCGCTACGAACGCGAACACCCCGGCGAACTCCGATCCTCGGCGCTCGAGCGGGCGGATGAGCATCACCCGCCCCTTTTTCGCCCGGGGAGGTCCCTCCAACCTTGGCTCGGGCATCCTTTCCCCCGTCCCTGCTGGTCACGCAAGCCTTGCTGCTGCCATTCGCCTAGTAGGTCGCTTCGCCGAGGGCAGTACCGACTCGCATCCGCGAATTCAACATATCGAAAATCACTGCGAAAAAGACCAACTCTGACCATCATGGTGCACGGCACCCCGTTGATGGCGTGCCCGCGAACGATTCGGAACCGGTCCGGACCGAGACGAGTCCCATAGTTGCATCAAACGTCCCGCATACACCGGTGAAATCATCCGTTGCAGCACAGCATGCAGAACCCCTGACGAACAGACCTCACTGAACGTGACCTGTTCATCAGGGGTATATTTTCTGCCTGTCGGCCCCCGAATCGGAACTTCTTCACAGCCTCCGAAGAAGCTATCCGAATTCAGTCGGGATAGTCTCGGGATTCGAGGGTCGGAGGTAGGTCATCGCGTCAGGCGACTGCATGCTTGGTGGCGCCACCCATGATCGTGGTCGCATTATCCACCACCATCGCGTTGAACCAGATGTAGCTACCTTCCTTCAGGTCGTAGTCACATTTGGTCGTCTTCCCCGCGCCTGCGATGTTGCGGCACTCGCCCATCGGGCCGGTGTCGGCCTCCCACCACACTTCGATGTGGTAGCCGTCCGCTCGCTCGTCCTTAACGGTGAAGTAGTCGCCGTAGCTGTGGAAGCACGTGGTTCCGGCCAGCTTGATGCTGCCGCCGCCTGCGGGGGCGGACGAAACAGTTGCACAGGTGACCGTGTCCGCAGCCGCCTCGGCCTGGCCCGCGGACGTCCCCACGGAGACCAGGAGGGCCAGTCCTGTCAGTATCGAACCTGACACCGCGTTCAATCTGGAGTGGTTCGTGTATCGGCGCATCACGAGCAGGTTCCCCCCGGCTTCGATGTGCATGTGTGAGCCGCACCCGAGTAGCGGATCTGTATATTGCCGTCCCATATCTTTACGTAGAATACGAGAGGCTGGTTCTCCGCGAGGTCGTAGTCACATGTGACAGTGGTGCCGGCCCCGTTGTAGTTCTTGCACGTCCCATTCCTACCGAGCGTCTGCCACGAAACCTCGGGATGGTAACCGTCACCCTTTGTGTCGGTCACCTTAAAGATGTCGCCGTAGTCGTACCAGCATCCACGCCCCCCCTCGATCTCGACACACTTCGTCGCATCTGCTGCGATCGCAGCACCGGTAGCCCCCCAGAACGCTGCTACCCAAAGCACGGCAGTAGCTGCCGCCGCATACACTTTCCGCATGCTCCCCCCTCCACTTGACTGACGCGTACCCGATTGAGATTGAACTGCAAAGTTGCAAACGTCAAGTGGCTAGGCGGAATGACTCATTGGCGACGGAGATTCGCAGCCGGCGACGCAGTGACCACACGAAACTGAACCATCCAGGCTGCACATAAGGGTAAATTAGCGCGGAACTGAACAATCCACCGTCTCTTCCAAGCCAAACCGCACCTGGCGCACGACTATGCCCTCACGGTCATACCAGTTTCTCCAATTTAGTGGGGATATTTCATTACCGGATGCATCCAGGGCGCATCGTGCGCCCAAAAGACCGCTGCCCGAGGCCGCGAACGCATGTCGCCAGGAGGAGACTGATGGCGTCATGCCCATGCCAGTTTCGCCATACTCGGCCCGCACTGACGCCCGACCGCTCGCTCGCGCACACCGGAAGAACTGGACAAAAATGAAGAATCGCGCAGCAAAGGCCGCATTCTCCACGTTGGCGGCGTTCGCCCTGGCCGGCATGTTCGGACCGGCCGCGTTTGCCGAGAACGCCTACATCGACATCTACAACAACGGCTACGGGTCTGCGAACTTCAAGCGCGATGGAGACTTGCTCGGCGTGTGCGACCAGAAGGCCGACGGGTTCACCGTCAAGGCAAGCGTGCAGAAGTGGTATGACAGCACCAGTTCATGGCAGGCCGTCGGCAGTGAATCGGCCCCCAGCGTCAACGACCCCCTCGGCAACTGCAACTACAAGACGGTCAATGTCGAACCCGACAGCTCGGTCATTCGGCTGCACATGTGGGCCGTCCGCTCGGACGGCACAACAGTGGCCGCAAGCGTCAAGTACAGCGCTTCCGGTCACGCCTGACGATCGCGCCGAACTCGCGGTAACAAATGGGCACCTGTGACCTTGGGTGCCCATTCGCATCTATCATCCTCTTCACGTCAACACCCTTGACACCACCTGGCACTTCACTCCCTACTAGTTCCTGCGCACCCCTCTGACAACGTTGTCCAAGCGCACTTCCTCGGGAGGAATGGCTCGGCATGCAACCCCGACACGGTTCTCGCACGAGACAAAGCAGCACGGCCGCGTTGATCGCGGCTTCTCTGGTCCTGGTCGTGACGGCCCCCACGGCAGCCGCCGCCCAGTCGGGCGGAAAGGGCCACGGCCCCACGGGCGACCGGACCTTCAGCACATCCTTCGAGGCAGACGAAAAGCAGCCGGACTGGCGCAATACCGTCGAAGAAGGCCCCGACGGAAAGAAGCGGGCATCGGGTATCGATGGCGGCTTCTCCTCCGGAATACCGGGCAATGTGACCGACAAGGTCACCGATGTACGCGCCAGTGACGAGAACACCGGCGGCGGCGAGGTGAAGGAAAACCTCGTCGACGGCGAATCCGGCACGAAGTGGCTGTCCTTCGAGTCCACGGCCTGGGCCGAGTTCGATCTCACCGAGCCGGTCAAGGTGGTGACGTACGCCCTCACGTCCGCCGACGACCACGACGAGCGCGACCCGAAGGACTGGACCCTCCAGGGCTCCGAGGACGGCAAGACCTGGACGGACCTGGACCGGCAGACCGGCCAGACGTTCAGCGAGCGCTTCCAGACCAAGTCGTACGACTTCACGTCGGACAAGGCCTACCAGCACTTCCGGCTGGACATCACGAAGAACAACGGCGCGTCGGACGCGACCCAGCTCGCCGACGTCCAGTTCTCCGACGGGGACACCTCCGCCCCCGCCCCCGCCGACATGCGCAGCCAGATCGACCGCGGCCCCTCCGGCTCCCCCACCGCCAAGGCCGGCGCCGGTTTCACGGGCAAGAAGGCGCTGCGGTACGCGGGCACCCACAAGGCGGACGGCCGCGCCTACTCGTACAACAAGATCTTCGACGTCAACACGGCCGTCACCCGGGACACCGAACTTTCCTACCTGGTGTACCCCCAGATGGGCGAGACGGACCTCTCCTACCCGGCCACGCACGTCGCGGTGGACCTGGCGTTCACGGACGGCACGTACCTCAGTGATCTGCGGGCCACCGACTCCAACGGCGGGCTGCTGACCCCGCAGGGCCAGGCCGACGCCAAGCGGCTCTACGTCAACCAGTGGAACAAGGTCGACGCCTCGATCGGCACCGTCGCGGCGGGCAAGACCGTCGACCGGATCCTGGTCGCCTACGACTCCCCCAAGGGCCCGGCGAAGTTCCAGGGCTGGATCGACGACCTGAAGATCGCTCCCAAGGCTCCCGAGAAGCGCAAGGCGCACCTCTCCGACTACGCCTCGACCGTCCGGGGCACCAACTCCAGCGGCGGCTTCTCGCGCGGCAACAACTTCCCCGCGACCGCGGTGCCCAACGGGTTCAATTTCTGGACCCCGGTCACCAACGCCGGCTCGACCAGCTGGCTGTACGACTACGCGCGCGGCAACAACGACGACAACCTGCCCACGCTCCAGGCGTTCAGCGCCAGCCACGAGCCGAGCCCCTGGATGGGCGACCGGCAGACCTTCCAGCTGATGCCGTCGGCGGCCTCCGGCACCCCGGACGCCTCCCGCACCGCCCGCGCGCTGCCGTTCAAGCACGAGAACGAGACGGCCAGGCCCCACTACTACGGGGTGACGTTCGAGAACGGCCTCAAGGCCGAGATGACGCCGACCGACCACGCGGCGCGGATGCGGTTCACGTATCCCGGCAAGGACGCGAGCATCGTCTTCGACAACGTCTCCAACGACGGCGGACTCACCCTCGACCCGAAGACCAGCTCCTTCACCGGCTTCTCCGACGTCAAGAGCGGCGGCTCGACCGGTGCCACCCGGCTCTTCGTGTACGGCGTCTTCGACGCGCCCGTCACCGGCAGCGGCAAGCTGTCCGGCGGCGGCGGTGACGACGTCACCGGCTATCTGCGGTTCGACGCGGGCAAGGACCGTACGGTCAATCTGCGGCTCGCGACCTCGCTGATCAGCGTCGACCAGGCCAAGCAGAACCTGGCCGCCGAGATCCCCGCATCGCGCTCCTTCGGCCGGGTCGAGGACAAGGCCCAGGACGCCTGGGACGACCTGCTGGGCAAGGTCGAGGTCGAGGGCGCCACCGCCGACCAGCTGACCACGCTGTACTCCAGCATGTACCGGCTCTACCTCTACCCGAACTCGGGCTTCGAGCAGGTCGGCGGCAAGGACACCTACGCGTCCCCGTTCTCCCCGCAGGTCGGCTCGGACACCCCGACGCACACCGGCGCGAAGATCGTCCAGGGCAAGGTGTACGTCAACAACGGCTTCTGGGACACCTACCGCACGACCTGGCCTGCCTACTCCTTCCTCACCCCGAAGAAGGCCGGCGAGATGGTGGACGGCTTCGTCCAGCAGTACAAGGACGGCGGCTGGATCTCCCGCTGGTCCTCCCCCGGCTACTCGGACCTGATGACCGGCACCTCCTCGGACGTCGCGTTCGCCGACGCGTACGTCAAGGGCGTGAAGTTCGACGCGGAGGCGGCGTACGACGCGGCCCTGAAGAACGCCACGGTCGTCCCGCCGTCCTCGGGCGTCGGCCGCAAGGGCATGGAGACCTCGCCGTTCGTCGGCTACGCGAACACCGACACGCACGAGGGCCTGTCCTGGTCGCTGGAGGGCTACGTCAACGACTACGGCATCGCCCGGATGGGCCAGGCGCTCTACAAGAAGACGCACAAGCAGCGCTACAAGGACGAGTCCGAGTACTTCCTGAACCGGGCCCGCAGCTATGTCGAGCTGTTCGACGACAAGGCGGGCTTCTTCCAGGGCAAGGACGCCAAGGGCGACTGGCGTCTGCCCTCCGACCAGTACGACCCCCGCGTCTGGGGCTACGACTACACGGAGACCAACGGCTGGGGCTACGCCTTCACCGCCCCGCAGGACAGCAAGGGCCTGGCCAACCTGTACGGCGGCCGGGACGGTCTGGCCAAGAAGCTGGACACGTACTTCGCCACCCCCGAGACGGCGGGCCCCGAGTTCGTCGGCTCGTACGGCGGGGTCATCCACGAGATGACGGAGGCCCGTGACGTACGGATGGGGCAGTACGGCCACAGCAACCAGGTCGCGCACCACGTCACGTACATGTACGACGCCGCCTCGCAGCCGTACAAGACGCAGGAGAAGGTCCGCGAGGTCCTGAGCCGGCTGTACACGGGCAGCGAGATCGGCCAGGGCTACCACGGCGACGAGGACAACGGCGAGCAGTCGGCCTGGTACCTCTTCTCCTCGCTCGGCTTCTACCCGCTGGTCATGGGCAGCGGCGAGTACGCGATCGGCTCCCCGCTGTTCACCAAGACCACCGTGCACCTGGAGAACGGCCACGACCTGGTCGTCAGGGCGCCGAAGAACAGCGCGAAGAACATCTACGTCCAGGGCCTGAAGGTCAACGGCAAGAAGTGGACCTCCACCTCGCTGCCGCACGACCTGCTGGCCAAGGGCGGGGTGCTCGACTTCGACATGGGCTCCAAGCCGTCCGCCTGGGGCACCGGCAAGAACGCCGCGCCGGTCTCCATCACCCAGGACGACCAGGTGCCCTCGCCGAAGAAGGACGTGCTGAAGGGCGCGGGCCCGCTGTTCGACGACACCTCGGCCACCTCGGGCGCGGTGGAGACGGTGGAGCTGCCGGCCGCCGCGGGCACCAAGGCGGTCCAGTACACGCTGACCTCGGCCGCCGCGGCGAAGGCCCCGACCGGCTGGGTCCTCCAGGGCTCGGCGGACGGGACCTCCTGGAAGGACCTCGACAAGCGGTCCGGCGAGACCTTCGCCTGGGACAAGCAGACCCGGGTGTTCTCGGTACGGGCGCCGAAGGCGTACGCGAAGTACCGGCTGGTGAGCGCACAGGCGGCGACGCTGGCGGAGATCGAGCTGATCTCCTGAGCCGTCCGCCGCACCTCTGAGGACGGGCCGCCCGGTTTCCGGGCGGCCCGTTCCCGTGTGCGCGGGCGGGGCGGGCCCCGCCCTCAGGAGTGCTGTTCCGCCTTGTCGCGCAGCGCCTGCTCCACGGCCGCGCGCACCCGCTCCTCCTCCCGCCGCGCGCGCCGGACGCGCGCCCGGCGGACGAGCACGAAGGCGGCGACGGCCCCGCCCAGGACGAGGGCCAGGAGCAGCAGGAGCGTCCAGGGGACGGCCCAGCCGTGGGCCGTGGTCCGGACGGGGTCGAGGGCGCGGGTCGAGCCGGCGGCGTCGGTGAGGAGCGGGGTGACGGCGACGGTGGCCGCGAGCCGGAGGGCCGGGGTGACGTCGTGGACGGGGACCGTGACCTTCCAGCGCTCGCCGGGGAGCAGCTCCGGCGGCGCCGCGATCGTGCCGGCCCCGGTGCTCAGCGTTCCGAAGGGGCCGGTGAGGGTGACCTTCTGGGTGCCGGAGAGCAGCGCGTTGCCGGTGTTGTGGAGGCTGTACGTCACGGTGGCGTCGCCCCGGCCGAAGGGGTTAGCGGTCCCCCGGTAGTCGATGTGCAGGTCCTCGACGGCGAGCGCGGGCTTCAGGGCGCCGCTGACCCGCAGCTTGATCCGGACGCCGAGGCGCCGGTCGACCGTGATGCCCTCGCTGTCACCGGGCTGCTTGAGCGACGTCAGGATGCCGCCCACGTAGTCGCCGGGGGGCGCGTTGCGCGGGACCTTCACGGTGAAGGGGATCTCGGCGCTCTTCCCGGGGGCGATCCGCACGCTCGCGCGGTCCGCCCGCACCCAGGCGCCGACGGAGCGGGACTTCTTCCCCTCGGTGAGCAGGTCGAGCTGCCCCTTGTCCGTGGTGAAGCCGTCGGCCGCGTAGACGGCGAGGGTCAGCGGGTCCGTGCCGTGGTTGGCCACGACGAGGGCGTCCTCGGCCTCACCGCCGGGGTTGAGCGCGTAGCCGAAGCTCGACCGGTCCTCCCCGTAGTCGTTCGCGGCCGTCCGGACCGTCCAGGTGACGTCGCCGCCGGCCGCCCGGGCGGGGGCCGTGAACGCACCGGATGCCAGGGCCGCGAGCAGGACGAGGAGGGCGGTGCGGACGGCGGCGGTGCGGCGAGGTGGTGCCACTGCGTGCATGGGGTCTCTCTCGGAACGGCGGCGTGGCAGGCTGCGGCGTACCGGAGCCTGCCACGCCGGTGGAGCGGGGAGGGTCAGCTGCTCAGCGCGGTGACGGTGAGGGTGGCGCGGTAGCCGCCCTTCTGGACGGAGTCCGGGATCCTCAGGTCGAGGTCGGCGCCCAGGCGGGCCGTACCCCGGGCGTGGCCCTGGGGCGCGGAGCCGAGGTTCCGGGAGAGGGCGAGGCCCTCGCCCTTGCCGTCGTAGCCGGAGGGGACCGACGGACCGGCCTTGGCGCCGGCGCCCTGGTCGAGGATGTAGGGCGACCAGCCGAGGTAGGAGCCCGCGAACGTCTTCTCGGCGTCCTTGAAGGTGCTCACGCCGGCCGAGACCGCCCACGGGGAGAGCGAGCGGCGGGTGTCCGACACCCGGATCGGGTTGATCTTGCCGGAGGCGGTGAAGTGGTCGCCGTTCTCCTCCTTGGCCGTGCCGAGGTCCACAAGGCCGTTGTAGCCGTCGATGGTCCAGCCGAACTCGCCGGGAGCGGGCTTGGGGACGTTGACCTGGAGGGACTGGCCGTCACCGTGGTACGGGTGGACGCTCACCTTGTCGACGACCGAGCCGACCGGCTGGGCGGTGGTGGTGTTCTTGCACCAGTCGCCCTTGGAGACCTGGGAGTTGGGCGCCTCGCAGGTGCCGCTGCGGATGTTTTCGACGACGAGCTTGTCGTCCCGCACCTGGACCTTGACGTAGCTGCGGACGTGCTCCTGGTTCTGGACCGAGTTGTACCAGTAGCTGTCCGGGTTCAGCGGGTCGGCGCCGTTGCCCGCGCCGCTGGTGCCGCTGGAGTCGGGCGGGGTGATGTCGTAGTACTTCGAGCCCGAGGCCGAGTTGGCCGTGACGTACAGGACGCCGCCGGGACCGGGGTAGACGTCCGCCGCGCCGGGCTGCTCGTCGGGGTCGGCCTTCTTGCCGTTCTTGATGAGGTAGCTGCGGGAGTAGCTGTGGTCGTGGCCCTGGAGGACCATGTCGACGCCCAGCTTGGAGAAGGTCGTCGGGAAGTCGACGCGGCGGACCTTGTTGTCCTTGTCCTTGGCGTGCGAGGCCGGCGAGTAGATCGAGTGGTGGTAGACGAGCACCTTCCACTTGGCCTCGGAGCCGTGCTCGTTGATGACGTCCGTGACGTACTTGGTGTGCGCCTCGTCGCCCCCGCCGCCCTGGGCGGTGTCGTAGCTGTTGCTGTTGAGGTCGATGAACAGCACATCCTTGTAGATGTACCAGTAGTTGCCGCCCGAGGTGTCGGACGCCGGGTTGCCGTTGGCGTACAGCGCGCCGGAGCTGTCGGTGTTCGGCGTCGAGAAGTGCTGCTCGTACGCCTTGCCGCCGACGTCGTGGTTGCCGATGGTGGCCGCCCACGGGTACTGGCGCAGCTGGTCGGGGGCGAGGAAGGCGGTCCACTGGGACTCGTTGTTGGCGCTCTCGACCTGGTCGCCGCCGGAGACCAGGATCTCCGCCTTCGGGTTGGCCTTGGTGGCCACGTCCAGGGTGTCCTGCCAGCCGGCCTGGTCCTGCGCCAGGTCCCCGGAGGAACCTATCTGCGGGTCGCCGAGGAACAGGAAGTCGTAGTCGCCCTCGAAGTCCTGGGTGGTGAAGGAGTACGCCGGGGACCAGTTGCCCTCGGTGCCGACGCGGTAGGAGTACGCCGTGTTCTCCTTGAGGCCGGTGAGCGTGGCGCTGCGGTTGTAGCCGCTGCCCGCGGTGTTCTTGGCGCCCAGGGCGTCGAAGTTGGCCGAGTCGGCGGGGAACTCGCCACCGGTGACCTGCGCGGTGGGGGCGAGCTGGACCTTCTGGGCGGTGTCGGCGGAGGAGTACCAGCTGACGGTGCGCTGGGTCTCGTTGGCACCGACGCCCAGGACGATGCCGGAGAGGGTGGAAAAGTCGGCCGCCGCGGCGGGCGAGGCCTGTCCGCCGGCGAAGGCCACGGCCAGACCGAGGAAGGCGGCGGTGGCGCCGGTGGCCACACGGTGCCCCACGGGCCTGCCGGCCCGCTGGGAAGGGTTCGTTCTCATGAGGTATCGATTCTTTTGTGTACAAACGGTGGGCAAGTTGTGCGCACACGAAGGACGGCACCAAGGTCCCGGCACCGGGTGAACAGCGCGCGAAGGTGATCCGGGCGGGGGCTGAACATCACCCGCGCACCGCGCCTACGCCCCGGTGACGCGCTGCGCGAACCAGGCGAGCCCCATCACGGCCACCCCCGCCGACAGCGCCCCGGTCACCCACCGGGCGGCGCGCGGCGAGCGGCGCCCGAGCAGCAGCAGGAGCGGGAACAGCAGCGCGATGAAGCCGAGTTGGACGGCCTCGATGCCGATGTTGAACACCAGCAGGGACCACAGCAGCGTCCAGGACCACGCCGCCTCGATGCCGAGGGCGCCCGCGAAGCCGAGACCGTGTACGAGGCCGAAGCAGAACACCACGCCGAGCCGGGTCCATCCGGCGCGGTCCAGCCCGAACCGGCCCGCGCCCGGCTGCCGGAGCTCCGCGTCCGGGCCGGTGCCCGCGCGCAGGCGCCACAGGTGCCAGCCCGCGACCACGGCGATGGACAGCGCGATGACCGGCTCCACCAGACCGGCGGGGACGTCGACCAGGCCCAGGGCGGCCAGCAGGAACGTCACCGAGTGGGCGAGGGTGAACGCGGTGGCCGCCAGGACGACTTCGCGGGGCCGCCGCGATCCGGCGATGAGGGCGAGCAGGAACAGGATGTGGTCGGTGCCCGTCAGCAGGTGCTCGGCGCCGAGGCGGAAGAACTCCCAGAAGCGCTGCGGCCAGGACTGGCTGATGGAGAAGGCCGGGTGGCCGCTGTCGAGGGCGGCGCTGCCGGTGCGGCCGTCGACCGCGTAGGTGACGATCGTCTTGGTCCCCTTGACGTACCCCTCCCGGTCGGGGAAGAGGCCGCTGCGTATCTCGTGGTCGCCGGTGCCGTGTCCGCCGCAGGTCCAGTCGAGCGTGAGCAGGGCGTAGGGCACGCCCTCCTCGGTTCCCACCCGGAACCCGCCGGCGGGCGCGGGCGCGCAGCCGGCGCCGCCCGCGGTGACCGAGAAGCGCCGGGTGACGTAGTCGAGGACGGTCGCGCGGTGCGCGTCGAGGGCCCGGGCCTGGGCGGCGGCGTCCTCGGCCTCGAACGCGTCGGTTCCGGCACGGAAGAGCGGGTCGTCGGAGCCCGCGTCGGCGGCCGAGACGACCAGCAGGTCGTACTCCAGCTTCAGTTCGCTCCGCACCCGGCCGTCACCGTCGGCGGTGACGTGGGCGTGGACGACGGAGCTGAAGCCGTGTGCGGCTGCGGGCCCGGCGAGGCCCAGCAGGAGGAAGGCCGCCGCGGCGAAGGCGGACAGCAGGCGGCGGGCATGGTGCGGCATGGGTCTCCTGGGGCGTGTCGTCGAACTGGCGTCGCTGCCCGAAGGGCGGCCGCGCGGCGTCAGGCGCGGCGAGAGTGCGTGCATGGCGTCGCGAGGCAGACACCGGTTGGACGACACGCCCCAGGGGTTGCCCGTGCACCGTGCTGGTCGCGGATGAACCGCCGACGACCGGTCAGCGAACCATGAGAAAACATGCGTTCGAAAACGGTCGGATCGATGGAGATCGTGTGGAACGGCCGAGCAGGATGTGCGAAAAGCCGCTCCGTACCGAAGGACGATCGCCTTGCACCGCCCGCCCCTCGCCGCCGTCCTGGTGGTGGCCGCCGCCCTGCTCACCGGATGCGCCTCGGGTGACGACTGGTCACAGCGGCGCCCCGCCCCCTCCGCCGTCGGCACCCCGGGCGCGGGGTTCACCGACCCCGACCGGCCGCCCGCGCCGGAGTCGACCGTCACACCGAGTCCGGGCTCGTGGTCCGGGGTCCGGCCCGCGCCCGGCACCCGCGTCGTCCTGCTCACCGCCGGAGGCGACGGCCCGGCGAAGACCCTCGCCAAGGCGGTGAAGGAGTGGGCGGCGGATACGGACGTGGACCTGCGCACCGTGACGGCCGCCGGTGCCGCCGATCTGCTGCCCGCCGTCACCCGGGCGCTGGACCTGCACCCGGATCTCGTCGTCAGCGCGGGCAACGACCTCATCGATCCCCTGACGACGGTGACCCCGAGCCATCTCCGCCAGAAGTTCCTGGTCGTGGGGGCGGAACTCGCCGAACCCACCGAGAACGTGACGGCGGTCGACTGGACCGGGGCCTCGTTCCGGGGCGAAGGGCTCGGCATGTCCTCGACGTACGACCCCGCCTCGTTCACCGAAGCCCGCTGCGCCGCGGCCGTCCGGGCGGGCGTGGCGGCGGCGCTGACGGGTCGCACCGGGATCGTGGTGTGGCTGGACGACTTCTAGGGCGTGTCCGGGAAGTCCCGGCCGGCCGCGCTCTCACCCCACGGTGCAGGTGAGCCGGGTGGCGGGATCGGGGGCCCCGCCGGCGGAGACGTATCCGAAGGTCGCGGACGCGCCCGGGGCGAGCGACCCGTTCCAGTCCGTGTTGTGGACCATCACCTCCTGGCCCTGGACGGTCATCGCCCCGCTCCAGAGGCTGTCCACGCGCTGCCCGTCCGGCTGGGTCCAGCCGACCATCCAGCCGAGCATCGGCACATCGCCGGTGTTGGTGACGGTCACCTCGGACTGGTAGCCGCCGCTCCAGGTGTTGGTGACCTCGGGCGTCGCGGCGCACAGGCCGGGCGGCGGCTCGGTCGGGGTGGTGGTGGAGCCGTCCCCGACCCCGGTCACCTCGCCGTCGCCGCCGTCGAAGACCACGTCGGAGCAGGAGTAGAAGGTCTCCTGGCTGTCGGAGCGCTGCCACACCATGTAGATGACGTCGCGGCCGTCCCTGCCTGAGGGCAGCGCCCCGGACCAGGAGTAGTTGGCCTCCACCGTGCCCGGCGTGCCGTTCAGCGGCGGGTGGTCGACGGTGAGGAAGGGGGTCTCCTCCATGTCGTCCCAGGTCAGCGGCTGCGTCGGGTCGTAGCCGTCCTTGGTGATGTAGACGTGGAACGAACCGGGGTGCGCGGCCCAGGCGTTGTACGAGAAGTCGACGGTCGCGCCCGAGGTCAGGTGGGTCAGCGGCCAGTTGGCGCTGGGGGTGTCGAAGCCGGTGAAGTTGGGGTTCCCGCCGCTGCACAGCTCACCGTCGGGCACGAAGCCCCGGGTGCGGCCCGCACCGTCGGAGCGGAGCACGGAGAACCAGTTGTAGAACGGGGTGGTCCCGCTCTCCTGCGCGGCGGCCCGGCAGGCGGGGTTGACCGGCTTGATCTCTCCGGTGCCGGTGAGCGCGTCCTGCCAGCACAGGAAGGTGCGGCTGGCGGGCTTCATCGGTGTGCCGTGGGCCTCGGCCCGGCCGCCGGACGCGGTCAGGACCAGCCCGAGGGCGGGGACGGCGGTGAGGAGGGCGAGCAGGGTCAGAAGCAGGGCTCTGCTGCGGGCGCCGGCCAGGAGCCGGCCCCCGATCGGTAAGCGGCGGCTCGATCGGTGGTTCACGGGGTACGTCCCTTCGCTGCTGTCGTCCGGGGGGAAAGGCGGAACAACGTTCGGGTCGTGCGGTGCTGCCACAGAGAAGTGGGAGCGCTCCCACTTCTCGGGGAGGCTAGCGCTCCGTTGCGGGACTGTAAACGGTCCGGCGCCGGATTCCCCCGGGCCTCAGGCGCGTTCGGGGGTCTCCGGGACCACCGTGGGGAACAGGCTCTCCGGCAGGCTGACATTCCACGCCGTGATGACCGGCTGGCCGTGCTCCCTGCCGAGCCGCGACACGGCCCCCGTCGCGAGCTGGAAGAGCGTGCCCTCGGCCGGGGTCAGCCCGAGGTAGCGCGCCGTCAGGACACGCAGGAAGTGGGAGTGGGCGACGAGCGCGATGTCCTCGTCCCCGGCGCGTCCGGCCGCCTCCGCCACCTCGGCCAGCACCCGGTCGGCCCGGTCGCCGACCTCGGCGGGCGTCTCGCCGGGGTGGGCGTCGGGACCGGGGACGACACCGTCGGTCCAGAGGTTCCAGTCGGGGCGGGTGCGGTGGATCTCGTCGGTGGTGATGCCCTCGTAGCCGCCGTAGTCCCACTCCCGCAGCTCGGGCGTGATGCGAGGTGCGGCGAGCCCGGCCAGCTCGGCGGTGCGCCGGGCCCGCACGGAGGGGCTGACCAGGGTGAGCGCGATGGCCCGGTCGGCGAGCAGGGGCGCCAGGGCACGGGCCTGGCGTTCGCCGAGGGGCGTCAGGGGCAGATCGGTGTGGCTCGTGTGCTGTCCGTTGCGGGACCACTCGGTCTCGCCGTGCCGGATCAGGATCAACTCGCCCATGTGGAGGCCATCCGCTCTCAGTGCCGTTACCGCTCAGGTGCTGTCGACGGTGCGAACCCGCTGGTCCACGATCGCATTCCGGCCGCGGCGAGCGGGGCGGGCGCGCCCGGGAGTGGCCCGATACGGCTACGCCGCAGGGGTCCGCCGGGAGCGCCCGGCCCCTGGCGCGCACCGACGACGACGGCGGACCCGCACCCGACGGCCCGGTGAACACCGCCCCGCCGGCGGGCCCTGCGGGACGGGGTGACACGGCCACCGCCCGGCCGAGACCACGGGAGAGGGCTGCCCGGCCGTGACCATCACGCCCTCACCGGGGCGCGCCCCGGTGATCACATGCCGGAAACACCGCCGCAGCCCGCCCGACAAATCACCCTGTTACGTTCGTCGTACGCGGCCGGCGTCGCCCGCTCCATCCCGCCTCCGGACCCTCGGTCCGGCCGGTGCACGAGGAGGACAGCGGTGCATGTTCCGGTACACCGAACCGCCGGCGCACGGTTTCGTGGTAGGGGCACGGGGGGCCGCGCGCCCGCCTGGCTCGCCCATGTGACGCGGCTGCGCAGGGCCCCCGTGCCCCGGACGGCCATGGTGCGCGGGGCGCTGAGCGCGGGGCCCCTGCTCGCGGCCGGGATCGCGGCGGGGCGTCCGGGACCGGGCGTGCTCGCCGCGCTCGGGGCGATGCTCGCCGGGGTCAACGACCGGCCCGGGACCCGGCGCAAGGGGCTCGTCCACATCGGGCTGCCCGCCGCGGCCGGATCGCTCGGACTGCTCGTCGGGGCCCTGGTCGCGGACGGGGCGGGACGGTGGGCGGCGATCCCCGTCCTCTTCGTCGTGGGCTGGGTCTCCGGCGCGCTGAGCACACGGGGCGCGGTGTGGTCGGCGGCCGCCCTCCAGATGCTGGTCACCACCACCATCGGCCTCGGGATGCCCCTGGCGGGGCCGGCCTGGCTGAAGGCGCTCTGCTTCCTGGCCGGGGCAGGCTGGCTGGTCCTGCTGCGGCTGCTGCTGCGCACGCCCTCGCGGAGCGCGACGCGGTGGAGCGGCGAACGCGAGGCCGTGGCGGCGGTGTTCGATGCGCTCGCGGACGCGCTGGGTGCGCTCGGCGGCCCGGACGCACCGGCCGCGCGCCGCCGGCTGGTCGCCGCGCAGCAGCAGGCGGACGAGGCGCTGCGGCTGATGCGGCTGCTCCCCTGGCCCGGCCGGTCCCGCGGCCTCGGCCACGCGCTCGCCGCCCGCTTCGGCGCGGCGGTCGCGCTGTGCGAGGCGAGCATCGCGCTGCTCTGGGAGGGCCGGGCCGTTCCGGCCGGGGTGGCCGAGGGGCCCCGCCGGCTGGCCGGGGCAGTCCGCACCGGCGGCCCGGCGGGCGCGCTGCCGAGCCCCCGGCCGGACACGGTCGAACGGCTCGCCTTCGACCGGGCGGTGCTGGCTGCCGCGGTGACCTTCGACCGGACGACGGCCGGTGCGCGGGCTCCGTACGGCCGAAGGACCGCGGGAGGGACGGACCGCTCCCCCTCCAGGCTCCGGCCGGGCCCGTTCGTCCCGGGGCTGTTCACCCCGGCGGGCCGGGAGTACGGGCTGCGCGTGGCGCTCTGCGTCTCCGTCACGGCGGTCGTCGCGCTGCTGCTGCACGAGGGGCACTGGTACTGGCTGCCGGCCACCGCCGCGTTTCTGGTGAAGCCCGACATGGGGCCGCTGTTCTCACGGGTGGTGAACCGGTTCGCCGGGACGGTGGCCGGGGTGCTGGTCTTCGTCGCGCTCACGGCCCTGCCGGGCGGGCCGGGAACGCCGCTCGTGGTGACCGCAGTTGTGGTGGCCGGGGCCCTGGTCCCCCTCTCCACCCGCCACTTCGCCTTCCAGACGGCGGTGATCACCGTGCTGGTGCTGTCGTTCGTGCACACCGCGGGCGACACCGAGGCGGCCGCGTCCCGGCTGCTGGAGACCTTCCTCGCCTGCGCCATCGTGCTGCTGGTCGGCCATCTGCCCCGGCTGGCCGATCCGCGGGTGCGGGTGGGCCACCGGTTCGCCGTCACGCTGCGCGCCACGGAGCGGTATCTGCGCCATGTACTGGAGGCGCCGGACGCGGCCGGGGACGCGCATCGCGCCGAGGCACTGGCGTTGCGCGGCGCCGCCTACCGCGCGCTGGCCGAGGCGCGGGCTGCCGCCGAGACCGCCGCCGCCGAGCTGGTCGGGCCGTTCGGCGGGCGGCGGCAGGACTGGTCGGCGGTGACGGTGGCGGCCGAGCTGGTCGTGGACGCCTCGACCGCGTGCGCGCTGCGGGTCGGGCACGGGGTGCCGAGGCCCGCTCCGGCCGAGGTGGAGCGGGTGACCACGGCGCTGTCCGTGCTGGCGGACGCCCTGGAGGACGGGCACCGGACCGTGCGGCCGGCGCCCGGGCCGGGGCCGCGCGACTGCCGTTCGCTGCGCGATGTGATGACCCAGCTGCACGGCATCCACCGGCTGACCGCGCAGGACGCTCCGGAGCCGTCGAGGGCCGTCTCCGCGCCGCTCTCCTGACCTTCCCGGCCCCGGCAACACCCGCAAACCGGGGCGAAGATGTCATGGTGGCGTCATTTCGCCAAACCCTTGGACACGTGAGGGACTCGTGAAAGGATCACCCTCAATTCCGTGACGTGTCCCCGTATCACGCGGCGCGTCACGCCTCGCCCCACCACCCATGGAGAACACACGTGGCCAAGATTTCTGGCCGTCGGTCCGGACGGGCCGCCACCCGTCTCGCCGCCGCCGCGATAACCGCGGCTCTGGTCGGCACCGGCGCATCCGCCTTCGCCGCAGAGCCGGGCGACGCGCCCATGTTCGGTCTCGCCGGCCTCGACAGCACCGGCGCCTCGTATTACTACACCCCGAGCGGGGACGGCAGCCTGGAGAAGCGCGTCCCGCTCGACACCGGCTGGAAGGACGTCAAGTTCCTCGGCCGGGTGGACCACAACGCGGACAACGTCGCCGACGGCCGCTGGCAGCTGGACACCAAGGGCGACATCTACTACTACGCCAACGACAACTCCGCGGCGAAGAAGATCGGCTACGGCTGGGGCAGCTACAACACCCTGGTCTCCCCCGGCCAGTTCGGCGGCGCCGAGGGCGGCGACCTGCTCGCCCGTGACACCAAGGGCGACCTGTACCTGTACCTGGGCTACGGCGACGGCACGGTCACCAAGCGCATCAAGGTCGGCTACGGCTGGGACATCTACACCCAGATCGCCGGCAACGGCGACCTGAGCGGCGACGGCAACAGCGACCTGGTCGCCCGCGACAAGTCCGGCGTCCTGTGGCTCTACAAGGGCACCGGCAACCAGAAGGCGCCGTTCGCCAAGCGCACCAAGATCGGCAGCGGCTGGAACCAGTACAACACCCTGTTCGCGGCCGGTGACATCGACCTCGACGGCACCGCCGACCTGGTCGCCCGGAACGCCAAGGGCGAGCTCTACCTGTACCGGGGAACGGGCAACGCCGCCGCCCCGTACAAGGTCAAGGCGCTCATCGGAACATCGGGCTGGAACACCTACCGCCTCTTCTTCTGAGCCCTGCTCCGGTGGTTACACACTCATGACGAAACGTGAAGGTTCTGCGCCGGAAATCGTGACACGATTCAGCTGAATCGGTGGCCCGCCGCCATGTGCGGCGGGCCACGTCCCACTTCACGATCCATGGAGTACTTGTGGCCAAAACCACTGGCCGGCACTACACGCGCACAGCCGCTCGCGCGGCAGCCGCGGCGCTCACCGCCGCCCTCGTCGCCACGGGCACCTCGGCCGTGGCCGCCGACGCCCCGCAGCCCTCGCTCGCCGCGCCGGCGGACCAGCCGGCGGCGGCGACCTCGGTCGCCGCCGCGGCTGCGACCCCGTCGTTCGCGCTGTACGGCGTGAACTCCGCGGGCACCGCCTACTCGTACGCACCCAACGGCAAGGGCGGTCTCTCCGCCCGCGAATCCTCGGGTTCGGGCTGGGTCGGCGTCTCCGCGATGATGCAGGTCGGCCACCAGGCCGACGGCAAGAGCGACGGTCTCTGGTTCCGTGAGACCAACGGCGACATGGGCTACCTGAAGTTCGACTCGTCGTCGTTCAGGATCGGCACCGGCTGGAACATCTACAACAAGATCATCTCTCCCGGTCAGATCGGCGGCGCAGCCGCCGGCGACATGCTCGCCCGTGCCACCAACGGCGACCTGTACGTGTACCTCGGGTACGGCGACGGCAAGGTCACCAAGCGCATCAAGGTCGGCTACGGCTGGGACATCTACAACGAGATCGCCGGCAACGGCGACCTGAACGGCGACGGCAAGAACGACGTCGTCGCCCGCGACAAGTCCGGCGTCCTGTGGCTCTACAAGGGCACCGGCAACCAGAAGGCGCCGTTCGCCAAGCGCACCAAGATCGGCAGCGGCTGGAACCAGTACAACCTGCTGGTCTCCACGGGCGACGTCGACCTGGACGGCAAGGCCGACCTCATCGCCCGCAAGGGCGGCGAGCTCTACCTGTACAAGGGCACCGGCAACGCCGCGACCCCGTACAAGGCGAAGGTCCGGATCGGCACCAGCGGCTGGGACAGCTACAAGTTCCTGTTCTGAGCCGGTCGGCCGTGCCTGTGTAGTTCCTTCCGGAACATGAGAGGGCCGCATCCCCGTCGCCGGGGATGCGGCCCTCTCGCCGTACTGCCGCTGCCGGCTACTTGCGGATCAGGCTGCGGAGCACGTACTGCAGGATGCCGCCGTTGCGGTAGTAGTCCGCCTCACCGGGGGTGTCGATGCGGACCACGCCGTCGAACTCCACGCCGGTGTCGGTGGTGACCTTGACCGTGCGGGGGGTCGTGCCGTCGTTCAGCTCGGTCACGCCGGTGAAGGAGAAGGTCTCCTCGCCGGTGAGGCCGAGGGACTCGGCGGTCGCGCCCTCCGGGAACTGGAGCGGAAGGACGCCCATGCCGATGAGGTTCGAGCGGTGGATGCGCTCGTAGGACTCGGCGATGACGGCCTTGACGCCGAGGAGCGCGGTGCCCTTGGCCGCCCAGTCGCGGGACGAGCCGGAGCCGTACTCCTTGCCCGCCAGGATGACCAGCGGGGTGCCGGCGGCCTGGTAGTTCTGCGAGGCGTCGTAGATGAAGGACACCGGGCCGTCGGCCTGGGTGAAGTCGCGGGTGAAGCCGCCCTCGGTGCCCGGCGCGATCTGGTTGCGCAGGCGGATGTTGGCGAACGTGCCGCGGATCATGACCTCGTGGTTGCCTCGGCGCGAGCCGTAGGAGTTGAAGTCACGGCGCTCGATGCCGTGCTCCGTGAGGTACTTGCCGGCCGGGGTGTCGGCCTTGATCGCACCGGCCGGGGAGATGTGGTCGGTGGTGACCGAGTCGCCCAGCTTGGCCAGCACACGGGCGCCGGTGATGTCGGAGACCGGGGTGGTCTCCATCGTCATGCCCTCGAAGTACGGGGGCTTGCGCACGTAGGTGGACTCGGAGTCCCACTCGAAGGTGTTGCCGGTGGGGATCGAGAGCGCCTGCCACTGGGCGTCGCCCGCGAAGACGTCCTGGTAGGACTTGTTGAACATGTCCTCGCCGATGGAGTTGGCGACGACGTCGTTCACCTCGGCCTCGGTCGGCCAGATGTCGGTCAGGTAGACCGGCTTGCCGTCCTGGTCGGTGCCCAGGGCGTCCTTGGTGATGTCGACCTTCATCGAGCCCGCGATGGCGTACGCGACGACCAGCGGCGGGGACGCCAGGTAGTTCATCTTGACGTCGGGGTTGATCCGGCCCTCGAAGTTGCGGTTGCCGGAGAGCACCGAGGTCACAGCCAGGTCGTGCTCGTTGACCGCCTTGGAGACCTCTTCCGGCAGCGGGCCGGAGTTGCCGATGCAGGTGGTGCAGCCGTAGCCGACGAGGTTGAAGCCGACCTTGTCGAGGTACGGGGTCAGGCCCGCCTTGTCGAAGTAGTCGGTGACGACCTTCGAGCCCGGGGCGAGAGTGGTCTTGACCCAGGGCTTGCGGCTCAGACCCTTCTCGACGGCCTTCTTCGCCACGAGCGCCGCGGCGACCATGACGTACGGGTTCGAGGTGTTGGTGCAGGAGGTGATCGCGGCGACGGTGACGGCGCCGTGGTCCAGCTCGTACGTCGTGCCGTCGGGGGCGGTGACGGTGACCGGGTTCGACGGGACGCCGTTGGCGGCGGCCGGCGAGTCGGAGGCCGGGAAGGACTCCTTGCCCGCCTCCTCGTCGTCCGAGACGTAGTTGCGGACGTCCTGGGCGAACTGCGCCTTGGCGTTCGCGAGGACGATACGGTCCTGCGGGCGCTTCGGGCCGGCGATGGAGGGGACGACCGAGGAGAGGTCGAGCTCCAGCTTCTCGGAGAAGTCCGGCTCGGCGGCCGGGTCGAGCCAGAGGCCCTGCTCCTTGGCGTACGCCTCGACGAGCGCGACCTGCTGCTCGTCACGGCCGGTCAGGCGCAGGTACTTCAGCGTCTCGTCGTCGATCGGGAAGATCGCGGCGGTGGAGCCGAACTCCGGCGACATGTTGCCGATGGTGGCGCGGTTGGCGAGCGAGGTGGCGGCGACGCCCTCACCGTAGAACTCGACGAACTTGCCGACGACGCCGTGCTTGCGGAGCATCTCGGTGATGGTCAGCACGAGGTCGGTGGCGGTGGTGCCGGCCGGCAGCTCGCCGGTCAGCTTGAAGCCGACGACGCGCGGGATGAGCATGGAGACCGGCTGGCCGAGCATCGCGGCCTCGGCCTCGATGCCGCCGACGCCCCAGCCCAGCACACCGAGGCCGTTGACCATCGTGGTGTGCGAGTCGGTGCCGACGAGGGTGTCGGGGTACGCCTGGCCGCCCCGGACCATGACCGTGCGGGCCAGGTGCTCGATGTTGACCTGGTGGACGATGCCGGTGCCCGGGGGGACGACCTTGAACTCGTCGAAGGCGGTCTGGCCCCAGCGCAGGAACTGGTAGCGCTCCTTGTTGCGGCCGTACTCCAGCTCGACGTTCTGTGCGAACGCCTCGTTGGTGCCGAACTTGTCGGCGATGACGGAGTGGTCGATGACCAGCTCGGCCGGGGCCAGCGGGTTGATCTTCGCCGGGTCGCCGCCGAGCTCCTTGACGGCCTCACGCATGGTGGCGAGGTCGACGACACAGGGCACACCGGTGAAGTCCTGCATGATCACGCGGGCCGGCGTGAACTGGATCTCCTGGCTGGGCTGGGCCTGGGAGTCCCAGCCGCCGAGCGCCCGGATGTGGTCGGCGGTGATGTTCGCGCCGTCCTCCGTGCGGAGCAGGTTCTCCAGCAGCACCTTCAGGCTGTAAGGGAGGCGCGCGGAGCCCTCGACCTTGTCCAGCTTGAAGATCTCGTACGACTCGTCGCCCACGCGCAGCGTGCTGCGGGCGTCGAAGCTGTTCGCCGACACGACAGTCTCCTTCATCAATGTGCGCGTAACTCCGCGCCGCGCCTCACTTCGGCGGGCGCCGCGTGGTGCCGCCTCGGACCACCCGACCATCCGCTAAGGTAAGGCTTAGTTAGGTAGCCCTTACCGTGCGGCGGCCCGCTGTGCGCCTTCGGCATATATCTCGATGTCGAGATAACTCTAGTACATCACTGCGGACGGGTCATGTCCGGGCGCCCCCGTGCGGGAGGAATACGCCCGGGTGCGCGCCCCGTGCGCAGGCCGGCCGCGGCGAGTACGGCCATCGAGACGGTGGCCGCCGCCGCGATCGCGAGGCCGCCGTGCGCGCCGAAGGCGTCCACCGCGCGGCCCGACACCGCCGCCGCGCCGGCCGAACCGGCCGCGCTCGCGGAGTTCAGCCAGCTGAACGCCTGGGTCAGGACGGACCGGTGCACGGCGGACTCGGCCAGCACCGACAGCAGCACCAGGACGGGCGGCACGGCGGCGCCGGACAGCACGATCAGGGCCCCCAGCGCCAGCGGCGAGCGGGCGGTGAGCAGCAGCAGGCTGCCGAGCGCCAGCCAGGCCGTGACCGCGGCGAGCTGCACCCCCGGGGCCGTACGCCACCGGCGCAGCCCGTATAGCCAGCCGGCCAGCAGGCCTCCGCAGTTCGACGCCACGAAGACGGGTGCCGCCGCCGCGGCGGCGTGGTGCTCGACCGCGAAGGCGGTCACCGACACCCGGATCGCGCCGAAGTACACCCCGATGGCGAGGTTGAGTCCGGCCGCCCGCACGAATCCCGGCCGCAGCAGCGAGCGGCCGGTGCGGGAACGCCCGGTGGCCTCGGGGGCGGACAGCGGGGGCGCGGTGCCGCGCTGGGCGGCGAGGGCCCCGCCGCCGCCCACCACCAGCGCAGCCGCGAGGATCGTGCCCAGCGCCGGGTGACCGCTCGCGCCGAGGAGGCTGACCAGGGCGGGGCCGGCCAGAAAGCCGACGGCGTTGCCGAGCGATTCCAGCGCGAAGGCACCGGGCAGCTCGGCAGGCCGCTCCGCGCGCAGCAGCGTGACCCAGCGGGCCGCCGACAGCGCGCCCAGCTGGGGGACGGTGGCGCCGGCCAGCGCCCCGCCCGCCGCCATCAGCGCGCCCGGGCCGCCCCCGGCGACGGCCGCCAGCAGCGCGGCGACGGCCCCGGCGTGCGCGAGCAGGAGGGGCGGCAGCACCCGGGTCTGGCCGAAGCGGTCCATCAGCCGGGCCAGTTGCGGCCCGGCCAGGGCCTCGGCCACGGCGAAGGCGCCGGTCACCAGACCGGCCGAGGCGTACGAGCCGGTGCGGCCGTGCACCAGCCAGACGACGCCGAGGCCGGTCATGGCGATGCCGAGGCGGCCGGTGCAGGCGGTCAGGAAGAAGGCCGCGGCCCCGGGGGTGCGCAGCAGTTCGCGGTAGGGCGCCGATGGCACGGAGTGTCCTCTTCGCTGCCCGGCGGGGCGGATCACCCGGGGTCGTCGGCGTCCGGTTTCATCGACCCGTGATCACAGCCCGGAACCGTCCAGTGGTGGCGTGGAGCGGGGACACGCACCCCACGCCGACTCCGTCACCGGGCAGAAGTCCCTTGTCCGCACAGTCTGTTGTGCGGTCAGTTCCTCGTACGATACGTCACGCGCCTACCCCGGAGTCCGGCGGCGGATCAGCTCCTTGCTCTCCTCCGGCAGCGCGTCGGCGACCAGCAGCCGGGGCAGCAGCTCCGGGTGCAGGGTCATCGCCCGGAATTCGAGCGCGACCGTGATGTCGTGCGCGGGGCGGTGCACGATCTCGACCGGGTCGCCGGTCCGGATGTCGCCGGGCTCGATCACCCGCAGATAGGCGCCCGGGCGTGCGGCCCGTGTGAACCGCTTGATCCAGCCGTCGCGCTCCAGCCAGCCCTGGAACGTCGCACACGGGATCCGCGCGCACGACACCTCCAGTACGACATCGGGTCCGATGCGCCACCGTTCACCGATCAGGGCGCCGTTGACGTCGAGGCCGAGGGTGGTGAGGTTCTCGCCGAACACCCCGTCGGTGAGCGGCCTGCCGAACTCGCCCTGCCACCCGTCGAGGTCCTCCCGGGCGTAGGCGTACACGGCCTGGTCGGCTCCGCCGTGGTGCTTCACGTCGTGGACGCGGTCGCCGGCGAGACCGACCGCACCGGTGCCCTTGGGCCCGGGGGCGGTCACCGCGACCGGACCGGCCACGGGCCGCTTGTCGATGCCGGTCGCCTCCAGCCCCTTCCACGGGTTGGGCCGGGGGCGGCCGATGTTGACCGAGAGCACCTTCATGCCGCGGACCCTACGAGCCGCCGCCCGCGCACACCACACCTTTTCGGCGCGGGGCTTCTCGGCGCGGGGCCGGCACCCTCGGACGCACACCGCGTGCCGAACCCGCACAAAGACGCGACGCTTGGTGCGGACGTGACCGAACGGTGCCCGGCTCCCCCACATGCCTCTCACCCGAACAGCGCACCCCCACGCGAGTGTCATCTCATATCTGAGATAGCCTTTCGGCATGTCAGATGACTACCTCGTACGTATCGGCAAGCTCATCCGTGACGCCCGTCAGCACCGGGGTTGGACACAGAGCCAGCTCGCCGAGGCGCTCGCCACCAGCCAGAGCGCCGTGAACCGCATCGAGCGCGGCAACCAAAACATCAGCCTTGAGATGATCGCGCGCATCGGTGAAGCACTCGACAGCGAAATCGTGTCGCTCGGCTACGCCGGTCCCATGCATCTGCGCGTGGTCGGCGGCCGCCGGCTCTCCGGCGCCATCGACGTCAAGACCAGCAAGAACGCCTGTGTGGCCCTGCTCTGCGCCTCGCTCCTCAACAAGGGGCGCACGGTGCTGCGCCGGGTCGCCCGCATCGAGGAGGTCTACCGCCTCCTGGAGGTGCTGAACTCCATCGGCGTGCGCGCCCGCTGGATCAACGACGGCACCGACCTGGAGATCGTCCCGCCGGCCCGGCTCGACATGGACGCGATCGACGCGGACGCCGCCCGCCGCACCCGGTCGATCATCATGTTCCTCGGCCCGCTGCTGCACCGCATGGACCACTTCAAGCTCCCGTACGCGGGCGGCTGCGACCTCGGCACCCGCACGATCGAGCCGCACATGATCGCGCTGCGCCGCTTCGGCCTGGAGATCGCCGCGACCGAGGGCATCTACCACGCCCAGGTCGACCACTCGGTCACGCCCGGCCGCCCCATCGTGCTGACCGAGCGCGGCGACACGGTGACCGAGAACGCCCTGCTGGCCGCAGCCCGGCACGACGGCGTCACGGTCATCCGCAACGCCTCGTCCAACTACATGGTCCAGGACCTCTGCTTCTTCCTGGAGGCGCTGGGTGTACGGGTGGACGGCGTCGGCACGACGACGCTGACGGTGCACGGGGTGGCCACCATCGACGTGGACGTCGACTACTCCCCCTCCGAGGACCCGGTCGAGGCGATGAGCCTGCTCGCGGCCGCCGTCGTCACGGAGTCGGAGCTGACGATCCGCCGGGTGCCGATCGAGTTCCTGGAGATCGAGCTCGCGGTCCTGGAGGAGATGGGCGTCGACTGCGCCCGCACGGCGGAGTACGCGGCGGACAACGGCCGTACCCGCCTGGTCGACCTGACGGTCCGTCCCTCCAAGCTGGAGGCGCCGATCGACAAGATCCACCCGATGCCGTTCCCCGGCCTCAACATCGACAACGTGCCGTTCTTCGCGGCCATCGCCGCCTCGGCCCACGGCCAGACCCTGATCCACGACTGGGTCTACGACAACCGCGCCATCTACCTCACCGACCTCAACCGCCTCGGCGGCCGCCTCCAGCTCCTGGACCCGCACCGCGTCCTGGTCGAGGGCCCCACCCGCTGGCGCGCGGCCGAGATGATGTGCCCGCCGGCCCTGCGCCCGGCGGTGGTCGTCCTGCTCGCGATGATGGCGGCGGAGGGGACTTCGGTCCTGCGCAACGTCTACGTCATCAACCGGGGTTACGAGGAACTGGCGGAGCGGCTGAACTCGGTGGGCGCGCAGATCGAGATCTTCCGGGACATCTGATCCGGCGCAATGTCGTGCCCCTTGGAGGCAAGGGGCACGACACCTCAACATGCCAGCTGACCTGCGAGTACTCACCTTCACAACCCTCCATTGATCACTGTTGTTTTTCAGCGCCTTGTGCAACGCACGTGCAAGATGATCTTGAATGGTTGACGGTGCGTCAGATATGTCTGAGTACCCGTCAGCCTTTACGGAGAGTTGTCGTCGAAGTGGCCTAGCAACGTCCGAGGAGCGGCGGTGACGGCGGCGTCCCACGTCCCCGTCGGTGACCGGCAAGTGCGGTTCGTGTTGATGCAGTCGCCGCCCACCAAGTATCGGCCCATGTTCAATCCGCACCTGGACCCGTTGGTCGCGGCGATCCGTGCGGCTCGGCCGGACGTCGGTGCAGCCGTCCCCGCGCGGCAGCCCGCCAGGCGTCCTGCTGAGGCGGGCCGGACGCCTACCCCGACATAGCCACGGCCCCGATCTGCGGGTTCCGGCGATTGATCCCCTACACCACCTGGCGGGACCATCTCCAAGGTGGACGGTCATCGTCTGCTGACGTTCGAGGCCTCGGGACTTGGCTGCGGCCATGGGCAAGCACCTGAACCAAGCGGGCCTCAGAAGGTGAACACCGGCGATACGGCTATTCCAGGTCCCAAACGGCGCTGAAGAGGGCCAGCTCGAGCACGTCTGGGGCTGCGGGCCAGTCGATCGACGCGGCCGCGAGTCGCTCGTTGGCGGCGTACATCCACCGGAGGTAGACGTCGTAACGGTGGGAGCTCCAGCCGCTGTCGCGCCAGATCCACTTGGCGATCGCCTCGGACCACTCATAGCCAACCGCACGTCCAACCTTCGTGGCGTGCCTGCGCAGGATCCCGGCGAGCACGCTGTCGAGGATCAGGGGACGTGGGCCCTTCACGTCTGGCAGCGCCTGGCCCGCGAAGTAAAGGAATTTGGTGAGGAACGCCGGCCCGAGGCCATCGAGAGTGTGTAGCACCTCGTAGGCTGCGACCGCGCCCTCGTCGACGAGCAGGGACACCGCCTCGGTGAGGACGGCCTCAGCGCTGGGCTGGGCGAGCACCTGACGAGTGCGGTACGGGCCGTAGCCCGTAACACCGTAGCCCCACACCTGCGTGGCCACGAACGCCTCTGCCCAGCTCTCGGACTGCTCCGCGGCCCGGACCGCGGCCACGACTTCGGCTCGGCTCACCGAGGCCGAATCGGCCGCCGCCCGGTCGGCGAAGGCGGTGGGCCAGGGTGTTACGGCCATCCAGGTGGATGGCGCGTACGGGATGGTGTGAGGGCCACTTCCGTTCGCGTACCGCTGGCCGCGCTCCGGGTCGGCTAGCCACTGCCCCAGTGACTCCACCGCGTTTATCGGCAGCAGCAGTTCGAGCATCGTCTCATCGAGCTTGTCCGCCTGCCTCTGGCCGTACCTCATGACTATCGTCGCCCCCCATCTCCTCATGTGACGCGTCATAGTGGCATGTAGCGGTGACTGAGGCGCCACGCCGACCCTCGACTGCTGGCTTTGCACCGCTTCCCGCTACTGCGGTCACCAGGGTCGGGTCTGCTGCAAGGTTGGGTGACAGGTTTGACCTGCCCCATGTCTCGGGTTCCAGTTCTGGTGGCTACCTGAAAGCCCTTCGCGGAAGGCTGGCAGTCATGCCTCGCCCCTATCCTCAAGAGTTCCGGGCGCGTGCCATCGCACTGGTCCGCGCCGGCAAGCAGGCCAAGCAGACTGCCGCGAGGCCGTAACCGTAGGGGCACACTGACTGCCCCTACGTGGCTCGAAGCCGCTGTGCGTCCGAGGGCAGCAGGGCAGGAGAAGCCGCGTCGAAGAACGCGCGCAACGGCTCCATCACCACGGCAGCGCGGGCGGTGTCTGACAGCAAGGTCTTGTCCAACTCCAGCGGCAGATCCAGCCCGGTCGGCACTGTGGTGACCAGCCAACGCAGCATGACGCCGTGCGCGACGCGGCGCAGCATCTCCAGCTCCTTCGCATCGATGTCACGCGTGTCGTCTCCGTGGGCGTACTTGGAGCGGCGCGCGTACGCCCTGCCAACCACCTCGGCGACCTCAAGGCGCAGCGCATCGGTCATCCACAAAGCCGCGGCCCGCTGCTTCACCTTGCGGCTGAGATCGGTTTGCCCTTCGTCCGCCAGAAGCGCCTCCATGGCGATCACGTAGTGCAGCGTGACCTCGTCTGCGTCCTCCTCCCACACGAAATCATTGCCGTAGGTGCGGTGGGCGGCCCGCAGGAGGTGCTCGGCGGCGCGCTGCAGGCGCCGTGCCCGAGTCTTGGCCTTCTTGTTCTTCTCGTTGGCGCCCTCGAGCACCGCGCCGATCAAGCCGTCGACGGCCGCGCAGAAAGCGCCGAGCCGGGAAATGCCCCGACCCGTCAGCCGCCACAGCCCCGTCTCTCGCCGTTCGTACTCGATCTCCTGGCCGTCGCCGGTGGCATAGATGTCCGGGACCACCGGCACAGAGCCGGCGTACAGATCCGCGCACCGTCCCGGCTCGACGATGAACCAGGCATTCATTCTGATGACATCATCGCTCCACAGCAGCATGGGCAGTAGCGGACGCCAGTGGTGGAGTTCGGGACATGACGGCATCTCCAGAAGTGGAAACCGGTGTGACCGCTGCGCAGGGGCCGATCCGGGACCACCCGCCGAAGGAACGGAGCGCCCTTGAGGACGGACACGTTCTGCCAGCTGGCCGGAGCTGACGGCATCACGGCGTACATGGGCGGCAGCAGCTGCTTCGTCTCCTCATCCGAAAGCGCTTCCAGCACATACTCGCCGATCTCAATCCGCGTGCCAGCTGGGATCTCCCCGTCGAGAAGCAGCCAGTCCTCCGAGGAAGGCAGCGAGGCACGACAGAACCAACCGAACTCCGCCACCGCCCGGTCCAGATCGACGTCCTGGCCGCGCGCGACGGCATCGGCGATGAGCCCCAACCCACTCAGCCCCAGCAGCATCTCGTTACGAAGACGATGATCCTTGGAATAGAGATCGGGACGCCGTTCCTCAGGTGCAAGCGCAACGACACTGGCGGTGACCCGTGACCAGCTGGCAAGAGCACTCAGCGGCCGCCAATCCCCCACGTACGATCCAGCCGACCCGGGCGCGCGTACGTCGGCGAACCAAGCCATCAACTCAGCTGCGAAGGGCGGCAGTTCATCAGAGTCCATACACCCAAGCGTATCGATTTGCTGGGTAGGGCTGCGGCGGTGCGAGAGCGACCGAGTGGATCACAGGGCTCTGAGTTGATCGTTGAGGAGCCAGTGCATTGGTCGGTGAGATGATCGCCTTCGGCTGTGTGACCAGCTCATAGATGGGGGCGGCAACAATGCTCAAGGACTCCTCACTGAGGGGCTACTTACTGGAAGAGTCGCTGGCCTGGCTGCTGCGCTTCAGCGGCTACCGGCTTCTCGTCCACGAAGATCAAGATCCGGTGGAGTTGGTGACGGAGGGCCAGACTCTACGGGTCCGAGGGCGGGGCGCGCTCCACCAGGTCGACGTTCTCGGGGAGTTCGCCTTCACCCCGGCGTTCTCCATGCCGGTGCGGCTGTTTCTGGAAGCCAAGTACTACCAGACACGCTGCGAGCTGGAGGTTGTCCGGAACGCCCACGGTGTTGTGCACGACGTGAACGAGAACTTCATGACGGGGGCCGGGACGCGGCCCCGGCAGCGATACAAGTACTCGTATGCCTTGTTTTCCGCGAGCGGGTTCACGGCCGACGCCCAGAAGTACGCGCTCGCCCACCAGATCTCTCTCGTGGATCTGTCGGGTGCCTCCTTCGCCTGGCTGCTTGGCCACATCGGAGCCACGGCAACGAGCCTGTGCACGGCGCAGCAGCATCTGTCGAAGTCCGCCCCCTTCCCGCTGAATTGGATGCGATCGGAGCTGCGCAAGGCGCTGGGGACATCCCGGCTGGAGCTGCCACCTGTCCACATCCCCGAGGGGAAGTTCAAACAGACCGCTGGCACCGTGATTGAGGACTTCGCCACAGTGCTGCGGCAGCACAGCGACGCGGAGCTACTCCTCGGTTTCCCGGCTGCGCCATTCATCCTGCCGCTCGCCGCCGATGATCACCGAGGGTTCCTGGAGTACGCCGAGGCGAAGCCCGACCATGCAGTGCGGATCAGACGACGGGGCGTAGGAGCCGCGGCGGAATGGACGCTCTCACCCGCAGACGCGGTCGGCGCCTACGAACTCGCCTTCAAGCTCCCAGAGCACATCGAGGAGTGGATCAGCGGCATCGGAGAGAAGGAGCGCTACCGCACCGCGGAGGTCAAAAAGCAGTTCCTGTCGGCGATCACCCTCTACCGCATGAACGGCACCGGCGTACGCGCCTACCAGCTGCGCTATGAGGCGAGTTCCTTGTCCCGGGCCGGGGCCCCGTAGGCAATTCCGGCCCGGGAGTGCCGTACGGCGCGTCAGATCGGCAGGTACGGACTGGGCTTGCCGTGCCAGCTGATGTTCAGGGCATCGCGGGCCCGGGTCGTGGCGACGAACAGCAAGGAGCGAGCCTTACGCTGCTCGCGTTCGTAGCGGGGCGGGTCTTCGGTGCGGTAGCGCTCGATGACGCTGGTGCGCGGGATGATGCCGTCGCTCGCACCGACGATGGCGAGGCGCTGGTACTCGAGTCCCTTGAAGCGGTGCATGGTGCCAACGTGGACTTCGCCGTCACCCTTGGGGCCGTCCTTGGTGAGTTCGGCGCAGGTGATGCCCGCCTTGGTGGCGAGGTAGTACATGGTCTGGCTGACCATGTCGCGGTCGGCGACGCACACGGCGATGCGCCCGCTGGGGTCGAGGGAGGCGCCCTTGCCGTCGGTGGAAAGTTCCTCGCGCCACGTGCTCAAGGTCGTGGCGAGTCCGGCGAGCTCTTCGTCCCAGGTGTCGTACCGATTGAAGTCGGGCTTGGGGCCGTGAAGGACGGAACGGTATCCGGCGAGGGTGTCGGTGCCGTCGTCGAGGTCGTCGTACGTGACCTTCTCGTTCTTGGTCTTGGGGTCGACGACGCGGAGAGCCTCGGCGAGGATCTCCTTCGTCGTGCGGTAGCTCAGGGTCAGCCGTGAGGCACGGCCTCGGATGTTGACGCCGAGGGCACCAAGAGCGACCTGGTGGTCGTAGATGCGCTGGTGAGTGTCGCCTGCGACGAACATGTCGTTGGGCTGGTCGGGGTCGGCCATTGCACGCAACATCTTCCAGTGCGCGGGACGCAGGTCCTGGGCCTCGTCGACGACGATGTGCCGGTAGCGGTAGCCGATGTAGCGCATGCCGGAGCTGTCGTCGCGGTGGATGAGGTCCTTGCCGCCGATCTCTTCCTTGTACTCGCGGCGGGCCCTGACCTTCGCGGCGCGCTCGATCTCGAAGCGGGCGGCGCGTTCGGCGGCCTGGCCCCAGGTTTCGACGCCCAGCTTGTCGAGGCGGGCGGTGAACTGCTCGATGAGTTTCCAGATGTGGTTGCGCTCGGGGCGGGTGAGCGCGCGCCCCCGGCCAGCGCGGCGGGCCTTGAAGTAGTCGGAGCGGGTGGGGACCGACTGGCCGAGGATGACTTGCTCCCACTCCTCAAGGAGGAACTCCGGCTCCCAGCGTCGGTCGTCGAGTTCGGCCAGCAGTTGGCGCATCTCGTTCAGGGCCACGTGGTCGTATACGCGCTGCTTACCGCGGCCAGAGGCGGTGTTCTCGCCCAGAACGCGAGCGGCGAGCTGGTCGATGTGAGCAATGTCGACGCGGGCCAGCAGCTCCGGTTCGACGAGGGAGGCAAGCCGCAGGCGCAGGTCGGTAGTGAGGTTCTTGGTGAAGGTGGTCAGCAGGATCGGCTTGTTGTGTCCGGGGGGCAGTTGCTCAGCGAGGTGCTTGACCCGGTGCAGGGCGACGATCGTCTTGCCGGTGCCGGGGCCGCCGGAGACGCGGGCAGGGCCGTTGTAGTGGCGGTGGACGATGCGTTCTTGCGTGGGGTGGAGGAAGACCTTCCATGCGCGGAAGTCGCCTTCCTCGATGACAGCGCGTACTGCGTCGTCGACTGTGGTGACCTTGGTGCGGGAGAACGCTGTAGCGAAGTCGTCGGGGTCGGGCTGCTGGTCGAGTTTGACCGGAGCGGTGATCTCATTGCGGACTTCGTCGATGTCCATCCCGGCGGCAAGGCCGTACAGGATGTCCTTCGACAACAGCGGTGCGCTCTCGACCAGTTGGTCGAGTTCGGCGCTGGTGGTCACCGTGAGCGCCAGGTCGATCAGCTGCTCGGCGACGCCGAGACCCCGTAGTTGCCCTGCGTCGTACGCGGAGAGCAGCGCCGGCGCCGCAGGCTCGGGTTCAGGGACAGTCTCGAGCTTGGGGGCCTGCTCCTCAGGCTCAGCCGGAGTGAGGGTGATGCCGACCCTGCGGAGAGCGCTGTCGCCGACGACGGCGAGGTCGACGAACTCGATCTCGCCGGTGACGCGGTTGACAGCGACCTGAAGCTCTTCGTAGACGTCCTTGCGGTGCCTGACGGCGATGACCAGCCAGCTCTCGGCACCGTCCGCGTCGACACCGGTGGGGGTGATCAGGGCCCGATAGTCCTGGTTGACGCGAGCCGACCAGATACGAGAGTCGCCCTTGAGCTTCTTCTTCCTGAGCCCCGGGAGATCGGGGTTGTTCCGAAAGTTGTGACAGAAGTCGTAGAACTGGGCCTTGACCGAGCGGTCGAGCTTGTACAGCTCCTGTTCGGCTTTGCGGTACAGGCTGAGCCGGGCGGTCATCGGAGCGTGCCTTCTTCCGTGTCGGGGAGCTGGTCGAGCAGTTCGTCGAGATGGGCGAGCCATTCGGCGGCGGTACGCACAGTCCAGCCGTCCTCGGCATACGCGGCATCGCGTCGCTGGGTCTCGGGGTCGTCGTCACCCTGGTGGGCGGCGACAACGGCAATCTTGAGGGCGGAGGTGTGCCAGGCGAAGTCGACCTGCCAGCGGCTGGTCCCCAGTTCGTAGCCGAAGACGGGTGCCTGCTTGCCGCGGTCGGCAAGTCTCTCGGCGAGGCGGAGCAAGTCCGGTGTCTCGTCCGCGTCTTCGCGCAGGATTTCCAGGATGTCCTCGTCCCAGACGGCGTCGCGGAGGGCCTGGGCCAGGGCCGCTTCGGCTGGCGAGTCGTGCCCGGGATCCGGGTCGACGGGCTTGACCACGGCCGCGGGCACCTCGGACACGACGGGTGCGGGGGCGCCGATGAGCGAGTCGAGTTCGCCGAGCCCGCCGCAGACCGCGAGGACCTCGACCTCGAAGTCCGCAGCTTTGCTGGTGGCGAGCTGGACGCCGTCGCCGCCGGCCAGCGAAAGGAACTGGGTGAGGTTGGTCCAGTACAGCCAGGACCGCCAGCGCTCCTTGTGCTCGTCCGTGTCCAGCACTGCTTCGGAGTCGTCGAGCACGGCGAGCGCGGTCCACTTCAGGGCCTCAGGGTCGGCGGCGTCCAGGGCGAACACGAGCGGGAGCCCGGTCTCGTCCTGCGTACGGAAGACGTGGACGGGGCCGATGGCGGCCGCATCCGCCACGACCGGCTTGTCGTGGCGCTCGGTCGCGGAGAAGGTGGCCAGTTGGCCGCGCAGGGCTGCCACCAGTTCGCTGCGGCGTCCGGTCGCGGTGACCGGGGCCGTGCCTGGCTGGGCCGTCAGTCCGGTGACCAGGGCGCGGGCCCGGCGGGCCCAGCGGTCGGCATCCGGATCACGCAGGTAGGCGATCAGGATGTCGATGGGGTTGGCGAAGACGGCGTCGGCGAAGTGTGCGCGCTGGCCGCCATACTGCTCGTAGGCGGTCTTGGCCTGTTCCTGAGCCGTGCCCCGGTACGGCGGCCATACGGGCTGCGTACGGGTGGGGCGCTTCTCGAAGAGATCGATGTCTGCCCAGGTGATCTGGAAGACGGTCTCCCCTTCGGCGCGCAGGAGGGTGCGCTTCGCCGCGTCGGTGGCGATCTGGTTGTGCTCGCGGCTGGCGTGGAAGCGGAAGCCTTCGAGGTAGACCTTGACGCTCTGGGTCGGCCCGTCGATGCGCGTGAAGGTGAAGTCGGTTACGGTTCCCCGGAGTTGCTGCTGCGCGGTCAGCCGCCAGTGCATGACGCCGGGACCGTCGGTGAAGCGCAGATGCCCGCTCGCATGGCCGTCTTCGTCGAGGGAGGCGTCGTCGGTGACCTTCACCCAGTCGCGCAGGGCCGCCAGGAAGCGCGCCTCCAGGTCGGATTCGACCTGGGCGTCCAGCCCTACCAGTCCGGTGTGGTCGACCTCGCTCCACTCCCAGCCGTCCGAGCCGTCCTGCTTGAACAGAAGGGACTCCAACATCGTCAGCGCGGCCTGGCGCGAGACGATGTCCTGGAACGGCTCCGGGGTGTAACGGTGCAGGCAACGGTGGCAGGCCCGGCGCTGCTCCTCGGCGCACGGGCACTCCTTGAGCATCTCGTACGCCTTGGCCAGGGTGTCGCGGAACGCGATCGGGTCGGTCAGCCGGTCCAGGTAGCCGGTGCCACCGGGCAGCGAGTCGAAGAGCACGAGGAACCAGCGGCGCTCGCCGCTCTCGTTGTCCGGCATGGAGGCGACGGTGGTGGCCAGGTGCTGAGGGTCGCCGCCGAAGTGAAGGTCCACGCCGAGGCGAAGTGCGGCCCTGAACGAGTGCACCTTGGAATCGACGTCTGCGGTGGCGGCGGGGATGAGGACCCGCAGGGCTTCGGTCTCCAACTTGTGGGCGAGCAGGACCGGTTCCTGCCGGACGCCGTCCTTCTTTCCGCGCCGCAGCGGGCACCATGGACGGTGGTGCTTGAGTGCTCCACTGCGGGCGGCGAGGGAGTCGAGTGCGTCGGTGTCGTGGTCGAAGACCGGCTGACCGTCCGCGGTGGCCGCGCCGCAGGCCGTGCACACGTGGAACGGGTTCAGGCGCACGCGGTGGCCGGCGAAGTCGTCACGGTTCGGGGCGTCGTAACGGACGGGTCCGACGTTGATCCGGCGGATCATCGCCTTGCGGCAGTAGTCGACGCCGAACGTCTGGCTGTCGTGCCGCCAGGAGCCCGGCTCAATGGTCTCCACCGGGATGTCGACCGCGTCCACGACGGTGTAGAAGCGGCGGTCCCGGTCATCCTTGTCGTCGCGGATCTGGGCGTCTTCCCGTTTGTCCCGCGAGGTCACGGTTGCTGGTTCGACGATCTGGAACAGACAAGAGCCGTCGTCCGCGATATGACTGGTCTTGCAGCGCGGGCACGGTGACCGGTCCTCGGCGGCGTCCTCGGTACGCACATATCCACAGCCCGGGCATACCCGCCAGGTGCGCCACTCCTGCCGTCCGCCGGTGGAGATCTCCAGACCGGTGATCTGATGCTTATGGCCGTTGACGTAGAAGGTGTTGCCCGGGGCCATCTCCTCCAGGGCGATACGCCGTGGCCTCTCGTAGGAGTCGGTGGTGGAGGTGTACTTCACCTGCCCGGTCTTGGCGTCCACCCCGTCCTCGCCGTAAAGCGTCGCCGACAGAACGGTCGTGGAGTCGATCAGCGCGTAGTTGGGCAGCAGCCCCAGATCACACAGCGCGGTCTGGGCCGATGTCTCGCCCAGGTTCATCAGGCGGCGGCCAACTCCGCGTCGTTCGGCGTCCAGTTCGGCCTTCTGCCGTGCCTGGTCCGGATCGGAGTCGTGTAGTTCCTCGTGGGCATCGTCGATCTCACGCAGCCGGGCCCGCAGCGCTCGCTGGCCGCGGAACCACTCCCGTTCGGCCTCCTCGACCCTGGAGCGCAGGTCCTGGGTGGCGTACGCGCGCAGATCGGCCTTGGCCTGGTCGTTGACACCGGAGGGGAACAACTCCATGAACCCCTTCGCCAGCTCCTCCCCCTGGGCGATGGCCAGCTCCACCAGGTCAACCAGGTAGCCCGAAGGCCCGAACAGACGAGGCGCCTTGTGCGGCAGCGCGCGCAGCACGATGCCGTCCGCACGCACCAGCCGTCCGGCGGCCGCGAGGTCCAGCAAGTGCGCCAGATATTGGCGGCGCAGGATCTCGATGGCTGACAGATGGCAGCCCGGGGGCACGATCGTGCCCGCGATCAGATCCTTGGGCCGCTCCAGGAAGTACAGGTCGCGGCGCCGTCGGTCGGGGATGGTCAGCAAGAACGCATTGCCCGTACGGCGTCCCGCTCGCCCGACCTGTTGGGCGTAGCTGGCAGGGCGACGCGGCAGCGCGGCAAGCACGACCGCCGAGAGGTCACCGATGTCGATGCCCATCTCCAGTGTCGGGGTGCACGACAGGACGTTGGGGTCCTTGAAGCCCTCGCGGCGCTTGAAGGCCTTCTCCACATTCTCCCGCTCCGGACGGGAGAGCATCCCGGTGTGCTCAGCGGTGACCACCTGATAGGTGCCCGCCTTGCGGTACAGACGACGGTAGTAGTCGTCGGTGTAGTCGCGGTCGCGGTGGTGCACGCCCAGGCCCTCGGGCCGGTCGCCGGCCACCAGGCGGCCGTTGCGGCAGCGGTAAGAGGGGCACGGCTGCTCGTGCCACTGGTCAAGCAGGGACGGGTGGACCGTCTGCTCCCAGAAACACACCGGGCAGCGCACGTAGGCGTGACGTACCTGCTCGTCGTCCAGCAGCTGGGCCTCGATGTTGCCCGGCTTCAAGCCGTACACCCGTACCGAGGTATCAGTCGGAGTACGGACCGAGAGCAGGCCGAGCGAGGCCAGCTCTGGCAGCAGCCGATTCCAGAACTCCGGCGCCATCTCGCGCGGGAGACCGAGGCAGCGCCCTGCCCACCGCTCGTACCAGGACAACCGCCCGGTCGCGAAGTCGAACTCGCTGCCGTTCTTGGGCTGGCTGAGCAGGAACACCGGGGCCGCGACGCGCTTGGGGAAAGCCCGCATGCCTGGCGCCCGCTTGCCCCAGATGAAGTACCGGCTGGTACCCGCCTCGTCCACGTACTTGCTCAGCCACTTGTGGGCCACCGCACCCCGGGTGCGCAGCCGCTCCAAGAAGATCCGTACGAACGCCAGATAGCGTGCGTCGTCCTGAGCGATCAGCGGGACACCGTCGCGCACGCACTCCTCGTGGATCCGCTTGACGAGGGCTACGACGGCCGCCGCATCGTCGATACGAACATGCGCAGCAGCGGTCCTGGTCAGCTCCAGGGTGCGGCCATTGCGCGATCGGAAGCCGAACTCCATCAGCGCTTCGAACGCGAGACGCTGCCCGATAAGACGCCACACTGGCAGACTCCCGCCACGACCCTCGCCGGACAGCAGCCGATCAACTCCGTTGTACCCGTGCAGATCCGGCGGCACCACCGCAGCCAGAGTGTCCTTATCCGTGGTGGCCTCGACCACGCCCGCGATCAGGTCATTGAGCGGCGTCGGCTGGTCGTGCCTGAGGTGCTTGGCCAGCAGGGCGCGCAGCGAGAAGGTATACGAACGGTTGGCGACGAACCCGGCCCGGTGCGCGGCATCCTGCACCGAGTCGTTGAACATCAGCGTCTTGTCCTCGTGCAGCTTCTTGTCGAGCTCCCCGCCCGTGAACAGCTGCGTGATCGACGCCGCGGCCATGGCGGCTGACCCGGTGCCCAGGTATCGGATGGCATTGTGCTCGCCACACGCCGCACACCAGTCTTCCCTGGCCGCGGTGTTCGCCACCGTGCCACCGAAGTTGACCAGCACGAACGCCGAGTCGCGGGCCGTCAGCCGCGGCTCCTTAGTGTCCTTGTCGTAGTCGTTGAGCGGATCCGGAAGCCGCAGCCGCTTGCGCGCGCCGTCCAACACCATCAGCAAACCGCCCGAGCCCTGCGATGCCGCGCTCGTACCCCTGCCGCCGGCCGTCATCGGCGCTGCTCCGGAGCCCTCTCGCGCCTCCCGCTCGGTCGCCGCGATCAGGTTCCGTACCCGAGCTTTGTCCTGGCCGAGGGAGGCGCGACGGATCTTGAAGGTGTCGAACTGGACGTCATGGTCATCGCTCTCTGGCGAGAACACTGCCCAGCCCGACCGCCCGCAGTCCCGGCAGTAGACGGCCGGCAGGAAGAGATTGGCGCTCTGACCCGACGTCGCCGTCGTCACCGGCGCCGTACGACCGCCGTCCGTGGCGCTGGCGTCCGCCATGCCCGCCGCATCCCAGCGGAACTCCGCCTTCGGCCACGGCAGCACACCGCGCAACAGCCGGGACACGGACCGGGCCCACTGGTGCACCTCGACGTGTACGAACGGACGCGGCTCTACGGGAGATGACTTGGGGTCACGTGCGTACGACATCAGCGCCACGAATCGGGCGAGCGCCTCGGCCGCCTTCTCCGGCTGCCGAGCCACGGCCTCTGCCCAACCGGCCGCGCCTGCACGCCACATCACGTCCAGCACTTCGTCGCTGGTCTTCACCTCGCCGTCCAGCGCCTGCATCACCGCCCGGGTGAACAGATGCCGCTTGAGGTTCTCACCCAGCAGAAACGGATCCGGATCGCGAACCGTTGTCACCGCTTTGATGAGGTCGAGCATCGCCTCCTCGCCGGAAGCGGGATCGGGCAGAGCCAGCAGCTCGTCGGGCGTCGGCAGTCCCTGCATCTTCACGTCGGTCAGCGGGATGAACTCCTCGACCGATAGCCGGTTCTCTCCGACGATGGACTCCGCCAAGAACTCCGTACCGAAGACATCGCTCGCCACCTCCAGCAGGCGAGTCACCCCGTCTTCGTCTGTTCCTGATGCGAGCGTCGCGGAGGTCGCCACCGGACAGATGCGGCCCAGCGGGCGTCCCTTCTCGGACATGCCGACCGCGGACGCGAGCCGTCGCAGCAGCATCGCCACGTCGGTGCCCTGCGCACCGTCGTACGTGTGGAACTCGTCCACCACCACGTACCGGATATCCGCGTCCCGCCACAGGGGGGCGTCGTCCTCACGCTGCAGCAGCAGATCCAGCATCTTGTAGTTGGTGATCAGGATGTCCGGCGGTGATAGCTGCATGTCCGAACGCCGCGTACGCACCTTCTCGTACTGGGTCGCCGCCCGGTCCCCGATGTACAGCCCCGCCCAGAGCTTGCCGAGAGCCTCGTCGTTCTGCGTGAGCAGGTCGTTGATGCGCTGCGCCTGATCGGTCGCGAGCGCGTTCATCGGGTACAGGAACACCGCTTTGATGCCGGTCTTCCCCGCCTCCCGCTCCCGGCGACAGTGATCGAGCACGGGGTAGAGGAATGATTCCGTCTTTCCCGAGCCCGTCCCCGTAGTGACAAGGGTCGGCTGCGGAGTGTGCCCATTCGCGGAGGTCAACCGCTCGAACGCAACTGCCTGGTGCGCGTACGGCGTGAACCCCACGCGCTGCCACTCCAGGTGCTCGCGCCACCCTTCGTGGGCCGCCGTGAACGGGGTGCGGATCCGCAGGTACGGTCCCCGGAACATCCCCGTTGTCTCGTCGCCGAGGAACCGGTGCAGTGCTTCGCGCGCGCCCTCGTCCGTTAGCGCGTACGTCGTCGACAGATATTGCAGCAGGCTCTCCTTGAGCCCGCGCGCCTCCAGCGTCGGCCTCACGGCTTCGGCACCTCCTGTTTGACCGGGTCCCACTCACCGCGGGCGATCGCTGCGTCCAGCCGCTTCTTGAAATGGGCGTGCGCCTCGCGCATCTCGTCCTCGCGCTTTGCCTGGTGGAAGGGCTTGGTATAGCCCTCGGGAACGGGGGTGTCACCCGGATCCCGCCCCTTTACCACGGCTGTCCGGTACTGCTCGAACTCCTTCCAGGAATCCTTCGTCTGCTGCTGCCCGATCGTGCGCGAATTTCCTGCAAGCTTCCAGCCGTCGGCGTCGAACCACGTCACAGCCTCGTACTTCTGCAGCACGGGAAAACGGCCTCTGTATGCCGCGACCAGCGCATCAGCATCCATACCGAGCCAAACCGCCACGAGCGCGTCGATCTCCACGAGCGCCGAGCGCCGAGCGCGCTCCGTACGGAGGGGCGTTTCGGGGTGCCAGTCCGCCGTGACGTCATTCAGCGCCGGGAGCCCGGGCCATCCTCGAGCCCAAGACTCGCGGTCAAGCCATGTGGAGTCGTACAGGTCCGACCAGAGGTCGGCGTACGCGCGAGTGAGGCAATTCAAACGGAGGGTTCGGAGGAGCAGGGCAGACGATAGTGGGTGGTTAGGGGCGGGGGCGGGCATCGCCTTGGCACCCTTGGCCTGAAGGTCGCCTCGGCCGGTAACTCGGAGAAAGTAATCCAGCGGAAGCGAAGCCCAGAAACCACCGATCAGCACAGTGTCACGCTGCTCAGGCATCGCGAGACTGTGCACAGCATGGATATGTGCAGTACCAGGCGGAACGAGAGCCGCGTACAGGGCCCGTTCGGTGTCAGGGGCTACCTGGCGGCGCCAGGCAAGTCGATGAAATGTCACGTACCGGCGTTGGGCTCGCTGGATCAACACCGCCTCCACCTGACCCTGAGTCACCTTCTCTTCAGGAATTCGTTCGGCATATGCGACCTGCCGCCTCGCGCGAGCAATCGCTTTACTGCTGGATTTTATGCAGTCAAGCGCGCGGTAATCGGTCCATCTTTCCTGTTCACGCAAGTACGCCTCGCTCCTGCCAGGAACTCGCACATAAGCAGAACTCGGAACAAAGTCCGAGGGGAGCCTAACGAGATCAACACCATACGGATCATTGGTATTAGCGTCATAGCGCTTGAAGGCCGATGTAGCGACGCCTAGCTGGATTCCTTTGAGAATCACCCCACGCCAACGATCCGGTTGATATTCCTTCCCCGTGGCAGGGGCAGGGCGATTGTAGTCAATCAGATTCTTCTTCTTGGCCCCGCTCTCATCATATCCACGCGCAATCTCCGGAGAGAAATCCTCCAGTCGCACAGGATAATCAGCTAGCGCCTCGATCGCCGAGGCCTCCGCTGTACTAACTGGAAAGAGCAGACGCGCTTGCTCCACCGGCTGATTGACCTCGTTCAGCAGACGCTGCCAGACGGCAAGCAATTGAGTGTCCACACGCACGACGCGGGCGAGGTGCGGGCGCTCGTCATAGGCGCCGCCGCGATACCGAATACCCGGCCCCTCGCCCCTGCCGTCATGCTGTGACGACAGTCGGAGGGCATCTGTGGAGACAAGCCAGGACAGATGGTCGAATCCGATTTTCCCGGCACTGCCATAGATATGCACTCCAAAGTGACTGGACTCGCCAACGGGCTTCTGGAAGAACCGGTGTCCGGGGTTAAAGAAATCCCCATGAATTCGAAGCCGTTGATAAGCAGCCTCCCGAAGCGCCCCCTCCTTGTCTCCCGTGAAATGTGTGTCTGGATGTACCATCCCGGCGGCCCCGTCCGCCGACATGTGTGCCCATACCTGAGACATGAACGCTCGGTACAGATCCGACTGGGTCCCTTCCAGCAATGGATACATCTGCGGAGACCCGAAAACGGCAACCTGCGCGCTGACGTTCGTCAGCTCGCTGAGCAGGTAGCGCCGAGACTCGGAGATTCCCAATACTTCCAGACGCCGACGCTCCTTCTCATCCGTTGGCGCCTTTGTCTCCAGGGCGAACCATGGCTCATGCTCCGCGAGTACGGCCGACTCAATCCACCTAGGCCTTACCCAAGGCGGATTCCCCACTTGAAGGTCGAAGCCGCCGTTCCTCGCGAACACGAGGGCAAACTCCAACTCCCAGTGCAGGAATCCCTGCTCATCCGCAATGTCGCGCACCTTCCGGAGCCAGGGAAACCGGTCTTCCGGGTTGTCGACGTCCATTCCCATGAAGCCTGGAAGTGTCTCTTCGAAGCTCTTCAGTTCGTCCAGGCTCTTGAAGCTGTCGATGAGGGTGCCTTCGGGCACGTCGGCCGTGCCCAGCATGGCTTCTAGGAACTCCAGCCAGTCGTCGAGCTCCTTGAGCGGGATAATCGGCCGCCGTTCTGGCGCCTTCGGCTTGACCGGGCCTTTCTTCCCGCCCTTCGGTCCGACCTGTCTCACTTCCACGACCAGCTCGTCGTGCGGGGTCAGTTCAAGATCCTCGAACGAGGTCTGTTCAGGACCCAGTGCGAACAGGGCCGTCGCCTCGACGAACCGCGGTGCGGGCGTCGGTGCGGCAACGGCTGCCTGCTCGGGATCGGGCTGGGGCTCAGACCGCTCCCCGGTCAGCGGCATCCCACCGAGCACCTTGCTGAGACCGTCCGCGTCACTGACAACGGTCCGGGCCGCGTACTCACCGTCGCTCCCGTCCAGCAGCCCAGCCTTGTCGACTGGCCAGAACCACAGGGCGCACCAGGCGTCCATGACCTTCTTCAGTCGCCAGTACGGAGTGTCGACGGCGTTGAAAAGATCCTCCAGAACCTTTTCCTTCCGCACCGCCTGATCGGGGTGCTGGAGGAAGGCGTACTCGGGATCCGTCGGATCGGCCTGCCACAATTCGATCCGGCGCGCGATCTCCTTCTCAGAGAGTTCCATGCGCTTGACCACGGCCGCCCACAAGAACTCAACCCGCCGGGCAGCGTCCCGCAGCTTCGTGAACTGCGAGGATGCTTCCGGCTTCGGCTGCTTGGTCTTGGGATTGAGCTTGAGACTGCCGTCCGCATTGAGGTGCGCGGTGCTGCGCTTGGGACGCTGGAGGATCCCCTTCTTCCAGGCAGCGAGTTGCTCGACGCCCTCCTTGGCAAGTTCCTTGGCTTCCTTCGAGCCTGCGACCGCGGCCCAGCCAGGGCTCGGCAACAGAAACTGGTGCACCGCGTCGGCAGGCAGCAGCTGCGCCTCGCCGCCCTTGAGGAAAGGCAGCAAAGTCGGTGCCAGGGCGCCCTTCGCCCTCAGCCAGGCCTTGTCCTTGCCCGCCACGTCATCGCCTGCGTACACCGCCCTGCGCCCGCCGATGAGCGAGTTACCTCGGCGCAGGTGCAGGCCGAACCACGGGGCGCGCATGCCGGGGTGCATGGTGTTGAGCCACAGCGACACCTCTGCCAACTCGACGCCCGTCGCGTTAAGGTCAACCCCGTAGGCGTTGTGCAGGGCGATGTACGCCTTGACCTTCTGCTTCTCGGCGATCGCGTCGGCCGCGGGGATGGTGATGCCGAGTTCGTCCTGGCGGCGGCGCAGGTACTCATCGGCGACCTGGTTGATGGCCTCGTTAAGGAACGCGCCCGAGCCGAGCGCCGGCTCGCAGATCTTGTACTTCAGCAGCTCTGACGCCCGCGTCTTGATGACATCGCCGTGCTCGTCGCGCTCCTGGTCGAGTCGGCTCTTGAGGGTGAGTTCGACGGTGACCTTGGTCAGCGACTCAGGGGTGTAGTACGAGGCGGAGGTTTCCCGGTCGCGGCCAGCGAGCCGATAGACGAACGAGCCTTTCTCGTACTTCTTGGCGCCGCGCAGGCCCTTGCGAGCATCGTCCTCGCCGTACTGGACGAGGGTCTTGTCGGGGTACTGGTCCTGCTTGTGCGAGGGGATGAGCCAGGAACCCTGTTCCGGGTCACCACCTTTGGCCACCTCGCACAGTTCCTCCTTGGCGATGATGCCGGTGTAGGACATCAACCCCTCGTAGACAGCGCCGAGTTGGTTGATGCCGAGGTTGCGGTAGGAGATGAAGCCGCCGCGTTCGCCGCGCTTGCCCTTCTTCATGGTGAGCAGCCGCAGCACCTCGTGGAGGGCTTCGTTACGCAGACACAGGTCGAGCCAGCGTGGATCGTTGTCCTCGTCGCTGCGCGGGTCGAGGACGCCGGTGCCGATGAGGCGGATGGCGGTCGGCTCAAAGAGTTCGCTGCGCAGGGCCTCGAAGCGCAGGCCGCGGTCCTCGCTTCGGCGGGCCTCCTTGGCCTTGCGGGTCTCCTCGTCGTCGCCGGGCTGGTCGTCGTTGGGCTCGGTGCCGTACGCGCGGTGGCCGAAGTTGACCTTGTTGAACAGGACGTCGAGTGACTGGAAGAGGTGGAAGCCGTTCTTGGCCTCCTCCTCGACGAGTTCCTCGTCGCGCTCGACGAGTTCGCGCAGGCGGGCCATGGAGTAGCCGGCCTCGTACGATCCGTCGTCGGCGGGGAGGATGCCGAGTTCGGGGCGGGCCTCCGCGTACAGCAGGAACAGGACGCGGTAGAGGTAGCGCAGCGCTTCGCGGGTGAGTTCGCGCGCGAAGGGGATCTTGGGGCTTTCGATGTCGGCCGGGGTGACGTCGTTCTTCGGGTCGGCCATCCGGTGCAGGACTTCGTTGGCGATGATCTCGACCGAGCGCTGCAGGCCATAGCGCAGTTCGCCGGAGACGCCGGCTGCGTTGTCACCAGAGGACTTAAGCAGGGCGTCGATCGCACGGCTGGTGTCATTCTCGCCGGGGCGAAGCATGTCCAGGCTGAACAGGGCAGCGATGGTGGCGAGTTCGCCCTGCTGAGTGCGGTCGTTGCGTTCCAGGGCGGCGTCGAGGTTCGCCGCGAGATATCGGCCCTCGTTCCAGGCCTGACGGTCGGCGAGCAGGATGACGCCGCCGCACAGCAGCAGGACGAAGCGGGGGTGCGGGCCGCCTACTCCGCCGAGTTCGCTCTGGAAGAGCCATGAGGCCAGGGCCGCGCCCGTCTCGTACGACTCACTCGCGCTGACCCGCACGGACGACAGGAGCCGTCCGGCACGGTCGGGGTTGAGGGCGTCGTCGTTGGCGGCGGTCCAGCCGCAGTCCAGGGCGACGATGCCGTGGCCGTGGTAGGCCACGGGCAGGGTGTGGTCGCGGCCGGCGCGGTGCACGGTGAGCTCGGCCGGGGAGGTGTCGTAGCCGAGGGCCCGCAGGACCATCTGGTGCCACTCCGCAAGGCGCTTGGTCCACTCGGGGTTGTTGTGCGTGTTGAGGCGGGCTTCGTCCTCGGCGTCGGCCTGGGTGGTCTTGACGAAGTAGCCGCGCAGTTCCTCGGCAAGGTAGGGGGTGCGCAGGGTGCGCAGCAGCTCGCGCGGGGTCTTGCGCGGGTCGTTCTCGTCGCCCTCGCGCTGCGCCCAGGTGGCGAACAGGCCCTTCTTGAGGTCGGTGCGGAGCTGGTCGGCGAAGTAGTGCGCGGACAGGTATTCGCCACGGTTGGCGAAGGAGTCGAAGTCGGTGCTCATCGTTCGTTGCCTCCTTCGGTGGCGGTGTGCGGTTCGAGGACGGCCAGCAGGCGCAACATCGGTTCGCCCGCCGTCTCCAGGGACTTGACAAGCTTCAGCTGCCGCTTGGCCGTACGGTCGAGCTCCGCTTCCTTCGGGCGGGCACTGGCGAAGAGGGCGTCCTGCCGCCAGTCGGTGACCTTCTTGCGATAGGGAGCAAGGGTCTCTTCGATCTGCTCGCGGTACGCGCCTTCCAGGAGGGCGAGTTGTCGCTGTGCAGCGTCGATGGCGTCGGGCACGAGCGCGTTGAGGCCCGGCAGGTCGCGGGGCGTGGCGCGGCCGGGCATGTTCGGGCCCACGCCGTAGCTCTCCAATACGTCGGCGGTCAGCGCTGTGACGTGCGTGCTGTCGGGAAGGCCGGAGACGGCCATCCACTCGACGATGGTGGGCTTGCCCAACGCGTTGGAGTAGATGCCCTGGACCAAGAAGATCGGGCTGGCCACGGTGGCGGCGAGCACCGGGGCCTTGTGACGCCCGATCTCGACGAGCACCTTGTCCGTGAGCCAGTCCAGGACCGGGTGGACGTCGGTGACGTACGAGACGTTCGGCCACTGGGACGCGGTAGTCTCCCTCGCCGCCTTCAGGCGTGCGCCAGCGAGGTCCTTGGAGAAGGTGATGCGCATGCGTCCCGGCTCGGTCTTGCGCGGCAGGATCTGCTGTTCGTCCAGGTACGACTTGGGCAGTGCCCTGAGCCGGTACAGCAGGTCCCGTGGTGGCTCGAAGGCGATGGTGCCGTCGTCGTCGCGCCGCAACGACAGCATGTCCTCGGGATTGGGACGGGAGATCTGCCGCAGTGCCTCGTCGAAGTAGTCCGCGGTGGACCGGAAGAGCTTCGGTACGACGGCGCGGGCCACTTCGGGGTGTTCGTGGACTGCGCCCACCTGGCCGAGCAGCCCGGTGAGGAAGGCGGCTCCGCCCTGCTGGGACTGCTTGATGGACTCCTCGACGGTGCGACCCGCGATCAGGTCCTGGGTGAGGCGGTTCTCTTCTTCCTTGGCCCGGTACAGGCCGGTCACAGCCTCAGCCGAACCTTCGATCTTGTGGGCCTCCTCCTCACGCCTGAGGAGCTTCTCACCCACCAGCCGGTCATCCAGGGTCCGCGGCTGTCCGGTCGTCTCGTCCATGCGCCACGGGATGTCACTGGTGAGGATCAGCGCGCGGAACTCAGGCGGGTGTTCCTGCCCGTACCGGTCGATACGGCCGTTGCGCTGCTCGATGCGGATCAGGGACCACGGCAGGTCGTAGTGGATCAGCAGATGGCACTGCTGATGCAGGTTGACGCCCTCGGAAGCGACGTCACCGGTGAACAGGATGCGCACCGGGTCGTCGCGCAGCCCGAACTTCTCGACGATGTCCTGCTGTTCCTGATCGGTGCTGGCCTCGCCGTGCATGACCTGTACGGCTCCGCCGTATCCAAGCCAGGGCTTCTTCTCGTCCGGGCTGGCGGTGTGCCGGAAGCCGAGTGCGGCCGGGACGGTCTCCGCCAGCCACTTCAGGGTGGGGATGCTCTCGGAGAATACGACCACTCGGGTGTCCGAGCCCGGGCCGACGCCCAGCTCCCGCAGCTCGTCCAGCAGCGCTACCCTCTTCGCCGAGTCCTGGTCCTCGATCTGCTCGGCGAGGTGCTGCAGGTCGGTCAGGGCCGCCCTCTCGACCTTCCGTGCCGCTTCGCGTACCGCCGGGTCCTCCGGCCGCTTCCGTGTCTTCGAACCGTTGTCGGGCTTGTCGGGCGGCGGGTTGTCGAGGTTTCCGATGCGGGTCTTGATGGTCGCCAGCAGCGCCTTGTGCGAGGAGAGGAAAGACTTCAGCAACCGGTATGGGACTAGCTGATGCCGACTCGCCGACGGCGTCGCCGGGTCGGCCGGGATCCAGCGCGTGGCCAATTCCTCGAGGACCGCGCGTTCCTTCTCGGTGGCCGGGGCGTGGAGAGGCAGAGACGGGCCGCGGTCCGCCCAGGTCCCCTTGAGGGACTCGCGGACTTCGGCCGAGGTCTTGGTGCGCCGGATATAGAGGTGCGCGAGATCCTTCACTTCGTACTGGGACGGATTGGCGATCGCGGCCTCGTCCAGCATCCTGACCAGCTCGGCGAAGGAGGTAGCGTCGCCATTGTGCGGGGTGGCGGAGGCCAGCACGAGCGCGTCGGTCTTGCGTGCCAGCAGACGGGCGAGCGCGTTGTTCTTCGTGCCGCGGTTGACGAGGTTGTGGGACTCGTCAATGACGACGGCATCCCAGTCGGTGTTGTCCAGGTGGTGGGCGTACACGTCGCTCTTCAAGGTGTCCACGGAGATGATCGCGCGCTTGAAGTACGCGAACGGGTTCCGCCCCGCGGGGATGTCCTGCTGCACCCGCTGAATGCCGGTCGAGTCCAGCCGCACCAACGGGATCGCGAACCGGGTCCACAGCTCGCGCTGGAACTGCTCCAGCACGTGCTGCGGCGTCACCACCAGGATCCGCTCGCCGCGCCCCCGCCGGATCAGCTCTGCCAGCAGCACCCCGATCTCCAGGGTCTTACCGAGACCCACCACGTCCGCGATCAGGATCCGCGGCTGCGGGTTCTTCATGGACAGCGCCAGCTCCGCCGGGCGCAGCTGGTGGACCTGCTGGTCCATGAGGAAGTTGTCCGCCAGCGCCAGGCCGTGCTCGGTCTGCGGCAGGAACGTCTTCCGCATGATCGCCTCAAGGAACAGACGGGATCTGCGATGGTTCGGAGAATCGTCAGCCACCAGCTCGGTCTCGCGCGGGTCCAGCTCCTGAACGACATCCAGCCGGTCGTAGAAGGTGGCGTCGATCCCGCGTACGAACGAGGAGATGCCGGTGACCTCAACCATCCATCCGTCACGGTCGGTGGCCGTGCAGTTGCGCACCAGCCACAGCTCGTCTCGGATCAGGACCTGTGCACCCGCCGCGTATCCGCCAGTGTCAGTCGGCTGCTTCGCTGACGAGGCTTCGTCCGGCTCCAGGGCGCCCCTCGCCGTATCGCTCTGCCCGCCCACGGCTCCCGCCTCGACGCTCACGTCCGCTCCGATTCCTCACCCGCGGTGCGCCTCGCACCGCTCACCATTCACGAGTCGTATAGACAGCGCCCAAGCCGACCCCATACGCCCGTCCGCCTCTAGCTTCCCACCAGGCACTGACACCTTGGCCATCAAAGCGCGGTATCCGCCGCGTACTCCGCCCTCAGCTCATCCGCGACCCGCTTCGATGCCGGCGGCCTTACGGCCGTGGGCCTGGCCTTCGGCTCCGCCTTTGGCTTCACGGCCTCGGCGGAGTCGGGGTGCGGCTCGTCCTGCTCCGCCTCCTCCGGTTCCGGCTCTTCCGCCTCAGCAGTTCCTCGCGGACTATCGAGCGGCGAGTCCAGACCCGCGTCGTCAGCGATCTCGGCCTGGTCCTCAAGCAGCTTCTCGAACGATGGGGACAACGGCTCTTTGGCCGCATCCGGCGTACCGCCCGCGGTCGTATGCGCGATCAGCGCGAGTCGTGCGTCGGCCGGCGCCTTTCCAGCAGCCTTCAACAGCGTCGAGCACGCCTTTGAAACGTCATCCAGCGTCGGCCTCTCCTCGGGAACGTGGGCGAGCATGGAGGCGATCAGTGGCTTAAGCCCCTCGGGCACACCGCTCAGATCCGGGCCGATGTCAGGATTCGCCACCTGCACGGCGACGGCCTCCCACACCGCACCGTCGTACGGGTAGTGGTGCGCCGCCGCATACAGCAGAACCGTGCCCAGCGCGTACACGTCCGCGGCTGGCGTCACCTTCGGATGTCCGCTCGCCTGCTCCGGCGGCATGCAGCGCACCGTCCCGATGATCATCCCGCTGTGGGACAGCGACTCCTTCGCGGCATCCATGAACGCACCGAGGCCGAAGTCGATGATTATGGGACCTTCTGTGCCCATGATGACGTTCTGGGGCTTTAGATCCCTGTGGAGCAGCTCCGCGGCGTGCACGGCGCTCAGCCCCTCGGCGAGCAACGCGCCCAGACTGGCGACCAGCGGCAAGGGGAGAACGCCGTCCTGGTCCACGCAGGCCAGCAAGGTACGTCCGGCCACGTACTCCATCGCCAGCCAGGGGCGGTCCGCGAACGGGTCAGCCTCCAGGAACCGCGCCACCCTGTTGGTACCGATCACGGTGCGCGCTATCAGCGCTTCCTTTTCGAAGCGAGCCCGTGTGACGGGGTCCAGCTTGTCGCTGCGGATCAGCTTCACCGCCACCGGCTGACCACCCGGGGTGTAGGCGAGGTACACCTCCCCCATGCCGCCCGAGCCCAGCTCCTTGGCCACGGTGTACCGGCCGATCCGCTCGGGCGTCCCCGTCATCTGTTGCTCAGCACTCCTTACACGCACGCCTGCGCCATCCGGTCCAGATTCGTGGGCGCCGATCAAGCCTAGTCGCTCGTTGCACGGGGCATGCAGGGTTCTGTTGTCTCTGCTGCTCTAACGTGGGGCATCCAGCCCCGGCGGCTGTCGGCTGCCCGCTCAGCAGGTCATCACTTGCCCATGATCAGAGTTGGTCACCCCAATCCGCCAGGAGAGCGTCAGCTACGCCTTCCTCGTAGACAGCCGCCTGATGCTCCTGCATCGCATTACTCAAACGCGGGTCCCATGAAGTGCTACGGGCCTTTCCGGACAAGGCGACGTGGTCGTCCTCGGTCCGGAGCCCCTCCAGGTAATCCTCAGCGCTCATCTTCCAGGGCTCAGCTCCGTAGCGGCCGATGAGCTGATTGGTCATGTCGATTCCCGGCCAGTCGAAGTCCCCGTGGTAGAGGAGCCGACCCCCTCCGTTGACGATCAAGCGGGCCAGTCGGTGGAAGGCCGTTGACGGTCGGCCTTCGGCGCAGATCAACGGCGGGCTGCTCGCGCCGAGTTCTCCAGCGGCGCGGCGGAGGACAGCCGGGTTCTCACACACGTACACCAGCGGCAGGTGCACGGTGACGGGCAAGGTGACCAGCTGGTGAAGTGTGACGTGGAAGGGGGTGCCGTATCGAGCCGCGTCCGTGAGCCACTCCCCCAGCCCTCGACCAGCCGCCGGCAGGTTGAGGACGAGGACGCGGCTGGCCAGGTCGTCGACGATGACGTCGAACGCGTCCCAAAGCTCGCGCCGGGCCTCGGCTCCTGCCGCGAGCGGAACTCCTCGTGCTGTTGCCAACGCACGGAGTACGAGGGTCGGCAGCGAGCCTTGGCCAGGGTTGAGGGTCTTGGTGTTTCCCGTGGTCGCGTCAGCCAAGGCGGCCAGCATGACCGGGGGCGAACCGCTGGCGCGTGCATAGAGGTATTCCAGAACGCGGATGGCCTGGATGAGGAGGCGTTCGTCCTTCTTATTGATCAGCCCAGTGATCGTCCCGTCAGAGGCAAGACCGCTCAGCCACTCCTTGTACCAGGGGTTCTGGACGTGAAGCGTGCTGGCCTCTCCCTCGGCCAACAGCTGCTGCCGGGCCTGATCAATGGCGCTCCGCTCGTCGGCTCGAAACCGCAGCGGAGGACCGAGTCGTTCCAAGAGCTCTCGGAGGGAAGCGCCGGTGACGTTGCGGACGTTCTGGTCCAGTGCCTCGAGCGGAAGAGAGACTCGGCGGACGTCCGCCGAGCGATACACGCCTGTGATGCCGATGATGGCGTTGCGCTCATCTGGCGTTGGATTTGTCAGGCCGATAGAGCCGGTGATCTCGCCTCCGTTGCGTTCAAGAGAGCGCCGGGCGGCTCCAAGAAGGCGGCCGAACTCAGGGCCGCGATAGCGCTCGTATGCGTCGGGCGTCGGCAGGCTCATTGCTCCCCCTCGCTTTCCTCAGTGCCGCTGTCCATCGGCTCTTCCTCAGGCACGTCGGTGAGCAACCCCGCGTGGGCCGGAACGCGGCGGCTTGGCCGGAAGCTGAGCAGCTCGGCGGCCAGATCTTCGGGTCCGGGGTATCCGACGTCGTCGATGATCTGTTCGCCGTCCCAGACCAGCAGCATGGCGGAGACAGTGTGCGATGCCTCATCGTGCTTCATGTCGTAGTGCGAGATCTGCGGCACGTCGGGATACGTGATCCACAGGTCGTAGCCGGTCATGAAGAGGTCGAGGTCGAACTTAACCGTGAGGGCGAGCAAGTCGGGGCGGTACTTCTCGTCGATGCCGGCGAACGCCTCGTCGAGGGCGATCAGGCGTGGGCAGGTGGGGTAGGCGGAACTGTACTGGGCGTGGGCGGCGGCGAAGAGTGGCAGGTGAATGGAGGCGGACTTCTCACCGCCGGACATCACACTGTGTTTGGCCTTGGTGAGAACTTCTCCTTTCTTCCTTTCCTCCTCACTCATGCCCGGGCGGAACAGCCGCAGTTCGAACTTGCGCCAGGATCGGTAGTCCAGGACTTCGGCGATCACGTGTTGGTAGCTCTGCTTCTTGTCTGCGGCGGCCTTGGTGCGGATCTGGCTGCGCAGGTGGGATCGGAGTTCGGCCAAGCTCGCCGGGGCGAGCCCGGACGCGTCCTTCTCCAGCAGTTTGCTGACGGCCTTCTGGGAGTCGGTCAGGCTGTCGGAGGCGACCCAGTGGATGCCGACCGTCGTTCCGGATGACATCGGCCTGGCCCGAGTGTCGGCGTCCATGTTTCTGACCAAATCGCGGGCCGCGGTGGTGCGGCTGTGAATCTGCTCGGCGAGCCCGGTCAGCAAGCCGTCTTCAAGGACGGTGCGTTCCTTCTCCTCCAGCAATACCCGATGGTCGGCAAGTTGTTCGGCCAATCGGCGCGCGAAGTCCGCCACCGGCGCCGGGCCTTCGCTGTCGGTAACCCGGGCCAGGATGATGTCGCCAGCCTGCTCCCACTCGAAGAGGTAGCCCTGATCGGATCCGAGCAGGGCGCCTTCCAACGTGGTGATGGCCGTGGAAATCTTTGTGGTGGCGGTCTTCAGGAGGCTCTCGGTGATACGGCGACCCTGAGTGGCTTCATCGAGTGCGTCGACAAGGGAGATGACGGTCGTAGGGACGGCGCTGCGGGCTGCCTCGATGCCAGTGACCGAGGTGTCGTGGGCAGTCAGCATGTCCATGAGTCGCCGCACGGTCTCCTCGGCAGATGGCCACACTTCGCGCGGTACCCAGACAGTGTCCACCACTGTGTCGAGGAGGCCGAGCAGGTCCGGCCGGGCGTACGGCTCAAGGGTGAGGGTCGTTCGTACCTGCTCACGCACGGCGGTCGTCAGGACGTCGCCGACGAACTCCAGAGTGTTCTTGGCCTTCATGAGCCGGTCACGCTGGTCTTCGACGTCCTTCACCGCACGCCGGTGTGCCTTCTCTGCTTCCGCCAGCTGCCCCTCAGCCACCTTGATCTTCTGGAGGATCTCCCGGAGCGGTGCTTCAAGCGTCTCTTGCCTCGTACGTAGCCGCTCTTCCAGGACGGCGAAAGCATCCTTGCGTGTCTGCAGCTGCTCGGCCTCCTCGGCGTAGGTCTGTGCCTGCCCTTCGATAATCTCTTTGCGGCCCGCGAGGTCCTTCTCGGCCTCATCGATCTGTTCTCGACATACCGCAAGCTCCTTGCCGGCAGCGCCGAAATCGGTGACGGCCTGGGCGACACCTTTCAGTTCCTCACGGGTCGTAGGAAGCCGCGCGGCTGTGGCGGCTTGTCTCAGCAGCCGCTTCTTCTCGTGTGCACGGGCAACAGCACCATCAAGGTCTTTGCGAGCCTTCTCAAGGCGACGGCGAGCTCCGGCGAGATTGCCGGCGATCACCGCCACGTCGCGTGCCGCTTCGTCGATCATCTGGGTGCTGGGGAGCTGGCAGCGCGCGCGGTCGAAGTCGTCGAACACCTCCTGGGCGTCCTGCCGTTGGACTTCGGCATCTGTGAGCTGGGTCTCCAGCACGGTGATGGCCCCATCGAGGCGGCTCAGCCGCTCACGTCGGCGTGCAGCCCGTGCAGTGGCTCCGATGTACTCCGGCTGTTCCTTGGGGTGGGCACCGACCTGAACGCCCAGGGAGAAATGCGACTCGACGGTCATGCAAGGGGCGCTATCCGTGTCGATGTCTCTGTCGGCTGTCGGAGCTTCGTCCGCGACACCGATGGAAGCGAGGACGGCTTGCACACCTTCGGGGCTCACATGTTCCTGGTCTTCGACAATCAGGATGTCGGCCAGTGTGCTCCCGGTGGGCCGTTGCGTGACGGGCAGTGGACGCAAATAGGCATCGGCGACCTTATCGCGCAGTGCCTGGTCGGTGGCCTCCGAGCCGGGGTGCAGCCATGCGGTGAGCAACCCGGCCGCGTACAAGGCGCCTTCCACCGCCGCAGCGTGGTCATCGGAAATGTGATCGGCGAACCGTACGAGCTGCCACAGCGGAGCGCCTGACCTTCCCTCTCTGTTGGCGGGCCGCAGGTCGCTGAGCGGAGGTGCCTCGTCTTCTTCAGCCGCCACCCTGTCTCGCTCGCTTCGCGTCTTGTGCAGGGCGTCCGAGATGTCGTCGTACTGCCTCTTCAGCGTTTCGACGCGGGTGAGGGCAGCAGTTCGGCGCTGATCAGTGAGAGAGCGCAAGACCTCAGGCAGCGGGATCGCTGCCGGCTCTCCTGCGGCGGCCAAAGCAGCGAGCAGGGGCGCACGGTCGGCGGGGCAGAGAACCGCGGCTTCGCCGTCGTTGGTCCAGCGAGCGATAACTCGGTCGAGATCATGGGCGGCCTCTGCGCGCGCCTGGCTGAGTTGATCGGCGGCGGCAGCTGACTTCTGCTCGGTCTCCGTGAGTTCAGCAGCTGCGCTATCCACACGTTTTTGCTCGCGGCCCTGATCCTCCATAGCTTGCTCGACTGCGGTGAGATGGTGGCGCACATCCTCGAGTTCGGTTTCGCGCGCGGTCGTGTAGCCGACGACGTGCGTCTGAAACGCGGCATCGAAGTTCAGTGCGTCTTCTTCGAGGAGGATGCCGGATCGGCGTGCCGCGTCCAAGAGGTCTCGGGTGTGCCGTGATGCGGCTGCGTTGAGTTTTTCGCACCGCTCGCCGACCCTCGCTGCCTCACCCTTGAGAGTGGCGAGGTGCCCCCAAGCGCCGTTGAGGAGGCGGTCGCTGTCTTTGATGCCCTGGCTCTCGCCGCGCACTCGGTCACGTAGCTCGTCGAGGTCCTTCTGCTGCGTAACAGCGTCATGATTCCTGAGGGTGGCGAGGCGTGTGCCGATCTCTTTGCACTGCCGTTCCCCGGTGTCCCGGCGTTGCCGTGCCTCAGCCAGTTGCCCGTCGGCGGTCCGCCGTTCCTCCGCTGCCTGAAGGATCCTGGCGCACTCATCGGCCGTGGCCTGCGTGCGCTCCTTGACCTGGCCTACGCGGTCTCGGGCGTGGACTTGAAGGTAACTGGTGTACTCACGCAGGAAGTTCTGTACGGCTGTGTCGGCCCCGGCCAAGGCATTGAGGAGCGCCTGGATCTCTGCGAGGTTCTCGAAGTCCCGGGCAGCTTGCTTGATCAGGTCTTCGTCGACGGGGCGCAGACCCGCGGTGAGAGTGTCGGACACCTTGGCCGGATCCAGGTCCTTGGCCAGGAGAGGGCGGCGCAACTGGAGCAGCAGGTTGATCAGTTGGCTGTAGCGCTCGCGTCCAAGGCCGAACAGCCGGTCGTCGATGGCATCGCGGTATGCCTCTGCCGTCTCGTACGTGGCATCCTCGCCCAGCATTTTCGCCAGTGCCTTCTCCCGCAGTGGCCGCGAGGCATCGTCCAGGAGACCAAAGTCGAGGCCCATGCGGCCATCGGTGACGAAGTAGAAGCGGGCCGGCGAGGGCATCGCTTTCGTCACTCGCATGCCGATGCCAGCGGTAACAGCCTCGATGACCTTGCCGTCGGGGGCAGTGCGGGCGAATTCCATCCATACATAGCCGTATGCGGACTCCTGCTTCTTGTAGAGCAGGTTCGATTTCATGGTCCGTTCCTCGCCACTGAACGGATCCAGCCGTCGTGCGTCTAGGACGCCGTCCAGCACGAGGGGGAAGAGCACCTCCAGGGCCTTGGTCTTGCCGGATCCGTTGTGCCCGCGAAGCACCAGGCGACCGTCGGCGAAGACGAATTCCTCGTCGATGTAGTCCCACAGGCCGATCACGCCCGCACGCGTGGGCTTGAATCGGGCCTCCGGATAATCGGCCTTGCGGGGATGCGGGATGAGCGTCATCGAGAGGTGTCCTCTAGGGGGAAGTCGAGGGCGAACTGACCTTCATACGCAGGTCGAGGCAGCACGGCGGTGATATTGCGGTAACGCGCCGCGGCAGGGCACACCAGGATTCCCCCAGGGACGAGGTGCACCAGGCGCAGGTCTGCCAGCAGAGAGAGGGCCTCGGCCAGAAGCCCTCCGGGATCGCCCTGCCATTTATTGGTGAACGAGGACGGACCGAACTCCTCGTACAGCTCGGTGATCATCTGCTCCAGCACGCCTTGCTCAACGAACGGCAGGCCCGCCCGCTGTTCGGCTGCGTCGGCTTCCGTTCCTGGTCCGTACGCCCCTTGGCCGTTGTCTGTCTGCGGGTCATGAGCGAGGGCTTCGAGTGTGCCGGCCTCGGGCAGGGCCATGTCGATGCGACTCAGCAGGTCCGCGTGTTCTTCTCGCGGGTCAGGTGGGAGAAGGCGCTGCAGGCTGCCGGAACGGTCGGGGTCTTCCTGTAGGTCCGCGATCTTCGCCAGTATCAGACCGGCGGTCCGGTTGACTGCTCCTCCTCGCCCCGGGAAACGCTTGTCGGTGAAACGCCCCGTGGTATCGACAAGCATGATCCCCTCAGCCCGGCGCTCGACGGGCAGACCGGTCAGACGCGCGATGTCCTCGGCCAGAGTGGGCTGGCGCAGCGCGATCGCGGTTTCCGGGTCGATGCCGGCGAAGTAGACCACCGGGTGCTCGATGAGCATCCGTCGGGCCCGCTGGGCAGCCAAACGCCGACGCGGGTCCCGCCCGGTGCCCGCGGTCGGGGTGTCCAGCAGACCGGCGGCACTCGTCAGGTGCTGCAAGGGCCTGTTGGGCTTGAAGAGGGCTGCGCAGGTGTCGTGGTCGATGTCGAACAGAGCGTCCCCACGATCGTGGTCGCGGGCCCAGTCCTCGGTGGAACCGTCGGAAATCCGCAGCGCCCCTCGGTCGACAAGCCAGTCCATCACGTCAACGACCGCGTCCTTGTGGCCCGCTGCCGTCGCGTCGAAGCCGAGATACTCGATGGCGTTGGCGTACGGAGCAAGGAACTTGACGAGATCGGCGAGGGTGATCTCTATCCGCGACCGGTTCAAGCCCGCCAGGACCAGACACAGGTATGCGAGCCGCCGCCGGTCGAAGGGCTTTTTACTCTTCACCGTGAGAAACGCCTGGCTCTCGTCGAAGGTATCCAGCCGCCGCAGCAGGCGAGCATGACGGGCACTCGTGGACAGCGTGTATCCGAAAAGGTCCCGGAAGTCCTTCGTCAGTTCGTCGGCCCACTGCAGGACCGACGCAAGCGCCTTGGTCCGCGGGTAGGTCTCGGTGACCACGCTGTGCAACAACAAGAGCCGGGCCGCCTGCTGGTACGAGCTGAGGTCCGCGGGCTCCACAGATGCGGCTACGCGCTGGGCAGGCATCAAGGCGACCCCGATCCGAGACGGCGACGCATCGCACCGTGTGGCTTGATCTCCAGGGCGAAACCGGGCAGGTGCAGCGTGCCGGTTTCGGTCCGCACGCGACTCCCGCGTTCACTGGGCACAAGACGCAGCGTCAGCACATCGCTGCTGCCGGTGCCTGAGCGCAGACGTCCCGCGACGACCGTTCGCGCCTCCAGGGCGCGGGTCAGCAGCTTGAGCACGGCGCGAGTCTCCGCCTGGTTCAGTACTCGATCATGAGGTCCGTGCTCCAGGAGAGTTTCCGCCGCGCTCCGTTCCGCGGCCCGCTCTGCCAGTTGAGCCTCGCGCAGGCGGGCGTGCGCGCCCCGGGACTTCCGCACCGGCTGCGGACCTCCCTGCGCCGGCCTCTTACCGTGCTTGAAGAGGCTGACGCTGATCTCCACACCCGGCGCCTCCCACCACGTCGAACGCGGCGAGATCTGGTCGTCATCATCGTTTGCGCCCGAAAGATGCCGTACGGAGCGCAGATCGAAAGCGGCGGCGACCAGAGCGTTCGCCGCCTGCTCATCCGGTGCCGCGGCAGCCCACGCGGCCAGATGCCGTAGTTGAGTAGTGCGGCTCACGCCGCCTCTGCGTGACTCCGTGACCTGCCTCAGCAAGGCGATGACCCCAGAGATCGCGGTGCGAGTGGCGCCCTGCAACTGATCCGCCCTGGACCCGCCCGCGCCATCGGCCAAGAACCACTGCCGCAGCCCCATCCAGCGCCGCCGCCAGTCCTCCAGCCGTACAGCCGGGCGCATCATGGGCCGTTCGTCCGCTGCGGCCGCCCGCTCCAGCAGCGTCTCCACCCCGGTGTCCTCCACCTCATGCACAGCCTCAGCCAGGCGGGACGCATAGCGTTCCAGTTCGGCCGTGAACTCGCTCATGTGGGCCAGCAGCGCATGCTTGTACCGGAGGAACGTCTCGGGGGAGATGTCCGTTGTACGGACTACGTCGTTGAGCGTCAAATAGAAGCGCGCTGCCCGTTGGGTCATGTCCTCCAGCACGCTGTCGAGCCGGGTGAGCTTGCGGTAGACCTCGTCCTGGTCGCCCTGCCGGTTCGCGGTGGCCAGGGCCTTGAAGTCCGCCAGGATGTCGGCGAAGACCAGACGCGACAGGTTTGCGTCCTGGACCCGCGACCCGATGACCTCTTCCACCGCGCAGTAGACGCGGTAGCCGATCTCAGTGAACTGGTACACCGACTGGCGGTTGCGGTAAGCGGCCAGATTGCCGCACCGAGTCGCGTCCTCCACTTTGTAGAGGACCTGCTCGTCCTCGGCCGCGAGATTGTCAAGCATGGCCCGCAGGTTCAGGTCTGTAGCACTCGGTACCTCGTCGTGCGCTGCCGCAAGTTCGCTCAAGGCCTTCGCCACGTCATCGGTGTGGACCTGAACCTGGTGCACAGCCCGCAGCACATTCATCGCCCGCAGCACCCACAGGTACGCGACGTGGTTATCGCGCTGGGTGAAGTTGAACAGTCTGAGCCGGTCGCCCACTGTCAACGAATCTAAATCGAACGACTCTGCGATTCCCGAGTCATCACGCTGCAGCACCTACACCGCCCCTCGTTCACATCTACTGCTCCTACCCTGACAGTTGCCACTGACAATCACGCCGGAGTGCTCGGAACAGGTTGCCCCTGAAGCCGCTCAACGGCCATGCCCTCAGGCAGCTATCTCCCGAGAAGCCGCTTTCGGATCAGGTGAGCTGATAGTCGCTGGGCTGATAGAGCCCGCAATATCTGGCCAGAATTCGCCCGGTGGCCAGCACGGCTACGGACTGCAGTGAAAAGAAGCGCAGCGCTGAGCTCCAGGTCAGCCGGATCGACCCAGCCGATGCGGGTGGTGCGGCAGCGGACGGTGACCTCGTACGGAACCGGGTCAGTGCCCCTCGGGCGCGGTGGGCCACGGGCGGTCTGGGCCATCGCGCCACTCCAGCCACTTCGGATCGTTCAGGACTCCGTCGGGGTCAGGGATGCCGAGCGCTTCGAGGAAGACGACCAGATCGTGGTCGGAGTAGGCGGTGCCCAGGATCTCGTCACGACCTCGGCGGTAAACCGTGACCCGCCGGCCGCCCGCCGCCGAGGGACGATGGACGACGATCGGCGCGCTGCGCATGCACTCCACCCCGCAGTCGTTTTCCCTGCCTGGCCATCGTGCGCGCGGGCTGTCGATCACCCCGCCCGCCGGACGGCCGGGGTCGCGCTGGGGACGTTGCGCTGGGCCAGCTCCTTCAGTTCCATCCGGGCAGCCGGGGTTCCTGCCGATCCTCTCCAGAACGGGTGGTCGGCGATCCGGGCCGACAGCTCCAGCAGACGGCGGCGACCTTCGGTCGGGCTGGCGGCCGAGGAACCATCCGCGATCTGCCGGTAGGTGCTGTACCAGGCGGTCTGGTCACGTAGGAGGTCTGGGGGGAAGTCGTACGGGCGCATAGCAACTATTAGATCGGATGTTCGATTACGCGGGCAACCGGCCACGCAGGCGTCTTCCGCTACCCCTCAGCGTGAACCGGCCCCACCAGACGGTCCGGCGCGCTAGAGGTGGAATAACCAGGGCGTTCGTTCGATTGGCTTCCTTGCAGAGATCGCGGGAGGGGGGCGCTGGTGGCCGAGCTGATGATGTTTCGGCAGGACGCGGACGGACGGGATGTCGAGCTGGCCGGCTCGACGGTGGCGCTGGAGGTGGAGCTGCAGCGGCGGGTCGAGGCCGGCCTGGAGCAGATGCTGGGCGTCCGTTTCCTGGCCTCGGAGTATCCGACCGGGCCTTGGCACCGGGGGCGGATCGACACCCTGGGACTCGATGAGAACGGCAGTCCGGTGGTGATCGAGTTCAAGAAGGGCTCGGACAGCGGGGTGATGTCCCAGGCGGTCTCCTACCTGTCCTGGCTGGAGTCGGCGCACCACGAGTTCGAGGCGCTTGTGCGGAAGGTGCTGGGGGCGGAGGCCGCCGAGTCCGTCGACTGGCGTCGTCCGCGGATGATCTGCATCGCGGCGGGCTTCTCGCACCACGACCGGGTGGCGGTGCAGAGATTGCCCGAGCGGATCGACCTGGTGCGCTACCGGATCTTCGACGGTGGCCTACTGGGGCTGCTGCTCGTGGACTCCGCGACCGGCTTCCCGAGCGCTGCCTCGTCTCGCCGGGATCGGGAGCGGGCACCCGTGGCGGACAGCGTGCCGACGGCTTCGGCGGTCTCTCCGCCTGCGGGTGGAGGAGCGGTGCCGGAGTGCCTGCGGGACCTGTATGCGGAACTGGACGAGGCGCTCACGGCATGGGGCGAGGTGGAGGTGGCGTCCCTGCGGCACTACATCGCCTACCGGCGGTTGGTGAACGTGGCGTCGGTAATCTTCCGTCCGAAGCACGAGGCGATCCTGGTGTACCTCAGACTCGACCCGGACACGGTCGAGTTGGAGGAGGGCTTCACCCGGGACATGCGCGGTATCGGACACCTCGGGACCGGCGACCTGGAGGTCCGCGTCGTCTCGGCAGCCGACTTGGAGAAGGCGGCGCCGCTGATCCGGCAGGCGTTCGAGGCGGCCTGACGTAACAGGAGGGGCGGCTGGTGCATCGGTTAGTCGATGCTCCAGCCGCCCCTCTGGCGTCTGTGGGCCGCCGGCCCTGGCCTCTCTTCGCTCTCACGCTCATGCCTCCGGTCCGGCCAGCTCGAAGTCGTCCTTCGTCAGTTCGGCCCGCAGCCGCTCCTCGGCGACGTCGGCGTAGTGCGCGGACAGCTCGACGCCCACGAAGCGGCGTCCCTCGCGCAGGGCCGCGACCCCGGTGGAGCCGCTGCCGGTGAACGGGTCGAGGACGGTGCCGCCCTCGGGGCAGACCTGGACGAGCTGCTGCATGACCTCTACCGGCTTCTGGGTGATGTGAACTCGGCCCTTGCGGGGCTGGGAGGCGATGTAGTGCCCCGGCAGGTAGAGATCGCGGGTGTTGTCGAGGGAGCCCTTGACGCCCCAGATGATGAACTCCGAGTCCTGCTTCGGCCCGCCCTTGCGGGGTCGGCTGGACGGCTTGATCCACGGAATCGTGCCGCTCCAGGTCCATCCCGCCATCTGCAGGGCGTCGGAGGTGGTCGGCTCCTGTCGCCAGTCGGTGAAGACCATGGCGACCGCGTGCTCGGTCGAGGCCCGGTACGCCTCGGTGAGCAGTTCGGTGAGCCAGGAGCGGTAGGAGCGCTGGTCGCGGTTCTCGCCGGGGAAGTTGGCGAGGTCGTGCGCCGAGTTGCTCGTGACGTACTTGGCACGTGCGGTACGGCCGGTCCGGTCGGAGCTGGTGCGGCCCCCGGAGTTGTACGGCGGATCGGTGATCACAGCCTGGACGCTCTCGTCCGGGAGGGACTTCAGGACGGTCAGGGCGTCGCCTCGGTGCAGCGTGTAGCTCATGGGGAGGGCCTCTCTTCGGGCGCGGCGGAGTCTGGACCTGCTCCGGGCAGCGCTCAACGGCGCGCATCCGGTGCGAGGTTGCAGCGGAGGTTAACGGCGAATTCCGGCTGCGCCTAACGAGGTGGCTCCCTGCTTCGGGCCCCTGGATGGCAGTCGTTTGGCGCGGCCGGAATCCCGGTCTACTGTCTCGCCGTGCCACCGGGAAGGAGCGCTGCTCCACCACCGCTGAGCTGTGCTTATCCGTGCCGTCTCGTCCAATCGAGCAGCGTCGGAGGCATGTTGCCCATCTGCCCGCGAGCGCCGTGAGGAGGCCCCTGTGCACTGCCTGAGATTACGAGCGCGGCTGGCTGCCGCGCGTGACCTGAAACCGGCGTCCTGGAGCTACCAACTCCTCTGACCCGGGCCCGCCGAGAGGCGGATGCACATCGGCGCGGTGCCGACGGCTTTGCACGAGAAGTCGGCACCGTGTCTCCTTCGAACGCCGAGGAGCCGCTGCGATGCAGCATGCCCTGACACACCCGCGCCCCGACCCACCTCCCTCGACCGGTCCGCACCACCGTCGCGCTGAACGGCGGCGGCCGTGAAGAAGACGACGGGAGCCCTCGTCGGTCTGTGCGCCACCGGACCACTCCTGCTGGCACTGCCGATCCTTGGCATCGGTGCCGGGACCGCCTCGGCTTCGTGCTCGACCGACGGTGCACAGGGTGTGGACGCCTCCGCCGTCGCCAAGCAGGTGAAGGCCATCCTGGACGGCGGCGACAAGGGCTCGGTCTCCGTGCCGGGGCTGGACGCGCCTGCCGACCAGGTGCCCAACGCCAAGACGATCCAGGCCACGGGCGTCGCGATGAACATCCCCACCCGAGGGCAGGTCGTCGCCCTGGCGACCGCGCTGCAGGAGAGCGGCCTGCGGAACCTGACCTACGGCGACCGCGATTCGCTGGGTCTCTTCCAGCAGCGGCCGTCGATGGGCTGGGGTACGGCCAGCCAGATCCTCGACCCGGTGCACGCCTCGACGAAGTTCTACGAGGGGCTCAAGAAGGTCTCCGGCTGGCAGTCCCTCTCTGTCACCCAGGCCGCCCAGGCAGTACAGAAGTCGGGCTTCCCGGAGGCGTACGCCAAATGGGAGCCGCTGGCCACCGCCCTGCAGAAGGCCATCGAGCCCCTGCTGCAGAAGGCCGGCGGCGCATCGCCGAGCCCGTCGCCGTCCGGCTCTGCCGACACCAGCCCCTCTCCCGATTCTGCGGGGGGTTGTTCGGCGGACGGCGACGGGACGGACTTCGGCACCATCCCGGCGGGTGCACTGCCGAGGGAGTACAAGATTCCCGCCTCCGCGCCGCCGAAGGTACAGACGGCGATCCGGTGGGCGCTCGGCCAGCTCGGCACCCTGTATCAGTGGGGCGGCACGTGCACCGACTCCCACGGCAAGAACCCGATGGGCCGCTGCGACTGCTCCTCTCTGATGCAGGGCGCGTACAAGGCCGCCGGGGTCACCCTGACGCGGACCACGTACACGCAGGTCAAGGACGGCAAGGCCGTCTCGGTCGATGCCCTCAAGCCGGGCGACCTCCTCTTCACCGAGGGGACGGCCGCCGTACCGGAACACGTCGGGATGGCGATCGGGCAGGGCCTGATCGTCCACGCCCCGCACACCGGTGACGTCGTACGGATCACCACCGTCGCGTCCTGGAAATCGCGGATTCTCGCGGCCCGCCGAGTCGTCTGACCGGCGCTCCTCCCCCCTCCTCACCTCCCCTCGCACCGCTGGTTCGCCCCACCGGGCTTTGGCGTGCGCTCATTCGAACTGGAGTTCCCATGTATATCGCTGAACAGGTCATACAGCTCGCCTACGACCCGGGAATCAAGCCCAACGAGGGCGGGCTCCCTGGGCTCAACGTCCTCAAGCAGGTGATGGGCTCGATCAACTTGTTCGGGCTCATCGCCGTGGTCGGAGCCCTCGCCGTCAGTGCGGGCGTGTGGGCCTGGGGTCACCACTCCGGTGGTCACCAGGCCGAGGCGAACGGGAAGAAGGGCGTGCTGGTCAGCGCGGGCGCGGCCCTTCTTCTCGGTGCGGCCAACGGTGTAGTGGCGTTCTTCTCGACGCTCGGGACGCAGGTGTCTTAATGAAGAAGTCAAGCCACTTGCGCCACCGACGGACCGGAGTCGTACAGCCGACCATCGCGCAACATCGCCCACAGCACACCGACTCGGCGTCGCGCCAGTGCGAGCACGGCCTGGACATGCGTCTGGCCCTCGGCTCGCTTCCTCAAGTAGTACTCGCGCGACTGGCCGGGCCTCATCATCGCCGTCTGCGCGGACAGGTAGAAGATGTGCCGCAGTCGCCGGTGGTAGCGCTTGGGCCTCTGGAAGTTGCCGGTCCGGCGGCCGGAGTCGCGCGGAACCGGCGCCAGCCCGGCGTGCGACGCCAGACGTCCAGCGTCGGCGTACCCGGACAGGTCACCGACGATCGCCACGAACTCCGCGCCAAGAATCGGGCCCATACCAGGCATCGACTCGATGACCGCAGCACGCTCATCCGTGCGGAAGACCTCGCAAATCTCCCGCTCGGTCTCCTTGATCTGCTCGTCCACGTCCAGGAGCTGGCGGGCGATCACGCCCACCTGCCGTGCTGCTCGGTCCTCACCGGGCAGCACGGTGGCTTGGGACCGGGCGGCCTCGACAGCCCGGTCCGCGACATCGCCGGCCTTGCGGACGGCCCGGCGCCTGAGCCAGGCGGCAAGCCGGTTGGCGCCGAGGCGGCGCAGTGCGGCCGGCGTCTGGTACTCGGTGAGCATCGTGACCGCGCCCTTGGAGGCGGAGTAGTCGAAGGCCCGCTCCAGTGCGGGGCTGATGCCGACCAGGGTGTCCCGCATCCGGTTAATCAGCCGAACCCGGTCGGCTACCAGATCGGCTCGGTGCGCAGTCAGCAGCTGGAGCGTGGCGACCTGCTCGTCCGGGAGGCTGAGAGTGGCGAAGTCCCGTCGCAGCCGGGCGGTATCGGCGATGACCAGCGCGTCCTTCGCGTCGGTCTTTCCTTCACCCCGGTAGGCCGCCGACATCCGGTTGACGGTGCGGCCGGGAATGTAGACCACGCTCTGGCCGTGCCCGATGAGCATGGTCAGCAGCAGCGTCGAGGCGCGACCGGAGATGTCCACCGCCCACGACACCTCGTCGGCGGCTTCGCACACCGTCGCGATCAGTTCCAGGATCTCCGTCTCGTCGTTGGCGACCTTCCGGGAGAGCGTCATCTGGCCGTCGCCGTTGATGGCCACGGCCCAGTGATGAGCCTTGCCGGCATCGATCCCGACCCATATGCGTGCGCTGCGGTCCGTCACTCGAGGTACTCCGTTCCTCCGTGCCCAGCATTCACGTGGCCCGAGGAACACTCCGCCGACAGGACCCTCAAGAGCGATCTTCGCAGTTCTCAATCACCAGTCGGAGCGTCCCGAAGGACCGGGCGGCCACACCTGCGTAGCCATCGGCGGCATCCACTGATCAGCCATACCCGGTCCTCCCGGACCGCCTACATTCTGAGGGTCCACTGATGGCTCAGCACTCCACCCACCCCGGCGGCGCATCTCGCGTGCGCCGCCGGGCGCTGCTCGGCACTGCCGTCCTGGCGGTGCTCGTCGCCCTCGCCGGCCTGGCCGCCTACCTCACCCGCGAGGGCCGAAGCCCCTCCGATACCGCTTCCCCACCGCCGAGTTCGCCCACCGCGTCCTCGTCGCCCGCGGCACCGTCCGGGCCGCACACCCGGCCCCGCGCTCTGCCCGTTCCGCCGAAAACCCACGACCCGATCACGTACGGGAAGGCCGCCGCCGCAGCGCTGTGGTCGTACGACACCCGCGCGTACTCGCAGCCAGAGCTGCGCAAGGCGCTGCGCGGCTGGCTGACCACGGAGTCGAAGTACGCCGACCCGGCCTCCGTCGACCAGGCGGTCCCCTCGGCCGTGCTGTGGAAGGAGATGGCGGCCAACAAGCAGGTCGCCACCGCCAGGATCAACGAGGGGCACTTCCCGCATGCCTTTACCCAGGCTCTCCAGGAGGACCCCGGGGCGATCACCCAGGCGTACGTCTACGCCGTCACGGTCTCCGGCAAGCAGTCGATTCGCTGGAAGGGCTCGGCTGCCGGCGGCGCGGAGAGCCGGTCCACCACCCTCGCGGTCCAGTGCCGGCCCAACCATTCCTGCGCCCTGGTCGGCGTCATGCCGTCCGTCGCGCCCTGACCCTCGCCCCAGAACGGAGGTATGACCTATGGGAGTCTGCGACTTCCCGCTGATGGACAAGGTGTGCGGCGCTGTCGACTTCGCCACCAACCCCGCCGGCACCGTCACCGACGGTCTCGGCGCGTGGATCGCGAAGTCGGCGGGCGAGCTGGCGTCCAGCGCGGCCGACCTGGCCGCCAAGGCCGTCAACAAGACGACGGCCATCGATCTCAACGCCGGGTGGTTCCGCGACAACTACGAGTTGCTGCTGCCCATCGGCCTCGCCCTGACCGTCGGCATCTTCTGCATCCAGCTCATGACCGCGGCCTGGCGCCGTGACGAACGCGCCCTCGCCAAGACGGCGTTCGGCACCATGACCGGAGTCCTGTTCAGCTTCTCCGCCATCGCCTTCACGACCGTCGCCATCACCATGGTGGACGCACTGTCCGACGGCCTCTTCAAAGCCGCCAACACCTCGATCGACGACGCGATCCGTCGTGTGATCAAGGTTGATCAGATGGGGGCCATGTACGGCCTCGGCTGGGGTGTGCCCGCGCTGGTGGCCTTCGGGTGCGCGATCGGCGCCTTCCTCTACTGGGGCGTGATGGTGGCCCGCAAGGTCGGCGTCCTGATCATGGTCGCGCTCGCGGTGTTCGCCGGGGCGGGCGGCGGCTGGGAAGTCGCCAAACGGTGGCGGCGCGGCTGGATCGAGGCCACCGGCACCCTGATCGTCTCCAAGCTGTTGATGACCGTCGTCTTCCTGATCGGCGTCTCCGCCATGGGCAAGACCGACGCCAGCGACGGAATGGCGGCCCTGTCCGACGCGATGGCCGGCATCGTCGTGATGGTCCTGGTGTTGCTCTGCCCCTACGCGACGTACAAGTTCGTACACTGGGCCAGCGACGGCGGCGGCCACGACGACATGCACCGCACTGGTGTCGCCGGCATGGCGGTCGCCGCAGGAGCCGCGAAGACCGCAGGCAGCCTCGCGCTGCGGGCCGGTACCGGCGCTCCCGCTCCGCAGGGTCCGAACCAGGTCCCGGGCGCGGGCACCGATGGCGTCGCCTCCGGCATCAACCCCTCCGGCAGCAACCTCAGCAAGGAGGGCATCGACGCCGGGCCGCCCAAGCAGCAGACCCGCTTCCGGTACGGCGAAGACCCGGACGCGAGCGGCGACAAGGGCCGGGCTCTGATCCAGCGCCCTGGGATCCCGCCGCTGATCACACGTCCTGGCGAGGACGAACCGGAAGGGTCCGAGTCGACTGCCCAAGGCGTTGCGGGCGGTTCCGGTCACCTCGCTGCCGCATCGGCTCCGGGCGGCGACATGACCTCCATGCCGCCAGCCGACCCCGGACCTTCGGCCTCGGGCACTCCGGCGTCCGCGTCCGGTCCGTCGGCCACCGGCTCCGCGACGCCGACGAACTGGGTGTATCCCACCCAGCCGCCGTCGGGTTCCTGACCCACATCACCGGGGGCGGGCCGCACTCCACGGCCCGCCCCCGCCTCCCCATCCGCAGGAAGGTTTCGCCATGACGTCCAGAAGAGCGCCGCGCGCCCCGTCCTCCGCCCGCTCCCACCGTCTGGAACCACCATGTCCGGCAAGCACCAGTCCTCCACGCCCACCGTGAAGTTCCCGCACCGCAGCAGGCGCGGCGTCCTGCTCGGCCTGTCCGTCCCGCAGTTGGCCGTCGCCGGGCTCACCGGCCTTCTCCTTCTCGCCGTGATCCTCGCCCGCGGTGTGGTCGGCGCCCTCCAGCTCATCCCGCTGTGGGCCGTGATCGCCCTGCTCGTCTTCGTCCGCCACCGAGGCCGTGCTCTGGCGGACTGGGCCCCGATCGTCGTCCGGTACGCGCTGCGCCGGATGCGAGGCCAGCTCGTCTGGCTCACCCGCCCCTCTCGCCGGCCGACCCGCGAGGGACTGCTCCACCTTCCCGGCACCGCTGCCAGCCTGCGCGTGACCACTGCTCCCGACGGCAAGTACGGCGCCGTCCACAACCCGCACACCGGGACGCTGACCGCGGTGGTCAAGGTCTCCTCCCGCGCCTACGCCCTGCTCGACCCCGGCACCCAGCAGGCCAACGTCGGTGGCTGGGGACGCGCGCTGGCAGCTCTCGCCCGTACCGGGCAGATCGCCCGCATCCAGGTGATCGAGCGCACCATCCCCGACTCCGGCGACGCGCTGCGCCGCTACTGGGAAGAGCACGGCCGCCCCGACACCCCGATGGCCGGCGCGATCTACAACGAGCTGATCCAGAGCGCCGGTCCCGCAGCCGCCCCGCACGAGGCGTACGTCGCGGTGTCCCTGGACACCAAGGCGGCCCGTCGGCTGATCAACCAGGCTGGCGGCGGTCTCACCGGTGCCTTCAGCGTCCTCGCCCAGCTCACCTCCACGTTCGACCAGGCGGCGCGGACCGCCGGTCTCACCCCGACGGGCTGGCTCACCGCCCGCGAGATCGCCGCCGTGGTGCGCACCTCCTACGACCCGAAGGCGCTGGCGACACTCGACCGCTGGTCCACGGCCGGTCGCCCCGAGGCCGAGCCCGCCGCCGCCGGCCCCGTCGTGGTCGTCGAGAAGGCGGACCACATCGCCACCGACTCCGCCGTGCACGCCACCTACTGGGTGGAGAACTGGCCGCGCACCGAGACCAGCGCCGGCTTCCTGCACCAGCTCCTGTTCACCGGCGGGGTGCGGCGCACGCTGTCGCTCTCCTACGAGCCGAAGAACCTCGACGCCGCCCTGCGCGACGTGCAGCGCAAGAAGTCCAGCGTGATCGCCGACGCCGCCGAACGGGCCCGGCGCGGCCAGGTCGACTCCGAGGCGGACTCGATCGAGTACCAGGACATCAAGTCCCGCGAACGCCAGCTCATCGCCGGGCACGCCGACGTCGCCCTGACCGGTCTGCTGACCGTCTCGGCCGACACCGAGGACGAGCTGCGCACCGCCTGCGCCGTCGTGGAGACCGCCGCTGTCGGCGCCCAGCTCGATCTCCGGCCGCTGACCTGGCAGCAGGCCGAGGCGTTCACCGCCGCCGCGCTGCCGCTCGCGCTCGCTGCCTGACCCCTCCCTTCGAAAGAGCACCCTCATGTCCCGCACCGCCAGCCCGACCGCGCAGGACTTCGTGCCCTTCGCCACCGCCGCGCTCGACTTCCACCGGGCCCTCAACATCCCGGGCGGCCCGCTGGTCACCACCCGGGCCGAGCTGGACGCCCTGCACGCCCACCTCGTCGCGCTGTACGGGCTGCTCGACGCCCACACCGGTCGCACCGGGCAGCTCGTCGCGGTCGAGGGCGACCAGCTCCGTACCGCCCGCACCCGCATCTGGCAGGCCGCCGAGCACCTCCACGCCGCCTACCACGCGGCGCCCCGGCCGGACTCCGGCGAGATCCCCGCACCGGAGGCGTGCCAGGCCGGCCTTCCGGAGGGAGCACCGGAACTGACCATCTGCCAACGCCACCAGCGCACCGCTCATCTCGTCCGGCGGCGCACCACCCCGGCCGACCTGCACGCCCCGTTCACCGGCCTCGTCCGCCGCTGACCCACCCCTCATCTGGAGAACGCTCATGCCCCGTACCCGCGCCAGCGCCTCCCCTCTGTTCGTGCCCCGTAAGACGACGCGCGGCGAGCAGCGGGCCGCCCGAGCCGGTTTCACCGAAGCCCGCCGCCAGGCGCGCCTCGCCGGAAACCCGCCCAAGCACCGCGCCGAGCAGACCCTCGACCCGGATCTGCGGCCCACCTACCCGCTCGCCGGTCGCCCCGGTCCGGCCTCCGCCCGCGGCGGCAAGCTCGCCCTGCCCGCCCACCGGATGACCACCGCCACAGCCAGCGGCGCGTACCCGTTCGTGGCCGAGGGCGGCCTGGGCGCCGAAGGGGTGTTCATCGGCCGCGATGTGCACGCGGAGGCGGCCTTCTGCTTCGACCCGTTCTCGCTCTACAACAGCGGCAGGGTGGAGGGCTTCACCAACCCCAACGCGGTCCTGGCCGGGATCATCGGCATGGGCAAGTCGGCGCTGGCGAAGTCGATCGCCACCCGGTCGATCGCCCACGGCTACCGGATCTACATCCCCTGCGATCCCAAGGGAGAGTGGACCGGCGTTTCGCAGGCCCTCGGCGGCTACAGCATCGCCCTGGGCCCGGGGCTCCCTGGACGGTTGAACCCGCTGGACGCTCCGGCCCGCCCCGCCTCCGTGAGCGAGGAGGACTGGTTCACGGAGGTTCGCAAGCGCCGTCTGCTGCTGCTGGCCAGCCTCGCCCGCACCGTGCTGAAGCGCGACCTGCTGCCGATGGAGCACACCGCCCTCGACCTGGCCCTGGACCTGGTCGTCGCTGACGCCGCCGCCCGGGGCACGGTGCCGCTGCTCGGCGAGATCGCCCACGTACTCGGCTCCCCCGAACGCCTCGACCAGGCCCTCGGCCACCAGGCGGGGCACCTCGGTTCAGCCGCCCAGGACCTCGCCCATGCCCTGCGACGTCTCGTGCACGGCGACTTGAGCGGCATGTTCGACGCGCCGAGCACCGTTTCGTTCGACCCGACCACACCGATGCTGTCCATCGATCTCTCCCGTCTCGGCGGCTCCGGTGACGACACGGCACTGGTGCTCGCGATGACGTGCGCGAGCGCGTGGATGGAGTCAGCCCTCAGTGATCCCGATGGTGGTCGGCGCTGGGTGATCTACGACGAGGCGTGGCGGCTGATGCGGCACGTCGGGCTGCTGGAGCGGATGCAGAGCCAGTGGAAGCTCTCCCGAGGGCTGGGCATCGCGAACCTGATGGTGATCCACCGGCTCAGCGACTTGCTCTCGGCGGGCGACGCCGGCTCGCGCGGCCGGGTCCTGGCCGAGGGGCTCCTCGCGGACTGCAGCACGCGCATCATCTACCGCCAAGAGCCCGACCAGCTCGCCGCCGCTGCATCTCTGCTCGGCCTGACCGGCGTCGAGACCCAGGCGGTGTCCGCCCTGACCAAGGGCCGAGGTCTGTGGAAGGTCGCCGGCCGCTCGTTCATCACCCAGCACATCCTCCATCCGGCAGAGCGGGAGCTGTTCGACACAGACGCCCGTATGGCCGCCTAGCCCAACGACCAGCACAGCAAAGGGAATCGATCATGTCTGCTTCTTCCACCCCTTCCTCCGGTGACAACCCGCCGTGGCAGGCCACCGACCCTTTGGCGTGGCGACGGCACCTCCCGGCACTGACCTCGGCCGCCGCCGGGATCAACGAGGCGTGCGACGCCTGGGACGCGATTTCGGACTCGCTCTGCGACGCGGACGGCTGGCCGCTGGACGACAAGGCCTACGGGGACGGGAAGGCCAAGCGGGACGCCGAAGCGTGGAAGCACGCCGAGGTGTTCCTCGACCACGGACCCGAGGTGCTGGCCGGGGTCCGCGCCGCCGCCAACGGCCCCGACTACGTCGAGGGGCCGATCAGTGACGACCTCCGTCGGATACGCGGGATCGACACCATCCTGTTCCAGGCGGCGGAGCTGCGGCACGAATGGGACGGCGTCATGGCGCTTATGGACGGTTCGCAGCCGAGCGTGCTCCACCTCTACCAGGAGCGTGCCGAGGAGCACCGCAACACCGAAGGCTGGCACTACTCACACGAACTGGGTTCCAAGGGACCGGCGTTGGTGCGCGTCGGCGAATACCTAGCTCACCGGGCGGACACCGAACGGCCGGCGCAGACCGAGCGGGCTCGCGTCGCCCTGACCCGCTCGACGCACAACACCGCTGCCGTACCACCTGCTTCGACCCAGGTCCCGCCGGCATCGCACCCGCCGGCTCCCTGTCGCTCGCGGTGATCCCTAGCACGCAGTCACGGCAGCGCCAAACTGCCCGATCACCGGATCCTCATGGACCACCGCATTCCTTCAAGCTCCACGCCCCGTCGGCTCCCGCCGTGCGGCGGGGCGTTCGCAACGGAGAACTCCATGCACCACAAAACCTCGCCCCCGACCGCCACGTCCGATCCGCGTCGCCTTCAGGCTGCCCTCTGTTCCGCGCTCGGGCAGCGCGGCCTGGAGGGCACCGTCGAGTACGGCCTCAGCGACTACATCGTCCACGCCGAGCTTCCCGACGGCAGTTCGCTGATCATCTCGCCGCCGCAGGAGCCACCCTCCGAGTACCCCGAGTCCCCGGAAAGCTGGATGGTCACCCGCCACCGGTCCGCCGAGCCCGCCGTCTACGAGGTGATCTACGACTCCGAGCCGGACAGTCCGCATGCGCGCCACGGCGGCAGCGTGCCGGACCTCCTCTCCGCTGTCGACGCCCGCCTGGACCAGCTTGGCGTACCACCACGCCAGGAGCAGGAACGTTCCGGCAAGGCGCGCGCCGCCACCGTGCTCCCGCCCGACTCCGCTCCATCCCGGGCGAGTATCGCTCTCGCCTCTTCGCCGTCGGTCGGCCAGCTCGTGCTCCCGACCGGTCCGCCGCCGGAGTCTTCCACGCGGGCCGCGCCGCCGGCGGCCAGTTCCTCATCCGCCCCCCGGCTCTGACCGACCGCGATCCAGGAGTCCTCCGTGCACCGCACCCGCAGAACTGATCCGCCCGTCGCCCGCACCTGTAACCGCACCCGCCTCGGATGGATCTGCCATGCCCAGCCACTACGACGTGCTGCCCGACCTGGCCTTCGGCCACCACCCCGCCCACGGCATCGTCGCCGCGAACCCGAAGAACCTCGCGGCCAGCACCTGGATGCTCAAGGGATTCGACTTCCATCCCGTCCCCGACCAGCCGACGTTGTACGCGCTGGCCGACCAGAACCGTGACGGACACGGCCGTACGAGCCGGGCCATCGAGCTGCTGCGCAAGGCCGGCTACCAGGTCGATGTGGACATCGCACTTGACCCTGCACTGGCGCCCGAAACGGCACAGGTACGCGACCGCGGTCCGCTCGGTGAACCAGACGTCGCCTTCGCCGATCACCCGCAGATCGGCATCGTCGCAGCCCTCGACGACCGTGTCTCCGGCCTCAGCGGGCTCGCGCTGGTGGAGGACGGCTGGCGGCACAACTCGAGCCTGGACATCTACACGCTCCCCGCGACCACCGATCGCGTCGAGGCGCTGGGGAAAGTCGCCGACGCCACGGTGGCCCTGCACCGTTCGGGGCTCCAGGTCGCAGTGCAGCCCCGCCTCGCTCGAGAGGTGACGGCTCGGCCCCGCCCTGCTGCCACGTCGGCGGTCGGCCGTGAGCGCGGCCGTGGTCCCGCTCACGCGTCTCCGTTGAGCGCCGCCGCGCTCGCCGCCAGCCCGGCCCGTGCCGGTCTACGGGGCAGGGCGCCGGTCCCCGCCGCCGCCGTCACCACACCGCCGGTCCGGCCGGTTGACCCTCGCATCGCGTACTCCCGCGACCGCTGATCCAACTCCTCAAGGAGGCCCTTCCATGGCCGTGAAGACGATCTGGCCTATCGACCACACCTTCTTGGGACAGCTCCGATCCGTCTCATGGCGTGTCACTCGGTCTGATGAGTGGGCCCGTGCGCCCATTGGCCTGCTGCAATCTCTCGTGTCCCGCGTTGTCTCACAGGGAGATGGACATGCTCCGGACGGACCTCCGGCACAGCTGGCGCCACGACCAAAGTCCCACCGCGGGTGCTTACTCAAACAGGCCCGCCGCTGTCGGTGGGTCCTCATACCCTCAAGTACGTGAGTGACTTCAGCCCCACCCCGAGGCTCTGCAAGGTGCTGTTCGGACGCGCATCCCACTGCGCCTACCCGGAGTGCGAGGAAGTGCTCATCGAGGAGCATCGTGAGCAGATCAGCGTCAACGTGGAGATCGCGCACATCCGCGCGGAAAAGCCCGGCGGCGCGAGGTACGACCCCGCTTTCGAAGGCAAGCGGGGAAACGCGGAAGATAACCTGCTTCTGCTGTGCACCAAGCACCACAAGTGGGTGGACGACTTCGAGGACGACTACCCCGCCGAGGAGCTACTTGCCTGGAAGGCCGAGCAAGTGGCTCAGGGGCGGCGTGGCGGCCTCACCGAGAACCAGGTCGAGCAGATTTTCCTGGCCTTCACGACGCCGAGGGCAGAGGTAGAGGTCGTAGGCATCATCCGGGCCCGCGGCGAGAACGTCGTATCCAAGATCGAAAATCTCAAGAGCCTCAAGCTCCTCAGCGATCGCATGGAGGAGCAGTTCCTTGGAGTGCGCGTCTCGAACGTGGGAGCTCTCGGCTTCGGTGTCGATGGCGTTGGCCTTGAGATCGATATCGACGGGCCCGGTCCGATGGTGTACCTGTTTCCGGCGGAACACATCCTTCACAGGCCGCTTAGGCGTCTGGAGCCGCAGGCGAATAGCGTCTGGCTCGCGAACCCCCTCAGCGTCGGCACAGGCATCCGCCTTGAAGGAATCCCGAAAGGGTATGTACCTCTACGATTCCGTGCGTTTGCGGACTTGGGGTCGGGCAGTCGAACGCTGGGTGCATGGGTGTCGGCTGTACACCTGCCGATCTGGGAGGCCCACGTCACGCAGAAGTGGCTTGACGACTTTGCCGTGCTCGGCAGGCGGGCGCGTGACCAGATGGGCGGGGGCGCTCGGTGAGCAATGAAGAGGCACCACCCGAAGGACCTCGATCCGCCGCATGCTCGGCCCGGCGGTGTCGGCAACCCTGGCAGCTGCCGGCGGGTGATCGTGCTGCCATGCGGGGCTCGTCTATCCGCGCGAGGCGATGTGAGCGTTCACTTCATTCGTTCCGGGAAACACATGGACGATCAGCAGGCCGAGGGGCACTCTGATCAACATCACAACTGAGACCCCGGAGAGCACACATGGGCGCGCCCCCGAAGCTGACGGCACGTGAAGCGTTCGACCTCAATCTCGAAGACGCTGAGATCCTGGTAGACCTTGCCAAGACCCTTGTCAATAACCGGCAGCGCAGGATGCGACGTGAGAAGCGGGAAAGACTCGGCGACGCTCTCTCCCTGCCGCAGAAGTACTGGGATGAGCTGGAGTGCCTGGAGAACGACCGGGTTTTCGTGACCTTCAAGCCAGGCCATGCCACTTTGCGAGAGAAGCTCCAGGAACCTAACCTCAGGCCTCTCCTGAGGCAGGCCCTCGTGGCCGCCTGCGCGGCCATAGAGACCTTCTGCGCAGACCGAGTCATGGAGCGCTACAGCACTGCCATTGCCTCCACCCCACCTCCAGGGGGGTTGCTTGAGCTGTCTATGACAGTGGGGGATTACCTCGCGATCCAGGAGAAGTACGAGAAACGAGGCTGGGGGCTTCGACAAGTCGTTGAAATGGAGATCCGGATGCGGGCCAGCCCCGCGCCTGCCCAGATCGGTCAGTTGTTCAGTCTCGTGGGCGAGAAGAAGCTCATGACCCGTGTCGACAAGCGGCGCAAGGTCGCTGTCAACGAGTCCACAACAGAGTTGGACCGGATTGTGGCTCGCCGCAACCTGATCGCCCACACCGGCGACCGCAGCGGACGCGGGCGCGCGACGATCACCGTCGACGAGGTCGAAGCAGATCTGGCAACGATCGTGTCGATTATCGATGCCCTAGATCACGAGACCAAGCCCTCCTGACCACTCAGAGGATGCGGCCGTCGGCTCAGCCGATTCGTCGATGCCGACGGCCGCGCCTTGCTGGCTCCTGAGACGAGTGAATCGCGAAAATCACGCCTGCGGTCACCATGCCGACCGCGACTTGTCCAACCAAATGGCCGACGGTCGCGCAGGCTTCGCCGAGTGGCTCGCCAGGCAGGAGTGCACGGACTGCTGGCGCGCCTCGAACGAGGGCGACGAGCAGGACAAGGCCGCCTGGCTCAAGGCGAAGCGCGCCGAGGAGCAGACGGCGTCCGAAGCCTGGTCCGAGCAGTACCGGATGCCTCCCCTGGAGGGGACCGAGCGGGCCGTTCCCTGGGGCGTGCGCTGTCGTCACCAGATCCTGACCAACGCCTACACCGCGCTGGTCACCGAAGGCACGACCAGCGCAGCGGAGTGGGCGGAGATCGAGGAGAACGCTCGTACGGTGACCCGTGCCGGGTGGTGGATAGACCAGAGGTCGTCCGAGCCCGAGGACCTCGCCGAACTGCTCATGGCCGCCACCGGGGCCGACCGGCCGACAGAGAATCCCTTCTTCTGAACGACCGGGTGCCCTGCTGCGGCGGGGCGCCCGGCTGACCGCCGCCGTGCGGCCTCTACCAGCGATTCCCGGCCGGACCAAACCCCGGATTTGCCGGACGCTCTGCCCACTGGCCCACCTCCAACGGGTCCTTCGCTCCCTCTGCCCCGGAGACTTCCGTGCCTACCTCGATCACCATCACGTCCGAGTTCAGCGGCAGCGTCGTTGCCAAGGGCGCTACTGATGACCTCTCCGCGCAGCTCCTCCGTCACGCCGGTTTCAAGCAGATCGACGACTGGCACGGCCGACGCCATCGCCTGCCCACCACCACTCCGCTCGCCGACCAGGTCGCCATCGCCAGCCATGCGGCCGAGATGCTTCGAGCCGCTCGCTATGACGTCACCCTTCCGCCGTCCCTCGACACGGCCCGGATGAGCCCTCCGGTGCATGCGCTGGGGCCCTACGCCGCCGGAGCTGAACTCCTCAGCATCACGGACCAGATCCGTGCGGCCGAAGACGGAGCCAGCCTTCAGCGGGCAGTCGACCACCTCCTTCACCCCGAGCACGGTGCGCTGGAGCGTGTCCGGGAGGCGCTGGAAGCAGCGGGAGAACAGGTCAACGACCTGGACGACGACGCGTATGCGCTCGCCGACCGGTTCGGCTTCGCCTCAGAGTTCGTCAGCTCGGCCCAGTCCGAACTCGTCGACTCCGAGGCCGAGCTACGCCGCGTCGGCGACGCTTCGACGAGCTACTCCCCAGCACGGACCGTCCGTGATCACCGTGGTGCCGCTCTCGCCACTTCTCCTGCGGCGAACCAGGCCAAGGTCTCCTCGGCGTCCAGTTCCCAGACGGCGCCTTGCTCTGCGACGGGTCACCCACCGCGCGCCTCAACCCCCCGACGGTGACCCCGGCCGCCCTCTCCGCCGTCGGCCTCCAGTACGTCGCGCGCCCCCGCTCGACTCACCCGTCAAGGACCACTCACCCGAAGAGGCAAACGTGCCCGAGTACTACTCCAGCATAAGCGAGGCCGTCGGTGCGGCCATGCAGCACAACATCCGGCTCGCCCACCGCAGCGTGGCACCGGGCTCCGACAAGCCGCTGCAGGTCAGGCACCTGCCCAGCGCTTCCGCCGATCCGTACTCGGTTCGCGGGATGATTTCTCGCCTCCACGAGGACGCCTCGCCCGATGAGGTGGCGGGCATCATCGAGGAGGTCAACGGCGCACTGGTCGGGGCTCTGCCCGAGCTGACCGAACTCGTCGCCTCTGCCGCCGACTGGACTCGCGCCCGTCTTGACTTCGACGACCCGCATCAGCATCCGACTTTCGAGACGTGGACCCGACTGGCAGCCGCGTACGGGATGCTCCAGGACATCCGTGAGCAGTTGGAAGTCGCCGAGGACGGTCTCGCTGCCTGTCCCGCAGAGCGCACGGACCCCCGGCACCACCAGATGGTCAACGTCTTGCGCAGCCGGGAGTTGCTCGACGATGTCCTCGGTGCCGAGGCTGCTCCTGTGCCGTCCGCTGCCCAGAACGTCGATTCAGACCGGCAGCGGGCGGCCCGCGCCTCCTCGCCGCGCGCCGGAACATCGCCGTCGACCGGCAGTCCGCCAGCCACCGCAGCACCTCCGCCCGCGCCTCGTTCTGCCGGCCGACCCCGCTGAAACGTTCCGCCTCAGACGTCCAGGAGTACCCCCATGATCTGCACGAGAGCCGAGCGCGCCCCGCCCCTGCCCGCTCGCACACCCAAGGAACCGCCGTGCCTTCCCCGCGCACCAGCGCGCCCTCGACCACCACCGGGTCGGACGCGCTCCTCTACCTCCTGTTCGGCATCCTCGGCGCCGCCATGGCCTTCGGCTCCCTGGCCTGGCTGACCGGAAATCTCACCAATACCTTCGTCGGGAGCGGGACATGGGCCCCCTTCCGCATAACGGACGCGCTGCTGCACCCGGAGGTGCTGTGGCCGGCCCTGAGCACCAGCATGCTGATGGTCGGCGCCCGCGTCGTCCCCGCCCTGTTCACCGTTGCCCTGGTCGTCACCGCTGCCGTGCTGTGGATGCGGTGGCGTGCCGGGTCCAAGTCCGGCCTCGCCCGGAAGGCGGACCTGGCGCCGCTGCTGGACAAGGAGATCGTCGCCAAGGCTAAGAGCCTGCGCCCGAGCCTGGGCGGCCGGGAGAGTAAAAGAGGTCCTGCCCGCTGACCGCGGCATCCTGCTCGGCACCCTCGATCCCGGTCGTGCGGAGGTCCGCGCGTCCTGGGAGGACGTGATCGTCGCGATCATGGCCCCGCGTTCCGGCAAGACGTCCGGGCTGGCGATCCCCGCGATCCTCTCGGCACCGGGCCCGGTCCTACTCACCAGTAACAAAGCCGCGAACGATGCCTTCACCACCACGGTGGACGCCCGTGCCGAGGTCGGCACGATCTGGACCCTCGATCCGCAGCAGATCGCCCATCACCCGCGCGAGATGTGGTGGGACATCCTCGCTGACGCCCGCGATCTCGCCGGGGCTAAGAGGTTGGCGGGGCACTTCGTGACCGCGAGCGTGGACGAGTCCAGCGGCTCCGACTTCTGGTCCACCGCCGCGAGCAACACCCTCGGTGCCCTCTTCCTCGCCGCCGCGTCCCACCGGCGGCCGATCACCGACGTCCTGGCCTGGCTCGCGATGCCGGCCGACCGCACCCCGGTGGACCTGCTCACCGACGCCGGCCACCATGCGGTCGCCGCCCAGCTCCAGGGCACCGTCTCCGGCGCGACCGAAACGCGCGACGGCATCTACGAGACGGCGAGGCAGTACGCGAGCTGCCTGCTCGACCCGGACGTCGCCGCCTGGGTCACCCCCAACGACGACCTTCCCGAGTTCCAGCCGTTCGCCTTCGCCACGTCCCGCGACACCTTGTACCTGCTGAGCAAGGACGGCGGCGGCAGCGCGTCCGCGATCATCGCTGCAGCGGCCGACGCCGTGATGCGCGCGGCCGTGATCGTGGCCGAGCGCTCCGGCGGGCGACTCGACCCGCCCGCCCTGTGCGTCCTCGACGAGGCGGCGAACGTCTGCCGCATCTCGGACCTCCCTGATCTCTACAGCCACCTGGGCAGCCGAGGCGTCATCCCGATGACGATCCTGCAGTCCTACCGTCAGGGCCAACGGTGCTGGGGCGAGGCCGGGATGGACGCCCTGTACTCCGCCGCCACCATCAAGATCATCGGATCTAGCATCGACGACGCGGACTTCGCCGACCGGCTCAGCCGTCAGGTCGGCGATCACGACGTCCAGACCACCTCGGTGTCGACCAGCGAGGGCGGCAAGTCCACCTCGGTGAGCATGCGCACGGAACGGATCCTTCCGCCGGACGCCATCCGCGCCCTGCCCAAGGGCAAGGTTCTGCTGCTGGCCACCGGCATCCGGGTCGCCATGCTCAACCTCAAGCCCTGGTACAAGGAGCCCTCCGCCAAGGTGGTCGGCCCGGCTTCCGCTCGCGCCACGAAGGCCATCACCGAGCGTGCCCTCGCGAAGAGCATCGGCCAGGACGATCTTGGACTGTCGGCATGAGCGCGCCCACACCACAGCAGGGGCGGTTGGCCCACGCTCCGGTCGTCCTGCGCGGTGGCCGGTGGTGGCTTGACGGCGGGGCCGGCTCGGTTCCCGCCTCCGATCCCGCCTTCACCGCCGTCCTGGACGACTTCGCGCTGTCGATGGCCGCTGCCGACCAGGCAGTCGCCAACCTCCTCATCCGGCAAGACGAGGCGCCCTGCGTTGATCCCGGAGGCCGGCGGTGAACCCGCTGATGAGCGCCGAGCAGGCGGTCCTCGGTGCCGCACTCCTCGACCCCGAGCAGCTCACGCACCTGGAGTGGCTCGCTGCGGACCACTTCTATCGGCCCGTCCACCAGGCGCTGTTCGACGCCCTCCGCAAGCTGCGCAACGACGGGCATCCCGCGCTCTCGGCCGATGGTCCGTTGCCGCTGTCGTGGGTGACCGACGCGGTCGAGGAGGCCGGAAAGCACGTGCGCGGGCTGACCGCGGCGTACGCCCACACCCTGATCCAGGCGTGTCCCCGAACCGAGCACGCCCCGGTGTACGGACGCATGGTGCTGGAGGGGGCGATTCACCGCACCGTCGCCCGGCACGCGATCCGTCTCCACCAGGCGGCTCGGGCCGACGCCGTCCAGGGCGAGGTCGAGGGAGCCTTGCGCACGGCGGACGTCCTGACCGGCGTACTCACCGACCTTGCACGACGCTGGGGAACCGACCCTCGACCGGTCCCACCCACCGCTGGGCCCTCTGCCGCCACGGACATCCCGCCTTCGGCGCAAAGCGGCCAGGTCGCCGAGGACGAGCGGTTCCTCCTGGCCGTCCTCGCCGAACAGCCGGGGGCCATGGGCGAGGTGGTGGCCTGGCTGCGGCCGGGAGACTTCGCCGACCCGACCCACGGGCAGCTCTACCGGTGCCTGGGCGCGCTGCACCACCGAGGCGAACCCATCGACCGGATCACCCTGCTCTGGGAGGCCCAGCGACGCGGCCTGCTGGCCGACGGCACAGTGTCGAGCGAGCAGCTGACCGCCGTCTGCGAAGGCATGGTCCCCGGCAGCGCCGACTGGTTCGGACAGCGGGTGATGCGCTCCTCCGTCACCCGCACCGCCGCCGCCTCCGCGCGAGCCATCCGGACCCTGGCCCAGGACGAGGTTCTGGGGCCCGGCCGGCTGATCAACCACGCCCTGCACGAACTCGGTCCGCTCGACGAGGTACGTGCCCGTTGGGCCACCGCGAACAGCAGTCCGGCTCCGAAGACCACGGCATCCGCTCCGTCGGCGGCCGAGCCGCCGCCCGACCGAGTGAAGGCCGCCCGCGCCCGCAGCACACCCCGCCCAGGCGCGTCACCCCCAGCCCCGGCCAGCCGTCTCCCCACGCTGTCAGCAGCCCGACCACCCTCGCGCGGCCACCCGTGAGGCCCCCTCCCCACCAGCCTCTTCTGCCCCTGGAACTCGCCTTGATCTACCCCATCTCCGCAGCCGCGCCGGACCTGCGCGTCACGGCCCCGAGCCTCGCCACCCCGTTGATCGGGTCTCTCTGCTCGGGGTACGGCGGCCTCGACCTGGGTGTGCAGTCCGTGCTCGGCGGCACGCTCGCCTGGCATGCCGAGGTCGACCCGAACGCCTCGCGCATCCTGGCCCGCCACTGGCCCGGCGTCCCGAACCTGGGCGATATCACCGCCGTCAACTGGTCCACCGTCCCCCGGGTGTGCGTCCTGACGGCTGGCTTCCCCTGTCAAAGACGTCTCGGTCGCCGGCCGCCGGGCCGGACTCAACGCCCAGACCCGCTCCGGGCTCTGGCTGCACGTCGCCCGTGCGGTCGCAGCCCTCCGACCCTGCCTGGTTGTGATCGAGAATGTGCGCGGCCTCCTCACCTCCCCCGCCGGTTCCCCTGGCGACGTGGAACCCTGTCCGTGGTGTCTGGGAGACACCGCAAGTCAGCCTGCTCTGCGGGCACTCGGTGCCGTACTCGGATCCCTGGCCGACCTCGGGTACGACGCGAAGTGGCTCGTGCTTCGTGCCTCCGACGTCGGGGCCCCGCACCGCCGCGAGCGGACCTTCCTCGCCTCATGGCCCGCCGGGCACCCTGCTGAAGACGCCGACCAGCAACATCGGGAAGAACGGCGGCAGCCAGCATCCATCGAAGCGGAAGAGCGGGGGCCACGGTCCGAACCTGGCCGACGAGGTCGAGTGGCTGCTGCTGCCGACCCCGAAGGCATCGGACGGAATCAAGGGCTCGCCGAACCAGCGGCACGGCAATGGCGACATGACCCTGCCCAGCGCGGCTGCGTCGCTGTTGCCGACGCCAAGGGCCAGCGACACGGGCACCCCGGGCCGCCGCCCCGGGAAGGGATGGCGTCCTCCCTTGTCGGCAGTGGTCCTGCCTCTCTGGGCGGAGGAGACGCCGGAGGCGGGGACGCGGACCGGCGATGGGGAGCGTACGGATCCGCCATCTCCCGATGGGAGAGCCTCACCCGCCCGGCCCCGGCCCCCACGGACGCGGCCGGTCGGCTCCGCGCGGACTTCGTGGAGTGGATGCAGGGCCTCGACGCCGGCTGGGTCACCGCGACTCCGGGGCTCGGCCGTCCGGCGCAGCTCACCGCGCTCGGCAACGGCGTCGTCCCACAACAGGCTTCGCACGCCTTGCAGTTGCTGGCACCACCTTTCCCCCGCTGTCCCCGCTGCGCCGACCGATAGCGCTCCACTACCGCGATTTTCCGGCCGGACCAAACCGCTGATTCTCCGGATCCTCTCGGGCATGTCGCCGTCTCACAGATGGAGCACACCCCCATGGCCGACACCAGCCCGACCTCCCCCGGCCCCGAGCCGTACCGCGTCCCCGACGCAGACCTCGACGACCTCGCCAGCACCCTCGCCAAGACCATGGCCGAGGTCAGGCAGCACGGCGTCATCCTCGACCGCCTCGGCTCCGAGCCCGACCCCGGCGCCATCCAGCCGCCGGACGGCGCTCCGGAAGCCGAGGCGGCTGACGGGAAGAAGCCCGACGGCCCCGCCTCGGTGTTCATCCTCGCCCTGGGCGGCAAGGAGTACGCCGTCGAACTCGCTGCCCTCAGCGACTGGGTGAACTACCTCTTCCTGCCGGTGTACGGCCGGGAGATCAGCACGAGCCGTCCATGGTGCGCGCACTGGCACGAACACCCCGAGGCCGTCGCCCGGCTCCACGCACTCTGGCTCGCCTGGCAGCAGTTCACCGACACGGAGGCCGGCCTGTCCGGCCCCTCGACCTGGCACCGCGACCACCTGGACCAGACCCTGGCGCACCTGCGTGCGCCCGACGGACCGTTCGCGGCCTGCACGACCAGCGCAACTCGCCCCAATCACCGGGTGCTGGCCACCCCGGCGCCCGAGCAGGCGGGGGTGGCGGCGTGAACGACATTCTCGACTTCGGCCTCGCCGATCTATCGCCGGTCGACGACGACTCCGAGGAGGCGATGGAGGCTCTCTGGGCTGGCGACCTGACGGTGCTGTCCCAGCACCACACCACACCCAACGGTTCGCACAGCTTCGTCCTCGCCCACGACCGATCGGTCACCTGGGGGATACCCGGCGAGCCACAGCTCGTTGCGATCGCGGTCGCTCGGGATCTGCGGCAGTCCACGTTCACGTTCGAGACGAGTCACCACGCCACGGCGCCCTTCGCACAGAACTGGCTGGCAGAACGCGGCTGCCCGCTCGAACGGATCGCACTGCACGGTGGCGACTACATCGAGCCCGCCGACGACCTCACCCTCCAGGTGGAACAGCAAATCCAGAAGTCGGGCACCCGCTACGAGGTCCTCGACACCTACACCTCTGACGACAACCCCAGCGAGGCGTGGACACTCGTCAACGACTCCCAGGCCACCCAGGCACCGGTTCGCCTCTTCTACGAGGAGTGGAACCACGGCGCCGGCACGTACACGATGCGCGAAGGCGCCTTCCCCGACGTCGGAGTCGCCCAGACCTGGCTGGACGAGCGCAGTGAACCGCTGCCCGAGCCTCCGGAGTACAGCGACCACAACGGTGCTGTCGTCCGGGCTCGCATCGCCCGCATCGCCCTTTCCCGGTCCGCCGGAACCTCTCCGACACCGCGGACCGGGCTCGACGCGCCCCGCGCGTCGGCGGCGGTACCGGTCCAGCGCGCGGTCCAGGGGAGGCTGCTGTGAGCCGCGCCCGCTTCGCCTTCGCCGCGCACCCTGACGCCATTGCCGACCTGCGGGAACTCCCCTCTGAGATGCGCGATTTGGCCTTGCTGGAGCTGCAGAACCTGGTCCACGGAAGCGACGACTGCTTGCCGTTGAAGGGCCGCCTCGCCGGCTTCCACAAGGTGTACGTCGACCCGGAGGTCTCTTACCGGCTGGTCATCCAGTTCCGCCAAGCGCCACCGACCTCGACCCACAAGCGCGAGATCTACCTCGTGGCGGCTGGCAGCCGGAAGGACTACGCGGTCTACCGCGCGGCCCACCTACGGACCGAGCCCCAGCAAAGGGTCGGCCCGGACTCCGCCACGGAGGCCCGCGTGCAGGCCGCCCGGTCTCGCTCGACGCTCACCACCGAACGGCCGACAACGGGCCGCGCGGCTGCCCCGTCACCAGCGCCGCCCTCGGCCACTGCTTCTCGAAAGGTCGCCCAGCGATGACCAACGACCGTACTGCGCTCACCCGTTCAGAGCTGGCGGATCTCCTCACCGAGGCCGCTCAGAACGTCGGCGGCATCCCTGCCGTCGAGTACCCGACGGCCGCCGCCCGCTCCTACCTGCATCCCGTCTTGGGTCCGCTGGCCGCTGGGCCCCGCGTGATCACCGAGCTGAACGACCGGTTCGAGGGCTTCGTGGCCACCGAGCCCCGCCCTGCTGGTTCGGCGGGCCTGTTCGCTCTGGCCTCCTACGCCTCCGCGCTGGGGTGGCTCACCGAGTCGTTCGCCGAGCTGACCTCCTCGGTCGATGAGATCTGTACCCGCGTGGGCATACCCACGGAGCCACGCGCCCCGATCGTCGCCGCGCCCGGTGGTACTGAGCGGGACGACGAGTTCGACTTCGCCTTCAACGCGCTTGAGTTGGAGGCGGTCCGCAACGCAGCCGAGGCCGCCGGCCTCGCGCCGGACGACTACGTCGAGGTTCTCTCCCAGTCGCTGCTCGCCGCCGCCCGGATCACCGACGCCTGCATGGAGATCTCCAGCGGCCTGCTCGATGACGCCGATCTCCTCAGCGAAGTGAGCGACCGCCCTCGGCTCGACAACGATCCCGGGAGCCTGCCCGCTCTGGTCCGCTCCCTGCTCGCCCGGATGGAGACGACGGAGTGAACCCGTACGACGCAGACACACACCCTGGGCCTTATCTCGTCGTCGAAGTGCTCGGTGTCGGGGATGTCAGCGTGCACGCCCTCGCACATGGTCCGGAGGAGCCGCTGCACCAGGCCGCTACACGCGTCATCGAAGCCGCAGCGGCGCTGGACGAGCGACACGAGAGCGTGCTCAACGCGGTCCAGCGCGCTCAGCGGCTGCTCGAAGGCACTGGTCGGGGTGAAGTCGGCCGAGCCCAGGTCTCATACGCGCTGCTGCGCACAGCTCTCCCGGACCTCGGAGATGGCCTGGCCCAGCAGGACCGGGCATACAGCCAGCTCGTCGAGTCCCTGTCCGCCTACCGCCGACTTCTTTCCTCGCCCGAGCCTGCTCAACACGCGAGCAACAAGAGCCACGGGCAGGGCCAGAAGACGAGGCCCCACCGGGACGACGACTGGGCCGTCGCCGGGGAGCGCGGGCTGGTAGCCCTCGAAGCGGTTGCGGCCGGAGGTGTTCGCTTTCGCCGCAACGCGATCGGCGAGGACCCGTACATCTCGCGGGAGAAGGCCCAGTGGCAGGACCCGGCGATCTTCCCGCAGACCGTGCAGCGGCTGGTCGCCGACGGGCTACTGCATCAGGACATCACCGAGAACGTGTACCGGCCCGGCCAGCTCCTCTCGCTCACTGCGCAGGGGGAAGCCGCCCTGCGGGATGGTCGCGCGACGACCTCCCGGGTGTCCGCCGCCCTCGGCCGCACCACCACGCGGACCACGTCAGGCGCGCTCTCCGACCCGGCCGCCGTGCCCGTCGCCAGGACCTCCCTCGCGGCCCCCCGCTCACGCTGACCTCATCCCGATAAGGACCCCACCATGGCTACCCCCGGCCTGCCTCCCACTTTCTCCATCGCTTCCATCGACGCCCAGCGCGTCGAGGAGGCTCTCGCCCGGATCGGGCCCAAGTGGACCACCTGGACCGCGATGACCCTGGCCCAGGTGAACGGCCCCGTGCGCGTCCGCGACGTTGCTGCGCAGCTCCCCTTCGTCAGTGAGCAGTTCGTCGGCAAACGGCTGGCCACGATGCACGCTGACGGATTGGTGATCCGCGATGACGACCGGCGGGGTGCGCCGTACCGGCTCAGCGCGCTCGGCACGTCTCTGGCCCCCGTCCTCCGCACGGTGTCGGACTGGTCGCGCACCCACCTGTCACAGGAACCGATGGCCGAAGCCGAGCGTGTCGAGGACGCGCTGCGCCGCCTGCATCTCCGGCACTCAACTGCCGTGATTCAGGCCCTCGATTCGGCTGACGGCCAGATGCGGTTCGTTCACATCGCCGAGGCGGCCGGTCTGGACAACGGCCTCGCACGGCAGCGACTTGTCCGGCTTCAGGCCGATGGCCTGGTCACGCGGACGGGCTCCCGGCACGGAGACCCGTACGTGCTCACCGATGCCGGCCAGGCGTTGGGGGCCGTCTACGCGAGTGTCGAGCACTGGAGCCAGCCCTTCGCGCTGCGAGGTGGAACAGCAGCACCGCTTCCGGCAGCGGCAGCCACGCGCACCCACGTCGGCATTCCACTGGGGGCGGGAGCCGACAGCGCCCGGACCGCGGCGGCCCTACGACGGAGCGCCGCCGCGTCGAACGTCATGTTCAGCCACGCGCCTCAGCCGGAACCGCGGGTGCCGGCGGCCGTGACTGCTCAGTCGGCACCGGGCCGGGGCCGGTGACGGGGGTGAGAACTAGAGGCCACTCGCCGCCACTACGGCATCCGCGTGCGCTCCGGCGGCTCCCGCCGCTGCATACGCGGATCCGTTCTCCTCCTTCGCTTCCGGAGACTCGACCATGTACGCCCCTGATGACCCAACCCGGTACCAAGAGGTACTGGTCAGCCCCATGTATCTGGCTGGTTCCAACGGGACCGGTGAGGCTGGCTTCGCGCCCGTCGCCCACTGGCCCCATCAGTACCTCGATGAGGGCCCCTGCCAGCTCCTCGTGACCTCTCCCGACCAACGGATTCGGATCGGCTGGTTCGGCGACGACTTCGAACTGTGGAAGATCAGCGCAGCCGAGGACGCCTTCTCGGCGCCTCGCTGGACGGCGACGTTCAACCACGTAACCCCGGCCGAGATGGTCGCCGGCCTCACCGCCGCACTGGTCCAGGACTACGACGAAGCCATCGCCTCCGACACCCCCGGCCGCTTCTTGACAGGACCAACCATCCCCTGGAGGGACACCGTCCGGCCGCTGACCGATGCCGGCTGGAACCTTGACGGAGCTGCTGAACTCGGCACCGTCGAGATCATCGCTCCTGACGACCAAGCGGGCATCCTTATCGATCGGCGCGGATACGGCTCCGACCGCACGACCGTCGAGCTGTGGGCTGGCCCGCCGGGCTGGGGCACTCGTGCCGAAGCGACGTTCACGGCCCGCACCCCATCGCATTTGATCACCGCAACCGCCGCTGTGATGGCGAAGTCGACCCCGGTGGTCCGTGAACGCCACCAAGTCGACCGGCGGATGCAACACCTTGTCACGATGACCCCTGTCGCTTCGGCCACGCCGATCGCCGAGGCTCAGGTTTCGCGCGCTCCGACTCCGCTGGACGTACGCCGCACCGCGGTCACCCAGGCCGTACACCGTGCCGCGCGGGCACCACGCACAGCAGCCGACCTCCGGGTGATGGCCGCGCAGAGCCGCTCCACGGGGGCGGCGCAGAAACGGACGGGACACCCCGCGCCCGCGACCGCTGCCCGGCTGCCGGCCAACTCGCCGACGCCCCGGCGCGGACGCTGACTCCCACCCCAGGCCGCACTCCACTCGCGACCGTCCCCGCCCAACAGGAGTTCCACCATGCCCACCACCACCATGCTCGACCAGGCCACGGCCATGATCGAGAACGCCTGGGGCCAGCCCATCGAAGCTCTTGAGGTCCTAGGGGTCCGCCGCCCCAGCGAGGACCCGCTCCTGCGCTGCGCCATGCACACCCGCGCAGCCCTGGCCATCACGGACAGCGCGGTAACCGTTCACCAGGACCGCCTTCACGCCCTGTCGCGGCATGAGTACGTGCCTGACTTCTACGAACTCGACCGGATCACCGAAACGGCGGTCAAGCTCCGCGTCGCCCACGCGGAGAGCCGCGCGTACCTCCAGGCGATCCGGCGCGTGGTGGAGGCTCGGGAGGCCGCCGCACCCGAGGTTGCGGCATCGGCGGTTCGGCTGGCTCAGGCCGCTGTCGCCCGCTCCGGGCAGACGCGGCACGCCCCGGGGGCCCTGCCCGAACCGTCCTCTCCGGCGGCGGTCGTAGGGCCGTCAGCGCCCACAACGGTGCCCCGACGTTGAAGGCTTAGCTCCGATTCTCGTCGCGGGGGCCCTCTTCGGCCCGGGGGCCCACCGCGCGGGCCAGCTCCTCCACCGTCAGCTCCACGCGCCAGCCTTCGGCGACCCGGCGCTCCACCGTCTCCTCGTCCGGCCACCGGTCGGGCTGTGCGCCGACTCCCCACTGGCCGTCGGCGACCATTGCGATGTCGCCCACGGTCCAGGGCCGTCCGGCGGCGCGGATCTTGCGTTCCAGTCCGGCGCCGTCCCAGTGTCTGCTCGCCTCGGCCATCCCCTGCTCCCCTTCACCGACGTGCGGTCCCTCACCGCAACCCAGGTACGACAACCGCGGTCGCAGATCCATTCCCGGCCAGCCGACCGCTCGGCTGTGGTCTCCAGTTCGCCCACGGCAGACGGCATCCCCGGGAAACGACTACGCACTTCGGCATGCTGCATGCCAACGTACGGGTGTTGGGAAAAACCGCAGGTCAACGAAGGGATCGTCCAACCGTGAACACCTCCGCCACCCTCCTGCCCGCCGTCGTCCGCCCCGCCGTGGAAGACCGCCACTGGCTCTCCTCCGACCACTGCGCCGCTCCGGTGCTCGACCTCCTGGACGCTCTCGGCTGGACGATCGCCGAGACCCCGGAAGCCAACGTCCACGCGACCAGCCCGGACGGCGGCGTCTACGTCGGCTGGCTCCCCGAAGACCCCTCCGCCTGGGCGCGCGAGATCGTCTGGCGCGTCCAGGTGCTGCCCGCCGACGGCGAGGTATGGGTCCAGGAGTTCGGCGTCCACACCCCTTCCGAGGCCGTCGCCGGATTCCTCGCCGCCCTCGTCACCCACTCCTCGCGCTGACCGCCGATCAGGCTCCGCTCATACATCCACCGACGGCTCGACGCCCCGTCGTCGAGCCGACCAACCCCGTCAATGTCCACCGTTCACGGAGACTCCCTTGCCCCAGTACCTGACCGTCGGCCACCTGCTCCGCCAGCTCCAGGAACTCGACCCCAACCTGCCGGTCCGTCTCGCCGTCAACCCCGACTTCCCCTTCGCCCACTTCGTGGGGGCCGAAGTCGTCGTCCGCGACGGCCAGGCGTACATCGCCGACGACGGCCAGGAGGACTACCTCCCGGTGGGGGCGCGCGAAGCCCTCACCTGGTCCTGATCGCTTCCCTACCACCACGGAGGCTTCCGATCTCGTCACCCTCGCGCCCGGCGCCCCGCCTCGCGCTGCCCACTGTCGCGGCCCGCCCCATGCCGCACGGCGTGCACAGCGCGCTTCTCCAGCGCATCTCCGCCCGACCCGACGGCCCCCTCGACATCACCTGGCTCGCTGCCGAAACCCCCCAACTTCCCCTCGGACGCATCCGGCTGCGCTGGGAGCCCGCCTCGCGCAGCGGCTGGGACGTCACGGCGTACCTGGGGCTGACCACGGCCGAGGTGTTCCTAGGTTCCTGGCCCGCCGCCCCGGACGACTGGCCGCGCCTGGTCCGTCCGACCCTGTACGAGGTGACCGGCCTGTGCGCCGCCCTCACTTTCGCGACCGACGCCCTCGACCTCTCCAACCGGCTCGCCGAAATCTGATCGAGAGCCGCAGGCCACCCCACGCCGTTCGGGCGAGGGGCGGCTTTGCTTAGCCGTCGAAGCCCCCACCGAGCATGTCCCAGTTCTCGTGCTCCTGCCCGCCAAGGTCTCGTGCGCCAGGTCATCCAGGGAACCGGTGTAGACCTGCTGGCTCATGGTCCTGATCAGCATGTCAGCGGGAAGCCTGGCAGGTCAGGACATGCTCCCAGCCCGAGGGACACCGGTCCTTATGCATCGCCAGGCCCCGGCGCGGGCCGGGTACAGGCGCGCCCTCATTCATCCCCATCTCTGCAAAGAGCTCTCGGTATTCCCAGCGCACGCAGCCAGACGCGGTACGTCCTCACGGCCGCCCCACCCACGCCTGGTGTTCGGGGGCGACGTGCAGTTGCTCGCGGATGCGGCCGCACAGGACGCCGACACGAGTTCGGCCCTCCAGAACCTGCAGCCCGTTGCACCCTGGGTCCAAGAGACCCCGGTCAATGAGGAGCGGCGGGCGCAACCACGTCCCGTGATCTTCCCAGTGCCTGCCGACTTCCGGGGCTCGCACTGCGACCCAGTGCAGCGGGTCTTTGGCGAAGTGTTCAATCAGTCCCACTTCGCTCTCACCAGTCGGCATTTTGTGGAAGTCCGCGGACGGAATCGTCTCCAGCGTCCAGGTGATCGCGCTCAAGTCAAGGGCTCCGTAGTCGTCCACGAAGGGACCGTTGTCGCCATGGTCGAACAGGAAGTCCCGCAGCACGTCGTCCGGCCACCGCAGTGCGGTCAAGGCCGGATCGGATCGAAAGCGCTCGAAGTTGAGGCCACCGTCCTGACGACGCTCCATCAGCGAGCTGAGATCGTTGAGGTTCATGCCTCAGATTTACCGGAGTTCTCCGACCGCGTTCCCCCTGACCACGGTCTCCTGTACTGCGGAGATTGGGTCGGTGAACCATCTCTGACGCTGGTGACGGCGTCGCTGTCAGTGCCCGCTCGTACGCTATGGACGGCGCAGGCGCGCCGGAGCCTGGAGGCGTTCGTGGTACGACAGCTGACGTATGAACAGCGGATCGCTTTGATCAACAAGTGGAAGAACCCTCCGGGTGCTTCCGAACAGCTCCGGCTGGAGCGCGCCGAGCGCATGGTGAAACAGGCAGTACTCCGTCATGAACCATTCCAGGGGCTCGACATCACGGTGGCGTCGAAGGGCTCGTACCCCAACAACACCAACGTTCGCGGTGACAGCGACGTCGACATCATGGTGAAGCTCAACGACCCCATCCATACGGAGGGACTGGCGGCTTGGTGGTTTGGGCAGCCCGCCAGATACTCGGGGCCATGGACCCGGCAGAAGCTCCGCCAGGAGGTCGAGGACGCGCTCACCAACCACTTCGGTTGGGTGGACACGGACCACAACCTTGCCGTGTACGTTCCGGAGGTTGTGGGAAGCCGTCCCAGCATCGACGTGGTTCCGTGCTTCAAGTGGGTGGCCTACGACACCACGGCTCCCGATGGCGAGTGCGTGGGCAGCGTCGTCTACGGACGCAACGGCAAGCGTGTCATCAACTGGCCCGAGCTCCAGCTGGTCAACGGGCGCACGAAGAACACCAACACCAAGTACCGGTACAAGTTCGTGGTGCGGGTGCTGAAGAACGTCGAGAACGACCTCGCCTCCGAGGGCGTGATCAAGGCCCTTCCGTCCTACTTCTCCGAGTGCCTGATCTACAACGTCCCGGACGACGTCTTGCTCCTCGACGGCAGCCTGGACACTGTGGTCCGCGAAAGCCTACGGGAGGTCTATCAGCAACTCACGGGAGCCTGGTTCAGCTATCTGGGCATGGTGGAGCCGAACGGGATCAAGAAGGTGTTCGGCGATGGCCAGAAGTGGACGGAGAAGGACGCTCGCGAGCTGATCGAGCGCGCGTGGCACTACCTCAACTACGAGGGCTGACGATGAACACCGCGACCACCATCCGCGCCGGCGCCACCATCGCCTCCACCCTCTACACGGTCGTCCTGGTCGTCCTGGGCCTGTACCCGTCCGAGTTCCGGTACCTCTTCGCGTACATTCCGGCCCTCGTGGGCTACGGCACCGTCGTGTTCGACAAGTGGGCTTGGCGCTGGCCCGTCATCCACCGCTTCACCGGACGTGCCTGGGTCACGGGCACTTGGCGGGTAGTACTTGTCCCGAGCTCGGAGAGCCACATCCCGGAGGGAGGGAACCGTGGTCCGATCACTACGTACATGACGGTCGAGCAGACCTACTGGAGCCTGCACGCCACGCTCCGCACGAAGGAAAGCACCTCGCGGTCGAGCAACGCCACAATTGGCGCCCCAGAAAACTCGGGCACTGCCGAGATCGGATTCCTGTACGACAACACGCCCCGTGTGGAGCACCAGCATCGAAGCCCGCGGCACGAAGGGGCCTGTCGAATAGCGGTCACCGGTCTCCAGCCAAAGACTGCGACCGGGCACTACTACACCAGCCGGTTCACCGCCGGTGACATGGACTTCAGCCTGCTCGACCGATCGACCGACTACGGCACCTTCGCAGAGGCTCAGGCTGCCGACCCGGCGCACGCCAGCAGCTGAAAATCAGAAAGCGGCGAACCCGGAGGCTGGTGCCCGGGGTCCCGCGTACTCGTCCCGGTGCTCGCCTACACCATGTAAATACCAGCGAAGAAGCCGTCGAACCCGAGCGCGACCAAGCCCGCCTCGACACTCGGGTAGGTCGTCCCGTGCGGGCCGCCGACCAGGGCGTCGAAGTCGGCGCGGCTGATCTCGGGCTCGAGCCACTGGTTACCGCACCGGCAGTGGACCCAGACGTTGCGCCCGTGGTTGATGAGCAACCAGTCACGTCGGGCCTGGCAGGCGGAGCACATCACGGGGATACCCCCGAGAGCGAGTTCGCGTGAGTGGCCGACGCAGCGAATCGCCCCGGGTCCGTCGGCCGGCCGCGTCTCGGCCTGGAGCTGCAGCAGAGGGTCGGTACCAGTGGGGAGGACGGGCAGCGCGGGTGCCGGCTCCGTGGTGCGGGTGGTGGTTCTGAGCACGAGCGTCATCTCCGGTCGTCGGTCCTGTCTTCATCCCTAACAGCCGGTGGAACCGGCTGTCCATACATTTCGCAGCGTCCGCTCGGCAGGTGGTCGACTACCGGTTCGACCTGGTCAACGACGTGACGAGCGGCGATTCGGGTCTTGAACAGTCCCGAGCGGCGCGGCTGCCGTCGCGTTTCGTTCCCTGGTGCGGCTGCTCGGCGCGGCGGCCTGGCGGGTGGCGGCCTGCGGACGGCGGGCACCGTCGCCCGGGTGTGCCGGGAGCTGGGCGATGCGCCGCAGCCGCCAGACCAGGACGTCACTCACGTCATCAGCGCTTTCAAGTTCGCGCATGTCGATGGCCTGGCGCAGGAGGGCTTCGGAGTCGTGGCCCGCCCGTTCGGCCTGCGCGAGGGTGGCGACCAGGGCGTCGGTCCTCGCTTCCATGCCCCCTGGCCGTACGACCTTCTCCGGCAGGACGGCGCGAAGGGTGGCTTCGTGCGTCCGGCGCTGGGCTTCTGGAAGAGTCCGACCTTGGTCGCGCAGCAATCGCATCGGGGTGGCAGCGGCCTGCCGGTAGGCGGTGCGCAGGTGCGCGGCGGCTTGTCGGGAGGCGTGGGCCTGCTGGGCGTGTCCGCGGGCGGAGTGCCAGCGGGCGGCGGCGAGGGTGACGAGGACGAGGGTGGAGACGAGCATGGCGGTGGTGCCGCCGTCCTCGCCTCGGCCGAGCGCTCCGCCGGCCTGGACAATGCCTCGGGCGGCTGAGCGGAGGGCCCGGGTGTCGGCGCGTTCGGCGCGGACATGACTGCGGGTTGCCCGTTCGAAGGCGCGAGCTGCGGCGGCCAGCTCGGTGCGTGTGGTGGCCGGTGAGGTCTGGGCCACTGCGTCGAGGAGTTCTCCGACGCCGACGAGCTGGGGGGCGGCCTCGCCGTCCTCGTCGCGTTCCAGGAGCGTGGCCGAGCACTCTGCGATGACGGTGGCGTTGCGTCGCTGACGGGCGGGCGGTGACCAGTTCGTCCGGTCAGCGCCGACCGCGGGCGCGCTCGGCTCGTCGGCCCCGTCGGTGAGGCGTAGTCGGATCTTCGGAAGGGAGAGGTCGGGGGCCAGTTTGGAGCCGGGGTACCAGACCGGGACTCCGTCGCGGTTGCGGTCGCCGGGCAGGGCCACGTTGTATCCGAGCGCGTCACCGGACGGTGCGTGCCGCAGCTTCACCCTTACCCCCGCTTCTCGGAGCCGCGTGAAGAACTCCTCTTCCGAATCCGCTCCCGCCACGGCTCGACGAACGGCCTCGCGGAGCGTCTCGCGCGAGGTCTCCGGGCGGCCGGTGCGCTCGGCCTTGAACTTCTCGGCGCTGCTGGGGTTCTTCGCTGCGGTTCCGTCGCCCGCGTTCAGGCGCCGCAGGCCCATCTCCTTCTCGATGCGGCGGCATTCGGCCTGGGCCTTGTTGAAGTCGTAGTTCAGGCGCGGGTTGCGCAGGTCGCCGCGTACGAGGGTGGCGACGATGTGGATGTGGTCTTCCGCGTGGCGGACGGCGATCCACCGGCAGCCGTCGGGGTCTCCATGCTGGGCGATGCCGGTGGCGTGGACGATGCGCTGGGCGACGGCGTTCCACTCCTCGTCGTCCAGCCGCCGGTCCCCGGGGGCGGTGCGGACCGAGCAGTGCCAGACGTGCTTGGCGGGTGCGCGGTCGCCGGCCTGCTTGACCCGCAGGTCTAGGGCGGCGGTGAGCCGGGCGAGGGTGACCTTCGGGTCGGGGTCGAGGCCGGGGTCGCGGCCGGGGTCGGGGGCGAAGCCGTCCCAGGAGCCGACGAGGTGCGCGTCGGTGTGCTCCTCGCGCCGTCCGGGGCCGTACAGGTAGACGAGGAGGCCGTGGGTGCGGGAGCCGCGTCCGATGTCGGGAACCATCACAGCCGCCGGGTCACCAGGTCGTTCGCCGCGTCATCGACGCGGGCGAGAAGTCCGGTCAGCGCGCCCAGCGCGTGTTCGAGTTCACCGGCGCGCGGCTGTCCACCGCTGTTGAGGACGAAGGCGATCTGGTTGATGTTGTTGCCGATCCGGGCCAGCGCGGTGCGCAGAGCGGCGAGTTCGTCGATGGCGGTGTCGAGCTGGTCGTTGCTGTGCACGGCGGCGCATCCGCGGGCGGCGCTCAGGCCGGAGACGGCGAGGAAGCGGGCGACGGTGACGCCGCGCTTGGTGGCGGCCTCGGCGATCTCGGTCTTCTCGGAGTCGGAGAGGCGGGTGGTCGTCTTGCGGGTGCGCTCGCTGGGGTTGCGGGTGCGGCGGCGCGGTTTGCGGTCGGGGTAGGCGGGCGTGCTCGGGCTCGGCTGCTCGCGGTGGTCGTCGCGGTCGGCTTCTCCCCCGGTGACCGGCGCCCCCTGGTGCCGGTTGCCCGGCTGGTCCCCGTGCGCCCTCGCTCGGGGACCAGCCGGGCTTCCCCCGCCCTCCTGGGCAGGGGCAAGTGCGTACGTCGGGCCGTAGGACCGTCGTACGCGATAGCTTGCTCCGCCAGGAGCCGTGGTGGGGTCACGCTGCTGTCCAGCGGAGGTGGCCACCGGGTCGTTGGTGTTCACCGGCTCGTCTCCGGGTCCTGCTGCTGGATTTCGCGGACGAGATCCTCGATCCAGTCCATGGCCAGGACCGGGTGATGCAGGGTCCAGGGCCGGTCATGCTGCTCACGCTGCACGATCCAGGAGGTGTCGGGGCCGGACCGGGCACGGTGCAGGTGTCCGTGCTGGTGCAGGACGGTCAGCCAGGAGTCGACTTCGGCGGGCGTGGCCGGGTGAGTGCGCATCGGGTGCTCTCCGCTTCTGCTGTGGCGGGGTGTCTCGGAGACGTACGGGGCGGGTGACCGGTCGGGGTGACCGCCTCGGTCACCCGCTCCGTGGAGGTCCGGTCAGGGCCGGGCGGAAGCGACCGGCTGGCGGTGCTGCTCGCGAAGCTGGGCCATCAGCGCGGTCAGGGTGTCGCTGGACAGCGGGATCTGCTGACCTCGGATCGCCTGGGCGACCACTTTGCGGGTCAGTTTGTCCTCGGCCCTGACCGCCGACCGGGCGATCGCCAGCAGCTCCTCGGTGTCCGGGTCAGGACGCCGGTCACCAGTCGGCCGAGCGGCCCGGTCAGTGACCGGCGGCGAGGTGACCGGCGGGGCACTGACCGCCGCCGGGCTGTCCTGGTCATCACCGACCGGGGCCGCACTGCTGGGGCGGTCAGTGACCGTCCGGCCCTTGTCCGCCTGTCCCGGCAGGTCAAAGGCACCGTAGCTGCGGTTGTGGTGGTCGGTGACCGACTGGCCGCTGGTCGCCGGGGTCGAGTCTCCGGTCACTGACCGGGCGGCGGTGTCCTCGTCGGTCGGGGACAGCGGCAGCCGGTCGGTCAGAGCGGTGACCGACTGACCGGACTTGACCCGACCGGCCGCTGACCGCTGCTGACCGGCTCGGTCGGTCCGAGTGACCTCGATGGCGTCGCTCCGGTCGGTCCCACCGAGGTGACCGGGCTGACCGAGGTTCTGCCGGCCAGAGTCCTCGACCGGGCCCCGGGCAATGAGGATGTAGAGGTGGACCGCTCCGGCAAGTGCGAGCGGGGCGATGGTGGAGAGCACCGCGACCACCGCGTCACCGAGCTGGAGGCCGGTGCCGGCGACCGTGTCCTGGTTGATGCGCACCGCGTGGAGTGCGTTGGCCCAGATGCTGGCGGCGGTGGCCGTGCCGAAGAGCGCCCAGACGTAGAGCCGGGCGCGCAGCGGTGCGTTGCGCAGGACCAGGAGGGCTCGGATGCCGTAGGCGATGAACCCGTCGATCACCAGGGGGAACAGGTAGGTAAGGAAGCCTCGGATGTGGATGGCCACGGCCATCTGCTGCAGGGCGTCGTACGACAGTGCGCACCCCGCGCCCCCGAGCGCCACGACAGCCGCGCGGTCCCACCCGGATATGTGCGCCGTCTTCGACGCGCTTGCGATGTTCATGCCGCCGTCCCGAAGTCGTCGCGGATCAGGCGCTCGCCGCTGGTCTCGGGGGGTGTGGTGTTCGTGGTGGGCTGGTTCAGGGTTCGGTTGCGCTCGGCCCGGCGGATCTCGCGGTACCGCTTCTTGGCGTGCTCCTCGGTGACCTTCAGAAGCCAGGCCAGGCGCTGCTCGCTCACCCCGTGGCGGTAGGCCGCGTACTCGACCGCGCGGCGCTCCGTATGGGTGAGGTGCACGTCGCGTCCGGCGATGGTGGCATTGACGCGGCTGTAGTCGAGGCGGCTGGCGAGCTTGTCGTGCAACGGCCCGCGCTCCTCTTCCGTCAGGCCGCCACGGATCCCGTCGGTGTCACCCCCTTCGAGAGCGGCGTCCAGGCAGGTGCGCCGGACCGGGCACTGGCCGCACAGGGCCTTGGCCGTGGCGATCTTGGCGGTCTCGTCGGGTTCGGGGAAGAAGACTTCGGGGTCCACCGGGTTGTACTCGGTGCTCTGGCAGACGGCGTCGGCCTGCCAGGTCTGGTCGCCGAGCTGACGGTGCTGGGCGGGGCCGTTCATCGTGCTGGTCATGCGGGGTGCTCCGATCGCTCTCCGCGCGCAGGGGCGTCGGCGGAGAGGTGCGCTGGCGGTAGGTGCCCGGGGGGACGGCGGTGCGAGGGCGCGGTCCGGCGGGGTGGCCTGTGGAGGGTCAGGCGGCGGCGCTGTGGCGTCTGCGGTCGACGGCCTCGAACTCGACTCGGGTGGTCATCTGCGCGAGCCTGCTGGCGACTCGGTCCCCGAGGTAGGAACGCAGGTCCTTGATCGCCAGGTTGGTCGTGATCAGCGTGGGGAGTTCGTAGTTGTACCGCCGGTTGATCAGCCGGTACGTGATCTCCTCGACCCACTCGCTCGCCTTGGCCGCGCCGAGGTCGTCGATGATCAGCAGCGGGCACCGGCTGACGGCCGCCAGCTCCCGCTCACTGTCCACCCCGGGCCGGGGGCGGAGGTCGGCGTAGAGGTCGGCGGCGGTGGTCGCCCGCCAGCTCGCGCCGACCCCGCTCTGCACCAGCGCTCGGACCGCGCCGTACGCCTGGTGCGTCTTGCCCGCGCCGACGACCCCGGCCATCAGCAAGCTAGGGCCGGTGGTGACCTGCCGTCGGGCTCCTCGGCTGGGGGCGATGGCCGCGTCGGTGACCTTCCGGACCCACTCCAGGACCGTGGGGTGGTCGGCGACAGCCGCTTGATAGCGCGGGGGCATCCCGGCGAGCAGAGCGTCCAGCGGTGAGAAGGGCTCGGCGTCGTCCGGCAGCGCGGCGTCCGCCGGGTCGATGTTGCGGGCGGCCAGGATCCGGGCCATGCGCTCCAGCGTGGCTTCGTTGCCGAGGAGCTGGGGTTCGCGGTGATGGGTGTGCATCACAGCTCCTCGGCGTAGGCGGCGGAAGCGTTGGCCGGGTTGGTCCACGCCTGGTGAGCGGGCACGTTAGGCCGAATTCCCGGCCGCGCCAAGCCGCCGGGGCGAGCGTTCATCGCTTCGTTGACCATGCTGGTCAGCACGCTCGGGTGCTTGGGGTTGGCCGTGAAGTTCGCCAGCCCGGCTCGGATGTACGTCGGTGCGATGCCCTCGTCCAGGAGCTTCTTGATGATCCGGCCGAGGTGCCCGATCACGTCGCTCGGGGGACGCTGGTCGCACCCGGCGACGTACTCCCCGACGAGGTCCTTGGCGGAGATGCCGGCTGCGGGCGCTGTGCGCCCCGTAGGGACAAGAGATCCAGGATCCAAGATCCTAGATCCAGGCGCCGAGCCTTCGGGGAGGCTTCGGGGAAGGTTCGGGGAGCCGCCGGAGACGCCCCTCTGAGCTGCACTTTTGACTCCGGCCCGCCCGGGTGCGCTGCTGGCTCCATCGGCGGCGTCCTGCCGGTCGGCGCTTGGCACGTCTGCCTGTTCCGACACCGTCGAGGAGGGTGCGGCAGGCAGATCGAGGGCTCGGGGTGCCCTCGCCGAGGTCTCAGCAAGTCCTCGGGAAGTGGTGGGCGAGCCCTTCCCCCTCCGGGAGCAGGAGCCCTTGCAGGGGGCGCACCGGTCGGCAGCCTGGTGCTGCGGGCACGAGGGCAGGCGCGACTGGCTCGGCTTGTCGATCTTCTGGTGCTCGGACCAGGTCACGATGTGGAGGTAGAGGCGGCCGTCGCATCCGGTGTATCGGCAGATCAGTCCGGCGTTCGCGAGCTGATGGAGGTCGTCTTCGACGTGGACCGAGGTGTGCTCGGCGCGCAGGGGCCAGAGAAGCCCCGCGATGATCGCGGCGTTGTCCCGGTGACGGCCATGGTCGTCGGCCTGGGTGAGCAGGCCGAAGAAGGTCCGCTCGGCCGCCACGGTCACTTCGGCGAGCGACTCGGAGGTGAACGCCTCCGGCTTCACAGTTCGGATCCGGGCCATCTCAGCGGCCCCGCTCAGCGGCGACCAGGTCGCTGCGGGTCAGGGTGGCGTCGGCGAGGCAGAAGGTGTGCGGGCGCATCCAGTCCACCTCCGGCCAGACCCGCAGGATCCAGCGTGACGCGACCCTGGCGATCGGGCGGCCCAGCTCCAGGGTCCTTCCGGCCTCGTCCTTGACCACGGCGTGCAGATGAGGCCAAGTCTGTGTCGGGTCTGTGAGGCTGACCCGGATTGCGGCCGCCCCCGGGATCATGTCGGCGAGCTGCGCGGCGAGGCGGCGCGGACGGCCGTCGTCCGCGCAGGCCGGGCTTCCGCTCGGCGTGGCGAGCATGCGATACTCCGTTGTTCGAAGGAGCGCGGTGCGGCGGTCTCGTGCAAGAAGCCCTGCCGCCCGCGTGATGTGTAATTGGCGCCCCTCGGGGTGCCAGCCCGGCGCTTGGGAGTTGGTAGCTCCTCGGCGCCGGTTTCAGTTTTGGGGTCAGATCACGGGTCGTATGTCGGCATCCGTCCCGCCTCCTTTTCGCTGGTCATCGGCCCCTTTCCGGGGCACTGCCCGGCGTGGGACGACGAACATACGTAGACCCCGCGGACAAGTCCATCCCGCAGTCCGGAAGATCATTTGCGGTCGTCTTACTCCGTGTCGGCCGCTCTCAGGAGGGCGATGCCGACGTGGATCCATGCCGCCCGGCGAGCGCCGCAAGCGCTTGTCGCGTGAGCGATTACGGCATACGAATATGCACAGAGGACCCCCAGGGCTCGGCACCGTAGAATCGGGCCTGACCAACAGGTGCGATACGGAAACGTACGTCAGTTTCGAAAATGCATCAACCCTGGCTTACAGTTGACCCCGACACCGAGCCCATCGCCACCTCACACCAGGAGTCCCAGTGCCCCCTCGCCAGTTCGACGGCAGCCGCGTGCGTGCTGTCCGCCGACGCAGGGACATGCACCAGAGACAGTTGGGCGAACTGGTGGGCGTCAGTGGTGCCACCGTCGCACGATGGGAATCCGGGAAGGATTTCCCCAAGGGCGAGAAGCTGCCGGCGATCGCCACGGCGCTCAACGAGCCACTCGACGAACTGTTCCCTCACGACGGGCCGCCGGACCTACAGCTCCTACGCTGCGACGCCGGTCTCAGCGTGGCGGAGGCCACCGAAATCATCGGCGCAAGCCGGGGGCCGGTGGGCAATGCCGAGTCCGGGCGGCGCAGGCTCAACGCCAGCTATGTGAAGCCGCTGGCGGCGGCGTACGGGGTTACTGAGGAGGAGCTGCTCGCGGCGCAAGATCGCTCGTTCGGCATCCGCACCACCGCCCCACATGGCGATCGAGAGGCCGCGCCTCGCACGGTCGGAGAAAAGATCAACTTTCTCCTGCAGTACGGTTCCACCGGCGAGGAGGCGCTTTCCGACGCGGAGATCGCGCGACTCGTCAACGAGCATGCGCCGACCGCAGCCGTCACCGCCGAGGGCATCGGCGAGCTGCGCGACGGAACCGAGACCGCGGCATCGGATGAAATGCGCGCCGGCCTGGCGCACGCCTTCCAGGTCCCGGCCTGGCTGTTCGGCGATGACGCCGAACTAAGCCCCATGGTCCAGGAGTTTCTGGAGGCTGTTCGCTTCATCGGCTCGATTCACCAGGGACACATCCTCGGTTTGGCCGCACGCGGCAGCGAGATCCTCTCCCGCAGATCGATGGCCGACATCAACAGGCTCGTAGGAGAGCTGCGGCACGCTCTGTCCGAGGTTCAGGACAAGGAGTAGCCCCGCTGGCTAGTAGCGGTCGGGGGGAGATCAGTTGCGGTACCGCCGCCTTGCGGGCGCGACCGAGGGAGGACCCCTGACCGCCTATCGCCCCTCGGCTCTGACCGGGCCAGCCCACATCTCGGACCGGATGCACGAAGGGACTACGGCTCGGCCTCCAGGGAGGCCGAGCCGTAGTCCCTTCATACGGACGGAATCGACGCCGATCTACGAAGCGGTCAGGTCGACGTCGAACAGCTCGGACAGGGCTGTGACCGTCTGCTTCGGGTCCTGGTTGTGCACTCCCGCGAGACCGAGCTGCTCCGCTGCCTGGACGTACGCCTCGGTGTCATCGACGAAGACGCACTCTTCGGCAGGCAGGCCCATCAGCTTCAGCGTGGCCTCGAAGAGCTGGGCGTCGGGCTTGCGCATCATGTGGTGCTCGCTGATGACGACGACGTCGTACAGCTTCTCTAGCTCGTAGCCGGCATACAGGTCCCACGGCTCCAGGCCCACGGAATTCGACAGGATGCCGACCTTGATCCCGGCCCGGCGGGCTGCGGCGGCAGCGTCGATCAGCAGCGGCTCAGGGCGGAGGTCGCCGAAGATCCTCCCCATCAGCCCGTCCGCAGGCACATTCAGCATCCTGCCGGCGAACTCGTTCCACTCGCGCTGGGACACCACTCCGCGTTCCAGATCGCTGGTGATCCGGACGCCCTCCGGGTCCTTATACAGGGCAGTGAGGCAGGCCCCCTGAGGAAGCCCTTCACGCTGCTCGAACGCCAACACAGCGGGCAGCAGGGGGGTGGTGAGAACGCCTCCGAAATCAAGAATGAGGCCGGTACGGCGGTTGGACATGCGGGGAACTCCATTGCTGAGATTTCGGACGCCTATCCAGACCGGACAGCGTCACGGACCCGGCGAACATGGCGGTCGCAGAAACTGCGCATCGCAGGCCAGGAAGTGCACTTACAGGGCGGGGCAAAACCTCTTTGTCCGCCTTGCCCACGGTACCAGTCGCCACCACACGCTCGATGGTGCCGAATCTCACGCCAGCCCTACAAGATCGCATCTCTAAGTGACAGGGTGTATACGTGAAAACGCAGATGCAGCAAGCTCACCGCGCACCGCGCACCGCGCTTCAGTACTACTGCAGAGATTCCGATTCCAAATTCTCAGAGTCATGAAGAACTTCTCGCGCTTGGTCACCGGTGATCCGCGTGTAGACCGTACTGACTCGCACGTACCACGCAGCTTCACTTTCGGTGTCCACGAACGGCTTGTCTCTCATCAGGGAGGCCGAAGACGGCCTGACGGATTCCGCGTTAGCGGCAAGCAGACCAGCCTTTATCCAGTAAGCCTCCGCAGCAGGCTCGGGATCGGAGTGTGGGGTCGCCTTGTCCTCCGCAGCAAACATCAAGTCGCTCGGCACGTAGTAGCGCAGTTTCTCGCAGGCGTCGGAGATATCCTGCGTCCATCGATCCAAGCGAACATCAATGGGGACGCGAAACTGCAAAAGTTCCGTGATCCGTCGGCCGGGAGGGTACAGGCTTGTTCCGGGAAAAGCCTCGACTAGATCGAACCAGAGCGGATAGATCAGGTTCAGGGTTCGGAACGTCTTCCATCGCGCAGCAGCCGCGCGGGTCGTCGGGATGCTCGCCCCAACTGCGACGATAACGAAAAGGAGATTCATCCAGATCGCAGTGGCATCGACCAGGAATCGCACCGTCGATTGACTGAGAGGGAATATTACGGCACTCCACAAGATGGCAATTCTAGCTATCGTGTGAACGAGCCCCATCCACATCGCGAAACCCATCAAACCGAGCCCGATGCGCATGCTTGTGCTCTCAGCACGGCGTGCCGCCCTCGTCCACTGATAGCCGCATACGGCGGTGGTGACTAGCGGAAAGAAATAGAACACGGTCATGTAGACCGCCACGCCCCATTCTCCCGCATGATCAACGAGGAAGTCCTCGCTCGGCCGATCGCGTTGGACAACGGTAAAGAAGAGGATCGCGAGCAGCACCACGCCGACGGCTCCCGCCTTGTACGACGCTCGGGCGATCCACCGTGAGAACTCCACGTGCCTGGGCACGACCGCCTCAGCGGTCTTGCCGTAGCTGGTGGCGACATAGGTCAGAGCCGCCATGATCGCCGCAGTGCTGGCAAAGTGCCGGAGCAAAGCGCTGAGATCGACCACCGGAATACGATCGACCGCGTCCATTGCTGCTGGGGTGTACAGACACAGGGCCACTGCAAACCCGGCGTAGCCGCCCCAGAGCGCCCTACGATGCGCATCGCCATACCTGACTGCCGGGAAACGCCAGATGGAGATCAGCGTCATGACTGCCGCAGTGAAGTATTTGAAGAAGTCGAACACGGAATCAGTCGATCTATAGGTGCCACACCTGTCGCCGCTCACGGGCCCTGCAGAGTGCAGACTTGGTCAGTGCGAGATTACGGATCGTGTGGAGCTACCGCCGACGCCGCGGCGGGGCAACCGGATGCGCCAATGAATATTCCAACAGGCTGATCACATCGTCTCCGGTAGCAGACTGGCGACGTGCCAGGCGCTTGATCAATGACGCTGAAAGCTCAGCCTGCTTCTCCTCGTGGCTGTCGAAATCGACGCGCGCTTGGATGAGGGCTGATGGGTAGCGCCGAAGCACTTCTTGCCGGATGCGCTCAGGGACGTAGCGCTCGATTTCAACGGCCGTCAGAGAGGTGCCGTGATCCATCCACTCATGCGCGATCTCATGGAGGATGATGTGTTCTGTTTGATTTCTGCTTGAGCGGCGACGATAGAGAATGATGGTTACCTGGGGAGTTTTAACCCGAAGGCCGCACGCTGTCCCGAGGCCCCCGTCTGGGTCGTCCAATGGGACCAGTTGGATCTGACGACCCAGCGCGCTTTCCATATTGCTCACCAGCGTCTCGACGCTGAAGGGGGTTGGTATAGGGAGATCGGCGAGCTTCCTCTCGCATTCCCTCACAAGGGCGCGACGTGAAGGATCCCTACGCCAACGCATAGTCGCTCCATTCTCACTGCAGACCCCATACCTCAACGCGCGTACGCGAGGCGCTGGCAGGCTGGAGCCCGTATTCGATGCGCACGGTGCTAGACCGGCACGCACTGTCCGCGCCTAAGCGTACAAGGGGGATTAAGTGATCATGAGAGAAGAACGTTTTGCAAAGGTCACCCGGGTGTGGAGGATCACTGAAGCAAAGAAAGATCAAAAACGGTCGGCGATCTTTCCTATTGATCTTGAGATGCCTTTGGGGCGCGCTCTCGGGATGCACTCCGTTTCTCGCCGAGCGCCGTTTCTCAGAAGACCCGAGGACCTTCGCTAACCCGTCGCCCAAATAGCCTAGTTGACGGCCGAGAAATGCAACGAGTCGTCCAACAGGAAGGGTTGTGTTCGTGCGGATGTCTCAGTGCTGGTCGAGGAGGCGCTCGGCTCGCGCTAGATCCTCGGGGGTGTCTACTGCCACTCCGTCGTCCAAGACGGGCACCATCCGCACGGCGTGGCCGTGTTCGACGAAGCGCAGCATCTCCACTCCCTCGGCACGCTCCAGGGGCCCCTGCTGGAGCCGCCGGAAGTGCTGGAGAGCCTCGCCGGTGAAGCCGTAGAGGCCCAGTTGGCGCAGGTACTTCGGCCGGTCGCCCCTGGGGTACGGGATGGGCTGGCGCGAGAACATGAGGGCCTCGCTGCGGGCCGTGACGACGACCTTGACGACGTTGTGGTCCAGGACGGCGCCGACGTCGACCAGCTCGGTGTAGGCGTTCACGGCGAAGGTGCCGGGCGGAGTGAATTCCAGGGCCTCGGAGACGTCGTTGATGGCGGTCGGCGAGATGAACGGCTCGTCGCCCTGGACGTTGATGTATCCGTCGGCCGGTAGGCGGTCGGCGACCTCTGCGACGCGGTCGGTGCCGGTGAGGTGCTCCCCGGTGCGGATGCAGTCGATGCCGAGTTTGCGGCACGCCGCTTCGATGCGCTCGTCGTCCGTGGCGACGATGGCCCCGTCAAGGCGTTTGGCTTCCAGGCAGCGCTGGTGGACGTGCCAGAGCAGCGGCTTGTCGCCGAGGAGGGCCAGTGGTTTGCCGGGGAAGCGGGAGGCACCCCAGCGGCACGGTATGACGGCGATGTGCCGGCGCCGTTGGGCGGCGGTCTGGCGGGCTGTGGTGGCGGCCACGGCGTCCTCCTGGTGGTCGGGTTCGGGCAGGCTTCAGGTGAGCTGGGCGAGCTTGGCGCAGACGGTGGGTGAGGAAGTGGTCGCGAACGGCCGCCACTGGTAGCCGTCGACCTCCTCCTCCTGCAGCGTCACCACCTGATCGGTCACGAGTTGGAAGGCCCAGCGGAAGTCCACGTGATGGTGGGCCGGCTCGTTCTTCGACGGGTTCGCGTCGATCGCGTGCACGTCGATGTCGAGGGGGATGTCCTCGTGGCCGACGAGGGGGACCACGGCGCTCGGCGGGATGCCGGCCTCCTCGTGCAGTTCGCGCAGGGCGGCGTCGCGCAGGCGCTGGTCGGACGGTTCGTTGTGCCCGCCGGGCGCCAGAAGTTTCCCGGACGCCTTGTGCAGGATGTGAAGCACGTGCCGTTCACCGTTGATGACGATGGCGCTGCAGGTCACGTGTGCGGGGAAGGTCTTGCGGCTGGTGGGATCGTCCGTGCCCGCGAGTACGTCGAAGAGCATCGTCAGGGAGGCGCGCTCGTCCGGGTGGCGGGCGAGGTACGCCTCGGTGACGGTGCGGACGTGTCCGGTGGAGGGTGGCAACGAGGTCACCTTTCGAAGTGGCGGAGCCAGGTCCTGGCGATGGTGTCGCGGTCGGCCGCCGGCATCTCGTGCAGTCCGGGCTGGAGCCGCGCGTGGCTGAGTGCGGCGGTGGCGGCGAGTATCTCGGCCTGGACGAGGTGGATGTAGGTGCCGACGGCGGCGCCGTGCACGAAGTTGACGGCACCGCCGTCGGCGAGAACGTAAAAGTAGTGGCCGGTGACCTCGTACCGGGTCAACTGGGGTCCGACGGGCTGACGTTCGTAGAGGTCGTCGAGGCTGCCGAGTTCGAGTTCGTCCTCGGAGGAAGTCACCGATCCGAGGTACGCGCCGTTGCGCAGGGCGGCGAAATCCTCGTGCCGGAGGGCGAGATTGCCGGTGGCACACAGGACGAGATCCGCGTCGTGAACGGCCTCGGTGGTGGAGGCGCTGGTGTGGAAGCCGAGGGCGTGCGCCTGTACCCGCTTGACCGCGTCGTTGTCGTACACGGTGACGCGCAGGTCCTGGGCACGCAGGGTCTGCGCAATCGAGCGACCGATCTTGCCGAAGCCGATGACGCAGGCGCTGCGGCTCGTGAGGATGTCCCCGCGGGCGCGGACGAGGGCGTCGGTAGAGAACACGATGGACCGGCCGACGAGGTGGTCCTCGCAGTCCTTGAGCGGTGAGCGGGCCACGGACAAGACCGGGCACGGGAGCGAGCCGAGGGCCGCGTACCGCTGGTGTCCGTTCTCAGTGTCTTCGACGACACCGAGGATGCGGCCGGAGAACTTGTCCACGAGGGTGTCGAGGCTGGCTGCGAAATAGCCGCCGATGTCGACCAGGACGACGTCCTGGCCGCCAGCCGTGTCCTCCAGGTAGTGCAGGGCCTGAGTCTCGTCGGTGAACCGCTCGCGGCTCAGGTCGTGGACCGGCAGGGTGCGGCGGACGGTGTCGAGGGTCGGCTGGTGGATCGACCGGGGCTTGGGGAGAACAGCGCCGATCGTGGACAGCGCGGTCATCGCGCGCAAGAACGCCGGTCGTTCCTGGAGCAGGTGCGTGATGACCAACGTCGTGATCGGCTGGCCAGCAGGGAACTGCGCGGTGATCCTTCGGAAGAAGGCGTCCAGCCGCGCTCGCTCGGGGGTCTCCATGAGCACTCCTCTCGTGATCCGACTGGTGCGCCTAGGCGGCATGGCTGTAGTCCGGCACCGGGGAGGCCAGCGCCTGCATGTGAGCGCGCAATCCGCTGTGGAGGTCGACGCGCGGCTGCCAGCCGAGGACCTCTCCCGCACGGCCGGGGTCGGCACGCGTGAGGAGGACGTCCCCGTTGCGCACGTGGTCCTGGTGGAGCTGGATCTCGCGGCCGGTGAGGCTGTTGGCGATGTTGATCACGTCCAGCAGGGACGCGTTCGAGCCACCGCCGACGTTGATGGTGCCGTGCGCGTTCGGGACGGTGCCGGCGGCGATCGTGGCGGCGACCACGTCGTCGATGTAGGTGAAGTCGCGGCGCTGGTGGCCGTCTCCGTAAAGGCGCAGGGGTTGTCCGGTCAGGGCGGCGTACAGGGCGCGGTGGGTGAACATGTCGGCACGCTGCCGGGGGCCGTAGACGGTGAAGTACCGCAGGGCGACCACGCTGGGGCCGACGGGGCGCTCGGCGTAGGCGAGACAGAGCTGCTCCTCGGCCAGCTTGGTCACGGCGTACGGGGAGGCGGGGTTGGGGCGGTCGGTCTCGCGACTCGCGTCGCCGTCGGTCGGGCCGTAGACGCTGGAGGAGGAGGCTACGACTAGCCGGGATACGCCGATCCGGGTGGAGGCTTCGAGGACGCGGTGGGTGGCCAGCACGTTGGACGCGAGGTAGTCGCCGAACTGCGGTCCCCACGAGGGCCGTACGCCGGGGATGCCGGCGAGGTGGAAGACGGTGTCGGCGTCGATCAGGAGCGGGTCGATCGCGCAGTGGAGGAGGTCGGCCGTGACGTGGTGGTATCCCGGGCGCCCCCGCAGCGCGGCGAGGTTGGCGGCGGCCGTCGGGTCGGTAGACGGGTCTCGGCGGTCCACGCCAATCACGGTGGTGCCGGCCTGGACGAGGGCGTGGGCGAGGTGGGAGCCGATGAATCCGGCGGAGCCGGTCACCACGGCCCGTCGGGGCGAAGCGTTGGTCGGGGGCTGCTCGTGCTGTGGCACGGAGATCTCCAGAGTGGTGTCGTCTAGGGGGCTGGTCAGGTGAGCCGCGACAGGACGGTTCTGCCGTGCGCGCTGAGCGCGGCGTCGTTCTCCTGGTGGCCTTTGACCAGGGCTGTGGCCGCCTCGATGGCGCCGAAGGACTCCAGGAGGCGTCGTTCGAGGTCGTTGGGCGAGCGTCCGTAGCCGTCGAAGAAGGCGGTGCGGAGGTGGGGGGCTGCCTGCCAGCGTCGGAATTCGAGCCGGGCGAAGTCGCGGACCCTGGCGTCGCGTCGCATGTGCTCGAAGTCGTAGATGCCGAAGGTGTCGCCGAGCAGCCAGTTGCGCGGCTGGTAGTCGAGGTGGCAGATCGCGCTGTCCATGTGGCTGGTGCCCAGGATGACCGCGTGGTGCTTCAGCAGGTTCTCCTCGGCCGCGTCGAGCAGGTCGGCTCGGACGGCCCGGTCGATCCACCCCTGGAACCGCTCGGCGAGTGAGGCGCCAACGGCACCGCCCTGGGGCATGGCCGTGGTCCGGTGCAGCTTGCCCAGCACGTGCCCGGCCTCGTGGTGGGCCAGCTCCTCCTCGGGCGAGCCCGGAGCGAAGGTGTCCGCGCGGTCGCCTGCGAGTGCGGTGAGCAGCAGGGTGTGGGTGGCATCATCCCGGCCGACCAACACCGGCGCATGGCCGGTCAGATGGGTGACCCACGCCCCGTAGGCGTGGAGTTCTCCGGCGTACCGGTCTCGCTCCGCGTGCTGCTTCGCGATGAACTGACGCCCGTCGCCGGCCACCAGGCGTACGACGCGGGGCGGGAGCGCGGGGTCCACTGCGACGTCGACTGTGCCGAGGACGAGGTGCGCCAGTTGTATCCGGGGGTCGCGCGAGGTCGCGATCACGGGGTCGGCTCCGGCGTGAGGAGGCTGAGGTGCTCGGTGTCGTTGTGCCGGTCGAGCATCCAGCGGGTCTGGCCCAGGCGGTTGCGGTGGTGCTGCCAGCGGGTGATGGAGGCGTGGTTGTGGGTGAATCCGGCGGGCGAGCCGATCGGGATGCCCAGCAGCAGGGTGTGTGCGGTGATCACCGTCTCCCCGTGGGCGGCGAAGACGACGCGCTTGCCGTGGTTCTCCTTGATGAGCTGGCTCAGGTTCCTGCTGGCGCGCTTCAGGAACCCGTTCCAGGTGTCGGAGCCGTTGGCCCAGGGCGTGTCGGGGTGGGCGTGCGGCCCGCCGTCGGCGGCCGTCTTCACCGCGTCCCAGGGCTGGCCGTCGGCGTCGCCGTGGACCGGGCCGTCGAGTCGCTCGTCGTGGAGCACGGGGATCTGGAGCGTCTGGGCGATGATCTCGCCGGTCTGGACGAGGCGGATCCGCGGGCCGGTGTAGATGACGTCGAAGGGCTTCTTCAGGTGCTCGGTGGCCAGGCGGCGTGCGGCCTGTTCGGCTTGGGCGTACCCGAGGTTGGTCAGGCCGGTGCAGGTGCGCGGGCCCCCGACGAGGCCGTCGGCGTTGCACTGGGCCTGGCCGTGCCGGACGAAGACGAGTTCGGTGGTGATCATGAGGCTCCTCGGTGCGTGAAGCGGAGGGGCAGGCTGTAGTGGTAGCCGTTGCGGCCGACGTACGGTGCGGTGAGCACGGCGTGCAGGCCCAGGAAGCTGTCGAGCTGGCCTCGGTCCGTCGTGCCCAGCCGGGCGTCGTAGCGTCGGGCTGCCGCGTTGTACGCGAGCAGGGCGGTAGTGACGGCTTGGTCCGTGAGCGGCCCGTAGGTCAGGTGGAGCGTCGCGATGAGCTTGGCGAGGTCGTAGCCCAGCGGGGCGAGGGACAGGTCGTCGGTGTCGACGGCGACGATGTCTTGTGCGGTGATGATGAAGTTCCGCGGGTTGCTGTCCTTGTAGAAGGCGCACGGGCCCTCGGCGGTCGCCTGTAGCAGGCCGAGCATCGCGTGCAGGGCCGTCTTGTTGGGCAGGTAGCCCTGCTCGTGGCGTCGCCGTAGAGCGATCTTCCGGGGCCCGAGGTAGTCGTCGAACTGCGTGCCGTCCTCGAAGTGGTGCGGGGTGTCCACCGACGCGGAGTGCAGGTCGCTGGCCCAAGCGGCACCGTGGGCGTGGCCGAGCAGTTCCGCCACGCGGGGGAGGTCCTCGGGACGTACGGGGCGGCCCTCGATCCGTTTGAACGTCAGGAACCGCGGTCCGGCAGTGTGGAGGGCCGGCTGCCGCAGCGGCTTGGCGTGCGCGGTGAGCCACCGGTAGTGGCGCACCGCCCCCGCCGCGCGCTCCGGTTCCGCGTAGTGCTTGGTGAACGAGGTGTGGCTCATGCCAGCTCTCCTCCTTCCTTCGGCTGAGCGACGACGAATGTGATCCGGGACCGGGTGGTCAGCGGCTGGTCAGGAAGGAACTCGTGCAGGGTCGCCGCTAGGGCACCGGGGTTGCCGTACAGGCCGGGCGCCAGGTCGTACTTGGGATTGGTGGCCAGGTACTGCGCCGTGTGGTCGTGGCCGTCGAAGGTGAAGACGTGCTCCTCGTCCAGGACGGCGATCACGTCGAGCGAGGAGGCGGCCACGTCGGCGAGGTTGCCGCTGTGGGCTGCGGTGTAGAGGCTCTCGTGCTGGGCGGCGCGCGGATCGAGGCCGGCGGCGGCGACCATCTGATCCATTTCCCGGTAGCTGTCGAGGCCCTTGGTGACAAGAACGGCCACACCACCGGGGGCAAGGACCCTGGCGATCTGTCCGATGACGTCCTGGGGGCGCGACGAGTGATAGAGGCAGAACGCCGCGACGACGATGTCGCTCGACCCGGCGGGCAGAGGGAGGTCGTGGAAGTCGCCTTCGACGAAGTCCACCGTGCTGTCGGGCAGGTCCTTGGTGCGCTCGCGGGCCTGGGCGAGCAGGGAGGGGGCGGCATCCAGACCCACGAGGCGTTCGGGCCGGAGCTGCTCGGCGATGACGCGGCTGCTCGTGCCACGACCGCAGCCGATGTCGAGCACCACGCCGAGCCGGTCGGGCCGGGCGTGATGGGTCTGCACCAGGCTGACGATCGTCTCGGGCACCGGGTGGCCAGCGGTCTTGGCGCGCATCAGGGCGCTGGTCCGCCCGGCCAGCCGAGAGGCGTGTCCGTACAGCTCTGACTGTCGGGCGGGGTCCAGGAACGGGTTGGGCTCGTTCATGCCGCACCCCCTGACCGGGGGCGCGGACCGGTCAGGACTGCTCGGCGGCGACCTTCCGCAGCCAGCGGCGCGTCTGACGCCGGTTGGCCAGCAGCACCACGTCGGTGCCGGAGCCGAACTCCTCGATCTTCGCCATCACGCGGGGCCGCATCTTGCGCCGGTACGTGGCGACGTACTTGATCACGCCCCAGTGGATGCGGTTGTGCACCCCGTTGCCCTTGTGCCCGGCCCCGTGCCGGATCTGCCGGGAGAAGATCCCGTACAGCGCCGCCACGGTCGACACGTCCATCAGGACCACCGTGTCGCAGGCTTCGAGCCGTACCTGCAGCGTCGAGTTGTAGTTGCCGTCGATCACCCACCGCGGCTGCGATACCAGCTCGCGCTGGACGTCGGTGAACTTGTCCATGGGCAACGCGTTCCACTCGTCGTCGTAGAACGCGGCGTCCAGGTGCGTCACCGGGGCGTCGAGGATCCTGCCCAGTTCGCGGGCCACGTGGGATTTGCCGCTGCCTCCGCAGCCGACGATGGCGACCTTCTTCATGGTGCTCCAGCGTAGAGAGGTTCGGGTGTCCGGCGGGCCCATCCTCCGGGACGCGCCCGGAGGATCCGCGCGCCGTGGTCGATCGAGTGGTCTGCATCAGGCAGCCCCCCGCTTGGGCGCGGTGGCCTGAAGGAGGCCGTGCAGGACGGACTCCAGGGTGTTGACCTGCTTGCACAGGCCGAACAGGCGCAAGCGGTCCACGCACGCGGCGATCAGGGCGGCGTGCTGCTCGGTGCCAGCGATCTCGCGTAGGTAGGAGAGGCGTTCGAGCACGTCGCTGCCGGAGCGCACGACCAGCTCCTTCGGGACGAACCGGTCGGCGAAGCGGATGTTCGCCGGGGCCAGCGGCAGGCAGCCGGCGAGCACGGCCTCGAAGATGCGCTGGGTCATCTGCCCGACGACGGCGTACCGTTCGGGCAGCATGAGCACCGTGGCCAGGGACCGGCCGTAGACGCCGGCAGCTTCCTCGAACGGGATCCGGCCCGCGAAGCGGACGTGCGGCCAGCGGCCGGTCTTGGTCCACTTCCCGGCGACCAGGTGCTCGACGCGGGCGGCTGCCGGGGCGAAGAAGCGGTCGAAGGGCTCGTCGCGGTCGTACTGGTTGCCCACGTAGCCGAGCGCGAGATCCCGGGGCCGCGCCGCCAGGGTGAGGGGATCGGCCTGGGCGAGGAGGTCCTCGGCGACGGGGAAGAGCAGCGAGTGCGCGCCGAGCGTCGGGGCGAGCGCGGCCTCGCAGACGCGGGTGTGGTCCGTACGGCGCCACACGCTCTCGGCGCGCAGGGTGCGGTCCTTATCCCAGATGACGGTGGGCGTCCGGTGCCGGGCCGTGTAGTAGTTGATGAGCTGGGCCTGCCGGTGGAGGTCGCAGGTGTGCCCCTCGCTGCCACACACAGTGGTGTTGCGGCCGGGGATCGCCCAGCGCCACTCCAGGAACAGGGCGTCGATGCCGGGCAAGCCGTCGTCGAAGGTGTACGCGCCGCCGAGGTCGTCACCGGCTTCGAGGCGGTCGCGGTCGGCTTGGAGGAAGACGATCTCGTGACCCCGGGTAAGGAGGGCGTCGATGAAGGGGCGGCGGTGGCTGCGGCCTCCGTCGGGAGTGTCGGTGACACCGTTGCCGAGGAAGCCCCAGAAGCTGTATCCGATCTTCATTTGGTGATCCACCGCCCTTCGAGGAGCAGGGCGTCGAGGCCGGAGTTGGCCAGGCAGTCCAGGGCCATCTCGGGTGTCCCGCAGATCGGCTTGCCCTTGACGTTGAGGGAGGTGTTGATCAGCACGGGGATGCCGGTTCGGCGGCCGAAGGCCGTCAGCACTGCGTGCATGAACGGGTTCTGCGACCGGGTGACGGTCTGCAGGCGGGAGGTGCCGTTGGCGTGCACGATCGCCGGCACCCGCTCGTGCGTCAGGTCCGTCACCCCGGAGGCCATGGACATGTACGGGGCCGGCTGGCCGAGGGTGAAGAACTCGGCGGCGCGCTCGGCCGGGACCATGGGGGCGAAGGGCCGGAACGGCTCGCGGAACTTCACGGTGGCGTTGAGCCGCTCGACGACGCCGGGCTCCAGCGGGGAGGCGAGGATCGAGCGGTTGCCCAGGGCACGCGGCCCGGCCTCAACGCCTCCCTGGAACAGTCCGGCGATCATGCCGTGGGCGAGCTGGTCGGCGAGGAACTCGGCGGTCTCGATGCCGAGGGTCTTCTGGCGCAGGCCGGGCCAGGGGGTCAGGTCGAGGGGCTGGTCCTCGTAGGAGGGGCCGAGGTAACAGCGGCGGGCGATGCCGGCGACCGGGCGAGGGCTGCGCCCATCGACATGCACGGCGAGGGCGGCCCCGATGGCGGTTCCGGCGTCTCCGGGCGCCGGCGGGACGAACACCTCGTCGAAGATGTCAGCCTCGATGATCTTCCCGATGCTGACGCAGTTCGTGGCGACGCCGCCGCCCACGCACAGGCGCCGGGAGCCGGTGAACACACGGGCTCGGCGGGCAAGGTGAACCATCACCTGCTCGGTCCGCTCCTGGAGGGCAGCCGCCAGGTCTCGGTGGACGTCGGTGAGCGGCTCGCTCGGGTGCCGCTCGGGGCAGGTCTCAGCGACGAACCGCCGGGATGTCCTCGGGTATCCCGAGGTGAGGGTGCGCGTCGGGAAGTAGCCGGGGTGGATGCGAAAGCCCGTGGCCGTCGTGCGGACGGCCGTGGTGAACAGGTGCCGGAAGCGGGCTGGGTCGCCGAGGGCGGCCAGCGCCATGACGGTGCCTTCCTCGTCGCCCCGCCGCCAGCCCAGGTGCTCGGTGACGGCGCCGTACACGTAGCCGAGGGAGGCCGGGTCGTTGATCGCTTCCAGGGTGTGGACGCGGGGGTGCTGAACGCCGTGGCCGTGGGCGATCGTGGTGGTCTGCCGCTCGCCGAGGCTGTCGACGACGAGTACGGCCGCTTCGTCCCAGCCGGAGGCGGCGTAGGCCGTGAGCTGGTGGGCTCGGTGGTGCAGGACCGATGTGACGCGGGCCGAGGGGAACTGGCTGCCGAGGACGCGCAGCCGCCGCCGGGTGCGCAGGGCGACCTTGGCGAACCCGTGGGCGCGAGCCAGGCTGCGGTCGCGCGTGGCCGACGAGAGCGCCATGCGCAGGGCGACGGGCGACTCGGCGAGGTAGCGGACGGGCTGGAAGTTGTAAGCGACGGCGTCCACGTCGCTGGCGCTCAGCTTGGCCTGGTCGAGGAGCCAGCCCACGGCGCGAGCCGGGTAGAGCTTGGTGTGCTTCTGCTCGGAGAGGCGTTCCTCCTCGACGAAGCCGACGAGTTCACCGTCGACGAGAAGGGCGGCCGAGGAGTCGTGGGTGTACGAGCACAGGCCGAGGACGACGGAGGGGGTGCGCTTCATGGCGGCGGTCACCTTGCCCCCGCCGTCGCGGCGCGATTGGTCGAGCGCCGCTCCAGCTCTTCGTACCAGGCGGTGAGGGCTTGGCCGAGGGGCCCGTCGATCGTGTCGGCCGCCCGCCACGCCTGCTCGCGCTTGCCGTCCTTCCACAGCCGGTAGCTGCGCAGCGTCTCGGCCATCGCGTCCCAGCCGGGGTGGCCGGTCACGTCACGGGCCTCGACCTGGTCGAGCAGGCCGCCGAAGCCGTTCCAGGGTGTTCGCAGGTCCGGCATGATCTCGCTCGCCGGGAGCGAGGTGAGCATGTCGGCCTGCTCGATGTGCTCGTCGTAGATGTGCAGCGAGCCGATGTGCAGGTGAAACTCGCCGAGTTCGGCGTCGAGCCATCCGGCGACCAGCTCGTGCAGCACGGTGTAGAAGAACACGTCGTACGGCATGCCGATCCATACGTCCTGGCCGCGCATCATGGTCGCCATGTGCAGGCGGCCGGCGCGCAGGTGGAACCGGAACCCAAGGGTGCACGGCACGTCCTTGTGCCCTGCGGCGTCCTGGGCCGGGTCGTAGAGCTGGATCAGGGCGCGCCGGGAGTCGGGGTCGGCCTGGAGGATCTCGACGACGCGGGCGAGCTGGTCGACCTTGCCGGCCCAGTTCCGCATCCTGGGGCCATACGCCCCCAGGAGGACGCCTTCGTCGGCGAACTGCCGCAGCCGGTTGTTGTAGTCGAAGATCCACGGGGCGTCGGAGCCGGACAGGTGCCAGACCGTCTCGGCGACGGCGAACGCCGGATTCACGATGCGGGCGGGCGGGGCGTAGAGCAGGCGGGCACGCGGCTGGGTGAGCAGCAGGTGCACATCGCGGACTTCGTGGGTGGCCATGCCCCGGGGGCTGATCTTCTCGCCGGACTTGGCCAGCGTGACGGCGCCGGAGAACAGCTCGGCGATGCTGTCGGCCGTGAGGGATGTCATCGGACGGGTGCTCCTTCGTCCTTGGGCGACGCAGCGGCGCCCGGATGGTGGTGGGTGGAGTCGTCGGCCCTCGGGCCGGAAGTGGCGCGGTCGGTGATGAGCCGGGCGATCCGAGTGGCGCTGTCGCCGCGCCACCGGCAGACCGCGTCCAAGGCCGCCCGCGGGATCGGCGCAGGGCCCGCGCGCAAGCCGGAGAGTGCTTCGGCGACCTCACCGGCGGCCTCGCACCGGGTCGCCAGTCCGTGACTGTTCAGGCCCAGGGTGCGTTCGCCCGGCGGGCCGATTTCGAGGACCGGGATGCCGAGCAGCGCAGCTTCGATCCCGCACGTCGAGTACGCGCTCGCCAGGACGTCCGCGCCAGCGAGGCAGCCTCGGGCTCCGACTCGGGGATCGGCCACCGCGATGGGCGGCCCGGCGTCCCGCTTCACCAGAGCGGTGAAGGCGTCGGCTCCCTGCGCCGGGTGTGGAGCGATGACGAGCCCCCAGTCGCCGTCCGCCTCGGCGAGCCCGTCTAGGAGGAGGTCCGCGTGAGACTTGAGGTGATCGGGATTGAAGGGCTGGCAGGCCCACACCGCGATCCGGGTCGGCACGCGTCGGCCCCCCGGAGCGAGCAGGTTCTCCAGGTACCGCCGTTGTGTTTGGCGGCTCAGGCTGGTGAGGACGTCGAAGCGGGGCTGCCCAAGGACGTGCACCTCGGCCTCGGGGTGGCGCGCCCACCCTCGGCCCAGGGCAAGGTCGCGCTCGCCCATGACGATGATGTCGCGGCTGTGCAAGGCCGGCCAGGCGACCGATTCCGGCGTCCACGCCCCGTGCTGGACGTGCACCGAGTTCGCTCCGTGCCGCTCGGCGGCGTGCGCGGCCAGCACGCCCAGTGGGCTGGTGTCGTTGCTCAGCAGGACGGTGTGCGGCCGGGTGGTCGACAGGATGTCGTCGAGCCAGCTCTCCGCCCGCACCACCGTCCGCCACGACGGTTGGGTGCAGCCCCCGCTGGTCTCCAAGAGAACGGACAATAGCCTTACGAGCCGGGCAAGTTGGATGCCGTGGCCTTCCACTTGGACGACGTGCTCGTCGTCGGGGCGGTGGAGGCCCTCGGCGGTGCCGGAGACGGTGAAGAGGTCGCTCGGAGCCGCGCGCAGCTCGAAACCCATTACCGGTCCCGCGCTGCATCGCTCGGCGGCATCAGTGGCGAGATCGAGCAGGAGGCTCCTCTGCCCGCCTCGCGCCAGCTCGGCGAGAACGGGGGTCAGCGTGGCGGCATGGCGGGAGGTCCACGACAGCGCCAGAACGTCCTGCCGTCCGAGATCCGAGGGGAGCGGACTCGGCTCAGTGTTCGCCGTACTCGTCCGGGCGCGGTTCCGGAGCTGGGCGGAGCGGGTCGGGTTGTGCGGTGCCGCAGCACCGAGCACGTACGCGACGCCGGACCATGTCACGGTGTAGGCCAGGTACTCCCGCGAGCTGCTCGAACGCAGTCCCACGAGCCCTTCGTAGGGGGCCAGGATCAGGGGCCCCGGGGCGGAGGCGAACGGTGCCCAGGAGTTCAGGGCCAGGAGCTTGCGCACGATCTCGGCGACGAAGCGTCGCACGGGGACGTGCTGAACGTGGAGCCAGTCGGCTCCGCCCGGGGTGGCGGCCCACTTGGCGCTGTAGCGGTCGACGGCCTCCATGACGTCTTCGACGCCGGAGCGCAGTAACTGCTTGTCGACGGCCGTCGCATCAAGGTCCGTCGTGTGGATGTGGTCGGTTCGCGCGTGCGCCAGGGCGCTGGTTCCGACGAGAGTCCACGTCGGCTTCCCGACGGTGGAGGAGCGGACCAGGCCGAGGCCACCAGTGGTGCGGGGGCTCACACCGTGCTCCCCTCGACGAGCTGCTTGGCGGGGAGGAGGCTCAGCAGTTCCCTGGGGGACGAGACCGTCTCCGGGGCGGGAGCCGTCGGCTGCCCGTAGCCCCACCCAGCGTGCACATAAGGGACGCCGGCGCGTGCGGCCGACTCCTGGTCGACCGCCATGTCACCCACGTAGACGGCGGAGGCGGGGTCGACTCCCAGGTCGACCAGCGCCAGGAGGAGCGGGTCCGGGGCCGGCTTCGTCCGACCCGCGCCGGCGGGCGTGCGGATGGTCGCGAAGGGACACCCGAGGCGCGCGAGGAGCGGGGCCGCCCGGTCGACGTGCTTGGACGTCACGACGCCCAGCCGCCAATCGGCGGCCACGAAGGCGTGGAGCGTCTCGACGATGCCGGCGAACTCCTCCGCGAGGTGCGCGGTGGCCACGGACTCCACCTCGTACGTCCTACGGACCGCCTCGGCATCGGTCACGCCCAGGCGCTCCATGATGTCCCCGAACTCGCGACCCAGGTGGCGCTCGTAGTCACGGAACGGGAGCGCGACGCCATGGACCTCCCGGACCCTCTGCCACGCCCTCCGCATCACGGGACGCGTGTCGAGGAGGACCCCGTCGAGGTCGAGGAGAAGAGCGCGCGACCCGTGGTCGCTCGGCGCGGCCGGACCGGGTGGCGATCCGCAAGCGGGAACGGTCATGATCGTCCTCTCGTCAGGGTGTCGTCGTGCCTCAGAGGGCCGAAGCCGGGGCAAGTTCCAACTCGGGGTACTGGGCCGGACCGCCGGCCTCCTCGAACGCCGCGTCGAGCAACGCCACGTGCAAGCGGTCCCATCGCCCTCGGGACTGCAGAGCACGACCGTGGCGGGTCAGGGCCCACGCCTTGAGGGCCATCGGGTCCTGCATGAAGTTCCGCGCGTTCTGCCGCAGGACGGCGGGGGTGAACACCCTGAGATTGAGGCCGGTGCGCCAGAACTCAAGCCACCACTGGCACATCAGGAGCGGACCCGATTCGTCGTCCTTGACGTGATCGGGATGGTTACGCACCCAGATCGGGTCCAAGTCCGGGTGTGTGCTCGCGACTTCGAGCATGCGGCCATGGGCCTGGTGCACTGCCAACTCCAGAGACTGGCGGTGCTGCTGGCGACGCTGGGCGATGTGCACCGCGGACGCGAGGGCGATGGTGGTGGCCAGAGCGAGAACGGGACGGTTCATCTGCGACCTTTACTCGAGGATGGATGGGACGGTGTGGCAACCGGCGGCGGCATCCGGGGCAGTGGTGGTCGCCGTCGTGCTCGCTTGAGGAGAGTCAGGCCGCGTCCGGCGGGCCGTCAGCCGAAGGCGAGGTCGATCCGTCCGGCACGGCCGGCAGGCGCGCGAGCCGGTGAAAGCGCGAGAGGTCGAAGCCACGCCCCTGAACCTCACCAGCGGGCACGGCGAAGAGGTCGATCCCCTCTTCGCTGGGTGCCGAAGGGGCGGCCTCCCTGATGGCGAGGAGCGCTTCGCCCTGCTCGCGGTGCGGCAGGAGGCGCGGCGCACGATCGATGTGTCCCTCGAAAGTCATGGTCAGCCCTCGGTCAGGTGTATTTGAAGATGAAGACGAGCACGACGCTCACGGTGACAATCAGGGCGATCTGGGCGCTGATCTGCCGCCAGCCCCAGCCCTTCCTGTCCATCCAGCGCAGCGGACGCCTTCAAGTCGGCGCGACGGGCTCCTCGGAGATCACGAGGTGGAGAAACGCCCGGCAGTGCTCGCCCAGGTGTTTGATCACGGCGTGGTACTCGTCGTCATCGGAGCTGATGTTGTGCCGGTCGAGGACGAGCACGCCGTCGGCCAAGCCCTCTCGGAGCTGCCGCTCGGCTTCCCGCCAACCAGGTCGATCCCAAGGCGGCGTGTAGACACCCTGGCTCGCACTGGATGCCGGGAAGTACGTCGTGGTCACCGGGACCGCCACATCGTGGAGCCGGGCGGCGATCGCGTAACCGAGCTGGTCGGCCTCAGCCTGTAGCGTCCCCCAGTCCTCGTCAGGTCGGGCCCTCGGACTCGGTACCAGGCTGTAGGCCAGCACGCGCAGCGGCTGATCGGCCTGCGCGTTGACGGCCTGACGGTAGAAGTGCTGACGCAAGCCTCGGAGTTGGCCAGCTCGGGACTGGCGCTTCACCTGGGCAGAGGTGCGAGGCCAGCTGGGGTGGTCACGGCCAGCGGCCGGCGCCCCACCGCCCGTGTGCTTCTCTCGCCCCCGATCAAAGGCGACGAGGCTCAACACGTCGGCTCCGTGCTTGATTGCGTTGTGCGGCGACATGGGGGTGCCTCCGTGAGAGTGGGGATGACCGCATACGTCGTCCGACCGCCGTCCGCGACGCCCCACCGAAGCGACAAGCAGGCGACGAGGTGCAGCCCTCGACCGCCGAGGCCGGCGGCACTTGCACGTCGTCGCCTCGCCGGTGCCGTGCTGTCGTCGGTGACTCGGATTCGAAGCTCGTGCTCGTCGTGTCGCAGTCGCAGTCGGACGTCCGCAGAACCGTGGATGATCGCGTTGGACACCAACTCCGAGACGACGAGCCGGGCGTCCTCTGCCGGCGTCTCCGGCAACGACCAGTGCTTCAGCACGGTGGCCGTCGTTCGCCGCGCTTGAGCGAAGTGCACATCTACCGGCTCCATGACCATCTCGAAGACATGAGAAGCCAGCGGACGCCGAGCGGTCGCGGCGCCGACGACGTGGGCGCCACCGTCGTCGCCCCGAGGTCGGGGCGGCGTTGCTGTCCGGTGCGTGGTCATGAGCACATCGCACCGTGGCTATGCGATCCGGAACAGGGGAAACCAGAGGGGGGAAATCTTTGTCAAGGGGGAAAAACAGGGGGGGAGTTGAGGAGAGTATTGGCTTTCTCCCACGGATAGGGGTCAGACTCATGGCAATGGATCCATTTGCCGAGTTGCTCCGTCACCTGCGGCGCAACGCGAATCGGACGCAGGATGAGCAGGCCGGTGCGATCAACGCCGCTTCCGGCCGGGCAACGGTGACCCGCCGGGAGGTGAACCGGTACGAGAACGGTGCCAACGTTCCGACGGACCACACCCTGGGGAGCATCGCTTTGGCCTGCGGCGTCCCGCTGGAGCCGTTGCTGCGCGAGGCGAAAGCCGCCCGCGCCAGGCGGCGAGAGAGAAACAAGGCCGAGGCGGAGGACCTGGACGACGTGAAACGCCGAACGCTGCTGGGAGGCGCAGTCGTCGGTGCGGCTGCGGCTGCCGAGCCCTGGGGCCGACTGGCCTACGCACTCAGCAAGGGTTCCAAGATCGACCCTGAGTCCGCGGCGGTGCTTATTGATCATGCGGCCACGTTGCACGTGGACGAGCTGAACGAGAGTGCGCTCAGCCTGCAGTCCCGCGTCGAGGCGCACTTGGACGCGATCACCGCAGCCCTTCCCCGCGCCGGAGCCCACGAGCGAGCCCTGACCATCGCGGCCGGGGAGACTGCCGCTCTTGCTGGGTGGGTCGCCTGGGACCTCGGCCAGCAGGACAAGGCCACTTCCTATTACGGAGTGACCTCGGAGTGCGCGAAAAGGGCTGGACACCCTCCGCTGCGCGCTCTCGCTCTGGGCTACGCGAGCTACGGTGCCCCCAGCCCAGCGAAGGCGCTGGAGATGCTTTCGCAGGCAGCTCAGGACGTACGCGGACGTGGCAACGCAACCGCCGCAGCGTGGGCTCTGGGCCGGTACGCGGAGGAAGCCGCCCAGTCAGGCGATGACGCTGGCGCCCTTCGTGCTCTCGACCAGGCCAAGTTCGCTTATGACTTCGCCGACCATATGAGCGAGCAGGCGTGGGTCCGCTTCGTGACGCCATACCGCATGGACTCGTTAACCCTCTCGGTCTACGGCGAACTCGCGCGTCAGGAACTGACCGCCACGGCCGACTCCGCAGTTGAGCGCCTCGGCGGCGAACTACCCGAGTCCGGTGTGGTCGTCCTGGGTGACCTGGCGTCCGCCCTTCTGCGCGGCGGCGACATAGATCGCGGGGCCTACGTAGCGCACCAGTTCGCCGCAGCGGCGGAGTCGAAGCCCAACACCATGGGCCGGCAGCGGGCTCAGGCCATCGCTGCCGGGCTCCCCGACACTGAGCATGACCTGGCCAGCCACCTGCTGACGTTCGCGACGCTGTGACGCGTCGAAGCGCACAGGCTCGGCGAGAGCAAGGCGCTGTAGTTCAGATCTCTACCCCGGGCGCGTCTCGTCGACGACCCAGGACAGGTACGCCTCCGACCCCCCGGTCACAGGCAGCGTGACCCACTGGGGGACGTCGTACGGGTGCCTCTCGTGCAGCCATGCCTCTAGCGCGGGGAGGCGATCCGACGACGTCATGTAGGAGATCCGCCACTCCTGAGCCGCCTCGACCTTCCCCTGCCACCAGTAGAAGGCGGTGATGGGCGCATCGATGTGGACGCCCGCCGCCAGTTTGCTCTCAACAGCGCCTCTGGCGAGGGTCTTCGCCTGCTCCTCGTCGTCACTCGTCGTCTGCGCGATCACGATCTCGGGGTCCATGCGGCTACCTCTCCAGCTCGGGTATCGCGACCCTATCCACTAGTCCGATGAAGGCGGGCGGGAGGTAGTTACCGGCAGGGCTTGGCGATTCGGTGCCCAGCAGACCGCTCGGACGATCAGTTGTTCAATGTGTCGGAATCAATCGCGTGGGGGAACGCAAGCCAGTCATCCTTCATCAGCCCTCGTGCGAAACCAGCGAGCCGTAGGGAACCGGATCGCGCATCAGGCCCGGAGTAGCTGGAGTCGCCTGAAAAGGCGCCGAAGTACGAACGCAGGGATCAGGCGTCGGAGCCCGAAGCGGTAGCCAAGGGCACGCTCCATCGTGGTGACGATGTGCTGTTGGTTCCCCACCCCGAAGCCGCCCAGGTTCATCTCGGCGGCGGCGGTGACAGGTGTGGCGTTCCAGGCATCGCTACAGGCCTGCTTGAAGGCAGCGTCGAGGTTGGTGAGGCAGTTGTCGAATACCTCACTGAGTACCGTGCTCTCCGTCGCGATCCAGGCGCGGCTCTCTGCGAGGGTCTCCTGGAGGTCGTGTCCGGTGATTGCGAGCGTGCTCAGGACCTCGGGATCGTCGCTGGTGCGGCGGCGTATCCGGTAGGGGTACTCGATACGTGCGACCAGAACCTTCACCGCGGCGGCGTAGCGGTCTCGGCGGACGGTCGCTCCAGCGCGCAGGCCGGTGAGGATGTGTCCGAGGGCTCCCGCGACGACGGACGAGCCTAGGACGAGCGCGAGGATCGTGATCACAGATGTGGATGCCGTTTCTGGTGCGGTGAAGGGTGCCGGGCCCATCGGCGAGCCTCCTGTTGTGTCTCGGCGGTACGCAGCGGGTGGGTGCCGTGGGCGGGTTGGCCATGTGGTGCGTCTTCGGCCGGCCAGGTGCCTGAGCGGCGCCAAGCCTCTTCGTAAAGCAGATGTCGGTGAACGAGAGTGATCAGCGCTTCCAGGCCGTCCTCGGGGATCCAGCGCAGGGCGGCGTCATCGCTGGGGTACTGCAGGCACAAGTCCCTCAGCGGCGGCGGGTTGCGATGCTTGAAGGCACGGTCGGCAGAGTCGAGCGGGAAGGCGTGCACGGTGTAGTCGGGTCGGATGACGAGGCGGACACGTTCGGTGGAGTAGTTCTCGCGTTCCAGAGCGGGCAGCGGGCGCAAGGTGAGTTCGAGGAGCGCGGCTCCGCCCGGACCGACGCGGCCAGCCGCCTGCTCCACGCCGTAGACGGTATCGGCGTGGAGCAGGTGGTCGGCGGCTGCGCCGGGGTCGGCGAGCACCGCCTTCAGCGGGTACGCCATGACCGGGCCGGTCGCGCGGGCTGCTGCCCGCGCGGGGAGACGACGGCGCGTCCGGTGGAGGTGATGCTGCCGGCCGCCAGTGCGCGCAGCGCGTCGATAGCGTTCTGGGACTCGGACTGTGGGAACGGGTCTCCGATCAAGGTGTGCCAGATCTCGATGGCCGCAGCGTGCTGTCCGTCCTCTTCCAGACGTCGCGCCTCGGCCGCCCGTCGGGCGGTGGCGGCCAGCGTGGTGGCGTACGTATTGCGCTCGTCGATCGTCCACTCGGCGGTGAGGTCGTCAACACCGGTCGGGTCGAGCACCGGGTGGGTGACCGCCTGGGCGGCGTGAGCCAGGGTGGTGGCGAGGGCCTGGGAGTGCTCAAGCGGGCCGGTGACAGCCGCGTAGGCGAAGGCCTCCCACAGCAGCCCGCAGGTGTCGTCGAGGACAGGGTTGCCCTTCTTGAACGACTTTAGCATGCGGACCTGGTGGACGAACCGTCCGCCGGTGGCCTGGTTGCGGGTGCTGATGATCCGGTTGAGCGTCCGGGTGTTGGACCACTCCCAGGTGTCGTTCTCCCTGTCAGCGATGTAGACGATCTCGCTGTCTTCAACGTCGAGCGCGGGAACCAGGTCGAAGGTGAAGTCCAGCTCGGCGAAGGTGACCTGGAGGGCGTGGGCAGGGGCGTCATCCACGTCGAAGAGGGCGTCGGGGTACTTCTCGGCGATGACCCCGCGGATGAGGCTCATCGCCTGGGCGGGGCCGCCGGGCTGACGCAGGGTCTTCTCCAGGCGCGGATGCATCCGGATGACCATGTCGACGTCCTTGAGCGGCTTGAGCATCGTCTTGCGGGCGAAGCTGCCCTGCAGGAAGGTGGCGATGGCCAGGCCAGCGTTCACCAGATGTTCGGTGATCTCGTTGTGCCGCTTCTGGGCGCTTTTGCGCTCGCGGCCATCGAGGTTGAGTTCCTCGTCGAAGGCATCGAAGGCGTTCTTGGTGCTGTCGTTCATCGTGCTGTCGTGCTCGTTTCTGCCGGCCGGGTAGATCGTGGTGCCCGGTGCCGGCTCCGGGGTCCCGTACGTGGTGAGGCGCCCGGGGTGGGTGCCTTCACTGGGGACAGACGACGTAACTCGGCGGTAGCGCGACGGGTGTGACAAGAGTTCAGTCGCAGTCGCGGCAGCGGCTGCTGGCGCCGTCGAACATGGCCGCCGGATGGACGACGAAGCAGGCCGTGCACTGGCGCTCGAACACCTTGCGGTCGCAGCCGCAGCGGTCGCAGTCGGGGCACGGGGCAGACTCGCAGCGGGCGCAGGCGCGGGCGAAGGAGGTGAAGTCCTCCCCGCAGTGTGCGCAGGTATAGCTGGCGGCCTCGGGGCCGTTGTATCGAACGGAGGGCGCGAAGGTCCTCCAGGGCGCGAGGTCGGTGACGGCGACGGCGAGGACGTAGCCGTCCATGGCCGCGGTCTGCAAGTACAGCTCCTCACCGGCGACGGCGCCGTCACGGTAGGCAAGCCGGCCACGTCCCTCGACGTGTCCCTGGCCCGACAGGGCCGTGCGCAGGACCGGGACCTGGCTCTGGTCGCTGCCGCGCCGCAGTGGGGGCAGGCCGTGGGAGGCACCGAAGGCGAGGATGCCGTCGCGATCAAGGAGCAGGATGTGACCGGGAGCTGGGAGGCGTTCGCTGGCTTTCACGCACGCCGCCATACGGGAGGCATTGCTCACCCGCCACAGTGCGACTGCGGCGTCCGCCGTGGGACCGGCGGCAGTGATATGGCGATCGGTGAGTGTGTCGGGCAGGAGGATGTCGGCGGCGAAGGCATCGCAGGCAGCATCCTCCAGGGCGGCGCCACCGTCGGGCTCGGCAAGCAGGACGTCCATCAGCTCCACCACGGTCTGCTGCAGGTGGTGGCCCAGCTCATGGAGACCGGTGAACTCGCGGCGGGCCAGGCTGGCAGAGGTGGCGACGGCGAGGACGGCGGGAGTACCGGCGAAATAGGCACCGGAGACACTGCAGCCGCCGCCAGAGCGATCGTCGGGTACGTCCCTGACCTGAAGGCCGGGCCACTGCCGCAGCTCGTCAAGGGCGCCGTCGCCCAGCCGCTGGGCAGCGCCAGGGTGGTCGCGCTGAAGGACGGTGAGCATGGCCTTGGCCTGGGTACGGGCCGCGGCGCGGCGCAGGTAGTCCATCACTCGCTCTCCGGGCCTAGGTGCACTTGGAAATAGCGGTCTACCCGAGCAGGCCAGTCCGTTTCCGCAGGGCGCTCCTGACGCGCTGCCAGTGAGAGCGTGGCAAAGAGTGCCTGTCGGCGGGCTTCCTGTTCAGCGGTTCCGGTGAGGTGGGCGAGCCGACGGATCTGTTCGCGACGGGCGGGGCGACTCAGCTCGTGTAGCAAACGGTCGGGCAACGGCGGATTGGCAGCCAGGATCGCGTCCGCAGACATGCCCAGGGTCGGTGCGAGGAGGTGAGCTTCGGGCGGGGTGAGAGATGTCTGCGCGCGCAGCAGCGCGAGGGCGCGCGGTGGCTTGATGCTCAAGCGATGGATCAGTTCGGTGGGGCCCAGGCCGCGCTGCTTCAGCAGGGCAGGCAGACCGCCGCTGCCCCGAGGCGCCCAGCGCGCCGTCGCCAGCACGTCCATGGTGTCGGCGAGGGTGGAGCGGAACTCGGCCGCCTGCGATGCGGGGCTGGGAAGGGGGCTGCCATAGCGGTACCCAGAGGCATCCGGGACGGGTGAGCCGTCGGCTTCCAAGGGAACGGACAGCTCGCTGACCTGCCGGTCCAGGACATACCACGGAAGACGCCTGCCCAGACCGCACCACAGGGCAAGCGGCTGCTCCAAGGTGGAAGCCTCGGCGGGCAGCAGCACCGTGTCGGGGTCGTTGAAGCGCGTCTCCAGGGAGACCGGCAAGGCGTGCACCGTGGTGTCATCGACCGCCGTGATAGCCACAACCTCGACAACGCCTTCCCACACAGCGCGCCAGATCTGGCCCGGTCGGGGATCACCCGGCGCTGCCGCCGCCACGGTACGGACCGCATCGGGAACATGCAGCTGGGCGGCTGCAGCGCGAAGCCGCTCATATGCGCTGCTCGATGCCTGGCTCATCGGGCGGCCCCCATTCCTTTCAGCGGTCTGTTCCCACTATGGACAAACGACGTGACTCGCCGAACGTCAGGGGGGTTCACTGCTGCGGCGGAGCAACGCTGCGGCTACCTCTCGGGGATCACTACCCGCAGCGGTCAGAGCCAGCATTAGCTTCTCACTCAGCGCATCCATGATCGCGGACGTCTGTCGGCGCCCGAGTCCAAGCAGGACGGAGACTTCCGCCGGATCGTCCTCCAGGAACGACAGCAGTTTCCGCTCCTGCGGGGACATGTCCGCCCAGATTTCCCCGGCTATGGTCTCGGCCTCCACGGGAACGGTCCCGTGTTCCTGATCGGTGGCAGAGTCGATGAGCGCGCCATCATCCGCGTACAGCGTCGTGTACTCGGCAGGGGCGAGCAGCTCGAAGCGGGCTTCAAGAACCTTGGCCAGTTCTTCCTCCCGGACCGCTCCACCTGCTGCCTCCAGCACTCCGGCGAGTACGACCATCAGGGCGCGCACGGTTTCCCTGGGAGTCGGCCCGGAGTGGTTCCAGGCAGTGATCCATACGCCACGCACTTCCCAGGCGGCTTTGACCAGTTCATCTAGATCGCCTTGCCAGACGGCGCCGGGTGGGCGAGAGGTCAGGGCCCATCGGGGCGAAGTACCAGCCACCGCGCGAAACCGGCTGTCCGCGCCAAGGCGCGCAGCGAAGCGCCGCCGCAGCTTCCCCCGCTCGGTACGTTTGGCTTCGTCGATCAGGAAATTCCTGATCGACGTGAAGAACATCCTCTCCAGGGAAGCGTCGTCGACCGTCTTCAGAAAGCAGGTTAGGAGGAAGTTCTCGCCCTTCCTGCTGATCATCTCAAACAGGAGCTCGTCGACGGCCTCGTCCGTCCACGCGGCATGACCTTCGGGCGGTGGGAATCCCTGGGATCTTGCCACCTGACGACCGACGCGTCGGAGCAACTCAAGACCCAGATCACCAAGCTGGCCGTACTGCGCCAGCTCCTCATGCGCCCCGCCCGCCATCGACCACCTCGGCCTCACCCTGCGGACTGCGCCGTCCGCACTGACCTCTTCCTATACACCTCCCGAGGCGCGGACGGAGGTCCGCCACGCCGTTGGCTCAGCACGAGAATGCTCGCCCGGCCGCGAACGGCGATGCATGGCGGTTCCCCGCGGGCCATCCCCCTGTCTCTCCATCCCAGGGACTTTCAGCGCTGCCCGAGGGACGATCAGGTCGCTCGATTTACCGTTTGAGCTTCCAGCCATGCCTCTACCTCCGACCAGCGGTAGCGCAAATAGCGGCCGACCTTGTGGGCTCGCGGACCCTGGTGTCGGTGATTCCATATGTAGACCGTATTCAGAGGTACGCCCAGGAAATCGGCCAGCTCCTCCGCGCTCGCCAAGGGGCAACGGTCCCCCGCGCCACTGGCGGCTTCTTCCGCATGGGCATTGGTTCGACGCATGGGCACTCCAGAACGGTTCGAAGCGGGCAGGAAAGAACCACGTGAGCGGTATTCCGCCGTGGTGGCACGTGGAACGTTTGCACTAAATTCCGGCCGGACCAAACAGAGGCCCTCTCGACGAAACGCCTGCGACTCTTGCGAACTCTCGAAAAACATTGGTGAATGCTCGCTGAGGGTTCGGCGAGGGCTCGCCGAACCCTCAGCGAGCATTCACCTAGGTGAAATCTTCTATACCGCTCTGCACCCTTTGTCGCGAAGACCCCAAGAATGCATTTGACATCTTCGGCTCGCCTGGATCAACATCCAATTCACTTAGGGCTCGTTGAACGGGCACCCGACCTCGCCATCGACGATGGCCCTGATTCAAGAGAGTCCACGAATAGACTCAAAGGCCCATTGAAAACTAGGAGTTAGTTGATGCCGTACGACCGCTGGCACAAGTCGCGCCCGAAAGACGGGGAGTCGACCTGCAAGGAACACGGCAAAGTTCCGACGCGGGATCACGGGACGGGGAAGCGGTGGCAGGCCCGATGGCGCAACCGGGAAGATGTCCAGCAGACGGAGCTGTTCCGCACCGAGGTCGAAGCCCGCAGGCACGAGACCAAGATGCGGTCCGGAGTGGACGACGGTTCGTACATCAACCCTCGCGCCGGTGAGGTCAGGGTCGGTGAACTCGCCCTTACGTGGCTCAAGGGGCACGAACACAAGAATCCACGGACTTACCGACGCCACAAGGAGCGGATTCTCCTGCACGTCGTTCCTACCGCAGTCGGGAAGATGCGCGTGAAGGACGTGAACGCCTCGTCTTTGCTGGACTGGCTGCACGACCGTCGCAGGCTGCTCGAAAGTTCCACGCTGCGCCTGGTCTTCGACAATCTTCGGGCCGTCTTTGACCTGGCCGTGGACGACAGCCTGATACACAAAAATCCGTGCCTCGCCAAATCGGTGCAGGACGCCAAGCCGAAGCGAGGAGGTGGCGGCCGGGCAGAGCTGACCCTGACATGGGAGGACACCGAGAAGATCCGTGCCGAACTTCCCGACCGCTACAAAGCACTCGTCGACTGCGGTCGCGGCCTGGGTCTTCGGCAAGGAGAGATATTCGGCCTGTCACCAGAAGATATCGACTGGGCGCATCCGGACGGCGCCATGGTGCACGTGCAACGGCAAGTAGTCCACGACGGCTCGTTCCTCGCATACGCCCTCCCCAAGGGCGGAGACGACGAGGACCCGAAGGACCGGTGGGTCGAGCTGACCGACGACGTGGCCACCCCCCTCCGCGAGCACATGGAGAAGTACCCGCCGGTCGAGGTGACCCGACCGTGGGGCAGCAAAGGCGGCGACCCGGTCACGGTGCGGCTGATCTTCTACACCCGGGAGAAGACCGCCATTCAGTCGAATTGGTTCAACTCCTACCGCTGGAAGCCGGCCCTGGCGTCGGCCGGCCTCATCAAGCCCCTTGAGCCCGACGCGAAGGGACGACGCTGGGAGAAGTCCCGCGACGTGATGATGCACGCGCTCCGACACCTGTACGCGTCGATGATGATCAACGGCGGGGTAGACGTGTACACACTCGCGGACCGCCTCGGACACGCCGATCCCGCGTTTACCCTGCGTAAATACGTGCACCGGGTCGTGGGAGCCGGTTCCAAGGTCCGCATCGCGGTCCGGAGCGCCTACACCAGGGCCGCGTGACTCCTGCTCCGTTCGGCTTGTGCAACAACCGTGCAAGATGATCTTCAAGAGGGGTCATTTGCCCTGGTCAGAAGCTTTGTCTATGAGTTCCGGGACATCTGAGTCGCACCCCTCCCAGCCCCGCACCCCGTCCGGCCCGCGAGGAGGCGGATCGGGCCGGGTGAGGGGCGCCGTACCCTTATTGCGAACTGGTTGCAATAAGGGTGTGTGCGGAAGGGCGGCGGGGCATGGAGTCTCCTGTGGTGCTCGGGATCGAGTCCTCGTGCGACGAGACCGGGGCGGGGCTCGTGCGGGACGGGCGGCTGCTCGGGCACGCGGTGGCGTCGAGCATGGACGAGCACGCGCGGTTCGGCGGGGTCGTACCGGAGATCGCGGCGCGGGCGCATCTGCACTCCTTCACCCCCGTCGTACGGGAGGCGCTGGACCGGGCGGGGCTGCGGGCGGCGGACATCGGCGCCGTGGCGGTCACCACCGGGCCCGGGCTCTCGGGGGCGCTCCAGGTGGGGGTGGCCGGGGCGAAGACCCTGGCGTTCTCGCTGGGCGTGCCGCTGTACGGGGTGCACCACCTGGCCGGGCATGTCGCCGCCGACACCCTGGAGCACGGGCCGCTGCCCGATCCCTGCATGGTGCTGATCGTCTCCGGCGGGCACACGTCTCTGCTGCTCGTCCGGGACCTGGCCCGGGACCCGATCACGCACCTGGGCGACACGGTCGACGACGCGGCCGGTGAGTGCTTCGACAAGGTGGCCCGGGTGTTCGGGCTGCCCTACCCGGGCGGGCCGGCCGTCGACCGGGCCGCCCGGGACGGCGACCCGCGCGCCGTGGCGTTCCCGCGCCCGCTGTCCGGGCCGCGGGACTCCCCGTACGACTTCTCGTTCTCCGGGCTGAAGACCGCCGCCGCCCGCTGGGCCGAGCGCCACCGGCCGGCCGGCGAGGAACTGCCGCTCGCGGACGGGGCCGCATCGCTCCAGGAGGCCGTGGCCGACGTGCTGACCCGAAAAGCGGTGGCCGCCTGCCGCGAACACGGCGTGGGCACGCTGGTCGTGGTGGGCGGGGTCGCCGCCAACTCCCGGGTCCGGGCCCTGGCCGAGGAGCGCTGCCGTGCCGCCGGCATCACCCTGCGGGTCCCGCCCCCGAGGCTGTGCACCGACAACGGCGCGATGATCGCGGCGGTCGGCGACCTCCTGGTGCGGGCGGGCGCCCGGCCCGCGCCGCTGGATGTGTCGGTCGACCCGTCCGCGCCCCTGGAGTACGCCGCGCTGCACCCCGTCGCCCGGCCCGCACCGGTGGCTATCCGAAGGTGAAGGAGTAGGCCTTGATCCCGGGGCTGACGCTCAGGTCCAGGCGGGCCTGGCGGGCGTCCTTGTCGTCCACCAGGCGGTACAGGGTGGGCGCGCCCTCGACCTGGACGGTCCTGGTCTCCTTGCCGTTGACCCTGACCGTTACCTGTCCGGTGCCCGCGAGGACCACGTTGACGTTCTTCGCGCGGTAGTTGAGCCCGATCCGCGCGTCGGCGCCGGCGGTGAAGTGCTCGTAGCCCGCCGTCCAGGTGCCGCCGATACCGATGCCGTTCACGGGGAGCGCGGCGGGCAGACGGTAGGTCTTGGCCCTGTCGTCCTCCAGGGGGTCACCGGTGTAGTTCCGGATGCGGAGGTTGCTGAGGTAGGTCTCCGGGGTGCGGTCCTTCGTGAGTGCGTCGTCGGACTGGGTGGTCCTCGGCGGCAGGGCGACGGCGGGGTCGGCCTGCTTGAGGAGGTCGCGGATGAGGTCCTCGGTCTGGGCGTACTTGCCCTCGCCGAACTTGAAGTACCGCACCGTGCCGTCGGCGTCGATGAGGTACTTGGCCGGCCAGAACCGGTTGCGGTAGTTGTCCCAGGTGGTCAGCTTGTTGTCGAGGGCGACCGGGTAGTTGATGCCCATCTTCCTGGTCTGGGAGGCGACGTTCCCGGCGTCCTTCTCGAAGGCGAACTCGGGTGAGTGCACGCCGATGATCTCCAGCCCGGCGTCCTTGTAGGTCCGGTTCCACTCCTTGATGTGCGGCAGACTGCGCTGGCAGTTGATGCAGGAGTAGGTCCAGAAGTCGATCAGGACCACCTTGCCGCGCAGGGCCTTCAGGTCGACGGGCTGCCCGCCCGGGGTGTTGAGCCACTTGGAGATGCCCTCGATGGCCGGTGCCTTGCCGCAGGAGCGGAGCGCGTCGGCCCCGTCCTCGCACTTGGCGAGTTCCTTGTTGGAGTTGTCGTAGAGGCCCGAGAGCTGCTGGCGGGCGGCGTCGCTGTCCTCGACCTTGCGCTGGGCGGCGGCGGTGTAGTTCGGCAGGGCCCGCTGGATGGCGTCGGTGACGTCGAAGGCCAGGGCGCAGGCGAGGACGATCATCAGGACGCCCGCGGCGATGCGCAGCTTGCGGGCGCGGGTACGGAAGGCGGCGACGCGTTCGGAGACCCTGCGCCCGGCGAGCGCGAAGACGAGCAGCGGGACGGCCGTGCCGATGGCGAAGGAGAGGGTGAGCGCGACGACGTCCGTACTGATCCTGCCGCGCGCCCCGGCGACCGTGATGGCGGCCAGGACCGGGCCTGCGCAGGGGACGTACAGCAGTCCGAGCCCCAGGCCGAGGACGAACGCGCTGCCCTCCTTGTTGACCTGGCGCTGGGGGATGCGGGCGAAGGGCTTCTCCAGAAGGCTCTCGACACGGGGGAAGATCAGACCCAGGCCGATCATCACCAGCAGGGCGAGTCCGACGTAGCGGAGGATGTCCTCCGGCAGGCCGAGGGCCGAGATGAGGGTGACGCCGAGCAGGGTGAAGAAGCTGAAGCTGAGGACGAGGCCCAGGACCACCGCGTAGGGCCGCCGGTTGCGCAGGCGCGTGGGCGCGGGCCGCTCCGGCGCCACGAGGGTGGTGCCGGAACCGGCCTCCGGTGCGCCTGCCCCCTCCACCGGCCCGGCCCGGCCGCCTGCGGGTGGCGTGTCCGTCCCGGGGCCGCCGGCGAGGAACACGACCGGCAGCACCGGCAGGATGCACGGGGACACGGCGGTGATCAGCCCGCCGAGCAGGCCGATCAGGATCAACGTAAGCATGGCGGTCGCCCTCCGGTACGAAGACCGGCGTGCCCGCCCTCCGTACCTCTTATTCGAAGGCGGCGACCCGCGGGATTGGTCCGGGCGGGGTCAGACCGCGGCCAGGGACACCTCGGTCGACTTGATCAGGGCGACGACGGGCGTTCCGGAGGCGAGGCCCAGGTCGCTGACGGCGTCCTTGGTGATGGCTGCGGTCAGTTCGCCGCCCTCGACGGCGACCTTGACGCCGGCCATCGCGCCGCCGGTCACCACATCCGTGACGGTGCCCGGGATCTGGTTGCGGATGCTCAGGCCCTCGACGGGGCCGGTGGCCAGGGACACTTCGGTGGACTTCACCAGGGTGCGCACGGGGGACCCCTCGGCGAGCCCCAGATCCTTGACCGCTTCGAGGGTGATGGCGGCCGTGATGTCCTGCCCGCCGGCCAGGCGCACCTTCACGGTGGCCATGACCTCGCCCGGGGTGACGGCCGTGACGGTGCCGGGGATCTGGTTACGGATGCTCAGGCTCATGGAACGGTGCCTCGAATTCGTGGGGAAATGCCAGGTATCTCCTGGTCCGCCCTGCCACTCTAGACACCCTGGCCCCGGCTGTCCGGACGCCCGTCGCAGACGCGAGCCCGATCCGGGGTCAGGGCCGGCAGAGGCTGCCGAAGTGCGCAATCCGTCACCCGGGCACGGTGCCCGTCCAGGGCCCGGAGCCGGTCCCGGCCCCCGTCCTGGCGCAGTCCACGGCCAGCCGCAGACTCTCGGCGACCGCGCCGGGGATGTCGACGACCGGGAACAGCGTGTGCCGTACGGTCCTCTCGGCGTCGAGGACCAGGATCAGGCGCTTGTGGCGCAGCCGGCCCGCACCCCGGAACACCGGCAGCCCGAGGGCGGCCGCCAGTTGGTGCGAGGCATCGGAGAGCAGGAGGTGGGGCACCTCCTCGGACCGGGCGAACTCCACCTGCTCGTGGACGAGTTGGGTACTGATGCCGCGTACGGCCACGCCCGCCCGCCGGAAGTCGGGCCAGGCGTCCTTGAAGAGCCGGTTCTCCAGGGTGCAGCCGTCGGCGCCGGGGATCGGCGGATCGCCCCACGGGATGCCCGTGCCAGGGTATGTGAACAGCACGGTGGCGGCGGCGTCCGGCGGGACCAGGGCGGGATCGGCGCCCAGGGTCCCGGGCAGGGCCAGGCCGTCGGGCAGCCGGGTGCCGGCCAGGGCGTGCACCCGGGCGTGTTCGGCACTGTCGCCCTCGGCCGTGGCGGTGAGGCTTCCGTCGCCCAGCACCCAGCGGTCGCCCCAGTCCTGCATCGCGACGAGCAGCGGGAGCAGCGCGGACCCGGCGTCGGTCAGCAGGTACTCGTAGCGCACCGGGCGCCGCTGGTAGAGGCTGCGGCGCAGCACCCCGGCCGCGACGAGGCGGCCCAGACGCTCCGTCAGGACGTTGCGGGACAGGCCGAGCCCGGCGGCCAGCGCGTCGAAACGGACGTGGCCGCGCGCGATTTCCCGCAGCACCAGCACGTTCCACCAGTCCCCGAGGACCACGGCCGCCTGGGCGATGCCGCAGGTCTCGTCGGCGTTGTGCATCTTCATGCGCCCATAGTAGGTTCTCTTTCAGGACTCACTTTGTTTCCCGATGGAACTTACTTCCGTCACGGTGTCTGCGCGTGACGGACCTGCGCGAGGAGTTTGCAACGTGCCAGTACTCATCAGCCGGGTCGTCGGACGCGAGATCCTCGACAGCCGGGGCAACCCCACGGTCGAGGTCGATGTCGAACTCTCCGACGGATCGCTCGGCCGCGCGGCCGTCCCGTCCGGCGCGTCCACCGGGGCCCGGGAGGCGAGGGAACTCCGCGACGGCGACCCGGCCCGCTTCCACGGCAAGGGCGTGCGAGGCGCGGTGGATGCCGTCAACGACGCCATCTCCGACGCCGTGGTGGGACGCTCCGCCGACGACCAGGCGGGGGTGGATGCCGCACTGATCGAGCTGGACGGCACGCCCGACAAGACCCGGCTCGGCGCCAACGCGATCCTGGGCGTCTCCCTGGCCGCCGCCAAGGCCGCCGCGGCCTCCCACCGGCTGCCGCTCTACCGCTACGTCGGCGGCGTCGACGCCCGCGTCCTGCCGGTGCCGATGATGAACATCGTCAACGGCGGCGCCCACGCCGACAATCCGCTGGACTTCCAGGAGTTCATGATCGCCCCGATCGGCGCGGCCACCTTCGCCGAGGCGGTACGCATGGGCTCGGAGGTCTTCCACACGCTGCGCGGCAGCCTGATCGCCGCCGGACACAGCGTCAACGTCGGTGACGAGGGCGGTTTCGCGCCGGACCTGCGGACCGCCGACGAAGCCCTGGACTTCGTCGTGCGCGCCATCGAGGAGACCGGCTACAAGCCCGGCACCGACATCACCCTGGTCATGGACCCGGCCACGTCGGAGTTCTTCCACGACGGCGTCTACGACTACGCGGGCGAGGGCGTCCGCCGCACCCCCGCCGAGCACGCCGACTACCTCGCCGGGCTCGTCGACCGCTACCCCGTCGCCTCCATCGAGGACCCGATGGCGGAGGACGACCACGACGGCTGGCGCGCGCTGACCGCCCGGCTCGGCGACCGCTGCCAGCTCACGGGCGACGACGTGTTCTGCACCAACGAGACCCTGCTGCGGGCCGGAATCCGGGACTCCATCGCCAACTCGGTCCTCGTCAAGGTCAATCAGATCGGCACCCTGACCGAGACCCTGGCCACGGTCGCCACCGCCCACCGGGCCGGCTACACCGTCGTCATGTCCCACCGCTCCGGCGAGACCGAGGACACCACGATCGCCGACCTCGCCGTCGCCACCGGCTGCGGCCAGATCAAGACCGGTTCGCTCTCCCGCTCGGACCGGACCGCCAAGTACAACCAGCTCGTCCGCATCGAGGAGGAACTGGGCACGCAGGCCCACTACGCCGGCCGCGAGGCGCTGGGCCTGCGCCGGCCGTAGCGGGCGGGCCTCAGTCGGCGGTGCCGGGCTTGACGCCCCACACGTAGACGGGATCCTCCAGGGCCAGCAGGTCCCACAGCTTCGCGGCGTCGTCCACGGTCAGGTTGACGCAGCCCGCCGAGCCGCCGCCGTCGTACAGGTCCCCCGGGTGGCCGTGGAGGGCCTGGCCGCCGTCGAAGAACTGGGAGTACGGCATGGGGGCATTGTCGTAGATGGTCGAGACGTGGTCGCGGTCGCGCCAGTAGACCGCGTGCCGGCCGGGGCGGGTCTCCTGCGCGTCGCGACCGGTGCGGATGGGCACCGGCCCGAAGACGACGCGCTTGCCGGTCTGCACCCACAGCAGCTGCCGGTCCATGTCGACGCAGGTCATCCGGGAGGACTCGACGGGGCAGCGGCCTGCCGCGTTGGGATCGGGCGTCGCCTCGACGACGAGCACGGTGCGGTACGTGGCGAGGTCGGCGAAGCCGTCCGCGTGGGGCCGGTCGTTCGCGGTCTGGAAGGACCGGATGGCCCGGCAGTCCTCCGGTGACTGGCGGCCGTCCACGGGCCGGCCCAGATGTTTCTCCAGCTGACGCTGGTAGGGACCGGCCGGTGCGGTGCACTCCGTGTCGGCCGGCGGCACGGCCGCGGCGGGAGCAGCTGTGCACAGCAGTGCCGTGACCGCTGCTGCGGCCACGGCACCGGTGGTACGGATGGGGCGACGCACGACGGGACCTCCTGGGCGGATCAGCGCTTCACGGGCTCTGTGCGCCAGTCGACCAGGCTCCGGCCCGGCCGCCCACTGGTGGGCGGCCGGGTGAGTGAGTGCGCCCGGGGCGCCCCCCTTCGGGGCGTTACTTGCAGTCCTTGCCCTTGCAGGGCTCACCGCGCTGGTTGTCCAGCTCGACGGTGACACCCTGCGAACTGTTCGCCTCCGTCACCTCGAACGGTCCCGAGACAGGGTTGGCGGGCAGCACGTAGCCCTCCGGGACGGCCGTCTCGCGCAGGTAGTACGCGCCCAGCGGGAGGTCGTCGAAGACGCATTCACCCGCCTCGTCGGTGGAGCACCCCGGGTCGGCCGGCGTGTCCGGGTCCGTCCCGGCCGTCTGGAGCCCCGGTACGCCGTTGGTCTCCCGCCACAGCTCGAAAACCGCCCCGGCCAGCGGCCGCCCGTTCTTCGCGTCCGTCTTCTCCAGGGTCAGCGAACCGGTCACCGGCGGCACCGGCTCCTTGGTATTGGCGGCCGCCACCTGGACGCCCGCGTCCGCGTTGTCCTCGGTGAGCGTCAGCGGTCCGAACACCGCCGGGTCAGGGAGCTCGTACCCGTCCGGCGCCTCCGTTTCGCGCCAGTAGTAGGTGCCCAGGGCCGTGGTCCGCGCGCACACGCCCGTCGACGGCGTCGTGCACGTCGTCACCAGCGTGTCCGGGTCGGTCCCCGTCGTCTGCAGACCCGGCACGTTGTTGGTCTCGCGCCACAGCTCGAAGTCCGCGCCTGCCAGCGGGGCGCCGGAGTCCGAGTCCGTCTTGAGGACGCGCACCTCACCGGTCACGGGCTGCGGGCCGGCGCAGTCCGGGAGGTCGCCGTTGAAGGGGTAGGCGTGGAACTCCTGCCCGCCGCCCCCGGTCGCGGAGCTGGTGTGGGTGACCGAGCCGGTGGTGAAGAACCTGCCGTTGACCCCGGGGAGGGTCACCGTGGTCATGGAGGACTGCTCCCCCATCAGGAGGCTGCCCTGGAACTGCCCGGTGCCCGTGAGGCCCACGCTGGTGGCGTCCGGGAAGTTCCAGAGGAGGCGGTCGCGGTAGGAATTCAGCGGGTCGGTCGCGTCGTCGATCCCGCCGCTGTAGGTGTTGATCGTGCGGTCGGCGCCGATGACGTTGACCAGGATCGTCGCACCGGCGGGGATGTCCGCGAAGACGATCCCCTGCTGGGCGCCGGTGGCGGTGGCCAGGTCGAAGTCGACGTTGAAGACCTGGAGGGCGGAGGTCCCGTCGCCGGTGAAGAGCGTCCGGGTGCCCTGGTTGACCGCCGTGCCCGTGGGGGTGCGGAGCGCACCGCCGGGGCGCGCGTAGCACTGGCTGGCCGCAGTGAGCTGGTCGCGCAGCGCCGTGTAGGGGGCAGCGGCGGCCGGGTCCTGGACGGGCGTCCCGGCGATCGTACCGGTCTGCGTCCCGGCGTACCGTACGACTCCCTGCTCGCCGGCGATGCCGCCTGTCGTGTCGAGGGTCTGGCCGCCGGCGATCGTCACGTCCCCGCCGGTGGTCAGGAAGTCGGCCCCATTGGGCGGCGGGACGCGGGAGCCGACGCCGACGATCCCGAGGTTGTACGAACCGCTCGCGCCCGGGTCCTTGTTCTGGTCGAAGTCGTCGAGCACCACCACACGGCCCTCGGCCTCGGCCGCCCTGCCGCGTACGAGGAAGTCGTCACCGACAAAGATGTTGATCGCGTTGTCCCGGCCGGCGAGGGGCCCGTTGTTGATCCCTGGGAACGGGTCGGGGCAGGCGCCCGGCACGCACGGGCCGAGGCCGCCCGGTAGAGGGGCCGCGGTGGCCGGGGCGGCACCGAGGCCGAGGGTGAAGGCGGGGACGACGGTCGCGAGCACGGCGCAGGCCGCCCCGGTGGTGCGGGCGCGTGCACGCAGCCGGGCGAGGCGTTGGGTGAGAGGTCTCATAGCCAGCATCCTGGGCAGCGGCGGCGCACCGGCCCGGGGCCGACACGTGCCGTTGCGCCTTCCAGGCTCCAACCCCACCCGTACGGACCGGCAAGGGCCGGGGCGTCCGGCCCTTGCCGGGAAACTATGAATGGTGCTTCACTTCTTTCATGGCCTACCGCAAGACCCCAGCCGAAATCCAGCGCCTCTCATCGGCCCGCGAGCATCTCGTCGCCCGGGCGACCGAGGTCGTCGCCGAAGTGGGCTGGTCACAGGCGTCCGTGACCGCCGTCGCCGACGCCGCCGGCATCGCGGCCGGCTCGGTCTACCAGCACTTCCCGTCGAAGGCCGCCCTCGCCGTCGAGGTCTTCCGGCGTGCGGCGGGACACGAGGTGGACGTCCTCGCCTCCGTGCTGACCGGGCCCGGGAGCCCGGTCGAGCGGCTCACCGACGGCGTACGGGTCTTCGCCGGGCGCGCGCTGGAGAACCGCGGCCTGGCCTACGCGCTGCTCGCCGCCCCGGCCGAACCCGCCGTCGGCGGCGAACGCCTCGCCTTCCGCCGCCGCTACCGCGCGCTGTTCGCCGAGGTGGTCCGTGAGGGCATGGCGCAGGGACTGCTTCCGCCGCAGAACGGGGACATCACCGCAGCGGCCCTCACCGGCGCGGTCGGCGAGGTCCTCGTGGCGCCGCTGGGCGCCCCGGAGGAGAACGACACCGACGGGCTGCTCGCCGAGCTGACCGCCATGGCCCTGCGCTGCGCCGGCGCCGCCTCGCCGTCGCCCCGCCCCTGATCCGTCTCCGCCGATCCCTCTCCGCCCAGGAAGGCCCGCCATGTCCGCGAACCCCGCACCGCACAGCCACCCCGCCGCGACGACCCACGAGGTGACGAACCAGCCGCCGCCGCTGACCGGGCACGACGTCGCCGACGACCCGGTGCTGATCGAGGGCGTGTGCCGCGAGGGCGCGGACTGGTATCTGGACGACCTGCACCGGCTGGGGCGGCGCGCGGGCAGTGCGGAGGCGCAGCGCTGGGCGGACGAGGCCAACCGGCACGAGCCGAGGCTGCGCACCCACGACCGCTACGGACACCGCATCGACGAGGTCGAGTTCCACCCCGCCTACCACTGCCTCATGGACGTGGCGATCAGCGAGGGGCTCGGCGGCGCCCCCTGGGCGGACCCCCGGCCCGGCGCGCATGTGGCGCGCGCGGCCGGCTTCATGGTGTGGAGCGGCACGGAGGCGGGCCACGGCTGTCCCGTCTCCATGACGTACGCGGTGGTGCCCGCCCTGCGGCACGCCCCCGAGCTCGCCAAGACCTACGAACCCCTGCTGACGAGCCGGGTGTACGAGGCCGGCCTGCGCACGCCCGCCGAGAAGCCGGGGCTGCTCGCGGGGATGGGCATGACGGAGAAGCAGGGCGGCACCGACGTGCGCGCCAACACGACCACCGCCGCCGAGCAGCCGGACGGCACCTGGCGGCTGCGCGGGCACAAGTGGTTCACCAGCGCCCCGATGAACGACCTCTTCCTCGTGCTCGCGCAGGCGCCGGCCGGTCTCTCCTGTTTCCTGGTCCCCCGGGTGCTGCCCGACGGCAGCCGCAACACGTTCCGTATCCAGCGGCTCAAGGACAAGCTCGGCAACCGCTCCAACGCCAGCAGCGAGCCCGAGTTCGACGACACCGTGGCCTGGCTCGTCGGGGACGAGGGCCGGGGCGTGCGGACCATCATCGACATGGTCACGATGACCCGGCTGGACTGCGTCCTCGGTTCCGCCGCGGGCACCCGCGCCGCGCTCGCCCAGGCGGCCCACCATGTGCGCCACCGTGCCGTGTTCGGCGCCAGGCTCATCGACCAGCCCCTGATGCGCAACGTCATCGCCGATCTGGCCCTGGAGTCCGAGGCGGCGACCACCCTGGCCCTGCGGCTGGCCGGGGCCGCGGACCGCGCCCAGCACGGTGACCCGCGGGAGCGCGCCTTCCTCCGGCTCGCCACGGCGGCCGGCAAGTACTGGGTGTGCAAGCGCCAGCCCGCCGCCGTCGCCGAGGCCCTGGAGTGCCTGGGCGGCAACGGGTACGACGAGGAGTCCGGGATGCCGAGGCTCTACCGCGAGGCCCCGCTCAACGGCATCTGGGAGGGCTCCGGCAACGTCAACGCCCTCGATCTGCTGCGGGCCCTGGCGCGTGAACCGGAGTCGCTCCAGGCGCTGAGCGCCGAGATCGAGGCCGCCACCGGAGCCGACGCCCGGCTGGATGCGGCCTGGCGGGAGCTGCGGGGCGAACTGGTCCTGACCGATGACGCCCCGGTCCGCGCCCGGCGCGTCATCGAGCGCACGGCACTCGTGCTCCAGGGCTCGCTGCTGGTACGCCACGCACCGGCCGCCGTCGCGGACGCGTTCTGCGCCTCGCGACTGGCCGGGGACCGGGGGCTGGCCTTCGGCACGCTGCCGGCCGGGACGGACTTCGACGGGCTGCTCGAACGCCTCCCGGTGTGACCGCCGGCTCCATCCCTTACGGTCCCGTGACGTGCCGTCCGATGTGCGGCGGTACGGCGCCCGCGCGGCCTAGCGTGGGCGGTATGCGTGTACTGGTCACCGGCGGCGCCGGATTCATCGGTTCGGAGATCGTCCGGGCCCTCGTCTCCTCGGGGCACGAGGCGGTGGTGCTCGACGCCCTGCTGCCCTCGGCGCACGGCGGCGCGCCGGGCCGGACCGGCGCCGGGGGCGGCGACGGGCTGATCGTGGCGGACGTGCGGGACCGGGACGCGGTGGAGCGCGCGCTGCGCGGGATCGACGCGGTGTGCCACCAGGCGGCGATGGTCGGCCTCGGCAAGGACTTCGCGGACGCCCCGGACTACGTGGGGTGCAACGACCTCGGTACGGCGGTGCTGCTGGCCGCCATGGCCTCGGCCGGGGTGCGGTCCCTGGTGCTCGCCGGTTCGATGGTGGTCTACGGCGAGGGCCGGTACGACTGTCCCCGCCACGGCCGGGTCCGGCCCGGTCCGCGCGCGGAGGCCGACCTCGCCGCGGGGCGGTTCGAGCCGCGCTGCCCGGACTGCGGGGCCGAACTCGCGCCGGGGCTGGTCGCGGAGGACGCCCCGGCCGATCCGCGCAATGTGTACGCGGCGACCAAGCTCGCCCAGGAGCACCTCGCGTCGTCCTGGGCGCGGGCGACCGGCGGCAGCGCGCTCTCTCTGCGCTACCACAACGTGTACGGGCCGGGGATGCCGCGCGACACCCCGTACGCCGGGGTCGCCTCCTTCTTCCGGTCGGCGCTGGCCCGGGGCGAGGCGCCGCGCGTCTTCGAGGACGGCGGCCAGCGGCGCGACTTCGTCCATGTGCGGGACGTGGCGGCCGCGAACGCGGTGGCGCTGGAGGCGGTCGCGGGGCGTGGCCCCGGCGGCTTCGCCGCGTACAACACCGGGAGCGGGGACCCGCACACCATCGGGGAAATGGCCGCGGCCCTGGCCGGGGCGCACGGCGGGCCGGCGCCGGTGGTCACCGGTGAGTACCGCCTCGGGGACGTACGCCATGTCACCGCCGACTCGCGGCGGCTGCGCGAGGAGCTGGGGTGGGCGCCGGCGGTGGGGTTCGCCGAGGGAATGGCCGGGTTCGCGGCGGCGCCACTGCGGGAGACGGCCGCCGCCCTGCCCGCCTAGGGCGTGTCGTCGAACTGGCGTCGTTGCCCGAAGGGCGGCCGGGCGGCGTCAGGTGCGTGCTCTCGGCGTGCCGACCCCAGGCCCCTGTACCGGACGCGAGAGTGCGTGCATGGCGCCGCGAGGCAGACGCCGGTTCGACGGCACGACCCAGGGCGTGTCGGCCGTGGTCCGCCGGGCAGGCCCTGGGGCTCACGCCTGTGGCAGGGTCACCTCGAAGCAGCAGCCGCCGGTGACGTTGCGGACCTCCGCCCGGCCCGCGTGGGCCTCGACGATGCCGCGCACGATGGCGAGTCCGAGCCCCGCGCCGGCCGGGGGCGTCCGGGCGTGGGTGCCGCGCCAGCCGGTGTCGAAGACCCGGGGCAGGTCCTCCTCCGGGATCCCGCCGCAGCCGTCGGTCACCGACAGGACCACCCCGGCGCCCGCCCGGTGCGCGGCGACGGCCACGGTGCCGTCGGCGGGGGTGCGGCGGATCGCGTTGATCAGGAGGTTGCCCAGGACCCGGCTCATCTCCTTGGCGTCCACCTCGACGGGCACCGCCTCGATCCGGTCGCCGACCAGCCGCACGCCGTGCTCGCGGGCCAGCGGGTCCGCGCCCGCGAGCGCGTCGCCCACCAGGTCGTAGACCGAGATCCGGGTGGGGGTGAGGCTGAGCGAACCGGCGTGGATGCGCGAGAGTTCGAAGAGGTCCCCCACCATGTCGTTCATCCGGTCCACCTCGGTGCGTATCTGGCGCAGATAGCGCTTCGAGTCGACCGCCATGCCGTCCTCCAGCGCCTCGGACATGGCCCGCAGACCGGCGAGCGGGGTCCGCAGGTCGTGCGAGATCCAGGCGACGAGCTCGCGCCGCGAGGTCTCCAGGGCGCGTTCGCGCTCGCGCGAGCTGTCGAGCTTGGCGCTGGTGGCGGCCAGCTCGCGGGTGAGGGCGGCGAGTTCGGCGGTGGCCGGGGCCTCGGGCGCCGCGAAGGTGCCGCCGTCGCCGAAGGAGCGGGCGGCGAGCGTCAGTTCGCGGCTGCTCGCGGCCACCCAGCGGCCGAGCAGCACGGCGGTGCCGAGCGAGACGACGGCGGCCATGGCGACCACCGTCGTGACCACGGACAGGTCGTGCGGCGACAGGAACATCGCCCAGGCCACGGCCAGTGTCCCGGCGAGCATCGCGGTCACCGCCACGGCGGCCACCACGGTCAGCGAGACGACGAGCGAGCGGCGCCGGAAGAGCCGCAGCGCGAGCGCGCCGAGCAGTCCGGCCGCCGCGGCGCCCAGGAAGGCGAACAGCGCGATGAGGAGGAGGTCGCTCACGCGGGCACTCCCGGTGCGTCGGCGGCCGCCGCGTCCTGCGGCAGGTCCAGCCGGTAGCCGACGCCCCAGACCGTACGGATCAGCTCCGGGCGGGCCGGGTCCGTCTCGACCTTGCCGCGCAGCCGGCGGACATGGACGGTCACGGTCGACAGGTCCCCGAAGTCCCAGCCCCACACCTCGCGCATCAGCTCCTCACGGGTGAACACCCGGCCGGGGTGGCGCAGCAGGAAGGCGAGCAGGTCGAACTCGCGCAGGGTGAGGGCCAGCGCCCGGCCGCGCCAGCTCGCGCTTCTGGCGGAGGGGTCGAGGACGAGTCCGGCGCCTTCGAGCAGTCCGGGGCGGCCGGGGGGCAGCGCGGCGGCTCCGGCGCGGCGCAGCACGGAGTCGACGCGCAGGACGAGTTCGCGGGGGCTGAAGGGCTTGGTGACGTAGTCGTCGGCCCCGGTCTCCAGGCCGAGGATGCGGTCCTCCTCGTCGCCGCGCGCGGTCAGCATGATGACCGGCACCGGCCCGTGGGCCCGCATGCGGCGGCAGACCTCGAAGCCGTCCATGCCGGGCAGCATCAGGTCCAGGACGGCGAGGTCGGGTCGCCGGGCGGCGTACCGCTCCAGGGCCGCCGGGCCGTCCGCCGCCCGCGCCACGTCGTATCCGGCCCCGGTCAGGTACCCGGCGACGACCTCGGCGACGGTCGGGTCGTCGTCCACCACGAGGACGTGGCCGCGCGGGGCGGGCGGCGCCCCGTCGGCGGGGCGGGGCGGTGCGGGGTCCGGGATCGGCTGCATGCCCTCCACCTTGGCACTGGTGGCGGGGCGCCGCGGACCCCGGTGCGTGCCCGCCGGGCGACGTCCATATTTCGTAAGAATCCGGAACCCGAATTGTCGGTTTTGGCTCCGTAGGGTGAGCCGCGTGACTCCTTCCTCCGATATTTCCGGCCCCTGTGCCGACGTCGTCCTGCCGTGTCTGGACGAAGCCGCCGCACTGCCCGGGGTGCTGGCCGCGATCCCGGCCGGCTGGCGTGCGATCGTCGTGGACAACGGCTCCACCGACGGCTCGGCGGAGCTGGCCCGGTCCCTCGGCGCGACCGTGGTGCACGAACCCCGGCGCGGCTTCGGCTCGGCCTGCCACGCCGGACTGCTGGCCTGTGACGCGGAGTTCGTCTGCTTCTGCGACTGCGACGGCTCGCTGGACCCGGGGCTGCTGCCCGGCTTCGTCCGCCGGATCGCCGACGGTGAGTGCGATCTGCTGCTCGGCCGGCGCCGCCCGCAGGAGCGCGGCGCCTGGCCGTTGCACGCGCGGGCGGGCAACGCGGCCCTGGCCCGGATGCTGCACCGCCGCACGGGGCTGCGGCTGCACGACCTCGGCCCGATGCGGGCCGCCCGCCGCACCGATCTGCTGGCGCTCGACCTCACCGACCGGCGCAGCGGATATCCGCTCCAGATGGTGGTGCGCGCATCGGACGCGGGGCTGCGGGTCGCCGAGACGGATGTGCCCTATCTCGCCCGGACCGGGAAGTCGAAGGTCACCGGCACCTGGCTGGGCACCTGGCACGCGGTGCGCGACATGCGCGCGGTGCTGGCGGAGGCGCCCGCCCGGGCGGTGGCGTCGCGATGAGCGCGCCCCACCCCGGCGCGGCCCGCCGCGCGTCCGGCGGGACGACCCTGCTGGTCATCGCCAAGGAGCCGCTGCCCGGCCGGGTCAAGACCCGGCTCACGCCGCCCTTCTCGCCCCACGAGGCGGCGCGGCTGGCCGAGGCGTCGCTCGCCGACACGCTGCGCACGGTGGCCGCGCTGCCCGCGGCCCGGCGGGCGGTCGTCCTGGAGGGCGCGCCCGGACCGTGGCTGCCACCGGGCATCGAGGTGGTGGCGCAGGGCGCCGGGGGGCTCGACGAGCGGCTCGCCGCCGCGTTCGGCGCCTGCGCGGGGCCGACCGTCCTGATCGGGATGGACACCCCGCAGATCACCGCCGCCGTTCTGGCCCCCGCGCTGTCCCCGACCGCGTGGGAGGACTGCGACGCGTGGTTCGGCCCGGCCGAGGACGGCGGGTTCTGGGCGCTGGGCCTGGCCGAGCCGGACCCCCGGCTGCTGCGCGGCGTACCGATGTCCGTGCCCGAGACGGGCGCGGTGCAGCGGCGGCGGCTGGTCGACGCCGGGCTGCGGGTGCGCGACCTTCCGCCGCTGCGGGACGTGGACACGGCGGCCGATGCCGCGCATGTCGCGGGGCTCGCGCCGCACGGGCGGTTCGCCGCCGTCTTGGCCCGGACGACCGGGGCGGCGGCCCGGTGAGCCGGACGCTGCCGGAGTCCGGTCCGGCCCGTACCGACGGGGTCTCGTGGAGCACCGACCCGTACGCCAACGCCCTGCGCAACGGGCACGGTCCGCTGTTCCTGCGCCGTACGGACGGCTGGCTGCTGCCGCTGGACGTCGAGCGCTGGTGTGCCGGCGCGGACGCCGCGGACCTGTCGGCGCTGCACCGCTGTGAGGGGCCGGTCCTGGACATCGGGTGCGGGCCGGGGCGGCTGGTCGCGGCGCTGGCGGCCCGGGGCCACCGGGCGCTGGGCATCGACGTCAGCGAGGCGGCGGTCGCCCGCACCCTGCGGCTCGGCGGATCGGCGCTGCGGCGCTCGGTCTTCGAACCGCTGCCCGGCGAGGGGCGTTGGGGCACCGTCCTGCTGGTCGACGGCAACATCGGGATCGGCGGCGACCCGCGCGCGCTGCTGCGGCGCACGGCAGCGCTGGTCGCCCCGGGCGGGCTGCTGATCGCGGAGACCGCGCCGCAGGACATCGACGAGCGGGTGGACGTGCGGCTGGACGACGGGCGCGACGCCCGGCCGGGGGCCGTACCCGGCCGGCCGTTCCCCTGGGCGCGGCTGGGCACCCGGGCGCTCCTGGACCACGCGCGGCCGGTCGGCTGGCAGCAGGCGGATCAGTGGGAGGCGGACGGCCGCCCCTTCGTCTCCCTGCGGCGCAGCCGCACCCCGCGGACCGCCAGCCAGAGCGCCGACACCGCGAACAGCGCGGCCGTGATCAGCAGCCAGTTGCCCAGGAACACATCGGGGGAGAGCCGGCTCGCCGGTTCGTAGCGCGCGGACTGACGGGTGATCAGCGGGAACCACACGAGCAGCAGCAGCCCGGACAGGAACGCCGGCACCCTGACGAAGTTCACCAGGGCCCGGTGCCGCCCGGCGGACCGGCACAGGAGCCGGTCCGCCGTCGCGTACAGCGGGACCAGCACCAGGTCGTGCACCAGGGCCGCGCCGGCGAACCAGAGGACGACCCCGGCGGTGTCCCCCGCCAGCAGCCGCACCCCCGCGTAGCCCGCCAGGGCGAAGGAGGCGGCCATCAGGACGAGGTGCAGGGGGCCTTCCCCGTACCGGCGCCGCAGGAGGGCACGCGGGTCGTTCGCCTTCACAGCTCTCCAAAGGTCAGCCGGGACACCCATTTGGTGTTGAGTACGCCGGGGGCGGCCGGGACGATGATCCGTGCCGGATATCCGTGGTCGGGCGACAGGTCCTCGCCGTTGACCGCGAGGGCCAGCAGGGAGCGCGGGTCGGCCACCTGGTTGTCGCGGAGCGCGGCCCGGCGGAAGGCGCCCCTGCGCTGCACGGACTCCACGAGCACCCCCGGCGGGCCGTCCGGGTATCCGGCGAGCGCCGCCAGGTCCCTGAGCCGGACGCCGCGCCACCACTGGTCCGAGGTGGACCAGCCCTCCACGCAGGCGATCGGGAGGGCGGCGCTGTGCTGCTCCATGGCGAGGAGCTGGTCCCGGCTGAACCGGAGGTCCCCGGCCGGGCCGCTGACCGTGAGCCACCAGCCCTCGCCCGTGTCGGCGGCGGTCACCCCGACGGCGGCGGCCGTCTTGTTGATCTGGAAGCCGTTGGGTCCGGACCCCGGCTCGGCGGCGCCGTGCGGGGTGAGCGCGGCCGACCGCCGCAGCGGCCCGTCGAAACTGCGGCCGGCCGAGGTGAGGAAGAGGACGAGTGAGCCGGCGCCCACCATGGCCAGCGCGCCCCTGCGGGACAGCGTCGCGGGGGCGGGGGCCGGGGACTGCAGCGGGTCGCCGGGGACGGTGCCGCTCAGCGCGCCCGAGCGCAGCACCCGGACGGCCTGGGGAGCCCGCAGCCCGGCGTGCGCGAGGAACGCGGCGAAGAACACCCACGCCCCGTAGAAGTGCAGGGGGTAGAAGGAGCCCGGGAACAGGTACTCCAGCTGGATGTTGAGGAGCCCGGTGACGAACTCGAACAGCGCCCCGCCCACCAGGAGCAGCAGCGAGAGGCGCTCCAGCGCGTGCCCGGCGGACCGGGCGGGCGGCAGCGCGAAGAGCCGGGGCACGACCGACCAGAGCTTGGCCAGCAGGACCGGGACGAGCACGATGCCGAGGGTGACATGGACGCCCTGCGTCAGCCGGTACAGCCAGTGCGGGCCGGTCGGCCAGGCGAAGAGGTAGAAGCCCAGCAGCCCCTTGTCGGGCGTCTTGTCGTTGACCGGGCTCAGGTCCGGGTTGTAGGCGGCGTACGACAGCAGCCCGGTCACGAAGAGCACGGTGATCCCGCCGAGCAGGACGAGGCCGAGCACGGCGGTGAAGCGCACACCGCGCACGGGGCTGCGCCAGAAGCCCGGTGCGGTGGGCAGGCGTCGGGAGATCGCCGTGGCACGTACGGAGAGGCTGCGGGAAGGGAACGCGGGTGGGGTCGGAATCCTCCGACGGCTGTCGCCCATGTCCCGACGCTATGCCCGGGATACCGGCGCGGGCCGGTTGCGACTCCTGACGAAACGGTGACGTCACCCCTGGCGGGGCACGGAATCTGACGGTTCGGTGACGCGCCCGGCCGGCAGCCGCTCCCGGCGCCCCGGCGTGCGTACGGTGCCTGCGTGAAGACCGCGGACCGCACCGAACACGCCACCGAACCGCTTCCCGCACAGCGCTCCGGGCACCGCCTCGACCTGGCCGCCGCCGGCGCGGGCCTGCTGCTCGTCGCCGTCGCCGCAGTCGTCGGCACGGCCATCGAGAACGCCGATCACACGCTCTACGTCCACTGGCCGCCGCTGCTCGCCTCCTGGTACCCGCACATCGGGCCGGGCACCTGGGCCGCGCCCGTCGTCGCCGTCGCCGTGATCGCGTACGGACCTGTGCTCGCCGACCGGCTGCGCTGGCGGCCTCTGCTTCTCGGCTGCTACGCCACCGCACTGGCCTGGGTCTTCTCGCTCGCCCTGATCGACGGCTGGGGCCGGGGGATCGCCGAGCGGCTCACCACCAAGCACGAGTATCTGCGGGTCATCGGCCGCTTCGACGACATCGGCGCCGCCCTGCGCGGGTTCAACGACCACATCCTGATCGGCCCGCCCGGCAACTGGCCCGCCCATGTCGCCGGGCATCCGCCGGGCGCCACGCTCACCTTCGTGCTGCTGGACCGCATCGGGCTGGGCGGGGGCGGCTGGGCGGGCGTCTGGTGCATCGCGACCGGCGCGTCGGCGGCGGTCGCCGTGCTGATCACCGTACGGGCCCTGGCCGGCGAGCACCTCGCCCGGCGGGCCGCGCCCTTCCTGGTCCTCGCACCGGTCGCCGTCTGGGCGGGCACCTCGGCCGACGGCTACTTCACTGCGGTGGCCGCGTGGTCCATCGCGCTGCTGGCCCTGGCCGCGACCCGCACGGTCCGCGCTCCGGCGGCCGCCGCGCTGGGCGCCGGGCTGCTGTACGGGCTGACCTGCTACCTCAGTTACGGTCTGGTGCTCATCGCGCTCCCGCTGCTGGCCGTGCTCGTGGTGGGCCGCACCGCCCGGCCCCTCCCCCTCTTCGTCGCGGGAGCGCTGGTGGCGCCGGCCGCCTTCACGCTCGCGGGCTTCGAATGGTGGGAGGCGTACCGGATCCTCGTCGAGCGCTACCACCAGGGCGCGGGAGGCTTCCGCCCGTACTCCTACTGGGTATGGGGCAATCTGGCCTGTACCGCGATCGCCGTCGGACCGGCGACGCTCGCCGGCCTGCGCCGGGCGGGGGCGGGCGCGCCCGGCGCGCTACGGACCCTGCGGACGGGTCCGACGGCCGGGCCCCAGGCTCTGGTCCTGCTGGTGTCGGCGGCGCTCCTCGCGCTGCTGGCCGCCGATGTGTCCGGGATGAGCAAGGCGGAGACGGAGCGGATCTGGCAGCCGTTCATGCTGTGGCTGCTCCCCGCCGCCGCGCTGCTGCCCGCCCCCGGCCGGCGCGGCTGGCAGGCGGCGCAGGCCGCCGTGGCCCTGGCGGTCAACCATCTGCTCTGGACCGGGTGGTAGCGGGGGCACGCTCCGGACTTCTCAGACCATGATGAGCAGCCGCGTCTTCGCCTTGAGCTTCCTGTTCACCGAGCGGCTCTGCACATAGACCTCCAGCTCGGGGTTGTTCCCCGCCTTCACGGAGACGGTGCCCCTGACCCCCGTACCGAACAGGAGGCTGCGCGCCGCGTCGCCGGTGTAGGCGCGGTCGGTGTTCTTCTCGACGACGATGACCTCCTTGTCGGGCTGGACCTGGACCCGGCTGCCCAACTGGTAGTAGCAGGAGCCCCGTTCGTAGGTGACGCCCGGGTGCGAGTCGACGAAGGCGCGGATCTCGGTCTCGGTGTCGACCTTGAGGAGGCGGTACTTGTCGGCCGGGACCGGTTCGAGATGGGCCCGCACGTCGTCCACCGATATGTCCTGGCCGACCGCGAACAGGTTCTTCGTGCCGCGCACGCCCTGCTCGCGGCCCCGCAGGAAGCTGGTGGCGGCGGCCCGTACCGTGCCGATCGCCTCCTCGACGCCCTCCTGGGAGTCGGCGTCCCAGATGGCGATGTTGCCCGCCGGGAAGCCGTAGTTCTGCGCGGTGCGCTTCGCCAGGGAGTTGGGGACGAGGATCGCGGAGGTCCAGTGGCCCGGGAGGGCGCCCATCTTCGCCGCGATCCGGTCGAGCCAGGGGCCGAGGACGGTCATGTCGCCGTCGTGCCGCCGGTCGCCACCGGAGGCGTTCTCCTCGCCGTCCGTCACGACGATCTGGAGGAAGCTGTGCTCGCCGTACTCCTCCCAGATGTGGCCGAGGTCGTCCAGGGACTTCAGCGAGGCCTCGATCAGCGCGGTGGCGCCGTTGTTGACCTTGTAGAGGCCGCGCATGGACGGCAGGTGCTTCACGTCCATGTCCCAGACCAGGTTCTCCACCCGGTGGTCGAAGGAGTAGAGGCTGATCCGGGTCTCGTGGCCGAGGCTGTCCGACTCGGCCTTCAGCCCCGCCACGAACTCGTCCACGACACGGATCAGCTGGTGCTGGTGCTGATGCATGGAACCGGAACAGTCCACGACCAGCGCGACGTGGTTCACCTTGTGCTGGATCCTGTTGGCGGGCATGCGCGTGCTCCTTCTCCGTGGCTCCCCCGGGTCCCCGAGTGATGTCCTCACGGTAGGGGGAGGCACTGACAACGGAGCCCGTCGCCGGAGCCGGGCAACGGAGGCCGACGACGGAGCCCCGCAAGGGAGCCTGACGTCGGATCAGCCGCCGTCCGGCGGCCAGGCGCCGACCCAGACGCGGGTGACGGCGCTGATGTAGCGCGCCCCGCAGCGGTCGGTGGGCACCACCAGCTGGCTGCCGGCGCCGTCGAGGTCGGCGCCGTCCAGCCGGGTGGCCAGCAGCACCGGGGCGTCACCGAAGTCGGCGTCCAGCTCCGCCCAGGACAGCACCGTGTGGTGCCCGTCCCGGCCGGCCACGGCCAGCAGGAAGCGCGAGCGGTCCTTGCGCCGGCGGGGGTCGAACACCGGTCCCGCGTCCAGCACCACGTCCCGCAGCAGCGGGCCCTCGAACCGGTGGTGCCGGGAGCCGCTGGTGGCGCAGTCGAAGACCACCTCGGCGTGGCGCTGCTCCCAGCGCGCCCGCAGGTCTCCGACCGTCAGGGTGCCGGGGCGGTCGATGTCCCCGAGGAGGGCCAGGGCGGCGGGCCGCACGGACTTCGCTGGGGGTGGCGCGCTGAGACGACTCATCGGATTCCCCGAGTAGGACGGCCCGCCGGGCGGCTGTCAGAAGGTATGCCCGGACGCCGGCCGACGGAATCGCGAAGTGCGGCGAAAAGCGGCCCGCAGGCTTGCATCCGGGAGAGCGATCACCAGTTTCCGCCCTCGGGTGCGTCCGGGACCCCCAGCGAAAAGCACGAGCCCCGAGGGTGCCGGCTGGAGGATCAACCAAGAGATGTACCGGCCACTTCTCCTTGCATTTACGATGACTCGACTCATGCTCACCTCGTGAATGTGAGATAGCGGGTCTCCCGGCCCGCCCGGCAGTCGCGCAAGGAGCCACACCATGCACGTCGAACACCTCCTCCAGCTCGAATCGCTCGACCTCGGCCTCCTGTGGGGCGACGAGCGTCTGCTGTCCCGGGAGATCAGCGGGGTCACCGCCACGGACCTGGAGGACCCCGCGCGCTTCCTCCAGCGGGGCGAGGTCGTGCTCAGCGGGCTGGTGTGGTGGGACCCGGCGGACGACCCGGCGAAGGTGGACCGGTTCGTCTCCGCACTCCAGTCGGCCGGGGCCGCCGCGCTCCTGGCGGGCGAGGAGACCCACGGCGGTGTGCCCGACGTTCTCGTCGACGCCTGCCGGGCCCGGCAGGTCACACTCATCTCCGTACCCGCGCAGACCAGCTTCCGGGCCGTCACCGACGCGGTCTACCTGCGGCAGTGGGGCGACCTCAGCCGCCGCCCCACCGACCACTACGCGCTGCCGGAGAACGTACGCAACGAGCTGAGCGCGCTGGTCGGGGGCGGCGCCGGCCCCGACACCCTGCTGGACCGGGCCTTCGCGCACCTGGGCACCCCGGCCGCGTACCTCCTCAGCTCCACCGGGCGCACCCTCGCCCGCACCGCCTCGGCGCCGCCGCTGACCGCCCGGCAGGGCGCCCGGTGTCTGCGCCGGTCCACCGGGGCCACCCTGCGCGTCGAGGCGGAGGGCTCCCCCTACGCGGCCCGCCATCTCCATCTGCCGGACATCGCGGGGGCGCCGCCCCGGGTGCTGCACGAGCTGGCCGACGTGCTCGCCCGGCACCGGCAGGGCACCGCCCGCGACGAGGAAGCGGCGCGGCTCCGGGCGCGGGCGCTCGTCTCGCTGATGGAGTCCCCGGCTTCCGACGGAGGCTCCCTGGGGCCCGCGCTGTCGGTGTGCGGGCTGCCGGGACGGGGCCCCTACGAGGTGGTCGCGGCCCGGCTCGGCGGTGACGAGGACGCGGGCACGGCGGCGGACGCCCTGGCCGAGGCCCTGCACCACGGCTCCCGGCCCTTCGCGGTGGCCGCGCTGGACGGCGGGGAGGCGGTGGCCGTGGTGCAGGGCGACGCCGGACCCCAGGCGCTCTCCGCACTGTGGCCCGTCCTGCACGCCTGCCACCCCGGCGCCGCGCTGCACGGCGGGGCGGGGGCCGCCGTCCGGGACCCCGAGGGGCTGCGCGCCGGGCTGGTCCAGGCGCGTTACGCGCTCGCGGCGGCCGGGACGGAGGCGCCCTCGGCGGCCCGGTTCACCTCGATGGACGACCTCACCGGCCTGCGCGCCCTGCTCGCCGGCCTTCCCCGGGACGTGCGCGAGGTCTACAGCTCCCGCGCGCTGGGTCCGCTGCTCGACGGGAAGGACGCCTCGCGGCGCACCCTGCTGGAGACCCTGGAGGTCTTCCTCGCGCACAGCGGTTCCTGGGCGCGGACCGCCGAGGCGCTGCACCTCCACGTCAACACGGTCCACTACCGGGTCGGGCGCATCGAGCTGCTGACCGGCCGCGATCTCTCGCGCCTCGACCACCGGCTCGACCTCCAGGCGGCGCTGCTGTGCCGCTGAGCGGGCCGGGGCGGCTCAGCCCCGGGCACCCGGCCGGTCGATGTGCACGTTCGTCGACTTCACCCGGGCCGTGGCCAGCACGCCGACCGCCAGGCCGAGTTCGTCGACGGACTCGCGGCTGATCAGCGAAACCAGCCGGTGCGGCCCGGACTGGATCTCCACCTGGGCCACCACGTCGTCGGCCTTCACCGCGGTGACGATCCCGGCGAAGGAGTTGCGTACCGAGGTCAGCACCTCGCCGGGCACCGGATGCAGGCCCCGCGCCCGCTCGGCGGCGAAGCCGGCGAGGCTGACGCCGTCGATCACCCGGTTCCCCGCACCGCCCCGGTCCATCGCGAGGTGACCGCCGTCCGCCCAGCGGCGCACGGTCTCGGGACTCACGGCCAGCAGCTCCGCCGCCTGGCCAATGCTGTACGAGGGCACCCCGGCACTCTAGGGCCTGTCCGGCGGATCAGGGCTGTGCGAGGAGTCCTTCGGTGAGGTCGCGCAGCCGGCGGGCAGCCACCGGGTCGAAGGCGCGGGTGTCCACCCCGATGCGCCGTCCCTCGACGAACGCGCTGAGCGCTTCGGCGGGAGGGGTGTCGATGGCGTCGAGGATAGGCGGGAGCGCGGCCTCGACGGGCTTGGCGTGCCGGCGCATGGACCGGATGTGCGGCACGGTCGCGGCGTCGTACTCGCCGGAGAAGCCGGTGGCGGTGACGCCGGGGTGGATGAGCACATAGCGGATCCCGGCCGGTCCGTGCCGCTCGGCGTAGCCGACGCCCAGCAGGTCGTTGAGCTTGCCGCCCTGCCCGAGCGCGGCCCCGCCGTGGTAGCCGTGGCGCAGCTGGAGGTCGTCCCACCGGATCAGTTCGAGTCCGGCCCCCGGCCCGGCGACGTTGACGACGACCGGGTGCGGGGCCCGGGCCAGTGGTGCGGCGAGCGCCTCGCCCAGCAGATGGCGGCTCAGATAGAAGAGCGCGAAGTTCTCCTCGTACCCCTCGGCGGTCTCCGTACGGCGGGAGCGGTAGTGGCGGGCGCAGAGCACCAGCGCGTCGACGGACGGGAAGGCGGCGCGGATCTCCTCGGCGGCGCGGGCGGTCTGCGCGAGCAGGCTGAGGTCGGCCGTGACGAGGACCGCCCGTCCGGGGACCCCGTCGGCGCGCGCGGCGTCGAGGAGGCGGCGGCCCTTGACGGGGTCGCGGGCGATGACGACGACCGTGTCGCCCCGGCGCAGGCGGTGCAGGGCGAGCGCCTTGCCGATGCCGTCGGTACCTCCGGTGATGACCAGCGTGCTCACTCGGCGTCTCCTCGCGCGGGAACGGGCTCCGGCTGGGCCAGGACGGGTCGGGCATCTGAAGCACCCAGCTTTCCCGCGGGACCAGGGTCGCGGGCGGGGTGCGGCAGAGGGATGCCGATGAGGGGTGCGGTGGCGCCCCCGTCGCGCCGCCGCAGGGCGGGATCCAGGCGTTCGTGCGGTAACGGCGCCATGACTGTCTCCGTGAGTTCGAGCGGCGGGAGCACTCTCAAGAATTGCACTGGCCGGTGCACTTTATGGCACTGATGCGTTCGTCGCAACGGGCGGTCCTACTCAACTGCACCGCTCAGGGCAGTTGTTGGAGCCGGCTGGCTACGATGACGGGGTGAGCGGAACGCGCGGGACCCAGACCACGAGCACCCCCAGGACCCCCTCGCGGGGCCGCATCGACAAGCGGCAGGCGATCCTGGGCGCCGCCTTCACCGTGTTCGCCCGGCGCGGGTACGCACGCGCCTGCATGGAGGAGATCGCCGAGGTCGCGGGGGTGGCCAAGCACACGGTCTACAACCACCTCGGCGACAAGGAGAACGTCTTCCGCAGCGCGATGGAGACCGCCGCCGACGACGTGATGGACCGCAACCTCGCCGTCGTGGACCTGTTCGCCGCCGAGGACGCGGCGGGCGCCCCGGAGGACGACCTGACCGCCCGCCTCGAAGCCCTGGCGCACCGCCTGCTGCTGCGCTGCTGCGACGAGCGGTCCTGGGCGCTGAAGCGCCTGCTCCACGCGGAGCTCGCCCGGTTCCCCGAACTGCTGGAAGTCGTCCGGGGGCGGCGCGCGAGCCGGCTCACGGACGCGCTGGCCGACCGGCTGGCCAGGCTGGCCCTGTCCGGCCGGCTGCGGCCCTGCGATCCGGCGGAGGCGGCCGAGCACTTCCTCGCCCTGCTGACCGGTCCGCTGGAGACCCGGTCCCGGCTCGGCACCCGCGCGGTGCCGGACGAGGAGCTGCGCCGGGTGGCGCACGCGGCGGTGCGGACCTTCCTGCTGGCCTACGGTCCGGCGCCGCACGGGGGCGGTGCGTGATTAGGAGGTTCCTCCGACCGTACCCGCACCTGCCATGTGGTTTCCCATGGAGAACTGTAAATGCGAGCTCACAGCGCATACTCTGTGGCACATGCAGTCCTACACGATCGGGCAGGCCGCTCGTCTTCTCGGCGTGAGCCCCGACACCGCCCGCCGCTGGGCCGATGCCGGACGCGTCGCGACCCATCGCGAGGAGAGCGGACGCCGCCTGATCGACGGCAAGGACCTGGCCGCGTTCTCCGTCGAGGTGGGCCAGGGCGGCGCCGGTGAGGACGACGCGTCCTACACCTCGGCTCGCAACGCCTTCCCCGGCATCGTGACCGCGGTCAAGCTCGGTGACGTGGCGGCCCAGGTCGAGATCCAGGCCGGCCCGCACCGACTCGTCTCGCTCCTGACACGGGAGGCCGTCGAGGAGCTGGGACTCGAGGTCGGCATGCAGGCCACCGCCCGCGTGAAGTCGACCAGTGTGCACATCGACCGCACCTGAACCACCGCTCCACCCAGCGGCGTCGCCCCTCCCCACGCTCCCGGCCGGACGCGGGCGAAGGAGATCACGCGACGCGGCTCACCCCTCTGTCCGCCCCGGGCGGCACCAGCCGACCGCGTTCCCAAGGAGTTGCACCCTCATGTCCTTCACCCTCACCCCCGCCCGACGGCGTACCGCGGCCGCGATCCTCACGGCGGCGCTCCTCGTACCGCTGGCCGCCTGCGGCAGCGACGACGACAAGAAGGACACCGGCGCGAAGGCCAGTGCGTCCGGCTCCGCGAGCGGCGCGCCCAAGGCCGATCTGACGGTGCTCGCCGCCGCCTCGCTCACCGACGTCTTCAAGACGGCGGGCGCCGCCTACGAGAAGGAGAACCCGGGCACGAAGGTGACGTTCTCCTTCGCCGGTTCGCAGGAGCTCGCGGCCCAGGTCAAGCAGGGCGCGCCCGCCGACGCCCTGGTCACGGCCGACACCAAGACCATGGACGGGCTCAAGGGCGACACCGGCGCGCCGACGGTCATCGCCAAGAACCGCCTGGTCATCGCCACCGGCAAGGGCAACCCGGAGAAGGTCGAGAACCTCAAGGACCTCGCCGACACCAAGCTCAAGGTCGTCCTCGCCGCGCCCGAGGTGCCGGTGGGCCGCTACAGCAAGCAGATCCTCGACGCCCAGAAGATCGAGGTGAAGCCGGTCTCGCAGGAGCCCAACGTCCGCGCCGTCCTCAGCAAGGTCGAGCTGGGCGAGGCCGACGCCGGCCTGGTCTACAAGACGGACGTCGCCACGGCCGCCGACAAGGTCGACGCCGTCGACATCCCGGACGCGCAGAACGCGGTGGCCTCCTACCCGGCCGCCACGCTGAAGGCGTCCAAGCACAGCGCGGCCGCCGAGGCGTTCGTGAAGTGGCTGTCGACGCCCGAGGCGCAGAAGATCCTCTCGGACGCCGGCTTCCAGCAGCCGTAACGCAGCCGTACGGTGTGCCCGGCCCGTTCGCGGGCCGGGCACACCGGTCTTCCAGCCCCAGGGGTGCCGATGAACCGATTCCGCAGCCGTGCCACGCGTCCCCGCGCGCCGATCGCCCTGGCGATCCCCGCGCTGCTGGCCGTCGCCTTTCTGCTGCTGCCGCTGATCGGGATCCTCGCCCGCACCGCGTGGGGCGAGCTGGGCACCCATCTGACCAGCCCCGCGACCACCCAGGCCCTGACCCTTTCGCTGATCGTCTCCGGCTGGGCGCTGGGCCTCTCCCTCGTCCTCGGGGTGCCGCTGGCCTGGCTGCTGGCCCGGGTCGACTTCCCCGGCAAGGCGTTCGTCCGCTCCCTGGTGCTCCTGCCGATGGTGCTGCCGCCGACCGTCGGCGGTGTCGCCCTGCTCCTCGCGTTCGGCCGGCGCGGCCTGCTCGGGCCGTGGCTGGAGGACACCTTCGGCATCACGCTGCCGTTCCACACCTCCGGCGCCGTCCTCGCCGCGACCTTCGTCGCCATGCCGTTCCTGGTCATCAGCCTGGAAGGCGCCCTCGGCGGACTGCGTCCCCGCTACGAGGAGACCGCCGCCTCCCTGGGAGCCTCGCCGGTACGGGTGTTCTTCACCGTCACCCTGCCGATGGTCGCCCCCGGGCTCGCTGCGGGCGCCGCACTGACCTGGGCGCGCGCACTGGGCGAGTTCGGGGCCACCATCACCTTCGCCGGGAACCTCCCGGGCACCACGCAGACCCTGCCGCTCCAGGTCTATCTGCTGCTCCAGGACAGCCCGGAGGCCGCCACCTCGGTCTCGCTGCTGCTCCTCGTCATCGCGATGGCCGTGCTGCTGGGCCTGCGCGGGCGGTGGACCGGGACGCCCGGCGGCGGCACGTCGCCCTCGCACGTCCCGGCGGACGAGCCGGACACCGCCCTCGCGAAGGATTTGCCCACTGCGGGAACGCCCGTTCCGGGTCCGCAGGACGTACGGGAGAGCTGGCCGCTGCACGCCGAGGTCACGGGTTTCAACGAGCTCACGCTCGACGCGGAGGCCGGCACCACCATCGCCGTCGTCGGCCCCAACGGAGCGGGCAAGACGACCCTGTTGCGCGCGCTGCTCGGCCTCACCCCGCGCGCCCACGCCGAACTCCGGCTCGGCGCCGTCGATGTGACCGCCCTCCCCCCGCACCGCAGGGGCGTGGCGTGGGTGCCCCAGGACGGTGCCCTCTTCCCGCACATGAGCACGCTGGCCAACACCGCGTACGGGCTGCGCGCCCGGGGGGTGCCGCGCGGCGAGGCACGCCGGCTCGCCCAGGCGTGGCTGGACCGGCTCGGCGTCGGCCCGCTCGCCCACCGCCGCCCGGCGCAGGTCTCGGGCGGCCAGGCCCAACGGGTCGCGCTCGCCAGGGCGCTGGCAGCCCGGCCCCGGCTGCTGCTGCTCGACGAGCCGCTCGCCGCCCTCGACCAGACGACCCGCGCCCAGGTCCGGCACACCCTGCGCCGCCATCTGGAGGGCTTCGGCGGCGTCTGTCTGATCGTCACCCACGACCCCGTCGAAGCGGTCGCGCTGGCCGACCGGGTCCTGGTGCTGGAGGAGGGCCGGGCCCTCCAGGACGCCCCGCCCGCCGATGTCACCCGCCACCCCCGCTCGCCCTGGGTCGCCCGGATGCTCGGCCGCAACGCCTGGCCCGGCACCGCCGCCGACGACGGGCTGCGGCTCCGCGACGGCGGGCACCTCGTGGTCGCCGACCCGCTGCCGGCCGCCGGTACGCCCGTGCTCGCCGTCATCGCCCCGGAAGCCGTCTCCGTGCACCGGGAGCGGCCCACCGGCAGCCCGCGCAACGTGTGGCCGGGGACCGTCCGGGAAATCACCGCCAGCGGGAGCCGGCTGCGGGTCCTGATCGGCTCGGAGCAGGCCCCCGACCTCGTCGCGGAGATCACCCCGCAGGCCGCCGCCGAACTCTCGCTCGCCGACGGCGTGGCCGTGTGGACAAGCGTGAAGGCCACCGAGGCGACCGTCGTCGCCCTCTGAGCCCTCTGAGCCCTCTCTGCCCTCTGCCCTCCGAGCCCTCTGGAGCTGTCCCGCGGCCCGTCAGTAGACGTCGCGTACGTAGCGTTTGCCGGCGGCGAGCTGCTTGACGTACAGCGCCGCCGCCTCGGGGTCGAGGCCGCCGTGCGCGACGGCGATGTCGCGCAGCGCCCGGTCGACGTCCTTCGCCATCCGGGCCGCGTCGCCGCAGACGCAGACGTGGGCGCCGTCCCGGAGCCAGGACCACAGCTTGGCGCCGTGTTCGCGCATCCGGTCCTGCACATAGACCTTGGCGCGCTGGTCGCGGGAGAAGGCGGTGTCCAGGCGGGTGAGGGTGCCGTCCGCGAGGAAGGCCGTCAGCTCGTCCTCGTAGAGGAAGTCGGTCGCCCGGTGCTGTTCGCCGAAGAACAGCCAGTTGGGGCCCGGGTGTCCCAGCGCGCGGCGCTCCTCCAGGAAGCCGATGAACGGGGCCACCCCGGTGCCGGGGCCGACCATGACCATCGGGGTGTCGGGGCGGGCCGGCGGGCGGAAGTGCGGGGCGCGCCGCACGAAGACGGAGACCGGGGCGCCGGGGGCGGCGTCCGCGAGGAAGGGCGAGCAGACCCCGCCGCGCGGGCGGCCCCGGAGGTTCTCGTACCGGACGACGGAGACGGTGAGCGACACCAGATGGGGGTCGGTCAGCGGGCTGGAGGAGATCGAGTACAGGCGCGGCTGGAGCCGTCCGAGGACGCCTGCCCACTCCTGCGGGGTGGCCCGCACGGGGTATTCGGCCAGTACGTCGACCGCCTGGCGGCCCCAGGACCAGCGGGCCAGTTCGCCCTTGTTGTCGGGGCGCAGCATCTTCTTCAGGGCCCGGTCGCCGGTGCGCTCGGTGACGAAGCCGAGCAGCGCCGGGGTGAGGCGGGTGATGTCGAGGTGGGTGCGGAGCGCGTCGGCGAGGCGGACCCCGCCGAGTCCGGGCACCTCGATCCCGGCCCCGGCGTCCAGGCCGGTCACCGCCAGCCATTCGGCCACCAGCTCCCCGCTGTTGACGGGGTGGACGCCGAGCGCGTCGCCCGCTTCGTAGACCAGCGGTGTGCCGCTCTCGCGGGTGTCGAAGGTGAAGCGGCGGACCTCCTTCCCGGCGCCGGGGAGACTGAGGAGGCGGTTGCCGGCCAGCCGCGCGGTGGCGGGCGCGGGCCTGGCGGCGGCGGCCGGAGCCGGGACGGAGGCCGGTGACGGAGCAGGCGCGGGCGCTCCGGTGAGCCCGGCGAGCACCTGGTCCAGCCAACTGCGGGCGGAGGGTTCGTAGTCGGGCTCGCAGTCGGTGCGCGGGGCGAGCCGGACGGCCCCCAGCTCGTCCAGGCGCTGGTCGAGGCGGCGGCCGTGCCCGCAGAAGTCGTCGTACGAGGAGTCGCCGAAGGCCAGCACGGCGTATCTCCGGCCGTCCAGGGGCGGGGTGTCGGGGGCGGTCAGCGCCTCCCAGAACCCGGAGCCGTTGTCGGGGGCGTCGCCGTCGCCGAAGGTGCTGGTGATCAGCAGGAGGTCGGCGGCGGGCGGGAGGGCGCGCGGGTCCGCCTGGTCCATGCCGAGGAGCCGGGCCCGGTGGCCGGTCTCGGTGAGCCGGTCGGCGGTGGCGGCGGCGAACTCCTCGGCGTTGCCGGTCTGCGAGGCCCACAGCACCACCACCTCGCGGCCCGGGGAGGCGGGCGGTGCGGGCTCGGCGGCCGGCTGTGCGGTGCGGGAGTACATGCCGGCCAGGACGCCGTTGACCCAGCGCGCGTGCTCCGCGTCGAAGGGCGCGCCGGCCGGGAGGACGGGGACCCCGGGCCTGCCCGACTCCAGCCCGGCCAGGAAGCCGACGAGGTACTGGCGTTCGTGGGCGGTGAGCACGGGCGGCGGGGTGTCCTCCAGGCCGAAGACACCGGCGGCACCGGGCGAGGGCGCGGCGGGCACAGGCGCGGCGGGCGCGGGCGGCTCGACGGCGGGGACCGCACCGGGTGCCGGGGAGATCACGACCTCGGTGGCCGACTTCGTCAGCGTCACGGCGCACATCTTGAACTCCGGCTGGAAGGAGATCGGGTCCACGGCGTCGCTGGTCACCGCGTTGACGCTGAGGTACTCGCCGAACAGGTCGTTCCAGTGGAACGGCGCGAAGCAGCACCCCGGGCGGACCCGGTCGGTCACCACGGCGGGCAGCACGGCCCGGCCGCGCCGGGAGGCGACCTCGACGGCGTCGCCCTCGGCTATCGCGAGCCGCGCCGCGTCCTCGGGGTGCAGTTCGACGAAGGGGGCCGGGTTGAGCTTGTTGAGCTTGGCGACCTTCCCGGTCTTGGTGAGGGTGTGCCACTGGTGCTGGAGGCGGCCGGTGTTGAGGACGAACGGGTAGTCGTCGTCCGGCATCTCGGCGGCCGGGACGTGCGGCCGGGCGTGGAAGACGGCGCGCCCGCTCGGTGTCGGGAACACCGGGCCGCCGCCGTCCGGGGCGAGGTAGCGGACCGGGTTGCGGTCGGGGCCGTCGGCGGTGGGGGCGGGCCACTGCACGGGCGTCGTCCGCAGCCGTGCGTAGGTCACGCCCCGCAGGTCGTAGCCGGTCCTCGGGTTGGCGGCGCCCTTGATCTCCTCGAAGACCTCCTCGGCGTCGGCGTAGGTGAAGGCGTCGGCGTACCCCATCGCGCAGGCGATCCGGGCGATGATCCGCCAGTCCGCGAGGGCCTCGCCGGGCGGGTCGGCGGCGGGGCGGGCCAGGGTGAGGGTGCGTTCGCTGTTGACCAGCACGCCCTCGCTCTCGCTCCACAGCGCGCCGGGCAGCACGATGTCGGCGTGGGCGTTGGTCTCGGTGTCGGCGAACGCGTCCTGGGTGAGGACGAGTTCGGCGGTCTCCAGGGCCTCGATGACGGTCCGGCGGTTGGCGACCGAGGCGACCGGGTTGGTGCAGATGATCCAGCAGGCCTTGATCTCTCCGTCGGCCATCCGCCGGAAGAGGTCGACGGTGCCCCGGCCCGACCCGTCCTTGCGCAGGGTGCCGGGCTCCAGGCCCCAGAGCTCCTCGGTGAAGGCGCGGTCCTCGTCGGCCAGGACCGAGCGCTGGCCGGGCAGTCCGGGGCCCATGTAGCCCATCTCGCGTCCGCCCATCGCGTTGGGCTGGCCGGTGAGCGAGAAGGGGCCGCTGCCGGGGCGGCAGATCGCGCCGGTGGCCAGGTGCAGGTTGATCAGCGCGTTGGTGTTCCAGGTGCCGTGCGTGGACTGGTTGAGCCCCATCGTCCAGCAGCTCGTCCACTCGGCGGCCTCGCCGATCCACTGCGCGGCGCGGCGGATGTCGTCCTCCGGGAGGCCGGTGATCTCCGCGACGGTGGCGGGCGGGTAGTCCGCGAGGAACTCCGGCATCGCCTCCCAGCCCTCGGTGCGCTCCGCGATGAACGCGGCGTCGGTGTGGCCGTTGGCGTGCAGCAGGTGGAGCAGGCCGTTGAGGAGGGCCAGGTCGGTGCCGGGGCTGATCTGGAGGAAGAGGTCGGCCTTGTCGGCGGTGGCGTTGCGCCGGGGGTCGACGACGATCAGCCGGGCGCCCGCCTTGACCCGTTCCATCATCCGCAGGAAGAGGATCGGGTGGCAGTCGGCCATGTTGGCGCCGATGACGAGGAAGACGTCGGCGTGGTCGAGGTCCTGGTAGGAGCCGGGCGGGCCGTCGGCGCCCAGCGAGAGCTTGTAGCCGGTGCCCGCGCTCGCCATGCACAGCCGGGAGTTGGACTCGATCTGGTTGGTCCGTACGAAGCCCTTCGCCAGCTTGTTGGCCAGGTACTGGGCCTCCAGGCTCATCTGTCCGGACACGTAGAAGGCGACCGCGTCGGGCCCGTGCTCGTCGATGACCGCCCGCAGCCGGCCCGCCGCGGCGGTGATCGCCTCGTCCACACCGGCCGGCACGGCCTCGGAGCCGCGCCCGGGGCGCATCAGCGCGGTGGTGAGCCGGCCGGGGGCCGCGAGCATGTCGGCCGTGGTCGCGCCCTTGGTGCACAGCCGCCCGGAGTTGGCGGGGTGGGTCTTGTCGCCCGACGCCTTGAGCACGGTACGGCGTCCGTCGGGCCCGGAGGCGATGTCCAGGACCATGCCGCAGCCCACCCCGCAGTACGAGCAGACCGTACGGACCTGAGCGACGTCGGCCGACGAGGTCGGTGGGGGCACCGCAGGGACCTTCCGTCGATCGGATCGTGCCCCGACCGTACGAAGGGTCCGTTACGCCGGGATGACCCCGGCCGATCATGGGCGGTAACGCTCGCCGCACATCCCCCGGGCCCCGGGTGTGAGACGTCCGGGCGGGGGTCAGCCCTCCTCGGTGAGCTGTTCGTCGAGTTCGTCGAAGAGCAGTTCGCTGTGGTCGACCTGGCCCGTCCGGTAGGCGGAGCGCGCGACCAGATGGGCGGCCACCGGGCCGGTCATCAGCTGGAAGAAGCCGATCAGCCCGAGCGTGGCGAGGTCCATTCCGCTGCGCAGCCGCAGCGCGACCCCGGCCAGCACGATCAGCATGCCGAGGGACTGCGGCTTGGTGGCGGCGTGGCTGCGGGAGAGCACGTCGGGAAACCACAGCATGCCGAGGACGCCGAGCAGACAGACGGCCGCGCCGATCAGCACCAGGACCGCGCCGGCTGTGTCGACGGTCTGGAGCCAGACGCTCATGGGGTGTCCTCGTCGGTCCGCCGGGGGGATGCGGCGCGCGGCCGGCCCGGCGGCCGGTCGCGTACGGCGATGAAGCGCGCGATGCCGACCGAACCGGTGAAGCCGAGGAAGGCCAGCACCAGCATGATCGGGAAGTAGAACGGGTCCCGGGCGAACGCCGACTTGGCGCCGAGCCCGGCGATGATGAGCGCCGCGCAGACGTCCAGCGAGATCGCCCGGTCCAGCATGGAGGGGCCCCACCAGATCCGGGCCAGCAGCCCGGCGCCGGCGAGGACGATCAGGACCACGGCCGCGATGAGCAGCACCCGGTCCGCGGTCTCGGGCGCGCTCATGCGTCCTCCTCCTGGTCGCCCGGCCGTTCGCCGGGGTGCGGTGGGGGCGGCCCGGCGACCCGGTCGATCTCGTCGCGGGTGCCGAAGGCCCGTACGGTCAGCTCCTCCAGCCGCCGGACGGTGCGCCGGGCCTTGTCCAGTTCGGCGGGCCGGTCGGCGTCCAGGACGTGCAGGAAGAGGGTGGCGGTGGCGCGGCGGACCTCGACGACCGAGCCGCCGGGCACGTTGGACACGGCGACGGCTGTCGCGGCGAGCATCAGGTCCGAGCGGCAGCGCAGGGGGACGGCGATGACGGCCGCCCGGTGCGGGTGGTCGCCGAAGATCTGCCGGGTGACCCGTACGCCGGAGGTGTACATGTCGTAGAGCAGATAGCCGGCCAGCCGCAGGATGCCCCAGGGGTGCAGGCGCAGCCCCAGGTCCACCTGCGGCAGCGGGAACGCCAGGCAGACGGCCACCGCGACGACGAGGCCGGTCAGCACGTTGGCCCAGTTCAGGCTGGACCAGAGCAGCACCCAGATGACGGTGAGCCAGGCCAGCAGCGGGAGGTCGAGCACGCGCCGCCGGCTGCCGCGCAGTTCGCAGCTGAAGGGCGGCAGGTCCTTGTTGCGGAAGGAGAAGGTGATGAGGCGTTTCACCGGCCGAGCACCGCCTCGACATAGGGGGTACGGGCGAGGAGTTCGACGGCCGAGCGGTCGGTGTACGAGGTGAGCGGTCCGGCGAACACGGTGAAGGCGAGGCCGAGTACGACGGTGGCGGCGGTCGCCCAGGTCATGGGGCGCGGCAGCTTGGTCGTGGTGGTGACGGCGTGGCCGTGCAGGGTGGCGGCGACCGCGCGCCCGGCCGGCTGGTGCCGCAGGCGTACGCCTTCGTCGCCGGTGCCGGGCATCCGGTCGGGGCCCGCGTCGGCGTCGCCGTCGTCGTCCTCGTCCTTGGACTCCAGGACGGTGCCGTCGGCGGCCTGGCCGGGGGGCGCGGCCCGCCAGAAGGCCAGGTTCCAGACCTTGGCCATCACGTACAGCGTGAGCAGGCTGGTCACGGCGGAGCCGACGACCAGGATCCAGGCCCAGACCCCGCCGTCGTCGACACCGGCGCGCATGAGTCCCAGCTTGCCGATGAAGCCGGACAGCGGCGGGATCCCGGCCAGGTTCATCGCGGGTACGAAGAAGAGGAGGGCCAGCACCGGGGCGGCCCGGGCGATGCCGCCGAGGCGGGTGAGTTCGGTGGTGCCGCCCCGGCGTTCGATCAGCCCGGCCACCAGGAAGAGGGTCGTCTGCACGGTGATGTGGTGGACGACGTAGACGATCGCGCCGCCGTACGCCTCCCGGGTGGCGAGTCCGATCCCGAAGACCATGTAGCCGATGTGGCTGATGAGGGTGAAGGAGAGCAGCCGCTTGAGGTCGGTCTGGGCGACGGCTCCGAGGATGCCGACGGTCATCGAGGCGAGCGCGGCCAGCATCAGCAGGTCGCCGAGCCGGTTACCGGGGAAGAGCAGGGTCTCGGTGCGCAGCATGCAGTAGACGCCGACCTTGGTGAGGAGGCCGGCGAAGACCGCGGTGACGGGGGCGGGCGCGGTCGGGTAGGAGTCGGGCAGCCAGGCGGCGAGGGGGAAGACGGCGGCCTTGATCGCGAAGACCGTCAGCAGCATCGCCTGGATCAGGGTCTGGACGCCGAGCGGGAGCGCGGCCAGCCGTCCGGCCAGCTGGGCGAAGTTGGCGGTGCCGGTCGCCGCGTACGTCATGGCGATGGCGGTGAGGAAGAGCAGCGAGGAGAACAGCGAGATGATCACGTAGGTCGAGCCCGCCCGGACCCGGGGGCCGGTGCCGCCGAGGGTCAGCAGGACGAAGCTGGCGACGAGCATGATCTCGAAGCCGACGTACAGGTTGACCAGGTCCCCGGCGAGGAAGGTGCAGGAGACCCCGGCGACCAGGATCAGATAGGCGGGGTGGAAGACCGCCACGGGGGTCTCCTCGTCCCGGTCGGACATGCCCTGGCCCAGGGAGTAGACCAGGACGCACAGGGTGACGGCCGAGGAGATTGTCAGCATCAGGCCGGAGAGCCGGTCGGCGACCAGGGTGATGCCGAGCGGAGGTGCGAAGTCGCCGAGGTGCACGGACAGCGGGCCCTGGCTGTCGGCGGCGACCATCAGCGCGACCGACAGCCCCAGGACGGCCGTGAGGACGGCGACGCTGATGAAGCGCTGGAACTGCTTGAGCCGGGTGCCGAAGGCAAGGCTGAGTCCGGTCGCGCAGAGCGGCAGCAGCACCGGCAGCGGGACGAGTGCGTTCATCCGGTGTCTCCTGGGTTCTCGGCGTCGGGTGCGGGGCCCTCGGCGTCCTGGCGCGCGTAGTCCTCCGGGTCCGCGCCCAGCACGTCGTGCCACAGGTCGCCGGAGGCGTCCCGGCCCCGGGCCTGGAGGGCGCGGTCGGCGCGCAGTCTGGCCCGCAGCCGGCGGCGCTCCTCGCGGTAGCGGCGGCGGGCCTCGGCGGTGCGCTCGGACTCGGCCCGGTACTGCTCGCGCAGTTCGTCGCGCTCCCCCAGCACCTCGGCGCGGAGCACGATCCGCCGGTCCTCCAGGTCGTCGTGGACCTCGTCGGTGCCGGTGAGCTGGTGGCTGCGGTAGGCCATGGCGAGGAGGAACGCGGTGGTGGCGAGGGTGATGACGATGGCGGTGAGGGCGATGGCCTGGGGCAGCGGGTCGGTGACCCGGCCCAGATCGACGCCGTAGAGCAGGGGTTCGCGGCCGGCCCGTCCGGTGGCGGACAGGATCAGCAGGTTGATGCCGTTGCCCGCGACGACCGCGCCCAGCAGGATCCGGGTCAGCGGCCGGGTGAGCATGAGGATGCCGCCGACCGCGCACAGGACGGCGGCGGTGGCGAGCAGTGAGGCGCTGACGGTCATGGGGCGGCGCCCTCCGCTCCGGTGGCCGGTCCCGGGGTGCGCCCGCCCGCCTGTTCGGCGGCGGCGCGCTCGATCTGCCGGTCGACCTTGGCGCCGAGGGCCCGCACGATGTCCAGGACGACGCCCAGGACCAGCAGATAGACACCGCAGTCGAAGAGCACCGGCGTACCGAAGTGGTAGTCGCCGATCAGCGGGAGGTGGCCGTGGTAGGTCCAGGCGTGCAGGACCGCGCCGTGGGTGAGGCCGAGCAGGGCCACCCCGGTGGACAGGAAGAGGCCGAGTCCGGTGAAGAGGCCGGGCTGCAGGGGCGCGGCCTCGGCGAGTTCGAAGCGGCCGCCCGCCAGGTATCGGGTGATCAGGGCGACTCCGGCGACCAGACCGGCGACGAAGCCGCCGCCCGGCATGTTCTCGGCGCAGAACAGCAGATACACCGAGAGCACCAGGATCGGGTGGAACAGCAGCCGGGCCACCACCTCGAAGACGATGGAGCGGTGCTCGGGCGCGAGCGTGGCACCGGCCGCCAGCCAGCTGCGCTCGGGGGCTCCTTCGTCGCCCTGCGGCAGCCCGGTCAGCGGGCCCGTGGTCACCGACCAGGCGGTGTGCCCCCGGGACTCCGGCGGCGCGGCGGGCCCCTCGGCGCGGCGGTGCAGATAGATGAGGCTGGTGACGCCGATCGCGGCGGCGGCCAGCACGGCGGACTCGCCCATCGTGTCCCAGGCGCGCAGGTCCACCAGGATCGTGGCGACCACGTCCTTGAGGCCGTGGTCCGCGGTCTCCTCGACCATGGCGGCGCCCGCCGGGGCGGCGGTGCGCGCGGCGGCGGCGACCCAGACCACGACGCTCAGGGTGGCCGCGGCGGCGAGGGCCACGGGGATGCGGACGGCCCGCCGCCAGCTGCTGACCGACTCCTGGAAGTGGACCGGCATCCGCCGCAGCACCAGCACGAACACGATCATGGAGACGGTCTCCACGCAGAACTGGGTGAGCGCCAGGTCGGGGGCGCCCTGGACGACGAAGAGCAGCGCGGTCCCGTATCCGGTGAGCCCGGCCAGCACCACGGCCTTCATCCGTCGCCGGACGGTGAGGGAGAGCAGGGCCGCCACGCAGGTCAGCGCGGCGACGGCGCCCTGCAGCGGTACGTCCCAGAGCCGGGGCGGGCCGGCGCCGTGCCAGGGCCGGTCCGCCACGAGCACGGCGAGCTGGCCGGCGAGCATCACCAGCAGGGTGGTGGCGAGGTAGACGGAGAGCGAGCCGCGCTGGACGAAGCCGGTGACCTGGAGGGAGAGGCGTTCCAGGCCCAGGAGCAGTTGGCCGAAGACGCCGTCGGCGGTGGGCCAGGCGATGCGCCGGGAGAGCCGGGTGATCCGGTCGCGCGCGGCGAAGAGCACGGCGCCGCCCGCCGTGGCGAGGACGGAGAGGAACAGGGCGGTGCCCCAGCCGTGCCAGAGCGCGAGGTGGTAGGGGTGCGCGACGGGCGGGAAGACGTTCGCGTACGTGCTCAGCAGCCGGTCGGTCCAGCCGACGCCGGGGCCGAGGACGAGCCCGCAGACCGCGAGCAGGGCGGGCGCGGCGAGGAAGGACCAGCCGACCCGGTGGACGGGGGTGTCGGCGACTCCGGGCTTGCGCAGGAAGGCGCCCCAGACGAACCGGACGGTGTACGCGACGGTCAGCATCGACCCGGCCACCGCGATCCCCAGTGCCCAGCGGTCCACGGTGTCGCCGTAGAGCAGCGCGTCGAACGCGGCCTCCTTGGCGGCGAAGCCGAGCAGCGGGGGCAGGGCGGCCATCGAGGCGGCGGCGAGCACCCCGACGGCGCAGACGTGCGGCAGGGCCCGGCCGACTCCCGAGAGCCTGCGCAGGTCCCGGGTGCCGGCGGCGTGGTCGACGATGCCGGTGACGAGGAACAGCGGGGCCTTGAAGAGCGCGTGACCGAGGATCATCACGGCGGCGGCCAGCGCCGCGTCGCGGTTGCCGACGCCCGCGAGCAGCGTGAGGAAGCCGAGCTGGCTGACGGTGCCGTAGGCGAGGACGATCTTGAGGTCGTTGAGCCGCAGCGCCCGCCAGCCGCCGAGCAGCATGGTCGCGGCGCCCAGGGTGATCACGACGGGCCGCCAGACGGGGACGTCGGAGAAGGCGGGCGCGAGCCGCGCGACGAGGTAGACCCCGGCCTTGACCATGGCGGCGGCGTGCAGATAGGCGCTGACCGGGGTGGGCGCGGCCATGGCGTTCGGGAGCCAGAGGCTGAAGGGCCACACGGCGGACTTGGAGAGCGCCCCGCACAGGATCAGCACGACGGCGGCCGAGACGGCGGCGCTCGTGGCGGGCGGGTGGGCCAGGATCGCGGAGATGCGGTAGGTGCCCGCGACATGACCGATGATCAGGAAGCCGACCAGCATGGCGAGTCCGCCGAGGGTGGTGACGGTGAGCGCCTGGAGCGCGGAGCGGCGGCTGTGCCGCTGCTCGCTGTCGTATCCGATCAGCAGGTAGGAGAAGACCGTGGTCAGCTCCCAGAACACATAGAGCGTGATCAGGTCGTCGGCCAGCACGAGGGCGAGCATGGCCCCGGCGAAGGCCAGCAGGTTCCCGGCGAATCCGGCCAGCCGGGGGGTGGCGTCGGTGAAGTAGGAGGCGCAGTGGACCAGGACGAGCGTGCCGACGCCGGCCGCGAGCAGCACCATGAGTTCGGCCAGTGCGTCCAGGCGCAGGCCGACGGTGACGTCGTAGGCCGGCATCCAGGTCCACGACCAGCCGGCCGAGCCCCCGGAGGCGGCGGTGTTCCACTGGGTGAAGGCCCAGCAGGTGGTGGCCGCGGGCGGCAGGGCGAGCACCAGGAAGGCGCGCGTCCCCAGCCACCGCACCAGCGGGCGCGCGCAGGCGGCGAGGACGAAGTGGCAGACGATGAGCGCGGTCATACGGCCCCGCGGAGTGCCCCGCGCCCGCCCGGTGAGGGCGTACGGGATCCGGCCGCGCCGGGGGGTGCGGCGCGAGGGACTACAGAACGGACAGTGCGCACTAAATACAGATATATCCCCGGCCGTGCTTCACCCGTACGGCGCGCCGCGCCCACTGCCGCGCAGTGCGATCAGTTGCGTCCCGCACACCGGCCGCCGGGGCGGACGGCGCCGCTTCCGAGGCCGCTCAGGGCAGGACCGCCACCCCGTCGATCTCGACCAGCGCCTGTTCGTCCCAGAGCCGGGCGGTCCCGATGACGGCCATCGCGGGGTAGTCGCGGCCCGCCAGCCGGCGCCAGATCTGCCCCAGCTCCGGGGCGTGGGCGCGGTAGTCGTCGACGTCCGTGGCGTAGACGGTGACCCGGGCGAGGTCCGCCGGGGAGCCGCCGGCCGCGCGCAGGGCGGTGAGCAGGTTGGCGAGGGCGACGGCGAACTGTTCGGGCAGGGACGTCCCGGTGACGTCGCCCCGGTGGTCCAGGGCGGTCTGCCCGGCCAGGAAGACCAGCTGGCTCCCGGTGGCGGTGACCGCGTGCGAGAAGCCGGTGGGCGGTGAGAGTTCTGCGGGGTTGATCCGGTGGATCGGGCTCATGCGGAGGGCTCCCTGTTCGCGTACAGCTCCTTGGCGATGATGGTGCGCTGGACCTCGCTGGCCCCCTCGTAGATCCGGGGGGCGCGGACCTCGCGGTAGAGGTGTTCGAGCAGATGACCCCGGCGCAGGGCGCGGGCGCCGTGCAGCTGGACGGCGGTGTCCACGACGTACTGCGCGGTCTCGGTGGCGTACAGCTTGGCCATCGCGGCGCGGCGCGGCACGCCCGGCTCCCCCGCGTCGTACGCGGCGGCAGCCGCGTAGACCAGCAGCCGGGCGGCCTCGGTGCGGGTGGCCATCTCGGCGACCTGGTGGGAGACGGCCTGGAGGTCCGCGAGCGGCCCGCCGAACGCGGTGCGGGTCGCGGTGTGCTCCACGGTGGCGTCGAGGGCGGCCGCGGCCATCCCGACGGCGAAGGCGCCGACGCTGGGCCGGAAGAGGTTGAGGGTGTTCATGGCGACCCGGAAGCCCCGGTCCGGTTCGCCGAGCACATCGTCGGGGGTGACCGGGACGCCGTCGAAGCGGAGGGCGCCGATGGGGTGCGGGGAGAGCATGTCCAGCGCGCTTCCGGTCAGGCCGGGCCGGTCGGCGGGGACCAGGAAGGCGGTGACACCGCGGGCCCCGGCGTCCCGGGTCGTGCGGGCGAAGACGGTGTAGAAGTCGGCCTCCGGGGCGTTGGAGATCCAGCACTTCTCGCCGGTCAGCCGCCAGCCGTCCGGCGCGGGGGCGGCGTCGAGCGCGAGGGCCGCCGCGTCCGAGCCCGCCCCGGGCTCGCTGAGCGCGAAGGCGGCGACGGCGCGTCCGGCCCGGACCCCGGGGAGCCAGCGCTCGCGCTGGGCGGGGGTGCCCGCCTGCGCCACCGGGGCGCTGCCCAGGCCCTGGAGCGCGAGGGCGGTCTCGGCCTCCGTGCAGCCCCGGGCGAGTGATTCGCGCAGCAGACAGAAGCCGAGGGCGCCGGAGCCGAGCATCCGGTCCAGCAGGCCCAGCTCGCCGAGCGCGGCGATCAGCGGGCGGTTGACGTGTCCCGGCTCGCCCTCGCCGGCGAGCGGGCGCAGCCGCTCCTCGGCCAGGGTGCGCAGCTCCTCGCACCAGGCGGTCTGTGCCGGATCGAGCGAGAATGCCGTCATACCGGCGCCTCTCCTGTCGAAAGCCCCGCCGGACCGCTCTTTTTATCGCGGACCGTTGACTACCGTCACCCAAACGATACGCTCCAAGGGCGACAAGGGGGCGATCCTTCATGGACCCGAATACCTCAGCGCACATCGACGGCTTCGCCAGGGAACATCTGCCGCCCGAGGACCAGTGGCCGGAACTGGTCTTCGACCTGCCCGAGCTGCACTATCCGGACCGGCTCAACTGCGCCGCCGAGCTGCTGGACCGCACGGCCGAGCGCTTCGGTCCCGGCCGCCCGGCCTTCCGTACGCCCGACGGCGGGGTGCTGAGCTACGGGGAGCTGCGGGAGCTGGTCGACCGGATCGCCCATGTCCTCACCTCGGACCTGGGGGTCGTGCCCGGCAACCGCGTCCTGCTGCGCGGCCCCACGACGCCGCATCTGGCGGCGTGCTGGCTGGCGGTGCTGAAGGCGGGCGCCGTCGCCGTCACCGTACTGGCCCAGCAGCGCGCCACCGAGCTGACCACGATCTGCTCGATCGCCCGGATCAGCCATGCCCTGTGCGACGCCCGCTCGGTCGAGGACCTGGTGAAGGCGGGGGTGCCGGGGCTGCGGATCACGGCGTACGGGGGCGGGGCGCCGGACGACCTGCTGCGGCTGGCCGAGGCCCGGCCGGGGCCGTACCGGGCCGTGGACACCGCGGCGGACGACGTCGCGCTGATCGCCTTCACCTCGGGGACCACCGGGCGCCCCAAGGGCTGTATGCATCTGCACCGCGATGTGCTGGCCGTCGCCGACACCTTCTCCCGGCACGTCCTGCGGCCGGAGCCCGACGACGTGTTCGCCGGCAGTCCGCCGCTCGGCTTCACCTTCGGGCTCGGCGGTCTGGTGCTGTTCCCGCTGCGCGCGGGCGCCTCCGCGCTGCTGCTGGAGCAGGCCGGCCCCAGGCAGTTGCTGCCCGCACTGGCCGAGCACCGGGTCTCGGTGCTGTTCACGGCGCCGACCGCCTACCGGGTGATGCTCGATCAGCTCGACGGGCACGACCTGTCCGCGCTGCGGCGCTGCGTGTCGGCGGGCGAGAACCTGCCGGTCGCCACCTGGCGGTCCTGGTACGAGCGGACCGGGCTGCGGATCATCAACGGCATCGGCGCCACCGAGCTGCTGCACATCTTCGTCTCCGCCGCCGACGAGGCGATCCGCCCCGGCACCACCGGCGTCCCGGTCCCCGGCTGGCAGGCGCGGGTGGTGGACGGGGACGGCACCCCGGTGCCGGACGGCGAACCGGGGCTGCTGGCCGTGCGCGGACCGGTCGGCTGCCGGTATCTCGCCGACGAGCGGCAGCGGGAGTACGTACGGCACGGCTGGAACATCACCGGCGACACCTATGTGCGCGACGCGGACGGCTACTTCCGCTATGTGGCCCGCGCCGACGACATGATCATCTCCTCCGGGTACAACATCGCGGGCCCCGAGGTCGAGGAGGCCCTGCTGCGCCATCCCGAGGTGGCCGAGGCGGCGGTGGTGGGCCGGGCCGACGAGCTGCGCGGCCGGATCGTCGCCGCCTACGTGGTCCTGCGGGAGGGCTCCACGCTCACCGCCGACGGGCTGCGCGCCTTCATGCGCGCCGAGCTGGCCCCGCACAAGTGCCCGCGCCTGTTCACCTTCCTGCCCGCCCTCCCCCGGACCGCCACGGGCAAACTGCAACGGTTCAGGCTCCGCGAGGACGAACCCGGTGCGGCCGCGGCCGCACCGGACCGAGAATGATCACATGGCCGAACCGCACACACCCCGCTCGCTGATCGTCACCCTGTACGGCGCCTACGGCCGCGCCCCCGGCGACGCCCCGATGCCGGTGGCCGAACTCATCCGGCTGCTGGGCGCGGTCGGCGTGGACGCCCCCGCCGTACGGTCCTCCGTCTCCCGGCTGAAGCGGCGCGGGCTGCTCGTCGCGGCCCGCACGAGGGACGGGGCGGCCGGATACGCGCTCTCGGCCGACGCCCGCCAGCTGCTCGACGACGGCGACCTGCGGATCTACCGGCACCCGGCGCCCCGGCTGGGCGAGGGCTGGGTGCTGGCCGTCTTCTCCGTCCCCGAGGCCGAGCGCCACAAGCGCCATCTGCTGCGCTCGCGGCTGTCCCGGCTGGGGTTCGGCACGGCCGCGCCCGGCGTCTGGATCGCCCCGGCGGGGCTGTACGAGGAGACCCGGCACACTCTGGAGCAGCTGGAACTCGCCCCCTACGTCGATCTGTTCCGGGGTGAGCACCTGGGCTTCGCGGCCACCGGGGAGTCGGTGGCCCGCTGGTGGGACCTGGCGGCGCTGGCCCGGCTCCACCACGACTTCCTCGGCACGAACGAACCGGTGCTGCGGAGCTGGGAGTCGGCTGCGGACGCGGCCCCCGATCCGGAGCGGGCCTACCGGGACTATCTGCTGGCCCTGGACTCCTGGCGCCAGCTGCCGTACGCGGACCCGGGGCTGCCCCGGGAGCTGCTGCCCGAGGACTGGCCCGGCGCCAGGTCGGCGGAGGTGTTCGGGCTGCTGCACGAGCGGCTGCGGGACGCCGGAGCGGCGTTCGTGCGGGGCCGCTAGGGCGTGTCGTCGAACTGGTGTCGTTGCCCGCAGGGCGGCCGGGCAGCGTCAGTCCGACGACGCGCCCTAGCCCAGGGTGAGCCGGGGTTTCGGCGCGTCCGTGCGGCCCGTCGGCGGGGTGCGGTTGCCCGCGCGGTACGGGAGCGGCCAGGGCGCGCCCGGCCCGGCGTAGTCCTGGTCGGCCGCCGCGTGGAGCGTCCAGTGCGGGTCGTACAGATGGGGGCGGGCCAGCGCGCACAGGTCCGCGCGGCCCGCGAGCAGCAGGGAGTTGACGTCGTCCCAGGAGGAGATGGCGCCCACCGCGACGACCGGGACGCACAGGGTGTTGCGGATCCGGTCGGCGTACGGGGTCTGGTAGGAGCGTCCGTACTCGGGCCGCTCGCCGGGGACGACCTGGCCGGTGGAGACGTCGATGGCGTCGGCCCCGCGGGCGACGAAGGCGCGGGCGATCTCGATCGCGTCCTCGGCCGTCGTGCCGCCCTCGGCCCAGTCCGTGGCGGAGATCCGGACGGTCATCGGCCGGTTGTCGGGCCACTGTTCACGGACCGCGTCGAAGACCTCCAGCGGGAAGCGGAGCCGGTTCTCCAGCGGTCCGCCGTAGGCGTCGGTGCGCCGGTTGGTGAGCGGGGAGAGGAAGCCGGAGAGCAGATAGCCGTGGGCGCAGTGGAGTTCGAGGAGGTCGAATCCGCAGGCGTCGGCGCGGCGGGCGGCGGCGGTGAACTGCTCCCGGACGGTGTCGAGACCGGCCCGGTCCAGGGCCTCGGGGACCTGGCTGACGCCTGCGGTGTACGGGATCGGGGAGGCGGCCGTCAGCGGCCAGTTGCCGGTGTCGAGGGGCTGGTCGATGCCCTCCCACATGAGCTTGGTCGAGCCCTTGCGGCCGGAGTGGCCGAGCTGGACGCCGATGGCGGTGCCGGGTGATCCGGTGTGCACGAAGTCGGTGATCCGGGTCCAGGCGGCCGCCTGTGCGTCGGTGTAGAGGCCGGTGCAGCCGGGGGTGATGCGGCCCTCGGGGCTCACACAGACCATTTCCGTCATGACGAGCCCGGCGCCGCCGAGCGCCCTGGCCCCGAGATGGACGAGGTGGAAGTCGCCGGGGACGCCGTCGGTGGCCGAGTACATGTCCATGGGCGAGACGACGACCCGGTTGCGCAGCTCCAGGCCGCGCAGCCGCAGCGGGGCGAACATCGGCGGGGTGCCGGGCGCACAGCCGAACTCGTCCTCGACGGCCGCGGTGAACGCGGGGTCGCGCAGTCTCAGGTTGTCGTGGGTGACCCGGCGGCTGCGGGTGAGGAGGTTGAAGGCGAACTGCCGGGGCGGCTGGTCGACGTACGTACCCAGCTCCTCGAACCAGCGCAGGCTGGCCGCTGCGGCGCGCTGGGTCGACTCGACGACGGGCCGGCGCTCGCCCTCGTACGCGGCGAGGGCGGCGGGCAGGCCGGGCTGTTCCTCGATGCAGGCGGCGAGCGCGAGGGCGTCCTCGACGGCGAGCTTGGTGCCGGAGCCGATCGAGAAGTGGGCGGTGTGGGCGGCGTCGCCGATCAGGACGGTGTTGCCGTGCGACCAGCGGCGGTTGACGACGGTGCGGAAGGTGAGCCAGGAGGAGTTGTTGGAGCGCAGCGGCCGGTGACCGAGGGCCTCGGCGAAGATCTTGGCGCAGTGGCGGGTGGACTCGGCGGGGGTGCAGATGTCGAATCCGGCGGCGCGCCAGACCTCTTCGCGCATCTCGACAATGACGGTGGAGGCGTCCGGGGAGAAGGGGTAGGCGTGCAGCTGCATCACGCCGTACGCGGTCTCGGCGGTCTCGAAACGGAAGGCGTCCAGGGCGAAGTCGGCGGCGAGCCAGATGTAGCGGCAGCGGTGGGCGGTGACGCGGGGCCCGAAGCTCTCGGCATGGGCCTCGCGGGTGAGGCTGTGCACGCCGTCGGCGGCGACCACCAGGTCGTGGGTGGCGGCGAGTTCGGCGGCGGGCGGGGCCTGCTCGCGGAAGCGGAGCCGTACGCCGAGCCCGGCGCAGCGCTCGTGCAGGATCTCCAGCAGCCGGCGGCGGCCGAGCGCGGCGAAGCCGTGGCCGCCGGAGGTCTGGGTGTGGCCCCGGTGCACGATGTCGATGTCGTCCCAGCGGACGCACTCGCGCTGGAGCGCCCGGTGGACGACGGGGTCGGCGTGCTCGATGCCGCCGAGGGTCTCGTCGGAGAGGACGACGCCGAAGCCGAAGGTGTCGTCGGGGGCGTTGCGCTCCCAGAGGGTGATCTCGCGCTCCGGGCCCAGCCGCTTGAGCAGGGCCGCCGCGTAGAGCCCGCCGGGGCCGCCGCCGATGACCGCGATACGGCGGAGTGCGGCGGGGCCACCGGCGGCGGGGGCGGTCACCGGCCCTGCCATTTCGGCGGCCGCTTCTCGGTGAACGCGGCGTGGAACTCGGCGTAGTCCTCGCCGTGCATCAGCAGGGCCTGGGTGGCGGCGTCCATCTCGACCGAGGCGGCGAGCGGCATGTCCAGCTCGGCGGTGAGCAGCGCCTTGGTCTGGGCGAGGGCGAGCGCGGGCCCGTCCGCGAGGCGGCGGGCGAGCGCGGCGGCGGTCTCGTCGGCGCGGCCCTCCTCGGCGAGGTCGCTGATGAGCCCGATCCGTTCGGCCTCGGGGGCGCGGACGGGTTCGCCGAGCATCAGCAGCCGGGTGGCGTGGCCGAGGCCGACCACGCGGGGCAGCAGGTAGGCCGCGCCCATGTCCCCGCCGGAGAGCCCGACCCGGGTGAAGAGGAAGGCGAACCTGGCGGTGGGGTCGGCGACCCGGAAGTCGGCGGCCAGCGCGAGGACGGCGCCCGCTCCGGCGGCGACGCCGTGCACCGCGGCGACGACGGGGAACGGGCACTCCCGCAGGGCCCGTACGACCTGACCGGTCATCCGGTTGAAGTCGAGCAGCTGGGCGGTGTCCATCGCGAGGGTGGCGCCGATGATCTCGTCGACGTCGCCGCCGGAGCAGAAGCCGCGCCCCTCGCCGGCCAGCACCAGCGCCCGTACGGAGCGCTCCCGTGACAGCTCGGCCAGCAGGTCGCGCAGATCGGCGTAGGCGCCGAAGGTCAGCGCGTTGAGCCTGTCGGGGCGGGCGAGGGTGACGGTGGCTACACCGTCCCGCGTCGTCACCCGCAGATGGCGCCAGTTCTCCGTACAGGGCGCGGAGCTGGGAAACGGGCTCATGGAGGGTGTCCCCTTCGGCCGTCGGGGTGCTGCCAGACCCCGAATTTATCACTCGTACGTGACTTCCGTCACGAGTACGCGATAAGCGGAGCGTGCGGACGTAGTGACGAACGTCCCCTTCGTACCGGTCGGCAGACCCTTGCCCGTGTCGCGGGGCTTCGTATGGTTGAAAACAAGAAGTCTTGAGCGTCGGGAAGCTTGAGCCCAAGGCTGTTCGCGCTCTCCTGAACGGAAGCCCCGCCGTGCCGTCCGATGTCCCCGTCCCCGCCTCCTGGCGCGTGGCACTGCCGCACTCCGCGGCCGCTGTGCCGATCGCCCGCGCGCTGATCCGTACGGCGCTGGCGGACATCGACGCCCCGGCCGACAGCGACACCGCCGAGCTGCTGACCGCCGAGCTGGTCGCCAACGCCGTGGAGCACACGCCCGGCGACGAGCCCATCGAGCTGGTGGTCGAGCTCATGCCGACCGGCTGTCAGGTGGAGGTGCACGACCGGGATCCGGCCCCGCCGGGCGATCTGTCCCGCCCGGAGCCGGGCTGCGAGCCGGACCCCTGGCAGGAGCACGGCCGGGGGCTGCTGCTGATCCGCACCCTCAGCTCCTCCTGCGGCCACCGCACCACGGAGCACGGCAAGGCGGTCTGGTTCACCCTGCCGTCGCCCACCCGGCCGCCGCTGTGAACCGGCAGGGCGCTCAGCCCGCGTCGGGGGCGGCCAGCCGTGAACGGCTCCGCCCGTAGCAGGCGTACACCACCGCGCCGACGGCGAGGAACACCGCGAACTGCACCCAGGTCGTCCAGCCGGTCCCGTACATGAGGTAGACGCAGAAGCCCACGCCGATCAGCGGGCTGAGCGGGTACAGCGGGACCCGGAAGGAGCCCTTGACCTCGGGGTTGCGGCGGCGCAGCACGAGCACGGCGACATTGACCGCGACCATGGTGGCAAGCGTCCCGATGGTCGTCAGGTTGACCACCACGTCGAGCGAGGAGAAGGCCGCCGGTACGGCGAAGACGACGGCGACGATCCAGGTGTTGGCGACCGGCGTCGAGGTGCGCGGCGAGACCCGCTCGAAGACCCGGGGCACGAGGCCGTCGCGGGACATGGACATCAGGATGCGGGTCTGTCCGTACATCACGGCGAGGACGACCGAGGCGATGGCGACGACCGCTCCGAACGCGATGATGCCGCCGCCGACCGCGGAGTCGGTGACCTGGTCGACGATCAGCGAGAGCGCGGCGGGCTTGTCGGAGACGACCTCCGGGCCGAGTGCGCCGATCGCGGCGAGGGCGACCGCACAGTAGAGCAGGGTGACCAGGCCGATGCAGATCATGATCGCGACCGGGATGTTCCGCCGGGGGTTCTTGACCTCCTCGCCCGCCGTGGTGATGGCGTCGAAGCCGATGTACGAGAAGAACGCCAGCGACGCCCCGGCCGTGACCCCGCCCGCGCCATGGGCGGCGAACGGGGTGAGGTTGCCGTGCTCGAACGCGGTGAAGGCGATGACGCAGAACAGGATCAGAATGGTGATCTTCAGGACGGCCATCGCGGCGGTGGCGCCGGCGCTCTCGCGGATGCCGCGCACCAGCAGGGTGGCCGCCATCATGACCACGATCACCGCGGGCAGGTTGATCACCCCGCCGTCGCCGGGCCCTGCGGAGAGCGCGGCGGGCAGCTGGTGGCCGAAGAGGCTGTGCAGCAGTTCGTTGACGTACTGGCTCCAGCCGACCGCCACGGCGGAGACCGAGACGCCGTACTCCAGGAGCAGGCACCAGCCGACGAGGAAGGCGACGCGCTCGCCGAGGGTGGCGTAGGCGAAGGAGTAGGAGCTGCCGGAGACCGGGATCGCGCTGCCCAGCTCGGCGAACGAGAACGCGGTGAAGATGCAGGTCACCGCGGCGAGGACGAAGGAGAGCACCACGGCGGGTCCGGCCTCGGCCACGCTGTCGGACAGACCCACGAAGATGCCGGTGCCGACGACCGCGCCGACGCCGAAGCACACCAGCTGGAAGAGGCCCATGGTGCGCTTGAGGCCGTGGCCCTCCAGGTCGGCGCCGGACTCGGCGATCAGCCGGTGGGGGTCCTTGACGCGGTGCGGGGGGCCGGGAAGGCGCAGGGGGCTCACGGCGGCGTTCTCATCTCTGGCGGTGCGTGGGGGGACGGTGCGCGGGGGCGTGGGGGCCGTCGCGCGCACGAAAAGGGGGTTCGAGCGTGCGAGCTCGAACCCCACCAACGGCCACCATCATAGGCACTCACCCGCATGTTCACCCAAATGGGTGCATGGCCATACGGGCGGGCGGCCCGGCGCCGGTCAGCTCCCGGCCATCGTGGCCACCAGCACGGCCTTGATCGTGTGCATCCGGTTCTCCGCCTCGTCGAAGACGACGGAGTGCGCGGACTCGAACACCTCGTCGCTGACCTCCAGCTCGGTCAGCCCGTGCCGGGCGTGGATGCCGCGCGCCACCTCGGTGCCGAGGTCGTGGTACGCGGGGAGACAGTGCAGGAACTTCACGTCCGCGTTCCCGGTGGCCCGCAGGACGTCCATGGTGACGGCGTAGGGCGCGAGGGCGGCGATGCGCTCGTCCCAGACCTCCTTGGGCTCCCCCATCGAGACCCACACGTCGGTGGCGACGAAGTCGGCGCCGCGCACCCCCTCGGCGACGTCCTCGGTGAGGGTGACGCTCGCCCCGGAGGCCCCGGCCAGCTCCCGGGCCCGCTCGACGACGGCATCGGCCGGCCAGTAGGCCCTGGGCGCGACGATGCGCACGTCCATGCCCAGCAGCGCTCCGGTGACCAGGTAGGAGTTGCCCATGTTGAACCGGGCGTCGCCCAGGTAGGCGAAGGCGATCCGCTCCAGCGGCTTGGCACTGTGCTCGGTCATCGTGAGGACGTCGGCGAGCATCTGCGTGGGGTGCCAGTCGTCGGTGAGCCCGTTGAAGACCGGCACTCCGGCGTGGGCCGCCAGCTCCTCCACGGCCTGCTGGCTGTCGCCCCGGTACTCGATCCCGTCGAACATCCGGCCGAGGACGCGGGCGGTGTCCTTGACGGACTCCTTGTGCCCCATCTGGGAGCCGGAGGGGTCGAGATACGTGGTGGAGGCGCCCTGGTCCGCGGCGGCCACCTCGAAGGCGCACCGGGTGCGGGTCGAGGTCTTCTCGAAGATCAGCGCGATGTTCCGCCCGGTCAGGCGCCGCGTCTCGGTCCCCGCCTTCTTCGCGGCCTTGAGCTCGGCGGCCAGGCCGATCAGGCCGCGGAACTCCTCGGCCGTGAAGTCCAGCTCCTTGAGGAAGTGGCGGCCTGCGAGATCTATGGCCATGGTGACTGCTCCTGGGTCGGGCGGGGGGACGCATACGGTAACCCTGGAAGTCTATACGACGCAATGCATCGCTATACAGAGCCTCCGCAGGGCCGTCCGGCGTCCCCCCGCCGGCCCCGGCTACACCGGGTCGCGGACCACCGGGCAGCTCATGCAGCGCGGACCGCCGCGCCCCCGGCCCAGCTCGCTGCCGCGGATCTCGATGACCTCGATGCCCTCCTTGCGCAGATGGGTGTTGGTGGTGGCGTTGCGCTCGTAGGCGACGACGACGCCCGGCTCGACGGCCAGCACATTGCACCCGTCGTCCCACTGCTCGCGCTCGGCCGCGTGCACGTCCTGGATGGCGGTGAGCACCCGGATCGAGTCGAGCCCCAGCGCCTCGGCGATCGCCCGGTGCATGTGCTCGGGCGGGTGGTCGGTCACCTTGAGGTCGCGCGGGCCGTCCCCCGGCTCGATCGTGTACGAGCGGAGCATGCCCAGGCCCGCGTACTTGGTGAAGGTGTCCCCGTCGACCATCGTCATCACCGTGTCCAGGTGCATGAAGGCCCGGCTCTTGGGCATGTCGAGCGCCACGATCGTCCGGGCGGACCCGGCGTCGAACAGCCCCCGGGCCAGCATCTCCACGGCCTGCGGAGTGGTGCGCTCGCTCATCCCGATCAGGACGGCGCCCCGGCCGATGACCAGGACGTCGCCGCCCTCGATGGTGGAGGGGTAGTCGTCCTGGCCCTGCGACCAGTGGTGGAAGGCGCCCGCGTCCGGCCCGGTGAACAGCGGGTGGTGCCGGTAGATCGCCTCGAAGTGGACGGTCTCGCGCTGCCGGGCCGGCCAGCGCATCGCGTTGATGGAGACCCCGTCGTAGATCCAGGCCGATGTGTCCCGGGTGAAGAGGTGGTTGGGCAGCGGGCCGAGCAGGAAGTCGTCCAGGTCCATCACATGGAAGCGCACCGAGGTCGGCTCCCGGAACCGCTCCAGGAACTCCCGCTTGGTCATCCCGCCGACCAGCGCCTCGCAGAGCTCGGGGGCGGACAGCTCCTCGAAGGCGGCCCGCAGATGCTCGGTGGCCAGCGGGCCGTACTCCTTCTCCGCGAACACCCGGTCCAGGACCAGCCGCCGCGCCACCGGGATCTCCAGCGACTCACGGAGCAGATCGCCGAAGAGGTGCACATCGACTCCGCGGTCGCGCAGCACGTCCGCGAAGCCGTCGTGCTCCTGACGGGCCCGGCGCACCCAGAGCACGTCGTCGAAGAGCAACGCGTCCTTGTTGCTCGGGGTGAGCCGTTTCAGTTCCAGATCGGGGCGGTGCACGATGACGCGGCGCAGCCGCCCGGCCTCGGAGTCGACATGGAATCCCATGCCCACATCCTGACCGCGCGGAGCACCGTTCACCCGGCGAATCGCCCGCTCGTTCTAGAGCCTGGGGTCGACCGGCTCCGATTCCAGGGCGAGGACGGCGAAGATTGCCTCGTGGACCCGCCACAGCGGCTCCCCGTCGGCCAGCCGGTCCAGCGCCTCCAGCCCGAGCGCGTACTCGCGCAGGGCGAGCGAGCGCTTGTGGCCGAGGAAGCGGCCGCGCAGCCGGTCCAGGTTCTCCGGGCGGGTGTACTCCGGACCGTAGATGATCCGCAGGTACTCCCGTCCGCGCACCTTGATGCCCGGCTGGACCAGCCGGCCCTTGCCGTCCCTGACGAGGGCGCCGAGCGGCTTGACGACCATGCCCTCGCCGCCGCGCCCGGTCATCTCCAGCCACCAGTCGATGCCGGAGCGGACCGATGCCTCGTCGCCGGTGTCGACGACGAGCCGCCGGGTGACCTGGAGCAGGCCGGTGGGGTCGTGCTCCACCAGCCGGTCCAGCCAGGCCAGCTGCTCGTCATGGGGTACGGAGGTGAGCGAGCGGCCCTGCACGGCGAGGATCTGGAACGGGGCCAGCCGCACCCCGTCGAGCCCCTCGGTGCTCCAGCAGTACCGGCGGTAGGCCTCGGTGAACGCGGCCGCGTCCTCGGCCCGGCCGCGCTGCCGGTCCGCGAGCGCGCCCACGTCGATCCCGCGTGCCGCAGCCGCCGAGAGCGCCCCGGTGGCGGCGGGGAACACCGCGCCCGACGCGGCACCGACCGCCGCGTACTGCGAGCGGAGCAGGCCGGCCGCCTTGAGGGACCAGGGCATCAACTCGGCGTCGAGCAGCACCCAGTCGGTGTCCCACTCCTCCCACAGCCCGGCGGCGGTGACCGCCGCGCGCAGCCGGCCGAGCACGGTCTCGGTGAGCGCGGGGTCGTCCAGGAACGGGCGCCCGGTGCGGGTGTGCAGGGAGCCCGTCGGGCCGCCCTCGCCCGCCTCCCCGGTCCCGAAGCGCTCGCGTGCCACCTCGGCGTCCCGGCAGACCAGGGCCACGGCCCGCGAGCCCATGTGCTTCTCCTCGCACACGACCCGGGCCACGCCGTCCGCCCGGTACTGCGCGAACGCCTCGGCCGGGTGCTCCAGATAGCCCTCCTCGTGCGAGGTGGCGGTCGGGGCCATGGTCGGCGGGAGGTAGGCGAGCAGCCGCGGGTCGACCGCGAACCGGCTCATGACCTCCAGCGCGGCCGCCGCGTTCTCCTCGCGGACCGCGAGGCGGCCCATGTGCCGGGTCTCCACGGTCCGGCGGCCCTGCACATCGGCGAGATCCAGCGGACGGCCCTCCCGGCCGCCCGGCGCCTCGGTGGCCAGCGGCTTCGCCGGCTCGTACCAGACCTGCTCGGCCGGTACGTCGACGAGCTCCCGCTCCGGCCAGCGCAGCGCGGTCATCCGGCCGCCGAAGACCGCTCCGGTGTCCAGGCAGATGGTGTTGTTGATCCAGGAGGTGCTGGGCACGGGGGTGTGGCCGTAGACCACGGCGGCGCGGCCCCGGTAGTCCTCCGCCCACGGGTAGCGCACGGGCAGGCCGAACTCGTCGGTCTCGCCGGTGGTGTCCCCGTACAGCGCGTGCGAGCGGACCCGGCCGGAGGTGCGGCCGTGGTACTTCTCGGGCAGGCCGGCGTGGCAGACGACGAGCCTGCCGCCGTCCAGGACGTAGTGGCTGACGAGTCCGTCGATGAACTCCCCGGCCCGCTTGCGGAACTCCGGGTCCCGGGTGTCCTCCCGCTCCAGCTGCTCGATCGTCTCGGCGAGGCCGTGGGTCTGCTGGACCTTGCGGCCCTTGAGGTAGCGGCCGAGCTTGTTCTCGTGGTTGCCGGGCACGCACAGCGCGTTGCCGTCGGCGACCATGCCCATCACGCGGCGCAGCACACCGGGGCTGTCGGGGCCCCGGTCGACGAGGTCGCCGACGAAGACCGCCGTGCGGCCCTCGGGGTGCGCCCCGTCCGCGTAGCCGAGCTTGCCGAGCAGGGTCTCCAGCTCGGAGCTGCAGCCGTGGATGTCCCCGATGATGTCGAAGGGGCCGGTGAGGTGGCGCAGGTCGTTGTAGCGGCGCTCCAGCACCACTTCGGCGTGCGCGGCCTCCTCCTCGCTGCGCAGGATGTGCACCTTGCGAAATCCCTCGCGCTCCAGGCCGCGCAGGGAGCGGCGCAGCTCGCGGCGGTGGCGCTGGACCACGTGGCGGGGCATGTCGGCGCGGTCCGGACGGGCCGCGTTGCGCGCGAGGCAGACCTCCTCGGGGAGGTCGAGGACGATCGCGATGGGCAGCACGTCGTGCTCCCGGGCCAGCCGCACGAGCTGGCGTCGGCTCTCCGGCTGGACGTTCGTGGCGTCGACGACGGTCAGCCGCCCGGCGGCCAGCCGCTTGCCCGCGATGTAGTGCAGGACGTCGAAGGCGTCGCCGCTGGCGCTCTGGTCGTTCTCGTCGTCGGCGACGAGGCCCCGGCAGAAGTCCGAGGAGACGATCTCGGTCGGCTTGAAGTGGGCGCGGGCGAAGGTGGACTTGCCCGAGCCGCTCGCCCCGATCAGGACGACGAGGGAGAGGTCGGTCACCGGCAGAGTGCGCGTGGTGTGCGGGGTGCTCTCAGGCGTGGTGCTCATGCGGCGTTCGCCTCCTTCTCGGTCTTCTCGGTCTTCTCGGTCTTCTCGGTCTTCTCGGTCGTCGTGCCGGACTTCGCGGTCTTCTCCGCGCCGTCGGCCGCGGTCAGGGTGAACACGGCGAGCTGGGTGGGCGGGCCGACCTCGGGGTCGTCGGGACCCACCGGAAGGAACTCCACCCCGTAGCCGTGCCTGCGGGCCACCGCGTCCGCCCAGCCCCGGAATTCGGCCCGGGTCCATTCGAAGCGGTGGTCGCCGTGGCGGGCGTGTCCGGCCGGGAGGGTCTCCCAGCGGACGTTGTACTCGACGTTCGGCGTGGTCACCAGAACGGTGCGGGGGCGCGCCGAGCCGAACACCGCGTACTCCAGCGCGGGCAGCCTGGGCAGGTCGAGGTGCTCGATGACCTCGCTCAGCACCGCCGCGTCGTATCCCTTCAGGCTCTTGTCCGTGTAGGTGAGCGACCCCTGCCGGAGCGTCACCCGCGCGGCCTGCCGCTCCCCCATCCGGTCCAGCTTCAGCCGGCGCGAGGCGATGGTCAGGGCGCGCATCGAGACGTCGACGCCGACGATCTCGGTGAACCGCACGTCCTTGAGCAGCGCCTGCACCAACTGGCCCTGGCCGCAGCCGAGGTCCAGCACCCGGCTCGCTCCGGCGGCGGTCAGCGCCGCCAGGATCGCGGCCCGTCGCTGCTCGGCGAGCGGGACGGGCCGCTCCTCGGTGTCGGCCGTCTCGTCCACCGCGTTGTCGATGCTCTCGACGTCGAGGTCGTCCGACTCGGCCAGCCGTACCAGCTCCAGCCGCTCCATCGCCTGCCGGGTCAGCCCCCAGCGCCGCGACAGATACCGGCTGGTGATCAGCTTCTGCTCGGGGTGGTCGGCGAGCCAGCCCTCCCCGGCCCGCAGCAGCTTGTCCACCTCGTCCGGTGCCACCCAGTAGTGCTTGGCGTCGTCGAGCACCGGCAGCAGCACGTACAGCTGGCGCAGTGCGTCCGCGAGCCTCAACTCGCCTTCCAGCACGAGCCGTACATAGCGCGAGTCGCCCCACTCGGGGAACTTCTCGTCCAGCGGTACGGCCACCGCGTCCACCCTTGACCAGCCGAGCGGGCCGAAGAGCTTGCGGACCAGCTCGGCACCACCACGGGCCGGCAGGGCGGGCACTTCGATCCGCAGCGGCAGCGGGGTCCCGGCGCGCTCGGGCATCGCCTTGCAGGTGCCGCTCAGCGCGGACTTGAAGACGGTGCTCATCGCGACGGACAGCAGCGACGACGCCGCGTAGGGGCGGTCGTTGACGTACTGCGCGAGGGCCGCGTCCGGGGCGCCGCCCCGGCCCTTGCCCTTGCCCCGCCGCACCAGCGCCACGGGATCCACCTCCAGCAGCAGCGCGGCTGTGCACCGCTCCGCGGACGCCTCGGGATAGAAGACGTGCGCGGTGCCGTGGGAGGTGGAGAACGTCTGCGCCTTCTCGGGATGCTTGTGCAGCAGGAAGCCGAGATCGGTGGCGGGACGCTCCGGGGTGCCGGTCGTACTGATCGTCAGGAACACGCGTCCGATTATGGTCGGGTTCGCTCCCTCCCACCAGGCAATTTCACCCCCTCCCCGGCCCTGCCGTCCCTCCTGTCGCTCCTCCGGCCGCCCCTCCTGCCGGCCCTGACCTCGGCCCTCCGGCGCCGAGCACGCGGGCCAGTTGCGCGACGGTGGCCGGGCCGACCCGGCAGCAGCCGCCGATCAGCCGCGCCCCGGCATCCCGCCAGGCCGTGGCCAGGCCCGCGTCGAAGGTGGCGCCCCCGGTCCATCCGCGCCCGCCCGCGTCCCAGCCCTCACCACTGTTCGGATAGGCGACCACCGGCTTCCCGGTCACCTCCGCCGCCACCCGGACCGCCTCCTCCACCTCGCGCGGGTCGCAGCAGTTGACCCCGACCGCCACCACCCCGTCGTAGGCGCCGGCGAGGGCGAACGCCTCCTCCAGCGGCTGCCCGGCCCTGGTCCATCCCCCGGCCACGGTGTAGGAGAGCCACACCGGCAGCCCGCACCCCTCCGCCGTCCGCAGCAGCGCTCTCGCCTCGACCATGTCCGGCACCGTCTCCAGCGCCAGCACATCCGGCCCGGCGGCGGCCAGCGCCTCGATCCGGGGGCGGTGGAACCGCTCCAGCTCCCGGACCGAGAGCCCGTACCGGCCCCGGTACTCCGCGCCGTCCGCCGTCACCGCCCCGTACGGGCCGACGGAGGCCGCGACCCAGACGTCCCGCTCCACCGCACCGGCGGCCCTCCGGGCCAGCTCGACACTGCGGGCGAAGAGCCCCGCCGCCTCCGCCTCCGCGATCCCGCGCCGCCGGAACCCCTCGAAGCTCGCCTGGTAGCCGGCGGTGATGAGCACCTGCGCACCCGCCCGCACATAGGCCGTGTGCGCCGCCTCGATCTGCCCGGGTCCGTCGGCGAGCAGCCGGGCGGACCACAGCGCGTCGGACAGATCGCAGCCCTGCGCCTCCAGTTGGCTGGAGAGCCCGCCGTCGAGCAGGACCGTCCCCGCCGCGAGGGCGGCGGCGAGGGGGCGGGAGGCGGATGACACAGGTGCTCCTCTCAGCCGAGCTGGGACTGGACCTGGGAGGAGATCAGTTCCAGGTGGTCCAGGTCGTCGAGGTCCAGGACCTGGAGGTAGATCCGGGAGGCCCCGATGGCTGCGAACCGGCCGATCTTGTCGACCACTTCGGCGGGCGAGCCCGCGAGTCCGTTGGCCTTCAGCTCCGCCACGTCCCGGCCGATGACGGCGGCACGGCGGGCCACCTCCGCATCGTCCTTCCCGACACAGACGACCAGGGCGTTGGAGTACACCAGGTCGTCCGGCCCGCGTCCCGCCGCCGCGGCCGCCTCCCTGACCCGGCCGAACTGCTTCTCGCTGTCCTCCAGCGAGGCGAACGGGATGTTGAACTCGTCGGCGTACTGCGCGGCCAGCCTCGGCGTCCGCTTCGCACCGTGGCCGCCGATCAGCACCGGCACCTTGGCCTGGGCCGGCTTGGGCAGCGCGGGCGAGTCCGTGAGCTGGTAGTACGTCCCGTCATAGCTGAACGTCTTGCCGACCTCGGTCGCCCACAGCCCGGTGACGATCGCGAGCTGCTCCTCCAGCCTGCCGAACTTCTCCTTGGGGAACGGGATGCCGTACGCCTTGTGCTCCTCCTCGAACCAGCCTGCCCCCAGGCCGAGTTCGACCCGGCCGCCGGACATCTGGTCGACCTGCGCCACCTGGATGGCGAGCACTCCGGGGAGCCGGAAGGTCCCCGCCGTCATCAGGGTGCCGAGGCGGATGCGCTTGGTCTCGCGCGCCAGCCCGGCCAGCGTGATCCACGCGTCCGTCGGGCCGGGCAGGCCGTCGCCCTGGCCCATGCGCAGATAGTGGTCGGAACGGTAGAAGGCGTCGAAGCCGAGGTCCTCAGTGGCCTTGGCGACGGTGAGCAGGGTGTCGTAGCTCGCCCCTTGCTGGGGCTCGGTGAAGATTCGAAGATCCATGCCTCCATCCTGCACCTCCCCGTGCCCGTCATCCCTCTGCCACCCCCAGGTCGGCCGACGGCCCGACCGGTCCGTGGAGCACGCCGTGCGGGCCGTCCCACTCGCGCCCGCGCTCCAGGTCCTCCAGGCGCTCGCGGTCCCGCTCGTCGAGCAGCCGGATCATGCCGCGCACCCGGTCCGTCGACTCGTCGGCGGCGTCGATCGCCTCCATGCACTGCCAGTACAGGCTCTGCTCGTCGGTCTCGCACGCCACCCCGACCAGGGCTATCCCGACCTCGCCGAGCAGCGTGCCCAGACCTGTCAGGGCCGCGCGCGGATCGGCGACTTCGGAGAGCTGCGCCGCGCGGGCCACTCCCGCCCGGGCCGCCGGGTGGTCCAGGGCGCCGTTGCTCCGCCCGCCGATCTCGCTGAGGCCGCTCGCCTCGCCCCGTAACGCCTTGGGGCCGCTCGCCGCCAGCCGGCTCCCGATGGCCTGCGCCAGGGCCTGTGCCTGCCAGGCCTCGGCGATGATGTCCGGTGTGCCCCGGCTCTGCGCCAGGGCCTTCCTGATGACCGCTACCAGCCGCTCCGCTTCCATCCGATGCCCCCGCTCGACCCGAAAACCCGCTCACCTCTTCCATTACCCACAGTGAGGGTGGTGGTACCGAAAGGCCAGAGGATTTCGGAAATCTGTGGACACTCGATCGACTGTGGAGAAGTCGATCACTCCGAAGAGTGACGATCTTGGCGTTCCGTTGCCCCGGGCACCGGAAAACGCCCCTCATTCCGCTCGATCTTGGCCGCCAGCGCGGCCAGGACATCGATGTCCAGCACTTCGCAGAACTGCAGCAGATAGGCGAGCACATCGGCCACCTCGTCGGCGACCCTGGGCGCCGTGACGGGGTCCCGCATCACGCCGGCCGACTGCTCCGGCGTCAGCCACTGGAAGATCTCGACGAGTTCGGCGGCCTCGACGCTCAGCGCGGAGGCCAGGTTCTTCGGGGTGTGGTACTGCTCCCAGTCGCGCGCCGCCGCGAACGCGGCGAGCCGTTTCTGAAGCGTACGTACATCGAGTTCGGTCACGACACCAGGTCTATCACCGTCGGTCGGCGCGCCCGGCAGCGCTGTCCGGGACCGCCGTCCCGGCCCTCGTCGGGCCGGGACGGCACCCGGTCGTACAGGCCGCAGGGCCCTCTCCGCACGCCCTAGGCGCCCGGCACGCCCGCCGCCGTCACGCCCTCGACCTCCATGCCGACGGGCGACAGCAGGAAGACGTTGCGGTCCACCCGGTGCATCCCGCTGCCGAGGCCGAAGACGACCCCGCTGGTGAAGTCCAGGATCCGCTTGGCCACATCGGACTCCGCGCCGGTCAGGTCGAGCAGGACCGGGACCTGGCCGACCAGGTACTCGGCGACCTCGCGCGCGTCCGCGAAGACCTGGACCCGCAGGACGACCATGCGCCGCTGCTCGACGCTCTCCTGCTCGTCCTGCACCGTGCGGTGGTCGACCCTGGAAGGCCACTCGTTGCGGCTGCGCAGCGGTACGACCTGGGCCAGCCCCTCCCACTGCTCGTCCGTGACGTCGTACCTGCTCACCGGACCACCCCGTCTGTGCTTCGGTTGGCGTTGCGCCGGCTGCGCTCACTGTTCATCGGGCGATTGTCTCGCCCCTCACCCGTTCGGCCTACCAGCGACACGGCTCAGGAACCGATCGACGCGGACTCGATGCGCTCCGGCGGGCCGGTGGTGACGGTGGTGTCGAGCGGGGTGAACCGGACCGGGAGATGCGCCAGCGCCCGGTGGAAGGGGCCGGGCCGCCACAGCAGTTCGTCCACCGGGACGGACAGTTCCGCGTCGCACAGCTGGCTGGTGAGCTGCTCGATCGCGGTCATCGCGATGAGCAGCGCCGGCTGCTTGGCCGGGCACCGGTGCGGTCCCGCCGACCAGGCGAGGTGGGCGCTGGCCCCGGAGCGGGCCCCGGCGTCCGGAGCGGCCGGGGCGGACTGGGTGTTGGCGGCGCCGAAGGAGACCAGCACGAGCTGCCCGGCGCGCAGCCGTACGCCGTGGAACTCGGTGTCGTGGCGCGGGTAGTGCGCGGCCAGGTTGGCCAGCGGCGGGTCCTGCCACAGCACCTCGTTGATCGCCTCGTGCGCGGTCATCGCTCCCCCGTGCAGCGAGCCCGCGTACCGCTCGTCGGTGAGCATGTGGAGGGTGGCGTTGCCGATCAGGTTGGTCGTGGGGTCGTGGCCCGCGCTCATCACCAGGGTGATCTGGCGCACCGTCTCGTCGTTGTCGAGCCGGGCCGGGTGGGCCAGAAAGTACGAGGTCAGGTCGCGGCGCGGCCGGGCCCGCCGGTCGGCGACGAGGCGGGTGACGACCTCGACGAGGTCGGCGTACGCGGCGGCGGCGTCCTGCGCCGAGTTCATCATGCCGCCGATGCCGTCGACGATCCGTTCGCCGTCCTCGGGGCCGACCCCGAACCAGCTGGCGAAGACGTGCAGCGGGAGCCGCCGGGCGTACTGGGCGATGAGGTCGCCGGTGCCGGTGGCGGCGAACTCGGCGATGAGCTGCTGCGCGACCCTGGCCACGTCCGCGCGCAGGATGTGCGGTTCGATCAGTGCCAGGGTGTCGTTGATGGCGTCGCGGTAGCGGGCGTGCTCGGCGCCGTCGCTGAACAGCGCGGTGGGGCGGTGGCCGAGCACGGGCAGCACCGGCGAGTCCGGCGCCACCGTCCGCTGCCAGGCGCGCGGGTCCTTGCTGAAGGTGTGGGTGTCGCGCAGCAGGTCGATGGCCGCCTGGTAGTCGGTGACGAGCATCGCCTCGACGTCGGGCGCGATCCGGACGGGCGCGAGCGGGCCCGCCTCGCGCAGCCTGCGGTAGTGGCCGTGCGGATCGGCCGCGAAGGCGGGGCCGTACAGCGCGAGGGGCTGCGGCGGCGGAACGTACGGAGTCATGACGGGTCCTCGGGCTGCGGCAGTCGGGTCAGCACGTGTTCGGCCAGCGCGATCAGGGCGTCGATGCTGCCCCGGCGCTCCCTGGCGTCGCACTGGACGAGCGGTGTCGCCTCGTCGAGGTCGAGGTGTTTGCGCAGGACCTCGTCGCTGTGCGCAGGGGCGTCCGGGAAGCGGTTGACCGCGACGGCGTACGGCAGCCCCTGTTCCTCGACCATGTCCATGACGGCGAAGGAGTCGCCGAGCCGCCGGGTGTCCACCAGGACGAGCGCGCCCAGCGCGCCGCGCGCGATGTCCTCCCAGAGCGGCAGGAACCGCTCCTGCCCCGGCGTGCCGAACATGTAGAGCACGAGGTCGTCCGGGACGGTCAGCCGGCCGAAGTCGATCGCGACCGTGGTCGTGGTCTTCTCGGGGAGTCCGGCGGTGTCGTCGAGCCGCGTGCTGGACTGGGTCATCGCCTCTTCGGTGTGGAGCGTGGCGATCTCCGAGAGGGTGCGGATCAGGGTCGTCTTGCCCACGCCGAAGGGACCCGTGACGACGAGTTTCATCAGGGTCCGGGCGGCGGCCGGCAGATAGCCGACGTCCGTCCGGTCAGGGCAGGGAGCGGAGTCCAACGAGCAGCCTCTCGACGAGCGACCGGTCGATCTCCCCGGCACTGGGTATCGGCGGTCGGGTGAGCAGAAGTCCGGTGGCCGCGAGGTCCGTGGCCAGGAAGACGGTGGCGCTGACCGGCAGGCCCAGATGGGCCGCGCACTCGACCACGGTGAGCGCGCCCGGTTCCAGCAGGGCGCACAGCCGGCGCTGCTGGGTGCCGGTGTCCTCGGGCAGGGCGGCGTCGGTGCGCACGAGCACGGCGAGCCGGTCGAGCGCGGGGCCGGCGGGCCGGGAGCGGCCGCCGGTGACCAGATAGGCGGGGATCAGACGGCGTCCCGGTCCTGGGGTCATGGCCGGGCGGCGGTGTCCGGTTGGCGGGCGGGTGCGTGCATCGCCCGGGTGAGGGCGGTGACCTGCACCTGCATCTGGTAGGCGATGTCGCCGAGTTTGGCGCCGGGTTCGGCGAACAGGGCGAGGGTGGTGTTGCGGCCCGCCGGTACGACGATGGCGAAGCCGAGGTCGGACTCGACGACGGTCTGGGCCAGTTGCGGGGCCTCGACGTCGGTGAAGGCGGTGGTGAAGGCGCGGGCCGCTGCGTGCAGGGTGGCCGTCATCGCGGCGACCCGTTCACCGGACGCCCGGTCGAGGCCGGGTGAGGCGCCCTCGACGAGGCCGTCACCGGTGGCGACCACGGCGTGCTGGACTCCGGGCAGTTCCAGCAGCGGGGTCAGCACCCATGCGAGGTCACCTGAGGTGGGGGTGGGGGCGCTCACGTCTCGTCGTCTCCTTGGTCGTCCTGGTCGTCCTGGTGGTCGTGGCCGTCCGCATCCGGCGCGGTGGCCCGTCCGACGACGCTCCTGCCGTTGAGGGTGCCCTGCTGGAGCGCCGCCCAGGAAGCCTCCGCCTGCTCCGGTGTACGGGACACCTGTCCGGCGGGCGGGGCGGGGGCGGCGACGGCGGCCGGCACGGGGCGCGGTGTCCGCCGGCGTCTGCTGGGGAGCACGGAGGGCTCCTCGGGGGCGCGGGCGGGAGCCGGGGCACGCGGGCCGGCCTCGGTGGGCGCCGCCGCCGGTGCGACGGGGGCCGATACCGGCGCGGGTGCCAGGGCGGAGAGGTCGCGGTCCTCGTCGAGCACGGTGAGCAGATGTGCGGGAACGCGCAGGATCGTCCGCATGCCGCCGAACGGCGAGGCCTCGATGTGGCAGTGGAAGCCGTACTGCACGACGAGCCGGCCGACCACCGCGAACCCGGTCTGCGGAGGGTCGCCCAGCTCGGTCAGCAGCACCTCGGAGGGGCCGGCCAGCAGGGCGCGGGCCCGTTCGAGGGCGTCCTCGTCCATGCCGATGCCGGCGTCGTCGACGACCAGGAACGCGCCCCGGCCGCCGCCCTGCTGGATCGTCACCTGTACGTCGGTGTCGGGGTGCGAGTAGGCGGTGGCGTTGGCAAGCAGCTCGGCGAGCGCGATGGCGAGGGGTTCGGCGGCGCGGGCGGCGAGCGAGAGCCGTTCGTCCCGCAGATGGTTGGCGACCTTGATCCGCTCGTATCCGGCCACCCGGGACTGGGCGCCGAGCACGATCTCGACGAGCGGCGAGTTCTGCCGGGCGAGGCCGGGCCAGGCGTCGCAGAGGACGGCGGTGGACTGGGTGCGGCGCAGCGCAAGTTCGTTGCGGAAGTCCAGTTGCAGGATGCGCGGGTCGTCGTACTCGTGCTGGAGCTCGTGCAGCAGCTGCTGGGACTGGTTCAGCAGGGACTGGATCTTGGCCGAGGTGCCCCGCATCGCGGCGCGGGCGGCGGCGTCGACGCGCTGCCGCTCCTCCAGGACGGCGGTCCTGGCCGCCTGGACGGCCTCGGTGAGCAGCGCGGCGGCGCCGCCGTCGACCTCGGCCGCCTCGCGCAGTCCGGGGACCTGGGCGCTGGGGTGGGAGAGGGCGAGCGCGGTGGCCGGGATGCGGCGGCGGGCCAGCTGCCGGATCTCCTCGACGAGCGCCTCGGTACGGGCCTCGGCGGCCTTGGCCTGGCGCTCGGCGATCTCGGTGCCGGCCGCGGCCAGCTGCTCCGAGCGGATGGCCCGGTACATGCGCGTCGACGTCGCCACGGCGGCGACGACGGCGATCACTGCCACGATCCAACCCATGCCGTTACCGCGTTCCTTCCGTCGGGCCGGTCCGTCGGCCGGGGCGGCCAGGGACCGGGTGGTCAGCCGACCGGATCAGCCGTCTCACGGGCCCGCTCCACTTCTTGTGCGACCGCGGCGACATCGGTCATGACCTGGACGACGCTGCGCCGCTCGGAGCCGTCTAGCTGCCGGTACTCGCTGCCGATGGTGACCACCAGCCGCTCGGGGAGCCCCAGTTCGGGGTGGCGTCCCTCGCCGATCACCCGGCGGGCGGCCTCGACGGCGGGGACCCCGGCGGCGTGGAAGGCGTGCGCGCGCTCCTGTACGTGTTCGAGGTAGCCGATGTGCTCGCGCACGCCGGCCCGGTCGAGTACGGGCCCGTGGCCGGGGACGACGGTCTCGGCGCCGGTGGCGAGCACCTGCTCGCAGGCCCCGATGACGTTACTCAGCGGCCCCTCCCAGTGGATCGGGTGGTCGCCGGGCTGCTGGGGCGAGGAGGAGAAGATGATGTCGCCGCTGAACACCACGCCCTGGGCGGGCAGGTGGACCATCAGGTCGCCGGTGGTGTGCGCGGGCGGCAGGGCGGTGATCCGGACGGGGTAGTCGCCCAGGGTCAGTTCGAGTTCGCCGGTGAAGTAGGTGGTGGGGCGCACCGGTTCGGTCTCCGACCAGTCGAACGGGCCGAAGTGGCGGCCCAGGTAGGCGCCGAGCGGGGTGGCCGGATCGCCGCCGGTCACCAGGGCGTGCTGCTGCTGCGGGGTGGGCTCGTAGTGGATGTGCTCCCTGGCCTCGCGCGTCACGATGATCTCGGCGTCCGGGAGCACTCCCGCGCCCCAGAAGTGGTCGCCGTTGGCGTGGGTGACGACGACCCGGTCGATGGAGACGCCGTCGGGGAGCCGCTTGGTGCTCTCGGCAAGGAACTGTCCGGCCAGCACCGGGTCGTACGGGGTGTCGATCCAGAGCGCGCCGCGCGGCGAGACGAGGAGGCCGCAGTTGGCCAGCCCCCAGCCCCGCTTCGGCGGAAGCCATGCGTACAGGCCTCGGCCCAGGTCAACGAAGTCCCCCACCGTGATCGACATGGACGCGATTATGCCGACCGGTTTCCGGTCGCGCGTTCGATACCGGCCACAACGACCCTTCATTGGCGTGAAATCGCCCTCACCCCGCCTTCGGAGGGGTCGACCGGTGACCGTACGAGAGCAGGGGAACCCGCCCCCGTACGGAATCTTCCGGACGATCAGGACGCAAGCGCCCGGACCGGCCCGGCTCCGTCACCGGTGCGCAACCGGCCGCCGTCAAACCGGGAGGGGCCGATTACCCACCGAGCATGGCCGAAAACCGATGCCACCGTGCTCCTAGGACGCGGGGACGTTCCACCGCTGGTTGGTGCCGCCGTGGCAGTCCCACAGGTCCAGCGCGGTCCCGTTCGCGGTGGCGCCGCCGGGTACGTCGAGGCAACGGCCGGACGCCTTGTTGACGAGGGCGTGGGCGGAGCTGTCGTACGTCCACTGCCGGGCCGGGTCGGTGACGGCCCCGCCCGCGCCCGGGCCTGCGCAGTCGCGCACCCGTACGGCCGCTCCGTTGCCCGTGCCCTCGGCGGCCAGGCAGTAGTCCGAGGGCAGCCGCAGGGTGCCGTCGGCCGCTCGCACCCAGGCCTGGTTGGCGCCGCCCGAGCAGCTGTAGAGGTCGGCCGTCGTACCGTCCGCGACACCCCCGGACGCGTCCAGGCACTTGTCGGCGAGCCCGGTCACCGCGCCGCGCACCGAGTTCCCCACGGCCAGGTTCTGCACCGTGGCGTCGGCGGCGACATCGGTGCGGGTCATGGACGCGCAGGCGTTGCCGCTGTTGGAGGTGGCGGCCACCGCGCCGGTGACCGTACCGCCGTTGCCGGTCGGGACCCCGAAGCGGGCGTCGCTGAACGGCTGGTCGTAGCAGGTGGCGCGCGGGTCGTTCCACTCGAAGTACTCGGTCCAGTCGACCATTCCGGACGGCGAGATGGCGGTGGCCGGTGTCTTGATCCTGCCGAGCCGGTACGCGGTGCCCGTGGCGGTGTCCGTGACCGTGGCGCCGAACCAGCCCTCGCCCTCGGCGGCGACCCGGAACGTGTAGCGGTGGCCGGCGGTCCAGTCGAGGTTCAGCCGGCAGCTCATGCCCTCGCCCTCGCCGCCGAAGTCCTGGCACCAGCTTCCGGCGGAGCCGGCCTCGGCCTCGGAGACGTCCCAGACGGAGAAGAGGAGCGTGCGCTTCGACCCTCCGTTGGACTGCATCCCGATGTAGGCGCCGTTGCCCTGGTCGAAGCCGAACTGATGGCTCCAGAAGACGTTGGCCCGGTATCCGGGGTCGTGCAGGACGGTGGTGGACCAGGTGACCTCGGTCAGCCTCGGCGCACCGGAGAAGGAGTAGTTGGTGTACGTGCCGGGGGTCGTGCCGATGTCCGCGGCCTGGGTGGGGGCGGCCGTGGCGAGCAGGGCCAGGGCGGCTGCGGCGGCCGTGGCGGTGAAGGTGCTGAACAAGTGGCGCGGATTCATGCGGTGCACCTGCTTCTGATGGGGGGAACGGGGATCGTTGCTCTTGCCCGCACCGGCCCGGGGAGGGCGTGGGTGCGTCCCGTGCGGTGAAACCCGCCGGACAGGGCCGTGCGGCGGCCCTGTCCGGCCTTCCCGGTCAGATCCTCAAGAGCGGACCTGGCCGCGTTCGAAGTACGCGACCAGCTCCGGGTCGAGGGCGGGCACGTCGTACGGCGCACCGCCCTCGCGCAGGGAGCGGGTCGCGAGCACACCGGCGGCGACGCTCATCCGGGCGGCGACCGGCGAGGTGTCGGTGACGCCCCCGTCGCGCACGAACCGGCAGAACTCCGCCATGATCCGGGTGTCCCCGCCGCCGTGCGAGCCGCCGGCCTCCGGGACCCGGTAGGTGATGTCGGCGTCGGCACGGTAGCCGCTGGGGCCGGTGTTCCAGACCTTGACCTCGTCACCGGGGCTGTCGCCGAAGTTCTCCAGCCGCCCCTCGGTGCCGATGACGGTGTAGTTGCGCCAGTAGTCCGGGGTGAAGTGGCACTGCTGGTAAGCGGCGACGACGCCGTTGTCGAGCTGCATGTTCATCACCGAGACGTCCTCGACGTCGACGATGTGGTGCAGGTCCTTGCGGGCCGTCGGCGGCCAGTCGAACTCGCGCAGCCAGTTGTCCGGGCGCGGGGTGTCGGGCTCGCGGCGCGGCAGGCTGCCGTAGACGAGCAGGTCGCCCAGCGCGTTGACGCGCTGTGTGTAGCCGCCGGCCAGCCAGTGCAGCACGTCGATGTCGTGCGCGGCCTTCTGGAGGAGCAGCCCGGTGGTGCGGGTGCGGTCGGCGTGCCAGTCCTTGAAGTAATAGTCGCCGCCGTAGCCCACGAAGTGGCGCACCCAGACGGCCTTGGGCTCGCCGATGTCGCCGCCGGCGATGATGTCGCGCATCAGCCGCACGACGCCCATGTGCCGCATGTTGTGGCCGACGTAGAGCCGGGTCCCGGTCTCGTACGCCGCCCGCAGGACGTTGTCGCAGCTCTCGACGGTGATGCCGAGCGGCTTCTCGACGAAGACCGCCTTGCCGGCCCGCAGGGCGTCGATCGCGATGGCCTCGTGGGTGTCGTCCGGCGTCGCGACGATGACGGCGTCGAGGTCGTCCCGGCCGAGGAGCAGCTTGTAGTCCTCGACCGCGACCTCGGTGCCGAAGCGCTCGGCCTCGCGCCGGCGCACCTCGGGGTCGAGGTCGCAGACGGCGGTGATCGCCGATCCCTGGCCGGGGTGGTGGGCGGACGTCGCGATGGATCGGCGCAGGCCGAGCCCGATGACGCCGAGTCGCAGGTCTGACACGGGGGTCCCTTCGGTATGTGCGGGTCGTGCGGGCGGAGACTACTGGCCGGCGAGCGAGGCCTCGAACTCGGCACGCATCTTGTCGCCGCCGCCGGAACGCCACTTGCGCAGCTGCTCCTTGTAGGCGGAGAGCGGCTTGCGGCCGGCGATGATGTCCAGCAGGCAGTCGCTCATCGCGGTGGTGAGCGAGGGGCTCTTGCTCGTGGACGTGTCGGAGAAGTGTCCGCTCGTCGGGTTGGTCTGGCTGATCTTGAGGAGTTCCTGCTGCCAGCGGTGGATCTTCCCGGCCAGCTCGGGCTGGCCCGGCAGGTAGATGTACTCGGGTCCGGCGGCGAGGAAGGCCAGCGGCATCGCGGTGGTCACCGCCTCGGAGTTGCCCTTGGGCGTGAGCTTGACGTCGCCCTTCGAGGTACGGGTGTAGTGCGTGCCCTCGATGCCGTTGTCGAGGAAGAGCCGCTCCTCCGTACCGAAGGGGGAGGCCAGGTAGTCCATGACGCCCAGCAGCATCTTGACGCGCTTCTCGTCGGCCTTCTTGTTGATGGCGGTGTAGCCGACCGAGCCGTAGCCCATGCTGTAGCGCGGCTTCGCGCCGGACTCGGCGGCGAACGGCACGATGACGCCGAAGGGGAAGTCGTACGTCTTGGCGTCGACCAGGAAGCTGGGGAAGGACTGCACATAGGCGCCGAGGGACCCCTGCGACATCTTCTCCATCGTGGTGGAGAGATTGGGGTCCGGCCAGAAGAGACCGGCCTTGGCGACCTTGACGGCGAAGGCCACGGCCTCCTGGTACTCCTCCGTCTCGTACATGTGCGTCAGCTTGCCGCCCTCCAGCCGCCAGCCGCTGGGCGCGCCGAACCACTGGCCGAACTGGCCGATGTGGTTCACGTACGCCGGCTCCAGGACGTACTTGTTGCGCTTGGGGTCCGCGAGTTCCTTGCCCTTGGCCAGGAAGTCCTCGGCGCTGCTGAACTCGGCGCCGCCGACCGGCTTCCAGAAGTCCTCGTTGACGACGTAGACCTGGCCCATGGAGCCGTAGGCCACGGTGACACCGCGGATCTTGCCGTTGACCACGGCGGTCTTCCACGCGGAGGTCGGCAGGTTCGCCAGGTTGGGGTACGCCTTGACGGCGTCGCCGGAGAGGTACGGGGTGAGGTCGTGGAACTTGGCGTCGAGCAGTTCGGGGACCCGCTGGATGCCCTGGTTCGGCGGGAACCAGACCAGGTCGGGTATGTCGCCGCCGGCCATCATCGCGTTGAACTTGGTGAGGTACGCGTCCACGCCCTGGTCGACGACGATCGTCATGTCGAACGTCGCCCCGAGACGCTTGTTCAGCTCCTGCCAGTAGGCGTTCCTGGCCTGCGGCGGGGCGGGGGTGGTGAAGGTCTCGGTGAGCGCCGTGATGCGGCTGCCGTCGCCGGGCGCCTTGGCCACCGACTTGGTGAGCGCCTTGGGGTAGCGGAGGTAGGTGGCGTCCAGCCCCGCCGCGTTGCCCGCCAGGTCCGCGGGGGCGGTCTGCGCGGCGACGTAGGTGGGCAGCTTGAGCTTGGCCGATGCTTTGGCGCCGCCCTTGCTGACCGCGGCACCGCTGCCGCAGGCGCTCAGGGTCGACAGACTGGCTGCGGTGAGACCGGCGATTCCCGCGGCGCCCATGAAACCGCGCCGGGACAAGTGGGTGGACATGGGGCTCCTTGAGAGGTGTGGCGTGCGGGGGGCGTACGAGGGCGGGCGGATCAGCCCTTGACGGCCCCGGTGAGGACGCCCTTGACGAAGAACTTCTGGAGGAAGGGGTAGACACAGAAGATGGGCACGATGGCGATGATCAGCACCGCCATCTGCAGCGAGGTCGCGGGCGGCACCGCGTGCACGCCCATGGCCGAGGCGTTGATGCTCTGCCCGTTGAGGACGTAGCTGCGCAGGATCACCTGGATGGGGAACTTGCCGGCGTCGTTGAGGTAGAGCACCGCGTTGAAGAAGCTGTTCCAGTAGCCGACGGCGTAGAAGAGGCCGACCACGGCGAGGACCGCCTTGGACAGGGGCAGGACGATCCGGAAGAGGACCGTCACCTCGCCGGCGCCGTCGATGCGCGCCGCGTCGTACAGCTCCTCGGGAATGCTCTGGAAGAAGGAGCGGACGACCACGATGTTGAAGGCGTTGAGCAGCACCGGGAGGATCAGCGCCGCATAGGTGTCCAGCATCTTGAACTGCTGGACCGCCAGGTACGTCGGGATGATGCCGGGCGCGAAGAGGAAGGTCCCGAGCACCATCAGCAGGATCGGCTTGCCGAGGACCGTGCCGGGGCGCGAGGTGCCGTACGCGATCATCACCGTGCACGCCAGGCTGAGCGCGGTGCCGATCAGGGTGATGCAGATGGAGACCAGGGCGGCCTGGGTGACGACGCCGCCGGAGAGGATGACGCGGTACGCCTCCAGCGTCGGGTGGTGCGGCAGCAGGACGTAGCCGCCGTTGGCGTTCAGCTCCTCGCGCCCGGCCAGGCTGGTGCCGATGGCCAGGACGAACGGGTAGAGCACGATCACGGTGAGGACGGCCAGGGCGAGCGCCTTCGTGCCCTGCCCATACCAGTGGGGGCGCTCCATCCACGGCGGGCGCCCGTTGGACTTGCGGGGGCGGCTCCCGGACCGGGCGGTGCGCAGCCTGGCCACGACGGACTGCTGACTCATCGGTACACTCCCTGCTCGCCGAAGCGGTGGGCCAGCTTGTTGGCGGCGAGGATGAGGGCGAATCCGATGACGCCCTTCATCAGTCCGGCGGCGGTGCTCATGCCCCAGTCGCCGTCCACGACCCCGTGGAAGTAGACATAGGTGTCCATGACTTCGGAGGCGTCCGGGCCGACGGCGTCGCGCTGGAGCAGGATCTGCTCGAAGCCGACGGAGAGGATGTCGCCGAGCCGCAGGATCAGCAGCATCAGGATCACCGGGCGGATGCCCGGCAGGGTGATGTGCCAGATCCGGCGGAGCCAGCCGGCGCCGTCCATCGCGGCGGACTCGTACTGCCCCATGTCGATCGAGGCGATGGACGCCAGGAAGATGATGGTGCCCCAGCCGCAGTCCTTCCAGATGGCCTGCGCGGTGATCAGCAGCTTGAAGGTGCCCGGGTCCGTCATCACGTTGCCGATGCTGACGCCGTGCTCCATGAGCAGCGTGGTCACCGAACCGGCGCCGCCCAGCACCTGCTTGAACATCGCGACGACGACCACCCAGGACAGGAAGTGCGGGAGGTAGACGACGGTCTGGATGAACCGCTTGATCTTCTCGCTGATGAGCGAGTTGAGCAGCAGCGCCAGGGCGATCGGGGCGGGGAAGTACAGGAGCAGCTGGATCGCGGTGATCTGGAGCGTGTTCGAGACCGCGCTCCAGAACTCGGGTTCGGCGAGCAGCGCGGTGAAGTTCGCGAGGCCGACGAACGGGCTCTGCTTGAAGCCCAGGAACGGCTGGTAGTCCTGGAAGGCGATGACATTGCCCGCGAGCGGCAGGTAGAAGAACAGCGCAAAATACAGCACGCCCGGAAGGCAGAAGAGCAGGAGCGCCCGGTCCCGTTTCAGCCGGTGCCGGAGCGGCTGGCGCAGGCGGTTCCTCTTGTCCTTCCTGCCTGCGGGGCGATCCGCTTCGTCCGGGTCGCGGGGCTGCGGCACGGGCGGCCGCACAGCTGTGACCGGCGATTTTGCCATCGTCACAGGCACCTCCAGGGCTGATGGAGCAAGAGAGAAGTCCCGCAGACACGGAGGCGGCGCACACCTCGGGGAGGCGCGGCCACTGCTCCTTCGCGGCGACAGCCACATAGTTCATGACCGCACACCCCGATGGCAAGAGTTGTTCATTTCGCAGAGGTAACGAACATCTATTGGCACTCAAAAGCCGGTTCGCGCATCACCGCAGGGCGTCACGCACCGCCCGAACCCGCACAGAACAGACACCGATCCCCCACCGAATGGCCATCGAAGCCCCTGCGCATCCGTCAGGAACCTTCACCGCATGCGTGGTTGTGCGCGTTCACGCATCCATCGAGCATGATCCCGCACACGCAAACGGCGGGCCGCCGCACCTCGGGATGCGGCGGCCCGCCGAAAGGGCGGTACGGAAGGAACGGAAGGACTAGACGGCGACGACCGTGACGCCGGCCTCGGTGAAGCGGGCGGCCGCCTCGGGTGTGATGCCCCGGTCGGTGACCAGGAAGTCGACCAGCGCGAGGTCGCAGACCCGCGCGAACGCCCGCTTGCCGATCTTCGACGAGTCGGCCGCCACCACCACCCGCTGGGCCTGCTCGGCGAGCAGCCGGTTGATGCTGGCCTCGCCCTCGTGGTGGACGTACGCACCGCGCTCGGTGTCGATGGCGTTGACCCCGAGCACGGCGACGTCCAGCGTGATCTCCCCCAGCACCCCGCTGGCCAGCGGGCCGGTCAGCTCGTACGACTGGGGCCTGGCCACACCGCCGGTGACCACGATCTTGATCTGCGGCCGGATCACCAGCTCATTGGCGATGTTGAGGGCGTTGGTGACCACCGTCAGCGTCGGCTGGCCGGCCGCCCCGGAGGCGCTGTCGCCCACCAGGTCCGAGCGCACCGCGAGCGAGCGCGCCACCTCGGTGATCGTGGTCCCGCCGGTCAGCCCCACCACCTCGCCGACCGCGACCAGTGCCGCGACGGCACGGCCGATGGCCTGCTTCTCCGGGGCGTTGCGCCCCGTCTTGTAGCGCAGCGCCAGCTCGTAGCTGACGCCGTGGGCGACCGCGCCGCCCCGGGTCCGGGTGAGCAGCTGCTGCTCGGCGAGCTGGTCCAGGTCCCGCCGGATGGTCGCGGCCGAGACGTCCAGCGCCCTGGCGGCGTCCTCGACATCCACCCGGCCGTTCTTACCGACGAGTTCCAGCAGTGCGTTCCACCGGGCGTCCCTGGACAAGAGCATTCTCCTTACAGGTCCGGGCCGCCGTCGCCCATCCCCTTGGGCGCGATCACCGGACACGCGCAAGCGTGGCACAAGGCTCCGGCGAGTCAAGTCTCCTGCAAGGAGTATGCTTGATAATGCTTGCACATCGCGGGTAGCGTGCGTAAACGAGCATCCCATCACCAGTACGGAGTGCAAAAGTGTCATTTGTCGAGATCGAGACCGCCAGTCAGCCGGACTGCTGGCGCCGTGCCGCAGAACTGGCCGGGAGCCAGGCGGCCGCGCTGCCCGCCGCCGGTGAGCGCATCGCCGTGGTCGGCTGCGGCACCTCGTTCTACATGGCTCAGGCATACGCCGCGCTCCGTGAGGAGTCCGGGCAGGGCGAATCGGACGCCTTCGCGGCGTCGGAGTTCCCCTTCGGCCGCCGCTACGACCGGGTGGTCGCCCTCACCCGCTCCGGCACCACGACCGAGGTCCTCGAACTCCTCGGCCGGCTGCGCGGCACCACCCCGACGGTGGCCATCACCGCCGACCCGTCGACCCCGGTGATGACGTCCGCCGACGCCGTCGTGGTCCTCGACTTCGCGGACGAGCAGTCCGTCGTGCAGACCCGGTTCGCCACCACCCTGCTGACGCTGCTCCGCGCCCACCTCGGCCTGCACACCGACGCCGTGGTCCGCGACGCGGAGGCCGCACTCGCCGAGCCGCTGCCCGAAGGGCTGCTGGACTGCACGCAGTTCACCTTCCTCGGCCGGGGCTGGACGGTCGGCCTGGCCAACGAGGCCGCGCTGAAGATGAAGGAGGCCTCGCTGTCCTGGACGGAGTCCTACGCGGCGATGGAGTACCGCCACGGCCCCATCAGCATCGCCACCACCGGCACCGCGACCTGGCTCTTCGGCTCCGCGCCCGAGGGCCTGCGCGAACAGCTCCTGGAGACCGGTGCCCAGTGGGTGGAGAGCGGCCTCGACCCGCTGGCCGAGCTCATCCGTGTGCAGCGCCTGGCCATCGCCCGCGCCGCCGCCCGGGGCCTGGACCCCGACAGCCCCCGCCACCTGACCCGTTCGGTGGTCCTGGCGGACGCCTGATCCCGTGCCGGACCTGACCGAACAGGACGTGCACACCCCGGCGGGCGCCGGCGCGGACGCCTGGACGGGCTTCCTCGCCGCGCCCGCGCACCCGGGCGGCTCCGGGGTGCTCGTCCTCTCCGGATCCAGCGGCCGGATCGAGAGAGACCGCTGCCGGCTGCTGGCCCGGCAGGGCCTGACCGCCCTGTCGGTCCAGTGGTTCGGCGGACCGGGCCAGCCGCCCGGCATCTGCGAAGTCCCGCTGGAGACGCTGGTGTCCGCCACCGAGTGGCTGCGTGCGCACGGCGCACGGCGCCTCGGCGTCCTGGGCCTGTCCAAGGGAGCCGAGGCCGCGCTGCACCTGTCGGTGCTCCGGCCGGACATCGACGCCGTGGTGGCGCTCTCCCCCACCTGGGTCACCTGGGCCAACGTCGGCCCCGGCCGGGACGGGCGGGCCCTGCCCCTGCGGTCCTCCTGGACCTGGAAGGGCGAGCCGCTGCCGTTCGTGCCCTACGACGACGACTGGACCCCGGCGGAGCCGGAGAGCGCGCCCGTCTCGGTACTCGGCTGGTACGAGCAGAGCCTGCGGACGCACGCGGACCGGGTCCCGGCCGCAGCCATCGCGGTGGAGCGGTCCGCCGCCGCGCTCGTCCTGGTGGCGGGCGGCGACGACCTGATGTGGCCCTCGCTGCGGTTCGCCGAGGAGCTGGCCGCCCGGCGCCGGGCCGCGGGCCGTCCGGTCCGGCTGGTCGGCCGCGCCGACGCCGGACACCGCCCGCGACTGCCCGGCGAGGCACCCGCCGCCGCCTCCGCCCTCTTCCGGCACGGGGGTTCGCCCTCGGCCGACGCGGCGCTCGGAGCGGCCGCGTGGCCCTGCGTCCTCGACGCGCTGCGCGGCCCCGGCCCGGGATGAGGACCGGTCAGGACTCCTCGAAGTAGGCGTCCAGGACCGCGTCGAAGCCTTCCGTCCACTCCTTGAGGCTGCTGCGGGCGGCCGCCTCGACCTCCGCGTTGAACCAGCGCCGGGTCGACATGTGGACCGTGACGGTGAACCGCCGGCCGAAACGGGCCGGCTTCAGCTCGACCGCGCCGATCTCGTCCCAGCGGAAGTCGGCCTCCTGGTCGTCCAGCGTGAACCGGATGCCCGCACGGTCGGCGGAGATCGACCCGCGCCGGTCGCTCACCTCGAACGAGGGCCCGTCGGCAGCCCCGTCCTCACCCGCGTCGCTCTCGTCCTTCTCGTTCTTCGCGTCCTCCTCGTCCTCCGCGTCGGCGACGGGCTCCGCATCCTCGGACACCGGCTCCGCGGCGGCGTCGTCGGACACGGGCTCCTCGGTCCGCTCCGGCTCCTCCGGCGCCGTTCCGGCGGGTCGGGGGGCCGTGAGACCAGGGATGTACGCCGGGTCTGTCCCTGCGGCGTACGCGGGCTGAGTGTTCGGATCTATGCGCTGCTCCACGGCGGGCAGTATGGCCGACGAACCTGTACGGGGCCAGTGAGCCCGTGTTCACCCGCGCCGCCGGTGCCGGGAGGACGGGGGCGGGCGGTTCCGTCCGCCCCCGTCCGTACCGGTCAGCCGGACGCGCAGACCTCGTCCCCCAGAGCGAACGCGGCCGGTGCGCCGTTGCCGCCCGACAGGGTGCCGGTGAACCCGAATCCGGCCGAGGCGCCCGGCGCCACCCTGCTGTTCCACCCGGCGTCGGCGGCCGTCACCCTCGCCCCGTCCTGGGTGGGCGTGGCGTTCCACATCTGGCCGACCCGCTGCCCGTTGGGGAAGGTCCAGCCGAGCCGCCAGCCGTCGAGGGCCGTGCTCCCGGTGTTGGTGAGAGTCACCTCCGCCCGGAAGCCGCCGGCCCACTGGTCGGTCACCTCGTAGGACACCGAACAGGCCGCGTCCCCGGGCGGGTTACCCGGGTCGGTGCCGGGGTCCGTACCCGGGTCGGTGCCGCCCCCGTCGCCGTCCGAGGAGTCGCCGTACAGGATGCCGCGCCCGTTGGTGGAGACGTAGACGCGCCCGTAGACGCGCGGGTCACCGGTGATCGAGGCACCGGTCCAGCCCCACTGGTGCGCGTCGTCGTTGATCCGGGTCCAGCTCACGCCCGCGTCGGTCGACCGGAAGATGCCGCGCACCCCGCCGATCTTCGCGGTGACGAACAGCGTCCGGTACGAGGCTCCGGCGGCGGCCTTGCCGAAGCCGACGGAGTCCGCCTGCTCCACCCCGGTCAGCTCGGTGAACGTCGCCCCCGAGTCGGTGGAGTGCCACAGGCCGTACGCCCCCGCCGTGCTGCCGCCCGCGAGCCACACGTCGCCCTCGGTACCGGGCACCGCCCCGAAGCGGACATTGCCCTCGGTGGGCAGACCGCTCGACGCCTTCGGCGTGAAGGTGGCGCCGCCGTCCGTCGAGAGGTAGAAGGTGCCCGCGTGGAATCCGTAGAACTTCTTCGGGTTCTTCCGGTCGGACTCGACGCTCGCCCCGGCCGGGATCCCGCTGGACGCCGCCCATGAACTCCCGTACCCGGTCGTGTGGTGGACGCCCGCGCCCTCCGGGCTCCACACGAAACCGCTGCCGTCGGCGGCCGCCGCGACTGTGCCGCCGCCGGTCACCCCGGAGGGCTCGGAACCCTGGAACCAGTGGGCGCCGTTGTCCGTGGAGAAGCCGATGTGCGGGGCGGCGTCCGCGCTGCCGACCCGGACGACCGTGTCCGGGCTGCTCTCCGCGAAGTCGATGCCGGTGGTCGAGGTCAGGCTGGGCGAGGTGAACATCATGTCCGGCACGGCGTCGAGATCGGTGTGCCGGAAGCCGCCGATGTCGCCGAGCGCGCTGAGCAGCGGGGCCCCGGACGGCGGGCTCGCCAGGTCGTTGACGGCGGTCTCCTCGATGCCCTTCACCATCGGGGTGATGGTGAACTGCCCGCCGGAGTCCCAGTTCCGCAGGTTCTCGGTGCCGTAGACCGTCGCACCGGTGCCATACATCATCCGGTCGGAGTCGAACGGGTCGATCTCCAGCGCCTCGGTCATCCAGCCCAGCTTCGGCGTGGTCTCCGGCGGCGCCGGGTTGGCTCCCCAGGTCAGCCAGGGCACCGAGGAGACGTCCTGGGTGAAGCGGTTGGTGCGGTCGGGGTAACTGCTGTAGTCCCAGGCCCGGGTCCAGGTCGCCCCGCTGTCCGTGGAGCGGAAGATCTGGGTGTCCGGCCACCAGGAGCTGTACGCGGTGGCCATCAGGGTGCCGGGCCGCTGCCGGTCCACCGTCAGACCGCTGAAGCCGTAGTAGGTGTCCGCCTCGGCGACCGGGCTGACGTCCTTCCACTCACCGGTCGCGGTGGTGTACCTCCAGATCCGGCCCTTGCCCCCGTCGTAGGGTCCGCCGGTGTCGCTCAGGGTCAGATAGAGGTAGCCGTCGGCGGAGTCGAGCACCCCCTTGTGGGCCAGGTACCCGGTCGGCTGTCCGGCGATCCTCGACCAGGTGGCGCCGCCGTCCGTGGAGCGGTAGACGGTGTTGTCCTTGTCGGCGACCCCGACGTAGATGTCCTGGGTCGCACTGCCGGCGCTGCCCGTGCGCTCGTCGAAGGTCACCCAGACGATGCCCTGGTTGTCGTTGCCGTACCCACTGGTGTCGGTGGGATCCTGGGCGTAGTTCCCCGGGTTCGGGAACGCGGTCACCTCTGCCCAGGTCACCCCCGCATCCGTGGAACGCCACAGGCCGTGGCCGCTGGGCGCGCCCAGGTACAGCACGGAGTTCTTGTTCGGGTCGACCGCGAGCCGCTCCCCCATGCCCCGGCCCGGCATGTTGCCGCCGAGCTTGAACGGCAGGGTGGCCGCCTTCCAGCTGGCACCCCGGTCGAAGGAGCGCAGCACGGCACCGTTGGTCGGGTCCCAGTCGTTGGTGTACGTGCCCACGGCGGCGTACACGTTGTCCGGGTCGGCCGCGTCCGAGGCGAGGCTGACCACACCGGTCCACCCCCAGTGGTCCCAGTCCACCCAGTCGAGCAGCGGGGTCCACCGCTTGCCGGACTGGTCCCAGCGGTAGGCCCCGCCGATGTCGGTACGGGCGTAGGCGAGATTCTTCTCGGACCGGTTGAAGACGATGCCGGGGACGAACCCGCCGCCGTCGATCCGGACGTTCTTCCAGTCGTACGTGTCCGCCGCCAGGGACACATCGGATGCCTGGGCCGTGGGGGCGAGGGGGGCGGTTCTCGCCGACGCCGGGGCGCCGGCGGCGAGCAGCCCGGCGGTGAGCGTGAGTGCCGCCACCAGGGCAGCAAGGGGTCTGGCGCTTGAGCGCACGGAAACGTCCTCTCCGAGCAGGACCGCCGACAGCGGCGGCACGGGGCGGGTACGGATTTGGGAGCGCTCCCATTCGCGACCCGATGGTAGCGGCGCGCACCCGGCGCGAGAAGAGCGGCGGCAGGGTTCATCGGATGACTTCCGGCGCCACGAGCCCCGGCGGGCCGGTCTCAGCGCCCGTGGGGTGACTGGTGCACGCGCCGCAGTTCCAGCGGGGCCGGCGGGGGCAGGGGCGCGGTGCGGCCGGCCCTGAAGGACTGGAGCAGATAGCCGACCAGCCGGCGCGACGCGGCTGCCGAGACCTCCGGGGAGCCCTCGGCGACACCGCAGTTGGCCAGCAGGAGCAGGGTGACGTCGCCGGGGTGGAAGTCGGCCCGGAGCTGTCCGGCCTCCTGGGCGCGGCGGACCAGCCGGGCGATGCCCTCCTCGGCGCGGGCGCGTTCGCCGTCGATGTCGACGGCGTCGGGGAACCGGGCGAGGAACGCGGCGGTGAAGCCCCGGTCCGCGGCCTGCATCGCGCACACCTTCTCGATCAGGGTGCAGAACCCGCGCCAGGGGTCGGGGTCGTCGAGCGCCTCGTCGAGGACGGCACCGCACTGCGCGAACTGCTCGGCGAAGGCCTCCGTGATGAGCGCGGCACGGGTGGGGAAGCGCCGGTAGAGCGTGGCGACCCCGACGCCGGCGCGGCGGGCGATCGCGGTGACAGGCACATCGATGCCCTGGGCCGCGTAGGCCTCGCGGGCCGCTTCGAGGATGCGGTCGCGGTTGTGCCGGGCGTCGGCCCGCAGCCCTTCGGACCGCGTGGCGGCGAGCGGTTCCGCTGCGGCGACGAGGGATTTTTGAGAGGGCTGAGCAGGCATGTCTCTCACTTTACGGTAAGTGGAAGGTGCCATCCACTTAGCCTGTTAGCTTGAGGAAACGCAAGCGGAACGATCGCTCCGCTCACGGTTCCCGAGACGGATCAGGACACGGACATGGACGAGATGCGCGCAGCCCTCTACGACCGCTACGGCCCCCCGGAGGTGCTGTACACGGGCCGCGTCCCCGTGCCCGAGGCCGGACCCGGCGAGGTGCTTGTCCGGGTCCGGGCCGTGGGGGTCAACGGCGGTGAGCTCTCCGGCCGGGCCGGAAAGGTGCGGCTGGTGACCGGCCGCCGCTTCCCCCAGCGCACCGGGATCGACTTCGCCGGGGAGGTCGCGGCGGTGGGCCCGTCGGTGACCGGGGTACGGACGGGCGAGCAGGTGTGGGGCGTGCTGCCCCGGCGGTTCGGCAGCGCGGCGGAGTACGTCACGATCGGCGCGGGCCGCATCTCCCCCTCGCCGGCCGACCTGACCCCGGCGGAGGCGGTGTCCCTGCTGGCGGGCGGGACGACGAGCCTGACCGCCCTGACCGCCAAGGCGCGCCTGAAGCCCGGCGAACGGCTGCTGGTGCGGGGAGGCAGCGGCGGCGTCGGCAGCGTCGCGGTCCAGCTCGGCAAGGCACTCGGTGCCCATGTCACCGCGCTGGCGGGGGCGGACAACCTCGGCTTCGTACGCGGTCTGGGCGCGGACGAGGTCTTCGACTACCGCACGACCGGGCCCGCCGGACTGGGCGCCTTCGACGTCATCATGGACACGGTGGGCACCCGGCACCGCGCGTACCGCACGCTGCTGGCCCCCGGCGGGCGCATGGTGGCGATCGCCTTCGACCTGGACCACCTCGCCTCGTCCCTCGGGTACATCGCCGCGTCGGTGGTCCACGGCAGGGGCCGGGTCCGGTTCTTCAGCGGGAACCCGCGCACCGCGCTGCTCACCCGGCTGGCCCGCTACGCGGAGAACGGTGAGATCCGCCCGATCGTGGACACCGTGTGGCCGCTCGACGACCTCGCGGGCGCGCACCGGGCCCTGGAGGCGGGCGGCGTCCGGGGCAAGCACGTCGTCGAGATCGGCTGACGGGCGTCAGTACCAGTCGGCCATGCGGGGCGGGTCGCAGAGTTCGAGCACCACTTCTCCCGCCTCGGAGACCGTGCCGCCGACGGGCCGGACCCGGTCGCCCACGTTGACGAGGTGGGGTGCGGCGCCCACGATCCGGCAGCGGTAGACGAAGCCCTCGGGGAAGCGGACCAGGGACTCGTTGCGCATCACGCGCGAGTAGCGGTTCACGACGTGGGACCGCACGACCACGCCGTGCCCGTCGCTGCGTTCCGCTTCGAGGTCGCTCGACGCGCAGACGGGGCACAGGAGGGTGCGGAACGACGCCGTGCCGCACCATCGGCACACCTGGTAGACCAGGCCTTCGGTGCGCGGTTCCGCCGCGTCGGGGGCCGCCGTCCCCACGTCGGTTCCGGTACTGAACACGTTCGGCCTCCCGCGCTCGACTCGGTCGCCGCACCTCCGGCGGCGGCACACCGGCACCGTATGGCACTTAGTGCCAGCGCGTAAAGGTACTCAGTGCCGAAAGTTACCGAAGCCTTCCGGGAGCCTCCCGGGGCGGCGGTTCACTCCCCGCCGAGCGCCGACTCGATGCGCTGCACCACGCGCCACATCGGGGCGCCCTTCGGGGCGACCATGACGATCACCTCGTCGTCGGACGCACCGGCCGCGGGTCCGCCGGCCGCCTGCCCCCACACCGTACGGACGAGCTCCAGCGCGCGGTCCACCTCGGCCCCCGCGTCACCCTCGCCGCCCGAACGCAGCCAGGACCGCAGCCCGTTGTTGTGCGCGGCGACCACCGAGGCCGCGATCATCTCGGCGCGCAGAGCGGCGTCCGGGGTGCCCTCCCAGCTCCGCTCCAGATAGCCGGCCATGGTCCGCTCGTAGCGGCGCACGACGGACAGTTCATAGGTGCGCAGCCCCGGCACCTCCCGGGTGAGCCGGTAGCGCTGTACGGAGAACTCCGGGTTCTCCGCGTACATCCGCAGCACCAGCCGGGCCGCGTCGCACACCGCGTCGACGGGGTCGCCCTCGCCGTCGGCGGCCGCCAGGAACGCGGTCATGTCCGCGAGGCAGCGCTCGTGGTCGGGGAAGACCGCGTCCTCCTTGGAGGGGAAGTAGCGGAAGAACGAGCGCCGCCCGACCCCCGCTCTGGCGACAATGTCGTCCACCGTGGTCCGCTCGAAGCCGCGCTCCATGAAGAGCCCGAAGGCCGCCTCGGCGAGCACATCACGCATGGGGGGCTTCTTGGCGGGCCCGCGGTCATCGGTCATGCCGGGAAACGTAGCACCGAAAGCGCGATATCGGCACTGGGTACCTTTACGAAGGGTACTGAGTGCCATAGGATCGGCGACAGACACACCACCAGGTACAGGGAGAGCCGGCGTGAGCTTGAGGATCGTTGTCTGTGTGAAGTACGTGCCCGACGCGACCGGTGACCGGCATTTCGCCGATGACCTGACGTTGGATCGTGAGGATGTCGACGGTCTGTTGTCGGAGCTGGATGAGTATGCGGTCGAGCAGGCGTTGCGGATCGCGGACGCGGCGGATGATGCGGAGGTCACTGTGTTGACGGTGGGTCCGGAGGATGCCAGGGACGCGTTGCGCAAGGCGTTGTCGATGGGTGCGGACAAGGCGGTTCACGTCGAGGACGACGATCTGCATGGTACGGATGTGATCGGGACGTCGTTGGTGCTGGCGAAGGCGGTCGAGGAGACGGGTTATGACCTGGTGATCTCGGGGATGGCGTCGACGGACGGGGCGATGGGTGTGGTTCCGGCGCTGCTCGCGGAGCGGCTGGGTGTGCCGCAGGTGACGCTGCTGTCCGAGGTGTCGGTGGAGGGCGGTGTGGTGCGGGGGCGCCGGGATGGTGACAGTGCGTCGGAGCGGTTGGAGGCGTCGTTGCCGGCGGTGGTGTCGGTGACCGACCAGTCGGGTGAGGCCCGGTATCCGTCGTTCAAGGGGATCATGGCGGCGAAGAAGAAGCCGGTGCGGTCGCTGGATCTGGATGATCTGGGGATCGGGGCGGAGGAGGTCGGTCTGGGCGGTGCGTGGACCGCTGTCGAGTCCGCGGCGGCGCGTCCGGCGCGCACGGCGGGCACGATCGTGAAGGACGAGGGTGAGGGCGGGAAGGCTCTGGCCGAGTTCCTGGCCGGTCAGAAGTTCATCTGAGTTCCGCGCTGCCCGTTTCTTTTCCCGCCCCCCCGCTTACTTCGTACACGCAGGAGATGGAAGTCCCATGGCTGAAGTTCTCGTCTATGTCGATCACGTGGACGGTGCCGTCCGCAAGCCCACGCTGGAGCTGCTGACGCTGGCGCGTCGTATCGGTGAGCCCGTCGCGGTCGCTGTGGGCGGTGGTGCCGCGGACACCGCGGCCGTGCTCGGGGAGCATGGTGCGGTCAGGGTGCTGACCGCGGAGGATTCCGAGTTCGCGGAGTATCTCGTCGTGCCGAAGGTGGACGCGCTGCAGGCCGCGTACGAGGCGGTGTCGCCGGTGGCGGTGCTGTTGCCTTCTTCGGCGGAGGCCAAGGAGGTCGCGGCGCGTCTCGCGGTGCGGACCGGTTCGGGGATCATCACTGATGCCGTGGACCTGGAGGCGGGTGATGAGGGTCCGGTGGCCACGCAGGCCGTGTTCGCCGCCTCGTACACCACCAGGTCCCGTGTTTCCAGGGGTGTTCCGGTGATCACGGTGAAGCCGAACTCGGCGCCGGTCGAGGCGGCTCCGGCCGCCGGTGCGGTCGAGGCGCTGGTGGTGGCGTTCTCGGCGCAGGCCACCGGTACGAAGGTCGTCTCGCGTACCCCGCGTGAGTCGACGGGGCGTCCGGAGCTGACCGAGGCCGCGATCGTGGTCTCCGGTGGGCGGGGGGTCAACGGTGCGGAGAACTTCGCCGTCATCGAGGCGCTCGCGGACTCGCTGGGTGCGGCGGTGGGTGCCTCGCGTGCGGCGGTCGACGCGGGCTGGTACCCGCACACCAACCAGGTCGGGCAGACGGGTAAGTCGGTCTCGCCGCAGCTGTACATCGCCTCGGGTATCTCCGGCGCGATCCAGCACCGGGCGGGCATGCAGACCTCGAAGACGATCGTCGCGATCAACAAGGACGCCGAGGCCCCGATCTTCGACCTCGTCGACTACGGCGTCGTCGGCGACCTCTTCGACGTCGTCCCCCAGCTCACCGACGAGATCACCACCCGCAAGGGCTGACCCGCACCCTTCGATGATCCGGGGCCGCGCGATGACATCCACCGCGCGGCCCCGGCCCGTGTGCCGGACGGTTCAGCCGAGCAGTTCCTCGACGAGGTCGGCGGCGCGCCGGGTGCCGCCCTCGGCGCGGGCCTCGGCTCGCAGCTCCGCCGAGCGGCGGGCGGTCTCCGGATCGGCGACGAGGGCGGTCAGGGCGTCCCGCAGCGTCTCGGCCGTGGCGTCCGCGGTGTCGATGCGGCGGGCCACACCGAGTTCCACGAGCCGGTCCGCGTTCATGAACTGGTCCGCGCCCTGCGGGACGGCGATCATCGGGACCCCGGTGTACAGCCCTTCGGCGCTGCCGCCCATGCCGGCATGGGTGACGAACGCGTCGGCCTGTTCGAGGATCGCGAACTGCGGCACCCAGGAGTGCACTTCGACGGTGGAGGGGATCGCGCCGAGCTCCGCGCGGTCGGTGTGCCGGCCGATCTGGAGCACGACGTGCCAGCCGGGCAGGTCACCGAACGCCGCGATGCACCGGCGGTAGAAGTCGGGCCGGTCCGTGTACGCCGAGCCCAGCGAGACCAGCAGCACCTTGTCCGCGCCGGCCGGCCGGGTCCAGCTCTGCTCACCGCCCCGCCCGTCGAAGCAGGGCCCGACGAACGTGACCGTGCCGGTGTCCGTGGCGTCCGCGTGCGGCTGCATCGCCCGGGGGATCAGGGCCAGCGTGTCGGCGGGCCGCCCGCAGAAGGCGTCCATGTCCGTGGTGGACGCCCCGCAAGCGCCCAGCCACCGGGTGAACCTCGCCCGGTACGCGTCGGCGCCGGGCAGCGTCCACAGCCGCGCGGCCACGTCCTGCTCGTAGCCCTCCCAGGCGACGAACGTCGCGGACAGCTGCATCAGCGGGCGCCGCTGCGACTCCGCCAGCGCCCGCGCGGCGTACGCGCCGATGTCGTAGAGGTAGAGGTCCGCCGGATCCCGGTCGTAGAAGGCCCGCAGCTGCGCGAGTGCCTGCACGGCCTCGTCCAGGAAGAGCGTCATGACGGCGATGGGGTCGTCGGGCCAGTTGTTGTCGGCGACCGGCAGCACCGAGCCGTACGGGACGAACTCGGCGCCGGTGGCCTCGATCCGCGCGGCCACCACCGGATCGTTGGCGTAGGTCACCCGGTGCCCCCGGGCCACCAGCTCGCGGATGACCTCAAGACTCGGCAGGACGTGGCTGACGGCGGGAATGCCGGCCATGGCGATGTGCGCACGGCGACGTGACATGGGGAATCACTCATTTCGGAGCTACGGCGACGAGGACACGGCGGACCGGTGCGCACACGGGGGTGCCGGCCGCGATCCCCCGTACTGGACGTACTCGGGATCTCGGCCGGTGCAGCGAGAGTGCCTGCCGGGCGCCGCGCGGCAGAGGGGAGTTCGAAGACAGGCCCTAGTCCGCGCCCCGCACCGCCCGCATCCGGAATTCGGGGCGGGCGGTGCCGGCGGGCGCGGTGCCGGACGGGCCGGGTCACCCCGCCGGAGCAACGGCTTCGAGGTCGTCGACCGTGCCCGACATCAGCGTCCGCACATGCGCGGTGACGTGCTCCGCCGGCCAGTCCCACCAGGCCAGTTCGAGGAGCCGGGCGACATCGCGGTCGTCGTAGCGGGTGCGCAGGAGCCGGGCCGGGTTGCCGCCGACGATCCCGTAGTCGGGGACGTCCTGGGTGACCACGGAGCCGGCGCCGATGATCGCGCCGTGGCCGATCCGTACGCCGGGCAGCACGGTCGCGCCGTGGCCGAACCAGACGTCGTTGCCGACGACGGTGTCGCCCCGGTTCGGCAGACCCGTGAGCAGGTCGAAGTGGTCGGCCCACGAGCCGCCCATGGTCGGGAAGGGGAACGTCGAGGGGCCGTCCATCCGGTGGTTGGCGCCGTTCATCAGGAACCGCACCCCGGTCCCGAGGGCGCAGAACCTGCCGATGACCAGCTTCTCCGGGCCGTAGTGGTAGAGCACGTTGCGCGTCTCGAACGCGGTGGCGTCGTCCGGGTCGTCGTAGTACGTGTACTCCCCCACCTCGATCAGCGGGGACGTGACCAGGGGTCTGAGCTGCACCACCCTCGGCTGGCCGGGCATCGGGTGGACCACCGTCGGGTCGGCGGGTACGGGCATGGAGCGCGGTCCTCACGGGTGGCGGGCAGGAACGGCCCATGATCGCGCGTGCCGCCCCGCCGCGACAGCGAATTGACGTGTCGCGACGGGGCGGGGCCGGTTCAGGGCTGGATCGGCATCGTCCAGCAGTTGGACGTGGCCGGCTTGCCCGAGAGGCGGGCGGTCATCCAGGAGATCGCGTCGCCCTGGTCGGTGATGAGCGGGACCAGGTGGTTGGTGAGGATCTTGTCGCCCAGGTTGGGCAGGACGACGGCGTCGTAGGTGACGGCGGCGCCCTTGCGGCACCAGTCCACGGCCAGTTGGCGCGCCTGGCCGTGCGGCACGATGTCGTCCTGCACGCCGGTCGCCAGCCGCACCGGGCCCGTCGGCTTCAGGGTGCCGATGCGCTGCCGGTCGAGCGCGGCCTGCGCGCGGGTTTCGGCGGCGATGACCTCTCCGAGGGACTTGCCGCTGATGGTCCACTTGGTGCTCTTGGTGAAGCCGTAGCCGAGGATCGCGTCGCCGACACACATGGTCGAGGCGTCCTTCAGCGCGGCCCGGCCGGCGTCGTTGATGTTCTTCTCGACGACGTCCCTGACATCGGGGTCGGACTGGGCGAAGCCGTTGATGGACCAGGCCAGGGCGCCGGCGAGGGCGCTGCCGTCGATGCCCTTCATGACCGCGGTCAGATCGGCGGGCGGCGCGCCCACATACGTACCGGCGAGCTTGACGTCGGGGGCGTAGGAGGGCTGGAGTTTGGCGGCGGCGCCGCTGGCCCCGCCGCCCTGGCTGTAGCCGTAGAGGCCGGTGCGGGAGTCGGGGGTGAGCGAGGTGCCGGGCAGTGCGTGGGCGGCGCGGGCCGCGTCCAGCAGGGCGTGGCCCTCGTCGAGCCGGTTGACGTAGGTGTGGAGCCGGTCGGTGGTGCCCAGGCCCGCGTAGTCGGTGACCACGACGGCGACGCCGGCGGACAGCAGCCGGTAGACCGCGAGGATCTCGTAGCCGACCGAGACGGTCTCGCCGTTGAGGGTCAGCGGGTTCTGGAGGGCCAGCGAGGGGGCGCACTGGTCGCCCTGGCCCATGGTGCCCGAGGCGAGTGCCACCAGGGGCCGGGGTCCCGAGCCCTTCCAGGCGGCCGACGGTTCGATGTAGGCGCCGGTCACCGCGACGGGCTGCCCGGCCGAGTCGGTGGACTTGTACATCAGCCGGGTCGCCGTGCCCGGCAGCGGGCGGCCGTCCAGGCCGGGCAGGCTCAGCCCGAGCGGCAGGGGCTCGTGCCGGACCACTGCCCCGTTGGCGGCGGGCAGTTCGGCGGGCGGACTGTAGAAGTCGGGGATGGTCACGCCCCGGGACACCACGGGCGGCTGCCCTTCGGTGGCCGACGCGGGTGTCGCGTACGCGGCCACGCAGGCCGCCGCCGTGACGGCGACGGCCACCGCGCGGACGGCACCGGGACGCTGCCCTCGGCCGGGGGACGCCGTCGGGTGGGTGGTGGGGGCGGTGGAACGCGAACGGGTGCTCTTGCGGCTCACAGCTCACTCCTCGCTCTGCTCCGAATGCGGGTGAGCGCAAGCTAGCAGTGAGCGTTTTCAGCGTTGCCTCTCCAGGGTGAGGACGGCTTTGGTGATGACGGTCATGCGGTTGGGGCTGATGCGGGATCTGCGGAAGATTTGCCAGGACTTGAGCCGTGCCATGCCGCGTTCGACGGGTGCCCGGGCTGCGGACAGGGCCCGGTTCCGGGTTCGGTCGGTGGGGGCGAGTTCCCCGCCTGGCGGGCGGCGCTTGGCTGTGGTGACCCAGTCGCCGGCACCGATGTAGGCCATGTCGGCGAGGACCGGGACGCCCTGGCGTTCGCAGATCCGAAGGATCCTGTGGGCGCGGGCGGCGGTCAGATCGTGGGTCCGGCCCGGCAGCGCGGGCGAGATCCACAGGATCTCTCCGGCTGGGTCGGTGACGACCTGCACGTTCACCCCGTGCCGCTTGTGCTTCGCAGAGTAGTCGGCCTTGCCGTCGCCGACGCGGTCGCACTCGGCGAGCGTGCCGTCCAGGAGGACGAATTCCGGGTCGTGCGAGCGCAGCGTCTTGAGCAGGCCCGGTGCCTGGTCGGCGAGCAGGCCGGTGACGGAGGTGACGTAGGCATGGGCGGTGCCGACGGATATCCCGAAGCCGGCGGCGATGCGGGCGAGAGTGTCGTGGCGGCGCAGGTACACGAGTGCGACCAGCGCACGACGGTGCGGCGGGAGTTTGCACCGGCGGTCACCCTCACGGATGACGATGAGCATCGCGACCCACTCGACCAGGGCGTGAGGCAGGTCGAGTGCGGCAGGATACGGAACCAACAGGGCTCCTGTGCTGCTGAGTTGAGACGTCGAACACCTCCCTCAACGGCGCGGGAGCCCTGTCCGTTGCGCACCCCGACCTTCACACCGCTCCGTCACCCGATCAGTAGCCACGCTGAAAACGCTCAGTGGTAGTTACCGCAAGTAACCAGTGAGTAAGTTACGCTGTGGTAACTATCGCGGGGGTCTCCGGAGGAGCGAACGCGGCTTGCGGGGCAGCCGAGTTGCCTATCCTGGGCCCGAGCTGATCATTCGCCGCCTTCCGCACCCTGGAGTCCGCCATGTCCCGACCGGAGAACGACGCCACCGCCCTGCGCATCGACACCAGCAAGCCGCATCCGGCGCGGATGTACGACTGGTTCCTCGGCGGCAAGGACAACTACCCGGTGGACGAGGCGATGGGCCGTCAGATGCTCGCCGTCGAACCCGGCGTCCCGGTGATGGCGAAGGTGAACCGCGCCTTCATGCACCGCGCCACCCGCTGGCTGTCCGGCCAGGGCGTACGGCAGTTCCTCGACATCGGGACCGGGATACCCACCGAGCCCAACCTCCACCAGGTGGCCCAGGAGGCCGCGCCCGAGACCCGGGTCGTCTACTGCGACAACGACCCGATCGTGCTGGCGCACGCCGAGGCCCTGCTGACGGGCACGCCCGAGGGCGTCATCGACTACGTGCAGGCCGACGCGCGGAACGTGGACTCGATCCTCGAACACGCCGGGAAGACCCTGGACTTCGGCCGGCCGGTCGCGCTGTCACTGATCTCCCTGCTGCACTTCGTGAGCGACGAGGACGGCGCGTACGAGCTGGTGAACCGGCTGACCGAGGTGCTGGCGCCGGGCAGCTATCTGGTGATCTCGCACCTCACGGCAGACTTCCACCCGGAGGAGGCCCGCAAGGTCGACGAGATGTACCGGGCCAACACCCTCACGCTCGCGCCGCGCAACCGCGCCCAGTTCACCGCGTTCTTCGACGGACTGGAGATCGTCGAGCCCGGCATCGTCGCCGCCGAGGCCTGGCACCCCGAGCTCGGTGAGCCGGTCCCCGGCCAGGACGACATCGTCAGCGCCGGATACGTGGCGCTGGGCCGCAAGCCGTAACCCCGCCCTCCCGCCGACGCCGCCGGCACGGGCGGCAGTCGGCCGTCCCCGGTGTCGGTGCCCTGTGTGATGATGCACGGAAAAACGGCCCGGCCCGGGGATGGCCGGGCAGGGCACAGGGGGCGGGAGCAGCGTGACCAAGGGTGGGACGTCCATACCGGACGAGGAGTGGGAGCGGTTCCTGCAGGACGCCGAGGCGGGGACGCCCGGCGCCCCCGAGGAGCCGTCGGCCCGGGCCCGGATGGTGGCCCGGCGGCTGCGCGAGGAGCCCGGACCGCCCGGTGGATGGCGTACCCACGAGCCGCCCCGGAGGCGGCGGGGCAAGGGCTGGTACGTGGTGGGGTTCCTCGTCGTGGTCGCCCTGTTCGTGGTGGCGTCGGACCCCGGCCGGGTGACCAACTGGTTCGGCGGCGACGACGGCGGGGGCACGACGCGCGCCGCGGAGCCGGAGCGGCCCGACGCGCCGCCGGCCACCGGGGCGGCCTTCGAGACCCCGACCCCGGACGACCCGTTCCGGGGCTCCCCGGCCGACGCCTGGAAGGACGGGGTCGCGGGGATCACGCTGCCGGCGGCCCGGGCGACCGGCTGGATGAGCGAGAAGGACGTCGCCCGGACGCTCGAACGGAGCCGGGACTTCCTGGTCGCATCCAATCTGGACCCCGGTGTGCTGCGCGGGGAGCGGCCGGCAGCCGCCATCGCCCTGCTCAATCCGCGACAGAAGGACGTCCAGAACTACCTGGCACACGCGTTCGACACGCCGAGCCGGAAGAACGACCCCCTGAAGATGTTCAGCCGCTTCGCACCGTCGAAGGTGCGGCTCGTCGGCGACGCCGTCAGGACACGCGGATGGATCACCTTCCGGAAGGGCGAGCGGGGCGCGGTCGAGGTGACCAGCGATGTCACCTACGTCTATCCGGTCGTGCGCGCGGCGGAGGGCAGCGACGAGGTCGCGCGGACCGTCGTGCGCCGCGAGACCGTGATGAGCTGGGACGACCCGTCGAAGGTGATCATCGAGCCGGGCACCTTCTCGCTCGTGTCCTACAAGGCGGACACCGCCAACGGCGGCTGTGACAACGTCTCCGGCTTCTTCGTGCCGGAGTTCCCCTCCGACCGCAGGAGCACCGGCGAGGGCCCCGAGGTCGATCCGTACGAGCGGGGCGACTCGATGGACCAGCACATGGCGTCCGGCACCGAGGGGCAGTGCCGGGAGGCCACCCGGCTCTAGGGCCTGCCCGGGCGCAGTCGCGCCGAACGGGGGCGGGCGGCTTCCCCGCGTCGTACGCTTCCATCCGTGACCAGCAAATCCGACGCGGCGCAGCGGTTGCGCGACCTCGCGCGGCTGCGGCAGGTCCGCGACCGGATCGACCGGGAGTACGCGCAGCCGCTGGACGTCGAGGCGCTGGCGCGCGGGGCGCACATGTCGGCCGGCCACCTGAGCCGCGAGTTCCGGCGCGCCTACGGCGAGTCACCGTACAGCTATCTGATGACCCGGCGCATCGAGCGGGCGATGGCGCTGCTGCGCCGGGGCGACCTCAGCGTCACCGAGGTCTGCTTCGAGGTCGGCTGCTCCTCACTGGGGACCTTCAGCACCCGCTTCACCGAGCTGGTCGGCATGCCGCCCAGCACCTACCGGCAGGAGGCGGCGCTGGGGACGGCGGGGATTCCCTCGTGCGTGGCGAAACAGGTGACCAGGCCGGTCAGGAATCGAGAAGCGCGGCCACCGGGCCCCCGCTAGCGTGACGGGCATGGACATCCCGACGCGTACGGCTGTCCGCCCGCCCCGACCGAGGGAGACACGATGAGCAGGGCCACCGGGACGGGCGAGCGGCACATCGCCGACAGCCACGATCTGATCCGTGTGCACGGGGCGCGCGTGAACAATCTGAAGGACGTCAGCATCGAGATCCCGAAGCGCCGGCTGACGGTGTTCACGGGGGTCTCCGGCTCCGGCAAGAGCTCGCTGGTGTTCAACACGATCGCGGCCGAGTCGCAGCGGCTGATCAACGAGACGTACAGCGCCTTCGTCCAGGGGTTCATGCCCACCCTGGCGCGGCCCGAGGTCGATGTCCTGGAGGGGCTGACGACCGCGATCATCGTCGACCAGCAGCGGATGGGCGGCGACACCCGCTCCACGGTCGGCACCGCCACCGACGCCAACGCGATGCTGCGCATCCTGTTCAGCCGGCTCGGCAAGCCGCACATCGGCCCGCCGAGCGCGTACTCCTTCAATACGGCCTCGGTCCGGGCGGCCGGCGCGATCACGGTCGAGCGCGGCAACAGGAAGGCCGTGAAGGCGACCTTCAGCAGGACCGGCGGGATGTGTCCCCGCTGCGAGGGCCGGGGCACGGTCTCCGACATCGACCTCACCCAGCTCTACGACGACTCCAAATCGCTGGCCGAGGGCGCCTTCACCATCCCCGGCTGGAAGTCGGACAGCTTCTGGACCGTGCGGGTCTACGCCGAGTCGGGTCTGCTCGACCCGGACAAGCCGATCCGCAAGTACACCAAGAAGGAGATGCAGGACTTCCTCCACCGGGAGCCGACCAAGGTGAAGGTCGAGGGGGTGAACCTCACCTACGAGGGGCTGATCCCCAAGATCCAGAAGTCGTTCCTGTCCAAGGACAAGGACGCGCTCCAGCCGCACATCCGGGCCTTCGTGGAGCGGGCGGTCACCTTCACCACCTGCCCCGAGTGCGACGGCACCCGGCTGAGCGAGGGGGCCCGCTCGTCGAAGATCAAGCGGATCTCCATCGCCGACGCCTGCGCGATGCAGATCAGCGATCTGGCCGCGTGGATCGGGGACCTGGACGAGCCCTCGGTGGCACCGCTGCTCTCCGCGCTCCGGCAGACGCTCGACTCGTTCGTCGAGATCGGTCTCGGCTACCTCGCGCTCGACCGCCCGGCGGGCACCCTGTCCGGCGGCGAGGCGCAGCGCGTCAAGATGATCCGCCACCTCGGGTCCTCGCTCACCGACACCACATATGTCTTCGACGAGCCCACCGCAGGGCTGCACCCCCATGACATCCAGCGGATGAACAATCTGCTGCTGCGGCTGCGGGACAAGGGCAACACGGTGCTCGTCGTGGAGCACAAGCCGGAGACGATCGCCGTCGCCGACCATGTCGTCGACCTCGGTCCCGGCGCCGGTACGGCGGGCGGCACGGTCTGCTTCGAGGGCACGGTCGAGGGGCTGCGGGCCTCGGACACCGTCACCGGCCGCCACTTCGACGACCGGGCCTCGCTCAAGGAGAAGCCGCGCGAGCCCAGCGGCGTGCTGGAGGTGCGGGGCGCGACGGCGAACAACCTGCGGGGCATCGACGTGGACATCCCGCTCGGGGTGCTCACCGTCGTCACCGGTGTCGCCGGGTCCGGCAAGAGCTCGCTGATCCACGGTTCGGTCTCCGGCCGGGACGGGGTGGTGACGGTCGACCAGGGCGCGATCCGCGGCTCCCGGCGCAGCAACCCGGCCACGTACACCGGGCTGCTCGACCCGATCCGCAAGGCGTTCGCCAAGGCCAACGACGTGAAGCCGGCCCTGTTCAGCGCCAACTCCGAGGGCGCGTGCCCCACGTGCAACGGGGCGGGTGTCGTCTTCACGGACCTGGCGATGATGGCGGGGGTCGCCACGGTCTGCGAGGAGTGCGAGGGGAAGCGGTTCCAGGCCTCGGTGCTCGAATACCGCCTCGGCGGCCGTGACATCAGCGAGGTCCTGGCGATGTCCGTGACTCAGGCCGAGGAGTTCTTCGGCGCCGGCGAGGCCCGGACCCCGGCCGCACACCGTGTGCTCGGACGGCTCGCGGACGTCGGGCTGGGCTATCTCAGCCTCGGGCAGCCGCTCACCACGCTGTCGGGCGGCGAGCGGCAGCGGCTGAAGCTGGCGACCCACATGGGCGAGAAGGGCGGTGTCCACGTCCTCGACGAGCCGACCACCGGTCTGCATCTCGCCGATGTCGAGCAACTGCTCGGCCTGCTGGACCGGCTCGTCGACGCCGGCAAGTCCGTCGTCGTCATCGAGCACCACCAGGCGGTCATGGCGCACGCCGACTGGATCATCGACCTCGGCCCCGGAGCCGGTCACGACGGCGGCACGCTCGTCTTCGAGGGCACGCCCGCCGATCTGGTCGCCGCCCGGTCCACCGTCACCGGCGAGCATCTCGCGGACTACGTGGGCGCCTGACCCGCTTCACCCCGTATGCCCCGGCCCGCCGGCCCACCGGCGGGCCGGGGCATATGCCGTTCGAACAGGACCGGTTCAGGCAGGCGCGGCATCGTGTGCGATGAGTGACGAAACCTGGCACATCGCCACCATCCCTTCACAGCACAGCTATTGAACCCGGAACGTTTTTCGGACACACCTCCGGTGCGCGGCGCCGCTGAGCGGTGAGCGGAGGTTCATCCGGAACGATCGCCATCGCTAATCGGATCTAACCTTTCCGCAACAGCGGCCCCCCGGGCGGCCTGTGGTCACCGCAGGTGGATGGGGAGCGGGGCGACATTCCGCAATCAGGTCCGGGACCCGGTCATGATCCATGTGATCGCTGGTCAGGACGGCCTCCAGCACGGCAGTTCACCGATTCCGCTTAGCCGCGGGCGGTTCACCGTACAGGCATTTCTGACAGAGTTGGACCGCTTCGGCGGCCTTAAGTGAGCGCAAATTTTCGACGATGTACGCATCGGTAGTTACGTGCTACGGCATAGGATCAAGCCGCGCCACTGGAGCCCCGCCCACTCCGCCTGTCCCATCCGCAACTGTGCACACGATGTACCAGCGTCCCTACCGACACCCCACAACCCGTTAACAGGTATCTGCGTGTCACCGATACTCAGCACCGGTTCCGGCGATGGAGCCGCGCAGTGAAAATCAATCGTCGCCTCGTCCTGCTCGTCACCGCGCCCCTCACCGTTGCGGTCACCTTCTCGGTTCTGGCCCTCGCACCCGCCACCAACCAGGCGCTCCAGGCCAACCGACTGACGGCGATGGTCGATGTCGCCGCCAGCGCCGGTGATTTAACGCACCAACTGCAGCGTGAGCGTGCCGCCGCAACCGCCCTGGTCTCCAAACAGGGTGACGCGGACGCCTTCCAGACCACGTCCGCAGCGACCGACAAGAGCATCGCCACCTTCAACAGCAAGATCGGCGGCCTGTCCGAGGTGCCCGGCAGCGCCCAGGCCAATCTGGACCGCATCAAACGCTTCATGGACGAACTGCCGGCCCTGCGCGCCCAGGTGCGCTCCGGCAGCAGCACCATCTCCGCGCTCGCCTTCGGCTACCGGATCGTCATCGCCGACCTCAACGGCTACCGCGACGGCATCGCGCAGGCCGACGGTGTCGACGCCGACATCGCGGACCGGATCCGCGCCGCCGCCGCCCTGTCCGAGGCCGCCGAGCACACGGCCCAGCAGCAGGTCACGGTGATGAGGGCGCAGGCCGCGGGCGGCTTCACGGTCGCCTCGCAGCGTACGTTCGACGCCAGCCGGCTCGGCTACACGGAGTCCACCGGCGTGCTGTTCGGCCTCGGTCCCAGCGAATGGCGGACCTGGCTGGAACGCACCCTGTCCGGCCCGAAGGCGCTGGAGGCCCGTCGGCTGGAGGACCAGATCGGCCGCACCGGCACCAGCCGGGGCATCGATGTCACCCCGAAGGCCTGGCAGCAGGCCTCCGACGACCGCCAGACGCTGCTGCGTTCGGTGGAGAAGCGCATCGACGCGTCCGTCTACGCCACGGTCTCGAAGGAACGCACCCAACTCCTGTGGACCGCCGGGGCCGAGGTCGCCCTGGTGCTGCTGACCCTGGTGGGCGCCGTCGTCGTCGCCGTCCGCCTCGGCCGCGTCATGATCCGGCGGCTGCGCGACCTGCGCAACGCCGCGCACGAGGTCGCCCACACCGGACTCCCCGCCGTGATGAGCGAGCTCTCCCGGCCCGGCGCGCTGAGCGGCTCGACGCCCGAGCAGGTCGCCGAGCGGTCCGGCAACCCCGTCGGGACCACGGGCGGGGACGAGATCGGTGAGGTCGGTGAGGCGTTCAACGCCGTCCACCACGAGGCCGTCCGGCTCGCCGCCCAACAGGCGCGGGTGCACGAGCAGTTCGCCGAGACCCTGGTCCGGGTCGCCCGCCGGGGCGCGCAGCTGACCAGCGTCATGGTGTCCGAGCTGGACGCGGTGCAGCGCGACGAGGCCGACCCCGAGCGCATGAAGACCCTCTTCGCGCTCGACCACCTCGCCATCCGCATGGAGCGCAACACCAACAACCTGCTGGTCCTGGGCGGTTACGGCAACGCCCGGGTGCGCTCGGCCGACATCGGCTGCTCGACCGTCATCGTGGCCGCCGCCCAGCAGATCGAGCGCTTCGACCGGGTGTCCCTCGGCGTCATCGAGTCGGGCATCGGCATCGCCGCCCGGGCCGTGCACGACGTGGCACACATCCTGGCCGAACTCCTCGACAACGCGACCCGGTTCTCGCCGCCCGACGCTCAGGTGGGGGTCGCCGTGTGGCGGCTGTGGGACCGGGCCGTCGTCCAGATCGTCGACGAGGGCGTGGGGATCACGGCCGAACGCCGTGCCGTCCACAACGCCGCCCTGCGCGAGCCGCAGGCCGGCATCGGGGACGTGCGGTCCATGGGTCTGCACGTGGTGGCACGGCTCGCGGCGCGTCACGGCATCGTTGTCGAGCTGCGCGACTCCTCGGGCCCCGGCACCATCGCCGAGGTCACCCTGCCCGCGGGCGTGCTGGCCGCGGTCCCCGAGGAGACCGCACCGGCGCAGGGCGCCGACGGCCAGGAGCGCGCCGTCCGCTACGAGGCGCCCCGCCCGATCAGCGCGCTCGGGCACCCCGGGCGCAGACAGCCCGGCACCGCGGGCGGCCGGGCCGGCCGGCCCGTCGGCGGGGGGATCGGCGCCCGCAAGGACGCCGACGCCGCGAGGACCTCCCACGAGGGCGACGCGAACACCGCCACCGATGTGCGCGAGCGCGCCACCACGGCGGCGCCGCACCCCGTGCACGACGAACCCGTCTCGCGCATCGCCGGCGTCAGCTCCTCCGGGCTGCCCCTGCGGCAGCGCAACACGCCCCAGCAGTGGCCCAGCCTGGGCAACCGGGGCGGCACCGATCAGCGGTCCGGCGCCGCCGCGCCGCGGCCGTCGCCCCGCCGCCGGGACTCCCGGCAGGTCTCCGACGTCCTCGCGGCCTACGCCCAGGGGATCAGCCGGAGCACGAACACCCGCGGGCGTTCCGCCACCGACGACGACACCGAACGGACCAAGAAATGACCTCACCCACCGACCTGAGCTGGATCCTGAGCGACTTCGCCGGACGCATCCCGGAGGTCACCCAGGCGATAGCCGTGTCCGTGGACGGACTCGCGCTGGCCTACACGGGTGTGGAGCGTGACGACGCCGACCGGCTGGCGGCCATCGCCTCCGGCGTCGTCAACCTGCTCTCCGCCGCGGCGCAGTTGACGAACACCGACCCCGTCGAGCACAGCCTCACCGCGATGGAGGGGGGCTACATGTTCTCGATGGCCGTCTCCAGCGGCGCCTCCCTGCTGGTGACCACCACCCGGGACGCGGACATCGGCGAGGTCAGCTACATGATGTCCGAGCTGATCAACCAGGTCGGTGACTCCCTGTCCCCCCAGGTCCGCACCCCCAGCGGCTTGCCCGCCCACTGATTGTCGGCCGTTCCCCCACCGCCGCACCCGGCCCGTCCGCCGACCCCGCTCGGCGGCCGGGTCACCCCGTTCCGCCCATTACTCCCCCGATGAGAGCCCTCATGTTCTTCGACATATCCCGTCCACGCCACCGCAGAATCCGGCCGGTGGGCGCTGCCGCCCTCGCCATCGGGCTGGCAGCCGTCACCGGGTGCAGCAGCGACAGCGGCACCGGCGACGAGACCGTGAAGGTCGGCCTGGTGGCCTCCCTGTCCGGCACCTACAAGCCGGTCGGTACGGACCTGCGCGCCGGCTTCGAGCTGTATCTGAAGACGCACGGCAACAAGCTCGGCGGCCGCAAGGTCGAGCTGATCGTCGCGGACGAGGGCGACGGTCCCCCCACCGCCGTTCCCGCCGCCACCAAGCTGGTCAAGAAGGACAAGGTCGATGTGCTGACGGGCCTGGTCAGCGGTGGCTCGGTCGCCGCGGTGATGCCGCTGGTCAACCAGGCCAAGATCCCCTTCCTCGGGTCGAACGCCCGCCCGCCGGTCAAGGACCTCAAGTACGTCTGGACGACGAGCTTCATGTCCGACGAGCCGGGCAAGGCCATCGCCCCGTACGTCAAGGAGAAGGTGAACGGCCCGGTCTACGCGATCGGCCCGGACTACCAGGGCGGTTACGACGAACTGCGCGGCTTCACCGACGAGTTCAAGCGCATCAAGGGCAAGCTCGCCAACCCGGACGGCAAGACGACCTGGACGCCGTTCCCGAAGACCACGAACTTCATGCCGTACTTCGCCGACATCGCCAAGACGGACGCGAAGGCGGTCTACTCCTTCTACGCCGGCAAGGCCGCGATCGACTTCGCCAAGCAGTACGCGCAGTCCGACGTCGCCGACCTGCCGCTGTACACGGCCTTCGTCACCGAGGGCAGCGTGCTCCAGGCGCAGGGCGACGCGGCGAAGGACATCTACTCGGTCCTGAACTACGCCCCCGACCTCGACAACGCGGCCAACCGCAAGTTCGCCGCCGACTGGACGGCCGAGCACGACACCCAGCCGACCACGTACGCGATGTCCTCGTACGACGCGGCCGCCGTGCTGGACAAGGCGATCGCCGACGCCGCGAAGAAGGGCGACGTGACGCCCGAGACCATCAACACGGCCATCGCGGGCCTGGGCCAGATCGACAGCCCGCGCGGCGCCTGGGAGTTCGGCGAGAAGGCGCACTCCCCGGTGCAGACCTGGTACCTGCGCCAGGTGCGCCCCGACGGCAACCAGCTCGCCAACGTCATGGTCCAGGACCTGGCGACCCTCGGCGGCTGACATGGAGCTTCTCGATGCCCACCTCGTGCCGGCGGTGGACGGAGTGGCCTACGGGCTGCTGCTGTTCGTGGTCGCCGCCGGCCTGAGTCTCGCGTTCGGCACGGCCGGCGTGCTGAACCTCTCGCACGGCACGCTGTACGCGATCGGCGCCTACACCGGCGCCGAGCTGAGCGACGGAACCTGGGGCGGCCTCGCCCTCGGGCTGGCCGCGGGCACCGCGGCGGCCGCCCTCGCCGGGGCGGGGCTGTCCGCCGCGACGGTTCCGCTCGCCCGGCGTGGGCATCTCGCTCAGGCACTGCTGACCTTCGGGATCGCCCTGGTCGGCGGTGATCTGCTCATCCAGCTCTTCGGCGCGGACGAGCTGCCGGTACGCGTCCCCGGGGCGCTCGACACCTCGGTCCACCTGCTGGGCCACCGCTACCCCGCCTACCGGCTCGGCTTCATCGTGATGGCCGTGCTGCTGGCGGGGTTCGGCACCTGGGTGCTCACCCGCACCCGGGTGGGGGCGGCGGTACGGGCCTCCGCCGACGATCCGCAGATGCTCGCGGCCACCGGCCACAACCCCCGGGCGGTGCACACCGGCGTCCTCGCGGCGGCGGGGGCGCTGGCCGGTGCCGCGGGGGTGCTCGGGGCCCCCATCATCGGCCCCGGCCCCGGCACGTCCGAGAACGTGCTGATGCTCTCCCTCGTCGTGGTGGTCCTGGGCGGGCTGCGCTCGCTGTGGGCCACGTTCGCGGCGGCGGTCGCCGTGGGCGAGGTGCAGACGCTGGGCGTCTCGGTGCTGCCGGAGCTGGCGCCGTATCTGCTGTTCGCCGCGATGGCGGCGGTGCTGGTGTTCCGCTCCCGCTTCGCGGAACCGGCGGCGGCGCACGGCCCCGAGGGCCCGTCGGCGGACCCGGTGACCCGGCTCCGCCGCCTCCTCGCGGCACGGCTGGGGACACGCCTCGGGGCACGTACCCGTCAGACCGGTGCTCGGGCCGGTGCGCGGCAGGCCCGTACGCAGGAGGCGCCCGGCAGGCTGGGGGCGTGGGTGCGCGGGGCCGCATGGCGCCGGGCGGCCCCGCTGCTCGTCCTGCTCATGGTGCTGATCGCGCTGCCCGGGCTGCTCGACTCGTACAGCATCTCGCTGGCCGGCTCCGCCCTGGCGCTCGGGCTCCTCGCGGTCAGCGTCACGATCCTGACCGGCTACGCGGGGCTGCCGACGCTCGGGCAGACCGCGCCGTTCGCCGTCGGCGCGTACGCCACCGCCAATCTGGCGGACGCCGGCTGGACGGTGGGCCCGGTCCAGGTCGTCCTGTCGGCGCTCGCGGCCGCCGTGTTCTCGGCGGTGACCGGGCCCGCCGTGATCCGGGCCCGCGGCACCACCGTGCTGATGATCACGCTCGCGGTCGGGGAGCTGGCCAGTGCGGTCATCAACCAGTTCAAATCCGTCACCGGCGGCGCCGACGGCCTCGTCGGCTTCCCCGCCACCCAGGCGCTGTGGGGCGGCGAGGGGATGACCGACGAGAGCGAGCTCTACACCTACGCGCTCGTCGTCGCCGTCGTCGCGGTCGCCCTGACCCTGCTGGTGCTGCGCTCCCCGGCCGGGAAGCTGCTGACCGGCACCCGGGGCGCCGAGGCGCGGATGCGGGCCTCGGGGCATCCGGTGGGGCGCTATCTGCTGGTGGCCCACATCTGCGCCGGTGCGCTGGCCGGGGTCGGCGGCTCGCTGATGGTCAGCGTGCAGCAGTACCTCTCCCCCGCCGACGTCGGCTTCGAGATCGCCGCGTTCGCGCTGCTGGCGGCCGTCATCGGCGGCACGACCTCCGTGATCGGCGCCCTGCTGGGCGCCGGGCTCATCGTCTTCACCCGGGACTGGGTCGCCGGTTCCTGGCCCGGGCACGGACCGCTGCTGCTCGGGGCGCTGTTCATCGCCGCCGTGTACCTGCTGCCGCGCGGCCTGGCCGGTCTGCGCGGCGCGCCACGCCCGGCCGCACCCCTGCCCCTGTCCACCGGGAAGGCCGCCCCATGACGCCCGCGCACACCGAGGCACCGGCACCGCCCGTGCTGGACCTCGACCACCTCACCCGCCGCTACGGCAGCCTCACCGCCGTCGACGACGTCAGCCTCCGGCTCCCCCCGGGCGCCCGGCACGCCGTCATCGGCCCCAACGGCGCCGGCAAGACCACCCTGCTCAACCTGATCGCGGGCACCGACCGGCCCGACCGCGGCACCATCGCGCTCAACGGTACGGACATCACCCGGACGGCCACCGCGAAGCGCAGCCGGCTCGGGATCGCCCGCAGCTTCCAGCAGCCGTCGGTGATCTCCGAACTGACGGTGCTGGAGAACGTCGTCCTGGCGGGCTGGCCGCACCACCCCAGGCGCCGGGGCGCCTGGCGCAGCCCGTCGCGCTACCGGCTGCACGAGGAGTCCGCGGCCCGCCATCTGGAGACGGTCGGGCTCGCCGATCTCGCCCACCGGCCGGCCGGCACGCTCTCCCACGGCCGGCGGCGCATGCTGGACATCGCCGCCGCGCTGGCCGGCGAGCCCCGGCTGCTGCTCCTGGACGAGCCGGCGGCCGGGCTGACCGACGGCGACATCGGCCGGCTGCTCGCGATCCTGGGCGGTCTGCCGGACAGCGTGGCGGTCGTCCTGGTCGAGCACCATGTCGAGGTCGTCGCCCAACTCGCCACGTCCGTCACCGTGCTGGCCGCCGGGCGGGTCCTGGTGACCGGCCCGACCGGGGAGGCGCTGGCCCACCCCGAGGTCCGCGACGCCTACCACACCACCGGTGCGGCGGCCGGTGGCGAACCCGCCGTCGCCGGACCGTCCCCCACCGACGCGAGAGGATGACCCGGCCCACGATGCTCGAAATCACCGGCCTGACCGCGGGCTACCACGGCGGCACCGTCCTCCACGGCCTGGACCTGTCCGTCCCCGCCGGCACGGTCCACGCCGTCGTCGGCCACAACGGCGCGGGCAAGACCACCCTCGTGCACACCGTCGCCGGACTGATGCGCCCCGACGCGGGGACCGTACGGCTGGGCGGCCGGGAGGTGACGGGGCAGCCCGCGCACCGGATCGCGCGCGCCGGGATCGGTCTCGTCCCGCAGGGCCGCCGGGTCTTCGCGGGCCTCACCGTCGCCGAACACCTGCGGCTGTCCCACCGCCCGCCGCGCCGGGGCGACACCGAGCGCCCCAGCGTGTGGACGCCCGCGCGGGTCCTGGAGCTGCTGCCCCGGCTGGGCGAGCGCCGGAGCAACCGGGGGACACAGCTGTCCGGCGGCGAGCAGCAGATGCTGGCCCTGGCCCGCGCACTGCTCGGCTCCCCCAGCGTGCTGCTGCTCGACGAGCCTACCGAGGGCCTCGCGCCCGCCCTGGTCCGTCAGGTCCACGAGCTGGTGACCACGCTGGCCGACGAGGGCATCGCCGTCCTGCTGGTCTCCCCGAGCCCGGACCGGGCGGCCGAGTGCGCCGACACGCTCACGGTGCTGACCTCGGGGCGGGTGGCGCTGCGGCAGGACGGCGCGGCCGCCCGTACGGACGCCTCCGCCCTGCACGCCGCGCTCGAACTGGCGCCGGCGGGCCGCTGAGCGCACGCGGCAACGGAGGGGGCGGTGACCGGTTCCGGTCGCCGCCCCCGCCGCGTCCTACTTGACCTTCAGGCTGTGGCCGCCGAAGCCGCTGCGCCGGTCGGAGCCGCTGTTCTGGTCCTGCCACCACGCGTCGAACTCCGCCTGCTCCATGGCCGACCAGTCCGGGGTGTCCTCGACCTGGGCGCTGCCCATGCGGCGGGCGAGCGCGACCATGGCCGCCCCGACCGCGCCCCGGCCGGCGTCGTACCGGTCCAGGACCTCCTTCCAGCTCTCCCCCGCCACCCAGGCGGCCTCCAGCGCGGTGGCGTCCTGGAGCGCCTTCACGCTGCCGCCGCCGATGTGCGGCCGGGCCACACTCGCCGCGTCGCCGACGAGCGCCATCCGCCCGGAGGTGTAGTGCGGGACCTCCAGGTCGTAGATCGGCTGGATGAAAGTGGTCTCGGCGGGCGTGCGCAGCACTCTGGCCGCCCAGTACGAGGGAAAGTTTTCAGCCACAAGTGCGCGCAGGTGCGCGGTGAGTTCCGCGTTGAGCCTGCCCGGCGGAAGCGAGGTCGGGGTCCGCAGATCGGGGTGGAGACCGTCGACCTGCGGGGGCGCGGTGTAGAGCACCCAGTTGAGCCGGTGCCCGCCGTCGCCGTCCGGGATGCGGTAGATCATGCAGTGGCCGCCGGGGAAGACGATGTTGTGCGCGGAACGCCCGTCCGAGGGCAGGCCCTCGACGTCGGACGAGGTGCCGCGCCAGCCGATGTACCCGGCGTACGAGGGCGTGATGCCGGGGAACATGGCCTCGCGGACGACGGAGCGGTAGCCGTCGGCGCCGATCACGACGTCGAAGTGCTCCTCGTATCCGTCGGCCAGCCGCAGCGTCACTCCGTCGTCGTCCGGCTCCACACCGGTGACCACGGCGCCGGAGCGGTACGTGACGCCCTCGGGCACCCGGCGGCGCAGCTCGCTCCACAGGGAGCCCCAGTTGTAGGCGCGGAAGGGAAACGGCTGCTCACCGATGGCCCGCCCGTGCTCCGCGTCGCCGTCGCGCACGCTCCACACGCGCTGGTCCAGCGGCGCCCAGGGCATCTCGGGGGCCACGTAACCGGCGTCCCTCAGCTCGTCGTAGCGGTCGCTGTGCAGGGCGATACCCACGCCGCGGTCCCGGAGTTCGGCGTCGGCGCGCTCGAAGACGGTGACCTTGCCGGCGCCCCCGCGCGACGCGGCCAGGGCCGTGGCACACCCCGCTATGCTGCCGCCGACCACGGCGATGCTGCCTCCACGCATGACTGGTTCTCCACTCACTTGGTGTCCCGGCCGCCGTCGTGACCGCTGCCGGTCCGACGCGTCCGTTCGGAATTCCGCTTGCTCGCAGCTCGTTGGCCCGTTCCCGGTGGTCAGGGCCCCGACCGGATCCTATCGAGGAGCGGTCTGACGACCGGCGGCGCGGGGGGTTCCGTTTTTCGCCGTCGACTGTCCATCAGGCGGGCTTCTCCGTGCGCGACTTGGTCATATGCCATTAGGGTTCTGTCATGTCTCCTTCGCCGGATGCCACGCCGGTCAGCAGCCGGCCGGACCCGGTGTCCGCGGCGGTCCGTGGCGTGGAACAGCCGGACAAAGCCCTTGCGGAACATCGCACTTGCACTTGCACGGGCTGTCGCGATTATCATCCTGGCCATCGTCTCTTCCCTCCGGCGGACGTGACTGCCGAACGACGCCGGTTTCCCGAGGGCCGGAGTCGCGGTGAAGGGCGCCTGGGCGCCCCGCTGACCGCAAGGGTTGTCGGCGCGAAAGGCCTGTTCCGTCATCCGTGGCGCACCGGCTCCCACCACTCGATCCGACCTGCGGCAGGTGACGAACAGCGGTGATTGTCCGGCGAAATCCGGCACCGCTCTTCACAGATGCGAAGCCCCTCTCCCCTGCGGGCCGCCCCCACGGCCGACCGACCCCGGATGCCCGGGTACTACGGAGTCCAGACACGATGCAACGCTCCCCCGGCAGCGGGTACCACGGCCCCGGCGGCATGCGGACCGGCACGCGCGCCGGCGTCGGCGCCGGCGGCGGAACCGTCTCCCCGATTCTCGCGAGGACCTGATGACCGAACTGATACTGACCCTGGTCGCGCTGGCGGCCGGTGCCGGCGCGTCGCTCCACTTCGCGCGCAGGGCCCGCGCCCAGCAGCGCCGCGCCGACGAACTCCAGCACCAGCGCGAGCAGCTGACCCAGCAGCTGCGGGCTGCCGAGCAGTTCGTGGCGTACATCGCGCACACCGTCATCCAGGCGGCCGCTTCGGAGGCGCAGACGGGCCGTCCGTACCAACTCGACCTCGCGATACCCCCGCAGCTGGCCCACACCCAGCTCGCCAACGGTCTCAGCGCCCTCGCCGGCCAGGTCCGCTCCGCCATCACCATGACCGGCCAGCTCGCGCACAACGCGGCCGAGGAACAGCTGGCCCAGGTCTGGGCGGAGACCGAGCGCCAGGTCGCCCAGGCCAAGCAGGAGTCGGTGGACGTGGCCCGGGCCGCCGTGCGGGCCTTCGCCTCCAGCACGGTGCAGCGCGCCGCGAAGCTGAGCAGCACGATCAGCTCGGGCGTGCGCCGGCATGTGTCGGACGACGCGTACGCGACGCTGGTCGAGATGGACCACCTGGCCCAGCAGATGCTGCTCACCGCGTCCGGGTACGGCGTGCTGGCCGGTGACAAGCTCTCGCGGCGCTGGCCCGCGACCACCCTCACCGACGTCGTGCGCACCGCCATGGGCCGCGTCGAGGGCTATCAGCGCATCCAGCACACGGACCTGGAGTCCTTCGCGGTGCAGAGCCAGGCGGTGGAGGCGGTCGTCCACGCCCTGGCCGTCCTGCTCGACAACGCGCTGCGGTACTCACCGCCCAACGCCCGGGTGCACGTCTCCCTGGAGCACGGGGCGAACGCCGCCTTCCTGGTCGTGGACGACGCCGGCCTCCGGATGGAGGACGAGCGGCTGACCTGGGCGCGCGAGGTGATGTCCGGCGAACAGCGCGACGACATCACCAAGCTGGGCGCCTACCCGCAGACCGGTCTGCGGGTCGCCTCGGTGCTCGCCGCCCAGTACGGCTTCCGCGTCGAGCTGACGGCGCCGAACCTGTACGGCGGCACCCGCGCGATCATCGTGCTGCCGCAGGAGCTGCTGACGACGCCTCAGCCGGCCCGGCCGGTCTCCGCGCAGCCCGTGCCCGCCGTCCGCAGGGCCGCCGTGGCGGCCGCCCCGTCGCCCTCGCCGTCGTACCGGGAGTCGCAGGTGCCGTCACCGTCACAGCCGGAGCAGGCCCCGCGGCAGGAGCCCGAGCGGGAGCCGCAGCCGTCGGCCGCGTCCACGACGCCCAGCGGACTCACCGTCCGCAAGCGCGCGGTGCGCCCCGCCGCCACCCGGCCGGGCCCGGAGCCGGTGGAGCCGGGCAGTCCCGCCGTGGCCGCCGCCTGGCTGGCCGGCAGCCGCGGCATCCGGGACAACCAGAACACCCCCCGTACGGACGAAGGACGTTGATCATGTCGGACACCCACTCGAACACCTTGGGCTGGCTGCTTGACGAGCAGCTGGGATCCGTGGACGGCGTCCGGTACGCCGTGCTGATGAGCGGCGACGGACTGCTCAAGGCCCGGACCAAGACCATCGGTCAGGAGGACGGCGAGAAGCTGGCCGCCCTGACCGCCTCGCTGCGGGCATCGGGCCGCGCGTGGGACGACTTCACGGGCGGGCAGGGCGTACGCCAGCAGCTGATCGAGTCCGTCGCGAACATCGGACTGACCACCGCGGCCGGGCAGAACACGATGCTCTCCGTCGTCACCGACGGCCCGCACGCCGACGTCGGCCTGATCAGCCACCACATGGCCCTGCTCGTCGTGCGCCTGGGCGAACAGCTCGGCACCAAGGAGCGCACGCCGCTCCTGCAGCCGGAGAACGGCTCCGTGGCATGAGCGGGCCCCGGCACGACCCGGACATGGTCAGGCCCTACGTCCGTACGGGCGGACGGGTCCGCCCTGACCGGGACGTGCGCCTGGAGAGCGTCGTCGTCGCCACGACCGGCGCCACCCAGGAACTGGGGCCGGACACCCGCCGGGTGATGAGCCTGTTCGCGGTGGGCCGGGGCGGTCTCGCGGTGGCGGACATCGCCGCCGCGCTCCAGCTGCCGCCCTCCACCATCCGCATCCTCGTCTCCTCCCTCATGGACAGCGGCCACCTGGCCAGCCCGGCCCCCGCCGAGGCCGACCAGCCCGAAAACGACATCCTGCAGAAGGTGCTTGATGGACTACGAGAACTGGTCTGATTCACCGGCCGCCGTCTCGTACGTGCCGACGACGGTGACCCAGTCCGCGAAGATCGTGATAGCCGGCGGCTTCGGCGTCGGCAAGACGACCTTCATCGGCAGCGTCTCCGAGGTCAGGCCGCTGCGGATGGAAGAGCCGATCACCGAGGACAGCGTCGGTGTGGACGACCTGCGCGGCAAGCCGAACAAGACCACCACGACCGTGGGCATGGACTTCGGCCGTATCCACCTGGCGCAGGGCGCGCTCGCCCTGTACCTGTTCGGGCTGCCCGGGCAGGTCCGCTTCCAGCCGCTGTGGGAGGACATGGCGCAGGGCGCGCTCGGCTGTCTCGTCCTCGCCGACACCCGCGACCTCGACGCCAGCCACGGCGCCCTCGGGCTGCTGGAGTCCCAGGGCATCCCGTACGCCGTCGCGATCAACGTCTTCCCCGGCGCCCCCGAATACAGCCCCGACGAGCTCCGCCAGGCACTCGCCCTGGACCCGGAGACGCCGCTGACGACGTGCGACGCCCTCGATCGCGCGTCGTGCATCTACGCCCTCATCACGCTCACGGAATACCTTGCCGCGCGCCGCGCGGCCATCTCCCTGGAGCCCACGCCATGACGTCCCCCAGCTCTGCTCCCCCGGCCCCGGGCAGGATCGCCCTGTACGAACCGGGCTTCGCCGCCGACCCGCACGCCGCCTACGCGCGGATGCGGGCGACGTACGGCCCCCTGGTGCCCGTCGAGCTGTCCCCCGGCGTCCCCGCCACCCTGGTGATCGGCTACGCCCAGGCCCGCCGCATCCTCAACGACCCGCTGTACTTCCCCTCCGACCCCCGGGTCTGGCAGCAGGAGATCCCGGCCTCGTGCCCGGTGCGCCCGATGATGGAGTGGCGGCCCAACGCACTGCGGAGCAGCGGCCCGGCGCACTCCCGCTACCGGGCGGCGAACACCTCCGCCATCGACGCCGTCGACCAGCACGAGCTGCGGGCCCGGGTGGAGAAGCTCGCCTCGAGCGCGATAGCCGACTTCATCGGTGTCGGCAGCGCCGATGTGCTCACCCAGTACGCCTGGCCGATCGCCTTCCGGATCCTGAGCTCGCTGCTGGGCTGCCCCGACGAGATCGGGGCGCGCATCGCCGACGGCATGTCGCGGATCTTCGAGGCCACCGACGCCGAGCAGGGCAACCAGATCCTCGGCCAGGCCGTGGCCGACCTCGTCTCGCTGCGCCGGCACCACCCCGACGACGACATCACCTCCCGCCTCATCGCCCACCCGGCGCAGCTGAGCGACGAGGAGATGGGCCACCAGCTCGTCACGCTGTACGGCGCCGGCATCGAGCCGCTGACCAACCTCATCGCCAACACCCAGCTGAAGATCCTCACCGACGACGACTTCTCCGCCGGGCTGCACGCGGGCCACTCCACCGTGCGCGACGCCCTGGACGCCGTCCTCTACACGGACCCGCCGATGGCGAACTACTGCATCAGCTACCCGCCCTACCCGGCGGACATCGACGGGGTGCTGCTCCCGGCCCACCAGCCCGTCGTCATCTCGATGGCGGCCTGCAACAACGACCCCGAGCTCACCCAGGGCCAAGGCGCCATCGCGGGCAACCGGGCCCATCTGGCCTGGAGCATCGGCCCGCACACCTGCCCGGCCCGCTCCCACGCCTATCTCATCGCCGAGACGGCGGTCAGCTACCTCCTGGACGCCCTGCCCGAGATGGACCTCGCGGTCCCCGCCGCCGAGCTGCGCTGGCGGCCGGGTCCCTTCCACCGCGCTCTGGAATCCCTCCCCATCGTCTTCACCGCCTCCCGATGAAGGAACTCACCATGTCCGAGCAGCCGATACTCGTCCTCGACCCCTACGGCTCCGACCGCCACGCCGAGTACCAGGCCCTGCGCGAGCGCGGTCCGGCGACGAAGGTGGACATCCTCGGGGTGACCGCGTGGTCCATCACGGACCCCGCGCTTCTCAAGGAGCTCCTCACCAGCTCACAGGTCTCCAAGGACGCCAAGGCCCACTGGCCGGCCTTCGCCGAGACGGTGGCCACCTGGCCGCTCGCGCTCTGGGTCGCGGTGAACAACATGTTCACCGCGTACGGCGGCGACCACCGCCGGCTGCGCCGCATGGTGGCCCCCGCGTTCAGCGCCCGCCGCATCCAGGACCTGCGCACCTCGGTGGAGAAGGTCGTCAGCGGCCTCCTGGACGAGCTCGGCTCCCGGCCCGCCGGCGAGGTGACCGACCTGCGCAAGGAGCTGGCCTACCCGCTGCCGATCGCGGTGATCGGCCAGCTCATGGGCGTACCCGAGGACCAGCTCGACGGCTTCCGCGCCGTGGTCGACGGTGTCTTCGACACCACCCTGACGATCGAGGAGGCCACGGCCAACACGGCCGGGCTGTACGGGGCCCTCGACGCCCTGATCGAGTCCAAGCGCGCCGAGCCGGGCGACGACATGACCTCGCTCCTCATCGCCTCCCGCGACGAGGAGGGCGACGGCGGCGGCCTCACCGGCGAGGAGCTGCGCGACACGCTGCTCCTGATGATCTCCGCGGGCTACGACACCACGGTCAACGTGATCGACCAGGCGATCACGGCCCTGCTGACCGACCCCGCCCAGCTCGCCCACCTGCGGGCCGGCCGCGCGGACTGGAACAGTGTCGTCGAGGAGACCCTGCGCCACGAGCCCGCCGTCAAGCACCTGCCGCTGCGCTACGCCGTCTCGGACATCCCCCTGCCCGACGGCGGGCAGATCGCCCGGGGCGAGGCGATCCTCGTCTCCTACGCCGCCGCCAACCGCCACCCAGACTGGCACGGCGAGAGCGCCGACACCTTCGATGTCACCCGCCCCACCAAGGACCACCTGGCCTTCGGCCACGGCGTCCACTTCTGCCTCGGCGCCCCCCTGGCCCGCCTGGAGGTCGCCACGGCCCTCCAGCAGCTCTTCGACCGCTTCCCCGACGCGGAGCTCGCCCTCCCGGCGAACGAACTCCAGCCCCTCCCGTCCCTGATCAGCAACGGCCACCAGACCCTGCCGGTACGGCTGCGACCGGTGGCGGGCTGACCGCCTGCCGCCCGGAACCCCGCCCGCCCCCTGAACGACCACCGACCGGTCGTGCAGGGGGCGGGCGGGGTTCTCATGCCGGGTCCGTCACCTGCCTTCGCGTGGTCCGGACGATCAGACCGCCGACGACCGCGAGGCCCAGCAGGACGGCGCCGAAGATCGTCGCGCCGTTCGTCAGCCCCACCGCGTCGCTGAGGTATCCGGCCGAGACCGGCAGGATCCCCGCGGGGATGTAACCACCCACGTTGAGCGCGGCGTTGGCCTCGGCCAGACGCCGCGGCGGGACACCGGAATTGAGCAGTGACAGGCCTCCGAGCTGGCCCATGCCCTGACCGGCGCCGGCGAGCAGGGCGGAGGCGATCAGCACCGCCACCTCCGAGGACCGGACGGCGGCAATGAGCGCGATCATGCTCAGTGCGGTGCTCGCCGCGCCGGCCGTGAGGACGGCACGCCGGCTCAGCCGCTGCACGGCGAACTGCACGCCGGTGGCGGTGAGGAACATCGCGAACGCCATGGCTCCGGCGACGATCCGGCTGGTCGTGCCGAGCAGTCCGGACAGAAGGGAGGGCCCGAGCGAGAGCACGAAGGAGGTGGCGGTGATGCCCGGCGCGAAAACCGCTGTCCCGAGGGCCAGTTGACGTCCGTTGCCACGCGGGACTCCGGGCACACGCATCCAGGCGCCCTTGGCACGCACTGCGGGTCGGCGCACGGGCATGCGCAGCACCGCGAACACCGCGGTGAGCAGAAGGACAGCTTCGACGGCGAAGACGGTGACGGTCGGCGCGGGCGCCGTCTCGGAGAGCACGCCGGCCAGCAGAGGGCCGAGCCCGGCTCCGAAGACCATCGCGCAGGAGGCGAGCAGCGCGGCGATCCGCTTGCGCTCGGGACCTGCGACGTCGGTGACGGCAGCCATGCCGGCCGAGACGACGGCGCCGACCGCGATCCCGGTGAAGAGCCTCGCGACGATCAGCGCGCCCACACTGCCGGCTGTCGCGAAGATCAGGCAGGCAGCCAGCGCGAGCCCCAGGGCGGGCAGCAGAACGGGCTTGCGGCCGACACGGTCGGAGACCACGCCGGAGACGAGGAGCGAGCCGACGAGGCCGACGATGTAGAAGGCGAACACCACGGTCAGGGTGCCCTTGGAGAACCCGATATCGCGCTGCCACAGCACATACAGCGGTGTCGCCGCGTTCGAGAGCACGAACACGGCGGTGACCGGCCAGGCCGCCAGCCACACCCACCACAGCGGCGCGACGGACCGCCCGTCGGGTTGCGGTGCACCTCTTCGCCCCTTCCCCTCGACGGACTGGACGGACGCGGTCCGGGCCTCGGACATGACAATTCCTCCCGATCTTCCCTGCCGGCACCCCCAGCAGTACGAGTCGAGTCGAACTTAGCATGCAGTACGATAGAAGTCGTACAAGGGAAATGCATTGCCGTCCTAAGGAGCCGCCTGTGTCCCCGACCGCCGGGCATGCCTTCAAGGTGATCGCCGCACCGTCCGAACTGCCCGAACCGCTGCCGGAACCGGCCGTCGACGACCTGCGTCTCGAAACCGTGCTGGGCGCGCTCAGCGACCCGCTCCGCCTGACCGTCGTCCGCAAACTCCTCCTGGAGTCCGAGGCCTTCGATCACACCTGCGGCTGGTTCGGTTTCGACCGGCCCAAGTCATCCCTCACCCACCACTTCAAGGCACTGCGCGAGGCGGGCGTCACGCGCCAGCGCCAGTACGGACTCGAGCGCCGCAGCCACGTACGCGTCGACGACCTGAACACACGCTTCCCCGGCCTCCTCGACCTGGTCGCGGCCTGGACCCCGCAGGGCTGAGGAGGGCGGTCCGGCCACCTGGGGACCCACTCTGCGGTGACGGCCAGGAGCGGGGCAGGGCGGGGCGAGTTCGTGCGATGCGGAGATCCGACCGGGGCGTACGGCGCGCGAGCGCGCAGACGCACCATTCCCAGCCGCACGGTGTGACCGAAACGCATCGATTCCTCAACCACTCCGGCCGGTTGTCCTACGCTTTGCCTACGCCCCCCCGAACGGGGATTCGATGTGTCGTGAAGGGTTTCGCGCCTCGTGGCCGGCATCGGTGTCCGCAGAGTCGCCGGGCCGGGACCACTGTGGTGAGGCGACCGTCGAGGGAGCCAGGAGGCGCCCCGGTGCGAGCGCCGCCGGTGCCGGGGAAAACCGGGAAGAGTTCACCCGGGCGCTGGACTCGGTCGCCGAGCAGATCGGCCCTGTCGCCCCCTGGCAGATGTTCGCCCCCTCCGAAGAACTGGAGCCCCGTTGAACACATCACCGCCGAACTCCACGGACGACCCTCCGCACCGCCTGGACCCCGCAGGGGGCTGCCCGCACGCGGCCAACGCCCGGCTGCTGGCCCGGGGAGCGGTGACGCCGGTGGTCCTCCCCGGCGAGGTGCCGGGGATGGCCGTGCTGGGCCACGACGCGCTGAAGGAATTCCTCGCGCACCCCGATGTCGCCAAGAACGCGCAGCACTTCACCGCGCTCCAGGCCGGGGAGATCGCCGACGGCTGGCCGCTGAAGACGTTCGCCACGGTGCAGGGGATGACGACCGCGGACGGCGCCGACCACCGGCGGCTGCGGTCGCTGATGAGCAAGGCGTTCACGGCCCGGCGCGTGGAGGAACTGCGCCCGCGCATCCAGCAGTTGACGCTCCGCCTGCTGGACGGCCTGGAGGCGGCCACCACCGGGGACGGCGTCGTCGATCTGCGCACCCACTTCGCGCTGCCGCTGCCGATGGGCGTCATCTGCGAACTGCTGGGCGTGGACGGGGCCCACCACGGCCGGCTGCACGACCTCTCCAACCAGATCGTGGCCACGGACATCGGCCCGGCCGAGGCGATGGCGGCCAACCGGGAGATGGTGGAGATCCTGAGCGCGGTCGCGGCCGCCCGGATGGCCGATCCCGGGGACGACCTCACCAGCGCGATGATCGCGGCCCGCGAGGAGAGCGGCGACCGGTTCAGCCCGCACGAGCTGATCGGCACACTGATGCTGACCATCATCGCGGGCCACGAGACGACGCTGAACCTGATCACGAACGCCGTACGCGCCCTGTGCACCCACCGGGACCAGCTCGACCTGGTCCTCTCCGGCGGGGCAAGCTGGGCCGACGTGGTGGAGGAGACCCTGCGCTGGGACAGCCCGGTCAGCTACTTCCCCTTCCGCTACCCGACCCGCGATCTGACCCTGGACGGCACGGTGATCCCCCAGGGCACCCCGGTCCTCGCGGGCTACTCGGCGGCCGGCCGCGACACGCGGGCCCACGGCCCGGACGCGGCACGTTTCGACATCACCCGCGCCGGCGCGTCCCGCCATCTCTCCCTGGGACACGGCGCGCACTACTGCATGGGTGCGCCCCTGGCCCGTCTGGAGGCCACCACCGCCCTGGAACAGCTCTTCACCCGCTTCCCGGCCCTGGACCTCGCGCTCCCGGACACGGAACTGCCGCGCCATGCCTCGTTCGTGGGAAACAGCGTGCGGAGGTTGCCGGTGCGGCTGAGGGCGTGAGGGAGCACCGCTTCCCGCACATCCCTCAGCCCGGACCCGGTTGCGCCTGGGCAGGTCAAGAGGACCCCGGGACTGCGGGTGGGGCCGTGACGCGCCGGGCGGGGCCTCGGAGAAAAATTCGCAGCCGGTGTCCACGAAGGGCGTTCCCGCATCTGTACGGGAAGAGGTGCCGAGGGATAGCGTCACCCCGAGCAGTCGGGCTGAATCGTTTCAAGCATCTTTCGGCTCCCTGGTCACCTCCTGCCGACACCGTCGAAGAGTGAGCCGCCATGACATCGAACCATGCGCACGCGAACGTCCCCGAGATCGGCCCCGCCAGACGTACGGTCCTCGCGGCCGGCACAGCAGCCGTCGCGTTGTCCGCAACCGGAATCGCGGGCGCAGGCCGCGCGTCGGCGGCAACCGCCGGGACCGCGCCCCGTCCGCATCCCGGTGCCGTACCGCCGCGCCCCGGCACCGGTTGGCAGCGGTACGTGCAGGCACCGGCCTCCCGCACCGTGCGCCCCGTCCGCACGACGGCATCGACAGGTGACGTCCTCCGCCCCGAGGCACTGCTGAAGCCGGGCGGCCCCGCGACGGTACTGCGCAGGGCCGAGCCCTCCCCCGCTCCCCGCTGGCCGGAGGGGACCACGGCCGAGGCATCCTCCACTCATCCCGGCAACAACGGCGGCGACGGGCAGCCCCGTACATACGACGCCTCGCACGCCATCGACGGGGACCCGCAGACTTTTTGGAACGATGACACGCAGGGCGCCTTTCCCGATGTCCTCACGGTGACGCTGCCCGCCGAGCGAGAGCTGAGCGGCATCACCATCGTCTCCAACAGCGACGGCGTGCCGACCGACTTCACCGTCGACGTGTGGCACGAGAACGCGTGGAAGAGGGCCGCCACTCGCTCCGACAACGATGTCATCCAGTGCGCGGTGCCGTTCACCGCTCCGCTGCCCGCCACCAGGGTGCGCATCACGGTGAGCGGGGTGCAGGACACTCCGAGCGGCGCGTTCACCCGCATCAACGAGGTGTGGCCGGAGGCGGTCGAGGCGGACGAACCACCGAGCGTGACCGTCGACTTCGGCAAGGTCGTCGTCGGGTACCCGCGCGTCCGGTTCGCCGGCGCGTCGGACAATTCCCCAGGGGTGCGCCTCGCGTTCTCCGAGACCAAGCAGTTCCTCACCGGCCGCAGCGACTTCACGCGCAACGACCAGGCAGGCGGGACGAGCAAGGGCACGGACCAGTTCGCGGTGCCCGCACGCGGCGCCGACTGGCTGGACCACAAGGGCTTCCAGGCCGGGGACAAGGTGTTCGCGGACGGACTGCACGGCTTCCGCTATCTCAAGATCACGCTGGATGCGCTGTCGTCGGACGCACCTGCCGCCCAGCCCTGGGGCACGGTCGAAGTCGACAGTGTGAGCCTGGAATTCAGCGCGTACCTCGGCGCCCCCAGCACGTACCGCGGCTGGTTCCTGTGTTCCGACGACGAGCTCAACCGCTTCTGGTACGGGGCCTCGTACACCAATGAGCTCGTCACCGACACCTTCCGCCGCGACGACGTCGACCCGCGCGCCGCCTGGAGCGCGTCGCTGGAGGGCAAACTCGTCCTGCACGACGGCCCGAAGCGCGACCGCGACCCCTATGTCGGCGACCTCGCCGTGTCGGCCCGCACCCTGTATCTCACGCACGACGATGCCGGGGCCGCCGCCCGCAACGTTCTCGCCGACCTGGCCGAGCACCAGCGTGCCGACGGCTGGATTCCGCCGGCCTCGATCAACAACTACACGTTGCCGCTGTTCGACTATCCGCTGTGGTGGGTGACGTGCAGCTGGGACTACGTGCTCTACACCGGCGATCGCGCCTACGCCACCCGCTACTACCCGAATCTGGTGAAGGTCCTCGACACCTGGTACCCGAGCGTCACCGACGACGCGGGACTGCTGAGCAAGGGACTCAACGGCACGGGCGGATACGGGGACTACGCCTTCCTCAACCGCACCGGACGCATCACCTACTACAACGTCAACTACGTCCAGGCTCTCCGGGACGCCGCCCGACTCGCACGCTGGCTCGGGCACACGGACGACGCGGACCGCTGGAACGAACGGGCGGGGCAGGTCGCCGAAGCGGTCAACGCGCATCTGTGGGACGAGAAGGCGGGCGCCTACCTCGACTCCTCGACGGGTCCGGTACGGCACGCCCAGGACGGCAACGCGATCGCCATCACTGCCGGGGTCGCGGACGCCGGCCGGGCCGCCACGGCCCTCGCTCATCTCGACGCCACCACGCGGCAGCAGTACGGCAACGCGTTCATGGACAACGACACGATCTTCGACGGTGCCTCGCAGCGGGTGTACGCCTTCACGTCGTATCCGGAGATCGTCGCCCGCTTCGAGGCCGGGCGGGCCGACTCGGCGCTGGACCAGATCCGGCGCACGTACGGATGGATGGACCGCCACGACCCCGGCATCACGCACTGGGAGGGCATCGGTCCGGGCGGCTCACTGTACGAGGGCGCATACACCAGCATGGCGCACGGCTGGTCGACCGGCGTGCTGCCCGCGCTGACCCATCAGCTCCTCGGCGCCCTGCCCCTCTCCCCCGGCTACGCCACCTGGCAGGTGCGGCCGCATCCCGGCGACGTGGCCTGGGCGCAGGGACAACTGCCCACACCGCACGGCCCGTTGGCCGTGGAATGGAACACCGCCGGCCCGGGCTTCACGCTGACGGTACGGGTGCCGAGAGGAACGCGCGGCTCTGTCGCCCTGCCCGGTGAGCCCACACGGCTGCTCGTGCGTCAGGGACGGCGCGTGCTGTGGGACGGACGCCGGCCAGCCTCCCAAGCCACCCGGGTGGAGGCCGGGCGGGTCACCGTGACGCTGCTCGGCGAGGGAACACATACCTTCACGGCCGTACCCGCCCCCTGACCAGCACGGCCGAAGCGCGGTCACGGAAAGGTGCCCCGGAGGCCCGGGGATGCGCCGCCCGGGCCTCCGGGTCACCGTTCCGTGACCGCGCTTGGGCCTGCGAGCGGCGCACGCACACATGTGCCGCGCCGTTGCCGCCCGCTGACGGGTCCTCAGCAGTGCTCAACACCTCTGCATCACCAGTGGCGGACGAAGGCGTACGCCCTGCCCTCAGTCCATGCCCTTCTTGCCCGGCGTCCAGAACGGCTTGGTCAGGACCGCGCGCCGGTCCCACCCGGCCTCCTGGAGCACCCGCCGCACCGCTTGCACGTCCCGCGCCTCCCCGGCGACATACGCGATCCCGCCGGGTTCGGGGGCGAGGCGACGTACCGCGTCCGGCAGTGACGTCTCGCCCCGGAGCACCCAGTCGAGCCGGTCGCCGCCCACCAGCGGCAGCCGGTCTGCGGCTGTCGCCGTCTCGACGCACCCGGAGACGGTGGCCTCCCCGGGCAGCGCCGCGAGCATCGCACCGAACGCGACCGAGGCCGTCTCGTCGCCGACGAAGAGGTGGCCGGCGGCATCGGGACGCAGCGTGAAGGTCCCCTCGGGCCGCCGCAGCCGCACCTGTTCGCCTGGTGCGACGGTGCGGCCCCACCGTGCGCCCGGCCCGCCCGCCGCGTGGTCCAGTACGCACAACTCGACGCCGCCGGACGGGTCGTAGCGCCAGATCGAGTACGTACGGAGGGTGAGCCCGCCGACCAGGACGCGCACCTGCTGGCCCGGCTGGACCTCCAGACCGGCCAACTGCCCGCCTTCGATGCGCAGCCGACGCATCCGGGCGGTGACCTGCTCGGCCTCGGTGACGGTGCCGCGTACGGTCAGAAGATCGAGGACGGGGTTCAGGACAGCGGACATGAAGGGCTCCTCAACGGGGCGGGTTCTCGTACTCAGCGGAAGACTGAACGCGATAGTACGCATTTACGAGAACTCGCGATAGTGCGCGTTGCGACGCCGTCACCGCAACCGGCGGAACGACCGTGCGCGGGGCCGGGCCCAGCCCAGGCCGGAGCCCAGCCCCGCCCCGGTACGACGGGAACGAGGCCGCCACGCGGAGGGCAGGACCGTCTCGCAATGACGTCCCGGGCGCCTTCGCCAGGTGGAACACCGTCCAGGTTCCCGCGACGGCGGGGATACGGAGCAGGAGTGCCTCCGGATCAGTGAGATCAGGAAGGACGGAGTCGGCGCCCTCCGCGGCCAGTTGTCGGGCGGAGGCGGCCCCTGAGGCCACGCCGATGACCTTGGTGGCGCGGCTGAATTGGATGCCGTACACAGCCGCCGCTCTCGCCTGAGCGATGCCCACGGGGCCGGCCGGTCAGATTCGCGAGGCGTTCGGTCTCGTCCCACGGCCTCCCGGTACACCGGCCGGCCGGTGCCCGGGCGCCTGCGGGACCTCAGGACGGGCCTCGAACGAGCGTCAAGGCATCGCCCACACCGCGCACAGTACGCGCAAGCAAAACCGCAGGTCAGGCACCCTTAGCCACCGGCTCCAGAATCGCCACGCACTCCACATGATGCGTCATCGGAAACAGATCGAACGCCCGCAGCGTCCGCACCCGGTACCCGCCCTCCGCGAAGTACGCCAGGTCCCGGGCCAGGGCCGCCGGGTCGCAGGCCACGTATGCGATGCGGCGGGCGCCCAGGGCGGAGAGCTGCTTGACCGTGGACTTGCCGGCTCCCGCGCGGGGCGGGTCCAGGACGATCAGGTCGGCCTCGGTGATGCCCGTGCGGGGCAGGATCTGGTCGACCTTGCCGTGTTCGATGCGGACCCGGTCGAGGTCCTTGAGGTTGTGGCGGGCGTCCTCCACCGCGCGCTTGCCGGACTCGATGCCGAGCACCGCGCCCTTCTCGCCGAGGCGTTCGGCCAGGGAGCCGGCGAAGAGGCCGACGCCGCAGTACAGGTCGAGGGCGGTCTCGCCCTTGCGCGGCATCAGGCCCTGCATGACGGCCTTGACCAGGGTGTAGGCGGCCTGTGGGTGGACCTGCCAGAAGCCGCCGGAGCCGACGCGGTAGGTGCGGTCGTCGGCGCGCTCGCGGACGAAGCCGCGGCCGTGGACGCGGTGCACGCCGCCGTCGCGCTCGTCCACGCGCAGGACCGAGACGGGCTTGTCCAGCTCCACCAGCGGGAGGCGGCCGCCGGCGCGCGGGGTGAGGATGACCTGGCGGTCGTTGGAGCCGGTGGCGGCGATCGCCTCCACCGCGGCCATCTGGGGCCAGTCCTGCTTCTCGATACCGAGCTCCGAGACACCGGGCGCGGCGATCATGCAGTGGTCGATGATCTCGATGTCGTGCGAGCGGTGCTTGCGCAGGCCGACCCGGCCGTCCTCGTCGATCGCGAACTGGACCCGGGTGCGCCACGCCGGCACCTCGCCCGCCGGGAGCTTGTCGCCCTCGGCCGGCATGACCGTGCCGTCCCAGCCGGCCTCCTCGGGGGTCAGGCCCGCCAGGCGCTGGAGCTGCTCGGCGATCACCTCGCCCTTGAGCCGGCGCTGGGCGCCCGGCTTGGCGTGCTGCCAGTCGCAGCCACCGCACTTGCCGGGGCCGGCGAACGGGCAGGGGGCCTTCACCCGGTCCTTGGACGCCTCGATGATCTCCACCGCGTCGGCGCGCAGGAAGCGCGAGCCGCTCTCGCCGTCCGTGATCCGGGCGACGACCTTCTCGCCGGGCAGGGTGTGGCGTACGAACAGGACCTGGCCCTCGGCCGTGCGGGCGATGCAGTGGCCGCCGTGCGCGACCGGGCCGACCTCGACCTCGTACTCCCGGCCCACCAGCGATTCGCCGGACTGCGACTCCCCGGACTGCGTCTGCGTCTCCCCGGTCTGCGGCGAAGTGGATTCGTTCTGCATGAGGGGAAGGCTCCAGAGATCAAGGGGGAACGGCGAACGGCGAACGGCCGGACAACAACCTACGAGTCTACGTGGGTGTCGTACGGCCGCTTACCAGGAAGACGGGACAGAAGACGGGGCAGGGGGGAGAAGACGGGGACAGAGCGCGAGGGGTCAGCCCTTGGGCGTGTGGTCCTTGGACCTGCGCTCCACCGGGCCGCGCCGCACCGAACCCGGCGCGCTCCAGTCCGCGCGCCTGCGGGCCCGCTTCTTGGCCGCCTCGGAGGACTCCAGCTGGTACGGCACCGAGGTGACCATCACACCGGGGGTGAACAGGAGCCGGCCCTTGAGCCGCAGGGCGCTCTGGTTGTGCAGCAGGTGCTCGTACCAGTGGCCGACGACGTACTCCGGGATGTACACGCTCACGACGTCGCGCGGGCTCTCCCGGCGCAGGCCCTTGACGTACTCGATGACCGGGCGGGTCACCTCGCGGTAGGGCGAGTCGAGGATCTTCAGCGGTACGTTGATGCCGCGCCGCTCCCAGTCCTCCTTGAGCGCCTTCGTCTCGGCCGGGTCGACGCTGATGGACAGCGCCTCCAGATGGTCCGTACGGATCAGCTTCGCGTAGGCGAGGGCCCGCAGGGTGGGGCGGTGGAGCTTGGAGACCAGGACGATCGAGTGGACCCGCGAGGGCCGGATCGTCTCGTCCGTGGGCGCCTCGTCGGCGGCGATCTCCTCGGCGACCCGGTCGTAGTGCTTACGGATCGCGGTCATCGTGCCGTAGAAGATCACCATGCCGAGCAGGGCGACCCAGGCGCCGTGGGTGAACTTGGTGGCGAGGACGACGACGAGCACCAGACCGGTGAAGAAGGCTCCGAAGGTGTTGATCGCGCGGGAGCGGATCATGTGGCGGCGCTTGGCCTGGTCCTTCTCCACCCGCAGATGGCGGTTCCAGTGCCGGACCATGCCGGTCTGGCTCAGCGTGAAGGAGACGAACACCCCGACGATGTACAGCTGGATCAGCCGGGTCGAGTCGGCCCCGTAGATCACGACCAGCAGGATCGCGGCGCCGGCCAGCAGCACGATGCCGTTGGAGAAGGCGAGCCGGTCGCCGCGGGTGTGCAGCTGGCGGGGCAGATAGCGGTCCTGGGCGAGGATCGAGCCGAGCAGCGGGAAGCCGTTGTACGCGGTGTTCGCGGCCAGGAAGAGCACGAGGGCGGTGGCCGCGGCGAGGATCACGAAGAAGAACGTGCCGTCGCCGAAGACCGCGGCCGCGACCTGCGAGATGACGGGGTCCTGGACGAAGCCCGAACCGACCGGTGAGCCGTTGCTGACCAGGTCCTTCGCCGGGTTCTCGGCCATCTTGACGTCGGTGGCCATGGCCAGGCCGATGATCCCGCAGAACATGGTGACGGCCAGCAGGCCCATCATCGCCAGGGTCGTGGCGGCGTTCTTGCTCTTCGGCTTGCGGAAGGCCGGGACGCCGTTGCTGATCGCCTCGACACCGGTGAGCGCCGCACAGCCGGAGGAGAACGCGCGCAGCAGCAGGAAGACCAGGGCGAAGCCGGCCAGCCCCTGGTGCTCGGGTTTGATCGTGTAGTCGGCGGTCGGGGCGTGCATGGTGTCCCCGAGGACCAGTCCCCGGAACGCGCCCCAGGCGATCATGATGAAGACGCCGGCCACGAAGAGGTACGTGGGGATGGCGAAGAGCTTGCCCGACTCCTTGACCCCGCGCAGGTTCATCACGGTCAGCAGCACGATGGCGGCGACCGCGCAGCCCGTCTTGTGCTCGATGACGAAGGGGATCGCGGAGCCGAGGTTCTCCACCCCGGAGGCGATCGACACGGCGACGGTCAGGACGTAGTCGACCAGCAGGGCACTGGCCACGGTCAGTCCGGCCTTCGGGCCGAGGTTGGTGGTAGCGACCTCGTAGTCGCCGCCGCCGCTCGGGTACGCGTGCACGTTCTGCCGGTAGGACGCGACGACGGTGAACATCAGGACCACGACCGCGACCGCGATCCACGGGCTGAAGTGGTAGGCCGACACGCCCGCGATGGACAGCACCAGGAGGACTTCTCCGGGTGCGTACGCCACCGAGGACAGCGGGTCGGATGCGAAGACGGGGAGGGCGATGCGCTTGGGAAGGAGGGTCTCCCCCAGCTTGTCGCTGCGCAGCGCCCGTCCGATCAGGATCCGTTTGGGCACGTCGGTCAGTTTGGACACGCTGAGGATCGTAAGGCTTCGGTATCAGGCCTGCCCCCGCACCACCCGCGTGGCCCGCCAATCTCCTGCACTCGGCCCGGAATGCCGCGAAATCCTTAACGCGATCCTTGCACCGGGGCCCCCGTCGGCGGCCTGTCGACGGCCGGTCCGGGGCTCGTCCGAGGCGAGTCGGCGGCCCGGCGGCACACCCCGGCCGGCGTCGTCTTTGCCACAGTGCCCCCGTGATGAGCACACTCGAATGAGGCAACGCACCCGGCGCCGCATAAGCTCATCCTGGGCAACGGGACGAACCGTTGCCCCATTGTTTGCCCGGCCAGCCGAGGAAAGAGTGTGAGCAGGGTGTTTTCGCAGGTCAGCCGGACGACCAGGACTGCGAGGTAGGCGCAAGGTGCACATCGTCATCATGGGCTGCGGGCGAGTGGGAGCCGCTCTCGCGCAGACCCTGGAGCAGCAGGGGCACACGGTCGCCGTCATCGACCAGGACCCCACGGCGTTCCGGCGGCTCGGCTCCGGCTTCGGCGGGCGTCGGGTGACCGGGGTCGGATTCGACCAGGACACCCTCCGCGAGGCGGGGATCGAGGACGCGGGCGCGTTCGCCGCGGTGAGCAGCGGTGACAACTCCAACATCATCGCGGCCCGGGTGGCGCGCGAGATGTTCGGGATCGAGAACGTCGCGGCCAGGATCTACGACCCCCGGCGTGCCGAGGTCTACCAGCGCCTCGGCATCCCCACGGTGGCCACCGTGCGCTGGACCGCCGACCAGATGCTGCGCCGGCTGCTGCCCTCGGGCGCCGAGCCGCTGTGGCGGGACCCGAGCGGCGGTGTGCAGCTCGCCGAGGTGCACACCACCCCGTCCTGGATCGGCCACAAGATCAGCACCCTGCAGGAGGAGACGGGCGTGCGCGTCGCCTTCCTCACCCGGTTGGGCGAGGCCATACTGCCGTCCTCGCAGACGGTGCTCCAGGAGGGCGACCTCGTTCACGTGATGATGCGTACGGACGAGATCGCAAAGGTCGAGGCGGCTTTCGCCGAGGGCCCTGAGGAGGGCGGTCACTGATGCGTGTCGCGATTGCCGGGGCCGGAGCGGTGGGCCGTTCCATCGCCGCCGAGCTGCTGGAGAACGGGCACGAGGTGCTGCTCGTCGACAAGGCGCCGACCGCCATCTCCGTGGAGCGGGTACCGATGGCCGAGTGGCTGCTGGCGGACGCCTGTGAGATCACCTCGCTGGACGAGGCGGCGCTGCAGCGCTGCAACGTCGTGATCGCGGCGACCGGCGACGACAAGGTGAACCTGGTCGTCTCGCTGCTCGCCAAGACCGAGTACGGCGTGCCGCGTGTCGTCGCCCGGGTGAACAACCCGAAGAACGAGTGGCTGTTCAACGAGTCCTGGGGCGTCGACGTGGCGGTGTCCACGCCGCGTCTGATGTCGGCCCTGGTCGAGGAGGCGGTGAGTGTCGGCGATCTGGTCCGGCTGCTGCGCTTCAGTCACGGGGACGCGAACCTGGTCGAGCTGACGCTGCCCCCGGAGTCGGCGCTGGCCGGTACGCAGGTCGGGGACGTCGCCTGGCCCGAGGACACCTCGCTGGTCACGATCATCCGCGGGCAGCGGGTGCTGACGCCGAGCGCGGAGGAGAGCCTGGAGGCCGGTGACGAGCTGCTGTTCGTGGCCGCGCAGGCGCGCGAGGAGCAGCTGGAGGACCTGCTGTCGGTACGCCGGGGCGACCCGGAGAAGTAGCCGTCAGGGACATGCGAGACATGTGAGAGGGGCCCGTGACCGTCGGCGGCGGTCACGGGCCCCTCTCACATGCGTACGTGGGTGCGGGTGTCCTCAGAACTCCCGGCTGCGGGCCGCCTCGGCGGCGGCCGCTTCCTTACGGGCCTTCTCGGCCTTCTCCTCGGCCTCCATCTCGGCGAAGACGTCGATGGGCGGCGGCGCCTTGGCGAGGAAGACCCAGGTGAGGTAGACCGCCAGCAGGAACGGCGGGATCTTCAGGGCGACCAGGACCCAGCCGAACTGGGTGGTGTCGGCCCACCAGTACAGCGGGAAGAGGATCGCGCACTTGGCCAGGAGGATGAGCCCCCAGGCGTAGCTGGCCTTGGCGTAGGCCTTCTTGCGGCCGGGGTTCCGGGTGCGCCAGGAGAGGTTCTCCTTGAACACCGGGCCCAGGATGAGGCCGATCAGCGGCAGGCCGGCGAGCGTGGTGACGAGATAGGCGAGCGCCAGGCCGAGCGTGTAGATCATGCCCGGCAGATAGAAGTCCTTGGCGTTGCCCGTCATCTTGGCGAAGACCACGCCGAAGGCCACCCCGAAGACACCGCTGAAGGCGTGCTTGACGGTGTCCCTGCGGACCAGGCGGACGACCACGAGCACCAGCGACACGGCGACGGCCGCGATGGCCGAGTTCGTCAGGTTCTTGTCGATGGTGAAGATCGTGACGAAGAGCAGTCCGGGCAGGACTGTCTCCACCATGCCGCGGATGCCGCCGAAGGCCTCGAAGAGGGCTGCCTCGGTGACCGCCTTGGCGTCGGCCTCCTGCTGGTCGGTGGTGCGGTCCGTGTCGGACGTCGGCTTGTCGAGAGACGTCACCGGCTACTCCTTGCCGAGCGGTCGGAGTTCGTATTTGGGGTTGAACAGCACCCGGCGCCCGTGACTCATGGCGATCCGGCCGGAGGCGATGAGCTTGCGGCCCGGCTCTATGCCCATGATGGAGCGGCGTCCGAGCCAGACCACGTCGAGCGGTGCGGTGCCGTCGAAGAGCTCCGCCTCCAGGGCGGGCACTCCGGCGCGCGGTCGCAGGGTGACCGTCCGCAAGGTACCAGTGACCTTCACGATCTGGCGGTCGGTGCACTCGGAGATCCGGGTGCACCCCGATGCCTGCGAGTCCTCCTCCAGCTCCTCGCACTCCAGGTCCTCCTGGGAGCTGGAAAGCCGGTCGAGCATCCGTCGGAAGCGCCCGGACGGCCGCTCGGCCTTCTGGGACTTCTCGAATCGAGGAACAGCACTCATACCCGAAGGGTACCGGTCTCCGGGGGTCCCGGCGGGTGGCCGCCGTCTCACTCGAAAGGGTTAACCGCGTGCCCCTGCCACCGGCCTCAGGCACGCTCGAAGCGGTACCCCATCCCGGGCTCGGTGACGAAGTGGCGGGGGTGCGAGGGATCGGCCTCCAGCTTGCGCCGCAGCTGGGCCATGTAGACCCGCAGATAGTTGGTCTCGGTGCCGTACGAAGGACCCCAGACCTCCTGGAGCAGCTGCCGCTGGCTGACGAGCCGGCCGCCGTTGCGGACCAGGACCTCCAGCAGATGCCACTCGGTGGGCGTGAGCCGTACGTCGCGTCCCTCGCGGTGGACCTTCTTGGCGGCGAGGTCGACGGTGAAGCCCGGCGTCTCCACGATCACGACCTCGTCGCCGCCGTCCTGGCCGACGGGCTCGGCGCGGCGCACCGAGGCCCGCAGCCGGGCCAGCAGCTCGTCCATGCCGAACGGCTTGGTCACGTAGTCGTCCGCCCCCGCGTCCAGCGCCTCGACCTTCTCGTCGGAGGAGTGGCGGGCCGACAGGACCAGGATCGGAACCCGGGTCCAGGCACGCAGCCCCCTGATCACGTCGACCCCGTCCATGTCGGGCAGCCCGAGGTCCAGCACCACGACGTCGGGGTGGCGGGCGGCGGCGAGCTGGAGGGCGGTCGCCCCGTCGGGCGCGGCGTCCACCTCGTACCTGCGCGCCTTCAGGTTGATCACGAGGGCGCGTACGATCTGCGGCTCGTCGTCCACCACAAGCACCCGGGTCATCGGGATCCTGCCTCTCTGCTGTACGTACGTCCGCGGAGCGCTCCGCGGATCATGAGGTGACCCGCGCCGGCAGGCCGGGGTCGGCGGGGACGTATCCGGACGCGGCCCTGAGGGTCAGGACCATGGTGAGGCCGCCGCCCGGGGTGTCCTCGGCGTCCAGCGTGCCGCCCATGGCCTCGGCGAAGCCGCGGGCCACGGCGAGGCCCAGGCCCACCCCGGCGCCGCGCGGGGCGTCGCCGTAGCGCTGGAAGGGCTCGAAGATGCGCTCCTTGCCCTCGTCGGGGACGCCGCGCCCCCGGTCGACGACCCGGAGTTCGACGCGGGCGCCGAGGGCGCTGGCGGCCACGGTCACGCGGTCCGCCCGGGGGCTGTACTTGACGGCGTTCTCGACGATGTTGGCGACGGCCCGCTCCAGCAGCCCCGGGTCGACCGCGACCATCGGCAGCGTCTCGGGGATGTCCAGGTCGACGCTGTCCTCGGGGACCCCGCCCAGGGCCATGGGCACGACCTCGTCGAGGTCGATCTCGCGGATCAGCGGGGTGACCGTGCCGGTCTGGAGGCGGGACATGTCGAGAAGGTTGCCGACCAGGTGGTCCAGGCGGTCGGCACCGTCCTCGATGCCTTCGAGGAGCTCGGCCTCGTCGTCGTCGGACCAGGCGACGTCGTCGGAGCGCAGGGAGCTGACGGCGGCCTTGATGGCGGCCAGCGGGGTCCGCAGGTCGTGGCTGACGGCGGCCAGCAGCGCGGTCCTGATCCGGTTGCCCTCGGCGAGCCGCCGGGCCTCCTCGGCCTCGTCGACCAGGCGCTGGCGGTCCAGGACGACGGCCGCCTGGGCGGCGAAGGCGCCGAGCACCCGCCGGTCCTCGGCGGGCAGCACCCGGCCCGACAGCGCGAGGGCCATGTGGTCGCCGACGGGCATGTCCACATCGGCGTCCTCCGGCCGGGCGACCGGGGCGGGCCCCACGCTCCCGGCGCACGTCCACGGATCGACGTCGCTGCGCCGTTCCAGCAGGGCGACGGACTCCATGCCGAAGGTCTCGCGGACCCGGTCCAGGAGCGCGGCGAGCGTGGTCTCGCCGCGCAGCACGCTGCCGGCCAGGAACGACAGGATCTCCGACTCGGCGCGCAGCCGGGCGGCCTGGTGGGTACGGCGGGCCGCGAGGTCCACGACGGAGGCCACCGCGAGCGCCACCGCGAAGAAGATCACGATGGCGACGAAGTTCTCGGGGTCCTGCACGGTCAGGGTGTGGGTGGGCGGGGTGAACCAGTAGTTCAGGAGCATCGAGCCGACGGCGGCCGACGCGAGGGCGGGCAGCAGTCCGCCGATCAGGGCGGCGGCGACCGTCATGAACAGGAAGAGCAGGACGTCGTTGGCGAGCCCGGGGCCGCTGTCCAGGCTCTTGAGGAGCAGGGCGAGCAGGGCGGGGCCGCCCACGCCGACCGCCCAGCCCCAGATGATCCGGGCCCGGCCCAGCCGGGCGCCGCGCGCGATGGGCAGGCCCCGGCCCTTGGCGACCTCGTCGTGGGTGACGATGTGGACGTCGAGGTCGGTGCCGGACTCGCGGGCGACGGTGGCGCCGACGCCGGGTCCGTAGATGTACTGCCAGGCCTTGCGGCGGCTGGAGCCGAGGACGATCTGGGTGGCGTTGACGCCCCGGGCGAATTCGAGGAGCGCCGAGGGTATGTCGTCGCCGATGACGTGGTGGAAGGTGCCGCCCAGGTCCTCGACCAGGGTGCGCTGGACGGTCAGCTCCTTGGGCGAGGCGGACGTCAGTCCGTCGCTGCGGGCGATGTAGACGGCGAGGATCTCGCTGCCGGAGCCCTTGGCCGCCATCCGGGAGGCGCGGCGGATGAGGGTGCGGCCCTCGGGTCCGCCGGTCAGTCCGACGACGATGCGTTCGCGGGCCTGCCAGGTGGTGCGGATGTTGTGCTCGCCCCGGTACTGCTGGAGGTATTCGTCGACCCGGTCGGCGACCCAGAGGAGGGCCAGCTCGCGCAGGGCTGTGAGGTTGCCGGGGCGGAAGTAGTTGGACAGCGAGGCGTCGATCCGGTCCGGCTTGTAGATGTTGCCGTGGGCCATCCGCCGGCGCAGTGCCTGGGGCGACATGTCGACCAGTTCGAGCTGGTCGGCGCGGCGGACCACCTCGTCGGGCACCGTCTCGCGCTGGCGTACGCCGGTTATGGACTCGACGACGTCACCGAGGGACTCCAGATGCTGGATGTTGACGGTGGAGACCACGTCGATCCCGGCCTGGAGCAGTTCCTCGACGTCCTGCCAGCGCTTGGCGTTGCGGGAGCCCGGCACGTTGGTGTGCGCGAGCTCGTCCACCAGCACCACGGCCGGGGCGCGCTCCAGGACGGCGTCGATGTCCATCTCGGTCAGGACGGCGGACCGGTATTCGATCGTGCGCCGCTCGATCTGTTCGAGGCCGTCCAGCAGGGCCCCGGTGCGCGGGCGGTCGTGGTCCTCGACGAAACCCACGACGCAGTCGGTGCCCCGCTCCACACGGCGGTGCGCCTCGGAGAGCATCGCGTACGTCTTGCCGACGCCGGGTGCCGCACCGAGGTAGATCCGAAGTTTGCCGCGCGCCATGGCCTCATTGTCTTTCCGGAACCGGGCCGCGTTGGCGGAAGCCGGTGGCGGCCGATGCGGCAGCCACTGTCGAAACTACCTCGTGAATTTCCGGCATATCGGGCGAGGGGTGCGGCTGGGGTCCGTATTGACGTAATTCTGATGCCCCGACCCAGGGGGCCGGGGGCGCGTCAGTGCTCGATGATGTGCCCGTCGCTGAGCTCCAGCACCCGGTCGGCGAGGCCGAGCAGCTGGGCGTCGTGGGTGGCGACGAGCGCGGTGACGCCCTCGCTGTGCACGACGGCGCGCAGCAGCTCCATCACCGCGAGGCCGGTCTCCGCGTCGAGCTGGCCGGTCGGCTCGTCGGCGATCAGCAGGGCGGGCCGGTTGGCGAGCGCCCGGGCGATCGCCACGCGCTGCTGCTGGCCGCCGGAGAGCTCGCCGGGCCGCTGGGCCGCGTGGTCGGCGAGGCCGACGAGGGACAGGAGCAGCGACACCCGCTCCTCGCGCTCGCGCGGATCGGCCTTGCGCAGCCGCAGGGGGACGCCGACGTTCTCCGCGGCGGTCAGGATCGGGATCAGGCCGAACGACTGGAAGATGAAGCCGATCCGGTCGCGGCGCAGCTCCAGCAGCCCGTTCTCGCCGAGCGAGGAGAGGTCGGTGCCGTCCACCGTGATCCGGCCGCTGTCGGGGCTGTCGAGCCCGCCGACCAGGTTGAGCAGGGTCGTCTTGCCCGAGCCGGAACGGCCCTTGAGGGCGACCAGCTCCCCGCGCGGCACTTCGAAGGACACCCCGCGCAGCGCGTGCACGGCGCCGGCTCCGGAGCCGTAGGAGCGGTGCAGGTCCTCGATCCGGACCATCGGCCGCTCGGCGACGGCCGTGCCGCTCTCCCCGCCGGTGGCCGCGGCGGCAGTGCTCTCGGTCATGTCGCTCCCCGTATGGCTCGGTCTGTCGGCCGCCAGTATGTGCATGCGGCCCGGGGCCGGGCAATGCCCGGGTGCGGCGGCGGGGCCGGACCCGGGCGGGGAGAGCGTTCAGTGTGCCCGGGCGTCGCTCACCAGCTGGCGCAGGGCGATGTTGAGCCGCAGGACGTTGACGCGGGGTTCGCCGGCGAAGCCGAGGACGCGGCCGTCGGTGTGCCGGTCGACGAGCCGGGCGACCTGCGCCGCGGGGAGGTGGTTGCGTACGGCGACGCGGTTGACCTGGAGCCGGGCGTACGCCGGGGAGATGTCGGGGTCGAGGCCGGAGCCTGAGGAGGTGACGGCGTCGGCCGGCACCTGGGAGGGGCTGACGGGGTGGCCGGGGACGGAGTTGTCCCTGACGACGGCCGCCTTGGCGGCGGTGACCCAGTCGATGAGTTCCCGGTTGTCGCCGGAGCGGTTGGTGGCGCCGGAGAGGATCAGCGCGTACTGGGTGTTGACGCTGTTGGTGCCGAGGCCGTTGGAGGGGCGGGGCTGGAACCATCTGAGGTCCGGGGCGGCGGTCTCCTGGCCCTTCTTCAGCGGCAGGTCGTAGCGCTGGCCGATGAGGGCGGAGCCGACGACCTTGCCGTTCTCGGTGATCTCGGAGCCGTTGGCGCGCCCGGGCATGAAGGCCTGGGCGGCGCCGGTGACGGCGAGCGGATAGAGGACGCCGCAGACCAGGGTGAGGGCGAGCAGGGCGCGCAGCCCGGCCCCGAGCAGCCGGGCGGAGTTCCGTACGGAGTTGTTCATGGCGGGTCAGCCGATTCCGGGGATGAGGGAGAGAAGCAGGTCGATGATCTTGATGCCGATGAACGGGGCGATCAGGCCGCCGAGTCCGTAGATCCCGAGGTTGCGCCGGAGCATCGAGTCGGCGCCTCCGGGGCGGTAGCGGACGCCTCTGAGGGCGAGCGGGACGAGCGCGACGATGATCAGCGCGTTGAAGATCACGGCGGACAGGATCGCGGACCGGGGCGACGACAGGTCCATGATGTTGAGCCTGTCCAGGCCCGGGTACACGACGGCGAACATCGCGGGGATGATCGCGAAGTACTTCGCGACGTCGTTGGCGAGGGAGAACGTCGTCAGGGCGCCCCGGGTGATCAACAGCTGCTTGCCGATCTCCACAATCTCGATCAGCTTGGTCGGATCGGAGTCCAGGTCCACCATGTTCCCGGCCTCCTTGGCGGCCGAGGTCCCGGTGTTCATCGCCACACCGACATCGGCACGGGCGAGCGCGGGGGCGTCGTTGGTGCCGTCGCCGGTCATCGCGACGAGCTTGCCGCCGGCCTGCTCCCGCTCGATGAGGGCCATCTTGTCCTCGGGAGTGGCCTCGGCGAGGAAGTCGTCGACGCCCGCCTCCTCGGCGATGGCCTTCGCGGTCAGCGGGTTGTCGCCGGTGATCATGACCGTACGGATGCCCATCCGGCGCAGTTCGCCGAACCGCTCGCGCATGCCCTGCTTGATGACGTCCTTGAGGTGGATGACGCCCAGGACCCGGGCCCCGCGCCCGTCCTCCTGCGCCACCAGCAGCGGGGTGCCGCCGGCCTGCGCGATGCGGTCGGTGAGCGTCCGCGCGTCCGGGGAGACGCTGCCGCCCCGCTCCTGGACCCAGGCGACGACCGATCCGGTCGCGCCCTTGCGGATCCTGCGCCCTTCGACGTCCACGCCGGACATCCGGGTCCGGGCGGTGAAGGCGACCCACTCGGCGGCCGCGAGTTCGCCCCGGTGGCGTTCGCGCAGGCCGTACGCCTCCTTCGCGAGGATCACCACGGAACGGCCCTCGGGCGTCTCGTCGGCCAGCGAGGAGAGCTGGGCGGCGTCCGCGAGTTCGGCCTCCGTGACGCCCTCGACGGGGAGCAGGGCCGCGGCCCTGCGGTTGCCGAGGGTGATGGTGCCGGTCTTGTCGAGCAGCAGGGTCGAGACGTCACCGGCGGCCTCGACCGCACGCCCGGACAGGGCGAGCACGTTGCGCTGCACCAGCCGGTCCATGCCGGCGATGCCGATCGCGGAGAGCAGCGCTCCGATGGTGGTGGGGATCAGGCAGACCAGCAGCGCGACCAGCACGATCATGGACTGCTCGCTGCCCGCGTACACCGCGAAGGGCTGGAGCGTGACCACGGCCAGCAGGAAGATCACGGTCAGCGAGGCCAGCAGGATGTTGAGCGCGATCTCGTTGGGGGTCTTCTGCCGGGCGGCGCCCTCCACCAGAGCGATCATCCGGTCGATGAAGGTCTCACCGGGCCTGGTGGTGATCTTGACGACGATGCGGTCGGAGAGCACCTTCGTCCCGCCGGTGACCGCGCTGCGGTCGCCGCCGGACTCCCGGACGACCGGGGCCGACTCGCCGGTGATCGCGGATTCGTCGACGCTGGCCACGCCCTCGACGACGTCTCCGTCGCCCGGGATGATGTCGCCCGTCTCGCAGACCACCAGGTCACCGATGCGCAGTCCGGTGCCGGGGACCCGTTCCTCGTCCGTTCCGTTCAGCCGGCGGGCGACCGTGTCCGTCCGCGCCCGGCGCAGGGTGTCGGCCTGGGCCTTGCCCCGGCCCTCGGCGACGGCCTCCGCCAGATTGGCGAAGACGGTGGTGAGCCAGAGCCAGCCGGTGATCGCCCAGCCGAACCAGTCGGCCGGATCGAGCGCAGCGAGCACGGTGGTGAACACCGAGCCGACCAGCACCACGAACATCACCGGTGACTTGACCATCGCCCTCGGGTCGAGCTTGCGCAGGGCCTCGGGGAGCGCGGCGAGCAGCATCCGGGGATCGAACAGCCCGGCCCCCACGCGCCCTGCGGAACCGGACCCGGCCGGTGTGCCGCTGTGGGGTGCGCGGGCGGGAGTGACGGTGGACATCGCGTCCTCGTGTTTCGTACGGAGGTTCATGACGCCAGCCCTTCGGCGAGCGGTCCCAGGGCGAGGGCCGGGAAGTAGGTCAGTCCGGCGATGATCATGACGGTGGCGACGAGCAGTCCGCTGAAGAGCGGCCGGTGGGTGCCGAGCGTGCCCGCGGTGTCCGGTACGGGCCGCTGGCCGGCGAGCGAGCCGGCCAGGGCCAGGACGAACACCATGGGCAGGAAGCGGCCGAGCAGCATCGCGAGTCCGATGGTGGTGTTGAACCACTGGGTGTCCGCGTTGAGCCCGGCGAACGCCGAGCCGTTGTTGTTGGCGCCGGAGGTGTAGGCGTAGAGGATCTCGGAGAAGCCGTGCGCCCCGGTGTTCGTCATCGAGTGCGCGGGGGTCGGCAGGGCCAGCGCCGCGGCCGTGAAGCCGAGCGCGAGGGCCGGGGTGACGAGGAGGTAGCAGGCGGCGAGCTTGATCTCGCGGGTGCCGATCTTCTTGCCGAGGTACTCCGGCGTACGGCCGACCATCAGCCCGGCGATGAACACCGCGACGACCGCCATGATCAGCATGCCGTAGAGCCCTGAGCCGACACCGCCGGGGGCGATCTCGCCCAGCTGCATGCCGAGCATCGTGATGCCGCCGCCGAAGCCCGTGAACGAGGAGTGGAAGGAGTTCACCGCCCCGGTCGAGGTGAGTGTGGTGGCCACCGCGAAGAGGGACGAACCGGCGACGCCGAACCGTGTCTCCTTGCCCTCCGTCGCACCGCCGGCGATCTCGAACGCGGGCCCGTGGTGGGCGAATTCGGTCCACATCATCAGCGCGGTGAAGCCGAGCCAGATGACGGCCATCGCGGCGAGGATCGCGTACCCCTGCTTCAGGGAACCGGCCATGCGGCCGAAAGTGCGCGTCAGGGCGAACGGGATGACGAGGATCAGGAAGATCTCGAACAGGTTGGACAGCCCGTCGGGGTTCTCGAAGGGGTGGGCCGAGTTGGCGTTGAAGTAGCCGCCGCCGTTGGTGCCCAGCTCCTTGATGGCCTCCTGGGAGGCGACCGCCCCACCGTTCCACTGCTGCGTACCGCCCATGAACTGCCCGACCTCATGAATGCCGGCGAAGTTCTGGATCGCGCCGCAGGCGACCAGCACGAGCGCGCCGAGGACGGCGATCGGCAGCAGGATGCGCACGGTGCCGCGCACCAGGTCGGACCAGAAGTTGCCCAGTTCGCCGCTGCGGGTGGCGGCGAAGCCGCGGACGAGGGCCACCGCGACGGCGATGCCGACGGCGGCCGAGACGAAGTTCTGCACCGCGAGGCCGCCGGTCTGCACGACGTGGCCCATGGCCTGCTCGCCGTAGTAGGACTGCCAGTTGGTGTTCGCGACGAACGAGGCCGCCGTGTTGAACGCCTGGTCGGGGTCGATCGAGGAGAAGCCGAGCGACCCGGGCAGTCCGCCCTGGAGCCGCTGGAGCAGATACAGGAAGAGGACGCTCACGGCGGAGAAGGCGAGGACTCCGCGCAGATAGGCGGGCCAGCGCATCTGTGTGCCGGGGTCGGCGCCGATGGCCTTGTAGATCCACTTCTCGGCCCGCAGATGGCGGGGCGAGGTGTAGACGAAGGCCATGTAGTCACCGAGCGGGCGGTACGCCAGGCCCAGCGCCACGACGAGCGCGAGGAGCTGGAGGACGCCTGCGAGGACGGGGCTCATAGCGGGCTCAGAACCTCTCCGGGTACAGAAGGGCGAGGACGAGGTAGCCCAGCAGGACGGCGGCCACGACGAGGCCGGCCACGTTTTCGGCGGTCACAGCTTCGTCACCCCCTTGGCGACGAGTGCCACCAGCGCGAAGACCGCGATCGTGGTGACGACGAAGGCCATGTCGGCCATCGGATGCTCCCGGTTGAGGTGCGGATTTCTCGGACCTCTTGAGCAAACCTCTCGCCGGCGCCGCTGTGACCTGCGTTGATGCCTTCCTTACGGGAAGGGGCCCGGCCTTGACGGCGCCTGTACGTGCCCCATACGCGCCCCGTACGGCCCGCCCCACGCAGAAGCCGGTGGCCCGTACCCCCGGTAAAGGGGATACGGGCCACCGGCTTCGTGCGAAGAGGTACGGGTGCGGGTCAGCGCACCTCGGTGATCTCGGGGCCGCGCTGCAGGCCCGCCATGCCACCGGAGAACTTCGAGCCCTCCTGCTCCTCCTGCTGGACGCCCTCGGGAACCATCTGGGCGTCGTTGGGGAGCTTGAGGACGATCGGGTCGCGCGGGGCCATCGGGCCCTCGCCGCGGACGACCACGGTGTCGCGGAAGACCGTCTCCAGGAGACCGGCGGCCTCCGGCTGCACGGCACCCTGGCCGGAGATCACTCCGCGCAGGAACCAGCGCGGGCCGTCGACGCCGACGAAGCGCACCAGCTGCACGCCGTTCGTCCCGTCGGGGAGCTGTACGGGGACCTGCGCGCGCAGCTCCCAGCCCAGCGGGCCCTCGACCTCGTCGATGATCCCGCCCTGCTGGGTGATGCCGGAGGCGATCTCCTCGCGGACCTCGCCCCAGATGCCCTCCTTCTTGGGGGCGGCGAAGGCCTGGAGCTGGATCGCGCTGTCGCGCAGCACGACGGTGGCCGCGACGATCGCGTCACCGGCGACCTCCACCCGCAGCTCCATGCCCTCGACGCCGGGCACGAAGATGCCGCCCAGGTCGACCCGGCCCTCGCCGGGCTGGGACACCTCGTCGATGTCCCACGGGCCGTCGGGCCGCGGCGCCGGCGGAAGATTCGTCCGGCGCGATCCGCCCTCGGCGTCATCGCGCTCGTCGACGACCTGCTCGGCCTCGCGCGCTTCGTCCGCCGTGTCCTCGGCGGAACCACTGTTCTTGCGACGTCCGAACACGTCACTGTCCTTCCCGGTCGGATTCGACCGAAGCGTAGCTGTTCCCGCCCTGGGGAACCCCGCCCCGGACGCCATCAACATCAACGGCGGCATGACCGCCGGTGGACCCGAAGCCCCCTTCGGCCCGCGCCGAACCGGGAAGCTCCGACACTTCGTGGAAGCGCACCTTCTCGACCTGCTGAACGACCAGTTGGGCAATCCGGTCGAACCGCTCGAACCGCACGGACTCGCGCGGGTCGAGATTGATGACGATCACCTTGATCTCTCCACGGTACCCGGCATCCACCGTCCCCGGGGCATTCACCAGGGCGACTCCACAGCGGGCGGCGAGGCCGGAGCGGGGGTGCACGAACGCGGCGTACCCGTCGGGCAGGGCGATCGAAACCCCGGTGGGCAGTACGGCGCGCTCCCCCGGCGCCAGCTCGGCGGCCTCCGTGGTCACGAGATCGGCCCCGGCGTCGCCCGGGTGCCCGTAGGCCGGGATCGGCACATCGGGGTCGACCCGGCGGATCAGGACGTCGACAGGGTGGCGCATCAGGGGTTCACCTCGAAGGCGCGGGCGCGCTTGACCTGGTCGGGGTCGGCCATCGCCGCCTGGATCTCGGCCGGCCGGCCGTTCTCGATGAAGTGGTCGACCTTGACCTCGATGAACAGGGCCTCCGCACGGACCGCCACGGGCCCGTCGGGGCCGCCGATCCGGCCGGTCGCGCGCGAGTAGATCTTCCGGCCGTGCACGGCGGTGATCTCGGCGTCGAGGTGGAGCACGGTGTCCACGGGGACGGGGCGGACGAAGTCGGTCTCCAGCCGTCCGGTCACCGCGATCACCCGCAGCAGCCAGTTCAGCGAGCCGAGCGTCTCGTCCAGCGCGGTGGCCAGCACGCCGCCGTGCGCGAGTCCCGGGGCGCCCTGGTGGGCGGCCTGCACGGTGAACTCGGCGGTGACGCAGACGCCCTCGCCGGCCCGTGCCTGGAGGTGCAGCCCGTGCGGCTGCCCGTCGCCGCAGCCGAAACAGTGTTCGTAGTGCGCGCCGAGGAGTTCGCCGGGGGCCGGGGCGTCGGGGTGCCGGACCGGTTTCACCGCGTCGGCCGGGGGCTTCAGAGCCGCAGATGTTCCACTCACAGGCGCAGACCTTACCCGCGCGGCTACCCGCAGGTCGCGCCGTGCCAAGCTTGGGTCCATGCAGCCTTCCGCCCCGCCGTTCGACGAACGTCTCACCGCGCCCCGTTCCTGGTGGCTCATCGCCGTCCTGGTCGGCGTCGCGTGCGCCCTGATGCTGCTGCCGCTGGGCACCCTGCCACTGCTCGCCGGGCTGGCCGGCGGCACGGCGCTGTCGGCCGTCGCGGTGAGCGCGTACGGCTCCGCCCGGATCCGGGTGGTGGCCGGGGCGCTGGTGGCGGGCGACGCGCGGATCCCGGTGTCGGCGCTCGGCGAGGCCGAGGTGCTGGACGCCGAGGAGGCGCGCGCCTGGCGCTCGTACAAGGCGGACGTGCGGGCCTTCATGCTGCTGCGCAGCTACATCCCGACAGCGGTGCGCGTGGAGGTCACGGACCCGCAGGACCCGACGCCGTACGTCTATCTGTCGACGCGCGATCCGAAGGCCCTGGCCGCGGCGCTGAAGGCGGCCGTCTCCGCCTAGGGCTCCCGGGCCGGAGGCTCAGGAGGGGCGGTCCCGCTCCTCCGCGTCCTCGGACGTGACCTCGTAGGGCAGCTCCGGGTGTTCCAGCGGTGGCAGTTCCGGGAGGTCGTCCCAGGAGATCTGGTGCTTGCGCAGGTCCTTGCGGACCCGCTCGGCGAGCTTCTTGGTGTCCCGCCGGTTCATCATCGCGCCGACGGCGGCGCCGATCATGAACGGGATCAGGTTGGGCAGATCGCGCACCGTGCGTTTCATGATCTGCTGGCGCAGTTCGCGCTTCATCTGTCCGCCCAGCGCCGCGTTGACCGTGGTCGGCTGGCTGACGTCGATGCCGCGCTCCTCCGTCCAGGAGGTGAGGTAGGCGGTGGACCGCCTGCCGATGCCGCCCGGCGGGCGCTGCCCGTAGACCTCGTGGAGTTCGGCGACGAGCTTCATCTCGATGGCGGCGACGCCGGTGATCTCCGCGGCCAGCTCGGCGAGCATGGCGGGCGGGACGGGCATCATGGCCGCCGCACCGATTCCGGCGCCGACGGTGGCGGTCGCCCTGCCCGCGCCGGCGACGAGCCGGTCGGCGAGCTCCTCGGGCCCGAGACCCGGGAACTGCTTGCGCAGGGTGGCGAGGTCGCGCACAGGGACGCGGGGAGCGATATCGATGATCAGGTCGGCGATATGACCGATCGCGGCCTTGGCGCTCTCCCCGCCCTTGCGTACGCCCCGTTTCACTGAATTCAGACGGCCTGCCCCGGTCACGGGCTCCGTCCTGTCGACCTGTTCGGCCCCATCGGCCGTGTCGACCCCCGCAGCTGCCCGGTATGCCTCGACAGCTGCTTCGACTGCTTCGAGCGAGGCCCGCTGGCCTCGCTCGTCGTCCTGTCCGCCCGGCGAGGGTGGCAGGGCGGACCGCTCGGCAGGTGCTGTGACGCCTTCTGCCGGGCCTGTACCGCCCTGTTGCGCCTCCGACGACTTCTTGCCCCGGGGGCGCCGCTTCCGGAACGGTGAGTCCCCTGCCACGGCCGACCGGACCTCAGTCGCAGTCGCGGCAGATCGGCTGGCCGTTCTTCTCGCGGGCCAGCTGGCTGCGGTGGTGCACGAGGAAGCAGCTCATGCAGGTGAACTCATCGGCCTGCTTGGGCAGAACCCGTACGGCCAGCTCCTCGTTGGACAGGTCTGCGCCGGGCAGCTCCAGTCCCTCTGCCGCATCGAACTCGTCGACGTCGACGGCCGAGGCCGTCTTGTCGCTCCGGCGTGCCTTGAGCTCTTCAAGGCTGTCCTGATCGACGTCGTCGTCGGTCTTGCGTGGGGTGTCGTAATCCGTTGCCATGTCGCTCTCCCCCTCTGGGTGTCTGCGTGTCTCAGCGCACGTAACGCGTGAGAGGCCGGACTTGTGCCCGACCTGAGGCGGAGATTTTGCCTCACATCAAGGTCTGTTACTCAATCGACACCCAAAAGGACCGCTCGAGAGTGATCGGCTTGGGTGGCGATGGGGACCGTACACGGTCCTGGCGGCGCTCTTTACCAGCGCCACCCCGTGTACTTCCCGTGATATTGACCCCCGAAAACCCCGATTTTCGGGGGTTTTCCGACAGGATCCCTGATCACGGAGCGTGGACGGGCGGATATTCGCTCCTGTGATCGATCACACACGGCCTCTCCGGGATCAGGTCCCGAAAATTCCGCTCAAAGCGAACAAAAATAATCCGCTCTTTTCTTGCCCGCCCCTGCCTGTCAGACGGGCAGTGAGACGCGCATCACAAGACCGCCACCCTCGCGGGGCTCCGCGATGATACGGCCTCCGTGAGCGCGCGCCACGGAGCGTGCGATCGACAGGCCGAGCCCCACCCCCTTGTCGCTGCCCGTCCGCTCCGTACGCAGCCGTCTGAAGGGCTCGAAGAGGTTGTCGATCTCGTAGGCGGGCACCACGGGACCCGTGTTCGAGACGATCAGCAGGGCCTGGCCCGGCATGAGCTCCGTCGTGACCTCGACCCAGCCCTCCTCCGGGACGTTGTAGCGCACCGCGTTCTGCACGAGGTTCAGCGCGATGCGCTCCAGCAGGACACCGTTGCCCTGGACGACGGCCGGAGCCAGCTCGACCCGCATCTCCACGCCCTTGGCCTCGGCCTCGCCCCGCGCCTGGTCGACGGCGCGCGAGGCGACCTCGGCGAGGTCGACGGGTTTGCGCTCGACGATCTGGTTGTCGCTGCGGGCGAGCAGCAGCAGGCCTTCCACCAGCTGCTCACTGCGTTCGTTGGTGGCCAGCAGCGTCTTGCCGAGCTGCTTGAGCTCGGGGGGCGCCTGCGGGTCGGAGAGATGGACCTCCAGCAGGGTGCGGTTGATCGCCAGGGGGGTGCGCAGCTCGTGCGACGCGTTCCCCACGAACCGCTGCTGGGCGGTGAAGGCCCGCTCCAGCCGGTCGAGCATGTCGTCGAAGGTGTCGGAGAGCTCCTTGAGCTCGTCGTCCGGGCCGTCCAGCTCGATGCGCCGCGAGAGGTCCGTGCCGGCCACCCGGCGGGCGATCCGGGTGATCCGGCCCAGCGGCGAGAGCACCCGTCCCGCCATGGCGTAGCCGAAGGCGAAGGCGATGACGCTCAGGCCCACCAGGGCCAGCAGGGAGCGGTTGAGGAGCGTGTCGAGCGCCTGCTGGCGCTGGTGGTTGACGCAGGAGTTCATCGCCGCGTTGACGGCGCTCGGTGAGCTCCCCTCCCCCAGCAGATTGCAGATCTCGCTGGACACATGGCCGTCGACGATCTTGAAGGGCAGCTCGCTGCCCACGTGCAGGGCCTGGGCGGCCAGCATGTAGATGATCGACAGCAGCAGGATGCCCGCGATCAGGAACATCCCGCCGTACAGCAGCGTGAGCCGTATCCGGATGGTCGGGCGCAGCCAGGGGTACGGGGGCTCCGGCTGCTTGGGCTCCCAGGTGGGTTTGGGTGGCGCCGACGCGGGCGGCGGGACGGTGGGCACGGGCCTCAGATCCGGTAGCCGGAGCCGGGCACGGTGACGATCACCGGGGGCTCACCGAGTTTGCGCCGCAGGGTCATGACGGTCACCCGGACGACATTGGTGAACGGGTCGGTGTTCTCGTCCCAGGCCTTCTCCAGGAGCTGCTCCGCCGAGACCACGGCGCCCTCGCTGCGCATCAGGACCTCCAGCACCGCGAACTCCTTGGGGGCGAGCTGGACCTCCTGCTCGCCCCGGAACACCTCGCGGCGGTTCGGGTCGAGCTTGATTCCGGCGCGCTCCAGGACCGGCGGCAGGGCGACCGTCGTACGGCGGCCCAGCGCCCGTACCCGCGCGGTCAGCTCGCTGAAGGCGAAGGGCTTGGGCAGATAGTCGTCGGCACCCAGCTCCAGGCCCTCCACACGGTCGCTGACGTCTCCGGACGCGGTGAGCATGAGCACCCGGGTGGGCATGCCCAGCTCGACGATCCGGCGGCAGACGTCGTCGCCGTGCACCACCGGGAGGTCCCGGTCCAGCACGACGACGTCGTAGTCGTTGACCTCGATGCGCTCCAGGGCCGCCGCACCGTCGTACACGACATCGACGGCCATGGCCTCCCGGCGCAGTCCGGTGGCCACCGCATCGGCGAGCAGCTGCTCGTCCTCCACGACGAGTACGCGCACGGCGCTTCCTTCCCTAAAGCTTCACAGCGGATCGGAGTTCGGGGCTCCATCCTGCCCGTAACGCGTATAAACCGGCGGTAAGACGGCGCGGCCCGACCTGCGGCTTCAGGGAATGAACCGGATTTCCGGGCCAGTTGAGGTTTCTCTGAGGGTGAGGCCGGGGAGGACGATTGAACACCCGCGATCACGTCTTGTATGTGGCGTGCCACAGGCCCCTCCGGCCCCGGAGAGTGCGTGATCACCCGCCCTACCGCTTCGGCGGAGGGAAACCCGGGCACACCCCCGTGCCACCGACCCACGATGAGGGGGCGCTTCATGGACGCTTTCACCGCAGGTCTGCTGCAACGCATCAAGACCACCGAGTCCGACCTCACGAAGGCCCGCGAGACGGGCGACGACTTCCTCGCGGACGTCGAGCAGGGCGAGCTGGACGACCTGCACCGCCTCGCCGCCGAGCACGGAGTCCACATCGGCGCCACGAGCGTCTGAGCCGCTACGGGGAAGGCCCCGCGCTGCCGTACAGGCAGCGCGGGGCCTTCCCCGTTCGTCCGTGCCCTCAGCGGCCGTCGTGCCAGGCGCCCAGTTCCTCCAGGAGGGCCTGGAGGGGTGCGAAGACCCCGGGCGACGCGGCCACCGTCAGCTCCCCGTCGGCGGGCCGTCCCGGCCGGCCGCCGGTGAGCGCGCCCGCCTCCCGGGCGATGAGGTCGCCCGCGGCCAGGTCCCAGGGGTGCAGACCGCGCTCGTAGTAGCCGTCGAGCCGGCCCGCGGCCACGTCGCACAGGTCGAGCGCGGCGGAGCCGCCGCGCCGGATGTCGCGTACCCGCGGGATCAGGACACGCGCCACGTCGGCCTGGTGCGCCCGGACGTCCGCGACGTAGTTGAAGCCCGTCGACACGAGTGCCTGGTCGAGCGGCGGGGCCGGCCGGCAGCGCAGGGCGGCTCCGCCGTCCCCGTACGCCCCGCCCTCGACGTGCGCGCCGCCGCCCAGGACCGCGTAGTACGTCTCACGCCGCATCGGGGCCTCCACGACGCCCACGACCCGCTCGCCGTCCCGTTCGGCGGCCACGGAGACGGCCCAGGTCGGCAGCCCGTAGAGATAGTTCACCGTGCCGTCGAGCGGGTCGATGACCCAGCGGACGCCGCTGGTGCCCTCGGAGCTGGCGCCCTCCTCGCCGAGGAAGCCGTCCCGGGGGCGGTGCTCGGAGAGGAATCCGGTGATCAGCTTCTCGGCGGCGATGTCCATCTCGGTGACGACGTCCACGGGGCTGGACTTGGTCGCGGCCACGCCCAGGTCGGCGGGCCGGCCGTCGCGCAGCAGCGCTCCGGCCCGGTGGGCGACGTCCCGGGCGAGGTCGAGCAGTTCGGCGAGCAGGGGGTCGGTCACGGCGCTCCCAAGGGGGTGAGGAGGTGCGGATCGGGGTCGGTGGCGGCGTTACGCGTACGGGCTGTCGGCGCCCGCGGCGGCCGGCCTGGGCGCCCGGGCGGGGCAGCAGCCGGCCGGGCAGAGGTCGTGACTCGCGCCGAGCGCCCCGAGCGCGCACCGCTGCGGCCCCCGGCCCTGTTCGGCGGCGGCCCGCTCCAGCACCAGGTCGCGGACCGCCGCCGCGAACCTCGGGTCGGCGCCGACCGTCGCGGAGCGGCGCACCGGCAGGCCCAGCTCGGCGGCCTGCGCGGTGGCCTCGGTGTCGAGGTCGTAGAGGACCTCCATGTGGTCCGAGACGAAGCCGATGGGGGCCATCACCACGGCGGGCACACCGTCCGCGTGGAGGGCCTCCAGGTGGTCGCAGATGTCGGGCTCCAGCCACGGGATGTGCGGGGCGCCGCTGCGCGACTGGTAGACGAGCCGCCAGGGATACGCCACGCCGGTCCGCTCGGCCACGGCGTCGACGATCAGCCGGGCGACGTCCAGGTGCTCGGCGACGTAGGCGCCGCCGTCGCCGTGCGCCTCGGCGGGGCCGGAGGCGTCCGCCGCCGAGGTGGGGACGGAGTGCGTGGTGAACGCCAGGTGCGCGCCGGCGCGTACGTCCTCGGGCAGGTCCGCCAGGGACGCCAGGACGCCCTCCACCATGGGCTCGACGAAGCCCGGGTGGTTGAAGTAGTGCCGCAGCTTGTCCACGCGCGGCACGGGCAGTCCCTCGTCCTCCAGGGCTGCCAGGGACTCGGCGAGGTTCTCGCGGTACTGCCGGCAGCCGGAGTAGGAGGCGTAGGCGCTGGTCGCCAGGACGGCGATGCGGCGGTGCCCGTCCCGGGTCATGTCGCGCAGGGTGTCGGTGAGATAGGGCGCCCAGTTGCGGTTGCCCCAGTAGACCGGCAGGTCGAGTCCGTGATCCGCGAAATCCTTGCGCAGCGCGTCGAGCAGCGCCCGGTTCTGGGCGTTGATCGGGCTGACGCCGCCGAAGAGGAAGTAGTGCTTGCCGACTTCCTTCAGCCGCTCCTCGGGGATACCCCGGCCGCGGGTCACGTTCGCCAGGAACGGGACCACGTCGTCCGGGCCTTCGGGGCCTCCGAAGGAGAGCAGCAGCAGGGCGTCGTAGGGAGCGGGATCGCGCAGATCGGACATGCCGTCGATCCTGCCACCCGTCCCCGGCGCCGTTCCCACCGACATCCGTCCCGGGGCGGGGCCGGAAACCCGCTGTCGGTTCCGGAGCCCCGCCCGTAAGCTGTATCGGCCACGTTCACCCCTGTACATCGCGCGTGATCACGCCGCACGGAGCTTCCTTGTCCAGTCCCTACCGCGCGATCTTCGCGGCCCCCGGCGCCAAGGGGTTCTCGGCGGCCGGTTTCCTCGGCCGGATGCCGCTGTCCATGATGGGCATCGGCGTGGTGACGATGGTCTCCCAGCTGACCGGCAGGTACGGGCTGGCGGGCGCGCTCTCCGCGACGCTGGCGATGGCGGCCGCGGTGATGGGCCCGCAGGTCTCGCGGGCGGTCGACCGGTACGGGCAGCGCCGCGTGCTGCGGCCGGTGACGCTGGCCGCGCTGGCGTCCGTGGCCGGTCTGCTGGTCTGCGCGCAGCAGGGGCTGGCGGAGTGGACCCTGTTCGTCTTCGCGGCGGGCGCGGGCTGTGTGCCCAGTGTCGGATCGATGATCCGGGCCCGCTGGGCGGAGATCTACCGGGGCTCGGCGCGGCAGCTGCACACCGCGTACTCCTGGGAGTCGATCGTCGACGAGGTGTGCTTCATCTTCGGCCCGATCGTCTCGATCGGGCTGTCCACCGCCTGGTTCCCGGAGGCGGGGCCGCTGCTGGCGGCCGGGTTCCTGCTGGCCGGCGTCTTCTGGCTGACCGCGCAGCGGGCCACCGAGCCGGTGCCGCATCCGCATGCCCGGCACACCAAGGGCTCCGCGCTGGGCTCGCGCGGCCTCCAGGTGCTCGTGGTCACCTTCGTGGCGACGGGCGCGATCTTCGGGGCGGTCGACGTGGTGACCGTCGCGTTCGCCGAGGAGCGGGGCAGCAAGGCGGCGGCGAGCCTCGTGCTGGCGGTGTACGCGCTGGGGTCCTGCCTCGCGGGGGCGGTCTTCGGCCTGCTGCACCTCAGGGGCCGGCCGTCCACCCGGTGGCTGGTGGGAGTGTGTGCGATGGCGATGAGTATGATCCCCCTCCAACTGGCCGGGAACCTGCCGTTTCTGGCCGTGGCGCTCTTTGTCGCGGGCCTCTTCGTCGCACCGACGATGGTCACCACCATGGCTCTCGTCGAACAGCACGTACCGCGCACCAGACTGACCGAAGGCATGACCTGGACCAGTACCGGGCTCGCCGTCGGTGTGGCGCTCGGCTCCTCGGCCGCAGGCTGGGTGGTCGACGCCTCGGGGGCGAAGGCGGGGTACGCGGTGCCCGCCGTGGCGGGAGCGCTCGCGGCCGCGGTGGCGTTCCTGGGGTACCGCCGGCTCAGTGGGCCGGTTCCTACGGAAGGGCGCGGGGAAGATGACCGACACCTACGCACGGACGACGACGAGCGCGTGGCGTAACTGGGCGGGGAACGTCACCGCCCGGCCGGTACGGACCGTGTCCCCCGCCTCCGTGGACGAGCTCGCCGAGGCGCTGCGCAGGGCCTCCGAGGACGGGCTGAAGGTCAAGCCGGTGGGCACCGGCCACTCCTTCACCGCGACCGCCGCCACGGACGGACTGCTGATACGCCCCGACCTGCTCACCGGGATCCGGAAGATCGACCGGGCCGCGATGACCGTGACCGTCGAGGCCGGCACCCCGCTGAAGCGGCTCAACACCGCGCTGGCGCGCGAGGGCCTCTCGCTCACCAACATGGGCGACATCATGGAGCAGACGGTCGCGGGGGCCACCTCGACCGGCACCCATGGCACCGGCCGCGACTCGGCCTCGATATCCGCGCAGATCCGCGCCCTGGAGCTGGTCACGGCGGACGGCACGGTGCTGACCTGCTCGGAGACCGAGAACCCCGAGATCTTCGCCGTCGCCCGGATCGGCCTCGGCGCCCTGGGCGTCATCACGGCGATCACCTTCGCCGTGGAACCGGTCTTCCTGCTCACCGCCCGCGAGGAACCGATGACCTTCGACAAGGTCACGGCCGACTTCGATCAGCTGGTGGCCGAGAACGAGCACTTCGAGTTCTACTGGTTCCCGCACACGGGCAACTGCAACACCAAGCGCAACAACCGGAGCGCGGGCCCCGCCGCCCCGCCCGGAAAGGTCAGCGGCTGGATCGAGGACGAGCTCCTGTCCAACGGGATCTTCCAGGTGGCCTGTTCGCTCGGCCGGGCGGTCCCCGGCACGATCCCCTCGATCGCCAAGCTCTCCAGCCGGGCCCTGTCCGCGCGGACCTACACCGACATCCCGTACAAGGTCTTCACCAGCCCGCGCCGGGTGCGGTTCGTGGAGATGGAGTACGCCCTGCCCCGCGAGGCCGCCGTGGAGGCGCTGCGCGAGGTCAGGGCAATGGTCGACCGCTCTCCGCTGCGGATCAGCTTCCCGGTGGAGGTGCGGACCGCCCCCGCCGACGACATCGCGCTCTCCACGGCCTCGGGCCGCGAGAGCGCGTACATCGCCGTCCATCTGTACCGGGGCACGCCCTACCAGGCGTACTTCACGGCGGTGGAGCGGATCATGACCGCGCACGGCGGCCGTCCGCACTGGGGCAAGGTCAACACCCGCGACGCCGCGTACCTGGCGGGGGTGTACCCCCGGTTCGGTGAGTTCACGGCCGTACGGGACCGGCTGGACCCGGACCGCCTCTTCGCCAACGACTATCTGCGCCGGGTCCTGGGCGACTGACCCTCCGGCCGCCGCACTCCCGCCGTCACTCCCCCGCGCCGGCGTCGGCCGGGGCCCGGTCCTCCTGGGCCGGAGCGTCGGCCGTGCCCGTCGGGTCGGGAGCCACGCCGGTCCCGCTGCCGGTCGGTGTGGGACTGGGCGCCGGGCCGGGGTCCGTGCCGCCGCCCGCGGAGTCCGACGGGGTGGGCGTGGGTGACGGACCGGTCGTCGGGCCGTCGCTCCGGTCCGGTTCCGGGGCCGTGCTCCGGCCGTCCTGCCCGCCGGTGCCCGGGGTCGCGGAGCCGTCGCCGTCGGCCGGCGTGGTGGCGTCACCGTCCGGACCGGTGTTGTCGGCCGGTGCCGGGTCGGAGTGCGTCCGATGGTGCTCGCCGCGCACGACGGAGCCCACGGTCGTCCCCTGACCACCGCTCAGGTCGTTCCCTGAGACCAGTTCGTACGTGGTGATCCCGGCCATCGAGACCACGAAGACCACCGCCGCCCCGAGCGCGGAGCGCTTCCAGCCGCGGATCCGGGTGCCGTGCGTGGTCGCCGGCGAGTACGCGTCGTCCCCGGCCTCCGGGACCGTGACCAGCTGCCGCGTGCCGTCGAGCGGCTCGATCAGCTGCGTACGGGCGGGGTCCTCGGGCACCTTGCGGAGCACCGTGGTCGCGTCCGCGTCCTTCAGCACCACCGGCGCACCCGTCTGCGGGTGCTTCACCACCTGGACGGTGACCTCGCGGATCTGCTCGCCCGTGCGGCGGAAGAAGTGCTGGAACACCGAGCCGCCGCAGGTGGCCACGATGCTCATCACCCCCGCGCCGAGGATCGTTCCGTACACCCCCAGCTGGGAGGCCGCCACCGCCGCGGCGACCGCCGCGACCGCGCTGCCCGCGACCTGCGGCAGGCTCAGGTCGATCCGCCTCTCCTTGGGTTCTATGCCGCTTTCCGGCTTCTGCACCATTTCCAGCCCTTGATTGACATCGCTCCCACCATGCAACAACAAGGGACATTTGAGCGAAGCGGATAGTTCCGGTTGCGGTGATTGTGTGAAGCACAACACCGGTGGCGGGGCTTTCGCGTGTGGGCGGGTAGGTCAACTCCCGCACCCGACGAGAACTTCGGCGGCGCGGCGGTCCACCCACATGGCCCGAATGGAGTACTGTGGCGAGCCCTGGGGCCGGACTCCCGCGTGGACGTCCGGAACCTTCGGGAGGGGGCCGAAGGAGGCACTCGATCCGGCGGCGCCGCATCACACGGGGGCCAGCTACACGGAGTGACCATCGGTTACTTTGCGTTGCGCAAGAGGCCACCGTGTCATACCGGCGATCAAGGGCTCACGCCCGACACGCCGGGCAACACGGCAATGTTGTGGCAGGCTGCACCCGGGCAGGCCACACTCGACTAGCGGAAGCAGCGACGCACGTGACGTCGGCAGGCACCACCCGGGAGGTCCCCATGCCCGAACTGCGTGTCGTGGCCGTCTCCAACGACGGCACACGACTGGTGCTCAAGGCTGCGGACAGCACGGAGTACACGCTTCCGATCGACGAGCGGCTGCGAGCCGCCGTGCGCAACGACCGCGCGCGGCTCGGCCAGATCGAGATCGAGGTGGAGAGCCACCTCCGCCCCCGCGACATCCAGGCCCGGATACGAGCCGGAGCGTCCGCGGAGGAGGTCGCCCAGTTCGCCGGAATCCCGGTCGACCGTGTCCGCCGCTTCGAGGGCCCCGTGCTCGCGGAGCGTGCCTTCATGGCCGAGCGGGCCCGGAAGACTCCCGTGCGCCGTCCCGGCGAGAACACCGGCCCCCAGCTCGGCGAGGCGGTGCAGGAGCGCCTCCTGCTGCGCGGCGCCGACAAGGAAACCGTCCAGTGGGACTCGTGGCGCCGCGACGACGGCACCTGGGAGGTCCTGCTGGTGTACCGGGTCGCCGGCGAGCCGCACTCGGCGAGCTGGACGTACGACCCGCCGCGCCGGCTGGTCCAGGCCGTCGACGACGAGGCCCGCTCGCTGATCGGCGAGACGGACGATGTCGCGGCGCCCGAACCCAGCTTCCCGTTCGTCCCGCGCATCGCCCGGCTGCCCCGCGACCGGCCGCTGGACCGTGCCCTCGACCGCCAGATCGAGCGCCCCGCCCCGCCGCCGCCCCCGGAGCCGGAGGAGCGCATCGGCGGGGTCACCGCGAGCGAGCGCGATTCGCTGACCAGCCTGCTGGAGGCGGTTCCCAGCTTCCGGGGCGACATGGTCGTGCCCGAGCGGCCTTTGCCGCCCGAGCCCCCGGCCATCGAGCCCGCGGTCCAGGAGCCGGAGGCCGAGGAGCCGCCCGCCGCGTCGGCGGGCGCGGGTTCCGCGTACGCGGACGTCCTGATGCCGCGCGCGGTCGCCGGTCACCGCGACCGGCTGACCGGGACCACGGACCGGCAGGCCGAGGCGGACGGGGTCCGGCCGGGCCGCCGGGCCGCAGTGCCCAGCTGGGACGAGATCGTCTTCGGCACACGCCGCAAGAAGCAGGACTGACCCGGGTGACGGCAGCATGACAGGGGTCCGTACGCACTCGCGTACGGACCCCTGTGCGCTGCCCAAACGGAACCGGCAGCGCCGGTTGCGCCGGGCGACCGATCGGTTACTGCGGGTCGGGCCCGGTCGCCACCGGGCGGGACTCGTCGCTCGACCACTGCGACCAGGAGCCCGCGTAGAGGGCGCCCGTGTACCCGGCGATCTCCAGAGCGAGCACCTGGTGCGCACCGGAGACACCCGAGCCGCAGTACACCCCGACCTCCGTGGCGCCCTCGGCCACTCCCAGTGCGGAGAACCGGGAGGACAGCCACTCGGCAGGGCGGAAGCGCCCGTCATCGGAGACGTTCTCGGTGGTGGGGGCCGACACCGCGCCGGGAATGTGTCCGCCGACCCGGTCGATGGGCTCCACATCGCCCCGGTAGCGCTCGGCGGCCCGTGCGTCGAGCAGCAGGCCGGTCCTGGCCAGCGCCGCCGCCGCGTCCGCGTCCAGCAGGGGCAGCGCGCCCGGAGCGGGGACGAAATCGCCCTCGGCGGGCTCCGGGATCTCCTTGGACAGCTCGCCGGTCCAGGCGGCGAGGCCGCCGTCCAGCACCCGGACGTCCCGGTGACCCGCCCAGCGCAGCAGCCACCAGGCGCGCGCCGCGGCCCAGCCGAGGCCGCCGTCGTACACGATCACCGAGCTGTCCCGGCGGACTCCGGCGCGGCGCATCGCGGCGCCGAATTCCTCCGGGTCGGGCAGGGGGTGGCGGCCGCCGTCGCCCGCCGGGCCCGCGAGTTCCTCATCGAGGTCAACGAAGACCGCGCCGGGGATGTGCCCGGCCTCGTAGTCGGGCCGGCCGTGCGGGCCGCCGAGCTGCCAGCGTACGTCCAGGAGCACCGGCGGACGTGGCCCCGCCGACTCGCTCGCACATTCGGATGCGGAGATGATGGGCTTCATGGGTGCCATCCTCGCGCAGGGGCCCGCCCATCCGTAACAACGGCGAAACGGCTGTACCGCGACAAACCGGACCTCCTCCGTCGAGATCCCGGAAAAAGCGGCGCGGCCGAGGCGCATCGTGCGCCGGGTGGTGCAAGCATCTGCACGGGGCGTACACATCCCGTACCGCACAACGGCGCGCCGGCCCCGTTCCCCCCGTACGGCCACCACGATGGTCCGAGGAGAGAGAGACGATGACCGAGGCTGCCGCTCGGCGTACACCCGGAACACCTTGCTGGGTGAGCCTGATCGTGCACGGCCTGCACACGACCCAGAACTTCTACGCCGAGCTGTTCGGCTGGGAGTTCGGGCCCGGCCCCGAGCAGCTCGGCCCGTACGTCCGGGCCCTGATCGACGGGAAGGAGGTCGCGGGCATCGGCCAGCTGCCCCCCGACCGGCACCTCCCGATCGCCTGGACCACCTATCTGGCCACGGACGACGCCGACCTGACCGCGGAGTCGATCCGCGCCTGCGGCGGCACGGTCGCGGTCGGGCCGCTGGACGCGGGAGAGGCGGGCCGGATGGCCATCGCCTCCGATCCGGGCGGGGCCGTGTTCGGGATCTGGCAGGCGGCCGCGCATCGCGGCACAGCACTGGCCGGGGCGCCCGGCACCCCGGTCTGGAACGAGCTGGTGACCCGGGAGACCTCGACCGTCGCCAAGTTCTACCAGGCCGTGTTCGGCTACGAGACCGAGGCGGTCGTCTCGGCGGACTTCGATTACCAGACCCTGCACATCCAGGGCAGACCCGTGGCCTCCCTGCACGGGGTCGGACACACCCTGCTGCGGGACCGCGGGCCGCACTGGATGACGTACTTCGAGGTCGCCGACACGGACGAGGCCGCCCGGCACGTCGTGGAGCTCGGCGGGCACGTCCTGCAACAGCCCAGGGAAGGGTCTGCGGGCAGGGTGGCGACGGTGGCGGACCCGGAGGGCGCGGTCTTCACGATCGTGTGCTCGGCCGAGCGCTGAGCCGTTCCCTCACCGGCCCGGGGTTCGCGCCCCGGGCGCCTTGGCCGTGATCATCAGGCCGGCGGCCAGGCAGGCGAGCACCATGCCGCCGACCGCCCACCAGAGGGAGGTCGTGTAGGCGCGCAGCAGTGACGCCCTTGTGTCGCTCTGCGAGGCCACATGGCTCAGCTCGGTGGCGAGGACACTGCTCAGCAGCGCCGAGCCCAGGGTGATGCCCAGCTCGCGGCCCGCCAGGACCGTGCCGGAGCGCACCCCGGCGAGCCCCGGGCCGGCGGCGGCCGTCGCGGTGGCGAGGAGCGGCATGAAGGACATGCCGGTGCCGAAGCCGGTGAGAAGCAGGCCGGGCAGCACGTGGGTGGCATAGCCGCCGCCGGGTTCGAGCCGGGTGAGGACCACCAGGCCGACGGTCATGACCGCCAGTCCGCCGACGATCAGGACGCGGGGCTCTGCCCGGATCAGCAGACGGGCGGACACCTGCGTGGCGCCGATGACGGCCGCGGCGGCCATGGGCAGCAGGGCCGCGCCGGCCCTGGCGGGGGCGTAGCCGAGGACGTCGAGCAGGAAGTGGTTCACGGCCACGAACGAGCCCATGGTTCCGGAGCCGGCCAGGGCGATGACGAGGAAGCAGCCGAGGCGGTCTTGGCCCGGGGTCCGCGATGCCCCGGCGAAGGAGTCCGCCCGCCCGGCGTGCCACAGGAGGAAGGCGCCGAGCAGGAGTGCGCCCCCGGTCAGGGCGGCCAGGACCAGCGGCACGGTCCAGCCGTCCGATCCGGCCTGGGTGAGACCGTAGCCGAGGGCGACGAGACCGCCGGTGCCCACCAGGACGCCGCCCGAGTCGAGCCGGGCGTCGGTGGGCTCCGGGCGTTCGTGCACCAGGGCCGCCGCGCCGATCAGGGCGGTGACCGCGAGGGCGGCGACCGCGTACAGGCTCAGGCGCCAGGTCGCGCTCTCCATGAGCCATCCCCCGGCGAACAGGCCCAGCGCCGAGCCGCCGCCGGCGGTCGCGGCGTAGATACCGATGGCCCGGTGCCGCTCCTCCGGGTCGGTGAAGCCCGTCGTCACCAGGGCCAGCGAGGACGCGGTGAGCAGCGCGGCGAAGGCGCCCTGCAGCAGGCGGGCGAGGATCAGCAGGTCCTCTCCGCCGGCCGCGCCGCCGAGCGCGGAAGCCACCGCGCATCCGGCGAGGCCGATGAGGAAGGTGCGACGGCGTCCCGTCCGGTCCGCGATGTGCCCGCCGAGCAGCAGCAGCCCGCCGAAGGAGAGCGTGTAGGCCATGAACAACGGGCTCAGGGCGTCGGCGCGCATCCCCATGTCGGCCTGGAGGACCGGCGCCGCCAGGTTGAAGGACGTCACGTCGAGCAGCACCAGCAGCTGCGCCAGGACGATCACCGCAAGACCCCACCAGCGCCGGGGGTGCGGCGGCGCCGGGTCCCCGGGGTGGGCGGCCGCCGGGAAGCCGGACCAGGTGCCCGGGGGCGTCGGCGGTCCGAATCCCTGCGGTGTGCCGAACGGCGACGGCGCCGTCGGGGCGTAGGCGGGCGGCGGGGGCGCGGTCTGCGGGCGGGCGGTCTTGACCAGCGGGTCCGGCCGTGCGGGCGGGGCGTCCACGGGCAGGTCGGGGGCGTAGTCCAGCAGTTGGGCCGCGTGGCGCCCGAGCTGGGCGAGGACCACGCCCGGCAGCCACTCGGCCGTCGAGTCCTGCGCCGTGCGGGCGGCCACCTCCTTCGGGGTGGGCCGCTTGGCCGGATCCTTCTCCAGGCAGGCGCGTACGAGGTCGAGCAGTGAGGCGGGCACGCCGGTGAGGTCCGGTTCGTCCTCGGCGATCCGGAAGAGGTGCGCGGGCAGGCCGGTGTCGGCCGCGCCGAAGAGCAGGCGTCCGGTGGCCGCGTGGACGAGGACGGCGCCGAGGCAGAAGACGTCGCTGGCCGGGGTGAGTTCGAGGCCGCGGACCTGTTCGGGCGACATGAAGCCCGGGGACCCGATCAGCATGCCCGTGCGGGTGTGCAGGCTGTCCCCGGCGAGGCTGTCCATGGCCCGGGCGATGCCGAAGTCGATGACCCGGGGCCCGTCGACGGTGACGAGGACGTTGGAGGGCTTGAGGTCGCGGTGGATCAGGCCCGCCGAGTGCACCGCCTCCAGGGCGAGGGCGAGCCGGTTGGCGAGGACACGGACCGAGTGCTCGGGCAGCGGGCCGAAGTCCTTGGCGACGACCGTGGTCAGGTCGGGGCCGGGGATGTAACGCGTCGCCACCCAGGGGACGGCGGCCTCGGGGTCGGCGTCGAGCACCTCCGCGGTCCAGCTGCCGCCGACCCGGCGCGCGGCGGCGACCTCGCGGGCGAAGCGCGGGCGGAACTCCTGGTTCCCGGCGTACTCGGCCTGCACGACCTTGACGGCCACGGTACGGCCGGCCTCGGAGCGGCCCAGATAGACCAGGCCCATGCCTCCTTCGCCCAGCCGGGAGATCAGACGGTACGGGCCGATGCGGGCCGGATCCTGGGAGGTCAGCGGGTTCACGGAAGCAAGATAGTCCAACTGTCCGAGACGGGACGGTGATCCGCCGAATCCCCGCCGCAAGCCCGGTCGGCTCAGGCGGAATTGACCGGCAGCACGTCGGGCGAGAGCGCGCCGGCACGGGCGGCGGCGCTGGTCATGCGGCGGTTGTGGTGGCGCCGGCACAGCACCTCGTAACCGATCTCCTCCACCGGCCGGTTGACGTCGCCGACGACCACCTGGGCCCCCTCGACCACCATCTCCCCGCCCACCGTGCGGGCGTTGTGGGTGGCGCGGGCGCCGCACCAGCACAGCGCCTCCACCTGGAGGGCCTCTATCCGGTCGGCGAGCTCGATCAGCCGCTGCGAGCCGGGGAAGAGCCGGGTGCGGAAGTCGGTGGTGATGCCGAAGGCGAAGACGTCGAGCCCGAGGTCGTCGACGACCCGGGCCAGCTGGTCGATCTGCTCGGGGGCGAGGAACTGCGCCTCGTCGACGATCACATAGTCGGCCTTGCCGCCCTTGGACAGCAGGTCGACCAGATACCCGTACATGTCCATGCCCTCGGTGGCCTCGACCGCCTCGGTGACCAGGCCGAGACGCGAGGAGAGCTTGGCCTCCCCCGCCCGGTCGTCCCGGGTGAAGATCACGCCCTCCAGGCCGCGCGCGGACCGGTTGTGGCCGATCTGGAGGGCCAGCGTGCTCTTTCCGCAGTCCATCGTTCCGGAGAAGAACACAAGCTCGGGCATGAGGGGTCGAGCACCTTTCGGGACGGGCTGCGGGGACGGCGGGACGGGACGGCAGGGTCTACGAGCGTACTTCGAGGAGCGGGACGAGCTGCTCGACGGGGGTCATCGAGCCGTGCATGCCGACCATGGCGGACTCGTGGGGCTCGTTGACGGATGCGGTGATCACCACGTCGTCGCGGGCCGCCGCGACCACATCGCCGATCCTGCCGTGCACCCGTTCGTCGATGCGGGGGCCGAACCAGCCCGCCGCGACGGCCTCGTCACGGCTCGCGACCCAGAACTGCTCGCCGAGCACCTCGCGCCAGACGGTCAGCACATCGGCCTCGGCGCCCGGGACGGCGTACACATGGCGGGCGCGGCCCTCGCCGCCGAGCAGCGCGACGCCCGCGCGCAGCTCCCAGTCCTCGTCGAAGTCGATCCGGGACTGCTCGTCGAAGGGGATGTCGATCATCCCGTGGTCGGCCGTGATGTAGAGCGCCGAGCGCGGCGGAAGCTGCTCGGCGAGGCGCCGGGCCAGCCCGTCGACGTACATCAGCTGGCCGCGCCAGGCGTCGGAGTCGACGCCGAAGCGGTGGCCCTTGCCGTCGACCTCGCTGTAGTACGTGTAGACGAGCGAGCGGTCGCCGGCGGCCAGCCGCTCGGCGGCGGTGTCCATCCGCTCCTCGCCGGTGAGCCGGCCGAGGAACGAGCCGCCGCTGAGCGCGACCTTGGTCAGCGGGGTCTGCTCGAAGGCGGGGGCGGAGACCTGGGCGGTCCGGACTCCCGCCGCGTCGGCGCGCTGGAAGACGGTGGGGTAGGGCTGCCAGACCTTCGGCGCGGTCCAGGGAGTCCAGCGGAGCTGGTTCATCAGCGCGCCGGTCTCGGGGTTGCGGACGGTGTAGCCGGGCAGGCCGTGCTCGCCGGGGGGCAGTCCTGTGCCCACCGAGGCGAGCGAGGTCGCGGTCGTGGCGGGGAAGCCCGCCGTGACCGGGCGGCCCGTGCCGCCGCGCGAGGTCGGCAGCAGGGAGTGCAGGAACGGGGCCTCGTCGGGGTGCGCCTTGATCTGTTCCCAGCCGAGACCGTCGATCAGGAAGACGCAGTTGCGGTCGGCCGGGGTGAGTTCGGGAATCGTCGCCTCGAAGCCGGGGACGCCCTGCCCGGCGGCCAGCGTCGGCAGCAGGTCGGCGAGCGAACCGCTGCCGTACTCGGGTACGGGCGCGGTGTCGACGGGCAGCAGGACGGGGTCCTGCCAGGCCGGCTGGGCCATCAGCGGCCGGCCGCCGCGGTCGCGGCCGTGGCCTCGGAGAGCGCCTGGGCGAAGGCCAGGGTCTGGCGCACGGTGTCCGGGCCGTCGCCGGCCTCGCTGACCCGCAGGCTCAGGTCGTCGGCGGTGGAGCTGCCGGTGTAGCCGTGGTCGGCCTCACAGTTGGGATCGCCGCAGGCGGCGGGCTCCAGGTCGATCCGGGAGACCGCGCCCCAGCCGATGGTCAGGACGACCTCGCGGGGCAGCGTGCCCGGGACGTACTTCTCCGGGTTGGCCACGACCCGGCTGACCACGACCGAGGAGATCCGGTCGAGCTTGACCGACTCGGTGGAGGTGGTGGCGTAGGGCGTCGGGGAGCTGGTGTCGGCGTTCTGCTCGTCGGTGTGGCTGACGATGAAGCGGGTGTCCGTGAGCACCAGGACCGTGACGTGCCGGCGCACCTCGTTGGAGTCGAAGGTGGTCTCCTGGTGCACCAGGTACGAAGCGACCGGCTCACCGCCGACGGCGGCCTCCACCGCCTCGGCCACGAGGGCCGGGTAGTAGCCGCTGCGCTCGATCGCCGCGCGCAGCCCCTGGGTCGTCGTACCGGTCTTAGCCATACGCACCATCCTACGGGGGGCGGATGGCTGCCGGGGACGCCGCGGGGCCCCCGTACCGGCGGGGTCCAGGGGGACACGAGCGCGGCCGCGTCAGTAGTTGGAGAGGCGGCGGGGGCCGAGGTCGGTCCGGGCCGGCGGCGCCGCGAGCCGGACGCTCGCGCCGAGGACGGTCAGCCCCTGGGTGGCCACCACGACCGGTTCCAGGGCGACCGAGACCACCTCGGGGTGGTCGTCGACCAGCCGGGAGACCCGCAGCAGCAATTCCTCCAGCGCGGCGGTGTCCACCGGCGCGGAGCCGCGCCAGCCGAACAGGACCGGGGCAGCGCGGATGGAGCGGATCAGCTCGGCGGCGTCGCGGTCGGTGGCCGGGACCAGGCGGTGGGCGGTGTCGCCGAGGAGTTCGGAGGGCGCGCCCGCGAGGCCGAAGGAGAGGACGGCACCAGCGGCCGGGTCGATCGAGGCCCGGACGACGGTGTCGACGCCGCGCGGGGCCATGGCCTGGACCACGGGCCGGAGCTCGGCGGGCTTGCCGAGCAGGGCGGTCAGTTCGGCGTACGCGCGGCGCAGCGCGCTCTCGCCGTCGAGGTCCAGCCGGACGCCGCCGAGGTCGGCGCGGTGGCGCAGATGGGGGGCGGTGGTCTTCAGCGCGACCGGGTAGCCGAGCTGTCCGGCCGCCGCGACGGCGGCCTCGGCGTCGGGGGCGGGCAGCGTCGGCCGGACGGTGATGCCGTAGCAGGCGAGGAGTGCACGGGCCTCGTCGTGCTCCAGGGGCCGGCCGCGCGGATCGGGGTCCTTGCCGAGCAGGGCGTCGATCCGGGCGGCGGCACCCGGCGCGTCGATGGTGTCGTCGAGGAACTCGGGCACCTTGCCGGGGACCGCCGCCTGGCGGCGCCACTGGGCGTACTTCACGGCTTCGGCGAGCGCGCGGACGGCGCGTTCGGCGGCGGGGTAGGCGGGGATACGGCCGACCGCGCGGGGGATCGCGGCGGTGTCCGCGGGCTCGGCGGCTTCGGCGGCTTCGGCGGTTGCGGCAGTTCCGGCGGGGGCGCCCGGGGGGCGTGCCGGGGCCGGGCGCTGCTGGGCCACGGTGCTGGTGGCGGCGGCCAGCGCCTCGGCCAGGCCGCCGATCTCGACATGGACCACGGCCACCGGCTTGGCCGGTCCGGTGGCGGCCGCCGCGTGCAGCGCGGTGGCCAGGACCTCGCCGTCGCCCGACTCCGCCTCGCCGTTCTCCCCCACCCAGGGGATGGCCGTCACGATCACGGCGTCGCAGCCCCCGTCGGCGAGCGCGGCGGCCAGCGCGTCCCGGAAGTCCTGCGGAGTGGCGGCCGTGGTGAGGTCGACGGGCGGGCGCGGGCGGAGCCCCTCGGCCAGGCAGGCGTCGTACGTGAGCAGCCCGAGGGACTCGGAGTTGCCGAGGATCGCGACGCGTCCGCCGGCCGGGAGCGGCTGGTCGGCGAGGAGGAGCCCGGCGTCGACCATCTCCGTCACCGTGTCGACGCGGATCACGCCGGCCTGCCGCATCAGCGCGGAGACCGTGGCGTCCGGGATGCGGCTGACGGGGACCGCGTGGCCGGGCGGGGTGGAGCCGCTGTGCCGGGCGCCCTTGACCACGACGACCGGCTTCACGGCGGCGGTCCGGCGGGCGAGGCGGGTGAACTTGCGGGGGTTGCCGAGCGACTCCAGGTACAGCAGGGCGACATCGGTGTCCGGGTCCTCGTACCAGTACTGGAGGAAGTCGTTTCCGGAGATGTCGGCGCGGTTGCCCGCCGAGATGAAGGTGGAGAGGCCCGCGCCTCGCCGGTAGAGCCCGGACAGCAGGGCGATGCCGATCGCGCCGGACTGGGTGAACAGGCCGATGCGCCCGGAGGCGGGCCGCTCCGGCGCGAGGGAGGCGTTGAGCCGGACCGCCTCGGAGTTGTTGATGACACCGAAGGCGTTGGGCCCGATGATGCGCATGCCGTACGAACGGGCCTGGCGCACCAGTTCGCGCTGGCGTTCGCGCCCCTCCGCGCCCCACTCGGCGTATCCGGCGGAGAGGACCACCAGGCCCTGCACGCCGTGCTCCCCGCAGTCCGCGACGGCCTCCGGCACCCGGTCGGCGGGGACGGCGACGACCGCGAGGTCCACGGACTCGTCGATCTCGCCGAGGGAGCGGTGGGCGGGGACCCCGTCGATGGTGGCCTGGTCGGGGGCGATGGCGCTGTTGACGGCGTAGGCGCGGCCGGTGAAGCCCGCGGCCAGGAGGTTGCGCAGGACCGTGCGGCCGACGCCGCCGGGGGTGCGGCCGACGCCGATGACGGCGACGGAGCCCGGGGCGAGCAGCCGCTGCACCGAGCGCGCCTCGGCGCGCTGTTCGCGGGCGCGCTGGACGGCCAGGGACTCGGCGGTCGGTTCGAGGTCCAGGGTCAGATGGACGGAGCCGTCCTCGAAGCTGCGCTGCTGGGTGTACCCGGCGTCCCGGAACACCTTGATCATCTTGTTGTTGGCGGGCAGCACCTCGGCGGCGAAGCGCCGGATGCCGCGCTCGCGGGCGACGGCCGCGATGTGTTCGAGCAGGGTCGAGGCCACGCCCCGGCCCTGGTGCGCGTCCTGGACGAGGAAGGCGACCTCGGCCTCGTCGGCGGGGGCGGAGGCGGGCCGGCCGGTCGCGTCGATCCGGTCGAAGCGGACGGTGGCGATGAACTCGCCGCCCACGGTGACGGCCAGTCCCACCCTGTCGACGTAGTCGTGATGGGTGAAGCGGTGGACGTCCTTGGCGGAGAGCCGGGGGTAGGGCGCGAAGAAGCGGTAGTACTTCGACTCGTCGGACACCTGCTCGTAGAAGCTGACCAGCCGGTCGGCGTCGTCCGTGGTGATCGGCCTGATCCGCGCGGTGCCGCCGTCGCGGAGCACCACGTCCGCCTCCCAGTGATCGGGGTAGGCGTGATGCGGACTCTGCTCCGGAGAGGGCTGCATGGGCCAAGCCTACGGCCGCCTCACGGGTCGCGTGGGTGCCGGGGCCGGGGCAGTCTGAGGGTGGCCGGCCGGTGGTGCGGGGCGGGCCGGGGACGGCCCGCGGGTCGGCCCGGAGCATCGCGCACCCCATGAGAGACTGGTCTAGACAACCATTGATTCGTGAAGGGCAGAACCATGGCTGAGCGCCGCGTCAACGTCGGTTGGGCCGAGGGCCTGCACGCCCGCCCCGCTTCCATCTTCGTCCGTGCCGCTACGGCCTCCGGCGTCCCCGTCACCATCGCCAAGGCGGACGGCAACCCGGTGAACGCGGCCTCCATGCTCGCGGTGCTCGGCCTCGGCGCGCAGGGCGGCGAGGAGATCGTGCTCGCGTCCGAGGCGGACAACGCCGAGGCCGCTCTGGACCGTCTGGCCAAGCTGGTCGCCGAGGGGCTCGAGGAGCTTCCGGAGACCGTCTGATTCGAGGCGGTCGCGACCGCTCGGATTTCTGCGAAGAAGCCGCGGCACCCCTGAGGGGTGTCGCGGCTTCTTCGTTCACACAAAAGGCGCGGCCTGCCCGACGGAATTCGGGCAGCCGAAAGAAAGCCCCGCGAAATACCCGCTCTTTGTATACGGGGGCATTGTTAAAGGCGGCCGCTCGGGGTGTTTACGGAATGTTGCGAACTCCTCACCCGGCCGGGACGGGCGGCGGCCTCCGGGCGGCCCGGGCGGCGCAGCCGGTGGGCGGCGGTGGCCCGCTCGGCGTGCTGGGCGGCGAGGGCCCTGGCGCGGTCCGCGTCCCCCCGGGCCACGGCGTCCACGATGGCCCCGTGCTCGGCCCAGGAGTCGGCGGGGCGGGCCGGCTGGTCGACCGCGTACATCCAGGCGATCTTGTGCCGCAGCTGGGTGAGCAGGGCGATCAGGCCCGCGCTGCCCGAGGCCTGGGCGAGCGTCTCGTGGAACCAGCCGCCCAGGGAGCGCAGATCCTCCCCCTCGCCCCGGCGGGCCCGCTCCTGGCCCAGCCTGACCAGGCCGCGCAACACCTTGAGGTGCGCCTCGGTGCGGCGCTGGGCGGCGCGGGCCGCACCGAGCGGCTCCAGCAGCATCCGGACCTCCAGGAGGTCGGCGGCCTCCTGCTCGGTCGGCTCGGCGACACAGGCTCCGGCGTGCCGGCGGGTGACGACGAAACCCTCGGACTCCAGGGTGCGCAGCGCTTCGCGGACCGGGACCCGGGAGACCCCGTAACGGCGCGCGAGCACCTCCTCGGTGAGTCGGCTGCCGCGCTCGAAGACACCGGAGACGATGTCGTCACGGATTGCCGTGCATACCGAATGCGCCGGAATGCGCATGTCCGAACCTCCGCATTAATCCCCGCGAAACGCGGCCGATCGACGCCTGCACCGTGACTCTATTGCAATGCGGACGCATTTCCGATGCCGGGTGGAAATTCATGAATATCTTTTGGTCACGGACCCGTTCGGCGACAGGTGAGGCCGAGTGCCCGGCGCGGCGGGCACGACGAAGGCCCCGGCGTGGTGCCGGGGCCTTCGTCGTGGGGTTCCGTGGGGGGAAGCTTCGGGCCGGTCAGACCGTGACGCCGTGCGCGCGCAGGTAGGCGACGGGGTCCATGTCGGAGCCGTACGAGGGCGTGGTGCGGGCCTCGAAGTGGAGGTGCGGGCCCGTGGAGTTGCCGGTGGAGCCGGAGAGCCCGATCTGCCGGCCCGCGCCGACGCTCTGGCCGACGGAGACACCGATGGAGGAGAGGTGGCCGTACTGGGTGTACGTGCCGTCCGCCATCCGGAGCACGATGTTGTTGCCGTACGCGCCGCCCCAGCCGGCCTCGACGACCGTGCCGGAGCCGACCGCGACGACGGAGCTGCCGGACGCGGCGTGGAAGTCGATGCCGGAGTGGCTGCCGGAGGACCAGAGCGAGCCGCTGGACTTGTAGCCGGTGGTCACGTACGAACCGGCGACGGGGAGCCGGAAGGACGCGCCCAGGGCGGTGCGCGCGGTGGAGCGGGTGGCGCGCGAGGCGCTCTCACGGGCCTTCTCGGCGCGGGCGGCCTTCGCCTTGGCCTTCGCCGCCGCCTTGGCCTTGGCCTCGGCCTTCTTCTTCGCCTCGGCCTTCTTCGCGGCCTTCGCCTTGGCTTCCGCCTTCTTCTCGGCGACATCGGCCTGGTGCTGCTGCACGTCGGCCTGCGCCTCGATCCGCTCGGCGAGGGTGTTCTCGATGGTGATGATCTGCGAGAGACCGGTCTCGCCTGCGGAGGGGGTCCCGGTGTCCGCGGCGAGGGCCGGGGAGGCCAGCCCGCCGATGACGCCGGTGGTGGCGAGAGTCGCGATGCCGACAGCCTTCGCGCCGCGGCGCGTCAGACGGTTCGGGGCACGGTGCTTCCCGGTGGCACGGGTGAACGCCATGGGGTGGCTGGTCCTTTCCTTCCTTCTCGCCTACCGGGTTAGCTGACGGGTTCGGAGCAGGAAGGTCTCCTACGGATGCGCCGGCCTCGCACGAGGCGCGGGCGTCCGATTCACCCCAGGGACTGCGTGGGTCCCCGGCTCCCCAGGCTCGCGCCTGACGGGGACTCGGCGATGGCTGCCCGGTATGGCACGGATGCGGCATACGAGTGACGGACAGCGGAGCCGACGCTAAGCGGGGCCGCTTCCCGTCACCAAACGGACAGCCGGTTTTGTAGCGCATCCCACAGGGCAGAGGGGCAACCTCTCCCGCAAAGCGGACAAAACGGAAGGCTCCGGCGGGGATCGACCCGCCGGAGCCTTCCGTCTGCCCCGGTTCGGGGCGGTGTGAGGGTCAGCCGCTGACGACCGACACCTCTCCGATGCCGAGCGCCCTGACGGGCTCCTCGATCTGCGCGGCGTCGCCGACCAGCACCGTGACCAGCCGGTCCCCCGGGAACGCGTTGACCACGGCCGCGGTGGCCTCCACCGTGCCCGTCTCGGCGAGGCGCGCGTACAGCTGCGCCTGGTAGTCGTCCGGGAGGTGCTGCTCGACCTGGTCGGCCAGGGTGCCCGCGACGGAGGCCGCCGTCTCGAACTTCAGCGGGGCGACGCCCACGAGGTTCTGCACGGCCGTCTCGCGCTCGGCGTCCGTCAGCCCCTCGGCCGCCAGCGTGCGCAGGACCTTCCACAGGTCCTCCAGCGCCGGACCGGTGGACTCGGTGTCCACGGACCCGCTGATGGCGAGCATCGCGGCCCCCGTCGCCCCCGAGGCGGAGTCCGGGGCGGAGGAGCGCAGCACCTGGGCGAAGGCCCGCACGCCGTACGTGTAGCCCTTCTCCTCGCGCAGCACCCGGTCGAGCCGGGAGGTGAGCGTGCCGCCCAGGCAGTACGTCCCGAGCACCTGGGCCGGCCACACGCTGTCGTGGCGGTCGGCGCCGATCCGGCCGATCAGCAGCTGCGTCTGCACCGCGCCGGGCCGGTCCACGATCACCACACGGCCGGTGTCGTCGGCGGTGATCGGCGGGACGGGACGGGGCTCGGCCGTGTTGCCCGACCAGTCGCCGAGGGTGTCGGCGAGCAGCGCGTCCAGGTCGATGCCGGTCAGGTCGCCGACGACCACGGCGGTCGCGGTGGACGGGCGGACGTGCGCGTCGTAGAAGGCGCGCACGGCGGCGGAGTCGATCCGCGCCACGGTCTCCTCGGTGCCCAGCCGCGGGCGCGACATGCGGGCCGTGGCCGGGAAGAGTTCCTTGGAGAGCTGCTTGGCCGCGCGGCGGGCCGGGTTGGCCTGCTCGTGGGGGATCTCGTCCAGGCGGTTGCCCACCAGCCGCTCGATCTCGCTGTCGGCGAAGGCCGGCGCCCGCAGCGCCTCGGCGACCAGGCCGAGCGCCTTGGCCAGCCGGGACGCCGGAACCTCCAGGGAGACCCGGACACCGGGGTGGTCGGCGTGGGCGTCCAGGGTGGCGCCGCACCGCTCCAGCTCGGCGGCGAACTCCTCGGCGCTCTGCTTGTCGGTGCCCTCGGACAGTGCGCGCGACATGATCGTCGCGACCCCGTCCAGTCCCTCGGGCTCGGCGTCCAGCGGGGCGTCGAGGAAGATCTCGACGGCGACGACCTGCTGGCCGGGGCGGTGGCAGCGCAGCACCGTGAGGCCGTTGGGCAGGGAGCCGCGCTCGGGCGCGGGGAAGGCCCAGGGCCTGGCCACGCCGGGGGCGGGCTGCGGGTGGTACTCCATCGAGACTCCAGTCGCGGCAGCGTCGGTCACTGGTCCGCCCCTTCCGGCGCGTCGGTGTCGGTGGCGGCGTCCGCCTCTTCGGCGGATTCGGCCGACTCGATGGGCTCGTAGACCAGGACCGCCCGGTTGTCGGGCCGCAGCTGGGCCGCGGCGGCGGCCTTGACCTCTTCCGCCGTGACGTCGAGGACCCGGTGCACGGCGGTCAGGGCGAGCTGGGGGTCGCCGAACAGCACCGCGTACCGGCACAGTTCGTCGGCGCGGCCCGCGACCGTGCCGAGGCGGTCCAGCCACTCGCGCTCCAACTGGGCCTGCGCGCGTTCCATTTCCTCGGGCGTGGGGCCCTCCTCGGCGAACCGGGCGAGCTCCTCGTCGACGGCGGCCTCGATCTGTGCCACCTCGACCCCGCCGGACGTCTTGACGTCCAGCCAGCCGAGCGAGGGCGCGCCGGCCAGCCGGAGCAGCCCGAATCCGGCGGCGACGGCCGTCCGGTCGCGGCGGACCAGGCGGTTGTGCAGCCGGGACGACTCGCCGCCGCCGAGCACGGTGAGGGCGAGATCGGCGGCGTCGCACTCGCGGGTGCCGTCGTGGGGCAGCCGGTAGGCGGCCATCAGGGCGCGCGCCGGCACCTCCTCGCGGACCTCCTCGCGCAGCTGGCCGCCGATGGTCCCGGGCAGCGCGCCGTCGCGCGGCGGCTGCTTGCCGTCGTGCGACGGGATGGAGCCGAAGTACTTCTCGATCCAGGCGAGCGTCTGCTCGGGGTCGATGTCACCGACGACCGACAGCACCGCGTTGTTCGGCGCGTAGTACGTACGGAAGAAGGTCCGCGCGTCCTCGAGGGTGGCCGCGTCCAGGTCGGCCATCGAGCCGATCGGGGTGTGGTGGTACGGGTGGCCCTCCGGGTAGGCGAGGGCGGTGAGCCTCTCGAACGCGGTGCCGTACGGGACGTTGTCGTAGCGCTGTCGGCGCTCGTTCTTGACGACGTCGCGCTGGTTCTCCATGGACTCCTCGTCGAGCGCGGCGAGCAGGGAGCCCATCCGGTCGGCCTCGAGCCACAGGGCCAGCTCCAGCTGGTGCGTCGGCATCGTCTCGAAGTAGTTGGTGCGCTCGAAGCTGGTCGTCCCGTTGAGCGAGCCGCCGGCGCCCTGCACCAGCTCGAAGTGCCCGTTCCCCTTGACCTGGCCGGAGCCCTGGAACATCAGGTGCTCGAAGAGGTGAGCCAGACCTGTGCGTCCCTTGACCTCGTGGCGCGAGCCGACGTCGTACCAGAGGCACACCGCGGCGACCGGGGTCAGATGGTCCTCGGAGAGCACCACGCGCAGGCCGTTGGCCAGACGGTGCTCGGTCGCTGTCAAGCCGCCGGAGCCGGCCTGGGCTGTGGCCGTGTGACCCATGGGCATGTACGTCCCTTCGATCGCGATACTGGTTTTACTGCGAGACCTGCCACTGTAAGCAAGCGCACCGACACCTGGCGAAGTTCCCGTGCCGCGAAAGTTAGCGGGAAAGAGGGTCCCGACCGCCTCGGGACGGGTGGAGAACGCCCTTTGGGACGGGTCGAGGTCGGGGTTGTCAGTGGGGCGGTCCACAATGGTGCGCGTCAGAACCTGAGGTTGCCCGAACAGAATCCGTGAAGGAGTCGCAGCAGCGATGGCCCGCCGCAGCACGAAGACCCCGCCGCCGGTCGACTTCGAGGAGAAGATCCTCGACATCGACGTCGTCGACGAAATGCAGGGCTCCTTCCTCGAGTACGCGTACTCGGTGATCTACTCACGGGCCCTTCCGGACGCCCGTGACGGCATGAAGCCGGTGCACCGCCGCATCGTGTACCAGATGAACGAGATGGGCCTGCGCCCGGACCGCGGCTTCGTGAAGTGCGCCCGCGTGGTCGGCGAGGTCATGGGCAAGTTGCACCCGCACGGCGACGCGTCGATCTACGACGCGCTGGTGCGGATGGCCCAGCCCTTCTCCATGCGGCTCCCCCTGGTCGACGGCCACGGGAACTTCGGCTCCCTCGGCAACGACGACCCGCCGGCCGCCATGCGGTACACCGAGTGCCGGATGGCCGACGCGACGTCGCTGATGACGGAGTCGATCGACGAGGAGACCGTCGCCTTCCAGTCGAACTACGACGGCCAGGAGCAGGAGCCGGTCGTCCTGCCGGCCGCCTACCCGAACCTTCTGGTCAACGGCACGACCGGCATCGCGGTCGGCATGGCGACCAACATGCCGCCGCACAACCTGGGCGAGGTCATCGCCGCCGCCCGGCATCTGATCAAGCATCCGGGCGCGGACCTGGAGACCCTGATGCGGTTCGTCCCCGGTCCCGACCTGCCGACCGGCGGGCGGATCGTGGGCCTCGGCGGCATCAAGGACGCCTATGCGGCCGGCCGCGGCTCGTTCAAGATCCGCGCCACGGTCGCCGTGGAGAACGTCACGGCGCGCCGCAAGGGCCTGGTCGTCACCGAACTGCCGTTCACGGTGGGACCCGAGAAGGTGATCGCCAAGATCAAGGACCTGGTCTCGGCGAAGAAGCTCCAGGGCATCGCGGACGTCAAGGACCTCACCGACCGCTCGCACGGCCTGCGCCTGGTCATCGAGATCAAGAACGGCTTCGTGCCGGAGGCCGTGCTGGAGCAGCTCTACAAGCTGACGCCGATGGAGGAGTCCTTCGGCATCAACAACGTGGCACTGGTCGACGGACAGCCGCTCACGCTGGGCCTCAAGGAGCTGCTGGAGGTCTACCTCGACCACCGCTTCGACGTGGTGCGCCGGCGCAGCGAGTTCCGCCGCACCAAGCGCCGCAACCGGCTGCATCTGGTCGAGGGCCTTCTCGTCGCGCTGATCGACATCGACGAGGTCATCCGGCTCATCCGGTCCAGCGACAACTCCGCGCAGGCGAAGGAGCGGCTCATCGAGCACTTCTCGCTGAGCGAGACCCAGACGCAGTACATCCTGGACACCCCGCTGCGCCGGCTGACCCGGTTCGACCGGATCGAGCTGGAGAGCGAGCGGGACCGGCTCAACGCCGAGATCGCCGAGCTGACCGCGATCCTGGAGTCGGACGCCGAGCTGCGCAAGCTCGTCTCGTCGGAACTGGCCTCGGTCGCCAAGAAGTTCGGCACCGACCGGCGTACGGTGCTGCTGGAGTCGGCCGGTTCGCAGGTCGCCTCGGTGCCGCTGGAGGTGGCGGACGACCCGTGCCGGGTGCTGCTGTCCTCGACCGGCCTGCTGGCGCGTACGGCCAACGACGACCCGATCGTCTTCGCCGAGGACGCCAAGCGGGCCAAGCACGACGTGATCGTGTCGGCGGTGCCCGCCACCGCACGCGGTGACGTCGGTGTGGTGACGTCCACCGGGCGGCTGCTGCGGCTCGCGGTGATCGACCTGCCCCAGCTGCCGGACACGCACGCGGCGCCCAATCTCTCGGGCGGGGCGATGGTGGGTGAGTTCCTCACGCTGGAGGCGGACGAGGAGGTCGTCTGCCTCACCACGCTCGACGAGTCCTCGCCCGGACTGGCGATCGGCACCCTTCAGGGCGTCGTGAAGCGCGTGGTGCCGGACTACCCGGCCAACAAGGACGAGCTGGAGGTCATCACCCTCAAGGACGGTGACCGGATCGTGGGAGCCGCAGAGCTGCGGACCGGCGAGGAGGACCTGGTCTTCATCACCTCGGACGCGCAGCTGCTGCGTTATCCGGCGGCACAGGTCCGCCCCCAGGGGCGTCCGGCCGGCGGGATGGCGGGCGTCAAGCTCGCGGCGGACGCGCAGGTGCTGTCGTTCGCCGCGGTGGACCCGGCGGCCGACGGCGCGGTGTTCACGGTCGCGGGTTCGCACGGCACGCTGGACGACTCGGTGCTGACGTGCAAGCTCACGCCGTTCGACCAGTATCCGCGCAAGGGCCGGGCCACCGGCGGGGTGCGCTGCCAGCGGTTCCTCAAGGGCGAGGACGTGCTGGTGTTCGCCTGGGCGGGTGCCACGCCGGCCCGCGCCGCGCAGAAGAACGGCGCCCCGGCCTCGCTGCCCGAGCCCGATCCTCGGCGCGACGGCTCGGGGACGCCGCTGGAGAACCCGGTCGCGGTGATCGCCGGACCTGTGTAGGCCCGGAAAGCCTCTAGGCGTCGTCGCCGCCGGCCTGTTGCACGTACCGCAGGACGCCCCACATGGCTCGCTCATGTGCGGCGTCCTGCGGCGTTTCCCGGCCCGGGCCCGCCTGCGCCCGGTCCGGCTCCGCCGCTGCCGGGTCCGTATCCGCCGCCGCCCGGCAGCCGTCGAGCTGCTTGCGCAGGGCCGCCGCGTCGATGCCGGAGCCGATCAGCACGAGCCGGGTCAGCCGTGACTCGCCGCGTGTCCAGGCCCGGGGGGTGAACCGCAGGAACCTGCCGACGGCGTGCACCCCGTAGGCGTTGGCCGGGTCCCCCGCACCGAAGTCGACGTACCCCTTGATCCGGTAGAGGCCCTCGGGCCGGGAGTCCAGGAACTCCATCAGCCGTCGCGGGTCCATGGGCACGTCGCAGGCGAAGTCGACACTCTCGTACGCCGTGTGCAGATGGCCTCCGTGCCCCTCGCCGTCCTCCTGCGCGCGCTCCTCCAGGTAGAGGTCCTCGAAGGTGAGCTGGCGCGCCTTCTCCTCGCCGTCGGGCCGCAGGGCCGGATCGAACAGCAGCTCCGGGTCGATACGCCCGTACGTGGCGGGCACGACGGCCGCCGTGCTGCCGCTGTCCGCGACGGCCTGCCGGACGCGGGCGCACTCCTCGTCCCCGGCCCGGTCGGTCTTGTTCAGCACGACGAGGTCGGCGACGCCGAGATGCCGGTCGATCTCCGGGTGGCGCTCCCGGGTGGCGGTGAACTCGGCGGCGTCGACCACCTCGACCAGTCCCCCGTACACGATGTGCGGATTGTCGCTGGCGAGGATCATCCGGACGAGTTCCTGCGGCTCCGCCAGGCCGCTCGCCTCGATGACGATCACGTCGAGGCGGGCGGCGGGCCGGGTCAGGGTCTCCAGGTAGGTGTCCAGTTCGCTCGCGTCGACCGCGCAGCACAGGCAGCCGCCGCCCAGCGACACGGTGGAGCCGACCTGCCCGGAGACGGTCATGGCATCGATCTCGATGGACCCGAAGTCGTTGACGACCACGCCGATCCGGTTTCCCGCGCGATGACGCAGGAGGTGGTTGAGCAGCGTCGTCTTGCCGGATCCCAGGAATCCCGCGAGGACGACGACCGGGATCTGCGGGCTGCGGGGCGGGGACGACGGGTTCAACGGGGGCCCTTCTGCGAGGTCAGTCTGCCGGGACCGGCTGCGGCGCGGGCGGGCCGACGTAGCGGGCCGCCGGGCGGATGATCTTCGAGTCCTCCGCCTGCTCCAGGATATTGGCGCTCCAGCCGACGACTCGCGCGGCGCAGAAGGTCGGCGTGAACATCTCGCGCGGCAGACCGCACAGCTCCATGACCACTCCGGCGTAGAACTCCACGTTGGTGTGCAGCTCACGCCCCGGCTTCAGCTCGGCGAGGATCGCCTCCACCTGCCGTTCCACCTCGACGGCGAAGTCCACCAGGGGGCCGCCGAAGCCCTGGGCGAGGGTGCGCAGCATGCGCGAACGCGGGTCCTCGGTGCGGTAGACGGGGTGTCCGAAGCCCATGATCCGGTCGCCGGCGAGCACCCGCTCACGGATCCAGCCGTCGATGCGGTCGGGGGTGCCGATGGCGTCCAGGGTGTCGAGGGCGCGGCTGGGCGCACCGCCGTGCAGCGGCCCGGAGAGCGCGCCGACGGCGGCCACCAGACAGGCGGCGACATCCGCGCCGGTGGAGGCGACGACCCGGCCGGTGAAGGTCGAGGCGTTGAATCCGTGGTCGACGGTGGAGATCAGATACTGCTCGACGGCCCGGACCCGGGCGTCGTCCGGTACGGAACCGGTCAGCATGTAGAGGTAGTTGGCCGCGTACGGCAGGTCGTCGCGCGGTTCGACCGGTTCGAGGCCCCGGCCGAGCCGGTACAGGGCGGGCAGCACGGTGGGAACGGCGGCGCAGGCGGTCAGCGCGTCCGCGCGGCGGCGCTCGGCGTCGATGTCGTACACGGGCCGGAAGCCGGCGGATGCGCCGAGCAGGGAGAGCGCGGTGCGCAGCCCGGCGAGCGGGCCGGAGACGGCGCCCGCACGCGCTATGGCGGGCAGGGCCTCGCGGACCTCGGCGGGCAGCCGGCGCAGCGCGGCGGTGCGGGTGGCGAAGGCGGCACGGGCGGCCGGTCCCGGCAGCTCGCCCTCGGTCATGAGGTACCAGACGTCCTCGAAGGTACGGGTCTGCGCCAGCTCGACCGCCGAGTACTGCCGGTAGTGGTAGAAGCCCTCGCGGCCCCGGACATCGCCGAGGGCCGTGTCCGTGACGACGACTCCCGCCAGACCTCGGGGGACTTCGAGCGGGGTGGTGCCGGTGATGGTCGTCATTGCTTCCTCCGCGGACAATTCGGTGACTCCTCATATTGATTCGACTGTCCATGCTTGACTATAGATCTGTCAATGTTGATTGAATCAATATGGATACGGTGGACACCATGACGGATCAAGCAGTCGCGGACGACGGACCGGGCTCCACCGGAGGGCGGCTCACCACCCGGGAGACGGCCGAGCGTCTGGGCGTGAAACCCGAGACGGTGTACGCGTACGTCAGCCGGGGACAGCTGAGCAGCAGCCGGGCCCCCGGCGGGCGCGGCAGCACGTTCGACGCGGCGGAGGTCGACGCCCTGGCGCGGCGCACGGGGCGCAGGGAGCAGCCTGCCCCCGCAGGCGAGCTGACGTTCCGTACGGGCATCACGCTCATCGGGGACGACCGGTACTACTTCCGGGGCGTGGACGCGGTGGAGCTGGCCGGGCGTCATACGTACGAGGAGGTGGCGGAGTGGCTCTGGACCGGTGAGCTGCGTCCGGGCGTCCGCTTCACGGCTCCGCACGAGGCACTGGCGGCGGCCCGCCGGGCGGTCGGGGCGCTGCCGTCGCACTGCGGCTCGACGGACCGGCTCCGGGTGGCGGTGGTGGCCGCAGCCGCCGCCGACCCGCTGCGTTTCGACCTGTCGCGCGAGGCGGTGCTCGGTGGCGCGCGGAGCCTGATCCCGACCATGGCAGCGGCGCTGCCGCCGGCCGGGGGCGAGGCGGCGGACTCCGAGGACACATCTGCGGGTCTGGCCCGTCAGCTGTGGCCGAAACTCACCGCCCGCCCGGCCGACGAAGCGTCACTGGCCGTCCTGGACACGGCACTCGCGCTGCTGATCGACCACGATCTGGCGGCCTCCACCCTGGCGGCGCGGGTCGCCGCCTCGGCCAGGGCCCATCCGTACGCGGTGGTCTCGGCGGGGCTCGGCGTGCTCGAAGGGCCGCTGCACGGCGCGGCCAGCGGGCCGGCGCACCGCATGCTGACGGAGGTCGTGGAGCGCGGCGGCGCGGCCCCGGTGGTCGCGGACCATCTGCGGGCGGGACGCCGGGTTCCGGGGCTCGGCCACCGGCTGTACAGCGGCGAGGACCCCCGCGCGGCCGCCCTGTTCGACCTGCTCGCCCAGGTCCCGCAGGCGGCTCCGGCCCTGGCGGCGGCCCGTGACGTGGTCGCCACCACCGCACGCCACACGCCGCTGCACGCCAATGTGGACCTGGCGCTGGCCGCGCTCTCGGTCGCCACGGGCATGGGGGCGGAGGCGGGCGAGACCGTGTTCGCGATCTCCCGCACGGCGGGCTGGATCGCGCATGCCCTGGAGGAGTACGGGGAACGGCCGCTCCGGATGCGCCCCAGCGGGCACTACACCGGACCGCGTCCGCCCCAGCCGCTCCCCGACGCAACAGAGGCACCGTCGCAATAGACGGCACCCCTGGCGCAAATTAGCGACGATCAGCGGGAAGTACCGCGCGGCGGCTGGGCGGTGGATCCGCGCACCACGAGCTCCGGCTCGAAGAGCAGCTCGTCGGACGGCACCTTGCGGCCACCGATCTGTACGGAAAGCAGCTCGACGGCCGCGCGGCCCATGGCCTCGATCGGCTGGCGGACGGTGGTGAGCGGCGGCTCGGTGCAGTTCATGAACGCCGAGTCGTCGTAGCCCACGACGGAGACGTCGTCGGGGACCGAGAGGCCCCGCCGGCGGGCGGCGCGCACGGCCCCGAGGGCGAGCGGGTCGCTGGCGCAGATGAATCCGGTGACGCCCTCGTCGAGCAGCCGGGTGGCAGCCGCCTGGCCGCCCTCCAGCGAGAACATCGCCCGGGCCACCCACTCGTCGGGGATGGCCGTGCCGGACTCCTTGGCGAGCACCCGGGCGGCGGCCAGCTTGCGCTGCGAGGGCATGTGGTCCGAGGGGCCGAGCACCAGGCCGATGCGCTCGTGGCCCAGCGAGACCAGGTGGCGCCAGGCCTGCTCGACGGCCACGGAGTCGTCGCAGGAGACGCAGGGGAAGCCGAGGTGGGCGATGGCGGCGTTGATCAGGACAACCGGGATCTTGCGGTCGGCCAGCACCTTGTAGTGGTCGTGCGGGGCATCGGCCTGGGCGTAGAGGCCACCGGCGAAGACCACGCCGGAGACCTGCTGCTGGAGGAGCAGCTCCACGTAGTCCGCCTCGGAGACGCCGCCCTTGGTCTGCGTGCACAGGACGGGCGTCAGCCCCTGCTGGGCGAGCGCACCGCCGACCACCTCGGCGAACGCGGGGAAAATGGGGTTCTGCAGCTCGGGAAGGACCAGGCCGACGAGCCGGGCACGCTCGCCCCGCAGCTGGGTCGGGCGCTCGTAGCCGAGCACGTCCAGCGCGGACAGGACAGCCTGCCGCGTGGCGTCGGAGACGCCCGGCTTGCCGTTGAGCACCCGGCTGACCGTGGCCTCGCTGACTCCAACCTTCTGTGCCACCTGAGCAAGTCGTCGCGTCATGTGTGCAAGATTAGCGCAAGAAGCGCAAGCCGATTGCGTGGAGGGGGAAACAAGGCGAAATTCGGCACTCCTGAGGCAGCCGGTGGCCACCGGTCCCCGCCGCCGTCACCGTACTCGCCGCGAACCCTCTTCCGGCACCCCTCCCCAGGCAGAACTCGGCGGGCCGGCCTCCGGCACCCCTCCGGCACCACAACCCGGCGTGACAGGCCGCCCGGGGTGGGCCAGGCCGTTCACGCCCTTCACACCGGTGCGGGCCCGCCGGTGACACCGCCCCCGGCGGCTTCCGGCGGCCCGCACCGCGCAGGGGCTCAGACCGCGCCCGCCCCGGTCAGCGCACGTACCTCGGTCTCCGCGTGCTTGGCCGCGTCGGGCGGCTCGGTCGCGGTGACGGTGCCGATCCAGCCGGCGAGGAACCCCAGCGGAATGGAGACCAGTCCGGGGTTCTCCAGCGGGAAGAGCTGGAAGTCCACCCCGGGCAGGAGCGAGGTGGGGCTGCCGGAGACGACCGGGGAGAGCAGAACGAGCAGCACGGCGGGGATCAGCCCGCCGTAGACCGACCAGACCGCGCCACGGGTGGTGAAGTTCCGCCAGAACAGGGAGTAGAGCAGCACCGGCAGGTTGGCCGAGGCGGCCACCGCGAAGGCCAGGCCCACCAGGAACGCCACGTTCAGGTCCTGGGCGAGCAGGCCGAGGCCGATGGCGGCCACCCCGATCCCGGCCGCCGCCACCCGGGCCACGGCGACCTCGCTGTGCTGCTTGGAGCCCGGACGCCGCAGCGACGCGTAGAGGTCGTGGGCGACGGAGGCGGACGAGGCGAGCGTGATCCCGGCGACCACGGCGAGGATGGTGGCGAAGGCGACGGCGGCGACCACCGCGAACAGGATCGTCCCCCCGGTGGACCCCTCGCCCCCGCCGAGCACCAGGGCCAGCAGCGGAACGGCCGTGTTCCCGGCGGGATTCGACTCCCGTACGTCGGCGGAGCCGACCAGCGCGGCCGCCCCGAACCCCAGGACGATCGTCATCAGGTAGAAGCTGCCGATGAGGCCGATGGACCAGACGACCGACCGGCGGGCGGCGCGGGCGGTGGGGACGGTGTAGAAGCGCGACAGGATGTGCGGCAGGCCCGCCGTGCCGAGGACCAGGGCCAGCCCGAGGCTGATGAAGTCGATGCGCGCCGTCCAGCTCCCGCCGTACCGGAGGCCGGGCGAGAGGAACTCCTTGCCGTATCCACTGCGGTCGGCGGCGGAGTTGAGCAACTCGTTGATGTTGCCGTGGAAGTGGACCAGGACGAGCACGGTGAGCACGACCGTGCCCACCATCAGCAGGACGGCCTTGACGATCTGGATCCAGGTGGTGGCGCGCATGCCGCCGAGCGACACATAGACCACCATGAGCGCCCCGACACCGATGACGGTCCACGATCGGGCGGCGCCGCTCGTCCCGCCGAGCAGCAGGGCCACCAGACTCCCGGCGCCCACCATCTGCGCCACCAGATAGAGCACGGAGACGGTGACGGAGGACGTGCCCGCCGCGATCCGGACCGGCCGCTCCGCCATCCGGGCCGCAACGACATCGGCGAGGGTGAACCGCCCGCAGTTGCGGACGAGTTCGGCTACCAGCAGCAGGACGACGAGCCAGGCGACCAGGAAGCCGACCGAGTAGAGCATGCCGTCGTAGCCGAAGAGGGCGATCAGACCGGAGATACCGAGGAAGGAGGCGGCCGACATGTAGTCGCCGGCAATGGCGAAACCGTTTTCCATCGGGGAGAACAGACGGCCGCCCGCATAGAACTCCTCCGCCGAACCGTGTCTGTTGCGGCTCACCCAGGTGGTGATGCCGAGGGTCACCGCGATGAAGACGCTGAACAGCAGGAGGGCCAGGGTCTGGTGGTTGCCGCTCAACGCCCGATCCCCCGCGTCATCTCCTGGGTTTCCCAGCGCAGATCGAGCGCGGCCCGGTCTCTGCGCAGCCGCGCATGCCGTGCGTACGCCCCGGTGAGCAGGAACGTGGTGAGGAACTGCCCGAGCCCCACGACCATGGCCACATTGACGGCCCCGGCCACCGGACGGGCCATCAGCCCGGGAGCGGTGACCGCGGTGACCACATAGGCGAGGTACCAGACGAGGAAGGCGAGCGTGGCGGGGACGACGAAGCGCCGGTAGCGACGGCGCACCTCCTGGAAGGCCTCGCTGCGCTGCACCTCCAGATAGATGTCCGCCGCACTGTGGTCGTCCTGGGGTGCGGCGGGACCCGGCACCCCGGCGGGCGCGAAGCTGCCCGTCCCGTCCAGCTCCCCCCAGCCGGAGGCCAGCGCGTCGTACCACGGGTCGTCGAGTCGCATCGCTGCGGACGCGCGCCCTGCTTCCTTCTCCACCGAACAACTCCCCTTGTCCACGGACCACTTCGGCCGCATACCCAAGAATGGGCAGATCGGGAAGATCCCGGGCACTTCATTGGCGAGACTTCACCTCTTCAGGTGAAGGATGTCCCGGGCGGACGTGCGAGCCCTCGAACGTACGCATAGCGCACCGCCTGGGCCCGGTCGCGGAGCCCAGCCTTGGCGAAGAGGTTGTTGATGTGGCTCTTCACCGTGGCCTGCGAGATGTGCAGACTGCGCGCGATCTCCGCGTTGGACATCCCCTCGGCGATCAGGACGAGCACCTCGGCCTCACGGGGAGTCATCCCGTCGGGCAGCTCCGGCTCACCGTCCCCGCCAACCGGCAGCGGCCCCGTGGTGACCTGCTCCAGCAGCCGTCGCTGCACCGTGGGCGAGAGCCCGGCCTCGCCGGACAGCACGGCCTGGACGGCCCGCACGATCTCGTCGCCCCCCGCGTCCTTGGTGAGATAGCCGCGGGCCCCCGCCCGGAGCGCGGGAAAGAGCGAGTCGTCGTCGGCGAAGGTCGTGAGGACCACGACCTGGGTGCCCGGATACTCCTCGCGGATGCGCCGCGTCGCCTCCACCCCGTCGCAGCGCGGCATCCGCAGATCCATCAGGACCACATCCGGCGAGAGTTCGGCCACCAGCTCGACCGCCTCCTCGCCGTCCTTCGCCGCACCGACCACCTCGATCCCGGGCAGCAGGCCCAGCAGCATGACGATGCCCTCGCGCACCACCGACTGGTCGTCGGCCACCACCACCCGCGCGGTCACGCGGGCACCCGCAGACTCACCACGAACCCCTCCTCGCCCGGCCCGGCCTCCAGCGTGCCGCCCAGCAGCTCGGCACGCTCCCTCATCCCCAGCAGACCGTAGCCGGAGCCACTGACAGCGAGATCGCCACCGGGACCCTGCCCGCCCCAGTCCCTGACCTCCAGTGCGATCCCGTCCGGCCGATACTCCAGCCTGATCAGCACCCTGGCCCCCGGCGCGTGCTTGCGGACATTGGTCAGCGCCTCCTGCGCCACGCGCCGCACGGTCTGCGACGCCTCGGCCGTCAGCGTCCGGCGCTCCCCCTCCACCCTGACCTCGGCCGGCTCCGCCGTCACCAGCTGCCGCAGGAAGTCCTCCACCGGCGACACCTCGCCGCGCAGGGCGGAGAGCGCCTGACGGGTCTCCGCGAGCCCCTCACGGGCCATGGAGCGGGCCGCGACCACCCGCTCCAGCACCTGGTCCCGGAACTCCCCCGCAGGCTCCCTCTCGATCAGCAGCCGCGCCGCCTCCAAGTGGACCAGCTGCGCGGAGAGGCTGTGCGCGAGCACGTCATGGATCTCCCGGGCGATCCGGGAGCGCTCGTCGAGCGCGGCCGTCTCCGCCTCCGCCACCCGGGCCGCCCGCTCCTGGGCCAGCAGCCGTTGCGCGCTTCCACGCGCCTCGGCGTCCAGGCGGAGCACGTACCCCCCGAGACAGAGACCCGCGGTGGTCACGGCCGTGGTCGGCCAGTCGTCGGTGTCCACCACGGCATAGGCCCCGAGCGCCAGCGCGGTGGGCACGATCCCCGCCGCCAGCGGCAGCCGCTCCAGGGCGGCGACCGCACAGCCGCACCAGAGCACCACCGCAGGCACCGAGGCACCGGCCTGCTGCGCTCCGAACGCGGCCAGGATCAGCAGGCCGAGCAGACCCAGCGAAGGCCCGAGCCGGTTCTCCAGGGTGGTCCGGAAGAAGGCGACCGCGAGCAGCGCGCACCCCAGCACCCCGAACAGGCCGATCACGATCTCCCAGGGCCCGAACAGCCCTCCGGTGAACGTGCCCCAGAGCATCAGGGTCAGCAGCCCCACCCGGACGGCCCAGTGGATCACGGTCCGCGACCGCGTGCGGGACTCCCTGGCGAGGGCCTCCCTCGACGGCCAGCTCGTCCAGGCAGCGGGTGTCACACGCGGTCCTTCCCTGCCGGCCGGAACGGCACGCCTTCGGGGGCATCACCGTACGACGGCGATATCCGGTCGGCCCGCAGCGCCAGCGTCCCACCGCGGACCAGCAGGGTCACCGCGAGAGCCATCAGCAGGGCGGGGGTGCCCTGGTCTGTGCCGAGCATGGCGGCCACCCCGTACAGAGCCGCCCGCAGCGCCAGTCCCCCGGTCCAGACGAGGACGGTGGCCTTGGTGCCCCTGCTCCACAACGCGCCGTCCTCGGCGCGCCAGATCCTCGACGTCCACGCCCAGCCCGCGCCGGTGACCAGCCCGACGGCCAGCTCGGCGGCGAGGACGGTGACGGACAGGGCCTGGTGGTGCGGGTCCACGAGTCCGGGCTCGCGCACCGCCATGACGAGCAGCACGCCGGGCAGCACCCACCAGCGCCGGTCGCCGGAGATCCGCTGCGCCGAGAACTGACGCACCACGACGAGAGCGATGACCGCGACGATCACCAGGACATTGACGGGCCCGGACATGGACGCCTCCGAAGTGCGAGAAGTTCTGCGCCTTCGACGCTACGGAAAGGGCCAGGTCAGGGGATCGGCTCCAGGGTGGATCATGGGTGGAGCCGTCGTCTCCACCCGTGGGTGCAGACGACGGCTCCGTCCGGGCGGGAACCCGGGATCAGACGTCGATGCGCGAGCGGTCCAGCGTGGCCGCCGAGCTGGTGATGAACTCCTTGCGGGGTGCCACCTCGTTGCCCATCAGCAGGTCGAAGACCTTCTCGGACGATTCCAGGTCGCCGATGTTGATGCGCCGCAGCGTGCGGTGGCGCGGGTCCATCGTCGTCTCCGCCAGCTGGTCGGCGTCCATCTCGCCCAGACCCTTGTAGCGCTGGATCGAGTCCTTGTACCGGACGTTCTTGCGCTGGAGCTCCAGCAGGCGCTGGCGCAGCTCGTTGTCCGAGTAGGTGTAGATGTACTTGTCCTGGCCCTTCTTCGGCTGGACCAGCTCGATCCGGTGCAGCGGGGGCACGGCGGCGAAGACGCGCCCCGCCTCGACCATGGGCCGCATGTACCGCTGGAAGAGCGTCAGGAGCAGGATGCGGATGTGGGCGCCGTCCACATCGGCGTCGACCAGCAGCACGATCTTGCCGTAGCGGGCGGCGTCGATGTCGAAGGTCCGGCCGGACCCCGCTCCTATGACCTGGATGATCGCGCCGCACTCGGCGTTCTTCAGCATGTCCGAGACGGAGGCCTTCTGAACGTTGAGGATCTTGCCGCGGATCGGCAGCAGCGCCTGGAACTCGCTGTTGCGGGCGAGCTTGGCGGTGCCCAGCGCGGAGTCACCCTCCACGATGAACAACTCGCTGCGCTCCACGTCGTCGCTGCGGCAGTCGGCCAGCTTCGCCGGCAGCGACGAGGACTCCAGTGCGGTCTTGCGACGCTGCGCGTCCTTGTGCTGACGGGCGGCGATCCGGGTGCGGGCGGCGGCGACCGCCTTCTCCAGGACGGCCCTGGCCTGCGCCTTCGCGTCCCGCTTGGTGGACGTCAGGAACGCCTTGAGCTCCTTGGCCACGACGTTGGCGACGATCCTGTTGGCCGCCGAGGTGCCGAGCACCTCCTTGGTCTGGCCCTCGAACTGCGGCTCCGCCAGCCGTACGGTCACGACCGCGGTGAGGCCCTCCAGGGCGTCGTCCTTGACGATGTCGTCCTCGGCGACGCGCAGCATCTTCGCGGAGCGGAGCACTTCGTTGACCGTCCTGGTCACGGAGCGTTCGAAACCGGACACATGGGTGCCGCCCTTGGGGGTGGCGATGATGTTGACGAAGGACTTGAGGTTGGTGTCGTACCCCGTGCCCCAGCGCAGCGCGATGTCGACGACGAGCTCGCGGGTGACCTCGGTCGCGGTCATGTGCCCCCGCTCGTCGAGGACGGGCACGGTCTCCTTGAACGTGCCCTGGCCGGTCAGCCGCAGGACGTCGCAGACGGCCTTGTCCTGCGCGAGGTACTCGCAGAACTCGCTGATTCCGCCGTCGAAGCGGAACGTCTCCTCCGTCTTGCCCTCGCCGTCCAGGCCCCGCTCGTCCCGGACGACGATGGTGAGACCGGGGACGAGGAAGGCCGTCTGGCGGGCGCGCTGGTAGAGCGTGTCCAGGTTGAGCTTGGCGTCCTTGAGGAAGATCTGCCGGTCGGCCCAGTACCGCACCCGCGTGCCGGTGCGCGTCTTCGGGACCCGCTTGCCCTTGAGCAGTCCGTTGGCCGGGTCGAACGGGCTGTCCGGTCCCTGCTCGGTGAACATGCCCGGAACCCCGCGGCGGAAGCTGATCGAGTGCGTCGCGCTGTTGCGGTCGACCTCGACGTCCAGCCGGGCGGAGAGGGCGTTGACGACGGAGGCGCCCACGCCGTGCAGTCCGCCGGACGCGGCGTACGAGCCGCCGCCGAACTTGCCTCCGGCGTGCAGCTTGGTCATGACGACCTCGACGCCGGACAGGCCCGTCTTGGGCTCGACGTCGACGGGGATGCCCCGGCCGTTGTCCCGGACCTCGACGGAGTTGTCGTCGTGGAGGATGACCTCGATGTGATCGCAGTAGCCGCCGAGGGCCTCGTCGACGGAGTTGTCGATGATCTCCCAGAGGCAGTGCATCAGGCCGCGGCTGTCGGTGGACCCGATGTACATGCCGGGGCGCTTGCGAACCGCTTCGAGCCCCTCGAGTACGAGCAGGTGCCGCGCGGTGTAGTTGGAACCGTCTCGGTCTGCTCCGGTCAGCAGCGCAGTGGACGGCACGGACGTATCGGCGGTCACGCGGTTCGCTCCTCGCTGAATTTCATTTGGGGCTCAGTGGGTAACAGGCTCGGCTTCGGTTGCCGCTGAGAGGGTACCGAGCCCTGGTAGAGCGGTTGTAACGCCACCCTCGAAGAACCCTCACAGTAGTCCAGCCTCGCATACACGTTCGATCCCTCCTTGGAGTGAAGTGCACATCACGTTCCCTTCCAGGCATGAACCATTTAGGCTCCGGGCACGTCCTCATGAACAACCGGCAAGCCAGCCGGCCCGGACTGACCAAGCCAAGCAACGCGAAACCGTAGCGCCACGCAATACGGCACATTCGCCGCGAACCGGCAACAGACAGCCATCCTGAGAAGAAGTTTCGAAGAAAAGCCACGAGCGGGAACGTTTTCGGCCTGGTTGGATGTTGACCCTGGTACGACAGCTCGTCGAGCTAGAGAAGAGGCGACGTGACTACTGTTCTGACCCCCGCGAGCCCGCTGACCGCAGCAGACCGCTGTGACCGTTGCGGCGCCCAGGCCTACCTGCGCGTCGTCCTGATCAGTGGCGGTGAACTGCTCTTCTGCGCCCACCACGGTCGCAAGTTCGAGCCGGAACTCAAGAAGATCGCCGCGGAAATACAGGATGAGACGGACCGACTGACGGCCGTGCAGGCCCAAGCCGCCGAAGAGGAACAACACTGACACCTCGCATCCACGACGAGCCAGGGGCCGGTCCCGACCGGCCGACGGGCGGCTTCCCCCACCGGGAAGCCGCCCGTTCTCGTACCTGGAGCCGGTGGTGTCAGCCGGCGTTCTCCATCCAGCCGATGGCGGCGGAGATCCGCGTGTAGACACCCGGGTATCCGGCCTTGGCACAGCCGTTGCCCCAGGACACCAGCCCGACGAGCCGCCCCTGGGCCACCAGAGGCCCTCCACTGTCCCCCTGGCAGGCGTCGTACCCGCCCTCGGGTTCGCCCGCGCAGAGCATCGCCGAGGCGTCGTACGTGCCGTTCCTGCCGCCCGGGTAGGCCTGCTCGCAGGAGCTGTCGGGCAGGACACTCACCTTCGCGGACCGGAGCGACGACGCGTAGTCGCCGTTGCCGGTGGTGTCGCCCCAGCCGTAGACAGTGGCTGCCGTACCGGACCGGTACGCGGAGTCACCGGCCTCGGCCAGCGGGATCGCGTCCTGCGCGGGCAGCGCCTCGGACAGGGTGAGCACCGCGACGTCACCGCTGTTGGTGGTGGGGTCGAAGCCGGGATTCACCCATGTGCCACTCACCGCGATCTCCTTGCCGCCCGAGCCGGTCAGCTCGTCCCGGCCGGAGATGATCTTCAGATCGCCCACCTGGCCGACATCGACGCCGAGGGACTCCCGGCTCAGGCAGTGGGCGGCCGTGAGCACCTTCTTGGGCCCCACCAGGGCACCGCCGCAGAACTGCCCGGCGCGGGTACCTCCGAACCGGTCACGGCTGGACAGCGCCACCACCCACGGGCTGTCCTTGACGTGAGCGGGCTGCCCCCCGATGACGATGCTGTCCGCGACGGCCGGGGCAGGCGACGCGAGCGGTATCACGGCCGTTGCGGCAGTGAGGGCGAGCGCCCCGGTCATGATGCGGACGACGGTACGGGACATGCGTACTCCTGACTCTGTGATGAACCATGCCTACCCAGAGTCATCGCATGGACACAAGCCCGCACCTCCGCGGAGCGAGGGGCACACGGGTGCGAGCGCGCACGGAAAGAGGGCCCGGCTCCCCAGGGGATCCGGACCCTCGTTCCGCGTACTGCCGCGGACCGGCCTAGTCGAGGTAGTCGCGCAGGACCTGCGAACGCGACGGGTGGCGCAGCTTCGACATGGTCTTGGACTCGATCTGGCGGATGCGCTCACGCGTCACGCCGTAGACCTTGCCGATCTCGTCCAGCGTCTTCGGCTGTCCGTCGGTGAGGCCGAAGCGCATGGAGACCACGCCCGCCTCACGCTCGGACAGGGTGTCGAGAACCGAGTGCAGCTGCTCCTGCAGGAGCGTGAAGCTGACCGCGTCGGCCGGGACGACCGCCTCGGAGTCCTCGATCAGGTCACCGAACTCGCTGTCCCCGTCCTCACCCAGCGGGGTGTGGAGGGAGATCGGCTCGCGGCCGTACTTCTGGACCTCGATGACCTTCTCGGGGGTCATGTCGAGTTCCTTGGCCAGCTCCTCCGGGGTGGGCTCGCGGCCCAGGTCCTGGAGCATCTGACGCTGCACACGCGCGAGCTTGTTGATGACCTCGACCATGTGCACCGGGATACGGATGGTGCGGGCCTGGTCGGCCATGGCGCGGGTGATCGCCTGACGGATCCACCAGGTGGCGTACGTGGAGAACTTGTAGCCCTTGGTGTAGTCGAACTTCTCGACCGCGCGGATCAGACCGAGGTTGCCCTCCTGGATCAGGTCCAGGAAGAGCATGCCGCGGCCGGTGTAGCGCTTGGCCAGCGAGACCACGAGACGGAGGTTGGCCTCCAGCAGGTGGTTCTTGGCGCGGCGCCCGTCCTCGGCGATGATCTCCAGCTCGCGCTTGAGCTTGGGGGCGAGCTTGTCGGAGTTCGCCAGCTTGTCCTCGGCGAACAGACCCGCCTCGATGCGCTTGGCGAGCTCGACCTCCTGCTCCGCGTTGAGGAGCGGGACCTTGCCGATCTGCTTCAGGTAGTCCTTGACCGGGTCGGCCGTGGCGCCGGCGACGGCGACCTGCTGCGCGGGCGCGTCGTCCTCGTCGTCGTCGGAGAGGACGAAGCCCTTGTTCTCGCCCTCGCCCTCCTCTTCCTCACCCTTGCCGGCCTTGACCTCCTCGGCGGCGTCGTCGCCGTCGAGGATCTCGTCGTCCTGCTTGCCGGCCTTCTTCGACGCCGTCTTCTTGGCCGCCGTCTTCTTCACGGCGGTCTTCTTGGCAGCCGTCTTCTTGGCTGCCGCCTTCTTCGCAGGGGCGGGCGCGGCGGCATCCTCGGCCACCGCGTCCACGGTCTCGGCCGACGGGGCGGCGGTGGCCGCGACGGTACGCGTCACGGTCGTCTTGGCCGCGACGGTCTTGGTGGCGGTGCGCTTGACCGGGCTCTTCGCTGCGACGCTCTTGCGGGCGCGCTTCGACGGCTCCGCGGCACTGACCATCAGCGTCACACCCTCTTCCTCGAGGATCTGGTTGAGGCTGCGCAGAACGTTCTTCCACTGGGTTGGCGGAATCTGGTCAGCCTCGAAGGCCCGACGCACGTCATCGCCGGCGATCTGCCCATCAGCCTTTCCCCGCTCGATGAGCGCCATCACAGATTCGGACTCGGCGATCTCCGGCGGGAGCGTACGGGATGTGCTGGCCGACACGAACAACCTCTCGGAACGATGGAAACGGCTTCCGGCCCGGCCCGGAGAGGGCTTGAGCCGACGACCGTCGGGCAGGGAATGTACCGACGGCGCGGGTTAGGCCTCAGAACTGCACAGCGCCCTGAATGGCTGCTGTATTCCTTCCGCGGCGGTCACCTCTTAAGTCATCGCGCTGTTTCGAGGAGTGTTACGCCCAATCCACGTGGCCCGAGTCACACCCCATTTGCGATGAACGCGGCCAAGGCGACATCTCCCCACAATTGTGCCGCCGGACCCCGTGGGCCCGGCGACACATGGTTCGTACACCCCGGCCGCGCGCCGATCAGTGCTCGCGCGGCGCCGGAACCACTCGCTCCACATCGTGGTGGACCACGAGCAGTTGACGCATGGCCGCCTCGGCTCCCGCGGAGTCGCCCGTCGCGAGGGCGTCGACGATGCGTGCGTGGTGGCCCAGGGATGCCTCATTGGGGCGGTCACACCCGGTGACCGGCCCTCCGGAGACCTGCAGGGCGGCGGAGACGATGCCCGAGAGGTGCTCCAGCATGCGGTTGCCCGCGGCCTGGATGAGCAGGGAGTGGAATTCCGCGTCGGCGCGGGCGCAGGTGATCACATCGCCCTGCCCGAGCGCGTGCCCCATGATCTCGACCATGTCCCCGAGGCGCTGCTGAAGGTCCTCGCGGCCGTGGCCCGCGGCGAGACGGGCGGCGAGCGGCTCGATCGTCCAGCGGAGGTCGCCCAGCTCGCGGCGCTGGTCGTCGCGCTGCGGTCCGAAGGCACGCCATTCGATGATGTCGGGATCGAGCAGATTCCAGTCACTGACCGGCCGGACCCGGGTCCCCACATTGGGGCGGGCACTGACCAGCCCCTTGGCCTCGAGTACGCGCAGCGACTCCCGCACGACGGTTCGGGAGACCTCGAATCGCTGGCCGATCTCCTCGGGCACCAGGGGGCGGTCCGCACCCAGGTCGCCGGAGACGATCATCTGACCCAGCTGCTGAACAAGCTGGCCGTGCAGTCCACGGCCACGGCTGGCCGACCCCCGTCCCCGGCCCACCCGGCCGAGCTCGGCGTCGGGACCGTCCCAGGAACGAGCGGCGGCACGCTCGCCGGCCGGTGTCTCCCCATACGGGTAACGGTCTAGTTCGCCCGGGCCGGCGAGGCCGGAATCGGCGGAGCGGGCGGCGGTCATCATGGTGTGCGCAAGGGTACTCACGCATCCTTTGTCGGCCGTACTCAGCCACCCCTTGAGGTCTTTGGTGAAAAGCACACGAAAGGGTGATCGGCACCCGCCTCTCAATTGACGCCTTAATGGTATAAACCGGGCATTTTCTGTGCAGTTGTGCGGATCCTGAGGTTCCAGACACGTTCCGCGATCACCAACGGACCCTGCCGCGAAGGCTGGTGAACAGATACGCGCAGATGAGGACCGACAACGACACGGTCAGGGCCGCCCCCACGGGATGCGCCACGACCCGCACCCCGGCGGCCAGCCACCGGTCCACCTCCTGCGGCCACTGGAGCCAGGCCAGTTCCCGCAGCCGGCCCGGAAGTCCGGCCATCGAACGGGCGGTCGGCGCCTTGGGCATCCACTCGACGAGCGGAACCATGAGCACCGGTACGGCGAGCACCGCGGCCACCCCCGCCGCGGTGACCCGGAAGATTCCGGCGGCCAGCAGCCCGGCCCAGGCGCAGCCGACGGTCAGGCCCGACCAACTCACGGCCAGCGACGACACGTTCGGAGGGATACGGACCAAGTCCCCGCCGTACACGACACGGAGGACCTCCGCCGAGGCGAGGACGACGACCAGTGCCAGCAGCAGGGCGACGCCCGCGGACACGGCCAGTTTGGCCAGCAGCAGGCCGAGGCGGCGGGGGACGGTGCCGCGTCCTGCGGCGAGCGCGGGGTAGCGGAACTCGTCGCCGAAGGAGAGCGCCCCGAGCAGCCCCGCACCGAGCGCGGCCGGAGGCAGCGGCAGGAGTGAGGGCCAGGCGGCGAGCACGGTCGGCAGCGGGGTACGGCCGTCGCGGGCGAGCAGAACCGAGAGCCCGACGGATGCGACCAGGGCGACCGTCATGATCAGGGTCGTGGTCCGCACTCCGAAGAGGCGGCGCAGCTCATAACGCACCGGACGCAGCGGTCCGCGCGCCGGCCGGCGCTTGATGGGCGGTACGGACTCCGGTCCGGCGGGGAGCGAGGACGTCACGAGAGTCTCGGCGGGCTGCCGTCCGGCCTCGGGAGCGGAGACGGTCTCGGCGGGTGTCGGCACATCCCGGTCGCCGTCCGGGCCGGTGTCACCGAACTCGTCGGCGAGCCGGTGCACGGGCAGCCCGTGCCGGAACGCCGCGTCGCCGATCTCCGCGCAGCTGCTGCCGTAGACGGACAGGCGGCTGCTGCCCGCCTCCGTCACGACCTCGACGGAGCGCCGGGCCGCCCTCGCCTCCCGGCTGACGATCGCGGCGAGCCGGACGGCGTGCGGGGAACGGACCGCTACGCGGGGGCGCAGCCGGGTACGGGAGAAGTCGGCGGCGTCCTGGTCGGCGACCAGGCGCCCCGCGTCGATGGTCACCACATGGCCGGCCACACGTGCGGCCTCCTTCGGGTCGCTCGTGGTGAACAGGACCGTGCCGCCCCGGTCGGCGTGGGACCGCAGCATCCCGAGCAGCCAGGCGGCCTCGCGCGCCGTGAGCCCTTCCGTGGGCTCGTCGAGGAGGAGGGTGTGCGGATCGCCGAGCAGGGCGCAGGCGAGGGCCAGCCGGCGGTCCATGCCGAGGGAGAGCGTGCCGATGCGCTGGTCCCCCAGCCCGCCGAGCCCTACGGCGTCGAGCAGTTCGTCGGCGCGGGACGCCGGTACGCCGGCGACCGCGCAGAGCATGCGGAGCTGCCCGCGAGCGGTGCGGGCGGGGTGCCCCGGTACGTCCCCGAGCAGCACGCCCACCTCGCCGGCGGGGCGTGGGACGCGGTGCAGCGGTCTGCCCCGGAAGTAGGTGACCCCCCGGCCGGGATCGAGTTCGAGCATCAGCCGGAGGGCGGCGGTCTTGCCGGCACCCGGTGCGCCCAGGAGCGCGGTGACACAGCCGGGCCCGGCGTCGAACGTGAGGTCGTCCACGGCGGGCGGAAGTCCGCGGTGGCGGGCGCTGGTGAGTCCGATGGCCTGGAGCATCGCTTCTCTCGCAGGAGGTGAGTCCGCTCGGCGGCGAGTGAGTACCGCAGCACGATAACCCGACATATCAGACTTTTTGCGCAATGCCGAGTCCACGGCGTTCCGGCCGCCCGCACGGCCGATGCGGAGCTACCGGGCTCCGGGCCGAACGGGAATCAGACCTCCGGCCGCAGCATCGGGGGGTTGAGCACCGTCGCCGCGCCGGACCGGAAGAGCTGGGCCGGTCGGCCGCCCTGCCGGGTGGTGGTCCCGCCCGAGGGCACCAGGAAGCCCGGCGTGCCGGTCACCTTGCGATGGAAGTTCCTCGGGTCCAGCACCACGCCCCACACCGCCTCGTACACCCGGCGCAGCTCCCCGACCGTGAACTCGGGCGGGCAGAAGGCGGTGGCCAGCGAGGAGTACTCGATCTTGGAGCGGGCCCGCTCCACGCCGTCGGCGAGAATCCTCTCGTGGTCGAAGGCCAGTGGTACCTGGTGCTCGCCGTCCCGGCCGAAGCCGCCCTCCGCCCCGAGCAGATCGTCGACCGGCGCCCAGCGCGCGCTGTTCGCGTCGCCGCCGGCCCTGGGGGCGGGCAGATCGGGGGCCAGCGCGAGGTGGGCGACGCTGACGACCCTCATCCTCGGGTCCCTCGCGGGGTCCCCGTAGGTGGCGAGCTGCTCCAGATGGGCCCCGTTGCCGACCGCCGGGGCCGCCGGGTCCTGTGCGCACAACCCGGTCTCCTCGACGAGCTCGCGCGCCGCCGCCGCACCGAGATCCTCGTCGGCCCGGACGAAGCCGCCGGGCAGGGCCCACCTACCCTGGAACGGGGTCTCGCCCCGGCGTACCACCAGCGCACAGAGCGCATGACGCCGCACCGTGAGCACGACCAGGTCGACGGTGACGGCGAAGGGCGGAAAGTTCGACGGGTCGTAGGGCGGCATGCCGCGATCATAGTCGTCTGTCTGACGATAAACACTCCCTTCGCGGATCTGTGATCAGTCATGCCCGGCCGCCTGCCGGTGAGCCGTCATGGCGGTGGCGAGCCGGGCGACGGGGTCGCCCTCGACGCGGTGCCGGGACTGCTGGTCCGGCCAGGTCGAGAACCCGTCGCCCGGCCAGCGGGGAACCACGTGGAAGTGCAGGTGCGGCACCGACTGCTCGGAACCGGGACCGCTGGCGCTCAGGATGTTCACGCCTCCCGCCCCCAACGCGGTCCGCATCTCCTCGGCCACGCGCTGGACCAGCGCCATGACCTCCGACAGGACCTCGGGGGGCGTATCGAAGATGTCCGCGCGGTGGGACGTGGGAACCACCAGGGTGTGCCCCGGGGAGAGCGGGTTCAAGGGGGCGAACGCGGCGGCCGACGGCCCCCGGAACACCCAGCGCGCGGCGCCCTCGCGCATCAGGGAGCAGAAAGTGCAGTCCATGCGCGCAGACCCTGCCAGAACCGGCGCCGCGGCGGCCAGGGTGTTGTCTCCGGCCGCGCCGATGACGAAGATCCGCGCGACTCGCACCCCCACCCCCCTCAGGCGGGGAGGGTGCTGAGTTCGCCGCCGTCGGCGAAGAGGACCGCGCCATTGACGTAGCTACTGGCCGGGCCCGCCAGGAAGGTGACGAGCTCGGCTATCTCGCCGGGATCGCCTGCCCGGCCTCGGGCGTTGGTCCTGTTCATCGCCGCCGCGTGCTCACCGAGCATCGCCGCGCTGCCCTCGGTGCGGACGGGCCCCGGGGAGACCGCGTTGACCCGTACACCGGAGGGGCCGAACTCCGTGCCCCAGTACCGGGTGAGGAGTTCCACGGCGGCCTTGGAGGCACCGTACGCCGCCCCGATGGGAGCGGGGCTGCGGGCCGCGCTCGATCCGATCGTCACGATCGATCCCCGGCCGCGCCGGGCCATGGCCGGCGCCAGCGCTCCGACCAGCAGGAACGGGGCCCGGGTATTGATCGCCATCTGCCGGTCGAAGCTCGCCGCGTCCGTCACGGCGGTCGGCGCGAACTCGAACAGCCCCGCGTTGTTGACCAGGATGTCCACGTCGCCCGCCTCGGCCGCCAGCCGCAGAGTCTCCTCGGCGTCGGTGAGATCGGCGGCGACGAAACGGGCCGAGCCGCCCTGCCGGGCGATCTCCTTCACCAGGGCTTCGCCGCGCCCCCGGTCCCGTCCGTGCAGGACCACCTCGGCGCCCTGCCGCGCCAGGCTCTGCGCGACAGCCCGCCCGATCCCCGACGTCGCTCCGGTCACCAGTGCGGTGCTGCCCCGCACATCGGTGTTGCTGTCGGTCTTGTTGCTCATCACTGACTCTCTCGTCGCCCTTGCCGGGGGTGCCGGTCACAGGTCTCGCGACCGGCACCCTTACCCAAAACACTATGCATGAAAGATGTTCTGCTCACAAGACGATCTACTGAGCAGCACTTGACTGCTAAACTGCAGGGGTGAGTGCATCCGCTTCCGGAAAGAAGGCCCGGCGCACCGACGCCGACGACGTCGCCCTCGGGACCGATCTGGGGTGGGCGCTCCGCATCGTCTCCACCGCGTTCCGCCGCGTCGCCACCGATTCGGTGGCCGATCTGCCGGGCGGGGCGCGCGGTTACCTCGTCCTGGTCGCCCTGGCCGGGGGTGAGCCCCCGTCACAGCTCGCGCTGGCCAAGGAGGTCAGCCTGGACCGGACGGTGATGACCTACCTGCTGGACGACCTCGAAGCGCACGGGCTGATCAGCCGCAGGCCCGACCCCCGTGACCGGCGCGTACGTCAGGTCCTGCTCACCGACACCGGGCGCGCCCGGCTGGAGAAGGCCCGCCACGGCCTCGCTGCCGCCGAGGCACGCCTCCTCGTCGACCTCGGCGACCAGGACGCCGAGCAGCTGCGCACGCTGCTCTCCCGCGTCGCCCGGACCGCCCAGCGCGAGTCCCTCGGCCCGGACGAAGCAGCCTGCTGACGAGGCGGGCCGGGCCTTGCGGAAGCCGGCTCCCGCAAGGCCGGCCGCATCCCGTACGCGGCCCGTATCCCGTGTGCGGCCCGCTCCGCCCGTCGGTGCCTCAGTGGTGGCCCGTCCGCGATCCCCTGCGGCCCTGCACCCCCGGCCGGCCGGCCCGGCGGCGGCCCGTCGTCCCGGGCCGGACGGAAGCGGTCCGCATCCTGGCGCGCCCGGCGGGCTGCACGCGTACGGAACGGGCCCCCGCGACCCGTTCCGCACGGCGGCCGCGCCGTACCGTCCGGGTGCCGCGCTCGCCGCGCAGGCAGCGTCGCAGCGTCTCCGGATCGAGGCCCTGGTTGCAGGCCTCGTGCAGGAGCTGGGCGAAGGTGTAGTGGGGGTCCACCCGCAGGGCGAGCCCCAGCGCCACACGCGCGGCCGGTTCGTCACCGGTCGACCAGGAGACCCAGCCCGCCAGGGTGAGAGGCGCCGCCGCGTGCTCCTGGTAGGGGGCGACGCAGCGGCGGGCGAGGGCCCGCCACAGCCTCAGCGCCGTCTCCGCCTCGGGCCCCTCCATCCATTCGGCCGCCCGGTCACGGGTCTCCCGGTCCTGAAGGCCGAGAATCAGCTCGGCGGCCTCCTCATGGGTGATCAGCCGGTCGTCGTTGAGGTCGGCCAGCGAGGGCCCCGCCGCCGGGGCCCGGACCAGGCGCCGCATGAGCCGGCGGGCGAGCTTCAGCGTGGTCTCGCCGACCTCCTTGCGGCTGTCCTCCTCCAGCAGCATCGGCACCAGAGCGGCCCCCGCCGCGTCCAGGGCCCGCTGCTGCGCCGCACCCGTCGTGCCGGTCAGCGGCGCGAGCCTCGCCTCCATCTCGCGCAGCGACCCCCGCACCTGGATTCCGGCGTAGGTGGCCGCCGCCGCCATCACCGAGGTGCCGGGCATCGCCATCGGATTGCCCTCGGCCGGGCAGCAGCGGGCGTCGGGGCAGACATAGGACCAGAAGCGGTTGCCGGAGACGCAGAGCGCCTCGAGCACGGGCACGTCCAGCGCGCCGCACGCCGTACGCAGCAACTGGGCCAACGGGCGCAGCCGCTCCATGGTCCCGGTGCCCGTCTCGCCCTCGGCCGGGTCCTGGCAGAGGAAGACGACGATCGCGTCGGGCCGCCCGCCGCGCCGCTCGCTCCCCTTGATCAGGCACTCGGCGAGCTGCTCCGCGACCGATGGCCATTCCCGCGCCGACTGCGGGATGCCGAGCCTGAGCCGCCCGCCGAAACGGCCCCGGCCGCCGTGCAGGGCGACCATGACCACGCTGTCGTTCGGATGGAACCCCATGAGATACGGGAGGGCGTCGGCCAGCTCGGCCGGACCTCGCAGGGTGATCTGCTGTTCGTCGGACGGACTGGTGGATTCGTGGTGCTTGTTCATGGGATGACCGTCCCGCGACCGGACACTTTCCGCGACCCCCTGTGGATAAGTTGTCCACAGGGGCAGCGCGGTCGTTCGCGGTTTGTCGTACCCATCGGGTTGCATGGGGGCATGACCAACGCAGACCGTGCAGAGCTCAGGGCTTCGGCCGATTCCGTACTGGCCCGACTCGTCGGGGACGCCTCCGGCACGGCCCGGCTGCGCGAGGACCAGTGGCGGGCCATCGAAGCGCTGGTCGCCGACAAGCGCAGGGCGCTGGTCGTCCAGCGGACCGGCTGGGGCAAGTCCGCCGTGTACTTCGTCGCCACCTCGCTGCTGCGCGCCCGGGGCAGCGGTCCGACCGTCATCGTCTCGCCGCTGCTGGCGCTGATGCGCAACCAGGTCGCGGCGGCGGCCCGCGCGGGCATCAGCGCGCGGACGATCAATTCGTCCAACACGGAGGAGTGGGAGACCGTCCAGGCCGAGGTGGCCGCCGGAGAGGTCGATGTCCTGCTCGTGAGTCCGGAGCGGCTCAACAACCCGGACTTCCGCGACCAGGTCCTGCCCCGGCTCGCCGCGGCGACGGGCCTGCTCGTGGTCGACGAGGCGCACTGCATCTCCGACTGGGGCCACGACTTCCGGCCGGACTACCGCCGGCTGCGGACCATGCTCGCCGATCTGCCGGCAGGCGTGCCGGTCCTCGCGACCACCGCAACGGCGAACGCGCGTGTGACCGCCGACGTCGCCGAGCAGCTGGGCACCGGCGCGGGCACGGACGCGCTGGTGCTGCGCGGTCCGCTCGACCGGGAGAGCCTCAGTCTCGGTGTGCTGCAACTGCCCAACGCCGCGCACCGGCTGGCCTGGCTCGGCGACCACCTCAAGGAGCTGCCCGGCTCGGGCATCATCTACACCCTGACGGTCGCGGCGGCCGAGGAGGTCACCGCCTACCTCCGCCAGTGCGGCCACACCGTCGCCTCGTACACCGGCCGCACCGAGAACGCCGAACGCCAGCAGGCGGAGGACGATCTGCTCGCCAACCGCGTCAAGGCCCTGGTCGCGACCTCCGCGCTCGGCATGGGCTTCGACAAGCCCGACCTCGGCTTCGTCGTGCATCTGGGCTCGCCCTCCTCCCCCATCGCCTACTACCAGCAGGTGGGACGCGCCGGGCGCGGCGTCGAGCACGCAGAGGTGCTGCTCCTTCCCGGCAAGGAGGACGAGGCGATCTGGCAGTACTTCGCATCGGTCGCCTTCCCGCCGGAGGAGCAGGTCCGGCGCACCATCGACGCGCTCGCCCAGGCCGGGCGGCCACTGTCGCTGCCCGCCCTGGAGCCCCTGGTGGACCTGCGGCGCACACGGCTGGAGACCATGCTCAAGGTGCTTGACGTGGACGGGGCGGTCCGGCGGGTCAAGGGCGGCTGGACCGCCACCGGAGAGCCCTGGGTCTACGACTCCGAGCGCTATGCCTGGGTGGCCCGGCAGCGGGCGGCGGAGCAGCAGGCGATGCGCGACTACGCCACGACGACCGGCTGCCGGATGGAGTTCCTGCGCCGTCAGCTGGACGACGAGGAGGCAGCCGCCTGCGGGCGGTGCGACAACTGCGCCGGGGCGCGGTTCGACGAGGCCGTCTCCGCGGCGGCGCTCGACACCGCGCGGGGTGAGCTCGGCCGGCCCGGTGTGGAGGTGGAGCCCCGCAAGATGTGGCCGACCGGGCTCGCGGCGGTGGGCGTCGATCTCAAGGGCCGGATCCCGGCGGGTGAACTCTCCGGCACCGGCCGGGCCCTGGGCCGGCTCTCCGACATCGGCTGGGGCAACAGACTGCGCCCGATGCTCGCGGCCCAGGCGCCAGACGGGCCGGTGCCCGACGACGTGGCCGACGCCGTGGTCACGGTGCTGGCGGACTGGGCCAGGGGCCCCGGCGGCTGGGCGCCCAGTGCCGCGGACGCCGTGGCCCGGCCGGTCGGCGTCGTGGCCGTGGCCTCGCAGCGCAGGCCGCAGCTCATCGAGTCGCTCGGCAGGCGCATCGCCGAGGTCGGGCGGATGCCCCTGCTCGGCAGCGTCGGCCTCGCCCCGGGAGCGGATGAGATCCGGGTCTCGCAGACCAACAGCGCCCAGCGGGTCCGGGCGCTGCACGAACGGCTCGTCGTGAGCCCCGAGCTGGCACAGGCCCTGGCGGCGGCGGGCGGGCCCGTGCTGCTCGTGGACGATCTCGCGGACACCGGCTGGACCCTCGCCGTGGCGGCCCGGCTGCTGCGGAGGGCCGGGGCGGAGGCCGTGTTTCCCCTGGTCCTCGCCGTTCAGGCGTGACGGGTGGCGTCAGCCGGGGCCGGACTGGGCAGGGATAGCAGGGATATCCGTGTCATTCCGGCTGATTACCGTCAGCTGCGCCAATTGCTCGTTGCCGCCTGCCGATACGCCAGGAAGAATTGGACTCGCTCCCCGCACGGTTCTTTCGCGGGCCCGGAAGGGCTGTGCCGCGGTGCGCCCTCACCCGACCCTGCCCGCATCGTGGGCGCGTATGCGAAGGGAGGACCGTGACCTTCGGATTCGCTCCGTCCGCAGCCACTTCGATGTCGGCAGCCGCCGACTCCGCCAACCGCCTTGCCCGAATGCTCGAACCGGCCGAGTGGGCGGCGGCGGGCATACCGCTGCTGCGCAGCCCGCGCGAGGTGGTCAGCGGACTGCACGCCAGGCACCGGCCGACTCCGGCAACCGCCGTGGTCGCCGTCCTGGACCACGAGGAACGCCTCACGGCCAGCGCCTCGTTCGCCCGTCGCTCGGTGACGGCGGACGGCTGGGAATTCCGCAACTCGCTGCTGGCGCACCTGCGCCGGGTCATCCCGCACGATCTGCGCCGCCGCACTCCTGTCCGTACCGCGGTCCTGCTCTACTGCCGTGAGGGGGACGAGCGTTGGACGGAGGAGGACGGGGCGTGGATGTGGGGACTGCGGGACGCCTGCACCCTGCACGGCCTGCGCTGCGGCGCGTACATCACGCTGACCCGTGGGGGCTGGCAGGTGCTCGGCGAGGGCCGGGGCGGCCGTCGGCCCAGCTCCGTGTCGCCGCCGGCCGCGCTCGCCGACACCGCGCTGGACCATGATCCGGCACCGCTGCGCACCGGCGGCGGGGCGGCTCAGGCACTGCACCGCTCCGCGGCACGCTGACCCGGTGTGCGGTGATCCGGCCGCCCGTGGGGGCCGGATCACCACACACCGGAGTGGGCCGGATCTCCTCAGACGCCCGCGCCGAGCACGGTGTTGATCCGCTGCGGGTCGCCGCAGACGATCAGCAGGGCTCCGGCGCGTGCCCGCGCCGTCGTCAGCGCGCGGGTGGCGGCGTCGTCGACCGGACCGTTGACCGCGACGACCACCACGGGACGGGACGCCACCCGGTCCGCCGCGGCGGCCCCGGCGAAGAACACGTCGTCGCCCGCTTCGTGCTGGGCCCAGTAGGCGGCCTCGCCGAAGGACAGCTCGTGCGTCGCCCACGGGTGCTGGTCACCCGTGGTGAGCACGAGGATGTCGCCGGGCGCGCGGCCCGAGTCGAGCAGCAGGTCCACCGCCTCGTCGGCGGCGTCGAGCGCACCGCCGGCCGGAGCGGGGATCAGCTGGAGCTGCGGCGCGGAACGATTCTCCGGCCGGGCGGCCTGGGGCCGTCCGGCGGCGGAGTGCTGGCGCTGCGCCGGAGGCGCAGGCCTGGGGCCGGGACCCGGACGACCGGGGCGCGGCGTGGCCGCTGTACGCGGACCGGGTACGGGACGAGGGGTCGACGCGGCGCGGCCGGTGGCCGGGGTGGCGCGGGGACCCTGGGCGCTCTCGTGAATCTGAGGCTCCTCGGGGATGAGAGGCATGGGTGGTTGTCTATCAAACGCCGGTGCGGGACGCATCGGCGGGTGGGCACATGTGCGCGATCAGAAGTCGAAGCCGAGCTGGCCCCCGCTTTCCAGTGCGGCCGCCTCGGCGGAGAAGCGGACCTTCTTGAGGTGCTGCCACCTGGGCAGCGCATCGAGGTAGGACCAGGAGAGGCGGTGGTGGGCCGTGGGCCCCCGCTCCTCGAGCGCGGCCCTGTGCACGGGGGACGGATAACCGGCGTTGTCGTGGAACGCGAAGTCCGCGTACTCGCCGGAGGCGGCACCCAGCTCGGCCATGAGGGCGTCCCGGCGCACCTTCGCGATGACCGAGGCCGCCGCGACGGCGATGCAGGACTGGTCGCCCTTGATGACCGTTCGGACCTGCCAGGGAGCGCCGAGGTAGTCGTGCTTGCCGTCCAGGATCACCGCGTCGGGGCGCACCGGCAGGGCCTCCAGGGCGCGTACGGCTGCGAGCCGGAGCGCGGCGGTCATTCCGAGTGCGTCGATCTCCTGCGGCGAGGCGTCGCCCAGGGCGTACGCGGTGACCCAGCTCTCCAGCAGCGGCGCCAGTTCGGCGCGTCGCTTCGGGCTGATCAGCTTGGAGTCGGTGAGTCCGGCGGGGGGCCTGCGGAGGCCGGTGACCGCGGCGCACACGGTGACGGGTCCCGCCCACGCTCCGCGTCCGACCTCGTCGACGCCGGCGACGGTCCTGGCACCGGTGGTGGCGCGCAGTGAGCGCTCGACGGTGTGCGTGGGTGGTTCGTACGGCATGGCGTCTGTCAGCGTACGCCGCTGGGGACGCCAGGAACACCCCGGGGGCGTACACCGGCCGGCCGCGTCCGGTGCCGTGCGGCGGGGCGGGGCACCGGCACGGCGTCCGGGAGGCGGGGACATCCCCGGCGGGCCGGGGTTCAGCGCCGGGCGGAGCGGAGCAACGGCACCGCTACGCCGTCGATCAGCTCGGCGATCTCCTCGTCGGCCCATTCGCTGGAGCACACCTTGGTGCGATACATCATCATCGCGGGGATGACGTCGAAGACCACACCCCGCAGGGCGTCGGCGCGGACCTCACCGCGTTCGACGCCCCGGCTCAGCACTTCCTTGATGAGCTCGGTCGACGGCTTGATCACGCCGTTGAGGATCACCGACTGGAAGCGTTCCGCCGTGTGACCGTCGCATTCGTGAAGGACGGAGCGGAGCGCGGAGCCGGACTTGGAGAGCATCGCGTCGCGCAGCCCCCGGCACAGCTGGTAGAGGTCGTCGCGGACGTTTCCGTGGTCGGGCGCTTCGGCCATCGCGGGCAGCGCGCTGCGCAGGGCGTCGGCGACCAGGTCCTCCTTGGAGGGCCATCGCCGGTAGATCGCGGCCTTGCCGGTCTGGGCGCCGGCGGCGACCCCCTCCATCGTCAGCCCGCTCCAGCCGACCGTACTCAGCCGCTCCAGCGCGGCGTCGAGGATGGCGCGTTCCAGCACGGGTCCGCGCCGCCGGAGGGACACCACCGACTGCCGGGCGGCGGCAGCCGATCGCGAAGTAACCATGAGCTTCTCTCCATCGAACAGGTTCGTTGCGCCGCCTGCCGACAGGCCGCGGCGGTGGCTCCGCACGGACCCGGCAACGGCGGATTCAGTGAACGCTTGCGTTCACTGAAGGGGACTCACTAACGTTGACGGGACAGTGAACGGAACCGTTCACTAATTCACTTGTGGGGGACCCTCAGTGACAACCTCTCAGTTAAACGATCTGAGCGCACCGGGTGCGGCGCGCCGGCAAGGGCGCCCGGGGATCGCCCTGACCGTCATCGCCGCCTGCCAGTTGATGGTTGTGCTCGACGCCACGATCGTCAACATCGCCCTCCCGCACATCCAGGACGCGCTCAGCTTCTCGACCACGGATCTCTCCTGGGTCCTGAGCGCCTACACCCTGACCTTCGGCGGGCTGCTGCTGCTCGGCGGCCGGGCCGGGGACATCCTCGGCCGCCGCCGGGTCTTCATGACCGGCATCCTGCTCTTCACCCTGGCCTCACTGGTCGGCGGATTCGCCCAGGAACCCTGGCAGCTGCTGCTGGCCCGCGCGCTCCAGGGCATCGGCGGCGCCATCGCGTCCCCGACCTCGCTCGCGCTCATCACCACCACCTTCGCCGAAGGACCCGCGCGCAACCGGGCGTTCGCCGTCTTCGCCGCGGTGTCCGCGGGCGGCGGCGCCATCGGGCTGCTGGCGGGCGGCATGCTGACCGAATGGCTCGACTGGCGCTGGGTCTTCTTCGTCAACGTGCCGATCGGCGTACTGATCGCGGTCCTGGCACCGCTCTACATCAACGAGTCCGAGAAGCATCCGGGACGCTTCGACGTCTCGGGGGCGCTGACCTCGACGCTGGGCATGGCCTCGCTCGTGTACGGGTTCATCCGGGCCTCCGAGGAGGGCTGGAAGGACTCCCTGACCCTGGCGTCGTTCGGCACCGCGGTGGTCCTGCTCGGCGCGTTCGTCCTGGTCGAGATGCGGGCCAAGGAGCCGATCACACCGCTGCGGATGTTCGCCGACCGCAACCGCTCGGGCACGTACGTGATCATGCTCGGCCTGTCCGCCGCCATGTTCGGCATGTTCTTCTTCATCGTGCTGTTCGTGCAGAACGTGCTGGCCTACACCCCGATCGAATCGGGGCTGGCGTTCCTGCCCGTGACCGTCGCGATCATCGTGGGCGCCGGGCTCTCGCAGCGGTTCCTCCCGGTGCTCGGACCGAAGCCGTTCATGGTGACGGGTTCGGCGCTGACCGGCGTGGGCGTCTTCTGGCTCACGTTCATCTCCTCGGACAGCTCGTATCTCTCCGGCGTGCTCGGCCCGATGATGCTGTTCGGCTTCGGCATGGGGCTGAACTTCGTGACCCTCACCCTGACCGCGGTCTCCGGAGTCGCCCAGCACGAGGCGGGGGCGGCCTCCAGCCTGCTCAACGCGAGTCAGCAGGTGGGCGGTTCGCTGGGTCTGTCCATCCTGGTCACGGTCTTCGGTACGGCGAGCCGCACCGAGGCGGAGAAGCAGGTCCCGCAGTTCCTGGCGCAGGCGTCGCCCGAGCAGAAGGCGCAGTTCGCCAAGACCAAGGAGCTGCCCGGGGTCTGGGGCCACGCGGTGCTCACCCAGGGCATCTCGACCGCGTTCCTCGCGGCGGTGGGCATGTCGGCCCTCGCCCTGCTGACCGCGCTGCTGGTCATCCGGGTGCGCAAGAGCGACCTGGACGCGCTGAGCGGCAAGGCGGCAGCCGCAGGGCCGGCCGCCTAGCACGCCGCCGCGGCCCGGACGCGACGCGCGCCGGTTGCGGGCCGCCCCTGTCGGGCGGCCCGCAACCGGCGGGGCCGGTCAGTACGGGTCGTAGGGATCGTACGAGTCGTCCGTGCCGCCGTCGCGCTCGCTGCCGTTGTCACCCGAGTTCATGCCCCGGCAGTCGAGCGTCCGGAAGCCGGGGTCCCAGTCGCCGAGGATGTCCCGGGCCCGCGTCTCGCCCCAGCTCGTCGCGTACCACGGCTCGTCCGAGTCCCGCAGCGTCCGCTGGATCTTCTCCAGGGCGCAGGAGCGCAGCGGCTCCGGCAGGGTGTCCAGAGCCGGTACGGCGTCGGCCGAGAGCCCGCTGAGGTACTCGATGTCGATCGAGTGGTCGCTGCGGTAGCGCTGGACGTTCTGTTCCGCGATCAGACCGTCGGGCGAGATCAGCCCGAAGGCCAGCACGCCGACGGCCGCGCTCGCCGCGACCGCGCGCGGCAGCAGCCGGGGGCCGAACACCCCGGCCGCCATGATCAGCACGAGGACCACCCCGAGCCACAGCTCGACCGCCGCCACGGAGATGCGCAGCCGGGTCAGTCCGTACGCGTCGACGTAGAGGTCCATGCGCCGCAGCGCGGAGGCGACCACGATGAGCGTGAGCAGGCAGAGCGTGCCGAGGACGCCGCGTACGAGCGTCCGGTCGCGGGCACCGCCGCGCGGCGCCCAGCGCAGGGCGAGCGCGATGACGCCGAGCGTGAGCACGGTGGCCCAGAGCAGCTGCCAGAAGCCCTGGCGGGCGTACTCGGAGTAGCTGAGGTCGGTCTCGGCCATCACCTTGTCGTACCCGCCGAGCAGCACCGTGAGCTGGATGGCGAGGAAGCCGGCGAAGAGCAGGTTGAGGACGACCAGCGGGAGCGCCCACTCCAGCCGTCCGCGTGCCCTGCCCGGCCGTACGCTCAGGCCGTCCCAGTGCACCGGGGCGGCGGCGGTGTACGCGGCGGCGAGCGAACCGACGAGGCCGATCAGCGCGAGGAAGAGCCGCCACGGCCCCTCGCCCACCGACACGTCGGGCATCAGATTGCCGAGCACATCGGCGAAGGCGGCGTCAGCACTGGCGAAGAGCGCCCCGAACACGATGAGCAGGAGCACGGCCACCGCGACGGACCGGAAGACGACGCCCCACCGGCCCCGGGACCCCGACATCCGGTCGCGCACCCCGCGCACGCCCCAGCCCAGCGACTCCGCGACGGAGGTCAGCAGACCCAGCGAGCCGAGGAACACCCCCAGCCAGCTGCGGCTGCCGTGCAGCGCGAGCGAGCCGAGCGCCACGGCGGACACGATGGCGAGGAAGGTCGGCCAGCCCGCGTCCCGGAGGGCGGGGACGGCCAGCAGGGCCAGTCCCCCGATCCCCCAGACCGCGGTCCACGGGCGCAGCCGCCGGCCCGCCGCCCGCGCGGCGTAGTACGCGCCGAGCGAGGCCGGCACCGCCACGATCAGCAGGTTCGGGCCGATCCCGTCACCGAGCAGCAGAGCGCTGAGCAGCGTGGTCGCCAGGATGGACCAGAGGGTGGCGCTGTGGACGGTCCCGGGCTTCACGGGCCGCAGGCGCGAGATCGTGGAGGGGTCCTGCTTGGACTGCGCCCAGGGGTTGGGCTGCTGCGGGGGCCGGCCCTGCTGGGCGTAGGCCGGGATCTTCGGCGGCTCGGGCACGGCCCCCTGCGGCTGGGCGCCCGGCGCCGCCTGGGCCTGCGCGGGAACTCCCGGCTGCGCGGGCGCGGTCGCCGGTGCGCCGGAGCCGCCCGGCCCGGTGGCCTGCGTCGGAGCGGGCGGCTGCGCCGGAGCGGCCGCTGCGGACGGCTCCGGCGCGTGCTCGGCCCGGGGTGATTCTGACGACTGGTCTGACACGGGACCCCTCCCCACCGGGGTCCGCTCACGCGTGCCCTGGGCAGCGCACGGCCCCCCGGCGTCTCATTCGGTGCGCGCCCGTGGTGATGATCATCGAGGGCGGCGTGGCCGAAAGAGTAACCCCGTGTGACGGCCGTCGGCCGGGCCGGACGGGCCTGTGGCAGGACCGTGACAGTCGGACCGGTGTGGCGGCGGAGGGGAAGGGTTCAGCGGGCCCTGGCGGGCGGCGCCTGACGGACGGCCCAGTCGGGCAGTTCCTCGGTCCGGTCCGTCCAGTGCTCCGGAGGCGCGCCCGCCGCGCCCGCCGCGACCACTCCGCCGACGATCGCGCACGTCGTGTCGACGTCGCCGCCCGCCTGCGCGGTCACCCAGAAGGCCTGCTCGAAGTCGCCGAGGCTGCGGGCCGCCGACCACAGGGCGAAGGGGACGGTGTCGTGCGCGCTGGTGCGCCGGCCGTTGCCGAGGACCGCCGCGACCGTGCCGGCGTCCTGGTAGTCCAGCATGTCGCGGGCCCGGCGCAGCCCCGCGCCGACCGCGCTGCGCGGCACGAGCGCGATGACGCCGTCCAGCAGGTCCGTCGGGCTCGGCGGCCCGGCGGGCGAGGCCGCGAGCGAGGCGGCGGCCGCCACGGCCATCGCCCCGACGACGGCCTCGCGGTGCTGGTGCGTGGTGTACGAGGAGATCTCGGCCTGGTGCGTGGCCTGCTCGGGGTCGTCCGCGTACCAGGCGCCGAGCGGCGCGATACGCATCGACGAGCCGTTGCCCCACGATCCCTGGCCCTTGAAGAGCGCGGAGGCCAGCTCCCGCCAGTCCCCGCCCTCCCGGACCAGGCGGAGCAGCCGGTTCACCGCGGGGCCGTATCCCCGGTCGAAGTCGTGACGCGTGGCGAAGGAGAGGGCCAGGGCGTCCTGGTCGATCCGGCCGTGGTCGCGGAGGACGGCCAGGACGGAGCCGGCCATTTCGGTGTCGTCGGTCCACTGCCAGGGGCCGGGCGGCAGGGCCCGGTCCTTCAGGAGCGGATAGTTGGCGGGCACGAAGAACTGGGAGCCCAGGGCGTCTCCCACGGAGAGGCCGCGCAGGCTGGCAAGGGCGCGTTCGAAGCGCTGGTCGGAAGCGGATTCGGTCATCGCTTCCACTCTATCCGGTGATGCCGTAGGGCTCAGGTGTGCGCCAGCGTTCGAAGGGCCGGTCGAGGGTGTAGCGGCCGTTCGCGCCGAGCAGGAGCGTCCGGGACTCCCCGTTGCCGGGGTTGGAGAGCGACTCGAATTCGGCCACGGACCAGTGGAACCAGCGCATGCAGAAGAGCCGCATGGTCAGACCGTGCGTGACGAGCAGGACGTTCTGCGGGTGGTCCGGGTCCTCGAAGCTCCGGTGCAGGCTCTCCAGGAACGCGCCGACCCGGTCGTACACGTCCGCGCCGGACTCGCCCTGCGCGAAGCGGTAGAAGAAGTGCCCGTAGGCGTCCCGGTAGGCCTTCTGGAGGCGGACGTCGTCATGGTCCTGCCAGTTGCCCCAGTCCTGTTCGCGCAGCCGGGGCTCCTCGCGCACCCGGACCTGTCCGGGGTCCAGCCCGAGGGCCGCGAACGTCTCGTGCGTGCGGCGGTAGGGGGAGACGTACACACTGACCTGCTCGTCGCCGAAGAGTCCGCGCAGCCGTGCCCCCGTCTCGCGGGCCTGCCGCAGGCCGGTCGGGGTGAGTCTCAGGGCGTGGTCGGGCTCGCGCTCGTAGACGGTGTCGTCGGCGTTGCCCTCGGACTCGCCGTGCCGGACCAGGACAATGCGTTGCGGTCGTGCCATGTACCGACCCTAGATCGAGTCGGCACCGTTCGAGCAGTTGTCCGGAATTCGATGGTGGATGTCGCCGGCGGGAGGCCCCTCACACGGTCCACGACGGTTCGAGCTGCACCACGTCACCGGCCAGCTCCGCCACGTCTTCCTCGGTCTGCGCCCGCTGCGAGAGCCGGTCGACGCTGCCCGCCCGGTACTTCCCGCGCTCGGCGCTCGACTGCCACATCGACAGCACCAGGAACTCGTGGCCGGGCGCCTCGCCGAAGACCCCGCGCAGCATCCCGGGCGATCCGGCCATCGCCGGGTTCCACACCCGCTGCTGCATCAGCGCGAAGTGCTCGACCCGGTCCTCGTGCACCCTGCTGTGTGCCACCCTGAGCACATCCGCGTCCGTGAAGCGCGGCTCGAAGCCGGTCTTCACATCGAAGCGGTACTCGAAGAGCTTGACCTGGATGTCGTTGCACGTGCCCGACTGCGCGGCGGCCAGGGCATCGTGGCCCCGTGCCATGAACGAGTCGTAGAAGACCCGGTTCTCCCAGAACGCGAAGACGTGCGCCACCTCGGGCCGGGACCGGCTCCAGCCACCGCCCTGCCCCCTGAACCCCGGCTCCCCCAGGAGCCCCGCCCACTTCCGCTGCCCCCGCTCGAAGCCCCGACGGTCCGTCACACTGCAGCGAATCCACTTGACCAGCACCGCGCCATCGTACGGGTGCCGGGCGTGGCGTGGGTCACCCTCTCCAGGAGTGCGCCCCGAACGGGCCCGGCACCGATACTTCCGGCCGCGATGGTGGCCCGAATCCGCCGCTCCGCCCCAAGCCTGTTGGTTCCGGGGGAAGTTGCCGACATGATCGGGTGAGCACCGCAGCGGCGCCACCGCGCGAAGGAGAGAATCCGATGAGCACGCCCAACAAGGACATCGAGAAGGTCGAGGTCAGCATCAAGTGGGACCCCAGCCCCCACGGTGAGGCCCCCAACGACCTCGACATCATCGCGGCGACCTATCCGGTGGAGGAGCCGTACGGCGATCCCGCGTACCTGGTGCACTTCGACAGCCGGGCGCCCGACGGCACCATCACGCTCAACCGCGACAGCCGGACCGGCCAGGGCCTCGGTTTCGACGAGGTGATGACGCTGGAGCTGGACCGGCTCTCGGAGTCCTACGCCCGTGTCGTCGTGGGCGTCGCCATCCAGCAGCGCGACGGCCGCAAGACGTTCGGCGAGATAGAGAACACCGGGGTCCAGATCCTGGAGGGGTACACCACCCTGTCCGAGGACGACTTCTCCGCGGTGGGCACCGCCACGGCGGCGATCGTGGCCGAATTCGTACGGGACGAGTCGGGTGTCTGGCAGTTCCACGACACGGTACGGGGCTTCGACGGGGACCCCGAGTCCTTCGCCGCGACGATGGGCGGCCGCGCGTTCGGGGCGTGACCCCGGGGACACGGCGAAGGGCGCGGCCGGGACTTCGGGGGAAGTCCCGGCCGCGCCCTTCGTCACTGGTGTGTCAGCTGCAACCGCTGGTCGAGCCGCAGCCCTCGCAGATGTAGCAGGAGCCGGCGCGCTGCATCTTCGTCCCGCAGGAGAAGCAGAGCGGGGCGTCCGCGCTGATGCCGAGCTGCATCTCGACGAGCTCCGCCGAGGTGTGCGCCGTCCTCGGGGCCGGGGTGCCGGCCTCCTCGACGGTGGTGACCGCCTTCAGCGGCTCCGGCGCGGACTGGACGAGGTTCTCGGCCTCGAAGCGCTCCTCCTCGAACGACGGCTCGTAGGAACCGGTGTCCAGGTGGCGCTGACGCTCCTCGGCGGAGTGGATGCCGAGGGCCGAGCGGGTCTCGAAGGGCAGGAAGTCCAGCGCCAGGCGGCGGAAGATGTAGTCGACGATCGACTGCGCCATCCGCACGTCCGGGTCGTCCGTCATGCCGGCCGGCTCGAAGCGCATGTTGGTGAACTTCGAGACGTACGTCTCCAGCGGGACGCCGTACTGCAGACCGACCGAGACGGCGATGGAGAAGGCGTCCATCATGCCCGCGAGGGTCGAGCCCTGCTTGGACATCTTCAGGAAGACCTCGCCCAGACCGTCGTCGGGGTAGGAGTTGGCGGTCATGTAGCCCTCGGCGCCGCCCACCGTGAAGGAGGTGGTGATGCCGGGCCGGCCCTTGGGCAGACGCTTGCGGACCGGACGGTACTCGACGACCTTCTCGACCGCGGTACGGATGGTCTCCTCGGCCTTGGCGGTGACCGCCTCCTTCTCCTTGTCCTTGGTCTTGGCGGAGAGGGGCTGGCCGACCTTGCAGTTGTCGCGGTAGATCGCGAGCGCCTTGACGCCCATCTTCCACGCCTCGAAGTAGACCTCCTCGACGTCCTCGACGGTGGCCGTCTCCGGCAGGTTCACCGTCTTGGAGAGCGCGCCGGAGATCCACGGCTGGATGGCCGCCATCATCCGGACGTGGCCCATCGCGGAGATGGAGCGCTCGCCCATCGCGCAGTCGAAGACCTCGTAGTGCTCGGTCTTGAGACCGGGGGCGTCGATCACATTGCCGTTCTCGGCGATGTGGGCGACGATCGCCTCGATCTGCTCCTCCTGGTAGCCCAGGCGGCGCAGGGCCTGCGGGACGGTGCCGTTGACGATCTGCATCGAGCCGCCGCCGACCAGCTTCTTGAACTTGACCAGGGCGAGGTCGGGCTCCAGGCCGGTGGTGTCGCAGGACATCGCGAGACCGATGGTGCCGGTGGGTGCGATGACCGAGGCCTGCGCGTTGCGGAAGCCGTTCTTGGCGCCGAGCCGGAGCACGTCCTGCCAGGCCTCCGTCGCGGCGGCCCAGACCGGGTTGTCCAGGTCGTCCGCGTGCACGGCCACCGCGTTGGCGTCGGCGTGCTGCTTCATGACGCGCTGGTGCGGCTCGGCGTTGCGGGCGTAGCCGTCGTACGGGCCGACGACCGCGGCCAGCTCGGCGGAGCGCTTGTACGAGGTGCCGGTCATCAGCGAGGTGATGGCGCCGGCGAGCGCGCGGCCCCCGTCGCTGTCGTACGCGTGGCCGGTCGCCATCAGCAGGGCGCCGAGGTTGGCGTAGCCGATGCCGAGCTGGCGGAAGGCGCGGGTGTTCTCGCCGATCTTCTGCGTCGGGAAGTCGGCGAAGCAGATGGAGATGTCCATCGCCGTGATGACCAGCTCGACGACCTTGGCGAAGCGCTCGGACTCGAAGGACTGGTTGCCCTTGCCGTCGTCCTTGAGGAACTTCATCAGGTTCAGGGAGGCGAGGTTGCACGAGGTGTTGTCCAGGTGCATGTACTCGCTGCACGGGTTCGAGCCGTTGATCCGGCCGGACTCCGGGCAGGTGTGCCAGGCGTTGATGGTGTCGTCGTACTGGATGCCCGGGTCGGCGCAGGCCCAGGCGGCCTCGGCCATCTTGCGGAAGAGGGACTTGGCCTCGACCTCTTCGATGACGTCACCGGTCATGCGGGCGCGCAGCCCGAACTTTCCGCCGGACTCGACGGCCTTCATGAACTCGTCGTTCACGCGGACCGAGTTGTTGGCGTTCTGGTACTGGACGGACGTGATGTCGTCGCCGCCCAGGTCCATGTCGAAGCCCGCGTCGCGCAGGGCGCGGATCTTCTCCTCCTCCTTCACCTTGGTCTCGATGAAGTTCTCGATGTCGGGGTGGTCGACGTCGAGGATGACCATCTTGGCCGCGCGGCGGGTGGCACCACCGGACTTGATCGTCCCGGCGGACGCGTCGGCGCCGCGCATGAAGGAGACCGGGCCGGAGGCGTTGCCGCCGGAGGAGAGGAGTTCCTTGGAGGAACGGATACGGGAGAGGTTCAGGCCGGCACCGGAGCCGCCCTTGAAGATCATCCCCTCTTCCTTGTACCAGTCGAGGATGGACTCCATGGAGTCGTCGACGGCCAGGATGAAGCAGGCGGAGACCTGCTGCGGCTGGGGCGTGCCGACGTTGAACCAGACCGGGGAGTTGAAGCTGAAGATCTGGTGCAGGAGGGCGTACGCCAGCTCGTGCTCGAAGATCTCGGCGTCCGCGGGAGAGGCGAAGTAGTTGTAGTCCTCGCCGGCCTTCCGGTACGTCTTCACGATCCGGTCGATCAGTTGCTTCAGACCGGTCTCGCGCTGCGGGGTGCCCACAGCGCCCCGGAAGTACTTGCTGGTGACGATGTTGACCGCGTTCACCGACCAGAAGTCGGGGAACTCGACGCCACGCTGCTCGAAGTTGACCGAGCCGTCGCGCCAATTGGTCATGACGACGTCACGATGCTCCCACGCCACCTCGTCGTACGGATGCACGCCGGGAGTGGTGTGGATGCGCTCGATACGCAGGCCCTGCTTGTTCGCAGTCGACTTGGTCCCCTTGCTGCGGGAACCTCGCGCCGGGCCGCTCGCCGTCTCTGTCATGCCGCCTCCCATATGTGGGCAAAAACGCCCTGAAGTGCCGAGAACTTCCCCGGGCACTGTGTGTGTCTGCTGCTTCGGGCGCCGCATACCTCACGCGTCGTCCGGAGCAAGGTCCAGGTGCCGGCCGGCGGGCGATCCTCGGATCGGCGCGGCCGGCGGCTGCCGCTCAGTCGGCGGCGACGGCGGGCACGGGGACCTCGAGGGTCTCGCCGGTCCCGCATTCTTGTGCGGAAGGCCGCTGCTCACGGAGTTCCGTGATGGCGGCCTCGAAGTCTTCGAGGCTGTCGAACGCCCGGTACACGGACGCGAACCGCAGGTAGGCGACGAGGTCGAGTTCCTGCAGGGGGCCGAGGATGGCCAGACCCACGTCGTGAGTGGTCAGCTCGGCGCTGCCGGTGGCGCGCACCGCCTCCTCGACCCGCTGGCCGAGCTTGGCGAGGGCGTCCTCGGTGACGGGCCGCCCCTGGCACGCCTTGCGCACCCCGGAGATCACCTTGGTACGGCTGAAGGGTTCGGTCACTCCGCTGCGCTTCACCACCATGAGCGAGCACGTCTCCACCGTCGTGAAACGGCGGGAGCAGTCGGGGCACTGGCGACGCCGGCGGATCGAGGTCCCGTCGTCGGTGGTGCGACTGTCGACGACCCGGCTGTCGGGGTGCCTGCAGAAGGGGCAGTGCATGGCTCCCAACCCTCCTTCACAGCGCGACTGAATAGCCTCTTCAGGCCCGGTGAGGGGCCCTCGAAGCGGTCTCAAGCATAGGCGATGACCACACCCCCGGTGGACCGGGGACCACTAGTTCTGGGTGGTCGAGACAATCCAACCACTAGATCTTGGGTTTGGCCGCGCATTCGGCCCTGGCGCGTGTCGCGCACCGAGGGCGGCCGGAAGGCAGCGTACGGCCGAGCAAGAGGGTACGGGAAGCGCGCGGCTCCCCCGATTGCGGGGGCGGCTGGCGCGCGACCACGAAGGCGGTCGCGAACGCTACTGTCATGGTCCGCAGCGCCGGCCGTTCCGCGCCCGGCGACACGCTTCGCGGCTTTGCACATACACCCAGCAGTGAACCCGGGACAGACTTTTATTCGTTTTTCACTCGAACGTGTGTTTGGCGCAACCTTTCGAAAGCTACTACCGTTGTCCAGCTAGGGAGACCATTCGAGAGGGGCCGCCGACGTGACCACCACCGCAGACAGTGCCATCATCACAGCCCAGGACCGCTCCCAGAGCCGACTCGAGCCGGTGCATGCCATGAATGACTCAGTCACGAACACGGAGGGGCCGGAGCCCGCGCGCCCAGCGCGCTCGCTGCCCGGACGACCTCCTGGAATCCGGGCGGACAGCTCGGGGCTCACGGACCGCCAGCGGCGCGTGATCGAGGTCATCCGGGACTCCGTCCAGCGACGCGGATATCCGCCGTCGATGCGGGAGATCGGTCAGGCGGTGGGCCTTTCCAGCACGTCCTCCGTCGCCCATCAGCTGATGGCGCTGGAGCGGAAGGGTTTTCTGCGCCGCGACCCCCACCGCCCCCGGGCGTACGAGGTGCGTGGCTCCGACCAGCCGAGCACCCAGCCCACGGACACCACGGGCAAGCCCGCTGCCTCCTACGTGCCCCTCGTCGGCCGGATCGCGGCCGGTGGCCCGATCCTCGCCGAGGAGTCCGTCGAGGACGTCTTCCCGCTCCCCCGCCAGCTCGTCGGTGACGGCGAGCTGTTCGTGCTGAAGGTCGTCGGCGACTCGATGATCGAAGCGGCGATCTGTGACGGGGACTGGGTCACCGTACGACGCCAGCCCGTGGCGGAGAACGGCGACATCGTGGCCGCCATGCTGGACGGCGAGGCCACGGTCAAGCGCTTCAAGCGGGAGGACGGCCATGTCTGGCTGCTCCCGCACAACTCCGCTTACCAGCCGATCCCCGGCGACGAGGCGACGATCCTCGGCAAGGTCGTGGCGGTGCTCCGCCGGGTCTGAGGACCCGCCCGTGCGAACGGGAAGGGGCCCCGGAGTCCGGCTGTACGCCGGCTCCGGGGCCTCTTGCGTGTCCCGGGTGACTACCGCTGCTCGGCCTTGGCCGCCGCGTCGATCGCGGCGAGCGAGCGGCGGGCCTGATTGCGGTCGGTCGTGTACCAGAAGTCGGGCAGCGAGGCCCGCAGATAGCTGCCGTACCGGGCGTTGGCCAGGCGCGGGTCCAGCACCGCGACCACGCCCTTGTCGCCCGTGGCCCGCACGAGGCGGCCGGCGCCCTGGGCCATCAGCAACGCGGCATGCGTGGCCGCCACCGCCATGAAGCCGTTGCCCCCGGCCTCCTCCACCGCCTTCTGCCGCGCGCTCATCAGCGGGTCGTCGGGCCGGGGGAACGGGATGCGGTCCATGACCACCAGCTGACAGCTCGCCCCGGGCACATCGACGCCCTGCCAGAGCGAGAGCGTGCCGAACAGACAGGTCTCCGGATCGGCCGCGAAATTCTTGATCAGCTCACCGAGGGTCTCCTCGCCCTGGAGCAGGATCGGCTTGTCCAGCCGGCCCCGGAGCTCCTCGGCGGCGGCCTGCGCCGCCCGCATGGAGGAGAACAGCCCGAGCGTGCGCCCGCCGGCCGCCTCCACCAGCTCGGCGAGCTCGTCCAGCATGTCCGTGCGCGAGCCCTCCCGGCCGGGGGTCGCCAGATGCCGGGCGACATACAGGATGCCCTGCTTCGGGTAGTCGAACGGCGAGCCGACGTCGAGGCCCTTCCACTGCGGGATGTCGTCGCCCGCGGTGCCCTCCGGGGCGAGGCCGAGGGAGGCGCCCACGCCGTTGAAGTCCCCGCCGAGCTTCAGTGTGGCCGAGGTCAGGACGACCGAGCGCTCGGTGAACAGCTTCTCGCGCAGCAGCCCGGACACGGAGAGCGGGGCGACCCGCACGGAGGCGCCGAAGCGATCGTGGCGCTCGTACCAGACGACGTCGTACTCGGAGCCCTGGGTGATGCGCTCGGCGACGCCGTGGATCGTCTCGACCGAGGCCAGCGCCTGCTTGCGGACCGCGTCCTCGTCCTGGACGGACTTGTCCCGCGTCGAGCCGATCGCGGAGATCACCGTGCGCGCGGCGTCGCGCAGCGCCATCAGCGCGTAGCCAAGGTCCTCCGGCACCTCCTCCAGGCGGCCCGGCAGGGCCAGCTCCATCACCCGCTCGAAGCCCTCCGCCGCCGTCTGCAGGGCGTCGGCCGCCTTCTCGTTGACCAGCTTCGCCGCGCGGCGGACCGCCCGGTTGACCTGGCCGGGGGTGAGCTCGCCGGTGGCCACGCCGGTGACCCGGGAGACCAGCTCATGGGCCTCGTCGACGATCAGCACCTCGTGCTGCGGGAGCACGGGGGCGCCCTCGATCGCGTCGATGGCCAGCAGGGCGTGGTTGGTGACCACCACATCGGCGAGCTTGGCCCGCTCCCGGGCCTGCTCCGCGAAGCACTCCGCCCCGTACGCGCACTTGCTCGCGCCCAGGCACTCGCGGGAGGAGACGGAGATCTGCGCCCAGGCGCGGTCGGAGACGCCCGGAGTGAGGTCGTCCCGGTCGCCGGTCTCCGTCTCGTCGGCCCAGTCCCGCATGCGCAGGAGGTCCTGGCCGAGCCTGCTGGAGGGAGCCGCCGCCTCGAACTGGTCGAAAAGGCCCTCTTCCTCCTCCTGCGGCACGCCCTCGTGGAGCCGGTGCAGACAGAGGTAGTTCGACCGGCCCTTGAGCATCGCGAACTGGGGCCGGCGGCGCAGCAGCGGATGCAGCGCGTCGACCGTCCGCGGCAGGTCGCGCTCCACGAGCTGGCGCTGAAGGGCAAGCGTGGCCGTGGCCACCACGACACGCTCGCCGTGCGCCAGGGCGGGCACCAGATAGCCCAGCGACTTGCCCGTGCCGGTGCCGGCCTGGACGAGCAGATGGGATTGGTCGTCTACGGCCTCGGCGACGGCCTCGGCCATCGTGGCCTGGCCGGGCCTCTCCGTACCGCCGACGGCGGTCACGGCGGCGTGCAGGAGCTCGGGGAGGGATGGCTTCGTCATAGCCCGGCCAGCCTACGGGGCGCCACTGACAACGACGCTCACTCCCGGACTCACGCCGAGGGGTGGAGCGGGTTGGGCACCGTGCCGTGGACCGCCGCGTGCGGGCGTTCGGGCCGGTCGCGGTAGCCGTCCAGATGCAGGCGGTTGCGGTTCAGACAGAGGCGCGCGATCTCCGGCGTCAGCATGTCGAACATCTCGAACCGCTCCTTCAGCTCGGGGAAGCGGGCGTGGTGGCGCAGGATCTCGGCCCTCACGAGTGACCAGAATTCACCCTCCGGGACGCCGAGCTGCTCCTCGCAGAGCGGGGAGAGGAAGCGGAAGACGCCGGTGAAGAGGCCGGAGTGGATGAACTGGGTGAGGAAGGCGGGTTCCTCGGTGAGCAGGACGTCGCGCACGTCGGGCGGCATGGTGTCGTGCTCGGGCAGCGGGCGGGCGCTGACGTTCACGTCGTCGACGAAGTCCTTGATCGCCAGGCGTACCGGCACGTCCTGGTTGTCGAAGACGACGATCGCGTTCTCGCCGTGGGGCGAGAAGACCGTGCCGTAGCGGTAGAGGAAGTGCAGCAGCGGCGGCAGCAGCGCGGCGAAGAGCCGGGACAGCCAGACGCTGGGGGTCAGCCCCGAGCGGGCGACCAGCTCGGCGGTGAAGGCGCGTCCCTCCGGGTCCGTGTGCAGCAGCGAGGCGAGCGTCCGGGCCCGCTCCCCCGGCGCGAGGCGCGGCATGAGGGGCTCGCGCCAGATCGCTCCGAGGATCTCCTTGAACTGGTACGGGGTCTCGGGGAGGTGGTCGTAGAGCGGGTGCTCGACGGCGACCGAGGCGACCTCGCCGAGCAGGATGACGCCGCAGGTGTCGCGGAGGAACGGATCGGCGTCGCGCAGCCCCTGGACCCAGCCCGTGACGGCGGGTGCGGCGAGCGTGCGCTCGGTCGGCAGGCCGCGCCAGACCAGGGTGTTGAGGATCGACAGCGGGAGCTTGACCGTGTGCCGGTCGGGCCGCTCCAGGTTGGCGAAGGTCCGGATGGACTGCTGCGGCAGCCGCAGGTCCCGGTCCGTGTGCAGGGGGACGATGTCGCCGGCGGCGATGGCCGGGGCGAACAGGGGCACGATCCACTCGTCCCACTGCCAGGGGTGGACGGGAAGGCAGTGGTAGCCGGCCGGGTCGAGGCCGCGGGCGCGCAGGACGGCGTCGAAGGAGGCGCGGACCTCGGGGTCGAGCTCCTGGCTGTACAGCTGCTCGGGGGTGGCGAGGGCGCTCACGCCCCGGTAGGCGGCGATCCTCGTGGAGACGGCGATCCACGGAAGCCTGACGGGCCTGCGCGCCTCGGGGGCGAAGCGGGAGGCGTCGGTGGCGGAGAAGCCGAGCCGGCCCTTGTTGGCGACGATCCAGGGGTGGCCGGTCTGGTGGCCTTCGAGCTCCGCGTAGTCGAGGTCGGCCAGCTCGGCGGCGGTGAGCGCGGTGTGGTCCAGGCGGGCGTCGGCGGTGAGCGTGGTGGTGAGCTCGCGGACGAGGTGGCCGAGGGTGGCGCCGTCGAGCCCGAGGAGGCGCCGGGCGCGCGCGAGGAAGAGCAGCGGGTCGCGGAAGGGGACGCTGCCGGCGACCCGCTCACCGGCCGGCCGGACCGCCGCATCGGCCTCCGTCGCGGCGCTGCCCGCCTCGCGGATCGACTCGGGGTCGACGCGCCAGCTGCCGTACACGCCCCGCCCGGCGGTGAAGGTCAGGCTCCCGCCGTCGTCCAGCACCAGGGTGTAGGCGGTGCCTCCGGCGGTGCGCGGGACGGGCTGGATGATCTCCTCGTAGGCGAATTCGCCGAGCATCTTGGCGAGCATGCGGGCGGCGGCCCGGTCCCAGACCGGACGGTTCAGTTCCGGGGTGCTGAGCAGCGCGGGCGACTCCGTTGCGTCATGGCTCGCGGGATATTTCGGCACGGGGACTCCTCGGGATGGAACCGATGGGGTTCGAGCGGGGTGGGCGGGTCAGCGGATCGTTCACAGGCGGTGGCGGTGGGCTCGGTCGCGGACCATCAGCGCGGCCCGCTTCTCCGGGAGTTCGATCTCGGCGGAGTAGCGGAAGCCCGCGCCCAGGAAGGCGGAGACGGACGGGGTGTTGCGCACGTCGGGTTCGGCGACGACCCGGGTGCACCGGGGGCGGTGGTCGAGTACGAGGTCGGCGACGGCGCGGAGCAGCGTGGTGCCGATGCCGCGGCCCCGGTGCTCCCCGTCGCCGATGAGGAGATGGAGGCCGGTGTCGTGCGGCCGGGCGGGGTAGTGGCGGGCCAGGGGGTCGAGGTCGGCGCGGTAGAGCTCCCAGTAGCTCATGGGCACGCCGTCCAGCACCCCGAGGCAGGGGGCGCTGCGGCCGTCGCCGTCGAGCTGGGACCGCAGATGGGCGGCCGTGACGGTGTCGGGTCCCGCCAGTTCCCAGAAGGCCGCCACGGCGGGGTCGTTCATCCAGCGGCTGATCACCGGCAGATCGCGGTCCAGCCGTACGGGGACGAGCCGGAAGATCCCGGCGGCCGTGGTGACGGGCTGCCACTCCCCCGGCCTGTCGAGCGGCCCGGAGACGGCCGCCCGGTCCCGGGGCGCGGGCGCCGACGCCTCGAAGAGGGCCCGGAGTTCGGCGGTGATGCGCAGATCGAGCGTGTCCTCGGCGCCCGCGCCCCGCCGGGGGGCGGGTCCGGTGTGCGCGTCGGTGGGAGGCACGGGCGACACTCTCCTCTTCTCAGCCGCACAAGGGGTTGGTGACGGACACGTAGACGGACTGGGTGTCCACGGGGCCGACGAGTTCGTCGAGTCCGTGCAGCCGGGTCAGCATGTTGGCCTTGCAGCGCAGCCGGGGTGTCTCCAGGAGGTGCGCGGGCAGCGGCGATCCCAGGGGCACGGTCGACGTCAGGAACCGCCGGAAGGCGGCCAGCAGCACCTGTTCGTCGGCGAGCCGCTGGGCCCCGAACGCCCCGATCAGGCCGAACACGTTGTTGATGCCGAGGTAGTACGCGAACCGTTCGTCGGTGACGGCGTCGGAGACGAAGGTGTCGCTGACCGCCCCGATGCCGGGGAGGCGTCGGCCGAGCGCGGCGCGGTGGGACTCGCGGAAGTAGTAGCCCTGGTTGTCACGGTAACGGCCGCCGGCCGGCCAGCCGTCGGGGTCGAGCAGGACCAGAGTGTTCTGCTGGTGCGCTTCGAGGGCGACACCGGCGTGGGCGTCGAGCCAGAGCACCGGGTGGACGACGCGGTCGAGGTAGCGCAGGAACCACTCGGCGGCGACCGCGGTCGTGGTGCGGCCGGTGGCGGCGGCGAGGCGCTGGACGACGTCGGCCAGCCGGGAGTGCATGCCGGACCGGCCGGGCCAGGGGCGCGGGGCGGTGAGCCCGGCGATGCAGACGGCGTCGTCGCCCCGGCGGAAGGGGTTGTGGCGGAGCATGACGTCGAGGCCCTGCACGGGCTCGCCGCCCGGGGTGTCGACCGCCAGCCAGGCGGGGTCCCGGACGATGTCGAAGCCGGGGTGCGCCGCGTGCCACTGCCGGGCGAGTCCGGTGCGGAGCAGCCGGTGCACTTCGACGCCCCGGTGGAGTTCCTTGCGGAGGTTCTCCCGGCGGGAGTTGGTGATGCGGACGCCGAGGGAGAGCTTCAGCATGAGGTCGGTGCCGGGCCGGTGCACCGTGCGCACCGAGGATGTGGGGTGCCAGGGGGCTCCGTAGGGACCGAGGTCGTGCAGCAGTCCCGCATCGAGCAGTGCGGCGACTTCGGGCCTGCCGCGCAGCTCACGGGCCTGCCAGGGGTGCAGCGGGATCGGGGTGGTGTGCTCGGGGTGGCGCAGGCCGGGGGCGTGGCGGGCGACGAGCTCGGCCGCCGCCACGGGCCGGCCCTGGTCGGTCCAGGCGGAGTCGGTGGCCAGGACGGACCGGTCGGCGGCCATCCAGTGGAGCGGGAAGGAGCCGTGCAACTCGGGTGAGTAGAGGCGGGCTTCGCCGTCGGAGAGTCCCTCCCGGCTCTTCGGCGAGGGGTGCAGGGGGTGGCCGAGGAGGAGGGACTGCTCGGCGGTGAGGAAGAGGTCGGACTCCGCGGGAGCGGCGGGGCGCAGGCGTTCGGCCTCGATGAATCCGGCGGTGCGCCGTACGGAGTCGGCCACCCGGGCGGCCATGTCGGCGCCCTCGTTGTGGTCGGCCTCGCGACCGAGGAGGGCGGCCACGGTGACGGCGTCGGCGGGGGGCGCGCCGGCGGGGGCCGCTTCCAGGGCGGGCGGGCCGAAGCGGTGCCAGCCGGTGGCGGACCAGTGGCGGACGGGGACGAGCAGCGCGGTGCCGCTGGCGGGGAGCGCGATGCGCAGGGTGTCGCCGTCCGGGCGCGGCAGGTCGCCTTCGCGGACCCAGCAGCGCAGCAGGTTCTCGGTGCCCGCCGCGTCGGCGGCGCGCAGGGGGTCCGGGTGGTCCAGCGGGTCGGCGGCCGGTGCCGGGCCGGGTTCCGCCGCGTCGGAGTACCGCGATCCGTGCGGGATCTCCTTCTGGCGCGGCACGGTCGACGGCTCCGGGTCGACGGCGATCCGGCCCGGGGTTTCGGGCTCGTGGTGGTGGCTGGAGGGAGGGCCGTCGGCCTCGGGCGCGGGGGTGGGGTTCACGGCGGTCTTCCTGTGGTGGTGTCCGGGGTCAGCGGATCGACCCGGTCGGGGTCCGTCGGTGCGGTGAGCGCTCCGCGGCTGCCATGGCATCGGCGAGGCGGTCGACGACCGCCGTTGCCTGTTCGTCGGTGAGCGTGAGGGGCGGGAGCAGGCGGACGACCGTGGAGTGGCGGCCGCCGAGTTCGACGATGAGGCCGCGGCGCAGGCACTCCTGCTGGACGGCGACGGCGAGGACCGGGTCGGGCGGCGCCTCCGCTGAGCCGCCCACCGGCGCGGCCTCGGGGTCGACCAGCTCCACGCCGATCATCAGGCCGCGCCCCCGGACGTCGCCGATGCACGGGTGGTCGGCCGCGAGCGAGCGCAGCCGCGCCAGCATCCGGGCCCCGAGCGTCCCGGCCCGTTCGGCGAGGCCGTTCTCCCGGACATGGGCGAGGGTCGCGGTGCCCGCCGCCATGGCGAGCTGATTGCCCCGGAAGGTGCCGGCGTGGGCGCCGGGCTGCCAGGTGTCGAGCTCGGAGCGGTAGACGATCACGGCGAGCGGGAGGGAGCCGCCGATGGCCTTGGACAGGACCATCACATCGGGCACGGTCCCGCTGTGCTCGACGCCCCAGAAGGCGCCGGTCCGGCCGACGCCGGTCTGGACCTCGTCGGCGATCAGCGGGATGGAGCGGGCCGCGGTGATCTCCCGCATCCGGCGCATCCAGCCGTCGGGCGCGGGGTTGACCCCGCCCTCGCCCTGGACGGGTTCGAGGATCATCCCGGCGGGCGCGGGGGTGCCGCTCTTGGGGTCGTCGAGCAGGCTCTCGGTCCAGCGGGCGGCGGTCCGCGCGCCGGCCTCCCCGCCGATGCCGAAGGGGCAGCGGTAGTCCTGCGGGAAGGGGAGCCTGGTCACCCGTACGTCCTCGGCGCCGCCGGACGCGGCGAGGGCCCCCTCCGTCATGCCGTGGTAGGCACCGGTGAAGGCGAGCAGTCCGCTGCGCCCGGTGGCGGCCCGGACGAGTTTGAAGGCGGCCTCGACCGCGTCCGTGCCGGCGGGACCGCAGAACTGGATGCGGGCGTTGTCGGCGAACTCCCTCGGCAGGGTGGCGAACAGCTCCGTGGTGAAGGCGTCCTTGACCGGGGTGGCCAGGTCCAGCACATGCAGCGGGGCGCCCGAGTCGAGGACCTTCTTGATCGCTTCGAGCACGACGGGGTGGTTGTGGCCGAGCGCCAGGGTCCCGGCGCCGGACAGGCAGTCGAGATAGCGCCGCCCGTCCGCGCCCTCGATGGTCAGGCCGCGGGCCCGTACCGGCACGATCGGGAGCGAGCGGGCGTAGGTGCGGGCGGCCGATTCACGCAGTGCCTGGCGCCGCAGGATGCCCTCGTGCGGGGTGAGGGGTGGTGCCGGAGCTGGTTCGGTCACGGCCACGGCTCTTGATCCTCCCGCTGTAACAGTTGCGTTGCACGTCAGTACGATTTCGCACGGACGGACTGCGGGGGTGAACGCTGTCTCCGTGTCCCCCGTACGTACCAACGACGCAGGGGGCAGGGGATCACGGGTAAATCTGAAGATCCTTGTGGAGCGGAACCATGGCCCTGCCGCAGGCCGTCCACAGCGGCACCGGCATAGTGGGGGACCGCGCCGAGGCTCCGGGAACCCTCCCGGCAACCGCGGCACTCCCCCGTCCAGCCCGGGGATGCCGTGCAGAAGTGCAGTACAGAAGCGTTGAGTTACGAAGTCCCAGGGGGATCACCAGATGCGTCTCGTTCGACCAGGATTCACCGCACGCTGCGGGGGAGGCGCCCGTCGCGCCTCCTCCCCCGTGCTCGCCACCGCCGCGGTCGCCGCCGTCCTCGCGCTCACCGCCACCGCCTGCGGGCCCACCGAGGACGACGCGAGCGCCGAGCCGAGCAGCAGCAGCTCCGCCGGTCAGACGTCGGACGGCAAGATCGCCATCCCGGACGATCTGAAGGGCCGGCTCAAGGAACACCGGATCGACCTCGACCAGTGGAAGAACGGCGAGTGGAAGAACTGGGACAAGGACAAGTGGCTGCGTGAGGCCAAGGACTACATCAACCCGATCATCGAGGGCCTCTGGGACCCGGACCGGATGCAGGACGCCGACAAGGCGCCCGAGAAGCCGGTCGACAACGACATCTCCGGCGACGAGGGCGTGACGGACCCGACGCCCGCCCCGGTCCGGGCCGTCGGCGTGCGGACGCAGTACCACGACAACGCCGCCGAGTCCGGGAAGCTGTTCTTCGACGGCCCCGAGGGCTCCATGGTCTGCTCGGCGACGGTGGTGAAGGACCCGGCGCACCCCGGCAAGTCCAACATGGTGTGGACTGCGGGCCACTGCGTCCACGCGGGCAAGAAGGGCGGCTGGTACCGCAACATCGCCTTCGTCCCCTCGTACAACAACAGCGGCCTGTCCACGGCCGAGCTGCGCAACCACCCGCCCAAGGAGAAGGTCGCCCCGTTCGGCATCTGGTGGGGCACCTGGGCACAGACCTCGGAACAGTGGATCGCGCAGGGCGCCTCGGTCGGCGGCCTGGGCGCGCCGTACGACTTCGCGGTGCTGCACGTCACCCCGGAGGAGGGCGCCGGCGGCAAGTCGCTTGAGGAGACGGTCGGTTCGGCCCTGCCGGTCGAGTTCAACGCCCCGGCCGTGCCCAAGATCACCGCGATGACGGCGACCGGCTTCCCGGCGGCTCCGCCGTACGACGGCCAGAAGCTGTTCCAGTGCGAGGACAAGCCGGGCCGGCTCTCGCTCGCCCAGGGCGACCCGACGATGTACCGCATCGGCTGCTCCATGACCGGCGGTTCCTCCGGTGGCGGCTGGGTCGCCGCCGGCCAGGACGGCAAGCCCGCGCTGGTGTCGAACACCTCCATCGGCCCGGTGACGGCCGGCTGGCTGGCCGGTCCGCGCCTGGGCAAGGAAGCCAAGGGCGTCTACGACGCGGTCAGCAAGAAGTACGCGGACAAGTAGCCGGGCATCCGCGTCCGCCCGGGCGCGTACCGGCTGCGGTGTGAGGGGCCTTCGACGGCGAACGCCGCCTCGAAGGCCCCCGGCCCGCCCGGGCGTTGACGCCACCCGGTGGCAACTGCCCAGGTCCCGGGCGTCATAGGGTGGTCCCACCTCATCACCGACGGCCGGGAACCGGCCTGTTGCGTGACACGCTCATGCCATTTTTGAGATTTCAGGGGGAATCTTTTCCATGCGATCCATACGTCCGCTGTTCGCCGCGACCGGTCTGGTCGCCGCACTGGCGCTGACGGCCACGGCCTGCGGCCCGAGCGAGGACGCGGCGGCCGACAAGCCCGCCGCCGCCGAGTCGTCCGCCGGCACCGGGAAGAGCGGCGGCATACCCGCCGATCTGGCCGACACCCTCAAGAAGCACGGGGTCGACCCGGACAAGTGGAAGAACGGCGAATGGAAGAACTGGGACAAGGACAAGTGGCTGCGTGAGGCCAAGGACTTCGTGAACCCGGTCATCGAGGGGCTGTGGAAGCCCGACCGGATGAAGTCGGCGAAGGACCCGGCCAAGACCATGTCCGCCGGGGACCTCTCGGGCGACCAGGGCGTCTCGGACCCGGAGCCGAGGCCGGTGACGGCCCAGCGCGAGAAGACGCCGTACCACAACTACGCCGCCCCGGTCGGCAAGGTCTTCTTCGACTCCCCCAAGGGCCACATGGTCTGCTCGGGCACCGTCGTCAAGGACCCGAAGAACCCGGGCAGGTCCAACCTCGTCTGGACCGCGGGCCACTGCGTCCACGCCGGTTCCGAGGGCGGCTGGTACCGCAACATCGTCTTCGTGCCCGCCTACAACGACCAGGGCAAGAGCGCCTCGGCACTGCAGAACGCGCAGCCGCAGGAGGTCGCCCCCTACGGCGCCTACTGGGCGGACTGGGCCAGCACCTCCGGTGAGTGGCTCAAGAACGGCGGCCCCACCGGCGGCGAGGGCGCCCCGTACGACTACGCGGTCCTGCACGTGAAGCCCGAGCAGGGCACCAAGTCGCTGGAGGAGACCGTGGGCAACGCCCTGCCGGTCGACTTCGACGCCCCCGAGATCTCGCGGATCAGCGCGATGGGCGCCTGGGGCTACCCCGCCGCCCCGCCGTACGACGGCCTGATCATGCACAAGTGCGTCGACCGTCCCGGCCGGCTCTCCATCAGCCCCGCCACTCCCACGATGTACCGCATCGGCTGCACGATGACCGGCGGTTCCTCCGGTGGCGGCTGGTTCAGCGAGGGCAGTGACGGCAAGCTCGCGCTGGTCTCCAACACCTCGATCGGCCCGGTGACATCGGGCTGGCTGGCCGGTCCCCACCTGGGCGAGGGCGCCCAGCAGATCTTCACGATGATGAGCGACAAGTTCGGCGCCAAGTAGCCGCCGCACCCCGCACCACGGCGAAAGGCCCGCTCCCCGGTGAGGGAGCGGGCCTTTCGCTCTGCGATGACTCCTACGGTGAAGGGAGCCGCGCGGTCAGTGCACCGCGGGGACGAACGCCGCGAGCTCCGCGGCCAGTTCCTCGTGCACCCGCGCCTTGAGCAGCGTGCCCTCCGACGTGTGCTCCTCGGAGACCACCTCGCCCTCGGCATGCACCCGCGAGACGAGTCCGCCCCGGGTGTAGGGCACCAGCGCCTCGATCTCGACCGAGGGCCTGGGCAGCTCGGTGTCGATGAGCGCGAGCAGCTCGTCGATACCGGCGCCGGTCCTGGCCGACACCGCGATCGCGTGCTTCTCGTTGCGCAGGAGGCGCTGGAGGACCAGGGGGTCCGCCGCGTCCGCCTTGTTGATCACCACGATCTCGCGCACGTCCACCGCGCCCACCTCACGGATCACCTCGCGGACCGCGGCGAGCTGCTCCTCGGGCACCGGGTGCGCGCCGTCCACCACGTGCAGGATGAGATCGGAGTCGCCGACCTCCTCCATCGTGGAGCGGAACGCCTCGACCAGGTGGTGCGGCAGATGCCGTACGAACCCGACGGTGTCGGCGAGGGTGTAGACCCGCCCGCTCGGCGTCTCGGCCCGGCGCACGGTCGGGTCGAGGGTGGCGAACAGGGCGTTCTCCACCAGCACACCCGCACCGGTCAGCCGGTTGAGCAGCGAGGACTTGCCCGCGTTGGTGTAGCCCGCGATGGCGACCGAGGGCACCTTGTTGCGCTTGCGCTCCTGGCGCTTGAGCTCGCGGCCGGTCTTCATCTCCGCGATCTCCCGGCGCATCTTCGCCATCTTCTCGCGGATCCGGCGCCGGTCCGTCTCGATCTTGGTCTCACCGGGACCGCGGGTGGCCATGCCGCCACCGCCGCTGGAACCGCCGCCGCCCATCTGACGGGACAGCGACTGACCCCAGCCACGCAGCCGGGGCAGCATGTACTGCATCTGTGCCAGCGAGACCTGCGCCTTGCCCTCACGGGACTTGGCGTGCTGGGCGAAGATGTCGAGGATCAGGGCGGTCCTGTCGACCACCTTGACCTTGACGACGTCTTCCAGGTGGATCAGCTGGCCGGGGCTGAGCTCACCGTCGCAGACGACGGTGTCGGCCCCTGATTCGAGGACGAGGTCACGCAGCGCCAGCGCCTTGCCGGAACCGATGTACGTGGCCGGGTCCGGCTTGTCACGGCGCTGGAAGACGGCGTCGAGCACCTGGGCTCCGGCCGTCTCGGCGAGCGCCGCCAGTTCGGCGAGCGAATTCTCCGCGTCCTGCACCGTGCCCGAGGTCCAGACGCCGACCAGCACCACACGCTCCAGGCGCAGCTGTCGGTACTCGACCTCGGTGACGTCCTCGAGCTCGGTGGAGAGGCCCGCCACGCGCCGCAGCGCGGCGCGCTCGGAGCGGTCCAGCTGATCGCCGTCCCGCTCTCCGTCGATCTCGTGGCTCCAGGCGACGTCCTCTTCCATCAGGGCGTCGGCCCGAAGGCTCTCGGTGACGTTCTCCGTGGCGCTCTGCGCGTCCTGCGCGTCCTGGGGAAGGGAAGAAGAGGAGGTCATTGGATCCTTACGTCTGGGGGATGCGGTCGAAAGAGGTCTGCCGGAGAGAGATTCCCGGCAACAGTCACAACGCGTGACCCCTCCGGATGATTCCCACGCGGGGATTCCTCCGGTCCGGCCGCCGCGGCGACCCGTCGATAGTGGCACGGCCGGTGCGGCCCGTCACCCGGGTTTACCGCTGACGCGCCGGTGTCTCGCTGTGCCAGTCCGGGTGCCCCGGCATCGGGGGCGTCCTCGCCCCGTACAGCCAGCCGGTGAAGAAGGCGGTCAGGTCGCGGCCCGCCACCCGGGACGCGAGCACGATGAAGTCCGCCGTGTCCGCGTTGGAGTCGCGGTTCCGCCGCACCCAGAGCCGCTCCAGCCGGTCGAAGGCGCTGCGGCCGATCTCCTGGCGGAGCGCGTACAGGACCAGGGCGCTGCCGTCGTAGACCACCGGCCGGAACAGGCTGATCTTCTCGCCCGGCGCCGGTGCGCCGGGGCGGGCCGGCGGTCCGCCGTCGGCCCGCCAGCCGTCCGACCGGATGTAGGCGTCGTGCATCCGCCGCTCCTGCGGCCTGCCGTCGTGCTCGTCGGAGTAGAGGGCCTCGTAGTAGCTGGCGTGCCCCTCGTTCAGCCACAGGTCGGACCAGGTGCGCGGCGTGACGCTGTCGCCGAACCACTGGTGGGCCAGCTCGTGGACCATGACCGAGTCGACGTACCACTCGGGGAAGCCCTCCTCGGTGAACAGCCGGCGTTCGAAGAGGGAGAGCGTCTGGGTCTCCAGCTCGAAGCCGGTCAGGGTGTCGGCGATCAGCACCCCGTAGTTCTCGAAGGGGTAGCGGCCGACCTGCCGCTCCATCCATTCCAGCTGGCCGGGGGTCTTCTTCAGCCAGGGCTCCAGACGCTCCCGGTCGGCGGCGGGGACGACGTCGCGCACCGGCAGCCCGTGCGGGCCGGTCCGCTCCACGACGGCCGAGCGGCCGATGCTGACCTGGGCCAGTTCGGTGGCCATGGGATGGTCGGTTCGGTAGGTCCAGGTGGTGCGGTCACCGCGTGTGATCCGTTTGACGCGCTGCCCGTTGGCGACCACGGTCAGCTCCCGGGGAGCGGTGACGCGGAAGGTGAAGTACGCCTTGTCGGCGGGGTGGTCGTTGCCGGGGAAGACCCGGTGCCCGGCGTCGGCCTGGTTGGCCATGGCGAGCCCGTCGGCGGTGCGCACCCAGCCGCCGCTGTTCCGGTCGCCCGAGGGGTCGCTGGTGTGGCGGACGGTGATGCGCAGCGGCACTCCGGCCGGGAGCCGGCCCGGGGGTTCGACGATCAGGTCCTCGTCCTCGACGGCGAACTCCGCCCGCAGGCCGTTGACGTCCACGGAGCGCACGGTGCCCCGGGTGAAGTCGAGGTTGATCCGCTCCAGCGGCTCGGTCGTCCGCGCGTCGATCGTGGTGACGGCGTCCAGGGGTTCGGTGTTGCTGCCCCGGTAGGTGAACCCGATGTCGTAGGCGAGTACGTCGTATCCGGGGTTGCCGAGGTGCGGGAAGAGCGGGTCCCCGATGCCGAGCGGCACCGGGGCGGGCAGGGTGGCGGCGACGAGGGTGACCGATGCGGTGGCCAGCAGGGCGGCCCGCAGACGGCGGGAGAGGAACGGCATGGACTACGGCTACCAGCGCGGCCCCGCCCGCCGGGGGCGGCGCGCGCCGCGCCACCCGAACGAGATCCGCCCCGGCCGAGGGCGGCAGGCGGATCAGAGTGCGGCGGCCGGGTGCTGGGCGCGGCTGACGTCGTAGACGCCCGGTACGTCGCGCATGGCGCGCATCAGCGCGGGCAGCCCTGCCGCGTCGGGGAGTTGCAGGGTGTAGGTGTGCCGTACGCGCTGTTCGCTGGGGGGTTCGACGGTGGCGGAGACGACCGCCGCGTCCGCCCCGGCGATCGCCTCGGTGAGGTCGGCCAGCAGCCGGGGCCTGCCGAAGGACTCCGCGACCAGGGTCACCCGGCAGGCGACCGCGTCGCCCCAGCTGACCGCGACGGGCACCCGGCCGACGGCCTCCATGCGGGCCACCTGGGGACATTCGAGGCGGTGCACGGTGACGGCGGCGCCGCCGCGCACGGTGAATCCGGTGACGTCGTCGGGGGGTACGGGGGTGCAGCAGCCCGCGAGCCGGACGGTGGCGTCCGGCTGTTCGACCACGGCGCTCGCCGTGCGGCCGGCCGGCGACGCCTGTCCGGTCCTGGCCGGCTGGGCGGGCTGGGGGCCGGGCTCCCGGTCGGCGTCCTGGCCCGTGCGGGCGTCCTCCGCGTCCTGGGGATGGGCGTCGAGCCAGCCGGTGATGGCGATGCGGGCGGCGGGCGTCCGCGCATGGTCGAGCCAGTCGGGCGAGGGGCCGGACGCGGCGTCCTCGGCCAGCAGCAGCTGGACGGTGTCGCCGTCGCCGAGGACGGTGCTGAGGGTGGCCAGCCGGCCGTTCACCCGGGCGCCGATGCAGCTGTGGGCCGCGTCGCCGTACTGGGCGTAGGCCGCGTCGACGCAGCTGGCGCCCGCGGGCAGGCCGAGCGTGCCGCCGTCGGTGCGGAAGACGGTGATCTCGCGGTCCTGGGCGAGGTCGGCGCGCAGGGTGGTCCAGAAGGTGTCGGGGTCGGGGGCGGACTGCTGCCACTGGAGGAGGCGGGAGAGCCAGCCGGGCCGGGTCGGGTCCGCGCGTTCGCCGTCGGCGGGCTCGGCGCTCTGTGCCCCGCTGTCGGCGGCGTAGGGATTGCCGAGGGCGATGACACCGGCCTCGGCGACCTTGTGCATGCGGTGGGTGCGGATCAGGACCTCGGCGACCTCGCCGTCGGGGCCGACGACCGCGGTGTGCAGCGACTGGTACAGGTTGAACTTGGGTGCGGCGATGAAGTCCTTGAACTCGCTGATCACCGGGGTGAAGCAGGTGTGGAGCTCGCCGAGGACGGCATAGCAGTCGGCGTCCTCGCCGACGAGCACCAGCAGGCGTCCGAAGTCGCTGCCGCGCAGTTCGCCGCGTTTGATGCGGACGCGGTGCACGGAGACGAAGTGTCGCGGTCTGACGGCGACCTCGGCCGGGATGCCGGCCTCCCGCAGCACCGAGGAGACCTGTCCGGCGATGGCCGTGAGCGGGTCCGAGGCGCCTGCGGCGGCGGAGATCACGGCCTGGGTGTGGGCGTACTCCTCGGGGTGGAGGATCGCGAAGACGAGGTCCTCCAGCTCGGTCTTGAGCGCCTGGACTCCGAGCCGTTCCGCGAGGGGGATGAGCACGTCACGGGTGACCTTGGCGATCCTGGCCTGCTTCTCGGGGCGCATCACGCCGAGGGTGCGCATGTTGTGCAGCCGGTCGGCAAGCTTGATCGACATGACGCGGACGTCGTCGCCGGTGGCCACGAGCATCTTGCGGAAGGTCTCCGGTTCGGCAGCGGCGCCGTAGTCGACCTTCTCCAGCTTGGTGACGCCGTCGACGAGGTAGCAGACCTCCTCGCCGAACTGCTCCCGGACCTGATCGAGCGTCACCTCGGTGTCCTCGACCGTGTCGTGGAGCAGGGACGCGGTCAGGGTGGTGGTCTCGGCGCCCAGTTCGGCGAGGATGAGCGTGACGGCGAGCGGGTGGGTGATGTAGGGCTCGCCGCTCTTGCGCATCTGGCCGCGGTGCGAGCTCTCGGCGAGGACATAGGCACGGCGCAGGACGGAGAGGTCGGCGTCGGGATGGTGGGCCCGGTGCGCCTCGGCGACATGGGCGATGGCGTCGGGCAGCCGGTCCCGGGAGACCGGGCCGAGCAGGGCGACCCGGCCGAGCCTGCGGAGATCGATCCGGGGACGGCCCCGCCTGCGGATGGGGGCACCTGGGTTGGTGGCCTCTGCGCTCATGGGGCACCTCCGGCAACGTCGACCGGCGGTGGGGAGGTGCGGTCGCGCCTCCGGGCCGGTGCTTGATGCTACCGACCCCACCACGTGGCGGAGTCCCGCTCTCGCCCAGCGTGAAACGGATCACCCATTCGAGCGAAGCGCCGTGACCCCCCGTTTGGATCATGGCGGTGTGCGCGCCCCGTAGAGCTCCGGACGGGCGGCGCTATCCGCCGAGCGCGTCGAGCCAGGCCGGGTCGAGGACACCCTCGGCGACGATCACGGCCGCCCCGGTCATCTCGATCTCACCGTCCGGGTGCTCGGTGACGGCGAGGGTGCCGCCCGGCAGATCGACGGTGTACGTGACCGGCGCGCCGGTCACCGCCGGGTCCGCCCCGTCCCGGCGGGCCGCGGCGACGGCGACCGCGCAGGCACCCGTGCCGCAGGAGCGGGTCTCGCCCGAGCCGCGCTCGTGGACCCGCATCGCGACATGTCGGGGCCCGCGGTCCACGACGAATTCGATGTTGACCCCGTCGGGGTAGACGGCGGCCGGCCCGAAGGCGGGCTCGGCGTACAGATCGCCGGCGTGGTCCAGGTCCTCCACGAAGGCGACCGCGTGCGGATTGCCCATGTTCACGTTGCGGGCGGGCCAGCTGCGGTCGTCGACGGTGACCGTGACGCCGTCGCAGGGGAGCAGGGCGCGGCCCATGGAGACGGTGACGTCGCCGTTCTTGGCGAGGTGCACCTTCTTCACGCCGCCTCGGGTGGCGACCGCGAGGTCGCCCGCCCGGGCGTGCCCGGCGCGCTGCAGATAGCGGGCGAAGACCCGTACGCCGTTGCCGCACATCTCGGCGACCGAGCCGTCGGCGTTGCGGTAGTCCATGAACCACTCGGCCTCGTCCGCCAGGGCGCGCGCCTCGGGGTGCGCGGCCGACCGCACGACGTGCAGCAGTCCGTCGCCGCCGATGCCGGCCCGGCGGTCGCACAGCGCGGCGACGGCGGACGCGGGCAGGTCCAGGGCGTTGTCCGGGTCGGGAACGATCACGAAGTCGTTCTCCGTGCCGTGGCCCTTGAGGAAGGCGATCTGCGAGGTGGTCACGGGACAACTGTACGAGGCCGCGCCGACAGCACCGCGAACCGGCCCGCCGTACGGACCGGGGCCCGGTCCGTCAGCGCAGGCGCGCCACGCGCCAGACGGCCAGCGCCACCAGGACCGCGCTCACCGAGGCGTACAGGGCGATCACGCGCCAGTCGGGGCGCTCCCCGGAGCCCCGGGACGGCAGTCCGGGCCAGGTGGTCCCGACGCGGCGGGCGGCCATCATGCCCCAGCCGGCGGCGCAGCAGCTGATCAGCAGTCCCAGCATGGCGACGACCGCGCCGCCGTCGCCGAACTCGAAGGCGAGCGGGAAGGCGAACATCAGCGATCCCACCGCGGCGAGCGTGACGATGGGGGCGAGCTGCCAGATGCGCAGCCGGCGGGCGGGGCGCAGCTCGACCTCGACCTCGGGGGTCACGTCGAGCTCGTCGGGCCCGTCGGGGCTCAGGCTCCCTGCCTCGTGCTGTGTGTCCGGTGCGTCTTGTTCCGTGTCGCGAGGGCCGGCCTCCATCGCCACGCGCCCTCCCAACTCGGACTCCAGTCGATCGATGCTCGATGATGGCACGCCCCAGGTCGCCGAAATGACGGGCGGAGCGTCCCGATGCCATCACGTGATCAGGCTGTAACCGCTCGTTCGACCAACGCCAGCGCCAGGCCCGGGAGTTCCCCCCGGTGATCTTCGGCACCGCTGAGCCAGTGGACGCGCGGGTCGCGGCGGAACCAGGAGTCCTGGCGGCGTGCGAAGCGCTTGGTGGCGCGCACGGTCTCGGCGCGCGCCTCGTCCTCGCCGCACTCTCCGGCCAGTGCGGCGAGCACCTGCTGATAGCCGAGCGCCCGGGAGGCGGTGCGCCCCTCCCGCAGGCCGCTCGCCTCCAGGGCGCGCACCTCGTCCACGAGGCCGGCCTCCCACATGCGGTCGACGCGCCGGGCGATGCGCTCGTCGAGTTCGGGCCGGGCCACGTCGACGCCGATCTGCACGGCGTCGTATACCGCGTCGTCCCCCGGCAGATTTGCGGTGAAGGGCTTCCCGGTGATCTCGATGACCTCCAGGGCCCTGACGATGCGGCGGCCGTTGCTCGGCAGGATCGCGCGGCCGGCCTCCGGGTCGGCGGCGGCGAGCCGCTCGTGCAGCGCCCCTGAGCCGTGCTCGGCGAGCTCCGCCTCCAGCGCGGCCCGCACCCCGGGGTCCGTACCGGGGAACTCCAGGGCGTCGATCGCGCCCTTCACGTACAGCCCCGAGCCGCCCACCAGGACGGGGGTACGGCCTGCGGCGAGCAGCCGGTCGATCTCCGCGCGGGCCAGGCGCTGGTACTCGGCGACGCTGGCGGTCTCGGTGACGTCCCAGATGTCCAGCAGGTGGTGCGGCACGGACGCACGCTCGGCGAGCGTCAGCTTGGCGGTGCCGATGTCCATGCCCCGGTAGAGCTGCATGGAGTCGGCGTTGACCACTTCGCCCCCGAGCTGCTGAGCGAGGAACACCCCCAGATCGGACTTTCCTGCTGCGGTGGGACCGACGACGGCGATGACCCGCGGTGCGGGAGCTGGACTTCTCACCGGCACAGTCTCGCAAACGGAGCGTCAACGCGGAGTCACCCGTAAACTGGTCAGTACATATGGGTGATTTCTCACAGTTCCGCTTCCGGCCCTGTCCGGCCGCAGATGTCGTGGCCGGAAGAGTGCGCGGCGGCGCGGCGGGTAGCGGAACCCGAGAGACCACGTGCACGCAGGCCCCGAGCAGAGAAGGTGTCCGATGGGCTTCATGGACAATTTGAAGGCGAAGCTGAGCCCGGCGAAGGACAAGGTCAGCGACCTCGCGCAGCAGCACGGCGACAAGATCGACCAGGGGCTCGAGAAGGCCGCGCGAACGGTGGACCAGAAGACCAAGGGCAAGTACAGCGACAAGATCGTGACCGGTACGCAGAAGGCGAAGGACGCGGTGGACCGGCTGGCCCAGAAGGACGAGGGCACGCCTCCGTCCCCGGGGACCCCGCCGCCCGCCGCCTGACAGCGGCCCGGCAGGACACCGTGACGGCCGCGGAGCGGCATCGCTCCGCGGCCGTCGTGCGTCAGGACCAGGCCGCGACCAGGTAGCCCACGCCGTACGGCGCGTCGTCGTACAGCAGCCGGCCGTCCAGTCCCGCCCCCTCGGCCGCCCCCGCGAGCACCTGCCAGGGCGCGCGGCCCGCGGCCGCGAGTTCGTACGCGAGCGCCTCGTCCAGCGCGGTCAGCGCGGCCGTGTCCGCCGCGCCCAGCGCCCGCGCGGCAGCCGCGTCGAAGGCCTCGGCCCGCTCGTCGAGGTACCCAGGTGCCTTGAGGCTGCGGCAGGCGCTGCCGTCGCCCATCACCAGGAGCGCCACCCGGTCCGCCCGGGCGGCCAGCGCGCGCCCGGCGTCCGTGCAGCGCGCGGTCTCCAGCGGCTCCCCCACGCCCAGCCCCTCGACGGGGGCGTCCGCCCATCCGGTGCGGGCGAGCAGCCAGGCGCCGACGGCGAGCGACGGCGGGAGCGGCCGGTCGGCCGCCGGGCCGGGATGCCGTCCGAGCCGCACATCCAGCGGGACGCCGAACTCCCGGAAGCCGCCGGTGGCGCCCTCGGGGTGCGGGCCGCGCCCGGCGGCGTCCGCCGGGCCCACCACGATCAGCAGATCGGGCCGGGAGGCCGCGAGCACGCCCAGGGCGTCGGTGCACGCGGTCCTCGCGGCGTCGAGCTCGGGCGCGGCGCCGGCGGCGACGTCGGGGACCAGCAGCGGCGGACAGGGGCAGACAGCGGCGGCGACAAGCATGGTCGGCAGCGTACTGCCGCCCGGCCGCCGTTCCCCCGCCGGGCGGGCGGGGGCCGTCAGTCGCAGCCGCAGCCCGGGGCGGAGGCGGCGGGCAGCGGGGCGGGGGCGCCGATCCCGGGGAGCCCCAGCATGACGCCGGCGGGCTTGGCGGCCGCAGCGGCGGTGCGCTTCTCCCAGGCGTCACCCGAACGGGTGCGGCGCACGGCGACGGGCGCGCCCTCGGCGAGCAGGTGGTGCGGGGCGGCGTAGGTGATCTCGACGGTCACCACGTCACCCGGGCGAACGTCCTGGTCCGGCTTGGTGAAGTGGACGAGGCGGTTGTCGGGGGCGCGGCCGGAGAGGCGGTGGGTGGCACCGTCCTTGCGGCCCTCGCCCTCGGCGACCATGACCTCCAGGGTGCGGCCGACCTGCTTCTTGTTCTCCGACCAGGAGATCTCCTCCTGGAGGGCGGACAGGCGCATGTAGCGCTCCTGGACGACCTCCTTGGGGATCTGCCCGTCCATGTCGGCGGCGGGGGTCCCGGGGCGCTTGGAGTACTGGAAGGTGAAGGCGTTGGCGAAGCGCGCCTCGCGGACCGCGTGCATGGTCTGCTCGAAGTCCTCCTCGGTCTCGCCGGGGAAGCCGACGATGATGTCGGTGGAGATCGCGGCGTCGGGCATCGCGGCCCGCACCTTCTCGATGATCCCGAGGAAGCGTTCCTGCCGGTAGGAGCGGCGCATGGCCTTGAGGACCGTGTCCGAGCCGGACTGCATCGGCATGTGCAGCTGCGGCATCACGTTGGGCGTCTCGGCCATGGCCGCGATGACGTCGTCGGTGAAGTCGCGCGGGTGCGGCGAGGTGAAGCGGACCCGCTCCAGGCCCTCGATCCTCCCGCAGGCGCGCAGCAGCTTGGAGAACGCCTCGCGGTCGCCGATGTCGGAGCCGTACGCGTTGACGTTCTGGCCGAGCAGGGTGATCTCGGAGACGCCCTCGGCGACCAGGGCCTCGATCTCGGCCAGGATGTCGCCGGTGCGGCGGTCCTTCTCCTTGCCGCGCAGGGCCGGGACGATGCAGAAGGTGCAGGTGTTGTTGCAGCCCACGGAGATGGAGACCCAGGCTGCGTACGCGGACTCGCGGCGGGTGGGCAGCGTGGAGGGGAACGCCTCCAGGGACTCGGCGATCTCGATCTGCGCCTCCTCCTGGATCCGGGCGCGCTCCAGCAGCACGGGCAGCTTGCCGATGTTGTGCGTACCGAAGACGACGTCGACCCAGGGCGCCCGCTGGACGATGGTGTCGCGGTCCTTCTGGGCGAGGCAGCCTCCGACGGCGATCTGCATCCCGGGGCGCTTCGTCTTCATCGGGGCGAGCCGGCCGAGGTTGCCGTAGAGCTTGTTGTCGGCGTTCTCCCGCACCGCACAGGTGTTGAAGACGACGACGTCGGCGTCACCGTCGGAGCCCTCGGGCGCCCGTACGTAGCCGGCGTCCTCCAGGAGTCCCGACAGCCGCTCGGAGTCGTGGACGTTCATCTGGCACCCGTAGGTGCGCACCTCATAGCTTTTTCTGACGTCCACTGCTTCGCTCCGGTTGCCGCTGCTCATGCGACAAGGGTAGGCGCTGCACGGAGACCTCCCGCCGCGGGCGGCACCGGACCGGTCCCACCGGCCGGGATATCCGCGGGCGCCCCTGGCCATGGCCGGGAACCACCTGGCAGGATCGCCGCCATGCTCCCGGCACTCTCCCGAATCGGCCGGCGCCGCTCCCTGCGGGCGGGCGCCGCCCTCGTCGTCGTGCTCGGGCTGCTGCTCTGGTGGCTGCTCCCGCTCGGCGACCCGGCGCCGACCGGCACCCTGTCGTTCAGCACGGGGGTGCGCAGCGGCGTCTACCAGCGCTACGGGGAGCGGCTGAAGGGCGCCCTCGCCAAGGACCTGCCCAAGGTGTCGATAGAGCTGCAGACGAGCGAGGGCTCGCAGCAGAACATCGCCCGGGTCGCGACGGGCAAGGCGGACTTCACGATCGCCACCACCGACGCCGTCGCCACCTATCTGCGGGACAAGAAGCCGGGCGCCGATCGGCTGCGCGGCTGCGTCCGGCTGTACGACGACTACATCCAGCTGGTCGTGAAGCGGGACGCGGACATCCGCAGCGTCGCGGACCTGCGGGGCAAGACGGTCGCGGTGGGGCAGCCGGGCTCCGGGGTGCGGCTGGTCGCGGACCGGCTGATGACGGCCGCCGGGCTGGACCCCCTGCACGACGTGACGCCGGTGTCGGTCGGGATCGACACCATGCCGAAGCTGCTGGAGGACGGCGATCTCGACGCGTTCTTCTGGTCGGGCGGGCTGCCGACGACCGCGGTCGCGGACCTCGCGGAGCGGTTCGCGATCCGGCTGGTGCCGCTGGAGGACCCCCTCATCAAGCAGCTCCAGTCGGCGGGTGGCTCCACCCGCTACTACCGCTCGGCCGTGATGCCCGCCGACGCCTACCGCAACGCGCAGCAGGGGCAGGCCGTGCCGACGGTGGCGGTCGCCAATGTGCTGGTGACCACGGACCGCACGGACCCGGCGATGACGGAGGCGTTCACCCGCACCGTGATCGACAGCCGGGACCGCATCGGGCGCGAGGTGCACGCCGCGCAGCTGGTGGACCTGCGGACGGCGATCTACACGGACCCGCTTCCACTGCACGAGGGCGCCAAGCGCTACTACCGCTCGGTCAAGCCGTAGCGGCGCTCAGCCCTGCGGCCCGTGACGCGGTACCGAGACGGTGACGCGCAGCCCGTTCGGCTCGTTGCGGTCGTAGGCGAGCGAGCCGCCGCCCGCGGCGAGCAGCGCCTGGGAGATGGAGAGCCCGAGGCCCGAGCCGTGGATGTTCTGGTGCTGGGAGCTGCGCCAGAAGCGGTCGCCGACCCGTTCGAGCTCCTGCTCGGTGAGGCCGGGGCCCCGGTCCGCGACGACGACGGTGACGTACTCCCGGCCGGAGGCGACCGTGACCCGGACCTCCTCGTCGGCGGGGGTGAACTTGAGGGCGTTGTCGATGATGGCGTCGAGCGCGCTGGAGAGGGCGATGGGGTCCGCCCAGGCGGTGACGGCGGGGCTGCCGTCCGCCCGGAGCCGTACGCCCTTCTCCTCGGCCACCGGCCGCCAGGAGGCGAGGCGTTCGGCGGTGAGCGCGCCGATGTCGGTGAGCTGGAGGTCGGCGTCCGCGTGCTCGGCGAGTGCCAGGTCGAGCAGGTCGTCCAGCACCTGGCCCAGGCGCTTGCCCTCCGTCCGTACCGAGGCGATCTCCTCGTTGCCCTCGGGGAGTTCGAGCGCGAGGAGCTCGATCCGCAGCAGCAGCGCGGCCAGCGGGTTGCGCAACTGGTGGGAGGCGTCGGCGACGAAGGCCCGCTGCTGTTCGAGCACGTCCTCGACGTTGTCGGCCATCTCGTTGAACGACCGGGCCAGGCGGCGGAGTTCCGGGGGCCCGCCGGACGCGGCGACCCGGGAGCGCATCCGGCCGCTGGCGATGTCGTGGGCGGCCGCGTCCAGCGTCTGGACCGGCAGCAGCACCCAGCCGGTGAGCCGGATCGCGGCGCCGACGGCCACCAGCATCGCGATCACCTCGCCCGCAGCGATCAGCAGCCAGCCGCGCAGGATCTCGGCGCGCATCTGGCCGGTGGGCGAGTCGATGACGACGACGGCGATCACATCGCCGTCCCGCACGACGGGCGAGGCGACGACGACCCGGCCGTCCTGCCAGGGCCACACCTGTGGCGGGTCGTGGCTGCGCCGGCCGAGCAGCGCCTCGCTGAACGCCTCCCGGCCCTCCCCCTCGACCGGCAGCCGCCAGGCGGCCGGGGCCTTGGCCATGGCGGAGTCGTCGCGGTAGAAGACGCCGGCCCGGATGCCGTAGACGGAGTTGTACGTCTCCAGCTCGGTCTGGAGCGTGCGGCGCCGTTCGTCGTAGCCGCGGGTGCGCTCGGTGATGAACTGGGCGAGCGCGGCGAAGCGTGCCGTGTCGTCGATGCGGTCGATCACGACGCTCTGCTGCCGGGCCCCCGCGACACTGACGGCCAGCGGGAAGCCGAGCGCGAGCAGCACGCTCGCCATGAGGACGATGAGCAGAGGGAGCAGCCTGGTACGCAACGGGAACGTACGCCCTTACGCGGACGGCGAGACGAGGCGGTAACCGACCCCGCGCACCGTCTCGATCAGTGCGGGCAGCCGCAGCTTTGAGCGCAGGGAGGCGACGTGCACCTCCAGGGTGCGTCCCGTGCCCTCCCAGCTCGTGCGCCACACCTCGCTGATGATCTGCTCCCGGCGGAACACCACTCCGGGCCGCTGGGCCAGGAGCGCGAGCAGGTCGAACTCCTTGCGGGTGAGCTGGACTTCGCTCCCGTCGACGCTGACCCGGCGGGTCGGCAGCTCGATGTGCACATGCCCCAGCCGCAGCGCGGCGACGGGCGTGGGCGCGGTGTCCTCGTTGCTCGCCTTGCGCCGGCTGACGGCGTGGATGCGGGCGAGGAGCTCGCCGGTGTCGTACGGCTTGGTCACGTAGTCGTCGGCGCCGAGGTTGAGCCCGTGGATCCGGGAGCGGACGTCGGCCCGCGCGGTCACCATGATCACGGGTACGGAGCTGCGCTTGCGGATCTTCCCGCACACCTCGTACCCGTCCTGGTCGGGCAGCCCGAGATCGAGGAGCACGACGCCGAAGGGCTCCGTCTCGGTGGGCAGCAGTGCCTGCAGGGCCTCCTCGCCGCTGCGGGCGTGGACGACCTGGAAGCCGTGGCGCGCCAGGATCGCGGACAGGGCGGCGGCGACGTGGTTGTCGTCCTCGACGAGCAGCAGTCTCATGGGCCCCCTCTCCGAAGGTTCTGCGGTCGGTCTTGTGCGGTCGGTGCGGTCGGTGCGTGGTCGCTGCGGTCCCGTACGCCCTCCGTTGCTTCCCCGTACCGGGGCGTTTCACGTCAGGGTGTACCAGGGCATCCACTCCGATGACCGGTGGGCCAGTCAAGTGCCCGCCCGTTGCATCCAGGTTTCCGTTATGCACCCGGTACGCCCCGGGGGTTCGGCAAGGCGTCCCGTTCACGCGGAGTGTCCGGTTGCCGCCGGATCGTTATGCTCAATTTCCGCTCAGATGTAATGACGCTGGTAGCACTGCGTCACTAAGGTCCTTCCCAACCGAGGAGGACGGAGCAAGAAGCCGATGAGCGGAGTTTCAGTGACCAAGGGCGCCGAGGACGCTGCACCCGCGCCCGGCGGCGACCTGGTCGTGCTGAGCAACGTCAACAAGCACTTCGGCGCGCTGCATGTGCTCCAGGACATCGACCTGACGATCGCCCGTGGCGAGGTCGTGGTCGTCATCGGGCCCTCCGGGTCCGGGAAGTCCACGCTGTGCCGCACGATCAACCGCTTGGAGACGATCGACTCGGGCGCGATCTCGATCGACGGGAAGCCGCTGCCCCAGGAGGGCAAGGAGCTGGCTCGGCTGCGTGCCGATGTCGGCATGGTGTTCCAGTCGTTCAATCTCTTCGCCCACAAGACGGTGCTCGAGAACGTGATGCTCGGCCAGCTGAAGGTCCGCAAGACGGACAAGCAGGCGGCCGAGGACAAGGCGCGTTCGCTGCTCGACCGGGTGGGGGTCGCGACCCAGGCCGACAAGTACCCCTCCCAGCTCTCCGGCGGCCAGCAGCAGCGTGTGGCGATCGCACGGGCGTTGGCGATGGACCCGAAGGTCATGCTCTTCGACGAGCCGACCTCCGCGCTCGACCCGGAGATGATCAACGAGGTGCTGGAGGTCATGCAGCAGCTCGCCCGCGAGGGCATGACCATGGTCGTGGTCACCCACGAGATGGGCTTCGCCCGCTCCGCGGCGAACCGGGTCGTCTTCATGGCGGACGGAAAGATCGTCGAAGAGGCCACGCCGGACCAGTTCTTCAGCAACCCGCGCAGTGACCGGGCCAAGGACTTCCTGTCGAAGATCCTTCACCACTGATGGAGCCTTCAGCGCCGGTCCCCGGGCCGGCTGATCACTCACATCGCGTCAACTCTAGGGAATTTCACCATGCAGCTTCGTAAGGTCACCGCCGCCTCGGCCGCCGTGCTCGCTCTCACCCTGACCGCCACCGCCTGTGGATCCGACGACAAGGACGACTCGGCCGGGTCGGGCGGCGGCAAGAAGATCACGATCGGTATCAAGATCGACCAGCCGGGTATCGGGCTGAAGACCCCGGACGGCAAGTACACCGGCTTCGACGTCGATGTCGCCACGTACGTCGCCAAGGAACTGGGCTACGACGCCAAGGACATCGAGTTCAAGGAGACCAAGAGCGCCGACCGCGAGACGTCGATCGAGCGCGGTGACGTGAAGTTCATCGCCGCCTCCTACTCGATCAACGACGAGCGTCTGCAGAAGGTCGACTTCGCGGGCCCGTACCTCCTCGCCCACCAGGACATCCTGGTCCGCGCGGACGACAACACGATCAAGGCCCCCGAGGACCTGAACAACAAGAAGCTCTGCTCGGTCACCGGCTCGACCTCGGCGCAGAACGTCCACGACAAGCTGGCCCCCAAGGCGGACCTCCAGGAGTACGGCGGCTACTCGGAGTGCCTGACCGGCCTGGAGAACAAGGCCGTCGACGCGCTGACCACCGACGACAGCATCCTGGCCGGCTACGCCTCGCAGGACGTCAACAAGGGCAAGTTCAAGCTGGCCGGCTTCAAGATGACCAACGAGAACTACGGCATCGGCCTGAAGAAGGGCGACGCCGACCTCAAGAAGAAGATCAACGACGCCCTGACCAAGATGGTCTCGGACGGTTCGTGGGAGAAGGCCGTGAAGGCCAACTTCGGCCCGGCGAACTACAAGAACGAGCCCGCCCCGAAGATCGGCAACGTCGTCAAGTGAAGCAGGGCTGACCGGGCGCGCCGCCACTGAGGGCGGCGCGCCGTGCCCTCCTACACGCGGAAGCGCGGGAGATCGTGTTCGACTTTCTTGATGGTTACGACCTGCTGGGGGCCTTCTGGGTGACGGTGCAACTCACCGTCTGCTCCGCCCTCGGCTCCCTCATATGGGGAACACTGCTGGCCGGCATGAAGGTCAGCCCGGTCCCCCTGATGCGCGGTTTCGCGACCGGCTATGTGAACGTGGTCCGGAACATTCCGCTGACCGTGGTCATTATGTTCTCCTCACTGGGCCTGTTCTCGACGCTCAACGTCAAGCTCGGCGGCAGTGACTTCACGAGCATCAACTTCCGGCTCGCGGTGCTCTCTCTGGTCGTCTACACCTCGTCCTTCGTGTGCGAGGCGCTGCGTTCCGGCATCAACACCGTTCCCGTCGGCCAGGCCGAGGCGGCACGTGCCCTCGGTCTCAGCTTCATCCAGGTGCTGCGGCTGATCATCCTTCCGCAGGCGTTCCGGTCGGTGGTCAATCCGCTGTCCAACGTGCTGATCGCTCTGACGAAGAACACCACCGTCGCCTCCGCGATCGGTGTCGCCGAAGCGTCGTACCTGATGAAGGGCATGATCGAGAAGGAGGCGCAGCTGCTCCTGATCTCCGCGGTCTTCGCGTTCGGCTTCATCGTCCTGACCCTCCCGACCGGCCTCATCCTCGGCTGGGTGAGCAAGAAGGTGGCGGTGAAGCGATGAGTTCCGTCCTCTATGACGCCCAGGGGCCGCGTGCCAAGCGGCGCAATGTCCTGTACACGGTGCTGTTCGTCCTCGCCGCGGCGGCCGTGGTGTGGTGGGTGTACGACGGCCTCGCCTCCAAGCACCAGCTCGACTGGGTGAAGTGGAAGCCGTTCTTCACCAGCTCCCAGCCCTGGGAGACGTACATCTGGCCCGGCTTCCAGAACATGGTCAAGGCGGCGTTCTTCGCCCTGATCATCGCGCTGCCGGTGGGCGCGCTGTTCGGGATCGGCCGGCTCTCGGACCACCGGTGGGTGCGGATGCCGGCCGGGGTGGTCGTGGAGTTCTTCCGGGCCATTCCGGTGCTGGTCCTGATGCTCATCGCGAACCAGGCCTACTACGAGTACACCGAGCTCGACCCGGACACCCGTCTGCTGTACGCCGTGATCACGGGTCTGGTGCTCTACAACGCCTCGGTGCTCGCCGAGATCGTGCGGGCCGGCATCCTGACGCTCCCTTCGGGGCAGACGGACGCGGCCAAGGCGATCGGCATGCGCAAGGGTCAGACCATGATCTTCGTGCTGCTGCCGCAGGCCGTCACCGCCATGCTTCCCGCGATCGTCAGCCAGCTCGTGGTGATCGTGAAGGACACCGCACTCGGTGGCGCGGTGCTCAGCTTCCCCGAGCTGCTGGCGTCGGTCCGGCCGATGGCCGCGAACTACGGGGCGAACACCATCGCCTGCTTCACCATCATCGCGGTGATCTACCTCGCGGTGAACTTCGCGCTCACCTCCTTCGCGAGCTGGCTGGAGCGGTGGCTCCGGCGCGGGAAGAAGAGCACCGGCGCGGTCGTCACCACCGGGCCGGGGGGCGGCCTGGAGACGATCGGTGCGCCGTCGCTCAACAGTGATGACGGGCGCGCCGTCTGACGGCTCGTCGAACGACGTCCGCGAGGGGCGGTGGCACATCTGCCACCGCCCCTCGCCGCGTTCCGGTGTCACTTGACGCAAGCACCGGCAGTAGGTTGCATACGTTCTGTGATCGCGCACCCAGCCCCCTCCGCCGCCGCGCCCCCTCCGCCGCCGTCCCCCACCGCGTGGGCCTCCCCGGCCCGCCGGCTCCGCTCGTGCGCCTCCTCGCGTCCTGCCGCACACGTTGGGGGGGCCGCGCCGTGGACCCGGTGATCGTCGTCGGTGCCGGGCCGGTCGGCCTGGTGCTGTCGCTCGCCCTCGCGGCCCAGGGCGTGCCCTCCGTGCTGCTCGACGAGGATCCGGGCAAGGACGAGGTCCGTCCCGCTCGCACGGTGGTGCTGCGCGAGGACACCGCCGCCCTGGTGGAACGGCTCGGCTGCAAGACCCTCCACGACGAGGGGCTGCGCTGGACCGGCTGGCGTTCCGTGCGCCGCAGGCAGCTGGTACGGGCGCTGCCGCTCGGCGAGGCCGCTCCCGGCAGCGGTGAGCCGTCCGCGCCCGTCCATGTGCCGCAGCACACCCTGGTGCGGGGGCTGCGGGACGCCGTGGCCGCGCAGGAGCTGGTGCAGACGGCCCGGCTGAGCCGGATCGACACGCTGGAGCAGGACCCGGCCGGGGTGACCGTGCACACCAGGGAGCCCGGTTCGACCTGGTGGCGCGGGAGTTACCTGGTCGGCTGCGACGGGGCCCGGTCCACCGTGCGCAAGCTCCTGGACATCCGCTTCCCGGGGCGTACGGCGGTGGAGCGGCACGCCGTGGCCGCTCTGCGCACCGAGCTGCCCTGGCCCGGCGAGGCCGTACTGCACCGGCAGCCGCCCTGGCGCACCGGTGGCGCCGAGGTGACCGCGCGGCCGCTGCCGGACGACGTCTGGCGGCTGGACTGGCTGCTGCCGGCCCGCGGCGAGCTGGTCACACCGGACGCCCTCGTGGCCCGGGTCCGGGACACCCTGGCGGGCTGGTGCGGCGACACACCCCCGTACGAGCTGCTGGACACCGGTGTCTACACGCTCCACCACCGGCTCGCCCGGCGGTGGCGGGTGAAGCGGGCCTTCCTGGCCGGGGACGCCGCGCATCTGCTGGGGGCCCTGGGCACCCAGGGGCTGGACGAGGGGCTGCGGGACGCCGAGAACCTGGCCTGGAAGCTGGCCCTGGCCTGGCACCACGGCGCGTCCGACGTGCTCCTCGACAGCTACCAGGCCGAGCGCCGGGCCGCCGTCGCCTCGCGGCTGCGCGCCGCCGACCAGTCGCTGCCGATACTGCGGGGCGGCGGGGGGCTGCGGACCCTGGTCCCGGGGAGCGCACGGGGGCACGACTCTCTGCTGTCCGACGGCCATCTGGGGTGTGGCCCCCTCGGTGCGCCCCCTTCCTACTCCCACTCTCCCCTTGCGCCCCCACGCGCCGAGGCGCACATCGCCGTCGGTACGCCCCCGGGTGCGCCGGTCGCCGATGTACGGGTCACCGCGCCGGACGGCACCCCGGTGCGGCTGCGCGAGCGGCTGGGTCAGGGGCATCTGCTGGTAGTGCTCGTCGCGCCCGGAACCGGAGTATGGGACCGGCGGCACTGGATGCGCGCCGGAGTCATGCCCCGGCTGGTCGAGGCGGTCGCGGCCCTGCCGGTGAAGGCCGAACTGCTGGTGACCGAGAGCTATCCGGGCGCCTCCGCGCACACGGTTCTGCTGGTCAGGCCGGACGGCCATCTCGTCGAGTCGTTCGCCGGGGTGCGGCCCGCGGAGCTGCGGGCGGCGGCGGACGCGGCGCGCGGCGGCCCCGTTCTCACCTCCGCGCGCTCCGACCGGACCGCGGACATCAATTGACCGACGCAGGCGCACATGGTCTACTCCCGAGCATGACCGACACCGATGTGCGCCTGTGGCGGAGGGTCCATATGGACCTCCTCCGCTATGCGGGCTGCGTGTGTCGCCCGTCCTGCTGAATCGCCTTCTCCTGCTCCGCCGTGCGCTGTGCCGTACGGCGGGCGTCCGCGCGAACTCTCAGGACGGTCCCCGTGTCTGCCTCCCCCTCCTCTCTTCCCGCACCCGTACGCACGTCCGATTCGGGCCCCACGGCTGCGGAGCTGCTCGACTTCGTCCGCCGTACCGCGTCGGACACCGAACTCATCGCCTCGCTCCCCCTAGACCCCGAGGGCCGTACGTGGATCCGGCTCGACGGGCCCGGCGGCAGTGAGGCCTGGCTGATCGGCTGGCCGCCCGGCACCGGAACGGGCTGGCACGACCACGCCGAGTCGATCGGCGCCTTCCTCACCGCGTCCGGCACGCTCCGGGAGCACTCGCTCGCGGCCCGGCTGCCCACCGACGGCTGGAAGACCCTGGAACTGAACGAGGACATCGACCGGACAAGGGAGCTGACGCCCGGTCAGGGCAGGGCCTTCGGCCGGCACCACGTCCACGAGGTGCTGAACGAGTCCCCCACCGAGCACGCCGTCTCCGTCCACGCGTACTACCCGCCGCTGCCGCAGATCCGCCGCTACAGCCGCACCGGCGCGGTGCTCCGGCTGGAGCAGACCGAACGCCCGGAGGACTGGCAGTGAGCGACGGACCGAGCGAGAAGGACGGCGGCCCGGTCGGGATCGACGAGCTGCTGGAGCGGGTGAGGGCCGGCTACGAGCGGCTGGGCCCGCAGGAGGCCCGGGCGGCGGCCGCCGAGGGGGCCCTGCTCGTCGACATCCGCTACGCGGAACTGCGCGAGCGCGACGGGCTGATCCCGGGGGCGCTGGTCGTCGAACGCAATGAGCTGGAGTGGCGGCTCGACCCGCAGGGCAGCCACCGCGCCCCGCAGGCCGTGAGCCACGACCTGCGGGTGGTGGTCATCTGCAACGAGGGTTACGCATCGAGCCTGGCCGCCGAGTCGCTGCACCGGCTCGGGCTGTACCGGGCGACGGACCTGATCGGCGGCTTCCAGGCCTGGCGCGCGGCGGGGCTCCCCGTCGCCTGACGGGGGCGGCACAGGCAGGGAGCCCTGGCCACCGGGCTCCCTGCCGCCGTGAGTCCTGCCGGCCCCGGGCCCCGGTCACCTGCTCGTGACGGCCTCCACCGCGCGGGTCTTCAGGGCCAGCCGGCCGGGCAGCGCCGTCGCGATCAGGCCGAGCAGAGCGGCCACGCCCAGCACGGTCCCGTACACCAGCGGGACGACTACGGGCGCGGCGCCCCCGTCATCCCGATGCTGAAGGCGGTCAGTACGGCCAGCGCGATCCCGGTGCCGAGGACGGCGGCGACGACCAGCACCGACAGGGTCTCGATGCGGAGCATCCGCAGTACCTGACGGCGGGTCGCCCCGGCCAGCCGCAGAAGGGCGAACTCCCGGAACCGCTCGGAGACCGACATGGCGAGCGTGTTGACGACCGCGATGGCGGTGAAGGCGAGGACCAGGCCCATGACGAGCAGGTTGACCTCGGCGTTCTCCTGCTGACGTGCGGCCTCGAGCCGGTCCGCCTCCTCGGGGGCGATGACGGAGATCCCGGGGAACTTCCTTACAGCCGCTGTCAGTTCTTCGCCGCTGGCGTCACCGGCGACCAGGACGGTCGCGGCCAGCGGGTTGTCCATGTGCCGCGCCAGCAGGTCGTGCGGCAGGGTCAGGTCGCCGAATCCCAGCCCCCGGCGATAGACGGCGGCCACGGTGACGGTGGCAGGGGTGCCGTCGCCGAGGTGCAGTGAGAGCGTGCTGCCGGGGTGCAGTCCGAGGCGGTCGGCGGCAAGTTCGCTGATCGCGGCGGAGTGGTCGTCCCCGGCGAAAGCGGCGAGCGAACCGCTCGTCACCTCGGGGTCCCAGGTGCGGGCGAGACCGGCTCCGGTGACGCCCTGCGCGGGGTACTTGTCGAGCCCGACCCGGACGGTGGTGCGGACGACCTCCGTGGCGGCGGTGACGCCGGGCGTCGCGCGGACGGCGGCGGTGGCCGCCGAGGGGACGCCCGGACCCTGTGCGCCGAGCACCCAGCCGGCGCGGATCCCCTCTTGGGCCTGGGCGCGGGCGGCGTCGCCGACGGTCGGCTGGAGGAAGAGAACCGTGCAGGTCATGCCGATGAGCAGGGTGAGCGGGGTGACGACGGAGGCCATCCGGGTGGAGTTTCCGCGAATGTTCGCGGTGGCCAGGGCGCCCATGTGCCCCGTCCGCCGGAGTACGACGCCGAGGAGGGCGGCGGCCGCCCGGACGAGGAGCGGCCCCAGCAGCGACACCGCCGTGGCCAGTACCACCACGGCGAGGAAGGTGACCGGTGTCGAGGCGGCTTCGGTGCGCAGGATGCTCAGCACGGCGACGAGCACCCCGCCGCCGATGAGCAGCACCAGTCCGGCCAGGACCCGCCCCCGGGCCGGGCGGCGGCGCTCGACCGCGGACTCGGCCATGGCCTCGGCCGGCCGGAGCCGGGCGATACGGCGGCCCGAGATCCGGGCGGCGGCCCAGGCGCCGAGGAGGGTGACGGCGAGGGCGGCGCAGGCGGGGAGGATGCCGGCCGTCCGCTCCAGGGTCGCCGGAACCACCCCCAGCTCGATGAACCGGCTGTGCAGCCAGGCGGAGAGAGGCAGTCCGGCGAGCGCGCCCAGGACTCCGGCGACGGCGCCGACGACCAGGGCCTCGCGGCCCAGCAGACGGCGGATCTGCCGTGAGGTGGCGGCGACGGTACGGAGCAGGGCCAGCTCGCGGTGGCGCTGCTGGATGGAGAGCGCGAACGTCCCGACGACGACGAGGACCGCGACCAGCAGCGAGGTGCCGCCCATGGCCCCGCCCATCGAGACCAGCTTGACCCGGGCACCGGCCGCGTCCAGGAACTCGACCGGGCCGCGCCCGTCGCCCGTGGTCACCTGAGCCGTGGTGCCCTTGAGTGCCTCGGTGACCTGCTGCTTCAGCCGGCCGAGGCCCGTACCGGGCCGGGGCAGTACACCGAGCGCGGCAACCTGTCCCGCGCGGTCGGCCAGGCGCGTGGCCTCGGCCGCGGAGAAGAACAGCGAGGTCTGCTGCCGCAGTGCGCCCCGGTCCTCGCCCGGGCCTTCGCCCCGGCCTTCGGGGGCCGCGATGCCGCTGACGCGGTAGGTGCGGGGGGCCTGGGTCGACTGCACGGCGATCCGGTCGCCCGTGGCGAGACCGGCGCGCTCGGCGAGGGCCCGGTCGATCACGACGTCGTCGGCCGACGCGGGGGCCCGGCCCGAGGTCAGGGCGAAGGGTGTGAGCGGGGCGGACTCCCACGCGTGTCCGTAGGAGGGGGTCCGGTCGTCGCCTCCGTGAGGGCCCGGGAGGCCGGTCGGCTGGGCGAGGAAGGTCAGTTCGGGGACGACCTCGCGTACGCCCGGCAGGGTACGGATCCGGTCGGCGGTGGCGGCCGGGAGCCAGGCCCGTTCGGCGACGGGCTTCGCCTTGTGCTTGGTCTTCGTCTTGCCGTTGCCCTTGTGCTTGACCGTTGTCCGGTGGACGTTCTGGTCGGCGGAGACGAGGAGCGGGGCCGCCGCGTACCGCTCGGTGGCGATCCGTCCGCGCAGTCCGGTCTCCAGGAGGGTGCCGCAGGCGGTGACCAGGGCGGCGGCACACATGAGGGCGAGCAGCGCCCCGAGGAACCCCGCCTTGCGGTGCCGGACCGTCCGCAGGGCATAGCGCAGCATCATGACGCGTCATCCGTCTCTGTCGTCGTGGGAGTGCCCGGGCCCGGGAACGCGAGCAGGCGGGTGTGGACCGTGCGGGCGCCCGGCGGGGTCTCGGCCCCGGGGCGCTTGTAGCGGTTCATGAGGGCGATGTACTCCTCGAAGAACGCGCGGAGTTCGGGGAGCGTCAGCCGCAGCTCACCGCGCGAGTACGCGTGTCCGTCGGCCCACTCGTCGGGGCTCCCGCCGTCCGGCGCCTCCTCGCTCTCCCGTTGGAGCTGCTCGAAGAGGGCGAGGTCGGCGGCGTAGGCATGACGGTTCAGCTCGGCCATGACGAGCCGCAGTTCGGGTGTCCTGCGCGACGGCGGCGGGAAGCGGCGGTCACCGGGAACGGCCCGCCACCACCTGGCCCGGCGCACATCCGGCTCCGGCGGCACGGCGTCGGCCACGAAGCCGAACCGGGCCAGCTCACGCAGGTGGTAGCTGGTCGCCCCGGTGTTCAGGTCCAGGGCCCGGGCGAGGATCGCGGACGTGGCGGGCCCGTGCAGGGTCAGGTGCTGAAGGATCTGCTGACGTCGCGGCTGGGCGAGCGCCTTGAGGGCGTCCAGCTCCGTGATCTCGGTACGCGTGCGGGTGCCGGTCTCGCTACGCGTCTCGGCGCCGTTGTCGGTACGCGTGCGGGTGCCGGTCCCGACGCCGGTCTCGGGTCCGAGCTTGTTACCACCGGGCTTCTTGGGCATGCGTCACACCCTGCTCTGTGCACAGATGTCTGTGCACTGGAGCATTCCGGCGTCTTCGTACGGGGGTTGTCCCCCGTACGGCGGGCGCTTCCCGGCCCGATCCGTCGCGACACACCCGTATGGCCTCGCTCCGGTGGAGCGATCCGCCCGCCGGACGGACATTCGCCTCAACGCCAAGGACCGAAGTGACCGCAGTGACGGCCGTGACCGTCATGACCGCGACTGTCACGAGCGCCGCTACCGCTGCCACAGCTGTGGCGGCCGCTATGACGGGGAGCCCGCACCGATGCCGACCACCGCCGCCCTCACCCCCGACGACCTCGACGCCCAGGCCGCACGCCTCCATGACACGGAGGCCTGGCAGCGGATCGTCACGGGCTGGGACCTCACCGTCCCGGAACCGGCCCGCCCCGTCGCCCCCGCGCCCGCACCTCGGGCAGCCCCCGCTCCCCCGGCCGACTGGCGCGCCCTGCTGTCCGTCCCGGTGGACCAGCTGATCGCCGACGCCGTGCGCGCGCTGCCCCCCGCATCACCCCGCGAACGGCCCCTCCCCGGACGTCTCGGCGCGGTGCTGCCCGACCGGCTCCACGCCTGGCGTCGCATCGGCCGGCCGGAGGTGCGGCCGTCCGTCCATCTCGCCCACGCACGGCGGATCCTGACCGAGTGGGGGTGGCAGAACACCCCGTACCGGCTCCGCGACGTCAGGGGCGCACGCTGCGTCTGCGGTGCCATGCTCACCGCGCACCGCCTGGGCTACGGCTCGGTGCACACCGTCGACCGGGCCGGCGCCTGGATGATCGCCGAACTCCGCTCCCAGGGCTGGACCGGGCTGATCGGACCGTGGAACCGGCAGCCGGGCCGCACCGCCGAGGACGCCCTCGCCCTGATCGACGCCACCATCACCCGGGCCGCGCGCGCCGGCCAGTAACGACCACGACCGGGCCGCGACGGGCGGACCCCCCGGCCACCGCGCCGCTTCTCCCCTGCCCCCGTCGGCCTTGTCCTCTCCCCCCTCCCGCCCCCTCAGAACGGGTCGTCCAGCCCCTCTGTGTCCTCGCCCTCCTCCTCGAGCGCCCGCCGCACCACGCGCAGGGCCATGCCCTCCCCGTATCCCTTGCGGGCCAGCATGCCCGCGAGGCGGCGCAGCCGCTTGTCGCGGTCCAGGCCCCGGGTGGACCGGAGCTTGCGTGCGACGAGCTCCCGCGCGGTCTCCTCCTCCTGCTCGGAGTCGAGCTGCCCGACGGCATCGTCGATCACCGTCGCGTCCACGCCCTTGGTCCGCAGCTCACGGACGAGGGCGCGGCGGGCGAGTCCCCGGGCGTGGTGCCGGGACTCCACCCAGGCACCGGCGAACGCGGCGTCGTCGATCAGCCCGACCTCCTCGAAGCGCGACAGCACTTCTTCGGCCGCCTCGTCCGGGATCTCCCGCTTGCGCAGGGCGTCCGCGAGCTGTTTGCGGGTCTGCGGAGTCCCGGTGAGCAGCCGCAGGCAGATGTTGCGCGCCTGCTCGACCGGGTCTCGCGGCTCCCCCTTCTCGGCCCTCGACGAGGAGGGGGAACCGCTGTCTCGGGACCGGGAGCGGGAGCGGCGTCCTCCCCCTCCCTCGCCGAATCCGGCGCCCGAGCCTGCGCGACGGCCGGGCCGGGTGCCCGGCTCGTGCGCGAGGTCGGATTCGGTGTCGGATCCGGCCGGGTGTCCGGCGGCGAATTCGGGGCCGGGGCCCGCGCCGGGGTCGGCGGCGCTGCCCGGCCACTCCGTACGACGCGTCACGGGCTAGCTCTTGGCCGCCGCCGCCTTGGCCGGCTTCGCCTTGCCGGCCGGAGCGGGCACCGACTTCGCCGCGCCGTCGGCCGGGGCCGCCGCCGCGTCCGCAGCGGGCTCTGCGGGCGTCTCCTCGGGCCGGACGCCGACGCCCAGCTTCTCCAGGATCTTCTTCTCGATCTCGTTGGCGAGGTCGGGGTTGTCCTTGAGGAAGTTGCGGGCGTTCTCCTTGCCCTGGCCGAGCTGGTCGCCCTCGTACGTGTACCAGGCGCCGGCCTTGCGGACGAAGCCGTGCTCCACGCCCATGTCGATCAGACCGCCCTCGCGGCTGATGCCCTGGCCGTAGAGGATGTCGAACTCGGCCTGCTTGAAGGGCGGTGCGACCTTGTTCTTGACGACCTTGACGCGGGTGCGGTTGCCGACCGCGTCGGTGCCGTCCTTGAGCGTCTCGATCCGGCGGATGTCGAGGCGGACCGAGGCGTAGAACTTCAGCGCGCGCCCACCGGTGGTGGTCTCCGGCGAGCCGAACATCACGCCGATCTTCTCGCGGAGCTGGTTGATGAAGATCGCGGTAGTCTTGGACTGGTTGAGCGCGCTGGTGATCTTGCGGAGCGCCTGGCTCATCAGGCGGGCCTGCAGACCCACGTGCGAGTCGCCCATCTCGCCCTCGATCTCCGCGCGCGGCACGAGCGCCGCGACGGAGTCGATGACGATCAGGTCGAGGGCGCCCGAGCGGACCAGCATGTCCACGATCTCAAGGGCCTGCTCACCGTTGTCCGGCTGGGACAGGATGAGGTTGTCGATGTCGACGCCGAGCTTCTTCGCGTACTCGGGGTCGAGTGCGTGCTCCGCGTCGATGAAGGCCACCGAGCCGCCGAGCTTCTGTGCGTTCGCCACGGCGTGCAGCGTCAGCGTCGTCTTGCCGGAGGACTCCGGTCCGTACACCTCCACCACGCGGCCGCGCGGCAGACCGCCGACGCCGAGCGCGACGTCGAGCGCGGTGGACCCGGTGGGAATCACCTCGATGGGCTCGTTCGGCCGCTCGCCGAGGCGCATCACCGCGCCCTTGCCGAATTGCCGTTCAATCTGTGCGAGTGCGGCGTCCAGCGCCTTCTCGCGGTCGGTTCCTGCCATGGGTTCCACCCGATTTGCTTGAGTCGATCGCTTCACGTCAAAGACGCTAACCCCTGCCACTGACAATGGGCCTCGACGTCCTGCCGGCCTGTGGACAACTCCACGGTCGAGCCCGGGAAAAACCCGGCCTGAATCCCATGAGAATGGATGTTCGATTTTGGTGTCAAGCGCACCACGCCGCCCCGCCGCGCACCCTGCGGCCGGGCGATGAGTTTGCGGGCCCGGAACGGTCCACCCCGGTAACAGACGGCTCACCGCGAAGGCGACGGAAGGCCGCCACCAGGAGGACGGCTCAGTGAACGAACATTCGGGCAAGGTGACCTGCGACCTCTCGATCTCCGTCGACGGGTACTCGGCCGGGCTCCACCAGACCGAGCAGCGCCCGTTCGGCGACGACGCCGGCGATGGCTGGGGCGACAGACTGCACTCCTGGATGTTCGAAACCCCGGAGCAGCGGCAGGCCGAGCTCGACCGGCTGACGGTGGTCGGCGCCTTCATCATGGGGCGCAACATGTTCGGCCCCGTACGCGGCGCATGGGATCGCCAGTGGAAGGGATGGTGGGGCGACAATCCGCCGTATCACGCACCGGTCTTCGTGCTCACCCACCACGCGCGCGACCCACAACCGATGGACGGCGGCACCACCTTCCACTTCGTCACCGACGGCATTGAATCCGCGCTGCGGCAGGCCCGCGAGGCGGCGGAGGGCCGCAACGTATCGATCCACGGGGGCGCGACCACCGTCAACCAGTACCTCGCCGCCGGCTTGATCGACGAGCTGCGGCTGCACATTGTCCCGTTCACGCTCGGCGCCGGTACGCGGCTGTTCGCCGGCGTGCCGCCGCTGAACCTTGAACAGGTGGAGTCGCGAGCAGCGAACTCGGTCACACACGTGACCTATCGCATGCGGTCCTGAGAAGGGCGGTGCCACCCACGACTACCGCTCAAGGTCCGGTGGCACGGACTCGCAGTTCGATGACACAGGACACCCTGCCCCGCGCTGCCGGTGCGAGCCCGGCAGGGGCGGTGTAGAGAGGAGTCATGTCGCAGCGCCTCGCAGGACTCCGCCGGTCGGTGCGAGCGGGCCATGGGTGGGTCGCCGTCCCGATCGCGTGGATCGTCGCGGTGTCCGTGATCGACGTCCTCGCGCCGCCCGACATCCATCTGGGGCCGCTGCTGGTCGCCGCCCCGGCGATCACGGCGTCGTTCGGCGGGCCCCGCACGGTGGGGCTGGTGGCCGCACTGGCGGTGGTCGCGCAGACGGTTATAGGACTGCTGCGCGACACGGACCACCTGCTCTCGGCCAACCACCAGGCACAGATCGCCGCCCTGGTGCTGGTCGGCGCGAGCCTGGTGGTCTTCTGCGTGCTGCGCGACCGGCGTGCCAGGGAGCTGACACAGGTGCGGTACGTCTCCGAGGCGGCCCAGCGGGTCGTCCTGCGGCCGCTGCCCAAGCGGCTCGGACCGCTGCGCGTCGCCTCGCTGTATCTCGCCGCCGAGGCCGAGGCCCAGATCGGCGGGGACCTGTACGCGGCGGCGCGTACCGCCTTCGGTACCCGGCTGATCGTCGGCGACGTGCGGGGCAAGGGGATGACGGCGGTCGGTGACGCCGCCCTGCTGCTCGGCGCGTTCCGCGCCGCGGCCCACCGCCAGGCGAGCCTGGGCGAGCTGGTGACCTATCTCGACGGAAGCGTCTGCTGGGACCTGATGGAGCCGGGCGAGACGGATCGCTCGGGCGAGACCTTCATCACCGCCACCGTCCTGGACATCCCCGACCGGGACGGCCGGGTCGAGATGATCGTCTGCGGGCACCCGCCACCGGTCGTCCTGCGCGACGGCCGCCCGACGACGGTGGAGGCCCGCCACCCCGCGCCGCCGCTGGGCCTGGGCGAACTGGCCCGTCCGCGCTACCACGTGGACAGCTTCCCGTTCGAGCCGGGAGACCTTCTGCTGCTGCACACGGACGGGGTCACCGAGGCGCGTGACCCCGGCGGCACGTTCTACCCGCTCAGCGAGCGCATCACCGGCTGGACCGAGACCGACCCCGACGCCTTCCTCCACCGCCTCCGGCGCGACCTGCTGCACCACGTCGGCGGACACCTGGACGACGACGCCGCCGTCATCGCCCTGCACCGCCCCGCCGCGCCCGGGGCCTGATCACCGGCCCGGCCGGTGCGCTCAGGAGCCCGCCCGGGGTCCCCGGGGCTCCCGGGGCTCCTCGCCGTCGTCCGTCCCCCGGCCTCGGTGGCCTTCGTCGGGTTCCGGGGCGTGCCAGAGCCTGCGCAGCCGCGCCGACAGCGGCTCGCCGCGCCACTGATGCCGGCCGTGCACCCGGGGGTCGTCGGTGACGTCGTACCGCTTCACATACGCGCCGAGGAAGGCCTGCAGGGTCGCCACGGCCGGGATGGCGATCAGCGCGCCGACGGCGCCCATCAGGGCCGTCCCCGCGATGACCGAGCCGAACGCGACCGCCGGATGGATGTCGACCGTCTTCGAGGTCAGCTTGGGCTGCAGCACGTAGTTCTCGAACTGCTGGTACACCACGACGAACCCGAGGACCCAGAGCGCGTACCAGGGGTCGACCGTGAACGCGATCAGCATCGGCAGGGCGCCCGCCAGATACGTACCGATGGTGGGGATGAACTGCGAGACGAGGCCCACCCAGACCGCGAGCGCCGGTGCGTACGGCACCCCGAGGGCGGCCAGCAGGATGTAGTGCGCGATGCCGGACACGAGGGCCATCAGACCGCGCGAGTAGAGGTAGCCGCCGGTCTTGGCGACCGCGATCTCCCAGGCCCGCAGTACCTCGGCCTGCCGGGCGGGCGGCAGCACGGAGCACAGCGCGCGGCGCAGCCTGGGGCCGTCGGCCGCGAAGTAGTACGAGAACAGGAAGATCGTCAGCAGCCGGAACAGACCGCCCAGGACCGTGGTGGACACGTCGAGCACGCCGCTCGCACTGTTCTGGACGTATTTCTGCAGCCAGTCGGAGTGCAGCAGGCTGTCCTGGACCTCGACCCGGGAGAGCTCGGTGTGGAACGTCTGGTTGACCCAGTGGATCACCGAGTCGAGGTACTTCGGGAAGTCCTCCACCATGTCGACGATCTGGCCCGCGAGCATCGAGCCGAGCAGCACGACGAACCCGGCACCGGCGATCAGCACCCCGAGGAAGACCAGGAAGGTGGCGAAGCCCCGGCGCATGCCGCGGGCCGACATCCGGCTCACGGCGGGCTCGATCGCGAGTGCCAGGAAGAAGGCGATCAGCACATTGATCAGCAGACCGATGAGCTGGTCGAACGCCCAGCTGCCGAGCCGGAAGCAGGCGTAGAGCGCCAGGGCCAGCACCATGGCGCGCGGCAGCCAGCCGGGCATGCGGACGGGCCCGGTGCCGGACGGCGGGGCCGGTGGCGCGGCCGGCGGGACGGGCGGAGTGAGCGGGGGCCGGATCTGAGCGGTCTCGTCTGTCGGTGCCACGGAGCAAGTCTCGCCTACGCGTGTGACAACCGGTCGCGCGCCCCGGGCGCCCGTCCGCCGCCCCGCATCGCGGGGGTGCGCCTCAGCGCTTGTCGGCGGGCACGTCGACTGCGGCGCAGACCGCGCGCCAGACGTCCTTCGCTTCCCAGCCGTCGGCCAGCGCCTGCCGCACCGTCCGTCCGCCGAGTTCGGCCATCACATGGTCGCGCGCGAAGGAGTCCGCGTATCCCGCGCCGAAGTGGTCCGCCATCCGTTCCCAGAAAATCGTCAACCGCATGCGTTCAGTATCCCGCTCCTGAGAGTGCAGCCGGGCCGCCTGCCCTTGCCCGGAGCACTTGACGTCCTACGGTCGGTTCATGGCTGGAAGCGGAGCAAGTCCCCTCGATCGTGCCGAGCAGTTCATCTGGCTCACGGCCCGTGTCCTCGAACAACGGCGGTTCGCCCATCACTTCTTACAAGGGAGTGCCGATGCCGTGGAGACGGCGCTCGCCGCCTATCGCAACGAGGACGGCGGGTACGGCCACGCGCTCGAACCCGATCTGCGCGGCCCCGTCAGTCAGCCCCTGCACACGGCGCACGCGCTGAACGTCCTCGACTCCATCGGCCGCTGCGGCGGTCTGCGGGTGGAGCGGATCTGCCGCTTCCTGACCGACGTGTCCACCAAGGAGGGTGCGCTGCCCGCGCTCCTTCCCTCGCAGCGCGGCTATCCGGCGGCGCCCTTCATCCCGATCGTCGACGACCCGCCGGCCGAGCTGCTGGCCACCGGCCCCGTCGTCGGACTGCTGCACCGCAACGCGGTGTGGCACGCCTGGCTCTTCCGGGCCACCGACTTCTGCTGGGCGGCCGTCGACGCCCTGGAGGTGTCGCATCCGTACGAGATCGAGGCCGCCGTCGCCTTCCTGGACGGCGCGCCGGACCGGCCGCGGGCCGAGGCCGCCGCCGACCGGCTGGGCCGGCTGGTGCGCGACCAGCGTCTCGCCGTGCTGGACCCGGACCGGCGTGCGGAGTATCCGGTGGCCGCCGGGTACGCGCCGGGCGAGCAGCACTTCCCGTACGACTACGCCCGCACCCCCGCCTCGCTCGCCCGCCGGTGGTTCACCGACGCCGAGATGGAGCGGTCGCTCGACCACCTGGCGGCCGGGCAGGAGGCGGACGGCGGCTGGCCGGTGACCTGGCGGCAGTGGGCCCCGGGGACGGCCCTGGAGGGACGCCCCCTGGTGACGCTCCGAGCCCTGGAGACCTTGCGGGCCCACGGGCGCCGCCTGGACTGACACCCGATGGCGCTGACGAGCGTGCTCCTGCCGGTGCCGCAGCCGGCCCGCGCGGTCGGACCCGGCGGTCCCGCTGTCCAGGGGGCCGCGTCCGGGGGAAGGCGTTCAAGGGGCCGCGTGCACAGGGCCGCGTGTAAGGGGCTCGGCACCTGGACCGAGCCCCTTACGCGCGGCGCGTCAGGAGGTCAGCCCAGTGCGCGCACTCCGGCGGTGACCACGACGGCCACGCCGACGACCACGAGGAAGGGCGCGCGCAGGACCAGGGCGAGCGCGGCGGCGGCGAGACCCGCGCCCCTGGCGTCGAGCACCAGGTGCTGCCCGTCGCCGAAGGTCTGCTGCGCGGTCAGGGCGGCCAGAAGGGCCACGGGCAGCAGTGCGGCGAGCCGCTGGACGAGAGGGCGTTCCAGGGCGCCGGCCGGCACCAGGAGCCCGAGGAGCTTGGCGAGATAGCAGCCGACGGCGGTCAGCGCGATGGCGATCCAGACGTTCATCGGGCGTCCTTGGTTGTGCTCGTGTCCGCGTCCTTCGTGTCCCCCGTGTCCGCCTGGGAAGCGCCGTCCTTGCCGCGCCCCCTCAGATACAGGACGAAGGGCGCCGCGAGGGCGGACAGCAGGACGGGCACCCCTGCGGGCAGCACCGGCAGGAGGCCGAGTGCCAGCAGGACGGCGAGTGCGGCGGTGATCCGCTCGGTCGTGCTCTTCAGCATGGGCGCGAGCAGCGCGAGGAAGACGGCGGGACCCGCCGCGTCGAGCCCCCAGGCATCGGTGTCGCCGAGTGCCTCCGCCCCCAGGGCGCCGATCAGCGTGGTCAGGTTCCACAGCACATAGAGCGTGAGCCCGGTGACGGTGAAGCCGATCCGTGCGGCCCGCCGGGTGGGCTGGGGCAGGGTCACGGCGGTCGTCTCGTCGATGACCCACTGCGCGGCGAGGGGGCGCAGGGCGCGCGGCAGGGCGAGCAGCTGCGACAGCCGCAGGCCGTAGAAGGAGTTGCGTACGCCGAGGAAGAAGGCGCCGGCGGCCGCGGTGTACGGATTGCCGCCCGCCGCCAGGGCGCCCACCAGGGCGAACTGGGAGGCGCCGGTGAAGACGAGGAGGCTGAGCGCACAGGTCTGCAGGAGGCTCAGCCCGGAGCCGGCCGAGGTGACGCCGAAGGCGAAGCCGGAGAGGCCGACGGCTATGCCGACGCCGAGCGCGTCCCGGACGACGGCCGCATCGGGCTTGTCGACGGCGGTGGCCCCGCCGGGACCGGCCGGTCCGCCGGCTCTCTGAAGAGGTGTGGTCTGTTCTGGCACGCCCGGCACGCTACCCGGGCGGTCGGGGACCGGTCTTGTACGTTCTTGCACGTTCGCGCTGGTAGGCGCCGGGCGGCACCCCCACGATCCGGGTGAAGTGGCGGTTGAGATGCGGCTGGTCGGTGAAGCCGACCTCTGCGGCCGCGCGGGCCGGTGCCGTGCCCGCGTCGAGCATCCGCCGCGCCCGCCGGACCCGGGCGTCGGTGAGCCAGGTGTGCGGCGGCATGCCGTACTGCTTCTTGAACGCGCGCAGCAGGGCGAACGGGCTCGTGCCGAGTTCGGCGGCCAGGGCCTCCAGGGTGGGCGGCCGGGCCATCCTGCTCTCCAGGACGGCCCGGGCCCGCGCCGCGTCGCGCGCTCCGGCCGCCCGGGGCGCGGGGGCGGGCAGGGCGCTGCCGTGCCGGGTGAGCAGCCGCGTGACCAGGACGCGCAGCACGCTGTCCGCCGCCAGCGCGTTGCCCTCCTCCGCCGCCCGGTGGACCTCGCCGATGAGCCGGGCGGCGTACGGATCGGTCACGCCGGCCTCCGTGAAGGAGACGGTGCCGCGCAGATCGGTCATGTCGGCCGCGATGTCGTTGATGACCTGGGCGGACGGGTAGAGCGTGGCGTACACCCAGCCCTCGGGCACACCGGCCCTGGCGGTGTGCGGCACCTCGGGATTGATCATGACGACGGAGCCGGGGCCGGCGTGGACGGTGCCGCCGGGCAGGGCGACATCCTCGATGCCCTGGGTGACGGCGCCGAAGACATAGCCCTCGTGGCTGTGGCGCGGGAAGGTGTGGCGGATGTAGCGGGCCCGCAGCAGGTCGAGGTCGGGCAGCTCGGCGTACTGCCAGTGCCGCGCCCATTCCGCCGGTCCCGATGCTCCTGCCATGACCGAATTCTCGCAGCTCGCGGCGGCCGGGGCCGCCGGCGGTCCGGCGGTTGCCGAAGCCGTTGTCAGTGCCGGGGTGCACGATGGGGAACATGACCGGCTCCGCACTCGATGCGTTCTCCCCCGCGACCCGCAGCTGGTTCACGGGGGCCTTCAGCGCGCCCACGGCCGCGCAGGAGGGTGCCTGGCGGGCGATCAATGAGGGGTCGGACGTCCTGGTCGTCGCGCCGACCGGATCGGGCAAGACCCTGGCCGCCTTTCTCGCCGCGCTGGACCGGCTGGCCGCCGTGCCGCCGCCGGCCGAGGCGAAGAAGCGCTGCCGCGTGCTGTACGTGTCCCCGCTGAAGGCGCTCGCGGTCGACGTGGAGCGCAACCTGCGCTCACCGCTGACCGGAATCCGCCAGGAGTCGGTGCGCCTGGGGCTGCCGGAGCCCGAGGTGCGGGTGGGCATCCGCTCGGGCGACACCCCGGCCGCCGAGCGCCGCTCGATGGCGACCCGGCCGCCGGACATCCTGATCACGACCCCCGAGTCCCTCTTCCTGATGCTGACGTCCTCGGCCCGGGAGGCGCTGGCGGGGATCGAGACGGTGATCCTGGACGAGGTGCACGCGGTCGCGGGCACCAAGCGGGGCGCCCATCTCGCGCTGTCCCTGGAGCGTCTCGACGAGCTGCTGCCCCGTCCGGCCCGCCGGATCGGCCTGTCGGCGACGGTCCGTCCGGTCGACGAGGTGGCGCGCTTCCTTTCCCCCCGGCGGAAGGTGGAGACCGTCCAGCCGCCGTCCACCAAGCGGTTCGACCTGTCGGTGGTCGTGCCCGTCGAGGACCTGGGCGAGCTCGGCGGCTCCCCGGCCACCGACGACTCCTCGGGCCAGGCCGAGAAGCCCTCGATCTGGCCGCATGTGGAGGAGCGGATCGCCGACCTCGTGCAGTCGCACCGCTCCACCATCGTCTTCGCCAACTCCCGGCGCCTCGCCGAACGCCTCTGCAACAGGCTCAACGAGATCGCGTACGAGCGGGCCACCGGCGAGACCATGCCCGAGGCCCACTCCCCCGCCGAGATCATGGCGGAGTCGGGGGCGGCCAAGGGCGCCCCCGCACTGCTCGCCCGGGCGCACCACGGATCGGTCTCCAAGGAGCAGCGCGCCCAGGTCGAGGAGGACCTCAAGGCGGGCCGGCTGCCCGCGGTCGTCGCCACTTCCAGCCTGGAGCTGGGCATCGACATGGGTGCGGTGGACCTGGTGATCCAGGTCGAGTCGCCGCCCTCGGTCGCCTCCGGGCTGCAACGGGTGGGCCGCGCCGGCCACCAGGTGGGCGCGGTGTCCACCGGCGTCGTCTTCCCGAAGTACCGCGGCGACCTCGTCCAGGCCGCCGTGGTCACCGAGCGGATGCGCACCGGCTCCATCGAGGCGCTGCGCATCCCGTCCAATCCGCTGGACGTGCTGGCGCAGCAGCTGGTCGCGATGGTCGCCCTGGACAGCTGGCAGGTGGACGACTTGCTGGCGGTGACCCGCCGCGCCGCCCCCTTCGCCTCGCTCCCCGAGTCGGCGTTCACCGCCGTCCTCGACATGCTCGCCGGCCGCTATCCGTCCGACGCCTTCGCGGAGCTGCGCCCGCGCGTGGTCTGGGACCGCGTCGCCGGTACGGTCACGGGCCGCCCCGGCGCCCAGCGGCTGGCGGTCACCTCCGGCGGCACCATCCCCGACCGAGGGCTCTTCGGGGTCTTCCTCGCCGGTGCCGACCCCAAGAAGGGCGGCGGCCGGGTCGGTGAGCTGGACGAGGAGATGGTCTACGAGTCCCGCGTCGGAGATGTCTTCACCCTGGGCACCACGTCCTGGCGGATCGAGGACATCACCCGTGACCGGGTGCTGGTCTCGCCCGCGCCCGGCGTCCCCGGGCGGCTGCCGTTCTGGAAGGGCGACCAGCTGGGCCGCCCGCTGGAGCTGGGCCGCGCGCTCGGTGCCTTCCTGCGCGAGCTGGGCGGGCTGTCCCCGCAGGACGCGCGGGAGCGGCTGCTGGCCGCGGGGCTGGACACCTGGGCCGTGGACAACGTCCTGGCGTACATCGACGAACAGCGCCGGGCCTGCGGCCATGTGCCGGACGACCGGACCATCCTCGTCGAGCGGTTCCGGGACGAGCTGGGCGACTGGCGCGTCGTCGTGCACTCCCCGTTCGGCGCCCAGGTGCACGCCCCCTGGGCGCTCGCGCTCAGCGCCCGGCTCGCCGAGCGGTACGGCATGGACGCCCAGGTCATGCACGCCGACGACGGCATCGTGCTGAGGCTGCCGGACGCGGACATGATGGGCCTGGACCTCCTCGACTTCGATCCCGCCCAGGACCCGCACGATTCCGGCGGGGCGCCGCTGCCCGCGGCCAACGCCGCGCTGGACAGCGACCAGCCGCCGGTCGGCGCCGCCGATGTCGCCTTCGACAAGGGGGAGATCGGGCAGATCGTCACGGACCAGGTCGGCGGCTCCGCCCTGTTCGCCTCCCGGTTCCGCGAGTGCGCGGCGCGGGCGCTGCTGCTGCCCCGCCGCAGCCCCGGAAAGCGCACACCCCTGTGGCAGCAGCGTCAGCGGGCCGCCCAGCTCCTTCAGGTCGCCTCCGAGTTCGGCTCCTTCCCCATCGTTCTCGAAGCGGTCCGCGAATGCCTCCAGGACGTCTTCGACGTCCCCGGGCTCACGGAAGTGATGGGCGATCTGGAGGCGCGCCGCATCCGGCTCGTCGAGGTCACCACCCCGGAGCCCTCCCCGTTCGCCCGCTCGCTCCTCTTCGGCTACGTCGCCCAGTTCCTGTACGAGGGCGACTCGCCGCTCGCCGAGCGGCGGGCCGCCGCGCTCTCCCTGGACTCCCGTCTCCTGGCCGAACTGCTGGGCCGGGCCGAGCTGCGCGAACTGCTGGACGCCGATGTCCTCACGGAGCTGGAGCAGGAGCTCCAGTGGCTGGCCGAGGACCGCCGGATCAAGGACATCGAGGGCGTGGCCGACCTGCTGCGCGTCCTCGGCCCGCTGACCGACGAGGAGCTGGCCGCGCGCGGAGCCGAGGAGCCCTGGGCGCGGGAGCTGGCGTCGGCCCGCCGCGCCATCAGGGTCCGGATCGCCGGCGCCGACCACTGGGCGGCGATCGAGGACGCGGGCCGGCTGCGCGACGCGCTGGGCACGGCTCTCCCGGTCGGCGTCCCCGAGGCGTTCACCGAACCGGTGAAGGACCCCCTGGGCGACCTCCTCGCCCGCTACGCCCGTACGCACGGCCCGTTCACCTCGACCGCGGCGGCCGCCCGGTTCGGCCTCGGTACCGCCGTCACGGACGGTGCGCTGCAACGGCTCGCGGCCTCCGGCCGGATCGTCCAGGGCGAGTTCCATCCGGCGGGCATCGGCCAGGAGTGGTGCGATGCCACAGTGCTGCGGCGGCTGCGACGGCGTTCGCTCGCCGCGCTGCGCCACGAGCTGGAGCCGGTCCCGCCCGCCGCCCTGGCCGGATTCCTGCCCCAGTGGCAGCACCTGGGCAGCAACAGCCTGCGCGGAATCGACGGACTGGCCCGGGCCGTCGAGCAGCTGCAGGGCGCGCCCGTGCCCGCGTCCGCCCTGGAGAAGCTGATCCTCCCGGCCCGGGTCACGGGCTACACCCCCGCGCTCCTCGATGAACTGACCACCACCGGCGAGGTCGTGTGGGCCGGCGCGGGCGCTCTCCCCGGCAAGGACGGCTGGATCTCCCTCTACCTGGCCGACAGCGCACCCCTGCTCCTGCCACCCCCGCGCCCGTTCGAACTCAGCGCGTTGCACGAGTCGGTGCTCACCACGCTCTCCGGCGGCTACGGACTGTTCTTCCGTCAGATCGCCGACCAGGTCCGCGCCACCACCCACCCCGACTGCACCGATCCGCAGCTGGCGGACGCGCTGTGGGACCTCGCCTGGTCGGGCCGGCTCACCAACGACACGCTCGCACCGCTGCGTTCGCTCCTCGGCTCCGGCCGCACGGCCGGGGCGACCGCGCACCGCGCCAGACGCAGCGTCCCGCGCGGCCGGTACGGCACGCTGACCGCTGCGGCCCGCCCCGTCTCACGGACCGGCCCGCCCACGGTCTCGGGCCGCTGGTCCCTGCTGCCGGCCCTGGAACCCGACCCCACCCACCGGGCCCATGCCCTGGCCCGCACCCTGCTGGACCGGCACGGAGTGGTGACCCGCGGCGCGGTCCAGGCGGAGGGCGTCGAGGGCGGCTTCTCCGCCGCTTACCGGGTGCTGTCCGCCTTCGAGGACAACGGACAGGCCAGGCGCGGCTATGTCGTGGAGGGACTGGGCGCGGCGCAGTTCGCCATGGACGGCGCGGTCGACCGGCTCCGCGCGGCGTCCACCGCCCGCGACCGTACGGAACCCGGCGCGGACCCCCGCGCCCTGGTCCTCGCGGCCGCCGACCCGGCCAACGCGTACGGCGCGGCCCTCCCCTGGCCGGAACCGCCGGCGGGCGCGGGACACAAGCCGGGCCGCAAGGCGGGCGCGCTCGTGGTCCTGGTCGACGGCGAGCTGACGCTGTACATGGAGCGCGGCGGCAAGACGCTGCTGGCCTGGCCGACCGACCCGGACGATCCGGCGCTCCTCGCGGCGGCCGGTGCCCTGGCCGCCGCCGCCCGCGCCGGAGCCCTCGGCACGGTGACCGTCGAGCGGACCAACGGCGCCTCGTCCCTGACCTCCCCCCTGGGCCGCACCCTGGAGTCGGCCGGCTTCCTCGCCACCCCGAGAGGCCTGCGCCTGCGCGCCTGACCCCGGTCCGCGCATCATGGAGACATGCCCGAAGGAGACACCGTCCTGCAGACCGCCGAGCGTCTGCACCACGCGCTCGCCGGCCGGGTCCTCACCAGGTCCGACCTGCGCGTCCCCCGGTTCGCCACGGCCGACCTCACGGGCCGGACCGTTCTCGACGTCTCCGCCCGGGGCAAGCACCTGCTGACCCGCATCGAGGGCGGACTCACCCTGCACAGCCATCTCCGGATGGACGGGGCCTGGCGCATCTACGCCCCGGGCGAACGCTGGCGCGGCGGCCCCGGCCACCAGATCCGGGCCGTCCTGGGCAACGCCGCGCACACCGCCGTCGGCTACCGCCTTCCGGTCCTCGAACTCCTGCGCACCCGGGACGAGGGGAACGCCGTCGGCCATCTCGGCCCGGACCTGCTGGGCCCGGACTGGGACCCGGACACGGCGCTGCGCAACCTCCTCGCCGACCCCGCCCGCCCCCTCGGCGAAGCCCTCCTGGACCAGCGCAACCTGGCCGGCATCGGGAACATCTACAAGGCCGAACTCTGCTTCCTGGCCCGAGCCACCCCCTGGCTCCCCATCGGCGACCTGCCCGCGCGCACGGCCACCCTCCTGGTCAGTACGGCCAGACAACTCCTGGAGGCCAACCGCGACCGCCCGGTCCGCACCACCACGGCCGCCGCCCGCCCCCGCACCGCCACGGGCCGGGCCCCCCGCCCCGCCCGCCCGAGCGAGAACCTCTGGGTCTACGGCCGCACCCACCGCCCCTGCCTGCGCTGCGGAACCCCGATCCGCGAGGCCGAACAGGACAACCGCCCCGCCTACTGGTGCCCACGCTGCCAGACCGGCCCGACGCCCTAGGTCCGAACGCCGAACCAGCATTCCGCGCATCACAGTTGACGCCCCGTCAGATCCAGCCGTACCGTCCAGTCATGCCCATCGCCGCGTACGACCTCACCGGACGTTCCGCGTTCGTCACCGGCGCCGCCGGCGGGATCGGCCGGTCCTGTGCCGTACTGCTGGCCGAGGCGGGTGCCGTCGTGCATGGTGCGGATCTCGACGAGAAGGGGCTTCTGGAGACCCGGGAGCTGATCACCGGGGCGGGTGGCGAAGCCCACACGTATCCGCTGGATGTCACCGACCGCGACCAGGTCCGGGCCGCCGTCGCGGCCGCCGGGGAGCTGGACATCCTGGCCGCCGTCGCCGGGATCATGCACACGAGCAGCGTCCTGGAGACGGCCGACGAGGATCTCGACCGCGTGCTCTCGGTCAATTTCAAAGGGGTCCTGTACGCGTGCCAGGAAGTGGCCCGCACGATGGTCGCCCGCTCCGCCCCGGGCTCGCTGGTCACCATGGCCTCGGGCGCGGTCGACTCCGCGAGCCCCGGGCTGCTCTGCTACGGCGCCGCCAAGGCAGCCGTGGTGCAGCTGACCAAGACGCTGGCGACCGAGCTGGGACCGCACGCCATTCGGGTCAACGCCGTCGCCCCCGGCTGGATCCGCACACCCATGACCGCCCGCCACGACGCGGAGCAGCAGCACCGGGCCGAGGCCACGATGGTCCGGATCTCGCCGCTGGGAAGGGTCGGGGAGCCCGAGGACGTGGCGCACACCGTGCTGCATCTGGCGTCCGACGCCTCGGCCTTCATGACCGGTCAGATCCTCCGCCCGAACGGCGGCGTCGCCATGCCCTGGTAGCGCGCCACGCGCCGGTGAGACGCTCCGTCGCGGCGGCGGGCCACGGCCCGCCGGCAGTCCGCCAGGACCTGCCGGACTCCCGCAGCCACGCCGCCCCGCGCCGGGCCAGCGCCGCGCCCGTGTCGAAGATGCCCGTGGGCCGGGCGGTCGCGGCCACATGGACCGGCAGGAGGCTCAGCCCCCAGCCACCCGCCGCCACCGCTCCCTCGACCACTCCGGCGTGCGCCGGCTCCAGGACCAGCCGCAGCACGGCCCACCACCACACACCGCCGAGAACGAGCGCCGGCACCCATCGCCGTACCATGGCTGCCTCCTCCGGCCGAACCTACTGCGGCCCGATCACCCGACGGGAGAGCGCACCGGTGCACTACCGGCGCGCACGGCGCAGTCGCGCACCTTCACGCTCGCGCCGGCGGAGCCGGGCAGGGGTTCAGAAGGGAGCCCCCACCGTCTCCGGTGGGGGCTCGCCGTTTCCGTTCAGCTCTTGTCGTCGTCCGTGAGGGAGTCCTTGACGCCCTCGGCACGCTCCTTGGCGCCGCCTGCGGCGTCCTTGGCCTTGCCCTTCGCCTGGTCCGTCTTGCCTTCGGCCTCCATGCGCCGGTTGCCGGCGATCTTGCCCATCGCTTCCTTCGCCTTACCGGTGATCTTGTCCTTCGCGCCTTCGTCAGTCATGGGGACTCCTCTGTCGCAGAGAGAAACCGGTGTGTGCCCGGGTCCGGGCACTCCGGGGAAAGGGGGTTGAGGGAGTGACGGGGATGAGGCTCAGGCGCTCTCGGCCTGGAACATCCACGCGTGCTTCTCGAGATCCGCGGTCAGCGCGATCAGGATGTCCTGGCTGACCGGGTCGGGATCGCCGGTCACCTCGATCCGCTCACGCATCCGCCCGATCACCACGCCGAGGGCGTCGACCAGGGTCCGTACCGCGTCCACGTCCTTGATCCAGCCCTCGGGCACGGAGTCGATGGCCGTGGCCCGGGCGATCGTCGCCGACCGGCCGTCCGGGTTGACACCCAGCGCGGAGGCCCGTTCGGCGACCGTGTCGGAGTGCTGGCGGGCGGTGTCGACGACCTCGTCGAGCTGAAGGTGCACGGACCTGAAGCGCGGCCCCACCACGTTCCAGTGGACCTGCTTGGCCACCAGGGAGAGGTCGACGAGGTCCACCAGAGCGCCCTGGAGGGCACCACCCACGGACTTGAGGTCGGTCTCGGACAGCGGGCTCTTCACCACAGACATGCACGTCTCCGATCTTGGATCCGTTCCGTTCAGCACCACCACGATGGCACAAACGAAGCAAAACAGTCATTCGAGGAAGTTTCAGTGCGAGCTTGCACGAGATGGCTTCCCGGTCTCATCCATCCGCCTTCCCCCCAAAGCTCCCCTGACACCCGGAAGCCCCGGTGACACACAGAAGCCCCGGTCCGCCCCCTGAGGGGAGGACCGGGGCTTCCGGCTTCACAACGAACCGAACGGATCAGGCGGCGACGACATCCACCGCTTCCGCAGGCGCCTTGATGGTCACCCGCCCCGTCGGTACACCCGCCACCGACGAAACGGAGACGGAATTGAGCATGGGGCGCACCGGTACAGGGACCGGATCGCTGGCTGCCGCCGACTCGGCCAGTTCGGCCAGGGACAGCTCATCGCTCACTTCACGCATGAGCTCGGACATCCGTACGTCAAGCGCGTCGCAAATGGCGGAGAGCAGTTCGGAGGATGCCTCCTTCTGCCCCCGCTCCACCTCGGAGAGATAGCCGAGCGAAACTCGGGCGGACGAGGAGACTTCGCGCAGAGTACGGCCTTGGCGCTGGCGCTGCCGACGCAGCACGTCACCAAGCAGGCGACGGAGCAGAATCATCGGTGGCTCCCTCCTCGGACCGCGTAGCCGCATCCTTCACGCCCCACCGTACCGCCTCGCGCCGCGGCCGTGCGGGGAGCGATGTCGTGTTCACTCAGGGCTGCAAACATCAATTCCCCCCGTTCTGTTCCGTATCCTGTGCGCCCTCATTCTCACCGAGTTCGCCTGAGAGAAGGTCGAGCGCGCTTCGTACGCTCTCTTTACGGATGTCCGCACGGTCGCCGTTCAACCGCAGCGCCGCCACTTTCCCGGCACCCTGCGGCCCGCTGACCGCGACGAAGACCGTTCCGACCGGCCGGCCGTCCTGCGGCTCGGGGCCCGCGACGCCCGTGGTCGCGACGCCCCAGTCCGCGCCGAGCGCCCGGCGCACGCCTGCCGCCATCTGGCGGGCGACCTCGGCGTCCACCGCGCCCTTCGCCGCCAGAAGAGCCGCGTCCACGCCCAGGACTTCACTCTTGAGTGGGGTCGCATAGGCGGTCACGGAGCCCCGGAAGGCCTGCGAGGCACCCGGGACGGAGGTCAGTTCTGCCGCGACCAGGCCGCCGGTCAGCGACTCGGCGACGGCGAGGGTCTCCCCGCGTTCGACGAGCCGCCGCAGCACCCGGGCCGCGGCCGTCACCGCTCCGCCTCCGCCGCACCACGGGCCCCGGAGGCCCCGGTGACCCGTTCCGCACCCCGGACATCGCCGACGGTCCGCGCGGCGGGCTCGACGCCCTCGACGCCCTCGGCGCTCCCCGCCGCCGGCTCGATGCCCTCGGCGCTCGCGGCGGCGGCCTCAGCGCCCTCGGCGGTCCCGGCCGGGACCGCGGCGCCCGAGACGCCTTCCAGGGCCGCCTCGGCGGTCTCAGCCGCCTCTGCGGCCTCCTGCACCGCGGCGGCCCGCTCCGCGGCGAGCCCCTGGCGCCGGAGCACGACAGCCTGGCGGACATAGTCCAGACCGGTGACGACCGTCAGCACGACCGCCACCGCCATGACCCAGAAGCGCAGCGTGGCCAGCGGACCGGTCAGCGCCAGGACGTACATCCCGACGGCCGTCCCCTGGGCCAGGGTCTTCATCTTGCCGCCGCGACTGGCCGGAATGACCCCGTGCCGGATCACCCAGAACCGCATCAGGGTGATGCCGAGTTCGCGGAAGAGGATCACTCCCGTGACCCACCAGGGCAGGTCTCCGAGGTACGACAGACAGATCAGGGCCGCGCCCATGATCGCCTTGTCGGCGATCGGGTCGGCGATCTTCCCGAAGTCGGTGACCAGGTTGTACGTCCGCGCCAGATGACCGTCGAACAGGTCGGTGATCATGGCGATGGCGAACGCGGCCCAGGCGACGGAACGCCAGGCCGGGTCGTAACCGCCGTTGTGCAGCAGCAGCACGACGAAGCCGGGGACGAGCACCAGCCGCGCCATGGTCAGGAGGTTGGCGATGTTCCACAGGCTGGCCTGATTGACGGCCGCAGCACCGAGCTTTCCGCCGCGGACCGGCGTCGCGCCGGAACCACCTGCCGCGGATGCCGGGACTCCGGTCATCTGGCTACCTCCACAAGCTCGGAACACTCGGCCACCAGGTCCACGCCTTCGGTACCCACGACCTTTGCCTCGACCATACGGCCCGGGACAAGTCCCTCGCGTGTGGTGAAGAGCACCTGGCCGTCCGTTTCCGGTGCCTGGTGGGCGGCGCGGCCGACGGCCCGCGACTCGTCGTCGGTGGCGTCGACCGACTCGACCAGCACCTGGAGGGACTCCCCGACGCGCTCCTCGGCCCGCTGCGAGGTCAGCTCCTCGGCCAGCTGCGAGATGTGCGCGAGCCGCTCGGCGATGACGTCGGCGTCCAGCTTGTTCTCGTAGCCGACCGCTTCGGTGCCCTCCTCGTCTGAGTAGCCGAAGACGCCGATGGCGTCGAGGCGGGCCCCGGAGAGGAACCGTTCCAGCTCCGCGAGGTCGTCCTCGGTCTCACCGGGGAAGCCCACGATGAAGTTGGAGCGGGCACCCGCCTGCGGTGCCTTGCTCCGGATGGTGTCCAGGAGCTCCAGGAAGCGGTCGGTGTCGCCGAAGCGGCGCATCGCCCGCAGCACGGCGGGGGCGGAGTGCTGGAAGGACAGGTCGAAGTAGGGCGCGACCTTGGGCGTCGAGGTGAGGACGTCGATCAGTCCGGGACGCATCTCGGCAGGCTGGAGGTAGCTGACCCGGATGCGCTCGATGCCCTCGACGTCCGCGAGCTCGGGCAGCAGCGTCTCCAGGAGGCGGATGTCGCCGAGGTCCTTGCCGTAGGAGGTGTTGTTCTCCGAGACGAGCATGACCTCCTTCACCCCCTGCTCGGCCAGCCAGCGGGTCTCGCCCAGGACGTCCGAGGGGCGGCGCGAGATGAAGGAGCCGCGGAAGGACGGGATGGCGCAGAAGGTGCAGCGGCGGTCGCAGCCGGAGGCGAGCTTGACGGAGGCGACGGGGCTGGTGCCCAGCCGGCGGCGCAGCGGCGCCCGCGGCCCGGAGACCGGCGCGACGCCCTCGGGGAGGTCGGCGGGGGCCGGTGCCACGTCCTGCGCGTGGCCGGGCAGGGCCACGGCGGTGTCCTGCCGCTCGGCGGGGCTGATCGGCAGCAGCTTGCGGCGGTCGCGCGGGGTGTGGGAGGCGTGGATGCCGCCGTTGAGGATGGTCTGGAGGCGGTCGGAGATGTCTGCGTAGTCGTCGAATCCGAGGACGCCGTCCGCTTCCGGCAGGGCCTCTGCGAGGTCCTTGCCGTAGCGCTCGGCCATGCAGCCGACGGCGACGACGGCCTGGGTACGGCCGTGGTCCTTCAGATCATTGGCTTCGAGCAGGGCATCGACGGAGTCCTTCTTGGCGGCCTCGACGAATCCACAGGTGTTGACCACGGCGACATCGGCATCGGAGGCATCCTGGACGAGCTCCCAGCCGTCCGCTGCCAAGCGGCCTGCGAGCTCCTCCGAGTCCACCTCGTTACGGGCGCAGCCAAGAGTGACAAGGGCGACGGTACGGCGTTCGGGCATGGGCTCAAGACTACTTTGTCCCGGCACTGGCCCCGCCGTGCAGGGTTGCCCCGTTACACGGAGTAACAGACGGCGGTGGGACGAAGACGGCGAGCGCCCGGCCGGTGGCCGGGCGCTCGCCGCGATGTGCGTGGTCCGAGGGGGCGGTCAGCCGACCTCGGGGTCGCCCTTGGTGTAGGAGAGCCGTTCGACCTGTCCGGGCTGGAACTGGTCCTCGACCTTCTTGCCGTTGACGAACAGCTCGATCGAGCCGGCGTTGCCGAGGACGAGGTCGACGCGCTCCTTGTCCTGGAAGGTCTTCGTCTCGCCCTGCTGGAGCGTCCCGTCGAAGAGGGAGCGCCCGTTGTGGTCCTTGGCGGAGATCCAGCTCTTGCCCTGACTGGCGCTGAGCCGGACCGTCACCTTGTCCTGGGGCGCCGCCGCGATGGCGCTGTCGGAGGGAGCCGGTTTGGGGTCGGCGGGCTTGCTGGCGGAGGGTTTCGGGGCGATCTTGTCGGACGTCGGGCCTTCGGCGACGCGCCCTGCGGTGGTGGGCTCGTCACCGCCCTTGAAGAAGGTGAAGCCGACGAACCCGACCACGGCGACGATGGCCGCGACCATGGCCGCGGTCCAGTTGGGCCGCCGGGGTTCGGAACGGATCCGCTCGGCCTCGAACAGCGGGGCCGCCGGGGTGGGCGCGGGACGGCCGCCGTGCTCGGCGTCGTACTGCGTGACCAGCGGTTCCGGATCGGTGCCTACGGCACGTGCCAGCGTTCGGATATGGCCGCGGGCGTACACGTCGCCGCCGCAGCGGGAGAAGTCGTCCTCCTCGATCGCGTGCACGATGGGGATGCGCACCCGGGTGGACGTGCTGACCTCTTCGACCGTGAGACCTGCGGCGATACGAGCCTGCTGAAGCACTCGACCGATCGAAGGCCGGTCGTCTTCGGGGGAGTTGCCGATGGACACGGGGGCGCCTTTCGAGCGTGAGCCACCTGCTGGGTGTTCAGTCTAGGGGGGGTACGAAAGGGAGGGGCAACCGGGAGGGACGGCTTTGTACGCCATCAGATTCGAACAGAGCCGGATTCGCCGGACCGCCCCGGGGAAGGACATCCTGCTGTCCCTCCCTTCAACTTGACGTACGGCCCGGCGAAACGGTTGCTCGCAAAACCCTTACGAACCGGTTTCCCCCCGGATCTGGGCCAACACCCCGTCGAGCTCGTCCGGTTTCACCATGACGTCGCGCGCCTTGGAGCCCTCGCTGGGTCCGACGATGTTCCGCGACTCCATCAGGTCCATCAGCCGGCCGGCCTTCGCGAAGCCCACCCGCAGCTTGCGCTGAAGCATCGACGTCGATCCGAACTGGGTGGAAACGACCAGCTCAGCGGCCTGGCAGAGCAGATCCAGGTCATCGCCGATGTCCTCGTCGATCTCCTTCTTCTGCTTCGTCCCGACCACCACGTCGTCGCGGAAGACGGGGGCCATCTGGTCCTTGCAGTGCTGGACCACGGCCGCGACCTCGTCCTCGGTGACGAAGGCGCCCTGCATCCGGGTGGGCTTGTTCGCCCCCATCGGCAGGAACAGCCCGTCACCCTTTCCGATGAGCTTCTCGGCCCCGGGCTGGTCGAGGATGACCCGGCTGTCGGCCAGCGACGAGGTCGCGAAGGCGAGCCGGGAGGGCACGTTCGCCTTGATCAGACCGGTGACGACGTCGACCGAGGGCCGCTGGGTGGCGAGCACCAGATGGATGCCGGCGGCGCGGGCCAGCTGGGTGATGCGGACGATCGAGTCCTCGACATCGCGCGGGGCGACCATCATCAGGTCGGCCAGCTCGTCGACGATCACCAGCAGATACGGGTACGGCGAGAGCTCCCGCTCACTGCCCTCGGGCGTCTTGAGCTTGCCGGTGCGCACGGCATGGTTGAAGTCGTCGATGTGCCGGTAGCCGAAGGCGGCCAGGTCGTCGTAGCGCAGGTCCATCTCGCGGACGACCCACTGCAGGGCCTCGGCGGCCTTCTTGGGGTTGGTGATGATCGGTGTGATCAGGTGCGGAATGCCCTCGTACGCGGTCAGCTCGACGCGCTTGGGGTCGACCAGCACCATCCGGACGTCCTCCGGGGTCGCCCGCACCATCACCGAGGTGATCAGGCAGTTGATGCAGGAGGACTTGCCGGAACCGGTCGCCCCCGCCACCAGGACGTGCGGCATCTTCGCCAGGTTGGCCATCTCGTAGCCGCCCTCGACGTTCTTGCCGAGCGCGACCAGCATCGGGTGGTCGTCCTCCGCCGCGTCCGCGAGCCGCAGCACGTCGCCGAGGTTGACCATCTCCCGGTCGGAGTTGGGGATCTCGATCCCGACCGCCGACTTGCCCGGGATCGGGGAGATGATCCGGACGTCGGGGCTGGCGACGGCGTACGCGATGTTCTTGGCCAGCGCCGTGATCCGCTCGACCTTCACGGCGGGCCCGAGCTCCACCTCGTACCGCGTGACCGTCGGCCCGCGGGTGAAGCCGGTGACGGCGGCGTCGACCTTGAACTCGGTGAAGACGTTGGTCAGCGAGGCGACGATCGCGTCGTTGGCGGCGCTGCGGGTCTTGCCAGGACCGCCGCGCTCCAGCAGGTCGAGCGAGGGCAGCGAGTAGGTGATGTCGCCGGAGAGCTGGAGCTGCTCGGCCCGGGCGGGCAGCGGCTGCGACTGCGCGCGCTCGGGCACCGGCTTGGTCAGATCGGGCACGCCTCCGGAGGGCTCGGCTGCCCTGTCCGGCTTCCCGGGCCGCTCCGCCTCCCGCGCCCCCGGCACGGGAGTGCCCGTGCGCTCGCGGTCCACCGAGATGCCCTGGGTGAGGTCGGCGACGACCGGCGAGGGCGGCATGCCGTTGAGCACGGCTCCGTCGAGCGCCGCGGCAGCGGCGGCGGCGACATCCACCGCGTCCATGGTGCGGTGCGTCGTCGGCTGCACGGAGGGGCGGCGCGGCTTGCGGCGCTTGGACAGCGCGTCGGCCTCCGCCCGGTCGGGGTCGTACTCCCCCGACGTCTCCGAGCGGCGCGCGGAGGGGCGGCGCGAGCGCTCGGGCAGGGCCTCGCGCCACTGCTCGTCGTACCGCTCGTCGTCGCTCTCGTCCTGCGCCTCGGGGTCGTACGCCGGCTCGATGATCCCGAGCTTGGTGCCGAGCAGCCGCAGCCGCTGCGGAATGGCGTTCACCGGGGTCGCGGTGACGACCAGCAGACCGAACACGGTGAGCAGCAGGAGCAGCGGTACGGCGAGCACCTCGCCCATGGTGAAGATAAGCGGCTTGGACGCGGCCCAGCCGATGAGCCCGCCCGCGTCCTGCATGGCCTCGGTGCCGTCCTCGCGTCCCGGCGAGCCGCAGGCGATGTGGACCTGGCCCAGCACCCCGATGACCAGGGCGGAGAGACCGATGACGATGCGCCCGTTGGCCTCGGGCTTCTCTGGATAGAGGATCAGCCGGACGGCGACGGCCCCGAGCAGTATCGGCACGAGGAGGTCGAGCCGGCCGAAGGCGCCGGTGACGAGCATCTCCACGAGGTCGCCGACCGGGCCGCGCAGGTTCGACCAGGTGCCCGCCGCGACGATCAGCGCGAGGCCGAGCAGCAGCAGCGCGACGCCGTCCTTGCGGTGCGCGGGGTCGAGTCCCTTGGCGCCGCGGCCTATGCCGCGGAACATCGCGCCGACGGCGTGGGCCGCGCCGAGCCAGACGGCACGCGTCAGCCGGTACACGCCGTTGGTGGGCGAGGGCGCCGGTTTGGGCGGGGCGGCCTTCTTGGCCGGTGGCCTCTTGGCGGGCGCCTTCTTCGCGGGCGCGCTCTTCTTCGCCGCGGTCTTCTTGGCGGGCGCGGCTTTCTTCGCCGGGCCCGGGCCACCGCCGACGCGCTTCGCGGTGCCCGCCGTGCCCTGGGAACCCTTGCCGGACGTACGTGAGGCCATGGCGCCGAGGTTACCGGTGTCTGCGCCGGTGAACACGTGCGCGTACCGGTTCACCCGACCGTGTCGCCGTACGGAGGCCGTGAACTGACGCGCCCTCACGGCATCCGGGACCGGCGCGGGCCGGTGCGCGGGCACCGAATCGGCGCGGAGTACCGGCAGTTGCCCCCGCGCCGGCCCGAAGGGGCCCGGCGCGAAAGGGCGGTGCGGGACGCGCTACGACGGAAGGACCGCCGACGCGCCGCCGGTGCCGGGCTCCAGGGCGTCCAGCGCCCGGCGCAGTCCGGTCAGCTTGCGCTCCAGATGGGCGGCCGTGGCCACGGCCGCGGCGTCCGCCGACTCGTCGTCGAGCTGTTTGGAGAGCGCCTCCGCCTGCTCCTCGACGGCCGCGAGCCGTGCGGAGAGCTCCGCCAGCAGACCGGCGGGCTCCTTCTCCTGCTGGGCGCCCGTGTGTCCGCTGCCCTCCAGCTGAAGGCGCAGCAGCGCGGCCTGCTCCCTCAGCTGGCAGTTCTTCATGTACAGCTCGACGAAGACCGAGACCTTGGCGCGCAGCACCCAGGGGTCGAACGGCTTCGAGATGTAGTCCACCGCGCCGGCCGCGTAACCCCGGAAGGTGTGATGCGGACCGTGATTGATCGCGGTGAGAAAAATGATCGGGATGTCCCGGGTCCGTTCCCGCCGCTTGATGTGCGCGGCGGTTTCGAAACCGTCCATGCCCGGCATCTGGACGTCCAGCAGAATGACCGCGAAGTCGTCCGTGAGCAGCGCTTTGAGCGCCTCCTCCCCTGACGATGCCCGTACCAGTGTCTGATCGAGCGCAGAGAGGATGGCCTCCAGCGCCAGCAGATTCTCCGGCCGGTCATCGACCAGGAGGATCTTGGCCTTCTGCACCATGGCCCGTCCTCCTCGCCCCGGAATTGCACCGGGCGCCGCCCCAGGGGACGACTCCCTTACGCCGTCCGTCCTTGTGCCGGTCATGGTAGCCGCACCCCGCCCGTCACCACACCCTGTCACCGCGATGTCACTGTGCACGTACCGGAAACGCGGTGGGAGACCAGAAGGTTCCCCGGAAACCGCGTTCCCACACCCCTTCGGACACAGTCCATCAACAAATCACATGGATTCGCTCAATCGACGATCACTCTCCGCGCATCCACTGCTCCATAACGGAAAGCAGGTGATCAGGGTCGACGGGCTTGGTGACATAGTCGGAGGCGCCGGACTCGATCGCCTTCTCCCGGTCGCCCTTCATAGCCTTCGCGGTCAGCGCGACGATCGGCAGCCCGGCGAACTGCGGCATCCTGCGGATCGCCGAGGTCGTCGCGTAACCGTCCATCTCCGGCATCATGATGTCCATCAGTACGACCGTCACATCGTCGTGCTGCTCCAGGACTTCGATGCCCTCACGCCCGTTCTCCGCGTAGAGGACGGCCAGTCCGTGCTGCTCCAGGACGCTGGTGAGCGCGAAGACGTTACGGATGTCGTCGTCGACGATCAGCACCTTCTCGCCGTTGAAGCGGAATGTCCTGCGGACCTCCGGCTCCTCCTGGCCGCCCAGCGCCCACGGCTCCTGCGCGGCAGCCGGCCGGGGCGGCAGCGCGGGCTGCTGCCGCCCGCTTCCCAGGGCCTTGCGGCGCCGCCGCAGAAGCCCTGCCGTACCGCCCGCGTCCTGTCCGCCCGGCTGCCGTCCCCCGGACTGCCCGTAGTCCTGGAAGCCCGGAGCGGAACCCTGCCCGGCCTCCGGAAGACGGCCGCTCTCGACCGCGGCCCCGTGCATCTCGATGGGCCCGGGAGCGATCTGCGGGTAGCCCTGGGGCGGGAGTTCGCTCGGGTGCAGCGGCAGGTACAGCGTGAACGTGGAGCCCCGGCCTGGCTCGCTCGCCGCGTGGATCTCGCCGCCGAGCAGCCGGGCGATCTCCCGGCTGATGGACAGGCCGAGCCCCGTACCGCCGTACTTGCGGCTGGTCGTCCCGTCCGCCTGCTTGAACGCCTCGAAGATCACCCGCATCTTGCTGGAGGCGATCCCGATCCCGGTGTCGGTCACCGAGAACGCGATCAGATCGGCGTCCGCGTCCCGCAGCGAACCGGCTTCGAGCAGCTGCTCACGGATGGCGTCGGGAACCTCCGGACCCGCGTGCCTGATCACCAGCTCGACGGCCCCGCTGTCGGTGAACTTCACCGCGTTGGAGAGCAGGTTGCGCAGCACCTGGAGCAGCCGCTGCTCGTCGGTGTGCAGCGTGGCCGGCAGTTCCGGCGACACCCGTACGGAGAAATCCAGCCCCTTTTCCGCAGTGAGCGGGCGGAAGGTCGCCTCGACGTAGTCGACCAGCTGCACCAGGGCGATCCGGGTCGGGCTGACATCCATCTTGCCCGCCTCGACCTTCGACAGATCGAGGATGTCGTTGATCAGCTGGAGCAGGTCGGAACCGGCGCCATGGATCGTCTCGGCGAATTCCACCTGCTTCGGCGAGAGATTGCCCTCGGCGTTGTCCGCGAGCAATTTGGCCAGAATGAGCAGCGAGTTGAGTGGCGTCCGCAGCTCGTGCGACATGTTGGCCAGGAACTCGGACTTGTAGCGCATCGAGACGGCGAGCTGTTCGGCGCGCTCCTCCAAGACCTGCCGCGCCTCCTCGATCTCGGTGTTCTTGACCTCGATGTCGCGGTTCTGCTGGGCCAGCAGCTCGGCCTTCTCCTCCAGTTCGGCGTTGGACGCCTGGAGGGCCTTCTGCCGGTTCTCCAACTCCTGCGACCGGTCACGCAATTGCTCGGTCAGCTCCTGCGACTGCTCCAGCAGCTTCTCGGTCGTGGTGTTGACGCTGATGGTGTTGACGCTCGTCGCGATCATTTCCGCGAGCTGGTTGAGGAAGTCCCGCTGGATGTGCGTGAACGGCTGGAACGAGGCCAGTTCGATCACGCCGAGGACCTTCCCCTCGAAGAGCACCGGCAGCACGATCACATGCGCCGGCGGTGCCTCGCCGAGCCCGGAGGAGATCTTCAGATAGCCCGGCGGCACGTTGTCCACCTGGATCGTCCGCTTCTCCTCGGCGGCCGTGCCGATGAGCGTCTCACCGGGCCGGAAGGACGTCGGCATGGAGCCGGCGGAGTAGCCGTAGCTGCCCCGCATACGGAGCTCGTACGCCCCGTCCTTGTCGCCCTCGGCGCCCAGCGCGTCCGTCTCGCCGGTCGCCGTGGCCAGGAAGAACGCGCCGTGCTGCGCGGAGACGACCGGGGTCAGCTCGCTCATGATCAGCGAGGCCACGTCGTCCAGGTCGCGCCGCCCCTGCATCAGACCGGAGATCCGGGCGAGGTTGCCCTTGAGCCAGTCCTGCTCCTTGTTGGTGGCGGTGGTGTCACGCAGGTTGGCGATCATCGTGTTGATGTTGTCCTGGAGCGCCTGGATCTCCCCGGCGGCGTCCACGTCGATCTTGAGGTTGAGGTCGCCGCGGGTCACCGCCGTGGCGACGGCCGCGATGGCCCGCACCTGGCGGGTCAGGTTCCCGGCCATCTCGTTCACCGACTCGGTGAGGTCGCGCCAGGTGCCGTCCACGTCCCGCACCCGCGCCTGGCCGCCCAGCTGGCCCTCCGTACCCACCTCGCGGGCCACCCGGGTCACCTGCTCGGCGAACGAGGAGAGCTGGTCGACCATCGTGTTGATGGTGTTCTTCAGCTCCTGGATCTCTCCGCGCGCATCGATGTCGATCTTCTTGGTGAGATCGCCCTTGGCGATGGCGGTGGTGACCGTCGCGATCTGGCGCACCTGCCCGGTCAGGTTGGACGCCATCGAGTTCACCGACTCGGTGAGGTCCTTCCACGTACCGGAGACGCCCGGGACGCGCGCCTGGCCGCCCAGCTCGCCCTCCGTACCCACCTCGCGCGCCACCCGCGTCACCTCGTCGGCGAACGAGGACAGCGTCGTCACCATCGTGTTGACGGTGTCGGCCAGCTCGGCGACCTCGCCGCGCGCCTCGACGGTGACCTTCTTCGTCAGATCGCCGTTGGCGACGGCGGAGGAGACGCGGGAGATGTTGCGCACCTGACTGGTCAGGTTGTTGGCCATCAGGTTGACGTTGTCGCTGAGGTCCTTCCAGATGCCCGTCGCACCCCGCACCCGCGCCTGACCGCCGAGGATGCCCTCCGTACCCACCTCGCGGGCCACCCTGGTGACCTCGTCCGCGAAGTTGAGCAGCTGGTCGACCATCGTGTTGACCGTCGTCACCAGTTCGAGGATCTCGCCCTTGGCGTCAACGGTGATCTTCTTGGAGAGGTCGCCGTTGGCGACCGCGGTGGTGACCTCGGCGATGTTGCGGACCTGGAGGGTCAGGTTGTTGGCCATGCCGTTGACGGACTGCGTGAGGTCCTTCCAGGTACCCGACACGCCCTGCACCTCGGCCTGACCGCCGAGAATGCCCTCCGTACCCACCTCACGGGCGACCCTGGTCACCTGCTCCGCGAAGTTCGACAGCTGGTCGACCATCGTGTTGAGGGTGTTCTTCAGCTCCAGGATCTCGCCGCGCGCGTCCACGTCGATCTTCTGCGACAGGTCACCGCGCGCCACCGCCGTGGCGACCTGCGCGATGTTACGGACCTGAGCGGTGAGGTTGCCGGCCATGCCGTTCACCGAGTCGGTCAGATCGCGCCACACACCGGCGACACCGGGCACCTGCGCCTGACCGCCGAGGCGCCCGTCCGTGCCCACCTCGCGGGCCACCCGCGTCACCTGCTCGGCGAAGGCGGAGAGCTGGTCGACCATCGTATTGATGGTGTTCTTCAGCTCCAGGATCTCGCCGCGCGCATCGACGTCGATCTTCTGCGACAGATCGCCCCGGGCCACCGCCGTGGTCACCTGCGCGATCTGGCGCACCTGGGAGGTCAGGTTCCCCGCCATGAAGTTGACGGAGTCCGTGAGCTCCTTCCACGTACCCGAGACGCCGTCGACGCGCGCCTGACCGCCGAGGCGGCCCTCCGTGCCCACGTCCCTGGCCATCCGGGTCACCTGGTCGGCGAAGGACGACAGCTGCGCCACCATCGTGTTGACGGTGTTCTTCAGCTCCAGCATCTCGCCGGCCACGTCCACCGTGACCTTCTGCGACAGGTCGCCGTTGGCGACCGCCGTCGTCACCTGCGCGATGTCGCGCACCTGACCCGTCAGGTTCCGGAACGCCGTGTTCACGGAGTCCGTCAGGTCCTTCCAGGTGCCCGCCGCGCCCGGTACCTCGGCCTGGCCGCCGAGCCGGCCCTCGACGCCGACCTCCCGGGCCACCCGGGTCACTTCCGAACCGAAGGACTGGAGCTGGTCCACCATCGTGTTGACGGTGTTCTTCAGCTCCAGCATCTCGCCGGCCACGTCCACCGTGACCTTCTGCGTCATGTCACCGCTGGCCACCGCCGTGGTGACCTGCGCGATGTCGCGCACCTGCGTCGTCAGGTTGCGGAAGACCGTGTTCACCGAGTCGGTGAGGTCCTTCCACGTGCCCGCGGCACCCGGCACCTGCGCCTGGCCGCCGAGCACACCCTCGCCACCGACCTCGCTGGCCACCCGGGTGACCTCGTCCGCGAAGGTGCGCAGGGTCTCGGTCATCTGGTTGATCGTCTCGGCGAGCTGGGCGACCTCGCCGCGCGCGCTCACCCGGACCTTCTGCGACAGGTCCCCGTTGGCGACCGCCGTCGTCACCTCGGCGATGCCGCGCACCTGGGAGGTGAGGTTCCCGGCCATCGTGTTGACGGAGTCCGTGAGGTCCTTCCACACCCCGGCCACGCCCGGCACGGTCGCCTGACCGCCGAGCTCGCCCTCCGTACCCACCTCACGGGCGACCCGGGTCACCTCGGAGGAGAACGAGGACAGCTGGTCGACCATCGTGTTGACGGTGTTCTTCAGCTGGGCCATCTCACCGGCCACATGGACGGTGACCTTCCGCGACAGATCGCCCTTGGCCACCGCCGTCGTCACCAGCGCGATGTCGCGCACCTGGGCGGTCAGCCGGAACGCCATGGTGTTGACGGAGTCCGTGAGGTCCTTCCAGGACCCGGACATCCCGCGCACCTGGGCCTGGCCGCCCAGCTTGCCCTCGGTGCCCACCTCGACCGCGACCCGCGTCACCTGCTCGGTGAACGCCGACAGCTGGTCGACGAGGTTGTTGACCGTACGGGCGACCTTCAGGAACTCGCCGCGCAGCGGCCGTACCGTCTCGTCGGAGTTGTGCGAGCGCAGCTCCATGCGCTGCTCGAGATCGCCGTCGGCCACCGCCGACAGCACCCGCCCGACCTCCGAGACCGGGCGTGCGAGATCGTCGACCAGCTCGTTGGAGGCGTCGATCGCGGCGGCCCAGGAGCCCTCGCAGGCGCCCGTCTCCAGGCGCTCGGTGAGCTTGCCCTCTCGGCCGACCACCCGGCGCACCCGCGCCAGCTCACCCGTGAGGTGCACATTGCGGTCGGCGACCTCGTTGAAGACCGCGGCGAGCTCCGCCATCACGCCGTCGCCCGAGACCGTCACCCGCCGGCGGAAGTTCCCGTCGCGCATGGCGACGAGGCCGGCCAGCAGTCTGTTGAGCGCCGCGGCGTCGACCTCTACGGTTCCATTGCGCTGCTTCTTCACGGACTGTCCGCCTTTTGTGCGCGTGCCTGATCCCCGCGCCGCCACGTCAGACTCCACCGTGTCCCTCCCGCAGGGGTTGACCGTTTAGCTCGGGCCTTGTCCGAGAGCTTGCCCAGATCTTCCATGGCTCACCGCCACAGCCCACCGTCGACGGGTGACCATGCGGACGTCAAATCGTTGAAACGTACCAGGTCGGAACCGGTCGGGGTGGCGCCTCCCATCGTTGTCCCTCATCCCTCCCAGGGGAAGCCCACACTTGTCCGGTCACGGACCTGTTCCTGCCCGTCCCTGCCCGAAGTCGGCCCTCGTGTATCCGGTACACGGAGGGAGCGTCTAGCCTGGCTAGCGAATCGAAGCGGCGAGAAACGGGCACAGGACTCGGGGAAGCGACGAGACACCAATATGGGGAGTGCTGTGATCACGGCGCGCGCGGCTGCCACCTTCGACCCGGTGGGGCGCTCCGTCGCGACGGCCCGGGCCTTCGTCCGAGACACCCTCCAGGGGTGGGGATACACCGATGTCGTCGACGACGCCGTCGTCCTCACCAGCGAGCTCGTCACCAACGCGGTGGTCCACGCGGGCACCGCGGCCGACGTGCTCTGCCTGCGTACGGAGGACGGCGTCCGGGTCGAGGTCTCCGACCACTATCCGGAACGGGAGATCCCGCTCCAGTCCACCGGACTCGACTTCGGCAGCCCCGACCGCGAGAGCGGCCGCGGACTGCTGCTGTGCGCCGCCCTGGCCTCCCGGTGGGGCGTCGAGTACTCCCCCACGCACAAACACGTCTGGTTCCAGCTCGATCTTCCCGACCGCCCGGTGGGCATCCGCTCCGCGGGCCCGCTGCTCCCCGTCGGACTGCTCCCGGTCACGGACGAACGCGTCCGGGTCGCCGTCGTCCAGATCGACAGCACCGGCGCCATCGCCGCCTGGAACGACGACGCCGCCTACCTCTTCGGGCACACGGCGGAGCAGGTGACCGGAAAGCAGCTCACCGACTTCACCGCCTGGCCGCAGACCCCCGGCACCAACACCGGCATCGCCGACGCCCTGCGCCTCTCCCGCTGGGAGGGCAGCTACGGCATCCGGGGCGCCGACGGCCGTACGATCCCGGTCTACGGCTCCCACCTGCGCGTACGCGACACCCAGGGCGAGCCCTCCACGGTCTGCCTGCTGGTGCGCGACTACGAGCGCGCGGTGCTCCAGTCACCGGTACGCACGCCGGTCACCGACGCGGCCGCCGAGAGCCGCAAGACGGACCCTTTCGAGGTCTTCATCGGCTCCCCCGCCCCCGAGGACCTCGACGGCCTGCTCCAGCGCACGGTGGAGCGGGCCCGCGACATGCTCGACGCGGACGCGGCGTTCCTCCTGCTCGCGACGGACGACGAGACGGAACTCGAGGTACGGGCCACGACCGGCCTCCCCTCGGCCCGCCAGCGCTTCGCCCGCGTCCCCGTGGAGGCCGGCACCGGCCGCTACGGCTCCGCGCGCATGCCCGCCGTCCACGAGGACCTCGACGCCGTCCCCGGCGCCGTCCCGCTGCTCGCCAACACCGGCATGCGCTCGGTGGTCACGGTCCCGCTGAAGGTCGAGGGGCGCCTCACGGGCTCCCTGGGCGTCGCGGCCGAGTCCGCGGGCCGCTACTCCAACGAGGAGGCCCTGCGCCTCCAGTTCGCCGCCGACCGCATCGCGCTGGCCGTCGAGTCGGCCCGCCTGGGCGAGCTGGAACGGCTGCGCCGGGGCTCGCTGTCCTTCCTCGTCGAGGCCTCCGACCTGCTGGCCGGCACGCTGGACCGGGACCAGACCCTGGCGCTGATGGCCCAGATGACAGTGCCCACCCTGTCCACCTGGTGCGCCGTCTACACGATCGCCGACCAGTCCTCGGACCCGTACCTCTCGTACGTGCTTCACGAGGACGAGGAGCGCATCGACGGCCTCAAGGCCCTGCTCTCCAAGATCGCCCCGCCGGACCCGGTGCCGACCCCCGGCGCCCGTATCTGGTCCGCGCCGTCCGAGGCCGCCCACGAGGCGGCCCTGCGCACCTCGATGCGCAACATCGGCCTCGGCGACCCCGGCGGCCTCGGCGCCGGCATCCGTACGACGCTGGCCACCGCGGCGGCGGTGGGCGGGGAGACCGTGGTCCTCCCGCTCGTCGCCCGCAACCGCGTGATCGGCATGCTGACGCTGGGCAAGCCGTCCGACGACCACTTCCGCCAGGAGATCCTGGAACTGGCCGAGGACCTGTCCCGCCGGGCCGCCCTGGCCCTGGACAACGCCCGCCTCTACTCGGAGCGCATGGCGATCAGCCAGTCCCTCCAGCGCAGCCTGCTGCCCCCGGGGCTGCCCGACGTCCCCAATGTCGAGATCGAGGTCATCTACCGGGCGGCCGGCGAAGGCAACGAGGTCGGCGGAGACTTCTACGACGTCTTCCCGATCCGCGACGGCGCCTACGGCTTCGCCATCGGCGACGTCTGCGGTACGGGTCCCGAGGCCGCGGCCGTCACCGGCCTGGCCCGCCACGCGCTGCGCCTGCTGGCCCGCGAGGGCTTCGGCGGCCCGGCCGTCCTGGAGCGGCTCAACGCCGCCATCCTCGACGAGGGCTCCCGCAGCCGCTTCCTGACGCTCCTCTACGGCGAGCTGTGGCCCCAGGAGGACGGCAGCGCCCTGCTGAAGGTCGTCTGCGCCGGCCACCCGCTGCCGCTGCGTCTGCGCCAGGACGGCTCGGTCGAGGCCGCCGCCGAACCGCAGCCCCTGCTGGGCGTCATCGAGGACCTGGAGCTGTACGAGCAGACGGTGACCCTGGACCCGGGCGACGTGCTCCTGTGCGTGACGGACGGTGTCACCGAACGCCGGGAGGGCACGCGCATGCTCGGGGACGACGGTCTGGCGGACGTGCTGGCCAACTGCACGGGCCTGACGGCCGGAGCGGTGGCCGCGCGCATTCTGCGGGCGGTCGAACGCTTCGCCGCCGAGCCGGCCTCGGACGACATGGCCATCCTCGCGATGCGCGTCCCGGAGCCGCAGCCCACCGCGTAGGGCGTCGGCCCCCAGGTCCGGAAACGCGAAAGGCCCCCACCGCCTGGTGGGGGCCTTTCGTCTGTACGAGCCCCAATGCGGAATCGAACCGCAGACCTTCTCCTTACCATGGAGACGCTCTACCGACTGAGCTATTGGGGCCTTGCTGCCCTGCGGCAACGAGCTAAAGCATACCCTGCTCCAGGGGGTGCGCAAAACCATCTGGCAGACCGTCACCGACCCACCCACCAGCGGCGTTCCGCCGAGACGGGGCGGCCGCAGGCCAGCCCACCGTGAGCGGTCCCGGAACGCGGAAAAGCCCCGTGCCACAAGGGCACGGGGCTTTCCACAATAATTGTTCGGCGGCGTCCTACTCTCCCACAGGGTCCCCCCTGCAGTACCATCGGCGCTGAAAGGCTTAGCTTCCGGGTTCGGAATGTAACCGGGCGTTTCCCTAACGCAATGACCACCGAAACACTATGAAATTCAAAACAACCGGTACCATCACAGCCGTTCGTTATTTCAGAACTAACACAGTGGATGCGAGCAACTGAGGACAAGCCCTCGGCCTATTAGTACCAGTCAGCTCCACCCGTTACCGGGCTTCCACATCTGGCCTATCAACCCAGTCGTCTACTGGGAGCCTTAACCCCTCAAGGAGGTGGGAATACTCATCTCGAAGCAGGCTTCCCGCTTAGATGCTTTCAGCGGTTATCCTTTCCGAACGTAGCCAACCAGCCATGCCCTTGGCAGGACAACTGGCACACCAGAGGTTCGTCCGTCCCGGTCCTCTCGTACTAGGGACAGCCCTTCTCAATATTCCTACGCGCACAGCGGATAGGGACCGAACTGTCTCACGACGTTCTAAACCCAGCTCGCGTACCGCTTTAATGGGCGAACAGCCCAACCCTTGGGACCGACTCCAGCCCCAGGATGCGACGAGCCGACATCGAGGTGCCAAACCATCCCGTCGATATGGACTCTTGGGGAAGATCAGCCTGTTATCCCCGGGGTACCTTTTATCCGTTGAGCGACAGCGCTTCCACAAGCCACTGCCGGATCACTAGTCCCGACTTTCGTCCCTGCTCGACCCGTCGGTCTCACAGTCAAGCTCCCTTGTGCACTTACACTCAACACCTGATTGCCAACCAGGCTGAGGGAACCTTTGGGCGCCTCCGTTACTCTTTAGGAGGCAACCGCCCCAGTTAAACTACCCATCAGACACTGTCCCTGATCCGGATCACGGACCCAGGTTAGACATCCAGCACGACCAGAGTGGTATTTCAACGACGACTCCACAACCACTGGCGTGGCCGCTTCAAAGTCTCCCACCTATCCTACACAAGCCGAACCGAACACCAATATCAAACTATAGTAAAGGTCCCGGGGTCTTTCCGTCCTGCTGCGCGAAACGAGCATCTTTACTCGTAGTGCAATTTCACCGGGCCTATGGTTGAGACAGTCGAGAAGTCGTTACGCCATTCGTGCAGGTCGGAACTTACCCGACAAGGAATTTCGCTACCTTAGGATGGTTATAGTTACCACCGCCGTTTACTGGCGCTTAAGTTCTCAGCTTCGCCAACCCGAAAGTCAGCTAACCGGTCCCCTTAACGTTCCAGCACCGGGCAGGCGTCAGTCCGTATACATCGCCTTACGGCTTCGCACGGACCTGTGTTTTTAGTAAACAGTCGCTTCTCGCTGGTCTCTGCGGCCACCCCCAGCTCAGACAGTAAATGTCATCACCAGTGATGGCCCCCTTCTCCCGAAGTTACGGGGGCATTTTGCCGAGTTCCTTAACCATAGTTCACCCGAACGCCTCGGTATTCTCTACCTGACCACCTGAGTCGGTTTAGGGTACGGGCCGCCATGAAACTCGCTAGAGGCTTTTCTCGACAGCATAGGATCATCCACTTCACCACAATCGGCTCGGCATCAGGTCTCAGCCCTAATGTGTGACGGATTTACCTACCACACGGCCTACACCCTTACCCCGGGACTACCACCGCCCGGGCTGGACTACCTTCCTGCGTCACCCCATCGCTTACCTAATACAAGTCTGGTTCGTCGGCTCCACCACTACCCTCAACTCCGAAGAGATCAGGCCGGCTTCACGGACTTAGCATCGCCTGATTCAGTACTGGGCGTTTCAAAGCGGGTACCGGAATATCAACCGGTTGTCCATCGACTACGCCTGTCGGCCTCGCCTTAGGTCCCGACTTACCCTGGGCAGATCAGCTTGACCCAGGAACCCTTAGTCAATCGGCGCACACGTTTCTCACGTGTGTATCGCTACTCATGCCTGCATTCTCACTCGTGAACCGTCCACAACTCGCTTCCGCGGCTGCTTCACCCGGCACACGACGCTCCCCTACCCATCCATACAGGCGTTAGCCCTATACGTATGAATGACACGACTTCGGCGGTACGCTTGAGCCCCGCTACATTGTCGGCGCGGAATCACTTGACCAGTGAGCTATTACGCACTCTTTCAAGGGTGGCTGCTTCTAAGCCAACCTCCTGGTTGTCTCTGCGACTCCACATCCTTTCCCACTTAGCGTACGCTTAGGGGCCTTAGTCGATGCTCTGGGCTGTTTCCCTCTCGACCATGGAGCTTATCCCCCACAGTCTCACTGCCGTGCTCTCACTTACCGGCATTCGGAGTTTGGCTAAGGTCAGTAACCCGGTAGGGCCCATCGCCTATCCAGTGCTCTACCTCCGGCAAGAAACACACGACGCTGCACCTAAATGCATTTCGGGGAGAACCAGCTATCACGGAGTTTGATTGGCCTTTCACCCCTAACCACAGGTCATCCCCCAGGTTTTCAACCCTGGTGGGTTCGGTCCTCCACGAAGTCTTACCTCCGCTTCAACCTGCCCATGGCTAGATCACTCCGCTTCGGGTCTTGAGCGCGCTACTAAACCGCCCTATTCGGACTCGCTTTCGCTACGGCTTCCCCACACGGGTTAACCTCGCAACACACCGCAAACTCGCAGGCTCATTCTTCAAAAGGCACGCAGTCACGACGCACCGAGCAAGCTCGATGCGCGACGCTCCCACGGCTTGTAGGCACACGGTTTCAGGTACTATTTCACTCCGCTCCCGCGGTACTTTTCACCATTCCCTCACGGTACTATCCGCTATCGGTCACCAGGGAATATTTAGGCTTAACGGGTGGTCCCGCCAGATTCACACGGGATTTCTCGGGCCCCGTGCTACTTGGGTGTCTCTTAAACGAGCCGTCAATGTTTCAGCTACGGGGGTCTTACCCTCTACGCCGGACCTTTCGCATGTCCTTCGCCTACATCAACGGTTTCTGACTCGTCTCACAGCCGGCAGACCATGAAAAAGAGATCCCACAACCCCGCATGCGCAACCCCTGCCGGGTATCACACGCATACGGTTTGGCCTGATCCAGTTTCGCTCGCCACTACTCCCGGAATCACGGTTGTTTTCTCTTCCTGAGGGTACTGAGATGTTTCACTTCCCCTCGTTCCCTCCACACTGCCTATGTGTTCAGCAGCGGGTGACAGCCCATGACGACTGCCGGGTTTCCCCATTCGGACACCCCCGGATCAAAGCTCGGTTGACAGCTCCCCGGGGCCTATCGTGGCCTCCCACGTCCTTCATCGGTTCCTGGTGCCAAGGCATCCACCGTGCGCCCTTAAAAACTTGGCCACAGATGCTCGCGTCCACTGTGCAGTTCTCAAACAACGACCAGCCACCCATCACCCCGCCCTTCCGGACGAGTTCACTGGGGCCGGCGTTTGAAGGCAACCTTGCGGCCATACCTTCAGACACCCAACAGCGCGCCCAGCACCCGGAATTCAACCGGTTCGTTTTCCACGCTCCGAGGAGCAGTACTTACGACCCGGTAGAACCACCAGGTACTGAATAGTCAACGTTCCACCCATGAGCAACCAGCACCGAACATTCGCCGGTGTACTGGCCTCTGACCGGGCAAGCCCGGTAAGAAGTGCTCCTTAGAAAGGAGGTGATCCAGCCGCACCTTCCGGTACGGCTACCTTGTTACGACTTCGTCCCAATCGCCAGTCCCACCTTCGACAGCTCCCTCCCACAAGGGGTTGGGCCACCGGCTTCGGGTGTTACCGACTTTCGTGACGTGACGGGCGGTGTGTACAAGGCCCGGGAACGTATTCACCGCAGCAATGCTGATCTGCGATTACTAGCAACTCCGACTTCATGGGGTCGAGTTGCAGACCCCAATCCGAACTGAGACCGGCTTTTTGAGATTCGCTCCGCCTCGCGGCATCGCAGCTCATTGTACCGGCCATTGTAGCACGTGTGCAGCCCAAGACATAAGGGGCATGATGACTTGACGTCGTCCCCACCTTCCTCCGAGTTGACCCCGGCAGTCTCCTGTGAGTCCCCATCACCCCGAAGGGCATGCTGGCAACACAGAACAAGGGTTGCGCTCGTTGCGGGACTTAACCCAACATCTCACGACACGAGCTGACGACAGCCATGCACCACCTGTCACCCGACCACAAGGGGGGCCGTATCTCTACGGCTTTCCGGGCGATGTCAAGCCTTGGTAAGGTTCTTCGCGTTGCGTCGAATTAAGCCACATGCTCCGCTGCTTGTGCGGGCCCCCGTCAATTCCTTTGAGTTTTAGCCTTGCGGCCGTACTCCCCAGGCGGGGAACTTAATGCGTTAGCTGCGGCACCGACGACGTGGAATGTCGCCAACACCTAGTTCCCAACGTTTACGGCGTGGACTACCAGGGTATCTAATCCTGTTCGCTCCCCACGCTTTCGCTCCTCAGCGTCAGTAATGGCCCAGAGATCCGCCTTCGCCACCGGTGTTCCTCCTGATATCTGCGCATTTCACCGCTACACCAGGAATTCCGATCTCCCCTACCACACTCTAGCCTGCCCGTATCGACTGCAGACCCGGGGTTAAGCCCCGGGCTTTCACAACTGACGCAACAAGCCGCCTACGAGCTCTTTACGCCCAATAATTCCGGACAACGCTTGCGCCCTACGTATTACCGCGGCTGCTGGCACGTAGTTAGCCGGCGCTTCTTCTGCAGGTACCGTCACTTTCGCTTCTTCCCTGCTGAAAGAGGTTTACAACCCGAAGGCCGTCATCCCTCACGCGGCGTCGCTGCATCAGGCTTTCGCCCATTGTGCAATATTCCCCACTGCTGCCTCCCGTAGGAGTCTGGGCCGTGTCTCAGTCCCAGTGTGGCCGGTCGCCCTCTCAGGCCGGCTACCCGTCGTCGCCTTGGTAGGCCGTTACCCCACCAACTAGCTGATAGGCCGCGGGCTCATCCTTCACCGCCGGAGCTTTCAACCTTCCCCCATGAGAGAGAAAGTATTATCCGGTATTAGACCCCGTTTCCAGGGCTTGTCCCAGAGTGAAGGGCAGATTGCCCACGTGTTACTCACCCGTTCGCCACTAATCCACCCCGAAGGGCTTCATCGTTCGACTTGCATGTGTTAAGCACGCCGCCAGCGTTCGTCCTGAGCCAGGATCAAACTCTCCGTGAATGTTTTCCCGTAATCGGGTCGACACCACGAGAGCGGAACAATCAGGCCGGAATAAGACCGATCGTCCACTGTGTCCTCGCTGTGTTCATCGCCTACCAAACCCCGAAGGGTCTGTGCAGGACTTTCAAAGGAACCTCCAACCTGCCGAAGCAGGCCGGGGTATCAACATATCTGGCGTTGACTTTTGGCACGCTGTTGAGTTCTCAAGGAACGGACGCTTCCTTCGTACTCACCCCTGCGGGCTTTCCTCCGGGCGCTTCCCTTCGGTCTTGCGTTTCCGACTCTATCAGACTCTTTCGTGTCCGATTCCCGGTCGAAGCGGGTCTCGCATTTTCCGCTTTCCAGTTCTTCGCTTTCGCGTTTCCCTTTCCGGCGGCTCCGACTTTATCAGAAGTTCTGAGTCGGAAATTCCCCGCCCCCTGCGGGAAGCGTGGGCGCACGAGTGCGCGCGGTGTTTCCCGGTGAGGCGGAGCCGTAAACGTACTGGAGCGGGGCGCCCCGATGCAAATCGAGGGCCCCGCTCCGGAGTTCGCGCCTGTCGGGGTCAGACCTCGACCACGACGGGAAGGATCATCGGGCGCCGGCGGTAGGTGTCGGAGACCCACTTGCCCACCGTGCGACGGACCAGCTGCTGGAGCTGGTGCGGCTCCATCACGCCGTCCTGGGCCGACTTGTTGAGCGCCTCTTCGACCTTCGGGACGACCGCGCTGAACGCGGCGTCGTCGATGCCGGATCCCCGGGCCTGGAAGTGGGGGCCGCCCACGATCTTGCCGGAGGAGCTGTCGACCACGATGAAGACCGAGATGATGCCCTCGTCGCCGAGAATGCGGCGGTCCTTCAGGGAGGTCTCGGTGACATCGCCGACCGAGAGGCCGTCGACGTAGACATAGCCCGCCTGGACCTTGCCGACGATCTTGGCCTTGCCGTCGATCAGGTCGACGACCACGCCGTCCTCGGCGATGACGATGTGGTCCTTCGGAACGCCGGTGAGGGCGCCCAGCTCGGCGTTGGCCCGGAGGTGGCGCCATTCGCCGTGGACCGGCATCAGGTTCTTCGGCTTGCAGATGTTGTAGAAGTACAGCAGCTCGCCGGCCGAGGCATGGCCCGAGACATGGACCTTGGCGTTGCCCTTGTGGACGACGTTGGCGCCCCAGCGGGTCAGACCGTTGATCACGCGGTAGACCGCGTTCTCGTTCCCCGGGATCAGCGACGACGCCAGGATGACCGTGTCGCCCTGGACGATGCGGATCTGGTGGTCGCGGTTGGCCATCCGGGACAGGGCCGCCATCGGCTCGCCCTGCGAGCCCGTGCAGACGAGCACGACCTCGTCGTCGGGCAGGTCGTCGAGGGTCTTGACGTCGACGACGAGACCTGCGGGAACCTTCAGATAGCCCAGATCGCGGGCGATGCCCATGTTCCGGACCATCGAGCGCCCGACGAAGGCGACCCTGCGGCCGTACTCGTGGGCCGTGTCCAGGATCTGCTGGATGCGGTGCACATGGCTGGCGAAGCTCGCCACGATGATGCGCTTCTGCGCGTTGGCGAAGACCGTGCGCAGGACGTTCTGGATGTCCCGCTCGGGCGGTACGAAGCCGGGGACCTCGGCGTTCGTCGAGTCGGAGAGCAGCAGGTCGATGCCCTCCTCGCTCAGCCGGGCGAACGCGTGCAGGTCGGTGAGGCGGCCGTCCAGCGGAAGCTGGTCCATCTTGAAGTCACCGGTGGCGACGGCCATGCCCGCGGGGGTGCGGATGGCGACCGCGAGCGCGTCCGGGATGGAGTGGTTGACGGCGATGAACTCGCAGTCGAAGACTCCGATGCGCTCCCGCTGCCCCTCCGTGACCTCGAGGGTGTACGGACGGATGCGGTGCTCCTGGAGCTTGGCCTCAATGAGCGCGAGGGTCAGCTTGGAGCCGATCAGCGGGATGTCGGGCTTCAGGCGCAGCAGATACGGGACGCCACCGATGTGGTCCTCGTGTCCGTGCGTGAGGACGATGCCCTCGATGTCGTCGAGGCGGTCCCGGATGGTGGTGAAGTCCGGCAGGATCAGGTCGATCCCGGGCTGCTCCTCCTCGGGGAAGAGGACACCGCAGTCGACGATGAGCAGGCGGCCGCCGTACTCGAAGACCGTCATGTTGCGGCCGATTTCGCCGAGGCCGCCGAGCGGGGTGACCCGCAGGCCGCCCTTCGGGAGCTTCGGCGGGGTGCCGAGTTCAGGATGCGGATGACTCAAAAGACTCTCCTTACCACGCGCGCCACGTACCGCTTGGGCACGTGGCGCGCATGTCATTCGTGCACTTGCTGTTGTCTTTGGTGGTGCTCACTTGCGATTTCTTCGCGTATTCAGTTGTGAAGTCCGTGGTTACAGCTGTACCCCGCCGGCGGCGAGATCGATCTTGAGCTGCGCCGTCTCCTGCGCGGTGAGTTCCACCATCGGGAGGCGGAGCGGGCCGGCGGGCAGACCCTGGAGGGTCAGCGCGGCCTTGGTGGTGATCACGCCCTGGGTGCGGAACATGCCGGTGAAGACCGGCAGCAGCTTCTGGTGGATCTCCGTGGCCTTCTGCACGTCTCCGCCGAGGTGGGCCTCGATGAGGGCCCGCAGGTCCGGGGTGACGACATGGCCGACGACCGAGACGAACCCGACCGCGCCGACGGACAGGAGCGGGAGGTTCAGCATGTCGTCGCCGGAGTACCAGGCGAGGCCGGACTGGGCGATGGCCCAGCTGGCGCGGCCGAGGTCGCCCTTGGCGTCCTTGTTGGCGACGATGCGCGGGTGCTCCGCCAGCCGTACGAGTGTCTCTGTGTCGATCGGCACACCGCTGCGGCCCGGAATGTCGTAGAGCATCACCGGCAGACCGGTGGCGTCCGCGATGGCGGTGAAGTGCCGCAGCAGGCCCTCCTGCGGCGGCTTGTTGTAGTACGGCGTCACGGCGAGCAGGCCGTGTGCGCCGGTGCGCTCGGCGGTGCGGGCGAGCTCGATGCTGTGGCGGGTGTCGTTGGTCCCGATGCCGGCGACGATGTGCGCCCGGTCCCCCACCGCTTCGAGTACAGCCCGTACGAGCTGGTCTTTCTCCGCGTCGCTGGTGGTCGGGGACTCGCCGGTGGTGCCGTTGATGATCAGGCCGTCGTTGCCTGCGTCCACCAGGTGGGTGGCGAGCCGCTGGGCGCCCTCGAGGTCGAGTGCGCCGTCCGCCGTGAACGGCGTGACCATAGCGGTGAGGACCCGCCCGAAGGGGGTCTGCGGAGTGGAGATCGGAGCCATGGGTAACACGCTACTCGTTGCTCGGCGCACGGTGCCCCCTCGGGGGGACAAGCAAGAGGAGCCCGGCACTGCCTGCTCGGGGGTTCAAGCAGTGCCGGGTCCGTTTGATCAGCCTAGATGAACTTCACGAAACGCCGCAATACGGACACCGCCTATGGAGCGACGCGTCCATTTTTGTTGAAGGCTGCATGGGTGAGCGGCATGAGCCGGGCCCAGTGCGCCTCCATCTGCTCACCCACCATTTCGATCTCCCGCTGCGGGAAGGAGGGGACCTTCGCCAGCTCGTGCTGCGTCCGCAGGCCGAGGAAGTGCATCAGCGAGCGGGCGTTGCACGTGGCGTACATCGAGGAGAACAGGCCGACCGGAAGCACCGCACGGGCCACCTCGCGGGCCACGCCGGCGGCCAGCATCTCCTGGTACGCGTCGTACGCCTGGCGGTAGGAGTCCTCCATGACGCGGCCCGTGAGCTCCTGCTGCGCCTCGGTGCCCTCGACGAACTCGTACTTGCCGGGGCGGCCCTGCTGGACGAGCTTGCGGGACTCCCCCGGGACGTAGAAGACCGGCTCCAGCTCCCTGTAGCGGCCCGATTCCTCGTTGTACGACCAGCCGACGCGGTGCCGCATGAACTCGCGGAAGACGAAGATCGGGGCGCTGATGAAGAAGGTCATCGAGTTGTGCTCGAACGGACTTCCGTGCCGGTCCCGCATGAGGAAGTTGATGAGCCCCTTGGAGCGCTCAGGATCCTTGGTGACCTCTTCGAGGGACTGCTCACCGGCCGTGGAGACACGGGCGGCGAACAGGACGTCGGAGTCGCCTGCGGCGTGTTTCACCAGGTCAACGGTGACATCGCTGCGGAAGCTGGGCTTTGCGGGCTCGGGGGTGTCGGTCACCGGCGGGGGTCCTTCCAATGGCGTCGCTCGGGCGGCGACCACTTTACGGGCCGCGAAGCAGTGCCGGACGCACCGGTTCTCCGTAGGATTTCTTCGGTCAATCCGGTGTTTCCGGGCACCGATCGGGCTTCTCGTACGTCTGACTCATTGGCACCACCCGAAACGCAGTGCTAAGGAGAGTCAGCTCATGTTCCGCCGGCGTGAATCCGTCCCGTTCTCGTTCGTGGCCGAGGCCGACCGATTCCGCAGTAACGTCACACCGCCGCCCCGCCGCCGCAGCACCCTTCCCGAGCTGGCCGGGCGCGGCCTGGTCGGTCTCGCCGTCGTCGCGGGGCTCGCCGGTTCGCTGCTGCTGGGGCTGCCGGCCCTGGCACCGGACCAGGCCCCGTCGCACGGCCAGCAGACCGAGGCCGCGCACGGGCGTTGACTCGTACGGGCCCCCTCGGGTGGTCCGGCCGGTCATCTCCTCGGTAGCCTCACCGGGCACAGCAATCGAGCGTGCTTGTGAGTGAGGACCAGTCGTGCCCCTGCCCTTTCTGACGGCCGACCGCGCATTTGACGCGAGCGCGGAGGATGCCGCGCTGCCGTTCGACGACCATGACAGCTGGCGGCGGCCCTACCGCCCCGGGCCCTGGCGGGTCGCTGCCGCGGCCGGCCTCCTGCTGCTCGCCTCGTTCATCCTGTTCGCCGGGATGATCATCGCGTTCGCCGGAGCGCTGCCCGGCGCGGGCGCCTGCCTCGCGCTCGGCCTCGCGATCATCCTCTGCGCGCTGCGCATGCTGCGGATCGGCGCATGGGTGAGCCGGCACGGCGTGCGCCGGGTCGGCTTCTTCCGGACCACGACCGTGCCGTGGAACCGCGCCGCGGCCGTGCGGACGGTGCAGCAGCCGGTGAAGTGGCTCGGCTTCCCCCGTACGGTGCAGGGCCAGGCCCTGATCGTCGTCCGCAAGGGCGGGGACGCGGTGCCGCCGCTGCTCACCGACTCCAACGCGGACTTCCTCGCGCGTGGCGAGGCGTTCGACCGGGCCGCCGACACGATCGAGGCCTGGGGCGACGAGTACCGCCAGGGCTAAGACCTGACGGCTAGGACTTGACGGCGAGGCCGTGCAGCGCGATCGCGCGCTGCATGGCCTTGCGGGCTCTGGGGGTGTCCCTGGCGTCCTGGTAGGCCACGGCGAGGCGGAACCAGCAGCGCCAGTCGTCGGGGGCGTCCTCGGTCTCCTCGCGGCGGCGGGCGAACACCGCGTCCGCGGAGTCCCGGTCGATGCGGCCGCTGGGTGTGCGGACGAGTTCGTCGACCGGCAGGCCGCCCTCGGCGTCGAGCTCGGCGGCCAGGGCGTTGGCCCGGCGGACGAACTGGGTGTTCTTCCAGAGGAACCAGATGCCGATCGCCGGCAGGATCAGCACGGAGATCCCGAAGGTCACCGTGATCAGCGTGCCGTGCTCGATGAGCAGGACGCCACGGCTGCCGACCAGGACGAAGTAGAAGACCAGGACGGCAGCGGTGACGACGTAAGTGATCTTTGCGCGCATGGCGTGGGCTCAGTCAGTTCAGGTCGAGGAAGTGTTCCAGGCCGAACGTGAGGCCGGGAGCGGTCACCACGCGGCGCGCGCCGAGCAGGATGCCCGGCATGAAGCTGCTGTGGTGCAGGGAGTCGTGCCGGATGGTGAGGGTCTCGCCCTCGCCGCCGAGCAGCACCTCCTGGTGGGCCAGGAGGCCCCGGAGGCGTACCGAGTGGACCGGGATCCCGTCGACGTCCGCGCCGCGCGCCCCGTCCAGTGCCGTGGCGGTGGCGTCCGGCTGGGGGGCTGAGCCGGCCGCGCGGCGGGCCTCGGCGATGAGCTGGGCCGTGCGCGCGGCGGTGCCCGAGGGGGCGTCGGCCTTGTTCGGGTGGTGCAGCTCGATGACCTCGACGGACTCGAAGTAGCGGGCCGCCTGCTGGGCGAACCTCATCGTGAGGACCGCGCCGATGGAGAAGTTCGGCGCGATGAGCACACCGGTCTCCGGAGAGCCGGAGAGCCAGGTGTTCAGCCGCGCGAGCCGTTCGTCGGTCCAGCCGGTGGTGCCGACCACCGCGTGGATGCCGTGCGCGATACAGAAGTCGAGGTTGTCCATCACCGAGTCGGGGGTGGTCAGTTCGACGACGACCTGGGCGCCGGATTCCGTGAGGGTCTCCAGCTTGTCGCCCCGGCCGAGTGCGGCCACCAGCTCCAGGTCGTCGGCGGCCTCGACCGCTCGTACCGCCTCGGAGCCGATACGGCCCCGGGCACCGAGAACGGCCACGCGCAGCTTGCTCATTGCTCTGCTTCCTTCACGGGAGGAGTTACGAGACCGCTTCTTCGAGGCGGCCGGCCTGCTTGTCCTTGAGCGGGCCGATGACGGAGAGCGAGGGGCGGTGTCCGAGGACCTCGCCCGCGACCGCGCGGACGTCGTCCGGGGTCACCTCCGCGATCCGGGCGAGCATGTCGTCGACCGACATCTGCTCGCCCCAGCACAGTTCGCTCTTGCCGATGCGGTTCATCAGCGCGCCGGTGTCCTCCAGGCCGAGGACGGTGGAGCCGGAGAGCTGGCCGATGGCGCGGCTGATCTCCTCGTCGTCCAGTCCGTCCGACGCGACCCTGTCCAGCTCGTCGCGGCAGATCTTGAGGACGTCGTGGACCTGGCTGGGCCGGCAGCCCGCGTACACACCGAAGAGCCCGCAGTCCGCGAAGCCCGAGGTGTACGAGTAGACGCTGTAGGCGAGGCCGCGCTTCTCCCGTACCTCCTGGAAGAGGCGGGAGCTCATGCCGCCGCCGAGGGCGGTGTTGAGTACGCCGAGCGCCCAGCGGCGCTCGTCGGTGCGGGCCAGTCCGGGCATGCCGAGGACCACGTGGGCCTGCTCGGTCTTGCGGTTCAGCAGCTCGACCCGGCCTGCCGTGCGCAGCGTGCGGGAGCCCTCGCGCGGGGCCGTGGGGACGGCGTCGGTGCGGCTCAGGGCGCCGGCGCGCTCGAAGGCCCTGCGGACCTGGCGCACGACCGTGGCGTGGTCGACGTTGCCGGCCGCCGCGACGACCAGGTGCGTGGGGTCGTAGTGCTTCTTGTAGAAGCGGGCGATCTGGCCCCGGTTCAGGGCGTTGATCGTGTCGACGGTGCCGAGGACCGGGCGGCCGAGCGGGGTGTCGCCGAGCATCGTGTGCGCGAACAGGTCGTGCACGCAGTCGCCCGGGTCGTCCTCCGTCATCGCGATCTCCTCGAGGATCACGCCGCGTTCGGCGTCGACGTCCTCGGCGGCGATCAGCGAGCCGGTCAGCATGTCGCAGACCACGTCGATGGCCAGCGGCAGGTCCGTGTCGAGGACCCGCGCGTAGTAGCAGGTGTACTCCTTCGCCGTGAAGGCGTTCATCTCGCCGCCGACCGCGTCGATCGCGGAGGAGATGTCGAGGGCGCTGCGCTTGGCGGTGCCCTTGAAGAGGAGGTGTTCGAGGTAGTGGGTCGCGCCGTTCAGGCTCGGGGTCTCGTCGCGTGATCCGACGTTGGCCCAGATGCCGAAGGTGGCGGAGCGTACGGAGGGCAGGGTCTCGGTGACCACGCGCAGGCCGCCGGGGAGGACCGTGCGGCGGACCGTGCCGATGCCGTTGCTGCCCTTGAGAAGCGTTTGGGTACGGGCGACGGCCCGCCCCTCCGAGGAGGGGCGGGCCGTCGTCGCGGAACTACGGGACGTCACTTGTCGGTGTCGTCCTTCTTCTCGTCCTCTTCGCCCTCGATGACGGGGATGAGGGAGAGCTTGCCGCGGGAGTCGATCTCGGCGATCTCGACCTGGACCTTGGCACCGACGCCGAGCACGTCCTCGACGTTCTCCACGCGCTTGCCACCGGCGAGCTTGCGGATCTGCGAGATGTGCAGCAGGCCGTCCTTGCCGGGCATCAGGGAGACGAACGCACCGAAGGTGGTGGTCTTGACGACCGTACCCAGGTAGCGCTCGCCGACCTCCGGCATGGTCGGGTTGGCGATCGCGTTGATCGTGGCGCGCGCGGCCTCGGCCTGCGAGCCCTGCTGGGCACCGATGTAGATGGTGCCGTCGTCCTCGATCGTGATGTCGGCGCCGGTGTCCTCCTGGATCTGGTTGATCATCTTGCCCTTGGGGCCGATGACCTCACCGATCTTGTCCACCGGGATCTTGACGGTGATGATCCGCGGGGCGTTCGGGGACATCTCGTCCGGGACGTCGATGGCCTCGTTCATCACATCGAGGATGTGGAGGCGGGCGTCACGGGCCTGCTTCAGCGCGGCGGCCAGGACCGAGGCGGGGATGCCGTCGAGCTTGGTGTCGAGCTGGAGCGCGGTCACGAACTGCTTCGTACCGGCGACCTTGAAGTCCATGTCACCGAACGCGTCCTCCGCACCGAGGATGTCGGTGAGGGCGACGTAGTGGGTCTTGCCGTCGATCTCCTGCGAGATCAGACCCATGGCGATACCGGCGACGGCGGCCTTGAGGGGCACACCGGCGTTCAGCAGCGACATGGTGGAGGCGCAGACCGAGCCCATGGACGTCGAGCCGTTGGAGCCCAGCGCCTCGGAGACCTGGCGGATCGCGTAGGGGAACTCCTCGCGCGACGGCAGCACCGGCACGATGGCGCGCTCGGCGAGCGCGCCGTGGCCGATCTCGCGGCGCTTGGGCGAGCCCACGCGGCCGGTCTCACCGACGGAGTACGGCGGGAAGTTGTAGTTGTGCATGTAGCGCTTGCGGGTCACCGGGGAGAGGGTGTCCAGCTGCTGCTCCATCCGGAGCATGTTGAGGGTGGTGACGCCCAGGATCTGGGTCTCGCCACGCTCGAAGAGCGCCGAGCCGTGCACGCGCGGGATGGCCTCGACCTCGGCGGCGAGCGTACGGATGTCCGTGACGCCGCGGCCGTCGATGCGGACCTTGTCCTTGATGACGCGCTCGCGGACCAGCTTCTTGGTCAGCGCGCGGTAGGCACCGGAGATCTCCTTCTCGCGGCCCTCGAAGGCCGGGAGGAGCTTCTCGCCCGCGATCTCCTTGATGCGGTCGAGCTCCGCCTCGCGCTCCTGCTTGCCGGCGATGGTGAGCGCCTTGGCGAGCTCGGTGCTGACGGCCTTGGTGAGGGCCTCCAGGACGTCGTCCTCGTAGTCGAGGAAGACGGGGAACTCGCCGGTGGGCTTGGCGGCCTTGGCGGCGAGGTCCGACTGGGCCTTGCAGAGCGTCTTGATGAACGGCTTCGCTGCTTCCAGACCGGCGGCGACGACCTCTTCGGTCGGGGCCTCGGCGCCGTCCTTGACCAGCTGGATGGTCTTCTCTGTGGCCTCGGCCTCGACCATCATGATCGCGACGTCGCCGTCCTCCAGGACGCGGCCGGCGACGACCATGTCGAAGACGGCGTCCTCGAGCTCGGTGTGCGTCGGGAACGCGACCCACTGGCCCTTTATCAGGGCGACGCGGGTGGCGCCGATCGGGCCGGAGAAGGGCAGGCCCGCCAGGATCGTGGAGGCGGAGGCGGCGTTGATCGCGACCACGTCGTACAGGTGGTCGGGGTTGAGCGCCATGATCGTCTCGACGATCTGGATCTCGTTGCGCAGGCCCTTCTTGAAGGAGGGGCGCAGCGGGCGGTCGATCAGGCGGCAGGTGAGGATCGCGTCCTCGGAGGGGCGGCCCTCCCGGCGGAAGAAGGAGCCGGGGATCTTGCCGGCGGCGTACTGCCGCTCCTCGACGTCCACCGTCAGGGGGAAGAAGTCGAGGTTGTCCTTGGGCCGCTTGGAAGCGGTGGTGGCCGACAGCACCATGGTGTCGTCGTCCAGGTACGCGACGGCGGAGCCTGCGGCCTGCTTGGCCAGGCGGCCCGTCTCGAAGCGGATGGTGCGGGTGCCGAAGGTTCCGTTGTCGATAACGGCCTCGGCGTAGTGGGTCTCGTTCTCCACTAGTGATTTCTCCATACTCGTCGTCTTTCGTCCTGGCGCCCGTGTGGCGCAGGACGGGCGGAGAAGCGCACCGTGTGTGCGGGGCCGGTCTTCGATCGAAGCTCCCGGGCGTTGTCCCGGGGGCCACTACCGAGGACCGGCGGCGGCCGTGGGGCGCCTCTCCTCGTCTGGTGTTGTACGTCCAGGTTACTGAGCTTGGGCCCGGTACCGCACGTACGGCAAAGGGAGCGGTCCCCTGGAAGTGGGTACCGCTCCCTTCGACAGCGTCTTTACTTGGCGCCGCCGGCCGCGCCACGGCGGATGCCGAGGCGGTCGACGAGCGCACGGAAGCGCTGGATGTCCTTCTTGGCCAGGTACTGCAGGAGGCGGCGACGCTGGCCGACCAGGATCAGCAGACCACGACGGGAGTGGTGGTCGTGCTTGTGCGTCTTGAGGTGCTCCGTCAGGTCCGAGATACGGCGCGAGAGCATGGCGACCTGAACCTCGGGGGAACCGGTGTCGCCCTCCTTCTGCGCGAACTCGGTCATGATCTGCTTCTTCGTAGCGGCGTCGAGCGGCACGCGGTACTCCTCTTGGTGTTCGATGCGCCCACGAGTGCCCCTGGTCTTGATCTCAGGGGAGCTTGAGTGACTCGGGAGCGAAGGTCCGATGAGCGCAGCTCCCAGAGCGAACCGGGAACGCGTACACAAACGGCCACAGCCAGACTACCAGCCGTCCGGACCCGCCCCCGACGGGCTCAGCCGGTGAGGGCCCTGGCCCGGTCGAACACGTCGAGCGCGGCCAGGCAGAGCGGGACGAGGGAGAGCAGGAGCGCGCTCTCGGCCAGGTCCAGGCAGCGGCCCCAGAACGGCGAGAGGCCCTTGCGCGGTACGGCCGTGCCGGCGGCGGTGAGCAGGGCGGCACCGGCGGTGAGGGCCGCGCAGAGCCCGAGCGTACGCAGGTCGAGGGCGGCGCGGCCGCCGCTGCGGACCAGGGCCGCCGTCAGCTCGGCGGGCGGGGTGAGGGCCAGGCCGAGGACCAGTGCGGCGATCGCGCCGGCGCCCGCCGCCAGGACGCAGGCGACCTGCGCGGTGTAGCGGAAGAGGCGGGCGCGCAGCAGCATCGCGAGTCCGGCGGCGAGGGCCAGCAGGCGGGCCCAGACGTTGTCGGAGAAGCCGAGCACTGCGGCAGCCGCCACGACGAGGGCGGCGCAGCCGCCGACCAGGCCGAGCAGCAGTTCGTGGCCGCGCCGGGCCCGCTCCGCGACCAGACGGGCGTCGACGGCGTCGAGGCGGGCGCCGCCCCGGTCCGGGTCGTCGCGGGGGCCGCCGAAGGCGTCGGGGTACGGGTCGTAGCCGCCGGTGACGGGGCGCGGCGGGTCGTATCCCACGGGGAGCCGGGCGAAGCGGGCCGAGAGGCCGGGCAGGAAGGCGACGAGGCCGAGGGCGGCGGGGGCGCAGACGGCGGCGGTCGCGGTGGCGGATGCCTCGGTGAGGATCGCGCCGAAGGCCGCGAGGGCGCCGGCGGCTGCGAGGAAGGCGGTCGCGACGAACGGGGCGTCGCCGTCCGGGGTGAGGGCGACCAGGACGGCCGAGGCGACGAGGACGGCGGCGCAGCCGAGCAGCAGCTGCATCCGGCCCGCGCCGCGGCCGGTGTCCGGGGCGAGGAGGCCGGTGCCCGCGACGAGGACGAGGGGCAGGGCGCCCAGGCCGAGGGCGAGGGCGGTGGCGCGGTCCGCGTAGGCCCGGGCGCGTACCCCGGCGACGGCGGTGAGCAGCAGTCCCGCCGCGCCCGCGACGACCCCGGGCAGGCCGTGCATGACGTGGCGGGCCGGGTCGGTGAACCAGAGGACGAGGGCCGTCAGGACGAGCAGCAGCGCGCCGCCCGCCGGTCCCGCGCCGCGCAGCAGGCCGTCGTCCCAGAGGCGGCGGTCGCGGCCGACGGCGGCGGCGACCGCGTCGGGGACGTCGTCGAAGACGGGAGGCGGCAGCGAGTCCGCGAACGGGCGCAGGCTGAGCAGCTCCCCGTCGAGGACCTGCTGGGCGGCGAGGGTGCGGGTGTCGTCCAGGACCGTGCCGTCGAGGCGCACGAGGTGGTGGCCGGTGGGGGTGGCGGCGGCCTGGGCCCGGCCGGTGAGGCGGAGGATCTCGGGCCGGATGTCGGCGACGGCGATGTCCTCGGGCAGGGCGACGTCGATGCGGCGGTCGGGCGTCACGACGGTGATCCGGCGAAAGCCCGTCGCCGCGGTCGTACTCACGTGTACCGGTCCCCCTGCTCCGCGCACTGCGCGGGTCGCTCACGATGCGCGCGCAACCCTATCGGGCGGAATGGGGCGAAGACGGTCGGCGCCGGAGATCACGGACGGGATCATGGACGCCCGGTGGCCGGTCCGCGGGCCGGGTGCGCCCCGGGGCGCCGGTGCGGACCGACCCGGTGCCCCGCCCGTCCGCCGTGAGCCAGATCGTCGTCAAGCGTCCGCCGCGCGCCCTGCCGCCGGAACTCCCCGTGGACGAGGTGGTGCTGGACCCGCCCCCGGCGTTACCGCGCGGGCAGCGGGAGGGCGTGCTGATGCAGGTTCTGCCGGTACTGGGGATGGCGTCGTCGGTGGTGTTCTTCTTCTCGCCGCAGGCACCGCCGTTCATGCGGGTCATGGGCGTGCTGATGCTGGTGTCGACCGGGGCGATGGTGATCGCGCAGCTGGTCCGCCACCGCCGGGGCGCGCAGGGGCGGACGGCGGACGTGCGACGCGACTACCTGATGTATCTGGCCCGGACGCGGCGGGCGGTGCGGCGGACGGCGCGGGCCCAGCGCGATGCGCAGTGGTATCTGCATCCGGATCCCGGGCAGCTGTGGTCGGTGGTCGCCGAGGGCCGTCGGATCTGGGAACGCCGTCCCGGCGACCCGGACTTCGGCCTGGTACGGGTCGGGCTCGGGGTGCGGCGGCTCTCGACGCCTCTGACATGTCCCGGTGCCCCGACTCCCCCGGATGGCCCCGGGACCGGGCCGGCGCAGGATGCTGAGCCGGTGTGCGCGGACGCGGTGCGGCGGTTCGTGGCGGTGCACGGGTCGCCGGCCGGGATGCCGGTGGCCTTCCCGCTGCGGGGGTCGTACCGGGTGACGCTCTGCGGCGACCCGGAGACGGTGCGCTCGCTGGCGCGGGCGGTGGTGGCCCAGCTGGTGACGCTGCACTCGCCCGATGACCTGGTGGTCGCGGTCGTGGTGGCGCCCGGAGCGGTGGCGGACTGGGACTGGACGAAGTGGCTGCCGCACACCCAGGTGCCCGGGCAGTCCGACGGGGCCGGGACGCGCAGGCTGTGCGTCGACGACCCGGACGCGCTGGAGGGGCTGCTGACGGGCCGGCTGGAGGGGCGGCCCCGGTTCGCGCCGGACGGTGCGCCGCTGCTGGACCGGCCGCATGTGGTGGTGGTCCTGGACGGCCGGGCGGTGGCACCGGGTTCCGCACTGGCGGCGGTCGAGGGGGTGCAGGGCGTGACGCTCGTCGAGCTGGTGGACGGCGAGCCCGGCGGGCACCGCGGCGGTCTGTCCGTGGTGGCGCGGCCCGGCCTGCTGCGGCTGGAGTCCGCCGCGGGCACCGCGTACGAGGGGATGCCGGACGGCCTCTCGCTGCCCGCCGCCGAGGCGCTGGCCCGGCGGCTCGCGCCGCTGCGGGCCGGCGGGGGTGACGGGGACGAACCGCTGCTGGCCGAGCTGGACTTCACCGAACTGCTGGATCTGGGGGACGCGGGCGCGGTCGACGCGGCGCGCACCTGGCGGCCCCGCTCGGCCGCCGAGCGGCTGCGGGTGCCCATCGGCGTCGGGGAGGACGGGCTGCCGGTGATGCTGGACCTCAAGGAGGCGGCGCAGGAGGGCATGGGGCCGCACGGGCTGTGTGTGGGCGCGACGGGCTCCGGGAAGTCGGAGCTGCTGCGGACGCTGGTGCTGGGGCTCGCGGTCACGCACCCCTCTCAGACGCTGAACTTCGTCCTCGCGGACTTCAAGGGCGGGGCGACCTTCGCCGGGATGGCGCGGCTGCCGCATGTGGCCGCGGTCATCACCAATCTGGCCGACGACCTGGCGCTGGTGGACCGGATGGGCGACGCGATCCGAGGTGAGCTGCGCCGCCGCCAGGAACTGCTGCGCGCGGCGGGGAACTACGCGGGCGTCCACGACTACGAGCGGGCCCGGGCGGCGGGCGCCGCGCTCGAACCGCTCGCCTCGCTGGTGCTGGTCATCGACGAGTTCTCCGAACTCCTCACCGCCCGGCCCGACTTCATCGACATGTTCCTCCAGATCGGGCGCATCGGCCGCTCGCTGGGCGTGCATCTGCTGCTGGCCTCGCAGCGGCTGGAGGAGGGCAGGCTGCGCGGCCTCGACACGTATCTCTCGTACCGGATCGGGCTGCGCACGTTCTCGGCCGCCGAGTCGCGCGCCGCGCTGGGCGTGCCGGACGCGTACGAGCTGCCGTCGGTGCCCGGCTCGGGCCTCCTCAAGGCGGGTACGCGGGAGATGACCCGGTTCAAGGCGGCGTACGTGTCGGGGGCGTACCGGGCGGGCGGACCCGGCCGGCCCCCGGGGCGGCTGCCGGCCGGGCGGCGGGCGGCGCTGTTCACCGCGCTGCCGGTGGCCGCCCCGGAGGCGGAGCCGGAAGCGGCCGTGCCCGCCGCCGGGGACGACGCGCTCGCCGAATCCGTGCTCGATGTCCTCGTGCGGCGGCTGGAGGGGCAGGGGGTCCCCGCCCATCGGGTGTGGCTGCCGCCGCTGGACCGGGCGCCCGCCCTGGACCAGCTGCTGCCGGGGCTCGCGGTGACCGGGGACCGGGGGTTCACCAGTACGGAGTACGCGGGGCCCGGTGGGCTGACGGTCCCGCTCGGTCTGGTGGACAAGCCGTTCGAGCAGCGGCGCGAGGTGCTGTACCAGGACTTCTCCGGGGCAGCCGGGCACCTGCTGGTGATCGGCGGCCCGCAGTCGGGCAAGTCGACCCTGCTGCGCACCCTGATCGCGTCGTTCGCGCTCACCCACACACCCGCCGAAGTGCAGTTCTACGGGCTCGACTTCGGGGGCGGCGGACTCGCGGCGCTGGCGGGGCTGCCGCATGTGGGGCAGGTCGCCGCCCGGCTGGACCCCGAGCGGGTGCGGCGCACGGTCGCGGAGGTGGCGGGGGTGCTGGCGCGGCGCGAGGAGCTCTTCCGTGCGCGCGGGATCGACTCCATGGCCACCTACCGGCGCGCCCGCGCCCTCGGTGACCTGCCCGGCGAGCCGTGGGGCGATGTCTTCCTGGTCGTCGACGGCTGGGGCGCCTTCCGTACGGAGTACGAGGGGCTGGAGCCGGTCGTCACGGACATCGCCGCGCGCGGGCTCGGCTACGGCGTCCATGTGGTCCTGTCCGCCGCCCGCTCCATGGAGGTGCGGGCGGCGCTGAAGGACCAGGTGGCCGGGCGGCTGGAGCTGCGGCTCGGTGACGTCATGGACTCCGAGTTCGACCGCGCGGTCGCCGCCCGGGTGCCCGCCGGGATGCCGGGGCGCGGGCAGGTCGCGGAGCGGCTGCACTTCATGGGCGCGCTGCCGCGCGTCGACGCGGCGGACGGCGCGGACGGACTCGCCGACGGGACGGCCGCACTGGTGGAGCGGGTACGGGCGGGCTGGACGGGGCCGCCGGCCCCCGCCGTACGGCTGCTGCCCGCGCTGCTGCCCGCCGACCGGCTGCCGAAGGGGTCCGAGTTCCCCGGGCGGGGCATCGCGATCGGCATCGCGGAGACGGATCTGGAGCCGGTGTTCGTCGACTTCGACACCGATCCGTTCCTGCTGGTCTTCGGGGAGAGCGAGTCGGGCAAGACCGCGCTGCTGCGCCTGATCGCGCATCGGATCGCGGAGCTGTACTCCCCCGACGAGGCGAAGCTCGTCGTCGGGGACTACCGGCGGGGGCTGCTGGGTGCGCTGCCGGAGAGCCATCTGCTGGAGTACGCGCCGACCCCGGACGCGCTGCGGACGCATATGGAGGCGCTGGCCGGGGTGTTCGCCCGCCGTCAGCCGCCGGCGGACGTCACGCCCCGGCAGTTGCGCGACCGGAGCTGGTGGAGCGGTCCGCGCATCTTCGTGGTCGTCGACGACTACGACCTGGTCGCGACGGCGGCGGGCAGTCCGCTGGCCCCGCTCGCGGAGTACCTGCCCTTCGCGCGGGACACCGGGGTGCGTTTCGTCGTCGCGCGCAACTCGGCGGGGGCCTCGCGGTCGATGTACGAGACGTTCGTGCAACGCGTCAAGGAGCTGGGTGCGCAGGGGGTCGTCCTGTCCGGCGACCCGGCCGAGGGCGACCTCGTCGGGCCGGTGCGCGGGCGGCCGATGCCACCGGGCCGGGGGTACTTCGCCGGCCGGCGCGGGCGCCACCCGCTCGTGCAGACGGGCTGGCTGCCGGAGCGCCCCTGAGATGCGCGGGAGGGCCGTGGAGCACATGTCGGCGGGGTCCGCCGGGGATTGGCCGAGTCGGTCCCCGGGCACCTCGCGGCCTGTACCGTTCCGTGCAGAGCCACGTACGGGAAAGGAGCCCTCACGATGGGCACGCAGGCGGAGAAGGACGAGCTGTACGCACTCGACATCTCGGGGGTGGAATGGCTGAGTGCGCCGGGCACCGAGGAGGCCGAGGAGCGCGTCGAGATCGCGCATCTGCCGGGCGGTGCCGTGGCGATGCGGTCCTCGCTGGACCCGGACACCGTGCTGCGGTACACGGAGGCCGAGTGGCGTGCGTTCGTCCTGGGCGCCAGGGACGGCGAGTTCGACCTCACGTGATGAGGAGCCGGCAGGGATGAGGGGCACGCCCGGACGGGCGTGCCCCTCATGCCGTCAGTACGCCTCGGTGAACAGGCGCGAGGCCCTGAGGTCCGTGGCGCGGTAGTGGTCCTTGCCGGTCTCGATGATGTGCGCGACGTGTGCGAGGCGGCCCTTCATGTGGTCCGCCTTGGTCCGGTACCGGCTCTGGAGCGTCACGTACTCGCTGTAGGCCTCGCCGTCCCAGGTGTCGGTGACGACCTTGAGCGCGGTGTCCATCTCTTCGAGGTCGCGGCAGATGTTCTGCGAGACCGCGCGGATGCGGTTCGCGACCTCCTGGACGCTCTCGTACCTGACCTTGGTGTGCGGATCGTGGCCCATCCGGGCTCTCCTCGGGCTGAGTTGCGGTGACGGGGCGGGGCGCGCGGTTCAGACGCCGTGCAGGCCGGAGCCGCCGGTCGGCGCCACCGGCTCCTTGACCGCGCTGAAGGCCGCGCGGACCTCCTCGTCGTTGGCGTTGCTGAGGGCCTTGGTGCCGCTGACCGCGTGGTGGAGTACGCCGAGGAGGCGGCGGATCTCGTCGTGGTCCTCGTTGATCACGAGCTGGGCGGAGGTGAATCCGGAGGCTCCGGTGCCCGTCCAGCCCGCGCCGACCGTCGCGAGGATGTCGGCCAGCTCCCGGGACTGCCGGGACACCGCCTCGGCCGTGTTGACGATCTTGTTCCTGGCCTGGACGACCGGATCGTCGGCCAGGCCGAATCCACCTGCGGGGCTGGTCATACGGGGTCCTCTCTCGGGGCGTTTCGGGGTGCTTCGGGCCGTTCAGACCGATCAGGCTAGCCAGTTCGCCTCCCGCTCCCGACCGGCCGGCGGGCCCGGTCCGGCTGCGCGCGGCGGTCCGGACGGGGCCGTCCGCCACCCGTCGTACGGCGTCGGCGGAGGTCGCGGGCGACGGCCGCGACGCCCGCCACCGCGCCGGTCAGAAGGGCGGTGAGGGCCATGGCGGCGGTGGCGTGGCGCCTGTCGCGCTGCTGCGGGGTCTCCGTCGTCGACAGCGGCGCGGGGTCGGGGGCCGGGGCGCGGGCGGGCGAGGGGCCGGGGTGCGGTGCGTCCTGCGGAACGTCGTCCCCGGACAGTGCGCGGACCGGGTCGACTACACCCCATCCGACGAAGTCGTCACGGCCGTTGACGGAGCGTTCCGCGGTCTGTTCGATGCGGGCGGCGATCTGGGCCGCCGTCCAGTGCGGGTACTTGGCGCGCATCAGCGCGGCGACCCCGCTCACGTACGGCGCGGCGAAACTGGTGCCGCTGTCGGTGCACTGGCCGTGGCCGGGGACGGTGGAGACGATGTCGACGCCCGGTGCCGCGACGTCGACGAACGCACCCGGCCGGGAGAACGGGGCGCGCTCGTTGTTGCGGTCGGAGGCGGCGACGGCGAGGACCCCGTCGAAGGCGGCGGGGTAGGTGCGTCCGCGTCTGCCGTCCGTGCCGCCGTTGCCGGCCGAGGCGACGACGACGATGTCCCGGGCGACGGCCTCGGCCACCGCCCGGCCCAGGACGGACGTCTCGGCGAGCGGTCCTGCGGTCTCCTGGGAGATGTTGATGACCTGGGCGCCCCGCGCGACGGCGTGGCGGATCGCGGCGGCCATCGTGGCGTTCGTCCCGCTGCCGTGCGCGTCGTTCTGGCGGATCGGGATGACGGTCGCCGCCGGGGCGAGACCCACGAACCCGGTGCCGGAAGCGGGGCGCGCGGCGATGATCCCGGCGACCTCCGTGCCGTGGCCGGCATCGTCCCGCGTGCCGTCGCCGCCGCCGATGGTGTCGGCGCCGGCGGAGGCGTCGACGGCCCCGGCGAGCTGCGGATGGGTGGCGTCCACGCCGGTGTCGACGACGGCGACGCGGACACCCTTGCCCTCGGTGTCCTGCCACAGCTCGTCGAGCAGCACGCGTTGCAGGGGCCAGGGACGGCCCTCGAACCGGTTTCCCACGGGAAACGCGCAGGCGCCGCCCCCGGGTCCCGTCGCGGCGTACGCGGCCTGCGGCCCGGCGAGCAGGGCCAGCGCCGCGACGGCGGCCGGCAGCGGTCCGGTGTTCCGGTACGTCGTCGTGCGCACTCCCCCGCCTCTCAGGAACCCTGGGGCCGGCGGGCGCTGTCGGTGTCCAGCCGGGGGCCCCGGGCCAGGAACTCCGACCAGGCGAGGGGGACGAGGACGGGCCGCACCCTCCCGTACCCGAGCCTGACCTGCGCCGGGCCGGCGGTGCCTGCGCCCGTGCCCGCGTGCGTACGGGTGCCGGAGGGCCCGGTGCCGCTGTCGCCGTTCGCCTGAACCGCGTACCGCAGTCCGGTGTCCGTCACCAGGAAGAGTGATCCGTCCGGGCCGGTCCGCCGGCCCCGTACCTGGGTGTACAGGAGCCCGCTGCCCGGGGTGACATAGGTGCTCGTGCCGCCCGCGCCGACCGGGGCGGGGTACCCGCCGCCCGCCCATGTCCCCAGCGTGGTGCGGCCCTTGGCGTCCACCCGGCGCAGCACCGCGCAGACGGTGTCGCGGCCGGCGGGACCCGTCCCGTTGACACGGACCGCTCTGCGGGCGGGCCAGTGCGCACGGCCGCCGGCGAAGGGTTCGGCGGCGGGCACGAAGTCCTGGAGGCCGGCCGGGCTCGCCTCGCCCGCCAGGTCGAGCGCGGCGGTCTGCGGTGAGTTGATCAGCAGCCAGGCGGTGAACTCCGTGACGCGGCGCACCTCTTGGTCCAGGACGACGTAGTACGTGGTGCCCCCGCCGGTCCGCGTCCGCAGGACCGTGCCGATCCGGTTCTCCCGCGCGGACAGGTGCCCGGTGACGCGGGCCGGGGCGCCCACCCCGCCCGGGATGCGCGGGAAGCCGACCGGGTCGCCGTCGTGCAGGGTGGCGAGCCAGTCGTCGGTGACGGGCTGCGGCCGGGCGCTGCCGACCAGCGCGTCGGTCAGATGGCCGAGGTCGGCGGCCTTCTCGTCGATGCGGTACTTGGTGCCCCGGGCATCCACGAGGTACCGCGTCCCGTCCTGGCCCCGCACATAGAGGACCTGGCCCCCGGTGAGCCGATTCGGGCCCTCCGTCAGGGTGTTGTCGCGTGCGGCGAGGACGAAGGCGGCCGTACGCACGGTGTCGCCCCGGCCGCCCGGCCGCACACAGACCGCCCAGCGCTTGGCCGTGCCCGCGTCCCCGGGTTCGGGGAGCCGGTCGGGGGCGTACGGGATGCCGAGGACCGGTCCGCGCGGGGGCCTGCCCGCGTCGAGGACGCCGTCGGCGACCTGCACCACGCCGAAGTCGCGCGGGTCGAGCAGCAGCCGGGCCGACGCGAGGTTCAGCACGGGGTGCAGCCGGGGCCTCCGGTGGGCGCCCCGGCCGGTGGTGAGCACGACATAGCGGGTGGTCGACGTCCTGCCGACGATCACCTTGGCGCCGGGGCTGTCCCAGTCCCTCGGCGCCGCAGGCCGGAACATGCCCCAGGCGCCGAATCCCGCGAGGAGCAGGGCGCCGGTGACGAGGCCCGGCAGGACGGCGCGCAGGGGGCGCGGGGCACCCTCGTCGGAGCCGGTGGCCGAGAGCTGGAGGAAGGCCGCGAGTGTGCGTCGCTTCGCAAACGTGTACGCATTGAGCTCGTCCCGCCGCGTGGCCATACGCCCACCCCGTCTCCCGATTCCCGACCGCCCCACTATGGCTGCGGGCGATCGGGGGCGGCTGCGGGCCGGTACCCTGATCCGGCCGCCGGAGACCTCGGCGGGCGGGTGGGGCACGGGGCGGCCCGGGTCCCGCACGAACGGGGGAAGGGCCACTATGACGGCTTCCGCGACGCGGACACCTCCGGCCGCCGACAGGCTGAAGCGCCGGGTCCGGCCGATCGGTTCTTTTCGATTGCAACAGCTGGTGCTGTTCGAAGTCGCGGCTGCGCTTCCCCTCTGCGCCGGGGCCGGTGAGCGTGTCGCGTCGGCCCCGGCGTGGGCTGCCGCCGCCCTCCTGGCGGTGCTCGCCGCCGTACGCCTGCGCCGCCGTTCGCTGCCCGAGTGGCTGCGCACGGTCCTCGCGCTGCGCGCCCGTACCCGCAGGGCGGCATCGGCGGTGCCGGCCGCAGACGGCGAACCCGGTATCGCACCCGCTGTCGCCTGCGAACCGGCCCTGCGCACCTACGGGTTCGGCCGCCCCGGCAGCCGGCCGGTCGGCATGATCGGGGACGGCACCTTCCTGACCGCCGTCCTCCGGGTCGACGCGGACGGCACGGCGCTGCGTGCCGACCGGTCCGCACGGCCGCTGCCGCTGGCGCTGGTCCGGGACGCGCTCGATGTCGACGGCATCCGGCTGGAGTCGGCGCAGATCGTGCAGCACACCAGGCCCGCCCCCGCCGCCCGGCTGCCGGAGCATTCGGTCGCGGCCCGCAACTACGCGCCGTTGCAGGCCCGGACGGGCTCACCGGCCGTCCGGATCACCTGGATCGCGCTGAAGCTGGACCCGGAGCTGTGCCCGGGGGCCGTGCGGGCGCGCGGCGGCGGGCTCACCGGTGCGCAGAAGTGCCTGGTGCGCACGGCCGACCAGCTGGCCGGCCGGCTGACCGGGGCGGGCTTCCGGGCGACGGTGCTGACGGAGCAGGAGATCGGTTCGGCGGTCACCACGGCGGCCTGCGCGGACCGGGCGGGCGGCTCCGGCACCCGTACCCGCGAGACCTCGCGCACCTGGGAGTGCGACGGGCGGCCCCACACCACCTACTGGGTGGGCCGCTGGCCGCAGTGGGGCGCGGGCGGCGCGCCGATGGCCCGGCTCGTCGCACTGCTCACCTCCGTCCCCGCGCTGGCCACGACCTTCAGCCTCACACTCGGGCGGGGCGACCGCCATGAGCTGACACTCACCGGACACCTCCGGATCACCGGCCGGGACGACGGACAACTCCGCGCGGCCCGGGACGAGTTGCGGCGCACCGCGCGCGGGGTGCGGACCTCGCTGGTGCCGCTCGACCGCGAGCAGCTGCCGGGCGTGCTCGCCACCCTGCCGCTCGGGGGCACCCGCTGATGAGGGCATGGGGCCGCGGGACGGCGGCGCGGGGGCGCGGCCGGCCGGGGTTCGGGCTGCTCGGCCCGCGCCTGCCCCGGCACACCGTCGAGGAGGGGCAGTGGGCGTCGCTGGCCGTGCCGGTCGGCGACGACGGCGTGGTGATCGGCGTGGACGACGAGGGACGGCCCGCCGTCCTCGGGATCAGCAGGCCCGCCCCGTACGACGTCACCCTCATCGGCGGGCTGTGGACCGCGCAGGTGCTGGCGCTGCGGGCGGCGGCGACCGGCGCCCGGATCGTCGTCGAGACCGGGCGGGCTCCGGCCTGGGCGGGTGTGGCGCGGGCCGCGGGCGCCGGAGGACATACGGGGGCCGGCGCGAGCACTTCTCCGGGGATCGCGCTGCACGAGGTCGGCCGGGTGCCGCCGCAGGGCCCGTCGGCCGGGGCGCCGGTCGTGGTGGTGCGGGACTGCGGGATGCGACCGCCGCGCGGGCGGGTCGTCTCGGGCCCGTGGCAGTCCGTGGTGACGCTGCTGCCGTATCTGAGCCCGGTGGCGCCCGCGCTGATGGAGAAGTCGTCCCTCGTCGGCATCCAGCGGGTCTCGCCCCGGGAAGCCGCGCGGGCCGGACATCTCATGCGGCTGCCGGCCGATGCGACGCGCACTCTGTCGGCGCTGGCGGACGGGGTCACCCTCTGGTGCACGCGCCGGGACCGCCGGCTCGTGATGACCCGGGCCACGGACGCCGAGACGGGACTGCTGGGCGACGCACGCCGGATGGACTGAGGGCGTCGCACGGCGTGTGCGAAATGTTCAGATTCCCCGACGCGGATGTGCACATTTGACCGCTTTACGTGCCACTCGCCGCCGCACTCAGTCCACTTGGGAGCAGTACGTGACGTACGGGACAGCGCTCGCGGTGCCCGACGGCCTGCCACGACGGGCCCGATGACGATTAGGGTGGGTCCGGGCGCAGCAGAAGAACCTGCGGGCAGGGAAGGCGCGTCCCAGGGGGAGAGCCGGGCGGTTCGCACTACGGGAACGGTCGCCCCCACCCACCACGGCACAAGGGTGCTCGACCACACCAGGAGGCAAAGTGAACGGCGATCGGGACGAGATGCGCGGGGGCTGGGACAAGCCCGTCGACGAGTCGTCCGACGCGGAGCCCGCCGATGTGACGGGTGAGTTCACCATCGACTACACCCCGCCCGCCTGGTACACGCAGAATGCGCCGGGCGACTCGTCGGGCGGCGCCGGTACGTATCTGGCACCGCCCCCGGCGCCCGAGGGCGCGCCGGTGTCGGTGCCGGGACTGCCGGAGCGCGGCGGCTTCGACCCCGACTGGGCACCTGCCCCGGCCTCCTCCGTCTCCACCGACACCTCCGAGCCCGCGCCGGGCGCGGGCGGGGCGTCGGACCCCTTCGGGAGCGGCGATCTGGAGAGCGGCGCCACCATGCGCTTCTCGTCCGCCGCGCTGAAGCGGGAGATCGCGGAGCGCGAGGCGGCGGCGGAGTCGGCGAGCGCGGACGACGGTGGCAGCGCCGACAGTGCTGACAGCGGTGACCGCGACGGCGGCAACGACGACGTGCGTGGCACGGTGGCGGACGCCGGGTCGGCCGAGGCCGGTTCCGATACCGAAGGTGCCGATGGCGCCGAAGGCACCGAAGGCACCCACGGCTCCGATGGCTCGCACAGCTCCGACCGCTCCGACCGCTCCGAGCTCGATGTGCCGGATGCGGCCGAGGAGCCGCTGGCGGCCGTCGCGGCCGACGAGTCCGCCGAGGATGAGCGCGAGGAGCCGTCCGACGCGGTGCCGCTCGACGCCGGCCGCCCGTCGGACGAGCCGGAGGCCGAGGCGGAATCCGCCGATGCCCCGAAGGACGACGAGCCGGCCGACTCCGTACCGTCGGACGCCCCGGCCGACGCGGTGCCCGAGGACGAGCCGGCCGACAGCGTGCCGCAGGACGCGGCGCCGGTCCCGTGGACGCCCGCCCCGGCGCAGGGCGGACTCCCGCCGCTGCCGCCCGCCTTCCAGCCTGCGGCTCCGCAGCCGGCCGCACCCCAGGCGGCGTCCCCGTGGCCCGGCCGGACGCCGAACCCGGCTCCTGCCCCGGCCTCCGTCCAGCCCGAGGCCCCGGCGCCGCAGGCGGGGCACGGCTTCCCCCAGCAGAACCAGCAGCCTCAGGCACAGCCCCAACCGCACCCCCAGCAGGCCGCTCTGCCGCCCGCACCCACCCCTCAGGCGCCGCAAGCGCCTCAGGCACCTCAGGCGCCCCAGCCGCAGGCCCAGTGGCCCGCGCAGCAGCAGGGCGCTCTGCCCCCGGCCGTGCCGCAGCAGCACGCGCAGCCCCAGCCGCAGGCCGGGTACGGCTTCCCCCAGCCCGGCCGGCCACAGGCGCAGGGCACTCCGAACCTGCCGGCACAGGTCCAGCCGCAGAACCCGCAGCTGCCCCAGCAACAGCAACACCCCCACCCGCAGCAGCAGTTCCCGCAGCAGCCGCAGCCCCACCCGCAGGGTCAGCCCGTCGACCCCCGGGCCGGGAACTCCTGGCCCACGCCGGTCGCCCATGACCAGCGCGAGCGTTCGGTTCCGGGCGCGCCGATCGGTTACACGGCCGCCGTCGAGCTGTCCTCCGACCGGCTCGTCCGGGGCAAGCAGAAGACGAAGAGCAGCCGCACCCCGTCCGGGGTCTCCCGCTTCAAGCTGGGCGGCAAGAAGGAGGAGGCCGAGCGGCAGCGCAAGCTCCAGCTCATCCGTACTCCGGTGCTCTCCTGCTACCGGATCGCGGTGATCAGCCTCAAGGGCGGCGTCGGCAAGACCACGACGACCACCGCGCTCGGCGCGACCCTGGCCACGGAGCGGCAGGACAAGATCCTCGCCATCGACGCCAACCCGGACGCCGGCACGCTGGGCCGCCGGGTCCGCCGCGAGACCGGGGCGACCATCCGCGACCTGGTCCAGGCGATCCCGCACCTCAACTCGTACATGGACATCCGCCGGTTCACCTCGCAGGCGCCCTCCGGTCTGGAGATCATCGCCAACGACGTGGACCCGGCGGTCTCGACGACCTTCAACGACGAGGACTACCGGCGCGCGATCGACGTGCTCGGCAAGCAGTACCCGATCATCCTCACGGACTCGGGCACCGGGCTCCTCTACAGCGCGATGCGCGGGGTGCTGGACCTCGCCGACCAGCTGATCATCATCTCCACGCCCTCGGTCGACGGTGCGTCAAGCGCCTCCACCACGCTGGACTGGCTGTCGGCGCACGGCTACGCGGATCTGGTGCAGCGGTCCCTCACGGTCATCTCCGGGGTCCGCGAGACCGGCAAGATGATCAAGGTCGACGACATCGTGCAGCACTTCCAGACGCGGTGCCGCGGGGTGATCGTGGTGCCGTTCGACGAGCATCTGGCGGCCGGCGCCGAGGTCGATCTCGACATGATGCGGCCGAAGACCCGGGAGGCGTACTTCCATCTCTCGGCCCTGGTCGCCGAGGACTTCGTGCGCGCCCAGCAGCAGCAGGGGCTGTGGACGTCGGACGGCTCCAGCCCGCCGCCGCAGTTCGCGCCGCCGCTGCCCGGACAGCAGCAGTACCCGGGGCAGCAGTTCCAGGGCCAGCAGTACCCGGGCCAGCAGGTGCCGGGCCAGCAGCCTCACGTACCGCAGCAGCCCGGTCAGCCGTATCCGCCGCAGCAGGGGCAGCCGTACGGCGGCCTGCCGCAGCCCTATCCCGGGCAGCCGGGGGGTCCGGGCGCCGGGCAGAGCTGGCAGCAGCAGCCGCAGCCGGGACAGCCGTTGCCCGGACAGCCGCAGCCGGGTGCCGGCCAGGCCGGTCCGCCGGCTCAGCCGCACGGCGGAGAAGCAGGTCAGCCCGGACAGCCGACGCCTCCCGAACTGCAGGGTCCGGTACCGCCGGCGGGGTGGCAGCAGCAGCCTCCGCAGCCGCCGCCAGCGCCTCAGCAGTAAGGCGTCAGAGGTCTGAACCAATGAGGGTCCGCATCGCCTCCGCGATGCGGGCCCTCCGCGCATTCCCGCAGACCACACGCCGTTTCGGTGACCGTTGACGCGGCTCGACCACCGCTGATAAACCTTCGCTTCACCAGCTGGCGAACCACAGATCAACACGCCTTCTCCGTGCGAGTCATGACGCGAGGTCCCTGACCATGGTCGAAAGAGTCCCACCATCCTCCGCCCAGCCACGCTCACGTCTGCGTGTCCTCCTGGCCTCCGGCGCCGCCGCCCTCGCTCTCGCAGCCGGGTCCGTCGTACCGGGCCTGCCCCTCGGGGCCGCGCCCCAGCAGGCACAGGCCGCCGACAGCGGCAACAAGACGCTGACCGTCGCGGTCGCGCAGAGCGTCGACTCCCTGAGCCCGTTCCTCGCCCAGCGGCTGCTGAGCACGAGCGTCTCGCGGCTCATGTACGACTTCCTGACGAACTACGACGCCAAGGACAACCACGCGGTCCCGGGCCTCGCCACCAAGTGGGAGCCGTCCGCCGACAAGCTGACGTGGACGTACACCATTCGGTCCAACTCCAAGTGGTCGGACGGGCAGCAGGCCACCGCCGAGGACGCGGCCTGGACGTTCAACAAGATCATGACCGATGAGGGCGCCGCGCAGGCCAACGGCAGCTTCGTCACCAACTTCAAGAAGGTGACGGCTCCCAGCCCCACGAAGCTGGTCATCGAGCTCAAGGAGCCGCAGGCCACCATGGCCGCGCTCGACGTCCCGATCGTCCCCAAGCACGTCTGGGAGAAGGTCAAGGACTTCTCGAAGTTCAACAACGACGAGTCGTTCCCCGTCGTGGGCAACGGGCCGTTCATCCTGACCGACTACAAGGTCGACCAGTATGTGAAGCTCAAGGCCAACAAGGACTTCTGGCGCGGGGCGCCCAAGTTCGACGAGGTCGTCTTCAAGACCTACAAGGACCAGGACGCGGCCGTCGCCGCGCTCCGCAAGGGTGAGGTCTCCTTCGTCGCCGGCTCGCCCGCGCTGACGCCCGCTCAGGCGGCTTCGCTCAAGGGCGACAAGAACATCAAGGTCAACGAGGGCCCCGGCCGCCGCTTCTTCGCGCTGGCCGCCAACCCCGGCGCGCAGACCAAGGACGGCAAGAAGTTCGGCAACGGCAACAAGGCGCTGCTCGACCAGAAGGTCCGCCAGGCGCTGTTCCTGTCGATCGACCGCAAGACGATCATCGACAAGGTGTTCCAGGGCCACGCCGTCGAGGGCCAGGGCTACATCCCGCCGCGCTTCTCCGCGTACCAGTGGCAGCCCTCCGCCAGCCAGAGCCTCGGGTACGACCCCGACAAGGCGGGCAAGCTGCTGGACCAGGCGGGCTACAAGCTCAAGGGCGACCAGCGCGTCGGCAAGGACGGCAAGCCGCTCGACCTGCGCATCCTGTGCCACGCCACGGACCCCAACGACAAGGCCGTCGGCAAGTACCTCAAGGAGTGGTGGGGCAAGCTCGGCATCGGCCTGAAGGTCGACTGCCTCGATGACGTCTCGGTGCCCTGGTACGCCGGTGAGTACGACCTCGCCTTCGACGGCTGGTCCGTCAACCCCGACCCGGACTTCGTCCTCGGCATCCACACCTGCGCCGCCCTGCCGGTGAAGGCCAAGGAGAGCGCGGCCACGGACAACTTCATCTGCGACAAGACGTACGACGGGCTCTACAAGAAGCAGCTCGCCGAGTACGACCCCGCCAAGCGCGCGGACATCGTCGGGCAGATGCAGTCGTGGCTGTACGACTCCGGGTACATGAGCGTCATCGCGTACCCCAACGCGGTCGAGGCCTACCGCACCGACCAGATCAAGTCCATCACGACCATGCCCGAGGCGGCCGGCAACATCTACGGCCAGGACGGCTACTGGAGCTGGTGGTCGGCGGTCCCGGCGGCCGGCAGCGGTGACACGGACGGCGGAAGCGACTCCGGCTCCTCCACCGGTGTGATCATCGGCATCGTCGTCGCGGTCGTGGTCCTCGCAGGTGGCGGATTCCTCCTCTCGCGGCGCCGCCGCACCACCGCGGACGATCGCGAGTAGGTTCTCGCACGGGATGAGAAGGACCGGCCGGCGCGGGCGCGGCAACGGCCCGCGCCGGCCGGTCCCTCCAAGCGCACCACGAGTAACGAGAGTTCCCCATGACAGCTGACAGCACTCCGGCGCTCGTGAAACAGGCGGATGCGGACACGGACGGTCCGGCACCCGCCGGGCCTCCGGCCGCCCGCGGCCCACGGGCGCGCAACACCAAGGCCTATCTGAAGTACGTGGCCGCCAAGATCGCGGGCGCCGTCGTCTCGCTGTTCGCGGTCCTGGTCACGAGTTTCTTCCTCTTCCGGCTCATTCCCAGCGACCCGGTCAAGCAGATGACCGGCGGACGCCGGGTCTCGGCCGAACAACTCGAGTCGCTGCGCCATCAGTTCGGTCTCGACCAGCCGATGTGGAAGCAGTTCACCGACTATGTGGGCGACGCCCTGACCGGTGACTTCGGCACCTCCTTCGCCTACCACGCACCGGTCGTCGACAAGATCGTCGAGAAGCTCCCCGCGACTCTGCTGCTCACCGGCACCGCCTATGTCCTGTACAGCGTGCTCGGCATCTGGCTCGGCACCCGTACCGCCTGGCGCAACGGCTCGGCGAGCGACCGCTTCAACACCGCGCTGGCGCTCACCCTCTACTCGGTGCCCTCCTTCTGGCTGGGCCTGCTCCTGATCATCGTCTTCTCGGTGGGCGTCGGCCCGATCCCCGGGATGTTCCCGACGGGCGGGATGTCGTCGACCGACGACGGGAGCGGCCTCGCCCACGTCATCGACGTGGCGCACCACATGGTGCTGCCGGTCATCACCCTGGTCGCGGTCGGCTATGCGCAGACCCTGCTGGTGATGCGCTCCTCGCTGCTGGACGAGATGGGCAGCGACTACCTGACGACAGCCCGCGCCAAGGGGCTGCGGGACGACGCGGTACGCCGCAGGCACGCCGTCCCCAACGCGATGCTGCCCACGTTCACGCTGATGTTCGTCAACCTCGGGCATGTGGTCGCGGGGCAGATCCTGGTCGAGACGGTGTTCTCCTGGCCGGGCCTCGGCTCCCTCTTCTACCAGGGCCTGTCCACCCCCGACCTTCCGCTCGTACAAGGGCTGTTCTTCGTCTTCGCCACCGCGGTGATCCTGGCGAACACCCTGGCCGATGTGCTGTATCCGCTGCTCGATCCCCGGGTGGGCCGATGACCACGACCGATTCCATGCCCACCGGGACACAGACCGGACCGGCCAGGAGCGCCCGCGCGCTGGCCAGGGCCCGTAAGCGCCGTTCGCTGGCCCGCTTCTGGCGGGAGTACCGCAGGCACAGGGGCGGCCTGTGGGGCCTGGCCTGCCTCGTGCTCATCGCGGTGATCGCACTGGCCGCGCCGCAGCTGGTCGGCGCCGACTCGCAGAGTGTGACCACGGCACCGGGCGGCGCGCTGGAGTCGCCGAGCGGCGAGTTCCCGCTCGGCACCGACCAGTTCGGGCGCAGCGTGCTGGCCCTGCTGGTGTGGGGCGCGCGCGTCTCGCTCACCGTGGGGCTGCTCGCGGCGTTCCTCTGCGTCGCCATCGGCACGGTCGTCGGGATCGTCGCCGGTCACTTCCGGGGCTGGTACTCCACGGTCCTGATGCGCGTCACCGACTGGTTCCTGGTGATGCCGACCCTGGTGCTGGCCATCGCCCTCGCCACGGTGATGGACCGCTCCCTGTGGACCATCATCATCGCGATCGGCGTCACGACCTGGCCGACCACGGCCCGGCTGGTGCGGGCGCAGACCCTGGCGGTCGAGTCCCGCCCGTACATCGAGCGGGCCCGCGCGCTGGGCGGCGGCCACGGCCACATCATGCTCCGGCACGTCCTGCCGAACGTGATGCCGCTGGTCCTCGCGCAGACCACCCTGGTGATCTCCAGCGCGATCCTGACGGAAGCCACCCTGGCCTTCCTCGGCCTGGGCGACCCGACCATCACCTCCTGGGGCAGCATGCTCCAGGACGCCCGTGCCGCGGGCGCCGTGAGCGCAGGCGACTGGTGGTACCTGGCGCCGCCCGGTATCGCCATCGCGCTGGTGGCCCTGGCGTTCACACTGTGCGGCCGCGCCATCGAGTCCGTCCTCAATCCCAAGCTGGGGGTGGCCCGTTGAGCACGACGAGCATCCGCAAGACGCCTCTTCTCCAGGTACGCGACCTGACGGTGACGTACGCCGGCGGGGCGCAGGCCGTCCGGGGGGTGAACCTGGAGGTCGAGGCGGGCCGCAAGCTCGGCATCGCCGGGGAGTCCGGCTGCGGGAAGTCGACGCTGGCGCTCGCGCTGCTGCGGCTGCTGCCGGCCGGCACGAAGGTCACCGGCGAGATCCTGCTGAACGGCGAGGACGTCCTCGCCATGAAGTGGGGCCAGGTCAGGGCCGTGCGCTGGGCGGGCGCCTCGATCGTCTTCCAGGGCGCCATGCACTCGCTGAACGCGGTGCACCGCATCGGGGACCAGATCGCCGAACCGATCCTGCTGCACAAGAAGGTCACCCAGGCCGCCGCGCGCAAGCGGGCCGGTGAGCTGCTGGAGCAGGTGGGACTGCCCGCCGCCCGGGCCGACGCCTATCCGCACGAGCTCTCCGGCGGGCAGCGGCAGCGCGTGATGATCGCGATGGCGCTCGCCTGCGATCCGGGACTGATCATCGCCGACGAGCCGACGACGGCCCTCGACGTCATGATCCAGGCCCAGATCCTGCGGCTGATCGAGCGGCTGGTCGCCGACCAGGACCTCGGTCTGATCATGATCAGCCATGACCTCGCGGTGCTGTCCGACACCTGTGACCGGCTCGCCGTGATGTACGCGGGCCGGGTCGTCGAGCAGGGCCCGGCGTCCGAGGTCTACGAGAGCGCGCACCACCCGTACAGCAAGGCCCTGTCGGGCGCCTTCCCGCGCATCGGGGACCCGGCCTCCCGGTTCGCACCGCGCGGGCTGCCCGGCGATCCGCCCGACCCCTCGGCCCTGCCGGCCGGCTGCACCTTCCACCCGCGCTGCGCGCTGTCCCTGGACTCCTGTGCCACACAGGACCAGGAGCTGCGTGACGCGGGTCCTGGACGGCAGGCCGCGTGTGTGCTGGTGGGTCCGGACGGGGCCGCGGCCCCGGTCCTGCCGGGCGCCGAGGAAGCAAGGAGCACTTCATGACCAGCACCGCGGACCTGCTCAACGCGCAGGGCCTTCAGGTCACGTTCCCCGGCAGGCACGGGGCCGACCCGGCGCGTGCCGTGGACGGGGTCGATCTCGACATCCGGCCGGGCGAGATCGTCGCCCTGGTCGGGGAGTCGGGGTGCGGCAAGACGACGCTGGCCCGTTCGCTGCTGGGCCTGGTCCCGCCGACGGCCGGGCAGGTCACCTTCGGCGGCAAGCCGCTGGACTACGGCAGCCGGGCGCTCAAGGCGTACCGCAAGCGGGTCCAGCTGGTCCTCCAGGACCCCAGCGGCTCGCTCAACCCGCGCCACACGGTGTACGACGCGGTCGCCGAGGGACTGCGCATCCACGGGTACGCGGGCGACGAGCGGGAGGCGGTCTCCGGTGCGCTGTCCCGGGCCGGGCTGCGGCCCCCGGAGCGGTTCTTCCTGCGCTACCCGCACGAGCTGTCGGGCGGCCAGCGCCAGCGCGTCGTCATCGCGGGCGCCCTCGTCCTCGAGCCCGAGCTGATCGTGGCCGACGAGCCGGTGGCCTCGCTGGACGCGTCGGTGCGCGGCGAGATCCTGGCGCTGCTGCTGCGGCTGCGCGACGAGCTGGGCCTGTCCGCGCTCGTGGTGACGCACGACCTCGGTCTGGCGTGGAACATCGCGGACCGGGTGGCCGTGATGTATCTCGGCCGGATCGTGGAGACGGGGGACGTCGAGCAGATCCTGACGGCCCCGCAGCATCCGTACACCCAGGCCCTGTTGTCGGTGCTGCCGGAGGCGGACGGCGATCCGGTGGTGCTGACCGGGGAGCCGCCGGACCCGTCCAGGGTGCCGTCCGGCTGCCGCTTCCATGTGCGCTGCCAGGTGCTGGCCTCGGGCGAGGCGGAGCGGGCGGGCGTCGCGGACGCGTGCCGTACGAAGGATCTGCCGGTGCTGTCGGGCGGCGGCGAGACCCAGGTGGCGTGCCACTGGGCCGGGGCCTCGGTGGCCGCCCGGTCGTAGCGCGACGAAGGCGGGCGGGTCCCCGCTCCGGGGGCCCGCCCGTCACCGCTGTCCGTGGTGGATCGTGCCCGTCAGCTCGCCGAGCGGCCGACCGGTGCCGCCCCAGCGGTGCTGGATGATCTCCGCCGCGATCGAGACGGCCGTCTCCTCCGGTGTACGGGCCCCGAGGTCGAGCCCGACCGGTGAGGCGAGCCGCGCGAGGTCCGCCTCGCTCACCCCCTCCTCCCGCAGCCGTGCGGTCCGCTCCAGGTGGGTGCGCCGGCTGCCCATCACCCCGATGTACGCGGCCGGGGTGCGCAGGGCCGCGAGGAGCAGCGGCACGTCGAACTTCGGGTCGTGCGTGAGGACGCAGATGACGGTGCGGGCGTCGACGTCCGTGCCGGAGAGATAGGTGTGCGGCCAGGCGCGGACGACCTCGTCGGCGGTGGGGAACCGCTCCCGGGTCGCGAACGCCGGACGCGCGTCGCACACGGTGACCCGGTAGCCGAGGAACGATCCCATGCGGGCGGTGGCTGCCGCGTGGTCGATGGCGCCGAAGACGAGCATGCGGGGCGGTGGCGCGTACGTCTGGAGGAAGACGGACACCTCCTGCATGCGGCGCTCGCCGTGCCTCCCGTACCACTGGCGGCCGGTCGCGCCCTGGGCGAGGAGGCCGCGGGCGTCGTCGGTCACGGCCGCGTCAAGGCCCTCGTCGCCGAGGGTCCCCCGGGTGTCCGCCGCCCGGACCACCAGCCGGGCCCCGGCCGCTCCCGCGCCGGGCAGCAGGGTGGCGACGGCGACGGGTTCGCCGCGGGCGACGGACTCGGTGACCTCGTGGAGCCGGTCGCGGTCGGCCTCGGCGGTGAAGGGGGCGACCAGGACGTCGATCGTGCCGCCGCACGTCAGGCCGACGCCGAACGCCTCGTCGTCGCTGATCCCGTACGACTGGAGCTGCGGGGTCCCGGAGGCGAGGACCTCGCCGGCCGCCTCGTACACCGCGCCCTCGACGCAGCCTCCGGAGACGCTGCCGGCCACCGTTCCGTCGGCGGTCACGGCCATGGTGGCGCCGGGCGCGCGCGGAGCGCTGCCCCGGACGGAGACGACGGTAGCCAGGGCGAAGGGGGTGCCGGCCTGATGCCAGGCGCGCAGTTCCGCGAGCAGTTCGCGCACGGTTCGGGCCTCCTCGGGTGGTGCGGCCCCCCTCGGTGGCTCAGCCCCGGTCGTACGCGGCGATCAGCTCGCTGCACCGCTTCACGTCGGCGGCCATCGCCACCAGCAGATCGTCGATCGTGTCGAACTTCAGCATGCCGCGCACATAGGCGAGGAAGTCCACGGCGACATGCAGGCCGTACAGATCCAGACCCACCCGGTCGATCGCGTACGCCTCCACCGTGCGCTCGGTGCCGTCGAACTGGGGGTTGGTGCCGACCGAGATCGCGGCGGGCATCGCCTCGCCGTTCACCTGCAGCCAGCCCGCGTACACGCCGTCCGCCGGGATCGCGGTGTGCGGCAGGGTCTCCACATTCGCGGTGGGGAAGCCGAGTTCACGGCCGCGCTGCGCTCCCCGTACGACGATGCCCTCGACCCGGTGCGGCCGGCCCAGGATCTCGGCGGCGCCCGCCACATCGCCCTCGGCGACCAGACGCCGGGTGAGGGTGGAGGAGAACGGCTCGCCGCCGCCCGCCTCGCCGCGCACCCGCAGGTCGATGACCTCGACGCGGTAGTCGTAGGTGGCGCCCAGCTCGGTGAGCGACTGCACGTTGCCGGCGGCCTTGTGGCCGAAGCGGAAGTTGGGGCCCTCGATGACCAGCTGGGCGTGCAGCTTGTCGACGAGCACCTTCACGATGAAGTCGGCCGGGGCGAGCTTGGAGAACTCGGTGGTGAACGGCAGGATCAGCACCGCGTCCACGCCGAGCTCCGCCATCAGCTCCGCGCGGCGGTGGTGCGGGGCGAGCAGCGGCGGATGGCTGCCGGGCCGGACGACCTCGCTGGGGTGCGGGTCGAAGGTGACCACGACGGACGGCACGCCCAGTTCGCGGGCCCGCTCGACGGCCCTGACGATGATCAGCTGGTGTCCGCGGTGCACCCCGTCGTAGGAGCCGATGGTGACGACGCTGCGTCCCCAGTCCTGGGGGATGTCCTCCAAGCCACGCCAGCGCTGCACTCTGACCGCTCCTCGCCCGAACCTGTGTACGTGGGTGTATCTCTTACGCAGGTCTAAGACTGCCATGCTCACGCCCTGCGGCCTGCATCGGCATGGGCATCGGGGCCCCCGGAGCCCCGAGGGCCTCGACCGTGTGCCGGGTGCTGGGGCCGACGACCGCCGCCCACTCCTGCGGGGCGTCGGCCAGCCACCCCATGACCAGCGCGCCGAATCCGGGGACCTCACGGGCGAGTGCGACCAGCCGCCGGTCGAACAGCCCGGCCCCTTCGGGCGTACGGACCAGCAGCATCCCCGTCCGGTGCACCAGCGCCCTGGTGCGGGCCGGTGCCCGCCCGGCGCAACCGGTCGCGGCGGCCCGCAGCAGCGCCTCCAGCACGACCGGGTCCCGGTAGGCGCCGCCCTGCTCGAAGTCCAGCAGGACTTCCAGCAGCTCGTCGCGCGTGTGCTGGGAGGCCGGGCTGCCGGGCGAGGCGAGCACTCCGGCGAGCGCTCCCCTGACGGGCGCGGGCGCCGGGCGGCCCCGGAGCAGCCCGGTGAGCAGGGGAAGCAGCAGGGCGCGTGCGGCGGGCCCGTGCTCCAGCCTGCGGTCGAGGTAGGCGGCGGTGTCCGAGGTGTCCGCGGGGTGGCTGTCGACATAGGCGCGGACGAGCCCGGCGGCGTGCAGTGTCAGCTCGGGCGCGTCGATGCCGGCGAGCGCGCGGAGCACGTCGCCCGCGCCGCTCCCGGGCCGGGTGAGCCGGTCCCGGTAGGCGGCGAGCACGGGCTCCGGGTGGGTGGGCAGGGCGACGGCGAGCGCGGCGGCGGACAGCCGCGGCCCGTCTGCGGCGAAGGCACGCAGGGCCTGCGGCAGATAGCGGTCCCGGGTCCGGGGGTCGGCGAGGAGCAGGGCGAGCGCCGGCCCGTGCAGCTCGCCGTCGGCCGGCCGGGCCAGCAGGGCGAGCGCGGCCCGCCGCAGCACGGCGCGGTCCGTGTCCTCGGTCAGGTACGGGGCGACGAGCGTCCCGTACGAGGCGGCGGCGGCGCGCCGGGCGGGGTGCTCCTCGTCGCGGGACCACCGCTCGACGGCCCGGCACAGCGCGGCCGGTTCGTCCTCGGCCAGTGCGGCGAGCAGTTCGCCGGCGCGGGGGTGGCCGGCCGAGACGAGCGCGTCGGCGAGGTCGTCCACGGCGAGGTCGCGGCGGGCGTAGAGCAGCGCCTGCGCGGCGGCCGCGACGGTCGGCCGCATGGCGACGTCCGTGTGGGAGGTGAGCGGGTGCTCGTCGGTGAACCAGGCGCACAGCAGCGGCTGAAGCGTACGCGGATGGGCGGCGAGCCTGCGGGCCACGGCGTCCAGGAACCGTCCGTCGCCCCCGGTGTCGGCCTCGCCGCGCGGCGGGCCGTCGGCGGGCACGAGCCGGCGGAACAGATCCATCCGGTCCGCCTCGGGCAGCCGGAGCCGCCGCCAGAACCACGGCCCGAACTCCGCGTACGCGCCCCGGGGTCCGCCCCCGCCGGCCTCGGCGGAGCTGCGGACGATGCGCCCGGCGAGCAGCCGGAGCACGCCGAGGTGCGGGCGGGCGTCGGGGACGCGGAGCAGCGTCTCGCAGAGCAGATGGGCGGCCCACCAGCGGGGGTCGGTGAGCGGCGGCGCGCCGTGCCCGTGGGCGTCCTCCGGGCTGTCCGCCCCCTCGTCCTCCCCCGTGGCCGGCCGGTCCGGGAGCCGGTCCAGGGCGTCGATCAGGTCGGCCAGGCGGTGGGCCAGCGCGGCCGGGCCCTGGCGGCGGCCCAGCAGAAGCAGGGCCTGGATCACCGGGCCGATGCGGTGCCGGGGCACGGGGAGACTGCGCGGCTCCGCCGGGGCGGTTTCCGGGTCCGGTGCGGTCGCGGGCGCGGGCGCCCCGGCCCTGCGTGGCTGCGGCACCCGGTCGTCGGCCTCGTGGGCCGCCCGGTCACTGCCCTCCCGCGCCACCGGCTCCGCATGCCAGCGGTGCACCAGCGACCTGAGCGCCGCGTCCAGGTCCAGATGGGCGCCCTGGACCCAGTCGCCCAGCTCCTCGTGCGCGAAGCGGTAGCCCGCTCCCGCCGGGACCAGGAGACCTTCCGTGAGCACCGCCGACGCCCAGCCCGGGCGCCAGGGGAAGATCTCCTCGAACGAGGCCCGGTCCAGCTCGCCCTGCCCGGGGCCCAGACAGCGGCGGGCCGCCTCGTGGACCTGTCCGGCCACCCGCGCCGCCAGCCGCCGCACCGCCGCGCCGCGTGGTGCGGGACGGCACTCGGCGGCGATCCGGACCGCGATGCGCAGGCACATCAGGTCCAGATGGGCGCCGAAGACCTGCTCCGTGTCGAGCCGTCCGGGGGTGTGGCCGGGCAGGGCAGCGCGGACCTCCGCCAGCAGGCGCAGGGTGAGGGGGTGCCGGTCGTGGCCGACGGCGAGCGCGTCGGGCGGCAGGTCGTAGAGCTCCCGGGCGCGCTCCGCCTGGCCTGCGGTGAAGTCGCCGATGCGGACGGACGGGGGCAGCCGCCGGGCGGGCCTGGCCGGGCGGTGCAGCGCGTCGGGCGGCCAGAACGCCCCGGCGGTCTCCCAGTGCTCCGGCCGGCAGGCGACGACCAGCCGGGCACCGTGCGTCCGGAGCCAGTCGACCGAGCCGGCCGTCCAGCGGGCCAGCCGGTGGGCGAGGACGGGCGGCATCTCCTCGGGGCCGTCCAGCAGGACCAGCAGCGGGCTGCCGGAGTCGGCGGCGAGCCGCGCCACCCGCTCGGGGGTGGCGCCTCCCATGTCGCCGACGGCACCCGCCGAGCTGACGATGCGCCCCGCCTGCCGGAGCGTGCGGCCGATCGCGTCGGCCACGGAGGTGTCGTCGGCCAGCAGATCGGCGCCGCGCAGCCACAGCGTGAGCGCGGGCACCGGGCCCCTGGCCCGGCGGGCGGCGAGCGCGGCGAGTTCGGTGGTGCGGCCCGTGCCGGGCTCGCCGACGAGGCCGAGGACCACGGCGGGCTCCCCCGCCTCCGCGAACGCGTCGGACTCGGCCAGGACGTCCGGCCGCTCCACCGGCTCGTGGCCGCCGTCGCCGTGTCCGCCGGCCGAGCCCACGGACATGGCGGTGAGCTGCAGGGCCCCCGCCAGGTTCAGGTCGTCGCCGTAGCCGGGGACGGTCATGGCGTTGCGCCGCAGCAGCTCCTCCAGCGGACCGTCCTGGCAGACCCCGGCGAGGTGGACCGCACAGCCGGCGGCCGCGTGCCCGGCGCGCAGCGCGACGCCCAGGACGGCGATGACCGCCCCGCTGCCGGGGTCGAGGACGGGCCCGCCCACGGCGGTGCCGCCGAGCCGGAGCGCGTCGCTGCCGTCCGTGCCGAGCGCGAGTTCCAGCGCGCGTTCGATCCGGTGGGTGCTGCGGCCCCGGGCGGTGTACGTCACCGGTGCGGGGCCCAGGACGCGCGCCTCGCGCCAGCCGTGGGCGGCGATGGTCACGTACGTACCGGGGTCGATGCGCTCCCGCCGGGACACCGGCAGCGGCGGGACGCCCAGCGCGTCCGCTCCCCCGGTGGGCAGCAGTGCGAGGTCCAGCTCCGGCAGGGCGGTGATGTCGTGGGCCTCGACGCGGTGGCTGCGGCCGTCCGCGCCGTGCAGGACGAGGTGCGGGAGGCCGTCGACCGCCTCGTGACTGGTCACGACCGTGCCCCGGTCGTCCGCGACGAATCCGGTCCCCCGCGGCCGGCCGGCCGGATCGCACAGTCGTACCAGTGTTGCCCGGTCCCCGCTTCCCATGATCCGACGGTAAGTCGGTGATGATCCGCGCGAGAACCACTCGGGGCAAAAGCGCCCCCGTCGCCCCCCTGATTCACTCCGAGCGCCTGCCCATTGGGGTGAATCAGCGGCATTCCCTGGACAGGAACAGAAGGGGGATCGTGGAGCGGGCTCCCAGGCCCTGCCCGCTCCACGATCGGGTCCCGACGAGGTCCGGTCGGTCGTCAGCCGAAGACGGCGAGGCTCTTGGCCTTGCCCTTCTGCTCCTCGACGAGCACCAGGAACCGCCCGTCCGGACCGAAGACCGCGACCGGCCCCGGCGGATACGCGGGCATGTCCAGACGGACGCCGTTCAGCAGCAGCTTGGCGCGCTTGTCGTCGACGTCCCAGCGGGGGAACGCCGAAGCGGCGGCCTCGGCCACCGGCATCACGGTCAGCTCCTCCTGGTGCTGGTCCAGCGTCCGCGCGGCATCGATCCCGTACGGCCCGACGCGCGTACGCCGCAGCGCGGTCAGATGACCGCCCACGCCGAGTCCCGCCCCGAGATCGCGGGCGATGGCCCGGATGTACGTACCGGACGAGCAGACCACCGAGACGACCAGGTCGACCACCGGGGTGCCGTCCTCGGCGACGGCCTCGCGGACGTCGTAGACACGGAAGGACGAGATGGTCACCGGCCGGGCCGGGATCTCGAACTCCTCGCCGCCGCGCACCCGCGCGTAGGACCGCTTGCCGTCGATCTTGATGGCGCTGACCTTGGAGGGCACCTGCATGATGGGGCCGGTCAGCGCGGCGACACCCGCGTCGATGCCTTCGCGCGTCACGGCGGAGGCGTCGGTGGACGAGGTGATCTCGCCCTCCGCGTCGTCCGTGACGGTGTTCTGGCCGAGCCGGATCGTACCGAGGTACTCCTTCTCGGTCAGCGCGAGATGGCCCAGGAGCTTGGTGGCCTTCTCGACGCCGAGCACGAGCACGCCCGTCGCCATCGGGTCCAGCGTGCCGGCGTGGCCGACACGGCGGGTCCGGGCGATGCCGCGCATCTTGGCGACGACGTCGTGCGAAGTGAAGCCGGACGGCTTGTCGACGATGACAAGGCCGTCCGGCGTCCTGTTCTGCGCTGTCATTCGGAGGCGGTGTCCTCGTCGGTGTCGTCCTCCGGCTTGCGGTACGGGTCCGCGTCGCCGGCGTACGTGGCACCCGAGGACGCCTCGCGCACCTTGGCGTCCGAGGCCCGGGCCCGGTCGAGGAGGTCCTCGATCGCCTTGGCGTTCTCGGGCAGCGCGTCCGCCACGAAGGCGAGCGTGGGGGTGAACTTGGTCCCCGCCGCCGCACCGACCGCCGAGCGCAGGATGCCCTTGGCGCTCTCCAGGCCGGCCGCCGCGCTCGCCCGCTCCTCGTCGTCCCCGTAGACCGTGTAGAAGACCGTGGCCTCCCGCAGGTCGCCGGTGACCCGGGTGTCCGTGATGGTCACGTGCGTCCCCAGGCGCGGGTCCTTGATTCCACGCTGCAGTTTCTCGGCGACCACCTCCTGGATGAGGTCCGCCAGCTTCTTCGCCCGCGCGTTGTCGGCCACTGGTCCGTCTCCTTCTCGCCTTGCTCAATCGTCTTCGTCGCTGTGCAGCCGCCGTCGTACGGACAGCAGCTCCACTTCCGGCCGGCCGGCGACCAAACGCTCGCACCGGTCGAGCACGTCTGTGAGGTGTCCGGTGTCCCCGGAGACCACGGCGAGGCCGATCTCGGCCCTGCGATGGAGGTCCTGACCGCCCGTCTCCGCCGCGCTCACCGCGTACTTGCGCTGGAGCTCGGCAACGATCGGGCGGACTATGGAGCGCTTCTCCTTCAGCGACCGTACGTCGCCGAGAAGCAGATCGAAGGACAGTGTCCCCACATACATGTGTGTCCGGATGTCCCGCCGGTTCGGGTTCGTGCCCCGCCGGTGATTGGCAGGGACACAAGAACCGTACACGGAACGGCCGGGGCCGATCGACGGATATACGTCCCGTCGACCGGCCCCGACTGTTGAGGTACGGGTCAGCCTCGCGGCTTCTCGCGCATCTCGTACGTCGCGATGACATCGTCGATCTTGATGTCGTTGTAGTTTCCGAGGTTGATACCGCCCTCGAAGCCTTCGCGGATCTCGGTGACGTCGTCCTTGAAGCGGCGCAGACCGGAGATGTTGAGGTTCTCCGCGATGACCTTGCCATCGCGCAGCAGGCGCGCCTTGGTGTTGCGCTTGACCTCTCCGGACCGGACCAGCACACCGGCGATGTTGCCCAGCTTGGACGAGCGGAAGATCTCGCGGATCTCCGCCGTACCGAGCTCGACCTCTTCGTACTCCGGCTTGAGCATGCCCTTGAGGGCCGCTTCGATCTCTTCGATCGCCTGGTAGATGACCGAGTAGTACCGGACGTCCACACCTTCGCGGTCGGCCATCTGCGCGGCACGCCCTGCGGCGCGCACGTTGAAGCCGATCACGATGGCGTCGGAGCCGGTCGCCAGGTCGATGTCCGACTCGGTGACCGCACCCACACCGCGGTGCAGGACCCGGATGTCGACCTCTTCACCGACGTCGAGCTGGAGCAGCGAGGACTCGAGAGCCTCCACCGAACCGGACGCGTCGCCCTTGATGATGAGGTTGAGTTCCTGGACCAGACCGGCCTTGAGCGCCTCGTCCAGGTTCTCCAGGGAGAACCGGACACCCTTGCGGGCGAAGTTGGCGTTGCGCTCACGAGCGGCACGCTTCTCGGCGATCTGACGGGCCGTACGGTCCTCGTCGACCACCAGGAAGTTGTCGCCGGCGCCCGGGACGTTGGTGAGACCCAGCACGAGGACGGGGGTCGAGGGACCCGCTTCCTCGACGTTCTCGCCCTTGTCGTCGAGCATGGCGCGCACACGGCCGTAGGCGTCGCCCACGACCATCGTGTCGCCGACGCGCAGCGTGCCTCGCTGGACGAGGACGGTCGCGACGGCACCGCGGCCGCGGTCGAGGTGGGACTCGATCGCAATGCCCTGCGCGTCCTGCTCCGGGTTGGCCCGCAGGTCGAGCGAGGCGTCGGCGGTGAGGACGACGGCCTCCAGCAGTGCCTCGATGTTGAGGCCCTGCTTGGCGGAGATGTCGACGAACATCGTGTCGCCGCCGTACTCCTCGGCCACCAGACCGAACTCGGTGAGCTGACCGCGCACCTTGGTCGGGTCGGCACCCTCGACGTCGATCTTGTTGACCGCGACCACGATCGGCACGTCGGCCGCCTTGGCGTGGTTCAGCGCCTCGATCGTCTGGGGCATCACACCGTCGTTCGCCGCCACCACGAGGATCGCGATGTCGGTGGACTTCGCACCGCGTGCACGCATGGCGGTGAACGCCTCGTGACCCGGGGTGTCGATGAAGGTGATCCGGCGGTCCTCGCCGTTGACCTCGGAGGAGACCTGGTAGGCACCGATGTGCTGCGTGATGCCGCCGGCCTCGCCCGCGATGACGTTCGTCTTGCGGATCGCGTCCAGCAGTCGGGTCTTGCCGTGGTCGACGTGACCCATGACGGTGACGACCGGCGGACGGGAGACCAGGGCCTCTTCGCCGCCCTCGTCCTCGCCGAACTCGATGTCGAAGGACTCGAGCAGCTCGCGGTCCTCCTCCTCCGGGCTGACGATCTCCAGGACGAAGTTCATCTCGTCCGCGAGGAGCTTCAGCGTCTCGTCGGAGACGGACTGCGTGGCCGTGACCATCTCGCCGAGGTTCATCATCACGCCGACGAGCGACGCCGGGTTGGCGTTGATCTTCTCGGCGAAGTCGGTGAGGGAGGCACCGCGCGACAGCCGGACGGCCTGTCCGTTGCCGCGGGGCAGCATGACGCCGCCCACCGACGGGGCCTGCATGGCCTCGTACTCCTGGCGCCTCTGCCGCTTCGACTTGCGGCCACGACGCGCGGGACCGCCGGGACGGCCGAAGGCGCCCTGCGTGCCACCGCGGCCACCGGGACCACCCGGACGGCCACCGAAACCGGGACGACCGCCGAAGCCGCCGCCACCGCCGGGACGGCCCGCGCCGCCACCGCCGCCACCGGGACGGCCGGCGAAGCCGCCGCCACCGCCGCCGGGACCGGCCGGACGGCCTGCGAAGCCGCCGCCACCGGGACGGCCTGCGCCGCCACCGCCACCGGGACGGCCACCGCCGCCACCGGGACCGCGGCCACCGCCGGGGCCACCACCGGGACGCGGACCCGCAGCGGGACGCTGCGGCATCATGCCCGGGTTCGGACGGTTACCGCCGGCGCCGGGGGCGCCGCCGGGACGAGGAGCCTGCGGGCGCGGCATGCCGCCCGGAGACGGACGTGCGCCGCCCTGGCCCTGCGGGCGCGGGGCGCCGCCGGGGCCGCCCTGCGGACGCGGGGCGCCGGGGCGCTCCTGGCCGCCACCGGGACGCGGGGCGCCGCCGGGACGGGGTGCCTGCGGACGGGACATGCCCGTCGAGCCACCGGAGGTGAAGGGGTTGTTGCCCGGACGGGGACCGGCCGGACGTGCGCCGCCGGGGCGCGGGGCGCCCTGACCGGCGGGACGTGCGGGGCGCTCGGCGCCACGCTCGCCACCTCGGCCACCGTCACGCTGACCGCCGGCCGGAGCCGGACGGGCGGGGCGGGGACCCGGGGTGGCACCCGCGGGACGCGGGGTCTGCTGCTGCGGCGCGGCCGGCTGGGCCGGGGCGGGAGCCGAGAACTCGGCTGCGGGCACCGGGGTGACCGGGGCGGCCTTCGGCGCGGGCTTGGGGCCCGGACGCGGACCGGCGGACGGCGCGGCAGGTGCGGCGGGGGTGCTGCTCGCCGGGGCCTCGGCTGCGGCCGGCTTGGGGGCCGGGGCGCCGGGCTTCGGGGCAGCGGGACGTGCCGCAGCGGCCGGGGAGGGCGCTGCGGGCTTGGCGGGCGCGGCCTTGCGGGGCGCGCCGGGCTTGGCAGCGGACTTGCCGGCGTTGCCGCCGGGCCCCTGCAGTGCATCAGTCAACTTGCGTACAACCGGCGCCTCGATCGTCGAGGACGCCGAACGTACGAATTCACCGAGTTCTTGGAGCTTGGCCATGACGACCTTGCTCTCTACGCCGAACTCCTTGGCGAGTTCGTATACCCGGACCTTAGCCACTTCGCTCCTTTTAGGTCCGGGTTACCGCCGGACCGTCGCTACTTCATGGGCGTACTCATCGCGTACTCATCGAGTGCTCATCGCAATCTCGACCTACTTCCAACTCGCGAGGTACCTGACCGCACGGGGACCCGTGCCGTTCATTTCTTACGGTGTCACCCGCTCGACGAACCGCTGTACCGCGGTGGGGTCGAACGGCCCCTTGGCCTTGAAGGCCCGGGGGAATGCCCGGCGGCGAACCGCCAGGTCCAGACAGACGGGGACGGGGTGTACATAGGCACCCCGGCCGGGCAGCGTACCGCGAGGATCAGGGACGCATGCGTCCCCGTCCACCACGATGCGCAGCAACGCGCTCTTGACCGCTCGCTCCCGGCATCCCACACAGGTTCGCTCAGGGCAAGCGCGGGCGTGCGTCCGGCCAGACACGTTTAAGTCTACCTCCCCGTACCGACCTCACCCCTTTGGGGCAAAAATCGAACGGATGTTGTCGTGATCTCAGCGGCGTGGGGACGTGATCTATTCCCCGCGGCCGTCGTCGGTCGTCGGTTCAGCGCCGCTCGGAGCGCTCCCGGGCCCGCTCGGCACGCTCCCGGTCGGCGACATCGCGCTCGGCGTCGGTCTCGGTGTCCGGGCGGATGTCGATGCGCCAGCCGGTGAGGCGGGCGGCGAGACGGGCGTTCTGCCCCTCCTTGCCGATCGCCAGCGACAGCTGGTAGTCGGGCACGGTGACCCGGGCGGAGCGCGCGCCGAGGTCAACGACCTCGACCTCGCTCACCCGTGCGGGCGACAGGGCGTTGGCGACCATCTCGGCCGGGTCGTCCGACCAGTCCACGATGTCGATCTTCTCGCCGTGCAGCTCCGCCATGACATTGCGCACACGCCCGCCCATCGGGCCGATGCAGGCGCCCTTGGCGTTGAGGCCGGAGCGGGTGGAGCGGACAGCGATCTTGGTGCGGTGGCCGGCCTCGCGGGCGATCGCGCAGATCTCGACGGAGCCGTCGGCGATCTCGGGGACCTCCAGCGCGAAGAGCTTCTTCACCAGGTTGGGGTGGGTCCGCGAGAGCGTGACCGAGGGGCCGCGCACGCCCTTGGCGACCCGGACGACATAGGTGCGCAGCCGCAGGCCGTGGGTGTACTCCTCGCCCGGCACCTGCTCCTGCACCGGCAGGATGGCCTCCAGCTTGCCGATGTCGACCAGGACGTTCTTCGGGTCCTTGCCCTGCTGGACGACGCCGGTGACGACATCGCCCTCGTGGCCCGCGTACTCCCCGAACGTCCGGTCGTCCTCGGCGTCGCGCAGACGCTGGAGGATGACCTGCTTGGCGGTGGTCGCGGCGATCCGGCCGAAGCCCGACGGGGTGTCGTCGAACTCCTTGGGCTCCTGGCCCTCCTCCAGATCGGCCGGGTCCTCCTTCGCCCACACCGTCACATGGCCGCGCTCGTCCAGCTTCACGCGCGCCCGGCGGTGGCTGCCGTCCGTGCGGTGGTACGCGATGAGGAGGGCCGACTCGATCGCCTCGACGAGCACGTCGAACGGGATCTCCTTGTCCTGCGCCAAGCCCTTCAGAAGCTTCACATCGATGTCCACGGCTACGCCTCCTCTTCCTTCTTGTCCTTGCGGTTGAATTCCAGCTCCACGCGCGCCTTGGCGATCTCGTCGAAGGCGATCCGGCGGGACGTGGGCTTGCGGCCCTTGACGCCCGGCACCTCGAGATCGAGACCGTCCTCGTCGACCGCGAGGATGCGGGCCACCAGCTCGCCGCCCTCGTTCAGGGTCAGTCTGGCCAGCCGGCCGGTGGCGCGTACGTAGTGGCGGTGCTCCGTCAGCGGGCGGTCGGCACCGGGCGAGCTGACCTCCAGGACGTACTCGTCCTCGCCCATCGCGTCGGTCTCGTCGAGCTTCGCGGAGATGGCGCGGCTCAGATCCGCGCAGGCGTCGAGCTCGACGCCCTCCTCGGAATCGACGATGATCCGCAGCACCCGGCGGCGGCCGGCCCGGGACACCTCGATCTCTTCCAGATCCAGCTGCTCGGCGCTGACGAGCGGTTCGACCAGCCCGCGCAGCCTCTCGCTCTGGGTGGTGCTCATCCGGGTGACTCCTCGGCCGCGTGTGCTGTTGTGGGGATCGTCGCGTGTCTGGTCAAAGGGTATCCGGTCCCAAGGGGTGTTGCTGTCCGCCGGCCCCCTGGGCGCGGGTACGCTCGCCAACGGTGATCACTTCCGGACAGATCCAGTCAAGACAGGTCCAGGCCCGAAGGAGAACAAGTGCGGCGCACGGGGACGACGCGCAGGGGCGCGCTCACGGCGACGGGAGCGCTCGCCCTCGGGGCGGTCCTGGCCGGCTGCGGAGGCGATGACGGGGACCCGGGCCGGAAGGACTCCGCGCACGCCGGCGCACGGACCGCGGCCGACCGCCCGTCCTCGGTGCGCACGGAGAAGTCGGTCCGCTCGAGCGCCTCACGCACCACCGCGACCCTGCTGGCGGGCTACGACCAGGTTCTGACCGCCCACCCCTCGACCGCTGCCGCGATCACCCCGCTGCGCGACGCCGTACGCGCCCACCTCAAGGCCCTTGGCCCCGGCGGTACGGGGCAGACGCCCGCCGCCGCCCGCAGGAGCGCAGCGCACCCGGCCGCCGCCGTCAAGGAGCTGGCCGCCGCCGAGCGCCGCGCCGCCGACGCGCACACGGCCCTGCTGATGGAGGCACCCGGCGAACTGGCCCGGCTGCTCGCCTCGGTGGCCGCCGCCTCGTCGGCCCATGCCTACCTGCTGACCGAACTGGCCAAGGAGACCACGGCATGAGCGACGACGGCACGCTGGACGCGGCCCAGGCGGCACTGGCCGCCGAACACGCCGCGGTGTACGGGTACGGGGTGGCAGGCGGCCGGGTCGCCTCGGCGCGCCGGGCCGAGGCCACCGCCGCCCAGCACGCCCACCGGGCCCGCCGGGACGCCCTGGTGCGCACGGTCCGCGACCTGGGCGGTGAGCCGGTCGCCGCCGACGCCGCGTACGCTCTGCCGTTCGCGGTGCCGGACACGGCCGCGGCGGTACGGCTCGCCGCCGTGCTGGAGGACCGGGTCGCGGATGTCTACTCCGACCTCGTACGGGCCGCTCAGGGGCCGTTGCGGCGGACGGCGGCGGACGCGCTGCGGGAGGCCGCGGTGCGTGCGGTCCGCTGGCGGGGCAGCGGCGTACCCTTTCCCGGGCTCGCCGAACGGGCGGCCGACGGATCCGGCACCGACGGGACCGCTGCGAAGGCCGGGTCCGGCGCGCACTGAAGAAGGCTCTGAAAGGGAACACGGCACGTATGGGTTTTGAACCGCCGCAGCGTCTGGTGCGAGCGCTCGGCGAGTCGTACGGGGATACGGCCGCCGGAGCATGGCTCGCGGGACTTCCCGGACTGGCCGAACAGGCGCTGGCCGGGGCCGGGCGGGACCTGACCGTGGAACGGGTCGCCGCACCAGGTGGCCGCAGCAGCCTGGTCCTGCTGGTGCGGGGCGCCGACGGCACCCCCGCCGCGCTGAAGATCGCTCCCGCCGGGGCCGAGCCCTGGCTCGAGGCGGCGGCGCTGGAGCACTGGAACGGCTGGGGCGCGGTGCGGCTGCTCGCGGCGGACGACAAGGCGGACCTCGCCGACGGCGTGCTGCTGCTGGAGCGGCTCCACCCGGAGGTCTCGCTGCGTTCGCTCCCGGAGGCGAAGGCGCTGCTGGAGGCGGCCGGGACCGTGCGCCGACTGTGGGTCGACCCGCCCGCCGGACACTCCTTCGAGACGGTCGCCGGCCGGACCGGGCTGCGCGTCGGGCCGATGCGCGCCGCCGCCGAGGCGGACCCCGCGCTGGAGCCGCTGGTCTCGGCCGCGCTGGCGGTCCGCGAGGAACTGGTCGCCGGCTCCCCCGAGGAACTGCTGCTGCACGGCAACTTCCGGCAGAGCAAGGTGCTCTCCGGCGAGCGCGCGCCCTGGCTGACGGTGGGCCCCGAGCCGCTGGTCGGTGAGCGCGCCTACGACCTGGCGCGGCTGGTGCGGGACCGGGTCGAGGATCTGATCGCCTCGCCGGGTGGCGCGATGACGGCCCGGCGCAGGGTCAAGAAGCTCGCGGACGCGCTGGACGTGGACCGGGAGCGGCTGCACGGCTGGACGCTGTTCCGCGCGGTGGAGTCCGGCACCCGGGCGCTGACGGCCGGGCGCCGCCAGGAGGGCGAAGTGACGCTGGAGTTCGCGGGCTGGCTGTAGGCGCAGAACATGCCGAAGGGCCCCGCACCCTGGGTGCGGGGCCCTTCGCAATGTTCCGGGGCGGTCAGCCCTCCTGGGTGAGGCGGGCGATCGCCTCGTCCACCGTGAGCTCCTCGCGCTCGCCCGTGCGGCGGTCCTTCAGTTCGAGGACGCCCTCGGCCGAGCGGCGGCCGGCGACCAGGATCTTCGGGACGCCGATGAGCTCGGAGTCGGTGAACTTGACGCCGGGCGAGACGCCGGCGCGGTCGTCGACCAGGACGCGCAGGCCGGCCGCGTTCAGCTTCTCGGAGACATCGAGGGCCAGTTCGGTCTGGAGCGCCTTGCCGGCCGCGACGACGTGTACATCGGCCGGGGCGATCTCGCGGGGCCAGCACAGGCCCTTGTCGTCGGCGGTCTGCTCGGCGAGCGCGGCCACGGCGCGGGAGACGCCGATGCCGTACGAGCCCATCGTGACGCGGACGGGCTTGCCCTGCTGGCCGAGGACGTCGAGGGAGAAGATGTCGGCGTACTTGCGGCCCAGCTGGAAGATGTGGCCGATCTCGATGGCGCGGTCGACCTGGAGGCCGGTGCCGCACTTGGGGCAGGGGTCGCCCGCCTCGACGACGACGACGTCGAGGTAGTCGTCGACCTCGAAGTCACGGCCCGCGACGACGTTCTTCGCGTGCTTGCCGTCCTTGTTGGCGCCGGTGATCCAGGCGGTGCCGGCGGCGACGCGGGGGTCCGCGATGTAGCGGACCTTCTCCAGACCCTGCGGGCCGACGTAGCCGCGCACCAGGTCGGGGCGGCCCACGAAGTCCTCGGCGGTGACCAGCTCGACGACGGCCGGGGCGAGGTGCTCGCCGAGCTTGCCGAGGTCGACCTCGCGGTCACCGGGCACGCCCACGGCGACGATCTCGCCGTCGACCTTGACCAGGAGGTTCTTCAGGGTGGCGGAGGCGTCCACGCCGAGGTGGGCGGCGAGCGTCTCGATGGTCGGGGTGTCGGGGGTGTCCAGCTCCTCGACGGCACCGACGGCGGAGGCGTCGCCCGGCGTGGCGTTGAAGGTCACGGCCTCGGTGTTGGCCGCGTAGTCGCAGTTCGGACAGTCGACGAAGGTGTCCTCACCGGCGGGCGCGGGGGCGAGGAACTCCTCGGACGCGGAGCCGCCCATGGCGCCGGAGACGGCGGAGACGATGCGGTGGTCGAGGCCGAGCCGCTCGAAGATCCGGATGTAGGCGGCGCGGTGCAGCTGGTAGGCCTCGGCCAGGCCCTCGTCCGTGGTGTCGAAGGAGTACGAGTCCTTCATCTGGAACTCGCGGCCGCGCAGCACACCGGCGCGGGGGCGGGCCTCGTCGCGGTACTTGGTCTGGATCTGGTAGAGGATCACGGGCAGGTCCTTGTAGGACGAGCACATGTCCTTGACGACCTGCGTGAAGATCTCCTCGTGCGTGGGGCCGAGGAGGTAGTCGGCGCCCTTGCGGTCCTTGAGCCGGAAGAGCAGGTCGCCGTACTCGTCGTACCGGCCGCTCGCCTCGTACGCCTCCTTGGGCAGCAGCGCGGGGAGCAGGACCTCCTGGCCGCCGATGGCGTCCATCTCCTCGCGGACGACGCGGGTGATGTTCTCCAGCACCTTCTTGCCGAGCGGCAGCCAGGACCAGATGCCGGCCGCGGTGCGACGTACGTATCCGGCGCGGACGAGGAGCTTGTGGTTGAGCGTCTCGGCGTCCGCCGGGTCGTCGCGCAGTGTCTTGATCATCAATCGGGACATGCGCTGGACCTGGGCCATGATGAACTCCTGCTCGGAAGGGTGATGGGCCCGAGGTTAGCCGGGCGGCCCTCGCGGGCGGAAATCGATTCGTCAGCGGCGGCGCAGCGGGAGGGGCGCGCCCATGACCGCGTACGGCTTGGGGGCGCTCGGGAAGAGCACCTGCCGGGCCAGGTCCTCGTAGCCGAGGGAGCGGTACAGGCCGCGGGCCGGGCTGTCCGTGTCGATCGCGGAGAGGATGGACCGGGGCTGGTCGACCGCGTCCGTGACGGTGGTGATCAGGGTGCGGCCGATCCCCCGGTTCTGGAACTCCGGGTGGACGTGCAGCTCGGTGATGACGAAGGAGTCGTCGAGCCAGTGCGCGGAGCCGGTGGCCCGCAGATAGGGCTCGACGACGGTGGACCACCAGTGGCCGCGCTCGTTCGGCATCCCGTAGACGAAGCCGACGAGCCGGCCGTCGGGGGCCAGGGCGCCGAGTGCGCGGGCGTGGGGGTGGTCGAGGTGCCGGAGCACGATGTGGCGGCGTACCTCGATCTCGTCGGCGCCGAGGCCGAAGGCGACGGCCTGCACGGCGAGCGCCTCGTCCACGCGTGCGGCGAGATCGATCGGGCCGACCCGGACGCCGGTGGTGCGGGGGCCGCCCCCTGATGCTGCTGCCATGGACCGACCCTACTGTCCGGGCCCGCCGGTGAGGGCGGAAAGGCGGCTCAGAACAGCACGCTCATGAACGCGCCGGTCTCCCGGAAGCCGATGCGGCGGTAGGCCTTGCGCGCGGGGGTGTTGTAGTCGTTGACGTACAGGCTGACGACGGGGGCGACATCGGCCAGCGCGTACCGCAGCACCGCGGCCATGCCGGTCTCGGAGTGGCCGCGGCCCCGGAACTCCGGGGCGACCCAGACGCCCTGGATCTGGCAGGCCTGCGAGGTGGTCGCGCCGATCTCGGCCTTGAAGACGACCTTGCCGTCCTCGATGCGGGCGAAGGAGCGGCCGGCGGCGATGAGCTCGGCGACGCGCGCCTGGTAGAGGAGTCCGCCGTCGCCCGCGAGCGGGGAGATGCCGACCTCCTCGGTGAACATGGCGACGCAGGCGGGCATCAGGACGTCCATCTCGTCCTTGCGGACGCGGCGGACGAGCGGGTCGGGCTCGATGTCGGCGGACTGGCTCTCGGTGACCATGAGGGGCTGGTTGGCCCGGACCTCGCGGGCGGGTCCCCAGCCCGGTTCGAGGAGCCGCCAGAGCTGGGCGGTGGGGCCGGCGGGGCCGACGATCGAGGAGCAGCGGCGGCCGGCCCGGCGGGCGCGGTCGGCGAAGGCGCGCACGGCCTCGGGGCCGGCGCAGATGGGGACGAGGTTGGCGCCCGAGTAGCACAGGGAGCGCAGCCGGCCGTCCGCGTACCAGCCCCACATCTCGCCGCCGAGGCGCCAGGGGTCGAGGCCGGCGATCTGGACCCGTGAGGTCACGAAGGCGTTGGCTACGGGTTCGCTCTCGAGCACCGCGAGGGCGGCGCCGAGGTCGCTGGGTTCGAGGACCCGGGTGGTGGTCTGCGTCAACACGAGGGGGCCTCACCATGCGGTCTGCTGATTTCCGCACTGTACCCAAAGAGGCCCGGGGCCGCCGCTCGTGGCCGTGAACAGCTTCCGCGCAGGGTGGTGACCCTGCTCACGGACAACGCCCCGCGGAGGGGGTTCCTCCGGCGGGGCGTTGTCGTGGGTGTCATGGTTCAGCTGATGGAGACCTCGGGCTCGCCGGAGGCGACGCCGTCCTTCTCCATCTGCTCGGCGATCTTGAGGGCTTCCTCGATGAGGGTCTCGACGATCTTCGACTCGGGCACGGTCTTGATGATCTCGCCCTTGACGAAGATCTGCCCCTTCCCATTGCCGGAGGCCACACCCAGATCGGCCTCACGGGCCTCACCAGGACCATTGACGACACAGCCCATCACAGCCACCCGCAACGGCACCTCCATACCCTCCAGACCCGCACTCACCTGGTCCGCGAGCTTGTACACATCCACCTGCGCCCGCCCGCACGACGGACACGACACGATCTCCAGCCGACGCTGCTTCAGATTCAACGACTCCAGAATCTGCAGCCCGACCTTGACCTCCTCCGCCGGCGGCGCCGACAACGAGACCCGGATCGTGTCCCCGATCCCCTCACTCAACAGCGCACCGAACGCCACAGCGGACTTGATCGTGCCCTGGAACGCCGGACCCGCCTCCGTCACACCCAGATGAAGGGGATAGTCGCACTGCGCGGCCAGCTGACGGTACGCGTTCACCATCACGACCGGATCATTGTGCTTCACCGAGATCTTGATGTCCCGGAACCCATGCTCCTCGAACAACGACGCCTCCCACAGCGCCGACTCCACCAACGCCTCCGGAGTCGCCTTCCCGTACTTCCTCAGCAACCGCGCATCCAGCGAACCCGCGTTCACACCGATCCGGATCGGAGTCCCCGCGTCATTCGCCGCCCGCGCGATCTCCTTCACCTTGTCGTCGAACTGCTTGATGTTCCCCGGATTCACCCGCACCGCCGCACAACCCGCGTCAATCGCCGCGAACACATACTTCGGCTGGAAATGAATATCCGCGATCACCGGAATCTGCGACTTCGAAGCAATCGTCGCCAACGCATCCGCATCATCCTGCGTCGGACACGCCACCCGCACGATCTGACAACCCGAAGCCGTCAACTCCGCGATCTGCTGCAGAGTCGCACCGATGTCCGACGTACGCGTCGTCGTCATCGACTGCACCGAAACCGGCGCATCCCCACCGACCGCCACCGACCCGACCTGGATCTTGCGGCTGACCCTCCGGTCGGCGAGCTTGGTCGGAACGGCGGGCATTCCGAGAGAAATCGCAGTCATGCGCTGAGCATCCCCAAGGTGTGGATCAAGGTCCCGAGATCGGCGGGCTCCGACCTTCGAGGTTACGGCACCGAGCGCGGCATGGAGCACACCGTGTCCGGGGCCCGCGAAGAATTCGGGCCGTCGGACGCACCGTGCTCATCCACCGTCACTCGGTGTTCATCCGGCGCGTGCGCCGCACCGGTCAGGTGATCTTGACCGGGTTGACGACATCGGCAACCAGGACGAGCAGGGTGAAGCAGATGAAGACCCCGGCGACCACATAGGCGACGGGCATCAGCTTCGCGACGTCGAACGGGCCGGGGTCGGGGCGCTTGAAGATCCGCGCCGAGTGCCGGCGCAGCGCCTCCCACAGCGCCCCCGCGATGTGGCCGCCGTCGAGCGGAAGCAGCGGCAGCATGTTGAAGAGGAAGAGCGAGAGGTTGAAGCCGGCGAGCAGGAACAGCATCATCGCGACCTGGTTCTCCGCCGGTACGTCCAGCGTCATCACCTCGCCGCCGATGCGGGCCGCGCCGACGACGCCCACCGGGGAGTCGGCGGCCCGCTCGCCGTCCGAGAAGGCCGCGTTCCACAGGGCCGGGATCTTGGACGGGAGGGCGACGATGGAGTCGACGCCGTTCTCGATCATGTCGCCCATGCGGACGACCGAGTCACCGAAGGAGAGCGGGACGATCTCCGTCTGCGCCGCGAAGCCGAGGTAGCCGGCGGAGACGAACTTCCCGGGGATCACCTCGCCGTCGGAGTCCTTCTTCGCCACCGCGTTCTTCATGAGCACGGGGTGCAGCTCGACTTCCCGGCCGTCGCGCACGACCGTGATGGTGGCGGGGCCGATCGTGTCGCGGATGCGGTCGGAGAGCACGGACCACTTGTCGACCTTCTGGCCGTCGAAGGCGACGATCCTGTCGCCGACCTTGAGTCCGGCGGCCTGCGCGGGCGAGACCGGGTCGGACTTCTCGCAGGTGTCGCGCTTCTCGTTCTGCGAGATCACGCACTTCTGGACGCCCGCGACCTCGGTCGTCTGCGTCTGGAAGCCGAAGGTCATCGCCACACCGAGGAAGATCGCCACGGCCAGGACCAGATTCATGAAGGGTCCGGCGAACATGACGATCACGCGCTTCCACGGCTTGCGCGTGTAGAAGAGCCGCTTCTCGTCGCCCGGTTCCAGCTCCTCGAAGGCGGCGGATCTGGCGTCCTCGATCATGCCCCGCCACGGCGAGGTGGACCGTGCCTCCAGCCGGCCGTCCGGTCCGGGCGGGAACATCCCGATCATGCGGATGTAGCCGCCGGCCGGGATGGCCTTGATCCCGTACTCCGTGTCGCCCTTCTTGCGCGACCAGAGCGTGGGGCCGAAGCCGACCATGTACTGCGGGACGCGGATGCCGAAGAGCTTCGCGGTCGACAGGTGGCCCAGCTCGTGCCAGGCGATGGAGAACAGCAGGCCGAAGACGAAGACGGCGATGCCGAGCACCGTCAGCAGGATCGTGCTCGTACTCATGCGCGTGCCTCCGCGGTGGCCTTGGCCGAGAGTTCCCGGGCCCGGGTCCGCGCCCAGGTCTCCGCTTCAAGGACGTCCGCGACCGTGAGAGAAGTTCCCGACCGGGGCGTTCCGTGTTCGTTCACCACCGCCGTGACGGTGTCCATGATGCCGTTGAAGGCCAGCCGTCCGTCGAGGAACGCGTCCACGCACTCCTCGTTCGCGGCGTTGAACACCGCCGGTGCGGTGCCGCCCAGCGTGCCCACGTGCCGGGCGAGACCGACGGACGGGAAGGCCTCGGTGTCCAGCGGGAAGAACTCCCAGCTGGAGGCCTTCGTCCAGTCGAAGGCGGGGGCCGCGTCCGGGACCCGCTGCGGCCAGCCGAGCCCGATGGCGATGGGTCCGCCCATGTCGGGCGGGGTGGCCTGGGCGAGGGTGGAGCCGTCCGTGTACTCCACCATGGAGTGGACGTAGGACTGGGGGTGGACCACGACCTCGATCCGGTCGAAGGGGATGTCGTAGAGGAGGTGCGCCTCGATGACTTCGAGTCCCTTGTTGACCAGGGTGGCCGAGTTGACGGTGATGACCGGGCCCATGGCCCAGGTCGGGTGGGCGAGTGCCTGCTCCCTCGTCACGTTCTCCAGCTCGTCGCGGGTGCGTCCCCGGAACGGGCCGCCGGACGCGGTGACGACGAGCCGGCGCACATCGGCGCGCTTGCCGGCCGCGAGCGCCTGGAAGAGCGCGGCGTGCTCCGAGTCGACCGGGATGATCTGCCCCGGCGCGGCCAGCGCCTTGACGAGGGGGCCGCCGACGATCAGCGACTCCTTGTTGGCGAGCGCCAGGGTGCGGCCCGCCTTCAGCGCGGCCAGCGTGGGCGCCAGCCCGATCGAGCCGGTGATCCCGTTCAGCACGGTGTGGCAGTCGCTGCCGGCCAGCTCGGTGGCCGCGTCGGGCCCGGCGAGGATCTCGGGCAGCGGCTCGGCCGTCCCGTACTCGTGCCGCAGGGCCTCGCGCAGGGCCGGTACGGCCTCGGGCGAGGCGACGGCGACCGTACGGACCTTGAGCAGGCGGGCCTGCTCGGCGAGGAGGCCGACCCGGCCGCCGGCCGCGGACAGCGCGGTCACGCGGAAGCGGTCGGGGTTGCGCAGCACCAGGTCGATGGCCTGGGTGCCGATGGACCCGGTGGAGCCGAGGATGACGAGATCCCGGCGGCCTTCCACGGCGTCGAAGACGAGGTGCGGGTCGGCGAGGGGGGCAGGACTGTCGCTCATGGCCCCCATTGTTGCCGCTTCCGGCGCGGCTGTGGACAGGGCGTCCCGTGTGCCGGGTCGTGGCGTCCGGCTCATGCGGGGGCTCAGCCCCCGGCCGCGCGGAACTTCGCCCACTGGGCGGCCATGATCTCGGGCGGTACGCCCCCGATGTCCTCGGTGGAGGTGATCTCCCCCCGGAAGGCGAGCGTGGTGGAGCCGGAGCGGACGACGGTGAGGTACTCGTACAGCTTCTTCTCCCCCTTCACGTCGAGGAGGGTGAAGCGGTACGCCTTCGCCTCGTCGGCCTCGGAGGCGAAGGCGGGGGCCTTGGCCGGCTCGACCTTCAGGTACTTCGCACGGGCGACGGCCCGCTCCTCGGTGAACCCGCCGGCGCAGTCCCTGCCCGCCTTGGCGAGTGCCTTCATCACGGTGGCGGCGCCCCCGTCGCGGTAGCTGCGCAGGGTGATGTCCACGGTGAGGCCGAGCAGCTCGTCGGGGACGTCGGCCTTGCGCTGGACCTGGGCGGCGGGGTCCGGGTCGGCGACGTCACCGGCGAGGCTGACGAGGGGCTGGCAGCCGGCCGGGGCGGCGGTGTAGCCGTCGCCGAGCGGGCTGTCGAGGACGTACTCGGACGCCGTGTACGGGCCGATCCTCTCGCCGTCGCCGAAGGCGGCGGCCCGCAGCCGGGCCTCGGTGCGGGCCGCCGGTCCCGAGGGCTTCGCGGAGGATGCGGCCGGCGCCTTGGCGTCCTTGCCCGTGCCGCTGTCGCCGCCGCCGCAGGCGGACGCGCCCAGGAGCGTCGCGGCCGCGATCCCGGTGGCCGCGAGCCGGCGCCGTCGGCGCCGCTGGTCCCTCACCCCGTGCATGCCTGTCCCCAATCCCCTGATGTGCTGACGTGCTGATGTGGCGGTGTCTCAGAAGTGCGTGGTCACGCCGAACGCCCGGCGGAGCTGCGCCATGTCGTGCAGGTCCTGCGGGCGGGGCTCGTACCCCTGGTGGAAGTCGATCTGCCGCTGGGCCGAGAGGCAGCGTACGGGCGTGCCGCCGATGGTGCCGGTGACGAAGCACTCCGCCGGGTAGTGGAACGGCTCCTGCGGGTCGGGCGACGACTGGACCGCCGAGCCGTCGGGGGCGAACCGCAGCGGATGCAGGTCGATGTCGGGCCCCGACGGGTGGCTGAGGACGAAGCGCACCGGGCGCCAGTCCAGGGTCTCGGTCCAGCCTGCCGCCGTCAGCGCCGCGACCGCGGCCGGTTCCTGCTCCTCGCGGTGCAGCAGGTCGAGGTCCCCGTGGACACGGGTCTCCTCGCCGAGCAGGGCGTCGATGCCCCAGCCGCCCGCGATCACGACGTCCGCTCCGGCCTCGCGGAGCAGCGCGAGGACGGACAGCACGTCGGCGGCGGAGATCATGGGGCGGAGCCTATCGCCCCGTACCGGCCCCGGTCCGGCCGTCGGGGAGACCGGCGAAGGCGGCGAACTCCTCGTGGAACTCGGGGAAGGTCTTCCGTACGCAGCCGGGGTCGTCGAAGGTGATGCCGGGGGTGCGCAGGCCGGTGACGGCGAACGACATCACGATGCGGTGGTCGCCGTGGGTCTCGATCTCCACCGGCTTCGGGGTGCCCGGCCGGATCTCGATCCAGTCGGGTCCGGTGGTGACCGTGATGCCCATGCGCCGCAGGTTCTGCGCGCACGCCTCCAGCCGGTCGCACTCCTTGACCCGGGTGTTGCCGACGTCCTCGATGCGTACGGGCCCCGAGGCGAAGGGCGCGAGGGCGGCCAGGGTCGGCATGGTGTCGGAGATGTCGCGCATGTTGACGGTCAGGCCGCGCAGTTCACCGGTGGAGCGGACAGTGGTGGAGCCGGCCGTCATGTCCACCCGCGCGCCCATGCGGCCGAGGACGTCGACGAACCGCAGGTCGCCCTGGAGGGCGTCGCGGCCGAGCCCGGGGACGGTGACCTCGCGGCCGGTGAGGGCCGCCGCCGCGAAGAAGTAGCCGGCCGTGGAGGCGTCGGGTTCGACGGCGTACTCCGTGGCCCGGTAGCCGCCGGGCGCCACCGTGAAGACGGCGTCGCCGGGGCCGCCCCGGGTGACCTCGGCGCCGAAGCTCCGCATCATGGCGAGGGTGATCTCGATGTAGGGCGCCGAGACCAGGTCGGTGACCGTGATCCGCAGCCCGGTCTCCGTCAGCGGTCCGAGCATCAGCAGCGCGGTGAGGTACTGGCTGGACTGCCCGGCGTCCAGGGTCAGCTCGCCGCCCTTGATGCCGGCGGCCTCGATGCGCAGCGGGTGGTGGCCCTCGGCCTCCTCGTGGCGCAGGTCGACGCCGAGCGTGCGCAGGGCCTCGGTGAGCGGGGCGAGGGGGCGGCGGCGCATCTGCGCGGAGGCGTCGAAGCGGTAGCTGCCGCGGGCGCCGGCCGCCGCGAGGGTGGGCAGGAACCGGGCGGTGGTGGCCCCGTCGCGGCAGTAGACGTCGGCCTCGGGGGCGGCGGGCCCGGACGGGCGCCCGGTGAGGTGCCAGCGGTCCGGCTCCCGCGCCACCCGGTAGCCGAGTGCGGTGAGACCGGCGGCGAAGCCCTCGGTGTCGTCCGAGCTCAGGGGGCGTACGAGCGTGCTGTCGCCGTTCGCGGCGGCGGCCAGGAAGAGGGCGCGCGCGGTGACGGACTTGGAACCGGGGACATGGATGACGGTCACGCTTCCTCATCCTGCCGTGCCCCGGCACTCGGCGGCGGGGCGCGTCCATCGACTGGACGTGCCCCGCCGCCGGGTGCCGGGGTTCAGGTTCGGCGGATGGGACGGTGGACGTTGTCCCGGGCGGAGGGGCCGGGGGTGGCGTCGGCGATCCACGGGCCGTCGCCGCTCGGGTCGACGACGCCCTCCTCCAGCCAGGTGTACGTGCCGGACAGGACGCCGTCGACGACGCGCCGGTCGAGGTCGTCGGTGTTGGACCAGAGCCGGGTGAAGAGTTCCTCGGCCCGGATGCGGGACTGCCGGCAGAAGGCGTCGGCCAGTTGGTACGCCTCGCGGCCGTGGTCGCCCTCCGAGCGCAGGAGTTCGGCCCGGACGCAGGCCGCGCTCATCGCGAAGAGCTCCGCGCCGATGTCGACGATCCGGCCGAGGAAGCCCTGCTTGGTCTCCATCCGGCCCTGCCAGCGCGACATGGCGTAGAAGGTGGAGCGGGCCAGTTTGCGCGAGGCGCGTTCGACGTAGCGCAGATGCGTGGCCAGATCCGTGTGCCCGGCCGGGTGGAACTCGGCGTACGTGCGCGGGAGCTGTCCGGGTCCGGTGACGAGCCCCGGCAGCCACTTGGCGTAGAAGCCGGCCGCGTTGGCGCCCGCCTTCGCCTTGGCGGAGAGCGGCTTGTCGGGGTCGATGATGTCGCCCGCGACCTTCAGATGGGCATCGACCGCCTCGCGCGCGATCAGCAGGTGCATGATCTCCGTCGAGCCCTCGAAGATCCGGTTGATCCGCATGTCGCGGAGCATCTGCTCGGCGGGCACGGCCCGTTCGCCGCGGGCGGCGAGGGAGTCGGCGGTCTCGAAGCCGCGGCCGCCCCGGATCTGGACGAGTTCGTCGGCGATCAGGCAGCCCATCTCGGAGCCGTACAGCTTGGCGAGCGCCGCCTCGATCCGGATGTCGTTGCGGTTCTCGTCCGCCATCTGCGAGGCGAGGTCCACCACGGCTTCGAGGGCGAAGGTGGTCGCCGCGATGAAGGAGATCTTGGCGCCGACGGCTTCGTGCCGGGCGACCGGGCGGCCCCACTGCTCACGGACGGCCGACCACTCGCGGGCGATCTTCAGGCACCACTTGCCGGAGCCGACGCACATGGCGGGCAGGGAGAGCCGGCCCGTGTTGAGGGTGGTGAGCGCGATCTTGAGTCCGGCGCCCTCGGGGCCGATGCGGTTGGCGGCGGGGACGCGCACCTGGTGGAAGCGGGTGACGCCGTTCTCGATGCCGCGCAGGCCCATGAAGGCGTTGCGGTTCTCCACGGTGATGCCCGGGGCGTCGGCCTCGACGACGAACGCGGTGATGCCGCCCTTGTGCCCTTCGGACTTGGGGACCCGGGCCATGACGACGAGCAGATCGGCGACGACCCCGTTGGTCGTCCAGAGCTTCACCCCGTCCAGGACGTAGTCGTCCCCGTCCGGGACGGCGGAGGTGGCCAGCCGGGCCGGGTCGGAGCCGACGTCCGGCTCGGTCAGGAGGAACGCCGAGATGTCGGTACGGGCCAGCCGGGGCAGGAAGGCGTCCTTCTGCTCCTGGCTGCCGAAGACCTTCAGCGGCTGGGGGACGCCGATGGACTGGTGCGCGGAGAGCAGGGCGCCGATCGCCGGGCTGGCGGAGCCGACGAGGGCGAGGGCCCGGTTGTAGTAGACCTGGGTCAGCCCGAGACCGCCGTACTTGACGTCGATCTTCATGCCGAGCGCGCCGAGTTGCTTGAGCCCGTCGACCACGTCGTCGGGGATCCGGGCCTCGCGCTCGATCGCCGCGCCGTCGATCCTCGTCTCGCAGAACTCCCGCAGCCGGGAGAGGAACTCCTCGCCGCGCCGGACGTCCTCGCCGGCGGGCAGCGGGTGCGGGTGGATCAGGTCGAGGCGGAAGCGGCCGAGGAACAGTTCCTTGGCGAAACTGGGTTTGTGCCAGTCCTGCTCACGCGCGTCCTCGGCCACCTGGCGCGCTTCGCGCTCGGAGACCTTGGGCGTGTGCTGTTGTGCGGATGGTGCGGACATGAGGAGCTCACCTCGCCGCTTCGTCGGTTGGGTGGATCCGGCAGGCGCGCGGGCGGTCCGGGGATCCGTCCGCCGTGCGCACCTATCGGTTCTACTCGTCCGTATGTACCCGATTCCGGACGCCCTCACCAGCCTGCGGACGCCGATCGGGTCGGCCACCACTCCAGTGCCCGCTACCGCGTGCGGCATGCCGGAACGGCCGGAGCCCCCCGCACAGTGGGGCCCCGGCCGTCCGTCGGCCCCCGGGGGCCCGGGGGTGCCTAGAGCGCGAGGCCGGTGAGGACCAGGACCCGCTCGTAGGTGTAGTCGTCCATCGCGTAGCGGACGCCCTCGCGGCCGACGCCGGACTGCTTGGCGCCGCCGTACGGCATCTGGTCGGCGCGGTACGAGGGGACGTCGCCGATGATCACGCCGCCGACCTCCAGCGCGCGGTGGGCGCGGAACGCGGTCTGCAGGTCGTGGGTGAACACGCCTGCCTGGAGGCCGTACTTCGAGGAGTTGACGGCGGCGAACGCCTCGGCCTCGCCGTCGACCTTCTGCACCGAGAGGACCGGGCCGAAGACCTCCTCGGTGGCCAGGGTGACGCCGTCGGGGAGTGCGGCGAGGACGGTCGGCGCGTACGTCGAGCCGTCGCGCTTGCCGCCGGCCAGGAGCTGGGCGCCGGCCGCGACGGCCTCGTCGACCCAGGACTCGACGCGCCGCGCCGCGGCCTCGTCGACCAGCGGGCCGACGTCGGCGGCGGCGTCGGACGGGTCGCCGGTGACCTGGGCCTCGACGGCGGCGACGATCTTCGGGAGCAGCCGGTCGTGGACGGCGGCGTCCACGATGACGCGCTGGACCGAGATGCAGGACTGGCCGCCCTGGTAGTTGGAGAAGGTCGCGATGCGGGTCGCGGCCCAGTCGAGGTCCTCATCGGAGGCCCAGTCGCCGAGGACGACGGCCGCGCCGTTGCCGCCCAGCTCCAGGGTGCAGTGCTTGCGGGGCACCGAGTCCATGATCGAGTAGCCGACCTGGGCGGAGCCGGTGAAGGAGATGACGGGCAGCCGCTCGTCCTGGACGAGGGCGGGCATGCGGTCGTTGGGGACCGTCAGTACCGACCAGGAGCCGGCCGGCAGGTCGGTCTCGGCCAGCAGCTCGCCCAGGACCAGCGAGGAGATCGGGGTGGCGGGGGCCGGCTTGAGGATGATCGGGACGCCGACGGCGATGGCCGGGGCGACCTTGTGGGCGCTGAGGTTCAGCGGGAAGTTGAAGGGCGCGATGCCGAGGACGGTGCCGCGCGGGAAGCGGCGGGTCAGGCCGAGGCGGCCGGTGCCGCCGGCGTCGGTGTCCAGGCGCTGGGCGTCGCCGCTGTTGAAGCGGCGGGCCTCCTCGGAGGCGAAGCGGAACACGGAGACGGCCCGGCCGACCTCGCCGCGCGCCCACTTGACCGGCTTGCCGTTCTCGGCGGAGATCAGCTGGGCGATCTCCTCGGTGCGCTCGGTCAGGCGGCGGGCCACGTGGTCGAGGGCGGCGGCGCGGACATGGGCCGGGGTCGCGGCGAACTCCTCGCGCACGGCGTGCGCGGCGGCGACGGCCTCCTCGACCTGGGCCTCGGTCGGCACGCTGACGGTGCCGACGAGGCGCCCGTCCCAGGAGTTGGTGACGTCGAAGCTTTCCTCGCCGGTGGCCTCGCGGCCGGCCAGCCAGAAGGCGTGGGTGGAGGTCATGGAGGTTCCGGCCCTTCGATGGCGTGGGGTGTTCCGGTCCCCACCGTAGGGCCGTACCGCCCGCCTGGCGTTTGTCCGGGGTGGAGCAGAGGCGGGCCGGGGTGCGCCGGTTTGTCGCAGGGGCGGGCGCTTCTACGGGGCCGTCGGGGGGTGAGTGACCTTGAGGGCGAGCCAGAGCTCCATCCGGGCGTCCGGGTCGTCCAGCGAGCGGCCGAGGATCTCCTCCACCCGGCGCATCCGGTAGCGCAGGGTGTGCCGGTGGACGCCCAGGTCGGCCGCCGCCGCGTCCCACTGGCCGTGGTGCGAGAGCCAGGCGCGCAGGGAGGCGACCAGGTCGCCCCGGCCCTTGGCATCGTGCTCGTACAGGGCGCGGAGCATGCCGTCGGCGAAGGCCCGTACGGCGTCGTCGGCGAGCAGCGGCAGCACCGAACCGGCGGCCAGCTCCTCGTGCTCGACCAGGGCCCTGCCCCGGCGGCGGGCCACCGAGAGGGCCTGCTCGGCCTGTTTGTACGCGGCCGAGACGGCGATCGGGCCCGCGGGGGCGGAGAGCCCGACGACGACCTCGGTGTCCTCCGCCGCCGGGTCGCGCGGCGGGCGGTCCTCCTGGGCCTCGGCGTAGGCCGCGCAGGCGGCGACGGCGGCTCCCCCGTCGGCGGCCAGCACGACCAGCCGTTCGCCCTCGGGGACCATCAGCAGGGTCTCGCCGGACCGGGCGGCCGCGGTCTCCATGGCCTCGGCGAGCTGTGCGGTGGACGAGGACTCCGGGGCCTCGGCGATGAGCAGCCGGAAGGGGGCGTCGAGCAGCCCGCCGTAGAGGTCTCCGGCGACGGCCCGGGCGTGGTCGGGCTGGCTGGCCAGGAGCATGCGCAGGACGGCCGCGCCCAGGCGCTGTTCGGCGCCCTGGAGCGAGCGGGAGCGGGCCGTGGTGAGGGTGAGCAGGGCGACGGCCGAGTGCACCGCGTACCGCTCCGCCGTGCCGAGCGCGGCCCCGGTGCCGACGGCGAGGGCGCCGCGGACGCGGCGGCCGGTGCCCAGGGACTGGAGCTCGACCCGGTCGTCGGTGTCGCCGACGACGACGCTGGCCGGCGCCGGCCGCTCGCGCAGCCGCTCCACGTCGGGGGTGAGCCGGGCGGCGCGGCGGGCGGCCCAGTCGGGGGCGGCGGCCACGACGGCCCCGGAGGCGTCGTACAGCGCGGCCCAGCCGTCGACCTGCGCGGCGAGCCGGGCGAGCAGATCGGCGGGCCCGTCCCCGGCGAGCGCGGCCCGGGTGAGCTCGCGCTGCGCCTCGAAGCCGGCGGTGACGGCCCGGTACTGGTCGGCGGCGATCTCCGAGGACACGGCCTTGGCGATGGCGAGGAACGGGGTGCGGCGCGGCACCTCGAGCAGGGGCAGCCCGGCCTCCTCGGCGGCGCCGATCAGGGGCTGCGGCACGTCGTCGTAGTTGACCCCGACGGCGAACCCCAGCCCGGCCACCCCGGCTGCGGCCAGCCGCCGCACGTACCGCCCCATGGCCTCGGGGTTGTCGGCGTCGAGATTGGTCGCGGTGACCAGCAGCAGCTCACCGCCCTCCATGTACGGAACGGGATCGGTCAACTCACTGGCGTGCGCCCAGCGCACGGGCGTACCGAGCCGGTCCGCCCCCGCACGCACCGTGAGTTTGAGCGCCGAGTGCTGGACGAGCGAGGCGAGGGTGGGGGGCATGGGGATGGGGGGACCTTTGGGAGGAGGCGATTACGCCGTCCCGTACGAACGGCTGTCGTCGATTCTGCCAGGGTGGCAGAGTTCCTGTCACCGCTGCCACCCCCGGGCCCCCTTTGCGCCGGTCAGCCCGTCAGCCGCACCAGGAGCGGCGGTACGTGTTCACCGCCGACCGTGGTCAGCGAGAGCACCGCGTGCCCCGCCGGCAGTTCGTACGCGAGTCCGGAGGCGGACCAGCGCTCCCGCTCGACCTGGCGCACGGTCACCGCGTCCGTGGTCACGGCCTTGCCGGTGGCCAGCTTCCGCAGCGCGTGCAGGGCGCGGGTGACGGGCTGGTCGGCGAAGACGCCGTGCTGGGCGACCTCCCGGACCTCCACCCACTCCTTGCCCCACGCCTCGGCGAAGCGCTTGCCGTCCCAGGTGGTGACCCCGGGGAAGGCCATGGCGCAGCCGACCGCGCCGAGCAGCGCGGTGTGCAGCCCCTCGGGGACGTCGTCCAGCGTCCGCAGGGCGAGGACCGCCCCGGCGTTGACGGAGCGCAGCCGCCGGATGCCCCGGACGGTCTCGGCGGTGAGGGTCCCGGTCGCGTCGTCCAGAACCAGGCAGACGAAGAGCGAGCGGTCGGCGCGGGCGGCGGCGATCGCGTTGAACTGGGCCAGGACGAGCCGCGCCAGCACGCGGGACGCCTCGGCGTGCACGCGCTCGGGCAGATCGATGCGCACCCGCAGCGGGTGCTGCTCCAGGGAGCGCAGCGAGAACGGGCGGGCGCCCTCGCCGGTGGCGAAGAACCCGGCGAAGGCGGGCCGGTCGAGTGCGGCGATCCGGTCGGCGAGTACGGCGGCGGGGTCGGCCGCGCCGCCCGCCTGCCGGGCCCGGGCGTCCAGTTCACGCAGCATCGCGTGATGGCCTGCCTCCTCCAGCGCCCGGCGCAGGGCGCCCAGTGCGGCGGGCGAGCCCTCCAGGAGTTCGCGGAGTTCGGGGACGGCGGGGAAGCGGCCGTGGACGGCCCGGTAGGGGCCGAGCAGCTGGCCCAGCGCGGTGGCCGCGCGCCGGGTGTCCAGGCCGGGGATGTCACCGGCCAGGCCCTCCGCGAGGGCGGCGGCGGCCTCGTCGGGGTCCGTGGTGCCGCCGTACAGGTCGAAGTCGTGCACGGAGGAGGGGTCGCCGATCCGGACGACGACGTCGTAGGCGTCGTCCGGGCCGAGCCCGGCACCTGCTCCCCCGACGGCCAGCACCGCGGCCTGGCCGGTGAGGGCCCGCAGGGCGAGGGACTCGACGACGGGCCGGACCACCCGGTCCGTCTTGCCGGAGCCCGGGGGCCCGACGGCCAGCAGGGAGGTGCCGAGGGACGCGGGGTCCAGAGCCAGGCCCGAGCCCCGGCGGGGGTAGGGGTTGCGCGGGTCGTCGGCGACGTCGCCGACCCGGACCTGGCCGGTGAGCGGGTCGTGCTCGGCCGTGCGCCGGGGTACGTCCCGGCTGCCGGAGGGGTGGAGATAGGCGTCGGGGCCCTTGCGCAGCACCGTCTCGGTGAAGGACGCGATCCGGTCGGGGCGGGTCCGGACGGTGGACCACGCGTGGCGCAGCCGTACGCAGTCCACGTCGTTCATCCGGCCGGCGTGCACGGCGGCGGTGAGCGCCTCGGCGGCGTCGGTGCTGCCCGCAGCGCGCAGATCCGGCCAGTGGGCCCTGAGGGGGCCGGTGGACTCGGGGGCGGGGGTGGTGCCGGGCTGCCGGGCCGGGTGCTCGGCGGCGCCCCGGGCCCGGCCCGTGAAGGGGCCGAACTCCGTCGCCCACCGGCCGATTCTGGCGAAGGGCCACACGATCGCGGTGGCGATCAGGGCGTAGAGCACGAGCGAGACGAGCAGCGCCAGGTACTTGTTGCCGCCGCCCTGCATCAGCCCGGTGGGGACGGCGGGAAAGACGATGTCCGCGAGCGGCACCCGGTGGGTCCAGACGAGCCAGAGCATGAGCACCGCGGCGGTCGCCGTGAGAACGGCCCTGGCCCGGCCGAGGCCGTCTCCGGCGAAATAGCGGAACACCCCGGCCCAGCCGCCGATCCGGGCGGCCCAGAAGCCGAGGCCGAAGACCAGGACCTGGTAGTAGAGCGTGGTGGAGTTGACCACCAGCGCGGGCGCGTCCTTCCGCAGACCGCCGAAGGACCACCACTCGGGCCCGGTGATGATCTCGATCGGCTTGCTCACATAGGGGACGGTGCGCTCCGTCAGCAGCAGCCACAGCAGCAGCCACAGGGCGAACGTCGCGGCCGGGCCCACCAGCGAGGGGCGCGGCGGCCGCTCGTCGGGCCTCGGCACATGGCCGTACCGCCACACGCCGGGCCCGGGTTCCGGGCGGGGCGCGTTCAGCCAGTCGGCCGTGGCAGCGGGGACACCCGCCGCCCGGGGCGGAGCCGCCGGCGGCCTCGGGACGGACGGCGGCACGGCGGGCGGGAACGGGGGCGGTCCGGCGGGCGGCGGGCCCGCCGGACGCGGTACGGAGCCCCCCGGCCGGCCGGCACGGTCGTCGGGCGGCTGCGCCCCCCGCGTACCCCGCCCGCCGTACGTACCGTCGTTGTCCATGAACCGTTGCCCCCTGACCAGCCGGGTCCGACCCCTGCACCGGTCAATCTAGTGCGGGAACACGGGGAGTTCAGCAACGCGCCCGGATGGTGACGGGCCGGGTGCGCGACGTTTCCGCACCGGCTTCTGTCCGCCACGGACAAGGACATGCCCGCCACCACTCCCGATCGGAGCATGCCGGACCCCCTCCCCCGCCCCTAGCCTGCAGAAAGAGAAGCGTCCGCAATACCCCCCAGGAGCCCCGCATGACCGCTATTCCGCAGGAGCGCCGCGTCCTCACCGCCATTCCCGGCCCGAAGTCGGTGGAGCTGCAGGCCCGCCGGCTGGCGGCGGTCGCCGCTGGTGTGGGCTCCACGCTGCCGGTGTTCACCGCCCGTGCCGGTGGCGGGATCATCGAGGACGTGGACGGCAACCGGCTGATCGACTTCGGCTCCGGGATCGCCGTGACCTCGGTCGGCGCCTCCGCCGAGGCGGTCGTGCGCCGGGCGTCCGCCCAGCTCGCGGACTTCACCCACACCTGTTTCATGGTCACGCCGTACGAGGGGTACGTCGAGGTCTGCGAGCAGCTCGCCGAGCTGACGCCGGGCGACCACGCCAAGAAGTCCGCGCTGTTCAACTCGGGCGCCGAGGCGGTCGAGAACGCGGTGAAGATCGCCCGCGCCTACACCAAGCGCACCGCCGTCGTCGTCTTCGACCACGGCTACCACGGCCGGACCAACCTCACGATGGCGCTGACGGCGAAGAACATGCCGTACAAGCAGGGCTTCGGCCCGTTCGCGCCCGAGGTCTACCGGGTGCCGGTGGCGTACGGCTACCGCTGGCCGACCGGTGCGGAGAACGCCGGCGCCGAGGCGTCCGCGCAGGCCATCGACGAGATCACCAAGCAGATCGGCGCGGACAACGTCGCCGCGATCATCATCGAGCCGGTGCTCGGCGAGGGCGGCTTCATCGAGCCGGCCAAGGGCTTCCTCCCGGCGATCGCGCAGTTCGCCAAGGACAACGGCATCGTCTTCGTCGCGGACGAGATCCAGTCCGGCTTCTGCCGCACCGGCCAGTGGTTCGCCTGCGAGGACGAGGGCATCGTCCCGGACCTGATCACCACCGCCAAGGGCATCGCGGGCGGTCTGCCGCTGTCCGCCGTGACCGGCCGCGCCGAGATCATGGACGCGGCGCACGCGGGCGGCCTCGGCGGCACGTACGGCGGCAACCCGGTCGCCTGCGCGGGCGCGCTCGGCGCCATCGAGACCATGCGCGAGCTTGACCTGAACGCGAAGGCCAGGCGCATCGAGGAGGTCATGAAGGGCCGCCTCGCCGAGATGCGGGCCAAGCTGCCGAACGGCGGCATCATCGGCGACATCCGCGGCCGCGGCGCCATGATCGCGATCGAGCTGGTGAAGCCGGGCACCAAGGACCCGTACCCGGAGGCGGCCGGCGCGCTCGCGAAGGCCTGCCACGCCGAGGGCGTCCTCGTCCTCACCTGCGGCACGTACGGCAACGTGCTGCGCTTCCTGCCGCCGCTGGTGATCGGCGAGGACCTGCTCGACGAGGGCCTCGACGTGATCGAGCGGGCTTTCGCCTCGGTCTGACGCCGGTACGGTCCCGGGCTCCGCACGGGGCGTTTTCCGCCGGGATGCCCGGTGGCCGGACCACCGTCCGCACGGTCCTGTGAAGAAGGTGTGCGGGGGCGATGGCGGGATACGGTACCCGCTGTCCGTCCCCCACCGCCTGACGTACGGTTTGCGCAGATGAGAGAAACACCCCGCCCGCAGGGGACTGCGGGCGACGCCGGGCCGGAGCTTCCCCAGCGCCGTCCTGGTTGTGCCTTCGCGCACACCACTGGAGCCTCCGGCTCCGGAACTCCTCACCGATCGGTTTGCCGCCCGCCCCACACCCCCCGGGGCGCGCGGCAAACCGGTCCGTCCGTCCGTCCCGGAACCACCCCCCCTGTTCCGGGACGGACGGCTCTTCTCTTTTCTGCGGTGTCGGGGCTGTCGGCCCTGTTCGCCCTCACCACCTGGCAGATCGCGGCCGACGGCCCGCTGCGCGCCCTCGACGAACGCACCGGCCGGTTCCTCGTCGGACACGGCCCCCGGTGGCTCACCGAATTCCTCGCCGATCTCGGCAATATGCAGGTCGCGCTCCCGGTCCTGGGCTGCGCGCTGTTCTGGTGCCTGCTGCGCGGCGAGCGCCGGGCGCCGGTCACCGCCGCGCTCGCCATGGCCGCCGTGCCGCTGCTCGTCGTTCCGCTCAAGGACTGGATCGCCCGCCCCGGGCCGCTGACCGAAGCCACCGGCTACTACCCGTCGGGCCATGCGGCGACCGCCGCGGTGGCGTACGGGGCGGCGGCGCTGCTGCTGGCCCCGTACGCGCGGCGCGCGTGGATGATGCCCGTCGCCGCTGTCCTGCTGACAGCGGCGACGGGCATCGGTCTGGTGCTGCGCGGCTATCACTGGCCGCTGGATGTGCTGGGCAGCTGGTTCCTGTGCGGGCTGCTGCTGATCCCGCCGGCGCTCAGCCGCCGAAGTAGGCGTCGAAGTTCTTCGAGAACTCCCAGTTGTTGAAGCGGTCCCAGTTGACGGACCAGGTCATCAGCCCGCGCAGCCCGGACCAGGTGCCGTGGGTGGCGTACGAGCCGCAGTCGGTCTTCTTCGTCAGGCAGTTGAGCGCCTTGGTGACCTCGGCCGGCGAGGTGTGGCCGTTGCCCGCCTGGGTGGACGCCGGCAGGCCGATCGCGACCTGGTCGGGGCGCAGCCCGGGGAAGACCTTGGTCTGGTCGCCCGCCACCGGGAACCCGGCCAGCAGCATGTCGGTCATCGCGATGTGGAAGTCGGCGCCGCCCATGGAGTGGTACTGGTTGTCCAGGCCCATGATGGAGCCCGAGTTGTAGTCCTGGACGTGCAGCAGGGTGAGGTCGTCGCGCAGGGCGTGGATCACCGGGAGGTAGGCCCCGGCGCGCGGGTCCTGGCCGCCCCAGGGGCCCGAGCCGTAGTACTGGTAGCCGAGCTGCACGAAGAAGGTCTCGGGGGCCATGGTGAGGACGAACTTCTCGCCGTACTTGGCCTTGAGGGTCTTCACCGCGGAGATCAGGTTGACGATCACCGGTGTGGTGGGGTTCCGGAAGTCGGTGTCGCCGGTGTTCAGCGAGAGCGAGTGGCCCTCGAAGTCGATGTCAAGGCCGTCCAGACCGTACTCGTCGATGATCTTGCTGACCGAGGAGACGAAGGTGTCGCGGGCGGCGGTGGTGGCGAGCTGCACCTGTCCGTTCTGGCCGCCGATGGAGATCAGCACCTTCTTCCCTGCGGCCTGCTTGGCCTTGATGGCCGCCTTGAACTCGGCCGCGGACTCGACGTTCGGGCACTCGGTGACCGGGCAGAGCGAGAAGCGGATGTCGCCGGAGGTGACGGAGGTCGGCTCGCCGAAGGCCAGGTCGATGACGTCCCAGGAGTCGGGCACGTCCGCCATCCGGGTGTAGCCGGAGCCGTTGGCGAAGCTGGAGTGCAGATAGCCGACGAGCGCGTGGGCCGGCAGCTCCGTGCCGCCGCCCCCGCCGCCGCCCGCGACGGTGGTCGCCGGGACGGCCGCGGACTTCGCGGACTCGCCCGCGGAGTTGGTGGCACTGACCTGGAAGCTGTACGCGGTCGAGGCGGTCAGCCCCGTCACGGTCGCCGAGGTCCCGGTCGCCGAGAGGACCTTCGTGCCGCCCCGGTAGATGTTGTAACCGGTGGCCCCCGAGGACGCGTTCCAGGACAGCGGCACCGAGGACGCGGTGGGCGTGCCCGCCTTGAGGCCGGTGGGTACGGCGGGGAGCGCGACCGGGTCGCCGCCGGGTCCGACGAGGGTGAGGTCGTCGGCGTAGTAGGCGGGGGTTCCGTACCAGCCGTGCGTGTACACCTTGACCGAGGTCGTCGAGGCACCGGTGGTGAACGTGGTGGTGAGCTTCTGCCAGGCCCCGGCGGACTGCGTCCAGGTGGACACGTCGGTCGTGCCGGTGCCCTCGGCCCCCAGGTAGACGTAGCTGCCCTGCACCCAGGCGCTCAGCGTGTACGTGGAGCCGGGCTTGACCGTCACGGACTGGGAGCACTTGGCGTTGTCGCTGCCGGCCGGGGTGGCCTTCAGCGCCGAAGTCCCGCCGTGCACCGGCGTGCTGACGACGGCTCCGCTGCCGCCCGTACAGGTCCAGCCGGTCAGCCCGGCCTCGAAGGTGCCGTTGCTCGCCAGATCGACGTCGGCCGCGGCGGCGCTGGGCGCCGTGGCCGCCAGGCCGCCGACGGCCAGCAGGGCGGCCGAGAACACGGCCAGAAGTCCGGTCATGCGGGCGGGGGGTCCCGTGCGTTCCACAACGGCCTCCGTGCAGGGGGGAATTGAGTGTGGCGCACAACATGGTCCAGACCAATCGGGTTGTCAAGACCTCTGGCACCGGGCGCCCTATTCCTGCTCCCCCGCCGCCGCGCTGCCCGCGGCCTCGTGCATGGCCAGTTCCAGCAGCGTGGCGTCGGTGAGGGTCCCCGAACCGTCCGGCGGGATCAGCCAGCGCACCCCGCCGGCGGCCCGCCCCGGATGGGGCACGACGATCCAGGTGCCCCGGCCCGCACCCCGCACCCCGGTCCCCACCCAGCGGGTGACGGTCCCCGGCGGGACGAAGAAGCCCATCCGGGCCTCGCCGAAGTCCGAGAGGACCGGCCCCGGGCGGTCGATGAGCCGGGTGAGCACGTCGAGCGTGGGATAGCCCAGCTCCCCCGGAAGAATCAGCACGTCCCAGCGCCGGCCGGCGGGAAGGAGCGCGATCCCCTGGGGGTTGCGCTCCCATTCCCACCGGCAGGCGTCGGGATCCGGCGCCGCCGACGCCAGCCACTCGACCGCTGCCCTGATCTCCGCGCCGGCCATGAACCCGCCTCCAACTCCGTTGCCCACCGGCGGGGAGTCGCCGGTGCGTTCACGGGAAGAGAGCGGGGTGGGGCCGATCCATTACGCGGGTTCGGCTACCAATCGGTAGTGGTCTGCGTCACGCACCCGCCGGCCGGGGCTCAGCTGTCGAAACCGAGGCCCACGCGGTCCATCGTGCGCAGCCACAGATTGCGGTGGCCGCCGTTGCTGTCGGCCCTGGCCAGCGACCGCTTGGTGAGCTCGATCCCGGCCCAGGCGAGGGGCTCGGGCGGGAAGGGCAGCGGCTTCTTGCGCACCATCTCCAGCGCGGTCCGCTCGGTGTGCTCGCCGGCCAGCAGGTCGAGCATGACGTCGGCACCGAACCGGGTGGCCCCGACGCCCAGACCGGTGAACCCGGCGGCATAGGCGACCCGGCCCTGATGGGCCGTACCGAAGAAGGCGGAGAACCGCGAACAGGTGTCGATCGCACCGCCCCAGGCGTGGGTGAAACGCACCCCGGCCAATTGCGGGAAGCATTCGAAGAACTGTCCCGCGAGTTTCAGGAAGGTCTCCGGGCGCTGGTCGAGATCGGCGCTGAGCCGGCCCCCGTACGGATAGATCGCGTCGTATCCGCCCCACAGAATGCGGTTGTCCGCGGAGAGCCGGAAGTAATGGAACTGATTGGCGCTGTCCCCCAGTCCCTGCCGGTTCTTCCAGCCGATCGCGGCGAGCCGGTCCTCGCTCAGCGGTTCGGTCATCAGCGCGTAGTCGTAGACCGGGACGGTGTACGGGCGCACCCGCTTGACGAGCGAGGGGAAGATGTTGGTGCCGAGCGCGACGCGGCGGGCGAGGATCTTGCCGTACGGGGTGCGCACCGCCATTCCGGTTCCGGTTCGGGCCAGCTCCAGGCCCCGGGTGTGCTCGTAGATCCGCACCCCGAGGTCGAGGCAGGCCCGCTTCAGGCCCCAGACCAGCTTGGCCGGGTGCAGCATCGCGACCCCGCGCCGGTCCCAGAGACCGCCGAGGAAGGTCGGTGAGTCGACCTCGGCGCGCAGGGCGTCGCGGTCGAGGAACTCCACCCCGCCGAAGCCGTGCCGTTCGGCGTCCCGGTGCCATTCCCGCAGCTCTTCGAGCTGGTGGGGCGCGGTGGCGACATCGATCTCGCCGGTCCGCTCGAACTCGCAGTCGATGGAGTAGCGGGCGACGGCCTCCTCGATGGCGTCGAGGTTGCGCGCGCCGAGTTCCTCCAGCCTCGCGATCTCCCCGGGCCAGCGCTCCAGTCCGTTGGGCAGCCCGTGGGTGAGGGACGCGGCACAGAATCCGCCGTTGCGGCCCGAGGCGGCCCAGCCCGTCTCGTGCCCCTCGATCAGCACGACATCGCGTTCCGGTTCGCGTTCCTTGGCGAGCAGGGCGGTCCACAGTCCGCTGTATCCGCCGCCGATGACGAGGAGGTCGCATCGCTCGTCACCGGTGAGCGCGGGAAGCGCCTCGGGCCGGCCGGGGTCGTCCAGCCAGAAGGACACCGGCTTGGCGTCGGAGAGTGATTGTGCAGCAGTACGCATGGCAGCTGGGGCCATGGTTTCCAACTCCTTCGGGACTTTCAGGGTCGTGCGTTCTTCCGCCGGTTCGCGATCAGCTGGCCGGTGAGAACCACCAGTACCGCAATGATGAACATCGCCGTGCCGATGACATTGATCTGTACGGGCGTGCCGCGCTGTGCCGAGCCCCAGACGAACATGGGGAAGGTCACCGTGGAGCCCGCGTTGAAATTGGTGATGATGAAATCGTCGAAGGAGAGCGCGAACGCGAGCAGCGCTCCCGCGGCGATTCCGGGGGCGGCGATCGGCAGGGTCACCCGCACGAAGGTCTGCACCGGTCCGGCGTACAGATCGCGGGCCGCCTCCTCCAGCCTCGGGTCCATCGACATGACGCGCGCCTTGACCGCCGTCACGACGAAGCTGAGGCAGAACATGATGTGGGCGATCAGGATCGTCCAGAAGCCGAGCTGCGCGCCCATGTTGAGGAAGAGCGTGAGCAGCGACGCGGCCATGACGACCTCGGGCATCGCCATCGGCAGGAAGATCAGCGAGTTGATCGCGCCGCGCGCCCGGAAGCGGTAGCGGACCAGGGCGAACGCGATCATCGTGCCGAGCGCGGTCGCGCCGATCGTGGCCCAGACGGCGATCTGGAGGGAGAGCGAGAGCGAGCCGCACATGTCGGCGACGCCGCAGGGGTCCTTCCAGGCGTCCAGCGAGAAGCGCTGCCAGGAGTAGTTGAAGCGGCCGTTGGGCTTGTTGAAGGAGAACACCATCACGACGATGTTCGGCAGGATCATGTAGGCGAGGGTCAGCAGACCCGCGATGACGACCAGATGGCGTCGCAGCCAGCGCAGTGCGGACATCAGACCAGGTCCTCCGTCCCGGAGCGGCGGATGTAGACGGTGACCATGATCAGGACGGCCGCCATGAGGATGAAGGAGAGCGCGGCCGCCGTCGGATAGTCGAGGACGCGCAGGAACTGGGTCTGGATGACGCTGCCGACCATCTTGGTGTCGGTGGAGCCCAGCAGTTCCGCGTTGACGTAGTCGCCGCTGGCCGGGATGAAGGTCAGCAGCGTGCCGGAGACCACGCCCGGCATGGACAGCGGGAACGTCACCTTGCGGAAGGTGGTGGCGGGGGTCGCGTACAGATCGCCGGCCGCCTCGTGCAGCCTGCCGTCGATCCGCTCCAGCGAGGTGTAGAGCGGCAGGATCATGAACGGCAGGAAGTTGTACGTGAGGCCGCAGACGACCGCCATGGGGGTGGCCAGGACCCGGTTGTTCTCGGTCCAGCCGAGCCAGCTGGTGACGTCCAGGACGTGCAGCGTGTTCAGTACGTCGACGACCGCGCCGCCGTCCGCGAGGATCGTCTTCCAGGCGAGCGTACGGATCAGGAAGCTGGTGAAGAACGGGGCGATGACCAGCACCAGCACCAGATTGCGCCAGCGGCCCGCCTTGAAGGCGATGAGGTAGGCCAGCGGGTAGCCGAGCAGCAGGCACAGGAGCGTGGCGGTGCCGGCGTACAGCAGGGAGCGGATGAACTGCGGGTAGTAGTCGCTCAGCGCGTCCCAGTAGGTCCGGAAGTGCCAGGTGACCTCGAACCCCTTCTCCAGGGATCCGGTCTGTACGGAGGTCGAGGCCTGGTAGACCAGCGGCAGCGCGAAGAAGACGACGAGCCACAGGATGCCGGGGAGCAGCAGCCAGTAGGGGATCAGGCGCTTGCGGGTGGAGGGCTTGCGCACGACCGGCTCGGCTGCGGGAGCCGGCGGCGCCTCCTGGGTGAGGCTCACGCCGCGTCCTCCACCGTCTCCACACCGGCGTCGATGTCCTGGGCGGCGTCGAGCCCGAAGGTGTGCGCCGGGTTCCAGTGCAGGACCACCTCGGCGCCGGGCGTCAGACCGGAGCGGGACTCGACGTTCTGCTCGTACACGTGCAGGGCCTTGCCCGCCGGGCTCTCGACGACGTACTGCGTGGACACGCCGATGAAGCTGGAGTCGACGATCCGGCCGGTGACCCGGTTGCGGCCGTCCGCTATCGCGTCCGCCTCGGCGGCGGCCGCGAGGGAGATCTTCTCGGGGCGGATGCCGAGCAGCAGCTTGCCGCCCTGGTCGGTGGGGCCGGTACATCGGCCGGCGGGCAGCCGGAGCTTCCCGCCGCCGGCGGCCACGACGAGGTCGGTGCCGCCGGAGACGACCTCGCCCTCGATGAGGTTCGAGGTGCCGAGGAAGTTGGCGACGAACGTCGTGCGCGGGTTCTCGTAGAGGTCGGCGGGGGCGCCGAGCTGTTCGACCCGGCCCGCGTTCATCACCGCGACGGTGTCGGCCATGGTCATGGCCTCCTCCTGGTCGTGGGTGACGTGGATGAACGTGATGCCGACCTCGGTCTGGATGCGCTTGAGCTCCAGCTGCATCTGGCGGCGCAGCTTGAGGTCGAGGGCGCCGAGGGGTTCGTCGAGCAGGAGGACCTGCGGGTGGTTGATCAGGGCGCGGGCCACGGCGACGCGCTGCTGCTGGCCGCCGGAGAGCTGGTGCGGCTTGCGCTTGGCGAAGTCGCCGAGCTGGACGAGCTCCAGCATGTCGTCGACCTGCTTCTTCACCGACTTGATGCCGCGGCGGCGCAGTCCGAAGGCCACGTTCTCGGTGATGTCGAGGTGCGGGAAGAGTGCGTAGCTCTGGAAGACGGTGTTGACGGGCCGCTTGTACGGGGGCAGGGCGGTGATGTCCTGGCCGCCGAGGGTGACCGTGCCGGTGGTGGCCTCCTCCAGGCCCGCGATCATCCGCAGGGTGGTGGTCTTGCCGCAGCCGGACGCGCCGAGGAGCGCGAAGAAGGAGCCCTGCGGGACGGTCAGATCGAGCGGGCGGACGGCGTGGAAGGAGCCGTACGTCTTGCTGATCCCGGTGAGGCGGACATCGCCGCCTGTCTGCTGCTGTGTCATGGATCGCAGTCCCAGTGGTGTCAGGGGGAGGTCGGAGAGTCTTCGAGGGGGTGGCGTCAGGCGCCGATGAGCTTGGCGAACTTCTCTTCGTACGCCGTCTCTTCCTCGGAGGTCAGGGAGCGGAAGGCGTGCGACCTGGCGGCCATCGCCTTGTCCGGGAGGATCAGCGTGTTGGCGGCCATCGCCTTGTCGATCCTGGCGAGTTCGTCGCGGACCCCGTCGACCGGGCAGACGTAGTTGATGTACGCGGCGAGCCGAGCGGCGACCGGGGGCTCGTAGTAGTAGTCGATGAGCTTCTCGGCGTTGGTCTTGTGCCGGGCCCTGGCCGGGATCAGCATGTTGTCGCTGGAGGTGATGTATCCGGCGGCCGGGATGGCGAACTTGATGTCCGGGTTCCCGGCCTGGAGCTGGATGATGTCGCCGGCCCAGGCGACGCAGGCGGCGATGTCGCCCTTGTCGAGGTCGGCGGTGTAGTCGTTGCCGGTGAAGCGGCGTATCTGCTTCTTGTCGACGCCCTTCTGGATCCGGCCTATCGCGGCGTCGTAGTCGGCGTCGGTGAACTTCCCGGGGTCCTTGTCCATGTCGAGGAGCGTCATCCCGACGGAGTCGCGCATCTCGGAGAGGAAGCCGACCCGGCCCTTGAGCGTGGGGTCGTCGAGCAGCTGGGTCACGGAGTCGACCTTGCGGCCGCCGGTCGCCCTGGAGTTGTAGGCGATGACGGTCGGGATGCCGGTCCACGGATAGGTGTAGGCGCGGCCCGGGTCCCAGTCGGGGGTGCGGAACTGGGCCGAGAGGTTGGCGAACGCGTGCGGCAGGTTCACCGGGTCGAGCTTCTGGGCCCAGCCGAGCCGGATGATGCGGGCGGCCAGCCAGTCGGTGACGATGATCAGGTCGCGGCCGGTGTCCTGGCCGGCCGCGAGCTGCGGCTTGATCTTCCCGAAGAACTCGACGTTGTCGTTGATGTCCTCGGTGTACTTGACCTTGATCCCGGTGCGTTCGGTGAACGCGTCCAGGGTGGGCCGGTGCTTGCCGTCGTCACTGACGTCCATGTACTCGGTCCAGTTGGAGAAGTTGACCTGCTTCTCCTTGGCCGAGTGGTCGTCCGAGGCCGCGGCCGCGTCGCCCTCGCGCTTGGCGGGCGGGATGCCGCAGGCGCTCAGGGTGCCCAGCCCGCCGATCGCGAGCGCGCCCATACCTGAGGCGCGCAGCAGCGACCGGCGGGTGAGGGCTCCCCTGCCGTTGGTCAGCGTGCGACGCATCGCGGCCAGCTGGGCCGCGGAGAGACGCTCGGGCTCGTACTGCTCCATGCGCGTTGCCCTTCCGGGTGGGTGTGCGGCCGGACCGGCCGGTTTATCGGTCCCCGAAGATCGTGCGGTGCCAGTCCTTGCGGGCGACCGCGGTGTTGTCGTACATGACGTGCTTGACCTGTGTGTACTCCTCGAAGGAGTACGCCGACATGTCCTTGCCGAAGCCGCTGGCCTTGTATCCGCCGTGCGGCATCTCGCTGATGATCGGGATGTGGTCGTTGACCCAGACGCAGCCCGCCTTGATCTCGCGGGTGGCGCGGCCGGCCCGGTACAGATCGCGGGTCCAGGCGGACGCGGCGAGGCCGTAGGGGGTGTCGTTGGCCAGACCGATGCCCTCGTCGTCGGTGTCGAAGGGCAGCACGACCAGGACCGGGCCGAAGATCTCGGACTGGACGATCTCGCTGTCCTGGGCGGCGCCGGTGACCAGCGTCGGCCGGTAGTAGGCGCCGGCGGCCAGCTCGCCGCCGGGGGCCTCGCCGCCGGTGACGACCGTGGCGTAGGCGCGGGCGCGCTCGACGAAGGCGGCGACCCGGTCGCGCTGGGCATGGCTGATCAGCGGGCCGAGGTCGGTCTTCGGGTCGAACGGGTCGCCGAGCCGGACGGACTCCATGAGCGCGGCGACGCCCTCGACGAAGGCGTCGTACAGCGGGCGCTGGACGTAGGCCCGGGTGGCGGCCGTGCAGTCCTGGCCGGTGTTGATGAGGGAGCCGGCGACCGCGCCGTTGACCGCGGCCTCCACGTCGGCGTCGTCGAAGACCACGAAGGGCGCCTTGCCGCCGAGCTCCAGGTGGAGGCGCTTGACGGTGGAGGTGGCGATCTCCGCGACCCGCTTGCCGACGGCCGTGGAGCCGGTGAAGGAGGTCATCACGACGTCGGGGTGGCCGACGAGGTGCTCACCGGCGTCCTTGCCGGCGCCCGTGACGATGTTGATCACCCCGTCCGGGATGCCCGCCTCGGTGGCCGCCTGCGCGAACATCAGCGAGGTCAGCGGGGTGATCTCAGCGGGCTTGAGCACGATGGTGTTGCCCGCGGCGACGGCCGGGAGGACCTTCCAGGCGGCCATCTGGAGCGGGTAGTTCCAGGGGGCGATGGAGCCGATGACCCCGATCGCCTCACGGCGTACGTACGAGGTGTGGTCGCCGGAGTACTCTCCGGCGGCCTTGCCCTCCAGATGGCGGGCGGCGCCCGCGAAGAAGGAGGTGTTGTCGACCGTGCCGGGGACGTCGAACTCGGTGGAGAGCCTGACCGGCTTGCCGCACTGGAGGGACTCCGCGTACGCGAAGTCGTCCGCCTGCCCGGCGAGGACGGCGGCGAAGCGGTGCATCGCCTCGGAACGCTCGGCCGGGCTCGCCCCGGACCAGCCGGGGAACGCCTCGCGGGCCGCCGCGACGGCCGCGTCGACATCGGCGGTGCTCGCCAGCTCGTAGGTGTAGACGGTCTCACCCGTGGCCGGGTTCACCACGTCGTGGCTGCGTCCCGATGTGCCGGGCCGCAGTCTTCCGCCGATGTACTGCGCGCCGTCCGCGAAGCGGTCCTGCACTTGGAAGCTGTTGCCCATCACGCTCTCCTCCGCCGCTCCCCGCAGACCGGGGGCGGCGTAGCATCTGCTCGATTTGAGTGCCGATCCTGACAGAGGGTCCCGCACCCAACAAGTGATTCCGTTGTTGCCTTTTGGTTACGCGACGGAATCTGTCGACCATGTGTCGGGTCGGCATGGAATTCCCCGTACGTAGTGTCAGTGGCGAATGCCAGACTCGCGTGTCATGGAACACATCGGGGATGTCCGGGATGTCGACGCGCTCGTGTCGCTGGCCGCTGCGGGCGAACGAGTGAAGTACCTGCTCTTCTGGGGGCACCGTCCGCGCCCGGACGGCCGGATCGGCGCGAGCTGCCTCAGCCAGTGGTGGCCGTCTCCGTTCACGGTCGGCGGGGTGACATACGCGTCCGCCGAGCACTGGATGATGGCGGGCAAGGCGCGGCTGTTCGGTGACGCGGAGGCGGAGGAGCGCGCCGTGGCGGCGAAGAGCCCGGCACAGGCCAAGAAGGTGGGGCGCCTGGTCCGCGATTTCGACGACGCGGTCTGGGTGCGCGAGCGGTACGGGCTGGTGGTGGCGGGCAGCGCCCACAAGTTCGGGCAGAACCCGGAGCTGGCCGCGTACCTGCGGACCACGGGTGACCGGGTCCTCGTGGAGGCGAGCCCGCTGGACCGGATCTGGGGCATCGGGCTGGCGGCGGACGATCCGCGCGCCGAGGATCCGGCGAGGTGGCGGGGGCTGAATCTGCTGGGGTTCGCGCTGATGGAGGCCCGGGCGGGGCTGCGGGACGGGGCGGACGGCATATGAAACGGCCTGCGGGGCGGCGGGAGAGGCTCCCACCGCCCCGCGGGCCGTTGTGCGGCACGCCGCGACGGGCCGGTCACACCCCCAGCGGGAGGTGCTGCCCCGCGTCGGCGGCCACCGACACCGAGACCGGTGCGTGGACCGGTGCGCGGCTCTCGTCGAAGTCGTCCGTGGTGACGGCCCAGACGAAGAAGCCCAGGAACGCCGCGCTGACGACGATGCCGACCGAGCCGAGGATGATGCCGGCCAGGGCCACACCGCCGTTGTTGGCCTCACCCCGGTTGGCCCGGCCGCGGCCGAGGATCCCGAAGATCAGCGCGAGGACGCCGAGGATGATGCCGAGGCCGTACAGGCAGAAGCCGGCCACCGCGATGATGCCGAGCACCAGCGAGGCGATGCCCATCCCGTTCGCGGGCTGCGGCCCGCCCCACCCGGCCTGGCCGTACCCGGGGTATCCCGGGTAGTCGCCGTACTGCGGCTGCGCGGCCGGGTAGCCGTACTGGGCCTGCGGGGCCTGCGGGCCCTGGGCCGCCGGATAGCCGTACTGCGGCGGGGCCGGGTAGCCGTACTGCCCCGCGGTCGGCGGGGCCGGCTGTCCGGGACCGTTCGGTCCGACGGGCGGCGCGGGTATCGCGCCGGTGCCGGAGGGCTGCCCCGCCTCCGGTGCGCCGAAGCCGGCCGTCGGGAGGGGTCCCGTACCGGCGCTCGGCATCGAGGTGACCGTCTGCTGGTCGTGCACGGTCGGCGGCAGGCCGCCCCCGGTGGCGCCGTCCGTCGGCGGGCGGCTGTCCTCGGTGCTCTTGTCCAGCGGCACCTTGCTGCCCGGATATCCCGGGTTGCCCTGATTGTCCGGCGGAGCCCACGGATCGCGCGGTGCGGCCCCGTCCGCCGGCTGCTCTGTGTTGTCTGACATGGGCCTCCCCCATCGTGATGCGGTCATGCTACGGCCCGGCCCCCGTCCTACGATGACTCCCGTCCCTGCCCCGGTTCCGACGGCGACCCGGGACACCGCACCGTCCCAGCTCCCCGGAGAAACCGATGACCGATCTGCACCCCTTCATCGCGGGGCTGCCCAAGGCCGAGCTCCATGTCCACCACGTCGGTTCGGCCTCGCCCCGGATCGTCGCCGAGCTCGCCGCGCACCACCCCGACTCCAAGGTCCCCACCGCCCCCGAGGCGCTGGCCGACTACTTCTCCTTCACCGACTTCGCGCACTTCATCGACGTCTACCTCTCGGTCGTGGACCTGATCCGCACCCCGGAGGACGTCCGGCTGCTGACGTTCGAGGTCGCCCGCGACATGGCGCGGCAGAACATCCGCTACGCGGAGCTGACCGTCACCCCGTTCTCCTCGACCCGCCGGGGCATTCCCGAGCAGGGCTTCATGGAAGCCATCGAGGACGCCCGCAAGGCCGCCGAGTCGGAGCTCGGTGTGGTGCTGCGCTGGTGCTTCGACATTCCGGGCGAGGCCGGTCTGGAGGCCGCCGAGGAGACCACCCGGCTCGCCGTGGACCTGCGGCCCGAAGGACTCGTCTCGTTCGGCCTCGGCGGCCCCGAGATCGGGGTGGACCGGCCCCAGTTCAAGCCGTACTTCGACCGGGCGATCGCCGAGGGCCTGCACTCCGTGCCGCACGCCGGGGAGACCACGGGACCGCAGACCGTCTGGGACGCCCTGACCCATCTGCGCGCGGAGCGCATCGGCCACGGCACCAGCTCGGTGCGCGACCCGAAGCTGCTGGACCACCTCGCCGAGCACCGCATCGCGCTGGAGGTGTGCCCCACCTCGAACATCGCGACCCGCGCGGTGGCCGACATCGAGCAGCACCCGGTCGGGGAGATGGTCCGGGCGGGCGTGCTGGTCACGATCAACAGCGACGACCCGCCCATGTTCGGCACGGACCTCAACAACGAGTACGCGGTGGCCGCCCGGCTGCTCGGCCTCGACGAGCGGGGTCTCGCCGCGCTCGCGAAGAACGCGGTCGAGGCGTCCTTCCTCGACCCGGCCGGCAAGCGCACGCTGGCCGCCGAGATCGACACGTACACGACGGACTGGCTCGCGCGCACGGGCCGGTGACACCCCTGCGGTGACAATGGGCCCATGGTCACCCCTCTCACTCCCGTCACAGCGGTCGCGCATCGCGGCGATCCGTACCGGTTCCGCGAGAACACCCTTCCCTCGATCCGCTCCGCCCTCGAACGGGGGGCGGACGCGGTCGAGATCGATGTCCGGGTCACCCGCGACGGGGTGCCGGTCCTGCTGCACGACGCCACACTGGAACGGCTGTGGGGCCATGACGTGCGGCTGGACCGGCTCACCCACCAGGAGGTGACCGAGCTGACCGGCGGCGGGGTGCCCACCCTGCGCGATGCCCTGCTCGCCGTCGGGGCGCACCGGGTGATGGTCGATCTGCCCGGCTCCACGGACGAGTCCGTGCGCAGGACGGTCGGGGTGGTCCGCGAGTGCGGGGCCGGTGAGCGCGCCTACTACTGCGCGGGGCCCGAGGCCATGCTGCGGGTGCGCGCGGCCGACCCGTCCGCCGAGATCGCGATGACCTGGACCTCGCTCGCCCCGCCCCGGGCGGGGCTGCTGGAGGCGATCGGGCCGCGCTGGCTGAACTACCGGTTCGGGCTGGTGAGCCGCGAGCTGACGGACCGCAACCACCGGGACGGGCTGCTGGTCTCGGCGTGGACGGCGGACACCGGTCGGACGATGCGCCGGCTGATCCGCGCGGGCGTGGACTCCGTCACCACCAACCGGGTCGACGTCCTGCACCGGCTGATCCTCAAGTCCGCGGGCGGCGACGCGACTTGATCGGTCCGGCATCATGGACGGCACCTCATCGTCCCCGATGCCAGGCCGGCGCCAAGGAGCAGACGTGACCACGCCCCGCAGCAACTCCCTCCCCGCCCGGGTCCGTTCCGATGTCGCGCACAACGCCCGGGTCTGGAACTACTGGCTCGGCGGCAAGGACCACTTCCCCGTGGACCGCGCGGTCGGCGACCAGGTCACCGCCATGTACCCGAGCATCGGCGAGGTGGCGCGGGCCGACCGGGCGTTCCTGGGCCGGGCGGTGCGGTATCTGGCCGGGGACGCGGGGATCGGCCAGTTCCTGGACATCGGCACCGGTCTGCCGACGGCGGACAACACCCACGAGGTCGCCCAGCACACCGCCCCGGACGCCCGGGTCGTCTACGTCGACAACGACCCGATCGTCCTGGCGCACGCCCGCTCGCTGCTCACCAGCTCCCCGGAGGGCGCGACCGAGTACGTCGACGCGGACGCGCGCCGCCCGGAGCTGATCCTGAGGGCCGCCCAGCCGACCCTGGACCTTCGGCGGCCGGTCGCCGTGATGCTGCTGGGCATCCTGAATTTCGTCCTCGACACGGACGAGGCGACGCGCGTCGTCCGTGTGCTGATGGACGCGGTGCCCTCCGGCAGCTATCTGGTCCTCACCCACCCCACCCTCGAGCTGGGCGGCGAGGGCAACGAGGCGGCGATGCGGTTCTGGAACGAGAACGCCACACCCCCGATCACCGCCCGCACCCGCTTCGAGTTCGCCTCGTTCCTGACCGGCCTCGACCTGGTGGAGCCTGGCATCGTCTCCTGCGCCCGCTGGCGCCCGTCACCGGGGACGGCCGAGCCCGAGGTGGCGCAGTTCGGCGCGGTGGCGCGGAAGCGCTGACCATTCCCCACCGCACGGCGGGGGCTCCGGCCGGCTCAGCCGACCGCAGCGGCCTCCGGCGCGGGCGCCGCTTCCGGGGTCCGTTCCAGGGCCTCCAGCCGCTTGATCTTGCGGTGCACGATCAGCAGCGGGATGACTCCGAAGACACCGAACGACATGTCGATGACCGACCACCAGAACGGGATGTCGCGGATGGGCCCGCAGATCAGCGCGAGCGGGATGATCCCGGCGCAGGCGATCATGCCGAATTCGATGACCCAGATGTTGCGGACCGGATCCCGGTAGGGGCCGTAGAAGGCGACCGCGATCACGAGGTGGGCGAAGGCCAGCCAGTCGGTGCCGTAGAGGACGAAGGGGTACTCGGCGTCGGCCGTGTCGAGGCCGGTGCGGACCCGGGTGATCCACTCCATCAGGGCGGGGAAGTGCTCGGGGACGGGCGAGGCCGAGGAGCTCAGCAGGTCCTCGGTCCAGCGCAGTTCGTGGACGAGCGGGAAGGCGGTCAGCCCGCTCAGAACCAGACAGATGACGAAGACGGCCAACCACACGCGTATACGCCTCTGCAGGGCGCGTCGCTCGCTCATATCCGCAGCGTACGCCGGGTTTTGCCGGCTCTTTGCACCGGCCCGCCAGGGCGGGGGCCGCCCGGATCCGGTGCGGATCAGGGCGGCCCGGTGGAGCGGCAGGTCGTTACCGTGCCTGGCCGCCGCCCCGCGTCCCGCCGGCGGTCCGGGCCGTGCCCGTGCCCGTGTCGATGACGAACTGCGATCCGGGTTCGACCAGGACGTCCCCGTCGCGCGAGCCGCTGATCGTCACATCGGTGAGCGTCGCGCTGCCCCGCGCGCCGCCCATGGCGAGGATCCCGGAGCCGTTGGCGGAGCCGGAGATCGTCACATTGCTGATCTTCACATCCGGCATGGCGCCGCCGCCGGTCTTGAACTGGATGCCGTCGTACGTCGAGTCCTGGATGTCGGTGTCACGGATCGTGACGCCGGGGATGTCGGGGCCCTGTGCGAACAGGGTGATCGCGCCGAACTCCTGGTCCTCGTTCCAGAACGCCCCGCCCGTGCGGTAGAGCCCGTTGTTCGCGATCAGGGTTTCGCCGGAGAAGGGCACCGGGTCGTGATCGGTGGCCAGCATGATGCCCGGGTAGTTCATGGTGTCGTAGACCAGGTTGTTCTCGATCCTGTTGCCGTAGCCGCCGTAGACGGCGATGCCGTTGGCCCGCCAGGGCAGTTGCACGGTGTTGCCGCTGAAGACGTTGTCGTGGCCGATGTCCACGGCGGGGTCCTTGACGTACTTGCTGGCCCATACCGCCAGCGCGTCGTCCCCGGTGTTGCGGAAGGAGGAGTCGGTGACGGAGGAGTTGCGGGTGCCGTTGGTGAAGTTGATGCCGTCCGCGTAGGTGTTGCGGATGCGCATCCCGCTGAATTCGAGGCCGTCACCGGGGCCCCACAGCTCCGGGATGTTGCTGTAGTCGCGGCCGACCCAGGTCCCGACATTGGCGTGCTCGATCCACACGTTGGTGATCTTGGTGTTCTTGCCGAACCGGCCGTTGAGACCGACGCCGCCCTCGGCGTTGCCGTCGCCGCCCCGGATGGTGCCGGAACCGAAGATCGCGATGTCCGAGATCTGGGTGTTGTCGTCGATGTCGAAGCCGAAGTTGCCCTCGTGCGGGTGGTTGATGCCGCCCGCGTCCTGCGGCGGGGTCAGGGAGTACAGCTGGGAGTGCCACATCCCGGCGCCTCGGACGGTGACGTCACGGATACCGACCTGGTTGTACTGACCCCGGTCCTGCGGGTCGTCGGTGAGGATCTTCTGCTCCTGGCGCCACTGCCCGGCCGGGATCCACACACAGTCGATCTCACCGTTCTGATCGGCGGTGACGGCCTTCTGGATGGCGTCCGTGTCGTCCTTCCCGTCGTCGGGGACCGCGCCGTACTCGGTGATCGAGGTGCACGCGTCGGGCTTGCTCGCCGGCGGCGCCACCTGCTCCAGGTCGACCAGGTCGACGACGTAGTACGCGGCGTCGTCACCGGAGTCCCGCTGAAGGCGGAAGGTGGTGCCCTCGGGGTAGGTCTTGTCGAGCAGGGCGTGCGATTCGTCGAACAGCCGCCGCGCGTCGCCGCCGGGGGTGTTCGTCAGGCCTTCCGGGTCGTCCGTGCTGCCGTACAGCCAGCTGTGCTTGGACGACAGGTCGAGCTTCTGCACGAACGTGCCGTCGGCGTAGAGGCTCAGCGTCCTGTCCTGGCCCCCGCCGCCCGGCGCGTCGGGAATCGAGTTGCGGACGACGATCGAGTTGGTGGAGCCGGCCGATGTGAACTCCACGTACTGGCCGGTGGTGTCCAGGCGTACCGACTTGCGCCCCGAGGACTCGGTGGCGAAGTTGGTGTGCCCGAAGGTGCGGGTGGCGTCCGTCTCCAGCAAGGTGCCGTCGTAGGTGCCGTCCTCCGCCTCGTACTCGGTGTACGGGGTCGCGGCGCCCCGGTCGGCCGCGGCGGCGGCCGGTCCTGGTGCCGGCGCCGCGTGTGCGGCGGCCGGCAGCAGCCAGGCGGCGGTCAGGGTGGCGCCGAGTGCGAGGGCGATGGCCCGCCGGCTCCGGTCTCTCCTGGTCACAGCGTTCCTTTCGGTGTGGGGAGGGGGTGGTGCGGACACGCCTCAGTTCCCGCTGTCCGGCTCGGGCCAGGCCGAGCAGTCGTCCCAGGTGCTGTCCCAGCCGGAGTTGCCGCCGCCGTCGGTGAGGGTGAAGGTGCCCGAGCCCTCGGGGTACGGGCAGTTGTAGACCCCTGCCGCGCCGACGCCGGTGGCCGTGACGTTCGACATCGTCACGGCGCCCGGCGTCTCCGCCTGGACGACGACCGTGCCGACCCCGTCCACCGACGACCCGTCGACGGTCACGTTCTCGACGCCCCGGCCGGTGCCGCCGCCCGAGACGAACTCGTAGGCGCTGTAGGGGCTGTCCGTGAGGGTGGTGTCGGTGATCTTCACCTGCGCCTCGATGGCGCTGTCGTACGCGTCCACGCGCAGCGCGCCCATGGGGTGGCCCCAGTTGGGGTTGACGGCACCGGTGCGTACGAGAGTGTTCCCGGAGACCGTGATGGTGCCGCCGAGGGGGAAGAAGGGATCGGCGAACTTCTGGTTGGAGATGGCGATGCCGCTGCCGAGGGCGTTGGTGTCGCTGATCAGGTTGTCCTTGACGGTGATGTCGCTGCCGCCGTAGATCGCGATGCCGTTCGCCAGGTTGGGCTGGGAAATGGTGTTGTTCGCGAAGACGGAGTCGGTGTCGGCGGCGTTCAGCGACCACATGGCGAGCGAGTCGTCGCCCTGGTTGCGCAGGAAGTTGTCGCGGACCTGGACGCCGTGGGCGCTGCCGTTGAGGTTCAGGCCGTCCGCGGTGGTGTCGAGGATCCGGTTGTTCTCGACGACCAGGTTGTCGTTGTTGCCGGTGAGCCAGAGGCCGACCTTGAGGTGCTGGAGCCACATGCCGCTGACCCGGGAGTCCGGGCCGAGGGAGCCGTTGACGAAGTTGTCGGGATTGCTGTCGACCCGCTCGGTGACCTCGCCGATGACCGCGAAGTCCTTGATGACGGCCTTGCCCGCGGAGCCGCTCTGGTTGATGAACCGTGAGGCGTGCACGACCGAGTGCCAGCTGCCGGCGCCCTGGATGGTCACGTTCTCGACGCCGCTGAGCTCGGAGTCGAGCCTGAAGTCGCCTGCCGGGATCCACACGGTGCCGCCGCCGGCCTTCGCCTCGGTGATCGCGTCGCGGAAGGCCTGCGTGGAGTCCTGCTGTCCGGTGGCGTCGGCGCCCTTGCCGACGACGGAGACCGCGCCCGGGGGTGCGGCGGCGGGCCCGTCGACCTGCTCGAAGTCGGCGACGTCGACGGTGACCTCGGTGGAGACGGCCTCCAGCCGCACCGTGTCGCCCGCCTGGAGGTCGCGCCCGAGCAGGAGGCGGGCGTTGTCGAAGAAGTGATGGGTCTTGGCGCCGGCGATCCAGGAGGTGTCGACGTAGCTGTACTTGGAGGTGACGGCCAGGGAAGCGTCGAGCCGGGTGCCGTTGACGTAGACGGCGAGCGAACCGCTCTGTCCGTCGGGCACGTTGTAGGCGACGTTCACGGCGTTGGCCGCCCGGTCGAGGGTGAACTCCACGTTCTGCCCGGCGTCCAGGCGTACCGCCTGCCGGCCCGAGGCCTCGGAGGCCAGGGTGCCCTGGGTGTGGTCGGGGCCGATCTTCTGCCCGGTGGTGGTGGCGGACTCCGCCTCGGTGGAGCCGAAGGGAAGCGTGGCGCCTGCCGCGGCGGCCGCCCGGGGCTCCGGGGCCCGCTGGGCGGAGGCCGGACCGGTGACGCCGATGACGGTGGCCACGAGGGCGACCGCGACGCCGAGAACGTACGCACCGCGTGTGGGGGTTGTCGTGGGGGATGACGTGCGCATGACACTCCAATTCATCTGTGACCGCGCTTCCTGGTGGGGGCTGTGGGAGGAGAGGGAAGCGCCTGACACTCAAGCATCACGAACACGTGAACACAAGATGTCGCGCGGATAATGCAAATTCTCGACAGGGAGCTGAAACAACCAACTGCCAGGGAGGCGCGCGTCGGCCGGGCCGGCGAAAGGAGCCCGGCCACCCCACAGCGAAACGGCACCACGCGCGTTCCGCGTGGTGCCGTTCATCCTCGTGCGTACCGGCAGACGCCCCTCGTCACGGGCGCTCCGGGCGCGGCCTCACAGGCCGACGACGCTGTTCCACTTCTTGGCGAATTCGGTGCGCTCCTCCGACGTGATGTCACGGGCGATCGCCAGCCGCTTGCGCATCGCGTCGTCGGGGAAGATCAGCGGGTCCTCGGCGAGCGCGGCCGTGTCCTCGTCCTTGGAGGAGGCCAGGATGTCGCGGGCGGCGGGCACCGGGCAGACGTAGTTGACCCAGGCGGCGAGTTCGGCGGCGACCTCGGGCTCGTAGTAGTAGTCGACGAGCTTCTCGGCGTTGCGCTTGTGGCGGGCGAGGTTGGGGATCATCAGCGATTCGGCCCAGAGCTCGGCACCCTCCTCGGGCACCACGAACTCGATCTCGGGGTTGTCCGCCTGGAGCTGGATGACGTCGCCGGAGTAGGCCTGGCAGGCCAGCACATCACCGGTGGACAGGTCCTTGATGTAGTCGTTGCCCGTGAAGCGGCGGATGTGCTTGGTCTTCACCAGCTTCTCCACCTGGTCGCACATGGCATAGAAGTCGTCACCCTTCCAGCGGGTGATGTCGACGCCGTTGCCCTGCATGAGCAGGGCGAACGCCTCGTCGAGCCCGGACAGCAGGGTGACCTTGCCGCGCAGGTCGTCCGCCCACAGGTCGCTCATGTGCTTGATCTCGCGGCCGAGCTTCTTGCGGTTGTACGCGATGCCGGTGATCCCGGACTGCCACGGCACGCTGTGCCTGCGGCCCTTGTCGAAGGCGGGCGAGCGCAGCTGCGGGTCGAGGTACTTGGCCACGTTGGGCTGCTTGGCCCGGTCCATCTCCTGGACCCAGCCGAGCCGGACGAAGCGCGCGGCCATCCAGTCGCTGATGACGACGAGGTCGCGGCCGGTCTGCTGGTGGTTCATCAGCGCCGGGCTGATCTTGCCGAAGAACTCGTCGTTGTCGTTGATCTCCTCGGTGTACGTGACGGAGATCCCGGTCCGCTTGCTGAACGCGTCGAGGGTGGGCCGCTTCGACGTGTTGTCGTCGTCGGTGTCGATGTAGAGCGGCCAGTTGGCGAAGTGCAGGGTGTGGTCGCCCGCGGAGTCGTCGCGTCCGGCGCGGTCACCGGGCTGCACATAGGCGGCGGGCACCCCGCAGCCGGCCAGCGTGACACCGGCCGCCCCCGCCCCGAGGGCGCGGAGCAGGGACCGGCGGGACATGGGGTGGTTCGGGATCGCTCGCACCCGCGCAGCATGCGCGCCGGCCGGTGCGGCGGGCAATGGACCAACCGTCCAGCCGAGGCCCCCGGCGGCGCACACCCTGTCGAGGACGGCGGGGCCGGGACACGGATACGGCCCCGGGCACTCGCACAGTGCGCCCGGGGCCGTACCTGGTACCGCTGCCGCGACGGTCAGCCGTCGAGGGAGGTCATGACGTGCTTGATACGGGTGTAGTCCTCGAAGCCGTAGGCGGAGAGGTCCTTGCCGTAGCCGGACTTCTTGAACCCGCCGTGCGGCATCTCGGCGACGAGCGGGATGTGGGTGTTGATCCACACACAGCCGAAGTCGAGGTTCTTGGACATGCGCATGGCGCGGGCGTGGTCCTTGGTCCACACCGAGGAGGCCAGGGCGTACTCCACGCCGTTGGCCCACTCCAGCGCCTGGGCCTCGTCCGTGAAGGACTGGACGGTGATGACCGGACCGAAGACCTCGTGCTGGATGATCTCGTCGTCCTGCTTGAGGCCGGAGACGACGGTCGGGGCGTAGAAGTAGCCCTTGTCGCCGACGCGGTGGCCGCCCGCCTCGACCCGGGCGTGGGCCGGGAGGCGCTCGATGAAGCCGCTGACCTGGGCCAGCTGGTTGGCGTTGTTGAGCGGGCCGTAGAGCACGTCCTCGTCGTCCGGCAGCCCGGTCCTGGTGTCGGCGGCGGCCTTGGCCAGCGCGGTGACGAACTCGTCGTGGATGGACTCGTGGACCAGGACGCGGGTCGCGGCCGTACAGTCCTGTCCGGCGTTGAAGTAGCCCGCGACCGAGATGTCCTCGACGGCCTTGGCGATGTCGATGTCCTCGAAGACGACGACGGGCGCCTTGCCGCCGAGCTCCAGGTGGACCCGCTTGACGTCCTTGGCCGCCGACTCGGCGACCTGCATCCCGGCCCGTACCGAGCCGGTGATGGAGGCCATCGCCGGGGTCCGGTGCTCGACCATCGCGCGGCCGGTGTCCCGGTCGCCGCAGATGACGTTGAAGACGCCCTTGGGCAGGATCTGCCCGATGATCTCGGCGATCAGCACCGTGGACGCCGGGGTGGTGTCGGACGGCTTGATCACGACGGTGTTGCCCGCGGCGAGCGCCGGGGCGAACTTCCAGACGGCCATCATCATCGGGTAGTTCCACGGCGCGACCTGCGCGCAGACCCCGACCGGCTCGCGGCGGACGATGGAGGTGAGCCCCTCCATGTACTCGCCGGCCGAGCGGCCCTCCAGCAGCCGGGCGGCACCCGCGAAGAAGCGGATCTGGTCCACCATCGGCGGGATCTCTTCGGTGCGGGTCAGCCCGAGCGGCTTGCCGGTGTTCTCGGACTCGGCCGCGATGAGGTCCTCGGCCCGCTCCTCGAAGGCGTCGGCGATCTTGAGCAGGGCGCGCTGGCGCTCGGCGGGCGTGGCGTCGCGCCAGGCGGGGAACGCCGCCGCGGCGGCCTCCATGGCGGCATCGACGTCGGCGGGGCCGGAGAGCGGCGAGGTCGCGTAGACCTCTTCCGTCACCGGGTTGACCACGTCGATCGTCCGCCCGTCGGCGGCGTCCCGGAACTCCCCGTTGATGTAGTTGCGCAGACGGCGTACCTCGGCGGTCACAGCCACCCCTCCTGATCTGAAGTCCAATGGGTGAGACAGCCCAGCCTAGTCGTTCGGGTGTCGCTTTCGACATACCTACCCGCCGCGAACTTCGGATTCGGTGACTTTTGAGCCCTTCGACAACGAATTTCATCGATCGAGGGTTGCGAGACGGGCCGTCCCGGTGCAGAGTGGCCCCGTGGCCAGTCGCAGCGCAGACTCCAGGAACGGGAGCGGATCGTCCCCAGCGGTCGATGCCGTGTCCCTCGCAATCATCGAGCAGCTCCAGGAGGACGGGCGCCGCCCGTACGCCGCGATAGGCAAGGCCGTGGGCCTCTCCGAGGCGGCCGTGCGCCAGCGCGTCCAGAAGCTGCTGGACCAGGGCGTGATGCAGATCGTCGCCGTCACCGACCCGCTCACCGTGGGGTTCCGGCGGCAGGCGATGGTCGGGATCAATGTCGAGGGCGACCTCGACCCCGTCGCCGAGGCCCTGTCGGCCATGGCCGAGTGCGAGTACGTGGTCATGACCGCGGGCTCCTTCGACCTGATGGTGGAGATCGTCTGCGAGGACGACGACCACCTGCTGGAGACGATCAGCAAACGCATCCGGGCCATTCCCGGCGTGCGCTCCACGGAGAGCTTCGTCTACCTCAAGCTCAAGAAGCAGACCTACATGTGGGGAACCCGATAGCCGTGAGCAAGGACCTGAGCCGGACCGCGTACGACCACCTGTGGATGCACTTCACCCGCATGTCGGACTACGAGAACGCGCCCGTTCCCACCATCGTGCGTGGCGAGGGCACCTACATCTACGACGACCAGGGCAAGCGCTACCTCGACGGGCTGTCCGGCCTGTTCGTGGTCAACGCCGGCCACGGCCGCCACGAGCTCGCCGAGGCCGCGTACAAGCAGGCCCAGGAGCTGGCCTTCTTCCCGGTGTGGTCCTACGCCCACCCGAAGGCCGTCGAGCTCGCCGAGCGCCTCGCCGACTACGCGCCGGGCGACCTCAACAAGGTCTTCTTCACCACCGGTGGCGGCGAGGCCGTCGAGACCGCCTGGAAGCTGGCCAAGCAGTACTTCAAGCTCAGGGGCAAGCCGACCAAGTACAAGGTCATCTCGCGCGCGGTCGCCTACCACGGCACCCCGCAGGGCGCCCTGTCCATCACCGGTCTGCCGGCCCTCAAGGCCCCCTTCGAGCCGCTGGTCCCCGGCGCGCACAAGGTGCCGAACACCAACATCTACCGCGCCCCGATCCACGGCGACGACCCCGAGGCCTTCGGCCGCTGGGCCGCCGACCAGATCGAGCAGGAGATCCTCTTCGAGGGCCCGGAGACCGTCGCCGCGGTCTTCCTGGAGCCGGTGCAGAACGCCGGCGGCTGCTTCCCGCCGCCGCCCGGGTACTTCCAGCGGGTCCGCGAGATCTGCGACCAGTACGACGTGCTGCTCGTCTCCGACGAGGTCATCTGCGCCTTCGGCCGTCTCGGCACGATGTTCGCCTGCGACAAGTTCGGCTACGTACCGGACATGATCACCTGCGCCAAGGGCATGACCTCCGGCTACTCGCCGATCGGCGCCTGCATCGTCTCGGACCGGCTCGCGGAGCCGTTCTACGAGGGCGACAACACCTTCCTGCACGGCTACACCTTCGGCGGCCACCCGGTCTCCGCCGCGGTCGGCCTCGCCAACCTCGACATCTTCGAGCGCGAGGGCCTCAACCAGCACGTCCTCGACAACGAGAACGCGTTCTTCACCACGCTCCAGAAGCTGCTCGACCTGCCGATCGTCGGCGACGTCCGCGGCAACGGCTTCTTCTACGGCATCGAGCTGGTGAAGGACAAGGCCACCAAGGAGACCTTCACCGACGAGGAGACCGAGCGCGTCCTGTACGGCTTCCTCTCCAAGGCGCTGTACGACAACGGGCTGTACTGCCGGGCCGACGACCGGGGCGACCCGGTCGTCCAGCTCGCGCCGCCGCTGGTCTCCGACCAGGCCACGTTCGACGAGATCGAGGGCATCCTGCGGTCCGTGCTGACGGAGGCCTGGACGAAGCTCTGAGCGAGCACTCGGCCGGGTGATCGACCGACCCCGGCTTGACCTCCGCTTGACCGTCCCCCGTCGGTCCCGCAGCGGTCATTTCATACGGTCCACGCGGCCCGGATGCGCCCATTCGAGTGGGAAGAGGCGCACCCGGGCCGCGTGCTGTGCGCACACCGCGATCCGAATCCTTACGGTGCCGAGTGACCGATCGGCCCCCTCTTCGTTCCCCCGTACGGGGGAACGGGATATCTGATCTGAACCGAGGTGTACGCCATGGTGGCCCCGCCGGACAACGACGTGATCTGGGCGCGTTCCCTGCAGCATTCCCACAACGGCTCACCCGCGCTCGGCGGAGTGTCCCTGGGGATCCGGGACGGCGAGATCCTCGCCGTGACCGGGCCGCGCGGCAGCGGCAAGACGACCCTGCTGCACTGCCTCTCGGGGCAGCTGGTGCCCCAGCAGGGCGAGGTGTGGTTCAACAGCGTCCCCGTCCACACCATGGGCCCCCGGCTCCGCGAGCGGCTGCGCCGCGACCGGTTCGGCTGGATCGCCCCCGAACCCCAGCTCGTCCCGGAGCTGAACACCTGGGAGAACACCGCGCTGCCGCTGCTGCTGCGCGGCTCCTCGCACCGGGAGGCCAAGAAGGCCGCCATGGAGTGGCTGGAGCGCCTCGACATCGGCATGTGCGCCAAGAAGCGCCCGCACACCCTCCAGCAGAGCCAGCGCCAGCGGATCGCGGTGGCCCGCGCGCTGGCCGCCGCCCCCACGGTGATCTTCGCCGACGAGCCGACCGCCACGCTGCACCGCACGGACCGCACCCACGTCCTGCGGACCCTGACCAGCGCGGCCCGCTCGCACGGCATCACGGTGGTCCTCGCCACCCACGACGCCGAGATCGCCGCGCTCGCCGACCGCGCGGTGCCACTGCTGGACGGACGCCGGGTCGCCACGGTCGCCCTGCCCGCCGTATCCGATCCGGAGGGCCGCGCGGCGTGCTCGCTCTCCGTCTAGCCCGCGGCTCCCATCCCCTGGTCCTGGTCCGGCGGCTGATGGTCGCCGCCGCGTCCGCCGGAGTCGGCTTCCTGCTGCTGTGCACCCTCGGCTACGCCGCCGGGCACCCCGCGCACTCGGCCGGCTCGGTGCTGCGGCTGCTGTGGTGCCTCGTCCCGCTGGCCGCCACGGTGCAGTTCGCCGTCGCGGTGGCCCGCACGGACCCGAGCACCCGGCCCCGATCCGGCCTGTCCGCCGTCGGCCTCGGCCCGGTGCGGCTGAGCGTGCTCGCCGCGGTCTCCACGGCCGTCTCGTGCACCCTCGGCTCGATGGTGGCGCTGCTCTTCTTCCTCCATCTGCGCGGCGACCTGTACGGACTGCCGTTCGACGGCGCGGCCGCCGAACTGCTCGGCGCGGACGCCCCGCTGCCGCCGGCCGCCGTTCTCCTGCTGCTGACCCTGGTGCCCGCGGCGGCGGCCACCGCGAGCGCGCTGGCACTGCGCACCCGTCCCGTGCGGGCCGCGGGCGCGCCGGACGACACCGAGGACCTGGTGCCGGCCGAGGAGGCCCCCGCCGCCCCGGCCGCCCCGCCGACCGGGCTGCCCTGGGGTGTGGCCCTGACCGCCGCCGGTCTCGCCGTCGAGGCGTACGCGAGCCGGGGCGCGCCCGGCAGCCCCTTCCCGCTCCCGGGCAAGCTCGACTCGACCCCCGCCTGGGTGCTCGTGGGATGGACGCTGACGGCGATCGGGCTGGCCACGGCGGGCCCCGGCCTGACCCACCTCTGCGGCCGGCTGCTCCAGACGGCCCGCCCCGGAGCCGTACGCCTGCTGGCGGGCCGGGTCCTGATGGACGAGGCGCGCAGGATCGGCCGCCCGCTGGGCGTCGTCTGCGCGGTCCTCTCGGCCGTCATCGCCGCCTTCGCGCTGTACGGGACCGGGCCCCGGCCCTTCGGCCCGCTCACCGCGCTCGGCGCGGTGCTCGTCATCGGCTGCACCACGGCGACGCTGCTGACCTCCGCCCTGGAGGCGAAGCAGGCCCGTGCCGAGACCGCCAGGGCGCTGCTGCGGCTCGGCGCGCCCGCCTCGGCGCTGCGCGCGGCCACCGCCCTGCGGGCCGCCGCGCTGCTGCTGGTCTTCGCCCCGCTCACCTGGGCGATCGCCGAACTGGCCGCGCTGCCGCTGACCCCGTGACCGGCGGCCGGCCGGGGGCGCTCCCCCGGCCGGCTGCCGGTCACGAGTCATGAGTCATGAGCCATGAGTCAGAAGAGGGCGGGCAGGACGACGCTCTCCGCCGGGTCGAAGGTGACCCCGACCCTCGCTCCCTCGTCGGGCGTGCCGCGCAGCGAGCACTCGGCGTCCAGGACCGGCCCGTGCTCGGGGTGCAGCTTCACGGCGACATGGGTGCCCCGGAAGGTGCGCGCGCCCACGGTGCAGCGCAGCCCGTCCTGCGGGGAACCGATCCGTACCCCTGCCGGGCGTACCAGCAGATCGCACGCCCCCTGCGCGGAACCGGCCGGGACCGGCACCTTGCCCCAGTCCGTGTCCGCCGCCTCCCCGGTGACGGTCGCCTCCACCACGTTGTCGAAGCCCAGGAAGCGGGCGACGAAGGCGGAGGCGGGGCGCTGCCAGACCTCCAGCGGGGTGCCCACCTGGGCGATGCGTCCGTCGCGCATCACGACGACCCGGTCGGCCAGTGCGAAGGCCTCGCCCTGGTCGTGGGTGACGGCGAGCACGGTCGTGCCCAGCCGGCCGAAGAGCGTGCGCAGTTCGACGACGAGCCGTTCGCGCAGGCTGCGGTCGAGCTGGCCGAGCGGTTCGTCCAGCATCAGCAGCCGGGGGCTCGGGGCGAGCGCGCGGGCGAGGGCGACGCGCTGCTGCTCCCCGCCGGAGAGCGCGGCGACGGCACGCCGTCCGGCGCCGGGCAGGCCCACCAGATCGAGGAGTTCGGCGACCCTGCGGTCCTGCTCGGCGCGGTTCACGCCGTGCATCCGCAGCCCGAAGGCGACGTTGGCGCCGACGTCCCGGTGCGGGAAGAGCTGGTGGTCCTGGAACATCAGGCCGAGCCCGCGCCGGTGCACGGGCACCCCGGCCTGGTCCGCGCCGTCGAGCAGCACCCGGCCGCCGTCCGCCTCCTGGAGTCCGGCCACCACCCGCAGCAGGGTGGACTTCCCGCTGCCGCTCGGCCCGAGGACACAGACGATCTCGTGGTCGGCGACCTCCAGGTCCACCCGGTCCAGCGCCGCCCGCTCGCCGAAGCGGACGGTGGCCGATTCGAGTGTCAGCATCTCTAGAACTCCCCGGATCGGTCCGTGCGGATACGTTCGAGCAGCAGCAGCGACACCGCGCACACCAGCATCAGAATGGTGCTGAGGGCCATCGCCTGGCCGTAGTTGAGCTCCCCGGACCGCCCCAGCAGCCGGGCGACGGCCACCGGAAGCGTCGGGTTGTCGGGCCGCGCGATGAAGACGGTGGCCCCGAACTCCCCGAGCGACACGGCGAACGCGAACCCGGCGGCGACCAGCAGCGCCCGGCGCACCAGTGGCAGGTCCACCTCGCGCCAGGCCCGCAGCGGTGAGGCGCCGAGCACCGCCGCCGCCTCGCGCAGCCGCCCGTCCACCGCCCTGAGGACCGGCAGCATGGTCCGTACGACGAAGGGCACCCCGACCAGGGCCTGGGCGAGCGGCACCAGGATCCAGGAGGTCCGCAGGTCGAGCGGGGGCTTGTCCAGGGTGATCAGGAAGCCGAAGCCGACGGTGACGGCGGAGACCCCGAGCGGCAGCATCAAGAGCGCGTCGAAGCCCCGGACGAGCCGTCCCGCCCGCCGGGTCAGGGCGGCGGCTGCCAGTCCCCCGACGACCAGCGCGATGAGGGTCGCGACCAGGGCGTAGCGCAGCGAGTTCCCGATGGCTTCGATGGGCGCGACCAGGAACGTACCGCTGTTCGCGTCCGCCGACGCCAGCGCGCGGTAGTACGCGAGGCCATGGCCGCCGGAGACGTCGAGCGAGCGTTCCACCAGGACGGCGAGCGGCAGCAGGATCAGGACCAGCACGGTCAGCAGGACACCGGCGAGCAGCGCCCACTGGCCCGGACCGCGCGGTCTGCGGGCCGTCTGCGCCGGGTCGACCAGTTTCAGCGCGCTCTCCCTGCGCCGCACGGTCCACGCATGCACGGCGAGGACGGCGCCGACCGCGAGGAACTGCACGAGCGTCAGCACGGCGGCCGTGGGCAGGGCGAGCAGCTGGGCGGTCTGCCGGTAGATCTCCACCTCAAGCGTGGAGTAGCCGGGGCCACCGAGGATCTGAACGACGCCGAAGGAGGTGAAGGTGAACAGGAAGACCATCAGCGCGGCGGCGGCCACGGCCGGGCCGAGCGCGGGCAGGGTGACGCGCCGCCAGGCGGCGAACCGTCCGGCCCCCAGGACCCGCGCGGCCTCCTCCTGGCGCGGGTCGAGCTGCGACCAGAGCCCGCCGACGGTGCGGACGACGACCGCGTAGTTGAAGAACACATGGGCGAGCAGGATCGCCCACACCGTGGTGTCCAGCCGGACGCCCCACAGCTCGTCGAGGAAGCCGCCGCGCCCCAGCAGGGCGAGGAAGGCCGTGCCGACGACGACGGTCGGCAGCACGAACGGCACCGTGACGACGGCCCGCAGCAGCTGTTTGCCGGGGAAGTCGAACCGGGCGAAGACATACGCGCCCGGCAGGGCGATCAGGAGGGTCAGCGCGGTCGAGGCGAGCGCCTGCCAGAGAGTGAACCAGAGGACGTCGCGGATGTCCGGCCGGGCCAGCACCTCGCCGAACCGGCCGAACTGCCAGACCCCGTCCGCCTTGAGGCCGCGTCCGACGATCGCGGCGACGGGATAGGCGAAGAACAGCGCGAAGAACGCGACGGGCACGGCCATCAGGCCGAGCCGCACCGCGCTCCCGCGCCGGGCCCGGGCGCGTGCGGACCTCCCGCGCGCGCCCGGTCCGCGTACGGGTGTCTTCGCTACTTCACTACGAGCGAGGACCATGACTGGACCCACTGCTCACGGTTCTTGGCGATGGTGTCCGGGGCGACGGTCGCCGGCTTCTCGGCGGTGGCACCGAACTTCGTGAAGAGCGCGGGCACCTTCGCATCCTTCGCGACCGGGCTGACGAACATGTTGAGCGGCATGTCCTCCTGGAACTTCTTGCTGATCAGGAAGTCCAGCAGGGCCTTGCCGCCCGCCTCGTTCCTCGCGCCGTCCAGCAGCCCGGCGAACTCGATCTGGCGGAAGCACGTGCCGGTGGCGACGCCGGTCGGGGCGGTCTTCGGCTGCGGATCCGCGTACAGCACCTCGACGGGCGGGCTGGAGGCGTAGCTGACGACGAGCGGCCGGTCGGCCTTGGCCTTCCTGCCTCCGGCGGAGCCGGAGAACTCCTCGTTGTACGCCTGCTCCCAGCCGTCGACGACCTTGACGCCGTTGTCCTTGAGCTTCTTCCAGTAGCCCTGGTAGCCGTCCTCGCCGAACGTGGCGACCGTGCCGAGGAGGAAGCCGAGGCCGGGCGAGGAGGTCGCGGCGTTCTCGGTGACCAGCAGGTCCTTGTACGCGGGCTTCGCCAGGTCGGCGAAGGTCCGCGGCGGCGCGAGCTTCTTGTCGGCGAAGTACTTCTTGTCGTAGTTGACGCAGATGTCGCCGGTGTCGACCGGGGTGACCCGGTGCTTGTCCGCGTCCAGCTGGACGTCGGCCGCGACCCTGTCGATGCCCTTGGCCTCGTACGGCGTGAACAGGCCGTTGTCGAGGGCGCGGGAGAGCAGGGTGTTGTCGACGCCGAAGAACACGTCGCCGCGCGGCGAGCCCTTGGTCAGGATCTCCTGGTTGAGGGCGGCGCCGGCGTCACCGCTCTTCAGCACCTTGACGGTGTAGCCGGTCTCGCGGGTGAACTCCTTCAGCACGCCCTTGGAGGCGTTGAAGGAGTCGTGGCTGACGAGCGTGACGGTCTTGGAGCCGGTGCCGTTGGTGCCGCCGGTACCGGAGGCCTTGTCGTCGGAGCTTCCGCAGCCGGCCAGCGCGGTCGCGCCGAGCGCGGCGGCGAGGGCCGTCACCGCGATCTTCTGGGTGGTGCTCATGTGATTCCTCCTGGAGTGACCAGGAAGAGACGCGGCCCTGCCCGCGCCGGTGGAAACCGGAAGCGGGCAGGGCGCAACAGCTTGAGTAAGGTCCGAACTTCCTACCCGGAATGACCCGGGCGAGGTTCAGAGGGTCTGCGGCCAACCTGTCCTTGGTGCCGCACTCTCAGCGCTGTGGCGCTCCCCTGTCGGAATATGAAGTTGATTTCGGCCCCAGGCTACACGGCCCCCGTGGGCCTCAGCGCTCGGATGCCGCCAGCTGTCCGCAGGCCCCGTCGATCTCCTGGCCGCGGGTGTCCCGGACGGTGACGGGCACGCCGTGGGCGGCGATGGCCTCGACGAACGCCTTCTCGTCCTCGGGCCGGGAGGCGGTCCACTTCGAGCCCGGGGTCGGGTTCAGCGGGATCAGGTTGACGTGGACGCGCTTGCCCTTGAGGAGGCGGCCGAGCCGGTCGCCCCGCCACGCCTGGTCGTTGATGTCGCGGATCAGGGCGTACTCGATGGAGATGCGGCGGCCGGACTTCTCCGCGTACTCCCACGCGGCGTCCAGGACCTCGTTGACGTTCCACCGGGTGTTGACCGGGACGAGGGTGTCGCGCAGCTCGTCGTCCGGGGCGTGCAGCGAGACGGCGAGACGGCACTTGAAGCCCTCGTCGGCGAACCGGAGCATCGCGGGGACGAGGCCGACGGTGGAGACGGTGATCCCGCGCTGCGAGAGCCCCAGGCCGTCGGGCTCGGGGTCGGTCAGCCGGCGGATCGCGCCGACCACGCGGTTGTAGTTGGCCAGCGGCTCGCCCATGCCCATGAAGACGATGTTGGAGAGCCGGGCCGGACCGCCCGGGACCTCGCCGTCGCGCAGCGCCCGCATGCCGTCCACGATCTGGTGGACGATCTCGGCGGTGGACAGGTTGCGGTCGAGACCGGCCTGTCCGGTGGCGCAGAACGGGCAGTTCATCCCGCAGCCGGCCTGCGAGGAGATGCACATCGTGACGCGCTCGGGATAGCGCATCAGGACGGACTCGACCAGCGTCCCGTCGTGCAGCTTCCACAGCGTCTTGCGGGTGGTGTCGTCGTCGCAGCTGATGTGCCGGACCACCGACATCAGGTCGGGGAACATCGCCTCGGCGAGCTTGTCCCGCGATCCGGCCGGGATGTTGGTCCACTCCGCCGGGTCGTGCGCGTACCGCGCGAAGTAGTGCTGCGAGAGCTGCTGGGCGCGGAAGGGCTTCTCGCCGATCGCGGCGACGGCCTCCCTGCGCTCGGCGGGCGTGAGGTCGGCGAGATGCCGCGGCGGCTTCTTGGCTCCGCGGGGCGCGACGAAAGTGAGTTCTCCGGGCTTAGGCATGGTTCTTCCAGTGTCGCAGACACGCGGAGGTGCCCCTGCCCCTCGTCGGCCGGGGCCCTCGCGGTACCGCTGCGCGGGCCCCGACGGGGTATCCGGAGAGACAGGGACAGCCCGCCGACTTCGCAGGAGGTATCCGTCGTGCACACCGTGAAGCACTGGTTCAACCACAGCCTGGCCGCGCAGGCCCTCGTGCTCTTCGTCCTGGGGCTGGGCCTCGGTGCCGTGTTCCGCCGGGACGATCATCCGGCGTTATGGGCGGTGCAGAGCCTGCTCTGCACCGCCGTGGTCATCGGCATCCTGGCGTACCAGCGGCGCAGGACCAGCCGGGCGACCGGGGCGCGGCCGAGTGCGGTCGTCGACCTCAACCGCAGGATCCGCCGCCGTGAGGTGCCCCGGGACCCCGAGGAGCGCGCGATGATGCGGCGGCTGGTCGACGAGCAGCTCGGGAAGATGGAGCGGGGCGGCCGGTGGCTGCCGTACTGGCTGGGCCTGGTCGCCGTCGGCATGCTCGTCCTCGGTGCCACCACCGGCTCGCCGGCCTTCCCCGTGGTCTTCGCCGTCGGGGTGGTCGTGTTCTGCACCTGGATCCTGTGGATGCGCCGCCGGGCCATGGAGATGCACCACCACATGCGCTCGGCCCTGCGCGAGCGCGGCTGACACCGGAGAAACACGCGTGAGGGCCCCCGTCCGCGGACGGGGGCCCTCACGCGTTGCCGTGCCGGCAAATGCTCAGCCGGAGCCGACGAAGACGACCAGCAGCAGCCAGACCACCGGCGCGGTCGGCAGCAGGGAGTCCAGCCGGTCCATGATCCCGCCGTGGCCGGGCAGCAGCGTGCCCATGTCCTTGATCCCGAGGTCCCGCTTGATCATGGACTCGCCCAGGTCGCCGAGGGTGGCGCTGGCGGCGACGGCGAGGCCGAGCAGCAGCCCCTGCCACCAGGAACCGTCGTCGATCAGGAACTGCATGCACAGCGCGCCGGCCACCATCGCGAAGGCCACGGCTCCGAACAGGCCCTCCCGGGTCTTCCCGGGGCTGATGCGGGGTGCGAGCTTGTGCTTGCCGAACCGCCAGCCGACGGCGTACGCGCCGGTGTCGCTGACCACGGTCAGCAGCAGGAAGGTCAGGACCCGCTGCGGTCCGTCGTCGGCGGTCAGCATCATCGCGACGAAGGTGGCCAGGAAAGGCACGTAGAACGCGGCGAAGACGCCTGCCGTGACGTCCTTGAGGTAGCCCTCCGGCGGTTCGGTCATCCGCCAGACGAGCACCGCCAGGGCGGTCAGCGCCATCGCGACCCAGGCACCCTCGGCGCCCCGCGCGTACCCGGCGACGACCATCGCCGCGCCACCGATCGCGAGCGGCACCAGCGGCGCCTTGATGCCCTTGCGCTCCTCGAGCCGGGAGGTGAGCTCCCACAGGCCGACGACGACGGCGACGGCGATCACCCCGACGAAGACGGCCTTCACGATGAAGAGCGAGGCCGCGACGACGACGCCGAGCCCCAGGCCGACCCCTATGGCGGCTCCCAGATCACGGCCCGCACGCTTCTTCTGCGGGGGTGGCGGCGCGGTGGACATGGGCTCCTGCGGCTTCTCGTCACGGAACAGGGGGCCGCCGCTCAGGCGTCCGGCCCCCTGGTCCCGGTCATCACGGTCGTCAGCGTCTCTACCTGCGTCGGGAACGTCCGGCACGATGGGCATGGGCCGAGTCTGCTGGGCGTCATGCACATCGTATGCAGGACCCGCCGGAGCGGCCCGCATCTCGGGAGCGGCCCGGTGGCCGGCGCCCTGCGGGACGCCCCAGGAGGAGTCGTTCATCAGACTTCGAGCAGCTCGGCTTCCTTGTGCTTCAGCAGCTCGTCCACCTGCGCGACGTACTTCGCGGTGGTGTCGTCGAGCTCCTTCTCGGCGCGGCGGACCTCGTCCTCGCCGGACTCCTTGTCCTTGACCAGCTTGTCGAGCGTCTCCTTGGCCTTGCGGCGGACGGCCCGGATCGAGATCTTGGAGTCCTCGGCCTTGGTCTTCGCGACCTTGATGTAGTCGCGACGGCGCTCTTCGGTGAGGTCGGGGAAGGTCACCCGGATGATGTTGCCGTCGTTGCTCGGGTTGACACCGAGGTCCGAGTCGCGGATGGCCTGCTCGATGTTGCGCAGCGCGCTCTTGTCGAACGGCGTCACGACGGCCATACGGGGCTCGGGCACCGAGAACGAGGCCAGCTGGTTGATCGGGGTCAGCGCGCCGTAGTAGTCGGCGACGATCTTGTTGAACATCGCCGGGTGCGCACGGCCGGTGCGGATCGCGGCGAAGTCCTCTTTCGCGACGACGACGGCCTTCTCCATCTTCTCCTCGGCCTCGAGGAGGGTTTCTTCGATCACCACGTGCTCCTGCGTGTCTTGAATGGGCCCGGAGTGCTCGGGCCCGGCGGATCCTGCGTCGCCCGGTTTGTCAGGCCCGGGTGCCCTGGTCACTCACGAGCGTGCCGATCTTCTCACCCTTGACGGCGCGGGCGATATTGCCGGCGGCGGTCAGCTCGAAGACGAGGATCGGCAGCTGGTTGTCACGGCAGAGCGTGATGGCGGTGGCGTCGGCGACCTTGAGATCGCGGGCGAGCACCTCGCTGTACTCCAGCGCGTCGAACTTCACGGCTCCGGGGTTGGTCTTCGGGTCGGAGTCGTAGACGCCGTCCACGCCGTTCTTGCCCATCAGCAGGCCCTCGGCGTCGATCTCCAGGGCGCGCTGGGCCGCGGTGGTGTCGGTGGAGAAGTACGGCATGCCCATGCCGGCGCCGAAGATGACGACGCGGCCCTTCTCCAGGTGCCGTACGGCACGCAGCGGGATGTACGGCTCCGCGACCTGCCCCATGGTGATGGCGGTCTGGACGCGGGAGTCGATGCCCTCCTTCTCCAGGAAGTCCTGGAGGGCGAGGCAGTTCATGACGGTGCCGAGCATGCCCATGTAGTCGGAGCGCGCCCGGTCCATGCCGCGCTGCTGGAGCTCGGCGCCGCGGAAGAAGTTGCCGCCGCCGATGACGACCGCGATTTCCGCGCCGTCCCGGACGACGGCCGCGATCTCGCGGGCGATGGCGTGCACGACATCGGGATCGACACCGAGACCCCCGCCACCGGCGAACGCCTCGCCGGACAGCTTCAGCATGAAGCGTCCGGGCACCTTGCCGTCGTCGCGCTTGTGGTCACCGTGTGCGGCGTCCGCGCCCTTGTTCATGGGAATTCTCCTCGTGCACATACGAAGAAGGCCATTGCCGGTGGGTCTGGTGTCCCTCAGCGGCAATGGCCTCCTCGTCAGATCTGCGGTCGTACGGCGGTGTGCGGCCGTCGACTGCACCAGACCCTATCGGGGTCCACCGTTTTTCGCGGACGGACTCAGATGCCGACCTTGATGCGCGTGAAGCGCTTCAGGGTGACACCGGCCTCGTCCAGGACCTTCTGGACGGACTTCTTGTTGTCCAGCGCGTACGGCTGGCCGAGGAGGGTGGCCTCCTTGAAGAAGCCGTTGACGCGACCCTCGACGATCTTCGGGAGCGCGGCCTCGGGCTTGCCCTCGGCGCGCGTGGTCTCCTCGGCGACGCGGCGCTCGGCCTCGACGACCTCGGCCGGGACGTCCTCGCGGGAGAGGTACTTCGGCGCGAAGGCGGCGATGTGCTGCGCGATGCCCTTGGCCAGCTCGGCGTCGGCCTTGTCCAGCTCGACCAGGACACCGATCTGCGGGGGCAGGTCGGGCATGGTGCGGTGCATGTACACGGAGACGTAGGCGCCGGTGAACTGCGCGAAGCGGTCCAGGACGATCTTCTCGCCGAGGTTGGCGTTGGCCTCGTCCACGTACGCCTGGACGGTCTTGCCGGGCTCGATCTCGGACGCGAGCAGCGCCTGGATGTCGGCCGGGGAGGTCGCGGCGACGTGCGCGGCGAGCGTGTTGGCGACGGCCTGGAACTTGTCGCCCTTGGCGACGAAGTCCGTCTCGCACTTCAGCTCGAGCAGGACGCCGGACGTCTTGTCGTCGGAGACGAGGGAGACGACCGCACCGTTCTCGGCAGAACGGCCCTCGCGCTTGGCGACGCCCTTCTGACCCTTGATGCGGAGGGCCTCGACAGCGCCTTCGACGTTGCCGTCGGCCTCGTCGAGCGCCTTCTTGCAGTCCATCATGCCGGCGCCGGTGAGCTCACGGAGCTTCTTGACGTCAGCGGCGGTGTAGTTCGCCATGAGTCTGTATTTCTCTCTCGAAGTCTGAAAGATCTACGGGTCAACGGCGGGGGCGGTGCTTGTGGCACCGGCCCCCGCCGTCTTGAGCCGTGACGGGTGTCAGGCCTGCTCGGCGTCCGCGGCCGGGGCCTCGGCGGCGGGGGCCTCGGCAGCAGCCTCGGCGGCCGGGGCGTCGGCGGCCTCGGCGTCCGCGACCTTCTCGGTCTCGGCGGAGGTCTGGACCTCGGCGTCGGCCTTCTTGTCGCCCTCGAGCAGGTCACGCTCCCACTCGGCGAGCGGCTCGCCGGCGGCCTTCTCGCCCGGCTTCGAGTCGCCGGTCGCGGCGCCGGAGCGGGCGATGAGGCCCTCGGCGACGGCGTCGGCGATCACGCGGGTGAGCAGGGTGACGGAGCGGATCGCGTCGTCGTTGCCCGGAATCTTGTAGTCGACCTCGTCGGGGTCACAGTTGGTGTCCAGGATCGCGACGACCGGGATGTGGAGCTTGCGCGCCTCACCGACGGCGATGTGCTCCTTCTTGGTGTCGACGATCCAGACGGCGCTCGGCACCTTCTGCATCTCGCGGATACCACCGAGGGTCTTCTCCAGCTTGGCCTTCTCGCGCGAGAGGACCAGGAGCTCCTTCTTGGTGAGGCCGGAGGCGGCCACGTCCTCGAAGTCGATGAGCTCGAGCTCCTTCAGACGCTGAAGGCGCTTGTAGACGGTGGAGAAGTTGGTGAGCATGCCACCGAGCCAACGCTGGTTGACGTACGGCATGCCGACGCGCGTCGCCTGCTCGGCGATGGCCTCCTGGGCCTGCTTCTTCGTACCCACGAACATGATGGAGCCGCCGTGGGCGACGGTCTCCTTGACGAACTCGTAGGCGCGGTCGATGTACGACAGCGACTGGAGCAGGTCGATGATGTAGATGCCGTTGCGCTCCGTGAAGATGAAGCGCTTCATCTTCGGGTTCCAACGGCGGGTCTGGTGACCGAAGTGGACGCCGCTTTCCAGCAGCTCCCGCATCGTGACGACGGCCATGGCCGTACTCCTTGAGGTACTCGGTTATCGCGACCGCAGGATTGCTGTCGCGCCTGACGCCCCGACGCGCCGTGCCACGAGGGACCGAGGAGCGCGGCCACCTCCGCAGAGCGGGAGGTGGCGGGGCGTGCGAAGTCGACCCGGTGACCCGGATCGCCAGAAGAAGTGTACGGGACCCGCCGGGTCCCGGGTGACGGCGCTGTCCACAACCGGCCGGTAGTCCACAGAACCGGTCCATGATCCCCGCGGAACGGGCCCTCGGGGGACGGTGGGGCCATGCGACGCACATCAGACCGGGCGGCTGCCCGGACCCCGAACGGCAGGGCGGCGTGGTGGGCGGCGGCGGTCCTCGCGGGGCTGCTGCTGGTGACGGCGGGGCCGACCCGGCCGGCCGCCGCGGCCGTTCCCGCACGGGCCGGCGCACCCTCGCCGGTGGCCCCGGCAGGCGCCCGCGTCTGGCCGCTGGCGGGCCGCCCGACGGTGGTACGGGGCTGGGAACCGCCCGCGACCGACTACGGACGGGGACACCGGGGCGTGGACCTGGCCGCCGGGCCCGGTACGCAGGTGCGCGCCGCCGCGTCCGGCCGGGTCTCCTACGCGGGCGCCGTGGCCGGTCGCGGGGTGCTGGCGATCGAGGTGGCCGGGACGGGTGATCCGCCGCTGCGGACCACGTACGAGCCGGTGCGCCCGCTGGTCACCGAGGGCGACGACGTCGTGGCGGGGCAGGTGGTGGCCGTTGTGGCGGAGGGGCCGTTCCACTGCCCGTCGGGCTGTCTGCACTGGGGCCTGCGCCGGGCGAAGGCGTACCTGGACCCCCTGTCGCTCCTGCCGCCCGCACTGCTGCGCCGCGGCCCCTCCCGCCTGCTCCCGGTCTTCGGCGTACCGCTGCCGGGCGGCGTCACGGGCGACGGTCCGGGCGGAGGTCCTTCGGTGCCGACGGGCGGCGGGGCGGTGGTGACTGCGGCCGCTCTCGCGCGGGGGCGGCGGGGCCGGGAGCGGCGTCAGGCCTGCTCGGCGGGGATGCCCCGGACGCCGTGCAGGATCATGGCGACGGCGGTGTCGGCGATCACGCCGGGCTCCTCCGCCACGGTCAGCTCGATACGCCGGACCGCGGCGTCCACCGAACCCTGGAGCAGCATGGCCGCGAGCCGGGGCTGCGCGTGGCCGAGGTCGCCGAGCGCCTCGACGATCATGGCGATGAGGCCGCCGTGCGCGGCGCGGATCTTCTCGCGGGCGCCCGCGTCCAGCTCGCTGGCGGAGATCGCGACCACGGCCCGGTGGCGCCGGTCGCCGACGAGGTCGAGCTGCCGGCGGACGTACGCCTCGATCTTCTCCTCGGGCGTCCCCGCACGCTCCATCGCGTGCTCGACCTCGGCCGCCCAGACCGGGAAGTCGACGGCGCACAGCTCCTCGACGACGGCGGCGCGCGAACGGAAGTACTCGTAGACGGAGGACCGGGCGAGGCCCGTGCGTTCGGCGAGGGCGGGGAAGGTCAAGGCCTCCGTGCCTCCCTCGGACAGCAGGGAGCGCGCTGCGTCCAGGAGGGCGCCGCGCTGCATGGTCCGGTGCTCGGCCACGGAGGCCGCTCGAATCCTGGGCACGCCTCCACTCTACGGCGGGCCGCCGCCGGGAGGGTGCGGGTGGCCCCGGTATGGCCGAAGCGGCCCGGAGGGACGGGGCAGGAGGCGAGGGGAGAGGTGGGACGGGTGGGGCTCCGGAGGCGCGGACTCAGCGTCCGGCGTCCGCCAGCTTCGCGCGCAGCTGGAGCACCGACTTGGTGTGGATCTGGCTGACACGGCTCTCGGTGACCCCGAGGACGTTGCCGATCTCGGCGAGGGTCAGGCCCTCGTAGTAGTAGAGCGTGACGACCGTCTTCTCGCGGTCGGGCAGGGTGTTGATCGCCCGGGCGAGCAGCCGTCTGAGCTCCCGGTCCTCGGCCACCTCCACCGGGTTGTCCGCGGCGGTGTCCTCCAGCGTGTCCATCAGGCTCAGCCGGTCGCCGCCCTCGCCGCCGACATGGAGCAGTTCCTCCAGCGCGACGACGTTGGCCAGCGACAACTGGCTGAAAACCGCGTGCAGTTCCTCCAGCGTCACATCCATCTCGGCGGCGACCTCCGCCTCCGACGGGGAGCGCCGCAGCTGGGCCTCCAGCGTGGCGTAGGCGCGTTCCACCGCCCGGGCCTTCTGCCGCACGGAGCGCGGGATCCAGTCCAGCGCCCGCAGCTCGTCGATCATCGCGCCGCGGATGCGGGTGATCGCGTAGGTCTCGAACTTGATCGCGCGCTCGATGTCGAACTTCTCGATCGCGTCGATCAGCCCGAAGACCCCCGAGGAGACGAAGTCCGCCTGCTCGACGTTGGACGGCAGGCCCACGCTCACCCGGCCCGCGACGTACTTCACCAGGGGCGAGTAGTGCAGGATCAGCTGCTCCCGCAGCCGTCCGTCGCCGGTGGTCTTGTACGACCGCCACAACTCGTCGAGCGAGGACGGGGCGGGAGGGCGCACCGTGCCACGCGCAGCCGGTGGTACTGCCGCGCGGTCAGACCCGGAGGTGTGCTGGGGCATGTGGTGCCTTGAGCCGTTCTGCCGTGAAGTACTGGGACTTGTCTCTGGGGCGGAATCCTTGTGAGCGTAGCGTGACTGAGTTGTCGCGGTGCGCGCAGGATAGAGGATGGATCCTGTGCGCTTCCGGGCGAACGGACATGACGCGCGACCCGGCGGCGGACATGACAGCGCACCCGGCCGGCGACATGGCGGATGCCCGGGGCCACCGCCACCTGCGCCGGCCCCGGAGGCGTCACTGACGGATGCGCCGAGGTCATCGGCATCACCTTTTCACCCGAATGCCCCAGGTCAAGAACCGCCTCGCCGCGCGTCGTCATGACAACTCGGCCTCCGCGTCAACCGCCATCCCTCGCCATCGCGTTCGACGAACCCCAGTGAGTGCAGTTCGTACAGCTTGCCGAGGGCCTCGTCAGCGCTCGTTCCGGCGGTACGGGCGGCCTCCCGGGCGTCCACCGTGCCGTGCGACGGCAGGGCGTCCAGGACCCTGCCGCAGACGAGGTCCAGCAGGTCTCGCGGCAGTACGGGACCGTGTCGGGAGGGGGCGAGTTCTCCCATGTCACCGACCAGTTCGGCGACTTCCGCCGCGTCCGTCACCAGCACGCCTTCACCGCGCAGGAGTTCATGGACGCCCGCCGAGAGCCCGCTGGTGGCCGGTCCCGGAACGCCCATGGTGAAGCGGCCCAGACGCTGGGCACTGCGTGCCGTGACCAGGGAACCGCTGCGGTACTCGGCCTCGACCACCACGGTCCCCCGCGTCAACGCGGCGATCACCCTGTTCCGCAGGATGAATCTGCTGCGCGTGGGGTGGTCGGCCGGGGGCAGTTCGCCGATCACGAGCCCCTGTTCGGCCACCCGTCCGATCAGCTCGGCGTGTCCGCGCGGATAGGGGACGTCCACCCCGCAGGCCAGCACCGCCATCGTCGCGCCGTCGGCCGCCAGTGCGCCCCGGTGGGCCGCCCCGTCGACGCCGAAGGCCGCCCCGGAGACGACCACCCAGCCCCGCTCCGCGAGCCCCGCGCCCATGGTCGTCGCCATGTGCGCTCCGTACGGTGTGCAGGCACGCGCCCCGACCACGGCGACCGAGCGCAGCGCCCAGAGCCGGAGATCGGGCTTCCCCCGCACCCACAGCCCGGTCGGCCGGGCATCGCCCAGATCGTCCAGCTGGGTCGGCCACTCCCGGTCGCCGGGGACGACGAACCGCCCGCCGGCCTCGGCGACCGCCGCCAGGTCCCGTTCCGGATCGGCGCCGTCGGCCCGCAGCCGGTAGCCGGCCAGCCGCCGCGCCGTCATCCCGCTCAGCCGCTCGGCCGACCCGTCCCGGGCCGTGATCCGGCGCATCAGCTCCACGCCGCCGCACTCCCGCAGCCAGCGCCCGGCCCGCTCGTCCCCCGGCTCCAGCACCCGGGTCAGTGCCGCCCGCGCCAGCCGCTCCCGCGCGCTCGCCCCGCGCGGGGCCGGCCGCTCCCCCGCCCCCGCGCACACGGCTCCCTCCCCCGTCATACCGCCCCCGCCTCCATCGGGACCCCCCGGGGAATGCCGCTGCGCAGCTCCAGGGCCACCGCGATGTCCGAGGCGTCCGGCCGGTCGGCCGCGCGCAGGTCCGCGACCGTCCACGCCACCCGCAGCACCCGGTCCAGGCCTCGCGCGGTGAGCAGGCCCCGCTCCATGTCCCGTTCGGCCGCCATCAGGGCACCCGGTGCCGCCGCCAGCCGGGTCCGCAGCTCATGGCCCGGCACCTCACTGTTGGTGGTCCACGGTGTGCCCGCCAGCCGCTCGGCCGCCCGCTCCCGTGCCTCCCGCACCCGGGCGGCGACGGTCTCGGTCGACTCGCCCCGGCCGCCCCGCCCCATCAGGTCCTCCCGTCGGACGGGATCGACGACCACCCTCAGATCGACCCGGTCGAGCAGCGGGCCTGACAGCCTGGCCTGGTAGCGGCGCACCGCCGAGGGCGGGCACTCGCAGCCGGCCCCGCTCAGGGTGTGGCGTCCGCATGGGCAGGGGTTGGCGGCGAGCACCATCAGGAATCGGGCGGGCAGCCGCACCACCCCGGCGCTGCGTGCCACCACCACATGGCCCGACTCCAGCGGCTGGCGCAGCGAGTCCAGCGCCCGGACGGAGAATTCCGGCGCCTCGTCGAGATTACCGACCGTTGATGTCGAGGCTGCGCCGCTGACCTGCGCTAATGCATAGCTTACATGTCAGCGACGCAGCCTCGTTGTGATCAACAGGACTTGCCGGTAGAGGTCTTGGTCAGTCGTTCGAAGTGCGATCCAGCAGCTGCACTTCGAGATCGGACAGACGCTTGTCCTGGAAGCGCAATGTGGACCGCGCCGCCTTCAGCCGCTCGTCGAGAGCTCGGTTCTCCTCACTCAGTCTCCGGACGCGCTGCTTGAGGTTGGTGTTCTCGCTGGTGATCCGCTGGATCGCTTCCTCGGTCCACTCCGCTTCGAGATCGCGGACCTGCCCCATGAGCTCGCCGATGCGGCCGCGCTGGAGTCGTATCTCGTCGAAGGCGGATTTCAGCGCATCCTCGGCGTTGAGTGCCCGCTCCCGCCAGGACGCCTCCTGCGCCGTCGCTTCCGCGTTTCCAGCAGTCACGCGCTGGTCGACCGCGATTTCGGCAGCCGCGGTGACAAGGGAACGAGCCTGTTGGTTGGAGTAGAGGAATGTCCGGGAGACCGACGCCCGGCGTGCGACAGCCGCGAACGTGATGGGAGTCTTCTCGCGGCGCAACCGCTTCAGCGCGTCCTGGACGCGGCGGACGGCTGCCTCCGAGCTGCGACGACGTGTCTCGTTCGCAGCGGCGGTCTGCTGGTGGGCGTCAACTGCCATGCTCATGCGTTCCCGCTTTCGAGGTCGTCCACGTCGTCGTCGAGGTCGACGGCGTCGGCGAGATCAGCGGCCTTGAACGAGGTGCTCCAGATCCGATGGAAGTAGTCCTGCGGCCTGCGCAGATCGAGGGCGAGGGCCTCGTCCAGGAGGCCGAGGCCGGCGAGTGCCTTCTCCAGGCCGTCGATGGCTCGGGCGGTCGGCTCGAAGTAGCTGTGGAGGTAGTCGGCAGTCGCGTCGTCCGGTGCTCGCTCGGCGAGAGTCGTCCACTGCTCCTGCTTTCGGCGCCAGTAGAGGAGATCGGCTCCCGACATGACGAACTTGTCGCAGTTGTGGCAGTCCAGCTTCCAGGGGCAGGCTCCGCCGTCGACCACGGGCTGGAAGGTGCAGAAGCCGCCCTCCGAGGGGGTGCTGCGGCGGGAGAGATCCACGGCGAGGGCTTGGGCCTGTGCGCGTGTCATGGGCGTCGTGCCGCCAGACAGAAGTTCGCCTGGCTGGGCGGCGCCGGGGCCGGAGACCCAGACGTGGTGAAGTACTTCTTCGAGGTCGGAGTGGGCGACCTTGACGTAGTGCTCGGCCATGCGGTCTGAAATCTGTCCGAGGTAGCGGCGGATGTGGGTGAGGTTGGCGCCGGCCCGCAGGAGGTTGGTCGCCAGCGTGTGACGAGCCTGGTGGGGGACGACGTGGCCGAGGTCGAGTCCCTCGATCCATAGCTTGTAGTTGCTGTGGAACCACCCGTAGGACATCGAAGCGTTCCCGGACGGGTTGCGGACCCGGGTGGGGAACAGGGCCATTTCCGCCTGTTGCCGGCCCGTCGGTGTGTAGCCGTGTCGCCGCTCGAAGCGGGCGAGGGATCTCTTCTGCCTTTCCTGGATGCGGTTGTAGAGCGTGTCGGGGATTCTGATCGCTTCGTCGTAGTTGCCGACCTTGGTCTGGTCGTGCCAGATCATGGGCAGTTCGCCGTACCGACCGACGCAGTCCATCCGCAGATTCAGGATTTCGCTGCATCGGCGGCCGGTGAGGACGATCGCTTCCCAGATATCGCGCAGGCCCTGGTCGTCGGGGTCGTAGTTCTCGGCGAGGTGGCGGAGGTTGGTCTCGTCGGCCAGGGCTTTGGCGACGTCGTCGGAGAACGGGGCTCGCGAGCGTCGCGTCATCCCGCCGGCGTGGGGCATGGCCGTGATGAAGGTCCGGCTCAGCCCGATCCGTTCGGACTCGCCGGAGTCCAGAGACCCCCGCAGCACCTGGCGGGTGGAGTTGAACACCGCTCGCCGGGTGTTCTCCGTGACTGTGGATGACTTCCCGCCTGCACGTTTCATGGCCAGTGACGGGAGCCGGTGACGCTCGCGGTGCCGCTGGTCGGCAACGAAGCGGGACATGTATCGCTCGTCCAGCTGGTGGGGATCATGCCCGCCGGCGGGCGCCTCGACTTCAAGGAAGGCACTCAGTTCGGTGCAGGCGCGACGCGCGTTGTCGAAGACACCGGAGGTGCGGGGGCACTTCGGAGACTCCATCGTCCTGGCCATGTAGTCCCAGAGGAGATCGCGGAGCCAGCGCTGGGACACTGCGGTCAGGTCGAAGTGGCTGAAGCGGCCGGGGAACCGACGCCCGAAGTGATCGGTCTCGATGAAGCCGGCGTCGCGGGTGTCGGAACGGCTGAAGTAGATCAGCCGCAGTTCGTTGCGCATTTCTCGGACGATCATTCCGACGACATGCGGGCACTCGTCGGGGTCCAGTTCTGACAGGGAGTGCAGGTCCTGGCCCCGGCAGAGGTTGATCATGTTCTGAATCTGAGTGAGGGGCCACTCGCTGCGATCGCCGTCGGTATGGGCGAACAGGCCCCACCGGACCTCGGCTTTGAGCAAGGGGCGGAGTCCGGTCAGGATGACCCGGCCCGGCAGAAGGATCGGCGGCTCTTCGTGGCACCACTGCCGGAACGCTGCTTCGTCGTCGTACTCGACGATGACGGGCAGTCCCCGGTTCTCGAAGGCGTGCCACCACTCACGCGGCAGTTCGGCCTGGCCGGGGGCACCCTGCGCGTTGTAGCGCATCCGGTGCTTGTGGCAGAGCCGTAGAGGCGAGCTGGCCAAGTCCGGGCACGGTGTCACAAGGCAGTTGCCATAGCCGGCAAGAGTGGTCTGTTCGGCGAGCCATTGATCGAAGTCGGCGGCTGGCTTTTTGTGCCAGCGGTCCTGGTGGCGGTGGCAGAGCCTCATCGCGGTGCTGGACGCGGGGCGGTCCGGGCAGATCCGGCAGGTCACCTCCTTGGCCCAGGACATGCGTTCGCCCGGCTCTGCGGTGCGGGTGAACTCCGCGGCACTGATGGTGGTGTCCCGGATGGCCCTCCACTGGTCAAGGTGGACGGTGCAGAATTCGTAGGCCTGACGTCGTGTTCGTTCGCAGTCCGGGACGTGGCACTCCCATCCGTAGGTGGAGTGACCTGCGGGGAAGTAGATGACGTCGGGGCGGTAGAACGCGTCGACGGTCGGGCCGTTGATGAGAGCGGTCAGCACCTCAAGGCGGTCCCTGGCCGCCCGCGGGGCGGGGTCGCTGTGCAGCTTGAACAGCATGCTCGTGCTCATGCCTGCTCACCCCAGACGGTCCGCAGGGCAAGATCGAAGTCTGGGTCGTGCACGTCGACGTGCCCGTAGACCTCGTCCACGGTCGTGGCTGACGCCCATCCGCCAGCATCCCTGGCGATGAGGAGATTGCCCTTGGCCGCGTCGAGCACGGCAGTCGTGAAGCTGTGCCTGAAGGCATGGGGCTTGATCTTGCCGAGCCCGGCCCGGACTCCGGCCCGGCCGAGCATGCGCCGGGCGCCGACCGGAGCCCACGGCCGGCCGTAGTCCTCGCCGCGCAGCTGGACCATCAGCATCCCGTGGGTCGCCTGCTGGCGGGGAAACTCGGTGGTCATGTACTCGACGTAGGTGCGGATCATGTCCCGGCTGACCCTCTTGATCAGTCCGCCGGTAACCGTTCCGGCCTCGACTTTCCATTCGTACTTCGTCTTCGCCGCGGCGTCGTTCTCGTTGCCTGGCCGGTGGCAGATATGGACGTGTGGCGTCCGGCACTCGCCGCAGGCCGCCCCGTCCCGAAGGTGCAGGTCCGAGAGATGCAGACCGCACATCTCACCTATTCGGAACCCGCCGTCCGACAGCCAGCTGACCAGGAGGCGGTCGCGGGCGGTGTTGACCACGGCGTCCAGACGTTCCCGGGTGCCCTCGGGGAGCATCTTCGGATGCCTCCGCCGGACCCGCACCGGGGCAAGCGGATTCGCTTGCTGGACGGCGCCGAGGTGGCCCAGGAAGGATCGTGTGCGGTCAGCACGGGTCGGCAGGCGATCCTTGTCGAGATCCCGCTTCAAGTCGGTGTTGATCCCGAGCGATGCCTGCCGCAGGTAGAAGCCCTTCAGGCAGGCAGCAGCCGTCGACAAGGCCGCGTCACGATAGGGCCGCTTGCCCACCCGCCAGGGCTCGCCGAGCGGCATGCGGACCTCGGCGCCGACGATTCCCATGTAGCGCTCAAGATCGCGGAAGGTGACTGCCTCCCGCTGTAGGCATTCGCGTTCCAACCAGCGCAGGTGATCGACGAGGTAGTACGCGTACGTCCTCTGCGTGCCAGATCCCTCGTACTGCCGCAGATAGCCGTCCGCCTCCCGATGGACCGTCCCCTCGGGCCAGACGATCGTCCAAGACTTCTTTCCGTCCTTGTGCCTCATTTCCTGCACTCTGAGCTGGCCAATCACTGTCTTGCTTACCACGTGCCCTCCGAACTATTCCGGACATTATCGACGCTCCGGGCACGGTCGGTAAAAGGGCACGGGGCGTCGACGGGCACAGGCCAGACGGACGTCCCGGACAGGGCTACATGCGGTCGGTAATGTCGAGGAAGAGAATCCCCCGGTGCGCCAGCGAGACCGCGCCCGGCCTCGGCAGTCCGTTGCCCCCGCCGACCAGTGACTGCATCGTCGCCGAGTGGTGCGGGGCGCAGTACGGCGCCCGGGACACCAGGGGCTGGCCCGGTGGCAGAATGCCCGCCACCGAGTGCACGGCGGTCACCTCCAGGGACTCCTGCCTGGTCAGCGGCGGCAGGATCGCGGGGAGCCGCTCGGCCAGCATGGTCTTGCCCGCTCCCGGCGGACCGGTCAGCAGAAGGTGGTGGCCGCCGGCCGCGGCGATCTCCAGAGCCTTGCGCGGCCGCTCCTGCCCCGCGACGTCGGCCAGGTCCGGCCGGGCCCCCTCGCCCGGTGCGGCGCTCCGGGCGAAGCCGGTGCCCATCCCGGCGCCGGGCACCATCAGCCCGGCCAGCATCGTGTCGGGGCAGCCCTCGTCATGGGCCGCCGGTTCGTCGGGCACGGGTTCGTCGCACAGCACGGCGATCAGCTGCCGCAGGCTGCGCACCCCGAGCACGGAGATCCCGGGCACCAGGGCCGCTTCGCCGGCCGTCTGCTCCGGCACGACGACCTGCCGGTAGCCCGCCTCCGCTGCCGCCAGGACGGCGGGCAGCACCCCCCGTACCGGGCGGACCCGGCCGTCGAGCCCCAGCTCCCCGATCATCACCACATCGGCGATCGACGCGGGGTCGATCCGCTCGGCGGCGCCCAGCACCGCGCAGGCAACAGCGAGGTCGAAGCCCGATCCGCCCTTGGGCACCGAGGCCGGGGACAGCCCGACCGTGAGTTTCTTCTGCGGCCACTCGGCCCCGGAGTTGACCACGGCCGCCCTGACCCGGTCCCGGCTCTCCACCAGGCTCTTGTCCGGCAGGCCGACGAGGGTGAACGCGGCCACCCCCGCCTCCAGGTCCGCCTGGACCTCCACCACCACGCCCTCGACGCCCACCAGGGCCACCGAGCAGGCCCGCGCGAACGCCATCACGCCACCCCCCGCGCATGCTCGGCCAGGGGCGCGCCGCGCCGGGGCAGCACCACGCCGACCAGGTCGATGCGCACCCCGCCGGGCGGCGGCGGGCCGCCGTGGCGGTCCAGCCAGAGTCCGGCCAGCCGGCGCAGCCGGTCCGCCTTGACCGGGGTGACCGCGGCCATCGGATGCTCGAAGACACCCGCCCTGCGGGTCTTGACCTCGCAGATGACGAGCGCGTCGCCGTCCATCGCGACGATGTCGATCTCACCGGCGCGACAGCGCCAGTTCCGTTCCAGTACGGACATGCCGGCGTCGGCCAGCAGCCGCGCCGCCAGGTCCTCGCCGTACCGCCCGAGTGCCCCCCGTGCGTTCATTTCGGCACCACCTCCGGCACCGACTCTGACGCTTTTCCCTCACCTCAGTGGATCTTGGTGGACAAGCGGGCGATTGTGGATAACTCAGCCACTCGGAAGTTCGAGATCGCTCTTGTTGAGCTCCTCGATGTTGACGTCCTTGAACGTCAGTACCCGTACCTGCTTGACGAACCGTGCGGGCCGGTACATGTCCCAGACCCAGGCATCCGCCATGGACACCTCGAAAAACACCTCACCCTGGACCGAGTGGACCTGCATCTCGTAGTCGTTGGTGAGGTAGAAGCGCCGTTCGGTCTCGATCACATATTTGAACAGACCGACGACATCGCGGTACTCCCGGTAGAGCTTCAGCTCCATCTCGGTCTCGTACTTCTCGAGGTCCTCGGCGCTCATTGGCATGTTCCCCTTCAGCCGTGCGTTCCCCCATTGTGCGCCAGGCTCCGGCGCCCCGGGCGCTCAGGCGTTTTCGGGGTCGAGAACCAATGGCGTACGCGGAGGACCCTCGTCGAGCAGCGTGCGCAGCAGCCCGGCGAGTCTGGTCGGGTACACCGTCTCACGCGCCGCCGACAGTTCGGCGGAAGTCCACCACCTCAGCTCCGAGACGCTGCGGAGTTCCAGCCCGGTCTGCCCGCTGGTGTCCGTCGCGGTCCGGTCCGTCCGGGCCAGGAAGTACCACTCGTCCTGGTGCCAGCGGCGCCCGTCGAACGGGAAGGAGCAGGTCCGCCGCCAGAGCACCGGGCCCAGTTCGACCTCCGTGATCCCGGTCTCCTCGGCCAGCTCGCGCAGTGCGGCCTGCTCCCGGGTCTCGTCGCCCTCCAGCCCTCCGCCCGGGGTGAACCACCAGGTGCTCGACGGGTCCCCCGGTTCGAAGCCGTGCATCAGGAGAATGCGGTCGTCCGGGTCGAGGAGGACCAGCCGGGAGACCTTGCGGATCTCATCGGGCACCGGTGGCCGCCTTCGTCCGCCGGTTCCGCTTCGAGCGGGCCGCGATCGGCCCGTACACCGCACCGCCCAGGATGAGCAGCACGCCCACGCCCATCGCGCCGAGCTGGAGCCTCAGCGGCCCGGCGGACGACACCCCGCCCGGGAGCGCGGCGAAGGCCCGGGGCCGTCCGATCATCCCGCCCAGCGGCCAGGCGACGGCGTCCACGCGGGCCTGCACGGCGCTGCGGGGCACCGAGCCGTGCCCGCCGTCCTCCAGATGGACCCGGGAGTCCAGCGAGACCGTGCGGTCGTCGCCCAGGAGGAAGAGCTGGCCCTTGGGCACCTCGGCCGTGAAGTCGTTCACGGAGGCCGGGCCCGAGCCCCGCAGATACGGTTCGTCGACGGGTATCCCGTTCACCGTGAGCCGGCCGTCCTTGTCACAGCAGGCGATCTTGTCGCCGCCGGTCCCGACGACCCGCTTCACCATGGGCATGTCGCCCCACTGCCGGTCGGTGAAGACGACCACGTCGCCGCGGCGCACCTCGTCACCGTCCACCCGCTGGGCGAGGACCCGGTCGCCGGCGTTCACCGTCGGCGTCATCGACTCGGTCGGCACCGTGTAGGGCCGGTAGACCACGGCTCCCCAGGCGAAGCCGCCGAGGAAGAGCACACAGCCGACGGCCACGGCCAGTCCGGACAGCATGCTGCCGAGCCGGCCGTGGCCGTCACTGTCTTGTCCTGTCCCACTCATCCCAGCGTCCCCCATCGGAGATCGACAATCGCTGATCCGAGTGGGCACCCTACCCGGCGGTACGCCCGGCGGTCAGCCTCCGTCGCCGCCACAGGACGAGGGGCACCGCACCGGCCAGCCCCAGCGCACCAGGCGCGACCGCGCCCGCGGCACTGATACCCGGCTGGTCGAAGGTGTCCGGGACCGGCAGCGTGGCCCAGCGGTTGAGCGGCCAGGCCACCACCACGGCCCGGCCCACGACCTTGTCCACCGGCACGAACCCCTTGTTCGCGTCGTTGATGTGGTAGCGGGAGTCCGAGGAGTCCTGGCGGTGATCGCCCATCACCCAGATCTTGCCGTCGGGCACCTTGAACGGGCCGAAGGGCATGTCGTCGCAGGCGCTGTTGCCCGGGTAGATGTACGGCTCGTCGAGCGCCTTCCCGTTGACCTTCACCGGGCCGCCCTTCCGGCACTCCACGGTGTCGCCGCCGACCGCGATCGTCCGCTTGATCAGGTCCTTCTCCTCGGCGGACGGCATCAGCCCGACAAAGCTCAGGAACTTCTGCACCGCGTTGGAACTGGGCGTCGGCTCGCCGTCCAGCCAGCCGGCCGGATCGTGGAAGACGACCACCTCGCCGCGCTCCGGCTCGGAGCCGAACCACGGCGTCAGCTTGTCGACCAGCACCCGGTCGCCCTGCTGAAGCGTGTTCTGCATCGAATCCGACGGAATCGAGAACGCCTGCACCAGAAACGTCTTGATCAGCAGCGCCAGAACCAGCGCGACACCGATCAGCAGCGGCAGTTCCTTCCAGAACGAGCCGGGCTTCTTCGCCTTGGCGCGGGTGCTCCGCGCGCCGGCCGCCTCCGGTGCCTCGCCCTCGGGATCGGAGCCGTACCCGGCGGCCGGTCCGGGCCGCGTCGTGGACGGTCCCTGGTCGGAACGGGCTCCGCCTGCCACGTCACTCACATTCATTCCTCACTCCGCGCCAACGCCTGCCCATCGGGCCGTATCGCGTACCGGCCCGCCGTCCCGATAACGAGCGGGGGTTCCGCAGGGCTACTACTCCTGCCGGACCAGGGCCCTGGTCCGGCTCCGCCTGCGCCACAGCACCAGCGGCAGGGCACCGGCGATGCCGAGCGCGCCCGGCGCCATCGCGGCCGCGGCGTTGATCCCCGGCTGGTCGAAGGTCTTGGGCACCGGAAGGGTCGCCCAGCGGTTGACCGGCCACGCGATCACGATGGCCCGGCCGACCACCTCGTCGTTGGAGACCGTGCCGCCGCCCGGCAGGTTCTGGTGGTACCGGGAGTCGAGCGAGTTCTGCCGGTGGTCGCCCATCACCCAGATGCGGCCCTTGGGGACCTTGACCGGGCCGAACGGCTCGTCGTCGCAGGCGCTGTTGCCCTCGAAGATGAACGACTTGTCGTCCAGCGCCTTGCCGTTGACCTTCACCGGTCCGTTCTTCTTGCACTCCACGGTGTCGCCGCCGATCGCGATGACCCGCTTGATCAGGTCCTTCTCCTCGGCGGACGGCATCAGCCCGATGAAGCTGAGGAACTTCTGCACCACGTTGGGATCGGGTGCCTGGGTGTCCTCCAGCCAGCCGCCCGGGTCGTGGAAGACGACGACCTCGCCGCGCTCCGGCTCCGCGCCGAACCACGGCGTCAGCTTGTCGACCAGCACCCGGTCGCCCCGCTGGAGCGTGTTCTGCATCGAATCCGACGGAATCGAGAACGCCTGCACCAGAAACGTCTTGATCAGCAGTGCCAGGATCAGCGCGACACCGATGAGAAGGGGCAGTTCCTTCCAGAGGGGGCGGGGCTTCTTCCGGGCCGTGCTGCCGCCGCGCGTGGAGCCGCCGTCACTCTCCGCCCCGTCCGCCGCCGCTGCGTCCGCCGTCCCGGCGGGCTCGGCGTTCCCCGGAACGCCCGGCCGGTCCTCGGGCTCCTCGTGTCCGGATCGTGCGCCGACCGCCAAATCCCCCACATCCACTCCTCACTCCGTGCCACCGCCTGCGCCCTAGCCGATGCAGGCCCACCACTCCCATAACGAGCGGGAGTTCCGCAGGGGTCGGGAGCCGGATCATTCCGTTGGGATCCTGGGACACACTATTCGACCGGCCCGGGGCCGCCGCCGTACCGGCGCGCGCGTCCGGGACCGAGGAGAACGCCGACCGGTGCTCCAGCGAGCTCCAGTGCCCGAAGGGCCAGACGATCCACTTGGCCCGTCCCACGACGGCGTCCTCGGAGATCGTGCCGTCGGCCGTCTTGTCGAGGTGGAAGCGTGAATCGGCGGAATTGGAGCGGTGGTCGCCCATCACGAAGAGGCGTCCGGCCGGAACCTTTACTTCGAATTTGATGGTGGAGGGGGAATCGCCGGGAAATATGTAGGGCTCGTCGACCGCCACCCCGTTGACGATGAGCCTGCCGTCCTGCTCGCAGCACCTCACCGTGTCGCCCCCGACGGCGACGACCCGCTTGATCAGGTCCTGCTCGTCGTCGGAGGGAAGCAGCCCGATGAAGGTCAGCGCCTCCTTCACCTGCTTGACGCCGACGGGCGACTCCTTGGACGTCACCGGGTTCGGCGGCGGCCAGTCCGAGGGGTTCCTGAACACGACGACGTCGCCGCGCTGCGGCCTGGATCCGAACCAGGGCGTCAGCTTGTCCACGAGCACCCGGTCGCCGATCCGGATGGTCTGTTCCATCGACCCGGACGGGATCACGAAGGCCTGCACCAGGAACGTCTTGAGCACCAGCGCGATCAGCAGCGCCACCGTGATCAGGAGCGGGATCTCCTTGACGGCCGATCTGCGCCGCCGCCGCTTCACCTTGCGGGCCAGCTTGCGCCGCTCGGCCCGGGTGGGCAGGGAGCGCGCGGCCGTCGGCCGGGTGCCGGTGGGCAGCGGTATCGCGGGATCCGCCGCCCCGCGGCTGCGCCCCCGGTTACCCATGGGCCTTCCCGGGCGCCGGAATGCCGTCGAAGGCCGCGGTGTCCGGCAGCGAGCCGAGGCGGTTCAGCGGCCAGCCGAGCCACTCGGCGCGGCCGATCACCTTGTCGACGGGCACCATGCCGCCGCCGGGCTCGCCCAGATGGTCACGGGAGTCGCGCGAATGACTGCGGTGGTCGCCCATCATCCACAGCGTCCCGTCGGGCACCACGATGTCGAAGGGCGCCCGCGAGGGCTCGTCCCCGGCGAACAGGTAGTCCTCGTCCAACGGCCGGCCGTTCACCTCGACCCTCCCCCGCTTGTCGCAGCAGACCACCCGGTCTCCCCCCACGCCCACCACCCGCTTCACGAAGTCGGTCTCGGCGGGCTCCGCGAGCCCCAGGGAGGCCGCCGCGCCGTGCAGCAGCCGGGCCACCGGGTTCTGTCGCGGGCTCTCCCGCACGAAGGAGCCCGTGCCGTCGAAGACCACCACATCGCCCCGCCGGGGCGCGGAGCCGAAACGGTACGCCAGTTTGTTGACGAGCACCCGGTCCCCGACCCGCAGCGTGGACTCCATCGAGCCGCTGGGGATCAGGAAGGGCTGCACCACGAAGGTGCTGAAGAGAAGGACGAAGACCGCGCAGACCGCACCGAGTGCGAGGACGCGCCGCCAGGACGGGGAGGCGGCGAAACGTCGGCCGACACGCGAGAAGCGCGACCCCTCCTCCGGACCCGTAGCGGGTGCGGAGGAGCGGTCGCGCTCCTGGGGCCTTGCTTCCGTGTCCATCGGGGCCAGAGCTTATCCGGCCGTCCTGTGGACCAGGGAGTCAGCTCAGCGGTCGCGCTTCTCCTTGATCTTCGCGGCCTTGCCGCGCAGCTCACGGAGGAAGTACAGCTTGGCGCGGCGGACGTCACCGCGGGTGACGAGCTCGATCTTCTCGAAGATCGGGCTGTGCACCGGGAAGGTGCGCTCGACGCCGACGCTGAAGGAGACCTTGCGGACCGTGAAGGTCTCGCTGACGCCCGCGCCCTGGCGGCGGATGACAATGCCCTTGAACTGCTGGATACGGGAGCGGTTGCCCTCGATCACGCGGACGTGGACGTTGACGGTGTCGCCGGGGCGGAACGCCGGGACGTCGGTGCGCAGCGAGGCGGCGTTGACGCCATCGAGCAGGGAAGCCATGTTGTCTGCTTTCTTCGCCGATGCCACAGGTCATCGACGGGAAGAGTGATGAGTTCGGGGTGCTGATCGCGTCGGACGGGCGTCTTTCCCCCTGTGGCAGGGGCGCACGCGGACGTACAGCAGCGGCCTATTCTTCCACGGCCTCGGGCCTGCGCCAAAATCGGCCGCCGGGCTCCGGTGACCAGCCGAGGATGGAGAGCATCTCGCGATCCTTCTTGTCGAAGGCGGACGCGTCGCAACGCTCGATCAGATCGGGCCGGTTGGCCGCCGTGCGGCGGAAGGCCTCGTCCCGGCGCCAGCGCGCGATGCGCCCGTGGTGGCCGCTGAGCAGCACCTCCGGGATCCCGCGGCCGCGCCACTCGGGCGGCTTGGTGTAGACGGGCCCCTCCAGGAGGTCGGCCATCGCGCCGGGGGCGAAGGAGTCGTCCCGGTGCGACTCGGCGTTGCCGAGCACGCCGGGCAGCAGCCGGGCCACCGCCTCCGTGATCACCAGCACCGCGGCCTCCCCGCCGGCCAGCACGTAGTCGCCGATGGACACCTCGACGACCCGCATCCGGGTCGCGTACTCCTCGGTGACCCGCCGGTCGATGCCCTCGTAGCGGGCCGGGGTGAAGATCAGCCAGGGCCGCTCGGACAGCTCGACGGCGAGCGCCTGGGTGAAGGGCCGGCCGCTCGGGGTGGGCACCACGAGCACCGGGGAGTGCGCCCCGGCCTCGTAGCCGTCCGCCAGGGCCTCGTCCAGGGCGTCGCCCCAGGGCTCGGTCTTCATGACCATGCCGGGACCGCCGCCGTAGGGGGTGTCGTCGACCGTGTTGTGACGGTCGTACGTCCAGTCCCGCAGATCACGCACATGGACGTCGAGCCGGCCGCGGGCGCGGGCCTTGCCGACCAGCGAGACGTTCAGCGGTTCCAGGTACTCGGGGAAGATCGTGACGACGTCGAGGCGCATCAGGCGTCTTTCCCGCCCTCGGCGGCGTCGGCCTCCGCCGCCTCCTCGTCGCGCGTGGAGACCACGACGGCTTCGCTCTCGTCGATCAGCCCCGGCGGCGGGGTGATCACCGCGCGCTGCTCCTCGAGGTCGATCTCGGTGACGATCTCCTCGACGAACGGGATCATCACCTCGGTGCCGTCCGGGCGCTCCACGATGAAGAGGTCCTGGGACGGCAGATGGCTGATCTCGGTGATCCGGCCGATCTCGGTGCCGTCCGCGAGGACCACGTCGAGGTCCATCAGCTGATGGTCGTAGAACTCCTCGGGGTCCTCGGGGAGTTCCGCCGGGTCGACGTCGGCGATCAGCAGGGTGTTGCGGAGCGCCTCGGCGCCCGTACGGTCGCGGACGCCCTCGAAACGCAGCAGCAGCCGGCCGCTGTGCACCCGGCCGGTCTCGATGGTCAGCGGTCCGGTCGAGGCCGGCTCGGTGGCCAGCACGGCGCCGGGTCCGAGCCGGAGCTCCGGCTCGTCCGTGCGCACCTCGACGGTGACCTCGCCCTTGATGCCGTGGGCGCGACCGATCCGCGCGACTACCAACTGCACCTTGTGTCTCTCCTGTCGTACGACGACGGGCCGGGGCGGGCGCATGGCCCTCCCCGGCCCGTGCCGGTGTTCAACTCTGTCAGCGAACCTGATCCACATCGACGAGGTCGACGCGGATACCGCGGCCGCCGATGGCGCCCACGACGGTACGCAGCGCGCGTGCGGTGCGGCCGTTGCGGCCGATCACCTTGCCGAGGTCATCGGGATGGACCCGGACCTCGAGCACACGGCCACGCCGCAGGTTGCGCGAGGCGACCTGCACGTCGTCGGGGTTGTCGACGATGCCTTTCACGAGGTGCTCGAGAGCCTCCTCGAGCATGCTCAGGCCTCGGTCGGCTCGGCGGGCGCGGCAGCGTCAGCAGCCTCGTCCGCCTTCTTGTCGGCCTTCTTCGCCTTCTGCGTGATGGCCTCGCCCTTGGACTCCTCGCCGGCGTCCTTGGTGAGGGCCTCGAACAGGGCGCGCTTGTCGGCCTTGGGCTCCGGCTGCAGCAGCGGCGCGGGGGCCGGGAGGCCCTTGTGCGCCTGCCAGTCACCGGTGAGCTTCAGGATCGCGAGAACCGGCTCGGTCGGCTGGGCGCCGACGGACAGCCAGTACTGCGCACGCTCCGAGTTGACCTCGATGCGCGACGGGTTCTGCACCGGGTGGTACAGGCCGATCTCCTCGATGGCCCGGCCGTCACGGCGGGTACGGGAGTCGGCGACGACGATGCGGTAGTGAGGCGAACGGATCTTGCCCAGACGCTTCAGCTTGATCTTGACTGCCACGGAAGTGGTGTCTCCTGGTCTATGACGTGGTTGGGCACAACGAAGATGCCACGTGGGGTTGCGGTACTCGGGTGCCCGATGGACGCGTCAGCCGGAGGAGAGAGGGGTCCTGTGCGACTGTCGAGTACAGCTAGCCATTGTGCCACACCACATCGGCTCACCCCACCGCTACCACTGCCTCCGGGATCCGGAACGGCTTTCCGCAGCCGCCGCAGACGATCGGGGCCTGCGCGAGGACCGAGGGGACCACGCGCACATTGCGCCCGCAGTCGCAGACGGCCTTGACCCGCACGCCCCCTCCGGAGGAGCCGTGCCGGGCGGCGGGGCCGCGGAAGGAGCGCTTGGTGTCGGCGGCGGTGGCGACGGTGTGCGCCTTGAGGGCGCGCTGCAGCCGTTCCATCGTCGGGCGGTACCGGCGCTTGGCCTCGGGATTGAGCGTGACCAGCGAGAAGCCACTGCTGGGATGGGGCTCCTCGGCATGATCGAGGCCCAGCTCCTCGGCGATCGCGAGGAATCGTCGGTTGTGGTAGCGGCCGGCGCGCGAGGTGTCCCGGACACCTCGCGCGGCGGCGATGCCGTGGACTGCCTCATGGAGCAGTCGCTCGAAGGAGAGCTCGGCGCCACAGGCGGACGAGGACTCTCCGATCAGGGACTCGGGTGCGGCGAGATCGGGCAGCTCGGGGTGGTACCGCTGAATGTCGGCCCACGCCTGCGCCAGCTCTGCGGCAAGTACAGGTGGTGTCGTGCTCACGTCGTGACCAACGAGCGCGGGGCCCTCGGTGTTCCGATTCCGGGCCATCCCAAATATTTTGCACGTACCAGTCAGTTGCCCTTGATGCGTCCTGACGAGGGCGGGTGCGCTGATCTGCGGAGAAGCCTCACAGCTCGCACCAAGGTGGTACGTAGCGACGTGTACGCCCGGCGCGCAGGCGGCGCGTACGCCCGGGGCACCGTGCGCCGGGAACTCCGGCGCGCACGCCGCGCAGGAGCCGAGGGTACCGGGAGCACCCGGGCACCCCGTCACCGCCTCTCCCCGCCCCCGCCGGTCCTCGGCCGGCCCTGACCGCCCCCGAACCTCCCCGACGTGCCCGCCCCCGCCTGTCGGGTGAGACTGGGACCGGAGCGGGCCGGAACGCGGACAACCATTGCCCGCAGACCCCTGGACGCGGCGGCGGATGCGCAGTTCTCTGACATACGGGGGAGCGCGCGTACGGAAGACGGCCGGGCCGTCCACTCGGGCACGACCGATCGGCAAGACCGGAACCTCGGCGGATTGGGGCGCATTCCATGACACCAACGCTCGTCCGGCACCACAGGCACGCGGAGCCGTCCGCCCCGGCGGGCACCGGCTCGCGCGCCCGTGACTGGGCCGAGATCCAGGAACGGATGCTGGCACCGCTGTACGAGGCGGTGTACACGCGACTCGAAGTGGGATCCGCCACACGGATGCTCTCGCTCGGCTGCGGCTCCGGACTCGCGCTGCTCATGGCCGTCGGCCGGGGCGCCCGGGTCACGGGCGTCGACACCGACCCGGAACGGCTCGCGCTCGCCCGGACCCGGCTGCTGCCCGGGCCCGAGGACGGGGGCCGCCAGGACACCCCCGCGCGGCTCCTGGACACCGTTCCGGCCGCCTCGGCCGACGGCGCGCCCCACAACCTGATCACCGCCTTCACCCCCATCGGCTGCGCCGCCGACGACGGCGAGGAGCTGGTGCGGACGCTCGGCACGGCGGTGCCGTCGGCCGCCCGGGGCAGCACGGTCGTACTGACCGGCTGGGGACCGCCCGAGCGGTGCGCGACCGAGGCGGTGCTCCGGGTGGCGTCCCGCCTCGCCGAGGGCGGGCGGGGGCCCGGTTCCGGCGGCTGGCGCGGGCCCCGGCGGGACGACCTGGAGGACGTGGCGTTCCGCTCCGGACTGAAGCCGGACGGCTCGGGACGGGTGGCCTGCCCGTTCGGCTACGCCGACATGGACAGCGCGGTCCGCGGCCTGCTCTCGACCCGGCTCTTCGACGCGGCGGTGCGGGCGACGGACCGGACCCAGGTGGAGAAGGAGGTCGCGGAGGCCCTGCATCCGCACCGGCGCCGGGACGGCACGGTCTGGATGCCCAATGTGTTCCGCTACCTCGTCTGCACGGTCTAGGGATTTCCGCGTGACGCCTAGCCGGGCTGCCGGGTGATCCCGGCGGCCCGGTAGGCAGCCGCCTCCTCCAGCGTCTCGTGCTCCAGAAGCGCCCCGGCCAGCGAGTCCAGCCGCTCCCGGTTCTCCCCCAGCAGCCGGCACGCGTCCTCGTAGCACTCGTCGACGATGCGCCGCATCTCGCCGTCCACCGCGTCCAGCGTCGCGGGCGCGGCCGAGAGCCCGTACGGCTGCTGGGCATCGGCCGGGACGGCCGTCAGCCGGCCCACCCTGTGGCTCATCCCCCAGCGCCCCACCATGCCCCGGGCCAGCTGGGTCACCTGCTCCAGATCGCTCTCCGCCCCCGTGGTGACGACCCCGAACACCACCTGCTCGGCCGCCATCCCGCCGAGCGCCCCGATGATCCGGCCCCGCAGGTACCCCTCGGTGTAGGCGTACTTGTCGGCGTCCGGCGTCGAGAGCGTGACCCCGAGCGCCCGGCCGCGCGGCACGATGGTGACCTTGCGGACCGGGTCGGCACCCGGCTGGAGCATGCCCAGCAGCGCATGGCCGCTCTCGTGGTACGCGGTCCTGCGGCGCTCCTCGTCCGACATGACGAGCGAGCGCTCCGCACCGAGCTGGACCTTCTCCAGGGCGTCCGACAGATCGGCCCCGTTGACCTGCGGCTGTCCGCGCTTCACGGCGAGCAGCGCGGCCTCGTTGGCCAGGTTGGCGAGATCGGCGCCGGTCATTCCGGGGGTCGTACGGGCCACCTGGGCGAGGTCCACGTCCTTGGACATCGGGATCTGCCGGGTGTGGATCTTCAGGATCGCCTCCCGGCCCGCCTTGTCCGGCGGGCTGACCTGGACGATGCGGTCGAAGCGGCCGGGCCGGGTGAGCGCCGGGTCGAGGACGTCGGCGCGGTTGGTCGCGGCGAGCACGATCACGCCCTCCGACCCGGAGAAGCCGTCCATCTCCGTGAGGATCTGGTTGAGCGTCTGCTCGCGCTCGTCGTGGCCGCCCATGCCCGAGCCCCCGCCCCGGGCCCGCCCGATGGTGTCGATCTCGTCGATGAACACGATGGCCGGGGCGACCTTGCGGGCCTCGGCGAACAGCTCGCGGACCCGGCCCGCGCCCACCCCGACGATCATCTCGATGAACTCGGAGGCCGAGGCCGAGAAGAACGGCACCCCCGCCTCCCCCGCGACCGCCCGGGCCAGCAGCGTCTTGCCGGTGCCCGGAGGACCGGCCAGCAGCACTCCCCCGGGCATCCGGGCGCCCATCGCCCGGTAGGCGTCCGGGTTCTTCAGGAAGTCCACGACGTCGTTGAGCTCGCCCTCGACCTCGTCGATGCCCGCCACGTCCTTGAAGGTGGTGCGCCGGCCGCCCTCCAGCTCGACCGGCTTGGGCGGGGCCTTGCGGCCGAAGCCGCCCATCCCGCCGCCCAGTCCGCCGCGCGACATCCGCCGGGCGATGAACACCCAGAGCACGACCAGCAGCAGCATCGGGGCCAGCGAGATCAGCAGGTTGGCGAGGAAGCTGCGCTCCTTGACGACGGGTTCGGCCGTGACCGTGACGTCGTCCTTGACCAGCTCGGCCCAGAGGTCGTCGTCGGCGAAGGCCGGGCGCTGGGTGGTGAACTTGGTGTACTTGTCGCCCTTTCCCGGGACCTTCGCCTCCTTCTTGAGCTGCCCCTGGATGGCATCGCCCTTGGAGTAGATCTTGGAGACGTTGCCCGCGGTGACCTGCTTGCCGAACTCCGTGTACGCGATCGTCGGTTCTTCGTCCCCGTTGAAGAAGGACAGCACCAGATTGGCGATCAGATAGACGGCGAGCGCCATGAGCAGCAGTCCGCCCCAGCCTCCCGGCATCTTCCGGCCGGGCGGCGGGGGCGGTGGGGCGCCCTCGGAACGCCAGGGCTGGTCGGGCCGGTCGCGGGGAGGTACGGAACTGGTCACACGCGCTCCTTCGCCGACAGCCGTTGAGCCGACATTAAGGGAGAAATACGGGCGAAGCCCTCGGAGCGGGGGGCCGCTGGGCCCATGGGGGGACACCGCACCGCATACACGCCCGAGGGGGCGCCCGCCGTGAAGCGGGCGCCCCCCTCGGGGACGTGATGCGGGCCGGCCGGAGGGTCAGCCCATGAACTTCTTGAACTCGTCCGGCAGCTCGAAGTTCTTGTCGTCCTGGCCGGCCGGCAGTCCGAGGGCGCCGCCCTGGGCCGCCTGCTCGCGCCGGGCCGCGGCGGCCTGCTCCTCGGCCTTGCGCTTCATCGGGTTACCGCTCTTGCGCTTGCCCTTGGCCTGCTTGACCTGCTTCTTCTGCCGGCCCGGGCCGCCGCCCATGCCCGGCATCCCGGGCATCCCCGGCATGCCGCCGCCCTGCGCCATCTTCGACATCATCTTGCGGGCCTCGAAGAACCGCTCGACCAGGTTCTTCACGGCGCTGACCTCGACGCCGGAACCCTTGGCGATACGGGCCCGCCGCGAGCCGTTGATGATCGTCGGCTCGGCGCGCTCCTTCGGGGTCATCGACTTGATGATCGCGGCGGTGCGGTCGACGTCGCGCTCGTCGATGTTGTTGATCTGGTCCTTGATCTGCCCCATGCCGGGCAGCATCCCGAGCAGCTTGGAGATGGAGCCCATCTTGCGGACCTGCTCCATCTGGGCCAGGAAGTCGTCGAGCGTGAAGTCCTTGCCGCCCTTGCTCGACGACAGCTTGGAGGCCATTTTGGCGGCCTCTTCCTGGCTGAACGTCTTCTCCGCCTGCTCGATCAGGGTGAGCAGGTCACCCATGTCGAGGATGCGGGAGGCCATGCGGTCGGGGTGGAAGGCGTCGAAGTCCTCGAGCTTCTCACCGTTCGACGCGAACATGATCTGCTTGCCCGTGACATGGGCGATCGACAGGGCCGCACCACCGCGGGCGTCGCCGTCGAGCTTGGAGAGGACGACGCCGTCGAAGCCGACGCCGTCGCGGAAGGCCTCGGCGGTGTTGACCGCATCCTGGCCGATCATGGCGTCGACGACGAAGAGGATCTCGTCCGGGCTGACGGCGTCGCGGATGTCCGCGGCCTGCCGCATCAGCTCCTGGTCGATACCGAGACGGCCTGCGGTGTCGACGATGACGACGTCGTACTGCTTCGAGCGCGCGAACTCGATCGAGTCCTTGGCGACCTGGACCGGGTCACCGACGCCGTTGCCCGGCTGGGGTGCGTAGACCGCGACCCCTGCGCGGTCGGCGACGACGCTCAGCTGGTTGACGGCGTTGGGGCGCTGGAGGTCACAGGCGACCAGCAGTGGGGAGTGGCCCTGCCCCTTGAGCCAGACACCGAGCTTTCCGGCGAGGGTCGTCTTACCGGCACCCTGGAGACCGGCGAGCATGATCACGGTGGGCGCGGTCTTGGCGAACCGCAGCCGGCGGGTCTCGCCACCGAGGATGGAGACGAGCTCCTCGTTGACGATCTTGATCATCTGCTGGGCGGGGTTCAGCGCCTGGGAGACCTCGACGCCGCGCGCCCGCTCCTTGACGTTGGCGATGAAGGACCGCACCACGGGCAGGGCGACATCGGCCTCGAGCAGGGCGATACGGATCTCGCGAGCCGTGGCGTCGATGTCGGCCTCGGACAAGCGGCCCTTGCCCCTGAGGTTCTTGAAAGTCGCGGCAAGGCGGTCGGAGAGAGTATCGAACACGGCGCTCGTCGGTCCTCAGGGTCGGGGGCGGGTCGGGTCAGTCGTTCCCCAGGGTATCCGGACGCCGGGAAACGCAAAGCCCTCGCCCGGTTTACCCGACGGGCGAGAGCCTATTCGCGCGGGGGCGGGCTCAGCCGAGGGCCTTCTCGACCTCCCGGGCCAGCTCCGCGGCACGGGCCGCGGCCAGCGGCTCGCCGTCCGTGTCCGTGACGTAGAAGGCGTCCACGGCGTTCGCCCCCAGCGTGGAGACATGGGCGCTGCGCACCCGTACCGTGCTCTGCTCCAGCGCGCGGCCGATGCGGTGCAGCAGGCCCGGGGCGTCCTGGGCGCGTACCTCGATCACCGTGGCCAGCCGGGAGCCGGCCGCCGCGACCGTGACCCGGGGCGGCGGGGCCTTCACCCCGCGCCTGCGGGGATAGGCCGCCTCCCGTTCGGCGAGGCGGGCCCGGATGTCCAGGGAGCCGTCCAGGGCGCGGACGAGATCGGCGCGCAGCCGGGCCGCCTGGGGCAGGGAGCCGTACTCGGCGGCCACCCGCCAGCTCAGGAGCAGCAGGTCAGCGGTGTCGCCCAGCTCGGTGGGCAGCTCCACGGCGCGCAGGTCGGCGGCGCGGACCGTGAGGCGGTGCAGGGCGAGGACCCCGGCGGCGGCCGGCAGGACGCCGGGCCGGTCGGGGAGGGCGATGAGGAGTTCCACGCCGACGGGTTCGGGGGCGCCGTCCTCGGGCGGGGTCTCGGTCTGGGCGTGCAGGGCGAGGACGGGTTCGCCGGTGCGCAGGGCCTCGACGGCCAGCCGCTCCTGTTCGGCGCTGGGGGCGGCGGGCTCGGGTTCCTCGGGGGCCTCGCCCGCGAGGACGGCCGCGACCCGCTTGACCAGCTCGGTGACGAGGGAGGCGCGCCAGGTGGACCAGGCGGCGGGGCCGGTGGCGAGCGCGTCGGCCTCGGTCAGGGCGTGCAGCAGCTCCAGCGTGGAGGCGGTGCCGACCGCGCCGGCGACGGACCGCACGGTGGCCGGGTCGTCGAGGTCGCGGCGGGTGGCGGTCTCGATGAGCAGCAGATGGTGGCGTACGAGGGTGGCGATGACGCCCACGTCGTGCTGGTCGAAGCCGATCCGGGCGGCCATGTCGCGGGCGATGACCTCGCCGGCGACGGAGTGGTCGCCGGGCCAGCCCTTGCCGATGTCGTGCAGCAGGGCGGCGACGAGCAGCAGGTCGGGGCGGCCGACGCGGCGGGTGAGGGAGGAGGCGCGGACGGCCGTCTCGACGAGGTGGCGGTCGACGGTCCAGGTGTGGACGGGGTTGCGCTGGGGCCGGCAGTGCACCCGCTCCCAGTCGGGCAGCAGGCGGGTGATCAGCCCCTCGGCCTCCAGGGCCTCCCAGACCGGGACGGTGGCCTCGCCGGCGCCGAGGAGTGTGACGAGTTCCTCGCGGGCCTCGGCGGGCCACGGCACCGGGAGCGGTTTGGCGGCGGTGGCGAGGTGGCGTACGACATGGCGGGAGAGCGGGAGTTCGGACTGGGCCGCGGCGGCGGCCGCCCGCAGGACCAGGACCGGGTCGCGCTCCGGGCGGGCGGTGCGGGCGAGCACGACCTCGCCGTCGGCCTCGACGACCCCGTCGGCGAGCGGGGTGCGGTCGGTGGCCGGGGCCCTGCCGCCGCCGAGCATGGCGCGCAGCCGGGGCCTCACCTGGCGGGCGCGCAGCACCCGGTTGACCTCGCGCCAGGTGACGTCGGTGGCGTACGAGACGGTGCGGGCGGCCTCGTACACCTGGCGCAGCAGGGCGTCGGCGTCGAGGAGGCCGAGCGAGGCGGCGACCTGGTCCTGTTCCTGGAGGGCGAGGCGGTCGGTGGCGCGGCCGGTGGTGAGGTGGAGGGCGTCGCGGGCGTCGAGGAGGACGCGGCGGGCCTCGGCGAGGCCCTCGCGCGGGGCGTCGGCGACCCAGGAGGCGGCGACGGCGCGCAGGGCGGTGGCGTCGCGCAGGCCGCCCCGGGCCTCCTTGAGGTCGGGTTCGAGGAGGAACTGCAGCTCGCCCTGGCGTTCGGCCCGTTCGCGGCAGAGTTCGTCGAGGGCGGGCAGGCGCTTGGGGGCCTGGTTGCGCCAGTCGGCGAGGATCGCGGTGCGCAGGGAGGCGACGAGGCCGAGGTCTCCGGCGACGGGCCGGGCGTCGAGCAGCCCGAGCTGGACCTTGAGGTCCTCGCCCGCGGTCTTGCGGGCCTCGGCGGGGGTGCGTACGGAGTGGTCGAGGGCCAGGCCGAGGTCCCAGACGGGGTACCAGATGCGGTCGGCGAGGGCGGCGACGGCTCCGGCGTCGGCGGTGCCGTCGTGCAGGAGCAGGAGGTCGAGGTCGCTGCGCGGGGAGAGTTCGCCGCGGCCGTAGCCGCCGACGGCGACGAGGGCGGCGCCGCGGACGCCCGCGTGTTCGGCGGCGGAGGCGAAGAGGGCGGTCAGCCACGCGTCGGTGAGCGCGGCGAGGGCCGCACGGCGCGGCGGCCCGGACCGCTCCTTCTCCTGGAGAAGGCGCAGCCGGGCCGCCGCGTAGCCGCTGGGTCCCGAGTCCTCGGATTCGGTGGTCACTTCGGTGCTCGTCACCCAGCTGCCTTTCCGTGTGCGGAACTGTCGGTCAGAGTGCGTCCGGGCCGCGTTCGCCGGTGCGGACCCTGATCGCGGTCTCGACCGGGACGCTCCAGACCTTGCCGTCACCGATCTTGCCGGTCCGGGCGGCCTTGACGACGACATCGATGAGCTGTTCGGAGTCCTCGTCCTCGACGAGGACCTCGATGCGGATCTTCGGGACGAGGTCGACGGTGTACTCGGCGCCCCGGTAGACCTCGGTGTGGCCGCGCTGACGCCCGTAGCCGCTGGCTTCCGTGACCGTGAGGCCCTGGACGCCGAAGGCCTGGAGGGCCTCCTTGATCTCGTCAAGCCGGTGGGGCTTCACGACTGCGGTGATGAGCTTCATGCGTCCACCTTCTTGTTCGTCGGGGCTGCCGTGGTGCCGGGCGCGGGGGCCGTGGAGCGGGCGGACGAACCGCCGCCGGCGCCACTGAAGTCGTACGCCGTCTCGGCGTGCTCGACCTGGTCGATGCCGGAGACCTCGTCGTCCTCCGTGACCCGCATCCCGATGGTCTTGTCGACCAGGAAGGCGAGGATCGCGGAGACGACCAGAGAGTACGCGAGGACGGCGAAGACACCGACGGCCTGCTTGCCGAGCTGGTCGAGACCGCCGCCGTAGAAGAGGCCCTTGGCGTCGGACTGGACCCCGCCGGTGGCGAAGAAGCCGATGAGCAGGGAGCCGACGATACCGCCGACGAGGTGGACGCCGACGACGTCCAGGGAGTCGTCGTAGCCGAACTTGTACTTGAGGCCGACGGCCATGGCGCACAGGACACCGGCGATGGCGCCGACCGCGATGGCGCCGAGCGGGCTGACCGCACCGCCGGCCGGGGTGATGGCGACGAGTCCGGCGACGGCGCCGGAGGCGGCACCGAGGGTGGTGAAGGAGCCGTGGCGGAGCTTCTCGTAGCCGAGCCAGGCGAGCATCGCGGCGGCCGTGGCGACCTGGGTGTTGACGAACATGACCGCGCCGACGCCGTCGTCGTTGCCGAGCCAGGACCCGGCGTTGAAGCCGAACCAGCCGAACCAGAGGAGACCGGCACCGAGCATGACGAGCGGCAGGCTGTGCGGCCGCATCGGGTCCTTCTTGAAGCCGATGCGCTTGCCGATGACGAGGATCACGCCGAGGGCCGCGGCACCGGCGTTGATGTGGACGGCGGTACCACCGGCGAAGTCGATGATGCCGAGCTCGAAGAGCCAGCCGCCCGAGCCCCAGACCCAGTGGGCGACCGGGAAGTAGACGACGGTGACCCAGAGGGTGATGAAGAGCGCCCAGGAGGTGAACTTGACCCGGTCGGCGAGGGCACCGCTTATCAGGGCCGGGGTGAGCACGGCGAACATCAGCTGGAACACGGCGAAGACGTAGACCGGGATGGTGTAGCCGTCCCAGAGTTCCGTGACGCCGATCCCGCTGAGGCCGACGAAGTCCTGGCTCCAGCCGATGACGGAACCGGCGTCGGTGCCGAAGGCGAGGCTGAATCCGTAGAGCACCCACAGGATCGTGACGATCCCGAGGCTGATGAAGCTCATCATCAGCATGTTGAGGGTGCTCTTGACCCGGACCATGCCTCCGTAGAAGAAGGCCAGGGCCGGGGTCATGAGCATCACCAGGGCCGAGCAGATGAGCATGAACCCGGTGTTGGCGGCAGACAGCGTCGGGGCGTCTGCTGCAAGCGTCGTGATGCCTGGGGGCATCGGCGTCTCCTCGTCGTCGGTGCGGCCGCGTGCGGGCGGTGGGGGCACAACCACGTGCGGGACCACTGGGGAAAAGGTGCGGGCCGGTTATGCGCCATGAGATTCGCCCAGCGCCGTTTCGGCCGATGCCGCACGATGTTTCACCGCAGTGACGAAGGGGACGGACGTGTTACGTCCCCATGAACCGCCCGTGGCGTACCCACGCTGGCGCCTACTCTGCGGCCGGAGCCGCATACGGCGCGGTTACGACGCACCGTCGGGGGAACGACCACACGAACCGGCCACGGCGACCACCCGGTGACCTGGCAATGGGGGGGGAGCCGAAGTCGGTCTGTGCGGGGTGGTCGTCGTGGCCGGGGCAGAGGGTGCCTAGACCGCTTCGACGGTCTCGGGCAGCTGTTCGATGAGAAGTTCGGTGAGCCGGGCCACCTCGGGAACGTCCCCGAAGTCCCTGGCCGCGGTGTCCACGGTCTTGCGCAGCCGGGTGTTGACGCGCTCGGAGCGGACCTTCTTGGCGACCCGCAGCGCCTTCTCGGCCGGTGCGGTGCAGGCCTCCGGCTCGCGCTTGAGGAGATGGACCGTGGCGAGGCCGATCAGATTGAGCGCGTACGACCGCTGGTGCTCGTCGTCCTCGCCGAAGAGCTGGACGGCCTTCTGCATCACGGGCTCGGCGAGGGAGGCGTAGGTGGGGCTGCGGCCGGCCACATAGGCCAGGTCGCGGAAGGAGTGGGAGTTCTCCCCGTTGAGCTCGGCCTCGGAGAAGAAGCGGATCCAGTCGGGCTCAGGCTCGCCGTCGATGCCCGCGTCGAGGAAGGTGTCCTCGGCCATCCGCACGGCCCGCTTGCACTTGCTGGGCTGGCCCATGTTGGCGTAGGCGCGGGCCTCCATCGCATACAGCATGGCCTGTGTGCGCGGGGTGGCGCAGTCGCGGCTGCCGTACTGGGCGAGGTGGATCAGTTCGAGCGCGTCGTCGGGGCGGCCGAGGTGGATCATCTGGCGGCTCATGCTGGACAGGACGTACGAGCCGAGCGGCTTGTCACCGGCCTCCTTGGAGGCGTGCAGGGCGAGCACGAAGTACTTCTGGGCGGTGGGCTGGAGGCCGACGTCGTAGCTCATCCAGCCCGCCAGCTCGGCCAGTTCGGCGGCGCAGCGGAACAACCGCTTGGCGGTGGCGGCCGGCTGGGGCTCCTGGAGCAGGTCGGTGACCTCGTGGAGCTGGCCGACGACGGCCTTGCGGCGCAGTCCGCCGCCGCACTGCGCGTCCCACTGGCGGAACATCGCGGTGGTCGATTCCAGCAGGTCGAGCTCGGGGCCGGAGAGGCGCGAGGGGCGGCGGGCGGCGGCGGCCGACTCGGGCTCGGCGGACCCGGTGGAGGCGACCGGCACCAGCCAGCGCTGCATGGGCTCGATGAGGGCGGGCCCGGCGGCCAGGGCGAGGGAGCTGCCGAGGAATCCGCGCCGGGCGAGCATCAGGTCGCTGCGGGAGAACTCGCTGAGCAGGGCGACGGTCTGCGGTCCGGCCCAGGGCAGGTCGACCCCGGCCACGGAGGGCGCCTGGTGCGCGGTGCGCAGCCCCAGCTCCTCGACGGCGACGACGGTGCCGAAGCGCTCCGAGAACAGCTCGGACAGGATGCGCGGGATCGGCTCGCGCGGCTGTTCGCCGTCGAGCCAGCGCCGCACCCGGGAGGTGTCGGTGCTGATGTGGTGCGCGCCCATCTGACGGGCGCGGCGGTTGACCTGGCGGGCCAGCTCACCCTTCGACCAGCCGCTGCGCACGAACCACGATCCCAATTGCCCGTTCGGGCGCTTGCCGGCATTCGCATCGCCTGCGCCGCTGCCACTCACTGGAACGCCCCCATCCCGCCGAATACTGTCGCGCGAACCACTATCAGAATGCCGCGAACCGATGCGGCGTGTACGGATGTTGCGCGCGATCGAACAGAAAATCGGGTTGCCTCCGGCATACCCTCGAGCACACATACTTCCATGGTTCGTGTACCGACGGTAATCCTACGATCACCCGTCCGGCGAGGGCGATCGCGGAAACGCCACCATTCGCCACCCCTTCGAATGAACGCCACCGCGGCGGGGCGCGATTCACTTGACAGACAGCGATCAGCGGCAGGCGCAGGGTTGCACCCAGGGGCGCGCGGACCGGTCCGCACTCCCGGTCGGGCGCCCCGCGCAACCGGACCACGAGGGGCGGCGGAGTGCGGCGACCGCACTGCGGTCCGTAACCACCGGTGAGTTGGACCCGTTGGAGGGGGCATGGGCTTCACGATCGGCGGCATCCGTGAGATGCGACCCGGCTCACGGCGCCGCGGCCGTGCGGCCGAGGGCACGGGACTGTGGGGCTGGGCCGTCATGCCCGGCGCCCGCGCGGCGGACGGCACCTGCTCGTGCGGGGACGCCGGCTGCCCCTCCCCCGGCGCCCATCCGCTGGGCTTCGCGGACGAGGTGCCCGCCGGGGCGACACTCGGCACGGCGGCGGCCGCCTGGGCCGAGGTGCCGGGCGCCTCGATGCTGCTGCCCGTGGGCCGCAGCTTCGATGTGCTGGAGGTCGCCGAGGCGGCGGGGCGCCGGGCGCTGGTGCGGATGGAGCGGATGGGCCTGCCGCTGGGGCCGGTCGCGGTGACCCCGTCGGGCCGGGCGCAGTTCTTCGTGGCCCCGGGCGCCGCCGACGAACTCCCCGGGCTGCTCTACCGGATGGGCTGGGACGACGCGGGCCTCGACCTGCGCGCGCTCGGCCCGGGGTGCCACATCACCGCGCCGCCGTGCGACGAGGGCGGCCTCGGCCCGGTGCGCTGGCTGCGCCCGCCGGCCCTGGACACGGCGGCTTCGCCCCCGGAGGCACGGCTGCTGCTGGGCACTCTGGCGTACGTCTGCCACCGCTGCACGCCCTGCGGCTGAGCCGGAGCGGACCCGCCGCCCCGACAGCGAGGAGCCCGGCCGCACAGGGTGTGCGGCCGGGCTCCTCGTCGTCTCCGCGGAACGCGGGTTCCGGTCGGGGGCTCAGTCCCCGATCAGGGCGTCCACGAACGCCTCCGGCTCGAAGGGGGCCAGGTCGTCCGGGCCCTCGCCGAGTCCGACGAGCTTCACCGGCACGCCCAGCTCGCGCTGGACGGCGATGACGATGCCGCCCTTGGCGGTGCCGTCGAGCTTGGTGAGGACGATGCCCGTGATGTCGACGACCTCGGCGAAGACGCGCGCCTGCACCAGGCCGTTCTGCCCGGTGGTGGCGTCCAGGACGAGCAGGATCTCGTCGAGCGGTCCGTGCTTCTCCACGACCCGCTTGACCTTGCCCAGCTCGTCCATCAGACCGGTCTTGGTGTGCAGCCGGCCGGCGGTGTCGATCAGGACGACGTCGGCGCCCTCGGCGATGCCCTCCTTCACGGCGTCGAAGGCGATCGACGCCGGGTCGCCGCCCTCGGGGCCGCGCACGGTGCGGGCGCCGACGCGCTCGCCCCAGGTCTGGAGCTGGTCGGCGGCGGCGGCCCGGAAGGTGTCGGCCGCGCCGAGCACGACGCTGCGGCCGTCGGCCACGAGCACCCGGGCGAGCTTGCCGGTGGTGGTGGTCTTGCCGGTGCCGTTGACGCCGACGACCATCACGACACCGGGGGTGTCGACGCCGCTCTCCGTCTTCACGGCGCGGTCGAAGTCGGTGCCGAGCAGGGTGAGGAGCTCCTCGCGCAGCAGGGCGCGCAGCCCCTCGGGGGTACGGGTGCCGAGGACGCGCACGCGCTCGCGGAGCCGTTCCACCAGCTCCTGGGTGGGGGCGACGCCGACGTCGGCGGTCAGGAGGGTGTCCTCGATCTCCTCCCAGGTGTCCTCGTCGAGGTTGTCCCGGGACAGGAGCGTGAGCAGCCCCTTGCCGAGGGAGTTCTGCGAGCGGGCGAGCCGGGCCCGCAGCCGGACGAGCCGGCCGGCCGTGGGCTCGGGGACGTCGAGCGCGGGCGCCTCGGGCGCCTGGGGCTCGGCGGTCTCCGGGGCCTGCCCGGCGCCCTCCTCGGCCGGCGGAAGGCCGACCTCCTCGATGGTGCGGCGCGATTCGTCGCGCGGCGTCTCGGCCTCCTCGCCGACATGGGGCTCGGCGGGAGGAGTGATGGTCGGCGTGCTCGACGGTGCCGGGGGCAGCTGCTTCTTCTTGCGGCTGCTGACCACGAGCCCGCTGATCACGCCGACCGCGACCAGGGCGATGACTACAGCAAGGATGACGAATTCCATAACCCACCCAGTATCAGTCACGTGCGGCGGCAATCGGGGTACGGGCCGCGCCACGGAATGCGGCCGGGTGTTATGCACCGTATGCCGGTAAAGGTACGATCCTCGCCGTGGAGACCCGTGGCCTGGACCCCGTGCCCGACAGCGAGCGCACCGGCCGGGTCCGGACTCTCTTCCCCACCTGGGCGGCGGCCAATATGACCGTGCTGCTGCTCACCATCGGCGCGGGGCTCGTCGTCTTCAACGGGCTGGGCTTCTGGCAGGTGCTGGCCGTCGCGGTCACCGCGCCCCTCGTCTCGTTCGGCCTGGTGGGGCTGATCTCGGTCGCGGGGAAGCGTGGCGGGGTCCCCGGCATGGCGCTCTCCCGTGCCGTCTTCGGCCAGCGGGGCAATCTGGCCCCGGGCGCCCTGATCTGGGTCGCCCGCTGGGGCTGGGAGACGGTGAACGCCGTCACCGGGGCGTACGCCCTGCTGGCGGTGCTGGACCTGCTCTTCGGTATCCGCTCCACCTCGGCGCTGATCATGGTGACGCTGCTCGCCTTCGTCGCGAGCAGCTTCCTGCTGTCGGGGCTCGGCTTGCGCGCGCTGCGGGTGTGCTGCACCTGGTCGGCGTATCTCTTCGGCGGGTTCAGCGTCCTGGTCCTGGCGCATCTGGCCGCCACCGCCCCGTGGCGGGCGGTGCTGGACCGGCCGGCCGGGACGACGTCGATGATGATCGCGGGGGTCGGCACCCTGGCGGCCGGCGGCATGAGCTGGGCGCCCGCGGGGCCGGACTTCACGCGCTATCTGCCACGCACCGCGTCCGGCGGGGCGATGGTCGCGGCGGCCGTCGGCGGAGCGGGCATCGTCTTTCTGCCGCTGGTGCTGATGGGGGCGGTGATGGCGGTGGGAACTCCGGGGCTGGCCGTCACGCGTGATCCGGTCTCGTTCATCGGCGCATTGCTGCCGGACTGGATCTCCGTTCCCTATCTGGTCGTCGCGGTCGTCGGCATGGTGCTGATCAATGCGATGTCGATGTATTCGGCGGGATTCACCGCGCAGACCCTGGGATTCACGATCCCGCGCGCCTGGGCCGTCGGGGTGAATGCCGCGATCAGCCTGTTCCTGGGATCACTGCTGATGCTGGTGGCGAGCAGTTTCCTCGACTCGTTCGTCTCCTTTCTGAATCTGCTCGCGGTGACGTTCTCCGCGTGGATCGGCGTGTTCGGCGCGGATCTGCTGCGGGGGCGCGTCTACGACCCGGTGGCGCTGATGGACACCACTCCCACCAGCGCGTACTGGTACACGGGCGGCTTCTCCCCGCCCGCGGTGACGGCCTGGGCCGTCGGGCTCGCGGTGGGGCTGCTCTTCACCGGCGTGGAGTGGTTCAACGGCCCGCTCGCCGCCACCTGGCCCGGCCGCAGCGGTCTGGGCTGGGCGGTCACCATCGTCGTCTCGGGCGGCCTGTACGCGGCCCTGCCCCGGCCGGCGGCGCCCGTGCGCTCCGCACCCCTACACTTCTGACGCTGCGTCAGCTAATGTCCGGGCTCGCCCAGCCCGCCCGGCGAAGGGGACAGCGTCATGGCCTTCACAGTCGTCCGGTTCAACCTCGTCGATCCCGCCGCCACGCCCGATTCCCTCTCGGAGCGCTACCGGGCGACGCTGGAGATGGCCGCGTACGCCGACGCGCACGGCATCGACACCCTGCAGACCGAGGAGCACCACGGCGCCGCCAACTCCTGGCTGCCCTCCCCCTTCGTGCTCGCCGGAGCCGTGTTCGGGGCCACCCGACGGATCGCGGTCACGGTCTCGGCGGTCATCGGGCCGCTGCACGACCCGCTGCGGCTCGCGGAGGACATCGCGGTGCTGGACCTGCTGAGCGGGGGCCGGCTGGTGACGGTCGCGGGCATCGGCTACCGGCCCGAGGAGTACGAGCGGGCGGGCGTCGAGTGGGGCAGGCGCGGCCGGCTCCAGGACGAGCTGCTGGAGACGCTGCTGACGGCGTGGACCGGGGAGCCGTTCGAGTTCCGGGGCCGTACGGTGACAGTCACCCCGCGTCCGTACACCCGCCCGCATCCGCTGCTGCTGGTGGGCGGCAGCTCACGGGCGGCGGCGCGGCGGGCGGCCCGGCTGGGGCTGCCGCTGTTCCCGAGCGCGCATCTGCCGGAGCTGGAGGCGTACTACCACGAGCAGCGGGCGGAGCACGGCACGGAGGGTTTCTGCATGATGCCCGCGGCCGAGACCCCGCTGCTGCACGTGTCCGAGGACCCGGACCGTACGTGGGCCGAGTACGGCGAGCACTTCCTGCACGAGGCGCGTACGTACGCCTCCTGGCAGTCCAAGGACATCCGCTCGGCCGTCCGCTCCGGGGCGACGACGGTGGCGCAGCTGCGGGCGGAGGGCGTCTACCGGATTGTCACCCCCCAGGAGTGCACGGACCTGGCCGGCCGGCTGGACAGCCTGGTGCTGCATCCGCTGTGCGGCGGCATGCCGGTCGAGGAGGGGTGGCGCAGCCTGCGGCTGTTCTGCGGGGCCGTCGGCGCCTGAGACGCGTACGGCCCCGGATCGCGGGCGCGATCCGGGGCCGTACGGTCTTCGAGGGGAGGGGCAGCGGGGGCGGGGTGGCCCCGGCCGCCCGGACCCGCCCTAGCCCATCTCCTCCAGTGCCTTGCCCTTGGTCTCCTTGACGAACTTGATGACGAAGGGGATCGAGAGCGTGGCGAAGCATGCGTAGATGATGTACGTGCCCGACAGGTTCCAGTCCGCGAGGCTCGGGAAGCTCGCGGTGATCGCCCAGTTGGCGATCCACTGGGCGGAGGCGGCGACGCCGAGGGCGGCGGCGCGGATCCGGTTCGGGAACATCTCGCCCAGGAAGACCCAGACGATGACACCCCACGACAGGGCGAAGAAGAGCACGAAGACATGGGCGGCGATGAGCGCGACCGTGCCCTGGGCGGTGGGCAGTTTGCCGTCGACCAGGTCGGCGGAGAAGGCCCAGGCCTCGAAGGCGAGGGCGACGGCCATGCCGCAGGAGCCGACGAGGGCCAGCGGGCGGCGGCCCACCCGGTCGACCAGGATCATCGCGATGACCGTACCGATGATGTTGATGATCGACGTGGTGAACGAGTAGAAGAACGAGTCGGTCGGGTCGATGCCGACGGACTGCCACAGCGTCGCCGAGTAGTAGAACGCCACGTTGATGCCGACGAGCTGCTGGAAGACCGACAGGCCGATACCGACCCAGACGATGGGCAGGAAGCCGAAGCGGCTGCCGAGCAGGTCCTTGAAGGAGGACTTGTGCTCGCGGTGCATTGCGGTCTCGATCTCGGTGACCCGGGCGTCGAGGTCGACGCCCTTGCCCTCGACCTCTTCCAGGATCTGCCGGGCGCGGTCCTTCTTGCCCACGGAGATCAGGAAGCGCGGCGACTCGGGGATCGCGAAGGAGAGGAGCCCGTAGAGGACCGCGGGCACGACCATCACGCCGAGCATCCACTGCCAGGCTTCCAGCCCGCCGATCTTGCCGCGCTGGTCCCCGTCGGCGATCTGCAGGATGCCGTAGTTGACCAGCTGGGAGATGGCGATGCCGATGACGATGGCCGCCTGCTGGAAGGAGCCGAGCCGGCCCCGGTAGGCGGGCGGGGAGACCTCGGCGATGTACGCCGGGCCGATCACCGAGGCCATGCCGATGGCGAAGCCGCCGATGATGCGCCACATCGCCAGGTCCCAGAGCGCGAACGGGAGCGCGGAGCCCACGGCGCTGATGGTGAACAGGACCGCCGCGATCTGCATGCAGCGGATGCGGCCGATGCGGTCGGCGATCCTGCCCGCCGTGGCCGCGCCGATCGCACAGCCGATCAGCGCGATGGCGATGACCTGGGCGAGGGTGCCGGAGCCGATGTCGTACCGGTGCCGGATCGCCTCGACGGCGCCGTTGATCACGGAGCTGTCGTAGCCGAAGAGGAAGCCGCCCATGGCGGCCGCGGCGGTGATGAAGATGACATGGCCGAGGTGGTCCGGATGAGCCGCCCGGGCTCCGGGCTCTGGTCCCTGCGATGTGCTGGTCACGTGAACTCCTGATGCCTGGCCGCAACGTCAGGCGTGGGGGGTGAGCTGCTCCCAGTGGCGCATAACTTCTTCACTGCCACCACTTGAAGCTAAAAACGACGTTGCAGACACTATTCGTTCAAGTTTTGAAGTTAATACCGGGGTGCACACCCGTAACAGAGCGAGATCCACCCAGGTGCACTCAAAAGGCACGTTGAAGTCTTGAAGATTTGGTCGAGGCTCAGCGGAGGCGCTGGCTGATGACCTTGGAGACCCCGTCACCCTGCATCGAGACGCCGTACAGCGCGTCGGCGACCTCCATCGTCCGCTTCTGGTGCGTGATCACGATGAGCTGCGAGCTCTCCTGGAGCTCCTCCATGATCCGGATCAGCCGCTGCAGATTGGTGTCGTCGAGCGCCGCCTCGACCTCGTCCATCACATAGAACGGACTGGGCCGGGCCTTGAAGATCGAGACCAGCAACGCCACGGCCGTGAGCGACCTTTCCCCGCCGGACAGCAGGGAGAGCCGCTTGACCTTCTTGCCCGGCGGGCGCGCCTCGACGTCCACACCGGTGGTCAGCATGTTGTCCGGATCGGTCAGGATCAGCCGCCCGTCGCCCCCCGGGAAGAGGCGCGAGAAGACGCCCTCGAACTCGCGGGCGGTGTCCCGGTAGGCCTCGGTGAAGACCTGCTCGACCCGCTCGTCGACCTCCTTGATGACCTGCATCAGATCGGCCCGGGTCTTCTTCAGGTCCTCCAGCTGCTCGGAGAGGAACTTGTGCCGTTCCTCCAGCGCCGAGAACTCCTCCAGAGCGAGCGGATTCACCTTCCCGAGTTGCTGATACGCCCGTTCGGCCGACTTCAGCCGCTTCTCCTGCTCGGCCCTGACGAACGGCTTCGGGAGGTTGCGCGGGTGCTCCGGATCCTCCGGCAGCTCCTCGCCCTCGGCGGCCGGGGACGGCGGCACCAGCTGGTCGGGGCCGTACTCCGCCGTCAGCCCGGCCGGCTCCACGCCCAGCTCCTCCAGGGCCTTCGTCTCGATCTGCTCTATCCGCAGCCGCTTCTCCGCGCCGAGGACCTCGCCGCGGTGGACCGAGTCCGTCAGCTTGTCGAGCTCGCCCTTGAGATCGCGCCCCCGGTTCCGCTCGGCCGCCAGCTCGCGCTCGCGCTCCGCCTTCGACGCCTCGGCGAGTGCCCGTTCCTGTTCCGCCCGTACGACGGACACCTCGACGTGGGCGAGCAGCTGACGGGCCCCGGCGGCGACGGCGGAGGCCACCTCGGCCTCGCGGCGCAGCCGGGCGCGGCGCTGCTCCGCCCGGGCCCGTGCCTCGCGTTCGGCGCGGGCGCCCCGGTCCAGGGAGTCGGCGCGCCCGGCGAGCGCCTTGACGCGCTCCTCGTGCGTACGGACCTGCAGGCGGGCCTCCATCTCGGTCTGGCGGGCGTTGGCACCGTCGGCGGAGAGCCGGTCGCGCACGGCGGTGTCCGGCTCCTCGTCCATGCCGTCCCCCGCCGCCTCCTCGGCGACGAGCAGCCGCTCGGCCAGCTCCTCGACCTCCTCGGTGGCGCGCTCCAGGGCCTCCTGGGCGCGGGTGGCGGACGCGGCCATCCGCTCGGCCTCGCCCGCCGCGCCCCGGGCCTGGCCGGCCAGCCGTCCCAGCTGCTGGGCCACCCCGGACTTCTCCCGCTCGGCGGCCCTGCGGCGCTCCCCCAGCTCCTCGACCAGGGCCGCGCAGGCGCCGCGCCGTTCGGCCGCGAGCCGCTGGGCCTCGGCCAGCCGCGTGCACCGCACGGCCAGTTCGTCCAGCTCGGCGGCGGCCTCGTCCACGGATGCCCGGACCTCCAGCAGGCTGGGCGCCCCGGCCGAGCCGCCGTGCGCGAAGTGGGCCGACAGCACATCGCCATCGGCGGTCACCGCGGTCAGCTCCGGACGGGCGGCCACCAGATCCTCGGCGTCCTCCAGCGTCCCGACGACGACCATGTCCCGGACCAGCCGGCGCACGGCGGCCACGAGCCCGGCGGGACCACTGACGAGCCCGGCGACGGCGGCCGCGTCCGGCCCCTGACCGGTGTCCGGACCGGTGTCCGGACCGGCCGGAGCCAGTACGGACGCGGGCTCGGCGGAGGCCACTGAGGAGGTGAGCGATCCGGGTCCTGGCACGGCGGGGGCGCCCCCGTCCGTCGCCGCACCGCCCGTTGCGGACCCGTCGGCGTGCGCCGGCTCCGTGCCCTGGCCCGGGACCTGGGCGACGCCGGTACGGGGCGCGGGGTGCGGCTCGGGGCTCTGGCCCGGCACGTGGTCCAGGGAGACGGTGCCGGCGGCATCCGCATCCGCCGGGCCGGCGCCGAGCAGCAGCGCCGCCCGGCCCGCGTCCTGCTTGCGCAGCAGCCGGATGGCCTCGGCCGCCGTCGCCGGGTCCGTCACCGCGACGGCGTCCGCCGCCGCGCCCAGCGCCGCCGCCACCGCGATCTCGTGCCCCGGGGCGACCGTGAGCAGTTCGGCGGCGGGCCCGAGCAGCCCCGCGAGCCGGTCCTTCGCCCCGAGCAGCACCCCGGTCCCGTCCTTGCGCCGCAGCCCGAGGGCCAGGGCGTCATGGCGGGCCGAGACCGCCGCGCGCTCGCGTTCGGCGGCGGTGGCCTCCTCCCGGGCCGCGGAGAGCGCGCGCTCCGCCTCCTTCAGCTCGGCCCTGGCCGCCTCGTGCTGTTCGCCGAGCTCCGTGTCCCCCGCGTCGAGCCCGTCGACCTCGGCCTTCAGCTGCTCGTACTCCTCCTGGGCCGCGACCGCCCGCTCCTGAGCCGCGTCACGGGAGGCGGCCAGCCGGTCGATCTCCGACTGTGCCGAACCGGCCCGGCTGCGCGCCGCGTTGACCTGGCCGTGCAACCGGGCGAGCCCTTCGCGGCGGTCGGCCAGGGCGCGGGCCGCGTCCTTGAGCCGGCGCTCCTCCGCCACCAACGCGCGCTCCAGCTCGGCGCGGTGGGCCGCGGTGTCCTCCAGCGCGTGCTCCGCCGCCTCCAGGGCCGCGGTCAGTTCCGCCTCCTGCTCACGGATCCGGGCCGCCTCGCGCTCCATGTCCTCCGGGTCGCGGCCCCGGCGCTCCTCCTCGGGCGGTGCGGTGGCGCTCTTCACCCGGGCGTCGGCCAGCGAGACCGTGCCGCGTACCCGCTCGGCGAGCTGCGACAGCTCGTACCAGGTCTGCTGGGCCCGCTGGAGGCGCGGGGTCAGCCGCCGCACCTCGTCCTCCAGTTCGGCCTCGCGCGCGAGGGCGGCCTTCAGTTCGGCCTCGGCCGCCTCCCGGCGCTGCTTGAGCGCGGCCTCGTCGGCGATCTCGCTGCGCAGCGCGGTGCGCAGGCGCACCAGGTCGTCGGCCAGCAGGCGCAGCCGGGCGTCGCGCAGATCGGCCTGGATGACGGCGGCCCGGCGGGCCACGGCCGCCTGCCGGCCCAGCGGCTTGAGCTGCCGCCGCAGTTCGTCGGTGAGGTCCTGCACCCGGGCCAGGTTCGCCCCCATCGCGTCCAGCTTCCGCAGCGCCTTCTCCTTGCGCTTGCGGTGCTTGAGGACACCCGCGGCCTCCTCGATGAACGCGCGGCGTCCCATCGGATCGGCGTGCAGGACGGAGTCCAGCTGGCCCTGGCCGACGATGACGTGCATCTCGCGGCCGATCCCGGAGTCCGACAGCAGTTCCTGGATGTCCAGCAGCCGGCAGGTGTCCCCGTTGATCTGGTATTCGCTGCCGCCGTTGCGGAACATGATCCGGGTGATTGTGACTTCGGCGTACTCGATGGGCAGCGCGCCGTCGGAATTGTCGATGGTCAGCGACACCTCGGCCCGGCCGAGCGGCGGCCGCCCGGTGGTCCCGGCGAAGATCACGTCCTCCATCTTGCCGCCACGCAGGGATTTGGCCCCCTGCTCCCCCATGACCCAGGAGAGCGCGTCCACCACATTGGACTTGCCCGACCCATTGGGACCGACCACGCAGGTGATCCCCGGTTCGAACCGCAGGGTCGTGGCGGAGGCGAACGATTTGAAACCACGCAGGGTCAGGGCCTTGAGGTGCACGCCGCCGGACTCTACCTTTCGCTCTCGGTTTCGCTGCTGAAAGTGCAGGGCACATCAGACGGTAAGGGAAGGGGTGTACGTCCGGGGGCGGGACCGGCGCAGGCCGGAGGGGAAAAGAAAGAAGGGACGCCGAAGCGTCCCTTGCAAATCTTGTGCAATGCTGCGTCGACGGATCACGCGTCCCCATGAGGACGCGCGTGCCCGGATCAGTGACAAGGCAGTCGAGAAGCAGATCAACAGCGATTGATCTTCAATGATCCGGTGACGATCCGGCGATGTTCCCGTGCGGCTGACGCGTGCAGCCCGACCGGCCCCTGAGGGCCATGGGTCAGGTCAGCGCGGGCTCCGCCTGAGGTACGTCGATGTCGATGCTGTCGAGCAGCGACTCTTGGTGCTGAGCGGCGGCGTTGAGCGCGTCGTTCTCGTCCTGAATCCGTACGAGCTCGGACTCAAGATCCTGGACGCGCTGCTGAAGCCGTCGCATCTCGGCGAGGAGTCGCGGGTCGGAACCGCCGACGTAACCGAGAAGCGCCTTTGCCATGATGGATGGTCCTCCACACTGAGTGACCGACCGATGCGGTGTGGGTCGTGAGGGAATCGCACCCGCGGTGTTCGGCAGTGCTCTGTGTTCACTGCTGTTCTGCTGCCAAACAGCTCTGCCGAACAGCTAAGGTGCGCGGGGTTTTCAGCGTCTCACCAAAAAGTTTGACGGTCAACACGATCACACCCCGTAGAGGCGGGCGTCCCGGGGGCGCGCGGCTTGACGATCATGCGGCGCGACTCTCCAGCGGGGCCCTCGGGGGCGCGTGGATCATCCTTACCGCCGCAGCCTGGCACGTCGGCCGGATCTTGGCAACCACCGGGTCATTCCGCAGGTCATTTCATGTGTACGGGAGATGTCGCCCTCCGCCGTCACCCCGCGACGCACCTCGAACACCGTCCGAACACGGGCCGTGTTACTCCTCCGTAGGAAAGCCGGATCAGCGGATCGCGAATCCGTCGTATCCGCCCCGCGGCGTGTCCCAGATCTCAGTGACTCCGTCAACGCGGCCGGGTGTGTCGTCCGAGCGGAGCCAATCCAGCAGACGGTGGCAATTGTCACGCCGGCCCTCGGCCACGACCTGCACTCTGCCGTCGTCGAGATTGAGGGCGAATCCGGTGAGGCCACCGATCTCCAAAGCATTTGCCCTGGTGAACCAGCGGAACCCTACTTGCTGTACTCGGCCGCGTACCCAAGCGGTGAGCCGTACATCTTCGTTCATGCCCGAACGCTAACCGGCCAATTGCTCGCGGAGCACTTCTCGCCGATGGGCCATGGGCTACAGTCCCCTCGCAAAAGCTTCACTCGATCGGGTGAGCAAAGGCGGCGCCGAAAACGGCGTCCAGGTCGTCAGAAGGGCACAGCAGATGGGACGCCATCGACGCGGCGCCGCAGCTCCCGCCGCCGAAGAGTTCACGGACGGGGCCGCGGGCCAGCACCGGAGCGGGCGCCGCAGGAAGCGGTCCGGCATACCCCTGCGCACGGGACTGCTCGGCGTCTCCGCGGCCATGGCCGTCGGAGCCGTCGCCGTCGCCTCCGGTCTGCTGCCCGGCGGCGACAGCTACCACGTGGGCGGCGGTCCTGCCGCCGACCAGGTGCGCGCGGACGGGGCCCCGGACCTGCTGACCCAGGGCGGCTCCACCACCGCGCCCGCCGACCGCGCCTCCGCGTCGGCCGCGGCCGGCCGAGGCACCGACCGCGCCGAGGGCCCCACGAAGTCGGGCTCCCCCAGGACCGGGTCGCCCTCCGCCTCACCCTCGAAGACCGCCTCGCCCTCGAAGTCGGCGGCAGCCAAGAAGCGGACCGGCGCCTCGAAGTCCCCGTCGGCGAGGACCCCGTCGTCGAAGGCCCCCGCCACCGAGGCCGCGAAGAGCTCGGCACCGGCCGCGCCCTCGACCTCGGCCGCGCCCAAGCCCTCCACCTCGGCCTCCGTCCCGGCCCCGCGCAAGACCAGCAAGCCGCCCGCCGACACCTCGGCCCAGGCCGCCGTGCTGGCCCTGGTCAACCAGGAGCGCGCCAAGGTCGGCTGCAGCCCCGTGACGGCGAGCTCCTCGCTGGCCTCGCTCGCCCAGAACTTCAGCGACGACATGGCGGCGCGCGGCTTCTTCGACCACACGGACCCCGACGGCAAGACCCCCTGGGACCGGGCCGACGCGGCCGGCGTCTCGGGCCTCGGCGGGGAGAACATCGCCCGCGGGCAGGCCGACGCACAGGCCGTGATGGACGCCTGGATGAACAGCGACGGCCACCGTGCAAACATTCTCAACTGCGACTACAAGACCCTCGGCGTCGGCGTCCACTTCGGCGCCGGCGGCCCCTGGTGGACCCAGGACTTCGGCTTCTGAGCCGACGGTCCCGCGCCCGTCGCGTACGCCCCACACGCTCTCTCAGGGAAAGCGCTGTGCGGGCGTACGCTGTTTTCATGGACGAGACCGGCGCATCGCGCCCCTGTCAGGAGGAGTTCGCGGAGCTGGCCTTCGACGTGTTCTCCCGGCGGTGCCCCTCGCGCGGCACGCTGGAGCACGCCACCGGCCGCTGGGGCAGCCTGACGCTCGGCGCCCTGTACGAGGGCAGCCTCCGCTTCAACGCCCTGCGCCGCCGGGTCGACGGGGTCAGCGAGAAGATGCTCTCGCAGACGCTCCACGCGCTGGAGCGTGACGGGCTGGTCCACCGCGAGGCCCAGCCCGTCAATCCGCCCCGCGTCGACTACGAGCTCACCCCGCTCGGCCGCGAGGTCGCCGAACGGCTGCTCGGCCTGATCCACCTCGTGGAGGGCCGGATGTCCGAGGTCCTCGCCGCCCGCGAGCGCTACGACGCGGCGCATCCGGCCCCTGCGGAGACCAGCTAGGGCCTGGGCGGCCGCTGGCAGCGCGGGCAGAAGTAGCTGGACCGGTTCATCCAGGGGCGCCGCCGCATCGGGGTGCCGCAGCGGTGGCAGGGCTCGTCCTCGCGCCCGTAGGCGTCCAGCGACCGGTCGAAGTAGCCCGACTCCCCGTTGACGTTCACATAGAGGCTGTCGAAGCTCGTGCCGCCCTGCGCCAGCGCCGCGTTCATCACCGCGCGGACATGGCCCAGCAGCTCGGCGGACTTGGGGCGGGTCAGGGTCGCGGTCGGCCGGTCGTAGTGCAGCCGGGCGCGCCAGAGCGCCTCGTCCGCGTAGATGTTGCCGACGCCACTGATCAGCGACTGGTCGAGCAGGGCGCGCTTGACCGTCGTACGGCGCAGGCGCAGCGCGGTGTGGAACGCGGCGTCGTCGAAGGCCGGGTCCAGCGGGTCGCGGGCGATGTGCGCGATGACGTCGGGCAGCCCGTCGGGGGTGTTCTCGTGCAGGGAGAGCCCGCCGAAGGTGCGCTGGTCGACGAAGCGCAGCTCGGTGCCGACGGAGTCGTCGAAGCGGATCCTGATCCGCAGATGCTTCTCGTCCGCCGCGCCCTCGGGCTGTACGAGCAGCTGACCGCTCATACCGAGATGGCCGAGCATCGAGCCGGCCGCCTCGTCGAGCGGCACCCACAGATACTTGCCGCGGCGCATCGCCGTCCCGAACCGGGCGCCTGCGAGCCGGGCCGAGAAGTCCTTGCCGCCCGCGAGATGGCGGCGCACGGCCCTCGGGTGCAGGACCTCGGCCTCGCCGACCGTACGGCCGGCGACCCAGCGCTCGAGACCGCGCCGGACGACTTCGACCTCGGGCAGTTCGGGCACGGTGCGGCTCCTGGATGTGTGGGTACGGCATCGGTGTCAGGGCAGAGAGAACCCCCCGGTGCACAGGGCACCGAGGGGTTCTCGGGGTTCAGGCCGGAGCGACGTCCGTGGACGACGACGGGTCGGCAGGGGTGTCGGCGGCCCCTCCGTCGGCGGCGGCCTTGGCCGCTGCCTCCCGCGCCTCCGCGGCGGCGCTGATCTCGCGCCAGGCGGACTCGGCCGCCTGCTGCTCCGCTTCCTTCTTGCTACGGCCGGTGCCGGTGCCGTACGAGACACCACCGACGCGAGCAGCAGCAGTAAAGGTCTTCTCGTGGTCCGGGCCGGTCTCCGTGACGAGGTACTCGGGGACTCCGAGGCTCTCGCTCGCGGTGAGCTCCTGGAGGCTGGTCTTCCAGTCCAGGCCGGCACCGAGGTTCGAGGACCGGTCGATCAGCGGGTCGAAGAGCCGGTGAACCAGCTCCGATGCCGCGTCGAGGCCCTGATCGAGATAGACCGCACCGATCACCGCTTCAAGGGTGTCGGCGAGGATGGACGCCTTGTCCCGGCCACCCGTGCCCTCTTCACCGCGGCCGAGCCGGATGAAGGAGCCGAGTTCGAGGCCGCGGCCCACTTCCGCAAGCGCACGCGAGTTGACCACCGCGGCCCGCAATTTGGCCAGCTGGCCTTCAGGCAGGTCGGGGTGGGTGCGGTACAGCGTGTCCGTGACCACCAGGCCGAGCACCGAATCCCCGAGGAATTCGAGCCGCTCGTTGGTGGGCAGACCGCCGTTCTCGTACGCGTACGAACGATGGGTCAGCGCACGCACCAGAAGGGCGGACTCGAGGTGATACCCGAGCCGCCCTTCCAGAAGCGTGTGGGACGAGGCTGTGTTGACGTTGTCTGCCTGCTTCTTGGCGTGGGACAACTCAGACATCGGGCCTCTCACCAGCCGCTCAGACCTCGAGGACCTGGCGCTTGTTGTACGTGCCGCAGCTGGGGCACGCGATGTGCTGCAGCTTCGGCTCCTGGCAACGCTCGCACGAAACCAGGGTGGGGACCGCAGCCTTCCACTGCGACCGGCGGTGGCGCGTGTTGCTGCGCGACATCTTCCGCTTCGGAACAGCCACGGCTACTTCTCCTGCTTCTCGTCGACGCCAGGTTCGGCGCCGCCCATGTTGTCCTTCTCGCCGTCCTGAACGGTCTCGGCGAGTCCTTGCAGTGCCGCCCAACGGATGTCGACGGCATCGTGGTGGTGGCCGGGATTCTCGTCCAGCCTGATTCCGCATTCGGAACACAGACCGGCACAGGTCTCCTTGCACACCGGCTGCATCGGCAGTGCGAGCACCACCGCATCACGCAGCACTGACTCGAGGTCGAACAAGCCGTCCTCGAGGAAGAACCTGTCCTCGTCGTCCTCGGCGTCGTCGACCGGGTCCGCGGTCCTGCTGCGGTTCCGGTCATCGGCGTCAGGGTACGAGAACATTTCCTGGAAGTCCGCCTCGACCTCAAGGCTCAGCGGCTCCAGACACCTTACGCACTCCCCCTCGGCGGTCGCACGGGCGGTGCCTGTGACAAGCACACCTTCCATGACCGATTCGAGGCGGACGTCCAGCTCCACGGGTGCGCCTTCCGGCACACCGATGACCCCGTCGATACCGAGATCCTTGGGAGCGTCCACCGAGCGGGTCAGCCGCTTGAGGGCACCAGGACGCCGACCCAGCTCGTGCGTATCGAACACGAGGGGGTTGCGGTGGTCGAGGCTGCCGTTCAGGGCTTTTCCTGCTTTCGAAATCATGCGCATCACGCGTGGTGGGGTGGGGCCGACCGGTTCGGAGCCGAAGCGGGCAGCCGGAATCGCGGACATACGCGCGACCGAAGAACCAGGATACTGGACACACCGCCCAGCTCCCAATCCGGCCCGGAACGGACCCCCGGGGGCCCGCCCCCGCCGCCCCGGAGCGGGTCAGCGCTCCTGTTCGTACCGGCGGAGCTGGTCCAGGTCGATCATGCTCGTGTCGAACAGGCTGGTCTCGTCCAGGGCGCTCTCGCCGTGCTGCGGGAGCGGCTGCTGCGGGGCCTGCGGCTGCTGCTGCCAGGCGTCGTAGCCCTGGGCCGGCATCTGCGCCTGGCCGTGTCCCTGGACCTGGACCTGGCCCTGGTCGTAGCCCTGCTGCTGGTAGGCCGCGTACGGGTCGGGCTGCTGCTGGTAGCCGTAGACGTCCTGGTGCGGCTGGTCCTGGTAGGCGTACGTCTGCGCGTACTGCGGTTCGCTCTGCGCGGGGTAGGGGGACTCCGTCTGCTGCTGGGGCATCTGGAGCGGTTCCGGAGTGGCGATCTCGGCCAGACCGGCCCAGTGGTCCTCGTCGCTGGTGTGCCCCTGGCTGCCCGCCGCGTCCTGGGCCGCGATGTGCGCGCCGAGCTCATCGGTGGCGACCCGGCCGTGCAGCTTCTGCCGGCCCCGGCCGACGGCCTCCAGGGTCTTGGCGAGCACCGCCTCGAAGGCGCCGAGCTTGGTGTCCACGTACTCGTCGGCCCGGCGCTGGAGCGTGGCGGGGTCGGCGCTGCGCTCGGGGGCCTCGGCGAAGTCCGGGTCCTCGTAGCCCTGCTCGTCGTAGCCCTGGCCACGGCCGAGGAGCTTCTCGCGGCCCCGGTCGACGGAGCCGATGGTCTTGGTGAGGACGACCTCGAAGTTGGCGAGCTTGCTGTCGACGTACTCGTCGGCCTCGGCGCGGATCTCGTCGGCCTCCTTGCGGGCCTCCCCGAGGATCCGGTCGGCCTCGGCCTGGGAGCGCCGGGCGATCTCGGTGTCGGAGATCAGCGAGCCGCGCTCGGCGTGGGCGGTCTCGATGATCCGCCCGGCCTCCTGGCGGGCCTGTTCGACCAGCTGCTCGTGGCCGCCGATGAGCTCGGCGGCCTGGGCGAGCGAGCCGGGCAGGGCCTCGCGCACCTCTTCGAGCATCGAGAGCAGTTCGGCGCGGTTGACCACGCAGGATGCCGACATGGGCATGGACCGGGCGTTCCCGACCGCTTCGACGATCTCGTCGAGCTTCTTCTGCACGTCCACCGTGTGCTCGCCACTCTCTACTGCCGATTGGAGACGGACGGGACGACTGTACGGCCAGTCGGCGCCCGCCCGACACCTGGTGACGGACTGTCAGTGCCTCACTGCTGAGCGAGGCGTTCCGTCAGGGCCTCGTGGACCACTGGCGGCAGCAGGTGCGAGACGTCGCCACCCCAGGTCGCCACCTCCTTGACCAGGGAGGACGACAGGAAACTGTAGGTCGGGTTGGTCGGCACGAAGAGCGTTTCGACGCCGGAGAGCCCGTTGTTCATCTGGGCCATCTGGAGCTCGTAGTCGAAGTCGCTGACGGCCCGCAGGCCCTTCACGATCGCCGGGATGTCGCGCTGCTTGCAGAAGTCGACCAGGAGGCCGTGGAACGACTCGACCTGGACGTTGCCGAAGTCCGCGGTGACCTGGCGGATCAGCTCGATCCGCTCGTCGACCGTGAACAGGCCCTTCTTGGACTGGTTGATCATCACCGCCACATGGACGACGTCGTAGAGCTTGGAGGCTCGGCCGATGATGTCGAGATGTCCGTTGGTGATGGGGTCGAACGACCCCGGGCAGACGGCGCGGCGCAACTTGATTCCCTCGCTCTCCGGTCCGGTCATCGTGCGTCTTCGCACGGAGCGGCGGCGCGACCGTACCAAAGCGTTCCCTCGCCGTAGCGACGGGCCCGCAGTGGCTCGAATCCTTCTGGCCAGCCGAATTCTCCGCCTCTGGTGCTGCGTTCCACCGTGACGAGCGCATCGCCCGTGAGCCACCCCTGAGCACGGAGTGTGAGCAGGATCTCGCCAAGATCGTCGTCGGTGACGGCGTAGGGCGGGTCCAGGAAGACCACGTCGTACGGCTCATCGGGCGCCGGTCCTGTCACGATCTGCTCCGCTTTGCCGGCACGGACCTCGGCGCCGGGCAGGCCCAGGGTGCGGACGTTGTCCCGGACGGTGCGGACGGCCTTGGCGTCGGCCTCCACGAGCAGGGCGTGGGCCGCTCCCCGGGAGAGCGCTTCGAGGCCGACGGCTCCCGAGCCCGCGTAGAGATCGGCGATCCGGATGCCGTCGAGGGTGCCGAGGAGCGCCTGCCAGGTGGAGAACAGGCCCTCGCGCGCGCGGTCGGAGGTGGGGCGGGTGCCGGTGCCGGGCGGGACGGCCAGGCGGCGTCCGCCGGCCGAGCCGGCGATCACGCGGGTCATGGGTGTCTGGTCCTCGGGTCGGGGCGGCGCGCAGGGTGCTGCGGGCGCCGTGCCTCCCACGATATGGCGTCGGGGCGGCCGGGGCGCCCCGGCCGCCCCCGTCCTCACCCCTTGTCCAGGTACTCCTCGCGGTCCTTGTCGAGCAGCGCGTCCAGGGCGGTGCGCAGCTCGGGCAGGTGCGCCAGCTCCGGGTCGGCGGCCACCACGGCGACGGCCTCCTCGCGGGCGGCGGCGATGACCTCCTCGTCGTCGATGACGCTCAGCACCCGCAGCGAGGAGCGGACGCCGGACTGGGCCTGGCCGAGGACATCGCCCTCGCGGCGCTGCTCGAGGTCGATCCGGGACAGTTCGAAGCCGTCCAGGGTGGCGGCGACGGCGGAGAGCCGGGCGCGGGCGGGGCTTGCCTCATGGGCCTCGCTGACCAGCAGGCAGAGCCCGGGGGCCGAGCCCCGGCCGACCCGGCCGCGCAGCTGGTGGAGCTGGGAGACGCCGAAGCGGTCGGCGTCCATGATCACCATCGCGGTGGCGTTGGGGACGTTGACCCCGACCTCGATGACGGTGGTGGCGACCAGGACGTCGACCTCGCCGGCGGCGAAGCGGCGCATCACGTCGTCCTTGTCATCGGGGTGCATCCTGCCGTGCAGCACCTCGACGCGCAGGCCGCTCAGCGGGCCCTCGGTGAGCTGCCCGGCGATCTCCAGGACGGCGAGCGGCGGCCGCTTGTCGCCGTCCTCCTCGGCTGCCTTCTTGGCCTTCTTCCCGGCGGTCTCGTCCTCGTCGCCGATGCGGGGGCAGACCACGTACGCCTGGTGGCCGCTCTCCACCTCCTCCCGGACCCGCTCCCAGGCGCGGCTGAGGAAGTGGGGCTTGTCCTTGGCGGGGACGACATGGCTGGCGATCGGCGAACGGCCGGCCGGCAGCTGGTCCAGGACCGAGGTCTCCAGGTCGCCGAAGACGGTCATGGCGACCGTACGGGGAATGGGGGTGGCGGTCATGACGAGCAGATGCGGCGGCTGCTTGCCCTTGGAGCGCAGGGCGTCGCGCTGCTCGACCCCGAAGCGGTGCTGTTCGTCGACGACGACCAGGCCCAGATCGTGGAACCGGACCTTGTCCTCGATCAGCGCGTGCGTCCCGATGACGATCCCGGCCTCGCCGGTGACCAGGTCGAGCAGCGCCTGCCGACGGCCCGCCGTGCCCATGGAACCGGTGAGCAGGACGACCTTGGTCCCCTGCTCGGACCCACCGAGCATGCCGCCCTCGGCCAGCTCCCCCATCATCTCCGTGATCGACCGGTGGTGCTGCTGGGCGAGGACCTCGGTGGGCGCGAGCATGGCGGCCTGGCCCCCGGCGTCGACGGTGGCGAGCATGGCGCGCAGGGCGACCATCGTGTTGTGCGTGACCGTGAAGTGATCGGTGACGTAGGCACGGCTCGGGTGCGCAACACTGATGCACTGGACCGGCTTGCGACCGACGTACTCGACCGAGCGGATTCCACGCCGGAACGTGTTGTACTTCGGCCGGGTCCGAATGCGAGATGCCTTGCGAGCAAGCCGAAACGGCACGTACTCGGCGGGCATGGCGATCGACACGCTGAATGCCGCCCGCTTCGGCTGCACCCTGGCACGCCCGCCCAGTGAACGAACGAGCCAGGCCACGTCATCGGCCAGCTGTCGTGATGCCGAGCAGAACGAGACACACATCCCCTGAGCGTCCACGGTCCCGTCCGTATCCATGAGCCCCTGCAGGACAGCGAGTCGATGCTTGATCGACGTGTTCTTGAATACGGGCGGGATGAATTTGTGGTGCGATGCGGAACCCCACAGTTTCAGCGCGCGCAGCACGCTGATGACCGGGTTCCTCTGTGATCCACCCCTCGGTCCCGTCATCCGGATCGTGTAGTCACACGTAGAGCCGGGCACGGGCACCAGCTCGCAGTCAGGTCCGAGTGCGGATCGCGCCGCGTTCAGGATCTCGTCGTCGGCCGTGGACAGACGGAGGTTGTGGCGGAATGAGCCGTCCCCGAGCAGCATTCCGAAAACGTAGGGGTCGAGGGGCGGTTCCGACCCCGATGTGAGATCGACCGGTGCGGCAGGGGGGAGATACCACTTGGGCGACCCGTCGGCCTTGTATGTGTCCATCCTGATCTCGCGCGTCGTCATCACCTTGGGCATGTCCCCTCGTGCCCAGGCAGAACTGGTCCCAACGATCCACAAATGCTCGTCATCGGCTTCCACCACGGTGTCATCGGACAGAACAAGCCGCCAGACATCCCTCTCGCCCTGAGGGAAGACCCCGCCGACCGCGGCTACCTCGCCGGTGGGCACCACTACCTCGTCGCCCCGTACGACGTTCCCCATGGGCTTGTAGCCCTCGGGGGTCAGAACCAGCGAGTCGAGCGGCTGTGCTTTCCCGGAACCCACCTCGCCCTGGAGCAGCCGGTGCATGGGGTGTTCGGTGGCCAGGTCGTCGAAGATCTCCTTGGAGACCTTGAGCTGGCCGTCGGTGAGGGTGAACGGGAGCTCGGCGTCGAAGGCGTCCAGCAGGCCGTCGGGGGCCGGCCGGCGGGCGACGGCCGGGAGCTGGGTGTCGGCGTACCTGCGGCGGGCCAGGGCGACCTGGAGGACGAAGGCCTCGTCCCACTTCAGCCGGTCCCTGGCCGCCGCGACGTCGGCCTTGGTCTGCGGGCGGTGGATCTTGAGCAGGGCCTCGGGCAGCGAGGTGAAGCCGCGGCCCTCGCGCAGGGCGGCCGGCAGCGGGTCCACGGCCTCCTGGGCGCTCGGCAGCACGGCGTCGACCGCCTTGGCGATCCGCCAGGAGTCGAGCTGCTTGCAGGCCGGGTAGATCGGCAGCAGCCGGCCCGCGAAGGCGTCCACGGCCTCGGCCGCCTCGTCGCCGGCCTCGGCGTCCAGGAGCTGGTAGGTGGGGTGGGCCAGCTGCATCTTGCGGTTGAAGACGGAGACCTTGCCGGCGAACATGGCGCGGCGGCCCGGCAGGAGTTCCTTGTGCGGCTTGTGGACGCCGTGCCCGAAGAAGACCAGCTGGAGCCGGCCGTGGCCATCGGTGAGGGTCACTTCGAGGCGCTTGCCCCGGCCGTTGTTGAACATCATCACGCGGGCGTCAGCGACCTGGGCGACGACGGTCACGTGCTCGTCGAGCGGGAGGTCGCTGAGCGCCGTGAGCCGGCCGCGCTCCTCGTACCGCCTCGGGTAGTGATGCAGCAGATCACCGACCGTGTGCAGGTCGAGGTGCTCGGCCATCACCTTCGCGGTGGCGCCACCGAGCAGCTTCTTGAGGGGTTCGTCGAACGCAGACACGCGATCCATTGCACACCACACCACTGACAGTTGTCCGGCGGGCGCCACCGGGCCCCGGAAACTCCTGGTCAGAATCGTGCCGCGACCCTAGGATCGGCTCCTCCGCCTCTCGTTCGCGATCGCCTCCCGAGGGATCGCCCGACCCGCGCTGTCGCAAGTCCCCCCACCGGCGCTGCGACGATGACATCTGAGACCTCCGCGCACTCCGCGTACCCCGATTCCTCCGCCGCCCAGGCGCCGCACACCTTCCAGGTGGATCTGCGCGGGCTGGTCGATCTCCTCTCCCATCACCTCTACTCCTCGCCCCGCGTCTATCTGCGCGAGCTGCTGCAGAACGCGGTGGACGCGGTCACCGCCCGGCGCGCCGAGCGGCCGGACGCGCCCGCGCTGATCCGGCTGTACGCCGAGGACGGGCGGCTGCGGATCGAGGACAGCGGCATCGGTCTGACCGAGACCGATGTGCACAGCCTGCTGGCCACGATCGGCTCCAGTTCCAAGCGGGACGGCGCCGAGCAGATCGCCTCGGCGCGGGCCGGGTTCCTCGGCCGGTTCGGGATCGGGCTGCTGGCGTGCTTCGTCGTCGCGGACGGGATACGGGTGGTGAGCCGCTCGGCGCGGACGCCCGGTGAGCCGCCGGTGGAGTGGAGCGCCCGGGCGGACGGTTCGTACACCGTCCGTACGCTCCCCGACAGCGCGCGCCCGGAGCCCGGCACCACCGTGCATCTCACTGCCCGGCCGGGCAGTGCGGAGTGGCTGGACGAGGAGCGGGTGCTCGCGCTGGCCCGGGACTTCGGCTCGCTGCTGCCGTACGACATCCGGGTCGGCGGGGCGGCCGTCACCGATCTGCCGGCGCCGTGGGACCGGGCCCACCCCAGTCCGGCCGCGCGGCGGGTCGCGCTGGCCCGCCACTGCCACGAGCAGTTCGGCTTCACCCCCCTGGACACCATCGATCTGGATCTGCCGCTCGCCGGGATCCGCGGGGTCGCCCATGTCCTGCCGTCCGCCGTCAGTCCGGCGCAGCGCGCGGGCCACCGGGTCCATCTCAAGGGCATGCTGCTGACGGACCGGGCCGACGAACTGCTGCCGGACTGGGCGTTCTTCGTGCGGTGCGTCATCGACACGGACAGCCTGCGGCCGACCGCCTCGCGCGAGGCGCTGTACGCGGACGAGACGCTGGCGGCCGTACGGGACGCGCTGGGCGAGCGGATCAGGGACTGGCTCACGGGGCTGGCGGCGGGCGATCCGGAGCGGCTGGAGCGGTTCCTCGCCGTGCACCACCTGGGAGTGAAGTCGCTCGCCCGGCACGACGACGCCATGCTGCGCACGATGCTGCCGTGGCTGCCGTTCGAGACGACGGACGGGCGGCTGTCGCTGGAGGAGTTCGCCCGGCGCCACCCGGTGGTGCACTTCACTCGGAGCGTGGAGGAGTTCCGGCAGGTCGCGCCGATCGCCTCCGCGCAGGGCATCGGGGTGGTCAACGGCGGCTACACCTACGACACCGAGCTGGTCGAGCGGCTTCCGGTGGCGCGGCCGGGGGCGGTGGTGGCGGAGCTGGACGCCGACACGGTCACCGCGCACCTGGACGCCGTGGAGCCGGGCGAGGAGCTGGCGCTCGGGGCGTTCCTCGCGGCGGCGCGCGCCCGGCTGGACCCGCTGGGCTGCGATGTGGTGCTGCGCGCCTTCCATCCGCTGACGGTGCCCGCGCTGCACCTGGACGACCGCTCGGCCCGCCATGAGCAGGCCAGGGCGGAGGCCGAGGAGCGGGCGGACGACCTGTGGGCGGGCATTCTGGGCTCGCTGCGCGGCAGTGCGCCGCGCGCCCGGCTCGTCCTGAACCATCTCAACCCGCTGATCCGCCGGATCGGCGCACTGCGGAGCCCGGAGCTCGCGGTGACCGCGACGGAGGCGCTGTACGGGCAGGCGCTGCTGATGGCGCAGCGGCCGCTGCGGCCGGCCGACTCGGCGCTGCTGAACCGGGCGTTCCTGGGCCTGCTGGAGTGGGCCGCACCGCCCGCCGTACCGGGGCAGCCGCCCGTGAACCCCGAGGAGGACGGCCGATGAGCGCCGACGCCACGACGATCCGCCAGGCCCTGCAGAACAACATGGAGGAGCCGGAGGGGCCCGCGCGCAACGCCCGCGCCGAGCGGCTGCTGGGCGAGGCGGAGGCGAGCGGGGACGCCGCGCTGGTGGTCGAGGCGCTCGTCCATCAGCTGCAGGTCTACAACTACAGCTCCGAGAAGGACAAGATGTTCGTCCCCTTCGCGCGGCTGCTGCGGCTGTGGGACGAACGGCCGGGCGACTTCGACCGTTTCATGACCCACCATCTGTTCTGGATGTTCAAGTGGGTCTCCAGCTCCATGGTCGACCAGCCGCACATCCCGCTCGCCTCCATCGAGAAGTGGCAGGCCGAGATGGAGCACCGCTACCGGCTGGCGGGCCACTCCGAGCGGGCCGTGCGCCAGGGCGAGCTGGAGATCGCCCGGCATCTGGGCGACCTGGAGCGGGGCGACCGGGCGTACACCGCCTGGCAGGCCGCCGAGCGGGACCTGATGGCCAACTGCCACGCCTGCGAGCTGCACGAGCAGGGCGGCTGGCAGGTGCAGCGCGGGCTGGACGAGCAGGCGCTGGAGACCTGGGCACCGGTGCTGGAGGGCGAGCACGTCTGCGCGCACGAGCCGCATGCCGTGCTGGCCTCCTCGCTGCTGCCGCTGCTGCGGACGGGGCGCCCGGAGCAGGCGCGCGCGCATCATCTGCGCGGGTACCGGCTGGTGAGGCCGATGGAGAGCATGCGCTACTCGGTGGCGCTGCACATCGAGTTCTGCGCGCTGACCGGCAACGAGGCCCGGGGGCTCGAGATCCTCGCGGAGCGCCCGGCGTACTTCACCGACAGCGGGAATCCGGGCAGCCTGATGGGCTTCCTGGCCGTCACCGCGCTGCTGATGGACCGGCTGACCGCGCTGGGGCACGGCGGGCAGCGGGTGCCGGGCCCGGCGGGCACCGAGTGGACCGCCGCGTCGCTGGCCGTCGAGGCCCGGGCCCAGGCGCTCGCCCTGGGAGCCCGGTTCGACGCGCGCAACGGCAACGGCTATGTGGGGCAGGAGATACGGGAGCGCATGGCGCGCGTCCCGCTGCTGGAGCGGCTGCCGCTGGGGGTACGGGCCGTGCGCCCGTCTGCCCCGGCGGCGCCCCCGGCCCCCGTGCGTCCCCCGGCGGCCGACGCCCCGGATCTGGCCGGGCTGCTGGCCGAGGCGCGCCGGCTGTCGGATGCCCTGCGCCCGGAGGCGGGGGCCGCGTGGCTGGCCGCCGCCGAGCGGGCCGAGGCGGACGGGGCCGTCCTCGTGCCCGGTGACCGGGCGAGCCTGGAGGACCACCGGGCGATGGCCGGTTCGCTGCCGCCCGCCGAGGCCGCGCAGGCGTTCGCCGCGGCGGCCGGGCTGTACGCGGAGGCGGGCGATCCGGGTGAGGCCGTCGCCGCGGCGGCCCGGTGCGCCTATGCGCATGCGCTGGCCGACGGGGGTGCGGACGGAGCGCTGGAGGAGATCGCGCCGCTGGTGGCCCGGGTGCTGGAGCTGCACGCCCGGGGCGAGGCCACGGCGCGGCAGGCGAGCGGGGTCCTGGCCGGCCGGGCCCGGGTCCTCCAGCAGCGGCTGCACGAGGCGGGGGACGAGGAGGCGCTGGAGGCCGCGCTCACCGCGCTCGAGGAGGGCGCGCGCGAGGTGCTGGCGTTCAGCGAGCCGCTGCGGGACAGGGCCGGGGTCGTCACCCGGATCGCGGAGGCGCACCACTTCCTCGGGGACGTCGCGGCCTACCGGGGTGACGGGCCGGCCGCCGCCGAGCTGTATGCGCGGGCCTCCGCCGGGGTGACGGAGGCGGGGCTGCCGTGGTGCGCGGTCGAGTACGACGCCAAGAGGGCGCGGATCGCGGCGCGGCTCGGCGACCACACGACGGCGGAACGGGCCGCGCGGGCCGCGCTGGAGCACGGTGAGTCGTTCGTGGGCGCGTCCGGGCGGGCCCGGCTGCATCTCCAGCTCGCCGAAGTGCTCGGCGCCACCGGCCGGTTCGCCGAGGCGACGGAACAGGCCCTGGACGCCTCGCACTGGGCGGACGAGGCGGGCGAGGGCACCTTCCTGGGCGCCCATGCCCGCCATCAGCTCGGCGGCTGGCTGCTCCGGCTGGGCCGGGCGGCGGAGGCGGCGGCGGTGCTGGAGGCCGTCCTGCCCGACCTCTCGGCCGAGGACCACGGGGACGGCATGGTCGTCCAGACGCTGTGGTGGCTGGGCGACGCGCTGTCCTCGCTGGAGGAGCCCCGGCCGGCGGCGGAGCACTGGCTGCGGGCGGCGGACATCGCGCGCGGCTGGCCCGAGCAGCAGGACCACGCGATGCTCGCGCATCTCGCCGGTCAGGCGCTCTACCGGGCCGAGCTGAACCCGGAGGCGGAGCAGGCCTACGCCCGGGCCGGGGAGCTGTGGCGGGAGCTGGGCGATGTCGCGGCGCTGGTGCGGACGCTGCGGGTGCGGGCCTGGATCGCGGTCCGCGAGGGGCAGCCGGGGATCGGTGCGGCCCGGGCGCTGATGGCCGAGGCGGAACGCGAGTGCGAGGCGGCGGGGCCGAAGATGCTGGCGGAGCTGGCCGACACCTGGCGCCAGACCGCCGAACTGGTCGCGCGCGCCTGCGAGGGCGAGCCGGGTGAGGCGGCGGACGATCCCGCGCGGCTGGCGTACGAGGAGGCGCTCGGGTACGTCGGCCGGGCGTCGGCGGCGTTCCGCGAGGCGGGCCCCGAACTGCTCGGCCAGCGCACGGCGGCCGAACTGATGGCCGCCTGGCTGGAGGCGGACCTGGGACGCGGTGACGCCGCGCTGGGGCGGGTGGCGGGGGTGCTCGCCGCGTACGACGGGGTGGCGGCGGGCACGGACGAGACGGTGGACGCGCGGCGGGCGGAGGTGGAGTCGGTGCGGGCGTACGTGGCGAGGGCGGCGGGCACGGACGCGTAGCGCCGGGGCGTCCGGCGTGCCGACTTGTCCTCGGTCGCCGGACGGGCCGGACCCCACGCAGGTGCCGCTACTCCACCCCGATCAGCAGGGGCGCGCACTGGTGGCCGCCCCGGTAGACCGTCGTGTCGACCGCCAGGTAGCCCTCGCGGACGTGTTCCTCCAGGGCGTCGGCCAGGGTGTCGGGGACGTCCTCGCCGAGGACCAGGGTGACCAGTTCGCCGCCCGCCGCGAGCATCCGGTCCAGCACCTTGCGGGCCGTGCCGGGGACGTCCTCGCCGATGACGGCCACATCGCCGTCGATCAGGCCGAGGATGTCGCCGGCCTGGCAGATGCCCGCCATGGTCCAGGACTGCCGTTCGGCGACGGCGAGTTCGGCGTAGCGGGTCGCGCCGGCCGCCGCGGTCATCGCGACCACGTCCTCGTCGAAGCTGCGGTCCGGTTCGTGGACGGCCAGGGCCGCGATGCCCTGGACGGCGGCCCGGGTCGGGATCAGGGCGACCCGGACACCCTCGGTCCTGGCCTGTTCCGCGGCGGCCGCGGCGGTGTGCCGCAGCTCTCCGTCGTTGGGCAGGAGGACCACCTCGCGGGCGTGCGCCCGGCGGATCGCGTCCACGAGTTCACCGCTGGCCGGCGGCTCCCCGGGCCGCGCGAGCACCGTCGTCGCACCGGCCTGGGCGCACAGCCCGGCCAGCCCGTCGCCCGGGACGACCACCACGACCGCGCGCTGGGCGGGTTCGGGGCGGGCGTGCAGCCGGTCGGCGGCGAAGTGGGTGATCCGGATGCGGTACGGCCGTCCGGCCTCGACCCCGGCCTCCACGGCGGCCCCCGCGTCGTCCACGTGCACATGGACGTTCCACAGGCCGTCGCCGCCCACGACCACCAGGGAGTCGCCGAGACCGTCCAGCCGGGTCCGCAGCCGTTCCACGGCCTCGTCGCGGGCCTCCAGCAGGTAGATGACCTCGAAGGCCGGGCCGCCCTCGGGGCCGGCCTCCGCCGGGCAGTCCCCCGCGTCGGCCCCGGCGAGGAAGGCGGCGGCCGGTGCGGGGGCCTCGTACGGCCGCTCCGGGGCCCGGCCCGAGACCGCCTGGACCAGCGCTCCGAGCACCGCCACGAGTCCCCGTCCGCCGGCGTCGACCACCCCGGCCCTGCCGAGGACGGCGAGCTGTCCGGGGGTCGCTTCCAGAGCGGTGCGCGCCCCCTCGTACGCCGCTCGCGCCACCGCGCCCGCGCTCGCGCCGGGCTGCGTGCGCCGGGCTGCGGCGGCGGCCTCGGCGGCCACCGTCAGGACCGTGCCCTCGACGGGGTGGGCGACCGCCTCGCGGGCGGAGGCGGCGGCCCGCTCCAGCGCGAGGGCCAGCCGGTCCGGGCCCGCCGATTCGGCCAGCACCCCGGCCATGCCGCGCAGCAGCTGCGCCAGGATGGTGCCGGAGTTGCCGCGCGCCCCGATGAGCGCCCCGTGGGCCATGGCCCGTACCGCGTCCGCCGTGGTGGGCACCGATGTGCCGGTCTCATGGGCGGCGAACACCGCCTCGACGGCCGCCGCCGCGGATTCCACGGTCAGATAGAGGTTCGTCCCGGTGTCCCCGTCGGCGACGGGATACACGTTGATGGCGTCGATCGCCTCGCGCTCCCGGCCGAGCGCGTCCAGGGCCAGTGAGCACCAGGTGCGCACCGCGACGGCGTCCGGTGCGTCGGCGGTCTGCGGCACCTGTCGGTCCTCCTCGGAAAACGGATCGGAACACGGAGCGGAACACGGAGCGGAACACGGAGCGGAACACGGGTCGGGATACGGACCGGTGCGGCCGGCCGCACCGCAGGGTAGCCCCCGGCCGTCGGGCCGGGCGGGCTCAGGGGCGGGGCGAGGGGCTGTGCGACCCATGGTAGTTTCGTATCTCCGACGCAGCCGTTGTATGCTGCTTCGGTTGCCCGACGAGAGTCGGGACATTCCCCCGGTACCGCCACTTCAGTCAATGAATCCGGCGTGCCGGAATTCACTGTAAGTGCATCTGAAGTTTTGGAGTGACCCGTGGCTGCCAACTGCGACGTTTGCGGCAAGGGGCCGAGCTTCGGCAACAGCATTTCGCACTCGCACCGCCGTACGTCCCGTCGCTGGAATCCCAACATCCAGCGCGTGCGTGCCGTGGTCGGGCGGACGCCGAAGCGGCTCAACGTCTGCACCTCGTGCATCAAGGCCGGCAAGGTCGCGCGCTGACGTTCCCGTCGTAGCGCAGCCCTACCGGTTGCCCAAAAAGCCGGTCCACCTCGGTGGACCGGCTTTTTGCTGTGCCCGCCGGCCTTTGCCGGGCCCGTGCGGGCCGGGCCTCAGCCGGCGTCCCGCAGCCGCCACCCGTGGTCGACCGGGCCGATGCCCGTGCCCAGCGGGAAGCCCGCCGCGATCGCCCCGGTGACGTACGCCTTCGCGGCCCGGACCGCCGTCGGCACGTCCTCGCCCCGGGCCAGACCGCAGGCGATGGCGGAGGCGAGGGTGCAGCCCGTGCCGTGGGTGTGCCGGTTGTCGTGACGGGGGGCGCGCAGCCAGTGCTCCTCGCTGCCGTCGGTGAGCAGGTCCACGGGCTCGCCCGGCAGGTGCCCGCCCTTGATCACCACCCAGCGGGGCCCGTACCCCAGCAGTTCGGCCGCGGCGCGGCGCATGCCGGCCTCGTCGGTGACGGTGATGCCCGTGAGCTGCGCCACTTCGTCGAGGTTCGGGGTCGCCACGGTCGCCACGGGCAGCAGCTTCGTACGGACCGAGTCGAGCGCCTCGGCGGCCAGCAGCGGGTCCCCGTGCTTGGAGACGCCGACCGGGTCGACGACGGCGGGCGCGTCCGTCCCGGCGAGGAGCCCGGCGACGGTCTCGACGAGCAGGGCGGACGACAGCATGCCGGTCTTGACCGCGCTGACCCCGATGTCGTCCACGACGCTGCGGTACTGGGCGCGCACGGCCTCGGCGGGCAGCTCCCAGGCGCCCTGGACGCCCAGGGAGTTCTGCGCGGTGACCGCGGTGAGCACGCTCATGCCGTGCGCACCGAGCGCCAGCATCGTCTTCAGATCGGCCTGGATGCCCGCACCGCCGCCGGAGTCGGATCCGGCGACGGTGAGCACACGGGGAGGTACGGCAGCAGGTATCGGCATACGCCGCAATCTACTGGGCGTCCTCGATGTCGCCGAAGTGGTCCCAGCCGCTCTTGCTGGTCCAGGGCGCCCCGTCCACCGTCACCTGCGGCAGCGCCGAGGGGTTGAGGACCTCGCCGATCACCTTCCAGCGGGCCGGCAGCTTCACGTCCGGCGGGAACGTCGCGACGATCGCGTGGTCCTCGCCCCCGGTCAGCACCCACTGGAGCGGGTCCACGCCGACGGCCTGCCCGATGTCGGACATCTGGGAGGGGATGTCGATCAGCCCGGACCGCAGGTCGATGCGGACCTTGCTGGCCTCGGCGATGTGCCCGAGGTCCGCGACGAGCCCGTCGCTGACGTCGGTCATCGCGGTGGCACCGAGCCCGGCGGCCGCGGGGCCCGCGTGGTACGGCGGTTCGGGCCGCCGGTGGGCCTCGACGAAGGCGCGGGGCGAGCGGAAGCCCCGGGAGAGCACGGCGTACCCGGCGGCGGACCAGCCGAGCCAGCCGGTGACCGCGACGACGTCGCCGGGCTGGGCACCCGCCCTGGTGACGGGTTCGTGGTTGCGCAGATCGCCGAGCGCGGTGATCGCGACGGTGATGGTGTCCCCCCGCACCACATCGCCGCCGACCACGGCCGCCCCCGCGACCTGGCACTCGTCGCGGATGCCGTCCATCAGCTCCCCGGCCCAGGTGACCGGGAGTTCGGCGGGCACGACCAGGCCGAGGAGCAGTGCGGTCGGCACGGCTCCCATCGCGGCGATGTCGGCGAGGTTCTGTGCGGCGGCCTTGCGCCCGACGTCGTACGCCGTCGACCAGTCGCGCCGGAAGTGCCGCCCCTCCAGCAGGATGTCCGTGCTGGCCACGACCCTGCGGTCGGGAGCCGTCACGACCGCGGCGTCGTCGCCGGGTCCGAGCCGTACCGCCGGAGTGGTGGTGAGCCGGGACGTCAGCTCTCTGATGAGCCCGAACTCCCCCAACTCGCCCACGGTTCCCTTCACCGAGTGTCACCTCTCATCTATGGGGCCGGACGGGCGTCCGGCCCAGCTGTGGAGCACGGCCGCCCAGGTGGTCACGGGCACGCCTGTTCCGCCTGTCCCCCGTCCGCGCCGCTCCGCTTGCGGTCGCGGGCCTTCACTGCTGTCGGTACTGTCAAGAGATACGTCAACTTGTGCGTTCTGTACGCCACGCTGTGGGCGTCATCCGGCCCGCAGGTCTCCCCGCGGCCCGCGGCGACGCGATAACGTGGCGTCCCTTTCCCCCACATGATCCTCGTGGCCGCCCTGGAGGTTCCGTGGTACAGGCGTACATCCTTATTCAGACCGAGGTGGGCAAGGCGTCGACCGTCGCCGAGACCATCGCCAAGATTCCGGGAGTGATCCAGGCAGAAGACGTCACCGGCCCCTACGACGTGATCGTGCGCGCCCAGTCGGACACGGTCGACGAGCTCGGCCGCATGGTGGTCGCGCGGGTCCAGCAAGTGGACGGGATCACCCGCACCCTGACCTGCCCGGTCGTTCACCTGTAGCCCCCGTCTACGCTGGGCCGGTGACCTCATCCAGCCGCCGGCTCCCCCACCCCGTGTTCCTCGGTCCGTCCGCCGCCCTGCTGCTGATGGCCGCGGCGGGCTGTTCCTCGGGCGACGCCCAGGCGTCGGTCACGGTTCCCTCTCCGTCCCCGGAAGCCGCAGCCTACTGCCGTGCGCTGCACAAGGAACTGCCGGACACCGTCGCCGGTCTGGAGCGCAGTGACCCCGGTCCCGGTTCCGATCTGACCGCCGGGTGGGGGGACGGGGCGATCGTACTGCGCTGCGGTGTGCCGCGCCCCGCGAAGATGGACGACGACCAGTCCAAGGGGACCGACGCGGACGGCGTCAACTGGATGCTGGAGCAGCGCGACGACAACGGTCCGCGCTTCACGACCACGCTGCGCAAGGCGTATGTCGAGGTCACGTTCTCGGTGGAGTACGCGCACGACGCGACCCCCCTCGCCGCGTTCGCCCCGGCCGTCAGGAAGACGGTCCCCAACCGCCTGTAGGGCGTGCGCCCCACCGGGAGCGCACGCCCTGGCCCCGCAGGTCTCAGCGCAGTCCGGTCGGCCGGTCCAGGGCCGCCTGGATGAGCCGGTCCACCAGCTGCGGGTAGCTGACGCCGCTCTCCTGCCACATGCGCGGGTACATGGAGATCGGGGTGAAGCCCGGCAGGGTGTTGACCTCGTTGATGACGAAGCCGCCGTCCTCGGTGAGGAAGAAGTCGGCGCGCACCAGCCCCTCGCAGGAGGTCGCCTCGAAGGCCTCGACCGCGAGCCGCTGGACCTCGGCGGTCTGCTCCTCGGTGAGCGGCGCGGGCACGATCCCGGACGCCGCGTCGATGTACTTGGCCTCGAAGTCGTAGAAGTCGTGCGAGGTGACCGGCGGGATCTCGGCGGGCACGCTGGCGCGCGGCCCGTCCTCGAACTCCAGGACCCCGCACTCGATCTCGCGGCCCCGCAGCAGCGACTCGACGAGGAACTTCGGGTCGTGCCTGCGGGCCTCCTCGATCGCCTCGTCGAGCCCGGAGGCGTCGTCGACCTTGGTGATGCCGATGGACGAGCCGGCCCGGGCGGGCTTGATGAAGAGCGGCCAGCCGTGCTCGGCGGCGAACTCCGTGATGCGCGCGCGGGCGGCGGCGCGGTCGTTGTCCCACTCACGGGGGCGGACGGTGAGGTACGGCCCGACGGGGAGCCCGAAGGAGGTGAAGACCCGCTTCATGTACTCCTTGTCCTGGCCGACGGCCGAGGCGAGGACACCCGCGCCGACGTACGGCACTCCGGAGAGTTCCAGCAGGCCCTGGAGCGTGCCGTCCTCGCCGTAGGGGCCGTGCAGGACGGGGAAGACGACGTCGACCTCGCCGAGCGCCTTGGGGACGGACCCGGGCTCGCTGTAGACCACTTCGCGGCTGCCGGGGTCGACGGAGAGCACCACGCCGCCCTCGTCGGACTCGGCCAGCTGCGCCACGTCGGGCATCTTCCGGTCCGTGATGGCCATGCGTTCGGGCTCGTCGGCGGTGAGCGCCCAGCGGCCGTCCGTCGTGATGCCGATCGGCAGGACGTCGTACTTGGTCCGGTCGATGGCGTTCAGGACGGCGCCGGCCGTGACCACCGAAATGCCGTGTTCGGAGCTGCGGCCGCCGAACACGACGGCCACACGCGGCTTGCGGAGCTGCTGCTCCGTGCTCTGGGGGAGGTTCTCGCTGCTCATATCGCGATGAGCGTACCTGCTGGTACGGGCTCCGTCAGCGTGGCCGGGGCCGCCCAGGGGGTGAAGCCGCTCAGTGCCGCTCGGCCTTGGCGCTGCGGGACATGAGTTCCTTGAGCGCGACCATGGGCGGCTTGCCCTCGTGGACGATGCCGACGACCGTCTCGGTGAGGGGCATCTCGACGCCGTGCCTGCGGGCCAGGTCGAGCACGGATTCGCACGACTTGACGCCCTCGGCGGTCTGCTTGGTGACCGCGATGGTCTCCTCCAGCGTCATGCCCCGGCCGAGGTTGGTGCCGAAGGTGTGGTTGCGCGAGAGCGGCGAGGAGCAGGTGGCCACGAGGTCGCCGAGGCCGGCGAGTCCGGAGAAGGTGAGCGGGTCGGCGCCCATGGCCAGGCCCAGCCGGATGGTCTCGGCGAGGCCGCGGGTGATGAGCGAGCCCTTGGCGTTGTCGCCGAGCCCCATGCCGTCGGCGATGCCCACGGCGAGCCCGATGACGTTCTTGACGGCGCCGCCGAGTTCGCAGCCGACCACGTCGGTGCTGGTGTAGGGGCGGAAGTACGAGGTGTGGCAGGCGGCCTGGAGGCGCTGGGCGACGGACTCGTCCCGGCAGGCGACGACGGCCGCGGCGGGACGGCGTTCGGCGATCTCCTTGGCGAGGTTGGGCCCCGTGATGACGGCGATGCGGTCGGCGGAGACCTCGGTGACGTCCTCGATGACCTCGCTCATCCGCTTCGCGGTGCCGAGTTCGACCCCCTTCATCAGGGAGACCAGGACGGTCTGCGGCTCCAGGTGCGGGGCCCAGGCGGCGAGGTTCTCGCGCAGCGTCTGGGACGGCACGACCAGGACGGCGAAGTCGGCGCCGCGCAGGGCCTCGGCCGCGTCCGTGGTGGCCCGGACCGATGCGGGCAGTTCGATGCCCGGGAGGTAGTCGGGGTTGGTACGGGTCGTGTTGACGGTCTCGGCGACCTCGGCCCGGCGGCCCCAGAGGGTGACCTCGCAGCCCGCGTCGGCGAGGACGATCGCGAAGGCCGTACCCCATGAGCCGGTTCCGAAGACGGCTGCCTTGACGGGGTGCGTCACTTGGGTCCCTCTCCTTCGGCCCTGCGCCGCTGTTCGGCGCGGGCCTTGCGGTGGTCGTAGGGCTCGGCGGGCGCCTGCTGCCCGCGGATCTCCTCCAGCTGCGCGGTGACCGCGTGCATGATGACCTCGGTGGCCTCGCGCAGCACCTCGGGCGTCGGCTCCTTGTCGTAGAACCGGGAGAGGTCGACGGGCGGACCGGCCTGGACCTGGAGGGTCTTGCGGGGGAAGAGGCGCACCTTGTTGTCGGTGGCGTACGGCGGCATCGCCTGGTTGGCGCCCCACTGGGCGACGGGGACGACCGGGGCCCTGGTCATCAACGCGACCCGGGCGGCGCCGGTCTTGCCGGCCATCGGCCACATCTCGGGGTCGCGGGTGAGGGTGCCCTCGGGGTAGAAGCAGACGCATTCGCCGCGCTCGATGGCGGCGACGGCGGCCCGGAAGGCATCCAGCGCGTTGGTGGTCTCGCGGTACACCGGGATCTGGCCGGTGCCGCGCAGCATCATGCCGACGAAGGGGGTCTTGAACAGGCCCGCCTTGGCCAGGAACCGCGGCACCCGTCCGGTGTTGTACTGGAAATGCCCGTAGGAAAGCGGGTCCAGATACGAGTTGTGGTTGACCGCGGTGATGAATCCACCGTCGGCCGGAATGTGTTCCATTCCCCGCCAGTCGCGCTTGAACAGAACCACCAGCGGCGGTTTCGCGATGACCGCGGCCAGGCGGTACCAGAAGCCGATTCTGCGGCGGGACACTCGGACACCTTCCTCTATGAACGTGACTGTGGAGCTCATTGCTACCTGACTACCGACGGTCAAGTCTCGCCCCAGGCCCCTGCTCTGTCGAGAACACCGTACGCCTCGCCTTGGGGAGGGACCCTCCGGGTTGTCGCACCGGCAGGCGAGAATAGGCGGCGATGCGCATCGAGGGGGAGACCGCCACGAACACCGACCCGACCGGCCGCTGGTCCCTGGTCGTCCCGTTGAAGCCCTTGGCGCGGGCCAAGAGCAGGCTGGTGCCCGCGTCGGGCGCCCTGCTGCGGCCCCGGCTGGCCCTGGCCTTCGCCCAGGACACGGTGGCCGCCGCGCTCTCCTGCCCGGCGGTGGCCGATGTGGTGGTCGTCACGGACGACCGGGCCGCGGGGGCCGCGCTGGCGGCGCTCGGCGCCCGGATCGTGGCCGACACCCCGGCCGCCGGACTCAACGCCGCCCTCGCGCACGGTGAGCGTACGGTCCGGGCCTCGCGGCCCGGCGCCCCGGTCGCCGCGCTCAACGCCGATCTGCCCGCACTGCGTCCGGCGGAATTGTCCCGGGTACTCGAATTTTCTGCCGCTTTCCCCCGTGCATTTGTGCCCGACGCCGCGGGAATCGGAACAACATTTCTGTCCGCTGGGCCAGGAGTGGAATTCCGCCCCGCTTTCGGCGGTCCGTCCCGGGCCCGGCACCTCGCGTCGGGGGCCAGGGAAATCACGCTGGCGGGCATCGATTCGGTGCGCCGGGACGTGGACACCGGCGACGATCTGCGGGTGGCGCTGGCCCTGGGCGTCGGCCCGTTCACGGCCGGGCGCTGGGCCGCCGGGGTTCCCGCGATGGACCGATAGGCTGCCGGGCATGCAGGCGACCTCGTACACGTACGACCCCGAGACCCGCAGCGGCAGCGTGCTGCTCGACGACGGCACCCCGGTGGACTTCGACGCCGCGGCCTTCGACGCCGGCGGCCTGCGGCTGCTGCGTCCGGGTCAGCGGGTGCGGATCGAGGGCGAGGGCGAGGGCGCCGCGCTCAGGATCACCCTGGTGACGCTGCAGACGTTCTGAGCCCCCGGCTCCCCCGGACAGCCCGCGGGCCGGGCTCCCCGAGGGGAGCCCGGCCCGGCGCGTGTGAGGAGCCTTGCGCTGCTCGGTCTCACTTCTTGCGTGCGGTGGCCTTCTTGGCCGTGGTCTTGCGCGCCGTGGTCTTCTTCGCGGGCGCCTTCTTCGCCGTGGTCTTCTTGGCGGGCGCGGTCTTGCTGGCGACGGCCTTCTTGGCGGTCGTCGTCTTCTTCGCCGCCGCGGGGGTCGCCTTCTTCGCGGCCGCCGTGGTCTTCTTGGCCGCCGCGGACGTCTTCTTCGCGGTGGTCTTCTTGGCGGTGGCCGTGGTCTTCTTCGCCGCTGCCACGGTCTTCTTGGCGGTCGCCTTCTTCGCCACGGCCTTCTTCGCGGTGGCCTTCTTGGCGGCGGCCTTCGCCGTCGTACGGGTGGAAGAACCGCCCGAGAGGCTGCCCTTGGGCGCCTTCTTCACGGCCACATCGTTCTTGGGGAGCTTCTTCGAGCCGCTCACCAGGTCCTTGAAGCCCTGTCCCGCACGGAAACGGGGCACCGAGGTCTTCTTGACCCGTACGCGCTCACCCGTCTGCGGGTTGCGGGCGTAGCGGGCGGGGCGGTCGACCTTCTCGAACGAGCCGAAGCCGGTGACCGAGACCCGGTCACCCGCGACAACCGCACGGACGATCGCGTCGAGCACCGCGTCGACGGCGTCAGCGGCCTGCTGACGGCCGCCGACCTTGTCGGCAATCGCTTCTACGAGCTGCGCCTTGTTCACGTCTTCCCCTTCGGAGACATTGCCGGAACGAATCTGTTCAGGCTTTTTCGCACGTTAGGCAGATATATACCGCAAATCAAACACGAAACGGGCTAATCACCCTAGTGCCGCAACGAAGTCGACCGCTGCGCAGTTCCGCAGAGTCAGTCACCTTCGGGGAATCGGCCCTCGTCGAGGTCCTTCATCAAACGGTCCAGACGCCTTGCCGCATCCGGCAGATCGTGCTTCGCCGCGGCCGTGACGACCAGCAGCTTCCGGTTCAGCGCCATCCGTACGCCCGCCGGGACTTGCAGTGCACGCACTCGTGAGTGCGCTTCCTTCAATCGGTCGGCGACTTGGCCGTAAAGCTTGAGTTGGCTGTCGCGTTCCATGCACCGATTGTGCCATCTGGGGCGAGTTGTCGCCCGACGGGGGCTCAACAAGCGACTGCGCCCCCTACCAGAAGGCAGGGGGCGCAGTACGGGAAACGCGCTGCTCAGGCCTGAATTGTACGGGGCTTGTGGGCCGGCCTGGCCGCCTCGTAAGCCGCGATGTCCGCTTCGTTCTGAAGGGTGAGGCTGATGTCGTCCAGCCCGTTCAGCAGGCGCCAGCGGGCGTTCTCGTCGAGCTCGAAGTCGGCCGTGATGCCCTCGGCGAGCACCTGCCGCTTCTCCAGGTCGACGGTGATCTCGGCCGTCGGGTCGGCCTCGCTCAGCTCCCAGAGCGCGTCGACGACCTTCTGGTCCAGGACCACGGTCAACAGACCGTTCTTCAGCGAGTTGCCGCGGAAGATGTCGGCGAACCGGGAGGAGATGACGGTCTTGAACCCGAAGTTCTGCAGGGCCCAGACGGCGTGTTCACGGGAGGACCCGGTGCCGAAGTCGGGGCCGGCCACCAGGACGGAGGCGCCCTGGCGCTCCGGACGGTTGAGGACGAAGTTCTCGTCCTTGCGCCAGGCCTCGAAGAGCCCGTCCTCGAAGCCGTCCCGGGTGACCTTCTTCAGCCAGTGGGCGGGGATGATCTGGTCGGTGTCGACGTTGCTGCGGCGCAGCGGGACGGCCCGGCCGGTGTGTGCGGTGAAAGCTTCCATGATTCTCAGACTCCGGCGGGCGTGCGGTCGTCGGACAGGTCGGCCGGCGAGGCCAGATGGCCCAGCACGGCGGTGGCGGCGGCGACCTGCGGGGAGACCAGGTGCGTACGGCCGCCCTTGCCCTGCCGGCCCTCGAAGTTGCGGTTCGAGGTCGAGGCGGAGCGCTCGCCGGGGGCCAGCTGGTCGGGGTTCATGCCGAGGCACATCGAGCAGCCCGCATGCCGCCATTCGGCGCCGGCGGCGGTGAAGACCTTGTCCAGGCCCTCCGCCACGGCCTGCAGGGCGACCCGGACGGAGCCCGGGACGACCAGCATCCGTACGCCGTCGGCGACTTTGCGGCCGTCCAGGACGGCGGCCGCGTTGCGCAGGTCCTCGATGCGTCCGTTGGTGCACGAACCTACGAAGACGGTGTCGACACCGATCTCGCGCAGCGGCTGTCCGGCGGTCAACCCCATGTACTCCAGGGCCTTTTCGGCGGCGTTGCGCTCCGAGGCGTCCTCGTACGAAGCGGGGTCGGGGACGTTGGCCGACAGAGGCGCGCCCTGGCCGGGGTTGGTGCCCCAGGTGACGAACGGCGCCAGTTCGGCGGCCTCGATGACCACCTCGGCGTCGAAGACCGCGTCGTCGTCGGTGCGCAGCGTCTTCCAGTACGCGACCGCCGCGTCCCAGTCCTCGCCCTGCGGGGCGTGGTCCCGGCCGCGCAGATAGTCGAAGGTGGTCTCGTCGGGGGCGATCATGCCCGCCCGCGCACCGGCCTCGATCGACATGTTGCAGATGGTCATCCGGGCCTCCATCGAGAGCTTCTCGATGGCGGAGCCGCGGTATTCGAGGATGTAGCCCTGGCCGCCGCCGGTGCCGATCCGCGCGATGATCGCGAGGATCAGGTCCTTGGCGGTGACGCTGTCGGGCAGTTCGCCGTCGACGGTGATCGCCATCGTCTTCGGACGGGCCAGCGGCAGCGTCTGGGTGGCCAGCACGTGCTCGACCTGGCTGGTGCCGATGCCGAACGCGAGGGCGCCGAACGCGCCGTGCGTGGAGGTGTGGGAGTCGCCGCAGACGACTGTGGTGCCGGGCTGGGTCAGGCCCAGCTGCGGGCCCACCACGTGCACGACGCCCTGCTCGACGTCGCCCAGCGGGTGCAGGCGGACGCCGAACTCCGCGCAGTTCTTGCGCAGGGTCTCCAGCTGTGCGCGGGAGACCGGGTCGGCGATCGGCTTGTCGATGTCGAGGGTCGGGGTGTTGTGGTCCTCGGTGGCGATGGTGAGGTCGAGGCGCCGTACCGGGCGTCCGGCCTGCCGGAGACCGTCGAAGGCCTGCGGGCTGGTCACCTCGTGCAGCAGGTGCAGATCGATGAAGAGGAGGTCGGGCTCACCTTCGGCGCGCCGGACGACATGGTCGTCCCAAACCTTCTCCGCGAGTGTCCTACCCATCGCTTTCCCTCCGGCCGGCGTCATCGCCGGCCCAACTAGAGATTCGGTGCGCCCCCGTCCGGACCCCCGTGCGGGGCGGTGGCTACGGGCCGTTGTGGGGCCGCCCGTACAGGTTCGCAACTTCCCCGGAAAATTGAACTTGCGTTTCACAGAGTGAGACGCGAGTATCGTCGTATGGACAACTCTAGCGGCGTCGGCGTTCTCGACAAGGCAGCTCTGGTATTGAGCGCCCTGGAGTCCGGGCCGGCCACCCTCGCCGGGCTGGTCGCGGCGACCGGGCTCGCACGACCCACGGCTCACCGACTGGCCGTGGCACTGGAACATCACCGCATGGTGGCGAGGGACATGCAGGGCCGGTTCATTCTCGGCCCCCGCCTCTCCGAGCTCGCCGCGGCGGCGGGCGAGGACCGGCTCCTGGCCACGGCCGGGCCGGTGCTCACCCACCTGCGCGACATCACCGGCGAGAGCGCTCAGCTCTACCGCCGGCAGGGCGACATGCGTATCTGCGTGGCGGCGGCGGAGCGGCTGTCCGGTCTGCGGGACACCGTGCCGGTGGGCTCCACGCTCACGATGAAGGCGGGCTCCTCCGCCCAGATCCTGATGGCCTGGGAGGAGCCGGAGCGCCTGCACCGCGGCCTCCAGGGCGCCCGCTTCACGGCGACGGCGCTCTCCGGCGTACGGCGGCGCGGCTGGGCCCAGTCGATCGGCGAGCGCGAGCCGGGCGTCGCCTCGGTCTCCGCCCCGGTGCGCGGCCCCTCCAACCGGGTGGTCGCCGCCGTCTCGGTCTCCGGACCGATCGAGCGGCTGACCAGGCACCCGGGCCGGATGCACGCCCAGGCCGTCATCGACTCGGCCGCCCGGCTGAGCGAGGCCCTGCGCCGCACGGGCTGACCGGGCCCCCTCGCACCCCGCTCCCCCTCAGGCCGCCCCAGCGTCGTGGCGGCCCCTTTCGACCCCGCCTCTCAGCGGGTGCTCCTCGCGCCGGAGCGATGCGCGAGCCGGTCCGCCCCGCGGCGGCCCCGCCCCTCGATCGGCAGCGACCCCGTCGCCTCGGCCAGTCCGTACGCCGGCATATCCGCGTAGATGGACTCGTAGCCGCCCTCGGGCACGATGTAGGTCTCGTGCCACAGCCCCACGTGCTGCCGGGACTTCTTCTCCTTGCGGTTGATCGTCGCCCACGCCTTGCGGTGGAACATGTCCGGCGCCGACGCGTACGCGTACAGCTTCTCCTTGGACTCCCAGTACTGGACGACGTAGTACGTCCTCGGCGAGCCGGTCAGCAGGACGTGGCCGAGCAGCCCCCGGGCCCTGTCCTTCTTCAACTCCCGCAGCATGCGCAGCATGCCGACGAACACCGGCAGCCAGTGGTGCACGCCCCGGAAGTGGTTGATCCGCATGCCGATCAGCAGAACCACCACATCGCCCTCGGCCGCGGCGGTCGTCCGTCCCGGCATCGGTTTCGCGAACATACGGGTCCCCCGGAAGGTTGTTGGAGAGTGCCACTATCCAATGGTTGGATAGTGACACCGCTCACGCGGCGGACGCAAGGGAAGGCACCGGATGCGACTCTCCGAACTCAGCGAGCGGAGCGGCGTCTCGACCGCGACGATCAAGTACTACCTGCGCGAGGGGCTACTGCCCCCGGGCGAGCGGGTGAGCGCGACCCAGGCCGAGTACGGCGAGAGCCATCTGCGCCGGCTGCGCCTGGTGCGGGCGCTGCTCCAGGTGGGCCGGCTGCCGGTGGCCACGGCCCGCGAGGTGCTGGGCCATGTCGACGACGATTCGCTGGGCCGCACGATCCGGCTGGGCGCCGCACTCTGGTCGCTCCCGCACGGGCCGGACCCCGACGAGGAGGCCCCGGAGACGGCGGCCGCCCGCGCCGAAGTGGACCGCCTCCTCGACCGGCTGGGATGGAGCACCGCACGGGAGATCGGCTCGCTCTCCCCCGTCCACCGGGCGCTGGTGTCCTCGCTCGCGACCCTGATCCGGCTCGGCTATCCCTGCGAGAGCGACTTCCTGGCCGAGCAGGCGCGGCTCATGCACCAAGTGGCCGTCCACGACCTGGACATGATGGAGACGTATCCGTCCGGGTCGGAGCAGGTGGAGATGGCGGTGGCCTCGGCGGTGCTGTACGAACCGCTGCTGGCATCCCTGCGTCGACTGGCCCAGGAGGAGGAGTCGGCCCGGCGCTACGGAATCTGAACGGACCTGCGGGCACAGGCAGAAGGCCCCTCACCGAAGTGAAGGGCCTCTGTCTGGTGCTGTGTTGTACCCCCGACCGGATTCGAACCGGCGCTACTGCCGTGAGAGGGCAGCGTGCTAGGCCGCTACACAACGGGGGCTTGTTCCTGCAACTTGCTTGACCTGCGCTGGGCTACCAGGACTCGAACCTAGAATGACGGTACCAGAAACCGTAGTGTTGCCAATTACACCATAGCCCATGGTGTTACAAGTACCCCCGACCGGATTCGAACCGGCGCTACTGCCGTGAGAGGGCAGCGTGCTAGGCCGCTACACAACGGGGGCCCTAGCGATCCTGCATCGAGAGCGTGGGTGCGACCCAGATGATCTCGCGGGAAGGATCTGTACCCCCGACCGGATTCGAACCGGCGCTACTGCCGTGAGAGGGCAGCGTGCTAGGCCGCTACACAACGGGGGCTTGTTGTTACATCGTGCTGGTCTTGCGCTGGGCTACCAGGACTCGAACCTAGAATGACGGTACCAGAAACCGTAGTGTTGCCAATTACACCATAGCCCACTGAAACGCAACCCCTTGTGGGGCCTCATTTCTGCTGCACCGCCCGCCCGGATCTTTCGGCCCGTTCGTTCGGCGCAGGAAGAACATTACCCGAAGGTGTCCGGCGCTCCAAAACGGGTATTGCCTGCCAGCAGGCCGGGAAGCTGGTCGAGGGCCGTGATCCGGACGAGTTCGGGACGTCCGCCCCGGCCGCCCCGGTCCAGCCAGACTCCGGTGAGACCGGCGGCCGTCGCACCCCGGGCGTCGATGTCGGGTTCGTCCCCCACGTAGACGACGTCGGACGGCGGCAGGGCCAGCGCCTCGCAGGCGGCGAGGAAGGCTCCGGCGGCGGGCTTGGAGACGCCCAGCTCCGCCGCGCAGAGCAGGGACTCGAACCGGTCGCGCACCCCGAGCACGGTCAGCTTGCGGTGCTGCTGCTCCAGGGCCGAGTTGGACAGCACGGCGTGCCGGTACGTCCCCGCCAGGGCGTCGAGCACGGGGACGGCGTCCGGGAAGAGCGACCAGGCTGCCTCGTAGTGGGAGATGTGGCGCTCAAACCAGGCGTCGGCCTCGGCGTCCTCCATGGGGCGGCCGAGGAAGTCCCTGGCCCGGTCGCGGCGCTGGCCCTCCCAGTCGGTCTCCCCCGCCGCGAACCGCTCCCAGTGGCGCCGGGTGAGCCGGTGCCAGGCGTCCACGGCCTCGTCCGGCGTGCTGTATCCGCCGGGCAGGCCCTCCGCGGCGAGATGCCGGGCCATGCCGGTGGTGGCGGCCGTCGTGTAGTCGAAGAGCGTGTCGTCGATGTCCCAGAGGACGGCCCTGATCGGCATGGCTCCGACTCTACGCGGGCCCGTGCGCACGCGAAGGGGCCCGGCCACCGAGGTGGCCGGGCCCCTTTCGTCCGTACGGCATCCGTACGGCGTGCGTCCGGTTACGCGGCCAGCTTGGCCAGGGCCGCGTCGATACGGGCGATCGTCTTCTCCCGGCCCAGGATCTCCAGGGACTCGAAGAGCGGCAGACCCACCGTGCGGCCGGTGACCGCGACGCGGACCGGGGCCTGCGCCTTGCCGAGCTTCAGGCCGTGCTGCTCGCCGGCGGCGAGGACGGCGGCCTTGAGGGCGTCGGCGTTCCACTCGGCGGCGATCAGCTCGGCGCGGGCCGTCACCAGCAGGGCGTCGGAGCCCTCCTTCATCGCCTTGGCCCAGGACGCCTCGTCGGTCGCCGGCTCGTCGAGGAAGAGGAAGTCGACGTTGGCGGTGATCTCGGAGAGGACCGTGACCCGGGTCTGCGCGTGCGGGGCGATCTCGGCGAAGACCTCCGCGTCGAAGGCCTCCGGGGCCCACGGGGCGAACGGCGCCTTCAGCCACGGGCCGCACGCCTCGGTGAACGTCTTCACGTCCAGCCGGCGGATGTGCTCCGCGTTGACGTGCTCGCACTTCTTGAGGTCGAAGCGGGCCGGGTTGGCGTTGACGTCCTTGATGTCGAACGCGGCGACCATCTCGTCGATGTCGAAGATGTCCCGGTCCTCGGCGATCGACCAGCCGAGCAGCGAGAGGTAGTTGAGCAGCCCCTCGGGCAGGAAGCCGCGCTCGCGGTAGAGGTTGAGCGAGGACTGCGGGTCGCGCTTGGAGAGCTTCTTGTTGCCCTCGCCCATCACGTACGGCAGGTGCCCGAACTCCGGGACGCCCCTGGCGATGCCCAGCTCGATGAGCGCCCGGTACAGCGCGATCTGGCGCGGGGTGGAGGAGAGCAGGTCCTCGCCGCGCAGGACGTGGGTGATCTCCATCAGCGCGTCGTCGACCGGGTTGACCAGCGTGTAGAGGGGAGCGCCGTTGGCCCGGACGATGCCGTAGTCCGGGACGTTCTCCGGCTGGACGGTGATGTCGCCGCGGACCAGGTCGGTGAAGGTGATCGCCTCGTCGGGCATCCGGAAGCGCACGATGGAGCTGCGCCCCTCGGCCTCGTACGCGGCGGTCTGCTCGGCGGTGAGGTCGCGGCAGTGGCCGTCGTAGCCGGACGGCTTCCCCGCGGCGCGCGCGGCGTCGCGGCGGGTGTCCAGCTCCTCGGTGGTGCAGTAGCAGCGGTACGCGTGGCCGGCCGCGAGCAGCTTCTCGGCGACGTCCCGGTAGAGGTCCATGCGCTGCGACTGGCGGTACGGGGCGTGCGGGCCGCCCACCTCGGGGCCCTCGTCCCAGTCGAGGCCGAGCCAGCGCATCGCGTCGAGGAGCTGCTCGTACGACTCCTCGGAGTCGCGCGCCGCGTCGGTGTCCTCGATGCGGAAGACCAGGGTGCCCTGGTGGTGCCGGGCGAAGGCCCAGTTGAAGAGGGCCGTCCGGACCAGGCCGACGTGGGGGTTGCCGGTCGGGGAGGGACAGAAACGTACGCGATGGGGCCTCCCCTGGTCGAGCGAGGTCGAGAGCTTGGGGAAAGGTGCGTTAGCCACGCTTGATCACCTTGTTGGTGAGAGTGCCGATGCCTTCGATGGTGACGGCGACCTCGTCGCCGACATGGAGGGGTCCGACCCCTGCGGGAGTACCCGTGAGGATCACATCGCCCGGAAGCAGCGTCATCGCTTCGGTGATGTGAACGACCAGGTCCTCGATGCCCCGGATCATTTCGCTCGTCCGGCCGAGCTGGCGTTGCTCGCCGTTGACGGTGGTCTGGAGGGCGAGGTCGGCGGGGTCGAGGTCGGTCTCCACCCAGGGGCCGAGCGGGCAGGAGGTGTCGAAGCCCTTGGCCCTGGCCCACTGCTTCTCGCGCTTCTGGGCGTCGCGGGCGGTGACGTCGTTGGCACAGGTGTAGCCGAAGATGACGTCCTTGACCCGCTCGCGCGGCACCTCGCGGCACATGCGGCCGATGACCACGGCCAGCTCGCCCTCGTAGTGCACGTCGTCCGAGAAGGAGGGGTACTCGATGGCGTCGCCGGAGCCGATCACCGAGGTGGTGGGCTTGAAGAAGGCGACGGGGACGTCGGGGACCTCGTTGCCGAGCTCGGCGGCGTGCTCCGCATAGTTGCGGCCGATGGCCACGACCTTGTTGGGGAGCACGGGCGGCAGCAGCCGGACCTTGTTCAGCGGGACCTTGGTCCCGGAGAGCTCGAACTCGGCGTACGGGATGCCCTTGATGATGTCGAGGACGAGACCGTCGGGCCCGTCGCCCTCGACCGCGCCGAAGGCGACATTGCCGTCGATGGAGAACCTGGCGATGCGCACGGGTTGCTGTCGCCCCTCACTTGCTGGTGGCCTGAAGACTGATGCTCCAGGCTAGCGCGGGTGAGGGGGCCCTGATGCGCGGGATTACTCCGCGGCGGCGGTGGCGGCCGCGGGGGCCGTCATGAGGATGGTGCGGCGCGGGTTGGCCGTCTGCGTCGGCAGGTCGACTGCGTGCTCCGGCTGCTCCGGCGTGTGCAGCGCTTCGGCATCCTTGAGGTGCGCCAGCGTGGTGCGCCGGGGGTTGGCAATGTTGCGGAACATCATCGTCGTCTTCATCTGCCGTACGGACCCTGTCGGTAGGGGCGCCACCCGAACGGGGCGCCGGTTGTCGGTTTCGCCATCCCTGTAAAGCGTCAGGCTAAACATCCGATTCCCTCCGGACGCCCGGAAGAGACGGCGATCATCATGTGAGTTTGCTCACGAAGAGGTCGACAATCGGCCCAATTCGGGCCGCCGACAGGGGTCGAAGAAACGGACATTGCACCACTGAATCAGCCATTCCGCTCCTGATCATGTCGACTGGGACACCCGCGACCCCCACCTGAATCGCCCGCAATAGTCCGTTATGACAGTGAACGGGTTCCACGGCTTGTTACCCAGCCATCACAACGTGTCACGCAGGTCACAGCCCGGTACCTGGCCCTTGTTGGAGATCCTCCACTGTGCTGGAATTCCACGCACCGCCGCGGGTTTCAAGCCGGCGCGCAGGGGCGCAACGCAGCGCCGAGTGGCGGCGGGAAGGGGAAGAGCGCCGGTCACTCACGACCACCATGGGGCGGTACAACGCCCCACGACGCCGACACCGTTCCCTCCGTTCACCACGGAGGAACGCCTGGTCCAGAGGTTGCGACGCTAGTGCAGGGACGTTTCAAGAGGGATGGCAGCGCTGCGGCGGAACAGGAGCCGCGCGGCGGGACCGGCCGCGGTTCCTCGCCCCAGCACGCCCAGAACCCCGGACCGGCCGCGGCCGGCGACAATAGCGACCGTGACCGGCGGCCCGGAGCCGCGGCGGGCGGCGGGGCCGACACGGCCACCGCGCCCAAGCCGCGCGGCCCGGTCAACACGGGATCACGCGTAGCTCTCCGCAACTGGCGCATCAGCACGCGCCTGGTCTCCCTGCTCGCCCTCCCCGTGGTCGCCGCGACCACGCTGGGCGGTCTCCGTATCAACGACTCCATGAACGACATCCAGCAGCTGGAGCACATGCAGCTGCTGACCAAGATGACGAAGCAGGCGACGTCGCTGGCCCAGGCGCTCCAGGAGGAGCGCGACCGCTCGGCCGGCCCGCTGTCCAACGGAGTCCCGGCGACCGACTTCAAGGTCACCGAGCCGCGCAAGAAGACCGACCGGGCGAAGAAGGCGTTCTTCGCCGCGACGAACGACATCGGCGACACCACGGGCGACGAGACGCTGGAGAGCATCCACGCCAGCGTCCAGCAGATCGCCTCGCAGCTCGGCAGCATCCGCGACATCCGCAAGCAGGCGTATGTCAAGGACAGCCCGAGTCTGCAGACCGTCGACGCGTACAGCCAGCTGATCACCTCGCTGCTGAGCCTCTCCCAGGACATGGCGCAGGCCACCAGCAGCCCCGAGATGATCAAGCGGACCCGCGCCCTGGCGGCCTTCTCCTCCGCCAAGGAGTACGCCTCGGTCCAGCGCGCGATCATCGCCGCCGCGCTGCCGGGCGGCGACGACAAGCAGCCCCATCTCGACCGCAACGACCAGCAGTTCGGTCTGGCCGCGCAGCGCAAGGAGGACGCGGCCCGCCGTTCCTTCGAGGCGATCTACACGACCACGGGCAAGAGCGCCGACGAGCTGACGTCCACGCTGGACGAGGGCCATCCGGACATCAAGGCGGCGGACACCTACGCCAAGAAGATGCTCGAGAACCCGAACGGCATGAGCGGTCCGACCGCGCGCCGTTCGTACATGGACTGGTACGACCAGGACTCGATCAAGATCCAGGCCATGAAGCTGGTGGAGGAGACCCTCCTCAGCGACATGGAGGGCAAGGCCCGCGAGCTGCGCGACGAGTCGCAGCGCGAGGCGATCATCTCCGGTGCGCTCATCCTGCTGGTGCTCGGTGTCTCCCTGGTCGGCGCCTTCGTCGTCGCCCGGTCCATGATCCGCTCGCTGCGCCGCCTCCAGGACACCGCCACGCGCGTCGCCCAGGACCGGCTGCCCGAGCTCGTCAAGCAGCTCTCCGAGGCCGACCCGCAGGACGTCGACACCTCGGTCGAGTCGGTCGGTGTCCACTCCCGGGACGAGATCGGCAAGGTGGCCGCGGCCTTCGACGACGTGCACCGCGAGGCCGTCCGCCTCGCCGCCGAGCAGGCCCTCCTCCGGGGCAACGTCAACGCGATGTTCACCAACCTCTCGCGGCGTTCCCAGGGCCTCATCCAGCGCCAGCTCTCGCTCATCTCCGAGCTGGAGTCGCGCGAGGCCGACCCGGACCAGCTGTCCTCGCTCTTCAAGCTCGACCACCTCGCGACCCGTATGCGCCGCAACGGCGAGAACCTCCTCGTCCTCGCGGGCGAGGAGCCGGGCCGCCGCTGGACCCGCCCCGTGCCGCTGGTCGACGTGCTCCGTGCCGCCGCCTCCGAGGTGGAGCAGTACGAGCGCATCGAACTGGCCGCGGTGCCCGCCACCGAGGTCGCCGGCCGGGTCGTCAACGACCTCGTGCACCTGCTGGCCGAGCTGCTGGAGAACGCCACGTCGTTCTCCTCGCCGCAGACGAAGGTCCGGGTCACCGGTCACGCGCTGCCCGACGGCCGGGTGCTCGTGGAGATCCACGACACCGGTATCGGCCTCTCGCCCGAGGACCTCGCGGCGATCAACGAGCGGCTCGCCTCGCCGCCCACCGTGGACGTCTCGGTCTCGCGCCGCATGGGTCTGTTCGTGGTCGGCCGGCTCTCGCTCCGGCACGGCATCCGCATCCAGCTGCGCCCCTCCGACTCCGGTGGTACGACCGCGCTGGTCATGCTGCCGGTCGACGTCGCCCACGGCGGCAAGCAGCCGGCCCCCAAGCAGGCTCCGGGCCAGCAGTCCCCCGCACCCGGCGGGCTGCTCGCGGGCGGCAACGCCCCGCGCCCCGGTCTGGACAGCGCACCCTCCGGCCGCATCCCAACGGGTCAGGGCGCACGCGGCCAGGTCGGCGCGGGCGCCGGTCCCCGGGCCGCGCTGCCCTCCCGCGACGGCGGCCCCGGCCGGCCCCCGAACCAGCAGGGCCAGCCCGGACAGCCCGGTCAGAATTCCGCCTTCCAGAGCGGCCCCGGTCCCCAGGGCCGGCCGCAGGACGGCTCGCGCCAGGAGCCGCCCCGCCAGGGCGGCGGGCTCTCCGGCGCCTTCGGCGGCGCCGCCCGGCTGGGCGCACGCGGCCAGGGCGACGGCGGCCGTACGGACTCGGGTCAGCCGAGCCTGTTCGAGCAGCGGCGCCCCGGGCAGAACGGTCCCGGACGCCAGGCGCCACAGCCGCAGCCTCAGCAGGCGCGCAACGACCAGGGCGGCTTCCAGCAGCCCGGCGGACCCGGTCAGAACGACCGCCAGCTGCCCCCGGTCGGCGGCCCCCGTGCCGAACTGCCCGGCGGCAACGGCCCGCAGGCACCGCAGCGCCCGCAGACCACCAGCTGGGGCAGCGAGGAGCCGTCCGCACCGCGGCGCTCCCCGCTCGACGCGCCCCGCGGCCACGACGAGCACGGCTCCACCGGCCAGTTCCAGCCGCTGAACCCGCCGCCGCTCGCCCCGCGCCGCCCGGTCGACGACCGGCAGGGCCCCGGCTCCACCGCCGAGTTCGCCCGCCCGGACTTCTCGGGGCCCGCTCCCTCGCCGCAGCAGCGGCCCGGGCAGCAGCAGCCGCAGAGCCCGGACGTGACGAGCACCTCGCAGTTCGCCCGGCCTGACTTCGGCCGCCCGCAGGACCAGGGCCGGCCCGCGCCGCGCCCCCGCGACAACGGGGACTTCGGTGACCGGCGTCCGCCGGCCGCTCCGGCGCCGGACCAGCAGTACCGGCCCGTCCTGCCCCAGCAGCCGCAGCCCGAGGCGCTGCCGCCGGTCTCCGGGCCCGGCGACGGCCGTACCCCGCTGTACGACACCCTGGAGACCAACTGGTTCCACGGTCCGCAGCAGGGCGGCCAGCAGCCCCCCGCCGCGCCCCAGGCACCGGCCTACCCCCAGCAGCAGCCCGCCCAGGAGCCGCCCGCTCCCGCCGCGCCCATCCGCGGCACGGGCGACTCCGCCGCCGCCACGAGCAACTGGCGCGCCTCGCCGAACGACGAACTCGTCCGGCAGGCGGAGCGGGTGAAGAAGCCCGCGGCAGGCGGAATTACCACGTCCGGTCTGCCTCGCCGGGTCCCACGTGCCAATCTGGTGCCGGGCACCGCCCAGCAGCAGAACCACCAGTCCGGTCCCCAGGTGTCGCGTGCGCCCGATGATGTGCGCGGGCGGCTGACCAATCTCCGCCGGGGCATCCAGCAGGGACGTCAGGCCAACAACGGCCAGTCGACCGGCAGTTTCCCACTCGGCCCCACTCACCAGCAGGAGCGTTAGTTGAGCCCGATGAGTCAGGCCGCGCAGAATCTGAACTGGTTGATCACCAACTTCGTGGACAACACCCCCGGGGTGTCGCACACGGTGGTGGTCTCCGCAGACGGCCTGCTGCTGGCGATGTCCGAAGGTTTCCCGCGTGACCGCGCCGACCAGCTGGCGGCTGTCGCCTCCGGTCTGACCTCGCTGACCGCGGGAGCCTCCCGGATCTTCGAAGGCGGCGCAGTCAGCCAGACCGTGGTGGAGATGGAACGCGGATTCCTGTTCCTCATGTCCATCTCGGACGGCTCCTCGCTGGCCGTGCTGGCCCACCCGGACGCCGACATCGGTCTGGTGGGGTACGAAATGGCTCTGCTGGTGGACCGGGCGGGCACTGTCCTGACCCCGGACCTCCGTGCCGAGCTCCAGGGCAGCCTGCTCCATTAGGCGGCCGTGAACCGGTGACACAGACGACATATTCAGGTACCGCTCCCATCCCTCGCCCGTCCGGCCGCTTAGAACCCCCCACCGGCCCCTTCAGACGGCAAGCCGACACCCTGCTGTCACGCCCGGAGGATTCATGACCCCGCCACCCGCCTCACCCGATCCGTACGGCGCGTTGAACCACGCGTCGTACGAAGGTGAAGGCGACCAGCCGCTGGTCCGTCCCTACGCCATGACCGGCGGACGGACCCGTCCGCGCTACCAGCTAGCGATAGAGGCGCTGGTCAGCACCACGGCCGACCCCGCGCACCTGGGGACCCTGCTCCCCGAGCACCAGCGAATCTGCCACCTGTGCCGTGAGGTCAAGTCGGTGGCGGAGGTGTCGGCCCTGCTGTCGATGCCGCTCGGCGTGGCCCGGATCCTCGTCGCGGACCTGGCGGAAGCCGGCATGGTGGCCATCCACCAGCCGGGCAACGGAGAGGCCGGCGGCGCGCCGGATGTGACACTGCTCGAAAGGGTGCTCAGTGGACTTCGCAAGCTCTAGTGGCGGTGCTGCCCGGGCCACCACCTCGGCGAAGATCGTGGTGGCGGGTGGGTTCGGCGTGGGCAAGACCACGTTTGTCGGTGCCGTTTCGGAGATCAATCCGCTGCGTACCGAAGCCGTGATGACGTCCGCATCGGCGGGCATCGACGACCTCACCCACACCGGCGGCAAGACCACCACGACGGTGGCCATGGACTTCGGCCGCATCACCCTGGACCAGGACCTGATCCTGTACCTCTTCGGTACACCGGGCCAGGACCGCTTCTGGTTCATGTGGGACGACCTCGTACGCGGCGCCATCGGCGCCGTCGTCCTCGTCGACACCCGCCGCCTCGCCGACTGCTTCCCGGCCGTCGACTACTTCGAGAACAGCGGACTGCCGTTCGTCATCGCCCTCAACGGCTTCGACGGACACCAGCCCTACACCCCCGACGAGGTCCGCGAAGCCCTCCAGATCGGGCCCGACACCCCGATCATCACGACGGACGCGCGGCACCGCGGCGATGCCAAGAGTGGCCTGATCACGCTGGTGGAGCACGCTCTGATGGCCCGGCTCAAGTAGGCACAAGTCGGTATTGCCGTACGGCAGTTACAGTAGTCAATCGGGGGCGGACTGTGTCCTTTGACACGATCCGCCCCCGTATTCATAACGTTTCGAAAGAGAATTACCCCACGGTCGACACCCGATGCGCACGTTCGGTACCACTGCGCTCACATGAGCCCCGCCTTTTGACGGGGCTCGTTCTTTATGCCCGTTTTATCTGAGGCGTGGGCCACTCGGAATCGCCCATTCCGACTGTTTGGAACGCGACCGGTAGCCGTGCTGCAATTCGTCGAACTCCCGAGTAGTACGGCCCTGAAACAAACACGGCACAACGTAGGTGCCGACGCCGAGAGGTTGTTGGTCGAGTGAGGCGTAACAACGAGGGCTCCACGGCGCAGGCGGAGCGGGGCAACTTCACCCCGCCGCAGCGCACCGCGGCGCCGTCCGCCGATGTGTCCGAAGGGATACCGGCCGGTGGCAGCACCAGCCGGCTGTCCCCGCGCAACTGGCGGGTGCCCACCCGGCTGAACGCGATCCTCCTGATCCCCGTCCTGGTCGGCCTCGTCATGGGCGGCTTCCAGGTCAAGGGCTCGATCGACACCTGGCAGGAGGCCCAGGACGCCGAGAAGACCGCGCTCATCGTGCGGGCGGCGGCCGAGTACGGGCAGGCGCTGCTCAACGAGCGCGACCTCACCGCCCGGCCCCTGCTGTCCAACAAGCGCGACGACGAGTCCGTCGCCCAGGTCCAGGCCACCACCGACGCCGCGGCGAAGAAGTTCGACGCGGCCGTTGAGGACATGCCGGCGAAGCAGGGTCTGGAGCGCCGCCTCAAGCTGTTCAAGCTGGAGGAGCCGAAGCTTCCGCAGCTGCGCAAGGCCGCCTACACCGCCGCCATGGACCCGGTGAAGACCGAAGAGGGCTACGTCAAGGTCCAGCACTCCCTCATGGAGTTCTGCAACGAACTCGGCCTCGGCACCGGCAACATCACCAGCTACGGCCGCACCGTGTACGCGCTCGAGCTGGCCAAGGCTGCAGAATCGCTTCAGCGCTCCATCGGCATGCACCTCCTGGTGCGCCCCAGCCGGGAGACCGGCAAGTTCAACGACCAGGTCAAGGCCTTCGGCTCGTACAACTACCTGGAGCAGATCGCACTCGGCGAGTTCGTCTCCGGCGGTACGGAGGCCGACGCCGCCCGGCTGAAGAAGGTCATGGGCGACAAGGCCGCCGAGGGCGCCGCCAAGCTCAAGGCCGCCAAGGAGCAGGCCGAGGCGGCCGGGGTGCCGTTCGTGACGCCGCCCACCATCGACGGCTCGGTCTACGACGGCATGGCCCAGCAGATCGGCCAGGGCGGCAGCCCCGATGAGCTGAAGGCGAAGGGGATCACCCCCGACACCTGGATGGCGGCCGCCACGGCCAAGCTCGACGGCTACACCACGGTCGAGGACGAGCTCGTCGACAAGGCGGTGACCGAGGCCGCGGACATCTCCGCCGACGCCCGCACCGACGCCATCGTCAACGCCGCCGTCGTGATCATCGCGCTGCTGGCCGCCTTCCTCCTGGCCGGGCTCATGGCCCGCCAGATGAGCCGCTCGATGCGCCGGCTGCGTACGGCCGCCTTCGGTATCGCCGAGCAGCGGCTGCCCTCGCTCGTCGACCAGCTCTCGCGGACCGACCCGGGCCGGGTCGACACCCGTGTCCAGCCGATCCCGATCAACAGCCAGGACGAGATCGGCGAGGTCGCCCGCGCCTTCGACCAGGTGCACCGCGAGGCGGTCCGGCTGGCGGCCGAGCAGGCCATGCTGCGGGGCAACGTCAACGCGATCTTCACCAACCTCTCGCGCCGCAACCAGTCGCTCATCGAGGGCCAGCTGACCCTCATCACCGACCTGGAGAACAACGAGGCCGACCCGGACCAGCTGGAGAGCCTCTTCCGGCTGGACCACCTCGCGACCCGTATGCGCCGCAACGGCGAGAACCTCCTCGTCCTCGCGGGCGAGGAGCCCGGCCGCCGCTGGAACCAGCCGGTGCCGCTGGTGGACGTCCTGCGGGCCGCCTCGTCCGAGGTGGAGTCCTACGAGCGCATCGAGCTCTCCGGCGTCCCGGAGACCGACATCCACGGCCAGTCCGTCACCGACCTCGTGCACCTGCTGGCCGAGCTGCTGGAGAACGCCACCACGTTCTCCTCGCCGCAGACCAAGGTGCGGGTCACCGCGACCCGGCTGCCCGACAGCCGCGTGATGATCGAGATCCACGACAAGGGCATCGGCCTCACCGCCGAGGACTTCGCCGACATCAACCACAAGCTGGCCAACCCGCCGACGGTGGACGCCGCGGTCTCCCAGCGCATGGGCCTGTTCGTGGTCGGCCGGCTGGCCGACCGGCACGGCATCCGGGTCCAGCTGCGCCCCTCGGGCGAGCAGGCGGGGACGACCTCGCTGGTCATGCTGCCGGACGCCATCACCCACGGTGGCGGCGGCGACAGCGCCCCCACGCCGGACGACTTCACCGTCTCCTCGATCATCCCGCAGCAGCAGGCGTTCGACGCGGTCCCGCAGCAGCCGCAGCTGCGGACGGCGGAGGAGCTCGGCTTCGACGACTCGCGCTACGAGGACCCGGCGGACCCGGCCCAGCTCGACCCGGTCGGCCGCTCGCTGATGCGCGAGGAGCGCCGTGCCGCGCTGGAGGCCCAGACCGGCGGCGAGCGCCCGGCGTTCCAGCAGGAGCAGCAGCCCCAGCAGGGGTACGCCGAGGCGTCCGCGTACGGCGAGGACCCCTACGCCACGAACCAGTACGCCCAGGAGCCGCAGCAGGGCGAGCAGCCGGAGCAGCAGCAGTACGAGCAGCCCTCGTCCTCGTACGAGGCCGGCTACGACCCGTACCGCGGCGACACCGGCTATGACGGCCAGTCCGGCTACAGCGCGCCCCAGGGCAGCTATGCGGAGGCGGCATATGCCTCTCCCGAGCTGCCCCAGCAGGGCTACGACGAGCAGTACGCCCCCCAGCCCCAGCAGGAAGAGTGGGCAGATCAGGGCGCGTACCAGGGTGGCTTCGAGCCGGTGGCGCAGCCGGAACCGGAATCTGTTCCGAGCGCTCCCGCAGAGCCTCAGGAGCGCGTAGGCTTCGACCGTTCGGGCCCCGTCCCGAACGCCGGCCACGAGCTGACCGAAGCGGGTCTGCCGCGCCGGGGCGGCCAGCAGCACTGGCAGCCCACGGGCCGCGGCAACGACCGGCCCGCCGCCACGCAGGAGCAGCCGCAGCAGCAGGAACTGCCGCAGCGGCCGGCGCCCGCACAGCGGGACAACGACGGAAACGACGGTTCCGACGACTGGCGCTCGGCGAACGACGAGCGCTGGGAGCGGGCCGAGAAGCTCCGGGAGCCGAAGGCCGGCGGGGTCACCCCGTCCGGTCTTCCCCGGCGGGTGCCCAAGGCCAATCTGGTCGAGGGCACGGCCGAGCAGACCCAGCAGGGCGGCCCCCAGGTCTCCCGCGCGCCGGAGGACGTGCGTGGCAGGTTGAGCAACCTGCGACGCGGTGTCCTGCGGGGACGCAACGCGGGTTCGGACACCAGTAATACCTACAACCAGGAGCGTTAGTGTGAGCCCGATGAGCCAGGCGGCGCAGAATCTGAACTGGTTGATCACCAACTTCGTGGACAACACCCCCGGGGTGTCCCACACGGTGGTGGTCTCCGCCGACGGACTCCTGCTGGCGATGTCCGAAGGTTTCCCGCGTGACCGTGCGGACCAGCTGGCGGCTGTCGCCTCCGGTCTGACCTCGCTGACCGCGGGTGCCTCCCGGATCTTCGAGGGCGGCGCGGTGAATCAGACAGTTGTGGAGATGGAGCGAGGGTTCCTCTTCATCATGTCCGTTTCCGACGGATCTTCGTTGGCCGTTCTCGCACACCCGGACGCCGACATCGGTCTGGTTGGGTACGAAATGGCCCTTCTGGTCGACCGTGCCGGCAGCGTCCTCACCCCGGACCTCCGTGCCGAACTTCAGGGAAGTCTTCTTAACTAGTAGACAGACAGTGCGTTTCGCGTCACCGCGCCATAAGGTGCGGTGGCGCGGACCCATTGGGATCGGGACCGGCAGGCGGAGGAGGAATCGTGGGTACACCCCCAGGCGGGCACCAGTTCAACGGTGGCCAGCAGGTACCGGGTGAGCACGGGGACGATCGGTTCAACTTCCCCTCCACACCCGGCAGACAGGGCGCACAACAGCCTTATCAGCCGTATCAGCAGCCGCAGCAGCCCCAGCACCGCCAGGGTTCGGACTGGCCGCAGGAGCCGCAGCGCCCGCAGCGTCCCCACCGGTACGACTCCCCGCAGCCGCCGCCTCGCATCCAGCCGGTGCAGCCGCGGCGGGCCGCAGAGCCGGCGCCGGTCGCGCACAACCCGCTGGTCCGTCCGTACGCCATGACCGGCGGCCGGACCCGACCGCGCTACCAACTCGCCATTGAGGCGTTGGTCAGTACCACGGCCGATCCGTCCCGGCTGCAAGGGCAGTTGCCCGAGCACCAGCGGATCTGCCGGCTGTGCTTCGAGATCAAGTCGGTGGCCGAGATCTCGGCCCTGCTCTCGATCCCCCTCGGCGTTGCCCGGATCCTCGTAGCCGACCTGGCAGAGGCCGGACTCGTCGCTATCCACCAGCCCGGCGGCGACGAGTCCGCCGGCGGCCAGCCAGATGTGACACTGCTCGAAAGGGTGCTCAGTGGACTTCGCAAGCTCTAGCGGCGGAGCGGCCCGCTCCACTACCTCGGCGAAGATCGTGGTGGCAGGGGGCTTCGGCGTGGGTAAGACCACGTTTGTCGGTGCCGTTTCGGAGATCAATCCGCTGCGTACCGAAGCCGTGATGACGTCCGCATCGGCGGGCATCGACGACCTGACGCACACCGGGGACAAGACCACCACGACGGTGGCCATGGACTTCGGCCGCATCACCCTGGACCAGGACCTGATCCTGTACCTCTTCGGTACACCGGGCCAGGACCGCTTCTGGTTCATGTGGGACGACCTGGTACGCGGCGCGATCGGCGCGGTGGTCCTGGTCGACACCCGCCGCCTCGCCGACTGCTTCCCGGCGGTCGACTACTTCGAGAACAGCGGGCTGCCGTTCGTCATCGCCCTCAACGGCTTCGACGGACACCAGCCCTACACCCCCGACGAGGTCCGTGAGGCGCTTCAGATCGGGCCGGACACGCCGATTCTCACGACGGACGCGCGGCACCGCGCGGATGCGAAGAGCGCGTTGATCACGCTCGTGGAGCATGCGCTGATGGCGCGGCTGCGCTAGGAGGTACGCGAGAGGCCCCGCACTCCTTGGGAGTGCGGGGCCTTTGCCGTGCGGGCCTTGTCCTCAATCGCCGGACGGGCTTGATTCGGTCAGCCCTGCCAGCTGTGCGGGGCGCGGAAGCCGGGGGTGCGCTCCAGGCGGCGCCAGCCTGCTGTGTTGTGGCCTCGGCGGGCAGGGGCGTCGACGGGCTGGGACGCGGCGCGGGCGAGCAGGACGGCCGTTATGGCGGCCAGCTCCTCGGGGTCGGCGAGACCCTTCTCGACGCGCAGCACGGACTCGGCGGCAGTGGTGGTCATGGATGTGTCTCCGTCTTCTACTGCGGGGGATTGCCGTGCTTGCGGGCCGGCAGATCGGCGTGCTTGGTGCGGAGCATCGCGAGCGAGGCGATCAGGACCTCGCGGGTCTCGGCCGGGTCGATGACGTCGTCGACCAGACCGCGCTCGGCGGCGTAGTAGGGGTGCATCAGTTCGGCCTTGTACTCCTTGACCATGCGGGTCCGCATGGCCTCCGGGTCCTCGGCGTCGGCGATCTGCCGGCGGAAGATGACGTTGGCGGCACCTTCGGCGCCCATCACGGCGATCTCGTTGGTGGGCCAGGCGTAGGTGAGGTCCGCACCGATGGACTGGCTGTCCATGACGATGTAGGCACCGCCGTAGGCCTTGCGCAGGATCAGCGAGATCCTCGGCACCGTCGCGTTGCAGTACGCGTACAGCAGCTTCGCGCCGTGCCGGATGATCCCACCGTGCTCCTGATCGACGCCGGGCAGGAAGCCGGGTACGTCCAGAAGAGTGACGATGGGGATGTTGAATGCATCGCACATCTGGACGAAGCGGGCCGCCTTCTCGGACGCCTCGATGTCCAGGACGCCCGCGAGGGCCTGCGGCTGGTTGGCCACGATGCCGACGACCTTGCCGTCGAGGCGGGCCAGCGCGCAGATGATGTTGCGGGCCCAGCGCTCGTGGATCTCCAGGTAGTCGCCGTCGTCGACGAGCTCCTCGATGACCTTGTGCATGTCGTACGGGCGGTTGCCGTCGGCCGGGACCAGGTCCAGCAGGACGTCGCCGCGCCGGTCGGCCGGGTCGTCGCTCTCGACCGTGGGCGGGTTCTCGCGGTTGTTGGAGGGCAGCATCCCGATGAGGTAGCGGACCTCGGCGATGCAGGTCTCCTCGTCGTCGTACGCGAAGTGCGCGACGCCCGAGGTCTCGGCGTGCACATCGGCGCCGCCGAGGCCGTTCTGGGTGATCTCCTCGCCGGTGACCGCCTTCACGACGTCCGGTCCGGTGATGAACATCTGCGAGGTCTCACGGACCATGAAGACGAAGTCGGTCAGGGCGGGGCTGTAGGCGGCGCCGCCCGCGCACGGGCCGAGCATCACGCTGATCTGCGGGATGACGCCGGAGGCGCGGGTGTTGCGCTGGAAGATGCCGCCGTAGCCGGCGAGGGCCGAGACGCCCTCCTGGATACGGGCGCCGGCGCCGTCGTTGAGCGAGACCAGCGGGGCACCGGCCGAGATGGCCATGTCCATGATCTTGTGGATCTTGGTGGCGTGGGCCTCGCCCAGCGCGCCGCCGAAGATCCGGAAGTCGTGCGCGTAGACGAAGACCGTGCGGCCCTCGACCGTGCCCCAGCCGGTGATCACACCGTCCGTGTACGGCTTCTTCGCCTCCAGGCCGAAGCCCGTCGCCCGGTGCCGGCGCAGCTGCTCGACCTCCTTGAACGAACCCGGGTCCACGAGCAGCTCGATGCGCTCGCGCGCGGTCAGCTTGCCCTTGGCGTGCTGCGCCTCGGTCGCCCGGTCACTGGGGCCACGCCGGGCCTGCTCGCGCAGAGCCAGCAGTTCGGCCACGCGGCCGCGGGTGTCGCTCGGCTCGCCCTGGGTTTCGTCCACAACGGTCATGTATCGACCCTACGAACCCGACCAAGAAAACCCTGCCGTCGACTCCGTACAGTCTCCTGCCCGGTTTACTGGTGGAGCCTGACAGAAGCGTTGGCCCATGCAGGCGAAGTACCAGCCAGTACCGGTCCCCGTTTGTGGGAGTTCCACAAAGGTTCACTGTGGTCTGCCGCACACCCCGGTCAGCCGGGGCAGGGTGGGCGGCTGGGCGTCCTGCACCTTCTGGATGTCCTCGAGCCGTTCCCGCACCGGCGCGTCCGGATGCGCGACCGTCAGCAGCACCGCCTCGTAGAAGGCGTCCCGCACCGCCGCCGGCATGACGTCCGACGCGTCCAGGCACAGCGGCACCCGCCGGCCCGTGAGGCGGTCGCCGATCTCCTTCTCGACCGGGCCGCCCTCGGCCGGGACCGCCGAGTTCACGGAGAAGACGCCGCCCCTGCGGCCCCAGTCCGCCTGGGCCTCCTCGGAGGCCAGCCGCCGGATCAGGTCGCGGGCCTGCCTGCCGTCGCCGAAGAGCGCGGCGAAGTCGGCCGAGACCTCGTGGGCCTTCACCGTATACGCGCCTCCGGGCAGCAGCCGCGCCGAGTCCGTGAAGGCGGCGTCCTTGCCCCGGTCCCCGTAGAACGAGCGGGCGAAGGACCCCTGGTGTTCGAGCGCGCACCCGCCGCCGAAGAGCAGCCCGTGCCCGCCGGCCGGGCCCCGGTGGTCGTCGTCCAGGAGCGCGTCGCGCCGCTTCCGCGTCCCCTGGGCGAGCAGGGCGGCCCAGGTGCTCCAGGCGTGGACGATCTGCGGCGCCGTCCACTCCAGGTCGCCGGTCGCCCAGCGCTCGTACAGCCCCTGGCCCGCCTGCTGGAGGATCAGGTCCTCGATCCAGTCGCTGCCGGGCCAGCCCGACGCGCCGTCGTCGCCCATGGCCATGCACCAGGACGACAGCGGCGCCGGATAGGGCTGCGGCTTCTCGCCCTCGCGGTACCAGACGATGGACTTGAGGTCGACCTTGAGCGGGACCCACAGATCCTTGTCCATGCCCTCCGCCTCGGGCCGCCACGGCCTGCCGTACTCGGCGGGCTCGTACAGCTTCTCCAGACTGCGCAGCGTGCGGTCGCGTCCGCCGCCGTGCCGCACGACGGCGAAGCGCACGGCGGGCCGGCCTTCGCCCGCGAACCAGGTGCGCAGCCGCTCGGACAGCCCGCTGTCCCAGCCGTCGGGGCCGCTCAGCTCGGCCACCAGCGGCACGAGTTCGGCGATCCGGTCGACGGGGATCATGTACGAGAACGCGAGGTCGTTGTCGGTGGGCAGTTCCAGTTCCAGATCGCCGCGCCAGCTCACGACCAGGCCGACGACGTGTTCGACGCGCCGGGCCTCGTCCCTGGTCTGCACGGCGGCGCCGCTGAATCCCGGGCGCACCACCTCGGCGTTGCTCCCGGCGTCGAGCTGCACCCAGGCGCCGTGCAGCCCGCTGATCCGGCCGGTCAGCCACATGCCGTCGTCGAAGGCCTGGGAGTAGCCGCCGATCCACACCTCGCGGCCGCGCTCCAGGCCCCGGCCCAGCGGTGCGGGTTCGGCCTGCGGGCGGGGGCTCTCCAGGGCGAGCACGGCGATGTCCTCGCGGTCGCGGCCTTCGAGGGCGGGAAGCCAGCCGCCCGGGGCGACCCGGGCGGCGACCGGCGGGATGCCGGGGTTCTCGGCGAACTCCACCCACATCCGGGTGTCCGGTTCAGCCGTGGCGGCGACTTCGTCGACGACGTGCGCACAGGTCAGGACCCGGTCCTGGGTGAGGAGCACGCCGGCCCCGCACACCTCGCCCCGCGCACCGCCCCTGCGCAGCCGGATCCGCCAGTCCGCTCTCAACTCCCCCATAGCGCACGAGCGTACGCGTGCACCGTCCGTCCTTCCCAGACTCCCGGCAGACTCCGCTACCGGACGTCACACCCCAGGGTGGCGCCCGCCGTGCCCGGGTCGACGCCGAGGACGAGGCGCCGGCCGGTGGCGCGGACCTCGATCCCGGGGTCCGCCGAGACGACCTCGCGCACCGGCCGGTCCCAGACCACCTCGAAGGGCGTGCCGCTGCGGTCGGGCGCGCTGACGCGCACCGCCGCGGTGCCCCGCCGTTCCCGTACGAGCACACTGGCCGCGCCCGTCGAGCGGAGCGGTCCGGCCTCGCCCGGCTGCCAGAAGTTGGCGGCGGTCAGGCCGAGCGAGCGCACGGCGACGCCCTGGACGGCGGAGGTGTTGGCCAGCAGGGTCAGCCAGTTCCGGTCGGCGGCGCGGGCGGCGACGGTGCGCCGGGAGGCCCCGGGCATCAGCAGATAGAGGTAGGCGGCGTCGGCCGGGTCGGTGCCGTGGTCGATCCAGAGCGTCTGCCAGTGGCGGGTGCGCGGCTCGGTGGAACTGGTGGTGTTGATGTCGGACCAGGCGCCGGTGCGGGCCTCGCGCAGGGTGTGCAGGGCGGCGCCGCCCGGCAGCACCCAGCCGCCGTGCCCGTCCAGATGGGCCCAGCGGGGCCGTTCGCGGTCCTCGACGGTGAAGGTCTGCCCGCCGTCCGGGCCCAGGTTGCGGTTGTCGACGACGGTCTCGACGGGGACGCCGTCGGTGGCGGTGATCCCGGCGCCGAGGCAGATGACCGTGTCGGCGGCGCAGAACCAGGACTTGCGCGTCTCCAGGGTGGAGTCGAGGCCCTTCACATGCTGTCCGACGGCGGCGAACTCGCCGTCGTGCGTCCCGCCGACCCACCGCACGTCCGGCCGGTGCGCGCCCCATTCGCCGCCGGCCCGGTCCGCGAGGCGCTTGGTGGACACGGTGGTGCCGGGCAGCCGGTACCAGTCGACGGTGGGCCAGAACCAGTCGGTGTACTGGCCGCCGCCGTCCCGGCCCTGCCACCAGTAGAGCATTCCGGCCCCGGTGTGCCAGCCGCGCGGGTTCTCGCCGTTGCCGCATTCGTAGGAGCTGATCCGCTCCGAGGACATGGCGAGGCTGGCGGCCCAGCCGGGGCGGCGGTGCACGGCCCGGTCCATCGCGGCGAACAGGGTGTGGCCGACGGGTTCGGGGGCGGCGGGGACGGGCGAGGCGGCGGCGGCGTGCAGCCGGGACAGGTCCGCGACGCCGAACTGCGGGGCGGCAAGGATCGGGCTGACGGTGTCCCGTTCGATCCAGCCCTTGATCATGCCGTTCCACCGGTCGCGCTCGGCGGCCGACGCACCGTTGGCGAGCAGGGCGACGGCGGCGATCAGCCCCTGGCCGTGGAAGTGGTCGCTGCGCATGACCTGGAGTTCGTCGCTCTTGAGGAGTCCCCGGCTGATGGCGCGGCCGTTGACGCTGTCCATCATCAGCCCGTCGTGGACGAGCGGCGCGTAGGCGTGCTCGACGCTGTCCAGGATGATCTGCCGGCCCGGGTCGGTGACGGCCCAGGTCGAACCGGCCAGCAGGGCGAACAGCCGGCCGAGCCCGTCCAGCATGACCTGTCCGTACGTCCCGGAGTAGGCGATCCAGGTGTGCTGGACGAACGAGCCGTCGGCGTAGAGGCCGTCGCCCTTCGTCACGTACGGGAAGACGGGCGAGAGGGCGTCGCGGGCGAGCGCGGTCTTGGCGGGGTCGCGGCCGAGGACACCGCGCAGGGCGACGGAGCGGCAGAGGTCGACGCGGTTGGCGCCGGTGGAGGTGCCGCTGTAGTCGGTGAGGACGGAGTCGGGGATGAAGTGGTCGACGGCGGCGCACGCCGCGTGGACCCGGTCCTCGCCGAGGCCGGGGCGCAGGACGGCGACGATGTCCATGAGCAGGCGGGGGCTGCCGATCTGCCACTCCCACCAGTTGCCGTACGGGGTGGTGGAGGCGTTGTACACGGTCGTGGAGAGGTGGTCCAGGCCGCGGACGATGTCGGCGAGCAGCGCCTCGTCCCCGGTGTGGCCGGTGCCTTCCTGGGCGTAGGCCTGGGTCATCGTCCACAGCCGGTTGTAGCTCCAGGTGATCCCGGCCGGCGGGTCGAAGGTGTGCCCGGCCCAGAGGGAGTCGGCGGCGGGTGCCATGGACGCGCGGAACTGCGCGGCGAGTTCACCGGTGGCGGCCAGCTTGGCGGCGTAGGGCTGCGCGGTGGGGTCGTAGCCGGTGCCGAGCGAGAGGTCGTTCCAGCGCAGCCGGAGCGTCTCGAACTCGTCCTCGTCGCCGGCCGCGCGAGCGGCCGGGGCGAGCGCCAGACCGAGCGCGGTGGCGCCGGTGGTGGCGAGGAAGGCACGGCGGGACCAGGCGGGCAGGAGTGACACGGGGTACCTCCGGTGTGCGCGGGGTGGGGGACCTGCAAAGGATGGTGCGGGGAGGGGCGGGTCCGCCAGGACCCCGCCCCTCCCCGGTCGGTGCGGCTCAGCTCCCGCAGTGGAAGCGGGCGTCGCCCCAGTCGGCGTGGTCGTTGCCGTTGCCGTCGCCGCCGTCACCGGCGGTCAGCTCGACGTACGTGGCGCCGGTGAGGTCCGCCGTCAGCGACCAGGCGGAGTCGGCGGCCCTGAGCACCGGCGACTTCACCTTCTCGGTGCCGTCGGCCGAGACGGAGAACTGCACGCTGCCGGCGCTCTTCTGCACGTCGTCGACGCCCACATCGGCGGTGAACGAGGTGCACTTCCCACCCAGGTAGTAGCGGACCTTCGCCGGGGCGTGGGTGCCCAGGCCCTTGGCGTAGACCGTGCCGCCGATGGTCAGCGGGGTGCCGTCGCCGGTGCCGGTCTCGCCGTTGGACAGATCGCGCTCGACGGGTCCCCAGCCGTTCTCGGAGGCCGTCCAGTCGAGGTCACTGGCCCAGCTGTCCGTGGTGGGCGGCGGCGGCAGGGTCCGTACGGAGGTCTGCGCGCCGAGCTTCCGCTGCGTGCCGCCGGCCGTGTACGACGCCTCGGAGCGCAGCGGGTACGTGCCGTACGCGGTGTCCACCGGCGGGGTGACCCGCCAGCTCGCGGTGGCCCCGGCGCCCGCCGCGACCGAGTCGAAGGAGACCGCGCCCACGGGCTCGGCCCGCCAGCCCTCGGGGACGGTGAGGCCGACCGTGACGCCGGTGGCCTCGGTGGCCTCGTAGTTGGTGAAGGACGCCTTCACCACGTTGGCCCTGCCCGGCTCCAGGGTCTCGGCGGCCGGTTCGACCGAGAGCGTGCCGCAGGCGGCCTGCTCGCCGGCGGGGGCCGGGCCGAGGTCGGTCACGGTGAAGCCGTCGAGGACGAAGTCGGCGCCCTCGGGGGCGTCCTCGCGCTTGCGCAGCCCGGTCCAGGTGTCGCCGCAGCCCGCCGTGACGGTCTCGGTGAAGCGGCCGGTGGTGTGCTGGGCGCCGATGGGGGTGGTCCGGGTCTCGACGGAGCCGGGCTTGCCGTCGGCGGTCATCCGGTCGTAGCCGTCGACCCACTCGTAGGCGCCGGCGTGGCTGGACTGGTAGTCGTAGGCGACGGTGTAGCGGTGGCCGTCGGTCATCGGCACGGTCCAGGGGGCGGTGCGGTAGACGAGTCCGGCGTTCTCCTCATGGGCCTTGAGGGACTCCTTGCCGCCGAGCACGTCGTCGGTGAGCTTCCCGTTCCAGCCGGCCTGGGTGTACGGGGCGTGCAGCTGGGAGACGCTGGTGCGGGGGTCCGTGGCGCCGCCCGCGTCGCCCTTCAGGAAGGGGCCCCAGCCCTGGTCGACGTCCTCGAAGTCCTCGTACACGAGGGTGTTCTTCCTGGTGGCGGGGGCGTTGGCCACGATCCGTACGTCATCGGCGCGCACGCTCGCCGCGCTGCCCTTCGCGGCCTCGATGCGCAGGGTGGTGCGGCCGTCGGCCGGGGCGGTGAAGTTCACCTTCGCCCGCTGGAAATAGGTGCCGTGCCAGTCGGACGCGGCGACCTGGTCCCTGGCGGTGGAGCGGTCCACGGCGACGGACTTCCCGCCGGCCGAGAGGACCGTGTGCCGGGTCCTGCCGGGCTGGACCTCGATGAGCGCGGAGGCGGTGTAGCGGGCGCCGGGCCGCAGTCCGCCGATGGACTGGGCGAGCGCGGCCGTACCGGTGCCGGAGAGCTTCGCGCTGTTGCGGCCCTGGCCGTCGGTGTCGCGGACGGCGGTGCCGGTCCTCGACCAGCCGGTGAGCCCCTTGTCGTTGAAGCCGGGGTCGTCGACGAGGGTGCCCTCGCCCCATCGGGCGTCGGCGGCCTTCGGCGCCTTGTCCGGGTAGAGGACGTACGGCTGCCCGGCCTCGGCGGTCAGCGTGATTCTCCCGTTCACGGGCCGGACCGTGCCGGTCTTCACCCGGCCGTTGTCGGTGAGCCGGTAGACGGTGTACGGGCCCTTGGAGGGCACCGCCCAGCTGCTCGTACCGCCCGTCCTGCTGTAGTGGTACAGCTTCTTGCCGTCGTCCCACGGCAGCAGGTAGTCGGTGCCGCTGAGCACCTTGCGGCCGTGGTCGTAGAACGTCCGCCTGCCGTCCTCGACGGTGCCGCTCACCCCGCCGGTGAAGGTGATGTCGTTGCCGTCCCAGCGGGTGATCTTCTGCTGCTGGAGGTACTTGGCGGGCAGGTCGCGCTGCCAGACGTTGTCGTAGAAGGCGTTCCAGTCGGTCTCGCCGGTCCAGCCCTCGAACTCGTCGATGGCGCTCTGGCCGAGGACCGGGTCGTTGTTCCAGACGTCCTTCTCGTCGTTGCGGATGAACCGGATGATCTTCGAGTTGAGGCCCTTGTTGGTGGCGCCGCCGTAGTCGAGGTCATTGGCCCAGTGCGACCAGAGCGAGCCCCGCTCGAACTTGTCGGCCCACTCGCTGGAGACGTTCCAGCCCTGCTTCTGGAGGGACTGGAGGGTCTTGTCCGCGATCCAGCCGTGTGTGTAGTACACGTCGATGTACAGCATGCCGAGGTTGCGGTCGGTCTCGTCGCGCAGCTGCTGGAAGCGCTTGGCCAGGTCGCCGCTGTTGATGTCGCGGCGCTGGTCGATGTAGTAGCTCTGGTTGAGCCAGTTCCAGCCCGGCTTGGTCTTGTCGACGAGGTTCTCGTCGAACGCCCTGGCCTCCGGGTACGCCTCGGTGGCGTTGACGTGGACGCCGAAGGTGGCGCCCCACTTCTTGCCCGCCTTCAGGAGCGCGTTGAGGTCCTTCAGCCCGCCGGCGCGCTTGTTGTAGTTGCCGCCGTAGTCGGGGTGGGCGGAGTCGTGGCCCTCGGAGGCGTACCCCTTGAGCAGCGCGAGCTGTCCGAGGCCGTCGGTGGCCAGGGAGATCCGCTTGACGTCGTCGAGGGTGCGCAGGAAGGGGTGGGTGGCCTGGCTGGCGAAGTTGAACGGGATGTGGGTGATGACCCGGTCCGCGGTGTCCTCGCTGCCGGGCGCGACCACGCCGATGGAGCGGAAGGCGACGGCGCCGTCCTGCCAGTCGACGGTCCTGTCCCCGTTGGCGTCGGGCGTGACGACGACCTTCGCCCAGGGCAGGTTGTCGCCGCTCTCCGGCTTCGGGGCGCCCTCGCCCCGGTAGGTCCACTGGCCCGACCAGACGCCGACCCGGGTGGAGCCGTCGTCGTCCTCGCGCGCCTGGTGCCAGAAGCGGGCGTCGTCGCCGCCGGTGGCGCCGGAGGGCTTGTCGTACGAGGAGTTGGACTCGACGGCGGCCGCGAGCGCCCCGGTGTTGAGGATCGCGTACGTGGCACCGGAGGGCGCGGCCTCGGCCGGGGTGTCCGCGGTGACCTTCGCGAAGACGTCGGCGGTCTTCGTCGAGTCGGGGTCCAGCCGGGTGAAGGCGGTCGCGGCGCCCGCGTCCGTGCTCGCGACGGAGACCAGGTCGTGGCCGGGGATGTCGATGGTCCCGACCCGGAAGGCCGCGGTGTCCCGGACGGCGGTCACCCTGAAGGTGGTGGTGCGCCCGGAGACCGAGAGCGAGGCGTCGATCTCGACGCCGGGCAGATCGGTGAAGGCCAGCGTGTAGCGGGCGGCCGACGCGGTGAACGACGGCTTGCCCTTGAGCCGTACGGGATGCGCGGTGCCGTTCAGGGTCACGGCGGCGACCGGCTTCGTACTGCCGGACAGCTCCTTGCCCGAGGCCCGGTCGGTGTACGTGAGCACGCGCGGGAAGTCGTCCGCGACGGCGACGGCGAGCTGCGCGGAGGCGAGGACGGCGCCCGCCGGGACGGCCGGTGCGGCGGCGGGCGGCGCGGGAGCGGCGGCCGAGGCGGGAAGGGCGGTCCCCACCAGGGCCAGGACGGCGGCTGAGGCGGCGGCAGCAGCGCCCGCCGTACTGAATCTTGGCGACATGTGCTCTGCGTAGTCGCCGTGTCCGGACACCGTCAACGACGTACGGCTCCGAGGGCCCCTCCAGTCCAACAACCGCATGCGGTTAGTCCAAGTGGGGCGGACGGGGCGCGTCCGGCCGTGTGGCTCCGCCGCGTTCAGGTAGTGATCACGAGAGACGGAAGGGAGGCGAACGGACACGCCAAGTAGCCGAAATGAGCGTCGAGTTGTGAAGACCCGGAATTTTTGAGAGCGCTCTCAGTCACAAGTCTTGACGCTCGCCGCGCCCCTCGCGAGAGTGGTCGCACCGCGGACGGGCCGGTTCCACCTCCCCGCACCTGCCAGCCGTCCGCGCCACCTGTCCGAAGGCGTCCCCCGCCTCTCCCCCACGTCCACCCCCCACTCCCACTCCCCCACACCTCCCCACCCCCCACACCCCCACGCCTCAGGAGTCCCCTCGTGATTTCGCGCAGAAAGTTCCTGACCGGCGGCGCCGCCGCCTCCGCGACCGCACTCACCTACCCGCTCTGGGGAAGTGCCCTGAGCCCCGGCGCCTCGGCGGCCGCGGCGACCTGCGAACTGGCCCTGGAGAACAAGTCGCTGCCGGGCCGGATCAACGCGTACGTCACCGGCCACGAGCAGGGCACGGACCGCTGGGTGCTGCTGCGGGCCGACGGCAGCGTCTACCACCCCGACTCCCCGTCGGCACCGCAGACCCCGCTGCCGGTGGACTGCGCGATCCCGCTGAACGCGGCGGGCGGCGCGCCAGTGGTCCTGACGCTCCCCCAGATGTACGGCGCCCGGGTCTACTTCGTCCGCGACGACACCCTGGACTTCTATCTGAACCCGGGCCCCTCGCTGGTCGAGCCGGCCTTCGCCACGTCCACGGACCCCAACTACGGGCGCACCTGGTCGTTCTGCGAGTTCACGTTCAACCCGCAGCAGCTGTACGCGAACATCAGCTACGTCGACCTGGTGACGGCCCTGCCGATCGGGCTGACCCTGGAGGGCGACTCCACCCACACGGTGGCCCCGCTCCCGGACGGCGCCGTCCAGAAGATCGCCGACGGCCTCACCGCCCAGGCCGCCGCCGACGGACAGCCCTGGGACCAGCTGGTCACGCGCGGCTCGGACGGCAACGTGCTGCGGGTCATCTCGCCGCAGAACCTGATGGCACCGTACTTCGACCGCCCGGACGAGATGCCGTTCCGGGACCTGTTCACCGCGCAGATCGACGAGGTCTGGGAGAAGTACCGCTCGACGGACCTGCGCATCGACCTCCAGGGCGGACGCGGCGTCTTCACGGGCCGGGTCAGCGGCGACACGCTGACCTTCAACGGCGGCCACACCTTCAGCAAGCCCGTCTCCAAGGACATCTTCACCTGCAACCACGGGCCGTTCACCAACAACCCGTCGGACTCGGACGACAAGAAGGGCCTCCTGGCCCGGCTGGCGGCGGGCTTCAACCGCTCGATCATGCTCAGCCACCCGGACCAGCCGAACGGCACCTCGGTGTCCGACTACTACCAGACCGCGGTGACCAACCACTGGTCCCGGATCGTCCACGCCAACAGCCCGATCGGCTACGCCTTCCCGTACGACGACGTACGCCCGGACGGCGAACCGGACGTCTCGGGCGCCGCGAACGACGGCAACCCCCGCCGCTTCACGGTGAGCGTGGGCTCCTGACCGCCTCTCCCTGAGACCGCGTGTGCCCCCGTCCGGGCGGGACGGGGGCACACGCCTGTTCCGCTCAGGCCGCCAGCCCGTTGATGCGGTACTGCATCACCCGGTAGTTCTGGTTGTCGAACCACTGGCTGACCGCGATGTGGAAGTCCGCGAACGTCGAGCCCGGGAGGATGAAGCCGCCGTACGGGCTCGCCACCGCGTTGCCGGTCTCCAGGCCCGGGACCGTGGGGATGATCATGGTCTGTTCCGGGGTGGTGAAGAGGTTCGACGTGGGCAGCGGGAAGATCTGGGCCCTGATGTCGAGCGGGGACATGTTGAGCCAGGTGAGCGCGTATTTTCCGTCCATGGCGCGGAAACAGATCTCGCCCCAGCGGCGCGCCCCGGTGACGGAGGTCGGCGGGTTTCCCCAGGCCCAGGCGCCGCCGGCATAACCCCAGGGTTCGTAGGCCGCGGGATTTCCCAGGGCGTTCTGCGGAACGCGGTGCAGCAGCAGACCGGAGGCGGTGTCCCGGTTGAAGGCCGTCGACAGGACATAGCAGTATCCGTCGTCCGCGACCGCATAGGTTTTCTGCTGGAACTGGCCGCCGTACTGGTCGCCGGGCCATTGGCAGAGGTATTGCCAGGTCTCGCCGTTGTCGTCGGAGCGCCAGAAGTCCGAGTGGTGCGTCCGGTAGATGACGCCGCGCATCAGATGCATATACATCGTGGAGCCGACGGTGAACACGTCGGAGGGAATGGCCGTGGTGCCGCCGTCGTGCCCTTCGGGGACCAGGCCCACCGCGTGGGCGCCGCCGACGCTGCCGTCGACGACGAGCGAGCCCGGGGCGGCGTTCGAGGCGCGCAGGCCGACGGGGGCCCGCCAGTCCGGGCCGCCGACGCCGCCGCCGTCGAAGGTGTCGCCGCACACGAGGAGCACCGAGCCGTCGGGGCAGCGGGCCGGGATGCCCAGGTCGGTCCAGGGAGCGGCGAAGCGGCCCGTCTCGGCGGGACCGGTGAGGTTGCGCACCTTGCCGCCGGTGACGAGCGGCGCGGCGCGCTCGCGTGCGGCGGCGGCCGGGGCGCCGGCCGCCAGTCCGGTGACGGCGAGGGCGGCGCCGGAGCGCAGCAGCGCGCGGCGGCTCGGGTTCATCGCATGCATGGCAGCTCCTGTGGGGAGGGGGCGCTGCGCGGAGCATAGGACCGGAATGGACGGCCGCGACAGAGGCTCATGTCAAGCACTTGTGACAACGGGCAACAAAAGGGAATTGCGTCATTGGTCGAACCGTTGACGGCGCGTCATGCGCCGGCGTGAATTCCGGCTCTTTGCCCTTTCGCGGGCACGTTCCCGACCTGGGACGACGGCCACGTCCTGCGGGAATGACCAAATGCCGCGAGGAACACGGCTCTTGACGCCGTATTCGGGGCCGCGACACCGTGCCGTCATGCGACAGAAGAGAATGGCTCAGCTCATTGCCGCCGTCGCGGCCACCGCCGGAATACTCGTTTCCGTCCCGGCGACCGCCCACGCGGCACCCACCCCCCACGGTCTGCGTTCCTTCCAGGTGTCCCACGGGCTGCCGCCCACCGGCACCGTCGACGCCGCCACCGCGCGGTCACTGCGGACGGCGCCGGACAGCGAACTGCGGACGGTCTTCACGGTCGCCGCCGACCTCGGACCCGCCGAACTCGCCAACGCCCGTACGGTCATCGGCGTCGGCAAGGGAGCGCAGATCCCCGAGCAGGGACAGGTCATCGCCCTGATGACGGCCATGCAGGAGTCCAAGTTCGTCAACTACACGACGCCCGTGGACCACGACTCGCTCGGCATCTTCCAGCAGCGGCCCAGCACCGGCTGGGGCACCCCGGAACAGATCACGGACGTCCCCACGTCGTCCAAGTCCTTCTACGGCGTCGCCCCGTTCGGCAGCAACCCGGGACTGATCCAGATACCCGACTGGCAGAACCGGCCGCCGGGCGAGGTGTGCCAGGCGGTGCAGGTGTCCGCGTATCCCGACCGGTACGCCCAGTGGGAGCAGTTCGCCCGCGATCTGCTGGCCCAGGAGGGGCCCACGGTCGACCCGATCTACTGAGACCGCCCGCCCGGCCTCTGCCGCTGCCCCCACGCACAGGCGCCCCCGTCCGCGAGGACGGGGGCGCCGGCGTTCGCGGGGCCCGGGGTCAGCAGCCGCCGCAGTTGTAGTAGGTCACGTCCCAGTGGTTGCCCTCGTCCGCGTAGATGTTGCCGGAGCCGGACTGGTACTGGGGGGCGCCGTCGCCGCGCAGGCCGATGTAGGCGAACACGCCGTGCACGTAGTTGGTGAGGCATGTGGTCTTGCCGAAGTCCAGCTTGTAGCCGTTCCAGTGCGAGTACGTGCCGCCGGCGTGCCCGGTCTCGGTGCCGCCGGTGATGTTGAGCGCGCAGCCCGTGGCGCTCTTGAGGGTCTGGGCCCCCTGGGCGGTCGGCAGGTTGAGCTGGTCGAACGAGGTGCAGGTGGAGACGTTGCGGTTGGAACAGCCGCCGGAGGACGACCAGGTGATCCCGGACGAGCTGAACCGGGAGGTCGCCTGGCTGTGGGTGAGCTTGGTGACGGCGTACGCGTCCGTCGTACCGGAGACGACACCGATGCCGGGGGCGAAGAGAACGCCGAGGACGAGAGCGAGAGCGGTCAGGACGGGGCGCAGCGTCATACGGGACACCATGGGGGGACTCCTCCTGTGCATGACAATGGGGCAGGGAGATAGTGCCCGAGTTCTACGCGCGTCCGCCAGAGGGCCCGACGTAACGACGGCATGAACAGATCGCCCCACCCGTAACAGTCCCGGGCGTAGATGTTGAACTTTGAACAAGATGGGTCTAGGGTGAATCTCGTTGAAGGTTAAACAAACAGATCGGGCCCCGCCCGGTCGCGTCCCCGAGGAGGAGCCATGGCTCTGTTCAACCGCAAGAACAACGACGCCCCGACCGCCGCCACCACCGTCGCCGTCGACCCCGCCCTGGCCGCCCTCACCGGCGACTACACGATCGACCCGGCCCACAGCAGCATCGGTTTCACCGTGCGTCACGCCATGGTCACCAACGTGCGCGGCTCCTTCGGTGAGCACGAGGGCAGCCTGAAGCTCGACGGCGCCGACCCGGCGAACTCCACCGCCTCGATCGACGTGAAGATCGCCAGCGTGGACACCGGCATCGCGGACCGTGACGGCCACCTCGTCAGCGGCGACTTCTTCGACGCCGAGAAGTTCCCCCTCATGACCTTCCGCTCGACGGGCGCCGAGCAGCTCGGCGGCGACACCTACCGCGTCACCGGCGACCTGACCATCAAGGACGTCACCCGCCCGCTCTCCATCGACCTGGAGTTCAACGGCTCCGCGACCGACGTCTACGGCAACCAGCGCGTCGGCTTCGAGGGCAGCGCCGAGATCCTGCGCTCCGACTGGGGCCTGACCTGGAACGCTGCGCTGGAGACCGGCGGTGTGATGGTCAGCGACAAGGTGAAGCTGAACTTCGACATCTCCGCGATCAAGGCCGCCGCTCCGCAGGCCTGACCCCTGAACCACCCGAGCGCCCGCCGTCCGCCCCCGGACGAAAAAGGGGGCGGACGGCGGGCGCTCGGCGTGCGGCTCCCGGTCAGGCCATGCTCTGCGCGCCGTCCAGCGACTCACGGATGATGTCGGCGTGCCCGGCGTGCTGCGCGGTCTCGGTGAGCATGTGCAGCACCGCCCGGCGGGCCGACCACCGCGCCCGGCCCTCGTACCACGGCGCCTTCGGCAGCAGGTGCGTGACGCCCAGGTCGGGCAGCGAGGCGATCACCTCGTCGGTACGGCGGGCCGCCTCGGCATACGCGTCCAGCACCCCGGCCAGGGTGTCCCCAGGCCCCATCGCGAAGTCGTCGGCCCGCTTCGCGAAGTCGGCCTCCGTCATCTGGGTGAAGTCCGGCATGCTCGCCGCTCCCTCCACCAGGAAGCCGGCCCAGCTCCGTTCGACCTCCGTGACGTGTTTGATGAGTCCGCCCACGCACAGCGCGCTCGCCGTGGTCCGCTGCCCGGCCTGCTCGTCCGTCAGACCGCGGGCGGTGAACCGCAGGAAGTGCCGCTGCTTGGCCAGTGCCTCCAGCAGATCCGCGCGTTCGTCGGCCCCGGAGGCCGTGGTGGCCGTGGCGGCCGTCGTGCCGGTGTCGCGGGTGTCCGTCCCGGTGACGCTCATGGCTCTGCCCTTCGTCGTTCTCGTTCCGCCGTCGGGAACGACGCTAGGAGCCGTATAGGACGGGCCGGGTCCTATACGGCTCCCCCGTCAGCGACGCCGTACCTTGAGCGCGTTGTCCCTGCGGGTGGTGGGGTTGCCGTCCGGGTCGTTCTGGACGCGCTCGTGCTCCTCGCTCAGGAGCACCTCCCACTCCCCCTCGGGAAGCACGAGAGAGGCCAGCACCTCGTCCGGGGTGGGCAGCTTCATGTCCTGGTGGTCGTGGTCCCAGGCGGGGAAGCCGGCGTGCCCGACGACGAGCAGCACCCCGCCGGGCGCGACCGCCCCGGCCGCCCGGCGCAGAATCCGCTCGCGCGGCAGCTCGCTCATGGAGTGCAGGAACTGGGCGGACACCAGGTCGAACTCCCCCTCGGGGAAGGAGATCCCGAGGTCGTGGAACTGCCAGTCGATCCGGTCGGAGACACCCGCGTCGGCGGCGTGCTCGGCGGCCCGCTCCAGCGCCACGCGCGAGATGTCGGTGGCGGTGACCTGCCAGCCCCAGCGGGCCAGCCAGACCGCGTCGGCGCCCTCCCCGCAGCCGAGGTCCAGGGCGCGGCCCGGCTTCAGGCCCTCGACCTCGCGGACGAGCACGGTGTTGGGGTTGCCGCTCCAGATCCGGTCGCTCTCGCGGTAGCGCGCGTCCCAGGCCTCGGCCGCGCGGCGGGCCTCCACCGCGCGGGCGGTGTCGTCGGTGACGAGGTCGGCGTTGATCGCGGCCCCGGTCTTCAGCCCCGCCGCGGCGGCGCCGATGACCTGCTCCATCAGGCCGGTGACATTGCCGGCCGCCCACACCCCGGGCACCTCGGTGGCGCCCGCGGGGTCGGCCTCGACGTACGTACCGACCTGGTGGCCGCCGATCTCCAGCGGGGCCGGCCGCAGCCCGAGTCCTTCGAGGACCGCGGACCGTGCGGTGAAGACCGGCTGGACCACCACCGCGTCGCGCGGGACCACCCGGCCCCCGGCCAGCCGCACCCCGGTGAGCCGGTCGCCGGCCGTTTCGAGCCCGGCCACCTCGCCGTCCACCACGGAGATCCCGCGCGCGGCCAGCTGCTCGTACTCCTCGTCACCGGGCTCCGGCGCGGTGTGCAGGAAGAGAGTGACGTCATCGCTCCACTGGCGCCAGAGCAGCGCCTGATGGACGGCCATGGGGCTGAGCGCCACCACGCCGATCGCCGCGTCCCGCACCTCCCACCCGTGGCAGTACGGGCAGTGCAGCACGTCCTGCCCCCAGCGCTCGGCCAGTCCGGCGATCGGGGGCAGTGCGTCGGTCAGCCCGGTGGTGACCAGGAGCCGGCGCGCCGTGACGGCGGTCCCGTCCTCCCGTACGACCCGGAATCCCGCGTCGCCGGGCAGCCGCCGCGCCTGTGCGACCTCGCCCTCGACGATCTCGACCCCGTAGCCGGCCACCTCCTGGCGCCCGCCCGCCAGGAACTCGGCGGGCGGGGTGCCCTCCCGGCCCAGGTAGTTGTGCATGTGGGACGCGGGTGCGTTGCGCGGGGAGCCCCCGTCGATCACCAGCACCGAGCGCCGGGCCCGCCCCAGGGCGAGCGCCCCGCTCAGACCGGCGGCCCCGCCCCCGACCACCACCACGTCGTACATCTGCGTCATGTCGCTCATGCGAAACACCTCCATGGACGGAGATGGTGCGCGCCCCACCGAAGTCCCGGCAAACATCTTTGCCGGGACAGCAAATTCGCCCGGTCTACGCCTGCGCGGGGGCGGCCGGCCGCCCCTCGTAACGCCGGCGCATGCCGTCACTGGCGGCGGGGCCGGCGGTGAAGACGTAGGCGTCACTGTCATCCAGACGACTGCCCGTCCTGGCGTCGACGACGACGGGCTCGACCTCCTCGCCGCTCCGCGCGTCGACGAGGATCATGCTGCGCTCGGCGGGCGCGAGACGGGAGTTGCCCCAGGCGGCCAGCGTGACGACCACCGGCCGCAGGGAGCGCCCGAGTTCGGTGAGCACGTACTCATGGCGTACGGGGCCGGTCCGGTAGGGCCGCCGCTCCAGCAGCCCGTCCGCGACCAGGGTCCTGAGCCGTGTGGTGAGCATGCTGGAGGAGATCCCCAGGCTCTCCTGGAACTGGTCGAAGCGGGTGTAGCCGTCGAAGGCGTCATGAAGGATCAGCAGCGTCCACCACTCGCCGACGTGCTGCACCGTCGTGGACAACGGGCACTCCCGGTCCTCCAGCCTGATCCGGCTTGCCACGGCGACCGCCCCCTCAGTTACTGCTAAAGTCGAAGTGAGTGACTTCTATTTTAGCAGTAAGGGCGGCGCGCTCCGGTCACCGGGACCGCCGCCACCGCCCGAACCCACACCATCCCGAGGAGCATCATGTCCGACAGCCGGCCCGCGACCACCTCCACGGACACCCTGCCGGAGGTGATCACCCGCTACCTGGACGCGCACCGCGCCCACGACGGCGCCACCGCGATCACGGCGTTCAACGCCGGGGCCGCGGTGACCGACGACGGCAGGACCTACGCGGGCACCGAGGAGATCAGGGCGTGGCTGGACCGGTCCGCCACCGAGTACACGTACACCAGCCGGCTCACCGGGGCCCGGCGGACCGGCACGGACCACTACACCGCCACCCACCACCTGGAGGGCGACTTCCCCGGCGGGACGGTCGATCTGCACTACCGGTTCACACTCCGCGACGGCCTCGTCGACCGTCTCGTCATCGAGCCGTGAGCCGGTCGCGCGTGGCCGCGAGGTAGATCCGCCGGGTGGGAATCTCGTCCGCGTACGCCTCGCGGACCGTGCGGCCGTCGACACGGAACCCGGCGGCGCCGGCCGCCGCGCACAGCTCATCCGCCGTGAACTCCGCCCAGTACACGCGGAGATCACTGCCCAGTGGGTCGCCGATCACCCCGTCACCGGTCCCCTCCTTCGCCACGATCAGCAGCCGGCCGCCGGGGCGGATCGCGGCGGCCCAGGACGCGAGCGTGGCGGGCAGCCCGCTCCTGGGCTGGTCGTGCAACGAGTAGTACGAGACCAGCCCGTCGAGCGGCTCCGCGACGGCCCGCTGGTCCATCACCGCGAACCGGCAGCCGGGCTGCTCCCGCCGCGCGAGGGCGACGCAGCGCGGCGAGAGGTCGATGCCGAGCACATCGAGCCCCCTCGCCGCGAGCAACGCCGTCACATGGCCGCAGGGCCCGCAGCCTGCGTCGTACACCCTGCCGCCCGGACGGACCCGGCCCGCGAACGCGTGCAGGGCCTCCAGGTCGTAGGGCTTGCCGGCCAGCTCGTGCCGGAAGAGCCGGAGGTAGTCGTCGGCGCGGGCGTCCCACGTACGGACGACGTCGGCTCCACTGCCGGGTTCCGGCGAGGAAATCGGCGCATCAGCCATCACGCGACTTTTTCTTGATCTGAGCCACGACTGCCCGTCGGGTTTCAGTCGAACCGACAACAGCGAAGATCGAGGGCTCAGGGTCCTGCACCCTCACGACTGAGACTTCCCCACGAGAACTGACCGGCCTGGCAGCATCTTTCGATGCGTACTCGATCACCATGGCTTTCTTGCTGCAGGACAGGGAGGCCCAGGGGTCGGTTCCATCATTCGATCCGGCCCCGGAGGCAAAGTTGTACGGGCCTGCAGCATATTCACTACTGCCGGAGCCCTTGCCCGGCCAATCAGAAACGAGGTGGACGATCGATCGCCCGCCGGCCGCTCGGCCGACCACTGCTACTCCGCAGGAATCTCCATGAACGTATGCGATCAGGCGATTCCCGCCATTGCGGACTTCACCAAGCACGCGGGGGGTTCCGGACTTTGACGCATCATCCACGTCAGCAAGTGGGTCGCCACTCACGCTGATAGCAGCAAGGCCACCCAACGGAGAATAGTCGTCAGCGACGGTGGTGGCGGCCCTTTCGTGGCCACCACCCTCCGTGCATCCCACACATGACACCAGAAGAGCAGCCCCGACGCCTGCCAGACGTGCGCTCCAAGTCATGCAACTGCTCCCTCATCCGTGCGGGTTGGCCTGTTAACTCAGATACTGATTGAAACAGACCCCCACCGGCTTGCTGGCCAGGACGTGCTTCCCCGTCTTCAGCGAGCCGCCGTCCAGGTAGATCTGACCGTCGTACAGGTCCATCAGAGCATACGCCTCCACCGTTCCGAACTTACCCTTGGGGACTTCGTATCGGGTTTGGTTGGAGATGGTGTACGACTTGGTCGTATCCCACCCCACGCCCGCCGAAATCACCCCCTTGGAAACACTCATCTCCGCCTTGGTGGTTGCAGATACGCTCTTGTCGACCGTCAGGACGAGCGTAGTTTTGCCATGACCGCTCGTCTGCTGGATCAGCTTGGTCGAACAGACCTGTCCCATATGCTTCACGTTCTTGACGACCGGAGGCCTGGGACCACTTCTGGGCGATATCGGAGAAGCTGGCCCGCTCTCGGATTCCTCTGCTGAATCGACAGGCCCCGAGTAGTCCTGATTGAACTTCACCAAGGTATTCGGGCCGGGCTCGAAGGTCTCCTGCTGCACGCCCTTAGAGAGCTGCGCTTCTTCGTCGACCGCCAGTGCCGGCGTTGATGCTGCGAACCCCAGCACGAGTGAAGCCATCGTGATGACGGTCACCCTTGTTGAATGATGCGCGAATCCCCCATGGTCAACTGGTCGCCCCCCGAATTCCCCCGGGGGGAATCACAAAACTACGATGGAACTCGTGTACACAGAACCCGATCTACCGTTTCTTGAGGTGGATCTGAGCTCTGTTCATCACATGCGGGGAATCCTGCATCCGGCACCCTGTCCGGTTCTGGCGTCGAGACGGGCAGCGGCGTTCGGGGACCCGCATGCACGGGTCCCCGAACGCCGCTGCCCTCAGGCGAACTGCCCCGGAACGTAGTCGCCCGCCGGCTGCTGGACCAGTACGTTCAGGCGGTTGAAGGTGTTGATCAGGGCGATCCCGCAGACCAGGGCCGCGAGCTGGTCCTCGTCGTAGTACTTGGCGGCGTTGGCCCAGACCTCGTCCGGGACCCCGCCGGCCGCGTCCGCGATGCGGGTGGCCTGTTCGGTCAGTTCCAGGGCGGCGCGTTCGGCGTCGGTGAAGACGGTGGCCTCGCGCCACACCGCGACCAGGTGGAGCCGGGTCGCGGTCTCCCCGGCGTGTGCGGCCTCCTTGGTGTGCATGTCGACGCAGAACGCACAGCCGTTGATCTGGCTGGCGCGCAGCCGTACCAGCTCCTGGGTGGCGAGCGGCAGTGTCGAGTCCGCGAGCGCCCTGCCCGCCGCGACGACGTGCTTCATGGCCTTGGCCGAGACCGCGTTGGTGAAGAGGTTGAGACGAGCTTCCATGATCGGTTCCTGCCTTGTGTCGAGTGGTTGCTACACCTCTCTGACGGGGCGGCCGGCACCGATGTGACACGGGGGTGTGTGACCTGCGTCTCCCCGCCCCTCACAGTCCGGCGCGCAGCGCGTTGACGCGGGCGGCGGCGGCCTCGAAGGCAGCCGCGTCGAGCAGGCCGGACCCCAGGGCATCGCTCAGGGCGGTCACCGCCTCGTCGCCCTGGGAGACGCTGCGGGCCGAGCAGAGCAGGAGGTCCATGCCCGCGGAGGCAGCCGCGACGGCACGCTGCGACGTGCTGCCGAAGGACTGGAGGGCACCGGCCTCCAGGGCGTCGGTGATCGTGACGCCCTGGTAGCCGAGCCGGTTGCGCAGCTCGCCGACGACGGTCGGGGAGAGACCGGCGGGGCGGGCGGAGTCCAGCGCGGTGTAGGTGGCCCAGGACAGCATGACGAGCTTGACCCCGGCCGAGATCGCGTCCCGGTACGGCGCCTCGTCCACGCTGCGCAGGGTGGCGGCGGACGTGGCGATGGTGACGGCGCGCAGATCCGTGTTCTGGCTGGCGGTCGCGGGGCCGAGGCCGGGGAAGTGCTTGGCGGTGGCCGCGACCCCGACGGCCTGCTGGGAGGTGATGAAGGTCTTGCCGCAACTGGCCACGGCCGCGGCGGACTTGCTGTACGACCGCTCGTACTGGTCGGTGAAGTCGCCGTCCGCGCGGTAGACGTCCAGCACCGGCGCGAGGTTCACGTTCATGCCGATGCCCGCCAGGTTCAGGCCCGCGCCCTGGCCGGTGAAGTCCGCCCACTGGTGCGGGTCGGCGGAGGCGCCGACATCCTTGGCGGACATGACGGGCTCACCGGGCAGCCGGCGGATCACGCCGCCCTCCTGATCGGTCATCAGGAGCAGCGGGGCCTTCACGGGCGACGAGGCGTGCGCCGCGTTCATCGACTGGATGACGCTCTCGATCTGGCTCAGGTTCTGGATGTTCTCGCCGAAGAAGATCACGCCGGCCGTGTGGCCCTGCTTGATGGCGTTCATCAGCGAGGAGGGCGGCGTGAGCCCGGGGTAGGAGTGGATGACGCACTGCCCGGCGCGCTGCTGGGGGGTCAGGGCGGAGAAGCGGGGGCGCGAGCTCTCGGGCATCCGTACGGCCGCTTCCGCGCCGGCCGCCGTGCCCAGTCCGCCGGCCAGGGCCGCGGCTCCGGCGATCAGGGCCCCGCGCCTGCTGAGGGGTGGTGTCGAGCGCATGACTTGCTCCTTCGTGAACGGTCGTGGAGCCGGGCGGGGCCTCGGGGCGGGAACGCGCGCGGGCCGGAGCGGCCGGGGAGGGCCGCTCCGGCCCGCGTACCCCTCTCGCGGAGGCTACGCCCGGTGGGGGCGGGACGGTCCGGCGCCCGCCGTCACGGGGTGTTGTTGGCCAGCGCCAGCAGGCGGGAGCGGTCACCGCTGAAGCGGTCGCGGTCGACGTTGCCCGAGACACCGCTCACCGAGCCGGTGGAGGTGTACTGCCAGACCGTGTAGAAGGGGAAGCCCGACGGGATGCTGGGCGTGCCGGTGGTCCAGTTCGCGACCCACAGCGGGCTGAGGGCGGCCATGCCGTCCCAGCCACCGGTGCACTCGTTCCACCAGCTCGGGCTGGTGTAGATCACGACGTCGCGGCCGGTGCGGGCCTTGTACGTGTTGTAGAAGTCGAGGACCCACTGGCGCATGGACGCCTGGGAGTAGCCGTAGCAGGTGCCCTCGATGTCCAGCACGCCCGGCAGCGTGAGGTTGTCGCGGGACCAGGCGCCGCCGTTGCTGGCGAAGAAGTCCGCCTGGGCGGCGCCGCCGGAGACGTCGGGGCGCGCGTAGTGGTACGCGCCCCGGATCACACCGGCGTTGTAGGCGTTCAGGTAGTTGTCACTGAACGTCGGGTCCTTGTACGTGAGGCCCTCGGTCGCCTTCATCCAGGCGAACTCGATGCCCGCGCCGCGCACGGAGCTCCAGTTGATGCCTCCCTGCCAGCTGGAGACGTCGATGCCCTCGGGGTTGGCCTTCAGGCCGGCGTCCGGCTGGGCGCCGAGGTGCAGTTGGCGGGTGTCGGACGTGAAGTCCTTGCCGTCCTGGATGTAGCCGACGCCCATGTACCCGTGGCCGAGCGGCACGGGGTTGTCCGGCACGGGCTTCGCCGAGGCGGTGCCGGACATCAGGCTGAACAGCAGCGCGGCACTCGTGCCGACGACACCGGCCACGGTGAGTCTCTTCTGGGTGGACCTGAGGGAAATGCTCCGGGGGAACATGGGGCCTCCTGCTTGTGGGGGGAGTTGCGGTTCGACGACGGTCTACGCGCGTCCAGTTGTCGCGAACACGACATAGTCAGCCACAGGAGCGGGTGCGGGGTAAATAGTTTTCCGGTTTCGTTAGTGGTATAGACCTCTCTCCGCCTTGGTGAGCTGTGCAAACGACCGGCGCTTGACGGAAGTTTTCCGAACTGACGGGTACGCCAGCGCACTCGATCGAGTGGACGTTTCCGGTGATATGCGGGATTCGATGAGAAATGCCCTCCCGGGACGCGATCATTCGGCGGTGATCATCTCTCCCATTCGGACGGCACGCCGTCCCAAGTCCCCGCTCCTGGCAGGGATCGGCGGCGCACTCGCCGTACTGACCCTGCTTCCGGCCGTCCCGGCCGCCGCCGCGCCCGTCCGGGACGCCTCGCCCCGCCCGGTGACCCCGGCCGAGCGTGCGACCTCCGCGTTCCTCAGGGCCTCGCAGGACAGGCCCGAGCGGCTGAAGGCGTTCTTCAAGGCGCTGCCCAAGGGCGGCGACCTCCACAACCACCTGTCGGGCGCCGCCACCACCGAGTTCCTGATCAAGCTCGCGATCGAGCGGGGCCTGTGCATCGACGCCACGATGACGGCGGTGGCGCCGCCGTGCGGAACGGGCACACGGCCCGCCTCCGACGCCCGGACGGACCCCGCCTTCCGGCAGCAGATCATCCGGGCCTGGTCCATGCAGGACTTCCCGGCGGACCAGTCGGGGCACGACCACTTCTTCGACACGTTCGGCAAGTTCGGCCTGGCGACCTGGGACCGGGGCAAGCTGCTGGCGAACGTCGCCGACACCGCCGTCGAGCAGAACCAGTTCTATCTGGAGACCATGGTCACCCCGGCGTCGGACAGCGCCAAGAAGCTCGCGGACGCGGTGGGGTACGACGCCGATCTCGCGGCCCTGCACCGCAAACTGCTGGCGGGCGGACAGCTCGACCGGGTCGTGGACGAGGCGGTCAAGGAGGCAGATGACGCCGACGCCCAGTTCCGGGCCACCGCGCACTGCGACACCCCGCGCCCCGCCCCGGGCTGCCGGCTGCCCGTCCGGTGGATCTCCCAGGTGTCCCGGGGCAGTTCACCGGCCCGCGTGTTCACCCAGATCGCCGTCGGCATGCGGCTGGCGGAGCGCGACCCGAGGTTCGTCGCGGTCAACCTCGTCCAGCCCGAGGACGGCGAGAGCGCGCTGAGCAACTACAGCCTCCAGATGCGGATGCTGAAGTACCTGCGCGGCCAGTACCCCGGCGCCCATCTCACCCTGCACGCCGGTGAGCTGGCCCCCGGCCTGGTCAAGCCCGAGGACCTGACCTTCCACATCAACGAGGCCGTGCGCGTCGCCGGCGCCGAGCGCATCGGCCACGGCGTGGACCTGGTCCACGAGGACGACTGGCGCGGGCTCGCCCGGACGATGGCGCGGCGCGGCGTCGCCGTCGAGGTGCCGTTCTCCAGCAACAAGCAGATCCTCGGCATCGCGGGCGACGACCACCCGTTCAACGCCTACCGCCGCTACGGCGTGCCGGTGGTCCTGTCCACCGACGACCCGGGCGTCTCGCGGATCGACATCAGCCACGAGTACCAGTACGCCGCGAAGACGTACAGCCTCTCCTACACCGAGCTGAAGGACCTGGCCCGCGCCTCGCTGGAGTACGCCTTCCGCGACGGCCGCAGCCTCTGGGTCCCGGGCTCCGCGCCCTCCGGCTACCAGCCGGTCGCGGCCTGCCGGAGCGACCGCCCCGGGGCCGTCCGCCCGAGCCCGCGCTGCGCCCGCTACCTCGCCGCCAGCCCGAAGGCGGCGACGGAGTGGCGCCAGGAGACGGCCTTCGCCGCCTTCGAACGCGCCCACGGCGGCCGCCGCTGACAAGCCGGTACGGGTGCGGGGCTCCGGCCCCGCACCCCTACGGCGACAGGCGCGAACAGGGGCGCGGCGTCCGGCTGTTCACGCCGCATCGGATCGGCCGGCACCAAGGGCCCCGGAGACAGCATGGACGGGTGCTACGCGCATGTGCTGGGGGACCTGCGGCGGCCGAGGACGACGAGCACGATCCCGGTCGCCCCTGCGCAGACGGTGGTGGTGACGAGCGCGACGGCGAGGAGGGTGTGCGACCACAGCGCATGGTCGTGACCCGGTCGGTGGATGCGTACGGCGGTGGCGCAGGCCGCGATGCCGAGACTGATCCCCAGCTGACGTGCCGCGTTGACGGCGCTGGACGAGATACCGGTCCGCGACGGGGCCACACCGTGCATGGCGGCGGCCGGAAGGACCGGCGAGATGATCCCGGCGCCGATTCCGGTCAGGACCATCGCGGGCATGATGGCTTGCCATCCGGGCGCCGCCGCGGGGAGGGCGAGGCCGAGGCATCCGAGTCCGCAGACCACCAGGCCGACGGCGAAGGGGATTCGCCGGTGGAGTCTGCCGACGAGAGCACCCAGGAGTGCGGAGGTGAGGAAGAAGACCACCGGTTGGGCGGAGAGGACCAGCGCGGTCTCCACAGGAGTGAGGCCGAGGGCGTCCTGGAGCCAGGAGGAAATGGACGGGAGTGCCCCGAAGGCGGCGAAGTAGTACGCGACGGCGACGACGGCCGCGACGACGAACACCCGGTTGCGGACCAGCGCGGGGCCGATGAGAGCGGTGGCCGGGTGGCTTCGCTCGTGGGCGATGAATCCGGCGCACAGTGCCGTGGATACGGCGAGCATGAGGGCAGCGGTCGGGCTCAGGCCCTGGTCGGCGAAGACGAGGGTGGCGATGACGAACCCGCCGACGGCGGCCGCGAGCAGGACCATCCCCGGCACGTTCAGCGGGCCGGGTTCTCTCGCCCGGTCGGCAGGGATGAACACCGCGGTCAGAACCGCGGCAGCAAGGGCGATGGGGACTGCGGCTGCGAAGACGGTGCGCCAGCCGAGCGTGGACAGCAGGCCGCCCGAGACGTTGCCAGCGGCGGCTGCCAGGCCCGATACGGCGCCCCAGACGGCGAAGGCACGGTGCTTGGCCCGGCCGCTGTAGGCGGCTTCCAGCAATGGCAGGGTGGTGGCGAACAGCGCCGCGGCGGCGATCCCCTGCACGAACCGGGCGAGGACGAGCGCGAGCACGTTCGGGGCCAGTGCGCAGGCCAGTGATGCGGCGGCGAACGCGACCAGACTCCAGATGAGGACGGGGCGTCTGCCCAGGCGATCGCTGATGGTGCCCAGCGGGACGAGGAGCGCGGCAAGCGCGATGGTGTAGATGTCGATGACCCATTGCAGGGCACCGAAGCCGGTGTGGAGGTCGTCGGCGATCACGGGCATCGCGACGGTGACGATCGTGGAGTACGCGAGCAGGAGGAATGTTGCCGTGCTGGAGATGATCAGCGGTATCTGTCGTCTCATGCTCCTGTCCTTCGCGGGGTCGGTGCCGTGGCCGGGCTGGCGCAGGCGGAGGCGAGGCCGCCTCGCGGGTCGGTGAACGTCTCGCACCCGACGTGGTGGACGTCGCGGATCAGACCGGGGGCCAGGACCCTCTGCGGTTCTCCGCCGGCGACGACCCGGCCGTGGCCGATGACGTGGCTCGTGTCGCGGTATCGGGCCGCGAAGTGCAGGTCGTGCAGCGCCGCGAGGACGCCGATGCCGAGTCCGCGCACGATGTTCAGGACCTGGCGCCGATGGCGGACGTCGAGGGGGTCGGTGGGTCCGTCCAGGATCAGGAACCTCGGTTCCTGGGCGGGTGGGGCAGCGACCGAGGGAGAGGCCGGCTCACTCGAACACGCCGTGAGGTCGAAGAAGCCGACGATGGCGGTCAGGACGGCGGGCGCCACCGGCCTGTGCCATGGACCGGAATGCGGTTGACAAGCGGACATGCGGCCCGGACCCTTCTTGGGGACGATCGGCAGGGCCGCGACGAAGCGGGCCCGTACCGATCGTCTCGCCGGGACGCCGGGCGGAGTGTGGAGCAGGAGGCCCGTCCGTGTGGAGCGAGCGGCCTCCTCCGGGGATGTCGCCCTCCGTCGCGGCAGCCGGGCGGCGTGGCCTAGGTGTGCGTGCGCCGGTACTCGGCGGGAGTGCACCCGAGGCGCCGGCGGAAGGCGTAGACGAAGTTGCTCGCGGTCGCGTACCCGACCTCCCCTCCGATGCGCTCGACCGTCCAGTCCGTGTCGACGAGCAGATCGGCCGCGCGCTCCAGGCACTGCCGGCGGTGGTACTCCATGGGCGGCACCCCGAACAGCGTCTTGAACCCACGCGCCAGACGCTTCGGGCTCATCGACAGCAAGCGCGCCACCTCGGCGAGGGCCGGCAGCGCATGACGCTCCCGCCACAGGATCAGCGGAACAGTGCGCAGGGCATCGGCCTCATGATCGGCCAGTCCGTTTTCGGTCGCGCTCGATGACGCGTCGATGAGGAGGGCGAGGGCCGCCATCACCCGCGACTCCATCAACAGCGTCTTGCCGGCAGTCTCCGCACGCGACCCGAACACATCCGCCAGCAGGCTCGGCACACCGTGAAGCTGCGCTCCCCGGCCCAGGTAGAGATCATCACCTCGGGAGGAGTCCAGCCGCTTGAGCGACGAGGCGAACGCATCCGCACCGACGCTGCCCAGATACGGTGAGAGCGCGGCCCGGTGTCCGGTCAGCGAGACTCCGCGGTAGGGTCGGCCCGCGGAGTGGACGAGCATCCCCCTGGTTGGACGGGGAGGCGTCAGCGACAACGAGAACCGCCCCAACTCCCCCTGGCCCGCGCCTTCCTCGACAAGACGCAGCCCGCCGTCAAGGCAGACCTCCAGCTCGAAACGGTCCTCGGAGAAGCTGTACCCGACCCGGTGGTCGGCCGCGAAGCTCACGTCGTACCGCACTACGCGCAGCCCGCCCTGCAGCCGTGTCACCTCGATCGACCCCTGGCCGGCCTCGGGACGCAGCGTGTACGTGGTGACGTGCGGCGCGACCCGCCCCCTGTCCTCGGTCGCGATCGCGGCGTAGTAGGAGGCGTACTGGCGCTCCTGATCGGGCGACCCGAGCTCGCCGGACAAACAGTGGACCCGCGACATAAAGGTAAGCCTAGCCTTACCTGTCTCGCGGGGCACCCACCGCCCCCGGAGCACGGGGGGAGACCGCCCAGGCGCCCGGAAGCCATCGGTCCGACGTCAGAACCCGCCGCCGCCGAAGTCCCCGCCCCCGCCGAAGCCGCCTCCGTCGCCGAAGCCTCCGCCGCCGCCGAAGCCCGAGGCGTCGAAGTCGGACCCGGAGAAGTCGCCGCCCGAGAAGCCGCCGTCCCCGAAGCCTCCGCCGCCGAAGTCGCCCCCGCCGTACTCCGCCGCGTACGCCGGGGTGGAGAGCATCGAGCCGAGCATGGTGCCCACCAGCAGGCCGGGGAGCAGGCCGCCGCCGAAGTAGCCGCCCGCCCAGGGGCCGTAGGCCGGACCGGCCTCCCAGTAGGGGCGGCGGCTGCCGTCGCCCATGTCGACCGTGCGGCTCATCGGGTCCTCGCCGTTGCCGAGCCGCACCTCGTCCGCGCCGCACACCGGGACCTCGCGGGCCGTGCCGCCGGACGGGGCCCAGCGGACATCGGCGACCGAGGGGCCGTGGCGCGGGTCGAAGAAACAGGGCGGGCGGCGGGCCGGAAGGGTGCCGCCGGTGCGCCGGGCGTCCAGGACGGCGAGCGAGTAGCGCCCGTCCTCCAGCGCCTGGGTCACCCCGCGCACATCCGAGGGGTGCCGGGCCTTCTCCATACGGGACTTGGCGCTCTCGTACGAGTCGAGGGCGCGTTCGTAGTCCGCGCGCATCGTGTCGTCGGCGCCCGCCTGTGCCGGGTGGAAGTCGAGCCGTTCCAGTGTCTCGCCGTACGCCGTGATGTCCTCGTCCACGACCACCCGCAGCTTGTCCAGGGAGGCCTGCTCCTCGGCCTCCCGGCGCTTGCGGTTGCGGCGCACGACCGTGTACGCGCCGGCGCCGCCGAGGACGGCCACCGCGCCGAGCGCGATCAGGCCGCCCGCCGCCGATCCCCGGCCGCCGTCGGAGGAGGAGCCGCCCCAGGATGCGGGGGCGTGGCCCCTGGCCTGTTCGACGGCACGGTCGACGAAGGCGTTCAGCTGGGTCGCGGCGTCGGTGTCCGCGCCGGGGGCCTTCACGGCGTCGGTCAGATTGCGGACGGCCTGGGTGGACATCACCTGCGGGTCGGCGCCCGCGTTGAAGCCGTCACCGAGGCGGACGGCGTAGACGCCGGTGATCCCGGTGTCGGTGCGCAGGGTGCGCAGGACGCTGTCCTCGGGGAAGGCGGGGCTCTGCGGCAGCACGGCCACGAAGACCGGCTTGTCCGCGTCCTTGATCTTCTTCGTGAGCGCGTCGGCCTGGCCCCTGGAGAGGGCGGCGGACGCGGCGGGGTCGACGTAGACCGGACCCCTCCGCAGCGCCTGGGCGACCTCGTCGACGGTCGAGGCGCCGGTGGCGGCGGGTGCGGCGGGCGCCAGGACCAGGGCCAGCGCCGACATCATGAGGAGGAGTCCCGCCAGGAAGGCCGGGACCGGGACGGTGGGGAACGGCCTGTTCCGCATACTCCCAAGTTAACCCAAAAGGGTGAAGAACGGGCGGGCGGCAACCCTCGCCACCCGCCCGCTCAGCTGCCTCACGCGGCCCGGTACGCCGCCCTCAGCTTCGCCACCGCGCCGGTCAGGTCACCGGTCAGCAGCAGGTGGTCGGCGTCCGCGAACGGCTTGGACACCTTCTCCGTCAGCTTCCCGCCGATCTTCTGCTGGACCAGCAGCCGGGCCTGGCCGACGATCGCGCGGCCCACCTCGGTCCGGCCGAGACCGGTCTTCTGGGCCACCTGAGCGGCCAGCGCGAGCGCGGTGAGCGTCAGCTCGCCGCCCGCCGGGGGCTTCCTCAGCGTGGTGAGGCCCCAGCCGTAGGGGAACTGCGGGTCGTACGCCGCGTCGCCCACGTTGATCGGCAGCTGCGCCTCGGACCTGGGCCAGGTCACCGGGAGCTGTCCGGTGAAGGCCCGCTTGCCGAAGAGCACGTCGGCCACGCCGTCGCCCTCGGTGCCCGGCAGCCAGGAGGCCACCAGGGCGTCGATGTCACCGAGCCGGTCGCCGATGAGCTGCGGGCGGCCCGAGACGATCAGGACGGCGCACTTCATCGCGGCGCAGACCTTGTCCACCGCGGCCTTGTCGGCGGCGGACAGTTCCAGGTCGTGACCGTTGCCGACGTCGCCGACACCCTCCGCGTACGGGGTCTCGCCGACGACCACGACACCGACGTCGTAGCCGTCCGTGGCGGCCGAGGCGTCCTTGGAGTACGTGACGGACGCGGCGTCCTTCTTCATCGCGGACAGGATCGTGGTGCCCGGGGTGATGTTCCCGGACGAGCCCTGCCAGCTGACGGTCCAGCCGCCGGCCTGGTTGCCGATGTCGTCGGCGTTGGAGCCGGCGACGTACACCTTCTGCGAGGACTTCAGCGGCAGCACACCGCCGTCGTTCTTCAGCAGCACCTGGGACTCGGCGGCGGCCTGGCGGGCCACCGCGCGGTGCTCGGCCGAGCCGACCTTGTCCAGGTTGGACGTGTCCGCGTACGGCTTCTCGAACAGGCCCAGCTCGAACTTCTGCGTGAGGATGCGGGAGACCGCGTCATCGATCCGGGCCTGCGGAATCCGGCCCGCGGTGACCTCGTCCTGGAGCGTCCTGGTGAAGTCCTTGTACGCCGTCGGCACCATGATCATGTCGAGTCCGGCGTTGACGGAGGTCCGCACGTCGCTCGCGTAGTCGCCGGGGATCTGGTCGATCGCCTGCCAGTCGCTGATGACGAAGCCCTTGAACCCCATCCGGTCCTTCAGCACACCGTTGATCATCTCGGCGTCGGCGTGCATCTTCACCGGGCCCCGGTCGTCCCCGAGGATGTCGAGCGAGGAGTACGACGGCATGACCGTGCCGATCCCCCGCTTGACCGCCTCGCCGAACGGGGCGAGGTGGACGGCCTCCAGCTCCTGCCGGGTGACCTTGGTGACGCCCTGGTCGATCGGGTACGAACCGGTGGTCGAGGAGCCGTACTCCGTACCACCGTCGCCGACGAAGTGCTTGGCGGTGGCCAGCACCTTGTCGTTGCGGGCCAGGTCCTTGCCGGAGGCGGCACCCTGCATGCCCTGGATCACCGTCTCCAGCGACTCCACCAGCGCCGGGTCCTCACCGTAGGACTCGTAGGCGCGGCCCCAGCGGTCGTCGCGCGAGACGCACAGGCAGGGCGCGAAGTCCCACGGGATGCCCGTGGCACGCACCTCGCTCGCGGTGACGGCGCCGGTCTTCTCGACGGTCTTCGGGTCGCGGGTGGCCCCCAGCCCGACGTTGTGCGGCATGATCGTCGAGCCGATCACGTTGTTGTGGCCGTGCACCGCGTCCACGCCGTAGATCAGCGGGATCTGGAAGCGGGTCGCCCGGGCGCGCAGCTGGTAGGAGTCGATCATCTTCGCCCAGGCCGCCGGCGTGTTGGGCGTGGGGACCGAGCCGCCGCCGGAGAGCAGCGAGCCGAGGTCGTAGGCGGCGATGTCGCCCTGCGAGGCGAGCGCGTTGCGCTCCGCCTGGGTCATCTGGCCCGCCTTCTCGGCGGGCGACATCCGGGCGAGCAGGTCGGCGACCCGCTTCTTCACCGGCAGCCCGGCGTTCTGGTAGGGCAGCCCGTGGGCGTCGATGACGACCTGCGGGTTCTCCTTCGGCGGCTTGGCGCCGGTGACGGTCAGTTCGAGCGGGACCGTCTTCGCTGAGGCGGCCCCGGTGACCTTCTTCGTCGTGACGGTGACCCGGTGCGTGGTGCCGGAGGCGGTGCCCGCCGGGAAGGTGTACGTGCCGCTGACCGGGGTGTAGTCGGTGCCGGGGGCCGCGCTGCCGCCCTTGGTCTCGTACGCGACGGTGACCGGCTCCTCCAGCGGGAGGGAGCCGGTGGTGGCGACGGAGAGGTCGAGGCGGGCGGTGCCGCCCTGCTGGACCGGGTGCACGGCCGCGTCGGTGACGACGCTCGCCTTCAGGGCCGCGTCGGCCTTGCCGTACAGCTCCACGCCGTCCATGGCGAAGGTGCCGGGGGCGCCGGTCGGCAGGGTGAGGGCCCAGCCCCACATCTCGTTCAGGCCGAGGACCTGGTCGATGCCGCCGACGGGCTGGTAGTCGCCCCGGTAGACGAAGTCCGCGAACGGGATCTCGACCTGGTGCCAGCCCTCCCAGTCGTCGGTGAAGGAGGTGGTCCACAGTTCGGAGGCCTCGCCGTTGGCGCCGCCGTCCTTGATCTCGAAGTTGATCTTCTTGCCCGAACCGGGCGGCAGGGGCGCGGTGTTCTGGCCGTACCACCAGAAGCGGATGCCCTTGTGGGCGGACCAGTCGTGGGCCGGCTGGTCGGCGGCGTAGTCGTGGCTGAGGCCGCCGTAGCCGCTGATGTCGTAGGTGCCTTCGAGGACCTTGGCGCCCTCGGGGGCGTCCGCGCGCTCCTTCAGTTCCAGGGCGGGCGGGTCATCGGCGTCGCCGCCCCAGGTGAAGATGCCCTCGGCGGGCTGGTTGGCGAAGGGGACCTCGCCCTCGAAGCGGTCGATGGCGACGGGGGCAGGTTCGTCGGCGGCGGGGGCGGCCGAGCTGGGGACGGCCCCGGCGAGCAGGCCGGCCAGGACCGCGGCGGCGGCCAGGGCGGCGGTCGCGGGTCTCGCGCGGTGACGGGTGCGGGGTGGCATGTGCGGCTCCTTGGTGCGGTGGCCGCGCGCGGCACAGCGGGTGCGGTGCTGTTGTGCCGCGCGCGGGGTGCGGGTGGGACCGGGAGGTGCCTGGGGGCTGGGTGGCTGGATGGGTCGGGGCTACTTCTTCTGCTCGACCCTGACCCAGTCGATCTCCGCCTTGATGCCGCCCTGCGCGACGCGGTCGACGCTGGACTGCGGGAGGCCCCAGTAGGGCTGGGTGACCTGGTTCCAGCCGGCCGGATAGGCGCCGCCGAGAGCCAGGTTGAGGATGACGTACTGGTTGTGGTCGAAGACCCACTGGCCGCGGGTGGACTCCAGCTTCTGACGGGAGGTCGTCTGTACGACCCGGTCGTCGACCGTGAAGGTCATGCCCTCGGGTGTCCACTCGACGCCGTAGGTGTGCCACTCGTCGGCGCGGCCGCCGCCCGGGTAGGTCTGCTGCTTGCCGATGTTGCCGTCGGCGGAGTAGCCGGGGCCGTGCAGGGCGGAGCTGGTCCAGTCGCCGTAGCCGATGTTCTCCATGATGTCCGTCTCGCCCGAGCCGGGCCAGGAGACGTCCGGGTCGTCGACATTGCTGCCCAGCAGCCAGAACGCGGGCCAGAAGCCGTCACCGACGGGCAGCTTCATGCGGGCGCTGACCTTGCCGTAGGTGAAGTCGAACTTGGTGTTGGTGTCGACCCGTCCGGAGGTGAAGTCGAAGGTGCCGTTGGGCGTCGGGGTGCAGCCCTTGCAGTACTTCGACTCCAGGACGAGCGAGCCGTTCTCGGTACGGATGTTGTCCGGCGAGTCGACGTACGCCTGGGACTCGCCGTTGACGGGCCCCATCTCCGTGCCGGTGCGCACCACCCGCCACTTGGAGCGGTCCAGGCCCGAGCCGGTGAAGTCGTCGAAGAACGTGGTGCTGTACGCGCCGCCGGGATCCTTGGGCAGGGCCGGGTAGGCGGCGTCCGCGCTGCCGCCGGTGCCCCAGACCTGGAACTCGTAGAGCGAGTAGCCGAACTGGGCGGTCGAGGGCGCCGGGTTGTAGAACGAGCGGCGCTCCACGCCGAGCATCCGGACGTAGCGGCCGGTCGCCGGGGTGGGCAGGGTGACGGTGTCATGGCGTCCGACGGCGTCCCCGGGTGCCTTCACATCGGCGCGGCGGGCGGCGACGTCGGCGGCGGAGGGCTGGTAGACGGTGCGCCAGGTGCGGTTGTCGTCGGAGACCTGGATGCGGTAGTCGACGGCGTAGGCGGCCTCCCAGTACAGGTCGACGCTGTCGATGGTGGAGGTGGCACCGAGGTCGACGCCGACCCAGCGGTTGGCGTTCCAGTCGCTGGACCAGCGCGACTGGTCCGCCTTGAGGTCGGCCGGCCAGCCGCCGTCGGTGACGAACGCCGGTGAGTTGCCCGCGTGCTGGTAGAGGTCGCCGTACGCGGGGTGGTTCAGGGCGAGGTTGGCGCGGGTGGCGGAGGCGCCGGCCTGCTCCCCTCCGTACACCTTGAAGGAGTACAGCGAGTAGCCCCAGGCGGTGGCACGCTGGATGCCGCGCATCCGGACGTAGCGGCCGGTGACCTCCTGCGGGTAGGTGTGCGCGGTGACGCTGCCGCCGGTGCCGTCGTCCTCGGTGTAGAAGGTGGTCCAGTCGGTGCCGTTCCTGGACACCTCCAGGACGTACTTCTTGCCGTAGGCGGCCTCCCAGTCCAGGGTGACCCGGCTGACCCGGATGACCGAGCCCAGGTCGACCCGGATCCAGGCGTCGTCGGCGGCGTTGCTGGACCAGCGGGTGGTGCCGTCGCCGTCGGCGGCGTTGCCCGGGGCGGTGGCGTCGTTCTCGCTGCCGGAGGCGGTGACGGAGCCGGGGTCGGCGGCGTGGGCGGCGGCCGCCCGGTCGGTGTCCCAGGCGGCGGCCTGCGCCGCCGCCGGCCGGGGGGCCGGGGCGGCGAAGGCCATGGGGGCGGCGAGGGCGATCAGAGCGGCGGTGGTGGCTGCCAGAGTCGTACGAGAGGGCACGGTGGGGCTCCCGTTCGTATCCATGGGGGCTGCGCGACCACGCGCGCGGGCGCGGCTACGCGTTGCGGGTGAGGTGGATGGTGTCGCGGTACCACTTGGCGCTGTCCTTGAGCGTCCGCACCTGCGTGTCGTAGTCGACGCGGACGATGCCGAATCGCTTGTCGTAGCCGTAGGACCACTCGAAGTTGTCCATCAGCGACCAGGCGAAGTACCCCCGGACGTCGGCCCCCTGGGTGCGGGCGGCGGCGACGGCGGCGATGTGGTCGGCGAGATAGGTGGTGCGGTCGGCATCGTGGATCTCGCCGTCCGGGGAGACGGTGTCGTCGAAGGCGGCGCCGTTCTCGGTGATGACCGTCGGGAGTCCGTAGTCCTTCTCCAGACGGACCAGCAGGTCGGTGAGGGCGGAGGGGGTGATCTCCCAGTCCATCGCGGTGCGCGGCAGTTCCCGCTCCACGGCCCGGGTGACGGGCAGCCCGTCGGCGTCGAGCACGGCGCCCTCCTCGGTCACACCGGAAAAGAGCGTGCCCCGGTAGAAGTTGACGCCGAGGACGTCCAGCGGGGTGGAGATGGCGGCCAGGTCGCCGTCCTGGACGGGCAGTTCGATGCCCTGGGCGGCGAGGTCGGTGACGATGTCCTCGGGGTAGACGCCCTTGACGACCGGGTCCAGGTAGATCCTGGCGCCGAGTCCGTCGGCGCGGCGGCAGGCCTCGGCGTCCTCGTGGCTGTCGGTCTCGGGGGTCGCGGTGCCCAGGTTGAGGGTGATGCCGAGCTCCAGCTCGTTGCCCCGGGCGGCGGCCTGCTCGCGCAGGTACCGGGAGGCGAGGCCGTGGCCCAGCAGCAGGTGGTGGACGGCGTGGATGGCCTCGCCGAAGTTCTGCCGGCCGGGGGCCTGGTTGCCGTAGGCGTAGCCGAGCATCGCCGAGCACCACGGCTCGTTCAGCGTGGTCCAGTGCTTCACCCGGTCGCCCAGGGCGTCGTAGGCGAGGGCGGCGTACTCGGCGAAGCGGTAGGCGGTGTCCCGGGCCGGCCAGCCGCCCGCGTCCTCCAGCTCCTGCGGCAGGTCCCAGTGGTAGAGCGTGATCCACGGGGTGACGCCCTTGGCGTCCAGCTCGTCGACCAGGCGCTTGTAGAAGTCCAGGCCCTTGGCGTTGGCGGGGCCCCGGCCGCCCGGCTGGATGCGCGGCCAGGCCAGCGAGAAGCGGTACGTGTCGACGCCGAGGTCCGCGATCAGCTGCACGTCCTCGGGCATCCGGTGGTAGTGGTCGCACGCCACGTCACCGTTCTCGCCGCGGACGACCATGCCCGGCACCCTGCAGTACGTGTCCCAGATGGACGGCGTTCTGCCGTCCTCGGCCGCCGCTCCCTCGATCTGGTAGGCGGCTGTGGCGACGCCCCAGCGGAAGTCGGCGGGCAGGCCCGGTACGGCCTGGGCGGCGATCTCGCGGGCGTAGGCCTGGGGGGTGACGAGGTTCATGGTTCTCCTGTGGTGTGCGGTGCGAACAGGCCCTAGGCGCGGGCGGCGGCGGCCGGGGCTTCCCGGTGGAGCCAGCAGGCCACCGAGCGGTTGCCGTCCCCGTCGGGCCGGGCGAGCACCGGGACATGGGTGTCGCAGCCCTCGACCTTCTTGGCGCAGCGGGGGTGGAAGGCGCAGCCGGCCGGCATCGCGGACAGGTGCGGGGGCGAGCCCGGGATGCCGGTGAGCTCGCGGCGGGGGCCGTGCAGCGCCGGGAAGGAGTGCAGCAGTCCGTCGCTGTACGGGTGGCGGGGGTCCCGGTAGATGTCGGCCGCGCCGGCCTCCTCGACGATCCGGCCGCCGTACATGATCGCGATCCGGTCGGAGAACTCGATCAGCAGCGAGATGTCGTGGGTGATGAAGACGACCGAGAAGCCCAGCTCCTCGCGGAGCTTGACCAGCTGGCGCAGGATCTGGCGCTGCATGACGACGTCCAGGGCCGTCGTGGGCTCGTCCATGATGACGATCTCGGGCTCCAGCGCGAGCGCCATGGCGATCATCACGCGCTGGCGCATCCCGCCGGAGAGCTGGTGCGGGTAGGCGCCGAGCCGGTCGGCGGAGATGCCGACCAGGCCGAGCAGCTCCTTGGCCCGGGCGGTCCGCTCGGGCTTGCGCATCTCCGGCCGGTGGGCCTGGAGGACGTCGGTGAGCTGACTGTGGACCGTGTGCACGGGGTTGAGGGAGTTCATCGCGCCCTGGAAGACGATCGACAGCTCCTGCCAGCGGAAGGCCCGCAGCTCCGGCGCCGACAGGGTCAGCAGGTCCAGGGCCTGGCCGTCGCGCTGGTGGTAGTGGACCTCGCCGCCGGTGATCACGCCGGGCGGGGAGAGCAGCCGGGTGACCGCGTACGCCAGGGTGGACTTGCCGGAGCCCGACTCGCCCGCGAGGCCGAGGACTTCGCCCCGGTGCAGAGTGAGGTCGATGTCGCGCAGGGCGTGCACGGCGTCGTCGCCGGTCCCGTAGTCCACGTTGAGGCCGCTGATGGTGAGGACGGGCTCGCTCATGAGCGGGACTCCTTGTCGTGCGTGCGGTGGTGCCGGCCGCGCTCGGCCGGGGCCGGGGCGGTGCGGGCCACGGGGGTGAAGCCGACGCGCATCCGGACCTTGCGGGAGCCGCCGTTCTCGGTGCGCAGACGCGGGTTGACGAATTCGTCGATGCCGAAGTTGATCAGGGCCAGCGACATGCCGAGCAGGGCGATGCAGAGCCCGGCCGGGACGAACCACCACCAGGCGCCCTGGGCCAGGGCCTGGTTGGACTGGGCCCAGAACAGGACGGTGCCCCAGTTCCAGTTGGAGATGTCGGCGACACCGATGAAGGCGAGGGTGATCTCGGAGAGGATCGCGAAGATGACCGTGCCGACGAAGCCGGAGGCGATGACGGCGGTCAGGTTGGGCATCACCTCGAAGAAGATGATCCGCCAGGTCGACTCGCCGGTGGCGCGGGCCGCCTCGACGTAGTCCCGGCGGCGCAGCGACAGCGTCTGCGCGCGCAGCACCCGGGCGCCCCAGGCCCAGGAGGTCAGGGCGATGACGAAGGCGATCAGCAGGTCGCCGGTGTCGGACACGAAACTGGCGATGATGATGATCAGCGGCAGTCCGGGGATGACCAGGAAGACGTTGGACAGCAGCGAGAGCACCTCGTCGGCGGTGCCGCCGAGGAAGCCGGCGCTGACGCCGATCAGCACGGACAGGACGGTGGCGATGATCCCGGCGATGAAGCCGACGACGAGGACGCCGCGGGTCCCGACGAGGATCTGCGAGAGGACGTCCTGACCGGTCTGGGTGGTGCCGAACCAGTGCGAGCCGGACGGCGGCTGGAGCAGTTCGTTGCTCATCGTGTCGGGGTCGTACGGGGCGATCCACGGGCCGATGACGGCGATCAGCACGAAGAACAGCAGGATCGCGAGTCCGACGACGGTCTTGCGGCCGCGCAGGAACCGGAACCTGCGCTTGCCGGCGGCCGGCGTCTCGGCGGCGTCGAGTACGGCGACCTCGGTGGCGGTGACGGCCATCTCCTACGCCTCCCTTCGGGTTCGGGGGTCGAGGAGCATGTAGAGCACGTCGGCGAGGAGGTTCGCCGCGAGGACGGAGAGCGTGATGATCAGGAAGACGCCCTGCATGAGGGGGTAGTCCTTGGCTCCCACGCCCTGGAAGAGCTGGTAGCCGATGCCCGGGTAGGAGAAGACCATCTCCACCAGGAGCGTGCCGCCGACGATGAAGCCGAGCGAGAGGGCGAAGCCGGAGATGTTGGGGAGGATCGCGTTGCGGGCCGCGTAGCCGAACATCACCCGGCGCTCGGAGAGCCCCTTGGCCTGGGCGACCATGACGTAGTCCTCGGAGGAGACCGTCACCATCATGTTGCGCATGCCGAGGATCCAGCCGGCCACCGCGCTGAGGACGATCGTGAAGCCGGGCAGCACCCCGTGGTACAGCGCGCTGGAGATGAACGGCCAGTCGAAGGCGGGCACCAGCGAGTTGTCGTAGCCGCCGTCGGCCGGGAAGAGCGGCCACTTCACGGCGAACAGCGAGATCGCGATGAGCCCGAGCCAGAAGTACGGGATGGCGGAGATGAACGTGGTGACGGGCAGCAGGCTGTCCATCCAGGAGCCGCGCCGCCAGCCGGTGAAGACCCCGATGCCGGTGCCGAGCACGAAGCTGATCAGCGTGGTGATACCGACGAGCGCGAGCGTCCACGGCAGCGACTGGGCGATCACCTCGCTCACCGGGGTGGGGAAGAAGGTGAAGGACAGCCCGAGGTCGCCGTGGAAGAGGTGCGACCAGTAGTCGGTGTACTGCTGCCAGAGCGACTGCTTCTTGTCGAGGCCGAACAGGGCCTTGAGCGAGGCGATGGCGTTGGTGTCCAGCTGGCCCTGGAAGCGGGCGATGAGCGACTGGACGGGGTCGCCCGGCATCATGCGCGGGATGAGGAAGTTGATGGTGATGGCGGCCCAGGCCGTGACCAGGTAGAAGGCGAGCCGTTGGAGCAGAAACTTCACTTCGCAGCCTCCTTCTCGTGGTCGTCGGTGGGGGCGGCGCCGGTTCCCTCGTACAGCCAGCAGGCGGCCCACTGGCCGTCGGCCAGGTCGAAGCGCGGCGGCAGCTCGGTGCGGCAGCGCTCCATCGCCTTGGGGCAGCGGGGGTGGAAGCGGCAGCCGGCCGGCGGGGCGATGAGCGACGGCGGCTCGCCGCTGCCGGTCTCCTCCTGCTCCTCCTGGGCGACCACCCGGTCCGGGTCGGGCGCCGAGGCGATCAGCAGCTGGGTGTAGGGGTGGGCGGGGCGCTGGGTGACGGTCTCGCTGTCCCCGCCCTCGACGATCCGGCCCGCGTACATCACCAGCGTGGTGTCCGCGAAGTAGCGGGCGGAGGCGATGTCGTGGGTGATGTAGAGGATCGCGAGGTGGAGGCGGTCCTTGAGGTCCTTGAGCAGGTTCAGGACCCCGAGCCGGATCGAGACGTCCAGCATCGAGACCGGTTCGTCGGCCAGCAGGACCTGGGGGTCGGCGCCGAGCGCGCGGGCGATGGCCACGCGCTGGCGCTGACCGCCCGACAGCTCGTGCGGGAACTTGTCCAGATACTGATGAGGAGGAGTCAGCTGGACACGGTTCAGCAGAGCGGTCAGGTTCTCTTCGAGCTCCGCCTCGCCGCTGCCCGCCCGGCCGTGGATCTTCAGCGACCGGGTGAGGTGGTAGCGCACGGTGTGCACCGGGTTCAGCGAGGCGAACGGGTCCTGGAAGATGAGCTGGACCCGGCGTACGTAACTGCGGAAGGACCGGCCACGTCCGGCCTTCACCGGCTGTCCGCCCAGGTGGATCTCGCCCGAGGTGAGCGGATACAGCTGTGCGAGCAGTCTGGCGACGGTGGACTTCCCGGAGCCCGACTCCCCCACCAGTGCCGTGACGGTGCCGCGCCGCAGTTGCAGCGAGGCGTCGTCGACGGCGTGGACGGTACGGCGCTTGCCCGCGAGGAGATCGCGGCCGGTGCGCCGCACGGCGAAGTGCTTCGTGACTCCGCGTGCTTCGAGCACGACTTGGTTCTTTTCGAACTGTTCAGACATGGCCGGTACCTGGATCCCTGCGTCCTACTTGGCGGGCTTGAGCTTCAGCACGATCGCCAGCGACGAGCGCTGGGTGTGCTGCGGGTCGGCGTACGGGTCGGCCTCGGTGGGCCAGCCCACCCAGTTCTTCGTGGAGTACTCCGCCCCGACGGGCGCGGCCGCGGTCGGGATCATCGGCGCCTGCTCGACCATGATCTTCTGCAGGGTGTTCATCGCCTGGGTGCGCGCGGTGTCCGTGGTGGACTGGGCGAAGTCCTTCAGCGCCTCGGTGGCCTCGGTGCTCTTGAAGCGGCCGAAGTTGCCGGACTGGGAGGGCTTGCCGATGGGCTGGAGCAGCGCGCCGTCCATGATGTTCTGGTACATGTCGTACGGGGTGGCGCCGCTGTTGGTCCAGTGCAGGGTGGCGTCGAAGTTGCCGTTGGCGACGTCCGCGCCCCAGGCGTCGGCGGTCTGCGTCTTGACCTTGGCGTCGATGCCGATCTTCTTGATGTTGTCCTTGATGATCGACAGGCCGGTGATGTAGTCGTTCCAGCCGGCCGGGTCGGTGAAGGTGAGCTTCACCGGCTTGCCGCTCGGGTCCTTGAGGACGCCGCCGCTGAGCGTGAAGCCGGCCTCGTCCAGCACCTTCTTGGCGCCCTCGACGTCGGGCTTGGTGGTGGCGTTCTTGTAGTCGGGGGAGATGAAGGACTCACCGGCCGGCAGCGGGATGCCGGTGGGGTTGGTGATCTCCGGGTAGAGCGTCGCCTCGGCCTGCGTGTAGATCGCGTTGCGGTCGACGACCATCGCCATGGCCTTGCGCAGCGCCGGGTTGTCGAACGGCTTGCGGGTGGTGTTGAACCACAGGCCGTGGATGCCGAGGCCGGAGGGGAACCACAGCTTGTGGTTCTTCGGGTCCTTGGCGATGAACAGCTTCTTGTAGTCCGGCATGAAGACGAACGACCACTCGAGCTTGCCGCTGGCCAGCGCGGTGGTGGCGGCGTTGTTGTCGTTGTACGTGCTGTAGCGCAGCTCCTTGACCTTCGTCGACCCCTTCCAGTAGGTCGGCGTGGCGGTCAGCGTGGTGGTCTGCGGGGTGAAGGTCTTCAGCTTGTACGGACCCGAGCCGACGGGCGTCCGGTTGGGCCAGGTCTCCGGGTTCTTGACCTTCTCCCAGATGTGCTTGGGCACGATGTACTGCTGGATGATCTTGTTCTGGTTGACGTACTGCGAGTCGTCGAAGGTCAGGACGACCTGCTTGCCCTTGACCTCGACACCGCCCCACGCGATGCCGTCGGCGTTGAGCGCCGGGTGCTTCTTCAGCAGGTTGAAGGTGAACGCCACGTCCTCGGCGGTCAGGGGCTTGCCGTCGGCCCACTCGGCCCTGGGGTCGAGGGTGAAGGTGACCTTGGTGAAGTTGAGGTCCCACTTCCAGTCGGTCGCCAGCCACGGGTCGGCCTTCTCGGCGGGCTTGATCTGCCTCACCATCGCCAGCGGCTCGTAGATCATCCAGCGGTAGCCGAGGGTGGCGCCCGCCGAGGTGTTCAGGAACGGGTTGCTGTTGTTGGTCTGCGGTCCATCCGGCTTGCCGATGTTCAGGATGCCGGTGGCGCTGCCGCCGCTCTTGTTGTGGTTCGAGTTGGCGGACGAACAGCCGGCGGCGAGGGCGACCACCGCGGTGGCGAGCGCGGCCGCTCTGAGCGTGTGACGGCGTGCGGACATAACGACTCCAGGAGGGACTGGCGGGTCTGGGAGATCCGGAAACGGGCAGCGCTCGGCGCGCCGGGTACGGGCGGTGCGGGTGCGGTACGGGCGTTACGGGTGCGGTGCGGGCGTGGCCCGCGCCGCTAGGGCGCCGAGTGGCGCACGACCAGTTCGGTGGGCAGCACGACCGGTGCGTCGGGTACCGGCGTGCCCCCCAGGTGGGAGAGCAGCATCCGTGCGGCCGTCTCACCCATCTGCCGGGTGGGCTGGCGCACGGTGGTCAGCGGGGGTTCGGTGTGCTCGGACATCGGGATGTCGTCGAAGCCGACCACCGCGATATCGCCGGGCACCGTCCGTCCCGCGGCGCGCAGCGCCCGCAGCACGCCGGCCGCGGTGATGTCGTTGTGCGCGAAGACCGAGTCGAACTCGACGCCGGTGGCGAGGAGTTGCTCCACGGCCAGCCGGCCGCAGCTCTCGGTGAAGTCTCCGCGCACGACGAGGTCGGTGGGCAGGATCGAGACGAATCCCGCCAGCCGGTCGCGTACGCAGCCGAAGTCCTGGGGTCCGGTGATGACCAGGGGCCTGGTGCGTCCGCCGGCCCGCAGATGACGGGCGGCCGACGCGCCTCCTTCGTGGTTGGTGGTCACGACGGAGGGGAATTCGGGGTGATGGCCGCGATCGTCGATCAGCACGATCGGCAGGCCGTCGCGGTGCAGTGCGGTGAGGTGGTCGAGGGTGTTCTCGGGTTCGACCACGACCAGTCCGTCGAAGGCGCGCGCCGACACCTGGCTGGTGAAGCGCTCCACGGACTCGGCCCCGCGGTTGCAGGTGAACAGCAGCAGCCCGTAGTCGGCGGCCTCGACGGTGTCGACGACGCCCTGAAGCACCTCGCCCATCCACGGCCAGGTCAGCGAGGGCACCAGCATGCCGACCGTGCGGCTGCTGCCGCGGGCCAGTCCTACGGCGCCCGAGCTGGGCACATAGCCGAGCTGTGCGATCACTTCACGAACACGGGCCGCCGTGGAACCGTCCACTTCGCCCTTGGTGTTGATGACCCGTGACACGGTCGTCTTGCTGACGCCGGCCTCACGGGCGACATCAGCGATGGTGACTCGCATCGGGGGCCTCCAGGACACACCGGGACAGAGGGAACGACCGGTGACGGAACCGGTACCGCAACCGGTTCCGGAACCGGTACCGGCGTTGGTGGCGTGAGTTAACCCCGCTGGAACATCGTCGTCAATACTTCACGTCGAGATTGGTCCGTACCCATCTCCGGACGGGCAGGGAAGGCGCTTTCGTTCAAGTCCTGAACGCACTCTGGCCGAAGGTGCCGATACGCGCGGTCCGCCCGCGCGCAGGGCGGCGGGCTCTCGGCCGTACACAATCCGAAGGGTCCGGCCGGGGCGTCGTTCCGTTCGCCGGCTTCCCGGTCGCACATGATCCATGGGGCGGCCGTACGGGCCGCAGCGGCTCCGCGGCGGGGGCAGGGGCATCGCTTTCACAGGCGTCGGGCCACTGCCCGGATGTCACAGGCTCGACGGCACACAAGGCCGGAGCGCGGGTCCTGCTGTACAACTGCAACGGCCCGGCGGCGGACCGGAAAGGGTCCGCTGCCGGGGCGCGCGCCGTGCTGCCCGGTGGGCTCTGCCGCCGGTTACTCGGTCGGCTCGATGCCCGCCCGCAGCAGACCGAAGGTGTACGCGTCCTCCAGGGCCTGCCAGGACGCGGCGATGATGTTCTCGCCGACGCCGACGGTCGACCAGTCCGCGGCGCCGTCACCGGTGGTGATCAGCACGCGGGTGGTGGAGTCGGTGCCCGTACGGCCCTCCAGGATGCGGACCTTGTAGTCCACCAGCTCCAGCTTGGCGAGCTGCGGGTAGATCCGCTCCAGGGCGACGCGCAGCGCCCGGTCCAGGGCGTTGACGGGGCCGTTGCCCTCGGCGGTGGCGACGATGCGCTCGCCCTTGGCCCAGAGCTTCACGGTCGCCTCGTTGGCGTGCGTGCCGTCGGGGCGGTCCTCGACGATGGCGCGCCAGGACTCGGTACGGAAGTAGCGGCGCACCCGGCCCTCGGCCTCGGCGCGCAGCAGGAGTTCGAAGGAGGCGTCGGCCGCCTCGTAGGTGTAGCCCTTGAGTTCGCGCTCCTTGACCCGCTCGACAACCCGGCCGACCAGCTCGCGGTCGCCCCCGAGGTCGATGCCGAGCTCCTCGCTCTTGAGCTCGATGGAGGCGCGGCCTGCCATGTCGGAGACCAGCATCCGCATGCTGTTGCCGACCAGCGCGGGGTCGATGTGCTGGTAGAGGTCCGGGTCGACCTTGATCGCGGAGGCGTGCAGCCCGGCCTTGTGCGCGAAGGCGGAGACGCCCACATAGGGCTGGTGGGTGGAGGGGGTGAGGTTGACGACCTCGGCGATGGCGTGCGAGACGCGGGTCATGTCGGCGAGGGCGCCCTCGGGCAGGACGGTCTTGCCGTACTTGAGCTCCAGCGCGGCGACGACGGGGAAGAGGTTGGCGTTGCCGACCCGCTCGCCGTAGCCGTTGGCGGTGCACTGGACATGGGTGGCGCCCGCGTCGACGGCGGCCAGTGTGTTGGCGACGGCGCAGCCGGTGTCGTCCTGGGCGTGGATGCCGAGCCGGGCGCCGGTGTCGGCGAGGACGGTGGAGACGACCGCCTGGACCTGGGCGGGGAGCATCCCGCCGTTGGTGTCGCAGAGGATGACGACATCGGCGCCGGCCTCGGAGGCGGCCCGTACGACGGACTTGGCGTACTCGGCGTTGGCCCGGTAGCCGTCGAAGAAGTGCTCGCAGTCGACGAAGACCCGGCGGCCCTGCTCGCGCAGGTAGGAGACGGTGTCGCGGACCATCTCCAGGTTCTCCTCCAGGGTGGTGCGCAGGGCCAGCTCCACATGGCGGTCGTGGGACTTGGCGACCAGCGTGATCACCGGGGCTCCCGACTCCAGCAGCGCCTTGACCTGCGGGTCCTGGTCCGCCCTGCCGCCCGCCCTGCGGGTGGCACCGAAGGCGACCAGCTCGGCGTTGCGGAACTCGATCTCCTGCCGGGCGCGCGCGAAGAACTCGGTGTCGCGGGGGTTGGCGCCCGGCCAGCCGCCCTCGATGAAGCCGACGCCGAAGTGGTCCAGGTGCCGGGCGATGGTCAGCTTGTCGGCGACCGTCAGGTTGATGCCTTCACGCTGTGCACCGTCGCGCAGCGTGGTGTCGAAGACATGGAAGCTGTCGTCGGTGGGCTTGGCCTTGGTGGTCATGCTGGTCTGACTCCTGTCGGATGAGTGGATCCGGACGGTCTGGCTCCACTTGCCCCCATCATCCCGCGCGCCTCGTCCCGGCCGTGGTGAGGGCCGGAAAACAAAAAACCCCTCGCGGGTGCGAGAGGTCTGCGCGCGGGTCTGGGGCACGGTGGCCGTGCCGTACGTGGTGGTACGGGACGGTCACTGCGGACCGGCGCGCCTGTTGCCAATAATCATGACGAACGAGGACACGGAGGCAGTCTGGCACAGGACCGCCTCCGTGCCGTGTGCCGTCTCAGGATGCGGTCGTGACCCCGGTAGCCCCGGCCGGCCGCGCGGGCTCCTCACCGCTGAGCGCCGCGACCCGGTTGAGGTCGATGTCGCGGGTCTCGCGCATGGTCAGGTAGACGACCAGCGAGACGGCCGCGCACCCGGCCACGTACCAGTAGAAGCCGGACTCGGCCCCGGCGTTCTTGAACCAGAGCGCCACGTACTCGGCGGTGCCGCCGAACAGGGCGTTGGCGACGGCGTACGAGAGCCCGACGCCCAGGGCACGGATGCCGGTCGGGAAGAGCTCGGCCTTCACACAGGCGTTGATCGACGTGTAGCCGGTGACCACCAGCAGGGCGAGGAGCGCGAGGCCCAGGGCCGGCCAGAAGGTGTCGGCGTGCCGGAGCATGGTCATGATCGGCACGGTCAGGAAGGTCGAGCCGAGCGCGAAGGTGATCAGCAGCGGGCGCCGCCCGATCCGGTCGGAGACCATCCCGGCCAGCGGCTGGATGCACATGAAGACGAACAGCGCGCAGAAGCTGACCAGCGAGGCGGTGGACTTGTCCATGCCGGCGCTCTTGGAGAGGAACTTCGTGAGGTACGTCGTGTACGTGTAGTAGGCGACGGTCCCGCCCATGGTCAGCGCCATCACGAGGAAGGCCTCGCGGCGGTGGAGCCAGAGCACCTTCAGCGTGCCCCGGTCCTGCTGCTCGGCGGCGCCGGACTCCGCGTACACCTCGGTCTCCAGCATGGAGCGCCGCAGGTAGAACACGATGGCGGCCCCGAGCGCGCCGACGACGAACGGGATGCGCCAGCCCCAGCTGTGCAGCGCATCCTCCGACATGTTGCGCTGGAGGACGATCTGCAGGCCGAGGCCGACGAGCTGTCCTGCGGTCATCGAGACGTACTGGAAGCTGGAGGCGAAGCCGCGCTTCTCGGGGGCGGAGGCCTCGGTGAGGTAGGTGGCGCTGGCCGCGTACTCGCCGCCGACGGAGAGCCCCTGGAGCAGCCGGGCCACCATCAGCACGGCGACGCCCCCGTAGCCGGCGACGGCGTAGGTCGGCGCGATCGCGATGAGGATCGCGGAGGCCGACATGAGGGTCACGGTCAGGGTCAGCGCCGCCTTGCGGCCCCTGCGGTCACCGATCCGGCCGAGCAGCCAGCCGCCGACCGGGCGCATGAAGAACCCGACGGCGAAGATGCCCATCGTGTTCATGAGGTTGGCGGTCTCGTTGCCCTCGGGGAAGAACGAGTCCGCGAAGTAGACCGCGAAGGTCGCGTACACGAACCAGTCGAACCACTCGACCATGTTGCCGGCCGAGCCGACCCAGATTTTCTTCCACTGCTCTCGTCCCATGGTCGGCCACCGTGCCGCACCGGCGGGCCGCCCAACAAGGGTGCAGGGCGCAACGATCGCGCGTACTTACGTGCGTTGTGTTCACGGACCGGTGAGGTCAGCCGGGGACGGTCAGCGAGGTGTCGAGGAACTCCCCCACCAGGTCCAGGACTTGGTCCCGGCCGGTGCCGGGCAGGCCCACCGCGACATGGACGCTGAAGCCGTCGAGCAGGGCGCGCAGCCGGGCGGCGAACCGCTCGGCGTCGACCGCGCGCAGCTCCCCGCGCGAGCCGCCCTCGGCGAGCAGTGCCACCAGGTCGCGGTGCCAGGCGCCCTCGATGGCGGCCTGCCTGGCGCGGGCGTCGTCGTCGGCGTCGCGCGAGCGGTTCCAGACCTCCAGCCACAGCGTCCAGTGCGGATCGCCGGGTCCGTCGGGGAGGTAGAGGCCGATGTACGCGTCGAGCCGCTCACGGACCGGGACCGGCAGGGCGAGCAGCCGCCGGCGCTCGGCCCCGAGCCGGTTCTCGCTCCACTCCAGGGTCTGGAGCAGGAGTTCGTCCTTGGTGCGGAAGTAGTAGAGGAGGTGTCCGCTGCTCATGCCGACCTCGCGGCCGAGCGCGGCCATGGTGAGGCCGTCGAGGCCGCGGGCGGCGACGGTCGCCATGACGGCGGCGAGCACGTCCTCACGGGGCGGGGCGGCGGTGCGGCGGCGGGGCGCGGGGGGCACGGTTCAGACCTTCGGCTGCTGCTGGGTGATGCAGTGGATGCCGCCGCCCCCGGCGAAGATGGCGCGGGCGTCGACCAGGGTCACCGTACGGTCGGGGAACAGGCGGCGGAAGATCCCGGCGGCGAGCTCGTCGCGCGGGTCGCCGAAGGCACACAGGACGACGCCGCCGTTGCAGAGGTAGTGGTTGATGTAGGAGTAGTCGACCCACTCCCCGTCGGCGCGCAGCACGGTGGGCGCCGGGACCTCGACGACCTCCAGCGGGCGGCCCTTCGCGTCGGTGGCGGCGCGCAGGATCCTGACGCTCTCGCGGGTGATCTCGTGGTCGGGATGGGCCGGGTCCGGCTGGACATGGGCGACGACGGTACCGGGGCGGGCGAAGGCGGCGACGATGTCGACATGGCCGAGCGTGCCGTACGTGCCGTAGTCGCCGGACAGGCCCCGGGGCAGCCAGATCGCCTTCTCGGTCCCGAGCCGGGCGTGCACCTCCGCTTCGACCTGCTCACGGGTCCAGCCGGGGTTGCGCTCCTTGCCGAGCTGGACGGTCTCGGTGAGCAGGACGGTGCCCTCGCCGTCGACGTGGACCGCGCCGCCCTCGTTGACCAGCGGCGAGGAGTGCACGGGCACCCCCGCGAGTTCGGCGACGGAACGGGCGATGTGCCGGTCGTGCTCCCAGCGGGCCCAGCCCTGGGCGCCCCAGCCGTTGAACGTCCAGTCCACGGCGGCCAGTTCGCGGCCGTCGGTGACGAAGGTGGGGCCGATGTCGCGCATCCAGGCGTCGTCGAGCGGGCGCACCGCCAGCTCGATGTCCGGGCCGAGCAGGGCGCGGGCGCCGTCCTCCTGGCCGGGGCCCACGACCACCGTGACGGGTTCGAAGCGGCGCACGGCGCGGGCGACGGCGGCCCAGGCGCGCCGCGCCCCGTCGAGTTCCGCGTCGGTGGCGAAGGTGGGGTTGGGGCCCGGCCAGGCCATCCAGGTGCGTGCGTGCGGGGCCCACTCGGGCGGCATACGGAAGGTCACTGCGCGTCCTTACGGAAGGTCATGGCGGGCTCCTACAGGAAGTAGAGCCGGTTGAGGGAGACCGAGTCGGCCGGCTCCGAGCTGAGCGGGTCGCCGTCCAGGGTGACGAGCCCGCTGCGGGCGTCCACGTCGACCGCGCCGGTACGGGAGTTGAGGCGCAGGTCGGCGGGGCCGATGCCCCGGGTCCCGCGCACGCCGACGCGCCGGCGGCGGGTGGGCATGCCGTCCGCGCCGAGCTGGGCGGCGGCCTGCGAGACGAAGGCGACCGAGATGTCGGCGGGGGTGGCCCCGTACGCGCCGAACTGCGGCCCGAGGACGAGGGGTTCGCAGGTGTCGGTGGCGGCGTTGGGGTCGCCGGTGACCCCGTAGGCGGGGAAGCCGGACTTGAGCACCAGCTGCGGCTTCGCGCCGAAGAACTCGGGGCGCCAGAGCACGATGTCGGCCATCTTCCCGGTCTCGATGGAGCCGATCTCGTGCGCCAGTCCGTGGGCGATGGCGGGGTTGATGGTGAGCTTGGCGATGTAGCGCAGCACGCGCGCGTTGTCGTCGCCCGGTCCGTCGCCCTCCAGCGGGCCGAGTTCGGCCTTCATCTTCCCGGCCATGGCGAAGGTGCGCCGGACCGTCTCGCCGGCCCGCCCCATGCCCTGGGCGTCGGAGGAGGTGATCCCGATGGCGCCGAGGTCGTGCAGCACGTCCTCGGCGCCCATCGTGCCGGCCCTGATCCGGTCGCGGGCCATGGCGGCGTCGCCGGGCAGATCGGTCTTCAGGTCGTGGACGGAGACGATCATCCCGTAGTGCTCGGCGACCGCGTCCCGGCCGAAGGGCAGGGTCGGGTTGGTGGAGGAGCCGATGACATTCGGCACACCCGCCATCTTCAGGACGTTGGGGACGTGTCCGCCGCCGCAGCCCTCGATGTGGAAGGCGTGGATGGTGCGGCCCTCCAGGACGCTCAGGGTGTCCTCGACCGACAGGCATTCGTTGAGCCCGTCGCTGTGCAGGGCCACCTGGACGTCGTACTCCTCGGCGACGCGCAGGGCGGTGTCCAGGGCCCGGGTGTGCGCCCCCATGTCCTCGTGGACCTTGAAACCGCAGGCCCCGCCCTCGGCGAGCGCCTCGACGAGCGGCGCTCGGTGGGAGGAGGAACCCCGGCCCAGGAAGCCGATGTTGACCGGCCAGGCGTCGAAGGCGTTGAAGGCGTGGCGCAGCGCCCACGGCGAGTTGACGCCGACGCCCCAGACCGGGCCGAACTCCTGGCCGATGACCGTGGTCACCCCGGAGGCGAGCGAGGCCTCCATGATCCGGGGCGAGAGCAGGTGGACATGGGTGTCGACGGCGCCCGCGGTCGCGATGAGCCCCTCGCCGGAGACGATCGAGGTGCCGGTGCCGACGACGACGTCCACCCCGTCCAGGGTGTCCGGGTTCCCGGCCCGGCCGATCGCGTGGATCCGGCCCTCGCGGATGCCGACGGACACCTTGCGGATGCCCTGCACGGCGTCGATGACCAGCACGTTGCTGATCACCACGTCACAGGTCTCCCGGACCGCCGCGGCCTTCAGATGCAGCCCGTCGCGGGCGGTCTTGCCGAATCCGGCGAGGAACTCCTCGCCCGGCTTCTGGGCGTCGGACTCGACGCGGACGGTCAGCCCGGAGTCCCCGAGCCTGACCCGGTCACCGGCGCGCGGTCCGTGCACGGAGGCGTACTCGTACGGATCGATGCTCATCGGCCCGCTCCCAGGTAGCCGCAGGCCGCCGCGCGCCGCAGGGCCTCCTCGCGAGCGCCGGGTGCGTCCAGCGGTCCGTCGACCAGCCCGGCGAACCCGATCGCGACCCGGTCGCCGCCGATGGGCACGAGGCCCACCTCGACCGACTCGCCGGGGCCGAAGCGGACGGAGGAGCCGGCCGGCACGCAGAGCCGCATCCCGTAGGCGGCCGAGCGGTCGAAGTCGAGCCGGGGGTTCGCCTCGAAGAAGTGGAAGTGCGAGGTCACGGAGACCGGCACGGTGGCGGTGTTGCGGACGTCCAGGCGTACGCCCGGCTCCGGCTCCGGGGTGGCCGGGCCGGGGACGACCGCTCCGGGCCCCGCGTCACCGAGTCCGGCGCCCAGCGGCCGGGAGACCACGGCGAGCCGCGACCCGTCGTCGAAGACGGCCTCCACATGGACCTCGGTGACCACGTCCGCGACCCCGGGCAGCACGTCGTCCGGGCCGAGCACACTGCGGGCGGCCTCGATCGCCTCGGCGAGCCGGCGCCCGTCGCGGGCGGCCTCGCAGACAGTGTCCGCGATCAGGGCGGTCGCCTCGGGGACGTTCAGCCGAAGGCCCCGGGCCCGGCGGGCGCGGGCGAGCTCGGCGGCGCCGAAGAGCAGCAGCCGGTCGCGTTCGGTCGGAGTCAGTCGCACGCCGTCACACCTCCTGGTCCTCTACATTTAGAGCAACACTCTAACCAGAGACCATGGAGAAACGGAACCTTGACAGCATCGGTTCGAGCAGCGCTCCAAGCCTGCGGTGCACGAAAGGCCGCGCCCGGAGCCGGGCGCGGCCTGGTGACGCGGTGCGGGGCCTGGGGCGTGCCGTCCGCCCTAGGGCGTGCCGTCAAACTGGCGTCTGCCGGGCGACGACACCAGTTCGACGACACGCCCTAGCCGAGCGGGTGCATCCAGCCGTGCGGGTCCTCGGCGGTGCCGCGCTGGATGTCGAGCAGGCGCTCGCGGAGCCTCAGGGTGACCGGGCCGGGGGTGCCGTCGCCCTGGACCCACTCGCCGCCCGCGCTCTTCACCGTGCCGACCGGGGTGATGACGGCGGCGGTGCCGCAGGCGAAGACCTCGGTGAGGGTGCCGGCCGCCGAGTCGTCGCGCCACTGGTCGATGGAGACGCGGCTCTCCTCGGCCTCGTAGCCGAGGTCCTCGGCGAGCTTGAGCAGCGAGTCACGGGTGATGCCCGCGAGCAGAGAGCCGGTGAGGGTGGGGGTGACGATCTTGTCGCCGTAGACGAAGTAGAGGTTCATCCCGCCCAGTTCCTCGACCCAGCGGTGCTCCACGGCGTCGAGGTAGGCGACCTGGTCGCAGCCCTTCGCGGCGGCCTCGGCCTGGGCGAGGAGGGACGCGGCGTAGTTGCCGCCGGTCTTGGCGTCGCCCATGCCGCCGGGGACGGCGCGCACGCGGTCCTCGGAGAGCCAGATGGAGACCGGCTTCACCCCGCCGGGGAAGTAGGCGCCGGCGGGCGAGGCGATGACGAGGAAGAGGTACTCGTTGGCCGGCCGCACCCCGAGACCGACCTCGGTCGCGATCATGAAGGGGCGCAGGTAGAGCGACTCCTCGCCGCCGTGCGCCGGCACCCACGCCTCGTCCTGCTGGACGAGCGCGTCACAGGCCGCGACGAACGTCTCGACGGGCAGCTCCGGCATGGCGAGCCGGTTGGCGGAGCGGCGGAAGCGCTCGGCGTTGGCCTCGGGGCGGAAGGTGGCGACCGTGCCGTCGGGCTGGCGGTAGGCCTTGAGACCCTCGAAGATCTCCTGGCCGTAGTGCAGCGTCATATTGGCGGGGTCGATCGACAGGGGCGCGTACGGGACGAGCTGGGCGTCGTGCCAGCCGCGGCCCTCGGTCCACTTGATCGTCACCATGTGGTCGGTGAAGTAGCGGCCGAAGCCCGGCTTGGCCAGGATGGCCTCGCGCTCCGCGTCGGACAGCGGGTTCGAGGAGGGCTTGAGCTCGATCGTGGGCGTCGTCATGAGTACGTGTCCTTCACCGGTTTTGTGTGTGGAGGACCGCGTCCACGTCTTTCCCTGTCGGGACAGGTGCCAGGACGTCCGAGCTTCACCGCGTACCACGGTCCCGTTCGATTATCGCCCGACGGGGGCCGTGCACGAAATGACGCGAATGCGGTCCAGGGTTCGATGGTGACACCCGGGGCCGCACAGGAGAAGCCGCCGGGTGCGTGTGCGACCCGGCGGCTTCTGAGGGAGTCGTCGGATCAGCCCGCTACGCGTACCGCGAGCGCGTCGCCGATCTCGTCGGTGCTGCGAGCGGTTCCGTCGCGCTCCGCGAGGTCGGCGGAGACGGCGTCCTCGATGCGCACGGCCTGGGCCTCGTAGCCGAGGTGGCGCAGCAGGAGGGCGACGGAGAGGATCGTGGCGGTCGGGTCGGCCTTGCCCTGGCCCGCGATGTCGGGGGCAGAGCCGTGGACCGGCTCGAACATCGACGGGAAGGCACCCGTCGGGTTGATGTTGCCGGACGCGGCCAGGCCGATGCCGCCGGAGACGGCCGCGGCGAGGTCGGTGAGGATGTCGCCGAAGAGGTTGTCGGTGACGATGACGTCGAAGCGCTCCGGCTGGGTGACGAAGAAGATCGTCGCGGCGTCGACGTGCAGATAGTCGGTGGTGACCTGGGGGTACTCGGCCGCGACCTTGTCGAAGGTGTTCTTCCACAGATGGCCCGCGTACACCAGCACGTTGTTCTTGTGCACCAGGGTCAGCTTCTTGCGCGGGCGGGCGGCGGCGCGCTCGAAGGCGTCCCGGACGACCCGCTCGACACCGAAGGCGGTGTTGAGGCTGACCTCGGTGGCCACCTCGTGCTCCGTGCCGGTGCGCAGCGAACCGCCGTTGCCCGTGTACGGGCCCTCGGTGCCCTCGCGGACGACGACGAAGTCGATGTCGGGGCGCCCGGCCAGCGGGGTCGCGGTGTTCGGGAACAGCTTCGACGGCCGCAGGTTGATGAAGTGGTCGAAGGCGAAGCGCAGCTTGAGCAGCAGCCCGCGCTCCAGGACGCCCGAGGGCACGGAGGGGTCGCCGATCGCGCCGAGCAGGATGGCGTCGTGGCCCTTGAGGGCCTCCAGCTCCGCGTCCGGGAGGGTTTCACCGGTGCGGTGCCAGCGCCGGGCGCCGAGGTCGTACTCCTTGGTCTCCAGCTTCACATCCTGCGGGAGAACAGCGTTGAGGACCTTGAGGCCCTGGGCCACGACCTCCTGGCCGATACCGTCGCCGGGGATCACTGCGAGATTGATGCTGCGAGACATGTCCGGCACCTTACTGCGCGTCCCACCCCATGACACGTCACGTCCACCATACGGACACATGGGGAGTTGTACGTGTACCGTTCACCTACCCGACAGGGTCACGTCAGGCAACGGGTGGAGGTTGTCGCCCATGGACATCCCCCGTTTCGGTATCCCCGAGAAGCTCGCCGACCGCATGAGCATGGCCGAGCAGCACGACTACCTGCGCACCCGGCTGACCCGTCGTGGGGTGCTGCGTACGAGCGTGGCGACCGCGGCCGTGGCCGGCGCAGGGATCGGGACCTCGCTCGCCTCCTCCCCCGCGTACGCGGCGCCGACGGTGCTCGGCTCGCACAGCACCACCCGGGTCGACGGCTCGCTGGTCGCCCCGTTCGGCCGGCACCTGGCCTACGGCGCCGACCCGAAGACGCAGATGGCGGTCTCCTGGCAGGTGCCGTTCGCGGTGCGCCGCCCGTACATCCGGATCGGGCTCAAGCCCTGGGCGCTGAGCCGGAAGATCGACGCCGAGGTCCGCCACCTCACGACGCCGCTGCTGAACGACGGCAAGATCGCGGCGGCCGAGCAGTTCTACGTGCACGCGGCCCTGGAGCGGCTCAAGCCCGGCACCACGTACTACTACGGCGTCGGCCACGACGGCTTCGACCCGGCCGACACCCGCAACCTGGGCACGCTCGGCGCGTTCACCGCCGCCCCCTCGCGCGCCGGGACGTTCACCTTCACCGCCTTCGGCGACCAGGGCGTCAGCTACCACGCGCTCGGCAACGACCAGCTGATCCTGGGCCAGAACCCCGCCTTCCACCTGCACGCGGGCGACATCTGCTACGCCGACCCGTCGGGCTCCGGCCAGAGCAGCGACGCCTACGACGCGCGCACCTGGGACCAGTTCCTGGCACAGACGGAGACGGTCTCCAAGACCGTGCCGTGGATGGTGACGACCGGCAACCACGACATGGAGGCCTGGTACTCGCCCGACGGCTACGGCGGCCAGAACGCCCGCTGGACCCTGCCGGCCAACGGCCCGGACCCGGTCAACCAGCCCGGCGCGTACTCCTTCGTGCACGGCAACGTCGGCGTGATCGCGCTGGACGCCAACGACGTCTCGTACGAGATCCCCGCCAACTTCGGCATCAGCGACGGCAGGCAGACCCGTTGGCTGGACCGGCGCCTCGGTGAGCTGCGGGCGCGCCACGACATCGACTTCCTGGTGGTCTTCTTCCACCACTGCGCCTTCTCCACGACCAACGCGCACGCCTCGGACGGCGGGGTGCGGGACGCCTGGGTGCCGCTCTTCGAGAAGCACCAGGTGGACCTGGTCATCAACGGCCACAACCACGTCTACGAGCGCACCGACGCGATCCTGAGGAACACCGTCAAGCGCAGGGTGCCCATCGGCGAGCGCACCGACCCGACGCGGGACGGCATCGTCTACGTCACGGCGGGCGGCGCGGGCAAGGCGCTGTACGACTTCCCCGCGCCCGACAGCTACGAGGGGCACGTGAAGGACCAGGAGAGCGTGAACACCTACCACGTGGTCAAGGGCGGCGGTAAGGCCACCGAGACCGTGGAGTGGTCGCGGGTGCGCTACACCGGCTTCTCCTTCCTCGCGGTGGAGGTGGAGGCCGGGCGGCACGCCCGGATGAAGGTCACCGCGCTCGCCGAGTCGGGCGAGCGCATCGACCACTTCGAGATCAGCCGCGGCTGAGCGCCGCCGGCCGCCCGAAGGCCCGGTTCAGTGACCGGTGGAGCCGCCGTTGTCCCTGCGGTCGAGTGCGCGCTGCAGGGCGGCGGCGGCAGCCTGCCGCTCCGGCTCGGTCGGGCGGTGGGCGTGACGGACGCGGCGGCGGACAGTGGTCTCGGCCATGATGGATCGACTCCTTGAGATCGCGAGGATTTCGAGATCGAGCACGCGTGAACATGCTGACGAGATCTGGGATTTCGAGGCGCCGGAAGGGGCGGGGAGCAGGCGCCGCAGGGGTTGCCTGCTTCGGGGCACGCGCTCACGACCGCCAGTCGCTTGATCGAGCGAGACGTTCGGCTTCTACAAAGCTAGGGCAGCCGCGCCGGTCTGTCTCCACAATTACTCGGACTTCCTACTATCTGAGACGGAGGTTTACGCGAGCTCACCCGCCGCTCACTCTCAGCTCCCTGATGAGCGCCCGGACGGCGAGCGATCGTGCCAGCTCAGGGGTGGTGACATAGCCCACCGAACGCGTCGGGCGCTCCGGACCGAGAGCGGTGACCGCCACCGTGTCCGGTGCTCCTTCCAGGGAGAGGCCCGGCATGATCGCCATGCCGAGACCGCGGGAGACCATCGAGAGCACCGCTCCGTCGTCCTCGGCCTCCACCGTCGCGGACGGGATCCAGTCCTGGGCCGCCCACCAGTCCCGGGTGTACGAGGTGCAGCTCTCCGCCCAGTCGAGCAGCGGCAGCGTCCGGGGCGCCGGATGACCGGCCGGGTGCACCAGCGCGTACTCCTCCTCCCGCAGCACTCCCCCGACGAGTTCCTTCGGTACGGGCGAACTCGTGCCGATCGTCGCGATGCCGAGGTCGGCGCGCCCGTCCAGGACCTCGCCGGCCGTGCCGCGCCCCACCTCGCGCACCACCCGCACCACCGGCCGGATCCCCGGGTGGCGGGCCCGCAGCCGCTCCAGGGCGGGCGGCAGCAGATGCAGTGCGGCGCTGCGGAAGGCGGCGATCCGCAGCGGCCCGGTCACCGCGCCGGACTCCCCCGGCCCGGCGGCCGCGGCCCGCGCCTCCTCGCCCATCAGCTCCAGCAGCCGCAGGACGCGCCGGGCGTACCCGACCGCGCTCGTGCCCGCCTGCGTGGGCCTGGCACCCGTGCGGCCCCGGTCGAAGAGCACCGCCCCGATCCTGCCCTCGGCGGTACGGACGGCGTGCGAGACGGCCGACTGCGTCATGCCGAGGGCTGCGGCCGCGCCGGAGAAGCTGCCCGCCTCCTCGACCGCGAGGAGGACGCGCAGTTCGTGCGGGGCGAGATCGGTCATCGTGCGTGGATCCCCTCGTTGTATGAAAACTCGACACGTGAAAGCTCGGCACGGGAAAGGTCGATCCATGAACGCCGCTCATGGAAACGGTCTTTCCATCGACGCAACCCGGTGCCGGGCCCGGAGATTCCTTCCTACGGTCACTGCCATGACGACGACACGCACGGCCCGCGCCTTCCACCTCACCGGCCGCCCCGACGGCTTCCCCACCCCTGACCTCTTCTCGCTGGTCGAGAGCCCGGTCCCCGAACCCGGCCCGGGTCAGGCGCTGGTGGAGAACCTCCATCTCTCCGTCGACCCGTACCACCGCGAGGAGATGGACAGCGGCTGGGATCTGTACACCCCGCTGGAGGGCCGCGCGGTCGGCCGGGTCACCGCCTCCCGCGACCCAGGCCTCGCCGAGGGCGACCTCGTCTTCCACCGGCAGGGCTGGCGCACCCACGCCCTGGTCACGGCCGGCACCTCGGGCACCCGCCGGCTCCCGTCGTACGAGGGGGTGCCGCTGACCGCCCACCTCTCGATCCTCGGCGGCACGGGCCTGACCGCCTATGTCGCCCTCACCCGCACGCTGGAGTTCCGGGCGGGCCAGGACCTGTTCGTCTCGGCCGCCGCGGGCGGGGTCGGCACGGCGGCCGGCCGGATCGCGCGGGTCCTCGGGGCCGGGCGGATCATCGGCAGCGCGGGCTCGGCCGCGAAGGCCGCCCGGCTGACGGGGGATCTGGGCTTCGACGCGGCGTTCGACTACCACGACGGACCGGTGGGCGAGCTGCTGGCGAAGGCGGCGCCGGACGGCATCGACGCGGCCGTGGACAACGTGGGCGGCGACCATCTGGCGGGTGCGATCTCCGCGATGCGGGACTTCGGCCGGATCGCCTGGGTGGGCGCGATCGCCCAGTACCACGCGGCGGACCGCCCGCCGGCCGCCCCGCGCAACCTGTACGACGTGGTGGGCAAGAGCCTGCGGCTGGAAGGCGTCCTGGTCCGCAACCACCTGGACGCCCAGGCCGAGTTGGAGGCCCTGCTGGTCCCGCATCTGCGCAGCGGCGCGATCACCCCTGACATCACGGTGACCGAAGGATTCGAACGGACCGTGGACGGCTTCCTGGGAATGCTGCGCGGCGAGAACACGGGCAAGATGCTGATCCGCGTCTGAGACCGGTCCGGCGGCCGGGGCCCGCACATACTCAGCCGTACATGAGTACGCAGCCCGTGTCGAAGGAACGTGCGACGCACGACAGTTGCACTCATGAACGGCCTCTACGCTCTCAAGCCCTGGTACGCGGACCGGCTCTCCGGCGTCCGCGCCTCCCTGGTCCGCCACGAGGTGTCGCCCGACACCCTCACCGCGGCCGGAGTCGTCGCCGCGACCGGCGCGGCGGCCGCGCTCGCCTGGCTGCCCGCCGGTCCCGCCGCCCTCCCGGTCGCCGTGCTGCTCGCGGCCCGGCTCGCCTTCGCCAACCTGGACGGCGCGCTGGCCCGCGACACGGGCCGCACCACCCGGCGCGGCGCGGTCCTCAACGAGCTGGGCGACCGGGTGGCGGACCTGGTCGTGCTGGCCGGCTTCCTGGCGCTCGCCCCGCTGTGGCTGGTCGCGGTCACGGCGCTCGCGGCGACCCTGCCGTCCTGGGTGTCGCTGGCCGGGGCCGCCGCCGGGGCTCCCCGGCGCAACGGCGGTCCGGTCGGCAAGACCGAGCGGTGCCTGCTCGTCGTGGTCGCCGCCGCGAGCGGCTGGGCCGTACCGGTACTGATCGTGATCGCCGCCGGTTCGCTGCTCACCGCGGTGCTCCGGCTGGCCGGGCTGTGGCGGGAGCCGGCATGAGCGCCGTACTGATCGCCGAGGAGGCGGCGGCCCGCGCCCTGCCGCTGGTCGCGGGCGTGCTGGGGGCGGGCGGGGTCGCGGTCGCGGTCCTGCCCCCGAAGGTCCGGATGCGGGCCGAACTGCGCAGGCGGTGGCGGACCTGGGCGCTGGTCGCGCCGGTCTTCCTGGGTGCCTACTTCCTGGGCGGCGGCGGGACGTACGCCCTGGCGGCCGGGCTCGGGGTGGTGGCGGTGAGCGAGTTCGTCCGGATGGCGGGGCTGCGGCGCGGCGACCACCTGGTGCTGGCGACGGCCTCGGTGGCCCTCCCTGCGCTCGCCTGGCTGGCGCCGCACGTACTGGACCTGCGCGCGGCGGCGCTGCTGCTGGTCGCGGCGGCGCTGCCGCCGGTGCTGGGCGGGGACGACCGCACCGGTTTCACCCGGACCGCGCGCACCGCGTTCGGGCTGCTGTGGATCCCGGTGGCGCTGACGGGCCTGGTGACACTCGGCGAGACGGCGGTAGCGGTGGGCCTGGCGGTGGCGCTCGGCGACGTCGGCGCCTGGTGCGGGGGCACGGCGCTGGGCCGGCGCGGCCCGCTCGCCCGGCCGCTTTCGCCGCTCTCGCCGAACAAGACCTGGGCGGGCGTCCTGGGCGCGGCCGTCGCAACGGGCCTGCTCCTGCTGGTGCTCGGCGAGTTCGGCCTCCCGCTGTGGGGCGCCGTCGTCGGCGGCTGCGTCCTCGGCGACCTGATCGAGTCGATGGTCAAGCGCGAGTCCGGGGTGAAGGACGCGGGCAGCTGGCTGCCCGGCTTCGGCGGTCTGCTCGACCGGATCGACTCCCTGCTGGTGGCCCTCCTCCTGGCGATGGTGATGACGTGATGACAACCCTCGTACGCACCCCCGGCCACCGGGTCCTCCCGGTCCGCTCCCGGGTCGCCGCCGCACTCCGGCGCGGGCTGTGGTGGGGCGTGCTCAGCCTCACCGGCGGCGTCGAGCGGCGCGGCCGGCTGCCGCGCGGCGGCTGTGTGGTCGTCGCCAACCACTCCTCGCACGCGGACACGGCGGCCCTGCTCGCCGCGCTCGACGCCCGGCACAGCCCGGCGATCGGGGCGGCGGCGGACTACTGGTTCGCCTCTCCGTGGCGGCGGCGGATCTGCCGCAGGCTGGCGGCCGGCTTCCCGGTGCGCCGGGGCGGCGGCGGGATGGCCGATCTGCTCTCGATGGCCGGTGAGCTGCGGGAGGGCCGGGCGGTCGTGCTGTTCCCGGAGGGCACCCGGGCGAAGGACGGCGCGCTGGGCTCCTTCCACCGGGGCGCACTGGTCCTGGCCGAGGAGGCGGGGGTCCCCGTCGTGCCGGTCGGGATCGCGGGCACGGACCGGCTGCTGCCCAAGCACGGACGGCTGCGCTCCTCGCTGGTGCGGGTCACGATCGGTGCGCCGCTGCCGTCGTCGGTCACCCCGGAGGAGGCGCGCGACGCGGTGCTGGCGCTGCACACCCGTACGGCCGCCGAGCCGCTGCGGGACTCCGCCGCCCGCCGGCGGGTGGCGGCCGTGGTCACCTCGCGCTGGGGGCTGCCGCTGGCGTTCTGCTGGGCGTTCGCGGAGGCGCTGAGCTGGCCGCTGATGCCGGAACTGCTGCTGGGCGTCGTATGCGTGGCGGTGCCGCGCGCGGCCCTGAAAATGTCGCTGGGCGCCCTCGCGGGCAGCCTGGCGGGCGGCCTGCTCGCCCTGCACCTGGCCTCGGCGGGCGTCCATCCGCCGGCGCCGCTGACGACGGACCGGATGCGGGCGGAGGTCCGGCAGGAACTCGCGCTGGAGGGCGCCTCGGCCGTACGCCACCAGCCCTGGAACGGCGTCCCGTTCAAGGTGTACGGCGCCGAGGCGGGCCGCGCCGGAGTCCCGGCGTCCGACTGGCTCACCGCCTCGGCGGCGGCCCGCGGCTCGCGCACCCTGACGGTGGGCCTCGCCTTCGCGGGCTTCGGCCTGCTGATGCGCCGCCACCGCCGTCACTACGACCGGTATCTGGCGCTGCTGGCCGGCGGCTTCGCGGCCGGGCTCGCGCTGATCGTGCACGGCTGGGGCTGAGCCGGCGCGCACACGGAAACCGGCGCGCACATGGAAACCGCCTCCCGGCCGGCAGGGGAACCGGTCGGGAGGCGGGAATCGTGGCGGGGCGCCGGGAGGGCGGCGCCCCGCGGGGGCCACCCTCAGCCCTGGTGCGGGTAGGTGTAGTCGGTCGGCGGGACCAGCGTCTCCTTGATGGCCCGGGTCAGGGTCCAGCGCTGGAGGTTCTGCGGGGCGCCCGCCTTGTCGTTCGTACCCGAGGCACGGCCGCCGCCGAAGGGCTGCTGGCCGACGACGGCACCGGTCGACTTGTCGTTGATGTAGAAGTTGCCCGCGGCGTACCGCAGCTTCTCCATCGTGTACGCGGCTGCCGCGCGGTCGTTGGCGATGACCGAACCGGTCAGGGCGTAGTCGGAGACCGACTCCATCTGCTCCAGCATGGCGTCGTAGTTCTCGTCCTCGTAGACGTGGACGGCGAGGATCGGGCCGAAGTACTCGGTCGTGAAGACCTCGTTCTCCGGGTCGGAGCACTCGATGACGGTCGGGCGGACGAAGTAGCCCACCGAGTCGTCGTAGCTGCCGCCGGCGATGATCGTGCAGCTCGGGTCGGCCTTGGCCCGGTCGATCGCGGCCTTGTTCTTGGCGAACGAACGCTCGTCGATGACGGCGCCCATGAAGTTCGACAGGTCGGTGACGTCGCCCATGGTGATGGAGTCGACCTCGGCCGCGAACTTCTCCTTGAAACCGGCGTTCCAGATCGAGGCCGGGACGTAGGCGCGCGAGGACGCCGAACACTTCTGGCCCTGGTACTCGAAGGAGCCGCGGGTCAGCGCGGTCTTGAGGACGGCGTGGTCGGCGGAGGGGTGCGCGACGACGAAGTCCTTGCCGCCGGTCTCGCCGACGAGCCGCGGGTAGGTGCGGTAGTTCGCGATGTTGTTGCCGACCGTCTTCCACAGGTGCTGGAAGGTGGGCGTCGAGCCGGTGAAGTGGATACCGGCCAGGTCGCGGTGGTTGAGCGCGACCTCGGAGACGGCGATGCCGTCGCCCGTGACCAGGTTGATGACGCCCTTGGGCAGCCCGGCCTCCTCCAGGAGCTGCATCAGCAGCACGGCGGCGTGGGTCTGCGTCGGGGACGGCTTCCACACGACGACGTTGCCCATGAGCGCGGGGGCGGTGGGCAGGTTGCCCGCGATGGCTGTGAAGTTGAACGGCGTGATCGCGTAGACGAAGCCCTCCAGCGGGCGGTGGTCCATGCGGTTCCACACACCGGTGGAGTTGGCCGGGGGCTGCTCGGCCAGGATCTGGCGCGCGTAGTGCACGTTGAAGCGCCAGAAGTCGACGAGCTCGCAGGGGGTGTCGATCTCGGCCTGCTGGGCGGTCTTGCCCTGGCCGAGCATCGTGGAGGCGGCCAGCGTCTCGCGCCAGGGGCCGGAGAGCAGCTCGGCGGCGCGCAGGATGATGGCCGCGCGGTCGTCGAAGGCCATCGCGCGCCAGGCCGGGGCGGCGGCGAGGGCGGCGTCGATCGCGTCCTGCGCGTCCTGCTCGGTGGCGCCGGCGAACGTGCCGATGACGGCCTTGTGGTTGTGCGGCTGTACGACGTCGACGCGCTCGCCGCCACCCATCCGCTTCTCGCCGCCGATGGTCATCGGCAGGTCGATCGGGTTCTCGGCGAGCTCCTTGAGCTTCACCTCCAGGCGGGCGCGCTCCGGGGAGCCCGGGGCGTAGGAGTGAACCGGCTCGTTGACCGGCGCGGGGACCTGGGTGACAGCGTCCATGGGTTCCGTTGCTCCTTCAGTAGAGGGGTTCGGGGGGCTCAGCCCTTGGTGAGGACGGAGCGGCCGAAGAACAGCAGGTTGGCCGGCTTCTCCGCGAGGCGGCGCATGAAGTAGCCGTACCAGTCGGTGCCGTACGCGGTGTAGACACGCATGCGGTGGCCCTCGGCCGCGAGCCGGATGTGCTCGTCGCTGCGGATGCCGTACAGCATCTGGAACTCGTACTCGTCGAGCTTGCGGCCGGCCTTGCGGGCCAGCTCCTGGGCGATGGAGATCAGGCGCGGGTCGTGGGACCCGATCATCGGGTAGCCCTCGCCCTCCATCAGGGTCTTGAGGATGCGGACGTACGCCTTGTCGATCTCGGCCTTGTCCTGGTGGGCGACGGAGGCGGGCTCCTTGTAGGCGCCCTTGACGATGCGCACGCGGCTGCCGGCGTCGGCGAGGCGGCGGGCGTCCTCCTCCGTGCGGAACAGATAGGCCTGGATGACGCATCCGGTCTGCGGGAAGTCCTTCCGCAGCTCCTCGTGGATGGCGAACATCGAGTCGAGGGTGGTGTGGTCCTCGGCGTCCAGGGTGACCGTGGTGCCGATCCCGGCGGCGGCCTCGACGACCGGGCGGACGTTGGCGAGGGCCAGCTCGTGGCCGTTCTCCAGCGCCTGGCCGAACATCGAGAGCTTGACGGACATCTCGGCCCTGGTACCCAGTCCGAGTTCCTTCAGCCGGCCGATGAGCTCCAGATAGGCGTCGCGCGCGGCGGCGGCCTGCTCGGGCGTGGTGATGTCCTCGCCGACGACGTCGAGGGTGACCTCCAGGCCCTTGCCGGCGGCGTCCTCGATGACGGGGACGACCTGGTCGACCGTCTCACCGGCGATGAAGCGGTCGACGACCTGCTTGGTGCCGGGCGCGGCCGAGATGAACCGGCGCATCTTGTCGCTGCGGGACGCGGCGAGAATCACGGGACCCAGCACGGGGCACCTCCACGGAAAGTACGGACGAAAGCCGTACCGCGGCTCTATGACGAACATAAGCGGTACAGCACGGAGAACCACCGTGAAATCTAGGGATCACTCCGATCCTGTGCCATCGACAGCTGTCACGCATCCGTGCCCTGGATCTCAGACATATGTCTGAAGGGGTGCGAGAATGGCCGGGTGAAGGGCGATTACCAGGAGCCGGTCGACGAGATCTCCGCGCTGCTCGGCGTCCCGGCGACGCTGGAGAACCGGGACTTCGGCCTGGTCGCCTTCGGGGCGCACGACAGCGACGACGACACGGCGATGGACCCGGTCCGCACCCGCTCGATCCTGACCCGCCGCTCGACCCCGGCGGTCCGCGCCTGGTTCGAGAACTTCGGCATCACCCGCGCCACGGGCCCGGTCCGCATCCCGGCCGCCCCGGAGGCCGGTGTCTACCGGGACCGCATCTGCCTGCCGGTACGCCATCGGGGTGTCGTGCTCGGTTACGTGTGGCTGCTGGACGCCGACCCCGGGCCGACCGACCAGCAGCTCGACGCGGCGATGGACGTGGCGGCCCGGATCGGCGCGCTGCTCTCCGACGAGGCGCGGGCGGGCACGGACCTGTCCCGGGAGTTCGGGGCGGTCCTCACCGCCGGGCGCGGCTGGCAGCGCGACATGGCGGTGGCCGCGCTCGCCGAGGCGCTCGGCCCGGACGCGGAGGGGCTGCACACGGTGGTGTGCGTGACCCCGTGGCCGGACGACCCCCCGTCGGCGCGCACGGTCCCGTCGGCGTCGGCGCTGTCCGGCGCCCCCTCCCCGGGCCGGGCGGGGCCGCCGGCCCTGGCCGCCCTGGTCCGGCTGCGCTCGCACGACGTCCTGGATCCGGCGCTGACCGCCGCCGCCCGGCTGCGCACCACCGCGGGGACGGGCGCCACCGCCGGGATCGCGGTGCCGCGCCGCGGCCTCGCGGAGCTGGCCGACGCCTGGCACGAGGCCTCGGCGGCGGCCCGGGCGGCCGGGGCGGAGACCCGGTTCGGGCCGGTCGCCGAGTGGTCGGCCATCGGCCCGTACCGGCTGCTGACCGCGCTCACCCCGGACATCCCGCCGGACCACGCGGTCCGCCCGCTGCTCACCCCGCCGCACCGGGATCTCGCCCGCACCGCCGAGGTGTTCCTCGACTGCGCGGGCCAGGCGTCCCGGACGGCGGCCGAGCTGGGCATCCACCGCCAGACGCTGTACTACCGCCTGTCCCGGGTCCAGCAGCTCACCGGCCTGGACCTGAACGACGGCGAGGACCGGCTCCTGCTCCACATGGCACTGAAGGCGTCCCGGCTGTGAATCGGCCGGCCCGGCAGACGCCGGTTCGACGACACGCCCTAGAGCCAGGAGGGCGGGTCGGGGGCGACGACCGGGCGGTCGCTGACGACCGCCGCCATGACCAGGGGCGCGTCCCCGTCGCTGCGCCCGACGCTCACCCCGACCCAGCGGTCCTGTCCGGGCAGCGGACCCCAGGCGGCGAGGTCGCCGTAGCAGTCCTGGCGCAGGAGCGCCTCGAAGAGCGGCGGCACCGCGTCGCCGTCCTGCTCCAGAAGGAGCGCGACATGCACGGCCACCTGCCGGTGAGGCCCCCAGCGGGACTCCAACTCCGCGACGAGGGAGGCGAGTCGGGCCTCGGCGGCCTCCTCCGCCTCGTCCCACTCGGCGCCGCGCAGGCCCTCGGGGTCGCTCTCCCAGAGCGGCACGATCCGGAAGCCCTCGCCCTCGCTCGCCACCCACTCCCCCGTGGCCGGGTCGCCCTCGGCCACCGTCGGCCCGGTGGCGGGCAGTGGTGAGGCGAGCAGGGCGTCGATGTCGGCGACGGCCCGTACGAGGTCGAAGGGCTCGCCCGCGCGGACGGTCATCGCGCGCCCTCGCTCGTGGGCGTCCGCCCCTCCAGTACCGCCTTCAGCCCGTCCGTCAGATCCTGCGCCGAGGGTGCCGTGTCGCTGTCCATCAGCCACTGGACCATGACACCGGCCAGCAGCGCCTGGCAGAAGAGACCGGCCACCCGCGCCCGCTCGGGGTCGGCCTCGGGGTCGATGCCGAGCATGTTCTCGGCGAGCCCGTCCCGGCCCTCGCGCTGCGGGCCGGCCAGGGACTTCTTCAGCTCGGGGTCGGAGTCGATCCGCGAGATGACCTCCATCTGGAGCTGCCAGACGGCCCGGGTCTGCTCATAGCTGCCGATCACCCGTTCCCAGGTCTCCCGGAACTGGTCGAGCGGTGCGGCCGGCACGGCCTCCGCGGCCTCGGCCTCCCCGCCCTCCTTGGTCAGCACATCGCCCCACTCCTCCGTCACCTTGAGGAAGGCGAGGTTGAGCAGGGCCTCCTTGGAGCCGTAGTGGTAGCCGATGGAGGCGAGGTTCGTCCCCGACGCCGCCACGATGTCGCGCGCCGTCGTCCGGGCGTACCCCTTTTCCAGCAGGCAGCGCTTGGCGCCTTCGAGCAGATCCTCACGATGTCCCATGACAGCAGCGTACCCGGCATGCAGACGTTTGTGTAAGACGCGTGTCTACATACCGGGTACGGAAGGTGCCGAAGGGATCGGCGGCCGGGGCTCAGTCGGTGAGGTTCACCGAGCGGGCCGAGGCCGCGCCGATCTCGGAGGAGATCTCGGCCAGCACCGACGGCGGGACGTCGTCGTCGACGGTGAGGACGACCAGCGCCTCGCCGCCCACGTCGGCCCGCGAGACCTGCATGCCCGCGATGTTCAGTCCGGCCTCGCCGAGGATCTTGCCGACCGCACCGACGACACCGGGGCGGTCCTCGTACCGCAGCACGACCATGTGGTCGGCCAGCGCCAGGTCCACGTCGTGCTCACCGATCGCGACGATCTTCTGGAGGTGCTTGGGGCCGGCCAGCGTGCCGGAGACCGCGACCTCCTCGCCGCCCGCCAGCGTGCCGCGCACGGTGACCACGTTGCGGTGGTCGGGCGACTCGGAGCTGGTGGTGAGGCGGACCTCGACGCCGCGCTCCTGCGCGAACAGCGGGGCGTTGACGTAACTGACGGTCTCGTCGACGACGTCCTCGAAGACGCCCTTGAGCGCGGAGAGTTCGAGCACCTTCACGTCGTGCTGGGTGATCTCGCCGTAGACCTCGACGTCGAGGCGGGCCGCGACCTCGCCCGCGAGCGCGGTGAAGATCCGGCCGAGCTTCTCGGCGAGCGGCAGCCCGGGACGCACGTCCTCGGCGATGACGCCGCCCTGGACGTTGACCGCGTCCGGCACGAGCTCACCGGCGAGCGCGAGCCGCACGGACTTGGCGACCGCGATGCCCGCCTTCTCCTGGGCCTCGTCCGTGGACGCGCCGAGGTGCGGGGTGCAGACGACCTGGTCGAACTGGAAGAGCGGGGAGTCCGTGCAGGGCTCCTTGGTGTACACGTCGAGACCGGCGCCGGCGACCCGGCCCTCCTTGAGGGCGGAGGCGAGCGCCTCCTCGTCGACGATCCCGCCGCGCGCGGCGTTGACGATGCGCACCGAGGGCTTCACCTTGTGCAGCGCCTCGTCACCGATCAGGCCGAGCGTCTCCGGGGTCTTGGGGAGGTGCACGGTGATGAAGTCGGAGACCTCGAGCAGCTCGTCCAGCGAGAGGAGCTTGACGCCCATCTGCGCGGCGCGCGCGGGCTGGACGTAGGGGTCGTACGCGACGATCTTCATGCCGAAGGCCGACATGCGCTGGGCGACCAGGACGCCGATGCGGCCGAGGCCGACGACACCGAGGGTCTTCTCGCTCAGCTCGACGCCGGTGTACTTGGAGCGCTTCCACTCGCCGTTCTTCAGGGCGGTGTTGGCCTGCGGGATGTTGCGCGCGGTGGCGACGAGCAGACCGCAGGCGAGCTCGGCGGCGGTGACGATGTTGGAGGTCGGTGCGTTCACGACCATCACGCCGGCCTTGGTGGCCGAGGAGACGTCGACGTTGTCCAGACCGACACCCGCACGGGCGACGACCTTCAGCTTCTTCGCGGCGGCGATGGCCTCGGCGTCGACCTTGGTGGCGGAGCGCACCAGGATGGCGTCGACATCAACGATGGCGGGGAGGAGCTCGGCGCGGTCCGCGCCGTTGCAGTGCCGGATCTCGAAGTCCGGGCCCAGGGCGTCCACCGTGGCGGGCGACAGCTCTTCAGCGATGAGTACGACAGGTTTCGAGCTCACGTGAGTCCTCACAGATCCAGTGCGGACGGCCGTCCCGACGGCCGCAGGCGGTGGAGGGGCTTGCCGCGTGGAAGACGCACGACACTGTGGGCCTGACGCGTGTATGTGTGGAGAAGTGTAGTCATGCGCGAGGACGCATACTGCGCCCCGTTGGAAGGATCACCCACATGAGGCTGGACGACTTGTACACACGTACGACGCCGCCTCTTCCAGCGGTGAAGCAGGGCGGAAGCCCGAAGGGGCGGATCCGGGGATCCGCCCCTTCGGGCCTCGGTGTTACGCGTCCTCGTCGTTGACCCAGCTCATGAGCTTGCGCAGCTCGCGGCCGGTGGTCTCCAGCAGGTGGTCGCTGTCGGCCTTCTTGTACTCGTTGTACTTGGGCAGACCGTTGTGGTACTCGGCCATCCAGTTCTTGGCGAAGGTGCCGTCCTGGATCTCGGCGAGCACCTTCTTCATCTCGGCCTTGGTGGCGTCCGTGATGATGCGCGGGCCGGTGACGTAGTCGCCCCACTCGGCGGTCTCCGAGATGGACCAGCGCATCTTCTCCAGCCCGCCCTCGTACATGAGGTCGACGATGAGCTTCAGCTCGTGCAGGCACTCGAAGTAGGCGATCTCCGGCTGGTAACCGGCCTCGGTCAGGGTCTCGAAGCCGGCCTTGACCAGGGCGGCGGTGCCACCGCAGAGGACGGCCTGCTCGCCGAAGAGGTCGGTCTCGGTCTCCTCGGTGAAGGTCGTCTTGATGACGCCGGCGCGGGTGCCGCCGATGCCCTTGGCGTACGACAGGGCGAGCTCCAGGCCCTTGCCCGAGGCGTCCTGCTCGACGGCCACGATGCACGGGACGCCGCGGCCCTCCTCGTACTGCCGGCGGACCAGGTGACCCGGGCCCTTGGGGGCGACCATGCAGACGTCGACGTTGGCCGGCGGCTTGATGAAGTCGAAGCGGATGTTCAGGCCGTGGCCGAAGAACAGCGCGTCGCCGTCCTTGAGGTTGTCCTTGATGGACTCCTCGTAGACCTGGGCCTGGATCGGGTCCGGCACCAGGATCATGATGACGTCGGCCTCGGCGGCGGCCTCGGACGGGGTCACCACGCGCAGGCCCTGCTCCTCGGCCTTGGCCTTGGACTTGGAGCCCTCGTGCAGACCGACACGGACGTCGACACCCGAGTCGCGCAGCGACAGCGCGTGGGCGTGGCCCTGGCTGCCATAGCCGATGACCGCGACCTTGCGGCCCTGGATGATGGACAGGTCGGCATCGTCGTCGTAGAACAGCTCGGCCACTGGGTCTTCTCCTTGGTGTGCAGGTGTTGCGTCCCACCGTACGGCGGGGTGCGTCAGATACGTGTGCGGGTCTCGCCATACGAGCGGTAGGGCGGATCCCGGGTGATTACGCCGTGCGGTCGAGAGCGCGCAGGGACCGGTCGGTGATCGAGCGCGCGCCACGTCCTATGGCGATGGTGCCGGACTGGACGAGCTCCTTGATGCCGTACTGCTCCAGCATCTTGAGCATCGCCTCCAGCTTGTCGGCTCCGCCGGTCGCCTCGATCGTGACGGCCTCGGGGGAGACATCGACGGTCTTGGCACGGAACAGCTGGACGATCTCGACGATCTGGGAGCGGGTCTCGCTGTCAGCGCGCACCTTCACCAGGACGAGCTCGCGCTGGATCGCAGCGGCCGGCTCGAGTTCGACGATCTTCAGGACGTTGACCAGCTTGTTGAGCTGTTTGGTCACCTGCTCCAGGGGCAGGTCCTCGACATTCACGACGATGGTGATGCGGGAGATGTCGGGGTGTTCGGTGGTGCCGACCGCGAGCGAGTCGATGTTGAAGCCGCGGCGGGAGAACAGGGCCGTGATCCGGGCGAGGACACCGGGCTTGTTCTCGACCAGGACGGAGAGCGTGTGCTTGGTGGACATGGAAGTCGGTCTCTCTCTGTCTCTCAGTCGTCTTCGTTGTCGCCGAAGTCGGGGCGGACGCCGCGTGCTGCCATGACCTCGTCGTTGGAGGTGCCGGCGGCGACCATCGGCCACACCATGGCGTCCTCGTGGACGATGAAGTCGATGACGACCGGGCGGTCGTTGATCGCGTTGGCCTCGGCGATGACCTTGTCCAGGTCGGCCGGGTCCTCGCAGCGGATCGCGTAGCAGCCCATGGCCTCGGACAGCTTGACGAAGTCCGGGACGCGGGTGCCCCTGGCGGCGTTGCCGTCCGCGTCCGGGCCGGAGTGCAGCACGGTGTTGGAGTACCGCTGGTTGTAGAACAGGGTCTGCCACTGGCGGACCATCCCGAGCGCGCCGTTGTTGATGATGGCGATCTTGACCGGGATGTTGTTCAGGGCGCAGGTGGTGAGCTCCTGATTGGTCATCTGGAAGCAGCCGTCGCCGTCGATCGCCCAGACCGTGCGGTCCGGCATGCCGGCCTTGGCGCCCATCGCGGCCGGGACCGCGTAGCCCATCGTCCCGGCACCGCCGGAGTTCAGCCAGGTGGCGGGCTGCTCGTACTGGATGAAGTGCGAGGCCCACATCTGGTGCTGGCCGACACCCGCCGCGAAGATCGTGCCCTCGGGGGCGAGTTCACCGATGCGCTGGATGACCTGCTGCGGCGAGAGGCTGCCGTCGTCGGGCAGGTCGTAGCCGACCGGGTAGGTCTCGCGCCAGCGGTTGAGGTCCTTCCACCAGGCGCCGTAGTCGCCGGTGTTGCCCTCCGTGTGCTCGGCCTGAACGGCCTGGACGAGGTCGGCGATGACCTCGCGGGCGTCACCGACGATCGGCACGTCGGCGGCGCGGTTCTTGCCGATCTCGGCCGGGTCGATGTCCGCATGGACGATCTTGGCGTACGGGGCGAAGCTGTCCAGCTTGCCGGTGACCCGGTCGTCGAAGCGGGCGCCGAGGGCGACGATCAGGTCGGCCTTCTGCAGCGCGGTGACGGCGGTGACCGAACCGTGCATGCCGGGCATTCCCACGTGCAGCGGGTGGCTGTCGGGGAAGGAGCCGAGCGCCATCAGGGTGGTGGTGACGGGCGCTCCGGTGAGCTCGGCCAGGACCTTCAGCTCGGCGGTGGCGCCGGCCTTCATGACGCCGCCGCCCACGTACAGCACCGGGCGCTTGGCCTGGGCGATGAGCTTGGCGGCCTCGCGGATCTGCTTGGCGTGCGGCTTGGTGACCGGGCGGTAGCCCGGCAGGTCCATCACCGGCGGCCAGCTGAAGGTGGTCTTCGACTGCAGCGCGTCCTTGGCGATGTCGACGAGGACCGGCCCCGGGCGGCCGGTGGAGGCGATGTGGAACGCCTCGGCGATCGTGTGCGCGATGTCCTCGGCGCGGGTGACCAGGAAGTTGTGCTTCGTGATCGGCATGGTGATGCCGCAGATGTCGGCTTCCTGGAAGGCGTCCGTACCGATGGCGCCGGAGGCCACCTGGCCGGTGATCGCGACCATCGGCACGGAGTCCATGGCCGCGTCGGCGATCGGGGTGACGAGGTTGGTGGCGCCGGGGCCCGAGGTGACCATGCAGACACCGACCTTGCCGGTGGCCTGCGCGTAGCCGGTGGCCGCGTGGCCCGCGCCCTGCTCGTGGCGGACCAGGATGTGGCGGACCCGGGTGGAGTCCATCAGCGGGTCGTACGCCGGGAGGATGCAGCCGCCGGGGAGGCCGAATACCGTGTCGGCCCCGACTTCCTCGAGAGAGCGGATGAGGGACTGCGCGCCCGTGAGGTGCTCAACGGAGGCGGAGGACGGTCCGCCGTTACGGGCCCGCGGCTGGGGATGGTGGGCCCCGGTGGCCTGCTCGGTCATCGGCATTCTCTTCTCGAAGCTGAGGGTTATTGCGAGTGTTTTACGACGGTTTGCGTGGTGCCGGTGCAACAAAAAACCCCTCGTGCCGGGAGGCAAGCGAGGGGAGCGCGTCGGGGCGGGGTGCAGAGTGTCATCGAGGGACTCTGCTTCAGCCGACGCGCTTTCCAAGTACGAGAATTCGGGTGCGCATGGCATTGACCCTCTCTCCGACGCACTCGGCGTGTCAAGTGGGTGGGACGGACGTCTCACCATGTGAGCCGCTGAGCAGGGGGATCGAGCCGCCCGCCAGGACCGGCTGGGCGGCCGTGCTGCCGGGCACCGGGAACTCGCCGCGGGCCAGGGCGCGGCGCAGCCGGTACTCGTCCAGAGGCCCGGAGAAGGCCATCCCCTGGCCGTGCGTACAGCCCATCGCGCGCAGCGCCAGGACCTGCTCCGGGACGTCCACGCCGTCGGCCACGGACTGCATCCCGAGGTCGCAGGCGATCCGCAGCAGGCCGCTGGTGATCTTGTGCAGCCGGGCGGACTCGACGACGCCCTCGACCAGGCCGCGGTCCAGTTTCAGTACGTCGATGGGGAGCCGGCGCAGGGCGTTGATCGCGGCGTAACCGCTGCCGAAGCCGTCGAGCGCGATCCGTACGCCGAGCCGGCGCAGGGCGACCAGGCGCTGTTCCAGGTCGTCGAAGGAGACCCGGGAGTCGCTGTCGGCGACCTCGATCATGAGCGCCCCGGACGGCAGTCCGTACCGGGTGAGCAGGGCCTCCACGGAGCTGAACGGCATCCCCTTGTCGAGCAGCCGGCGGGCGGAGAGCCGGACGGCCACGGAGACCTGGTGTCCGGCCCTGGCCCGGTCGGCGGCCTGCTCGACGGCCTCCTCCAGGAGCCAGCGGCCCAGCTCGGCGGTGCGGTCGCTGTCCTCGGCGATACGGAGGAACTCGGCGGGGGTGAAAAGGATGCCCTGGGCGGAGCGCCAGCGGGCCTGGGCGGCGACGGCCGCGACCGTACCGCTGGCGAGGTGCACCACGGGCTGGTGGAGCAGCGCGAACTCGCCGTCGCGCAGGGCGGTGCGCAGCCGGGCCGTGAGCTCGGAGCGGCGCACCACCTCGGCCTGCATCTGCGGGGCGTACAGCTCGACGCGGTCCTTGCCGCCGGCCTTGGCGCGGTACATGGCGAGGTCCGCGTTGCGCATGAGGTCGTTGGGGGTGATGCCGGGCTCGGCGAAGGCGACGCCGATGGAGGCGGTGACCCGGACCTCGCCGGCGCCGATGCGGTACGGCTCGGAGAGCGTGAGGCGCAGCCGGTCGGCGATCTCGTGGACCTGGTACTCCCGGGCGCCCTGGTCGCGGCCGCCGTCGCCGACGATCAGGGCCGCGAACTCGTCGCCCCCGAGGCGGGCCGCGGTGTCCCCGGCCCGTACGGAGTCCTGGAGGCGGCGGGCCGCCTGGATCAGCAGCTCGTCGCCCGCCTGGTGGCCCAGCCGGTCGTTGGCGGCCTTGAAGCCGTCGAGGTCGATGAAGAGCACGGCGGTGCCCGCGTCGCCCGCCCTGCGGCCGCCCAGTGCCTGGCGGACGCGGTTGGTGAACAGCGCCCGGTTGGGCAGGTCGGTGAGCGGGTCGTGCTCGGCGTTGTGCTGCAACTGGGCCTGGAGCCGGACCCGTTCGGTGACGTCGCGGCTGTTGAGGATCAGGCCGCCCTGGTGGCGGTTGACGGTGGACTCGACGTTCAGCCAGTCGCCGGACCCGGACCGGAAGCGGCACTCGATCCGGGTGGTGGGTTCCTCGCCCGGCGGGGCGGCGAGGAACCGCCGCACCTCGTGGACCACCCGCCCCAGGTCGTCGGGATGGATGATCGAGGACAGCTCGGCGCCGACCAGGTCGTCCGCGTCGCGCCCGTAGACACCGGCGGCGGCGGGGCTGACGTAGCGCAGTATGCCGGTGGGGGCGGCGATCATGATGACATCGCTGGAGCCCTGCACCAGGGAGCGGAAGTGGTTCTCCTTCTGGGCCAGTTCCTGGGTGAGGGCGATGTTGTCGACGAGCATGATGCCCTGCCGGACGACGAGGGCGAGCACCACCGTGCACCCGGTGAAGACGACGACCCGGTCCACCCGGCGGCCCTCGATCACGTTGTACAGGATGCCCAGGGTGCAGACGGCGGCGGCGAGATAGGGCGTCAGCGCGGCCAGTGAGCCCGCGATGGGGCGGCTGGCGGTGAGTGATCCGGCGGGCCGCGCCTGGACAGCGTTGTCCTCCTCGCGGCCGGCGCCCCAGGGCGCGTACGCCAGGAGCAGCGAGCCGGCGAACCAGCCGGCGTCGAGCAGCTGGCCGGAGTGGTAGGTCTGGCGCAGCAGGGGCGAGGTGAACAGGGCGTCGCACAGCACGGTCAGGGCGAGCGCGGCGATGGCGGTGTTCACCGCGGCGCGGTTGACGCTGGAGCGCCGGAAGTGCAGCGCGAGGACCATGGAGACGAGCACGATGTCGAGCAGCGGATAGGCCAGCGAGAGCGCCGCGCGGGCCACGCTGGCGCCCTCGACGTCCGCCATGTGCGCGGTGTGGGCGAGGGCGAGGCTCCAGGAGAGGGTGAGGAGCGATCCGCCGATCAGCCAGGAGTCCAGGACCAGGCACACCCAGCCGGCCCGGGTGACGGGGCGCTTGGCGAGGACGAGCAGTCCGACGATGGCGGGCGGCGCGAAGCAGAGGTAGAACAGGTCGGCCAGGGAGGGGCTGGGCACCTCGACCCCGCGCACGAACTCGTACCAGCCCCAGACCCCGTTGCCCCCCGCGGCCATCAGTGAGGAGACGGAGAACAGCAGCCAGGCGGGCCGGAATCTGTTCTCAGCGGAGCGGGCGAACAGGAAGCAGGAGACCGCGGCGACCAGGGCGGCGGCGCTGAGGCCGAAGTCGCCCATGAAGAGCGCCACTTGCTCCGATCCCCAGCCCATGGCCGCACCCACCGCGTATCCGGCGCAGACGAGGCCGAGGAGGAGCTGGGGGAGCAGCGCCGGCGCCCGGCCCACGGCCTGCTGCCGGGTCAGGAACGCTCCGCGCGTGCTCACCGGGGTGCCCCCGAGGTCGCCGGCCGGCTGCGGCGGCGGCGCACCGGCCGTACCACCGGCCGCCGTCGGCCGCCCTGCCGTGTCGGATCGTTCGCCCATCGGCCGTACATCGCCCGTCGCCCCCCTCGCGTGTGGCTTCCTCCCCCGCGCCGCCCCTTCCACGACGCAGCCCCCCTTTCGGGACGATACACCAGACTCGTCACGCAGGGACATAGTTCCTCTACTCTCCGTGACGACCTGGGGTGTTGTCGGTACGGAGCGCACTCGATCCCGCTCGGAGCGTGTTCAGCCGGTGGTACGCACGACGTTGTGCACCGGCTCCCCCGCGGCGAAGCGGCTGAGCTGTCCGGCGATCAGACGCTTGGCGCGCGGCATGAACGCCGAGGTGCTGCCGCCGACATGCGGAGTGATCAGGACGTTCGGAGCATGCCAGAGGGGGTGGCCGGACGGCAGCGGTTCCGGGTCGGTGACGTCGAGAGCGGCCCGCAGCCGGCCGGACTCGAGTTCGGACAGCAGGGCCTTGGTGTCCACGACGCCGCCCCGGGCGACGTTCACCAGCAGTGCCCCGTCCCGCATGGCCGCGAGGAAGTCCGCGCCGACCAGCCCCTGTGTGGAGGGGTTGAGCGGGGTGGACAGGATGACGACGTCGGCCTCGGGCAACAGTGCGGGAAGGTCGTCGAGCGTGTGTACGGGCCCGCGTGCGGTGGTCCGCGCGGAGCGCGCGACGCGCGCCACCCGCGCGCACTCGAAGGGCGTGAGCCGGTCCTCGATGGCGGATCCGATCGAGCCGTACCCCACGATCAGCACGGACTTGTCGGCGAGCGCCGGGTAGAAGCCGGAGCGCCACTCCTCGTTGTCCTGGCCGTGCACGAAGCCGGGAAAGCCGCGCAGGGAGGCGAGGACGAGCGCGAGGGCGAGTTCGGCCGTGGACGCCTCGTGGACGCCTTTGGCGTTGCACAGGCGCACCCCGGCGGGCAGCAGTCCGAGCCCCGGCTCGACGTGGTCGATGCCTGCGGAGAGGGTCTGCACGACCTGGACCCCGGTCATCTCCCGCAGCGGGCGCACCGCGACCTGCGGGCCCTTCATGTACGGGACGACGTAGAAGGCACAGTGCGCGGGGTCGGCGGGGAAGTCCTGCCCGCCGTCCCAGAGGCGGTAGCCGAGGCCCTCGGGAAGGCCCTCGATCTCGTCGGCGGGGACGGGCAGCCAGACGTCGGGGACGGCGGCGGAGCGCGTGGTGGAAGTCATGGTCAGGAGGCTATGCGAAGCCCGGCGCGACGCAGAGGTTAGTTTTGGGGCTGCGGTGCGAGGGAGGGTTCGGGGAGTTGGAGCGCAGGAGTCTCGGTGCGGCGGCGCTCGCCGTGGGCGCGGTCGGTCTCGGCTGCATGCCGATGAGCTGGGCGTACAGCGCCTCCCAGCAGCGCGGTGACCGCGCGTTGCGTGCGGTGCACGCGGCGCTCGACGCGGGCGTCGATCTGCTGGACACCGCCGACATGTACGGCCCGTTCACCAACGAGCTGCTGGTGGGGCGGGCCCTGAAGGGACGCCGCGCGGACGCCTTCGTCTCCACCAAGTGCGGTCTGCTGGTGGGCGATCAGCACATCGTGGCGAACGGCAGGCCGGGGTACGTACGACGGGCCTGCGACGCCTCGCTGCGGCGGCTGCAGACCGATGTGATCGACCTGTACCAACTGCACCGGGCCGACCCCGAGGTGCCCGTCGAGGAGACCTGGGGCGCGATGGCGGAGCTGGTGGGTGCGGGGAAGGTGCGGGCGCTGGGGCTGTGCGCGGTCGGTGCGCGGGCCGCGCGCCGGCCGGGGGCCCGGATGCATGACGGAACGATCCGGCAGCTGGAGCGGGTGCAGCAGGTCTTCCCGGTGAGCGCGGTGCAGGCGGAGCTCTCGGTGTGGTCGCCGCAGGCGCTGGAGGCGCTGCTTCCGTGGTGTGCGGCGCGCGGGGTGGGGGTGCTGGCGGCGATGCCGCTGGGCAACGGCTATCTGACGGGGACGCTCACACCGGGGCAGGGCTTCGAGCCGGAGGATCTGCGGGCCAGGCATCCTCGGTTCACCGCCGAGATGATGGCGGCGAACCAGCCGGTGGTGGTGGGGCTGCGGCGGATCGCGGAGCGGCACGGGGCGACGCCCGCGCAGGTGGCGCTGGCCTGGGTGCTGCGGCAGGGGCCGCAGGTGGTTCCGGTGCCGGGGGCCAAGCGGGAGCGGTGGGCCGTGGAGAACGCGGGGGCGGCCGGGCTGATGCTGACGGCGCGGGACCTGGCGGAGATCGAGCGGCTGCCGGCGGCGCGGGAGTCCTGGGACTGAGCGCGGCGCCCGCCGGCCGCCGCGTTCACCCGCGTGCGAGAAATCCGGCGGGCTTCGGGAACCTGCGGCCCGCCCGCGGTGTAAGAACAGTAGACAGGCGGCCGTCGAAGGGATCGGTGCGGTGTTCGGATCAGAGCAGGACCCGGTGGGGCGTCGTGGGGCGCCCGGCGGGACGGGTCGCGGGGCGCGGCGGGGTGCGGTGGCCGTGCTGGCGGCCGGCGCCCTGATGCTGGCCGCGGGGTGTTCCTCCCAGGAGGGCATGGAGAGCTCGGCGGGTCAGGGGGCGAGTTCGCCGGCCGGGTCGCCCGCCGCCTCGTCCGGGCGGACGGCGTCGCCGTCCGCCTCGCGCCCGGCGGCCGATCTGCCGCCCGCGAAGGGCTCGGTGAAGGTGGTGTCGACGCTCACCGAGGGGCTGGAGTCGCCGTGGGGCCTGGCGGAGCTGCCGGGCGGTGATCTGCTGGTGGGCTCGCGGGACAAGGGCACGATCACCCGGGTCGACGCGAAGAGCGGGAAGAAGACCCGGGTGGGGACCGTGCCCGGTGTGGCTCCGGACGGCGAGGGCGGGCTGCTGGGCATCGCCGTCTCCCCCGATTTCGGCACGGACCATCTGGTGTACGCCTACTTCACCACCGCGTCGGACAACCGCATCGCCCGCATGCTCTACGACGAGAACGGGACGACGCCGGGCCAGCAGCTCGGCGCCCCGGACACGATTCTGCGCGGCATCCCCAAGGGCACCATCCACAACGGCGGCCGGATCGCCTTCGGCCCGGACCACATGCTCTACGCGGGCACGGGCGAGACCGGGGACGACGGCCGCGCCCAGGACAAGAGTTCACTGGCGGGCAAGATCCTGCGGATGACGCCGGACGGCGAGCCGCTGCACGGCAATCCGCAGGCCGACTCCGTGGTGTATTCGTACGGTCACCGCAATGTGCAGGGGCTCGCCTGGGACAGCCACAAGCAGCTCTGGGCGTCCGAGTTCGGCCAGGACACGTGGGACGAGCTGAACCGGATCGTGCCCGGCGGGAACTACGGCTGGCCGGATGTCGAGGGCACGGCCCACAAGGCGGGTTTCCGCGATCCCGTGGCACAGTGGAAGACGTCCGAGGCGTCGCCGAGCGGCATCGCCTTCGTCAAGGGCTCGGTCTGGATGGCCGGTCTGCGGGGCGAACGGCTCTGGCGGATCCCGTTGTCCGGTGAGGCGGAGAAGGAACCTCTCGCCGCCCCCCAGTCGTTCCTGGAAGGGAAGTACGGCCGTCTGCGCACCGTGCTCGCGGCGGGCGGCGACAAGCTCTGGCTCGTCACGAGCGAGACGGACACCCGCGGCACCCCCGGGCCGGGAGACGACAAGATCCTGGTGGCCCAGGTGCGCTAGCGGAATACAGCAGGCGGAAGGGTGCGCGGCCCGTGTTCAATTTCTTCGAGGAACTCTTCGCACCCGGCCGCAAGCACGCCGCCGAGGAGCAGAAGCGGCTGGAGCTGACCCGGGTGGACCTCGGCGTCGGCGACCCCGCCCGGGGCCCGATCGACCTCACCTCGGGCAAGGTCGTCATCCGCCGCCGCGACGACGGCGACGAGCCCGCCGAGGCGGACGGGGACGACGACGGCACGGACGGGTGACCTCGTGGGCCGGGCGGGCCGCCCCGGGGCGCGGGGTCCGGGTCAGGAGTTCTCCGGCATCCGGTAGAGCCGCAGCCGGTGGGCGAGGGCGGCGGCCTCGCCCCGGCCGGCCACCCCGAGCTTGGCCAGGATGTTGGAGACGTGGACGCTCGCGGTCTTGGGTGAGATGTAGAGCTCCTCGGCGATCCGCCGGTTGGTGAGGCCGGCGGCGACGAGCCGGTGCACGTCCTGTTCGCGCGGGGTCAGCCCGAAGGACTCCACGGCGGCGGCAGCGGCGGCGCGGAGCTGCTCCTCGGAGTGGTCCCGGCCCGGCGGCTCCCCGGTGGCTCCGGAGCCGTCGGGGACCAGCACCGCGACGGGGATCTCGCCCTCCTCCCCCGGTCCGGAAGCCGTGCCGGCGGCGGTGAGGGGGATGCGGGCGCGGCCCGCCAGCAGCTCGATGGTCTCGGTGAGCGGGCGGGCCCGCAGTCGTACGGCGGTGCCATGGGCCTCGCGCAGCAGGGAGGTGGCCGTGGCCCGGTCGCCCTGGGCGGTGAGCAGGGACTCCGCCCAGCGGTGGCGGATCTGGGCCAGTTCGTACGGGCGGTGCAGCGGGGCGAACTCCCGGGCGGCGCGCTCCCAGTGATCGGGGGTGTCCAGGCCCTCGGCCCTGGCGAGTTCCGCGTCGATGAGCAGCCCGTAGGCGGCCCAGACGGGCACGAGGGCGGGCAGCCGCTTGAGATGGGTCCGGACGAGGGCCAGGACGGCCGGCCGGCCCGGCTCGGTGGCGGGCAGGCCCCGGGCGTCGGCCTCGGCCGCCGCGATGACATGGAGCAGCGGGAAGGCGTACCGCTGGATGCCGGTCGGGAAGCCCTCTTCCGCCTGGGCCTCGAAGGCGGCCCGGGCGTCGGCGAGGCGGCCCTGCTGCACGGCGAGCATGATCGTGTGCCGGACGGGGTTGATGAAGTGCTGCGGCTGCGGATCGCTGTGGCCGAAGTGCTGCTGGGCCAGGGCCAGCTGCCGTTCGGCCTCGGCGAGGTCGCCCCGGGCCAGCGCCACTTCCGTGCGGCGGCCCGCCACCAGCCCCTGCGGCTTGCGGGAGAGCGCCACGCGGGCCGCGGCGTCCGTGGTGGCGATGGCCTCGTCCCAGCGGCCCAGGGAGAACAGCGACATCGCCTGGTTGGTGCGGACCCAGGCCTCCATGTCCGCGACGCCGTGGCTGTGGCAGACCTCGATGCCGTGATCGGCGGCGGCCACCGCCTCCAGGGAACGGCCCATGGCCTCCAGGGTGGAGGGGAGGTTGATGCCGGCGCGGCCCATGATGCCGACGAGACCCAGCCGGTCGGCCCGGTCGCGGACGCTGTACATCTCGGCGATGCCCTCGTCGACGGCCCCGGCGTCGGCGTTCAGCCAGCCCCGGGTGAGCCGCGCGTGCAGCTCGATGTACTCGTCGCCGACCAGCCGGGCGTACTCCACGGCCCGGTCGGCGGCGGCCAGGGTCTCGGCGCCGGGCCGGTGCAGCGCGCCCCAGCCGGCCACGCTCATCAGCACGTCCGCGTGCACGGCCGACGGGGGCAGGCCGCGCACCAGCCGCTCGGCCGTGGCCAGTTCCTCCCAGCCGTCGCCCCGGGTGAGGTCCTGGACGAGGCGGGAGCGCTGGACCCAGAACCAGGCGGCGCGCAGGGCGTCCTCCTCGCTGTCCAGGACGCGCAGGGCCTTCTTGCAGATGGCCAGGGCCCGTTCGCGCTCGCTGCCGAAGCGGGCGGCGACGGTGGCCTCGGCCATCAGGTCGAGATACCGCAGCGGGGTGGAGCCGTCGCAGCCGCAGGCGGGGTAGACCTCGGCGTAGTCGATGGGGCGCAGGGTGCTGCGCACCTCTTCGGGGGCGTCGTCCCACAGCTCCATCGCCCGCTCCAGCAGCCGCAGTTGCTCGGCGTAGGCGTTGCGGTGGCGCGCCTCGACGGAGGCCTTCAGGACGGCGGGCAGGGCCTTGGCCGGGTCGTGTGCCCCGTACCAGTAGCTGGCGAGGCGGGTGGCGCGCTCGCCCTCCCGTACGAGGGTGGGGTCGGCCTCCAGGGCCTGGGCGTAGCGGCGGTTGAGCCGGGAGCGTTCGCCCGGGAGCAGGTCGTCGCTGACGGCCTCGCGGACCAGGGAGTGCCGGAAGCGGTAGCCGTTGCCCTCCGGGGTGGTGAGCAGGAGGTTGGCGCCGACGGCTCCCCGCAGGGCTTCGATGAGCTCGTCCTCGCCGAGGCCGGCGACGGCGGCGAGCAGCTCGTACTCGACGGTGGAGCCGCCTTCGGCGACGATCCTGGCGACCCGCTGGGCGTCGTCGGAGAGTGCCTCGACACGGACCAGCAGGAGGTCGCGCAGCGAGTCGGGCAGTCCGGCACCGGCCCCGCACTCCAGGGTGCAGGCCAGCTCCTCGACGAAGAAGGCGTTGCCGTCGGAGCGCTCGAAGATCTCGTCCACCAGGGCGGGTTCGGGTGTCTCGGCGAGGATGCCGGTGAGCTGGCGGCGGACCTCGGCCCGGTTGAAGCGGGCGAGCTCGATGCGGCGGACGGTGCGCAGCCGGTCCAGCTCGGCCAGCAGGGGGCGCAGCGGGTGGCGGCGGTGGATGTCGTCGGCCCGGTAGGTGCCGATGACCACGAGGCGGCCGGAGCGCAGCGTGCGGAAGAGGTAGGCCAGGAGGTGGCGGGTGGAGGAGTCTGCCCAGTGCAGGTCCTCCAGGACGAGCACGACCGTGCGGTCGGCGGAGATGCGCTCCAGCAGCCGGGCGGTGAGTTCGAAGAGGCGGGCGGTGCCGTGCTCGTCGGCGGCGTCGCGGCGGGCCTCGCCGAGTTCGGGCAGGAGCCGGGCCAGCTCGCGCTCCTGGCCGGCGCAGGCGGCGGCCATCTCGTCGGGCAGGGTGCGCAGCAGGCCGCGCAGAGCCGTGGAGAAGGGGGCGTACGGCAGGCCGTCGGCGCCGATCTCGACGCAGCCGCCGACGGCGACGACGGCCTCGTTGCGGACGGCGAAGGCGAGGAACTCCTCGACCAGCCGGGTCTTGCCGACCCCGGCCTCGCCCCCGATGAGCAGCGCCTGCGGCTCACCGCCGAGACCGCCGGCGTGGCCGGCGGTCTCGGCGGTGGCGCGGGCGAGCGCATCGGTGAGCGCGGTGAGTTCACCTGCGCGGCCGACGAACACGGGACTGACTGACCTGGTCTCCACGTCGCCGAGCATCGCACACAGGTCCGACAACGCGGATCCGGGAAGCGGGGCGGGCACCTTCGTCGCCCTTACGCGGCGTGCGTGAAGTGCTCCCGGCCCCGGTCCGTACTCACCGTCCTCTCGCCTTCCTGGCGTACGGAGCCGCGCGCCGCCCGGCGCGCGTCCCGGCGGGCCAGCCGGGCGGCCCGGACCAGCCGCTCGCGGTCGGCGCGGCGGATGAGTTCGGCTTCGCGGATCTTCTGCAGCTCCAGCTCGTACATGTGAATCCCCCTGGTGACGGGCCCGTTGGGCCTCGGTGGCGGCAGTTCCTCTGCCGTGCCACCACTCTCGTCCCCCAGGGGGGTGCGCCGCATCGGGCGAGTTCCGCATCTGCGGCGGCCGGGGGCCTTAGGCGGGGGCCCCGGCCGCCGCAGAGGAGCGGAGGAGGGGGCCTCGGATGCCTTAGGCCGTGCCCGGGGCCGCCCTAGGGCGTGTCGTCAAACTGGTGTCGTCGCCCGGCAGACGCCAGTTTGACGACACGCCCTAGGCGGGTGCGGGGGTTCCTAGCCCGCCGACGGGGTCGCCGCCGTGGGCAGGGCGACGATCAGGTCGAAGTACATGCCGACGGCGATCAGGATGCCGAGGACACCGAGTGCGATGCCGCCCCTGGCCACCGCGCGCACCCAGCCCGCCTGGGGGTGCGCGGCGGGGGCGCCGAACAGCGGACGGACCAGGACGAAGACGCCGACCAGCAGGGCGAGCAGGCCGAAGAGGCCGTTGACGAGCGCGGTGGCGTGCCAGGCGTCGCCGTAGATCTCGGAGATCTGCTGGGCGGCCGAGCCGCCGGACGAGGTCTTGATCTGGCCGATGAGGGTCTCGCGCTCCGCGGCGACCCGGCCGCTCCAGGCTCCGGTGAGCGAGACGATCCCGAGTCCGGCGGCGACGACGGCCGCCGCGGCCGCACCGAGACCGGCGGACTCCTGGCCGGCCGCGCTGTCGTCGTCGTAGGAGTCCGCGGCGTCGGGTCCGGCGTCCGGGTCCTGCTCCGCGCTCTGGGACGCGGCCCCCCGGCTCTCCTCGGCGTGCTGCTCCGCCGCCTGCTCGGGGGCGGTGTCGGTGACGGCCTTCTCCGTCGTCGTCTTCTTCTCCTCGTCGCCCTCGGCGACGGGAGCGGTGGGAGTGGTGGGAGTCGTGGGGTTCATCTGCCGCACGCTAGGTGCCGCAGATGAGAACCCTCTTAACGAGGGCGCGCCGGTCAGTGGACGCGCTGCGCGGCCTCGTCGTGCTCGGGTGCGGCGGCCTCCGGGATCCGCGCGTGCGGGGCCCGGCACTCGGGCGGCTCGATGCTCAGCCGGGGCAGCCGGCGGTCCAGCCAGCCGGGCAGCCACCAGTTGGCCCCGCCCAGCAGATGCATCAGGGCCGGGACGAGCAGGGTGCGCAGGACGAAGGCGTCCAGGGCGACGGCGGCGGCCAGCGCGATGCCGAACATCGCGATGACCCGGTCGCCGCTGAGCACGAAGGCGAGGAAGACCGAGATCATGATCACAGCGGCCGAGTTGATCACCCGGCTGGTCTCGGCGAGGCCGACCCGGACCGCCCGCCGGTTGTCGCCGGTCTCCAGCCACTCCTCGTACATCCGGCCGACCAGGAACACCTGGTAGTCCATGGAGAGGCCGAAGAGCACGGAGACCATGATCACCGGCAGGAAGGGCTCGATGGGGCCCGCGCTGCCCAGGCCCAGCAGCTCGCTCCCCCAGCCCCACTGGAAGATCGCGACGACCACGCCGAACGACGAGGCGACCGCCGCGACGTTCATCGCGGCCGCCTTCAGCGGGATGCCGACGGACCGGAAGGCCATCAGCAGGAGCAGACAGCCGAGCCCTATGACCACGCCGATGAAGAGCGGGAGCTTGCCGACGATGATCCCGGCGAAGTCGTCGTAGCTGGCCGTCACCCCGCCCACATGGGTCTCCAGCGAGGTGTTGTCCGCCGCCTCCGGCAGGACGTCCGTGCGCAGCCGGTCGACGAGGGCGCTGGTCTGCCGGGACTGCGGGGCGGAGTCCGGGACGACGGTGACGTACGCGGTGTCGCCGCTGGAGTTGTAGGTGACCGGGTAGGCCCAGGCGACCCCTTCGGTGGCCCGCAGGGTCGCGGGCAGGGCGTCCATGGCGAGCCGGTCGTCGGCGCCGTCGAGGTGCGCGGCGACGGTCAGCGGCCCGTTGACGCCGGGACCGAAGCCGTCGGCGAGCAGGTCGTAGGCCTGCCGGGTGGTCGAGGTCTTCGCGTTGTTGCCCTGGTCGGAGCTGCCCAGGTGGAGCGCGAAGGTGGGCAGCGCGAGGACCAGCATCACCGCGGCGGCGACGGCGCCGAGCAGCTTGGGGTGCCGCTCGACGAAGGCGGACCAGCGGGCGGCGAACCCGGTGGGCGGTTCGGGCTGCGGGCCGTGCGCGGCCAGCCGGGCGCGCTCGCGTCTGCTGAGCGCCCGCATCCCGATGAGGGAGAGCAGGGCGGGCAGCAGGGTCACGGAGGCGGCGACGGTCAGCACGACCGTGAGCGAGGCGGCGACGGCGACACCGTTGAGGAAGCTCAGCCGCAGGATCAGCATGCCGAGCAGGGCGATGCAGACGGTGGCACCGGCGAAGACGACCGCCCGGCCGGTGGTGGCGACCGCGTGCTGCGCGGCCTCGGGCACGGTCATGCCGCGCCGCAGCCCTCTGCGGTGCCGGGTGACGATGAAAAGCGCGTAGTCGATGCCGACGCCGAGCCCTATCAGCATCCCCAGCATGGGCGCGAAGTCGGCGACGGTCATCACATGACCGAGCAGCACGATGCCCGCGTACGCCGTGCCGACCGAGACCAGCGCGGTGGCGATGGGCAGCATGCTGGCGGCGAGCGATCCGAAGGCGAGGAAGAGCACGACGGCCGCGACGACCACCCCGATGGCCTCGCTGAGATGAGCGGCGGGCGCCTCGGTGAGGGCGATGGCCGAGCCGCCCAGTTCGACGCGGAGGTGGTCGCTCTCGGCGGCCTTCGCGGTGTCCACGACCGCCCGGGCCTGTTCGACCGGTACGTCGTCGGCCCGCCGGTCGAAGGTGACGGTGGCGTACGCGGTGTGCCCGTCCGTGCTGATCTGTCCGCCGCCGGCCTGGGTGTACGGCCCCTCGACGGCTCCGACGCCCGGCAGCCGCTCGACGGCGTGCAGGGTCCGGGTCATCTTCTGCTCGACGTCGGCGGCGCGCACGGTGGAGCCGGCGGTGTGCCAGACGATGGTGTCGGTGTCGCCGCCGAGGTCCTTGAAGCCGCTCTTCAACAGCTCGGCGGCCCGGCCGGATTCGGTGCCGGGCGCCTCGTAGTCGTTGGTGTACGCGGAACCCGCGAAGCCCGCGGCGGCGGCCGTGCCGCCGAGGGCGCACAGCCAGATGAGAACGGCGAGAAGGCGGTGCGTGACGCACCAGCGGGCGATGGCAGCCAAGGGACGTGCTCCCTGCGGGTTCGTGGACCTTTACCCGCAGATAATGTGATCTGCCCGTAAACGCCTCATGACCTGAGAACGCCACTCTGACAGCAGAAGGTGATCCTTTGTCCCTTTCGTGGCCATGGTCACAGGGCCTGGTCCGTTTGCCGCACAGGGCGGGACGGATCAGGCCCGGTGACCGCCGGCCGGATCAGCCCGAGACACTCGCGCGGCCGTTCTCGATGTGTCCCATCAGCCGCCGGCGGAAGCCGTCCTCGCCCTCGGCCGTGACGGCGAGGTCGTACCAGCCGTGGGCGTCGGCCGCCGAGTGCACGACCGTACGGCTGCGGCCGGGCTTGACGGTGACCCGGCGGGTCCAGTTCCGCAGGTCGTCCTCGTCGACGTAGCCGAGCGGCCGGACCAGGAAGGTCAGGGTCCGGCGGCCGGTGTTGCGCAGGGTGAGGTGCAGGTCCCGGTCGCGGACGTCGATCCGGGTGGCGACCTCCGCCGCGCCGTCGGCAGGTCCCTCGAACTCGCGCCGGAAGCCGTTGGGACCCGTGACCGTGAAGCGGTACGCCTCCCCCGTCAGCGGGACGGTCCAGTGCCCGGTGCCCCGGACGTCCTGGTGCTGCGGGGCCGGGAACTCACCCGCGTACGGGTAGAGCGCGAAGTGCGCCGAGGCCCTGCCGCTGTTGCCGAGCTCCACCCGCAGACCGCCGCCCGCCCGCCGGGCCTGGGCGTCGGGCTGGTAGGGCAGCGGACGCGCCGGGCGGGCGCCGGGCTCCTGCTCGGGCAGGTGCTGGACGGCGGGCGGCTTCGGCTGCCAGCGGCCGCTGAGCGGCGGGATCACCCCGGGCCGCTCCACGGCGGGCTGCCGCCGGGGCCGGGTGAAGTCGAAGGCGGAGGTGAGATCGCCGGTGACACGGCGCCGCCAGTCGCTGATGTTGGGCTCCTTCACGCCGGTCCAGCGCTCCAGGAAGCGGATGACCGAGGTGTGGTCGAAGACCTCGGAGCAGACGTAGCCGCCGACGGTCCACGGCGAGACGACGAGCAGCGGCACCCGGATCCCGAGCCCGGTGGGACGGCCCTCCCACTGCTCGTCGGTCACCTCGGGCGGTGCCACGGGCGGCGGCACGTGGTCGAAGAAGCCGTCGTTCTCGTCGTAGTTGATCAGTACGGCGGTGTGCCGCCACACGTCCGGGTGCTTACCGAGCGCGTCGAGGATCTTGTACACGACGGTGGCGCTGTGCACCGGCGAGGAGACGCTCGGGTGCTCGGAGTCGATCGCCGAGGGGACCAGGTAGGAGACCTCCGGCAGCGTGCCGGCCGCCACGTCCTTGGCGAACTCCTCGGCCAGCGTCCCGGTCGGCACCCGGCGCAGCGCCCGCTCGAACAGGCTGCGCTCCTTCGCGGTGAGCGTGGCCACGCCCTCCTCCAGGAGTCCGAGCAGCCGCTCCCGTTCGGCCGCGGACGCGCCCCGGACCTTCGCGTAGAAGGACTCCATGTAGGTGTGCCCGCCCGTCCTGGCGAGCGCCTTGCGGGCGACGGCCTTGAAGGTGGCGTAGAACTCGATCTGGTTGTCGGTGAAGTTCTCCCACTCGGTGTACGTCCGCCAGCTGCGCCCGGCCTTCTCCAGCCGTTCGGCATAGGTGGACCAGTCGTAGCCGGGGTGGGTGCCCTCGTCGTACGCGTCGTTGCCGACGGCCCGCTTCCCGTTCGGCTCGAAGCCGGTCTTCCCGCTCCACAGGTGGTTGCGGTTGGGGCTGGTGGAGCTGTGGATCGAGGAGTGGTAGGCGTCGCAGACGGTGAAGGTGTCGGCCAGCTCGTAGTGCAGCGGGATGTCACGGCGGTCGTAGTACGCCATGGTCGCCGCGGTCTTCGCGCTGATCCAGCCGTTCATCCAGCCGCCGCCCCAGGCCTTCGCCCCGCCGTTCCAGGAGTGGTCGAGAGCGCCGATGTACTGGAGGTCCTTCTTCTGCTCCTCGGCCGCCCCGCGCACCGGGAAGGGCAGCACGGTGGAGCCGGCCGCGCCGGGCTGCTCGAACACCGTCCCGCCGGCGGGCAGCTCGATGGCGTTGCGGTCACCGAATCCCCGGACCCCGCGCAGGGTGCCGAAGTAGTGGTCGAAGGAACGGTTCTCCTGCATCAGGATCACCACATGTCTGATGTCCCGCAGCCCTCCCCCGCCGGGCCCCGCGTGGGCGGGCTGCGCGGCGATGGCCGCCTGGAGCGACGGCGGCAGGAACGATCCGGCCGCAGCGGCGCCGAGCGCACCGCCGCCCAGGGCGAAGAGCCGTCGCCGTGACATGTCCGTGGTCAAAAGAGCCTCCCCATTCGGTGGTTACAGCCGGGAAGCTAATCAGCCCAGGTGGCGGCGGGAAGGACTGCGCGCGGACCCGTGGTGAACGTCCAACAGGTCGGCACCGAAAGTCCAAACGGCGTCCGTACGCCCGAAGGGGCGGTGCGCCCGCAGTACGGGTGCACCGCCCCTTCGGGGACGCGCGGGGCGGCGGGGGCTCAGCCCTCGACGCCGAGCTTCTCCAGGATCAGCTCACGCACCCGGGCGGCGTCCGCCTGGCCCCGGGTGGCCTTCATGACGGCGCCGACGAGCGCCCCGGCCGCCGCGACCTTGCCGCCGCGGATCTTGTCCGCGACGGCGGCGTTGCCCGCGATGGCCTCGTCCACGGCCGCGGACAGGGCGCCCTCGTCGGAGACGACCTTCAGGCCGCGCTTCTCGACGACGGTGTCCGGGTCGCCCTCGCCCGCGAGGACGCCTTCGAGGACCTGCCGGGCCAGCTTGTCGTTGAGGTCGCCCGCGGCGACGAGCTCGGCGACCCGGGCGACCTGCGCCGGGGTGACGGGCAGCTCGTCGAGGCCGCGGCCGGTCTCGTTGGCGTTACGGGCCAGCTCGCCCATCCACCACTTGCGGGCCTGGTCCGACGGCGCGCCCGCCTCGATCGTGGCGACGATCAGCTCGACCGCGCCCGCGTTGAGGATGGACTGCATGTCGTGCTCCGAGATGCCCCACTCCTCCTTGAGCCGGGCACGGCGCAGCCGCGGCAGCTCGGGGAGCCCCTTGCGCAGCTCCTCGACCCACTCCCGGGCCGGGGCGACCGGCACGAGGTCGGGCTCGGGGAAGTAGCGGTAGTCCTCGGCGTTGTCCTTGATGCGGCCGGCCGTGGTGGAGCCGTCCTCCTCGTGGAAGTGCCGGGTCTCCTGCACGATCGTGCCGCCGGAGTTCAGCACCGCGGCATGGCGCTGGATCTCGAAGCGGGCGGCCCGCTCGACGGAACGCAGGGAGTTCACGTTCTTCGTCTCGGAGCGGGTGCCGAACTTCTCGGTGCCGTTCGGGCGCAGCGACAGGTTGACGTCGCAGCGCATCTGGCCCATCTCCATGCGGGCCTCCGAGACACCGAGCGCCTTGATGAGCTCGCGGAGCTCGGCGACGTACGCCTTGGCGACCTCGGGGGCGCGTGCGCCCGCTCCCTCGATCGGCTTGGTGACGATCTCGATGAGCGGGATGCCCGCGCGGTTGTAGTCGAGCAGGGAGTGGGACGCGCCGTGGATACGGCCGGTGGCGCCGCCGACGTGCGTCGACTTGCCGGTGTCCTCCTCCATGTGGGCGCGCTCGATCTGCACCCGGAAGATCTCCCCGTCCTCCAGCTGGACGTCCAGATAGCCGTCGAAGGCGATCGGCTCGTCGTACTGGGAGGTCTGGAAGTTCTTCGGCATGTCCGGATAGAAGTAGTTCTTCCGGGCGAAGCGGCACCACTCGGCGATCTCGCAGTTCAGCGCGAGACCGATCTTGATGGCCGACTCGACGCCGATCTCGTTGACCACCGGCAGCGCGCCGGGCAGCCCGAGGCAGACCGGGCAGGTCTGCGAGTTGGCGTCCTGCTTGAGCTCGGTGGAGCAGCCGCAGAACATCTTGGTCTTGGTGCCGAGCTCCACATGGACCTCGAGGCCCATGACGGGGTCGTACGTCGCGAGGGCGTCCTCGTACGACTCCAGGTCGATGACAGTCACGGTGAAACTTTCCCTCTCAGCCCAGCAGGACGTCGTCGTCGCCGAGACGCTTCAGTTCGCGATAGAGGATCGCGAGGCCGGTGACGATGGCGGCGGCGGACACCGCGGCGTCGATGAGCCGCAGCACGTCGTTGTCGTTGCGCGCGAGCTTCGCCTGCTTGGCGACGCTGATCGCGCCGAACGCGGTGCTGCCGAGCGATACGTACAGCCCGGTCTTCGACTTCTTGAAGTTCTTGGCCTGCTTTGCCATGGCACTCACAACGACGGAGCCTCCTCGAGCAGTGGGTGCCCCCACTTTTCCACGAACGCGGCCTCGACGGCGGCTCCGACCTTGTACAGCCGGTCGTCCTTCATGGCGGGGGCGATGATCTGCAGCCCGACCGGCAGGCCGTCCTCGGGCGCCAGGCCGCAGGGCAGCGACATGGCGGCGTTGCCGGCCAGGTTGGTCGGAATGGTGCACAGGTCGGCCAGGTACATCGCCATCGGGTCGTCGGCGCGCTCGCCGATCGGGAAGGCGGTGGTGGGCGTCGTCGGGGAGACGATCACGTCGACCTGCTCGAAGGCCTTCTCGAAGTCCTGGGTGATCAGGGTGCGGACCTTCTGCGCCGAGCCGTAGTACGCGTCGTAGTAGCCGGAGCTCAGCGCGTACGTGCCCAGGATGATGCGGCGCTTGACCTCGTCGCCGAAGCCGGCCTCGCGGGTGAGCGCGGTGACCTCCTCGGCGGACTTGGTGCCGTCGTCGCCGACCCGCAGCCCGTAGCGCATCGCGTCGAACCGGGCGAGGTTCGAGGAGCACTCGGACGGCGCGATCAGGTAGTACGCCGACAGGCCGAGGTCGAAGGACGGGCAGTCCAGCTCGACGACCGCGGCGCCCAGCGACTTCAGCAGCTCGACGGACTCGTCGAAGCGCTGGAGCACACCGGCCTGGTAGCCCTCGCCGCGGAACTGCTTGACGACGCCGACGCGCATGCCCTGCACGGAGCCGTTGCGCGCGGCCTCGACGACCGGCGGGACCGGGGCGTCGATGGACGTCGAGTCCAGCGGGTCGTGCCCGGCGATGGCCTCGTGCAGCAGCGCCGCGTCCAGGACCGTACGGGCGCAGGGCCCGCCCTGGTCGAGGGAGGACGAGAAGGCCACCATGCCGTAGCGCGAGACGCCGCCGTAGGTGGGCTTGACGCCGACGGTGCCGGTGACGGCGGCGGGCTGGCGGATGGAGCCGCCGGTGTCCGTGCCGATGGCGAGCGGGGCCTCGAACGACGCGAGGGCGGCCGAGGAGCCGCCGCCGGAGCCGCCCGGGATGCGGGTGAGGTCCCAGGGGTTGCCGGTCGGGCCGTAGGCGCTGTTCTCGGTGGAGGACCCCATGGCGAACTCGTCCATGTTGGTCTTGCCGAGGATGACGACGTCGGCGGCGCGCAGCTTCTGCGTGAGCGTGGCGTCGTAGGGCGGGACCCAGCCCTCGAGGATCTTGGAACCGACGGTGGTCGGCATGTCCTTGGTGGTGAAGATGTCCTTCAGCGCGAGCGGGACGCCGGCCAGCGGGCCGAGCTTCTCGCCGGCGGCCCTCTTGGCGTCGACGGCGCGGGCCTGCGCGAGCGCGCCCTCGCGGTCGATGTGCAGGAAGGCGTGGACCTTCTCGTCGACGGCGTCGATCCGGGCCAGGTGGGCCTCGGTGACCTCGACGGCCGTGAGCTCGCCGGACGCGATCCTCGCGGCGACCTCGGCGGCGGTGAGCTTGATGATGGTGCTGATGTCCGTCATGGCTGTTAGTCCTCCCCCAGGATCTGCGGCACCTTGAAACGCTGCTGCTCCTGGGCAGGGGCGCCGGAGAGCGCCTGCGCGGGGGTGAGCGACGGACGGACCTCGTCCGCCCGCATGACGTTGGTCAGCGGCAGCGGGTGGGAGGTCGGCGGTACGTCTTGGTCGGCGACCTCGGAGACGCGGGCGACCGCGCCGATGATGTCGTCGAGCTGACCGGCGAAGTGATCGAGCTCTTCGCCCTTCAGCTCCAGACGCGCCAGCCGGGCGAGGTGGGCGACCTCCTCGCGCGTGATGCCAGGCATGCAGCGATCCTCAGGGGTTGGTGTGTGGTTTTGGCTGGGGCCGGCGGCACATGTCCACCGTCCGTCCGAAGGACGGGCCGCGCGGCGTCCGGTGCGTGCGATCGCAAGGCGCCGGAGCGCCCTCGTGACGGAGCCACGTGGGCGTTTCGGCGACGCGGCGAGCGTGCGTGCCAGGCGTCGCGCGGCAGGTGGAAATGTGCCGTCGGCCCCCAATCCTATGGGGTCGCCCCCACCGGCCGAGGCCACCGTCCGGAAACCGGTCGCCCGCACCGGCCGCGGCTGCCGCCGGGCGTCCCGGGCCCGGTCCCGTCGCGGCCTACGTCGCCGCGGGCCGTGAGTCGGCCGTCCGCCCGGACGGGCGCTGCTCCAGCTCCGGCGTCACCGCCGCGGTGACGCCCGCTGCTGCGGCTGCCGCGGCGGCCGCAGCGGCCAGCTCCGCGGGCCGCCGCCAGCCGTGCTCGCCCCGCGCCCGCAGCCACGCCGTCGTCTCCTGCGCCGGCATCGCGGCCGCCACCAGCCAGCCCTGCACCGCGTCGCACCGCAGGTCCCGCAGCCGCTCCCAGGTCTCGTCGTCCTCGACGCCCTCCGCGACGACCAGCAGCCCGAGCGAGTGCGCCAGGTCGATCGTGCAGCGGACGATCTCGGCGTCCTCGTGGTCGATGGCGAGCCGGGCCACGAAGGAGCGGTCGATCTTGAGCTCGCTGACCGGCAGCCGGCGCAGATGGACCAGCGAGGAGTACCCCGTGCCGAAGTCGTCCAGGGACATCTTCACGCCGTGCCCCGTCAGCCCGGCCAGGGTGTCGGCGGCCCGCTGCGGGTCCTCCAGCAGCACGTGCTCCGTTATCTCCAGCTGGAGCGCGCCGGCCGGGACGCCGTGCCGGGCCAGCCGGGCCGCGACGCCCCCGGCGAATCCGGGGGTGTGCACGTCGCGCGGGGAGACGTTGACCGCGACCGGGACGAAGAGGCCCTGCGCCCGCCAGCGGGCGACCTGCGCGAGCGCCGTCTCCAGGACGTACTCCGTGAGGTGCGGCATCAGCCCCGAGGACTCGGCGATGGCGATGAACTCGTCCGGGGGGACGCGTCCGCGCTCCGGGTGCACCCAGCGCACCAGCGCCTCCAGCCCGGCCACCTGCCCGTCGAAGCGGACCTTCGGCTGGTAGTGGAGCTCCACCTCGCCGGCGTCCAGTGCCCGGCGCAGGTCGCCGAGGAGGCCGAGCCGGTCCGGGGTGTTGCTGTCGCGCTTGGACTCGTACACCTCCACGCCCGTGCGGTCGCGCTTGGCCTGGTACATCGCCACGTCCGCGCGCCGCAGCAGCCCCTCCGCGTCCAGCGCGTGGTCGGGGTAGACGGCGACGCCCGCGCTGGCCTCCAGGACCAGCGTGAGCCCGTCCAGGTCGAGGGCGGAGGAGAGTGCGGCGACCAGGTGGCGGGCGACCCGCTGGGCGCTGGTGGTGGAGTCGGCGGTCGGCAGCAGGACGGCGAACTCGTCGCCGCCGAGCCGGGCCGCCTCCGCGCCGCGCGGCAGGGCGAGCCGCAGCCGGTCCGCTATCTGCAGCAGCAGCCGGTCCCCGGCCAGATGGCCGAGGGTGTCGTTGACCGCCCGGAAGCGGTCGAGGTCGATCAGGACGAGGCCGACCCGGCTGCCGGTGGACTCGGCCTCCTCCAGCGCCGTCCAGGTGCGCTCCAGCAGCCACTGCCGGTTCGGCAGCCCGGTCAGCGGGTCGCGCAGCTGCTCCTCGGCCCGGGCGCGGGCGATCCAGAGCGTGGAGTCCAGGGCGATGAGCGGGACCGCGAAGAGCGGCAGCAGGACGGGCATGGCCATCGCGACGACGCAAATCAGCGGGGCGATGCCGAGCAGGGCGACCGCGACCAGTCCCTGGCGCAGCAGGGCCGTCCGGGCGACCGTCGGCAGTCCGCCGCTCTGCTGGGCCCGGGCGTACCACAGCAGGACCCGGGTGACGAGCAGATACGTGGAGGCGGCCAGCAGGACTTCCGGGACGGCGTCGATCCCCCAGTCGAGTGGCTGCCAGGGCGATTCGACGGTCTGCACCTCGCCGAACGCGGCCAGCACCAGGGCCGCCGCCCCCACCCCGAGGATGTCCACCGCCCCGTGCAGCAGCCCCTGCCACCAGCGGTGTCTGCGGGCGACGCCGACGAGGACGACCACGACCAGGCTCACCAGCCCGGCGGGCACCCAGCCGTAGAGCAGCAGCACGGCCAGGGTGAGCGCGGCGCCGGAGCCGGTGCCGCCCCACCAGCGGTCGCGGCCGAGCGCGACGAGATGGCCGACGACGATCCCGGTGAGGACGGCGAGCGACCAGCCGGCCCTGCCGCCGGGGAAGAGGGCGTGTCCGCCGCTCAGCGCCCGGTAGAAGCCGGCCGCGAGCTGGAGGGTGGCGAGCGCCACCACGACGGCACCCACTTTGGGCGTGAGGCCGACGAAACCTTGCAGCCGCGACACCGGTGCGGCGTTTTCGGTCGGTTTCATTCCGTCCCTCTCACAGCCGGCGGTGCCGATGTCACCCGATGGTTCCGTTCCGTGCCACCGCGCACGCTCCCACCCGGCGGCCGGGTTCCGCGGGCGCATCTCCCAACAGTAGGCCGCAGAAGGCTTCTACGGGCAGCGGTCGACAGCTCTTGCCCGAATGCGAACCGACTGTCCGTCAGCATCTGCTATGCGCCGACCGGGTGAATCCGGCGGTGGGCCGGCCGCTCTCACTCCCCGGACGACGCCGCCTCCCCTGCTGTCTCCCCTGCCGTCTCCTCTGCCGCGTCCCCGCCCGGGACCGCCGCCTCGCGGGCCGCGTCGGGGCCCTCTTCGAGCAGGACGGCGAAGCCGTCCTCGTCGAGCACGGGGACCTTGAGCTGCATCGCCTTGTCGTACTTCGATCCGGGGTTGTCGCCGACCACCACGAAGGAGGTCTTCTTCGAGACGGAACCGGTCACCTTCGCGCCCCGGCTCTGGAGGGCCTCCTTCGCGCCGTCCCTGGTGTGCGAGGCCAGCGTGCCGGTGACGACGACGGTGAGTCCTTCGAGGGGCCGGGGGCCCTCGTCCTCGCCGGCCCCCTCGTCCTCCATCCGCACTCCGGCCTCCCGCCACTTGCGCAGGATCTCGCGGTGCCAGTCCTCGGCGAACCACTGCTTGACGGAGGCCGCGATGATCGGCCCGACCCCGTCGGCGTCGGACAGCTCCTGCTCGGTGGCCTCGTCGATGCGGTCGATGGAGCGGAACTGGCGGGCCAGCTCCTGGGCCGCGACCGGCCCGACATGGCGGATGGAGAGCCCGGTGAGGATGCGGGCCAGCGGCGCCTCCTTGGCGGCGGCGATGGCGTCCAGCATGGCGACGGCGTTCTTCTTCGGCTCGCCCTGCTGATTGGCGAAAACCAGTGCCGTCTTCTCCTCGCCGGTCTTGGGGTCCCGCTTGGGCAGCCCGCTGTCCATGTCGAGGACGTAGGCGCGGATCGGCAGCAGCTGCTCGACGGTCAGCCCGAAGAGGTCGCCCTCGTCGCGCAGCGGCGGCTCGGCGGGCTCCAGCGGTCTGGTCAGCGCGGCGGCCACCACATAGCCGAAGTGGTCGATGTCCAGGCACTTGCGGCCGGCCAGATAGGCGACCCGCTCCCGCAGCTGCGCGGGGCAGGAGCGGGCGTTGGGGCACCGGACGTCGATGTCGGCCTCCTTCATGGGCCGCAGCGGTGTCCCGCACTCGGGGCACTCGGTCGGCATCACGAACGCGCGCTCGGTGCCGTCCCGGAGGTCGACGACCGGTCCGAGGATCTCCGGGATCACGTCCCCCGCCTTGCGGAGCACCACCGTGTCACCGATCAGGACGCCCTTGGCGCGGACCACGTTCTGGTTGTGCAGGGTGGCGAACTCGACCTCGGAGCCCGCGACTTCGACCGGCTCGACCTGGGCGTACGGGGTGACGCGCCCGGTGCGGCCGACGCCGACCCTGATGTTGACCAGCTTGGTGTTGACCTCCTCCGGGGCGTACTTCCAGGCGATCGCCCAGCGCGGGGCGCGCGAGGTGGAGCCCAGCCGGCCCTGGAGCGGGATCTCGTCGAGCTTGACGACGACGCCGTCGATCTCGTGCTCCACGGAGTGCCGGTGCTCACCGAAGTACGCGATGAACTCCCGTACCCCTTCGAGGGAGTCCACCACCCGGTTGTGCTTCGCGGTGGGCAGGCCCCATTCGTGGAGCAGTTCGTAGGCGTGCGAGAGGCAGTCGATGTCGAAGCCCTCGCGGGCACCGATGCCGTGCACCACCATGTGCAGCGGGCGGGTCGCGGTGACCTTGGGGTCCTTCTGGCGCAGCGAACCGGCCGCCGCGTTGCGCGGGTTGGCGAAGGGCTTGTCGTCCGCCTCGACCAGCCGGGCGTTCAGCTCCTCGAACCCGTCCATCGGGAAGAAGACCTCGCCGCGGATCTCGACGAGGGCCGGGATGCGGTCGCCCTTCAGCCGGTGCGGGATGTCGGCGATCGTGCGGACGTTGGGCGTGATGTCCTCGCCGGTCCGGCCGTCGCCGCGGGTCGCGGCGCGGGTCAGCACGCCGTGCTCGTAGGTGAGGTTGACCGCGAGGCCGTCGATCTTCAGCTCGCACAGGAAGTGGTAGCCGGTGGCGCCGACGTCGCGGGCGATCCGCTCGCCCCAGGTGGCCAGCTCCTCGTCGTCGAAGGCGTTGTCCAGGGAGAGCATCCGCTCGCGGTGCTCGACGGAGGTGAATTCCGTCCGGTAGGGCCCGGCGACCTTCTGCGACGGGGAGTCGGGGGTGCGCAGCTGGGGGTGGGCGTCCTCCAGGGCCTCCAGCTCACGCATCAGCCGGTCGAACTCGGCGTCGCTGACGACCGGCTGGTCGTTCACGTAATAGCGGAAGCGGTGCTCCTCGATCTGCTCGGCGAGCAGGGCGTGCCGCTCCTGTGCCTGTGCTGGCAGTGACGTCTGCTCTTCGCCGGCCATCGTCCCGTCCTCCCGTTACCCAGTGCCCCGTTACTCAGGGTTGTCTGCGAGCGATCTCGCGGCCCGGGCGCAATGGGCGAGCGCGGCCCGTGCGTACGCGGGCGACGCACCCGCGAGACCGCACGAGGGAGTGATCGCCACGGACTCGGTCAGAGTCCCCGGATTCAGCCCCAGCCTGCGCCACAGCGTCCTGACACCCATGACGCTACCGCCCGGGTCGGACAATTGGCCCGAGGCCGGGTCCGTGCCCGGCACGACCCCGAGGAACAGCTGCGTGCCGCCCTCGACGGCTTCCCCGATCGTCTCCTCCTCACGCTCGGTGAGCAGGGAGAAGTCGAACGAGATACCGCCCGCCCCGGCCCGGCGCAGCAGCGCGAACGGCACGTCGGGGGCGCAGGTGTGCACCGCGGTGGCCCCGTCGCCGGCCGCGCGCAGCACCTCGCGCAGGGTGTCCTCCACGATCTGGCGGTCCACGGCCCGGTAGGTGCGGTAGCCGCTGGCGGTCCTGATCCGGCCGAGCAGGACCCCGGTGAGGGAGGGTTCGTCGAGCTGGAGGATCACCCGGGCGCCGGGCGTCCGGCGGCGCACCTCGGCGAGATGGCCGCGCAGCCCCTCCGCGAGCGACTCCGCCAGATCGCGGCAGGCGCCGGGGTCGCCGAGCACGGCCTCGCCGCCGCGGCGTTCCAGGGCGGCGGCCAGCGTCCACGGCCCGACCGCCTGCACCTTGAGCGGGCCCTCGTAGCCCTGGGTGAACTCCTCCAGGGCGTCGAGGTCCTCGCCCAGCCACGACCGGGCCCGGCGGGTGTCGCGTCCGGGCCGGTCGCTGATCCGCCAGCCGCTCGGCTCGACGTGTCCGTACATCTCGACGAGCAGACCGATGGTCCGCCCGATCATGTCCGCGCCCGGCCCGCGCGCGGGCAGTTCCGCCAGATACGGCACGCCCTGCCCGTCCCCGAAGGAGCCGGTGACGGTTTTGGCCGCCTCCCGTGCGTCTCCTCCGGGCATCGAACCGATTCCGGTGGCCGGGCACCCGCTGAACTTGCTCTTCTCGCTCACGCGGGAAGCCTACGGCGGTCCGCCGCCCGTACGGTCAGCGGCCGGGGCGCACCGTGAGGTCGTTGACCTCGGCGTCACGCGGCAGGTCCAGCGCCATGACGATCGTGGTGGCGACGGACTCGGGGTCGATCCAGCGCGCGGGGTCGTACTCCTTGCCCTCCTGCTGGTGGACCTTGGCCTGCATGGCGCTGGCGGTGCGGCCGGGGTAGACGGAGGTCACCCGGACGCCGTTGCCGTGCTCCTCGTGGCGCAGCGAGTCGGCCAGCGCCTTGAGACCGTGCTTGCTGGCCGCGTAGGCGCTCCACTCGGCGTGCGCGGCGAGCCCGGCGCCGGAGTTGACGAAGAGGACGTGGCCCTGGGCGACGCGCAGCTGGGGCAGGACGAGGCGGGTCAGCTCGGCGGGGGCGACGAGGTTGGCGTTGAGCTGGAAGTGCCAGGCCTTGGGGGTGAGCTCGCCGACCCGGCCGAGTTCGACGACGCCCGCGATGTGCAGCAGCGAGTCCAGCCGTTCCGGCATCGGCTGCTGGGCGAAGGCCCAGGAGAGCCGGTCCGGGTTGGAGAGGTCGCCGACAATCGTGCGGGAGCCGGGGTGGAGCGCGGCAAGTTCCTTGGCGCGGCCCGCGTCACGGGCCAGGAGGACGAGATCGTCGCCCCGCTCCGTGAGACGGCGGGCGACGGCTGCGCCGATGCCGGAACCGGCACCGGTGATCAGATGTGTGGGCATGCCCCCATCGTCGCACCCGCCGCCGCCACGCCGGCGCGTCACTGCAGGCCGGCCCACTCCTCCAGGTACGCCAGGGCGCCCACGCCGTCCTTGGCGAAGAACACCAGCTCGGTCAGCGGGAGGGGCAGGAAGCCCTCGTCCTCCATGCGCTGGAACTGCTGGCGCAGCCCGTCGTAGAAGCCCGCCGTGTTGAGCAGGACGACCGGCTTGGTGTGCTTGCCGTGCTTCTTGAGCTCCAGGATCTCGGTGGCCTCGTCGAGGGTCCCGGTGCCGCCCACCATGATCACGACGGCGTCGGCCTTCTCCAGGAGGAGCGCCTTGCGCTCGGCGAGGTCGCGGGCGATCACCATCTCGTCGGCATTGGTACGCGCCTTGGCGGCCAGGAAGTCGACCGAGACCCCGACCAGCTTCCCGCCCGACTCCTGGACGCCGTCGGCGACGACCTTCATCAGCCCGCTCTCCGAGCCGCCCCAGACCAGGGTGTGGCCGCCCCGGCCGAGCAGCTCGGCGAATTCACGGGCGGGGACGGTGTAGCGGTCGTCGAGGTCGGCGGCGGAGAGGAAAACGCAGATCTTCATGACTGCCACGGTAGAGCCCGCCGGCGGCGGAGCCTCGGCCGGGGAAGGGAGCGGGAAGAAACGCGCGTCCCGGACGGCTGTGATTTACATGACTTCCACCCGAGGACACCGCATCACCGTGGAACCCGGCACCGAGCACGTGCGCGTGGTCCGCGACGGCCTGCTGCTGGCCGAGAGCCGCCGCCCGCTCGTCCTGCGCGAGACGGGCTGTCCGGTCCGCTACTACCTGCCGCCCGAGGACGTCCGTACCGAGCTGCTGACGGCGTCCGGCACCCGGACCCACTGCCCGTTCAAGGGGGATGCCTCCTACTGGTCGCTGCCCGGGGCGGACGATCTCGTCTGGGCGTACCCCGAGCCGAAGGACGAAGTGGCCGCGATCAAGGACCACTTCTGTTTCTACGCCACCGAGACGGTCGCGGGCTGACGCCCGACCGGCGGTCAACCTCTGTGGCCGGGGGCGGAGAGAAAGTCCGGAAACATTTCGCTCCGGGCGATGAGTTTCCGGGGGCCCGGCAGTCCACCCTCGCATGGACAAGACTCTCTCCCGCGACGGCACCCCGATCGCGTACCGGCGCCGCGGCGAAGGGCCGCCGGTGATCCTGGTGAGCGGCGCGCTGGGCACGGCGGCGACCGAGGAGCCGCTCGCCCGGCTGCTCGCGCCGCGCTTCCACATCCTCACGTACGACCGGCGCGGCCGGGGCTCCAGCGGTGACGGGTCGCCGTACGCGGTGGAGCGCGAGATCGAGGACCTGGCCGCGCTCGCCGAGGTGACGGGCGGCCGCCCGTCGGTGTTCGGGACCGGGGCCGGCGGTGCGCTGGCCCTGGAGGCGCAGGCGGCGGGGCTGCCCGTGGACCTGCTCGCGGTCTACCAGCCGCCGTACACCCCGGGGCCGGCCGGTCTGCGCTTCAAGGCCGGCTGCACGGCCCGGCTGCACCGGCTGCTGTCCGCCGGGGACCGGGACGGGGCGGTGGAGCTGTTCCTGTCCATGACGGGTGTGGCGGGCGATGTCATCGCCAGGATGCGGCGGGCGCCGCTGTGGCGGACCCTGGTGTCCGTGGCGCACACACTCGCGTACGACGACGCGGTGCTGGGCGACGGCTCGGTGCCGCAGGAGCGGTTCGCCCGGGTCACGGCGCGGACGCTGGTGGTCTGCGGCGGCTTCAGCGCGGCAACGGCGCGGTCGGCGACGCGGCTGCTGGCGGATGCGCTGCCCCGGGGCCGGCACCGGACCCTGACGGGGCAGACCCGCGAGCTTGCGCCGCAGGCCGTCGCCCCGGTCCTGGCGGAGTTCTTCGCCCGGGAGGTGTACGCGCACCCGGCGTCGTGAGCGACGTGGGACAGGCGGGCGGTCCAGGGGGGCCATGCGCACCCCGCGCGGCCACGCCCGTACAGGGGTCGGGCGTATCCGCGCGGGGTACCCGGTGCTCAGCTCGCGGCGGCCGTCTCCCGGCGCACGGTCGTGGCGATCGTCGCCGAGCCGACCACCCGCGTCCCGTCGTACAGCACGACCGCCTGGCCGGGGGCCACGCCGCGTACCGGCTCGGTGAACGTGACGTGCAGGGTGCCGTCGGTCAGCTCCGCCGTCACCTCGGTCTCGCCGCCGTGCGCGCGCAGCTGCGCGGTGTACGTGCCGGGGCCGGCGGGCGGGGTGCCGCACCAGCGGGGCTTGATCGCGGTCAGTGCGGTGACGTCGAGGGCCTCGGCCGGGCCGACCGTGACCGTGTTGTTCACCGGGGAGATGTCCAGGACGTAGCGCGGCTTGCCGTCGGCGGCCGGGTGGCCGATGCGCAGGCCCTTGCGCTGGCCGATGGTGAAGCCGAAGGCGCCCTCGTGGGTGCCGAGCTTCGTACCGGACTCGTCGAGGATGTCGCCCTCGGCCGGGCCGCCGAGGCGGTCCGCCAGGAAGCCCTGGGTGTCGCCGTCGGCGATGAAGCAGATGTCGTGGCTGTCAGGCTTCTTGGCGACGGCCAGGCCGCGGCGCTCGGCCTCGGCTCGGATCTCGTCCTTGGTCGTGAGGGTGTCGCCGAGCGGGAACATCGCGTGGGCGAGCTGGCGCTCGTCCAGGACGCCCAGCACATAGCTCTGGTCCTTGGCCATGTCGGAGGCGCGGTGCAGCTCGCGGCTGCCGTCGGCGCCGAGGACCACCGTGGCGTAGTGCCCCGTGCACACCGCGTCGAAGCCGAGGGCCAGGGCCTTGTCCAGGAGCGCGGCGAACTTGATCTTCTCGTTGCAGCGCAGGCACGGGTTGGGCGTGCGCCCCGCCTCGTACTCGGCGACGAAGTCCTCCACGACGTCCTCGCGGAAGCGTTCCGCCAGGTCCCAGACGTAGAAGGGGATCCCGATGACGTCCGCGGCGCGGCGGGCGTCGCGGGAGTCCTCGATGGTGCAACAGCCGCGGGCGCCGGTCCGGAAGGACTGCGGGTTCGCGGAGAGGGCGAGGTGCACACCGGTCACGTCGTGGCCCGCCTCGGCGGCACGGGCCGCGGCGACGGCGGAGTCGACTCCGCCCGACATGGCGGCGAGCACACGGAGGGGGCGCTGGGAGGTCTCAGTCATAGCTCCACCAGGGTACGGGGCGGCGGGAACCGAAAGCTCGCGGATAAGCGTTGTCGCTCACATGGGGACCAAGGGGACGGCGGGCGCCAAGGGCCCCGCGGGCACCGGCAGCGGCATCAGCCGGCGGTCGGTGCTGATCGGCGGCGCCGTCACGGCCGCGGGCACGGCGGCGCTGGCCCGGGACCAGCTGAAGCGGGCCTGGTGGCGGCTGCCCGGCGTGGAGAAGCCGCGCACCCCGGGCGCCGTGGACTACGCGCGTGCGCAGTGGACGGCGGCCTCCGAGGCGAACTGGCGGCGTGCGGACCGCCCCGACGACTACGGCATCGACCGGGTGGTCATCCATGTCACCCAGGGCAGCTTCAGCAGCGCGGTCCGGGTCTTCCAGGACCCGGGGCACGGGGCGGCCGCGCACTACGTGGTGCGCAAGGACGGTCATGTGACGCAGATGATCCGCGAGCTGGACGTGGCCTTCCACGCGGGGAACCGCTCGTACAACGAACGCAGTGTCGGCATCGAGCACGAGGGGTTCGTCGACCGCCCGCAGGGCTTCACCCCGGCGATGTACGCGGCATCCGCCCGGCTCACGGCGGCGATATGCGGGCGGTACGGGATCCCGGTGGACCGCGAGCACATCATCGGGCACGTGGAGGTGCCGGGGACCGATCACACGGACCCCGGCAGGCACTGGGACTGGAACCGCTACATGAAGCTGGTCCGGGCGGCGTCGACGGCCTGAGGACGGCCCCGGGGCCGTCAGCTCAGCCCGGCCGTCCGCGCGCGGTCCACCGCCGGGCCGATCACCCGGGCGACGTCCTCGACGTCCTGCTTGGTGGAGGTGTGGCCGAGCGAGAAGCGCAGGGTGCCTCGGGCCAGGTCCGGATCGGTGCCGGTGGCCAGCAGGACGTGGCTGGGCTGGGCGATCCCGGCCGTGCAGGCGGAGCCGGTGGAGCACTCGATGCCCTGGGCGTCCAGCAGGAGCAGGAGGGAGTCGCCCTCGCAGCCGGGGAAGGTGAAGTGCGCGTTGGCCGCCAGGCGCCCGCCGGGGGCCGGGTCGCCGCCGAGGATCGCGTCGGGGACCTGCGCCAGGACGGCTTCGGCGAGCCGGTCGCGGAGCGTGCCGATCTCCCGGGCGAAGTCCTCGCGCCCGTCGGCGGCGAGCCGTCCCGCCACGGCGAACGCGGCGATGCCGGGCACATCCAGCGTGCCGGAGCGCACATGGCGCTCCTGCCCGCCGCCGTGCAGCACGGGTACGGGGGTGCAGTCGCGGCCGAGCAGCAGCGCGCCGACACCGGGCGGGCCGCCGATCTTGTGGGCGCTGACGGTCATCGCGGCCAGCCCGGACCCGGCGAAGTCGACATCGAGCTGCCCGAAGGCCTGCACCGCGTCGGCGTGCATGGGGACGTCGAACTCGCGGGCGACGGCGGCAAGTTCATGCACCGGCATGATCGTGCCGATCTCGTTGTTGGCCCACATCACGGTGATCATCGCGACGTCGTCGGGGTTCCGGACGAGCGCCTCGCGCAGCGCGTCGGGGTGGACGCGCCCGTAGCGGTCGACGGGGAGGTGGTCGACGGTCGCGCCCTCGTGCTCGGCGAGCCAGTCGACGGCGTCCAGCACCGCGTGGTGCTCGACGGGGCTGGCCAGGATCCGGGTGCGGCGGGGGTCGGCGTCGCGGCGGGCCCAGTACAGGCCCTTCACCGCGAGGTTGTCGGCCTCGGTGCCGCCGGAGGTGAAGACCACCTCGCTGGGGCGTGCGCCGAGGGCGTCGGCGAGGGTCTCTCTGGACTCCTCGACGGTACGGCGGGCCCGGCGCCCGGCGGCGTGGAGTGAGGACGCGTTCCCGGTGACGGCGAGCTGCGCGGTCATCGCCGCGATCGCCTCCGGAAGCATCGGCGTGGTCGCGGCGTGGTCGAGGTAAGCCATGGTGGGCTCGATTCTACGAGCCTGCGGCGGGGCGTACGGCGGGCGCATGGGGTCCCGGTGCCCGCGCACCGCGTGCGGCGGGGTCTCACCCGCCCCGTTCCGGAGCCCGATCCGGCGGGGAGAGCGGTGCGGCGTCCGGCCGGTCAGCCGCCGAAGTTCCAGGCGACGACGCCGTTTCCGGTGACCAGGAAGGCCAGGATCACCAGATCGGCGATGCCGAGCGCGAGCCCGAGGAAGGCGCGGCCGCGGCGGGTGGTGGAGCGGACCAGGGCGAGCAGCGCCATGACGATGGCGGCCGGGCCGAGCAGGACGTTCATCACCAGCAGGCCGACGAGGCCGAGCACGAAGGAGGCGACGGCGAGACCGTCGGCGTCCCGGGTGGGGCGCCGGGTGCCGCTCTGCGGGGAGTCGCCGCCGGCGTCGGTGCGGCCGGCCGGGCCGGTGGCCGCGGCGGCGGCATCGGTAGCGGTCCGCGGTTCGTCGGTCGCGGCCTCCGGGGCGGACCGGCGGGCGAATGCGGTGAGCGTCATGGTGCGGACTCCTTCGGGTCGGAAAGCGGATCGTGAGGCAGGTCGGGATGCGGATCGAAGCGCGGTACGGCGCGCGGAGCGGCCGTCACTGCGGGCGGCGGCGGGCGCCCGTGCGCTCGCGCACGGCGAAGACCAGCAGCCAGCAGCCGATCAGGGCGCCGAGGACGAGGGTCAGCGGAAGCGGGATCTGGGCCACCGCTCCCAGCACGATCCCCAGCAGGAGCAGGGCGGCGACGAGGACGATCATGTTCGGCCTTTCCGTGCGCCGGTGCGCACTTTGAGAGTACGACTGTTCACTGACTCCTGAGTCTAGACCCGCACTGCTCTTCCCCGCTCCGGAGAACAGTTGTTTACTGAATGGCATGAGTCACATCGCCGGCATCCGCCAGACCCAGAAGCTGAGAACACGTCAGGCACTGCTGGACGCCGCCCTCGGGCTGCTGGAGCACCAGAGCCTGAGCAGCCTGGGCCTGCGCGAGGTGACGCGCGCGGTGGGCGTCACGCCCACGGCCTTCTACCGGCACTTCGAGGACATCCCCGCCCTCGGCGTGGCTTTGGTCGAGCAGACGCTGGGCAGCCTGCACGGGATGATCGGCGCGATGCTCGCCGAGACGGGCGACAGCGAGGTCCGGCTCGACCGCGGCGTCGAGCTGATAAGGCGTCATGTCCGTGAGCAGCCCGCCCACTTCAGGTTCATCGCCCGTGAGCAGCACGGCGGGGTCGGCCCGGTCCGCGAGGCCATCGCCGCCCAGCTCCGGCTGTTCGCCGAGGAGGTGGCGGCGGCGCTCGCCGGGGAGCCGGAGTCACACGGCTGGAACGAGGAGGATCTGCTGATGCTGGGCGGTCTCTATGTCGACCACATGGTGATCACCGCGTCGGCGATGCTGGACGCGGGCCCGGACGGCGACGCCCAGGTGGCCCGCGTCGCCCGGCGCCGGCTGCGCCTGGTCACACTGGGGCGGCTGCACTGGCTGGACGGGGCCGACGCCGGGTGAGGCGGGTGCGGGGCGGGCTCAGGACCTGACGAGGGCCAGGACCTCGTCCCGCAGGGCGCGCATCGCCGGTTCGTCCCGGGCCTCCGCGTTGAGCCGCAGCAGGGGCTCGGTGTTGGAGGGGCGCAGGTTGAACCACCAGTCGGCGCCGGAGACCGTGAGGCCGTCGAGTTCGTCGAGGCGGACTCCGGGGCGCCCGCTCCACGCCTCGCGCACGGCCGCGAGGCCTGCGGCCCGGTCGTCCACGGCGGAGTTGATCTCCCCGGACGCCGTGTAGCGCTCGTAGCCGCCGGTGAGCTCGGACAACGGGCGCTCCTGGCTGCCCAGCGCCGCCAGGACGTGCAGGGCTGCGAGCATCCCGGTGTCGGCGTTCCAGAAGTCGCGGAAGTAGTAGTGCGCGGAGTGCTCGCCGCCGAAGACCGCGCCGGTACGGGCCATCTCCGCCTTGATGAAGGAGTGGCCGACCCTCGTGCGCACCGGGACGCCGCCCGCCTCGCGGATGATCTCCGGCACCCCGCGTGAGGTGATGAGGTTATGGATGACGGCGGCGCCGGGGTGGCGGACCAGTTCGCGCGCGGCCACCAGGGCGGTGATCGCCGAGGGGGACACCGGCTCACCACGCTCGTCGACGACGAAGCAGCGGTCCGCGTCCCCGTCGAAGGCCAGGCCGAGATCGGCACCCTCGGCCACCACCCGGGCCCGGAGGTCGACGATGTTCGCCGGGTCCAGCGGGTTCGCCTCGTGGTTGGGGAACGTCCCGTCCAGCTCGAAGTACATCGGGACCAGGTCCACGGGCAGTCCGGCCAGCACCGTCGGCACCGTATGGCCGCCCATGCCGTTGCCCGCGTCCACGACGGCCTTGAGGGGGCGCAGGCCCGACAGGTCCACGAGCCCGCGCAGGCAGTCGGCGTAGCCGGCCAGGGTGTCCCGGGCCGTGACCGTGCCGGTCCGCACCGCGGGGGCCGGGGCGCCGCCCGCGTCGGTCCAGCGCTCCACCAGCGCCCGGATCTCGGTGAGCCCGGTGTCCTGGCCGACGGGGGACGCGCCCGCGCGGCACAGCTTGATGCCGTTGTAGCGGGCCGGGTTGTGCGAGGCCGTGAACATCGCTCCGGGCAGGCCGAGGGAGCCCGAGGCGTAGTAGAGCTGGTCGGTCGAGCACAGCCCTGTCTCCGTGACGTCCGCGCCCCGGGAGGCCGCGCCCCGCGCGAAGGCGCGGGCGAGCCCGGGTGACGAGGGGCGCATGTCATGGCCCGTCACGACCGCGTCGGCCCGCAGGACCTCGACGAAGGCGGCGCCGAACAGCTCGGCCGTCGACACGTCCCAGGCGTCGGGGACGACCCCGCGGATGTCGTACGCCTTGACGAGACCGGAGAGGTCGGTGCGCGGGGAGGGGCCGGTGGGAACGGTCATCGCCGTCTCTCTTCTTCGGGGTGCGGTGCGCGGCAGGTGGGGTCGGAGGCCAGGAGCCAGAGCGCCGTGTCCGGCGGGAGGGCGTCGCCGTCCAGGGGGCCGCTGGTGAGCAGGACCCGGCCGCGCAGCTCCGGTGCCGTGAGCCGCAGCGGTTCCGGGCCGAGGTTGACCACACAGGTCAGCGCGGACCGGCGGAAGGCGAGATGGGAGTCGCCCGGCGCCGAATACCACCGGGGCGCGGCCGTCGGGTCGGGCGCGGGGTACCTCCGGCGCAGCCGCAGCGCCGCACGGTAGAGCGCGAGCGTCGAATCCGGGTCCGCCTCCTGTGCGGCGACGGTGAGCGGCCCCCAGTCGTCCGGCTGGGGCAGCCAGGTCCGTCCGGGGGCCGCCGTGCTGAAGCCGTAGGGCGCGCTCCGGCCCGACCAGGGCAGCGGCACCCGGGCGCCGTCACGGCCCCGTTCGGTGCGGCCCGAGCGCTCCCACAGCGGGTCGCGGATGCGCTCGTCGGGGACGTGCGCCTGCGGCAGTCCCAGCTCCTCCCCCTGGAAGAGGTACGCCGATCCGGGCAGCGCGAGCATCAGCAGCGCCGCCGAACGGGCCCGCAGCGGCGAGCCGTAGCGGGTCACCGGGCGCACCGCGTCATGGCTGGACAGCAGCCAGGTCACCGCGCCGCCGCCGGGCGCGGCGAGCGAGGCGTCGATGACGCGGCGCAGCTCCCGGGCCTCCCAGGGCGCCTCCAGGAAGGCGAAGTTGAAGGCCTGGTGCATCTCGTCGGGCCGGATGTACCGGGCGAGCCTGGCCGGGTCGAACACGGCCGACTCGGCGACCATCACCCGGTCGCGCGGGGCCACCGCGCCGGGCGGTGCGGGGTGGGTGTCCAGCAGGGTGCGCCACTCGCGGTAGAGCGGGTGCAGCTCCTCCTGGTCGTAGTAGGGCATGAGGTGGTTGCGCAGCGGGTCGCGGTGCTGGCCGGGGCCGGCGTCGGGCAGCCCCTCGGCCTTGAACAGGGCGTGCGCCACGTCCACGCGGAAGCCGTCCACACCCCGGTCGAGCCAGTGCCGCAGCACCTGGGCGAACGCCGAACGCACCTCGGGGTGGCGCCAGTTGAGGTCGGGCTGCTCCGGCGCGTGCAGATGGCAGTACCACGCGCCGTCCGCGACCCGGGTCCAGGCCGGTCCGCCGAAGGCCGACTCCCAGTCGTTGGGCGGCAGTTCGCCGCTGTCGCCCCGCCCCGGACGGAACAGATAGCGCTCGCGCGCCGGCGATCCGGGCCCCGCCGCCACGGCCTCCAGGAACCAGGGGTGACGGTCCGAGGTGTGGTTGGGCACGAGGTCGATGATCAGCTTGAGGCCCAGTTCGTGGGCGCGGGCGGTCAGCCGGTCGAAGTCCTCCGGGGTGCCCAGGTCCGGGGCCACCCCCGTCCAGTCGGCGATGTCATAGCCGCCGTCGGCCAGCGGCGACGGATAGAAGGGGGTGCACCACACCGCGTCCGCGCCCAGCTCCCTGATGTGCTCCAGGCGGTCGGCCGCCCCGCGCAGGTCGCCGATGCCGTCGCCGTCCGAGTCGGCGAAGGCGCGGGGGTACATCTCGTAGCAGACCGTGTCCTGCCACCAGCTCATGGGAGATCTCCTACAGGTGCGGGACAGGGGTGCGGAGCGGGCCGCCGGGGGCCGGCACGGGCTGCTCCGTCCCGGTGGCGGCGGCCAGGGTGGCGGCCTCGGCGACGGCGACGGCCGTGAGTCCGGCGACCGCGTCCGCCACCGGTGTGCCGCCCTCGCGGGCGACGCGCACGAGGTCGGCGACCGCCGCCCGGACGCTCTGGGTGCAGACGTACGGCTTGCGGGCCTCGCCGCCCAGGTCGAGCACGGCGCGCACGCGGTGGGGCACCACCCGCTCCTCGCCGCGCCCGCGTGCCGGTGCCCGGCCGCCGGCGTCGCGGTCCACGGTGACCGTGATCCGCTCCTCGCCGTGCGGAAGGAAGCCGTCGACGTGCAGCACAGCGGCGGCTCGGGAGGGCAGTTGCTCCCAGCGGCGGGCGTCCGCCTCGTCCGCCCAGGCCGAGATCTCCGCCCGTACGGGGATCCAGCCGCTGATCCGGGTCTCGGCGAAGCCGTGGTCCAGCCGCATGAGCTGGCGTTCGGCCCGGTGGGCGTGGGTGAAGGAGTGCAGATGCGAGGCCAGGACCCCGCCGGGGTGCAGGACGTCGGCGCTGACCATGTCGACCGGGCCGCCGGGCCTGCGTACGGCGGTGGCCCGGACGCTGAGCGGCTCCGAGCCGATGAGGGCGCGGGCGGCGTCGAAGAAGTGCACGCCGTGCTCGACGAAGATGCCGCCGCTGTGTTCCGGGTCCCAGAACCAGTGGCCGGGTCCTAGGCCCTCGTCCGCCGCGTCGTTCTCGAACAGGAAGCGGCGCGGCGGCGCCAGCAACCCCTGCGCCATGATCAGTTCCAGGGCCCTCAGCAGCGGGTTGTAGCGCAGGACGTGGTCCACGACCAGGGCCCGGCCGGCGCGGGCGGCCTCGGCGGCGACCGCCCGGGCGTCCTCGGCCGTGGTGGCCAGGGGCTTCTCGCAGAAGACATGGCGCCCCGCGCGCAACGCCTGGACGGCCATGGCCGCGTGGGTGGCGGGCGGCGAGGCGAGGGCCACCGCCGCCACGTCCGGGCGCTCCAGCAAGTGCGTCAGGGAGGTGACCGAGGGCAGGCCGTGCCGGTCACCGAGCGCCCTCGCCCGTGCGGGGTCGGGGTCGGCGACCGCGACGGGCCGCAGGCCCGGCAGGCCGGCCACGGCGTCCAGGACGTACGTCCCGAAGCCGCCGCAGCCGACGAGCCCGAGGCCGAGCGGCGGGGGCGCCGAGGTCATGCCGTGCGCTCCAGCAGGGCGACGCCGATGTGCGCGTCGGCCATGCCGTAGAACACGTACAGCTCGCCGTCGATCTCCTCGACGGCCGTGGGGAAGACGACGTTGGGCACCGTGCCCGAGCGCTCCTCCTCCGTCTCGGGCGCCATGAGCGGCTCCTCGGAGCGGGCCAGGACCTTCGCCGGGTCGGCCGGGTCGAGGATCATCGCGCCGGCCGCGTAGGACACCTGCTGGTTCTGCGCGAAGGGGTCCTCGATGTGACCGGAGACGCCGTGGTGGATGAGCAGCCAGCCCTCCGGGACCCGGACGGGGGCGGGGCCGCCGCCGATCTTCAGCTCCTCCCAGGGGTGCTCGGACAGGGCGACCAGGCGGTGGTCGCGCGGCCGGACCAGGGCGCGGATGTCGGCCTGGGCCTCGGCCACCGGCACGTAGGAGATCCAGATGCCGGGGCGCTCGTCGGTGAGGCCGGCAGGCAGGTGGACACCCTCCCCCGGGCGGAACCAGCCCAGGTCCCACATCGGGCGGTGCAGCATCGCGTACGCGGGCTCGCCGTCGGGGCCCGGCACCGGCTCGGGGAAGTGGACGACGTCCTTGTTCGGGAAGAGGTTGAGGTCGGTGTCCAGGTCCGGCTGGTAGGCGAACTGGACCGGTCCGAGCCGGGTCCACTCGGTCAGGTCATCGGACACGGCGAGGGCCGGCTTGGGTCCGAGCGGCCCGTAGGCGACGTAGGACATGACGTGCTTGCCGAGCGAGGGGATCCAGGTGACGCGGGGGTCCTCGACACCGGCGTTGTTCTTGCCGCGCTCCCAGCCCTCGTCCGGGGAGAGGACCACACCGCGGCGCTCGACGCCCGAGGGCACACCGTCGGTGAAGGTGACCTCGGCCAGGCCGACCCGGGAGACGTTGCCGTCGGAGACCAGCCGGGGCAGCAGGTGCAGACGGCCGTCGGGCGTGCGGCCGGAGGCGGGGTTGAGCACGCCCTCGGTCTCGTTGGCCTCGCCGGGCAGCGGGGACATGACCAGGCCCTTGCGAACGAGTCGGTAGGGGATGCGTGTGGCGTTGCTCGTGGTGCTCATGGCGGGAATCAGCCCTTTACTCCGGAGTCGATGTCGGTCGAGGTGAAGTGGCGCTGGAACAGGAGGAACAGCGCCACGGCGGGGGCGGCCAGCACACAGGCGCCGGCCAGCAGGGCGCCGGTCGGGTTGGCGACCGTGCCCTGGAGGTTGGAGAGGAAGCTCGCCAGCGACACCGCCAGCGGCTGCATGTCGGCGTCCTTGGTGACCAGGAACGGCCACAGGAACTCGTTCCATGGGCCGATGAAGGTCAGCAGCAGTGCGGTGAGCACGGCGGGGCGGGCCATCGGCAGGGCGATCCGCAGCAGGATGCGCAGCTCACCGGCGCCGTCGATCCGGGCCGCCTCGAAGAGGGACTGCGGCATCTGCAGGAAGAACTGCCGGAAGAGGAAGACGGCCGTCGAGTTGACCGCGAACGGCAGGATCATGCCCAGGTAGTTGTCGCCGAGGCCGTAGTCGCGGACCACGAGCACGTACAGCGGCAGCATGAGGAGCTGGAAGGGCACCATCTGCACCAGGAGGAGCGAGGCGAACAGCGTGCCCCGCCCGCGGAAGTGCAGCTGGGCGAGGGCGTATCCGGCCAGCAGCCCGAAGACCAGGGTGCACAGCAGGACGCCGATGGTCATGATCCCGGAGTTGAGCAGCGAACGGCCCAGCGAGATCGCCCCGTTGACGGCCGTGTAGCTGTCGCCGGTCAGTCCGGAGGGGACCGCCGAGGAGAGGTCGCCGGTCGTCGTGGCCCGCAGCGATCCGACGATCATGTAGTAGAAGGGGAAGAGAAAGGCCACCGCGCCGAGCGAGAGCACCGTGTACTGCAGGGCCCGCCGCCGTGCGGGGCGCCTGCGGGCGGCCGCGGTGTCCGGGGTCCTTAGGGATCCGCTCATGTCAGTTGCCCCTCTCGGTGAGCTTGCGGGCGGCCAGCGAGATGACGAGCACGAAGCCCACCAGCACGACGCCCAGTGCGGCGGCGAAGTCGGGGTGCCCCTGCTCGATGCCCTTCTGGTACATCAGCAGCACCGGCGAGGCGGAGGCGTGGTCGGGACCGCCGCCCCCGGTGAGCAGATAGGGCTCGCTGAAGAGGTTGGCGCCGGTGATGACCGCGTAGATCACGACGAGCGTGGTCGCCGGGCGCACTCCCGGCACGGTGACCGAGAGGAACTGCCGTACCCGGCCGGCCCCGTCGACGGAGGCCGCCTCGTACAGCTCCTTGCCGACGTTCTGGAGCGCCGCCAGGTACAGCATCACGAAGAAGCCGAGCTGCTTCCAGGTCACGAAGAAGGCGATCATCGGCATCGCGAGATCCGAGTTGACCAGCCACGAGGGGTCCGGGGCGTGCGAGCCCAGGAGGTGGTTGACGAAGCCGTCCGAGCCGAAGAGGAACTGCCACACCGCGACCAGCGCGACGCTCGCCGTGATGTACGGCAGGTAGTACGCGGCCCGGAAGAACGCGCGGAAGCGGATCTTCGCGTTCAGCGCGGAGGCCAGCACCAGGGACAGGACCACCGTGAGCGGCACATTGATGACCAGGAAGATCACGATGTTGAGGAAGGCCCGCCCGACCACCGGGTCGGTGAAGACGTCCCGGTAGTTCGACAGACCCACCCAGGGCGAGTCGACGTGGGTGCCCGGCGCGGTGAAGTAGAAGCGGTGGAAGGAGATCCACACCGTGTAGCCCAGCGGGACCGCGAAGACGGCCAGCAGGAAGAGCACGTACGGGGTGACGAACAGCTGGCCCGTGCGGGAGCGGGCGCGTCCGTGGCGGGAGGCGGGGGTCACGCGGAGGTTCATCGTCATGACGGGTCCCCGTACTCCTGGAGAAGGTCGGTGATCTCGGCCGAGGCCTTGCGCAGGCCCTCGTCGGTGGACTGCCGGCCGAAGACGACCGACTTGGTCCACTCGTCGCGGAAGGCCTGCCAGATGTCGACGGAACCCGGCACGTTGGGCACCTCGACCACCCGCTCGGCCTGCCGGGCGAAGGCCTTGTAGGTCGGCTTCCTCGCGAAGAAGTCCGCGTAGCGGCCGGTCAGGTCCTCCCGCATCGGCATCTGCCCGGTCGCGTCGAGGAACCTGCCGTCCTGCTCCACCGAGGTGGCGAACTTCAGTACGTCCCAGGCGGTGGCCCGGTTCTCGCACGAACTGAACATCGCGGCGGACTTCTCGTCGCTGAAGGAGTACGTGCCGCCGGTGCCGTCGGCCGTGGGCACCGGCACCACGCCGATGTCCACGCTGTCCTTGTAGGCGGACACCGCCCAGGGGCCCACGGTGGCCATCGCGGCCTTGCCGTCGTTGAGCGCGTCCCCCGGGTACGCCTCCTGCGGTGCGAGCTTCTGCGCGTACAGCTGCCGCCAGAACGAGGCGACCTGCCGGCCGGCGGACGAGTCGAACTGCGGCTTGCCGTCCTCGACGAGCTGCTTGCCGCCGCTCTGGGCGGCGAAGGCGGGGTAGAAGTCGTTCCAGGACTGGAAGAACTCGCTGCTGGGCGCGGGCCAGATGGCGGCCTTCGCCGCTCCGCTGCGCACCAGCCTGCGGGAGGTCTCCAGGAACTGGGAGTAGGTCGCGAGCTTCGGGTGCTCGGGGTCCAGGCCTGCCTTCCGGAAGATCTTCTTGTTGTAGAGGATCATCACCGGATTGCTCTTCCAGGGCAGCTGGTGGAACTTGCCGTCGGCGGACCGGTACTGGCCGGTGAGGCCGCCGCCCCGCTTCTCGATGTAGGCGTTCCCGTCGGGGAAGTCGCTCAGCGCGACGAGCCCGTTCTGCTTCTCGAAGGTCGGCACCGAGGCGGGCGCGGTGTTGAAGACCAGGCAGGCGCTGGTGCCCGCGATGATCGAGGCGCTGATGGCCTCCTCCGAGGTCTTGCCCGCGGGTATCTGCTGCGCCGTGACGCGTTCCTTCGGGTGGCTCCTGTTCCAGGCCGCGACCATGTCCTTGCCCCACGCCACTTCCTGGGCGTTGTTGGACAGCCAGATCTTGATCGGGCCCCGCGCCGTCGCGGCCTCGGCCGGATCCGGAGCCGCCTTGCCGCAGGCGGTTGCCGTCCCCGCGAGTGCGAGCACGAGCAGCGAGTACGCCGTTCTCCTCAGCATGAAAGCTCTCCGAACTGTTCACGCCCGGCCTCGTCGCCGGACGGGAATCCCCGGCCGCTGGTCGCGGCCGGTTCCTGGTCCTCTCGTCACCCGTGGTGGGCCGGGCCGATCGAGGCACGAGGGATGAACTCGGCGGGCGGCAGGTCCACATGGGCCGCACCCTCGCCGGCGAGCACCGCGTCCAGGGCGCGGGCCGCCGCCTCCCCCCAGCCGCGGGCGTCCGCACGGGCGGAGGCGAGCGGGGGGTAGGTGTACCGCGTCAGCGGTGTGTCGTCGTAGCCGACGACCGACAGGCGTCCGGGGACCGGTACGCCCAGCTCCTGGGCCACGGACAGTCCCGCTGTCGCGGCCAGGTCGTTTCCGTAGACGATCGCCGTCGGCGGCTCGTCCAGCGCGAGCAGCCGGCGTGTGGCGCGGGCGCCGCCCTCGGCGGAGAACCCGCCCGGCAGCACCGGCCCCACCGGCAGACCGAGCGTCCGCAGCGTCGTCTCCCAGGCCGCCCGGCGCCGCCGCGCGTGCCGGAACTCCTGGGGGCCCTCGACATGGGCGATGCGGCGGTGCCCGAGGCCGGCCAGCCGGCGGACCGCCTCGACATAGGCGGGCTCGTCGTCCAGGCCCACCGACGACAGCCCCTCGGCCCACTCGCGCCGCCCCACCACCACGGCCGGGAGGCCGAGGCGGTGCATCAGGGCGGGGCGCGGGTCCTCGTGGCGCAGGTCGGTGATGAGCACGCCGTCCACCTGCCGGTCGGCGGCCAGCCGTTCGTACACGGCCTGCTCCCGCCCGGGGGTGGTCACGTGCACCATGAGCCCGTCGCCGCGTTCGCCGAGGACCACTTCGACGCCCGCGATGAAGGCGGGGAAGAAGAGGTCGGCGCCGATCTGTTCGGGATCCCTGGCCAGCACCAGCCCGAAGGCGCCCGCCTTGCCCAGCGAGAGGGCCCGGGCCGGGCGGCTCGGGGTCCAGCCGAGTTCGGCGGCGACCGCGAGGATGCGGACCTTGGTCTCCTGCGCGATGCCCGGCCGGTCGTTGAGCGCGAAGGACACGGTGCTCCGGGAGACCCCGGCGCGTTCCGCGACGTCCGCGATGGTGGGCTTGCGGGCCATGACGCGTTCAGCTCCCTGCGAGACGGGAGGGCCGGCGGCCGGGGCCGTCGAAGGACCCGGGTCCGCACCGTCCGAAAAGCTCAACTGTGCGGCTTCCCAGCCACTTTCACCCAGTACTTAAACCGGTTTAAGTGACCGGCTGGCGCTTACTAAACCGGTTTGAAGGAGAGGCCGTCAATGGACGGGCGATGTGACCTGCGCCGCACGGGACGCCGGTGCGACGGGACCGGCCGCACCGCTCAGCCGTCCTCCCCGTACAGCTCCGCCACCGCCACCGCGCGGGCCCGCAGCGCGGCGCGGGCCCCCGGGGGCGCGAGTACCTCCACATGCGGACCGAAGGAGAGCAGGGAGCGCGCCCACTCCTCGGACTCCACGGCCAGTTCGGCCCGCAGCCACGCGCCGTCCGGCTCCTCCGGCCTCGGCTCGCCCGTGAGCACCGCCGCGTTGAGCCGCAGGAAGAGGTCGAGACGGGAGCGGTGCACCCGGACCCGCAGGGTCACCTCGCCCTGCCGCTCCTCGACCTGGCGGCGCAGTTCCTCCCAGACCTCGGCCAGTTCGGCGCCGGGCCTGCGCACCACCGGCTCCTCGGTCAGCACGGCCCGTCGCACCCGGTCGGCGCGGAAGAGCCGGGGCTCCCCGTCCCGGTCGGCGACGAGGTACCAGACGCCCGCCTTCACCACCAGGCCGTACGGGTCCACGGTGTAGGTGCGGGCCGTCCTCGTACCGCTGTGCCGGTAGTCCAGGCGCAGGCGGCGGTCGGCGAAGACGGCCTCGTGCAGGTCGGCGATGTCGACGGCGGCGCGCGGGCCGCTCATCCAGCGCACCGGGTCGACGAGGATGCGGCGGCTGGTCAGTTCGGCGGCGGGGCGGTACGGGGCGGGCAGCGCGGCCATCACCTTGCGCAGCGCGGAGCCGAGCGCCTCGTCGAGCCCGAGCGCGGCATGGGCGCCGTCGGCGGCCAGCACGAACAGGGCGCGCGACTCGTCGGCGGTCAGCCCCGTGACATCGGTGCGGAACCCGGGCAGCAGGGCGATGCCGCCGTACCGGCCGCGTTCCGCGTAGACGGGGACGCCGGACGCCGAGAGCGCCTCGACGTCCCGGTAGATGGTGCGTACGGAGACGTCGAGGCGCTCGGCCAGCTCGGTGGCGGGGACCAGACGGCGGGTCTGGAGCAGCAGCAGGATCGAGAGCAGCCGGTCGGATTTCACTCCACCAGCATCCCCCGGACCGGCCGGTGCGGGGGGTCAGCTGCGCGGGGCCCGGGCCAGCTGGCGGGACTGGGCGACCAGCCGGTCGGCGCTGTCCCAGACGTCCGCGTCCTCCTCCAGGAAGCCGCCCGCGAGGTTGCGGGTGGTGATGGAGACGCGGAGCGGGCCGGGGGCGGGCCGGCAACGGATGTGGGTGGTGAGCTCGATGGTGGGGGTCCAGCCCTTGAGGCCCAGCTCGAACGAGGTCGGCGGCAGCGCGTCGACGGTGAGCAGCAGCGAGAGGGGGTCGGCGTCACGGCCGTCCGCCAGTCCGAACCAGCCGCGCATCTCGCCCTTGCCGGACGGCGCTCCGACCGCCCAGCCGATCGTGGCGGGGTCGAGCTTGATGTCGAGGCGCCCGGTGATGGCGGAGCTGCCGGGGATCGGGGCCGGGCCGTCGCTCGGGCCGAGGCAGTGCTCGCGCGGCGGGATGGCGGGCGGCTTGGCCGAGGTGCGGACGTCGTCGCTCAGCGCGTCCAGGTCGCCGTAGGTGGCGAGGACCCGGATGCGCTCGGTCTCGGTGCCGTCCTCGGCGTACTGGAAGAGGGAGGCCTGACCGGTGGAGAGGGTGCGTCCGGTGCGGACGGTCTGGGTGCGGATCACGGCGGGGCCCGGCACGGACGCGGTCAGGTAGTGCGCGGAGACCGAGAAGGGGTCCTGGTGCGGCAGGGCCTCGCCGAGCGCGCGGCCGAGCATCGCCAGCAGGTAGCCGCCGTTGACGGCGTGGATGATCGTCCAGCCGGCGGAGAGCTCCGCGTCGTAGACGCCCTCTTCACGGAGGGTGACGGCGGTGTCCCGGTCGAACTCGCTGTCGCCGATGGTTGCCTGCGCGGTCTGTGCCGCCTGCGCTGCTGCCTGTGCCATGGAAAGGACGGTACACCGATTGCATTACTGAGCGGTAGCTTTTTCGGGTCCGTGAGATGACGGCCGGCGGTTCAGTTCTCCTCCGCCGTCGCCGAGCGGCGGTTGTAGGCGCGGGGCGCCCGCCAGTGGAAGCGCAGCGCCAGCAGCCGCAGCACGAACGCCGCGATCACGGCGGCGCCGCTGGTGAACGCGTTGAGGGTGTCGAAGCGGATGCAGAGCACGATCGTGGTGGCGCCGACGATGGCGGGCACCGCGTACAGATCGCGGTCCCAGCGCAGCAGCGACGGCACCTCGTTGGCCAGGACGTCGCGCAGCACACCGCCGCCGACCGCGGTGGCCAGGCCGAGCGCCGCCGACGCGGTGAGGCCGAGGCCGTAGTCGTACGCCTTCACCGTGCCGGTGACGCAGAAGAGGCCGAGGCCGGCCGCGTCGAAGACGTTGACGCCCACCTGGATGCGCTCGACGTGCGGATGAAGGAAGAAGACGAGGACGGCGGCGAACAGCGGGGTGGTGAAGTACCCCAGGTCCGTGAAGGCGGCCGGCGGCACCGCGCCGATGATCAGGTCACGGAACAGCCCCCCGCCCAGCGCGGTCACCTCGGCGAGTACCGCGATGCCGAAGACATCGAAGTTCTTGCGTACGGCGAGCAGAGCGCCGGAGATCGCGAAGACGAAGATCCCGACGATGTCGAGCGCATGCTGGACGGAGGGCGTGAACAGTTCGTTGAGCACCGGGCAATTGTGCCGGTCCTACTCCTTGGCGCCGTCCTCGGCCGCCCCGGAGGGTGTCGCGGCGTCCGGCTCACCCTTCGCCACGGGCTCGCCGGCCTCCGGCTTCGCCACCGTGACCAGCTCGACCGCTTCCCGGGCCCCGGCCAGGACCTGCTGCCCGGGCGCCTGGTCCTCGGCGTTCTCCGGGTGGTGGCAGGCGACCTGGTGGCCGGTCTTCAGCGCGATCAGCGGCGGCTCCTGCGTCTTGCAGATGTCCGACGCCTTCCAGCACCGGGTATGGAAGCGGCAGCCGCTCGGCGGCGAGATCGGCGAGGGCACATCGCCCTTGAGCAGGATGCGCTCGCTCTTGGCCCCCCGGCGACGGGGGTCCGGCACCGGCACCGCGGACATCAGGGCCTTGGTGTACGGGTGCATGGGCGCCGAGTACAGCGACTTGCGGTCCGCCAGCTCGACGACCTTGCCCAGGTACATGACCGCGATCCGGTCCGAGACATGGCGGATGACCGAGAGGTCGTGCGCGATGATCACATACGTGAGGCCCAGCTCGTCCTGGAGGTCGTCCAGCAGGTTGACCACCTGGGCCTGGATCGACACGTCCAGCGCGGAGACCGGTTCGTCGGCGACGACCAGCTTCGGGCGCAGGGCGAGCGCGCGGGCGATGCCGATGCGCTGGCGCTGGCCGCCGGAGAACTCGTGCGGGTAGCGGTTGTAGTGCTCGGGGCTGAGCCCGACCAGCGACAGCAGCTCCTGCACATGGGCCTTCAGACCGCCCTCGGGCTCGACACCCTGGAGCCTGAACGGCGCGCTGACGATCGTGCCGATCGTGTGGCGCGGGTTCAGCGAGGAGTACGGGTCCTGGAAGATCATCTGGATGTCGCGGCGCATCGGCCGCATCTGCCCCATGGACAGGTGCGTGATGTCGCGGCCCTCGAACTCGACCTTGCCGCCGGTCGGTTCGATCAGCCGGGTGATGAGCCGGCCCATCGTCGACTTGCCGCAGCCGGACTCGCCGACGACGCCCAGGGTCTCCCCCGGGTACACCTCGAAGTCGATGCCGTCGACGGCCTTGACCGCGGCGGTCTGCCGCCCCAGCAGGCCCTTGCGGATCGGGAAGTGCTTGACCAGGCCCTCGACCCGGAGCAGCGGCTCGCGCGCGGAGACGGCCTGCTCCGGGATCTTCACGTCCTTCTCCAGCACCGGGGGATCCTTCTTCTCGCTCACGTCGCTCACATCACTCGCCTCGCTCACAGCTTCGGCGCAATCTCTTCGGTCCAGATCCGGGTCCGCTCCTCCGGTGCCATGTGGCAGGCGGAGAAGTGGCCGTCGCCGACCTGCTTCAGCTCGGGACGTGTCGTGCGGGTGACGTTGTCCCCGGGGACGTCCGCGTACGGGCAGCGCGGGTTGAAGGCGCAGCCGCTCGGGACGTTGATCAGGGACGGCGGCTGCCCCTTGACGGGGACCAGCCGCTCGGTCTCCTCGCGGTCGATGCGCGGCATCGAGGTGAGCAGACCCCAGGTGTACGGGTGCTGGGCCTCGTAGAAGACCTTCTCCGCCGGCCCGCGCTCGATGCACCGGCCGCCGTACATCACCAGGAGCTCGTCGGCCATCTCGGCGACGACCCCCAGGTCATGGGTGATCATGATGACGGCGGAGCCGAACTCCTTCTGCAGGTCCCGGATCAGGTCCAGGATCTGCGCCTGGACGGTGACGTCCAGGGCGGTGGTCGGCTCGTCGGCGATGAGCAGCTCGGGGTTGTTGACCAGCGCCATCGCGATCATGGCGCGCTGGCGCATCCCGCCGGAGAACTCGTGCGGATGGGCGTCCACGCGCTTGTGCGGCTCGGGGATGCCGACCCGGTCGAGCATCTCGACGGCCCGGGTGCGGGCGATCTTCTTGCTGACCTTGTTGTGGACGCGGTACGCCTCCACGATCTGCGCGCCGACCGTGAAGTACGGGTGCATCGCGGACAGCGGGTCCTGGAAGATCATGGCCATCTTGCGGCCGCGCAGCTCGCGCACCCGGTCGTCGGAGGCGCCGATCAGCTCCTCGCCGTCCAGCCAGACCTCGCCGGATATGCGGGCGTTGGGGGCCGTGCGGTGCAGGCCGAGGACGCCGAGCGAGGTGACGGACTTGCCGGAGCCGGACTCGCCGACGATACCGAGGGTCTGTCCGGGCTTCACGTCGAAGCTGACGCCGTCGACCGACTTGACCAGGCCGTCATCGGTCTGGAAGTGGATGCGCAGGTCCCGTACGGAGAGGAAGGCGTCATCGCCGCCGGCCCGCGCGGCGGGGACGGACGCGCCCGCCGCCGCGGTCTGTGCCTTGGAAACCTCGGTCACGAGTACCTCACCCTGGGGTCGATGGCGGCGTACACCAGGTCCACCAGCAGATTGCAGACAACGATGAAGAAGGCCGCGACGAGCGTCACGCCCATCACGATGGGCAGGTCGCTCTCCTGCACGCTCTTGATGGCGTACTGGCCGAGGCCGGGGAAGGAGAACACGGTCTCGGTGATGACCGCGCCGCCGACCAGCAGGCCGAAGTCCATGCCGAAGATGGTCACGATCGGGGTGAGCGCGGCCCGCAGACCGTGCTTGCCGATGACGCGGCTCTCCTTCAGGCCCTTGGCGCGGGCCGTGCGGATGTAGTCCTCGCCCATCGTCTCCAGCATCCCGGCTCTGGTGATGCGGGCGTAGAGCGCGGAGTACAGGAAGGCGAGCGAACACCACGGGATCAGCAGGTTCCACGCCCAGTCCAGCGGACTCTCCGTGAAGGGGACGTAGTTGACGCCCTCCCAGACGGGCCACTGCACGGTCAGCACACCCAGCGCGAGCATGCCGGTGAAGAAGATCGGCAGGGAGACACCGGCGAGCGCGACGCCCATGAAGAAGCGGTCGAGGATCGAGCCCCGCTTGAGCGCGGAGACGACACCGATCGCCACACCGCTGATCAGCCAGATCACCGCGGCGCCGATCGCCAGGGAGAACGTGACCGGAATACGCGCGGTCAGCTCGGGCCACACCTCGACGTGCCGCTTGAAGGAGTAGCCGAAGCACGGCACCCCGCAGTGCGTCGCCTCGGGGCCGAACTGGAAGTCGGCGCCGACGAACAGCTGCTTGAGGAAGTGCCAGTACTGGAAGTACAGCGGCTGGTCGAGGCCGAGGTTCTGCTTGACCGCGAGGATGGACTGCGGGTTGGCGTCCTTGCCCACGTACTGGGCTGCCAGTTGGTCCATCGTCTGCCCGGCTATCCGGGGGACGAGGAAGAAGATCGCGAAGGTGACTGCGCTGACGATCAACAGCAGCAGCACCGCGCCGAAGACGCGTCGGATGATGTACGCAGCCACAGCTATCCGGCGCCGGTATCTGCTCGCCGGGGGTGACCCATGCGGTCGGACACCGTGCCTTCACCTGCCTTTCGGGACAATTCTGGGGGGTCCGGCCGCTTCCCGGGCCGCGCGTCGCGCGGCCCGGGAAGCGGGGCCGTTCCTACTTGGCGGAACCCATCAGCACGTAGTCGTACATGCCGAGGTAGGCCTGGGTGACCGTGACGTTGGTCGCGGACTCCGGGCGGAGCAGCAGGTTCTTGCGGTAGATCAGCGGCACAGCGGTCGCGCCTTCGGCCACGGCCTTGTCGACCTCGCCCCACGCCTTCTCACGGGCGGCGGAGTCGGTGTTGGCGATGCCCTCGTTGAGCAGCTTGTTGATCTTCGGGTCGTCCAGCTCCTGGACGTTGTTGCCACCGGACGGCTTGATGGCCGAGCCGTTGATGATCTGGTCCAGGAAGCCGAAGCCGGTCGGCCAGTCGGCACCCCAGGCGGTCATGATCATGCCGAGCTTGTTGGCGTGCACGTAGCTCGGGTTGCCGGCGAAGTTCGAGAAGTACTTGCCACCGGGGAAGCTCTTGATCTCGGCGTTGATGCCGATCTTCTTGAGCGAGGCCTGCACCGCGGTCACCATGGACATCTCGGCGGGGCGGTCGGAGCGGGCCGAGATCTTGGTGTCGAAGCCGTTCGGCTTGCCACACGCCTTCAGCTCTTCCTTGGCCTTGGCCTCGTCGCCCTTGTGGCCGGCGCTCTCGTACAGGTCGAACTTCGAGTAGCCGTTGACCGTCGGGGGCAGCAGGGTCGTGGCGACGTCACCCTTCGGGTCGCCACCCTGGGCCGCCTGGACCGACGCCTTGTCGAGACCCCACTGCACGGCCTTGCGGCAGTGGATGTTGTCGAACGGCTTCACGTGGACGTTCAGACCGATGTACGAGGTGGCACCCGCGTACGAGTTGTCGGTCTGCTTCTTCAGGTCGGCCTTGGTGAGGACCTTCGGCTGGGTCGCCGGGGCGACACCGGTGCCGGCCGCGTCAGCGGCGATGTTGTCCGCGAGCAGGTTGTTGTCGACCGTCTCCTGCTTGACCTTGAACCGGATCGTCACCTTGTCCGGCAGGGCCGGACGCAGCGGGTCGGTCTTCGGGTCCCAGTTCGGGTTGCGGACGAGGGTCGCGCTGCGGCCCTCCTCGTACGACTCGAACTTGTACGGGCCCGAGGAGACAATGCCCTTGACGTAGTCGGCACCCTTGTCCTTCGCGGCCGGCACGGGGGCCGTCTGCGTGAAGGTCGCCAGGTAGTCGAAGTCCGCGAAGGCGTCCTTCAGCTTGAAGACGATCGTCAGGTCGTCCGGCGTCTCGATCGAGGCGATGCCGTCCGGGTTCTTGTCCTTGTACGGACCCTTGTACTTGTCGCCTCCGATGAGGTGGGCCTTGAAGTACGTCGGACCGTTGGACAGGGCCTCCGGCGCGAAGTTGGAGCGCTCGACGGCGTACTTGACGTCCTTCGAGGTGATCGCGGACCCGTCCTCGTACTTGAGCCCCTTCTTGAGCTTGTACGTCCAGGTCTTCGCGTCCGGGCTCGCCTTGCCGAGGCCCTCGGCGAGGTCCGGGACGACCTCCAGGCCGTCCTTGCCGGCGGCCGGCTTGAACGACGTGAGCGAACGGCCGTACAGGCGGGAGAAGTTCTGCACCCAGCCGTAGTAGGTGTTGCCGGGGTCGAGCGAGTCGGGCTCGTCGGACATCTCGAGCTTGAGCGTCCCGCCCTTCTTGTCCGACTTGTTGACGACGGACGTCAGCGCGGCGTCAGTCGCGGCGGAGCCGTCCTTGCCGCCCTTGCCGCTGCTGTCGCTGTCCTTGGAGCCGTTGCACGCGGACGCTCCCAGCATCAGGACCACAGCTGTGGCGACCACCGCTGTCGTTTTTCTGGTCTTCACCTGAGGAAATCCCCCTCAATCGATGGTTGCCATGGCTTGTCGCACGCCGTTGTGACGAGCACCCGGGCACTACTTGCTACGGGGATCGAGGGCATCACGCAGCCCGTCTCCCAGCAGGTTGAACGCCAGGACCGTGACGAAGATGGCCACGCCCGGCACGATCATGTACAGCGGATCGTTCTCGTAGAAGTCGATGGCATTGGTGAGCATCCCGCCCCAGGAGGCCTGCGGGGGTGCGATGCCGACTCCGAGGTAGCTGAGTCCCGCCTCGAAGAGGATGTTCGACGGGATGAGCAGCGTGGAGTAGACGAGAACGGGCGCCACCAGGTTCGGCAGCAGCTCCCGGAAGAGGATGAAGGGGCCGCGCGCGCCCAACGACCGTGCGGCCTCGACGAATTCGCGATTGCGCAGGCTCATCGTCTGGGCACGCACGATCCGGCCCATGTACGGCCAGCTGAAGAATCCGATCACGAAGATCAGGACGGCGATGCGCAGCGGCAGCCCTTCCAGACCGAACGCGCCGTCCTGCAGGGCCGCCGAGATGGAGATCGCGAACAGCAGCAGCGGGAAGGCCAGGAAGGTGTCCATCATGCGGCTGATGAAGGTGTCGACCCAGCCGCCGTAGAAGCCGGAGACGACGCCGAAGAAGACGCCGATCACGACGGAGAGCAGGGTCGAGCCGACGGCGACGACCAGGGAGACCCAGGAGCCCTCGATGATCCGGGTCATGATGTCCCGGCCGTACTGCGGCTCGACGCCGAGCGGGTGGCTCCAGCTGATGCCGCCCCAGTCGCCCTTGGGGGCGAGCAGCGCGGGGTCGATGAGGTCCTGGTGGAACTCGTTGGGGTCCAGACCGAAGACGGCCTGGATCGGCTTGGAGAGCACGGCGAGCAGGATCAGCAGGATGACAACGATGCCGCCCGCCACCGCCACCTTGTCGCGCTTGAAGCGCGACCAGGCGATCTGCCCGAGCGAACGGCCCTCGATCTGGCTCTGTTTAACCCCCGTGAGTACTGCCTCCGGCTGCGCCTCGGCAGCCGATCCGGTGGTCTCGATCGGTGCGGTCACAGTGCCTTTGACCCCTCCCGCCGGCGGTTGGCCGGCCCCTACTCGCCGCGGTAACGGCCTGGCGCGTGTCAGCCGGGGCGCTGTGACCCGGCTGATGTGTTCGATGCGGTGAATGCGTCTGCGGAATGTCCGCCGGTGCAACCTCGTACAAAGGGCCGACGATCCCCACTAGCCGGGAGTCTTCAACGCGGTTGCGATCACCCGCCAGACCTGACGGGGAATGTTTGCTCAAACGTGATGCGGTCAGTGAGCTTCCGTTATCCGGACAGGTTGATCGATTGAGCGGACCACTCGGCCGCTAATCCACCAGAACGGACATGACGCCCAACGGGCGTGATTGCATGGCTATTTGGGTGACCTGAGCGGACGTCTTGTCCGGTCGGCCGCCGCTTTGTCCCCTCCGGGCGGCGCGGCAGCCGGGCTCAGTACGCGCGCGGCGCCGGGCCGGGGGCCTGCGGGTATCCGTAACCGGGAGCGACGGCCGCGCCGCGTCCGGCCGGGGCGTGCGCGTCGCGGTCGTAGAACGGCCGGGCGTTGGCCCGCAGCCACATCGTGACCGGGTCGTACTCGTCGGCCATCGCGACCGTGGAGACCGGCAGCCCCTCGGGGACCGTGCCGATCGACTGCTGCATCATCGCCCGCACGGCGTCGACGGACGGCCGGCTCGTGTCGTACAGATCGAGACCGATGGCGAGGTACGGGACGCCGAGCGCGGGCTGCACCCAGGCGCGGCGCAGCGAGCGGATCGCGGGGGTGTGGTGGGCATTCTGCGCGAGCTGGGCGTAGAACTGCGGGATCTCCACGGCCGGCTCGCTGATGCGCAGCGGTCCCGCGGGCATCCGGTCGAGGCCGGTGGCGATCCGGCGCAGGTCCAGCCAGGGAATGCCGACGCCGCCGCCGGGGGCGTGCGGGTTGAGCCAGATGCCCCAGCGGTCGGGGAACAGGGCGCGGGCGATGTCGAGGCCGCCGACGACCTCGTGGGCCCTGTTCCAGCCGCTGGCGGAGAGCTCCTGGGCGGAGGTGACACAGGGGGCGTAGCCGAGGCCGTCGACCTCCATGTTGCCGTACTGGGCGTCGGGGGCGCCGGCGCTGCCGTGCCAGAGCAGCATCCAGATCCGGTCGGCCGCCAGGGCCTGGAGCAGCGCCTCGTACGCGTCGTAGCGCCCGGGCGTGACTTGGCGCAGCATGTGCTCGACCTTTCCGGCCGCCGCGGTGCCTGACGCACTCACCCTGGGTCCCGCCCCTCTTCGATCCTCTGTGTCGGCCTGCCGCTCCCGGGGCACTCGGGTTCGGCGCGGTGCCGGGGCACCAGCCATCAAACCAGCTTATGCGGCGGCCCTGACACCGACTTGACGGCGCGGGCCGGCGGTGTCATCCGGCGGGGATGCCCGGCCCCTGCGCGGCGGCCCGCTGATAGAAGGGCCGCACCCGGTCGCGCATCCAGTCGGCGACCGGGTCCTGGGCCACGTCCAGCAGCACCAGGTTGACCGGCCACGGCACCTCGACACGGCCCAGCGCCCGGCCCAGGGCGTCCATGGGGGCGTTGCGCCCGGCTCCGTCCCAGGTGGAGAACTCGACGCCGACGAAGAGGACGGGGTCGCCGCCCTCGATGCTGGCCAGGACCCGCCGGGCGGTGAGCACGACACCGCTCTCCTCGAACTCTCCGGCGGCCGCCGCGAGGAAGTCGACCGGCTCCTGCTTCCAGTCCGGTTCGTACAGCCGGACCCGGCCGCCGCTGGACGGGCCGTCGAGCGGGGTGCGACCGGTCCGGCAGAGTTCCGCGACGGCCGGCGGCGGCAGCGGCATGCCGACGGCGCCGCCCGGGTTCACCGCCAGGCCGAGCTGCGGGGGCAGTCCGCGGGCGAACTCGCGGGCGGGGGCCACGGTGAACGACAGGTGCGTGCCGACGCAGGCCAGGAACTGCTGCTCGGAACTGAACACGGGCACATAGGGCGCGCCCTCGATGTCCAGCGTCGGCAGATCGAGGTCGGTCGCGTCGGGTCCGCCGCCGTTGGGCAGGGGCACCCAGAGGCTGCTGCGGCCGAGCACCTCGACGAGCCGGCCGCCCGCCTCCGGGCTGCCGAGCGAGGCGCCGAGCACTTCTTCGAGCTCATTGGCCGGCCATCCGCTCTGCGGATGGCTCCGGGCCGGTGCCGGAATGTCCACTGTCTCCCTCTCTCACCCCGATGCCGTGCAGCAAGAGGTTAGGCCGTGTCCACAAAGTATCGTCGTCCGCCCGGAGGGCGGGGTGGCGGCGTCTGGTGCGTGCCGGGCGTCGCGGACCGGACGAGACCTTGCGGACACGGCCTCAGGCCCGTGGCCGGACTTCTCCTGGCCGCACCCCTGGTGTCCGGCCCTCGGACGGCCTTCGCTCAGTCCTTGCTCTGTGCGTCTGCGAATGAGATCCGCGTCAGCAGGTCCGCCGCGTCCCGGTCCAGCAGTACGGCGGAGGCGCAGCCGGGCGGCAGCAGGCCGGCCCCGGTGTCCCGCAGCAGGCGCGCCACGGCCCCGCGGTGCCGGGCGAACGCGTATCCGGAGACGCCCCGGCCCCGTGCGCGCTGTCCCTCCCGCGCCGTCTCGGGGGCGACGTCGAGCAGGACGAGGTGCAGGCTCCGGCCGCGCCGCCGGGCGTCGCGGGCCAGCCAGCCGCGCACCCAGGCCTGGGTGCCGCAGTCGTGGACGACGACGGAGGCCCCGGAGCGCAGCGCCCGCCGCAGCCCCCAGTAGTGGGCGATGCGGACGAGCGGCCGGTAGAGGGCGTACGGCACCGAGCGGGGCAGCCGCGCCGCCCAGCGGTCCCGGGCGTCCTGGGAGTCGATGGCGTACGCCGGGGCGGTCCGGGCGATCAGGGTCGACTTGCCGCTGCCGGGCAGCCCGGAGACCACCACGACGTCGCCCGCCGTGAAGCGCAGGCCCCCGGGACCGTGTCCGGCCCGGTCCCGCAGGTCCCGTACGACGGGCGGGCGCGGGCCCGCCGCCTCCCTGACGGGCGAGCCCGGCTGTGCGGGCAGTGCGCCGGGTGCGACCCCCGCGGCCGTCGCGTACCGCTGGAACGTCATCGCCATCCCCCTGCCGATCGAACGACCCGCACCTACCCCTGAAGTGTAAAGAAAAGGTAATGCGGCACAACTGTCCGACTCGCCGGAACCCGGCGGGGAGACCGCCGCCGATGTGTGACGTACCGCCGCCCCCACGGTCCCGCGCGGCGTGCGATGATGGCCCCGCCAACTGCATATAGGCCGCTTGAATCCGCGCGGGAGAGTTCCGGCCACCGTGCCGGGCGCCGAAGGAGCAAGATCCTCCCTTGAATCTCTCAGGCCCCGTACCGCGTGGATGAGGCAGATCTGAAAAGCGAGCCGCCCGGCGGCTCCACCCAAGGTGCAAGCCGAACCCCTGCGGGGTCTCTCGGCGAACCTCTCAGGTTCCGATGACAGATGGGGAGGGATCGTCCTCGTCGTCATGCCCTGGGAGTCCTTGTCCATGAGCACCGCCCCCCGCCTCACCGCCCTCGATGCCCTGCACCGTTCGCTGGGCGCGACCATGACCGACTTCGCGGGCTGGGACATGCCGCTGCGCTACGCCAGTGAGCGCGACGAGCACAACGCCGTGCGCACGAAGGCCGGCCTCTTCGACCTCTCCCACATGGGCGAGATCACCGTCACCGGCCCGGCCGCCGCCGACCTGCTGAACTTCGCGCTGGTCGGCAACATCGGCACCGTCTCCGCGGGCCGCGCCCGCTACACGATGATCTGCGCCGAGGACGGCGGGATCCTGGACGACCTGATCGTCTACCGCCTGGGCGAGGCCGAGTACATGGTCGTCGCCAACGCCGGCAACGCGCAGATCGTGCTGGACGCGCTGACCGCCCGCGCCGAGGGCTTCGACGCCGAGGTGCGCGACGACCGCGACGCCTACGCGCTGCTCGCCGTCCAGGGCCCCGAGTCCCCCGCCATTCTCGCCGCCGTCACCGACGCCGACCTGGACGGCCTGAAGTACTACGCGGGACTCCCGGGCACGGTCGCCGGGGTCCCCGCGCTGATCGCCCGCACCGGCTACACCGGCGAGGACGGCTTCGAGCTGTTCGTCGCCCCCGAGCACGCCGAGCGGCTGTGGCGCGCGCTCACCGATGCGGGCGCCTCGCGCGGCCTGATCCCGTGCGGGCTCTCCTGCCGCGACACGCTGCGCCTGGAGGCGGGCATGCCGCTGTACGGGCACGAGCTGACGACCTCCCTGACGCCGTTCGACGCCGGTCTCGGCCGGGTCGTGAAGTTCGAGAAGGACGGCGACTTCGTGGGCCGCAAGGCGCTGGAGGCCGCCGCCGGGCGCGCCGAGACCGCCCCGCCGCGCAAGCTCGTCGGCCTGGTCGCCGAGGGCCGCCGGGTACCGCGCGCCGGGTTCTCCGTCGTCGCGAACGGCGAGGTCATCGGCGAGGTCACCTCCGGCGCGCCCTCGCCCACGCTGGGCAGGCCGATCGCCATGGCCTATGTCGACGCCGCGCACGCCACGCCCGGCACCGCGGGTGTGGCCGTGGACATCCGGGGCAGCCACGAGCCGTACGAGGTCGTGGCGCTGCCGTTCTACAAGCGCCGGAAGTAGAACCGTAGGGCGCGGCGGGCACCGCGCACGTGACGCAGTCCCGTCTCACACCGTAAGACCATCGTTCATCAGCACTCCCCCGCGTACAGGAGAATTCAGGTCATGAGCAACCCCCAGCAGCTGCGGTACAGCAAGGAGCACGAGTGGCTGTCGGCCGTCGAGGACGGTGTGGCCACGATCGGCATCACGGAGTACGCGGCCAACGCGCTCGGTGACGTCGTCTACGCCCAGCTCCCCGAGGTCGGTGACACGGTGACCGCGGGCGAGACCTGCGGCGAGCTGGAGTCGACCAAGTCGGTCAGCGACCTGTACTCGCCGGTGACCGGCGAGGTCACGGCCGCGAACCAGGACGTGGTGGACGACCCGTCGCTGGTGAACTCCGCGCCGTTCGAAGGCGGCTGGCTGTTCAAGGTACGCGTCGCGGAGGAGCCGAAGGACCTGCTCTCCGCCGACGAGTACACCGAGTTCTCCGGCAACTGAGACCCCAAGGGACCACCTGATGTCGCTTCTCAACTCCTCCCTCCACGAGCTGGACCCGGACGTCGCCGCCGCCGTCGACGCCGAGCTCCACCGTCAGCAGTCCACCCTCGAGATGATCGCCTCGGAGAACTTCGCTCCGGTCGCCGTCATGGAGGCCCAGGGCTCCGTCCTGACCAACAAGTACGCCGAGGGCTACCCCGGCCGCCGCTACTACGGCGGCTGCGAGCACGTCGACGTGGTCGAGCAGATCGCGATCGACCGCATCAAGGCGCTCTTCGGCGCCGAGGCCGCGAACGTCCAGCCGCACTCGGGTGCGCAGGCCAACGCCGCCGCGATGTTCGCGCTGCTCAAGCCGGGCGACACGATCATGGGCCTGAACCTGGCGCACGGCGGTCACCTGACCCACGGCATGAAGATCAACTTCTCCGGCAAGCTCTACAACGTGGTCCCGTACCACGTCGACGACACCGGCGTCGTGGACATGGCCGAGGTGGAGCGCCTGGCCAAGGAGTCCAAGCCGAAGCTCATCGTGGCCGGCTGGTCCGCCTACCCCCGTCAGCTGGACTTCGCCGCCTTCCGCCGCATCGCGGACGAGGTCGGCGCGTACCTGATGGTCGACATGGCGCACTTCGCCGGTCTGGTCGCCGCGGGCCTGCACCCCAACCCGGTGCCGCACGCCCACGTCGTCACCACCACCACGCACAAGACCCTCGGCGGTCCGCGCGGCGGTGTGATCCTCTCCACCCAGGAGCTCGCCAAGAAGATCAACTCGGCGGTCTTCCCGGGCCAGCAGGGCGGTCCGCTGGAGCACGTGATCGCGGCCAAGGCGGTCTCGTTCAAGGTCGCGGCGACCGAGGAGTTCAAGGAGCGCCAGCAGCGCACCCTGGACGGCGCCCGCATCCTCGCCGAGCGTCTGGTGCAGCCGGACGTCACCGAGGTGGGCGTCTCCGTGCTGTCCGGCGGTACGGACGTGCACCTGGTCCTCGTCGACCTGCGCAACTCCGAGCTGGACGGCCAGCAGGCCGAGGACCGGCTGCACGAGCTGGGCATCACGGTCAACCGGAACGCCATCCCGAACGACCCGCGCCCGCCGATGGTCACCTCGGGTCTGCGGATCGGCACGCCGGCACTGGCCACGCGCGGTTTCCGGACGGAGGACTTCACCGAGGTCGCGGAGATCATCGCGTCCGCCCTCAAGCCGTCCTACGACGCGGACGACCTGAAGGCCCGCGTCGCCGCGCTCGCCGAGAAGTTCCCGCTGTACCCCGGTCTCAAGTAGTCCGACCGGCACGTTTGCGTATCGGGGAGGGGCACCGCGCACACTGAACAGTGAGCGCGGTGCCCCATCCCTTGCCCCCGCTCTCCGGGCCGCGATCCGGCCCGTCCCGCACCACCCGGCAGACAACGGCGTCTACCAACCCTTAGGAGTCACCCGTGGCCATCTCGGTCTTCGACCTGTTCTCGATCGGCATCGGCCCGTCCAGCTCCCATACGGTCGGCCCGATGCGCGCCGCCCGTATGTTCGCGCGCCGGCTGAAGAACGAGGGCCTGCTCGCCCACACCGCCTCGATACGCGCCGAGCTGTACGGCTCGCTCGGCGCCACCGGACACGGGCACGGCACCCCCAAGGCCGTCCTGCTCGGCCTGGAGGGCGAGTCCCCCCGTACCGTCGACGTCGAGACGGCCGACGACCGCGTCGAGGCCATCCGCTCCACCGGGCGGATCAACCTCCTCGGCATGCACGAGATCGCCTTCGACGCCGACGAGCAGCTGATCCTGCACCGCCGCAAGGCGCTGCCATACCACGCCAACGGCATGACCGTCTTCGCGTACGACGCCGAGGGCGCCCCGCTCCTGGAGAAGACGTACTACTCCGTCGGCGGCGGCTTCGTGGTCGACGAGGACGCCGTGGGCGAGGACCGGATCGTGCTCGACGACACGGTCCTGAAGTACCCCTTCCGCACCGGCGACGAGCTGCTGCGCCTCGCCCGCGACACCGGCCTGTCGATCTCCTCCCTGATGCTGGAGAACGAGCGCGCCTGGCGCACCGAGGAGGAGATCCGCTCCGGGCTGCTGGACATCTGGCGCGCCATGCAGGCGTGCGTCTCGCGCGGCATGTCCCGCGAGGGCATCCTGCCCGGCGGTCTCAAGGTCCGCCGCCGCGCCGCGAACACCGCCCGCCAGCTGCGCGCCGAGGGCGACCCGCAGGTCCTCGCGATGGAGTGGATCACCCTCTACGCGATGGCGGTCAACGAGGAGAACGCCGCGGGCGGCCGGGTGGTCACCGCCCCGACGAACGGCGCCGCGGGCATCATCCCGGCCGTGCTGCACTACTACATGAACTTCGCGGCCGGCGGCGCCACCGAGGCGGAGAAGGACGACAGCATCGTCCGCTTCCTGCTGGCCGCCGGCGCCATCGGCATGCTCTTCAAGGAGAACGCCTCCATCTCCGGCGCCGAGGTCGGCTGCCAGGGCGAGGTCGGCTCCGCCTGCTCCATGGCGGCGGGCGCCCTCGCCGAGGTCCTGGGCGGCACGCCCGAGCAGGTCGAGAACGCCGCCGAGATCGGCATGGAGCACAACCTCGGCCTGACCTGCGACCCGGTCGGCGGGCTCGTCCAGATCCCGTGCATCGAGCGCAACGGCATGGCGGCGGTCAAGGCGGTCACCGCCGCGAAGATGGCACTGCGCGGCGACGGCAGCCACAAGGTCTCCCTCGACAAGGTCATCAAGACGATGAAGGAGACGGGCGCCGACATGAGCGTCAAGTACAAGGAGACGGCCCGGGGCGGGCTCGCGGTGAACATCATCGAGTGCTGAGGCGCGCCGCCTCTTTTGCCGGAGCGGCAACAGGACTCGCGGCGGACGCGGCGGGCATCCCATGATCGTGGCCGGTGCCGGGGCCCGATACGGACAGGCTCCGGCCGACAGCCGTGGAGGAATCATGCCCCAGCCGTCCGACCTCTCCCCCGGCCCCACGCACCGGCTGGTGCCCTCCCCGGCCGGCCGCGTCCATGTGGTCGAGCAGGGCAGCGGGCCGCTGGTGCTGCTGGTGCACGGATTCCCGGAGTCCTGGTACTCCTGGCGCCACCAGCTGCCCGTGCTCGCCGCCGCCGGGTTCCGGGCGACGGCCATCGATGTGCGCGGCTACGGCCGTTCCTCCCGGCCCGGGGACGTGGCCGCGTACCGGATGACGGAACTGGTCGAGGACAACGTCGCCGTGGTGCGCGCGCTCGGTGCGGGCGACGCGGTGGTCGTCGGTCACGACTGGGGCGCGACGATCGCGGCGGACTCCGCGCTGCTGCGGCCCGATGTGTTCCGCGCGGTGGGGCTGCTGAGCGTGCCGTACGCCCCGCGCGGGGGTCCTCGGCCCAGCGAGATCTTCGCGGGGATGGGCGGCGGCGAGGAGTTCTACGTCTCCCGCTTCCAGGAGCCGGGCCGGGCCGAGGCGGAGATCGAGCCGGATGTGCGCGGCTGGCTCGCGGGCTTCTACGCGGCGTTCTCCGCCGACACCATGCCGGGGCCCGACGCCCCCGACCCGCACTTCGCCGGCCTTGGCGCACCCCTGCGCGAGCGCTTCCCCGAGGGCCGCCCCGGCTGGCTCGGCGAGCGGGAACTCGACTTCTACGCGGGCGAGTTCGAGCGTACGGGGCTGAGCGGCGCGCTCAACCGCTACCGCAACATGGACCGGGACTGGGAGGACCTCGCCGCCTTCGACGGGGCACCCGTCACCCAGCCCTCGCTGTTCGCCGGCGGCTCGCTCGACGCCTCCACCACCTGGCTGGCCCCGGCGATCGAGGCGTACCCGACGACGCTCCCCGGGCTGAGCGCCTCGCACATCCTGGACGGCTGCGGCCACTGGATCCAGCAGGAGCGGCCCGACGAGGTCGGTCGGCTGCTGACGGACTGGCTCCGCTCGCTGCCCCGCTGACCTCACCCCGCGTACAGCCGAATCGGCCATATGTTCGTTCGGAGCCTGATCGCCTCTTCGCCACAGGAGTACCTCAACTGCTCATAACCGAGCAGGCGTTCATGGCGATCACACATTTTCGGTCACGGGCGACTTCCCTCCCTCGCGTACGGGGAGTTCACTGGTCGTGACGAGTGGTGACGCGACCGCCGCGCACGTCAGGCGGTCCGCTGCCCGGGGCCGCGCTGCGGCGGCCCGGTCCCTGCGGAGGAAAGAGGACAGCGATGACAGCCGCCCCTCCCGTGACGCACTCCCGGCGGGATCCGGCCGTCCGGCCCGGTCCCGGTGCCAGGAGAGCGACCCGGATCCCCCGCAGCGGCCATCCGCCCCGCCGGCCCTGATCCATGGCCGCGGCGCCCGTCGCGGCCTGCTCGTCACCGCACCCCCCTCTGTCGCACCGGCGCGGACAGCGGCCCCCGACGGCACGGCCCTGCCGGAGCGCCGACCGGCAGTTCCCCGCCCACCGCTCACCCGCCCGGCCCGTGCGTGCGCGGATCCGCCTCGCGCATCCCCCTTCCCTGTTCTTACCGTTCAGACGAGGTGCACCATGAGCAAGATCGCGCTTCCAGAATTCCACATGCCGTTCGAAAGTGCGGGATGTAATCCGGGAGTTGAGAAGACCAAACAGGCGGCCTGGGAATGGGCGGCGGCGAGCGATCTCGTCCTGTCCCCCGTGGCCCGGAAGAAAATGGTCAGGACCCGCCCCGAGCTCTGGATATCCCTGATATTCCCCGAGGCGTCGCAGAAGCATCTGGACCTGTTCTGCCAGTGGCTGTTCTGGGCCTTCCTCGTCGACGACGAGTTCGACGACGGGCCGGCCGGCCGCGACCCCCGGCTCTGCGAGAGCGCGATCGGCCGGCTGGTCGACGTGCTGGACGGCGCCCGTGCCCCCGTGGGCCCGATGGAGCACGCGCTGGACGAACTGCTGGTGCGGACCTGCACGGACCGGCCCGCGAGCTGGGTGCGGCAGTTCCGGCGCGACACGGCCGCCTGGCTGTGGACGTACTACGCGGAGGCCGTCGACCGGGCGGCCGGGCATGTGCCGACCACCGCCGATTTCGTGAAGCACCGCCGCGATTCCGTCGCGATGCAGCCGTTCCTCGACCTGCACGAGATCACCGCCGGAATCAGCCTCCCGGAATCCGCCCGCAGCCTTCCCGCGTATATCGCCCTGCGCAATGCGGTGGCCGATCATTCGGGGCTCTGCAACGACATCTGCTCCTTCGAGAAGGAAGCCGTGCTCGGTTACGAGCACAACACCGTCCGGCTGATCCAGCGCGACCGGGGCGGCACGCTCCAGGAGGCGGTGGACGAGGCCGGGATCCTGCTGGGCCGGATAGCCGACCGGGTGCAGCGGGCGGAGAAGGAACTCGTCGAGGAACTGGAGGCGGCGGGGATCGAGGGCCCGCCGCGCGTCGCGCTGGAGCGCTGCGTCCAGGACTACCGGGGGCTCGTGCGCGGTGACTTCGACTACCACGCACGGGCGGAGCGCTACACCCGCCCCGACCTGGTGGAGATCGACGACGAGGGTTCCATGTCCCGCAACTTCGCCGCCTGACGGGGGCGCACGGCACGGCCGGGAGCCCCCGGCCGTGCCCGCCCCGGCCGACGGGCCTCCCGCCGCCGGCCCACACCGGCGATTTCCGGACGTTTCTCGCCCGGAAGGGCCGACGGCCCGGGAGCACCCCACCGACGGCCGGATTCCCGTCCCGCCTGAAGTGGCCCCTGCCGGCCGCACCCGCCAGAAAGCCCGCGCCCGCACGAATGGCCGGGCGCTCCCGGCCGTGCTGTGCTGGTGGACACCCCCGACGACCGCGGAAGGGCCGGAACACCTCATGAGCGCACCCCCGCCGATATCCGCGCCCGGCCCCGCCGGCCCCGACCGGTCCGGGCCCCGCTCCGAGGGGACCGCCCCGCGCGCCGAGACCGTCCACGGCACCGTCCGGGGCGCGTACGAGCGGGGAGTCGCGGTCTTCCGCGGCATTCCGTACGCGGCCGCGCCGGTGGGCGCACGCCGGTTCCGGGCGCCGGAGCCGCCGGAGCGCTGGACCGGGGTGCGGGAGGCCGTCGCCTTCGGCCCGACCGCGCCCAAGCGCCCCTACGCCCCGCCGCTGGACCGGCTGCTGCCCGACCCCGAGGTGCCCGGCGAGGACTGCCTCAACCTCAATGTGTGGACGCCCTCGCCCGCCCGCACCGGACTGCCCGTCCTGGTCTGGATCCACGGCGGCTCCCTGCTGCACGGCTCCTCGGCGGTGGGCGTGTACGACGGGACGGCGTTCGCCCGCGACGGGGTGGTGCTCGTGTCGGTCAACTACCGCCTGGGCGTCGAGGGGTTCGGGGTGCTCCCGGACGCGCCCGCCAACCGGGGGCTCCTCGACCAGCTCGCGGCTCTGGGCTGGGTGCGGGACAACATCGCGGCGTTCGGCGGCGATCCGGACCGGGTGACGGTGTGCGGGGAGTCGGCGGGCGCCGTCTGCATCGCGGCCCTGCTCGCCGCGCCGCGCGCCCGGGGGCTGTTCCGGCGGGCGGTGCTGCAGAGCGGGGCGCCGGACGCGGTCTCCGTGGCGGCGGGCCGCCGGACGACCGCGCTGATCGCGAAGCGGCTCGGGGTCGCGGCGACGGCCCGGGATCTCGCGTCCGTGGACCCCGCCGCGCTGCTGGCCGCCCAGACCGAGGTGACCGCCGGCGGCTCCCCGCTGACCGGCGGGAACTCCTTCCGGATCGTGGTGGACGGCGAACTGCTGCCCCGCGACCCGGCCGAGGCGCTGCGCGGCGGAGCCGCGTCCGGGGTCGATCTGCTGATGGGCTCCACCACCGAGGAGTACCGCCTCTGGTTCGTCCCCAGCGGACTGACCGAACGGCTCTCGCGCACGAAACTGCGGCTGGCCCGGCTGAAGGCCGGGGTACCGGGCGCCACGGCCCGCACGTACCGCGCCAACCGCCCCGGGGCCACGCCCGGCGAACTGCTCGGCGCGCTCGCCACCGACCTGCTGCTCCGGGTGCCGCTGAACCGGCTGGCCGACGCCCGCGCCGGAGCCTCCGGCACCACGCGCCTCTACGAATTCGGCTGGCGCTCCCCCGTCCTGGGGCTCGGCGCCTGCCACGGGCTGGAGATCGGCTTCGTCTTCGACACCCTGGGGGGACCGGACGCGGTGGCGCTGGCGGGGCCCGACGCCCCGCAGGAGCTGGCCGACGCGATGCACGCGGCGTGGGTACGGTTCGCCGCGTCCGGTGATCCGGGCTGGCCCGCCTGGGACGCCTCGCGGCCGGTGATGCGGTTCGGCCCCGGCGCCCCCGAGCTGGTGCGCGCCCCGCGCGACGACGAGCTGCGCGGCTGGCCGCCGTACCGCCGGCGGCGCGCGGTCAGCGGGTGCTGAGCCAGTGCGGGTCGGGGACGACGGTCAGCACGGCCGACACCACCACGACCGCCACCAGGGCGACCGCCTCGCGGCGGGCCGGCCGGTGGGCGGCGCCGGGGTCGGGATCCCGCGCCAGCCGCCGCCGCGCCGCCAGCGCCAGCGCGCTCACCACGGCCACCAGTACCAGCTTCGCCAGCAGGGTGCGCCCGTACGCCGAGGTCAGGACCGTGTCGGCGGGCAGCCGGCGCAGGGCGCTGCAGGTGCCGGTGACCGCGAGCGCCGCGTACAGCCAGGCGGCGAGGCGGGCGTAGCGGCCGAGCAGGGCTCGGGCGGCGGCCGGTGCCTCCCGCCACAGCCGCGCGGTGCGCAGGACGTGCAGAAGAGTGCCGGTCCACAGCGAGGCGGCGGTCAGATGGACGACGGTGAGCGCGGCGCCCGCCAGCGGGCTGTACGCCTCGGGGTGCGCGCGCAGCGCCTCGGCGCCGATGACCAGGGCGAGCGGCAGGGCGGCCAGGCCCGGACGCCTGCTCGCGGCGCAGAGGGCGGCCAGGACGAAGCCGTTGGCGATGAGCAGGAGCAGCCCGCCCTCGCGCGTGCCGTACGTCTCGACGATGCCGAGGTCGCTGACCCGGGCCAGCCGGACGATCTGGCCCGCCGCCGCGAGGGCCCCGGTGACGGAGGCGGCGGTGCCCCAGCCGCGCGGGGCCGCGTCCGGGCGGCCGGGCACCGGGCGGGCCAGCACGGCGGCCGCGAGTGCGCCGGCGTGCACGGCGAGCGCCCCGAAGAGCACGGACCGCAGCAGGGTGGCGGTTCCCGCGCCGGGGATGCGCAGTTCACCGGTGCCGTGGGTGGCCACGCCCGCGCCCAGCAGGGCGGTCGCCACTGCGGGCACCCAGGCGGCGGCCGCGGCGAGCACGGCCGGGACGGACCGCCGCCGGACCGGCGCGGCATCCGACGTGGACAACACCCCACCCCCTCCTGACCGGCATTCCGGCCGGCCTGCCGACCGATGGACCGACAAACACACAACGCGCCCCCCGAAGTCCAATGGAGTACCGGACGTTCACCCGGAAGGGGGTATTGGGGAAAGCGCGAACGTTTCTGCACCCCCGCCGGGCGGACCCTGGGGTTGGCTTCACCGAACGTCACCACCGCCGCCCACTGCGAGGAGAGGCACCTTGACCGAGACGCCGTGCCCCCCGGCATCCCCCGCGCTGGTCCCCCTGCCCGAGCCGTGCGGCCGGGTGTACCGCAGGGAGGGGCGCACGGTGGTGGCCCTGCGCAACGAGATCGACATCGCCACCGCCGCCCTGATCACCCCGGCCCTGGACGTCGCGACCTCGGACGGCTCACCGCATGTGGTGGTCGATCTGACGGAGGTGAGCTTCCTCGACTGCTCGGGGCTCACCCTGCTCCAGCGGGCGCGGCGGCGTGCGCTGGACCGCGACGGGCGGTTCTGGCTCGTCTGCGGCAGCCCGAGGACGCTGCGGGTGCTGCGGGCGGGGCGGCTGCACGACGTGTTCCGCCCGGTGGCGACGCCGGACGAGGCCTTCCGTACGGAGGAGCCCGCCGCCGAGCCCGCCGCCCCGGCCGCTCCCTGACGCCGCCGGCGGCCCCCCGGCCCGTGCCGGGCCGGGGGCGGCGCGGGCGTCAGCCCTTGTTCTGCGCGGCCCAGAACTCGTCGAACGTGAGGAGCCCGTCCCCGTTCGCGTCGTGCGAGTTGATCACGGCCTGCGCGACCGGCTCGGTGACATAGGGGTCACCCAGCTGAGCCATGGCGCTCTTGTACTCGGCAGCCGTGATCAGTCCGTCGCCGTTGAGGTCGAACCGCTCGAATGCCTTGCGCGCCGACTCGATGTCCGCCACTGTTCCGCCCCTTCGTATGCCTGTCTGACGGAAGTCAGATTAACGGGCAGCGGGGACGGCCTCGGAGGCGGCCGGTCGTCGGTCGTGGACGGAACGCCGGCCACCGCAGGGGCCCGGTCAGCGGAAGACGCCGGTGTGGCCGAGCGAGTAGCGGCCGGGCTGGGGGTAGACGGCGAGTCCGTGCGGTCCGCTGCCGACGGGGATGCGGGCCAGCTGCTTGCCGGTGGCGGTGTCGATCGCGTACACCTCGGCGTTGTAACGGCCCGACAGCCACAGCACCTTGCCGTCCGTGGAGACGCCGCCCATGTCCGGGCTGCCGCCGTTCGGCAGGTGCCACTTCTTCGCCAGCTTCTTCCGCGCGAAGTCGAAGACGGAGACGGAGCCCTCGCCCCGGTTGGAGATGTACATCTGCTTGGCGTCGCGGCTGACGTAGAGGCCGTGGCAGCCCTTGCCCGTGGGCAGCAGCTTCGGGGTGGTGAACTTCTCCCCGTCCAGCACCCACATGCCGTTCGCCATCATGTCCGCGATGTAGAACGTGCCGCCGTCGGGCGACAGCTTCACGTCCTGCGGCATGGCGCCCTGGAACGGCAGCTTCTGCTGGCCGACGATCTTCATCTTCTCGGTGTCGACCTTGAGGAGTTCGCCGGAGAACTCGCAGGAGACGATGAAGTACCGCCCGTCGGCCGAGAAGTCCGCGTGGTTGACGCCCGCGCAGCTGACCGGGACGGTCTTGGCCTTCTTCATGGTGTGCGCGTCCCGGAAGACCAGCTCGCGGTCCATCGAGGCCATCACCACGGCGTACTTGCCGTTGGGCGTGAAGTAGAGGTTGTACGGGTCGGAGACGTCCACCGTCTTCCCCGGCTTCCCGGTCGCCGGGTCGATCGGGGTGAGGCTGTCGCCGAGGTCGTTGTTGACCCAGAGCGTCTTCAGGTCCCAGGACGGCACCACGTGCTGCGGCTGCCGCCCGACCGGGATGGTCTCGATGACCTTGTACGTGGCGGGGTCGATCACCGACACCGTGTTGGAGTTGGTGTTGGGCACGTAGACCCGGTCGGGGAAGCCCTTGACGGCGGGCGACAGCTTTCCGGGGGCGTCCGCCGCGTACACGTTCTTCGGGTCGAGCACCGGCGGCATCCCGGCCAGCCCTGGCGGCGCGGGCGGGGTGAGGTGCTTGGGCCGAGCGGGCGGAGCGGCCGCCTCGGTGGCGCCGGTGTCCGCGGCCGGGCCGGCGGGGGTGCCGCAGGCGGTGAGCGCGGCGAGCAGGACACCCCCGAGCAGGGTCGCGGTGCGTGCGGTGGAGGGAAGCATCACGTCAGCAGCTCCGTGGTCGTCACCGCACGCAGTCCGCGGCGGTCGAGTTCGGTGAGGAGGAGGGGCAGCGCGGCGACCGTGTCCGCGTAGCCGAAGTGCATGCTCACCACCGATCCGTTGCGGATCTCCCCGGCCACCTTGCGGGTGACGGCCGCGGCGCCGGGCGAGGTGAAGTCGAGGGAGTCCACGTCGTACGAGAGGACGTGCGGGTAGCCCGCCCGGACGGCGAGCCGCTGGACGAGAGGCGTGGCGTACTGGGTGCGCGAGGGCCGGAACCAGGTGCCGATGGAGCCGGTGAGCCGGCGCAGCCGCTGGGCGCAGCCGGTGATCTCCGCATACGCCCGCGCCTCGTCCATCGAGGAGATGTCCAGGTGGCGCTGGGTGTGGTTGCCGAGGTCGTGGCCGCCGTCGAGGATCCGGCGGGCCATCTCGGGGTGCTCGTCGAGCCAGCTGCCGACGGCGAGGACGGTGACCCGGGCCCGGGCGCGTTCCGCCTCGGCCAGCACGGTGCGGGCGATGGCGGGGTCGCCCTGGCCGTGGAAGGTGAGCGCGACCCGGGCCCGGTCGCGGGGGCCGTTCGTGATCTGCACCGGCTGCCCGGGGAACCTGCGCGGGGCGGGTGCGGGGGCGTGCGCGCCGGTGGCCGTGGCGGCGGCTTGCCCGGTGCCGCGTGGGTGAGGGTGCTGCCCGACGTCCCGGCGGTGTCCTGCTCCCCGCAGCCGGCGGTGAGAGCGGCGGCGAGGGCGGCCGCGGCTCCGGCGCGCAGGGCGCCTCGGCGGTGCACCGGTGCGTCGGAGACGTTCATGGGCAGAACAGTAGGGGCGAAATGTCGCGAAGATACCCATTGGCAGCGTCGGCGGCCCCAGCGGGTCGTGGGGGCTCACCCGGACCACATGCTGGACGATCAATGAATCAGCCGCACGGGGCGGTGGATCCTCGTTGATTTACAGGCAAGTGACTCAGCACACCTGTGATTCATCGCAAAAATGTCCATATATGTTCATGTATGGTCGCTATGCCGCTTTGGCGATGGAGTCGTCCGTCTGTCATAGTCGGGGACACGACCCCCATTGACCCGGGCCAGGTCGTCACAAGCGGCCGTGAACACACCCCCCATTTCACGGCCTCCCACAGAAGCCCCCGCAGCCGCCGCACAACGGCCGGTCCGGGGGCTTCTGTGCGTCCGGCGGAGCCGGCGGCCGGGCCCCCGGGGATTCAGCGGTCGGAGATGCGCATCTCGAACCAGGTGGTCTTGCCGCGCGGTAAGAGGTCCACGCCCCACCGGTCGGAGAGCTTGTCCACGAGGAAGAGGCCGCGCCCGCTGATGTCCATCGCCTGGACCGGCATGAGGCAGGGCAGCCCGCGCGAGGGGTCGCGCACCTCGATCCTGATCCAGCCGCGGCGGCGCAGCATCCGCAGCCCGAAGACCCGGGCCCCGGTGTGCCGCACCGCGTTGCCGACCAGTTCGGACACGAGCAGGACGGCGTGTTCGGCGGTCTGCGCGGAGAGCGCCCAGTGGTGCAGCACCACGCACGAGGTGAGCCGGCGGGCGGTGGCCGCGGACTCCGGGCGGGAGGGTAGCCGGACCTCGTCCTCCGTCGGATTTCCGAACAACTCCAGCGCCTTGAACGCTTGTTCGTCCTCGACGGTAGGCACCCTCCGTGCCGCTGTCGCGCTGCTGCGCTGTCGCGGCTGCTCCACACCCTCCAGGCCCGCCATGGACACCATCATGGCTGCAAGAACGGCCCCCCGGGGCCGTTCCGAGGGAATCCTGACCCGGAATCAGACACTCCGTAGAGGGCATCCGGCATATGCCATTGACAGAATGTCTACCTACGCACACCGGCTGACCTGCACCGATATCACCTTTCGCGGGGTTCGACGCCGAGGGGGCCGAGCTGGGCCTTAAGGTTGCCTTAAGGCCCAGCTAATCCGCCCGCATGGATGAACGGGCCTTGATCCGTTCCCAACTGGCGTTCGGTCAGAGGAATTTGGCCTTGCCCGGTCCCTCTTCCACAAAGCTGCGCATTCCGCGCTCGCGGTCCTCCGTGGCGAACAGCCCGGCGAACCAGGTCCGCTCGATCGTGAGACCCGTGTCGAGGTCCGTCTCCAGCCCGGCGTCCACGGCCTCCTTGGCGGCGCGCAGCGCGAGCGCCGGGCCCTTCGCCAGCGCGGCGGCCCAGGCGCGCGCCTGCTCGTACACCTCGGCGGCGGGCACCACCCGGTCCACCAGCCCCATGGACAGCGCCTCCTCGGCCTTCACATGGCGGCCGGTGAAGATGAGGTCCTTGGCCTTGGCGGGGCCCACCAGCCGGGCGAGCCGCTGAGTGCCGCCCGCGCCCGGGATGAGGCCGAGCATGATCTCGGGCTGGCCCAGCTTGGCGTTGTCGCCGGCGATCCGGAAGTCGGCACAGAGGGCCAGCTCGCAGCCGCCGCCGAGCGCGTAGCCGGTGACGGCGGCGACGACGGGCTTGGGGATCCTGGCCACCGCGGTGAAGGAGTCCTGGAGCGCCTTGGACCGCACGACCATCGCCGCGTGGTCCATCGCCTGCATCTCCTTGATGTCCGCGCCGGCCGCGAACACCTTCTCGCCGCCGTAGAGCACCACGGCACGCACGTCGTCACGCCCGGACGCCTCTTCGGCGAGCTCGCGCAGCCGGTCCTGGGTCGCGACGTCCAGGGCGTTCATCGGCGGGCGCGCCAGCCGGATCGTGCCGACGCCGCCGCTTACTTCGAGGGTTACGGTCATGCGAGGCAGGTTAACCGGCGCTCACACGACGGGGCCCGGTGCCGTTGGTCACAGCACCGGGCCCCTCTGCCCGTACCGAGGTTCGTACCGGCTCCGTACCGGCTTCGTACGGCAGGTCCTACTTGGTCCACTCCGACCAGGACATGTTCCAGCCGTTGAGGCCGTTGTCCGGCTGGATCGTCTTGTCGTGGGAGTTCTTCACGATCACGACGTCACCGATGAGCGAGCTGTTGAAGAACCAGGCCGCCGGAGTGCCCGAGTCGCCGCCGCCGCGCACGTCGCGCATGCCGACGCAGCCGTGGCTGGTGTTGGTGGTCCCGAAGATGCCGGAGCCGCCCCAGTAGTTGCCGTGGATGAAGGTGCCCGACGTGGACAGCCGCATCGCGTGCGGGACGTCCTTGATGTCGTACTCACCGCCGAAGCCGACGGTGTCCCCGTTCATCCGGGTCACCCGCAGCTTCTCGCTGATGACCATCTGGCCGTTGTAGGTGGTGGTGGCCGGGGCGCCCGCCGAGATCGGTATGTCCTTGATCTGCTTGCCGTCGCGGACGACCTTCATCCGGTGCGACTTCGCGTCGACGGTGCTGACCTGGCGCCGGCCTATGGTGAAGGACACCGTCTTGGCCTGCTTGCCGTAGACGCCGGGGCGTCCCTCGACACCGTCCAGGTTGAGCTTCACGGTCACCTTGGTGCCCGCGGCCCAGTAGTTCTCGGGGCGGAAGTCCAGCCGGTCGTTGCCGAACCAGTGGCCCTCGACCGGGACGGCGGGCTCGGCCGTCACCTTGATGGCCTTCTCCACGGCCTCGGGGTCGGTGATGCCCCGGGTGAAGTGGATGGAGACGGGCATGCCGACGCCGACGGTCGAGCCGTCCTCCGGCGTGTACTGGCCGATGAAGGTGTTCTTCGGGACCAGCGTGGTGAAGGTGGTGTCCTTGGCGGACTCACGTCCGTTCGCGTCCTTGGCGACCGCGTGGACCTTGTACTTGGTGGCCGAGGCCAGATGCTGGTCCGGCTCCCAGCTCGTGCCGTCCGCCGCGATCTCCCCCTCGACCTCGGCCCCCTTGGGGTCCGAGACCTTGACCGTGGAGAGCTTCCCGCGCTCCGCCGAGATCTTCAGCGCCCCGCTCGTGGCGACCGAGTCGGACCCGTCCTTGGGCGCGACGTTCACCACCGCCTGCGAGGCGCTGGTGTCCTCCGCCCTGGCTCCCCCGGCCTTGCCGTCCTTGTTCCCGCCGTCGGTGTCTCCCCCGCCGCATGCCGTCACCAGCATCAGCAGCGCACCCAACGCCAGGGCCGGCAGACCCGTGGCCGCACGGCCACGCCGCCTGCCGCCCGCCCCGGCCGATGCCCCCGATATCGGCTGCCCGTTCAATGTGGTCGTCTCCCCTCACACGGCCTGGTCCCGCCAAGGCCCTGGGAGCCTGCAGGCTCCTACCCCCGCGCGCTGCACATGCGCGCTCAGCAAAAAGATAATCACACCGACTGCGGGCAGATCTCCTCACGAATGTCACCGTTCAGTCCCAAGTCGTCCCAGGACCGCGGCGGGCGCTCAGCGAAGGGCCGAGCCCGCCTTCCACTGGCTCCAGTTCAGGTTCCAGCCGCTCAGTCCGTTGTCCGGGGCGACCCGCTTGTCCTCGGAGTTGACGACCTCCACCACGTCCCCGATCAGCGTCCGGTCGAAGAACCAGCCGGCCGGGGTGGCGCCGCTGCCGCCCTGTACGTCGCGCAGCCCGATGCAGCCGTGGCTGACGTTCTGCGAGCCGAAGACGGACTCGTCGGACCAGTAGTTGCCGTGCAGGAAGGTCCCGGACTTGGTCAGCCGGATCGCGTGCGGGACGTCCTTGATGTCGTACTCGCCGCCGAAGCCGACCGTCCGGCCGTCCATCCGCGTCACGTCGTGCATCTCGCTGACGACCATCCTCCCGTTGTACGTGGTCGTCGTCGGGGACCCCGCGGTGATCGGGACCGTGGAGACCAGCCGGCCGTCCTGACGCACCTCCATCGTGTGCGCGGCCGCGTCCACCCGGGACACCTGCTCCCGGCCCACGGTGAACCTGACGGTCTTGCGCTGGCTGCCGTACACCCCCTCCGCGCCCTCGACATCGCGCAGCCCGACCTCGACGGTGACCTCGGTGCCCGGCGCCCAGTAGGCGGCCGGGCGGAAGTCCAGCCGGTCCTTGCCGAACCAGTGGCCCGCCACCTCGACCGCCGGGTCGGAGGTGATCCGGATGGCGCGCTCCACCGCCGCCCGACGGGTCACCGGGCGGTTGAACTCGAAGGAGACGATCATGCCGGTGCCGACGGTCGAGCGGTTCTCCGGCTTGAAGTAGCCGATGAAGCGGTGCTCGGGGACCGCCGTGGTGAAGGTGGTGTGCCGGGCCGATCGGTGCCCGGATCCGTCCACGGCCACCGCGTCGACGCTGTACTTGGCGGCGAGCCCGAGCCGGCCCGCCTCGCCCTGCGGGCTCCAGGAGCGGCCGTCCTTCGCGATCAGGCCCCGCACCTCCTGCTTCTGCGCGTCCTCGATCCGGGTCACCCGGACGCTCTCCAGCCGCCCGTCGGGGACCCGCACCTCCACCCGGTCGTCCGCCCCGACGTCGTCGGCGCCGTCCCGCGGGGTGACCCGGATCGCCTCCTGCGGCGACCTCGGCTTCCCGCCGATGATCGAATCCGTACCCGAGCAGCCGGTCAGAACAGCCAGTACGGCCAGGACCGCGAGCAGTCCCGACCGGGCCGGCACGGTGGCTCCGCTCGCCCCTGTCTTCTTCGCAACGTGATTCACGTTCCCCCCAACGACGGGGCGGGCCGGGGGAAACGTGAGTGCGGGCCCCGTCGTGGGCAGAACAGAGGGGACGACCACACTCGGGGAGCCGCGGCCGGGACGCCGCGCGCCCCCCTTTCGGTGCCGGTCCCACGAGCCGCGGGAGGCGAGCAGGTGTCGAGCGCAGCCGAGCAGGAGACAGTGCCGAAGACGGATACGACACCGGCCGGGACGGAGGCGGAGCGGCTCGCCGCCGGCCCCGGGCAGCGCCGGCCCGTCGTCTGGCCCGGGGCGCCGATGCCGCTCGGCGCCCGCTTCAGAGTGGGCCCGGACGGGGTCGCGGGCACCAACTTCGCGCTCTGGGCGGGCGGGGCGGAGGCCGTCGACCTCTGCCTCTTCGACGAGGACGGCACCGAGACCCGCCTCCCGCTGACCGAGCTGACCCATGAGATCTGGCACGGCTTCGTCCCCGGGGTGCGGCCCGGCCGGCGCTACGGCTACCGGGTGCACGGCCGCTGGGACCCGTGGACGGGCGCCCGGTGGAACGCGGCGAAGCTGCTGCTCGATCCGTACGCCCGGGCCGTCGACGGCGATTTCACCCTTCCGGCCGAGGTGTACGGCCATGTGAGGGACTGGCCCCAGCAGCAGGTCGCCGACACCGTCCGCGACGAACGGGACTCCGCTCCGTACGTGCCCAAGGGGGTCGTCGTCCACGACGACGACGACTGGGCCGAGGACCGGCGGCCCAAGACGCCGTGGGCCGACTCCGTCATCTACGAACTGCATGTGCGCGGCTTCACCAAGCGCCACCCCGGCATCCCCGAGGAGCTGCGGGGCACGTACGCCGGGCTCGCCCACCCGGCGGCGATCGCGCATCTCAAGCACCTCGGGGTGACGGCGGTGGAGCTGCTGCCGGTGCACCAGTTCGCCCACGAGGACCATCTGCTGCGGCGTGGGCTGCGCAACTACTGGGGCTACAACTCCATCGGCTACTTCGCCCCGCACGCCGGGTACTCCGCGAGCGGCACGGCGGGCCAGCAGGTCGGCGAGTTCAAGCGGATGGTCCGGGCACTGCACGACGCCGGGATCGAGGTGATCCTCGACGTCGTCTACAACCACACGGCGGAGGCGGGCGAGCTGGGCCCGATGCTCTCACTGCGCGGCATCGACAACCGCGGCTACTACCGGCTCCAGTCCGACGCCCGCCGGTACGCCGACTACACGGGCTGCGGCAACACCCTGCACGTGGTCCAGCCCCAGGTGCTGCGGCTGATCACCGACTCGCTGCGCTACTGGGTGACCGAGATGGGCGTCGACGGCTTCCGCTTCGACCTGGCGGCGGCGCTCGCCCGCTCGATGCACGACGTGGACATGCTCTCGCCGTTCCTCGCGGTGATCGCCCAGGACCCGGTGCTGCGCCGGGTGAAGCTGATCGCGGAGCCGTGGGACGTCGGCAACGGCGGCTACCAGGTGGGCGCGTTCCCGCCGCTGTGGACCGAGTGGAACGACCGCTACCGCGACGCCGTGCGGGACTTCTGGCGCGGCGCCCTGCCCGACGTACGGGACCTCGGCTACCGGCTGACCGGATCGAGCGACCTGTACGCCTGGGGCGGGCGCCGCCCGTACGCCTCGGTCAACTTCGTCACCGCGCACGACGGCTTCACCCTGCGCGACCTGGTGAGCTACGAGCACAAGCACAACGAGGCCAACGAGGAGGGCAACCGGGACGGCACCTCGGACAACCGCTCCTGGAACTGCGGCGCCGAGGGCGAGAGCGACGACCCCGGGGTCAACGCGCTGCGCCGCCGCCAGCTGCGCAATCTGCTGACCACCCTGCTGCTGTCGACCGGGGTTCCGATGCTCGTCGCGGGCGACGAGATGGGCCGCACCCAGGGCGGCAACAACAACGCCTACTGCCAGGACAACGAGGTCAGCTGGCTGGACTGGTCGCTCCTGGAGCAGCCGCGGTGGCGGGCGCTGACCGAGCTGACGGCCCGGGTGCTGGAGCTGCGCCACCGCCATCCGGTGCTGCGCCGCCGGGCGTTCTTCTCCGGCCGGGCGCAGGCCCCGGACGGGCTGCGGGACCTGGCGTGGTTCACCCGGCAGGGGGCGGAGATGACGGAGGAGGACTGGTACGCGCCGGCGGCGACGGTCGGGCTCTACCTCTCCGGCCGCGACATCCCGGGCCGGGACGCGCGCGGCGAGCAGGTGACCGACGACAGCTTCCTTGCGGTGCTGCACGCCGGGGACCGCCCGGCGGCCTTCCTGCTGCCGGGACCGCCGTGGGCGCAGGGGTACGAACTGGTCCTGGACACCTCGCGGGAGGACCAGTCCGAGGCGCCGGGCACGGTCCACCGGGGCGGCGCCGAACTGACGGTCCCGGCGCGGTCGGTGCTGCTGCTGCGGGTACGGGAGTGAGCCCGGGGCTCAGCCGAGGATGCCCCGCTCGTACCCGACGGCGACGGCGGCCCGGTCCTTGGCGCCCAATTTGGCGAACATATGGGTGAGATGGGTCTTCACCGTGGCCTCGCTGATGAACAGCTCGGCGGCGATCTCCCGGTTCGATGTCCCCCTGGCGACGAGCGCCAGCACCTCGCGCTCGCGCGCGGACAGCGTCTCGTTGCCCGGTGCGGCGGGCGCACGGACGGCCGAGACGAGCCGGGAGGCGACGGCCGGTGACAGAACGGTCCGGCCCTCGGCGGCGGCGCGCACCGCGGTGAACAGCTCCTCGCGCGGCGCGTCCTTGAGCAGATGGCCGGTCGCGTGTGCGCCATCGCGCTCGAACCGGCATCAGCCGATCGGCTGATGGGGGGTTACGACTCCGGTGGCCGGCGGAGGAAAACCACGTGAGCGATGTCAGTGGTGAACCGTAGGCTCGCCCCTGATGCCCGAAAAACATGCAGAGCCCAAGGACCGGTCCGTCGCACGCTCCCTGCTGCGGCTGTGGCCGTATGTGAAGCCGGTACGGAACCGCCTGGCCGGCGCTGCCCTGGTCGCGGTGGTGGCCTCGTGTCTCGGTCTGGTGATCCCCCTCGTACTGAAGTGGATCGTGGACGGCCCGGTCGCCCGTCAGGACCCGGGCGGGGTCTGGCTCGGCGCGCTGTACCTGCTGCTCCTGGGGGTCGCGGAGGCGGGGCTGTTCGGGCTGCGGCGCTGGCTGGTGGCGCGTCCGCTGGCCGGTGTCGAGGCCTCGATGCGGGCCGATCTCTACCGCCATCTGCAACGGCTGCCGGCGGCCTTCCACGACCGCTGGCCGTCGGGCCAGCTGCTGTCGCGCGGGACGACGGACCTGATGCTGCTGCGGATGTTCCTGGCGTTCCCGCTGACCTTCCTGCTGGTCAACGCCACCACGATCCTGGTGGGTTTCGTGATCCTGCTGGTCCAGGAGTGGACGCTCGGCCTGATCCTGCTGGCCCCCGTCGTCCCGCTGGTGATCATCTGTTCCGTCTTCGAGACGAAGTACTCGGTGGTGGCGCGCAGGGCCCAGGACCAGGTCGGCGATCTGACGACGGTGGTCGAGGAGAGCGTGCTCGGCATCCGCATCGTCAAGGGCTTCGGCCGGCACCGCAGCCAGGCCCACGCCTTCCGCGCGCTGGCGCTGCGGCTGCGCGGCACGGAGCTGGGCAAGGGACGGCTGCTCGCGGCCATCTGGGCCCTCATCACGACGCTCCCCGAGCTGGCGATCGGGGCGGCACTGGTGCTCGGCACGGTCCAGGTCGCCGACGGCGGACTGTCGGCGGGCACCCTCGTCGCCTTCCTCTCGACGGCGCTGGCGCTGCGGTGGCCTGTCGAGTCGATCGGCTTCCTGCTGGCGATGAGCCAGGAGTCGGCGACCGCGACCGAGCGGTTCTTCGAGGTGATGGACGTGGCGGAGGAGACACAGGAGGCGGCGGTCCCGGGACCCGGCCCGAAGGGCGCGGACCCCGGCCCCGGCGGCATGGTCTTCGAGGGCGTCGAGTTCCGCTACCCGGACGCGGAGGAGGGCTCCCCGCCGGTCCTGGCCCGGATCGATCTGCGCATCCGGCCCGGCGAGACGATGGCCCTGGTCGGGGCCACGGGCTCCGGCAAGACCACGCTCACCTCGCTCGTACCCCGGCTGTACGACACCACGGCGGGCCGGATCACGCTGGACGGCGAGGACATCACCGCCATGCCGCGCGAACGGCTGCGGGAGCTGGTGTCGGTGGCTTTCGAGGACCCGACGCTCTTCTCGGCGAGCATCGGGGAGAACGTGCTGATGGGCGCGGACGGTGCGGGTGAGGAGGAGCTGCGCCGGGCGTTGTCGGTCGCCCAGGCCGACTTCGTCCACGACCTGCCGCGCGGGATCGACACCCAGGTCGGGGAGCAGGGGCTGAGTCTGTCGGGCGGTCAGCGCCAGCGCCTGGCACTGGCCAGGGCCGTCGTCGGGCGGCCTCGCTTCCTGGTGCTCGACGACCCGCTCTCCGCGCTGGACGTGCACACCGAGACGCTGGTCGAGGCGGCCCTGCGCCGCGTGCTGGAGGACACCACGGCGATCGTGGTCGCCCACCGGCCGTCCACCGTGATGCTGGCGGACCGGGTCGCCCTGCTGTCCGGGGGCCGGATCAGCGCGGTCGGCACCCATCACGAACTGCTGCGCGACAACGCCGAGTACGCCTGGCTGATGTCGGGCGCGGACCTCCCGGCCGACGGGGACCGCGCGGCGGACGACGGAGTCCTGGGCACGCACGCCCCGGTCGAGGAGGGCAGCACCCGATGACGAGCACCACGACCGGACGCCCGGCGGAACCGGGCGGCGGCGACCGGGACGAGCAGGGGGCCGGACCGGCCGCGGCAGCGGCGGACGGGGCCCCTTCCCCGGGCGCACCACAGGAGCCCGCGGGCGGGGCCTTCGACCGCGACGACCTGCCCGCTCCGCGCGGCGCCACGCGCGACCTGCTCGCCTCCCTGCTGCGGCCGATGCGCGCCCGGGTGACGGCCGCGGCGCTGTTCCTGCTGATCCAGCAGGCGGCGGTGCAGGCGGGGCCGTTGCTCGTGGCCTACGCCATCGACAGCGGGGTGCCCGCGTTCCGGGACGAGGACTACGGGCCGCTGATCGCCGTGGCCCTGGGCTACGCCCTCTGCTCGGCCGGCGCCGGCGCCATGCAGTACGCCTTCATCCGGACTTCCACCCGGGTCAACCAGGACGTGCTGCTCGATCTGCGCGGCCGGATCTTCCGCCACGCGCAGTCGCTCAGCGTGGACTTCCACGAGCGGTACACCTCCGGGCGGCTCATCTCACGCTCCACCACGGATGTGGAGTCGCTGCGGGAGCTGCTCAGCGAGGGCCTCCAGGAACTGATCGGGGTCGTCCTCTCCTTCGTCTCCATCTCGCTGATGCTCCTCTGGCTGGACCTCGGCACCGGAGCGGTCGCGGTGCTCTCCTTCGTACCGCTGTATCTGCTGGTACGGCTCTACCAGCGGCGGGCCGGAGTGATCTTCGCGGCCCGGTCGACGGCGATCGCGGCGGTCATCGTGAAGTTCGCGGAGACGATGAACGGGATCCGTCCCGTGCGGGCCTTCCGCCGCGAGCCCGTCAACGACGAGGCGTTCCGGGAGCTGAACGAGCGGCACCGGCGCACGAACGGCGACGCGATGCTGGAGAACGCGCGTTATGTCGTCGGGTCCCGGCTGGTCGCCAACACCGCCGTGGCCGGCATCGTGCTGTGGGGTGCCTACCGCGTCGCGTCCGGCAGCCTGGCGCTCGGGGTGCTGGCCGCGGTGGTCCTGTATCTGCGGCGGCTCTACGACCCCATCGACCGGCTGAGCATGTTCCTGAACTCCTATCAGTCGGCAGCGGCCTCCCTGCACAAGATCGCCGGGCTGCTGGCGCAGACGCCCACGGTGCCCGAGCCGCTGGAGCCCCGGGAGCTGCCCGCGCTGCGGGGCGGACACCGGGGCCGCGAGGTGGTCTTCGACTCGGTGGGCTTCGCCTACCGCACGGGCGGCGAGGTGCTGCCCCGCTTCGATCTGACGCTGCGCGCGGGCCGGACGGTCGCCGTGGTCGGTTCGACGGGCGCGGGCAAGTCGACGCTGGCCAAGCTGCTGGCCCGGTTCTACGACCCGAGCGAGGGCCGGATTCTGCTGGACGGCGTCGACCTGCGTGATCTGGCCACCCCCGAGCTGCGGCGCGGGGTCGTCATGGTGACGCAGGAGGCGTTCCTGTTCTCGGGCACGGTCGCGGAGAACATCGCGATCGGCCGCCCGGACGCGAGCCGCGAGGAGATCGAACAGGCGGCCAGGGCGATCGGCGCACACGACTTCATCGCCGGTCTGCCCGAGGGGTACGACACGGACGTGCGCAAGCGGGGCGGCCGGATCTCGGCCGGCCAGCGCCAACTGGTCGCGTTCGCCAGGGCCCTGCTCGCCGATCCGGCGGTCCTGATCCTGGACGAGGCGACGAGTTCGCTGGACATCCCGGGCGAGCGGGCGGTGCAGCGGGCGATGGACACCGTGCTGCACGGCCGCACGGCGGTGGTGATCGCCCACCGGCTGTCGACCGTGGAGATCGCGGACCGGGTCCTGGTGATGGAGCACGGCCGCATCGTGGAGGACGGCGCCCCGGCCGACCTGATCGGCGGCACCGGCCGGTTCGCCGGTCTGCACCGCGCCTGGCGCGAGAGCCTGGCCTGACACCGCGGCGGACGGACCCGGCTCACGGGCCCGTCCGCCGCGCCCTCCGCACCCCACCGAATGGCGCGGAACGAGCCACAGTTCACCTCCGTCTCGCCAGGTGGTCACTCTCCGGTTCTTCACACTCTTTTCGAACACGGTGACTTCGTACTCACCCTGCACGTCCTCTGCACATTCGGCCTTCAAAGGGTCTCAACGGCGTCGCGGTGAAGATCGGCGAAACGTCCGCTTAACGAACATGACCATTCCGGCAACGGACGAATTCCGGCCAACTTGTTGACGCGGTCCTGACAGAGGCCGCTCTCTGCTGACACTCTTCACCCCGTTCTGCGCACTGCTTGCTCTGCCCGGACGGCTCACCCAGCCGCCGGTACCCCCCTCGCAGAAGGAGTCCGCGTGAGATCCACGCACAGCCGTCGTACCACCGCGACCGGCGCTCTGATAACCGCAGCAGCACTCCTCGCCGTAGGAGTCCAGACCGGGACGGCCACGGCCACCCCCGGTGCCGGCACGGCCAAGGCCGCCGCCGCCTCCTCCAAGGAGAACCCGGGCGCACTGCCCAAGCAGCTCTCGCCGTCGCAGCGTGCCGAGCTGATCCGCCAGGCGTCCGCGGGTACCGCGGCCACCGCCAAGGAGCTCGGTCTCGGCTCCCAGGAGAAGCTCGTCGTCCGGGATGTCATCCAGGACAACGACGGCACTACGCACACGCGTTACGAGCGCACCTTCAGCGGGCTTCCGGTACTCGGCGGCGACCTGGTCGTCCAGGAGTCGAAGGCCGGCACGACCCAGAGCGTCATCAAGGCGTCGAAGGCCACCACCGCGCAGCTGAAGGCCGTCGACACGGCCGCGGACGTCGCTCCGGCGGTGGCCACGAAGCAGGCGCTCGGTGCGGCCAAGGCGGCGGGCTCGGACAAGGCCGTGGCCGACAAGGCGCCCCGCAAGGTCGTCTGGATGGCCTCCGGCAAGCCGCAGCTCGCCTACGAGACCGTGGTCGGCGGGCTCCAGGAGGACGGCACCCCGAACGCCCTGCACGTGGTCACGGACGCCACCACCGGCGCCAAGCTCTTCGAGTGGCAGGCCATCGAGAACGGCGTCGGCAACACCGAGTACAGCGGCCAGGTCACCCTGGGCACCGCTCCCTCGTACACGCTGACCGACACCGGCCGCGGCAACCACAAGACGTACAACCTGAACCACGGCACCTCCGGGACGGGCACCCTGTTCTCCGGCTCCGACGACGTCTGGGGCGACGGGACCCCCCAGAACGCGGAGACCGCGGCGGCCGACGCCCACTACGGTGCGGCCGAGACCTGGGACTACTACAAGAACGTGCACGGCCGGACCGGCATCCGGGGCGACGGCGTCGGCGCGTACTCCCGCGTCCACTACGGCAACAACTACGTCAACGCCTTCTGGGACGACAGCTGCTTCTGCATGACGTACGGTGACGGCAGCGGCAACGCCAACCCGCTGACCTCGCTGGACGTCGCGGCCCACGAGATGAGCCACGGTGTCACCTCCAACACCGCCGGCCTGGTCTACAGCGGTGAGTCCGGCGGCCTCAACGAGGCGACCAGCGACATCTTCGCCACCGCCGTGGAGTTCTACGCGAACAACGCCACCGACAAGGGCGACTACCTCATCGGTGAGAAGATCGACATCAACGGCGACGGCACCCCGCTGCGCTACCAGGACAAGCCGAGCCGTGACGGCGCGTCCAAGGACGCCTGGTACTCGGGCATCGGCAACGTCGACGTGCACTACTCGTCGGGTCCGGCCAACCACTTCTTCTACCTCCTCTCGGAGGGCAGCGGCGCCAAGACCATCAACGGCGTCAACTACGACTCCCCGACCTCCGACGGCCTGCCGGTGACCGGCATCGGCCGCGACAAGGCCGAGAAGATCTGGTTCAAGGCGCTCACCACGAAGTTCAACTCCACCACGAACTACGCGGGCGCCCGCACGGGCACCCTCGCGGCGGCCGGTGAGCTGTACGGCACCACGAGCGCCGAGTACAAGGCCGTGGCCGACGCCTGGGCCGGCATCAACGTCGGCTCGCGCCCCGGCGGCGGCACCGACCCCGGTGGCACGGTCTTCGAGAACACCACCGCCGTGGCCATTCCGGACCGCGGTGCGGCCGTCACCAGCTCGGTCAACGTCACCGGCCGTACGGGCAACGCGCCCAGCGCCCTCAAGGTCGGCGTGGACATCACCCACACCTACCGCGGTGACCTGGTCATCGACCTGGTCGCGCCGAACGGCACGACCTACCGGCTGAAGAACTCCTCCAGCAGCGACTCCGCGGACAACGTCCAGACGACGTACACCGTCAACGCCTCGGCGGTGGCGGCCAACGGGACCTGGAAGCTCAAGGTCCAGGACGTCTACGCGGGCGACACCGGCCGGATCAACAGCTTCAAGCTGACCTTCTGATCCGGTCCCGCGGCACCACCCCCCACCGCATGAAGCGCCGCTGACGCGGCGTCCCGCCCGGGAGGAGACCACTCCTCCCGGGCGGCTGTGCGTCCGGGCCCGGGCCGGGTTGGCTCCGGGCCCGGTTCGGCGTCAGTTCGGGTTGTTCGCGTGGGTCAGCGTCTCCCAGGCGACGAACAGGTTGTTGGACCCGGCGGGCCGCTGCCGCTCGGTCAGGGTCTGGGTGTTGGTCATCGCGATGCCCATCCGGTTGTGCAGCGCGTTGAACCCGACCTCGGTGACGGGCCCCAGGCTGTCCTTGAGGCTCCCGCCGCACAGCGAGGACGGAACGGGGTTGCCGACCTGGTACTTGGAGTGCAGCCCGAGCGCCTGGCGCAGCCGCTCGGCGATCTCCGGATAGAGGTCCTGCCCCTGGATCCGGCTGGTCTCGGCGATGTGCGAAACGGCCGAGATGCCGTATCCGGTGTGGGTCAGGTCGCGGCAGGTCTCCTGCGAGAGGCCGTCCATGAACGTGGACTGGCCCTGCCAGTAGTTGATGATCTTGTCGCGGGTGTCCAGCCCGCTGCCCGGCGCGGTCTTCGGCAGCGCACCGTCCGCGGTCACATAGATGTACGCGGGGACCCGCCCGCGGAACTTGGCGACGGCCTTGTCGTACGAGGTGCGGTCCTCCAGGAAGACCGCGATGCCGATCGCGGCCTCGGTCATGCTCAGTTCCCAGTTGCCGTTGCTGTTCGAGCCGTTGATGACCTTGGGCAGATAGACGTCGCGCAGCATGGTGGCGAAGCGGCCGGAGTTCGGCCAGCCGCTGTACGTGTACTTGATGATCTCGGCGGCCCGCGGCCAGGAGGAGCCCGCCCAGCCGGTCTGCAGCGGGGCGTTGCTGTTGGTGTGGTCCCGGATCACGGCCGACCAGGCGTCCATGATCTCGATGGCCTTCTGCGCGTAGCGGCTGTCCTGGGTGAGGTACCAGGCCAGCGAGAGCGTGTACGCGGCGATCGCGTCCTCGCGCTCGTCGGTGCAGCCGTAGTTGGGGTTCGAGTACGAGCCGCACTCCACGACCGCGCGCGGCTTGGCCGTCCTGCTGAGCGAGGCGTACTTGCTGCCCATCATCTGGTCGTAGGCGCTCTTCCAGGGCTGGGCGCCGGCCTGCACCCTGGAGCGGACGAAGTCGAGCTGGGGGCGGCTGACCAGCACGCCGGGGTGGGTGAAGGCCGCGGGTGCGGCGGCCTCGGCCGGGGCGGCGGCGGGTGCGGGTCTGCCGGCCGAGGCCGGGGCCATGAACAGGCCGGTGATCAGTGCCGCGAGGGCGGTGGCGAGGCCGAGGCCGCGCCCGATGGTTCCGGTGCGCATGTGGGGGTGCCTTCCGGTGCGGAGGAGGTCCGGCAACTCGGCTCAGGAGCACATGAGTTCACAGGTATGAACATTGAGCCGAGTTGTGAACCCTGCGATGAGTGAGGAACCTAAAGGCATCGCATGGACACGTCAAGGTGGTGTGTTCAGGACTTGTGCACGGACTTGTGCGCGGACTTGTGCACGGACATGTACGCGGCCGTGTGGCGGACGTATGGGCGGACCCTCCGGAACGCGAAGGCCCGGCACCCCGAGGGGTGCCGGGCCCGGTGGGCCGGGGGCGTCAGCGCATCAGCACGCCCGCGCCCTCGCCCGTCGTCTCCGTCGGCTGGGCGACCAGGCCCAGCTCCGCGCCGTTGGCCAGCAGCCGGTGCGCGGGCAGCACCCGCACGGTGTAGCCGTACGGACCGGTGCGGTCGAGCGCGAGCGGACCGTCGTACAGCCAGCGGCCCTCCAGGTCCTGACCGCCCGCCGGCTTCAGCGGGAAGACCTGGGCGTCCGAGATCGCGTCGGCCGAGTCCACCCGGCCGGCCACCGCCTGCACCTCCACGTCGTCGGGCTCCAGCGCCCCGAGCGTGATCCGGACCCGCAGCGCCAGCGTGGCGCCCAGCTCCGCCGAGCCGCCGGACCCGGTCGGCGTCACCGCCTCCACATGGTCGACGGCCACCCCCGGCCAGGCGGCCCTGACCCGGGACTTCCAGCCGGCCAGCTCCCTCGCCTTCGCCGCGTCCAGCGTGCGCCGGGCGACGGCGGCGGGGGTGTACAGCCGCTCCACGTACTCCCTGACCATCCGGTCGGCCAGCACCTTGGGACCCAGCGTGCCCAGCGTGCGGCGGACCATCTCGATCCAGCGCTCGGGGAGCCCCTCGCTCCCCCGGTCGTAGAACCGCGGGGCGACCCGGTCCTCGATCAGCTCGTAGAGCGCGTTCGCCTCCAGGTCGTCGCGCCGGTCCTCGTCCAGCGCGGAGCCGTCGGCCGTCGGGATGGCCCAGCCGAAGTCCGGCTCGAACCACTCGTCCCACCAGCCGTCGAGCACGGACAGGTTGAGGCAGCCGTTGAGCGCGGCCTTCATCCCGCTCGTACCGCACGCCTCCAGCGGGCGCAGCGGGTTGTTCAGCCAGACATCGCAGCCCGGGTAGAGCTTCTGGGCCATCGCCATCCCGTAGTCGGGCAGGAAGACGATGCGGTGGCGCACCCTGGGGTCGTCGGCGAACCTGACCAGCTCCTGGACCAGCCGCTTCCCGCTGTCGTCGGCCGGGTGCGCCTTGCCCGCCACCACGATCTGGATCGGCCGCTCGGGATGCAGCAACAGCCCCCGCAGCCGGTCGCGGTCGCGCAGCATCAGCGTCAGCCGCTTGTACGAGGGCACCCGGCGGGCGAAGCCGATGGTGAGCACGCCGGGGTCGAGCACCCCGTCGATCCAGCCGAGCTCGGCGGCCTCGGCGCCCCGGGTGCGCCAGGAGGCGTGCAGCCGCTCACGCACCTCGCTGACGAGCTGTTCGCGCAGGGTGCGGCGCAGCTCCCAGAGCTGCCGGTCGGGAATCTCCGCGGCGGAGTCCCAGCGGCCCGGGGCGGGCCCGGACCCGGCCCGCAGCCGGTAGACCTCGGGGGCGACCCAGGTGGGTGCGTGGACCCCGTTGGTCACGGAGGTGATCGGCACCTCAGGGGCGTCGAATCCCGGCCACAGGCCGGCGAACATCTCCCGGCTGACCGCGCCGTGCAGCGTGGAGACCCCGTTGGCCCGCTGGGCGAGCCGGAGCCCCATCACCGCCATGTTGAAGACACCGGGATCGCCGCCCTCGTACGTCTCCCTGCCGAGCTGGAGGACGCGGTCGGCGGGGACGCCCGGCAGTTCGCCGTCGTCGCCGAAGTGACGGGCGACCAGCTCGCGGTCGAAGCGGTCGATCCCGGCCGGGACCGGGGTGTGGGTGGTGAAGACGGTGCCGGAGCGGACGGACTCCACCGCGGAGTCGAAGTCCAGGCCGGCGTCGGAGAGCTCCCGGATGCGTTCGAGGCCGAGGAAGCCGGCGTGCCCCTCGTTGGTGTGGAAGACCTCGGGGGCGGGGTGGCCGGTGAGCCGGCAGTAGGTCCGCACGGCGCGCACCCCGCCGATGCCCAGCAGTATTTCCTGGAGCAGCCGGTGTTCGCTGCCGCCGCCGTAGAGCCGGTCGGTGACCTCGCGTTCGCCCGGGGCGTTGTCCTCGACGTCGGAGTCGAGCATGAGGAGCGGCACCCGGCCCACATGGGCCTGCCAGATCTGGGCGTGCAGCGTCCGGCCGCCGGGCAGGGACAGCACCACCTGGCTCGGGGTGCCGTCGGCCTCCCGCACCAGGGTGAGCGGGAGTTCGTTGGGGTCGAGGACGGGATAGCGCTCCTGCTGCCAGCCGTCCCGGGACAGGCTCTGGCGGAAGTAGCCGTGCCGGTAGAGCAGGCCGACGCCGATGAGCGGGACGCCCAGGTCGCTGGCGGCCTTGAGGTGGTCACCGGCGAGGATGCCGAGCCCGCCGGAGTACTGCGGGAGGGCGGCGGTCACCCCGAATTCGGGTGAGAAGTAGGCGATGGCTGCGGGCAGTGAGCCGGTCTCGGCCTGGTGTTCCTGGTACCACCGGGGGCCCTCCAGATACTCCCGGAGGTCGGCGGACACCTCGCCGAGACGGTGCAGGAACGCTTCGTCCCCGGCCAGCTCGGCGAGCCGGCCGGCGGACACGGCACCGAGCAGGCGTACGGGGTCGCACTCCGCCGTCCGGCCGGCCGCCGGGTCGACGGACCGGAAGAGCTCACGGGTCTCGGTGTGCCAGGACCAGCGCAGATTGTGCGCGAGGTCGCTGAGCGGTTGAAGGGAGTCGGGGAGGACGGGACGCACGGTGAATCGACGAATGGCCTTCACGTATTCCACCTTTACAGGGGACGTACGAATCCGAGGGGACGCACCACGGTGTGCGCCGCTCCGTCACCCTCGACGGTAGCGGTGCGCGCCCTCCGCCGGACACGGCGCACGGCCGCCCCGGGGTGTGCGACCCCCGCACTCCGGCCGCCCCCGCACTCCGGTCCCGGGGGCCTTCTGACGCACCATCCGCAGATCCAGACACATCCGTCACAGGGGTTATGGCCGATTCCCTCCCCTCACGCGGCCTTGTGGCCCTTCGTCCTACAGGGAAGGCTGCCCTGTGGCACCCGGCGCGCCCCGCGCGCACCGGCTCCCCGTCATCCCGCGTATGCGCGGAGAGCCCGGCGCATTGAGACCTTCACAGATACGCCCGAGTAGTTAACACACCACCGGATTGGCCTACCGAGAACCGTGGGAAGGCTTCTCCGGTACCCGGAACGCACGCATTCCGATGCCACCTGAGGGCACCCGGAAAGGGTGACCGCATGATTCATCCGCCGTTCACCGGCGATCGGCCCACGGTTCGTATGCAATCGGTTCCCACCCCGCACCCCATCCTTTCGAGTGCCATTCGAGTGAACGCGGACAGGAGCGGCCATGCCCCCACCCCACCAGTCATCCAAAGAGCGGCTAGAAAGGACGGAAACCCACCGTCGCGGCGCGCGCGTTCAGCCCTCCGCGCCCGTTGTGCGCCCTGTTGAGTCCGAGCTCCAGTCCCCAGGTGATTCCATGATCGGTCGCATTCCCGTCCTCGACGTCCGCCCGCTCGTCGATTGCGGAAGAAGGCCCGCCAAGGCCGTTGCCGGTGAGACCTTCCAGGTCACCGCGACGGTCTTCCGCGAGGGCCATGACGCGGTCGCGGCCAATGTCGTCCTGCGGGATCCGAACGGACGGCCGGGCCCGTGGACCCCGATGCGCGAGCTGGCTCCGGGCACCGACCGCTGGGGCGCGGACGTGACGCCGGGCGCGGAGGGCCGCTGGACGTACAAGGTCGAGGCCTGGAGCGATCCGGTGGCCACCTGGCGGCATGCGGCACAGATCAAGATCCCGGCGGGCATCGACACCGCGCTGGTCCTCGCCGAGGGCGCCGAGCTGTACGAACGGGCCGCAGGCGGTGTGCCGAAGCGGGACGGGCGCGAGGCGGTGCTGGCCGCGGTCGACGCCCTGCGCGACGAGTCCCGGCCCGCCTCCGCCCGGCTGGCCGCGGCGCTCACCCCCGAGGCGGACGCGGTGCTCGCCCGCCACCCCCTGCGTGAGCTGGTCACGGCGTCGCGCCCGCAGCCGCTCGTGGTCGAGCGCCGGCGCGCGCTCTACGGCTCCTGGTACGAGATGTTCCCCCGCTCCGAGGGCGCGAGGACCGAACCGGCGAAGCCGCCGCGCAAGGGCTCCAAGGCGGCCCCCGGCCCGGACCGGATCATCAGCGGCACCTTCCGTACGGCCGCCGAACGGCTCCCGGCGATCGCCGCCATGGGGTTCGACGTGGTCTATCTGCCGCCCGTCCACCCCATCGGCACGACCCACCGCAAGGGGCCCAACAACTCCCTGTCCCCCGCCCCGCACGACGTGGGCGTGCCCTGGGCGATCGGTTCGGCCGAGGGCGGGCACGACGCGGTCCACCCGGATCTCGGCACGCTGGAGGACTTCGGGCACTTCGTCGAGACGGCCCGCAATCTGCGCATGGAGATCGCGCTCGATTTCGCCCTCCAGTGCTCGCCCGACCACCCCTGGGTGGAGAAGCACCCCGAGTGGTTCCACCACCGCCCGGACGGCACCATCGCCTACGCGGAGAACCCGCCGAAGAAATACCAGGACATCTATCCGATCGCCTTCGACAAGGACATGGGCGGAATCGTCACGGAGTCCGTACGCATCCTGCGGTTCTGGATGGACCAGGGGGTGCGGATCTTCCGGGTCGACAATCCGCACACCAAGCCGGTGATCTTCTGGGAGAAGGTGATCGCCGAGATCAACCGCACCGATCCCGATGTGATCTTCCTGGCCGAGGCATTCACCCGTCCCGCGATGATGCGCACCCTCGCGAGCATCGGATTCCAGCAGTCGTACACGTACTTCACCTGGCGCAACAGCCGTCAGGAAATCACCGAGTACGTGACGGAACTGGCCGGTGAGACCGCCTCGTACATGAGGCCCAATTTCTTCGTGAACACCCCCGACATCCTTCCGGGATACCTCCAGGAGGGCGGCAGACCCGCCTTCGAGGCACGGGCGGTGCTCGCGGCGACCCTCTCCCCCACCTGGGGGGTGTACGCGGGGTACGAGCTGTGCGAGAACACCCCGGTCCGTCACGGCAGTGAGGAGTACCTCGACTCGGAGAAGTACGAGATCCGGCCCAGGGACTGGGACGCCGCCGAGCGGGAGGGCCGTTCACTGGCCCCGCTCATCACCACGCTCAACCGGATCAGGCGCCGCCACCCGGCGCTTCAGCAGCTGCGCGACGTGCACTTCCACTCGTCCGACAACGACGCCCTGATCGTCTACAGCAAGCGCTCCGGTTCGAACATCGTTCTGATGGTCGTCAACCTCGACCCGCACCACACCCAGGAGGCGACCGTCTCGTTGGACATGCCGCAACTCGGCCTCGACCGGCACGAGAGCGTGCCGGTGCGCGACGAGCTCACCGGCACTTCCTATCACTGGGGCAGGACCTTCTATGTGCGTCTGGAGCCGGGCGTCACGCCCGCGCACATCGCCGTCCTGCGACCGTCCCCGCCGACCGGAGGGTCACCCACACCATGATCGTCAATGAGCCCGTCCACGACACGTTCGAGGACACCCCGGCCAAGGACCGCGATCCCGACTGGTTCAAGCGTGCCGTCTTCTACGAAGTCCTCGTGCGGTCCTTCCAGGACTCCAACGGCGACGGCATCGGAGACCTGAAGGGCATCACCTCCAAACTGGACTACCTCCAGTGGCTGGGAGTCGACTGCCTCTGGCTGCCGCCGTTCTTCAAGTCACCGCTGCGCGACGGCGGTTACGACGTGTCCGACTACACCGCCGTGCTGCCGGAGTTCGGCGATCTCGCCGACTTCGTCGAGTTCGTCGACGCCGCGCACCAGCGCGGCATGCGCGTGATCATCGACTTCGTCATGAATCACACCAGCGATCAGCACGACTGGTTCCAGCAGTCCCGCACGGACCCCGACGGGCCGTACGGCGACTACTACGTCTGGGCCGACGACGACAAGCAGTTCCAGGACGCCCGGATCATCTTCGTCGACACCGAGACGTCCAACTGGACCTTCGACCCGGTGCGCAAGCAGTACTACTGGCACCGGTTCTTCTCGCACCAGCCCGACCTCAACTACGAGAACCCGGCGGTGCAGGAGGAGATCATCTCCGCGCTGCGCTTCTGGCTTGACCTGGGCATCGACGGCTTCCGCGTCGACGCCGTGCCCTACCTCTACCAGCGCGAGGGCACCAACTGCGAGAACCTCCCGGAGACCCACGGCTTCCTCAAGCGGGTCCGCAAGGAGATCGACGCCAACTACCCGGACACCGTGCTGCTGGCCGAGGCCAACCAGTGGCCGGAGGACGTCGTCGACTACTTCGGCGACTACCAGGCCGGCGGCGACGAGTGCCACATGGCGTTCCACTTCCCGGTGATGCCGCGGATCTTCATGGCGGTACGGCGCGAGAGCCGCTACCCGGTCTCGGAAATCCTGGCCAAGACCCCGGCCATCCCGAAGAACTGCCAGTGGGGCATCTTCCTGCGCAACCACGACGAGCTGACGCTCGAGATGGTCACGGACGAAGAGCGCGACTACATGTACGCGGAGTACGCCAAGGATCCGCGGATGCGGGCCAACATCGGCATCCGCCGCCGCCTCGCGCCACTGCTGGACAACGACCGCAACCAGATCGAGCTGTTCACCGCCCTGCTGCTGTCCCTGCCCGGGTCCCCGATCCTGTACTACGGGGACGAGATCGGGATGGGCGACAACATCTGGCTGGGCGACCGGGACGCCGTACGCACCCCGATGCAGTGGACGCCCGACCGCAACGCCGGCTTCTCCTCCAGCGATCCGGGGCGGCTCTACCTCCCCACGATCATGGATCCGGTCTACGGCTACCAGGTCACCAACGTCGAGGCGTCGATGGCCTCGCCGTCCTCGCTGCTGCACTGGACGCGGCGGATGATCGAGATCCGCAAGCAGAACCCGGCGTTCGGGCTCGGCTCCTACAACGAACTGCCCTCCTCCAACCCCGCCGTGCTCGCCTTCACCCGGGAGCACGGGGACGATCTCGTGCTGTGCGTCCACAACTTCTCGCGGTTCGCGCAGCCGACGGAACTCGATCTGAGATCCTTCAACGGGCGTCATCCGGTGGAGCTGATCGGCGGGGTGCGCTTCCCCGCCATCGGTCAGTGGCCCTACCTGCTGACTCTCGCCGGACACGGCTTCTACTGGTTCCGGCTGCGCAAGGACGCGCCGCCGAGCTGACCCCACGCCGGGCCACCGGCGCCACCGCGGGGCGGTTTCCGCCGCCCCGCACGGGGCACTCTCCCCCCATACCGGGTGTTCAGGAAGCTTCCTGGATCCTCCTGGCGTTTCGATCCCCACATGTCGAGTCCGTACGGATCATCCTGACCCGACACGTCCCGCACAGCCGGACAGCCAATGCCGCAATCCGGGACACTCTTCGCATCCTGTGGTGTGCCCGGGGAAAGGACGCGATGCCATGTCGGAGGCTGCATCCGCTCAGGTCACCCTGGCGAACAGCACAGCCCTGCTCCCGTCTCTCGGACCGCTGCTGCACGAATGGCTGCCCCGGCAGCGGTGGTTCGCGGGCAAGGGGCGGCCCATCACCGCCTTCTCGCTCGTCTCGGCGACCGAAATACTGCCGGTGGATCCCGCCGGCTCCGCCGACACCGGGCCCGGACTCCTGCATCTGCTGGTCCGGGTCCACCAGCCCACCATGCCCGCCCAGCCGCCCATCGACTGCTACCAGTTGCTGCTCGGCGTACGGCCCGCGCTGCCGCCCCCGCTCGCACCTGCCCTCATCGGCCGGGTGGCGGACGGGCCGCTGGCCGGACTGAGCGTCTACGAGGGGCTGCACGACCCGCGCCTGGCCACCCTGCTGCTGGAGCGGCTGCGCACCCCCGGCCGCCTCGGCGCCCTGCGCTTCGACCGGGGAACGGCCTCCGTCCCGGAGGGCCTGGCCCCCCGGGTCCTGGACACCGAGCAGTCCAACTCCTCGCTGGTGTACGGCAATGCGTACATCCTGAAGATCTTCCGCCGGGTGTTCCCGGGCACCAACCCCGATCTGGAGCTGCCGCTCGCGCTCTCCGGCGAGGGCTGCGGCCGGGTCCCCGCGCCCGTCGCCTGGTTCGAGGCCGCGACCCCGGAGCGGCTCACGCTGGGCGTGCTGCAGCCGTATCTGCGCGGTGCGCAGGACGGCTGGCAGCTCGCCCTGCGTGCGCTCGCCACCGGCCAGGACTTCACCGCCGAGGCGCACGCGCTGGGGCGGGCCACCGCCGAGGTGCACACCTCGCTCGCCGCCGCCCTGCCCACGCCGGCGCTGCGCGGTTCCCGGACCGACCAGCTGGCCTCGGCCATGGTGCAGCGGCTGGAGGCCGCCGCCCACGCGGTGCCGGAGCTGGTGCCGTACGTCCCCGGGCTGCGCGCCGCGTTCGACGCGGTGGCCGCGCTCGGCCGGCGGGGGCGCAGCTGGGCCACCCAGCGGGTGCACGGCGACCTCCATCTCGGCCAGACGCTGCGCGGGACCGACGGTTTCTGGTCACTGATCGACTTCGAGGGCGAGCCGGCCCGGCCGCTCCCGGAGCGCCGCAGCCCGCAGCCACCGGTCCGCGATGTCGCCGGGATGCTCCGCTCCTTCGACTACGCGGCCCGCTCGCACCGTCCGTGGAACGACGAGTGGGCGGCCCGCTGCCGGGACGCCTACTGCGAGGGCTACGCGCGCGCCGCGGGCGCCGACCCCCGCGACGAACCCGAGCTGCTGCGCGCCCACGAGACCGACAAGGCGGTGTACGAGGTGCTGTACGAGGCCCGGCACCGGCCCGACTGGCTCCCGGTCCCGATGGCCGCGATCCACCGTCTGGCATCGGTCGCCGACTGACCGCCCGCCGGCGCCCCCGCACCGCCCCGGCTCCGCCCGCCCGGCTCCATCCCCGCCCACACCTCCCGAGGAGGCTGTCCCTGTGACCGCCCGCAAGCCGTCCCGCAACGCCCCCGATCCGGCTCCCCCCGCCACCGAGGCCCCCCTCTCCGCAGCCCCCCACCCGGCCCCCGCCGAGCACGCGGAGGCCGTCGCGGGCCCCGCGACCGGGACCATCGCCCCGGCCCAGGCGGACACCCCGTCCGCCGCTCCGGCCGCGCCCCCGGCCAAGCGCGCCAAGCGGTCGGCCCCGCCCAGGCCCCGCAGCGCCGGCGGTCAGGGGGTGCGCCCGGCCCGGCCCCTCGACGACGCGGACCGGGGACGGCTCCTGGCGGGCGAGCACCACGCGCCGCACGATCTGCTCGGCGCGCACCAGATCCGCGGCGGGGTGGTGTTCCGGGTGCTGCGCCCGTACGCCCGCAGTGTCACCGTGCTGGCCAAGGGGCTGCGCACCCAGCTGCACGACGACGGCGACGGGTTCTTCTCCGGGCTGCTGCCGATGCCGGCGGTGCCCGAGTACCAGCTCCTGGTGGCCTACGAGGACAACGAGATCGAGGTCCAGGACCCGTACCGCTTCCTGCCGGCGCTCGGCGATCTCGATCTGCATCTGATCGGTGAGGGCCGGCACGAGGAGCTGTGGACCGCGCTCGGCGCCCGGACGATGGAGCACCAGGGCGTCACCGGCACCCGGTTCACTGTGTGGGCGCCCAACGCGCGCGGGGTCCGTGTCTGCGGGGACTTCAACTACTGGGACGGCACCGGCTTCCCGATGCGTTCGCTCGGCTCCACCGGGGTGTGGGAGCTGTTCCTCCCCGCGATCGGTGAGGGCGCGCTGTACAAGTTCGACATCTGCCGCCCGGACGGCTCGCACACCATGCGTGCCGACCCGATGGCCCGGCACACCGAGGTGCCGCCCTCCAACGCCTCGGTGGTCACGGCCTCGCACCATGTCTGGCAGGACCAGGAATGGATGGCCCACCGGGGCGACGTGCCCGTGCACGAGGCGCCGCTCTCGGTCTACGAGCTGCATCTCGGCTCCTGGCGACCGGGGCTGACCTACCGGCAGCTCGCCGAGCAACTGCCCGCCTACGTCAGTGATCTGGGCTTCACACATGTGGAGCTGATGCCGGTCTCCGAGCACCCCTTCGGCGGCTCGTGGGGCTACCAGGTCACCGGCTTCTACGCGCCGACGTCCCGGATGGGCTCGCCCGACGACTTCCGCTTCCTGGTGGACGCGCTGCACCGGGCCGGGATCGGGGTCATCGTCGACTGGGTGCCCGCGCACTTCCCGCGCGACGACTGGGCGCTCGCCGAGTTCGACGGCCGTCCGCTGTACGAGCACGCGGACCCGCAGCGGGCCGCGCACCCGGACTGGGGCACCCTGGAGTTCGACTACGGCCGCACCGAGGTGCGCAACTTCCTGGTCGCCAACGCCACGTACTGGTGCGAGGAGTTCCACATCGACGGGCTGCGGGTGGACGCGGTCGCCTCGATGCTCTACCTCGACTACTCGCGCGAGGAGGGGGAGTGGTCCCCCAACGAGCACGGCGGCCGGGAGAACCTGGACGCCGTCGCCTTCCTCCAGGAGATGAACGCGACGGTCTACCGGCGCAACCCCGGCGTCGTCACCATCGCCGAGGAGTCGACGGCCTGGGACGGTGTCACGCGCGCCACCCACCATGTGGGCCCGGGCGGCTTCGGCGGTCTCGGCTTCGGGCTGAAGTGGAACATGGGCTGGATGCACGACTCCCTGGAGTACGTGTCGAAGGAGCCGGTGCACCGCAAGTACCACCACCACGAGATGACGTTCTCGATGGTGTACGCGTACAGCGAGAACTACGTGCTGCCGATCTCGCACGACGAGGTGGTGCACGGCAAGCGGTCGCTGGTCAGCAAGATGCCGGGCGACTGGTGGCAGCAGCGGGCCAACCACCGCGCCTACCTGGGCTTCATGTGGGCCCACCCGGGCAAGCAACTGCTCTTCATGGGGCAGGAGTTCGCCCAGGGCGCGGAGTGGTCGGAGGGCCACGGCCCGGACTGGTGGCTGCTCGATCCCTCGTACGCGGCGGAGAGCGACCACCGGGGTGTGCGGACGCTGGTCAGCGATCTGAACGCGGTGTACGGGGCGACGCCCGCGCTCTGGCAGCGCGACACCGTGCCGGAGGGCTTCGCCTGGGTGGACGGGGACGCGGCCGAGGACAACGTCTTCGCCTTCCTGCGCCATGACGCGCAGGGGGCCCCGCTGCTGGCCGTCTGCAACTTCTCGCCGGTGGTGCGGCACGACTACCGGATCGGGGTGCCGGACGGCCCTGCGGCCTGGGAGGAGGTCCTGAACACGGACGCGGCCCGGTACGGCGGCGGTGACGTGCGCAACGAGGGCCCGCAGAAGCCGGAGGCCGTATCCGCGCACGGCAGGGCGACGAGCCTGGCGCTGACGCTCCCGCCGCTCGCGACGGTGTGGCTGCGGCCCGCCTGACGCGACGTCACACAGGCGGCGGCTCCGGGTGGTTTCCCGGGGCCGCCGACGGCTTGTTCGCGTGGCGGTCCCGTTGTTCCCGTGGCGGTCCCGCGTCAGTACACCGTGTCCCGCTGGTCCGGTACGACGCTCCCGTCGCCCCGCCGCACGGGGCCGAGGGCGCCTCCCGGCTCGGTGTAGGCGGCGGTCGCGCAGGGGTAGGCCGCCCTCCTGCGGGGCAGCGGCTCGATGAACATGGGGTTCACGACCCAGCGGCCGTCGGCGTTGTCGTAGGCGCGGCACATCACCTCGTTCTTGTTGCGGTTGAGCACGAGGTGGGCGCCCGTGGCATCGCCGACGAACGTCACATCGGTGTCGGCGTCACCGCCGCCGATCGCGATCCGCCGCTGCGGGGCCTGCCGGTTCCAGGCGGCCCGGCCCCGGATCCCGTAGATCTCCTGGTTGATCCAGCACCGCTTGCCGTCGATGTACGGGATGGCCTCGCCCTCGGTGACGCCCACCCCGCCGCAGCCCTCGTTCCTGGTCGTGATGCGGCCCCTGCCGTCGAGCACGGAGCGGATGGCGACGGTGTGCGCGCGGTCGATCCCGATGCCGCGCGACCAGACCTCGGTGACCGGTTCGGAGCCCGCCGAGACGATCCAGACGTCGAATCCGGCCTTCCGGAGCGTGCGGACGAGGTCGCGCTGCTGTTCGTAGTACCGGACGTAGGCCGGCAGGACGTGGGTGCCGACGGTGCGGGTCGCGCCGACCGGCGCGGCGAGGGCCTCCCTGCGGGCGGCCTCGGTGTACGCCCGCAGTTCGGGGACGGTGTGCCCGGCGAACAGCTGGGGCACCCAGGCGTACTGCGGGACGGTACGCCGGTGGTTCCACTCCCCCGCGAAGGCGGCCTCGCCGCTCATGGTGCTGCCGTCCTCGCGGATCTGGAGGATCTCGTCGGCACAGCGGGTGTCGGTGGAGGTGGGCAGGGGCGCCCCCACCTCGACATCGGTGCCGCAGGCCTCGGTGAGGGCCCGGTCCGCGGCGTCGGTCAACCATTTGCTGGTGTCCTTCCAGCCGGCGGGCCGGAGGATCTTGTCGTGCCGCAGGGACCAGCTGATGGTGGCGTCGGTGACGTCGTTCTTGGTGATGGTGTTGTCCCAGTCGAACGCCGCGACCGGGCGCGGTCCGCCCTTGCGGTGGCAGGTGCCGCGCTCGTCGATGACGCGCTGCAGCCGGGCCCGGTTGTCGCCGTACCAGGGAAGCGTGCCGGAGAGCTGGGGGCAGCGGGCCGCCGGTGTCACGGACACGCGACCGGCCGGGGCGGCGGCCACCGGGCCGGCCGCGGCCGCGACCGCGAGTGCGGCCGTCACGGCCGAGGTCCACGCGAGTACATGTCGAGTACGCATGCGAGTGGACCGTACATCAATGTTTCCGCGGTGCGGAGGGGGCACGCTCCGCACCGGGGAAGCGAACTGAGGGGCGCTCACCCCCTCCTGAGGCGGGCCCTCAGACCGCCGCCGGAAGCACGTCCCCGAGCTCCTGGAGCAGCCGGCGCTTCGGCCGGGCGCCCACCATGGACTTCACGGGCTCGCCCGCGCGGAACACCATCAGGGTCGGCATCGACAGCACCGCGTAGCGACTCGCGATGCCCGGGTTGTGGTCCACGTCGATCTGCACCACCTTGAGCCGGCCGGCCTCCTCGCCCGCGACGGCGCTGAGCACCGGGGCCAGCTGGCGGCACGGTCCGCACCAGTCGGCGGTGAAGTCGACGAGGACCGGGAGCGCGGCTCCCAGCACCTCCGCGTCGAAGGTCTCGTCGGTGACCTCGGCGACGCCCTGCGCATGGATCATGTCCCGTCCTCCCAGTTCAGTTCACATCGTGGCTCGGGGCCGCCGGGCACCTCGGCGGAGGCCTCCAGTTCGGCGCGGGCCAGCTGGGCGCCCACCTCCTCGCGGACCGTCCGCAGCTGTCCGATCAGCGCGTCCAGCTCGTCGAGCTTGCGCCGGTAGACGGCCAGCGAGGCGGGGCAGGCGTCACCGGCCGGATGGCCGGCCCGCAGGCACTCCACGAAGGGGCGGGTCTCCTCCAGTTCGAAGCCGAAGTCCTGGAGGGTACGGATCTGCTGGAGCAGCCGCAGATCGCTCTCGTCGTAGGTGCGGTAGCCGTTCACCGCCCGCCGGGCGGGCAGCAGCCCGCGCGACTCGTAGTAGCGCAGTGCCCGCGGCGTCGTCCCGGCCCGTTCGGCCAGCTCCCCGATTCGCATGGGACGACCGTAATCCTTGACGTCGGCGTCAGGGCAAGGGCGGGCGGCGGGGGCGGACACACCCCGGGCCGGTACGGAAGGCTCCGTACCGGCCCGGGGTGCATGGGGGCGTTTACGCCTTCGCGAGCGAGGGCTGCTCCTCGCCGCCGTCCCTGGCCTCGGGGACGTGCGGCTCGGCGGGGCCCTCGTCCGAGAGCATCGTCTCGTCGAACGGCAGCGCCCCGGAGAGGACCTGGTCCACCCGCTCCCGGTCGATCTCCTTGGTCCAGGTGCCGACGAGCACCGTGGCGACGGCGTTGCCCGCGAAGTTGGTCAGGGCGCGGGCCTCGCTCATGAAGCGGTCGATGCCGACGATGAGGCCGACGCCGTCCACCAGCTCGGGGCGGTGCGACTGGAGGCCGCCCGCGAGGGTGGCAAGCCCGGCGCCGGTGACGCCCGCCGCGCCCTTGGAGGCGATCACCATGAAGACGAGGAGCGAGATCTGCTCGCTGATGCTCAGCGGGTCGCCCGTCGCATTGGCGATGAAGAGCGAGGACATCGTGAGGTAGATCGCGGTGCCGTCGAGGTTGAAGGAGTAGCCGGTCGGCACGGTGATGCCGACGACGGGCTTGCTCACGCCCATGTGCTCCATCTTCGCGATCAGCCTCGGCAGGGCCGACTCGGACGAGGAGGTGGAGAGGATGAGCAGGAACTCCCGGCCGAGGTACTTCAGCAGGGTGAAGATGTTGAGCCCGGCCACCAGGCGCAGGATCGTGCCCAGGATCAGGAACACGAAGAGCCCGCAGGTGACGTAGAAGCCGACCATGATGACCGCGAGCGACTTCAGCGCGTCCACGCCGGTCTCGCCGACCACCGCGGCCATGGCGCCGAACGCGCCGACCGGGGCCAGCCACATGATCATGGCGAGGATGCGGAAGACCAGGCGCTGGAGGTGGCCGATGCCGCGCAGGACCGGCTCGCCGGCCGATCCCAGGGCCTGGAGCGCGAAGCCCGCGAGCAGGGCGATGAGCAGGGTCTGGAGCACCTCGCCCGAGGTGAAGGCCGACACCATGGTGTCGGGGATGATGCCGAGCAGGAAGTCCGCGGTGGACTCGCTGTCCCCCGCCTGCGCCTCGCCCGCGGCGCGGGTCGCCTCGGTGATGTGGAGGCTGGAGCCGGGCTCCAGGATGTTGCCGACGACCAGGCCGATGGCGAGCGCGACGGTCGACATCACCAGGAAGTAGCCGAGGGCCAGACCGCCGACGGCACCGACCTTGGCGGCCTTGCGTACGGAGCCGACCCCCAGCACGATCGTGCAGAAGATGATCGGCGAGATCATCATCTTGATGAGATTGACGAAGCCGGTCCCGATCGGCTTGAGCTCGACGGCGGCATCCGGGGCGACGAGGCCCACCAGGATCCCGAGCCCCACCGCCACGATCACGGCGAGATACAGATACTTCGTACGGTCCCGTTTGGCGGCGGCCACTGCCACGAGGGTCTCCTCGGCTCATCTCTGTCCCTCCCCCGTCCCTGGGGGCTCCGGCGACTATTCCGCCACCTGTGACGCCGGTCACCCTTACGTGCATTTCGTTCACAAGAGGGGCCGCCCCCCGATGGCCGGCACCTCTTGGGTTTTCGGCCAGGCAGACTGGGGGGATGCGCCTTCCCCGTACCCGGCCGCGCAGTCTGGCCGGTCAGCTGTTCGCGATGCAGGTGGTGCTGGTGGCGGCCGTGGTGGCGGGCTGCGCCTTCTTCGCGTACGCCTCCGGCAGCGCGCAGGCCCGGGAGACCGCGGCCCGGCAGGCCAGGGCGGTCGCCGTTTCGGTGGCCGACGCGCCGTCCGTACGGGAGGCGATCCGCACCCCGGACCCGTCGGCCGTGCTCCAGCCGTACGCGGAGCGGGTCCGCAAGGACACCGGGATCGCCTTCGTCACCGTCATGGACCCGCACCGGGTCCGCTGGACGCACCCGGACACCGACAGGATCGGCGAGACCTTCCTCGGGCACACCGCGCGGGCGCTGCGCGGCGAGACGTTCTCGGAGACGTACACCGGCACGCTCGGCCCCTCGATCCGGGTGGTCACGCCGATCCGGGACGGCGGCCGGATCGTCGGCCTGGTCAGCGCGGGCATCACCGTCGACCGGGTCTCCTCGCAGGTGCGGGCCCAGCTGCGCGCGCTGGCCCTGGCGGCGGGCGCGGCCCTGGCGCTCGGCGGCGCCGGCACGTACGTGATCAACGCCCGGCTGCGGCGGCACACCCACGGGATGAACGCCGCCGAGCTGAGCCGGCTGCACGACTACCACGAGGCCACCCTGCACGCGGTGCGCGAGGGGCTGCTGATGCTGGACGGGCAGCGCAGGATCGCGCTGATCAACGACGCGGGCCGGGAGCTGCTCGGCCTGGCGCCGGGCACGGTCGGGCGCCGGGTCGCCGAGCTGGAGCTGCCGGCGCCGCTGACCGGGGCGCTGCTCGCCTCCGAGGAGCGCGTGGACGAGGTGCATCTGACGGCGGACCGGGTGATCGTGGTCAACACCCGCCCGGTGGTGGGCGGGGAGCGGCGCGGCACGGTGGTGACCCTGCGCGACCACACGGAGCTCCAGGCGCTGTCCGGGGAGTTGGACTCGGAGCGCGGGTTCACCCAGGCGCTGCGCTCGCAGGCGCACGAGGCGGCGAACCGGCTGCACACCGTGGTCTCGCTGATCGAGCTGGGCCGGGCCGACGAGGCGGTCGGCTTCGCCACGGCGGAGCTGGAGCTGGCCCAGGCACTCACAGACCGGGTCGTCGGCGCGGTCGGCGAACCGGTGCTGGCCGCCCTGCTGCTGGGCAAGGCGGCGCAGGCGAACGAGCGGGGGGTGGAGCTGGTGCTGGCGGACGACAGCCTGATCGACGACGGCGTGCTGCCCGCGACGCTGCCGCAGCGCGATCTGGTGACCGTGCTAGGCAATCTGATCGACAACGCGGTGGACGCGGCGTCGGAGGCGGTGACCGGTCCGCCCGGCATCCCCGGGCAGCGCGCCCCGGAGCGGCCGAGGCCCGCCCGCGCCCGGGTCACCGTCACCGCGCTCGCCTGCGACGGCGAACTTCTGCTGCGGGTCGCGGACAACGGGGCCGGGGTCGATCCGGCCGACGCCGCCGAGGTGTTCCGCAGCGGCTGGTCGACACACGGCGCCGGGCGCGGGCTCGGTCTGGCGCTCGTCCGGCAGGCCGCCCACCGCAACGGCGGGACCGTGACGCTGGCACCGGGCCCGGACGGCGGCGCGGAGTTCACGGTGCGGCTGCCGCTGCCCGAGGCCAGTGGCGTACGGAAGGAAGCGACCCAGTGATCCAGGTGCTGATCGTCGAGGACGACCCGGTCGCGGCGGACGCCCACCGGCTGTACGTGGACCGGGTCCCGGGGTTCACGGTGGCCGAGGTGGCGCACTCGCGCGCCGGGGCGGTGCGGGCGCTGGAGCGCGCCCGGATCGATCTGCTGCTCCTGGACCTCTATCTGCCCGACGGCCACGGCCTCCAGCTGCTCCGCTCGCTGCGCGCGGCCGGGCACGCGGCGGATGTGATCGCCGTGACCTCGGCCCGCGATCTGGCCGTGGTCCGTGAGGGGGTGTCGCTGGGCGTCGTCCAGTACGTGCTGAAGCCGTTCACCTTCGCGACCCTGCGCGACCGGCTGGTCCGCTACGCGGAGTTCCGGGCGGCGGCCGGTGAGGCGAGCGGCCAGGACGAGGTGGACCGGGCGCTGGCCTCGCTGCGCGCCCCGCAGCCCGCCCGGCTGCCCAAGGGGCTGAGCGCCCCGACGCTGGAGGCGGTGACCCGGGCGCTGCGGGCGGCCCCGGACGGGGTGACGGCGGCGGCCGCCGGGCTTGAGCTGGGGATCTCCCGCATCACCGCGCGCCGCTATCTGGAGCACCTGGTGACGGCGGGCCGGGCGGTGCGCAGTCCGCAGTACGGCCAGATCGGACGGCCGGAATTGCACTACCGATGGAGGGCCGAAGAGCGATGAACGACCCTTTTGTTCGACTTTGAGCCTAGGACGTTCCTACGAGCCGTCGTCTCGGGCGAACACACCGTAGTCAGACCGCCTCCGGCCTCTTACGGTGGGGCCGTGCACCCCACCCCGCCTTTCAACGCCCCCGCCGCGCGCAGACTGCGCGAGGCCCTGGGGATGACTCCCGGCCATGTCGCCTACGGTCTCGGCGCCCAGTACGGACTACGGATCAGCGCCGAGACGGTGGCCTCCTGGGAACGAGGGCTCGAAGTCCCATCCGAGTACGAGATCACCGCCCTGGCCGGGGTGCTGTGGTGCGCCCCGGGCGAACTGCTCACGGCCGCGCGGAGCCTGCGCGAGCACCGGGTCTCCCGGGAGCTGGCGGCGGACGAGCTGGCGGGCCGGGTCGGCATGGCCACCACCGCGTATCTGCGGATGGAGGAGTCGGGCCGGTGGCGGGGCAACGAGCGCCAGTCCGCGGCGCTGAGCGAGGCCCTCGGGCTGACGCCCGCCGACTTCGTGACGGCGACGGGCCGCGAGGACGAGCTGGCGGAGCTGCTGCGCCGGGCGGTGGAGACGCGCTGGCAGGCGTACGTACGGCCGGTCGCGAAGCTGGCGCCGGTGGACCGGCGGCTGGTGCAGGGCGTCCTGGAACAGCTGCACTCGGACTACCAGGCCCTGATGGTGTCCACCCTGAGCTGGAGCAGCACGGGCACGGACCGCGCGGGCGGCACCGGGGACGAGGGCCGTGCCTTCCTGGCGCGGATAGTGGAGCGCTTCTGGCAGACGGCCGACGTGTAGCACCGGCCGCGCGAGGGCCCGCCGTGCGGGGCCCTCGCGCGACCCGGGGCCGGGCGGTCAGAAGACCGACTCGGCCTCGTGCATCCGGTCCAGCGGCACCGTCTTGAGCTGGGTGACCGCGTCGGCGAGCGGCACCATCTTGATGTCGTTGCCGCGCAGGGCCGTCATCCGGCCGAAGTCGCCCCGGTGGGCGGCCTCCACCGCGTGCCAGCCGAAGCGGGTGGCGAGCACCCGGTCGTACGCGGTGGGCGTGCCGCCGCGCTGGACGTGGCCGAGGATGACCGGACGGGCCTCCTTGCCGAGCCGGGTCTCCAGCTCGACGGCGAGGCGGTTGCCGATGCCCTGGAAGCGCTCGTGGCCGAACTGGTCGATCGCGCCCTTGGCGTACGGCATGGAGCCCTCGGCCGGGTGCGCGCCCTCGGCGACACAGATGACCGCGAACTTCTTGCCGCGCGCGAAGCGCTCCTCGACCATCTTGACCAGGTCCTCGACCTGGAACTGCCGCTCGGGCAGGCAGATCCCGTGCGCGCCGCCGGCCATGCCGGACTCCAGCGCGATCCAGCCCGCGTGGCGGCCCATCACCTCGACGACCATGACGCGCTGGTGGGACTCGGCGGTGGTCTTCAGCCGGTCTATGGCCTCGGTCGCGACGCCCACGGCGGTGTCGAAGCCGAAGGTGCGGTCCGTGGCCGAGATGTCGTTGTCGATGGTCTTCGGGACGCCGACGACGGGCATCCCGGCGTCCGACAGCATCCGGGCGGCCGTGAGCGTGCCCTCGCCGCCGATCGGGATCAGGGCGTCCATGCCGTAACGGCGGCTCAGCTCGGCGCAGTTCTCCGCGGCTTCGCGCAGCCGGTCGCGCTCCAGCCGGGCCGAGCCGAGGATCGTGCCGCCGCGGGCCAGGATGCCGCTGACCGCGTTGAGGTCGAGGGGGCGGAAGTGACCGTCGAGGAGACCCTTGAAGCCGTCCTCGAAGCCGATGACCTCGTCCCCGTGGCCCACCACGGCACGGTGCACGACCGAGCGGATCACTGCGTTCAGGCCGGGGCAGTCGCCGCCTGCGGTGAGAACTCCGATGCGCATGGTGTCTGTATCTCCTGCTCGACTAGAGCCTTGCCGGTGCCGTCCTGTGCCGTGCGGGCCGGGGCACCTTCCGAATCCCCCGTACCGTGAGTCACGACGAGTGTCCCACGCCGGGTCCGCACCTCGCTCTTTCGGCTGCTCCATGGGCGGCCGGCGGGCGGCGGGGGCCGCGCCCAGGGCCGCGACCTGGGGCTTTCGTCCGGCGGGCGGCCTCTCGGTCCCCGCAGGTATCGTCAAACAGGCGATATCACTCGAACCGGACAAGATACCGGACCAGAGATGACGGGAGAGCACGCGTGACGCGCAGCGTGTACGTGACCGGGATCGACCGGGGGGACGGCCGCCAGGTCGTCGACCTGGGCGTCATGGAGCTCCTGACGCGCCAGGTGGACCGGGTCGGGGTGTTCAGGCCCCTGGTGCACGACGACCCCGACCGGCTGTTCGAGCTGCTGCGGGCCCGCTACCGGCTCTCCCAGGACCCGGGCACGGTCTACGGGATGGACTACCACGAGGCGTCCGCGATCCAGGCGGAGCAGGGCACCGACGAACTGGTCTCCCGGCTCGTCGCCCGCTTCCACCGGGTGGCCGCCGACTACGAGGTGGTGCTCGTCCTCGGTACGGACTTCGCCGCCACCCAGCTCCCGGACGAGCTGGCCCTCAACGCCCGCCTCGCCAACGAGTTCGGCGCCTCGGTGATCGCGGTGGTCGGCGGCCAGGACCAGAACGCGGAGTCGGTGCGGGCCGAGACGCGCAACGCGTACCGCGCGTACGCCGGGCTGGGCTGCGACGTCCTCGCGATGATCGTGAACCGGGTGGCGTCCGGTGACCGCGACGCCATCGCCGAGCGCCTCTCGGCCACCCTGCCGGTGCCCTGCTCGGTGCTGCCGGACGACCCGGCCCTCTCGGCGCCGACGGTCGCCCAGATCACCGCCGCGCTGGACGGTACGGTGCTGCTCGGCGACGACGCGGGCCTGGCCCGGGACGCGCTGGACTTCGTGTTCGGCGGCGCGATGCTGCCGAACCTGCTGAAGGCGCTGACGCCGGGCTGCATGGTGGTGACCCCCGGGGACCGCTCGGACCTGGTGATCGGCTCGCTCGCCGCGCACAGCGCGGGCACCCCGCCCATCGCGGGCGTGCTGCTGACACTGAACGAGCGGCCTGGCGAGGAGATACTCACGCTGGCCGCACGGCTCGCACCGGGCACCCCGGTCGTCTCGGTGGCCGGCGGCTCCTTCCCCACCGCCGGGGAGCTCTTCGCCCTGGAGGGCAAGCTCAACGCGGCGACCCCCCGCAAGGCGGAGACCGCGCTCGGCCTCTTCGAGCGCCATGTGGACACCGCGGCGCTCCTGGACCGGATCTCGGTCGCCCGCAGCGGCCGGGTCACGCCGATGATGTTCGAGCACGAACTGCTGGAGCAGGCCCGCGCGGACCGCCGCCGGGTGGTGCTGCCGGAGGGCACCGAGGAGCGCGTCCTGCGCGCCGCCGACGTCCTGATGCGGCGCGACGTCTGCGACCTCACCCTGCTCGGCGACCCCGACGTGATCCGCAAGAAGGCCGCGGACCTCGGCATCGACCTCGCCGCCACCCAGCTCATCGACCCGGCGACCTCCGAGCTGCGCCAGTCCTTCGCCGAGCGGTACGCCCAGCTGCGCGCGCATCGCGGGGTCACGGTCGAGCTGGCGCACGACGTCGTCTCGGACGTCAACTACTTCGGCACGCTGATGGTCCAGGAGGGGCTGGCCGACGGCATGGTCTCCGGGGCCGTGCACTCCACGGCGGCGACGATCCGCCCGGCCTTCGAGATCATCAGAACGAAGGGGGCCGAGCAGAGCTCGTCGGGCAGGGCGGCGGGCGCTGGGGGGACGAAGCCGGACGCCTCGATCGTCTCCTCGGTCTTCTTCATGTGCCTCGCCGACAAGGTCCTGGTCTACGGCGACTGCGCGGTCAACCCGGACCCGAACGCCGAGCAGCTCGCGGACATCGCCGTCCAGTCCGCCGTCACCGCGGCCCGCTTCGGCGTGGAGCCCCGGATCGCGATGCTCTCGTACTCGACGGGCACCTCGGGCACGGGCGCGGACGTCGACAAGGTCCGCGAGGCGACGGACCGGGTGCGCGCGAGCCACCCGGACCTCAGGATCGAGGGCCCCATCCAGTACGACGCGGCGGTCGAGCCGAGCGTCGCCGCGACGAAGCTGCCGGGGTCCGAGGTGGCCGGCCAGGCGACGGTCCTGATCTTCCCGGACCTCAACACGGGCAACAACACCTACAAGGCCGTGCAGCGCTCGGCGGGCGCGGTGGCCGTCGGCCCGGTCCTCCAGGGGCTGCGCAAGCCCGTCAACGACCTGTCCCGGGGCGCTCTCGTCCAGGACATCGTCAATACCGTGGCCATTACGGCGATCCAGGCGCAGGGCGAGGAGTGACCCGCATGACCACCACCGAAGGCGCGGCGGCAGCCGAGGGAGCGAGCCGGGTGCTCGTCCTCAACTCCGGCTCCTCCTCCGTGAAGTACCAGCTGCTCGACATGCGCGACCACTCCCGGCTGGCGGCCGGGCTCGTCGAGCGGATCGGCGAGGAGACCTCCCGGCTCGTCCACACCCCGCTGACCGGCGGCGGGGGCGAGAGCCGGGAGCGCAAGGGCCGGATCGCCGACCACGAGGAAGCCCTGGAGGCGGCCGCCGACGAGCTGGCGGCCGACGGGCTCGGCCTGGACTCCCCCGAGCTGGCGGCGATCGGCCACCGGGTGGTCCACGGCGGGCTGCGGTTCACCGAGCCGACCGTGATCACCGACGAGGTGCTCAAGGAGATCGAGCGCCTGGTGCCGGTGGCGCCGCTGCACAACCCGGCCAACATCACCGGCATCCGCACGGCCATGGCCCTGCGCCCCGATCTGCCGCAGGTGGCGGTGTTCGACACCGCGTTCCACACGACGATGCCGGAGTACGCGGCGCGGTACGCGATCGACGTGGAGACGGCCGACGCGCACCGCATCCGGCGCTACGGATTCCACGGCACCTCGCACGCGTACGTCTCGCGCAAGACGGCCGAGCTGCTGGGCAGAGCGCCCGAAGAGGTCAACGTCATCGTGCTGCACCTGGGCAACGGCGCCTCGGCCTCGGCGGTCGCGGGCGGCCGGTGCGTGGAGACGTCGATGGGACTGACCCCCTTGGAGGGGCTGGTCATGGGTACGCGTTCGGGAGACATCGATCCGGCCGTCACCTTCCACCTCAAGCGGGTGGCAGGCATGTCGGCGGACGAGATCGACGTCCTGCTCAACAAGAAGAGCGGCCTGGTGGGGCTGTGCGGGGACAACGACATGCGGGAGATCGTCCGCCGGATCGAGGAGGGCGACACCCGTGCCGCGCTGGCCTTCGACATCTATGTGCACCGGCTGAAGAAGTACATCGGCGCCTATTCGGCGGTGCTCGGCCGGGTGGACGCCGTCGTCTTCACGGCGGGGGTCGGGGAGAACTCCAGCGCGGTGCGGGAAGCTGCGATCGCCGGTCTGGAGGAGCTCGGCCTGGTGGTGGACGCGGATCTCAACGCCGTACGGTCCGGGGTGCCGCGGCTGATCTCGCCGGATTACGCACGGGTCGCGGTCGCTGTGGTGCCGACGGACGAAGAGCTGGAGATCGCCGAACAGACCTTCGCACTGGTCGACAACTGAGCACCCCCGCGCCCCTTTGTATCTTCCACCAGACGGAATATTCCGCAGTGAAACAAACCGATAGGATCCGCCTCATGCGCCGTTCCAAAATCGTCTGCACCCTCGGCCCCGCCGTCGACTCCCATGAGCAGCTCGTCGCTCTGATCGAGGCCGGCATGAGCGTGGCCCGATTCAACTTCAGTCACGGCTCCCACGCGGAACACCAGGGTCGTTACGACCGGGTCCGCAAGGCCGCCGCCGAGACCGGCCGGGCGGTCGGCGTGCTCGCCGACCTCCAGGGCCCGAAGATCCGTCTGGCGAAGTTCGCCGAGGGTCCGGTCGAACTGGTCCGCGGGGACGAGTTCGTCATCACCGCCGAGGACGTCCCCGGCGACAAGTCGATCTGCGGGACGACCTACAAGGGTCTGCCCGGTGACGTCGCCAAGGGCGACCCGATCCTGATCAACGACGGCAACGTCGAGCTGAAGGTCGTCTCCGTCGACGGCCCGCGCGTCCGCACGATCGTCATCGAGGGCGGGGTGATCTCCGACCACAAGGGGATCAACCTGCCGGGTGCGGCGGTCAACGTCCCGGCCCTGTCCGAGAAGGACGTCGACGACCTGCGCTTCGCGCTGCGGATGGGCTGCGACCTGGTCGCGCTCTCCTTCGTGCGGGACGCCAGTGACGTCAAGGACGTCCACAAGATCATGGACGAGGAGGGCCGCCGGGTCCCCGTCATCGCCAAGGTCGAGAAGCCGCAGGCCGTCGAGAACATGGAGGGCGTCGTCATGGCGTTCGACGGTGTGATGGTCGCCCGTGGCGACCTCGCCGTCGAATACCCGCTGGAGAAGGTCCCGATGGTGCAGAAGCGCCTGGTGGAGCTGTGCCGGCGCAACGCCAAGCCGGTGATCGTGGCGACCCAGATGATGGAGTCGATGATCACCAACTCCCGTCCCACCCGCGCCGAGGCGTCCGACGTCGCCAACGCGATCCTGGACGGCGCCGACGCGGTCATGCTCTCCGCGGAGTCCTCCGTGGGCGCGTACCCGATCGAGACGGTCAAGACGATGTCGAAGATCGTCGTCGCCGCCGAGGAGGAGCTGCTCTCCAAGGGGCTCCAGCCGCTGGTGCCGGGCAAGAAGCCCCGCACCCAGGGCGGTTCGGTGGCCCGTGCGGCCTGCGAGATCGCGGACTTCCTGGGCGGCGAGGCGCTGGTCGCTTTCACCAAGTCCGGCGACACCGCCCGCCGCCTCTCCCGCTACCGCGCGGCGCAGCCGATCCTGGCCTTCACCACGGACGAGTCCACCCGCAACCAGCTGGCCCTCAGCTGGGGCGTCGAGGCCCATGTGGTCCCGCACGTGGACACCACGGACGCGATGGTGGACCTGGTCGACGCGGAGCTGCTGAAGCTGGACCGCTACAACGCCGGCGACACGATGGTCATCACGGCCGGCTCGCCCCCCGGCGTCCCCGGCACGACCAACATGGTCCGCGTCCACCACGTGGGCGGCCAGGGCCGCGACTGACGGCGCCCGGCCCGCACATGACGGTGGCCCGCACCCCCTGCGAGGGAGGTGCGGGCCACCGTCGTTGTGCGGCTCCCGGAGGGGTCTCGACCGTCAGCCGGAGCCTTCGGTGAAGTAGTTCTGCAGGCCGGGGACCGTCAGCGTGCCGCCGAACTGGCCCGCCTGAGTCACCTTCACGTTGGTGAAGAAGGCGAACGGGACGTTCAGCGGGGGCGGGGTCGCCGGGCTGAAGGTGATCGGGATGAGACCGAAGAGGTTGCCCTTCAGCTCCTCCGTGTACATCGTCACCGTGCCGTTGCGGATGGTCGAGGTGGAGCCCTTCCGCGCCTTCACATGGCCGGTGACGCCGGACTGCGGGCCGACCGTCAGCTGGTGGAGGTCCTTGATGTCGATGGAGGAGGCGGTGAACTTCAGCACCTTCTTCGTGGCGCCGTCGCCCTTCTCCACCTCGACGATGCCCTTGTAGTCCAGCCCGTTCAGGGTGAGCAGCGAACTCTCCAGGATCCACGGGTCGTTCGGGAGGCGGGGGATGCCCTGCTCCAGATCGGCCGCGGCCAGCGCCTTCGGGTCGGCGGTCGGGCAGGGGAAGGAGGGCTTGGCGCCGTCCGGGATGTCCTCGTCCTTCTTCGGGTCGAGTCCCTTGACGTCCTTCTCCAGCTCCTCGACCGGCTTGCCGGCCTTGTCCGCCGCGTCCCTGATGGCCTCGGCCGTCCTGTCGGCCGTGTCCTTCGCCGCGCCGGTGGCCTTCTCGACGGGCTTGTCCGCCTTGTCGCCGGCCTTGTCCGCGGGCGCCGTCGTGGCGGGCTTCGACGGCTCCGGGGCGGCCGTGGTGGCGCTCGGGGACGGGCTCGCCGTCTCCTTGTCCGGTCCGTCGAAGAGGTCCTTGAGCGCGTCGCCCAGGCCCAGCGGGTCGAGCGGGTTCGTCGACTTGGCCGGCGAGGGCGTGGCGCTCGGCGTCGCGGCCGGGGCCGCGTCGGAGCCCTTCTGCGTGCTCTTCGTGGTGCTCTTGTCCGCCGTGTCGTCCGCGCCGCCCGACGGGGTGGCCGTCGGCTTCGGGGTCGCCCTGTCGCTCGTCTCCGGCGCCGGCGTGCTGGTCGCACTGGCCGACGGGGAGGGCGTCTTCGACGCCGAGGGCGACGGGTCCGCCGACTCGCTCGGCTCGTCGGAGCGGGTCACACAGGGGCCGGGGGCGAAGGGGATGTCCGCGTTGTCGTCGGCCATCGCCAGCTTGGGGGTGAGCCCCATCCCGACGAACACCGCCGTGGGCATCGCCGCGAGTGCGAACGCCTTCTTGCCTGCGGGCATGTGGAGCTTCGTCAGCAGCGACTTCCTGGGGGCCGCGTGGCGCGGTCCTCTTCGCTCCTGGGTGCCGCCCTCGCCCAGGGCGTTCACCTGACTGTCGTCACCCCGCACGATGCCTCCCGCCGTCGACCTCGACTGTCGTGTCGTACTGCGCCGGCTGCTCGGGGATGCCCGCTCCGTGGAGCGCGCCCTCGGCGCTCTGCCCGTCCTGGGCGAACGGGGGTCCGTCCGCCTCCGGTTCGGGGGCGGCCCCCAGGGGCAGGAGCTCGGCCGGTGCGGCCTCCTCGGCCTCGGCCCCCTCCGGCTTCGCCTCGCCCGGCGCCCAGGAGATGGACAGCGCGCCACCGATCAGGGCCAGCAGGAAACCGATCAGGAAGCCGCCGATGTTGGCGACGGGTATGGAGATCAGCGCGAGCAGGATCGCCGCGACGCCGGCGAACACCCGGACGATGTGGTGGAACCACATGGTCAGGCCCAGCGTGATCAGCAGGACACCGATGATGAGCGATCCGGCACCCGCGGTGGTGGACATCGCCAGCGTCATGTTGCCGAGGTGCATATTCGCGTACGGGAAGTACGCGATCGGTACACCGCCCGCCATGGTGAACAGCCCCGCCCAGAAGGGCCGGTTACCCCGCCAGGTGCGGAAGCGTCGCCGGAGGACGCGGACGTAGTGCTCGTTCTGCCCTTGGGATTCGGGGCTCATGGAAAACAGCTCCCTGGAACCGGTACTGCTGTGAGAAAGAGAAGGGTGGGTGGCCGGGGTCCGCTGTGCGGCCCCCGGCCACCCGGGCGAGTGCTTAGTAGCACTCCTTGACGCCCTTGTGCAGCCGCAGCGACAGGCTCGGCAGCTTGAACGTTCCTGCCGTGGTGGCCCATGCCTGCTGCCGCACCTTCGTCAGCTTGGCGACCTCGGCCCGCTGCGAGAACCCGTAGGGGTTGGCCTGGGTGCCGGGCTGGATGCCCGGGTTCTTCAGCCCACCGGCGGCCACGCCGATGTCGATGTTCGTGAACTCGGCGTCACCGTCGAGCTTCGAGACATCGAGGTACAGGTCCTTGGCGTAGACCTTGTCCTTGCCGGTGCCGGCGGTGAGCTGCAGCGTGACACTGCCGAGCCCGAAGGGCAGGTCGGGCGTGACGACCGACTGGCACATGTTGGTGATGGTGGCCTCGCTGAACCCGGACACGGCGACCGGAGCGGCCTGGTCCTTGCCCTTGAGGTCCTTGCCCGTCGCGACACTGCCGTACTGGACGAAGTTCTGGCCGACCAGCTCATCCGCGCTGACCTTGAACTCCTGGCCGGACACGCTGAAGGACGCGGCGAGCGCACCCTGCGCCAGACCGACACCCACCGCAGCGGTGGCTATGACGCTCGGCACCATGACGACAGCGAAACGCTTCCATCTCGTGCCACCGCGAACCTGGGAACTCATACTTTTCCTCCTTCTCGGACGTACATCTCCGGTCTGGCATCCTGCCGGACCTGGGATGGGAGAAGTGCTACGTCCTCGGAAAGGAGAGCGCCTGCGGACGGAGGCTTGAACCGCGCCCGAATCACCGGCGATCACCCCCGAGCGACAACCACTGGCCACGCGTTCGCGCAACCTGTTCGGACAGGCCCTGCCGGTCGGCAGGAACCCCCCTGTCCGGAACCGGCGCCACTGCCGCCGGCCCACTCGGTGGGGACCCAACGGAGCCGCCGCACCGACTGGCAGCCGGACTGGCGTCATTGGACCGAGCGTGGCCGATCGTGGTCCATTCGCGGCCGTGACACAAGGGGGTTCGTTACTCACTAGTAACGGCCCGATAACCGAGCCACGACCGGGCGGCACCGAGCGGCCACACAGGGTTGCCCCGGGCCGACAGACGAATACCGCCAAGGGGGAGCTAAAGCGGACAGATCTCGATGATCGATTTACTGCGAGTAACAGCCGCTTGTTTTATCAAGATTTGGTAAAGCGAGGGCCTCTCTTAGCGCCCGACGCGAAAACGGCCGCGACTCCCACCGGGAGCCGCGGCCGTGTTGTCAGATCAGAACAAGACGCGCGCGAGGGCGGTCCGGGCGGCGCCGACCCTGGGGTCGTCGGGGCCGATCACCTCGAAGAGTTCGAGCAGCCGCACCCGTACCCGGTCGCGGTCGTCGCCGAACGTACGGCGGACCGTCTCGACGAGCCGGCCGAAGGCGTCCTCGACATGACCGCCGACCAGATCGAGGTCGGCCGCGGCGAGCTGGGCGTCCACATCGGCCGGGTTCTCGGCGGCGTCCTTGCGGACCTGCTGCGGGTCCGTCTTCTGGACCCGGGCCAGCAACTCCGCCTGGGCGAGGCCGAGCTTGGCCTCGCTGTTGGCCGGGTCGTCCGACAGGACGTTCCTGTACGCCTGGACGGCGCCGGCGAAGTCATTGGCGTCCAGCGCCTGCGCGGCCGCCTCCAGAAGCGCGTCGTACGGTCCGGCGGGGGCCTCGGGGGCCGCCTGGGCACCGGCGTCGGGGCCGGCCGCCTCCGGGTCGACGGCGATACCGGTGAGCCCGAAGCGCTCCTCGCCGACCTGGATCAGCTGGTCCAGGGTCTGGCGGATCTGGGACTCGGGGGCCGCGCCCTGGAAGAGGGGCAGCGCCTGTCCGGCGACCACGGCGAAGACCGCCGGGATGCCCTGGATCCCGAACTGCTGCATCAGCATCTGGTTGGCGTCGACATCGACCTTGGCCAGCACGAAACGGCCGTTGTACTCATGGGCCAGGCGCTCCAGCAGCGGTCCCAGCTGCTTGCACGGCTCGCACCACTCGGCCCAGAAGTCGATGACGACCGGGACTTCGGCGGAGCGCTGGAGGACATCGCTCTCGAAGCCCGCCTCATCGACGTCGATCACGAGGGAGGAAGCGGGGACACCGGCGGGGCCGCCCTGCCGGGCGGACTCGGCCCTGGCCTGCTCCGCCTTGGCCTTGGCCTCACCGGCCGCCTTCACCGCGGCGAGGTCGACGACGCCGCTCATGGACATGTTCCTAGGCTGCATACGTACATCCTCCCCCCTCGGCACGCTGTTCCGGAAAGCGATGGGTGAACCGCGCCCGTCCGCAGCCCTCGCCGGAGTGCGAGGTGCACGGACAGACACGGTTCGAACCGCGGTCGATCCCCATCGATCGCGGTCCCTGGGCCCCTGAAAGACCCGGTTCGGCGCCCGGTCCCCACCCGGCGCCTGTGACTGTCGTCCGTTCGTGGCGCTACGACGGCGGACCGTCGTTTCTTACGCTACGACCCGTAGCGTAACTGGACCCGGCCCCTCCTGCACAAGAGTGTTCGGTGATCTGTCTCACGGGGAACGGGACCGGTCGGTTCTCCTTACCGGCGGGTATGGTCACGGCATGCTGAGCCGCAGCCACCCCAAACCCGCGCGAACGGGACGCCCTCGCAGCGCCGAGGCCGACGAGGCGATCCTCGAGGCGACCAGAGCCTCGCTGGTGGACCTCGGCTGGTCGAAGCTGACGATGAGCGACGTGGCGACGCGGGCGGGGGTCGCCAAGACGACGCTGTACCGGCGCTGGGCGGGCAAGAACGAACTGGTCGTGGACGCGGTCGCGGTCCTCTTCGACGAGCTGGAACTCCCGGACCTGGGCAGCCTGTCGGCGGATGTGCAGGCGGTGGTGCTGCAGTTCGCCGCGCTGCTGGAGCGGCCGGAGACGCAGACCGCGCTGATGGCGGTGGTCGCCGAGTCGACCCGGGACGAGGCGCTGCGGACCCGGATCCGCGACTCGATCGTGAACCGGCAGAAGCGGCTCGTCCTCCAGGGCAGGCGGCGCGCCCAGGAGCGCGGTGAGCTGCCCGTCGAGCCGGACGAGGCCGCGGCGGAGCTGACGGCCGACCTGATCTTCGATGTGATCGCCGGCGCGGTGGTGCACCGGGCGCTCGTGAGCGCCGAGCCCGTCGACGCCGACTGGGCCCGGCGCTTCACGCTGCTCCTGCTCGCGGGCCTGGGCGCGGCCGCCACGGGCTAGGGCGGACACGCCCCGGCGGGTGACGGCCGCAGGCCCCGCGCGAGGCGGTCAGAAGCCGGGCGGCTCCGTGTAGGTGCCCCACTCCTCGCGCAGCACCCCGCAGATCTCGCCCAGCGTCGCCTCGGCGCGGACCGCGTCCAGCATCGGCGCGATCATGTTGGAGCCGTCGCGGGCGGCGGCCAGCATCGCGTCCAGCGCGGCGCCCACCCGGGCGTCGTCCCGGCCCTGCTTGCGGACGGCCAGCTCCCGGACCTGCTCGCGCTCCACCTCGTGGCTGACGCGCAGGATCTCCAGGTCGCCGGTGACCGAGCCGTGCGCGACGTTGACGCCGACGACCCTCTTGTCGCCCTTCTCCAGCGACTGCTGGTAGCGGAAGGCGGACTCGGCGATCTCGCCGGTGAACCAGCCGTCCTCGATGCCGCGCAGGATGCCGGAGGTCATCGGCCCGACCGGGTGCCGGCCGTCCGGATGGGCGCGGGTGCCGCGCTCCCTGATCTGGTCGAAGATCTTCTCGGCCTCGGCCTCGATCCGGTCGGTGAGCTGCTCCACGAACCAGGAACCGCCCAGCGGGTCGGCCACGTTGGCGACGCCGGTCTCCTCCATCAGCACCTGCTGGGTGCGCAGCGCGATCTCGGCGGCCTGCTCGGAGGGGAGCGCGAGGGTCTCGTCCAGGGCGTTGGTGTGCAGGGAGTTGGTGCCGCCGAGGACGGCGGAGAGGGCCTCCACGGCGGTCCGTACGACGTTGTTGTACGGCTGCTGGGCGGTGAGCGAGACACCGGCGGTCTGGGTGTGGAAGCGGAGCCACTGCGCCTTGTCGGTCTTCGCTCCGTACGTCTCCTTCATCCAGCGGGCCCAGATCCGGCGGGCCGCACGGAACTTGGCGATCTCCTCGAAGAAGTCGAGGTGGGCGTCGAAGAAGAAGGACAGGCCGGGGGCGAAGGTGTCGACGTCGAGGCCTCGGGACAGGCCCAGCTCCACGTAGCCGAAGCCGTCGGCGAGGGTGTAGGCCAGCTCCTGCGCGGCTGTGGCCCCGGCCTCGCGGATGTGGTAGCCGGAGACGGAGAGCGGCTTGTAGGCGGGGATGTCGCGGGCGCAGTGCTCCATCAGGTCGCCGATGAGGCGCAGATGGGGCTCGGGCTGGAAGAGCCACTCCTTCTGCGCGATGTACTCCTTGAAGATGTCCGTCTGCAGCGTGCCGTTGAGCACGGCGGGGTCGATGCCCTGGCGCTCGGCGGCGACCAGGTACATGCAGAAGACGGGGACGGCCGGGCCGCTGATCGTCATCGACGTGGTGACGTCGCCGAGCGGGATGTCCTTGAAGAGGACCTCCATGTCGGCGGCGGAGTCGATGGCGACCCCGCAGTGGCCGACCTCGCCGAGCGCGCGGGGGTCGTCGGAGTCGCGGCCCATCAGCGTCGGCATGTCGAAGGCCACGCTCAGCCCGCCGCCGCCCGCGGCGAGGATCATCTTGTAGCGCTCGTTGGTCTGCTCGGCGTTGCCGAAGCCGGCGAACTGGCGGATGGTCCAGGTGCGGCCCCGGTAGCCGGTCGGGTGGAGTCCCCGGGTGAAGGGGTACTCGCCGGGCCAGCCGATCCGTTCGAAGCCCTCGTACGTGTCCCCCGGGCGGGGGCCGTAGACGGGCTCGACCGGGTCCCCGGAGAGCGTGGTGAAGTCCGCGTCACGCTTGCGGGCCTTGTCGTAACGGGCCTGCCAGCGGCGGCGGCCTTCCTCGATCGCGTCAGCGTCCATGCCACCAATTTACTAGGACGTCCTAGTAAATGTCGATGACAAACCGCCCGGTGCTCGGCACGGGGCGGTTCGGTCAGGCGGTACTCAGGCGGCGGTCAGGCTTTGGCGGGCACCGCGGGGGCGTCCGCGAGCAGCGGCTCCACGTCGCGGACGACCTTGCGCTCGACGAAGAACGCGGCGGTCGGGATCGTGCCGGACACCAGGACCCAGAGCAGCTTGCCCATCGGCCACTTCGCCTTGGAGCCGAGGTCGAAGGCGAAGATCAGGTAGATGATGTAGAGCACGCCGTGGATCTGCGAGACGACGAGGGTCAGGCCCTCGCCCTTGTCGAAGCCGTACTTGAAAACCATGCAGGTGCAGAGCACGAGCAACATGACGGCGGTGACGTAGGCCATCACCCGGTATCGGGTCAGCACACTGCGTTTCATGCCATCGAGCGTAACCGGACGTCCGGGGCGATCTTGCAGCGGGCCGGGACCCGGAACCGCGTCCCTCAGATCTCCTCGAAGTCCTGGGCGGCGATGCGCAGGGGCCGCAGCAGGGCGAAGATCTCGGCGCACTCCTCGGCGTCGTACACCCCGAGGCCGAACTCCATCGCGACCAGGTCGCGGGTGGCGGACTCGACGACCTCGCGGCCCTTGTCGGTGATGGAGGCGAGCGTGCCGCGGCCGTCGTTCGGGTTGGGGCGCTTGTCGACCAGACCGGAGCGCACCAGCCGGTCCACGGTGTTCGTCACGGACGTGGGGTGGACCATGAGCCGCTCACCGATCTTGGACATCGGCAGCTCACCGGCCTTGGAGAAGGTGAGCAGCACCAGCGCCTCGTAGCGCGCGAAGGTCAGCCCGTACGGCTTGACGACCGCGTCGACCTCGGCGAGCAGGATCTGCTGCGCACGCATGATCGAGGTGATCGCCCCCATGGACGGCACGGGGCCCCAGCGCTGCTGCCAGAGTTCGTCGGCGCGGGCGATGGGATCGAAGGGGAGACTGAGCGGCTTCGGCACGGCCACGACCTTACCCATGGGGAACATGACGGTCCTCACCGTCTCGAACTTCGGTCCGAACGGGGAGGGCGGGCGCGGTCCTGCGGACCTCCGCGACGAGCGCGAGCAGGCACAGCGTGCCCAGCACACCGGCCCCGGCGACCACCTGGTGGACGGGGAAGAACTCGGCGGCCAGCCCCGCCAGCGCCATGCCGACGCCCTGGAGGGTCATCAGCCCGGCCGTGAGCAGGGTCATGGCCCGGCCGCGCAGCTCGTCGGGGACGGCGTCGACGAACCACTGGTCGAGGCCGATGACGTACGCCGAGCCCGCCCCGGCCAGCAGCAGGGCGACGGCCGCCACCGGCACACCGGGCCGGAGGCCGTACAGCACGAGGGGCAGCAGCCCGGCCGCCGCGCACGGCAGCACGATCAGCGAGCGGACCCGGGGGCTCAGCGCGGTGCCCGCGTACAGCTCGGCGGTGATGTGGCCGACCGGCATCGCGCACATCAGCAGCCCGAGCGCGGCGGTGCCGGCGCCGATCTCGTCGGCGTACGGGGCGGCGAGCGCCTCGGGGGCGACGACGAACACCGGGGGCAGCCAGAAGAGCAGCATCAGCGCCCGGATCCTGCGGTGGCCGAGGACGAGGCGGGCCCCGGTGAGCGACTCCCGCAGCAGGGTGGCGCCCCGTCCGCCGCCGGTGCGGGCGGGCCGGTCGCGGGTGCCGAGGCGCAGCAGCGCGGCCGAGCAGAGGAAGGTGAGGACGGTGAGGGCGATGGCGCCGCGCGGGGGGACCGCGGCGAGCAGCAGCCCGCCCACGCCGAAGCCGGCGAGCAGGGCGCTCTGCGAGACGATCCGCAGCAGTGAGCGGCCCAGGACGAACAGGTCGCCCTCGCCCAGGATGTCGGCGAGCGCGGCCATCCGCGTCCCGGTGAAGACCGGTGAGACGGCGGCGACCAGGCAGCGCAGCACGAGGAGTCCGGCGACCGGGGTGCCCGGCAGGACCATCACGGCGACGCAGCCGGCGCAGATCAGGTCGCAGGTCACCAGGACCCGGCGGGCGGGGTAGCGGTCGGCGATCCCGGCGAAGAGGGTGCCGCCGACGAGGTACGGGAGCATGCCGAGCGCGAAGGTGAGGGCGCTGAGCAGGGGTGAGGAGGTCAGGTCGTAGACGAGGACGGTGAGCGCGAGTTCGCTGACGACGACGCCGAGCAGCGAGAGCAGGTGCGCGGCGAAGACCGCGCGGAACTCGCGTACGCCGAACACGGCCCGGTAGCCGCGGGGTGCGGTGTTCCGCGCCGGGGCCCGGAGCGCGGGCGGTTCGCTCGGGTCGGGGGGACCGTCGCGCTCCGGGGCCGGGGCCGGGAGGGGGGCCGGTCCGGTGGGGGCGGGGTGCGCGGCGCTCGGGGCGGGCGGCGGGGTCCGGGGCGGGACCGGCCGGTCGCGGGGTGGATCCGTCGCGTCGCGGGGGCCGCCCGCCAGGGGATCGGTGTCTCTCGGCATGGCCGCAGCCTGGAGGAGCGGGGCCGCCCTTCCGTAGACTTTCGGCCCCAGCCGAATCTTCGCGAGCGAGGCCGCTCCCATGCCCGTACAGCTGCATTTCGACGAGAGCGATCTGCTGCACTGCCGCTTCGCGGTCTCGCCGCTGTGGGAGACGCAGGCGGCCGTGCGGGTGCTGGGGCGGCCCGAGCGGCAGGGGTACCACCTGCCGTGGCTGCGCCGGATCCGGGACGCGGCGGCCGGGCTGGATCTCGGCCCGCTGTGGCTGCTGATGCGGGAGGGCGGCCACAGTCCGGACTTCTTCTGTCCGCCGCCGATCGGCCCCCTCGCCTCCTTCGAGGAGGAGATCGCGGGGGTGCGGGCGGTCGATCCGGGGCTGGCCGGGGAGGATCTGGCGCGGTCGCTCGCGGACCGGCCGCAGGTGCTGCACTCCCCCGCCGGGCGGGCGCTGCTGGCCGACCCCGCGCGGAGCGTGCGGGAGCTGGCCGAGCTGCTGGAGGAGGTCTGGCGGGTGCTGGTCGAGCCGCACTGGCCCCGGCTGCGCGCCCTGCTGGAGGCCGATGTGGCCTACCACTCGCGGCGGCTGGCGGCGGTCGGCTTCGAGCGGCTGCTCGGGGAGCTGAGCCCCCAGCTGAGCTGGGCGGACTCCACACTCACCATCGCCCCGACGCGCGCCCGGCACTCCCGGGTGCTCGGCGGGCAGGGCCTGGTCCTGATGCCGTCCGTCTTCGCCTGGCCGGACGCGGTCAGCGGTTTCGAGGACCCCTGGCAGCCCGCGGTCATCTATCCGGCCCGGGGCATCGGCGGGCTGTGGACGGAGCCGGGCGCCAGCACCCCAAACGTGCTCGCGCGGCTGCTGGGGCGGGCGCGGGCCGATGTGCTGTGCGCGCTGGACGAACCGGCCGGGACCGGCGCGCTCGCCCACCGGCTGGGCCTGGCACCGTCCTCCGTCTCCGCCCATCTGTCGGTGCTGCGGGCGGCGGGGCTGCTGACGTCGCGGCGGTACGGCCATCAGGTGCTGTACGAGCGGACACCGCTCGGCATCGCCCTGGCCGTACCGGGGCACCAGCCCCCGGAGCTCACAGACCCAGCGTGCTGAGCCGCTCCTCGTACCGAATGGCCAGGTCCTCGGGGTCGCCGGCCGGGTTCTCCCACATGGAGGCCAGCTCGGCGCGTACGGACGCGGGCAGCGCCTCGTAGCGCTCGGTCCACGAGTCGCCGTCCGGCATCCAGTAGCCGACGACCTTGAAGCGGTCGGCGGGCAGCTTCAGCTCCTTGCGCAGATAGCGGCGCACGGCCCGCAGGGCGTCCGTCCGGCCGGCGACCCAGACATAGCCGCCGGTCAGGTCCGTGCCGGGCGGGATCGCGGCGTCGACCAGCTCGGCCAGCCGGCTGGGGCCTCGGCCGTTGCCGCCGTAGGTCCAGGTGGCCCGGACGCCGGGCCGGTCCGGGAGCGGCTGGACGCTCGCCTCGTCGGGCACCTCCAGGACGGCCCGGGTGGTGACGCCCTCCGGGGTGTTCTCGATGAGGCGTCCGACGGCGGGCAGGCCGCTGAGGTCGGAGATCAGGACCTGCCAGCCGAGGTCGGCCGGGGGACTGTAGAGGCCGGTGGGCGAGTTCAGGCCGATCACGTCGCCGGGCCGGGCGGCGGCGGCCCAGCCGGACGCCGTGCCGTGGCCGTGCAGCACGAAGTCGATGTCGATCTCACCGGCCTCCGGGCGGACGGCCCGGACGGTGTACGTGCGCACGGGGGCCTCGGGCTGCCCCTCCGGGGTCCGCCAGCCGCCGTTGTCCGTGGCCTCGGGCAGCGAGACATCGGTGCGGTCGGGCCCGTGCGGGAAGAACAGGCGGACGTACTCGTCGCCGACGCCCGTGGACGTGAACGCGGCGAGCCCCTCGCCGTGGAACGTGATGCGGGCCATGGTCGTGGTGAGTGGCCGGACACGGGCCACCACGGCGCGGTGGATGGTCATGGGTGCTGCTCCTTCGTGTGGGTACGAGTGTGCTGGTTCGGGACCGGGGGGCGGGTGGCAGGGCCCGTGTACGCGTGCCAGAGCGCGGCGTACTCGCCGCCGGCGGCGAGCAGCTCGGTGTGCGTGCCCTGCTCGGCGACCTCGCCGCCGCGGAGGATGAGGATGCGGTCCGCGGCGCGCGCCTGCTCCAGGCGGTGCGCCACGATCACGCTGGTACGTCCCCGGGTGACGCGTGCGAGGGCCGTCGCCAGCGGGGTGCGGCGGTGCGGGCCGTCCTGGGCGGTGGCCTCGTCGAGGACGACGACGTCCGGGTCGGCGATCAGGGCGCGGGCCAGCGCCAGGTGCTGGACCGCCCCGTCGTCCAGCGGGGTTCCGCCGGGGCCGAGCACGGTGTCGAGGCCGGCCGGCGGTTCCAGCGCCCAGCCGGCCCCGGTCTCGCGCAGGGCCCGGCGGAGTTCGTCGTCGGTGGCGGTGGGCCGGGCGATCCTCAGGTTGTCCGCGAGGGTGCCGCCGAACAGATGGGTCTCCTGGGTGACCAGATAGCGCGACGGGCCGGGTCCGCCCTCCGCTCCCCCGGTGGTGATCTCGCCCCGGTCAGGTTCGCCGAGGCCCGCGATCAGATGGGCCAGGGTGCTCTTGCCCGAGCCGCTGGCGCCGACGAGCGCGAGGCTCGTGCCCGGCGGCACCCGCACCGAGACTTCGCGCAGGGCCGGGCGGGTCCCGTCGTACGAGAACGAGACGCCCTTGACGTCCACGGACGCGGGTCCCCGCCCGGCCGCCCGTTCCCCGCCCCCTGCCCCGCCGGTGGCCTCGCGTCCCAAGTCGGTGATGCCGACGAGCCGGGAGAGCCCGGCCGTCGCCCGCTGGATGTCATCCAGGCTCCCCAGGAGCGCCCCGACCGGGCCGAAGAGGCGGTGGAAGTAGAGGGCCGCCGCCGTGGCGGCGCCCACCGAGACGGCCCCGGAGCGCAGGAGCGCGAAACCGGTGACGAGGACGGCGGCGAGGCCCAGGAACTCCGCCGCGTTGAGCAGGCCGGTGAACCGGTTGCGCAGCCGTACGCCGTCGCGCTGGCGGGCGACGGCCCGTTCGCTGTGGGCGGCCAGCGCGCCGAGGTGCTGTTCCTGGGCCCGGTAGGCACGGACCGTCTCGGCACCGTGCACCGCCTCGATGACGCACTGGCCCCGGGCGGACTCCAGGCGGCGGATGTCCGCGTACACGAGGTGCGAGCGGGCGAGGAAGCGGCGGGTGGCGAGGATGTGGACGGGCAGGCAGACCAGGCCGGCCAGGGCCAGCCGGATGTCGAGGACGGCGAGGCCCACCAGGCTCAGGCCGATGGTGAAGCCGGCGTCGGTGACGTCGGGCAGCACGTCGGACGCGGCCTCCGAGGTCGCCTCGACGTCCCGGGTCACCCGGGAGACGACGTCGGAGCTGTCCGAGGACTCCAGGACGCGCGCCGGCAGGTGGACCGCCGTCTCGAACACGTCCTCGCGCAGGGCCGCGAGCACGCCCTGGACGAGCACGACCAGCATCCGGCCCCCGGCGTGGGCGAGCGCGGTGCCGACGACGGCGACAGCCACGAGGGCAGCGCCGAGTTCCGTGACGCGGCGCCGGCCGCCCCCGTCCGTGACGGCATCCACGACGGCCCCGAGCAGCGGGGGTGTGGCGAGGGTGACGGCCGTGCCGGCGAGCAGGGTGAGCAGCGAGAGCGCGAGACGGCCCCGGTGGGCGCCGAGCCGGCGGATCAGCTCCTGGCGGGTGCGGCGGCCGGCGGCGACGGGCAGCGTGCCGGGTGCGGGGGTCACCTGGGGGTTCCGTTCGGTTCGCGGCGGTTGCCGCCGAGGTCGACGACCCGGTCGCAGGCGGCGAGCAGGATCCGGCTGTTGGTGATCAGGAGCGTGGTGGCGGTCAGGGCGCGCAACCCTTCGGCGATGCGCTGCTCGGTCACTGAGTCGACGGCGGTGGTGGGTTCGTCGAGGACGACGAGGTCGGCGCCGGAGTGCAGCGCGCGGGCCAGCAGCAGGCGCTGGCGCTGGCCGCCGGAGAGCCTGCGCCCGTGCTCGCCGACCTCGGCCCGCTCGCCGCCGACCCGTTCGAGTACGTCGTCGAGCATCGCGGCCCGCAGCACGGCCGGGTCGCCCCCGCCGCCGGACGGGGTGATGTTGGCGCGCAGGGTGCCGGAGAACACCGCGCCGTGGTGGGGCGGTGCCGCGATCCGGGCGCGCACCGGATCCGGGCCGAGGTCGACCGCGTCGACGCCGCCGATCAGGAGTTCGCCGCGGCCGAGCGGGACGCGGTAGCCGAGCCGGTCGCTGAGCTGCCGGGCGTGGGCGGGGTGGCGAGGGACGACGCCGAGGAGTTCGCCGGGGCGCAGGTCGAGGGGTTCGCCGTGCTCGGGCGGATGCCAGCGCACGGCCGCGGTGGCGGGGACGGCCGGCGCGGTGGTGGCCCGGGCGGGCGGGATCAGCGGCGGTTCGGCCAGCAGCTCGCCGAGCCTCCGGGCCGAGGCTCGCTTGTGGATCCAGTTGGAGGCGAAGGTACCGACATGGGCCAGCGAGCCCTGGAGGAACTGGGCGAGTCCGAGGACGGTGACGAGCTGCCCGACGGTGATGCTGCCGTCCAGGGCGAGATATCCGGACGCCGTCGCGAGCGAGGCGAGGAACACCCCGGACAGCAGCAGGCTGAAGCTGCCGTACGCCAGGACCGCGCGCGCGGTGGCGACGGCGCCGCGCCGCGACTCCTCGCTTGCGGCCCGGTAGCGGCGGGCGGCCTCCGGCCGGGCGTTCATGCCGATGACGACCCGGAGCCCGGTGATCAGGTCGGTGGCGACCTCGCCGGCCCGTGCCGCCGCGCGCTGCTCGGTCAGTCCCCGGGCCTCCAGGGGCATCGAGACCCGGCGCATCACGACGAGCACCAGGACCGTGCCGGCGATGACGCCCAGGCCCAGCGGGACGGAGATCAGGAGCAGCGCGGTGGACGCGGTGAGGATCGCGGTGACGGTCGAGGCCTGCTGCACGACGCTCCAGGAGACCCCGGCGACCCGATAGGTGTCGGACGAGACCAGCGAGAGTGCCTCGCCGGGTCCCGGCCGGTGGCGCAGGGAGCGCGGGTCCAGCAGCCGGGCCATCACCCGCTGGCGCAGGGCGTGTTCGCCGTGGCCGTAGACGTCCACCATGGCGGTCGAGGCCCGCTGGTAGGACAGGGACAGGACGACGAAGACCGCCCCGAGCACCCCGAGCCACCAGAACAGCGCGGTGCGGTCCGAAGGGGCCAGGGCCCGGTCGATGACGACGCCGATGAGGACCGGCACCAGCGCCTCGCACAGCTGGTGGAGCATGAACGCGAGGGTGACCAGGACGAGCCTGCGGCCGCGCCCGTCGCGCAGCAGAGCGAGCCGGAACAGGGCCGGGACGGAGTGGGGTCCGGTGGCGGTCGCGTTCACCGGGCGTCCCGCTGCCGGCCCAGGGGGATGACCATGGGCGTGCCGGTGACCGGGTCGGGGGCGACCCGGCAGGGCAGGTCGAAGACCTCGCGCACGAGGTCTTCGGTCACGACCTCCCGCGGGGTGCCCTCGGCGACGACCCGGCCGTCGCGCATGGCAATGAGATGGGTCGCGTAACGGGCGGCGTGGTTCAGGTCGTGGAGTACGGCGACGAGGGTGTGCCCGGCGCGGTGGAGATCGGTGAACAGCTCCATCAGCTCGATCTGGTGGGCGATGTCGAGGAAGGTGGTCGGTTCGTCCAGCAGCAGGACGGGGGTCTGCTGGGCGAGGACCATCGCCACCCAGACGCGCTGGCGCTGGCCGCCGGAGAGTTCGTCGACCGGCCGGCCGGAGAGCTCGGTGACGGCGGTGGCCGCCATGGCCTCCCGTACGGCCTGCTCGTCGCGCGCGGTCCACTGGCGCAGCAGCCTCTGGTGCGGGTGGCGTCCCCGGGCGACCAGGTCGGCGACGGTGATCCCGTCGGGCGCAGGTGAGGTCTGGGGCAGTAGCCCGAGGGTCCGGGCCACCTCCCGGAAACCGTGGTCCGCGAGGGAGCGGCCGTCCAGGACGACCCGGCCCGCGGTGGGCTTCAGCAGCCGGGACACGGCACGCAACAGGGTCGACTTGCCACAGGCGTTGGGGCCGATGACGACGGTGAACGAGCGGTCGGGGATCCGTACGTCGAGATGCTCCGAGACAGGCCGCCGGCCGTAGCCGATGGACGCATCGAGCACCTCCAGCCGGGCCGGGACCGGGGTCCGGGTGGTCTGCGTCGTGCTGGTCACGGGTACTCCTCGCGGACGGGCGGCCGGGGCGGGGGTGTTCATGTGCGCCGCCCCGTGTAGCGGCGGGCGAGCAGCCAGGCCAGATAGGCCCCGCCGACGCACACCGTGACGATGCCGACGGGCAGGTCGACGCGCTGGGCGATGAAGTCGGCGCCGGTCAGGACGGCGGCACCGGTCAGCGCGGCCGGGACGATCCGCACCGTGGTGGGGCTGCGCGTCAGCCGCTGGGCGATCTGGGGTGCGGCGAGCGCGATGAACGAGATCGGACCGACGGCCGCGGTGACGAGCGCGGTGAGCGCGACCCCGGTGAGGGTGGCCGCGAGCCGGGTGCGCTGCGCGCGGACACCGAGGGCCACGGCCGCGTCGTCGCCCAGCTCCAGCTGGACCAGGGGCCGTGCGACGGCGGCGGAACAGATCAGCAGGACCACGAAGACGGCGGCGGTCAAACGCAGTTGCTCGAAGCCGAGTCCGCTGAGGGAGCCCGCTCCCCAGGTCGCCGCCAGCATCGCCTGCTGCGGGTTGACGGAGAGGAGCAGCATCGAGGTGAAGGAGCCGAGGAAGGCGCCGACGGCGATGCCGACGATGATCAGGCGGAAGGGGGCGAGCCCGCCCCGGTAGGCCAGCAGATAGACCAGGAGGGCGGTCAGCGCCCCGCCGATCAGTGAACCCGAGGCGACGGCGAGGTAGTCGGCGGTGCCGAGCACCAGCATCACCACGCTCGCGCCCGCGTACGAACCGGAGGCGAAGCCGATCACGTCGGGCGAGCCGAGCGGGTTGCGGGTGAGCGACTGGAAGAGGGCTCCGCTGACGGCGAGCGCCGCGCCGCAGACGATCGCGAACAGCAGCCGGGGCAGCCGCCAGTCCACGACCACCAGCCGGTCGCGGGGGTCGGCTTCCGGGTCGAGGAGGGCGGCCAGCACCCGCGCCGGGGCGAGCTGGATGGACCCGGTGGCCAGGGTGAGGACGCCGAGTGCGGCCACGGCGAGGGCCATGGCGGCGCAGACGAGGACGGCCCGCCGGTCGACGCGCAGGGCCGCTCCGGCCCGCCGCCAGACCCAGACGGTCCGGCCGAAGTCGATCCGGCCCGGTGCGGGAGGGGTTGCGGGTGCGGCGGACGGTGCGGGGGCGGGTGCGGCGGTCACAGGGTGCTCACCTTCCGGCGCCGGACGAGCGCGACGAGGACGGGGGCGCCGACGAGCGCGGTGACGAGCCCGACCCGCATCTCGCCGGAGGGCAGGATCACGCGGCCGATGATGTCGGCGGCCAGCAGGAAGGCGGGCGCGGCGACGACCGTGACGGGCAGGATCCAGCGCTGGTCGGGTCCGGTGAACCAGCGCACGATGTGGGGCACCATCAGCCCGACGAACGAGATCGGCCCGGCGACGGCGACGGAGGTCCCGGCCAGCAGGGTGACGGCCAGGACCATGACCACCCGGGTCAGGGCGAGCCGGGTACCCAGGGAGCGGGCGAGGTCGTCGCCCAGGGCCAGGGCGTTCAGCGAGCCCGCGCTGCACAGGCCGAGGACGAGCCCGGCGCCGATCAGAGGCAGGGCGACGGGGAGGATGTCGAGCGAGCGGCCGCCGATGGAGCCGACGCCCCAGAACCGCATGACGTCGAACGTGGTCGTGTTCTTGAGCGCCATGGCGGAGGTGAAGCCGCCGCACACGGCGGTGAACGCGACCCCCGCGAGGGTGAGTTTGGCCGGGCTGCCCCGGTCGGCGCCGACGGAGCCGAGCGTGTAGACGAGCACGGTGAGCCCGAAGGCCCCCGCCAGCGCGAACCAGATGAACTGGCCGGCGCCGGTGTAGCCGAGCACGGCGACGGCGAACGTCACCGCGAGGCTCGCGCCGGCGTTCACCCCGAGGATGCCGGGATCGGCCAGCGGGTTACGGGTGAACGCCTGGATCAGCGCGCCGCTGAGGCCGAGGGCCGCGCCGACGACCAGCCCGGTCACGGTGCGCGGCACCCGCAGCTCGCGCACCATCACGTGCTCGTCGGAGTCGTCGAAGTGGAACAGCGCGTCCCACACCGTGCCGGGGGCGATGGAACGGGCGCCGATCATCACGCTGAGGACGGCGACCACGAGCAGCAGCCCGATCGCGGTCAGCAGGATGAGCAGGCGGGAGCGGGTGCGCCGGGCCGATCCCGCGTCCTCGCGCGGGACCGGCAGATCACGCTCCGTGCCGGTGGTGGGGTCACCCTTGGGTGGGGCGGTCGTCATGGTTGTCCTTGGAAGAGGGCGTCACCGGGGGAAGCGGCGGAGGTCGGTCAGGAGCCCGCGCCGGTGCTGCCCTTGCCCGCCACGGCGTCGGCGAGCATGGGCACGTACCGCTTCAGCGCCCAGGGGATGGAGAGCACCGAGGGGCCGCTGATGGCCATGCCCATCGTCGCGTCCTGCACGAAGGCGTAGTTCTTTCCGGCGATCGGCTTCCAGCGCGAGAAGAGCGGGTCCTTGAGGGTGTACGGGACCTCGTCGGCGCCGTTGGCCCAGGCGACGAAGATGTCGGACTCGATCGTGTCGAGCTTCTCCAGGCTGACGCCGCCGTACCAGTTGGTGCCCTTCGCGGTGGACGCGATGGTCTTCATCGACGGGGTGTTGCGGAAGCCCATCTCGGTCAGCAGCCGGACGCGGGCGTCGTAGTTGAGATACAGCCCGACCTCGGTGGACCCGGGGGTGAGGGCCAGTCCGTAGGTGAAGGTCTTGCCCTTGAACTCCGGGTGCTCCTTCGTCACCTCGGCCAGCCGGCCCTGGACGTCGGTGACGAGGCTCTCGGCCTTCTTCGTCTCGCCCATCGCCCTGCCGATCGTGCGGGTCATCTCCTGCCAGGTCCCGCCGTCCCAGGGCTTCTTCAGATAGGGGATGGTGGGGGCGATCTCGGAGAGGCGCTTGTAGTCGACATCGCTGATGCCGGAGTACAGGCCGACGATGAGGTCCGGCTTCAGCGAGAGGATCTGCTCGAAGTCGATCTCGCCCGCGTCGCCGTAGTTGAGCGTCTCCGGGAGCGGCCCGCCGAGCTTCTCGACCGTGCTGCGGAACCACGGGGTGTGGCCCTGCTTGTCGCCGCCCCACTGCTCATCGACACCGACCGGGACCGTGCCCAGTGCCGCGACCACGTCCAGCGACATCCAGCTGACGGCCACGACCCGCTGGGGCTTCTGCTTGATCGTGGTGCTTCCGTGGCCGTGCTTGATGGTCACGGGGAAGGCGCCCGAGGCGGCTCCGGTCTTCGCCTTCGCCGTGTCCGGCCCGGATCCGCCGCTGCCGCAGCCCGCCAAAACGACGACGGCCGCGACCACCAGCCCCACGAGGCGCACGGCGACGCCGGGTCTGCGGCCGGCCGGAGTGGATATGGACATGGTTCTCCTCGGATCTGTGCGCCCCGCGGTCGAGCGGCGGCGGGTGTACGGGGAGGGCGGCCGGGGCGGCACGCGTGTCGGCCCCGCACTCAACTTAGGGCACCCTCACCTAGAGGAACGCTAAGGAGCGGGAACACTCCCGGGGGACGCGGACCGGCCATGCTGTGTCGAGATTCGGCCATGCGGGGTGCGGCGACATCAGCGTTCAGCGCTCGCCCTGCGCCGGCACCGTCTGCTCGCGCAGATATCCGGTGGGGCTGACCCCGGTCACCCGGCGGAAGGCTGCGGAGAACGCGCTCGTTGTGGAGTAGCCGCAGCGGTGGGCGACCAGATTGACCGGACGCCCCTGCGCCAGCAGCGTCGTGGCGGCGGACATCCGCACCAGCGCACGCCAGCGCGCGAAGGACATCCCGACATCGCGTCCGAAGGCCCGGCTGACGGTGCGCACGCTCAGCGCGTGCCGTGCCGCCCACGCCTCCAGCGAGAGTTCGCTCTCCGGGTCGCGCATGACGTCGTCGGCCAGCGCGCGGATCCGCGCGTCCTCGGGGACGGGTACGTCGATGGCGGGGTGCGGGTCCTCCTCCAGCAGCTCGATGACGACACGCTGGGTGCGCAGCCTGAGGTCGTCGGGCATCGAGGTGGCGTCGAGGTGGAGCAGCATCTCCTGGAGGGCGCGCCGCACCCGCAGCGGGCGCAGTCCGGTCCAGTGCGGCGGAATCGCGGCCCGGGTCACATAGGTGTAGCAGCTCACGCTGCCCGGGTCGGACCAGGAGTCGTGCGGGGTGCCGGGCGGCAGCCAGATCCCCTGGCCGGGCACGAGGCGGCGCACGGCGCCGCGCGTGTGCAGCGTGAGCGAGCCGTGGTGCGGCCAGACCAGGAGCCCGTCGGCGTGGGTGTGCACCCCGGGGGCGACCGGCAGGGCCGGCGGCGATCCGTCGAAGACGGCGGTGGTGAGCAGATAGGGCGCGGACACCTCGGCGCCGCCCGCCGTCGGCTCGGCCCAGCGGAGCGCGACCGCCGGGCGCGCCGCGCCGCGCTCACGGCCCGGGACTGTAGCCAGCATGAAGTTAGGTTAGCCTAACCTCCTGGCCGCGAAGGCCCCGGGCCGTGATGGGTCAGTCCGCGAGATAGCGCTCGACCGTCTCGACCTTCGAGGTCAGGCCGTCGGTGACGCCCGGGCGGATGTCGGCCTTGAGGACGAGGGAGACCCGTCCGGCGCGCGCCTCGACGGCGGCGACGGCGCGCTTGACGACGTCCTTCCCCAAGCTCTCAACTACGTTCGAGCGGGGGAGACCCCACTCTCGTCCCACTCCCCCTCGGCAGAGGTGAACATGGCGTCCGTGCGGTTCGGCAGCCCGGACTCGCGGACGACCCGGACGGCGTCGGCGACGTACTCGCCGACGTCCTCGCCGACCCCCAGCGGGCTGACGGAGAAGGCGACGATCATGCGCTGACCGTGCCTTCCCGGCGGGCCCGGGCGGCGATGACGCCGTCGGCCTCGTAGCGCTTGAGCACCTTGTCGCCGTACAGCCCGCCGAACGGCAGCAGGCAGAGCAGGAAGAAGAAGGCGACGCGCTTGAGCGGCCACTTGGTCTTCGCCCAGACGTCCAGCAGCAGCACGACGTAGATCACGAAGAGCACGCCGTGCAGCATGCCGAGCGGCATCATCAGGAAGTCGATGTCGGAGACCCGGCTCAGGACCGAGCCGAAGATGATCAGCGCCGGGAAGGAGAGCGCCTCGGGAATCGAGATGAGGCGCAGCCGGTGCAGGGCGGTAGCGGTCTTGATGTCCACGGGGGCACCTTCGGTGGGAGGATCATGACTGCTTGTGAACACACGCACAAGCGGCACCCATTGTGGCATCGCCGCCCGGGGTGCCCGGCGGCGGGGCGGCGCCCGGAGCGACGGCGGCCCTGCCCGTTCCGTAAGGAATACGTCCCGATTGCGTCCGGGTCCGGTACCGGATGCGTATCAGGGCCGGTTCAGGGGCGAGATCGTGCCGGAGACCCTGTTCCGGCGCGGGTACCTGCCGCTACCTTCGCCGGGTGGCAATGTTCCGACTCCAGGGAAGCAAGACGCTCGCCGTCGATCTGACCGGCGATGCCGTCAAGGCGAAGAACGGCTCGATGGTCGCGTACGACGGCCGGATGACGTTCAAGAAGATGACCGGCGGCGGTGAGGGACTGCGCGGCATGGTGACCCGCCGGCTGACCGGCGAGCAGATGACCGTGATGCAGGTGACCGGGCAGGGCACCTGCTACTTCGCCGACCGCGCGAGCGAGATCAACCTCGTCTCGCTGCACGGCGACAAGCTGTACGTCGAGGCGAGCAACCTGCTGTGCACCGACGCGGGGCTGCGCACCGGGACCACGTTCACCGGGCTGCGCGGCGGGGCGTCGGGCAACGGCCTGTTCACCACCACCGTGGAGGGCACCGGACAGGCGGCGATCATGTCGGACGGCACCGCCGTGGTGCTGCGGGTCTCCGCCCAGTACCCGCTGTTCGTCGACCCGGGGGCCTACATCGCCCATCAGGGCAACCTCCAGCAGAACTTCCAGTCCGGGGTGAACTTCCGGACGCTGATCGGCGAGGGTTCTGGCGAGTCCTTCCAGATCCGCTTCGAGGGCGAGGGGCTCGTGTACGTGCAGCCCAGCGAGCGGAACACCATCGGGGGCGATGTCTGATGCCGTTCCGTGAGATCAACTCCAAGATGGTCGAGGCGACGGTGGTCCCCGGCCAGAAGATGTTCAGCCAGCGCGGCGCGATGCTCGCCTACCGGGGCGAGGTCTCCTTCACCCCGAACATCCAGGGCGGCCAGGGCGGGGTGATGTCGATGATCGGCCGCCGGATGGCGAACGAGGCGACCCCGCTGATGACGGTCGAGGGCAGCGGCACGGTGATGTTCGGCCACGGCGGCCACCACATCCAGGTGATCACGCTGACCGGGGACACCCTCTACGTGGAGGCGGACCGGCTGCTCGCCTTCGACGGCACCCTGGAGCAGGGCACGATGTTCATGGGCTCGCAGGGCGGAGTGATGGGCATGGTGCGCGGCCAGGTGACCGGGCAGGGCCTGTTCACCACGACACTCAGGGGCCATGGCGCGGTGGCGGTGATGGCGCACGGCGGGGTCATCGAGCTGCCGATCTCCCCGGGCCGCGAGGTGCACGTGGACCCGCAGGCGTACGTGGCGCACCACGGCGACGTACGCAACAAGCTCTCCACCGCGATCGGCTGGCGCGACATGGTGGGGCGCGGCTCGGGCGAGGCGTTCCAGCTGGAGCTGAGCGGCAGTGGTGCGGTGTACGTCCAGGCGTCGGAGGAGAAGCTGTGAGCACGCCCGTGATCTTCGATCCGATGACGCTGCCGTCGGACGACAACGTCAACGCGTACACCTTCTGTGTGGAGCTCAAGGGGAGCCAGTGGTTCCTGCAGAAGGGCAAGATGATCGCCTACTACGGGCGGATCGACTTCAACGGCATCGGGCACGGCCGCTTCGAGCGCCTGGTCCGTTCGAGCTTCCACTCGCCGCTGCACGCCAGTGACTGGGTGGTGGCCGAGGGCAGCGGCAAGATGCTGCTCGCGGACCGGGCCTTCGATGTGAACTCCTACGACCTGGACGACGGGAACCTGACGATCCGGTCCGGCAACCTGCTGGCGTACCAGCCGACGCTGGCGCTGAAGCAGTCGATCGTGCCGGGGTTCCTGACGCTGATCGGCACCGGGAAGTTCGTCGCCGCGTCCAACGGGGCGGTGGTCTTCATGGAGCCGCCGCTGCGGGTCGACCCGCAGGCGCTGGTGGGCTGGGCGGACTGCCCCTCGCCGTGCCACCACTACGACCACGGCTACATGACGGGCGTGATGGGCGGGCTGCGGGCGCTGACCGGGATCGGCGGCGCCTCGGGCGAGGAGCACCAGTTCGAGTTCGTGGGCGCGGGCACGGTGCTGCTCCAGTCCTCCGAGCAGCTGATGGCCGAGCAGCCGACGGGCGGAGTGCCCCAGCAGGCGGGCGCGGGCGTACCGGGGGCGGGTCAGCCGGGGTCCACCCCCCGCGCCCCCGGTCAGCTGGGGGACCTCCAGCGTCGCTTCGGTTTGTGAGCGGTAGTCTGCGGAGTGTGACATCGAACGTCTGCGCCCCGCGCTTCTCGCGCGTGCCGGGCGTCACACACCCGACTTCGTCCGGCTTTCAACATCTTAGGTAGAATCCATATATGGAGACCGAGACGGCCACCCGCTGGCTGAGCGACGCTGAGCAGTGCGCCTGGCGCACCCACCTGGACGTCAGCAGGCTGCTGATGCACCAGCTGGAGAAGGATCTCCAGCCGTTCGGCCTGACCAACAACGACTACGAGATCCTCGTGAATCTCTCGGAGTCGGAGGACCGGCGCATGCGGATGAGCGACCTCGCCGGCGCCACCCTCCAGTCCAAGAGCCGGCTCTCGCACCAGATCACCCGCATGGAGAGCGCGGGCCTGGTCCGCCGGGAGAACTGCGAGTCGGACCGCCGCGGACTGTATGCCGTCCTCACGGAGGAGGGCGCGGAGACGATGCGCAAGGTGGCACCGCACCATGTCGCCTCGGTCCGCAAGCACTTCATGGACCTGCTGAGCCCGGAGGCCCTGACCCAGCTCCACGCGGCCCTGGCGCCGGTGGCCGAGCATCTGCGGGGACGGCGGGGCTAGGACCTGTCGTCGAACTGGCGCCGCCCGGCAGACGCCAGTTCGACGACACGCCCTAGGGCCTGTCCGGCGCGCCGGCGTCCGGCCTCGCGGCCGGCAGCCACAGTTCGAAGCGCGCGCCGCCCTGCGCCCCGGCGGTCACGGTCAGCCGGCCGCCGTGCCGGGCGGCCACGTCCCGGGCGATGGCGAGGCCCAGACCGGCCCCGCCGTCGTCCCGGGAGCGGGCGTCGTCCAGGCGCACGAAGCGCTCGAAGATCCGCTCGCGCTCCGCCTCCGGGACCCCGGCCCCGTCGTCCGTGACCGCGACGACGGCGCCGCCGCCCTCCGCGCGCACGGTGACCTCCACCGAACCCTCCGCGTGCCGCTCGGCGTTGTCCAGCAGATTGCCGACCACCCTGGCCAGCTGCCCGCGCGACCCGGTCACCCCGGGCCCGCCCTCCTCCGGCACGGACACCGTGACCGCGATCCGGTCCCCGGTGCGCTGCGCGGCCTCCTCGCGGACCAGCGCGCCCAGATCGACCCGCGCCCTGCCGGGCCGCTCCCCCGCGTCCAGCCGGGCCAGCAGCAGCAGATCGGCGGCGAGCGCCTGGAGCCGTACGGTGTCGGCGACCGCGCCCGGCACGTCCAGCAGCTCGGGATGCGCGGCGCCCACCTCCAGCTGGGTGCGCAGCGAGGCGATCGGGCTGCGCAGCTCGTGCGAGGCGTCCGCGACGAACCGCCGCTGCCGGTCGACGGAGGACTCCAGCGCGGTGAGCGTCTCGTTGGTGGTACGGGCCAGCCGGGCGATCTCGTCGTGCGAACCGGGCTCCGGCACGCGCCTGCTCAGATCCTCCGACGCCGTGATCGCGGCCATCTCGCGCCGGATCCCCTCGACCGGGCGCAGCGCCCGCCGGGTCACCAGCCAGGTCACGCCCGCGACGACCAGGAGCACGACGGGCAGCCCGGTCAGCATCGCCCCGCGCACACTGGCGACGGCCCGCCGCTCGGCGGCGAGCGGGGCGCCCGCGTGGACGGTCAGCGTGAGACCGGCGCGGGTCGTCGCCTCGACCGCCGCGAAGCGGTAGCCGGCCCGGTCGCCGTCGACGGTGGCGGTGCCGTTGGAGAAGTCCGGTTCGTCCGTGGAGATCTCGCCCCGGCCCGGGTCGGCGCCCCCGTCGTCGTCATCGTCCCGGTCCTCGCCGCCGTGCCGATCGCCGTCCCCGTCGTCGTCGCCCACCGCCGGGGACGGGGCGGGCCGGGGGGTGACGCGGTCGGTGCCGGTGCCGGAGACCGCCTCCAGGTCCTTGGAGACGGCCACCACCCTGCCCTCCTCGTCGGTCACCTGGACCGGGTGGTCCTCCTCGTCGCCCATGTCCAGCCGGTCGAACGGCACGTCGAGGGCGAGCTGTCCGGCGACCTCGCGGGCCGCCACCTCGGCCTGGAGGCCCGCCTGGTCGGTGAGGTTGGCCCGCAGGACGAGGAGGACGGCGAGCCCGGCGACGGTCAGCGCGAGGGCGACCACCACCGTGGCACCGAGCGCGGCCCTGGCCCGTACGGATCTCACAGCGCCTCCAGCCGGTAGCCGGCGCCGCGCACCGTGCGGATGGCCCCCGCGCCGAGCTTGCGGCGCAGGGTGCTCACGTACACCTCGACGATGTTGGGGTCGCCGTCGTAGGCGAAGTCCCAGACGTGCTCCAGGATGTCGGCCTTGCTCACCACCTGTCCGGCGCGCAGCGCGAGCTGTTCCAGCACGGCGAACTCCTTGGCGGTGAGGGCGATCTCGTCCTCACCGAGCCGGACGCGGCGGGCGGCGGTGTCCAGCCGCAGGGCCCCGACGGCGACCACCGGTGAGCCGGAGCCGCCGCGCCGGCGCAGCAGGGCGCGGACGCGGGCGACCAGCACGACATAGCTGAACGGCTTGGTCAGATAGTCGTCGGCGCCCGTGTCGAGGCCCTCCGCCTCGTCGTACTCCCCGTCCTTCGCGGTCAGCATCAGGATCGGCACCTCGTGACCGGCGGCGCGCAGGGCGGCGCAGATCCGGTAGCCGTTCGTCCCGGGCAGCATGATGTCGAGGACCACGAGGTCGTACACGCCCTCGGAGGCCCGGTGCAGGCCCTCCGTGCCGTCGTGCACGACGTCCACGGCGAATCCCTCGGCGGTGAGCCCCCGGGCCAGGGAGATCGCCAGCCGCTTCTCGTCCTCCACGATCAACAGGCGCATGCGCTCAGGGTCGCAAACCGAAGCTGAAGACGGCTTCAGGTCGCTTCAGGCTGCGTTCAGCATCAGGCGCGCAGGGTGGACCGCATCGCACCACAGCCATCCGATACGGGAGGAACCCTCATGAAGCGCAAGATCGTCATCGCAGCCGTCACCGCGGCCGTGCTCATCGGCGGCGGAGCCGCCACGGCCGTCGCCCTCGCGGACGACGACGGCCACGACAGGGCCGACGACCGGAGCAGTTCGGCCGGCGGCACGGCGAGCGGCACCACCGCCCGTACGGCGGTCGGTGACGCGGTCGCCGCCGCCGTGGCAGCCGTCCCGGGCACGGTGACCGAGGCCGAACTCGACGACGAGGACGGCGGGCTCGTCTGGGAGCTGGATGTGTACGGCTCCGACAAGGTCTGGCACGACGTCACGGTGGACGCGGACGACGGCAGGGTGCTCGGCAAGCGCGTCGACCACGACGACGACCGCGACCGCCACGCGCCCCGGAAGACCTCCGTCACGCTCGACGAGGCGGTCGCCGCCGCTCTGAGGTCCACCCCGGGGACGGTGACCTCGGTCGAACTGGACGGCCACGACGGCCGACGCGGCGGGGCCACCCACTGGGAGGTGGACGTCCGGGGCAAGGACGCGAAGGAGCACGGGCTGCGGGTCGACGCGGCGACGGGCACGGTCTCGGCGGACCGGTCGTCGGACGACGACCGCGGGGACGACGACTGAGGTGAGGGGTCAGGGGGCGTAGGCGGACAGGACGGTCCCGTCCTCGAAGGAGAGATAGAGCGCGTCCCCCTGGGCGATCAGGGAGATCCCCGACACGTCGTCGAGGGGCGCTCCCGGCTCGGCGGGCCATTCGGTGAGCAAGTCGGTCCCGACGCGCTTCGCCTCGCCCTCGGACGCCATCGCGACGGCGCCCGGCCCGTAGCCCTGCAGGATCACGGCATGGGGCCCGGCGACGGACGGCGCCCCCGCCGTCTCTAGGCCCTCGCCGCAGTCGCACGTCGACCAGCGCATCTGTCCGTCGCCCAGTCCGAACGCGTAGACCATGTGCTTGCTGCTCGCCACGACGATACCGTCCCGCGAGACCGCGGGGCGGTAGGCGACATCCACACCGGGCGCAAGGGTGCGCCGCCTCGCCGGATCCGTCACGACCACGACCGTCAGACCGTCCGAGCCGGCACAGAGAAGCTGGTTCGCCCTCAAGACCGGGTCACGGCAGGTGATCCCACCGGCCGCGACCCCGGCCAGCCGGGAGCCGTCCGCGCCCTTCAGCACGGCGAGGGCGTCACCGACCGCCACGAGACGACCGTCGGCGAAGAGCAGCTCGGCCGCCGCAGCGGACTCAGCATGTGCCACTTCCCCCCTGGTGCGCGCATGACACGTGACCGGCGGCAATCCTGCCACGGGCGGGCCGGGCCGGGCACGGCGATGTACGTGAACGGCACCGCCCTGGCGCACAACTGACGCCGCCTCAGCGGGGTGCCCCCTGCCCGGCGCGGCCCGCACGCCGCGCCGGGCAGGGGACGGGCCTCAGGCCTCGCCGGTGAGCCCCGCCACCAGTTCGTCCGCCGCCGCGTACGGGTCGAGCCGGCCGGCCACGATGCGTTCGGCCAGGGCGTCGAGGCGGCGGTCGCCGTGCAGGCTCCCGATGCGCTCGCGGAGCCGGGTGACGGCGATCGTCTCGACCTCGCGGGCGGCGCGGGCGGCGCGCCGCCCGGCGAGGACGCCGTGCTCCTCCATCCACGCCCGGTGCTTCTCCAGGGCCTCGACGACCTCGTCGATGCCCTCGCCCCGGGCGGCGACCGTCTTCACGATCGGCGGCCGCCAGTCGCCGGGCTTGCGGGACTCGCCCAGGCCCAGCATGTGGTTGAGCTCGCGGGCGGTGGCGTCCGCGCCGTCCCGGTCGGCCTTGTTGACGACGTACACATCGCCGATCTCCAGGATTCCGGCCTTGGCGGCCTGGATCCCGTCGCCCATGCCGGGCGCGAGCAGGACGACCGAGGTGTCGGCCTGGGAGGCGATCTCCACCTCGGACTGGCCGACGCCCACGGTCTCCACCAGGATCACGTCGCAGCCCGCCGCGTCCAGCACCCGGATCGCCTGCGGGGCCGACCAGGCGAGCCCGCCCAGATGCCCGCGGGTGGCCATGGAGCGGATGTAGACGCCCGGGTCGGACGCGTGGTCCGACATCCGGACCCGGTCGCCGAGGAGCGCACCGCCGGAGAACGGCGAGGACGGGTCGACGGCGAGGACGGCCACCCGCTTGCCCTGCCGCCGGTAGGCGGAGACGAGCGCCGACGTCGATGTCGACTTGCCGACACCGGGCGAACCGGTCAGGCCGACCACATAGGCGTTGCCCGCCAGCGGCGCCAGCGCGGCCATCACCTCGCGCAGCTGCGGCGAGGCCCCCTCCACCAGGGAGATGAGCCGGGCCACGGCCCGCGGCCTGCCCGCACGGGCCTGCTCCACCAGGGTGGGGACGTCCACCATCACCGCTCCGTTCGCCGCGTGCTCCACATGTACTACGTCCCGCCTGCCGGACCTACTTGCCGGGCACGCGGATGATCAGCGCGTCGCCCTGGCCGCCGCCGCCGCACAGCGCCGCCGCACCGGTGCCGCCGCCGCGCCGCTTCAGCTCCAGCGCCAGGTGCAGCACCACCCGGGCGCCGGACATCCCGATCGGGTGGCCGAGCGCGATGGCGCCGCCGTTGACGTTGACCTTGTCCGAGGTCACGCCGAGGTCCTTCATGGACTGGACCGCGACGGCCGCGAACGCCTCGTTGATCTCGATGAGGTCGAGGTCCTCGACGCCGATGCCCTCCTTCTTCAGGGCGTGCCGGATGGCGTTGGACGGCTGCGACTGGAGCGAGTTGTCCGGGCCCGCCACGTTGCCGTGGGCGCCGATCTCGGCGATCCAGTCCAGGCCCAGCTCCTCGGCCTTGGCCTTGCTCATGACGACGACCGCGGCGGCCCCGTCGGAGATCTGCGAGGAGGTGCCGGCGGTGATCGTGCCGTCCTTGGCGAAGGCCGGGCGCAGCTTGCCGAGCGACTCGGCGGTCGTCTCGGGGCGGATGCCCTCGTCCTTGGCGAAGAGGACCGGGTCGCCCTTGCGCTGCGGGATCTCGACCGGGGTGATCTCGGCCTCGAAGAGGCCGTTCTTCTGGGCGGCGGCCGCACGCTGGTGGGACAGGGCGCCGACCGCGTCCTGCGCCGCGCGGTCCAGGCCGAGACGGGTGTTGTGCTTCTCGGTGGACTCACCCATCGGGATGTTCTCGTACGCGTCGGTCAGCCCGTCGTACGCCATGGAGTCCAGCATCTCGATGGCGCCGTACTTGTGGCCCTCGCGGGACTTCGGGAGCAGGTGCGGGGCGTTCGTCATGGACTCCTGGCCGCCGGCCACGACGACGTCGAACTCGCCGGCGCGGATCAGCTGGTCCGCCAGGGCGATGGCGTCGAGCCCGGAGAGACACACCTTGTTGACGGTGAGGGCCGGGACGTTCATCGGGATGCCGGCCTTGACGGCCGCCTGGCGCGCCGGGATCTGCCCCGCCCCGGCCTGGAGCACCTGGCCCATGATCACGTACTCGACCTGGTCGCCGCCGATGCCGGCCCGGTCCAGCGCCGCCTTGATGGCGATGCCGCCGAGGTCGGCTCCGGAGAAGCTCTTCAGGGAGCCGAGGAGCCGGCCCATGGGCGTACGGGCGCCCGCGACGATCACGGAGGTGGTACCGGTCGTTCCTGACATGAGGCACAGCCCCTTGGAATAGGAGTGAACGAGGGTTTACTTGAATGTACTGAGCAGTACCCTGCCCGTCATCCGGCTGCGGGTGTGATCGCGCGCACGTTGCGTAACCATCCCCGGAGCGCTGCACTGGTCCCATGCTGACGCGAATCGACCACATCGGGATCGCCTGTTTCGACCTCGACAAGACCGTCGAGTTCTACCGCTCGACCTACGGGTTCGAGGTCTTCCACTCCGAGATCAACGAGGAGCAGGGCGTACGGGAGGCCATGCTCAAGATCAACGAGACGTCCGACGGCGGCGCCTCCTACCTCCAGCTGCTGGAACCGACCCGCGAGGACTCCGCCGTGGGCAAATGGCTGGCCAAGAATGGGGAGGGCGTCCACCACATCGCGTTCGGTACGGCGGACGTGGACGCGGACGCCGCGGACATCCGCGAGAAGGGCGTCAGGGTGCTGTACGACGAGCCCAGGACGGGTTCGATGGGGTCCCGGATCACCTTCCTGCATCCCAAGGACTGCCACGGCGTCCTGACCGAACTGGTCACGTCCCGCCCGGAGCACTGACCTGACCCATACCCGGCCCGGTAGAGTGGGCGGTTCCGGGCCGGGGCCGGGTCGGGGCCGCGCCGCGTCCTCAGCCGTTGATCTGTCACCATTCCCCGGGGGGACCGTTCGCCGGTGGACGGTACTCGTGCGGAGTTGCGATCAGGGTTGGGGTCTCCCCCTGCTCAGTGGCGCATCCCCTGCTCGAACGAAGTCGAGAGCGTGGGGAAGAAGTTGAGAGCTCGGGGAAGGATGGGACCGCGCAGTGCGGGGCTACGAACGCCAGGAGAGCCACCGAGCTGAAGACGACCATCTCTCGCGGTTCGAAGCCGAGATGGACCGGCTGAAGACCGACCGGGAGAAGGCCGTCCAGCACGCCGAGGACCTCGGTTACCAGGTCGAGGTCTTGCGTGCCAAGCTGCACGAGGCACGGCGCAGTCTGGCGACCCGTCCCGCCTACGACAGCGCGGACATCGGCTACCAGGCGGAGCAGCTGCTCCGCAACGCCCAGATCCAGGCCGAGCAGCTGCGCAACGACGCCGAGCGCGAGCTGCGCGACGCCCGTGCGCAGACGCAGCGGATCCTCCAGGAGCACGCGGAGCACCAGGCCCGGCTCCAGGCGGAGCTCCACAACGAGGCCGTGCAGCGGCGCCAGCGGCTCGACCAGGAGCTCGCGGAGCGCCGCCAGACCGTCGAGTCCCATGTCAACGAGAACGTCGCGTGGGCCGAGCAGCTGCGGGCCAGGACCGAGTCCCAGGCCCGCCGGCTCCTGGAGGAGTCCCGCGCCGAGGCCGAGCAGGCGCTCGCCGCCGCCCGGGCGGAGGCCGCCCGGCTGGCCGACGAGACGCGTCAGCGGCTCGGTTCCGAGGCCGAGGCCGCCCGCTCCGAGGCCGAGTCGATCCTGCTGCGCGCCCGCAAGGACGCCGAGCGGCTGCTGACCGCCGCCTCCAGCCAGGCGCAGGAGGCGACCACCCACGCCGAGCAGCTGCGTTCCTCGACGACCGCCGAGACCGAGCAGACCCGTCAGCAGACCAGTGAGCTGAACCGGGCCGCCGAGCAGCGCATGCAGGAGGCCGAGACCCAGCTGCGCGAGGCCCGGCTGGAGGCCGAGAAGGTCCTCTCCGAGGCGAAGGAGGCCGCGGTCAAGCGGCTGGCCGGCGCCGAGTCGCAGAACGAGCAGCGCACCCGTACCGCCAAGTCGGAGATCGCCCGGCTGGTCGGCGAGGCCACCAAGGACGCCGAGGCCCTCAGGGCGGAGGCCGAGCAGGCGCTCGCCGACGCCCGCGCCGAGGCGGACCGGCTCCGCTCGGAGGCGGCCGACGCCGCGCGTACGGCTGCGGCCGAGGACGCCGCGGCCCAGCTCGCCAAGGCGGCCCGTGCCGCCGAGGAGGTGCTGACCAAGGCCTCCGAGGACGCGAAGTCGACCACCCGCGCGGCGAGCGAGGAGGCCGAGCGGATCCGCCGCGAGGCGGAGGCCGAGGCGGACCGGCTGCGCGGCGAGGCCGCCGAGCAGGCCGACCAGCTCAAGGGCGCGGCCAAGGACGACACCAAGGAGTACCGGGCCAAGACGGTCGAGCTCCAGGAGGAGGCCCGCCGGCTGCGCGGCGAGGCCGAGCAGCTGCGGGCCGAGGCGGTCGCCGAGGGCGAGCGGATCCGCGGCGAGGCCCGCCGCGAGGCCGTCCAGCAGATCGAGGAGGGCGCGAAGACCGCCGAGGAGCTGCTCGCGAAGGCCAAGGCCGACGCGGAGGAGCTGCGCGGCGCCGCGACCACCGAGAGCGAGCGGGTCCGGGGCGAGGCCGCCGAGCGCGCGGCCGCGCTGCGCAAGCAGGCGGAGGAGGCCCTCGACCGGGCCCGCGCCGAGGCCGAGCAGCTGCGTACGGAGTCCGAGGAGCAGGCGCAGTCGACGACGGACGCGGCCGAGCGGGCGGCGGCCGAGCTGCGCGAGGAGACCGAGCGCGCGGTCGCGGCCCGGCAGGCGGAGGCGGCCGACGAGCTGGCCCGGCTGCACACCGAGGCGGAGACCAGGGTCGGCGCGGCCGAACAGGCGCTGGGCGAGGCCCGCACCGAGGCCGAGCGCATCCGGCGCGAGACGAACGAGGAGTCGGAGCGGCTGCGCGCCGAGGCCGCCGAGCGGCTGCGCACGCTCCAGGAGCAGGCCGAGGCCGAGGCGGAGCGGCTGCGCGACGAGGCCGCGGCGGACGCGTCCCAGTCGCGGGCCGAGGGCGAGGCCGTCGCCGTACGGCTGCGCGGCGAGGCCGCCGCCGAGGCCGAGCGGCTCAGGACCGAGGCGCAGGAGACCGCCGACCGGCTGCGGACGGAGGCGGCGGCATCCGCCGAGCGGGTGGGCACGGAGGCCGCCGAGGCGCTGGCCGCCGCCCAGGAGGAGGCGAACCGGCGCCGCCGCGAGGCCGAGGAGACCCTCGACGCGGCACGGGTCGAGGCGAACCAGGAGCGCGAGCGGGCCCGGGAGCAGAGCGAGGAGCTTCTCGCCTCCGCCCGCAAGCGGGTCGAGGAGGCGCAGGCCGAGGCCCAGCGCCTGGTCGAGGAGGCGGACGCCCGCGCGACGGAGATGGTCGCCGCGGCCGAGCAGACCGCCCAGCAGGTACGGGACGCGGTCAGCGGGCTCCAGGAGCAGGCCGAGGCGGAGATCGCCGGGCTGCGCTCCACCGCCGAGCATGTCGCGGAGCGGACGAAGGCCGAGGCGCAGGAGGAGGCGGACCGGGTCCGCGCCGACGCCTACGCGGAGCGGGAGCGGGCCGGCGAGGACGCCGCCCGGGTCCGCCGGGTGGCGCAGGAGGAGACCGACGCCGCCAAGGCCATGGCCGAGCGGACGGTGTCCGAGGCGATCACGGAGTCGGAGCGGCTGCGCGCCGAGGCCGCGGAGTACAGCCAGCGGATGCGTACCGACGCGTCCGACGCCCTGGCCTCGGCCGAGCAGGACGCCGCGCGCAGCCGGGCGGAGGCCCGCGAGGATGCCAACCGGATGCGGTCCGAGGCGGCGGCCCAGGCCGATCTGCTGGTCTCCGAGGCGAGCGGCGAGGCCGAGCGGATCCGTACCGAGGCGGCACAGCAGGCGGCCCGGCTCGGTGACGAGGCGGCCGGTGAGGCCGAGCGGCTGCGGGCGGAGGCGGCGGCGACCGTCGGTTCGGCGCAGGAGCACGCGGCCCGGACCCGCGAGGAGTCGGAGCGGCTGCGCGCGGACGCCGAGGCGGCGGCCGAGCAGATGCGGGCCGAGGCGCGGCAGGAGGCGGACCGGCTGCTGGACGAGGCGCGCGAGTCGGCGTCCAAGCGCCGGGCGGACGCCGCCGAGCAGGCGGACCAGCTCATCAACAAGGCCCAGGAGGAGGCGCTGCGCGCCGCCACCGAGGCCGAGGAGCAGGCCGACACGATGGTCGGCGCGGCCCGCAAGGAGGCCGTGCGGATCACCTCCGAGGCGACCGTCGAGGGCAACTCCCTGGTGGAACGGGCCCGGACGGACGCGGACGAGCTACTGGTCGGTGCGCGCCGGGACGCCACCCAGATCCGGGAGCGGGCCGAGGAGCTCAGGACCCGGGCCGAGGCCGAGGTCCAGGAGCTGCACGACCGGGCGCGGCGGGAGACGGCCGAGCAGGTCAAGACGGTCGGCGAGCGCGTCGACAACTTGATGAAGGCGGCGACCGAGCAGCGCGAGGAGGCCGCGGCCAAGGCCAAGGAGCTGCTGGCGGACGCGAATTCGGAGGCGAGCAAGGTCCGGATCGCCGCCGTGAAGCGGGCCGAGTCGCTGCTGAAGGAGGCCGAGCAGAAGAAGGCCACCCTGGTGCGCGAGGCCGAGAAGCTGCGGGCGGACGCCGAGGCGGAGGCCAAGCGGACGGTCGACGAGGGCCGGCGCGAGCTGGACGTCCTGGTGCGCCGGCGCGAGGACATCAACACGGAGATCTCCCGTGTCCAGGACGTGCTGGAGGCGTTGGAGTCTTTCGAGACCCCCGGGGCGGGCGGCAAGAGTGCGGGCGCGGCGCCGTCCGGCGTCAAGGCCGGAGCCGCGGCGGGTACTCGTTCGAGTGGTAAGCCGTCCGATGGGTAGGTCCTGTCCGGGTGGTTCTGCAAGGACCTTCAGTCCTCCGAGTGGCAAGGGTTACGGGGGTCAGCCACTCAAAAGGGGTGTCATTCTCCAGATCAAACGGGCATCTGCTCGATGACACGCCGCTCTGGCCCCTAGGATTCCCTCTATCACCTCACCGGTCTCACTTCGACAGGAACCCCATGAGTGACCCTTCCTCCCCCTTCGGCTTCGAGCTCGTGCGGCGTGGTTACGACCGCGGTCAGGTGGATGACCGCATTACCAAGCTCGTCGCCGACCGTGATAGTGCTCTCGCCCGCATCACATCGCTGGAAAAGCGCATCGAGGAACTCCACCTCGAAACGCAGAACGCCCAGGCCCAGGTGAACGACGCGGAGCCGTCGTACGCCGGTCTCGGCGCGCGTGTGGAGAAGATTCTCCGCCTGGCCGAGGAGGAGGCGAAGGACCTGCGCGAGGAGGCCCGTCGCGCCGCCGAGCAGCACCGCGAGCTGGCCGAGTCCGCCGCGCAGCAGGTGCGCAACGACGCCGAGACCTTCGCCGCCGAGCGCAAGGCCAAGGCCGAGGACGACGGCGTCCGCATCGTCGAGAAGGCCAAGGGTGAGGCCACCACGCTGCGCTCGGACGCGCAGAAGGACGCCGCCCAGAAGCGCGAGGAGGCCGACGCCCTCTTCGAGGAGACCCGCGCCAAGGCCGCCCAGGCCGCCGCGGACTTCGAGACCAACCTCGCCAAGCGCCGCGACCAGTCGGAGCGCGACCTCGCGTCCCGTCAGGCCAAGGCCGAGAAGCGTCTGGCCGAGATCGAGCACCGCGCCGAGCAGCTCCGTCTGGAGGCCGAGAAGCTCCGTACGGACGCCGAGCGCCGCGCCCGTCAGACGGTGGAGACCGCTCAGCGCCAGTCCGAGGACATCGTGGCCGACGCGAACGCGAAGGCCGACCGGATCCGCAGCGAGTCGGAGCGCGAGCTGGCGGCGCTCACCAACCGCCGCGACTCGATCAACGCGCAGCTGACCAACGTCCGCGAGATGCTGGCGACGCTGACCGGTGCCGCGGTGGCCGCCGCCGGTGCCCCCGCCGACGAGGAGCCCGCCTCCCGCGGCGTCCCGGCCCAGCAGACCCGCTGACGCCAGGCAGCAGCACAGCAGTAACTCCCACGCGCCCGGTTCCGCCCTTGTGGTGGCGCCGGGCGCGCGGCCGTTCTAGCGTGAACGCATGATCGAGCTTGATGGCCTCACCAAGCGCTTCGGGAACAAGGTCGCCGTCGACCGGTTGTCGTGCGTGATCAGACCGGGAATGGTGACGGGTTTTCTGGGACCCAACGGGGCGGGCAAGTCCACCACGATGCGGATGATGCTCGATCTCGACAACCCCACCAGCGGTTCGGTGCGGATCGACGGCAAGCACTACCGCGAACTCGACGAGCCGCTGAAGTACATCGGCGCGCTGCTGGACGCCAAGTCGATGCACGGCGGCCGCAGCGCCTACAACAACCTGCTCTGCCTCGCGCAGAGCAACCGCATCCCGCAGAGCCGGGTCGCGGAGGTCCTCGACACCGTCGGCCTGACCGCGGTGGCGAAGAAGAAGTCCAAGGGCTTCTCCCTCGGCATGGGCCAGCGCCTGGGCATCGCCTCGGCGCTGCTCGGCGATCCCGAGATCCTGATGTTCGACGAGCCGGTCAACGGGCTGGACCCCGAGGGCATCCACTGGATCCGGAACCTGATGAAGACGCTCGCCTCGGAGGGCCGGACCATCTTCGTCTCCTCGCATCTGATGAGCGAGATGGCGCTGACCGCCGACCATCTGATCGTGATCGGACAGGGCAGGCTGCTCGCCGACACCTCGATGGCCGACTTCATCCACCAGAACTCCCGCAGTTACGTACGGCTGCGCTCCCCGCAGCAGGAGCGGCTGCGCGATGTCCTGCACGAGGAGGGCATCGTGGCGGTCGAGTCGGGCAACGGCACGCTGGAGATCGACGGCGCCACCACCGAGGCGCTGGGTGAGCTGGCCGCCCGGCACGGACTCGTGCTGCACGAGCTGAGTTCCCAGCGGGCCTCGCTGGAGGAGGCGTTCATGCAGATGACGGCGGATTCGGTGGAGTACCACGCGCACTCGGAGCGGGGGGCCGCGCCACCGCCGGCGGGCCCGCAGTGGGGCGAGCAGTGGAACCGCCCGCCCGGCGGCTCCCCCGAGGCCCCCGGCGGTCCCGGCACCGGAACGGGGGTGTGACGGCGATGGCATCGGTACCCGCGGTCCTGACCTCCGAATGGACCAAGATCCGGACGGTCTCCTCGACCACCTGGACACTGATCTCCGCGTTCGTCGTCACCGTGGCGATGGGTGCGGCGCTCTGCGCGGTGATGAACGCCCAGTTCGACGACCTCTCCGAGGCGGAACGGGCCACCTTCGACCCCACCTTCCTCAGCTTCTCCGGGATGATTCTCGGCCAGCTGGCGATGGTGGTCTTCGGCGTCCTGGTGGTGGGTACGGAGTACAGCTCCGGCATGATCCGCACCTCGCTGGCGGCCGTGCCGCAGCGCGCCACCTTCCTCTTCAGCAAGATGCTGGTGGCCGGCGTGCTGGCGCTGGTGGTCGGCCTGGCCACCAGTTTCGTCACGTTCTTCCTCGGCCAGGCGCTGCTGGGCGACCACCGCACCGACATCGGAGCGGACAACGTGCTGCGGGCGGTCATCGGCGGCGGCCTCTACATGGGGCTGATCGCGGTCTTCTCGATGGCGGTGGCGACGATGCTGCGCAGTTCCATGCTGTCGCTCGGCATCCTGATGCCGTTCTTCTTCCTGGTCTCGCAGATCCTGTCGGCGGTCCCGGGCGCCAAGAGCGTCGCCCGCTACTTCCCCGACCAGGCCGGGTCCAAGATCATGCAGGTGGTGCCGGACGCGATGAACAGCGACCCGGCGCCCTACGGGCCGTGGGCCGGGCTGCTGATCATGGTCGCCTGGGTGGTGGCCGCGGTGATCGGCGGCTTCCTCGTCCTCAAGAAGCGGGACGCCTGATCCCGGGGGCGGCGGGCCCGGCCCACCGCCCGCGCGGGGACTCGCCCGGGTAACGACTTGGCCGGAACCGTCAAGGCCTGGATATCCTCCTCACTCATACGGGGGGCGTGCGGCCGGACGGCCTGGGCCCCGACGACAGATAAGTCGATGGGGCTGGAGCATGATCGAGGCAGTCGGCCTGACCAAGCGCTATGGCGCGAAGACGGCCGTGTACAACCTTTCCTTCCAGGTGCGGCCCGGTGCCGTCACCGGATTCCTCGGTCCCAACGGGTCGGGCAAATCGACCACGATGCGCATGATCCTCGGCCTGGACCGGCCGACGGCCGGCCGGGTGACCATCGGCGGCCACAACTACCGCAGCCTGCCGAACGCGCCGCGCCAGGTGGGCGCGCTGCTGGACGCCAAGGCGGTGCACGGCGGCCGCAGCGCCCGTAACCACCTGCTCTCGCTCGCCCAGCTCGCCGGCATCCCGGACGCCCGGGTGGACGAGGTGCTCGGCGTCGTCGGGCTCCAGGACGTGGCCCGCAGGCGTTCCAAGGGCTTCTCGCTGGGCATGGGGCAGCGCCTGGGCATCGCCGCCGCGCTGCTGGGCGACCCGCAGGTGCTGCTCTTCGACGAGCCGGTCAACGGTCTCGACCCGGAGGGCATCCTCTGGGTCCGCAACCTGATGAAGATGCTGGCGTCCGAGGGCCGCACGGTCTTCGTCTCCAGCCATCTGATGAGCGAGATGGCGCTGACCGCCGACCATCTGATCGTGATCGGGCGCGGCCAGCTGATGGCCGACATGAGCATCACGGACTTCATTTCGGCCAACTCCGCCGACTTCGCCCGTGTCCGGGTCCCGGACAACGGGTCCGAGCAGCGCGAGAAGCTGACCGCCACGCTCACCGAGGCGGGCGGCCAGGTCATGTCGGAGCCGGACGGCGCCCTGCGCATCACCGGTCTCCCGCTCCCCCGGATCAGCGATCTGGCCCATGAGTCGGACGTCCGCCTCTGGGAGCTCTCGCCGCACCAGGCCTCGCTGGAGGAGGCGTACATGCGGATGACGCAGGGCGCCGTGGACTACCGCTCGACGGTCGACCAGAAGGCCCATCTGCAGGAGCAGCTGCCGCCCGGCGGGTACGGGCCGCAGCCGGGGTACGCCCCGCCGCAGCAGCAGGTGCCCGATGTGCCGCAGCAGGGCTGGTACGCCCCGCCGCCGCCCGGACAGAACCCGTACGCCACCGCCCCGGCCCCTGCGGCCCCGGCGGCCGCACCGCCCGCTCCCGCGGCCCCGCCCGCCGCTCCCGCCCCGGCGGCGCCCGCCGAGGCCCCCGCAGACCTGACCAAGCGCGACACCAGCGAGGACTCCCGATGACGACGCCGTCCACGCCTCCGACGCCCCAGGCGCCGCACCCCCAGCAGGCGTACCAGCAGGCCCCCGCGCCCCAGCAGTACGGGCAGGTCGTGCAGGCCGGCTACACCTCACCGATCCCGGTGCGCCCCGCCACCCTCGGCGACGCGATCGCCTCCGAGTGGACCAAGATCCGTTCCGTGCGCTCGACGATGTGGACGCTCGGCGTGCAGATCGTGCTGCTCCTCGCCATCGGGGTGCTCTCGGCGGTCGCGGTCAACGCCTCCAGCGCCGACATGGGCGGCACACCTGTGCTGAGTCTCGGCTTCTTCGGGGTGCTGCTCGGGTCGATCTGCGTGATCACGCTCGGTGTGATGACGATCGCCTCGGAGTACGGCACGGGCATGATCCGTACGACGCTGACGGCGTGCCCGAGCCGGGCCCGGGTGCTCAGCGCGAAGGCGATCGTCTTCTTCCTGCTGACGTTCGTCCTGACGACGGTGATGACCTCGGTGGTCGCCCTGATCCAGACGGCGATGCTGGACGCCGAGGCGCCCACGGGCGCGGAGTGGCTGCGCGCCACGGTCGGCGTCGGGCTCTACATCGCGACGCTGGGGCTGCTCTCGCTGGCGGTCGGCGCGCTGATCCGGCACTCGGCCGGGGCGATCACGATCATGATCGGCGTGGTGCTGCTGCCGCTGGTGCTGGCCATCTTCATGTTCGCCGACTCGCTGTCGTCGCTGCGGGAATGGCTGCTGGAGTACTCGATCCCCAACCAGCTCAGCATCTTCTACGACAACTCGGTGACCTCGTCCGGCGGCCCGTCCGGCTGGGACCCGCTGTGGATCATGATCGGGGTGACCGTCGTGGCCCTGGGCGGCGCCTATCTGGCGATGGACCAGCGCGACGTCTGAGGCACCTCGGTACCGAGTCAGTACCGAGGCGCGTTCCTGGACCGCTGCACCCGGGTGGTGCGGCGGTCCTTCGCGTTCCAGCACGCCTTGTGCCAGTGTCTGCGGTCGTCGATCCCGCCGTACTCGGACCAGGCCACCAGGTGCGGGACCCCGGACGGGATCTCCTGGTCGCAGCCGGGGCACCGGTAGCGCTTGCCCGCCGCACTCGCACCGCTCACCGGGCGTACGGACCACTCCTCGCCCTGCCACTCCTCCGAGCGCCCGCCCCCGCCGTACCGCTCCCCCGCCATGCCTGCGCTGTCGGTGGGACTTTCGCCGCCTCGGGGGCGGTTGCGGCGCGGGGACACGGGACACCTCACGGGGCAGGCTGGGCAGTTCCCGTCCAGCGTAGGGCCATTCGGCCGGGGTACACGTCCCGCACCGCGCATCACGGGGCCCGAGCCGGGACGGGTTACCGGAAAATCGCAACAACTTGCCTCTGGCCCGTGCCTTTGGCACGTGTCAGACGTTGTTGCCGGTAGGGGAAAGCCGCGTCGGCCGCAAGGAGGCAATAGGCGATGCGAGTGGGAACGTTCGTACTGGCGGCCCAGTTTCCGGGCCAGGGCCCGGGTGAGGCGCTGCACCGCGCGATCCGGTCCGCCGAGGTCGCGGAGGAGTCCGGGCTGGACTCGGTCTGGCTGGCCGAACATCATTTCGTGCCGTACGGGGTCTGCCCGTCCGCCGTGACACTGGCCGCCCTGCTGCTCGGCCGCACCCGCAGAATCCGCGTCGGCACGGCGGTGAGCGTGCTGCCGACCCAGCATCCGGTGGCGCTGGGCGAGCAGGCCGCGCTGCTCCACCTCACCAGCGGCGGCCGCTTCACCCTCGGCGTCGGCCGGGGCGGGCCCTGGATCGACCTGGAGGTCTTCGGCGGCGGCCTGGAGGCCTACGAGAAGGGCTTCCCCGAGTCGCTGGGCCTCCTGCTCGACTGGCTGCGCGAACCCCGCGTGGCGGGCCGCGGCGAGCGGTACGGCTTCCGGGAGGTGGCGGTCGTCCCCCGGGCCGGCGAACTGCTCGACCGGGACGGCACCGAGTGCGACCCCGGCCCCGAGGTGATCGTCGCGTGCACCTCGCCGAAGACCGTGAGGCTCGCCGCCGAGCACGGCCTGCCGATGCTGCTCGGGATGCACTGCGGGGACGAGGAGAAGGCCGAGATGGTCGCGCTGTGGCGGTCCTGCGCGCTGGCCGCGGGCCACTGCCCCGACAGCGTGCGCCGGGCCGCGCATGTGTCGGCGGGGGTGGCGCAGATCGCCGACCGCGCGGAGGACGCTGCGGAGACGCTGGTGAAGGCGATGCCCGGCTGGCTGCGCCAGGGGCTCGACGCGCATGTGACGGTCGACGGCCGGCACCGCGTGATGCGCGATCCGGTCGGCTATACGGAGCTGCTGTGCTCGATTCATCCGGTCGGCCCGCCGGGGCTCGCCGCGGATCGTCTCGCGGCCACCGCGGAGCGTACGGGCATCACCCGCTTCGCGCTGCTGGTGGAGGGTTCCGGAGATCTCGTGGCCACGGAGGAGAACGTAGCGCGGCTGGGCACCGAGGTGCTTCCGCTCCTCGAATGACCCACACGATCCGGTCGTACGGTGTACGGACGGGTGCTGCCGCCCCGGACCAGTTGCACCTCCCGCGGCCCGGAACGACAGCAGAAGCGTTCAGCAGTCCCGTAGTTCGGGCGACTGGTTGAGCAACTGGCCCCTCATCGAGGTGAACTTGGCCAGTCGGTCGTCGACCGAGGCGTCCAGCGGGAACACCGCGACGCGGTGGCAGTTCTGGAATGCCAGGCGCACCCCGAAGTGCCGCTGCAGCGCGCCGCGTATCGCATCACTCGCGAGCGCACGCAGCAGCTGACCACGTGCCTGCTCGTTGGGCGGCGGCGTCTGGTTGTCGGCGAACTCCCCGCCGTCGACCTTCAGCTGAGCCACCAACGAGCTGATCATCTCCCATGCGAAGGGCAGGGAGGTCCGGACGCAGTCGACGAAGTCGGCTTCGTCGACCTCGCCTCGCTCGGCCTGTTCCAACAGCGCCGGTGAGACGTCGAGCGACATGGGTTCTCCTCTCGCGACCCCGACGGAGGGCCGGGGCCTTACGGGCAGGGAAGAAGGACGACGACGCAGCGTGCACGCGCGGCGACCTCCTGCATCCACGGTAAGGGCGCAGTCCGGGCCGCACCAGGAGATTGGGAACACAACCGGCCAATAACGAAGGGGTTCAAAGAGGGGCAAGACAGAAAGCGTCAGGTCTGGACGTGAAGGGAGTGACGGGTGGGTGAATCGCGTCGACCACCTGTCGTCGAGTAGCGTTGCCGACCATGCGTCTCGTCATCGCCCGCTGCTCCGTGGACTACGCCGGCCGGCTCACGGCCCACCTGCCCTCCGCTCCCCGTCTCATCCTGGTGAAGGCGGACGGGAGCGTGTCGATTCACGCCGACGACAGGGCGTACAAACCGCTCAACTGGATGTCGCCGCCCTGCACTCTGAAGGAGGGCACCGGCGACGCCGAGGGCGTGTGGACCGTGGTGAACAAGGCGGGCGAAAAACTGATCATCACCATGGAGGAAATCCTCCATGACTCGAGCCATGAGCTGGGTGTCGATCCGGGCCTGATCAAGGACGGCGTGGAAGCGCACCTTCAGGAGCTGCTGGCCGACCGGATCGAGACACTCGGCGAGGGCTACACGCTGATCCGCCGCGAGTACTTCACCGCCATCGGCCCGGTCGACATCCTGTGCCGCGACGCCGACGGGCAGACCGTGGCGGTCGAGCTGAAGCGGCGCGGCGACATCGACGGCGTGGAGCAGCTGACCCGCTATCTGGAGCTGCTCAACCGTGATCCCCACCTCGCCCCGGTGAAGGGCATCTTCGCCGCCCAGGAGATCAAGCCCCAGGCCCGCGTGCTGGCAACGGACCGCGGCATCGGCTGCGTGGTCCTCGACTACGACGCGATGCGCGGCATCGAGGACGACAAGCTCCGCCTGTTCTGACCGACGGGCTCTCCGGCCCGCCCGTCACCACCAGGCTCGGGCCGGCACGATCAGGCTCGGGCCGGCACAGTCAAGCCCGTCCGGCGATTGAGGACAAGGACGCCCGCCGGGACGTACCCGAGCTCAAAGACGCCCCCGGGCCCAACGGCGCCCGCCGCCACGTCCCCGCTCAGGCCGCATCCGGCGTCCCGGACGCCGACCCCGTCGGCCCGCCGGCCGAGTCGGACGTCTCCGGCGGCGTCGGCCCCTCGGTCTCCGACTCCGTCGGATCGGGCGTCTCCGGATCGGTCGGGCTCGGCGACTCACTCGTCGGCGCCGAGGCCGACTTCGTCGGCGTCGGCTTCCCGGACGGCGTGTGCGGCGAACTCGGCCGGCCCGACGGCGTCCTGGACGGCGACGGCGCACCGGACTCCGGCGCGCTGGTCGACGAGGACGGCGTCCCTGCCCCGCCCGCCGGCGCGGACTCGCTTCCCGAGGGCCCCGGCGTGGACGCGGACGGGGAGCCCGACTTCGTGGCCGACGGGGTCGCCCCGTCGTCCGCGGGCTCCTCGGCCGGCAGCTCCTCGTCCGGGTCGCCGCCCTCCGTCACGGACTGCTCGGTGGAGGCCCCGGGGTCGCCCTGCGGGTCGGCGTTCGACGTCAGCCCGAGCGTCACCACCGTGCCGAGCACTCCGGCGAGCAGCACCCCCGCACCGGCCGCGACGAGGTTGCGCCGCGCCCCGCCCAGGAACGCCAAGCGTCCGCCGGCCCCGTCCTTGTCGTCCGGGGACGAGCCCTGGAGGGAGACGACGGCGGTGTCACCGGCGTACGGACGCGGCATCGAGACCGGGATGACGGCCGGCACACCGCTCGCGGGCGACGGCTCGAAGAGACCGGCAGGGAGCGGATCGGTGCCCGGGCCCGCAGCGACGGGTCCCGCGAGGTCCTCGACCAGGGCGAGCGCCCGCCGTCCGGCCACCGCGCCGCTCTTGTCGGCGAGCGCCCCGCGCATGCTGATGGAGGTCTCCAGCTCGGCCCTGGCCCGGTCGAGATGTCCGGTGCAGAGCGCGAGCACACCCAGCTCGTGGTGGAAGTACGCCTCTTCGGCGACCTCTCCCGCGATGCGGCCGGCTTCCTGGCCGACCCGCAGGGACCGCTCCCAGGCGCTCCAGTGCAGCCCCGCCGCGAAGGCGGGCGAGGCGCTGCGGGCCAGCAGGACGGCGACGCTGGTCTGGCCGGGCTCCTCCCCCGGCACCAGCCGGCTCATCGCCGCGAGGATCGCGTCGGCCTCGGCGGCCGCGCGGGCCGGAGTGACGGAGGGGTGCCCGGCCCACCAGGCGTAGTGCTGGGCCACGGTCCTGGCCCGCTCCGGGGCGTCGTCGCCGTATCCGGCGGCCTCCAGCTGGGCGACCACCCCGGCGGCGAGCCGGTAGCGGGAGCCGGCCGGGGAGAGCAGCCCGCAGCCGGCCAGTTCGCCGAGCGCGGCGTCCGCGTGGGTGTCCCCCACGAGCGCCGGCAGATGCGCCTGGTGCGGGACCTCGCCGCCGAGCGCCACCGCGAAGCGCAGGGTGTCGCGCGCGGCGCCGCTCAGCCGTGAGGCGAGCAGGGCGGCCGGGGCCGCCCCCTCGCCGAGGCTGGGCAGCGGCACATCGGCGCTCTCGGTGGCGGGTGCGTCCTCGGCCGGCGGCGGTGCGTCGGCGGGCCGGTTCTCCAGATAGCCGTACTCGTCGTACGCGGTGGGGTCGGTGCGCAGCAGATCGCGCCGGCGCAGCAGGGCGCCGGCCTGGACGAACCGCAGCGGCAGGCCCTCGGACTCGAACCAGAGGTCGCCCGCCCAGTTGGTCTCCTCCTCGGTGAGCGGCCGCTCGACGACGCGTTCCATCAGCTCGACGGAGGCGGAGCGGTCCAGCCCGGCGAGGAAGACCTCTTCGAGGTGGGAGTCGGTCCCGGGGGCGGCGACCTCGGGGGTCGTGGCCAGCAGGAAGGCGCATTCGGGTGTGGCGTCGAGCAGTTCGTCCAGGGCGGCGCCGCCGAATTCCAGGTCGTCGAGGACGACGACGGCTCCGGTGGTGCGCAGCTTCTCCAGCAGCAGGGCCCGGTCCGGGCGGTGCAGCGGGGCGTCGTGGACGGCGTCGAAGAGTCCGTGGAGCAGATCGGTGACGGTCCGCTTGTGGCCGTTGAGCCGGACGACTCCGTCGGGCGCGAGTTCCGCGCAGTCCGCGGCGACGGCGTTCAGCAGCGCGGTTCGGCCGGAACCGGCCGGTCCGGTGAGCCGGACGGACCGGCCGCGGGCCAGCAGGCGGACCAGCCGCTCGCGTTCGTCCTCGCGCCGGAGCAGGGGGAGCCGGGGCAGGGGCGGGCCGGGCGGGACCGGGGGTGCGGCGGCGCGGGTGCGGTCGGCGCGCTCGGCGGGGGTGCGCCGGGCGGGTGCGGGGGGCTGCTCGCCGGGCGGGCACGCCTCGACCTCGCTGCCGTCGACCGGGTTGACGGTGAGCAGGAGGTCGCCGGATATGAGCGTGACGATGCGCGCCTGCTGCGGTGTTTGCTGACCGAAATCGGGGGTCAGCGGGTCGCGGGAAGGACGACGCCGGCCCGCCTCGTCGGAGAAGCCGTTGTTGTCGTGGCCGAACTCTTCCGGCCCCCGGTGTGTCGGGTCCATCGCCAAAGCCCCCAAGACGCGTCGAGCACGGTTGCCCCTCCCGGCCTCGCACGTCCAGCTGTCGCCTACGGTCCGGTGTCCGCCGGGTGGGTCCGTCAATCGGCAGACGGCCGAACCCTAAACCTTCGCACAGTATCTACGAACATCCGGGGTGGCGCGCCGCCCCACAGATCACGGTCTCGTGAGGATTGTGTGCCTTCGGCCGTGCGGTCCCGCGGGGCCCGCGTCGCCCGCCGCGCTCAGACGCGTGGCAGCGAGTCCGCGGCGATGCCGCCCTCGATGGCCAGGATGCGGTGCAGCCGGGTGGCCACCAGAAGGCGTTGCATCTGCGGAGGCACCCCGCGCAGCACCAGCCGCCGGCCGGCGCGGCCGGCCCGGCGGTGCGCGCCCATGATGACGCCGAGACCGGTGGCGTCCCACGAATCCAGCTCGGTCAGGTCGAGCACCAGATCACCGACGCCGTCGTCGAGGGCCGAGTGCAGGACCGTACGGGCGTCCGCCGCGCTTCGGACGTCGAGGCGGCCCCCGACGACCAGCTCGGCGTGGTCGCCCCTGATGTGCATATGCGCTCCCCTGGAATGCTCCGTGGCACGGTCCGTCTGTCTGAAACTGTCTCTGCCCCAACTGACTGCGGCAACGACAGGGAAGTTGCCGTCTGCAAGCGAACCGATACCGAATTCACTCCGTGGAGTGACCCGGGCCCGCCGTGGACCCTCGCGGATCCACTGGTTTCCGGGAGGCGGCCTCCCGGGCCCCGGGCCCTGATTGACGGCAGATCAGACGGACCGGGACCGAAAACGATCAGTAGGTGTAGAAGCCCTGCCCGCTCTTGCGCCCGATGTCACCTGCGTCGACCATCCGGCGCATCAGCTCGGGAGCGGCGAACTTCTCGTCCTGCGACTCGGTGTAGATGTTTCCCGTGGCGTGCAGCAGGATGTCGACGCCCGTCAGGTCCGCGGTGGCGAGCGGGCCCATGGCGTGGCCGAAACCCAGCTTGCAGGCGATGTCGATGTCCTCGGCCGACGCGACACCCGACTCGTACAGCTTGGCGGCCTCGACGACGAGCGCCGAGATCAGCCGGGTGGTGACGAAGCCGGCCACGTCACGGTTGACGACGATGCAGGTCTTGCCGACCGACTCGGCGAACTCCCGCGCGGTGGCGAGGGTTTCGTCGCTGGTCTTGTAGCCGCGGACGAGTTCGACGAGCTGCATCATCGGGACCGGCGAGAAGAAGTGCACCCCGACGACACGCTCGGGGCGCTCCGTCACGGCCGCGATCTTGGTGATCGGGATGGCGGAGGTGTTGGAGGCGAGCACGGTGTCGTCCCGGACGATCTTGTCGAGGGTCCGGAAGATCTCGTGCTTCACCTCCAGCTTCTCGAAGACGGCCTCGACGACGATGTCGGCGTCGGCGACGGCGTCCAGATCGGTGGTCGTGGTGATCCGGGCGAGCGCGGACCCGGCGTCGGCCGCGTCGAGCCTGCCCTTGGAGACGAACTTGTCGTAGGAGGCCTTGATGCCGTCACGGCCACGGGTCAGCGCCTCGTCGGTGACATCGCGCAGCACGACGTCCCAGCCCGCCTGGGCGGAGACCTGCGCGATGCCGGACCCCATGAGTCCGGCTCCGATGACGGCGAGCTTCCTGGCCACGTTGGCACCCCTATGTCTTCTCAACGGTTCTGACGATGCTCTCCGGCGGAGGTTAGTACCCGTGAGGGGCGCTGGGGCGGTGAAGAGATGCGCGTCACGTCTCAAATGACGGACATCACACCGAGATGCGTCATTCGGCGGCGCGCCGGGCGTAGTTGAGCACCTTTTCGCCCAGCAGGTCCTCGATGTCGTCGAGCAGGACGAGGGCGTCCCGGGACACTTCGGCGGCCTTGCGGCCCGCGACCATCTCGCGGCCGATGTACGCCATGAGCGTGCTGTGCACCCAGGAGAGCTGGCCGGCGACCAGGACCGGGGCGGCGTCGCCCGGGGCGGCGTCGGACTCCTCCAGGAGGGTCGCCTCCAGATGCAGGAGCGCCTCCTGCTGGACGTGCCAGAGGCGGGCCTTGAGGCCGTCGGCGCCCTCGATGACGCGCATGAAGCGCTCGTACCCCTCGATCAGGCCGACGGTGGGCGAGACGCCCTCCACCTGGATGCGCAGCTCCCGCAGGACGGCCTCGGCCGCCGACTCCCCCTTGTCGCGGCCCCGGACGTACCGCGAGAGGCGGTCGACGATGCCTCGGCTGCGGTCGAGGAAGAGGTCCTCCTTGGTCGGGAAGTAGTTGTAGACCGTGTTCGCCGAGACGTCGGCGGCCTGGGCGATCTCGGCGATCGTGACCGCGTCGAAGCCCCGCTCCAGGAAGAGACCGGTGGCCACGTCCGAGAGGTGCTGCCTGGTCTGCCGCTTCTTGCGCTCCCTGAGTCCCTCAGCCATGCGCCCATCCTAGGGCTCCACTGGGGCCTCTGAATCTTTGGTGTCATTGCAATTTTTCAGTGACTCTGTTTTTGTGGTCGCTATGCCAATCATCAGTACGTCCGGGCTCGCCCGGACCTTCGCGACCAAGGCAGGACCGGTGGAGGCCGTGCGCTCCATCGACATGACGGTGGCGGCCGGCGAGATCGTCGGCCTGCTCGGCCCCAACGGGGCGGGCAAGACCACCACCCTGCGCATGCTCACCACGCTGCTCGCCCCCACCGGCGGCGCGGCCACCGTGGCCGGCTGCGACCTGGCCGCCGACCCGGCGGGCGTACGGGAGAAGTGCGGGTACGTCGCCCAGTCGGGCGGGGTCGACCCGCACATCACCGTGCGGGAGGAGCTGGTCACCCAGGGCCGGCTGTACCGACTCGGCAAGGCCGCCGCGGTGGCCAGGGCCGGGGAGCTGGCCACCGACCTCGGCCTGTCCGGCCTGCTCGACCGGAAGACCGTCACACTCTCCGGGGGCCAGCGGCGGCGGCTCGACATCGCGATGGGGCTCACCCACCGCCCGGCCGTGCTCTTCCTCGACGAGCCGACGACCGGCCTCGACCCGGGCAGCCGCGCCGACCTCTGGGAGCTGGTGCGCCGGCTGCGCGACGCGTCGGGCACGACCGTCGTGCTCACCACCCACTACCTCGACGAGGCGGACGCGCTCGCCGACCGGCTGGTGGTGGTCGACGACGGCCTGGTGGCGGCGGAGGGCACCCCGGCCGCGCTGAAGACCCGGTACGCGGGCTCGCCGGACGCCTCGCTCCAGGACGCCTTCCTGGCCCTCACCGGCCGCTCCCCCGCCCCCGCCGACACCGCGCCCGTCGCCGTCTAGGAATCGAGTCCGATGCTTCTCCACGACACCGCGCTCGTCTTCGGGCGGTACGCCCGGCAGACCCTGCGCTCGAAGTTCCAGATCCTCTTCGGCATCCTCATGCCGCTGCTCTACCTGCTCTTCTTCGGCCCGCTGCTCACCGGTCTCCCGCTCGGCCGGGAGGGCGACTCCTGGCAGATCCTGGTGCCGGGACTGCTGCTCCAGCTCGGGCTGTTCGGCGCCTCCTTCACCGGGTTCGCCCTGATCATCGACAAGTCGACCGGGGTCGTCGAGCGGATGCGGGTCACCCCGGTCAGCCGGGCGGCGCTGCTGCTGGGGCGGGTGCTGCGCGACACGCTGCTGTTCATGTTCCAGGCGGTGCTGCTGGTGCTCGCCGCCGTACTCATGGGGCTGCGGGCGCCGCTGCCCGGTGTGCTCATCGGCTTCGTGTTCGTGGGCCTGCTGACCGTCTCGCTGGCCTCGCTCTCGTACGCGCTGGCCATGCGGGTCACCACCCCGCAGGAGTTCGGGCCGGTGATCAACTCGCTCACCATGCCGTCGATGCTCCTGTCGGGCCTGATGCTGCCGATGACCCTGGGCCCCGGCTGGCTGGACGTGCTGTCGCACTTCACGCCGTTCCGCTACCTGGTGGACGCGGTCCGGGACGCGTTCGTGGGCGCGTACACCACCGCACACATGCTGTACGGGGTCCTGGTCTCGCTCGGCTTCGCGGCCCTCGCCGTGACAGTGGGCACACGCGTCTTCAAGAAGGCCGGTGCCTAACTAGGCTGGCCGCATGGTCAATCTGACGCGCATCTACACCCGCACCGGCGACACGGGCACCACCGCCCTCGGCGACATGAGCCGGACCGCCAAGACCGATCTGCGGATCTCCGCGTACGCGGACGCCAACGAGGCCAACGCGGTCATCGGTACGGCGATCGCGCTCGGGCAGCTCTCCGAGGACATCGTGAAGGTCCTCGTCCGCGTACAGAACGACCTGTTCGACGTGGGCGCGGACCTGTCCACCCCGGTCGTCGAGGACCCGAAGTACCCGCCGCTGCGCGTCGAGCAGTCCTACGTCGACAAGCTGGAGGCGGACTGCGACCACTTCCTGGAGCAGGTGGAGAAGCTCCGCAGCTTCATCCTGCCCGGCGGCACCCCCGGCGCCGCGCTGCTGCACCAGGCGTGCACGGTCGTGCGGCGGGCGGAGCGCTCCACCTGGGCGGCGCTGGAGGTGCACGGCGAGGCGATGAACGCCCTGACGGCGACCTACCTCAACCGCCTCTCCGACCTGCTCTTCATCCTGGCCCGGGTGGCCAACAAGGAGGTCGGCGACGTCCTGTGGGTCCCGGGCGGCGAACGGTAGACGTTCAAGCCCGTCCGGCGACCGAGGACATCCCTCACCCGGGCGGGCCCGACACCCCCGTCGTGTCCCGCTCCCGCTCCCGCCGAGGGCCCCGCTTCGGAAACACCGTATAGCTCGCCGCGATCACCAGATTGATCCCGATCACGAACAGCATCGTCTGCTGCCACGACCGCAGCGACGCCACGTCCCCGTCGCCGCCCACGTACCAGACCGCCGCCTGGAGCAGCGCCAGCGCCGTCACCGCGGCCACGGTCCACCGGCCGGCGACCCGCCACTCGTGCACGGCCCGCGCCGTCCCGTACTTCGGGGGCCTCACCGGCGGCGGGCCGCCCGCGAAGCGATGGGCGACCCGGGCGTCGACCCACTTGACCGTGGAGTGGCCCAGTCCCACCGTGAAGCCGATGTACACCGCGGCGAGCCCGTGCTTCCAGTCCGGCGCGGCACCGTTCTTCAGGTCGACGGCCGTCACCACCAGCAGGACCAGCTCCAGCACCGGCTCGCAGAGCAGTACGGCCAGGCCCAGCCGGGGCCTGCGCGCCACGTAGCGCAGCGCGAGACCCGCGGCGAGCAGCACCCAGAAGGCGATCTCGCAGAGAACGATCAGTGTGACGATCACGGTCCGTTTCCTTTCGCTCCCCTCCAGGCTCCCGTCCGCACCGCCGCGGATCATCGGCCCCGGTGACGAAAGCCGACTGCATCCTTCGATGTAGTGGCGGATCACCCACCGAGCGGAGGTGCGGTGGCGGGCCGGACGTGTTGGATGGACGGGTGCTGGTGTTCTCCCCGTCCCGCCCCCACCGCGACGATGTCCTCATCGCGGTCTCCGGACTGCTCGGCGGCCTGGTCCTGTGGCTGCTCGGGCTCTTCATGCGGACCGGTTACGTCCTCGACGACACCCGCCTCGCCCTCCTCCCCCTCGTCGTGATGTCGGCCCTGGAACTGCTGCGCAGGACCTCGCCGCGCACCGCGCTGACCATCGGCACGGTCGCGCTGATCGGGGACCAGTGCACACACGGCAACCTGGCGACGGTGGTGATGTACACCGACCTCATGTACGCGGCCGTGCTGTACGGAACCCCGGCGGCCGCCCGCCGCATCCCGGTGGTCACCTTCCTGATCACGGTCGCCGTCACCATCGGCTCCCTGGCCTGGTTCCGCAGCCCCGAGGCCCTGCTCATCGGCATCGTCACCGCCCTCGTCGCGTTCGTGCCCGCCCTCACCGGGGTCAGCGTGCGCAACCACCGCGACGCCGCCGACACCGCCCGGCTGCGCGCCGACCAGACCGCTCTGCTCGCCGGGATGGACCGCACCCAGGCGGTGACCGCCGAGCGGGCCCGGATGGCGCGCGAACTGCACGACCTGGTCGCCAACCACCTCTCCGCCATCGCCATCCACTCCACCGCGGCGCTCTCCATCGACGACCCGGGGACCTCCCGCGACGCCCTCGGGGTGATCCGCGAGAACAGCGTCGACGGTCTGGCCGAAATGCGCCGTCTGATCGGGCTGCTGCGCGCCGGGTCCACCGATCCGGAGCCGGTCGGCGCACCGACCCTCGCCTCGCTGGACGCCCTGATCGAGCAGCACCGCACCAACGCCGAGTCCAGCGGGCTGACCTGCACGCTGGAGGACACCCGGAGTGGGGACCCGGAGCTGCCGGCGCCGGTCGAGCTGGCCGCGTACCGCATCGTGCAGGAGTCGCTCACCAACGCGCTCAAGCACGCGGCGCCCGGCCCGGTGACGGTGCGGCTCGGGCCCGCCGGGCGGCGGCTCGCGGTGGAGGTGAGCAGCGTCCTCGGGGAGCGCGCCGGGCCGCGCGCGCCGGGTTCGGGGGCGGGGCTGGTCGGCATGCGGGAGCGGGTGGCGCTGCTCGGCGGGGAGTTCGAGGCGGGTCCTGTCCCCACCACCGGGGACGGGACGAGGATCTGGCGGGTGCGGGCGGAACTGCCCGTGGACGAAGGAGAGATGAGGCCATGACGATCCGGGTGCTGGTCGCCGAGGACCAGGCGGCGGTACGGGCGGGGCTGGTGCTCATCCTGGGCAGCGCGCCGGACATCGAGGTCGTCGGGGAGGCCGGTGACGGCGAGGAGGCCGTACGCCTCGCGCGCGAACTGCGTCCGGACGTGGTGCTGATGGACATTCAGATGCCGCGTCTGGACGGGGTGTCGGCCACCCGGCAGGTGGTCGCGGACCGGCTGGCGGACGTACTGGTGCTGACGACCTTCGATCTGGACGCCTATGTGTTCGGCGCGCTGCGGGCCGGGGCGTCGGGCTTCCTGCTGAAGGACACCGAGGCGCGCGGACTGCTCGACGCGGTGCGCACGGTGGCGCGCGGCGAGGGGCTGATCGCGCCGCAGGTGACACGCCGGCTGATCGCGGAGTTCGCCGGGTCGGGACCCGTACGGCAGTCCCCGTCCCCCGACGCGGCGGCGCTGGAGGCCCTGGAGGCGCTCACCAGGCGTGAGCGCGAGGTGCTCGGGTGCCTGGGCGAGGGGCTGTCCAACGCGGAGATCGCGGTGCGGCTGGAGATGGCGGAGGCGACGGTGAAGACGCACGTCAGCCGGTTGCTGGGGAAGCTGGATCTGCGCAGCCGGGTCCAGGCTGCGGTGCTGGCGCAGGAGTTGGGGGTCTGAGGTTTAACCGCACCGCGCTCCGATCTTTGGTCTGGACCTCTTGACGATTGGTCCAGACCTTCCTAATCTCACCGGACACACTGCGGTGAGCCCGCCATGACAATGGCGGACTCAGGGCGGCGCAGGGTTTGCAGTCCACGGACCACCCCCGTTTGTCCGGACCTCACCCGAGGAGCACCGTTGAGCACTGAGACCCCCCGCCGGACCCGATTCAGATTCGGGGCCGGGAAAGCCACCAGATCCAGAGCCGTCGCGGGCCTCACCGCACTGCTCCTTCCGCTCGCCGCGATGGTCGGCATGGCCTCCCCGGCCGAAGCAGCGACCTCGGCAACCGCCACGTACCTCAAGAAGTCCGACTGGGGCACCGGCTTCGAGGGCCAGTGGACGGTGAAGAACACCGGCACCACCTCCCTCAGCTCCTGGACCATCGAGTGGGACTTCCCGGCCGGCACCGCCGTCGGCTCCGCCTGGGACGCGAGCGTCACCAGCTCCGGCACCCACTGGACCGCCAAGAACCTCGGCTGGAACGGCACGGTCGCCCCGGGCGCCAGCGTGTCCTTCGGCTTCAACGGCACCGGCTCCGGCGCCCCCTCCGGCTGCAAGCTGAACGGCGCCTCCTGTGACGGCGGCAGTGTCCCCGGGGACAACGCCCCCTCCGCGCCGGGCACCCCGACCGCGAGCGCGATCACGGACACCTCCGCGAAGCTGAGCTGGACCGCGGCCACCGACGACCACGGCATCAAGAACTACGACGTCCTGCGGGACGGCGCGGTCGTCGCCACGGTCACCGGCCTCACGTACACCAACACCGGCCTCACCGCGGGCACCGACTACTCGTACACCGTGCAGGCCCGTGACACCGCCGACCAGACCGGCCCGGTCAGTGGCGCGGTCAAGGTCCACACCACCGGCGGCGGGGGCACCGACCCCGGCGGCCCGGGCGGCGACAAGGTCAACCTCGGGTACTTCACCGACTGGGGCGTCTACGGCCGCAACTACCACGTCAAGAACCTGGACACCTCCGGTTCGGCCGCGAAGATCACGCACATCAACTACGCCTTCGGCAACGTCCAGGGCGGCAAGTGCACCATCGGTGACTCCTACGCCGACTACGACATGGCCTACACCGCCGACAAGTCCGTCGACGGCGTCGCCGACACCTGGGACCAGCCGCTGCGCGGCAGCTTCAATCAGCTGCGCAAGCTCAAGGCGAAGTACCCGCACATCAAGGTTCTGTGGTCCTTCGGCGGCTGGACCTGGTCCGGCGGCTTCGGCCAGGCCGCGCAGAACCCCGCCGCCTTCGCCCAGTCCTGCTACGACCTGGTCGAGGACCCCCGCTGGGCCGATGTCTTCGACGGCATCGACATCGACTGGGAGTACCCCAACGCCTGCGGTCTGACCTGTGACACCAGCGGCCCCGCCGCGCTGAAGAACATCACCTCCGCGCTGCGGGCGAAGTTCGGCAGCAACAACCTGGTGACCGCCGCCATCACGGCCGACGGTTCGGCCGGCGGCAAGATCGACCTGGCCGACTACGCGGGCGCCGCACAGTCCCTGAACTGGTACAACGTGATGACGTACGACTTCTTCGGCGCCTGGGAGGCCAAGGGTCCGACGGCCCCGCACTCCCCGCTGACCTCGTACAGCGGCATCCCGCAGGCCGGCTTCAACTCGGCGGACGCCATCGCCAAGCTGAAGGCCCAGGGCGTCCCCGCGTCGAAGCTGCTGCTCGGCATCGGCTTCTACGGCCGCGGCTGGACCGGCGTCACCCAGGACGCGCCCGGCGGCACCGCCACCGGCGCCGCTCCCGGTACGTACGAGGCGGGTATCGAGGACTACAAGGTCCTCAAGACCAGCTGCCCGGCCACCGGCACCATCGCCGGCACGGCGTACGCGCACTGCGGCACCAACTGGTGGAGCTACGACACCCCCGCCACCATCGGCTCCAAGATGACCTGGGCGAGGAACCAGGGTCTGGGAGGCGCGTTCTTCTGGGAGTTCAGCGGGGACACCAGCAACGGTGAACTCGTGGGCGCGATCAGCAACGGTCTGAAGTAATCCCCACCGCACCGCATCGCGTGTAACCCCCGAAAAGCACCGGGGAGACAGGTCCGCCCCCTGTCTCCCCGGTTTTCGTCCGTGTACGGCCGATGTGCGCCGGCCGCTACGCCACGTTGACGCGCTGGCCGGGCGGTGCCGCCTCCAGCCAGGCGAGGAATCCGGTGAGGGCGTCCTCGCTCATCGCCAGCTCCAGGCGGGTCTCCCGGTGGAGACAGCCGAGCACAATGGCGTCGGAGAGCAGGGCCAGCTCCTCCTCGCCCTCCGGCATCCGGCGGGCGACGACCTCGATCGCGGAGCGCTCCAGCACCCGGCGCGGACGCGGGGAGTAGCTGAAGACCCGGAACCAGTTCACCTTGTCGCCGCTGTACCGGGCGACGCCGTACACCCAGCCCTTGCCCGAGAGATCGGGCTCCGCCGGAACATTCCAGCGCAGGCTGCAGTCGAAGGTCCCGCCGGAGCGCTGAATCAGCCGCCGGCGCAGACCGAAGACGAAGAGACCCACCGCGACCAGTGCGACGACCAGCCCGCCCACCCACAGCGCGAGGAACATCTCCACCGACCTCCTCGCGTCGTCGAGTAAACGGATACCGCCCGAACTTCACCTGCATCTGCATCGCCTCAGCCGCGACACGGTCTGGAGAGGTCTCCAGCTCGGGCCGCGGCTGAGGGTAAAGCCGTTTCGCGGGGTGGCTAGTGTGCCGCCACCGCACGCAGTCGCACTTCGGCGCGCCGCTCGGAAGCGGCGTCCGTGTCCGACTTCGCACGTTCCAGCGCACGCTCGGCGCGCTGGACATCGATCTCGTCCGCCAGCTCGGCAATCTCCGCCAGGAGCGAGAGCTTGTCGTCGGCGAACGAGATGAAACCGCCGTGCACCGCGGCGACGACGGTCCCGCCGTCGCTCGTACGGATCGTCACCGGGCCCGATTCCAGCACACCCAGAAGCGGCTGGTGACCGGGCATGACGCCGATGTCGCCGGACGTGGTGCGCGCGACGACCAGGGTGGCCTCGCCGGACCAGACACTGCGGTCCGCGGCGACCAGCTCGACGTGCAGCTCAGCAGCCAAGGGTGGCTCCTCGGGTCACCACCCGGCGGTCATGCCGGGTGTTGGGTCAATTCTACGGGGCGTGGTGAGGGGGACGGGACGCACCCGCCCCCCCTCGGTGAGCCGGGGGCTCAGGAGACGCCGAGCTCCTTGGCGTTGGCCTTGAGGTCCTCGATGCCACCGCACATGAAGAACGCCTGCTCGGGGAAGTGGTCGTACTCCCCGTCGCAGATCGCGTTGAACGCGGCGATCGACTCGTCGAGCGGCACGTCCGAACCGTCCACGCCGGTGAACTGCTTGGCGACGTGGGTGTTCTGCGACAGGAAGCGCTCGACACGACGGGCACGGTGGACAACGAGCTTGTCCTCCTCGCCCAGCTCGTCGATACCGAGGATCGCGATGATGTCCTGGAGGTCCTTGTACTTCTGCAGGATCCCCTTGACACGCATGGCGGCCTCGTAGTGGTCCGCCGCGATGTACCGCGGGTCGAGGATGCGGGACGTCGAGTCCAGCGGGTCCACGGCCGGGTAGATGCCCTTCTCGGAGATCGGACGGGAGAGCACCGTCGTCGCGTCGAGGTGGGCGAAGGTGGTGGCCGGCGCCGGGTCGGTCAGGTCGTCCGCGGGGACGTAGATCGCCTGCATCGAGGTGATCGAGTGACCGCGGGTCGACGTGATGCGCTCCTGGAGGAGACCCATCTCGTCGGCCAGGTTCGGCTGGTAACCCACCGCGGACGGCATACGGCCGAGCAGGGTGGACACCTCGGAGCCGGCCTGGGTGTACCGGAAGATGTTGTCGATGAAGAAGAGCACGTCCTGCTTCTGCACATCGCGGAAGTACTCCGCCATGGTCAGACCGGCCAGGGCGACGCGCAGACGCGTCCCCGGCGGCTCGTCCATCTGTCCGAAGACAAGCGCCGTCTTGTCGATGACGCCGGACTCGGCCATCTCCTCGATGAGGTCGTTGCCCTCACGGGTACGCTCACCGACGCCCGCGAACACCGACACACCGTCGTGGTTGTTGGCGACGCGGTAGATCATTTCCTGGATCAGCACGGTCTTGCCGACACCGGCACCACCGAACAGACCGATCTTTCCACCCTTGACGTACGGGGTGAGCAGGTCGATGACCTTGACGCCGGTCTCGAACATCTCGGTCTTGGACTCGAGCTGGTCGAAGCTGGGCGCCTTGCGGTGGATCGGCCAGCGCTCGGTGACCTCGGCCTCGGCCTCGGGCTTGTTCAGGATCTCACCGAGGGTGTTGAACACCTTGCCCTTGGTGATCTCGCCGACCGGCACGGTGATGCCGTTGCCCGTGTCCGTCACCGGGGCCTGGCGGACCAGACCGTCGGTGGGCTGCATCGAGATCGCGCGGATCACGCCGTCACCGAGGTGCTGGGCGACCTCGAGCGTCAGCTTCTTGAGCTTGCCGTCCTCGGCCGGGTCGGCCACCTCGACGGTCAGCGCGTTGTAGATCTCCGGCATCGCGTCGACGGGGAACTCCACGTCGACGACCGGGCCGATGACCCGGGCGACGCGGCCCGTGGCAACGGCCGTCTCAACTGTGGTCGTCATTACTTGTCACTCCCCGCGGTCGCGTCGGCCAGCGCACTGGCACCACCGACGATCTCGCTGATTTCCTGGGTGATTTCGGCCTGGCGGGCCGCGTTGGCAAGCCGGGAGAGCGTCTTGATGAGCTCACCGGCGTTGTCGGTGGCCGACTTCATCGCGCGGCGGCGGGCAGCGTGCTCGGAAGCGGCGGCCTGCAGCAGGGCGTTGTAGATACGGCTCTCGACGTACCGCGGAAGCAGGGCGTCGAGGACGTCCTCCGCCGACGGCTCGAAGTCGAAGAGCGGCAGGATCTCGCCCTTGCCGTCCTCCTGCTCCGTGGCACCGAGACTGAGCGGCAGCATCCGGTCGTCGACCGGGTTCTGCGTCATCATCGACACGAATTCCGTGAAGACGATGTGCAGCTCGTCGACGCCGCCCTCGGCGGTCTCCTGGGTGACCGCCTCGATCAGCGGAGCAGCCGCCCGCTTGGCATCCGCGTACGTCGGGCTGTCGGTGAAGCCGGTCCACGACTCCGCGACCTTGCGCTCGCGGAAGCCGTAGTAGGCGACACCCTTGCGGCCGATCACATACGTGACGACCTCCTTGCCCTCACCGTGCAGGCGCTCGGTCAGCTTCTCCGCGGCCTTGATGGCGTTGGAGGAGTAACCGCCGGCCAGACCGCGGTCGCTCGTGACGAGCAGGATCGCGGCCCGGACCGGGGTCTCGGCCTCGGTGGTCAGCGGGTGCTTGGTGGTGGAGCCGGTCGCCACCGCGGTCACCGCACGGGTGAGCTCGGTCGCGTACGGCGTCGACGCCGCCACCTGGCGCTGCGCCTTGACGATGCGCGAGGCGGCGATCATCTCCATCGCCTTGGTGATCTTCTTCGTGGCGGTGACGGAGCGGATGCGGCGCTTGTAAACGCGAAGCTGAGCGCCCATCGATCAGCCCTCGCCCAGGAGCTTGCCGTCCGAGGTCTCGAACTGCTGCTTGAAGGCGGCGATCGCGTCGGCGATCGACTGCAGCGTGTCGTCGGACATCTTGCCGCCCTCGGCGATGCTGGTCAGGAGGTCCTTGCGCTCGCGGCGCAGGTACTCCAGCAGCTCGTTCTCGAAGCGGCGGATGTCCTCGACCGGGACGTCGTCCATCTTGCCGGTGGTGCCGGCCCAGACGGAGACGACCTGCTCCTCGACGGGCATCGGCTGGTACTGGCCCTGCTTCAGCAGCTCGACCATGCGCTTACCGCGCTCCAGCGAGGCCTTCGAGGCGGCGTCCAGGTCGGAACCGAAGGCGGCGAACGCCTCCAGCTCGCGGTACTGGGCGAGGTCCACGCGAAGCCGGCCGGAGACCTGCTTCATGGCCTTGTGCTGGGCGGAGCCACCGACACGCGAGACCGAGATACCGACGTTCAGGGCCGGACGCTGGCCGGCGTTGAACAGGTCGGACTCCAGGAAGCACTGGCCGTCGGTGATGGAGATGACGTTGGTCGGGATGAAGGCCGACACGTCGTTCGCCTTGGTCTCCACGATCGGGAGGCCCGTCATCGAACCGGCACCCATGTCGTCGGAGAGCTTGGCGCAGCGCTCCAGCAGACGCGAGTGGAGGTAGAAGACGTCGCCCGGGTAGGCCTCGCGGCCCGGCGGACGGCGCAGCAGAAGCGACACGGCGCGGTAGGCGTCGGCCTGCTTCGAGAGGTCGTCGAAGATGATGAGGACGTGCTTGCCCGCGTACATCCAGTGCTGGCCGATGGCCGAACCGGTGTACGGCGCCAGGTACTTGAAGCCGGCCGGGTCGGACGCCGGGGCGGCGACGATGGTCGTGTACTCGAGCGCGCCGGCCTCTTCGAGGGCACCGCGCACGGAGGCGATGGTGGAGCCCTTCTGACCGATGGCGACGTAGATGCAGCGCACCTGCTTGTTCACGTCGCCCGAGCGCCAGTTGTCGCGCTGGTTGATGATCGTGTCGACGGCCAGCGCGGTCTTACCCGTCTGACGGTCGCCGATGATCAGCTGACGCTGGCCGCGGCCGATGGGCACCATGGCGTCTACGGCCTTGTAGCCGGTCTGCATCGGCTCGTGCACCGACTTGCGGACCATGACGCCAGGGGCCTGCAGCTCGAGGGCGCGGCGGCTGTCGGTCGCGATCTCGCCGAGACCGTCGATCGGGTTGCCGAGCGGGTCGACGACGCGGCCGAGGTAGCCCTCGCCGACGCCGACGGAGAGCACCTCACCGGTGCGCTGCACCGGCTGGCCCTCCTCGATTCCGCTGAACTCGCCGAGGACGATCGCACCGATCTCGCGCTCCTCGAGGTTGAGGGCGAGACCGAGGGTGCCGTCCTCGAACTTCAGCAGCTCGTTCGCCATGGCGGAGGGCAGGCCCTCCACCTTCGCGATGCCGTCGCCGGCAACGCTGACCGTACCGACCTCCTCGCGCGAGGCCGCGTCCGGCTTGTACGACTGGACAAAGTTCTCCAGCGCGTCCCGGATCTCCTCCGGCCGGATCGTGAGCTCCGCCATCTGGGTTCCCTGCTCTCCTTGTTGGGCCCGAAGTTTCTTAAGGGGGTCTGGGGGCCGACCCCCAGGAATCTTCTGCAATTTCTGCACGGCCCAACCGGGCCGCTGGTCTTGCTCTGTTCTGTTGGTACGCCGCGCCGGTCAGCCGGCCATGCGACGGGTCGCCTCGTCGAGGCGCTCCGCGATGGTGCCGTTGATGACCTCGTCACCGACCCGCACCGCGATCCCGCCGAGGACCTCGGGGTCCACATCGAGATTCAGATGCATCTGCCGGCCGTAGATCTTCGCCAGAGCGGCACCGAGGCGCTGCTTCTGCCGGTCACTGAGCGGCACGGCCGAGGTGACGATCGCGACCGAGCGGTCCCGGCGCTCCGCGGCGAGCTTGGACAGGGATTCGAGTCCCGCTTCCAGGCTACGTCCCCGGGGCTGGGTGACAAGCCGCACGACGACGCGCTCGGTGGTGGGCCGGGCCTTTCCGCCGAGCAGGCTGCGCAGCAGCTCGCCCTTGGCGGCGGAGGTGGCGGTCCGGCTGGTGAGCGCGGCGCGCAGGGCGGTGTCCGAGGCGACGATCCGGCCGAACCGGAACAGCTCGTCCTCCACGTCGTCGAGGTCACCGTTCTGCTGGGCGGCGGTGAGGTCTGCGGTGTTCGCCAGCTCCTCGACCGAGTCGACCAGGTCACGGGACTGCGACCAGCGCGAGCGGACCATGCCGGAGACCAGATCGACGGCTTCGCCGCCCACCTGGCCGCTCAGCAGCCGTCCGGCCAGCTCGGCCCTGGCCTCGCCGGGCTGCGCCGGGTCGGTCAGGACCCGGCGCAGCGACACCTCGCGGTGCAGCAGCGCCGTGACGCCGGCCAGGTCCTCGGCGAGCTTCGCCGCATCGACCGACGTGCTGTCGGTCAGTGCGTCGAGGCGCTCGCGTGCGGCAGCCAGTGCCTCGCGGCTCGCGCTGTTCATCGGACTGCCTCGGCCTTCGCCTCGAGCTCGTCGAGGAAGCGGTCGACGGTGCCGCTCTGCCGGGCGTGGTCCTCGAGGGACTCGCCGACGAGCTTGCCGGCCAGGTCGGTGGCGAGCTTGCCCACGTCCTGGCGCAGTGCGGAAGCGGCGGCCTTGCGGTCGGCCTCGATCTGGGCGTGACCGGCGGCGACGATCTCGTCGCGCTGGCGCTGGCCCTCGGCGCGCATCTCCTGCAGGATCACGGCGCCCTGCTCCTGCGCCTCCTGGCGCATACGAGCGGCTTCGTGGCGGGCCTCGGCGAGCTGAGCCTTGTACTGCTCAAGAACGCTCTGGGCCTCGGTCTGGGCCGCATCGGCCTTTTCGATACCGCCTTCGATGGCCTCGCGGCGCTCTTCCAGAACCTTGTTGATGTTCGGGAGGAGCTTCTTGGCGAGGAAGCCGAAGACGATGAGGAAGGCGATGAGGCCGATGACGAGCTCGGGAATCGGCGGGATGAGGGGATTTTCCATCTCCTCGGCCGCGACCGTAAGCAGCTGGCTCACGTCAGTGCCTTTCGTCTAGGGGGCTGGTCGGGATCCGAAGATCTCTACTTGCCGTAGACGAACGGCATGACCAGACCGATGAGGGCGAGCGCCTCACAGAAGGCGAAGCCGAGGATCTGGTTGGCGCGGATCAGGCCCGCGGCCTCGGGCTGACGGGCGAGAGCCTGGGTGCCGTTACCGAAGATGATGCCGACGCCGACGCCGGGGCCGATGGCGGCGAGGCCGTAACCGATGGAGCCGAGGGAGCCGGTGACGGCAGCAAGGGTCTGGGACATGCCAGTTCTTCCTTCTCTTTCACGGACCGGTGGGGGTTGGCCACCGGACGACTGTGGGACGGGTGCGGGTGCTCAGTGGTGCTTGGCGAGCGCGCCCTGGATGTAGGTGCAGGTCAGCAGTACGAAGACGTACGCCTGCAGCGCCTGGATGAACAGCTCGAAGGCCGTCATCACGATGGTCATCACGAAGGAGACGCCCGCGTACGCGAAACCGATGCCGTTGAGCAGGTACCAGCTGGCGATGGTGAACAGCAGCAGGAGCGTGTGTCCCGCAAACATGTTCGCGAAGAGTCGCACCGCGTGAGTAAAGGGCCGGACCAGCAGGTTCGAGAAGAACTCGATGAGCATGGCCAGCGGAAGCACCGGACCGAGTGACTTGTCGTATCCGGTGATGTTCTTGAGAGCACCGACGAAGCCATGGCGCTTGAAGGTCAGGCTGACCCACAAGACGTAGACGATGATCGCGAGCACCGCGGGGTACGCGATGATCGCCGTCACGGGGAACTGGGCGACCGGGATGATCGACCAGAGGTTCATCATCCAGACGAAGAAGAACAGCGAGACGACGAGCGGAACGTACTTCTCGCCCTCGCGCTTGCCGATCGTCTCGTAGACGATGCCGCGGCGGATGAAGTCGTATCCGGTCTCGGCGACCATCTGCAGCTTGCCCGGGACGACCTTCGGCTTGCGGAAGGCGGCCCAGAAGAAACCGACGATGACGATCGAGCCGAGCAGGGCCAGCAGCATCGGCTTGTTGAAGTACAGGTTGCTGTCCGCGTCGCCCCAGAGGGGCTCGAACAGGAACGAGTGCAGGCCGGGTGCCGGGAAACCACAACCGTCGAAGATGTGGCAATCGGTCTCGAAGGCGAGCACCTGTGTCGGGTCAGCACTCACCGCGGGCTCCTTCAGCGTGGCGCATAGGTACGGCAACCTCGTTGTGTCGGCGCGGCGCGCAGCCGCGGTTCGGCACTGGACTGGTGTTTCGGATGTGTGAGCGGCGGTCAGGCATGTGAGCCTCGCGATCGAGCAGGCGTCAGCTCACATGCACGCGCCCGCAGTGCCGCAGTTGGAACCGGACGATAGCAGGGTCCCGGACCCGCACTTATCCCGCCCCTACCCTTCACGACCGGGGCCCTGTGTTCCTGGGCCTCTCACCCTTGTCGGACTCCGACTCGGGCTCGACGTAAAGGATCTTGGCCTTCATGTGCGCACGCGCCTGCGCGCCGATCCACACGAGGGTCGTCACGACCAGAGTGATCGCGAAGGCCTTCGGATTGAACATCGTGGTGTTCTTGAATGCGGCGACAAAGATGAAGAGCAGAAGCAACTGAGCCGTGTACAGCATCAGTCCCATGGCCTGGAACAGGTGCGGCAGGGATTTGGCGGTCCGTTGCAGGACCGCCAGTCCGATGCCCATGAAGAGGATGACCACGATCGTCGCAACGACCGCGCCCAGGGCTCCCTTGCCACCGGCGACACCGCCGCTGACCGCGGCGGCTACGGCGCCGGCGACAGCGGTGGGCACGGCGGCCTGGAGGAGAGTCCGGACGTCGTTGGACGGCATGGCGGCAGCTCCGCTTGCTGGGGGTGGGCAGTGTGTCGTCATGGACGAGCGTAGGCCCGGTCCGAGTCGATGCCTTCGGGCCAATGGACCGTGCTACTCAGGTCCTTCGGCTCTGTCACCGGGTTCGTGAACGGTATCACAAACTATTTGATGAGGTCTTTACCTGGAAAGTGTGCTTGCTGTCACACGTGAGTGTGAACCTGCGCTCGTGAGCGCCTGTTGCCGCTAATTACCCTGTAATGGGCAATTATGTCCGCCGCGAAATCGGTTCCCACCGCACCCCGTTCGGGGTCCACTCGCTCCGTCAACATCATGCAGGCGTGTGCGCCCCCCACGAGTTACACGCCGACTCCGCCCGGGCCGCGGCCGGCCGCGGGAACGACGAGAAGCGCCCCCGGGCAGGCGCCAAGTGCCTTGCCCAGGGGCGCCGTCAGCTCAGAGAGCGGTCACGGCCGACCCGCTCAGCAGGTGACGACCTTGTCGTAACCCACCCAGGGCTGCGTGGAGGAGAGCAGGTCGGTCTTGCCCTTCTTCACCGCGTGGCAGCTCGTGTCGTAGCCGTACTTGAAGATGCCCTTGAGGTGCTTGGTGCCGCTGCAGTTGTTCTTGACCTTGTACGCCTTGTACCCCTCGTCCTGGTGGGTCTTGGTCACCTTGACGCAGCTCGGCACTGCGGCCGCCGCACCGGCCTCCCGCACCGACACGGTCGCCGCCGACGGAGCCGCAACGGCCTCGGCCCCCATCAGGCCCAGCGAGCCCCCGAGAGCCACCGTCGCAATCGCGATCGCACGGAACTTCATCATCCTGCTACCTCCATCACGAGTGAGCAGGGACGGCCCGCCATGGTCAGCGGCGGGCCGGGTCCCCCTTGCGTAGGCATTTCTAGTACGCGGAGACCCGGATGTGGTGGCTGTAGCAAAGCATGGGGAACGGCCTCATGGCCGAAACCGCTCTTGCACCAAAGAGGCCTTCACCAGAGTTGATATTTGTGAAAGCGAAGATCGCTGGTGAGGTGGATCCGGAATCTGGCAGACCGCCTGGGTAGTGGCCGCACGCATCCGATTGGGTCATTCCGAGGCAGTGGTCCGGCACGGCTCGGCAGCGAGACCTGCGGCGAACCTCACCGGCGCGTGGATCCGGCCTTGCGCCGGTCCGCGAAACGCGAACGGGGGCCGATCGCGGTCGCCCCGTTGACGCCCGAGACTCCCGCGGCAATCGGGGCCTGTGCGGCGGGCTCGTGGCCCTCCCGCCCCATCTGGGTGTCCGGGGCCCCCTGTTGGTCCTCCGCGGCCCTGGCCGGCTCCGTGCCGCCGTCCCCGCCGCGGCGCCTGCGACGGCGGTAGCGGGGCGGCACGAAGTGTTCCGCCCAGTGCGGGGCGCGGGGTGTGAAGCGGGGCATCAGGAGCAGGATCAGCCCCAGCGCGCTCAGCCCCACGATCACCAGGACGATCCACATCGAGGCCGAGTGCACCGAGTACCCGACCGCCCCGAAGGCGATCAGGGCCGACCAGAAGTACATGATCAGCACCGACCGGCTGTGCGAATGGCCGATCTCCAGCAGCCGGTGGTGCAGATGGCCGCGGTCCGCCGCGAACGGCGACTGCCCGTTCCAGGTGCGCCGCACGATCGCCAGCACCAGGTCGGCCGCCGGGATCGCGATGATGGTCAGCGGCAGCAGCAGCGGGATGAACACGGGCAGCATCGCGTGGGTCGCCTGCCGCTCGCTGCCCTCGAAGATCTTCATGGTGTCCGGGTCCACCTGCCCGGTCACGGAGATCGCGCCCGCCGCCAGGACGAGGCCGATCAGCATCGAGCCGGAGTCCCCCATGAAGATCCGGGCCGGGTGCATGTTGTGCGGCAGGAAGCCGAGGCACATGCCCATCAGGATCGCCGTGAAGAGCGTCGCGGGGGCTGCCGCCTCGATCATGTGCCCGTACCAGAGCCGGTAGGTGTAGAGGAAGAACGCGGCGGAGGCGATGAGCACCATGCCGGCCGCCAGACCGTCCAGACCGTCGACGAAGTTGACCGCGTTGATGGTGATGACGACCAGCGCGACCGTGAGCAGCGTGCCCTGCCACGGGGTGAGCGCGACCGTGCCGACGCCCGGGATCGGCAGCCACAGGATCGTCAGGCCCTGGAGGACCATGACGGCGGCGGCGATCATCTGGCCGCCGAGCTTGATCAGGGCGTCGATCTCGAACTTGTCGTCCAGCACACCGATCAGCCAGATCAGCGCCGCCCCGGAGAGCAGCGCGCGCGGTTCGCTGGAGAGCTCGAAGACCCCGTCGAGGTTGGCCAGGTGGTTGGCGACGATGAGCCCCGCGCACAGCCCGCCGAACATGGCGATGCCACCGAGCCTCGGTGTCGGTTCGCGGTGGACGTCCCGCGCACGGATCGCGGGCATCGCCCCGACCGCGATGGCGAACTTGCGCACCGGACCGGTGAGCAGATAGGTCACCGCGGCCGTGACACAGAGTGTCAGCAAGTAATCACGCACGGGCTGCCCCACAAATGTCGCCGGCCATCTCAGCCCACACCTTAACTACGTCGGCCTCATGGTTGAGGACACAGAGGTCCCCGCGATGGTTGCACGGGACGGCGCCATTGCGGACACAAGGGGCGATGTCACCCGGGGTACGGCGGAAACCGCGCCGCCAGTTCCCGTACCTCCGCCCGCACGTCGCCCTCCCCGCGCACCGCCGCCCCGATCAGCACCGCGAGCCGTGCCATGTCCCGGTCGTCCATGCCCTGGGTGGTGACGGCCGCGGTACCGAGCCGGATGCCCCGGGCATCCGCGTACGGCAGGGCGCAGGTGTCCAGCACCACACCCGCCGCCGCCAGCCGGGCCCGCGCCGTGGGGCCGTCGGTGCCGAGCGGAGCCGGGTCGGCGACGATCAGATGCGTGTCCGTGCCGCCGGTGGTCACCTCGAAGCCCTCGGCCTGAAGACCCGAGGCCAGCACCCGGGCGTGCGCGACGACACGATGTGCGTACGCGGCGAACGCCGGGGCCGCCGCCTCACCGAACGCCACCGCCTTCGCGGCCACCGTGTGCATCTGGGCGCCGCCCTGGGTGAACGGGAAGACCGCCCGGTCGATCCGCTCCGCCAGCTCCGCGCCGCACAGGACCATGCCGCCGCGCGGACCGCGCAGCACCTTGTGCGTGGTCGCGCAGACCACGTCCGCGTACGGGACCGGGCTCGGCGCCGCTCCCCCGGCGATCAGCCCCATCGGGTGCGAGGCGTCCGCGATGAGACAGGCGCCCACCTCGTCGCAGATCTCCCGGAACAGCGCGTGGTCGAGATGGCGGGGGTAGGAGATGGAGCCGCTGACGATCGCCTTGGGGCGGTGCGCGCGGGCCAGCGCGCGGATCTGGTCGTAGTCGATCAGTCCGCTCTCGGAGTCCACCCCGTAGCCGATGAACTCGAACCAGCGGCCGGAGAAGTTGGCGGGCGAGCCATGGGTGAGGTGTCCCCCGTACGGCAGCCCCATCGCGAGCACCGTGTCACCGGGCCGCAGCAGCGCCGCGTACGCCGCGAGGACGGCGGACGAGCCGGAGTGCGGCTGGACGTTGGCGTGCTCGGCGCCGAAGAGGGCGGTGGCCCGGCGGACCGCGATGCGTTCGGCGGCGTCCGCCAGTTCGCAGCCGCCGTGGTGGCGGCGGCCGGGGTATCCCTCGGCGTACTTGTTGGCGAGCGGTGAGCCGAGCGCGGCCAGGACAGCGGGCGAGGTGAAGTTCTCGGCGGCCGTCAGCTGGAGGGTGCCGGACTGCCGGCGCAGCTCCCCCAGCAGCACGTCGGCGATCTCCGGGTCCTCCCGGACTAGGGCGCCGAAGTCCTGCGGCAGGTCGGTGACGGCGAGGGGTGCGGCAGCGCTGGTGACCGGCATCGGGGGCTCCGGGCCTGGGGAGGGGTGGCGTCAGCTCCAATGTAGGCCCGCGACGGGCCTGCTGCCTGCTGTTGCGCACCGCCGTACACCCGTCCGGACACTGATCCCGGGCCGCGCCCGGGAGGCCCTCAGCGCGGCGTGCAGGGCCGCCGGCCCCGCACGGGTCAGTGCGGGGCCGATACGCCGGTCAGCGCGGTGACGACCGGGTCCAGGGCCTGGTTGATCTCGTCGCCGATGGAGCGGAAGAACGTGATCGGGGCGCCGTACGGGTCGTACACCTCGTCGGCCTCCGCGGTCGGGGCCAGCAGCCAGCCGCGCAGCGCGGCGGCGGCCCGGACCAGGGCGCGGGCGCGCTCGACGACGCCCTCGTCCCGGGCGTCGGGGAGCGTCGCGGGGTCTATGGCCCGGACCAGCCGGGTGAATTCCTTGAGCGTGAACGTCCGCAGCCCGGCCGAGTGGCCCATCGAGATCACCTGGGCCCGGTGGTCGCGGGTGGCGGTGAGGACCAGGTCCGCGCGGATCACGTGCTCGTCCAGCAGCTCACGGCCGACGAACCCGCTGGCGTCCGCGCCGAAGTCGGCGAGGACCACCTCGGCGTTGGCCTCCATCGGGGCGCCCTCGTGCCCCCAGGTGCCGGCGCTCTCCACGATCAGTCCGCCCTGGAGCGGGTCGCCCAGGCGGTCCACCAGGGCATGGCGCGTCAGCCGCTCGGTGATCGGCGAGCGGCAGACGTTGCCGGTGCTGACGTGGAGGATGCGGAAAGTGTCGGTTCGCCCCGCTATGCCACGCCCCTCGGGGGCGGTCAATTGGCCACCTCGAGGTCGGGTACCACCTTGCGCAGCTCCTCTGCGGAGAGCGCGCCGGCGCGCAGCAGGACCGGCACCTTGCCGGTGACGTCGACGATCGAGGACGGCACGATGCCCGGGGTCGGCCCGCCGTCGAGGTAGACGGAGACGGAGTCGCCGAGCATCTCCTGGGCGGCGTCGCAGTCCTCGGGCGAGGGGTGTCCGGTGAGGTTGGCGCTGGAGACGGCCATCGGGCCGACCTCCGTGAGCAGTTCGATGGCGACCGGGTGCAGCGGCATCCGGATCGCGACCGTGCCCCGGGTGTCGCCCAGGTCCCACTGGAGCGAGGGCTGGTGCTTGGCGACGAGCGTCAGGGCGCCGGGCCAGAAGGCGTCGACGAGCTCCCAGGCCTGCTCGGAGAAGTCGGTGACCAGGCCGTGCAGCGTGTTCGGGGAGCCGATCAGCACGGGCGTGGGCATGTTGCGCCCGCGGCCCTTGGCGGCCAGCAGGTCGGCGACGCCCTCCGAACTGAACGCGTCCGCGCCGATCCCGTAGACGGTGTCGGTGGGCAGCACGACCAGTTCGCCGCGGCGGACGGCGGACGCGGCCTCGCGCAGACCCGTCGTACGGTCGGTCGCGTCGTTGCAGTCGTATCGCCGAGCCATCAGCCGGCCTCCTCAAGCATGTACGGGTAGGGCTGGTACGGGTCGTACGGGTGGCGGGCCCCGGTCACGGCATCGCCTTGCGGGCCGTGGCGAACCGGGGGCGCCGGTTGAGGTCGGGGTGGTCGGCCGCGTCGGCCCAGCCCCGCTCCTCGGTGAAGATCCACGGCACCTGGCCGCCCTGGGTGTCCGCGTGCTCGATGACGACGAGGCCGCCGGGGCGCAGCAGACGGTGGGCGGTGCGCTCGATGCCGCGGATGGTGTCGAGCCCGTCCTCACCGGAGAAGAGCGCCATCTCGGGGTCGTGGTCGCGGGCTTCCGGGGCCACATACTCCCATTCGGTGAGCGGGATGTAGGGCGGGTTGGAGATGACCAGGTCGACCTGGCCGTCGAGCTCGGGAAGGGCCGTCAGGGCGTCGCCGCGGTGCACGGTGACCCTGGAGTCCTCGGCGTTCTTCCTGGTCCACTTGAGGGCGTCCTCGGAGAGCTCCACGGCGTGCACACGCGAGCGCGGCACCTCCTGGGCCATGGCCAGGGCGATGGCGCCCGATCCGGTGCAGAGGTCGACGATCAGCGGCTCGACGACGTCCATCGCGCGCACGGCGTCTATCGCCCAGCCGACGACCGACTCGGTCTCGGGCCGGGGCACGAAGACGCCGGGGCCGACCTGGAGCTCCAGATAGCGGAAGAAGGCGCGTCCGGTGATGTGCTGGAGCGGCTCACGGGCCTCGCGCCGGGCGATGGTCTCCCAGTAGCGGGCGTCGAAGTCGGTGTCCGGCACGTTGTGCAGTTCGCCCCGCTTGACGCCGTGCACGAACGCGGCGAGTTCCTCGGCGTCGAATCGCGGTGAGGGAACACCGGCGTCGGCCAGCCGCTGGGTGGCCTGGGCCACCTCGGCGAGCAGCAGGTTCATCGCGGTTCTCCGTACGGGTTCACGAGCGGGGCGGGGCGGTGGGATCAGGCGGCGGCGAGCTTGGCGGCCGAGTCGGCGTCGACGCAGGCCTGGATCACGGCGTCCAGGTCACCGTCGAGCACCTGGTCCAAGTTGTACGCCTTGAAGCCGACGCGGTGGTCCGAGATGCGGTTTTCCGGGAAGTTGTAGGTACGGATCTTCTCGGAACGGTCGACGGTGCGCACCTGGCTGCGCCGGACGTCCGAGGCTTCCTGCTCCGCGGCCTCCTGCGCGGCCGCGAGAAGCCGCGAGCGCAGGATACGCATGGCCTGCTCCTTGTTCTGGAGCTGGCTCTTCTCATTCTGGCAGGAGGCGACCACACCGGTGGGCAGGTGCGTGATGCGGACGGCGGAGTCCGTCGTGTTGACGGACTGCCCGCCGGGGCCCGAGGAGCGGTAGACGTCGATGCGCAGGTCGTTGGCGTGGATCTCCACGTCGACCTCTTCCGCCTCGGGCGTCACGAGGACACCGGCGGCGGAGGTGTGGATGCGGCCCTGGGACTCGGTGGAGGGCACGCGCTGCACCCGGTGCACCCCGCCCTCGTACTTCATCCGGGCCCAGACGCCCTGGCCGGGCTCGGTGGCCCCGTTGCCGCCCTTGGTCTTCACGGCGACCTGGACGTCCTTGTAGCCGCCGAGCTCGGACTCGGTGGAGTCGATGATCTCGGTCTTCCAGCCGACGCGCTCGGCGTAGCGCAGATACATGCGCAGCAGATCACCGGCGAACAGGGCGGACTCGTCGCCGCCCGCACCCGCCTTGATCTCCAGGAGCACGTCCTTGTCGTCGCTGGGGTCACGCGGGACGAGCAGGAGGCGGAGCTTCTCGGTGAGCTCCTCGCGCTCCTTCTCCAGGTCCTTGACCTCGGCGGCGAAGTCGGGATCGTCGGCGGCGAACTCGCGGGCGGTCTCGATGTCCTCGCCGGTCTGCTTCCAGGAGCGGTACGTGGCGACGATCGGGGTCAGCTCGGCGTAACGCTTGTTGAGCTTGCGGGCGTTCGCCTGGTCGGCGTGGACCGCGGGATCCGCGAGCTTCTTCTCGAGATCGGCCTGTTCGCCGATCAGTTCCTCGACCGCCTCGAACATCTTCGGGCTCCTGGTTTCTTCGCTCGTCGTACCTGCCGGCCGGCGGATGCCTGCCGGGCGGGATACGGGGACGCCGTACCCCGGCCGGAAAAAAACGCCGGCCCCGGCGCCCCCGGGAAGAGGGCGCCAAGGACCGGCGCATTCGGCTCGCTACTTGCTGGCGGAGCCGGCGGCCTTGCCGAAGCGGGCCTCGAAGCGGGCCACGCGGCCACCGGTGTCGAGGATCTTCTGCTTGCCCGTGTAGAACGGGTGGCACTCGGAGCAGACGTCGGCGCGGATGGCGCCGGTGTCCAGCGTGGACCGGGTGGTGAACGACGCGCCACAGGTGCAGCTGACCTGCGTCTCGACGTACTGGGGGTGGATGTCGCGCTTCAAGGGTGTCTCCTAGGTTCGGGAGGGCGCCGGGTCGTACGCGCGGATTGCGCGTCCGTGAACCGGGGCCGACGTACCAGTCTGCCAGGACCGGTCGTATCTCCCAAAACCGGGGTGGACGGCCGGCTATTCCCGGGCGGACCTGATCACTGGACGATCTTCCCCGCGTCGCCCTTGTCGCCCGCCGACTTCTCGGTGGCGGAGGCCGGGATCGGCCGGTCCTCGCGCAGCGCGGTCCACACCTGCCGCCCGGCCTTCTCCAGCGGGACGACCCGGTTGGGGTCGGCGGGGTCGTACTGGACGGGCAGGGTCACCATGTGGACGTCGTCCGAGCCGAGCCCCTTGAGGCCGCTCGCGAAGCCCGCGAGCTTCTTGACCGAGCCGAGGTCGGAGTCGGTGGTGATGGCCTTGGTGGCGGTATCCGCGATCCCGAACAGCTTGGTGCCGTCCAGGACGCCCACGCTCTTGGCCTGCTGCATCAGCGCCTTGATGAACGCCTGCTGGAGCTGGATGCGGCCGAGGTCGCTGCCGTCGCCGACGCTCTTGCGGGTACGGACGAGGCCGAGCGACTGCTCGCCGTCGAGGCGGTGGGTGCCCGGTTCCAGGTTCAGATGGCTCTTGGGGTCGTTGATCGCCTGCTTGGTGGTGATCTCGACGCCGCCGAGCTTGTCGACCAGCTTCTTGAAACCGGTGAAGTCGACCTCGATGTAGTGATCCATCCGGATCCCGGACATCGACTCGACGGTCTTGACCGCACAGGCGGGGCCGCCGACCTCGTAGGCCGTGTTGAACATGGCGCGCTGCTGCCCCGCCACGGGCCGGCCGCTCTCGTCGCCGGTGCACTCGGGCCGGGTGACGAGGGTGTCGCGCGGGATGGAGACCACACTCGCGCTCTTGTGGCCCTTGTTGACGTGCACCACCATCGCGGTGTCCGAGCGGGCCCCGCCCTCGTCCTCGCCGTACTCCGCGTTGGCGCCGGACCGGGAGTCGGAGCCGAGCACGAGGATGTCCTCGGAGCCGTTGTCGACGTTGTGCGGGCGGTTCTTGCCGAGGGCGTTGTTGATGTCGACGGCCTTGAGATTGCCGTTGAGGTGGAAGTAGGCGTATCCGAGCCCCGATCCGCCGACGACGACGAGGCCGGCGAGACTCCACGCGGCTATGACGGTCGCCCTGCGGCGGCGGGACGGCTTCCTCCGGCGTCTGCCGGTGGCCCGTATTCGGCTGCTGCTCCCGCTCTGCTCGCTCATGCTCTCCTCGTTCCCTCGCTGCTCCCGGCTACCCCCTGCAGTGGTGTGCGGGTCCGGACTCCAGCGTTTCACAGCGGCCTGTGGCCTCCGGGTAAGCGCCGGGCTCCCGCGAGGAGTGCGGGAACAGCCGGTGACCCCTCGCTCACCTGCGGTTTCTTGCCCGGTACAAGCAATGCGGACAGTGTGCGGAGGCTGCCGTACGTGTGGCGAAGCTCTCGGACCGCCGCGGGGTACGGCACAGGGCCGCCCCCGGCACCGAGGTGACGGGGGCGGCCCTGTGCAGCGCTGCCGAGCGGGCTTCGACTAGTCGTTGTTGCCCGGGGCCGGCGTGGTCTTCTGGATCTGGAGCAGGAACTCCGCGTTGGACTGGGTCTTCTTCATCCGGTCCAGGAGGAGCTCGATCGCCTGCTGCTGGTCGAGGGCGTGGAGCACCCGGCGCAGCTTCCAGACGATCGCCAACTCGTCGCTGCCGAGCAGGATTTCTTCCTTGCGGGTGCTGGACGCGTCGACGTCCACCGCCGGGAAGATGCGCTTGTCGGAGAGCTTGCGGTCGAGCTTGAGCTCCATGTTGCCGGTGCCCTTGAACTCCTCGAAGATCACCTCGTCCATGCGCGAGCCGGTCTCGACGAGCGCGGTGGCCAGGATGGTCAGCGAGCCGCCGTCCTCGATGTTGCGCGCGGCACCGAAGAAGCGCTTCGGCGGGTACAGCGCGGTCGAGTCGACACCACCGGACAGGATGCGGCCGGAGGCCGGGGCGGCGAGGTTGTACGCGCGTCCCAGACGGGTGATCGAGTCCAGCAGGACGACCACGTCGTGACCCAGCTCCACGAGGCGCTTGGCGCGCTCGATGGCCAGCTCGGCGACCGTGGTGTGGTCCTCGGCGGGACGGTCGAAGGTCGAGGAGATGACCTCGCCCTTCACCGACCGCTGCATGTCGGTGACCTCTTCCGGACGCTCGTCGACCAGGACGACCATCAGGTGGCACTCGGGGCTGTTGACCGTGATCGCGTTGGCGATGGCCTGGAGGATCATGGTCTTACCGGTCTTCGGCGGGGCCACGATCAGGCCTCGCTGGCCCTTGCCGATGGGGGCGACCAGGTCGATGATCCGCGTCGTCAGGACGTTGGAGTCCGTCTCCAGACGGAGCCGGTCCTGCGGGTAGAGCGGGGTCAGCTTCTGGAACTCCGGACGGCCGCGGCCGGTCTCGGGCGCCATGCCGTTGACCGAGTCGAGGCGGACCAGCGCGTTGAACTTCTCGCGGCGCTCGCCGTCCTTGGGCTGGCGCACCGCACCGGTGACGTGGTCACCCTTGCGCAGGCCGTTCTTGCGGACCTGGGCGAGCGAGACGTACACGTCGTTCGGGCCCGGCAGGTAGCCGGAGGTCCGGATGAACGCGTAGTTGTCGAGGATGTCCAGGATGCCCGCGACGGGAATCAGGACGTCGTCGTCGGTGACCGGGGGCGCGTCGCCCGCGAAGTCGTCGCGTCCGCGACGGCCCCGGCGGTCGCGGTAGCGCCCGCGGCGGCCGCGCCGGCCGCCCTCGTCGTCGAAGCCGTCGTCCTGGGGTCCGCCGCCGCCCTGGCCCTGGTTCTGGCCCTGGCCGCCGCCCTGGCCACCCTGGCGCTGGCGCTGGCCGCCCTGGCCGCCGCCCTGCTCGTCGCCCTTGCCGCGGCGGTCGCGCTGACGCTCACGGCGCTCGCCGCGGTCGCCCCGCTCACCGCGCTGGCCGCGGTCCTGGCGGTCGCCACGACGGCCCTCGGCGTTGTCCGCGGCGGCTTCCGCCTTGGCCTCGGAGCGGTCCTCGGCAGGGGCCTCGTGCTTCGGCTCGTCCTGCGTGCGGTCCTTGGCCTGCGCCTTGGTGTCCTGCTTGCTCTCCGGGCTGCCCGCCTGCGCGGTCGCACGGCGGCGACGGCGCTCGCCCGTGGGCTGGTCGTCGCTGGCCGGCTGGCCGGGGATGTCGATCTGCTGCTGCGCGGCGGCCTTCTCGGCGGGCGCGGCGGCCGGCGTCTCGTCACCTGCACCGGTGCGCGCCTTGGAGGTGGCCCGGCGCTTCGGCTTGGTCTCCGTCCCCTCGGCGGGGGCGGCGGCGGCCTTGGCCTTGGGCGCGGACGAGCCACCCGCCTGGGCCTCCTTGATGACCTCGATCAGCTGGCTCTTGCGCATCCGCGCGGTGCCCTTGATACCGAGGCCGGACGCGACCTGCTGCAGCTCGGCCAGGACCATGCCGTCAAGGCCGGTGCCGGAGCGGCGGCGCCGTGCGGTGGTGCCAGTGGCAGCACCTTCGGCGGGCGCGGCGCTGTCGACGCTCTTGTCGGCAGTCACGCCCATCAGATCGGTGGTGTCGCTCACGAAGGGTCCTTCCCTGGAGCGGACGTCGGCCTTCTGGCTCGGCGACCGGTTGTGCTGTCCGACTGCGGTCTTCGGTGCGGACCGTGCCGGGGCGGTGGTCCGCCGGTTAGGTACGGCGGAGAGATGAACGTGTGCATGGGCCCGGCGCGAGCATCCCCCTGCTCGGCCCACTCCTGGACGAGCGAGGGGTGTCGTGCCGGTTCCGGAGCGTGCTCGCAACTGCTCAGGCAGGCTGCTCAGGCAGTTGGGGAGGCTCCCGGAGGAAATGGTGGTCCCGGAAAGGGACACGAAGCAACGCGCCTCATGGACGTCGATTGCAGACTTGAGGTTAACACTACCGGCTCCAACAAACATTCCCCCTCTCACGCACCGGCAATCACTTCTCCGCTATGGAGCGAGCGGCAGCACGCTCGCGCCGTGGGCGTCGAGAGTGAGCCGGTTGGCCGCCCATCCCTCGCCCGCCAGCCGTGCGACCTTGTCGGCCGCACCGTCCTCGGCCAGTGCCAGCACGGTGGGTCCGGCACCGGAGATGACCGCGGGGACGCCGTCGCCGCGCAGTCGGTTCACGAGCTCCACGCTCTCGGGCATCGCCGGGGCGCGGTACTCCTGGTGGAGCCGGTCCTCGGTGGCCGTGAGCAGCAGCTCGGGGCGCCTGGTCAGGGCCTCGACGAGCAGCGCGGCACGGCCGGCGTTGAAGGCGGCGTCGACGTGCGGGACGGTGCGCGGCAGCAGTCCGCGCGCCGTCTCGGTGAGTACCGGCTTGCCGGGGACGAAAACCACCGGAACGATGGAATCCGAGGGATCCATCCTGAGGGCGCGGGCCGACCCGCCGTCCATCCAGGCGAGCGTGAATCCACCGAGGAGGCAGGCCGCGACGTTGTCCGGGTGGCCCTCGATCTCGGTGGCGAGCTCCAGCAGGGCCGCGTCGTCGAGGCGGGCGTCACCGCCGGTCGTCACGGCGCGGGCGGCGACGATGCCGGCGCAGATGGCGGCGGAGGAGGAGCCGAGGCCGCGTCCGTGCGGGATGCGGTTGGCGCAGACGATCTCCAGGCCGCGGGGCTGTCCGCCGAGCAGGTCGAAGGCGGTGCGCAGGGACCGTACGAGCAGGTGCTTCTCGTCGCGGGGCAGGGTGTCCGCGCCCTCGCCGGCGATGTCGATGTGCAGTCCGGAGTCCGCGACGCGGACGACGACGTCGTCGTAGAGGCCGAGCGACAGGCCGAGGGCGTCGAAACCGGGGCCCAGGTTGGCGCTGGTCGCGGGGACGCGCACCCGGACGGCGGCGGCTCGGAAGGCGGGACCGGCCATCGCTGTGACGACTCTCCTTGTGAGGCGGCGGGGAATTCGGGGAGCTGCGGCTTCCGGGGTTCTGGGGATTCTTCATGGGGGGAGCCGCAGCGGCCCGTACACCCCGGCATATGCGGCGGGGCTGGTTGGGTACAGCTTATCGAAGGAAGGTTCTGTGGCGACATAGGGCGCACAGGAGGCGCACGATGCGTGTCGCATTCCGCCGGTGCGCTCTCCGCCCGGAAAAGGGGCGGTTGAGCTGGCTTTCTGACGGTCCGTCGTCACGGCAGTGTCCCGGGTCCCGGAACACTGCCGCGCGGCAGACGGCGGTCGGCGCCAGGACCTAGGCGAGGCCCAGCTTCTCGGCGGCGGCGACCGCGTCGACGGGGACCGTGACGGGCTGGGGGGCGCCGGCGACGGCCCAGTCCGGGTCCTTGAGGCCGTTGCCGGTGACCGTGCAGACGATCTTCTGTCCGGGGTCGACCTTGCCCTCCTCGGCGGCCTTGAGCAGCCCGGCGACGGACGCGGCCGACGCGGGCTCCACGAAAACACCCTCCTGGGAGGCCAACAGGCGGTAGGCGGCCAGGATCTGACGGTCCGTGACCTCGTCAATGAAGCCGCCCGACTCGTCCCGCGCGGCGAGCGCGTACTGCCAGGAGGCCGGGTTGCCGATCCGGATCGCGGTGGCGATGGTCGACGGGTCCTTGACGACCTCGCCGCGCACGATGGGCGCGGAGCCGGAGGCCTGGAAGCCCCACATCCGCGGCTTGTGCGTGGCCAGGCCGTCCCCGGCGTACTCCGTGTAGCCCTTCCAGTACGCGGTGATGTTGCCCGCGTTGCCGACCGGGAGGACATGGATGTCCGGGGCGTCGCCGAGCGCGTCGACGATCTCGAACGCGGCGGTCTTCTGGCCCTCGATACGGACCGGGTTGACCGAATTGACCAGCGCCACCGGGTAGTTGTCGGACAGCGAGCGGGCCAGCGTGAGGCAGTCGTCGAAGTTGCCGTCGACCTGGAGGATCTTGGCGCCGTGCACCAGCGCCTGGCCCATCTTGCCGAGCGCGATCTTGCCCTGCGGCACGAGGACGGCGCAGACCATGCCGGCGCGGACCGCGTACGCGGCGGCGGAGGCGGAGGTGTTGCCGGTGGAGGCGCAGATGACGGCCTGCGCACCCTCCTCCTTGGCCCGGGTGATCGCCATGGTCATGCCGCGGTCCTTGAAGGACCCGGTGGGGTTGGCGCCCTCGACCTTGAGGTGCACCTCGCAGCCCGTGCGCTCGGAAAGGACCTGAGCGGGTACGAGCGGCGTACCGCCCTCACGGAGCGTGACGACGGGCGTCGTGCTCGTGACCGGGAGACGGTCCCGGTACTCCTCGATGATGCCGCGCCACTGGTGGGTGCCCTTGGTGGTCATGGGTCCTTACTCCCCTTCAACACGCATGATGCTGGCGACACCGCGCACGGTGTCGAGCTTGCGCAGCGCCTCGACGGTCCCGGAGAGGGCGGCATCGGGCGCGCGGTGGGTGACGACGACGAGCGAAGCCTCGCCGCTGCCGCCCACCCGTCGCCCGCCGCCACCCTGCTCGGCACCGGCTTCGTCGCCGCTGGCTGAATTTCGACCTTGCTGGCGGACCGTATCGATCGATACGTCCTGTTCGGCGAAGACCGTCGCTACCTGGGCGAGCACGCCCGGCTTGTCGGCCACGTCGAGGCTGATGTGGTACCGCGTGACGACCTCGCCCATGGGGCTCACCGGCAGACGCGTGTACGCGGACTCACCGGGGCCGGGAGCCTCGTTGAGCTTGTTGCGGCAGACCGCGACGAGGTCGCCGAGTACCGCGGAGGCGGTCGGCGCGCCACCGGCGCCGGGGCCGTAGAACATCAGCTGCCCGGCGGCCTCGGCCTCGACGAACACCGCGTTGTACGCCTCGCGCACGGAGGCCAGCGGGTGGCTGAGCGGGATCATCGCGGGGTGCACGCGGGCGGTGACGGACGCGCCGTCGGCGGCGCGCTCGCAGATGGCGAGGAGCTTGACGGTGCAGCCCATCCGGGATGCGGAGGCGATGTCGGCGGCGGTGACCTCGGTGATGCCCTCGCGGTGCACGTCGCCGATCTTCACCCGGGTGTGGAAGGCGATGCCGGCCAGGATCGCGGCCTTGGCGGCGGCGTCGAAGCCCTCCACGTCGGCGGTGGGGTCCGCCTCGGCGTACCCGAGCGCGGTGGCCTCGTCGAGCGCCTCGGAGTAGCCGGCGCCGCTGGTGTCCATCTTGTCGAGGATGAAGTTGGTGGTGCCGTTGACGATGCCCAGGACCCGGTTGACCTTGTCGCCGGCGAGGGACTCGCGCAGCGGGCGTACGAGCGGGATGGCACCGGCCACGGCGGCCTCGTAGTAGAGGTCCCGGCCGTGCTGCTCGGCGGCGGCGTGCAGGGCGGCGCCGTCCTCGGCGAGCAGGGCCTTGTTGGCGGAGACGACGCTCGCGCCATGCTCGAAGGCGGTCCTGATGAGCGTACGGGCGGGCTCGATGCCCCCGATGACCTCGATGACGACGTCGATGTCGCCCCGTTTGACCAGGGCGGTCGCGTCCGTGGTGATCAGTGCGGGGTCGATGCCCTCGCGCACCTTGGAGGGCCGGCGCACGGCGACACCGGCGAGCTCCACCGGCGCGCCGATGCGCGCGGCGAGGTCGTCGGCGTGCGTCGTCATGATGCGCGCCACCTCTGAGCCGACCACTCCACAGCCCAGCAGCGCCACCTTCAGCGGACGCGTACGCATCATCCGACCTCGTTTCCTTTACATCTGATGTGTGGACCAGTCTCACTCACCGGACGGGTGTTCCTGCCACCCGTCCGGATCCTGAGATGTTTACGGGGGTCCGGGGGTGTTGTCCCGGAAATACGGCATCAGCCGACATCGAGACGCAGAAGATCTTCCTCCGTCTCGCGCCGGACGATGACCCGCGCCCGTCCGTCGCGCACCGCGACGACGGGCGGGCGCAGGGCGTGGTTGTAGTTGCTCGCCATGGAGCGGCAGTACGCGCCGGTGGCGGGCACGGCGATCAGGTCGCCGGGGGCCAGGTCGGACGGCAGGAAGGCGTCCTTGACCACGATGTCGCCGCTCTCGCAGTGCTTGCCGACGACCCGGACGAGCATCGGCTCGGCGTCCGAGGTCCGCGAGACGAGCGCGACGCTGTACTCGGCGTCGTACAGCGCGGTGCGGATGTTGTCCGACATCCCGCCGTCCACGCTGACGTACGTCCGCAGCCCCTCCAGGGGCTTGATCGTGCCGACCTCGTACAGCGTGAAGGCGGTCGGGCCGACGATGGCGCGGCCCGGCTCGACGGAGATCCGGGGGGTGGCGAGCCCGGCGGCCTCGCACTCGCGGGTCACGATGTCGCCGAGCGCCTTGGCGATCTCGTGCGGCTCGCGGGGGTCGTCCTCGGAGGTGTACGCGATGCCGAGGCCGCCGCCGAGGTCGATCTCGGGCAGTTCGACGCCGTGCTCGTCGCGCACCTCGGCGAGCAGCTGCACCACGCGCCGGGCCGAGACCTCGAAGCCGGCCATGTCGAAGATCTGCGAGCCGATGTGCGAGTGGATCCCGATGAGTTCGAGCCCGTCGAGCGTGAGCGCCCGGCGCACGGCCTCGGCCGCCTGTCCCCCGGCCAGCGCGATGCCGAACTTCTGGTCTTCGTGCGCGGTGGCGATGAACTCGTGGGTGTGCGCCTCGACACCGACGGTGACCCGGATCTGCACGGGCTGGCGCCGGCCCAGCCGCTGCGCGATGTGGGCGACGCGGACGATCTCCTGGAAGGAGTCGAGGACGATCCGTCCGACACCCGCCGAGACAGCCCGCTCGATCTCCTCGACCGTCTTGTTGTTGCCGTGGAAGGCGATGCGCTCGGCGGGCATCCCCGCGTCCAGCGCGGTGGTCAGCTCGCCGCCGGAGCAGACGTCGAGGTTGAGCCCCTCCTCCTTCAGCCAGCGCACGACCGCCCGGGAGAGGAACGCCTTCCCGGCGTAGAAGACATCGGCGCCCGGTCCGAAGGCATCGGACCAGGCGCGGCACCGGGCGCGGAAGTCGGCCTCGTCGAGGAAGTAGGCGGGGGTGCCGAACTCCTCGGCGAGCCGGGCGACTTCGATGCCGCCGACGGTCAGCGCGCCGTGTTCGTCGCGGGTGACGGTACGGGACCAGACCTTCTCGTCGAGGACGTTGAGGTCCTCGGCGGGGGCGGTGTAGTGGCCCTCCGACATGACGTCGGCGTGGCGGGGCCCGGCGGGGTGTGCGGATCGGCTCATCGTGTTGCTCTCTCGGGTCTCTCAGAGGTGTCGGGGCGCGCTGACGCCGAGCAGGGACAGGCCACCGGCCAGCACCGTCCCGGCGGCCTCGGCGAGGGCCAGCCGGGAGCGGTGGGCGGCCGAGGGTTTCTCGTCCCCCGGGGGGAGCGTCGGTACGGAGTCGTGGAAGTCGAAGAAGGCCAGCGCGACCGCTTCGAGGTGCCGGGCGAGCCGGTCGGGTGCGCGGTGGTGCGCGGCGGCGACGAGGACGGCGGGGTGGTCGCCGATGAGGGCGAGGAGCGCGGGCGCCCCGGCCCCGGTGAGGTCTTCGATGTCCCTGCCGGTGGCGGCGGTGAAGCCGAGCCGTTCGGCGCCGCGGCCGAGGGCGAGGGCGCGGGAGTGGGCGTAGCGGACCCGGAAGAGCGCGTTGGCCTCGCCCTGGACGAGGAGGTCGTCACCGAGGGGGGCCCGGTCGTGGCCGGCCGGCCGCAGCAGCCCCCAGCGGGTGGCGTCGGCCCCGAGCCGGTCCAGCAGCTCGCCGGCGGTGGCCCCGGCCGGGACGGGCCGTATCTCCGTCAGGGGGGTGGGCGGCCGCCCCTCGGCGTCGACGCTCACGCCCAGCCGCGCCCAGTCCGGGTCGGCCGCCTCGTCGCAGCTGATCCGTACGGGCGCGCCCTGGGCCCGTACGAGCCGGCGCACGGCGTCCGCGGTGACGGCGGCGCGGACCTCGCGGGGATGGCTGAATTGCAGCGGGTGCCCGGCGAGCGCGTCGCTGTGTCCGTAGCGCGGTCCCCGCTCCCGTACGTCGTGGAGGAGGGCGCGGTGCGCGGCGGTGTCGGCGGAGGCGTCGAGCGTGAAGTTGAGGAACCCGGGGCCGGTGATCTCGACCCGCCCGATCCCGGGGGCACCGGCGATCCGGTCCCGCAGGATTTCGGCCACTTCCCGGCCGGTGAGTGCGGCGGGTCCGGCCAGCTGGAGGGCGACCGCGCTGGCGTAGTCGCCCCGCCCGCCGGGGCGTGTCCTCTCCACTCGCACGCGCGCGGGCACGGGCGCGCGCAAAACGTTCTCATGGACCGCGCGGCGCACGGCGTGCAGCACGGTCGTGGAGAGATCGACGGGGGTCACGGGACAAGCGTATGGGAGGGAGGGGGGCGTTTCGCGAACCGGTTTCGCCATACGGTCAGCCGGCGGCGCTCTCCGCCCGCCCGGCGCCCTGCCTGCCGTCGAGTACGGGCGGCCGCCCGCGCTCCATCAACTGCCGCACGAGCCGCACCAGCTCGCTCGGCTCGAAGGGCTTCGCGAGGAAGGCGTCGACCCCCGCCGCGACACCGTTGTCCACCTCGTACGGCGTGCAGGCGCTGATGATCGCCAGCGGCAGATGGCCGGTCCGGGGATCGGAGCGCAGTCTGGTGGCCGTCTGCAGACCGTCCAGCCGGGGCATGACGACATCGAGAGTGATCACATCGGGCTGCACCCGGTGCACCAGATCCAGACACTCGACACCATCGGCCGCGGTCACGACCTCGAAGCCCTCCAGCTCGAGATTGACCCTGATCAACTGCCGGATGACCTTGTTGTCGTCGACAACAAGCACACGGCCGCACGCGCCTGACACCCTTCGAGAGTAGGCGGGCAGAAGTGGCCGCGTCCGGCTTTTGCCCACTTCCGTCCCCGGACGGGTGGTGGTGGAGGGTGGCCGGATGTGCGTGCGAACGGCCGGGGCGGGGTGCAAAGTGCGCGCCCCGCGCACACGCAAAAAGGCTCTGGCCAGCATTTCTGCTGGCCAGAGTCTCTGATTCCGGAAGTGCCCCCGGCAGGATTCGAACCTGCGCACCCGGCTCCGGAGGCCGATGCTCTATCCCCTGAGCTACGGGGGCGTATCGCTGTCTTGCTTGGCGACGGGTGAAACACTACCAGCTTCCACGGGGTGTCCGTGAACAGGTATTTCCGCGTCGCCGCGGCAGGCGCGACGACGGGCGGGGGCCGGTCCGGCCGCCCCGCCCGCCCCCGCCGCGCGCCTGCGGTCAGGACAACGTCAGTCCCGGGGCCGGGTAGCCGTCCATCAGGGCCTTCACCTCGGTGCGGACCTTCGTGACGGCGGACTCGTCGCCGGTGCGGGTGGCGGTGACCACGCGGTCGATCCAGTCCGCGACCGCGGCCATCTCCGAGGCGGGGACGCCGCGGGAGGTCAGGGCGGGGGTGCCGATGCGGATGCCGGAGGGGTCGAAGGGCTTGCGGGGGTCGTAGGGGACGGTGTTGTAGTTGACGACGATGCCGGCCCGGTCGAGGGCCTTGGCCGCCGTCTTGCCGGGGACGTCCTTGCTCGTGAGGTCGATGAGCAGCAGATGGTTGTCGGTGCCGCCGGAGACGAGGTCGAAGCCTCGGGCCGCGAGTTCCTCGCCCAGCGCGCGGGCGTTGGCCACCACCGCGTGGGCGTAGGTACGGAAGTCCGGCGCGGCGGCCTCGCGGAGTGCGACGCCGATGGCCGCCGTGGTGTGGTTGTGCGGGCCGCCCTGGAGTCCGGGGAAGACGGCGCGGTCGAGGGCGCGGGCGTGCTCGGCGCGGCTCAGCAGCATCGCGCCGCGCGGGCCGCGCAGGGTCTTGTGCGTGGTGGTGGAGACGACGTCCACGTGCGGGGCGGGCGAGGGGTGTGCGCCGCCGGCGATCAGGCCGGCGATGTGCGCGATGTCCGCGACCAGGACCGCGCCCACCTCCCGGGCGATCGAGGCGAAGCCCGCGAAGTCTATCTCGCGGGGGACGGCGGTGCCGCCGCAGAAGATCAGCTTGGGCCGCTCGGCGAGTGCCAGGTCGCGGACCTCGTCCAGGTCGATACGGCCGGTGTCGCGGCGCACGCCGTACTGCACGCCGTTGAACCAGGTGCCGGTGGCGGAGACGCCCCAGCCGTGGGTGAGGTGGCCGCCCATGGGGAGCGACATCCCGAGCACCGTGTCGCCGGGCTTGAGGAAGGCCAGGTAGACGGCGAGGTTGGCCGGGGAGCCGGAGTAGGGCTGCACATTGGCGTGGTCCATGCCGAAGAGCGCCTTGGCGCGTTCGGCGGTCAGCGTCTCGACCTGGTCGATGATCTGCTGGCCCTCGTAGTACCGCTTGCCGGGGTAGCCCTCGGAGTACTTGTTCTGGAGCACGGTGCCGGACGCTTCGAGCACGGCGGCGGAGACGTAGTTCTCGCTGGGGATCAGGCGCAGGGTGTCGGCCTGGAGCTGTTCCTCGGCGGCCACCAGCGCGGCGAGCTCCGGATCGGCTGCCGCCAGGGCGGGGTGGCGGGGGTGCGAGGGTACGGACGCGGTCACGGGATCCTCCCGGGTCGGTCGCATTGCTGCGGCGTGGACCCGGATGCCCAGGCGGACGGCTCTCCGGCGATGACGCCCCCGGGCACGCCCGGGGTGTGCCGCTCCCTCGTGGTCGATTCCACTGAGCACCCCGGCAGGGGCGCGCGCCAGTCGCGGCGTCTCGCACTTTACCGGGTGACGCGTGCGCGGGCGCGGGTTCGCGCGGCCGGGCGTCAACTTCCGTCCAGGTTATTGCCCCTTCGCGGAAGCGTGGGCGGGAAGCGATGCGGGCAGATTGTCCGGGACGAACGTGGGCTCGACGGTTGGGGGGACCGATGGAGTCGGGGGATCAGTGGCCGCGCGGGGATGCGGCGGCGGGAGGCGGTGCGTCCGCAGGGGGCGGGGCGAACGGCGCGGTGCCGCCCGTGCCCGCGTACGCGCCGTCGGCGGGAGAGCCGGCGGACAGACCGCCGCCGTGGCCGCCGGCGGGACCGCCAGGACCGCCGCCGGGTGCGTCGTACGGCCCGCCGGAGGTGCCTGCCGGTCCGCCGGCGGGACCGCCACCGCCCGGGTCGGTGCTGCGGGCGGTGGCGGTCGCGCTGCTCAATCTCACGGGTCTCGGGCTGGGTTATGTCCTGATACGGCGGTGGTTCCGGGCGCTCCTGTGCTGGGCGGCGACCGGCTGGCTGCTGTTCGCGGCGCTGCCCGCCGATCCGGACGGGGTGCCCGGCGGCCTGGTCACCGGGTATCTCGTGGTGCTGGCCGCTGCCGCCGCCGACGGGGCGTGGGCGGCCCGGCGCACACCGGTGGGCGGATCGTGGCGGCCGGTGGTGGCCGCCGCCGTGGGGCTTCTGCTGCTGGCCGTGCCGGCCGGCGGCGCGGTGTACTACGGCTCCGCGCGGGACGAGGCGGTCGAGCGGATGCTGCTCGACCGGCTCGACGAGGGCGACCGGGCGGTCGAGACGGCGTCGGCGAAGCCCTTCGGGGCGGGCCGGGAGGACTACCGCGCGGCGCTCGCCGTCTATCGCGAGCTCGGTGAGGACCATGCCGGATCGCGGGCGGGGAAGCTCGTGCCGGGCCGGCTGGACGCGTACTACCGGGCCGTGGCGGCGCCGTACCGGGAGAAGAAGCACTGCGAGGCGATCGAGCCGCTGACCTATCTGCGCTCGGTGCCGGACTCGATCGACCCGGGACTGCTGGGCGACCTGGTCCGATATCCCGACGAGCCGCTGGCCGATTCGATGTACGCGTGCGGGGTCTCGCAGTTGCGGGACGCCTCGGCAGGGTCGAGCGGCGGGGCGCTGAGCGAGCTGCTGCGGACCTTCCCCGAGTCGCCGCAGGCCGGGAAGGTCGGGCCCGCCGTCTCGAAGGAGATCTCCTCGCGTACGGCGGCGGTGCGCGGCGGCAGTCCGTGCACGGCCACCGAGGCGCTGCGCCGACTGCGCACGACGACCGCCGCGTTGCCGGACAGGAAGGTGGCGGCGCTGGCCAAGGACACCGACGGGGGCATCAGGAACGGCGTCTATGCCTGCGGGCTCGACGAGTTCAAGGACAAGCAGTTCGGTGAGGCCCGCAAGACGCTGACCGGGTTCGCCGACACGTACAGGAACGACAAGCGCCGGGCGCGGGCCCGGGACGTCGCGATCGCCGCCGAGATAGCCGACACCCGGGCGGCGGCCGGGAAGCGGCTGCCTCCCGAACACGCGCCGGGCGGCTCCCGGATGGAGCTCGTCATCTCCAACGACGCCCCGGACGGGGTGGAGGTGCTGTACACCGGGCCGGTCACGGGCCGCGTCGACATCAGGGGCTGCGGGAGCTGCACGGCGTACTCGTGGACGGCGGGGGCGCTGCGGGCCTGCAAGGACACCGGGAAGAACTATCCCCACGCGACGCTGCGGCTGCCTGCCGGGGAGTACCACTTCCTGTACAAGCACCGCGGGAGCACGGGGAGTTCGGCCGCCGGCGTGAGCAGTTACGCGGACGGCTCGCGGATCCAGCCCGGCTACCGGTACACCGGCTGCACCTATGTGACCACCTCGACGTCGCTCGGGGGTGGGACGACGGACACCGTTTCCACGCGCTGACCGCCCGCACGGGCTGAGCGAGCCGCACGGACCGCACACGCCCAACGGGCCGGTATGTCCGCAGGCGTCCGGATCCAGCGGGTGTCTGCGGGCACGGGGCCCTTTCGCCGGGTCATACGGCGCGAATCACCCCTGCCCTCAGGCCCCTTGGCCGAGTCTTGGTGATTGCATGCCCCATGCATGAGGTGTTCCTCGCCAGAGTGGCGCATTACATGTGCACATCATTCGGCACATGCTCCGCACGCGAGACCCACATCGCAGGGGGTTACCTTGAGAATCAGCCGCGCCGGACGACGCGCCGGGCTGAGCATGGCAGTGACACTGCCGCTGCTCGCCGGTGCGCTCGCCCTCGGGATACCCGACGCCAGCGCAGACTCCGCCCACGGCGGGCGGGACGCGCTGCAGGGCACCAAGCCGGCCTGGGCGACCGCCACGGCCGACCAGGGGGCCACGGCCGACAGCACGAAGGTCGCCGTCCGGGTCCACCTGGCCGGACGTGACGCGAAGGGGCTGACGGCCTATGCCGCAGCTGTGTCGGACCCGCAGTCGCCCTCGTACGGGAAGTATCTGAGCGCCGCGCAGGCGAAGGCCCGGTTCGGGGCGACCCAGGAGCAGATCGACCGGGTCAGCCAGTGGCTGGAGTCCAGCGGGCTCACCGTGACCGGCACCAACGAGCACTACGTCTCGGCGACCGGCGCGGCCGGCGCGGCCGAGAAGGCGTTCAGCACCCAGCTGCGCAACTACCGCAAGGGCGGCAGGACCTACCGCGCCCCGTCCGCGACGGCGTCCGTGCCGGCCGCGCTGGGCGATGCGGTGCTCGCCGTCTCCGGTCTGGACAACGCCCCGCACCGGTCGAGCCATGACGAGGTGCTGCCGCCGCCGGACGCGGTGTTCCGCAACTCCGGCCCGTTCTCCTCGTACTTCGGCTCCCGGACCGCCTCGTCGCTGCCGACGGCGTACGGCTCCAAGGTGCCGTACGCGGTCAAGGGCTACACCGGCAAGCAGCTGCGCGGCGCGTACGGGGCCGGGAGCTACACCGGCAAGGGCGTGACGGTCGCGATCACCGACGCGTACGCCTCCCCCACCATCGCCAAGGACGCCGCCGAGTACGCGAAGCGCAACGGGGACGCGCCCTACCGGCGCGGTCAGCTCAGCCAGGTGCTGCCGAAGGACTACACGAAGACCGAGGAGTGCGGCGCCTCCGGCTGGTACGGCGAGGAGACGCTCGACGTCGAGGCCGTGCACGCCGTCGCGCCCGCCGCGGACATCGTGTACGTGGGCGGCGCCTCCTGCTACGACAACGACCTGCTGGACTCGCTGAACAAGGTCGTCGACCACCGGCTCGCCGACATCGTCTCCAACTCGTGGGGCGACGTCGAGGCCAACCAGACCCCCGACCTGGCACTCGCCTACGACCAGGTGTTCAAGATGGGCGCCATCGAGGGCATCGGCTTCTACTTCTCCTCGGGAGACGCCGGCGACAACGTCGCGTCCACCGGCACCAAGCAGATCGACGTCCCGTCCAACTCCGCCTGGGTGACCTCGGTCGGCGGTACGTCACTGGCCGTCGGCAAGCACGAGTCGTACCAGTGGGAGACCGGCTGGGGCACGCAGAGCGCACCGCTGGCGGCGGACGGCAAGAGCTGGACGGGCTTCCCCGGCGCCTACACCTCGGGCGCGGGCGGCGGCACCAGCTCCACCGTGAAGCAGCCGTTCTACCAGCGCGGGATCGTGCCGGACGCGCTGGCCGAGGCGAACGGGAAGACCCGGATGCGCACGGCCCCGGACATCGCGGCCGTCGCCGACCCGAACACCGGCTTCCTGGTGGGCCAGACCCAGACCCTGCCCGACGGATCGCTGGGCTACGACGAGTACCGCATCGGCGGCACCTCGCTGGCGGCGCCGGTCATCGCCGGTGTCCAGGCCCTCGCGCAGCAGGCCCAGCGCGGCCGGCCCATCGGTTTCGCCAACCCGGCGATCTACGCCCGCTACCACTCCAGGGCGTACCACGACGTGACGGACCACCCGCTGGGCGCGCACCGTGATCTCGCGGTCGCCCGGGTGGACTTCGCCAACGGGTACGACGCGACGGACGGGCTCAAGACGTCGGTGCGGAGCCTGGGCAAGGACGCCTCGCTCGCGGCGGTGAAGGGCTACGACGACGTGACGGGTGTCGGTACTCCGGCGGCCGGCTATGTGAGCTCGTACCGCAGGCGCTGATCGCGGACACGGGAACGGACCGGACGGCCGTCGCGGGTGCACATGGCCCCGCGGCGGCCGTCCTTCGCGGTCCGGGCGCGGTCCGGGCGCCGTCCGCCCTGGTCAGGCCGAGGCGCGCTTGCGGGAAGTGCTCTTCGGGGCGGAGGACGAGGCCGTCCGCTTCTTGGCCGTCGTCTTCTTGGCCGAAGCCCTCTTGGACGCCGTTTTCTTCGCGCCGGAACCGCTGCCCGAGCCGCCGCCGGAACCGCTGCCCGAACGGCCGCTGCCCGACGTGCTCTTCCTGGCGGCCGTGCGGCCCCCGCTCGCCGCGGACTTCTTCCCGCCGGAGGACTTGGGCGAGGAGGCGGACTTCTTCGCGGACCGGCCGCCCGAGGGCTTGCGGTCCGCGATCGAGGTGACCCCGGCGACCGGCTTCTCCTCGTCCCCGCTGCCGTCCTCGCCCTCGTCCCCGCCCTCGCCCCGGGACTCCTTCGCGGCCTTGACGCTGTTCTCCAGGGCGGCGATCAGGTCGATGACCTTGCCGCCGCCGGAGTCGCCCGATGCGGCCGGTTCCGGGGTCTCGCCCGAGGCCTTGGCCGCGATCATCTCCTCGACCGCCTCGCGGTAGTCGTCGTGGAGCGAGTCCATGTCGACCTCGCCGAGCGTGTCCATCAGGGCGTCCGCCAGGTCGAGTTCGGCGTCGCGCACGGTCACGTCCGACTCCGGCGCGACGCCCTCGGGGGCCCGGATCTCGTCGGGCCACAGCAGTCCGTGCATCGCGATCACGTCGTCGACCACCCGCAGCATGCCGAGGCGCTCGCGCCCGCGCAGGGCGTACTTGGCGAGGGCGACCTTCTGGCTGCGCTTCAGCGCCTCGCGCAGCAGGGTGTACGGCTTGGCCGCGGGGACCCCGTTGGCGGAGAGGTAGTAGGCCGCGTCCATCTGGAGCGGGTCGATCGAGTCGGCCGGCACGAAGGCGACGATCTCGATGGTCTTGGCGGTCGGCAGCGGGAGCGAGCCGAGGTCCTCGTCGGTGATCGGGATCATCGAGCCGTCGGCGTCCTCGTAGGCCTTGCCGATCTCGTCGGATGTGACCTCCTCCCCGTCCAGGTCGCACACCTTGCGGTAGCGGATCCGGCCGCCGTCGGCGACATGGATCTGCCGGAAGTGGATCGAGTGGTTCTCGGTGGCGTTGACCAGCTTGATCGGGATGCTGACCAGCCCGAAGGAGATGGCGCCGTTCCATATGGACCTCACCGGTCACCCCTTACATCCGCATGTTCCGTACAGATCCGTTTTGCGTGTGATTCTTATCGTATGACGCCGATCACAGAGGTGGAGGGGCGACGGCTCACCCTGAGCAACCTCGACAAGGTGCTGTATCCGGCCACCGGCACCACCAAGGGCGAGGTGCTGCACTACTACGCGACCGCGGCGGCCGCGGTGCTGCTGCCCCAGCTGAGGGACCGGCCCCTGTCCTTCCTGCGCTATCCGGACGGGCCGGACGGGCAGCTGTTCTTCACCAAGAACCCGCCGCCCGGTACGCCGTCCTGGGTACGGACCGCGCCGGTCCCGCACCGCGAGAGCGAGCAGGCCGAGCAGGTGGTCGTCCAGGACCTCGCCTCGCTGATGTGGGCGGCCAACCTGGTGGTGGAGTTCCACACCCCGCAGTGGCGGGCCGGGGCGCCGGGAATCGCCGACCGGCTGGTGTTCGACCTGGACCCCGGGGCGCCCGCCACGGTTGTGGAGTGCTGCCGGGTCGCCCTGTGGCTGCGCGAGCGGCTGGCCTCGGACGGTCTGGTCGCGTACGGGAAGACGTCCGGGTCCAAGGGGCTGCATCTGCTGGTGCCGCTGGAGCCCACGGGATCGGCCGAGGTGTCGGCGTACGCGAAGGGCCTGGCCGTGGAGGCGGAGCAGGAGCTGCCGGAGCTGGTGGTGCACCGGATGAAGCGGGCGCTGCGGCCGGGCAAGGTCTTCGTGGACTTCAGCCAGAACGCCGCGGCGAAGACGACCGCCACGCCCTACACCCTGCGCGCGCGGCCCGAGCCGACCGTCTCCGCGCCGGTCACCTGGGCGGAGATCGAGGGCTGCCGTGCCCCCGGGGAGCTGGTCTTCCTCGCCGGCGACATGGCCGGGCGGCTGGCCCGCCACGGCGATCTGCTCGCGCCGCTCGACGACCCGGGGCAGGGACGGCCGGTCCCGGGCACCTGAGACGGGCGCCGGTGACGGCGAGGGCGCCCCGACGCCCGGCAAAGGCCCCGCCCGTACCGCACCGCCGCCGCTTTTGTCATGCGCAAGGGCAAAAGCCGGCAGGGGGTGGGTGGAATGTCCGAGCGGTGGTGCACACTCTGCGCAGACACTGCTTCGTGGGCGTCGGTGGGGAGGCGATGGCGTGTTCGCGGGGATCGACGAGGTCGACTGGGCCTCGATGGAGCATGCCTACGGGCCTGCGGACGATGTGCCGGGGCTGCTGCGGGGCCTGGCCTCCGCCGATCCGGCGGAGCGCGAGGGCGCCCTGGACGGGATGTACGGGGCCGTGCACCACCAGGGCGACGTCTACGCGTGCACCCTCGCCTGCATCCCCTTCCTCCTGGAGCTGGTCGTCGATCCGGCGGTCCCGGACCGCGGCGGCATCGTCGAGCTGCTGACCAGCATCGGCGGCATCGACCTCGACGAGGACGACGAGGAGGAGATCGACGAGGACGAGGCCGAGGGCGCGGCCAACTACGCGATGGCGGCGGCGGCCGTCTCGGCGGGCGCCGGGGTCTTCTTCGCCCTGCTGGCCGACGAGGACCCGGGGGTGCGGGTCTCCGCCCCGCTGGCGCTGGCCACGCTGCACGGCGATCCGGACCGGGTGCTCGCCCTGCTGCGGGAGCGGCTGGCCGTGGAGCCGGACGAGGAGGTGCGGCTCGCGCTGGTCGAGGCCGCCGGGCGGGTCGCGCTGCGCCACGGCCCGCTGGCCTGGCAGGTCGCGGACTGGCTGAGCCGGCTGGCGGCCGAGGCCAATCCGCCGGGGCTGCGGCTCGCGGCCCTGGCCCAGCTGGCGCGCTGCGCCCCGCAGTCGCTGCCCGGCGATGTGGTGCGGGTGGTGGCGGGGCTGCTGCGCGAGCTGCGCTCGGCCCCCGGCGCCCCGGAGGCCCGCCCCTGTGCCGTCGAGCCGCCCGAGCCGGCCCCCGCCGAGGCCGCTCCGGTCACGCTGCTGGGCCAGCTGCGGGCGCTGTCGGCCGAGGAGAACGCGGGACGTACGGCGCCCTGGACCGCCGATCTGCTGCGCACCCTGCATGTCGGGCTGGACGACCGGGTCGCGGAGCGGACGGCGCTGCTGACCGATCAGCTGTGCAGCCCCGACCGCTGGCAGCGCATCGACGCGGTACGGATGAGCAGCGGGCTCATACGGGCCTGGCGGGGTTCCTACGCGGAGCTGGTCCGGCTGGTGGGCGAGCAGCTCGGGTCGGCCGATCCGACGCTCGCGGAGGCCGCCTCGCACGTTCTGGAGGAGCTTTTCGGGCTGGCCGCCCCGGCGGCGGACGCGCTGGCGGCGCGGGTCGCGGCGGATCCCGGCGCGTGGGTGCAGGAGTGGGCGAGCGGCCCGCCGGGGCTCGGCAGCGCGGTGAAGGCGCTGGCCCGGCTGGGCGACGCCCGCGCGCTGCCCGCGCTCGCGGCGGCCCTGGAGCGCCCCGAGGTGCCGCACGACGTGGGGTACGCCATCGCCTTCATGGGCCAGGAGGCCCGTCCGCTGGCCGGTGCGCTGCGGCGCAGGCTGGGCGAGGTCGGGCTCGACGAGGGGGCCTACGACCGGGCCGGCCCGCTGCTGGCCGGGCTGACGGCGCTGGGGGCGGGCGAGGCCGCGCCGGAGGTGCTGCGGATCCTGCGGGGGGCTCCGGAGTACCGGGGCGAGTGGCTGCGGACGGCGGCGCTGCGGGCGCTGGCCTCCTTCGGCCCCGCGGCCCACTGCGCGGTGCCGGAGCTGCGGGCGCTGGTGCGGCGGCCCGGCTCGGCGGGGGCCACAGAGGCGGCCGAGGCGCTGTGGGCGGTCGACGGCGACGCGGACACGGTGCTGCCGGTGCTGATCGAGGGCCTTCAGGCGGAGCACGCGCACGAGCGGCGGACGGCGGCGAGCGCGCTGGGCCGGCTGGGCGAGCGGGCGGCGGTGACCGCGCCCCGGCTGCGGGCGCTGCTGCGGCACGAGGAGCTGTGGCTGCGGGTGGACGCGGCGATCGCGCTGTGGGAGGTTTCCGGGCGGGCCGAGGAGTCCGTACCGGTCCTCCTGACGGCCTGGGAGAAGAACCGCCATGTCAGGGTTCGGGTGGCCGAATGCCTGGCGCGGATGGGGGCTGCTGGTGCAGGGTCGGACGCGGCACATGTGCTGCTGGCCGAGCTCACCTCCGTACGCCGTCACAACGCGATGGACGGCGGCTACGGCAGCCATGACACATACGAGGACGAGAAGCTGCTGGCGCTCTGCCGCCGGGCGCTGCTGGGGAATACGGGGAAGGGACCCACATCATGATCATTTTTGGTACGCGAGGCTATCTCTACCAATTGGCCGTTCTGACGCTGGTCTGCGGCTGGTGCGGGAACCCGGCGGCCCACACCCTGCGCAAGCGGGTGACGAAGTTCACGCTGTTCTTCGTGCCGCTGTTCCCGATATCGACCAAGTACGCCACCCAGTGCACGTTCTGCGGCGGTGAGCAGAAGATCCCCCGCGAGCAGGCGGACCAGCTGCTGGCCCAGCACGTGGCGTCGCAGGACGGCAACCCGTTCGGCCAGGCCCCGCAGCAGCCGGGTTACGCCCCGGGCCCGCAGGGCCAGGGCCAGAACCCGTACCAGAACTAAACACTAAATACGCATAAGAGACTTCCTTCCGAATAAGGTCGACGGAGCCGGGCCGCGCACGAGCGCGGTGCCGGCTCGACCTGTGCCGGGATCGGAGGAAGCCATGCGTCCGCAGCACCGGGTGGGCCGTCGCGCGGCGGCGGCCGCCCTGACCGTCGCCGGCGGCGCCGCCCTGCTGGCCGGCTGCGGGACCGGCGGCGAGCTGCGGAGCGCGGGACCGGCCCCGGAGGCCATCGGCCCCACCCTGCTGTGGCCGGAGCTGCCGCCGGCGTCCGCCGCCCCGTACGACTACGGCGAGGGCGAGACCGCGCGCATCCCCGGCATCACGGTGCCCGGCGGCGATGTGCACCGGCTGAACCCGGTGGCGGTGGTGCAGGCGGGCCTGGCGGCGCGCCCCGACCGCTCCAGCGGCACGGCCGATCTCCCGGCCGAGACCGTCCGCCGCATCAAGGCCTGCCGGACCGCACCGAAGGAGTGCCCGGTGCTGCGGCCCTACTACCGCGATCTGACCGGCGACGGCAAGGACGAGATGGTCCTCGCCCTCCGGCTGGGCGACCGCCAGCTGTCCGTACGCGTCTACATGCCGGAGTCCGGCGGGCTGACCCGGATCATGTCCACCTCGGACGCCGTCATCAGCGTGGAGCTGGCCGGCCGGGACCTGATCATGCGGGCGCCCTCGGCCATCACGGGCTACGAGTACCGCACGGCATGGTCCTGGGACGACCGCCAGCGCGCCATGCTGCCCACCCAGGACGAGATCCTGCGCATGCCGCCGCGCGGTGACCAGGACCGGCGGCGCACCCCGGGCGAGCACCCCTCCACCGCCGCCCCCGCGCGGCCCACCGCCCGGCCGTCCGCCGGGACCGCCGCGCCCTCGTCGGCGGCCGGGACCGCTCCGGCCCCCTCGGCCGCCGTGTCCGCGGAGCGCCGGTGAGCCGCCGGGCGGGCGGGCGCCCGCGCCGCCGGCTGCGGCTGCCCGCCTGGACCGCGACGCTCACCTGGAAGTCAGCGGTCTTCATCACCGTGATGTGCTGTGTGCTCGCCGCGCTCCTCGGGGTGCTGGTCCACACCGCGGTCACCCGCCAGACGGTCGGCCACGCCCGCGAGAAGGCGCTCGCCCGGCTGACGGAGGTCACCGCGGCCTACGAGGCGGGCGAGGCGCTTCCGCCGCGTTCCGGGATCGATCCGCCGGGGCTGCCCTCCTCGCTGCGGGCCCTGGCCGTGGACGGGAAGCGGGGCACGATGGTCGCCGGTCATCTCGGCCGGCCGACGATGTGGGCCGCCGCCCCGGCCGACGGACACGCGCTGGCCACCCGGATCGACTACAGCCAGAGCGCCCGCACGATCAACGGCCTGGACGGCGCGATCATCGGCTCCTCGCTGCTGGCGATCGGCGCCACGCTGCTGGTCGGGGCGTTCGCCGTCACCCGGGTCACCCGGCGGCTGCACCAGACCGCGCGGGTGGCCCGCAGGATCGGCGCGGGCGATCTGGACGCCCGGGTCAACGACCCCCGCACCGCCGACCCCGCCCGCCGGCAGGACGAGGTCGCCATCGTCGCCGGGGCGCTGGACACCATGGCCTCGACGCTCCAGCGCAAGCTCCAGGCCGAGCAGCGCTTCACCGCCGATGTGGCGCACGAGCTGCGCACCCCGCTGACCGGCCTGTCGGCCGCCGCCGAACTCCTGCCGCCCGGCCGCCCGTCGGAGCTGGTCCAGGACCGGGTGCGGGCCATGCGCGCCCTGACGGAGGATCTGCTGGAGATCTCCCGGCTCGACGCCCGCACCGAGCAGGTCGACCTCGATGTGCACGAACTGGTGCCGCTCGTCCGGGGTGTGGTGCGCGCCTCCGGCACCGAGACCGGGGTCGAGGCCGCCGGGGACGGGCCGCCGGTGCGCGTCGAGACGGACCGGAGGCGCCTGGAACGGGTGCTGGGCAATCTGATCACCAACGCGCACCGGCACGGCCGGCCGCCGGTGGTGCTGACGGTCGACGGGCCGGTGGTGACCGTACGCGATCACGGCGACGGCTTCCCGGACTATCTGACGGCGGGCGGTCCGCAGCGCTTCCGTACCGAGGGCGGGGCCAAGGGGCACGGCCTCGGGCTGACCATCGCCGCCGGGCAGGCGGAGGTGATGGGCGCCGCGCTGGTCTTCGGGAACGCGCCGGACGGCGGGGCGGTGGCCCGGCTGACCCTGCCGGAGTACGCAGGCCCGGACGAGGGCGCCGAGGAGCCGCCAAACCCTCCGTCGGCACCGCCCCATGACCGCCCCGCGCTATGACATAAGGGAAATAACCCCCACCTCTTGCTACGTTGCGTGGCATGACCGCATCGACGGCGGACGCACCCCCGCCCGAGCTGCGCCTGCCCAGGCGGCGCGGCGTGGAACTCTCGCTCCTCATCGGGGCCGTCCTCATCTCCGTCTACGGTTACGCCGCCGTCGGTCTGGCGCACGACGACGCGGTCCCGCCCGATGTCGCCGGATACGGCGGCGGGCTCGGGCTGCTCGCGCTCCTGGCCCATCTCGCCGTCCGCTTCCGCGCCCCGTACGCCGATCCGCTGCTGCTGCCCATCGCCGTGCTGCTCAACGGCCTCGGCCTGGTGCTGATCTACCGGCTGGACCTGGAGACCCCGAGGGACCAGGCCGCCACCACCCAGCTGATCTGGTCGACGCTCGGCGTGGCGTTCTTCATCGCGGTGGTGGTGTTCCTGCGCGACCACCGGGTGCTCCAGCGGTACGCCTATCTGTCGGTCGCCGCCGCCCTCGTCCTGATGATCGTGCCGATCTTCTTCCCTGCGGTGAACGGCGCCAAGATCTGGATCAGGGTCGGCGGATTCTCCTTCCAGCCGGGCGAGTTCGCCAAGATCCTGCTCGCCGTGTTCTTCGCCGCCTACCTGGCCGCGAACCACAACGCCCTCGCGTACACCGGCCGCAGGATCTGGAAGCTCCAGCTGCCCACCGGGCGGGTGCTCGGCCCGATCGTGGCGATCTGGCTGCTCAGCGTCGGCGTGCTGGTGCTGGAACGCGACCTGGGCACCTCGCTGCTCTTCTTCGGCCTGTTCGTGATCCTGCTGTACGTGGCGACCGGCCGGACCGGCTGGATCGCGGTCGGGCTGCTGCTCGCGGCCGTCGGCGCGTTCGTCGTCGGGTCGTTCGAACCGCATGTCCACAGCCGGGTGCAGGACTGGCTCGACCCGTTCGCGTCCATCGACGCCGGCCGGGGGCCCAGCCAGCTCGCCCAGTCGCTGTTCGCCTTCGCCGCGGGCGGAATGCTCGGCACCGGCCTCGGGCTCGGCCACTCCATCCTCATCGGCTTCGCCGCCAAGTCCGACTTCATCCTGGCGACGGCCGGCGAGGAGCTGGGGCTGACCGGGCTGACCGCCGTCTTCCTGCTGTACGCGCTGCTCGTGGCGCGCGGCTACCGGGCCGGGCTCGCGCTGCGCGACCCGTTCGGGCGGCTGCTGTCGATCGGGCTCGCCTCGATCCTGGCGCTCCAGGTGTTCGTGATCGCGGGCGGGGTGACGGGGCTGATCCCGCTGACCGGTATGGCGATGCCGTTCCTCGCCCAGGGCGGTTCGTCCGTGGTCACCAACTGGATCATCGTGGCGCTGCTGATCCGGGTCAGCGACCTCGCCCGCCGCCCCCACCCCGACCAGGTGGAGACCGGTGTCATCGCGACCGCCCTGGAGGACGAGCAGTGATCCGCTACATCCGGCGCGCCGCCGCCTTCTGTCTGCTGCTGCTCGTGGCGCTGCTGGTCAACGCCGCCCGCATCCAGGTCTTCGAGGCCGACGAGCTCGACGACAACGCCGCCAACCGCCGCAACACGATCGACCGTTACGACCAGCCGCGCGGCAACATCCTGGTCGACGGCCGGTCCGTCACCGGCTCGAAGGACACCGGCGAGCAGCTCGCCCACGAGCGCACCTACCGCTACGGCCCGCTGTACGCCCCGGTCACGGGGTACGCCTCGCAGACGTACGGCACCACCCTGATCGAGAACGCGGAGGACGGCGTCCTCTCCGGCACCGACCCCATGCTCGCGCCGCTCCCCTTCTGGAACGAGATCACCCGCAGCCGCCAGCCGGGCGGCGACGTGGCGACGACGGTCGAGGACTCGGTGCAGCGGGCCGCCTACCGGGGGCTCGGCGGCCGCCGGGGCGCGGTCGCGGCGATCGAGCCGACGAGCGGCAGGATCCTGGCGCTGGTCTCGACGCCGTCGTACGACCCCGGGCGGCTCTCCGGCACCGGCTCGTCCGTCACCAACGCCTGGCGGGAGCTGAACGCGGACCGGAGCCAGCCGATGCTCAACCGGGCGATCCGGCAGACCTATCCGCCGGGCTCCACGTTCAAGATCGTGACGGCCGCCGCGGCGCTGGACGCGGAGGTCGTCACCGATCCGGACGCGCCGACCGACACCCCCTCCCCCTACGTCCTGCCGGGCACCTCGACCGTTCTGCCCGACGAGGCCCGGGGGTGCGCCAAGGCGTCGCTGGCCGAGGCGATCCGGGTCTCCTGCAACACCGTGATGGCGCACCTCGGGGTTCAGGTCGGGCTGGACGGCATGGTGGAGGCGGTCGGCAAGTTCGGCTTCAACGACACCGGGCTGAAGATCCCGTCCGGGGTGGCGAAGAGCAACTTCGACACCGACATGAGCCGCGACCAGCTGGCGCAGTCCTCGATCGGCCAGTTCGACACCACGGCGACCCCCCTCCAGATGGCGATGGTGGCCGCCGCCGTGGCCAACGGGGGCGAGCTGATGTACCCGCACCTGGTCGACCGTACGACCACACACAGCGGCTCCACCGTCCGTACGACCGGATCGCGTTCCTACCACCGGGCAATGAACCCGATGACGGCGATGCGGCTGCGGCAGATGATGATCGACGTGGTCCAGGAGGGCACCGGGACGAACGCGGCGATCGACGGGGCGACGGTCGGCGGGAAGACGGGCACGGCCCAGCACGGCATCGACAACTCCGGCCTGCCGTACGCCTGGTTCGTCTCCTGGGCGCAGGCGGACGGCTCCGCCCGGCCGGCCGTCGCCGTGGCCGTGGTCGTCGAGGACGCCGAAGCCGACCGGGCCGACATCAGCGGGGGCGGCAGCGCCGCGCCGATCGCCCGTTCCGTGATGGAGGCCGCGCTGGAAGACTGAGCCGGTGACGGCTTTCAGGGGTGCCGCCGAGGCGCTGGCGGCGATCGGGCGCAAGGATCCCCGGCTGTGCGCGTTCCTCGACGTCTGGCACGAGGAGGCGCTGGCCCGGGTGCCGTCGGCCGGGCGGCTTCCGCTGGGCGGACTGCCGTTCGCGGTGAAGGGGCGCGCCGGGATCCGCTCGTACGCCGCACACCGGCTGATCGCGGCCGGGGGTGTGCCGGTCGGCTCGACCTCCGTGCCGGGCCCCGGCACGGCCTGGCAGACGTGGGGGCTCGGCGCCCTGGGCCCGACGGTCAACCCGTGGCGGCCGGACCGGACTCCGGGCGGCTCGTCGGCGGGGTCGGCGGTGGCGGTCGCGGCGGGCCTGGTGCCCCTGGCGACCGGCAGCGACGGGGCGGGGTCGGTGCGCATCCCGGCCGCCTGGTGCGGGGTGTTCGGGCTGAAGACGACCCACGGGCTGCTGCCCTCGCCCGACCGCTCGGGCCTCGCGGCGGCCGGGGTGCTGGCGCGCTCGGCCGCGCAGGCGCGGACCTATCTGCGCTGTGTCCTGGACGCTCACGTGGACGAGCCGGCGCCCGAAGCGCCCGTGCGCGCCGCCCACAGCACCGGTCTGGGGTTCGCGGACGTGGACCCGGAGGTCGCCTCCGTGGTGCGGGAGGCGGTGCGGCGGCTGGAGGCGGCGGGGGTGGTGCGGCTCACCGGCGGCGGCTGCGAGCTGCTGGACCCGGCGGATGCCTGGCAGGCCGTACGGAAGGGAGCCGCGGCGCCGCCGGCCGAGGAGCTGCGGCGGGAGAACGACCGCAGGCTGGACGCCTTCTTCGCGCACACCCCGCTGCTGCTCACCCCCGTCACCCCCAACCGCCCGCACGGCCACGACGGTCCGGGCGAGGTGATCTCGACCGCGCTGACCTGGGCGTTCAATCTGAGCGGGCACCCGGCGGCGAGCGTGCCCGCCGGGTTCACCGCGGACGGCTGCCCGGTCGGGCTCCAACTCGTGGCGCGGCGGGGCGCGGACGCCTGGCTGCTCGCCGCGGCCGAGGCGGCCGAGGCGGCGCTCGGGTTCCCGCGCCCCTGACGGCGGCCGGGTGGTCAGCCGGTCCCGGTGGCGCCGATCGGCTTGCGCATCTCGGACCGGACCTTGGCGGTGTCCAGCGCGGCCTTGTCCAGGTCGACCTCGTCCGGGTCCTGGAGCGCGGTCCGGGCCGTGACGACGGCGACGAAGGAGGCGGTGTTGCCGTCGCCCCAGGCGCACATGGGCAGGGTGCTGGTGACCGCGCCCTCCTTGGACCGCACGACCTGGCAGGACACGGTGATGTCGTAGCCCGCGGGCCTGAACTCCCGGGCGGGCACGGCGACGGTCATGCCGTCGGTGCCGGCGGCTCCTTCGAGGATCTTGTCGCGGGTGAAATCGGGTCCCTTGATGCGGCCCCACAGACCCGAGACGACCAGGGTGCCGCCGCTCTTCGAGGTGTACTGGACGACGACGGCCTTGGCATCGCGGATGCTCGGGTCGTAGGTCTCCTCGATGTCGCGCCCGTCGGTCGCCGAGGAGTCCTTGAACAGCGTGTACTCGTCTTCGAGCAGCGTCTTCGGCACGGTCAGCCGGTATTCGGCCTCGGGGAAGGAGCCGGCCCCCGGCAGCCCGCCGCCGTCCGCCGAGTCGATCAGCCGCGAGACGCCGAACGCGATGCCGCCGGCCACCACCAGGGCGCCGACGACGATCCCGACGACCAGCCCGGTCCGGTTCTTCCTCGGCGGGGCCGGCATCCCGGGGAACCCGGGCCCGCCCGGACCCACCGCACCCCACGGCTGGGGCGGGGGCGTCTGCGGATACCCGGAGCCCGGCTGCTGCCCCGGGAACGGCTGCTGCTGCCCGGGCAACGGCTGCTGGGCATAAGGGTTCTGCGGGGGCTGCGGCGGACCGTAGGGGCCCTGCGGCGCTCCGTACGGGCCCTGCGGCGGCTGGGGCGGCGGCGTGGTCATGGCGCCCAAGCTACGTCATGGACGCGAACACCATTTCGAGGCCCTGGGGCCGGCGGCTCAGTCCAGCGGCTCCCGGCGCGCGAGCCACTCGGCGGGCACTCCCCCGACGCCGACGGCCGCGCCGACGACCCCGCCGGTGATGGCGCAGGTCGTGTCGACGTCGCCGAATCCCTCGGCCGTCGCCCAGAGCGCCGCCTCCAGGTCGTCCGGGTGCCGGGCCGCGGTCCACAGGGCGAACGGCACGGTGTCGTCGGCACGGATGCGCCGCCCGTTGCCGAGCAGTTCGGCCGCGTGCACGGGCTCGGTGGCGAACGGCAGTTCCGCCGCCCGCTCCAGCCCGTCGCGCACCGGCCCGGCGGGCGTCAGCGCGACGACCGCGTCCAGGGTGAACGCGCCCCGCGCCGCCAGACCCGCGGCGACCGCCACCGCCACCGCGCCCGCGATGCCGTCGGGGTGGGCGTGGGTGACCTCCGCCTGGAGCACCGCCTGTGCGGCCGCGTGGTCCAGGTCCCGGTGGAAGCGCGCGCCGAGGGGCGCGACCCGCATCGCCGCCCCGTTGCCGAGGCTGCCGCCCTCGAACAGCTGGGGCGCCAGCGTCCGCCAGGCGCCCGGTGACGCCGGCAGCTCGGGCAGCAGCATGTGCATGCCGTGGCCGTAGCCCCGCGCCTGGTCCGCGTCGAAGGCCAGGGCGAAGGAGAGCGCGAGCCGGTCCTGGTCGACCTGCCCGTGGTCGTCGAGGACGCGCTGGAGCGCCCGGGCCATGGCCGTGTCGTCGGTCCACGGCCAGCGGGGCTCCGGGGGTGTGCGCCGCGCCCTGACCTCCTCGTACGCCTGCTCGGGGGTCCGGAAGAGCGGGAACCAGCGCTCGCCGAACGCGTCGCCGAGCGCCAGCCCTTCGAGGCTGCGGCGGGCGGCGGCGAGGTCTGCTGCGACAGCGGTGGGGGCCATGGCGCCATCCTCCCGCCGGAGGGCCGGGGCCGTACAGCCGTTATGGGCCGGAACGCGCCCGTCCGGACACGGATGTGATCCTGGTGCCATGAACGATCGCCCCGGCATCCGCGTCGTCCGCCGGCCGCCCGCGGCCCCCGCACCGGACGGGCTGTCCGCACTGCTCGCCGGCTACCACCTGCGGACGGAGGAGGAGAAGGGGCGGCCCGTCGCGGACGTGTCCGGGCTGCCCGAGCGCTACCGGGCGGAGGTCGAGGACCCGGGGACGGCGTTCGCCGGGGACACCGTCTTGGTGGCGCGGGCCGGTCAGGACGCCGTGGGCTGTCTGGTGGTGACCGCTCCCGCGGCCGGGCGGGTGGAGGTCAAGCGCCTGTGGACGGACCCGTCCTCCCGTGGCCTGGGCGTCGCCTCCGCCCTGCTCGGCGCCGCGCTCGACGAGGCGGCGCGCGGCGGGGCGCACACCGTGCGGCTGTCGGTGTGGCGGTGGCGGACCGGGGCCCTGTCGCTCTACGAGCGGTTCGGTTTCGCCGTCACCGCGTCGTGGGACGAGCGGCCGGAACTGGTCTGCATGGAGCGGACGGTGACCGGTCCGGACAGGCCCTAGGGCGTGTCGTCAAACTGGTGTCGTTGCCCGAAGGGCGGCCGGGCGGCGTCAGGTGCGTGCTCTCGGCGTGCCGGCCCCAGGCCCCTGTACTGGGCGTACCGGGGTCTGGGGCCGGTGCGGCGAGAGTGCGTGCATGGCGTCGTCCGGCAGACGCCAGTTCGACGACACGCCCTAGGCGGCCCGGTCGATGTCCGCCGAGGGGTACGGCGTCCGTTTGCTCACCTGCATCAGACGGCGCTGGAAGCCGTCCAGGACGAGGGCGGGTCCGGCGTGGCGGTCGAGGAGCGCGGCGGCCTCGGGCGGCACACCGGAGGGCCGGTCGCCGGCGATCCAGGCGCGCAGGAAGGCGGCGTCGCACACCTCGTCGAACAGATGGTGGCGCAGCAGATGGCCGGCGACGTAGTGGCGGTCGTACGCGAGATGACCGGCCAGGAACGCGGACTCCTGCGGGGAGAGCGCGAACGCGGAGCTGAGCGCGAGGCCGAAGTCCGCGAAACGGATCGAGCGGCCGTCGGTCAGGACGTTGCCGAAGTGGGCGTCGAAGTGCACGAATCCGCGCGCGCTCATGAAGGCGGCGCCCCGGGCGAGCGACGCGTCCAGCCGGGCGTACGGCGGTGCCTGGCCGCCCTTCGCCGCGGCGGCCCTGCGGTCGCCCAGCCAGGCGCCGAGGGTGTGCGGCACATGTTCCAGGAAGAGCACCAGGCTCGCCGACGAGCGGCCGATGGCCTCCAGCCGGCCGCGTACGGCCCCGGAGCCCTCCCAGTGGGCCACCGCGCCCTCAATGCCGCCGAATTCGTCGGTGAACCCCTGCGGCGGGGTGTCGGGCAGGACCCGCCAGTGGTACATCAGCGGGAAGTCCGGATACGCGTCGCTCAGGACCCACCGGGTGGTCAGGGTGTGCGCGGCCAGCTCCCGCCAGGCGCCGAATCCGGCCGAGCCCACCCCGTACTGGTAGAAGAGCGGCAGCCCGAAGAGGTTGGCGGTCGACCGGACGTTCTCCGGACGCAGTTCGAGGTCGGTGAGCGGCACCCGTTTGACGAAGACGCGCACCCCGTCCACGTGCAGCTCCGCCGACCGGCCGCCGATGCCGGAGCCCAGCGGGGCGGCGCCGGCGACGGCCTCACCGAGGCTGCGGTCGCTCATCAGCGACAGCCGGGTGGAGACCTCCAGATGGGCGGCCCGGCGCGCCCGGGACTCGGACGGGTCGGCGGCATCGTCTCTCTCGGGCATGCGGCCGACCCTACGCAGTGCGGCGCTCCCGTCCGCCGCCGCCCGGCTCAGGCGACCGCCGGGCCGGCCCCGCCGTCCGCTATCGCCTCGGCGACCTCCGCGACGCGCTCGCTCTCCTCCGCCTCGAAGCGGTCGCGGTCGAGCTGTTCGGCTATCTCCTCGTCCTGGGCCATGAGCAGGTCCAGGCTGGAGTCGCCGAGTTCGAGGACGCCCATGTCGACGTACGCCTTCTGCAGCCGCTCGCCCCACAGGCCGATGTCCTTGACGCACGGGACGATGCGGCTGAACAGCAGCTTGCGGAAGAGCTGGAGGAATTCGGAGTGCTCGGACAGCTCCTTGGCCTCCTGCTTGCCGATGCCGAAGTTCTCCAGCACCTCGACCCCGCTGAGGCGGTCGCGCATCAGGTAGCAGCCCTCGATGACGAACTCCTCGCGTTCGCGCAGTTCGGCGTCGCTCAGCTGCTTGTAGTAGTCGCGCAGCGCCATCCGCCCGAAGGCGACATGGCGGGCCTCGTCCTGCATGACGTACGCCAGGATCTGCTTGGGCAGCGGCTTGGTCGTGGTGTCGCGGATCATGCCGAACGCGGCGAGGGCCAGGCCCTCGATGAGGACCTGCATGCCGAGGTAGGGCATGTCCCAGCGCGAGTCGCGCAGGGTGTCGCCCAGCAGGCCCTGGAGGTTGTCGTTGACCGGGTAGAGCATCCCGACCTTCTCGTGCAGGAACCGGCCGTATATCTCCGCGTGCCGGGCCTCGTCCATGGCCTGGGTGGCGGAGTAGAACTTGGCGTCCAGATCGGGCACGGACTCCACGATGCGGGCGGCGCAGATCATCGCGCCCTGCTCACCGTGCAGGAACTGGCTGAACTGCCAGGAGGTGTAGTGCTTGCGCAGCTCGCCCCGGTCCTTCTCGGTCATCTTCGCCCAGTGCGGGGTGCCGTACAGGGTGAGGGCCTCGTCGGGGGTGCCGAGGGGGTCGGCGGGGTCGACCTCCAGGCTCCAGTCGATGCGCTTGTTGCCGTCCCACTGCTTGTCCTTGCCCTTCTGGTACAGGGCGAGGAGGCGTTCGCGTCCGTCGTCGTAGTCCCAGCTGAAGCGGGCCGCGCCGCTGGCGGGGACCTGCCAGAGCGGTTCGTCGGGGGCGGTGGTGTAGAGATCGTGTGTCGACACGGACGGCTCCTTCGCCTGGCGCGGTCGTTCAAGTTCCGTGGCGGTGCGTTCCGTTGGCAGGTTCACACGTTGGTAGACGCCGGGTCAACAAGTCGTGCGCAAGGGATTGACGGCCTTGCTGACAGGCAGTCTCATAAAGGGTGACCGCCGGTAACCTATGGGTGAGGTGCCTCCAGCCATGACGACCGTGACCGCTCGCGACGTACAGCTGCTCCGTGACGCGCTCGGCCCGCTCCGCGACCGCGAGCAGATCGCCGAACGGCTGCTGGAGTCCTCCGCCAAGCACTCCTTCGACCCGGACAAGGAACTCGACTGGGACGCGGCGGTCGAGGAGGGCAAGTGGTTCTGGCCCCCCGAGCTGCTCTCCCTCTACGACACCCCCATGTGGCGGCGGATGTCGCAGGAGCAGCGGCTCGACCTGGCGCGGCACGAGGCGGCCTCGCTGGCCTCGCTCGGCATCTGGTTCGAGATCATCCTCATGCAGCTGCTGGTGCGGCACATCTACGACAAGCCCGTGGTCAGCAATCACGTCCGCTACGCGCTCACCGAGATCGCCGACGAGTGCCGGCACTCGATGATGTTCGGCCGGATGATCACCTGGGGCGGGGCGCCCTGCTACCCGGTGCCGCGCAGGTACCACAATCTGGCGCGCGTGCTGAAGACCGTGTCCACGACGCCCGGTTCGTTCGCCGCGACCCTGCTCGGCGAGGAGATCCTGGACTGGATGCAGCGGCTGACCTTCCCCGACGAGCGCGTCCAGCCCCTGGTGCGCGGGGTCACCCGCATCCATGTGATCGAGGAGGCGCGGCACGTCCGCTACGCCCGTGAGGAGCTGCGCCGCCAGATGGTGACGGCACCGCGCTGGGAGCGCGAACTGACCCGGGTGAGCTGCGGGGAGGCCGCCCGTGTCTTCTCGGTCTGCTTCGTCAACCCGCAGGTGTACGAGAACGTCGGCCTGGACCGCCGGGAGGCGGTGGCCCAGGTACGGGCCAGCGGCCACCGGGCACAGGTCATGCAGTCGGGCGCCAAGCGGCTCACGGACTTCTTCGACGACATCGGCGTGCTCAACGGGGTGGGCCGCAGGCTGTGGAAGAGCTCGGGCCTGCTGGCCTGAGCGCGGCAGCGCTTAGGCTGGCGGGTATGACCCCTGCCGCAGCCGCGCCCCCGGGCCGTGCGTACCGAAGGCTCAGCGTCGAGGAACGGCGCACCCAGCTCCTCGGTGCGGCGCTCACCCTCTTCGCCCACCGGGCCCCCGACGAGGTGTCGCTCGACGAGGTCGCGACGGTCGCCGGGGTCTCCCGCCCGCTGGTCTACCGCTACTTCCCCGGCGGACGGCAGCAGTTGTACGAGGCGGCGCTCCGGTCCGCCGCCGAGCAGCTGATCCTGTGCTTCGCCGAACCGCCCGTGGGCCCGCCCACGGAGCGGGTGACGCGTGTCCTGGACCGCTATCTCGCCTTCGTCGACGAGCACGACGCCGGCTTCAGCGCCCTGCTGCGCGGCGGCAGCGTCGCCGAGACCTCCCGTACGAGCACGATCGTCGACGAGGTGCGGCGGGCGGCGGCCGACCAGATCCTGCTGCACCTGGGCCGGGGCGAGGACAGCGAACCCGCGCCCCGGCTGCGGATGATGGTGCGCACCTGGATCGCGGCGGTCGAGGCGGCCTCCCTGATCTGGCTCGACGAGGGCAAGCAGCCGGCCGCCGCCGATCTGCGCGACTGGCTGGTCGACCAGTTCATCGGAGTGCTCGCCGTCACCGCGGCCACGGACCCGGAGACGGCCGCCGCGGTGGCCGCCCTGCTGCCCCTGGAGACCGCGGCGGGCCCGGCCGGACGGCTGGCGGACCGGCTGGCCCCGCTGGTCGGCGCGGCCTCGCATCTGCTGCCGCCGGACTGATCGGTCAGACTGGCCGGGTGAGAAGCGAGAACACCCCCTTCACCGGCGGCCCGCTGGACGGCCGGGTCCTGCCCGTCCTCGTCGGTGCGACCGGCCACCCGCCCAAGTGGTACGAGGTCCCGGTGCCGGACGCCGACGGCGGCCCGCCCACCGTCCACGCGTACCGCAGGGCCCCGGCCGGCCACACCAGGCGGCTGGGAATCCAGCGGGGCTGGGTGTACGAGTACGTCCCCGGCGGCCGGGAACGCCGCACCCCGCGCCGGCCCTGGTCGAAACCGGGTCCCCGCGCGGGTGACTCCTCCGGGGCGGGCGGGGAACGGGATCGGCCGTGACACTAGGATCGACGGTCTGATCCGAGGGACGGTCACAAGGGGGGTGCGCCATGGAGGCGCTGCGTCAGGACGATCCACGCCGCTTCGGCCCGTACACGGTGCTGGCGCGGTTCCGTGAGACGGCCGCGGCGGTGCAGTACCTCGCGCGCGGCGCGGCCCCCGACGATCTCGTCGTGATCAACGCCGCCCGGCCCGCGCTCGCCGCGCTGCCCGCCTTCCGGCGCCGCTTCGAGGCGGAGTCGCGCACGGCGGAGCGGCTGGCCGGCGGCTGGGTGGGCGCCCAGCTGGACACCCGGACCGGCGCCGCGACGGACGGCCCCGACGACGAACGGCCGTGGACCGCGTCCGGGTACGTCCCGGCGCTGACCCTCGCCGAGGCGATCGAGATCGCCGGGCCGCTGCCCGAGCGGGCCGTGCGGATACTGGGCGCGGGCATCGCCGAGACCCTGTCCCGGGTGCACGCCACAGGGGCCGTGCTCCAGGGGCTCGCCCCGAGGACGGTGCTGCTGGCCGAGGACGGGCCCCGGCTCACCGCGTTCGGCCCGCTGGGCGCGGCGGCGGAGGCCGAGGCGCGTCCCGGCGGCCGGCTCTCCGTCCGGCTGGGCTATCTGACGCCCGAGCAGCTCGCGGGCGAGGAGGCGGGACCGGCCTCCGACCTGTTCGTGCTCGGCCTGCTGCTCGCGTACGCGGCGACCGGGAACACCCCGCTGGCGGACGGCCCGGTGGACGAGGCCGCCGAGCGCATCGCCCAGGCGGATCCCGAACTCACCGCCGTGCCCGACGACTTGCGCGGGCTGATCGCCCGCTGCCTGGCGAAGGACCCGGCCGACCGCCCCGCCCCCGGAACGGTGGCCGCGGAACTGGCGCTGGAGGGCGCGGCCGGACTCGCCAAGGGCGGCTGGCTCCCGGAGCGGCTGTCGGCGGCCGTGGCCGGACAGGACGCGCAGGCCCGCCAACTGGCGGCGTCGCCGCCGGACTACGACGAGCCCGCGTCCGCGAAGGCAACGGGAGCGGCGTCGTACGGGGCCGTGTGGGACGCGGTCGCCCCGGCACCGGCGGCGCCCGACGCCCGGCAGGACCCCGCCCCCGACATCCAGGACGCCGTGGTCCCGGCGGCACAGACCCCGGCCGCCGCACCCGTCGTCCCCGACATCCAGGACGCCGTCCCCCAGAACCTCCCGGCGCTCCCCGCGCCCGCCTCCCCCGCCGCCGCGCCCGACCACGACACCCGGACCACGCAGCTCGGAGCCGTCGGTCAGCAGGCGCCCCGGCCCGACCGGCCGACGACCCAGCTGGCCGCGATGCGCGAGGAGCCGTACGCCCCGCTGCCGCTGCCCGCGGCGCCGGTGAACCCGCAGGCGCTGCCCGCCCCGCTGCCCCCGGCGCCGCTGCCCCACCAGGCACCGCCCGCGCCGCCGGCCGCGAAGGTCGACCGCAGGGCCCTGCTGTTCGGGGCCGCCGCCGGGGTGGCCGGACTGCTGGTCGGCGGCGGCGCGGTCCTCGCGCTGGGGTCCGACGACGAGACGAAGGCCGCTGACGACGCCAAGCCCTCGCCGAGCGCGAGCGGGCCCACCGTCGCCGGGCTGCCGCCGCAGCCGCGCTGGATCTACACCCACCCGGCCTCCGAACCCTCGCCGCTCACCGCCGCGCTCTGGAACGACCGGCTGCTGGTGCTGACCGACGAGACCCATGCCTCCGCCGTCGACCTGCGCACCGGCCGCCGCGTCTGGGAGAACGCGGACGGCGCCAAGGGCCAGGCGGCCGTGGCCGCCGGTGAGGAGTTCTGCTTCGTCGCGGGCCCGTCCGAGTTCCTGTGGCTCTCGGCGAAGGACGGCCGGGTGGCCCACCGGCTGCCGTACGCCGACGGCTTCGAGGACGCGCCGGGCCTGACGGTGCGCACGCTCGTCGGCTCGTCCGGCCCGACCGTCTGGTTCACCGGATCGCACGAGGTCACGGTGAAGGCGCCCAAGCCCAAGAAGGGCAAGAAGCGCGGCAAGGACAAGCAGGTCGTCACGTCGTATCTGTTCGCCTACGACATCGTGGCGCGCAAGGAGCTGTGGCGCACCACCGTGCCCACCGGGCGCGGCCCGGTCGCCCCCGTGTACCGCCTGATGGCGATCCGGCCCGACGCCCTCGTCGTCCTCCAGGAGCGGCTGACGCTCACCCCCGCCGATGTGAAGGCCGCCAAGAACAAGGCCTCCTTCCGCAGCTTCGACCGGGAGACCGGAAAGCTCCAGTGGACCAAGTCGTTCGGTGCCGTCACCCCCTACACGGCGGCCACGGGTGACGAGGAAGGCGTGCTGTACGCGCCGGTCGGCGACCGGCTCCAGGCGTTCGACACGTCCGGGGGCAAGCCGAAGTGGACGCTGAACGGCGCCAGCGGATCGCTCTTCGGGCGGCCCGTCGTGGCCGGTCCGACGCTGCACACGACCAACCGCAACCAGGAGGTGGGCGCGGTCGACCGGGAGACCGGCAAGCTGCGCTGGCGGCGGTCCACCGAGGCGGTCCCCGGCACCTGGGCCCCCGCGGTCACGGTCAGCGGCGCGGGCGGCACGCTGCTGGCGGCGGGCTCCGGGCAGGTCACCGCGTTCGCGGCGGCCGACGGGCGGCGGCTGTGGAAGTTCCAGGACATCGGGGTGCAGGACCCGAAGGGCGCGACGGTCACCGCCGCCTACCAGGTGCTGGCCTACGGGAGGACCGCGGTCGTCCGGCGCGGCCATGTCTTCTACGCCTTCCCGGTGGACTGACCGGGCAGGCTGCCGGGCCGCCCCGCCGCCTTTAGGGGGAATCGGCCCGCCGCCACGCCCGCCGGTTCTTGCGTCGCCCGACGGCGGGTGAGCGTATGGAGGAATTGCGCTCACTCATGGGGTAGTCGCACGATTCACCCCGTTCCCGGAGGTGATGTCGTGTCGGGTGAACTGCTGCGCGCCCTCGGCACGGCGGCGCTGGCCGCCGTCGTCGTGACCGCACCGGCCGCCGCCGTTGCCGCCCCCTCCCCCGGCCCCGCCGGCCCCTCCGCCCCCGCCCCCGGTCCACCGGCCGGCGGGGTGGCCGCGCTGCTGACCCAGCTGCAGGGGCTGTACCAGCGGGCGGAGGAGGCCACCGAGACCTACAACGGCACGGCGGCCGAGCTGAGGAAGCGGACCGCGCAGGCCAAGAAGCTCGACGCGGCGCTCGTCACCGCCCGGCTCTCGCTCTCCCGCAGCCGCGACGAGGCCGGGCGGCTGGCCCGCGAGCAGTACCAGGGCCGCTCCGACCTCTCCTCGTACCTGCGTCTGTTCCTGATGCGCGACCCCGAGTACGCCCTGGACCAGGGGCAGGTCATCCAGCGGCTCGCCGCCGGGCGGGCGGCGACCGTGCGGCGGCTCAGCGGTGCCGAGAAGCGGGCCGACGAGCTGGCGAAGGAGTCGCGCAAGGTGCTGGACAAGCAGCAGGTGCTGGCCGCGCGGCAGAAGAAGGAGCGCGACGCGGTCCGGACGAAGCTGAAGGACGTCGAGGCCCTGCTCGCCACGCTCTCCGCCGACCAGCTCGCGGAGCTGTCCCGCCTCGAACAGCAGGGCATGGACAAGGCCCAGGGCGCGCTGGTCGCCTCCGGCGCGCTCTCCACGGCCCGGCCGCCGTCCGAGGAGGGCGGCGAGGCGGTCCGGTACGCGATCGAGCAGATCGGCAAGCCGTATGTGTGGGGCGCGGAGGGGCCCGGCTCGTTCGACTGCTCGGGGCTGACCTCGCAGGCCTGGGCGAGCGCCGGCCGGACCATCCCGCGCACCTCGCAGGAGCAGTGGCGGCAGCTGCGGAAGATCCCGCTCAGCGCGCTGCGCCCGGGCGACCTGGTGATCTACTTCCCCAAGGCGACGCACGTCGCGCTGTACATCGGCAACGGCCTGGTGGTGCAGGCGCCCCGGCCGGGCGCCCGGGTCAAGGTCTCCCCGCTGGCGTCGAACCCCCTGCTGGGCGCCGTGCGCCCCGACCCGGAGAGCACGCCGCTTGCCACGTACCAGGCCCCGGAGCTCCCCCAGGGTGCCTCCGAGGGCTCCGACGAGGGGTACTCCGAGAGCGCGGCCCCCGCCGAGTGACACGCACCGGCCGGGACGGCCGGTGCGTGCACGGGTGCCGGGGGCTCAGGCGGCCGGGCCCGCGACCGAGGCGAGATACGCGTTCGTCTTCTCCGGGTCGAAGAAGAAGTTCTCGAAGTCCGCCGGGTTGTCGAAGCCGTTGGCGAAGCGGTCCGCGACCGGCTGGAGCAGGCCGGCGGCCCCGATCAGGTTCAGCACGTGCTCCGGCGGCACCCCGAGCATCGCGTTGGTCCACTTCACGACGTGCTGGGCGGTGTCCCAGTAGCGGTCGAAGGTGGCCTGCATCCAGTCCGCGTCGAACTCCCGGTCGCCGTGCTCGATGATCGAGTCCAGGTACGCGTCGGCGCACTTGGAGGCCGAGTTGGAGCCCTGGCCGGTGATCGGGTCGTTGGCGACGACCACGTCCGCGACGCCGAGCACCAGGCCGCCGCCGGGCAGCCGGCCGATCGGCTTGCGGACAGTGGGGGCGTACCGGCCGGCGAGGGTGCCGTTGGCGTCGGTCAGTTCGACCTTGGTGGCACGGGCGTACTCCCACGGCGTGAACCGCTCCATGAGCTCCAGCGTCGTGGCGAGGTGCTCGGAGGGGTCCTTGATGCCCTGGAAGACGTCGAGCGGGCCGCCCGGGATGCCCTCCCAGAACAGGATGTCGGCGCGGCCGGACGTGGTGAGGGTCGGCATGACGAACAGCTCGCCGACGCCCGGCACCAGGTTGCAGCGCACCGCGTCGAAGTCGGGGTGCTCGGGGCGCGGGCCCATGCCGTGGACGTACGCGACGGCCAGCGCGCGCTGCGGGGCGTCGAACGGCGAGCGGGACGCATCCCGGCCGAACATGGAGACGAGCTCGCCCTTGCCCGCCGAGACCATGACCAGGTCGTAGGTGCGGGAGAAGTAGTCCAGGTCCGAGACGGCCGCTCCGTGGATGACGAGCTGTCCGCCGCGCTGGGCGAACGTCTCCATCCAGCCGGCCATCTTCACGCGCTGGTCCACGGACTGGGCGAAGCCGTCCAGCCGGCCGACCCAGTCGATGGCGCGCGAGGAGTCGGGCGCGGCGACCGAGACGCCGAGGCCCTCGATGCGCGGGGCCTGGGACTCCCAGAAGTTCAGCTGGTAGTCCCGCTCGTGCTGGAGCGCGGTGTGGAACATGCACTGGGTCGACATGACCCGGCCGGAGCGGATCTCGTCGGCCGTGCGGTTGGACATGAGGGTGACTTCGTACCCTCTGGACTGAAGTCCCAGGGCGAGCTGGAGCCCGGACTGACCGGCTCCGACTATGAGTATCTTCCGCATCGCGGTCTCTCCGTTGTGTGTGGCTATGCCGGGGTGGCGTCGAGGGCGTGGCCGACCAGGGCCAGCAGCGATTCGACGACGGTGATCCTGTTGCGTGCGTCCATGATCACCACCGGGATGTGCGGCGGGACCGTCAGGGCCTCCCGGACGTCCTCGGCCTCGAACCCGGGGGTTCCCTCGAAGTGGTTGACGGCCACGATGTACGGCAGCCCGCAGCTCTCGAAGTAGTCGAGGGCGGGGAAGCAGTCGGCGAGCCTGCGGGTGTCCGCCATCACGACCGCGCCGATCGCGCCGCGCACCAGGTCGTCCCACATGAACCAGAAGCGCTGCTGGCCCGGGGTGCCGAACACGTACAGCACCAGGTCGTCGTCGAGCGTGAGCCGGCCGAAGTCCATGGCGACGGTGGTGGTGACCTTGTCGGGCGTCGCGCTGAGGTCGTCGGTCTCCTCGCTGGCCTGGGTCATCATCGCTTCGGTCTTCAGCGGGGTGATCTCGGAGACCGAGCCCACGAAGGTCGTCTTGCCGACGCCGAAGCCGCCGGCGACCACTATCTTCGTGGCGATCGGGGCCCTGGTGTGGTCCAGCTGCCAGGGCTGGAGGGCTTCCTCGGCCGGGTCCTTGGAGGCCGCGACGCGTGGGGTGAACAGCGTCGACTCAGAGACGGCGGAGCCCATTGAGCACCCTTTCGAGCAGCGCGCGGTCGGGCTGGCCGGTGCCGTGACCGGTTCCGTACACGCGGATCTTTCCCTGGTCCGCCAGGTCGCTGAGCAGCACCCTGACCACACCGAGCGGCATCTTCAGCAGGGCCGAGATCTCGGCGACCGTACGCATCCGGCGGCAGATCTCGACGATGGCCTGGAGCTCGGGCATGACGCGGGAGGCCAGGTTCCCGTTGGTCAGTTCGCGGCGCTCGTCGGGCGCTTCCAGCGCGGCGACGAACGTCTCGACGAGCAGGACGTGCCCGAACCGGGTGCGGCCGCCGGTCAGTGAGTACGGGCGGACCCGTGCGGGCCGTTTGCCGGCCCCTCGTACGGGGAGCCTGCGGGCGGGTTCGGCGGCGGCGGGGGTCACTGGGCGCTCTCCATCGATTTGCGCAGCTCACTGCGGAGTTCGGGGGTGAGTACGTGTCCGGCACGGCCGACGAAGAGCGCCATGTGGTAGGCGATGACGCTCATGTCGCAGTCGGGGGCGGCGTGCACCCCGAGCAGCGATCCGTCGCTGATCGACATGACGAAGACGCTGCCCTCCTCCATCGCGACCATCGTCTGCTTGACGCCGCCGCCGTCCATCAGCTTCGCGGCGCCGACGGTGAGGCTGCCGATGCCGGAGACGATGGTGGCCAGGTCGGCGCTGGAGCCCTTGGGGCCGCCCTGCCGGCCGGGGGCCGGGGCGCTCTGGTGGCCGGGGTCGGAGGAGAGCAGCATCAGTCCGTCGGACGAGACGACGGTGACCGAGTGGACCCCTGGCACCTCCTCCACCAGATTGCTCAGCAACCAGTGAAGGTTCCGGGCCTCGGTGCTCAGCCCGAATGTGCTGGGCGCAGTCAACTGCGTGCCTCCTCGACTGTGTCCCCCGTCTCTCCGGAACGGCCGTCCGTGCGGCCGGCCGGCTCAGCGTGCTCGGTACGTGTGGTGCCTGTGGCCGGGGCGCTGCCCTCGGCGATCTCCGCCTCGACGTCCCGGCGGCCGTCCTTCGCGCCCTGGTGGAAGCCGCCGAGCCGGCGGCGCAGGGCCTCCTTGTCGACGCTGCCCGTGCGCTCGGCGACGGGCGCTGCGGCCGGCTTGACCACCTGCGGGGTCCGCTTGGGCAGCCCCTTGTCGGTGACCCTCCCGGCCTCGGGGCGGCGCGGCCCGGGCAGGGCGTCGGCCACGGAGGGCGCGTCCTCGGGCACCGGCGCGGCGTCCGGGCGCGGGCCCTCGTCGGCGGTGCGCTCATGGCGGTCGGGGCCGATGGCGTACGGGCCGGCGGCGGCCGCGGCGGGGCCGTCCCCGAAGGCGGGGACGGGCGTGAACTCGGGTACGTCCTCGAATTCGGGCACCCTCGGCAGCCGGACCTGCATCGTGGTCTCGGCCTCGCGCTCGGCCTCGCTCGCGGCGGGCGGCGCGTCCTGCGGGGCGTCCTCGGCCTGCTGGTCCCGCGGCGCCTGCCCGGTCTCCGGGACGGGCGCGGCGTCCGGTACGGGCGCCTCCTCGGTGGCCGGCGCGGCGGGCGCCTCCGCTCCGGACGCGGCGATCGCCTGTTCGGCCGCCGCGATCAGCGGGTCGCCGGCGGGTGCGAGCGTACGGCGGGGCAGCGCGTTGGAGTTGGCCTCGGCGACCGAGCCCGGCAGGTTGAGCGTGGGCGCGTCGCCCGGTGCCGTGACCGGCGGCGGGGTCGCGGCCGGGGGCGCCTTCGGCAGCAGGGCCTGCGGAAGCACGACGACGGCGGTGACCCCGCTGCCCTTCTGCTCGCGCAGCTGCACCCGTACGCCGTGGCGTGCGGCCAGCAGCGAGGTCACCTGGAGGCCGAGGCCGGCCCCGTCCGCGCTCTGCTCGCCGGCCTCGAAGAGGGCCGGGTCGGCGAGGCGGGTGTTGAGCTCGCCCATCCGTACGGAGGACATGCCGATGCCCTCGTCCTGCACGGAGAGCATCACCTCGCCGGTCTCCAGCAGCCAGCCGGAGAGCTGGACATGGGAGTCGGGCGGGGAGAACGAGGTGGCGTTCTCCAGGAGTTCCGCGACCAGGTGGCTGAGGTCGTCGGCCGCGAAGCCGGCGATCTGGGCGTGCGGCGGCAGGGACTGGATGGTGACCCGCTCGTACCGCTCGATCTCGCTGACGGCGGCGCGCAGGACGTCGACCAGCGGGATCGGTCCCGGGTGCCCGTGGCCGTGCTCGGCGCCCGCGAGGACCAGCATGTTCTCGCTGTGGCGGCGCATGACCGTGGCCATGTGGTCGAGCTTGAAGAGGGTGGCGAGCCGCTCCGGGTCCTGCTCGCGCTCCTCCAGGGACTCGATGACCCCGAGCTGGCGCTCGACGAGGCCGAGGGTGCGCAGCGAGAGGTTGACGAAGGTGTGGTGGACCGTGTTCCTCAGCTTCTCCAGCTGGGACGTCAGATCGGCTGCCTGGACCTGGAGTTCGGCGCGCTGGACGGTGAGCGTCTCGCGGCCGTTGATCAGCTCGGCGCGCTCGGTCTCCAGGCTCTCGAACCGTCCGTTGAACTCGTGCAGCAGCCCCTGGAGGCGGCCGTGCAGGGCGTTGAGGGAGCGGACGACCTGGGCGAACTCGTCGTTGCGGCCGGTGTAGCGGACCGGTTCGGCGGTGGCGGGCTCGGCGGCGAGGCGGGCGGCGCCGATGCGCAGGACGGCGAGCGGCTGGGTCAGGGTGCGGGCGACGGCGGTGGAGACGCCGACGGCGACCAGCAGACAGGCGCCGAGCAGCGCGATCCGCAGTTCGAGCGCCGTGACGTCGTCGTCGCGCAGCTGCTCCAGGCGCTGGACCTGCGCGGTGCCGAGCGCGGACTCGACACTGCGCATCCGGTCGACGCGGGCGGAGAGCGCCGCCCCGACCTTCTTGGCGCTGACCTTCTGGTCGGAGTCGGAGAGTTCGGGGCGGTCGGTGAGCTCGGCGAGGTACTTCTCCGCGCTGTTGACCTCGGGGCCGGTGACCGTGGAGGCGAGCTTGTCGCGGGCGGTGGAGCCGGCGGCCTGGTCGAAGTCGGCGAGGGCGGAGAGTTCGCCGACCCGGGCCTGCTGGGCGGCGGCGCTCAGCTCGTCGCGGGCGCGGTCCTCCTTGGTCTCGCCCTCGTCCTGGGTCTGCACGGGCAGGCCGGTGAAGGGGTCGATCCGCGGCGGCGCCGGCTCCGGGCGGGGCACGGCGAGCGCGGCGAGGAGCAGCCCCCGGGTGGCGGAGGCCTGTTCGGCGGCGCGGCCGAGCGCGAGCGGGGTGCGGGTCGCCTCGGCGGCGCGCGGCGGGGTGTTCTCCGCGAGTTCGTCGGCGAGGTGCAGGAGCTTGGCGATGACCTCGGAGTACGCCTGGTGGGCCTCCAGCGCCGAGCCCTTGCCGCTGACGGCGTCCCGGCGCAGCGAGGGGATGGTGGACAGATCGCGGCGCAGGTCGGCGGGGGCCGCCTCGCGGATCTCGTCGACCTGCTGGTCCACCCGGGCGCCCCGGCTCCCCGGCTCGCCCTCACGGCCGCCGGCGATGAACGCGGTGACCTCGTCGCGCTCGTCGGCGAGGGAGTGGGCCAGCGAGACGGCCTGCTGGTTCAGCTCGGCGAGGGTGACCAGCCGCTGCGAATCGGTCAGCTCGGCGGAGGCCCCGAGGGCCGCCGGCGCCCCGGCGGCGATGACGGTGATCCCGACGACCGCGACGCCCGCGACCAGCCGGCTGCGCACGCGCACGCGGCGCCCGCCCTCGGCCGGCGCCGACGACTCCGCCCCGGAAACGCTGTTGTTGCCGCCCTTGCTCCGAGGCCGCTTCTTCTGCACCGGTGCTCGCAATCTCGACTCGTCCGCCCTTGAAGCAGAGGTGACGCACGGTCACGCGGAACGAGCGCCCCGACCCCTGGTACGGCTTCTGACCATTCCAGTGCTTTTGAGAGGGAGGCCCGCATCAACCGCTCCGCCACTCGAACGAGTGAACATCACTCCGGAGTTGGCGAACAAGTCTCCCCCCGGGGCTCCGGAGCCACACATGAGCGCCTGACTGGAACATCCGGCCAGGCTTTGGCAGGATGCCCGCCCGCACGCCTGACGGAGGGATTCCTTCCGCTCGAGCCGCGCTCCTGACCTGCTGGTACGGGCCAATTCGGGTGCCGTGCAGGCTCCGTGAAGGCATCGTGCAGACTGGCGGGATGCGCATCGAACTCGCGACCGCCGCCGGAGTTCCCGGCCGTCCGAACGAGGACTGGGCGGCCACCGTCCTGCCCGCCTCCGGTCAGGGCGGAGGGCTCGTCCTGCTCGACGGGGTCACCCCGCCGCGGGGCGACGACGGCTGTGTGCACTCGGTTCCCTGGTTCACCGCGCGGCTGGGCGGCTCCCTGGTCGAACTGTCGGGTTCGCGCCGGGATCTGACCTTGCAGGAGATTCTGGCGGAGTCCATCCGGCGCACCGCCGACACGCACCGTTCCCTCTGTGACCTTTCTCACGTACGCACGCCACAGGCGACCGTGGTCCTGGTGCGTTGGGACGACGAGGAGATCGAACACCTGGTGCTGTCCGACTCGGTGCTCCTGTTCGAGTCCCCGGCGGGCGATGTCAGGGCCCTGCTGGACGACCGGCTCGACCGGCTGCCGCCGGGCTCCCTGGCCTCCGACGAGATCGCGGACTCGCTGGTGCGGAACAAGGAGGGCGGCTTCTTCACGGCCGCCGCCGACCCGGCCGCGGCGGAGCGCGCGGTGACGGGACGGACGCCGCGCGCGGGGGTGCGGGCGGTCGCCGCGATGACGGACGGGGCGAGCCGCTGGACGGAGATGTTCGGCGAGGGCGACTGGACGGCCTGTCTCGGCGTGCTGCACAAGGAGGGGCCGCAGGGGCTGATCGACCGGGTCCGGGCCCTGGAGCTCGCGGACACGGACCGTGTCCGGCTGCGGCGGAGCAAGACGCACGACGACGCGACGGCGGTGTACGCCCAGCTGTGAGGCGGCGGGGGGCCGGTCGCTCAGTCCTCCGCGCGCGCGTTCAAGTGGTGCAGCAGCCGGGCCAGTTCCGCCACCTCGGCGCGGTCCCAGTCGGCGAGCTTGCGGACATAGCGGTCGCGGCGGGCATCGCGGACGCTGCGGAAGCGGGCCAGCCCCTCGTCGGTGAGGTGGACGAGGAAGGCCCGCCCGTCGGCCGGATCGGGCTCGCGCGCCACCAGTCCGAGTGTTTCCAGGGCGCGCAGTTGACGGCTCATGGTGGCCTTGCCCACGCCGAAGTACGAGGCGAGGTCGGTGGCCCGCTGACGGCCGGCCGATTCGAGGCGCACGAAGAGTCCGTAGGCGGCCGCCTCCAGCTCGGGGTGCACCTCGCGGGCCATCTCACCGGAGTTCGCCCGCGCGCGGCGCAGGAAGACCGCCAACTCCCTTTCCAGGGCCAGGAACTCGTGGTCCACACCACTTCCCCCGATTGCGCCGGGTTCACTCCCGCTTTCGCTCCCGTGCACGTCAACACCCCTCATGAGCTTTCCCGCCGCTGAAAGTTTCCTTCACCGCTGGTCATCGCCGCAGCTCCGCCAGTATTTCGCAGGAGTAGACCAACGGCACAGCCCAGGCCCTCTTCCGCCACCCGGGTCTACGTGCGTAGCGTCAGGGCATGGCATGTCCACACCATGGCATGCCACCCCGGGGCGCGCCCGCGCCCCCCGGGTCAGCGATCCCCCCACTGAGGCCTCGGAGGCACGCAATGCCCGTGCACAGATCCGGCTCCAAGACAGCCCGCCGTTCGCGCTTCGCCGCGGCGGGAACTCTGCTCGCAGCCCTCTCCCTCCTCATCACCCTCCCCGGCGCCGCGCAGGCGTCCGGCGGCGATCCCACGAAGCCCGCCCGGGGCACCGCCACGATGGGCATGGGCGTCGTCGCCCACGACGGCCGGGGCGGACTGCCCGCCGACACCCGCGCCGTGCAGACCGAGGGCGTGGACGTCAGCAGCCACCAGGGCAACGTCGCCTGGCCGACGCTCTGGAACAGCGGTGTGAAGTGGGCCTACACCAAGGCCACCGAGGGGACGTACTACACGAACCCCTACTTCGCGCAGCAGTACAACGGCTCCTACAACGTGGGCATGATCCGCGGCTCGTACCACTTCGCCACGCCGGACACCACGAGCGGCGCCGTCCAGGCCAACTACTTCGTGGACCACGGCGGCGGCTGGTCCAAGGACGGCAAGACCCTGCCGGGCGTGCTCGACATCGAGTGGAACCCGTACGGCGCCCAGTGCTACGGCAAGACCGCGGCCGCGATGGTCTCCTGGATCCGCGACTTCGTGAACACCTACAAGGCCCGCACCGGACGGGACGCGGTGATCTACACCGCGACCAGCTGGTGGAAGGACTGCACGGGCAACAACGCGGGCTTCGCCGCCACGAACCCGCTCTGGGTGGCCCGGTACAACACGACCGTCGGCGAACTCCCGGCCGGCTGGGGCTTCTACACGATCTGGCAGTACACCTCGACCGGCCCCACGGTCGGCGACCACAACCACTTCAACGGCGCCCTCGACCGCGTCCAGGCCCTGGCCAACGGCTAGCGGCCCCCGGCCGGCAGCCCCGGCCGCTTGTTCGACCCGGCGGAGCCCGGTGACGTACCCCGTCACCGGGCTCCGCCTCGTTCGTACCGCCTGACCAGGCACTTCGCGCCCCGGAGTCACTCCACACCCCCCTATACACCTGATGTATACCTCGTATGTATAGTCCTTCCAGTCGCACACGCCGTGCGCCGTTCAGGTACGAGGGAGTGACCCGCCTTGCCCAGTAAGAGGAAGTCGATCGGTACGGGGTTGGCCGTCGCCCTTGTGACAGCGCTCACGCTGACCCTGAGCGGGTGCTCGATGGAGACCACCGCCCCCGGCTCCGCGCGCTCCGACGCCGGCTCGGACGCCAAGGGCTCGTTCGGCTCCGTGGACTGCCGCAAGGCGAAGTGCATAGCGCTGACCTTCGACGCCGGCCCGGCCGAGGACACCCCGCACCTGCTGGACATCCTCAAGGAGAAGAAGGTCCACGCGACCTTCTTCCTGCTGGGCAAGAACCACGTCAGGAAGCACCCCGGCACGGTGCGCCGCATCGAGGCCGAGGGCCACGAGGTCGCCAACCACACCTGGTCGCACGAGATCCTCACGGACAAGAAGCCGGCCGAGATACGGGCCGAGCTGGAGAAGACGCAGGACGCCATAGAGGAGATCACCGGCAAGAAGCCGCGGCTGATGCGCCCGCCGCAGGGCCGCACGGACGACACCGTCTCCGGGATCAGCAAGGACCTCGGGCTCTCCCAGATCCTGTGGAGCGCCACCGCCAAGGACTACTCGACGACCGACTCCGCGCTGATCAAGAAGCGGATACTCGACCAGGCGAGCCGGGACGGCATCATCCTGCTGCACGACATCTACAAGGGCACGGTGCCCGCGGTGCCCGGCATCATCGACGCACTGCAGAAGCAGGGCTACACCCTGGTGACGGTGCCCCAGCTGATGGCTCCGGCCGAGCCCGTCCCGGGGACCATCTACCGCCCGTAGGACCTGCGGTACGCGAAACGGCCCGCCGCCCCGCGAGGGGGAGGCGGGCCGTCCGCACCGGCCGTGTCCGTGGTGCCACGCCCGTCACGCCGTGGCACCTACGCCGCGGCCGGGATCCTCCGCTCCGCCGGGGCCTCGGCCGGGGCGAGAGCGATCTCCAGCACCTGGCGGACGTCGGTGACCGGGTGGACCTCCAGGGTCTCCAGCACCTCGGCCGGGACGTCGTCCAGGTCGGCCTCGTTCCGCTTGGGGATCACCACGGTGGTGATGCCCGCGCGGTGCGCGGCCAGCAGCTTCTGCTTCAGCCCGCCGATCGGCAGCACCCGGCCGGTCAGCGAGACCTCGCCGGTCATCGCCACATCGGTGCGGACCAGCCGCCCGGAGAGCAGCGAGGCCAGTGCCGTCGTCATGGTGATACCGGCGCTCGGCCCGTCCTTGGGCACCGCGCCCGCCGGGAAGTGGATGTGCGCGCCGCGGTCCTTCAGGTCCGCGACCGGCAGTTCCAGTTCCGCGCCGTGCGACCGCAGGAAGCTCAGCGCGATCTGCGCGGACTCCTTCATGACGTCGCCGAGCTGGCCGGTGAGGGTCAGTCCGGACGCCCCGGTCTCCGGGTCGGCCAGCGAGGCCTCCACGAACAGGACGTCACCGCCGGCCCCGGTCACCGCGAGTCCGGTGGCCACACCCGGCACGGCGGTCCGGCGCTCGGCCGGGTCCTGGGCGGACTCGGGGACGTGGTGCGGACGGCCGATGAGACCGCGCAGGTCGTCCTCGGTCACCGTGAACGGCAGCGCGCGGTCGCCCAGTTCGTGCTGGGCCGCGACCTTGCGCAGCAGCCGGGCGACGGCCCGCTCCAGGTTCCGTACGCCGGCCTCCCTGGTGTACTCGCCGGCCAGCTTGCGCAGCGCCGACTCGTCGAGGGTGACCTCGTCCTTCTCCAGACCGGCCCGCTCCAGCTGGCGCGGGAGCAGGTGGTCGCGGGCGATGACGACCTTCTCGTCCTCGGTGTAGCCGTCGAGCCTGACCAGCTCCATCCGGTCGAGCAGCGCCTCCGGGATGGCTTCCAGGACGTTGGCGGTGGCCAGGAAGACGACGTCGCTGAGGTCGAGCTCGACCTCCAGGTAGTGGTCGCGGAAGGTGTGGTTCTGCGCCGGGTCGAGCACTTCGAGGAGGGCGGCGGCCGGGTCGCCCCGGAAGTCGGAGCCGACCTTGTCGATCTCGTCGAGCAGGACGACCGGGTTCATCGAACCGGCCTCCTTGATGGCGCGGACGATGCGTCCGGGCAGCGCTCCGACGTACGTACGCCGGTGGCCGCGGATCTCCGCCTCGTCCCGGACACCGCCGAGCGCGACGCGGACGAACTTGCGGCCCATGGCGTGCGCCACGGACTCACCGAGCGAGGTCTTGCCGACGCCGGGCGGCCCCACCAGGGCCAGCACCGCGCCGCCGCGACGCCCGCCGACGACGCCCAGCCCCCGGTCGGCACGCCGCTTGCGCACCGCGAGGTACTCGGTGATGCGCTCCTTCACGTCCTGGAGACCGGCGTGCTCGGCGTCCAGGATCTCCTGGGCGCCCCTGATGTCGTAGGCGTCCTCGGTCCGCTCGGTCCACGGCAGTTCGAGGACGGTGTCCAGCCAGGTCCTGATCCAGGAGCCCTCGGGGCTCTGGTCGGAGGAGCGCTCCAGCTTGTCGACCTCCTTGAGCGCGGCCTCGCGGACGTGCTCGGGAAGGTCGGCGGCCTCCACGCGCGCCCGGTAGTCGTCGGACTCGTCTTCCGGGTCGCCATTGAGCTCCGACAGCTCCTTGCGCACGGCGTCGAGCTGGCGCCGCAGCAGGAATTCGCGCTGCTGCTTGTCGACGCCCTCCTGGACGTCCTTGGCGATGGACTCGGCGACGTCCTGCTCGGCGAGGTGCTCACCGAGCCACTGGATGGCCAGCTTCAGCCGGGCCACCGGTTCTGCGGTCTCCAGCAGCTGCACCTTCTGCGCGGTGGTGAGGAAGGGCGAGTACCCGGAATTGTCGGCGAGCGCCGAGACGTCCTCGATCTGCTGGACCCGGTCCACGACCTGCCAGGCACCGCGCTTCTTCAGCCAGCTGGTGGCCAGCGCCTTGTACTCCTTGACCAGCTCGGCGGCGGCTCCGGGGAGCGGCTCGGGGACGGAGACGTCGACCCGGGTCCCTTCCACCCAGAGCGCGGCGCCCGGCCCGCTGGTGCCGGCCCCGATCCGCACCCGGCCGCGCCCGCGGATGAGCGCGCCGGGGTCACCGTCCGAGAGCCGTCCGACCTGCTCGACGGTCCCGATGACACCGATCCCGGTGTAGGTGCCGTCGATGCGCGGGACGAGCAGCACCTCGGGCTTGCCACCGCCCTCGCGGGCGGCGGCCTGTGCGGCCTCGACGGCGGCACGTACATCTGTGTCGGACAGGTCCAGAGGCACCACCATCCCGGGCAGCACGACCTCGTCGTCGAGCGGCAGCACAGGCAAGGTGAGCGGTGTGACCGCATTGGACTCAGTAGCCATGATCTCCCCTTCGGCAGTCAAGTTGAGCTATGCAGACTCAATGCTCGTGAGCCCCTCAATGTTCCCCGAGGGGTGTTCGCTCTGAGCGATCAACCGGTGGCCACCGCGTTCCTCCGGTGCAACGCCGCAGGGCGCTCCGCGATTTCCGGGCGGCTCAGGGCCTGAAACCCCGTGGAGGACGGCCCCCGCGCCGGACAGGATGGCGTCATGACCGATTCCCCGCTCCCCGCACAGGCCCTGCTCGTCGTGGACGTACAGAAGGCCGGGGTGACCGGCGACCGCGCCGTGCCCGGGGCCGCCGTGCTGCTGGAGCGCACGGCGGACCTGCTGGCCCGGGCCCGCGCGGCCGGCGCCCTCGTCGTGCACCTCCAGAACGACGGCGAACCCGGTGCGGACGACGCGCCGCACACCCCCGGCTGGGCGCTCCACCTCCCCGTGCAGGCGGGACCCGCCGAGTGCGTGATCCGCAAGACCTGGGACGACGGCTTCCAGGAGACCGCCCTGGGCGAGGTACTGACGGAAGCCGGCGTCGGGCCGCTGGCCGTCTGCGGGCTCATGTCGGAGATGTGCGTCCAGGCCACGGCCCGCACCGCCCTGGCCCGGGGCCACCGGGTCGTGCTCCCGTACGACGCCCACGCCACGCACGACGTCCCGGCGGCCCCCGGCATCAGCGAGGCGGTGCCCGCCGCCGTGGTGTCCCGGGTCGCCGCCTGGGCGATCAGCGCGGACGCCGACGTCACTACGGCGGCGGTGGACGTGGTGTTCGAGGCACCGTCCGGGTCCGGGTATCCGCTGGCCCGGGCGCGGGCGGACGCGACAGGATGAAGGGGACACCGTCCGACATCCACCGGAGACTCAGCGCCATGCCCCACACGTTCGGCCCCGACGCCCTCGCCCCCGTCACCCTGGACCGCCGCGAGGGACCGTACGGGGAGGTCGTCCTGCGCAGGCGGGGCGAGGACTACGAGATCATCGCCAACGGGTGCTTCCTGATGGACACCTCGGACGGGCGCTCGGAGCGGCTGCTGATCGATGCCGCGCTCGCCGCGCTGCCCGCCGCCCGCACCGCCCCCTCGGTCCTGATCGGCGGGCTCGGCGTCGGCTTCTCGCTCGCCCGCGCGGCCGCCGAGCCCCGGTGGGGGCGGATCGCGGTCGCCGAGCGGGAGCAGGCCATCGTGGACTGGCACCTGGACGGGCCGCTGGCCGGGATCTCGGGGCCGGCGCTGGCCGATCCCCGCACCTCGATCCTCACGACGGACCTCGTCGCCCACCTTCGTACGGCTACGGACCGTTACGACGCCTTGTGTCTGGACATCGACAACGGACCGGACTGGACCGTCACCGAGGACAACGGGAATCTCTACTCCCCCGCCGGGCTCGCCGACTGCCTGGCGCGGCTCACCCCGGGCGGGGTGCTCGCGGTGTGGTCCGCACAACCGTCCGCCGCATTCGAGGAAGCCCTGCGGAATGCCGGATTCCATGGGGTAAGGACCGAAGAAGTAGGCGTTGCCCGAGGTGTGCCCGACGTGGTCCATCTCGCAATTCGATCGGAGTGAGAGGAGGCCGGAAGCGGGGCAGTATCCCCCCGCCCGGTATCCGGGCCCCCGGGACGCCCGGGGGCCAAGCCCCCACAAGCGCGACACTCCGCCTCCCGCGTACGCCCGAACCGTTCGTACGCCCTTGCACCCTGCGTAGCCGGGAGCCGTCCGCTGCCTTTACGCTGCTGACCGATAGCGGGATCACCCACGAAATTCACGAGCGAGAACCGTACGTCCGGGGGAATGGCCTCCGTGAGAACGGGCAGGGGCGGGGCGATGGAACAGACACACACCACCCACAACGGTGTCGCGGCCACCCCGGGCGCCCAGCGCCGGGTGCTGGTGGTCGAGGACGACGCCACGATCGTCGATGCCATCTCCGCCCGTCTGCGGGCCGAGGGCTTCCTGGTGCAGACCGCGCTGGACGGCCCGGCGGCCGTGGACGCGGCCGAGGCCTGGCAGCCGGACCTGATGGTGCTCGACATCATGCTTCCCGGCTTCGACGGCCTGGAGGTCTGCCGCCGGGTGCAGGCCCAGCGCCCGGTGCCGGTGCTGATGCTGACCGCGCGCGACGACGAGACCGACATGCTCGTCGGGCTCGGGGTCGGCGCCGACGACTACATGACCAAGCCGTTCTCGATGCGTGAGCTGGCGGCCCGGGTCCACGTCCTGCTGCGCCGGGTCGAGCGGGCCGCACTGGCGGCCGTGACCCCGCGCAGCGGCATACTCCGCCTCGGCGAGCTGGAGATCGACCACGCGCAGCGCCGGGTGCGGGTGCGCGCCGACGACGTGCACCTGACGCCCACCGAGTTCGACCTGCTGGTGTGCCTGGCGAACACCCCGCGCGCGGTGCTCTCGCGCGAACAGCTGCTGGCCGAGGTCTGGGACTGGGCGGACGCCTCGGGCACCCGTACCGTCGACAGCCACATCAAGGCGCTGCGCCGGAAGATCGGCGCGGAGCGGATCCGTACCGTGCACGGTGTCGGCTACGCGCTGGAGACCCCCGCGCCATGACCGCGCCCGGGCCCGGGCGGGGGCTGCGGCCGTTCTCCATCAAGGCCAAGCTGGGCACGCTGGTGGTGGTGTCCGTCTTCATCACGACGGGGCTGCTCATGGTGGCCCTGCGTACGCGGACCGAGCTGCGGTTCATCACGGTGTTCTCGGTCATCGCGACCCTGCTGATCACCCAGTTCGTGGCGCACGGCCTGACCGCGCCGCTGGACGAGATGCGGGCGGTGGCCCGGTCGATCTCGCACGGCGACTACACCAGACGGGTGAACGGCGCCGACCGGCGCGACGAGCTCGGCGACCTGGCGCAGACGATCAACCTCATGGCCGACGACCTGGCGGCCGTGGACCGGCACCGCAAGGAGCTGGTGGCGAATGTCTCACATGAGCTGCGCACCCCCATCGCGGCGCTGAGAGCGGTCCTGGAGAACGTCGTGGACGGGGTGTCCTCGGCCGATCCGGAGACCATGCGCACGGCCCTGAAACAGACGGAGCGCCTCGGCCGGCTGGTGGAGACGCTCCTCGACCTCTCCCGGCTGGACAACGGCGTCGTCACGCTGAAGGCCAACCGCTTCGAGGTCTGGCCCTATCTGTCGGGGGTGCTGAAGGAGGCGAACCTCGCCGCCGCGCACCGCCGGCTGTCCTCCGGCTCCGGCAATCACTCCCGCAAGGACGTCCATCTGCATCTGGACGTCTCGCCCCCGGAGCTGACCGCGCACGCGGACGCCGAGCGGCTGCACCAGGTGGTGGCCAACCTGATCGACAACGCGGTGAAGCACAGTCCGCCGCACGGCCGGGTCACGGTGCTCGCCCGGCGCGGCCCGCAGCCCGAGTCCCTCCTGCTGGAGGTCCTGGACGAGGGCCCCGGCATCCCGGAGTCCGAGCGCCACCGTGTCTTCGAGCGCTTCAACCGGGGCGAGGTGTCCTCCCCGCACGGCCCGGGCAGCGATGGCGGCACGGGTCTGGGGCTGGCGATCGCCCGCTGGGCGGTGGATCTGCACGGCGGCCGGATCGGTGTGGCCGAATCAGCTCGCGGATGCCGCATCCGCGTCACTCTTCCGGGGATTCGTCAGCCGCGAGGTTGACATAGGGTTCGAACCGGAAGGGCGCGTTCTGCGTGTTCTGTTCAAGGGGTACGGTCCAAGGGGCCGCAGCTGCGGCTTCACGTACCCGGAGTGAAGCGGAACCAAGCTTGTTTCCCGCCATTTCCTGCGCCGAAACCCGACTTTCGATGTGACTTGCACGACGAACCCCGGCCCGGTCTGCATGGAACGGCCGGGGAGGCGTAGCCTTGATTTCCGCTGTCCATCACCTTGTGAAGCGGAAGAGGGCGGTTGCCGCCGTGTCGTCTCAGTCCCCCAGTAACTCGAGCATCTCGACCGACCAAGTGAGCCCGGGTCCCAACCCGGCTGCCGCTTTCGGCCCCAATGAGTGGCTCGTCGACGAGATCTACCAGCAGTACCTCCAGGATCCCAATTCGGTCGATCGCGCCTGGTGGGACTTCTTCGCCGACTACAAGCCGGGTACGTCCGGCACGGCGGACAAGCCCGTTCCCGGCGCCGCAGCCGCGGGGGCTGCGGTGCCCGCGGCCCCGGCCGCCACGCCGCCGGCCGCCACCGACAACAGCACTCCGGCCGCGCCCGCGCAGCCCGCGGCCCAGGCTCCGGCCCCGGCCAAGGCGGCGCCCGCTGCCGCTCCGGCCCCGGTGAAGGCGGCTCCGGCCGCCGCACCGGCTCCGGCGAAGTCCGCTCCGGCGCCCGCGCCCGCCGCGAAGGCCCCGGCCGCCGAGGCGACCGAGGCTCCGGCCGGCCCGGAGTACGTGACGCTGCGCGGCCCCTCGGCCGCCGTCGCGAAGAACATGAACGCCTCGCTGGAGCTGCCGACGGCCACGTCCGTCCGCGCCGTCCCGGTGAAGCTGCTCTTCGACAACCGCATCGTCATCAACAACCACCTCAAGCGCGCCCGGGGCGGGAAGATCTCCTTCACGCACCTGATCGGGTACGCGATGGTGCAGGCCCTCAAGGCCATGCCGGCGATGAACTACTCCTTCGCGGTGAAGGACGGCAAGCCGACCCTGGTCAAGCCGGAGCACGTCAACCTCGGCCTGGCCATCGACCTGGTGAAGCCGAACGGCGACCGCCAGCTGGTCGTCGCGGCCATCAAGAAGGCCGAGACGCTCAACTTCTTCGAGTTCTGGCAGGCCTACGAGGACATCGTCCGCCGGGCCCGCAACGGCAAGCTCGGCATGGACGACTTCACCGGCGTCACCGCCTCGCTGACCAACCCCGGCGGCATCGGCACCGTCCACTCGGTGCCCCGCCTGATGCCCGGACAGGGCCTCATCATGGGCGTCGGCGCGATGGACTACCCCGCCGAGTTCCAGGGCACCTCGCAGGACACCCTGAACAAGCTGGGCATCTCCAAGGTCATGACCCTGACCTCGACGTACGACCACCGGGTCATCCAGGGCGCCGCCTCCGGCGAGTTCCTGCGGATCCTGTCCCAGCTGCTGCTCGGCGAGAACGACTTCTACGACGAGATCTTCAAGGCGCTGCGCATCCCCTACGAGCCGGTCCGCTGGCTCAAGGACATCGACGCCTCGCACGACGACGACGTCACCAAGGCAGCACGGGTCTTCGAGCTGATCCACTCCTACCGGGTCCGCGGCCACGTCATGGCCGACACCGACCCGCTGGAGTACCACCAGCGCAAGCACCCCGACCTGGACATCACCGAGCACGGCCTCACCCTGTGGGACCTGGAGCGGGACTTCGCGGTCGGCGGCTTCGCCGGCAAGACGATGATGAAGCTCCGCGACATCCTCGGTGTGCTGCGTGAGTCGTACTGCCGCACCACCGGCATCGAGTTCATGCACATCCAGGACCCGAAGCAGCGCAAGTGGCTCCAGGACCGGGTGGAGCGTCCGCGCCCCAAGCCCGAGCGCGAGGAGCAGCTGCGCATCCTGCGCCGGCTGAACGCCGCGGAGGCGTTCGAGACGTTCCTGCAGACGAAGTACGTCGGCCAGAAGCGGTTCTCGCTGGAGGGCGGCGAGTCCGTCATCCCGCTGCTCGACGCGGTCATCGACTCCGCCGCCGAGGCCCGCCTCGACGAGGTCGTCATCGGCATGGCCCACCGCGGCCGCCTCAACGTCCTCGCCAACATCGTGGGCAAGTCGTACGCGCAGATCTTCCGCGAGTTCGAGGGCAACCTCGACCCGCGCTCGATGCACGGCTCGGGCGACGTCAAGTACCACCTGGGCGCCGAGGGCACCTTCACCGGTCTGGACGGCGAGCAGATCAAGGTCTCGCTGGCCGCCAACCCCTCCCACCTGGAGGCGGTCGACCCGGTCCTGGAGGGCATCGCCCGCGCCAAGCAGGACATCATCAACAAGGGCGGCACGGACTTCACGGTCCTGCCCGTCGCGCTCCACGGCGACGCGGCCTTCGCCGGCCAGGGCGTCGTCGCCGAGACGCTCAACATGTCGCAGCTGCGCGGCTACCGCACCGGCGGCACCGTGCACGTGGTGATCAACAACCAGGTCGGCTTCACCGCCGCCCCGGAATCCTCGCGCTCCTCGATGTACGCCACCGACGTGGCGCGCATGATCGAGGCGCCGATCATCCACGTCAACGGTGACGACCCGGAGGCCGTGGTCCGCGTCGCGCGGCTCGCCTTCGAGTTCCGGCAGGCGTTCAACAAGGACGTCGTGATCGACCTCATCTGCTACCGCCGCCGCGGTCACAACGAGGGCGACAACCCGGAGTTCACCAACCCGCAGATGTACACCCTGATCGACAAGAAGCGCTCGGTGCGCAAGCTCTACACCGAGTCCCTCATCGGTCGCGGCGACATCACCCTGGAAGAGGCGGAGCAGGCGCTCCAGGACTTCCAGGGCCAGCTGGAGAAGGTGTTCGCCGAGGTCCGCGAGGCCACCTCGCAGCCGGCGCAGCCGCATGTCTCCGACCCGCAGGCCGAGTTCCCGGTGGCCGTGACCACCGCGGTCTCCGCCGAGGTCGTCAAGCGGATCGCCGAGTCCCAGGTCAACATCCCCGAGTCGATCACCGTGCACCCGCGTCTGCTCCCGCAGATGCAGCGCCGCGCCGCCTCGGTGGAGAACGGCACGATCGACTGGGGCATGGGCGAGACCCTGGCCATCGGTTCGCTGCTGATGGAGGGCACCCCGGTCCGGCTCGCCGGCCAGGACACCCGCCGCGGCACGTTCGGCCAGCGCCACGCGGTGCTCGTCGACCAGGTGACCGGCGAGGACTACACACCGCTGCTCTACCTCTCCGACGAGCAGGCCCGTTACAACGTCTACGACTCGCTGCTCAGCGAGTACGCGGCGATGGGCTTCGAGTACGGCTACTCGCTGGCCCGCCCGGAGTCGCTGGTCATCTGGGAGGCCCAGTTCGGTGACTTCGTCAACGGCGCGCAGACCGTCGTCGACGAGTTCATCTCCTCGGCCGAGCAGAAGTGGGGCCAGACCTCCGGCGTCACGCTGCTCCTGCCGCACGGCTACGAGGGCCAGGGCCCGGACCACTCGTCCGCCCGCCCGGAGCGCTTCCTCCAGATGTGCGCGCAGGACAACATGACGGTCGCCATGCCGACCCTGCCGTCGAACTACTTCCACCTCCTGCGGTGGCAGGTGCACAACCCGCACCACAAGCCGCTGATCGTCTTCACCCCGAAGTCGATGCTCCGCCTCAAGGCGGCCGCGTCGAAGGTGGAGGAGTTCACCACCGGCGGCTTCCGCCCGGTGATCGGCGACGACTCGGTCGACCCGAACGCCGTCCGCAAGGTCGTCTTCTGCGCCGGCAAGGTCTACTACGACCTGGAGGCCGAGCGCGAGAAGCGCGGCGTCACGGACACGGCGATCATCCGGCTGGAGCGCCTGTACCCGCTGCCGGGTGCCGAGCTCCAGGCCGAGATCGCCAAGTACCCGAACGCCGCGAAGTACCTGTGGGCCCAGGAGGAGCCGGCCAACCAGGGTGCGTGGCCGTTCATCGCGCTCAACCTGATCGACCACCTGGACCTGGCCGTCGGCGCCGACATCCCGCACGGTGAGCGCCTGCGCCGCATCTCGCGGCCGCACGGCTCGTCCCCGGCGGTCGGCTCGGCCAAGCGCCACCAGGCCGAGCAGGCACAGCTGGTCGCAGAGGTCTTCGAGGCCTGACCGGTCGCTGTACGTACGCCGAGGGGCCCGTCCCGCGAGTGAATCGCGGGGCGGGCCCCTCGGCGTCGCGGGGTGTGCGGCCGCTCAGACGATCAGCGGCTCGAAGTCCCAGTACGGGCGGTTGCGGGAGCGGGCCGAGACCGTGTGGACGTGCTGGGCGCCGAGCGTCGCGACCAGGTCGCCCAGCGCCTCGCCCTCGATCTTCTCGGCCTTCTGCCGCTCCCGCAGGCCGCGCAGATCGGCGGCGTGCGCGATCCGGGCGGAGAGCGTCAGCGGATGGGTGCGGCCGAGCACCTCGACGGCCCGGGTGACGACCGAGTCCGTCAGCGCGGCGGCGGACTCCGGGTCGCCCACCAGATTGCGGACAGCCGACGCGTTGATCGCACAGCCGAGCGTCCAGGGGTGGTTCTCCCCCACGGCCCGGGTCATGGCCGCCAGGGACTCCTCCAGCAGCGCGTGGGCGTGCTCCCGCTCCCCCACGTTGCGCAGGATCAGGGCGTGGTTGGCCCGGGTCCCGGCGGTATACGGGTGCTCCTCGCCGAGCATGTCCACGTACCCGGCAACGACCTTCTCGCTTATGGCCCTGGCCTGGTCGATGTTGGCGTGCTCCCGGGCGAAGCAGCTCTGGCCGGCCGCGAACATCATCGTCAGCGGGGCGCCCTCGCCGAGGACCCGTTCGCACCGCTCCAGGACCCGCGTGAACAGGGCGGCAGCCTTGGTCCGCTCGCCCGAACGGTAGTGGCACAGCGCGAGGTTGAACTCGGCGCGCAGGGTCTGCGGGTTGTCCGGTCCCAGGACGCGCCGGTGCACCTGCGCGCTCTGGTTCTGCAGGGACGTCGCGTCGCCGTAGCGGCCGAGCAGGCGCAGGTCGGTGGCGTAGTGGATCTCCGAGGACAGGGTCCAGGTGTGCCGTTGGCGCAGGAGCTGGCGCCGGGAGTCCAGCGTGCGCCGGTTGAGCTCCAGGGACTCCTGGTACCGGCCCAGCAGCCGCAGGGTGACGGCCAGGTTGTTCTGCGCGTTGAGCGTCCGCGAGTCCTGGTCGCCCAGCAGGTCCTGGTACGCGGTGACGACCCAGGAGGAGATCTCCAGCGCCTCGTCGTACCGCCCCAGGCCCCGCAGGTCGGCGGCCAGGCCGGTGGCCGCCCGCAGATGCTCCAGGTCGTCGGTGCCGCGCTCCGCGCGCAGATGCTCCACCGCCGCGCGCTCGATGACCTCGGTGCCGGCGTAGTCGCCGACGGCCCTGAGCAGGTTGGCGTAGTGGTAGCTGACGTCCCAGATCCTGGGGTGGCTGTCGCCGAGGAGTTCGCGCCAGGCGGCCAGGGCGCGTTCGCCGAGTTTGATGCCGGCCCGGTACTCGCCGGAGAAGTACATGTAGCGCAGGCAGTTGAGGACCAGCGTCTGGACGGCCGGGTCGGTGCTCTTGAGGACGTCGGCCCACTTGAGGTGGGGGGTGATCTCGGCGTACGCGGGCCAGAGCCGGGTGTCGATGGGCCGGCCGGGGTCGGCGGCGGCGAGGGCCCGGCGCACGACGTCGATGAACTCCTGCCGGTCCTGCTGCGCCATGTCGTGGCCGACGATCTGGTGGACCATGCGGTGCATGTAGAGCGATTCGCCGGACGATGCCGCGTCCACGACCGACTCGTGGGACTCCAGCCGGACCACGGAGTACTGGCGGAGCTGGCCGATCGCCTTGTTCCACAGCAGGGGGTCGTTCATCAGGCCCGCGACCTGTTCCGGCAGTTCTCCCGGGGGCATTTCCTTCAGCAGCCGTACCGGGATGGATCCGGGCGCGAAGAAGCTGCACAGGCGCAGCAGGTCGACGGACTCGGGGACGGTGTCCTTGAGCTTGTTCAGCAGTATCGACCAGGCGGTCTGGAAGGCGAGCGGGAAGTCCGCGGAGACCTTGACGACGTCCTGGTCGATGCCGCCTTCCAGGAGGCCGATGTACTCGTCGACCGACAGGTCGGAGTCGTTGAGCCAGCCGGCGGTCTGGTCGAGGAGCAGCGGCAGGTCCTCGAGCGCCTCGGCCAACTGGTCGGCCTCGGCCGGGGTCAGCCGGGGCGCGCGGCGGCGGATGAAGGCGACGGACTCGTCGCGGGAGTAGACGGGCACCTCGACGAGGTCGCTGTTGTGCTCGCTCCACTCGGGGTTGCGTGAGGTGATCAGGACGTGCCCGGGACCGGTCGGGACCAGGTCCCAGATCTGGTCGGGGTCGTCCGCGCCGTCCAGGACCAGCAGCCAGTGGGAGTGCGGGTCGCCCCGGCGCAGCGAGTCGCGGACGGCACGCAGCCGTTCGCCGTACTCGGCGCCGGTGGACAGGCCCAGTTCGGGGGCGAGTTCGGCGAGCTTCTGCCGGTAGAGCGCGCGCCGGTCTGCGGGCACCCACCAGACCACGTCGTACTCGGAGCCGAAGCGGTAGACGTACTCGGCGGCCAGCTGGGTCTTGCCGACACCGGACATGCCGTGCAGGGTGACGACGCCGGCGCCCGCTCCGGACTCCTGGAGCGCCCGGTAGGCCTTGCTGAGCAGTCCTCGCGTCCGGTGAAGCGGATGTTGCGGCGCGGCACCCCGCCCCACACCTGGGGGGTCTCGGCCGGGTAGCGGGGGCCGGGCCGGGCCCGGGCGGACTCGGGCAGCGGTTCGTCGGACAGTCCCAGGCGGGCCAGCAAGCGGCGTTCGGCCTCGTCGGCACCGACATTGGTGAAGTCGGCGGCGCCGAGGGCCGAGGTGGCGCCGGGCAGCGCGGACGTGGTGACGCAGACTGCCGCGAACCGGTCGGGGTCCGGTGCGACCTCGGCGCGCAGTGCCCGGTTCCACTCGTCGTGGCTGCGGGGGCCGAGCTGGAAGTACCAGTCACTGAGGATCACCAGGATGCGGCCCTGGGCGAGCTTGAGGTCCCGTAGCGACTCCTCCAGCGGGATCTCCACCGGAGGGTCCCAGCGCTGCTGGCGCACCGTCACACCACGCCGTTCCAGACGGTCCGTGATCCACGCCGCCCAGGCGCGGTTGAAACCGGCGAAACTGATCGTGACGGTCTGCTCTCCGGCTGGTCCAACTGGCTTACGCGTTACCGGCATTCAACCGTCTCCCTGCCTCGATACGAGCCTTCTCAACATACCTCGGAGCATGGCCGCTCCAGCAGGTGTTCCAAGGCTTCTCACGGCCTCGGCAGGCCGTTCCTCTGCTGCCATATCACCTTGGCGGTGCTCACGTACGCCTGTGCGCGCGCGAGGTGCCCCGGGGGAGGCGGAGAATCGTCCAGACGGTGGTAGACCGAGATCATCTCGTTGACCACGGCCCGGCCTTCACGGGTCAGCCCCGTCGATCCGGCCAGCACCGGCAGTGCCGCGCCGACCTGTTCCCGGCAGCGGCCGTGCTCCGCCCAGGCCAGGTCGCGGTGAGTGACGCGCCGCGCGTGGAGTGCGTAGCGCTGCCAGTAGTCGGCGAGCGCGAGATGCGAGTACGTGCCGTGCAGGAGCCCGTCGAAGGGGCGGGGGTCCGGGCGCCAGGGAGCGAAGTGGCGCGGCGCGGCGTCCTCGTGGTGCAGCGGTACGAGGTCGGCGAGGGCAGCCAGCTTGGTGTGCTGGAGCTCGTGGACGAGGGTCGCGGCGAAGTAGAGGGAGGTGGCGGGCTTGCTGCTGAGGACGGCGCCGAATGCCTCGCGCCTGGTTCCGCTGCAGTGGGCGGTGCCCTCGTCCCCGGAGCCGGGCGGGGTGCCCAGCGGGACGACGCAGCGCAGCAGCACGGCCGCTTCGGCCAGGCGGTGGCCGCCGCCGATCCGGAGTAAGGGCTCCACCCCGGACCAGGACTGGGCCCAGGCCTTGCGTGCCGGATCGTCGACGGGGGTGGTGGCGCTCAGCCCGTGGGCCGGGAGCCCGTCGCCCTCCGTGCCGTAGGGGTCGACGTCGTCGAGGAGGACCGGGTGGGCACCCGGCAGTGCGCCGGGGAGCACCAGTACGGGAAGCCAGCGGGGGTCCGCCGAGGTCAGGGTGGTGTCCGGCTGGGCCCGCACGGTCAGGGGCGGGGCCTCGGCCGGGCGGATCGTCACCTCGCCGCCGGCATGGGTGACTTCGACCGGTCCGGGGCCGGCCCTGACGGCTCCGAGGGTGGGCAGAGAGGCCAGGCCGCCCCGGGGGCGGAGGCGGACGGTGCAGGGCTCCCCCGCCCGGATCGCCGCCGAGGCCGCGAGTGCGGTCAGATGCGCCAGGTCGTCGAGGAGCCCGGGGCCTGCGGGGCGGTGGCCGGTGAGGCCGCCCAGGAGCCGCTGTGCCCAGGGGCCGGCCAGCGGATGGAACAGCACGGTCCGCACGGCCGCGCGGTCGGCGAACTCGGCGGCTTCGAGCAGGGCCCAGTCGGCGCGCAGCCGGTCGAGCAGCGGGGGCGGGCACACGGACGCGGGCGCGGCGGCGGCCGCGTCGAGCACGGCCCTGAGCAGGACCAGACGCCGGGTGTCCTGGGCGCGGGCGAGCAGACCGAGGGTGGCGGGTCCGCCCTCGGTCCGGCCGAGTTCGCGCAGTACGGGGTCGGGGACGGCGGTGTTCATGGGGGGTCTCCTGCGGTTGCGTCGGCGAGCCGGTCCGCGACATGGCGCACCAGCCGTTCGAGGTCGGCGCAGTAGACGGAGGGGTTGGCGAAGCCGTTCTCTGCGCGGTAGCGGTGGGCGTAGTGCCCGCCGCCGCACACGGTCAGCAGCGGGCAGGTGCGGCAGGCGGTGGCAAGCGCGCCGGCGCCCGCCTGGCGGGCGGCGACGCCGGGGTGGCGCAGGGCGTCGTCGAAGGTGTGCCGGAAGACGTCGAGGCCGGTGGCGGTGGCGCCGTCGTACGCGGACTTGAGGGAGTCGACCAGTTCGATCGACCCGTCCGTCTCGATCACCACCGCGTTGAGCGGGTCGAGACCCAGCGACTCGGTCGCCGAGGGCAGGCCGAGCAGCAGCCCGACGCACTCCTCGAAGAGCTTGATCCGCGTCTCCCGCCGGGCGGCGGGCCACCAGCGGTCGAAGACCGCGCACAGCCAGTCCCCGTACGGGGTGGCGCGGCCGGATCCCGGGCCCCTGGGCGTGTCCGTCAGGTCCGGCAGTCCGGGCGGCGGGCTGGTCCAGTTGCCGTGCGGCAGCAGCAGGTTGACCGACGGCGGGCGCAGTTCGAGCAGCGACTCGTACAGTTCCACGGGGTCCGTGCGCGGGTCGACGACGGTGAGGATGCCGGCGTACGCGTCGGGGTGGTGGTCGGCCAGGAGCCGGGCGCCGCGCGAGGCCGCGGGCCAGGACGGGCGGCCGGCGTGGTCGACGCGCTGGGTGTTGTGGGCGGCCCGGCCGCCGTCCAGGCTGATCCCGATGCGGATGCCGTGCCGGGCCAGGGTGCTGACGCGCGCGTCGGTGAGCAGGGTGGCGTTGGTCTGGACGACGGCGTGGACGGTGCAGCCGTCGGGCGCGCGCTCACGCAGCCGGTCGACGAGGGCCGCCAGCCGGGCGGGGCCCGCGAGCAGGGGTTCGCCGCCGTGCAGCACGAGGGCGATGTGGCGCAGCCGGTGCGCAGCCGCGTGTTCGGCGATCCGGTCCGCGATCCGGTCCAGGACCTCGGGGGACGCGGCGGCCGGGCGGGCACGCCAGGTCCGGTCGGGGCCCTCGTACAGATAGCAGTAACGGCAGGCGAGGTTGCAGCGCCCGTGCACCTTCACGATGAACTGCCCGAAGGGCACACCAGGGGGCGCCGGGAGCGGCCGGGTACCCGGTCCGCGCCCCGGTGCTGTGGGGTGGCCCATCTCAGAAGGCCGCGTCGAAACCCCAGAGCATCTCCTGCGGCTCCTCCGCCCGCCCCCGCAGATCCGCGACCACCTCGGCGAGCACCGGGTGGTCGAGTGTCCGCAGCGCCTCCAGGTCGAGGCCCAGCAGATCCGGCAGCTCTCCGGTGGCACCGGGGGTCCCACCGGTCCCGCCCGTCCCGTCGTTACGTGTCGACTCGCTCATCACGCCTCCCCGTACTGCAGCACCGGTCCCGCCGTGCCGCGCTCGCCGTCGAGTGCGCACCGCCGTCCCGCGTCCCTGACCCGCTCCGTCCTGCCGCGCGCGCCTCGGCCGGTGACGTCCGTGGCCCGGCCGTCACCGGTCTTGGAGCGCCCTGTCGTGCTCGTCGTTGAGCACTCAGCGCTCCAGGACGGCCAGCCGCTCGGCGGTCGACTCGCCCGCCGCGCCGCCGCCGTCCGGCAGTTTGCGCCACTCCTGGCGGGCCGCCCGGTACGCGTCCCGCGCGGCCCGGGGGCGTCCCGCCCTCTCGTACGTCATACCCCGCCAGTGGTTGGCTGTAGCACCCAACTCCACTGCCTCCTGAAGCTGTTGTGGACTCATCCGCTCCACTTGGGCCTCGGCCGCGGACTCGGCGGCCGACCGGAACGCCTCCGCCGCCTCGTCGCGCCGGGCGGGGCGGTCCAGCACCCCGGCCGCCTGGAGCAGCGCCCTGCCCAGCTCCAGCCAGCAGCGCGCCGCGGTCATCGGCGCGACGGCCTCCTCGGCGGCCAGCTTGAAAAGGTATTCGGCCTCCCGAAGGTCGACCCGGTCGGCGGTGGCCCGGTGCCGCAGCATCAGGGCCCGGCCGAGCAGCAGCAGCCGCTCAGACTGGAGTGCCCCGCCCGCCGGGGTCTCGGACCGGCAGTCGCGCAGCACCCGCACGGCGGCGCCGATGTGCGCGGTCCCGTCCGGCAGTTCGGCCCGGCGCAGCAGGGTGGCGCCCCACTCGGCGAGCACATCGGTGTGGGCCCGGGAGTCACGGGGGATGCCCCGGGCCGCGCGGGCGAACCAGTCGGCGGCGGCCACGAGCTGTGCGGGGTCGCCGGTGTGTTCGTAGCGGGCGACCCGTACCCGGCCCGCCCGGATCTGCAGCTGGGCGCGCCGGCGCTGGTCGCGTACGGTCTCCAGCGCCTGGCCGGTGAGGGTCGCGGCCTCGTCGGGCTCGGCGCCGGAGGCCAGCAGGGCGTCCACGAGGTCCAGCACGATGCGGACCTCGGTGCCCATGGTGTGCCGGCCGCCCTGGGCGAAGGCGGTCCGCAGCGACCGGGCCGAGCGGCGTGCGTACTCCCGGGACTGCTCGGCGTCCTCGGTGGCGCGGGCCAGCTTCAGGAGTGTGCGGCCGCGCTGCAGGGGCAGGACGGCGGGGCGGTTCTCCTGGTCGGGCCAGGCGTCGGCGAAGGCCTCCAGCATGCCGCAGGCGCTCTGCAGCAGGGCGCTGTCGCCGTCGAGCCGCCACTGCGCCTCCAGGGCCCGCACCCGCTCCAGGGTGAGCCGCAGCGCCTCGGCGGGGTCGAGACCGGGGGCGGCGCAGGCCGCCGTGTACTCGCGGTCGGCGCGCCGCAGCAGCTCCAGCGCGCCGCGCCGGTCGCCGCGCCGGCGCCGGTCGTCGGCCGCCGCGTGCAGCACCTTGGCCAGCACGGCCCGTTCGCGCACCGCGCCGGGGCGGGCGGCGGCCCGTTCGGCGGCGTGCTCGGCCTCGCCGAGCAGGTCGGCGCCGCCCTGCACCTCCCACAGCCGCAGCACGCAGCGCGCGTACTGAGCCCACAGCTCGGGGTCGTCGGCGGCGGGTGAGCCGCTCTCGGCGGCGCCCCGCAGCAGTTGTACGGCGTCGATCAGGCGCTGCACCATCTTGTCGGCCTCGAACTGGCGCAGGAGTTCGCGCGCCCGCTGCACGGCGTGGTGGTCGAGGGGGGCCGGGGTTCCGGGGACCGTCGTCTCCCGGGTGACGAATCTGGGGGGCACGGGCATGAATCGCTCCAGTACGCGGGCTGCGACCTCGGCAAAGGCGTGGGGGACGCGCGGACCGCCGCGCCTCTCGTTCCCCCCGGTCCCCTCGGTCTCCTCACTGTCGTCGGCTTCGTCGGTGTTCTCGGCGGGCTCGGCGGACTCGTCCGTGCGCCCGGGCCCGGTGAGCCCGGCGGGCGTCCGGTACGAGGACGCGCGCGCCGTGCCGTCACCGAGCTGGGCGAAGGCCAGGGCCGGGAAGTTGGGCCCGCCCTTGCCGAACCGCTGCTCTATGTATTGCGAACAGTGCTTGAGTACGAGCAGAGCCTCGTCACGGCCGAGCGGTCCGAGCAGGGCGTCCTGGACCTCGGGCTCGAAGGCGTACCACTGTCCGCGCCCCCCGGCGCCGTCGGCGCGTCGGAGTAGTCCGCTCAGCAGCACCTCCGCCAGCTCGGAGGGGCCCGACTGGGGCAGCATCGTGCGCTGCACGAGCTGCATCACGGGCAGGTAGAGGGGGGCCGCCGCGAGGTAGACGGCCAGCTGTCCGGCGACCGGGGAGGCCGCCGAGCGGAAACGGCTGAGCAGTTGCAGCGAGGAGGGCGCGCCGTCCCGGCGCGGGGCGGGGGCCCCGGGCTGGTCGGCCCGTACCCAGCCGACCGCTCCGGAGATCCGCGCCGAGCCCGTGCCCGAGAGCAGCCGGGCCCAGGCGGCGAGCGCGTCCGCCACGGGCGGCAGGACCGGGACGGCCAGGGCGCCGGGGTGGGCGGCGGGGCCGGCTCCGGCGTCCCCGGTGACCTTCAGCTGGGCCGCTCCGGCGGGGCCCTCGCCCCGGGTCAGCGAGCCGAAGGTGACGGGCAGCCGGGTGCGGCTCCACATGCGCTGCGGCAGCGGCTGGAGGACGGCGACCGGGGCGAGCCGGGCCAGCTGGTGCAGCAGCCGGTGGGCCTGCCCGCTGCGCCAGAGCGGGCCGGCGCAGTCGCTGATGACGACGGTGACACGGCGCCCGGTCGGGTCGTTGAGCCGGTCCGCCGAGAGCAGGGGGGCGGCGGCGGGGTCGGCGCTGCGGCTGACCGCGCAGCCGCCGTCGGGCCCCTGGTGGAGATAGCGCACCTGGACGTCCCGGAAGGCGCCCAACTGGCCGAAGATCTGCTGGAGTTCCCGGAACATCCGGTCCCACACCAGCATGGACGAGGAGGCGTCCATCACGCACTGGAGGACGGCGTCCCCGCGCCGGACCCCACGGAAGACCGGCATGATCAGGCCGCCTGCGCGGGCGCTGCGCTCCGCGGTCGCGGTCTCGTCCAGGACGCTGCGGGAGGGGGCGGAGGCCGGGTGGTAGCGCTGCAGCGGGCGCAGGGCGCGGGTGAGTTCGAGGGGGGCCGGCAGGACGGGGGCGGCGGGCACCCCGAGCGGGAGGACCGAGGCGGTGCGGGCGCCGGGCCTTCCGCCGCCCCGGACCTCGCTCCCGTCGCGCTCGCCGGCGTCCTCCTCCTCGCCGCCGCCGCGGGCGCCGCGCGGTAAGGGGTACAGGGAGATCCGCTCCTCGTCCGACGCCGCGCGCGCCTCGTCGGGCCGGTCGTCCCGGCGGGTGTCCGGGACCGGGTCCGCCCGTACGTCCGCCGCACCTGTGGACCCCGGGACGGTGGCCTCCTGCGGAATCCCGGCGGAGGGGACCGCGTCGCGGCCCTCCGGCGCACCGGTGCCGCGCGTCCACCTGGCCAGCCAGAGGGCGTCGCAGAGCTGCTCGGCGTCGGTGTCGAGCCCGGCCCCGCGCAGCCGGGCGACGAGCGCCGGAAGCAGTCCCTCGTCGTGCGGGTCCGCTGCGCCACGCAACGCGCGGGGCAGCGCCACGAGCTCCTCGTCACCGGGCAGCGCCACGACGTCTCCGCCACCGGCCGGCGCACCGGACACCTCCACGGCCTCCTCGTCGCCGGGCAGCGCGCCCGCCGCCGCGTCGGCGGGCGTCCGGTCGGCCCCGGGCATCAGCGCCTCACCTCGGCCGGTCGAGTCGCTGGATGAGCAGGTCGGCCAGCCGGTCGCGGCCGGCCGGGGCCGCCGCGTGGGTGAGGTAGATGGCGTTCAGCAGCTGGTCGGTGGCGAGGAGTTCGCTGCGGGAGCGCTCCAGGAAGTGGGCGATGAGGTCGTCGCTGGAGCGGGCCGCCTCCTCGCCGAGGTGGGCCTTGACGAAGGACGCCAGCCGCTTGTGGTCGGGGCGGCCCAGCTCCAGATGGATGCAGCGGCGCATCAGGGGGGCCGGGAAGTCCCGCTCGCCGTTGCTGGTGAGCACCACGAAGGGGAAGGCCCGGCACTGCACCCGGCCGCCCTTGATCCGTACCTTGTTGCCGTCGTGGTCCAGGACGTCCGCCTCGCCGTCGGGCAGCCGGTCGGCGATCCGCTCCAGCTCGGGGATGGCGAACTCGCCCTCCTCCAGCACGTTCAGCAGATCATTCGGCAGGTCGATGTCGCTCTTGTCCAGCTCGTCGATGAGCAGCACCCGGGGCCGGTCCGAGGGCAGCAGCGCGGTGCCCAGCGGGCCGAGCCGGATGTAACTGCCCACGCTCTGGGCCGAGTCGGCGCCCGCCCCGCCGGCCGCCCCGTGCGAGGCGATCTGCACGTCCTGGAGCCGGGCGATCGCGTCGTAGTGGTAGAGGCCGTCGAGCAGGGTGGTGCGGCTGACGACGGGCCAGCGCAGCACCTTGCCCAGCTCCAGCTCGCGCGCCACCGAGTGCGCCAGCGTGCTCTTGCCGGCGCCCGGGACCCCGGTGACCAGCAGCGGCCGCCGCAGATACAGCGCCGCGTTGATCATTTCGAGTTCCTCGGCGCCCGGCCGGTGCTCCTCCGCGATGCGCCCGGGGATGCCGAGCCGGCGGTCGGCGGACTCGTCGCCGTCCCCTCCGGAGGCGCCGGAGCGGCCACCGGCGAAATCACGCCAGGGCGGCGGGGGCGGCAGTTGCGCCACCTCGTCGTGGGGTTCGCCGATTCCTCGGTAGATGAGCCACTCGCTGGGTTCACTCATAGCGTGTTCCTCGTTGTCACTCGCCCGCCGGGGGCGGCCGCCGTCGAACGTGCCTTACCGTAGCGATCGGGGGTAACTCCCGTAAGGGGAAGGCCCATTCGGCCATCGGAGCGATGTGTTCCACGGGTCACGGCGCCTCCAGGAAGTAGCCGGGGTCCGGCAGCGGATGGTGCGGATCGTCGAAATAGAGGGCCGCGCCCGCGGACCAGTACATCTCCGTACGTCCCGCGCTCACCCCTCTTCTCAATTGGTGGATCTTCCACGGGAGCCGGTCATGGGTACGGGCGTCCGCGACGGCCTCGGCCACGCGCCGGTGGAACTCCCGGCAGACCGGGTCGGCCTCCGCCGCCCGCCGCTGGAGCAGGGCCACGCCGAAGCCGGTGTCGAGCAGCCGCACCACCCCGGCCGTGATGTCGGAGTCCGGCCGGCTGCCGTGGCGGCAGAGGACCGGAACGGTTTCCCGGGCGAGGGTGCTCAGCCGCGTCACTTCCGGTACACGTACCCGCAAATCGTCCTCGCAGTCGACGACTTCGGCCCTTATGCCCGGCTCCAGACCGGCGTCCCAGCGGGCCGGGCGCTCCTCGGCCGCACCCTCGTACGAGGTCCGCAGGACGACCGGGCGTACGGCTCCGAGGCGCTGCCCGTCCGAGGGGAGCACCCAGTCGTCGACCGGCAGCCCGAACAGCGCGGGGGCCACGACGACCTGGAGCATGGCCGGGCTGCCCGGCTCGTCGCACCGCCGGAACGCCTCGGTGAGCGCGGCGGCGAGCCGGTCGGGCACGGTGCCGAGCGGGGCGCCCCGGCTGTCCTCGTCGACGGGTTCGGCCTCGGCGGCCTGCCGGTTGACGGCGACCCGCCAGTCGTACTGGTCGCGGGCCCAGCCCTGGAGGTCGACATGGAGCACGACACAGTCGCGTGCGCCGTACAGGACGGGTTCGCCCGCCGGGGCCAGGGCTGCCTGCTGCCGGTTCTGCTCCAGGCGCGGCCGGATGTCGGCCCACTCCAGGTCGAGCCGGCGGCGCAGGTCCCGGGGCAGTTCGGCCTCGGCGATGCGCTTCACCCAGCCCCAGAGCGCCTTGGCGTTCCGGACGGACAGCTGTCCGCAGGGGCGGTCGGCCGCGAGGACGCCCATGCAGTAGCGCACGATCAGTTCGAACCGGGCCTCGCGGTCGCGGGCGCGGGTGTCGTACAGGGCGCCCAGCCCGTCGCGCCAGCCGCGCGGGGCCGGCCGGTGGTCGCGGGAGTAGACCCCGGGCAGGGTGTCGAGCAGGACGAGCAGGCTGCGGGTGCTGGCCGGCGGGGTGAGCTCGGCGAGCCGGCCCAGCAGATCCACCCGCAGCCGGGGGCCGAGGATGCCGCCGGGCGGGACCGGCAGTTCGCTCTGGGCATCGGTCCAGGTCCGCTCGGCACCGGCCGAGCTGTTGTGCCGGTCCGCGTGGTAGCGGTCGTGGGCGTGGAAGACGGACTGGTAGATGTCGTCGGTCTCGGCCTCGACGGGGGTGGACGGCACCTTCAGGGTGCGCAGCCGCTCGATCCCCACGGCCGTGCCGCCCTGGTGGCCGTCGAGCCGTGACTTGATCACCCCGACCACCTCCCCCCGGACGAGGTCGACCAACGGGCCGCCGGACATGCCCAGTTCGACCCAGTCTCCGTCGAGCCTGACCACCTGCTCGGCGTCACCGGAGGCCCCGTAGGCGCCCTTCACCACGCAGACACCGCTGCGGTTCTGCAGTCCCCCGCCCTGCCCGGGCGCCCAGCCCACGCAGTGGATCTCCCGGCTGCGGAGCATCGCGTCGGACCGCTCGGTCACATAGACACAGGTGTGGTCGACGGGCCGCTGGAGCTGGATGAGGGCCAGGTCGGGGGCGGGCCAGCCGCCCGCTCCCGGCGGCCGGGTGTCGGGCATCGCGGCGACGACCTTGCCGGGCACCTCGGTCAGTTCGGTGCTGTAGCGGTCCTCCTTGAACCACACGCTCACCATGCCCCCCTCCCCCCTCGTCGCCACGTGCGCACACGTGAGGACCCAGCTGGGTGCGACGAAGAAGCCGCTTCCCAGGAAGTCCCCTCCCGGCCCGTCCTGGGCATACCCGGACGGCGGGCGATGGATGCGCACGGTGGCGTCCTGCACGAGGTCGATGAGGGCAGCCTGGGCGGGACCGAGCCCGCCCTCTGCGCCCCCCTCGGCATCGGAGGTCATGCCCCGCCGCCGTCGGTGTCGTCCGCACCGTCCGGGTGTGCCGGTGCGCCGGGGGATGCCCCGGCGGACGGAGGGCCGCCGGGTGCGCCCCCGGCCGGCGAGGGGGGCGCGGGGGCCGGGGCGGGCGCCGGCGCGGGAGGCGGCGGACCCGGGGGCGCGAACGGGACCGGGGGCGGCTGCACGGGAGGCGCGGGCGCCTGCGCGGGTACGGGCACGGGCGTCGGCGCGGGCGGGTCGACGGGCGGGCCCTCCCCGTTCCAGGTGAGCGTGATCTTGATGGCGCCCTTCGCCTCGCCGTCCGCGAGCAGCCCGACGACCTTGCCGGACTTGGCGGTGAGCTCGATCCCGAACTCGACGCTCACCTCGTCCGGCCGCACGGCGCGCAGCGGCACGGCGAGCGAGCGCGCGACGCTGGTCACCACGGACTGCAGGCTCTCCACCCGCGCCTGCACCCGGTCGGTCAGATCGCCGAACCCGGTGTCCGTGTACGTCGGTCCGGCGCCGGGCTCCGGTCGCGCCAGCTCCTCGGCCCCGGAGATCCTCGCCCAGACCGGTGTGCCGTCCGGCATCTCAATGCGCGTAATACGGGCCTCACTGTCACCCATGACACCCCCCGTTTCCCCAAGTACCCGCAGATTAACGGCCGTAGACGGCCGGTGCGGGGTACATGAGCGAGGACGCGGGGGCGCGCCGGACCGGTTCTGGGGCCCGCCGAGGGCCGCCCACCGGCCCCGGGGAGGTCCCGGGAGGGCCCCAGGGGGGCCGTCGCAGGGCTGTCACCAGGCGATAAACTCGGGCCATGTACTTCACCGACCGCGGTATCGAGGAACTGGAGAAGCGGCGAGGCGAGGAAGAGGTCACCTTCGAGTGGCTCGCCGAGCAGCTGCGCACGTTCGTCGACCTGAACCCCGACTTCGAGGTGCCGGTCGAGCGCCTCGCCACCTGGCTGGCCCGGCTGGACGACGAGGACGACGAGGACGAGTAGTCCCGGCACTTCCCGGCCCGCGTCAGCCGCCGGGTGCGCCGTCCCGCATCCGGTCGTACGCGAGGCCGAGCGCCCCGTGCACCATCAGCAGCGCCCCGGCGGCGGCCCAGCCTCCGCTGCGCCGGCCCGCTCCCCACAGGAGGAGCGGAAGTCCGGCGGCCAGCTGGGCACCGGCCAGGGCGCGGGCCCGGGGGCCCCGCATCCACGGCCCGACGCGGCTGTCCTCGACCACGCCGAGTTCGGCCTCGACGGCGTCGCGCCAGCCGGTCCACTCCACGCGTCCGGCGTCCGGGCGCGCGGCGGCCCCCTCGGTCAGCCGGGCGGCGGGCTCACCGGGGTCGAGCCCGTCCGGGAGCGTCAGCCCGGTGCGGGTGAGCACGGCGAGCAGCCCGCGCAGCCGGGCCCGGGCGTCCGTCTCCGGCTCGGGCCGGGTCAGGGCCTCCAGCGACTGGACGTCGAGCACGGGGTCGAGGCCGAGCCGCTCGGCGAACGTACGCATCGCCTCGTCCTCCCCCGCCGGGGTGCCGTCCGCCAGCCAGACGTAGCCGACCGGGCGGCGGAACCCCGAGGCGAGGGTGTATCCGGCCCGGTCGCCGTCCCACCACAGCGCGAGCACCGGCCAGGTGGAGCCGACCGCGAGCGCGGTGGCCCAGCCGCCCAGCACCCGGTCGACGGGCTCGGCGCCCTCCGCCTGCCCGGGCCGCCCGTCCCGCCAGGGCCGGCCCTCGGGTACGAGGACGCTCCAGCCGTCCCCGGCGGGCGCGAGCAGCAGCGTTTCGCGCAGCAGTTGGGCGACCGGGCGCACCGCCTTCGGTTCGGCCCGGCACAGCAGGAGTGCACCCACGGGTGATGTCGCGTCCATGACTCACACCGTAGGGCAGATCATCCGCATTTGATGCGTTTGATCCGGTCGGGCACCCCTTCGCCCGCCGGGTGACCCGCCTTGACTTCCACGATCCGCGATATATCGTGTTCTCCAAGAGACGCGATATGTTGCGTCATCCGCGCTCCCCGGGAGGTCAGATCCATGCCTGTGTCGACGTGGGCCATCGCCGAGCCTCGGAAGCTGACCTTCGACGAACCGGTGACGGCGCTCAACGTGCGCATCGTCAACGGCACGGTCAATGTCGTCGGCACCGACGAGCCGGTCGCCCGGCTGGAGGTGTCCGGGATCGAGGGACCGCCACTGGTCGTGACGCAGGAGGACGGCGTCCTCACCGTCGCGTACGAGGACCTGGCCTGGCAGAACCTTCTGAAGTGGCTCGACCGCAAGGGCTGGCAGCGGCGCGCGGACGTCTCGCTCGCCGTCCCGGCCGGCTCGGCGGTCGAGGTCGGGGTGGTCGGCGCCGGGGCCTTCGTCTCCGGCATCCGCGGCCGTACGGACGTGCGCGGCGTCACCGGCGACACCACGCTCGCCGGCCTCTCCGGTCCGGTCGGCGCGGAGACCGTCTCCGGCAATGTGGAGGCCCAGTCCGTCACCGGCGAGCTGCGCTTCCACTCGGTCTCCGGCGATCTGACGGTGGTCGAGGGCGCGGGTCCGTCGGTGAAGGCCGAGTCGGTCAGCGGCGACATGGTGCTCGACCTGGACCCGGCGGGGAAGCCCACCGACGTCCGGCTGGTGACGGTCTCCGGCGAGATCGCCATCCGCCTCCCCCACCCGGCCGACGCGAGGGTCGAGGCGAACACCACGAGCGGCTCCGTCTCCAACGGCTTCGAGGACCTGCGGGTCAGCGGCCAGTGGGGGGCGAAGAAGATCACCGGCACCCTGGGTTCCGGCACCGGGACCCTGCGGGCGACGACGGTCTCGGGAGCGATCGCGCTGCTGCGCCGCCCGGCCGCCGAGGACGAACCGCACGACGCCGAGCCGACCGGAAAGGTGCTCTGACATGCCCCCCGTATTCGCCCACGGCCGCCTGCGCCTCTACCTCCTGAAGCTGCTCGACGAGGCCCCCCGCCACGGCTACGAGGTGATCCGGCTGCTGGAGGAGCGCTTCCAGGGCCTGTACGCCCCCTCGGCCGGCACGGTCTATCCCCGGCTGGCCAAGCTGGAGGCCGAGGGGCTGGTCACCCATGCCACCGAGGGCGGCCGCAAGGTCTACTCGATCACCGACGCCGGCCGCGACGAGCTGGCCGGGCGCACCGGCGAGCTGGCCGATCTGGAGCTGGAGATCAGGGAGTCGGTCTCCGAGCTGGCCGCCGAGATGCGCGACGACGTGCGCGGCGCGGCGGGCAAGCTGCGCAGCGAGATGCGCGCCGCGGCCGACGAGTCCCGCCACACCGGCGCGCCCGGCTCTCGCGCCAAGGCCGGCAAGGAGTCCCCCTTCGGCGGGCTCGGCGACTTCGGCGACCTGGGCGATCTGGGCGACAAGGAGGCGTGGCGCACCGCGAAGGAGGAGCTGCGCAAGGCCAAGCAGGAGTGGAAGGAGCAGGCCCGGCGCGCGAAGGACGAGTCCCGCCGCGCCCGTGAGGAGGCGCAGCAGGCCCGCCGCCAGGCCAAGGAGGCCCAGGAGCGGGCGCGCGAGCAGATGCAGAACGCCGCCCGCCAGGTCCAGGAGCACTTCGCCCGGGGCGACTGGCCGACCGGCGTACGGGAGGGGCTCGCCGAGATCACGGGCCAGCTGGGAGGCTTCGCCCGTACCGGAAGCTGGGCGCCGTACATCAAGCCGGACGCCGCGGACGCCGACCCGGAGTGGGGCAAGGACGCGGGTGGCACCGGTGACCCGGCGCGCGATCTGGACCGGCTGCTCGACCGGTTCCGCGACGACATCCGCGACGCGGCCAGGGACCGGGGGGTGACGGAGGAGCAGCTCGCGGAGGCCCGCCGTCATCTGGCGACGGCGGCGGCCCACATCGGCGCGCTGCTGCGCGGGGACGACGCACGCTAGGGCGTGTCGTCGAACTGGCGTCGTCGCCCGGAGGGCGGCCGGGCGGCGTCAGGTGAGTGCTCTCGGCGTGCCGGCCCCGGACCCCTGTACTGGACGTACCGGGGTCCGGGGCCGGTGCGGCGAGAGTGCGTGCATGGCGTCGCCCGGCAGACGCCGGTTCGACGACACACCCTGGGGGCGGTCTCGCGCATGCGGCCCGGGGAGTGCCCCCCGGGCCGCTCGGCGTTCAGCCCGCCTTGCGCTCCCGGCCCGCGCCGCCCTCCCCGTACAGGGCGCGCTCGACCGTCGCGCAGGTCGCGCCGTGCTCGGCGAGGACATCCGCGACGACCCCGGGGACCGCGGTGAGGGCGAGCAGGAGGTGTTCCTCGCCGATGAAGCGGTCGCCGCGGCCCAGCGCGATCCGCAACGACTTCTCCAGGGCCTTCTTCGCCTCCCGCGTGAATCCGGGGCCCCCGACCCGTCGGCGCCGGCCACCGCGGTCGCCCACCAGGGCGCCCTCGCCGTGCGCCTCCTCGATCCGGGAGACGATCGCGGTGAGGTCGATGCCGATGTCCGCGAGCGCGTCGGCGTCCGCCCTGGTCATGCCGCCGCGCCTGCGCGCCTCGGCCAGCGCGGCCGCCACGGACGCCCTGCGGTCGGTGATCCCCAGCGCGGCCAGGGCGAACGGCACCCGGCCGCCCTCCTGGTCCAGCAGGGCGAGCAGCAGATGCTCCTCGGTGACGTGGCCGGCCCCGGTCCGCTCCGCGTGCTCCACGGCACCGGTCACGGTGGCGCGGGCACCTCTGGTGAATCGCTCGAACATCAATGCCTCCCGTACTTCTTGTGCACGGCCTGCCGGCTGACACCCAGTTCGGCCGCGATCTCCTGCCACGACCAGCCCTGAACACGGGCGCTTCTGACTTGTACGGCTTCGAGCTGCTCCAGCAGCCGCCGCAGCGCGGCGACCGCCCGCAGCCCCACCCGGGGGTCGCGGTCGCCGGCGCGCTCGGCGAGATCCGTTGCTTCGGTCATGGTGTCAACGTACATTGACACCCCGATGGCGTCAACCCTGGTTGACAGTGAGCACGATCTTCCCGAACTGGTCGCCCTTGGCGAGCCGTTCGAACCCCTCGCGGGCCCGGTCCAGCGGCAGTACCTCGTCGATGACGGGCCGCACCCCGGTGGTCGCGCAGAAGGCGAGCAGATCCTCCAGCTCGTCCTTGGAGCCCATGGTCGAGCCGACGACCTTCAGCTCCAGGAAGAAGATCCGGGTCAGCTCGGCGTGCGAGGGCCGGTCGCCGCTGGTGGCACCGGAGATGACCAGCGTGCCGCCGGGGCGCAGGGACTTGACCGAGTGCGACCAGGTGGCGGCGCCGACCGTCTCGATGACGGCGTCGACCCGGTGCGGCAGCCGGGCCCCGGCCTCGAACGCCTCGACGGCGCCGAGTTCGACGGCCCGCCTGCGCTTGGCCTCGTCGCGGCTGGTGGCGTAGACCCGCAGCCCGGCGGCCCGGCCGAGCACGATCGCGGCGGTCGCGACCCCGCCGCCGGCGCCCTGGACGAGCACGGAGTCCCCGGGCCGCACCCCGGCGTTGGTGAAGAGCATGCGGTACGCGGTCAGCCAGGCGGTGGGCAGACAGGCGGCCTGCTCGAAGGTGAGCTCCTTCGGCTTGGGCAGCACGTTCCAGCTGGGCACGGTGACCTGTTCGGCGAAGGTGCCCTGATAGCGCTCGGTGAGGATGGACCGGGGCTCGTCCGGCCCGACGCCGTGCCCGGTCTGGCCGATGACGGAGTGCAGGACGACCTCGTTGCCGTCCTGGTCGGTCCCGGCGGCGTCGCAGCCGAGGATCATCGGCAGCTTGTCCTCGGCGAGACCGACGCCGCGGAGCGACCAGAGGTCGTGGTGGTTGAGGGAGGCGGCCCGGACGTTGACGGTGGTCCAGCCCGGTCGCGCACCGGGAGCGGGGCGTTCGCCCAGCTCCAGGCCGTTGAGGGGGTGGTCGCGGTCGAGGCGGGATGCGTAGGCGGCGAACATGGGCCCGACGATAGGGCGCGCCCCGCGCTCGCGTAACCGTCTGCGGGTGTGACCCACACCGCGCGTGACCGGACGGACGGAATCGAGCCCCTCCGGCGACCGAGGAGTGGGGGTGCGGGGGCGGCGCCCCCGCAAAGGGGCCCGGGGGGGGCAGCGCCCCCGAAAGGCTCAGCCCGGACCCCCGCGCCCCCTCACATCACCGCCGGGCCACACCCTCCGCCCGCGCCGCCGCCGCGACGGCCGCCGTGACCGCCGGAGCGACCCGCTCGTCGAACGGCGAGGGGATCACGTAGTCCGCGGCCAGCTCGTCGCCCACCACGTCCGCCAGCGCGTTCGCCGCGGCGATCTTCATGCCCTCGGTGATCCGCGACGCCCGCACCTGGAGCGCCCCGGCGAAGATCCCGGGGAACGCCAGCACGTTGTTGATCTGGTTCGGGTAGTCCGACCGCCCCGTCGCCACGACCGCCGCGTACTTGTGCGCGATGTCGGGGTGCACCTCGGGGTTCGGGTTGGCCATGGCGAAGACGAAGGCGCCGGGCGCCATCGAGGCGACCGCAGGCTCCGGAACCGTACCGCCGGACACGCCGATGAAGACGTCCGCGCCGGCCAGCGCGGTGTCCAGCGGCCCGGAGATCCCGGCCTTGTTCGTCAGCTCCGCCAGCTCCCGCTTGACCTCGGTCAGGTCCTCGCGGTCCCGGCTCACGATGCCCTTGCGGTCGGCGACCGCGACATCGCCGAGCCCGGCCGCCAGCAGGAACTTGGCGATGGCGACCCCGGCCGCGCCGGCACCGGAGATCACGGCCCGCAGATCGCCGAGCTCGCGCCCGGACAGCTTCGCGGCGTTGCGCAGAGCGGCGAGCGTGACCACGGCGGTGCCGTGCTGGTCGTCGTGGAAGACCGGGATGTCGAGCCGCTCCTGGAGCTTGCGCTCGATCTCGAAGCAGCGCGGCGCCGAGATGTCCTCCAGGTTCACACCGCCGAAGGACGGGGCGAGCCGGACCACGGTCTCGACGATCTCGTCCGCGTCGGTGGTCGCGAGGGCGATCGGCACGGCGTCGACGCCGCCGAACTGCTTGAACAGGATCGCCTTGCCCTCCATCACCGGGAGGGACGCCTCGGGGCCGATGTCGCCGAGGCCGAGGACCGCGGTGCCGTCCGTCACGACGGCGACGACCTGCGACTTCCAGGTGTAGTCGTGGACGAGCTCGGGGTGCTCGGCGATCGCGCTGCACACCTTCGCCACGCCGGGCGTGTACGCGAGGGACAGGTCGTCCTTGTCCCGGATCGGGACGGTGGCCTGCACGGCCATCTTCCCGCCCCGGTGGAGCGCGAAGGCCGGATCGAACGGCTCGTCGGTGGTGCTGTCTGTGCTGCTGTCGCTGCGAGGATTGACGATCTCCGCTGCCATGGTGTTGACCCCTTAAGTCTTCATCGTTTGAGGGTGGCCACTCCTGGTTGAGGAGGGGTGGGCGGGCACCGCGTCCGTTCCCCGCACTGGGCGATTGGCCCGCCCCGGCAGGGGTGAGGTACGTACGCGCGGGCGCGCCGCACACGCGCCCTGAGCCCCGGATGAGGGGTGTAAACGTCTTTCTTACCGGACGGACCGGGTCACGGACGAGTCCATATCAGCTCGGTGACGTGACTCATAGTCGAATATCTGGACAAGTCAGCCACACAACTGAATAGCGTCCATCACTTGAGACCCGCCGGAGAATCTCCGGCCGGCAGAAGGAAACCCCACAGAAGGTCCGGCCTTGATGTACCGGCCTCGAGAGGTTCGGGGATCGCCCGTTACCCGATTTTGACATGACAGGCCCCCTGAATGGGCTAGTCCGAATGGCAAGATGCCGTAATCACACAAGGCGGCGACACCCGACGCCGTGTGCCAACCCGCCTGGCGACACCACCCTCATCTGCCGGAGGAACCCGATCATGACCGCACGCACCATTCGTCGTACGACCGCTAAGTCCCGGATTGCAGCGGTCGGCGCCATCGCGGTCGCCGGCACCATGCTGCTGACCGCCTGTGGCGACCAGACGAAGAACAACGACCCGGACGCAGCGAAGACGACCGCCGGCGCCTCCACCGGAACCACCTCCCCCGCCGACCTGCTCCCCGCGGAGATCAAGTCCAAGGGCGTCATCAAGGTCGGCTCGGACATCGCGTACCCGCCGGTCGAGTTCAAGGACAAGTCCGGCAAGACCGTCGGGATCGACCCCGACCTCGCCGACGCGCTGGGCAAGGAGCTGGGGGTGGAGTTCCAGTTCGAGAACGGCACCTTCGACACCCTGATCACGGGCCTGCGCTCCAAGCGCTACGACCTGGCCATGTCGGCGATGACCGACACCAAGGACCGCCAGGAGGGCATCGACCCGGAGACGAAGAAGAAGGTCGGCGAGGGCGTCGACTTCATCGACTACTTCACCGCCGGCGTCTCGATCTACACCAAGAAGGGCGACGACCAGGGCATCAAGACCTGGGCCGACCTCTGCGGCAAGAAGATCGCCGTCCAGCGCAACACCGTCTCGCACGACCTGGCCAAGGCCGAGTCGAAGAAGTGTACGGGCGGCAAGAAGATCGCCATCGAGGCGTACGACAACGACCTGGAGGCCCAGACCCGGCTGCGCTCCGGCGGTGCCGACGCCGGCTCATCCGACTTCCCGGTCGCCGCGTACGCGGTGAAGACCTCGGGCGGCGGCAAGGACTTCCAGATCGTCGGCGACCAGGTCGAGGCGGCCCCGTACGGCATCGCCGTCGCCAAGGGCAACGACCAGCTCACCAAGGCCGTCAAGGCGGCCATGGACGCGATCATCAAGAGCGGCGAGTACGAGAAGATCATCGCCAAGTGGGGCGTGGAGGCCGGTGCGGTCACCGAGGCCAAGCTGAACGGCGGATCCTGACCGGATCCGGCGCTGAAAGGCATCAGCCGTGACTGACATCGAGAAGAAGACGGGCCCGGCCGACGAGCCGCCCGCACCCCCCGCCGCCCCGGCGGCAGGACCGGAAGCCATCAGGGCCATCCCGGTCCGGCACTACGGCCGGTACGTCTCGGCGGTCGTCGCCATCGCCGCGCTCGTCGCGATCATCTACGCCTTCAGCCAGGGCAAGATCAACTGGGGCGCGGTCCCGGACTACTTCTTCGACGACCGCATCATCAAGGGCGTCGGCCAGACTCTGCTGCTGACCTCCCTGTCGATGGTCATCGGCGTGGTCGGCGGCATCCTGCTGGCCGTCATGCGCCTGTCGAAGAACCCGGTGACCTCGTCGATCGCGTGGTTCTACATCTGGTTCTTCCGGGGCACCCCGGTCCTGGTCCAGCTGTTCGTGTGGTTCAACCTGGGGCTGGTCTTCCAGTACATCAACCTCGGGCCGATCTACAAGGACTACTGGTCGAGCTTCATGACGCCGCTGCTGACGGCGCTGCTCGGCCTCGGCCTCAACGAGGCCGCGTACATGGCGGAGATCTGCCGCGCCGGCCTGCTCTCGGTCGACGAGGGCCAGACGGAGGCCTCGCACGCGCTGGGCATGAGCCACGGCAAGACCCTGCGCCGCGTCGTGATCCCGCAGGCCATGCGGGTGATCGTGCCGCCCACGGGCAACGAGGTCATCAACATGCTCAAGACCACGTCGCTGGTGGCGGCCGTGCAGTTCTACGAGCTGTTCAAGTACGCCCAGGACATCGGGCAGAGCTCCGGGGCCCCGGTGGAGATGTACTTCCTCGCCGCGGCCTGGTACCTGATCATGACCTCGGTCCTGAGCGTCGGGCAGTACTACCTGGAGCGGTACTACGCCCGCGGCTCCAGCCGCAGCCTGCCGCCCACCCCGCTGCAGAAGATCAAGGCCAACATGCTGTCGCTGGGCCGCCCGAAGGGAGGCATGGCATGACCGCCATGGTGAAGGCCGAGGGCGTCCACAAGTCCTTCGGCGCCGCGCACATCCTCAAGGGCATCGACCTCGAGGTCGCCCCGCGCGAGGTCTTCTGCCTGATCGGCCCGTCCGGTTCCGGCAAGTCGACGTTCCTGCGGTGCATCAACCACCTGGAGCAGATCAACGCCGGACGGCTGTACGTCGACGGCGAGCTGGTCGGCTACCGGCAGAAGGGCGACAAGCTCTACGAGCTGAAGGACAGCGAGGTCGCCCTGAAGCGCCGGGACATCGGCATGGTCTTCCAGCGCTTCAACCTGTTCCCGCACATGACGGCCATCGAGAACGTCATGGAGGCCCCCGTGCAGGTCAAGCGTGAGTCCCGGGCGGTCGCCCGGGCCCGCGCGGAGAAGCTGCTCGACCGGGTCGGGCTGGGCGACAAGGCGAAGAACTACCCCTCGCAGCTGTCCGGCGGACAGCAGCAGCGGGTGGCCATCGCCCGGGCGCTGGCCATGGAGCCGAAGCTGATGCTGTTCGACGAGCCCACATCGGCGCTCGACCCGGAGCTGGTGGGTGACGTCCTCGACGTCATGCGCGGCCTCGCGGAGGACGGCATGACGATGATCGTCGTGACCCATGAGATGGGCTTCGCCCGTGAGGTCGGCGATGCGCTGGTCTTCATGGACGACGGCGTGGTGGTCGAGTCGGGCCACCCGCGCGATGTGCTGGGCAACCCGCAGCACGACCGGACGAAGTCGTTCCTGTCGAAGGTCCTCTAGACCCTGCGCGTACGGGAGGGCGGTACGGACCCACGTGGCCCGTACCGCCCTCCCGCGCGTTCGCCCTACTTTCCCCGCACCAGCTCCGGGCTGAGCATCAGCGTGCGCAGCTGGGCCCGGGTGAGCGGCGGGGTCCTGAGCAGCGGACCCTGCGCGGTGGCGGCCTCGAAGCCGGTGCTGTCGTTCACGGCCAGCAGTCCGCCGTCCTTCAGGGTGAGCCGGGCGGTCAGCTGGGGTCCCCACTGCGGGGTGCCGTCGCCGTAGTCCATCGCGTCGCTCCAGATGGTCAGCACCCGTCCGTCCGGCAGCTCCTCGCGGACGCAGTCCTCACGCTGCGGCTCCCCGCTGTTCCGCGCGCAGAGGTTCTCGTCGCGCAGGCTGCCCCCGAGCTTCGTGCCCACCGCCTTCGCTGACATCAGGCCGACGGTCAGATAGCCGACCCCGCCGTCCCGGCGGACCGCGTACTGCCCGTCCAGCGGGCCGTAGAGGTGTTCCTTCGCCTGCCCGGGTGTCACCTGCTTGATGATCACGGCGAGCGACACCTGCTCGATGGAGCCGACGCCGCGGGGCAGCAGCCCGGCCAGCCGCGCGGCCCGCCCGGTGGGGCCGGGGAGTTCGGCGGGCGCCGCCACCGACGAGGTCCGCGAGGGCTGTTCCCCGGAGAGCGCCGGCACGACGAACGCGCCCCCCGCGACCGCGCAGACCGCGGCCGCCGACACCGCCGCCCTGCGCCGCCACCGCACCCGGGCCGCCTTGGCGTAGACCGCCTCCGTACTGATCACGGGGCTGCCCGCGTCCTCCGCGGCCCGCCCCAGCAGTTCACGCACGTCGCTCATACCAGTTCCTCCGCCATCTCGGCGCGCAGCGCCGCCAACCCCCGAGCCGCGTGGCTCTTGACCGTGTTCTCCCGCATCCCGAGCAGCCGGGCGGTGGCCTCGACGCTCAGGTCCTCCCAGTAGCGCAGCACCAGGACGGCCCGCTGCCGGGCGGTGAGCCGGGCGAGTGCCGCCCGTACCGCGAGGCCGGTGTCCGTGTCCGGCGCGTGGACGGCCCGGTCGGGCAGTTCGCCGTACGCCTGCTCGCGCCGCCAGAACCGGCGGCGGGCCGCGATGAAGGTGTTGACCAGCGTCTTGCGTGCGTACGCCTCGATGTTGTCGAGCCGTCCGTGCCGCCGTCCGCCGAGCACCACTTTGACCAGGGTGGCCTGGACCAGGTCCTCGGCCTCGTGCCGGTCGCCGCAGAGCAGATACGCGCTGCGGAACAGCGCGGTGCGTCTGTTCTCGACGAAGGCGTGCAGCGCGGCCTCGTCCTCACTCCGCATCCTCGGCGCCCCTCTCCGGGTCCGCGGGCGCGGACCGTCTCACCCTTCCAGTGCGGTGGGGGGCGGGGGAGGTTGCGGCGGGGGCAGAAGAAAAAAATGGAGGGCGGCCGACGGCCGCCCTCCTACGACTTGCCTGCTCCCGCTTCCCCTACTTCACGGCGAGCACCAGGCTGTCCGATGGCGAGGCCCAGACGGGCCGGGCCTCGGCGAACCCGGAGGCGCGGAGGGTGGCGGCGTGCCACGCCACCGACGGCATGTCGCCGTCCGCGTGCTCGCCGTAGATCGCGAACCGCTCGGCGGTCGGCCCGGCGAGCACCGGGTCCTCGGCGGCCCGCGCCCACCAGGCGGCCCAGTCCAGGGCGCCGGCGGCCTTGGCCCGGTCCATGGCGGTGTGCCGGTGGGCGCGTTCGGCGGCGTTGATGCGGGGCGTGTCCGTGTCGATCATGTGGTCGGCGTTCATGAACACCCCGCCCTCCCCGACCAGACCGCCGATCTGTCCGTAGAGCGCGGCGAGTGGCTCGCTGTGCAGCCAGTGCAGGGCGGTCGCGGTGAGGACGGCGTCGTACGTGTCGTGCGGCAGCTTCGCCGTCCAGCCGGGGTCCTTGAGGTCCGCGGTGACGAACGTGACCCGCTCGTCGCCGTCGAAGGTGCCCCGGGCGATGGCGAGCAGCGCGGGGTCGAGGTCGACGCCGGTGCTGGTGGCCTTCGGGAACCGGCGCAGCAGCCGGTCCGTAATACTTCCCGTACCGCACGCGAGGTCGAGCACCCGCGGTTCGGGGCCGGTGAAGGCCTCGACCATGTCGAGCATGACCCGGAAGCGCTCCTCACGGTCGGGCATGTACCACTCCTGCTGCCGGTCCCAGCTCTCCTGCCAGGCCCGCCAGTCGGCGCCCGTCGCTGTCTCCGTCACCCGAATCCCTCCCATGTAATACCCTGGACCCACAACAGCCCATTACTTCATCGCAGCATCGACCCTAGACCGACGCCGTAAGGACTACAAGTGGAACTGGCCTATTACTCGGACTACGCCGTGCGCCTGGTCAACACCGAGGAGCCGGCCCGCAACAAGGACGCCCTCACCTCGGTCGACGCGGTGCGCGAGCTGTTCGGCGCCAATGGGCAGGCGGCACGACGGGCGACCGACGCCGATGTGACACGTTTCCGGTCGGTACGGGCGCGGCTGCGCGCCGTCTTCGAGGCGGCCGACACCGGCGACGAGACCCTCGCGGTCGACCTGCTCAACTCGCTGCTGCTGGAGTTCCCGGTCAGCCCGCAGATCTCCGGGCACGACTTCCGGGACGCGGACGGAAAGCCGGACTGGCACATGCACCTGGCCGACCATCCGTCCAACGCCACGGCGGGCTACACCGCCATCGCGGCGATGGGCCTCGCCTTCCACCTCACCTCGTACGGCGTGGACCGGCTCGGTCTGTGCGAGGCGGCGCCGTGCCGCAACGCCTACCTCGACACCTCGACGAACCGGTCCCGCCGCTACTGCTCGGACCGCTGCGCGACCCGCGCCAACGTGGCCGCCTACCGGGCCCGCAAGCGCCTGGAGACCGAGCGCGCCGCCGACACCGGCCGCAGCGCGGAGAACGCCCAGGCCACCACCCCGCGCACCGAGCGCTGATCCTTCGTCAGCGGGCGGTAGCGGGCCCGTACCCGGGCGAGCACCAGTTCCTCGGGCACCGTCCCGTAGTCCGTGCTGTCACCGCCGGCGAAGCTGTTGTCACCGAGCACCCACCAGCCGCCGGCCCGCCGCTCCACGGCCCGCTTGACCACCAGCAGATCCTGCTGGAACGGATGGCGCAGAATCACCACGTCACCGGGGCGCACCGGCGCCCCGTACTGCACGAGCAGCCAGTCCCCGTGGTAGAGCGTGGGCACCATCGAGGGCCCCGTCACCTCCACCACCTGGAACGGCACACGCGCCGCCAGCCCCCGCGCGGGCTGCTCATCGGTCAGCTCCGGCACCTCCGGCACCTCCCGCATCTCTCCGGCACCTCCCCGGTCCGTCCTGTACACCGTCCCTCCCAGGGTTCCGTACATTCGGCCACTGGTCCCATCCTCACCCCGGACTTTTGGCCTAAGCCCCTGGGGGCACCCGCAAATTCAGGCTTCTCACGGAGTAATGTCCCACCTGAGAAGACGATCACGAGGAAGGACAGCTCCATGCTTTCCCGCCTGTTTGCCCCCAAGGTGAAGGTCAGCGCCCACTGCGACCTCCCCTGCGGCGTGTACGACCCGGCCCAGGCCCGCATCGAGGCGGAGTCCGTCAAGGCCGTGCAGGAGAAGTACCAGGCCAACGAGGATGCGGACTTCCGCACCCGCGCCATCCTGATCAAGGAGCAGCGCGCCGAGCTCGCGAAGCACCACGTCTCGGTGCTCTGGAGCGACTACTTCAAGCCCCCGCACTTCGAGAAGTACCCGGAGCTGCACCAGCTGGTCAACGACACCCTGAAGGCGCTCTCCGCGGCCAAGGGCTCGAACGACCCGGCTACGGGCCAGAAGGCGCTGGACCTGATCGCCCAGATCGACAAGATCTTCTGGGAGACCAAGAAGGCCTGATCTCCGGTGGGCCCGGCCGGCCCGTGCGTGCACGGGTCACGCCACCCATCCGACCGCACCCGGTCCTGACGGACCGGGTGCGGTCTTCTTTTGTGTTCCGGCCCCCCGCCCCCTCAGGCCGCCGCCCGCTCCCCCGGCGCGCGGCGGCGCAACGTCTTCTCGGTCAGGGACCTCGGGGGGAGGGCCGTGGCCGGGTTGTAGAGGTTCGTGCCCGGGGGCACGATCTCGTCGATGCGGTCGAGGGCCGCGTCGTCCAGGGTGAGGGCGGCGCCCGAGAGCAGGTCCTCCAGTTGGTGGAGCGTGCGCGGGCCGAGGATGGCCGAGGTGACCGCGGGGTGGGTCACGGTGAAGGCCACGGCGAGTTGCGGGAGGGTGCAGCCGATGTCCCCGGCCAGGTCGATCAGCTGTTCCACGGCGTCGAGTTTGGCCGCGTTGCCGGCGATCGCGGGGTCGAAGAAGGCCGGGCGGATCGCGGCGCGGCCGCTGTCCAGGTCGACCGGGCGGTCCTTGCGGTGCTTGCCGGTGAGGAAGCCGAAGGCCAGCGGGCTCCAGGTCAGGACCCCCATGCCGTGGCGCGCGCAGGCGGGCAGCAGTGCGGTCTCGATGCCGCGGGCCAGGACCGAGTAGGGCGGCTGGGCGGTGCGGAAGCGGCCGAGGGCGCGGCGTTCGGAGACGTGGTGGGCCTCGACGATCTCGTCGGCCTGGTAGTTGGAGCAGCCGAAGGCGCGGATCCTGCCTTCGCGCACGAGGTCGGTGAGCACCCCGAGCGTCTCCTCGATGTCGGTGCTGTGGTCGGGGAAGTGGACCTGGTAGAGGTCGATCCACTCGGTGTCCAGCCGCCGGAGGCTGTCCTCGACCGCCTTGAGGATCCAGCGCCGCGAGTTGCCGCCCCAGTTGGGGCCCTCGCCCATCGCGAAGTGCACCTTGGTGGCGAGGACGACGTCGTCCCGGCGCCCCCGCAGCGCCTTGCCCACGATCTCCTCCGACTCGCCCCGGCCGTACATGTCGGCGGTGTCGACGAAGTTGATCCCCCGGTCCAGGGCCGCGTGGATGATGCGGACGCAGTCCTCGTGGTCGGAGTTGAAGCCCTTCTGGAACATCATGGTCCCGAGGCAGTGGGTACTGACCTCGATGCCGGTTCTGCCGAGTGTGCGATAGCGCATGGTGGTGTGCCCCTTGCCGAGTGGACCGGGTCGGTCACGGGGGACCCTAGGAGCTGGACCCGGCTCTAGGTCAACCGCCGTTTACGCTGGCCCGCATGGCTGAGATCACCGCGAGTCTGAGCATCGGGCAGGTCGCCGAGCGCACCGGGCTGAGCGTCCACGCACTGCGCTTCTACGAGAGCGAGGGGCTCTTCCTCCGCCCCGTGCGGCGCCTGGCCGGCGGGCGCCGCGTCTACAGCGAGGACGACGTGGACTGGCTGACCGTCTGCATCATCCTGCGCGCCTCCGACATGCCCCTGCCCGTGCTCCGCAGGTACACCGAACTCGTCAGGGAGGGCGCGGGCAACGAGCGGGAGCGGCTCGCGCTGATGCGGGAGCACCAGGCGCGCGTCGCCGCCCGGATCGCGGGGCTCACCGAATCCCTGGACCTGATCAACTTCAAGACCGGGGTGTACGAGGACCTCGTCGACCAGGGCGGCGACGCCGCTCACGAGTGTCACGCCGGGTGATCCGTCCGCCGCCGGGCGAGGAACGTACCGGCGAGCAGCGCCCCGGCCAGGACCAGCGCGGAGTTGACCAGGACCGCGACCGAGACTCCGGACAGCACACCCTGCGGACCGGTGTCGCCGAGCGCGGTCATCCGGGCGGTGGCGACGGCGCTCATGACCGGGATGCCGAGGGTGATGCCGACCTGCTGGGTCATGGTGGCGAGGCCCGTGGCCAGGCCCTGTTCCTCGTCGGGGAGACCGGAGGTCGCGGTGACCATGAAGCCGACGATCATCAGCATGTTGCCGACGCCCCCGACGAACGTGGCGGCGAGCAGGAGCCGGATCCAGCCGCCGGAGGTGCCGAGCGCCACCAGGGAGAGCGTGGCGAGCGCCTGGACGACGCCGCCGGTGACGATGGTCGCGCGGGTGCCGTAACGGCCCACCGCGCGCCCGCCGAGGGTGCCGCCGAGCACCGTGCCGATGCCGAGGACGCCGAAGGCCAGCCCGGTGGCGAGCGGCGAGTAGCCGAGGACTTCCTGGAGATAGAGCGTCAGCAGGAAGACCAGCGAGGTCTCGGTGACGAAGGCGATCAGCCCGGTGGCGTTGCCCCAGATGACGCTGCGCCGCCTGAGGATGTGTACGGGGACGAGCGGCGCGGCCGCCCTCTTCTCGACGAACCAGAAGCCGATGAGCAGGGCGAGGCGAGGCCCGCGAGGAGCGCGGCCAGGGTGGTGGGCGTGGTCCAGCCGGTCGCGCCCGCCTGGGTCAGCCCGTAGACCAGGAGCAGGAGGCCGCCGGTGACGGTCGCGGCTCCGGGGACGTCGAGCCGGGGGCGCGCGGCCGGGCGCGAGTCGGTGACGACGGACGGGGCCAGGGCGACGACGAGCGCGGCGACGGGGACGTTGACGAAGAAGGCCCAGCGCCAGGAGAGCAGGTCGGTGAGGAGTCCGCCGAGGATCGCGCCGGCGGTGAACCCGGCGGACATCAGGGCGCCGTTGAGGCCCAGGGCGCGTTCGCGCAGCGGTCCCTCCTTGAAGGCCGTGGTGAGCAGGGCGAGTCCGGCCGGGGTGACGGCCGCGGTGGCAAGGCCCTGGAGGACCCGGGCGGTGAGCAGGACCTCGGGGGAGGTCGCGAGTCCGCCGAGGGCCGAGGAGAGGCCGAGCACGGCCATGCCTCCGATGAACAGGCGCTTGCGGCCGACGAGGTCCGCGATCCGGCCGAACAGGAGCGTGAACCCGGCGGCGGCCAGGGCGAACGCGGTGGCGATCCACTGGAGGTCGCGCAGCGCGAAACCGAGTCCCTCGCCGACGACGGGCAGCGCGACGTTCAGGATGGAGAAGTCCGCGGCGATCATGAACTGGGCGCCGAGGAGCAGGGCGAGGACGGTCTTCTGCCGGCCGGTCATCCGGGGTGCGGGCGGCCGTTCGGGGGCGGTACCGGCGGTACGGGAAGGGGTGCTGCTGGGCGCGGACATGGTCGGCCTCCTCGGACAGAACGCTTTAATGGTTCTGTGGTTCCGTTAAGATGGGACGACCGTAGCAGAGCAGGGCGCATTAATGGAACTGGAGACCCGTTATGACATCCGAGAACGTGGAACCCGGCACCGTCCGGCCCGGTGGGCGCACCGCCCGGGTCAGGGAGTCCGTGCTGCGCGCGGCGGGTGACGCACTGGCCGAACACGGCTTCGACCGCCTCGACCTCGCCGATGTCGCGCGCCGCGCGGAGGTCGGCAAGACGACCGTCTACCGGCGCTGGTCCACCCCGACCGGCCTGATCGCGGACCTGCTCGACGACATGGCGGAGCAGTCCTCGCCGCGCAGCCGCACCGGTTCGCTGGACGAGGATCTGAGGGCCAACGCCCGGCTCGTGCTGAAGACGCTCACCGACCCGCGCCAGGGCGCCCTGTTCCGGTCCGTGATCGCGGCGGCGACCTGCGACCCGCGCACCGCGCAGGCGCTGCACCGCTTCTACGCGATCCGCATCGAGGAGTGGGCCGGCTGTGTCACCGAGGCCGTCGAGCGCGGGGAGGCCCCCGCAGGCACCGATCCGCACGAGGTGGTCCGTGCCGTCTCGGCGCCGCTCTACTACCGCCTGCTCGCCAGCGGCGACCCGCTCGACGAGGCCGCCGCCGACCGCGCAGCCCTGGCCGCGACGGTCGCGGCGAAGGCGGGCGCGTACGTGCGCTGAGCCCCGCTCAGCCCTCCCGCAGCGCCCGCAGCCGGGCCGCCCAGGGGTGTTGCGCGCCCTGCGCCAGGGTGATCGTCTCGGTCAGCCAGGACCGCGCGTCCTCGTCGAGAACCGGCAGCGCCGCCTCGAAGTCCCGCTCGTCCTTGGCCCGCCGGGACCGGGACTTGTAGAGCAGCTGCACCTCGGGGGCGACGTAGGGCATCCCGTCCCCGGAGACCCGGCCGAGCCGGTCCAGCGGGAGGCGGATCCGGGGGTCGCGGCGGAACACCCAGTCCCCGCCCGCCACGTCGTCGAGCATGAACTGCACCCGCCACGGCTCGTCCGGGCCCGGCCGGCACCAGAGGTCGTGGACCCCGGCGGGCAGGATCTCGCCGGGGCGCCAGGGCCGCAGCGTGCCGGGCGGATCGGCCGCCCACCACTCCCAGTCCGGCAGGACGCGCTGGATCGCCTGCTGGTCGCGGCGCAGCAGCAGTACGTCGATGTCGCCGTGGTCCCGGAAGGCGCGGCCGACGGCCAGCTCGATCGCGTACCCGCCGGCGATCCACCACGGCGTGCCCAGCGGGGCGAGCAGCCGGACGGCCTCGGCCGGCGGCGGTGGGTCCCAGGGGCCCCACGGTGTTTCCGTGCGCACGGCCGTCAGCCCGGCAGGAGGAGGTGGCGGCAGCTGTCGGGGTGTTCGCGCAGATAGCCGGCCAGGCTCTTGGCGGGCCGGCCGGTGAGCCTCGGCACGGCGTCCGAGACGGTGGCCATCTCGCCGGTCGCGATGGCCTCGTACGAGGTCACCCAGCCCGCCACCTCCCAGTCGGGGGCGCCGTATCCGGACCGTGAGGCGTACGCCTCCTCCCGGGTCTCCGGCACATAGGTGACGGTCCGTCCGGTGGCCCGGCTCAGCTCCTCGGCCGCCTCGGCGAGGGTGAACGCCTCGGGGCCCGTCAGGTCGTACGTCCGCCCGTCGTGGGAGGGGCCCGTGGGGTCGGTGTCCGCGAGCAGCACGGCGGTCGCGGCGTCGGCGATGTCCTCGTGCGCCACCGCCGCCACCCGGCCGTCGCCGGCCGGCCCGCGCAGCACGCCGTCGGCGCCGGTCATCGCGGGGATGCCCGCGAGGTACCAGCTGTCGCGCAGGAAGGTGTGGCGGACCTCGGTGGTACGGATGTGCGCCTCGGTGTCCCAGTGGTCCCGGGCGAAGGTGAACGTGGCATCGGGCGCGGCCCCGACGAAGGAGACGTAGACGATCCGCTCGACGCCCGCGGCGACCGCCGCGTCCACGGCCGTCACATGCTCGCGCACCCGGTCGGGGCTCTCGTGGGCCGAGACGAGGAACAGGGTGTGCGCCCCGGCCAGGGCGCGGCGCATGGCCTCGCCGTCGCCGTACGGGGCGGGCGGCGCGGGGTCGGCGCCTGGCAGCTCGGGCAGCCGGGAGGGGTCCCGGCCCAGGAGCCGCACGGGGACTCCGGCGCGGGTAAGCCGCCTCGCGACCCGGCCGCCCAGCGCCCCGCTCGCGCCGGTGACGGCGATGAGGGGGTGGGGGTCTGCCGCGGAACCGGTGGTGCTCATTCGGGGTCGCCTTCCTTGTGTGGCCAGGGGCGCACGTCCACGACCGCCTCGACGGGAACCGGTCCGTAGATGTGCGGGAACTCCTCGCCGCCGGGCGCGGCCGGCTCGTACCGTACGGGCGCCGGCAGCCGGTCCGTGTCGATGACCAGCACCACCAGGTCGTGGTCGCCGGCGCCGTACAGCATCCTGGCCACACCGGGGAGCTGGTGCGGCAGCGAGCAGTGGATGAAGCCCTCTTCGCTCAGGGTGCGGCCGCGGGTGGACATCTCGTATGTCCCGGTCCCGCGGGCCGCCTCCCACAGTGGGCGTTCGGTGAGGTGCAGCAGTTCGGCCATGGGGCCCAAACTAGTGCGGACGGGGCGTCAGCCGCGCCTGCGCGTCCTGCGGGCCAGCATCGTTGCCGCCGATCCCGCGACGAGCAGCGCCGCCGCGATCCCGCCGATCACCCATTCGCCGCCGCGCGAACCGGTGTCCGGGAGCTCTCCCCCGGGGTGCGGTCGGTGCGGCCAGGAATGGGTGGGGGCGGGCGTGGGCTCGGGGCCGGGGGTCGTCTGCGACGGGGACGGTCCGGGCGAGTCCGTGGGCGTGGGTGTGGGGGTGTCCGTCGGCGTCGGCGTGGGCGAGTCCGTCGGGGTGGGGGTCGGGGTGGGCGAGTCGGTGGGGGTCGGGGTCGGCGACGGCTCGTCGCAGCCGGGCAGGTCGCCGTCGAACGGGTAGGCGTGCATCTCCTGGCCGCCCGACGCGCCCTCCGAGGTGTGGGTCAGCGAACCGGCCGTGTAGAAGCGGCCGTTGGCACCACTCATCGCCAGGGTGGTGGTGCTCGCCTGCTGCCCGAGCAGCACGCTGCCCTGGAACTGGCCGGTGCCCTTCAGCCCGACCGCGGTGGCGTCGGGGAAGTTCCACATCAGGTGCTCGCGAAGGCCGGACTGCGGCAGCGAGCCCATGTAGGTGCTGATGGTGCGGGTGTCGCCGTAGACGTTGACCAGGACGGTCGCGCCGTCCGGGATGCCCCGGAACACGATGCCCTGCTGGCCGCCCGCGGCCGTGGCCAGGTCGGCGTCGACGGCGAAGACCTGGAGGGCGGAGGTGCCGTCGCCGGTGAAGACGGTCTCGGAGCCGGAGTTCTCCGTCGTGCCGGTCACCGGACGCCGGTGGTCCGCGTTGTCGTCGTACGCGTAGCAGTGGCTGGCCGCCGTCAGCTGGTCGCGCAGCGCGGTGTACGGAGCGGTGGCGCCGGCGTCGTGGACGGTGGTGGGGATCACCGTCCCGCTGAGGCCCTGGGCGTAGCGCACCACCCCGCTGTTGAGCCCTTCCTCGGCCAGCAGCCGCTTTCCGCTCTGGACGGTCAGATCGCCGCCCACGGTCAGATAGTCCGAGCCGTCGGGCGGCGGGACCCGCGATCCCACGCCGGCGACACCGACGTTGTAGATCTGCGAGGCCCCCTCGCGCTTCATCATGTCGAACCGCCCGAGGGTGACGATCTTCCCCTCGGCCTCGGCGGCGGCCTCCCGGACGAGATAGTCGCCGCCGACGAAGATGTTGATGTTGCTGTCGTGATGGGTGACAGGGCCGTTGTTCGGGTCCGGCCAGGTCGCCGGGCAGTCGTCGCCGAGGCACGGACCGAGACCGCCGGGCAGCGGGTCGGCGGCAGCGGTGGGCGCGAGAACCCCCACCATGGCCGCCGCTGCCGCCACCGTCACCGCCACGCGGCGCGTTGTGCCGCTTCTGCGCGTATTCGTTCCCATACAGCGCAATATGCAGCTTTACTCAGGATTCACTGGCCGTGCCACGCCGGTGGGACGGCGCCCGTCCGCCGACTGCCCCTCAGCCGGCCAGCAGCTTCGCCTCCGTCTGCGGATCGATGCCCTTCAGGGGCCGGTCGGGCCGCTGCGGGGCCTCACCGCCCAGTGCGCACAGCCATGCCCAGGTGTCGGCGACCGTCTCCTCGACCGGACGGCAGCGCAGCCCCGCCGCGTGGGCCCGGCTGACATCGCCCTGGTGCAGGGTGTCGTACAGCTCCCCCGGCGGCAGCCAGACCGGCAGGTCCGTCCAGGGCTCGACCCCCGCCGCCAGGATGCGGTCCGTGTCGGTCCAGCGCAGCTCGGCGTCCGAACCGGTGACCCGTACGCAGGCTTCGAGGAACTCCCCCATCGTCGTGTGCCCCGGCCGGCTGACCAGGTTGTACGGGCCGTGCAGCCCGCGCTCCGCCGCGTCGAGCAGCCAGCCGGCGAGGTCGCGCACATCGATGTACTGGAGGTCCAGGTCCGGCGTTCCGGGTGCGAGCACGGGGCCGCCCCGGGCTATCCGGCCGAGCCACCACGGCAGCCGGCCGACGTTCTCCAGGGGGCCGATGATCAGCCCCGCGCGGGCCAGCAGCGCCCGGTCGCCGAAGGCGTCCAGCGCCGCGAGCTCACCGCCCCGCTTGGCCAGCGCGTACGGCTGGTCGTCACCGGCGTCGGGCGAGGCGCCCGCCACCAGCGGGCCGTCCTCGGGCAGCCCGGCCGGCGCGGGGTAGTCGTACACGGACCGGCTGGAGACGTACGTGTAGCGGGCCGCCCGGTCCGCCAGCAGCCGGGCCGCGTCGCGCACGGCCGAGGGCGCGCCGCTCCAGGTGTCGACGACCAGGTCCCAGGCGAGGCCGCCGCCGTCCGGCTCCCCGGCCTCCGCCAGTACGGCCGGGCCGCCGGGCGCGGTGCGGTCGCCCAGCAGTTCGGCCGCGCCGGGCGGGGGCGCGTGATGGCCCCGGTGGAACACCGTGACCTCCCAGCCGCGCGCGAGCGCGGCCTCGGTGACGGACCGGCCGACGAACTGCGTACCACCCAGCATCAGAAGCCTCATGTCACCGACTCTGCCCGCTCACGGCCCGGTCCGGACCGTTCCTCGCTTCTGGCGGAATCCACCACGGGCGAACGGGAATCGGGAACTCGCGGAGCCCCGTCCAGGAGGCTTCAGGCGCGGGCCAGCGGGCTGCGGTGGCGCAGCAGCCACTGGTGGTATCCGGCCGCCTGCCGCGCCGCCTCCCGGTAGGCGGCCTCCAGATCCCCGTACACCGCCGCCATGTCGGCGCCCGGCCGGGAGACCAGCAGCAGCCGGACCGCGAGCGGGTCGTCGCGCAGCGGGCGGATCGCCATGTCGTCGCGCGGGCCCGAGGTCGGCTGGCACGGCGCCACCGCCTCGCCGAGGACGACGAGGGACGCCGCGGTGAGGTAGTCGCCGTGCAGCACGGGCGGCGCGACCCCGGCCGCGCCGAACACCCGGCGCAGCCCGTCCCATTCACCGTCCACGGTGGGGTCGACCATCCACCGGTCGGCGGCCAGGTCGTGCAGGTCGACGACGGGCAGCGCGGCGGCCGGGTGGTCCCGGGCCATGGAGATGAACTGCGGTTCGCGGTCCAGGAGTACGCGCTGTTCCAGCCCGTCCGGGACGGACAGCGGGCTGCCCTCCACCTCGTGCACGAAGGCGACGTCGAGCCGGTCCGCCTCGACCGCGCGCAGCAGCGCGTGCGCCGACACATCGACCCGCAGCGAGATGTCCGTACCGGGCAGCCGGAGCCGCAGCCGGCGCAGCCAGCCGCCGATGACCCGGCTGGCGGTGCTGCCGATCCGCAGGCGCGGCCCTTCGGCCCGGGCGGCTTCGGCCTCCGCCTTCGCGTCGGTGACCAGGGCACTCATGCCGTCGACGAGGGGGCGGGCCCGGCTCAGGACGGCGCGGCCGAGCAGGGTGGGACGGCAGCCGGTGCGCCCGCGGCTGAACAGTTCGGCGCCGAGCGTGTTCTCGATCCGGCGCAGCTGGGTGGTGAGCGAGGGCTGGCTCACGCCGAGTCTTCGGGCCGCCCGGTGCAGACTTCCGGTGTCGGCGATGGCGCACAGCGCCCTGAGGTGCCTCACCTCAAGCTCCATGCTGCCGAGAGTAGGGCGGCCGGCCCACCCGCACCAGACGACCCAACCCCACCAAAGCCCTGCAATTACCCGGCTGTTGGGGCGCCGGACAGCGCGCGGACGTCCGGCGGGGACTCGCGGGTGATAGGGCGGCGCTATCGCAGGTTGACATCATCCGCCCGGTCCCGGATTCCCCGACACTCTCTCCGTACCGTCCCCGTCCGAGTCCGATCATCGGACGGGTTCCCTGACAGGTAACTGGTAGGAGACCCCCCACATGAGACACCCCAGGACCGTCATGTCGGCCGTGATCGGCCTCGGCTTCGGGCTCGCCGCCGCCCTCGGCACCGCCCCCGCCCTCGCCACCGCCGCGCCTGCCGCCGCCCCCACCTCGGCATCCGCGCACGTGGCGTACACCTCGCACGCCGGATCGCACGAGAGCGAGGCGTCGAACAAGGCCTTCTTCGAGGCGGTCGCGAAGTCCGTCGCCGAGAAGCGCGCCGCCAACCCGGGCGTGCAGGCCGTCACCATCGTCTACAGCACGGCCAACGCCCCGAGCTTCCGCACCCAGATAGCCAACAGCGCGCAGATCTGGAACAGCTCGGTCTCCAACGTCCGGCTCCAGGAGGGCTCGAACGCCGACTTCTCGTACTACGAGGGCAACGACCCGAGTGGCTCGTACGCGAGCACGGACGGGCACGGCAACGGCTACATCTTCCTGGACTACGCGCAGAACCAGCAGTACGACTCGACCCGCGTCACGACCCATGAGACCGGACACGTCCTCGGTCTTCCGGACCACTACTCGGGCCCGTGCAGCGAGCTGATGTCGGGCGGCGGCCCCGGCCCGTCCTGCACCAACCCCTACCCGGACTCCAACGAGCGCAGCCGGGTGAACTCCCTCTGGCAGAACGGCTTCGCGGCGGCTCTCGCCCGTAGCGGTTCCTGATCCCTCCGGTGGGCCGCCTCGCAGGACGGGGTGGCCCACCGGCCTTCAGCCGGCGCCGAACTCGGTACGGACGAGGGTCAGCAGTTCGTCCGCCGACATCCCGAGCCCACGGGCCTCCCCGACCGTCTCGCGCACCCGCTCCAGCAGCCGGGCGCGGTGCGGGGAGGCGGCGGCCGCGACGACCGCGCCACGCCCCCGGCGCAGTTCGATCAGCCCCTCCTCGCGCAGCCGCTGGTAGCCGCGCAGCACCGTGTGCACATTGACGCCGAGCGATTCGGCCAGGACCCGGGCGGCGGGCAGCCGTTCCCCGGGGAGCGCCGCACCGTCGGCGACGGCGCGGCGCACGCACGCCGCGATCTGGTCGCCGAGCGGCACGGTGGAGGTGGGATCCACCCGGAAGAGCATGGTCATTTGTCCGTTCGGTGCTGGTCGATCAGGGTGTTGAGGAGCGCGGCACCGGTCGCGGAGTCGTCGACGGTCACGGCGAAGTCCCGGCCGCCTGCCAGCCGGGCCACGATGCCCTCGCCCGAACGGATCATGACACCGGTGCGCCCGGGACGGATCCGGTAGCCCCAGCCGCCGTACTCGGCGAGCGGGCTGATGTCGCGGCTGGTGGCCGCCTCTATCCGGTCGAGCGGGACCCGGACGCGCGGCCAGGGCAGCATCCCGGAGACGGTGATGCCGCGCCGGTCGACGGTCACGTACGGGCGGGCGAAGCTCGCCAGGAGCAGGCCGACGACGAGGGCCGGCAGGGCGGAGACCCAGCCCGCGGTGAACAGCAGGGCGACACCGGCGCCCAGCACCACGAGCGCGGCGAGCGGCGTCCACCACGTCCCGGCGCCGCGCGCCCATCCGGCGACCTCGCCGGCGGCGAGCTCGATCCGCTCCCCCTCCTCCGCCGCCGCACCCGTCCCGCCCGTCTCGGGTACGGGGGCCAGTGCGGCGAGCAGCAGCCCCAGGCCGAAGGCGAGGGCGGCCGCTCCCGCGGCCGCGGCCAGGTGCCACATCGGGAACGAGACGTCCTGGGCCCGGCCCTGGGCGTCCTCGGCGGCGTCCACGTTGATGAGCAGGACGACCGCCATGAGGTAGCCGAGGAATCCGGCCACGGCGTAACCGGAGGCCAGCACCTTGCGATGGGCCGGGCCCGGGAAGGCGCCCTTGCCCGCCATCAGCGTCCAGAGCAGCCCCATTCCGGCGAGCAGCAGCGTGGTGACGACGACGTACGAGGTCTGTCCGGCGTGGTCGTCCACCCTGCCGTTGCCCACGAAGTGGCTGGCCAGCTGGGCGGGCAGCCGGTCACGGCGTACGGCGAAGAGGATCAGGTCGACGGCGAGGGCGAGCAGGAACGGCAGCGCGGCGAGGGCCGTGCGGCCGGTGTTCTTCCGGTTCATGAAAACCTCCATTGTTCGCATGCTAGTAGAACAACGGAGGCGCGGCAACGAAACAGCCCGCCCAGGGCCGGGCGGGCTGTGTGCTGTCGGTGTGCGGTGCCGTCAGATGTGCGATTCTGCGGGGCTGTTGCCGTCAGGCCGTTTCGAGCGGGAAGGCGCCCCGGTGGCCGGTGCCCGCGCCCTCGGCCGGGCGTGGCTCGAACTCGCGGCAGCTCCAGACCTCCTGGACGAAGCCGCTGCGCCGGTCCCACAGATCCAGGACGTCGTCCTCGCCGGCGGTGCCCCGGTAGGCCTCCTTGGCGCCCCGGAAGCAGGCGAGTCCGCCGGAGAGCCCGCGGCCGGGCGCCGGGAAGTAGTCCGAGAAGGCGCAGGCGATGCACGTCCGGAGCCGGACGCCCGGCGGCAGCGCCCGCTGGATCGTGGCGAGCGCGGACCCGAAGTCGCTCTCGGCCCGGTGGGACCGGAAGGCCGCCCCGCCGAACTGCAGCTCCAGGTAGAGATACGGATCAGGCCTGCGCAGCGACAGCAGGCAGCTGAGGGTCGCCTGATGGGCCGTCCCGTCCGCGTTCACCGGGAACGGCAGGTCCCACTCCAGGACGCAGTCGTTGAGCGCCCCTTCGGCGAGGGTGAACATCCCGCTCTCGGGCGGTGTGCCGGCCACCGGGACGAGGGCGTCGAAGCTCTCGCCCTCGAAGTCCACGCCCCTGATGCGCAGGCGGAGTTGCTGTCCGTCGGTGGTGAGGATGACGGCATCGGAGCCCTGTCGGTCCCGGTACCACCCTGCCCACGACTCATCTGTCATGGGCACGGACTGTAGCCCGTGCCTCGGACACCGCCGGTGCCGCCCTCGGTTTATCCGGGCGGCCCCTGTGACCTCGACCGATGAGCGGTGCGGCCTCGGCCGATCGCGCACGAGGGCGGCCCCGCCCCGCCCGTCCGCCCTCGACCGGCGTACTACTGGATGCCGAGGCCGTACGAACGCGGCGGGGCCGCCCTCTCCCCTCCTGCCTTTGCCTCCTTCCCCGCTCAGTGCGTCCGGCGGGTGACGAACTCCGCGAGGGCCAGCAGGTCCCCCGCGGCGGACAGGTCGGGCACGGCCCGGGACAGATGGTGCACCGCACGCGCCATCCGGTCCGCCGCGCAGCTCTGTGCCCAGTCGCGGCCGCCGGCCCGGTCGACGGCCCCGGACGCGCGGCTCACCTCGGCCGCCGTGCTCATCGGGCCCCGGTAGAGGGCGGCGAGCTCCGCCGCTGCCGGGCCGCCCGCGGTGAGGGCGGCGACCACCGGCAGCGACTTCTTGTGGGCGCTGAGGTCGGCGCCGACCGGCTTCCCGGTCTGCGCCGGATCCCCCCAGATGCCGATCAGGTCGTCGATCAGCTGGAAGGCGAGCCCGGCCTCCCGGCCAAAGCCGTCCATGGCGCCGACGGCCCGCTCCTCGACGCCCGCGTAGAGGGCGCCCAGCGCGCAGGCACAGCCGAGCAGCGCCCCGGTCTTCGCCGTGGCCATGGTGAGGCACTCGTCGAGCGTGACCTCGTCCGGGCCGCGTTCCTCGAAGGCACAGTCGGCCTGCTGGCCCGCGCACAGCTCGATGACACAGGTCGAGAGCCGGGCCGAGGCGCGGGAGGAGACCGGCCGGGCGTCCTCCGCGAGGATGCGCTGGGCGAGCGCCAGCATGGCGTCGCCCGCGATCACCGCGTCCGGGACGCCGAAGACGGTCCAGGCCGTGGCCCGGTGGCGGCGGGTGCGGTCCTCGTCGATGACGTCGTCGTGCAGCAGGGTGAAGTTGTGGGCCAGCTCCACGGCGACGGCGGCCGGCACGGCGTCCTCGGGGTCACCGCCGAGCGCCCGGGCGGCGGCCAGGACGAGCGCGGGCCTGATCGCCTTGCCCGCTCCGCCCGCGGCCGGGCTTCCGTCGGCGTGCTCCCAGCCGAAGTGGTACATCGCGACGCGCCGGATCGATCCGGGCAGGGAGGCCACCGCGGCGCGCAGGTGGGGATCGACGAGGGTCCGGGTGTACTCCAGAAGCGCCGCGGCCTCGTTGCCCTCGGTCGCGGCATCTGTGCGGGTCATGGTCAATCGGTCACCCCGGTCGTTGCCGTCCCGGCCGCCGGTCGCTCGCGCGCCGGGCCGGGGACGTGGGTGGTTGCTGGGTTGCTGTGGTCGCGCACGCTGCGGCACGGGGCCCGGACCTCGCCGGTCCGGGCCCCGGAACTCACCGCCAGCGGCTGACCTCGACGTTCTCCAGGACACCGAGGGCGTCCGGGACCAGGACGGCCGCGGAGTAGTAGGCCGTCACGAGGTAGGAGATGATCGCCTGCTCGTCGATGCCCATGAAGCGGACCGACAGGCTGGGCTCGATCTCGTCCGGGATACCGGTCTGCTGGAGGCCGATGACGCCCTGCTCGGCCTCGCCGGTCCTCATGCAGATGATCGACGTGGTGCGGGCGTCGGTGACCGGGATCTTGTTGGACGGGAAGATCGGGACCCCGCGCCAGGCCGGCACATGGTGTCCGCCGATGTCCACGCTCTCGGGCACCAGACCGCGCCTGTTGCACTCACGGCCGAAGGCCGCGATGGCGCGCGGGTGGGCCAGGAAGAGCTTGGACCCGCGCCGGCGCGAGAGCAGCTCGTCCATGTCGTCGGGGCTGGGCACCCCGTCGTGCGGCTGGAGCCGCTGGCCGTAGTCGCAGTTGTTGAGCAGGCCGAACTCGCGGTTGTTGATCAGCTCGTGCTCCTGGCGCTCGCGCAGCGCCTCGACCGTGAGCCGCAACTGCTGCTCGGTCTGGTTCATCGGCTGGTTGTAGAGGTCCGCGACGCGGCTGTGGACCTTCAGGACGGTCTGGGCCACGCTCAGTTCGTACTCGCGGGGCGCCGCGTCGTAGTCCACATAGGTGTGCGGCACGACCGCTTCGCCGACATGGCCCGCGGAGAGGTCGATCTCCGCCTCGCCGTACTTGTTGGTGCGCTGGTGCGGGATGGCCAGCAGCCCGGCGAGATGGGAGCGCAGCGAGTCGGCGCGCTCGGCGAGGTTGAGCACATCGGCCCGCCTCAGCGTGAGCACCGTGCACGCGGTGACGGCGCGGGCCGTGTACTCCCACAGCGCGTCGCCCTCGATCAGGGAGTGGTCGCCGAAGTAGGCCCCGTCCGCATGGACCCCGAGCACCGTCTCGTCCCCGTAGGGGCCGGTGCCGATCTTCTCCACCTTGCCGTGCGCCAGCAGGAAGACCCGGTCCGCCGCCTCACCGGCCGTGGCCAGGAGCTGCCCGGCGGGAATGTCGCGCTGCTCGCACCGCCTGGCCAGTTCGGCGAGGACCTCCTCGTCCCCGAAGTCCCTCAGCGCGGGGAGTTCACCGAGCTCGGCGGGGATCACGGAGACCCGGTCCCCGGTCTGCACGAACGTCACCCGGCCGTCCCCGACCGAGTAGCTCAGCCGGCGGTTCACCCGGTATGTGCCGCCCTGCACCTGCACCCACGGGAGCATCTTCAGCAGCCACCGCGAGGTGATCTCCTGCATCTGCGGAGCGGACTTGGTGGTCGTCGCGAGGTTCCGCGCGGCTGCCGTGCCAAGACTCTGCTGCGGCGGCACCTGCGCGTTCTGAACCTCTTCACCAACGGACATCTGACGTCCTCTCAATTCATCGGCTGACCTGCGAGAAGAAGCCTTTCAGCAGGAGGACGGGGCACGCCATTACACAAAAGAGTGTGACTAATCGGGCTTTGGGCTGGGCACCACGCTGCGCGATCCCTGTGAGGTACGGCCCGATCCGCCGTCCGCCTGCGGCCGCCCCCGGCCGTTGTCCGGGGAGTTGACCGGATCGGCTCGCACAGCACCCGAACAAGGCACCGGAGTTGTCCCATAACTGGTCCGGGGTCCCCCGCGTCGGGTACATCGTCTGGAAGAGCTGTACGGACCACTCCCCCCACGCACCGAAGGAGCCGGCCATGTCCTCACCCATGTCCGCGAGCGCGTTCCTCGCCGCCCTGAAGAAGGAGGGGCTCACCGTCGTCCAGGTGGGCGACTGGCGCACCCACAACCGCAACCACAAGGGCGCCTGGGGCCCCGTCAACGGCGTGATGATCCATCACACGGTGACCAAGGGGACCGATGCCACCGTCCGCATCTGCCGGGACGGCTATCCCGACCTCCCGGGCCCCCTGTGCCACGGCGTCATCGCCAAGGACGGCCGGGTCCACCTCGTCGGCTACGGGCGCGCCAACCACGCGGGGCTCGGCGACGACGACGTCCTGCGCGCGGTCGTGGCCGAGAAGCGCCTGCCCTCGGACAACGAGGCCAACACCGACGGGAACCGGCACTTCTACGGCTTCGAGTGCGAGAACCTCGGCGACGGCAAGGACCCCTGGCCGGACGTCCAGCTGGAGGCCATCGAGAAGGCGGCGGCCGCCGTCTGCCGCCACCACAAGTGGAACTCCCGCTCGGTCATCGGGCACCTGGAGTGGCAGCCCGGCAAGGTCGACCCGCGCGGGTTCTCGATGACCTCCATGCGCGCCCGGATCCACGACCGCCTGAAGTAGCCGGGCCCGGCGCCCGCCCCGGCCGCGTCCACAATGGAGGCATGTCCTCCACGCCCTTCGACGCCCCCGGCCCCTCCCGGCTGCGGCCGGTGCTCCCGTCGCCCCTGCGGCCGGCCGAGGACGAGCGCTTCGCCCGTCACGGCGTGACGCTGCTGCTCAAGCGCGACGACCTGATCCACCCGGAGCTGCCGGGCAACAAGTGGCGCAAACTCGCCCCGAACCTGCGCGCGGCGGCCGGGCGCCCCGTGCTGACCTTCGGCGGGGCGTACTCCAGCCATCTGCGGGCCACGGCGGCGGCAGGGCGGCTGCTGGGATTTCGCACCATCGGCGTCGTGCGCGGCGACGAGCTCGCGCACCGCCCCCTGAACCCCTCGCTCGCCCGGTGCGCGGCCGACGGCATGCGGCTGCACTTCGTGGACCGGGGGACCTACCGCGCCAAGACCGATCCCGGGGTCCTGGCGGGGCTGCTGAGCGTCCACGGGGAGTGCGAGGTGATCCCGGAGGGCGGGAGCAACGCCCTGGCCGCACAGGGCTGCACAGCGCTCGGGGAGGAGCTGCGCGGCGCGGTGGACGTGGCTGCGGTGGCCTGCGGCACCGGCGGCACCCTCGCCGGGCTCGCCGCCGGGCTGGGCCCGGGGCAGCGCGCCCTGGGCGTCCCGGTCCTGCGCGGCGGCTTCCTGGGCGACGCGGTGCGGAAGCTGCAGCGGGAGGCGTTCGGCGGCCCGGCCGGCGACTGGTCGCTGGAGGAGCGCTTCCACTTCGGCGGCTACGCCCGTACCACCCCCGCGCTGCACGCCTTCGCGGACGACTTCGAGGACCGCCACGGGCTGCCGGTCGAGCGGCTCTATGTGGCCAAACTGCTCTACGCGCTCACCGAGCTGGCCGGTGAGGGCGCCTTCCCCGCCGGCACCACCGTCGCGGCCGTGGTCACCGGACGGCCTGACGCCCCCGCCGGGGATCAGCCGTCCGACTCCTCCCGGTAGGCCGCCGCCTCCTCCAGGTCGAGGCGGCGCAGCAGGGTCCGCATCATCTCGTCGTCGATCCTGCGCTCGTCCCGCAGCCGCACGAAGACCTCGCGCTCGGCCTCGATCATCTCGCCGGCCAGCCGCCGGTAGGTGTCGTCCGCCGACTCCCCCGTCACCGGGTTGGCCGCGCCGAGCCGCTCCCACACCGCGTTGCGGCGGCGCTCCAGGACGGTGCGCAGCCGGTCCGTGAGCGGCTGGGGCAGACAGTTGCGCTCGTCGGTGAGCAGGTCCTCCAGGCGCGCCTCGGCGGCCGTGGACGCCTCGCTCTGGGCCTGCGCCTCGGCCAGCGTCTCCGCCTGCCGGTCGCGGCCCGGGAGCTTCAGGACACGCACCAGGAGCGGCAGGGTGAGCCCCTGGACGACCAGGGTGCCGATGACCGTGGTGAACGTCAGGAACAGCACCAGGTTGCGGGCCGGGAAGTCCTCCCCGTCGGTCATGACCAGCGGGATGGAGAAGGCGATGGCGAGCGAGACGACCCCGCGCATCCCGGCCCAGCCGACGATCAGCGGCGCGGTCCAGTCGGTCTCGGTCTCGCGCTCCCTGATGCGCCGCGACAGCCACCGGGGCAGATAGGTCGCCGGATAGACCCAGACGAAGCGGACCACGACGACGGCGAGGAACACGGCCACCGCGTACCAGAGGGCGTCCGCGACGGCGTACGTACCGAGCCCCTTCAGCACGAAGGGCAGCTGGAGGCCGATCAGGGCGAAGACGGCGGACTCCAGGATGAAGGCGACCATCTTCCAGACCGCCGCCTCCTGGAGCCGGGTGGCGAAGTCGACCTGCCAGGAGCGGTGCCCCAGGTAGAGCGCGACGACGACCACGGCGAGCACCCCGGAGGCGTGCACCCGCTCGGCCGCCGCGTACGCCACGAACGGGATCAGGAGCGACAGGGTGTTCTGGAGCAGGGGCTCCTTGAGGTGGGTGCGCAGCCAGTGCAGCGGCACCATGAGCACCAGGCCGACGCCGACGCCGCCGACCGAGGCGAGGAAGAACTCGCCGATCCCCGCGCCCCAGCTCATCCCCTCGCCCACGGCGGCGGCGAGTGCCACCTTGTAGGCGGTGATCGCGGTGGCGTCGTTCACCAGGGACTCGCCCTGGAGGATCGTCGTGACCCGGGCGGGCAGCCCGACCCGGCGGGCGATGGCCGCCGCCGTGACGGCGTCCGGCGGGGCGATCACGGCGCCCAGCACCAGGGCCGCGGTGAGCGGCAGATCGGGCACCAGCCGGTAGGCCAGCCACCCCACCGCGACGGTCGCGAACAGCACATAGCCGACCGAGAGGAGCGCCACGGGCCGCAGATTGGCCCGCAGGTCGAGGTAGGAGCTGTCGACTGCGGCCGTGTACAGAAGGGGCGGCAGCAGCAGCGGCAGCACGATGTGGGCGTCCAGCGTGTACGTCGGCACCCCCGGCACGTACGAGCCGATCAGCCCCATGGCCACCAGCAGAAGGGGGGCCGGCACCGGCGTGCGGCGGGCGAGCCCCGCCATCGCCGCACTGGCCGCGACCAGTGCCACCAGTGGCAATGCGTCCATCTCACGGTCCTCGCATCCGTCGTAACCTGGCCATCATGAGTGAGTGCCCGCATGTATCAGACCTGCCGCGCCCCGAGCCCGCGCCCCTCAGTGAGACCTGTCTCGAATGCCGGGCGGCCGGCACCCACCCCGTGCAGCTGCGACTCTGCCTGATCTGCGGCCATGTCGGCTGCTGTGATTCCTCACCCCTCCAGCACGCGACGGGGCACTTCAAGGAGACCGGTCACGCGGTGATGCGGAGCTTCGAGGCCGGCGAGAGCTGGCGCTGGTGCTTCGAGGACGGTTCGATCGTCTGACGCCTGGGTACGTCAAACCGGCGCCTGTTGTTCGTAATTGACCGCCGCAGACCTCTAGCCACCGTGTGTGCTCATGGGCTTACCATGAGTGACAGTCGCAGGGCGGGGTCCCGGCGACACGGCATCATGGATCGCGATAGCGTCGCCGGACCAAGAACCGAAGACGTACCGCATGGCTCCGGGCACTCTTCCCGGATCCTCGAATGAGTTTGTGCCACCTTGGAGGTGAGGGTGTCCCAGATCGCAGGCGAGCCCGGGAATCAGGACTTCGTAGAGGTCCGGCTGCCCGCTGCGGGTGCCTACCTGTCGGTGCTGCGTACGGCCACGGCCGGCCTCGCAGCGCGCTTGGACTTCACTCTCGACGAGATCGAGGATCTTCGCATCGCGGTCGACGAGGCGTGCGCGATCCTGCTTCAGCAGGCCGTGCCCGGCTCCGTCCTCAGCTGCGTGTTCCGCCTCGTCGACGATTCACTCGAGGTGACGGTGTCGGCCCCGACGACGGACGGCCGGGCCCCGGAGCGCGACACCTTCGCCTGGACGGTGCTCTCCGCACTGGCCGGAAAGGTCGACTCCTCGGTCGCCGACGACCGTACGGTCAGCATCAGCCTGTACAAACAGCGCGGCGCGGGACCCGGGCCGGCGTGAGCAACGGGAACGGGGACGGTCCTGTGCGGGACGAGACGATCCGACCAGGGGTGGTGCGCGCGGCGGGCATCCCGGAACAGCAGGCCCTGCCTCATCCGGTGGACGGGGACGACCTGCCCCGTGCGGTGGACGGGGCGGAGGGGCCCGCTGGCCTTACGGTCGTGGTGGAGCAGTCGCAGGCGGAGCGGGCAGGCCAGATGAGCGAGCACGGGCACCACGATCCACACGACCGCAGCGGGGCGCGGGCGTTGTTCATCGAGCTGGGCAAGCTCCCCGACGGCTCCCCCGAGAAGGCGGAGCTGCGCAACCGGCTGGTGCGGATGCACCTGCCGCTGGTGGAGCACCTGGCCCGCCGCTTCCGCAACCGCGGCGAGCCGCTGGACGACCTGACCCAGGTCGCCACCATCGGGCTGATCAAGTCGGTGGACCGGTTCGACCCGGAGCGCGGCGTCGAGTTCTCGACGTACGCGACGCCCACGGTGGTCGGCGAGATCAAGCGCCACTTCCGCGACAAGGGCTGGGCGGTGCGGGTGCCCCGCCGGCTCCAGGAACTGCGGCTGTCGCTGACCACGGCGACCGCGGAGCTCTCCCAGCAGCACGGCCGCTCGCCGACGGTGCACGAGCTGGCGGAGCGGCTCGGCATCTCCGAGGAAGAGGTCCTGGAGGGCCTGGAATCGGCCAATGCATACAGCACGCTCTCGCTGGACGTGCCGGACACGGACGACGAGTCGCCCGCGGTCGCGGACACGCTGGGTTCCGAGGACGAGGCGCTGGAGGGCGTCGAGTACCGGGAGTCGCTCAAGCCGCTGCTGGAGGACCTGCCGCCCCGGGAGAAGCGGATTCTGCTGCTCCGGTTCTTCGGCAACATGACCCAGTCGCAGATCGCGCAGGAGGTCGGCATCTCGCAGATGCACGTCTCGCGCCTGCTGGCCCGCACGCTGGCGCAGCTGCGCGAGCGGCTGCTCGTCGAGGAGTAGGCGGCCCGGGGGCGGCGACCGCGGACGCCCCCGGCGTCAGGCGTCGGGGGTGTCCGCCTCCGGCGCCGAGCCCGGCCTGCGGATGCCGAGTGCCTCGATGGTCGTCGGCCTGGCCAGCTGGTACAGCGCGGTCAGGGCCACCGCCGCGAGGACGATCCCGGCCGGGATGAGCGCGCCGTGGGAACGCAGCAGCGTCCAGGCAACCGGCAGCGCGATGATCTGGGTGATGAGGGCCGGGCCCCGGCTCCAGCTGCGCCGCCGCAGCAGGCCTCGGGCGGCGACCAGCGGGATCAGGCCGAGCGCGACCAGCGTCAGACCGCCCATCTCCGCCTGCGTCGGGCTGTCCGGGCGGCCCAGCAGCCCCATGACCAGCAGGTAGATCCCGCCGGCGGCGAGGGCGGCGCCTTCCAGCGCGTTGAGTCCGGCCACGAGCGTGATCCTGGCCGGCTTCGGCGGTTCGGCCAGAGGCATCGACGAGGGCGCGTTCTCCTGAGTACTCACCCTTGCAGGTTGGCATCCCGGGCCCGCGAAAGCGAAGCCGGGGTCGCCGCGCCACCGGAACGGGTCCTTTCCGGCCGTCCCGTCGCACCCGCATCGTCACTGAGCGTAAAGGCGTGCGGGCAGGACTTCAGGCCAATACCCCGCGGTAGGTACTCTGGCGGACATGCGCGCACTTCTTGTGGTCAACCCAGCTGCCACCACCACCAGTGCGCGGACGCGTGACGTGCTCATTCACGCGCTGGCCAGCGAGATGAAGATCGAGACCGTCACCACGGAGTACCGCGGCCACGCCCGCGACCTGGGGCGGCGGGCGGCCGACAGCGACGACATCGATCTCGTCGTGGCGCTCGGCGGCGACGGCACGGTCAACGAGGTCGTGAACGGCCTGCTCCACCGGGGCCCCGACATCGACCACCTGCCGAAGCTGGCCGTGGTGCCCGGCGGCTCCACCAATGTCTTCGCGCGCGCCCTCGGGCTGCCCAACGACGCCGTGGAGGCGACGGGCGCCATCCTGGACGCCCTGGCCAACAGCACGGAGCGCACGGTGGGCCTCGGCCTGGCGGCGGGTACGCCGGGCTCGGAGGACGAATCGGTCCCGGAGCGCTGGTTCACCTTCTGCGCCGGCCTGGGATTCGACGCCGGTGTGATCGGCCGGGTCGAACAGCAGCGGGAGCGCGGCAAGCGTTCGACCCACGCGCTGTACGTGCGCCAGGTGCTCCGGCAGTTCGTCGACGAGCCGCACCGCCGGCAGGGCACGATCACGCTGGAGGTGCCGGGCCAGGACCCGGTCCACGAGCTCACCCTCTCCATAATCTGCAACACGGCACCCTGGACCTACCTGGGGAACCGCCCGATATACGCCTCCCCGAAGGCCTCGTTCGACACCGCCCTGGACGTCCTCGGCCTGCGGCGTCTCTCGACGGCCGCGGTCACCCGCTACGCCACCCAGCTGCTCACTTCGAGCCCCGAAAAGGGTCCGCGCGGCAAGCACGCTGTTTCACAGCACGACCTCACAGACTTCACCTTGCATTCAAAGGCCCCGCTGCCCTTCCAGATGGACGGTGACCACCTGGGGCTGCGTACGAGTGTGACGTTCACAGGCGTACGCCGTGCACTGCGTGTGATTGTGTGAGCGGAAGGGACCAAAGTCCTTTAACTCGAACGTTTGGACTGGCTTCCACCCTCTAGAAGTACGGCTGTGACCTAGCCGACACCGAGGAATCAAAAAAAACTTTCCAGAAGGGGTTGTATCCGCCGCCGAGGTTTGCGAATCTCTACATGGCGATCGGGACGGCCCGCAACAACGGCCTCCACTGAGAGCCAGAACCCCTCCTCACTTCACAGGACCACAACCAGTTCATCTGGGCGTCGGCCCGACACCTGCGGGGGGATTCGTGAAAGCGTTCACATTCACAAGCCACAGTACGTAATACCAAGGAGAGGTAGCAGCCATGGACTGGCGTCACAACGCCGTTTGTCGTGAGGAAGACCCGGAGCTGTTCTTCCCCATCGGCAACACCGGTCCTGCGCTGCTGCAGATCGAGGAAGCCAAGGCCGTCTGCCGTCGCTGCCCCGTCATGGAGCAGTGCCTGCAGTGGGCGCTCGAGTCCGGCCAGGACTCCGGCGTCTGGGGTGGCCTCAGCGAGGACGAGCGCCGCGCAATGAAGCGCCGCGCCGCTCGCAACCGGGCGCGCAACGCCAGCGCCTGACCGACGCCACCGCTACGAACCTCAGCGCCAGGCGGCGCGTACAGAGCGTACGCACCACCCCGCCCCCCCGAGTCGCAGCGCGCAGTACCCCCGAAGCGCATGCTTGACCAGAGAGCCCGGGCCGTTCACCAACGGTCCGGGCTCTCTGCTGTGCGGGGGGCGTACCCGCGCGCGCGGGTACGGCTGCTTGTCGGCTACTTGTCGGCGCGGACCGGGATGTCGAGGACGACCTGGGTGCCGCGCTCGGGCGCCGGCACCATGCCGAACGTTCCGCCCAACTCGCCCTCCACCAGCGTCCGTACGATCTGGAGGCCCAGATTGCCGGCGCGCTGCGGGTCGAATCCCTCGGGCAGACCGCAGCCGTCGTCCTGGACGGTGATGAGCAGCCGCCCCTCGGTGGGCGAACCGCCCCGCACCGCCGAGACCTCCACCGTGCCGGACTCGGCGACACCGAAGGCGTGTTCCAGGGCGTTCTGGAGGACTTCGGTGAGGACCATCGCCAGCGGGGTGGCCACCTCGGCGTCGAGGATCCCGAAGCGCCCGGTGCGGCGGCAGGTGACCTTGCCCGGGGAGATCTCCGCGACCATGGCGATCACCCGGTCGGCGATCTCGTCGAACTCCACCCGCTCGTCCAGATTCTGGGACAGCGTCTCATGCACGATGGCGATCGAACCGACGCGGCGCACCGCCTCGTTGAGCGCCTCGCGGCCCTGCGGGGAGTCCATCCGGCGGGACTGGAGCCTCAACAGGGCGGCCACCGTCTGGAGGTTGTTCTTCACCCGGTGGTGGATCTCCCGGATGGTGGCGTCCTTGGTGATCAACTCGCGCTCGCGGCGGCGCAGTTCGGTGACGTCCCGGAGCAGCACCAGGGAGCCGATCCGGACGCCCTTGGGCTTGAGCGGGATCGCCCGGAGCTGGATCACCCCGCCGGCGCACTCGACCTCGAACTCACGGGGGGCGTAGCCGCTGGCGAGTTTGACCAGGGCCTCGTCCACCGGGCCCCGGGACGGCGCGAGTTCGGCGGTGATGCCGCCGAGGTGCTGTCCGACCAGGTCGGAGGCGAGGCCGAGCCGGTGGTAGGCCGACAGCCCGTTGGGGCTGGCGTACTGGACGACGCCGTCGGCGTCGAGCCGGACGAGCCCGTCGCCGACGCGCGGCGAGGCATCCATGTCGACCTGCTGGCCGGGGAACGGGAAGGACCCGGCGGCGATCATCTGGGCCAGGTCGGAGGCCGACTGGAGGTAGGTGAGCTCCAGCCGGGAGGGGGTGCGGACCGTGAGGAGGTTGGTGTTGCGGGCGATGACGCCGAGGACCCGGCCCTCCCTGCGTACGGGGATCGACTCGACTCGTACGGGCACCTCCTCGCGCCACTCCGGGTCGCCCTCGCGCACGATCCGGCCCTCGTCCAGCGCGGCGTCCAGCAGCGGGCGGCGGCCGCGCGGCACCAGATGGCCGACCATGTCGTCCTGGTAGGAGGTGGGCCCGGTGTTGGGCCGCATCTGGGCGACGGACACATAGCGGGTGCCGTCGCGGGTGGGGACCCACAGGACCAGGTCGGCGAAGGAGAGGTCGGAGAGCAGCTGCCACTCCGAGACCAGCAGATGGAGCCACTCGAGGTCGGTGTCGCTCAGGGCGGTGTGCTGGCGGACGAGGTCGTTCATGGAGGGCACAGGTGCGAGCGTACCTGTGGATGTGCGCAGGTTCCGAACCGGAACGTCCGCCCGTCCGTGCAGGGGGAAGGGCCGGAAATTGCCGTGTCCCATGCATGGACAGGACTGAATGGTCTAGTCCACAATGCTGGGTAAAGCCTCCGCTCTCCCCGCACAGGAGAGCGGAACGAGACACCGCGCTCTCTGCCCTGACTGCGTCGGTGTCTCCCCCCGGCCGGGGGCACCGCACACCGCCGGCCGAGCCGATCGCCCGTCATGGGCGGTCCTACTCCGGGCTGCGGTGCTGGTCGGGCTGAGGGTCCCGGCCCGGCGCCGCGGCCCGCGGGTGTTTCCGGGGGCGGTCTCCCGCCGGCCCCTCAGCGGGTCTCGGTGACCTTGGCCAGTGCGCGCGGCGCGTCCGGATCCTGGCCCCGCGCGATCGTCACCTCGTACGCCAGCATCTGGAGCGGCAGGATCTCCAGAATCGGCTGGACCTCCTCCGCGACCCCGGCCGTCGGCAGCACGAACCCCGCGGACGCCGCCTCCACCTGTGCCTTCGGGCCGACCACGAAGAGATCGGCGCCCCGGCCGCGCAGCCGGTCGAGCACGGGCTGAAGGGCCTCGCCGCCCCGGCCGTCGGTCACCACGGCGATCACCGGGGAGATGTTGTCGACCATGGCGAGCGGGCCGTGCAGCAGGTCGGCGCCGGAGTAGGACAGGGCGGGGATGTAGCTCGTCTCCATCAGCTTCAGGGCGGCTTCCTTGGCCGTGGGGTAGCCGTAGCCGCGCGAGGTGATGACCATCCGCTCGGCGAAGCGGTAACGGGAGGCCAGGGACTTCACCTCGTCCCGGCGGGCGAGGATCGCCTCCGCGAGCTCGGGCAGGATCGCGGCCGCCGCGCCGTCGCCGCCGCGCAGCCCCTCGACGAAGAGGTACAGGGAGAGCAGCGAGGCGGTGTACGTCTTGGTGGCCGGCAGGGCCTTCTCCGGGCCGGCCAGGATGTCGATGTGGTACTCGGAGACCGCGGACAGCGGCGAGTCCGGGTTGTTGGTCACCGCCAGCGTGATCGCGCCGGCCTCCCGGGCGGCCTTGGTGGACGCCACCAGGTCGGGCGAGCCGCCGGACTGGCTGACGGTGACGACCAGGACGTCCCTCAGGTCCGGCTTGGCGCCGTACGCGGTGGTGGTGGACATCGAGGCCAGACCGCAGGGCAGCCCGAGCGTGATCTCCAGCAGGTACTTCGCGTAGAGCGCCGCGTTGTCGGAGGTGCCGCGCGCGGTGAGCAGGACGAAGCGGGGCTTCTTGGCGGCGATCCGTCCGGCCACCTCGCGGATGGCGGGGGCGCCTCGGTCGAGGATGCGCCGGAGCATCGCGGGCTGCTCGGCCATCTCGCCGGACATGATGCGGCCGGGCTGCTCGCCGTCGTGGGCCGGGCGTGGGGCGGACATGTCTGGTGCCTCCCGGGGGTCTCGCGCTGCGTCGGTCAAGTCGACCACGGGGGACCCGGGGCCCGCCAGCGGACGGCGTCCGGCAGGACGGGACGGCCGGGGCCGCGGCGGTCGTCCGAAGGGCGGCACAGGCCGTGTCCCGGCGCGCGAGGTCTGCTAGATTAGGGCTTTGATTGGTCTATACCACATGTCTTCACTTCAGATCGGCAGGCCCCGCGTGGAAGTTGTCATCGTCCCGGACGCCAAGGCAGGCGGCGAGCTGATCGCGGGGGCCATCGGCGCCCTGCTCAGCCGCAAGCCCGACGCCCTTCTCGGCGTTGCCACCGGCTCGACCCCGCTGCCCATCTACCAGGCCCTGGCGGACAAGGTCCGCTCCGGTGCCGTGGACGCCTCGCGCGCCCGCATCTGCCAGCTCGACGAGTACGTGGGACTGCCCGCGGGCCACCCGGAGTCGTACCGCTCCGTGGTGCTGCGCGAGGTCGTCGAGCCGCTCGGCCTCTCCGAGGCGTCGTTCATGGGTCCGGACGGGACCGCCGAGGACGTCCAGGCCGCCTGCGAGGCGTACGACAGGGCACTCGCCGAGGCCGGCGGGGTGGACCTCCAGCTGCTCGGCATCGGCACCGACGGGCACATCGGCTTCAACGAGCCGTGCTCCTCGCTCGCCTCCCGTACCCGGATCAAGACGCTCACCGAGCAGACCCGGGTCGACAACGCGCGCTTCTTCGACGACGACATCGAGCAGGTGCCGCACCACGTGATCACCCAGGGCATCGGGACGATCCTGGAGGCCCGCCACCCGATCCTGCTCGCCACGGGCGAGGGCAAGGCGGACGCGGTGGCGCAGACGGTCGAGGGGCCGGTCGCGGCGATCGTGCCCGCCTCGGCGCTCCAGCTGCACCCGCATGCGACGGTGGTGGTCGACGAGGCGGCGGCGTCGAAGCTGAAGCTGGCGGACTACTTCCGCGCCACGTATGCGGCGAAGCCGCTGTGGCAGGGCATTTAGCTTTTCGCGGTACGCGAGAGGGCCGGGGCACCTTGGTGGTGGCCCGGCCCTCTCGTTCTGGTGCGGATGCGTCGTGGCGGACGCTCTGTCCTCAGTCGCCGGACGGGCTCGTGAGGGCGATGACCTCTGCCGCTGCCTGGCCGCAGACTCTCGCCGCGCCGTGCGTGGCGATGTGCAGGGCTCCCCGGGGGGCCGCCTGGGGGACGCCCATCTCGACCACGATCGTGTCCGGGCGTTCCGCGAGCAGCGCGTCCAGGGCCTCGGTCATCCACGCATGGCGGTGCGCGTCGCGGACGACCGCGACGATGCGCCGCTCCCCCGCCGCCGACAGCGCGGCCTCGGCGGGTGCCTCGGACTCGCTGCTGTACGTGTCGGTCCCGGTGCCCGGCACCAGCCGGGCCAGCTCGGCGGCGACGCCCCACGGGGTCTCGTCGCCGACCGCGATGTTCGCGACCGGGGTGAACGCGGCGACGTACACCGGACCGGTGAGCGGTTCGGCCGTGCCGGTCACCTTCACCGCGCGGCGCGCGGCGACCAGACCGATGTCCGTGCCGATCTTGGTGCTCGGTACGGTGCCGGGCGCGGTCCCCTCCTGCACTGCCGCGCCCGGCTCCGAGCCGGCCCCCCTGGCCCGCTGCGTCCAGGACGCAAGGGCCCGTACCCGGGCCGCGGCATCGGCGAGCCGCTCCTCGGGAAGTTCACCGTCGCGCACCGCGGCGACCAGGGCGTCGCGCAGCCGCAGCACGGTGCTGTCGTCGTCGAGGCCGCCGCCGACGCACAGCGCGTCGGCACCGGCCGCGATCGCGAGGACCGAGCCGCGCTCGATCCCGTACGTCGAGGCGATGGCCTGCATCTCCACGGCGTCGGTGACGATCAGGCCGTCGTAACCCAGCTCCTCGCGCAGCAGACCGGTCAGGATCTGCGGGCTCAGCGTCGCCGGGCGGTGCGGATCGAGCGCGGGAAGAAGGATATGCGCGCTCATCACGGATTTGGAACCCGCCGCGATGGCCGCCCGGAAGGGCACCAGTTCACGGGCGTGCAGGGTTTCGAGATCCACGTCGATGCGGGGCAGCGCGTGGTGCGAGTCGACCGCGGTGTCGCCGTGCCCCGGGAAGTGCTTGGTGCAGGCGGCGACTCCGGCCGCCTGGAGGCCCTCGACATACGCGGCGGTGTGCCGGGCGACCAGCTGCGGGTCGGCGCCGAAGGACCGTACCCCGATGACCGGATTGCCGGGATTGGAGTTGACGTCGGCGGACGGCGCCCAGTTGAGGTTGACCCCGCAGTCGGCGAGCCGGCGGCCCAGCTCCCGGGCGACGGCGCGCGTCAGGGCGGTGTCGTCGACGGAGCCGAGCGCGAGGTTCCCGGGGAAGGAGGAGCCGTGCCGCACCTCGAGCCGGGTGACGTCGCCGCCCTCCTCGTCGATAGCGACGAGCACGTCGTCGCGCTCCGCCCTGAGCTGGGCGGTGAGCGCGGCGAGCTGCTCGGGCGTCTCGATGTTGCGCCCGAACAGGCCGACGGAGGAGAGGCCTTCACCGACCCGGCGCAGCAGCCAGTCCGGGGCGGTGGTGCCGGTGAAGCCCGGTTGCAGGACGGCGAGAGCGTCCCGGGTGACGGTGTCCGTGGTGGAGATGAGGGTGGTCATGGGCCGGCGTTATCCCTTCACTGCGCCGTCGGTGAGACCGCTGACGGCCTTGCGCTGCAGGTAGATGAAGAGGATCAGGATCGGTACGGCGAAGAGCGAGGAAGCTGCCATGGTCGCACCCCAGTCGTCACCGAACGCGGTCCGGAACTGGGAGAGCCAGAGCGGCAGGGTCTGCGACTCGATGTCCTTGTTGAGGATGAGCACGAGCGGGAATTCGTTCCAGGCGGTGATGAAGCCGAAGAGCGAGGTCGCCATCAGACCCGGGCCGAGCAGCGGCAGGATCACCTTCATGAAGGCCTGCGGGCGGGTGCAGCCGTCGACCATGGCCGACTCCTCCAGCTCCTTGGGCACCGCGGCGACGTAGCCGCGCAGCGTCAGGAGGGTGAAGGGCAGGACCATCATCATGTAGAAGACCGTCAGCGGGACCAGGCTGTTCAGCATGTCCGCGTCGCGGACCAGCATGTAGATCGCGATGACCATGACCTCCCACGGGGCCATCTGCGCGATCATGAAGGTCAGCAGGATGCCGCGGCGGCCCTTGAAGCGCATGCGGGCCATCGCGAAGGACGCGAGCAGCGCGATCACCAGCGAGGCGCCCACGGACAGGATCGTCACCGTGAACGAGTTGCGCACGAGCGTCCAGAAGTGGTCCGCCGCGATGGCCTTCTTGAAGTGTTCGAGCGTGACGTCCGTCGGGAACCACACCGGGGTCTCGGTGATGATGTCGCCGGCCGGCTTGAAGGCCGTGCTGAACATCCAGTAGACGGGGAAGGCGAAGCCTATGAAGAGGACGACCGCCGTCGCGTTGGGCCAGAACCGGCCGAACAGTGAACGCCTCACAGCTCGTCCTCCTCTTGCTTGAGTACGGTACGCAGGTAGTAGCCGGTCAGCGCCAGCAGGACGAGAATCGTCAGGAACGAGATGGCGGCGCCCATGCCGAAGTGCTGGTTGCCGACGCCTTCGACGAACGCGTAGACGGGCAGCGTCTCGGTGAGCCGGTCGGGGCCGCCCTCGTTGATCGCGAAGAGCTGGGCGAACGACTTGAAGACCCAGATGACTTCGAGGAACGTCGTGGCCACCAGGAACGGCTTGAGGAACGGGAACGTCACCGAGGTGAAGTTCTGCCAGGTTCCGGCGCCGTCGAGCGAGGCTGCCTCGTACAGCTCCTTGGGGATCGTCGTCGACGCGGCGTACAGGTTGATCGCCACGAAGGGGATGGACTGCCAGACGATCACCAGGGTGACCAGCGAGAAGGTGGAGAACTGGGTGCTGAGCCAGTTGTAGTCGGCCATCGAGTGCCAGCCGAGGCTGTCGAGCACGTAGTTGACGACGCCGAACCGCTGGGCGAACAGCCACTGGTAGACCGTGGTGGCCGCGATCATCGGCATGGCCCACGCGAGCACGAGGCCCAGCATGAGCAGCAGCCGCATCCTCTTGCCCAGCCGCGCGAGCAGCAGGCCGATCAGCAGGCCGAGCACCATGATCAGGACAACGTTGGCAGCGGTGAAGACGATCGACCGCCCGACGACCCGCCAGAAGTCCGATCCGCCGAGGATCTCCTGGTAGTTGTCGAAGCCGTTCCACTCGGTCAGGTGGAGGATCAGCTGACGCGGGTTGAGGTTCTGGAACGACAGCATGCCGTTCTTGACCAGCGGATACCCGAGGAGCACCGCCGTGGCGAGCAGCGCGGGCAGGAGGAGCAGATACGGGGCCGAGGCGCCGCCCCGCTTCGTTCGCGGTGCGACGGGGCCGGCGGGAGGCGCGTCATCCTTGCGGACACCGGCTGCCGGGACCGAGTCCACTTGTTCGGTCTGCACTGACATGCTCGCCATCTCTTCTTGGGCCGTACGGTCGAGTCACGCGGGGGCGCCGGGGGACGGTGGATGCCCGCCCCCCGGCGCCGGCGGGTCAGTTCTTCTGCGAGAGGCGCTTGTTGATCTCGCCCTCGACCGACTTGGCGGCGTCGGCCGGGGACTTTCCGTTCAGAACCGCGGTCATGTAGCTCTTGATCGGGTTCGGCGCGTTCTCGACGGCGGCCCACTCGGGGATGAGCGGGGTGGTGCCACCACCGGCGGCGGCCGGGGCCGCGGCCTCGGCGGCGCCGTTGCCGGTCAGGTTGGAGTTGAGCGACTCCTTGTTCGGGATGACGCCGTTCTCCTTGGCCAGCTGGCCCTCGAACTCGTCCGACAGGGCGAGCTTCAGGAACTCCTTGGCGAGCTCCTGCTTCTTGCTGCCCGCGGCGACCGCGAAGTTGGAGCCACCGAGGAAGACACCCTCGGGCTTCTCGGCGGTCTCACCCGGAATGGTGAAGTAGCCGATGTCGCCCTCGATCTTCTTGTTGGCGGCGATGGCCGTGCCGGCCTCCCAGCCCATGCCGATGAAGGCACCGACGTTGCCCTTGGCGAAGACGTCGGCCTGCTGCGGGGTGGCCTCGTCCTTGTCCTTGGGGGCCTTGGAGTAGGACTGGTACTTCTTGTACAGCTCCATGGCCGCGGTGACCTTGGGGTCGGCGAGGTTGGAGACGTACTTGTCGCCTTCCTTCTTCACCAGGTCCGCGCCCTGTCCGATGGTCAGACCGTCGAAGAAGTACCAGTTCTGGCCGGGCAGGTAGATCGGCTCGGCCTTGCCCTTCGCCTTGATGGCGTCGAGGTCCTTGAAGAACTCGTCGCGCGTCTTCGGGGTGTCCTTGATGCCGGCGTCGGCCCAGACCTTCTTGTTGTAGATGACGACGCGGTTGGCGAAGTACCACGGGGCGGCGTACTGCTTGCCGTCGAAGACCGAGGACTTGTTCAGGGCGTCGACCCAGTCGCCGCCGATCTCCGTCTTCAGGTCGCTCAGGTCGGCGAGGCCACCGGTGGCCGCGTACGCGGGGGTCTGGGTGTTGCCGACCTCGATGACGTCCGGCGGGGTCGACTCCGAGAGGGCGGTCGTGATCTTCTGCTGAATGCCGTCCCACTTCTGGGTCTCGAACTTCAGCTTGGCGCCGGTCTTCTTCTCGAAGGCGGCGGTGAGACCCTTGGTCCAGCCGGGAGGCGTGGAGCCGTCCATGGCCCAGACGGTCAGCGTCTGGCCCTTGTAGCTGTCCGGGCCGGCCTTCTTGCTGCTGCTGTCGGTCTTGTCGTCCGAGCCACAGGCAGTGGCACCGGCCATGAGAGCTACGACACCAATGGCCGCGATGAGTCCGCGCTTCACGACACCCTCCTCAGGGATGCAAGAAAAATCCCCCCACCACCCGAGAACGCCGTCCGTCGCACAACCTCATACGACGGGTACTGCCCGTGGGGCTGGGACCTGGTCTTTAATGGTTTAGACCAGTACCGGGAGCTTGGCCTAGACCTTTAGGGGTGTCAAGGGTGTATAAGAAGTGCACTCGCGTCCGTTATAGGACCGACACCTGAGGGAGGGCGACGAGCCGTGACCGGACCGTGCCACCATGTGAGCCGCGACAGACGGAGGAGCCGGTGACGGCAGCAACGCAGCAGTCGGGAAGGCGGGCCATGGGTGCCGACGGGGGCAGTTCGGAGACCGAGACGGGGGCGGGTACACGCACCGCGCGCGTCCCGAAGTACTACCGGCTGAAGCGACATCTCCTCGACATGACGGACACCATGCCGCCGGGCACCCCGGTGCCCCCCGAACGGACCCTGGCCGCCGAGTTCGACACCTCGCGCACCACCGTGCGCCAGGCGCTCCAGGAGCTGGTGGTCGAGGGCCGGCTGGAGCGCATCCAGGGCAAGGGCACCTTCGTCGCCAAGCCGAAGGTCTCGCAGGCCCTGCAACTCACCTCGTACACCGAGGACATGCGCGCCCAGGGCCTGGAACCGACCTCCCAGCTCCTGGACATCGGCTACGTCACCGCCGACGACACGCTCGCCGGACTGCTCGACATCAGCGCGGGGGGACGCGTGCTGCGGATCGAGCGGCTCCGGCTGGCGAGCGGCGAGCCGATGGCCATCGAGACCACGCACCTGTCGGCCAAGCGCTTCCCCGCGCTGCGGCGTTCGCTGGTGAAGTACACCTCGCTCTACACGGCCCTCGCCGAGGTGTACGACGTACGGCTGGCCGAGGCCGAGGAGACCATCGAGACCTCCCTGGCCACCCCGCGCGAGGCCGGACTGCTCGGCACGGACGTGGGCCTGCCGATGCTGATGCTGTCGCGGCACTCGCTGGACGAGCAGGGCGAGCCGGTCGAGTGGGTGCGCTCGGTCTACCGGGGCGACCGCTACAAGTTCGTGGCCCGTCTGAAGCGCCCGCTGGACTGACCGCCCCGTCACCGCACGTGAACAGCCCCCGAGGCCCCGCCCGGGGGCTTTTCGCTGCCCCGGGGAGCCCCCGGAACGACCATTGGTCTGGACCAACTTCCCGACGTGTGACCTTATTTCGGCTATCTGTCCGACGTCTCACGACCGTTGCCGGACCGCAATGCGGACAGGGGGTGACGCTGGCCGGGACCCTCGCCTAGATTTCGTGCGCATTACACCAGGTGATCAGCGAGGGGACGGAGTCGCCGCCATGCCAGCAGACCCAGAAGGAAAGCCACCCACCGTCACACCGGTGCGGGTGGTCATCGCCCTCTGCCTCATCGCGCCGTTCGTGGCGATGCTCTGGGTGAGTTCGTACGCGAAGATCGACCCGACGTTCATCGGCATCCCGTTCTTCTACTGGTACCAGATGCTCTGGGTGCTCATCTCGACCGCGCTCACGATGATCGCGTACAAGCTGTGGCAGCGTGACCAGCGCGCCCGCAAGGGGGGTGCGTCGGCATGAAGGACGGCGTGAACGGCGTCGCGCTCGGCGTCTTCATCTTCTTCTTCCTGGCCGTCACGGTCATCGGCTTCATGGCCGCGCGCTGGCGCAAGGCCGAGAACGAGGCCAGCCTCGACGAATGGGGCCTCGGCGGCCGGTCGTTCGGCACCTGGGTCACCTGGTTCCTGCTCGGCGGCGACCTCTACACCGCGTACACCTTCGTCGCCGTACCCGCGGCGATCTACGCGGCGGGCGCGGCCGGCTTCTTCGCGGTGCCCTACACCATCCTGGTGTACCCGCTGATCTTCACCTTCCTGCCGCGCCTGTGGTCGGTGTCGCACAAGCACGGCTACGTCACCACCTCGGACTTCGTCCGCGGCCGCTTCGGCTCCAAGGGGCTCTCACTGGCCGTCGCGGTCACCGGCATCCTCGCCACCATGCCGTACATCGCGCTCCAGCTCGTCGGCATCCAGGCCGTGCTGGACGTGATGGGCGTCGGCGGCGGCGAGAACACCAACTGGTTCGTCAAGGACCTGCCGCTGCTGATCGCGTTCGCGGTGCTCGCCGCGTACACGTACTCCTCCGGGCTGCGCGCTCCCGCGCTGATCGCGTTCGTCAAGGACGGACTGATCTACCTGGTCATCGCCGTGGCGATCATCTACATCCCGATCAAGCTCGGCGGCTTCGACGACATCTTCGCCGCCGCGCAGGACAAATTCGCGGGCCCGCCGGGCGGCAAGCCGACCGGCGCCCTCGCACCCGCCGAGGCGGGCCAGTGGGGTTACGCCACCCTGGCGCTGGGCTCCGCGCTGGCGCTCTTCATGTATCCGCACTCCATCACGGCGACGCTCTCCAGCCGCAGCCGTGAGGTGATCCGGCGCAACACCACCATCCTGCCGCTGTACTCGCTGATGCTGGGCCTGCTCGCGCTGCTCGGCTTCATGGCGATCGCCGCCGGCGTCAAGGTGGACAACGGCCAGCTGGCCATCCCGCAGCTGTTCGAGAACATGTTCCCCGACTGGTTCGCGGGGGTGGCCTTCGCCGCCATCGGCATCGGCGCGCTGGTGCCGGCCGCGATCATGTCGATTGCCGCGGCGAACCTGTTCACCCGCAACATCTACAAGGACTTCCTGAAGCCCGACGCGACGCCCGCCCAGGAGACCAAGGTCTCCAAGCTGGTCTCGCTGCTGGTGAAGGTCGGCGCGCTCGCCTTCGTCCTCACCATGGACAAGACGGTCGCGATCAACTTCCAGCTGCTCGGCGGGATCTGGATCCTCCAGACGATGCCTGCCCTGGTCGGCGGCCTGTTCACCCGCTGGTTCCACCGCTGGGCGCTGCTCGCCGGCTGGGCGGTCGGCATGATCTACGGGACGGCCGCCGCCTACGGGGTCGCGAGCCCCACCCAGAAGCACTTCGGCGGGTCCTCCAAGGAGATCCCGGGCCTCGGCGAGATCGGCTACATCGGCCTGACGGCCTTCGTGCTGAACATCGTGGTCACCGTGGTCCTGACCTTCGTCCTGAACGCCGTGAAGGCGCCCGCCGGGGTCGACGAGACCGCTCCGGGCGACTACACCGCGGACGCGGGCGACCCGGGCGTGCAGACGGAGCTCCCGCCGGCCACGGCGGGTGCGCCGGGCGGCCACTGACGGCACCGCGACGGGCCGTCGCGCCCCCTCCGCACGCGCGGAGGGGGCGCGGCGGCCCGTCCGCGCGTCCAAGCGCTCGGAGTGCCGGCGCAAATCGCTTGCGGGCCCGGCCCGGGCGTGCGGCAGACTTCCGCCCATGGACATAACGATCCGGCCGGTCGAGCCCGCCGAGCACACGGTCCTCGGCGAGATCACCGCCGAGGCCTATCTCGGGGACGGCCTCCTCGACTTCGGCGCCGACGACCCGTATCTGGTGAAGCTGCGCGATGTCCCCCGCCGGGCCGCCGAGGCCGAGGTGCTGGTGGCGGCCGACACGCGGGGCCGCGTCCTGGGCGGGGTGACCTACGCCCCGCCGGGCAACCCCTGGTGCGACATCGCCGCGCCCGACGAAGCCGAATTCCGGATGCTGGCGGTCTCCCGCGAGGCCCGGGGAGCGGGAGCGGGTGAGGCGCTGGTACGGGCCTGTATCGAGCGCGCACGAGCCACCCCGGGCGTCACCGGGATCGTCCTGTCGACGCAGCCGGCGATGCACGGTGCCCATAGAATCTACGGGCGCCTCGGCTTCGTCCGGACCCCCGAGAGGGACTGGAATCCGATCGAGGACCTGAAGCTGCTGACGTACCGCCTGGAGCTCCGGCCCCTGGTGTGAGCGCGCACTGAGATCTCGTACGACACAACATGTGGGGGCTGCCGCATCCGGCGGCCCCCACATGTATGCTCGTGCTCGCTGTCGCCGCAGGGAAATCCGGTGCGAATCCGGAACTGTCCCGCAACGGTGTATTCGGTGTGCTTTTGTGCACCCGTCAGTCCGAGGACCTGCCGACAGCGCATCCGGCTCGACCGAACCGGATGCCCAGACGTCCGGGCCTCGCGGATGGGCCGGTGGACGCCGCACGGAGTGCTGCCCTGCCCGGGTCCCGCTCCGCCCGGCTGCCCCCGCTCCCCGCCGGCCCCGAGCCGAGCGAGGGAGAGCACCACGTGACCATCGCGCCAGCCGATCCGGTTTCAGCGGCCGAGTCCGAAGCAGCCGAGGCCGAAGCGGTCCGGTCCGCCGGACCCGCGAAGGACGGACCGGGCACCGCACTGCTGCGGACCCTGACCGACCTCACCGCCGATCTGCCCGACACCGACCCCGGACGCGTCGCCGCCGCAGCCCTGCGCGGCCGCAACGCCCGGTCGGACGAGGCCGAGCTGTGTTCGCTGGCCACCGAGGCCGCCGCGGGCCTGATCTCCGAGGACCCCGCGTACTCCCGGCTCGCCGCCCGTCTCCTCACCCGCACCATCGCGGACGAGGCGGCCGGGCAGGGCGCGACGTCGTTCTCCGCCTCGGTCGCCGTCGGACACCGTGAGGGCCTGATCGCGGACCGCACCGCCGCGTTCGTGACGCTCCACGCGCAGGCCCTGGACGCGCTGATCGGGCAGTCGCTCGCGGACGGCGCCGACGACCGCTTCGGCTACTTCGGCCTGCGCACCCTGCACAGCCGCTATCTGCTGCGCCACCCGCACACCCGCCAGGTCATCGAGACCCCGCAGCACTTCATGCTGCGGGTCGCCGCCGGGCTCGCGGAGGACGAATCCGAGCGCGCGCTCGGCGAGGTCGCCGCGCTGTACGGGCTGATGAGCCGGCTGGACTACCTGCCCTCCTCCCCCACGCTCTTCAACTCCGGCACCCGCCACCCGCAGATGTCCTCCTGCTATCTGCTGGACTCGCCGCTGGACGAGCTGGACTCGATCTACGACCGCTACCACCAGGTCGCGCGGCTCTCCAAGCACGCCGGCGGCATCGGCCTCTCGTACTCCCGCATCCGTGCCCGCGGTTCGCTGATCCGCGGCACCAACGGCCACTCCAACGGCATCGTGCCGTTCCTGAAGACGCTCGACGCCTCGGTCGCCGCCGTCAACCAGGGCGGCCGGCGCAAGGGCGCCGCCGCCGTCTACCTGGAGACGTGGCACGCGGACATCGAGGAGTTCCTCGAACTGCGCGACAACACGGGTGAGGACCAGCGGCGCACGCACAACCTCAACCTGGCGCACTGGATCCCGGACGAGTTCATGCGCCGGGTCGACGCGGACGGGACCTGGTCGCTGTTCTCCCCGGCCGACGTGCCCGAGCTGGTCGACCTGTGGGGCGACGCGTTCGACGCCGCCTACCGGGCCGCCGAGGCCAAGGGCCTCGCCCGCAAGACCATGCCGGCGCGTGAGCTCTACGGCCGGATGATGCGGACCCTCGCGCAGACCGGCCAGGGCTGGATGACGTTCAAGGACGCCTCCAACCGGACCGCGAACCAGACCGCCGAGCCGGGCCGCGTCGTGCACTCGTCCAACCTGTGCACGGAGATCCTGGAGGTCACCGACGACGGCGAGACGGCCGTCTGCAACCTCGGTTCGGTCAACCTCGGCGCGTTCGTCGCCGACGGCACGATCGACTGGGAGCGCCTGGACGCCACCGTCCGTACGGCCGTGACCTTCCTCGACCGCGTGGTGGACATCAACTTCTACCCGACCGAGCAGGCCGGCCGGTCCAACGCCCGCTGGCGGCCGGTGGGTCTGGGCGCGATGGGCCTCCAGGACGTCTTCTTCCAGCTGCGGCTGCCGTTCGACTCCCCCGAGGCCCGCGCGCTCTCCACGAAGATCTCCGAGCGCATCATGCTGGCCGCCTACGAGGCGTCCTGCGATCTCGCCGAGCGGTCGGGTCCCCTCCCCGCCTGGTCCGAGACGCGTGCCGCCCGGGGTGTGCTGCACCCCGACCACTACGCCACCGAGCTGAGCTGGCCGGAGCGCTGGGACGCCCTGCGCGCCCGGGTCGCGAAGACCGGGATGCGCAACTCGCTGCTGCTGGCCATCGCGCCGACGGCGACGATCGCCTCCATCGCGGGTGTGTACGAGTGCATCGAGCCGCAGGTCTCCAACCTCTTCAAGCGCGAGACGCTCAGCGGTGAGTTCCTCCAGGTCAACGGCTATCTGGTCGACGAGCTGAAGCGGCTCGGCGTATGGGACGCGCGGACCCGCGAGGCGCTGCGCGAGGCGAGCGGCTCGGTGCAGGGATTCGCCTGGATCCCCGAGGACGTGCGGGCGCTGTACCGCACGGCGTGGGAGATCCCGCAGCGCGGCCTGATCGACATGGCGGCGGCCCGTACGCCGTTCCTCGACCAGAGCCAGTCGCTCAACCTGTTCCTGGAGACGCCGACGATCGGCAAGCTCTCCTCGATGTACGCGTACGCCTGGAAGCAGGGGCTGAAGACGACGTACTACCTGCGCTCCCGCCCCGCGACCCGGATCGCGCGTGCCGCGTCCGGCCAGACGGCGGCCGCCGCCCCCATTCCCGTACAGCAGGCCGGCGCGCCCGACGCGGACGCGATCGCCTGCTCCCTCGAAAACCCCGAGTCCTGCGAGGCCTGCCAGTAATGAGCTCCAACGAAGACAAGAACCTGCTCGACCCGGGCTTCGAACTGACCCTGCGTCCCATGCGCTACCCGGACTTCTACGAGCGCTACCGGGACGCGATCAAGAACACCTGGCACGTGGAGGAGGTCGACCTCCACTCCGACGTGGCGGACCTCGCCAAGATGTCGCCCGCCGAACAGCACCTGATCGGGCGGCTGGTGGCGTTCTTCGCGACCGGTGACTCGATCGTCTCCAACAACCTCGTGCTGACGCTGTACAAGCACATCAACTCCCCCGAGGCGCGGCTGTACCTGTCGCGGCAGCTCTTCGAGGAGGCCGTGCACGTCCAGTTCTATCTGACGCTGCTGGACACCTACCTGCCCGACCCGGACGACCGGGCGGCCGCCTTCGACGCGGTCGAGGAGATCCCGTCGATCCGCGAGAAGGCGCAGTTCTGCTTCCGCTGGATGGACTCGGTCGAGAAGATCGACCGGCTGGAGACGAAGGCCGACCGCCGCCGCTTCCTGCTGAACCTGATCTGCTTCGCGGCGTGCATCGAGGGGCTGTTCTTCTACGGCGCCTTCGCGTACGTGTACTGGTTCCGCTCGCGCGGGCTGCTGCACGGCCTCGCCACGGGGACCAACTGGGTCTTCCGCGACGAGACCATGCACATGAACTTCGCGTTCGAGGTCGTGGACACCGTCCGCAAGGAGGAGCCCGACCTCTTCGACGACGCCCTCGAACAGCAGGTCACCGACATGCTGAAGGAGGCCGTCGAGGCGGAGCTTCAGTTCGGCCGCGACCTGTGCGGCGACGGGCTGCCCGGCATGAACACCGAGTCGATGCGCGCGTACCTGGAGTGCGTCGCCGACCAGCGGCTCACCCGGCTGGGCTTCCCCGCGGTGTACGGCTCCGAGAACCCGTTCTCGTTCATGGAGCTCCAGGGCGTCCAGGAGCTGACGAACTTCTTCGAGCGCCGCCCGTCCGCCTACCAGGTGGCCGTCGAGGGCACGGTCGGCTTCGACGACGAGTTCTAGACCGCCCGGACCGGCTAGATCCGCGCCCAGCTCCTGACGTACGGACGCCGTGCGGCCCCCACCGGCCGTGCGGCGTCCGCCGTTTCCGGCGGCTCGGCACTCCGGGCCCGTTCCGCCTCCCGGAGCAGGCGGTCGATGCGGCGTTCCCGGGCGGCGCCGACGAGCGCCGGCAGCAGCACGAGAGCGAAAACAGCGGAAATGCCCAGGTAGTTCATGAATGTGTTCATGGCTCTACTGTCGTCGCTTCCGGCCGGTCGCATCAGTGGCAGGACTGTCATAGAGCATCGAATTACTGCCACACTGGTGGCATGCTGAAGAATGTCGCCGCCCTTCTCCTCGACGAGGTCCACCCCTTCGAACTCGGCGTCCTGTGCGAGGTCTTCGGACTCGACCGCAGCGACGAGGGCCTGCCCGTGCACGATTTTGCCGTGGTCTCCGCCGAGGGCCCGCAGCTGCGGACCCACGCCGGTTTCACCATCAGCACGCCGTACGGCCTCGACCGGCTCGAAGAGGCCGATCTCATCGCCGTACCGGCCGGCAGCCACTTCATGGACCGGGAGTACCCCGAGGAGGTCCTGGACGCGCTGCGCCGGGCCGTCGACCGGGGCGCGCGGGTGCTCAGCGTCTGCTCGGGGGCGTACGTGCTGGGCGCGGCCGGCCTGCTGGACGGCCGGCGCTGCACCACGCACTGGCGCCACGCCGCGGAGCTGGCCCGCCGCTTCCCGAAGGCCAAGGTGGAGCCGGACGTGCTGTACGTGGACGAGGGCCCGGTCATCAGCTCGGCGGGGACGGCCGCGGGCATCGACGCATGCCTGCATCTGGTCCGCCAGGCGTACGGACCGGCCGCCGCCAACACCATCGCGCGCCGCATGGTGGTGCCCCCGCACCGCGACGGCGGGCAGGCGCAGTACATCCAGCGCCCGCTGCCGCGCACCCGCTGCGACACGGTCGGCGACACCCTCGCCTGGATGGAGCGCCACCTCGACCGCGAGATGACCGTCGAGCAGCTGGCCGCCCAGGCGCACATGTCGCCGCGCACCTTCGCCCGCCGCTTCCAGCAGGAGACGGGCACCACCCCGTACCGCTGGCTGCTGCGGCAGCGGGTGCTGCTGGCCCAGCATCTGCTGGAGACCTCCGATGAAACAATGGACACGATCGCCGGTCAGGCGGGCTTCGGCAATGCGGCGGCCCTGCGCCACCAGTTCGTACGCTCGTTGGGCACCACGCCGAACGCGTACCGCAGGACCTTCCGGGGCCCGTCCGATCTGACCGAAGTCGCCTGATCGGCCGGAGATCGGACATCGGATCATTCGTCCAACCGATTCCCGCGTCTGTCCATGGACCGGGCCGCCCCGCGCGCGTCAGGGTCACCGGCATGGACATCCGGACGGCACGACGAAGGATCATCGGGGCCGTGGTGGCCGCGCTCGCCGCCACCGCGCTGCCCCTGCAGAGCGCATCGGCCCGGGAGGCGCCGCCGGGACCGCCGCCCGAGGTGCTGCCCTCGCTGCGGCAGTGGCGGCCCGCCGAGGGCGAGTTCACGCTCACCGACCGGGCCAGGATCGTGCTGGACGGGGTACGGGAGCGGCGCACGGCGGCCGACGCGGCCCGGTTCGCGGGCGAACTGTCGGGCGGCGCCCCGGTGTCACGCGGCCGGGCCCGGGCCGGTGACATCGTGCTGCGCCAGGACGCCTCGCTGAAGGGCGCGCTGGGCGCGGAGGGCTACCGGCTGGAGGTCGGCGACCGGGTCACGGTCACCGCGGCGACCTCGGCGGGGGTCTTCTACGGCTCGCGCACGGTGCTCCAGCTGCTGAACGACGACGGGCGGGCCGCGCGCGGCTCGGCGACCGACGTGCCCGCGTACCGCGAGCGCGGGGTCGGGGTCTGCGCCTGCTACATCCATGTCTCGCTGCCCTGGTTCGAGCGGCTGATGAAGGACATGGCATCCCAGAAGCTCAACCAGCTCTGGATCGAGGCGAAGGTCAGGAGCGACACCGACCCGAAGTCCGCGTTCTGGGGCTACTACACCAAGCCGCAGGTCCGCGCCCTGGCCGCGCTGGCGAAGAAGTACCACATCGACCTGGTGCCGGAGATCAACTCCCCCGGCCACATGGACACCTATCTGGAGAACCACCCCGAGCTCCAGCTCAAGGACAAGGACGGCATCGCCTCCCCGCCCCGGCTGGACATCTCGCGGCCCGAGGCGCTGACGTACTACACCTCGCTGGTGGACGAGGCCCTGAAGGTGTGGGACACCCGCACCTGGCACATGGGTGCCGACGAGTACATGCTCGGCTCCTCCTACCCGGACTACCCGCAGCTCCAGGCGGCCGCGACCGCGAAGTTCGGCGCCTCGGCCACCCCGGACGACCTCTTCGTCGACTTCATCAACGAGGTCAACACCCATGTGAAGGCCGGCGGGCGGTCACTGCGGATCTGGAACGACGGGCTGGTCGGCCACAACGGCCTCGTCCCCCTGGACCGCGACATCACCGTCGAGCACTGGCTCGGCGGCGGCACCATCCAGCAGCCCTCCGAGCTGCTGGCCGAGGGCCGCCCGGTGATGAACTCGGCGTACTCCCTCTACCTGGTGCGCGGCGGCTTCACGATGGACACCCGCACGCTGTACGAGAGCGGCTGGACGCCGCTGTCCTTCGAGGGCCAGACGCTGCCGGCCGGGGCGGCGAACCTGACCGGCGCCAAGATCAGCCTGTGGCCGGACAGCGCGGCGGCCGAGACCGAGAACGAGGTCGAGGCGAAGGCATTCATGCCGCTGCGCTTCCTGGCCCAGGCCACCTGGGGCGGCCCGGAACCCAGTGGCACGTACGCCGGTTTCGAGGCCCTGGCCCGGCGCATCGGGCACGCCCCGGGCTGGGAGAACACCGACCGCGCCCCGCTGGCCGACGGTACGTACCGGCTGACGGCGGGCGCGAAGGCGCTGGCGCCCGGCGCGGACGCCGGAGTGGCGCTGGCCCGGGACCGGACGGCCGCCTGGAGGCTGACCGCGACCGCCGACGGCTACTACACGGTGGCGTCCGCCACGAGCGGTCTGTGCCTGGACGTGGTGCGCGGGAAGAAGTACCTGGGCGCCCCGCTGGAGGTGGGTGCGGAGCTGTCGCTCGGCACCTGCTCGGCGGGCGCCCGCACCCAGCGCTGGCAGCTGGAGTCCGGTCCCGGCGGCCTGGTCGTGCGCAACGCCGTCTCGCAGCTCGGTCTGACGGAGCGGTCCCCGGACGGGGCCGCGGTGCAGACGACGGGCGGGACGCGCCTGGCGGCGAAGTCCGCCTGAGCCCCGCACGCGTGGGGCCCGTCCGCCGACGGGCCCCACGCGCGGCTTCAGATACCGCAGTTGGGCGCCGACCAGAAGTGGCTGGGGCCCTGGTTCACGTGGACGTGGTCGTTGTGGTCCGGGTAGCCCGGGCCGAGGATCCCGTTGAACCCGTGGTAGCGGGCCTCCTTGGCCAGGGTGCAGAAGGCGATCCCGCCCAGGTCGGCCGCGTCCCCGTACAGATGGCGGCTGTTGGAGGCGCCGCCGACCGCGCTGTTGCAGGACGTGGAGCGGAAGCCGCTGTTGATGGTGATCGGGTGGTCACCGAGCGCGTGGCGCAGCGCCTCCAGCTTCCACATGGTGCTCAGCGCGTTGGCCTTCGCCGTGCCCGCCGCGACGGCACCACCCGCCCAGGTGCTGTTGCACCGGTTGAGTTCGGCGTAGGTGAAGTGCGCCGGGGTGCAGTCGTTGTCCTGGAGGGCGTACAGCTTGGCCTGGGTGGCGGGCCCCGCGACACCGTCGGCGGCCAGCCCGTAGGCGGCCTGGAAGCGCTTGACGGCGGCGGTGGTGGCCGGGCCGTACGAGCCGTCGATGGCGAGTACGGAGTTGTAGCCGGGGTAGCCGGCCACCCGGATCTGGAGCTGGACGACATCGTTGCCGGTGGCGCCCGGGGACAGGGTGCGGGTCCAGGTGTAGCAGCCGTCGGCCTGGGCCGCGCCGGCGGTGACCACGACCCCGCCCAAGGCGAATGCCATGGTCATGACAAGGCCGAGCAGCAGTCGTGCGGAACGTCTGAGCATGAGGGCTCCCTACCGCTGTGAAGGTTGTGGTGCACGAGCCTGGCGGACGAGTCGACGCGCGTCAACTACGCGTGTAGAAACAGCAGTTGGACACCGGGAGCCAATGTACGGAATCGTCCCCGGAAACGCCGCGCGGGCCCGGGCCGGCGTACCGGGACGGGCCCGCGCGGTCGCGCGTGCGGCGGGATCAGTCGTTCGGGACGGTCTCGTAGCGCGGGGTGTTCTCCGCCATCTGCCGCAGCGCGTCCTTGCGGTCGCGCTTGGAGAGGCGGTCGATGTACAGGTAGCCGTACAGGTGGTCCGTCTCGTGCTGGAGGCAGCGGGCGAAGTAGCCGCTGCCGCGCACCTTGACCGGGTTGCCCTTGGCGTCCTGGCCGCGCACCACCGCGTAGTCCGGGCGGGCCAGCGAGGCGTACGCCGTCGGGACCGAGAGGCAGCCCTCGTTGGAGTCGTCCAGCACCCTGTCCTCGGGCGGCAGCTCGTCGAGCACCGGGTTGCAGATGGCGCCCGTGTGCCGCACCCCGTCGTCGTCCGGGCAGTCGTAGACGAAGACCTTGAGGTCCACCCCGATCTGGTTCGCCGCCAGGCCCACGCCCTCGGCCGTCCGCTGGCTGGCGAACATGTCGTCGATCAGCTGGGCCAGCTCGTCGTCGAACGCGGTGACGTCCTTGCACTCCTTGTGCAGGACCGGGTTGCCCACGACCGTGATCGGGCGGGAGGTGCCGCGCTCGCGGTGTGCCGCCTCGCGCGCCTCACAGTCCTCGGTGTCGACCAGGAACCCTTCCTCGTCGACGCTGATCTGCTCGTCGGTCTCCTGCTGCGCCATGTCCGCCGTACGCCTTCCTCACAACCTGAAACCCGGGGGCCGCGGCTCGTTTGGAACCCGGGCGCCCGAGCACCGGAATCGGTGCCCGTACAGCCTACGGGCACCCGTCAGCAGACTTCTTCGAGATCCCGCCACTCACGGCTGTCCGGGCTGTCCGCCACCCAGCCGTCGAGCAGTCCGCGCACCAGCCCGGCGGGCGCCGCGAGACCGCACTCGCGCTCGGGCACCCACAGCTCACCGGCGGTGCGGTGGCCCAGCGGGCCGGGGTGGCCGGGCTCGCTGTGGTCGTGCGGGTCCAGGTGCTCGCCGTCACCCTCGTCGCTCTCCATCCGGCTCTCCGAGCAGGCCCGGCACAGCAGCCGCACGGACGAGGACCAGTCCTCGGCGGCGAATCCGGCGTCGGAGGCCAGCTTCTCCAGGGCGTCCCGGTCCGCCTCGGTGGCGGCCTCCAGCAGCACCACCCAGGTGGGCACGGGGGACGGGGCCCACAGCTCGATCTCGTCGAAGACGGGGTACGAGGGGCCGGCCGCGGTGATCCGCTCGCCGTGCGGCACCCCGTCGTGCAGGACGACCTCGCCCCAGCGCCGCCCGGAGGACGGCAGGGGGATCGACAGCACTTCTATCCGGGCCGGGTCCAGCCTGCGGCCCCAGACGACCTCGGCCTCGCCCTCGGGCGACAGCCGTACGGCCGCGCTGCCCAGCTCCATGCCGACCGGCTCGCTGCCGGACGCGGGGGTCTGCTGGCCGCCGCCGGGGACCTTCAGTCCGTACGCCTGCCAGGCCCGGCGGGCCAGCGGCCAGTCCTGCAGCGCGGTGGCGGCGATCCCGACGTTCCACCAGTCGGGGGCGCCGGACTCCTTGTCGAGCAGCGCGACGGCCCGCAGGCCCGCGGCCCGCGCCTGCTCCCAGTCGTGCCGGAACTTGTGCAGCAGCGCCAGGTTGAACCACGACTCCGAGAGCCAGGGCTCCAGGTCCGCCGCACGTGTCAGCAGCGCGCCCGCGTCCTCGTACCGGCCGTCGCCGATCAGCGTGAACGCGCGGTCCGTGGCCTGCCGCCAAGAGGCGGATGGCCGATGCCGTACCTTCCCGAAGATCCTCACGATTCCCGCCTGTCCCGACTGGACACCCTCGTTTTTCCGCTCTCTTCGCATCCAACCATGCCCGGCCGGACGCCCGCTCATTACCCATGGGTTACCCAGGCGGGACGGGGGTCAGACCGCCCCGGGCCAGAACCCTGGCCAGGGATTCCACCACCTGGGGCTGGTAGTCGCGGCCGGTGCCGAGCCTGAGCTGCTCCAGCGCACCGAGCGGCCCGCCGATACTTTCCCCGCACAGGTCGTCGTATGCGTTGACCGCCCGGACGATCCTGGCGGACAGCGGCTGTTCGCGGTAGGGGTCGGCCTGCTGTTCCACCACGACGGCGACTTTCGCGTCCACCCCGGTCTGGCGGACCACCGCACCGCCCAGCAGGGCGATCCGGCGCTGCTCGACCGCCGGCAGCACGGCGGTGGCCCCGTCCGGCACCGGGTCGACCAGGGAGAGCTGGCCGATGTCGTGCATCAGCGCCGCGTACTCCAGGACGGTGAGCTCGGGCCCCGAAAGACCCATCTCGCGGCCCACCGCCGTGCAGAGCACCGCCACCCTGCGGGCATGGCCGTGCGGGGTGTAGCCGGCGATCTCGGTGGACCGGGCGAGCGAGGCGATGGTCTGCCGGTAGGTGGTGCGCACGGCGGTGAAGCGGCGGAACGAGATCTGGGTGAGCAGCAGCGGTACGCACAGGACGGGCAGCGCCCACAGCCCTGCGGCGGCCACCCCGAGCGCCATGACCGCCCCGGTCGCGCAGACGGCCGAGCCGATGCCCGTCAGGGCCCGCAGCTCGTCGCGGAGCAGGGGGCCGTACGGGACGCGGGTGCGGCCCCGCAGCAGCAGGGCGCCCAGCACGGCGTCGCACAGGGCGGTGAGCCCGAGCAGCAGGAGCAGGTAGGCCGCGTAGTACGGGCCGTCGCCGAACCAGTCCTCGGACCGGCCGGAGTTGTAGAGCGGCTGGAAGCAGGCGGCGGCGAACGCCACGGTCAGCACGCGGCGGGCCACCTGGTCGGCGCCGGGCCCGCTGCCGCGCGCCACATGGGGCACCGAGGCGACGAGCTGCGCGGCGACGAGGACCGCGATCACCTGGAGCACCCCGTGGCTGGTGGGCTCCCCGCCGCTGCGTCCGAGCAGGGCGTACGCCAGGGCCCCGGCCGCGCCGAGCGGCGCGGGCTCCCGCTCCCCGGGCAGGGCGCCCCAGCGGGCCAGTTCACCGACGGTGATGAGGAGCCCGAAGGCGAGGGCGTGCCCCGGTTCGTGGACACCGTGCCAGAGCGTGTGCCCGAGCCCGGCGGCGGCGAGCGCGAGGGCCGCGCCCCGGACGCCCAGGGCCACGCTCACCGCTCGGACGCCCGGAAGGACGGGGCGCCGGACCCGGGCCCGCCGGCCGGCCGGGGACGGGCCGTGCCCCGGGCGGGCCGGGCACCCGTGTCACCGCCGCCGCCCCGGGGCCCCGGCACCTCGTCCGAGGTCACCGAGGCCGACCATCCGTACCGCTCGACCCCCCGCGCCAGCGCCCGCACCATCTGCGGGTCGAACTGCGTGCCCGCGCACCGCTTCAGCTCCTCCACCGCGGCCGGCACCGGCCGCCCCGGCCGGTAGGACCGGGTCGACGTCATGGCGTCGAAGGCGTCCGCGACGGCGACGACCCGGGCGAACTCGGGGATCTCGCGGCCCGCGAGCCCGTACGGGTACCCGCTGCCGTCCAGCCGTTCGTGGTGGTGCAGGATCGCCGCCCGGGCCTCCCCGAGGAAGCCGATGCCGCGCACGATCTCGTGCCCGTACTCCGGGTGCAGCTCGATCACCCGCCGCTCCTCGGGGGTCAGCGGCCCGTCCTTGCGCAGCACCCGGGTCGGCACACCGAGCTTGCCGACGTCGTGCAGGATGCCGGCGAACCGCAGCACCTCGATGCGGTCCCGGTCCATGCCCAGCTCCCGGGCGATGAGCACGGAGGCGCGGCCCACCCGTTCGCTGTGGCCCCGGGTGTAGGTGTCCTTGATGTCGACGGCCTGCACCAGGGCCCTGATGGTGGCCCGGTGCGCGGCGTGCTCGCGGTGGTACTGGGCGAAGACCCAGCAGGAGATGTACATGGGCAGGAGCACGAAGAGCGCGGCCAGCGGCCCGTACGAGCTGCTCCACAGGACGGCCATCATCAGCCCGGCGAGGCCGTGCACCAGGTGCGGCCCGAGCGAGCGGGGCAGCAGCCCGCTCCAGGCGCGGCGCGGCGGGAGCTGTTCGGCGACGGCCAGGATCGAGCCGTCCAGGGCGGCCAGCACCAGACTGAAGGCGAGCGCGGCGGCGCAGGCGGGCAGCAGGGCGTACGGCAGGTCGGGCACCCGGCCGGGGGCCTCGCCGCCGAGTGCGCCGGGCCCGCCCAGCAGGGTGTGGACCCAGGAGGCCGCCCAGACGGTGACGGCCAGCTCGGCGGCCCGCCAGACGCGGCGGGCGGTGGCCGGGGCCTTGTCCACCCGGCCGACGAGCGAGCCGGGGACCGCGACCAGGGCGGCGGCCGGGGGCGGGAGCAGGAAGGCGGCCGCGAGCAGCAGCGGGAAGAACGATCCGGCGCCGACCGGCACCGCGCCGGGTCCCCTGGAGAAGGGGCGGCGGCCGGGGAGTTCGCACAGGAGGTAGAGCCCGGTGAGCAGTCCGAGGGTCGTCCACGGCGTGCCGGCGCCGGGGCGCAGCGCCGGCAGGACGCACAGGGCCGCGCCGAGCGCGACGGCCAGGATGTGTGCCCGCGCCGCGCCACGTGTGGCTCTCACCCGTCCGCCCGCCCCCCAGCATCGCCAATGGAGGCGCCAGGCTAGCGAGTTGGGCGGGCCGGCCGGGGGCCGACGGGGGTGATTAGCACGTTCGGGTGATGCGTCAGTCCGATGCGGCGGACGGCACCCCGGTGTCGGCGGCCGTGACGTCCTGTTCCGGAACGGCCTGTCCGGAGCGGATCAGGTCGATCCGTCCCATCACCTTGGAGCGCAGGTCGGCCGGTACGTCGTCGTGCCCGCAGCAGCGCTTGACCAGCTTCTTCACGGCCTGTTCCAGGCCGTACTTCTCCAGGCAGGGGGAGCACTCACCGAAGTGCGCCTCGAACTTGGTGCAGTCGCTGTCGGGCATCTCCCGGTCGAGGAACTCGTAGAGGTGATCGAGGACCTCTGCGCAATCCGTCTCGTGCGGCTCTCCGCAGCTCATGAGCCCGAGCCTTTCCGATCGTCCGACTCACCGGCGCCCGCGGGGACGAGCCCGCGGTCACGGGCGTAGTCCTCCAGCATGCCGCGCAGTTGACGGCGGCCCCGGTGCAGTCGGGACATCACCGTACCGATGGGAGTCCCCATGATGTCCGCGATCTCCTTGTAGGCAAAGCCCTCTACATCGGCGAGATACACCGCGATGCGGAACTCCTCCGGGATCGCCTGCAGCGCCGACTTCACGTCGGAGTCGGGCAGGTGGTCGAGTGCCTGGGACTCGGCGGACCGCAGACCGGTCGACATGTGCGACTCGGCGCGCGCCAGCTGCCAGTCCTCGATCTCCTCGGCGGCACTGCGCTGGGGTTCGCGCTGCTTCTTGCGGTACGAGTTGATGAAGGTGTTCGTGAGGATGCGGTACATCCACGCCTTGAGGTTGGTGCCCTCGCGGAACTGGTGGAAGGAGCCGTAGGCCTTGGCGTACGTCTCCTGGACCAGGTCCTCGGCGTCCGCGGGGTTGCGCGTCATGCGCAGCGCGGCCGAGTACATCTGGTCGAGGAAACCGAGGGCGTCGCGCTCGAAGCGCGCGTTGCGCTCGGCGGTCGTCTCCTGCGGGCGGCCGTCGTCGGTCCCTGTGTCGGTCCCAGTGACCGGACCCACCTCCTCCAACGCTGTGGCGGAACCGAAACCGGACCCGCTCGAATCGGAGAATAGTCGACCTTGGTCCCGCGCGGGCTGTCGATCAGGTCCGCTCAGTGACCGCTCCGGAGTGGTCTTGGCCGCATGCAGGACCGTCCACTCCAGGTCAGCGGCGTTCGAGCGACGCGGGCAGATGGTCGAACCCATGCGACGGACTCCCTCTCCACAGACGACGTTGGTGTACCGACGTCCCGAACAACAGCGGTCCCCCGCCCGGCATTCCCGGGCGCCGGGCGGGGGTGCGCGGTCACCCGATCCCGGCCAGCCAGCCGGCCACGGACGTGGTGAGGATCTCCATCGCCGCCTCCTCGGTCAGCCCGGACCGCTTCGGTACGGCGAAGCCGTGGTCGCCGTCCGGAACCTCGGCGAGCCGGTACTCCCCCGGAGGGAATTCGGCGGGGCGGCCGAACGGGTCGTTGCCGCCCTGGACGACGAGCGCGGGCACCCCGCAGCCCAGCAGCTCGTCCGCGCGGGACTTCTCCGGACGGCCCGGCGGGTGCAGCGGGAAGCTGAGCGCGAGGACCGCCCGGGCACCGAGCGGGGCGGCCGTGCGGCAGGCGACCCGGGCTCCGGCGCTGCGTCCGCCGGCGACGACCGGGAGGCCGGGTGCGCTCAGCGCGGGCCACAGGCCGCGCCAGCCGGTGTCCAGGGTCTTCGGGGCGGGCGCGAGCTTCTTCCCGGCGACCCGCCAGGGCTGCTCCACCAGAGCGACGCCCACCCCCTGCGGGGGCAGCGCTGCGGCCAGGGCCCTGAGGTCCCGGGCCTCGATGCCACCGCCCGCGCCGTGGCCGAGGGCGAGCAGGAGGCGGGGCTTCTTCGCGGGCAGCCAGGTGATCCGGGCCGTGCCGGCCTCGGTGTCGACCGTCTCGGTGCGGGGCTCTGTCTCGGTGGCTTTCACACCCCCATCCAACCAACCCGCGGTGGGCCGTCCGGGGTCCGGCGCGTCCTCAGAAGAGCGTGCTCATCTCGGGGGCGGCCAGCTCGTCCTTCAGCTCGGGGCCGTTGTTGCGGACGTTGCTGACGGCGGTGGCGACCGGGTAGGCGCGCATCAGCCCGCCGGGCGGCGGTGTCAGCAGTCCGCGCAGTTCCTCGATGTCGGTGCGCGTGGGGTCCAGCCAGTCGTCCCAGCGGTCCGGGGTGAGCATCAGCGGCATCCGGGGGTGGATGTCGGCGAGCGCGGCCGGGCCCTCGGCGGGGGCGACGGCGAGCGGGGTGGTCTCCGCCTCGGTCGTGATCACCGAGCAGGTCACCCACCAGGCCTGGGGGTGGTCGTCGGGCAGGGTGCGGTCGCGCCAGAACTCGTAGAGACCGGCCATCGCGAAGACCGAGCCGTCGGCGGGGGTGACGAAGTAGGGCTGCTTGCGGGGGCGCTTCCTGCGGCCCTTCTCCTCCAGCTGCCGCTCCTCGGCGCCGGTCACCCACTCGTAATAGCCGTCGGCGGGCAGGATGCAGCGCCGGGAGACGAAGGGGCGGCGGAAGGACGGCTTCTCGTGGACTGTCTCGGCGCGGGCGTTGATCATCCGGGCGCCGCCCTCCGGGGTCTTGGCCCAGGACGGCACCAGTCCCCATTTCAGGGCGCGCAGCTGGCGAACCGGACGCTGGTCGTCCGCGTCTTTCACAGGACGTTCCAGTACGGCGTAGACCTCCTTGGTCGGCGCCACGTTGTAATCGGGCTCCAGCGCCTCGGCCGGTTCCCACTTCTCCACCTGGAAGAGTCCGGTCAGATCCTCGGGCCGCCGACTCGCTGCATACCGTCCGCACATAAGTGCCAGACTGCCACGACCGTCCTCCCGACCGGACGCCAATACCGCAAGGAGCCGCCCACGCCATGGACAGCACCGATCTCGGCAATCTGTGGGACCGCGTCTTCGGCACCCAGCCGGCGCCGGAGCAGTGGCTGGTGGTGGTGACCGCCACGGCCGCGCTCATCGCCGTCGTGCCGAACGTCCTGTGGCGGCTGTCGCGCAACGCGATCACCATCGCCCACGAGGGCGGCCACGGTCTGGTCGCCCTGCTCACCGGCCGGCAGCTCTCGGGCATCCGGCTGCACTCGGACACCAGCGGGCTGACGGTCAGCCGGGGCAGGCCGACCGGCATCGGAATGGTGCTGACGGCCGCGGCGGGGTACACCGCGCCGCCGCTGCTCGGGCTCGGCGGCGCCTGGCTGCTGGCGGACGGCCGGATCACCCTGCTCCTGTGGATCTCCACGGCCCTGCTCGCGGTGATGCTGGTGATGATCCGCAATGTGTACGGGGCGCTGACGGTGATCCTCACGGGTTCGCTCTTCCTGTTGATGTCGTGGCTGGCCTCACCCGACTGGCAGTCGCTGTTCGCGTACAGCGTGGTCTGGTTCCTGCTGCTGGGCGGGGTGCGCCCGGCGTTCGAGCTGCAGTCCAAGCGGCGCCACGGCGGGGCGCCGGACTCGGACGCGGACCAGCTGGCCAGGCTGACGGACGTACCGGCCGCGCTGTGGCTGTTCCTGTTCCACGCGGTGTCGCTGTGCTCGCTGATCGGCGGCGGACGCTGGCTGCTGGGTCTGTGACGGGCTTCCTCTACCACTCCCGCGTTACGTCCCCATTTCGCGTTGTTTGGCCAGAATCCGACTGGCCGGGGAGCCACTAAAGTGAGCCCATGACCGAAAGTTCCGTGCACCCCGCCCTCTGGCCCGCCCCCCACGCGAGCGGAGCCGTCGACGCGACCGTCACCGTGCCCGGATCGAAGTCGGTCACCAACCGCGCGCTGGTGCTGGCCGCGCTCTCCTCGGAGCCGGGCTGGCTGCGCCGCCCGCTGCGCTCCCGCGACACCCTGCTGATGGCCGACGCGCTGCGCGCGATGGGCGTAGGCATCGAGGAGACGGTGTCCTCCAGCTCGTCCGTCACGGGCGGGCCCGACGCATCGGGCGAGGCCTGGCGGGTCATCCCGGCGGGTCTGCACGGCCCGGTCACGGTGGACGTCGGCAACGCCGGTACGGTCATGCGCTTCCTGCCCCCGGTCGCGGCCCTGGCCGACGGCCCGGTCCGCTTCGACGGCGACCCCCGCTCCTACGAGCGCCCGCTGCACGGGGTCATCGATGCCCTGCGGGTGCTCGGCGCCCGGATCGACGACGACAACCGCGGCTCGCTGCCGATGACCGTGCACGGCGGCGGCGCGCTGGACGGCGGCCCGGTCGCCATCGACGCCTCCTCGTCCTCCCAGTTCGTCTCGGCGCTGCTGCTGTCCGCGCCGCGCTTCAACCAGGGCGTCGAGGTACGGCACACCGGCGCCCGGCTCCCCTCCATGCCGCACATCCGGATGACCGTCGGCATGCTGCGGGCCGTCGGCGCCCAGGTGGACGAGCCGGAGACGGGCGGCGAGCCGAACGTCTGGCGGGTCTCCCCCTCCGCCCTGCTCGGCCGCGATCTGACCGTCGAGCCCGACCTCTCCAACGCCCAGCCCTTCCTGGCGGCGGCGCTGGTGACCGGCGGCCGGGTCACCATCCCGGACTGGCCGCTGCGCACCACTCAGCCCGGTGACGCGCTGCGCGAGATCTTCACCGAGATGGGCGGCAGCTGCGAGCTGACCGAGCGCGGTCTCACCTTCACCGGCTCCGGCCGGATCCACGGCATCGACGTCGACCTCGGCGAGGTCGGCGAGCTGACCCCGGGCATCGCGGCGGTCGCGGCGCTGGCCGACTCCCCCTCCACCCTGAGCGGCGTCGCCCATCTGCGGCTGCACGAGACGGACCGGCTGGCCGCGCTCACCAAGGAGATCAACGAGCTGGGCGGTGACGTCACGGAGACCGCGGACGGCCTCCACATCCGGCCGCGACCGCTGCACGGCGGTACCTTCCATACGTACGACGACCACCGGATGGCCACCGCGGGGTCGATCATCGGCCTTGCCGTCCCCGGAGTGGAGATCGAGAACGTGGCGACGACCGCCAAGACCCTGCCCGACTTCCCGCAGATGTGGACCGGAATGCTCGGGGCCTGAGACATGCGCCGCTACGGCAAGAACCCCGACGAGGACGACATCCGGGTCCGCCCCAACCGCAAGGGCAACCGGCCCCGTACGCATATCCGTCCCAAGCACGAGGACGCCGAGGAGGGCATGGTCCTCACCGTGGACCGCGGCCGCCTCACCTGTCTGGTCGAGGGCCGCACGGTCGTCGCGATGAAGGCCCGTGAGCTGGGCCGCAAGGCCGCGGTGGTGGGCGACACCGTCTCCATCGTCGGTGATCTGTCCGGTGAGAAGGACACCCTCGCCCGGATCGTCCGGATCGGTGAGCGCCGGACGGTGCTGCGCCGGACGGCCGACGACGACGACCCGTTCGAGCGGGTGGTCGTGGCCAACGCCGACCAGCTGGCGATCGTCACCGCGCTGGCCGATCCGGAACCCCGTCCGCGCATGATCGACCGCTGTCTGGTCGCCGCGTACGACGGCGGGCTCTCGCCCCTGCTGGTGCTGACCAAGTCCGATCTGGCCTCGCCGGACAAGCTGCTGGAGGCATACACCCCGCTGGGCGTGCCGTTCATCGTCACCAGCCGCGAGGAGCTGGAGAACGGGGACGCGGCCGACCGGGTCCGCGAGCAGCTGAACGACCGGGTCACCGCCTTCGTCGGGCACTCCGGCGTCGGCAAGACCACGCTGGTCAACGCGCTGGTGCCGAAGGACAGGCGGCGCACCACCGGGGTCGTCAACGCGGTCACCGGCCGGGGCCGGCACACCACCACGTCGGCGCTGGCCCTCCCGCTGCCGGACTACCGGGGCTGGGTGATCGACACCCCCGGCGTGCGCTCGTTCGGGCTGAACCACATCGACCCGTCCCGGGTCATCAACGCCTTCCCCGACCTCCAGCCCGGCACCGAGGAGTGCCCGCGCGGCTGCACCCACGACAGCCATGAACCGGAATGCGCGCTGGACGCCTGGGTGGCGGCGGGGCACGCGGACCCGGCCCGGCTGGACTCGCTGCGCCGGCTGCTGTCCACCCGGGAGCGGCGCGAGGGCGACTGACCGGCGGTGTCCGGGGGCGACGCGAGGACGGCCGGTCCGGGCACGTTTGCGATCACTCGCCACCGGTAAGTGCATAATCACGCCCAGCGGTACAAGGCGGTCACCGAGCGGGAGGGCACTGACGATGGCGTGGCTGCTGGTCGTGGTCGCGGGACTTCTGGAGACCGGTTTCGCGGTCTGCCTCAAGCTCTCGCACGGCTTCACCCGGCTGTGGCCGACCATCGCGTTCGCCGCCTTCGCGCTCGGCAGCTTCGGTCTGCTGACCCTGTCGCTGAAGAAGCTGGACGTCGGGCCCGCGTACGCGGTGTGGACCGGCATCGGCGCGGCCGGTACGGCGATCTACGGCATGGTCTTCCTCGACGACGTGGTCTCCACGCTCAAGCTGGTGTCGATCTCGCTGGTGATCCTCGGCGTGATCGGGCTCCAGCTCTCCGGCTCGTCCCACTGACCCGGCAGCCGCTCGACCACCTCCCGCACCACCTCCGTGCCGTCCCCCGCCCCCTCCGCTCCTTCGGGTGCCGGGGGAACCAGTGCGTACGAGAGGGCGAGTCGCAGCGCGAGTTCGCAGGTCAGGGCCAGTGCGGCGGGGTCGTGCGGCGGGCGTCCCTCGTCGAGTGCGGCCACCGCGCGGTCCCTGACCCGGCCGAGCAGTTCGCCGGGGGTCGGCGGTCCGGGCCCGCGGCCCGGCCGGGGCAGGCGCTCCTCCCAGCAGCCCGTGAGCAGTCCCCTGACCAGGGCGCTCGTCCGGGTGGCGCGGACGGTCCAGGCGGCGGTGGCGGCCAGCCGGTCGCCCGTACCGCCGGCGGAGCCGAGGGCCCGCTCGACCCCGGCCAGATAGCTGTCGGCGGCCCGCCGGACCAGGGCGCGGGCCAGGCCGTCCTTGCCGCCGAACTCGTTGTAGAGGGTCTGCCGGGAGACCCCCGCGGCAGCCGCCACGTCGACCATCCGCACGGTCCGCCAGGGCCGGGTGGCCAGCGCCGCGTGGGCTGCGTCCAGGAGTGCTTCGCGCGCTGCCGGCATCGGCGGGACACCCCCTAAGGCCTGCTTTTCAGAGTTGAGGCGCTCCCCGGGGCTGTCAAGGTCCCGCGCGGCCTCCGGGGCCCTGTGGCCCCGCCCTTCCCCCGGTGGATACTGTGACGGCATGCCCGATTACCACGATGATCTGCGCCTCGCCCATGTGCTGGCGGACGCCGCCGACGCGACGACGATGGACCGGTTCAAGGCTCTGGACCTCAAGGTCGAGACCAAGCCGGACATGACGCCGGTGAGCGAGGCCGACAAGGCCGCCGAGGAGCTGATCCGGGGCCATCTCCACCGGGCGCGCCCACGCGACGCGATCCTGGGCGAGGAGTACGGCATCGAGGGCACGGGTCCGCGGCGCTGGGTGATCGACCCGATCGACGGCACCAAGAACTACGTACGCGGCGTGCCGGTCTGGGCGACGCTGATCTCGCTGATGGAGGCCGGGGAGAACGGCTTCCAGCCGGTGGTCGGGCTGGTGTCCGCGCCGGCGCTGAACCGGCGCTGGTGGGCGGCGAAGGGCGCCGGGGCGTTCACCGGGCGCAGCCTGACCTCCGCGACCCGCCTCCAGGTGTCGAAGGTGGAGCGGATCGCGGACGCCTCGTTCGCATACTCCTCGCTGACCGGCTGGGAGGAGCAGGGCCGGCTCGACGGCTTCATGGACCTGACCCGGGCCTGCTGGCGCACCCGTGGCTACGGGGACTTCTGGCCGTACATGATGGTCGCCGAGGGGTCGGTGGACATCTGCGCGGAGCCGGAGCTCTCGCTCTGGGACATGGCGGCGAACGCGGTCATCGTCCAGGAGGCCGGCGGCAGGTTCACCGGTCTGGACGGCGTGGACGGCCCCGGCGGCGGCAACGCGGCGGCGTCGAACGGGACGCTCCACCACGAGCTGCTGGGATATCTGAACCAGCGCTACTGATCGCCCGGGCCACGCGGCACGGCCGCTGAGCAGGCGTACAGGAGATTCGAGGGGCGTGCCGCACCACCGCACGCCCCTCGAATGATCTTCGCCACCCCTTGTTGCCTTCCCTGATCGGTGCAACTCTGAAAGTCCCCCCACTTGTGAACTTGTGAATCGGCTCACGCAGTCGCTTCACGAAGGAGGTGGCTCCCTTCATGCTCGTCCGTGACGCCATGAGCACGATGGTCCTCACCATCGGCCCGACCCACACCCTCCGCCAGGCCGCCCGGCTGATGTCGGCACGCCGGATCGGAGCAGCCGTCGTCCACGACCCGGACACCTGCGGGCTCGGCATCCTCACCGAGCGCGACATCCTGAACGCGGTCGGCTCGGGGCAGGACCCCGACACCGAGACCGCCTCCACCCACACCACCACCGATGTGGTCTTCGCGGCACCCGGCTGGACCCTGGAGGAGGCCGCCGAGGCCATGACGCACGGAGGCTTCCGCCATCTGATCGTGCTGGACGACGACGGGCCGGTCGGCATCGTCTCGGTGCGCGACATCATCCGCTGCTGGGCGCCGGTGCGCCGCGCGTCGGTCGAGCTGGTCGGCTGAGGGACCGGTTCACGCGAGCGGCCGGCCCCCCAGGTGCGGGGACCGGCCGGTCGGAAGGGCGGGGGCGGTCAGCCGCGCAGGGCCTGGACCGCCGCTTCCAGCCGCTTGCCGAAGTCGGCGTCGGCACGGCGGAAGTTGCCGATCGCGCGCTCGGCGATCTCGTCGCGCGAGACCTTGGCGATGAAGCCGGCGAGGTTGTCGATCAGCCGGGCCTTCTCGTCCTCGGAGTAGAGCCGGTAGAGGTCGCCGGCCTGTACGAAGTCGTTGTCCTCGGCGTGGCCGGGGGCCTCGTGGTTGCCGGTGCCGCCCGTGACCGGCAGGGGCTCCCAGAGCGGGCGGCCGGTCTGGGCCGGGCCGCCGAAGCTGTTCGGCTCGTAGTTCTTCGCGCCCCCGTGGCGGCCGTCGTAGAGATGTCCGTCGCGGCTGTTCGTCCGCGCCTCGGTGGCGTGCGGGCGGTTGACCGGCAGATGGTCGGCGTTGATGCCGACGCGGTAGCGGTGGGCGTCGCCGTACGCGAAGAGCCGGCCCTGGAGCATCTTGTCGGGGGACGGACCGATGCCCGGCACGAAGTGGGCGGGGCTGAAGATGGACTGCTCGGTCTCCGCGAAGACGTTCTCGGGATTCCGGTTGAGCTCCAGCCTGCCTATCTCGATCGGCGGGTAGTCCGCGTGCGGCCACACCTTGGTGAGGTCGAACGGGTTGAAGCGGTACGTCGCCGCCTCGGCCGCCGGCATGATCTGGACCTGCACGGTCCAGGACGGGAACTCGCCGCGCTCGATGGCCTCGCGCAGGTCGCGCTGGTGGCTGTCCGGGTCCTCACCGGCGAGCTTGTTCGCCTCGTCCTGGGTGAGGTTCTTGATGCCCTGGTCGGTCTTGAAGTGGTACTTGACCCAGAAGACCTCGCCGGCCTCGTTGTTCCACTGGTAGGTGTGCGAGCCGTACCCGTTCATGTGGCGCAGCGTGGCCGGGATGCCACGGTCGCCGAAGAGCCAGGTCACCTGGTGGGTGGACTCGGGCGACAGGCCCCAGAAGTCCCACACGTTGTCCGCCTCCTGGGAGCCGGTGTACGGGTCGCGCTTCTGGGTGTGGATGAAGTCGGGGAACTTGATGGCGTCCTTGATGAAGAACACCGGGGTGTTGTTGCCGACGAGGTCGTAGTTGCCGTCCTCGGTGTAGAACTTCAGCGCGAAGCCGCGGGGGTCACGCACCGCGTCCGCCGAGCCGAGGTTGCCGGCGACGGTGGAGAAGCGCAGAAACGTCTCGGTCTGCTTGCCGACCTCGGAGAGGAACTTCGCCCGGGTCCACTGCGAGACGTCGCGGGTCAGGGTGAAGGTGCCGTACGCCCCGGCGCCGCGGGCGTGCACGACGCGCTCCGGGATGCGCTCGCGGTTGAAGTGGGCGAGCTTCTCCAGCAGCGCCTGGTCCTGGACGAGCACCGGACCGCCGACGCCCGCGGTCTCGCTGTTCTGATTGTCGGCCACCGGCGCGCCGGCCTCCGTGGTGAGCGGTCCCTGCGTCACGTGCGCCTCCTGCGTCGTTCCTGCACATTCGTCATGTCTTCATGGCGTGCACAGCCTGCCCCTCGGCGTATGCCGTAATCGATCCTACAATGGACTAAGTCCAAGTCAAGCAAGCATCCAAAGTCACACCTGTTCGGGACATGGCCCCTCCACTGTTAGGCTTGCCCTCATGAGTGACCTGCTGGAACGACTTCGTGGACGCGGCTGGCGCATGACCGCACAGCGGCGCGTCGTGGCCGAGGTCCTCGACGGGGAGCACGTGCACCTGACCGCCGACGAGGTCCACGCCCGGGCCGTCGCCCGGCTGCCCGAGATCTCCCGCGCCACCGTCTACAACACGCTGGGCGAGATGGTGACCCTCGGTGAGGTCATCGAGGTCTCCACCGACCGCCGGGCCAAGCGCTACGACCCGAACGCCCACCGCCCCCACCACCACCTGGTGTGCGCGAAGTGCGGCGCGATCCGCGACGTGCACCCGGCGGGCGACCCGCTGGCGGATCTGCCGTCCGGCGAGCGCTTCGGCTTCACGGTCTCCGGCGTCGAGGTGACGTACCGCGGCATCTGCCCCAACTGCGCCGCGACCGCCTGACCCACCCCCGTTCTCCAGAACCGCCCCCGCCGGACACCCGGCGGGGGCGGTTCCGTTTCCGGGCCGGACGCCACCCGCTCCCGCGCACCCCCTTCCCTGATCTGACGGGTCGTCATATCGTCAGCGGCGATCACCGCCGCCCCGCGACGGCCGCGCACCTCGATCCGTACGAGGAGAGATCCGTGGGAGACCCGCACCCGAACCCGCTCCCGGCACCCGCCCCGGCGGCCACCGGACACCCCAAGCTCCGCGCCCGCGCGCTCGCCCGCTCCTTCGGCCGGGGCGCGAAGGCCCTGGCCGCGCTCGGCCCCCTCGATCTCGACATCGGACCGGGCGAGTTCACCTGCGTCGTCGGCCCTTCCGGCTGCGGGAAGTCCACCCTGCTGAGGATCGCCGCCGGACTGCTCCGCCCCAGCGCCGGTGAGCTGTCCATCCGTACGGCGTCCCCCCGCCCGGCCGCGATGATCTTCCAGGACTACGGGATCCACGACTGGAAGACCGTGCTGGCCAACGTCCGCTTCGGCCTCGACGTCCAGCGCGTCCCGCGCCGGGAGGCGGACGCCCGGGCGCGCGACTGGCTGGGCCGGATGGGGCTCGCCGACTTCGCCGGGGCCTATCCGGGGGCGCTCTCCGGCGGAATGCGCCAGCGCGTGGCGATCGCCCGTGCGCTGGCGGTCGAGCCCGAAGTGCTTCTGATGGACGAGCCGTTCGCCGCGCTCGACGCCCAGTTGCGCACGATCCTCCAGGACGAACTGCTCGACCTCACCCAGACCACCCGCACCACCACCCTGTTCATCACCCACAGCCTCGAAGAGGCGATCGTGCTGGGCGACCGGGTCCTGGTGATGTCGGCCCGGCCCGGCCGGATCATCGCCGAGCACCGGCCGCCGTTCGCACGGCCGCGCACCGGGGAGATCCGCTCGGCGCCGGAGTTCACCGCGCTCAGGAGCGAGCTGTGGGAACTGCTGCGCGGCGAGGTCCGCGGAGAGGCGGCCCCGGTATGAGTACGGCGGTGAAGTCCGGGAACCCCGAGGAACAGGTGCTGGTCCGCAGGCCGGGACCGCGGGAGCTGCACCCCGCGCGCACCCACCGCCGGCGCCGCGCCCTCGAAGTCGCGCTCGCCGTCGCCGTACCGCTGCTCCTGGTCCTGCTCTGGCAGCTGGCCGCCGCCCGGAACTGGATCGACGACCGGGTCTACCCCGCCCCCTCCACCATCCTGGCGGACGGCTGGGACCGGGCGGGCGACGGCGAGCTGTGGCCTGATGTGTGGGCCACGCTCAAGCGGGTGCTCGGCGGCTACGCCATCGGCACGGTCGCGGGCTATGCGCTCGGGCTGCTGATGGGTTCGCTCTCCCTCGTACGCGCGGCGCTGGAACCGCTGCTCGACGCCCTGTACGTCGTACCGAAGCTGGCGCTGCTGCCGGTGTTCCTCAACATGTTCGGCCTCGGCGAGGGCCCGCAGATCGCCCTGGTCGCCGCCACCGTCTTCTTCTTCGTCTGGATCTCGACCATGGCCGCCGTGCTCGCCGTCCCGGCCGGCCACCGGGACGCCGGGCAGGTGTTCGGCGCCTCGCCCTGGCAGATGTTCCGGCATGTGCTGCTGCCCGCCTCGCTGCCTGCGGTCCTGGTCGGCGCGCGGATCGCGGCGGGTGTGGCGGTGCTGGTCATCGTCGCCTCGGAGCAGATCGCGGCGGCCGACGGGCTGGGGCACCTGATCTTCGACTCCCGCGCGCTGTTCCGGAACGACGTGATGTTCGTCGGGATCGTCTGTGTCGCGGTGCTCGGGGTCGTCTTCTCCGAGGTGGTGCGGATCGCCGGCCGGCTGCTCACCCCGTGGGCCCCGCGCGACCGCGGCCGCAGTCAGACCTGAACGCTTCTTCGTACGGAGGCACTGTGCGTACACGTACCCCTTTGACCTGCACCGTCGTGCTCCTGGCGGCGTCCCTGCTCGGGGTTGCGGGCTGCGCCGGGGGCAAGACCCCGGGCGACGACGCCGCTGCCGCGCCCCGCACGGTCACCCCCGTGGCGGGCTGCGGCAGCGGGAGCTGGACCGACCCCGCCGGCCTCGCCCCCGACCGCAGACCCGCCCGCTGCGAGAAGGGCGCGCCCGCCGCGAGGCCGCTCGCGAAGAAACGGAAGATCACCGTCGCGACCGGCACGCTGAGCGCGGAGTACGTCGCCCCGCTCCAGGTGGCGGTGGACAAGGGCGAGTTCGCCAAGGAGGGCCTGGACGTCTCCCTGAAGGTGCTGCCCACCCCCGACGCCCTTCCCCTGCTCGCCAAGGGGGATGTCGACGCCCAGTGGGCGGCGCCGGAGGCCGCGGTGATGAACGGCATCGACGGCGGCTTCGCCATCAAATGGGTGGCGGGCAACTTCTCCCCCGACCCGGCCTCGAAGAGCGGGCTGTGGGTCCGCCTCAGGGACGGCGAGAGCGCCGGCCACGTGGACATGGCGGGCCGGAAGCTCGGCACGATGATCGGCAAGGGTTCGGTGATCGCCTATCCCATGGACACCTCGCTGAAGAAGCACGGCGGCGGGCTCGACCGGATCAGCTTCCAGCAGCTCGGCTCGGCCGATGTGCTCACCGCCCTGCAGAACGGCGGCGTGGACTCCGCCTGGCTGCTCGACCCGGTCTGGCGGAAGGTCGACGGCGACAAGAAGTACGTGTTCCTCGGCGGCCAGCCGGTCGGCGAACCGCTCGGCGGGCTGCTGTTCGGGCCCAACCTGCTGCACCAGGACCCGGACGCGGGCGTCGCCTTCCTGCGCGCCTACATCCGTACGGTGAACACCTACTTCGCCGGTGACTACAAGGCCGACGCGGCCTTCGTCGCCGAACTGGCCGGGCTGCTGAAGACCGACGAGGCCACCTTGCGCTCCACCCCGTCGATGCGGATGGACTGGGAGATCCGGAAGGGGACGACGGACCGGCTGCAGAAGGCGTACGCCGACTCCGGCGTCTCCGAGGGCGCGCCCGTCCCGGAGGACAGGGCCGTGGACCGGGCGATGTACGGCGAGGCCGTGGGCCACACCCCCTGAAGCCACCTGGCGCGGCATGCACAGAGGGCCGGATCCTCGAAAGGATCCGGCCCTCTGTCTTCAGTAGCGGGGACAGGATTTGAACCTGCGACCTCTGGGTTATGAGCCCAGCGAGCTACCGAGCTGCTCCACCCCGCGTCGTTGTGATCCCCACACTACGTCAGCCCCTGGACCAGCGCAAATCCCATTCCCCGGGCCCACCGGGGCAGGGCCGGGGGGCAGCCGCGGGGCTACGCGGTCAGCTCCTGGTGCAGCGCCTCGCGCAGCCGCGCGGCCCGCTCCGCGACCTCCGCGGGGCCCAGCTCGACCGCCCGGGCGCACCACCGCTGGCCCTCCGTGAGCTCGCCTCGGCGCGCGGCCAGCAGGGCCAGGCGCAGCGCCGCCCGGCCGTGTCCGTCGTTGGCGGCACGGCTCCACCACAGCGCCGCCTCCCGCTCGCTGCCCTCGCGGGCGAGCAGCAGGCCGAGGTTGAAGGCACCGTTGCGGCTGCCCGCCTCGGCCGCCTCGCGGTACCAGCGGCCGGCGCTCTCCACGTCGCCCCGGGACGCGGCGAGCATGCCGACGCGGACCTGGGCGCGGCGGTGGCCCTGTTCGGCGGCGCGCTCGTACCACTCCTCGCACTCGGACTTCTCCGGCATCGGCTCGCCCAGCGCGGGCGGTCCGGGCGGCGGCTGCCGCGAGTCGAGCACCCCGGCCAGCCGGAAGGCCGCCTCGGCGCTGCCGCCGCCCGCCGCGCAGCGCAGATGGCGCTCGGCCTCGCGCTCCTCGCCGTGGTGCAGCAGCGCCATGCCGACCTGGAGCGCCGCCTCGGTGTGCCCGGCCGCCGCGGCACGCTCGTACCAGAGCAGGGCCGTACGGTCCTCGTCGCGCCCGGCGTACAGGATGCCGAGGTTGAAGGCGGCGTCCACGCTGCCCGCCTCGGCCGCCTTGGAGAACCAGGGCTCCGCGCCGGTCGCGTCGCCCGCCTGGAGCAGGAGCACGGCCAGCGCGTTGGCGGCCTCCCGGTGGCCCGCGTAGGCGGCGCGGCGGTACCACTGCTCGGCCTGCGGCGTGCGGTCCTGGGCCGCGCAGAGCAGGCCGAGGTTGTACGCCCCGTTCACGTCGCCCGCGTCCATCGCGGCGCGGTACCAGCGCTCGGCGGTCTGCTGCTCGCCCCGGGCCGCGTGCAGCGCGCCCAGCGCGTTCGCGGCGTTGCCGTCGCCGTCCTGGGCGGCGCGCAGCCACCACACGGCGGCGCTCTCCCGGTCGCCCGCGTCGCGCAGCAGGAAGCCGAGCGCGCAGGCGGCCCGTGCCTCGCCCGCCTTGGCGGAGATGAGGTACCAGCGGCCGGCCTCCTTGAGCTCGCCGCGCTGTTCGAGGATGGCGCCCAGGTGCAGGGCGGCGCGCCGGTGGCCGCGCGCGGCGGCCTGGCGGTACCACTGCTCGGCCTCGCCGACGCGGCCCGCCTCGGGGCCCGCGACGGGGCTGTCGCCCTTGCGGGCGCCGGTGCGGTGGGAGCCGGTCTGCGTGACGTGTCCGGTGCCGGTCCTCGGGCCGGGGCCGGGCCCGCCGAAGGCGTCGTGCGCGTCGTCGGCGGCCTTGCGCTCCAGCATGCGTGCCAGGCGGTACGCCGCTTCGCGGTGGCCCTGCTCGGCCGCGGCGCGCAGCCAGCGCTCGGCGCCGACGTCGCTGCGGTGTTCCAGCAGGTCGGCGAGGGCGTACGCCCCCAGCGCGTGGCCCTGCTCGGCGGACTGGCGCAGCCAGTACTCGGCGCCGGGCTCGTCGCCGCGCTCGCGGTAGTGGCGTCCCAGGGCGTGCGCGGCCGCGGCGGAGCCCGCGACGGCGGCGGTCCGCCACCAGTCGGCCGCCTCGTCGGGGTAGCCGCGCTGGTGCAGGAGGACGCCCAGGTTGTTGGCCGCGGCGCGGTCGCCGTCGGCGGTGGCGGCGCGGAGGTAGGGCTCGGCGCCGGCCAGGTCGCCGCGGCGCAGCAGCAGCGCGCCGAGGACGCTCATCGACTCGGTGTCACCGGCGTCGGCGGCGCGGCGGTGGCGCGCCTCGCTCTCGGCGTTGTCCGCGCTCGCCGCAGTCTCCGCACCCTCGGTGTTCTCCACACCGTCGGCGGTCTCTGCCGTCTCTGCACTCTCTACGGTCGCGGCACACTCCGCAGTCTCGGCGGTCCCAATGTTGTCTTCGGTGTCTTCGCTGCTGTCTTCGCTGTCTTTGTACTGCGCGGCGGCGTCGGCAAACGACACATCCGCCATCTTTTCCGCCGGATGGACGTGACCCCGTACAAACCGCCCTGTCTCCAACAGAGTTGCCCTGTCCCCCATAAATACCATCGTCGCACCACCCGCAACCCGCGTACACCTGGTATAGCGCGGTCAGTGAGGTCACTTCAGCGTTTTGTCGACATGCCCACAGAGAGACAAGTCAAACACGCCTGAGCCCAACTCGTGCCCCGCGAACCGCACTTCACGCCCACTGCACAGAAAAGTCACCACGACGCAACGAAGGCCCGGATCCTCTGGAGGATCCGGGCCTTCGTCTTTCAGTAGCGGGGACAGGATTTGAACCTGCGACCTCTGGGTTATGAGCCCAGCGAGCTACCGAGCTGCTCCACCCCGCGTCGTTGTGTTCAAACCGTACCACGACGCGAAGGTGAAGCTTTACCGGGTTACTCAGCCGCCACTGTCGGCACTCGCCGAACTGGCCGGCTTGTTCGGTTTGTCGGTCTTGCTCGTGCTGCCCGACTTGGGCTGGGCGGCGGCCGCCCGCTCGAGCGCGTCCTGCAGATCCGTCTGCGCCTTGCCGTACGCGGCCCAGTCCTGCTTCTTCAGGGCCGCCTCGCCCTCCGTGTAGGCCTTCTGCGCGTCGGCGATGGCCTTCTTGAGGGCGTCGTCACCGGTGGCCGGCGGCGGCGTGGTGTCCCCGGGTGGCCGGGTGGTGTCGGCCGGCGGCTCGCCCGTATCGGAGCCCTCGGCGCCGAAGACGGCGTTGAGCGCCTCACCGAGGCTGTTCTCGAAGACGATCTTCGAGCCGTACGAGGCGGCCACCTTGCGCAGCAGCGGGTAGTTCTGGGTGCCACCGCGCGTGTAGACCGGCTCGATGTAGAGGAAGCCCCCTTCGAGCGGCACCGTCAGCAGATTGCCGTACTCGATGTCGGAGTCGGTGCCCTTGAGGTTTCTCACGAACTCGGCGACGTCGTCGTTGCCGTTGAGCTCACTCTGTACCTGGCCCGGCCCCTTCACCGTGGTGGTGACTCTCAGGAGTCTTATCGTCCCGTAGTCCTTGCTGGCCGCGTCGGCGTCGACCGCCATGAACGCCCCGAGGTCGGGCCGCCCCTTGGGGGTGAACGTCGTGGTCAGCGAGAACTTCTGAGCCGTCTGGTCCGGCATCTTTATGCTCAGGTAGTACGGCGGTACGGAACCGGACTCCTTGTTGGTCGGGTCGTCCGGGACCTGCCACGCGTCACTGCCGCTGTAGAACTGCGCGGGGCTGGTGACGTGGTAGCGGGTGAGCAGTTCGCGCTGCACCTTGAACAGGTCCTGCGGGTAGCGCAGGTGGTCCATGAGGTCCTGCGGGATGTCCGCCTTGGGCTTCACGGTCCCCGGGAACGCCTTGCGCCAGGTCTTGAGGACCGGGTCCTCGGTGTCCCACTCGTACAGCTTGACCGTGCCGTCGTAGGCGTCGACGGTGGCCTTCACCGAGTTGCGGATGTAGTTGACCTGGTTCTGCTGGGCGACGACCGCGCGCTGGTTGGTGGTCAGCGAGTCGGCCGTGGTGTCACCGAGCGTCGTACGCGAGGCGTACGGATAGCCGTTGGTCGTGGTGTACGCGTCCACGACCCACTGGATGCGCTTGTCGACCACGGCCGGATAGGCGTCGCCGTCGATCGTCAGCCAGGGCGCGACGGCTTCGACGCGCTCCTTGGGGGTGCGGTTGTACAGAATCCGCGAACCGTCGCCGATGGCTCCCGAGTACAGGATCTGCGGCTCGCTGAAGGCCACCGCGTACGCGGCGCGGTTGAACGCGCTGGAGAGGCTGACGCCGCTCTTGCCCTTGTAGCTGGTGGTCTTCTCGCCGTCCTCCTCGTAGTCGAGCTCCTTCTGGGGCCCGCCGACGATGGAGTACTGCTCGGTCTTCTCGCCGTAGTAGACCTCCTGCTGGTACGACCCCAGATCGCCGGTGGTCGGCAGTCCGGACTCGGTGAAGTCGGGAGATCCCTTCGGGTTCTTGCCGGTCGTGGTGCCCCGGGCGGCGATCGCACCGTAGCCGTGGGTGTAGGTGAAGTGGTCGTTGATCCAGTTGCGCTTGGGGATGCCCTGGAGGTTGAGCTCGCGCAGACCGATGACCGTGTCCTGCTCCTTGCCCGACGGGTCCTTGTAGCGGTCCACGTCCAGCGTCTTGGGGAACTGGTAGTAGTTCCTCTTCTGCTGGAGCTGCTGGAACGCCGGCGAGACGACGTTGGGGTCCATCACCCGGTAGCTGGCCGCGGTGTCCGCGCTGGCGCGGAGCTTCGCGTCGTCGTCCGTGGTGGACTTGCCGGCGTAGTCGGTGACCTTCGCGTCGTCGATGTCGTAGGCGTCGCGCGTGGCCTGGATGTTCTTCCGGATGAACGGCGCTTCCTTGGCCTGCTCGTTCGGCTGGACCTGGAACTTCTGCACGATCGCCGGGTAGAGCCCGCCGATCAGGATCGCCGAGAGCACCATCAGCCCGAAACCGATCACGGGCAGCTGCCAGGTGCGGCGCCAGAGCGTCGCGAAGAACAGCACGGCACAGATCGCGGCGATGCAGAACAGGATGGTCTTCGCCGGGAGGTAGGCGTTGGCGTCGACGTACCGCAGGCCCGTCCAGTTGTCCGTGGCCTTGAAGTCACTCGACTTCACCGCGAGCCCGTAGCGGTCGAGCCAGTACGCCACGGCCTTGAGCGCGACGAAGATCCCGAGCAGCACCGAGAGATGGCCGGTGGCCGCCCCCGTGGCCCGCGCGCCGGGGCTGGTGATGCGCAGCCCGCCGTACAGGTAGTGGGTCAGCGCCGCGGCGATCAGCGAGAGCACCGTGGCCGCGAAGCCGAAGCCCAGCAGGAAGCGGTACCAGGGCAGGTCGAACGCGTAGAAGGAGACGTCCAGATGGAACTGGGGGTCCTTCTGCCCGAACGAGACGCCGTTCACGTACATGAGCCAGGTACGCCACTGGCCGGAGGCAGACGCTCCGGCGATCAGACCGACGAGCGCGGTGATCGCGAGCAGCACCCACTTCTTGTACGGGGCGAGGCTCATCCGGTAGCGGTCCAGGCTCTGCTGCTCCAGCGACATCGCGCTCAGCGGCGGCCGGAGCCGGTGCGCGAGCCAGATGTTCACACCGATGGCGAGCGCCATCAGCAGTCCGAAGACGAGGAACAGTCCGATCTTGGTCCACAGGGTGGTGGTGAAGACGGATGAATACGCGACGGACCTGTACCAGAGCCAGTCGGTCCAGAACCCGGCGAACATGACGAACGCCATGGCGAGAATCGCCAGGACGCCGAGTGTCATGAGCAGGGTTCGGGCGCGCCGGGACGGGCGGCCGACTCTGATCCGTGGCCCGGTCGGGCCTCCGCCGCGGTCCGGCATCTGGAAAGCCAACGTGCGCACCTCGAAGTTCGCGGTCGTGTGGAGCGGGCCCAGCGATCGTAGAGCCCATCTATGCAACTTACTGAGGCTTTACCTAGTTCCCGTTCCCGGGGCGGAAGGAGGCAGGATGTTGTCCATGCCCAACGTTTCCCCCTCAGGCCCCCCGATGGCCGCCAGTCCCCTCACCGTCGCCGTGCTCGAGATCGACGAGTACATCTCCGGCCTCGGCTGGGACCAGCCCGCCCGCCTCTTCGCTCTGGTCGACACCGCACGCCTGCGGGTCCAGGAGCCGGGCCTGGCCTCCCAGCTCGGCCTCGACGGCGACGGCTCGGCCGCCGCACTCACCCCCATCGAGCAGGAGGAGCTTCCCGCAGGTACCGCACTGGACGAGTTCCTCGCCACGATCGCCTGGCCCGACGCCGTCGTCGGGTGCGCGATGACGGTGGAGCGGCTGATGCTGCCGCCGTCCGCCGAGGCCTCCGTCCCGGAGGGTCTCGACGACGCCCAGCTGACCAAGTGGGTCGCCGGGCACCCCGACCGGCAGGAGGTGCGGATGACCGTGGCCGTCCTGCGGGACGGGGCGCGCGAGTCGGCCGTACGGCTGCGCGAGAAGGACTCGCCGAACGAGGTGCTGACGGGTGCGGGGCTGGTGCCCGGCCTGGCCGAGGCCCTGGCCGCGACCTTCGAGTCCTGACCCGCCCGCTCCGCCGGGGGTGCGGTCAGCCTGCCGAGCAGCTCGGCAGGCCGGCCGTGTCCCCCGCGCGGATCTTCTCCAGCGACTTCTTGGCGTCCCCGATGCCCTTGACCCGGACCAGGGTGAGCCCGTCGGGGGTGTCGGATGCGGCCGCCTTGCAGTTCTCGTCGGGGGTCAGGAAGTAGCGCGCGCCCGCGTTGCGTGCGCCGACCAGCTTCATGTTGATGCCGCCGATCGGGCCGACCTTGCCCTTGTCGTCGATCGTGCCGGTGCCGGCGATGAACTTGCCGCCCGTCAGCTTGTCCGGCGTCAGCTTGTCGATGATGCCGAGGGAGAACATCAGCCCGGCGCTCGGGCCGCCCACGTCGGCGAGCTTGATTTCGATGTCGAACGGGAAGGTGTGGTCCGTCCCGGCCTGGATCCCGACGATCGCGCGGTTCTCCTTGGCGGCCTTCTTGGTCGTGACGGTGACCTTCTCGTTGCCCTGGGGCTCCTTGTGGGCCTTCTCGGCCGCCGCCGCGGTCTTGGCCGGGATGACGGTGAAGGTGACGTCCTGGCCGGGCTTGTGCCGCGTGACCAGCTTCGAGACGTCCTCGGGCTGCTTGACCGCGGTGCCGTCGACCGCCTTGATGACGTCGCCCGCGTGCAGCTTGCCCTGCGAGGGGCTGTCCTTGAGCACCGTGGAGACGACGACCCGGGACGGCACGGCGATGCCCAGCTCGGTGAGGGCCGCGACCTTGGCGCTCTCCTGGGACTGGCTGAACTCCTCGGCGTTCTCCTGCGTCGACTGTTCCTCGGTCTTGCCGTTCGGGTAGAGCGTGTCGTGCGGAACGACCACGGCGTCGTGACCCAGCCATCCGTAGACGGCTTCGACGAGGTTCATCTTGTAGTCGGCGCCGGTGACCCTGACCGTCGTCATGTTGAGGTTGCCGGACGTCTTGTACGTCTTGTGCCCGGTGATCTGCAGGACGGGCTCGCCGTCGACCTTGCCGAGGGTGTTCACCGTCGGCCCCGGGGACATCTCCGAGTACGGCACGTTGATCAGCACGCCTGCGCAGAGCAGCGCGATCAGGATCAGGGTGGAGGCGAGCATCGTCGCGGTGCGGCGTGGCATGGAACGACAGTACGGGAAGGGTCTGTCAGTGCACCGCCGGGGCCGGTCCGTACGGGGGCCCCGGCCGGGGGCGGCATGGGCGCCGGAGCGTCCGCTGCTGCGGGGTCACGGCGCGGATTGGCGATCGCGTACGAACGGCGTGGCGTCAGACGTTCGATATCTGCTCGACCGGTTCCGAAGCGGAGTGCGACCTCTCCATCGCTTCGCGGAACCGGGCGTAACCGGCGAGCTCGGTGACGTCACCGGTCGTGCGGTTGCGTGCGGCCCAGCTTCCCCATATCGCCGCGCCGAACGCAGCAATAAGCGGAATCAACAACCAGGCGAGTGCTGCCATGCCGACCTCCCTACCCCATGAGCGGTCGCAACTGACCGATCAGCAGATTAACCATCTGGAGAACCAACGCTCATGGCAGGGGGGCGGTTACGCAAATCGGGGCGGATGGCCGCCGATCGGGTTTGCCCTCAGCAGGCCCCGACCCACTCCTCCGTACCGTCCGAGAAGCGCTGGTGCTTCCAGATCGGGACCTCGTGCTTGAGGTCGTCGATGAGCTTGCGGCAGGCCTCGAAGGCCTCGGCCCGGTGCGGGCAGGAGACCGCCACGACCACGGCGAGATCGCCCACCTCCAGTTCACCCACCCGGTGGACCGCGGCCAGCGCCCGGACCGGGAAATCGGCGACGACCTTCTCGGCCACCCGGCGCATCTCGTCCTGGGCCGAGGGGTGGCACGAATAGCCGAGCGCCCCGACGTCCTGGCCGCCGTCGTGGTTGCGCACGGTGCCGACGAAGAGCGCGATGCCGCCCGCCGCGTCGTCGCCGACCGCGCGGAAGACCTCGTCCACCGACAGGGGGGTGTCACGGATCTCCAGCAGCCGGATCGGGTCCTGTGCCGCCTGCTCGCCGGGGTGGTCGTACGTGGGTGCCATGCCCTCCATCGTGCCGTAACGCCCCGGCATCCCGGAATTGCCGATTCACCCGGCGGGCCGCCCTGGGCGTTGGAGTCTTCTACAGCCCCTAGATGCGGCGGCGGGCCTTGCGGGCGCGGCGCACCAGGGCGGCGGTGCCGAGCAGGGCCACGGTCGCACCGGCGGCTCCCGCGGCGGTGGCGTCCTTGCGGCCGAGCCGGCGGCCGGCGACGGTGTGGCGTCCCTCGACCTCCTCCAGGAGCGCGGCGAGCACCTCCTCGTTGGTCCAGCTCGGCCGCCACCCCACGTCGTGCAGCCGGCTGACGCTGACCACCCAGGGGTGCATCGTGTACGCGAGGTCGCCCGCCGGGGAGGGGGTCAGGCCGATCCGGTGCAGCCGGGCGGCGGCGCCCAGGGCGACGGCGGAGGGCAGCTCCATCCGGCGGACACCGCTGAGCTCCTCGACCTCCTCCTGTTCGAGCCAGCCGTCGCAGCCGACCGCGAACTCCCCGTCGATCTTCTCCAGGGCGGCGTACTCCAGCGCTGTGACCAGGTCGTCCACGTGGCAGAACTGCCAGGTGGGGCGGGATCCGGCCACCACGAGGAGCCGGGGCGACTCGAAGTACCGGGTCAGCGCGGTGTCCGTGCCGCCGACGAGGACGGTGGGGCGGACGACGGTGACCTGGAGACCGGGGTGGGCGCGCGGGGCGCGGCGGCCGAGCCGTTCGATCTCCAGCAGGTCGCCGACGCCGGTGGCCTCGGCGGTGGCCCGCAGCTCGGCGTCCTCGGCGAGCGGGATGTCGTTGTCGGGCAGGGCCCCGTAGACCATCGCGGAGGTGCACAGCACGACCCGGTGGACGCCGACGGCCGCGGCGGCGGTCAGCACGGTCTGGGTGCCGCGCACGTTGTAGGCGGTGCGGGCAGCGGGATCGGTCTCCAGGTCGAGATCGAGAGCCAGGTGCACGACGACATCGGCGCCGCGCAGCTTCTCCGCGATGGCGGGGTCGCGGACGTCGAGGATGTGCCAGGTCGCGTCGGAGACCTCGCCCCGGCGTTCGTCGACGGCGATGACCTGCTTGATCTCCTCGGAGGCCGCGAGGCGTGCGGTGAGCAGCTCGCCGACACCCGTCGCGGCGCCGGTGACGGCCACGACGGGGCCGCGGCTTCTGGAGCGGCTGCGGACGGGCCGGCTCTCGGGCTCGGCCCCGGACGTGTTCTCGGGCGTGTTCGCGGGCGAAGGGTCGGCCAGGTTTCGCGCTGCGCGAACCTGAGGATCTGGGGAACTCACCGGGCGTCTCCAGCGGTTGTCTTCAGTACGTACCCGCATGACGCGTACGTACCAGGTGGCGTCCATCCTGCCGCAGGCCGGGAGCAGGCGGAGCACTGAGGCCCTGAGCGGACTTGGTGTCTACGCTGGATGGTGATGTCGGGCAGTCGCCGTCGGTTCGAGCCGGCGGCCCTACGAGCCGAGGAAACCCGTGAGTGACACCCCATTCGGATTCGGCCTTCCGCCGGAGGAGCCGGACGACGGCGACAAGGGCAAGAAGAACGACCCCACCGGAGGTGGGCAGGGTTCGGGCGGTCCGGCGAACCCGTTCGGCTTCGGCCCCGGCGCGGGCGGTGACAACCCCTTCGCCGCCATGTTCGGCTCGATGAACCCCAACGATCTGGGCGCCGCTTTCCAGCAGCTCGGCCAGATGCTGAGCTACGAGGGCGGTCCCGTGAACTGGGACATGGCGAAGCAGATCGCCCGCCAGACGGTCTCGCAGGGCACGCCGGACGGCACCAAGGACGCCAGCGTCGGCCCCTCCGAGCGTGCCGCGGTCGACGAGGCGCTGCGCCTGGCCGACCTCTGGCTGGACGGCGTGACGTCGCTGCCCTCCGGTTCGGTCTCCACCGTGGCGTGGAGCCGTGCGGAGTGGGTGGAGGCCTCCCTGCCGGCCTGGCAGAAGCTGGTCGACCCGGTGGCCGAGCGTGTCGGGCTGGCCATGGGCGATGTGCTGCCCGAGGAGATGCAGGCCATGGCGGGCCCGCTGATCGGCATGATGCGGTCGATGGGCGGTGCGATGTTCGGCCAGCAGATCGGGCAGGCCGTCGGCGTGCTGGCGGGCGAGGTGGTCGGCTCGACCGACATCGGACTGCCGCTGGGCCCGGCCGGCAAGGCCGCGCTGCTTCCGCTGAACGTGGAGCGGTTCGGCAAGGACCTGAGCGTCCCGCAGGACGAGGTGCGGCTGTATCTGGCCCTGCGCGAGGCCGCCCACCAGCGGCTCTTCGCCCATGTGCCGTGGCTGCGCTCGCATCTGTTCGGTGCGGTCGAGGGCTATGCGCGCGGCATCAAGGTGGACACCAGCAAGCTGGAGGACGTGGTCGGCCAGTTCGACCCCTCGCAGCCGGAGCAGTTGCAGGACGCGCTCCAGCAGGGCATGTTCCAGCCGGAGGACACCCCGGAGCAGAAGGCCGCCCTGGCCCGTCTGGAGACGGCCCTCGCGCTGGTCGAGGGCTGGGTGGACGCCGTGGTCCACGAGGCCGCGAAGTCCCGGCTGACCTCCTCTGACGCGCTGCGCGAGACGATGCGCCGGCGCCGCGCGTCGGGCGGGCCCGCCGAGCAGACGTTCGCCACGCTCATCGGCCTCCAGCTGCGTCCCCGGCGGCTGCGGGACGCCTCGCGCCTGTGGGCCTCGCTCACGGACGCGCGCGGGCTCGACGGACGCGACGCGCTCTGGGAGCACCCGGACATGCTGCCGACCGCTCACGACCTGGACGACCCGGACGGTTTCGTCCACCACGAGCAGCCGGACTTCTCCGAGCTGGACAAGATGCTCGGCGAGGCGGCGAACGGCCCGCAGAAGCCCCCGGCCGGCTCCGACGGCCCGGCGGCCGAGGACGACGACGGCAAGGACGACACGGACAAGTGAGCCTGCACGACGACGCCGTTCTCGTACTGAAGGGCTACGGGAGCGGCGAGGACGGGCTGGATGCCGCCCAGACGGAGCTGCGGCAGGACTATCTGGACCATCTGGCGCGGCATCCCGACGGCATGTGGAAGGCCTGCGAGGCCGGGCATCTGACGGCCAGCGCCCTGGTCGTCGACCCGGAGCGCGGCCGGGTGCTGCTCACGCTGCACCGCAAGCTGCGGATGTGGCTGCAGATGGGCGGCCACTGCGAGCCCGGTGACGGCACCCTGGCCGCCGCGGCGCTGCGCGAGGCGACAGAGGAGTCCGGGATCACCGGACTGACACTGCCGGCGGGCGGTCCGGTGGCCCTGGACCGTCATCCGATCCCGGCCCCGTGCCACTGGCATCTGGATGTGCAGTACGTGGCGCTCGCGCCGTCGGGCGCGGCGGAGCGGATCAGTGACGAGTCGCTCGACCTGCGCTGGTTCGCGTACGACGAGGTCGCCGGGGTCGCCGACTCCTCGGTGGTCCGTCTGCTGGAGCGCACCCGCGCGGCGCTGGGCGAGGGCCGGTAGGGAGTTCCGGGCGCGGGTAAGGGGCGGCCTCCCGAGAGGCCGCCCCTTACCGTTTCGCTGTGCGCGCCGCTCAGTTCCAGGCGTTGTTCTGGTTCTGCGCGTGGGAGCCCTGCTGGCCCATGCCGTACTGGGCGCGCAGGCCCTGGCCGATCTGGGCGCTCTGCGGGGGCAGGACCTCGCTCGGCTGCACCAGGGCGAAGCCCTGTCCGAGGAAGCTGAGCTCCCAGCCCTCGCCGGTGTTGCCGCGCCGGCGGAAGACACCCGAGGAGTGCGTCTGGGCCTGCATCTGCACCCGCAGGGAGCTGGACCAGGCGACGATCGCGTCGGCGTCGGCGTTGACGTACTTGTCGGGCGTGACCTGCATCATCAGCGGCTGGCCGGAGGTCATCAGGGCGACCTTGCCGGTGCCGGAGATGTTGAGCTGGTACTTGCCGGTGCCCGAGATGCCGTACTGGCTGTCCACGGCGATGACCTCGCTGTGCAGCGAGGAGTCGAGCGCCAGCACATAGGCGCTGTCGACCGTCAGCCCGTCGCGGTCGACATCCACGATGTGGACGTACTGCGCGAGGTTGGCGAGATAGACGGTGCCCTGCCCGGAGCAGCGCATGAGGTCGAGGCCCTCACCGGTGTGCGCGCGGGCGCGGCGCTGTCCGTGCGACTGGTACTCGCCGTCGAACTCCATCAGGCCCTGGTAGGCGACCATGGCCCCCTTGCGGGCCAGGACGTCGTCGTGGCCGGTCAGCGAGACCCTCAGGAGCTGCGGGTTCTGGACCGTGTAGCGCTCCTGCGACTGCTGTTCCGTGTAGCTGAAAAGCGAACTCTGCATGGTGTGTTCTCCCTCCCCGTCAGTTCCGGACGCGCAGCCGGTCGGTACTGTCCTCGCTCGGCTGGACGACGACGATCCCCTGGCCGGAGAAGGCCATCTGGAACGCCTCGCCGCTGCCCCGCCCGATCAGCGAGGATGCCTTGAAGCTGCGCTTGCCCTTCACCTTGAGGTTCGGGGACCACGCGACCAGGGCGTCCGGGTCGACGTACGTCTCGTCCTCGCCGCGTCCGCAGTCGACGACGATCGGCGTGCCGCGCGAGGTGATCGCGACCCAGCCGGTGCCGGAGATGCAGACGTTCCACAGGCCCTGGCCGGCGAACTTGGCCAGCCCCTTGACCCTTTCGACGCCCCAGGTGAGGTGGCCGTCGAAGGCGAGGACATTGGTGCCGTTGACCGAGAGGGAGTCGTTGTTGAGATTGATGACGACCACGTCGGCGCCGTAGTCGGCGAGGTAGAGCAGCCCGTCACCGGCGCACTTCATCAGGGGCGCGCCCTCGCCGGTGATCCACTGCGAGGCGATCTGGCGGACGGCGGGCGGGTTGGGCTCGTACTGGATGAAGCCCTCGTACGCCACCATCGAGCCGGTGCGCGCGAAGAGGTCCTGGCCGGTGGCCATGGCCACCTTCAGCATCGAATGGCCGTGGTTCTCCATCCGGGCCGTGACGGGGGTCGGGGCGTAGCCCGCGAGTTGCTGGTTCATGACGGGCTCCCTCAGACCTCGTAGGGCTGGACGACGATGAAGTTGCCGGGTGCGCCCCGGAACTGGAGGTTCACGGTCTCTCCGCTGTGTCCGGGGTAGGCGTTGCGGCGCAGCCGGACCTGGCTGGAGATGATCACCTGGGACGCTGCCGACCACGCCACGACGGCGTTGCAGTCGGCGAAGGTGGTCGGGGTGACCGGCAGGACGACGGGGACACCGTGGGTCTTGACGACGATGGTGCCGGTGCCCTGGAACTGCATGGTGAACAGGGCGCCGCCGGGGATGCCGTGGCCCTCGATCCTGCGGACCTCGTACTGGAGCGACTCGTCGAAGGCGAGGACGCTCTCGGCCGAGACGCAGATGCCGTCGCCCTGGAGTTCGATGGCGTGCAGATGGGAGCCGTCCTCGGCGAGGAAGACCTGTCCGCGGCCGGTACAGCGCATCAGCTGCATTTCCTGGCCGGTGGCGTTGCCGACCATCCGGCCCGCGAAACCGGCACCCTTGTAGCCGAAGTCCACCTTGCCCTGGTACATCACCATGCTGCCCTGGCGGGCCAGCACGCCCGTGCCGCCCATGGTGAGGTCCACGCGCATGAGCTGCTGGTTCTGCGGGGTCCAGCGCTGGCCGGTGGCGGTCTCCTTGTACGCCTGCAGCGCGGCCTGGAGCCCGGCGCCGGCCTGCGGCACCCCTTGCGGCACGCCCTGGGGCGCACCGCCCGGCGGCATACCGGGAGGCTGCTGCCCGAACGGAGCCTGCGGCGGCTGTCCGAACGGGTTGGGGGCCGGCTGTCCGTAGGGCGCGGGCGCCTGTCCCGGGACCTGCCCGAACTGCGGCTGCTGGGGCTGCTGTCCCGGCTGTCCGTACGGAGCGGGCGCGGGCGGCGGCGGTACGGTGCCGCCCGGCGGGGCCAGCGGTGCCGCGATCGTCGGCGCGGCGTGCATCTGCTGCTGCGGGGCGGGGGCGGCCGGGGCACCGAAGGACGGTGCGGGCTGCGGGGCCTGAGGCGCCTGCGGTGCGGCCGGGGCTCCGAACGGGGGAGCCGGCGCCGCCTGCGCGGGCGGGGCGAAGGACGGGGCCCCAGCCTGCGGCTGCGGGGCGGCCGGGGCCTCCTCGGCGACCTCGCCGCCGAAGTTCTTCAGCAGCGCGTCGAGTCCGCCGTCGAAGCCCTGTCCCACGGCGGCGAACCGCCAGACGTCCTTCAGATAGAAGTCACCCAGCATGACGGCACGCTCGGTGGTGAACTCCGAGCCGGTGAAGGCGTACCTGACGACTTCCTCGCCGCCCGCCACGATCCGGATGTACCCGGGCCCCACCTGTGACATCTGCCCGGCGCCGTCCACCGTCGCGGTGAAGGACAGCTTGTGGATGTTCGCCGGAATTCGGTCCAGGGTGACGCGGAACGACTCGGTGTCACCTGCCTGGGCGCCGAGGAGCTGAATGGACTCCTCGGGAGATTTCGGCTGATTGAAGAAGACGAAATACCGGTCGTCGGAGAGCTGCTCATTGGCATCGAGGCCGAAGCAGCTGATGTCAAAGGTCAGTCCCGGGCCGGCGATCTGCACACCTACGTACAGGTCCGTCCCCGGCGTGAGATCGCTGATCTTGGCCTTGTGGCCGCGTTGGAATTCCCTGGCCATGCGTAACGACCGTCCCCCATCCGGAAGGTGAATGCGTCGGGTCAGGCTAACCGCAAAGTCCCGCATCGGACCAAGCCGGTACAGACCCGGTACACAACCGCGGAGGTCACTCGCCGCGCGCGGCGGGCAGATGCGGCAGCCGGTCGGCCGCCACCACCCCTTCGAGATAGCCCCGGGCCCGCTCCGTGCGGGGGTAGGCGTCGAGGAGCCGCCAGAACCTCGGCCCGTGCCCGGGGACCAGGAGATGCGCCAGCTCATGGACGAGCACGTAGTCGACGACGTACTCCGGCATGCCCTGCAGCCGGTGCGACAGGCGGATGCTGCCCTCGGCGGGGGTGCAGGAGCCCCAGCGGGTGTTCTGGTTGGTCACCCACCGCACCGAGACGGGCCGGGCCCGGCCCTGGAAATACTGGGCGGACAGGCGCTCCGCGCGTTCGGCGAGCTCGGTGTCGCCGAGGATGCGCTTGTTCTCCTGGGCGGCGAGCTTGTCGAGCATCACGCTCACCCAGCGCTGCTCCTCGGCCTCGGACATCCGGGCGGGGATCAGCACGATCGTGCGGTCGCCCTCCCGGTACGCGGAGACCGTTCGGCTGCGCCGGGTGCTCCTGCGGACCTCGACCGCGCTCGTCGCCGAGGCGCGGGGCGGGTGGTCTTCGGCGCTGCGCCGGCGGGTTCCGGCACCGCGCGCGGAAGTCTCCCCGGCGAGGCCGGGTGACGGGTCGGCGGGCACGGCACGACGTTACCCGCTGTCAGTGGGGGAAGTCCCGCCTCCGGGACGGTTCAGACATGATCCACCCCACGGCTTGCACCATTTGAACGACTAATACCCACGCCTGTGGATAACTTTTCGCACGCCCGGGCCGTCCCCTGCATTCTGGCAATGGATCTCGCACAGCCACACAGACCGGGGGAAGCCGTGCATCCGATGTTGAAGCCCGCACTCCGCCGCGCATGGCGCGGCCGCGGCACCGTGCAATTCGGAGTGACGCCCGCACATGCGGTGAAGGTCGGCCCGATGGATATCGCGACGGGCTGTTTTCTGGAACTTCTCGACGGAACGCGGGGTATGCCGCTGCTGTACGAGGAGGCCCGCACCCTCGACCTGAACGCACGTCAGGTCGACACGCTCGTGATGCGGTTGGTGGACGCCGGACTGATCGACGACGTCCGCGCGGGCGGCGCCCCGGCCGACGCGTTACGGAAGCGGGCGGATGTCCTGGAGCGCCACCGGCCCGACCTGGCGTCACTCTCCGTGGTCCATCCGGAGCCCGGCGGAGGCATGGGACGGCTGGCGGCCCGTCGCTCGATGCGCGTCCAGGTGAGGGGAGCCGGGCGGGTCGGCGCGGCCGTCGCGGCGGTGCTCTCCGGGTCCGGGGTGGGCCGGGTCGAGGTCCTGGACGGTGGCTGCGCCGAGCCGGGTGACGTGGCGCCCGGCGGGCTGCCCGCCTCGGCCGTCGGGGAGCGCAGGGACATGGCGGCCCGCCAGCTGGTGCGCCGCTCGGCCCCGGGTCCGGCGCCCCGGGCCACCGCGGCGGCGGCCGGCCAGGGCGGCGGGGAGCCGGGGCTGTCCCTGATCGTGGTGGCCCCGCGCGACGGCCCGTCCGCGTACCTCCCCGATCCGGGCACGGCCGAGCCCTGGATCTCCTCGGGCACCCCTCATCTCTACGCCGGAGTGATCGAGGCCACGGGATTCGTCGGGCCCCTGGTGCTCCCGGGCGGCACGGCCTGCGCGGGGTGCCTGGATCTGCGCCGGCGCGAGCGGGACCCGCAGTGGCCGCGGATGCTCGCGCAGTGGCAGTCGGGCCGCCGCAGCGCCGTCCAGGCCTGCGACCTGGGGCTGGCGACAGCGGTGGCGGGTCTCGCGGCGGCCCACGCCCTGGCCTTCCTGGACGGCGAACTGCCCATGAGCACGGGCACCCGGTGGGAGGCCGCGCTGCCGCTGTTGGACTGGCGGTCGGAGCGGATCGGGGCCCACCTCGACTGTCGCTGTGGAGCGGCTGGGCACACTGAGGGGGTGCGCACCTCCGGCGCCGGAACGGCGCACGACACAATGGCCGGGTAACCGCCGCACGCAGCGCGGCAGTCTGGGATTTGGAGGGGCTTATGTCTGATCTTCCCCGGAAGGCGGTCACCCGAACCGCCAAGCTGGCCGCGCTGCCTTTGGGGTTCGCGGGCCGGGCCACCTGGGGCCTGGGCAAGCGCATCGGCGGGAAGTCCGCGGAGCTGGTCGCCCGCGAGGTGCAGCAGCGCACGGCCGACCAGCTCTTCAAGGTCCTGGGCGAGCTGAAGGGCGGGGCGATGAAGCTCGGGCAGGCCCTTTCCGTCTTCGAGTCCGCCCTGCCCGAGGAGGTCGCGGGTCCCTACCGGGCGGCGCTCACCAAACTGCAGGAGGCCGCGCCTCCCCTGCCGAGCGGCACCGTGCACGCGGTGCTGGCGGAGCGGATCGGCGAGGACTGGCGGGACCTCTTCCTCAGCTTCGAGGACAAGCCGTCCGCCGCCGCCTCGATCGGGCAGGTGCACCGGGCGGTGTGGCACGACGGCCGGGACGTCGCGGTGAAGGTGCAGTATCCGGGCGCCGGGGAGGCGCTGCTGTCGGATCTGACCCAGCTCAGCCGGTTCGCCCGGCTGCTGGGCCCGCTGATCCCGGGCATGGACATCAAGCCGCTCATCACGGAGCTGCGCGACCGGGTCTCCGAGGAGCTGGACTACGAGCAGGAGGCGCGGTCCCAGCGGGAGCACGCCGAGGAGTTCGCGGACGATCCCGATGTGGTGGTGCCCGGGGTGGTCCACCAGTCCGACCAGGTGCTGGTCACCGAGTGGATCGACGGGGTGCCGCTGGCCGATGTGATCGCCGACGGGACGCCCGCGCAGCGGGACCGGGCCGGACAGCTGCTGGCCCGGTTCCTCTTCTCGGGCCCGGCCCGCACGGGCCTGCTGCACGCGGACCCGCACCCGGGCAACTTCCGCCTGCTGCCCCCGGACCCGGCCGAGAGCGCGGCCGGCGACGAGGGCGGTGACGCGGATGGTGACGCGGACGCCGGGGTGGAGCGGTGGCGGCTCGGTGTCCTGGACTTCGGCACGGTGGACCGGCTGCCGGGCGGGCTGCCGCAGACCATCGGGGACTCGCTGCGGCTGACCCTGCTGGGCGAGGCGGAGGCGGTGTACGAGCTGCTGCGCGAGGAGGGGTTCGTCAAGGACTCGATCGACCTCGATCCGGACGCGGTGCTCGACTACCTCCTGCCGATCATCGAACCGGCGGAGGTGGAGGAGTTCACGTTCAGCAGGGGCTGGATGCGCAATCAGGCGGCCCGCATAGCGGATCCGCGGTCCCCCGCCCATCAGCTGGGCAAGCAGCTCAACCTGCCGCCCTCGTATCTGCTGATACACCGGGTGACGCTGAGCACGATCGGGGTGCTGTGCCAGCTCGGCGCCACGGTCCGGCTGCGCGAGGAACTCGAGTCCTGGCTCCCGGGGTTCGTGCCGGCGGAGGAGGACGAGGGCTTCGAGGAAGCCGTCGAAGCCGGGGAAGCCGATGAGACCGAAGGCGCCGAAGAGGCCGAAGAGGAAGGTGCGGCGGCGACCGCGGACGTCAGGTAGCGGGGCCGCCCGTCACCACCAGGCGGAGTCGAGGCGGCCCTCGATGGACCTGATGTGGGTGCGCGCGCAGGTGTCGCAGAAGTAGCGGCGACTGCCGTTCTCCACGGAACAGATCCAGGTCGGCGGTGCGCTGTCGCTTCCCGCGTCGGTGCCGCACAGGGCGCATACGACGCGGTCGGGGCCCGGCGTTTCGGGGCGGTGCCTGTCCTCGTCCACCTCGTGACGATAACTCCGGCCGTGCGATGCGGCATGACGACGCACGACCGCGGGGCCGGTCCGTCCGGACCGGCCCCGCGGCAGGGGTACTGCTGGGGATGTTGCCCCGCCGAGGCGCAGAGAGCGGCTGCCCCTCGGCGGGTCCTGCTGGTGTTCGTCCTGCTGGTGTTCGGTCCTGCTCGGTTCAGTGCATGACCGCCATGGCCAGCGCACGGCGGGCGCGCATCGAGGCGCGCTCGGCCCGGCGCTGCATCCGCCGCGCGGCGACCAGGCGCACGGCCTGACGCTCGGCTTCGGCTTCCCGCAGGCGGTCGTGCATATGCGCACGAGCCAGGGCTTCTGGGATGAGTTGCATTTCGCGGGTCCTGTTCTGACGCGAGTCGTTCGCGCCGATGATGGTGACGTCCGGTGTCGCGGAGCCGACGGGCTCACTCGTGGGGATGGTCATTGGTGCCTGGTTTCGGGGGTCGTGGGTCAGGGGACGGTCGATGGTTCCGATGCGCTTCATGGGTTTGGGGGCCGTGACCCCCAGGTCGGCGGTCACGCCGCGACCGGGTTCTTGCGCGGACGGCCACGCGGCCGCTTGCGGGCCACGACGACGCCCTGGATGAAGAGCTCGCCACCCCAGACGCCCCAGGGCTCGCGGCGCTCCTTGGCGCCGGCGAGGCAGGCCTCGACGAGCGGGCAGGTGCGGCAGAGGGACTTGGCGTACTCGACGTCGGCGGGCGACTCCGCGAAGAAGACCTCCGGGTCGTAGGCACGGCAGGGAACGGGCACGCCGAGGTTCTCGATGGCGTCGTCGAGCGCGGTGAGCGCGGTGAGGGGCTGCAAGGCGGAGTCCTCCGTGAGGCCGGGCGGGGGGATCGTTTCGGAAGGCGGTACGGACGGGGCGTGCGCTTCGAGTTGCACGGTGGTGGTGTCCTCGTCTGGTCGTTTCCGGCCTGTTGGCCGGGGGGCGGCTGGTACCAGGTCCTGCTTTTCCCGAGGCTCCTTCGTGCTGTCTCGTCCGTTCGGACAAAACAAAAGGGCCGCGGATCCCGAGTGGGGTTCCGCGGCCCTGAAGGCGCCGGCCTGATTCTCGATCAGGCTGGATCACTCCAGGGTTCAGGCCCACGGAAGGCCCACATCGTGTGGTGGTGCGTCATCTGCTGCTTCTTGGCGCCGGCTTCCGCTCCCGCACCGACGGCCGCAAAGGCATAGGCCTGAGCCTGTCCCTTCGCTACTGCTGCTGCCGGTGCCTGGGTCGGTCGCTCATTGCGCTCCCGCACGGGAAGGCTTGCCGGGGACAGCGGGCGGGCGGCAGAAATGCCGGACACACCGGTGGCACGCAGCGAGGACTTCGCAGAGAGGGAGAGGCCGAGCGAGCAGGCGGAGACGACCGAGAGATCGGTCATTTTGTTGGTCTCGATGATGCTGATCACTTCAATCGCCTCCTCTCGGCGTCTCTGGGGACCGGCCAGGCCGGTCCTGCGTATTCGGATAAGTACAGCACAGGGTCAGGGCTTCAGAGAAGTCGCTGTTCCCGTGGTTAAGAACCTATGGTGATGACTGCTGCGGGCGCAAACTATTTTTTCGACGAGTTTTTCTCACATCTCCCCGTCGGCCTCCGCGAGCCCCTCCACCCCGTCCCCACCTGCGCAGATGTCCAGGACGGCGGCGCCGAACCGGCCCAGCTTCCGCGCGCCGACCCCTGAGATCCCGGCCAGTTCGCCCTCGTCGCCCGGCACCGCTTCCGCGATGGCCATCAGCGTCTTGTCGGTGAACACGCAGTAGGCGGGCTGGCCGATTTCCCGCGCGCGGACCGCCCGCCACTGGTGCAGCCGCTCGTACAGCGCCTCGTCCATGTCCGACGGGCAGTCGTCGCAGCGCATCAGCTTCATCTCACCGGCGTCCGTGAGCGCCTTGCCGCAGACCCGGCACAGCGCGGGCCCCCGGTGCCTGCGCCGGACCGCCGCCGGGCGCTCGATGCCCCCGCCGCCGCCCGCAGCGCTCCGCCCGCCCGGCGCCGCCGAGCCGGGGCGCAGCCCGTTCAGGAAGCGGCTCGGCCGGCGCCCGGCCCGGCCGCCGGGCGAACGGGCCATCGACCAGGACAGTCCGAGGTGGAAGCGGGCGCGTGTGACGCCGACGTACAGCAGCCGGCGCTCCTCCTCGATCTGCTCGTCCGTCTTGGCGTAGGTGATCGGCATCATGCCCTCGGTCAGCCCGACGAGGAACACGGCGTCCCACTCCAGGCCCTTCGCCGAGTGCAGCGAGGCCAGGGTGACGCCCTGGACCGTGGGGGCGTGCTGGGCTGCGGCCCGCTCGTCCAGCTCGGCGACCAGGTCGGAGAGGGTCGCGCCCGGCCTGGCCCGCTCGAAGTCCTCGGCGAGGCGGACGAGCGCGGCCAGGGACTCCCAGCGGTCGCGGACCGCCCCGGAGCCGGCCGGCGGCTCGCTGCGCCAGCCCTTGGTGGAGAGCACCGCGCGGACCTCGGCGGGCAGCCCCTCCGCGTCGTCCAGCAGGGAGTCGTTGCCCCCCGCGCGGGCCGCGCCGCGCAGGGCGACGCCCGCCTCACGTACCTCCGCGCGCTCGAAGAACCGCTCCGCGCCCCTGAGCTGGTAGGGCACGCCCGCGTCGGCCAGGGCCTGTTCGTAGACCTCGGACTGCGAGTTCACCCGGTAGAGCACGGCGATCTCACCGGCGGGGACACCTGCGGCGATCAGGTCGCGGATGCGGCGGGCGGTGCCCTCCGCCTCGGCGGGCTCGTCCGCGTACTCCACGTAGGAGGGCTCGGGGCCGCGCTCGCGCTGCGAGACCAGTTCGAGGCGGTGCTCGGCGGCCCGGCCGCGGGCCTGGGCGAGCAGTCCGTTGGCCAGATGGACGACCTGGGGGGTGGAGCGGTAGTCCCGGACGAGCTTGACCACCGTGGCCCGGGGGTGGCGGGTGCGGAAGTTGAGCAGGTGGTCGGGGGTGGCTCCGGTGAAGGAGTAGATCGTCTGGCCGGCGTCACCGACCACGCAGAGGTTGTCCCGGTCGCCGAGCCAGAGGTCGAGGAGCCGCTGCTGGAGCGGGCTGACGTCCTGGTACTCGTCGACGACGAAGTGCTGGTACTGGCGGCGGACGTGGTCGGCGATGTCGTGGCGGTCCTGGAGGATGCCGACGGTCAGGAGCAGCACGTCCTCGAAGTCGATCACCGTGCGCTCGCGCTTGAGCTGCTCGTACATCGCGTAGACCTGGGAGATCTCGGCCGCGTCCCGGGGGGCGTCGCGCTGGGACTTGGCGACCACCGCCGGATAGTCGGCGGGCACGGTCTGGGTGACCTTGGCCCACTCGATCTCGCTCGTGACGTCCCGCAGTTCGTTGCGGTCGAGCCGGATGCCGCAGCGGGCCGCCGCCTCGGCCACCAGCTGGACCTTGCGCTCCAGCAGCCGGGGCAGATCGCCACCGACCGCTTTCGGCCAGAAGTACTGGAGCTGCCGCAGCGCCGCGGAGTGGAAGGTCCGCGCCTGCACCCCGCCGGCTCCGAGCTGCCGCAGCCGCCCGCGCATCTCGCCCGCGGCCCGGTTGGTGAACGTGACGGCAAGCACACTCGTCGGCTGGAGTATCCCCGCCCGCACCCCGTAGGCGATGCGGTGCGTGAGGGCCCGCGTCTTGCCCGTACCTGCCCCTGCCAGCACGCACACCGGGCCCTGCAGGGCCGTGGCGACCTCGCGCTGCTCGGGGTCGAGCCCGTCCAGGACGGCGTCGGCGGAGTCGGGGACCTGTGGGAAGAGGGTGGAGTGCGTTGCTGATGTCACCCCGCCATGCTGCCAGGTCGAAAGGGGCGGGTGCGGAGGTTGTCCACAGGGGTGCCGTATCCGTCGTACTAATCGTGGGGCGGTCGTACGGATCCGGGGCGGCCGGATACGGCGGCCGGGAATGGCGGCCGGGTTGCGCGCGTTCCCCCTTCCGTGCGGCACCGCACGTCCCGGTCTCATACGTGAGACGGACGAGACCGTTGTGGCGGACGAGACCGTGACGGGGCCGGATGGCCGGGACCGAAGAGACAGAGGAGCGCCAAGACATGCCGGGCACTGTGACGATGTACAGCACCACCTGGTGCGGCTACTGCCGTCGGCTCAAGGGCCAGATGGACCGCGAGGGCATCGCGTACACCGAGATCAACATCGAGCAGGACCCGGAGTCGGCGGCCTTCGTCGAGAAGGCGAACGACGGGAACCAGACGGTCCCGACCGTGCTCTTCCCGGACGGTTCGACGCTGACGAACCCTTCGCTGGCCCAGGTGAAGCAGAAGGTCGGCGCCTGACCGCCGTACCCCCTCCACGCACAGCAGCCCGCCGTCCCCGGCCGATACGGACCGGGGACGGCGGGCTGCTGTGCGCCCGGCCCCGCCGGGTCAGGACAGGCCGAGCTGCCGGGCCGCCGCCGTCACCGTCTGCTCCAGAAGGACCGCGATGGTCATCGGGCCGACACCGCCCGGGACCGGGGTGATCAGGCTCGCGCGCTCGGCCGCCGTAGCGAAGTCGACGTCACCGACGTTGCCCTCGTTGTAGCCCGCGTCGATCACCACCGCGCCCGGCTTGATGTCCGCGCCGCCGATGAAGCGCGGCTTGCCGACCGCGGCCACCAGGACGTCCGCCTGCCGCACGAGGGAGGCGAGGTCGGTGGTGCGGGAGTGGCAGTAGGTCACCGTGGCGTCCCGGCCGAGCAGCAGCATGCCCGCGGGCCTGCCCAGGATGGCGCTGCGGCCCACGACCACCGCGTGCTTCCCCGGCAGCGGCACCTCGTACGCGTCGAGCAGCCGCATGATGCCGCCGGGGGTGCAGGACACGAAGCCGGGGAGGCCGAAACCCATCGCCGCGAAGGCGTGCATGGTGACGCCGTCGACGTCCTTCTCCGGGGCGATGGCCTCGAAGGCGGCCCGTTCGTCGATGTGCGGCCCCATGGGGTGCTGGAGCAGGATGCCGTGCACCCCCGGGTCGTTCGACAGGGCGGTCACGGCGGCGACGACGTCCTCGGTGGTGGCGTCGGCCGGCAGCGCGACGTGCCGGGACTCGATGCCGGCCCGCGCGCACCGGTTGCGCTTCATCCTGACGTATGTCACCGAGGCCGGGTCCTCGCCGACCAGGACGGTGGCGAGACAGGGCGCGGTGCCGGTGCGCCGCAGCAGCTCCGCGGCCGAGGCGGCGCTCTCGTCGACGATCCGGCGGGCGAGGGCGGTTCCGTCCATCAGCCGGGCGGTGGTGGCAGAGCTCATCCAGGACTCCTGGGCGTACGGGCGAGCACGGCGGCCCCTCGGGCCGCGTCACATCGCGGGAACGGCGGTCGATCGCCCAGGCGCACGGCTTCGGCAGCGTCGGTGCTGCCGGTGTCCAGCGGCGGCCGCTCCCCGGTGGTGCTCCACCTCAGCGCCAGTCACGGCCCGCCTCCACTGTAGACGGCTCCGGTCAGCCCGCCCGGACCGGCTTCGGCAGCGGCTTGCCGTACCAGATCTCGATGAGGCGGGCCGCGATGGAGATGCCGAACGGGGGCAGGATCTCACCCGATTCGAAGGCGGCCGTCAGCTCGTCGCGGGAGAACCAGCGGGCCTCCTCGATCTCCTCGCCGTCCACGTTGATGTCGAAGGTCGTGGCGCGGGCCATGAAGCCGAGCATCAGGCTGGAGGGGAACGGCCAGGGCTGGCTGGCGACGTACTCGACCTCGCCGACCGTGATCCCCGCCTCCTCGAACACCTCGCGGGCCACGGACTGCTCGATCGACTCGCCGGGCTCCACGAACCCGGCGAGGGTGGAGAAACGGCCCTCGGGCCAGTGCACCTGGCGGCCCAGCAGGGCGCGGTCCTGGTCGTCGGTGACGAGCATGATGACCGCCGGATCGGTGCGCGGGTAGTGCTCGGCGCCGCACGCCTGGCAGCGGCGGATGTGGCCGGCGGCGGCGATGACGGTGCGTTCGCCGCAGCGCGAGCAGAAGCGGTGCAGCCGCTGCCAGTTCTCCAGCGCGACCGCGTGCACCATCAGGCCGGCGTCGCGGGGGCCGAGGAGCAGCCCCGCCTCGCGCAGGCCGGCGGGGCGCGCCGACTGGTCCATGCGGCCCGGCAGCGTGTCCTTCTGGAGGGCGAAGTAGCTGACGCCGTCCTCGTCCGTGCCGAGGAAGTAGCGGTGGGTCTCGGTGACGGGTGCCTCGAAGGCCGGCGTCATCACGAGTTCGGTGCCGTCGGCGGTGTCGTCGATCAGCACCTGGCCGCCGGAGACGACGAAGACCCGCGTCGACGGGTGGCTCCACGCGGCGGACAGCCATGCCTCGTCGAGGCGGTGGTGCGCGGCGCGGTCGATGCCGCTCGGCGCGGTCAGACCGATCGGACGGTCCGTGATGGCGTTGTCGAAGGTGCTCACAGGTGCTTCCTACTCCCCCGGGATGGATCGGGTGTTCAGAGGATTCAGCGGAGTGCCGCCGCCAGTTCCCCCCAGAGATGTGCCGTGGTCTCCACACCCTTGAGCAGCAGGTCGAGTTCGACCTTCTCGTTGGGGGCGTGCCAGCCGTCGGACGGTACGGAGATGCCCAGGAAGAGGACGGGTGCGCCGAGCACGTCCTGGAGGTCGGCGGCGGGTCCGGAGCCTCCTTCGCGGGTGAAGAGGACCTTCTGGCCGAAGGCCCGGCCCATGGCGCCGGCCACGGCCCGCAGGGCGGGGTGGTCCAGCGGCGTGAGGCAGGGGCGGGTGGCGGGCAGGAAGGTGATGCGGTGGCGGAGGCCGTCCGGGACCCGGTCCTCGGCCCAGGCCCGCACGGCGTCCTGGACGCGGTCGGGCTCCTGTCCCGCGACCAGCCGGAAGCTGATCTTGACGCGGGCGGACGACGGGATGATCGTCTTGCTTCCGGCGCCCTGGTAGCCGCCGCCGATGCCGTTGACCTCGGCGGTGGGGCGGGCCCAGATCCGCTCCAGCGTGGAGTAGCCGGCCTCGCCGGAGGCGGTCCGGGACCTGGCGGTGCGCAGCCAGGTGTCCTCGTCGAACGGCAGCTCGGCGAAGAGGGCGCGCTCGGTGTCGGTGAGTTCGGCCACCCCGTCGTAGAAGCCGGGGACCGCGACCCGCCCGTCCGTGTCGTGGAGGGCCGCGACGAGCCGGGCGACGGCGGTCGCCGGATTGGGCACGGCCCCGCCGAACGAGCCGGAGTGGATGTCCTGCTCCGGTCCGCGCAGTTCGATCTCGCACTCGGCCAGGCCGCGCATCCCGGTGCAGACGGTCGGGGTCGACTCGTCCCACATGCCGGTGTCGGAGACGATCACGGCGTCGGCGGCGAGGCGGCCGGCGTGCTGCTCGACCAGGGCGCGGAAGTGCGGGGAGCCGGACTCCTCCTCGCCCTCGACCAGCAGCTTGAGGTGGACGGCGGGGGCGGTGCGGCCGGTGGCGGCGAGGTGGGCCCGGACGCCGAGGGTGTGGAAGAACACCTGCCCCTTGTCGTCGGCCGCGCCGCGTCCGTACATCCGGCCGTCGCGGATCACCGGCTCGAACGGGTCGGTGTCCCAGCCGTCCTCGCGGGCGGCGGGCTGCACGTCGTGGTGTCCGTACACGAGGACCGAGGGGGCCTCCGGTTCGTCGGACGGCCACTCGGCGAAGACGGCGGGTGCCCCGTCCGTCTCCCAGATCTCGGTGACCGGGAAGCCGGTCTCCTTCAGCTTGGCGGCCAGCCACTCGGCACTGCGCCGTACGTCCCCGTCGTGCTCCGGCTGAGCGGATACGGAGGGGATGCGCAGCCACTCGGCGAGGTCGTCGAGGAAGGCTGTGCGGTGCTGCTCGGTGTACGTACGGACGGCATTGTCCGGGGTGTCGCTCATGACCTTCAGCTTATCGGGCCGTGGGAGGTGGCTCGTCCAGGAGGATGCGCTCCAGCTCCGGGCGGCCCGGGAGGCGGGCCGGGCGGACGGTCTCGCCGGTGCGGACGAAGAGGAACGCGGCCGAGACGTCGGTGAGCGGCAGTCCGTGCAGTTCGGCCCAGGCCAGCCGGTAGACGGCGAGCTGGAGGGGGTCGGCGGTGTTGGCGCGGCTGGTCTTCCAGTCGACGATCTCGTACGTGTCGCCCGTGCGGTACACCGCGTCGATCCGGCCCCGGACGACCCTGCCCGCCAGTGTGATCTGGAAGGGCGTCTCGACGCGGTACGGGGTGCGGCGGGCGTACGGGGTGCGCTCGAAGGCCTCCTTGAGCTCGGCGAGATCGCGCTCGTCTGCGATGTCGGCGTCGCTCTCGTCGCCGCCGGGCAGCTCGTCGGGGCCGAGCATGGGCAGCGGCAGCTCCTCGAAGCGGGACTCCACCCAGGCGTGGAAGCGGGTGCCCCGGCGGGCGGCGGGCTGCGGGGGGCGGGGCATGGGCCGGGCCAGCTCCTGGGCGAAGCCGTCGGGGTCGTCGGCGAGGCGCAGCAGCTGGGTCGCGGAGAGCGAGGCGGGCACGAGGACGTCGCGCACGGTGGCGCGGGCGCGGCGCAGCTCCCCGGCGAGGGCGTCGAGGTCGCGGTCCCAGGAGGCGAGGGTGCGAGCCTCCTCGGGGGTGAGCCGGGAGGGCGCCCGCTCGGGGACACGGGCCGCCGGGACGTGCGGGACGGTCGGCGGGGCGGCGGCCCGGGGCGCGTCGCCCTGCGGGGCGGCCGGGGGCGGGGCGCCGTCGCCCGGGGGGACGCTGTCGCCGCCCGCGATCCTGTCGTCGCCCGGGACCCCACCGTCGTCGGGAAACGGCTCCTCGTCCAGGAAGGGGTCGTCCTCGGGGAACAGCTCGTCGTCGGGGAACGGCTCCTCGTCCGGCAGACCTCCTGCGTCCGGGAACAGCTCGTCGGGCCCGTCCGGGAAGGCCGGGCCGCCGGCAACGACCCCGTCCGGCGCGGATGCCCCCTCCCCCGCCTCGGCCAGGGCCGTCAGATGGGCCATCACCGTGTCCGCGGCGGCCCGGCGGCGGGCCAGCGCGGTCTCGTCCAGCGGGAGCGGCCAGGCGTGGTCGGCGGCGGCTTCGGCCAGGGCCGGGTTCTCCTCGTCATCGGCGGGCTCGTCCGCCCACACCTCGATCTCGCCGTGTCCGGCCGCGCAGTGCTCGTACAGCGCGTGCAGGAAGGCGGACGGGCCGCGCGGCTTCTTCTGGTCCGGGCCCCACCAGTGGCCGGAGCCCAGGAGCAGGGTGCGGGGACGGGTGAAGGTGACGTATCCGAGGCGCAGCTCCTCGGTGTGCTGGTGCTCCTTCATCTCCTCCTTGAAGCCCTTGAGCCCCTTGGCGTCGAAGGCGAGGAGCGCGGGCAGCGTCGCCGTGTCGCCGCGCAGGGCGTGCGGCAGGACCTGGGGCTGGGAGGTCCAGGCCTCCCGGGGCCGGCTGCTGGGGAACTGGCCGGTGACCAGGCCCGGCACCGCGACGACGTCCCACTCCAGGCCCTTGGACTTGTGGGCGGTGAGGACCTTGACGGTGTTCTCGCCGCCGGGCAGCGCGTTGTCCAGGCCCTTCTCGTACTGGGCGGCGGTGCGCAGGAAGGCGAGGAAGGCGAGCAGGGTGGCCTCGCCGTCGACGGCGGCGAACCGGGCCGCGACATCGAGGAAGTTGGCCAGGGTCTCGCGGCGGCGGGCCGCCAGGGCCTGCGGGGACGCGGAGAGCTCGACCTCCAGGCCGGTGGTGGCCAGGACCCGGTGCAGCACGTCCATCAGCGGGTCGGCGAGCGAGCGGCGCAGGTCGCGCAGCTCGGTGGCGAGGCGGGCGAAGCGGATCCGGGCCTCGGTGGAGAACGGCAGCCGGTCGTCCTCCTCGCCCCCGGAGTCGAGGAAGGTGTCCAGGGCGTCGGCGAGGGAGATCACCTCGGCCGGGTCCACCCCTTCGACGGCCTCGGCGAGCCGGCGGTCGGGGTCGAAGTCGGGGTCGTCGCCATGGGCGGCGCGGTGGACGAGGAGGCGGGCGCGGCGGCCGAGCAGGGCCAGGTCGCGGGGGCCGATGCGCCAGCGGGGGCCGGTGAGCAGCCGGACCAGGGAGGCGTTGGCCCCCGGGTCCTGGAGGACTTCGCAGACGGCGACGAGGTCCGCGACCTCGGGCAGGTGCAGCAGCCCGGAGAGGCCGACGACCTCGACCGGGATGTCCCTGGCGACCAATGCGGCCTGGATCTGCGGGAAGTCGCCCGCCGTGCGGCACAGGACGGCGATCTCGCCGGGTGCCTTGCCGGTGCGCACGAGGTGGGCGATCGAGTCCGCGAGCCAGTCGATCTCCTCCGCGTGGGTGCGCAGCAGCGCGCAGCGGACCAGGCCGTCGCGCTCGGCGCCGGGTGCGGGGCGCAGTGCCTCGACGCCCTGGTGCATGGCGCGCAGGGGTGCGGCCAGGCCGTTGGCGAGGTGGAGGAGGCGGCCGCCGCTGCGGCGGTTCTCGCTGAGGGAGTAGCGGGTGGCCGGGGTGCCGTCGGCGTGCGGGAAGTGGCTCGGGAAGTCGTCGAGGTTGGCGACGGAGGCGCCGCGCCAGCCGTAGATGGCCTGGCAGGGGTCGCCGACGGCGGTGACGGCGTGGCCGGACGGAGCGGTTGCGGCGCCCGCTGTGTCCTCGGGGCCTTCAGGACTCCCGGGGCCCCGCCCGAAGAGGGCGGAGAGCAGCAGGCGCTGGGCTACGGAGGTGTCCTGGTACTCGTCGAGGAGGACGACCCGGTACGCGTCGCGCAGGATCGCGCCGACCTCGGGGCGGGTGAGGGCGAGCTGCGCGGACAGCGCGATCTGGTCGCCGAAGTCCATCAGGTCGCGGCTGCGCTTCGCCTCCCGGTAGGCCCGGGTCAGGGAGAGCAGCTCGCGGCGGGCCTCGGCGGTCTCGGGGATTTTGCGCAGTTCGGCGTTGCTGAGCCGGGCGGTCTCCAGCTCGTGGAGCAGTTCCGTGTCGTACTCCGCGAGCCGGTCGGGGCGTACGAGGTGTTCGGCCAGCTCGGCGTCGAGGGCCAGCAGGTCGCTGACCAGGGTGGGGAACGACCTGGTCAGGGCGGGGTACGGCCCGGGGGCCTCGCGCAGGACGCGGGCGGCGAGCTGGTAGCGGGTGGCGTCGGCGAGCAGGCGGGTGGTGGGTTCGAGCCCGATGCGCAGCCCGTGCTCGGTCAGCAGCCGCCCGGCGAAGGCGTGGTACGTGGAGATACTGGGTTCGCCCGGGGGGTTGTCGGGGTCGATGGTCTCCGGGTCGGTGACCCCGGCGGCGACCAGGGCCCTGCGGACGCGCTCGGCCAGCTCGCCGGCCGCCTTGTTGGTGAAGGTGAGCCCGAGGACCTGCTCGGGGGCGACCTGCCCGGTGCCGACCAGCCACACCACGCGGGCGGCCATCACCGTGGTCTTCCCCGACCCGGCTCCGGCCACGATCACCTGCGGGGCGGGCGGCGCGGTGATGCACGCCGTCTGCTCCGGGGTGAAGGGGATCCCGAGAAGCTCCTTGAGCTGCTCGGGATCGGTGATGCGTGAGGACACTCCACAGAGGCTAACCGGACCCGCCGACAACCCACGAAGGCCGCGGCCGGGCGCACCCGGAGGGGGCCGGGGGGCACGCGTGCCGCGAGGGACCGTCTAAATTATCGGCTTGTCGCATCAACAGCCTTACGAGGACGGTCCTATGAGCGCCGACGTACCCGCCCCCGACGCCGCCGGTCTCAGGGAGCGCATCGACACCACGAAGGCGCACCCGGCCCGGGTCTACGACGTGTTCCTCGGCGGCAAGGACAACTATCCGGCCGACCGCGAGGCCGCGGCCGCGGCGCTGGCCGCCAACCCCCGCGCATACCTCACCGTGCGGCACAACCGGGACTTCATGCGGCGGGCGGTGACCCTCGCGGCGAAGGAGGGCGTCCGGCAGTTCCTGGACATCGGTACGGGGCTGCCGACCCAGCGGAACGTGCACCAGATCGCCCAGTCCGTCGCCCCCGACGCCCGGGTGGTGTACGTCGACAACGACCCGGTCGTCCTCGTCCACGCGCAGGCGCTGCTCACCAGCGGTCCCGAGGGCCGCACGGACTACGTCGAGGCCGATCTGCGCGAGCCCGTCCGGATCCTCGACGCCGCCCGCCGCACCCTCGACTTCGGCCGGCCCGTCGCCCTGGTGCTCGCCGCGGTCCTCCACTTCATCGAGGACGAGGTGGCGTACCCGGTCGTGACGCGGCTCGTCGACGCCCTCGCACCCGGCAGCCTGCTCGTCCTGAGCAATGTCGGCTCGGATCTCAACCCGGAGCAGGTCGGCACCATCACCAAGGCGTTCAAGGAGCGCGGCTTCGCCATGGTGCGCCGCTCGCACGCCCAGGTGGCGCGGTTCGTGACCGACAACGGTCTGGAGCTGCTGGAACCCGGTGTCGTCCCGGTCCACCGCTGGCGTCCCGAGCCGGTGGTGGACCTGGCGGAGTCGGCGGACCCCGATCCGGAGTTCGTGGCGGGCCTGGACGAGCTGGACCGTACGCGCTACCGGGGGATCAACGCCGTCACGGACGCGGACGTCAGCGTCTACGGAGTGGTGGCCCGCAAGGTCTGACGCCCACCGCCCGCAGGCTCCGGCCCCCTACACCGCCCGCCCGCACGGTCCGGGCCTCACTCCAGGACGTGCCGGCCCTCCGGCTGCGCACTGCACGAGGCCCTGAAGGTGCAGTGGGCGCAGTGCTGGCCGGTCGTGGGCGTGAACCGTTCGTCCAGGACACGGCCTGCGGCGGTCGCCAGCAGGTCGGAGACCCACTCCCCGTCGGGCGGCTCCTGGGCCTGCACCTTGGGCACCGCGGCGCCGCCCTCCTTCTCGGGGGCGGGCCGGCGCAGCTGGACGAGTTCGGCGCCTCCCGGTTCGGGGCGCCTGCCGTCGAAGACGTCGTCGACCGCCCCTTCCCGCACGGCCAGCTGGTACACGGCGAGCTGGGGGTGGCGGGCGACCTCGTCCTTCGTCGGGGCCTGCTTGCCGGTCTTGAAGTCGACGACATAGGCGCGGCCCTCGGTGTCCCGCTCCACCCGGTCCATGGAGCCCCGGATGCGCACCTCGTACTCCCCCGCCTCCAGCGTCACGTCGAAGTCGTGCTCACTGGCGGCCGGGGTGCGGCCGGTGCGGTCCATGACGTGCCAGCGCAGGAAGCGCTCCAGGGCGACGCGTGCCTGCTCCTTCTCCTGGCGCGACTTCCAGGGGGCGTCGAAGACCAGCCCGTCCCAGACCGAGTCGAGCCGCTCCATGAGGACGGCCAGATCGGCGGGCGTACGGCCGGAGGCGACCTCGTCGGCCAGGACGTGGACGACGTTGCCGAAGCCCTGGGCGGCGGTCGCGGGCGCGTCGGCCTTGACCTCGCGGCCCAGGAACCACTGGAGGGCGCAGGTGTTGGCGAGCTGGCCGAGCGCGCTGCCGGACAGGGCGACGGGCTGGTCCCGGTCGCGCAGCGGAACGGCCGAGCGGGTCGGCTCGTACAGCCCCCACCAGCGGTACGGATGGGCCGCGGGCACCAGCGGCCTGCCCTCCTCGTCGGCGAGCGCGGCGAGGCGGGCGAGGCGGTGGGCGGCCTCCTCGCGCAGGGCGTCGGAGGCGTCCGGGTCGACGGTGGTGGCGCGCAGCTCGGCGACCAGGGCCGCGACGGCGAGGGGGCGGCGGGGGCGGCCGGTGACGTCACGGGGCTCGACGCCCAGCTCGGTGAGGAAGCGGGACGGCTGGTCGCCGTCGTCGGCGGGCGCCTTGACCGCGGTGACGACCAGGCGCTCGCGGGCGCGGGTCGCCGCCACGTAGAAGAGCCTGCGCTCCTCCGCCAGGAGGGCGCCGGGGGTGAGGGGTTCGGCGAGGCCGTCCCGGCCGATCCGGTCCGCTTCGAGCAGCGAGCCGCGGCGGCGCAGGTCGGGCCAGAGGCCCTCCTGCACCCCGGCGACGACGACCAGGCGCCACTCCAGGCCCTTGGAGCGGTGGGCGGTCATCAGCCGGACGGCGTCCGGCCGCACGGCGCGCCGGGAGAGGGTGTCGGCGGCGATGTCCTGGGCGTCGACCTCCTCCAGGAAGTTGAGCGCGCCCCGGCCGCCGGTGCGCTCCTCGGCGCGGGCTGCGGCCTCGAAGAGCGCGCAGACCGCGTCGAGGTCACGGTCCGCGTTGCGCCCGCCCGCCCCACCGCCCAGGGCGGCGCGCTCGAGCCGGCCCGGCCAGGGGGTGCCGGACCACAGCGCCCACAGGGCCTCCTCGGCGGTGCCGCCGGATTCGAGCAGCTCGCGCGCCGTGTTCAGCAGCGCGCCGAGGCGCTGTGCGCCGCGGGCGTACGCCGGATCGTGCGCCACCAGCCGCTCCGGCTCGGCGAGCGCGCGGGCCAGCAGCTCGCCGGAGGGCGCGGGCACCCGGTTGCCGGCGGCCCGCTCCTCGTCGCGCAGGGCCCGGCCGAGCCGGCGCAGATCGGCGGCGTCCATGGCGCCGAGCGGGGAGGCGAGGAGGGCCAGCGCGGTCTCGGTGTCCAGCCAGGGCTGCGGGGTGGGTGCCGCCTCCTCGCCGTCCCCGTCCGAGCCGTCCGCCGCGCCCGGCGCGCTCCGGCGCAGCGCCGCCGCGGCCACCGTGCGCAGGGCGGTCAGCAGCGGGGCCACCGCCGGTTCGTGGCGCAGGGGCAGATCGTCGCCGTCGACCTCCAGCGGGACGCCCGCCGAGGTCAGCGCCCGGCGCACGGCGGGGATCGTGCGCCCGCCGGCGCGGACCAGGACCGCCATCTCGCTCCAGGGCACGCCGTCCTCCAGATGCGCCCGGCGCAGCAGGTCGGCGATGTTGTCCAGCTCGGTGGAGGCCGTCGGATAGGTGTACGTCTCGACGCTGCCGCCCTCGCGGACCGCGCCCAGCTCCCGGTGGGCGCGGACCTTCGCCGACGGCAGCCGGGTGAGCGGCATCCGCCGGGTGAGCAGCCGGGTCGCGGCGAGCAGCCGGTCACCCGAGCGGCGCGAGGTGGTGAGCACGCCGACCGGGGCCGGGGCGCCGTCCGCGCGCCGGAACACCTCGGGGAAGTCGAGAATGCCGTTCACGTCGGCGCCCCGGAACGCGTAGATCGACTGGTCCGGGTCGCCGAACGCGATCAGGTCACGCCCGCCGCCGCCCCCCGGCGCACGCCCCCGGTTCCCGGCCAGCGCGTGCAGCAGCCGGACCTGGGCGGGGTCGGTGTCCTGGTACTCGTCGACGAACACCGCGTCGTAGCTGCCGGCCAGCAGCGCCGACACCTCGGGGCGCTCGGCGAGCAGCACCGCGCGGTGGACCAGCTCCGCGTAGTCCAGCACCCCCTGGGCGTCCAGCACATCGAGGTACTCGGCGAGGAACGCGGCGGCGGCGCCCCAGTCGGGCCGGCCGGTGCGGCGGGCGAAGTCGGCGAGGGCGTCCGGGCCGAGCCCCAGCTCGCGGCTGCGGGCGAGCACGGCACGCACCTCGTCGGCGAAGCCGCGCGTCGTCAGGCAGGCGCGCAGCTCGTCGGGCCAGCGGATGTGCTCGTGGCCCTGCTTCTCCAGGTCGAGCTGGCCTGCCAGCAGATCGCGGACCGTGACGTCCTGCTCCGGTCCGGACAGCAGCCGCAGCGGGTCGGCGAAGAGGTCGGCGTCCTGGTGGGCGCGGACCAGGGCGTAACAGAAGGAGTGGAAGGTGGTGGCCTGCGGTCCGCGCACGGCGCCGAGCCGGGCGGCCATCCGGTCGCGCAGCTCGACGGCGGCCTTGCGGCTGAAGGTGAGGACGAGGATGCGGGCCGGGTCGGCGCCCCGGGCGATGCGGGCGGCGACGGCCTCGACGAGCGTGGTCGTCTTGCCGGTGCCGGGTCCGGCGAGCACCAGCAGCGGCCCGCCCGGGTGGTCAACCACCGCGCGCTGCGCCGCGTCCAGGAGAGGGGGATCCACGGAGCCCGGCAGGGTACGCACCAGCCGGTACGCGCCCGCGGTCCGCCGCCGTGCCTGACGGTGCGGACTGTGCCGGGTGGTGGAGGAGGAGCTCACGTGGGATCGCCGGTCCTGGTGGGTGTACGGGGGGTGCGGGCGCGGTGCCTGCCGCGAACTGACGACGCTACTCCGGCGAGGGCCCCGATTGCGGCGGGACGGCTGCGGGGCTCGTCACGTTCCGCGAACGGCTCCGCGCGGCGCGACGGCTCCGCGCCGCACGGTCCCGGCTGCGCCGGATGCGCGCGTGGATGGCCGAAGCTGTCAGGTGTGAGCTCCCCCGCCGCCGTCGCCGTCCGGATCCGGGCCGCCGGTCCTCCCGTCCCACCGCGCGCGTCTCATGTCCAGGCGCGGGACGTGGCCCTCCGCGCTGCGCGGGGCCTCGCGCAGCGGGGTGCCCTCCTCGCGGTAGCGGGCCAGCGCGCGCAGTTCGTGGCCGGGCAGCAGGGTGCCGTCGGCGCGCACCACGCGCCACCAGGGCGCGGCCGCCCCGTACAGCGCCATGACCCGGCCGACCTGGCGCGGGCCGCCCTCCCCGAGCCACTCCGCGACATCGCCGTAGGTCATGACGCGGCCGGGCGGGATCAGATCGGCGACGTCGAGCACGCGCTCCGCGTACTCCGGCAGCGCGTCGCCCGTCGGGTGTTCGCTCATCCGGCCCATCCTGCCGTATGCCACCGACAGTCCGGCCGCTTCCGTGTCCGCGCGCACACGCAGCGTGCGGACGGCGGGAAAGGAGCGTATCTTGCGCATCGCGCGCCCCCGCCGCGCACCCTGATGGCCCCCTCCGTCGGCCGGCCGTGCCACCATCATGGGCGGTGACCGGTGATACGAGAACACGAAGACCAACCAGAGGCGACGAAGGAGCAGGGCGTGCAGCCACCCAAGGCGGCCGACGCCTCTGATGCCGAGCCGCGCCCGGACGGGGCCCGGCAGGAGCCGGACGCGGGCGCGGAGATCCCCTCCGGGCATCTGGCCGGCTCGACGCTCTCGACCTCCGACGAGGCGCCGGCCGAGCGCGTCTCGGGGGACGAACCCCTGCTTCCCGCCCGGGTGCACCGCCCCTCCGACCTGCTGCGGCTCCTCATCGGGGTGCTGGCGGTCGTCGTGCTGTTCTCCGTCGCCGCCTTCGCCCACGGCACGACCACCGGGCTCGAACAGGACATCAACAAGGGCACCGGCCAGGCGCCCGATCTGCTCATCAAGCTCGCCGGTCTGGTCTCCAGCATCGCGGTGCTGCTCGTCCCGGTCGCCTTCGCCATCGAGCGCCTGATCAAACGCGACGGGCTGAGGATCGCCGACGGTGTGCTGGCCGCCGTGCTGGCGCACGGGGTGACGCTCGCCACGGACCTGTGGGTCGCCAAGTCGGCCTCCGGCACCATCCAGGACGCGCTGACCCAGCCGCAGCCCGGTGACGCGCTCACCGATCCCGTCCACGGCTACCTCGCCCCGGTGATCGCCTATATGACGGCGGTCGGCATGGCGAGACGGCCGCGCTGGCGGGTCGTGCTGTGGGTGGTGCTGCTCCTGGACGCGTTCGCCATGCTGGTCGGTGGCTACACCACCCCGTTCTCCATCGTCCTGACGGTGCTGATCGGCTGGACGGTGGCGTACGGCACGCTGTACGCGGTCGGCTCGCCGAACGTCCGGCCCACCGGCCAGCACCTGATGGCCGGGCTGCGCCACGTCGGCTTCCGGCCGGTCACCGCCATGCGCGCCGAGGACGCCCCCGACTCCGGCGACCAGAGCGACCGGGGACGCCGCTATCTGGTCTCGCTGGAGGACGGGCCTCCGCTCGATGTCACGGTCGTCGACCGCGAGCAGCAGGCCCAGGGCTTCTTCTACCGGGTGTGGCGCAGGCTCACCCTGCGCGGCATCACCCAGCGGCGGTCCATCCAGTCGCTGCGCCAGGCGCTGGAGCAGGAGGCGCTGCTCGCGTACGCGGCGATCGCCGCCGGGGCCAACGCCCCCAAGCTGATCGCCACCTCCGAGCTGGGCCCCGACGCCGTGATGCTGGTGTACGAGCACATCGGCGGGCGCTCCCTGGACGCGCTGGAGGACACCGAGATCACCGACGACCTGGTGCGCGGCGCCTGGCGTCAGGTGCAGGCCCTCCAGTCGCGGCGGATCGCGCACCGCAGACTGACCGGTGACGCCATCCTGGTGGATCGTTTTGGCAAGGTCTTCGTCACGGATCTGCGCGGCGGCGAGATCGCGGCCGGTGACCTGGTCCTGCGCATGGACATCGCCCAGCTGCTGACCACCACCGGGCTGCGGATCGGCGCCGAGCGCGCCGTGGCGGCCGCGCTGGCGGTCCTCGGCCCGGACGCCGTCGCGGACTGTCTGCCGCTGCTCCAGCCGATCGCGCTCAGCCGCTCCACCCGGGCGCAGCTGCGCCGGCTCGCCCGCGAGCGTTCGCAGCGCGAGCGCGAGGCCGTCCTCGACGCGTCGGACGCCGCCAAGCGGGCCAGGGCCGAGGACGCCGAGCTGTCCAAGGGCGGCCGCAAGGCGGCACGCAAGTCGCTGCGCACCGAGAAGCAGGCCGAGAAGCGCGCCATGGACGACGCGCTGGACGAGGCCCGCGAGGAGGACCTGCTCACCCAGATCCGCCGCGAGGTGCTGCTGATCCGGCCGCAGGCCCCGGTCGAGCCGGTCCGTCTCGAACGCATCAAGCCGCGCACCCTGCTCAGCTTCATCGCCGGCGCCATCGCCGCGTACTTCCTGATCTCGCAGGTCACCGAGGCCGACTTCGGCGCGGTGGTCGAGCAGGCGGAGTGGGGCTGGGTGGCAGCCGCGCTCGGTTTCTCCGCGCTCAGCTATGTCGCGGCCGCGATGAGCCTGCTGGGCTTCGTGCCCGAGCGGGTGCCGTTCCGCAAGACGGTGGTGGCCCAGGTCGCCGGGTCGTTCGTCAAGATCGTGGCCCCGGCCGCGGTGGGCGGCGTCGCGCTGAACACCCGGTTCCTCCAGCGCTCCGGGGTCCGCCCGGGGCTCGCGGTCGCCAGCGTCGGGGCCTCCCAGCTGTTCGGCCTCGGCTGCCACATCCTGCTGCTGGGCACCTTCGGCTATCTCACCGGCACCGAGAAGACCCCGTCCTCGCTCACCCCGTCCAGGACCGTGATCGCGGGCCTGCTGACCGTCGCCGTGCTGGTGCTGGTCGTGACAGCGATCCCGTTCCTGCGGAAGTTCGTGGTCACCCGGGTCCGCTCGCTGTTCGCCGGAGTCGTGCCGCGCATGCTCGACGTCGTGCAGCGTCCGCAGAAGCTGCTCACCGGCATCGGCGGGATGCTGCTGCTGACCGGCCTGTTCGTGATGTGCCTGGACGCGTCGATCCGGGCGTTCAGCGGCCCGGACACCCCGCATCTGAGCTACGCGAGCATCGCGGTGGTCTTCCTCGCCGGCAACGCGCTGGGGTCGGCGGCCCCGACGCCGGGCGGGATGGGCGCCGTCGAGGGTGCGCTGACGCTGGGTCTGATCGCGGTCGGCCTGCCGAAGGAGGTCGCGGCCCCCGCCGTGCTGCTGTTCCGGCTGATGACCCTGTGGCTGCCGGTCCTGCCGGGCTGGCTCTGCTTCAACCACCTGACCCGCAAGGGCGAGCTCTAGACCGACCCGCGTGCAGGGGCCACCCAGTTGGACCGGCGCCCCGTGCACCCTCCCCGCCCCCGCCGCACGATGGAGCGATGCGGACCTCCCCTGCCCTGCGCGCCGCGGCCCTCGCCGCCACCGTCACCGTGCTGCTCCCCCTCACCGGCTGTTCGGACGGCGGTGACAAGGACGCGTCCGACCCGTCGACGACGAGCCCGCCGCGCGCGGCGAACGCCGCCACCGGCAGCCCGTCCGGGCTCGCCGCCCAGAAGCTGAAGTGGACCTCCTGCCCCGCACCCTCCCAGGCGCAGGGCGGCGGAAAGGCGCCCTCCCCGCTGCCCGGCGGCGCCACCTGGGAGTGCTCCACCATGAAGGTCCCCCTCGACTACGCGAAGCCCGACGGCGGCACCATCGCGCTGGCCCTCATCCGGGCGAAGGCGATCAACCAGAAGAAGCGGATCGGCTCGCTCGTCTTCAACTTCGGCGGCCCCGGCGGCTCGGGCGTCGCCACCCTGCCCGCCTTCGGCACCGAGTACGACAAGCTCCGCACCCGCTACGACCTGGTGAGCTTCGACCCGCGCGGCGTCGGCCGCAGCGAAGGGGTGGAGTGCGAGAGCGACAAGCAGCTCGACGCCCGCTTCCAGCAGGACGGCACCCCGGACGACGCGGCGGAGGAGAAGGCGTTCCTCGACGACACCAAGACGTACGCCGCCGCCTGCGAGAAGAACTCCGGCAGGGAGCTTCCCTTCGTCGGCACCACCAACGCCGCCCGGGACATGGACCTGATGCGCCAGGTGCTCGGGGACGACCGGCTGTACTACTTCGGCATCTCGTACGGCACCGAACTCGGCGGTGTGTACGCGCACCTGTTCCCCAAGAACGTGGGCAGGTCGGTCCTGGACGCGGTCGTCGACCCGACCGAGGACGCCGAGGAGTCCTCGCTCGGCCAGGCCAAGGGCTTCCAGCTCGCCCTGGACAACTTCGCGAAGGACTGCGTCGACCGCGGCGACGCCTGCAAGCTGCCGGGCTCCACGGCCGACGAGATCGAACAGGGCGTGACCGATCTCCTCGGCCGGCTGGAGAAGAAGCCCGTACGGGGGCTCGGCACGCGGAAGCTGACGCAGACCCAGGCCACCACCGGCATCGCGGCCGCCCTCTACTCCAAGGAGACCTGGCCGCTGCTGGAACAGGGCCTGGACGAGGCCGACGGCGGCAACGGCGCGCTGCTCCTCGCGCTCGCCGACTCGCTCAACGGCCGCGCCGAGGACGGCCGCTACGACAACTCGGCGGCGGCCTTCACCGCCATCAGCTGCGCCGACTCCAAGGAGCGGTTCACGCTGGACCAGACGAAGGAGAAGCTCCCCGCCTTCCGGGAGGCCTCACCCGTCTTCGGCGACTACCTGGGCTGGGGCCTGATGGCATGCACCGGCTGGCCGGTCGACGGCACCTGGGAGACCCCGGACGTCAGCGCCCCCGGCGCCGCCCCCATTCTCGTCATCGGCAACACCGGCGACCCGGCCACCCCGTACGCGGGCGCCAAGGCGATGGCGGAGAAGCTGGGCGAGGGCGTCGGCGTGGAGATGACGTACAAGGGCCAGGGCCACGGCGCGTACAACAGCAACAACGCCTGTGTGCAGAAGGCAGTGGGCGGCTACCTGCTCGACGGCAAGGTCCCGGCCGGGGGCACGGTCTGCGGATAGGTCCCATCGGCCCCACGCCTACCATGGGCCGCACTGCCGGACCGGCAGTCGCAACGGGGAGGGACGTACACGTGGTCGCACACGCACGGGCCGGGGCGCTGGCCGCCGCCGCGCTGCTGCTGACGGGGGTGCTCGCGGGCTGCGACAAGGGCAGCGACGACAAGCCGGGCGAGCGGGCGGAGGGTTCCACCGCCTCCTCGCCCGCGTCGCCGTCCGCCAGGCCCTCGGACGGGGCGAGCGGCGAGCCGCAGCTCCCGGCCCTGCCCGCCTCGCTCACCTCGCAGCACCTCGACTGGAAGCGCTGCGAGGCGCCCGAGGGCGACAGCGCGCCGGGCTCGGCGTGGCGGTGCGCGACGGCCCGGGTCCCACTGGACTACGCGAAGCCGGACGGCGACACGATCGGGATCGCGCTGGTCCGCAAGGAGGCCCGGGACAAGGGCCGGCGGCTGGGCTCGATGCTGTTCAACTTCGGCGGCCCCGGCGGTTCCGGTGTCTCCATACTGCCCCGCGCCGCGGCCTCGTACGGGACGCTCAACACCCGCTACGACCTGGTCGGGTTCGACCCGCGCGGGGTCGCCCGGAGCGCCGGGGTGCGGTGCCGCACCGACGGGGAGCAGGAGAGCGCCTACCGGAAGGTCGACATGACCCCGGACACGGCGGCCGAGGAGACGGCGTTCATGAAGGACGGCGCCGGCTTCGGAGCCGGCTGCGCGCGCCGCTCGGGCAAGGTCCTCCCGTACGTCGGCACGACGAACGCCGCCCGGGACATGGACCTGATCCGCGAGGTGCTCGGCGACCGGAAGCTGACCTACTTCGGCATGTCGTACGGCACCGAGCTGGGCGGCACCTACGCCCACCTCTTCCCGGGGAACGTCGGGCGTACGGTCTTCGACGCCGTCGTCGACCCGACCGCGGACACCACCGGGCACGCCCGCAACCAGGCGACCGGCTTCCAGCGGGCGCTGGAGAACTACCTCAAGGACCGCGGCCAGGACCCGAAGGCCGGCACCCGGCGCATCGCCGCCCTGCTGAAGCGGATCGACAGGGAGCCGCTGCCGACCGGGACCGGCCGCCGGCTCAACGAGTCGCTGGCGGTCACGGGCATCGTGACGCCCCTCTACTCCAAGCAGAGCTGGCCGGCGCTCACCCAGGCGCTGGACGAGGCGGAGAGCGGGAACGGCGCCACGCTGCTCCGGCTGGCCGACTCGTACAACGGCCGGGACGAGAACGGCCACTACGACACCCAGAACCACTCGCAGCGGGCCATCTCCTGCGCGGACAGCAGGGCCAGGCCGACGGCGGCGGAAGCGAAGGCGCTGCTGCCCGAGTTCGAGAAGCTGTCCCCGGTCTTCGGGCCGTTCCTGGCCTGGGACACCGCGGGCTGGTGCTCCGGCTGGCCGGTGAAGGGCGAGCACGACACCCCGGAGGCGAGCGCGCCCGGTGCCGGTCCGGTCCTCGTCGTGGGGACGACGGGCGACCCGGCGACGCCGTACGAGGGGGCGCGCAAGATGGCCGACGAGCTGGGCAAGGGCGTCGGCGTCCTGCTCACCAACAAGGGCGAGGGACACGGCGCCTACGGCGGCAACACCTGTGTGACGTCGACGGTGGACGCCTACTTCCTGGACGGGAAGGTCCCGGCGGACGGCACGACCTGCTCGTAGCGCCAAAGACGCCGAAGGGGCCGGTCCGCGTGGTGCGGACCGGCCCCTTCGAGGTGTTCTAGTACACCGGCTTCTCGGGCTCGATCTGGTTGACCCAGCCGATCACGCCGCCGCCCACGTGCACCGCGTCGGCGAAGCCCGCGGACTTCAGGACCGCGAGGACTTCCGCACTGCGGACACCCGTCTTGCAGTTCAGGACGATGCGCCGGTCCTGCGGGAGGTCCTGGAGGGCGTTGCCCATCAGGAACTCGTTCTTCGGGACCAGCCGGGAGCCGGGGATCGAGACGATCTCGTACTCGTTCGGCTCACGGACGTCGATGATCTCGATCTTCTCGTCCGCGTCGATCCACTCCTTGAGCTGCTTGGGAGTGATCGTGGAGCCGGCCGCCGCCTCCTGGGCCTCCTCGGACACGACGCCGCAGAAGGCCTCGTAGTCGATGAGCTCGGTGACGGTGGGGTTCTCGCCGCAGACCGCGCAGTCGGGGTCCTTGCGGACCTTGACCTGGCGGTACTGCATCTCCAGGGCGTCGTAGATCATCAGCCGGCCGACGAGCGGGTCGCCGATGCCGGCGAGCAGCTTGATGGCCTCGTTGACCTGGATGGAGCCGATGGAGGCGCAGAGCACACCCAGGACACCGCCCTCGGCGCAGGAGGGGACCATGCCGGGGGGCGGCGGCTCCGGGTAGAGGCAGCGGTAGCAGGGGCCGTGCTCGGACCAGAAGACGGACGCCTGGCCGTCGAACCGGTAGATCGAGCCCCAGACGTACGGCTTGTTCAGCAGCACCGCGGCGTCGTTGACGAGATAGCGGGTGGCGAAGTTGTCCGTGCCGTCCACGATCAGGTCGTACGCGGCGAAGATCTCCTTCACGTTCTCGGCCTCAAGCCGCTCCTCGTGAAGGACCACATTCACCAGCGGGTTGATGCCGAGCACGGACTCCTTGGCGGACTGCGCCTTGGAGCGGCCGATGTCGGACTGGCTGTGGATGATCTGGCGCTGCAGGTTCGACTCGTCGACCTCGTCGAACTCCACGATGCCGAGCGTGCCGACACCGGCTGCGGCCAGGTACATCAGCGCCGGCGAACCGAGCCCGCCGGCGCCCACGACGAGCACCTTCGCGTTCTTCAGCCGCTTCTGCCCGTCCATCCCGACATCCGGGATGATCAGGTGGCGGGAGTACCTGCGGACCTCGTCGACGGTGAGCTCAGCAGCTGGCTCGACCAGGGGTGGCAGCGACACAGGAACCTCAACAATGCAGGTGGTCGGTTTCTACGTACTTCAGCTACGTACGGTTGTTCTTGCGGTAACACTGCCACGCCCCCTCTCATTCCGAGATACCGGGTCCGATCCGCGAGACGATTTCGTCCCAGTACCTGGGCGGTGTCGCGAATGGATCCGTTTGTCCGCGCCCGTTGGCCGGATCCGGGTGCCCGGTGCGGTCGGTGAAGAAGATCGTCCCGGCGCCCTGCCAGCGGGCGATGCGCATCGCCTCCTCAAGATGACTGCGCGGCACGCCGTGGACGAAGTGGGCGAAACGGCACGGCGGGTAGGCGGCGGTCCACTCCGCGACCTGGGACCAGCGGTAGTCGGTCCAGGCGCCCCGGAAGGTGACCAGCTGGTCGGCGGCCTCGGCATAGCCCGGATACGGGTGGGTGTCGTGGCCCAGCACCAGGTGCCCGCCGTCCTGCCCGCTGTCGCTGTCCTCCAGGAACGCGGAGAGCGTGCCGGTGAGACGGCGTACGGAGGGGAGATCGGCACGGTCGGCCGGGCAGCGGTCCAGATAGAAGCCGTCCACCCGGTACCAGTCCAGGAACGCCCGGGCGTCGGCGATCAGCTCGTCGAAGGGCCGGGCGCCGTGGGCCAGGTCGAGCTGCCCGAGGAGCCTGCCGCCCGCGGCGCGCACGGAGTCCAGGGGTTCGGCGCCGTGCAGGGCGCGCTCGCGGGCGTTACGGAGCCGGCCGGCCGCTTCCAGGCAGTGCGGGTCGGGCCGGGTGCCGGGGCCGTTGTCGATGTTGAGGACGGCCCAGTGCAACGGAGTGCCGGGGCGGGCGAGTTCCGCCCACTCGGCCGGGGCGAGCAGCGGGTGCGCATAGCCGGGGACGCCGAAGCCGAACTGCTCGGCGCCGCTGGTCCGGCGGGCGGTTCCGGTACTGGTCAGATGCGGCATGCCGCCTCCATCCAGATGTCGGCGAGGGACTCCTCCAGATTGATCCGGGGGCGCCAGCCGAGCCGGTCCCGGGCCGTGCGGACATCGGCCTGCTGCCAGGCGCCGCAGCCGTCCGGGTAGGGGGACGGGGTGGCCGAGAGGTGTTCCATCACCGACTCGGTGGAGGTGCGGGGGGCACCGATGGGCAGCCGGGCGGGGGGCGTGTCCAGCTCATGGAGCGCGCCCGCGTAGCCGGCGACCTTGGCGAGGACGGCGGCGGCGTCCCGCAGGCGCACGGCCCGGCCGGTACCGATGTTGACGACGCCCTGCGCGGCGGAGAGCGAGGCGGCGTGCACGGCGCGGGCGACGTCGCGGACGTCGACGAAGTCGCGCTGCACCCCGAGGCCGCTGAGCTTCAGCTCGCCGTCGCCGGACTGCATGGCCCGGCGCATCGCCTCGGCGAGCCGGCCCAGCGGCGAGCCGGCCGGGGTGCCGGGGCCGACCGGTGAGAAGACCCTCAGGACGACCGCGTCGAGGCCGGAGCCGAGGACGAGCTCGGTGGCGGCGAGCTTGCTGACGCCGTAGGGCCCGCCGGGGCGCGGGATCGCGTCCTCGGCGGTGGAGGAGCCGGGCTGCGAGGGCCCGTACTCCGAGGAGCAGCCGACCTGGACCAGCCGGGCCGTGCAGCCGCTGCGCCGCATCGCCTCGCAGACGGTGGCGACCGCGACGGTGTTGTGCCGGGTGAGGTCGCGGGCCCCGCCCCGGGTGGCGCCGGCGCAGTTGACGACGACCCCGGGGTGGACGGCGTCCAGGAAGCGGGTGAGCGCTCCGGGGCTGCCGCCGGCGAGGTCGAACCGGACGTCGGCGTCGTCGCCGCGGCCGAGCGCCGTGAGGTGGACGGCGGGGTCGGCGAGCAGCCGGTCGGCCACGAACCGGCCGATGAATCCGTTGGCTCCGAGCAGCAGCACCCTCATCGCGCGCCCCCTCGGTGCCGACGGCGGGCTGCCGGTGCGGGGTATTGGGGGGTCATGTCCGGTTTCTCCTTGAGGCAGTTGCGGGCGGTACGGGACGGGACCCGCGGCGTCGGCTCCGCGGGGCTCTGGGGATACGTCGGTGGTCAGGCGGCGGTGTGGGCGGACGCCCGGGAGAGGGCGACGGTGGCGGTGGTGAGCAGGCCGAGCGCCGCAGCGCCGCAGGCCAGCGCGGGCACGGCGCCGGTGCCCCCCGCCTCGACGAGGGCGCGGACGGGGCGGGCGAGCGGGTCGAGTCCGGGCAGCCGCCCGCCCAGGACCAGGGCGGGGGCGGCGGCCTCGACGGCGCAGGCGGCGGCGAGTCCGGTGGCGGCCGGCTCGGGGAAACCGTGGACGGTCAGGAGCCGGGCCAGCAGGAGCAGCACCCCGAGGGCGGCGGCGCCGACCGGGGCGCCGCCGCCCGCGATGCCGAGATCGGCCAGGTAGAGGAGCCCGGCGAGGACGCAGAGGAAGAACGCCACGGCGCCGAAGAGCAGGGGGCGCACGCCCGCCGCGAACTCCTCCAGTGCGCGGCTGCCGTTGAGTTTGCGGTGGGCGTGCACGGAGAAGAGGTGGGCGCACCAGGCGGCGGGGGCCACCGCGACGGCGAGCCCGAGCAGGGGTGCGGGGGTCAGCGTCCAGGGGCCTTCGGGTCCGCCGGTGAGGACCTGGTCGAGCAGGGCGTTGCCGTACAGGACATAGCCGAGCAGCCAGCAGGCGCAGAGGTTGGCGGTGGCCGAGGCCCGTCCGTCGGCACCGAGCGGGCCGGTGCGCAGGGCGAGCGCGAGCCCGATGAGCGCGAGGAGTGCGCCGCCGGCGCCGACGGCGAGCCGGGCGTCGCCGCCGAGCACTCCGTCGGTGAGGCGGAGGGCGACGAAGGTGGCGAGGCAGGCGGCGCCCGGGAGCAGGGCACGCAGCGACCAGGCGGCGCGGGTCTCGATGTCGCGCGCCGTGGCGGAGGCGGCGGCGACGGGGTCCCCCGCGACTCCGGGGACCCGTGCGAAGAGTTCCTCGGCGAGCGAGAACACATCGCGGTGCCGGTAGCGGGCGGCGGTGCGGTCGGTGACCCCGTGGGCCTCCAGACCGGCGGCGATCTCCAGCGGGTCGACGGCGCGCTCGCAGAGCTCGCGGTGGCGGTGCATGAGGGACTTCACGGGGTCGGCGGGGCCGCGCCGGCCGGTGGTGAGCCGGCGCGCCGGAGCGGCGGCGGCGACCTCGGGGGCCCGGGGGGCGGGGCGGTCGTCGACCGCCCCGGTGTCCGCTGCCGTCGTGTCCGCCGTATCCGCTGCCGCCGTCCCGTGCGCGGGTTCGGGCGCCGCCTCCCGTACCGGCTCCTGCTGTGCGGCCTCTTCCCGGACCGCCTCCAGGGCGGCTTCCAGGGCGGCGGCGGTCAGGGGGGTGCCGGGTGCCTCGGGCACCTCGGTCGGGCGGCGCATCGTCGTTCCTCCGTGTGGTTCGCCTGGGTCACCCGGGGCGCCGGGCGGTTGCGTTCGGTCCGTGCGGCCCGGTGCGGCCGTCTCCTGGTCACACATCGCCGTCCCCCGCACCGCGGGCGCCCGCCCAGCTGGGGGTGCGCTCGTCCGGTTCGGGGCCGAAGTCCTCGTCGGGCCACAGGCCGAGGACATGGGCCTCCGGCGGGGTGGCGAAGGGGCGGGGGCCGCCGCTGCCCGCGACCGGCGCCGGCGCCCTGCGGACCGGCGCCTGGGCGATCAGCTCCAGGTAAATGCCGCGAAATGCCGCGAGGTTCTGTTCGACGGTGAAGAGTTCGAGGGCGCGGGCGCGGGCCGCCGCGCCCAGGCGCGCACGGCGCTCCGGGTCGCGCAGCAGCGCGAGGCAGGCGTCCGCGAGCGCCCGGGGGTTGCGCGGGGGCACCACGAGCCCGGTGCCGCCGATGACCTCGACGACCGCGCCGACATCCGTCGAGACGGTGGCCCGGCCGCAGAACATCGCCTCGACCAGGCTGATCGGAAAGCCCTCGACCACGCTGGAGAGGACCACCACGCCGCCCGCCGCGTACGCCTGGGCGAGATCGGGTACGTCGGCGTCGCCGATGTCCTCGAAGGAGACCGGGTTGTCGCCGACCGCGTGCGCGTCCGCGGCCTCGTCGGGGAAGAGCTGGGCGGCGAGCGCCCGGCAGTGCGCGAGATAGGTGGCGCCCTCGTGGCCCTGGGCCGGCGCGCCGATGATCCGCAGCCGGGCGTCGGGTTCGGCCCTGCGGACCTCGGCGAAGGCGTGCAGCAGGGCGATCAGGTCCTTGGCGGGCTCGATCCGGCCGACCCAGACCAGGGTGTCGGGGCCGCCGTCGTCCTCGCTCTCGCCCAGCGCGGCGAACCGGCCGGACTCCATGCCGGGGTACACCGTCCGCACCTTGGCGGGTTCCGCGCCGCAGCGCTCCTGCCAGCGGCGGGCGTGGGTGTTGCCGGGGGTGATGAGCGCGGCCTGCCGGTACACCTCGGTGGCGAGCCTGCCGTGGAAGTTGGCGAGCAGCGCGCGCACCGGGGCGCTCACCGGCCTGCCGGTCGCCGCGAGGTAGTGCGCCCGCAGCTGCACGGCGTGCTCGGTGACCAGCAGCGGCACCCCGAAGAAGCGTTTGGCCAACAGCCCCGGCAGGGCGGCGGCGCCCCCGGATGTGGCGTGGCAGAGGTCGACCGCCCCGAGGCTCTCCTCGTCGTACCAGTCGAGGGAGAGGGGACGCAGCACCCGGTCGAGCTCCGCCGTGAAGGCGAGGAGGTCGGGGACGGTGGCGGTCTGGACCGTGCGCCCGGTGCCGGGGGCGCGGCAGGCGGCCTCCAGGATCCGCACGGCGGTCTCGGAGCGCAGGGCGGCGGGCAGTCCGCCGTGCTCGCAGGCGAGTTCGGCGAGTCCGTAGAGGCCCTCGGTGAAGCGCGCGTCCGCCGCCCGGGCGGCTGCGGCGTCCTCGCCGGCCGCCGCGTCCGCGCCCTCGCCCCGCTCGTCCTGCTCGCCGCCGGTCGCGCCCGCCGCGCACACCGAGGTGGCGAGCGCCGTGAAGTGGGTGACGAAGCGCCTCCGTTCGCGCCGTCCGTAACTCCGCACGCCCCCGCCGGTCAGCAGCCGTGCGAGCAGCCGTCTGGGGGCGTGCAGGCCGAGGGTGTCCTCGTCGGCCGTCCACAGGGGGGCCGTCCGGACCCGGCTGACCTGGGCCGGGAGCTGCACCCAGCCCTGCGCCTCCTGCTCGGCACTGCGGCTGAGCGCGAAGAGATCGAACTCGTGCTGCGCGAGCCCGCGCACCAGACGGTCGCACCAGAGTCTGGACTCACCCGTCGCATACGGGTAACCACCGTCGGTGAGCAGTCCGATCCGCACGAGTACACCCCCGATCTCCCTTGTGAGCGGCCGCCGTTGGTTTCGGCGACTCGCAGCGGGACGACCGTAAGCGGATACGCCGGTGGCGCGACGGACGGTTGTCCGTCGCGCCACCGAAAGGGGTGAACCGTCGTAACTTTCCCGCCCCGGTAGCGTTCTGTCGCGCTATAGAGACAGTGGGTCACTCACGGTCAGGCTGCGGCCAGCTCCTTGCGGGCCGCGCGGCGCACCGTCGCGAGAGCCGGGTCGAGCGCGGGCACGGCCGCCAGCAGCTGCTTGGTGTACGGGTCGCGGGGGTCGCCGTACACCTGCTCCACCGGACCCTCCTCGACGATCCGGCCCTGCCGCATGACGGCGACCCGGTCGCTGACCTGGCGTACGACGGCCAGGTCGTGGGCGATGAAGACCAGCGCGAGCCCCAGCTCCCGCTGGAGTGCGGCGAGCAGGGCGGTCACCTGGGCCTGCGTCGTCACGTCGAGGGCGGAGACCGCCTCGTCGCAGACGATCAGTTCGGGTTCGGCGGCCAGCGCGCGGGCGATCCCGACGCGCTGGCGCTGTCCGCCGCTGAACTCGTGCGGATAGCGGTCGTACTGCCCGGGGTCGAGCCCGACGCGCTCCAGCAGATCCCGGACGCGCGCCCGGATCACGCCCTCGTCGCGCTCGCCGCGTGCCCGCAGCGGGTCGGCGACGGACTCGCCCACGGAGCGGCGCGGGTTGAGCGAGGAGACCGGGTCCTGGAAGACCATCTGCACCCGGTCCACCCGGGTGATCGATCCGGAGGTGGGCTCCAGCAGTCCGACGAGCATCCGCCCGAGGGTGGTCTTGCCGCTGCCGCTCTCACCGACGATGCCGAGCGTCTCGCCCCGGCGGACGGTGAGGGAGACCCCGTCGACGGCGGCCGGCGCGGACCTGCCCCGGCCGAACACCTGCCGCACGGCGTCTGCCTCGACCAGCACCTTGCCCTCGCCGGCCGCGTCGTGCCCGTCCGCGCCGGCGCTCTTCTCCGGCGCGGTCCGCTCCGGCGCACTCTTCTCGAACGCGCTCCGCTCCGCCGCGGGCGCGATGCGCGGGACGGCGGCCAGCAGCGCCCTGGTGTACGGCTCGCGCGGCGCGCCGAGCACGTCGGCGACCGGTCCGCGTTCCACCGCGAGGCCGTCACGCATGACGAGCACCTCGTCCACCGACTCGGCCGCCACGCCCACGTCGTGGGTGACCAGCAGCAGTCCCATGCCGGTCTCGCGGCGCAGGTCGTGCAGCAGGTCGAGGATCTGGGCCTGGACGGTGACGTCGAGCGCGGTCGTGGGCTCGTCCGCGATGAGCAGCTGCGGCTCGCAGGCCAGCGCCATCGCGATCAGCGCGCGCTGGCGCATCCCGCCGGAGAACTCGTGCGGCCGGGACCGGGAGCGGCGCACCGCGTCGGGGATCCCGACCCGGTCCAGCACCTCTGCGGCCCGGGCCCTGGCCGCCCGCCGGGAGGCCCGGTGGTGGACCCGGTAGACCTGCGCGATCTGGTCGCCGACCGCGTAGTACGGGTCGAGCGAGGACAGCGGGTCCTGGAAGACCATGGCGGCCTTCGCGCCGCGCAGCCCGCGCAGTTCGGCGTCCCCGGCGGCCTGGACGTCCACGCCCGCGACCCGGACCGAGCCGCCGACCTTGGCACCGGTGCCCCGGTGGAGGCCGAGCAGGGCGTAGGCGGAGGCGCTCTTGCCGGAGCCGGACTCGCCGACGACGCCGAGTGCGCCGCCCTTCTCCAGCGAGAAGGACAGCCCGCGCACCGCGTGGACGTCGCCGAAGGAGATCGTGAGATCGGTGACCTCGACCAGACTCATGACAGCACCACCCGTCGGTCGGCCATCGCCTGGAGGATGTCCGCGACGGCATTGGCAAGGACGACGAAGAAGCCGGTGACGAGCACCAGACCGACGACGACCGGAAGGTCCACCTGCTTGACGGCCTCGACGAGTTCGCGGCCGACGCCGGGGATCCCGAAGAGGGACTCGGTGAGCACGGCGCCGCCGAACATCGAGCCGATGTCGAGTGCGCCGAGCGCGATCACCGGCGCGAGCGCCCCGCGCAGGGCGTGCCGTCCGACGATCGCCCGCTCGCTGACCCCGTACGCCCTGAAGGTGCGCACATGGTCCTCGGCCAGCGTCTCGAGCATGGAGGCGCGGGTCATGCGGGCATACGGGGCGGCGGAGACGAGCGCCAGCGAGATCCAGGGCAGCACCAGGTTCCAGGCCCACTGCTCCGGGTTCTCGGTGAGCGGGACGTAGTCCGGGAACGGCAGGATCTGGAGCGCCGTGACGCAGATGATGATGAGCAGCAGGCCGATCACGAAGACGGGCGTGGCCATGCCGGCGAGGGTGATGCCGGTGAGGATGCGCTCGGTGGCCCGGCCGCGCCGCCACACCGAGAGCAGTCCGGTGCCGACGCCGAGCAGCATCCACAGCACGAAGGCGCCGACGGCGAGCGAGGCGGTGGCGGGCAGCTTGGCGATGATCAGCTGGGTGACCTGCTGGCCGCTCTGGTAGGAGAGCCCGAGGCAGGGGGCGTCGCAGTGCACCACACCGGTGCCGGTGGAGTAGTCGCGCCCGGCGACCAGGCTCTGCAGGAAGTGCGCGTACTGCACGTACACCGGGTCGCCCAGGTGCAGTTGCTCGCTGACCTGGGCGACCTGGGCGGGCGAGCAGCGCGGGCCGCAGGCGATCTGGGCGACGTTGCCGGGGGCGACGTAGAAGGCGGCGTAGACCACGACGCTCAGGGCGAGCAGGACGAAGAGCGCCCCGCCGATGCGGCGCAGCAGGAACAGGCTCATGCTCCGGCCTCCTTCTTGGCGCCGGTGCCGATCCGCAGCCGGGAGGCGGCGCGCGGGTCGAGCGCGGTGCGCACGCCCTCGCCGAGGACGGTGAGCGCGAGCACGGTGACGAAGAGCAGCAGGGCCGGGATCAGCAGATAGGTGGGCGCGGCCTGGTACCAGGTGTCGGCGTCGCTGAGCATCTGTCCCCAGGACGGGGTGGGCGGCTTGATGCCGACGCCGAGGAAGGACAGGGCCGCCTCGACGACGATGTTGGACGGGAAGAGCAGCACGGCGTACGTGATGACGGGCGCCGCCAGCGAGGGCAGCAGTTCGCGCCGGGCGATCTGCCAGGAGCCCCAGCCGCTGAGCCGGGCGGCGGCGACATGGTCGCGGGACTTCAGGGAGAGCGTCTGGGCGCGCACGATCTTGGAGATGCCGGACCAGCCGATCAGGCCGACGACGACGGCGATCAGGACGGGGCGGGGGAAGCCGGGCGGGACGACGGCGAGCGCGCCGAGCGCGATCACCATGACCGGCAGGGCGACGACGACGTCGGTGATCCGGCTGAGCGCCTGGTCGACGAAGCGGTTGCCGAGTCCGGCGGCCAGCCCGACGAGGACTCCGGCGATCACCTGGAGCAGGGTGGCGCCGAGCGCGACGCCGAGGGAGACCCGGGCGCCGTGGACGACGCGGGCGAACAGGTCGCGGCCGGTGAGCGGTTCGACGCCCAGCCAGTGATCGGCGCTGATCCCGCCGAAGGAGCCGAGCGGGACCCCGCCGGTCGCGGAGTCGACGAGGTCCGGGTGGTACGTGGTGGGGTTCTGGCCCTCGATGCCCGCGAGCAGCGGTGCGGCGAGCGCGGTGAGGACCAGCAGGGCGACGACGGCGGCCGCCACGAGGGCGGCACGCCGGGCGCGCAGCCGGCGCCAGAACGGATGGGCCCCGGAGGCGGGGGCCTCGACGGCCCCCGCCTCCTTGACCAGCAGTGCTTCGGCCATGGTTACTTGACCGCGACCTGCGAGATGTCGAGCACGCCGGTCCAGTCGCTGATCACGACGTTCTTGACGGACTTGCCGTACAGGCGCTTGTAGACCGGGTGGAACAGCGGCACGGTCAGCGCCTGCTCACCGACCTTCTTGTCGAGGGCGCCCCAGCGCTTGGCGGCGGCGCTCAGGTCGGTCAGCTTGTTGATCTCGTCGATCTCCTTGTTGACCGAGGCGTCGTCGAACTGGGCGGAGTTGAAGTTGTACCCGGCCTTGACGATCTGGCGTCCGTCGAAGATCGGCGCGAAGAACGGGCCGCCGGACGGCCAGTCGGCACCCCAGCCGCCGAGGAAGAAGCCGGGCTCCGTCTTCACGTTGTAGACGGTGTCCGAGTAGGCGTTGGACTCCAGGCCGCGGAGCTTGACGGTGATGCCGGCCTTCTTCAGCGCCTCCTGGAGCGCGGTGGCGATCTCCGGGCTGGTGGCGAAGTTCTTCTCGTTGTTGTGCGTGAGGGTGACGGTCAGCCCCTTGGGGTAGCCGGCCTCCTTCAGCAGCTCCCTGGCCTTGGCCGCGTTGCCGTTCTTCCCGGCCGGGAAGGCGTCGTACGGCGTGTAGCCGAAGGACTTCTGGTCGGGCAGGAAGGTGGTGGCGGGCTCGGCGAGCGAGGAGCCGCCGGCGGCGTTGACCACGGAGGAGCGGTCGACGGCGTAGGAGATGGCCTGGCGCACCTTCGGGTTGTCGAACGGCTTCACCTTCGGGTTGAAGGCGATGTAGTTCGTGTAGCCGAAGTGGCCGGTGCCGACACGGGCGGCGAGCTTCTTGTCGCCGGAGACCTTGGCGAGTTCGGCCGGGCCGAGGTTGGTGTCGGTGGTGACGGCGGCGGAGTCGGCGCCCTGGGAGGCGGACAGCCGCTGGTTGATGACGGCGGAGTCGAGGCCGGAGCGGACGTCGATCCGGTCCGGGTAGGCCTTGCGCTCCTCGTCGGTGGCGGCCGACCAGTGGGTGTTGCGCTCCAGGACGAGGCGCTCGCCGTCGCCCTCGTTCCTGACGACCTTGTACGGGCCGGAGGAGAGCGGGTGCTCCTCGTACTTGGTGCCGGTGTCCTTGGCCTTCGGTACGGGGGTGGTCTGCGTCTGGGTGGCGAGGTAGGGGAACTCGCCCTCGGGCTTGTTGAGGTGGAAGACGATCGTCTTCGCGTCGGGCGTCTCGATCGAGTCGAGGCCCTTCTTGTCCTTGTACGGGCCCTGGTAGTCGGCCCCGCCGATCAGCCAGTCGCGCAGATAGGGCGCGCCGCCGGAGAGTTCGGCGGCGAAGGAGCGCTCGATGCCGTACTTGATGTCGGCGCTGGTGATCGCCGTGCCGTCCTCGTACTTCAGGCCGTCCTTGAGGGTGTACGTCCACACCGTGGCGTTCTTGCTGGGCTTGCCCAGGTCGGTCGCCAGGTCGGGGACGACCTTGGCGCCCTCCGCGCCGTCCTCCCGGTTGCGGGTGGTGAGGGTGCGGAAGACGAGGGAGGGGACGTTGCCGCCGCCGGAGGTGTAGAGGCGGGCGGGGTCGAAGTCCTCCTGCGGGGCGCTGTTGAGGACGGTCAGCGTGCCGCCCTTCTTGGGCGCGCCCGCCGCGCCGGAGGTGTCGTCGCTGCCCTTGCTGCTGCCCTCGGGCCCGCAGGCCGCGGCTCCCGCGGCCACGGCGAGTACTGCGGCGGCCGCTGCTACGCGGCGCGATATGACGGACGGTTGACGCATCGGAAGGTGACCTCTCGGAGAACTGCCTGGATGTGGAACAGAAGATTCCGCGCAGGCGGCGACGAGAGACATGAGCTGAGGACCGATGACTGCCGCGCCTGCGGACGGAGTGCGCCCGGCGCGGCGTTCGGGGAAGGGGGTCCGGGCCTTCGGGGCCGGGACGGGGGGCCGACGCGCGCGGGGGCGGGCGTCAGCAACAGTCGACGTCGGCGACGCTGTGCCCGGTCACGCCGATGAGCGCCAGCTCAATGGTGGCGCGATCGAAGGTGACGGGGCTGCGTGACATGCCGAGAAATATGGGTGACCGCCGCCACGATGTCAACGCAATGTGAGACGGCTATCTCGCCATGTGGACAGCCGGTCCCGGGGGCCGTCCCGCCCGGCCGCTCCCGCCGGCCCGTGCCGGGACGGCGGGGAGCAGCCTCCGCGACCTGCGCGGCGGTCTCAACCAGTGGGGTACACCCAGGCGTTGGGGCGGCACTTGATGCCGTCGATATCCAGCGATTTGGTCTGCTGCTGCATCACCGGCGCGAGTGCGCCCTTCGTGCCGCAGCTCACATGGTTGTGACCCAGCCGATGGCCGACCTCGTGGTTGATCAGCATCTGGCGGTACGAGAAGAGCTTGTCCGGTCCGAAGGTCGACGAGCCCTGGGCCCAGCGGTAGGCGTTGATCATCACGCGCTCGGTGGCCGCCGAGTCGCAGGAGACGTTGTCCTCGGTCGTGTCCAGACCCGACTTCCGGCACCACTCCCCCGTGGTGCCGGGGCTGGCCAGCGTGATGACGAAGTCCGGCTCGCCCCGCGAGATCCGTTCGAAGGTCATGTCGCCGTGGTGCGCCCAGCTGCGGTCGTCGTTCAGGGTCTTCTGGACCGCCTCGGCGAACAGCGCCGGGTCGAGCCCGAGCCCCTTCTCGACGTCGATCCGGTAGCGGTACTTGTGCCCCTTGCCCGGCGCCTTCGCCGCGCCGGGGACGGTCTCGAACTTCCCCGAGGCCGTCAGCTTCGGCGCCAGCGGATAGGGCTTGGCCATTTTCTGCTCATACGAAAGAGGCCTGACCGCCGCCGCCTCGGGTGACGGCGTGGTCCTGCTGTCCGAGCGGGAGGCGTTGTCGCCGCCGTCCCGGTCCACTCCGGCGGCCCGTGCGCTGCCGCTGCGGCCGGTGCCGTCATGGGCGACCTGGCCGGCCACGACGACCGCGAGCACGGTGGTCACCGCGGCGGCGGCGATGCCCGTGAACGTACGGCCCTTGCCGCCCCGGGGCTCCCTGGCGGGCGCCGGGGCCTCCTCGTCGCCGTCACCGGGGGGCCGCTCGTCCCACTCGGTGACGGAGCGGTAGGGGTCGGCCGGGGTGTCCGCCAGGGGCCGGCGCGGCGCGGGCGGTGCGGGCGGGCTGTCGAAGGCCTCGACGAACTCGCGCCGCGGACCCGGTATGAACGGCCGGGCCCCGGCCGCCTGCTGAGGCTGCGAAGGATGCGGCTCCTGTGGCGTCTGCGGCCGTCCGGGGCCGGACGCCTGGGGGCCGATGCGCCCCGGCCCCGGCCGCTCGGTGTACCGGCCGATCGGGCCGGTGCCCCAGCCGCCGCCGGGTTCGCGCTGTTCGGGGTGGCCGCCGCGCACCTGGGGCGTGCCCTGGAACGGGGTGTGGCCGTCGGTGCCCGGAGCGGGCCGGTCGCCCGGCCGTCTGCGCCGGCCGCTGCCGACGGCGGGCTGCGGGGCCTCGCGCCCCGTACCCGCGTCGCCCTCGGCCGGCCCGGTCTCGGGCGCCCTGGGCGCAGGGCCCTTTCGGCTGTGTCGTCCCACGCCCCGGATCAGCTCCCGCCGCATTCGTCGAGCAGTTCCCGGAACGCCTGGGCGACCGCCTCCGGGTACTCCATCATCGCCACGTGCCCGGCGTCGGGCAGTGTCAGCAGACGCGCATCGCGGAATGCCGCGGACGCCCTGCGTGCCATCCGGTACGAGACGAGCCGGTCCCGTCCGCCGTAGATGAGCTGGGTCGGTGCGAGCACCCGCTCGGCCTGGCGCCACAGCCCGTGCTGACCGCCCAGTGTGTACGCGTCGACGATGCCACGGGCGGAGCGCGCCATGGCGTCCCAGAAGTACGGCAGCTCCAGCCGACGCTCCATTTCGGCCACCGCGTCGCGGAAGCCCGTCTCGGAGACCCGTGCCGGATCGCCGTAACAGAGTGCCATGACACCGCGGGTGCGGTCTTCCGCGCTCCAGTCCCGGGTCATCCGGGAGAACAGGGATACGACGCCCGGAACGGCGAGCAGGGCGGTGGGCGCGGCCGACCACTGGACCCGGATCTCGGGGAGCGCGGGGGAGACGAGGGTCAGGGTGCGCACCAGGTCGGGGCGGACCGCGGCGACCCGGGTGGACACCGCGCCGCCCAGGGAATTACCGAACAGATGGACGGGGCCGCGCCCCTCGGCGTCCAGGAAGCGGATCACCGCACGGGCGTGGCCGGTCACCGAGTAGTTGCCGTCGTCCGGCGGCGGGGAGTCCCCGAAACCGGGCAGGTCGACCGCCTCGCAGTCCAGCACGTCCTCCAGCAGCGGCATCAGCGCCGACCAGTTCTGCGAGGAGCCGCCGAGCCCGTGCACGAACAGGGCGGGCGGCAGTCCGGTCCGCCCCGGGGGCCGCGAACGGACGTTCAGCGTCAGCCCGGGCAGCGACGCGGAGCGGAGCTTCTCCCCCTCCGCGACCCGGACGGCGCTCACCGTGGGGGACACCGCGGCGGCGGCGCGGACTCCCGGCAGCTCGGTCGAAGACATGCGGGCAATGTTACGAGACGATCACGCACTGGTTCATGTGTTCGCCGTCACAGATCGCGTAGTGGCCCCGGCGGGTAGATGCTTGGGTCGGAGCAAGGAAGGGAGACACCATGACGGTCGACCCCAGCGACCCGGAGACCTTCGAGGACGTCCAGCCGGACGAACCCGGCCAGGAGACGCCCGAGGCGGACGCCGCCGAGCAGCAGACGGACCTGCGTCCCGGGACCGACGAACCGCTGACGGACCTCGACCCGAACGGCGCGGACGAGGCGGACGCGGCGGACCAGGCCCGCGTCGTGCCCCAGGACGAGGACGATTACCGCTGATACGTCCCGCTCTGCGCCCGAGCCCGGGGAATCTGTGGCTACCGCACTCGTCCGGTACGTGAAATTCTGCGTCCGCGCCGCGCATACCGGGGTTACCCAAAAGTACGATGTCGGTATGGCGCAGCGTGCACGGAACGGCTGGGTCGGACCACGAATTTGGGAGGCGGCGTGACAGCCATCGAGCAGACCGAGGCGGCGCGCCCGCGGGGCACTCGCCTGCCCCGCCGCGCCCGACGCAACCAGCTCCTGGGAGCCGCGCAGGAGGTCTTCGTCGCGCAGGGCTACCACTCGGCCGCGATGGACGACATCGCGGAGCGGGCCGGAGTCAGCAAGCCGGTGCTCTACCAGCACTTCCCGGGCAAGCTGGAGCTCTATCTGGCCCTGCTGGACCAGCACTGCGAGTCACTGCTCCAGGCGGTGCGCACGGCGCTGGCCTCGACCACGGACAACAAGCTCCGCGTGGCCGCGACGATGGACGCCTACTTCGCGTACGTCGAGGACGAGGGCGGGGCCTTCCGGCTGGTCTTCGAGTCGGACCTGACCAACGAGCCCGCCGTGCGCGAGCGGGTCGACCGGGTCTCGCTCCAGTGCGCCGAGGCGATCTCCGACGTGATCGCGGGCGACACGGGCCTCTCCAAGGAGGAGTCGATGCTCCTCGCGGTCGGCCTCGGCGGGGTGTCCCAGGTGGTCGCCCGCTACTGGCTCTCCAGCCGGTCCGCCATTCCGCGCGACACGGCGGTCCAGCTGCTCACCTCGCTGGCCTGGCGGGGCATCGCGGGCTTCCCGCTGCACGGCATCGACCAGCACTGAGCGGGCGTCCGGCGGCCGTGTTCGCTGCGGGCGTTGCGGACGGCACCCTGACGGCTCCCCTCAGCGGGCTAATGTGTGCTGCGTACGGCGCGGTTCACCGCGCAGGGACTGACCGTCGGAGGGACATAGCCGTGGAGGTCAAGATCGGGGTGCAGCACACGCCCCGGGAGATCGTTCTGGAGAGCGGGCTTTCCGCCGAAGAGGTCGAGAGCACGGTTTCCGAGGCTCTCGCCGGCAAGGCGCAGCTGCTCAGCCTCACGGACGAGAAGGGCCGCAAGGTCCTGGTGCCGGCCGACCGGATCGCCTACGTGGAGATCGGTGAGCCGAGCACGCGACGGGTGGGGTTCGGCGCGCTGTAGGGCGCGTACGGACACGGTGACCGTGGAAGCGGCCCGGCGGGGATTCCCCGCCGGGCCGCTTTCCGTTGCGCTCACGGTCCGGTCCGGTGGCAGCCCGCTCCGGTTCCTGTGCGATTCCTGTGCGACGGCCGGGCGAAGCCTGTCCGCCGGAGGGTTGCCGTCCGCCGCACCGGGGTAGTACCGCCTACGACCGATTTGCCCGCCCCGTACCTGCGAGGTGATCGTCCGTGATCTTGGAAACCCTGGGCTCCGTCGTGCTCGGTGTCGCCCTCTCCTGGGCGGCCCTGCGCTCGCTGCCGGGCCGGCTCCCCTCCCGCCGGACCGTGTTCGGCACGGGGGCGCTGGGAGCCCTGTTCGGCGCCTATCTCATGCACTCCGTGCTGGGCGCCGGCCATGTGGCGGCCACGGTGGTCGGCGCCGTGGTGATCGCGGCGGTGACGCTGTCGCTGCTGATCCGGCCGCACAGCCGCCGGCTGAGCCGGTCGGCCGCGGCCTGACCCCGCCGAGGCCGTCAGGCGGCCAGCCCCAGGGCGGCCATGCGCTTGGTGTGCGCCTCGGTGATCCGGGAGAACATCCGGCCGACCTCCGCGAGGTCGAATCCGTCGGCCACCCCGCCCACCAGCATCGTCGACAGCGCGTCGCGGTCCGCCACCACGCGCTGCGCCTGCGACAGCGCCTCACCCATCAGCCGGCGCGCCCACAGCGCGAGCCGGCCGCCGAGCCTCGGGTCCGCCTCGATCGCGGCGCGCACCTTCTCCACGGCGAAGTTCCCGTGCCCCGTGTCATCGAGCACGGCGACGACGAGGGAACGGGTGTCCGAGTCCAGCCGGGCCGCGACCTCGCGGTAGAAGTCACTGGCGATCGAGTCCCCGACATAGGCCTTGACCAGGCCTTCCAGCCAGTCCGAGGGAGCGGTCTGGCGGTGGAAGTCGTCCAGCGCCTTGGCGAACGGCTCCATGGCACCGGTCGGCTCCACCTCGATCGCGGTCAGCCGGTCCGTGAGCCGCTCGAAGTGATGGAATTCGGCGGACGCCATCTTCGCCAGCTCCGCCTTGTCGGCCAGGGTCGGCGCGAGTTTGGCGTCCTCGGCGAGCCGCTCGAAGGCCGCCAGCTCCCCGTAGGCGAGCGCTCCCAGCAGGTCGACGACAGCGGCCCGGTACTGGGGCTCCGTGGACGCGGTGGCCCAGTCCTGGTCGGCGATTCTGGTGGATGCGGGGGTTTCCGTGGCGTTGTCAGGCGTCTCCATGCAGCGCAGAATAGCCCGCCCCGCGAGGAGCGGAAGGGTCCGGCCGCCGACTCACCTCACACCGTTCCGATGAATTCGCCCAACACAGATGCGCGAATCCGGGGTACAGTGGTATTGCGCTTACTGAGCATTTTGCAACTGCTCGTGGCGCGAAATTGAATGAGGATGCCCGGTCGGTGGCCCGATCGGCTCCGACCCGACAGCCCTCCACGCGGTGCGTACGACACGTACGACCGCAGATGAGGGGCCCCCTCAGCGGCACGAGCGCTCGAGCGACGGCAGTGGTCCCGCGCCACCCGGCCCATCCACGGCCGGATGACCAACCCCGGCACGGTACGACCCCCTTCGTTCGCCTCGGACCGCGTTTCACAGAAGAGGCAGCACCCTGACTACGTTCCGAGACCTCGGCATTCTTTCCGAGACGGCCGAAGCCCTTGAGGCAGTCGGCATCACGTCCCCCTTCCCCATCCAGGAGCTGACGCTCCCCGTCGCCCTCTCCGGCTCCGATGTCATCGGGCAGGCCAAGACCGGCACCGGCAAGACGCTCGGTTTCGGGCTGCCGCTGCTGGAGCGCGTCACCGTCCTCGCGGACGTCGAGGCGGGCCGGGCCAAGCCCGAGCAGCTCACCGACGCCCCGCAGGCGCTGATCGTCGTCCCCACCCGCGAGCTGTGCCAGCAGGTCACCAACGACCTGCTCACCGCCGGCAAGGTGCGCAACGTCCGCGTGCTCGCGATCTACGGCGGCCGGGCCTACGAGCCCCAGGTCGAGGCACTCAAGAAGGGCGTCGACGTGATCGTCGGCACCCCGGGCCGGCTGCTCGACCTGGCGGGCCAGCGCAAGCTGGACCTCTCCCAGGTGCGCGCCCTCGTCCTCGACGAGGCCGACGAGATGCTGGACCTGGGCTTCCTGCCCGACGTCGAGCGCATCATCACGATGCTGCCGGCGAAGCGCCAGACCATGCTGTTCTCGGCGACGATGCCGGGCGCGGTCATCTCGCTCGCGCGCCGCTACATGTCGCAGCCGACCCACATCAACGCCACCTCGCCCGACGACGAGGGCACAACCGTCAAGAACACGGCGCAGTACGTCTACCGCGCCCACTCGATGGACAAGCCCGAGATGGTCTCGCGCATCCTCCAGGCCAACGGCCGCGGACTCGCGATGATCTTCTGCCGCACCAAGCGCACGGCGGCCGACATCGCCGAGCAGCTGGAGAAGCGCGGCTTCGCCTCCGGCGCGGTCCACGGCGACCTCGGCCAGGGCGCCCGCGAGCAGGCGCTGCGCGCCTTCCGCAACGGCAAGGTGGACGTCCTCGTCTGCACCGACGTCGCGGCCCGCGGTATCGATGTCGAGGGTGTCACCCACGTCATCAACTACCAGTCCCCCGAGGACGAGAAGACCTATCTGCACCGCATCGGCCGTACCGGCCGCGCGGGCGCCAAGGGCATCGCGATCACGCTGGTCGACTGGGACGACATCCCGCGCTGGCAGCTGATCAACAAGGCCCTGGACCTGAAGTTCCCGGACCCGCCGGAGACGTACTCCACGTCCCCGCACCTGTACGAGGAGCTGGACATCCCGGCCGGCACCAAGGGTGTCCTGCCGCGCACCGAGCGGACCCGCGCGGGTCTGCGGGCCGAGGAGATCGAGGACCTCGGCGAGACGGGCGGCCGCGGCCGCAAGTCCGCCGCCGCCTCGGCCCCCGCCGTCCGTGAGGAGCGCACGCCGCGTCAGCGCCGTCGCACCCGGGGCGGTTCGGCTCTGGAGGAGGGCGCCGCCTCGGTGCCCGCGCCGGCCACCGAGGCCGTCGCGGTCTCCGACACCGCCGACGCCCCGGCCGAGCCGCGCACCCCCCGCCGTCGCCGGCGCAGCCGGGTCGGTGCCGCGGAGATCGCCGCCGAGGCCGCGGTCGCCGTGGCCGAGGCCCCTGCCCCGGTCGTCGAGCCGGCGCCCGAGGCCGAGGCCGAGCCGAAGAAGCGGACCCGGACCCGCGCGCCCAAGGCCGAGGTCGTGGTCGACGCCGAGGCGGAGACCCTGACCGAGGCGAAGCCGCGCCGCCGTCGCGCCCGGACCACGAAGCCGGTGGCACAGGAGGCTGACTTCCAGACCGCCCCGGTGGCCGAGCCCGCGCCGGAGGCGACGGTGACCAAGCCGCGCCGCCGCACCCGGGTCATCAAGCCGGCCGAGGACGAGGTCGACTTCCAGATCGCGCCGATCGCCGAGCCCGAGACGGACCGGCCGCGCCGCCGCACCCGTACGGCCGCCAAGCCGAAGACGGAGGCCGCGGCGGAGACCGCGACCGCCGAGGGCGAGGCCAAGCCGCGCAGGCGCCGGGCTCCGCGCACCGCCGCCGCGAAGTCCGAGGGCTAGCGAAAGCCTCTTGCCGGACGGCCCTAGGGATTCCCTAGGGCCGTCCGGCGTTCGACGCCTTAATCTCGTTCCATGAGCAGGCCACCGACTTTCATCCCGCCCTCCTGCGCCCGGGCCCGGGCGCTGCGCACCCCGCGCGGGGACTTCGCCGTCCTGGACGCCGTCCCGTCCGCCGAGCCGCGCGGCACCGTCCTGCTGCTGCCCGGGTTCACCGGCAGCAAGGAGGACTTCGTCGCGCTGCTGCAACCGCTCGCCGAGGCCGGCTACCGGGCCGTCGCCGTGGACGGGCGCGGGCAGTACGAGAGCGAGGGGACGGACCGTCAGGAATCTTACGCCCAGGATGAGTTGGCCCGTGATGTGCTCGCCCAGACGGCCGCACTCGGCCTCGGGGACGGCGCGCTGCACCTGCTCGGGCACTCACTCGGCGGGCAGATCGGACGCGCCGCCGTGCTGCTGGACGCCGCACCGTTCCGTTCGCTCACCCTGATGTCCTCCGGACCGGCCGAGGTCGTCCAGGAGCAGAAGATCAAGCTGAAGATCCTCGGCGACGCACTCGCGACCATGACCATGGACGACGTGTGGACGGCGATGCGCGCCTTCGACCCGCCCGCCGAGGCCGACACGGACGGCGAGGACCTGCGGCGGCGCTGGCTGCGCCACCGGCCCGCCCAGCTGATCGCCACCGGCCGTCAGCTGGCCGTCGAGCCGGACCGGGTGGCCGAGGTCGCCGCGACGGGGCTGCCGGTCCATGTGATCTCCGGCGAGCGCGACGACGTCTGGCCGGTGCCCGTGCTCGACGACATGGCGGTGCGCCTGGGCGCGCGCCGGACCCGGATCGAGGGCGCGGAGCACTCCCCCAACACGGACCGGCCCGAGCCGACGGCGGCCGCGCTCGTCTCCTTCTGGGACAGCCTGTAGGCGGCGCCGGCGGCGGTCAGTACTGCGCCTGAAGGTGCTGCCAGAAGCCGTCGCGCAGCGCACGGCGCAGCGCGGCGTGGCCGCGCAGCGAGTGCTGGAGCAGCCGTTCGGCCTCGACCAGCAGGTCCTGGTCGACGGAGCCCGGCAGATAGGGGTGTCCGGGCAGCAGGTCGGCCAGGGACTCGCGCCCGCGCGCGGAGAGCCAGGCAGCGGCGATCTGCGCGCCGACGAAGCGGACGTCCTCGCGCGAGGGCGCCGGGCTGTCGTCCTCGTACGTGGTGACGGGGCGCCGGGTCACGTACGGGCGGCAGAAGTCGAGGTCGAAGGTGCGCTGGCTGTCGACCTCCCACAGGAGCGGCTCGGCCTGGTTGCGCCCCTCCCCGGCCTCGATGCCCCAGAGGTGGACCCGGGCGCCGTACCCCTGGGCTGCCTCGACGGCGGAGACCAGGTCCTCGTCGCCGCCGACGAGCGCGGCGTCGCTGATGGCACGGTGCCGGGCAAGGGATTCCAGGTCGGTGCGGATGAGGGAGTCGACGCCCTTCTGCTGGTTGTTGGCGTTGAGGTTGCCGAGCCGGACCTTGACGTCGGGGAGTTCGGCGATGGACTGCTGCTCGACAGTGTGGATGCGGCGCCTGGCGCCGTCGTACCAGTACACGCGGAGCAGTCTGCTGTCGGCGAAGATCGTGCGGGCCTTGTCGATGAAGGCCTCGATCAGCCCTTCCGCGTCGAGGTCGAAGGAGCGCCGGTCCTCCGTGCCGGTGACGAGCAGCCCGGCGGCGGCGTACACATAGCCCGCGTCCACGAAGATCGCGTGGGTCGAGGGGGTCTTCGAGACCTCCGCCAGCACGCGCTGGAGCAGCTCGTTGGTGCGGTCCAGGCGCTCGACGGTCTCTGCGTCGCTCATGCGGGTCCCGTCGTGGGTGTCGTCGGGGATGTCGTCGTCCGCGCATGGCCGGTTACCCACTGGTACTTAGACATCCAAAAAATTTCCTTAGCGTAGGGAATGTTTGCAGGGGGCAAGCCGTTGAACACCGTGTGGGGCGCACGACAGGCATGCCTGGCGCTCCACATCCTTGCGGACGGGTCACCCGTCCTCCCAGTAGTTCTCCAGCAGGAGGATCAGACGAAGGGAAGCCCTATGCGCTTCGAGATCATGCGACTCGACGATGTCGACGGTACCGCCGTGGACAGCACCGTCGTGGACGCCGCCTCCGTCAACCGGATCGTGCAGCAGGCCGCGGCAACGGGCCAGCGCATCTACATCCGGCCGGCCGTAAGTTCGGCTTCATAACGCAGTGCCGCTGTAAAGACGCACATAAAGACGCCTTTCCGACGTAACCAGATGACGCAGAACATATAAAGACGAAGCGCCCCCGCACGGTCCTCCGTGCGGGGGCGCTGTGCTGCGCGGAGCCGGCTCAGGCGTTCTGGATGACCTGGGTGACGCCGTTGATGATCTGCTGCACGGCGATGGCCGACAGCATCATCCCGGCCAGCCGGGTGACCAGCACGACGCCTCCGTCCTTGATCACCCGGATGATCAGCAGCGAGTAGCGCATGGTCAGCCAGGGCACGAGGTGCATGGCGAGGATCGCCGTCCAGACCGAGACCTGGGCCGCCGCACTGTCGGCGTGCTGCACCGCGAGGATCACCGAGACGATCGCGCCGGGACCGGCGAGCAGCGGCATGCCCAGCGGTACGAGCGCCACATTGACGTCCTTGGTCTGCGTGGGCTCGTCGGTCTTGCCGGTCAGCAGGTCGAGCGCGATGAGCAGCAGGAGCAGTCCGCCGGCGATCATCAGCGCGGGGACGGAGACATGCAGGTAGTCCAGGATCTGCTGGCCGAGCAGGCCGAAGACGGCGATCACGCCGAAGGCGACGGCGACCGTCTGGAGCGCCATGCGGCGCTGGATCTTGGCCGGGCGGCCGGCGGTGAGGGCGAGGAAGATCGGGGTGATCCCGGGCGGATCCATAATCACAAAAAGGGTGAGAAAAAGGGATCCGAAGACAGCGACGTCGAACACGGTGAGCCTTGCGAGGAGAGAGCGGAACTGCGGGAGGAAAGGACGCACCCCGGCGGCGCCGCGGACGGATGGCGCGCGCGGGCGGCAACGGGGGGGCGACGGCGCCCGGCCGCGCGGGCGCGGCCGGGCGTGAAAGGTGGTGCGGTGGGTGCCGTTACGCCGGGACGGCTCCGCCCGCGCCCGGCACCGGGAAGGCTCCCGTGGCGCGCCGGGTGATCTCGCCGTAGATCTCCGGGTCGGTGGTGTACTCGCCGAGCGCCACGGTCTTGCGGCTGCCGTGGTAGTCGCTGGAGCCGGTCGTCAGCAGCCCCAGCTCGCGGGCGAGTCCACGCAGCCGGGCCCGGGTCGGCTCGTCGTGGTCCATGTGGTCGACCTCGATGCCGTCGAGTCCGGCCGCCGCGAGTCGCGCCATCGACGCCTCAGGGACCACCTCACCGCGCTTGACGGCGGCCGGGTGGGCGAAGACGGTGACGCCGCCCGCGGCCTTGACCAGCCGGATCGCGTCGAAGGGGTCCAGTTCGTGCTTCTCGGCGTACGCGCGTCCGCCGTCGGCCAGCCACTGGGGCGTGAAGGCGTCGGAGACGGTCGGCACGACACCCAGTTCGACCAGGGCGGTGGCGATGTGCGGCCGCCCGACCGAGCCGTCCCCGGCGATCCGCGCGACCTGCTCCCACTCGACCGGCACGCCCAGCTCCCGGAGCTTGCGCACCATGGCCCGGGCGCGGGGCACCCGGTCGTCGCGCACCAGCTCGCGCTCGCGCGCGAACGCGGGCTCGTCCGGGTCGAAGAGGTACGCCAGCATGTGCAGGCCCACGCCGTCGATGCGGCAGGAGAGCTCGGCGCCGGTGATCAGCGTGAGCCCGTCGGGGAGGGCGGCGATCGCCTCGGCGTGCCCGCGGACCGTGTCGTGGTCGGTGAGGGCGACGACGTCGAGGCCTGCCGCCGCCGCGTTCCGTACCAGCTCGGCGGGGGTGTCCGTGCCGTCCGACGCGGTGGAGTGGGTGTGCAGATCGATGCGCACGACACGGACTCCAGTGCTCACGGCCGGTTGGGGGACACCCAAGGATAACCGGCCGGCGCAGGGGGTCCGGTCCGCTCAGGGCCCCGTCAGCAGCCGGGGGGTGAGCGCGCCGCAGGGCACCAGGTCGACCTCTCCCCCGGCGTCCCGCAGATCCGTGAGCACCAGCTCGTCGTACATGAGGAGGCCGGACTGCTCGGGCCAGACGATCGCCCAGAGCCAGAGCCCGCGCGCCTCGCCCGCGAAGACGGCCCGGTCGGCGGGGGCGTCCTTCACATGCCAGAGTGGCGTCGGCCGGCCGGCCGCGAGCACCTTGACCTCGGGCGGCCCGTCCACCCGCAGGTGCGGGCCCGGGTCGGGGCCGTCGATCCCGGCGTAGCGCGCGCCGAGCCCGACGCCCAGCTCCTCCGCGACGAGCAGCAGCTCGCCCATGCCGCCGAGCGGCCCGGGTCCGGAGCAGGCGACGGCGGTGGCCCGGCCCCCGCTGCGGTCGTCGCCGGCGCAGGCCACGCCCGTGAACAGCCAGCCGACCGGCAGCGGCCAGGGCATCCAGACCGGTACCTGGGCCCGGTGCACCACGACGCCGAGCGCCTCGACGCTCGGCGGGACGACCGGCTGGAGCGGATGCACGCTGCCGTGCAGATCGCACTGCCAGGTGTCGGCGAACAGACCGGGCGCCCTGACCCGGCCTCCGCACTTCGGGCAACTGGGTTCGCCCCTCATACCGACCAACGGTCCTCCCCGGCCGTCGCCGCGTCAAGGACGATCACCCTTCCGCAGCGTGGCCGCTGAGCAGGGAGCCTTCCCCAAATCTAGATGTAGCTTGCATCCATTAGGTCCTCTAACTTATTCTGTGCATAACACAACGATCTAGTGGAGAGCGAGAAGCCCATGCAGGGAGAGGACCCGTTCGATCAGGGAACGGTCAGCATCCTGCGCCAGCCGAAGGCCGTCTGGGCCACAGCGGGCGCTTCTGTTGTCGCGTTCATGGGAATCGGCCTGGTGGACCCGATTCTGCCGTCCATCGCCAAGGGCCTGGAGGCGACGCCGAGCCAGGTGTCCCTGCTCTTCACCTCGTACTTCCTGATCACCGCCGTCGCGATGCTCGTCACCGGCTTCGTCTCCAGCCGTATCGGCGGCCGCAAGACCCTGCTGGCCGGCCTCGCCCTCGTGGTGGTCTTCGCCGCGCTCTCCGGCACCTCGTCGTCCGTGGCGGAACTCGTCGGCTTCCGGGCCGGCTGGGGCCTGGGCAACGCGCTCTTCGTCTCGACCGCCCTCGCCGTGATCGTCGGAGCCGCGGCGGGCGGCAGCTCGGCGGCGATCCTGCTGTACGAGTCGGCGCTCGGCCTCGGCATGGCGTGCGGGCCGCTGCTCGGCGCCCTGCTCGGTGACGCCAGCTGGCGCTACCCCTTCTTCGGCACGGCCGCGCTGATGGCGATCGGCTTCGTCTGCATCACCGCGTTCCTCAAGGAGCAGCCCAAGCCGGCCCGCAGGACATCGCTGCTCGATCCGGTCAGGGCGCTCGGGCACGGCGGGCTCGCCTCCGTCGCGGCGTCCGCGTTCTTCTACAACTACGCGTTCTTCACGATCCTGGCCTTCACCCCGTTCGTGCTGAACATGACGCCGTACAAGTCCGGCGCCGTCTTCTTCGCCTGGGGCCTGCTGCTCGCGGTCTTCTCGGTGCTCGTCGCGCCCCGGCTGCAGAAGCGCTTCGGCTCGCTCAAGGTGCTCGGCGCCTCGCTGGTGCTGCTCGCCGCCGACCTGCTGCTCCTCGGATACGGCAGCCACACCGCGGCCATCGTCTGCACCATCGTCTCCGGCGCCTTCATCGGCATGAACAACACCGTCTACACGGAACTGGCACTCGGCGTCTCGGACGCGCCGCGCCCGGTGGCGAGCGCGGGCTACAACTTCGTCCGCTGGTTCGCGGCCGCCGCCGCGCCCTACCTGGCCCCGAAGATCGAGGAGTGGAGCAACATCCACATCCCGTTCGTGGTCGCCGCCGTCGCGGCGGTCGTCGGTGCCGTCGTGGTCCGGGTACGCCGTTCGGCGCTGACGCACGAGGCGGAGGAACTGGAGCCCAAGCACGCCACCGAGGACGGGGTCACCGTCTTCGCCGACTGACCCGGTCAGTCCAGAGCCACCGAATGTCGCAGGGGATCGCGCAGGTCCGTCCCCTGCGACAGCCATCTCTCCTGGAGCTCCTGCGCGCCGTGCACCCGCTTCCAGGCCGCCTCGTTGTGCGTCATCGGCAGCAGCGGCAGGAACCGCACCGGCTCCATCGGCCCGCCCGTCTCCCGGCCGTCACCCCCCGCGGAGCCGCTGCGCGGCGAGGCCTCGTTCAGCTCCAGGTCCTCCACCAGCCCCCCGGGCTCCGCGACGAGCACCGAGCTGAACGGCGCCCCCGGCCACAGCGGCTCCCCCACGTCCAGCGAGGCACCGGGGGCCACGATCACCCCCTCCACCTGGGGCGAGGCCGCCAGCACCGCGAGCTTGCGCAGCACCTGGTCGGTGTCGGCGAGCCCGACCCGTACCGACAGCACCAGTTCGGCGCGCGGGCCCTTCACCGGGTCGGCGAGGGCCGCAGCGGGATCGGCCATCGGCTGGGCGGACATGCCGAGCGTGGCGTACCTCACCACGTCGCCGTCGATGAAACGGAGTACCTCGATCCGGTCCGTCCCGAGAAACGTCACTGCTGCGCGTGCGTCCGGTTCACCCAGGGCCGTCCGCAGACGTGCCTCGACCAGAGCAAGAATTTCTGCCATGCCGTGAGCATAGGACGCGTATGGAACGGGCAAAGTAAGGGATTGGCCCTGTACCGGCTGCTAGCCTGGGGTGCCGGTCGGGACAGCACGCAGAAGCGTCGCTCTCAAGTCCCGACGAAACGTCATCCCCCACGGGGGACCGACCGGAGGAGGTGGGGCTGCGGTGGATCCAAGTCGACCGTGCAGTACCAGCCGCTCTTCCGCTCGACACCTTTCTTCTGTGATCTGACGCCTTCTCGGTCAAGGCCCATGGCATTTCGCACGACGGAAGAGCACTCCTTTTTTGCCTGTCTGTAGCGAACGCCGTCGTCGTGCCTCCGCGGTGCCGCCCGCTTTGCGGACGTGAGCCCACGTCCCCATTCCGGGCTGTGCCACGCCCTCGCCGACGGCCCTCCGTGAAGGAGCCAGCCATGTCGATGATCCGTGACCTGCGCGCCGTGGTGCGCCCGTCCCTGCGCAAGACCAACACCCTGCACAACAGCTACGACGCCACGCGCGACCCGTCCGCCTCCAGCGCGGTCGTCGACTGTGCCGTCTACCAGGAGGGCCGCCGCCTCGCCGAGGTGGACGGCACCTGCCGTACGCCGCACGAGGCGATGCTCCGCGTCCGGGAGAAGGGCGGCTTCGCCTGGATCGGCCTGCACGAGCCGACCGAGGAGGAATTCGCGGGCATCGCCCGGGAGTTCGGCCTGCACCCGCTGGCCGTGGAGGACGCCGTCCACGCCCACCAGCGGCCCAAGCTGGAGCGGTACGACGACACGCTGTTCACGGTCTTCAAGACCATCCACTACGTCGAGCACACCGAACTGACCGCGACCAGCGAGGTCGTCGAGACCGGCGAGGTGATGTGCTTCACCGGCCGGGACTTCGTCATCACCGTGCGGCACGGCGGCCACGGCTCGCTGCGCGCCCTGCGCCACCGGCTCCAGGACGACCCCGAACTGCTCGCCAAGGGCCCCTCGGCGGTCCTGCACTCCATCGCCGACCATGTCGTCGACGGCTACATCGCGGTGGCAGCCGCCGTGCAGGACGACATCGACGAGGTGGAGATCGAGGTCTTCTCCACCCCGGACAAGGGCAGCCCGCGCGGTTCGGACGCGGGCCGGATCTACCAGCTCAAGCGCGAGGTGCTGGAGTTCAAGCGGGCCGTCTCCCCGCTGCTGCGCCCGATGCAGCTGCTCAGCGAGCGGCCGATGCGGCTGATCGACCCGGACATCCAGAAGTACTTCCGGGACGTCGCCGACCACCTGGTCCGGGTGCAGGAAGAGGTCATCGGCTTCGACGAACTGCTCAACTCGATCCTCCAGGCCAATCTGGCGCAGGCGACCGTCGCGCAGAACGAGGACATGCGCAAGATCACCTCCTGGGCGGCGATCGTCGCCGTGCCCACGATGATCTGCGGCGTCTACGGCATGAACTTCAAGCACATGCCGGAGCTGCGCTGGACCTACGGCTACCCGGTCGTGATGGGCTTCATCGGCGTGGTCTGCTTCTCCATCCACCGCATGCTCAAGCGCAACGGCTGGCTCTGACCGCCCCGGTGCGGGCCGGTCTAAGCTCTGCCCCATGACTGCTGCTGACACGCTGCTCGGGCCGGCCCTCGTCGAGGAGGCCACCAAGAAGTCGGGCCTCATCTGGGTGCGCGGCACCGGTCCCGCTCGGGCGCTGTGGCATGTGTGGCACGAGGGGGCGGCGCATCTGGTCGGGGACGGTCCGGGCGAGCAGCCGCTGCCGGCCGGCCTCACCGACGGCTCCACCGCCGAGGTGACCGTCCGCAGCAAGGACAAGGGCGGCCGCCTCGTCGCCTGGCCGGCCTCGGTGGCCGTGCTCGCACCGCACTCCGAGGAGTGGGAGGCCGCCGTCGCCGAGCTGAAGGGCAAGCGGCTCAACGCACCGGACGCGGAGCTGATGCCCGAGCGGTGGGCACGCGAGTGCCGGGTTTTGCGGCTGACGCCCACCGGGTCCCGTACGGACCTGCCGGACACCTCCGGAGCGGCCGCGCCGCTGCCCAGCCCGGCGACCACCCGGCTGCCGGTGCCGGCCGGGCTGCCGCGCCTGCTGAAGCGGTCCCTGCGCCGCTCCCAGGACTCCTAGGACTAGGACGCCGACTTCGGCAGCTGGCGCCCGTAGTCGACCGTGTCGTCGTCGGCGGGGGCCGCCAGCGCGAAGTCCTTGCCCCAGTCGGCGAGCGTGATCACGCCCCCGCCCCCGCCCCGGGCGAAGCGCAGCGGATACGGCTTGCCCTCCAGCGACACGTCCAGCGCGCCGCCCTCGCCCTTGCCGCCGGTGATCCGGACCGTGCGCACCCCCCGGACCGTGTCGCGGTCCCCCTTGCCGACCTCGCCGTGCAGCGAGAGCAGCCCGTCGAGCAGCACCTTCTTGTCCGTGAACCCGCTCATCTGCTTGTAGGTGGGGTCGTCCTCGGGGACCTTCACGTACTTCCCCTCCAGCTTGTCCGCGGCCGCCCCGCCCGCGTCGCCGGAGGTGCCGTGCTCGTCGTGGCTCCAGAAGCCGGCACCGGCCTTGAGGTAGAGCTCCTCGCCGACCCGCAGCAGCTCGAAGGTGCTGTTCTTCGAGGTGACGGACCCCACCCCGCCCCTGTCCTTCAGCCGCATGTCGATCTTGTACGTGCCGCCCTTGCTGACCAGCGTGCCGGCGAGGCGGACCGTGGGGGCGGAGTCCGCAGCCGACCGCGCCTTCTTCTCGATCTCCGGTGCGCTCAGCTTGGCGACGCCGTTGGTCCCCTTGTCCGGATCCTCGCCCGCGCACGCGGTCAGCGCCGCGGTGAGCCCCGCGCAGAGCACGAGGGCGAGGGAGGCGGTCCGGCGGCGGGCCCGGACGGGCGGGACAAAAGAGGTCACAGGCGCACTGCCTCTCATCTGCATGGCGGGGGTGGCAGACGGCAGCGTACCCGTGCGGCCTACGTCTTCCGGCCCAGAGCCGTACGGACGGTCCGCCGGGGCGGCCCGCAGAGGTACGGGCTAGCCTGATCACGTCATAACGGTGCGATAACCGACGGCGCGGGCGGCATCCGCGCGCACGGCGGGAGACGAGGAGGCCCAGGCATGGCACCAGGCACGCCCCGGGTCTTCGTCTCGCACCTGTCCGGTGTGCCCGTCTTCGACCCCAACGGCGACCAGGTGGGCCGCGTCCGGGACCTGGTCGCGATGCTCCGGGTGGGCGGCCGGCCGCCCCGGCTGCTCGGCATGGTGGTCGAGGTGGTGAGCCGGCGCCGGATCTTCCTGCCGATGACCCGGGTGACGGGCGTCGAGTCGGGACAGGTCATCACCACCGGCGTGGTCAACATGCGGCGCTTCGAACAGCGGCCCACCGAACGCCTGGTGCTCGGCGAGTTCCTGGACCGGCGGGTGGAGCTGGTGGAGACCGGCGAGGAGGTCACGGTCCTCGACGTGGCGATCCAGCAGCTGCCCGCCCGGCGCGACTGGGAGATCGACCGCTACTTCGTCCGCAAGGGCCGGGGCGGGGCGCTGCGGCGCAAGGGCGAGACCCTGACGGTCGAGTGGTCGGCGGTCAGCGGCTTCTCGCTGGAGGAGCACGGGCAGGGCGCGGAGTCGCTGGTGGCCACGTTCGAGAAGCTGCGCCCCACCGATGTGGCCAACGCCCTGCACCATCTGACGCCGAAGCGCCGGGCGGAGGTCGCGGCGGCCCTCGACGACGACCGGCTGGCCGACGTCCTGGAGGAGCTGCCCGAGGACGACCAGGTGGAGATCATCGGCAAGCTCCAGGAGGAGCGCGCGGCGGACGTGCTGGAGGCGATGGACCCCGACGACGCGGCCGACCTGCTCTCCGAGCTGCCGGAGGAGGACAAGGAGCGGCTGCTGACGCTGATGCGGCCCGACGACGCGGCGGACGTGCGGCGCCTGATGTCGTACGAGGAGCGGACGGCGGGCGGTCTGATGACCACCGAGCCGATCGTCCTGCGCCCGGACGCCACGGTCGCGGACGCACTCGCCCGGGTCCGCCAGTCGGACCTGTCACCGGCGCTGGCCGCGCAGGTGTACGTGTGCCGGTCGCCGGACGAGACGCCGACGGGCAAGTACCTGGGCACGGTGCACTTCCAGCGGCTGCTGCGCGACCCGCCGTTCACCCTGGTCAGCTCGATCGTGGACAGCGACCTGGTGGCGCTGACCCCGCAGACCCCGCTGTCGGTGGTCACCAGCTATCTGGCCGCGTACAACCTGGTCTCGGTGCCCGTGGTGGACGAGAGCGGCTCGCTGCTGGGCGCGGTGACCGTCGACGACGTCCTGGACCACCTGCTGCCCGACGACTGGCGGGAGACCGATTTCCACGGCCGTGAGGGGGTGCTCCGTGGCCGGTGACGACCGCGCCAGGGCCTCGAACGGCTCGTCGGCGCTGACCCGCCCCCCGCGCGCCCGGCTGGACCAGCCGAAGGCCCCGCGGCGGCGGCTGCTGCCCGAGTACGACCCCGAGGCGTTCGGCCGCTTCTCGGAACGGATCGCGCGCTTCCTGGGCACGGGACGGTTCATCGTCTGGATGACGCTGATCATCATCGTGTGGGTGGTGTGGAACATCTTCGCGCCGGAGAAGTTCCGGTTCGACGAGTACCCGTTCATCTTCCTGACCCTGATGCTCTCGCTCCAGGCCTCGTACGCGGCTCCGCTGATCCTGCTCGCGCAGAACCGGCAGGACGACCGCGACCGGGTCACCCACGAGCAGGACCGCAAGCAGAACGAGCGCTCCATCGCGGACACCGAGTACCTGACCAGGGAGATCGCCGCGCTGCGGATGGGCCTCGGGGAGGTCGCCACCCGGGACTGGATCAGGTCCGAACTGGAGGACCTGGTGAAGGGCCTGGACGACCGGCACGCGCTGCTGTCCGCCGAGAGTGACGAAGACCGCTGACAGGGCTACCCGCGCGTAGCGGGCGGCGCCGTACCATCGTCGGTATGGCTACGGAAGACGCGGTGCTTGAGGCACTGGCGACAGTGAACGACCCGGAGATCCACCGCCCGATCACCGAGCTGGGCATGGTGAAATCGGTCGAGATCGATCCTGACGGTGTAGTCGCTGTCACGGTGTATCTCACCGTCTCCGGCTGCCCGATGCGCGAGACGATCACGAGGAACGTGACCGACGCGGTGGCCCGCGTCGAGGGGGTGTCCCGCGTCGAGGTCACGCTCGACGTCATGAGCGACGAACAGCGCAAGGAGCTGGCGAGCTCGCTGCGCGGCGGTACGGCGGAGCGCGAGGTGCCCTTCGCCAAGCCCGGTTCGCTGACCCGTGTGTACGCGGTCGCCTCCGGCAAGGGCGGCGTCGGCAAGTCCTCGGTGACGGTGAACCTCGCGGCGGCGATGGCGGCCGACGGGCTGAAGGTCGGGGTCGTGGACGCGGACATCTACGGGCACAGCGTGCCCCGGATGCTCGGCGCGGACGGCAAGCCGACCCAGGTCGAGAACATGATCATGCCGCCGTCCGCGCACGGCGTGAAGGTCATCTCCATCGGCATGTTCACCCCGGGCAACGAGCCGGTGGTGTGGCGCGGCCCGATGCTGCACCGCGCGCTCCAGCAGTTCCTGGCCGATGTGTACTGGGGCGACCTGGACGTCCTGCTGCTCGACCTGCCGCCGGGCACCGGTGACATCGCCATCTCCGTGGCCCAGCTGGTGCCGAACGCGGAGATCCTGGTCGTCACGACCCCGCAGCAGGCCGCCGCCGAGGTGGCCGAACGGGCGGGCTCCATCGCCGTCCAGACCCACCAGAAGATCGTGGGCGTCGTCGAGAACATGTCGGGCATGCCGTGCCCGCACTGCGACGAGATGGTCGACGTGTTCGGCTCGGGCGGTGGCGCACGGGTCGCCGAGGGGCTGACCAGGACGATCGGCGCCGAGGTGCCGGTGCTGGGCTCCATCCCGATCGACGTACGGCTGCGGGAGGGCGGCGACGAGGGCAAGCCCGTCGTCCTGTCCGACCCCGACTCCCCCGCCGGCAAGGCGCTGCGCTCCATCGCGGAGAAGCTGGGCGGCCGTCAGCGCGGCCTGTCGGGCATGTCGCTGGGCATCACCCCGCGCAACAAGTTCTGAGAAGAAGGCCGCCTCGCGGGCGGGGCCCGGATCACCCGGCCCCGCGCGCGTCGAGGCGTACGCGGGCTACGCGTACGACGTGATGTCGCCGACCACCGAGAACCCCAGGCCGTAGGCGCTCATGCCCCGGCCGTAGGCGCCGATGTGCACCCCGCCGTGCGCGGACCCGGCCAGCACCCAGCCGAACTCGGACTCGCGGTAGTGGAAGGGCACCGGCACCCCGTCCACCGGCAGGGACAGCGCCGACCACGCGGGGCCGTCCAGGTCGTCGGCCAGCTCGAACGCGGTCTCCGTCTGCTGGTCCAGCCAGTCGTCGCGCAGGGTGTGGTCCATCTGTGCGGGCCAGGTGCAGGCCAGCAGGCCGGAGCCCGCCAGCCAGGCCGCGGAGGAGACCGTCGTGGCGTCCAGGACGCCCGTGCCGTCACCGCTGCGCCGCACCGGGCTGCTGGCCACGGTGACGACGACGGCGAACCGCTGCTTGTCCGAACCCGAGTCGCTGCGCACCAGGGGCTCGTCGCCGTGGCCGATGGAGCCGTGCTGCACCGTGCCGTCCGCGGCGGTGCCCACCTGCATCAGCCAGCGCGGCCCGGTGAAGGCCTCGTCCAGCCCGTACCAGGGGAACGGGGCCCGCAGGTAGCCGTCGACCGTGAGCCGGGCCGCCGGCACCCCTTCTGCCGTGACTGTGTCCGGCGCGTTCTCCGCGCCCACCCGACTCGTCGTTTCCATCGGTCCGGCCGCCTCCTCGATCATCAGCGTCCGGAGCGGCCCGCCCCCCGCGGGCGTCCCTCACAACCGGACAGATGGAGAATAGCCATACCGTCCGGACGAGCCGGGATTGACCGGTCTCAGGTGGCGTCGGCGTCGAAGGGCGGAGGCGTGTCCTTCGTGGGCTGATCGCCCTTCTTGAGCAGGTCGGGGCCGCCTGACGAGCCGTTGGCCGCGGTGATCGCGGCACCGCCCGACACGCCGGTCCTCGTCTCGACGGACGACGTCGAGCGGCCGTTCACCGCGTCGGTGACCTCGGCGACCTCCTTGCGCAGGTCGAAGCTCTCCCGGATCTCCTTCAGCCCCAGATCGTCGTTGCCGTCCATGAGCTGCTTGCGGACGAACGTCTTGGGGTTGAGGTCCTCGAACTCGAAGTCCTTGAACTCCGGGCCGAGCTCCGTACGGATGTCCTCCTTGGCGCTCTCCGAGAACTCACGGATCTTGCGGATGAAGCGCGAGGCATCCTGAATGACCTTGGGCAGCTTGTCCGGGCCGAAGACGAGCACGCCGAGAATCACGAGCGTCACCAGCTCGAGTGGGCCTATGTCATTGAACACCTTGCGGCTCCTCGTGTTCTCCGCGACCAGGTCGGATGAGGTCCGGACTCGGCCCACGGTACCCGGCGCAGCTGTCCGGACGGTAGCGTCCCGGGCCCGTCACGTGCCCGTTGCCGAGCCGAGCGTCACGTTCATGGACAGCTCTTTACCCGCGCGGGTCAGTGTCAGCTCCAGTCGGTCACCGGGCCGGTGCGAGCGGATCTTGACTATCAGCTCCTCGCCGTTGTGCACCCGTTGTCCGTTCACCTCGGTGATGACGTCGCCCGGCCGGATGCCGGCCTTGGCCCCCGGACCGCCCGCCGTCACGGACGACTTGCCGTCGGCGCCCTTCGGCCCGACCTTGGCGCCGTCCCCGGTGTACTTCATGTCGAGTGTGACGCCGATCACCGGGTGGGTGGCCTTGCCGGTGTTGATCAGCTCCTCGGCGACCCGCTTGCCCTGGTTGATCGGGATGGCGAAGCCGAGACCGATGGAGCCGGCCTGGCCGCCCTCGGTGGCCGAGCCGCTGTCGGCGGCGCGGATGGCGCTGTTGATCCCGATCACGTGCGCGTCGGTGTCCACCAGCGGGCCGCCGGAGTTGCCCGGGTTGATGGGGGCGTCGGTCTGGAGCGCGTCGACGTAACTGACGTCGCTGCCGTCACCCTTCTCGCCGCCCGCGGTGATCGGCCGGTCCTTGGCGCTGATGATCCCGGAGGTGACGGTGTTCGACAGGTCGAACGGGGCGCCGATGGCCACCACCGGATCACCGACCTGCACATTGTCGGAGTTGCCCAGGGGCAGCGGCTTCAGCCCGGAGACGCCGCTGACCTTGACCACGGCCAGGTCGTAGCCGCTGTCCTTGCCGACCACCTCGGCGTCGGCGGTCTCGCCGCCGCTGAAGGTCACGGTGATCTCGCCGGAGGCGCCGGCCGGGGCGACCACGTGGTTGTTGGTGAGGATGTGGCCCCGGTTGTCGAGGACGAAGCCGGTGCCGGTGCCGGACTCGGTGGTGCCGCTGACATGCAGGGTCACCACGCTGGGCAGGGCACTGGCGGCTATCCCGGCCACGCTGTCCGGGGCGCGGCCGCCGCCGTCCCGCTTGTCCTGGGGCAGTTCGACCTGGGTGAGGCCGCCGTTGCGCTCGATGTAGGCGCCTATCCCGCCGCCGATGCCGCCCGCGACCAGGGCCAGGAGGAGCGCCCCGATCAGGACCGGGCCGCGCCTCCTGCGCCGGGCGCCCTCCGGACCGAGCGGCGGGCCGGGGTTGGTGACGAGGGGCTGCCGGGGCGCGCCCCAGGGGTCGTACTGGAGCCACTGGGGCGACGGGGCGTGCGGCTGGGGCTGCGGCGGCGCGTGCTGCGGCTGCTGGGCGTGGTGGGGCTGCTGGGGCTGCTGCGGGGCCGCCGGGGGCGGGTAGGCAGGGGCCTGGGCCGCCACGGGTGCCTGTACGGCCGCGGGGGCCGGGGCCAGCGTCATGCCCGCGCCGTTGGTCCCGGCGCCGCTCGCGCCCGAGCCGTTCGGCCCCGCGTAGGGCGGCGGTACGGGGGTGCCGTGCGCCGGGGTCGGGCGCTGGACGGGCGGGGCGGGGGCCCAGGGGCCGGGGCCGCCGTAGGGCGGGGTGCTGTACTGGTCGGGCTCGTGCAGGGGCTTCGCGGCCTGCTGCGCCGGGACCTGGATCTCCGAGGTCACGGGCTCCTGGGGCCGCGCGTCGGGGGCGTCACCCGCATCCTGAGGCGCACCCGCGTCGGGGGCGTCGCCGAGGGCCGGGGTATCGCTCACGTCCGGCGTGTCGCTCGCGTCCGGCACCGCGTCCTCGACGGGCGACGGCTCCTGGGGCGCGGTGCTCGTGCTGCGCCCCGGTGTGGGCCGGCTCCACCACTTCGCCTTCGGCTCGGTGGGCTTCCCGTCGTCCATGTTCTCCCCGCAACTGCCGCAACCGGCCTCCGCACGCCCCAGCGGGGGCGTCCCTCCCGAAATCCTGCCGGAATTCAACCAGGTTTGCGCAGGACCCGCGCGGCCCGTACGGCGACCGGGCTCAGCGACGGGGCGAGAGCGGCAGTCCGTGATCGGCGGAGGCCGGCTTCGCGGCGGCCGATGTGGGCGTCCAGGAGGACGTCGCGGAGGGGGCCGGGGACACCGGGGCGAGTCCGCTGCCCAGGCCCTGGGCGAGCAGGGAGCCGGATCCGCCGGGGCGTATCAGCGAAGGCGCGGACACGTTGGCCCGCACGGGCAGCCCGAAGGGGTTCCCCGTGACCCGGCCGGAGCCGCCGCCGAGCAGCGAGGGGGCCGAGGAGAACGCCAGCGGTGCGGCGTTCACGACGAGGGGGGCCTGGCGCTCACCGGCGGACGAGCGCGTGCCCTGGCCGCCGCCGCCCCGGCGGCTGACCGCCGTGCCGTTCCCGGCGCGGGCCTGGGCGTCGATGGGGGTCACGGTGTTGCCCGAGCCGGCGGCCCGGGAAGGGAGGCCGGAGCCGGCGTTCGTCGGCAGGGCGCCGCCGAGCGCGATGGCCGCCAGCGAGACGGCGCTGGCCGCGGCGAAGGCGAACCTGCGGCCCCGCCAGGGCGAGCGGTCGTTCTCGCGGCCGGACTCATGGATCCGGAAGACGGAGCCGGCCGGACCGCCCGGGAGCGCGGTCGGACCGTGCAGCGCGGGGAGATAGCCGAAGTCGAGGGGGCCGCCGTCACGGGCCTGGTCCGAGGCACCGCCCGGGGGCTGCATCACGGGGAAGACTCCGTCACCGAAGCGCCCGGAGCCGCCCAGTGGTCTTCCCTGCCGGTCGTCGTCACCGCCCGGTCCGCCGGGAAGGCCCTGGAGGCGGGCCAGGAACCCCTCGGAGGGGGAGGGAGGGGCCGACTGTGCGAAGACGCTCTTCAGGCGCCGCTGGGCGGCGGCCTCGGCCTTGCACTTGGTACAGGTCGCGAGGTGGGCGAGCACCCGGTCGCGGGCGTCGTGTTTCAGCTCGCCGTCGACAAGCGCGGCGAGCCGGTCCCCCAGGTGTTGTTCCGCGGAGGTCGGATCCGTACCGCTCACGCCGAGCCGCCCTCCCCCGCCACGAGGGCACCCGCCAGCGAGCGCTGCTCGGCGCGGGCCTCGGGCGAACGGTGCTGGAGCGCCTTGCGCAGGTGCGAGCGGCCGCGGTGGATACGGCTGCGTACGGTGCCGAGCTTCACGCCGAGCGTCGCGGCGATCTCCTCGTACGAAAGTCCTTCGATGTCACAGAGCACGACGGCGGCCCGGAACTCGGGCGCGAGGGTGTCCAGCGCCTGCTGGACGTCCGCGTCGAAGTGGGTGTCGTTGAAGACCTGCTGCGGCGACGGCTCACGGCTGGGCAGCCGCTCGGCGGCGTCGTCCCCGAGGGAGTCGAAGCGGATGCGCTGCTTGCGGCGGACCATGTCCAGGAACAGATTGGTCGTGATGCGGTGCAGCCAGCCCTCGAAGGTGCCGGGCGTGTAGGTCGACAGCGAACGGAACACCCGAACGAAGACCTCCTGCGTGAGGTCCTCGGCGTCGTGCTGGTTACCCGTCAGTCGGTAGGCAAGGCGGTAGACACGACCGCTGTGCGTGCTGACGATCTCTTCCCATGTGGGCGGCGTCCACGCCTGGGATTCCGCATCGGAGGCGAAGGTCGCGGTCGGTGCGGAGTCGTTGGAAGAACGGTCAGCAATGTTGGTCACGGATTTCGGCTCACCCGCCGACCTGAGAAAGCGCCGCAGCACTCCTCCCCGATCCACAGGCGCAGCCGCACCTCCCCTGTCGGCTCTGGTGGTGTCCAGTGGAGCCCCTACCATAGCCACCTCGCCCGTTAGCTCCGGATAAGCCTTTTTTCCAGCTGGGGCCGGGGATCGCCCCGGGAACCGCCTGCCCGTGATTCCCGGACCCGGTCCGCGGGCCTGATTCACGGGCTTTCCCCTGTCCTTTCACAACGCCCGGTCCCATCTGCGGGTTCCCGGGTCCAGCGGATACAGTCACCGTTGCGCCAACTACGGGGTCAGGAGAGGGTCATTACCGCCAACCGGCAGACGAGCTGGGCGTTCGCCGACGCCTTTGTCGCCGAGGACGAAGCACTGCGCTGGGCCCGGGACCGGGCCCGGGAGGCAGGGCTCCGCTCGGTGTCGCCAGGCACCGGCGCAGCGCTGCGTCTGCTCGCTGCCACCACGGACGCCAAGGCGGTGGCGGAAATCGGCACCGGCACCGGCGTGTCCGGCATCTATCTGCTGCACGGCATGCGGCCGGACGGGGTGCTGACCACGGTCGACCCGGAACCCGAGCGCCAGCAGTTCGCCCGTGAGGCCTTCCGGGCTGCGGGTTTCGCCGCTAACCGGGCCCGCTTCATCCCCGGCCGCGCCCTTGACGTCCTGCCCCGGCTGGCGGACGGGGGGTACGACCTCGTGTTCTGCGACGGCGACCGGATGGAGTCGCTGGACGTGCTCGCTGAATCGTTGCGCCTGCTGCGACCTGGGGGTCTCGTCTGCTTCGAGGGCGTCTTCGCGGACGGTCGCACGGTCGACTCGGCCGCCCAGCCGGCGGAGGTGCTGCGGCTGCGGGAGCTGCTGCGCGCGGTCCGCGAGAGCCAGGAGCTGATGGCGACGCTGCTGCCGGTGGGCGACGGCCTGCTGTGCGCGGTACGGCGGGGCTGACCCCGGACGCACCGCTGCCCGGCACGGAGACCGTGCCGGGCAGCGGTGAAGTGTGGGCGCCTCTGCTCAGCCGACGACCTTCTTGAGGGCATCGCCGAGGGCATCGGCCTCGTCCGGAGTCAGCTCCACGACAAGCCGACCGCCGCCTTCGAGCGGAACGCGCATGACGATGCCCCGCCCCTCCTTTGTCACCTCGAGCGGGCCGTCGCCCGTCCGCGGCTTCATGGCCGCCATGCTCGTTCCCCTTCCTGAAACCAGCTCATCGCAACCGGCGGCCCCATGACAGGCGCTGCCTCACCGGCATCGAACACATTGCTTCCAGGCCATTATCCCGCATCGGAGACCCCGATGACCAACATCGCTCTGCATCGCTTGCGCAACGCGCTCGCTCAAAACCACCCAATTCGGCGATCCGACTGCGATACTCCGTCCCCTTCACCCCTCCAACGGGGCGGAATTGTTAGACGCAGGTCACATGTTCGCCTCCGCCGAAGTCGGCCATGCTTGCGTGGACACGCTGGTGAACGACACGCAGAGGGGATCGCACATGGCCGGTCAGGCAGATCACGAGGACACCGTGCTCCATGAGGTGAGCGACGGACTCGCGACGATCACGATCAACCGCCCCGACGCGATGAACGCCATGAACACCGCGGCCAAGGTGGCGCTGCGCGACGCCCTGCGGGCCGCCGGCGCCGACCCCGAGGTGCGGGCGGTCCTGCTCACCGCCGCGGGCGGACGGGCCTTCTGCGTCGGCCAGGACCTCAAGGAGCATCTCGGCAAGCTGTCCGAGGTCCGCGCGTCGGGCGGCGGAAACGCGCTGAGCACCGTGCAGGAGCACTACAACCCCATCGTGCGGGCCCTCGCGGAGATGCCGAAGCCGGTCGTCGCCGGGATCAACGGTGCCGCCGCCGGCGCGGGTCTCGGCTTCGCGCTCGCCTGCGACTACCGGGTGGCCGCCGACACCGCCTCGTTCAACACCTCGTTCGCCGGGGTCGCCCTCACGGCCGACTCGGGCGTCTCCTGGACGCTGCCCCGGCTGATCGGCCGGAGCCACGCCGCAGACCTGCTGCTCTTCCCGCGCTCGATCTCCGCGCAGGACGCCCATGAGCTGGGCATCGTGAACCGCCTGGTCCCCGCCGCCGACCTCGTAGCCGAGGCCACCGCCGTGGCCCGCGCGCTGGCCAACGGCCCGACGGTGGCCTACGCGGCGCTCAAGGAGTCGCTCGCCTACGGGGCCGGGCACACCCTTCTGCAGGCGCTGGAGAAGGAGGACGAACTCCAGACGAGGGCGGGCGCGTCGCAGGACCACGGGATCGCGGTGCAGGCGTTCCTCGACAAGGAGAAGCCGAAGTACGTCGGCCGCTAGGGCGGCACGCCCTGGGTCTGCTCCCGATCGGCTCTCGGGTGCGGCCGGCCTACGCCTCGGCGCCGCGCGCCACGCAGTCGACGAGGTGGTCGTCGACCAGTCCGCACGCCTGCATCAGCGCGTAGGCCGTGGTCGGCCCGATGAAGCGCAGTCCGCGCTTCTTGAGCTCCTTGGACAGGGCCGTGGACTCCGGGGTGACGGCCGGTACGTCCCCGAGGGTGCGCGGTGCGGGCCGGCTCGCGCGGTCGGGGGCGTACGACCAGATCAGCTCGTCCAGCTCACCGGCGCTCCAGCCGGCCAGCACCCCGGCGTTGGCGAGGGTGGCGTCGATCTTCGCCCGGTTGCGGATGATGCCCGCGTCGGCGAGGAGGCGCTCCCGGTCGGTGTCCGTGAACGCCGCCACCGCCGGGATGCTGAACCCGGCGAACGCGGTGCGGAAGCCCTCCCGGCGGCGCAGGATCGTCAGCCAGGACAGCCCGGACTGGAACGCCTCCAGGCACAGCCGTTCGAAGAGGGCGTCGTCGCCGTGGAGCGGACGGCCCCACTCGGTGTCGTGGTACGCGAGGTAGTCCTCGGTGGACAGGCCCCACGGGCAGCGCAGTCCGCCGTCCGGGGCGGGCAGGGCATCGCTCATCGGCCGGTCTCCTCGCCGGGGTGCCCCTCGGCGCCCTCGGCGGGACGCGGGGGGCCTTCCGGTGCGTGCCACCCCTCGTGCGGCTGCTCAGGGCCCGGCTTGAGCAGGCCGGGGCCGCCGGACCGCGTCGCCTGCGCGCCGGCGAGCGCCGACTCCAGCTCGGCGATCCGGGCGTCCCGCTCGGCGAGCTCGGCCCCGAGCCGGCCCAGCGCGTCGTCCACGTCGGCCATCCGGTAGCCCCGGGCGGCGACGGGCAGCCGCAGGGCCTCGACATCCGCCCGGCCGACCGGGCGCGTCGCGGGCAGCGGATCCGTCAGCTGCTCGGGCGCCACGTCCTGCAGGACGGCGCTCTTCCCTCCACCGACCACCGCCAGGGTGACCGCGGCGACCACGACCACCATCGCGAGCAGCAAGAACCAGAACACGCGCATCTCCCCGGGAGTGGAATTCGTCCGGGTCCGATCGTGCCATGCGGCACTGACAGTTAGGGTCGGCAGTCGGTCCCGGCTGGAGATCCGCCGGGGGATTCACAGGGAGAGTCACGGGATGCGAAGCGGTGCGCTGAGGCTGGGGCGGCGCGAGTTCGGTGCGCACGAGCCGGTGATCATGGCGATCGTGAACCGCACCCCGGACTCGTTCTACGACCAGGGCGCCACCTTCCAGGACGAGCCCGCGCTCTCCCGGGTCGAGCAGGCGGTGGCCGACGGGGCCGCGATCATCGACATCGGCGGGGTGAAGGCCGGGCCCGGCGAGGAGGTCTCCGCCGAGGAGGAGGCCCGGCGCACGGTCGGCTTCGTCGCCGAGGTGCGCCGCCGCCACCCGGACGTGGTGATCAGCGTCGACACCTGGCGCCACGACGTCGGCGAGGCCGTGTGCGAGGCCGGCGCGGATGTGCTGAACGACGCGTGGGGCGGGGTGGACCCGAAGCTGGCGGAGGTCGCCGCGCGGTACGGGGCCGGGCTGGTGTGCACGCACGCGGGCGGGGCCGAGCCCCGGACCCGGCCGCACCGGGTGGGGTACGAGGACGTGATGGCCGACATCCTGCAGGTGACCGCGGGGCTGGCCGAGCGGGCCGTGGAGCTGGGTGTCCGGCCGGACGGCATCATGATCGACCCCGGTCACGACTTCGGGAAGAACACCCGGCACTCGCTGGAGGCGACGCGCCGCCTCGGGGAGATGGCGGAGACGGGGTGGCCGGTTCTCGTGTCCCTGTCCAACAAGGACTTCGTGGGCGAGACGCTCGACCGGCCGGTCAGGGAGCGGCTGCTCGGGACGCTGGCGACGACGGCGGTCTCCGCGTGGCTGGGGGCGCGGGTGTACCGGGTGCACGAGGTGGCCGAGACGCGGGATGTGCTGGACATGGTGGCGTCGATCGCGGGGCACCGGGCGCCGGCGGTGGCCCGGCGCGGGCTGGCGTAGCCGGGGCGGGGCCTGCCCCGGGGCTCCGCTCCGGACCCCGCGCCTCAGGCACCGGCGGTCAGCGGCCGACCTCCTTCGTCACCAGGGCCACCGCCTCGTCCACGTCGTCCGTGACGTGGAACAGCAGGAGGTCCTTCGCGGAGGCCTTGCCCTGGGCGATCACCGTGTCGCGGAGCCAGTCCACCAGGCCGCCCCAGTAGGCCGTGCCGAACAGGACGATCGGGAAGCGGGTGACCTTGCCCGTCTGGACCAGGGTGAGCGCCTCGAAGAGCTCGTCCAGGGTGCCGAGGCCGCCGGGCAGCACGACGAAGCCCTGGGCGTACTTCACGAACATCGTCTTGCGGACGAAGAAGTAGCGGAAGTTGACGCCGATGTCGACATGCGGGTTGAGGCCCGACTCGAAGGGCAGCTCGATGCCGAGGCCGACCGATACGCCCTTGGCCTCCCGCGCCCCCTTGTTCGCCGCCTCCATCGCTCCGGGCCCGCCGCCGGTGATCACCGCGAAGCCCGCCTCGACGAGCGCCCGGCCGATCCGTACGCCCGCCTCGTACTCCGGGGTGCCGGCCGCCGTGCGGGCCGAGCCGAAGACGCTGATGGCGCTCGGCAGTTCGGCGAGGGCGCCGAAGCCCTCGACGAACTCCGACTGGATGCGCATCACCCGCCAGGGGTCGGTGTGCACCCACTCGGAGTCGCCCTCGGAGTCCAGCAGCCGCTGGTCCGTGGTGCCGGGCTGCACCTGGTCCCTGCGGCGCAGCACCGGGCCGAGCCGCTGTTCCTCCGGCCTGACCGCGCCCTCGGGGATCTCCGCACCTTCGGGGATCCGCGCATCCTCGGGGTTGCCCATGACCTGCTCCCTCCGCCGACATCCGGGGCGCCCTGCGACGCCCCGTCTCCCGCCAGCGTAGATCGCCGGAGGTTACGGACAGGGGAATGCGGAGGGTCAGATCGTGAGCCAGGAGCGGAGGCGTTCCTCGCACCGGACGATCCGGTCCACCCGGACGTGCTCGTCGCGCTTGTGCGCGAAGACCGGATCGCCTGGGCCGTAGTTCACCGCGGGGACGCCGAGGGCGCCGAAGCGCGCCACGTCGGTCCAGCCGAACTTGGGCCGGGGGGTGCCGCCGACCGCGTCCATGAACGCCTTGGCCGCCGGGTGGGAGAGGCCCGGCATGGCCGCGCCCGAGTGGTCGTCGACGGTGAACTCGGCGACGCCGCAGCCGTCGAAGACCTCGCGGACGTGGGCCAGGGCCTCGTCGGGGCCGAGGTCGGGGGCGTAGCGGTAGTTCACGACGACCGTGCAGGCGTCCGGGATGACGTTGTTGGCGACGCCTCCCTCGATCCGTACGGCGTTGAGGCCCTCGTGGTACTCGAGGCCGTCGATGACCGGCCGGCGCGGCTCGTAGGCGGCGAGCCGGGCGAGGACCGGGGCGGCGGCGTGGATCGCGTTGGACCCCATCCAGCTGCGCGCGGAGTGGGCCCGCTCGCCCTCCGTACGGAGGAAGACGCGCAGGGTGCCCTGGCAGCCGCCCTCGACCTCGGCGTCGGAGCCCTCCAGGAGGATCGCGAAGTCGCCCTCCAGCCAGTCGGGGTGGGCGTCCGCGATGTGGCCGAGGCCGTTGAGGTGGGCGGCGACCTCCTCGTTGTCGTAGAAGACGAAGGTGAGGTCGCGGTTGGGCTCGGGCACGGTGGCCGCGATCCTCAGCTGGACGGCGACGCCGGACTTCATGTCGGTGGTCCCGCAGCCCCACAGCAGGCCGTCCGCGTCGAGCCGGGAGGGCACGTTGTCGGCGATCGGCACGGTGTCGATGTGGCCGGCCAGGATGACGCGCTCGCCGCGGCCCAGGTTCGTCCGCGCGACGACGTTGTTCCCGTGCCGGTCGACGGTCAGGTGCGGCAGGGTCCGCAGCGCCGACTCGATGGCGTCGGCGAGCTCCTTCTCCTCCCCGCTGACCGAGGGGAAGTCGACGAGCGCGGCGGTGAGGGCGGGCCCGTCCAGGGTGAGGTCAAGCGTGCTTTCGGCCATGGCTACGACCCTAGTCCCTCGCGTACGGTGGCCCCGTGCCCCGGACTGTTCCCGCTGCCCGCCGACGCACCGGCCGCAGCCGTCGCCTGCGTATCACGGCCGCCTTCGCCGTCCTCGCGGCGCTGGGCGGATATCTGACTGTTCAGTACGTTTCGGGCAGCAGAGGGTCCACCGGGTGCACCGTCCAGTCGGCGGACGGCTCGTCCGGCCGGGGGCGTACGTACCGGCTCACCCCCGAGCAGGCCTCGAACGCCGCGACGATCTCCGCGGTCGGCACCACCCGGGGGATGCCGGAGCGCGCGGTGACCATCGCGCTGGCGACGGCGCTCCAGGAGTCGGGGCTGCGCAACATCGAGCACGGCGACCGTGACTCGCTGGGGCTGTTCCAGCAGCGGCCCTCGCAGGGCTGGGGCACCGAGAAGGAGATTCTGGACCCGGTCTACTCGGCCGGGAAGTTCTACCAGCGCCTGGCCGAGGTGCCCGGCTATTCGCGGCTCCCCCTGACCGAGGCCGCGCAGCGCGTCCAGCGCAGCGGCTTCCCGCAGGCGTACGCGAAGCACGAGCCGGACGCGGCGCTGCTGGCCGCCGCGCTGACCGGCCGGACGCCGGGCGCGCTGGACTGTGTGCCGCCGCGCACCACCGCCGGGACGGGTGACGCGTCCAAGGTCAGGGACGCCCTCGTCCGGGTCTTCGGCAAGGGTGTGCTGCCGGATGCCGCCGACAGGGCGCGGGAGGCCCCGGCGGCGGGTGCGACGGCTCCCGACGCGCTCGCGGTGCCGGTGCGCCCGGTCCGCCGCTCGGCCGAGGGCGGCGCGCCGCAGCACGGCTGGGAGCTGGCCCACTGGGCGGTCGCGCAGTCCGAGGCGCTGGGCGTCGAGGAGGTCGCGTACGCGGGCCGGGTGTGGCGGGCGGGCTCGGGGTGGCGCGACCAGAGCGGAGGAGGCGGGGAAAGCAGAAAATCGGACACCGGCGAGGTCCGAATGCGCCTCGTGCGTTAGTGCGTTCCGTCACCCGTACAGGGGGTCCGCCCCACCTGTGAACGGGCGCCGCGCGGCACCCCGTACACCTTCCTGATATCGCTTCGATTCGCTTGCGGGGCAAGGGAAGTGACGGTTCGGCGGGCGGCGGCCGAATGTCTTGTCCGCCCGGGTTCCTCCGCTGCGGATTATCTGACGCATTACCCAGTCTTTACGTTGCCCCACCGCAACCTCACCCGCCCCCACGACGGTTGTCATGGCGTCCGACCCACGGACACCGGATTTCCCACCTCGTCGAAGGAGCATCATGTCCCTCCCCCTGACCCGTCGGATCGCCCGTACCGCGCTGCTGATCGCGGCGGGTGCGGCCCCCGTGGTCGGTGCGGCCGGCGCCGCAGGTGCCGCGGAGCTCCCGCAGACCCCGGACCTCGGCGGTCTCACCAGTGTCGAGGGCTCCGGCCTCGGCAAGACGGTCGAAGGCGCGGCCACCCCGGCCGCCGCCACGGCGGCCGAGGCCGGCGGCAAGGTCGTCGGGACCACGCTGCCGGTGGCGACCAAGACGCTCGGCGAGGCCGGCGGCAAGGCCGCCCCCGCGGCGAAGAAGACCGTCGGCAAGGCCGCCAAGGGCGACGCCGTCGACACCCTCGGCAAGACCGCCACGGGCGCCCTGTCCACCGACGCCCTCGGCGCGCTGCCGACGCAGAGCCTGCCCACCAAGGGCCTGTCGCTCGGCTGACCGGCAGCACGGCGCAGTCACGCGTGAGGGCCTCGGGAGTGCGCACTCCCGAGGCCCTCACGCGTGTGCCGGTGGCTCAGCCCAGCCGCTTGACCGCGGCCGCCACGCGCTCGTCGGTGGCCGTGAACGCCACCCGGACGAAACGGTCGCCCGCCGGGCCGTAGAAGTCCCCGGGCGCCACCAGGATGCCCAGCTCCGCCAGGTGGGCCACGGTGTCCCAGCAGGGCTCGTCGCGGGTCGCCCACAGGTAGAGGCTCGCCTCGCTGTGCTCGATCCGGAAGCCGCGGGCCTCCAGGGCCGTGCGCAGGGCTGCGCGCCGGTCCGCGTACCGCGTGCGCTGCTCGGCCACGTGCGTGTCGTCGCCGAGCGCCGCGACGGTCGCCGCCTGGACGGGCGCGGCCGTCATCATCCCGCCGTGCTTGCGGATCAGCAGCAGCTCGCCGAGCACGGCCGCGTCGCCCGCGATGAACGCGGCGCGGTAGCCGGCGAGGTTGGAGCGCTTGGAGAGCGAGTGGACGGCGACGACGCCCTCGTACGTACCGCCGCAGACGTCCGGGTGGAGCACGGAGACGGGGTCGGCCTCCCAGCCCAGTTCCAGGTAGCACTCGTCGCTGAAGACCAGGACGCCGTGCTCGCGCGCCCAGGCGACGATCCGGATCAGCTCCTCCTTGGCGAGGACCCGGCCGGTCGGGTTGGACGGGGAGTTGAGCCAGAGCAGCTTGAGTCCGGCCGGGTCCAGCTCGGTCGGGTCGTCGTACGCGACGGGCTCGGCGCCGCAGAGCCGGGCGCCCACCTCGTACGTCGGGTAGGCCAGGCGCGGGTAGGCGACCTTGTCGCCGGCGCCGAGGCCGAGCTGGGTCGGCAGCCAGGCCACCAGCTCCTTGGAGCCGACGACCGGCAGCACGTTCTCATGGGCCACCGAGACCGCGCCGAGCCTCCGCTCCACCCAGCCGGTGAGCGCGTCGCGCAGCGCGGCGGTCCCCCACACCGTCGGATAGCCGGGGCTGTCCGCGGCGGCGACGAGCGCCTGCCGGATCAGCTCGGGCACCGGGTCGACGGGCGTACCGACGGACAGGTCCACGATCCCGTCCGGGTGGCTCTCGGCCGTCGACTTGTAGGGCGCGAGCCTGTCCCAGGGGAAGACCGGGAGGCGGGAGGAGACTGCGGACACGGATCTCTGCTTTCTCGTACGGGGTTCACGCGGGCGGCTGTGCGGGGCCGCGGAAAACACCTCGGTCCCGCACGGTGACGAGCCGTACGGGACCGGGGCGACGCACGTGCCGGGACGCTGCTACTGGTTCTGGGGCGGCAGCGCGGCGACGAACGCGTGGTCACGCTCGATCAGACCGAGCTTGGAGGCACCGCCCGGGGACCCGAGGTCGTCGAAGAACTCGACGTTCGCCTTGTAGTAGTCCTTCCACTCCTCCGGGGTGTCGTCCTCGTAGAAGATGGCTTCCACCGGGCAGACCGGCTCGCAGGCTCCGCAGTCGACGCATTCGTCCGGGTGGATGTACAAGGACCGCTGGCCCTCGTAGATGCAGTCGACGGGGCACTCTTCGATGCAGGCCTTGTCCTTTACGTCGACACAAGGCTGCGCGATGACGTAGGTCACGCTGTCGTTCCTCCTCGGTAGGGCGTTGGCTCTCGCGCGGGAGCGCGGCGTCGTCGATGCCCGCACCTAGTATCTCCGTTCCCGGGCACGATCCGAACAGGAGGGGCGGACAGAGCTGTGGAATTCACCATCGGCGGACGACTTGAGGTCCGAATTGCACCGGCTGACGTGGGCAAACGGGTATCAGTCCGGCGTGTGACCGAGAACGGCCCGCAAGGGGCGAAATTCACCGACACGGTCGGCGTTCTCACATCGTGGGACCACGGTGTGCTCTCCGTCACAACGCGTGGCGGCGAGTCCGTCCGCATCGCCGAGTCCTCGTTGGCGGCGGGCAAGGTGGTGCCCTCGGCCCCGGCCCGCAGGCGCGGACCGGCGGCCTCCTTCGAGGAACTCGCGCGTGTCTGCGCGCGTGCCTGGCCGCCCGTGGAGAGCGAGCCGCTGGGCGGCTGGCTGCTGCGCGCCGCCGGCGGTTTCACCCGGCGCGCCAACTCCGTGCTGCCGCTCGGCGATCCGGGCGTGCCGCTCGACGCCGCGCTCGCGCGGGTCCGGCAGTGGTACGCGGAGCGGGAACTGCCCGCATACATCCAGACCGCGACCGGCGCCGAGGGCACCCAGGAGGAGCTGTGCGCGGCGCTGGAGGAGCACGGCTGGCGGCGCGAGGTGACGGCGGAGGTGCGGATCGCCGCACTGGCGCGGATCGGTGATCTGGCGGCGGAGGTGTCACGGGTGCGGCTGGACCGCGCCCCGGACGAGGCGTGGCTCTCCCGCTACCAGCGGGTCGGGGCTCCGGGCCCGGAGGTGACAGCGGTGCTGGGCGGCGGTCCTTCCGTGTGGTTCGCGACGGTGCCGGGCGCGGAGGACGAGGCGCCCGCCGCGATCGGGCGGTGCGTGGTGGACGGGCGGTGGGCCGGTTTCATGGCCGTCGAGGTGGCCCCCGAGCACCGCAGGCGCGGGCTCGCGACCGCCGTGATGACCGCTCTGGCCCGGCAGGCGACGGACGAGGGCGCGTCGGCGGCCTGGCTCCAGGTGGAGGCGGACAACGAGGGCGCCCGCGCGCTGTACGACGGGATGGGGTTCGCGCCCCATCACCGCTACCACCACTTCCGGCCGGCGTAGCGATGGCTTCCGGGAAGCACGGGGAGCGGCCCGGCCGGGCTGAGACCCGCCGGCGGTTCGCCGAGGAGGCGCGGTCCGAGCGGCCGGATCTGGCACTGCTCTGCCTGCTGGTGGCCGCCGAGGCCGATCCGGACCTGGACACGGCCGGGACGGACGTGGCGCAGATCGAGCTGGACCGGCTCGCGGGACTGCTGCCCTACGGGCTGCGCGGCGCCCACGCCTGGGCCTCGGCGCTGGCCGAACTGCTCGGGGAGCGGTGCGGGTTCGAGGGATCGTCGGCGGAGTACCAGCGGCTGGAGTCCTCGCTGCTGCACGAGGTGCTGCGGCGGCGGCGCGGGCTGCCGATCCTGCTGTCGGTGGTGTGGATCGAGGTGGCGCGGCGGGCGGGCGCCCCGGTGTACGGGGTCGCGCTGCCGGGCCATTTCGTGGTCGGTTTCGGGGATCCGGCGGAACAGGTGCTGGCCGATCCCTTCGCCGGCGGCCGCCCGCTGACGGGGCAGGACGCGGAGCTGCTGGTGACGGGGGCGACCGGGGAGGCGCTGGAGCCGTCGATGCTGGTGCCCGCGCGGCCGCTGGAGATCGTGCTGCGGATCCTGAACAACATCCGGGCGTGGGCGGCGGCCCGCCCGGAGCGCACGGACGTGGCGCTGTGGGCGGTGGAGCTGTCCCTGCTGCTGCCGTCCCACCCGGCCTCGCTGCGGTACGAGCACGCCCAGCTGCTGGTCCAGAGCGGGGACTTCCTGCGCGGGGCGGCGGAGATGGAGGAGTACGCGGAGGTGGTCGAGGAGGTCGAGCCGGCCGCTGCCGAGGTGGTGCGCCGGCGGGCGCGGGCGGCCCGGTCGCTGCTGAACTGACAGCGGCCGGTACCGCCCCCGCCGTGCGGCGGGTCAGGCGGGCTCCGCGCCGGGGCCCGTGCGTCGGACCGTGTGCAGCAGGTACTCCTTCCGGTCGAGCGGGTTGTGGTCGGTGCGGGAGCGCTGCGGGGCGGGCCCGGTGACGGGGCGGTGGGAGTCGAAGAATGATTCCAGGACGCCTTCGCCCCGGGTCAGCCCCGGGATCCGTTGGTGCAGGTCGTGCACCCGGGCGGCCGGGATCTCGCCTTCGAGCACGCAGTGCGCCCCGTCGGGGGACGGGGCGTACGGGACGCCGCCGAGGTGGGCGAGGACCGGCAGGAGCGACCCGAGCGTGTCCGCCGGAAGCTCCAGCCGGAACCGGTGCATCGGCTCGTACACCGTCGTCCCGGCCCGTCGCAGCGCGTCCATCAGCACCAGCGGGGTCAGCAGCCGGAAGTCCCCGGCCGTACTGGACATGGACTTGTCGAAGGTGCCGTGCGCGTGACTCTGGCGGGGCCAGTAGCCGGAGTGCGTCATCGTGACCGCGCAGTCGGTGACCTGCCAGCCGTTCAGTCCCTGGGCGAGCGTGGCGAAGACGGTCTCCTCGACGGCTCTCATCAGGGAGTACGGCATGGAGCCGAGCTCCACCTCCAGGCCGTAGCTCACCCCGCTGCCGGGCGGGGCGGGGTCGACCCGCAGACCGACCGTCGCGAGGAACGGATTGTCGTCCTTGTCGATGATTTCGAATGCCGCACCGCTGCCCGCCGGCCTTTCCAGGCAGATGGTCGTGGTCTCCTCGAAAGTGACGTCGATTCCGTACTGGTCCGCGAGTGTCGCCTGAATGACTTCTTTCTGCACTTCGCCGTAGAGCGATACGGAGACCTCCTTGCGGATGTCGTCCTGGCGCAGATTGATCAGGGGGTCCTGTTCCGCGAGACGGGTGAGCGCGGCATGCATGTCCCCCCTGGTCGCGGGCGGCGAGGGAACCACGACGGATTCCAGGGTCGGCGGGGCGAAATGGTGTCCGTCCCACGCCGCGCCGGGGTCGCCGACCGCGTCCCCGATGCGGATGTCGCCGAGGCCCCGGAGCGTCGCGATCCGCCCCGGCCCGACCGAGGAGGCGGCGGTGTCCGTGCCGTCGGCGAAGACGCTGATGCCGGTCACCCTGCCCTCGGTGACCGCACCGGCACACCGCCCGAACGGCAGCCGCTCCCGGGTCCGTACGGTCCCGGAGAACATCCGGACGTACGCCAGCTTCTCGCCCGAGGGACCGCGTTCGACCTTGAAGACGGTGCCGGCGGCCGGGGCGGCCGGGTCTCCCCCGGCGGCGGGCAGCAGTTCCCTGATGCCCCGGCACAGGGCGTCGGTCCCGGCGCCCGTGACGGCCGAGCCGAAGTAGACGGGGTGGACCAGCGCCCGGCCGGTCTGGGCGGCGAGTGCCGCGTGGAGCCGGGCCGGGGTGAGCGTCCGGTCCCCCTCGACGTACGCGGACAGCAGGGCGTCGTCGTGCTCGGTGAGCAGGTCGACGAGCCGGCCGGTGAGCCGGGGGTCGTCGTCGGCGTACGGCTCGAAGCGCGCCTCGCGGGTGCCGAGGCCGGTGACGGCGGGGCCCATCGCGACGGCGGCCGGGGTGAGCTTCTCCGCGATGTCGCACAGCAGCTCCCCGTACCGGGCTCCGGAGCGGTCGGCCTTGTTGACGAAGACGAGGGTGGGGATGCGCAGCCGTTGCAGCGTCCGCATCAGGACCCGGGTCTGCGCCTGCACGCCCTCCACGGCGGAGACGACCAGCACCGCGCCGTCGAGCACGCCGAGCACCCGTTCCACCTCGGCGATGAAGTCCGGGTGGCCGGGGGTGTCGATCAGATTGACGGTGACGTCGCCGAGGGCGAAGGAGACGACCGCGGACTTGATTGTGATGCCGCGCTGCCGTTCGAGCGCGAGGGAGTCGGTCCGGGTGTTCCCGTCGTCGACGCGGCCGAGCTCGTCGACGATTCCGGCGGTGTGGAGCAGTCGTTCGGTCAGGCTCGTCTTACCGGCGTCGACGTGCGCCAGAATGCCGAGATTCAGCGTATGCACAGAACTCCATGTTCTCGGGGGTGAGGTGAATTCCCGTCTGAATGAACATGTGAGATCGGCGCATGGATATCTCCCGGTCCTGTCGGCTGATACGGCGAGTACAGCAGCGCTCCGAGGGGCCGCGCAACGCATTTGAGCGCGGTGAGACACCGTCAGCGAAACGGGGGATGCGGCGCTGTCCAAACCTCGCCCCGGCGCGCCGTGCCGTCCAACGGGTGATTATCAGCTCTTCGCCACTCGATGGGCCCATGGCGTAGCTCCAATGCGGTGCACTCCGATGGCGCGCCCCCTCGTTCCGGCTGACGGTGGATCACGTAGCGACCGCGCCCCTTCGAGTCGGCACACCGTCACTCCTCGCGGCCGCGACGAAAGGAAATGTGTTCAGATGCGCTCTGCCCGCACACTGTTCGCTTCGGCCGCCGTCACGGCGGTCCTCACGATCACCGCTCCCTCCGCCTACGCCATGGCCTCGGCCGGCGACTGGGAGCACGACAGCGGCTCGTCCTCCAGCAGCGAGGACGGCGGCTGGAAGAAGGACAAGCCGAACGGCGGCGTCCACACCGGCGGCGGCGCCCTGGCCAAGACGGTCACCGAGTGGCAGCCCGGCGACGAGGGCGGCAAGTACAAGGACAAGGACAAGCCGCACGGCGGTGTGCACACCGGTGGCGGCGCCCTGTCGATGACGGTCGCCAAGGAGTGGCAGCCCGGCAAGGACGACGAGGGCGGCAAGTACAAGAAGGACGAGGACAAGCCCAACGGCGGCGTCCACACCGGGGGCGGCGCGCTGTCCCAGTCGGTGTCCAAGGAGTGGCAGCCGGGCAGCGACGAGGCCGGCAAGACGGACTCGTCGTCCAAGTCCGAGGACGAGGGCTGGAAGAAGGACAAGCCCAGCGGTGGCATGCACACCGGTGGCGGCGCGATGGCCATGACCGGCAGCGGTCTGGCGGCCGGTTCGCTGCTGCTCCTCGGTGGTGTCGGTGTCGGCGCGTACAAGCTGCGCCGCCGCCAGGCGACGGGTGGCGCGCTGGCCTGACCGGCCCCGCACCGCACGCCGGTCGCCCCGCTGTCGCGGTCGCCGTCCCTCCCGGACGGCGGCCGCGGCGCCTTCGTTTCCCCCGGGGGTGTCCCGCCCGCCGGGCCCGCACCCTTGGTACCGCCCCCGCACGGATGAAAGGCACGTTCCATGGCCGCCCCGCAGGCTCCCGGTCCCGACTCCTCCCGGACCGCGCCCGACTCCGCCACGCTCGGCCGCGCTCTGCTCTGGCCCGCCGCAGCGGCGGGGCTCGGCATGCTCCTGATCTACAACTCCATCGGTTCGCAGGCCGACGACAAGCCGCCCGCGCCCCCGGCGGCCGTCGCCCCCGCCGCATCGGCCCCCGCCGCCTCCTCGCCGGCCGCCGTCGTACCGAAGCAGTCGTCCCCGAGCCCCTCCCCCGCGCTGACCCGCTCCGTACCGACGCGGCTGCGCATCCCGGCCATCGCGGTGGACGCGCCGTTCACGCCCCTGTCGATCGGGGCGGGGGGCCGGCTGAACGCCCCGCCCCCGAACGACAAGAACCTGGTGGGCTGGTTCAAGGACGGGGCGACGCCCGGTGAGCGCGGTGCCTCGATCGTGGCGGGGCACGTCGACACGACGACCGGCCCCGCGGTCTTCCTCCAGCTGCGGTTCCTGCGGCCGGGCTCGACGGTGGACATCACCCGCGCGGACGGCGTGGTGGCCACGTTCAAGGTCGACTCCGTGGAGAAGTTCAGCAAGGCGAAGTTCCCCGACAAGCGGGTCTACGCGGACACGCCGGACGCCCAGCTGCGGCTGATCACCTGTGGCGGCGACTACGACCGGAAGGCCAAGGACTACGTGGACAACGTGGTCGTCTTCGCCCACTTCGACTCGGCGAAGAAGGCGTGACCCGCCGCGCGGTCCCGCGCACCCGGTGAAAAATCCCGCGCGGGGGCCCACCGGCTCTTGCTAACGTCTTCCGTATGAAGCGTGCCGCCATGATCACGACGACGCCGGAGAGTGTCCCGGCACGCTGACTGATGACCAGTCCGAAAGCCCCGGGGCGAGTGCCCCGGGGCTTTCGCATGGGGTCGCTCGCCCTCCGTACGCGAGGAGACCCCCATGCACGACCACCGCAGGCTCGGCCGCGAGCTGGAACTGTTCGACACCGACCCGCTGATCGGCGCCGGGCTGCCCTACTGGCTGCCGGACGGAGCCGCGCTGCGCCACACCCTGGAGGAGTACGTCCGCGAGGCCGAGCGGCTGGCGGGCTACCGCCATGTGTACTCGCCGGTGCTCGGCAAGCGGGAGCTGTACGAGATCTCGGGCCACTGGTCGCACTACAGCGACGACATGTTCCCGCCGATGGATCTGGGCGGCGAGGAGATGGTGCTGCGGCCGAGCCTGTGTCCGCACCACGCGGTGATCTACCGCTCACGCGCCCACAGCTACCGCGAACTCCCGCTGCGGATGGCCGAGCTGGGCGGGATGTACCGCTCCGAGCTGTCCGGGGTGCTCGGCGGGCTGACCCGGGTACGGGCCATCCAGCTGAACGACGCCCATATCTTCTGCACCCTGGACCAGGTCGCGCAGGAGGCGCGGGGCGCGCTCGACATGATCCGGCAGGCGTACGGGGCGCTCGGCATCCGCCCCGCCCGCTTCCGGCTCTCGCTGCCCGGGCCCGGCGGGAAGTACGTGGCCGCGCCGCGGATGTGGGAGCGCTCGACCGCCCTGCTGACCGAGGTGCTGGAGGCGTCGGGGCTGCCGTACGAGGCGGCCGAGGGCGAGGCCGCGTTCTACGGGCCGAAGATCGATGTGCAGGTGGCCGACGCGGCGGGCCGTGAGTCGACCCTGTCGACCGTGCAGGTCGACTTCCACCAGCCCGAGCGGTTCGACCTGCACTACATCGGCGCGGACGGGGCGAAGCACCGGCCGGTCATGGTGCACCGCAGCATCATCGGGAGCGTCGAGCGGGCGGTCGCGCACCTCGTCGAGCAGCACGGCGGCGCGTTCCCCGCCTGGCTCTCCCCGCTCCAGCTGGTGGTCCTGCCGGTCTCGGACGCCGAACACCAGGACGCGGAGGCGTTCGCCCGGCGCTGCACCGCGCTCGGGCTGCGTGCGGAGGTCAGCGGCCGGGAGCGCGGCAGCCTCGGGGCCCGGATCCGGGACAACCGGCTGGTGCCGTACCAGGCGGTCATCGGGGCGGCGGAGGCCGCCGACGGCCGGGTCGCACTGCGTCTGCGCGACGGCCGCCGCCCGGACCCGCTGCCGGCCGGACGGGCCCTGGCCCGGATCGGCGCGCTGGTCGCCGCGCACAGCACCGCGCTGTGGGAGGAGGAGGCCGCGGGGGTCTAGGGCGTGACCGGCTCCGGGTCCGCCGCGGGGTGGCGCGGGGCCGGGCCGAGCGCTCCCGCCAGTGTCGCGGCGACGATCAGCAGGCCGAGGACGACGGTCATCGTGAGCCGGAGCCCGATGTGGTCGGCGAGGAAGCCGAGCGCGGGCGGGCCGACCAGGAAGGCGAGGTAGCCCGCGGTGGAGACCGCGGCGACCCGGGCGGCCGCGTCGTGCGGGTGGTCGCCCGCCACGGAGACGGTGACCGGGAAGCCGAGCGAGGCGCCCAGGCCCCAGAGCACCGTGGCGGCGCCCGCCATCGCCGGGCTCGGCGCGACGACCACCACCGCCAGGCCCAGCGCGGCGACGACCGCGCTGGCCCGGACGGTCCTGACCCGGCCGAAGCGCTCCAGGACCGGGCCGCCGGCGAAGCGGCCGAGCGTCATCGAGGAGGCGAAGACCAGGAAGGTCAGCGAACCCGCGGTGGCGCTCACCTCGTAGCCGTCCACCATCAGCAGCGGCAGCCAGTCGTTGGCGGCGCCCTCCGCGAAGGCCATGGCCAGCACGATCACCCCGATGAGGACGAGGCGCCGGTCCCGCCACACCGTCAGCTGCCCGCGCAGACCGCCCGCTCCGGGGGTCCGCGCTCCCTCCTCCTTGCCCGTGCCGTGCGGGATGGCGCGGACGGCGGCGGCCCCGGCGACGGCGACGAGCACCGCGACGACCGTCAGATGCCATCCGACCGGGAACGCGGCCGCCGTCAGCGCCATGCCCAGCAGCGCCCCGACGACGGTGCCCAGGCTGAAGCAGCCGTGCAGCACCGGCAGGACGGGCCGGCCGATGACCCGCTCGACGTCCGCGCCCTCGATGTTGAACGCCACCTCGGACAGCCCCATCCCGCCGCCGAACAGGGCCAGTCCGCAGAAGACCCCGCCGGCCAGCGCCAGGCCGGTGCCCGCCGCGACCACCAGCAGCCCGGCCGTGATCAGCCCCGCGCCGACGGTGATCGCGGTCCGGCCCCCGTAGCGGCGTACGAGCGGGCCGGAGGCCGTGACGCCGGCCATCGAACCGGTGGAGAGCCCGAAGAGCACCAGCCCCATCGCGCCGGTCGACACGTCCAGTCCGTCCCTGACGGCCGGGGTGCGCGCCACCCACGAGGCCATGCCGGCGCCGGCGGCGAGCATGAAGAGGAACAGGGCGGCACGCCGGCGGCGTGTGGCGGCATCCATGACAGCGGGCCTCGGCAGTCCAGAAGGGGGGTCCGGCAGGGGGATTCCAGCAGGAGCGTACGATCGTACGCCCTTGAGTGTACGATCGTACCCATGACGGATCACTTCGCGGGAGACCCGCGTACGAATCATGAGCGGATGCTCGCCGGGGACCTCTACATCGCCGACGACCCGGACATCGTGGAGGCCCAGCGGCGGGCCGTGCGGCTGGCCGCACGCTATCTGGCGGCCTACACCGAGGACCCCGACGCGGCGCAGCCCGTCGTCGCCGAGCTGCTCGGCGGAGTCGGCGCGGGCGCGCACATCCGGCCGCCGCTGTACGTCGACTACGGCACGTACCTCACGGTCGGCGAGGACACGTTCATCAACTACAACCTCACCGCGCTGGACGTCGCGCCCATCACGATCGGCCGCGACTGCCAGATCGGCCCCAACGTGCAGCTGCTCACGCCGACCCATCCGGTCGAGCCGGAGCCGCGCCGGGACAAGCTGGAGGCGGCGCGTCCGATCACGATCGGCGACAATGTCTGGCTCGGCGGCGGGGCGATCGTGCTGGCCGGGGTGACCATCGGGGACAACAGCGTCATCGGCGCGGGAGCCGTCGTCACCAAGGACGTCCCCGCCAATGTGGTCGCCGTGGGCAATCCGGCCCGGGTGATCCGTTCGATCTAGACGAGGGACTCAGCGTGGCGACCGGACAGAACGACCCCGAGCGGCGGGAGCGCATCATCACCGCCGCGCTCGACCTGATCGCACAGGAGGGGGTCGCCGGGACCTCGCACCGCAAGGTCGCCGCGCGCGCCGGGGTGCCGCTGGGCTCGATGACGTACCACTTCGGCGGGATGGACGAGCTGCTGCGGGAGGCGTTCACCCGTTTCTCCAGCGGCATCGTCGCCGTCTTCGAGGAGCGCCTCGGCGCCGCGCACACACCGGAGGAGGCCCGGGAGGCGGTGGCTGACCTGGTCCACCATCTGTCCAGCGGCAACCAGCGCGAACTGGTCCTCACCCACGAGCTGTACACCCTCGCGGCCCGCAAGCCCGCCTACCGCGAGCTGACGAGGGAGTGGATGCGCCGCAGCCGGCGCGCGCTGGAGTGGCACTTCGACCCGGCGACGGCCCGTCAGCTGGACGCGCTGATCGAGGGCCTGTCGATCCATCGCGCGCTGGAGACCGAGCCGCACGACCGTGCGCTGACCGTCGAGGCCATCGCCCGTATCACCCGGGGCCACGGACCGGGGTCCCTCTGACCCCTGCCTCACCCCCTCCGTCGCCCCCTCGGATCCCCTGGCCGGCACCCCACCTGACCAAGGTGCCGGCCAGGACCCCCCACCTGCCGGAACACTCCTATGATTCGCTTGCTCACCCGGCGGACGGAACGGAGTCGGCAATGCCCGAGGGATGGCAGTGGGACAGCACGCTGTTCCGGGGCAGTGCGCCCCACTACACACGCGGCCGGCTCCCCTACGCGCCGGGGTACGCCGAGGTGCTGGCCGCCGTGCTCGGACCGGGCGGCGCCGGCCGGCTGCTCGACGCCGGCTGCGGACCGGGCACGGTGGCGCTGGACATGGCGTGGCACGTCAGCGAGGTGGTCGGGCTCGACCCGGACGCGGACATGCTCGCCGAGGCCGGCCGGCGTGCGGGGGCGCTGGGGATACGCAACGTGCGCTGGGTGCACGGCCGGGCCGAGGATCTGCCGGCCGGGCTCGGCATGTTCGACGCGGTGGTGTTCGCCCAGTCGTTCCACTGGACCGACCGCGAGCGGGTCGCGGCGGCCGTGCGGGACATGCTGGCGCCGGGCGGCGCGTTCGTGCTGCTGAGCGACCGGAAGGACCCGCCGCCCGACCCGAGGCCGCTGCCCCTGCCCGCTCCCCCGTACGAACGGCTCGCGGAGCTGGTGCGCGCGCACCTGGGCCCGGTGCGCCGGGCTGGGCAGGGCGTGCTGGAACACGGCACGCCCGGCCGCGAGGAGCTGGTGCTCGGACCGGCCGGCTTCGAGGGCCCCGAGCGCTATGTCGTACCCGCCGGAGAGGTGGTCGTCCGCACCGCCGACGACCTCGTGGCCTGGGTCTTCTCCCGCTCGGACTCGGCCCCGCACCTGTTCGCCGACAAGGCGGCCGCCTTCGAGCGGGAGGTACGCGAGGCGCTCGCGGCGGCCTCGCCGAACGGCCGGTTCGCCGAGCGCCTCCAGGCGAGCGCGATCAGGATCTGGCGCAAGCCCCGCCGGGCCCCTCTCCGGGGGCGGTGACGGGGGCGGTGCGGCGGGCGGCCAGGCACGCCCACGGCCAGGTGTCGCCCTCGCCCGTCATCCGGGTGGTCACGGCGAACCCGGCCTGTTCCAGCAGGGTGCCGACGCGGTCCGGCGCCAGCAGATGGATGGCGTAGGAGACCCCGTCGTCGCGCTTGCGGCCGGTGTACGGCCGGTCGTCGCCCGCGTGGAAGCCCAGCAGCAGCCTGCCGCCCGGCGCCAGGACACGGTGGAACTCGGCGAACATCTCCGGCAGCCGGTCCGGCGGGGTGTGCATGATCGACCACCAGGCGACCGCGCCCCCGAGCGCCTTGTCCGGCAGCTCCAGCCGGCTCATCGCACCCACCTCGAACCGCAGCCCGGGATGGCTGCGCCGGGCGATGCCGACCATGCGCGGCGACAGGTCCACGCCGGAGGCGTCGAGCCCGAGCCCGGACAGATGGGCGGTCACATGGCCGGGCCCGCAGCCGAGGTCCACGACCGGGAGTCCGCCGTCGGCGCGCACCTCCTCCGCGAAGCCGCCGAGCATCGCGCGCCCCCACACGTCCCGGTCGAACAGCTCCCGCACGCGCCCGGCGTAGTCCTCGGCCACGGTGTCGTAGTAGGCCCGGGTCGCTGTCAGAAGGGAGTGGTCCGTCATGGCGTCCGACCCTACGGTCTCGCGGCAACTCCCGTCCGCACGGCGGCCGGTGGAGCGTTTGAGCCACGCGCCGCAGGCCCGCGCCCAACATCATCTCCTGAAGTCAACGGCCCCTCCAACTGAGCGCAGAACGGGTCAATTGCCTTTCCCCTGGCGTTAATTGTTGCGCTCACGCGGTTCGGGTGAGGCACATGATGCACACCTCTTGACGTTTCCCGGGTAACGGCGGAACCATCAACTCCCGTCGGAGAGCGCTCTCAGAGCGCTTTCCGGGCCAGTTCGTCGTGTCACCCGTACCACGACTCAGGAGACGTACGTCTATGCCATTTCCCCCCACGGAAACCCCCACGACTCCCCCCACGGGGTCCCCCGCCCCCGCCGCACGCCGCCGTCGCCGCAGCCGCTCGTTCGGGTTCGCCGCGCTCGCGGTCTCGCTCCTCATGGCCGTCCCCACCGCGCAGACCGCCTTCGGCGAGGACGCGCAGGCCATCGAGGGCGGCGGCGACCTCGGCCCGAACGTGCTGGTCTTCGACCCCTCGACGCCCGACATCCAGGGCAAGGTCGACGAGGTGTTCAAGCAGCAGGAGTCGGCGCAGTTCGGCAACGGCCGCTACGCGCTGATGTTCAAGCCGGGCACGTACGACAACATCAACGCCCAGATCGGTTTCTACACCTCGATCGCCGGGCTCGGGCTGAACCCGGACGACACCACGTTCAACGGTGATGTGACCGTGGACGCGGGCTGGTTCAACGGGAACGCCACGCAGAACTTCTGGCGTTCGGCGGAGAACCTGGCGCTCAACCCGGTGAGCGGCACCGACCGCTGGGCCGTCTCGCAGGCCGCCCCGTTCCGCCGGATGCACGTCAAGGGCGGGCTCAACCTCGCCCCCGACGGCTACGGCTGGGCCAGCGGCGGGTACATCGCCGACAGCAAGATCGACGGCCAGGTCGGGCCGTACTCGCAGCAGCAGTGGTACACCCGTGACAGCTCGGTCGGCAGCTGGGGCAACGGCGTCTGGAACATGACGTTCTCCGGTGTCGAGGGCGCACCCGCGCAGAGCTTCCCCGAGCCGCCGTACACCACGCTGGAGAACACCCCGGTCTCCCGGGAGAAGCCGTTCCTCTACCTGGACGGCGACGACTACAAGGTGTTCGTCCCCGCCAAGCGCACCAACGCGCGGGGCACTTCCTGGGGCAACGGCACCCCGCAGGGGGAGTCCATCCCGCTGGACCAGTTCTACGTGGTGAAGCCCGGCGCGACCGCGGAGACGATCAACGCCGCGGTGCAGCAGGGCCTGCACCTGCTGTTCACGCCCGGTGTCTACCACGTGGACCAGACCATCAACATCGACCGCGCGGACACCGTGGCGCTGGGTCTGGGTCTCGCGACGATCATCCCGGACAACGGGGTCACCGCCATCAAGGTCGGTGACGTCGACGGGGTGAAGCTCGCCGGTCTGCTCGTCGACGCCGGCACCACCAACTCCGAGTCGCTGATCGAGGTCGGCCCGGAGGGCGCCTCCGCGAGCCACGCGGACAACCCGACGTCGCTCCAGGACGTCTTCGTCCGGGTCGGCGGCGCCGGGGCCGGCAAGGCCACCACCGGCATGGTGATCAACAGCAACGACACCATCATCGACCACACCTGGCTGTGGCGCGCGGACCACGGCGAGGGGATCGGCTGGGAGACCAACCGGTCCGACTACGGCCTCCAGGTCAACGGCGACAACGTGCTGGCGACCGGGCTGTTCGTCGAACACTTCAACAAGTACGACGTCCGCTGGTCCGGGGAGAACGGCAAGACGATCTTCTTCCAGAACGAGAAGGCGTACGACGCGCCCAACCAGGCCGCCGTCCAGAACGGCGACATCAAGGGGTTCGCGGCCTACAAGGTCGACGACTCCGTCACCACCCACGAGGGCTGGGGGCTGGGCAGCTACTGCTACTTCAACGTCGACCCGACGATCCGTCAGGACCACGGCTTCGAGGCACCGGTGAAGCCCGGCGTGAAGTTCCACGACCTGCTCGTCGTCTCCCTCGGCGGCCAGGGCCAGTACGAACACGTCATCAACGACACGGGTTCGCCCACCTCGGGGACGGACACCATCCCGTCGCAGGTGGTGTCGTTCCCGTAGCAGCACCCGGATGAACGAGCAGTGCGCCCCGCCGTCCCGGACGGCGGGGCGCACTGCCGTGCCGGTGACCGGACCCAGGGCCTGTCTTCGAACTCCCCTAGTCGCCCGGCAGAGGGGAGTTCGAAGACAGGCCCTAGCGGCCCGCCGTCACGTCCTTGAGGCCGTCGAGCGCCTCGCGCATGTACGCGCTCATGCCCTGCGAGCCGTCGCCGTCGATCCAGCGCTCGAACGCGACCTTGAAGACGGCGATCCCCGCCTCGCCCGCCAGGCTCGCGGCCGGTTCCCCGACGCCGCGTCCGCGCAGGGTCTCAGCGAGCGCGGCGGCCAGCGTGGCGAGCTTGACCAGCTCGCGCTCGCGCAGCTCCGCGGTGGCGGAAATGATCTTCTGGCGCCGCAGGGAGTGGTCGCGGCGCTCTTCGAACACCGCCGCGACGGCGTCGAGCGCCCCGGCCACCGCGTCGATCGGGGGCGCGGACGCGGGGGCGGCGGCGAGCGTGCCGACCAGGAGGTCCTGGAGCGCGGCCGATCCCCCGAACAGCACCTCGCGCTTGTCGGCGTAGTGCCGGAAGAACGTGCGCTCGGTGAGCCCCGCCCGCCGGGCGATCTCGGTCACGGTCGTCTGCTCGTACCCGCGCTCGCCGAAGAGCTCCATCGCGGCCTGCTCCAGCCGGCCCCGCGCGTTCGGCTCCCATCGACTCATACCGGCGATTCTATGTGATGACAGTGCATGACATCAGAGGTAGGCTGATGACAGTCGCTGACATAGACGGTCCGCAGCCCCGACCGGCGCGCGGGCGGTCGTCCCCCTCAGGAGGTTTCCCATGCGTGTGTTCATCACCGGAGCGTCCGGCTGGATCGGCTCCGCCGTCGTGCCCGAGCTCCTCGACGCGGGCCACCAGGTCATCGGGCTCGCCCGCTCGGACGCCTCGGCCGACGCCCTCACCTCGGCGGGGGCCGAGGTGAGGCGCGGGACCATCGACGACCTCGGCGTACTGCGGGACGCGGCCGCCGAGGCGGACGGCGTGATCCACCTCGCGTTCAAGCACGACATCGCCTTCACCGGCGACTTCCAGGGCGCCGCCACCGCGGACCGCGCCGCCATCGAGGCCTTCGGCGAGGCGCTCGCCGGCTCCGGCAAGCCGTTCCTCATCGCGTCCGGCGTCCTCGGGCTCGCCCCGGGCCGGGTGGCGACCGAGGAGGACGGGCAGGCGAGCGACGGGGAGGCGCCGTTCGAGGGGGCGGGGGCACGGCTGGCCAACGCCCAGCTGACGGTCGCCCTCGCCGGCCGCGGCATCCGTTCGTCCGTCGTCCGGCTGCCCCCGACCGTGCACGGCGACGGGGACAAGGGCTTCATGGCGACCCTGGTCGCCGTCGCCCGCGACAAGGGCGCGGCCGGTTACGTGGGCGACGGAGCCAACCGCTGGCCGGCCACCCACCGCGCCGACGTCGCCCGCCTGTTCCGGCTCGCCCTGGAGCACGCCCCCGCAGGCTCGACGCTGCACGCGGTGGCCGAGGAGGGCGTCCCGCTCCGCGAGGTCGCCGAGGTCTTCGGGCGCCACCTCGGCCTTCCCGCGGTCTCCGTCCCCCCGGAGGACGCGGCGGAGCACTTCGGCTGGCTGGGCGGGCCGGTGGGGCTGGACAGCCCGGCCTCCAGCGCGCTGACCCGAGAGTCGCTCGGCTGGGAGCCGGCCCACCCCGGGCTCCTCGACGACCTCGGCAAGGGCCACTACTTCGCCGCCCCGGCCGAGTGACCGCGCACCCCGGCCGTCCGCGTCCCCGGTGGAGGCGCGGACGGCCGGGGCGGGGGTGCCGGTTCAGCCGTGCAGGGCCAGCGCGCCCTTCGCCGGGACGGTCGCCGTCAGGGTGCCGTCGTCACCGACCCGGACGATGTTGCCGTCGCAGGCGTCCGGGGACGCCTGCGCCACATTGCAGTACGTGCCCGCCGGAAGCGACGTCGTGAACGTCTCGGTCAGTTCGCCGTCGCCGTTGTTGACCGCCACGAAGCCCTTGTCGCCCCGGCCGAAGGCGAGGGCGGACGAGCCGTTGTCCCACCAGTCCGTGAGCTCGGCGCCCTCGGTCGCGTTGTGGAAGCCGACCATGCCGGTGATCGCCGTCTGCGCGTGGGTGCAGGTCCAGCCGTCGCTGCCGCAGGCCGCCGCGCCGCCGTTGGGCGGGCCCGCGTCCTTGTCCGACCACGCGTAGCCGGAGAAGACGTTCGGCGATCCGTAGGGCGAGGCCAGCATGAAGACGTTGGCCAGGGTGTAGGCCGCACCGTCCTTGTACGTGAGCGTGGAACCGTTGCGCTCGGTGTCCCAGTTGTCGACGAACGTACGGGCGCTGCCGCTCGCCAGCTTGCCGTCGGCGACGCTCTTCAGTCCGGTGATGTCGCCGCCCTGGAACGCGCTCTTGAGGTGGCCGCCGTAGCGGAACTCGTCCACATCGCCCACGCCCGTGTACTCGTCGGGCTGGACCGCCTCGCCGTCCCCGTGGATGACCTCGGTGACCCAGAAGCCCGGGTCGGCCATCTTGCCCTTGATCGCCGCGATGTCGTCGGCGGCCATGTGCTTGGCGGCGTCGATGCGGAAGCCGTCGACGCCCAGGGTGCGCAGGTCGGACAGGTAGGCGGCGATCGTCGCACGGACGGCGTCACTGCCGGTGTCCAGGTCGGCCAGCCCGACCAGTTCGCAGTTCTGGACGTCGTCGCGGTCGCCGTAGTTGCTGATGTCCTTGCGGCAGGTGTGGAAGTCCTGGTCCTGGAAGTACCCGGGGTAGTCGTACTTCGTGTACTGCGTGCCGCCCGTCCCGGTGCCCGAGCCGGACGACATGTGGTTGATGACGGCGTCGGCGACGACCTTCACTCCGGCCGCGTGGCAGCTCTCCACCATCGAGGCGAAGGCGTCGCGGTCGCCGAGACGCCCGGCGATCCGGTAGCTGACCGGCTGGTACGACGTCCACCACTGGTCGCCCTGGATGTGCTCGGAGGCGGGCGAGACCTCGACATAGCCGTAGCCGGCCGGGCCCAGGGAGTCCGTACAGGCCCGGGCCACCGCGTCGTACTTCCACTCGAACAGGGTGGCGGTGACGGTCTTCTCACCGGGCGGGGTCGCCTGGGAGGGCCAGGGGGCGAGGGCGGTGAGGCCGGCGGCGGCGAGCAGGCCCGCCAGAGCGGCACGGGCGGCGCGGGAACTCAATTGCGGCTCCTTCGTTCGCGGGTACGGGAATGGGGTCCGTACCCGTCGGGGGCAGCCACGCGCCTGGCCACCGCGGGGGGAGTTCGGAGCCTGCCGCTCCAGTGATGAACACGTCAAGAGATCACGCAAGGATTTCCAGCATGTTTCTGAAATCACTTGCAGGGAAGGGGTGTTGGGGAGACGCGAATCCGTACGGGCCTCAGGACATGGTGCCCCGGCACACCGTCCCCGGGGCCGGGGTCCGGCCCGTGCGGAGGTACCGTTCGACCGCCTTGGTGACACAGCGGTTCTGCGGGTAGGTGCCGTGGCCCTCCTCCTCGGCCGTCAGGAGCACGCCGACGCCGTCGCCCAGGGCGCGGGCCATGTGGCGGGCGCCGGCGTAGGGGGTGACCGGGTCGCCGGTGCCGCCGACCACCAGGACGGGGTCCGCGCCGTCGGCGTTCACCTGGGGCGTGGCGCGCTCGCCGTCGAACGGCCAGTCGTAGCAGAGGTAGACGCCGTTGGACCAGGCCTCGCCGAAGACGGGTGAGGCCGCCCTGATGCGGGCCTCGTCCCTGTCGAGGCGTTCGAAGTCGGGGCGCAGGCTGGAGTCCGCGCAGTTGATCGCGACCAGGGCGGCGCGGCTGCCGGCGCGCGGGGCCGCCGAGCGGTCGGCGGAGCCGTTGTCGTCCGCGCCCTTGCTCAGCGGACGGCCGTCGTTGTGGTCGATCAGCGCGGTGAGGGCCTTGGCGAGGGGCGGCCAGCCGTCCGTGCCGAGGTCGAGATGGTCGCTGACGGCGTACGCGAGGTCGCGGGCGTCGAGCTTCCTTCCGCCGCCGGCCGGGGCGGGCTTCTTCTCCAGGCGGTCGGCCAGGCGCGCCATGCGCCGCGCGGCCTCCTCGGGGCCGTCGCCGGTCGGGCAGCGGCGGACATGGGCCGCGCAGTGCGCGGCGAACCGGTCGAACGCCGCCTGGACCGCCTTGACCTGCGACACCTTCTCCTCGTCGTGATCCTCGGTCGGATCGACGGATGCCTCGAGGACGAGCCGCCCGACGTGTGACGGGTACAGGTGGGCGTAGGCCGCACCGAGCGCCGTCCCGTACGAGACGCCGAAGTAGTGCAGCCGCTCGTCGCCGAGGAGGTAGCGCATCAGCTCCAGGTCGCGCGCGGTGTGCGAGGTGCCGATGTACGGCAGGAGCGCCCCGGAGTACTTGCCGCAGGCGTCGGCCCCGTCGTAGCCGGGGTCGTCCTCGGTCTTCCCGCAGCGCACGGGGATGGTCGCGCCGACGCCGCGCGGATCGAAGGAGACCAGGTCGTAGCGGTCGAGAAGCGGCTTGTACTGGCCGAGGAATTCGGGCAGTCCGATCACGCCGGACACGCCGGGGCCGCCGAAGTTGAGGACGAGCGAGCCGATGCGCCGGGAGTTCGGGCCGGTGGCCTTGCGGCGGATCAGGGCGACGTCGATCGTCTTGCCGTCCGGCTTCCGGTAGTCGAGGGGGACCTTCATGGCGGCGCAGTCGTAGCCCGTGCGCGCGGTGGGCGGCGCGGTGCAGCGGGACCAGTGGAGGTGCTGGCCGGTGGTGAGCGCGGTGGGCAGAGCTGCGGGCGGGTTGTTCGCGGTGAACTCCGTACGCGGCTCCGGGCTCCGGCCGGGAGCGTCCCGCTGGAGCCAGGCGCCGACCGCCCCGGCCGCGGCAAGGAGGACCCCGGCGACGATGTACGCCGCGACCGCGAGACCCGGTCTGCGGCCTCGTATCGGATGTACGTCACTCATCGGCTTCCTCGCGCTCCCACCCCTGGACGCCCGCACCGGGCGCCGCGCCTTATGTGTGCCGGCGACGGCACACCCTAGAGCCAGCCCTTCTCGCGGGCCATCCGGACCGCCTCGGCGCGGTTGCGCGCCGCCATCTTCTGGATCGCCATGGAGAGGTAGTTGCGGACCGTGCCCTGCGACAGATGCAGCGCGGCGGCGATCTCCGCGTTGGTCGAGCCGTCCGCGGCCGTGCGCAGCACCTCGCGCTCCCGCTCGGTCAGCGGGCTCGCCCCGTCGGCGAGGGCGGCGGCCGCGAGGGTGGGGTCGATGACCCGCTCACCGGCGAGCACCTTGCGTACGGCTTCGGCGAGTTGGGACGCCGGGGCGTCCTTCACTAGGAACGCGTCCGCACCCGACTCCATCGCGCGGCGCAGATAGCCGGGCCGGCCGAAGGTCGTGACGACGACGACCTTGACCTCCGGGAGGTCGCGGCGCAGCTCCGCCGTCGCGTCGATGCCCGTCATGCCGGGCATCTCGATGTCCAGGAGGGCCACATCGATGTCGTGGGCGCGGGCCGCGGCCAGCACCTCGTCACCGCGGGCGACCTGGGCGACCACCTCGATGTCGGGTTCCAGGCCGAGGAGCGCAGCGAGCGCCTCGCGCACCATGGACTGGTCCTCGGCGAGGAGAAGTCTGATCATGCTCATTCCGCGGATCCTAGGCCGGATTCGAGCGGAACGCTGAGGACCATGGTGAAGCCTTTGCCCGAGCGGGGATCGGTGGCACGGGTGGCCAGGGTCCCGTCGACGGTGGTCAGACGCTCCTTGATGCCGGTGAGTCCGTTGCCCGGGGCCCTGCCGGAGGCGCCCCTTCCGTCGTCGGCGACGGTCAGTTCGAGGACCCGGCCGTCGAGCGTCTGGCGCGGGGCGAGGGTGATGGTGCAACGCCGCGCGCCGCTGTGCCGTACGACATTGGTGACGGCTTCCCGCAGCCCCCAGGCGAGCACTTCCTCCGGCTTCTCGGGCAGTTCCTCGACGGGCTCGACCGGGACATCGGCGGCGATTCCGGCGGCGGCGAGGGCGGTACGGGCCCCGGCCAGCTCGCCGGGGAGGGTCGGCCTGCGATAGCCGGTGACGGCGCTGCGGACGTCCACCAGGGCCTGGCGGCTGACCTGTTCGATGTCGGCGACCTGTGCGGCGGCCTGCTCGGGGTGATCGGGCAGCATCCGCCCGGCCAGCTCGCTCTTGAGCGTGATGAGGGAGAGGGAGTGGCCGAGCAGGTCGTGCAGATCGCGGGCGAGGCGCAGCCGCTCCTCGTTGGCGGCGAGCTGGGCGACGGTGGCGCGGGCCTCGCGGAGCTGGATCGTGGTGCGGATCATCTGGCGGATGCCGGTCATCGCGAAGCCGCCGAGCAGCGCCGGGAAGGCCAGCGCGGTGATGACCTCCCTGGGGTGTTCGCCGGTCACGCCGATGCCGATCAGGACGGCGGTGACGGCCGGGATCAGCCAGCGGGCGGTCGACAGGGGCAGGGTGGCTCCGACGGAGACCGAGACGTAGACGAACAGCACCAGCCAGGGGGTGCCCAGCGTCAGGGACAGCACCACGGCCAGGGCCCCGAGGAAGGCGAGCGCGGAGCGGACCCGGACGGGATCGAGCGCCTTCGATGTGTGCCGGTAGACCAGGAGCAGATAGCTGCCGACGAACACCAGCAGGCCGAGGGTGCCCAGCGCGGTCGCCCACGCGGGGTGGTGGCCGTCCACGAGGTCCTTGACCGGGGCGCTCATGAAGGCGAGCCAGATCCCGATCCACAGGGCCTTGAGCCTCATCTGCTTGCGCCGCTCCGGCGGGCTGCCGATGCCCACGGACGTCTCGTCCTCGTTCACGCCTTCAGGGTGTCCTTCCGGTAGAGCCAGGCCGCACCGCCCGCGAAGAGCAGGAAGTAGCCGCAGAGGATGGCGACGTCCTTGGCGTGCGGCGCGCCGCCCATCTCGACGGACTGGCCGAGTGCAGCGTACGCGTGGGTGGGCAGCCACTCGGAGATGTTCTGGAGCCACTGCGGGAAGGTCGCGCTCGGCATCCACAGACCGCCGAGGATCGAGAGCCCGAAGTAGATGATCATGGTGATCGGGCGGACCGCGTCACCACTGGCGAGGTAGCCGATGGCGACCCCGAGCGCGGCGAAGACCAGCGAGCCGGCCCAGATGACGCCGGTCAGCGCGAACCACTGCCACAGGTCGACCCGGACGTGCTTCACGGCGGCGGCGACGCAGAAGACGACCACGATGCAGGGCAGGGTGACCACGGCGGCGCTGGCGATCTTCGCCAGGATGTAGCCCCGGCTGGGCAGTGCGGTCAGCCGCAGCTGGCGGACCCAGCCCTTCTCGCGCTCCTTGGCGATGCGTTCGCTGTTGCCCATCAGGACGGCGGTCAGCGCGCCGAAGGAGGCCATCGAGACCATGAAGAAGGCCTGGAGCGTCAGATCGGTGTGCGGGATCTTGTCGGTGGTGTTCTGGGTGCCGGAGATCAGCAGGTAGATCACCGACGGGTAGATGACCGAGAAGAACATGAACTTCTTGTTCCGCAGGGTGCGGGTCACTTCGAGCCGGATGAGGGCCCACGAGAAGTAGTTCAGCATGCGGACTTGGCCTCCTCGGCCTCGGTGATGGCGACGAAGGCCTGTTCCAGGCCGAGTCCGGCGACTTCGAGCGCGCGCGGGTAGAGACCGAGGCCGTAGACGGCGTGGACGGTCGCGTCGGCGTTGTGGGACTGAATGCGGACCCGGCGGCCGCTGATGTCGAGCGCGGAGAGGAACGGCAGCGCGCGCAGGGCCTCTTCGTCGATCGCGCCCTCCAGTTCGAAGGAGATGCGGCGGGCCCCGGCCTTCGCCTTGATCTCGGCGGCGGTGCCGTCGGCGAGGAGGCGGCCCTTGTGCAGGACCAGGACGCGGTCGGCGATCGCGTCGGCCTCTTCGAGGTAGTGGGTGGCGAACAGGACGGTACGGCCCTGCTCGGCCTGCTCGCGCATGGTGGCCCAGAAGGCCTGGCGGGCGGTGACGTCCATTCCGGTGGTCGGCTCGTCGAGCACGATCAGGTCGTTGGCCCCGGCGGTGGCGAGGGCGAACCGGACGCGCTGCTCCTGGCCGCCGGAGAGCTTGTTGACCATCCGGCCGGCGATCGACGCGATCCCGGCCCGGGCCAGCACCTCGCTCACGGGGTAGGGCCGGGGGTGCAGATCGCAGACGAGCCGGACCAGCTCCTCGACCGTGACGTCCTCCATCAGGCCGCCGGTCTGCAGCATGGCGCCGACCCGGCCCGAGGCGATGGCAGCGTGCGGCGTCGTGCCGAAGAGGCGGACCGTGCCCGCGTCGGCGGTGCGCAGGCCGAGGAGCAGGTCGAGGGTGGAGGACTTCCCCGCGCCGTTGGGGCCCAGGAGCGCCACGGTCTCGCCGGGGTGCAGGTCGAGAGTGAGCCCGTCGACGGCGCGCACGTCTGCGTACGCCTTGCTGACCTGGTCGAAGCTGACCACGGCGGTCTTCGCCGCGGTGACTTCGGTGGCTGTCGTTGTCATGTGTCCAGCCTGGCCGACCGGGGCGGCGCCCGGCAGAGTCACCCGTCGTGAATCCGGGATGACAGATGTCATGCCGTACCCATGACGGCCGCTCGGCGGGGCCGTCCCCCACCACGCCGCCGCCCCCGGCCGGAGGTCCGGCCGGGGGCGGCGGCGTGCGCTGCGGGGCGGCGTCAGCCGTTGCCGTCGAGGTCGATCGTGACGGTCCGCTCGGCGAGGGTCTTGCCGAGCACCGCGCCCTTGAGGGCGAAGGCCACGTCGTCCGGGCCGACCTGGTGCTTCGTACCGTCGCCCTTGGTGATCATGATGCCGTCGAAGACACCCCCGCAGAGGGTTTCGATGGCCTTCTTGTCGTAGTGGTCGACGAGCTTTCCGTTGACCGGGACCATCGAGAGGATCTGCGGCAGCGACTTGGCCGGGCCGAAGGGGATCTCCTTGCCGCCCGCCTTGATGACGACCAGACCGGACATCGCGGGCTCCGCGAACTCCTTCATCGCCCGGTTCAGTTCGGCCTGGCCGATCGTGGGCTCCCGGGTGGTGACGGGCAGTTCTACGCTGTCCGTCCGGCCCGTCTCGACCTGGGCGCGGTAGGCGTCGCGCACCGAGACCATCGACTGGCCGACATCGAGCGCCTTGCCCGCCTTGCCCGGGACGGCGACGGCCTTGCCCGGCACGAACTTGATCGTGCCGTCGGTGGCCGAACCGGAGGCGCCGGCCAGGTCCTTCAGCGCGACGCCGAGCTTCTCCTCGTCGACCGGGATCACCGGGTCGACGGTCCGCTTGCCGCCGAAGAGCGAGCCGATGACGGAGACCGGGTTGTAGTCGCTGCCCGCCGCGGCGCGCACGGTCGCCTGGCTGTCCAGCGAGAGTCCGGCCTTGTCCGGCGAGAGCTGTGTCTTCTTGCCGTCCACGGTCAGCTGGAGCGGGGCCTTGGCGCGCTCCCCGAGCGCGGCGTCCAGCTTCTCGACGCCCGCCTCTTTCGTGCCGCCGCCGATGTCGACGCCGAGGACGGTGGTGCCCTTGGGCACGTCCGAGTGGTTCATCAGCAGCCCGGCCGCGTACGCGACGCCGAGCAGGCAGACGGCCGCCACAGCGAGCAGCACCAGCTTGGAGCGGCCCTTCTTCGCCGGGGCGCCCGACGCCGGTTCGGGCGCCGTACGGGCCGCAGGCTTGGGCGCCTGGGCGGCGAAACCGCCCGGGCCCGCCGGGCCGGTGCCCATCGGGTCGTCCGGGACCCTCGGGGTGAGCTCGGGGCCGGGGAACGGCGACGGCGAGCGGTGCTCCGACGGCACGACGGGGATGCCGCTGTTCAGCGTGTCGCCCGAGACGTTCCCACCGGGTCCGGCCGGCGGGAACTGCGGGGTGAGCACGGCGGTGTCGTCGGACATGCGCGGCGGCACGCCACCGGGGCCGCCGGGTCCGCCGGGGGCCTGCTGTCCGGGGCCGTTCTGGCCGCCCGGTCCGCTCTGGCCGGGACCGCCGGGACCGCCCTGACCCGGTCCGCCGGGGCCGAACGGTCCCGCGCCGTCGAGCTTCGGGGTGAGGGACGAGGTACCGGGGGCCGGTCCCGTGGTCGGGCCGGACGGGCCCGGTGTGCGCACACCGAGGTTCGGGGTGGCGCGCGGTCCGCCCGGGCCGTCGGCCGAGCCGCCGGAGCCGAAGCCGGAACCGGGCGCGCCCGGACCGTCGGCGCTCTGCGGGCCGTCCGAGAAGTAGGGCAGGTCGGTGCGCGGGCCCGAGGGCGGGGTCACCTGGCCGGGCGTCGGCCCGTCCGGACGGCCGCCCGGGGCGCCGGGGCCCGCGGAGAATCCCGCGCCGTCCGTGCCGCCGCCCGCACTGCTCGGCGGAGCGGCCGTCGGGGGCTTGCGCGGGGCGAACCAGTCGCTGCCGCTCTTCTCCCTGGCCGGCTTCTCGGGGGCGGGTTCCGGGACGGGGGTCTCGCCCGTCTCCTCGGGACCCTTCGCCTCCGGTGCCGACGCGCCGCCCGTGGCCGGGGCGCCCGGACGCGGGGTGCTGCCGGTGCGCTCGCCGCCGGATCCGTCGGCGTCACTCATGGGCGTGCGCATGACGACCGGAGGGATGGGACGCGAGCCCGGGATGTTGATCCGGATACGCGTCGTCAGCGTCGTCTCGGTCCTCGGCTCGTCGGGCTGAGGCGGATCCGCCGGCTCCGGGGACTCCTCCGGGGCGTCCTGCGAAGGGTGCAGCGACGGATACTGGCGGGATCCGTACGGCGGCGTACCCGAGGGGTACGCGGCTCCTCCGCGACCCTGGGGCCCGGAGGACGAACTGTCAGTTTCACGACTCAAAGCAGGTTCTCCCGATTGGCTCCGCCGCCCGTACTTCCCCCGTGCCGCAGGCCAGGGGACGGCTCGGCGCGCGAACCACCATACTGGCCTCTGCCGACAGACACCCCGCGACCGGGGGAAACGGCCGCGCACCCCCCGGACGGACAGGGGGCATTACGGGATCGGACGTGGCACATTACTTGCCAGGTCGGCCGCTGTCGGCCCCCTGCCGGGGCGACCGCGACATGGTGGCACAGATCACAGCGACGGCCATCCCGCCCAGCATGAAGAGTCCGAGGCCCAGTTCGTCGCCGAACACGTAGTCCCCCTCCGGCCGTCCACTGAGCAGAACAATGACCGAAATCAGCCATCCCGCAGCGGGCGCCACCGCCCCCGGCTGCGTACCGGTCAGGGTGCGGCCGCCGTGGAAGAGGCCTGCGGCCGCGGCCAGGGCGAGCAGCAACCCCCCGGGAAACCAAGCGGCTTGGACCAGCGTGCCGGCGATCCCGACCAGCGCGCCGAGGACCGCGAGGCCCACCAGGGCGGCGATCCGGCGGGGGTTGAGGGGCGCGGCGAGACCGGTGGCCGGAATGTCCTTCGCCGGCCCGTCGGTCCGTGCCGCCCTGGCCCTGCTGCTGCTCACTGGTCCGCTCCCGGTACGCCGGCGAAGAGATCGTGTTCGAGCGTTTCCCCGGAGGTGTCCGGGGTTCCGTTCACCAACTCGTAGTACTCGGTGGTGAGAACGGGCTGCCCCAGGTCGTTCGAGAGTGCGAAGAAGGGGCCCTGCAGCGCGATCTGGGTGGCGTGGGCCCGCATCGCGGCGGCCTTCGCCCCCTCGTACCCCGTGCCGTCGATCTCGGTGGTGACCGACGTGTCGTTCACCACACCCGGTACGTCGTCGATCGCGGCGATCCCCGGGAAGGCGTCGGGGGCGGTGGCCCGCAGACGGGCGAAGCCGTCCTCGGCGACCGTGCGCGGCACCCGGTTCCAGTAGATCTTGGCGATGGTGTGCGGGGCCCCGGCGCCGGGGCGGTACGCGGGGTCGGCGGCCAGTCCGGCGGCGCGGGTGGCGACCCGGTGGGCCTGGATGTGGTCGGGGTGCCCGTAACCCCCGTCGGGGTCGTAGGTGACCAGGACCTGCGGGCGGACCTCGCGGATCACGTCCACGAGATGCCCGGCGGCCTCGTCGACGTCGGCCGACCAGAAGGCGCCGGGGCGGCTGTTCTGCTCGGCGCCCATCATCCCGGAGTCCCGGTAGCGGCCGGGGCCGCCGAGGAAGCGGTGGTCGGTGACCCCCAGCTCCTTCATGGCCGCCGCCAGTTCGCCCCGGCGGTAGGGGCCGAGGGTGTCGTCCCGGTCCGCCGCGAGATGGGCGAGCGCGGGCGGGATGACCTCGCCCTCCTCGCCGAGCGTGCAGGTCACCAGCGTGACCAGGGCGCCGTCGGCGGCGTACCTGGCCATGGTGGCGCCGTTGTTGATCGACTCGTCGTCGGGGTGCGCGTGCACCAGGAGCAGACGCCGGGCGGGAAGGTCCGTCATGGGGACCACCCTACGAGCCGCCGGCCCCCGGGACCGACGGCGGCCGCCCGGCGGACGCCGGGGTCAGAACTTGATGCCCCCGATCATGCCGGCCACGTTCGTGGTCAGCTCGGAGATGGTGGGCGCCATGGACGAGCTGGCGAGATAGAAACCGAGCAGCATGCAGACGACCGCGTGTCCGCCCTTCAGTCCGGATTTCCGGATCAGCAGGAAGACGACGATCGCCAGCAGCACCACCGCCGAAATCGAGAGCGCCACGGCGGTTCACCTCCATCTGTACGGTCGGGACGGGCAGCACGCATGGAGCCAGCAGGTTCATACCCGCCAAGCGCTACGGATCATAACTATCCGTGGCAATGCATTGATCGGGGCACAGCAGCACGAGGGGCGCACGGGCCGGGGGCGGCCGATAGGTTCGGCGCATGACTTCGCCAGAGATCACCTTTCCGCTGCAGTACGCCCGGACGATGCGATTCACCCTGGGGGCGCCTCGCGCGTTCACGGTTTCACCCGACGGTGGACGCGTGGTCTTCCTGCGCTCGGGTTCCGGTACGGACCGCGCGGGCCGGCTGTGGGTGCTTGACCTGGCCGACGGCGCCCCGCGCGAGCGGGTCGTCGCCGACCCGGCCGTGCTGCTGGGCGGTTCGGCCGAGCGCCTCTCGGCGCAGGAGCGGGCCCGCCGCGAGCGCAGTCGCGAGGGCTCGGCGGGGATCGTGGGCTACGCGGTCGACGCGGCGGCCGAGCTGGCGGCGTTCGCCCTCTCGGGGGAGGTGTACGTCGCGGAGCTGCGGGCCGGAACGGCGCGTGCGCTGCCCGTGCCGGGCCCGGTGATCGATCCGCGCCCCTCCCCGGACGGGCGGCACATCGCCTATGTGTCCAAGGGCGCGCTGCGGGTCGTCGGGGCCGGGGGCGAGGAGGACCGGGCGCTCCTGGAGCCGGAGGACGCGCAGATCTCCTACGGCCTCGCGGAGTTCATCGCGGCCGAGGAGATGCAGCGCTCACGGGGCTTCTGGTGGTCGCCGGAGTCGGACCGGCTGCTCGTCGCGCGGGTCGACGACAGCCCGGTGCGGCGGTGGTGGATCGCCGACCCGGCGCACCCGGACCGCAAGCCGGCCGAGGTCGCTTACCCGGCGGCGGGGACGCCCAACGCCGAGGTGGGGCTCTTCGTGGTGGGCCTGGACGGCAAGCGCACCGAAGTGGTGTGGGACCGGGCACTGTTCCCCTATCTGGCGCGGGTGCACTGGTCGTCCGCCGGGGCGCCGCTGCTGCTCGTGCAGGCCCGTGACCAGCAGAGCCAGCTCTGCCTCGCGGTGGATCCGGAGAGCGGCGAGACCCGGACCGTGCACGCGGACGAGGATCCGGTGTGGCTGGAGCTGTTCCCCGGGGTGCCCGCGTGGGCGCCGGACGGGCGGCTGGTGCGGATCGCGGACGAGGGCGGGGCACGGGTCCTCGCGGTCGGCGACCGGCCGCTGACCGGGGCCCAGTTGCAGATCCGGCAGGTGCTGGACATCGGGGAGTCGGACATCCTGGTGGAGGCCACGGCGGGCGAGACGGCGGCCGAGCCGGAGATCGGCGAGAGCCATGTGTACCGGGTCAACGAGCTGGGCGTGGAGCGGGTCTCGCAGGGCGTGGGCGTGCACTCGGCGGTGCGCTCCGGCGCGGTGACGGTGCTGGTCTCCGCCTCGCCGGAGGGGCCCGGGGCCACGGCGCGGGTGCTCAGGGACGGCAAGGAGATCGCCGTCGTCGCGAGCCACGCGGAGCGGCCGGTGCTGTCCACGCGGCCCGTGCTCACCGAAGGGGGCGCACGGCGGATTCCGTGCGCCGTGTTGCTCCCCACCGGATACAAGGAATCGGATGGTCCGCTTCCGGTTCTGATGGATCCGTACGGCGGACCCCACGGCCGCCGGGTGGTCGCCGCCCACAACCCGCACCTCACCTCGCAGTGGTTCGCGGACCAGGGCTTCGCCGTGGTCGTCGCGGACGGGCGCGGCACACCGGGCCGTTCGCCGGGCTGGGAGAAGGCGGTCAAGAACAACCTCGCGCTCTCCCTCGACGACCAGGTCGAGGCCCTGCACGCCCTCGCGGAGCGCTTCCCGCTGGACCTGGACCGGGTGGCGATCCGGGGCTGGTCGTTCGGCGGGTTCCTGGCCGGTATGGCCGCGCTGCGGCGGCCCGACGTCTTCCACGCGGCGATCGTGGGCGCCCCGGTGACCGACCAGCGGCTCTACGACACCCACTACACCGAGCGCTACCTCGGCGACCCGGCGCGGCAGCCGGAGGTGTACGCGGACAACTCGCTGCTCACCGACGAGGGGCTGTCGCACGCTGCCGGGCAGGTGCGGCCGATGATGATCATTCACGGCCTGGCGGACGACAACGTGGTCGTGGCGCACACCCTGCGGCTGTCCTCGGCCCTGCTCGCGGCGGGCCGGCCGCACGAGGTGCTGCCGCTGAGCGGGGTGACCCACATGACCCCGCAGGAGAAGGTCGCGGAGAACCTGCTGCTGCTCCAGGTCGACTTCCTGAGGCGGTCGCTGGGGCTCTAGACCGCGCCGGTCACCAGCCCGGCGGGGGCTGGGAGGGCGGCGGCGGAGGGCCGAAGCCGCCGCCCTGCGGATAGCCGTAGCCGGAGGCCGGCGGCTGCTGTCCGGGATAGAGGTCGGGGGCCCGGCCGGGCGGCCCGTACCCCGGCGGGCCGTAGCCGGGGCCCTGGTCCGGTCCGTACGGGCCGCCGTACGGACCGGGGACGTCGGCGAAGCCCCGGGGCGCCAGGGCCAGCAGCACGACCGCGGCGGCCGACGCCTGGAAGAACCAGCTCGCCACCATGAGCTGGGTCTCGGTCCCCAGCGAGCCGAAGTGGTCGAGCATGTCGTAGTGCACGGCCCGGAAGATGCCCAGCACCCCGCCGGGCAGCAGCAGCGCCGCGGCCACCAGGCCGAACGGCCGGGCGTGCACGGCGCGGAAGAGGGCGCTCACCGCCGCGACCGCGCAGAACAGCACCAGCGCGGCCGTGCCCCAGCCGGGCGGCGGATCGATCGCGCCCTGCGGGATCCGGTCGCCGCCCACGTACCACTCGGGGAAGATCTCGGGGAGCCGCACCACCTGGCGGATGTCCCAGGCGGCGAGCACTGCGGCGGCCGCGCCCAGCAGCAGGAAGGACGCGACGGCGGCGCCCTGTCCGGACCGGGTGGGCAACTGCTCGTAGGAGCCGGCCGGCGGTCTGCGGCCCGCTCCGGCGACGATGAGCAGCGCGATGCCCACGGCGAGAGCGACGAAGGCGCTGACCAGCGCCCGGGTGCGCAGGGTGTCGCCGAACGCGGACTGCGCCCAGGAGCCGCCGAGGTTCCAGAGGCCCGGGAGCCGGACCGCGAGTGTGACCACCCCGGTGGCGACGAGCGCGGTGGCGGCGACCGAGGAGCGCAGCACGGCGACGGCGGCGGCCGCGTACACCACGAGCAGGGCGACGTCGATGACCGAGGTCGCGGGCATCGCCTTGGGGCGCGCGTCATAGAATCCGGCCCAGTAGCGCAGCAGTTGGCCGGTCTCCGCCGCCCTGGCGTCCCGTACCAGCCAGCTCGCGACGACGACCGCGAGGACAGCGCAGAGGACGGCTCCGGTGACTCTTGCTCCCCGCGTGAGTATCACCCGAGCGATACTCCACCGCGTCCGGTCTCCCGACAAGAGGGCCCCGGCCGCCCGGTCCTCCTACGGCGACCGGCCGGAGGGGCATGAGCCCTTCCGGCCGGTCCACGGCACCCGCACGGCCGTACGCTGTCCATGCTGACGGGTCCGTATATCGGACGTGCGACAGCCGAGTTGCCCGCGCGTTAACGACCGGGCGGGTCAGCTCGCCCGGCTGCTGCCCGAGGGCGGCGGCCGGTCCTGCGGGTCCTGCGGAGTGTCGTCCTCGCGCACATCCGCCGGCGCCGGGGGCCTGCGGGCCTCCCGGTCCGCCGTCTCCACATCCGGGCCCGGCCCCTCGCCCTGCACGGTCTCCAGGTTGCCCTCCGGCGGCACCACCCGCTTCTCCTCGGCGAAGTGACAGGCCGAGTCGTGCTTGGCGGGGGTGTCCGTCAGCCGGAAGACCGCCGGGACCGCCAGCAGCGGCACCTCCAGCTCGCACCGCTCCTGCGCCTTCCAGCAGCGGGTGCGGAAGCGGCAGCCGGAGGGCGGGTTGGCGGGCGAGGGCACGTCGCCGTGCAGGATGATCCGCTCGCGGTACTCGCGCGCCATCGGGTCCGGCACCGGCACCGCCGACAGCAGCGCCTGGGTGTACGGGTGCGTGGGGTGGTCGTAGATCTCCTCGTCCGTGCCGATCTCGGCGAACCGGCCGAGGTACATCACGCCGACCCGGTCGGAGATGTGCCGGACGATGGACAGGTCGTGCGCGATGAAGACGTAGCTCAGGTTGAACTCCGCCTGCAGCCGGTCCAGCAGGTTGACGACCTGGGCCTGCACGGAGACGTCGAGGGCCGAGACCGGTTCGTCGGCGACGATGATCTCGGGGTTGAGGGCGAGGCCGCGGGCGATCCCGATGCGCTGGCGCTGGCCGCCGGAGAACTGGTGCGGATAGCGGTTGATGTACTCCGGATTGAGCCCCACGACGTCCAGCAGGTCCTGGACCTTGCGCCGCCGCTCCCCCTTCGGGGCCACCTCGGGGTGGATCTCGTACGGCTCCCCGATGATGTCGCCGACCGTCATACGCGGGTTGAGCGAGGTGTAGGGGTCCTGGAAGACCATCTGGATGTTGCGGCGCACCGCCTTCAGCGCGCGGCCGGAGAGCTTGGTGATGTCCTCGCCCTTGTACCGGATCTGGCCGGCCGTCGGCTGTTCCAGGTGGACCAGCATCCGGGCCACGGTCGACTTCCCGCAGCCGGACTCCCCCACGATGCCGAGCGTCTCGCCCGCCGAGAGGTCGAAGGAGACCCCGTCGACCGCCTTGACGGCCCCGACCTGCTTCTTGATCACGATGCCCTGGGTCAGCGGGTAGTGCTTGACGAGGTCGCGCACCTCCAGGATCGGCTCGCCGCCCGCGTACGCGCTCTGCTCCCGCGATTTGGCCAGCAGATCGCGTGCCACCTCGCCCTCTTCGCGCGCTTCCTTGCGCCCCGAGTGGTCAGCGTGCATCGAGCGTCTCCTTCCAGAAGTAGCAGGCGCTCTGACGGTGCTCGGCCACGTCGAACAGCGGCGGCACGTCGGTGCGGCAGACGTCCTGGGCCATCGGGCAGCGCGGGTTGAAGGCGCAGCCGGGCGGGATGTGCAGCAGGTTGGGCGGCAGACCCTTGATCGCGTACAGCTCCTGGCCCTTCTGGTCCAGGCGCGGGATCGAGCGGAGCAGGCCCTTGGTGTAGGGGTGGGCGGGCGCCTTGTAGATGTCGTGGACGGGCGAGGTCTCCACGATGCGGCCCGCGTACATCACCGCGATCTTGTCGGCGACGTCCGCGACGACTCCGAGGTCGTGCGTGATCAGGATCAGGCCCATGTTCAGCTCGCGCTGGAGCTCCGCGAGCAGGTCCATCACCTGGGCCTGGACCGTGACGTCGAGGGCGGTGGTGGGCTCGTCCGCGATGATCAGGGAGGGCTCCAGGGCCAGCGCCATGGCGATCATGATGCGCTGGCGCATCCCGCCGGAGAACTGGTGCGGGTAGTTGCCGACGCGCTCCTTGGCGGCCGGGATGCGGACCCGGTCCATCAGCTCGACGGCCTTGGCCTTCGCGTCCTTGCGGGACAGCCCCCGGTGGACGACGAACATCTCGCCGAGCTGCTCGCCCACGGTCAGGACGGGGTTGAGGGAGGACAGCGCGTCCTGGAAGATCATGGCCATCTCCTGGCCGCGGATCTTGCGCCGCTCCTCCTTCTTCATGGTCAGCAGGTCGCGGTCCTTGAAGAGGATCTCGCCGCCGCTGATCTTCCCGGGCGGCATGTCGAGGATGCCCATGATCGCCTGCGCGGTGACCGACTTGCCGGAGCCGGACTCGCCGAGCACGGCGAGCGTCTCGCCCTCGGCCACCGAGTAGTTGACCCCGTTGACGGCCTTGGCGACCCCGTCCCGGGTGTGGAACTCCACGTGCAGATCGCGCACTTCGAGCAACATGGCAGCGGACTCCTCAGCGCAGCTTGGGGTCGAGGGCGTCGCGCACCGCGTCGCCGAGCATGATGAACGCGAGCACGGTGACCGCCAGCGCGCCGGCGGGCCAGAGGAGCATGTGCGGGGCGTTGCGGATGTACTGGGAGGCGGCGGAGATGTCGATGCCCCAGGAGACGGCCGGTGGCTTGAGGCCGACGCCGAGGAAGGACAGGGTCGCCTCCAGGGAGATGTACGTGCCCAGCGCGATGGTGGCGACGACGATGACCGGGGCGATGGCGTTCGGCGCGATGTGGCGCAGCATCATCCGCCCGTTGGAGGCGCCCAGCGCCCGGGCGGCCTGGACGTAGTCGTTGTGCTTGGCGGTGATGACGGAGCCGCGGGCGATGCGGGCGATCTGCGGCCAGCCCAGCAGCACGATGAAGCCGATCACCGGCCAGACGGTGGAGCTGGTCACCACGGAGAGGAAGACCAGGCCGCCGAGGACGACGGGGATGCCGAAGAAGACGTCGGTGAGGCGGGAGAGGATCGCGTCCCACCAGCCGCCGAAGAAGCCCGCGAAGCCGCCGAGGACGCTGCCGATGAGGGAGACGCCGATGGTGGAGCAGATGCCGACGGTCACGGAGTTGCGGGCGCCGTAGACGACGCGGGTGTAGACGTCGCAGCCCTGGCCGTCGTAGCCGAAGGGGTGGCCGGGCTGGGAGCCCTGCTGGGCCTTGTCGAGGTCGCAGTCGAGCGGGTCGCCGGAGGCGATGAGCTGCGGCCAGATCGAGATGATCACCAGGAACAGGATGATCAGCGCGGAGATGATGAAGACCGGGTTGCGGCGCAGGTCGCGCCAGGCGTCGGACCACAGGCTCTGCGGCTTGGCGGCGGGGCCGGTGCCCTCGGGGCCGCCGGGGTTCTTCTCCAGGGTGGTGCCCTCTTCGAGGGCGAGGTCCATCGGTCCGCCGGCTCCGGCCGACGAGATCGCCTCGTCCGGTGTCTGCTCAGGCATAGCGGATCCTCGGGTCGAGTACGGCGTACAGCAGGTCGACGATCAGGTTCGCCGCCAGGAAGACGAGGACCAGGACGGTGACGAACCCGACGACGGTCTGCGAGTTCTGGCGCAGGATGCCCTGGTAGAGCTGGTAGCCCACGCCGTGAATGTTGAAGATCCGCTCGGTGACGATCGCCCCGCCCATCAGGGCACCCACGTCCGTACCGATGAAGGTGACGACGGGGATCAGCGAGTTGCGCAGCAGGTGCCGGATGATGACGCGGCGCCGGGGCAGGCCCTTGGCGGTCGCGGTACGCACGTAGTCGGCGCGGGCGTTCTCGGCGATCGAGGTCCGGGTGAGCCGGGTGACGTAGGCCAGCGAGACGGAGGCGACCACGAGGCCGGGGATGAGGAGTTCGTTGAGCGGGGCCTCGCTGGACACCGACGGTTTGATGACGCCCCATTCGACGCCCAGCAGGAGCTGGAGCAGCAGACCGGTGACGAAGGTCGGGATGGAGATGACGACCAGGGTCAGGATCAGCACGGTGGTGTCGATGGGGCGGCCGCGGCGCAGGCCGGTGACGACACCGAGGCTGATGCCGATGACGATCTCGAAGACGATCGCCACGAGGGTGAGGCGGATGGTGATCGGGAAGGCCGTGGCCATCAGCTCGGTGACCTTCTGCCCGTTGAACGCGGTGCCGAAGTCGCCGGTGAAGACGTTGCCCATGTAGGTCAGGTATTGCTGCCACACCGGCTTGTCGAGGCCGAATTCCGTACGGAGTTGGGCGGCGGTCGCCGGATCGCACTGGCGGTCGCCGCAGAGACCCGCGATGGGGTCACCCATCACGTTCACCATGAGGAAGATCAACAGCGTGGTGCCGAAGAAGACCGGGATCATCTGCAGCAGCCGCCGGATCACATAACGTCCCATGAAGGGCTCCGGGGGTCGCGGGGTCAGAGTCGCTGGGCGGGGTCGTGGGGACGGGGAAGCCGGGTGGCCGGTGCGGGGAGCGCACCGGCCACCCGGCCTCAGCCGCTTACTTGACCTTGATCTGCTCGTACACCGGGACGCTGAACTGGTTCAGCGAGACGTTGGTGACGTTCTCCGAGTAGCCGGCGCTGCCGTTCTGGTACCAGAGCGGGATGACGGGCATCTGCTGGACCATGACCTTCTCGGCGTCCTGGAAGGTGGAGACGGCCTTGGCCTTGTCGGACTCGGCGTTGGCCTTGTCGACGAGGTCGTCGAACTGCTTGTTGTTCCACTTGCCGTCGTTGGACGAGGCGTTGGTGTAGTAGACGGGCTGCAGGAAGTTCTGGATCAGCGGGTAGTCCATCTGCCAGCCCGCGCGCCAGGCGCCGTGCAGCTTCTGCTGGGAGACCTGGCTGCGGAAGTCGGCGAAGGTGCCGACCGGGGCGCCCACGCACGCCTTGTTGTTGCCCATGACCTTGTTGATGCTGTTGCAGACGGCGTCGACCCACTCCTTGTGGGAGCCGGTGTCCGCGTTGTACGAGATCTTGAGCTGGCCGCCGGGGATGCCGCCGCCGTCCTGGATCATCTTCTTGGCCTCGGCGGCGTTGTACGTGCACTCCTTGCCGCAGAGCCCTTCCTTGAAGCCGCCGTCCTCGCCGAGGACCGGGGAGGTCCAGTCGGAGGCGGGGGTGCGGGTCTTCTGGAAGATCTGGTTGGTGATCTGCTCGCGGTTGATCGCCATCGACAGGCCCTGGCGGACCTTGATCCCGCCGGGGGTGTCCCACTTCTTGTCGTAGAAGGGGAAGGCCAGGGTCTGGATGATGCCGGCCGGGGTGTTGATGTAGCGGTCGCCGAGGTCCGCCTTGACGTTCTTGAGCTGGGAGGCGGGCACGTCGTCGACGAGGTCGAGGTTGCCGGCCGTCAGATCGGTGTAGGCGGTGTTGTTGTCGGTGTAGACCTTGAGGTCGATGCCACCGTTCTGCGCCTTGTCGTCCCCGGGGTAGTCGTCCCACTTGCGCAGGTTCATCGACGAGCCCTTGGTGTACTTGTCGATGGTGTACGGGCCGTTGCCGATGGGCTTGGAGACCCAGGCGGCGTGGTCGGTGTAGAAGGCCTTGGGCAGCGGAGCGAAGGCCGGGTAGCCGAGGGTGTCGGGCCACAGGGAGAACTTCTGCGTCAGCTTGACGGTGAAGGTCTTGTCGTCCACGAGCTTGAGGCCGGAGAGCGTGGTGGCGCCGGCCTTGCCGGTCTCGGGGTGGACCTTGTCGTATCCGTCGATGTAGCCGAAGAAGTAGGCGTTCTTCTGGTTGTTCTTCAGCAGGGCGCCGTAGTTCCAGGCGTCCACGAACGACTTGGCGGTGATCTTCTCGCCGTTGCTGAAGGTCCAGCCGTCCTTCACGGTGATCGTGAAGTTCTGGTTGTCCTTGGACTCGATCTTCTCGGCGAGCATGTTGGTGGCCTCGCCGGTCTTCGGGTCGTACTTCTTCAGCCCCCGGAAGATCATGTCGAGGACCTTGCCGCCCTGCACCTCGTTGGTGTTGGCGGGCTCCAGCGGGTTCTGCGGGTCACCCCAGGAGGAGCTCACGATCCCGTCGGCACCACCACCGCCGCCGCCACTGTCGCCCCCGCCGCAGGCCGTCGCCGCGAGGGCGACGGCCACCGCACATGCGGCCCACCTGACCTGTGTGGCTCCGCGCATGGAGTGCCTCCTCATAGTGCTCCGTCTTACGTGAAGTCAAATATCACCACACAACTGACCATACGCACATTTACTCCCGCCATTCGGGCACAGCGAGGCCCGCCGGAGCCTGCCTCCGAGGCGCCGATCGAGGCCTTTTTGATGAGGGCATGACATATCACCGCGAGGGCCCGACCGGGTCTGACGAGCAGTGAAGGGATAACGGCGGGGCAACGAACGCGCATCGACCCGGCACCGGCACATCCGGATGTACGAATTCCGAGACAGTGCCGCCCGGATATCGGACTCAATGCCTGAATTCACTCGATTTTCTATGCAATGAGATTTAGTAAAGGTAAATCAAAGGCAAAGAGATGGCCATGCCTAGACCATGACCTGGTCAAGCTTCCAAAGAGCACTTCAAGCCGGTCCGACATTCATTGACCCTGCATGAATTGCGTTGAAAAAGTCCGGGTAGCCCGTAGGTGTGCCCTGCGGAGTCCTTCGACCCTCCGGGCCAGGAGCACCATGACGATTCCAACCTCGAACGCAGAAGCCACGCTTGGGACTGCGGATGTGAAGGCGCCAGCGGCGCCGGACCCCTCCGGCCCCAAGGGGGGTGACGGCAGGTCACCCGGAAAACTGGCCTGGCGGCGTTTCAAGCGCGACCGTACCGGAGTCATTTCGGCCTATGTGGTCGTTTTCTTCTTCGTGGTGGCGATTGCCGCACCGCTGATCGCCAAACTGTACGGGAAGGACCCGTACACGACATACGGGCAGAACGACACCAGTCTGCTGGACGATTTCGGATCTCCGGTCCTGCCCAACGGCGGAATCAGCGGTGACTTCTGGTTCGGCATCGAGCCCGGCCTCGGCCGGGACGTCTTCACCTTCCTGCTCTACGGCATCCGCAACTCCCTGCTCATCGCCACGGCCACCACGCTGCTGGTGACCGTGATCGGCATCGCCATCGGCATCACGGCGGGGTACCTCGGCGGGAAGACGGACTACCTGGTCGGCCGGGTCATCGACATCCTGCTGGCCTTCCCCTCCACGCTCTTCTTCATCGCCTTCTGGCCCGTGATGATCTCGATCCTGGTCGACCCGGAGGAGAACACCCCGGTCTGGCTGACCGTCGTCAGCCTGATCTCGGTCATGACCGCCTTCGGCTGGGCCTCCATCGCACGGCTGCTGCGCGGCGAGGTCCTGGCGCTGCGCGAGCGCGAGTTCGTCGAGGCCGCCAAGGTCACCGGCGCCTCGCCCACGCGGATCATCTTCAAGGAACTGCTGCCCAACCTCTGGACGCCGATCCTCATCCAGGCCACGCTCGCGCTGCCCGCCTATGTGACGGCGGAGGCGGGCCTCGCCTTCCTCGGCGTCGGACTGACCTCGCCGACGCCGGACTGGGGCGTGATGATCCAGCGCGGTTCGGACGTCTACCAGAGCGACATCACGTTCATGCTCTTCCCCGGCGCAACGATGGTGATCTTCGTCATCGCCTTCAACCTCCTCGGTGACTCGGTGCGCGACGCACTGGACCCGAAGACCAAGCGCTGAACCCGCCGTACTCCGGCCGGGCGACGGGGCCCACCGGATCCATCGTTTCTCCACTCGACCAGAGCAGGAAGCCATGTCTCTCTCCCGCAGAAACTTCGTCATCGCCACGTCGGTCGCGGCCGGCGGCTCGATGGTGCTCTCCGCCTGCAGCAGCGGCAGCTCCAACACCGGCAAGGGCACGAGCAAGGGCCACGGCGGCGCCGACAAGTACACCGGCGCGGTCGTCGTCGGCACCAGGGAGGACTCCACGGGCCCCGCTCCCGAGGTCGCGGGCGCCCAGAAGGGCGGGACGATCCGCGGCATCTCCCCGGACGACTTCTCCCACCTCGACCCGCAGCGCATCTACTACTCGTGGAACTCGGAGATCGGCAACCTCCTCATCCGCGGTCTGACGGGCTACAAGATCGCCTCGGACGGCACGATGAAGCTGGTCGGCGACCTCGCCACCGACGCGGGCACCATGAGTGACGGCGGCAAGACCTGGGCCTTCACCCTGAAGGACGGCCTCAAGTGGGAGGACGGCAAGGAGATCACCGTCGAGGACGTGCGCCACGGCATCGAGCGCGGCTTCGCCAGCTTCACCACCGAGGGTGCCGGCTACGCCCAGCAGGCACTGACCGGCGCCACCGACTTCCGCGGCAAGTACAAGGGCCCGTTCAGCGGCAAGCACCTCGACTCGATCGTGACGGACGCCTCGGCGAAGACCATCACCTTCAAGCTCGCCGAGTCCCGCCCGGACTTCAACTTCACGCTGGCGATGACCTCCTACGGTGCCGTCCCGGTCAAGGGCGACAGCAAGGAGAAGTACGACAAGGACCCGGTCTCGGCCGGCCCGTACCGCATCAAGGCGCACTCCATCGACAAGTCGATGACGCTGGTGCGCAACGAGCACTGGGACCCGAAGACGGACGCGATCCGCAACGCCTACCCGGACAGCTTCGCCTTCGAGTTCGGCCCCGAGTCGCTCCAGGCCGCCGACCGCCTGATCGCCGACTCCGGCGACGACCAGTACGCGTACATGGCCTACAGCGGTGTTCCGGCCGAGCGCATCCAGAAGGTCCTGACCGACCCGGACCTCAAGAAGCGCACCTTCAACGGTCTGCTGACCGGCATCTACTACTACGCCATCAACACCAAGCGGATCACCGACCTGAAGGTGCGCCAGGCGCTCATCCACGCCTGGCCGCTGGAGCAGATCCGCAAGATCTACGGTGGTCCGTCGGCCGGTGACTACGCGACCTCGATCCTCAGCCCCGACATCATGGGCTACGCCAAGGACGACGTCTACGGCAAGCTGAAGAAGCCGCAGGGCGACCCGGAGAAGGCGAAGCAGCTGCTCAAGGAGGCGGGCAAGGAGGGTCAGAAGATCGTCTACGCCTTCCCGCAGAGCAACACCTACGACAAGACCAAGGTCGTCATCGAGAACGCCCTCAAGGCGGCCGGCTTCGACCCGGTCCTCAAGCCGCTGGACTCCTCCAGCTACTACGACCAGATCCAGCAGATCGACAACAAGTTCGACGTGATGTGGTTCGGCTGGGCCCCGGACTGGCCGACCGGCTACACCCTGATCCAGCCGCTGTTCGACGGCGGCACCATCGCCAACGGCGCGAACAACATCTCGCAGCTGAACGTCGACTGGGTCAACGAGGCCATCAAGAAGAACGTCACCATCCCCGACCCCGCCGAGGCCGGCAAGCAGTGGGCCGCGCTCGACAAGCGGATGATGACGGAGGAGGCGCCGATCATCCCCGAGACGTTCCAGCGCCGCTTCTACCTGCACGGCTCGAAGGTCGGCGGGGCGATGTTCGACCCGCAGTACTCCTCGGCCGTGATCTACAAGCTGTTCGTGAAGGCCTGAGCCGACACTCCTGAGGCGGGGCGCCCTGTGCGGCGCCCCGCCCGCCCCCTCCCCCTCGTCGGCGTCTGCCAGGGAAATCCATCGCCATGTTCCGCTTCCTCATCCGCCGGGCAATCGGCGCACTGGTCATCCTGCTGATCATCAGTGCCATCACCTTCGTCCTCTTCTACGTCGCGCCCCGCGACCCCGCTCGTGTGGCCTGCGGCAAGGTGTGCACGCCGGAGACACTGGCGCTGGTCAAACGCAACCTCGGGATCGCCGACCCCCTGCCCGTGCAGTACTGGCACTGGCTCCAGGGCGTGTTCGTCGGCCGCGACTACACCTCGTTCGGCCACTGCCCCGCGCCGTGCCTGGGGTACTCGTTCCACAACCGCGAGCCGGTCCTCGGCACCATCCTGGACCGCTTCCCGACGACGCTGTCCCTCTCCATCGGCAGCTCGGTCGTCTTCGTGGTCTTCGGTGTGGGCACCGGCATGCTGGCGGCGGTGAAGCAGGGCAAGATGCTGGACAAGGTCGCGTCCTCGGCGTCGCTGATCGGCTCCTCGATGCAGATCTACATCGTCGGCGTGGTCGCCATGTACTACCTGACCGACCAGTGGCACATCCTGAGCCGCCCCAAGGACGTCCCCTTCACCCAGGACCCGGCCGGCTGGTTCAACGGACTGCTGCTGCCCTGGCTGGTGCTGGCGCTGATCTTCACCGCCAACTACACGCGTATGGCCCGCTCCCAGCTCGTCGAGACGCTGAGCGAGGACTACGTGCGGACCGCGCGCGCCAAGGGCCTCTCCCGGCGCACGGTGTTCTTCCGGTTCGCCTGGCGCGGCGCCATGGGCCCGATCGTCACGATCTTCGGCCTCGACATCGGTCTGCTGCTCGGCGGCGCGATCATCACGGAGAAGGTCTTCGGCCTGCACGGCATCGGCGCCCTCTCCATCAAGGCCGTCAACGACAACGACCTCCCGCTGATCCTCGGTGTGGTCCTGGTCGCGGCGGCGGCGATCGTCGTCTTCAACATCATCGTCGACGCCGTCTACGCCCTCATCGACCCACGCGTCCGCCTCGCCTAGGGAGAGATCCAGTGAGCACCCCCTTCCTCTCCGTACGCGATCTGCGCGTGCACTTCTCCACCGAAGACGGCATGGTCAAGGCCGTCGACGGGCTGTCCTTCGACATCGAGCGGGGCCGGACCCTCGGCATCGTCGGCGAGTCCGGCTCCGGCAAGTCCGTGACCAACCTGGCCATCCTCGGTCTGCACCACCCCGACCACACCGAGATCGAGGGCGAGATCCTGCTCGACGGGCAGGACCTCCTCTCCGCGTCGGAGCGGGAGCTGGAGCGGCTGCGCGGCAACAAGATGGCCATGGTCTTCCAGGACGCGCTGGCCTCCCTCTCGCCGTACCACACCATCGGCCAGCAGATCGGTGAGACGTACCGCAAGCACACCGGGGCCTCCAAGCGGGAGGCCCGCGCGCGGGCCGTGGAGATGCTCACCAAGGTGGGCATCCCGCAGCCCGATCTGCGGGTGGACGACTATCCGCACCAGTTCTCCGGCGGTATGCGCCAGCGCGCGATGATCGCGATGTCGCTGGTCTGCAACCCCGCGCTGCTGGTGGCGGACGAGCCGACGACGGCGCTGGACGTGACCGTGCAGGCCCAGATCATGGACCTGCTCAAGGACCTCCAGCAGGAGTTCGGCACGGCGATCATCTTCATCACGCACGACCTGGGCGTCATCGCCGACATCGCGGACGACGTGCTGGTGATGTACGGCGGGCGCTGTGTGGAGCGCGGCACGAAGAAGGAGGTGCTGCGGGCGCCCCGGCATCCGTACACCTGGGGCCTGCTGGGGTCGATGCCCAGCCTGGAGGGGCCGGTGGACGTGCCCCTGTCGCCGATCCCCGGGACCCCGCCGAGCCTGCTCAACCCGCCGACGGGCTGCCGCTTCCACCCCCGGTGCGCCTTCACCGAGCAGGTGGGCGGCGACCACTGCTCGGCCCAGCAGCCTCCGCTGGAGCTGGTGGCCGGGCGCGGGGCGGCCTGCCACCTGACGGACGGGCAGCGCACCGAGTTCTTCACCGACTTCGCCGGCACCCGGCCCAACTGACGTACAAGAGACGGGACTTCCCTACGATGAGCAGCACCGACCCCCTCCTGGACGTCTCCGGACTCACCAAGCACTTCCCGATCAAGGGCGGCTTCCCTATCCGGCGGACGGTCGGCGCGGTGCAGGCCGTGGACGGACTGGACTTCACGGTCGGTACGGGCGAGAGCCTGGGCCTGGTCGGCGAGTCCGGCTGCGGCAAGTCGACGACGGGCCGGCTGGTCACCCGCCTCCTGGAGCCGACGGCGGGCCGGATCTCCTACCGCGGGCAGGACATCTCCCACGCCTCGCGCAAGGAGCTGGCGCCGATCCGCTCCGAGATCCAGATGATCTTCCAGGACCCGTACGCCTCGCTGAATCCCCGGCAGACGGTCGGCAAGATCGTCGCGGCGCCGATGGAGATCAACGGCATCGAGCCGCCCGGCGGCCGCGAGGCGCGCGTCCGGGAGCTGCTGGAAACCGTCGGCCTCAACCCGGAGCACTACAACCGCTTCCCGCACGAGTTCTCCGGCGGCCAGCGTCAGCGCATCGGGGTCGCCCGCGCGCTGGCCCTGGAGCCGAAGCTGATCGTCGCCGACGAGCCGGTCTCGGCGCTGGACGTGTCGATCCAGGCCCAGGTGGTCAACCTGCTGCAGAAGCTGCAGAAGGAACTGGGCATCGCGTTCCTGTTCATCGCCCACGACCTGGCGATCGTGCGGCACTTCTCGCAGCGCGTGGCCGTGATGTACCTCGGCCGGATCGTGGAGATCGCCGACCGCGAGGACCTGTACGGCAACCCCCGCCACCCCTACACCCGGGCGCTGCTCTCGGCCGTGCCCGAGGCCACCGCGGACGACGTGCCGGCCCGCGAGCGCATCCGGCTGACCGGCGATGTGCCCTCCCCCGTCAATCCGCCCTCGGGCTGCCGCTTCCGCACCCGCTGCTGGAAGGCCACGGACACGTGCGCGACCGAGGCGCCGCCGCTGGTACGGGTGGAGGGCAGCCGGGAAGGCCATCTGACGGCCTGCCACTACCCGGAGGACCCCGGCACCGTATCGGTGGTCCCGAAGGCGCGTACGGTCTCCGACGCGGTCCCGCTCGACAAGAGCGACGGGGGCCCGAAGGCCGGGGGCTGACACCCCTGCCCCCGCCCGGGGCACCGAGCGCGTCGGCCCCTCGACCCGAGCCATCCGCGAGCCCGGTCCCCCGGCACACGGGAAAGGCGCCCGGAACCATTCGGTTCCGGGCGCCTTCGCCGTGCGGTGCGGCCTGGTGTCAGGACGCGTGCACCACGTCCTTCTCCTCCGCGAAGTGGCACGCCGACTCGTGCGCGGCCGGCGTCGTGGAGGTCTTGAAGCGCTCCGGGACCGCCAGCAGCGGCACCTCGGTGGCGCACTTGTCCTGGGCCTTCCAGCAGCGGGTGCGGAAGCGGCAGCCCGACGGCGGGTTGGCCGGGGACGGGACGTCGCCGGTGAGGATGATCCGCTCGCGGCCCTCACGGGCCTCCGGGTCGGGGACCGGGACCGCCGACAGCAGCGCCTGGGTGTAGGGGTGCGTCGGGTGGTCGTAGATCTGCTCGTCCGTGCCGATCTCGGCCATCTTGCCGAGGTACATCACGCCGACCCGGTCGGAGATGTGCCGGACGATGGACAGGTCGTGCGCGATGAAGAGGTAGCTCAGGTTGAACTCGTCCTGGAGCTTCTCCATCAGGTTGATGACCTGGGCCTGCACCGACACGTCGAGCGCGGAGACCGGCTCGTCGCAGATGATGATCTCCGGGTTGAGCGCGAGGCCGCGGGCGATCCCGATGCGCTGGCGCTGGCCGCCGGAGAACTGGTGCGGGTACCGGTTGATGTACTCCGGATTGAGCCCCACGACGTCCAGGAGTTCCTGCACCTTGCGGCGCCGGTCGCCCTTCGGAGCCACCTCGGGGTGGATCTCGTAGGTCTCCCCGATGATGTCGCCGACCGTCATACGCGGGTTGAGCGAGGTGTAGGGGTCCTGGAAGACCATCTGGATGTTGCGGCGCACCGCCTTCAGCGCGCGGCCGGACAGCTTGGTGATGTCCTGGCCCTTGTAGAAGACCTCGCCGGCGGTGGCCCGCTCCAGCGTCATCAGGAGCTTGGCGACGGTGGACTTGCCACAGCCGGACTCGCCCACGATGCCGAGCGTCTCGCCCGCGTAGAGATCGAAGGAGATCCCGTCCACGGCCTTGACCGCGCCGACCTGCTTCTTGAACAGGATGCCCTGGGTCAGCGGGAAGTGCTTGACCAGGTTGCGCACCTGGAGGATCGGCTCCCCCTGCGACACGGGCGCGTCGATGGCGGCTACGGCCTCCGCCTCGGTGGCCGCGTCGACCGTCTCCACTTCGGTGACGTTCGGGGTGGCGTCCACGGGCTCCTTCTCGAGGTCAGCCATGGATCGTCTCCTTCCAGAAGTGGCAGGCGCTGCCGCGTCCGACCAGCTCGGTGCCGTCCTGCTCGGTCACCGGGCTGAGCGCCGGGATGTCCGTACGGCAGATGTCCTGCGCCATGGTGCAGCGCGGGTTGAAGGCGCAACCCGAGGGCACGTGCAGCAGGTTGGGCGGCAGGCCCTTGATCGCGAAGAGCTCCTGGCCCTTCTGGTCCAGGCGCGGGATCGACGCCAGCAGACCCTTGGTGTAGGGGTGCGCCGGACGCTTGTAGATCTCGTGCACCGGGGCGGTCTCGACGATCCGGCCCGCGTACATCACCGCGATCTTGTCGGCGACGTCCGCGACGACGCCGAGGTCGTGCGTGATCAGGATCAGGCCCATGTTGTACTCGCGCTGGAGCTCCGCGAGCAGGTCCATCACCTGGGCCTGGACGGTCACGTCGAGCGCCGTGGTGGGCTCGTCCGCGATGATCAGGTCCGGCTCCAGGGCCAGCGCCATGGCGATCATGATGCGCTGGCGCATACCGCCGGAGAACTGGTGCGGGTAGTCCGCGACCCGGGCCGCGGCGGCCGGGATCTTGACCTGGTCCATCAGCTCGATGGCCCTGGCGCGGGCTTCCTTCTTGGACAGGCCCTGGTGGACCCGGAACATCTCGCCGAGCTGGTAGCCGACGGTCAGGACCGGGTTGAGGGAGGACAGCGCGTCCTGGAAGATCATCGCGATCTTCCGGCCGCGGATCTGCCGGCGCTCCTCGTAGGACATCTTGAGCATGTCCTGGCCGCGGAAGAGGATCTCGCCCTGCGGGATCTTGCCCGGCGGCATGTCGAGGATGCCCATGATGGCCTGCGCCGTCACGGACTTGCCGGAGCCGGACTCACCGAGCACGGCGAGCGTCTCCCCGGCGTTCACGCTGTAGTTGACACCGTTGACCGCCTTGGCCACACCGTCGCGGGTGTGGAACTCCACGTGCAGGTCACGGACATCGAGGAGGGGGCCGACGTAGTCGTCCCCCGAGCGTGCGGACGGGACTTCGGCGGTCTTGTTGATGGTGGCCACGTTTCGCCCTCCTATCGCGACTTCGGATCGAGGGCGTTGCGGACGGCTTCGCCGAGCATGATGAACGCCAGAACGGTGATGCTGAGCATGATCGACGGGTACAGCAGGATGTGCTGCGCGACGCGGATCTGGGCGGCGCCGTCGGAGATGTCCATGCCCCAGGAGATCGTCGGGTCGGCGAGACCCAGACCCAGGTAGGACAGGGTCGCCTCGGCGGAGATGTAGACACCCAGCGAGATGGTCGCGACCACGATCACGGGGGCCATGGCGTTGGGCAGGATGTGCCGGAAGAGGATCCGGTTGGTGCCCGCGCCCAGCGCTCTGGCGGCCTGTACGTAGTCCGACTGCTTGATCACGATCACCGCGCCGCGCATGACACGTGCGATCTGCGTCCAGCCGAGGAACGCGAGCGCAAGGACAACCACCCACACCGAATGATCGGTAAAGGCCTGCAGCACCACCATGGCTCCGAGCAGGAACGGAATCCCGAGGAACACGTTGGTGAAGAACCCGGAGAGCAGCGCGTCGACCCAGCCGCCGAAGTAACCGGCGAGCATGCCGATCAGGCCGCCGAACAGCGTCACCAGGAGCGTGACGCAGACGCCGACGGTGACCGAGGCGCGGGTGCCGTAGATGACACGCGCGTAGACGCTGTGGCCCTGGCCGTCGTAGCCGAGCCAGCCTGCGGAGCCGACCTTGCTCAGCTCCGGCTTGCCCAGGTAGTGGTGCACCAGGTCGCTGCTGGTGGGCGAGGCGCTGGTGAACAGACCCGGGAACACCGCCATCACGAGCAGGATCAGGATGAGTACCGAGGAGACGATGAAGTACCAGTTGGAGCGCAGGTCCCGCCAGGCGTCGCCCCACAGGCTGCGGGCTTTGTCGGCCTTCACGGTCGCCGCCGGGTCCACGATGGGCGCCTTGGCGTCCTCGGGGGCGGGTGCGGTCTTGGTCGCGTCAGGCATAACGGATCCTCGGGTCCAGGACCGCGTACAGCAGGTCGACGATGAGGCTCATGAGGAGATAAACGAGCACCAGGATGGTGACGAGGCCGACGAGCGTCGTGCCCTCGCGCTTGACGATCGACTCGTAGATCGTGCCGCCGACGCCCTTGACGTTGAACAGGCCCTCGGTGACGACCGCGCCGCCCATCAGGGCACCCAGGTCGGTGCCGAGGAAGGTGATGACGGGGATCAGCGAGTTGCGCATCAGGTGCACACCGACGATGCGGCGCTTGGGCAGGCCCTTGGCGATGGCGGTGCGCATGTAGTCAGACCGCAGGTTCTCGGCCATGGTCGTACGTGTCAGTCTCGCCACATAGGCGAGTGACAGCGACCCCAGAACGATCGCAGGAGCGAGGAGTTCGCCCCACTTGGCGTCACTGGAAACATTTGGATCGATCCAGCCGAGCTGGAAGGCGAACACCGTCTTGACGATGAAGCCGAGGACGAACACCGGGATCGAGATGATCAGCAGGGTGAAGACCAGGATCACGTTGTCGGTGAGCCGGCCGGCACGCAGACCGGCGATCATCCCGAGACCGATACCGATGACGATCTCGATGACGAAGGCCATGCCCGCCAGTCGGAAGGTAACGGGGAACGCGTCGCCGAGGACGTCCGTGACGGGACGTCCGCTGGCTATCTGATCACCGAAATCACCGTGCAGGACGATGCCTGACATGTAATTCCAGTACTGCTGCAGGATGGGCTGGTCCAGCCCCAGTTGGTGCCGCATGGCGGCCAGGGTGGCGGGGTCGGCGCCCTTGTCCCCGAAGAGGCCCCGCACGGGGTCGCCGGGCAGTGTGTAGACCATCAGGAAGATGAGCAGGGTGGTCCCGAGGAAGACCGGGATCATCTGGAGCAGTCGTCGTGCGACATAGCGCCCCATGGTGCCTCCATGTAAGTGGCGAGCGGCAGCCGACGGGCCCTTCCCCGTGACCGGTCCCCTGTGGGGTTGTCGGTGATGGGAAAGGGCCCCCCGGCCGCGGCGTGCAGGTTGGTCCGGGACCGATGTCAGTGTCGGTCCCGCACCGGCCTGCGGACTACGTCGGTGTTTACTTCTTGACCTGAACCTGGGTCAGGATCGGGTCGCCGTCCTGGGCGTACTGAACGTTCTGGACCTTCTCCGAGTAACCGGCGTTGACCTTGTAGTACCAGAGCGGAATGGTCGGCATGTACTTGACCAGCTCCTTCTCGATCTCCTGGTACCCCTTGACCGACTCGTCGAGCGTGGCAGCGGAGTCCGCGGCCTTGATCTTCTTGTCGAGGTCCTTGTTGGAGAAGAAGCCGTTGTTACCGGCCGCACCCGTACGGAACAGGTCGCTGATGAAGTTCGCGTTCACCGGGTAGTCGAGCACCCAGGCGCCGCGGTAGAACGACTTGACCTGCTTGGCGTCACGGGCGTTCAGGTCCGCCTGGAAGTCGGCCTTCGAGTCGCCGGCGCACGCGACACCGGTCGCCTGGGTGATGCTGTTGCAGACAGCCTCGACCCATTCCTTGTGACCACCGTCGGCGTTGAACTGGATGTAGATCTTGTTACCCGGAACACCGCCGCCCTCCTTGATGAGGGCCTTCGCCTTGGTCGGGTTGTACTTGGTGACGTCACCCGCGACGTTCGGCTGGTAGCCGAGAACGCCCTGGGCCACCCAGCCCGTGGCCGGCTCGCGGGTGCCCTGGAGCACCGTCTTGGTGATGGTGTCGCGGTCGATCGCCATCGACAGGCCCTGCAGGACCTTCGGGTCGGTGTTCTTCCACTGCTTGGTGTACATGGCGACGCCGAGCGTCTGGATCGCGGAGTACGGCTTGTCCACCGCACGGTCGCCGAGGTCGGACCGGTAGACCGGAAGGTCCTTCGGCGCGATCTGGCGCAGCACGTCGACGTTGCCGGACTTCAGGTCCTCGTAGGCGGTTTCGAGAGTGGTGTAGTTCTTGAAGATCACACCACCGTTCTTCGCCTTGTCAGCACCCTTGTAGTCGTCGTTGCGGACGACCTTGATCTGCTTCTTGTGGTCCCAGCTGACGAACTTGTACGCACCGTTGCCGACCGGCTTCTGGCCGGCGGCCTTCGGGTCCGCGTAGAAGGACTCGGGCAGCGGAGAGAAGACCGTGTAGCCGAGCTTGTACGAGAAGTACGGCAGCGGGTTGTTGAGCTCGACGGTGAAGGTGGAGTCGTCGACGATCTTCAGACCCGACATGGCGTCGGCCTTGGGCTTGGCCTTCGGGTCCTCGGGGTGAACGTCGGCGAAGCCCTTGATGTCGGCGAACCAGGACGCGTTGGTCTGAGCGTTCTTGATGTTCGCGGCCCAGTTCCACGCCTTGACGTAGGACTCCGCGGTGACGGGCGTGCCGTCGTGGAACTTCCAGTCCTTCTTGAGCTTGATCGTCCAGAGCTTGCTGTCCTTGGTGTCGACAGACTCCGCGTTGATCATCTCAAGCTTGCCGGACGGGTCGTAGTCAACCAGCTGCGAGAAGATCGCGTCGGTGACGATGCTGCCGTTCGACTCCATCGTGTTGGCCGGCTGCAGCGGGTTCTGCGGCTCACCGACCTCGACGGAGAAGATGCCGTCGGCGTTGACGGCACCCTTGGCGCCCCCCTTGTCGGCATTGTCGTCGCCGTCGCCACAGGCAGTCGCAGCCAGGGCGATGATGGCCGCTCCCGCGACCCACTTGGCGCTCTTGGCACCACGCATGGGTTTCCTCCTCATGAGTCCACTTTTGACTACAAGAAGGGCACTGGATTGATCACCGACACCCCTGACGGTGATCGTTTCAGTGCCCTGAGTGTGCTCGTGAGTCGACACTCCCCACAGTGCGTGACCCATTGACCCGAGCTCAATGGAGCCAACTATTAAGTACGACTGGGCTGTAAACCACACCTAAAGGGTCTCATTTTGACAACATCGACTCAGCGCGTAGACCCGAAATGCGGACAAAGGGATACCAGACAGACACCCCCGAAACGGACCGTTCACACATGTACCGGATCGGGTTGCCCGATAGTCGAACGCCCGGTCGTCGAAATCGACTTCACATGTCCGCACCCTCGTGCAGCACCCGACCCTCTCCGGCCGACAAGACGCCGGACGCCCCGCCGACCCATGCAAGCAGGTCGGCGGGGCGCCTGAACAGAGGGCCCGTCAGCGACTCAGCAGTACTCCTTCTTCACGAACGCCGCCAAGGATGCCTTCGGGGGCTTCGTGCCGCAGCGGACGCCGCCCTCGACCGCGGCCGTCCAGCTCTGCGCCTTGCCGTACCGTCCGGTCTTGACCCACTTCGTGCCGCGATCGCAGCGGTACTGCGTGTAGTAGCCGGTGGCCTTCCGCGTTCCCGCGTAGAACACATAGGTGTCGAACTTGGTGAAGTTGTAGGTGACCGTCTCCGACTTCGTATTCGTGATCCTTCCCTCGGCCGCGAGCTCCAGGCCGATGGACCCTTCAAAGCTGGCGAGGACAGCCTTGCCACTGACCTTGGCACCGGCCGTTGCCTTGACGGACGCCTTGACCTCGGCAACCTTCTCTGCCTTGTAGGTCCTCTTGCCCGAGTCTCCGGTGTAGTGCTCGACGACTCTCTTGTGCGTGACGAGCCACGGCTTGCTCTTCGAGGACCACGTCAGCTTCGTCCGCCCCGGGCTGCACATCGGGTCGTTTCCCGCCGCCACCGCCGGCGTTGTGAGAGCCGCCGACGCCGCCGCCCCCGCGAGTGCGATCGCCACAATCTTCCGCATCGTCATCCTTTGCTTTCGCGCATCAAAACTGATCCCCACCACTGCTTGCTGTGCCGCCAGCCGGCGGCACAGCAAGCATCCTGCCGAAGCGAGGCTCCGCATTCCACCGATCTGAGGGAAGCTTGAGCCTTCTGTAATGAACCGAGTGCTTTATGTAATCGGAAGTTCCACTTCCAGCATCCGTTTCCAGTGGCACATTGCTGGCTGCCGACAGAGGAGGTGCACAGATACGGAAGGCCCGGTTCCGTGTCGGGACGGAACCAGGCCTGGCTTTCTCCGTGGGTCAGTTGTGCTTGGCGCGCGACGCGGCGCGGCCGCGGTCCTTCTGGTCCAGGACGACCTTGCGGATCCGCACGGTCTCCGGGGTCACCTCGATGCACTCGTCGTCGCGGCAGAACTCGAGGGACTGCTCCAGCGACAGCTTGCGGGCCGGCACCACGTTCTCCGTGGTGTCGGCGGAGGCCGCACGCATGTTGGTGAGCTTCTTCTCCTTGGTGATGTTCACGTCCATGTCGTCGGCGCGCGAGTTCTCGCCGATGATCATGCCCTCGTAGACCTCGGTGCCGGCCTCGGTGAAGATGACACCGCGCTCCTGGAGGTTGACCATCGCGAACGGCGTGACCGTGCCCGCGCGGTCCGCGACCAGGGAGCCGTTGTGACGGGTCCGCAGCTCGCCGAACCACGGCTCGTGGCCCTCGAAGAGGGAGTGCGCGATGCCCGTGCCGCGGGTCTGGGTCAGGAACTCCGTACGGAAGCCGATGAGGCCGCGGGACGGGACGATCCACTCCATGCGGACCCAGCCCGAACCGTGGTTCGTCATGGTCTCCATGCGGCCCTTGCGGGTCGCCATGAGCTGCGTGATGGCGCCGAGGTGCTCCTCGGGCGAGTCGATCGTCATGCGCTCGATCGGCTCGTGCGTCTTGCCGTCGACCTGCTTGGTGACGACCTCCGGCTTGCCGACGGTCAGCTCGAAGCCCTCGCGGCGCATCTGCTCGACCAGGATGGCGAGCGCCAGCTCACCGCGGCCCTGGACCTCCCAGGCGTCCGGGCGCTCGGTCTCCAGGACGCGCAGCGAGACGTTACCGATGAGCTCGCGGTCGAGGCGGTCCTTGATCTGGCGCGCGGTGACCTTGTGGCCCTTGCCGCCCTTGCCGACGAGCGGCGAGGTGTTGGCACCGATGGTCATCGAGATGGCCGGCTCGTCCACCGTGATCAGCGGCAGTGCGATCGGGTTCTCCGGGTCGGCCAGGGTCTCGCCGATCATGATGTCCGGGATACCGGCGATCGCGCAGATGTCACCCGGGCCGGCCTTCTCGGCGGGCTTGCGGGTGAGCGCCTCGGTCATCAGCAGCTCGGTGATCCGGACGTTGGACTGCGTGCCGTCACGCTTGATCCAGGTGACCGTCTGGCCCTTGCGCAGCTCGCCCTGCTCGACACGGCAGAGCGCGATACGGCCGAGGAAGTTGTCGGCGTCCAGGTTGGTGACGTGCGCCTGGAGCGGGGCCTCCTCGTCGTACTCGGGGGCCGGGACCGTGGAGAGGATGGTGCTGAAGAACGGCTCCAGGTTGGTGCTGTCCTGCGGGACCGTGCCGTCCTCCGGCTTGGTCAGCGAGGCGACACCGTCACGGGCGCAGGCGTAGACGATCGGGAACTCGATCTGGTCCTCGTCCGCGTCCAGGTCCAGGAACAGGTCGTACGTCTCGTCGATGACCTCGGCGATCCGGGAGTCCGGGCGGTCCGTCTTGTTGATGCAGAGGATGACCGGCAGCTTGGCCGTCAGCGCCTTGCGGAGCACGAAGCGGGTCTGCGGCAGCGGGCCCTCGGAGGCGTCGACCAGCAGCACGACCGCGTCCACCATCGACAGGCCGCGCTCGACCTCACCACCGAAGTCGGCGTGGCCGGGGGTGTCGATGATGTTGATCGTGATGACGTCGCCGCCATCCTTGGGGTGGTACTTCACGGCCGTGTTCTTGGCCAGGATCGTGATGCCCTTCTCACGCTCCAGGTCGTTCGAGTCCATCATGCGGTCGTCGAGCGACTCGGCAGCGTGCGCGGCGAAGGAGCCGGCCTGCTTGAGCATGGCGTCGACCAGCGTGGTCTTGCCGTGGTCGACGTGGGCGACGATGGCTACGTTACGGATGTCGTGGCGCGTGGGCATGGGTGGCTTGCGCTTCTCTCGGATCGGGGATTCAGGCGTCTTAGTCGGTCTTGAGTCCTCGTACGCCCGCCGGGCGGACGCGCCACGGCTAGTCCCCATGGTACGGGCCCGACGGGTCGGAGGCTTCCCGGGCGGTCGCTACCGGCCACAGGACAGCCGGACGGCCTCGTGCGCGGCGGCCGACGCGTCCTTGGGCAGCGCCTCGTCGCAGTCGACGACTCCCCCGCCCGAGTTGCCCCATGTCACCACATGCCCGGTGGTCGGTTCCTGGCCCTTGCCGCTTCCGCAGGTGTACCGGAAATCCGTCTCGACCAGCTTGACGAAACTGAAGTTCACCAGGCGGGCGGTGTGCCCGCCGACCTCGCCGCCTCCCTCGTCGAGAGGCGCGTACGTGCCGGGCTCGCCCAGTCCCGATCCGTCCTGCGGGTCGCCCCCCTTGTCCGCGAAACCGAGGCGCACGCTCAGCGCGAAGAGCACGTCCCGCGAGTCCAGCCTCGGGCCGACGGCCTCCACGGACGCCTGGTCGGTGCGCAGCCGGCGGACCGGCTCGGTCAGCTTGGTGCGCTTGCCCGTGACGCGCTGCACATCGGAGACACCGTTCAGCACGAAGAGGCTCTGCTCGTTGAACCAGGTGTAGGTGCCGCCCTCGCAGGCCCGCTCCCGGGGAGCGGACACGGGCTCCGCGCTGCCCGCCGGCGCACCGGCCGTCGAGGGGCTCGCGGCAGCCTTGGGTGCGTCCGGCGCCGAGGTGCAGCCGCTCGTGGCCGTGAGGAGTCCTGCGACAGCCACGGCGACCGCCGTGCTGAGAGCCCGCGTCCGCTTCATGTTTCCGCCCCCGTGATCAGTTCTTCCGGCGGATTTCACCGGTGGTCGTGAACACGGTCCCCGGGCGGACTCCGCGGACGCGGGACTTGAGCAACTTCAGAGGTGGGGCTCCGAAGCCGCGGGCTCCGATGTGGGGAACGGAGCGGGGGCTCCGCGGCGGATCTTCGGGGTTGGGGCCCCAAGACCGTCCGGCGGAGTGGCTACCCGGGTCAGCAGGTGGGCACAGCCTTGCCCGCCGGCAGGCCGGCGGGCAAGGGAATTGAGCCAGTTCTGAGCTTTCGATTCCGCTCTGACCTGCTACTTCTTCGGGTTTGCGGGGGCTCCGGCGGACTGCGGCGTCTTGAAACCGATGTCCTGGTAGTGCGGCACCCCGAAGCCGAAGGCGCCGACGTTCACCAGCTTCTTGTCGGTCGCGACGAGCTGCGGGCGCTGATAGAGAGGAATCGATCCTGCGGCGGCCCAGATCCGGGCGTCCGCCTTCTTCATCAGATCCCGGGCCGTGGCCTCGTCCAGTTCGGAGACCGCCTGGTCGAAGAGCTGGTCGATGTGGTCCGTACCGACCCGGGTGTAGTTCTGCTCGACGAGCAGCGAGCCGTCGGTCGCGGGCACCGGCTTGGCGAAGATCGGGCGGTCGTCCGTGGCCGGGTAGGCCGTGGCGGGCCAGGAGTAGAGCGCCAGGTCGTAGTCGCCGGACGCGACGTGGTCCCGGAAGTAGCTCTCGTCGGAGACCTTGGTGATCTCGGTACGGATCCCGATCGTGTCGAGCATCGCGGCGATCTTGTCCCCCACGCTGCGCAGGGACTCCGAGCCGGGGCCGGAGGGCAGGACGAACCGCAGGCTCAGCGGCTTGCCGTCCTTGCCGAGCGGACCGCGCGCCACGTCGGCGGCCTGGGCCGGGGCCGCGGTGCCGACCGGGGCGTACGCGCCGACCGCGCCGCCCGGCTGCCGGTCCTGGGCCAAGAGGTGGGCGGGGGCGTCCTCGGAGGTGCCGGTGCCGCCGAGGCGTCCGGCCTGGCGGAGCAGGGCCACGCTCTGGACGGCCGCCGCGGGGGCGGGCGCGATGACGTGGGTGGCCGCGCCCTCGGCCTCGCCGGGCTTGTTGTCGTCGCCGACGATGTAGAGGCCCTCGTCGGCGGCGGGCTCGCGGCGGGCGGCGTCGTTGGTCTTGCCGTCGTCCTTGGCCCCGTCGCCCTTCTGCGCCTTCTCCTCCTCCTTCTTCTCCTTCTTCTCGGCCGCCTTGTCCGCCTTGTCCGCGGCGGCCTTCTTCTCCGCGTCCGTCTGCTTCTCGCCCTCGCTGCCGGCCTTGGTCCCCTCGGTCTTCTTCAGGGCGCCCTCGCGCGTCCAGCCCGCGTCGGCCAGCAGCGCCTGCGCCTCCTTGGTGTCCTGGCCGCCGAGTGCCTTGCTGCCGTCCTTGTACGCGGGCTGCCCGGCCAGGGCCAGGTGGCTGCCGAGCGGGTCGGCGGGCAGGCCGAGCGGCTTGAGCACGGTGTTCGCGAGCTCCTGGCGGTCCAGGGCACGCGCCACGGCCCGGCGCACCCGGTCGTCGGCCAGCGGCCCGGTCTCGCCGTTCAGGGCGAGCTGGGTGTAGGCGGGCTCCAGCGACTTGCGGACGGTGTAGCGGCGCAGGTCGCTCTGCTCGGTGGCGTACGCCTCGGCCGCCCGGGACTTCTCGTCCCTGGCCTCCTGCGCCTCCTCGGCCGCCTCCTCGTCGGAGCCGTGCGCCAGCGCCCAGGAGCGCAGCGCCTGGGCGGGGGTGATCTCCGAGCCGGGGCCGTGGGCGGGCGGCGCGCCGTTGGAGCCGCCGCTGTCCCGGGCCGCCTGGACGATGCGGTGGGCGGCCGCCGCGTCGATGTCGGCGACGTCGACCTTGCCCTTGGTCAGCGCCTCGGTGCGGTCCTGCGGCTTGACCGCCTTGAAGACCAGCGAGTCGAGCTTGGCCGGGCTGCCCCACCAGCGCGGGTTGCGGGTCAGCGTGACGGACTTCGCGTCCTTGTCCACCTTGCCCAGCCGGAACGGTCCGGCGGTCGCCTTGATCGTGGCGCGTGCCCCGTCGTTGAAGGCGTCCGGGGAGCCAGTGACCTGCTTCGGGTAGAGCGGGGAGAAGAGGGAGCGCCAGTCCGCGTACGGCTTGGCGAAGGTGACCTTGACCTCCAGGTCGTCGGCGCCGCGCTCGATCTTCTCGATGCGTTCGTACCCGGCGTTGCGGGCGGTCCAGAACGCGGAGTCCTTGCCGCTCAGCGCGCGCCACTGGGCGACGAAGTCGGGCGCCCCGATCTCCCGTCCGTCGCTCCAGACCGCCTGCTGGTTGAGCCGGTAGAGCACGACCTGCTTGGGCTCGGTGTCGACCACCTTCGCGGATTCGAGGTAGTCCGGGTTGAGCTGCGGCCGGCCCTTGGCGTCCAGCGGGAAGAGGGTCGGCAGCAGGGCGCCGGTGATCCGGCTCGTGGCCGCGTCGGCGTCCGCCTGGTAGGCGTTGAGGGTGGCGGGCATCGCGTCGATCGCCCAGTTGACCGTGCCGCCGTTGGCGACCTGGGCGCGGGCCGCGGGCGCGACGTCCTGCGGGGCGACGGCGGTGGTGGTCGCCTCGTCCTCGCCCGAGCTGCAGCCGGCCAGCACGGGGAGCGTGAGCACCCCCGTGGTGAGGAGGGCGAGCGAGCGGCGCTTTCGGGCTGTCCCGCGCGGGACGCCGACGTGGGACATGACTGATACCTCCGGGGACGGCCCGGCCCACCCGTACCCGAATGGACCGGATTATGCATGTTTGGTGGCATTTGCAGTTGATCACACTGGTTCCGCCCGTCCACTGAAGGCGCTCACGCGCGAGAGGCGGCGCAGACACGGCGCAGCCGCCCCGAAACCTCACCCGTGCGGCGGAGCCGCCGCACCCGGGCCCGCGAGCCGGTCCGGCCCGCTCCCTTCCCAAACCGGATGTGACGCGCGACACTCGCATGCGCATGGACATGGACCACCCGCGACTGCGGAAGTGAGATCAAGTCATGTCGCTGCACGACGAATTGACGGCAATTCAGCACTGCCTCGACGACCTGGTCCGCACCGTCGGACGGCTGGAGCAGAGCCTCGCGCGGCTGCGCGCGGCGGACACCGGCCGGGAAGGTCTCGCCCCGGCCGGCCCCGCCGACCCCGTCGACGGCGTCATCACGATCACCGAGGCGCCCTACGACAGCACTCTGTGGACGGACGCGGACGACGAGGGTCTGGGCGTCCGCGGCAGGCACGCCCCCTAGGGCGTGTCGTCAAACTGGCGTCTGCCGGGCGACGCCATGCACGCACTCTCGCCGCACCGGCCCCAGACCCCGGTACGCCCAGTACAGGGGCCTGGGGCCGGCACGCCGAGAGCACGCACCTGACGCCGCCCGGCCGCCCTACGGGCAACGACACCAGTTTGACGACACGCCCTAGGAGAGTTCCTTGGCCACCGGTACGGAAACAGGAACGGATTCAGGAACGGCCCCGGGCGCCCGGGCCACGGGGGTCCACCACGCCACCCGGGCCGCCATCGCCGCCCGCCATCTGCGGACCGACCGCTGGTGGCTGGCGCCCGCCGTGACGGCGGCCGGGCTGCTCGCCTTCATCGTCTACTCGACCTGGCGGGCGTTCTCGAACGCGGACTACTACGCCGCCCCTTATGTCTCGCCGTTCTACTCGCCCTGTCTGGCGGACAACTGCGCCCCCATGCGGCACGGCCCGAACTGGGAGCTCCTCGGCAGCTGGTGGGGCCTGTCCCCCGCCCTGCTGATCCTGATCTTCCCGCTCGGTTTCCGGCTGACCTGCTACTACTACCGCAAGGCCTACTACCGGGGCTTCTGGGCCTCGCCCCCGGCCTGCGCGATCGCCGAGCCGCACCGGACGTACAGCGGGGAGACCCGCTTCCCGCTGGTCATGCAGAACATGCACCGCTACTTCTTCTACGCGGCGGTGCCGGTCGCCGGGATCCTCACGTACGACACCGTGCTCTCCTTCCGCGACACGCACTACGCGTGGGGGCACATGGGGCTCGGTTCGCTGGTCTTCCTGGTCAACATCACGCTGATCTGGGCGTACACCCTGTCCTGCCACTCCTGCCGGCACATCATCGGCGGCCGGCTGCGGCACTTCTCGAAGCATCCCGTGCGCTACCGGCTGTGGGGCTGGGTGGGGCGGCTCAACGCCCACCACATGCTGCTGGCCTGGGCCTCGCTGATCAGCGTGGCGCTCGCCGACTTCTATGTGTACCTCGTCGCCTCCGGCGCCTTCGACGATCCGAGGTTCTTCTGAATGACTGAGCTCGAACGGCAGCAGTGGGACGTCGTCGTGGTCGGTGCCGGGGGCGCCGGGCTGCGCGCCGCCATCGAGGCGCGGGAGCGCGGTGCCCGTACCGCCGTCATCTGCAAATCGCTCTTCGGCAAGGCGCACACGGTCATGGCGGAGGGCGGGATCGCCGCCTCCATGGGCAATGTGAACTCCGGCGACAACTGGCAGGTGCACTTCCGCGACACCATGCGCGGCGGGAAGTTCCTCAACCAGTGGCGGATGGCGGAGCTGCACGCCAAGGAGGCGCCCGACCGGGTCTGGGAGCTGGAGACCTGGGGCGCCCTCTTCGACCGCACCCCCGAGGGCAAGATCTCCCAGCGCAACTTCGGCGGCCACGAGTACCCCCGCCTGGCCCATGTCGGGGACCGTACCGGCCTCGAACTGATCCGCACCCTCCAGCAGAAGATCGTCTCGCTCCAGCAGGAGGACGAGCGCGAGTTCGGTGACTACGAGGCACGGCTGAAGGTCTTCCAGGAGTGCACGGTGACCCGAGTCCTGAAAGAACAACGCCCGAAGGACGGGGACCGCGTCTCGGGCACCTTCTGCTACGAGCGCGAGTCGGGCCGCTTCTTCGTGCTGGAGGCGCCCGCGGTCGTCCTCGCCACCGGCGGCATCGGCAAGTCCTTCAAGGTGACGTCGAACTCCTGGGAGTACACCGGCGACGGCCATGCGCTGGCGCTGCTGGCGGGGGCGCCCCTGCTGAACATGGAGTTCGTGCAGTTCCACCCGACCGGGATGGTCTGGCCGCCCTCGGTCAAGGGCATCCTCGTCACCGAGTCGGTGCGCGGCGACGGCGGGGTGCTGCGCAACTCCGAGGGCAAGCGGTTCATGTTCGACTACGTCCCCGACGTGTTCAAGGAGAAGTACGCGCAGTCGGAGGAGGAGGGCGACCGCTGGTACGAGGACCCGGACCACAACCGCCGGCCGCCCGAGCTGCTGCCGCGCGACGAGGTCGCCCGGGCCATCAACTCCGAGGTGAAGGCGGGCCGGGGCTCCCCGCACGGCGGGGTGTTCCTGGATGTGTCGACCCGGATGCCGGCCGAGCGCATCCGGCGGCGGCTGCCCTCGATGTACCACCAGTTCAAGGAGCTGGCGGACGTCGACATCACGGCCGAGGCGATGGAGGTCGGCCCCACCTGCCACTACGTGATGGGCGGCATCGCCGTCGACTCGGACAGCGCGGCCGCCCTCGATGTGCCGGGGCTGTTCGCGGCGGGCGAGGTGGCGGGCGGCATGCACGGCTCCAACCGGCTCGGCGGGAACTCCCTCTCCGACCTGCTGGTCTTCGGCCGCCGGGCCGGGCTGCACGCCGCCGCGTACGCCGCGGCGGCCGCCACCCCGCCCGTGGCGGACGAGGCGCAGATCGACGCGGCCGCGGCGGAGGCGCTGCGTCCGTTCAGCGCGGAGGCCCCCGCAGGTGACGTACCGCCGGAGAATCCGTACACCCTGCACCAGGAACTCCAGCAGACGATGAACGACCTGGTCGGCATCATCCGGCGCGCCCCCGAGATGGAACGGGCCCTGGAGAAGCTGGCCGGGCTGCGCGAGCGGGCCGGGCGCGCCGGGGTGGAGGGGCACCGGCAGTTCAACCCGGGCTGGCATCTCGCCCTGGACCTGCGGAACATGCTGCTGGTCAGCGAGTGCATCGCGCGGGCGGCGCTGGAGCGCACCGAGAGCCGCGGCGGCCACACGCGCGAGGACTGTCCGGCGATGGAGCGCTCCTGGCGGCCGGTGAACCTGCTGTGCCGGCCGGTGGAGGATCCGGACGCCGCGGGCCTGATCGCGCTCGTCCGCACGGTGACCGAACCCATCCGTCCCGACCTGCTCTCCCTGTTCGAGAAGGAGGAGCTGGCCAAGTACCTCGCCGAAGAGGAGCTCTACGAGTGAGCAGCTACGACGCACGGTTCAGGGTGTGGCGCGGGGACGCCTCGGGCGGCGGACTCCAGGACTTCTCGGTCGAGGTCAACGACGGCGAGGTGGTCCTCGACATCATCCACCGCATCCAGGCCACCCGGGCGGGCGATCTGGCGGTGCGGTGGAACTGCAAGGCGGGCAAGTGCGGTTCGTGCAGCGCGGAGATCAACGGCAGGCCCCGGCTGATGTGCATGACCCGGATGTCGGTGTTCGGCCGTGAGGAGACGGTCACGGTCACCCCGCTGCGGGCCTTCCCCGTGGTGCGCGATCTGGTGACGGATGTGTCGTTCAACTACGCCAAGGCACGGGAGGTGCCCGCCTTCGTACCCCCGGAGGGGGTGAAGGCGGGCGACTACCGCATGCAGCAGGTCGATGTGGACCGCTCTCAGGAGTTCCGCAAGTGCATCGAGTGCTTCCTGTGCCAGGACACCTGCCATGTGGTGCGCGACCACGAGGAGAACAAGGCGTCCTTCGCCGGACCGCGCTTCCTGATGCGGGTGGCCGAGCTGGACATGCACCCGCTGGACGCCGCCGCCGAGTCCGGGCTCGACCGCAAGGCGACGGCCCAGGAGGAGCACGGACTCGGCTACTGCAACATCACCAAGTGCTGTACGGAGGTCTGCCCCGAGCACATCAGGATCACGGACAACGCGCTGATCCCGCTGAAGGAACGGGCGGTGGACCGCACGTACGACCCGCTGGTCTGGCTGGGGAACAAGATCCGCCGGCGCGATCCCTCCCGCGATCCCTCCTGAGGGGAGGCGTCAGCCGAGCAGCTTGACGATCTCCTCGGTGGTGCCGGTCTCGCCCAGGCGCGGGAAGATGCGCTCGATGCTGTTCGCGTGGGTCTCGGCGCTCATGTCGGTCATCGCGTCCGTGGCGAGCGTGACGTGGTAGCCGTGCTCGTACGCCGAGCGGGCGGTGGACTCGACGCCGATGCTCGTCGCGATCCCGGTCACCACGACCTGGGTGATGCCGCGGCGGCGCAGCTGGAGGTCGAGGTCGGTGCCGTAGAAGGCGCCCCACTGCTGCTTGGTGACGACGATGTCGCCGTCCTTCGGGCCGAGCTCAGGGACGATCTCGGCCCAGTCGGCGGCCGGCTTGCCGGAGCGGGCGGGGCCCTCGGTGCGGCCGGGGGCACCGCCGGTGACCCGGACCAGGACGACGGGCAGGCCCTTGGCGCGGAAGGCGTCGGCCAGCGTCGCGGAGTGCGCGATGACGTCGGCGCTGGGGTGCGGCGCGGTGGGCAGCCCGGCGATGCCCTTCTGGAGGTCGACGACGACCAGCGCGGTCTTCGGGTCGAGGGTGGTGACGCTCATGGTGGTGCTCCTTGCGGGGTGGGGGTGGACGGTTCGGTTCAGGTACGGCCGCGCAGGGCGCGGTCGGTGACGGTGAGGACGATGAGCAGCACGCCGAGGACGGCGGCGACGGCGGCCATCAGATGCAGGCCCGCGTCGTCGGCCGACCGGCCGTAGGCGAGGGCGATCAGGCTGGATGCCGTGATGGCGCCCATGTACTGGGCGGTGCGCTGGAGCCCGGCGGCGGAGCCGATGGACTCGGCGGGCGCGTAGGCCTGGACGGCCGCCTGGTTGCTGGTGCCGATCAGCCCCTGCGGGATGCCGAAGCAGGCCCCGGCCAGCAGCAGGACGGCGAGCGGGGTGTCGCCGGAGAGCAGGAACAGCAGCCCGGCCCCGGCGGTGAGCAGCACACAGGCCAGCGTGAGCGGGCCCCGGATGCCCTTCGTACGGGCGCCGAGCAGCGAGCAGACCAGGGCGGCGACGGACATCGGCAGCATCAGCAGCCCGGTGTGCCCCGAGGAGTAGCCCCGGGCCTCCTCCAGCCACTGCGTGTACCCGTACATCACGCAGTAGATGAGGAGGTAGCTGACGCCGTGCCGCAGATACGTACGCGAGAGCGCGGGGTTCCCGGCGAGCATCCGCAGGTCGATGAACGGCTCGGGGCGGCGCAGCTGCCAGCGCACCAGGGCAGCGGTCAGCACGGCGAAGGGCGCGAGCAGCCACCACATCGGGTGCGCGAGGTCGAGCAGGAAGAAGACCAGCACGGTCAGGGCGGTGGTGAACAGGCCGATGCCCAGCGGGTCCAGGCCCAGCCGGGGCGCGGCCCCGTCGGCGGCCCGCGCGCGGGGCGGGTCGGCCGGGATCCAGCGCAGCGCGGCAGCCAACGCGACGAGCGCGACGGGCACGTTGACCGCGAAGATCCCGCGCCAGCCGACGGCCATGACCAGCAGCCCGCCGAGCGTGGGCCCGACGGCGGCGCTGCCGAGCGCGGCGAAGGAGAGCCGGGCCAGCACGGGCCTCGGGGTGGCCCGGCCGACCCGGGCGGACTCGTCCCGCAGCACCGCCATGGCGGCGGGGTAGGCGGCCGACGTACCGATGCCGAGCAGCAGCCGCGACACGATCAGCCAGCCGAAGCCGGGCGCCAGGGCCCCGACCAGGCCGGAGGCGATGACGACGAGCAGACCGGCGAGGAAGACCCGGCGGGGGCCGAGGACGTCGGCGAGTTTGCCCAGGACGGGCTGGGCGACCGCGCTGGCGAGGTAGAGGACCGAGATCAGCCAGGCGGTGTCGGCGGCGCCGATGCCGAAGTGGTGCCCGATCGCCACCAGCGCGGTGGAGATCATGGTCGTGTTGAGCGGGTTGAGCAGGGAGCCGAGCAGCAGCGGGGCGGTGAGCCGGGTGCTGAATCCGGGTCCGCCGGCCGCCTTCCGGGGCGGTGCCTCCTGGGCGGCCGCCGCGGGCAGCGCGTCGCGCGCGGTCACGAACCGACCAGGCGCTCGATCAGGGCGGTCGCCTCGGCGACCGTGCGGCGCTCGGCCCCGTCGAGTTCGGCGGCTATGGCCTCGGCCAGCCAGTTCCGCTTGGCGGCCCGGACCTCGGCGAGCATCGTGCGGCCCGCCTCCGTGATCGACATGACCGACTTGCGGCCGTCGGCGGGGTCCGGCGACCGCTCGACGAGCCCCTGACCCTCCAGCGCGCCCAGGGTCAGCCGCATGGACTGGGGGCGTACGAACTCGGCGCGGGCCAGATCCGCCGTGGTGGTGGGCCCCCCGTCGTCGAGCCGGGCCAGCACGGAGCGCTGGGTCGGGGTCAGCAGCGACTCCGAGGACGAGGACCGCAGCCGCCGCAGCAGCCGGCCGACCGCGGCGGCGAGATGGTTCGCCACCTCCTCGGCGGTCGGGTCGACGGGGGCGGCTCCGGACGGGTGCGTCATGGGACCACCGTAAAAGATGCACAGGCCATCTTGCAAGGCTGCCTGTCTATCTTCGGGTCGATTCCGGATGGCCTTGCTCGCACACGGCCCGCGATCTAGGGTGAATGCGCTTTCAATACGTGTACGTCGACGTTCGTCGATACGCGCCGGTACGAGGAAGAAGCGGACGGTCGTCGAGTGAGCGCCCCAACGGTGTACGACGTCGCCGAGCGGTCGGGCGTCTCCATTGCCACGGTGTCGCGGGTCTACCGCAACCCCGACTCGGTACGCGCCCAGACCCGCGAGCGGGTCCTGGAGGCGGCCCGGGAGCTCGGCTACGTACCGAGCGGCAACGCCCGGGGACTAGCCAGCCGCACCACCGGGGTCCTCGGCCTCTGCTTCCCCGACTACGCCGACCCGGACGCGGAGGCCGACGCCGAGGCGGACAGCGACGCCGACGACGCGGTGATGCTCTACTCCGACCAGATCATCCGGGGCATGGAGCGGGCCGCCCGCCGGCACGGCTACGCCCTGCTGATCGCGGCGTCCCTGGAGGGCGGCCCGGAGAGCCTGGTCGCGAAGGTCGCGGGGCGGGTCGACGGCTTCGCCGTCCTGGCGCAGACCGTGCCGACCGAGGACCTCGAGGTGATATCGCGCCGGCTGCCGGTGGTGATGCTCGCCGGGCCGCGCGAGATCGACCACCTCGACCACATCGTCGTCGCCAACGCCGACGGCGAGCGCGAACTGACCCGCCACCTCATCGAGGACCACGGGCTGCGCCGGCTCGCCTTCATCGGGGGCGACGCCGGCTCACCGGACGCCGAGGCGCGCTTCCGGGGCTTCCGGGAGGCGTACCGGGAGGCCGGCCTCCCGGTGCCGGACGCACCGGCCCTGCGGACGGCGATGATGACCCAGGCCGAGGGTGCGACGGCCGCCGAAACCCTGCTGGACCGGGACGGGGAACGGCCCGACGCGATGGTGTTCGCCAACGACCAGATGGCGGTGGGCGCGCTGCGCGCCCTGGCCCGGCGCGGGGTGCGGGTGCCGGAGGACATGGCGGTGACCGGCTTCGACGGGATCCCGCTCAGCCGGATCGTGCAGCCGCCGCTGACGACGGTGCGCCAGCCGATCCGCCGCCTGGGCGAGCAGGCGGTGGAGCTCCTGGTCCAGCGCCTGAACAACGCCACCCGCGAACCGGTCTCCCTCACCCTCCCGGTCTCCCTCACCCGCCGCCGAAGCTGCGGCTGCGGCTGACCGGCGCCCGGCGGGGGCCGACACCCACTCCGGCCACCGCCCACCCCGTCCGGCGCTTGAGGACGGAACCCCGCGGCCCGACCGCCTGCACGCCACTACCGCCCCAGCCACTCCCCGAAGAACCTCCGCCGCGCCGCCCCCAGCGCGGCCACGTCCTGCCCCAGCCCCGCGTGCTCGAAGTGCCCCGCCTCCAGCACCAGCAGTTCCCGCTCCCCCGCCAGCGCGTTGTACACCGCGAACTGGCCGGGCGGCGGCACGGACGGGTCGAACAGTGCCGCCGCCACCAGCGTCGGCCGCTCCAGGAACCCCGCCGCCGTCGCCGCGTCGAAGTACCGCAGCACGTCCACGGCCTCGGGATGCCCCCGGTGGTACCGCCGCACCGACTCCCCGCTGCCCGCGCACGGCAGCGTGAGCCGCAGCGGGTGGTTCCCGAACGTGGGCACCGTCAGCTGCGCCGCCCCGAACCGCTCGTCCCACGGCAGGGCCAGCGCCCCCAGCCCCCCGCCGAAGCTCTCCCCGAGGTAGCCGAGCCGGCCCGCGCCCGCCAGGCCCGGGAACAGCTCCTGGAGCGCCGACGCCGCACACCACAGGTCCGCCGCGCAGTCGCCGATCACATACGTCTCGCGCGACGCGATCCCGTGCAGCACATGGCGGTCCGCCTCGTCCGGGATGCCCGCCACGAGCCCCCGCGCCCCCATCCCCCGTACGCACGGCAGGATCGCGGCCGCCGACGGCAGCGGCAGCGGCAGGTCGGGCCCCGGCTCCTGCCGGCCCCCGTACCCGTGCCCGACGACGAAGCCGTGCCCTACCGGCTCCCCCGCCGCCGGCAGCACGAGCCAGCCGCCCAGGCGCACCCCGCCCACCGAGGTGTACGTCACACCGTGGATCCGTACACCGTCGCGCTCGTCCTCCAGGGGCCCGATCTCCGGCTCCGCGGCCACCGCGCGCGCCGCCTCGTACCGGCCGCGCCAGAACGCCGCGAACCCGTCCGGAGCGGGCGGCGCATCCACGGCCCTCAGGTCGTCGAGGGTGCGCCCATAGGCCGGATCGAAGGGGAAATCGTGCGCGAACGAAGCCATGGCCACGACAGTAACGCCGCCCGTTTCCCGGCCGGGATCGCCGGCCCGCCCCCGCGCACCAACCATGCGGAATCGGTCACACAGGCACCTTTTCCGCAAACGGCGCCCTTACCGTTCCAAGTTGAACATTCAGATGTCCAGCACGTTGCACGAGTGTGACCCAGCACCCTCTTGCGGATTCCCGAATGTCTGCCGCACAGTGATGTATGCGCTTACAGGCAGCGCATACATCCGGATTGCTCAAGGAGGAGCCCTCCATGTCCCGCATCGCCAGAACCGCCTCCACGGGCATCGGTATCGCAGTCGTGCTCTCGCTCGGTCTCACCGCGTGCGGCAGCTCCGGAGGCGCGAGCGTCGCCGCGGACAAGAAGCAGACGCTCACCGTGTGGGCCATGGGGGCCGAGGGCGAGAAGCTCGCGGATGTGGCCAAGGTCTACGAGAAGGCCCACCCGAACATCACCGTAAAGGTGACCCCGGTCGGCTGGGACGTCGCCCACCAGAAGCTGGTCTCCGCGGCCGCCGCCGGCACCATGCCGGACGTGGCGCAGATGGGCGGCAGCTACATGGGCGAGTTCTCCGAACTCGGCGTGCTGGAGCCGGTCGACACCAAGACCTTCCACGAGAAGGACTTCTTCCCGGCCGGCTGGAAGCAGGGCGAGGTGGACGGCCAGGCCTACGGCGTGCCGTGGTACGTCGACACCCGCGTCCTCTACTACCGCACCGACCTGGCGAAGAAGGCGGGCATCACCAAGGCTCCGGCCGACTGGAAGGAACTGCGGGACCTCGCCACCGCGTACCAGAAGAAGGCCGGTACCAAGTGGGGGCTGTCCATCCAGCCCAGCGGCCTGGACACGGTGCAGAGCTTCTACTCCTTCCTCTACTCGGCCGGCGGCGAGATCGTCGACGACAAGGGCGAGACCGTCATCGACAGCCCCGCGGCCGTCAAGGCCCTCAAGGAGTACGCCTCGTACTTCGACAAGGGCCTCTCCGACAAGTCCCTGCCGCCCGGCTACGACGTGGTGAAGGACTTCGGCAACGGCCGCGTCCCGATGTTCTTCGGCGGCCCCTGGCACGTCACCCTGCTCGACGAGGGCCAGCCGCAGCTCAAGGGCAAGTGGGCGGTGGCCGGCGTACCCGCCGGCAAGTCCTCGGTGTCGATGGCCGGCGGCTCCTCGCTGGTCATCTCCAAGGACAGCGAGCACAAGGCCGCCGCCACACAGTTCATCAAGTACCTGACGGATACCAAGGGCCAGGCCGACTGGTACAAGCGCACCAAGGACCTGCCGGCCAACACCGCCGCCTGGACCTCCGGTGACCTCGCCGACGACGCCGGTCTGCAGGTCTTCAAGAAGCAGATGGACACCGCCAAGTCCTCCCCGTCGCTGCCCAACTGGACCGAGGTCACCGACAAGGTCGACCAGGCCGTCGCGAAGGTGACCCAGGGCAAGGCGTCCGCCGAGGACGCGCTGAAGACCGCGCAGTCCCAGATCGAAGGCCTCGTGAAGTAGGAGCCATGAGCACCACGACCGGAAAGGCCGCACAGCCGGCCAAGGTGCAGGCCGCGCCGGGGGCCACCGCGTCCCCGGCGGCCGGGCCGAAGGGACCGCGCAGGCGCGGGAAGCCCTCGATGGGTGTGCAGAACGTGGCCGGCTGGCTCTTCTCCACTCCCTTCCTCGTTCTCTTCCTCGTCTTCATGGCCGTCCCGATCATCGCCACGCTGGTGATGAGCTTCACGGACTTCGGGCTGCGCAACGTGACGCACCCGATGGACGCGAACTTCATCGGACTCGACAACTACACGCAGCTGTTCAGCGACGACAAGTTCCTCAAGTCGCTGTTCAACACGGCGTACTTCGTGGTCGTCGGCGTCCCGCTGACGATCCTCATCGGACTGGTCGTCGCCGTACTGCTGAACAACGGCATCGACCGGGCCCGGACCTTCTTCCGCGTCGGCTTCTACGCCCCCGTCGTGACCACCATCGTGGCGGTCGCCGTCGTCTGGCGCTTCGTCCTCGACCCGAGCGACGGCCTGGTGGCGGGGCTCTTCTCCGAGGTGGGTCTCACCGCCCCGGACTTCCTGGGCTCCGAGACGCTCGCCATGCCCTCCATGATCGCGATGGCGGTCTGGCGCAACGTCGGCACGGTCATGGTCCTGTTCATCGCCGGCCTCCAGGCCATCCCCACCGAGGTGCGGGAGGCGGCACGGCTCGACGGGGCGAACGTCTGGCAGGAGTTCAAGGGCATCACCGTCCCGCTGCTGCGGCCCACACTGCTCTACGCCACGGTGATCACCACCATCGGCTACCTCAACGTCTTCGAGGAGCCCTTCGTGATGACGCAGGGCGGCCCCTCGGACTCGACGCTCACCGTCTCGCTGAACATGTACCGCGAGGGCTTCAACTTCTTCCACATGGGCTATGCGAGCGCCATGGCGTATGTCCTCTTCGTAGTGATCATGGGCATCACGGTGCTGCAGCTCCGACTGCTGAAGGACAACACGAAATGAGCGCGACCACCGCGGCCGGGCCGAAGTCCGTCGAGCCGAAGTCCGTCAAGCCGAAGTCCGCCGGGCCGAAGTCCGTGAAGCGGGTCCTCGTCTACGTCCTGCTCTCCGTCGGGCTGCTGATCATGTCGGCACCGTTCCTGTGGATGGCCCTCTCCTCGTTCAAGACGACGAGCGAGCTGACCGCGAGCCCGCCAGTCTGGATCCCGACCGAATGGACCCTGGACAACTTCCGGGACCTGCTCGACAAGCTCGATCTGCCGCTGTACTTCATGAACTCGGTGATCGTGGCCGTGCTGGTCACCGTCTCGAACCTGGTGTTCTGCTCGATGCTCGGCTACGCCCTGGCCAAGCTGAACTTCGCCGGCCGCAACAAGATCTTCGGTCTGGTGCTGGGCGCGCTCATGGTGCCCGGCAACCTGATGCTGCTCCCGCTGTTCGTCCTGATGAGCAAGATGCAGCTGATCGACTCCTACGCCGGTCTGGTGCTGCCGTTCGCGGCGGGCGCCTTCGGGGTCTTCCTGATGCGGCAGTTCATGCAGTCGATCCCGGACGAGCTGCTGGAGGCGGCCCGGATGGACGGCGCCGGCGAGTGGTACATCTTCTGGCGGATCGTGATGCCGCTGGTGAAGCCCGCCCTGGCGACGCTGTCGATCTTCACGTTCCTCGGGTCCTGGAACAACTTCGTCTGGCCGCTCATCGCGACCAACGACCCCGACAAGTACACCCTCCCGGTCGCCCTGGCCACGTTCGCCACCGACCCCAACAAGGCGGGCGGCTCCAACGGAATGCTGATGGCCGGGTCCTTCCTGATCGTGCTGCCGGTCCTGGTCGTGTTCATCGCGCTCCAGCGGCACTTCACCCAGGGCATCGCCACGGCGGGCATGAAGTAGTCCGCCCGGGGCGCCCCGGTCCGACCGGCCGCCCCACCGATACGTACGAGGCCGCGCCCCACTCCGCCGGCCGCACCCCTTCACGCACCAGAAAGACAGTTTGCGATGACTCACACCCAGGTCCCGTTCCCCGAAGGCTTCCTGTGGGGCGCCTCCACGGCCGCCCACCAGATCGAGGGCAACAACACCAACAGCGACTGGTGGGTCAAGGAGCACACCGCGGGCACCCACATCCAGGAGCCCAGCCTGGACGCCTGTGACAGCTACCACCGCTGGCGCGAGGACATGGACGTGCTCGCCGGACTGGGCTTCACCGACTACCGCTTCTCCATCGAGTGGGCCCGCATCGAGCCCGCCGAGGGGCGGTTCTCCCGCGCCGAGCTCGCCCACTACCGGCGGATGGTCGAGGGTGCCGTCGAGCGCGGGCTGCGCCCGATGGTCACGCTGCACCACTTCACCGTGCCCCAGTGGTTCGAGGAGCGCGGCGGCTTCACCTCCGAGGGCGCGACCGAGCTGTTCGCCCGGTACGTCGCGGCCTGCGCGCCCGTGATCGGCGAGGACGTGAGCCACGTCTGCACCATCAACGAGCCGAACATGATCGCCGTCATGGCGGGCCAGGCCAAGCGCGGCGACATCGGCTTCCCGCCCGCCGGTCTGCCCACCCCGGACGACGAGACCACCCTCGCCGTGATCGCCGCCCACCACGCGGCCGTCAAGGAGGTCAAGGCGATCAACCCCGCCATCCAGGTGGGCTGGACCATCGCCAACCAGGTCTACCAGGCCCTCCCCGGTGCCGAGGAGGTCACCGCGGCCTACCGCCACCCCCGCGAGGACGTCTTCATCGAGGCCGCGCGCGGCGACGACTGGATCGGTGTCCAGTCCTACACCCGGACGAAGATCGGCACCGACGGCCCGATCCCGACGGCGGACGACGTCGAGCGCACCCTCACGCAGTGGGAGTACTACCCCGCCGCGGTCGGATACGCGCTGCGCCACACCGCCGAGGTCGTGGGCCGCGACATCCCGCTGATCGTCACCGAGAACGGCATCGCCACGGACGACGACAGCCGCCGGATCGACTACTACACGGGCGCGCTGAACGAGGTCGCCGCCGCGCTGGAGGACGGCCTCAACGTCCAGGGCTATCTGGCCTGGAGCGCGCTCGACAACTACGAGTGGGGCTCGTACAAGCCGACCTTCGGGCTCATCGGGTGGAACCCCGAGACGTTCGAACGGCTGCCGAAGCCGTCCGCCCTCTGGCTGGGCGAGCTGGGCCGCACCCGCGCCCTGCCCCGCACCGCCGGCTGACCCCGGCCCACCGACCGGGAACCCCTGACGGCTCCCGCCCGTACGGGAACCGGCGGAACCTGACCTCCGCCGGTTCCCGTACCGCACCACCGGCCGCTTTCGGCCACCGCACCGAGCACGCCACGAATCTCCCCCATCCCCCTTCTGCCACCGGGAGCCGGATCTTCATGGACCGTCGCACGTTTCTCACCGCCACCGGGGCAGGGGCCGCCGCCCTCTCCCTCGGAGCCCTGTCCGCGCCCCCGGCGGGCGCCGTTGCCCACGGCCGCGCGCCGGACCGGGAGCTGCTGCTGCGCTGGTTCCGCGCCACGTATCGCTCGATCGAGGCCATGACGACCGATCTCGGGCTCGCCGTCGACAAGATCGATGTGAGCGGCCACGGCGGTGCCGTCCTCGCGCGCCAGACCTCGCCCACCAACATCGGCTGCGGTCTCTGGTCCACCGTCGCCGCCGGCGGCCTCGGTGTGATCGACGACGCCACGATGCGGCGCAGGCTGGAGCGCACGGTCCGGTCCGTCGAGAAGCTGGAGCGCCCTCACGGCTTCTGGCTCAACTGGTACGACGCGCACGACGGTTCGGTGCTGACCGAGTGGCCCGGCACCGGGGACCCGGTCCGGCCGTTCCTCTCGTCCGTCGACAACGCCTGGCTGGTCACCGGCCTGCGCATCGCCGCGGACGCGGCGCCCGGGCTGGGGCCGCGCATCGCCCGGCTGCTGGCGGACGCCGACTGGTCGTACTACTACACGCCCTACGACCCGGCCGATCCGGTCGCCGGCCCCGGCCAGCTGCGCGGCGGCTTCTGGACCGACACCGGGGAGCCCACGGGCCATCACTACGGCGCCCTCAACACCGAGCCCCGGATGGCCAGTTACCTGGGCATCGCCGACGGTTCGCTGCCCGCAGACCACTACTGGCACCTGCTGCGCACCATGCTCCCCGGCAACGAGCAGGAGCAGGAGCCGCAGGGCTCGTACGCGGCGATGGACGGCATCCGCGTCTGGCAGGGCCACTACACGCACCGGGGCCGCAAGCTCGTCCCCACCTGGGGCGGGTCGATGTTCGAGGCCCTCATGGTGCCGCTCTTCGTACCGGAGCCCGAGTGGTCGCCGCGCTCGTGGGGCCGCAGCCACCAGCGGTATGTGCGCGGGCAGATCGAGCACGGCATGCAGGAGGCGCGGTACGGGTACTGGGGCTTCTCCCCCGCCAATGTGCCGGAGGGCGGCTATCAGGAGTACGGCGTCGACGCGCTCGGCATGCAGACCGACGGGTACGCCTCCAACACCGACCGGACGTACACGACGGACGGCGACCCGCTGCCGCCGGCGTCCGCGTTCACCAACGGTGTGGTCACCCCGCACGCCTCGTTCCTCGCGCTGCCCTACGCACCGGCCGAGGCGGTGACGAATCTGCGCGCGCTGGACCGTGATTTCGGCGCCTACCACGAGGGCTACGGCTTCCGGGACTCCGTCAACGTCTCCACCGGACGGGTCAGCGACTTCGCGCTCGCCCTCGACCAGGGCATGATCGCCGCCGCCCTGGCCCAGGCACTGCGCCCCGGGCTGCTCCAGCGGCCGTTCCGGACCGGCGGCTTCCGCTCCCGGGTACGGCCCCTGCTCGCCAAGGAGCGCTTCAGCATCTGAGCCGCGCCGGGCCACGCGCCGGGTGACGGGCCGGTCCGGTCCGTCACCCGGCCGGACCACGGGCCGGGGTCCGGCCCCTCGCCGGGTCGCGGCACCCCAGGTGCGGACATAGCCTCACAAACGTGACGCCGCCTGTGAGCCGAACCCGGATCCTCATACCGGGCCGGGCCCTGCTCGCCGTGTTGTTGACGGTGGGCTGGCTGGCCCTTTCCCCCGCGCCGACCGCACGCGCCGACGGGCCGGTCGCGCTGTCCCGGGACGGGCAGATCACCGACCGGGTGGGCGCGCTCGGGAACCGCAAGCCGCAGGTGGTCACCGCGCTCGACCAGCTCTACGACAAGCGCCGCGTCCAGCTCTTCGTGGCCTACGTCCGTGACTTCTCCGGACGCTCCTCGCAGGACTGGGCCGACGAGACGGCCGACCGCAACGGACTCGGCCGGGACGACGTCCTGCTGGCCGTCGCCACCCACGACCGGCAGTACGCGTACTCCGTCGACCAGGACTCCCGCCTCACCGACGCGCAGCTCCAGGACGTGGCGAGCACCGCCATCGAGCCGGCGCTCAAGGAGAACGACTGGGCGGGCGCCGCGATCGGGGCCGCCGACGGCTACTCCGCCGTCCTGGCCGGCGCCCCCGTCCCCACGCCCGCGATCACCCCGGGCGCCGACGACCCCGGCAGCGGGAAGTCCGCCGGCACGGACACCGGTGACCTGATCCTGCCGATCGTCCTCGTCGGCGGCGCCGGAGCGGTCGCCGCGTACGCCTTCACCCGGCGCAGACGGCGCGCCACCACCCGTACGACACCCGCCGCGACCGGCTGGGGGCCCGCCGGAGGCGGGCAGGGCGGTGCGCCGCCGCCCACTGCGCTGCCTGAGCTGGACGCCCGGGCCAAGCAGACCCTCGTCGACACGGACGACGCCGTCCGTACGAGCGACGAGGAACTCGGTTTCGCGACGGCCCAGTTCGGGGAGGAGGCGGCCACTCCGTTCACCGAGGCGGTCGCGTACGCCAAGGGCGAGCTGACGGCGGCGTTCCGGCTGCGCCAGCAGCTCGACGACGCGTTTCCTGAGGACGACGCCACCCGGCGGCGGATGCTGGACGAGATCATCGGCCGCTGCGCGGACGCCAACGCCCGGCTGGACGCGGTCTCCGAGGACTTCGACCGGCTGCGGGAGCTGGAGCGCAACGCCCCGCAGGCCCTGGCGGCGGCCGAGACGGGGTTCCGCGCGCTCGCCGGCCGGGTCGCCGCGGCCGAGACCGCGCTCGCCGCGATGCGCGGCCGCTACGCGCAGTCCGCGTCGGCCCCGGTCGCGGGCGACGTCGAACAGGCCAAGGACCGGCTCGTCTTCGCGACGTCCTCGCTCAACCGGGCCCGGCAGGCGGTGGACGGCGGCGACAACGCGGCGGGCGCGGTGTACGTACGGGCCGCCGAGGGCGCGATCGGGCAGGCGGCAGCCCTCACCGACGGCATCGACCGCCGGGCCCGGGAACTGGACGAGGCGGCGGGCAAGGTGTCGGCCGCCCTCACCGAGCTGGAGACGGACCTCGCGGACGCGGGCGGGCTGCTGGAGGGCACGGCGCAGGGGGTCTCCACGGCGGATCTGCGCGGCCGGATCGCCCGCGCGCGGTCGGTGGCCGACGGCGTACGGCAGGAGGTCGGGGCCGGTCCGTACGACCCGATCGACGCCCTGCGCCGGGTGGAGGAGGCGGACACGGCGCTGGACGAGGCGCTGGCCGGCGCACGCGAACAGGAGCAGGGCGACCGGCGGGCCCGCTCGCTGCTCGACCCGGCGATGCTCACCGCGCGCTCGGCGGTCGGTGCCGCGGCCGACTACATCACGACGAACCGGGGCGCGGTCGGCAGCCGGGCCAGGACCCGGCTCGCGGAGGCCCAGCGGCGGCTGGAGCGGGCCCGCGAGCTGGCCGGCACGGACGACGCGCAGAGCGCGCTGGCCGAGGCCCAGCGGGCGGACGCACTGGCCGGCGAGGCCCGGAGCCTCGCGGAGCAGGACGTGCGGTCGTACGGCGGTGGCGGCGGCACGGGCGGGATGCGGGGAGGCGGCCCGGGCGGCGGGATGGGCGGCGCGGTCCTCGGCGGGATCATCCTCGGCGGCCTCATGGGCGGCGGCCGAGGAGGCGGGTTCGGCGGCGGTGGCGGCTTCGGGGGCGGCGGCTTCGGCGGGGGCGGCGGGCCGGGCAGCTTCGGCGGCGGGGGCACCCGCGGCCGCAGGGGCGGCGGCGGCCGCTTCTGAACGACGCCCGCACCCGTAACCCGACCCCGCCCGCGCCCGTGCGCACGGACCGCACCACGGAACGACCGGACCCCACAGGAGAGGTGCCATGACCAAGCAGACCATTCTCGGACGCGTCACCCAGCTGGCGAAGGCCAACATCAACAGCCTGCTCGACCAGGCCGAGGACCCGCAGAAGATGCTGGACCAGCTGATCCGCGACTACACGTCGAACATCTCGGAGGCCGAGCAGGCCGTGGCCGCCACCATCGGCAATCTGCGGCTGATGGAGCAGGACCACCGGGAGGACGTCGAGGCGGCCGAGGAGTGGGGCGGCAAGGCGCTCGCCGCCAGCCGCAAGGCCGATGAGCTGCGGGCCGGCGGATCGGCCGCCGACGCCGACAAGTTCGACAACCTGGCCAAGGTCGCGCTCGGCCGCCAGCTCCAGTCGGAGAAGGAGGCGAAGACCGCCGAGCCCACCATCGCCTCGCAGACCGAGGTGGTCGACAAGCTCAAGACCGGCCTGGACCAGATGAAGGCGAAGCTGACCGAGCTGAAGGCCAAGCGCGACGAGCTGGTGGCGCGCGCCAAGTCCGCGCAGGCGCAGAACCAGATGATGGACTCCGTCAAGAACATCAACGTCCTCGACCCGACGAGCGAGCTGAGCCGGTTCGAGGACAAGGTGCGGCGCGAGGAGGCGAAGGCGGTGGGCAAGCAGGAGCTGGCCGCCTCCTCGCTGGACGCCCAGTTCGAGCAGCTGGACTCGCTGGGCGCCAGTGCCGAGGTCGAGGCCCGTCTCGCCGCGCTGAAGTCGGGCACCTGAGCCGGCCGGGGGCCGGCGTCAGAACATGCTGAGGAGTTCCTCCACCGTGCGCTCGGCGGCCGGTCCGCCGTCGGGCAGCGGCAGTTCGAACCAGACGGTCTTGCCGCGGGGGGTCCGCCTGGACCCCCACGCCGCGCTCAGCAGCCCGACCAGCTGGAGCCCCCGGCCGCCCTCGTCCGTGTCGCGGGCCCGTCGGCGCCTCGGCTGGACGAGGCCCGCGTCCCACACCTCGCACACCAGGGTGCGGTCGCGCAGCAGCCGGAGCCTGATCTCCCCCTCGCCGTACCGCAGGGCGTTGGTGACCAGCTCGCTGACCAGCAGCTCGGTGGTGTCCACCAGTTCCTCGAGGTCCCAGGCGAGGAGCTGGCCCCGGGCCAGTTCGCGGGCGCGGCCGACCGAGCGGGGTTCGCGGGGCAGCCGCCAGTCGCCGACCGCCTCGGTGGGCAGCCCCTGGATGCGGGCCATCAGCAGGGCGATGTCGTCCTCGCCGTGCCGGGTGTGGAGCGAGCCGAGTACGTGGTCGCAGACGTCCTCGATGGGGCGGTCGGGGTCGACCAGGGCGCGGCGGAGCGCTTCCAGGCCCTCGTCCAGGGGGTGGTCGCGGGACTCGACGAGCCCGTCGGTGTAGAGGGCCAGGAGCGCGCCCTCCTTGAGCTCGACCTCGACCTCCTCGAAGGGTTCGCCGCCGACGCCGAGCGGCATTCCGGGGGGTACGTCGAGAAGGAGCGCGGCTTCGCCGGGTTCGACCACGGCGGGCGGCAGATGGCCCGCGTTGGCGAAGGTGCAGCGCCGGGTGACCGGGTCGTAGACGGCGTAGACGCAGGTCGCGAGATAGACCTCGGAGAGGTCCGCCTCGCGGGACTTGTGCGCGGCGCGGGACGGCCACTGGGCACCGCCGCCCCCCTCGGACGAGGCGGCGCCGGGGGTGCCGAGCCCCCGGGCGACCTCGTCGAGCGCGGAGAGCACCTCGGCGGGTTCCAGGTCGAGGAGGGCCAGGGTGCGCACGGCGGTCCGCAGCTCGCCCATGGCGACGGCGGCGCGCAGCCCGCGGCCCATCACGTCACCCACGACGAGGGCGGTGCGGTGCCCGGGGAGTTCGATCACGTCGAACCAGTCGCCGCCCACCTCGGTCGCCGTGTTGCCCGGCAGATAGCGGCACGCGATGTCGAGGCCGGCGGCCTCGGGGTCGCCGGGGGGCAGCAGGCTGCGCTGGAGGATCAGCGCGCGCTCGTGCTCGCGCCGGTAGAGGCGGGCGTTGTCGATACAGACGGCGGCGCGGGCGGCCAGCTCGGTGGCCAGGGCCCGGTCGCGGTCGCCGAACGGCTCGCTGCCCTTCGTACGGGAGAACCGCACCAGGCCGACCACGGTGTCGTGGGCGACCATGGGCACGGCCAGCGTGGACTGGACGAAGCCCCGGTCGTCGCCGGGCACGTCCGTCACCCGGCCGCTGCGCAGGGCGACGGCGCAGGGCGAGCTGAAGGGGTAGCGGTGGACGGCTCCGAGTGCGGGCGGCCCTTCGGCGGTCAGCCCGGTCTCGTCGTCGGGGGCGGTGTCCGGGACGGCGTCGGACACGGCGCTGGCGAAGGCGACGCGGCGCAGTTCGGCGGAGCCGCCGACCGCTTCCTGGCGGAGCGGGCTCCAGCTGCCGGGCGCGGCCTCCTCGCCGGTGAGGAGGGCCTGGTAGAGGTCGACGGAGGCGAGGTCGCAGAAGCCGGGCACGGCGACATCGAGGAGTTCGCGGGCGGTGGTCTCCAGGTCGAGGGAGTTGCCGATGCGGGCGCTCGCCTCGTTGAGCAGGGCGAGATTGCGCCGGGCGCTGGCGGCCTCGCGGGCGGCGATGTGGCGCCGGGTCACATCGGTGGCGAGTCCGGCGATGCCGGTGGGGCGCCCCGATCCGCTGTGCACCCGGTAGAGGTTGATCGACCAGTGGCGGCGCTCGGTGTCGCCGGGGGCGGTGCCGACGAGCTGGAGGTCGGTGACGGATTCGCCGGTGGCCAGGACGCGTTCGAGCGTGGCGGTCAGCCGGGCGGCCTCCGCGCCGGCGAGGTAGTCGTCGACCGTGCGGCCTCGGTGGTCGTCGGCGCGGCCGCCGAAGACGGTGGCGAACCGCTGGTTGGCGCGGACGACGGTGAGGTCGGTGCCGAACAGGACGAACCCGAAGGGAGATTGGCCGAAAATGGCCTGCGAGGCCGCAAGGTCCGTTTCGATCCGGCGGAGTGCGCGGACGTCCACGACGATGCAGACCGCCGCCCGTTCGCCCGACGCCGTCTCACTGGGCATCACATAGATCTCGGCGAGCCCGTGCACCCCCTCCTCGTCCGGCATCCGGAACGGGACGAGGCCGGTCCACTCCCTGCCGTCGAGCACCGCGTCGACCGTGCGGCGGCCGTCACGGCGCAGCTCGGCGGGCATGAAGACGTCGACCGGGTCCCGGCCCACCACCTCGTGCGCGGCAACGCCGAAGAGGCCGGCGGCCCGGCGGCTCCACTGCTCGATCAGGCCGTCGGGGCCGATCGAGAAGGAGGCGACCCTGATGTAGTCGTAGATCGAGCCAGGCGGACTGCTCTGCCACACGACGTCGCCCGCTGTCCCAGGTATTTCGCTCACGCGACCGTCCCCTCCAGCTCACACACCGGACCGGTCCTGCCCGCAGTATTCAGCACTACGGCCCCGTCCGGCACGGCGTTCACGATCACAGCACGGTCTCAGTCCCTTTCAGCCAGGTTCTGCCCGACCTCCGGTGATCGCTGTGCGTCCCACCTGACTCCTAACCAGGCAGGGCCAGCTCGAACCACACCGTCTTGCCGCTCTTTCCCCGTCGGGTCCCCCAGCGGCGGGCCGAACACGCCACGAGCTGCAGTCCCCGGCCGCCCTCGTCGTCGGGACCGGCCGTGCGTTCGGTGGGCGGATCCGGAAGCGGATCGGAGACTTCCACCAGCAGACCCGAGTGGGCGGCGGGGCCGTCGCCGTCGGGATGGGGGCGCACCAGGCGCACCCCGATCGGGCCCGCCGTGTAGCGCATGGAGTTGGTCACCAGCTCACTGACCAGCAGAACGGCCACATCCCCGACGGCGGCGTCCAGCCCCCAGCAGCGCAATGCGTCATGAACGGCGTGCCGGGCCGTGCGCACGGCACCGGGAACAGCCGGAAAGCTCCACTCGGCCCAGTCGCCTTCGGTATCGGTCACGCCGTTCACTTCCCAAGACCAGCAGCGGAGAACGCCCGGTGTGTGGGGGCTAAACAGCACATACCCGGAATTTATGACGAAATACCGCAGCTGTCGGCACGTGGGGCGTACGGGTGTACGGCCCTGCGCGCGAACGGATGTACGGGGCGGGAGGGCGCACGCGCCCGGTTCCACGCGCCGTTGATCAGAGACTCCGCTCGGCCGTGTGCGCCGCAAGCGGGAGGGCGGCGGGCGGAACGCCGCGCTCAACTGGGCCGATCGCCACCGGGCCTTCTCCGCACGGCTTCCGCGACCGCGGGCCGGTCCAGTTCCAGCCAGTCCACCGTGTCGATCTCGCCGGGCCCCAGCCAGCGCAGCTCGTCGTGGTCCTCAAGGGGCTCGGGCACACCCGAGATCAGCCGGACGGTCCACACGTGCAGGACATAGCCGCGCGACAGCGGCCACTCGCCGGGAATCCGCTCCAGCGGCTCCGTCTCCACACCCAGCTCCTCGCGGAGCTCGCGCACGAGCGCCTGTTCGCCGCTCTCCCCCGGCTCGACCTTGCCGCCCGGCAGTTCCCAGCCGCCGGCCAGCTCGGGCGGCGCGCTGCGGCGCGCGGCCAGCAGCCGCCCCCGGTCGTAGACGGCACCGGCCACCACTACGCGATCAGTCATGGCCCGGAGCGTAATGCCGCGCTCCGGCGCACCACGACAGGTCCTACGGTCGGGCGGCCTGCCCGATGCGCTCCACCCAGTAGAGCTGCTTGTGGCCGCGGTCCTGCAGCTTGTCGGCGGTCCGCTGCGCCTCGGCCTGCGTGGCATACCTGCCCACGCGGTAGCGGTTGCCGTTGTCGTCCTGCCGTATCACCAGCCAGTGGAGCACGGCACCGCTGTCGCTCATCGTGCCCCTCCCGAGCATTGCGCCCCTCCCCTGAACGGCGTGCACGTCTCTAAGGATCCCCAGGAAACCGCAGTACGCATATGCCCGAGCGTACGCCTGACCTTCACGCAACGCATACGTGATTGCACAAAGAGATACCGATCCGGCCAGGTACGGATCAATGCTTCGGGGGCGCACCCGAACGGATGCGCCCCCAGGGCTTCTTCACGGCCGCGGCCGGCGGGCTACACCGGGGCGGCGCCTTCGCGCAGCGCCGGCACCGGCATGAGGACGGGCCCGTCGGCCGGGTCCTTGCGGCAGACGTCGCCGCACTCCGCGTCCAGCGAGCAGCAGAGCGAGCAGATCGGCCCGGACTGCACGGGGCAGTCGGCGATGTCCGGGAGTTCGTAGGCGGTTTCGCAGACCGCGCAGGTGTGGGTGGCGGTGATGTCCGCGACCTCGACACCGGGGCCGTTCACCGGATTGGGCCGGGCCAGGTAGTACTTGCCCTTCGTGGCCCAGGCGATCAGCGGACAGAGCGTCAGGGAGAGCCCGGCCGCGATGAAGGTCGAGAACGCCTCGGCGTACGTGCCGAACAGCCCGAAGAAGGCGAGGATCGAGACGGTCGAGGCGATCACCATCGCCCCGAATCCCGCCGGGTTCACCGCGTACAGATAGGCGCGCTTGAACTCGATGTACGGGGGGCTCAGCCCGATCCGCTTGTTGATGACCAGGTCGGCGGCGACGGCCGCGATCCAGGCGATGCCCACGTTGGAGTAGAAGCCCAGCAGCTTGTTGAGGGCCGCGAACATGTTCATCTCCATCAGCGTCAGCGCGATGACGAGATTGAGGAAGATGTACCAGACCCGGCCGGGGTGGCGGTGGGTCACCCGGGAGAAGAAGTTCGACCAGGACAGCGAGCCGCTGTAGGCGTTGGTCACGTTGATCTTGATCTGCGACACGATCACGAAGAGCGCGGCCGCGGGCAGCGCGAACGAACCGAGCCAGGGCTTCAGCGCCTCGATCTGCGGGGCGATGGGCTCCAGCGCGTGCGTCTTGCCGACCGCCTCCAGGGCGACGAAGGCGAGCAGCGCGCCGCCGATCTGCTTGGCCGCGCCGATGATGACCCAGCCGGGTCCGGCGGCGAGCACGGCGAGGTTCCAGCGCCGCTTGTTGGCCTCCGTCCTGGCGGGCATGAAGCGCAGGTAGTCGGCCTGCTCGCCGATCTGGGCGATGAGCGAGAGCGCGACCCCCGTGCCGAGGCCGAACCCGACCCAGGAGAAGCCGGATCCGGCGCCCTCCGTACCGCCGAAGGAGCCGAAGGCGCCCCAGGCGTCCGGCGCCTCGAAGGCGAGGACGACGAACGGCAGCACCATGCCGATGATCCAGACCGGCTGGGTCCAGGCCTGCACCTTGGCGAGGGCGCCCATGCCCCGGAAGACGATCGGGATGACGATCAGAGTGGTGATCAGATAGCCCGCCTCGACGGGCAGTCCGACGGCCTGGTGCATGGCCTGGGCCATGATCGAGCCTTCGAGGGCGAAGAAGATGAAGGTGAACGACGCGTAGATCAGCGAGGTCAGCGTCGAGCCGAAGTAGCCGAAACCGGCGCCCCGGGTGACCAGGTCCATGTCCAGGCCGTACTTGGCGCAGGCGCGGGCGATGGGGATGCCGGTCAGGAAGATGATCGTCGCGGCCGCCAGGATCGAGGCGAACCCGCTGGTGAAGCCGTAGGTGAAGACGATCGACGCGCCGATCGCGAAGTCGGCGAGATAGGCGATCCCCCCGAGCGCGGTGCCCGCGACGGTCCCCGGCGACCAGCGCCGGAAGGAGTGCGGCGCGTAGCGAAGGGAGTAGTCCTCGCGGCTCTCGTCGGCGGCGAGCTTGGCGTAACTGCGCCTGGGCGGCGGGGCGCCGGCCCCGGCCGCCGGGGCCCCCGGGCCGTGTTCCGGCTCCGGGGCTCCGGCGGCGGGCTCGGCCGGCGGGCTCTCGGCCGTCCTGGGTGTGGCGGTGTCCGTCATCGGTGACTTCCCGTTCGTCAGTCCGGTGTGCGGGGTTCGAACGGGAAGGTAGGAGCGGGACATGACAAGCCAGGACGGTCGGCGATTGCCCGGCTGTTACGGCACCCGGGCGGCCGTTAACTTGTCGTCACGGCCGCCGGACGCCTCCCACCGGATACCGGTCACCCGACAGGAACGGCGCCCCGGACGGGCGCGGGACCGGCGGACACGGCCCCCACCAGGGCACCTCACCGGACGGGCAGGTGGTAGGCGATCCGGTAGCGGTCGGCGGGCACCACGACATCTGCGGTCTCGACCGGGCGGCCCGACGCGTAGTACGTCCGCTCGATCACCATCACCACATGGCCCGGCACCCCGCCGAGCGCCAGGAGCTCCTCCGCCAGCCCCGGGCGCGCGCCGACCTGCTCGGCCACGTTGTCCACGACCACGTCGATCGCGGCCATCCGCTCGACCACCCCGCAGCCGCCGAGCGGCCCCTCCTCCGGCAGCATCACCGGCGTGCGCCCCGTGATCGCGAGGGCCTCCCAGGAGGTGGAGAGCATCATCGGCTCGCCCGCGTCCCGGAACACGTAGCGCGTGCGCATCACCCGGTCGCCCGGCTCGATCCCGAGCCGTTCGGCGATCTCCGGCGGCGCCGCCTCCTGCTCGCTCCGGGACTCCCAGGTCCCCCGCGCGCCCTCCGCCGTCTGCTCCTGGCGAAACGGTCCGGCACCCGACTCCGGACGGAAGCCGGAGCGTGCGATCCGGCGCGGGACCGGGCGCTCGCGCACATAGGTGCCGGAGCCGGACCGGCCCTCCACCAGCCCCTCGGCCATCAGCACCTTGCGCGCCTCCAGCGCGACGGTGTCCGAGACGCCGTACTCCTCGCGGATACGCGCCTGCGACGGCAGGCGCGTATGCGGCGGCAGCGAACCGTTGACGATCTTCTCTCTCAGATCGCTCGCAACGCGCAGATAGGCGGGCTGCTCACCGAAAGTCACAGGCCACTCCCCAAAAGGTTGACAGACTGCAACAGCGTCGCAACCGTCGGTTCCGCCCCGCAAGCACAGGCCAGAGTTTCACTCGAAGTGATGGTTCCTGGCCGGGGTGCGCATATCCCGCCGGAGGCCACCACCACTTCTTCGGCCGTTCTCGCCGCCACCTCTTGACCTTATTTGGTCCAGACCAATAACTTCCTCTCCACACCACCCTGTTCACCTCTTTCGCCCAGGCATCAGCCCCCGCAGCACACGTACAGGAACGGGCCCCATGCGTCGAAGAATCCTGTCCTCCCTGGCCATCGCCGCCTGCGCCTTCTCGCTGGCAGCCACCGTCTCCCCCGCCGCCAACGCCTCCGCCGGCCACGGCAAGGGGCACGGCAAGGACCACGGGAGCAGCGGCCACCACAGCTCCGCCCCCGCCTACAAGCGCGTCGGCTACTTCACCCAGTGGGGCGTCTACGGACGCGACTTCCAGGTCAAGGACCTGGAGACGAGCGGCACGGCGGCCAAACTCACCCACATCAACTACTCGTTCGGCAACGTGAGCGCCGACGGCAAGTGCTTCACCGGCAATGTGCCCGGCGAGGCCGACGCCTGGGCGGACTACGTCCGTCCGCTGGACGCCGCCGGTTCGGTGGACGGCGTCGCCGACACCGACGACCAGGCCCTCGCGGGCAACTTCAACCAGCTGCGCGAGCTGAAGGCCAAGCACCCCGGCCTCAAGGTGATGATCTCGCTCGGCGGCTGGAGCTGGTCCACCCACTTCTCCGACGCGGCCCGCACGCCCGCCTCCCGCAAGGCCTTCGTCTCCTCCTGCATCGACCTGTACATCAAGGGCAATCTGCCGGTGGACGGGACGCGTGGCGGGCAGGGTGCCGCGGCCGGGCTCTTCGACGGCGTGGACATCGACTGGGAGTGGCCGGGATCCGCCGGTGACACCGACACGGTCTACCGGCCCGAGGACAAGCGGAACTTCACCGCCCTGGTGCATGAGTTCCGCACCCAGCTCGACGCCTACGCGAAGAGCAGCGCCAAGGCGCAGAAGGGCCGCCACGGCGGGAAGCCGAAGCCCAAGCACTACGACCTCTCGGCGTTCGTCCCGGCCTCGCCCGAGAAGATCGACGCGGGCTTCGACGTCCCGCGCATCATGCGGGACTTCGACTTCGTGAACCTCCAGGGCTACGACTTCCACGTGTCGGGCGAGTCCACCACCGCCCAGCAGTCCGCGCTGTACGCCAAGGGCGACTTCAGCGGCGACCGGACCGTGCGCGACTGGCTGAAGCGCGGCGCCCCGGCCCGCAAGCTCGTGCTGGGCATCCCGTTCTACGGGCAGGGCTGGACGGGCGTGACCGGCGGCGGCGACGGCCTCGGCCAGCCTGCGGCGGCCCCCGCCCCGGCCACCTGGGCGGACGGCTACGAGGACTACAAGGCCCTCAAGAAGCTGGCCGAATCCGGTACGTACAAGGTCCACCGCAATGTCCGGGACGGCAGCGCCTGGCTGTTCGACGGCACCACGCTGTGGACGTACGACGACCCGCAGGTCCTGCGCACCAAGTCCGCCTACATCCGCGACCACCGGCTCGGCGGCGCGATGTTCTGGTCGCTGGACGGGGACACCGACGACGGCGAGCTGATGACCGCCGTCGACCGGGGGCTCTCCCACCGCTAGGGCGTGTCGTCAAACTGGTGTCGTTGCCCGAAGGGCGGCCGGGCGGCGTCAGGTGCGTGCTCTCGGCGTGCCGGCCCCAGGCCCCTGTACTGGACGTACCGGGGTCTGGGGCCGGTGCGGCGAGAGTGCGTGCATGGCGTCGCCCGGCAGACGCCAGTTTGACGACACGCCCTAGGGCGTGTCCGGCCCAGAACCGGTTCCGGGGCGGCTGCGTCGGCGCAGCCGCCCCGGGGCCGCCCACTTGGCGGCTGGCATGCTGGCTGCCATGGCCACCCCGCACCTCCCCCCGTACCGCTGCCCCCAGGACGGCACCCGCGCCGACGTCGACTCGGCGCCCTGGTGCTGTCCGGTCTGCCGGGGTCCCTGGGATCTCGACCTCGCGCTCACGGACCCGCTGCGCCCCGGCGAACTGCCGGGCCGCGTCAACTCCCTGTGGCGCTACGAGGAAGTCCTGCCGCTGTCCGCGCCGGAGACCACGCTCGGTGAGGGCCGCACCCCGCTCGTCCCGCTCACCGGCACGGTCTCGGCCAAGCTCGACTTCCTGATGCCGACGCTCTCCTTCAAGGACCGGGGCGCGGTGATGCTCGCCGAACTGGCGCGCAGGCTCGGCCCCGGGCGCGTCGTCGCGGACAGCAGCGGCAACGCGGGCACCGCCGTCGCCGCGTACTGCGCCCGCGCCGGGCTGCCCTGCACAGTGTACGTCCCCGAGGGCACGTCCCCGAAGAAGACGGAGCAGATCCGGGCCCATGGCGCCCGGCTGGAGACGGTCCCCGGCGACCGCGAGGCGACCGCGCTCGCCGCCCGCGCCGCCGCCGACGCCCCCGGTGTCTTCTACGCCTCGCACGTCTTCAACCCGTACTTCCTGCACGGCACGAAGACGTACGTGTACGAGCTGTGGGAGGACCTCGGCCGGCTACCGGACGCGATCGCGGTCCCGGTCGGCAACGGCACGCTGCTCCTCGGCGCCGCCCTGGCCGTCTCCGAACTCCTCGCCCAGGGCCTGATCGACACCTCTCCCGCGCTGGTGGCGGTGCAGGCCGAGGCGGTGTCCCCGCTGGCGGCGGCCTTCCACGCGGGGGCGGACGACCTGCTCCCCGCGCCGGCCGGTGCCACGGCCTCCCCCACCCTCGCCGAGGGGATCGCCATCGGCCGTCCGCCGCGCGCCCGGGCGATCCTGGCGGCGGTGCGGGCGTCGGGCGGCACGTTCCTGACGGTGACCGAGGACCGGATCCGCGCCGCCCAGCGGGATCTGGCCGCTCGGGGCTTCTACGTGGAGACGACGGGCGTGGCCTGCTGGGCGGCCGTGGGCGGCTGGACGGACCGCAGCGTCGTCGTCCCGCTGTGCGGCGCGGGGCTGAAGACGGGCCTCGCGGCCTGAGGGACGGCGGGGGCGGGCCGCGCGGCCGGGGGCGCGCGTCAGCCGTTCACCCGCGCGCCGTGCCCCGCCGCGCCGGGCCCGCTTCCCTACGTTCGTAGCGTGAGCCTCTCGCGTACCTCTCTTCTCACGGTCCTGGCCGCATGCGCCCTGGTCGCCGCGGCGCCACTGCCGGCGCCCGCCGCGCAGGCCACCGCGCCCCAGGCGTCCTCGGTCGCCTGCGGGCGCGACACCGATCCCGCGTGGGCGCCGGCCTCCACCGCCTACGGAGAGGCGGCAGGCTACGACCCGTACGTGGGCAACGGCTATCTGGGTCACCGGGTGCCGGCCGCCGGCGCCGGGTACGCGGAGCGCGCGGAGAAGACCGGCTGGCCGCTGTTCACCCCGCGCTACGACGGCGCCTTCGTCTCCGGGCTCTACGGCCGCGACAAGGACCTGGCGGCGGGCCGCGAGGTGGTGGCCGCGCTGCCGAGCTGGACCGACCTCGATGTGCGCGTCGGCGGCGAGACCTACGGCTCCGCCACCCCGGCGGGCCGGATCTCCCGCTACCGCCAGACGCTGTTCCTGCGCTGCGGACTGGTGCGTACGTCGCTGCGCTGGACCGCCTCCGACGGCCGCGCGACCGACCTGACGTACGAGGTGCTGGCCGACCGCGCCGACGTGCACACCGGAGCGGTACGGCTGCGCATGACCCCGCACTGGAGCGGCACGGCGACGGTCACCGGCCGGCTCGACCCGCGCGGCGCACGCCGGATCGCGCTGGAGGACGACGGAACGTTCCGGACACGGGGCACCGGCACGGAGGGCGCGATCGTGCAGACCGTGCGCCGCCCGTCGTCGGCGCGCACGGATACGGCCCGGGTGAGCGCCGGGCACACGTATACGTTCGAGAAGTACGTGGGCATCGACACCGCGCTCACCTCGCGCACCCCGCGCACCACCGCGCGCGAGGCGTCACAGCGCGCGGCCCGGCGCGGCTGGTCCGCCGTCCTCGCGGAGAACGCCGCCGCCTGGCGCCGGGACTGGTCCGCCGATGTGACCGTGCCGGACAGCCCCGACCTCCAGAAGTGGCTGCGCTCGGCGCAGTACGGGCTCCTCGCCGCCACCCGCGCCGGCTCCCGCGACAGCATCGCCCCGGCCGGACTGACCAGCGACAACTATGCGGGCATGGTGTTCTGGGACGCCGAGACCTGGATGTTCCCCGGGCTGCTCGCCACCCGGCCCGAGCTGGCCCGTTCGGTGGTCGAGTACCGCTACCGGACGCGCGGCCAGGCCCGCAGGAACGCCGAGAAGCTCGGGTTCGACGGCCTGTTCTACCCGTGGACGAGCGCGAGCCGAGGCGCCCTCCGGTCCGAGTGCCAGAGCTGGGACCCGCCGCACTGCGTCACCCAGAACCACCTCCAGGGCGATGTCTCGCTGGCCGTCTGGCAGTACTACCTGGCCACCGGCGACCGCGACTGGCTGGCCGGACACGGCTGGCAGATGCTGCGGGGCATCGCGGAGTTCTGGACCTCGCGCGCCACGCGGAACGGCGACGGCAGCTACTCGGTGAAGGAGGTGGCCGGCCCCGACGAGTACAGCAACGACGTCACGGACGGGGTGTTCACCAACGCCGTCGCCGCCACCGCCCTGCGCAACGCCACCCGCGCGGCGCGTCTGCTCGGGCACCCCGCCCCGGCGGAGTGGACCGGGGTGGCGGACGGTCTGCGCATCCCGTACGACCCGGACCGCAAGCTCTTCCTCCAGTACGCGGGGTACGACGGCTCGACGATCAAACAGGCCGACACCGTCCTGCTCATCCACCCCCTGGAGTGGCCGATGGAGCCGGGGGCGGCCGCCTCGACGCTCGACTACTACGCGGCGCACACCGACCCCGACGGACCTGCGATGACGGACTCGGTCCACGCGATCGACGCGGCGGCCATCGGGGAGCCGGGGTGCGCCACGTACACCTATCTACAGCGGGCGGTGCGCCCGTTCATGCGCGGTCCGTACGCCCTGTTCAGCGAGGCGCGCGGCGCGAAGGCGGGCGCGCAGGACCCGCTCTCCGGCTTCCCTGCCGAGGACTTCCTCACCGGAAAGGGCGGCTTCCTCCAGGTGTTCACGCACGGCCTGACGGGTCTGCGGCTGCGGGAGGACGGGGTGCGCCTGGACCCGTTGCTGCCGCCGCAGCTCGGCAGGGGCGTCGGCCTGACGGGCCTGCACCATCGGGGGCGTACGTACGACATCGCCATCGGCCCCCGGACGACGGAGGTCCGCCTGACGTCGGGTGCCCCCTTCACCGTGGACACCCCGGCGGGCCCGCGCCTGCTGTCGGGCACTCTCACCCTCCCCACGCGCCGCCCCGACCTGACCCCGACCACCGACGCGGCCCGCTGCCGCCCCGCGACGGCCACCTCCGAGACACCCGGTCTGTACGCGGCGGCGGCGGTGGACGGCAGCCCGGCGACGGCGTGGTCCCCGGACGGCGGTACGGGCACGCTGACGGTGGACCTGGGGCGGACGGCCCCGGTGACGGGCATCGCCCCGGAGTGGACGGAGGTGCGCCCGGCCTCGTACGACGTGGAGACATCGGTGGACGGCCGGCACTGGGAGCCGTACCGGAAGGGGACGGCGGCGCGCCAGGTCCGGCTGACGGTCCGTTCCACGGACGAGGACCGGCCCACGGGCCTACGCGAACTGACGGTCACCCAGCCCTAGAGCACTGCTTGTCCTCGGCCTCGCTCCGGGGCCCGGCCGGCCGCCGCACCGCGCGGCGTGGCCGGCCGAGCAGAATCCCGGCCAGGACGAGGACGAGCCCGCAGATCTGCCGCAGGGTGAGCGCCTCCCCGGCGACGGCGGTGCCGAGCAGCACCCCGGTGACGGGGTTGAGCAGCCCGACGAGACCGACGGTCGCGGCGGGCAGACGGCGCAGGCCCGCGAACCAGGCGGCGAAGGCGAGGGCGGTCGCCACCACGGTGACGTAACCGAAGCCGAGGACGGCGGGTCCGTCGAGCGCGGGCGGCGCGCCCTCCACGGCGACGGCGAGGGGCAGCAGCAGGAGGCCGCCGGCGACGAGCTGCCAGGAGGTCGAGGCGAGGACATCGGTTCCGGTGCCCCAGCGCTTGGTGAGGATGTAGCCGAGGGACGACATCAGCATGGCGGCCACGGACGCCAGCACGCCCCGGACGTCCGCGGCGACGGCGCCGGTCAGCAGCATGAGGCCGACCCCGCCGATGCCGGCGGCGGCCCCGAGCAGGGGCCGGAGACCGGGCCGTTCGGCCACGAGCGCCCAGGCGATCAGCATCATGGCCACGGGCGAGGTCGCCATGATCGTCGACGCGGTGCTGGTGGGGAGCAGTTGCGCGGCGGCATAGACGAGGGCGAAGAACCCGCCCATGTTGAGCACTCCGAGGACGGCGGCCTTCCACCACCAGGATCCGTGCGGCCGTTCGCGCCGGAGCGCGAGCAGGAGCAGCCCGGCGGGCAGGGCGCGGATCGCGGCGCCGTAGAGCGGGGTCCCGGCGGGCAGGTAGGCGTGGGTGACGTAGTAGTTCGTCCCCCAGGCGACCGGGGCGACCGCGGTGACGAGGACCCAGCGCGCATTAGCTTCCATGGAAGCTAATATACCTTCCCCGGAAGCTATAATGAGGCCATGCCGGAAGAGACCACCCCGCACCCCCTCCCCCAGCCCGCCGCCCAGCCCCTCGACCACGTGGCCCGCATCCAGGCGGAGTGGGCCCGCGAGCGCCCGGATCTCGATGTGAGCCCTCAGGCGGTGATCGGGCGACTGCACCGCCTGGCCGGGCTGCTCACGGAGGAGCTCTGCGTGGTCTACCGGCGGTTCGGCCTGAGCGAGGGCGAGTTCGACGTCCTGGCGGCGCTGCGCCGGGCCGGCGAGCCGTACGAACGCGCCCCCGGCGAGCTGGCGGCGCACACCATGGTCACCACCGGCGCGATGACGAAGCGCATCGACCGCCTGGAACGCGCGGGCCTGGTCACCCGCCGCCGCGCGGCGGACGACGGCCGCGCCCGCGTGGTCGCCCTCACCCGTGCTGGCCGCGAGCTGATCGACCAGGCGTTCACGGAGCACATGCGCAACGAACGCGCCCTCCTCGACACCCTGACCGGGGACGAGGCGACGGCGCTGGAGGGGCTGCTGACGGCATGGCTGGCGAGGGTGGAACCGGGGCGCGAGGCGACCGCCTGACGGGCGGGCCCGGGCCCGCCCGCCGTACGCCGCCACTCACCCGTACGCCGTCACTCACTCACCGGACGTCCGCCTCCGGTCCGGCAGCTGGGTCGCTCCGGCGGCCTCCGCCTCCGCCTTCGCGTCGCTGACGGCGGCGGCGGCCTCCTTGGCGACCTCGTCGGCCGCCGTGGAGGCGTCCAGCAGGAGCTTCGATCCCGGCTCCAGCTCCGGAGCCGCGCGCTCGCCCACGCCCGCGCGCTCGTCATCGCCCTCGCCCTCCTCCGACGTGCCGCCCGCGGCCGGCGCCTCCGCTCCCGGCGCCGACGGGGGAAGTCCCGTCGCCGACTGGTCACCGAAAGCACTGGTGACGGCACGCACCGCCTCGGTCAGCTCGCCGGGAATCACCCAGAACGTGTTGTTCTCGCTCTGCGCCAGGTGCGGGAGCGTCTCCAGGTACTTGTAGGCCAGGACCTTCGGGTCGGCGTTGTTGCGATGGACGGACTGGAAGACGAGCTCCACCGACTTCGCCTCGCCGTCGGCCCGCAGGATCATCGCCTGCTGCGTGCCCTGCGCCTCCAGGATGTCCTTCTGCTTGGTGCCCTCGGCGGTGAGGATCTTGGCCTGCCGCTCCCCCTCGGCGTGCAGGATGGCCGCGCGCTTGTCCCGCTCGGCCCGCATCTGCTTCTCCATCGCCTCTTTGATGGTGTTCGGCGGATCGATGGCCTTGATCTCGACGCGGTTGACCCGGATGCCCCACTTCCCAGTGGCGTCGTCGAGGACCGTACGCAGCCGGGCGTTGATCTCCTCGCGCGAGGTGAGCGTGCCCTCCAGGTCCATGCTGCCGATGACATTGCGCAGCGTGGTCACGGTGAGCTGGTCGATCGCCTGGAGGTAGTCGGCGACCTCGTAGGCCGCCGCCCTCGGATCGGTGATCTGGTAATAGAGCACGGTGTCGATGTTGACCACGAGGTTGTCCTCGGTGATCACCGGCTTGGGGTCGGACGAGTACACCTGCTCACGCACGTCGAGCTTGGTGTTGACGCGGTCGGCCACCGGCAGGACGAAATTCAGGCCCGGTTGCAGCGCGCGGTACCGGCCGAAGCGCTCGATGTTGTAGCGGCGCGCCTGCGGGACGATCCGCACGGTGGCGGCCACGAGAAAGACGACGACAATCGCCGCCACCAGAATCGGGATGACGAACGGATCCACGCTTCCTCCCTCGCTAGGTGTTCAGCAGGTCACCTTCTGCGGGTCACGTCCAGCAGGTCAGGGCAGGAGTTCGCGGGGATACACGACAGCCGTCGCGCCCTCGATCTCCATGACGTCCACCAGCGCTCCCACCGGAATCACATGGCTCTCGTCGAGCGCGCGGGCGGACCACTCCTCACCGGAGATCTTGATCAGACCCCGCGTCGCGGTGACCTCGCGCACCACCTCGGCCCGCTTGCCGACCAGCGCGTCGCTGCCCTCATGCGTGAGGGGGACCCGCGCCATGCTCCGCAGCGCGACGGGCCGGACCAGGACGAGCCCTGCCACCGCCGCCACTCCGAGGGCGATCACCTGGCCGAGGACGCCGACCCCCACACCGGCCACGACGGCGGCCACCAGCGCGGCACCGGCCAGCAGCCCGAAGACCAGCGTCAGGGTGAAGAACTCCGCGACACCGAGTGCCGCGGCGGCGAGCAACCATGCGAGCCACGGCATCGAATCAGCCTTCCAGGGGGGTGTACCCAGTACATACCCCCCGGAACCGGGACGGAACCCCCGCGGGCACCACCCGCCCCGGCCCGTCCACCGCCCCGCAGACCGGGCCGAGCGGCACGGAACGGGATCAGCCGGCCTCGGCGCCCCGCGCCGACAGGGGCGCCCAGGTGTAGCGGACGCGCACGCCCTGATCGCGGAGCCAGGCGGCCTCGCGGTGGCGCAGCTCGCGCGCGCACTCCGGGGCGATGGCGCTCGGCCAGCGGACGAGGACGGCCGTGACGTGTCCCGTCTGCGCCAGCTGTCTCACCCGGCGCCACCCCCGGCGCCGGGCCGGGTCGGGCTCGCCGTACGTGTCGGTGACGACCTCGGCGATCCTGAGCCCGCGCTCCCGGGCGAACGCCCGGCCTTCTCGCTGTGCGCGCTCCGTCGCCTCCCCGCGCGCGCCCGGGGACCGGTCGGCACATACGTACAGCACAACGGGAGAGGCGGTTTCACCGTGGGGAGTCATGGCGCCTTCTCTGGGGGGATCGAGGGCGGGGTCTTCCCCGCCGCGCGAGGGGGTCGCGGCGGTTGTGTGCGACGGCGGCCGGGTCCGGGCCGGGTGCCGTCCTGTCTCGTCCTGTGCCGTCCGGGTCCCCGGCATCAGGGGCTGGTCCTCAACTCTGCCCAGACGACCTTCCCTTGGCCGCGCGTCGAGCGTGCGGAGCCCCAGCTGTCCGCGAGCTGCTGGACGAGGAACAGTCCGCGCCCGCCCTCCGCGCCGGGGCCGGCGTGCCGTTCGGGCGGGCGGACCGGGGTGGTGGCACCGCCCTCGTCGTGGAGCTCGATGCGCAGGCGCTGTTCGTCGCCGGTCAGCGTGAGGCCGCACAGGACACGGCCGCTGCCGGTGTGGAGCACGACGTTCGTGGTCAGCTCGGAGACCAGCAGCACCGCGTCGCCACAGGTGTCGCCGGAGAGCTTCCAGGCGCGGAGCCGGTCACGCACGGTGTCGCGGGCGGACTTCACACTCGTCCGCAGGGCGGGCAGGCCGAACCAGTACTCCCGGCACGGTGCGGCCCCGCCTAAGGCGGGGGTCGAGGCCGGGACCGAGGGTGGGGACAGAGTCACGGATGTCGCCTTCCAGTGCCCTCCGGGCGGCGGGCTCGATGTGGGGGTACGGGCTGCAACTCGGACGGTGAGAGGCGTGTGCCGAGGCAGGCAACGGGCGACGGGGAGCCGACGCCGGCATCGGCGTCACGTGTCCCGTCCGGGGCCGGACCCTGCGTCAGAGGTGTGCCTTGACCGCTCACACACCAACTATGCGCGTGATCGCATGCACCCTGCAACCGACTCCCTGATAATTTCAGCACCGTGGGTATCACTCTGGCGCCAACATCAAATGGGCTGTAAGAATGGCGCTATTGACGGACTCTCAGGAGGTTGGGTGTGAGCGAAGCCCGTTCCGGCACCAGCGCTCCGACAGTCCTGCGCATGATCCTCGGCCGTCGGCTGCAGGAGATGCGGCTCGGCGTCGGCGCCTCGCTGGAGGACGCGGCCAAGGCTCTGCGTGTGACGCCCCTGACGATCCGCCGTCTGGAGAAGGCCGAGGTCGCGCTGAAGCCGCTCTACGCGGAGAAGCTGCTGGAGACCTTCGGCGCGGACCGCCAGGAGATCGACGAGTTCGTCGACCTGGCCGAGCAGGCCAACAAGCCCGGCTGGTGGCACTCGTATCGTGATGCCGTCCCCAGCTGGTTCACGGCCTACGTCAGCCTGGAAGCGGGCGCCCAGACGCTCCGCACGTACGAACCCCAGTACGTCACCGGGCTGCTGCAGACCCACGACTACGCGCACGCGACTCTGCGCGGCGGGCTGCCGAACGGCAGCGAGGAGGATCTCGCACGCCGTGTGGAGCTGCGGATGCGCCGCCAGAGCCTGCTGGAGCGGGAGAACGCCCCCACGTTGTGGGTGGTCATGGAGGAAGCCGTACTGCACCGGGTGGTGGGCGGCCCTCATGTGATGAAGGAGCAGATCGAGCGGCTCCTGGACGTCTCCGAGCTCGTCCATGTCAGCCTCGACATCGTGCCCTTCACGGCGGGCGCGTATGTCGGAGCCTGTGCCCCGTTCACATATTTCCGGTTCGAGGAACCCGAATTGCCCGACATCGTGTACAGCGAGCTCCTGTCCGCATCGGTCTATCTGGACCAGCGCGCGGACGTCGTCTCCCACCTCGAGGCACATTCCCGCATGGCGCTGCTGACGTCGTCCGAGGACAGCAGGGCGCTCCTGAACCGCATGCGCAAGGAGTACTCATGACGATCACCGACGAGGGCGTCTACAACGGCATGCCGGCGCGCAACCTCGGGGAACAGGGCTGGGAACGTCCCTGGAGCGGGCCCAACGGCGGCCAGTGCGTCGAGACGAAGCAGCTCGCCGACGGCCGCGTGGCCGTACGGCAGTCCACCGACCCGGCCGGCCCGGCGCTGATCTACACGCCGGAGGAGATCGCCGCGTTCGTCCGCGGGGTCAAAGAGGGTCTGGCCGATCACTTGGCCGCCGGGTGATCCGACGGCATGAGGGAGGGACGACGACACCGGTCCCGTCCCCGGCCTCCGGGCCGACCGACACACGCATGAAGGGGAGCACATGAGCACCAGGCAGGCCGGCCGGGACCTCGACACGAGCAGGGCGCACTCGGCCCGGATGTACGACTACTTCCTCGGCGGCAAGGACCACTTCGAGGTCGACAAGGAAGCCGCCCTGCTCGCCGTCGAGGCCAACCCCAGTCTCCCCGTGGTGGCCCGCGAGAACCGGGCTTTCATGCACCGGGCCGCACGGGTTCTGGCACAGGAACACGGCATCCGCCAGTGGCTGGACATCGGCACGGGCATCCCGACCGAGCCCAATCTGCATCAGATCGCCCAGTCTCTGGTGCCCGAGGCCCGTGTGGTGTACGCGGACAACGACCCTCTCGTCCTGAAGTACGCCGAACGCCTCATGCGCAGCACGACGCAGGGACGCACGGCCTATGTCGAGAGCGACATCACCGACCCCGACGCACTGATGAGCGCGGTCCGGGACACGGAGGTACTGGACTTCACCCAGCCCATCGCTCTCAGCCTCAACGCGATTCTGCACTTCGTCGTCGACGCGCAGGAGCCGTACGCCATTGTCCGCCGACTGCTGGACCCTCTCCCGGCCGGCAGCGCCCTCGCCATAAACCACTGCACACCCGACTACGACCCGGAGACCTGGAAAAAGGTCGTGGAGGTCTACAAAAGCGCCGGCACTCCGGCGCAGGTCCGCTCACACAGCGAGGTCAGCCGCTTCTTCGACGGCCTCGACCTGCTTGCCCCAGGCGTCTGTGTCTGCCACCGCTGGCGGACCCCCGAACCCGTCGCGGGCAAGCCGGATATTCCGGATGCCCAGATCAGCCTGCTCGCGGGCGTAGGGATAAAGCGCTGACCGGAGGGATTCCAGCCCGCCGGGGAGGCGGGGCCCCTGCGCGGCGACGGCGGGGCCCGGCCTCGTTGCCGTGAGCGGCGCGGAAGCGGGCATCGGATCGGTACCTTCACGATGTGACCGGCTCACCGGACTTGGCGGCTGTCGCCGCACTGATCGGCGATCGCACACGCGCGAAAATCTTGCCGACCCTGCTGGACGGCGGCCCGACAGCGGCCTCGTCCCTGGCCGAGCGGGCGAAGGTCTCGGCCCCACTGGCACGTGCGCACCTGCGCAAGCTGACGGCCGGCGGTCTGTTGGCGGTCCAGCCGCACGGACGGCAACGCCTGTACCGACTCAGCAGTCAGGCCGTCGCCGACGCCATCGAAGCTCTGCTGCTCGTGGCGCCCACTGCTCCCGCACGCTCCTTCCGCGATGTGGCCGAGAACGCCGCACTGCGCCGCGGCCGGATGTGTCACGACCACATCGGCGGCAGAACCGGCGTGGCGTTGACAAGAGGACTGCTCGACGGCCGATTCCTCGAATGCCGTGGGGCCGTCCCGCACGTCACACCTCGCGGGGTGCGGGCGTTCGGCCGCCTGGAGATCGATGTCGTCGAGCTGTCCCGGCGCCGACGCCCGCTCACCCGGGCCTGCGTCGACCGGAGCGAGCAGGGCCACCACCTCGGCGGGAGTCTCGGAGCCACCATCGCGTCGGAGCTCTTCCGCCGAGGCTGGTTGCGCACGAGGGAGGCCGGCCGCGTCGTCTCGGTGAGCGAACACGGCCGCGAGGTGCTGACCGAGACCTTCCAGCTGCACGCCTGCGGCAAGGGCTGAACGCTGAGCCGATGGGCGTGCGCGTCGGCACACGAAGACTTCAACCGGCGTTTGACCGATCCGGACCTACCGTTGCGGCATGGCTGCCAATGATGATGTGCGCTTGCTGATCGAGCGGGTGGACCGCCTGCAGATCCGTGCCGATCTCGCCGACTTGGTCGAAGGCGCCACCCGCACCGCCTGCCGCCCGACAGGAAGGACCAGCAGGCCGGACGCCGGCGCCGGGCCTCGCCGGGCGGCCGCCCCCGGGCTTCGGCTCCACGCGATACGAGAAGCGCAACACCGTCGAGCGGGCGATCAGCAAGCTGATGCAGCTGCGGCCGTCGCCACCCGCCGTGGCGACAAGCGCGGGTCTTCTCCCTCGGCGCCGCCACCGCTGACGCAGCCCACACCTGGGTTCGATCGCGATCGCAGCCAGATCCTGGCAGCTGCGCCACCCTCACCGAAAAGGCCAAGGCAGGACCATTCCCAAGCGTTACGCAGAATCTCTTGGTTCACGGGACGACGAGGGGCGGGACCTCCATGCACACGCTGCATGTTCACCACGTCAAGGATTCACTCAGCCAGGACTTCACCGGCCTGATTCACTTGAGTGATCTGACGGGCAGCCAGCGCGCCCAATCCGACACGATCTTCCTCAGCAGGGCATTGGCAGCTCGCGCCGTACAGCGCTTCACGGGCTGCACCCTCAACGAGGCCGCCGCCGTGACCGACGGGTTCCACGACAACGGGATCGATGCTCTGGGCATCGATGAGGAAAACCGCCGGATCGTCATCGTCCAGTCAAAACTAGACAGTTCAGGAAACTCTGGGCTCTCCCAGGCCGACGCCCTCAAGATCCGGAACGGCTGCAGCGACCTGTTCAACATGAAGTTCGACCGCTTCTCCCCCACGCTCCAAGCGCGTCGCACAGAAATCACTGCAGCTTTGAGTGATGCCGCGGTCACCTTCATCGTGGTTGTCGCCACTACGGGCCGAAGCGCCCTGCCAGCGGAGGCCCAGTATGTGTTCGCCGACTTCCTGGCGGAAGCCAACGAAAACGATCCAGTGGTCACCCTGGAAGTACTTGGCCTACGAGAATTCCACTCCATGGTGGTCGAAGGAACAGCAGGGCCACGGATCGAGTTGACCGTACCCACCGAGCAGTGGGGCAAAGTCAATCTTCCTTATCAGGCGTACTACGGACTTGTTCAGGCGACAGAAATCGCCTCATGGTTCGAACAGCACGGCGATCGACTCTTCTCGCAGAATCTGCGCAAGTCGCTCGGCAATACCGAGGTAAACGAGGGCTTGACCCACACGCTCCTCACCCAGGGCGAGAACTTTTGGTATTTCAACAACGGAATCACCGCACTCTGCGAGTCCATCAAGAAGGCACCTCGCGGTGGCTCTACCCACACGTACGGGGACTTCACGATCGAGGGCGTGAGCGTGGTAAATGGGGCACAGACCGTGGCGAGCATCCACCGGGCCGCAAAGAAGGAGGAGAAGTCTCTCGAAGAGGCCCGCGTATGGGTTCGATTCATCTCGCTCGAGGGATGTCCACCCGATTTCGCCACGGATGTGACCCGGGCGACGAACACACAGAACAGTGTCGAGAATCGCGACTTCGTCGCACTTGATCAACAGTAGGAACGCATTCGTCGGGACATGCTTCTGTCGCTGCACAAGCAGTACTCCGTCAAGCGCGGAGAAAACGTGCCCGCAGAGAGTGACGGGTGCACAGTCGAAGACGCAATCGTCGCCCTTGCCTGTGCCCACAACAATCCGTACTACACAGTCCTAGCGAAGAGCGCGGTTGGCCGGCTGTCCGAAAACACCGAACGAGCACCCGTACACAAACCTGTTCAACAACGGGACCAGCGCGCATCGAGTGTGGCGTTGCGTTCAAGTGATGCGTGCGGTCGAGGCAGACTTGACCGATCGCCGGAAGAATCTCGTCGACAGGGAGTTCGCGGTGGCCGCGCACGGGAACCGGCTCGTGCTGCAGCTGGTCTTCAACCAACTCAGACTGGACAAGGTCGACGATGCGAACTACGACTGGGCCAAGGAGACCAAGCGGGTAAACAAGGTGACCGGCATCGCTCTCGAGCACCTGACCGAGGCCATCGAGAGCACCTACTCGAACAACTATCTCGCGCCGCTCTTCAAGAACACCACAAAGTGCCGCGACCTGGTCACGCAGGTCGAGGCCAAGTTTGGTTCCGGCTGACCGGCGGCACCCGGCGGATTGACTCTCCGCCGGGTGCCCCAGCACACTCAAGATTCCACGCCCGACCGCAGCAAGCCATGGGCGACACAACTCCCTGAATGTGACCCTAGCAGCGCCTTCCGTCGCCAGCCCGCACCGCACGGGCCACGTCCCACAAGAAAACGTCCCGGACGTCAGTAGTGATAACGAGCCGCGAGAATGACGATTTCCTTGTCCGTGACCAGGTAGACGAGGCGGTGCTCATCGTCGATCCGCCGCGACCACGCCCCGGGCAGGTGGTACTTCAGCGGCTCGGGTTTGCCGATCCCCGTGAAGGGGTCACGCTTGACGTCCTCGATGAGCTTGTTGATCCGGGCGAGCATCTTCCGGTCGTTCTTGAGCCAGGACGTGTAGTCCTCCCAGCCCTGATCCTCGAAGACGAGCCTCACGCGGCACCCTCACGTGGCGCATCCGGCGAGTCGGGGGCGATCAGATCCCGCTCGGACACGTTGATGTTGGCCAAGGCATTCTCGTACGCCTTGAGCAAGCGGCGAGCGTTCGCCGGAGAGCGCAGGAGGTACGAGCCTTCACGTAGCGCCGCATAGTCCTCGGCCGAGACGAGCACCGCGTTGCCGTGCTTGGAGACGATCTCGATGGCCTCGTGATTGTCGTTGACCTTCTTGATCAGCGGAAAGAGCGCCTTGCGGGCTTCACTCGCAGTTATGGACATGACCTGCCCCTTCCCGATTGCGGTACCGAATAACGTACCACTTTCACCGCTCCCGTACAGGGCAGATACCTGACGAAAGATCAGGAATCCCAGCACGGGAGACGACGGGGGGCGACTGCCCGGGAAGTCACCCCCTTGCCACCTGCAAACTTGACGAAGTGCCTAGCTTGCAGTAGTACGACGCTCACACATTGAAGCGGAATGTTTGGTGCAGAGCTCCCACCTGCGGAAACGTGGTTTCTGGGGTGCCCATCCCAGCACCATCCCAGCACGGGAGTTCTATCCCAGCACCGTGCAGCTCAGTCGCCTCACCGGCCGCCCCTCGGCCCGTCACCTGGGTGCTGACGCCGGATCCGGTCAGCGCCTCAGCCGGGCCCGCCTCAATGAGGGGTGCCGGCCGCATCGCGTTCTGCAGGACCGTACGACAGCGGCCCCAGGCGCTCGGCAGCAGATGCCCGTAGATGTCGATCGTGGTCTTGACCGACCGGTGGCCCAGCCAGCGTGACACCTCGTGGATCGGGACACCGTGGGCCAAGGCGGTCGAGGCGAAGAAGTGCCGCAGGCTGCCAGGGGTGTATGCCGCCTCGCCGTCCGCGCCGACCAGGCCCGCCGACTGGCACGCCTTTTTGAAGTGGTAGCCGTAGGTGGTCGCGGTGGGCATCGTGCTCTTGCCGTGGGAACGCGGGGAGAAGAAGGCTTCAAGCCTGCGCCGCTTGCCCCTCTGCCCGATGAAGACCACGGGCACCGGCTTCCACGTCGACAGGTGAGCGTCCATTTCCTGATCAACAAATCGGGCGGTCGGAACGTCGCGATATTCGCCTTCCGTCCGATTTTTGAGCGGTACGAAGATCATGCGGCAGTCCGCACGGTGGGCCATGGCGCTGACCTGCCAACGGATCCTGACGAATCCGGACCGTCGACCTTCGGTGGAGAAGGCGAGGGCCTCGCTTGGACGCTGGCCAGTGCCCGCCTGTAAATAGACAGCGAGCCGGTATGGCGGCGATATATGCGCCGCAATGAGGTCGACCTCCGTCGGCGTCGGGATTTTGTCTTCATCCGCTGCTGCCGGCCTCGCTCGGGATATCCGAACCCCCCGTGCGGGGTTGTCCGGGATCTGCTTGTCGACTACGGCTGCCTCCAACATGGCGGCCACCACGAGCATACGATCGTTGACCGTGGAAGCCGCCAGGCCCGCACCCGATCCGTGCAGGCTCTTGGCGAACTGTTCGAAGTCGCGTCGCGCCAGACTGGCCAGAGTCCTATGTCCCAGGCGCGGCACGAGGTGGTTGCGAATGAAGCCCTCGTAGTTGCGGCGAGTCGTGTCACCGATGGCTCGCCTCTCGACCCACTCCTGTGCCCAAACCTGCAGGCGCACGGCTCCCCGAGCGGGGTCCAGGAAGGTGCCCGACTTCTTGTCGTTCTCGACGTGGACGACGAAGGCGTCCGCACCGTCCGGCCCCACCCTCCGAGAGAACGACTTCTCCCGTTGCCGGCCCCGCCTGCCGCCCGGCTCCCGATATCGCACCGTCCACCTGTGGCCGCACCTCGGGCGTTCGCAGGGATAGCTCGGGTCCCGGACATCCCGCTTGCACTTCTGGAAAACGCTGGCCACCCACGCCTCCTCTGCTCATGCCAAGAGCAAGGCAGGTCGCTGGATCGCTTTCCCTGCGGCGCACCAGCCCACGGCGATCCGCGTCAGCGACCCGTCCTGCCCGGCGCGTGCTCCGCTTAGGGACCTCACCACTCCAGCCACCGTCCGCCGAGCGCAGTCCTCCCTGATTCACCCAGCACCGAAACCGTGCTCCCTCTCCTCCAGACAAGCAAGGATAAATTGACCAAACCACCCCTTACGGTGAACGTGCAGTCCCACTCGCGCACGGGCCAAAGGGAGAGATCGACGCACCCTTCACCCGGCCCTGGAGGGCCCAAGATGGCGTCGCCAAGGGCAATCGGCGGCCGTCTGCTCCGACTTCCCCCACTGCCACCACGCCCGCCCGGGATCGGTGCATTTCCGGTGCGGCTTTCCAACTGCGGGGGACTCTCGATGATCACATCTTGGCGACGCCTGCTCAGGGAAGTCTTCACAAGTCATGGGGACCGCTACATCCCTATTGGTAACGATATGCAAGATGCCAAATCTGTAGAAAATCGATATGCCGCCGCTCGTGAAGCACCTTGTCAGACAGGGGCTCCTACCCTCCTGCGACTTCTTCACTCAGTGCACGTGCCAACATCACGATCACTCCACATCTGCGTAAGGAACGTGATGAAGAAGTTCAGGGGCGGCACAGTCCGCCTGGGAGGGGCAGCATCGCCACCGGCGATGCTGAGACGCATAGCCCTCGGGGTTGCTGCTGTCCTCGCGGCTGAGTCCGCCCTCGTCTCACTCGGAGCGGCAACCGCCCTTGCTGCACCCAGTGTTGAGCAGTTGGTGTCCACCGGCTCGAAGGATGGCAAGGCGGCCGCGACGTCGGCGGACTCTGTAGCTGCCGCCTTGCTGATGGCGCGCGCCCAGGGGCGAAAGATCGAGGCGATCTCGGAGCGCACAGAGACGGCCACCACGTACGCATTGCCCAGTGGTGAGTTGCAGACCACCGGCTATGCGGGGCCGGTCCGGCAGAAGAACGACTCCGGCCAGTGGCAGGACATCGACACGTCGCTCTCGGACACCGGCGCCGCGCTGGAACCGGATGTGGCGGCTGCCGACATCTTGGTCTCCGACGGTGGTGACACCCAGCTGGCGTCGGTTTCCGACGGCGAGAAGTCGTTCGCGATGGGCTGGGACGAGAAGCTCCCGACTCCGACAGTGAAGGACGACACCGCCCGGTACGACATAGGCGACGGACAGATACTGACCGTCACCGCTCTGTCGCAGGGCTTCGCCCAGAACGTCCTGCTGAGCAAGGCGCCCGTGGAGCCGCTGAGTTACAGGATTCCGATCGAGGCCAAGGGCCTGAAACTGTCGAAGGCCAGTTCGGGCCGGCTGCTCCTGAAGGACAGCGACGGGAAGCTCGCGGCCGAGGCTCCGGCTCCCATGATGTGGGACTCCTCCAAGGACGAGCGCTCGGGCGAGTCGAAGCACCTCGCCGAGGTGAAGACCACCGTCGAGACGGCCGAGGACGGCTCGCAGACCCTGGTGCTGTCCCCGGACCCCGAGTACTTCGAGAAGGATCTGACGTACCCCGTCACTGTGGATCCCACCTCAACCCTCGCGGCGTCCACAGACACCTGGGTGGCAACCAACTACAACGACTCGCAGGTCTCCTCCACGGAGCTGAAGTCGGGCACCTACGACGCGGGCACGACCAAAGCCCGCTCGTACCTCAAGTTCGATGTGACTGCGTTCAAGGGCAAGCACATCACCGACACCAACCTTGCCCTGTACTCGGACTACTCCTCCACCTGCGCCACCACGGGGGCCGGCACGCAGGTGCGCCAGGTCACCGCTGACTGGTCGTCCTCCGCAATCACCTGGGCGGCGCAGCCGGCCACCACGGCAACCGGGGCGGTGACGAACAAGGCCGCTCTTGGATGGAACTCGTCCTGCCCCGCCGGCACGGTCAACTTCGACGTCGACGCCATCGTGCAGTCCTGGGCGGGCGGTGCGGCCAACTACGGCCTTCGCGTCGCGGGCACCAGTGAGACGGATTCCACCACCTGGCGGCGGTTCCGCTCGGCGAACTACGTCTCGGGCGACGGTTCCAGCGAACCTCATCTCACCGTCACGTACAACTCCTACCCGGCCGTACCGGCCTCGAACGCGATCGCACCGGCGCAGGTTAATGCCTACAACGGCAAGCGGTACGTCACGTCCTTGAATCCCACGCTAATTGCGAAGGTCACGGACCCAGACGGGTCCAAGACCAAGGCCGAGTTCGAGGTCACGCCCGACCCGGCAGCAGCGAACACCACGTACACGTACACCGGATCCTCGGCGGCCGTGACCTCCGGTTCAACCGCGACTCTGACGGTACCCGGGGACAAGGACTTTCCCGCCGGTGCCGCCCTGCGGGTCCGTGCGCGGGCGCATGACGGTACGGACTACGGATCCTGGTCGGGGTACACCACGTTCCAGCTGAACACCGGCAAGCCTGTCGCACCCGCCATCAGCTGTGAGAAGTACGCCGTGAACAGCTGGTCGGCCAAGTCCGATGCAGCGGTGAACTGCACGCTGAACACGGAATCGACGGACGGAGCCGGATACTTCTGGGGCCTGGACAACAAGGCGGTGCCCACCAAGAAGCTGGACACCACCAATGGTTCCGGTGGTGACGCCCTGACCGTGAGCATCACCCCTGACAACGGCTGGCACACGCTCTACGCCAAGACCGTCGACTCCGGCGGCAACGTCTCGCCAGGAGACCCCACCGCCTACAGCTTCGGAGTCGGTGCCGACGGATCAGCTGTCACAGCTCCGTCCGACGGGGACGCCACCGCTCGCCGCCTTCCCCTGTCCGCCAAGGGCAAAGCCTCCTACACCGGGGTGACCTGGCAGTACCGCCGCGGTGAGTCCGATGGTTGGCACACCGTGCCGGTCGCCGACGTCACCGTATCCGGCGACACGGTCACCGGCTGGCCGGTCAAGGTCACCAATGGAGAAGCCCCCAAGCTCGTATGGAACACGGTCTCCACACTGGCCGAGGACGGCGTGATCGGATTGCGCGCCGCATTCACGGACGGCACCACTACCGGTTACACCCAGACGGTCGAAGCCACGCTGGACCGTGACGCGGGCACCGCGCTCACCACGACTGTCGGGCCTGGAGAGGTCAACGAGCTCACAGGCGACTTCACGCTGACGGGCGCCGACGCCTCGGCCTTCGACGCGAGCGTAGGCCGCACGTACTCTTCCCGCGCCAACAACACGGACACCGAGGGGCAGGCAGACATCTTCGGCCCTGGCTGGACTTCGTCCGTCACCAGCGAAGCAAGCGATTTCACCCAGATACGTAAGACCTCCGATACCTCGGTGGAACTGCTCAGCGCCGACGGAAGTGCTGTTGCCTTCACCATCAAATCGGACGGCAGCTGGGCTCCGCAGACCGGGGCCGAGGGCAAGACGCTCACCGGCACGCTCAGCGGCTCGAAGTTCACGCTCACCGACACCGAGGCCAACACCACGGTGTTCACCCGAGCGGCGAGCGCGGCGCTGACCTGGACGCTGTCCTCCTCTGCCACAGCGGTCGACGACACCACAGTCACCACCGTCTCCGAGACCGTGACCGCCGGCGGCAAGACCCTCGCCCGTCCCCGGTACGTGATCTCCCCAACCGGTGCGGTCAAGGCGTCCACCTGCCAAGCGGATCCCGCTACCAAGGGTTGCCGGATCCTGGAGTACGTCTACGCTTCCACAACCACCGCCACCGGCTCGACACTCGGTGACTACACGGGCCAGGTCAAGGCGATCAAGCTGTGGGCCACCACTCCCGGCGCCGCTACCTCCACTGCTGAGACCGTCGCCTCCTACGCGTATGCGGCGTCCGGCATTCTCCGCCAGGTATGGGACCCCCGCACCAGCCCTGCGCTGAAAACGGACTACGGCTACGACGCCGACGGCAGGGTCATCGCTCTCACCAGCCCCGGTGAGCTGCCCTGGACCTTCACCTACGGCAAGGCGGGATCCGCGCTGACCGCCGGCGCGGGCATGCTCATGTCGGTCTCCCGCCCGGCTTTGGCTAAGGGCACGAAGTCCACCGTATCCGGCCCAGCGACCACCACCGTGGTCTACGACGTGCCACTTTCCGGTGCTTCGGCTCCGTATCCGATGGACGCGGACACCGTCGCGACGTGGGCCCAGGACGAGGCCCCGACCGATGCCACCGCGATCTTCCCCGCCACCAGTGTTCCGGCCTCCAACACAGGAAGCGCCCTGAAGGCCGGGGACTACGGCCGGGCCACGATCAGCTACCTCAACGCTAACGGAGCGGAGAGCAATAACGTGAGTCCTGGTGGTGCGATCACCACCAGCGGGTACGACCTGCTCGGCAATGAGGTTGTCAGCTTGACCGCCGCCAACCGGGCGCTCGCCCTGGGCACCTCCACCGACGCGGAGGCAGAACTGGCTGCCCTCGGCCTGACCGATCTGTCCACCGCTGAACGAGCACAGCAGCTGGGAACCGTGGTGGAGTACTCCGCCGACGGCACCCGCCTGACGGACGAGTACGGTCCACTGAACCAGATCACCTTGGCCGAGAAGCTTACCGGCTCCACCAGTGAGTCCACCTTGGCCGCCGGCACGGTCGTCCAGGCGCGCGCTCACACCTCCTACACCTACGATCAGGGTGCCCCCGCCGACGCGGCGGTCTCCGACCAGGTCACCTCCTCCACCACGGGTGCGGTCATCGCCGGCTACGCCACCGATGCCGATGCCGAGACCACGACCACGACCTACGACTGGTCCACGGGCGCGGTGTTGGCCACCACCGGCGGTGGTGAGTCCTCCACCATGGTCACCGTCTACGACGACGCGGGTCGGGTGGCGACCACCCGCACTCCCGGATCGACCGGCTCGGATGCGGGCACGCTGAAGTACACCTACTACGACGCGGACACCACTGGAACCTGCGCCTCGGTCGAGTGGGACGGCCTGCTCTGCAAGACGACTCCGGCCGCCACCATCACCGGCGGGGGGACCAGCCCGGATCAGGCCATCACCACCGTCTACACCTACGGTCGGTGGGGCCAGGTCGTCACCGAGGCCGAGACCGCCAACGGGGTGACCCGCACAACTACCACCACGGCCGACCCGACAGGGCGTCCGCTCAAGACGACCGTTACCGGCGGTGCTGGAACAAGTACCCCGGCCACCGCGATCACTTACGACGAGTCCACTGGACAAGTCGCCAGCACCACCGCCAATGGGCAGACCTCCACCACGGAGTACGACGCCTTGGGCCGGACGGTCTCCTACAGCGACGGAGTGGGTAACACCACCTCCTACGCCTATGACATTCTCGACCGCCCGGTGACGGCATCCGACTCGGTGCCCTCCACCACGTCCTACACCTACGACGACACAACCGGCCAGGCGCTGTCCGTCACCGACTCGGTCGCGGGGACGTCCAAGGCCGTCTCCTACGATGCCGACGGCGCACTCACGGGTGAGTCCCTTCCCGGTGGTTACAACCTGGCCAGGACGTTCGACACAGCCGGCAGCCAGACTTCTGTGACTTACACGGACTCCGAAGGCACCACCGTGCTCTCCGACTCCGCGACGTACACCATCCACGGCAAGCAGGCCGGCCACACCCAGACCGATGGCGGGACCCTGTCCACCGCCTACGAGTACGACGCCCCCGGGCGTCTGGCCCTGGCCAACGACGACGACGGCACCACGACAACCTCGCGCGCCTACGCCTTCGACGCCGATGACAACCGCACCTCGCTGACCACCACCCTTGCCAGGGCGGACGGTACCGCCACCACCTCTACCAAGGCGTACCAGTACGACACAGCGAACCGCCTCACCGCTGAGGGCCACACGTACGACGCCTTCGGTCGCACCACCAAACTGAATGGCAACACTCTGGCCTACTACGCCAATGACCTGGTCGCCAGCGAGACCGCGGGAGACACCCGCACCACCTGGGGGCTGGACGCCGCCGGTCGCCTAGCCTCGTCGACCGCCGCGACTACTAGCGACAGCGGCACGACGTGGTCAACCAATAGCACCACGGTGAACCACTACAGCTGTGGCTGCGACACTCCCTCCTGGACGGTCACGACCGCCGGCTCGACTTCCGCGGTCAGCCGCCACGTCTCGGATCTCACCGGCGGCCTCGCCGTCACCACCAGTGCCACCGGCGATGTGGTCCTCCAACTGGCCAACCTGCACGGCGACATCTCCGTCCAGATGGACTTGGACACCGCCACCGCCACCGTCCAGCGCTATGACGAGTACGGCAATCCGCTCGATCCCACCGCTGCCGCAGCGAAGTACGGATCGCTGGGCGCCTACCAGCGCGCCACGGACGGCCTCGCCGGTTACACCCTCATGGGTGTCCGAATGTACGATCCCGCCACCGGCCGCTTTCTCCAGACCGATCCGGTGTACGGGGGCAACACCAGCACCTACGTCTACCCCGCCGACCCGATCGGTCAGTCGGACACCAGTGGCGAGCTGAAATACCGCAACCAGACGAAGTCGACAAAGAATTACACCATCGGAATCAGTCGGAACTGCAACTCATCGAAGTCGAAGTGCAGTCTGACGTGGTACGTGAAACTGAAGGCGATCTGGAAGAAGCACGGATCGCTGAAGTTCGTGTACAGCATCGTCCTTCCGCTGTACAACGCCGCAAAAAATCAGAGCTACGGCCACCTGGAGTCGGGCACATACACCTTCCATGGCTCCTGGGGCGTCCCAAACGGGAGAGGCAGACCGGAGTCGGATCGCGGGAAGTACAGGGCCATGGGGATGACCTTCTGGTTCGACTGGACGGACAACGTCGAATTCAGCGGAAAATTCACCGTGCAGAGAGTATGTGTGAAGAACCCAACGCTGAACGTGTACGGTCTCTTTACCTGAGACTTCGCGGAGTGATCCGAGAAGTCTCGTGAGTACGCCGCTGGGGGAAGGTTGCGAAAATCGCTTCTTCGCCCAGCGGCGCAGTGTTTTCTAAGACTCGATGCGATCGGGTCGCTCCCTTTGAAAGGTGGCGGGGTATGGCAAATTTTGCAGACTGGCGAGACAGGATGCTCCAAGCAGCATGGCGACAGGGAGACGATTTTCCGGAAGGAGTTCTGGAATGGATGTCCGAGCTATACGGAGAAGTCGGCGAGATCTCGGGGGAGGTCTTTTGTGAACTTTGGACCTCGCGAACCTTCTCGATGGCCAGGGCGGCTTTCCAGGTCATCGAAAAATCAGTAGAAGAGGAGACCGGGAAGCAGGCAACTGGGGAGGACTACTGCTACATCGACTATGTGCGCGACCCGGACATCGGGCCGGTCGGCGTCGTGAGGATCAAATCCGTAGAAGTCTCGACGCCAGATTGGGAAGAAATCTTGGGCACTATGGCAGAAGGGGTTCAGGAATTTGTTATGAGTCATTACAGAATCGTCTGGCCTGTGTGCGAGAATCACCGAACAGGTTTGCATGTGGGCTATTTCCGTGGCATTTCTGTCTGGAACTGTAGAGAAGGGCATTCGGGCGGTCACGTGGTGAGAGCGATCGATCCTGCCACCCGCCTCTATTGATCCGAAACGCTTTGGGTTCAGGCTCGTTGATGGCGTGTGAGTGATCTGGTGGGGGACGCGCGGACTTGGTCGCCGGACGCGCAGGAGGCTGTGCGGTTGCTGGCGGTGTCGGCGTTGGTGGAGGGCCGGGACCGGGTGGAGGTTGCCGCTCTGTTCAGGGTGTCGGTCAGGGCCGTGGACAACTGGTGGGCGAGGTGGCAGGCCGGCGGGCGGGACGCGCTGCTGTCCCGGCCGCGGGGCCGGCGCGCGGGGGAGCATCAGGTTCTGTCCGAGGCCGAGCAGGCCGCCGTGCGGCAGGCCGTCCTCGATCACACGCCGTCCGGCCTGGGGCTTTCGGGCCAGCTGTGGACGCGGGCGCAGATAGGCCGGCTGATCTTCAAGCTGTACGGAGTCCGCTCCACGGAGCCCGGGGTCGGCAAGTACCTCAAGCGCTGGGGACTGACTTTCCAGCGGCCCGACAAGCGGGCCGTAGAGCAGGATCCGGAAGCGGTCCGGACGTGGCACGAGGAGACCTGGCCGGCGATCCGGGCCCGGGCGAAGGCCGATAACGGCGAGATCCTGTTCGCCGACCAGGTCGAGATCCGCTCGGACCAGGTCACCGGCCGCACCTGGGGTATGAAGGGGAAGACACCGGTGGTCCGCCGCACCGGGAACCGGTTCTCCGTGAACGCGATGTCCGCGATCAGCACCAAGGGCCGAATGCACTTCATGGTCTTCACCGAGTCGTTCGACGCGACGGTCATGTGCCGTTTCCTCGCCCGCATCGTCGGTCACTTCGACCGGAAGGTCCACCTGATCGTCGACCGGCACTCGGCCCACCGCTCGAAGACCGTCCGGGCCTGGCTCGCCGACCACCAGGACGAGATCGAACTGCACTTCCTGCCCTCGTACTCACCCGAACTCAACCCGGACGAGCTCGTCAACGCCGACCTCAAACGCAACCTGCCCCACACCCACCGGGCCAGGAACCGGACCGAACTCGCCGCCGAGACCCGCAGGTTCTTCCACCGCAGACAACGCCAACCCCACATCATCACCGGCTACTTCAAAGCCCCGCACGTCCGCTACACCCTCGACGAGTGAGCGTTTTCAGCGTGGCCACTGATCGGGTGACGGAGCGGTGTGAAGGTCGGGGTGCGCAACGGACAGGGCTCCCGCGCCGTTGAGGGAGGTGTTCGACGTCTCAACTCAGCTGCACAGGAGCCCTGTTGGTTCCGTATCCTGCCGCACTCGACCTGCCTCACGCCCTGGTCGAGTGGGTCGCGATGCTCATCGTCATCCGTGAGGGTGACCGCCGGTGCAAACTCGCCGCACCGTCGTGCGCTGGTCGCACTCGTGTACCTGCGCCGCCACGACACTCTCGCCCGCATCGCCGCCGGCTTTGGGATATCCGTCGGCACCGCCCATGCCTACGTCACCTCCGTCACCGGCCTGCTCGCCGACCAGGCACCGGGCCTGCTCAAGACGCTGCGCTCGCACGACCCGGAATTCGTCCTCCTGGACGGCACGCTCGCCGAGTGCGACCGCGTCGGCGACGGCAAGGCCGACTACTCGGCGAAGCACAAGCGGCACGGGGTGAACGTGCAGGTCGTCACCGACCCAGCCGGAGAGATCCTGTGGATCTCGCCCGCGCTGCCGGGCCGGACCCACGATCTGACCGCCGCCCGCGCCCACAGGATCCTTCGGATCTGCGAACGCCAGGGCGTCCCGGTCCTCGCCGACATGGCCTACATCGGTGCCGGCGACTGGGTCACCACAGCCAAGCGCCGCCCGCCAGGCGGGGAACTCGCCCCCACCGACCGAACCCGGAACCGGGCCCTGTCCGCAGCCCGGGGGGCCTTGACCCCGAATTCTGGACACGGGTTATGCGGCTTGTGCCAGCGTAGTTGGTGTGTGGCGGAGGGCGTTTTCGAAGGTGATCGGTGGTCGTTGTCCGAGGCGGGAGTGTCGGCGTCGGGTGTTGTAGCGGTGGAGCCATCGGAAGGCGTCGAGTCGGGCCTCGCGCTCGGTCGGCCAGCTCTTTCGTCCTTGCAGGGTCTCGCGTTTGAAGGTCGCGTTGAAGGACTCGGCGAGTGCGTTGTCCGCGCTGGACCCGACCGCGCTCATACTTCGCCGCACCCCTGCTGACCTGCAGGCTTCGGCGAAACTCCTGCTCGTGTACTGGGCTCCGTGGTCGGTGTGCATGATCGATCCGGCAAGGCTGCCGCGGGTGCGGATCGCCGCGGCCAGGGCGTCGGTGACGAGATCCGCGCGCATGTGGTCGGCGATCGCCCAGCCGACGAGACGGCGCGATGCGAGGTCGATGACGGTCGCCAGGTAGCAGAACTTCCCGCCGGCGACGGGCAGGTAGGTGATGTCACCGACGTACTTCGTGTTCGGCTTGTCCGCGGTGAAGTCGCGGCCGATCAGGTCCGGGGCCTTGGCCGCGGCCGGGTCAGAGACGGTGGTGCGGTGCCGGCGCCGCAACCGGATCCCTTGGATCCCGGACGCCCGCATGATCCTGGCGACGCGCTTGTGGTTGACCGCGACACCGTTCTCCTCGCGGAGCTCGGCGGTGATCCTCGGGGCTCCGTAGGTGCCGTCCGATTCCTGGTGCACCGCCCGTATCCGGGCTGCCAGGCGGGCGTCGGCCACCTGCCGGGCGGCCCGGTCAGCGGCTGTCCGTTGCCAGTAGTAGAAGCTCGAGCGGCTGACGCCGAGGATCCTGCAGAGCCGCTTCACGCCGTGACGGCGCTGGAGGTCGGCGACACACTGGAAGCGGTTCACCAGCGCGTCTCCCCGGCGAAATACTTCGCCGCCTTCCGCAGGATCTCCCGTTCCTCCTCCAACTCGCGGACCTTCTTTCGCAAGGCGGCGTTCTCCGCCTCCAGCGGTACCGGCGGCTGGGCCGGTTCTTGCGTCCGTCGTCCTCGGGGACGGCTCACCCCGGCTGCCCTCACCCAGTTCCGCAGGGTCTCCGGGTTGATCCCCAGATCGGCCGCGACCGACCTGATCGTCGCTTCCGGCCGCGACTCGTACAGCGCGACCGCGTCCGCCTTGAACTCCGGCGGGTAGTTCTTCATGACCACGAGATGTCCGTTCTCAGATCCTCAGGATCCAGTGTCTCGTGTGTCCAGGATCAGGGGTCAAGGCCCGGGCACCCGTCGAACGCGGCATGGCACGGCTCAAGTCCTGGCAAATCTTCCGCAGATCCCGCATCAGCCCCAACCGCATGACCGTCATCACCAAAGCCGTCCTCACCCTGGAGAGGCAACGCTGAAAACGCTCAGTGAGCCTCTTTCATCCTGAATAGTCGCAGGTCATGAGTGTGTGGATGGCTTGGACGATGGTGCCGATGCGCCGGGTTGAACATCGGGCTCGCTGTAACAGCCGCCAGGACTTCAGCTGTGCGAAGGCGCGTTCTCCCGGAGCTCGCAGCCGGGCGTGGTCGCGGTTGAACTGCTGGTAGTGCTCGGGCTGTTCGTTGTGGTGGTAGTAGGGGGTGCGGAAGGTGGCGCCGGCACCCTGGTAGGCCCGGTCGGCCAGGACCAGGATCTGCCGGGTGAGGCAGGCTTGGACGATGCCGTGCGCGCGGGCCGCGGTCAGGTCGTGCGTGCGGCCCGGTGTCGCGCGGGAGAACCACAGTGGGGTGCCGTCCGGGCGTGCGACGACCTGGACATTCATGCCGTGCTGCTTGTGCTTCTGCGAGTAGTACGGCTGGTCCGCAGCGATACGGTCGGTGGGGATGAGCGTGCCGTCGACGATGACGAAGTCTCCTTCGCCGAGCCCGACGAGAGCCTCGTGCAGACCCGGCGCCCAGGAGGCCAGGACTTCGAGTGTCTCGTCGACGTAGCGCCAGGCCGTTGCCTCCGATACCCCGAACCCGGCACCGACTTGTGCGAACGTCTCGTTCTTCCGTAGATGGGCCAGTGTCAGCAGCGCTTGCTTGAAGCAGCTCAACTTCCGCCAGCGTGTGCGAAGTTCACACCTTCGGGTGTAGATGAGCCAGGAGACATGCTCGACCAGCTCGTACGGGACATCGAGCGTGGAAGGATACGGAACCAACGAAGCCCCCCGGCCGTCGGCGTGTTGAGTGAGATCACCACACCAACGACGAGGGGCTTCGCCACGTCACCGCATCTGACCAGCCCATTTCATCCCCACGGCACAGGATGAAAGAGGTTCAGTGAACCCAATGAGTTTCTGATCAATAAGACGTCGCGGACGGGACTCCGCCTGCGTCGTGATGACGAAAAAGCCGGACGGATCCGTGGACTTCGGATGGACGCGCTCAGGCGGCGTCGGCGGCGCCGGGTTCGGATTCAGCGGCGACGTCTCCATGCTCCGCAGCAACGCGGACGACATCGGCCAATTCGCTGGGTACGGTCGCGACGTCGGAGCCTCCGTCTTCAGCGGCGTCGGCGGTACGATCAACCACGAGCACGCCATCGGTACGTACAACTCACACGGGGAGCAGGTACGCACACTTGAGATGGGAATCGGCGTGGGTCTGGAGTACGAGGGGTATGCCGGCGTAAACCAGACATGGAGCGGTACATGGTTCACACGGTAAGATTGAGAAAGGTCTGAGAATGTTCAGCCTGATCGTCGGAATCCTCCTGATCATCTTCGGTGTTTCCCTCATCGGGGACTTCGGGAGGATCGCGAACCGCCTCTACTCCTTCTACGCCGATTTCATGAATACCGGGCGCGCCACGGCCAGGACTTTTCGATTGGTCGGAGTATTTGCAGTCCTGGTGGGAGTCGGCTGGGTCGCGACCTCCTTCCCCCTCGGGTAACACGTCGAATGACGGGCGAGGCGTGCCACAACATTACGCGGCACGCCTCGCCCATTGCTGGAGAAGGAGATATGAAGCTCCCTCTTTGACCTGGACAGCTTGATATTGGGACGGAAGGTCCCGGAGAAAGCAGTCACAGGTAGTGAGTAAGAAGAGCAAGCGGTACACGGCGGAGTTCAAGCGTGATGCCGTCGCGCTGGCGTTGTCGTCGGAGAAGACGGTCACTGAGGTCGCGAGGGATCTGGGCGTGAACCCCGAAGGGTTGCGCGGGTGGGTGAAGCAGGCGAAGGTCGACCGCGGTGAGGGACCCGCCGGGGCTTTGACCACTGCGGAGCGGGGTCCCACGGATCCACGCCGCCCTGCGCCGGGCCGGGCAAGTGGTGAACTCCAAGAAGATCGAGCGACTGATGCGCAAGCACCGGATCGTCGGGATCACCCGTCGTCGGCGGCGGGTCCTGACCCAGCAGGCGAAGCGGGCGGTGTTCGCGCCCGACCTGATCGGCCGGGACTTCACCGCGCCCCGGCCCGGGATGCGACTCGTCGGCGACATGACTGAACTCAGCACGCTGGAAGGGAAGTTGTATCTGGCGGCCTGTATCGATCTCGCAACGCGGGAGGTGGCCGGCTGGGCGATGGCCGACCACCACCGCACTGCCGGTCGCCGCCTTGCGTATGGCGGCCGGGCGTGGCGGCCTGGAGCAGGGTTGCGTCATGCATACGGATCGCGGCAGCAAGGACGAATTCCGCAGCGAAGTAAGCAAGTTGCGCCGAGGCAGTCGATGGGGCGAGTTGGCTCTTGTTACGATAATGCCGCCGCGGAAAGCTGGTTCGCCATCCTGAAAGCGGAGATCGGGACGACCATGTGGGAGACCTGCGAGGCCGCCCGGGTCGACGTTTTTCGCTACGTCGAGGTCGAGTACAACCGCAGCCAACTCCGTCAACACCCCGACTACAGGTAGCCGCGGACCGCGCCAGCGATGTCGTTCTCGCGCATCAGACGCTCGATCGCGCAGCGGGGCACCTTATATTCTTGCCGGTTGAACTGTCTTTGGAATTTCCTGGCGCCATAGACCCGGTAGTTGGACTGGTAGACCTCCGTGATTCTTCCTTGAGTTCCTCGTCCCGCACGGTTCGCGGCGAGGGCACCAATTGGCGTTTCTTGGCGGCGTAGCAGGTGGAGGGGCGATGCTAATGCCATGCGCTGCCAGCACGGTGCAGATCGGCTCGACACCGCCGAAGAGGTCCCGCATCTCGTCAATGAACGCTACGAGCGCAGATGTGGCTGGTCGAGCTCGGCCGCGAGAAAAGCCGAGGCCGCGAAGCCTGGAGCGTGCCTACCTCAGGAGCCTGACTGCACGAAAGGGTCCTGAGCGGCAAACGGGGGGTGGACGTCACCCTTGGCCCGTTTGCCCTACATCGGCAACTTTCTCCGGTTACCGCGACGCGATCGCCAACCTTATCGGCCTCGCAGTACTTGAAAAAGCGCGTCCGCCACCACCCGGGCCGGGCCATATGACGGCAGAGGCTGTCCGGCTGCATGCGCGGCGGACCTGCGCGCAGACCCCCGTCAACCCGCCCTGGACGCGCAGGGCAAAGCGAGACCGTATCCGAGAATTCCCGAACCTGCGCGCTTTCGGGAGAGGCAACACCGAGGGCGGTCAGCAGACCGCCGACGGAGCCAAGGCAAAGTAATCCTCGCCCCGTCCGTTACTCGTACTTTGGCTATGGATTCCACCACGTCAGCAACGTCGTGGAATTCATAGACTGAAGCGGAACTCCACCACATCCCCGTCCTGCATGACGTAGTCCTTGCCCTCCATACGGGCCTTGCCCTTGGCGCGGGCCTCGGCCACCGAGCCGGTTTCGACCAGGTCGTCGAAGGAGATGATCTCCGCCTTGATGAAGCCCTTCTGGAAGTCGGTGTGGATCACACCGGCCGCCTCGGGGGCCGTGGCGCCCTTCTTGATCGTCCAGGCGCGGGTTTCCTTCGGGCCTGCCGTGAGGTAGGTCTGCAGGCCGAGGGTGTCGAAGCCGACGCGGCCGAGGGTGGCGAGGCCGGGTTCTTCCTGGCCCATCGACTGGAGGAGTTCCAGGGCCTCGTCGTCGTCGAGCTCGATCAGCTCGGACTCGATCTTGGCGTTCAGGAAGATGGCCTCGGCGGGGGCGACCAGGGCGCGCTGTTCGTTCTTGAAGTCCTCGTCGACCAGCTCGTCCTCGTCGACGTTGAAGACGTACAGGAAGGGCTTGGTCGTCAGGAGGTGCAGCTCGTGGAGGAGGCGGCCCTTCTCCGTGGAGGCCGTGATGCCGGCGTGGAAGAGGGTGTCGCCCGCTTCCAGGATCTTCTGGGCCTCCTCGACCGCGGCCAGGACCGCGACCTTCTCCTTCTGGAGGCGGGACTCCTTCGTGAGGCGCGGGATGGCCTTCTCGACGGACTGGAGGTCGGCGAGGATCAGCTCGGTGTTGATCGTCTCGATGTCGTCCTTGGGCGAGACCTTGCCGTCGACGTGGACGACGTTCTCGTCCTTGAAGGCGCGGATGACCTGGCAGATCGCGTCCGACTCGCGGATGTTCGCGAGGAACTTGTTGCCCAGGCCCTCGCCCTCGCTCGCGCCGCGCACGATGCCCGCGATGTCGACGAAGTCGACCGTCGCCGGGAGCAGCTTCTGCGAGCCGAAGATCTTCGCGAGCGTGTTCAGGCGGGGGTCGGGGACGCCGACGACGCCCACGTTCGGCTCGATCGTGGCGAACGGGTAGTTGGCCGCCAGCACGTCGTTCTTGGTCAGGGCGTTGAACAGGGTCGACTTGCCGACATTCGGCAGACCGACGATTCCGATCGTGAGCGACACGGTGGCGACTTCCCTAGGGGGTGGGGCGGACTCGAATGGACGGCGGACCCGGGTGGGCCGATTCTCCAGTTTACGGGCGGGCGGGGGCGGGCAGTCACGGGTGCCGATCCGGTTCCCGTTGGGCCGTGTGGCATCGAACTCATCCCCAAGGTCGGCCAAAGCGCGTGTCCCGCACCTGATTCCTCCCGCCCGGCGACCTACGTTGTCCCGGTGGAGCAGCACAGGACACGTCCCCCGCAGCGCAGGCAGACCCCGCAGACCCCTCTGTCCCCGCTGGGGACCAAGGGAGCCAAGGGGGCCAAGGGCACCGGTGGCGCCACCGTCTACCGGGTGATGAGCACCCCGGCCGGCCGGGGGCGCCCGGTGGCTCCCGCCGTGCTCGCCCTGCGGCGGCTGCCCAATCCCCGGCTGACCGGCATCGGCGCCGGGCTGTTCGCCGCCGCCACCATGTTCGTGCTGGCCTGTGCGGACTGGCTGCTGTTCGACGGCTCGTCCGCCGTGTTCGGAGTGCTGTTCCTGCCGGTCAGCGCGCTGACCGCGCTCTGGGTGCGGCCGGCCGACCTGGTGACCGCGCCGATCAGCGTGCCGATCGCGTTCGCCGTCGGGATCATCCCGATCGCCGGCGGCACGGGCGGCTTCGGCGGCCAGACCATGGCCGTCGTCACCGCCCTCGCCGTCCACGCCGGCTGGCTGTACGGCGGCACGCTCGTCGCCGGTCTCATCGCGACCGTACGGAAGGTCCGGCTGATGCGGGCCCGGCAGCGGCGGATGCTGCTCGCCGCGCAGACCGCCCGGCCCGCCGGGCAGCCCGCCCCGGCCGCCCGTCCCGCCGCACGCGCGCCGCGCCGCCCCTCCCAGCGCTAGGGCCTGCCCGGCAATTCCCGTCCGCCTCGCTTGCCTCGCTTGCCTCGCTTCGGGCAACGACGGGAATGACCGACAGGGCCCGGCCCGCTCTCGGCCCGGCCCGCTCTCAGCGGCCCGCCGCCGCCATCGCCGCGCCCACGATGCCCGCGTTGTTCTGCAGCTCGGCCGGGACCATCTCGGCCCGTACGTGCTCGATCAGCGGCAGGAACTTGTCGGCCTTGCGGCTGACCCCGCCGCCGATGATGAACAGCTCGGGCGAGAACAGCATCTCCACATGGGCCAGGTACTTCTGCACCCGGTGCGCCCAGTGGTGCCAGCTGAGGTCCTCGTCCTCCTTGGCCTTGGTCGAGGCGTGCTTCTCCGCGTCGTGGCCGTGCAGCTCCAGATGGCCGAGCTCGGTGTTGGGCACGAGCCTGCCGTCGACGAAGAGCGCGCTGCCGATCCCCGTACCGAACGTCAGCATGATGACCGTGCCCTTGCGGCCCCGGCCCGCGCCGAACGTCATCTCGGCGATGCCCGCCGCGTCCGCGTCGTTCAGCACCGTGACCGGCAGGCCCAGCTTGTCGCCCAGCAGGGTGCGGGCGTCCAGGTCCACCCAGCCCTTGTCGACATTGGCCGCGGTACGGGTGAGACCGCCGGTCACGACGCCGGGGAAGGTGATGCCCACCGGGCCCTGCCAGTCGAAGTGGCCGACCACCTCGGCCACGCACCCGGCCACGTCCTCGGGGGTGGCCGGGTGCGGGGTGAGTACTTTGTGGCGCTCCTGCGCCAGGTCTCCGCGGTCCAGGTCCACGGGAGCACCCTTGATCCCGGATCCGCCGATGTCCACGCCGAAGATCTCCATGTGATCCACGGTACGGGCACCGGGCCCCGCCCACTTCCCGGAACGGAAACCCGGAGGCGATACGGAGGGCGTACTACTCGGCCGTCAGGGCCGCCGCCTCCGCGCGCAGGTCCCGGCGGAGCTCCTTGGGCAGCGAGAAGACGATCGACTCCTCGGCCGCCTTCACGATCTCCACGTCCTCGAAGCCCCGCTCGGACAGCCAGGCCAGCACGCCGTCGACCAGGACCTCGGGCACGGACGCGCCGGAGGTGACGCCGACCGTGGAGACGCCTTCGAGCCAGGCCTCCTCGATCTCGTCGGCGGAGTCCACCAGGTGCGAGTCGCCCGCGCCCGCGCCGAGCGCGACCTCGACCAGGCGGACCGAGTTCGAGGAGTTCTTCGAGCCGACGACGATCACCAGGTCGGCATCGGCGCCCATCTGCTTCACCGCGATCTGGCGGTTCTGCGTGGCGTAGCAGATGTCGTCGCTGGGCGGCGAGATCAGGAGCGGGAACTTCTCCTTGAGCGCGCCGACCGTCTCCATCGTCTCGTCGACCGAGAGCGTGGTCTGCGAGAGCCAGACGACCTTGGACGGGTCGCGCACCTCCACGTTGGCGACGTCCTCGGGGCCGTCCACCAGGGTGATGTGCTCGGGGGCCTCGCCGGAGGTGCCGATGACCTCCTCGTGGCCCTCGTGGCCGATCAGGAGGATGTCGAAGTCGTCCTGCGCGAAGCGGACGGCCTCCTTGTGGACCTTGGTGACCAGGGGGCAGGTCGCGTCGATCGTGGCGAGCTTGCGCTCGGCCGCCTCCTCGTGCACGGTCGGTGCGACGCCGTGCGCGGAGAACATCACGATCGAGCCCTCGGGGACCTCCGCCGTCTCCTCGACGAAGATCGCGCCCTTCTTCTCCAGGGTCTGTACGACGTACTTGTTGTGGACGATCTCGTGGCGTACGTAGACCGGGGAGCCGTACTGCTCCAGGGCCTTCTCCACGGCGATCACGGCACGGTCCACGCCCGCGCAGTAGCCACGGGGAGCGGCGAGAAGGACGCGTCGGGGTGTCGTAGCAGTCATGCGTCCCATCGTAAGGCCGTACCGAACGCGCGCGGGGCCCCGGCGGTCGCGAGACTGATCTTCACACGACCAACGGAGGGCCCATGGCCGGCAGCGGTACGGATTCCACCAGCGGCAGCACCGCCGGGCGGGCGGGGCTGCGGCGGACCCTGGGCTTCCGGGACCTGGTGGTCTACGGGCTGCTGTTCATCGCCCCGATGGCCCCCGTCGGCGTGTTCGGCACGCTGGACGCGAAGTCGGACGGCGCGGTCGCGCTGGTGTACATCGCGGCGACCGTCGTGATGGCCTTCACCGCCTTCAGTTACGCCCAGATGGTGCGGGTCGCCCCGCTGGCCGGTTCCGTCTTCGCGTACGCCCGCAAGGGGCTGGGCGAGGGGCCCGGGTTCATCGCCGGGTGGATGGCGATGCTCGACTACCTGCTCATCCCGGCCGTCGCCTATCTCTTCTCCGGCATCGCGATGAACTCCCTGGTGCCCGAGGTCTCGCGGTGGGTGTGGACGGCGCTGGCGGTGGTCCTGACGACCCTGCTCAACCTCTGGGGCGTACGGGCGGCGGCCCGGGTCGGCTTCGCGGTGCTCGCGATGGAGATCGTGGTGCTGCTGGTGTTCCTGGTGTCCGCGGTGGTGGTGCTCGTGCGCGACGGGGCGCAGCGCGGCTGGCTGACGCCGCTCACCGGGGACTCCGGGTTCTCCACGACGGCGGTGCTGGGGGCGGTGTCCGTGGCGGTGCTGTCGTATCTGGGCTTCGACGCCATCGCCTCCTTCGCCGAGGAGGTGACGGGCGGCTCGGAGAAGGTGGCGCGGGCCGTGCTGTTCTGCCTGGTGCTCGCGGGGGTGCTGTTCGTGGCGCAGTCCTATCTGGCCGCGCTGCTGGAGCCGATGACCTCGTCGGAGCTGACCGCCGATCCGGCGGCCCAGGGTTCGGCGTTCTACGACACGGTGGACGCGGCGGTCGGCACCTGGCTGCACGACCTGGTGGCGGTCAGCAAGGCGATCGGAGCGGCGTTCGCCGCGCTGGCCGGGCAGGCGGCCGCGGGACGGCTGCTGTTCGCCATGGCCCGGGAGCGCCGGCTGCCCGGACTGCTGTCGCGGGTCGACCCGCGCTCGGGCGTGCCGAGGATCGCCATCCTGATCGCCGCCGTCGTGACGCTGGTGGCGGCGGTGTGGGCGGCCCGGCGCGACGACGGGCTGGACCATCTGGTGTCGGTGGTGGACGTGGGCGCGCTGACGGCGTTCGTCCTGCTGCACGCCTCGGTGGTCGGCTGGTTCGTGGTGCGGCGGATGGAGGGTCCGCCGAGCTGGTGGCGGCATGTCGTGATGCCGGTCGTGGGGGCCGGGGTGCTGATCGCGGTGATCGTGGAGGCGACGGGCAGCGCCCAGGTGGTGGGCGCGTGCTGGCTGGCGGTGGGCCTGGTGGTGCTGGCGGTCCAGAGGGGGCACCGGGGGGTGGGTGAGGCGGGGTCCTGAGCCCGGAGGGCTTCCCCCGTCGCGGGGGCGGCGGGTTGTCCGTGGGGGCCGATACGCTCGCTCGCATGGCTCTGAACACTTCCCCGGAAGCCCCGCTGCCCGTCGGTGACGTGTCGCGGCTCATCGGCGGCTGGATCGACCGGCTCGGCTCGGTCTGGGTCGAGGGCCAGATCACCCAGCTGTCCCGGCGGCCGGGGGCCGGCGTGGTGTTCCTGACCCTGCGCGATCCCTCGCACGACATCTCGGTGGGCGTGACCTGCTACCGGCAGGTCTTCGACCGGATCGCCGACGTGGTGACGGAGGGGGCGCGGGTCGTCGTCCTGGCGAAGCCCGAGTGGTACGCCCCGCGCGGCCAGCTCTCGCTGCGGGCCACGGAGATACGGCCGGTCGGCATCGGCGAGCTGCTGGTGCGGCTGGAGCAGCTGAAGAAGTCGCTGGCCTCGGAGGGCCTGTTCGCCCTCGACCGGAAGAAGCCGCTGCCCTTCCTGCCCCAGCTGATCGGACTGGTCTGCGGGCGGGCCTCGGCGGCCGAGCGCGATGTGCTGGAGAACGCACGCCGCCGCTGGCCCGCCGTCCGCTTCGAGGTGCGCAACACCGCCGTCCAGGGGGTGCACGCGGTGAACCAGGTCGTCCGGGCCGTCAAGGAGCTGGACGGCCTGCCGGACGTGGACGTGATCGTGGTGGCGCGCGGCGGCGGCAGCGTGGAGGACCTGCTGCCGTTCTCGGACGAGGAGCTGATCCGTACGGTGGCGGCGTGCCGCACCCCCGTGGTGTCGGCCATCGGCCACGAGCCGGACTCCCCGCTGCTCGACCTGGTCGCGGACGTCCGGGCGTCCACGCCGACGGACGCGGCGAAGAAGGTCGTACCGGACGTGGGCGAGGAGCTGGACCGGGTCCAGCAGCTCCGGGACCGCGCGCTGCGGACCGTACGGGGGCTGCTCGACCGGGAGGAGCGGGGGCTCGCCCATGCCCTGGCGCGGCCCTCGATGGAGCACCCGCAGCGGATGGTGGACGAGCGCGAGGCGGAGGTCGACGCGCTGATCGGGCGCGGCCGGCGGGTGCTGGGCCACCACCTGGACCGGGCGGACTCGGAGCTGGCCCACACCCTGGCCCGGGTGGTCGCGCTCTCCCCCGCCGCGACGCTGGAGCGGGGTTACGCGGTGCTCCAGCGGGCGGACGGGCATGTGGTCCGGGACCCGGCCGGCGCGGGCGCCGCGGGGGACGCGCTGCGGGCGCGGGTCTCGGGGGGCGAGTTCGTGGTGCGGGTCGCCGAGTGAGCAGCAGGCCGGGGGCGGCGGACGGGCCCCCGGAGCCCGGCCGGGGCCGGGACCGACGGACAAGCCGACACATAGGGTGGAACGCATGACGGACGACGGGACGACGACGGCTGCGGCGACGGGCACGCTCGGGTACGAGCAGGCGCGCGACGAGCTGATCGAGGTGGTGCGCCGGCTGGAGGCCGGCGGGACCTCGCTGGAGGACTCCCTCGCGCTGTGGGAGCGGGGCGAGGAGCTGGCGAAGGTGTGCCGGCACTGGCTGGAAGGTGCGCGCGCCCGGCTGGACGCGGCACTGGCGGGCCCGGACGACGACGAGGACGGGGCGGCGGACGCGGGCTGACGTGTGGGCGGCCCGCCCGGGCCGTCCCGTATGCGCGGGAGACCCCCGCGGGCGCACGACGCACACGCACGGCCCCTCTCTCAAGACCCCCACGCCGTGGAGTTCTGTGGAGTGGGTCACTCCGCTTCCGTTTTAGTTGAAAGTTAACCTACCTCTCCCGTACCGTGATCGTCGTGGCCCGGCCCCCCGCGGCCGTCGCCCGCTCCCCCCGTGTACGTCCGGAAGGTAATACGCACGATGTCCCTCGTTCTTGACCCCGCCGCCCAGGACCTCCTCTTCCGTGAGGCCCGCACCGCCAACACCTTCACCGACGAGCCGGTGACCGAGGAGCAGGTCCAGGCGATCTACGACCTGGTCAAGTTCGGGCCGACCGCCTTCAACCAGTCGCCGCTGCGCGTCGTCCTGGTCCGCTCGGAGGAGGCCCGCGCCCGCCTCGTCCCGCACATGGCCGAGGGCAACCAGCCCAAGACCGCGACCGCCCCGCTGGTCGCGATCCTGGCCACGGACAACGAGTTCCACGAGGAGCTCCCGGCCCTGCTGCCGCACTTCCCGCAGGCCAAGGACATGTTCTTCTCGGAGCGCCCGGTCCGTGAGTCGGCCGCCGCGCTCAACGGCGCCCTCCAGGCCGCCTACTTCATCATCGGCGTCCGCGCCGCCGGCCTGGCCGCCGGCCCGATGACCGGCTACGACGCCGCGGGCATCGAGAAGGAGTTCCTGGACGGCGACCACAACGTGCTGATGGTCGTCAACATCGGCAAGCCGGGCGAGGACGCCTGGTTCCCGCGCTCGCCGCGCCTGTCGTTCGACGAGGTCGTCAAGACCGTCTGAGCACCGCCGCCGCCCCCGGGGCGGACGGACACATACACGGGGAAGGCCCCGGAGCACCTGCTCCGGGGCCTTCCCCGTGCCGCACGACCGCCGGCGTCAGGACGTCCTGAGCGCCGCCGCCATCTCCGCGAGCCGCGCCGTCGACGCGGACCCGGTCACGACCGTGGTGGCGCCCTTGTCCTCGCGCACCAGGGCGTCGTACTTCGGGCCCTCCCAGTGGTGCCAGGTCTCGCCCGCCACCTGCTGGGTGCGGCCGGTGTCCTTCGCCTTCTGGCTGACCTCGGTGACGTACTTCCCCGCCGGGGCCGTGGACTGCTCGACCGCGACGTACTTGCCGTCCGGGTCGAGGAAGCCCAGGTGCCAGCTGTCGCCCGCCGCACCGTCGTACCGGACCGACGTCGGCTTCCAGTCCTGCCCCAGACCGCCGGGGGCCGCCACCGGATACGGGGCCGCGCGCCGCGCGGTCAGGAGCTCGACGCGGTAGTCGACGGCCTTGACCGGGTCGGCCTTGTCGTCGTGCGGAATGAAGAGGTAGACGACGAACGCCACAGCGGCGATCACCGCCAACGACAGGAACATGTCCCGCACGGTCTGCTTGCCTCGCTTGCTTGCCACGGGTCCATCGTCGCATCAGGCCGCACGGCACCGAACCGGGGGCGGCGAACCGGCCGCACCGGCCGGACGGCCGCTCATCCGTGACCCGGTCTGCTCATTTTATCGGCGTGGCGATAGAGTCACATCACCCTCATCCGGTCGTCGTCGTACAGAAAGGTGCGCTCCGATGTCCGAGCATCATCTGCCGTCCCAGCTGGAGGTCTCCCCGGAGGCTCCCGACCGCAACCTCGCCCTGGAGCTCGTCCGGGTCACCGAGGCCGCCGCCATGGCCGCCGGGCGCTGGGTCGGCCGCGGGGACAAGATCGGCGCCGACGGCGCCGCCGTGAAGGCCATGCGGACCCTCGTCTCCACCGTGTCGATGAACGGCATCGTCGTCATCGGTGAGGGCGAGAAGGACGAGGCCCCCATGCTGTTCAACGGCGAGCGCGTCGGTGACGGCACCGGGCCGGAGGTCGACATCGCCGTCGACCCCATCGACGGCACGACCCTGAACGCCAAGGGCATGCCGAACGCCATCGCCGTGCTGGCCGCCGCCGACCGGGGCACGATGTTCGACCCGTCCGCGGTCTTCTACATGGACAAGCTCGTCACCGGCCCCGAGGCCGCCGACTTCGTCGACATCAACGCCCCCGTCTCGGTGAACATCCGGCGCGTCGCCAAGGCGAAGAACTCCACGCCCGAGGACGTCACCGTCGTCATCCTCGACCGCCCCCGCCACGACGGCATCGTCAAGGAGATCCGGGAGACGGGCGCCCGGATCAAGTTCATCTCCGACGGCGACGTCGCGGGCTCGATCATGGCCGCGCGCGAGGGGACCGGCGTCGACCTGCTCATGGGGATCGGCGGCACGCCCGAGGGCATCATCTCGGCCTGCGCCATAAAGTGCCTCGGCGGTGTCATCCAGGGCAAGCTCTGGCCGAAGGACGAGGCCGAGCGGCAGCGCGCGCTGGACGCCGGGCACGACCTGGACCGGGTGCTGTCCACGGACGACCTGGTCAGCGGGGACAACGTGTTCTTCGTGGCGACCGGCATCACGGACGGCGAGCTGATGCGCGGGGTGCGCTACCGCGCGGAGACGGCGACCACCGAGTCGATCGTCATGCGGTCCAAGTCCGGCACCATCCGGAAGATCGACTCCACCCACCGGCTGTCGAAGCTGCGCGCCTACAGCGCCATCGACTTCGACCGCGCGAAGTAGCCGCGACGCAGCCGCACCGCAGACCGGAGCGGCGGACCCGCCCGATCCGCGCGAAGAGGCGCCCCCCATGTGCGGTGGGGGCGCCTCTTCGCGGGTCCGGATCCGGCTCAGCCGGCCGCGGCGACGCGGTCGGTGGCGCCGGAGGCCTTGAGCTCCGCCTCGCGGCGCCTGCGGCGGGCGAGCGCCACACGGCGTTCGGCGGCGGTGAGGCCGCCCCACACGCCGTAGGGCTCGGGCTGCATGAGGGCGTGTTCCCGGCACTCGACCATGACCGGACAGCGCGCGCAGACCCGCTTCGCGGACTCCTCGCGCGAGAGCCGGGCAGCTGTCGGCTCCTTCGACGGGGCGAAGAACAGCCCGGCTTCGTCCCGGCGGCACACCGCCTCCGAGTGCCAGGGGCCTGCCTGGTCCTCCCGAGCGGGGGTCCGCTGGGGAGGAACGGCGGCGACCTGCAGGGGCTGATGCGGCAGTTGCAGCACGGTCCACTCCTGACGACGGCTTCGCGAGCGAGAAGAGACGATGCAGCACTCCCTACCCGCTGTGCGCGCGCCTATGCACTGAGTGGTACTCAGGTCCGGAGTGCGGAATTACGGTCGAGCCCCTTTTCGGCCTCACCGGGCACCCCGTGCCGTACTCCTCTTCCGCACTCCGTCGCGGCCCCGCGCGGCCGTCAGTGGCCGAGATGTTTGCGCAGCCGGTCCTGGAGATCGGCAATGAACTTGCCGCGCTTGGGCTTTGCCTCGACGCTTCCGAACACCGAATATCCGTTGACGACGACCACCGGGGCCTCGGGATCGGCGGATTCCAGGGTGACGACTTCGAAATTGCCGAAAATGCCCGTTCCGCTGCCGCGCAGCGAGATGTTCTCGGGAACCCGGATCTCGACGCTGCCGAAGACGGAGGTCGCGTTGATCACGGTGAGCCGCTGGCCGAAAAGCGCCTCGGTCAGGTCGATTTCCACACTGCCGAACAGTGAGAACGCGTTCGTGCGCCCGCCGACCCGCCAGCGCCCCTTGCGGGTGGAACTGCTGAAGATCGCCACCAGGTTGTCGGCGGGGCCGGACGTCTCGGCGGGGGTGTGCGCGTACGGGGCACCGACGGCCGGCCGTGTGCTGCCGCCCGGCGCCGGCAGGTCCCGTACCAGCGGTTCGAGTTCGCCGACGGTCTTGGCGCGGTAGACGGAATCGACCCGCTCCGCGTGCTCGTCGGCGGTGAGCCGGCCCTCGGCCATCGCTTCCCGCAGGATGTCCGCGATCCGGTCGCGGTCCGCGTCGGAGGCGCGGATGCCGTCGGGTTCCGCCGCTGCGGTGGGCTGCTGGGGGTGCTTTTCGAGGTCCACCGGCCCAGCGTACCCAAACGCGATAGATCGCGACTAGGGGGCGGCGGCGCGCGGCGGGGCTCCGGGGCGCGAGAACCGGGTGAGCCTTACCTCACAGGGTCGGCGCCGGTGCGGGGTCCTACCCTGGTGGGTGCGCTGCCCAAGGGTGGTCAGCCGCTGTCTGCCGAGTGAGGAATGGCCGTAATGCCAGAGTTTGCGTACTCCGATCTGCTCCCCCTGGGAGAGGACACCACGCCGTACCGTCTGGTCACCGCCGAGGGTGTGTCCACCTTCGAGGCCGACGGGCGTACGTTCCTCAAGGTCGAGCCGGAGGCGCTGCGCACCCTGGCCGCCGAGGCCATGCACGACATCTCGCACTATCTGCGGCCCGCCCACCTGGCGCAGCTGCGGCGGATCGTGGACGACCCCGAGGCGTCGTCCAACGACAAGTTCGTCGCGCTCGACCTGCTGAAGAACGCGAACATCGCGGCCGCGGGTGTGCTGCCCATGTGCCAGGACACCGGTACGGCGATCGTCATGGGCAAGCGCGGGCAGAACGTGCTGACCTCGGGCGGTGACGAGGAGGCGCTGTCGCGCGGCATCTTCGACGCGTACACCAAGCTCAACCTGCGCTACTCGCAGATGGCCCCGCTGAACATGTGGGAGGAGAAGAACACCGGCTCCAACCTCCCGGCCCAGATCGAGCTGTACGCGACCGACGGCGGCGCGTACAAGTTCCTCTTCATGGCCAAGGGCGGCGGCTCGGCCAACAAGTCGTTCCTCTTCCAGGAGACCAAGGCGGTCCTCAACGAGGCCTCCATGATGAAGTTCCTGGAGGAGAAGATCCGTTCGCTGGGGACCGCGGCCTGCCCGCCGTACCACCTGGCGATCGTCGTCGGCGGTACGTCCGCCGAGTTCGCGCTGAAGACCGCGAAGTACGCCTCCGCGCACTACCTGGACGAGCTGCCCGCCGAGGGTTCGCCGACCGGGCACGGCTTCCGGGACAAGGAGCTGGAGGAGAAGGTCTTCGAGCTGACGCAGAAGATCGGCATCGGGGCGCAGTTCGGCGGCAAGTACTTCTGCCACGACGTGCGCGTGGTGCGGCTGCCCCGGCACGGCGCCTCGCTGCCCGTCGCCATCGCCGTGTCCTGCTCGGCCGACCGCCAGGCCACCGCGAAGATCACCGCCGAGGGCGTCTTCCTGGAGCAGCTGGAGAAGGACCCGGCCCGCTTCCTGCCGGACACCACCGACGAGCACCTCGACGAGGCGGGTGACGTCGTGCGCATCGACCTCAACCGCCCGATGGACGAGATCCTCGCCGAGCTGACCAAGTACCCGGTCAAGACCCGGCTCTCGCTGACCGGCCCGCTGGTCGTGGCGCGCGACATCGCGCACGCCAAGATCAAGGAGCGGCTGGACGCGGGCGAGGAGATGCCGCAGTACCTGAAGGACCACCCGGTGTACTACGCGGGTCCGGCCAAGACGCCCGAGGGGTACGCCTCCGGTTCGTTCGGCCCGACGACGGCCGGCCGGATGGACAGCTATGTCGCGCAGTTCCAGGCGGCGGGCGGCTCCAAGGTGATGCTGGCGAAGGGCAACCGGTCCAAGCAGGTCACCGACGCCTGCGACGCGCACGGCGGCTTCTACCTCGGTTCGATCGGCGGTCCCGCGGCCCGGCTCGCCCAGGACTGCATCAAGAAGGTCGAGGTCGTCGAGTACGAGGAGCTCGGCATGGAGGCGGTCTGGAAGATCGAGGTGGAGGACTTCCCCGCGTTCGTCGTCGTCGACGACAAGGGCAACGACTTCTTCACCGAGCCCGCCCCGGCGCCGACGTTCACCAGCATCCCGGTGCGCGGTCCCGGCCTCGGCTGACCCGTCCCGGCTGAACCCCGGCCGGGCGTCCTCCGGCCGGGGTTCAGCCGTCGAGCAGCCCCGACGTCGCGACGAGATAGCCCAGTTGGGCGCGGCTGGTGCTGCCCAGCTGCTCGGAGACCTTGCGCATGTGCTCGGCGACGCTGCGCCGGCTCATCCCGATCCGCCGGGCGATCGAGGCGTCCGTCTCACCGTTGACCACCGCCTGCAGAATGGCGCGTTGCAGGTCGGAGGTGACGACGGGGGTGCGCAGCGGCGCCCGTTCGGGCCGGACCGGCACCGCGCGGGCCCAGGCCTCGTCGAAGCCGCGGGCCAGGAAGCGCACCAGCGCCGGGTGCTGGACGAGCAGCGCCTGGTGCGGCTCGTCGGAGAAGGGCACGAAGGCGAGGTCGAGGTCGACGACGATCACCCGGTCGGTCACCTCGGCGAGCGTCCTGATCTCGGCCCCGGCCGCGGTGACCTGCTCGATGTAGGAGAGCGTGGTGCGGTCCGAGCGGACGGTGTGCTGATAGACGGTCCGCTGGCGGATGCCGCGCCGCAGGTTGCCCAGGTCCCGGGTCAGCGCCTCCCGGAGCACCCCGGCCGGGCGGCTGCCGCCGGGCTGGGCGGTGCGGATCTGCTCCCGGCAGCCGGCCACCCCGGCCTCCAGCGCCTTGCTGATGACGGCCTCCCCGGAGAGCCGGGTGAGCGCGGGCTGTTCCTGCCGGTGCACGTCGGCGTACAGCGCCTCGAAGGCGGCGAGGGTGGTGCGGGTGGCGCGCAGGGTGCGGCGCCGTTCGAGTATCGCCTCCTGGAGCGGGGCGAGCGCGGCGTAGGAGGCCGTCTCCGGCGGGACGGGGACCATGAAGCCCGGTGAGTCGCGGTCGGTCACCATCAGATGGAGGGCCCGCAGACAGCCGGCCACCTCCTCGCGCGGGAGGCCCCCCGCGACCAGCGCACGCCGGTAGGAGGCGAGCGCCGTCCTGCACGGCTGGTCCGGCGGGCGGTCTCCCCCCTCTTGGCCGTTCGACGACGATTCGCGGCAATCACAGGGCGGTGGGCTGGAATGATCGTCCTTCACAAGTATGCAGATTACCTTTGTGCATACGGGAGGACGGCGGAGAGTTCGGGTATCCCGGCGACCATGAACAGGTGACTCACGGCACCGACCACTCCCTCGGGCGGCCGCCCGGCGAATCGGCCGACTCCCCCCGCGGGGAGCGGTATTACCGATTCCTGGTGGCCGGCTACGCCGTCTCTTCGTACGGCACGTTCCTGAATATGGTGGCGCTCAATCTGTTCGTCTACGAAACGACGGGCCGGGCGCTGGCGATGGGGCTGTTCATGGCCGTCCGGCTGGGATCCGGATTTGTCGCCGGGCTGGGCGCGGGCGGTCTGCTCGCCCGGTTCTCGGCAAAGAGCGTGATGCTGTGGACGAATATCGCGCAGGCCGCCGTGATGCTGCTGCTGGTTTTCGCGCCGGCCGGGCTGCGCACGGCCTCGCTGGTCGCCGTGTCCGTGGTGGTCGGCTCCTGCGGGACGCTGTTCATGGTGGCGCTGCGCAGCTCGATCCCGGAGATGGTGGGTGAGGAGCGGCGCTCCTGGGCCAACTCGCTGTCCATCACCGGCCGTTCGCTGGCCATGGTCGCCGGTTTCGCGTCGGCGGGTGTCGTCGTCTCGCTGGTCGGGTACACCGCCGCGTTCGTGGTGGACCTGGGCACCTTCGCCGCCTGCGCGGTGACGGTGGCCCTGCTGCCGATCGCGGGCGGCGGAAAGGGGCGGGCCGACGAGGAGGCGCGCGGCGGGACGGAGAGGGCGCGGCGGCGGATGCCGGTCGCGTTCGTCGCGCTGGCCGCTGTCCCCGGGCTCGCGCTGATGGTGGTGCTGCGCGGGGTGGACGCGCTCGGCTCCTCCTCGCACAACGCGGCGCTGCCGGTCCACTCCAGCGAGCTGGACGCCGCGCGGCCCGCCGTGTTCGTCAGCGCCTTCTGGTGTCTGTGGGCGCTCGGCAACATCGCGGCGCAACAGGTGATCCAGCGGTACGGGCGGCGCACGGGCCGGTCCGTCGGGGCGCGCGGCTTCGGGTACGGCACCTGTGTCATGTCCGGGGCCTTCATCCTGGCGTTCGCGGGCTTCCCGCTGGTGGCCACCGCCGTGATCGCCCTGGTCGCCGGGGCCGCCGACGGGCTCACCGAGGTCGCGTACACCTCGCATCTGCAGACCCTGCCGGCCGGGCCGCGGGCCCATGCCTTCGGACTGTCGGCGACGGTGGAGAACCTCGGCTTCGGCGCCGGGATGATCCTCGTCGCGGCGGCGCTCGACCACTACAGCCCGTTGACGGTCGTCGGCTGGTCGCACGGTGCGGCCCTGGTGGTCGCCGCCGTCTTCCTGGTCCGGACGGCGGCGCCGCGCCGGGCGCGGCCGACGCCCCCGCCGCCGTGACGGGCCGGGGCCGGGCATTCCGCGTACGACGGAATCCAGCCATTCTCGCGCAGCCGCCGTTCCCGGGCGCACCCGTCGCACCCCCCGGCCACGTCGTACCGGTCGACCCCCGTCGTACCCGCCGTCCGATCCCGTACGGCAGCCCACCCTCACCGTTCCACTCCGGAAAGGCGGACACCGCATGACGCCGGTTCCCCACCGCAGCCACGCAGACGACCTGCTCTCGTTCATCAGGGCCAGCCCCTCCCCCTACCACGCCGTGGCGAGCGCCGCCCAGCGGCTGGAGAAGGCGGGCTTCCGCGAACTGCGGGGCACCGACGACTGGACGGGCACCACCGGCGGCAGCTTCGTCGTCCACGGGGGCGCGCTGATCGCCTGGTACGCCCCCGAGTCCGCGCCGGCGCACACGCCGTTCCGGATCGTCGGCACCCACACCGACTCGCCGAACCTGCGGATCAAGCCCACCCCGGACACCGGATCGGCGGGCTGGCGGCAGATCGCGGTGGAGATCTACGGCGGAGTGCCGCTGAACACCTGGCTCGACCGCGACCTGGGCATTTCGGGCCGGCTCGCGCTGCGCGGCCCCGGCGGCAGGACCGACTCCCGGCTCATCCAGATCGACGAACCGCTGCTGCGGGTGCCGCAGCTGGCGATCCACCTCGACCGTTCCGTCAACGAGGGTCTGGCGCTGGACCGCCAGCGCCACATCGCGCCCATCTGGTCGCTCGGCGACGCCGAGGAGGGGGCGCTGCTGCGCCGGGTCGCGGCGGCGGCGGAGGCCGACCCGGACGAGGTGCTGGGCTGGGACCTGATGCTCCATGACATCCAGCCGCCCGGGTACCTGGGCGCGGAGCGGGAGTTCGTGGTCGCGCCCCGGCTGGACAACCTGGTGTCGGTGCACGCCGGGGTCACCGCCCTGGTCGCCGCCGCGACGGCCGCCGAGGAGCCCGCGTACGTCCCGGTCCTGGCGGCCTTCGACCACGAGGAGGTCGGCAGCGGCTCGGACACGGGCGCGCAGAGCCCGATGCTGGAGCGGGTCCTGAGCCGGTCCGTCACGGCCCGGGGCGGCAGCTCCGAGGACTGGTCGCGGGCGCTGGCCGGCGCCTTCTGCGTCTCGGCCGACATGTCGCACGCGGTGCACCCCAACTACGCGGAGCGCCACGATCCCGGCCACCAGCCGCTGCCCAACTGCGGCCCCACGGTCAAGGTCAACGTCAACCAGCGCTACGCGACGGACTCGACCGGGATCGCGGTGTTCGCGTCGGCCTGCGAGCGGGCGGGCGCGCCCTGGCAGCCGTTCGTCTCCAACAACGCGATGCCGTGCGGCACCTCGATCGGCCCGCTGACGGCGGCCCGGCTGGGCGTGCAGACCGTCGACGTGGGCGTGCCGGGGCTCTCGATGCACTCCGCGCGCGAGCTGTGCGGGGCGGACGACCCGGGGCACCTGGCGGCGATCCTGGGCGCCTTCGTGACGTCCGGCTGAGGGGGCGTGACGGGGAGGGGCGTGCGCCCCTCCCCGTCACGCCTGAGCGGTTACGCGAAGCGCTGCTTCGCGCTGCCGTCGCAGGGCTGGAGCCGCAGCGGGTCATGGGCCCCCGCCAGGGTCGCGCAGAGCCCGGTCGAGGCGGCCGGGCGCAGGGTGCCCGACTGCTGGACGAACTGCTGGTTGGCGGCGCCCGAGCAGTTGTAGAGGATCAGGGCGGCGCCGGCCCGGTAGTCGGCGCCCGGGACGTCCAGGCAGCGGTCGTGGCTCAGCTGCGTGCGCAGCGTCCTGGTGGCGGAGTCGTACCACCAGCCCTGGTTGCGGCCGCCGTGGCACTCCCACCCGGTGACGCCGGTGTTGTTGCGGGTGACGGAGGCGGGTGCGTCCAGGCAGCTGCCCGTCGCCTCGCCGCGTACGGGCTCGAAGAGGTCGTCCCAGGCGGCGGGCTGGAGGACCGGCTTGCCGGTGCTCGCCGGGTCGGCGCAGCTCGCCTCGCGCAGGCCCGAGTTGTAGATCTGGGTCAGGCAGGCGGCGAAGGCGCCGTGGCCGGCCGCGTTCGGGTGGAAGGACTGGCGCACCGAGTTGGAGTCCGGCGGGAAGTGCGACAGGTCGATGTAGAGACCGCGGGCCCAGGTGGACTCGCTGCACACCTCGTGGCCGTGGAAGAGGCGCGAGTTGTCGAGGTAGACGGCTCCGGTGTCGGCGGCCGCCCTGCGCATGCCGCGCTCGAAGGCGGGGACGGCGGTGTTGCGGCCCCAGGCGGCGTCGGAGTCGTATCCGGCGCAGCCGCCGGGAAGCTTGCCGGGGAAGTTCGGGTTGTCGTAGAAGTCCGGGCCGATGGGGCTCGGGTAGCCCATGACGACGAGCTTGTAGTCGCTGTCGGCGTAACCGGCGCCGGTCATCACCGTGCGCAGGTCGCGCACGGTCTTCTCGACCTTGGGGACGAGTCCGTCGACGCGGGCCTGCCAGCCGCCCTCGTACTTGGGCCGGCAGGTCCCCTGGATGAGGACCCAGCGCTCGACGCAGTCCGTCATGACCGGGCCGAACTGGAGGTCGTCGTTGGCACCCGCCACCAGCACGATCATCTTGATGCGGGTGTTGCGCGCCTTGATGGCCAGGCTGTCGCTCTGCACCAGCTCGTCGGCGTACTGCTTGGAGCCGCCGATGACGATGTTTCCGGTGTACGCGCCCGAGCAGGAGACGTTGTACGTGACGTCGGCCGGGATCCCGGTGCGGTGGATGGCGGCGTCGGGCGAGCGGTGGCACCAGTTGTCGGGCCCGTTGGTGCCCGCCTCGTACGTGCCGACGCCCTCGCCGGAGATCTCGCTGTCGCCGAGCGAGATGAGTCCGGTCTTGCGCTCGGCGAGCGGGCGCTCGGCCGGGTCGCCGTACAGCCGGGTGGCCTCCGCGGCGCGGACGGCCTCCAGCTCCGGCGGCAGGGCGGTGGATGCGGTACTGGTGGTACCGGGCTGTGCGGCTGTCGCCGGTCCGGCGGCGGCCGTCCCGCCGAGCGCGGCCGCCATGGCGGCGGCGGCCGCGACCGTACATCTCAGTCGGTATCTCGTGCGCCTCATTGCGCCTCCCGCGGTTGTGGTTACCCCCGGTATTTACTGGTCGGTAGGCCACTTGGGAATACATAGAACAAGACAAGTGCTCATCTTTTTCAGGAGGTTGAACGCACATGAGTGACGAAACGGTCCGGAACGACGACATCGCGGCCGGCGGGGACTACCGGGTCGAGCACGACTCGATGGGCGAGGTGAAGGTCCCGGCCGGCGCGAAGTGGCGGGCCCAGACCCAGCGGGCCGTGGAGAACTTCCCCATCTCAGGGCAGCGCCTTGAGCGGGCCCACATCGAGGCCCTGGCCCGGATCAAGGCGGCCGCCGCCAAGGTCAACGCCGAGCTGAAGGTCCTCGACCCGGAGATCGCGGACGCCGTCCAGGACGCGGCGGCGGAGGTCGCGGGGGGCCGCTGGGACGCGCACTTCCCGATCGACGTCTTCCAGACCGGCTCGGGCACCTCGTCGAACATGAACACCAACGAGGTGATCGCGACGCTGGCGACCGAGCGCCTCGGCCGCGAGGTCCACCCCAACGACCACGTCAACGCCTCGCAGTCCTCCAACGACGTCTTCCCCTCCTCCATCCACATCGCCGCGACCGGCGCCGTGACGGGCGACCTGATCCCCGCCCTGGACCATCTGGCGGCCTCGCTGGAGCGCAAGTCCGTCGAGTTCGCCGCGGTCGTGAAGTCGGGCCGCACCCATCTGATGGACGCCACACCGGTCACTCTCGGCCAGGAGTTCGGCGGGTACGCCGCGCAGATCCGCTACGGCATCGAGCGGCTGTACGCCTCGCTCCCCCGCCTCGCCGAGCTGCCGCTGGGCGGTACGGCGGTGGGCACCGGCATCAACACCCCGCCCGGCTTCTCGGCCGCCGTCATCGCCGAGGTCGCCCGGGTCACCGGGCTGCCGCTCACCGAGGCGCGCGACCACTTCGAGGCGCAGGGCGCGCGGGACGGCCTGGTGGAGACCTCCGGCCAGCTCCGGACGATCGCGGTCTCGCTGACCAAGATCTCCAACGATCTGCGCTGGATGGCCTCGGGCCCGCGCACCGGACTGGCCGAGATCAGCCTCCCCGACCTCCAGCCGGGCTCGTCGATCATGCCGGGGAAGGTGAATCCGGTCATTCCCGAGGCCGTCCTCATGGTCGCCGCGCAGGTGACGGGGAACGACGCGACGGTGGCCGCCGCGGGCGCCGCCGGCAACTTCGAGCTGAACGTGATGCTCCCGGTCATCGCGAAGAACCTGCTGGAGTCGGTCCGGCTGCTCGCCAACGTCTCCCGGCTGCTCGCGGACCGCACGGTCGACGGGATCACCGCGCACGTGGAGCGGGCCAGGGAGTACGCGGAGTCCTCCCCGTCCGTCGTCACCCCGCTGAACAAGTACATCGGCTACGAGGAGGCGGCGAAGGTCGCCAAGAAGTCCCTCGCCGAGCGGAAGACGATCCGCGAGGTGGTGCTGGAGTCGGGGTACGTCGAACGCGGCGACCTCACGGTGGAGCAGCTGGACGAGGCCCTGGACGTGTTGCGTATGACCCGCCCGTGACGTGCGCCGCTGCGACGGGGCGGCGCGCTCGCCCGGAGGGGCCGCCCCCCGATTGCAGGCCCCTCTAAGATCTCTCCATGACAGGTACCGGAGGGACCGAGCGCTGGGCGCCGGGTGATCAGATCCTGTGGCGCTACCGCGGCAACGGACCGCGCGGGCGCGGCCCCGGGGCCGGCGGGACTCCGTATCCGTTCCACATCTGCCGTCCGGTCACGGTCGTCCAGGACACCGAGGAACTGCTCGCCGTCTGGGTGGCGCCCGGCACCGAGTGCGTGAAGCCGGTGCTGGCGAACGGCACCGACGTGCACGCCGAGCCGCTCGCCACCCGGTACACCGCCCCGCGCACCACCGCCCGCTCGCCCTGGCTGGGCAACGGGGTGCTGAAGCTGGCCCGGCCCGGCGAGCCCTGGTCGGTCTGGCTGTTCTGGGAGCGCGGCTGGCAGTTCCGCAGCTGGTACGTGAACCTGGAGGAGCCGCGCACCCGCTGGGCCGGCGGCATCGACTCCGAGGACCACTTCCTCGACATCTCCGTCTACCCGGACCGCAGCTGGCTCTGGCGCGACGAGGACGAGTTCGACCAGGCCCAGCGGGTCGGGCTGATCACGCCCGAGGTCGCACGGCAGGTACGGGCGGCGGGGCGCGCGGCGGTCGGCGTCATCCGCGACTGGGGGACGCCGTTCCGGGACGGCTGGGAGGACTGGCGGCCCGATCCGCACTGGCGCGTGCCCGTCCTGCCCGACGACTGGAACCGGCTGCCGGATGACTGGGACCGTACCCCCTCCGCCATGACGTCATGAGACCCTTGATGCACCCCAGGGGGGCAAACGTAGGATCGTCCCGAGGAAGGCGGCCGATCCCCAACCGGCCGGTGCGGCACACGACCTGACCGCGAGTCACCGGGTCGTCGCACCCGCCGCACGCTTCATGGACCGCATCAGCCGTACGAGCAGCACGAGTTGCCCGCATCGCATGAGCCACTACGAGGGGGTGGAGACGTGCTCGCTGTCCGCCGCCACGCCTCCGGAAACGTTGTCACCGACACCCCGCGCAGACATCCGGTTTCGGCCCCGTTGGCCGGGGCAGGCGGAGTCAGCCGTTGTTATTGCCGCTCTTGGCGGGGCACAGTAGCGCCCCACGAGGTGATTGCCTCATACAACCGGCCCGGACGGACGGAACCCCACGCGTGACGGAGCACCCCACCTCCCACGAAGGCCGGCAGCCACTCGCCGCCCGGTCGCAGGAACGCACCCGGCCCCGGCAGCGGGATGCCGCCTCGGCGGCTGCCGCCGCCTCCGCGGCGATCCCGGCCCCGGCCAAGGGACCGAATCCGGCCGTGGCCGGCACCGGCCCCGCGGCGGGCCAGGACCCGCAGGCGGCTGCCCGTCGCGAGGGCGACCGGCTGCGCTTCGTGGGGGCAGCGACCCGGCGGATCGCCCGGGGCATAGACCTGGACGAGATCGTGCTGGGACTGTGCCGGGCCAGTGTGCCGACGTTCTCCGACGCCATACTCGTCTACCTCCGCGACCCGCTGCCGGTCGGCGACGAGCGGCCCGTCAACCCGTTCGTGCTGCGGCTGCGCCGCTCGGACCGGCTGCGGCTGACCGACGAGGAGACCGAGAACCTCCCGGAGAGCGAGCGGCTGCGGCTGCCCGCCCTCGACCCGCAGGCCGATCTGACGCCCGCCGCCGAGCTGTGCGAGGTCCGGGCCGGCGGTGCGCTGGCCGAGGTGCTGCGCGGGGTGCGGCCGGTCTTCGGCGACTCCGCCGCCGCCCGGGTCGCCCTGCCGGAGCTGCTCGGCGCGGACCGTACGGTGCCCTCGGGCCACCGGGCGATCCTGGCCCCGCTGCGCGGCAGGCGCCGGGTGATCGGCGCCGCGGTCTTCCTGCGCGGCACCGAGCGCCCGCCGTTCGAGGCCAACGACCTGCTGGTCGCGGCCCAGCTGGCGACGCACACCGCCCTCGGCATCGACAAGGCCGTGCTCTACGGGCGCGAGGCCTACATCGCCGACGAGCTCCAGCGGACCATGCTGCCCGACTCGCTCCCCCAGCCCACCGGGGTCCGGCTCGCCTCCCGCTATCTCCCGGCCGCCGAGACGGCCCGGGTCGGCGGCGACTGGTACGACGCGATCCCGCTGCCCGGCAGCCGGGTCGCCCTGGTCGTCGGCGATGTCATGGGCCACTCCATGACCTCCGCCGCGATCATGGGCCAGCTGCGCACCACCGCCCAGACCCTGGCCGGGCTCGACCTGCCGCCCCAGGAGGTCCTGCACCACCTCGACGAGCAGGCCCAGCGGCTCGGCAGCGACCGCATGGCGACCTGCCTGTACGCGGTGTACGACCCCGTCGCGCACCGCATCACCATCGCCAACGCCGGCCACCCGCCGCCCGTCCTGCTCCACCTCGGCGGCCACGCCGAGGTGCTGCGGGTCCCGCCCGGCGCCCCCATCGGGGTCGGCGGGGTCGACTTCGAGGCCGTCGAGCTGGATGCCCCGGCGGGCGCCACGCTCCTCCTCTACACCGACGGTCTGGTGGAGTCGCGGCTGCGGGACGTCTGGACCGGCATCGAGCAGCTGCGCGAGCGGCTCGCCACCACCGCCCGGCTGACCGGCCCCGACCACTCGCCGCCGCTGGAGGCCCTCTGCGACGACGTGCTGGACATGCTCGGTCCCGGCGACCGGGACGACGACATCGCGCTGCTCGCCGCCCGCTTCGACGGGATCGCCCCGAGCGACGTGGCGTACTGGTTCCTGGAACCGGAGGACTCCGCCCCCGGGCGGGCCCGCAGGCTGGCCCGCAGGGCGCTCAGCCGGTGGGGGCTCGACGACCTCTCGGACTCGGTCGAGCTGCTGGTCAGCGAGGTGGTGACCAATGCCGTGCGGTACGCGGAGCGGCCGGTGACGCTGCGGCTGCTGCGCACCGACATCCTGCGCTGCGAGGTCGGCGACGACGCCCCGCAGCTGCCCCGGCAGCGCCGGGCCCGGGACATGGACGAGGGTGGCCGGGGGCTGTTCCTGGTCAACCGGCTGGCCCGGCGCTGGGGTGCGACCCGGCTGTCGACCGGCAAGGTCGTCTGGTTCGAGATGCCGACCCGGGGGCAATGACCGAGGACGGCCCGGCCGGGCGGTCGCCGGGCCGTCACGGACGGTGACCAAATGTTGCCGTCCTCCTTCGCGCGGAGTTGACTTCAGTCGTGCATGACGCGACCTGACCGAAACCCCCACCGACGGGAGGACGCTCGTGACCGAGGAACCCAGGACCAGGAACGCCCCCTACACCACCACCAACGCAGGGATCCCGGTGGAGAGCGACGCACACTCGCTCACCGTCGGAGCCGACGGCCCGATTCTGCTCCAGGACCACTACCTCATCGAGAAGATGGCCCAGTTCAACCGTGAACGGGTCCCCGAGCGGGTGGTCCATGCCAAGGGCTCGGGCGCCTACGGCATCTTCCAGGTGACCAACGACGTCAGTCAGTTCACCAAGGCCGACCTCTTCCAGCCGGGCAAGCAGACCGCGATGCTCGCCCGCTTCTCCACGGTCGCCGGTGAGCAGGGCTCCCCCGACACCTGGCGCGACCCGCGCGGCTTCGCGCTGAAGTTCTACACCGAGCAGGGCAACTACGACATGGTCGGCAACAACACGCCGGTCTTCTTCGTACGGGACCCGATGAAGTTCCAGGACTTCATCCGCTCGCAGAAGCGCCGACCGGACAGCGGGGTCCGCGACCACGACATGCAGTGGGACTTCTGGACGCTGTCCCCCGAGTCCGCCCACCAGGTGACCTGGCTGATGGGTGACCGGGGCATCCCGAAGACCTACCGCAACATGGACGGCTTCAGCTCGCACACCTATATGTGGGTGAACGCCGGCGGCGAGCGCTTCTGGGTGAAGTACCACTTCAAGACCGACCAGGGCATCGACTTCTACACGCAGGACGAGGCCGACGCGATGGCCGGGACGGACGGTGACGTACACCGCCGCGACCTGTTCGACTCGATCAAGCGCGGCGACCACCCCAGCTGGACGCTGTCCGTGCAGATCATGCCGTTCGACGACGCCCCGGACTACCGGTTCAACCCGTTCGACCTGACGAAGGTCTGGCCGCACGGCGACTACCCGCTGACCGAGGTCGGCCGGATGACGCTGAACGAGAACCCCGAGGACTTCTTCGTCCACATCGAACAGGCGTCCTTCGAGCCGTCGAACCTGGTGCCCGGCATCGGTCCGTCGCCCGACAAGATGCTGCTCGGCCGGCTCTTCTCGTACCCGGACACCCACCGGTACCGGATCGGCGCGAACTACGCGCAGCTGCCGCCGAACCGGCCGCGCTTCTCGCGCAACTCGTACTCCAAGGACGGCCCGATGCGGTACGAGCCGTCGCGTACGGGGGCCGTCTACGCCCCGAACTCGTACGGTGGTCCGGAGGCGGACCTCGCGCGCTTCGGCGAGCCGGCGGGCTGGTCGACGGCGGGCGAGATGGTGCACGAGGCGTACACCCTGCGCCGGGACGACGACGACTGGGGCCAGGCGGGCACGATGGTGCGCGAGGTCCTGGACGACGCGGCGCGCGAGCGGCTGGTGTCGAACATTTCCGGCCATCTCCTGGACGGGGTGAGCCGTCCGGTTCTGGACCGGGCGCTGCAGTACTGGCGCAACGTGGACCAGGACCTCGGCGACCGGGTCGCGAAGAAGGTCAACGGCGGCTGAGCCGGGTCGCCTTGTGTGGCAGTCCACGTCTGGCGACGATCCGGCTATTCCGGCTTGTTGATGAGAGCCGGACAGTGGTCGACCGGGGAACGCCGCACGGTCGCCGTCGGGCCCGGTGAGGGTGGCAGTTCGAACTGGTAGCACGCCGGTCCCGGCTCGTAGCCCACGACGACCCGGGTCCCGGCATCGTTCCGTGTGACCGTCCAGGGGCCCCCTGCCGCCTTCGCGATCTCCTGGTCGGTCACCTTTCCGTCGCTCAACGCCTGCTGAAGGCGGTACTCCGTCAGGCCGACCTGCTTGCCGAGCTTTTCCGGGGCCGGGATTTCCGGTTCGTCGAGGAAGCTGGACACGGCGAACGCCATCCAGAGGGCTGCGGCTATCACGGCCACGACAGTGGCGGCCGCGGCGACCGCGCACCCGGTCACGCGTGACCGGGTGCGCGGTGTGGAATCCTGGCTCATCCGGTCAGGATCCCGTATATCCGATCTCGCCGAGCCGCTTGCGCATGACATCCGCGTAACCGGTGGTGCCGGCGCCCTTGGGGTGGAAGGACTCGCGGCTGATGCACACCCCGTCGCCGACGCCCCACAGGCACACCCCGGGTTGCGCAGCGGGGTCGCCGTCGTGGAAGTCACCATCGCCGTTGGGCCCGGTGACCACCTTGTTGATCCACTCCGGGTCGTCGCAGCCACCATGGCCGACAAACGCGTCGACCGGGTTGGCGTACTCCACCTTGAGCTTCTGGGAGCCGGTCCGCAGCGTGTCCACCGCCTTCTTCTGCTCGGCATCGGCGTAGTTGACCAGGGTGGCCAGGGCCTCCACCTCGGTCATGTCGAGCCACAGGGAGCCTGTGCACTTGACCGTCCGGCTCAGCAGTTCGGGATACCCCATCAGGACGATCTGCGCGTTGGGCGCCTTCGTCGCGATGCTCTCCAGAACCGAGGTCAGATCCGGGATCATACGGTCGATGATGGCCTTCTTCTCCGGCAGGAAGCTGTCCGTGGCGCAGTCGGTGGGCAATATGCACTGCGACATGGCGTTCGCGAAGCCGCCCTCGTCATTCCCGCCGAGGGTCAGCATGACCAGGGTGGTGTCGTTGCTGAGCACCCCGGAGTCGACTTGCAGCACCTCGTTGAACTGGCCTTCGCCGAACTTCTGCGGCGAGTTGCCGGACGGAACGTAGGCGACGTTCTTGGTCATCGCTCCTGAGCAGGCGGCGAATCCGAGTTCCACGTCGCTGCTGAAATGGTCCACGCTGGTGCCGACCGGCTGTGACATGCCGGGGAGCACCATCTTGCGAGCCCAGGCGTTCTTGCTGCGACGGCAGGCGTTCCACTGCTTGGTGCCATGGTCCTTGTTGGTCTCCGGAAGGTAGTCGCCGGCACCCTCGCCGGAGGTGTAGGAGTCACCGAGCACGGCAACCACGTGCTTGGGCTTGCCTCCCAGCGGCTGGAAGGCCACGGCATCCCAGGCCACGTCCTCGTCCCCGGTGCCGTCCTGGGTGGTGTTCGCGAGCCGGACGCGGGGCTTCCCGCTGACCTTGTACGAACCGAGCGAGACCCACTCGTTGGCCTTGCGTTCCTGGCTGATGTAGCGGGTGCGGGTGAAGGTGCCGCTGCCCGTGTCGATCTCGTACATCGCCTGCTGGGTGTGGGCTCCGTGATCAGGCAGATGGACCAGGATGCGTACCCAGTCGTTCAGACCCGAGCCCAGGGACCAGGTGCCGGTGGTCAGGAGACGGGCTCCGTCGGTGTCCGATGCCTTGCGGGTGTGGGAGAACCAGAAGTGGTCGCCGTAGGCGGCACCCAACTGGTGCAGATCGATCTTGCCCGGATAGGTGGCGTTGTGACTGGCGAAGGTGAAGGAGAACGTACCTGCCGATCTGGAGACATCACATTTGTGCCCGCTCTGGCCGGCCGGCGCGGTTCCGTTGGCCACGTCGTCGACCACCAGGGTTCCCGAGGGAAGGCCCGCGTCGCAGACCGGTGGATAGGAGGAGTTCTCGTTGGGCTGCTCCGGATAGTCGGCGCTGTTGAACCGGTGAACGGGATTGCCGCACTGGCCGGCATCACAGAATTTCCACTTGACGCTGTCGTGCCACCAGCACTTCAGGTAGAGCGGGTCCTTCTCGTCCGGGTCGCCGGGAAGCTTGCACGGCCCCTCGCCGGTCTTGTTCGACGAGCCGTCATGAACCTTGGTGTGGTCGCAGTCGTTGGCCTCGGTGCAGAAGAGGATCGTGGGCGGCTTCGCGGACGTGCGGTACGCGTTGCTGTTCCACCAGGCGGCCCGGTATCCCGCCTGCATGTCACCGGGTTTGAACAGGGCCGAGATCGGCCGGGCAGCCCAGCCGATGACCTTCTCCTGGTAAGGCCAGTCCTGCGGGTGCGCGGCGTGTGAGTAGTCGTCCGCGCCGCTCGCGTTCTCCAGGAAGGGAGTGCGGCTCTCCTTCCACAGCGGGTTGGCCGGGTTGTTCGTCCAGCCGACCCCCCACTTGCCGCTGTTGCTCGAAGCCTCGGACTGCGGGTGGAAACCGGAGTTGTAGGCCCACAGGGCGAAGAACCAGCTCTCGATGTACTTCGGCTGCCCCTCATTGACCGTCATGCCCGCTTTGCTGGTCTCATTCCATTTCGATGCCAGGATGTCGGCGCCGTAGGCGATGTTGGCCGTGTAGTCGAGGGCAGCCGCTTCCTTCTGGGCGGTCGTCAGCTGGGTGTCGCTCTTGCGCATGCCGTCGGTGACCTGGGTGATGCCGTAGCCGCAATCGGCCTTGGTCCAGTCGATCGCCCACGCGTCGCCTTGATCGCCGTCGGCCGCGTATTTGATGCCGTAGTAGTTGCCTATGAGCGGGTTCGCGGTGACGCCGGGGACGGCGTACCGGGTGGCCTGCCACATATTGGACTCCTGCGCGGTGATGCCGAGCAGGATCTGCGAGGGGATGTACCAGTCGTCGTTGCCGTCCGGGACCCCGTTGGGGTCGCCCTCCAGAGCGCGCAGCGGAAAGAGCACCTGCGGGCTGTAGGCGGTCACACCGGTGCCGTTCCAGTTCGCCGGACGGGAGATCCACTGGTCCAGGTTGTCGGTGACGGCCTGGTCGACCGCCCATTCGACCTGCCGGGGCGTGGGCTGCAGGGCCTGCTTGCGTACGTCATTGCGCGGGACCGCGCAGGTCCGCTCGTCCTCGACCGGATTGTTCGGATCCGCAGCCGCCGCACTGCTCGGCGTACGGGCCGGGGACGCCTCGGCAGGGGCGAGGGCGGGGGAGGCGGCCCGGCCCTGGTCGATCCTCCCCCGCGAGAGGGCGACCTCGCCGGGGGTCGTTTCCAGGCGAGCGGTGCGACCGGTGGAGAGTGTGGTGATCTCCGCCGCCACGGGCCGGGCCGACAGGGCGTCGGCATCTGCCGGAGACGTCTTGGCGTTCGCCCAGTTGGACGTGACGAGAGCCTGCCCGGAAGTGGTGGCGACGGCTTCCTTGGCGACGCCGGGGTTCTTCACGGCGGCGGGCAGGCGGCCGGAGCTCTTCGCCTGACCGGTGATGTACACCGTGCCGTCCGACGAAGCCGTCAGGTCCACGTCCGCCATACGGCCTGTGGCCAGCGTGCTGCTCCTGGAATCCACGAATCGCCGGACCGCGGCCTTGCCCTGACTGCGCCGGTCCAGGAAGACCAGGCCACCGTCGTGGTCGGTGCGGAGCTGGAACGCGATGCCGGTGGTGTCGGCGAGCCGGGTCCGCTTCCCCTTGGAATCGATCTTCACGACGCTGTAGCCGTCCGCAGCGGCGATGCCTCCCTGGTACGGGACAGCGGACGTCACCTGGCCGTCGAGCTTCAGCGAGGCTTGCGCCTTCTTGGCCTCGGCGTCGATGGCGACCAGCCGGGTGGCGTTCTCGCTGGACGAGTCGTCGGTGAACTGCGAGACGACGGCCCGCTCGTCGCGGCCGCAGCCCGGTGAGAAGTAGGCGAGAGAGGAATGCACCGACAGCTTGGTCACGCCACCGGTGTTCAGGTCGACCACGGCGGTGAACGCACCTCGGGTCATCAGCTCCGGCTTGTTCGTGAACGTGCGGGGGGCGTAGACCACGACCGCCCGATCGCCGGAGGCGGTGACGCAGGCGTTGCCGATCCACGCGTCCGCCTCGAATCCGGGTTCGGACAGCGAGGCCGCGGTCTTCCAGGCGTAGCCGCTGCTCTTCTCGGCCACCAGAATGTGGAACCCCTGCGCATCCGAACTCGTGGTCCAGGCACGGTCTGCGGCCTGGCGCCACTGCTTGCCCAGCACCTGGGCACGCTGACCACCGGGCACCGCCGACGGCGCGGCCGGCTTCGGCGCGGAGGTCTGCGGCACATCGATGGCCGATGAGGCGCGGGGGCTGTCAGCGGCAGCGACTGCCTGGATGAGCCCGCTCAGGACCGCGGTGGCCGCGAAGCCGGCGATCACGCGACGAGCATGTCTGGACGCTCTCAAGTGAAAATCCCCTGTTGGTTACGGGCATGACAAGAGCACCCTCGTCGGTCGGCTCCCGAAAGGACCGTCGCGGGTGGTTCAGCCTGGTGGGACTGGTCCAGACCCTACGTCGAACGCATATTCCATAGATATACGAAGGCGGAAATTGACCACTTCTGCAAGCGCTCTCTCGGAGACGGATCTGTGCGCCTACCAGTGACAACCTGTGCGGTTTCCCTGAAGAGCGACGGATCGGTCGTCACCGCGACCGACGGAATGGCCGATTTCCAGCGGGTCCCGGGTACGGGAACGGGCGGTGTGCGGGGCTCTTCCCCGCACACCGCCCGTTCCGTTGCCGGCCGGTCAGCGCGACTGGTCGTTCTCGTTCTCCGGCCGCCGGTCCCCGGAGACGTCCGGCAGCTCGATCGTGGCCGAGGGCCCCGGTTCCGTCGACGGGCCGGTGGGCGGCTCGCTCGACGGGTCGCCCGAGGGCGAGGACGGCGGCGGGCTCACCGGCGGCTCGCTGGAGGAGGGCGGCTCGGACGAGGGCGGCGGCGTGGACGGGTCGTCGGAGGGCGACGGGTCCGCGGTGGGCGAGGTGCTCGGGGACGGCGAGCCGGTGTCCGGCGGCGGGCTGACCGCGGCACCCATGTCGGTGTCGAGGTCGAACTCGTTGGGCGCACCCATGGCGTGCGAGGTGAAGTCGGCCCAGATCTCGGCGGGGAAGCCACCACCGTTGACACGGCCGCCCCCGCCCGCGCCCTTCAGGGGCACCTGCGCGTTCATCTTCACCTTCTTGCCGTCGTCGTCGGTGCGGTCGAAGGCGGCCTCACCGAACAGCCCGACCGAGGTGACCAGGTCGGGGGTGTAGCCGCTGAACCAGGCCGACTTGTTGTCGTCCGAGGTACCGGTCTTGCCCGCGATCTGCTGCTTGGAGAGTCCCTCGGCGTTGCGGACCGCGCCATGGGCCGTACCGTCGTCGACCACACCGGTCAGCACGGAGGTCACCGAGTCCGCCGCCTGCCGGGTGATCACCTGGCCGCCGATCGCGTCGGGCATCTTCACCGGCTCGTCGCCCTGGTGCACGGCCGACTTCACGATCTGCGGGGTGACCTTCTTGCCGTGGTTGTCGAGCGTGGCGTAGATCCCGGCCATCTCCATCGGGCTGGCGCCCATGGAACCGAGGGTCTGCGCCGGCGCGGCCGGAAGCCCCTCCACGTCCATGCCGAGCTTTCCGGCGGTCTGCATCACCTTGTCCATGCCGACGTCGACGCCCATCTGCGCGAAGACGGAGTTGATGGACTTGTTCATCGCCGTCTGGACGGTGACCTGACCGTAGTTCTGGTCGTCCTCGTTCTCCGGGGCGAAGTACCTGTCACCACCCACGACCGGGCGCTTGCTGGTGCCGTCGTAGCGGGTACTGGCCGTGATCGGCTCGTCGTCCTGGGTCTGCGACCTCTGGTCGAGTGCGGCGGCGAGGATGACCGGCTTGAAGGTGGAGGCGGGCTGGTAGTCACGCCGGGTGGCGTTCGACGTCCAGTGCTCGCTCTGTCCGCGTCCGCCGTACAGGGCGAGCACCGCGCCGTTCTTCGGGTTCACCGACACGGCGCCGGCCTGGACGTCCTTGTCGAGCTTGCGCCGCTTGGTGTCCAGCTTGTCGATCAGCTTGGTCTCGACCGACTTCTCCAGCTGCTGCTGCTTCTTCTTGTCGATGTTGACCGTGATCGTCCAGCCGCCGAGGTCGAACTGCTCGCCGCTGATGCCCAGCTGCTTCAGCACGGCCTGGCGGGCCGCGTCGACGATGTAGCCCTTCTGGCCGGCGACCCCGTTGAGCGGCTTGGGGTCGCGCGGGACGGGGAACTTCAGCTTCTGGCGCTTCGCGGAGTCCAGCCAGTCCTCCTCGACCATGTTGTTCAGCACGTAGTTCCAGCGCTCCTTGACGAGCGCCTTCCCCCTCGGGCCCGCGACGGCCCAGTCGTACTGGCTCGGCGCCTGGAGCAGCGCGGCGAGGTAGGCGCCCTGCGCCACGTCGAGGTCCTTGGCGTCCACGCCGTAGTACGCCTGCGCCGCGGCCTGGATGCCGTACGCGCCCCGGCCGTAGTAGCTGGTGTTGATGTACCCGGCGAGGATCTCCTTCTTGCTCTTCTTCTGGTCGACCTTGAGCGAGATGACCAGTTCCTTGAGCTTCCGGGTGACCGTCTGGTCCTGGTCGAGGTAGTAGTTCTTGACGTACTGCTGGGTGATGGTCGAACCACCCTGCTTGCCCTTGCCGGACACGGTGTTGATCAGACCGCGCGCGGTGCCCTTGAAGTCGACGCCCTTGTCGCTGTAGAAGGACTTGTTCTCGGCGGCGACGAAGGTGTCCTGCACCTCCTTCGGGATCTCCGCGAGGCCCACGATCTCCCGGTTGACCTTGCCGGTCCTGGCCAGCAGGCTGCCGTCGGAGTACTTGTAGACGTTGGCCTGCAGCCTGGCCTGGGCGTTGCCCTCGGGCACCTGGACGACCATGTAGAGCACGGCGAAGGCGCCCATGCCCAGCAGGCAGATCCCGAACGCCGTGCCCAGCATCTTCCGCCAGGTGAAGAGCCTGCGTATGCCGCTCTTCTCGGCCCGCCGCTGGGCTCGTCGCGCTTCCGCTCGACCCATCGCTTGGTTGCTCCCGTTTCTCTGCTCGACCGGATCCGCTCGGACCTGCCAGCTAACACCGTTGACAAGGCCAAAAAGCAGGCGATCCGACGTTTTCCGGACGTGACAATCAGCACCCGTTCCTGAAGGAACCGACTCACGAGAGGTGCGCAGGGTTGCCGGAAGGGTTAATGTGTAATCACATTGCTAGCGACGCGCTAGCCACACGTAACGGGGGATTCCATGACCGAACCGCTCAACCAGAACACTCCGGCGCAGTCGGCGGCCGACCTCGTCCCGGATGCCCCGCAGATGCCGGAACCGCAGGTCCGCGAGACGACGGCGCACAGCATCGGGGGCGGGCTCGGCCTGCTGCTGACCGTGCTCGGCGTGATCGTCGGCATCGCTCTCGCCATCGTCGGAGGCGTCATAGGGAGCGGCGGGAACAACGCGGTGGGCGTCCCGGTCTGCATCCTGGGCGTGCTGCTCGCCATCGCCTCGTTCTTCTGCATGGGCGGTGTGAAGATGGTCGCACCGGGCGAGGCGAGGGTCATCCAGCTGTTCGGCCGGTACGTCGGCACGATCCGCGCGGACGGGCTGCGCTGGGTCAACCCGCTGACCTCCAGCCGCAAGATCTCCACCCGGGTCCGCAACCACGAGACCGCCGTCCTGAAGGTCAACGACGCCTACGGCAACCCGATCGAGCTGGCGGCGATCGTGGTGTGGAAGGTGGAGGACACCGCGCAGGCCCTGTTCGAGGTCGACGACTTCCTGGAGTTCGTCGCCACCCAGACCGAGTCGGCGGTCCGGCACATCGCGATCGAGTACCCGTACGACGCCCACGAGGAGGGCGGTCTCTCGCTGCGCGGCAACGCCGAGGAGATCACCGAGAAGCTGGCCGCGGAGCTCACGGCACGGGTGCAGGCGGCGGGCGTCCGGATCATCGAGTCCCGCTTCAGCCACCTCGCGTACGCCCCCGAGATCGCCTCGGCGATGCTCCAGCGCCAGCAGGCCGGTGCGGTGGTCGCGGCCCGGCAGCAGATCGTGGAAGGAGCGGTCGGCATGGTCGAGATGGCGCTGACCCGGATCGCCGAGCAGGACATCGTCGAGCTGGACTCCGAGCGGAAGGCCGCCATGGTGAGCAATCTGATGGTGGTCCTGTGCGGTGACCGCGCCGCGCAGCCGGTCCTCAATACGGGCACGCTCTACCAGTGACGGAGGAAGCCCCCCGGGGCGGGGCACCGCGGTCCCGGCCGCAGCAGCGCAAGCAGATGCTGCTGCGGCTGGACCCCGCGGTGCACGACGCGCTGGCCCGCTGGGCCTCGGACGAACTGCGCAGCGCGAACGCGCAGATCGAGTTCCTGCTGCGGCGGGCGCTCGCGGAGGCGGGGCGGCTGCCGGGCGGGGCGGCGCCGATCGCCCGCCGGGGGCGCCCGCCGAAGGCTCCGGACCCGGCCCCCGGCCCGGAGCCGCAGGACACCGGCTGACCGCACCCCCGGGGCCCTCCCCGGGGGGTGCGCACCCGGGTATACATGCGAGGTATACACACCATGTAGAGTGCTCGCATGTCTATCGGCCACACCCTGCTCGGGCTCCTGGAGTCCGGCCCCCGCCACGGCTACGACCTCAAGCGGACCTTCGACGAGAAGTTCGGTCACGACCGTCCCCTGCACTACGGACAGGTCTACTCGACCATGTCCCGGCTGCTCAAGAACGGCCTGGTCGAGGTCGACGGCGTGGAGAGCGGCGGCGGCCCCGAACGCAAGCGCTACGCCATCACCGACGCCGGCATCACCGATGTCGCCGCCTGGCTCGCCCAGCCCGAGAAGCCCGAGCCGTACCTCCAGTCGACCCTGTACACCAAGGTCGTCCTGGCCATGATGACCGGCCGCAGCGCCGCCGATGTGCTGGACGCCCAGCGCTCCGAGCACCTGCGCCTGATGCGCATCCTCACCGACCGCAAGCGCCGGGGCGACCTCGCCGACCAGCTGATCTGCGACCACGCCCTGTTCCACCTGGAGGCGGACCTGCGCTGGCTGGAACTGACCGCCGCGCGACTCGGCCAGCTCGCGAAGGTGGTGGCCCCGTGACCCCCGCCGGCTCCCTGCTCGCCGCCCACGACCTGCGCAAGACCTACGGGACGACGCCCGCGCTGGACGGTGCCTCGTTCTCCGTCCACCCCGGCGAGGTCGTCGCCGTGATGGGCCCCTCCGGCTCCGGCAAGTCCACCCTGCTGCACTGCCTCGCCGGGATCATCACCCCCGACTCCGGGACCATCACCTACGCGGGCCGCGAGCTGTCCGCGATGTCCGACGCCGAGCGCAGCGCCCTGCGCCGCAGCGAGTTCGGCTTCGTCTTCCAGTTCGGCCAGCTCGTGCCCGAACTGACGTGCACGGAGAACGTCGCGCTGCCGCTCCGGCTGAACGGCACCCGCCGCAAGGACGCCGAGCGCACCGCCCTGGCCTGGATGGAGCGTCTGGAGGTCGACGACATCGGCGCCCAGCGCCCCGGCGAGGTCTCCGGCGGCCAGGGCCAGCGCGTCGCCGTGGCCCGTGCGCTGGCCGCCTCCCCGAAGGTGATCTTCGCGGACGAGCCGACCGGCGCCCTCGACTCCCTCAACGGCGAGCGGGTCATGCAGCTGCTCACCGAGGCCGCCCGGTCGGCCAACGTCGCCGTGGTCCTGGTGACCCACGAGGCCCGGGTCGCCGCCTACTCCGACCGCGACGTCACCGTGCGCGACGGCCGGGCCCACGACCTGGAGCACTCCGTATGACGCTGCTCGACCAGAAGCGGGCCCCGGCCGGTCCTGCCGTGCCGCAGCCCCGCCCCTCCCGCACACCCGCCTGGCTGCGCGACCTCGGGCTCGGCATCCGCTTCGCCGCCGCCGGCGGCCGCGAGGGCTGGACCCGCACCCTGCTCACCGCCGTCGGGGTGGGCCTCGGCGTGACGCTCCTGCTCCTCGCCGCCTCCGTCCCGCATCTGGTGCACACCCGGTCCGAGCGGGACCAGGCACGCAGCGAGACCCGGATCTCCGACTTCCCCGACACCCAGGCGAAGAAGTCGGACACCACGGTCCTGCGGATCAACGCGGAGACCGAGTACCACGACCGCTCCATCAGGGGCTATCTGATGCGCGCGGACGGCGCGCACCCGGTGCTCCCGCCGGGGCTCGACTCCCTCCCCGCCCCCGGTGAGATGGTGGTCTCCCCCGCGCTCAAGGACCTCCTGGACTCCCCGGCCAACGCCCTGCTCAAGGAGCGGCTGCCGTACAAGGTGACCGGGACGATCTCGGACGCCGGCCTGCTCTCCCCCGGAGAACTCTGGTTCTACGGCGGCAGCGACACCCTGACCACGGCCGCGGGCGGCCACCGGGTGGTCGGCTACGGCGACCCCGACCCGGCCCCGCCCCTCTCGCCGCTGCTCATCGTGCTGGTCATCATGGTCTGCGTGGTGCTGCTGGCCCCGGTCGCCATCTTCATCGCCACCGCCGTGCGCTTCGGCGGCGACCGCCGGGACCGCCGCCTGGCCGCGCTGCGGCTGGTGGGTACGGACATCCGGATGACCCGGCGGATCGCGGCGGGCGAGGCACTCTTCGGCGCCGTGCTCGGCCTCCTCATCGGACTGGTCCTCTTCCTGACGGGACGCCACTTCATCGGCCACGTCGAGGTGTGGGACGTCAGCGCCTTCCCCGCCGACCTCGCCCCCGACGTACGGCTGTGCGTGCTCATCGCCGTGGCGGTGCCGCTCACCGCGGTGCTCGTCACCCTGGCCGCGATGCGCTCCGTGGTGATCGAACCGCTCGGGGTCGTACGCGCCGGCCGCGGCCGCACGCGGCGGCTGTGGTGGCGGCTGCTGCTGCCGGTCGCGGGGCTCGCCGTGTTCGGGATCACCGGCAAGGTCGGTCCGTACGGCGTCAATCCGTACCCCATCGCCATCGGCGCGGTGCTGGTCCTGGTCGGGCTCGCCCTGCTGCTGCCCTGGCTGGTCGAGGCCTGTGTGAAGGGGCTGCGCGGCGGCCCGGTGCCCTGGCAGCTGGCCGTCCGCAGGCTCCAGCTGAACAGCGGGGCGGCCTCCCGCGCGGTCAGCGGCGTCACCGTCGCCGTCGCCGGGGCGGTGGCCCTCCAGATGCTGTTCGCCGCGATGAACGCCGACTTCAACAGGGTCACCGGGCAGGACACCGACCGCGCCCAGTTCTACGCCTCGTCCGAGCACGTCACCGGGGACGCGGCCCTGCGGACGATCGAGGAGTTCCGCGCCACCAAGGGCGTCACCAAGGTGATCGGCATGGTCGAGGCCTACGTCACCAAGCCGGGCAAGTACACGGCCGACGAGATCCCGCCCACCACCTCGCTCAGCGTCGGGGACTGCGCAACCCTGCGCGAGGTCGCCCGGATCGGCTCCTGCCGGGACGGGGACACCTTCGTGGTGCACCCCGCGGGCGACAAGGAGATGAGCGACTGGATGGACAAGGCCGCCCGCAAGGGCAAGGAAGTGCAGTTCGACTCGGGCGACGGGAGCAGGTCGCTGCGCTGGACGCTGCCGGCCGACTCCCGGACGGTCGTCAGCCGCCGTGACCCGCTCGGCGAGAACCGCTGGGGGATCATGGTCACCCCGGGCGCGATCGACGCGAGCACCCTGCCCGGCGCGGCCACCGTCTCGCAGATCCGCATCGACGACAGCGTCCCCGACGCCGCCGAGTACGTACGCAACACGGCCGCGCGGCTCGACCCCGGCATGCGGCTGGTCACCATGAACTCGGTGGAGCGCGACCGCCAGTACGCGAGCATCCAGACCGGGCTGCGGGCCGGGGCGACCGCCACCCTGCTGCTGATCGCCGCGTCCATGCTGGTCTCCCAGCTGGAGCAGCTGCGCGAGCGCAAGCGGCTGCTGTCGGTCCTGGTCGCCTTCGGCACCCGGCGGACCACGCTCGGCTGGTCGGTGCTGTGGCAGACCGCGGTCCCGGTGGTCATCGGGCTCGCGGTGGCAGTGGCCGGCGGGCTCGCCCTCGGCGCCACGCTGTGCTGGATGGTCGGCAAGCAGGTGTCCGACTGGCTGCTGTTCCTGCCCCTGGCGGGGGCAGGGGCGGCCGTCATCCTCCTGGTCACCCTGCTCTCGCTGCCCCTGCTGTGGCGCATGATGCGCCCCGACGGGCTGCGGAGCGAGTAGCGCCCCTCACCCGACGGCCGGCCGGACCCCCGATCAGCTCCGGCCGGCCGTCGCCACGCGGACCGGCAGCGCCCCCATCGCCTCGCGCAGGGCCGCCGCGAACTCCTCGAACTCCTCGTGCCGCGCCGCCCCGGTCCGCATGCCCAGCGCCACCCGCCGCGCGGGCGCCGGATCCGCGAAGTACCCCGTGGTCAGCGCGTCGTTGCGGGCGGTCTCGACCGTCACCGCGGTGCGCGGCAGCAGCGTCACCCCGAGCCCGCCGGCCACCAGCTGCACCAGTGTGGAGAGCCCGGCGGCGGTCGTGGTGACCGGAGCGCCCTCCGTACGCCCGGCCTCGCGGCAGATGTCGAGCGCCTGGTCGCGCAGGCAGTGCCCCTCGTCGAGCAGCAGCAGCGGCAGCTCCCGCAGCGCCTCGCGCGGAATGTCGGCCCGGCCGCCGAGCCAGTGGCTGCGCTCCATGACCAGGACGAAGTCCTCGTCGAAGAGCGGCAGCTCGGTGACGCCGGGCACCCCGAGCGGCACCGCGAGCAGCAGCAGGTCCAGCCGTCCGGCGGCCAGCCCCTCCAGCAGCGAGGACGTCTGCTCCTCGTGCACCTGGAGGTCGAGGTCCGGGTAGCGCTCATGGACCAGGCGCAGCACGGCCGGCAGCAGATACGGGGCGACGGTCGGGATCACGCCGAGCCTGAGCACTCCGGTGAAGGGCGCCCGGACGGCCTCGGCCTCCTCCATCAGCTCGCCGACGGCCTCCAGCACGGCCCGGGCCCGGACCGCGAGCCGTTCCCCGGCGGGCGAGAGCAGCACCTTGCGCGTCGTGCGCTCGATCAGCTGGACACTCAGTGCCTCCTCCAGCGCGGAGACGGCCCCGGAGAGCGCGGGCTGACTCATCCCGATTGCTGCCGCCGCGTCCCGGAAGTGCAGATGTTCCGCCACGGCCGCGAAGGCGCGCAGCTGCGAGAGGCTGGGCTGTTTGGGGCGGTTGCCCTGATTGCTCTGGGCCACTGATAGGCACCTCCGATCATCACGACCGAGTGTAGCTATTTCCGTGATCAATGGAGTCGGCCGGACCGGGCCGCCGGCGCCTCCGGGAGACTGGGGCACCGGGCCGCCACGCGAAGAGCGTCCGCGCTCCGGCACGCTCCCGACGAAAGGACACAACCCGTGGAACTGCGCAGCATCCTGGCCGACCTCGATCTGTGGCTGGCGGAGCACGCTCCGGGCGACCACCGGCAGTTGATGCCCCCGGCGGATCCGGAGCGGGCCGCCGCCCTGGCCGCCGGGCGCTTCCCCGTCCACGAGGACGTACTGGTCTGGCTGTCCGTGCACGACGGCTCACAGCGTGATCCGGTCCCGGCGGCGGGCGCCTTCGTCCCCCACGACTTCCCGCTCCTCGGCGTGTCCGGCATGGCGCAGGGGCTGGCGGACATGGTGGAGGAGGTCGAGCGGGCCGTCGAGGACGGCGACGAGGAGTTCATCGTCGGTCTGGAGGCGGACGAGCGATGGCTGCCGGTGGCGATGAACCACACCGGGGGCCGGCTCGTCGTCGATCACCGGCCGGGCGGGGACTACGGGTCGGTCCTGGAGGTGGACCCGTCGGTCGGGGTGAACGGGGTGAAGCGGTGGGACAGCCTGTCCCACATGTTCGGTGCGGTCCTGGAGGCGTTGCGGACGGGATCGGCTCTCGTGACCGGCAGCGGGGTGAAGACCGTGCCACGTGTCGAGGAACCCGGGGACGCTCTGCCGCACGTCGTCTGGGACCTCCGCTTCGGCTGACCGCACGACGACGCCGGCGGCCCCGCGTGGTGCGGGACCGCCGGCGCGCTCGTGGGCGTACGGGTCAGGAGGAGCGGATGGTGCAGACGTCGGTCAGGGTGCAGCCCTCGACGCCGGGAACCTCCATGTAGAAGGGGTCCCCGTCGGCGAGACGGGCCTTGGTGTAGAAGCCGCTGAGCCCCGGACCGCGTCCCGCGTCACCGTTCTGCTTTCCGGGCATGGTCGCCCGTCCGCACGGTTCGGTCCAGGTCGGCGGGTCGTAGCGGTCGTCGTCCAACAGCCGCCAGGTCTTGTCCGGCTGCTGCTTGGCGTACAGCTGTGCGCAGACTCCGCCGTTGGTGACAGGCAGCCACTGGCCTCCGCTCTCCCTCGTGGCGGCGAAGGGGAACTCGTCGCACTGACGGCCCTGGGTGTCTCCGGTCGCGTCGTCGTGGATGGTCCACTTGCCCTCACCGGTCTTGTTGCAGACGGTGTCGCGGTTGTGTGCCTGCGCCGCCGTGTCGGTGAGCCGGTGCATGGGGGACTTGCGGGCCTGGCTGCCCGGGTGGGACGCCAGTTCCTCGCGGAGCAGCCAGTAGTACGCGGCCGCGGCCGGATAGCGCTTGGTGTTCGTCTGCCATACGGGGATGTGCTTGGCGAAGACGCAGCCGGTCGAGTTCTTGATGACCACGCCGTTGTCGCACCGGACCTGTTCCCAGAACACCCAGCTGGGGTCCTTGGTCTTCACCGCTCCGGCAGCCTCGGGAGCGGCGGCACCGAACCCGAGGAAGACGCCCCGGTCGAACTCCTCGGAGGTGCCGGAGGTCGGCGTCTTCCACGTGAAGGTGCGCTGGGCAGACGTGACGTGCGTGTCGATGACGGGTTCCCAGACGTTCGGGGCCGTCCATGTCCCGAAGGCGGTGTCACAGTTCGGGCTGCAGGTCGAGTCCCAGTACTCCAGGGTGACCGGACCGAGAGTGGCGTCCACGGAGAGGGCGCTCACGAACAGCTTCTCGCGCCAGCTCCCCTTGTTCTCCAGGAGCATCTCCTGACGCACCAGGAAGACGGCGGTCCCGAAGGGCTTGCCGTCGACCACCCAGTTGATCAGGACGGCCAGTTTGTGGCAGCCCTCACGGCGCGTGATGGTGTAGCCGGAGACGTCGGGGTCGTCGCACCAGGACACCAGCGGGGTGTCCAGCGCGGCGGCCCGGTCGAGAGACCGCTGCTGGTCACGACTCGCGTACTGGTCGATGTCCGGGTCGAGGGTGATGCACTGCGTGACGCCCGGGCGGTCGGTGCTGCGGCAGTCCTCCTTCGGCAGCGCGGACCGTGCGGCCGTGGAGATGACGCCGTCGGGTGACGGCTGCTTCTCGCGGTCGGTGTCCAGCCACTCGGGGTCGGGCGCGTTCTCGTCCGCCTCCGGGATGACGAGCTCGGGCACCGTCTTCCAGTTGCCCGGCTCGAAGGCAACGGCGTCGAAGGCGACGTCCTGGTCCCCCGTGCCGTCCGCGGTCACGGTGCTGAGCTTCACTTCCGGTGTGATGCCCTTGGTCCTGAAGGCGCCCAGGTTGACCCAGCGGTTGCTGCTGCCGGGCTGGGACACCGTCTTCGTGGACCAGCCGTTCTTCGTCTTTATCTGGTACTCGGCCTTGGTCGTCTGGGCGCCGTGGTCGGGAAGATGGACCCAGACCCGGGCGTCCTTGTCCAGGGTGTGGTCCAGTTTCCAGGTTCCGGTGATCTTCAGGCGCTTGCCCTTGGCATCGTCCTGACGGGTGTGGCCGAACCAGAAGTGGCCGCCGAATCCGGCGCCGAGCTGGTGGAGGTCGACCTTGGACGGATAAACGCTCTCGCTGCCGTTGTTCCCGAAGTCGAAGGAGAAGCTTCCGCTGTCGGTCCAGCCGCTGTTGTCACAGCCGGGCCGGTGCACGGCGGTTCCGCGGGGCACGTCGTCGACGATCTCGGCGCCGGAGGGCAGGCCCGAGACGGTACAGGCGGGCGGGTAGGCGGTGCCGTCGGGTTCTTCGCCCATGCTGGTGGAGAAGCGCAGGAACTCGTAGCCGCAGGTGTCGGCGCAGTCGGTCTTCCAGGTGACGGGCTTGTGCCACCAGCACATGAAGTCCTCGCGCCCGCACGGGCCCGAGGATCCGTTGTCGTTGCCGGCGGAGTCGGAGATCCGTCCGGGGAAGCAGTCGTTGGAGGTCGGTTCGCAGAACGCGTCCTCCGGGGCCTTGAGGTGCGCCCGGTTGTAGAGGGCGCTGCCCTTCGTGGAGACGCTCTCCTCCGTGCCGTTCCAGGTGGCGGGCCGGAAGGCGGGCACCATCACACCGGGCGACTCCAGGAAGGACGGCGGGTGGGCGGCGAAGCCCAGGACCTTCTCCTGGTAGGGCCAGTTCTGCGGGTGCGCGGCGGCGCTGGCGTCCTCGCCGCCCGCGGCGTTCTCCATGAAGGGCAGCCGTCCGGCGTCCCACTCGGGGTTGGCGGGGTTGTTGGCCCAGCCCAGGCCCCAGGGGCTGCCGTCGCCCTGGTCGGGGTGGAAGCCCGAGTTGTACGCCCACAGGGCGAAGTACCAGTTCTCCGGACGGCCGTTGGTCCCGTGGTTGGCGATCATGCCCGCCGCACGGGTCTCGTTCCACTTGGAGACCAGGATCTGCAGACCGGCAGCGATGTTGGCCGTGTAGTCGAGGGCCGCGGCGCGCTGCTTCTGGTAGTCCCAGGCGGCCCCGCCGTGGCCGTCCTCGCGGCCGGCCATCCGCATGTGGTCGGTGACCTGTGTGATGCCGTAACCGCAGTCGGCGTCGGCGAAGTCGATGTCCCAGTCGTTGGAGCTGTCGCCGTCGTAGAGGTCGATGCCGTAGAAGTTGCCGATGAGCGGGTTGGCGGTGACACCGGGCACGGCCTCACGGCCGGCCTGCCACATGTTCGACTCCTGCGTGGTCACGCCGAGCATGACCTGGGCCATGGCCCGGCCACCGCCCTCCAGAGCGGGGTTCAGGAAGAGGCTCTGCGGCGAGTACGCCGGCATACCGAGGTTCTTCCAGTTCGCGGGCCGGGATATGTGGGTGTTCAGATAGCCCTGGACCGCCTGGTCCACGGCCCACTCCACCTGCCGGGGCTTGGGCTGCATCGCCTGGTTGGCCGGGTCGTTGCGCGGCACCGAGCAGGTCCGCTCGTCCTCGACCGGATCGGTCGGGGAACTCGCGAGGGCGCTCACGGCCGCCTTCTTGCCACTGGCCCCGGGCGCGGCGGCGTGCAGGCCGGGGGACTGGGCTCGTCCCTGGGCCGCGTGCCGGGAGGAGACCGTCTCGGTGACGGCCCGCAAGGTGGTGCGGCTGCCGGAGGTGCGCACGGTGAGGTCCAGGTCGACCGGGCGCGCGGTGCCGGACTCGCCGGGCTGCAGCAGGGTGCCCTTGCCGTCGGCCCAGCGCTGGTGGGAGACGAGCGCGGTACCCAGGGTGGAGACCTGGGCGTCCTTGCCCGCGTCCGGGAGGCGTCCCACGCCGGCCGGGGCGGTGCTCGGCGGGGCGGTGCTCGGGCCGGTGACGTAGACCGTGGTGCTGCTGCGCGTGACACCGAGCCGGCTGAGCGGGCCGGTGGCGACGGTGGCCGGCCGGGCCTTCCCCGCGTCGGGGCGGGCCAGCGCACCGGCGCCGAGGTGACGGGCCGTCGCGTCCTGGCCGCGGCGGTCGAGCCAGAGCAGGCCGCCGTGTGCGTCCGGGGTGAGCCGGAAGGGGACGCCGTCGGTGCGGGTCACGGTGCGTGCCCGGCCGCTCGTGTCGAGCGAGACGACCTGGGCACCGCGGGCGGCCAGGGTGGTGCCTCCGGGCCCGGGGACGGCCGAGGTGACCTGTCCCTCGACGCGGACGGGGTCCTGGGTGCGTCCGGTACGGGCGTCCAGACGCAGCAGGCGGGTACCGGGCCGCTCCTCGGTGCCGGACTGGGTGAGAACCGCGGTGTCCCCGCTGCCGCAGCCCGGGTTGTAGTAGGACAGAGAAGTGAGAACGGGCAGCTTGCGGACCGCACCGGAGGCCATGTTGACCACGGCGGTGAATCCTCCGCGGGCCATGAGTTCGGACTTGTTGGTGAAGGTACGCGGCGCGTAGACGACGACGGCGTAGCGGCCGGTCCCGGTCACACAGGCGTTGCCGATCCAGGAATCGGCGTCGAATCCGGGCTCGGCAAGGGTGGCCAGGTTCTTCCAGGCGTAGCCCGCCGAGCCGGCCGCGGACAGCAGATGGAAACCGTCCGCGTCGCCACTGGTGGTCCAGGCGACGTCCTGGGAGGACTTCCAACCCTTGCCGAGCAGAGCGGGCCGGTCGGCCTCGGGAACCGCGCCCGGGTGCTTGGACGCGGCCGGGGCAGGTGAATCCGCCGCCGGCCGCGACTGGCCGGGAGCCGCCCCGGCAGCGGTCGTGGACAGCACCCCGGCCAGCATCACAGCGGCTGTGAGAGCCGCCCATGATGCCCGGGGTCTGGACAGTGAATGACGCATCAATATCCCTCTCGGCAATAGGAAACAGACAACCGAAAGCCCCCTCTGCTCTACAGAAGGGGCCCGGAAGCTTCAGGACATCAGTTACAGCTCGTCGCGCCCCGGACGGCGTTGACGATGTAGGTGCTCGAGGTCGAGGTGCTCTTCATCAGCGCCGTGACGTCGCCACAACCGCCGTGGACCCGATAAACAGGCCCCGCATACTGGCTGAAATTGCCTTCATCGCTCGCGCAGCCCTCCGCCGTGTAGTTGGAGCAGAGCTTGATCTTCATCCACTTGGTGGATGTCGTATTGTTCTCGAAAATCGCACACGTGGGAGTGTCATCACTGGCACCACCGGTGCCCTTTATATAGGTGAACAGGGTTCCCTTGCGTGAGGCATCGGGAAGCCGTTCCGCATAGGCGAGGTTGTATCCGGCACCGCAGACAGTGGCCGCCGCCACGACTGCACCGGGATTCCCCGCGGCAATCGCTTTCGTTGCTCCGTCAACTCCGGCGGCGACCCTCGATACGGGCTGATCAAGCGCGACAGCCTGCGGTGCGATAGGGGAAAGAATTCCAAAAGCCGCCACGGCCGACGCGAATGCCAACTTAGCCACACGATTCTTACGCATGAATACGAGTCCCCCCAGGAATCGCCCGGACCACCATTTCAAGCTCGATCGGCAAGCCATAAACAGAGTCCCGGATTACGGTGATCAAATCCAAGCAGGTCACCCTCTTCCTGTCTACGAGATATGTGGCCGGGGAAGCGGAGGACCCAGCTCCACTATCACCGGGGGCACGCGGATTCCCCGCCCATCCGGAAGGAAGTGGACAAAGAGGGAAACGTTGTCACGGCGAGTTCCGAAGGGGAGTCGCACGCGCGTGACACACGTCACGCCCGCACCGGCCGACCGCCACCGCCGCGACCTGTCGGCGCTCTTCGCCCCGCCCACTGATCGCCACCTTCGATCAATCCTTTCGGCTCAGTCGATTTCCGTGATCAATGGGGCATGTGGGACGGTGATCCGGTCCAGCCCCAAGCAACACAAAGCAACACAGGAGTGCCCCGCATCATGCTCACTGTCGGTGACAAGTTCCCCGAGTTCGACCTGACCGCTTGTGTGTCCCTGGAGAGCGGCAAGGAGTTCGAGCAGATCAACCACAAGACCTACGAGGGTCAGTGGAAGATCGTCTTCGCGTGGCCGAAGGACTTCACCTTCGTGTGCCCCACCGAGATCGCCGCCTTCGGCAAGCTCAACGAGGAGTTCGCCGACCGCGACGCCCAGATCCTCGGCTTCTCCGGTGACTCCGAGTTCGTGCACCACGCCTGGCGCAAGGACCACCCGGACCTGACCGACCTGCCCTTCCCGATGCTGGCCGACTCCAAGCACGAGCTCATGCGCGACCTCGGTATCGAGGGCGAGGACGGCTTCGCCCAGCGCGCCGTCTTCATCGTCGACCAGAACAACGAGATCCAGTTCACGATGGTGACCGCAGGTTCCGTGGGCCGTAACCCCAAGGAGGTCCTGCGGGTCCTCGACGCCCTGCAGACCGACGAGCTGTGCCCCTGCAACTGGACCAAGGGCGAGAACACCCTGGACCCGGTCGCGCTCCTCTCGGGCGAGTGAGCTGATACGGACATGGCACTCGACGAACTGAAGGCCGCCGTACCGGACTTCGCCAAGGACCTGAAGCTGAACCTCGGCTCGGTCATCGGCAACAGCGAGCTCCCGCAGCAGCAGCTGTGGGGCACCGTACTGGCCTGCGCGATCGCCTCGCGCTCGCCGAGGGTGCTGCGCGAACTGGAGCCGGAGGCGAAGGCCAACCTCTCCGCGGAGGCCTACGCCGCCGCGAAGTCGGCCGCCGCGATCATGGCGATGAACAACGTCTTCTACCGGACCCGGCACCTGCTGTCGGACCCGGAGTACGGGAACCTCCGTGCGGGCCTGCGGATGAACGTCATCGGCAAGCCGGGCGTGGAGAAGGTCGACTTCGAGCTGTGGTCGCTCGCCGTCTCCGCGATCAACGGCTGCGGCCAGTGCCTGGACTCCCACGAGCAGGTGCTGCGCAAGGCCGGCGTGGACCGTGAGACCATTCAGGAAGCCGTCAGGATCGCCTCGGTGATCCAGGCGGTGGGTGTGACCCTCGACGCCGAGGCCGTCCTCGCCGAGTAGCACCCGCACCACCCGGATACGAGAAGGGCCCCGCGGACGACCGACCGTCCCCGGGGCCCTTCTTCTGTGCCCCCTTGTCCCTGTGCCCTCTTGCCCCGTGCCCGCGTCCGGGCCCGCGCTCAGGCCTTCGACGGCGCGTCGGCCGCGGGCTCCTCGTCGCTGCCGTCGTCGATCTCCTCGGGCGGCGACCCCGGTGCCGGGGTGGGTGCCGCGTCCAGCGAGGTCGAGCCGTGCGGCGGCGGTGAGTGCCGGCGGGACTCCTCCTGCCCGAACGTGCGCAGATAGCCGACCACCGTATTGGTCACCGCGACCAGCGGCACCGCGACCACCGCACCCCCGATGCCGGCGATCATGCCGCCGGCGGCGACCGAGAGCACCACGGCCAGCGGGTGCACCCGCACCGCCCGGCCCAGGATGAACGGCTGGAGGATGTGGCCCTCGATCTGCTGCACCGCGAGCACCACGGCCAGCACCATCAGCGCCGTGAACACGCCATCGGTGACCAGCGCCACGACCACCGCCAGCGCCCCGGAGACCACCGCCCCGACGAGCGGGATGAAGGCGAACAGGAAGATGAAGACGGCCAGCGGCACGGCCATCGGCACATCGAGGAAGTAGATCCCGAGGCCGATGAAGATCGCGTCGATCAGCGCGACTATGACGGTGCCGCGCACATAGGCGGTCAGCGTGCGCCAGGCACGCGGCCCGGCACCGGCGACGCCCGGACGCGCCTGCGCGGGGACGAGCTTGAGCACCCAGTGCCAGATGCGCTTGCCGTCGTAGAGCAGGAAGAGCGTCGAGAACATCGCCAGCAGCATGCCGGTCAGGAGCTCCACCATTACGGTGACGCCCTGGAGCCCGGCCGAGGTGATCGCCTCGGTGTTGGTGCCGACCGTGTCGCTGAGGTTCTTCGCTATCTCGTTGATCTGCTTGTCGGTGACGTGGAACGGGCTGTCCAGCAGCCAGTTCTTCAGGTCCTCGATACCCGTGCGCACCTTGTCGGAGAGCGTGTCGAGGTTGTCCATCACCTGCCAGACCACGAACCAGCCGACCAGGCCCATGATGATGAAGCCCAGGATCGCGGTCACGGCGGTCGCCAGTCCGCGCGGCAGACCGTAGCGCCTCAGCCGGGCGACGGTCGGCTGGAGCAGCGCGGTGACGAGCAGGGCCGCGACGAAGGCCAGCACCACCAGCTGCACCGCGCTGATGACCCGCATCAGCACCCACAGGGTGCCCGCGAGCACCAGCAGCCGCCAGCCGGCCTCGGCGGCGACCCGCATCCCCCAGGGGATCGCGGCGACCGGATCGGGGCGCGCGGCGATATCCGGGGCGTACGTGGGCGGCGGCGGCACATGGTCGGCCGCGCCGTCGTCCGGCGCGGCGCCCCCGGACACGGCGCCGACCCGCACCGACGACTCGTGGAGGACCTTGTCCTCCTCGTCCGCCGACTCGGCCCGGCGTTCCTCCAGGCGTTCGCCCAGCCTGGTCAGTTCCGTACCCAGTTGTCCGAGCCACCCCGGCAGTTTCGACATAACGGTTCCTCTACCCCCGTCCGCTCTCCCCACCGCTCCCCCCGGGAGCGGTTCCGCATGACCGTACACGCGAGAAGCCCCTCACCGTAGGACGGCGAGGGGCTTCCCGAGGTTGAGACCTGAACCTCGAAGGTTCTAGTACCAGTGGTTGGCCTGCCAGAAGGCCCAGGCACCGCACGGGCTCTTGTAGCGCGGGCTGTTCATGTAGCTGAGGCCCCACTTGATCTGCGTGGCCGGGTTGGTCATCCAGTCGGCGCCGGCCGAGGCCATCTTGGAGCCGGGGAGCGCCTGGACGAGACCGTAGGCACCCGAGGACGGGTTGCTCGCCTTGTAGTTCCAGCTCGACTCGACGTTCACGATGTTGCTGAAGCACTGGAACTGGTCGGCGGGCACGATCTGCCGCGCGATCGCCTGCACTTCGGCCACCGTGTACGAGCTCTGGGCGGCGAACGTGGCAGTGCTGCGGACCTCGGAACGGCTCGCGCGCTCGGCGGCGTCCTTCTTGGCCTGCCGCTCGCGCTCCAGCTTGTCCTCGGCCGCCTGCTTCTTCGACTTGGCGTCCTTGGCGGCCTGTACGCGGGCCGTCTCCTCCGCGGACTTCTTCGCCGCCGCGTCGGCCGCGGACGCCTGGGCGTCGGCCTGCTGCGTCAGCGATGCGGTCTGCACCTGGGCCTGCTGGCCCGCGGGAATGTCGGCGAGCAGCGTGGTGTCGGCTGCGGTCGCCTCGAAGTTGTTGTCGTCGGCAGCGGGAGTGCTGCCCGATGCAACGCCTACGACGGCGCCTACGGTGGTAACCGCAGTGGCAGATGCCACGGCGAACCCCCGGACCGAGATCCGGCTCACACGGTGTCCTTCCAGCATCGCCCGCTTAGGTGACCTCGCGGGCGCAATCGTGCCCCTGACACTGGCCTCCCTACTGCTTGGGTCACGGGAGGCACGGGCCCGGTGGGCGACTCCCCGGGGGGAGCGCCGCGTGGTACTCGCGGGCGGCATACGGGCGGCGGTTGTTGAGTTGTGTGGTGCGTGGCGCCTCTGGAGGTGCCGGTGTGCCGTATGCGGGGCCTGACGGAAGCAAGACTCTGCCGGAACGGGACGCCGGGAAGCAATTCTCTGTTGCGTGTGAAAGCTCACACCCCGTTTGGCGCACATGAATTGCGGAAATGGCGCCGCAACGCGAAGCCGCCCGGCTAAGCTCCTTGGCTCGCCGGGCGGCTCAACTCTCCCAACTCGTATCAGATCTGGCCTTCCTCCAGCATTTCGGTCACCAGTGCGGCGATACGGGAACGCTCCGAACGCGTGAGCGTCACATGCGCGAAGAGCGGATGCCCCTTCAGCTTCTCGACCACGGCGACCACTCCGTCGTACCGGCCGACCCGCAGGTTGTCCCGCTGGGCCACGTCATGGGTGAGCACGACGCGGGAATTGGTGCCGATACGGGACAGAACGGTCAGCAGGACGTTCCGCTCCAGGGACTGCGCCTCGTCGACGATCACGAAGGCGTCGTGCAGGGACCGGCCCCTGATATGGGTGAGCGGCAGGATCTCCAGCATGCCGCGCCCCAGGACCTCTTCGATCACCTCGCGCCCGGAGACCGCCGAGAGCGTGTCGAAGACGGCCTGGGCCCAGGGGCTCATCTTCTCGGCCTCGCTGCCGGGGAGATAGCCGAGCTCCTGCCCGCCCACCGCGTACAGCGGACGGAAGACCATCACCTTCTTGTGCTGCCCGCGCTCCAGCACGGCTTCGAGGCCCGCGCAGAGCGCCAGCGCCGACTTTCCGGTGCCGGCCCGGCCGCCGAGCGAGACGATGCCGACGTCCTGGTCCAGGAGGAGGTCCAGGGCGATGCGCTGCTCGGCGCTGCGGCCGTGGATGCCGAAGGCCTCCCGGTCGCCTCGGACGAGGCGGACATTGCCCTCGGGCGTCACCCGGCCGAGCGCCTTGCCGCGCTCGGACTGGAGGACCAGTCCCGTGTGCACGGGCAGCTCCGCCGCCTCGGGGACGTACAGCGTCTCCTCGGTGAAGAGCAGATCCACCTGTTCGGCCGAGAGGGGAAGCTCGGACATCCCCGTCCAGCCGGAGTCGGTGATGGCGAGCTCGGCGCGGTACTCCTCGGCGAGGAGGCCGACCGACGAGGCCTTGATCCGCAGGGGCAGGTCCTTGGAGACGACCGTGACGTCGTACCCCTCGGCCTGGAGGTTGCGTGCGACCGCGAGAATCCGTGAGTCGTTGTCCCCCAACCGGTAGCCGGCGGGAAGGACGCCGGGATCGGAGTGGTTGAGTTCGACGCGCAGCGTCCCGCCCAGGTCCCCCAGGGGGATCGGGGCATCCAGCCGGCCGTACCGGACGCGGAAGTCGTCCAGCAGGCGCAGGGCCTGCCGGGCGAAGTACCCGAGCTCCGGGTGGTGCCGTTTGGCCTCCAGTTCCGTGACCACGACGATCGGGAGCACGACTTCGTGCTCGTCGAACCGGGCCATGGCGTTCGGATCGGCCAGCAGGACGCTGGTGTCGAGAACATAGGTGCGCCTGTCGGGCATGCGGCGCTTTGTGCTGGTCACCACGGAAGGACGTACCCCCTCGGAAGAGGTTGGGGTGCGACGGCGTCGCGGAGCATCCCAAAGGGAGAGGACGGACCGGGCTCCGGCCACCTTGCGCGGGCCGAGCGCCGGCCCTCCGCGTCAGCCGCACTGTATGTACGGTCCTTCGTGTGCAAAGGGCCTCCCGGGCGAGCGGACTCCATGCCGCTCACTTGGACACGACGTCCGCCTGGTTGATGACCGGACGTCGACCTGTCAGGGGTATGCCCTCGAACAGGCCAAGCCATGCCGACCCCGCCACTTCCGGGGGAAGGTCCCGCGGGCGGTCGCCTGCCTCAGCCGCCGTAGCGCCGGTGACGTGCCGCGTAGTCGCGCAGGGCCCGCAGGAAGTCGACCCGGCGGAAGGCCGGCCAGAAGACCTCGCAGAAGTAATACTCCGAGTGCGCGCTCTGCCAGAGCATGAATCCGGACAGCCGCTGCTCGCCGCTGGTGCGGATCACGAGGTCCGGGTCGGGCTGCCCGCGGGTGTAGAGGTGCTCGGAGATCAGGTCGGTGGAGACGATCTCGGCCAGGTCCTCGAACGAGGTGCCCTTGGCGGAGTGGTCGAGCAGCAGCGAGCGGACCGCGTCCGCGATCTCCTGGCGGCCCCCGTAGCCGACGGCGACATTGACCAGTATCCCGTCGATCCCGACCGTGGCCTGCTCGGCCTCCTTCAGGACCGTCTGGGTGTGCGCGGGCAGCAGGTCGAGCGTGCCGACGTGGTGGACCCGCCAGCGGCCGTCCGCGGCGAGGCCGCGCACCGTGTTCTCGATGATCCCGAGCAGGGGGGTCAGCTCGGACGCGGGCCGGTCGAAGTTGTCCGTGGAGAGCAGCCAGAGGGTGACGACCTCCACATCGGTCTCGCTGCACCAGCCCAGGAGCTCCTGGATCTTGTCCGCACCGGCCTGGTGCCCCTCCGCGGCCGTACCGCCGGACGCCTTGGCCCAGCGCCGGTTGCCGTCGAGGATGACGCCGATGTGCTTGGGCACCTGGGCGTGATCGAGGCGGGCCTCCACCCGGCGCGCGTAGAGCCCGTACACCAGGTCGCGCAAGTTCACTGAGTCCACCTCTCGGTTCCGTGCGGGCCCGCCCGCCCCGCTGCCCGGGGGCCGGGGTCGTCCCCCTGGGGACCGACGCACCGGAAGGGGGCGATCGCCCCGCCGTGCCCTGGCGGTCCCGAAGCCGCCACATTACTGCGCAGGCGCCGCACCGGCCCAACCCGGCCCGTCACAAGTCCGTGATAAGGAGAGAAACGTGACTGATTCCTCTTCCTCCGCCTCTCCCTACAGTGCCGCCGGCACGCGCTACGACTCCATGGAGTACCGGCGCACCGGCCGCAGCGGCCTCAAGCTCCCCGCCGTCTCGCTCGGCCTGTGGCACAACTTCGGCGACGACCGCGCGCTCGACGCGCAGCGCGCGATCCTGCGCCGGGCCTTCGACCTCGGGGTGACCCACTTCGACCTGGCCAACAACTACGGACCGCCGCCCGGCTCCGCCGAGCTCAACTTCGGCAAGCTCTTGCGGCAGGACTTCGCCCCGTACCGCGACGAGCTGGTCATCTCGACCAAGGCCGGGTACGACATGCATCCCGGCCCGTACGGCGAGTGGGGCTCGCGCAAGTACCTCCTGTCGTCGCTGGACGCCTCGCTGAAGCGGATGGGGCTCGACTACGTCGACATCTTCTACTCGCACCGCTTCGACCCGGACACCCCGCTGGAGGAGACGATGGGGGCCCTGGCCTCCGCCGTCCGGCAGGGCAAGGCGCTGTACGTGGGGGTGTCCTCGTACAACTCCGCGCAGACCGCCGAGGCTGCCCGGCTGCTCCGCGAGACGGGGGTGCCGGCCCTGATCCACCAGCCGTCCTACTCGATGATCAACCGCTGGACCGAGGACGACGGGCTGCTGGACACCCTGGAGGCGGCCGGCATGGGCTGCATCTCCTTCGTGCCGCTCGCCCAGGGCCTGCTGACCGGCAAGTATCTGAAGGGCATCCCGGAGGGCTCGCGCGCCACGCAGGGCAAGTCGCTCGACCCGGGCCTGCTCTCGGACGAGGTGGTCCGCCGGCTGAACGGGCTCAACGACATCGCGCGCCGGCGCGGCCAGTCGCTCGCCCAGCTGGCCCTCAACTGGGTGCTGCGCGACAGCCGTATGACGTCGGCTCTGATCGGCGCGTCGAGCGTGGGGCAGCTGGAGGAGAACGTGGCCGCACTGGCCGGTCCGGCGCTGTCGGCCGAGGAGTTGAAGGAGATCGACACCTTCGCCGTGGACACCGCGGGCACCAACATCTGGGCGGGACGGGCCTGAAGGCCCCCCGGCCGCTCGCGCGGTACGGGCCCGGACACGTCCGGGCACAAAAAAACGGGCCGGTCCGTGGGGGGGGGTTACGGACCGGCCCGAGGGGGGTTTCCACCATAACCCTTCGTAAGTGATGCTGCGTGCCACGCCACGAAATAATTACTCTCCGAGAGTGCGGCACTGCGCTGCGAGCACGGAATCCGGCCTCTCGCGCCGCCCCCAGCTGCACGGACGTCCCGAGGCGCCGCCTTGACGCCGGACTCGCCCGCAGGACGTGCACAGGATGCGCACATTCCGGTGGTCAGTGGCCGCCCTGCGGCTTCACACAGCCGGTGCCCTCCAGGTAGACGCCGTGCACCTCGGCGTTGACGAGACCGTTGACCACGCCGTCCAGCGATCCGTCCAGGCAGAGGCGGCCGATCTCGACGGTGAACGAGGTCCGGTGCTCCCCGAAGGAGCCGGTGGTGATGGTCCCGTCGGCGTAACCGAGCCCCTTGAGCGCCTTGAAGACGGCGGCCTCGGTGCTCCTGCCTTCCTCGGCGAGCGCGGAGAGCCCCTGCCGCACCTTCTTCACCTCGGCCGCGCCCCGGGTCCGGTCGGCGGGGGTCAGCCGGGCGGTGGACTGGAAGGCGTGGTTCTCGGCGTAGTGCGGATTGGCGTCGCCGGGACCCTCCTCCCCGTACAGGGCCGGGCCGCCCGGCGAGGGGGCGCCGGTGGCCACGCCGGAGCCGGAGCCGGAGAAGTGTTCCGTGCCGCAGGCGGCGAGGGCCGGCAGCAGGGCCAGGAGGGCCGCGCCCGCCAGGACCCGGGCTGTGTGTCTCGCGGAGGTCATGGGGCCGAGTATGGGACAGGGCCTGGCCCGATGGGCCGATGGTTTCCGCATCATGACGACGCGACGCGCAACCGTGACCCGGCCCCGGGTCCTCTCACCCGGCGTCAGGTCGGCGCGGGGGCGCCGCGGTGGCCCCGGGTGAAGCGGATGCCCACGGTGTCGCCGCCGATGACCACGAAGCGGCCGCCCTCGCAGCGGATCACGGCCTCGTGCACCTCGCCCCGGTCGTCCCGGCGCTCCTCGGTGCGCAGCACCGTCCAGCCACCGGGGGGCGGCTGCGGAAGGGCGGCCATGGTGGCGAACTCCCACTGAGCGGCGGGGACACACCAGTCGGGCAGTTGCGGCCAGGTGCCGGCGCCGACGTGCAGGGTGCCGTCGGACGCGCAGGTCAGGACCACCGACTGCCCGTCGCCGAGCAGGAAGGCGACGGCCTCCGGCTCCCCCATCCGGCCCTCGGGCCGGTAGAAGATGCCGAGGACGCCGACGATCCGGGCGCCCCTGAGCCATTCGGCGTTGCCCTGGCGCGGGCCGCGCGCGCCCTCCTCGTCGTGTCCGACCCTCATGGCCCCGCTCCTTCCCCATGCGCTCAGCGACCAGAGTGCCATCCTTCGGCCCGCGAAGGGGGCCCGCTCTCACCCGGGTTTGCGCGCCTCGACGAGAAAGCGGGTGGTGTGGGCGAGGAACGGGCCCTCGGTCTCGATCCGGTGGTGCAGCGCGGCCAGTTGGGGGCGGTACCGCTCGACGGTGAAGCCGGGCACCATCCAGATCACCTTGCGCAGGAAGTAGACGACGGCGCCGATGTCGAAGAACTCGGTGCGCAGCCGCTCCGTCCGCAGGTCGACGACCTCGAGTCCGGCGGCCTCGGCGGCGGCGCGCGCCTGCTCCGGGTCGCGTCCGGCGCGTACCTCCGGCGGCTGCGGTCCGAGGAAGTACTCGACGAGTTCGAAGACGCTGGCCGGGCCGACCTGCTGGGAGAAGTACGTGCCCCCGGGGGTCAGCACCCGGGCGATCTCCTGCCACCAGGTGGTCACCGGGTGCCGGCTCACCACCAGGTCGAACGCCTCGTCGCCGAAGGGCAGCGGCGGTTCGTCCGCGTCCGCGACCACCGCGGCCCCGCGCGGGTGCAGCAGGGCGGTGGCGCGGGCGATGTTCGGCGGCCAGGACTCGGTGGCGACGGTCAGCGGCGGCAGCTTCGGCGCGGAGGCGAGGACCTCGCCGCCGCCCGTCTGGATGTCCAGGGCCGCGCTCGCCCGGCCCAGCCGCTCGGCCATGGCCCGGGCGTACCCCCAGGAGGGGCGCTCCTCGGTGGCGCGGCCGTCGAGCCAGGAGAAGTCCCAGCCCTCAACGGAGACGGTGTCGGCCTCGGTGACCAGCGCCTCGAACCGGTCCTGCTCCGACGAGTGGGGCAGGTCCGGCCGGGTCGTGCCGGGTGCCGTCTTCCGGGGGTCTTCGCTCGCTGCGGGCATACCGGCATGGTCGCAGCCGCGCTCCCCGGCCGCGACGCAATATCGCGGCGCGGCGGGGGCGTCCGGGTCAGGCGGCCAGGCCGCCGAACAGGAGGCCCAGCAGCGCTCCCGCGATCATGAACGGGCCGAACGGGATGCCCGTCTTGCGCCCGGCGCGCCGCATGGCCACCAGCGCGATCCCGTACACCGCGCCGAACAGGAACCCGGCGAAGCCGCCGGCGAACACCACCGCCCAGCCGTACCAGCCGAGGGCCACGCCCAGGGAGAGGGCGAGCTTGACGTCGCCGAAGCCCATCCCGTTCGGGTTGATGAGGAAGAGCAGGAAGTAGAACGCCCCGAGCACCACCCCGCCGAGCAGGGCGGACAGCCAGGAGCCGGCGTGCTCCGGCAGCAGTGCGGCGATGCCCAGGAGGACGGCGGCGGCCCCGGCGGCCGGCAGGGTGAGCCCGTCGGGGAGCCGGTGGACGCGGTGGTCGATGGTCGCGAGGAGCACGGCGACGGGGGCCAGCAGCAGCCAGGCGGCCAGTTCGGGGCGGGTACCGGTGGTGGCGGCGAGTGCGGCGCAGACCAGGGCCGTGACGACGGGGGCGAGGCGGTGGGGGGCGTAGCGGGGGCCGCTGGGCGGCTGCGGTGCCGTGCCGCCCGCCTCGGCCGCGGGCTCCGTCCCGGGGTCCGGCCGGCCGCCGGCGGGGGTGCGTACCGCGGTCGCCTCCGCGCAGGCCGTACAGCGCGTGGAGCCGAGCCAGCCGCGGGCGGGCCCGGTGAGGGCGTGGCCGGCGGGGCAGGTGTCCCGCCAGGCGTCGTCGGGCGCGACGGAGAAGCGGTAGGCGGCGCGCGGGACCAGCAGTCCGGCCGCGGCTCCCCAGAGGGCGGCGGCCGCTATCAGCATGGCGTACACGCCACCGATCCTAAGGGGCCGCGCCGACAGGGGTCTTGGGCCCGTGGGCCCACTGACGGCGATACGGGTCACGCGGGCCGCCGGGCGGCGCTACCGTCGTGGCCATGGCCCGATGGCGCAATGGAACAGGGACTCTGACGATCACGGACCGGGACGGCGAGGGGGAGATCCGTGTGCCGCTGCGGATCGCGGCCTCCTACCGGCACCGGGCCCGGGGGCTGCTCGGCCAGGACGGCATCGACGGCGCGCTGATGATCACGCCGTGCGGGAGTGTGCACTCCTTCCGGATGCGGTTCACGATCGATGTGGCCTATCTGGACCGGAAGTTCAACGTCGTGGCGGTCCACACGATGAAGCCGGGGCGGCTGGGGCTGCCCCGGCTGCGCGGCCGGCACGTCATCGAGGCGGAGGCCGGGGCGATGGCGGCGTGGGGGCTGCGGCCCGGCGTGCAGGTGCGGATAGCGCAGACCGGCGAGGGCGGCTGAGAGCCGGGCGGCCGGGGCAGCCGGGCCGTCAGGGCAGCTTGGCGGCCTGGGCGGCGACGAGTTCGGCCGGGAGCTTCGGGGTCGTGGGTTCCAGGAAGTTGGCCACGTAGAAGGTCACGACGGTCGACCCGGTGCGCACCAGCTGGAAGACCAGCGGCACCTTCTCCCCCTCGATACTGCCGGTGACCTGGTAGGCGACGCTCTCCTGGCCCGCGCCGGGCAGGGCGAGCTGCTTCACCTCGGTGTACGTGGAGGGGCCGTCCGGACTCGACGTACGGAAGCCGCCCGCGCAGGCCCGGACCGCGTCCCGCACGCCGCGCATCAGCTGCTGGGCACCGTCCTGGCGGTGCGAGGTGAGGATCTCGGTGACCACGGTCTGGTCGTCCTCGCCCTCCTCGGACTTGTCCATGACGGTCCGGAACACGGTGGCGGCCGGGGCGGGTTCGGGTGCTCCGTTGATCACCGCGACGAGCGGGCGGCAGGCGGCGCTCTCGGAGCGTTCGGTGCCGGTCTCGTCGCCGCCCTGCATGGGCGTGACGTCGTAGCCGCGCACCTCCCCCGTGGTCAGCGCCACTCCGGCGAGCTGGGCGCGGGTGAGTACCTTGCCGCTGCTGGTGGGGGCGGCGGAGCCGGAGGCGGCCGGGTCCGGTGCGGTGGAGGCGGTGTGGCTCGTCCCGCCGCTCGGCGCGGGCTTCGCGTCCTTCCCGTCCTTCGCGTCGTCCGACGGGCCGCAGCCGACGGCCGACACGACGAGCGCCACCGTGACGGCCCCCAGGGCCGCCGTCCGTGCCTTCATGTCCCACAGCTCCTGCCACCGACACTCGTACCGCCCGGACTGGCACGCTAACAACCCTTGCCGCGCGCGGGCTTGGGCCCAGGGGCCCAAGCCCGCGCGGACCGGCTCACGCGCCCGGCGCGCGGGCGGACCCCGGGCGCGCCACCTGCCCGTGCTTGGGCCCGGGATTGGGGCCGGGGGCCCGGGTCAGGGCCCTTGCTCCGGCCGTACGCTCTCGCCACACCCGGGGGACGCGGTGCGAGGTTCCGGGATGCGTACGGACGTCGGAGAGGGAGAACCGTGAGCGGTGGCAGCGGCTGGGGCAACGGAAGCACGGGGCACATACCCCCGGGGCACGGTCCCGGCCGGACGGGTGGCGGGAGCGGGGGCGGGGTGTTCTTCCCGCTGGCCCGCAGCTGGGCCGTCGGCGTCGTCGTCTATCTCATCGCCGGATACCTGGTCTCCCGGGGACTCGTCCAGATGCTGGCCACCGAGGACCGGCTCGACACCTTCGCCTGGCGGCTCGGGCTGCTGCATGTGCCCGCCGTCCTGACCACCGTGCTGACGGTGCTCGCGGCCGTCCGGGTGCTGCCCGACGAGCAGCGCGAGTCCCGCCCGGTGTACGTCGCGGCCGCGCTCGGCGTCCCGCTGGGCGCCCTGTGCTACGGCTACGCGATGTCCTGGCAGGTCGCCGAGATCGAGGGCTTCGTGATGCCCGTCGTCGCCCTGGCCACCGGCTCGGCGGTGGGCATCGCCGTCGACCGGCTGATGGAGGACGGCGACGCGGAGACCGCGCCCTCCTCCCCGTACTCCTGGCGCGACGGCGGCGCCACCGCCACCGAGTACCTCGGGGTGATCATCCTGGCCACGGCCGTGGTCGGGGCGCTGATCACCACCGGGGTCGGCCCCGCCGTCAGCACCCGGTTCCGCTGCGCGATCGGTTCCGTCCTCGGGTCGGGCGGCGGCTGTGCGAGCGGCGGCTCCGAGGCGCAGCCGAAGACCGACGCCGACTACGAGCCCGACCAGTGCCAGATCTCCAGCGTCTCCGACACCGCGGGCGCCAAGGTGAAGATCGGCTGGTTCGAGTGGGGCAACGAGTACGGCTTCCAGGAGGAGGTCAGCCGGGCCAAGACCGACGTGAACAAGGACGGCAAGGTGGACGACAACGACAAGGTCGTCACCATGACGTTCACGGACGCGGCGTCCGTCGGGGCGAGCGGCAAGGCCGGCGGAAAGATGGGCAAGTTCGGCAAGGCGGAGGTCGATGTCGGCGGCGGGATCAAGATCACCAACGGTGACACCTGGGTCTTCAACAGCGAGGAGGACGCCGCGAAGATGAGGGACGACATCGAGGAAATGAAGATGTGGGAGACCTCCACCAAGTACAGCGGCGGCTACGGCGGCGGCTGGTACTCGGGCATGAAGTGGGCCGAGAAGAAGGAGGACGTCGAGAAGAAGATCGGCGACAAGAAGATCTCCTACTCGACCATCGGCCTCAACGTGTACGCGGAGGGCGGTCTCTCGGTCAGCCCCGGCGACGAGTCCGAACTCGGCGCGAAGCTCGGCGGCAAGGCCAAGTTCGCGCCCGATGTGACCATCACCAAGGACGACATCAGCGGCAACGAGTCGTACACCTACAGCGCCAAGCTGGAGCTGGAAGCCAAGGCGTCCGGCACGGCCGGGCCCGTCACCGGTTCGATCGGCGGCAAGCAGAACAGGACCGGCTCGCTGACGGTCACCCGCGACCAGAAGACCGGCAAGATCGTCCGGATCGACATGACGCAGACCGTCGAGAACAGCGGGTCGGCGACCGGCAAGGTCGAGGACGGCGCCGACAACGGCGAGAAGGGCAAGGACAAGCGCGGCGCCAAGGGCGGGGTCAGCGAGACCGACACCGAGTCCGGCATCGAGATCAGGACCAACTCGATCGTCTTCGGCAAGGACACGGACAAGGCGACCGAGGACAAGCGGGCCGTCGCCGAGCAGTGGCTGGACGGCTCGGGCGACAACACCGCCCCGTTCTCCTACATGTTCGGGGACCACTCCCTCCAGGAGAAGCCCGCCGGGAACGACCCCTTCGAGCAGATGATGTTCCAGGACGGCCTGTCCACCGACATGAGGTACCACGGCGAGACGGACGCCCAGGAGTTCGGCTTCGAGATCTCGCTCGGCATGAGTCTCGGGATGACCGTCACCGACGAGCACAAGAAGGAGACCCTGACCGACGCGCAGTTCCTGGGTGCCCCGCAGGGCGGCAGGCGCACGTACCTTCCGTACAGCTACTGCGCCAACTGACACCGCGCACGACGCACCACCACGAGGCGATAGGCGATGACGACGATGAAGCGCTCCCGGGTACTCGGCGCGGCCGCGGCCGCCGCCCTCGGCCTGGCCCTGCTCACCGGCTGCGGCGGCGACAAGGACGCCGCGGCCGTCCCGGACGGCTGGGCCACCCTGGACACCGGGAGCCTGTCCGTCGGCTATCCGAAGGACAAGGGGTACGCGGAGCAGCCGGCCGCCGAGCGCGCCAAGGCCAACGCGGCGGTCGCGCTCAAGGAGGAGGCGGGGCTGCGCACGGGCATGGTCTCCGTCCAGCTCGACTTCGCCGAGGGCGTCGACGACGCACAGGAGGCGGCCGCCGCGGCGGGCGCCGGCATCGGCCTGGGCGCGACCCGCAAGGACACCTCGGACGTGGAGCTGGCGGGCGAGGAGAGCGCCCGGCAGGCCCGCAGGATCGACTACGAGTTCACCTCGTCCGGCAAGGAGCGGACCCCGGCCAGGGGCACCCGGATGACGGGGGTCGTGGTGGCGGGCGTCGACTCGCACGACGTGCCGTTCGCCGTCCGGATCAACGCGGTCAAGGGTGCGCTGAGCGCGGACGACCTGGACGCGTTCGTCGCGTCGATCACGGTCAAGTAGGGGCGAGCGCCCGGCTACCGGGTGGGCACGTCGCTGCCGTAAACGACCCAGGGCGACTGCTCGAACGAGCTCACGCCGGACAACTGCGGCTGGATGTCGGCCACTTCGGGGAGGACGGCGAGGGTGTCGGGCCAGCAGTCGAAGTAGACGGCCCCCTTGACGATGAAGCCCCGCCAGTCGGTGGCCGCCGACGCGCCCTCCCGGTCGACCACGAACCCGACGCAGAGCAGCGAGGCCCTGCCTATCGCCTCGCGTATCGCCCTGACGGCCCCCTCCTCCTCGGAGCGGCTGAGCCCGCCGAGCGCGAAGTGCAGGGACACCGTCCCGTCGTCGTTGCGTCTGACCCGGGCCGGGACCTCGGCGCCGCTGCGCTGCCAGAGCAGGAAGTCGACCTGGTCCAGGCGTTGCAGCCCGGCCAGGAGCACCAGCTGGTCCCGGGTCACCCAGGACTGGGTGCCGCACGGCTCGGCTCCGGGGCTGATGAGGGTGATGCGCCGGGTGACCGGGTGATCCGCCCGCAGACCGGCCGCCTCCAGGTCACCGAGGAGCGACTCGGCGTCGGGGCGGCTCCAGCCCAGGTGGTACGAGTAGAAGAATCCGTCGGCCATCGACACGTCACCTCATACATATCGGGCAGCCCGCTCCACCCGGGCACCGGCCGGATGAGTGGTGACCGCTCTGCTGGTCAGGGAGAGCGCAGGCCCGCGCGCGCCGGAACATGCCTGCTCAGCCGCTTTTGGCGGTGCGACAGGCGGCCCGTGGCGGGTCGTTTCCGAGACTAAGGGAACCCCCTTGTCCTGGGCGTGGGCCCACGGACCCACGGGCGGACCCCAAGAGTCCGCAAGAGCGGCGAAGGCCCGTCCGCCCGGGCCGCGCGCCCGGCTCGTAGACTCCCCCGCACCATCGATCGGTTGGGGAAGAGCGGGGGGCGCGGGGTGGACATGCGGGTCCGACAGGCGGGTGGCGACGAGGTGTTGGCGCACCGGGACGGGGTGCGCCGGACGTACGCGGAGGCCTTCGCGGGTCCGCCGTGGCACGAGGACCCGGCGCTGGCCGAGGGGTACGTGGAGCGGCTGGCCGAGGACGCCGGGCGCCCCGGGTTCACGGCCGCGCTCGCCCTCGGCGGGGGCGGGGAGGGCGCGGACGCGGTCGTGGGGTTCGCGACGGCCTGGACCACGCCTGCCCCCTTCCCCACCGGCCGCAGCTACGGGGTCGTGGCCGAGGCCCTGGGCCCGGAGCGGACGGCCGACTGGCTCGTCGGGGCGGTCGAGGTGAACGAGGTCGCGCTCAGCCCGCACGCGCGCGGGACGGGGCTCGCGGCGCAGCTGCTGGAGGCCGTCACCGGAGAGGCGCCGAACGGCCGTTGCTGGCTGCTGACCTCGCTGCGCGCCGAGCCCGCGGTGCGGCTCTACCGGCGGCTCGGCTGGCGTCCGGTCTCCGGTCCGGCGGGGACCTCGGACCTGGTGGTGTTCCTCGGGCCCCGGCACCCGGCGCCGCGCGCGTGACGCATAAGCCGTGGACAACACCGCGTCCGACCGGGGAGGGTGTGCGGCGATGACACGCACCGATTCGCCTCCCGCCTGGGACGAGCGCACCCAGCTGACCACCTTCCTCGACTACGCCCGCGCCACCGCGCTGGCCAAGTGCGAGGGCCTGACGCAGGAGAACGCCGTCCGGGCGCCCCTGCCCGGCTCGCCCCTGATGACGCTCGCGGGGATCGTCAACCACCTCCGCTGGGTCGAGTACTTCTGGTTCGAGGTCGTCTTCCTCGGCCTCGATGACAAGGGCCCGTGGACGGACGAGGACCCCGACCGCGAGATGCGGATCGCCGTCGACATGCCGCTCGCCGATGTGCTCGCGGAGTACGAGGAGCAGAGCGTCCGCTACCGGGAGCTGGTCGCGGCCCACGACCTGGACACCCCGGCCGAGCAGCCGCGCCGGGACGGCCGCCACCCCGACCTGCGCTGGATCGTCCTCCACCTCATCGAGGAGATCTCCCGGCACAACGGCCACATCGACATCATCCGGGAGATCGTCGACGGCACCACGGGCGACTAGGCCGACCGGCTCTCGTCGCGCCGGGCCCGGTTCAGCTCCACGTTGAACTGGGCCCCGGCCAGCAGGGCCAGATTGGTGAACCAGACCCAGATCAGGAACACCACGAGACCCGCGAGTGAGCCGTACAGCCGGCTGTAGGAGCCGATGTACGTCGCGTACAGCGCGAAGCCCGCCGAGGCGACCAGCCACAGCAGCGCCGCCAGCGCCCCGCCCGGCAGCGCCTGCCACGCCCCGCGCGCCGACGCCGGTCCGGTCCGGAACAGGACCGTGATCAGACAGGCCACCAGGCAGAGCAGGACCGGCCACTTCAGCACTTCCCACACCGCGTCCCCCAGATGCGCCAGGCCCACCCGGTGCCCCAGCCAGCGGGCGAGCGGCCCGGAGAGCACGAGGGCGAAGGCGCTGGTCATCAGGAGCAGCAGCAGCCCGATCGCGGACGCCACGATGATGTGCGCCTTGCGCAGGGCGGGCCGGGTGTCCGGGACCCCGTGCATGGCGTGCAGCGCGCGCCGGAACACGGCCAGATAGCTGGACGCGGACCAGACCGCGCTGAGGGTGCCGGTGGCGACCAGCAGCCAGACCGCGGTGCGCTGCTCCGTGGCCGCCTCCAGCGGCCGGCGCAGCGCCGCACCCGACTCGGCGGGGGCGAAGGCGGTGAAGTCGGCGATCAGGGCGTGCGTGGCGTTCGGATTGGCGAGACCGATCACGGACACCGTCACCAGGAGCGCGGGCAACAGCGCGAGGATGGCGTAGTAGGTGAGGGCCGCGGCCCAGTCCGAGAGGTCGTCGTTCCACAGGGAGACGGGCGTCCGGCGCAGGGCGACGGGCCAGTGGCGCACCCGCCCGGTTCTCGTCGGGCCGGTCTCGGAAGGGACGTCCGGGCGCGGCGGGGCCGCGGCGGGGGTGCCGATGAGCTTGCTGAACACGGATGGGCTCCGGGGGGACGTAGAAGGGGCGTGGCCGTACGCCACCGTCGGGCGCCGCCCCCGGCGCGGAACGGGGAGAGGAGCGACGCCGTGGGGTGTCTCTCCTCTTCTGCTCCGGTCCGCGCCCGGTACACCCGATTCCTCCCGCGAAGGTGCGTCACCAGGCGGGCAGGTCCCCCGGGGCCGGAGGCGCGGCGACCTGGCGGGTGAACCGGATGCTCTCCACGACCGTGCCGGTCAGCCGGTCCGCCATGGAGCGGCGGGAGGGCGAGAGTACCGGTACGGCGTTCAGCAGGAAGACCACGACCGAGGCCGCCCAGCACAGCGCGGAGAGCACGACCATGCCCTCGACGAGCAGACAGCACGCCAGCGCGTACAGCGCCACGTCGGCGACGGTGGTGGCCGCGGCCCGCAGCGCCGCACGGCGGGGTGTGCGCTGCGTGATGCGCAGCCCCATCACGGCCTTGCCCAGGGTCCGGCCCGTGAGGGTGATCGTGACCCACTGGTAGAGGAACGTGGCGAGCACGAGCACCGCGAACGCCTGCTCGACATAGCCGACGGTCTTCCTCCAGAGCGAGCCGCCCATCCCCTGGGTCGCGTCGAGCACATCCCCCTTGGAGCCGAGGATCTCCCAGCCGCCCCGGGCGGCCAGCTCGGGCACATCGGTGACGAGTGCGGAGATCCGGTGGAAGGTGAGCACCGCGAGGAGCGAGGCCAGACAGACCACCAGACAGAAGTCGAGGCACCAGGCCATCGCTCGCCGGGACTTGAGCACGGATTCCCCCCGTTGGCACACCACGGACCCGAAGACGCGTCAGGTTAACAGGCGGCGGAGGCGGGCCGGGAGGGACGTCCGGATGCGCGCCACGTCAGCTGCTCCGAGGCTCAGATGTCAGATGCGGGGTGCCGGGAACGAACTCATGACGACCCCCTGTGCGGGCCCGCTGTCCACGCGGAACCGGGCCGGCCGCCGGGCGGCGTGGCACGCTTGCCCCGTGACCACGCCCGCGCCTCTCACACCCGACGCCCCCGACGCCGTCCGCCGTCCGCTGCTCACGCAGGAGTGGCTCGATCTCTGCTTCGTGCACTGGGCGGTCGAGCCGGACGTGGTGGCGGGGCTGCTGCCGGAGGGAACCGTGCCCGACACGTACGACGGGCTCACCTATGTCGGTCTGGTGGCCTTCCGGATGCACCGGGTGGGGTGGCTCGGGCTGCCCGGGGTGCCGTATCTCGGGTCGTTCCCCGAGACCAATGTGCGCCTGTACTCGGTGGACGCGCAGGGGCGGCGCGGGGTCGTCTTCCGGTCGATGGACGCGTCGCGGCTGGTCCCCGCGGCCCTGGGACGGCTGGGCTTCCGGCTGCCGTACGTGTGGTCGCGCATGAGCGTCGAGACCGGCACGGACACCGTGACGTACACCAGCTCGCGGCGGCTGCCCGGGCCGCGCGGGGCCCGCAGTCTCCTCACCGTACGGCCGGGCGGACGCATCGCGCGGCCGACGGAGCTGGAGCACTTCCTGACGGCCCGCTGGGGGCTGCACAACCCGATCTTCGGCGGCACGGCGTACCTGCCCAACCACCACCCCCGCTGGCCCCTGCACCGCGCCGAACTGCTCGTCTGCGAGGAGAATTTGATCGAGGCGGCCGGGCTGCCCGCCCCGCGCGGGGCCCCGGTCAGCGTCCTGTACTCCCCCGGGGTCCCGGTCCGGCTCGGCCGGCCGCGCCGGGGCGCCTGACACCCGGTCCGCGGGCGGCGCCCGTCAGGTGACCGGGAGTTCGGACACGGCCACGTCCGCGGCGAGGACGGCGCCCTCCTCGCCGTACAGCTCCAGCCACCGCCGCTCGTCCGCGGCGTTGCCGACCCTGATGCCGAACGTCCAGGTCGGGTCGAGGAACAGGGTGTGCCCGCCCTCGAAGTCGAGGGCGAGACACGTGCAGACCGCCGGCCCGGCGCCCGGCGCCCGGTAGGCGCGCAGCCGGGTGCAGCGCAGCTCGTCGCGGCCGTCGCCGAAGAGCTGCTCGCCGCAGGAGGCGACGATCACCTCTTCATCGGACTCGGCGAGCACGTCGATGCCGGCCCACTCGACGGCGGCCACCGACGCCGTGGCCAGGTGGTCGTACTGGCCGACGGACTCGAACCTCAGCAGGCCCTCGTCCAGCCGGAGCCAGACGGCGAGGGGCTGCGGCCGGAACTCGGGGACGTCGTCGTCCCGGTCCAGCAGCCCCGGGACGAGGACGTCGCGGACGGGGTGGTCGCGCAGTACCTCGCCGGCCGTCGTCCAACCGCTCATGTCCGCTCCCCGCTCCCGCTTCTCACTTCTTCTTCGGCACCTTCTTGGTGATCACGATGCCGGTGTCCATGCCCTCGCCGGTCTTGAGGGCGGTCCAGAAGTCGCCGTTCTCCTTGAGGACGATCGTCACGCCCTTGCCACGATAGATCAGCCCCTCGGGCTCGCCCTTCTTCAACGTGCCCTTGCCGACCAGCTCGAAAGTGCCGTCCTTGATCGCGTCCGCGATGTCCTTCCGGAACTGCGGGCCGTCCTCCTTGAGCTTCTTGTACTTGGTGCCCAGCGCGTCCTCGACCAGCTTCTTGTGCCGCTGGAAGTGGTCCTTGAACTTCTTCGGATCGCCTTCGCCCACGCTGGGCTCGCGCGCCGCCCCGACCTCCTCCGGCGACATGTCGCAGTCGTTGTTGTGCACGAGCGCGTGCACGGAGCCGATGCCCACGTAGTAGGTGTGCACGCCCTGGACGGTCAGGTCGTACGTGGTCTGCCGCTGGGTGTACCGCGTGACTCCGGTGACCGTCAGCGTGCCGCCGGTCTCGGTGCGCAGCGTGTCGCCGCGGCCGATGTCGCCCGCGTCCTCCCAGCGGCGCTCCCCGCTCAGCCAGAACGGGTGGGTGTCCGTGGCGGTCAGCCGGGCGGGGGCGCCGCCGGTCTCCACGGTCAGCCGGGTGAAGTGCTTGTCGTCGTAGGTGGTGATGGTGCGCTCGACCCGGCGGGCGGCGGTCCTGCCGGTGACCGGATCGGTGGCCGTCACCAGGTCGCCGGGGCGGACCGCCTCGATGGCCAGGGTGCGGCCGTCGGCGAGGAGGACCGGGGTGCCGGCCAGGAAGCTGTGCTTCGCCGGGCACGTGGTCGGCTTCTTCTCGTCCGGCTTGTCGTCCTTCTTCGACGGCGGCTTCTTCTCGCCGTCGAGCTTCTTTCCGGCGTCCTCGAGCGCCTTCTCGGCGCCCTTGACCTTCTTGCGGCTCTTCACGAGCCCCTTGAGCCCGTCGTAGAGGTCGCCGCCGTGCTTCTTGAGGGCCTGGATGAGCTTGTAGGCCTTCTTCCACTTCCAGGGGGCCCCGTACTTGGCCGCGAGCTTCCCGACCGCGCCGCCGATCAGGCTCAGCAGGACGTTGATCAGGGTCTCGGTGCAGGCGCCCATGTCGCCCTTGGTGATGCAGTCCAGTGCGTCGGTGATGCCGAGCTCGTCGGCGAGGATCTTCGCGAGCTCCTTCGCGGCGTCGAGCGCCTTGTCGCCGTTGGACTTCTCGTCCTTCTGCGCGTCCTGGAGGTCCTTGAGCGCCTTGTCGTAGTCGATCTGCGCCGGCGACTTCGGGGAGCCGTCGTCGTTGCGGTCGGAGGCGGCGTCGCCCTTGCCGGTGCCGTTCGTACCGCCGTCCTGCGCCTCGGAGTCGCCGCCCCCGCCGCCGCAGTTGTCGCCGCCGGTGACCTTGCAGACCTCGACGCCCATCTTCTGCGCGAGGTCCGGTCCCACCCCGGTCGCGATCAGGGCACCGACGATCGCCACGACCACCAGGGTCAGGCCCACGTACTCGATGGCACCCTGACCCCGGTCGCGCCGACGGCGGCGCGCTCCCGGCAGGCGTACACGCGTACGCGGAACGGCACGCCGAACCCCCCGGCGCAGCCGGTACAGCCGGCGGCGCATCTCCCCCATGGATGACATGGTCCGACGGTAACTACCGGACGCTTCGGGCGTCTTGGGCCCCCGGGCCCAAATGCCCGGTGCCCGGCCCCGCGAGCGGGACCGGGCACCGGTGAACGACGGGGAGTCAGCTCTTGGAGCCCTCCGCGCGCTGGAAGGAGACCTCCACGCGGCGGTTCTTCTTGCGGCCCTCTTCGTTGCTGTTGCTGGCGATCGGATACTGCTCGCCGTAGCCCCGGATCTCGAACGTGATGCCGGTGCCGCTGAGCTGCTTGTCGAGCACGTTGTGGACGGCCTCGGCACGCTGCTTGGAGAGCACGTCGCCGTGGGCCGAGGAGCCGAGGTTGTCGGTGAAGCCGAAGACCCTGACCTTCTTGGCGTCCTGCTTCTTGATCTCCTCGGCGATGGCCTTGATCCGGCCGTTGGCCTCGGAGCCCAGCTTGGCGCTGTCCTTGCCGAAGAGCACTTCGGCCTGGAGGGCGAACTTGATGTCCGCGTTGGTGTCCTCGCGGCGCTCCTCGCCACCGAGATCCTCGACGACGGACTTGATGTCGAGGACCTTGGGCGGGGCGAGGGTGGCGCCTTCGGGGAGCTTCAGATCCGTGTCGTTCGCGTCGATGTCGACCGGGGCCTCCGCCGAGGCGGAGGGGTAGGGGCTGTCGTCGGCGAAGGCCTGCGGGGCCGAGACGCCCCCCAGGACGACCACCCCGGCAAGCACGGTCATCGCCACACGAGCCCGGGACCGCTCGGTGGTGGTGATGCGGGCGGTCATTAGGAGATCTCAATCGACGCAGTGGTGAAGCCCGGGAACTGCACGTCCACCTTGCTGGTCGACTGGGCCGGTGACGGGAACTGGGCGAAGAACGGCAGGCTCTTGCCCGCGTCGATGCCGGAGTCGTACCGCGTCGTGGTCAGCGGACGGTTGTCCGTGTCCCGCAGTACGTAGTAGCGCTTCTTCGCCTGGGAGTCCACGAGGGTCATGGCCGCGAGCGACGGACCGGTCGCGGCCACCGCCTCCTCCGTACCGCTCCACTGGACCGGTGTGACCACCCGGTCACCGGACGTGTTCTTGAACTCGCCCGTCAGCGTGAGGAAACCGCCGTCGTCCCGCTTGGCGACATGGATCACCATGTCCAGTCCGTTGGCGCCCTTGACGGTCGCCAGGGTCTGGCTGGTGTCCGGAAGGGTCTCCCCTTCGTTCTTCGGCGTCTTGTCGTCGGCCTTCGGCGGTGCGGAGGAGCTCTGAGGAGCCTTGTCCGCGGCGCCCTCACTGCCGTCGTCGCCGCCGCAGGCGGCCACGGACAGCGTCAGCGTCGCCACCATCAATGCCGCGGCACCGGTTCGGCGCATGTTCCTCACGTACCGAGTACTCATTGGTCCAGTTCCTTTGCGTTCATTCGCGGTCGGTCAGTCTTCTGCCAGACGTACGGAAAAGAGATCGGCCATGTCGGGCATGGTCGCCAGGTCCTTGGGGCTGACCGTCCAGACCAGGCCACTGTTGCAGATGACCTCCCCGATGGACGGCGATGTCATGACCGGGTTGGGGATGAACTTGCAGCGGGATTCGACGACGGCCGTGGCGTCGGCCTTCGCCTTCTCCCCCTCCGTGCGCGGAACCAGGTTCGCGCTCATTCCCTTGTCCGACTTCAGATTGACCCGATAGGCCCACCGGCCGTCGTAGAGCGGCCTGCACATGGTGATGCGGGCATCGTTCCGGCCGGCGAAGTCGTAGGCGTTCCCGCAGCCGTTGACGCCCCCGAGGAAGGGGGCGTTGAACGCGGCTATGTAGAACGCCCGGTTCATGACGTTCGCCTTCAACTGCAGCGACATCAGGCTCCGGGACTGCTTGGCGGCGGCCAGCGCCGAGGCGTCCGCCGCGCTCTGCGCGCCGTTGCGCTGCACGTCCGCCTCACCGAACGCGAAGAAGACCAACGCAAGAAAGAGCAGGCCGGTCACCGCTGTGACATACAGCGGTGCGGCCTGCCCGTTCTCGTGCTTCACGCGACTGGTCACCCCTTGAGGACCGAGTCGATCTTCTCCTTGAACTTGCTGGCGATCGTGTCGCCCAGCTTCGTGTTCAGCAGGGCGACCACGATCGCCACCACGAGGATCGTGATGCCGACGTACTCGATCGCGCCCTGACCGCGGTCCCTGCGGCGCTTCATGTGGTCGACGGTGGTGTTGGCCCAGTGGTTCACGTAGACCTGGGTGCGGGTGGCGGCCTTCAGCGTCAGGTCGGTCATGGTGTTCCCCTCCGAGTTCGGCCGACCGGGAATCGGCCGATGCCGTTGCGTAAGTCCTGATGCCGTCCGCGCTTCCGGCTTCCTCCCGGCCGGTCTCGCTTTCGACATGAGAAACGTACGTCGGCGCCGCACCCGCACGCATGGGTCTGCGGACCCAACTGCGGGCCCAGTTCCCCAGTTGGGCCTTCGGGCCCATCATCTGCTCAGCCATGCCTCGTCGACCCCCCGGACGACCTGCGGTGCCAGACGGCGATGGCCTCGCCCCGGCTGCCGGCGTTCAACTTGGCGAAGATGCGGTTGATGTGGTTCTTGACGGTCTTCTGGCTGATGAAGCAGGTGGCCGCGATCTGCTGATTGGTCATGCCCGACGCGATCAGATCCATCACTTCCACCTCCCGTTCACTCAGCTCGGCCGTCACTCCATGGGGTGCCGAAGGGGGAACCCTCGGTGATGAATGTCCCACAGATGGTTGCGCAAGCGAAGCCTTTTGCGAGAATCGTGACGCGACCAACTCACCGCTCTCACCGGGGAGCTGGGGATTCACCGCTCCGACATGGGCGGATTGCCGCGCGGCGTCATGTGCGGATGCAGACACATTCCCCGGGGGCGTCGAGGGGCGGTGGCCCGCGCCCGAGAAGGCGGTGCCCAGGCCCTCCGGCAGCACCCGGCCCTCCTGGCCGGCCCCGCCGCCTCCCCGCACCGACTCCAGCAGCGCGCTGGTGGCCGAGTACGTGAAGTGGGCCCGGCCGTCCTTGGTGTCGCGGACCGCCGAGACCAGCTCGTCCGCGGTGAACTCGCCGTGGACGAGATAGCCGCCGGCGCCCAGCCGCAGCGCCTCGTGGACGATCTCGCTCTCCCGGCTGTACGTCATCATCAGCACCGGGGAGAGCCGCACCAGGTGCGGCAGGGCGGAGATGCCGTCCACGCCGGGCATGCGCACGTCCAGCAGGACGACGTCCGGGCGGTGCCGCAGCGCCATCTCGTACGCCTCGCGGCCGTCGCCGGCCTCCGCGACGACGTCGATGTCGTCGCGGCCGTGCAGCAGGACGGTCAGGCCGGCCCGGACGACGGGGTTGTCATCGGCGACGACCACCCGCAGCGGCCGGGGTGCGGGCATGGCCTCGGGGCCGGGGAAGGCCGGGAACCCGGCGGAGGAATCCGGTACGGGGACACCGGAGGTGGGGGGCGAACTGAGTGGGCTGGGCTGTGAGGACGTGTGCTGCGAGACGTGGGGCTGCTGGGCCCACTGCTCTCCGGAACTGCGGGAAATCTCGTCCGGCATGGCGCCGGCCTCCTCTCTCAGGGAACGGGGACGGTGGGGGATTCATGAGCGGTGGTGCGGTGTGCGGTGGTGCGGGGTCCGGCTGTCGGTACGGGTGGGCTGGCCGGGTATCTGGGTGAGCAGCGGCGGGCGCACCGGGGCGGGGTGCGACGCCGGGGGTGCCAGGTCCATCGCGGCGAGGGACAGGTCGAGGCGGACCTCGGTGCCCCGGGCGGCCTTGCCCCGGCCGATCCTGATGCGGGCGCCTACGGAGGCCGCCCGCTCGACCATGCCGACCAGGCCGAAGTGCCCGGCCTTGCGCAGGTCGGCCAGCGAGGTGCCCGGGGGCAGGCCCTCGCCGTCGTCGTACACGCTGATCCGCACCACGTCCCGGACCAGGCCGGCGGAGACCTCCACCAGGCTGGGGCGGGCGTGGCGCCGGGCGTTCTCCATGGCCTCGGTGGCGATGGTGAGGGCGTGCCGGGCCACGGCGTGCGGGATGAGCGGGACCGGGGCCTCACTGATGCGCCGGAAGACCGCCCGCACGCCCTGGCGGCGGCCGAAGTCGGCCGTCCGGGCGGCGAGTTCGTCGATGACGTCGATGCCGCCGTCGAGGCCGGACTCGCGGCGCAGGTCGGAGAGGAGTTCGCGGGACTCGGCGGCGGCCCGGCGGGCGGAGCGGGCGACCAGTTCGGCCTGGTGCTTGACGGTCATCGGGTCCATGCGGTCGGCCGTGCTGGCCAGGCCGTCCGCCGCGAGGGCCAGGCCATGCAGGGTCTTGGCCACGGAGTCGTGCATCTCGCGGGCGAGGCGGGCCCGCTCCTCCTCCACCGCGCCGCTCACCGCGAGGCGCGCCCGGGTCTCGGTCAGCGCCTGGGACGCGGCGCCGAACCGCAGGAGCAGGCCCCGCAGTGTGCTGCCGACCGCGCCGGCCATGATGCAGAGCCCGACCACGAGCAGCGCCGAGGCATCCGCCTCGACCTTGTCGCTGATGCCGTAGGCGGCGGCCAGCAGCAGGGCCTGGAGGGCGGCGAAGATGGCCCCGCCGCGCCAGCCGTAGACGAGGCCGGCCAGGAGCGGGGTGCAGACCGTGACGTAGGAGAGCGTGGAGCCGGGGGTGGCGGCGAACAGCAGGAGCGCGCCGAACAGCATGTCCACGGCCAGCAGCGCGGGGTGGCGCAGCAGGATCGGGCCGAAGCGCTCCCAGTCACGCATCAGCACGTACGACACCATGACGGTGACGAGCACCGCCGCTCCCACCAGCCAGCTGCCCAGGTCGTCGTGGACGCCGGTGAGCGCGAAGGGGGCGGCCAGCGCGGTCATCGCGAGCCGGAAGCCGAACAGCTGACGGCACAGCGCCTGCAACGCGTTCACCTGGATGGGCAGCGCCGGTACATGGCCCGGTGCGCTCGCCGGGGTCCGCGCGTCGGGGCCGCCGGTCAGGGCGGGTCCGGTCGGTCGGGGGACCACGGTCCTCTCACCTCCTCGTCGGTTCGGTCTCTCACGCGCCGCGGACGGCGTCAGCTGCCGAAGATCTCTCCGACGTTGACGTCGGCCGCGTAGTAGAAGCCCACCGCGATCAGGATCATCGTTCCGGGGAGCATGAAGCTGGTGACGATCAGCGTGGCCTTGGGTACGGCCTTGGACGCCTTGCGCCGGGCGTTCTGCGCGTCGGTGCGGCGCATGTCGTTGGCGATCTGGATCAGGGTGTCGACGATCGGGGCGCCGAGCTCCTCGCCCTGCTGGAGGGCGGAGACGAACATCGACACCTGCTCGGACTCGTTGCGCTTGCGCAGCTGGTCGAACGCCTCGCGCCGGCTGACGCCCATGTCCATCTGCCGCAGGGTGATGCGCAGCTCGTCGGCCCACGGGCCCACGTACTTCTCTGCGACCCGCTCCAGGGCCTGGCGGAAGCCGAGTCCGGCGGAGACGACGACCGCGAGGACGTCGAGGAAGTCGGGGAGCGTCCGGTCGATGTCGTCCTTGCGGCGGTTGATGGCGGACCTGATGATCACGTCCGTCCAGAAGAAGCCGTAGACGAGCAGGATGATCGCCAGGATCAGCTGCCCGTTCATCAGCATCGCCAGGGACGCCAGCGCGCCGAGCCCGCCGTAGACGGCGCGGCGTGCCGCGTACCGGTCGACGGTCATGCCCCCGGGGTTGCCCGCCATGTCCAGCTTGCGGCGGACCTTGTCGACGCGCTTGGGGCCCATCATCGACAGGACGCTCGGGGCGTACCGCATGCCGATGCGGTCGATCGCCGATCCGGTCGCGGTGGTACGGCTGGCGCCGACCTCCAGGGCGACGGCGAGGTCGCCGGGGAGTTTGGCGTCGGCGCGGTACATGCGGATGCCCTGGAAGGCGCCGTAGACGGCGAGTCCGACGACGGCCGCGAGCAGAAGCTCCATGTCGTTTCTCCTTTCTCGGGATTCTTCGGGCCGTCAGATACGGACGCGGGTGAGGCGGTTGATGAGGAAGAAGCCGAGGCCGTAGAGGCCGGCGGCGATGACCACGGCGATCCGGCCGGGGGTGGCGGCCGTCATGTCGTCCAGGGCGCCGGCGCGCATGCCGTTGATGATGAGCAGGAAGCCGAGGCCGAGGATCGGGACGGCGACGGCGGTCACCTTCACCTGGGACAGCAGGGTGGTGACCTCGCGCCGGGTCTCCTTGCGCTCCTCCAGCGTGCCCGTGAGGTTGCGCAGCGAGGAGACGATCGTGCCGCCCGCCCGGTTGGAGAGGATGAGGGTGGAGACCAGGACGGTCAGTTCGCGCGAGGGCAGCCGCTCCACGAGTTCGTTCAGCGCGTCGTCCAGGGAGTGCCCGACGGCCAGCCGGTCGGCCACCCGGCGCAGCTCCTCCTGGGCCGGGTCGTCGAGCTCCTCGACCGCCATGCTGATCGCGGTGCGCAGGGCCAGACCGGCCTGCGTGGCGTTGGCGAGGACACGGGTCAGCTCGGGCAGCTGGTTGATGAACGCCTCGGTGCGTTTGGCGCGCTGCCAGTTCAGGAAGGCGTTGCCGCCCCACAGGCCGATGAGGGCGGCGAGGAAGCCGAAGAACGGGGCGAAGATCGAGCCCACCACGAAGTAGAGGGCGAGCAGGGCCGCCACGACGTACACGAAGTACTCGCCGGGGGTGAGGTCGAGTCCGGTCACCGCGATCTTGCGCTCGAGGCGCCTGCCCAGCCGGGTCCGGCGCAGCCGCCGGTCGACGCCGCGGAAGCGCCGGTTGCGGCCCCCGATGGTGAGCTGCCCGGTCTGGGACATCCGGTCGGCGAGGATCTGCCGCTGCGCCCTGCCCGAGGAGAAGGTGTGCAGGCCGAGGACGGCGAACAGACCGGCGAGCAGGGTCACACCGACTGTCAGGAGCGGGAGATTATGCATGTCGGGGAGGCCTTCTGGGTGAGCGGCGGGCTGGGGACCGTGCGGGGGCTCGGGGACGCCCCCGGGCTCAGGCGGTGGATTTGCGCACGATCAGCTGCTCCTCCGTGCGGGCGACGCCGAAGGCCGCCGGGATGGCCTCGCTCATCATGTGGAACCGTTCGGCGATCCGGCGGGGTACGGGGTAGTACTCGAACTTCCCGTGCACCCGCCCGTCGGCGGCTATCGGCTCGGCGGCGAATCGGCAGACGGAGACGATGCGGTAGTCCTCGCGGCCGTGCGAGTCGACGACGGCGATCTCGGTGATCCGGCGCGATCCGTCGGCGTGCCGGGTGAGCTGCACGATCACATCGACGGCGCTGTTGATCTGGTCGTGGATCGCGACGAACGGGATCTCGACCTCGGACATGGAGCTCAGGGTCTGCAGTCGCATCAGCGCGTCCTCGGCGCTGTTGGCGTGGACGGTGGCCAGCGAGCCGTCGTGACCGGTGGACATCGCCTGGAGCATGTCCAGGGTCTCGCCGCCTCGGACCTCACCGACGATGATGCGGTCGGGGCGCATACGCAGGGAGTTGCGGACGAGGTCGCGGATGCTGATCTGGCCCTTGCCCTCCACGTTGGAGGGGCGGCTCTCCAGCGTGATCACATGGGCCTGCTGGAGCTGGAGTTCGGCGGAGTCCTCGATGGTGACGATGCGCTCGCCGCCCGGGATCAGTCCGGACAGCGCGTTGAGGAGGGTGGTCTTCCCGGTGCCGGTGGCGCCGGAGACGATCACGTTGAACTTGGCGCGGACCAGGCCGGCGAGCAGGACCAGCATGTGTTCGTCCAGCGAGCCGAGGCCGATCATCTCCTGGAGCGTGAAGGCCCGGGGGAACCGCCGGATGGTGAGGATCGGGCCGCTGAGCGAGAGCGGCGGGATGATCACGTTGACACGCTCGCCCGACGGGAGGCGGGCGTCGACCATCGGGTTCGCCTCGTCCACCCGGCGGTTGACGGTGGAGACGATGCGCTCGATGGTCTGCATCAGCTGTTCGTTGGACGAGAACCGCATGGGCAGCAGCTCCAGCCGGCCGCCGCGCTCCACATAGACCTGTTCGGGGCCGTTGACCATGATCTCGCTGATGGAGGCGTCCTCCAGGAGCGGTTCGAGGATGCCGAGTCCGAGGGCCTCGTCGACGACGCGCCGGATGAGCTGCGAACGCTCCACGGGGGAGAGCACCGGGCCCTCGCGGCTGATGATGTGGCCCAGGACGCGTTCGAGCCGCGCCCTGCGCTCGGCCGCCGCGAGGGCGGACATCTCCGCGAGGTCGATCTCCTCCAGGAGCTTGGCGCGGTAGACCCCGACCAGCCGACTCTCCTCGCTCATCCCGCTCGTCGGCTCGGGACTGGTGATGCGCGCCCGCAGGCTCATGTGCTCAACTCCTTCGAGTGGTACGGCGGTTCCGGGTCAGTCGCTCGGCATGGTGGCGCTCTTCTCGACCGGCCCGAAACGGAACATCGGCAGCAGGCTGGGGATCTTCACCTTCACCTTCACGGTCACCGAGTCGTAGCCGGACCTGGAGTCGACGGTCGCCCCGTCGGCCAGCCAGCCGCTCATGGACTCGCGGGCGACCTCGCCCGCGCGGTGGTCCTGGTTCCCGTCCGAGGCGACCCGGGCCGCCGCACGCGCCGCCGTGCCCGCCTGCTGGGCGGCGTAGACCGCTATGCCCAGCTGGACCACGGCCAGTGCGACGACGAGGAGGAGGGTGAGCACCCCCACGTACTCGATGACGGTCTGGCCGTCCTGGCGCCGGGCGGTCCGCCGCCGCGGGTGCGTCACCACCATGAGGTCCGCCCCTCGTTCTTGGCCTTGGCCTCGCCCGTCGCGTGCCACGGCAGGTTGAACGCCCCCGGGAACAGGAGCGGCACATCGATCCTGACCTTGACGGTGACCATCTCGCTGAACCGGTCGCCGCAGCGTTCGACGCGGGTCTTCCAGGCGCCGGGCACGTCCTCGCGGACGGCCTGCTCGCAGGCCAGGCGCTGGCTGACGCCGGCGACCGCCGCCGCCCTGACCGCCTTGTCCGCGGCGTTCCCGGCGAGGATGTACGTGTAGCAGACCATCCCGGCCTGCCAGAGCAGCGCCAGGGTGATCAGGATCAGCGGCAGGGTGCCGACGAACTCGATCGCCGTCTGGCCCCGGTCGCGGCGCCCTCCGGCGCGGCGCGGCCGGGCCGCGCTATCCGTCCCTGACGGTGGCCGGTCCGCTCGGTGCGCTCGTAGAAGGTTCATGACTCAACGCTCCCCCTCGGCTCTCTCAGCTCTCTCGGCTTCACTCGCGTCGTTCGCCGCCGCCCTGCCCGCCGCACCGGTGCCGGTCATTTCGACCGTCCCCGACGGCCGCCGACGGAGCCGCGGTCTCCCTTGAACCTGCCCTGCTTGGTGGTGACTTCCGCGCTCTTCACCAGACCGAGATCTCCGGCGAGGCCCCAGAGGGCCTGCTTCACCGTGGACTTGGCCTCCAGGTCCTGCAGGCGGCCGGCGTCCACCACCGCCTGCAGCTCCTTGAAGTTGGCCGGGATCGCGATCCGCGCCACCTTGGTGGACGTGATCCGCTCGATCAGCGGCGGCTGGATCTCCGTGTTGCGGATGAAGCGGTTGACGACCGTGACGGTCTCCTCGGCCTTGCGGACCTGGAGCCGGTCCCAGAGCCTGACCATGCGCTTGGCCGCGCGGACGGTGATCACGTCCGGGGTGGTGATCAGCAGCGTCCGGTCGGCCATCTCGATGGCCGCGGCGTTGGCCGCGTTCATGTGCGTACCGCAGTCGATGACGACGATCTCGAAGCGGTGCCGCAGGGCGCTGATGGTCTGGCGCACGACCCGCTCGCTGACGTCCTCGCCGCGCTCCCCCTCGCCCGGGGCGAGCAGCAGGGCGAGGCCGGACTCGTGGTTGTACAGGGCGTCCTGGAGGACGCGCGGCGAGATGTCCTGGATGGTGGAGAGGTCCACGATCGACCGGCGGAACTGTACGTCGAGGTAGGAGGCAACGTCCCCCGACTGGAGGTCGAGGTCGGCGAGCGCGACGGTGTGACCGGATGCCGCGGCCGCGAGGGCCAGCTGCACGGCGGTGACGGTGGTGCCGACACCGCCCTTCGCCCCGCTGACCGTGACCACGGTGCCGCCGGGGCCGGTGAAGACCTCGGGACCCGCCCCGAGGTGGCGGCGGACCCCGACGGACCAGCCGGCGGCGGCCTGGACGCGCTGGGCCAGTTCCTCGTACGAGAGGGGCAGGCCGACCAGGCCGCGGGCTCCGGAGTCCATGGCCGCCGAGTAGAGCCCCGGGCCCGTGTCCGCGGTGACGAGCACGACCCCGACCGCAGGGAAGCGCAGGGCCACCTCCCGGATCAGCTCAAGGGCCGGTACCGGGCCGATCCTCTCGTGCACCAGCACGACCTCGGGCAGCTCGTCCAGCGACTCGGCGGCGAGCCGGGCCAGGGTGTCGAGCAGTGAGGTCGAGTCGCCCAGGGGCCCGGCGGGCTCCGCGTCGGGGAGCTGGCTGAGCAGGGTGGTGATGGATCGGGCGGCGTCCGCGTCACCGACCGCCGGGAGGATTCGAGTGCTCATCCGGTCCTCACTTGTTCTTGTCTTCGTCGAGGCTGTAGCTGCCCTCGCCCGGACGGAGCGTGGTCGGGCTGTCGTCGGGCAGCAGGGCGAGGCGGACGTGCTCGGCGAAGGACTCAGCGTAGGCGACCCGCTGGGCGTCGGTGGTGTTCAGGGCGAAGGTGATCGGCACCGCCTCGGTGGGTCCTGTGGCGTTGCCGTCCCTCTTCGGCTCCAGGGAGGTCAGCTGACCGACGTCGATGACCTTGGCGTTCGGCACGATCACGCGCGAGGTGGGCTTGTCCTTGTCCGTCTGCCCCGCGAACGTCGCGTAGATGTTGACCAGGTTGCCCGGCCTGATCTTGCCGGCGACGCCGGTCGCCGCGTCGATCATGATGGCTATCTCCTGCTGCCCGTTCTCCAGCCGGGGCCGCGTGACGAACATGTCGTCCTGGAGCAGCGAGCCCTTGTGGAGTTCGGTGACCGCGATCTTGCCGTTGAGGACCGAGAGGTCGGTGACCGCGTTCTTGGAGAGCCAGCGCTTGGGCATCGTGACCTTCTCGAACTGCCCCGGATCCAGGGCCCCGTAGGGCGCGATATCCGATTTGACCTGATAGGCGGCCACTTCCGGGCCGACCTTCGAGTTCACATCACTGATCACCGAGAGCACGCCGGCGAAGGCCGCGAAGGCGCAGAGGACGGAGAGGAGGAGAAGGATGACGCCTCGGCGTTGCCGTGAATTCATGAGGGGAGCAACCTCGTTGGGTGATGTGGGCCGACGAGCGGACAGAGAGGCGGAGCGGGGACGGGCTGTCGCTGATCACGGTGAGCTGCGGGCCCGCACGGGGCGGGCCGGCACGTCGCGCTGTCCGCCGGGCTGTGGGTGCAGCCGTGGAGCGCCGCGGCCGTGGTGCTCCACGGCCTCCGGCGCACGGGTCCTCATGGACTGAGGACAGCGGAACCGTGAGTTAGGTTCTCCGGCGGTTTCAGCGGGGCGTTGCACAGGCCGCAGCGGTCGCCGATGAGTTCGTTTCCGCACCAGGTACAGACCTCTCTGCGAACCGAAGAAACCAATTGATAAATCAGCGAAATATCAGGCAGGAAGGCGGCAAATTCGATCAGTTTCGAAGTACCCCACCAACCGGCCGAATAAGCGGGCAGCGCGACCTCGTGTACCGCCTGCACCTGCCAGGCGGGGGCGACGGTCTCCGTCACCCAGTCCGACTGCAGCTGCCCCTTCGCCACCAGCAGGTGGGTGCCGAACTCGGGTCCGGTCAGCTCGCCCGTACCGATCTTGACCAGCTGCGGCTCCGGGTTGGCCAGCACCCCGAACTGGGAGCCGGGGACCCATGACTTGGCGTGGGCCTTGAGGGTGACCGGCACCCGGTCGAGCTTGGTCACCGAGTTGAGCAGGGCCCCGGAGTGGATGTAGTGGGAGAGCAGCCTGGCCGCGGAGGCGACCACCCCGGCGCTGAAGTCGCAGATGGACAACTGGCGCAGCTGGCGGACCAGTACGGCCACTCCCAGCGGGGGCAGATCCACCTTGAGCAAGGCGATGCGGTCGCTCTCGAGCATGGAGCGGATGGTGTGCAGCCGCCGCTCGTGCGCGCCCGCGATGCTCGACGGATAGACGGCGATGACATAGCCGTGCTGCTCCAGGAGCAGTTGCATGTCGCCGAGCGCCTGCTCCAGCGGCTGGTCACCGGGGGCGTGCAGCAGTACGGCCGTGGGCGTCTGCTGATCCGTGGGCGGCAGCACGAGGTCAGCACTGGTCACTGCTATGGCTGTCGGCACGCTGTTCCCCGTTCGGCTCCGGCCGCCGCGTACCGCCGGCCGCAATCGCTCCTGCCAAGTGGTTTCACTCGGACGCTCCCGCCTCAGCACTTTATCCACGTCGTACAAGGCAGAGAACACCCTCAAGGGCCCAGTAGAACAGGGTTCATGTACCCACCACACGGCGTTCGCCAGACAAACTGCCACAAGTGAACGGTCGTTAGTTTCCGTAGTATTCGCACATCCGCCCGGACCCACCACGGGAATTCATGATCCTCTTTGCGAGAGCGCACGCCGGGAGGGCGGAATCACCCCCTCCGCCGGGCGCCGCCGCACCCGACGGGCCCAACGGCGGCTCTGGGCCCGGATTAGGGCCCCCGGGCCCAGAGCCGCCGGCACGGGCCCCCGGGGCACACCCGTCGGCGGCTCGATGCCCCTGGTCAGGGGGCCCGTCGGGACCGGACATCGCCAGAGGTCTTGACAACTTGATTGGTCTGGACCAGTTTTAGCGCCCAGCGGTGGCCACCGTTCCCCGATTCCACACCCCCGACATCCCCGTGTCGTCCCCCCTTCACGACTCCCCTTCACGACTCCCCCGACTCCCCCCGGAGGCAGCAAGTGGAACGTTCCCCCGCATCCCGCCGCAGAAGACGCCACACCCGCCCCGTCCTGGGCTCCGCCATGGCCGTCGTGGCCGCCGGCGCGCTGACCGTCACCGGCCTCGTCAGCAGCGCCGAGGCCGCGGACGTCAACGTCGCCAAGAACGCCGGCTTCGAGTCCGGCCTCGCCAACTGGACCTGTTCCGCCGGTTCAGGCGCCACCGTCTCCTCCCCCGTGCACGGCGGCACCTCGGCCCTCAAGGCCACCCCGGCCGGCCAGGACAACGCCCAGTGCACGCAGACCGTCGCGGTGAAGCCCAACTCCACGTACGCGCTCAGCTCCTGGGTGCAGGGCGGCTACGCCTACCTGGGCGCCACCGGCACCGGCACCACCGACGTCTCCACCTGGACCCCGGGCTCCAGCAGCTGGTCCCAGCTCACCACCAGCTTCAAGACCGGGCCCAACACCACCTCGGTCACGGTGTACACGCACGGCTGGTACGGCCAGGCCGCCTACTTCGTCGACGACGTCTCGGTCACCGGCCCCGACGGCGGCGGCGGGACCGACCCCGGTCCGGCCATCCCCGCGGCCCCGGCCGGACTCGCGGTCGGCGCGACCACGTCCTCGTCCGTCGCCCTGTCCTGGAACGCGGTGTCCGGCGCGACCGGCTACACCGTCTACAAGGACGGCGTAAAGGCCACCACCTCCACCGGTACCTCGGCGACGGTCACCGGGCTCTCCGCCGACACGGCCTACCAGTTCGCCGTGAGCGCCACCAACGCGGCCGGCGAGTCGGTCAAGTCCGCCGCGGTCAGCGGCCGTACGGCCACCTCCGGCACCGGCAACCCCAACCCCGGCACCTCCGTGCCCAAGCACGCGGTCACCGGCTACTGGCAGAACTTCAACAACGGCGCGACCGTGCAGAAGCTCAGCGACGTGCCCGCGAACTACGACATCATCGCGGTCTCCTTCGCCGACGCCACGGCCACGCCCGGCGCCGTCACCTTCAACCTGGACTCGGCGGGCCTCAACGGCTACACCGTCGACCAGTTCAAGGCCGACATCAAGGCGAAGCAGGCGGCCGGCAAGAACGTCATCATCTCGGTCGGCGGTGAGAAGGGGTCCGTCTCGGTCAACAGCGACGCCTCCGCCACCAACTTCGCCAACTCGGTCTACTCGCTCATCCAGGAGTACGGCTTCAACGGCGTCGACATCGACCTGGAGAACGGCCTCAACTCCACGTACATGACGAAGGCGCTGCGCTCGCTGTCGCAGAAGGCGGGCTCCGGCCTCGTCATCACGATGGCCCCGCAGACCATCGACATGCAGTCCACATCGGGCGAGTACTTCAAGACGGCGCTCGGTATCAAGGACATCCTGACCGTCGTCAACATGCAGTACTACAACAGCGGTTCGATGCTGGGCTGCGACGGCAAGGTCTACTCGCAGGGCTCGGTGGACTTCCTCACCGCGCTGGCCTGCATCCAGCTGGAGGGCGGCCTCGACCCGTCGCAGGTCGGCCTCGGTGTCCCCGCCTCCACCAGTGGCGCGGGCAGCGGCTATGTCGCCCCCTCGGTCGTGAACGCGGCGCTGGACTGCCTGGCCAAGGGCACCGGCTGCGGCTCCTTCAAGCCGTCGAAGACCTACCCGGGTCTGCGCGGCGCGATGACCTGGTCGACCAACTGGGACGCCAAGTCGGGCAACGCCTGGTCCAACGCGGTCGGCCCGCACGTCCACGGCCTGCCGTAACCCCGCACCGGCAACCATGACCAGCAGCGCCGCCGCTCCCCCGGCGGCGCTGCTGCGTGTTGCGGACCGGACCCGCGGGCAGCCCTCCCGTACCGCTGTGCAACGGAGTTGTCCCGGAGTTCCCGCGTTCCATGGCTGTGCCGGCAGGCGCATGGCACGGTAAGGGGGCGCGTGTGCGGGTGCGACGGGGGGAGCGACATGGCAGCGGGCGGGGCACGGGTCGAGGCGCTGGGCGGGGACGATCCCGCGACGCTCGGACCGTACCGGCTGATCGGGCGGCTGGCCTCCGGCGGCATGGGGCGGATCTATCTGGCCGGGGACCCGGGCGGCCGGGGGCTCGTCGCCGTGAAGACGCTGCTGGCCGAGGGGCTGCTCAGCGAGACCGACCGGCGGCGCTTCGCCCGCGAGGTGTCGCTCGCGCAACGGGTGGACAGCGCGTTCACGGCGCGGGTACGGGACTCCGACCCGGACGCCGAGCGGCCCTGGATGGCCATCGACTACATCGCCGCGCCGCCCTTGTCCGAACTGGTGCGCAGCTGCGGGGTGCTGCCCGCATCGGCCGTACGGTGGATCGCGGCCGGCACCGCGCAGGCGCTGGTCACGCTGCACGGGGTGGGCATCGTGCACCGCGATGTGAAACCGCAGAACGTGCTGCTGCCGCTGGACGGCCCACGGGTGATCGACTTCGGCATCTCGCACGCCAGCGACCTCACCCTGACCGGGCTCACCCTCGGCACGATCGCCTTCACCTCGCCCGAGCAGGCACGGGGCCAGGAGTCGACGGCCGCTTCGGACGTGTATTCGCTGGGTGCCACGCTGTTCCTGCTCGCGACCGGGCGGCCGCCCTACGGCGCGGACGGCGACACGCTGCGGCTGCTGGCCCGGGTGCAGCGGGGCGAGCTCGACCTGACCGGGCTGCCGAAGGAGCTCGTCGCGACCGTTCGGCCGTGCCTCGCCCTTGATCCGGACGACCGGCCCGAGCCCGCCACGCTGCTCGCCCGGTTCCGCGAGGAGCAGGCGGGCCTGCCGACGACGTCGAGCGGCACACGCTGGCTGCCGCCGCGCTGGACGGCGCTGATCGGCGCGTACGCCACCCAGGGGCTGGAGCTGGCGAGCGGCCGCGCGACGGACCCGTCAGCCCCGACCGTCACACAGCGCACCCGGATGGTCCCGGCGCCGCCTCCGACGCTGGTCTACCCGCCCGAGCGCGAGGCCCGGGCCGCCCGTGACCGCGCCCGCCGTGAGCGCGCCCGGCAGGATCTCGCGGTGCTCGCGGAGCTGGCGCAGCGGCAGCGGGCCGAGCAGGCCGAACGCGAAGAGGCCGAGCGCGCCCAGCAGGAGCGGGCCGAGCAGGCCGAGCGGGAGCGCCGGGAGCGGGCCGAACAGGCCGGGCGGGAGCGCCGCGAGCGCGCCGCACGTGCGGAGCAGGCCGAGCGGGAGCGTCAGGAGCGGGCCCGGGCGGATGCCGCACGCCGGGAGGAGACCCGTCTGGCGGCCGAGCGTGCCGAGCGGGAGCGGGCGGCACGGCAGCGTGCCGAGCGGGCGGCCCGGGCCCGTACGCCCTCACCCGCCCCGGCGCCCGCACCGCGGCCCGTCCCCGCCGCCCCGCGTCCGGCGGCCGTGCGGTCGGGTTCGTCGGGGCTGGGCTGGCTGCTCGTGGTGGCCGCCGTGATCGGCCTGCTGGTCTGGCAGCCCTGGGAGACGGCGGGGAGCGGACGCGGCGGGAGGGCGGGGTCCGGCAGCACCGCGTCCAGCTCCGTCACCTCCGGCAGCGGGCTCGACACCCATACGGACGACGACGGCAGTGACACCGGCACCGGCACCGGCGGCTCCGGGAGCACGACGGACGACAGCGACGACGATCCGACGCCCACCCCCACGCCGACCCCCACGCCCACTCCGGACGCCGGCGACCGGGCGTTCGCGGCGGTGCGCGCCGGTGACTGCCTCGACGTGTACAGCGACGGCTTCGGCGGCATGAGCGCCGACCGGCCGGTGCGGGTCGACTGCGGTGCCTCGAACGCGTACATGCACGTCAACCAGGTCAGCACCGCCGCCGGGGCCTCCGGCTCCTGCGACACCGGGGCGGGCTACACCTGGTGGAGCCGGACGGGCGACGACGGTGTCGAGCGGACGCTGTGCCTGGACCGGGTCTACCGGGTGGGCCAGTGCTTCCCGGCCCAGGTCCAGGGAACCACCGGCGCGGACCTGGCGGTGGTGCTGCGCTGCGACGCGACGAAGGTGCCCCGGGCCGGTCAGTCGGTCCTGCGGATCACCGGCTTCTACCGGGCGCCCACGGCGGGGCAGAGCTGGACCTGCCCCGCCGGGAACGGCCAGCGGTTCTGGTACTGGCCGGTGAACAAGGGCCGGAGCATCATCTGCGCATCGGCGGCCTGAGTGCCCCGGCCCGCCCCCACCAGGGGAGTTCGAAGACCGGCCCTAGATCACCAGGCTGAGCAGCGCGGCGACCGCGAAGCCGGCGACCGACAGGACCGTCTCCAGGACGGTCCAGGACTTCAGGGTGTCGCGCTCGGAGATGCCGAAGTACTTCGACACCATCCAGAAGCCGCCGTCGTTGACGTGCGAGGCGATGATCGAGCCCGCCGAGATCGCCATGATGATCAGCGCCAGGTGCGGCTGCGAGAAGTCCTGGTTCTCCACGAGCGGGACGACGATGCCGGCGGTGGTGACGATGGCGACCGTCGCCGAGCCCTGGGCGATGCGCAGCACCGCCGAGATCAGCCAGGCGAGCAGGATGACCGGCAGGCCCACGTCGTTGAAGGTGTCGGCGAGCGCGTCCGCGATGCCGCTGCTCTTGAGTACGGCGCCGAAGATGCCGCCGGCACCGACGACGAGCAGGATGTTGCCGACCGGCTTGAGCGACGAGGTGGACACCGACTCCAGGGACTTGCGGGACCAGCCGCGCCGCAGCCCGAGCAGGTAGTAGGCGAGCAGCAGGGCGATCGTCAGGGCGACGAAGGGGTTGCCGAAGAACTCGATGACCGAGCGGAGCGTCGAGGGGTCCAGCGCGATGGAGGAGAACGTGGCGGCGAGGATCAGCACCAGCGGGGTGCCGATGATCGCCAGCACGGTGGAGAGGGCGACCGGCGCCTCGTGCGGGGTGACTCCGGCGGCGCGCTGTTCGGCGACGACGGCGGCCTTCGCCTCCTCGGCGGCCTCGACCATGTCCTGCGGGACCTCGACGAAGATCCGCTTGCCGATCCAGGCGGCGTAGCCCCAGGCGGCCAGGACGGACGGGATGCCGACGAGGGCGCCCATCAGGATGACCCAGCCGAGCGAGACGTGGAAGAGACCGGCGGCGGCGACCGGGCCGGGGTGCGGCGGCAGGAAGGCGTGGGTCATGGACAGACCCGCCAGCAGCGGCATGGAGTACAGCAGGATCGATTTGCCGGACCGCTTGGCGGCGGCGTACACGATCGGCGCGAGGACGAAGATGCCGACGTCGAAGAAGACCGGGATACCGAAGATCAGACCGGTCAGGCCCATCGCGAGGGGGGCGCGCTTCTCACCGAAGAGGTTCAGCAGACGGGCGCTCAGTACCTCGGCCCCGCCGGAGACTTCGAGGATCGCGCCGAGCATCGTGCCGAGGCCGATGATGATCGCGACATGGCCGAGGATGCCGCCCATGCCGGATTCGATGACGGAGACGGCGGCGGACTTCTGGACGGTGCCGAAGAGTTCGGTGACGGAGAGTCCGGCACCCAGGCCGACGGCTATGGAGACGGCGAGCAGCGCGACGAACGGCTGGAGCCGGGCCTTGATGATCAGGAAGAGGAGGAGCGCGATCCCGAGGACGGCGACGGTCAGCAGACCGGCCGTCCCGTCCATCAGGAGGAGGAGTCCACCGGTGTGGGGCGGCGTCTCGGCCGGTGGGGGGCTGGCGGCGAGCTGCATGGGTAACTCCGTTGTTCGTCCATGGTGCTGGGTTCTGGGTAGGGGGGAGCGCGGCACGGCGCGTGAGCGGTGCGCGCCGTGCCGTGCGGGGTGGTGCGGTGGAGCGGGTGCGGCAAGGGGATCAGGCTCAGCCCAGGACCGCGAGGGCGTCGATCTCGATGAGCAGGCCCTTGGGCAGGCCGACGTAGACCGTCGTGCGGGCGGCGGGGGCCTCCTTGAGGTCCTGCTCGCCGAAGTAGGTGTTGTAGATCTCGTTCATCTCGGCGAAGTGGTCCACGTCCGTGAGGTAGACGCGCATCATCATCACGTCGTCCCAGCTCGCGCCGCCCTCCTCCAGGATCGCCTTCACGTTGGCGAAGGTCTGGAGGGTCTGCTCGCGCAGGGTCGGGCCGGCCGGGGTGGGGGCCTGTCCCTCGACGGCGGGCAGGAAGCCGACCTGGCCGGCGACCTGGAGGATGTTCCCCTTCCGCACCCCGTGCGAGAACTTCGCGGGCGGGGTGGTGTGGGTGCTCGGGGTGAGGGCGGTCTTGTCGGTCATCGCTGATCAGACTTTCTTGGGTCGGTTGGTGCCGGAGTACTCCCGGCTGATGGTGTCGGCGGTGCGACGGACCAGGGGGAGCAGGGTGAGGAGCTCCTCGGCCGTGACGACCACGTTCGGTGCGGAGACCGACATGGCGGCGACGACGCGCCCGTCGGCGCCGCGAATGGGCGCGCCGACGCAGTTGATGGACTCCTCGTGGCCACCGAGGTCGGTGGCCCAGCCCTGTTCGCGTACGGCGGCGAGTTCCTTGAGGAAGGCGCCGGCGCCGGGGGTCGAACGGGACGTGTACATGGGGTAGTCGAGCTTCTCGGCGATGGCCCGCCGCTCGGCCTCGCCGAGGTCGGCGAGCAGGAGTTTGGCGACGGCGGCGACGGTGATCGCGACGGGCTTGCCGATGCGGGAGTACATCCGGACCGGGTAGCGGCTCTCCACCTTGTCGATGTAGAGCACCTCGTTCTCCTCGTACACGGCGAGGTGCACGGTGTGCCCGCAGTTCTCGTTGAGTTCGACGAGGTGGGGGTGGGCGATCTCGCGTACGTCGAGGTTCTCGACGGCCTCCTGGGCGAGCGCGAACAGGCGCGCGCCGAGGCGGTAGCGCTGGTCCTGCTGGCGGTAGACGAGGCCGTGCTCGTGGAGGGTACGGAGCAGGCGCAGGGCCGTGGACTTGTGGACGCCGAGCCGCTCGGCGACCTGTCCGAGGTCGGCGGGTCCCTGGGCGAGCAGCGGCAGGATGCTCAGCGCCCGGTCGACGGTCTGACTCATTGCGTACGTACCTCCTGGTCGTCCCCCGTCCACCCGGGGCCGAGACGCAGTCTCCCCCAGGCGGCGTCGTCGAGTGCCACGAGGCGGTCGGCCCGGTCGCGGGCGGGCGGTTCGGTGAGGTCACCGGGGACGGTGAGGACGGCGGCCGCCATCAGATGCCCGTGCCGGGCCCGGTCGCGCACGGGCAGCCCGCGCAGCGTGGCGGAGAGAAACCCGGCGGCGAACGCGTCCCCGGCCCCGACGGGGGCGACGACGTCGACGTGGAGGGCGGGGACGTGGGTGACGGGCCGGTCCTCGGCCCCTGCGGTGCCTGGGGCGCCGGGCGCGGGACGGAGCCCCGCGAAGACGGTCGCGCCCTCCGCGCCCCGCTTCACCACCACCACCGCCGGCTCCGGCAACGCCTCGCGGATCGCCTCGGCCCCGGCCACACCCCACGCCTCCTCCGCCTCGTCCTCGCCGACGAAGACGAGGTCGCAGCGGCGGGCCAGGTCCAGCAGGACGGCGGGCGACGCGTCGGCGTCGCGCCACAGCCCCGGCCGATGGTTGACGTCGAAGGAGACCAGCGGCCGCCCCGCGCGCGGCGCGGTCAGCTCGTGCAGCAGGGCCAGGCAGTCGGCGGAGAGCGCGGCCGTGATCCCGGACAGATGCAGGATGCGCCCGGCCGGCAGCTCCGCGTACGGCAGGTTGACCGGGGACATCGCGGACGCGGCCGACCCGGCCCGGTAGTACGCGACCTCGTGGACGTCGGTGGCGCGGTCCGTCGCCGTGCGGAAGTAGATGCCGGTGGGCCGGGCGGGGTCCCGCTGCACGGCGGAGGTGTCCACGCCGTACCCCGCGACCGTGTCGACGAGGTGGTCGCCGAAGCCGTCCGCCCCGACCCGGCTCACCCAGGCCGTCCTGTGCCCGGCCGCGGCGAGGGCGCAGGCCACATTGGACTCGGCGCCGCCGATCCCCCGGCCGAAGGACGGTACGTCGGCGAGGCGCCCGGGCCGTGAGGGCAGGAACGTCACCATGGACTCACCGAGACACACCACATCAGCGGTCGCGTCGGCGTCGGTCCTGGCCGGGGTTCCGGACACTCGGGCTCCTCGTGGTCGGGCGGGCGGCGCCGGTTCTCACCATTGACCGGGCGTCGGCTCGGATGTTAGACAGCGTTGAGCGATATACGCAATGGGTGTTGCATATGTTGCAATCACATCGCAGAAGCCCACGCGGACGACCCGCTTCGATCGAGGAGGCACCCCCATGGCCGACGAACGCCCCGTCGCCGGACTCGCCGGACTGGCCGGACTCGCCGACGAGCGGGTCGACCACCGCTTCAAGGCGCTCCCGCCCGACGCGGCGGGCCTGACCGTCGGCGCGCTGGCCGCCGAGCGGCGCAACCTCTTCACCGGCGGGTTCACCACCCCGGTGCTCGCGCTGTCCGCCGAGTCCGTCGCGCACAACCTCGCCCTGCTGGAGACGTACGCCGAGCGCCACGGCCTCGCGTTCGCCCCGCACGGCAAGACGTCGATGTCCCCGCAGCTCTTCGACCGCCAGCTGGCGCACGGCGCCTGGGGCATCACGGCGGCCGTGCCCCACCAGGCGCGGGTCTACCGGGCGTTCGGCGTCCCGCGGATCTTCCTCGCCAACGAACTGGTCGACGCCGCCGCGCTGCGCTGGCTCGCGGGCGAGCTCGACGCGGACCCGGACTTCGCCTTCGTCTGTTACGTCGACTCCGTGCGCGGGGCGGAGCTGATGGACGAGGCCCTGCGCGCGGCGGGCGCCTCCCGCCCGGTCGACGTCGTCGTGGAGCTGGGCGCGGGCGAGGGCGCCCGCACCGGCGCCCGCACCGAGGCGGACTGCGCCGGGGTCGCCGACGCGGTGGCCGCCGCCCCGTCCCTGCGCCTGGTGGGCGTGGCGGGGTACGAGGGCGAGGTGCCGGACGCGTCCGGCGAGCGGGTGCGGGAGTGGCTGCGCCGGCTCGTCGCGCTGGCCGCCGCCTTCGACGCCGAGGGCCGGTTCGCCGCGCTGGGCGAGGGCGAGCGGATCGTCGTGAGCGCGGGCGGCAGCGCGTGGTTCGACGCGGTGGCGGACGTGTTCGCGGACGTCCCCGCGCTCTCCCGCCCCGTACTCAAGCTGCTGCGCTCGGGGGCGTACGTCTCGCACGACGACGGCCACTACCGCCACCTCACCCCCTTCAACCGGGTCCCCGAGGAGGGCGCGCTCCAGCCGGCGTTCCGGCTCTGGGCCCAGGTCGTGTCGCGCCCGTCCGCCGAGCAGGCGTTCCTGAACGCGGGCAAGCGGGACGCCGCCCACGACCTCGATCTGCCGGAGGCCCAGGTCGTGCGGTCCGGCCGGGACGGCTCGGTGCGGCCGGCCGCAGGGATCACGGTCACCGGTCTGTCCGACCAGCACGCGTGGGTGCGCACCGACGCGGATGCCGCGCTGGAGGTCGGGGACTGGGTGGGGATGGGGCTCTCCCACCCGTGCACCAGCTTCGACAAGTGGCAGCTGATCCCGCTGGTGGAGGCGGACGGCACCGTCACGGACTACATCCGCACCTTCTTCTGAGCCCCCGGGGCCCCTCCCTCGAAAGGCACCCCCATGGATCTGGTCATCCGCGACGCCCGAGTCGTCGACGGCACCGCCACTCCCTCGTACCGCGCCGACGTGGCCGTCACCGGCGGCCGTGTCGCGGAGATCCACCGCGAGGGCGCCCCGGGCCCCCGTCCCACCGGCGGCCGCACCCTGGACGCCGACGGGCTCGCCCTCTGCCCCGGCTTCATCGACATGCACGCCCACAGCGATCTCGCCCTGCTGCGCGACCCCGACCACAGCGCGAAGGCGGCCCAGGGCGTCACCCTCGAAGTCCTCGGCCAGGACGGGCTGTCGTACGCACCCGTCGACGACCGCACACTCGCCGAGGTCCGCCGTTCGATCAGCGGCTGGAACGGTGACGGCAGCGACATCGACTTCGACTGGCGCACCGTCGGCGAGTACCTCGACCGCCTCGACCGCAACTTCGGCGGCCAGGGCATCGCGGTCAACGCCGCCTATCTGATCCCGCAGGGCACCGTGCGGATGTACGCGGTCGGCTGGGACGACCGGCCCGCCACCCCCGCCGAGCTGGCCCGGATGGAACAGCTCGTGGCACGGTCCATGGCGGAGGGCGCCGTCGGCATGTCCTCGGGCCTGACCTACACCCCCGGGATGTACGCGGACGACGCCGAACTCACCGCCCTGTGCCGGGTGGTGGCCGCGCACGGCGGCTACTACTGCCCGCACCACCGCTCGTACGGCGCGGGCGCCCTGGAGGCGTACGAGGAGATGGTGCGGCTCACCCGCAGCGCCGGCTGCCCCCTCCATCTCGCCCACGCCACCATGAACTTCGGGGTCAACGAGGGCCGCGCCCCCGAACTGCTCTCCCTCCTCGACGGCGCACTCGACGCGGGCGCCGACATCTCCCTCGACACCTACCCGTACACCCCCGGCTGCACCACCCTGGTCGCCATGCTGCCCAGCTGGGCGAGCGAGGGCGGGCCCGCGTCGGTCCTGGCGCGGCTGGCCGACGACGCCACGGCGGCGCGGATCCGCCACGACCTGGAGGTGGTGGGCTCGGACGGCTGCCACGGGGTGCCGATCGAGTGGGAGACCATCGAGATCTCCGGCGTCGGCGAGCCCGCGCTGGCCGGCCATGTCGGCCGCACGGTGGCCGAGTCGGCGCGGCTGCGCGGCGAGGAGCCCTGGCGGACCGCGCGCCGGCTGCTGCTGGACGACCGGCTCGGGACGACGATCCTCCAGCATGTGGGCCACGAGGAGAACGTCCGGCAGATCATGCGCCACCGCGTGCACACCGGCGGCAGCGACGGCATCCTCCAGGGCGACAAACCGCACCCGCGCGCCTACGGCACCTTCCCGCACTATCTCGGCCGCTACGCGCGGGAGTTGGGCATCCTCTCGCTGGAGGAGTGCGTCGCCCACCTCACCGCGCGCCCGGCGGCCCGGCTGCGGCTCGCCGACCGGGGGCTCGTGCGCGAGGGCTACCGCGCCGACCTGGTGCTCTTCGACCCGGAGACGGTCGCGGCGGGCTCGACGTTCGACGCGCCGCGCACCCTGCCCGCGGGCATCCCGCATGTGCTCATCGACGGCCGCTTCGTCATCGAGGACGGGAAGCGCACCCAGGTGCTCGCGGGCCGGTCGGTACGGTCCGGCGCGGCGTCCGCCGCCGGGGCGGCGTAGTTTCCCGGCCCCGGGCGGGGGCACCCGGCTGAGCATGAATATCTCTGCGACAGCACGGAGAAGCCACGGCAAGGCACGGCAGGCGGGCAACAGCTCGGCGGTCGAGGCAGGGGGCCGCGCGGGCTTCGTCGCCCGTGGGGTGATCTACGTCCTGGTCGGCGTCCTCGCGCTGCGCATCGCCTTCGGCGACAGCGGGGGCGGCAAGCAGGCCGACCGGGGCGGCGCGCTCGCGGAGATCGCGCAGAAGCCCTTCGGCCACGTCCTGCTGTGGGTGATCGGTGTCGCCCTGGTGGGCATGGCCCTGTGGCGGCTGTCCGAGGCGGCGTTCGGGGCGGCGGGGCCGGACGGCGACAAGGCGACCAAGCGGCTCGCCTCGGCCGGACGCGCCGTCTTCTACGGCTTCGTGTCGTACTCGGTCCTGATGTTCGCCGCCGGTGACCGGGGCAGTGGCAGCGGCTCCGGCGACGCCCGCTCGCAGGACGTCACGGCCCGGGTGCTCGACATGACGGGCGGCCGCTGGATCGTGGGCGCGGCCGGGGCCGTCATCGCCGGCGCGGGCCTGTGGATAGCGGGCCGGGCCGCTCTGCGGAAGTTCCACAAGCATCTGCGGATGGGCGAGATGTCGCCCGCCCAGCGGCGGGGCGTGGACATCACCGGGGTCTTCGGCGGTGTCTCCCGCGGGCTCGTCTTCGCGGTCGCGGGCGGCTTCGCGGTGTCGGCCGCGGTGAAGGCCCGCTCCGGCGAGGCCAAGGGCATGGACGACACCCTGCGGTCCTTCAGCGCGACCCCGGCCGGCCCGTGGCTGCTGGCCCTGATCGCCGTGGGGCTGATGGCGTTCGGCGTGTTCTCCTGGGCGAACGCCCGGTGGCGCAAGATCTGAGCATCCGGGCCCGTGGGCGGGACGGCGTGCGGGCGGGGCGGCAGGACCGCCCCGCCCGCACGTGCGTCACGGCTTGGGCAGCGCGCATCCCTCACGGTCGAGGTCGAACACGTTGCCCGCGCCGATGCACGGCACGATCCCGTAGGTCTCCTGGGCGTAGTTGATGCCCTGGTGGACCGTCACCTGGCCGTTCTCGTCGACCTCGCACGGGTTGTTGTCCGTGCACTGCTGGCCGTCCTCGTTGCCGGTGTTGTTGACGGCGACGACCTTGCCGGTGGCGTTGTCGATGACCGGCGAGCCGGAGGTGCCGCCGATGGTCTGGCAGGCCGAGGTGTAGCGGACCGAGTCCTTCCAGGTCCACTCCCCCTCCTTGAGGCGGTGGACGAACCCGTCGACGTTGCAGCTGTAGGTGCGCTTCCAGTAGCCGGACGCCACGGTGATCGCGGTGCCCTGCACGGGGTGCGCGGTGTTGAGCTCCAGCGCCTTGATGCCGTAGTTGCTCTCGATCTGCGCGTACGTGGAGGTGAGCTGGTACACCGAGATGTCGGTGTCCGTCATCGTCCCGTACGCGACCTTGCTCGCCCGGACGGTGCCGATGCTGCTGCCCGAGGCGTTGAGCAGGGTGAAGCTGCGCGTGGACGGCTTGTTGAACACGACCTCGCCCGGGCCCGGGAAGCCGGACTCCAGGCAGTGCCCGTTGGACAGCACCAGGGCGGGGTCGCCCGGCTGGGAGTCGGGCGTCCGGACGACGGATCCGGAACAGTTGCTGAGCGCCACCGTCCCGGCGAAGCCGATGGCCTTGGGCCGTACCTTGACCGCGGTCCCGGCACCGGCCGCACCCAGGGTGTGGCCGGATGACGCCGATGCCTTGACCGTGCCGGGCGACGCCGTGTCGCGGCTTGTGGCCGCGTGGGCGGGGGCGGAGACGGCTCCGAGGAGCAGCACCGCGAAGAGCGCACCGGCGAGAGGCTTTTTCATGTGGGGGTCCCCTCTTGTGACCTGCACAGAGCGCGTGGGGGCTCTGCGACCGAAGTTCCTTCGGTTTGACATGCGCATGTTGGCCTATGTGGAGGGGGCGCACAAGGGGCGGTTTCCGGCCGGGGTACGCGGACGGGGCGCGGGCGGCGCGCCGAAGCGGGCCAGGCAGTGCCAGACGCGCTTGAGCGACTGGAGGTCGTGGCGGCCGGTGCGGGCGGCGTCCCCGATGATCCTGGGATCGAGGACCCCGTCCTCGGCGATCGCGGCTCCGAGCGCGACGAACTCCTCGCCCCGGTAGTCGCCGTGCCGGCGCAACTCCTCGACGTCCAGGCGGAATCCGCCGTGCCATTCGGTACGGAAGGGCAGCGCGCGGGCCGCCCGCTCCACCTCGGTGCCCCGGTAGCACGGGTCCAGGACCAGGGCCTCGACGTGCCGGTCCAGCAGGACCGGGCCATGGATCTGGGCCTCGATGTAGTCGTCCAGCGCGTCCCGGTCGTCGGCCTCGGCCAGCTCGATCAGCCGCATCGCGGACGCCACACCGAAGTCCTCCGGCTCGGCGGCGCTGTCCGGATAGCAGAAGGTGGCGCGCGGCAGGGTGTCACCGGTCAGCCGGAGGTGCGCCGAGCCGAACCGGGGGGCCGCGCCGACGCCGGACCGGCGGAAGTCCAGCGCCCCGTACACCGGCCGCTCCTCGGCCGGGGCCTCGTCGTAGGCACCGTCGAAGATCCGGCTCTCCCAGCGCCACCGGTCCCCGCCGGGGTGCGCCGTGAGGCCGCCGTTGCTGGTGCCCGTCACGAACTGCGAGCGGTAGACGCCGTCCTGCGCCAGGGCGGCCAGGATCGCCAGGCCTCCGCTCTCGCGGTCGGGATGGAGGTTCAGCGTCAGCCGCAGCGCCGGGTCGAGGGGCCCGCCCGACGAGAGGGAGGCGACATGGCGCAGGGCGCGTTCGCCGGTGTCGTGCCAGATCTTCCGGTCCATGTCCGGACCCTACGGCGGGGGTTCACGGCCCGTCACGCGAGTTCCGGGCGGCCGTCGCACGGGCCGTTGTCAGACCCTCCTGGCAGGCTTTCCCCATGACCGATGCAGTGAAGGGCCCCGCAAGCTATTTCCCGTCGATCGAGCGGAAGTACGGCCGCCCGATCGCCGAGTGGAAGGAACTCGTCCGCGCCTCGCCGCTGACCGGGCACATGGAGCTCGTCGGCTGGCTCAAGTCCGAGCACGCGATGGGACACGGCCATGCCAACGCCCTGGTGGCCCACACCCTCGCGCAGGACAAGGCCGCCACCGCGTAGCGGGCCGTACGGGTGCCGGGCCGGCGCATCCGCGAGGGGACGGCCCGGTACCCCGCCGCTACCCGGCATCCACCGACGCCGCCGCGTCCCGCGACAGCTGCACCGCCTGCAGCAGGCTCAGCCCCGGCTCGGCCGTGCGCAGCGCCTTGACCGCCGTCACGGAGTCGAGAGGGCCGCGGTGTCCGCCGGCCCTGATCCGGCGCGCCGCCCAGCGTCCGCGCAGCTCCGCGTCCGGCACACCGGCCTCGGCGAGGGCCAGGGCGAGGGCGCGCTCCAGACCGGGGCGCTCCTCGTCGTTCGCGTGCTCCAGCGCCTGCCGGAGCGCGGCGGTGATGCCCTCCGCGTCGCGGATGACGATCACGGCCATGTCCTTCTTCCCGTTTCCGATCATGTCCGCAGCGTCCCCCGCAGCACCCCGGCTCTCACCCGGATTGAGCTACTTCAGAGCTTCCCGCCCTCGCGGCACCCGCCGCCCGGCCCTGATTACTGTCGTGGCATGACTCGCGAAGCCGCCCACGCACTCGACCTCGACGCCTATCTCGCCCGGATCGGCTGGAGCGGGGAGCGCCGGCCCACCGCGGCCGTGCTGCGCTCCGTGCACCGCGCGCACGCCCTCGGCATCCCGTTCGAGAACGTGGACCCCGTCCTCGGCACCGTGCCCTCGCTCGCGCTGTCCGATCTGGAGGCCAAGCTCGTCCGGGGCGGGCGCGGCGGCTACTGCTACGAGCACAACTCCCTGTTCGCCGCCGCGCTGCGGGCGCTCGGTTTCGAGGTCACCCTGCTCTGCGCCCGGGTCCAGCTGGGTGCGGGCCCCGATGACATCCGGCCCCGCACCCACATGCTGATGCTGGTCCGGGCGGCGGGCGAGCCGGACCCGTATCTCGCCGATGTCGGCTTCGGCGCGGCCGGCTCGCTGCTGGAGCCGATCGCGCTGGTCGCGGGCGCGGAGCTGCACGACGCCCCGCGCCGTCACCGGCTCGTCCAGCCGCCGCACGACGGGCCGCTGGAGCTGTGGCAGTTGCAGACCCGGACGGACGAGGGGCAGTGGCAGGCGCAGTACGCGTTCACGGTGGAGCCGTTCGAGGCGCCCGACTTCGAGGTCATCAACTGGCACATCGCGACCAACCCGCGCTCCCCCTTCGCGCACCGGCTGTATGTCCAGCGCACCACCGGGGACGCCCATCTGGCACTCGCGGGCCGCACACTCACGGTGACGCCGCACGACGGCGGCGCCCGGGAGGAACGGGAGCTGGCGGACGGCGCCGAGGTGGAAAACGTCCTGGCCGGCCTCTTCACGATCAGGCTCCCGGAGGGCGCCCGCCTGCCGGGGTGAGCCGCCCGGCCCCCTCCGTGGCGCATCTCACCCGCCCCGGTCCGTCACATCCCCACTCCACCCCATTCCAAGCCGCGCCCCTCCCGCGACCGGCGTTCCGACGGTGCGGGGAGGCGGGCACGGGGCGAATGGAAGCCCGGGCGGAGGGGAGGGTGAACCCGGGCGGGTCAACCTGCGGCGAAAGCCCGGGCGGCCCGTGAAACACAGTCGTAAGCTCGCAGACATGCAGGTCATCCAGTCCACGAAGCTCGCCAACGTCTGTTACGAAATCCGCGGCCCCGTGCTCGAGGAGGCGATGCGGCTGGAAGCGGCCGGTCATCGCATCCTCAAGCTGAACACCGGCAACCCCGCCGCGTTCGGTTTCGAGTGCCCGCCGGAGATCCTCGAGGACATCCTGCGCAATCTGTCCGGGGCGCATGGTTACGGCGACGCGAAGGGGCTGCTGTCCGCGCGGCGTGCGGTGATGCAGCACTACCAGACCAAGGGCATCGACCTCGACGTCGAGGACATCTACCTGGGCAACGGCGTCTCCGAGCTGATCCAGATGTCGATGCAGGCCCTGCTGGACGACGGCGACGAGGTGCTCGTACCCGCACCGGACTATCCGCTGTGGACCGCCTCGGTGGCGCTGGCCGGCGGCACGGCCGTGCACTACCGGTGCGACGAGCAGTCCGACTGGATGCCCGACCTCGCCGACATCGAGCGGAAGATCACCGACCGCACCAAGGCACTGGTGATCATCAACCCGAACAACCCCACGGGCGCGGTGTACGACGAGGAGATGCTGCGCGGACTGACGGAGATCGCCCGCCGCCACAACCTGATCGTCTGCTCCGACGAGATCTACGACCGGATCCTGTACGACGGAGCGACCCACACCCCGACCGCGACGATCGCCCCCGATCTGATGGTGCTCACCTTCAACGGGCTCTCCAAGAACTACCGGGTGGCCGGCTACCGCTCGGGCTGGATGGCCGTCTGCGGCCCGAAGGCGCACGCCTCCTCGTACATCGAGGGGCTGACGATCCTGGCCAATATGCGGCTGTGCGCCAACATGCCCTCGCAGCACGCCGTCGCCACCGCGCTCGGCGGCCGGCAGTCGATCAACGACCTGGTGCTGCCGGGCGGCCGGATCCTGGAGCAGCGGGACGCGGCGTACGACCTGCTGACGCAGATCCCGGGCGTGACCTGCGTGAAGCCGAAGGGGGCGCTGTACCTCTTCCCCCGGCTCGACCCCAAGGTGTACAAGATCAAGGACGACCGGCAGATGGTGCTCGACCTGCTGCGGGCCGAGAAGATCATGGTGGTGCAGGGGACGGGGTTCAACTGGCCCGAGCCCGATCACTTCCGGGTCGTCACGCTGCCCACCACCGAGGATCTGACGGACGCGATCGGCCGGATCGCCCACTTCCTGGACGGCTACGGCCAGGTCTGAAGACGCCACATCTCGATCGCGGACAACTTTAGACTGAATCCAAGCTAGGATGGTCCCAAGCACCCCGCAGGAGGCCATCCATGTACGAGCCGATCCGCACCAAATCGGTCCACACACCGGCCGACCACGCCGAGGACTTCCCGCACCGCACCCGCGAGGAAGAGCTGGACATCCAGCTCGCCGGACACCTGGCCGCACTGCTCGCGGTCACCGACGAGCTGGGCCTCGGTGAGGCCGGCGACCGCATCGCCGAGCAGGTCGCCCGGTTGCGCGGCGCCCCGCCCGCCCGGCACGCCGGTCTGAGCGACGCACCCGCACCCGCCCTGCACCGCCGCGCCCACGCCCTCGCGGGCCGGGCCCTGGTGGTGGCGGCGTCCCGCGCCGACACGGCGGTCGCGATCCTCTCCGCCGAGCGTATGGACGCCCACACCGCGGCCCTCTCGGCAGCCGACACCCCGTCGCGCCTGGTCGGCGCCCACTGACGGCCCCGGTCCACGGGCCGTCGAGGCGCGTGGACCGGGCGCCACCCATGCCCGCCCCCGGGCTACGGGGGCCGCCGCGACACACACGCAGCGCCGGCCCATGGGTCCTGGACCCATGGGCCGGCGCTGTTCAGCAGGGGTCAGCCCAGGCGCTGGACCAACGCCCGGTACTCGTCCCACAGTTCCTTCGGGGCGTGGTCGCCGAAGGTGTTGAGGTGCTCGGGGATCAGGGACGCCTCCTCGCGCCAGATCTCCTTGTCGACGTCGAGCAGGAAGTCGAGGTCGGACTCGGAGAGGTCCAGGCCCGCGGTGTCGATCGAGCCCTTGGCCGGCAGGATGCCGATCGGGGTCTCGACGCCCTCCGCCCTGCCCTCCAGGCGCTCGACGATCCACTTCAGGACGCGGCTGTTCTCGCCGAAGCCGGGCCAGACGAACCGGCCCGCCTCGTTCTTGCGGAACCAGTTCACGTAGTAGATCTTCGGCAGCTTCGACTGGTCCGGCTTGTCCGCGCCGACCTTGAGCCAGTGGTTCATGTAGTCGCCCATGTTGTAGCCGCAGAACGGCAGCATGGCGAACGGGTCGCGGCGCAGCTCACCGACCTTGCCCTCGGCGGCGGCGGTCTTCTCCGAGGCGACATTGGCTCCGAGGAATACACCGTGCTGCCAGTTGAAGGACTCGGTGACCAGCGGGACGGCCGAGGCGCGGCGGCCGCCGAAGAGGATGGCCGAGATCGGCACGCCCTTCGGGTCCTCCCACTCGGGCGCGATGATCGGGCACTGGCCGGCCGGGACGGTGAAGCGGGCGTTGGGGTGGGCGGCGGGCGTACCGGACTCGGGGGTCCAGTCGTTGCCCTTCCAGTCCGTGAGGTGCGCGGGCGGCTCCTCGGTCATGCCCTCCCACCAGACGTCGCCGTCGTCGGTGAGCGCGACGTTGGTGAAGACGGAGTTGCCCCACATGGTCTTCATGGCGTTGGCGTTGGTGTGCTCGCCGGTGCCCGGCGCGACGCCGAAGAAGCCGGCCTCGGGGTTGATCGCGTAGAGCCGGCCGTCCTCGCCGAACCGCATCCAGGCGATGTCGTCGCCGATCGTCTCCACGGTCCAGCCGGAGATCGTGGGCTCCAGCATGGCGAGGTTCGTCTTGCCGCAGGCGGAGGGGAACGCGGCGGCGATGTACTTGGGGGCCTCCGACTCCCCGCGCGGCGGCGTGAGCTTCAGGATCAGCATGTGCTCGGCGAGCCAGCCCTCGTCGCGCGCCATGACGGAGGCGATGCGCAGCGCGTAGCACTTCTTGCCCAGCAGGGCGTTGCCGCCGTAGCCGGAGCCGTACGACCAGATCTCGCGGTCCTCGGGGAAGTGCGAGATGTACTTGGTGGCGTTGCAGGGCCACGGCACGTCCTCCTGGCCCTCCTCCAGGGGAGCGCCGAGGGTGTGGACGGCCTTGACGAAGAATCCGTCGGTGCCGAGCTCGTCCAGGACGGCCCGGCCCATGCGCGTCATGGTGCGCATGGAGACGGCGACGTACGCGGAGTCGGTGATCTCGACGCCGATCGCGGACAGCGGGGAGCCCACCGGGCCCATGCAGAACGGCACGACGTACATGGTCCGGCCGCGCATCGAGCCGCGGAAGACACCCTTGTCCCCCACGAAGATCTCCCGCATCTCGGCGGGGTCCTTCCAGTGGTTCGTCGGACCGGCGTCCTCCTCCTTCGCGGAGCAGATGAACGTCCGGGTCTCGACCCGCGCGACATCGCTGGGGTCGGAGGCGGCGTAGTAGGAGTTCGGGCGCTTGGTCTCGTCGAGCTTGGTGAACGTGCCCTTGGCAACGAGCTCCCCGCACAGGCGCTCGTACTCGGCCTCGGAGCCGTCGCACCAGACCACCCGGTCCGGTTCGGTGAGGGCTGCGATCTCGTCGACCCAGGAGACGAGCTCCCGGTGGTTGGTGGGAACAGTGAGGGGAGCCGCGATGTCGCGCGCCACGATCGCTCCTTGATGAGGGTGTCTGTCTGGTAGGCCCCGTGGGGGCTGCGACCCGGATGCTCCACCCCTTCGAATTCCCTTGGCGCTCATCCGGTGCCGACCGCACTCATTTGATCATCCGACCGTTCCGCCCATATGTCCAGGGGGCCGCCCACGTGAGCATCACCACTCATATCCGCGACCTACGGAGGCGTAGGTACGATGCGGGAATGACTGCTGCTGCCGCCGCACCCGATCCCGCCGGGCTGGAACCAGCCGGGACCGACGACGTCCCGCTGAAGCCACGCATGCGCGGCTGGCTGCACGCCGGAATGTTCCCGGCCGTCCTGATCGCGGGCATCGTGCTCATCGCGCTCTCGGACAGCACCCGCGGCCGGATCGCCTGCGGGATCTACATCCTGACCGCGTGCCTGCTCTTCGGCGTGAGCGCGGTCTACCACCGCGGTACGTGGGGACCGCGCGGCGAGGCGGTACTGCGCCGGCTGGACCACGCCAACATCTTCCTGATCATCGCGGGCACCTACACCCCGCTGACCCTGCTCCTGCTGCCCGAGTCCACCGGCACCCCGCTGCTGTGGGCGGTCTGGGCCGCGGCGCTCGCGGGCATCGCCTTCCGGGTCTTCTGGGTCGGCGCCCCGCGCTGGCTCTACACCCCCTGCTACATCGCGATGGGCTGGGCGGCGGTCTTCTTCCTGCCGGACTTCATGCGCACCGGCGGCATCGCGGTGCTGGTCCTGGTCGTCGTCGGCGGGGTGCTCTACAGCGCGGGCGGCGTCATCTACGGCATCAAGCGGCCGAACCCCTCACCGCGCTGGTTCGGCTTCCACGAGGTCTTCCACTCGCTGACGCTGGCCGCGTTCGTCGTGCACTACGTCGGCATCTCCCTGGTGGCCTACAACCACAACTGACCCCGACCGACCTCCTCCCCTCCAGGGCCGCGGCTTACGAGCCGCGGCCCTTTCGCATGCCGTCGGGACACCACCGCGCCCCATCACATTGACACCGACCACCTTTTGAGAGTTACTGCCACTTGAGTGAGAACTTCACTTGACTGCGACTATCAAAGGAGTGGGCCGTGAACCGACGCTGGTGGGCCCTGGGCGCGCTGGTGGCGAGCATGCTCGTCCTCGGCTTCGACATGACGATCCTCAACGTGGCGCTGCCGACCATGGCCGGCGACCTCGGCGCCACCACCGGCCAGCAGCAGTGGATGGCCGACGCCTATGTCGTCGTGTTCGCCGCGCTGATGCTTCCGGCGGGGCTGCTCGGCGACCGGTTCGGCCGCCGAGCGATGCTGATCACCGGCCTCGGCGTCTTCCTGGCCGGCTCGGTCGTCGGCGCGCTCGCCGGCGGAGTGCCCGCCGTGGTCGCCGCCCGCTGTGTGATGGGCGTCGGAGGCGCGCTGGTCATGCCGCTGGCCCTCGCCGTCCTGCCGTCGCTCTTCGGTGAGCCGAAGGACCGGATCAAGGCCATCGGCATCGTCTCGGCCGCATCCGCGCTCGGCATGCCGCTCGGCCCGATCCTCGGCGGCTGGCTGCTCGACCACTTCTGGTGGGGCTCGATCTTCCTGGTCAACGTGCCGATGGTCGGCATCGGGATCGCCGCCTGTGTGTTCCTGCTCCCCGAGACCCGGGACCCCGCGGCCCCTGAGGTCGACGTGATCTCCACCGCGCTGGCCGCGACCGGCCTCGGCGCGCTGATCTACGCGATCATCGAGGCCCCGGGCCGGGGCTGGGGCGACCCGCTGGTCCTCGCCGTGCTGGCCGGCGGCGCGGCCCTGATCGCCGCCCTCGTCGTCCGCGATCGCCGGGCCGCCCGCCCGATGCTCGACATGGGCCTGTTGCGCCGGCGCCCGTTCCTGCTCAGCGCGCTCGCCGCCACGCTGGTGATGTTCGTGATGGCCGGGCTGATGTTCATCCTGCCCGGCTACCTCCAGGCCGTGCTGGGCCACGACGCCTTCGGCACGGGGCTGCGGATGCTGCCGATGATGGGCGGCCTGATCATCGCCGCTCGGGCCGGCGGCCCGGTCACCGCGCGGTTCGGGGCCCGCGCCACGATGTCGGCGGGGCTCGTCGTCCTCGCCTTCGCCGCACTGCTCGGCAGCCGTACGACGGTGGACAGCGGCTACGGATTCACGGCGCTGTGGCTCTCCATCGCCGGGATCGGCTTCGGCTTCGCGGTCGTGCCCGCCATGGACGCGGCACTCGCCGCGCTGCCCGCCGACCGGGCGGGCAGCGGTTCGGGACTGCTCATGACCGTACGGCAGACGGGCAGCGCCCTCGGGATCGCGCTGCTGGGCAGCCTGCTCGCGGGCGCCTACACGAACCGGCTCGACACCGCGGGCCTGCCGGCCGCCGCCGCGGACACCGCCGGGGACTCCGTCGTCGCCGCCCACGCGGTGGCCGCGCGGCTCGGCGCGCAGCGGCTCGCGGACTCCGCCGACGCGGCGTATGTGCACGGCATGAGCCTGGTGCTGCTGGTCATCGGCGCGACGGCCCTGGTCAGCGCCCTGCTGGTGGGGGCGTTCCTGACGACGGAGCCCAAGCGGCCGGAGGCCGCCGCGGACGTGGCCCCGGCCCCGGTCGATGCCTGACAATGGAGACCATGGCCGCCACCTCCCGCATCCCCTCCTTCACCGCACCCGAGACACAGCCCACGATGGGGCTGCGCGAGCGCAAGAAGCTCAAGACCCGGGTCGCGATCCGGCAGGCGACGTACCGCCTCATCCAGGAGCAGGGGTACGACGCGACGACGATCGAGCAGATCGCGGAGGCGGCGGAGGTGTCGCCGAGCACGGTGTTCCGGTACTTCGCGACCAAGGAGGACATCGTCCTCACCGACGAGTACGACCCGGTCCTGGAGGCCATGCTCCGCGACCGTCCGCTGGACGAACCCCCGCTGGAGTCCGTCCGGCTGATGATCCGGGAGGCGCTGACGACGGTTCTCACCGCCGAGGACGAGGAACTGCGCCAGCGCACCCGGCTGATGGCGGAGGTCCCCGCCGTCCGCGCCCGGCTGACGGAGTCCATGTCGGACACGGGCAAGGTGCTCTCCCAGGTGCTCGCCGACCGCACCGGCGGCTCCCCGGACGACCTGCGGATCCGGGTGTTCGTCGCGGCGGTGCTGAGCTCGGTGCGCGAGGTCACGCTGTACTGGAGCGAGCACGGCCAGGAGGGCGACCTCAGGGCGATGCTCGACCGCGCGATGGACACGCTGGAGAGCGGCCTGCGGCTCTGACCGGGGCCGCCCTCCGCGCCGGTCAGGCCCCGGCGCCGCCGATCGTACGGGCCAGCACCCCCGGGTCCGTCGTCGGCGCGTCGCAGACGAAGTGCCTGCACACATAGGCCGTCGGCTCGCCGTCCACCATCGGACGGTCCGCCAGCAGCGGGAACTCCGTGCCGGCCGTCTCCCCTGCCGCGACCACCGCACCGGGCGCCCGCCCGAGCAGCGCCGTACGGTGCAGCTCCCCGCCGACCGGCCCGGCGACCGCCACCTCGCGCGGCCCGTCGATCAGCGCCTCCGCCACCGCGAGCCCCCAGCCGATGAACCGGGGCGCGCGCGGCCCGAGCGCCTTCACGACCCCCAACGCGCCCTCCGCCCCCGTGCGGTGGGGCTCCGAACCCGTGTACGCGGCGTACGACAGCAGCGCCCCCGCCGCAGCCGTCCAGCCCGCCGGGGTGGCGCTGTCCGTGGGGTCCTGCGGGCGGCGGATCAGCTGCTCGGCGTCGTTCGCGGTGTCGTACAGCTGACCGCCCTCGCCGGTGAAGTGCTCCAGCACGATGTCCAGCAGGAAGCCGGCGAACTCCAGCCAGACGCCCTCGCCGGTGACGGCCGCCAGCGCGAGGAAGCCCTCCGCGACATCGCCGTAGTCCTCCAGCACGCCCGCGTGCTCCCCGGCGCGCCCGTCCTTGGACGTCCGCACCAGCCGGGCGACGGGCCCCATGTGCAGCCGCACCAGCAGGTCGGCGGCCTCGGTGGCGCGCTCGATCAGATCGGGCCGGTCGAAGTAGGCGCCGGCCTCGGCGAGCGCGGCGATGGCCAGCCCGTTCCAGGCGGCGACCACCTTGTCGTCCCGCCCCGGCCGCGCGCGCAGCTCACGGGCGGCGAGCAGCCGGGCCCGCACATCGGCGGCCCTGCGCGGATCGTCCTCGCGCGGGAGCTCCGGAAGCTGAAGCACGGAGGACCCCTCCTCGAAGGTGCCCTCCTCCGTCACCCCGAAGTACTCAGCGGCGAACGCGGCATCGTCCTCCCCCAGCACCTCCCTCAACTGCGCCGGAGTCCAGACGTAGTACGCGCCCTCGACATGCCTCCCGTCCGCGTCCTCGCTGTCCGCGTCCAGCGCGGAGGCGAAGCCGCCCTCGGCGGTACGCAGTTCGCGGACCATGAAGTCGGCGGTCTCCAGGGCCACCCGGCGGGCCTGCTCCGACCCGGTGGAGCGCCACAGGTGGGCGTACACACGGCAGAGCAGCGCGTTGTCGTACAGCATCTTCTCGAAGTGGGGCACGACCCACTCCCGGTCCACCGAGTAGCGGGCGAACCCGCCGCCGAGCTGGTCGTAGATCCCGCCCCTGGCCATCGCCTCACAGGTGCCGGCCGCCATCTGCAACGCCCCGTCGGCCCCGGTCCGCGCATGGTGGCGCAGCAGGAACTCGACGGCCATCGACGGCGGGAACTTCGGCGCCCCGCCGAACCCCCCGTACTTCTCGTCGTACTCCCGCGTCAGCCCCAGCAGCGCCTGCGCCTGCTCCGACTCCCCGGGCGGCCCGTCACCGCCATGGGCGAGGCTGCGCTCGGACAGATCGCGCACGATCCGCCCGGCCACCTCCCCCACCTCGTCGCGCCGGTCGGTCCAGGCGGCCACGACCCCCTCCAGCACCTGCCGGAAGGAGGGCAGCCCGTGCCGGGACTCGGGCGGGAAGTACGTACCGAAGTAGAACGGCTCGGCATCAGCGGTGAGAAACACGGTCATCGGCCACCCACCCTGCCCGGTGGCCCCCTGCACCGCCTCCATGTACACGGCATCGACATCGGGCCGCTCCTCCCGGTCGACCTTGACCGGCACGAAGTGCGCATTCAGATAGGCCGCGACCTCGTCGTCCTCGAACGACTCGTGGGCCATGACGTGACACCAGTGAATCAGCAGAAACATAAGTGGCAGGACGCATAGCCCACACTCAAGAGGATGGGCACGTCCCGCCGCTTAGCTTCTTCCATCGCCCCCTCTCCCCATGGCCACCAGTCCACTGGATTGGAGGCATGCTGGAGTAGGTAGGGCGACTGCTCGTTAGCCAGTCGGTTCATACCGGCATCGTCCCATGATCCGGCCCGCCTGGCCTACGGCATCCGCGACTTTGCGAGCCGTGCGCCCAGTCGAACCGGCGCCCAGGTCCGTGGCTCGGGTGGCTTGCTCAGCCGCCGAGTCCAGCGAACGGTTGGGCCGCCGCAGGGAGGTGATGGAGCGGACGGTCTCGTGGCTGTCCGGCTACCGCACGGCCCTCTTGCCGCAGCCGGGCCGAAGGCCCTGTCCGCGATACGGGCCGCTCGGGCCGCAGCGCGTGAGCACGTCTGGAAGCTGGCCGGCACTCCGGCGCCGGATGCCGCGGGCAGGTGATCGTGGACGTGGACTGGATGCTCGTGCTGGCCCACTCCGAGAAGCAGGACGCCACCTCGACCTGGAGGAAGACGTTCGGACACCATCCTCTGATGGCCTTCGTCGATCACGGAAGCGGCGGGAGCGGTGAGCCGGTGGCCGGCCTGCTCAGGCCGGCCACCGCGGGCAGCAACACCGCCGCCGACCACATCACCACCGCGCAACTCGCCTGGCGTAACTGCCGAGAAAGTAGCGTCGCGGACGCCAGACGCTGATCGGCACGACTCAGCAGGCGGCACCCGCGAGTTCACCGCCCGACGGTCGGCGCGTGGCGCTGGTGACCCAGTCGCCGACGCCGATGTAGGCCATGTCGGCTAGGACCGGGACGCCTTGGCGCTCGCAGATTCGGAGGATCTTGTGGGTGCGGGCGGCGGTCAGGTCGTGGGTCCTGCCGGGCAGCGTCGGCGACAACCAAAGGATCTTTTCGACCGGGTCGGTGACGACCTGCACGTTCACGCCGTGCCGCTTGTGCACAGGAGACGAAGATCACCTCTACTGCAGAGTCGCAGCCGGGCTCGGCGATCACCTCGGCGATCTTCACGAGACACACGCAATCGGACGAGACCGTTACGAGTTCCCGGCGGCGAGTCAAGTTCTCACCAAGCTACTGGGCTTCGTGTGCACGTTAAGGAATCAAACAGTCCACTTTGAGCGATATCCGGCGCCCCGTCCTGTCGCGCGCTCACCCTATGCTCACCCTTCGACCCATCACAGGTTCTTCACATGGAGGTTGAGCGTGCATCAGCACCTTCCCTCGTCGCCCACATGGCGGCGGGGGCTTTTTCGAAGAGTGGCCGTGCCCATAGCCGGTTCACTCGCTCTGGCTGTATCCGTCTCGCTGCTTCAGGGAAGCGAGCCGGCCTTCGCCGCACCTCATGCCGCGGCGGGCAAGGCTGAGCAGCACTGGGCGACGCAGGCTGCCGACTTGGCATCGGCGCGGGTGGCCGCGCGGTTGTCGGGCAAGCGGGTCGAGGCGCTGTCGGAGCGTTCGGAGACGTCCACGACGTGGGTGAACCCGAACGGGTCGCTGACCACAGAGCTCGCGGCCGGCCCGGTGCGGTTCAAGCGCGGCGGACAGTGGACCGACGTGGACCTGGACCTGGCGGCCCGCGCCGACGGCACGGTCTCTCCTGCCGCCCACCCCGAGGGTCTGGTCCTGGGGGGCAAGGGCGGCAGCAGGCCAGCCTCGCTGAAGGCGGCGGGCAAGGCCGCAGGGCGCACCCTGGTCACTCTCGGCCAGGGCCAGGAGCAGGTCGAACTGCAATGGAAGGGCGGCCTGCCCACCCCCGTCCTGGACGGTCCGAAGGCGACCTACCGTGATGCGGTGCCCGGCGCGGACGTGGTCGTGGAAGCCACCCGGTCCGGGTTCGAGCAGTACGTGACCATCAAGCAACGCCCTTCCGCGGGCGGTTACGCCTACACGATGCCACTCAAGGCTAAGGGTCTCAAAGCGGCGCAGCAGGCCGACGGCAGTGTGGTGTTCACCGACACCAAGTCGGGTAAGAAGCGCGCGGTGATGCCTGCTCCGGTGATGTGGGACGCCACCGTGGACCCGGTCTCCGGTGAGCACACCCACCGGGCGAAGGTCGCTTTGAAGGTCGTCCAGCATGGCTCCGGCATTGACCTGGTCTTCACCCCGGACGCCGCCTTCCTAGCCGACGGGGCGACGACTTTCCCGGTCACGGTGGACCCCTCCACCACGGCGCTGAGCAACGTCTTCGACACCTACGTTCAGCAGGGCGAGACGGTCGACTGGTCCGCAGACACCGAACTCGACTTCGGGAACCCCGGCACGAAGAACACCGACGGCAGTGCACGCACCGCCCGGTCGTTCATCACGTGGAACACCGCGCCGTTCGCCGACGCGCTGGTCTCCTCAGCGAAGCTGTCGCTGTGGGACTTCCACTCGGGCAACACCGACTGCAAGGCTTATCCGTGGGAGGTGTGGGACACCGCCAAGCCCTCGACCGCCTCGCGCTGGGCCGGATCCGCGCAGCCCGCGTGGAACGAGAGGTTCGCTACGTCGACCTCGACCACCGGCAACCCGGGCTGCTCGACGCAGCCGGACGGCTGGATCAGCGCCGATGTCACCACGCTCGCTCAGACGTGGGCGTCGGCGAAGAACGCGACGTCGAACATGGGTCTGCGGGCCGCGGACGAGACGTCGAGCATGCCGTGGAAGCGGGTGAACTCCGCGAACGCGGCCTCCAATCCGCCCAAGCTGACAGTGACGTACAACTACCGCCCCCGCACGGGCACGGACCAGCAGGCAGGCCCGCCGTTCTTCAAGGACTCCAAGGGCACCTGGTACGTCAACACCCTCACCCCGACTCTGCGAGACACCTTCGCCGACCCGAACAACGACAAGGTCCAGGGCTTCTTCCAGATAGCCGACAACACCACGGGCACGCAGGTCGGCTCCAACATCACCTCGGCGTTCGCGCCGGCCGGGCAGCCGACGTCGGTGAAGGTGCCGACGGGGCTGCTGACCAACGGCAAGACGTACAAGTTCCGCACCACCCCGTATGACGGCACCAGCTACAACCTCGAGTGGTCCCCGTACGCGGTCTTCACGGTCGACACCACCGCCCCCTCCGCTCCGGCGTCGGTGACCTCCACCGACTACCCGGCCGACCAATGGGTCAAGGGCGCGGGCAAGGCGGGCAAGTTCACCGTCACCCCGCCCGCCGGTGACCAGAACGGCATCGAGTGGTCGCTGGACGGCACCACCTGGACCAAGGTCGCCACCGCAGGCACCACCCCGGTGACCTTCGACGCCATCCCCGCCAAGGCAGGCACCAACACCCTCCAGGTGCGGGCCACCGACAGGGCGGACAACAAGTCCGAAGCCGTGTCGTACACCTTCCACGTCGGACCTGGCGGCGTCACCGCTCCCGACGACGGCACCCGCACCGCCGCCCGCGTCCCACTGGCCGCGGAAGCCGACGCAGCCAAGTACGACAAGGTCACCTTCTCCTGGCGACGCGGCGACGCCGACACCTGGACCCCCATCCCGGCAGCTGACGTCACCAACGCCGGACAGCCCGTCACCTCATGGCCCCTGGCTCTGACCGGCGGCAAGAGCCCGAAGCTCACCTGGAACGCCACCTCCACCGTGGACCCGGCCGGCAGCGTGCAAGTGCGTGCCGACTTCACCGGCCCCAACAACGCGGCCACCTCGTCGGACCCGATCAGCGTGATCGTGGACCGCGCTGCCGACGGCGCGGCCACGGACAACGTCGGGCCGGGTTCGGTGAACCTGCTGACCGGCGACTACGCCCTCTCCGACACCGACGCGTCCTTCTACGGCATGACGGTGACCCGCACGGCTTCCTCTCGTACCCCGCAGGCCGGTGCTGCTCAGGAGGGGCAGGCGCCGATCTTCGGCAAGGAGTGGCTGTCCGGCACGGTCGCCGAGGCCGTCGACTCCGACTACACGCAGATCGTGAAGACCTCCGCCACCTCGCTGAACGTGGCCACCGTCGACGGCGGAACAATCAAGTTCACCTCGAACGCGGCCAAGACCGGATGGGTGCCGGAGACAGGCTCCGAGGACCTCACCCTGAAGGGCTCCTTCACCTCCGGCGATTTCGCTCTGTCCGACACCGACGGCACGGTGACCACCTTCTCCAAGGTGAACCCCGCAGCCACGACGTGGACGGTGACCAGCTCGCTGGCCGATGGCCTGGCCAACTCCACCACCAAGGTCGTCTCCGAGGCCGTCACCGTCGGCGGCAAGAGCCTGGCCCGCCCGAAGCGGGTCATTGCCGCGACCACCGCGACCACGCCGGCCGCGTGTGAGGCCGCCCCGTCGGCCAAGGGCTGCCGGGTGCTGGAGTTCGTCTACCCGTCGACCACCACCGCCAGCTCCACTGCTTTCGGTGACTATGCCGGCCAGGTGAGCCAGATCAAGCTGTGGTCCACCGCCCCGGGCGCCTCCGCCGCCACGGCCGTCGCTGTCGCCCAGTATGCCTACGACGACGCCGGCCGACTGCGCCAGCAGTGGGACCCACGCATCAGCCCTGCGCTGAAGACCGCCTACGCCTACGACAGCGCCGGACGCGTCAACACGCTGACCCCGCCCGGACAGCTGCCCTGGGGCTTTACCTATGGCAAGGCGGGCTCCAACCCGGCTACCGGCGACGGCATGCTGCTGAAGGTGTCCCGCGCCACCCTCACCCCCGGCAGCGCGAGCCAGACCAACGGCACCGCCACCAGCACCGTCGTCTACGGCGTCCCGGTCAGCGGAAGCAACGCACCCGAGGATCTGGGTACGAGCGCGGTTGCCTCTTGGGGGCAGAGCGACCTGCCCACCGACGCCACCGCCGTCTTCCCCGCCGACCAGGTACCCGCCTCCAACGACGGGACCGCCCTGGCGTCCAGCGCATACACCCGCGCCACCCTGCACTACCTCAACGCCTCCGGCCGCGAAGTCGACACCGCAAACCCCGGCCACCACATCGCGGTGACCGAATACGACCAGTTCGGCAACACCGTCCGCACTCTGACCGCGTCCAACCGCGAACTCGCCCTGGGCGCCACCCAGGCGCAAAAGGACGAGCTCACCGACCTGGGCATCAACGCCTTGTCCACCGGCGAGCGAGCCCAGTTGCTGTCCACTGCCTCGGTCTACGACGTCAATGGCGTCCGAGAGCTGGACAGCTACGGCCCGCTGCACCAGATCACCCTCGCAGCCAACCTGACCAGCGGTACCACCACCCTGGCCGCTGCGGGAAGCCAGCTCATAGCCCGCCAGCACACGATCAAGGACTACGACAACGGCCGTCCCACCGACGGCACCGCCGTCGTGAAGGACCAGATCACCAAGCAGAGCGTCGGCGCCCAGCCGCGCTCCTGGCCTGATCTCCTCGCCGACCCCCGCGCCGTCGCCACCGGCTTCGACTGGTCGATGGGTCTGCCCACCAACGTGACTAGCGACCCCGGTGGCCAGGCGATCACGGCGACCACTGCCTACGACAGCCAGGGCCGGGTCACCAAGACCGCCAAGCCCGCCTCGACCGGTGCCGACGCCGGAACCACCGTCACCAGCTACTACACCGGTGACGGAACCGGCACCTGCGGCGGACGTCCGGAGTGGGCGGACGCCGTCTGCCAGACCGGCCCGGCCACGGCTATCACCGGCGGCGGCGCCAACCCGACGCAGCTGCCCGTCCAGACCGTCCAGTACGGCGCGTTCGGACAGACCACCAAGGTCATCGAGACCGCCAACGGCGTCACCCGCACTACCACCACCGACTATGACACCGCCGGCCGACCGACTACGGTCACCACCTCCGGCGGGCTCGGTGCGGCCGTCCCGGCAACGACCACGTCCTACGACGCCGCCACCGGCGAGGAGGTCAAGCAGACCTCCTTTACCGGCGGCACCATTACCAAGTCGTACGACCAACTCGACCGGCAGATGTCCTACACCGACGCTGACGGCGCGACCACCACCACCAAGTACGACGCACTCGACAGGCCCACCGTCGTCACCGACAGCGTGCCGTCGACCACCAACTACACCTACGACACCAGCAGCGACCCCCGAGGCATGGCCACCTCGGTCACCGACTCCGTAGCCGGCGCCTTCTCCGCCCGCTACGACGCCGACGGCACCGTCACGAGCCAGGGCCTGCCTGGCGGATACACCATGAAGCAGGACCAGGACCCGGCCGGAACACCCGTCGCCCGTACCTACACCCGGAACATCGACGGCACCGTGCTGGTCTCCGACAGCATCACCGCCACGGTGCAGGGCCAGGTGGCCACCCATACCGGCACCCCCGGTGTGACGGCCTCCCAGTCCTACTCCTACGACAAGGTCGGCCACCTAACCCAGGTGCAGGACACCGGTACCGACGCGGTCTGCACGACCCGCTCCTACACCTTCGACAAGAACAGCAATCGCAAGGCACTCGCGACCGCCACCGCCGCGCCCAACGCCGTCTGCACCACCACGGGCGGCACCACCCGCAGCTACACCTACGACAGCGCCGACCGCCTGGTGAACACCGGCTACACCTACGACGCCTTCGGTCGCACCACCACGCTGCCGGGCACCACGATGGCCTACTACGCCAACGACCTCGCCCAGCAGCAGACCGCCGGCGCCCAGCGCCAGACCTGGGCCCTGGACTCCAACCTCCGGTTCCGCTCCTGGATCACCGAGTCCAACACCTCTGGCACCTGGACCCAGACCGGATCCAAGCTCAACCACTACGACTCCGACGGGGACAACCCGCGCTGGATCGTGGAGAACACCCCCACCGGGGCTCTGACGCGCAACGTCGACGGCCTCGACGGCAAACTCGCCGCCACCACCAGCAAGACCGGCAACACGGTCCTGCTGCTGGCGAATTTGCACGGCGACATCACGCTCGCCCTGCCGACCGACACCAGCCTGGCGCCGACCGTCCTGGACACCGACGAGTACGGCAACCCGCGCGCGGGCCAAGCGGCGACCCGTTACGAGTGGCTGGGCGATGAGCAGCGCTCCGCCGAAACCCTCACCGGCCTCACCCTGATGGGCGTCCGCCTGTACGACCCGACAGCCGGCCGGTTCCTCCAGGTCGACCCCGTCGCCGGCGGCAGCTGCAACAGCTACGACTACGTGTGCGGCGACCCGGTCAACATGGTCGACATCGACGGAAGAATGGCCGCGATCGCCCTTGTCGGGCTCGCCGTGGGCGGCGTCAGCGCCAGTACGGTGCTCGCGATCATCGGGGTCGCTGCCGTCCTGGCGATCATCGCGCTCATCTGGTGGAAGGGCAAGAGCTGGGCGATCCACAAGGTCCAGGTCCTCTGGAAGGAAGCCAAGAAGTCCGGCAAGGCCAAGGGGAACGATGTCCCCAACTTCGCGAAGGGCCAGCGCAGGCACTCCGGTGAATCGCTGGATCATGCGACAGACCGGGTGATGAAGCACGGCAAATATCACCCGCCCTACAAGAAGGGGCCCGGCTCCGTCTATAACAAGGTGAGAAAGTACCTCTCCCGCAATTAGTCGCACCCACTGCGATCAGTTGCCCCGGGCGGCCGGTCCACCGACCGGCCGCCCGGGCCCACTTCTCAAAGAAGAAAAGGAAAGGATGGGAAGATCATGAGCGGACCCGCCAAGGTCTACCTGCTCTGGCACGTGCACCACCAGGCCGAAGAGGACGCAGACGCGAGGCACTTCACCCACCCCGACGACTTCTGGTCCGACGAAGAAGCAGGAGACGATGTCAAACAGCTCGGCACCTATTCAAGCCGGGAACGGGCACAGGAACGCATTGAACGCGCGCGCAGCCTCCCCGGATTCGCCGACGAACCCAACTGCTTCTACATCGAGGAAGCAGTGATCGATGAGGACCACTGGACAGAGGGATACGTCACGGAATGCGGTTGATGCAGCGTTCGACGGCGTTGCGCTGCTTGTATCCCTCGCGGTCGAAGGCGGGTGACCTGCCGGCCACCGGTGCCTCGCCGCACCGGCGGCCGCACTGACAGCCTGGTCCTGGTCACCGCCCGCGAGCCGCTCGAACTGCCCGAGTCCCTGCCGGCCTGGGTGCACCGGCTGGAGGTCGGGGCGCTGGACCCGGCGGGCGCGGAGGAGCTGCTGCGCGCGGTCTCCCAGGAGACGGAGCCGGGGCCGTACGGCTATCCGTCGAGCGAGGCGATCGCCGAGCTGTGCGGCGGGCTGCCGCTGGCGCTGCGGGTGGCGGGGTCCTCGCTCGGGGCGCGTACCCCGAGCGCCCTGGCCGCCGATCTCGCCGCGTACGGTCCGGTCCCGCCGGTCGAGCGGGCCCTGTGGCTGCGCTACACCGACCAGCCCGAGCAGGCCAGGCGGCTGCTGCGACGGCTCGCGCTGGCCGGGCGGGCGAGCCTCGGCGCGGCGGCGGCCGCCCTGCTGTCGGCCGACGAGCAGGAGGCGGACCGGCTGCTGACGGCCCTGTCCGAGGCCGGGCTGCTGGACCATGTGCGCGGTTCGCGCTACCGGCTGCACACTCTCGTACGGGGCTTCGCCCTGGCCCGGCTGCTCGACGAGGAGGAGCCGGCCGAGCGCACGGCCGCGCAGGAGCGCCTCATCGCGAACTACGCGGAGCTGGCCGGTGCGGTGATCCGGATGGTGGACGGCAAGATGTCCACCCGGGCCGGGCAGTTCGGCTCGCACGGCTTCCGTTCGCTGGACGCGGCGCTGCGCTGGCTGGACGACGAGTCGAGCTTCATCACGTCCGCGCTGCGGCACGCCGAGGGTGTCGACCAGGCCGCGGTGCTCGCCCTGCTGGGCGCGCTGTGCGACTACTGCCTGCTGCGCGGCGACCTCTACCGGCTGGGCGAGATCAGCGAGTTGACGCAGGCCATAGACCAGGGGCTGCTGGAGCGGTCGGTGCAGTGGCGCACCGGTATCGCGGCCCGCCAGCTCGGCGAGCTGGACAAGGCCCGCACCACGCTGTCCTCCGTGGTCGGCCTGTACCGCGAGGCGCAGAACGACTCGGGTACGGCGCTGGCGCTGTGTTCGCTCGGCATCACCCTGCACCACCAGGGCAATCTGACGGAGGCGGCGGCCCGGCTGCGCGAGGCGATCGCGCTCCAGTCCTCGGCGGGGCAGGACGAGGACCGCGCCTGGTCGATGCACGCGCTGGCGGCCGTGGAGCGCGACCGGGGCGCCCTGGCCGAGGCGGTGGAACTGCTGGACACCGCGCTGGCCCTGCACCGCGAGGGCGAGTCGCTGCACGGGGAGGCGTGGACACGGTTCCAGCTGGGCCAGGTGCTGCTGCGCATGGGCGATGTGACGCGGGCCGAGACCGCGCTGCGCACGGCCCTGGATCTGTACGGGCGCACCCGGGACGAGCGCGGCGAGGCCTGGGCGCTGACCCAGCTGGCCCGCGCCCGGCTGCTGGACGGCGACCCGGCCCCGGCGGTCGAGCAGCTGAACGCGGCGCTGTCCCGGCACCGCGACAACGAGGACGCGCGCGGCGAGGCCTGGACGCTGTACTACCTGGGCCAGGCGCTGGAGGAGGCCGGCGACACCGACCGGGCGGTGCGTCAGCTGGAGCGGGCCCGCACGATGTTCTCCCGGATGCGGGACGTGTACGGGCTGGCGTGCGCCCGCCACCACTCGGGCCGGGTCACCCGTGACCAGCGGGCCGCGCAGACGGGCAACCTGCGCAACTCCGGTTTCGCCCGCCAGCTCCTGGTGGACGCGCGGGCCGACTTCCGGCGTATCAAGGTCGCCCACGGCGAGGCCTGGACCTGTCTGGAGCTGGCCCTGATCGACGCGGGCAACCAGCGCGCCCCTCAGGCGCTGGAGCTGTGCGGGGAGGCGGCGGAGCTGTTCGACTCGTACGGCGACGCGCGCGGCGGCGACTGGGCCCGCTTCCTGCGCTGCACCCTGCTGCCGTACGCCTCGCCGGGCGGCATCGAGGTGGGGACAGTGGTGGCCCAGCAGGAGCTGGCCGACCTGATCGCGGCGGGTCATCCGACCCGGGACGCGAAGGTCGAGGACTGCGCGGAGGCGTTCCGCGTGATCCTGAACCGGGGCGTGACCCTGGAGGACGGCTGGCAGGCCTGGCACCTGGGCCTGACCCCGACCCGTCACGCCCGGGAGGTCATGGGCGTCAGGGTCCCGGCAAGGCCGTAGCCCCCGCCCCACCCGAGCCGGGCGGGCCGAGCGGGCCCGCCCGGCGCCTGAGGGCACACCGCACATGCCCCGCCGTACGGACCGGCCCCGGCGGCATTCCGGCCCGCCCGGCCCTTGAGGGCACGCAGGGGCCCGCCGGCCGGCCCCGCCCAGCGGCTCATGGCAGCCCGCGCCCGGACAACCCACCGACGGCCGGCACCCGGCCCCACCAGGGACGCCGCATTCCGGCCCGCCCGGCGCCCGAGGGGACCCACCCGCGCCCGGCTCCGGCGCACACACGCCTCCGCCCGCGCCCCGCCGCACCCCGCCCGCAGCCCGCCCGCGCGAGCGGGCCCCGTTTGCCAAAGCGTTATCCGTACGCCCCTGAGTCTCCCCACCCCATCCCGCAAGGTCATGTATGCGCTTACGGAATGCGCATACATGAATTCTTGGAGGAGCCGCATGACCCGCACCGTCAGGACCGCCAGGTCCGCCGGCATCGCTGTCACGCTGGTGACGGCCCTCGCCCTGACCGGCTGCGGGGGCAGCGGTTCCGATCAGGCGAAGGCGGACGCCAAGCAGACCCTCACCGTGTGGGCCATGGGCGAGGAGGGCAACCGGATCCAGACGGTCGCCAAGGAGTTCACCGCGAAGCACCCCAACATCACCATCAAGGTGACCCCGGTCGGCTGGGACGTCGTGCACCAGAAGCTGCTGTCCGCCGCGGCCGCCGGCACGCTGCCGGACATGGCGCAGATGGGCTCCACGATGATGGGCGAGTTCATCGAACTCGGCTCCCTGGAACCGGTGGACACCAAGGTCTTCGACAAGAACGACTTCTTCCCGGCCACCTGGAACGGCAACGTCGTGGACGGCACCGCCTACGGCGTCCCCTGGTACGCCGACACACGGGCGCTCTACTACCGCACCGACCTCGCCGAGAAGGCCGGCATCGACAGGGCGCCGGCCACCTGGAAGGACATGCGCGCCCTCGCCGCCGCGTACAAGAACAAGGCCGGGACCGAGTGGGGCCTGTCCCTCCAGCCGGGCGGCGCCGGCGCCTGGCAGGGCTGGGCGCCCTACCTCTTCTCCGCCGGCGGTTCGCTGCTCGGCAAGGACGGCAAGCCGGCCCTGAACTCCCCCCAGTTGGTGCGGGCGCTCACCGAGTTCCAGCACTACTTCGACGCGGGCCTCGCCAAGAAGAACTTCGTGCCGGGCCAGGACGTCGTGAAGGACTTCGCCGCCGACCGGATGCCGATGTTCGTCTCCGGCCCCTGGATCGTCCAGAACCTCGCGGAGCAGCAGCCCCAGCTGAAGGGCAAGTGGAAGGTCGCCCCGGTCCCGGCCGGCAGGACCTCCGCGTCCTGGGTCGGCGGCGCCTCGCTGGTGACGTTCAAGGACAGCGGGCACAAGGCGGCGGCCCAGGAGTTCACGAAGTACCTGACCACGCCCGAGATGCAGGCGCACTGGTACGAGACCTCCAAGGCGCTGCCCGCCAACAAGGCCGCCTGGGACCTGCCCGCGCTCAAGAACGGCGGTGACTCCCTGGCCGTCTTCAAGGAGTCGCTCGCCACCGCGAAGGACATCCCGCCGATGTCCAAGTGGGAGGAGTTCGCGGCCCAGATGGACAGCGCCCTGGAGAAGGTCGCCACGGGCACCGCCCCCGCCGCCGCTGCGGCGAAGCTCCAGAAGGCCACCGGGAACGTGGTGGACTGAGCCGCCCGCACCCACCGACGGAGGGGGCCTCCCGGCGCCTCAGAGCCGGAAGATCCCGTACCCGAAGCCCTCCGCCCGGATCCGGCCCGCGCGCACCGTGACACCCGAGACCTCCAGCGGCGTGGCGGTGTCCGCCGGGGCCGCCGCCTCCCCGGGCTCGCTGCGGGGGTTGACCACCACCAGGTAGCGCCCGCCCCGCACATGGACCAGGGGGTAGCCGGCGTGCAGGACCTCCGTGCTCCCCGCGGGCCCCAGCTCCGGGGTCTCCTTGCGCAGGGCGATCAGCCGTCGGACCAGGTGCAGCAGCGATCCGGTGTCGGCGCGCTGCGCGGCGACCGTCGGGCGGCCCGGGTCCGGGTCGACGGGCAGGTAGAGCGCGTCGGCCGGGGCCGTGGAGAACCCGGCGTTGGGCGAGTCGTCCCACTGCATGGGCGTACGGGAGCCGGCGCGGTTGTAGCGCGGGCCGAGCCGGCTGCCCTCGCGCTCCGGCAGCCCGGGGACGTACCGCATGCCGATCTCGTCCCCGTAGTAGATCGCCGGCAGCGTCGGCCAGGTGAGCTGGAACGCGAAGGCCGCCGGGAGCTGTTCGGCGGTGCGCGGCCCGCACGCGAGCCGGGAGAAGTCGTGGTTGGCGGTGGGCAGCACGATGAGCCCGGCGTCTGCGATGGTCTCGGTGGCCCGGCGCCAGCCGTCCAGGAAGGTCCCCGGGGAGCCCTGGCCGCCGGCGTCGAAGTAGGGGGCCCGCGGCTCCCACTGCTCGCTGACCGTGCCCTCGAAGTTGTTCCACAGCGAGCGCAGCGCCAGACCGTCGTCCTCGGCGCCGAACTGCAGGAAGAAGTCCGCGTGGAAGCCCGCCGGTACGGAGACCGCCGGGTCGCCCCACTCCGACAGCAGCGCCGCGTGGGGGTGCTCGGCGTCGAGCCGGGCGCGCAGTTCGCGCCAGAGCCCGACGGTCTCGGCGTGGCCCGGGTCGTCCTTGACCAGCGAGGCGGCCATGTCCACGCGGAAGCCGGACAGGCCGAGGGACAGCCAGTGGTCCATGATCTCGTACAGGGCCTGCCGGTTGGCGCGCGGGCCCTCGGCGTCGACGGGCTGCCGCCACGGCTCGGCCGGGTCCATGCGCGCGTAGCCGAAGTTGAGAGCGGGCTGCGACTCGAAGAAGTTCGGCTTGTAGAAGCCGGGGCGGGTTCCGGGCGAGGCGACGAAACCCTCCGGCCGCTCGCCGGGACCGGCCCAGATGTAGCGGTGGTCGCCGGGGTCGCCGGCCGAGGCGGTGAACCAGGGGTGCCGGTCCGAGGTGTGCCCCGCCACCAGGTCCAGGAGGACCCGGATGCCGCGTCGGCCCGCCGCCTCGACCAGCCGGGCGAGGTCGTCGTTGGTGCCGTAGCGGGGCGCGACCGTGAAGTAGTCGCTCACGTCGTAGCCCGCGTCGTCGAACGGCGAGGCGAAGCAGGGGTTGAACCAGACGGTGTTCACACCGAGCCAGGCGAGGTGGTCGAGCCTGGCCTCGATCCCGGCGAAGTCCCCGATGCCGTCGCCGTCGGAGTCGGCGAAGCTCTGCGGATAGATCTGGTAGAGGACGGCGTCGGCCAGCCACTCGCGGGCGGGACGGGACGAGGTCATGGGGCGGGAACCTCCGGGGACGGGGACGGGGACGGTCGGTGTGCGAGGGGCGCGAGGTCCACGACGGCGTGGACGGGCAGGTGGTCGCTCGGGCGGGGGCCGTCACCGCGCACCGTGTCGACGCCCGCCGAGGGGATACGGCTGCCGCGCGGGGCGAGGATCCAGTCGATGCGGTCGCCGTCCGGGACGGGCGGCGCGTGGTCGTGGAAGGTGCCGTAGGCCGGGCCGCGCGCCTCGGCCGTGTCCCAGGTGTCCAGCAGGTCCGCCCCGGCGAGCAGGGTGTCGTACGCGGCGCTGCGCCCGGCCGGGGCGTTGAAGTCGCCGGTCACGAGGTACGGGATGTCCGCGCACCGCGTGGTCAGCCACTCGGCGAGCAGCCGGGCCGAGCGCAGCCGGGCGTGGTCGCTCAGGTGGTCGAAGTGGGTGTTGACGGCGCACAGCTCGCCGCCGGTGGCCCGATCGCGGAAGCGGGCCCAGGTGGCCATGCGGGGGCAGCCGCCGCCCCAGGTGTTGGAGCCGGGCACCTCGGGGGTGTCGGAGAGCCAGAAGTCCCCGTGCGCCAGGAGGGCCAGGCGGCGCCGGTCGTGGAACAGGGCCATGAACTCGCCGCGGGTGCCGCCCTCGCGGCCCTGGCCGGTCCAGACGTACTCGGGCCCGAGCCCGGCCGCCAGATCCCGCACCTGGGCGTGCAGCCCCTCCTGCGTACCGAGCAGATGGGGCCGCTCGCTCCGCACGGCGTCCACGGCGGGGCCGCGCCGCCCGGACCAGGGGTGCGGCGCGCCGTCCCAGTCGACCTGGAGGTTGAACGTCATGACCCGCAGGCCGTGCCCGGTGTCCGTCACTGTGCCGTCCCGCTGTCCCGCGTACGCGCTTCCTGTATGCGCTTACATGCCAGGGCAGACGTTAGCCCCGCCGCCCTTCGCACGGCAAGAGGAGCCGTCCGGCGGAACTCCGGGGCGGGAGGACCCGCGGACACGACAACGCGGGGGCACAGCGCCCGGCGGTGGTGTCCGCACCTCCCGTCCGCTCTGCCCCCGCCCGCGGCTACCGCCGCACCCGCTACTTCCGCTGCGCGGAGCCCGCCGCCACGCCCTTGGCCCCCGCGTCGCCGGACGCCACCGCGTCCGGGTCCGGCGCCTCCTCGAAGTCGACCCGGCCCATGTGCCGGTTCATCGACTTCATCAGCAGCCACACGCCCGCGGCGAGCGCCGCGAAGACGATGAAGCCGAGGACCCCCGGGGTCACCTTGTTCTTGTCGAGTTCCTCGGCGAGCGGGACGAGGTGCGTCAGTGCCTGAGTCGCGTACATATCAGGCATTGTCGCGGATGCCCGCGAAGAGGTCGCTCTCGGGGAGGGAGGTATCGACGAGCGACTTCGCCAGCTCGTACTCCTCCGTCGGCCAGACCTCGCGCTGGATGTCCATCGGCACCCGGAACCAGCCGCCGTCCGGGTCGATCTGCGTGGCGTGCGCGATCAGCGCCTTGTCCCGGATCTCGAAGAAGTCCGCGCAGGGAACGTGCGTGGTCAGCGTGCGTTCGGCGCGCTCGAACTCCTTCCAGCGCTCCAGCCACTCCGCGTACGGCGACTCCATGCCGCGCGCCAGCAGCGCCTCGTGCAGGGCCACCGTGCGCGGCCGGTTGAAGCCCTGGTTGTAGTAGAGCTTCTGCGGCGTCCACGCGGGGCCGAACTCGTCCTCGGGGAACTTCTCGGTGTCCGCGGCTCCGTCGAAGGCGATCATCGAGATCGTGTGGGTCATGATGTGGTCGGGGTGCGGGTAGCCCCCGTTCTCGTCGTACGTGGTGATGACCTGCGGCCGGAACGCGCGGATCTTGGCGACCAGCCGGCCGGCCGCCACCTGCTCGTCCTCCAGCGCGAAGCAGCCCTCGGGCAGCGGCGGCAGCGGGTCGCCCTCGGGCAGCCCCGAGTCGACGAAGCCGAGCCACTCCTGCTTGACGCCCAGGATCTCCCGGGCCTCGTCCATCTCCTTCTTGCGCACCTCGTGGATGTTCTCCTCGATGTACGCGTCGCCCTGGAGTTTCGGGTTGAGGATGGAGCCACGCTCGCCTCCCGTGCAGGTCACGACCAGCACGTCCACCCCCTCGGACACATACTTGGCCATGGTGGCCGCGCCCTTGCTCGACTCGTCGTCGGGGTGGGCGTGTACGGCCATCAGTCGAAGCTGCTCAGTCAAGACTCGATCCTCAGTGATTGGTCGCCGTCAAAGGGTGCCGTCCCGCAGGGACGTCGGTGTGGGGTGGCGGTCGTGTGGCGGGCGGGGGCTTCTATAGTGACCGAAGGCGGGGGTGGAAAATTCCTCGATCCCCGGCACGGGAGGAACGATCATGACCGCGGTGCGCGAGGCGCTTCCCGAGAACCGCTACGGCCGCTCGGCCGACCAGCGCGCGGACCGCAAGCTCAAGATCATCGGCGCGGTCCTGGGGGCCGTGGTGCTGGGTGTGATCGGCTGGATCGGCTACAGCTATGTGAGCGGCCAGGGCCTGAGCGCCGAGGTGATCAAGTTCAAGGTCGTCTCGGACGAGAAGGTCGAGGTCCATCTCGAGGTCCGCAAGGACCGGGACGCCAAGGGCTACTGCACCCTGCGCTCGCAGCGCAAGGACGGCACGGACGTGGCCCGCAAGGACTTCCGCTTCGACGAGGACACGGACAGGATCGACCGCGTCCTGTCGCTGCGTACGACGTCCCGGGCGACCAGCGTCGAGCTGCTGGGGTGCACGGACGACGGCGGGGCGTCACGTTGACCGCCGCACGCGCGTCCTGACTCGCCCCTACCCGCGCTGACCTGCGGATTCGCAGGACCATCCTTTTACCTTCTCCCCCTTTTCCCGGTGAATTGTTAGGCTCGTGGTTTCGCCCACCCGTAGGAGCGCATGCTTCCGGGTAGGGCGTTGCTTTGTATTCCCAGTACCGACGAGGAGCACCCTGTGACCCAGACCAGCGAAAACGTCACCTGGCTCACGCAGGAGGCGTACAACCAGCTCAAGGCCGAGCTGGAGTACCTGTCTGGTCCCGCGCGCACGGAGATCGCCGTCAAGATCGCGGCGGCCCGTGAGGAGGGGGACCTGCGTGAGAACGGCGGGTACCACGCGGCCAAGGAGGAGCAGGGCAAGATGGAGCTCCGGGTGCGCCAGCTGACCCAGCTCCTCGAGCACGCGAAGGTCGGCGAGGCACCGGCCGACGACGGTGTGGTCGAGCCCGGCATGGTCGTGACGATCGCCTTCGACGGCGACGAGGACGACACGACGACCTTCCTTCTGGCCTCCCGTGAGTACGCGAGCGCGGACATCGAGACCTACTCCCCGCAGTCACCGCTCGGCAAGGGCGTGAACGGCAAGAAGACGGGTGAGGACGCGGAGTACGAGCTGCCGAACGGCAGGACCGCGACGGTCAAGATCCTTTCGGCCAAGCCGTACACGGGCTGAGCCGCACAGCAGACGGAGAGCCCCGGCCGCGTCGCGGCCGGGGCTCTCTGCCTTCCCGTTGTGCTCAGACGGCGACCGAGCGGTACTTGCGTACCGCAAGGGTCCGGAAGAACACGATGATCAGCACGGACCAGATCAGTGAGGCCCAGATGGGGTGCTCCATCGGCCAGGCGCCCGTCACGGACTTCGGCACGCCCTCGATCGTGTTGCCGAACAGTTCGCGGGCCGCCGCCACCGTGGCACTGAACGGGTTCCACTCGGCGACGTACTGCAGGAACCTCGGCATGCCGTTGACCGGCACGAACGCGTTCGAGATGAAGGTCAGCGGGAACAGCCAGATCAGCCCGCCCGAGGTGGCAGCCTCCGGGGTGCGGACGGAGAGGCCGATCAGCGCGCCGATCCAGGTGAACGCGTAGCCGAGCAGCAGGAGCAGACCGAATCCCGCGAGCACCTTGCCGATGTTCTCGTGGGTGCGCCAGCCCACCAGCAGGGCGACGGCCGCGAGGACCGCGAGGGTGATGGCCGTCTGCACCAGGTCGGCCAGGGTCCGCCCGGTGAGCACCGCGCCCCGGGCCATGGGCAGCGACCGGAACCGGTCGATGAGCCCCTTGTGCATGTCGTCCGCGATGCCCGCGCCGGCCCCCGCGGTGGCGAAGGTGACGGTCTGCGCGAAGATGCCCGCCATCAGGAATTCCTTGTAGGCGCTCGAACTGACGCCCGCGCCCGGAATGGCGATCGAGCCGCCGAAGACGTACGTGAACAGCACCACGAACATGACCGGCTGGATGACCCCGAAAAGGATCATCTCCGGAATCCGGGTCATCCGGATCAGATTCCGCTGGGCGATGACCAGCGAGTCCCGGACGGACTGGCCGATGCCGCCGCCCGACCGGGGGGCGCGCGTGGGGGCCGTGTCGCTGAGGGCGCTCACTTCTCTGCCTCCGATCCGGCGGCGGCCGGCTGTCCGTCCGCCTCGCTGCCTTCGTTCTTCTCCTGCTCGGCGGCGTGGCCGGTGAGGGAGATGAACACGTCGTCGAGGGTGGGGCGGCGCAGCCCGATGTCGTCGATCTCCACGCCCCGGGTGTCGAGGTCGCGGATGATCTCGGCGAGGAGCTTGGCCCCGCCGTCGACCGGGACGGTCAGTTTGCGCATGTGCGGGACGACGGCGACCTCGCCCTTGCCCAGCTGGCCGAGGACCGCGCGGGCGGGCTCGATCTGGTCGGTCTGGTGGACGACGACCTCGACGCGCTCGCCGCCCGTGCGGGCCTTGAGCTGGTCGGATGTGCCGCGCGCGATGACCCGTCCGTGGTCGATCACGCAGATGTCGTGGGCGAGGCGGTCGGCCTCCTCCAGGTACTGCGTGGTCAGCAGCAGCGTCGTCCCGCCGGCGACGAGCTCCTCGATGACCTCCCAGAGCTGCTGGCGGTTGCGCGGGTCGAGGCCGGTGGTCGGCTCGTCCATGAACATGACCGGCGGGGAGACGACGAGCGCGGCCGCCAGGTCGAGACGGCGGCGCATGCCGCCGGAGTACGTCTTGGCGGGGCGGTCGGCCGCGTCGGCGAGGTTGAACCGCTCCAGCAGCTCCCCCGCCCTGGCCTTCGCCTCGCGTCCGCCCATCTGGTAGAGCCGGCCGACCATGCGGAGGTTCTCGCGGCCGGTCAGATACTCGTCGACGGCGGCGAACTGGCCGGAGAGCCCGATCGACCGCCGTACCTCGTTGGGATTCTTCAGTACGTCGATACCCGCGACGAAGGCGCTGCCGCTGTCGGGCCTGAGCAGCGTCGTCAGGACGCGTACGGCGGTCGTCTTGCCGGCCCCGTTGGGGCCGAGAAGTCCGAGGACGGTGCCTTCCGGCACGTCGAGATCGACGCCGCCGAGTGCTCGTACGTCGCCGAAGGTCTTCACCAGACCTTCGGCGTAGATGGCGCCTGGCATATGGGATTCCCCCAGTGCGATCGGGTGACTTCCTCACAGATCCTAGATTTGCCCGTGGTGCCGCGCCCGGTGAACACACGAGACGAGCGCGTGCGGCTGTGCACCGGGGCCGGACAGGAACAAGATAACGCGATATATCGCGACTGACAAGGGGTCAGCCGATCACGAGATAGCCCGCCTCGCGCAGCGTCGCGGCGACCTCCTCGCAGTGCTCGGGCCCCTTGGTCTCCAGGTGGAGTTCCACCTCCGCCTCGGTGAGGCCGAGCCGGGGGTCGGTGCGCACATGGCTGACGTCCAGGACGTTGGCATCCGCCTGCGAGAGGACACCGAGCATGGTCGCCAGGGCGCCCGGCCGGTCCGTGAGCCGCAGCCGCAGGCTCAGATAGCGGCCCGCCGCCGACATGCCGTGGGTCAGGATGCGCTGCATCAGCAGCGGGTCCACATTGCCGCCGGAGAGCAGCGCCACCACCGGCCCCCGGAACGCCTTCGGGTCGCTGAGCAGCGCGGCCACCGGGCTCGCCCCGGCCGGCTCCACCACCATCTTCGCCCGCTCCAGGCAGAGCAGCAGCGCGCTGGACAGCTCGTCCTCGGAGACCGTGCGGACCTCGTCGACCAGCTCCCTGACCAGCGCGAACGGCACATCGCCCGGCCGTCCCACCTTGATGCCGTCCGCCATCGTCTGGAGCGAGCCGATCGACACGGGCCGGCCGGCCGCCAGCGACGGCGGGTAGCAGGCCGCGCCCGCCGCCTGCACACCGACGATCCGCACATCGGGCCGGACCGCCTTCACCGCGACCGCGATCCCGGCCGCGAGCCCGCCGCCGCCGATCCCGACGACGATGGTGCGCACCTCGGGGCACTGCTCCAGGATCTCCAGGCCCACCGTGCCCTGCCCGGCGATGATGTCCGGGTGGTCGAAGGGGTGGATGAAGACCGCGCCCGTGCGCTGCGCGTACTCCTGCGCGGCGGCGAGCGTCTCGTCGACGACCTGGCCGTGCAGCCGCACCTCGGCCCCGTACTCACGCGTGGCCGCGACCTTCGGCAGCGGGGCGCCGACCGGCATGAAGACCGTCGACCGTACGCCGAGCAGCGCGGACGCGAGCGCGACACCCTGCGCATGGTTTCCGGCGCTCGCGGCGACGACACCGGCCGCCCGTTCGACGGGGGACAGACCAGAGATGCGTACGTACGCGCCCCGCAGCTTGAAGGAGCCCGTCCGCTGGAGGTTCTCGCACTTGAACTGGACGGGCGCGCCCACCAGCGCGGACAAATGGCGGCTGCCCTCCAGCGGGGTGACCCTGGAGACCCCGGAAAGCATCTTCTGCGCCCCCCGCACATCGTCGAGGATCAGGGAGGGGAAACGGGCGGGCGGCGGGAAGTTCATACCGCAAGTCTTGCAGCTGCCTCCGGTCGGCCTCGAAGAGGTTGTGGCCGCCGCCCGAGATGGCGTCCTGCGTCCACGTCCGCAGGTTTGTGCGGCACTGGTACGCGTTGACCCGGGGCCGCGTACTCTGTCCCCCACCCATCCGACACCGCACGAAGAGAGCCCCCGGCCATGCCCCCTCAGGACATGACGACTGCCGCGTCTCCTTCCGGGGGCGCCACCCCGGAGAACCCGGGTCCCGACCACCTCCTTGACGCCCTTCAGCACCAGGTGGCGGTGTTTGCCCGCCGTGCCGAGCAGACCCGCCTCGGCGGTGTCGGCCAGGTGCGCAACTCCATGGACCGGGCCGCCTACCTGCTGCTCAACCGGCTGGACCGGGAAGGGCCGATGGGGGTCAAGGCACTGGCCGCCGGGATGGGGATCGACTCGTCGACAGTGACCCGGCAGGTCGCGCCGCTCGTGGACACCGGTCTCGTCAAGCGCACCTCGCACCCGGAGGACGGCCGTGCCGTCGTGCTCCAGCTGTCCCCGCGCGGCCAGGCCCGGCTGGACGAGGTCCGGGCCTCGCGGCGGGAGTTGATTTCCCAGGTGACGGACGACTGGAACGAGGAGGAGCGCGACACCTTCTGCGCCCTGCTCACCCGCTTCAACGCGGCCCTGGCGGCCCGGCAGGCCGCGCACCAGCCGCCCCAGCCCGGATAGCGCGGCCCGCCCCGGGCCGCAGGGGTTGACCCGGGGCCCCGGGCGCGCTCGGATTGACCTCGTGCGAGAGCGCCATGCGGGCCGACAGCGGGGCCGCGCCCAGGAGTTCGAGGCCTTCGTGGCGGGCGCGGCGGGCCGGCTGCTGCACACCGCGACCCTGCTCACCGCCGAACCCGCCGTCCCGCCCGGTGCCAACCCCCTCGCCCAGCGGCTCCTGACGGCCGCGCTGGCCCGTACGTACGCGGGCTGGGACCGGCTGCACGGCGAGGATCCGTACGACCGCACCCGGCAGGATCTCGCCACCCGGTTCGCACGGGAGGCCTGGCGCCACCACCGCCCGCGCGGCGGACTGCTGGACCGGCTGACCCCGCAGGAACGGCTGATCCTGGTCCTGCGGCTGTACGAAGGGGTGCCCGAGGAGCAGACCGCCGCGCTGCTCGGCCTCTCGGGCGACCGGGTCCGGGCGGTCTGCAACCGGGCGGTCGCCACCATGCGCGGCACCCGCAGCCCGACCGTGCGACGGGGTCCCGCCCGGCTCCTGGGGGCCGCGCCGTGAGCGGCACCGGGCGCAAGGAGGAGGAGGTCCGGCGGATGCTGGAGACCCCGCATCCGCAGGTGCCCGCCGAGCTGGCCGCGCGGGCGGCGGAGCACGGGGGACGGCTGCTGCGCCGCCGCCGGGTGCTGCGCCGGCTGGGCGTGCTCGCGCTGATCACCGCGGTCACGGCGTTCACCGTGTGGGCGCTGCTGGTCCAGCCCTGGCAGGCCCCGCCCGCCGAGATCACACCGCCGCTGGACGGCTGGTAGCGGCTCCTCGGCGGCACCGGTGTCCCGGCCCCTGCGCATCTATCCTGGAGAGGAGTGGCCGGGAGGCTGTGATGACCAGGAAAGTCGCTGACTGCCGCAAGTATCCGAGCGTGTCCAACTGCTCGCTGACGATCTCCGGCGAGGAGGACGAAGTCCTGCGGGCCGCGGCCGAACACGCCGTCTCCGTCCATGAACACACCGATGGCCCCGAGCTGCGGGAGCAGATCAGGGCCACGCTGGAGGACGAGAAGGCAGCCGTCTGAGACGGCCGCACGCGCCGGGGGCGGGACCGGTGCTCCGGTCCCGCCCCCGGGACGTGTCCTAGCCGAGCGCCTGCGTCAGGTCGGCCAGCAGGTCGTCGATGTTCTCGATGCCGACGGAGAGCCGGACCAGGTCGGCGGGGACCTCCAGGGCCGATCCGGCCACCGAGGCGTGCGTCATCCGGCCCGGGTGCTCCAGCAGCGACTCGACACCGCCGAGCGACTCGCCCAGCGTGAAGACCCTGGTGCGGTTGCAGAGCTCGACCGCCGCCTCCTCGCCGCCCGCGACCCGGAAGGAGACCATGCCGCCGAAGGACTTCATCTGCTTGGCGGCGACCTCGTGGCCGGGGTGCTCGGGCAGGCCCGGGTAGAGGACCTGGGTGACCTTGGGGTGGCGGGTCAGCAGCTCGGCGACCTTGGTCGCGTTCTCGGTGTGCCGGTCCATCCGGACGGCGAGGGTCTTGATGCCGCGCAGCACCAGCCAGGCGTCGAACGGCCCGGCGACGGCGCCCATCGCGTTCTGGTGGTACGCCAACTCCTCCGCCAGGTCCGCGTCGTTGGCGATCAGACCGCCGCCGACGACGTCCGAGTGGCCGCCCATGTACTTGGTGGTGGAGTGCACCACCACATCGGCGCCGAGCGCCAGCGGCTGCTGGAGGTAGGGGCTGGCGAAGGTGTTGTCGACGACCAGGCGCGCGCCGGCCGCCCGCGCCACCCCGGCGACGGCCGCGATGTCGGTGATGCCGAGCAGCGGGTTGGACGGGGTCTCCACCCACACCGCCTTGGTGCGCGGGGTGATCGCCGCGCGCACCGCCGCCACGTCCGAGGTGTCGGCGACCGAGAACTCCACGCCCCAGCGCGAGGCGACCTTCGCGAACAGCCGGAACGTGCCGCCGTAGGCGTCGTTCGGGATGACCACGTGGTCGCCGGGGGTCAGCAGCGTACGGAGCAGGCAGTCCTCGGCGGCGAGGCCCGACGCGAAGGCGAGCCCTCGGCGGCCGCCCTCCAGGGCGGCGAGGTTCTCCTCCAGCGCGGTGCGCGTGGGGTTGGCGCTGCGGCTGTACTCGTAGCCGTTGCGGAGCCCGCCCACACCGTCCTGCTTGTACGTGGACACCTGGTAAATGGGCGGAACCACCGCGCCGGTGAGGGGATCGGCGGTGTTTCCCGCGTGGATCGCGAGAGTCTCGAAGCTGTGCTGGTCGCTCATGGGTCCCGAGCGTAGTTCGTCCCGAGGCCCCGCACGGAGCACCGGGCCGTCCGGTGACAATGGGGGCATGGAGATTCTGTGGATCCTGCTCGCGCTGTGCATGCTCACCGCGGTCGTCGGCCCCTATGTGCTGCGCCGGCGCGGGGGCATCCGGCAGGTGGCGCCGGGCTCCCCCGACGCGGCCGACCCGGAGGACTACGGCTTTGTGCGCCAGGAGGAGCTGGACGTCCGCACCCCGGGCCCCGACCAGGACCTCCTGGACGTTCTGGAGGTCGTCCAGCACACCCAGGAGTGGCGGGCCGCCTCCCAGCTGCTGTCCGGGACGCCGAAGGACGGCGAGGTGCGGTGGCAGCGGGTACAGGCGTTCGCCGGGGCAGCCTCGCTGGAGCTGCTGCGACAGCCGGGCGTCGGCGGGTCCTGGCTGCGCAAGTGGCGGGCGGAGGCGCCGAAGGACGCGGGCGCCGCGGCCGTGCACGCGGAGTTCCTGGTCCAGCAGGCGTGGCGCTCGTCCACGGCGGGGACGGACGACTTCCGGATCATCCTGGAGGAGGCCCGTACGGTCGTCGGCGAGGCGGCCCTGCTGGCCCCCGGCGACCCGGTGCCGTACATCGTCGAGCTGGCCGTGGCACGCGGACTCGGCTACTCCCCCGAGGAGTTCGACCGGCTCTGGGCGAAGATCATCGACCGGGCGCCCGCGCACATGGGCGCGCACATCGCGGCGCTGCACTTCTGGTGCGAGAAGTGGCACGGCTCCCGCGAGGACGCCGACCGCTTCGCCACCGCGGCGGCCGCCCGCGCCCCGCAGGGCTCGCTGCTGGCCGCGCTGCCGCTCTTCGCGGTGTACGAGCACCTGCCCGAGGTCAACCTCGTGCAGGGCTTCTACCGCAGCCAGGTGGTGACCCGGGCCGTGGAGGGCGCGATGTTCGCGGTCCACTCGGCCCGCGCCGACGACCCGATGCTCGCCCACGTCCGGCATCTGCTGGTGCTGTTCCTGGTACGGATGGAGCGCTGGTCGGAGGCGATGAACCAGCTGGTCCACATCGACGGGCACGTGGGCGCGCTGCCGTGGACGGAGAACTCCGACCCGGCCGCCGAGTACACCGTCTACCGGGCCCTGGCGGTCGCCGGCTACGAGGCGAACGGCGGCAGCCCGGCGACGCTGCCGCGCTAGGGCGTGTCGTCAAACTGGTGTCGTTGCCCGAAGGGCGGCCGGGCGGCGTCAGGTGCGTGCTCTCGGCGTGCCGGCCCCAGGCCCCTGTACTGGGCGTACCGGGGTCTGGGGCCGGTGCGGCGAGAGTGCGTGCATGGCGTCGCCCGGCAGACGCCAGTTTGACGACACGCCCTAGGGCCTGTCGCCCGGTGTGCGACCGTGGGAGCGCACGCCCCGTATCCATGCCCCACCCACCACAAGGACCGGTGTTCCCGTGGCACGCCTGATACCCCTGATCCTGATCGGCCTCGGCCTCTACTTCTGGTTCAAGGCCCGCAAGCGGGCCGCCGCCTATGTCGAGGACGCCGAGTCGGAGAGCGGCGTGCCCCGCCGCTGAGGGCGGGCGGCGGAATCCATGGCGGCCCCGGCGCGTTGTACGGACAGCACGCCGACCCCAGGAGGAGCCCCCGCATGTTCCTGCAACGCCGTACCCCTCAGCTCCCCACCCCGGAGGAGGCCCTGCGCGGGCGTCCGACCCCGGAATTCACCGTCCCGTCCCGCCACACGGTCCTGGGCAACGCCCTGCTGGGCCCGTATCCGGAGGGTCTGGAGGTCGCCGATTTCGCGCTGGGCTGTTTCTGGGGTGCCGAGCGCAAGTTCTGGGAGACGGAGGGCGTCTGGACGACGCTCGTCGGCTACCAGGGCGGCTACACGGAGAACCCCGCCTACGAGGAGGTCTGCTCGGGGCTGACCGGCCACACCGAGGCCGTCCGCGTCGTGTACGACCCGAAGGCGGTCACGTACAACGAGCTGCTGAAGCTCTTCTGGGAGTCGCACGACCCGACCCAGGGCTTCCGCCAGGGCAACGACGTGGGTACGCAGTACCGCTCGGCCGTCTACACCCACTCCCCCGAGCAGGAGGCGGCCGTCAAGGCGTCCCGCGAGGCGTACCAGAAGGTCCTGACGGCCTCCGGCCACGGCGAGATCACCACGGAGATCCTCCCGGCCGAGGGCCGCACGTTCTGGCCGGCCGAGGCCGCGCACCAGCAGTACCTCGACAAGAACCCGGCCGGCTACTGCGGCATCGGCGGCACGGGCGTCTCGTGCCCGATCGGCGTGGCCCCGGCCGAGGGCTGAGCCGTTACCCTCACCCCCCGGCGCGAACGCCGGAACGTGAACGGCGAGGGTGGGGGCACCATGGGCGAGAACCGTACGGACCGGCCGGCGATCCCTTCGTTGAGCGGCCGCCCCTGGTGGGCCGCCAACGAGGGCCTGGCGTTCGTCCTGGAGCTGGTGGCCATCGGCTGCCTGTGCCGGTGGGGTTTCACCGCCGGCGACGGCCTCGCCCTTCGTCTGCTGCTCGGGATCGGGCTGCCCGCCGCCGCCATCGCCCTGTGGGGCGCCTTCGCCGCGCCCCGCGCCCGCGTCCGGCTGCCGCTGGCGGGCGTACTGGCGGTCAAGGCCGTGGTGCTCGGCGGCGGGGCGCTCGCGGTGTACGGGCTGGGCCGTCCGGTCGTGGCGGTGGCGCTGGCCGCGGTGATGGTGGCGAACACGGCGCTGGCGGAGACCTTCCGGCGCTCGCCCGCCGCCTGAACCCGGTCCCGGCCCGGTCCTGATCGGGTCCTGATCCGGTCCGGGGAGCCCCGGACCGGACCGGCTCCGAACGGGTCGGATCAGATCAGCCCCTGGGCCAGCATCGCGTCCGCGACCAGCTCGAAGCCCGCGATGTTGGCGCCGGCCACATAGTTGCCGGGGCTGCCGTAGCGCTCGGCCGTGGTGTAGCAGGAGTCGTGGATGTGGCGCATGATCTCCGCGAGGCGCTCCTCCGTGTGGGAGAAGGTCCAGGAGTCGCGCGAGGCGTTCTGCTGCATCTCCAGGGCGCTGGTGGCGACCCCGCCGGCGTTCGCCGCCTTGCCGGGGGCGAAGGCCACACCCGCCTCCTGGAGGACGCGCACGGCCTCGGGGGTGGTGGGCATGTTGGCGCCCTCGGCGACCGCCTTCACCCCGTGGCGTACGAGGGCCAGGGCGTCGGCCTCGTGGAGTTCGTTCTGCGTGGCGCACGGCAGCGCCACGTCGCAGGGCACGCTCCAGACGCCGGTGCCGGGCACGAAGACGGCCTCGGGACGGCGTTCCGCGTACTCGGCGACACGGCCGCGCCCGGCCTCCTTGATCTCCTTGAGCAGGGCGAGGTCGACGCCCTTCTCGTCCACGACGTAGCCGTCGGAGTCGGAGCAGGTCACCACCGTCGCGCCGAGCTGCTGGGCCTTCTCGATGGCGTAGATCGCGACGTTGCCCGAGCCGGAGACGGCGATGCGCTGGCCGTCGAGCGACTCGCCCCGGCTGCGCAGCATCTCGGCGGTGAACAGGACACAGCCGTAGCCGGTGGCCTCGGTACGCGCCTGGGCACCGCCCCAGCCGAGGCCCTTGCCGGTGAGGACGCCGGACTCGTAGCGGTTGGTGATCCGCTTGTACTGGCCGAAGAGGTAGCCGATCTCGCGGCCGCCCACGCCGATGTCACCGGCGGGGACGTCGGTGTACTCGCCGAGGTGGCGGTGGAGTTCGGTCATGAACGACTGGCAGAACCGCATGATCTCGGCGTCCGTGCGGCCCTTGGGGTCGAAGTCGGCGCCGCCCTTCCCGCCGCCGATCGGCATGCCGGTGAGGGCGTTCTTGAAGATCTGCTCGAAGCCGAGGAACTTCACGATGCCGAGGTTGACCGACGGGTGGAAGCGCAGCCCGCCCTTGTACGGTCCGAGCGAGCTGGAGAACTCGACGCGGAAGCCCCGGTTGACGTGGATGTCGCCCGCGTCGTCCGCCCACGGCACCCGGAAGATGAGCTGGCGCTCCGGCTCGCATATGCGCTCGATGATCCGGGCGTCCACGAACTCCGGCCGCCGGGCCAGCACCGGGCCGAGCGTCTCCAGGACCTCCCGCACGGCCTGGTGGAACTCCTTCTCGCCCTGGTTGCGGCGGAGGATCTCCGCGTACAACGGCTCGATGACGCGGTTCGCGGCGGCGTGCGCAACGGCGGAGTCGGGGGTGGCCGGCATCTGATCAAGACCTTCCGTGGGGCGGCTCGTACAGCTGGCGTCCCTGTCCCGAGCGACGCCAGGTGCCACCTTCCCATCACGGGGGTCCCGCAGACATCACCCCTGGCGGGTGTCCCACTCCTTGGTCTCCTTGGTCTCCTCGGTCTCCCGCAGCGCCGCCGCCCGCATCCGGCCCGCCGTCGCGGAGGCGTCGTAGTCCGGTGCGACCCCGTCCACGAGGACGACGTCGCCCGCCATGTTCCGGGTGCGCAGCGGCAGCAGCTCCCGGTAGGCGGGCGAGGCGTACCAGGCGCGGGCGGCCTCCATGCCGGGAAACGCGATGACGACCAGGCCGCCGGGCCAGTCGCCCTCCAGGAGCTCGACCGGGGTGTTGTGGACCAGGAACCGGCCCCCGTACGGATCCATCGTCGACTGGACGCGCTCGATGTAGTCGAGCACCTCCTCGCTGGGCGGTCCCTCGGGGTACAGGTGCGCGACGGCGTACGCGGTCATGGTCTCGTCCTCCGGCTTCCGGTCCTGCGCGGCTGGTGTGCACCATGCTGCCGGGGGTGGCGGGGAGCGTCGATTACCTCCGGGGTCATGCGGGCGCTGTACCCGGACTCGGCCCGCGGTGACGGGTAATCAGCCATGATTCCGTCATGACGTCTTCACGGGGGAACCGCAGAGTCCGCCCTCCTCGCGGCCGGCAGGAGCCGGCCCCGCCCCCGTTACCCGGATACCGGCCGCCCGGGCCGCGTACGCCGCCGAGGGCCGGGGAGATGCGCCGGTACCTGGCCGTGGGGCTCGACTGCTATCTGTGCCTGGTCACCGCCGGGCTGCTGGTGCGGCCCTATGTGGACTCCGCGACCGTTCCCGAGGCCGTGGCGCTGCTGGTCGGTCCGGTGCTCGTCCTGTCGTTCCTCAACCAGGTGGTGCTGACCGCGCTCGTCGGTGCGGGCGCGGGGAAGCTGATCATGGGGATCCGGGTGGTGAGCGTGCCTGATGTGGGACGCCCGTGCCTGGTGCGGCTGGTGCGGCGCTGGCTGTACGGGCTGTGCTGGCTGCCGATGCAGCCCTGGTACGGGCTGCGCGCCCGGCTCGCCCACGCGCGGGGCGCCGGCCCGGTGGCCCGGGTCTGCGAGGAGGGCGTGCTGCACGCGGACCCGGTCGGGCTGCGCCAGGTCCGGCGCAGTGATCTGCTGGCGCACCGCCGGGCGGTCGCCGGCCGGGCGGCCTGAGTCCCCGACGGGGGCGTCGGGGACTCAGGGGGCCGCACGCGGTCAGGCCGGGGCGTTCTCCGTGATGGTGACCTTGCCCTTGCGGATGGTGGCGAGGCGCGGGGCGCGGCGGGCGATCGAGCTGTCGTGGGTGACCATGATGAAGGTGAGCCCGTGCTCCTTCCACAGGGTCTCCAGCACCTCCATGATCTCGTCGCGCATCGACTCGTCGAGGTTGCCGGTGGGCTCGTCCGCGAGCAGTACCTTGGGCCGCTTGACCAGGGCCCTGGCAATGGCGACGCGCTGCTGCTGGCCGCCGGACATCTCGCCGGGCAGATGGCCGAGGCGTTCGCCGAGACCGACCGAGTCGAGCGCCTCGGCGGCCCGTCTGCGCCGCTCGGACGCCTTGCCGCCGAGCGGTACGAGGGCGGTCTCGACGTTCTCCTGGGCGGTGAGCGTCGGGATGAGGTTGAAGCTCTGGAAGACGAAGCCGATGTTCTCGGCGCGCACCTTGGTGAGCTTGGCCTCGCTGAGCTTCGCGAGGTCCACGCCGTCGAGTTCGACGCTGCCGGCCGTGGGGCGGTCCAGGCCTCCGAGCATCTGGAGCAGTGTGGACTTGCCGCCGCCGGTGGGGCCCTGGATGACGAGCCGGCCGCCGTCCTCGATGGTCAGATCGACGCCGGCGAGCGCGTGGACGGTGGACTTGCCGCGGGTGTAGTGCTTGGTGACGCCCTGAAGCGTGTACATGGGTCAACTCCTTCTGGCGGGTGGGGCGGACGGACTTATTCGACGCGGCGCAGCGCGTCGGCGGGGCGCAGCCGGGAGGCGCGCCAGCCGCCGAAGGCGCCCGCGATCAGCCCGCCCGCCACGGCCAGGGCGACGGCGATCAGGATGATGGAGAGGGAGACGGGCGCGGTCAGCGCGATGTCGAGGGCCTTGGCGGCGGTCTGCCGGCCGGGACCGCCCGCCGTGCCGCCGCGCATCCCGCCGCCGAAGCCGCCGGCCGAGGAGCCGAGCTGGGCGGTGAGCGTGGGGCTGACGGCGGTGACGGCGTAGGCACCGGCGAGGCCGACCGCGATGCCGAGGACGCCGCCCATCAGGCCGTTGACGAGGGCCTCGCCGATGACCTGGCGGGTGACCCGGCCGCTCTTCCAGCCGAGGGCCTTGAGGGTCCCGAACTCCCTGACGCGGCGGCTGACGGCGGAGGAGGTGAGGAGTCCGGCCACCAGGAAGGCGGCGATCAGGACGGCGACGGAGAGCCACTTGCCGACGCTGGAGGCCAGATCGGACGCGGTGGACAGGGAGCCGGACACGGTGTCCGCGAGGTCGGCCGAGGTGGTGACGGTCGTGCCCGCGATGTTCTTCTGGATGGCCGACTTGACGCTGTCGATCTGCTGCGAGTCCGCCGCCTTGACGTAGACGGTGGTGACCTTGTCCTTCGCGTCGGCGAGGGTCTGCGCCCGCTGGAGCGGGATGTAGAGGTTGGCCGCCGCGTCGCCGCTGTCGGCCGTCGAGACGCCGACGATGGAGAACTTGGTGCCGTGGACGGTCACCGTCTTGCCGACCGAGAGCTTCTTCTCCTTGGCGTAGGCGGCGTCCACGACGGCCACCTTGCCGTTGGTCTCGGTGGTCCTGAAGGCACGCCCTGCGGTGATCTTCGAGGAGGTCAGCGGTCCGAGGTCCTGCTTGGTGACGTCGGTGCCGTACACCGTGTAGGAGTTGACGTCGAACGAGGCGCCGCCGCCCCGGACCTCGCCCTGCGGCTGCCCGCTGCCGCCGCCGAATCCGCCCCGGCCGCCGCCCTGGGACGTACCGCCCTCCTGCTTGAACTCGCCGCGCTTGAACTGCCCGTCCACCTTCATGACGGTCAGGCTGAGCCCGCCGACGGCGTCGGCGACGCCGTCCTGCCCGTCCACCTCGGCCACGGTGGTGGCGGCCAGGGTCTGGAAGCCCTGGACCATGACCCGGTCCGTGCTCTGGGTGGCGTCGTCGTCGCTGTCCTTGGCGTCGAACTCGAACCGGGGCCGCTCGGTGCCGGATCCGGGTGCGGCGGCCGCCTTGGTCACGGTCATGTCCGTGCCCAGGCCGTACAGCGATTCCAGGACCTTGTCCTGGGCCTTGCTCATGCCCGAGGAGACCGAGCTGACGATGATGACCAGCGCAATGCCGAGGGCGAGCCCCGAGGCGACGACGAGCGCCGCCTTTCTGCGGCGGCGCAGCTCGCGCCGGAGGTAGGTGAAGAACATGGCGCGAGGTTATGGACCGCTTGTGATGGTGGGTTAAGGCCACCATGAGAGCCCGATGAGAACGCGCACGTACGCCGAAGGCGGCGGCGCCGCGGTCCGTGGGGACCGGGTGCCGCCGCCTTCGGCGTACGGGACTCGCTGCCGGCCGGTGGTCCTGCCCGGGGTGAGGAGGACGCGGTCGGTGGGATCAGGCCGCGGGGGCCGTCCACTGGGCCCAGCTGAGGTTCCAGCCGTTGAGGCCGTTGTCGGGCTGGATGGTCTTGTCCGGGGAGTTCTTGACGATGACCACGTCGCCGATCATGGAGTTGTTGTAGAACCACGCGGCCGGGGCGTTGGGGTCACCGGCGCCCTTGGTGTCGGAGAGGCCGACGCAGCCGTGGCTGGTGTTGGCGCTGCCGAAGATCGACTTGGCGCCCCAGTAGTTGCCGTGGATGAAGGTGCCCGACGTGGACAGCCGCATGGCGTGCGGCACGTCCTTGATGTCGTACTCGCCCTTGCCGTCGTCGTCCGTGAAGCCGACCGTCGATCCGTCCATCCGGGTCTCCTTGAACTTCTCGGAGATCACCATCTGGCCGTTGTACGTCGGGTTGTCCGACGAACCGGCCGAGATCGGGATGGTCTTGATCGTCTTGCCGTCCCGGGTGACGGTCATGGTGTGCGTCTTGGCGTCCACCGTCGAGACCTGGTTGCGGCCGATCTTGAAGGTGACCGTCTTCTGCTGCACGCCGTAGACGCCGTCGGCGCCCTCGACGCCGTCGAGGGCCAGCTTCAGCGTGACGGTGGAGCCGCCCTGCCAGTAGTCCTCGGGGCGCAGGTCGAGACGCTGTGCGTTGAACCAGTGGCCGACGACCTGCTGGCCGCTGCTGGAGGTCACGGTGATGCCGTCCTGGACGGCCTTCTTGTCCGTGATCGCCTTGTTGAAGTTGATCGAGACGGGCATGCCGACGCCGACGGTGGAGCCGTCCTCGGGGGTGAAGTTCCCGATGAAGCTGTTGGCGGGCGAGACGGTGGTGAAGGAGGAGTTCTCGTGGGCCTCGCGGCCCTTGGAGTCCTGTGCCGTCGCGCTGATCTTGTACGTCGTCGAGCGCTCCAGCTGGGCGTCCGGCTTCCAGCTGGTGCCGTCGGCGGAGAGGGTGCCCTTGACGCTCTCCCCGGCCGCGGTGGTCATCGTGACGACGGTCAGCTTGCCCTTGGTGACGGTGACCTTGGCCGCGTTGTTGATGCTCGCGTTGGTCGCCCCGTTCTTCGGCGCGATCGCTATCTGCGCCTCCGAGGTCTCCTGGGCCGCCGCCTTGTCCACATCGGCTGCCTGGGACTTCGAGCTCTCGGGGCTGGGACCGCCCTTGTCGCCGTCGTCGCTGCAGGCCGTGAGCACCAGCACGCCGCCGAGCAGTGCGGACGCGGCCATGAGGCCCCTGCGCCGCTTGCTGTCCGTCATCACACGCTTCTCCATCGTTGCCGAAATCCCCAAAAACCCCGAGCAAGGCCGTCGACCGGCGCTACCCCGTCAATGTTCCAAGAACACCCGGAAAGGGCCTCCCGTTCCACATCCGTCGGGGATGTGGGGAACAACACTCATCGACGCGGTGGTGACGGCGGCGGTTCCCGCCGTTCGTCATGTCTCTGTCCGCCGGCGCACGACCGGGTTGAACAGCACGTTCGCGCATCGGGCGGCCGGTCGTCACACACACCGGCCCCGGTCCGCCGCGAACGGGGCCGGGGCCGGTGTTCCCGCCCGCTAGACCCGCCGCACCGTGCCGCCGTCCTGGTCGTCCTCCTCCCCATTGTGCGGGACGCCGGAGGCGCCCCTTCCGCTGCCGTCCTCGTCGTCGTACTCCTCGGCGGCCTCGTCGTCGCCGTCGTCGAGGTCCCATCCGTCCGGGTCCTCGGGGTCGTAGTCGATGCTCTCGCTGCTCCAGGAGGCCTGGGTCAGCTCGACCCCGGGCACCTCGCCCACCAGGTCGAACGGGTCGATCAGCGAGGCGAGGGCCTCCGCACCGTCTTCCCGTACCGCGGTCTCGGCATGCGTGCGCTCCTCGGCGGACTCCCCGCCGGGCTCCCCGTACTCGGCCGCGAGGCTCTCCAGGGCGGTTCCGCTCAGGGCGTCGGGGTCCGTGATCTCCAGCACCATTTCAACCCTGAGGCGAACAAAACGTGATGACTCGGAAGTGCTCATGAGGCGGAGCGTAAGCTCCCGGCCGCCGCGGCTTTCCCGCGACCCGCTGCTTTCACTAGCATCGGCCGCACAGGCCTAACTCACGGCTGTCACAAGGGGGATCGATTCCGTGGCCATCACCCGCCGCCCGCTCCTGACCGCCACCGCCGCCGGGACACTGCTGTGCGCCCTGTGGTTCGTCCCGTCGGCCAACGCGACGGGCGGGACGGGCACGGCCCAGGGCTCGGCCCCCGCCGCGGCCACCGCCTCCGGCGCCGGTCCGGGAGCCACCGCGCTCGCCGAGACGGGGACGGGCATCGACACCACGCCGTATCTGCTCGGCGGGGTGGCGTTCCTGGGCATCGGGGCCGGTTTCGTCACCTGCTCGGCCCGTCGCGGAGGTCCGCGGACGGCCGTATGACCGGTCCGCTCGCGTACGACGGGTGCGGTCAGGCCAGCGGGCCCGTGACCGGCTCCACGGCGGAGACCAGCCCGCCGGCGCGCACGAAGGCGTCCGCGGCGGCCAGGTCGGGCGAGAGGAAGCGGTCGGGCCCCGGGCCCTCGACACCGGCCGCCCGCAGCGCCTCGACGGCGGCCAGCGAGGCGGGCGCCGGGGTCAGCCCCTGCGCGGCCCGCAGCTCGATCGCGCGGGTCGCCGCGTACAGCTCGACGGCGACGATCCGGGCGAGGTTGTCGACGGCGGTACGGAGCTTGCGCGCCGCCGACCAGCCCATCGAGACGTGGTCCTCCTGCATCGCGGACGAGGGGATCGAGTCCGCCGACGCGGGGACGGCGAGCCGCTTCATCTCGCTGACCAGGGCGGCCTGGGTGTACTGGGCGATCATCAGACCGGAGTCCACCCCGGCGTCGTCGGCGAGGAACGGCGGCAGCCCGTGCGAACGGTTCTTGTCCAGCAGCCGGTCGGTGCGCCGCTCGGTGATCGAGCCGAGGTCGGCGGCGACGATCGCCAGGAAGTCCAGGACGTACGCGACCGGCGCCCCGTGGAAGTTGCCGTTGGACTCGACCCGCCCTCCCCCACTCTCAACTCCGTCCGAGCGGGAGGTGTCCCCTCGCAGCACCACGGGGTTGTCCACGGCGGCGGCGAGTTCGCGTTCGGCGACGAGGCGGGCGTGCGCGAGGGTGTCCCGGCCTGCGCCGTTGACCTGGGGCGCGCAGCGCACCGAGTAGGCGTCCTGGACGCGCGGGGCGTCGTCCTGGTGATGGCCGGTCAGGCCCGAACCGGCCAGCACCCGCGCCATGTTGCCGGCGCTGGCGCCCTGGCCCGGGTGCGGGCGGATGGCGTGCAGCTCGGGGGCGAGGACCTTCTCGGTGCCGAGCAGGGCCTCCAGGGAGAGGGCCGCGGTGATGTCGGCCGAGGTGTAGAGGTTCTGCAGGTCGGCGATGGCCATCACGAGCATGCCGAGCATGCCGTCGGTGCCGTTGAGGAGGGCGAGGCCCTCCTTCTCGCGCAGCTCGACCGGGGTGATGCCGTGCGCGGCGAGCAGTTCGCCGGCCGGGCGGACGGTCCCGTCGGGGCCCTCCGCGTCGCCCTCGCCCATCAGGGTCAGCGCGCAGTGCGAGAGCGGGGCCAGGTCGCCGGAGCAGCCGAGCGAGCCGTACTCGTGGACGACCGGGGTGATCCCGGCGTTCAGCACGTCGGCCATGGTCTGCGCGACCTCGGGCCGCACGCCCGTGTGGCCGGAGGCGACGGTCTTCAGCCGCAGGAACATCAGCGCCCTGACGACCTCGCGCTCGACGCGCGGGCCCATGCCTGCGGCGTGCGAGCGGACGATGTTGCGCTGGAGCTGGGCGCGCAGCTCCGGGCTGATGTGGCGGCTGGCCAGAGCCCCGAATCCGGTCGAGACGCCGTAGACCGGCTCGGGCTTGGCGGCGAGCGCGTCCACGATCTCGCGCGCGGCGGCCAGGGCGCTCACCGCGGCGGCGGAGAGCTCGACACGGGCGTTGCCGCGGGCCACGGCGATGACGTCCTGAGCGGTGGTACCGGACGTCCCCACCACGACTGTATGCATATCCATATTCAGAAGCGTACGGATTGAAAGCCTTCATGTCACTAGTGGTCATCGGGTTGACCCCTTACCCGACCCGGTCACGCCTCGGGGCGGTTCCCGCGCAGCCTGCGGCGGTCGTGGGCGGACTTCGGCGGGGAGTCGGCCAGCCGGATGACCTCGCCGTCGCGCCCCGCCACCACGGGCCGCGAGGAGCGGGCGGCCTTCGCCCGGTACTGGGCCGCGTCCGCGAGCCGGAACAGCCGCCGCGCGGAGACCACCGGCCCGATCGGGTCGCCGGTGGAGGCGATCCCGCAGGCCACCCCGTTGCCGAACTCCAGCTCGGCCGCCCGCTCGCAGAGCTCCGTGGCCACCGCGACCGCCTCGTCCGCACTCGGCCCCGCCGCCAGCAGGCAGAACTCGTCGCCGCCGAGCCGGGCCGCCAGTGCCCCGGGCAGCATGGCCCCGCACCGGGAGAGCACCGAGCCGAAACGTTCCAGCAGGCGGTCGCCGACCGCGTGGCCATGGGTGTCGTTGACCCACTTGAGCCCGTTGAGATCGCAGACGACCAGGCTGACCACGGCACCGTCCGCCCGGTGCCGCTCCACCGCCTCGTCCAGCCGCATGTCGACCGCCCGCCGGTTGGCGAGGCCGGTCAGCGGATCGGTGAAGGCGAGCTTGCGCACCTCCTCCAGCCGTTCGGTCTGGGAGATCCCGGCGGCCACCACGGCGGCCAGCACGGTGGCGAAGTCCGCGTCCCGGCGCCCGAACACCGGCTCCCCCACCCGCCGCGCCACATAGAGCTCGCCCCAGGCACGCCCGTGCAGCACGATCGGCGCGACCACGCAGCAGCCCCGCCCGCGCCGCCGCAGGGCCGCCACCCGCTCATGGCAGTAGCCGTGCCCGTAACCGTGCGCACCCGCCGCCCCTGACCCCCGCCCCTCGCCGCCGGACTCCGGCTCCACCGGGCCGTCGGCGGTCTCCACCCAGGCGTCCGGCTCGCCGCCGCCGGCCCACCGCTCATGGAGGAACTCGGTGATCTCCGGGAACTGATGGACCGGGTAGACCTCCTCGTCGGGGAACTCCTCCTCCCCCTCGGCCCGCTCGCCGGCGTTGACCAGCACCCGCAGCCTGCCGCGCCCGCGCTCCCAGACCGAGAGCGCGGCGAAGCTGCCGCCCAGCGCCTCGCACGCCCCCAGGGCGGCCGCCCGCCAGCACCCCCGGGGGGTGTGCGCCGCCGCCATCGTCTGCGCAAGCGAAACCACGGCCCGCAGCCGTGCATCATCACCCATTGCCCCAGTTTAGGTTGATAGGCGAGGTATGCGTCACCGGAAAACTCCGGAGCGTCACCAATGGGACCTCCGGTGTTACACGGGGTCACTCCCCGGGCCAGTCCGCCTTCCGCTTCTCGTTGAACGCGGCCACGCCCTCCGCCCGGTCCCCGGAGAAGGCCACCGACCGCCACGCGGAGTCCTCGACCTCCAGGCCGGCCCGCAGGTCCAGCCCGTGCCCGAGCCGCAGCGCCCGCTTGGCGGCCCGCAGCCCCACCGGCGAGTTCGCGGCGATCCGGCCGGCCAGTGCCAGCGCCTCGGTCCGGTCCTCGCCCTCCGCGACCAGTTCGTCGACCAGGCCCAGCTCCCGCGCCTCGGCGGCCTGCACCCGGCGGGCGGTGAAGATCAGCTCGGCGGCGCGCGCCGCCCCCACCCGGCGCGGCAGCAGCTGGGTGCCGCCGCCGCCCGGAATGACCCCGACGGAGACCTCGGGCAGGCCCACCAGCGCGGTCGGGTCGGCCACGATCAGGTCGCAGGACAGGGCCAGCTCGAAGCCACCGCCGAGCGCGAAGCCGTGCACGGCGGCGACGGTCGGCATCGGCAGCTCCAGCACGCCGGTGTAGGCGGCCCGCGCGGTGGGCCGCTGGCGCACCAGTTCGGCGTCGGTGAAGGAGTTGCGCTCCTTGAGGTCCGCACCCACGCAGAAGGCCCGCTCGTGGCTGGAGCTGAGGACGGTGGCCCGGACGTCGGGGTCGGCGGCGAGCGCGGCACAGGCGGCGGCGATCGAGCGCGCCATGTCGGTGGAGACCGCGTTCATGGCCCCCGGCCGGTCGAGGACCAGCTCGGCGACATGCTCCAGGCCCTCGTGGCCCCGTACGACGACGAACTCCCCGAACCGCTGCTCGGACGTGACGGTCATGACTGCACCCCTCCGGTTAACGAGCGTTACCGGAGGGATCCTAGGGCGTGCCGTCCGACCGGCGCCGTCGCCCGGAGGGCGGCCGGGCGAGGGAGCGTCAGGAGGCGCCGCGGCGGGCCAGCAGCCAGGGCTCGACGACCCCGAGACCGCGGACCGGGCGCTGCCACATCGGCTGGAGGCCGTAGCGGTACTTGGGCACGGGCCGGGGCTCCTCGCCGTCCGCGCCCTCCTTCGCGGCCCGCTCGACGGCGGCCGCGGCCTCCTCGGCGGCCCGCGCCTCGGAGACCGGCGCGTCGCCGGTCCGGGTCAGCTCCTCGGCGAACGCCCCGTCCACCAGGACGGCGTCCTTCGGCGCTATCGAGGTCAGCCGGCTCGCGAGGTTCACCGTGGTGCCGAAGACATCGCCCATCCGGGTCGTGACCGTGCCGAACGCGATGCCGACGCGCAGCGCGGGCATCGTCTCGTCCTGGGTCATCGCCTCGATCAGCCGCAGCGCGATCTCGGACGCGGTGCCCGCGTCGTCGGCGGCGAAGAGGACCTCGTCGCCGAGGGTCTTGATGAGCCGGCCGCCGTGCGCGGCGACCAGGTCGGCGCAGGTGGTCTCGAAGGACTCGACGAGCTCGCCGAGCTCCTCCTCCTCCAGGCGGCGGGTCAGCCGGGTGAACCCGACGAGGTCGGCGAAGCCGACGGCGAGCCGCCGGTCGACCATCTCCTCGTCGTCGGCCGCCTGCACGACCCGGCCGGTGGCGGCGGCGAGCTGGCGCCGCCACACGTAGACGAGGAATTCCTCCAGCTCCGGCAGCAGCAGCTCGACCAGGGGGTAGGTGACCTCGGTACGGGTCATGCCGGGCTCGGGCGGCTCGGTCAGGCCCTCCAGGAACGAGTCGATCTGCCACTCCGCCAGCCGGGCGGTGGTCTGCCCGGTCGACCGGGCCACCTGGATCGCCATCGGCTCGCTGAGCAGCCCGGCCTCGACCAGACCCGACAGCCGCCGCAGCGCCAGCACGTCCGCCTCGGTCAGCGCCTTGGCCTGGCCGATGTCGGCGAAGCCCATGGCCCGCCAGAAGCGGGACGCCAGGTCCATGGAGACGCCCGCGGTCCTGGCCGCCTGGAACGGGGTGTACCGCCGGTCGGCCCCCAGGATCAGCTGTTCCAGCCGGATCGCGAGGGGATCGTCGGTCGGTTCCGCCGTGTGGTCGACTTCGTGATGCGGTGTCGCGTGGACCGAGGAGTCCGACGGGGGCTGTGTGCCCGCGCCGGAGGTCGTGTCGTCGACGGTCACCAGCCGCCTCCTGCCCGTTCCCTGCGCACTGCCCTGCCGATCTGTCGGTGGATCGCCTCAACGATACGGCAGGTGTGCCCTACCTCACGTCGTCAGGCCGTGACCGGGCCGCGCCGACCGTCGCCCCGCACCTCAGGTCAGCCCGCCCTCCGCGCCCCGCAGGTGGACGATGTCGCCCGCCGACACCGGCTCCTGGAGGCCGCCGCCCGCGGACAGGATCAGCCGGCCGTCGCCGTCGACGGCCACCGCCTCACCGGTGAGGGTGCGGTCGCCGGGCAGCTGGGCCCGTACCGTCCGGCCCAGGGTCGCGCAGCCCGCCGCGTACGCCTCCTGGAGGCCACTGGCCGCCGCGTCGCCGTCCGCCGCGCGCCACTGCCCGTACCACTGCTCCAGGGACCGCAGTACGCCCCTGAGCAGTGTCTCGCGGTCCGTGGAGACCGCGCCGGCCAGGGCCAGGGAGGCGGCGGTGGGTGCGGGAAGCTCGTCGGCGCGCAGCGAGACGTTGAGGCCGATGCCGATGACGACGCCCTCGCCGGCCCGCTCGGCGAGGATGCCGCCCGTCTTGCGCTCCTCGCCCGGCGGGGTCTCCCCCGGACGGAGCCTGCCGGAGTCCTCGGGGATGGTGACCAGCAGGTCGTTGGGCCATTTCAGTGCCATGTCGACACCCGCGGTCTTCGCCAGGCCGGTCGCCGCCGCGACGCCCGCCAGGAGCGGCAGCCAGCCCCAGCGCTGCACCGGGACGGTGCCGGGGGCCAGGTAGACGGAGAAGAACAGGCCGGAGCGCGCCGGGGCGGTCCACGTCCGGTCCAGGCGTCCCCGGCCGGCCGTCTGCTCCTCGGCGACCAGGACCGTGCCCTCGGTGAGGGAGCCCGCGCGCGCGGCGAGGTCGGAGTTGGTGGAGCCGGTGGAGCCCACCACGTCGAGCGCGGTCCACAGCCCGCCGGGCCGCAGCAGACCGCGGCGCAGCGCGGCGACGTTCAGGGGCGGCCGGTCCAGGTCCGACCAGCGGCTGTGTGGCGCATCCGAAGGTGTCATGCAAGCCACCCTAGGTGTGTCAAAGGACGCACTGCCGAACGGTATCCGCGCCGATACGCTACGGGTCAGTAGCTGTTCATCCGCTGATCAGCAGCACAGTCGTCCCCGTGACCAGGCAGGGAGCCGCCACCCGATGTCCGAGCCGGTAGAGATCGACGTCCACACCACCGCGGGCAAGCTCGCGGACCTGCAGCGCCGTATCGAAGAGGCGACCCATGCCGGGTCCGCGCGCGCGGTGGAGAAGCAGCACGCGAAGGGCAAGCTGACCGCACGCGAGCGCGTGGATCTCCTGCTCGACGAGGGTTCCTTCGTGGAACTCGACGAATTCGCCCGGCACCGCTCGACGAACTTCGGGATCGAGAAGAACCGCCCCTACGGGGACGGTGTCGTCACCGGCTACGGCACGGTCGACGGCCGCCCCGTCTGCGTGTACTCGCAGGACTTCACCATCTTCGGCGGCTCGCTCGGCGAGGTCTACGGTGAGAAAATCGTCAAGGTGATGGACTTCGCGCTGAAGACCGGCTGTCCGGTCATCGGCATCAACGACGGCGGTGGCGCCCGCATCCAGGAAGGCGTGGCCGCCCTCGGGCTGTTCGCGGAGATCTTCCGGCGCAATGTGCACGCCTCGGGTGTGGTCCCGCAGATCTCGCTGATCGTCGGCCCGTGCGCGGGCGGCGCGGTCTACTCCCCCGCGATCACCGACTTCACGGTGATGGTCGACCAGACCTCGCACATGTTCATCACCGGGCCCGACGTCATCAAGACGGTCACCGGCGAGGACGTCGGCTTCGAGGAGCTGGGCGGCGCCCGTACGCACAACACCACCTCCGGTGTCGCGCACCACATGGCGGGCGACGAGAAGGACGCCATCGAGTACGTCAAGTCGCTGCTGTCGTACCTGCCTTCGAACAATCTCTCGGAGGCCCCGGCCTTCCCGGAGGAGGCCGACCTCGCGGTCACCGACCAGGACCGCGAGCTGGACACCCTCATCCCGGACTCCGCGAACCAGCCGTACGACATGCACACCGCGATCGAGCACGTGCTGGACGACGGCGAGTTCCTGGAGACCCAGGCCCTGTTCGCGCCGAACATCATCACCGGCTTCGGCCGCGTCGAGGGCTACCCGGTCGGGATCGTCGCCAACCAGCCGATGCAGTTCGCCGGCTGTCTGGACATCAACGCGAGCGAGAAGGCCGCACGGTTCGTCCGCACGTGTGACGCCTTCAACGTGCCCGTGCTGACGTTCGTGGACGTGCCGGGCTTCCTGCCGGGTGTCGACCAGGAGTACGGCGGCATCATCCGGCGCGGCGCCAAGCTGATCTACGCGTACGCGGAGGCGACCGTCCCGCTCATCACGGTGATCACCCGCAAGGCGTTCGGCGGGGCCTACGACGTCATGGGCTCCAAGCACCTGGGCGCCGACATCAACGTCGCCTGGCCGACCGCGCAGATCGCCGTCATGGGCGCACAGGGCGCGGTGAACATCCTGCACCGCCGCACGATCGCCGCCGTCGAGGACGCCGACGAGAGGGAGGCGACCCGCGCGGAGCTGATGGCGGACTACGAGGACGCGCTGCTCAACCCGTACGTGGCGGCCGAGCGCGGCTACGTGGACGCGGTGATCATGCCGTCCGAGACCCGCGCCCACGTGGTCAAGGGACTGCGGCAGCTGCGCACCAAGCGTGAGTCGCTGCCCCCGAAGAAGCACGGCAACATCCCCCTCTAGAAAGGGTCCTGGCCATGATCAAGGTCGTACGGGGCAACCCGACCCCGGAGGAGCTGGCCGCCGCGCTGGCGGTGGTCCAGGCGCGCGCCGCCGCGGTGTCCGCCGTGTCCTCGGGCGCGCCGGAGCTGCCCGCCCAGTGGTCCCACCCGAGCCGGCTGGCCCGGCGCGGCCGCCATCTGCCGGGACCGCGCGCCTGGGCGCGCACGTACTGGCCCGGTTAGCCAGGGACGCGTGGGGCGGCGGTTGAGTACGCGTACTCAGGCGCCGCCGGCGTCCGCCCAGCAGGATCGGACGCATGCTGTGGTCCGATCCCGAGAACAAGCCGCCGAAGGAACTGCGCGACGCCCAGGACATGATGCGTCGCGCGGGGCTGGTCCTCGCGCTGGCCATGGTGGTCGCGATGCTCGTCCTGGGCACCCGGTGACGCGGACCGCGCGCCCGGCCGCCTTTGTACGATGGCGCCCATGACTGATCCCGCACCCCGCCGCCTCGTGCTCGCCTCCGCCTCGCCCGCCCGGCTCGGCCTGCTGCGGCAGGCGGGCTTCGCGCCCGAGGTGATCGTCAGCGGGGTCGACGAGGACGCGCTGAGCGCCCCCACACCGGCCGAACTCGCCCTGGTCCTCGCCGAGGCCAAGGCCGCGGTGGTGGCCGCGCTGCCGGCGGCCGCCGGGGCCCTGGTCATCGGCTGCGACTCGGTGCTGGAGCTGGACGGCGAGGCGCTCGGCAAGCCGGCCGACGCCGAGGAGGCCACCGCCCGCTGGAAGTCCATGCGCGGGCGGGCCGGGGTGCTGCGGACGGGGCACAGCCTGACCGACACCACGAGCGGCCGCACCGTGTCGGCGACCGCCTCCACCACGGTCCGCTTCGGTGAGCCGTCGGACGCCGAGATCGCCGCCTACGTGGCGACCGGCGAGCCGCTGCACGTGGCGGGCGCCTTCACCCTCGACGGGCGCTCCGCGCCGTTCGTGGACTCCGTCGACGGCGACCCGGGCAATGTCATCGGCCTCTCGCTGCCGCTGCTGCGACGGCTGCTGGGCGAGCTGGGGATCCCGGTCACCGACCTCTGGGTCTGAGGCTCAGGGGCCCGGGGCCTCCGGGTCCGGGGGAAGTCCGTCAGGCCGGGGCCGGGGCGGCCGGCTGCTCCGGCTCGGCCGCACCGGCGGCGGGCTTCTCGTCGGCGGGGCCGTACGCCACCAGGCTCAGCACGATCAGGCCCAGCACCACCATCATGGCCACGAACGCGGTCCAGCCGACCAGACCCACCGTCAGGGCGCCCAGGACGCCGTGCACGACGGCGCAGCAGATGAGCACGATCCGGGCGACACGGCCGGGGCCCCGGTCGCGGATGCCGGCCAGCAGGAGCAGCACCCCGCACAGCACCAGGAACAGCCCGGAGACCGCGCCCAGCACCAGGGTGCCGTTGGCCATCATCTTGGGGTCCGTGCCCGCGAGGGACATGTCCTGGTTCTTGACCACCGTGCCCAGGACCACGTTGATGATCACGATGCCCACGGCTTCCGCGAACAGCACGAGCGCGGCCGTGCAAGCCACCGTCATGCGCACCATGACGCCCACCCCTTGTCACCCGGCCCCGTTACCTGCAGTACGTGCGATAGGGCGGACCCTACTCATGGGTAATGCTCACGACAAGGGGTGCGACACGGTTTACCGTGCGCGGCACCGGCTCGCACACCCCTACGGCACCCCCTTGTTCACCCCCAGGTGCGTCGGGCAAAGAATTGCCCGCGCGTTAGTGGAAACTCCACAAAGAATTACCGGGAGTCGCTGCCCGTACCGACAGAGACCTGGACCACACCTCGTGGCTACTGTGCGGTCGTAGAACCCGGCGTACCGTGGTGGCACAAGGGATTTCGCGACTCGAGCAAGCCTCGAATCACACTCCGTGTGGGCAAGCTCACCATTGGGGACGGGTCGTAGGACCGTGTCGGTTGTCCCTAAACTCAGCTTGTTTCAAGGAGGGAGCCATCGTGCGCAAGGTGCTCATCGCCAACCGTGGCGAAATTGCTGTCCGTGTTGCTCGGGCCTGCCGGGACGCGGGAATCGGGAGCGTGGCCGTCTACGCCGACCCCGACCGCGACGCTCTGCATGTGCGTGCGGCCGACGAGGCATTCGCCCTGGGCGGTGACACCCCGGCCGCCAGCTATCTGGACATGGCCAAGGTGCTCCAGGCTGCCAAGGACTCCGGGGCGGACGCGATCCACCCGGGTTACGGCTTCCTCTCGGAGAACGCCGAGTTCGCCCAGGCCGTACTGGACGCCGGTCTCACCTGGATCGGCCCGCCGCCGCAGGCGATCCGGGACCTCGGTGACAAGGTCGCCGCCCGCCACATCGCCCAGCGCGCCGGCGCCCCGCTCGTGGCCGGTACGCCGGACCCGGTCGAGGGTTCCGCCGAGGTCGTCGCCTTCGCCGAGGAGCACGGGCTGCCGATCGCGATCAAGGCCGCCTTCGGTGGTGGCGGCCGCGGTCTGAAGGTCGCGCGCACGCTGGAGGAGATCCCGGAGCTGTACGACTCCGCCGTCCGCGAGGCCGTGGCCGCGTTCGGGCGCGGGGAGTGCTTCGTGGAGCGCTACCTCGACAAGCCCCGGCACGTGGAGACCCAGTGCCTGGCCGACACCCACGGCAACGTGGTCGTCGTCTCCACCCGTGACTGCTCGCTCCAGCGCCGCCACCAGAAGCTCGTGGAGGAGGCCCCGGCCCCCTTCCTGTCCGAGGCGCAGAACGCGGAGCTGTACGCGGCCTCCAAGGCGATCCTGAAGGAGGCCGGCTACGTCGGCGCCGGCACGGTCGAGTTCCTGGTGGGCCTGGACGGCACGATCTCCTTCCTGGAGGTCAACACCCGCCTCCAGGTGGAGCACCCGGTGACCGAGGAGGTCTCCGGCATCGACCTGGTCCGCGAGATGTTCCGCATCGCCGACGGCGAGGAGCTGGGGTACGACGACCCCGCCGGGCGCGGTCACTCGATCGAGTTCCGGATCAACGGCGAGGACCCGGGCCGCGGCTTCCTGCCGGCCCCGGGCACCGTCACCCGCTTCGACCCGCCCACCGGCCCCGGCGTCCGGCTCGACGCGGGCGTCGAGTCCGGCTCGGTCATCGGCCCCGCCTGGGACTCGCTGCTGGCGAAGCTCATCGTGACCGGTGCGACGCGTGAGCAGGCGCTCCAGCGCGCGGCCCGCGCCCTGGCCGAGTTCCACGTCGAGGGCATGGCCACCGCCATCCCGTTCCACCGCGCGGTCGTGACGGACCCGGCGTTCACGGCCGACCCGTTCCGCGTCCACACCCGCTGGATCGAGACGGAGTTCGTCAACGAGATCAAGCCGTTCGCCGCTCCCGCCGAGGCGGACGCGGACGAGGAGGCCGGTCGCGAGACGGTCGTCGTCGAGGTCGGCGGCAAGCGCCTGGAGGTCTCGCTGCCCTCCTCGCTGGGCATGAGCCTGGCCCGTACGGGCCTCGCGGCCGGTGCCAAGCCGAAGCGCCGCGCGGCGAAGAAGTCCGGCTCGGCCGCCTCCGGCGACACGCTCGCCTCCCCGATGCAGGGCACGATCGTGAAGATCGCCGTGGAGGAGGGCCAGGAGGTCAAGGAGGGCGACCTGATCGTCGTCCTGGAGGCCATGAAGATGGAACAGCCGCTGAACGCCCACCGGGCGGGCACGATCAAGGGCCTGGCCGCCGAGGTCGGCAGCTCGGTCTCCTCCGGCGCGGCCATCTGCGAGATCAAGGACTGATCCCGCACCCGCTGTACGTACCGCCGGCGCCCCGGTCATGTCCTCGGACGTGACCGGGGCGCCGTCGCTCCGGTGGCGCGGTGGCATCCTGGGACTCCCGGGGAGAACAGGGAGGACAGCGTCATGGCGACGAGCACGGCACGGACACCGGCCCGGCCCATGCGAGCCGACGCGCGCCGCAACTACGACCGGCTGCTGACCGAGGCGCGCGGCGCCTTCGCGGAGCACGGCACGGACGCGTCCCTGGAGGACGTCGCACGGCGTGCGGGGGTGGGCATCGGCACGCTGTACCGCCACTTCCCGACCCGGCACGCGCTGATGAGCGCCGTCTTCCAGGAGGCGGTGGCCTCCCTGATCACCCGCTCCCGCGAACTGGCCGCCGCAGAGCGGCCGTGCGCCGGGCTGATGGAGTGGCTCGGCGCGATCGTCACTCATGCGGGTGAGTACCGGGGGCTCGCCCAGGCGCTCATGTCGACCTGCCGGGACGAGAATTCGGCACTGGCACCGTGCAATGTGCCGTTGCGCGAGGCGGGTTCGGTGTTGTTGGCGCGGGCGCAGGCGAGCGGGTCGGTGCGGGGGGATGTGTCGATCGACGACCTGATGCAGCTGACGAACGCGATCGCCCTGGCCGCGGAACAGTCCCCCAAGGACCCGGCCCTGGCAAACCGCCTCCTGACCCTGACCCTGCGCGGCCTGCGCCCGTAACGGCCGACGGCCACATCCGCCTCGCCCCCGAGAAGCGACGCCCACATCCAGCTCCTCCCGCGAGAACGCCCGCTCATACCCAGCTCCTCCGGCGTTTGAGGAGCGAGAGGCGACACCCAGCCCCTCAGGCGTTTGAGGGACGAGAGGCGCACACCCAGCCCCTCCGGCGATTGAGGAGCGGGGGTTCGGGGGCAGCGCCCGGGGCTCCGCCCCGGACCCCGCGCCTCAAACGCCGGCGGGGCTGGGTGTGCCCCCGAGCCTGGATTGACTGCGGCGAGGCCGGGTTTGCCCCCGAGCCAGGATTGACTGCGGCGAAGCCGGGTTCGGGGCTTGCCCCCGAACCGGACCGGCTGCGGCCAAGCCGGGGTGGCGCGCCCCGCAGGGTCAGCGGCGGCGGAGGTCTGCGACTCTCGCTCGGTCCGGGCCCGGCTCGGCCAGGACCGCCGACCCCCGCACCTGCCCATGCGTACGCCGCTGCCCCGGCAAGGGCATCTCGCGGCGCCCCGAGCGGCCCGACCCCGGTTCGGTGGACGAGGCCGGGGCAGCAGTCCCGCCCCCCGCACCCGCCACCGCGATCTGCACACCCTGGTCCGCCAGAGCCTGCAGCTCCGCCGCCGCACGGTCGTCGTGCGCGGCAGGTTCGTCCGTGACGAGGCGCGTGATGAGATCGGTCGGCACCGTCTGGAACATGGTGTCGGAGCCCAGCTTGGTGTGGTCCGCGAGGACCACCACCTCCGCCGCGGCCTGCACCAGCGCCCGGTCCACGCTCGCGGAGAGCATGTTGGACGTGGAGAGCCCGCGCTCGGCGGTGAGACCGCTCCCGGACAGGAAGGCACGCGAGACCCGCAGCCCCTGGAGGGACTGCTCGGCTCCACTGCCCACCAGGGCGTAGTTGGAACCGCGCAGGGTGCCCCCGGTCATCACCACTTCCACCCGGTTGGCATGGGCCAACGCCTGGGCGACCAGCAGCGAGTTGGTGACCACGGTCAGACCGGGGACCCGCGCGAGCCGGCGGGCCAGCTCCTGCGTGGTCGTACCGGCGCCGACCACAATGGCCTCGCCCTCTTCGACGAGCCCTGCGGCCAGATCGGCGATGGCCGTTTTCTCCGCGGTGGCGAGATGGGATTTCTGCGGAAAGCCGGACTCCCGCGTAAAACCGCCCGGCAAAACCGCACCGCCGTGCCGGCGGTCGAGGAGTCCTTCTGCCTCCAGTGCCCGCACGTCCCGCCGTACGGTCACTTCGGAGGTCTGGACGACGCGGGCGAGCTCACGGAGCGATACCGCCCCGTTGGCACGCACCATTTCGAGGATCAACTGACGACGTTCTGCAGCGAACACGAAACTGACAGTAACGTGACCGCCCGAGAGTTTTCAGCAGTTTGCGCCGAATAGCAGAAGTTGTACATACAAGGGGCCGCCAAGTGGTATAGGCGGCCCCGTTGTTGTCCCGTCCTGATCGAACGGCGGTCGCGGGACCGCCGGAGTTGCCGGGAGTTGCCGGGGAATGCCGGGTTGGAACCCCGCCCTGGAGGGGGCCTAGGCCTCGCCCGCGCGCTTACGGGTGTGCAACTGACGGGCCACTTCCGCGATCGAACCCGACAGGGACGGATACACAGTGAAGGCGTTTGCGATCTGCTCGACCGTCAGATTGTTGTCGACCGCGATCGAGATGGGGTGGATCAGCTCGCTCGCCCGGGGCGCGACGACACAGCCGCCGACCACGATGCCGGTGCCGGGCCGGCAGAAGATCTTGACGAAGCCGTCCCGGATGCCCTGCATCTTGGCGCGCGGGTTGCGCAGCAGCGGCAGCTTGACGACCCGGGCGTCGATCTTGCCGCCGTCCACGTCGGCCTGGCTGTAGCCGACCGTGGCGATCTCCGGGTCGGTGAAGACGTTCGATGAGACCGTCTTGAGGTCCAGCGGGGCCACCGCGTCGCCGAGGAAGTGGTACATCGCGATCCGGCCCTGCATCGCGGCGACGGAGGCGAGCGCGAAGATCCCGGTGACGTCACCGGCCGCGTAGACGCCCGGCGCGCTGGTGCGGGAGACCTTGTCGGTCCAGATGTGGCCGGAGTCCTTGAGGCGGACACCGGCCTCCTCCAGGCCCATCCCGGCGCTGTTGGGGATCGCGCCGACCGCCATCAGGCAGTGCGAGCCGGTGATGACGCGGCCGTCGGCCAGCGTCACCTCGACCCGGTCGCCGACCCGCTTGGCGGACTGGGCGCGGGAGCGGGCCATCACGTTCATGCCGCGCCGCCGGAAGACGTCCTCCAGCACGGCGGCCGCGTCCGGGTCCTCGCCCGGCAGCACCCGGTCGCGCGAGGAGACGAGGGTGACGCGCGAGCCGAGCGCCTGGTAGGCGCCGGCGAACTCCGCGCCCGTCACACCCGAGCCGACCACGATGAGCTCCTCGGGGAGCTCGTCGAGGTCGTAGACCTGGGTCCAGTTCAGGATGCGCTTGCCGTCGGGCAGCGCGTCCGGGATCTCCCGGGGGTGGCCGCCGGTCGCGATCAGTACGGCGTCAGCGGTGAGCGTCTCCTCCGTACCGTCGGCCGCCGTGACGACGACCTGGCGCGAGCCGTCGGCGGCCTGGAGGCCCTCCAGCCGGCCGCGTCCGCGCATCACGCGTGCGCCCGCACGGGTGACGGAGGCGGTGATGTCGTGGGACTGGGCGAGCGCCAGGCGCTTCACCCGCCGGTTGACCTTGCCGAGGTCGACGCCGACCACCCGCGCCGCCTGCTCTATGTGCGGGGTGTCGTCCGCGACGATGATGCCGAGCTCCTCGTACGAGGAGTCGAAGGTGGTCATCACCTCTGCCGTCGCGATCAGGGTCTTCGAGGGCACGCAGTCGGTGAGCACGGACGCGCCGCCGAGGCCGTCACAGTCGACGACGGTCACCTCCGCGCCGAGCTGGGCGCCCACCAATGCCGCCTCGTACCCGCCGGGTCCGCCGCCGATGATCACGATCCGGGTCACGAAAAGTCCGCCTCGCGTTTCTCGTCCCGCGGCCGTCTGCTGCCCCGGCCGGGGGTCCGGGGGGACGCCCCGGGGGAATGCAGTACGTACTTCATTGTCCCGCACGCGCCAAGCTGCTTCCCGCCGGGGCCCTCCATACGTGCGCCGGGGCGCCCGAGGCGCGGCCGGCGGGCCTCGAACGCGCCCCCTTCACGGGGCCTTCCTCACAGGAATCGCCGCTCCCGGGGCCACCTCCCGTACCCTCGACCCCATGTCGCTCTACGCCGCGTACGCCGGCAACCTCGACGCGAGGCTGATGACGCGCCGCGCACCGCACTCCCCGCTGCGCGGCACGGGCTGGCTGAACGGCTGGCGGCTGACCTTCGGCGGGGAGCAGATGGGCTGGGAGGGCGCGCTGGCCACCGTGGTCGAGGCGCCGCGCTCCCAGGTCTTCGTGGCCCTGTACGACCTGGCCCCCATGGACGAGGACTCCATGGACCGCTGGGAGGGCGTCGGCCTGGACATCTACCGGCGCATGCGGGTCCGGGTGCACACCCTGGACGGCGAGGAGCCGGCCTGGATGTATGTGCTGAACGGGTACGAGGGCGGGCTGCCCTCCGCCCGCTACCTCGGCGAGATCGCGGACGCGGCCGACTCCGCGGGCGCGCCGCACGACTATGTGATGGAACTCCGCAAGCGCCCCTGCTGAGCGTCCGGGAACGGCGCTGATCTGCCGTTTCGCGCCCGCGCCCGGCGGCCGTTGTGGGAACACACGAACGGACGCACGGAGACTCTGTACGGGAGCATCTACGCGCGTAGGGAATCAGCGGTTACGCTCATCCGCGTGAACGCATCAGTTATTCCGGACCACATCCAGGGCGACCCGCACGCCGCCGCCGCCGACGCCGCCGCCCGCCTGCGCGAGCTGACCGGTGCCGAGACCCACGACGTCGCCCTCGTGATGGGCTCCGGCTGGGCGCCCGCCGGCGATGCGCTCGGCACTCCGGAGGCCGAGTTCCCGGTGACCGACCTGCCGGGCTTCCCCGCCCCCGCCGTCGAGGGCCACGGCGGCACGATCCGCTCGTACCGCATCGGCGAGAAGCGCGCCCTGGTCTTCCTGGGCCGTACGCACTTCTACGAGGGCCGCGGCGTGGCCGCCGTGGCGCACGGGGTGCGTACCGCCGCCGCCGCGGGCTGCAAGACCGTCATCCTGACGAACGGCTGCGGCGGTCTGCGCGAGGGCATGCGCCCCGGTCAGCCGGTCCTGATCAGCGACCACATCAACCTCACGGCGGCGTCGCCGATCATCGGCGCCAACTTCGTCGACCTCACCGACCTGTACTCGCCGCGGCTGCGCGCACTGTGCAAGGAGATCGACGAGACCCTCGAAGAGGGGGTGTACGTGCAGTTCCCCGGCCCGCACTACGAGACGCCGGCCGAGATCAACATGGTCCGTGTGATGGGCGGCGACCTGGTCGGCATGTCCACCGTGCTGGAGGCGATCGCGGCGCGCGAGGCGGGCGCCGAGGTGCTGGGCCTGTCCCTGGTGACGAACCTGGCGGCGGGGCTGAGCGGGGAGCCGCTGAACCACGAAGAGGTGTTGCAGGCGGGGCGGGACTCGGCGACGCGGATGGGCGCGCTGCTGGCCCGCGTCCTGGAACGCATCTGACGGCCCCTCCCCCGGGGCTCCGCCCCGGGGCCTGCCCCGTACCACCACCACACCCCCGGAAAGGCGGACACCGTGACGACGCAGGAGCTCATCGGCCGGGCCAGGACCTGGCTCGCGGAGGATCCGGACCCCGAGACCCGTGAAGAGCTGGCCAAGCTCATCGAGTCCGAGGACCTCGACGAGCTCGCCGCCCGCTTCGCCGGCACGCTCCAGTTCGGCACCGCCGGACTCCGCGGCGAGATCGGCGCGGGACCGATGCGCATGAACCGCGCCGTCGTCATCCGCGCCGCCGCCGGGCTCGCCGCGTACCTCAAGGACCAGGGCCGGGCGGGCGGCCTCGTCGTCATCGGGTACGACGCCCGCTACAAGTCCACCGACTTCGCCCGGGACACGGCGGCCGTGATGACCGGCGCCGGCCTCCGGGCGGCGGTACTCCCCCGCCCGCTCCCCACGCCCGTACTCGCCTACGCCATACGGCATCTGGGAGCCGTCGCCGGCGTCGAGGTCACCGCCAGCCACAACCCGCCGCGCGACAACGGCTACAAGGTCTACCTCGGCGACGGCTCGCAGATCGTGCCGCCGGCGGACGGCGAGATCGCCGCCGCCATCGACGCGGTCGGCCCGCTGGAGAGCGTGCCCCGTCCCGAGGACGGCTGGGAGACCCTCGGCGACGAGGTGCTGGACGCCTATCTGGCGCGTACGGACGCCGTGCTGGACGCGGACTCGCCGCGTACCGCCCGCGTCGCGTACACGGCGATGCACGGCGTCGGCACGTCCGTGCTGACCGCCGCCTTCGAGCGGGCGGGCTTCCCCGCCCCGGTCCTGGTCGCCGAGCAGGCCGAGCCGGACCCCGCGTTCCCCACCGTGGCCTTCCCCAATCCGGAGGAGCCCGGCGCGATGGATCTCGCGTTCGCCACCGCGCGCCGTACGGACCCCGACATCGTCATCGCCAACGACCCGGACGCCGACCGCTGTGCCGTCGCCGTCCCGGACCCGGCGGCCGACGGCGGCTGGCGGATGCTGCGCGGGGACGAGGTCGGCGCGCTGCTCGCCGCCCACCTCGTGCGCCGGGGCGCCACCGGCGTGTTCGCCGAGTCGATCGTCTCGTCCTCGCTCCTGGGCCGGATCGCCGAGAAGGCGGGCCTCGGCCACGAGGAGACGCTGACCGGCTTCAAGTGGATCGCCCGTGTCGAGGGACTGCGCTACGGCTACGAGGAGGCGCTCGGCTACTGCGTGGACCCGGACGGCGTCCGCGACAAGGACGGCATCACGGCGGCCCTGCTGGTCGCCGAGCTCGCCTCCGTGCTCAAGGAGCAGGGCCGCACCCTCCTGGACCTGCTGGACGACCTCGCCCTGGCCCACGGCCTGCACGCCACCGACCAGCTGTCGGTGCGGGTCGAGGATCTGTCCGTCATCGCGGACGCCATGCGCCGCCTGCGTGAGCGGCCCCCGGCCGAGCTGGCCGGGCTGGCCGTCACCTCGGCCGAGGACCTGTCGCGCGGCAGCGCGCTGCTGCCGCCCACCGACGGACTGCGCTACCGGCTGGACGGCGCCCGGGTGATCGTCCGCCCGAGCGGCACCGAGCCGAAGCTCAAGTGCTATCTGGAGGTCGTGGTGCCGGTCGCCTCGGCGGACGGGCTGCCCGCGGCGCGTGCGAGGGGCGCGGAGCTCCTGGCCGGCATCAAGCGCGACCTCGCGGCCGCGGCAGGCATCTGACGGCCGCCGGACACCGGTGAACGGGGCGGGCGGGCGGCAGGAGGCCCGTCCGTCCCGGCGTCCTCAGCCCAGCGCGCCCAGGACGATCAGCAGCACCGCGCCCACCACGGCCGGCGCGATGACCTCGTACGCCCAGCGCACCGACGTCACGGGATCGCCCTCGACCGGCTTGTCGCCCGCGCGCTCGGACAGCTCCCGCAGGTCCACCACGGCCTGGTCGGCAGCGGCCACCCGCGCCTTGGTGTCGCGGACGTCGGCGGTCACGGACGTCCTGCGGTAGGGGTCGTCCATCGACTGCCGGGACTGCTGGCGCGCGACCTTCTTGCGCTGGCGCAGCGACACCGGGACGGCCCAGAGCTGGTACTTCGTCCCGTCCTGGGTGAACAGCTCGCTGGAGTACCCGGCGCGCACGTCGGCGACCTCGGTCCACGGCAGCGTGATCGTCCGGAACGGGTTGCGGATCCTGATGCGCCGCTCGCCCGCGAACACCACGGGGCGCAGGGTGAAGGCGACCACCAGCGGGATCACGGTCAGCAGCCCGGCCAGCGCGAGCCACGGCACCCGGCCCTCGCCCCGGAAGGCGGCGTCCCCGCCGATCCAGCAGATGAGCAGGAGCAGCAGGGCGCCCCCGACCAGCCCGGCGGGCGACCGGAAGGTCCGGTCGGCGTAGGTGGGCTCGGAGGGGGGCGTGGGGCTCGTCATGAGCCCGATTCTGCCTGACGTGTGCCGGGGAGGGGCGGCGGGCCTCCCGGCGTCGCGCGATGTGCGGCTGACCTGGGCCCCTGTACAGGCCGCTACGCGCGTAGATATGCTCCCCTGGTGACCATGCCCACCACTGCCCCCGCATTCGCCGACGCGACGGCGTCCGAGACTGCGCTGCGCCGCTTCCTGCACGGGCTGCCCGGCGTCGACGCCGTCGGCCTCGAAGCGCGCGCCGCCTCGCTCGGAACCCGTTCGATCAAGACGACGGCCAAGGCGTACGCCATCGACCTGGCCATTTCGATGATCGACCTGACGACGCTGGAAGGCGCGGACACCCCGGGCAAGGTCCGGGCTCTCGCCGCCAAGGCCGTCAACCCCGATCCCACCGACCGCACGACCCCGCGCACCGCGGCCGTCTGCGTCTATCCCGACATGGCGGCGACCGCCGTCGCCGCCCTGGCCGGTTCCGGCGTGAAGGTGGCGTCCGTCGCGACGGCCTTCCCCGCCGGGCGCGCCGCGCTCGACGTGAAGCTCGCGGACGTCCGTGACGCCGTGGCCGCCGGTGCCGACGAGATCGACATGGTGATCGACCGGGGCGCCTTCCTCTCCGGCCGCTATCTGAAGGTGTACGAGGAGATCCTCGCCGTGAAGGCGGAGTGCGGGACCGCCCGCCTCAAGGTGATCTTCGAGACCGGCGAGCTGTCCACGTACGACAACATCCGGCGGGCCTCCTGGCTCGGGATGCTGGCCGGGGCGGACTTCATCAAGACGTCGACCGGCAAGGTCGGGACGAACGCCACGCCCGCGAACACCCTGCTGATGCTGGAGGCGGTGCGCGACTTCCGTGCGCAGACCGGTGTCCAGATCGGCGTGAAGCCGGCCGGCGGCATCCGCACCTCCAAGGACGCGCTCAAGTTCCTGGTCCTGGTCAACGAGACGGCGGGCGAGGACTGGCTGGACAACCACTGGTTCCGCTTCGGCGCCTCCAGCCTGCTGAACGACCTGCTGATGCAGCGCCAGAAGCTCAGCACCGGCCGTTACTCCGGCCCCGATTACGTGACGGTGGACTGATCCCCATGGCATCTGCATTCGAGTACGCACCCGCTCCCGAGTCGCGGTCGGTCGTCGACATCGCGCCCTCGTACGGCCTGTTCATCGACGGTGAGTTCACCGACGCGGCCGACGGCCAGGTCTTCAAGACGGTCTCGCCGAGCAGCGAGGAGGTGCTGTCCGAGGTCGCCCGGGCCGGCGCCGAGGACGTGGACCGGGCCGTGAAGGCCGCCCGCCGGGCGTTCGAGAAGTGGTCGGCGCTGCCCGGCTCCGAGCGCGCCAAGTACCTCTTCCGGATCGCCCGGATCATCCAGGAGCGCAGCCGCGAACTGGCCGTCCTGGAGACCCTGGACAACGGCAAGCCGATCAAGGAGACCCGCGACGCGGACCTCCCGCTGGTCGCCGCGCACTTCTTCTACTACGCGGGCTGGGCCGACAAGCTCGACCACGCGGGCTACGGCGCGAACCCGCGCCCGCTGGGCGTGGCCGGCCAGGTCATCCCGTGGAACTTCCCGCTCCTGATGCTCGCGTGGAAGATCGCCCCGGCGCTCGCCACCGGCAACACGGTGGTGCTCAAGCCCGCCGAGACGACCCCGCTGTCCGCGCTGTTCTTCGCGGACATCTGCCGCCGGGCGGGCCTGCCCAAGGGCGTCGTCAACATCCTCACGGGGTACGGGGACGCGGGCCAGGCGCTCGTCGAGCACCCCGACGTGAACAAGGTCGCCTTCACCGGCTCGACCGCCGTCGGCAAGGCCATCGCCCGGAGCATCGCGGGCACGGGCAAGAAGGCCACGCTGGAACTGGGCGGCAAGGGCGCCAACATCGTCTTCGACGACGCCCCCATCGACCAGGCCGTCGAGGGCATCGTCACGGGCATCTTCTTCAACCAGGGCCAGGTCTGCTGCGCGGGCTCGCGGCTGCTCGTCCAGGAGTCGGTCGAGGACGAGCTGCTGGACGCCCTCAAGCGCCGGCTGACCACGCTGCGCCTGGGCGACCCGCTGGACAAGAACACCGACATCGGCGCGATCAACTCCGCGGAGCAGCTCTCCCGGATCACCGCGCTCGTGGAGACCGGCGAGGCGGAGGGCGCGGAGCGCTGGAGCGCCCCGTGCGAACTGCCCTCGGCGGGCTACTGGTTCGCCCCGACGCTGTTCACCAACGTCACCCAGGCGCACACCGTCGCCCGGGACGAGATCTTCGGCCCGGTGCTCTCCGTGCTGTCGTTCCGCACCCCGGACGAGGCGGTCGCCAAGGCCAACAACAGCCAGTACGGCCTGTCGGCGGGCATCTGGACGGAGAAGGGCTCCCGCATCCTCGCGGTGGCCGGCAAGCTCCGGGCCGGCGTCGTCTGGGCCAACACGTTCAACAAGTTCGACCCGACCTCGCCGTTCGGCGGTTACAAGGAGTCGGGCTTCGGCCGCGAAGGCGGCCGTCACGGCCTGGAGGCGTACCTCGATGTCCGATAACCGTCTGAGCGTCTTCAAGACCTACAAGCTGTACGTCGGGGGCAAGTTCCCCCGCTCCGAGAGCGGCCGGGTGTACGAGGTGACGGACTCCAAGGGCAAGTGGCTGGCGAACGCGCCCCAGTCCTCCCGCAAGGACGCGCGCGACGCCGTCGTGGCCGCCCGCAAGGCGTTCGGCGGCTGGTCGGGCGCGACCGCGTACAACCGCGGCCAGATCCTCTACCGCATCGCGGAGATGCTGGAGGGCCGCAAGGAGCAGTTCGTCCGCGAGGTGGCGGAGGCCGAGGGCCTGTCGAAGTCCAAGGCGGCGGCCGTCGTGGACGCGGCGGTGGACCGCTGGGTCTGGTACGCGGGCTGGACCGACAAGATCGCCCAGGTCGTGGGCGGGGCGAACCCGGTCGCGGGGCCGTTCTTCAACCTCTCGACCCCGGAGCCGACGGGCGTGGTGACCGTGCTCGCACCGCAGGAGTCCTCGTTCCTGGGCCTGGTCTCGGTGCTCGCCCCGGTGATCGCGGCCGGCAACACGGCGGTCGTCGTGGCCTCCGCCAGGTCCCCGCTGCCCGCGCTGTCGCTGGGCGAGGTGCTGGCCACCTCGGACCTGCCGGGCGGTGTGGTCAACATCCTGTCGGGCAGGACCGCGGAGATCGCCACGCCGCTCGCCTCCCACCAGGACGTGAACGGCATCGACCTCACGGGCGCGGACGCGGAGCTGGCCACGGAGCTGGAGATCGCGGCGGCCGACAACCTGAAGCGCGTCTCCCGCCCACAGGCTGTGGACGGCGACGAATGGTCGGCCGATCCCGGTACGCGCCGGCTGACGGCGTTCCTGGAGACCAAGACGGTCTGGCACCCGACGGGCGCGCTGGGCGTGTCGGGCTCCTCGTACTGACGCCCTGACGCCGGTACGGGCGCGGCCCGTGCCCCGGGAACCCCGGGGTACGGGCCGCTTCCCTGTCAGCTGTGCAGCGCGCCCACGACCTGGCCCACCACGGGCAGGTCCTTCAGCGCGCCGCCGCTGGTCACCGGGTCGGTGACCAGGGCGGTGGAGATGGGCTTGAAGTCGGCGATCTGGGTGCCCACCGCGTTGTCCAGCGGGTCCACTCCCGTACCGGCCAGCGGGTCGAGCCGCAGGTGCGTCACCGGGGCGATGCTGTTGTCCAGCGACTGGCCGAGCGCCCCGGTCAGCGCGCCGCCCGCCGCCTCGGTGGCCTCGCCGAGGCTGGTGTCGGTGCCGGTCTCCTGCACGAGGGGCAGCGGCGCGGCCTGGGCCGCCGCACCTCCCGCGCCGAGTGCGGCGCCCACCGCGGTGACGGTCAGGCCCGCGCGCAGCAGCGTGCGGCGCCGGGACTTGGAAAGTGCGTGACGTGCCATGGATTTCCCACCTGATCGGCCGTTCGAACCATCAATCGAGTAATCGTCTGAGTGCATAGCGTAGTTGAGGTGTGATGCTCGATACCAACACGACCTCCGGGGGATCCCCTGTGCGGGTCAATGCCTCACACTCGTGTCCTGTGAGTTCCCAAGCGCTTTCGACCCGCGTCGTCCTGCTGGCGGGCCCCTCCGGCTCCGGCAAGTCCTCCCTCGCCGCACGCACCGGCCTTCCGGTGCTGCGGCTCGACGACTTCTACAAGGAGGCGGGCGACCCCACGCTGCCGCTCGTCCCCGGCAGTACGGACATCGACTGGGACTCCGCACAGTCCTGGGACGCCGACGCGGCGGTCACCGCGATCACCGAGCTGTGCCGCTCCGGGCACACCGATGTCCCCGTGTACGACCTCTCCACCAGCTCCCGCACCGGGCACGAGACCTTCCACATCGAGCGCACCCCGCTCTTCGTGGCCGAGGGGATCTTCGCGGCGGACATAGTCGAGCGCTGCCAGTCCCTGGGCCTGCTGGCGGACGCCCTGTGCCTGCGCGGCCGTCCGTCCACGACATTCCGCCGCCGGCTGCTGCGGGATCTGCGCGAGGGCCGGAAGTCCGTGCCGTTCCTGCTGCGGCGCGGCTGGCGCCTGATGCGGGCCGAACGCCGCATCGTGGCCCGCCAGACGGAACTGGGCGCCTACCCCTGCAACAAGCCCGAGGCCCTGGGCCGCCTGGCAGCGGCGGCAGCGGGCCGCTGCCGCACACCTGCCGCCCCCAGCCCCTCCACGGCCGCCGCAGCGGCGAAATCGGGCCCCTCAGGCGGTTGAGAGGAGCGGGGGCGCCCCCGGGACCCGGAACGCGCCGCGGGGCCGGACAGGACCCCCCGGCCCGTCCGACCCCACAGCTTCCCCCGTGCACCGCCGCCTCCCCCGAAGCGACGACCGTTCCCCCGTAACCCCCCGTGCTCCCCCGTATCCCCGTTCCCCCGTTGTTTCCCCCGTTCCCCCCGTCCCCTCAGGCCACCAGCTCGCCGAAGGACTCCTCCTCGTCACGGCCGAAGCTGAGGACCTCGTCCTCGCGCAGCCGGCGGAGCGACCGCCAGATGCTGGACTTCACCGTGCCGACACTGATGTCGAGGATGGACGCGATCTCCGGGTCCGTGCGGCCCTCGTAGTAGCGCAGGACCAGCATGGTGCGCTGCAGCTCGGGCAGTCGCGCCAGCGCCTGCCAGAGCACGGCGCGCAGCTCCGTACCGCGCATCGCGTCCGTGTCGCCCACCGTCTCCGGCAGCTCCTCGGTCGGGTATTCGTTCAGCTTGCGCCTGCGCCAGGCGCTGATGTGCAGATTGGTCATGGTGCGGCGCAGATAACCGCCGACCGCCGCCTTGTCGCTGATCCGGTCCCACGCCCGGTAGGTCGAGAAGAGGGCGCTCTGCAGCAGGTCCTCGGCCTCGAACCGGTCACCGGTCAGGTGGTAGGCGGTGGCGTACAGGGAGGCGCGGCGCTCCTGGACGTAGGCCGTGAACGCCGCTTCGGCGTCCTCGGTCTGCGCCGCGGGCTTCCGCTCCCCCGTGGCCTCCCCGTACGTGCTTCCCCCGTTGCCCGCGTCAACGACCGTCATGAACGACGGATGCTGACGCCCGGCGCCTCGAACGCACCCCCGTCCGTTCACTGCGGCGCCGGACTTCTCCGTGCTCCGCCCGACGTCGTGGAGACGCGTGACAACTGCGCTTGCGGTGATGCTGTGAGTTGCGTTCATCTCGCGCCCCCCATCGGTGGAGTCCGGCCGTTCCTTGTGTCAACGAGCTTGCCGGGGCAGTTTCATGGCGCTGTCCGCCGACTGTCACAGCCCTGTCACAGGGCCCGGCGACGACACGATCCGGGGCCGTCGGATGCATGAGAGGGGACCAACTGTCGAACTAGGGCTCCCCCATGGGTCAGAATGACCAACGTGCCTTTCCTGTTGCTGATCGAGGACGACGACGCCATCCGCACGGCCCTCGAACTCTCGCTGTCACGCCAGGGCCACCGTGTGGCCACCGCGGCGACGGGAGAGGACGGCCTCAACCTGCTGCGCGAGCAGCGGCCCGACCTGGTAGTGCTGGATGTGATGCTGCCCGGGATCGACGGTTTCGAGGTGTGCCGGCGCATCCGGCGCACCGACCAGCTGCCGATCATCCTGCTGACCGCGCGAAGCGACGACATCGACGTCGTGGTCGGACTGGAGTCCGGCGCCGACGACTATGTGGTCAAACCCGTGCAGGGGCGGGTGCTCGACGCCCGCATCCGCGCGGTGCTGCGCCGCGGCGAACGGGAGTCCACCGACTCCGCGACGTTCGGGAACGTGGTGATCGACCGGTCCGCCATGACCGTCACCAAGAACGGGGAGGACCTGCAGCTCACGCCGACCGAGCTGCGACTCCTGCTCGAACTGAGCCGGCGGCCGGGCCAGGCCCTGTCCCGCCAGCAGTTGCTGCGCCTGGTCTGGGAGCACGACTACCTGGGTGACTCCCGTCTGGTGGACGCCTGTGTCCAGCGGCTGCGCGCGAAGGTGGAGGACGTCCCCTCCTCGCCGACCCTGATCCGTACCGTGCGGGGCGTGGGATACCGGCTGGACTCGCCGCAGTGAGCACGGCTGTGCGGCGGAGCCTGCTCGCCGGGCTCCGCTGGACCAGCCTGCGGCTGCGGCTCGTCGTCGTGTTCGCGCTGGTCGCGCTGACGGCCGCGGTGTCGGCGTCCGGGATCGCGTACTGGCTGAACCGCGAGGCGGTGCTGACCCGTACCCAGGACTCGGCGCTCGGGGACTTCCGCCAGGAGATGCAGAGCCGGGCGGCCTCGCTGCCGCTGCGGCCCACCAAGGAGGACCTGCAGACCGCCGCCGTGCAGATGGCGAGCAGCAGCCCCGGTTACAGCGTGCTGCTGATCGACGAGCGCGACCCCGGCAAGCCCATCGTCGGCAACTCCGACCTGGACACCTTCACCCGCAGCAACGTTCCGCTCTCGCTGCAGAAGCAGGTCAGCAGGAAGCAGCCGGTCAAGGCGGGCAACAAGTACGAGTACCACCTGTTCTGGCAGCGCACCTCGATCCGCGGCACGCCGTACCTCGTCGCCGGTACGAAGATCATCGGCGGCGGTCCGACGGGGTACATGCTCAAGTCGCTCGACCAGGAGCGCCAGGACCTGAGCTCGCTGGCCTGGTCGCTGGGGATCGCCACGGCGCTCGCCCTGGTCGGCTCCGCCCTGCTCGCGCAGGCCGCGGCCACGACGGTGCTGCGGCCCGTGCAGCGTCTCGGTGACGCCGCGCGCAAGCTCGGCGAGGGCAAGCTCGACACCCGGCTCGTGGTGTCCGGCACGGACGAACTCGCGGACCTCTCCCGTACGTTCAACCGGACGGCGGGCTCGCTGGAGAAGAAGGTCGCGGACATGAGCGCGCGGGAGGAGGCCAGCCGCCGCTTCGTCGCCGACATGTCGCACGAGCTGCGCACCCCGCTCACCGCGATCACCGCGGTGGCCGAGGTGCTGGAGGACGAGGCCGACAGCCTCGACCCGATGATCGCGCCCGCCGTGCACCTGGTGGTCAGCGAGACCCGGCGGCTCAACGACCTGGTGGAGAACCTGATGGAGGTCACCCGCTTCGACGCGGGCACGGCCCGTCTGGTCCTGGACACCGTCGACGTCGCCGACCAGGTGACCGCCTGCATCGACGCCCGCGCCTGGCTGGACGCGGTGGACCTGGACGCCGAGCGCGGCATGCTGGTCCGCCTCGATCCGCGCCGGCTCGACGTGATCCTGGCGAATCTGATCGGCAACGCGCTGAAGCACGGCGGTTCGCCGGTACGGGTCGCGGTGCGGACCGAGGGCGACGACCTCGTCATCGAGGTGCGCGACCACGGCCCCGGCATCCCCGAGGACGTCCTGCCGCACGTCTTCGACCGCTTCTACAAGGCCAGCGCCTCCCGGCCGCGCTCCGAGGGCAGCGGGCTCGGGCTCTCGATCGCCATGGAGAACGCGCACATCCACGGCGGTGACATCACCGCCGCGAACTCGCCGGACGGCGACGGGGCGGTGTTCGTCCTGCGCCTGCCGCGCGACGCCGAGGCACTGGGCCGCACCACCGGGGACGACGACGCGGTCCACCCGGACCAGGAGGACGACGCGACGTGATGCGCAGCGAACGACGGGGACGCCGCACGGCCGCGGCCCTGGCCGGTGCCGCACTCTGTGCCGTACTGGCGGCGGGCTGCGGAATCCGGACGACCTCGGTGCCGGTGGACGCGGGCGCGGCCCCGTCCCGGGTGCCGTGCGCGATGCCCGCCGAGGACGTCGCGTCCCAGGCCCAGCAGGGCATCCCCGTACAGGTCTATCTGGTCTGCGCCTCGCAGCTGGTCACCGTGGACCGCGCGGTGCAGGTCCAGGAGGCCAAGTCCGACCGGCTCCGGATCGCCACGGCGCTGCTGGACCAGTTGCAACAGGAGCCGCCGGCCGACGAGCGGCAGGCGGGCTTCTCCACGGACGTCCCGAAGACGCTGCGGGTCGCCGGCCCGCGCGCCGGCGACCGCAAGGACACCCTGCGGCTCAGCGAACAGCCGGAGGACCTGCCGTCCGAGGCACTGGCCCAGATCGTCTGTACGTTCACCGAGAGCGAGGCGCTCGTCCCCAAGGAGACGGTGCGGCTGGGCGGCCCGGGGAACTACCCGGCGCGCGGCTATCTGTGCACGGCGGAGACGAAGGCCAGCCCGAAGACCGTGCCGACGCAGGGTGCCGTCGGCCTGCTGTAGGCCGGGGCGGACCGCCTCTGCTGAACGGTGAGCCAGGTCTCCCCGGTCCGTGCGGAACCGATCCTGCCGCAGCCCGCGTCTTGGGTGGCGTGCGTCAAGGTTCGGGCGGCCAAGCCGTCATCCGCTTCCGCGCGGTCGGGGTGTCTCTCCTCCTCGCGCATCTGCTGCTCGTCGGGTGGCTGACTCTTCGCCCGCTGGACGTGCCGTGGGTGACCGCCGCCAACCTCTCGCCGTTCGCCGGCATCAAGGCCGATCTGTCCCTCGGCCCGGCCGCCGCCGCCCGCCGGATCGGTGAGGGCCTCCTGCTGCTGGCGCCCCTGGGTGTGCTGCTCCCGATGGCCGGCGGCCGGCTGCACGTCTCCCCGTGGGCCTCGCTGGCCCGTACGGTCGCGGCCGGTTCGCTGATCTCGCTCGCGATCGAGCTGGGCCAGACCGGGGTGCCCGGCCAGGTCGTCGACGTCGACTCGCTGTTCCTGAACACCATCGGCATCGCCCTCGCCCATGTCCTGGTCGTACCGGCGTGCCGGGCGCGGCTGCGCCGGCGCGGCGGGGAGCGGGTCCGGCCGGCCCGCCGGACCGGCCACGAGGCCCCTCAGGGGTCGACCCCGACGATTTCCAGGGTCGGTATCGCCCCGTAGAGCGACGCTTTGCCCCTGTTGTGCGCGCGATGCTGGATACATCGGGAGCACAACCGACGGCTCCCCGCAACGGTTCGCGAAGGAGCTCACCATGGCCGCACTTGCCCGCCCCCGCGACGGACGCATGATCGGCGGAGTGTGCGCAGCGCTGGCACGACGCTTCGGCACCTCCGCGGGGACCATGCGCGTCATCTTCCTGGTCTCGTGCCTGCTGCCGGGGCCTCAGTTCCTGCTCTATCTGGCGCTGTGGCTGCTGCTGCCGCAGGAGGAGGGCTCGGCCTCGGCGGCCTGGTAGCCGCGCCTGTTCCGTACGTACGCACGCCTGTGGGCGGGCACCCGGTCGGGGTGCCCGCCCACAGGCGTGGAGCGGGGCGTGCTCAGTGGCCGAGGGGCAGACCGTTGGCGGACAGGCCGCTGGTGGTCAGGCCGCCCTGGGGCACACCGGTCGGCAGGCCGCCGAGGAGGCCCTTGGCCGGGGCGGTGACGTCGTCGACGACCTTCGCCTGGCTGGTGCCGAGGAGCTCGGTGGCGGTGTCCTGGAGCGGCAGGGTCGACGTGGCGTTCGCCAGGGCGCCGGCCACGGGCAGGGCGCTCGTGGCGGTGTCCAGCGGCAGCGCGGAGGCCGACGCGGTGCCGGCGGCGGCAGCGGCGAAAGCGGCACCGAGAGCGGCGACGCCGAGAGTCCTGGCAGCAGACTGCTTCATATGACATTCATCCTTGGGGAAGGGGATGTGAGCGGCTCTGCAACGTAGTCAGCCCACACCCCGTCCCGCAAACATCCAGAAACACGGAAAACGGCCGGGATTTCCCTCCCGGCCGTTTTCGCGTCAACCTGCCGTCACTCGGAAACCGAGGTAGACACGCTGGTCGCAGCGGTCTGCTCGAAGAGCCATTCGGACTTCAGCTCGGCGTATCCGGGCTTGATGACGTCACTGATCATCGCCAGACGTTCATCGAAAGGAATGAATGCTGATTTCATCGCATTGACGGTGAACCACTGCATGTCGTCGAGCGTGTATCCGAAGGTCTCGGTCAGCTTCTCGAATTCCTGGCTCATGCTCGTCCCGCTCATCAGCCGGTTGTCCGTGTTCACGGTGGCCCGGAAATGGAGCTTGCGCAGCAGCCCGATGGGGTGCTCGGCGTACGAGGCGGCGGCGCCGGTCTGCAGGTTCGACGTCGGGCAGAGCTCCAGCGGGATGCGCTTGTCCCGTACGTACGAGGCGAGCCGGCCGAGCTTCACGCTGCCGTCCTCGGCGACCTCGATGTCGTCGATGATCCGGACCCCGTGGCCGAGCCGGTCGGCGCCGCACCACTGGATGGCCTGCCAGATCGACGGCAGGCCGAAGGCCTCGCCCGCGTGGATGGTGAAGTGGTTGTTCTCGCGCTTGAGGTACTCGAAGGCGTCCAGGTGCCGGGTGGGAGGGAAGCCCGCCTCGGCGCCCGCGATGTCGAAGCCGACGACGCCCTGGCCCCGGTAGCGGTTGGCGAGTTCGGCGATCTCCAGCGAGCGGGCGGCGTGCCGCATCGCGGTGAGCAGGGCACCGACCCGGATCCGGTTGCCGTCCTGCCGGGCCCGCCGCTCGCCCTCACGGAAGCCCTCGTTGACGGCCTCGACGACCTCTTCGAGGGTCAGTCCGGCTTCCAGGTGCTGCTCGGGGGCGTACCGCACCTCGGCGTAGACGACGCCGTCGGCGGCCAGGTCCTCGGCGCACTCGGCGGCGACCCGGACCAGCGCGTCACGGGTCTGCATGACGGCGCAGGTGTGCGCGAACGTCTCCAGGTACCGCTCCAGCGAACCGGAGTCGGCGGCCTCGCGGAACCAGATGCCGAGCTTGTCGGCGTCGGTCTCGGGAAGTCCGTCGTATCCGCTCGCCAGGGCGAGGTCGACGATCGTCCCGGGGCGCAGTCCGCCGTCGAGGTGGTCGTGGAGAAGGACCTTGGGGGCACGCCGGATCTGGTCCTGGCCGGGCACATTGAGGGTCGGGCTCATCATTCACGCACTCTAACGCCTACGCGCGTAGAGCGCTGCTCGCCGATGCGTAACAGAGACCGCGAATACGGGTGGCGTACACCTGCCCTTCTGACACTGTTACGTCATGGCACAGCGCGCACTCCCCCTGCCTGCTGCGAGGCTGGGACGGGCCGTCAGGACGGCCGGATCATCGACAGCGGTCAGCGGCGTGGTCCTGCTGCTCCCGGACGGCGAGCCCTACTCGTACCGCCGCCCCTCCTCCCTGGCGTACGCCCTCCAGCTCCCGCTGGCGCGCACCCTGGCCCGCGCGGGCCGGGACGACGGCCTGGCCGCGCATCTGGTCCACTACCGCTGCCGCGGCTGGAACACGGCGGACGCGCATCCGGCGGCGGACGCCGAATGGGCGGTGGAGGAGGTGGTGCGCCGCTACGGCGACGTCCCCGTCTGCCTGGCCGGCCACGGCATGGGCGCCCGGGCCGCCCTGCGCGCCGGCGGCCACCCGGCGGTGGCGGCGGTCCTGGCACTGGCCCCCTGGCTGCCGCCGGACGGGAACACGGAAGGGGACGGCGACGCGGCCGACGTCCCCGAGCCGGTGAAACACCTCTCCGGCCGCCCGGTGCTGCTGGTGCACGGCACGAATGACGCGCGCTGCGACCCGGAGCTGTCGTTCCGGCTGGCCCAGCGCGCGAAGAAGGCCAACCGGGACACCTGCCGCTTCGAGGTCCACTCGGACGGCCACGCACTGCGCCAGCACCACGCCGAAGTGGCCGCTCTCGCCTCGGACTTCGTACGCGGCGCACTGTTCGGCCACGCCTACGCCCGCCCGGTCGCCGACGCACTCGCGGCGCCGCCGCCACTGGGGCTGCGGATGCCGCTGGCGGCAGGTTTCGGCAAGTCGCTGCGGGGCTGAGGGGTTTCGGGCCGAATTGGGTCCCGCCGTGGGCCTTCGGGCCCTGTCCCTGGGCCCCCGTGCCGTCGCTACCGTCGTGGGAGGACATTCCGGCGGCTGCCAGGCTCCCGGCGACCCGACCGAGCCACGACGAGGTGACACGTGCATAGCAGCGAACGGATACGCCGAGGCGTACGGCTGCTCCGAGGCGTACGTACGAGCACGGGCGAGGCGGCGACGGAGTACGTGGCGATGGTGGTACTCGTCACCGCCCTGGTCGTCGCACTCCTCGCCACCAACCTCGGCGGCGACATCGCCGACACGGCGGAGCAGCAGGTCTGCCGCGTCCTGCAATGGGGCGACGGCGGGGGCGGGTGCGAGGACAGCCAGGCTGACAACGATGTCGGGGACGGCGGCCGGCCGTCCCCGGACGGGTCCGTGGAGCCGGCGGACGCACCGGGAGCGGACCCGGGCGAGCCGGGCGGAATCCCCGGCGGCAACCCGGGCGCGACCGCACCCCCCGGCGACGACAAGGACGAGGACAAGGGCAACGCGCTGCCCAGCCTGTGCTTCGAGCCGAGGGAACGCTCCTCGAACTCCAAAGTCTCCGTTCCCGGCAGCGGACCCGTCGGCACGGCGGCCGCCTGGGGGTACTCGTACCTGGTCAACTTTGTCATCGACAAGATCAACAACGAGAAGAACAAGGAGAAGCGGGTCAAGCTGGCGCTCGACGACCTCTCCTACTGCCTCCCCGACTACAACATCGTCATCGCGCAGCCCCACGAGGGGAATCTGCAGCAGATGGACGGCGCGGCGATGATCCAGACGGTCGAGATCAGCGGCACGACGTACCGCGTGTACGCCTTCAAGAAGGGCAAGTTCACCTGGGCGGACGACGCCGACCTGGGCTGGAAGAACCGCGCGTTCAAGGGCGTGTTCGACGTCAGCGAGGACCGCCGCACGGTCACCTTCGAGGAACCGCCGCGCCCGAAGCGCAAGAAGGACTGGAAGCCGGGCGACGAGGGCTGCCAGATCGAGGGCCAGGAGCCCCCGGACCGCAGCCGCTACTACAACACGTACTCCCCTCTGGACAACGAGGGTTCGGCCCAGGCGGTCCGCATGCTCGTCAACGACATGCGCCGCTGCTACCCCGACTACAACGTGGTCGCCATGCACTCGGAACAGTCCTCGCACTGGGCCGAGGAGCCGGACAACCTCATCAACCACAGCCGGTTCCGCCTGAACGACCCCGAGTACCACGAAGACGAATCCGGCAACGACATCGACTCGGGCCGCGCGGTCTTCGACGTCTACGTCTTCGACAAGGGCAAGTTCAGCAACGACGGCGACGGCGGCTACACCAACTGGGCCTACTACGGCGACGTCACCCGGGACGGCAAGGAAGCCACGTTCAACCAGCCCGAACCGGCGGACCTGGACGCGGACTCCACCTCCACCGGCACGGAGTCGGTGGACTTCAACGACGGCACCCCGAAGTACACGGACACGGACAAGGGCCCGTACCCCGGCACGGACTACACCGGCAAGGTCCCGGGCGACGACTCCGAGCGCACCCAGTCCCTGATCGACGAGTACAGCCGCAGCTTCCCGGACACGAACATCATCGCGGTGAAGAACTTCAACGAGATCTCCTTCTCCGGCGTCTCGGGCCTGGAACACCTGGCGGTGGTGGACGGGGTCGACATCTTCGCGGTCAAGGACGGCACGATCATCAACAACGGAGACGGCGGCTGGAAGAACTGGGGCTTCGCGGGGAACTACACGCGGGATGAGGACGACCCCAAGGAGGTACGGTTCAGCAGCCCGTGAGGCGGAGCTCGCAACCCCCGCCTCCCGAAGCCGCTGCCCGCCTCCCGGCCCTACCCGGCCCGGCCGATTCTCGGCCGGCCGGGTGGGTGGGTGACGGGTCGGCGTGGTGTTGCTGGTGGGGTCGTCCCCGCGTGCGCGGGGAGCAGGAACGTCCGCCGAGGGCGGTCACGGTGTCGCCGGGACCATCCCCGCACGGGCGGGGAGCAGGACGACGAGCGGTCGTGGTCGTAGACGACCATAGGACCATCCCCGCACGCGCGGGGAGCAGCAGGTCCGATTTGATGACCTGAAACAATGTCAGGGACCATCCCCGCACGCGCGGGGAGCAGGCATCGGCCCCTCCCGCCCCGGAGCGCACCGCAGGACCATCCCCGCACGCGCGGGGAGCAGGGGGACGCGGGCAGCAGCCGACAGGTGGCCCGGGGACCATCCCCGCACGCGCGGGGAGCAGAGGTACCCCTGAAGGTCGTCGTCGGCGGCCCAGGGACCATCCCCGCACGCGCGGGGAGCAGATGGCCGACTTCCACGACCGGGACCGGAACCTGGGACCATCCCCGCACGCGCGGGGAGCAGCAGTGCCGTCTAATGTCTTGCACGTGCAATACGGGACCATCCCCGCACGCGCGGGGAGCAGACTGCGCGACCTGCGGTTCTATGGCGCGGCCATGCCGATTCCTGCCAACTTCACCGAGTACGACATAGCAGACGTGATCTCCCGAATCGGAACACAGATGATCGCGCCCCACGGCAGCACCGTAGCGCCCCTACCCCTCCTGCGAGTCGCACTCGCCCTATGCCCGTCACCGCTTCAACGGCGAGACGTGTGACCAACTCTGCGCCGCGACCCCCGTGGTCGTCTGCACGGCCGCCAAGCGTGACACTTACTCCCGGCCTTGTGTTGAGCCGAATTGCCGGGTTCTCGGAAGGTGTCGCAGAACGGCGGCCCGGAGTCCGACGCGTGATGCCGTAAGTGAAGAATTCCGCTCACTGCCCGCAGCGATGCCCCCTCACAACCGGCGCCGCCGACGCGATCGCCAGCCACCCACCGCACATGCGGGAACGCCCCAGCCAGCCCAGCCATCCAGCCACGCCAGGCTCGACGCAGAGAGCCCCCGCCCTCCTCGGGCACCCACACCACTACTCCAGGGCGGATCGCTCCGTCGGCACGGTAGGCCGCGTCCTGCCGACGGAGCGGCGGCTACCTCAACGGCCGCACGATCGCTTCACCCGCCACGCAGCACGCAACCGGGATGCCTCAGAGCAGGCCCGGGCGGCGCGGCAGCGTTCGCAGCCGTACGTATGCCTGACGTATTCGCGGTATGCGGCATCAGCCGCCGACCGCTTGGTCGGTGTGATCACGGGACTGTCCTTCCAGACAGGACGGGCACGCGCGCGGGAACCAGCGGACCGGGCAGCCGTCGAGGTCGACCACGCGGACCCCCAGGTCGTGCGCGGTCCCGTTGAACAAAGGGCCTTCGCACCACACGCACCGGACACCCCGCCGCTGGAGCGTGGTGAGCCCAGCGAAGTCGGGGAGACCGTACGCGTCGGCAGCGGTCAACAGAACGTCTGGGGCGGCGAGTGCGGTGAGCCGTCCCACCCCACGGCCACACCCAGCGCGTACGGCTGCGTGACCCGGTCGGACCAGCCGGCCGCAGCCGCCTCCTCCTCCGACCACACATCGACCGCTTCCGGGCGCCGCCCCGGCCGGCAGCCCATCCGCGACCCGGCGGGTCGGTGCCCCAACTTCCTTACGCACCTGCGAGCCTCGATGCCGACCGCTGCAATCTGACGCCATGCCGGCTCCGCTATCCGGTACGCGCGCACGGAGGCGGCCCGATCCGCACCGCCCCCGTCCAACGCGTCCACGCTCAGCGGCGGCGGTGCCTCATCCGCGAGGCAGTGGGCCGCCCCGATCGGGGTGACCACGGAGTCTCCGGCCGTCCGTGCGGCGCGACCGCTGGACCCCGATGCCGAGCAACGGGCCGGCCACCGTGCGGAAGCCGAGAGAAGACTGCGTTCGCGCGTGTACATGCAGCGACGATAGGAATTCGAGCCTCTCGGAAGGTAGTGGATTCCACGAAATTCTATGAATTCACCCGAGCCGTCGCAGAGCGTCCATCATGAGCGCTCGCGCCTCGCCTCCGTACACAGCGTGATCGGACAACTCGGCGAACGCCGAGGCGTACTGGCTCACCTCGTGCGCCTGCGAAACCGTGAGGTACCCCGAAACCAGCTCAACCGTCACCCGGGAGGAATCGAAGATCCAGAACTCTTCGACGGGCATGTGGGTGCGGTCCGGCCGCGCCGGGATGACACCGAGACTGATATTCGGCTGCGCCCCTGCGGTGATCAGGTGGCCAAGCTGCCCCACCATGACCTCGCGGCCACCGATTCCCGCGCGCAGCACGGACTCCTCGAGCAGGAACGCGAATACCTTGCCCGGATCGTGCAGCACGCGTTGCCGCTCCACCCGGGCGTCCACCGCGGCTGCGACATCGTCGATCGCGACACGACGCCGCTGCACCGCCCGCAGGACGGCCTCGGTGTAGGCGCGGCTCTGTATCAGGCCGGGCACCACCGATGGCGAGTAGGACCGGAATCGCGATGTACGTTCGAACAGCGGGCGGACGGCGACCTGCGCCTGCCGCAGTCCGTCTCGCTCCATGCGGCGCCACTCGACGAACATGCCCTCGACCGTGCGCAGCGAGCGCACCAAGTCGGCGGCCTGATCCGTTGCGTCGCACGCGTCGCACCAGACCTGGACATCCTCCGCCGACGGCGCGGTGCGGGCGTTCTCGATCCGGCTGACCTTCGAGGGGTACCACCCGAGGCGCGCGGCCAAGCCCTTACCGGACAGGCCGGCGTCTCGACGGATCTCGCCCAGCCGGTCTGCGAGATCCTGTCGGGCGGCCTGAACGCTCGATGACGGAGAGGCGTCCATCAGACGGGGTCACACTCCGCATGCGGGACGGCCCGCCGCCGAACAGCCTCCGACGCTTCTCTTGCACAGGACGGCTTGGCCCGGCTCGGACCGGTGACGTACTCCCGTCCTTTCACAGCGAGTTCGCCGCCGCCTCCGACGAAATGACGGAACGGTACGAGTTCGTCGTCGAACACCCGGAAATCCACGACGGGCAGGGCAAGAGCAGTCGTCCACCGGCGCGGCAACCAGCGTGCTTCTTCGCCGGCGGCGAGGTTGGTGGGCGTCAGGTCGTGCTCGTAGCGCACATAGTCGGTAACGGGCTCCGAGACGATCAGGTCCCGGCGAGCCATGACACCTGGGACGGCCACTTCCCCGACATGGTCATGCCTCGACCCCCACCACGATGCCCGGTCGGCGAGATAGACCCCCTGCCTGTTCCACCAGGCGAGGTATCTCGGGTCGTCGAGGACGTAGCCGTCGCGCATCTCCATTTGCACAGCGCCGCGTTGGGCACGTGCGCGAGCCTCACGTGCGGGTGGGTGCACTGGCCTCTCCGGACAGCATGTACGCGGGGAGCCGGATGACCGCCTCGCTCTGAGGGGCGGTGGAGTGCCCGGGGCTCGAACCCACGGCCTGAGCCGGATCAATGGCGCCGCCGTCGACACTGTACGACTGAATGATCGGGTCACCAGTGGTGTCGTCCTGCCAGATGCCGGTCGCCCGGTCGACCGGCCTGGTCAGGTCGCCATCGAGGAGGCGCAGTGCCATGGCGGATACCCTCCGAGTGGATTGCACAGAATTCCACGACCTTTGCGTGGCCCGATGGGGCAGTCAAGGACGCACTTCTTGCCAGATGTCCGAGACACGCAAGTCCCGCGTCGCTCAGCGCACAAGCGAGCGACTGGGCGCCAAGAGGCCACGACCGCAGCGTTTCAGCGGCGGACGCCTAGGGCTGGACCGGGCAGTGAGACTAGGCTTCCGGACGCGGCCGTCCTGCAGCACGGTGTCCGCCGCCTCGAACCATCTCCATCCCCGACTTCGCCCCTCACTTTCTGCGCGATACTGCAAACCGATTGCCGGATTGAGGGCTTTGACCGCTATGCCACAATCAATGAAATTGACTGAAGACAGCACCCCGGCTCCCTAAGACCGCAGGTCGCACAGTCTGCTCCCCGCGCGTGCGGGGATGGTCCCTCATCCAGCACCTGCCGGAGCGGGACCATCGGCTGCTCCCCGCGCGTGCGGGGATGGTCCCGCTTCGATGAACTTCGCATCTCGGACAATGGCCTGCTCCCCGCGCGTGCGGGGATGGTCCCGACAGAGCAGCGTGGCGGCGCTGGTCGCGGGGCTGCTCCCCGCGCGTGCGGGGATGGTCCTGCGGGGCTCGGAGCCAAGCGCGCGATCAACCACTGCTCCCCACGCCTGCGGGGATATCCCGATTTCGCGGAAGAGCCGTCCGAGGATACGGGTGCCACCTTCGCCATTGCCGCCCCTCAAGGCCGGCCCGCCTCCGCCCACACCGTCTTGCCCGGACCGATCCGGTCGCTCACACCCCAACGAGCGGCCACCGCTTCCACGATGAGCAGGCCCCGGCCTCCGTCGGCGTCCGGGTCGGGCTGCGGCACCGGTGAAGCATCGGGCCAGTCCTCATGCGTGTCCGACACCTCGATCCGTACGAGCCCGGACTCGTACGGATACACGAGCCGCAGCTCGAAATCGCGCCCCGGTACACGCCCATGGAGAACCGCGTTCGCCGCAAGCTGCGCGACGATCAGCGCCACAGTGTCGGAGAGCGGACTGCCGTACGGGATTTCCCACTCATCGAGCTTCCATACGGCCAGGCGCCGCGCCAGCATCGCCCCGCGGCGGGTGGCGGAGCATCACTGGACGAACACACTTACGGTCACGGGTGGTTGGGCTTGCAGAGCTGTCATGCGCCCAGCGTTCCGCCTCGACCGGCTCCACCAGCAGGAACAACACCCATACGGATTCTCCTGTATGGGTTGACCCTCTGGACAGGGTGAGTAACCCTCCGTGATCCTGACTGGGTTGATCGATGCGCGAAAGACGGGGCGGCGATGACGGCGGACCACGACAGCACCACGACCAATGGTGAGCTCGAGCTGTCCGACAGCCTGAAGACCTACGGGGCGGTCATGAAGGCCCTGCGCGAGGCGGCCGGCCTCACACAGGAGGAGTTCGCGCCCCGGGTGCGGTACTCGTCGGCCAACGTCGCCAAGATCGAGCAGGGCAAGCGATTCCCGCCAGAGAACCTGCCGGAGCGGGCGACGGAGGCCCTCGGGCCGGTCGCCGGCAAAGTGCTCGCGGCAGCGGCCCGGAGCCTACGCAGGAAGGCGGGCCTGGCGTCCTGGTTCCTGCAGTGGGCGGGGATCGAGGAGGAAGCGATCACGCTGTACGCGTACGAGTGCCGGGGCATTCCGGGGCTCTTACAGCCGGAGGCGTACATCCAGGCAGTGTTTGAACGCCAACTCCCGCCTCTTACCGAAGCGCAGATCGCGCGCCAGGTGTCAGCCAGAGTCGAGCGTCAGCGGCTCCTGACCGAACACCCAAACACCGCCTTCAGCTTAATCATTGAGGAGAGCATTCTGCAGCGGCAGGTGGGCGGGCCGGACGTAACCCGCCAAGTCATCGACCACTTGCTGAACGCCGGGCGCCACACAACATCGAGATCCAGGTCATGCCGGTCGTACAGGAGGATCACTCCGGCGTCGACGGGCAGATGTACTTGGCGGAGAGCCCGGACAATCAGTGGTTCGGCTATACCGAGGGGCATCGTTCGAGTGCCTTGATCACCGCTTCCAGCGAAGTAAGCATCCTGCTTCAGCGCTGTGGCAAGCTGCGTTCCCAGGCCCTGGATTGCCGGGCTACGGCAAGCTTGTTGGAACGGATGCGAGGAGCGCTATGAGCACGACCACAGAGCTGAACTGGTTCAAGAGCAGCTACAGCGGCGGCGACGGCGACAACTGCATTGAGGTCGCAGCGGATGCGGAGACCATCCACATCCGCGACTCCAAGGACATCGCGCTTCTTCCTCTGGCCGTCTCCGGCAGCGCCTGGGCCGACTTCACCGCGTACGCGTCAAGCAGCGAGGTCTGCTAGGTCGACTGTGGGGCAACGGCAGATCCTCGATGCGATCAGCGCGTCAGAGCCAACAACACCATCTGAGGCTTTTGGCGCCTATGACGGATTCAGCGAAGTTGGCAGAAATTCACACGCCGACCCAATGAACTCGCAGGTCAAGCAGTCTGCTCCCCGCGCGTGCGGGGATGGTCCCCGTGGGTACGGCGGAACCGGGCACGATCCCGCCTGCTCCCCGCGCGTGCGGGGATGGTCCCACGCGTCGGGCCCGGCCGGGAGCAGTGGGGAGCTGCTCCCCGCGCGTGCGGGGATGGTCCCTAACCGCTGTCGAGGCTCCCGCCGCTGGCCCGCTGCTCCCCGCGCGTGCGGGGATGGTCCCACGGCGCCCTGCCGCTGCCCGCACCCGGCCGACTGCTCCCCGCGCGTGCGGGGATGGTCCCCGGTCCACGGTCCAGGCGTACGCCCGCTGCAACTGCTCCCCGCGCGTGCGGGGATGGTCCCGCCGCCGTACCTCCAGGTGGTGCAGGAGCTGCCTGCTCCCCGCGCGTGCGGGGATGGTCCCGTCTCGGGGTCCTTGACGTAGACAATGGCGACCTGCTCCCCGCGCGCGGGGATGGCCCCCGGAGAAGCAGGGGCTGAAGGAGCTGTCCTCCCGCTCCCCGCCCATGCGGGGACACCCCACCCGCACCCCAGAACGCAAACACCCACCCCCACCCCCTCACCCCCACCCCCTCACTCCGGCAACAAACACCCCCGCCGTGACAGCAGGAACGTCTTGAACGCCGCCACCGGGGGTGTGTCCGGGTGGCCGTCCAGCCAGGCGACGCCGATCTCGCGGGCGGCCCGGGGGGCCGTTACCGTCAGTTCGACCACGCCGGGGCGGGCCACCGCCGGGGGTGGGAGCAGGGCCACGCCCAGGCCCGCTGCCACCAGGCCGCGCAGCGTTTCCGCCTCCTCGCCCTCGAACGCAACGCGGGGGACGAAGCCCGCCTCCGCGCAGAGGTCGTCCGTGATGCGGCGCAGGCCGTAGCCGGGTTCGAGGGTGACGAAGGTTTCGTCGGCGGCCTCGGCCAGACGGATGCGGCGGCGGGTGGCCAGGCGGTGGTCGTCGGGGACGACCAGGCGCAGGCGTTGTTCGTCCAGGCGGCGGGTGACCAGGTCGGGGGCGTCCGGGACCGGTGAGGTGAGGCAGAGGTCGAGGCCGCCGGCGCGGAGGCGTTCGATCATGGCCTCGCCGTAGTTCTGGACCAGCTGGAAGCGGACCCTCGGGTGGTCCGCGCGGAAGGCGCGGATCAGGGACGGGACCGTTTCCGAGCCCATCGTGTGGAGGAAGCCGAAGGCCACCCGGCCCGCGGTGGGGTCCGCGTCCGCCCGTACCGAGTCGGCCGCCTTCTCCACCTCCGCGAGCGCCCGCTCCGCCGAGCCGAGGAACGTGCGGCCGGCGGGGGTGAGGGAGACCGTGCGGCCCCTGCGGGCGAACAGGGCCACGCCCAGGTCCTGTTCCAGCCGGACCATCGCACGCGAAAGCGTGGACTGGGGGACGCCGAGCTCCTGCGCCGCGCGTGTGACGTGCTCGTGGCGGGCCACCGCCTCGAAGTACGCCAGGCGCGGCGCCAGGACAGCCCGAATGTCTTCTTCGTAACTGCTTGGTGACAGCCGAGGCTGTGAGCTGCGTTGATGCGCCATGGGATTGATTATCGGGGGTTTGTGCATTGGACGCATGAAGAGGAGGCCGCCTACGTTCATGGCATGCCTCCCGCCAGTACCGGGGCGTCCACCCTCACCGTGGCCGCCTCTGCCCCGTCGTCCTCCGTCGCCACCGCCACCGCCCCCGACCGGCTCGAGCCCGGTCGCCCCGGCTACCGCCGGATGAGCTTCGCGCTCTTCGCCGCCGGCGTCGCGACGTTCGCGCTCCTCTACTCCACCCAGGCGCTGCTGCCCGCCGTCTCCGCCTCCTTCGGCGCCACGGCCGGGCAGGCGAGCTGGACGGTGTCCGCCGCGACGGGTGCGCTGGCGCTGTGCGTGCTGCCGATGAGCGCGCTGTCCGAGCGGTTCGGGCGGCGGCAGATGATGACCGCCTCGCTGGTGGTCGCGGTGACCGTGGGCCTCTTCGTACCGTTCGCACCCTCGCTCGGCTGGCTGATCGCCCTGCGCGCCGTGCAGGGCGCCGCGCTCGCCGGGCTGCCCGCCTCCGCGATGGCGTATCTCGCGGAGGAGGTACGGCCGAAGGCGCTGGTCGCCGCGATCGGGCTCTTCGTCGCCGGCAACAGCATCGGCGGGATGAGCGGCCGGATCCTCACCGGCTGGATCGCCCAGCTGTGGGGCTGGCGCGCGGCGCTCGGCGCGGTCGGGCTGCTGGCCGCGGCCTGCGCCGTCGTCTTCCACTTCATGATCCCCCGGGCGCGGCACTTCACCCCCGGTTCGCTGAACCCGAAGGCCCTGGCGAAGACCGTCGGCGGACACCTCGCCGACCCGCTGCTGCGCCGGCTGTACGCGATCGGCGCGCTGTTCATGACGGTGTTCGGCGCCGTGTACACAGTGATCGGCTACCGGCTCGTGGACGCCCCCTTCAACCTTCCGCAGGGGATCGTCGGTTCGATCTTCCTCGTCTACCTCGTCGGTACGGTCTCCTCCGCCGCGGCGGGCAGGCTCGTCGCCCGGCTGGGGCGCCGCGGTGCGCTGTACCTCGCCGTCTCCACGACGGCCGCCGGCCTGCTGCTCTCGCTCGCCGACCAGCTGGCCGCCGTACTCGTCGGCCTGGTCCTGATCACGGCCGGCTTCTTCGCCGGGCACGCGGTCGCCTCGTCCTCCGTCAGCCGTACGGCGACCAAGGGCCGCGCCCAGGCGTCCGCGCTCTACCAGTCGGCGTACTATCTCGGCTCCAGCGCGGGCGGCACGCTCGGCGCGGTCGCCTTCCACGCCGGCGGCTGGGCGGGCACGGTCTCGCTGGGGCTGCTCGCCGTGCTCGGTGTCGTCTCCATCACGCTGTACGGGACGAGGGCCGCCCGCGCCGAGCGGCTGCGGCCCGCGCGGGTGGTCTCCGTACAGAACTGAGACATTCGGCGCACAACCAACCACTCCCCGGCACGCGTCTAGCAGGCGGAATCACCGCACTGCGCGCGTGAAGGGGAGTTGGCGTACATGGGAGTCACAGGGAACATGTGGAACATATCGGGCGCACGAGCACGGCGCGGCCTCGCGCTGTCCGTCGCCGGCCTGACCGCGATACCGGCCTTCGTCCTGGGCACGGGCACAACCGCCCAGGCGGCGTCCTGCACGGCCTCCAAGGGGCCGTACCAGAAGCAGGCCGAGAAGTACCTGCACCTCAAGGTCGACGGCAAGCAGTCGGCCGCCGACTGCAAGGCGATCCGGTCGTTCCAGAGCACCTACGGGGTCACCCCCACCATCGGCTACGCCGGGCCCGTCACGTGGCGCACCATGCAGACGCTGACCGCCCAGAAGGCGGCCGGGAAGAACCCGAACAAGGCCGGGAAGTGCCCCACCAACAAGGGGCGCATCGCGTGCGTCGACCTGACGCGGCAGATCAGCTGGATCCAGGACGGCAAGAAGCTGAAGTTCGGGCCGGTGCCGGTGCGGACCGGACGGGACAAGTACGAGACCCGGACCGGCGCGAAGAAGATCTACTGGCGCCACAAGAACCACGTCTCGTCGATCTACCACGTGTCCATGCCGTACTCGCAGTTCTTCGACGGCGGCCAGGCCTTCCACGCGGTCGGCGTGAAGATGTGGAACCCGCCGGGGTCGCACGGCTGCGTCAACATGCGCACCGCCGACGCGAAGTCATACTGGAACCTGTTGAAGAACGGCGACGACGTGTACGTGTACGGGCGCAAGCTGGGGACCTGACCGCTTTCCGCTCTTCCCGCCCCCGTTGTCAGTCCCCTGCGGTAGCTTCCGAAGTGTTGACGGAAGTGAGCGGTGTCACAGCGCGATGACGCGCGGCAGGGGTGAACGACGCGATGAGTGATCTGACGGCGGCGACGGCCGATATCGACAGCCGCCTGGAGGGGCACCGGGTCGAGCTGACCGGTTACTGCTACCGGATGCTCGGCTCGGCCTTCGAGGCCGAGGACGCGGTCCAGGACACGCTGGTGCGCGCCTGGCGCAACTTCGACAAGTTCGAGGGACGTTCGTCGCTGCGGTCGTGGCTGTACCGCATCGCGACGAACGTCTGCCTCGACATGCTGAACGCGGGCAACAAGCGGGCCCGGCCCGTCGACCTCTCCGGCCCGACGCCCCTCGCACAGGCCGCGCTCAACCCGCTTCCGGAGAACACCTGGCTGGAGCCGATGCCCGACGGGCGCATCCTGCCCTCGGTCGCGGACCCGGCCGAGGCCGCCGTGGCGCGCGAGTCGGTACGGCTCGCGTTCGTCGCCGCGCTCCAGCATCTGCCGCCCAAGCAGCGGGCGGTGCTCATCCTGCGCGAGGTGCTCGCGTGGAAGGCGGCCGAGGTCGCCGAACTGCTCGGCACCACGGTCGCCTCGGTCAACAGCGCCCTCCAGCGCGCGCGGGCCACACTGACCGAGCAGCAGAACTCCCCCGCCGACGCGGCCGACCCGCTCGACGAGGAGCAGCGCAAGCTCCTGGAGCGGTACGTGGCGGCGTTCGAGGGGTACGACATGGCGGCGCTGACCGCGCTCCTCCATGAGGACGCTGTGATGACGATGCCGCCGTTCGACCTCTGGCTCCAGGGGCACGACGACATCACCGGCTTCATGACGTCCTTCGGCGCGAGCTGCGCCGGCTCCCGCCTGATCGCGACGTCCGCGAACGGCACCCCGGCCTTCGCCCACTACAAGCCGAATCCGGACGGCCCCGGGTTCGTGCCGTGGGCGGTGCAGGTCATCGACATCCGGGACGGCGCGATCACGGGTATGCACTGCTTCCTGGACACCCCGCGCTGGTTCCCGCTGTTCGGTCTGCCGGACCACCTGGAGGCCGGTGCCGCGTGAGACGTGGTGCGGTGCGGGGGCTGGTGGCGGGCTGGGTCGCCTTCGCCGTCGCGGGATGGGGAGCCGCGCAGTGGCTGGGCGAACCGGCGGCCACGCCGGGCCCGGCCCCCGGTTCCGTAGCTCCGCCGGCCCCGGAGGCGGAGCCGGGGCCGCAGCCGGACCCCGCGAACGACTGCGAGAAGGCGATACGGGCCGCGGAGCCGACCCGCCCGCCCGCCCCTTCGGCCACGGGACTGCCGCCGGCCGGCACGGCTCCGGACGCTGCGGCCGAGGACGGCGCGAAGGCCCTGCTCTACGCGGAGACCTGCGACACGGTGGTGTTCAGCAACTGACGGGACGCCGTTCCCCGGATCAGCCGCCGGAGGCCGGGGCCGGCCGCTCCGCCGCCGGGGGCCCGTCGTCGTCCAGGCCCACGACGTCCGCCAGGCCCACCAGGTCCAGCAGGGTCCGGAGTTCCGGCGGTACGCGGCGCAGCCGGAGTCTGGGGCCGCCGGCCCGGCGTGCGACGAGCCCCAGTCGGGCTATCGCCTCGACCAGGGCCAGATCCGGTTGTTCGACCCCGCCGACGTCGCAGTCCACCGGCCGGGCACGGGCGGTTTCCCCGGGCGCGTGCAACAGCGTCTCCAGCTCCGCGCAGAGTCCGGGCACGGCGGCCCGGGTGACGCGTCCGGAGACGACCAGAACGATCGGGGTCATGGCATCCACATCAGGGAGACCGGCCGGGCGGCGAAAACTCATCGCCGCCCGGCCGTGCCGTCGCCCCGGCCGGGGGCTGCGCGTCAGGCGATCCGTTCCCGCACCACCGGCACCGCCGTGAACGCCGTGCCCGGGGCCGCGATGTCGTACGCGTCCGGCAGGGCCTTCAGGGCGTAGTCGAACTTCTCCGGGGTGTCCGTGTGCAGGGTCAGCAGCGGCTGGCCCGCCGTCACGGTGTCGCCGGGCTTGGCGTGCAGTTCGACGCCCGCGCCGGCCTGGACCGGGTCCTCCTTGCGGGCGCGGCCCGCGCCCAGGCGCCAGGCGGCCACGCCGACGTCGTACGCGTCGAGGCGGGTCAGGACGCCGGAGGCGGGGGCCGTCACGACGTGCTGTTCGCGGGCGACGGGGAGCGTGGCGTCCGGGTCGCCGCCCTGGGCGGAGATCATCCGGCGCCAGACGTCCATCGCGGAGCCGTCCGCGAGGGCCTTCTCCGGGTCGGCGTCCTTGAGGCCCGCCGCGTCCAGCATCTCGCGGGCGAGGGCCAGGGTGAGGTCGATGACGTCCCGGGGGCCGCCGCCGGCCAGGACCTCGACGGACTCGCGGACCTCCAGGGCGTTGCCGGCGGTGAGGCCGAGGGGGGTGGACATGTCGGTGAGCAGGGCGACCGTGCGGACGCCGCTGTCGGTGCCCAGCGCGACCATGGTGGAGGCCAGCTCGCGGGCGTCCTCGATGGTCTTCATGAAGGCGCCGGAGCCGACCTTGACGTCCAGGACCAGGGCGCCGGTGCCCTCGGCGATCTTCTTGGACATGATCGAGCTGGCGATCAGCGGGATGGCCTCGACGGTGCCGGTGACGTCGCGGAGCGCGTACAGCTTCTTGTCTGCGGGGGCCAGGCCGTCGCCGGCCGCGCAGATGACCGCGCCGGTGGTGTCGAGGACGTTCAGCATCTCGGCGTTGCTGAGGTGGGCGCGCCAGCCGGGGATGGACTCCAGCTTGTCGAGGGTGCCGCCGGTGTGGCCGAGGCCGCGGCCGCTGAGCTGCGGTACGGCGGCGCCGCAGGCGGCGACCAGCGGGGCGAGCGGCAGGGTGATCTTGTCGCCGACGCCGCCGGTGGAGTGCTTGTCGGTGGTGGGGCGGGAGAGCGCGTCGAAGTTCATCCGCTCGCCGGAGGCGATCATGGCGGCGGTCCAGCGGGCGATCTCCGTACGGTTCATGCCGTTCAGCAGGATCGCCATGGCCAGTGCGGACATCTGCTCGTCGGCGACCTCGCCGCGGGTGTACGCGTCGATGACCCAGTCGATCTGCTCGGGGGTCAGCTCGCCTCGGTCCCGCTTGGTGCGGATGACGGAGATGGCATCCATGGTCTGGCGTCCTTCCGGCCGGTACGTGCGTGCGCGATGGGTACGCATGAGTCCCGTTGACTCTACGCGCATAGAGAGAAAAAGAGCCGCCGGGTGGGCCCGTGTGCGGGCCCACCCGGCGGGTTGCTAGCCGAGGTGCGACGGGCCGAAGGCCTGGGGCAGCATCTCGTCCAGGGTGCGGAAGCCGTCCGGGGTCTCCAGGACGAGTTCCGGCCCGCCGAACTCGTACAGCAGCTGGCGGCACCTGCCGCACGGCACCAGGATCTCGCCCGACCCGTCCACGCAGGTGAAGTGGGTCAGCCGGCCGCCGCCGGTGGCGTGCAGCTGGGAGACCAGGCCGCACTCGGCGCACAGCCCGATCCCGTACGAGGCGTTCTCGACGTTGCAGCCGACGATCGTGCGGCCGTCGTCGACCCGGGCGGCGACGCCGACCGGGTAGCCGGAGTAGGGCGCGTACGCCCGGGACATGGCCTCGCGGGCCGCGGCCCGCAGGGCGTCCCAGTCGGCCCCGGCCACGGCGGTGGCGCCCGCCCCGGAGGTGGGCGTCACTTGCCCTGGCCCTTGCGGTAGCGCATACCGTCCGCCTTCGGCATCCGCAGCCGCTGCGCGGAGAGCGAGAGGACGAGCAGCGTGACGATGTACGGCGTGGCGCTCACGAACTCCGTGGGCACCGTGTCCGTGGCGAGGTACCAGACCAGGACGGCGGCGGCGATGACCGCGCTGACGACGCCCTGCACGAAGCTCTTGCGGTAGAGCTTCCAGACGGCGATGCCTGCCAGCACCACGAAGAGCAGCAGGAGCAGCGCGTGGACGGACTCGCCGCCGTTGCGCAGCTGGAGCGCGTCGGCGAAGCCGAACAGGCCCGCGCCCATGGCGAGTCCGCCGGGCCGCCAGTTGCCGAAGATCATCGCGGCGAGACCGATGTATCCGCGGCCGCCGGTCTGGCCCTCGTTGTAGATGTGCGAGGTGACCAGGGACAGGAAGGCGCCGCCGAGTCCGGCCAGGCCGCCGGAGACGATCACCGCGACGTACTTGTACGTGTAGACGTTGACGCCGAGCGACTCGGCGGCCATCGGGTTCTCGCCGCAGGAGCGCAGCCGCAGGCCGAAGGCCGTCTTCCACAGGATGAAGAACGTCGCGACGAAGAGGACCACGGCGACGATCGTCAGCAGCGAGACGTTGGTGACGAGGCCGCCGATGACACCGGCGAGGTCGGAGACGAAGAACCAGTGGTGCTTCTCGATGGAGTGGAGTCCGGAGGAGAGGCCGGGGATCGTCACCGAGGTGATGTCGTCGGCCGGCGGGGACTGCTTCGGTGAGCCGCCCTTGGCCGCCGCCTCGCCGGTGTTGAACCAGAGCTTGGCGAAGTAGGTGGTGAAGCCGAGCGCCAGGATGTTGATGGCGATACCGGAGATGATGTGGTCGACGCCGAAGGTGACGGTCGCGACCGCGTGCAGCAGTCCGCCGAGCATGCCGCCGATGACACCGGCGAGGACGCCGAGCCAGGGGCTGGTCTGCCAGCCGGCCCAGGCACCGAAGAAGGTGCCCAGGATCATCATGCCTTCGAGGCCGATGTTGACCACGCCGGCGCGTTCGGACCAGAGGCCGCCGAGACCGGCGAGGCCGATCGGCACGGCCATCGCGAGGGCCGCGCTGATCTGCCCGGCCGAGGTGACGTCCTCCGCGCCGGTGATGGCGCGCACGGCGGACAGCGCGAGCAGCGCTCCGGCGATGATCAGCAGGATGACGGGGAAGGAGAGACGGGTACGGCCGCTCTTGCCGCCTGAGACCTTGGGGGCCGCGGGGGGCGGGGTGGAAGTCGCCGTGACGGTCACGCCGACACCTCCTGCTGGTCGGAGTTACGGGCGGCCTGTGCGGCGAGTTCCGCGCCGACCTTGCTCTGCTGGCGCTTGAGTCCGTAGCGGCGGACGACTTCGTAGGCGATGACGACGCACAGGACGATGACGCCCTGGATCACGCCGACGATCTCCTTGTCGTACCCCTCGAACTCCAGCTTTCCGGTGCCGCGCTCCAGGAAGCCCCAGAGCAGCGCGCCGAGCGCGATGCCGATGGGGTGGTTGCGGCCGAGAAGGGCGATGGCGATACCGGTGAAGCCGATGCCGACCGGGAAGTCGCCGCTGAACTCGTAGCTGTCGTTGAGCAGCGTGGGCATGCCGATCAGGCCGGCCACGGCACCCGAGATGAGCATCGAGGTGACGACCATCTTCTTGACGTTGACACCGCTGGCCTCGGCCGCGGAGCCGGAGGCGCCGACCGTGCGCAGGTCGAAGCCGAACCGGGTGCGCGAGAGCGTGAACCAGTAGGCGATGCCGGCGACGACCGCGACCACGATGAAGCCCCAGACGGGCGTCGGGGTGGTCGGGAACTCGAAGAAGTGCGAGGACTCCGGGAGCGGCTTGGTGGAGATCTTGGTGCCGGCCTCGTCGAGGTGGCCGAGGCGGTTCTGCTGGAGCAGATAGCCGATGATCGCGGTGGCGATGGAGTTCAGCATGATCGTCGAGACGACCTCGCTGACGCCCCGGGTGACCTTGAGGACACCGGCGATCCCCGCCCACATCGCGCCGACGATCATCGCGGTGAGGATGATCAGCGGGATCTGGAGGGCGCCGGGCAGGGTCAGGGCGCCGCCGAGCGCGGCGGCGAAGAAGGCCGCGAGGCGGTACTGGCCGTCGACGCCGATGTTGAAGAGGTTCATCCGGAAGCCGACGGCCACCGCGAGACCCGCGAGGTAGTAGGTCGTCGCCTTGTTCAGGATGTAGACCTGGCTGTCCGACTTCAGGCCGTAGTCGAACATGATGCCGAAGGCGTTGAACGGCTCCTTGCCGGTGGCGGCGAGCACGAGTGCCGTCACCAGGAAGGCGACCACGATCGCGAGTACGGGGGCCGCGATCCCCAGGAGCAGCCGCTCCTTGTCGATCTTCTTCATCGGTCCTCTCCCCCGTTCCGGGGGTCGGTGTCGGTGCGGTCGGCCGCCGGGTCGTCCGGGGCGAGTGACTTCCCCGGGGCCGGGGGCTCGTCGGACGGCTCCTGCGACGGCTCCTCCGGCGCTTCGAGGTGGCCGCTGGCCGCACCCGTCATGGCGGAGCCGAGCTCCTCCGGGGTGATGGTCGCCGGGTCGGCGTCCGCGACCAGGCGGCCGCGGTACATGACACGCAGGGTGTCGGAGAGCCCGATCAGCTCGTCCAGGTCGGCGGAGATCAGCAGCACGGCGAGGCCCTCGCGGCGCGCCTCGCGGATCTGGTCCCAGATCTGGGCCTGCGCGCCGACGTCCACGCCCCGGGTGGGGTGCGCGGCGATCAGGAGCTTGGGCGCGTGGCTCATCTCGCGGCCGACGATCAGCTTCTGCTGGTTGCCGCCGGAGAGCGAGGCCGCGGTGACCTCGATGCCGGGCGTGCGGACGTCGTACTCGCGCACGATCCGCTCGGTGTCGGCGCGGGCCGCCTTGAGGTCGAGGAACGCGCCCTTGCTGTTGGGGCGTTCGGTGACATGGCCGAGGATGCGGTTCTCCCACAGCGGGGCTTCCAGGAGCAGGCCGTGGCGGTGGCGGTCCTCGGGGATGACGGCCATGCCGCTCTCGCGGCGCTCGCGCGTCGGGGTGCGGGAGATGTCCGCGGCGTCCAGGGTGAGGGTGCCGGTGTCGAGGGTGCGCATGCCCATGATCGCGTCGACGAGCTCGGACTGGCCGTTGCCCTCGACGCCCGCGATGCCGAGGACCTCGCCCTTGTGGATGGTGAAGGTGATGCCGTCGAGCACGGCACGCACCGCGCCGTCCGGGTCGGTGGCGGTCAGCCGCAGCCCGTCGGCGGTGAGCATCGGGGTGTCGGTGACCGTCGACTCGCGCGTCTCCGGCGAGGGCAGCTCGCTGCCGACCATCAGCTCGGCGAGCTGCTTGGTGGTGGTGCTCCGCGGGTCGGCGGTGCCCACGGTGGTGCCGCGCCGGATGACGGTGATCTCGTCGGCGACGGACAGCACCTCGCCCAGCTTGTGCGAGATGAAGATGACGGTGAGGCCCTCGGCCTTGAGCTCGCGCAGGTTGCCGAAGAGCGCCTCGACCTCCTGGGGCACGAGGACGGCGGTGGGCTCGTCGAGGATCAGGGTGCGGGCGCCGCGGTAGAGGACCTTGAGGATCTCCACGCGCTGGCGGTCGGCGACCCCGAGGTCCTCGACCATGGCGTCCGGGCGGACGCCGAGGCCGTACGCGTCGGAGATCTCCTTGATCTTCGCGCGGGCGCGGTCGCCGATGCCGTACAGCTTCTCGGAGCCGAGTACGACGTTCTCCAGGACGGTGAGGTAGTCGGCGAGCATGAAGTGCTGGTGCACCATGCCGATGCCGCGGTCGATGGCGTCGCCCGGGTTGGAGAACGTGGCCTGTTCGCCGTCCACCGCGATGGTGCCCTCGTCCGGCTTCTGCATGCCGTACAGGATCTTCATCAGAGTGGACTTGCCGGCGCCGTTCTCACCGACGAGGGCGTGGACGGTGCCGCGGCGCACGGTGATGTCGATGTCGTGGTTGGCCACGACCCCGGGGAACCGCTTGGTGATGCCGCGGAGCTCCACGGCATGGGGACTGCTGGACGCGTTGATGACGCACTCTCCTTGGCAGGAGCGGAGGGCGGAGGCGGTGAGGACGGAGACGGGAGGGGCGGGTGGGGCTCGATGGCGTAGGCGGGGCTGTGCGGGCGGGGCGGAAAAAGGTACCGCGCCGAGGCCGACGCTACGCGCGTAGCGCCACCGAATCGTTGGCCACCTGATCACAGGTGGCGGACCGGGGCCGGGTACTCCCATGCCGGGGGTACGTGAATCGGGGCCCGGGCGGGCGGCGGAAGCCGCTCACCCGGGCCCCGATCGACGGGCCGGATCAGGTCGTGGTCTTGACCTTGATGGTGCCGTCGACGATCTTCTTCTTCGCCTCGTCGAGCTGGGCCTGGATGTCCTTGAGGTGGTCACCCGTGGGGGTCAGGCTGACGCCGCCCTTGGCCAGGGAGTAGGTCTGCGTGCCGGTCAGCGGCTTGCCGTCCTTGACGGACTTGACCAGGTCGAAGACGCCCGAGTCAACGTTCTTGACGACCGAGGTCAGGATCGTGTCCTTGTACTTCGCCAGGGCCGGGTCCAGGGCCTGGTCGGAGTCGACGCCGATGGACCAGGCACCCTTCTGGCCGGCGACTGCCTCGATCGAACCGGCACCCGAACCGCCGGCGGCGGCGAAGATGACGTCGATGCCCTTGTCGAGCATGCCCTTGGCGGCGGCCTTGCCCTTGTCGGGGCTGCCGAAGCCGGACAGGTCCGAACCGGTGGACAGGTACTGGATCTGCACCGAGGCCTTGGGCTTGGTGTCCAGGACGCCCTGGCGGAAGCCGGCGGCGAACTTCTTGATCAGCGGGAGGTCCACACCGCCGATGAAGCCGACCTTGCCGTCCTTCGACTTCAGGGCCGCCGCGACACCGGCGAGGTAGGAGCCCTGCTCCTCGGTGAAGACGATGTTGGTGACGTTCTTGGCGTCGGACACCGAGTCGACCAGGCCGAAGCTGACCTTCGGGTACTTCGGGGCGATCTTGTCGACGGCCTCCTTGTACGCGAAGCCGATCGCGATGACCGGGTTGTAGCCGCCCTCGGCGAGCGACTGGAGGCGCTGGTCGCGGTCGGCCGCGCTCTCACCGGTCTTGGCGGTGAGCTCCTTCGTCTCGGCACCGAACTCGGCCTTGGCCTTGTCCAGACCGCGCGCGGCGGAGTCGTTGAACGAGTTGTCGCCACGGCCGCCGACGTCGTAGGCCATGCCGATCTTCATCTTGCCGTCGTCGGAGCTGCTGCTCTCGTCGGACGAGCTGCCGCACGCGGTGGCGGTGAGCGCCAGCGCCGCGGTAACGGCACAAGCTGCGGTGATCTTGGATACCCGGCGCAAGGGAAGGCTCCTTCAAACCTGACCGAAGCGCCTCTTCCGGCGCTGGTTTCGCGGCGATCGTAACGCGCGTAGATGTCAGATAAAGCCCTGTACGGAAGCCGTTATCGGATCGTCGCGAACCGGGGGTGGCCTGTCCGGTTACGGACGATTGCCGTCGAGCAACGCGCAGGCGGTGAACAGCTCGACCCCAACGGTGATCGCCTCCTCGTCCGCGTCGAAGTTGCCGCGGTGCAGGTCCAGCCCGCGCGTGTCGCCGGGGGTACGCACGCCGAGGCGGGCCATCGCGCCCGGCACATGCTCCAGATACCAGGAGAAATCCTCGCCCCCCAGGCTCTGTTCGGTGTCCTCGATCGCATACGATCCGCGGCGCGCGGCCATCGCGCCGGCGAGCAGATCGATCGACTCCGCGTCGTTCACCACGGGCGGGACACCCCGGATGTAGTCGATCACGGTCTTGGCCCGGTGCATTCCGGCCACCTCGTCGATCGCCGCGTGCACCAGGTCGGGCGCGTCGCGCCAGGCGGTCAGATCCAGGCAGCGAACCGTGCCGGACAGCTCGGCGTGTTGCGGGATGACGTTGCAGGCGTGGCCGGTCTCCAGCCGCCCCCAGGTCACCGCGAGCCCCGCCCGCGCGTCGACCCGGCGGGCCAGCAGCGCGGGGACCTCGGTGACCACCTTGGCGGCGGCGGTGACCAGGTCGGTGGTCAGGTGCGGGCGGGCGGTGTGGCCGCCGGGCCCGTCCATGGTGACCTCCAGCCGGTCGCAGGCGGAGGTGATCGCCCCGGCCCGCAGTCCGATGCGCCCCACGTCGACCTTCGGGTCGCAGTGCACCCCGACGATGCGCCCGACGCCCTCCAGCACTCCGGACTCGATCGCGTCGGGCGCGCCGCCGGGCAGCACCTCCTCGGCGGGCTGGAAGATCAGCCGCACCGGGTTGGGCAGCAGCCCCCGCCGGTCGAGCTCGGCGAGGACGAGGCCGGCGCCGAGGACGACGGTGGTGTGGATGTCGTGCCCGCAGGCGTGCGCCCGGTCGGGCACGGTGGAGCGGTACGGGACGCCCGCCTTGCTGTCCGGGATCGGCAGCGCGTCGATGTCGGCCCGCAGCGCCAGCATGGGCCGCGTCCCCTCGCCCGGCGTCCCGATGTCGCACATGAGCCCGGTCCCGGAGTCCAGCACCCTCGGCGCGAGCCCGGCGAGCTCAAGCCGGGCCTTGATCGCCGCGGTGGTGCGGAACTCCTGGTTGCCCAGCTCGGGGTGCATGTGGAGATCGCGCCGGAAGGCGATCAGCTCGGCACGCAGCTCTTCGGGCAACGTACCGGGCAGCACCCGGCCTCCGGGCAGGTCGGCATCGGACTCACGGGACATCAACTGGTTCACCCGTTGAAGGGTAGGCCCCTTGCCCCGTCAACTGACCACAGATCAACAAAACTTCAGCCGCATAGAGGAACAAAAGGCGGCGGCGGGGCGTGTGGCGTGCGAAGGGGATGGGTACACTCGCCCGCCGGGCGCCGCGCCGCACTCGCGCTCCTCATGCCTCCGATGTCACCGCCGTCACCCGCCACGGGGCCAGGCGCTGGACGTCGCGGGCTGTTTCGGTGACGCCCGCGAGGAAGCCCTCCGCTCGGGGGGATGCCGTTTCGCGGAGCCATTCCGGGGCGATGTCGCAGACCGCCACCTTGACCTCGGTGCCGACCAGGGCCAGCGGGAGGGTGTGGACCACCGTGGAGGGGAAGCTCAGGACCGTGCGGCCGATGGGGCCGCGGCGGGCGATGAGTTCCAGGGGGAGGTCGGGGCGGACGATCTCCAGGCCGGTGGCGGCTTCCAGGGCGTGGAGCTTCTCGGTGGACTCGCGGCGGTGGGCGAAGTAGCGGGTGGCGCCGTGCGCGCGGGCCAGCGCCGCGACCGCCTCCAGGTACCGGGCCCGGTCGACCACGCCCGTCTCGACCAGGGAGGTGCCGACCATGTCGGCGCCCTTGGTGAGCAGGGGCGGGCCGAAGCGGGAGCGGGTCCAGGAGAAGGTGTTGGGGATGAGGGTGATGCCGGGCGGCGGGATCACCGGCATGGCGGTGAACAGCTCGACCTCGCGAGCCGCCGTCGGGGTGAAGCGCCGGCGGGCGGTGGCCGTGACCGGGGCCAGGGCCAGGTCGCGGGGGCCGGAGCCGCCGCGCCGGTGCCAGCGCACCAGGCGCTCGCCCCGGGTCAGCTGGGCGACGAACTCCATGGTGGCGGTGCCGTCGTCGACCACGGTGAGCCGGCGGGGGCGCACCAGGGAGAGCAGCAGCTGCACGTAACGGGAGAACGGGTCCCCGATGACGATGTGGTCGGCGTTCCGTACGAGCTTGGTGAGGGCGCGCAGCGACTTCAGGGGGGTGCCCGAGTCGCCGCGCGCCTCCTGCCAGCGCACGGTCATGCCCTCGTCGCGGGCCAGCTCCGCCATCCGGCGCAGCTGACCGCGCGACATCGGGTCGACCGGAGGGAGGACGACGACGGTGACGTCCGAGAGGACACGGCCGCCGCCTCCCTCTGTGGTGGCCCACTCCAGGACGTTCAGGAGCTGGACCGGGCTCTCGACGAAGGCGAGGTTCACCGGTCGGCCCGTCAGACCGCGAGCGGCTCGGCGGCCGGGGCCGTCTCACCGCTCTCCGCGACGACGCCCGGGACCCGGCGGAGCTTCTTCATCGGGCCGAGCTCGGACTCGTACACCTTCTTGACGCCGTCGCCGAGGGAGGCCTCGATGGTGCGGATGTCGCGGACCAGGCGGGTCAGGCCCTGCGGCTCGACGGACGCGGCCTGGTCGGAGCCCCACATGGCGCGGTCCAGGGTGATGTGGCGCTCGACGAACGCGGCGCCGAGGGCGACGGCGGCCAGCGTGGTCTGCAGGCCCGTCTCGTGGCCGCTGTAGCCGATCGGGACGTTGGGGTACTCCTGCTGGAGGGTGTTGATGACGCGGAGGTTCAGCTCCTCGGCCTTCGCCGGGTACGTCGACGTGGCGTGGCAGAGCAGGATGTTGTCCGAGCCGAGGACCTCGACCGCGTGGCGGATCTGGCGCGGGGTCGACATGCCGGTGGAGAGGATCACCGTGCGGCCGGTGGCGCGCAGCGAGCGCAGCAGCTCGTCGTCGGTGAGGGACGCGGAGGCGACCTTGTGGGCGGGGACGTCGAACTTCTCCAGGAAGGCGACGGCCTCGGTGTCCCACGGGGAGGCGAACCAGTCGATGCCGCGCTCGGCGCAGTGCTCGGAGATGGCGCGGTACTCGGTCTCGCCGAACTCGACGCGGTGGCGGTAGTCGATGTACGTCATCCGGCCCCAGGGGGTGTCGCGCTCGATGTCCCACTGGTCGCGCGGGGTGCAGATCTCCGGGGTGCGCTTCTGGAACTTGACGGCGTCGCAGCCGGCTTCGGCGGCCACGTCGATCAGTGCGAGGGCGTTGTCGAGGTCGCCGTTGTGGTTGATGCCGATCTCACCCGTGACGTAGACGGGGTGGCCCGGGCCCGCGGTGCGGTTGCCGAGGGTGCGCAGACGGGAGGTGCTCATGGTGCGTTCCTTACTTGGGGAGGGGGGTGTTGACCGGGGAAGTGGTGAGGGTGGGGCCCAGCAGCCAGGCCGCGATCTCGCGGATGGCGCCGAAGCCGCCGGGGGTGTGCGTCACGGCGCGCGCGGCGGCGCGTACCGAGTCGTGCGCGCTCGCGACGGCGACGGGCCAGCCGGCGAGTGCGAAGCAGGGGAGGTCGTTGACGTCGTTGCCGACGTACATGACGCGTTCGGGGGCGATGGACTGTTCGTCGCACCACTGCTTGAGCGCCAGGTCCTTGCGGTCGATGCCGTGCAGGACGGGGACGCGGAGCTTCTTGGCGCGGGCGGCGACGACCGGGTTCTGCTCCGTGGACAGGATCAGCAGCGGCAGTCCGGCCTTGCGCAGCGCGGCGATGCCGAGTCCGTCGCCCCGGTGCACGGCGACGGTCTCGTGTCCTTCGGCGTCGATGAGGACCCGGTCGTCGGTCTGGGTGCCGTCGAAGTCGAGGACGACCGCGTCGATGTCCGCGCGGGTGGGCAGCGGCGCCGGGTCGAGCAGCGGCGCGAGCGCGCGGGCGCGGGCCAGGTCGTGCGGGTCGTCGATCTCCAGGACCCGCGCGGGGTCGGTGCGCACCAGGGCGGTGTGGCCGAAGAAGCGGTGGCGGTGGGCGCGGAACCCGGCCGCGTCCATCGCGTAGGCGGCGCCCGTCTCCAGCAGGTCCTCGGGGCGGTCCTGGCGGCGGGGGCGGACCCGCTTGTCGTGGTTGACGCCGTAGTTGTGGTCCTCGACCGCGCTGCCGTCGCGCCACAGGAAGCCGTGGAAGGGGGCGACGGTGACGGCCGTGTCGGCGCCTTCCCGGGCGACCGCGGCGGCGACGCCGTCGATGTCCTCGCGGGCGACGAAGGGGCTGGTGCACTGGACGAGCAGGACGACGTCCACGGTCCGTCCGTGCTCGGCCTCATAGGTGTCCAGGGCGTGCAGCACGGCGGCCTCGCTGGTCGCGGTGTCGCCGGCGATGGCCTCGGGGCGCTGCACGCAGTGCAGCCGGGCGCTCTCGCCGAGCGCCTCGCCGGCGGCCCGGGCGGTCTCCGCGACGGCCGGGGCGTCGGTCGTGACGACGACGTCCGTCACCTCGCTCGACGCGAGGCAGGCGCGGACCGCGCGGACGACCAGCGGCACGCCGCCGACCTGGGCGAGGTTCTTGGCCGGTACGCCCTTGGATCCGCCGCGGGCGGGGATCACGGCGAGCACGGTGGGCTGCGTCATCGCTGCTCCAGTGGGTGTCGTGGAGGGGTCGTCGATCGGGGGGTGGAAGAAGGAGCGGGTCCGGGTGCCCGGACCTGCGGCGCCGCCTCCCGTTTGACGCCCCCTCTTGGTGGTGTTCACAGCTCGCCCATCCGCCGGATGACCGGGGCGACGCGCTGGACGCCCTGGCGGTACGCGCCCCGGGCCGCTTCGCGCACCGCCTCGCGCACCGCTCCCCTGACCCGGCCGGTCTCCCTGGGCGCGGCGGCGCCGGGCAGCGGGTGGCCGTCGGGGGCCAGGTGGTGGCGGGCGAGGATGCCCGGGAGGTAGCCGGGGGCGGTGGCGGGTGTGTAGTACGGCGCGAGGTCCGGCAGCCGGTCCTCGGCCAGCAGCGCGGTGACCCGGGCGCGGGCGGTGTCGTAGGCCGTGTCGTAGCTGCCGTCGGCGGCGACGCCCTGGCCGGCCAGCCACACGGCGTCCGGCTCGGGGTGCGCCCCGCCGTCGAGGTGGTCCCAGGAGGTGAGCAGGCCGGAGCCGACGAAGTGGTGGTTGCCGAGTGCTTCGCGCACCCCGAGGTCGGTGAGGACGGCGGTGGGGATGCGCCGGTGCAGGGACTCCAGGGCGGCGGTCGAGGAGACGGTGACCAGCAGGTCGGTGCGGTCCAGGACCTCACCCATGTGGCCGTACACCAGGCGGAAGTTGGGCGGGAGGCCGCCGGGCAGCTTCTCGGCGAGCCGCTGGTACGGAAGTTCCTCGATGTGGGTCGTGTGCTCGCCGGGCCGGGACCGCAGCTTGAGGACGACCTCGCGCTCCGGGTGCAGCCGGGCGTGCTCGACGAGCCGGCGCAGCAGGTACGTGCGGTCGGCGCGGGAGGCCGGTACGGAGGGCTGCGCGGCGAACACCACGGTGTCGCGGCCCTGTTCGGGACGGTACGGGGCGCCGCCGAGGAACGGCAGGGCGGCCTCCGTGACGGCCGACGCGTCGGCGCCCACCCCCTCGTACACCGCGCGGAAGCGCTCCGCGTCGTGGCGGGAGTTGGCGAGGACGACGTCGGCGCCGTGCCGCAGCAGCAGTCCGTCGGCGAGCTTCTCGTAGACGACACCGACATAGCCGGTGACGACGACGGGGCGCTTCGGCAGCCGGAGTGCGGCCAGGCCGTGCAGCATCGCCTGGACGCCGCCGCCGACGAGGGCGAGGACCACCAGGTCGTAGCCCTCGTCGCGCACGGTGTGCAGGAACTCGACGGCGGTGACCTCGCGCACCCCGGTGTCGATGCCGACGTCGCCGACCTCGGCGAGCTGGCGGGCCGTCGGAGTGGCCCGGCCCCGCAGCAGCAGTCCGCTGATCCGTGCGCGGGGCGCGCCCGCACGGCCGTCTCCCGAGGTCAGCCGGCGCGCGGTGAGCGCACCCCACTTCCATCGGGTGTCGGAGTCGGCGAGCACGGCCACCCGGAGCGCCGGGGACGGCGTGTCCGTGGATTCCAGCGCTGCTGGAGAAGCCGAATTGCTGTTGCTGAGGGGCACGTCCAAGACGTTAGGAAGGCCGGGGGGTGGGCAGCCCAACGTGAAAGCAACAAAGGGTTAACAGCCCGCCGACGATTGCCGAACCGGCCGCCCGGCTCGTTGAAAAGCGGAGAAGAATACCGTCGTGGGCCTGTCGGTTCACTGTTCCGACGGATGCCGTTCACCTACCGGCCGCACGGCCGACAGGGCGAATGCCCGGCCCGGAACTAGCGTGAAGCGGGTGGTTAAGCTCTCCGTCATCGTGCCGTTCTACAACGTGCAGACATACGCGCCCGACACCCTCAGAAGTCTGCGGGCCAATGCCCGCGAGGACTTCGAGTTCATCCTCGTCGACGACTGTTCGACCGACGGGACGGCGGACATACTGCGCCGCGCCCAGGACGAGATTCCGGGGGTGGTCGTCCGCAGACACGAGCGGAACGGCGGACTGGCCACCGCCCGGAACACCGGTCTGGACGCGGCCCGCGGCGAATACCTCGCCTTCCTGGACGGCGACGACTGGCTGGCCCCCGGTTTCTACGCCGAGCTGCTGGCCAGGACGGAGGCCCTGGGCTGCGACTTCGTCCGTACCGACCATGTGCAGGCCGACGGCAGGAACCGTACGGTCCACCGCGTCCCGCACGGCCGCAGGGGCGAGGTCATGGCCCCCCGGGACGCGATCCTGCCCGCCGCACGCACCACGTCGGTCGACTACGCGTACGCCTGGGCGGGCCTCTACCACCGCCGGCTCCTGGACCGGGGGCTGCTGCACTTCACCGACGGTCTGCGCACGGCGGAGGACCGGCCGTGGATCTGGCGGCTGCACCGCGAGGCGGATTCCTTCGCGGTGCTGGGACTTCTCGGAATCTTCTACCGGCGGGGCGTCGCCTCGTCACTGACCCAGATCGGCGACATGCGCCAGCTCGATTTCATTCGCTCGTTCGACCAGGTCGTACGGGAAACGGCGGCGGACCGTGACGCACGGGAACTGCTGCCGAAAGCCGTGCGCAACTATTGCGCGATCATTTCCCATCACATGAGTTCGGTGGAAAGGTTCGAACCTTCGGTGGCCCGTGCACTGAAATCGATGAGCGCGGACGCGCTCGCGCGAATGCCGCAGGACGTGCTGGCCGAGGCCCTCGACTCGATGGACGTCAAGCGCGCGACCCTGCTGCGCCGGCTGCGCCGCCGGTCCACCGCGAAGGAGGTGGCGGCCGCGTGAGCAGCAGCCGGAGCCGTACGACGCAGATCTTCCTCGCCTCCACGCTCTACGGCACGGCGACGCTCGCCGCCGCCCTGGACGCGGGCCTCTTCCCGGACGCCGGGCGCAGGATCCTGCTCGTCGCGAACAACGCGTCGGTGCCGGAGACGACCCCGGCGGTCGACGCGATGCCCGGGTTCGACGCGCTGCGCACCCGGTTCGACGACGTCGTGTCGTGGAACGCGACGATCGCGCCCCACCACCCGAGCGCCTGGGCCCCGCGCCCCGACGACATCCCCCTGTGGGAGCGTCATCTGCGGCTCGCCTGGGGGCTCGGCGACGACGCCGTCGAGCTGGCCGTGGAGTCGATCCAGGTCAACCCGGCCATGGCCCTCTGCCAGATCTTCACCGGCGTGCCCCTCGATGTGTACGCGGACGGGCTGATGAGCTACGGCCCGACCAGGAACAAGATCGATCCGCTGGTCGGCACCCGGGTGGGGCGGCTGCTCCACCTGGATCTGGTGCCGGGGCTGCGGCCGTTGCTGCTCACCGAGTTCGGGGTGGCCCCGGAGACCGTGCCGACGGACGCCTTCCTGAAGGTGCTCGGCGAGCTGGGCGACGCGGCCGAGGTCGTGGCCGGGGTGCCGTCGGTGGAGTCGCCCGCGCTGCTGCTGGGCCAGTACCTCTCCGCGCTCGGGCTGATCAGCGCGGCGGAGGAGGAGGAGCTGCATCTGCGGATGATGCGCGGTGCGGTGCGCCGGGGCCACACCCGGCTGGTGTTCAAGCCGCATCCGACGGCCCCGGCGCAGTGGTCGCGGGCGATGGAGGCGGAGGCGGAGCGGCTCGGCGCCGAACTGACCTTGCTGGACGCGGGGGTGCTGACCGCCCCGGTCCTCGCCGAGGTGCTGTACCGGCGGATGCGGCCGGCGCTGGTCGTCGGCTGCTTCTCGACCGCGCTGCTCACGGCGTCGGCGTTCTACGGGCTGCCGGTGGCGCGGGTCGGTACGGAGAAGCTGCTGGAGCGGCTGACCCCGTTCGAGAACAGCAACCGGGTGCCGGTGACGCTGGTGGACGCGCTGGTGCCGGACCTGGAGGGCGCGGGCGCGGACCGCGCCCCGGAGGCGGCGGCGGGGGCGCCCGCCGAGCTGAACGACCTGGTGACGGCGGTCGGTTTCGCCATGCAGCCGAAGATCTATCCGGAGCTGCGGCCGGTCGCGGAGCGGTATCTCACGGCCCGGCTCACGGCCGCGACCTGGCGTTACTTCAAGCGCAGGCGGCTGACGTCGCTCGGTCTGCCGGGCGGGGTGCCCGAGCAGTTCGCTTTCCTGCCGCGCAACGCGGCGGTGCGGCGGGTGGCCCGGCGGGCGAAGGCGCTGCGGCGGATGGCGCTGCGGTAGGAGAGGGCAAGAAGGAGGGGCGGGGGCCAACTGGCCGCCGCCCCTCCTCCGTTGTGCCATGCCGTGCCGTGCCGTGCCGTCAGACCCGGATGCCGGGCCCGATCAGCTTCAGGTCCGCCGCGTTCGCCTCGGTGACCTTCCACAGTTCCTGCTGGCGGCCGTGCACGTCGGCGACCGCCGCCTGGTGGTCGTCGAGCAGCCCGGCCGCCCGTTCCACCAGCCGCTCCCCGAGGTGCCGGTCGTGGACGGAGATGCCCCAGTCGGGCCGGTCGATGTCGGACAGGAAGTACGCCATCTTGGGGTGCGAGATCAGGCTGATGACCGGGGTGCCGCAGCCGAACGGGATCATGCCCGCGTGCCCGCGCATCCCGATGACCAGCTTGGTGCGGGCGTAGGTGTCCCGGATCTCGTCGTTGCCGAAGTCGTACATCGGGATCACCGGGAGCGAGATGCCGTGCTCGCGGCGCAGGTCGAAGGCGATCCGCTCGTCGTCCAGCGAGTGGGCCACGCACTTGACCTCGGCGCGCTTGCCGAGCCCCCGGACGGCGGTGGCCGTCTCGGCGAGGAAGTGTGCGTAGTCGTGGCCGAAGCGGAGCCCCGCCCGGTCGTACGCGGCGTTGAGCAGGACGGTGTCCTCGCGCTCGGCCGGGTCGGTCCAGCCCTCCACCAGCTGCCGGGTGACGGTCGTCGGGCAGGGCTGGAAGCGCACCTTGTCGTGCAGCGACGCCGGCAGCAGCTCGCGGACCTTCTGGATCGACCCGTGGTTGCGCAGGCCGAAGAACGAGGAGCGCTCCACCAGTCTGCGCAGCGAGGAGAGGAACCGTTCGCGGCCGTGTCCGTACGCCTGGCCGTCGAAGGCGTTGAAGCCCACGGCGTAGACCATGACGGGCACGTCGATCCGGTCCAGCAGCCGGTCGGGGACGTTCCACTGCCAGCCGCTGTTGCCGTTCGGCGCGGTGTCCGGGATGAACAGGCCGCCGCCGCCGATGACGAGGCCCCGGCGGGCGTTGACCCGTTCGAGGGCGGCCTCGTCGAACAGCCGGTGGGCGTGGACGGAGTGCCAGCGGTCCGGTCCGGTGTCGCGGCCGAAGGCCAGCCGGACGCTCTCCGGGAGCAGCTTGTCGCCGGCGTTGCCCTGCCGTTCCATGTAGAACGCGACATGGGCGAGCTGCTGGTCGGCCGGGCCGTCGGCGGGGGGCCGGACGTCCTTGGTCCGCAGGTGCATCAGCCGGTTCGCCCGGTGGGTGGGGTCGACGCCGAGCCCCTGGAGGGCGTAGTCCGATGCCGCCTCGTCGTCGCCGTGGATCCAGGCGATCTGGGCCAGGCGGGAGAAGGCGGTGGCGGCCCGGTTGGGGGCGGCGGCGGCCAGCAGGAGCTGGGTGCGGGCCTCCTCGTAGCGCGAGACGCTCATCAGCGCGTGGCCGAGGACCTCGTGCGGCCAGGCCTCGTCGACGGGGATGCGGACCGAGCCGAGGAGGTCGGCCGCCTCCTGGTACTCACCGGCGCCGATGTGGGCGGCGGCGACCCGGCGGGCGCTCTCGGGGTCGCCGGTGCGCCGGACGTGCGGGGTGCCGTAGTGCACCAGCAGGTCGTGGTGCTTGGTGCCGGAAGCCGCCAGGTACCGGGCGTGGAACTCGGCGTCGGTCAGCTCGAAGTCGCGCCAGCGCTCCTCGGCCTTGCCGTACCCGGCCTCGCCGCCCTGCCAGGGCTTGTGGCGCCCGGTGAAGTGCAGGATCGCCGTGGTGTCGGGCACCGCGAGGTCGCCGGAGAGCCGGCGCTTGACGTAGTTGTAGCGGGCGTCGAGCTGCACGAAGTCGCCGTCGAGCACGGCGTTCAGGATGCCCTGGTCGTGCTTGTCCAGCTCGTACGCGCCGGAGCGGCCGGTCTCGTCGATCCGGGCGCAGAAGGCGTCGCTCAGATACTCGCGCTGGATGACCAGCAGACCGCTGTTGAGCTTGTGCTGCCCGTAGAAGAACTGCGGGACGGCGGCCAGGCCGTCGCGCAGCCTGAGCAGCTCGCCCAGGTCGCCGAGGACGACCATGTCGGTGTCCAGGGTGATCACGGTGTCGTAGTCGCGGACCCGGAAGACGTCGAGGATGAAGTAGGCCTTGCGCACCAGGTAGTTGTCCTGGTCGCCCTTGGCGTACGTGTCGTAGTGCGCGGCGTCGACCCGGCGGAAGTCGACGCGGGGGTGCAGGGCCCTGATCCGTTCGACGGAGGCCGGGCGCAGCCCGTCGTGCAGGACGATGAAGTCCTCGCAGACGCCCGGGTTGGACAGCGCGAGGCTGCGGAGCAGGGTGAGGAATCCGGGCAGGTAGTTCTCGTCCACGAAGCTGGCGAAGGCGACGCGGCGCTTGCCGGTGAGGGTGTTGGCGGGGGCGGGGGGCGCGGCGGCAGGGGTCGTCGTCATCGCAGTGAGATCCTCGTATCGGTGACGCTCTGGGCGCGTTCCATGACCCACGCCTTCTCGCTGGTGTACTCGTGCACGGAGGTGATGGGCATCTTCATCGCGGCGGGCAGCCGGTAGGCGCCGCTCTCGTAGAAGTCGAAGCCGATCAGGTCGAGCCGGGTGCTGACGTCCAGGTGGTCCAGCAGCCAGAGCATGTTGAAGCCGCTGGTGGGGATGGACGGCCAGACGTCCGTGCCGACCTTGCCGATGTCGCGCAGCGGCCAGCGCAGCGACTCGTCGCCCAGATACCGCTGGGCGCCCGGCACCAGCCGGTTGCGCAGGGAGTACTTCCAGTCGCCGGAGATCCCGCCGAAGACCAGCCGGGTGTCGACCTTCTTGTCCCAGTTGAAGCCGTGCTTGTGGATGGTGGCGTGGATGTCGGTCCGGCTGCCGGTGGCGGCCGGGTCGATCCGGTACGAGTTGAAGCGGACGACCAGGTCGTACGCGTCGATCTCGGCGCCCAGTGAACTGCTGCCGACGCGCTGGGAGTTGGCGATCAGACAGATGGACTTCCCCGCGATGCGGTTGCGGAACTCCCCGAGCGTGGTCCACTCGACGCCGCCGAAGACCGGGTCGGCGACCGGGCCGCGCATCCGGGCCCGGCGCTGGCCCGCGTAGAGCTCGACGAGTTCGGTGAGCAGGGCGGGGTCGCCGCCCGTGGCGGCGGCGCGGCCGCCGCTGCCCGGTGCGCCGGCGGCCTCCAGGGCGAGGCCGACGTACTGGCCCAGCGCCTCCTGGATCTCCGGCACCGGGGCGCCGGTGCGGTCCTGGGCGATCAGGGCGCCGATCAGCCGGGAGCGGGCCCGGTTCCAGTCGCCGTGTCCGGCCAGGGCCAGGCCCTCGGCCCAGGTGTCGGTGACGGAGGCACCGGCGAAGGCGGCCGCCTCGGGGCAGCCCTGCTCCAGCTTCCGCAGCAGCTCGGCCTGGCGCTCGGCGCCGGCCCGCAGCCCGGCGGTCTTCGCCGCGATGCCGAAGCCGTCCTCGTCGGTGAGGTCGAGGTAGCGCTCGTACGCCTCGACTGCGGCGCTCTCCGCGCCCATCGCCTCCAGCACGCGGGCCCGCAGCCGCCAGGCCGCCCGGGAGCGCCTGCGCTGGGTCAGCACGGTGTCGGTGACGAGGACGGCGAGCTTCAGTTCGTCCTCGTACCCGCAGTCCAGGGCCTTGTTGCCGACCGCGAGCAGCGGGTCGAGCAGCTTGTCGCCGAGGACCAGGGCGGAGCCGGGCCCGCTCCGGGAGGCGCGCCGCAGCAGCGGGACCGGGGCGGTGTCCGGGGAGGTCTGCTCCATCGAGGCGTGGGCGGCCAGCAGATTCCGCAGGGCCTCCGCCAGCGCCGTGCGCCGCCGGTCCAGCCCTGCGACCAGCTTCCCGCTGTGCGCGGCGCAGGCGCGCAGGCAGGTCTCCAGTTCCGTCGGGCGGACGGTCGCGGGGGAGGGCGTGCCGTCGCCGGACGGTATCGGCTCCTCCGCCTCACTCTGTCGTGGCCAACGGGTGCGGGCTTTCGTCATGGCGCTCCAAGCGTCTGGTGCCCGTGGGGGGAGGGGGCGTGGAGAGGGGTACGGATGTTCGTCACCCGTTTGCGGTTGCGTCGCACGCTAGGAAACCTGAACGGCCGCAGGATGAACTCGCCCTGTCGGCGAGGAAAACTGCGTTTCGGCCCGCCGTCCGCGGGGGTTGGCCGGTCCCGGAAGGCCGGATGAACGCCTGCGGACCATCGGGTGAACCGCCTTTTCGGCCGCGGGTTTTCACGATGTTCGATGACATATTCGACGCATCATGAGGACTCCGTCGCTTCTCCGATCGCCGCGCGGCCGGGGTGCCGCCTGGGCCGCCCTGCTCGCCGTCGTGACCGTCTGCGCGGGCGACGCGGTGGCCCGCAGCTACCCCTTCGGCCCGCGCACCCGCAGCGTGAACGACCTGGGCAATCAGTTCGTCCCGTTCCACGCCCACCTGTGGGACCTGCTGCACGGGAAGGCGGACGGCGGGCTGCTGCTCAACTGGCAGTCCGGCTACGGAAGCAGCTTCCTGCCGGATCTGGGCACGTATCTCACCAGCCCGTTCGCGCTGCTCGTCGGAGTGTTCCCGAGGGACCGCGTCGACCTGGCGGTCTACGTGGTCACGCTGGTGAAGACGGGCGCGGCGGCGGCCTCCATGACCTGGCTGCTGACCGCGTTGCGCAGGGGCCGGGGCCGGGAGTGGGCGGCGGCGGTGCTCGGCGCCTCGTACGCGCTGTGCGGCTGGTCGGTGATCGAGGCCGTGTACAACCCGATGTGGCTGGACGGGCTGATCGCCCTCCCGCTGCTGTGCCTGGCCGGTGAGTGGGCGCGGACCGGCCGGCGGCCGGTCCTGGGCACGCTTCTGGTGACGCTCGCCTGGGTGTCGAACTTCTACACCGCGTACATGGCCACGCTCGGCGCGGCGCTGGTGCTGGGGGTACGGCTGCTGCTGGAGGACGGCACCTCGCGCGAGCGGGTACGGGGGCTGGCACGGGCCGTCCGCACGGTCCTGCTCGGCATCGGTCTGGCCGCGCCGGTCCTGCTGCCGGTCTTCCTCGGGACGCGGCACGCCTACCCGGGCTGGACCCGGGAGTTCGCCCCGGCCGCCTGGCCGGACGCCGCCGCCCGCCTGCTGCCGGCCACCTACGGCTTCTTCAGTCCGGCGCTCTTCCTCGGCACCGGATCGCTGCTCCTGGCCTGCGCGCTCGCCTTCCACCGGGGGGTGCCGCGCGCCGAGCGGTGGGTGTGGCCGGGGCTGGTGGCACTCGTCGCGCTGTCGTTGCAGTGGGGGCCCACACATCTGCTGTGGCACGCCTTCGCGACGCCGAACGGCAGCCCGTTCCGCCAGACGTTCGTCCTCTCCGGCCTCGTGGTGATCGCCGCCTGGACCGCCGTCGCCCGGGGCTGGCCGGACCGGCGGGCGCTGCTGGGCGGGGGCGGGGTGCTGGTGCTGATCGCGGCGGGCGCCGCGCCCAGCGACCTGGTCACCCGGTGGACGTATCCGCTGTTCGCCGCAGGCCTTGTGGCGGCGCTCTGCGCGCTCGCGCTGGTACGCGGCGGGAGGTTCGCGGTCCTCGCGGTGGCGCTGCTGGTGGGGGCGCAGGCCGGACAGGCGGCCGCGACCACCGCGTACGCCGACCGGCAGCGGCTGAAGCAGCTCGACGACTACGCGCCCTGGGGCGAACGCCAGCGCCTGGAGGCCGACGCGGTCGCCCGCGCCGACGGCTGGCCGCGCTACCGCACCGATCCGGGCCGGGAACAGAGCACCGCCAACGACCCGTTGACCGTCGGCGGCCAGGGCGGGGCGTACTACAGCAGCCATACGCCCGACGTGACGACCCGCACCTTCCTCGCGCTCGGCGGCGGCTGGACCTCGCGCGGGCGGGCGCTGCAGAGCCTGGACAACCCGGTGACCGACGCGGTGTTCTCGGTCGGCGCCCGGGTCCATGTGCCGCGCGATCCGCACCAGGTCTGGAACCGCCCCGACGACCGGCCGGTGACCGTGACCCGGCAGGACGTACCCCCGCTGGTGACGGTACGGGCCGCGGGCTCCGGCTCCCCGGGCTGGGTGCGCTCGCCGTTCCGCAACCAGGAGAAGCTGCTGGGCGCGCGGGTGTACACGCTGCCGGCGACCGCCCTGCGGTCGGCCGAGGGCGCGCCCGCCACGGACCGGAACGCCCGCGCGTACGCGGTGGAGCCCGGCGCGTACACGCTGAGCGCGAGCTGTCCTGCGGGCAGCCGGGTCTTCCTGTGGGCGCCGGATCTGTTCGGCACCGCACTGCTGGGGACGACGGGTGATCCGCAGGACGTCCGGGGCGATCTGCCGGCCCGGCGGGCCGGTATCCAGCCGCTCGGCGCGGGCGCGGGCCGGATCACGGTGTCGCTGCGGGTGGAGCGCGCCGGGACCCTGCCGCACGACGCGGTCGGCTGTCTGGACCCGGGGCGGCTGGCCTCGGCGGTGGCGGGGCTGAAGCGGACGGGGGCGGTGCGGGTGACGGTGTCCGGCAGCGGTGTGCACGCCGAACTCCCGCCGCACGCCCGGGGCATCGCGGTCCTGGCCGCGCCCCGGATCGCGGGCTGGAGCTGCGACGGCCGCCCGGCCGGCTCGTACCTGGGCCTGGTCGCGGCACCACTGGCCGGGGACCGGACCTCGGTGGACTGCGCGTTCCGGCCCCCGGGCCTGCGGGCGGGCAGCGCGGTGGGGGCGGCCGCACTGGCGGGCCTGCTGGCCGTGGCATTCACCCCGGCGGTCCTGAACCGGGTACGGGGGCGGCGGGGACGGGTGCGGGTGTGACGGCGAGGCGGGCGGGCGCGGGGCCCCGGGGCGTGCGCCCGCGCGTCAGCGCTTCCCGTACCGGGCCTCGATGCCCGCGATGATCAGCCGCAGGCCGTCCTCGAAGCGCTCGTCGTAGTTGGCGAAGATCTCCGGTCCCGCCGCGGCGGCCAGCGGGTAGCGGGCCAGCCGTTCCGCGCGCTCGCCGACGTCGAAGCCCTCGCGCTGCTGGTCGGGCAGCGGGCGCACGCCCTGCTCCTCGCTGACGAACCCCATCGTGTAGGAGTACGCGGTGGTGCCCGCCCGTACCGCCTGCCACAGCTCGAAGCCCGCGTCGACCATGGTCCGCAGATGGCCCTCGAGCCCCTCGGCGTGATCGGTGCCGGTGAACTTCGCGCCGCCGTAGACCTTGGCCCCGTCGCGGTAGCGCAGCAGCGCGTGGCGCAGCCCGCTGTTGTACGCGACGAGCTGGTCCTGCCAGCACTCCGGGGTCGGTCCGGGCAGGTCGTCGTCGAGCATCCGCCGGTACATCAGCGTGGCCATCTCGTCGAGCAGCGCCTGCTTGTCCTTGAAGTGCCAGTAGAGCGCCGGCGCCTTGACGTCCAGCTCCTTGGCGATGGCGCGCAGGCTGAGGCCGTCGAGGCCCACCTCGTTCAGCAGCCGCAAGGCCGTGTCGGCCACCCGGGACCGGTCGATCTTCGTCGTACCCACGGTGCCAAGTTAACAGCCGCCCTTGACAACTTAACAGCGTTAAAGTCAGACTCGGACCATGGAACTTAACAGCGTTAAGGAAACTGAGGTCCTGATCGTCGGCGCCGGCCCCTGCGGCCTCGCCCTGGCCTGCGACCTGGCCCGCCGGGGCGTGCCCGCCCTCGTGGTCGAGCAGGCGGCCACGCTCTTCCCCGGCTCACGAGGCAAGGGCATCCAGCCCCGCACCCGGGAGGTCCTGGACGACCTCGGGGTCGGCGCCGCGGTCCGCGAGCACGGCGGTCCGGCGCCCGTCGGGATGGCCTGGCAGAACGGCGAGCGGATGGGCGAGCACCGGATGTTCCGGGTCGCGCCCCCGACGGACCCCGAGCCGTACGGGGAGCCGTGGATGATGCCGCAGTGGCGGACCCAGGAGATCCTGCTGGCCCGGCTGCGCGAGCTGGGCGGGGATGTCGCCTTCTCGACCGCGCTGACCGGCCTCGCCCAGGACGCCGACGGGGTCACCGCACAGCTGAGCACCGGTACGGTCCGGGCCTCCTATCTGGTCGCGGCGGACGGCGGGCGCTCCGCGGTCCGGCGGGCGCTGGGCATCGCGATGGCGGGCGAGACGGTGGACCCGGCGCCGATGCTGGTGGCCGACGTACGGATCGCCGAGGCGGCCCTGGACCGCCTCAACTGGCACATGATGAACACCGACGCGGGGTTCATCACGCTCTGCCCGCTGCCCGGCACCGAGGACTTCCAGCTGGTCGCCCAGTACAAGGAGGGCGAGCCGGACACCTCGGCGGACGGGGTGCGCGCGGTGGTCGCGGCCCGGACGCATCTGGACGCGGCGGACGTCACCGAGGTGCGCTGGTCGTCCGACTTCCGCCCGCGCGCCGCCCTGGCCGACCGCTTCCGCGAGGGACGGGTCTTCCTGGCCGGGGACGCGGCCCATGTCCACTCCCCCGCAGGCGGCCAGGGGCTCAACACCAGCGTCCAGGACGCGTACAACCTCGGCTGGAAGCTCGGGCAGGTGCTGCGCCACGGGGCGCCCGCCGCCCTGCTGGACACGTACGAGCAGGAGCGCCGCCCGGTCGCCGCCGAGATGCTCGGCCTGTCCACCCGGATCCACCGGGGCCAGCAGGAGCGCGGCACGGCGACCCAGCAGCTGGGGCTCGGCTACCGCGAGGGCCCGCTCTCGGCGGGCCGGGCGGGCGCGCTGGAGGCGGGCGACCGCGCACCGGACGGACCGGCCGGCGACCGGCGGCTGTTCGACGTCTTCCGGGGCCCGCACTTCACCCTGCTGGCGGTCGGCACGGAGGCGGAGCTGCCGGAGCCCGGCACCCCGGCGATCCGCACGCACCGGCTGGACGAGGCCTACGCGCCCTACGGCACGGGCCTCTTCCTGGTCCGCCCCGACGGCTACATCGGCTGGGCGGGCGAGAACACGGCCGGACTCGCCCAGTACCTGGCGCCGCTGGGGCTCGCGCTCGCGACGGGCTGAGCGCCGGGACGCCCCGTCCGCCTCAGACGCTGCTGAGCGAGAGCTTGGCGGCGAAGCCGAGGAACAGCACGCCCGCCGCCGAGGTGGCCCCGGCCGAGAGCCGCTTGCGGCGGCGGAACGCGGCGGACAGCCGGGTGCCGCCGAATATCAGCATCGACAGATACAGGAAGCTGGCGATCTGGAGCAGGGTGCCCAGCACCAGGAAGGAGAGCGCGGGGTACGCGTACCCCGGGTCGACGAACTGCACGAAGAACGAGATCAGGAACAGGATGGCCTTCGGGTTGAACAGGCTGACCACCAGCGCCCGCCGGTAGGGCCGCTCCATGGTCCCGGCCGTCTCGTCCCCGGCCCCCGACTCACCCGTGATCTCCGCGACCCGGCGATGCCGCTCGCGCCACATCGACACCGCGGCCCGCAGCATCCCGACGGCCAGCCAGGTCAGATACCCGGCCCCCGCGAACTTCACCACGGCGAACAGCACCGGCGTCGTCTGCAACAGCGACGAGGCCCCGAGCGCGGACAGCGTCATCAGCACGGTGTCCCCGGTCCACACCCCGGCGGCGGCCACATACCCGGTCCGCACCCCGCGCCGGGCGGCGACGGACAGCACGTACAGCGAATTCGGCCCCGGCAGCAGAACGATGAGCACGAGGCCGGCGAGATAGGTCGGAAGATCGGTCACACCCAGCATGAAACGGAGTGTCGCACGCGGGTACGACAGTGCGGCCGGGGGGTTCGCGTGCTGGGACGGGGCGCGGGGGCGCTCGCCCCGGCCCCGCACCGGCCACGTCCCGGTAACCGATGCGTCTCGATACCGGTTCGGCCACCGTCCGCAGGATTCGGCAACCGGACGGAGCGGGAATCCGTCCCCTGGAATACCGCAGATTCAGGGGGCCGAGATGATACGCATCAGCAGGACCGGGCGCGGTGGCGCACGCAGGGGCGGCCGGGGGGCAGGAGCGGCCGCCGCCGTCACCGTTCTGGCGCTGGCCGCCGTGACCGCCGGGTGCAAGGTGCAGCCCGCCGGCAGCGCGGCCGCCGACCCGTCGGCGCCGGCGAGCAGTTCGCCCGCCGACGACGCCAAGCCCGGCGCGAGCGAGCCGGCCCCGGCCAGTCCGTCCGCCAAGCCCAGCGCGAAGCCCTCGTCCTCCGCGAAGGCCAGTCCCTCCCCCGATCCGCAGGGCCAGGTGCTGATGGCGAGCGGCGCGCAGAGCAAGCAGGTGCGTGAGCTGCAGGCCCGGCTGCGGCAGATCGGCCACTTCGACCGCAGCCCCACGGGCTACTACGGCTCCGTCACGGTCGCCGCCGTGCAGTCCTTCCAGGGCAAGCGGGGACTGGCGCGGACCGGGAAGACCGACACCGTCACCTGGCAGAAGCTGCTCGGGATGACGCACGAGCCCACGGCCGCCGAGCTGAACCCGCCGACCACACTGCCGGTCGCCAAGCCGGACAAGCGGTGTCTGACGGGCCGGGTGATCTGCATCAGCAAGAACAGCCGGACGCTGTCCTGGATGATCGACGGCAAGGTCGTCTCGTCGATGGACGTGCGGTTCGGCTCGCAGTACACACCGACCCGGGAAGGCACCTTCTCCGTCTACTGGAAGTCCCGGCACCACGTCTCGACGATCTACCACACGGCCATGCCGTACGCGATGTTCTTCAGCGGCGGCCAGGCGGTGCACTACTCGTCGGACTTCGCGGCCCGCGGCTACAACGGCGCCTCGCACGGCTGCGTCAATGTCCGGGACGAGGGGAAGATCGCCTCGCTGTTCGCCCAGGTGCGCAACGGCGACAAGGTCGTCATCTACAAGTGACCGCCGACGCGGATGAGGGGCGCGGGCGGGACCGGGGGAACGTGTCCCGCCCGCGCCATTGCGCCGAGCCGTAGGTACGGGGGGAACCCCGGCTCCGGGCGCTGCCGATGACCAGTCGGCTCACTCTGTACTGCGCCCGCGCCCCGAAAAACGTCACACCTGGTGGCGGGCGGGTGGTGCGGACCCTCAGCGGGCCGCGCCGGAGACGGCCGGTTCCGGGGCGAGCGAGGGTGTGGAGTCCCCCGCACCGGGGCCCGGGACGAGGCCGGCGACCGAGGGCTGCGGGGACACGGTGAACCGGGCGGCCGGGAGGGAGCCCGAGGCGTCGCCGCCGCCCGGCCCGCTGTTCCCCTCGCCGCCCTGCTCGTCGCCGCCCCGGTCGTCGTCCGTGCCGAGTATCCGGTCGCAGAACCGGTCCAGGTTGCGGGCGCCCTTGGCGAGCGCCTCCAGCCGGCGCCTGCGGTCGTCGTCGAGCTTGCCGTCGCGGTAGTCGCGGCAGGCCTTCAGCGTCTTGGCGTACCAGGCGCCCGAGCCGTTGTCACCGCCGTCGCCCGAGCGGTCCTCGCCGCCCTTGTCGCCCGTGCCGTCGGCGGGACCGGTCGTCGCACCGCCGGAGCGGTCCTCGCCGGTGCTCCCCCGTTCGCCGTCGGTGCGGCCGGACTGGCCGGTGGGACCGGTGGGACCGGGGCGTTCGGTCTCGGCCCCGGTGGTGGCGCCGGGGTCGGGGGCGTTCGGTGACGGGGTGCCCGGGTCCGGGGCGCCGGGCGGCGGGGCGGAGGTCTCGTCGTCGGTGGTGAGCCCGGAGCCCAGCTCCTGGGGGGACGCGGCGGCGGAGACCGAGGTGGCCGGTGCGGGGGTGTGCCGCCCGAAGGGGCCGGGCAGCATCCCGCTCCCGGCGGCCACGGCCACCCCGCCGATCGCGCAGCACGCGAGCGAGGCGACCAGGCCGAAGCGCAACGGCCGGCTCCAGCGGATCGGCCGGGCGCCGCGGGAACCCGCGGGCCCGGCGCCGGAGGCGGCCCTGCCTATGTGTACGGGTGCGAGCACCTCGGCCTCGGCCGAATCGTCCGCGGCCACGACGGAGCGGGCGGCGGCGGTACGGGAAGCGGGGCGGGGGACGGCGCGGAAGGCGGCCAGGGCGGCGGCCTCACCGGGCAGTTCGCGGGTGGCGGGCAGGGCCGAGCGGGCCGCTTCGTCCAGGGCCGCCGCGAGGCGCTCGGCTTCCTGCCGGGTCCGGCCGTCGGCAGGATCGACCGGTTCGCGGCGGAGCAATTTCTCCGCCGCGTCCTTGTCAAGCCATTCGTACTGCTCGTCGGCCATCACATGTCCTTCTGCGTCCACAGACGCGAATGCGTCACACCGGCGGGCGCCACCAGGCCGGTGCGGGCGGGGCGTTGCGCGGGCACGGCACCGAGTTCCGCCGTCCGGCCTGCCGCGTTGTCCGGTGCGGGCCGGGCCGGGGCCGTACCGTCGACCGGGCCCCGGGGCGCACCCACCGCACCGGCCGCCCCGCCGCCGTGCGGAGCGCCGCCTTCCGCCGGACCGTCCGCACGGTCCTGGCTCTCGGAGCCGTCCTGGCTGTCCGCCCGCAGCAGTTCGGCGAGGCGCTTCAGTCCCCGGTGGGCGGCGGTGCGGACGGCCCCCGGCCGCTTGCCCAGCGTCTGCGCCGCGCTCTTCGCGTCGAGCCCGACCACCACGCGCAGCACGACGGCCTCCGCCTGGTCCTGCGGCAGCTGGGCGATGAGGGACATGGTGCGGCCGGTGGCCAGGGACTCGATGGCCTCGTCGGCCGTGTCGGACTCGGCCGGCTTCTCGGACAGCTCCGACTCGTCGCCGCCGATGGCGGGGCGCCTGCCGCGCATCCGCAGATGGTCCAGGGCCCGGTTGCGGGCTATCCGCGCCGCCCAGCCCCGGAAGCGGTCGGCGTCACCGCTGAAGCGGTCGAGGTCCCGGGCTATCTGCAGCCAGGACTCGGACGCCACGTCCTCGGCGTCCGGCTCGCCCACCAGCGTTCGTATGTAGCCCAGCAGCCGCGGCTGCACAGCGCGGTACACAGTACGGAAGGCGTCCTCGTCCCCGTCCTGCGCCGCGAGCACCGCGGCAGTAAGCCCCGCGTCGTCCCCCAGCACTCCCTCAACCTGCCCTGCTGTCCTGAATCGCAGCTGGTCACCACTGCCGCGCCACCCTGCGCGACTCAGCACGCTACGTCCTTCGCGGGCATCGCGTCCATGACTTGTACAACCCGCAACATTCTGCGGCCCGACTCCGGTGTGACAGAAAACGCACCCACGGCGCTGAGATGAGTACGGGGTCGTCCTGCGGCCCCGCGGAAGACGACCGGGGCCTCTCCTGTGGGGGGTGGCGGCCCCGGTCGTCCTCGTCACTTCCCGCGGAGCGCCGTCCGGCCCCGCCCCGCCTCAGCGCCGCACCCGGGCCCGTCGTGACACCGCCGCCCGCAGCACCTTCTGGCCCTCCGTCGAGATGTCGAGGACCTGGCGCAGGCCGGCTCCTCTGGGGGCCTCGTCGCCGATCTCCGCGAGCATCTCCAAGATCCGGGCCTGGCGGGCGGTCTCCCCGGACAGCAGGGGGCCGGCCCCCGTCGGGTCGCCGGCGCGGCAGCGGGCCACCAGTTCCCCGGCGTCCGGGCGGGCCGCGTCGTGGCCGAGGTGGATGTCGAGGGCCAGCAGTGAGCAGGCGTCGGACCAGGCGCGCAGCTCCTCGCCCGCCCGGTCCTCGGGGGCCTCGCCGAGCAGCTTGCGGATGCGCAGGACCGTTTCGCCCGGGTCCGGTACGGCGTCCAGGGCGATGCGTGCCTCGGCCAGCCGGTCCGGCCAGTCCTGCCGGTCGGCGCTGCCGGACCAGAGCGGGCGCAGCGGATCGGGTTCTGCCCCCGGCCCCGGCTGCGGCAGGCACCGGTCGAGGCAGGCGGCCGCGCTCGCGGCGAGCCCACGCTCATCGGCGGCGGCGATCAGTTCCAGCAGGCTCATCGGCGTCTCCCGTCGGCCCTCCCCGTGCCGGGACGCATGGGGACGCAGCGCTTCCTGTTATCGCATTCAGCGGCGAATGGCCGAAAATCGTCACTGCGACGGCCGAAATCGCCTGGACCACCCGCCGGATTCGCGCGGCAGGCGGAACGTAGTCCCCGCCCGCCGCGCTGTCCACACCCAAGGCCGTTCAGCCCGCGTCGATCTCCTTCGCCAGTGCCGTGAACCCGTTCCAGCTCAGCTTCGGCTTGCCCGGGACCCACAGCTTCTGGGCCGTCGCCCGCAGCGGCATCCGGATGCCCTGCGCCACCTGTGCGGCGGTCTGGGCGTTCGGCAGGTCGCCCCAGACCGCGAACCGGCCGCCGAGGATCTGGTCGGAGTAGCGCGCCGGCACCGGGGTGGTGCCGCGCAGGACCAGCGGGGTCCACTGCTCGTAGATGCGCTTGCCCGTGGGATAGACGAAGGTGTTGGGCTGGCCGAGTACGTAATAGAGGAACTCGTCGTTGAGGTTCATCACCCGGCGGCCCTCGCTCAGGTACTCCTGCGGCGGCCGGGCGCCGAATTCCTTGCCCGTCCAGTACTCGACCTCGATGTCCTTGTCGGCCTTGACGACGCCGCCGCGGAAGAAGCCGTCGTTCCACGCCTTGGGCTTCATGCCGTGCGGGCGGACCACCGCCGCGCGGTCGTTGAGCCAGCCGGTGGTGAGGTCCTTGATCCCGGCCCCCGCCCCGTACTTCTGTACGGCGGCGCGCTGGAGCTGCGGATAGGAGGCGGCCGGGTCGCGCGCCATCAGCGCGAGGTACTCGTCGGCGCCCAGGTGCCAGTACGCGCCGCCGAACAGCTTCGTGTACTCGCCGAGGAGCTCGTCGACGATCTTCGCCGCGCCCGGCTTGGAGATGTCGAGCGACCCGGTCGAGGGCACGCCCGAGACGTTGCGCAGCTGGAGGTCCGGGTGGGCGCGCAGCACGGCGCCGAGGTGGCCCGGGGAGTCGATCTCCGGGACGACCTCGATGTGCAGCCGCCCGGCCAGGGCGACGATCCGGCGCACCTGCGCCTTGGTCAGATGGTCCGGCGAGACCACCTCGGGGTGGGTGTCGGACTCGATACGGAAGGCCTGGTCGTCGGAGAAGTGCAGCCCGAGCTGGTTGAGCTTGAGGTCGGCCATCTCGCGCAGCCGGTCCTCGATCCAGCCCGCGCTGTAGTGCTTGCGCGCGATGTCGAGGTTGAGCCCGCGCTGCGGCTTGCCCGGCCGGTCGCGCACCTCGCCCTCGGGCATGGTGCCGTCGGCGCGCACGGACTGCTTGAGGGTGCGGGTCCCGTAGAAGACCCCGGCCTGGCCGGGCCCGCTGATGGTGACGCGGCCGTCGTGGGTGCGCAGGGTGTACGACTCCGCCCCGCCGCCGGCCTTCGGGGTGAGGGCCAGCTCCACGTCGCCCGCGCGGGCGGGGGTCTCGCCCCGGTAGCCGATCTTCAGCTCACCGGCGAGCAGCCGGCCCTCGTCGGCGAGGCCCTTGCTGCCGTCGGCGATCACCACCGCGCTGTCCTTGCCCGGCCGCCAGCCGGGGCCGCGGGCGGCGGTGTGCTCCCGTACGGCGGGGATGGTGCGAGGTGCCTTGGAGAGCGGGTAGCTCCTGGTCGGGGAGGGTGTGGGGGAAGCGGAGGGGGACGACGCCGTCGAGGAGCGGGATGTCTCGGCGCCGTTCCGGTGTGCGGTGCCGGAGCTGTCACAGGCGGCGAGGGTGACGGTCGCCGCGACGACCGCACCGGCCACCAGGGCACCGCGTGAGGGGGACATCGGTCAGAAACCTCCAGATTCAGTGGGGAAACCGGGAAACAGAGCAGAAGCGAGGGGAAACAGGGCTGATGTGGGGAGATAGCCGGGCATTCTCCTCACAGATTCGCCCATCAGGCATCCTGAAACTCTCCCGTCCGGGTGAAATTCGCGCATCCGTCGGACGGCCGTTGCCCGGCCTCGCTACCTTTGAGGCACATTCGTCTCTCCCTTCACCCTGCATCCGCCTGGTCTCTTCGGTCCCTCCCTACTCCAGGTTCACAGATGCCGTTGATTCGAGGAGCCCACGCTGTCCAGGTCCAGCGAGTCCCACGCCGGCCTCCCGGAGCAACCGCACCCGTCCCCCCGGCGGACCGCCGTGCCCGTGCAGAACTGCGGCCCCGCACCCGACCGGGCCGCACCGCACGGCTGGGACCTGCACCGTTTCAACACCGCGCCCGCCGCCGATGCCGAGGCCGCCCTGCTGGAGTGCTTCGGCAGCCACCGCTGGGCCCACCGGCTGGCCGGCCACCGCCCCTACCCGGACGTGGACGCGCTGCTGGCCGCCGCCGAGGAGGCGGGGTACGACCTCTCCCCCACCGACCGCACCGAGGCGCTCGCCGCCGAGGCCGCCCCGGGGCTGCACCCGGGCGCACCGCGCTCCGCGCACCTCGCGCTGGCCGCCGCGCACGCCGCGTACGAGTCGAGGTTCGGGCATGTCTTCGTCATCTGCCTGGACGGCTTCCACCCCGCCGAGCACCCCGACCAGGTGCTGGCCGGCATCCGGACCCGGCTGGCGCACGACCCCGACCAGGAGCGGGTGGTCACGGCGGACGAGATGCGGCGACTCGCCCGGGGCCGCATCATCGAGCTGGTATCGAGTCAGTAACGGGTTGGCGGCGGCCCCCGGGGCCCGGATTCCCCGTCACAGGCGGGTGAACAGGTGTGTCGGAGGCTGTCCATAGCCCGTCCGTGCCTGATTCGTTGCCACTTTGATCACACCAGAGGCCCCCGCGCGATCGAACCGACAAAGCGTCGCTACGATGGCCGGGGCCGGTGGACCGTACCCGGCCGGGTCAGACCGACAGTCAAGCCGGCCGACCCCAATCCCCGCTCCCGGAGGGTTCTTCCGTGCCGGCTGGAACGCTGTACCGCGGCCGGGAAGGCATGTGGTCCTGGGTGGCTCATCGAGTCACCGGTGTCCTCATTTTCTTCTTCCTGTTCGTACATGTCCTGGACACCGCCCTCGTCCGCGTCTCCCCCGAGGCCTACGACGACGTCGTGTCCACGTACAAGACGCCGATCGTCGCGCTCCTCGAATACGGCCTGGTGGCCGCCATTCTCTTCCACGCGCTGAACGGTCTGCGCATCGTCGCCGTGGACTTCTGGGCCAAGGGCCCGCGCGTTCAGAAGCAGATGCTCTGGGCCGTGCTGGGTATCTGGATCGTGCTGATGGTCGGGGCCCTGTACCCCGTCCTCGGTCACGCCGTACGCGAAGTCTTCGGGAGCTGAGGCCCATGTCCACCGAAACTTCCGCGATCGGCGCCGTCGAAGGCGTCTCCCTGTACGACGTCGACAATCCGGCGCCCGTGATCGAGCCGCCGCGCAAGCGGACCGGCAAGACCCCCAAGGGTTCGCGCACCAACTTCGAGATGTACGCCTGGCTCTTCATGCGCCTGTCGGGCATCGTGCTGGTCGTCCTGGTCCTGGGCCACCTGCTGATCCAGCTGGTGCTGGACGGCGGTGTCTCCAAGATCGGCTTCGCCTTCGTGGCCGGCCGCTGGGCCTCGCCGTTCTGGCAGGTCTGGGACCTGGCGATGCTGTGGCTCGCCATGCTGCACGGCGCCAACGGTCTGCGTACGGTCATCAACGACTACGCCGAACGGGACAACACCCGCTTCTGGCTGAAGATGCTGCTGTACACCGCCACGGTGTTCACCGTCCTGCTGGGCACGCTGGTGATCTTCACCTTCGACCCGAACATCCGCTAGGCGCCGGGCCCGAAGGACCAGAGGTAAACCATGCAGATCCACACGTACGACACCGTCATCGTCGGCGCCGGCGGCGCCGGCATGCGCGCGGCCATCGAGTCGACCAAGCGCAGCCGCACCGCCGTGCTGACCAAGCTCTACCCCACCCGCTCCCACACGGGCGCCGCGCAGGGCGGCATGGCCGCCGCGCTGGCCAACGTGGAGGAGGACAACTGGGAGTGGCACACCTTCGACACGATCAAGGGCGGCGACTACCTGGTCGACCAGGACGCCGCCGAGATCCTGGCGAAGGAGGCCATCGACGCCGTCCTCGACCTGGAGAAGATGGGCCTGCCGTTCGGCCGTACGCCCGAGGGCAGGATCGACCAGCGCCGCTTCGGCGGGCACTCCCGCAACCACGGTGAGGCCCCGGTCCGTCGCGCCTGCTACTCGGGCGACCGCACCGGCCACATGATCCTCCAGACGCTCTACCAGAACTGCGTCAAGGAGGGCGTGGAATTCTTCAACGAGTTCTACGTCCTGGACCAGCTGGTCGTCGAGGAGGACGGCGTCAAGAAGTCCGCCGGCGTCGTCGCCTACGAGCTGGCCACCGGCGAGATCCACGTCTTCCGGGCGAAGTCGGTCATCTACGCCTCGGGCGGCACCGGCAAGTTCTTCAAGGTGACGTCGAACGCGCACACCCTGACCGGTGACGGCCAGGCCGCCTGCTACCGCCGGGGTCTGCCGCTGGAGGACATGGAGTTCTTCCAGTTCCACCCGACGGGCATCTGGCGCATGGGCATCCTGCTGACGGAGGGCGCCCGCGGTGAGGGCGGCATCCTCCGCAACAAGGACGGCGAGCGCTTCATGGAGAAGTACGCGCCCGTCATGAAGGACCTCGCCTCGCGCGACGTCGTCTCGCGCTCCATCTACACGGAGATCCGCGAGGGCCGCGGCTGCGGTCCGGCCGGCGACCACGTCTACCTCGACCTGACGCACCTGCCGCCGGAGCAGCTGGACGCCAAGCTCCCGGACATCACCGAGTTCGCGCGTACGTACCTCGGCATCGAGCCCTACACGGACCCGATCCCGATCCAGCCGACCGCGCACTACGCCATGGGCGGCATCCCGACCAACGTCGAGGGCGAGGTGCTGGCCGACAACACCACCGTCGTCCCGGGCCTGTACGCCGCCGGCGAGGTCGCCTGCGTGTCGGTGCACGGCGCCAACCGCCTCGGCACCAACTCGCTGCTCGACATCAACGTCTTCGGACGCCGCGCGGGCATCGCCGCCGCCGAGTACTCCGCGAAGCACGACTTCGTCGAGCTTCCCGAGAACCCGGCCCAGCAGGTCGTCGACCAGGTCGAGCGGCTGCGCAACTCCACGGGCACCGAGCGCGTCTCGGCGATCCGTCTGGAGCTGCAGGAGTGCATGGACGCCAACGTGATGGTGTTCCGCACCGAGCAGACGATCAAGACCGCGGTCGAGAAGATCGCGGAGCTGCGCGAGCGCTACCTCAACGTCTCCGTCCAGGACAAGGGCAAGCGGTTCAACACGGACCTGCTGGAGGCCATCGAGCTGGGCAACCTGCTCGACCTGGCCGAGGTCATGGCGACGTCGGCGCTGGCCCGCAAGGAGTCCCGCGGCGGTCACTACCGCGAGGACTACCCGAACCGCGACGACGTCAACTTCATGCGCCACACCATGGCGTACCGCGAGGTCGCCGACGACGGCACCGAGTCGATCCGGCTGGACTACAAGCCGGTCGTCCAGACCCGCTACCAGCCGATGGAGCGTAAGTACTGATGGCTACCCCCACCCTGGACAAGGCCGACAAGGCTCCCGAGCCCGAGGCCGGTTTCGCCGACTCGCCGTACATCACGGCGACCTTCCGGATCCGGCGGTTCAACCCGGAGGTCTCCGACGAGGCCCAGTGGCAGGACTTCCAGATCGAGATCGACCCGAAGGAGCGTGTGCTCGACGCCCTTCACAAGATCAAGTGGGAGACCGACGGCACGCTGACGTTCCGCCGCTCCTGCGCGCACGGCATCTGCGGTTCGGACGCCATGCGGATCAACGGCAAGAACAGGCTCGCCTGCAAGACGCTGATCAAGGACCTGAGCCCGGAGAAGCCGATCACGATCGAGGCCATCAAGGGCCTCACGGTCCTCAAGGACCTCGTGGTCGACATGGACCCGTTCTTCCAGGCCTACCGTGACGTCATGCCCTTCCTCATCACCAAGGGGAACGAGCCGACCCGCGAGCGTCTGCAGTCCCCCGAGGACCGCGAGCGCTTCGACGACACCACCAAGTGCATCCTGTGCGCCGCGTGCACGTCCTCGTGCCCGGTGTTCTGGAACGACGGCCAGTACTTCGGCCCGGCGGCGATCGTCAACGCGCACCGCTTCATCTTCGACTCGCGCGACGAGGGCGGCGAGCAGCGCCTGGAGATCCTCAACGACCGTGACGGGGTGTGGCGTTGCCGCACCACCTTCAACTGCACGGACGCCTGCCCGCGTGGCATCGAGGTCACCAAGGCGATCCAGGAGGTCAAGCGCGCGCTGATCACGCGTCGCTTCTGACCTTCCCGGCCGGACTCCAGGGGCCCCGTCCCCCGCAGGAACACTGCGGAGGGCGGGGCCCCTTGCCGTAGGCCGGGGTCCCGGAGGTACGGTCGGCCGCATGGCCGTTCTCCGGCATTCCGTCAGCGTCCTCGCCCTGGATCAGGAGCGGGTCCGGGAGGCCGTCGCGGCGCTCTGCGACCTCGCCGAGTCCTCCCGGGCGCACGGTGAGGTGATCCTGACGGGCGACGGGCAGACGGTCGCGGACATCCGGCTCGCCGGAGGCCGCCATCTGCGGCCCGGGGCCCGGTACGAGCTGATGGAGCCGGGCGCCACGGACCGGGTGACCCTGCGCCTGCGGGAGTGGCGGCGCTCCACCGCGATCGCCGTGGAGCAGCTGATGAGCGCGCCGGAGATGAGCGCCCGGCTCGCGGTGCGGCTGGCCAGTCCGGACCGGCCGCGCCTGCTGGAGGCCGAGGGGCGGTTCCGGGGCGCGGAGGGCTCGGGGCGGATGCGGCGGGGCTCGGGGAAGGCCCGGCTCGACCTGGCCGCGTGGTGGGCCGCCGCCGGACTCCCGCCCGGGGCCCCGCCGGTGGCGCGCGCCCCGGCGACGGTGCGGGTGCGGCATCTGCTGGGCGAGGCGCGGCTGTATCTGCGGCCCCGGCGGGACGGTGACGGGCGGTGGCTGGTGGAGGCGGCGGTCACCCTGCGCGGGCGGTGGCTGCTGCGGCCGGTCGCGGCGGTCGCCCTGCTGCCGGCGGGCGGGATGCTGCGGCGGGGCTTCCGCTCGGGGGTGGAGCGGGCGGCCGAGGGGTGGAACGAGGCGGTGGCCGAGCTGCTGGCCCTGTCCCCAAAGGAGCTGCGGGCCGAACTGACCCGGCAGGCGACGGAAGGCCGTACGCAGGAGCCGCGGGACGCTCCGCAGGATGCCCAGGGGCCGCGGGACGCCGAGGAGGGGTGAGCCGGGCGGCCCGGGTCAGTCCCAGGCCGCGCCGCCCCGGTCCTCCGCGACGACCATGACGCGCCGCAGCATGTCGTTGAGCTGGGTGCGCTCCTCCTCGTCCAGGGTGCGCAGCAGCCGTTCCTCCTCGTGGCCGAGGACCTCCATCGCGCCGATCCAGGTCGAGCGCCCCTCGTCGGTCAGCTCCACGTCCACGCGCCGCCGGTCCGTGGTGGACGGCCTGCGGCGGACGAACCCCCGGCGCTCCAGGGCGTCCAGCCTGCCGGTGACGGAGGCGGGCGCGAGGTCGAGGTCGGCGGCCAGCTCGGAGGGGGCCGCCTTGCCGCCCCGGCCGGCCAGCTTGTGCAGGGTGTCGAACTCCTGGCGGTCCAGGTCGAAGTCGACCAGGGACTGTTCGCGCACCCGGCGCAGATGGACGGAGATCTTCTTCATCCGTGTCACCGCGCCCTCGATGTCGGGATCGAGGTCGGGAAGCACCGGCTTCCACCGCTCCACATGGCCGTCGGTCCAGTCCCGTTGCTGCATGGGTCACAGCCTACGCCGGACCGGCTCCCATGCTTCGGTGTCCGATATTTCGTTGACGAATAGTTCGGAAGCGAAATAGATTCCCGTCCCATGCCTCTGCCCGTGTCCCACCACACGCCCGAGTCCGAACCCCGGCCCACACCGCACCCGTTGCGGACCCGCTCGTTCCGCCTGCTGTTCGCCGGCCGCTCGCTCTCGCTGCTCGGCGACGCCGCGATCCCCGCCGCCCTCACCCTCGCCGTCTATCTGGCCACCGGCTCGACCGGCGCCCTCGCCCTGGTGCTCGCCTGCGCGATGGTGCCGAAGCTGCTCCTGCTGCCGCTGGGCGGGGTGGCCGGCGACCGCTTCAACGCCCGCACGGTCGCGCTGACCACCGATCTCGTACGGTGCGTCACCCAGCTGTTCGTCGGCGCCGAACTGCTCTCCGGCACCCCGGCGCTGTGGCAGATCGCCGTGGCCGAGGCGATCGGCGGCGCCGCCGGTGCCTTCTCGATGCCGACCGTCTCGCCGCTGATCCGCGGCACCGTGGACGCGTCGGGGCTGCTGCGCGCCAACGCCCTGATGGCCGTGGTCAGCAGCACGGCCCGGATCGGCGGCCCCGCCGTCGCCGGGGCCCTGGTCCTCACCGCCGGACCCGGCTGGGCGTTCGTCCTCGACGGCGCCAGCTTCGCGGTGAGCGCCACCCTGCTGGCCGTGATCGACGTCCGGCACGTCCCCATCCCCCGGCGCCCCCTGCTCGCCGACCTCAAGGAGGGGTGGGGCGAGGTCCGCAGCCGCGACTGGTACTGGACCAGCCTGATCGCCCACGCCGTCTGGAACGGGGCGGCGGCCGTCCTGATGACGGTGGGCCCGGCGCTCTTCCTCAGCGACCTGGGCGGCAAGGGCGTCTGGGTCGTCTTCCTGCAGACGGGCGCCGTCGGCCTGCTGCTCGGCTCACTGGTGGCCGGCCGGGTCCGCACGCGCCGCCCGGTCCTGACCGCCAACCTGGGCGGCGCCCTCTACCTGCTCCCGCTCTGCCTGCTGGCCGTCCACGCCCCGGTGGCCGTCTGTGTCACGGCGTACGGGATCGCCATGGCCGGCCTCGGCTATCTCAACCCGGTCTGGGAGACCGCCGTCCAGTCCGCCGTCCCCGCCCACGCGCTCGCCCGCGTCACCTCGTACGACTGGCTGCTCTCGCTGGGCGCGACGCCGCTCGGTTACGCGCTCGCCCCGCTCGCCGCCTCCGCCTGGGGCGCCGAGGTCCCGCTGGGGGCCGCCGGGGTGCTGGTCGGCGCCGCCTGTCTGGCCACCGCGCTGGTGCCGGGCGTACGGCACTTCGGGGCGGCGGCGGCCACGGTGAAACCCACTGCGGAGAGCACGACTTGAACATGTTCAAAGTCAGGTCTACAGTCCATGACAACAGCATTTGAACGCGTTCAAGGGAGGGTGGGGCATGGACCTCACTGTTGTCGCGTACGTCATCTACCTGCTCATCAGCGTGGCGCTCACCGTCTGGGTCGCCCGCACACTGAGCCGCAACGGCAAGGTGTTCCTCGCCGATGTACTGCACGGGAACGAGAAGCTCGCCGATGCCGTCAACCACCTGCTGGTGGTCGGCTTCTACCTGGTCAACCTGGGGTTTGTGACGCTCTATCTGAAGAACTCCGACGGGGTGGCCGACGCCCGGGGGCTGTTCGACGCGCTCTCGGTGAAGGTCGGCGTCGTCCTGCTCGTCCTCGGGGTCCTGCACCTGTGCAACGTCTTCGTGCTCAACAAGATCCGCCGCCGGGGCCTGATGGAGCGTGAGCAGACCCCGCCGGTGCCGCCGCAGGGCTGGACGGCTCCCGGTGCGGGGCCGTGGGCCGCGCCCGTCCCGCCCAAGGCATGAGGGCCGGCCATGGCACCCCGTCCGGGTGGGGACCAGCCGCCCGTCGCACGGCTCACCGTGCTCTACGACGCGCAGTGCTCGCTGTGCACGCATGTGCGCCAGTGGCTGGGCGGACAGCGCCAGCTGGTCCCGCTCGACCTCGTCCCGGCCGGCTCCGCTCAGGCGCACCACCGCTTCCCCGGGCTCGACCACTCCGGAACGCTGGAGGAGATCACGGTGATCGGTGACCGGGGGCAGATCTACCGGGGCACCTCCGCGTGGATCGTCTGCCTCTGGGCCCTGGCCGAGCACCGGCCCCGGGCCCACTGGCTGACCACCCCGGCCGGCCGCCCGTTCGCCCGGGCGACCGTGCTCGCCGCCGCGAAGTACCGCTCGCTGACGGCCGCGCCCTGCCGGGCGGACGGGGGCGGCGCGTGCGCGGTGCCGGGCCCGGAGCCCGGCACGTAGGCAACCCCGATACCCTCGGGACCGTGGTGAAGGAAGAGAAGGACGTGAAGGAAGTCAAGGCTCCCAAGAGCGAGCAGACCCGCACGCTCATCCTCGAAACCGCGCTCCGGCTCTTCCAGGAACGCGGCTACGACAAGACGACGATGCGGGCCATCGCCCAGGAGGCCGGCGTCTCCGTCGGCAACGCCTACTACTACTTCTCGTCCAAGGAACACCTGGTCCAGGGCTTCTACGACCGGATCGCCGCCGAGCACAGGGCGGCGGTCCAGCCGGTTCTGGACGGCGACAGGGACCTTGCGGTGCGCATCCGCGGGGTCCTCATCGGCTGGCTGGACGTGGCGGAGCAGTACCACCGCTTCGCCGCCCAGTTCTTCAAGAACGCCGCCGACCCGGAGAGCCCGCTCAGCCCCTTCTCACCGGACTCGGTCGCGGCCCGCGAGGCGGCGATCTCCATCCATGAGCGCTGCCTCGCCGGCTCCTCCACCAAGTCCGACCCCGAACTCGCCGAGCTGCTGCCGCAGCTGATGTGGCTGATGCAGATGGGCCTGGTGCTGTTCTGGGTGTACGACCGGACGGACCACGCCGAGCGCAGCCGGCGCCTGGTCGAGCGCACCGCCCCGATCGCGGCCCGGGCCATCGCCCTCTCCCGCTTCCGGGTGCTGCGGCCGCTCGTGCGCCAGGTCCACGAAGTGCTGGAGGAGTTCCTGCCGGGCGCGGCCGCCCGCGCGGCCGAGTAGCGCGGGCAGCCGGAGCGTGCGGGCGGATCAGATCCAGCCCAGCTCCCACAGGCGCCAGATGCCGGTGCCGTCGGAGAGGTACTGCGATCCGGCGACGTCGGACTTGGCGACCACGTAGTCCTTCTTCTGCCACAGCGGCACCAGGGGCACGTCCTCGCCGACCAGCTTCTGGAGCGCCTTGAAGTCCGCCGAGGTACGGCTCCGGTCGCTGTACTGGAGCGTGGAGCTGATCAGCTGGTCCATCTTCTTGCTGGTGTAGCCGTTGTGGAGGCTGCTGTCCCGGCCGACGAGCGGCTGGCTGAAGGTGTCGGGGTCCGGGTAGTCGGGGAGCCATCCGACGGTGTACGCGTCGTACTTGCCGGCCGCGTACCCCTTCTGGAACGCCTGCCACTCCACGGCCTTCACGGTGACCTTGAACAGCCCGTCCGCCTCCAGCTGCCGGCGGATCTCGGCGGTCTCCTTCGTGTACGCGGCGTCGGCGCGGTAGGCGAAGGTGATGTGCAGCGGCAGTTGGACGCCGGCCTCCTGCATGAGCTGCTTGGCGCGCTTCGGGTTCGGCGAGGGGTACGCGTCGAAGAACGGGGTGCTGTGCCCGATGTAGCCCTGCGGGATCAGCGAGTAGAGCGGGTCGACCGTGCCCTTGTAGACGTCGGAGACCAGCGGCCCCCGGTCGATGATCGCGGCGATGGCCTGCCGGACCTTGCGGTTGGAGAGCGGGGATCCGTCGCGGACGTTGAAGACCAGGTTGCGGATCTCGGCGCTGTCCGCCTCCGTGACGCGCTGGTCGGAGTCACCGGGGTTCAGGTCGGCGAGCGTGGACGGCGGGAGCTGACGGTGCGTGACGTCGACCTGGCCGGACTTCCAGGCGGCCAGCAGGTCGTCGGACTCCTTGTAGTACTTCACCGTGACCGGACCGCCGGTCTTCGTCAGCGCGCCCTTGTACTTGGTGTTCGGCACCAGTTCGGCGCTGACGCCCGGCTCGTACGACTTGAGCACGTACGGCCCCGAGCCGCTGACCTTGTCGTCGGCGCGCAGCTTGTGCTCCGAGTAGGAGGACCGCTCGACGATCGAGCCCGCACCGGTCGCGATCTTCTGCGGGAAGGTCGCGTCACGCGCCGACAGGTTGAAGGTGACGACCCGTCCGTCGGTCACCACGTTCTTCAGGCTGGGGAACAGGACGGAGGGACCGACATCCGTCTTGATGTCCAGCATCCGGTCGAAGGAGTACTTGACGTCCTCGGCGGTGATCTTCCTGCCGTCGGAGAACGTCAGGTCGTCCCGGAGCTTGCACTGGTACGTCTGCAGCTTGCCGCCGATGAAGCCGCAGCTCTCGGCCGCGTCCGGCTCGGGGACGATCGCCCCGGACTTGAACGTCATCAGGGACTGGTAGACGTTGCTGTACATCGCCCAGGAACCGGCGTCGTACGCCCCGGCGGGGTCGAGCGAGGTCACTTCGTCGGTCGTGCCGACGACGACCGGATCGGTCTTCCCCTCGTCCGAGGGAAGCAGCTGCCAGGCGCCGACGCCTGCGATGACCAAAACCGCGAGAATCGCGAGAATCCGTAGTCGGATCGACCGCATTGCCGTGCTCTCCCTTACCAGCCCCACCTCGGCGTCGCGCTCAGATACGCAGACCACCGCACGTTCGCGCTCAGCCAATCACACGATTTTCACATCTGGAAGAGGAAATCAGAGGCTCATAGCCTTTTGTTCGTTACTTGAAACCTTGGGCCGTTACGTCGAATACAGAGGGTTCACGGCCGGTCACCCGATCGGCAATTTGCGGGGGGCTCGCCGCCGTTCGCCGGTGATTTACGCCTGACGGGACGCAAGCTCCACGACGGTGATGTCGGAAGGGGCGCCGACGCGTACCGGCGGACCCCACGCACCCGCACCGCGTGTCACGTACAACTGGGTGTCGCCGTAGCGTTCGAGCCCGGCGACCGTGGGGTTGGAGAGCTCCGCGATGTAGTTGCCCGGCCACAGCTGGCCGCCGTGGGTGTGACCGGAGAGCTGCAGGTCCACGCCGTGCGCGACCGCCTCGTCGATGACCACGGGCTGATGGGCCATGAGGACGGCGGCGCGGGTGCGGTCCCGGTCGCCGAGGGCCCGGCCGAAATCGGGACCGTGCCCTTCGCTCTCGCCCCCGATGTCATTGACCCCGGCCAAATCGAAGCCGTCGATCTCCACCCGCGCGTTCTCCAGCGGATGCAGCCCCAATTCCCTTACGTGATCAACCCATTGGGCCGCGCCCGAGTAGTACTCGTGATTGCCGGTGACAAAGAACGCGCCGTGCCGGGAGCGGAGCCGGGCGAGCGGTTCGGCCGCCGGACCGAGATCGGCGACCGATCCGTCGACCAGATCCCCGACCACCGCAATCAGATCGGGCTGGGTCCGGTTGACCGTGTCGACGATCCGCTGGGTGTGGGCCCGGCCCAGGACCGGGCCCAGATGGATATCGCTGACGACCGCGATCCGGAAGCCGTGCGCGGAGCGGGGCAGCCGGGCGAGCGGCACGGTGACCCGCTTGACGCGGGGTCCGCGCAGCACCCCGTACGTGCCGTAGCCCACGGTGCCCAGACCGGCGACGGCGGCGGCGCCCCCGACGGCCCGCGCCACGAACAGCCGGCGTGACGGGGCGTCGGGTGCGGCGGCGTCCGTACGGTCGGGCGCGTCCGGCGAAGTGCCGGCCGGGCCGTCCGGCGCGTCCGGCACCGCCGGGCCGGAGGCTGCGGGCGGGCCGGTGAGGACGGCGGCGGGGACGGCCGCGGGCTCGGCGGCCGGGGCGCGGCGGGCGAGCAGCCGGCGCAGCAGCGGCCGCACCGCCTCCCCGGCCAGCAGGGCGAGGGTCAGATAGAGGAGCGCGGCGAGCCAGAGGAAGCCCGGCCAGGCCAGCACGCGCTGGAGCCAGAACGGCGCGCCCGCGCGGCCGGAGACCAGGGCGCCGACGCTCAGCAGCGGCAGCACGTACGCCGCGACCGTGCCGGCCCTGCGCCAGGGGCTGCCCGCCGCCGTCGTGTCACCGACGAAGCGGCGCCACACATAGCGGTGCACCGCGACGAGCAGGCCCAGCACCAGGACCGCCACCAGAGCGAACCCCACGACCGCCACGCGCACTCCCCCGCCTCGTTCGTCCCTGTCTGTCCTGAATTCGGCCGCGGCCGGAAACCGGCGCGCTAAGCGTCCTGCCGGCGCAGGGCCCTGACGCCGCGGAACCCGATGATGCCCACGGCCGTCCCCAGGAGAAAGGACGTGATGGCGAGCAGCAGATGCACCCAGAAGTACGCAGTCGGGTCACCCGCGTCGTCGAAGGCGAGACCACTGCCGTCCTTCCACAGGTTCTTGACGAAAGTGATCCAGATGAACCAGCTCCACACCCCGAAAGCGAGCAGGAACCAGGAGACGGGGCGGCTGAGCTTCATGGAATCAGTATCTCCGCCGCGCTCCGGCAGGCTCGCCCGGGGTGGTCCGTCCCGGCGGCGCATACGGCGGGTCATAGCGCCGGTACACATAATCAGATCAACTGCATGTACGTTTTCGACCGTGCCAGCTCTCAAGAAGGCCGCACTCGCGGTCACCTCTGCCGCTCTGCTGTCCGCTTTTGTCGTGACCCCGGCTTCGGCCACCGGCCGGGACGCGGCCGCCAAGGCGCCCAAGCCCCCCTCCGGCATGTCCCAGGTCGGGGGCGAGCAGCTCGGGCGGGCCGGCACCCAGGTCAATCTCGGCCCCGGCGCGCCGGTCCTGCCGAAGGATCTGACGGGCCGGTCCTGGATGGTCTCGGACGCGGAGACCGGCGAGGTGCTCGCCTCGCACAACCCGCACTGGCGGCTGCCCCCGGCCTCCACGCTGAAGATGCTCTTCGCGGACACCCTGCTGCCGGACCCGGCGCTCCAGCCGAAGACGCGTGAGTACACCGTCAAGGACGAGGACCTGGCCGATCTCGGCGAGGGCAGCAGCCTGGTCGGCATCAAGGAGGACCTCAGCTACACGGTCCACGACCTGTGGCTCGGGGTCTTCCTGCGGTCGGGGAACGACGCGGTGCACGTCCTGGCCTCGATGTACGGCGGTGTCCCCAAGACCGTGCAGGCCATGCAGGCGCACGCGGTGGAGCTCCAGGCCCTGGACACCCATGTGGTCTCGCCGGACGGCTACGACGCACCGGAGCAGGTCTCCAGCGCCTACGACCTCACGCTCTTCGCCCGCAGCGGCCTGCAGAAGGCGGACTTCCGGGAGTACTGCTCGACCGCCACGGCGGAGTTCCCGGGCAAGAAGGAGAAGGGCAAGAAGCGCGAGGAGTTCGGCATCCAGAACACCAACCGGCTGCTCACGGGGGCGGACGGGGTCGGTGCGTACAAGGGCATCGCGGGCGTCAAGAACGGCTACACGACGCACGCCGGCAACACCTTCACCGGTGTCGCCGAGCGCAACGGCAAGGTGCTCCTCGTCACCGTCATGAACCCGTCGTCGGACGAGACGCACGCGGTCTACAAGGAGGCGGCGAGCCTGCTCGACTGGGGCTTCGCCGCGAGCGGCAAGGTCACCCCCGTGGGCGAACTCGTCCCGCCGAAGTCCGCCGTGACCGGGGACGGTACGGGCAAGGGCGCCGAGTCCGACAAGCAGACAGGCAGCAAGGGCGGGCACGGCCCGGACCGCGCCACCACGAAGGCGGCGGCCGCCGACGGATCCGGCGGCGTCGGGATCGCGCTGGGCATCACCGGCGGCGTGCTGGTGCTGCTGGCCGGAGCGGTGTTCCTGGTCAACCGGCGCTGGCCGCTGCCGGACCTGGTGCGTCGCCGCCCCCGTCCGTGACCTCCCGGCCGGCGGGCGCGGCGGCCTCGTCCGCGTCCGCCGCCGGTGCGTCCTCCTTGCTCGGCGTCGCCGTCCAGGCGGCGCAGAACAGCAGCAGTTTCGCGGTGAAGTTGATCCACAGGAGCAGGGCGATCGGCACACCGAAGGCGCCGTACATGCTCTTCGACGCGACGCCCCGCATATAGCTGCCGAGCAGCAGCTTCAGGAGTTCGAACCCGACCGCGCCGACCAGCGCGGCGACCATCAGCCGGCGGCGCGGCGGTTCGACGCCGGGCAGCAGGGTCAGCAGATAGAGCAGCAGCAGGAAGTCGGCGACCACCGCGACCAGCAGGGCGGCGATCCGCAGCAGCACCCCGCCGGCGCCGTCCTCCGGGATGTTGAGCAGATCCGCGACCCAGCCGACGGCCACCGAGCCGACCGAAGAGATCGCCAGCGTCACCAGGGCCGCCCCGCCCAGGCCGAACAGCACCCCGGCGTCCTTGAGTTTGCGCAGCACCGGATTGCCCTCGTCCAGGTCGTCCTTCTCCCAGACGGCCCGCAGACAGTCCCGCATCGAGCCGACCCAGCCGACCCCGGTGAAGAGCAGCAGCGCACCGGCGACCAGCCCGACCGTCCCGGCGTGGGCCACCAGGTTGTCGATGCCGAGCTGGTCGGAGATGCCGGGGACCTGCTCGGCGATCTTGTCCTCGATCTTGTCCAGCTGCTTGTCGGAGAGCAGCGCCGCTCCGATCGCCGCGCCGACCGCGATCAGCGGGAAGAGCGCCAGGAAACTGATGAACGTGATCGCCGCGGCGAGCCGGGCCCAGTGCACCCGCACCAGGGTCTCGTAACTGCGGTAGGCGTGCGTCTCCATCAGCCGGGAGACGAGCGGCCCGATCACGGGGAGTTTTTTCAGCCAGTCCATGACGTACGACTACCCTCCCGGGCCCCGAAAACCGGTGTGCGGTCCGCCGGGTGGGAGATGACGTACCTTCAATCACCCATTTCGGTGAGTGTTGTAACAAATCCCTCAAAGGTGTTTTCTCGGGCGATACGGTCACCCTCATGTCTGTCGACACCGTGTCCCTGACCGGCTGGGGCCGCACCGCCCCGACGACCGCGCTGCGCTTCCGCCCCAGGAGTTACGAGGAGGCCGCCGCGACGGTGCGCGGCTGCGGGCCGCGCGGCTCGATCGCCCGGGGCCTGGGGCGGGCACACGGCGACGCGGCGCAGAACGCCGGGGGCAGCGTCCTCGACATGACGGCCCTGGACCGGGTCCGCACCGTCGACGCGGCGGCCGGTGTCGTGGTGTGCGACGCGGGCGTGAGCCTGCACCGGCTGGCGGACGTGCTGCTTCCGCTCGGCTGGTTCCTGCCGGTGGCGCCCGGCGGCCGGTACATCACGGTGGGCGGCGCGATCGGCTCCGACGTGCACGGGCACAACCACCGCGCCGCCGGCTCCTTCGCGCGCCACGTCATGGAGTTCGAACTGCTCACCGCCGACGGCGAGATCCGTACGGTGCGCCCCGGCACCCCGCTCTTCGACGCGACGGCCGGCGGCCTGGGGCTGACTGGGGTGATCCTCTCGGCCACGCTCCGGTTCCACCCCGTCGCGACATCCCTGATGGCGGTCGACACCCAACGCGCCACCGGCCTCGACGATCTGATGGCCCGGATGACGGCGGGCGGGCGGCACCGCTACGAGTACGCCTGGGTCGACCTGACCGCCCGGGGCCGGGCGACCGGCCGCGGCGTGCTCCGCCGAGGGGAGCACGCACCCCTGGACGCGCTCCCCGCGCACGCCCGGCGCACTCCGCTGGCGTTCCGCTCCTCCGCCGCCGTGCCCGCCGCGCCCTTCCCCGTACCGGATCTCGTGCCCGGCGGGCTGCTCGGCCGGATGTCCGCGGCGGCGCTCAACGAGATCGGATACCGCAGGGCGCCCCGGTCGCGCACCGGCGAGCTCCAGCGGATCTCCGCCTTCTTCCACCCGCTGGACGGGGCGCCGCACGGCACCCGCGTCCCCGGCCGGAGCGGCTTCGTGCACTACGAGTTCACCGTCGGACCCGGGCGGGAGGAGACCCTGCGCCGGATCGTCGGGCGGATCGCGCGGCGGCGCTGCCCGTCCTTCAATGCCGTGCTCAAACGGTTCGGCGAAAGCGGTCCCGGCTGGCTGTCGTTCCCGGAGCCCGGCTGGAGCCTGGCGCTCGACCTGCCCGCCGGCCTGCCCGGACTGGCCCGCTTCCTCGACAGCCTCGACGAGGAGGTGGCGGGCGCGGGCGGCCGGGTCTGCCTGACGGACGACTCGCGGCTGCGCCCCGGCGCGCTCGCCGCGATGTACCCGCGACTGCCGGAGTTCCGGGCGCTGCGGGCCGAGCTGGACCCGAAGGGCGCGTTCCGCTCGGACCTCTCGCGCCGGCTGTCGCTCTGAAGGCGGCCGCCGCCCTTCTCCCCCCTGCTTTCTTCCTCTGTCTGTAAGGAGCGTTCCGTGAAGGATGCCTTCGGTGCCCCGCAGTCCCTGCTCGTCCTCGGCGGCACCTCGGAGATCGGGCTCGCCACCGCACGCCGTCTGATCGCCCACCGCACCCGCACGGTCTGGCTGGCCGGCCGGCCCTCCCCCGCGCTGGACTCCGCCGCCGCCGAGCTGCGCGGCCGGGGGGCCTATGTCCGTACCGTCGACTTCGACGCGCTGGACACCGAGTCCCACGAGACGGTCCTCGGCAAGATCTTCACCGAGGGCGACATCGACATGGTGCTGCTCGCCTTCGGCATCCCCGGCGACCAGGAGCGCGACGAGGAGGAGCCGCTGGCGGCGGTCCGGGTCGCCCAGACGAACTACACGGGGGCCGTCTCCGCCGGGCTGGTGTGCGCCGGCGCACTCCAGGCGCAGGGACACGGTTCGCTGGTGGTGCTCTCCTCGGTGGCGGGGGAGCGCGCCCGGCGCGCGGACTTCATCTACGGGTCGAGCAAGGCGGGCCTGGACGCGTTCGCGCAGGGGCTCGGCGACGCCCTGCACGGGACGGGGGTGCACGTGATGATCGTGCGTCCCGGCCCGGTGCGGACGGCGGCCGGGGACGGGACGGCGGACGGGGCGCCGCTCGCGACGATCCCGTTCACCCGGACCCCGCTCGTGACGACGCCGGACGCGGTCGCCGCCGCGATCGTGACGGGGCTGCGGCGGCGGTCGGAGACGGTGTGGGTGCCGGGGGCGCTGCGGGCGGTGATGTCGGCGCTGCGGCATGTGCCGAGGCCGCTCTTCCGGCGCATGCCGGTCTGAGGGTGCGGGCGGGCCCGTGGGCCCGCCGCTCGGGGTCCCTCAGGGGTGGAGCGAGGGCGTGTCGACGGAGCTGCCGCTCTGCGCGGGCACGGCGGGTGCCGTGCCGCCGGCGCCGAACGGGAACTCGTTGATCTTGCGCCAGACGCTGTCCCGGCCCTGCTCGTACAGCGCGAAGGACTCGCAGGTCCAGGACGCCTCGTAGTCGCCGAGCTCCTCGTAGGCCCGGTCCATCGCCGCCTCGGAGATGTCGTGCGCCACGGTGACATGCGGGTGGTACGGGAACTGGAGCTCGCGCACCAGCGGGCCCGAGGCGTCCCGGACCCGCTTCTGGAGCCAGGAGCAGGCCGAGGCGCCCTCGACGACCTGGACGAAGACGACCGGCGAGAGCGGGCGGAAGGTGCCCGTGCCGGACAGCCGCATCGGGAAGGGGCGGCCTCCGGTCGCGATCGAGGCGAGGTGCGCCTCGATCGCGGGCAGGTCGGCCGCCACCGCCTCGGTGGGCGGCAGAAGGGTGACGTGGGTGGGAATGCCGTGTGCGGCAGGGTCCCCGAAGCTCGCGCGCCGCTCTTGGAGCAGGCTGCCGTAGGGCTCCGGGACCGCGATCGAAACGCCGAGCGTTACGGTCCCCACGTCGTTCTCCTCAATCCTCGATGGTCTGTTTTCAGCCACTGGCGGCCACAAGCTTTACGCCGCCAGTGTGCCGCCTGTGCAGGGCCTGCCGCCAGGGTCCTTGGACTCAGTGCTTCGCGGGCAGAAGGCCCATCCGGTCGTAGGTCCGCGCCAGGGTCTCGGCGGCGACGGCCCGCGCCTTCTCCGCCCCCTTGGCCAGGATGGAGTCCAGCGTCTCCGTGTCGTCCAGATATTCCTGGGTGCGGGTGCGGAACGGTGTGACGAAATCGACCATGACCTCGGCGAGGTCGGTCTTCAGCGCACCGTAGCCCTTGCCCTCGTACTTCTGCTCCAGGTCCGGCACGGGGGTGTCGGTGAGCGTCGAGTAGATGGTGAGCAGATTGCTGACGCCCGGCTTCCCGGCCCGGTCGAAACGGATCACCGTGTCGGTGTCCGTGACGGCGCTCTTCACCTTCTTGGCGGTCGTCCTCGGCTCGTCGAGGAGGTTGATCAGACCCTTCGGGGTCGCCGCGGACTTGCTCATCTTCGCGGACGGTTCCTGGAGGTCGTAGATCTTCGCCGTCTCCTTGAGGATGTACGGGTCCGGGATGGTGAAGGTGTCCCCGTAGGTCCCGTTGAACCGCTCGGCGAGATTGCGGGTCAGCTCCAGGTGCTGGCGCTGGTCCTCGCCCACCGGGACCTGGTCGGCCTGGTAGAGCAGGATGTCGGCGACCATCAGCATCGGGTAGGTGAAGAGCCCGACCGTGGTGCGGTCGGCCCCCTGCTTGGCGGACTTGTCCTTGAACTGCGTCATCCGGGACGCCTCACCGAATCCGGCCAGGCAGTTCATGACCCAGCCGAGCTGGGCGTGCTCGGGGACATGGCTCTGCACGAACAGCGTGCAGCGCTCCGGGTCCAGCCCCGCCGCGAGCAGCTGGGCGACGGCGAGCCGGGTGTTGGCGCGCAGTTCCGCCGGATCCTGCGGCACGGTGATCGCGTGCAGGTCGACCACCATGTAGAAGGCGTCGTGGGACTCCTGCAGAGCCACCCACTGGCGGACCGCGCCGAGATAGTTGCCGAGGTGGAACGAGCCTGCGGTGGGCTGGATTCCGGAGAGCACACGGGGACGTTCAGAGGCCATGGAACTCATTGTCTCAGGTACGGAACCGATCTCGGGCCGCCGGTGCGCGAAAGGTCCGGGGGCCCGGGAAGGGGCTCCCCGGACGGTGCCGGCCGGGGAAAACGCGGGCGCGCCGTGAAGTGAAGGTTTCCTCGTGGGGGAAGCGACCGACGATACAAAGTGGGCGCAACCCCGGCCCACGCCGCACGACGAACGGAGATCCCGTGTCGACCACGGAAAACGCCATCGCCTCCGCCGAGGCGCACAGCGCGCACAACTACCACCCGCTGCCCGTCGTCGTCGCCACAGCGGACGGTGCCTGGATGACGGATGTCGAGGGCCGGCGCTACCTCGACATGCTCGCCGGCTACTCGGCACTCAACTTCGGCCACGGCAACCGCCGTCTGATCGACGCGGCCAAGGCGCAGCTGGAGCGGGTGACGCTCACCTCACGGGCGTTCCACCACGACCGGTTCGCCGACTTCTGTACGCGGCTCGCCGAGCTGTGCGGCATGGAGATGGTGCTGCCCATGAACACCGGGGCGGAGGCGGTGGAGACCGCGGTGAAGACGGCCCGCAAGTGGGGGTACCGGGTCAAGGGGGTCCCGGACGGGATGGCGAAGATCATCGTCGCCGCCGACAACTTCCACGGCCGGACGACGACGATCATCAGCTTCTCCACGGACCACGAGGCCCGCGCGGACTTCGGTCCGTACACACCGGGGTTCGAGATCGTGCCGTACGGGGACCTGACCGCGCTGCGGGAGGCCATGACCGAGAACACCGTCGCGGTGCTGCTGGAGCCGATCCAGGGCGAGGCGGGGGTGCTGGTGCCGCCGCCCGGCTATCTCTCCGGGGTCCGGGAGCTGACCCGCGAACGGGACGTGCTGTTCATCGCGGACGAGATCCAGTCGGGACTCGGCCGGACCGGGAAGACCTTCGCCTGTGAGCACGAGGGCGTCGTGCCGGACATGTACATCCTCGGCAAGGCACTGGGCGGCGGGGTGGTGCCGGTGTCGGCCGTGGTCTCGTCGGCCGCGGTGCTGGGGGTCTACCGCGCCGGGGAGCACGGCTCGACGTTCGGCGGCAATCCGCTGGCGTGCGCGGTCGCGCTGGAGGTCATCGCGATGCTGGACACCGGTGAGTACCAGCAGCGGGCCGCCGAGCTGGGCGAGCATCTGCATCAGGAGCTCGGGCTGCTGGTGGGCGGCGGCGCGGTGGAGGCCGTACGGGGGCGCGGGCTGTGGGCGGGCGTCGACATCGACCCGGGCCGGGGCACGGGCCGGGAGATCTCGGAGAGGCTGATGGACCGCCGGGTGCTGGTGAAGGACACCCACGGCTCGACGATCCGGATCGCGCCGCCGCTGGTGATCAGCAAGGAGGACCTGGACTGGGGGCTGGAGCAACTGCGCGAGGTCCTGCGGGGCTGAGCCGGGCCGGGGCCGGGCGGACCTGCGGCCGGGCGGCCCGCCGCAGGTCCGCAGGTCCGCCAGTAGAGTCCGCGGTGTGCTTCTGGGGATGTTGTGCGCGCTCGGTTCCGCGGTCTGCTTCGGCACGGCCTCCGTCCTTCAGGCCGTCGCCGCGCGGGCGGCGGCCGAACCGGGGGACGGTGCGGGGGTGGACCCGGCGCTGCTGCTGCGGGCCCTGCGCCAGTGGCGCTATCTGGCCGGGCTGGCCCTCGACGGCCTGGGCTTCGTGCTCCAGATCGTCGCGCTGCGCTCCCTGCCCATCTACGCGGTGGGCGCGGCCCTGGCCGCCAGCCTCGCCGTGACGGCAGTCGTGGCCGCCCACCTGCTGCGGGTCCGGCTGACCGCCCTGGAGTGGGCGGCGGTCGCCGTGGTCTGCGCCGGCCTCGGCATGCTGGGGCTCGCCTCCGGCGGGGAGGGGCACCTTTCCGGATCGGATGCGCTGCGCTGGTCGATGCTCGGGGTCGCCGTCGGCGTCCTGCTGGTCGGTACGGCGGCCGGCCGGCTGCCCGAGCGGGCGCGCGCCCTGGTGCTGGGGCTGGGCGCGGGGTGCGGGTTCGGGGTGGTGGAGGTCTCGGTCCGGCTGATCGACGACGTGGCGCCGTCCGCGCTGGTGGCCAATCCCGCCGTGTACGCGCTGCTGGTGGGCGGGGGCGCGGCGTTCCTGCTGCTGACCTCGGCGCTGCAGCGCGGTTCGGTGACGACGGCGACGGCCGGGATGGTGCTGGGCGAGACGATCGGGCCGGCCCTGGTGGGCGTCGTCTGGCTCGGGGACCGTACCCGCGACGGGCTGGGCTGGCTGGCGGTCACCGGTTTCGCGGTGGCGGTCGCGGGCGCGCTGGCCCTGGCCCGGTTCGGCGAGGCCCCGGCGGACGCGCCCGCACCGGCGGAGCCGGGCAGGACCTGAGCCCCGGGGCCGGTCCAGCCCCGCTCGGGCGCGGCGCGTCACGGCAGTACGCGGCACAGGGCGTCCAGGGTGCCCGCCCAGGCGCTGTCGCTCGGGGTGCCGTAGCCGATGACGAGGGCCTCTCGGCGCAGTTCGGCGTCCGGGTGCCGGAAGTAGGCCAGCCCCTGGACGGCGAGCCCCTGCCAGGCCGCCGCCCGGACCGTCTCCGCCTCGCCGCCCTCGGGGAGTTCGAGCACGGCGTGCAGTCCGGCGGCGATGCCGCTGATCCGGATGGAGGGGGCCCGTTCCGCGAGGGCCGCGACGAGCTGGTCGCGGCGGTTGCGGTAGCGCAGCCGCATGGAGCGCACATGCCGGTCGTAGGCGCCGGAGGCCATGAACTCGGCGAGCGTCAGCTGGTCCAGCGCGCTCGACGCCCAGTCGCTCACCCCCTTGGCCTCGGTCACCTCGCCCACCATCGCCTCGGGCACCACCATCCAGCCCATCCGCAGCCCCGGCGCGAGGGACTTGCTCGCCGTTCCCAGGTAGACGACGTGTTCGGGGTCCAGGCCCTGGAGCGCGCCGACCGGCTGGCGGTCGTAGCGGAACTCCCCGTCGTAGTCGTCCTCCAGGATCACCCCGCCGGTACCGCGCGCCCAGTCGACCGCGGCCGCCCGCCGGTCCGGGTGGAGCGGCACACCGGTGGGGAACTGGTGCGCCGGTGTCAGCAGCACCGCGCCCGCGCCCCGCATCCCGTGCAGCCCGGCGGTCCGGGTGCCGAGGTGGTCGAGCGGCAGACAGGGGATGCGCAGCCCGGCCTCCGTGAGCAGGCGGGTGTGGATGTCCAGCCCGTAGGACTCGACGGCCACCTCCCGCACCCGGCGCCGCCGCAGCACCTTCCCCATCAGGGTCAGGCCGTGGAGGAAACCGGCGCACAGGACGATGCGTTCGGGGTCGGCGTAGACCCCGCGGGCCCGGGCGAGGTATTCGGCGAGCACCGTGCGCAGCTCGACCCGGCCGCGTGGATCGCCGTAGCCGAAGGCGTCGTTGGGCGCCGAGGAGAGGGCGCGGCGGGCCGCCTTGAGCCATTCGGCGCGGGGAAACGTCGCGAGGTCGGGCGTGCCCGGCATCAGGCTGTGGGCGGGGCTGCTGCGGGGCGGCCGCGAGCGCGGGGCGGGGGCGGCCGTCCGACGGGGTTCGGCGCGCTGCGCCACCCGGGTCCCGGAGCCCTGGCGGGCGGTGAGCCAGCCCTCGGCGACCAGCTCCGCGTAGGCGTCGGCGACCGTGTTGCGGGCGATGCCGAGGTCGGCCGCGAGGGTGCGGGACGACGGCAGCCGGGTGCCGGGCGCCAGCCGGCCCGTCCGGGCCGCCTCCCGCAGGGCGTCCATCAGCCCGGCCCGCAGTCCGCTCGCGCCGGTCGGGTCGATGTGCAGGTCGGCTCCGAAAGTGGCCCAGGGATCCGTCATGGAAATGGACCATACCCCTGTGCCACCTGCCCCGTAGCGTTGTGGGCATGACGACGAACGAGAACCACAGCCACGCGACCTCCGAGTACACCGCCGAGCACACCCCGCGCCTGCAGTGGGCCCAGCACGCCCCCGACGTCTACAAGGCGATGGCCCGCTTCGACGCCGCCGCGCGCAAGGGCCTCGACCCGGTCGTCGACGAGCTGGTGAAGATCAGGGCCTCGCAGATCAACCACTGCGCGTTCTGCATCGACATGCACACCAAGGACGCGCTCGCCGCCGGTGAGTCCGTCGAGCGGATCGTGCAGCTCAGCGCGTGGGAGGAGGCGCAGCACTTCTACACGCCGAAGGAGATCGCCGCGATCGAGCTGACCGAGGCGATCACGGTCATGACCGACGGGTTCGTGCCGGACGCGGCGTACGAGAAGGCCGCGAAGCACTTCGACGAGACCGAGCTGACCCACCTCATCGCGGCGATCGTCGCGATCAACTCCTGGAACCGGTTCGCCGTGTCCACCCGCATGGTCGCGGGCCACTACACCCCCGGCGACCACCGCTGACCGGCGCCCTTCCCGTCCCTCCCCCGTCTGGAGCCCCGCGATGACCGCGTCCGCACTCCGCGCCCTGCACCACGGGCGCACCCCGGGCGACCCGTTGGTCCTGCCCGGTCCGTGGGACGCGGCGAGCGCCCGTGTCTTCGCCGACGCGGGGTTCCCGGCGCTGGCGACCCCGAGCGCCGGGATCGCGGCCTCGCTGGGGTACGAGGACGGCCAGACGCCCGCCGACGAGATGTTCGCGGCGGTGGCGCGGATCGCCCGGGCCGTGTCCGTACCCGTGTCGGCGGACATCGAGGCCGGGTACGGGCTGGCCCCCGGGGAGCTGGTGGAGCGGCTGCTCACCGCCGGGGCCGTCGGCTGCAATCTGGAGGACACCGTGGACGGCGTCCTCGTGGACGCCGGGTGGCAGGCGGACCGGCTGGCGGCGGTGCGGGAGGCCGCCGGGGACGGGCTGTTCGTCAACGCCCGGATCGACACGTATCTGCGGTCCGTGCCGGACGGCGCGGACCGGGAGGCGGAGACCGTGCGCCGCGCACGGCTGTACGCGGCGGCGGGCGCGGACTGCGTCTACCCGCTCGGCGCCCCGCCCGAGGCGCTCCCCCGCCTCGCGGCCGCCGTGCCGGGACCGCTGAACGCGCTGGCCCGGCCGGACGGACCCGGCCCGCGCGGGCTCGGCGAACTGGGCGCCGCCCGGATCACGTTCGGCCCCGGGATGCAGCTGCGGGCCATGGCGGCGGTGCGCGAGATCGCCGACGGGCTGCGAAAGGCCTGAGCCCTCGGCGTACGTGAGTACGGCGTACGGAAACCCGGCGCAGGGAAACACCGCGCCCCCGGCAGCGAGCGGCTGCCGGGGGCGTCTGCGTACCCGCGAACGGGCGGTGGATCAGATCAGGCCGAGCTCGCGGACCGCGTCGCGCTCCTCGGTGAGCTCCTTCACCGACGCGTCGATGCGCGCGCGGGAGAACTCGTTGATGTCCAGGCCCTGGACGATCTCGTACGCGCCGTCCTTCGTGGTGACCGGGAAGGAGGAGATGATGCCCTCGGGGACGCCGTAGGAGCCGTCCGACGGGATGCCCATCGAGGTCCAGTCGCCCTCGGCGGTGCCGTTGACCCAGGTGTACACGTGGTCGATGGCGGCGTTCGCGGCCGAGGCGGCCGAGGAGGCGCCACGGGCCTCGATGATCGCGGCGCCGCGCTTGGCGACGGTCGGGATGAAGGAGTCGGCCAGCCAAGCCTCGTCGTTGACGAGCTCGGCGGCGTTCTTCCCGGCGACCTCCGCGTGGAAGATGTCCGGGTACTGGGTGGCCGAGTGGTTGCCCCAGATCGTCAGCTTCTTGATGTCGGAGACGGCGGCACCGGTCTTGGCGGCCAGCTGCGAGATCGCGCGGTTGTGGTCGAGGCGGGTCATCGCGGTGAAGCGCTCCGCCGGTACGTCCGGGGCGGCGGCCTGCGCGATGAGCGCGTTGGTGTTGGCCGGGTTGCCGACGACGAGGACCTTGATGTCGTCCGCGGCGTTGTCGTTGATCGCCTTGCCCTGCGGCTTGAAGATCCCGCCGTTGGCGGAGAGCAGGTCGCCGCGCTCCATGCCCTTGGTGCGCGGGCGGGCGCCGACGAGCAGCGCGACGTTGGCACCGGCGAAGCCGACGTTGGCGTCGTCGGTGATCTCGATGTTGCGCAGCAGCGGGAAGGCGCAGTCGTCGAGCTCCATCGCGGTGCCCTCGGCGGCCTTGAGCCCCTGCGGGATCTCCAGGAGACGCAGGTTGACCGGCACGTCCGGGCCGAGCAGGTGGCCGGAGGCGATGCGGAAGAGCAGCGCGTAGCCGATCTGGCCGGCTGCGCCGGTCACGGTGACATTCACGGGAGTGCGGGTCATGGCGATCTCCGTTAGACAGCTGGCGGTGAGGGCTCCTGGCCCCTGGTGCGGGACATCCCTGAATCTTGATGTGAAGAGATATCCGTCGGTCAGGCTATCCGACCCGGAACCCCCTGGCCGCCCGGCCCCCTGTGGCACCGCACACAACCGGTCACTCCCCGCTCATCCGGCCGCCTCGGCCGTGCATCCCCGGGTACCGGCGGCGAGGGTGGCGCACGCCCGGACGTCGGAGACGCGCTTCACGGCGACCATCGGGGTGTACGCCTCCGCGGCCGTCTCCACCCTGCCCTTCTGTCCCTCCGTGCCCGCGGTGATCTCCACGAGGTCGCCGGGGCCGCCCTTGGTGATCCGCGCCCAGGCCGCGGCACACGTCCTGCTGTAGCGCACCTCTATGAAGGAGCCGCCGACGGTGGCGCTGGAGAGCGTACGGGCGTACTCGCCGCCGCAGCCCATGTCCTCGGGGTCCTGCCCGGCGCAGTCGGCGCCGTTGCAGCCGACCCCGGCGGGCAGTTTGGGCGCGCTCGTCGCCGGCTTCGGGGCGGGGGCGGCCGAGGGCTCGGCGGCCTTGGAGTCGTCGCCGGAGCCGGTGAGCAGCACCACGGCGGTGACCACCAGCGCGAGACCGGCCGCGGCTGCGGCGATCACGGCGGGCCGGCGGCGCCCGCCGGTGCGGCCCCGGCCGTCGTCACGGCGTCCGGGCGGCGACTGCCGGCCCCCGAGTCCGGCCGCGTGGGCCACGGCGGGCGGCAGACCCTCGCCCAGGGGCGCGTACGGCCCGGAGGGCGGCTGCTGCGGCTCCTGCGGGAGGGGGCCGCGCTGCGCGGGTACGGACGGCGAGCGGCCGTGACCGGCCGGGCGCCGCCCCTTGGCGTCCTGGGCCGTGCCGACGCCGGCGGGGCGGCTCCTGCCGTGGCCGGGCGGGTTCTGCCCGGACTCGCCGAGCGCCGCCCGCGCCTGGGTTATCCGGATGGCCTCCATCGTCATGTCGTGGCGCATCTCGGCGCGGCTCCAGGCCCGCTCCGCCAGCTCCCACATGGTGTTGAGGTGGACGTGGTTGGTGCCCGTCACCTCGGCGAGCGCGACGATCGCGCCTCGGGGTGCGAGCAGCCGGCCGTTCAGATACCGCTCCCAGGACGTCTTGCTGTAGCCCGTGCGGTCGGCCAGCGCGGCGAGGCCGAGGCCGCTGCGGTCCACGAGCCTGCGCAGCTGGCCGGTGAACTCCCGGATCTGCGGATCGAGGTCCTGCGGCAGCGCCTTCCAACGAGGCATTACGTCTCCCCCTGCCTTGGCTTCACTTCATTCCACCGGCCGCGCCCTGTGCGGCGCGCGTCCCCCGCTCCCCTGTCCGGACCCGGTGGTCTTCCGTTCCGGACTACCCAGCAGGATGCGCGAACGCGGAGCGGCAGTTCCTGGCGCGGGAGCGCACGGTGGCACTCGGGCGTCCAGCGCGCACGCCCGCGCGCCCCCCCGCTCCGGTCCGCCGGCCCAGTCTGCCACCGTTGCGCGGCGATCACACCGTGGCGGAATGGTCACTTCCGTGCCACAGGCCACAGTCATCCCTTGAACCCGTGTGCCCCGTCCACAAGGCTGGAGCCAGGACGGGGCAAGGCCGCTCAAGTCGCCTCTTTCCGGGGCTTTTCGCTCCGGTACGCCCCGTCCCCGGTGTCCGTCCCTTCTCGGGGGAGGGGACGGCCACCGGCCGGCGGAGGTCCTCGCGGACCGCGCTCAGCGGATCGTGAAGTGGACCGCGTCCTCCAGGAACGGGACATCCAGCCACGGCTTCGGCTGCGCCATCAGCGACAGCAGCACGATGAGGGTTCCCAGCAGCCCGTACGTCACCAGGTCGGTGAAGCGGGAGCGCACCGCGAGCATGCCCACCGAGGGGACCACGAGACGCAGCACCGCACCCCCGATGAGCGCCACACCGATCAGTATCGTGCCGATCCGGAAGGCCTCGTCGAACGGATCGGTGGCCACGATCAGCAGCCCTGCCCCGGCCGTGCAGAGCACCGCGAGCAGCGGCCACTGACGGGCCGGCGCGGGCGCGTCCCCGGCGGCGGCCCGGCCGCCGCCCTCGGGTCGCGCGGTGTCCCGGGTCAGTGAGAAGCGCCGTGCGCGGCGCGCCCCGGAGGGCGTGGCGGCACCGGCCGCCTCATGACTGCCGGTGCGGCCCCCGGCCGCCTCACCGGCGGCGGCGTCCGGCTGCGCCCCCTCGGACGGCGCGTCTGCCTGCGGGCCGTCAGGGGCGTCGGCCGCGCCGGACGGTGTCTCGGCCGGACTCGTACCAGCACCCATGGGGTTCCTTCCGGATCGGGTCAGCCGGCGGAGACGGCGTCGGCGGCGTCCCGCTCGGCCGCCTCGACGACATTGACGAGCAGCTGGGCGCGGGTCATCGGACCGACACCGCCCGGGTTCGGCGAGATCCAGGCGGCGACCTCGGCCACACCCGGGTGGACATCGCCGACGATCTTGCCGTTCTCGTCCCGGCTGACGCCGACGTCGAGCACGGCGGCGCCCGGCTTCACGTCCTCGGGCTTGATGATGTGCGGCACGCCCGCGGCGGCGACGATGATGTCGGCCTGCCGGAGGTGGCCGGCGAGGTCACGCGTTCCGGTGTGGCACTGGGTCACCGTGGCGTTCTCGGACTTGCGGGTCAGCAGCAGCGGGATCGAGCGGCCGATGGTGACACCGCGTCCGACGACCACGACATGCGCCCCGTTGATCTCCACACCGTGGTGGCGGAGCAGCTGCACGACGCCCTGCGGGGTGCAGGGCAGCGGGCCCGTCTCGTTGAGCACGAGCCGGCCCAGGTTCATCGGGTGCAGGCCGTCGGCGTCCTTGGCCGGATCCATCAGTTCCAGGACGCGGTTGGTGTCGATCCCCTTGGGCAGGGGGAGCTGCACGATGTAACCCGTGCACGCCGGGTCGTCGTTGAGCTCGCGGACGACGGCCTCGATCTCCTCCTGCGTGGCGGTGTCGGGCAGTTCGCGCTGGATGGAGCCGATGCCGACCTGGGCGCAGTCGCGGTGCTTGCCGTTCACGTACCAGCGGCTGCCCGGGTCGTCCCCGACCAGCAGGGTCCCGAGGCCGGGCGTGACGCCCCGGGCCCTGAGGGCCGCCACGCGGACGGTGAGATCGGACTTGATCGCGGCTGCGGTGGCCTTGCCATCGAGAATCTGGGCAGTCATGTGCCCATACTCGCGGATGACCCGGCCCGCGGACCAATTGCGGGTACCGGCCGTGGACGCAAGGTTGCACTTGGACAACTTCTCGGGCAGCGACTGGACAAACTTACGTTCCGCTTATAACGATGAAGGCCGCAGTGCCGCAGATGTACCCGGGGGGCGGACCGCTGACGTTTTCTTTCCTCCGTGCGGCCGCATTCGTCCCCGTACGTCCGTTGGAGGAACGCCCCAGATGAGCTTCGGCGACCCGAACAATCCTTATGGCCAGCAGCCCGGCCAGCCGCCGCAGGGCCAGCCGGGTTACGGCTACCCGCAGGCCCCCCAGGGCGTCCCGCCGCAGGGTCAGCCGGGCTACGGCTACTCGCAGCAGCCCGGAGTCCCGCCGCAGGGCCAGCCCGGTTACGGGTACCCGCCCCAGCAGCCCGGCGGCACCCTCCAGGCCAACAACGGCTACATCAACGTCCCGGGCCTCGGCACGGTCGAACTCGCCACGATGGGACGCCGCCTGGGCGCCCGTGCGCTGGACGGTGTCGCGTACGGCATCCTCTACGCGATCTTCTCGGCGATCGGCATCGCGAGCCTCGTGGGCGCCTCGAAGTCCGTCGACGACTGCAGCAGCAGCCAGTACGGCACCGCCGCGTACAACCAGTGCGTGAACGACGCGGCCGCGACCAGCGTCGGCATCGTCGCGGGCTTCTTCGGCTTCATCGCCGTGTTCGCGCTGATCGCGCTGCTCTACGAGTGGCTGATGGTCTCCATCTGGGGCGCCACGCTCGGCAAGATGATCCTCAACGTCAAGGTCGTCCGGGAGAACACCGGCCAGGCCCCCGGCCTGGGTGCGGGCTTCATCCGCTGGATCATCCCGATGGTCGGCTCGCTCTTCTGCGGTCTCGGCACGCTGCTGGTCTACCTCTCCCCCTTCTTCGACAACTCGGGCAAGCTCCAGGGCTGGCACGACCGCGCGGGCAGCACGATCGTCATCAAGACGAAGTGAACCCGCTGACGGTGTGACGTCCGCACCGGCACACGAAGGCCGCCCCCTCACCGCTCGTCGCGGTGAGGGGGCGGCCTTCTGTCGTAGCCGGGGCGCCCGGGTACGGCGCGTATCAGTGGAAGAAGTGACGCGTCCCGGTGAAGTACATCGTCACGCCCGCCTTCTTCGCGGCCTCGACCACCAGCTCGTCGCGGACCGAACCGCCCGGCTGGGCCACGGCCTTGACGCCGGCGGCGGTCAGGATCTCCAGCCCGTCGGGGAAGGGGAAGAACGCGTCGGACGCGGCGTACGCACCGCGCGCCCGCTCCTCGCCCGCCCGCTCGACCGCGAGCTTCGCGGAGTCGACGCGGTTGACCTGGCCCATGCCGACGCCGACCGAGGCGCCGTCCTTGGCCAGCAGGATCGCGTTGGACTTGACCGCGCGGCACGCCTTCCAGGCGAAGGCCAGCTCGCGGAGCTCGTCGGCGGAGAGCGCCTCGCCCGTGGCGAGCGTCCAGTTGGCCGGGTCGTCGCCGTCGGCCTGGAGGCGGTCGGTGACCTGGAGCAGCGCGCCGCCGTCGACCGGCTTGACCTCGACCCCGGCGGACGGGGCGCCGGGGGCGCGCAGCACGCGGATGTTCTTCTTGCGGGACAGGACCTCGACCGCGCCGTCCTCGTACGCCGGGGCGACGATGACCTCGGTGAAGATCTCCGCGACCTGCTCGGCCATCGCGACGGTCACCGGACGGTTGACGGCGATCACGCCTCCGAACGCGGACAGCGGGTCGCAGGCGTGCGCGTTGCGGTGCGCGGTCGCGACGTCGTCGGCGATGGCGATGCCGCACGGGTTGGCGTGCTTGATGATCGCGACACACGGCTCGGCGTGGTCGTACGCGGCCCGGCGCGCGGCGTCGGTGTCCGTGTAGTTGTTGTAGGACATCTCCTTGCCGTGCAGCTGCTCGGCATCGGCCAGGCCGCCCTCGCCCGAGGTGTAGAGCGCGGCGGGCTGGTGCGGGTTCTCGCCGTAGCGCAGGACGTTCTTGCGCGCGTACGTCGTACCGAAGAAGTCGGGGAAGCCCGAGTCGTCGGCGGCGGCGTAGTCGGCGGCGAACCAGGAGGCCACGGCCACGTCGTACGCGGCGGTGTGCTGGAAGGCCTCGGCGGCGAGCCGCTTGCGGGCGGTCAGGTCGAAGCCGCCCGCCCTGACGGCCGCGAGGACGTCGGCGTACCGCTCGGGGCTGGTGACGACGGCCACCGAGGGGTGGTTCTTGGCGGCGGCGCGGACCATCGACGGGCCGCCGATGTCGATCTGCTCCACGCACTCGTCGGCCGATGCGCCGGAGGCGACGGTCTCCTTGAACGGGTAGAGGTTGACGACGACCAGGTCGAACGGCTCCACACCCAGCTCGGCGAGCTGCTCGCGGTGGGCGTCCAGCCGCAGGTCGGCGAGGATGCCGGCGTGGACGCGCGGGTGCAGCGTCTTCACCCGGCCGTCGAGGCACTCGGGGAAGCCGGTGAGCTCCTCGACCTTGGTGACCGGCACTCCGGCGGCCGCGATCTTTCCGGCGGTGGAGCCGGTGGAGACCAGCTCGACACCCGCCTCGTGCAGACCGCGCGCGAGGTCTTCGAGCCCCGTCTTGTCGTAGACGCTGACCAGGGCGCGGCGGATGGGCTTATTCACCGTCATGACCGAGATGAACCTTTCGTCCCTCAATGCGATAGCCGTCACGGGCGAGTCGCCCCACGGCCTCGACGAGCAGCTTGCGCTCGACTTCCTTGATGCGTTCGTGGAGGGCCGCTTCGCCCTCCGGGGTGTCCTCTTCGGTCACCTCGACCACGCCCTGCGCGATGATCGGACCGGTGTCGACACCGTCGTCGACGAAGTGGACGGTGCACCCGGTGACCTTCACGCCGTACGCGAGCGCGTCACGCACACCGTGGGCACCGGGAAAGCTGGGGAGCAGGGCGGGGTGGGTGTTGATGAACCGGCCGCCGAAGCCGGCCAGGAACTCCTTGCCCACGATCTTCATGAACCCCGCGGACACGACGAGGTCCGGGCGGTGCTCGGCGGTGGCCGCGGCGAGCGCGGCGTCCCACTCCTCGCGCGAGGCGTGGTCCTTGACCCGGCACACGAACGTGGGAAGTCCGGCGCGCTCGGCCCGTTCCAGACCGGCGATGCCGTCGCGGTCGGCGCCGACCGCGACGATCCGGGCGCCGTATCCCTCGGGGTCGCCGCCGATCGCGTCGAGCAGGGCTTGGAGGTTCGTACCGGACCCGGAGACCAGGACGACCAGACGGGCCGGAGCGGCGGAGGAGAGCGGGGAGGCCACGGCTGGGCCCTTTCTCGCGTGTGGAGCGGCTTCGAAGCGGCCGGCCCGCCTGCCGAGGCGCTGGGCAGCGGTACGGCGGCGATGCGGTTTGTACGGTCGTACGAATGAATCACGCCCCCCGATACGGGGAACTCTACGAACGAGCCGACCGTCAGCAACGATACCGGCACCTCGCCGGGCCCTTGTGTGACGGGGTGAGCGAGCGCCCACAGCCGTAGGCCACCACGCCTGCAACTCCCCGCTTTCGGCCCTTCCTCACCGGGAGGTAGCGTCAGGGGACAGCGAACCGTCCGCAGGGCGGAAATGACGAGATGGGGAAGACGTTCACCATATGCCGGACCGACGCCGCCGCACCGCCTTCCGCCACCCGCTGCCCGGGTCCTCACTGCTGATGCGGGAGCGCCAGTCCCCCACGCCGGGCCCCTCTTCTTCCTCCTCCTCTTCTTCCTCTTCCTCCTCGTCGTCGGGCTCCGGGAACGGGCCGACGGACGACAACCCGTTCGCCCCGCCGCCGGAGGACCGCCCCGACCAGCCCTGGCAGCCGCGCCACCCGGTCAACGGCGGTACGCACGGCGAGGGCGAGGGCAACGGCGGGGACGCGCCCGAGGGCGGGTCCTCCGACAACCGCCCCGTCTGGGGCAGCCAGTGGAGCAGCCACCAGCCGGGCCGCCAGAGCGGCGGCTTCGGCGGAAGACCCTCCGGGCCCGGCGGACCGAACGGGAAGGGCGGCCCCGAGGGCTCCCCCGGCGGCCTGCGCTGGGACCCGACCGACCCCGTTCAGCGCCGCGCCCGCTACGCCCTGCTCGCCGGCATGTGGGCCTTCTTCTTCGCGATCTTCGACTTCCCGGAGATCGCCCTGCTGCTCGGCGCCCTCGCCACCTACTGGGCGATCAGCTCACTGCGGGCCAAGCCGAAGGAGTCCCCGGCGGCGGGCGGGCCGGCCGGAACGCCCGGGGCATCCGGTACGGGCGCCCCCGGCCGGGGTCCGGACACCGCGCCGGGCGCCGCGTCCGGACCGGCTCCGTTGCCCGGGGCGGCGTCCGTGCCCGGCACCGTCCAGGCCCAGCGCGGCAGCCGGCAGCAGACGACGGCCGCGGTCAGCGGTCTGGTGACGGGGGTGGTCGCCCTGGCGATCGTCGCGACGACGTTCACGGTGCAGCTGGTCTACCGCGACTACTACACCTGTGTGAACGACGCGCTCACCAAGTCGGGCCAGCTCGCCTGCAACGATCTGCTCCCGAAGCCGCTGGAACCGCTCTTCGGCGTCAAGAAGTAGCGTCAGGAAGCGGTGTCCGGGGCGTCCGGAACACCGGGAGCCTCTTCGGAAGGCCCCGCAGGCCCGTTCTCCGGGGCCTGCGGGGCCTCCGTCGTTCTCGCGTGCCAGGGGTCGGTGGGCAGGAAGTCGTACGGCTCGAAGTCCTCGTCGTCGTCCCGGCCGCCGCCCGGGGCGGGTACGGGGGCGACGGGCTCGGACGTCTTGGACTTCTTCCCCTTCCTGGCCTTCTCCGGTTCCCCCGCCTTCTCCGCCTTCTCCGCCTTCGCTGCTTTCTCCGCCTTCTCCGCCTTCTCCGCCTTCTCCGCCTTCTCCGCCTTCTTCTGCTTCTTCTGCTTCTTCGGCTTCTTCGCGTCGGCCGGTTCGGGCTGCTTCGCCTCCGCGTCCGCTTCCGTCTCCTCGCCCGCCGCATCCTCGGCCCCGGTACGGCCGCGCAGTCGCCAGGCCCGCAGCAGCAGGGCCGACGGGACTCCGATCACCACCGTCCAGGCCACGGCCGCCGCCCCCGTCAGCCACCACACCGGGCCGAACTCCGCCAGGGCGCGCGTGCCGAGCCGCCCCCCGGCCGCCGCCGCGAGCAGGGCGGTGCAGATCCCGCAGCCGGCCGCCCCGAGTGCGGTGGTGAGCGCGGTCTCCCGCAGGGTCCACGCCTCCTCGCGTTCCCCGTGGGCCGGGGCGGCCCGCCGTACGGTGAACCAGGCGACGGTCAGCGCGGCCACGACCGGCACCGCCCCGGCCGCCCAGTTCACGGGCGTCCCCGGCCCCTGGTCCGGCAGGGCGGCCAGCAACGGGAACTCCGGCACCGCCGGATGCCCGGTGAAGGCGATCGGGCCGACCGCGGACGCGGTGCCCAGCGCGAAGCCGGGGCCGAGTCCGTACGCCGCACCCCACACCGCCGCGTTCGGCACCAGCGCCAGCGCCAGCAGGAGCACCGCCCACCGTCCGGCCCAGTCGCCGGAGAGCCCCAGGAAGGAGGTCTGGACCGGCGCCGCGTGCCACACCAGCGCCACCGCGACCACCAGCGCGCCGCCGCCCAGCAGGACCGCCGCCCCGGCCGCCGCCGAGCGGCCCACCACCTCCGCGCGCCGCGCGAACCGGGAGCGCGCCATCGCCTCGTGCAGCCGCACCGGCGCCCAGGAGGGCGGCGGTCCGAGCGGCCGGCCGGCGGCGGTCCACACCCCGGCGGCCGCCGCGCCCGCCACCACGAGGACACCCGGAAGAAGCAGGGACCAGGGCCTCACGGACAGCGAGGCGCCCCGCACGTAGAGCGCCACGGCCGCGCCGACCAGCAGATATCCGCCCGTCACCAGGGCGAAGGCGCTCCCGGGCGACGGGGCGCCGCGCCCCTCCTCGGGCTCCAGCACGTCCCTGGCCGCCCGGTGCACCAGCCAGACCGGCAGGGCGGCGAGCAGCAGCGGGGTGAGCCCGACGGGGGCCGGGGCCCCGGTCAGGGTGTCGGTCCTGATCAGTTCGGCGCCGTGCGCGAGCAGCCAGATCCCGGCAGCAGCGTGGAACGCCTCGCCGGGGCCGCTGTCCGGGGCCGGCGAGCTGATCCACAGGACGGCGACGAGCACCGCGACGGAGCCCAGTCCGAGCCCTGCGGCGAGTGCCCCGCGCAGCAGCGCCGAGGCCAGTACGGCGGACCGTCCCTGCTCGGCCGACAACGACGGGCTGCGTTCGGTCACTTGGGTCACGCCGTCATGCTGCCAACGACACGCGCTTATTCCGTGTAACGGGCGAACGGCCGTTGTGTCGCTCAATATACGTTTATGTACTTTTTCACCCGGTGCAGGCCGTGCGAGGGGCCCTCATGACACAGAGCACGACCGGCGAGGCCGCCACCCATCCGCTCCCCTCCCCCAAGGAGCGGCGCAGGCTGCGGGAGGCCAGGTCGCTGAGTGAGGAGCAGGTCGCGGCGGCTGTCGGCGTCACCCGGGCCACGGTCAGATCCTGGGAGACCGGCCGCACCAGCCCGCGCGGCCGCAAGCGCGAGGCGTACGCCCGGCTGATCGGGAGCGGCGGCGCGCACTCCTCCGCGCCCGCCTCCCGGGTCAAGCCGAAGGCATCGAACACCCGGCCGAAGGCCACCACCGACCGGGCGGCGCACCCGTCGACGCCCTCCCCCGCAGAAGCCACCGGGAGCGACGCCATGGCCCCGACCGAGCCCGGCAGCACCACACCCGAGCCGCCCGCACCGCCCGTCTCACCCGCCCCGCCCGTTTCGTCCGCGCCACCCGCCGAGACGCCCGTGGCGGGTGAGGTCGCCGCGACCGCCGAGGCAGGCGGCGGGGGCGCGGGGGCGGCCGAGGCGGAGGCCGGTTCCTCGGCCGGGCTCTCGCCCGACGAGGCGTTCGACGCCCTCTACCGGCACGCCGCGGGCGCCCTCTACCGTCAGACGTATCTGCTGACCGGCCGGCGCGCCCTGTCACGCGAGGCGGTGGCCAAGGCCTTCGAGCTGGCCTGGCAGCGCTGGCCGGAGGTGGCGGTGGACCGGGACCCGGTGGGGTGGGTGCGGGCCGCCGCGTACGAGCACGCGATGTCGCCGTGGCGCCAGGTGCGCCGCGAGCACCGGCGCGCCGATCCACCGCCCGAGGCGCCCGGTTCGCGCGCGCTCCTCGACGCGCTGCTGTCCCTGCCGCCCGCGTACCGTCGCACCCTGCTGCTGCACGACGGGGTGGGGCTCGGGCTGCCGGAGACCGCGGCGGAGACGGAGGCGAGCACGCCGGCGGCGGCCGGGCGGCTGGTGACCGCGCGGGCGGCCGTCGCCGAGAAGCTGCCCGAGCTGGCGGAGCCGCTGTCCCCGGACGAGCAGTCCGCGCTGCTGCACGAGCGCCTCGGCACCCTCGCCCGTACCCAGCCCGCCTCCTCGCTGCCCGTGCCGGAGCTGATCCGTACCGGCAGCGAGCGCAAGGCGCAGCTGTGGACCCGGGCGGCCATCGCGTTCACCGTGCTGATCATCGGCCTGACGCTGATCACCCTGGCGACGGCTCCTCGGAAGTACGAGACGCCGCCGTCGCCCGCCCAGAAGGTGGGCGGGGTGCCGCCGGTGGGCGGTCCGCAGAAGCTGACGCCGCAGGACAAGAAGCTGCAGAAGAAGCTCGGCGAGGAGCTGGTACGCGGTCCGGCCCGGCTGGTGCCCGGGGCGCTCTGAGCCGGACGGCCGCCGCACATGGACGCGGGCCCGTACCCCTGGCCGGGGTACGGGCCCGCGTCGTCCGTGCGGTGACGCCGTGCGGCGTGGTGCCGCGGTACGTCAGGCGCCGAGGATCTCGCGCGCCAGCTTGGCGGTCTCGGTCGGCGTCTTGCCGACCTTGACGCCGGCGGCCTCGAGGGCCTCCTTCTTGGCCTGCGCGGTGCCGGAGGAGCCGGAGACGATGGCGCCGGCGTGGCCCATGGTCTTGCCCTCGGGGGCGGTAAAGCCCGCGACGTAACCGACGACCGGCTTGGTGACGTTCTTCGCGATGAAGTCCGCCGCACGCTCCTCGGCGTCGCCGCCGATCTCGCCGATCATGACGATCAGGTCGGTCTCGGGGTCGGCCTCGAACGCCGCGAGGGCGTCGATGTGCGTCGTACCGATGACCGGGTCGCCACCGATGCCGACGGCGGACGAGAAGCCGATGTCGCGGAGCTCGTACATCATCTGGTAGGTCAGCGTGCCGGACTTGGACACGAGACCGATGCGGCCGGGCTTGGTGATGTCGCCCGGGATGATGCCGGCGTTGGACTGGCCGGGGGTGATCAGGCCGGGGCAGTTCGGACCGATGATCCGGGTCTTGTTGCCCTTCGCGCCGGCGTAGGCCCAGAAGGCGGCCGAGTCGTGGACGGCGATGCCCTCGGTGATCACGACGGCCAGCGGGATCTCGGCGTCGATCGCCTCGACGACGGCGGCCTTCGAGAAGGCCGGCGGCACGAAGAGGACGGACACGTTCGCGCCGGTCTTCTCCATCGCCTCGGCGACGGAGCCGAAGACCGGTACCTCGGTGCCGTCGAAGTCGACGGTCGTGCCGGCCTTGCGCGGGTTCACGCCACCGACGATGTTGGTGCCGTCGGCGAGCATGAGCTTGGTGTGCTTCATGCCCGTCGCGCCGGTCATCCCCTGGACGATGACCTTGCTGTCCTTGGTGAGGAAGATAGCCATGGTGGTCTGAGTCCCTCTTCCTTACTTCGCAGCCGCGGCGAGCTCGGCGGCCTTGTCGGCCGCGCCGTCCATGGTGTCCACGCGCTGGACCAGCGGGTGGTTGGCGTCGGAGAGGATCTTGCGACCCAGCTCCGCGTTGTTGCCGTCGAGGCGCACGACGAGCGGCTTGGTGACCGCCTCGCCCTTGGACTTGAGCAGCTCAAGCGCCTGGACGATGCCGTTGGCGACCTCGTCGCAGGCGGTGATGCCGCCGAAGACGTTGACGAAGACGGACTTGACGTCCGGGTCGCCGAGGATGATCTCCAGGCCGTTCGCCATGACCTCGGCGGAGGCGCCGCCCCCGATGTCGAGGAAGTTGGCGGGCTTCACGTTGCCGTGGTTCTCACCGGCGTACGCGACGACGTCCAGGGTCGACATGACCAGACCGGCACCGTTTCCGATGATGCCGACCTCGCCGTCGAGCTTGACGTAGTTGAGGTTCTTGGCCTTGGCGGCAGCCTCGAGCGGGTTGGCTGCGGCCTTGTCCTCGAGCGCCTCGTGGCCCGGCTGGCGGAAGTCGGCGTTCTCGTCGAGCGAGACCTTGCCGTCCAGGGCCAGGATCCGGCCGTCCTTGGTCTTGACCAGCGGGTTGACCTCGACGAGGAGGGCGTCCTCGGCGACGAAGGTGTCCCACAGGGTCACCAGGGCCTCGGCGACACCCTCGGCCACGTCGGCCGGGAACTTGGCCTGGGCCACGATCTCGCGGGCCTTGACGATGTCGACACCGTCCACGGCGTTGACCGGGACCTTCGCGAGGGCCTCGGGGGTCTTCTCCGCGACCTCCTCGATGTCCATGCCGCCCTGCACCGAGGCCATGGCCAGGAAGGTGCGGTTGGTGCGGTCGAGGAGGTACGAGACGTAGTACTCCGCCTCGATCTCCGGGGACAGCTCGGCGATCATCACCTTGTGGACCGTGTGGCCCTTGATGTCCATGCCGAGGATGTCGGTCGCCCGGGCGACCGCCTCGTCGGGGTTGGCGGCCAGCTTCACGCCACCGGCCTTGCCGCGGCCTCCGACCTTCACCTGTGCCTTGACGACCGACTTGCCGCCCAGCCGCTCGGTCGCCTCGCGGGCTGCCTCAGGCGTGTCGATGACTTCACCGGCCAGCACCGGTACACCGTGCTTGGCGAAGAGGTCCCTCGCCTGGTACTCGAACAGGTCCACGCGCGTCCGTCCCTTATCAATGGTCTCGCGGTTGGTTTTCTGCGTGGGCGTGCCGCGAGGGGCAACGTGACTGCTCTGTCACAAGGAAGGCGCACACGGTGACCGAATACGCGGCATGTCCATCTCGCAGGTTATCCCCGAGCCCCGCATGACCCTAAATCGCAGATCGCACCTGGGCGGTGATTACGGTCACAGATCGCCCTGGTGGCCGGGTCGCAGTGGACAAAACGGCCCGGGGCGGGCCGGGCGGCCCCCCGCCGGCCGGGACCCGGACGGGTCCGGCCGCACGGGAGCCGCCCGGCCCCTGCGCCGGTGCCGCTTTCCCGGTGGGTGTCAGTGCCGGGCCGGTGCCAGGGAGGCCGGCGACGCCGTCGTGCCGGCCGTGGCATCGGAGACGTACGCGGGCGTGACCGAGGTCAGGCCCTGGGCTCCGGCCGCCGCGTGCTCAACGGCGGGCCGGGCGTCCTCGCCGACGGTGGACAGGACCCCCTGGGTGAACGGGGAGACCTCGCCGGTGACTCCCTGGGCGAACGGGGGCACCTCATCGGTGACCCCCTGCGCGAGGGCCGAGACATCGCCCAGCGCCTGTCCGACGACCGGCAGGACCGTGGAGACCGCGTCGGCGGCGAGGGGCGGCAGCACGGCGTCGGAGGTCTGCCCGACGACCGGGCCGGCCACCGCGGACGTGGCGTCCTGCCCGTAGCCGGGGAGGTTCTCGATCGGGCCGAAGAGGTAGTCGACGGGGGCTTCGGGGGCGGGGAGCTCAGCTGCGGGGAGTCCGTGGGCGGGGGTCTCGGGGATGCCGGCCTTGGGGGTGCCGGTCTCGGGGGTGAGGGCTGCGGGCGCCGGGGCCTCGGCCGTGTGGCCCGTGACCCGGCCGGCGGTGGCGGCCGCGGCCTTCGCCGGGGCGGTGTCCTTCAGATCCCGGGCCTTGCCGACGACGTCCTTCGCGCCCAGGTCGTCGACGCCGTCGAGCGCGTCGGTGGCGTGGTCGGGGGTGGACAGCGGGAGGTGGACGGGCAGTTCGTCCGCGCTCGCGGCGGCGGTACCGAGGCCCACATACCGGTGGCGGTGGCGGCGACGGCCAGGGAACGGCGGATGTTCTTGTGCATGTGTGTGTCAGATCCTTCGAGTTCACGTCTCCGTCCGGAGTACGTCCGGACAGCGGGCAGACCTGTTCCGCCCCCGCGCGGCAGGTCGAGGCGGGGGAACGGCCTGCCCTAGCCGGGGAACTCGGGGATGTCGCCGGATCTGTCGCGGACCGGCGCGGCGGTGGCCGGAAGACCGGCGCCGCGGACGAGCCCCAGGGGGGCGCGGGCGGCGAAGGAGGCGACCGCGTGCACGTCACCGCCGCGTGGCGGATGGGCCTCGGCGGAGGCGGAACGCCCCTGGTCTCCGGTGGGCCCGAAGGGACCCCGGTGGGGGGGTGGATCCTGGGTCGCGGTGTGCCGGTGCGAAGCGGTCGTGGTCGTGTGCGGGGCGACGGGGCCGGCCTTCGGCTCGGCTGCGGCGCGGTGGACGGGCGCGGGTGCGGGTGCGCCGCGCGGGTCCGTGCGCGGTCCGGAGCCGGGCCGGGTGTGGCCGGCGTGCGGTGCGGTGGACGGGGTGTCGGGCGTGTGCGGCAACGGCTGTGCCGGTACGGGCCATTGCTCCGGGAGCCGCGTGGTGACCTTCCGGACCTGGGTGACCGCCGTGCCGACCGCCTTCTCGGCCACCCGGCCGACGGGCCGGGCCAGTTGCCGTACGGCCTTCCGCGCCGGGGCGGCCGGCGCGGTGCGGGAGACCGGCTGCCGCGCGGGCTGCCGCAGGGCCGTACGTACGTCCTCACCGATGTGCGTGTCCGCGTCCACGGAGACATCGAGGGCCGGTCGGGCGGCCGGCTGCCGGCCCTCCGCGTGGGCCGGCGCGCCGAACAGCAGCCCGAGCGCCAGGAGTCCGCCGAGGAACAGCACCACGTGCAGCACGCGCCGGCCGGTCCGCCCGCGCACGGGGCGCGCGGCGGTGCCGGGGCGGGCGACTGCGGTGGTCACGTCGGAGTGAACCCTTTCGGTACGCGGCACGGCACGGACGGAGACGCGGAATGCATCCCCCCGCGGGCGACGGGACGATGCTTGCACGGGGCGCGGGGGGTCACGCAAGCCCTGTGTTACTGATGGGTCTCCTTGTCCGGTATGGGCAGGGGCCGCTTCTCGATCGCGGCCGCCATCACCTCCGGGAAGAGGTCCGGCGTACAGGCGAACGCCGGGGCGCCCAGGGCGGAGAGCGCCGCGGCGTGGTCACGGTCGTAGGAGGGAGCGCCCTCGTCGGACAGAGCGAGCAGGGTCACGAACTGCACGCCCGACGACTTCATCGCGGCGACCCGCTTCAGCATCTCGTTGCGGATGCCGCCCTCGTAGAGGTCGCTGATGAGCACGACGACGGTGTCGGCGGGGCGGGTGATCTGCGACTGGCAGTAGGCCAGGGCCCGGTTGATGTCGGTGCCGCCGCCGAGCTGGGTGCCGAAGAGCACGTCGACGGGGTCGTCGAGCTGGTCGGTGAGGTCGACCACCGCCGTGTCGAAGACGACGAGCCTGGTCCGCAGGGAGCGCATGGAGGCGAGCACGGCCCCGAACACCGACGCGTAGACCACGGAGGCGGCCATCGAACCGGACTGGTCGATGCAGAGGATGACGTCCTTCTTCACGGACTGCGCGGCCCGCCCGTACCCGATGAGCCGCTCGGGGACGACGGTCCCGGCGCCGTCCTCGCCGGGCAGGGTCAGGTAGTTCTTGAGGTTGGCCCGGATCGTGCGGTCCCAGTCGATGTCGTGGTGGCGGGGCCTGCTGACCTTCGCGGAGCGGTCCAGGGCGCCGGTGAGCGTGGCCCGGGTGCGGGTGGTGAGCCGCTTCTCCAGCTCATCGACGACCTTGCGGACGACGGCCCTCGCCGTCTCCTTCGTCGTCTCGGGCATGGCCTTGTTGAGCGAGAGCAGGGTGCCGACGAGATGGACGTCCGCCTCGACGGCCTCCAGCATCTCCGGTTCGAGCAGGAGCGCGGAGAGCCCGAGCCGGTCGATGGCGTCGCGCTGCATCACCTGGACGACGGAGCTGGGGAAGTACGTCCGGATGTCGCCGAGCCAGCGGGCCACGGACGGTGCGGAGGCGCCGAGTCCGGCCGAGCGTCCGCCGCCGCCCCGGCCGCCGGGCCTGCTCCCGCCCTCGTACAGCGCGGTCAGCGCGCCGTCCATCGCGGCGTCGCGGCCGGTGAGCGTGCAGCCGGTGCTCTGTGCGCTGTCCGCGCCCAGCACCATGCGCCAGCGCCGCAGCCGCTCCCCGTCGTCCGCGCCGCCCGCCGCGGCGGGTGTCGCGGGGGCGGCCGGTGTCGCGTGAACGGCCGGTGTCGGTTCGGAAGTCGTCATCCCGTCGCTCCCAGGGGTTGTGCGTGGTGGCCGGGTGCCGCAGTCGGCGGTGTCTCCGTGTCCAGGCCGAGCAGCAGGCGCAGGACCGGGACCACCGCGTCCGCCCGTGCCGCGTCGAGCGCGGGGCCGAATCCGGGTGCCGTCGCCCCGCCCCCGGGCAGCGCGCCGGTGCCCGGGGCGCCGTCGGCGGCCGGGCCGCGCCGGACCAGTTCGCCCAGCGTGCGCCGTACGCCCGGCTCGTACGCGGAGAACGTGCGGCGCAGCAGCGGCAGTACGTCGGTGAAGGTGTCGGCGGAGACTCCCGTGAGCCAGGAGTCGACCAGGGCGAGCAGCCGTTCGTCGTGGACCAGGAGCATGCCGCCGCCGGCCGCTCCGCCGACGAATCCCTCGATCCACGCGGCGGCGTCGGCCGGTGGGGTGCCGGGCGACAGGGCCAGGCCCATCAGCCGTGCCGCGTCGTCCTGTTCGAGGTGTCCGTCGTCCAGGAGGAGCCGGGCCGCTCGGCCTCGGATCACACCCGCGACCGTGTCCCGGACGGCGAGCCTGTGCAGCACGGCCCGCCAGCGCTCGCGCAGGCCGTCCGCGTTCTCCGGGACGGCGCCCGCGAGGAGCCCGATCGCGGTGTGGACTCCGTCGATACGGCGGCGCAGCGCCTCGGCCCCGTCGGTGTCGAGGCCGGTGCAGGCGGGGGGCAGCCCGACGCAGATCCGTTCGGCGAGTCCGGCCGCGACCTCACCGAGCGCGGTGGTGTCCGTCGAGCGGACGTCCCCGTAGCGCAGGGTGCGGGCCAGGGCGGGCAGGGCGTCGGCGAGGTGGCCGACGTCGGTGTCGAGGGCGGCGCGGTCGGCGAGGGCCCGCATCACGACGGGGAGCGCCTCGGGCAGGTCGGCCAGCAGGCAGCGCTCGGCGAGCGCGGTCACCTCGGCGAGGGCGGTCGCCGAGAGGGCGTCCGACTCGGCGCGGGCGGTCGCGGCGGTGAGCACGGTGGTGCCCCAGACGCCCGCCTCCGCGACCCGTACATGGAGTTCGGGCTCCCAGCGCAGCCGCCAGCTCTCCCGGAAGGTGCCGGTGCTCCCCCGCCCGGCGGCGGGCTCGCCCCAGCCGATGCCCAGGAGGCGCAGCCGGTGCAGCAGCCGGCTGCGGGCCGCGTCGGTGTCCTTGCGGAGGTCGAGCTCCGTCTCCCGCTCGGACGCCTCCGGCTTGAGCCGCAGGGTGCGCTGCTGCCGGGTGAGGTCGCGCTGCAACGGCACGGCGGGTGCGGTGTCGGGTACTTCGCCGAGGGCTCCGCCGACGATCAGGCGGTCCCGGACGAGCGCCAGCGGTACGTCGGAGCCCTCGCACATCACGGCCCGGACGGCGTCGGTCGTCTCGCTCAGTCCGGCGAGCGGCCGGCCGCGCAGGGCGGCGAGGGTCGAGGCGAGCCGGACGGCCTCGATGACATGGGCGGAGGAGACGAACCGGTCCTCGTCGCGCAGGAGTCCGGCGACCTTCGTCATCCACCGTTCGATCGGACGGTCCGGGGCGGTGAAGAGGTGCTCGTACCAGCCGGGCCAGTCGATCCCGGCCCCGTATCCGCTGTGCCGGGCGAGCCGCTGGTGGGTCCAGGGCACCCAGGTCAGTTCGGCCTTGACCTTGGGCAGCCCCTTGAGCAGGGCCCGGTCCGCGGTGATCGTCGTCCTCGTCCGCAGGGCCGGGACATGCCAGGCCCCGCACACCACGGCGACCTCGTCCCCGAACTCCTTGACCGCAGCCCGCAGTTGGATGCGCATGTACGCCTCGCGCACCGCGTCACGGGGGTGGCCGCCGTCCCCGTACACCTCGCGCAGCGCGGTCATCGCCTCGCCGAGTGCGGCGAACGCCGCCAGGGGGCCGGCCGCCCCGCCGTCGGGGACCCGGTGTTCGACCACGTCCTCCCACCAGCGCTCGGGGTCGTCGTACCCCGCGGTCTCGGCCAGCACCCGGACGGGGTCGACGGGGACGCGTCGGGACGGACCGTCCGGCTCGGGGCCCGCCTCCGCCTCCGGGTCCGGGTCCTCGCCCCGGTCCGGGGAGCCTGCGGGCTCCTCCTCCATGGCCAGTGAGTGCGCCGCGGGCAGGTCGACGAAGCGGGCGGGGACGCCGTGCGCCAGGGCCCAGCGGATCGCGACCCACTCCGGGGAGAACTCGGCGAGCGGCCAGAACGCCGCCCGCCCGGGGTCGTCCACCGCGTGGGCGAGCAGGGCGACGGGCGGCCGCATCTGCTCGTCGGCCGCCAGCGGCAGCAGCGCGTCCCCCTCGGGCGGCCCCTCGATGAGCACCGCCCTCGGGCGGGCGGCGTCCAGGGCGGCGCGGACCGCGCGGGCCGAGCCAGGACCGTGGTGACGCACCCCCAGCAGCAGCGGGCCGGCGGTGCGGGCGCCGGTCATACGGAGGCCTCTCGGCAGGCGCGGTAGAAGTCCTTCCAGCCGTCCCGCTCGCGCACCACGGTCTCCAGGTACTCCTGCCACACCACCCGGTCGGCGGCCGGGTCGCGGACGACCGCGCCGAGAATGCCGGCGGCGACGTCGCCGGGGCGCAGCACCCCGTCGCCGAAGTGGGCGGCGAGGGCGAGGCCGTTGGTGACGACGGAGATCGCCTCGGCCGTGGACAGCGTGCCCGAGGGGGACTTGAGCTTGGTGCGCCCGTCCGTGGTGACGCCGTCGCGCAGCTCACGGAAGACCGTGACGACGCGGCGGATCTCGGCGAGGCCGTCGGGCGCGGGCGGCAGGTCGAGCGAGCGCCCCACCTGGTCGACGCGCCGGGAGACGATGTCCACCTCGGCCTCCGGGGTGGCGGGCAGCGGCAGCACCACGGTGTTGAACCGGCGGCGCAGGGCGCTGGACAGCTCGTTGACCCCCCGGTCGCGGTCGTTGGCCGTGGCGATGACGTTGAACCCGCGCACCGCCTGGACCTCCTGGCCCAGTTCGGGCAGGGGCAGGGTCTTCTCGGACAGGATCGTGATCAGCGAGTCCTGCACATCGGCGGGGATACGCGTCAGTTCCTCGATCCGCGCGGTCATGCCCTTTGACATGGCGCGCATCAGCGGGCTGGGCACCAGCGCGTCGCGGCTGGGGCCGTGCGCCAGCAGCTGCGCGTAGTTCCAGCCGTAGCGGACGGCTTCCTCGGGGGTGCCCGCCGTGCCCTGCACCAGCAGGGTGGAGTCGCCGCTGACGGCGGCCGCGAGATGCTCGGAGACCCAGGTCTTGGCGGTGCCGGGAACGCCGAGGAGCAGCAGGGCCCGGTCGGTGGCGAGCGTGGTGACGGCGACCTCGACGAGACGGCGCGGACCCACGTACTTGGGTGTGATCACGGTGCCGTCCGGCAGGGTGCCGCCCAGCAGATAGGTGGCGACCGCCCACGGCGAGAGGCGCCAACGCGCGGGCCGGGGGCGGTCGTCGGCGGCGGCGAGCGCCTTCAGTTCGTCGGCGAAGGCGTCCTCGGCATGCGGGCGCAGGGCCTCGCCGCCGGTGGCTGCGGTGGTGTCGGACACGGTCATGGATCCCCCTCCAGATCGGTCGGCCTGGTGTGGTTCCCACCGTGCACCATGCCACTGACAATCGCCCTTTGCGCAGGTCAGGGCGATTGTCAGTGGGGCCGCCTACCGTCGTTCCCATGCTGCTGACTGACGGGGGAGAACCCTTGGGCGCCGCTGCTCCGGCGGCGCGCTGGACGGTGGAGCAGGTCCTGGCCCTGGCTCCTGACGACGCTTCACGCAAGGCGGGGAACAAGCTGGGTTCGGCCGGTCCGTGGTCGGACACCGGGTGGGATGCTTCGGGTGCGCTGTGGGGGCAGTGCCGGGGAAGCGGAAGCAAGCCGTACCGCACGGTGATCGACACGACGGGCCCCGCGTACAAGTGCAGTTGCCCCAGTCGCAAGTTCCCGTGCAAGCACGCGCTGGGTCTGCTGCTGCTCCGCGCGTCCGACGGACCGGCGGTGCCCGCCGGGGATCCGCCCGACTGGGCGGGCGAATGGCTGACCGCCCGGCGGGCCCGCGCGGAGGCCAAGGCGCGGCCGGCCGGCGGCGAGGGTACGGGTGACGGGCCCGCGGATCCGGCGGCCGCCCGCCGCCGGGCCGAGCGGCGGGCGGAGCGGATCGGCGGCGGTGCCCAGGAGTTGGAGCAGCGGCTGACCGATCTGCTACGGGGCGGACTGGCCGCCGCCGAGCAGGCGGGGTACGGGCTGTGGGAGGAGACGGCGGCCCGCATGGTCGACGCGCAGGCGCCAGGTCTGGCGGGCCGGGTGCGGGAGCTGGGCGCGATCCCGGCGTCCGGGCCCGGCTGGCCGGTGCGGCTGCTGGAGGAGTGCGCGCTGCTCCATCTGCTGGACGCGGCCTGGCTGGGCATCGACCGGCTGCCGCAGCCGCTGGCGGCCACGGTCCGGACCCGGGTGGGGCTGACGGCCGCCCCGGACGGGGAGCCGGTCCGGGACCGCTGGCTCGTCCTCGCCCAGTACGACACCCCCGAGGGAAAGATCGTCACCCGCCGCATCTGGCTCCGCGGCACGGATTCGGGCCGCACGGCGCTGCTGCTGTCCTTCGGGGCCGCCGGGCGCTCCCCCGGTCAGGCCCTGCCCGTGGGCGCCACGATCGACGCCGAGCTGACGCCCTACCCGGGTTCCGCGCAGCTGCGGGCGGAGCTGGGGCCGCAGTTCGGGGTGGCGGAGCCGGCCGGCGGCCCACCGCCGGGTGTCACGGTGCCCGAGGCCGTCGCGGCGTACGGTCAGGCGCTGACCGGCGACCCCTGGCTGGAGTCCTGGCCGGTGACCCTGCGCGATGTCATACCCGTGCCGGCCGAGGACGGCTGGCAGCTCACGGACGCCGAGGGCCGGACGGCCCTGCCCGTCACGGCCGACGCGTCGGCCCGGCCGGCGCTGTGGAAGCTCGTCGCGGTCTCGGGCGGCGGCCCGCTCACGGTCTTCGGTGAATGCGGCCACCGCGGCTTCGACCCGCTCGCGGCCTGGCCGGCCGAGGCCGCCGAGACCGTTCCGCTCATCTGACTCCTGGAGGGGGAGCGATGCCCCGCACCACCACACGCACCACCGCGTCCGCCACCACATCCGCCACCGGCGCCGTCGCGGACGCGCTCGCGGCCACGCCGTGGGAAGAGCTCGTCACCTCGGCCCTGCTCGGCACGGACCGCCGCCCGCCCGGGGAGGCCGCCGCGAAGACCCCCGGCACGGGCGCGGGCGGTCCGGGCCCGGCTGCCACGAGCCCGGACGGCGCCGCGGTCGCGCTGCTCGATGCCGCCGCCCTGCACACCGTGCGGCGCCGGGCGGCCCTGCTCCCCGCCCCTGCCGGGCCCCGCCCCGCCCCCGCCCCCGCCGATCCCCGGCCCCCGCTCCCCGATGCGGCCCGCAGCCGGCTGGCGCAACTGCTCGCGGACCGGGTGGCGACGGGCGGATCGGCCGGCAGACGAGGGGCCGCCCCCGATCTGACGGAGCTGATCCCGCAGTGGCTGACCACCGCCAATCAGCACGGCTACCGGGCCCCGGACGCCGCCCTGCCCCCCCTGCTGGACGCGGCCCGCGCGCGTACCGATCTGCGCCCGCAGGCCCTGGAGTTCGCGGGTCCGCGCGGACTGTGGCTGGCCGGGCTGAACCCGGAGTGGAAGTTCGCGCTGCGCGGCGCGTCCGGCAGCAGCGCGCTGCTGCCGGACGTGACCGACCGGGAGGCGGTGCGGAAGCTCTGGGAGGAGGGGCTGTTCGCCGAACGGGTGGCACTGCTCGGAGCCGTACGGGCGCATGAACCGTCGGCCGCGCTCGATCTGCTCGCCACCACCTGGACGACGGAGCGGGCCGAGGACCGGCTGATGTTCGTCGACTCGCTGCGCACCGGACTGTCCGGCGCCGACGAGGAGTTCCTGGAGCAGGCGCTCGCCGACCGCAGCCGCAATGTGCGGGCGACGGCGGCCGAGCTGTTGTCCGCGCTGCCCGGATCGGCGCTCGGCCGCAGGATGGCGGACCGCGCGCTGTCCTGTGTGAGCCCGGGACTCACCGGCACCGAGCCGTCCGTCGCTGTGGAGGCGCCGCACGAGTGCGATGCGGCGATGCAGCGGGACGGGGTGGCGGCGCTCCCGCCGTCCGGCCGGGGCGAACGGTCCTGGTGGCTGGGCCAGTTGGTGGAGGCGTCGCCGCTCTCGGTCTGGGCGGGCCGGTTCGGCGGCCGGGGGGCGCGCGAAATCGTCGCGCTGCCCGTCGCGGACGGCTGGGGCGAGGAGCTGCACGCGGCCTGGTGCCGGGCGGCCGTGCGGCAGCGGGACCCGGAGTGGGCGCGGGCACTGCTCGGCGCCCCGTCGATACCTCCGTCGAACGGGCCGGGCACGGCGTCGCTCGCCGAGCGGTCGAAGCTCCTGGCCGTCCTGCCCCCGGGCGAACGGGCGGGCTGGGTGGCCGACTTCATCGCCGCCCACGGCCTGTCCGAGGCGTTCCAGCTGCTCGGGGTCTGCCCGGTCCCGTGGGCGGAGCCGCTCGGCCGTTCCGTCGTCGACGCCCTCGACATCGCCCGGGACGCGGGCAGTTACCCCTGGAGCTTCAGCGGGGTGATGGGTCTCGCCGAGCGCTGCCTCGATCCGGCGGAGGCAGGCCGTCTGGAAGTGCTCACCACGACCCCCGACGAGCCCGAGGACGCCTCCCCCGGGGCGAACGGCTACTGGTCGGAGGCGTTCGGACGCCTGGTCTCGACACTGAGGCTGCGCGCGACGATGGAGGCGGAGCTGGCGCCGGTGCGGTGAGGCGGGGGCGGGGCGGCGCCGGACCGGCGAGACGGCGAAGCCCTGCCGGGCCCGCGCCCACCGGCGCCCACCCGGCGGTGGACCGCAACCACCCCACCCGGGCCGCCCGGATCGGGCCCGCACCCGGCTCCGCCCGGATCAGGCCCCGGCCGGCTGGCGGACGTTCGCGTTGACCCAGTCGACGATCGCGGTGGTCGTCGCGCCCGGGGTGAAGATCTCCGCGACGCCCTGTTCCTTCAGCGGCGCGATGTCCGCCTCCGGGATGATGCCGCCGCCGAACACCTTGATGTCCTGCGCCTCGCGCTCCTTCAGCAGCTCGATCACCTTGGCGAAGAGCGTGTTGTGCGCGCCGGAGAGGATCGAGAGGCCGATCGCGTCGGCGTCCTCCTGGATCGCGGTGTCCACGATCTGCTCGGGCGTCTGGTGGAGCCCCGTGTAGATGACCTCCATACCGGCGTCGCGCAGGGCCCGCGCGATCACTTTGGCCCCGCGGTCATGGCCGTCGAGGCCCGGTTTGGCCACCACCACACGGATCGGACCGGACACACCCATCACTGCCTCCACATGCGTCTCCCGTACCGGACGGGCCGGGGATGTGAACGAACGTTATCCACAGCATCCCGCAAGCCGCCGTTTCGCGGTGGACCGGGAGGGGGAAATCACACGTGGGACATGTTCACCGGGCACCGTTCCCCGCAGCATGCGGCAGAACCGCCGTGCGGGGCCCGGTCGCCGGGGGAGCCGCATCGAGGTCGCCGTACCACCGCGCCGTCAGCCGCACGGCACGGTGGTACGGCTCACCGCCTGCCCGACCTCCGACACGGCGCCCCACGAGGGCACACGGGACAGGGAGCCGCTCTCCCCGGGTGCCGGAGCAGGAGGTCGACCGTGAGGACCCTGCCTTTCCTTCCCCTACTGCTGCGCCGCCCCTGCCTGCGCACCGCCTGGCTGCCCTCGGCCTGGCTGCCCTCCGCGCTACTGAGAGCGACCGCGCTGGAGCTCGTGGTACTCGCCGGTCACGCCCTGCTGTATCCCACCGGAATCACCGGGGAGCGCCGCGCCGCCCCGTCCCCGGCCGGGCCCGCGCCCGCGCCCGCAGGGACGTCCGCGCTGCCCGCCGGGCCGCCCGACCGCCCGCCGGTCGTGCTCCTGCACGGCTTCATCGACAACCGCTCGGTCTTCGTCCTGCTGCGCCGCTCGCTGGCCCGGCACGGCTGGCGCCATCTGGAATCGCTCAACTACTCCCCCCTGACCTGCGACATCCGTACGGCGGCCGAGCTGCTCGGCCGGCATGTCGAGGAGATCTGCGCCCGCACGGGGCATCGCCGGGTGGACATCGTCGGACACAGCCTCGGCGGTCTCATCGCGCGCTACTACGTACAGCGACTGGGCGGTGACCACCGGGTCCGCACCCTGGTCACACTCGGCACCCCGCACGCGGGCACGGCCGTCGCGCCGCTGGCCGGCGCTCACCCGATCGTGCGGCAGATGCGCAGCGGATCGGTTCCGATCGAGGAGCTGCGGCTGCCCGCGCCCGGCTGCCGCACCCGGTTCGTCAGCTTCTGGAGCGAGCTGGACCAGGTGATCGTCCCGGCCGAGGCGGCCTGCGTGGACCACCCGGACCTCGATGCGGTGAACGTACGCGTCACGGGCATCGGGCACCTCGCGCTGCCGGTGCACCCGGCGGTGGCCGCAGGAGTCCGCCAGGCCCTCGACGCGGACGAGGCGGCCCTCGGCGCGTCCGGCGCCGTCTCCGTGGCCTGAGCCTCTCCGCGGCCTGAACCTCTCCCCCGGGCGCGCCCTCACCCTCCGCACAAATAGAACGGGTTTCGAACATAGAGCCAAGGCTGTGTGAGCGGTCCGCCGAAAGACGGCCGATTGCCCGTTTCCTGAGCGCGTGGAGGCCGTCGAAGATTGTCGGCGTCGCATACCGCCGGGTACAGTCGCGGCCACTGCTTAGCCCCCGGGGTCCCCCACCGCCCCCGGAACTGGTCCTGCTGCCGAGGCGAGAGAGAAGTTGGTGAACGACCAGCACCCCCACGCCGGGTATGCCGGATACGACGGCCACTCGACGACCGCCTTCGACAGCGACCCGCTCTTCGGTTCGCTCCCCGGCAGCTACGACGGTTCGTACGACACCTCGGCGGACTACGGCTACGGCACCTCGTACGCCACCGGGCAGGCCACGTACACCGGCGCTTACGACACCACGCAGTGGGACACGGGCACGCACGGGACGGTCGGATACGACCACACCGCCGGTTACCAGACCTACGCCGAGCAGCCCCAGCAGCACCCCGAGTACGACGCGGCAGCCCCGTACGACACCTCCGCGACCTGGCTGACGGCCGACGGCTACGGCCCGGCCGTCCCCGCCCAGGGCGGCGCACCGGAGTCCTCGGGGCAGTGGGACACCACCGCCTGGTACCCGAACGGACAGTGGGCGGGCACCGATACGGCGGCCTACGACACCGGCGCGTACGACGCCACCGCGTGGAACACCGGCGCCACGCCCGGGTACGAACAGCAAACAGTGCAAACCGTGCCGGATCCGAACGAAGCCGAACACGCGGCACAGCAGACGCTCGGGCACTACGAGACAACCGAGCCGCACGAGCACGCGGCGCCGGAGGCGCACGACTCGTACGGCCAGTACAACCAGTACGACCCCTATGAGCCCTACCGGACCGCCGAGTCCGCGCTCCCGGAGACGGACGGCGAGGATCCCGCGCCGGAACCGGTCGACCCACACCCCGCCCCGCATCCCGTCGCCCGTCCCGTGACCCGGTCCGGTGGCAGCCGCAGCCGCAGGCGTTCCCCCGCGAAGCGCTCCGCACTCCTCACCGTCGCCGTTCCCTCCGCCTGCGTGATGAGCGTGGCCGGCATCGCCGCCGCCTCCGTGAGCGGCATGGGCGGGGGCGAGGAGAAGAAGGACGACACCACGAGCATGGCCGCCGCGGACCCCGGCACGGTCAAGCCGGTCGCCGCGAACAACAAGCTGGACACCCAGCTCGCCAACCTCAGCGCCGACGCGGAGAACTTCGCCGACCGCGCCAGCCGCACCCAGGAGCGCATCGACCTGAAGGAGCGGCAGGCCGCCGAGAAGAAGAAGCGCATCGAGGAGGCCGCCCGCAAGGAGGCCCTGCGCCCCAAGTACGTCATGCCGGTCAAGCAGCACGGCCTCAGCGCCTACTTCGGCCAGGCGGGCGTCAACTGGATGTCCGTGCACACGGGCATCGACTTCCCCGTCCAGTACGGCACCCCGGTGATGGCCGCGACCGACGGCACCGTGCGCACGCAGTACAACACCGCCTACGGGAACATGGCCATCGTCACCATGGCCGACGGCACCGAGACCTGGTACTGCCACCTCAGCAGCACCCGGATCCGCTCCGGTCCGGTCAAGGCCGGTGACGTCATCGCGTACTCCGGCAACTCCGGGAACTCGACGGGCCCGCACATGCACTTCGAGGTGCGGCCCGGCGGCGGCGCGGCGATCGACCCGCTGCCGTGGCTCCGCAGCCACGGCGTCGACCCGACCTGACGAGGGCGCACAGCGCCCCCGCCGGGCCGGCCGCACTTACAGCTTCTGGACCGGCGCGTACCGCAGGAGCAGCTTCTTCGGCCGCTCGTCCCCGAAGTCGACCGTGGCCTTCGCCTGGTCGCCGATGCCCTCGACCGCCACCACCGTGCCCAGACCGAACTGGTCGTGGGTGACCCGGTCGCCGACCACCAGCGTGATCGTCGGCTTGTCCGAGGTCCGCCGGGTGGCGAAGCCCGAGGGGCCGGAACGCGAACGGGACGTGGAGAGCGACGAGGTGATGCCCGACGTGGGCCCCGCCGGGGCCGCCATCGGGCCCTTGCGCTTCCAGTCCAGGTGCTGGTCCGGGATCTCCTCCAGGAACCGCGACGGCGGGTTGTACGAGGGCTGGCCCCAGGCGCTGCGCATGGCCGCCCGGGTCAGATAGAGCCGCTCACGGGCGCGCGTGATGCCGACGTACGCGAGGCGCCGCTCCTCCTCCAGCTCCTTGACCTGGCCCAGCGCCCGCATGTGCGGGAAGACGCCGTCCTCCATGCCGGTCAGGAAGACGACCGGGAATTCGAGGCCCTTCGCGGTGTGCAGGGTCATCAGCGTGATGACGCCGGAGCCGTCGGTGTCCTCGTCGGGGATCTGGTCGGAGTCGGCGACGAGCGCGACCTTCTCCAGGAACTCCGCGAGGGTGCCCGCGCCCTCCTCCTCGCCACGCTCCTGCTCGAACTCGAGGGCGACGGCAGCGAGTTCCTGAAGGTTCTCGATGCGGGTCTCGTCCTGCGGGTCGGTGGACGCCTGGAGCTCGGCGAGATAGCCCGTACGCTCCAGGACCGCTTCCAGCACCACGGCCGGGCCCGCGCCGGACTCGACGATCGTGCGCAGCTCCTCCATCAGTGTGTTGAACCGCTTGACGGCGTTGGCGGAGCGGGCGGCCATGCCGTACGCCTCGTCGACGCGGCGCAGCGCCTGCGGGAAGGTGATCTTCTCGCGCAGGGACAGGGCGTCGATCATCGCCTCCGCGCGGTCGCCGATGCCGCGCTTGGGCACGTTCAGGATGCGGCGGAGCGGGACGGTGTCCTCGGGGTTGGCCAGGACGCGGAGGTAGGCCAGGACGTCCCGGACCTCCTTGCGCTCGTAGAAGCGCACCCCGCCGACGACCTTGTAGGGCAGGCCGACGCGGATGAAGATCTCCTCGAAGACACGGGACTGCGCGTTCGTCCGGTAGAAGATCGCGACGTCGCCGGCCTTGGCGTCGCCGGCGTCGGTGAGGCGGTCGATCTCGTCGGCGACGAACTGCGCCTCGTCGTGCTCGGTGTCGGCGACATAGCCGGTGATGCGGGCGCCGGTGCCGGCGTTGGTCCAGAGGTTCTTGGGGCGGCGGCTCTCGTTGCGCTCGATGACCGCGTTGGCGGCGGACAGGATCGTCTGGGTGGAGCGGTAGTTCTGCTCCAGCAGGATCGTCGTCGCGTTCGGGTAGTCCTCCTCGAACTGGAGGATGTTGCGGATGGTCGCGCCCCGGAAGGCGTAGATCGACTGGTCCGCGTCACCCACCACGCACAGCTCGGCGGGTGCGTCCTCGGGACCGGCCGGGCCGACCAGCTCCCGTACCAGCGTGTACTGGGCGTGGTTGGTGTCCTGGTACTCGTCGACCAGGACGTGCCGGAAGCGGCGGCGGTAGTGCTCGGCGACGTCGGGGAACGCCTGGAGCAGGTGCACCGTCGTCATGATGATGTCGTCGAAGTCCAGCGCGTTGGCCTCGCGCAGCCGGGCCTGGTACATCGCGTAGGCCTGGGCGAGGGTCTTCTCGAAGCCGTCGGCGGCCTGCCCGGCGAAGGTCTCCTCGTCGATGAGCTCGTTCTTGAGGTTGGAGACCTTGGCGGTGAACGACTTCGGCGGGTAGCGCTTCGGGTCGAGGTCGAGATCGCGGCAGACCAGGGCCATCAGCCGCTTGGAGTCGGCCGCGTCGTAGATCGAGAACGACGAGGTGAAGCCGAGCTTCTTCGACTCGCGGCGCAGGATCCGTACGCACGCGCTGTGGAACGTCATGACCCACATGGCGTTGGCGCGCGGGCCGACGAGCTGTTCGACGCGCTCCTTCATCTCGCCGGCGGCCTTGTTGGTGAAGGTGATCGCCAGGATCTGGCCGGGGTGCACCCCGCGCTCGGCCAGCAGATGGGCGATGCGGTGGGTCAGCACCCGAGTCTTGCCCGAGCCGGCCCCGGCCACGATGAGCAGCGGGGAGCCCGCGTGCACGACGGCGGCGCGCTGCTCGGTGTTCAGCCCGTCGAGCAGCGCGGCGGCGTCGATGACCGGGCGGTGCGCCCCGTCGCGGTAGTACGCGTCGCGGGGCGGCGGGGGCCCGTCGAACACGCCCGCGAAGAGGTCCTCCGGCACCGCTTCGGGTGCGGAGTCCTCGGGGGGCGGCGGGGGCCCTTCCTCCGTGTGCTGGAGGCCGGCCAGGAAACTGTCGTCAAAGAGGCTGCTCATCGCTGTCCGAGTCTAGGCGTGCGGACTGACACTCAGGGCCGGAGTGACGAAGCGCGCACCTCCGGGCGGGCACGCAGAGCAAGCACGGCACCGCGCGAAGTGGCCGGAGGCGGGCTCCACCTGCCCCGGAGCACCCCGATCCGGCTAGGTCACGAAAATGTATCGGGCATATCGCACATCAACCTTCACAGCGGCACCATGAGTTGGCTAGCGTGCTCGTCCGGGCGGCCCGTACCACCGAGGCGAACCACGCCGAGCGGGCGTCCACGCCGAATCCGCGCCTCCCCCAGGGGAGTCCGGAACCGGGGACCCACACGCATCACCGGGGTGAATCGGTCCGAATCCCCCACCCGGACCGTAGGGCAGCCTTCCGTTCCGCCCGAACCCGACAGCTAACCCGGTAGGCGGTCCACGGAAGGAGATGCCGGCCTTGGCGTCGCATCGCAAGCCGCGCACCCGGGTGCGCACCACCACCCCTGCCGTCGGGCTCACGACGGCCGCGCTGGCGTCGGTGACCCTGCTGTCCTCGCAGAGCGCGCTGGCCGCCCCGGCCCCGAAGCCCAGCATCGAGGACGTCCAGAAGAAGGTCGACGACCTCTACCGGCAGGCGGGCACCGCGACCCAGCAGTACAACCAGGCCAAGGAGGCGACGGACAAGCAGCGCTCCCGGGTGGACACGCTGCTGGACAACGTCGCCAAGCGCACCGAGAAGCTGAACGAGGCCCGCAGGACGCTCGGCACCTATGCGGCCGCCCAGTACCGCGACGGCGCCCTCGCGCCGACCGCCACCTTCTTCCTGGCCAACGACCCGCAGTCGTTCTTCGACCAGACCCATCTGATGAACCGGATGGCCGAGCGCCAGCAGCAGGCCGTCTCGGACTTCCGTACCCAGCAGGCGGAGGCGTCCAGGCAGCGGGCCGAGGCGGTGACGAGCCTGGAGACGCTCACCGAGTCGCAGGCCACGCTGCGCACCAGCAAGCAGAACGTCCAGAAGAAGCTGGCCTCCGCCCGCTCGCTGCTGTCCAGGCTGACCGCCGAGGAGAAGGCGCGGCTGGCCGAGCTGGAGCGCAAGAAGGAGGCCGAGGCCGAGCGCAAGGCCGCCGAGCTGGCGAAGAAGCAGGCCGCCGCGAAGGCGGAGGCCGCCCGCAAGGCCAAGGAGGCCGGTGGCGACAGCGGCTCCGGGACGGGTACGGGTACCGGCACGGGTTCCGGGTCCGGTGCGGGCAGCAGCGCCTCGACGAAGGCCGAGAAGGTCCTCGCGTTCGCCCGCGCGCAGCTCGGCAAGCCGTACGTCTGGGGGGCGACCGGCCCGGCCTCGTACGACTGCTCGGGGCTCACCCAGGCTGCCTGGAAGGCCGCGGGCGTCGACATCCCTCGGACCACCTGGGACCAGGTCGAGGTGGGCACGCGGATCGCCACGGAGGACCTTCAGCCGGGGGACCTGGTGTTCTTCTACGACGACATCAGCCACGTCGGTATCTACAAGGGCGACGGCATGATGATCCACGCGCCGAAGCCGGGGGCGAACGTGCGCGAGGAATCGATCTACTACATGCCGATCTACGGGAGCGTGCGGCCGGCCTGACCGGGAGCAGGGGGCCGGCCCGGGTTCCGGCCGGCCCGGCTCAGGGCGGCTCAGGTCCAGAGCGTGGCGATGAAGATGTTGGCGGCCGTGAGTGCGCCGACGGCCGCGAAGAGGCCCTTCCCGGCCTTCTCCTCGTCCCGCTTGACGTAGACGATCCCGAGGATGACCACCAGGATCGCCAGCTTGATGCCGATCTTGATGTTGTTCACCGGGTGGTCGTCGGCCTGGTCGAGGCCGACCAGGGCGATCCCGGTGACCAGCATCGTCAGCGCCCCGTGCAGCATCCCCGGGACGAACCGGGCCGTGCCGGCCGACATCGCCTTCAGCTGGCCCAGGAAGCCGCCGAGCAGGGCGGCGATACCGATGATGTGCAGGGCCACGATGAAGTCGATGAGTACGCGCATGGTTCCGCAGCCTAGCCACGGCGTTTCCGGGCGCTTTACCAGGGCTCCCCGGCAGCCGGAGGCGTAGTGGCCATGTGACCGAAGAATGCACCAAATGCCTGAATCTGACGCGTTTTTCCCAGTCATTCGACGACAACGCAACGCCAAAAGCGGGCAATAAGCGCCAAGACGACTCCTGCCCGTGCCCCGGGTTTAGCGTCCCTGTGCAGGTGGCCGCCCACCGCCGCTCCGCACCCGGACGGCGGTGGGCGGCCACCCCGCCGGGAGATCCGGCGACGGACCGCTCCCCCTGTTGGCGGCCCGCCGCCGGATCCCGGACGGGCCCGCCGGTAGTCCCCGCCGGGCAGTCGGAAGGAAGGACGCCCGCCCCAGTGGCCGCCCATCGGAAACCCAAGCAGCGCCTCTCCACCGGCTCTGCTGCCCGCACCGCAGCGACCCTCGCCTTCGCCGGGGCCGCGACCGCCGCCGCGCTGCCGGGATCCGCGCACGCCGCGCCGGCGCCGACCCCCGCCCAGGTCAAGGCCGAGGTGGACCGGCTGTACCGGGAGGCGGAGGTCGCCACCGAGCAGTACAACGGCGCGAAGGTGAAGGCGAAGGCCCTCACCAGGTCCGTGGACGCCCTGCGCGACGAGGCCGCCCGCCGGACCGCCCGGCTCAACGCCTCGCGCGACGCGCTCGGTGCGTACGCCGCCGCGCAGTACCGCTCCGGCGGACTCTCCCCCGCCGTCCAGCTCGCGCTCTCCTCGGACCCCGACCAGTACCTGGAGCGCGCCTCGTACGTGGAGCGGGCCGGCGAGCGCCGCGCGACCAGGCTCCGTGCCGTGGAGCGCCAGGTCACCGACGTGGCCCAGCTGCGCTCCGAGGCGGCCGGCCGGCTGTCGGAGCTCGCGTCCCAGCAGGCCGCCCTGCGCGCGCACAAGGACACCGTCCGCGCCAGGCTCGCCGAGGCCCGGAAGCTGCTGGAGCGTCTCTCCCCCACCGAGCGCGCCGCCTACGACGCGTCGGAGGACGGGCGCGGCGCCGGGCACGCCGACCGCAGCGCTCCGCGCGGCGCGGCCGAGGCGCCCAATTCCCGCGCCGCCGCAGCCGTCGCCTTCGCGTACACCGCCCTCGGCAAGCCGTACGTCTGGGGTGCCACCGGCCCCTCCTCGTTCGACTGCTCCGGACTCACGCAGGCCGCCTGGCGCGCGGCGGGTGTCTCGCTGCCCCGGACCACGTACACGCAGATCAACGCGGGGCGCCGGGTGTCGCGCTCCGAACTCGCGCCGGGCGACCTCGTGTTCTTCTATTCCGGCGTCAGCCATGTCGGGCTGTACATCGGCAACGGCCGGATGATCCACGCCCCGCGCCCCGGCGCCCCGGTCCGCATCGCTCCGATCGACCAAATGCCTTTCGCGGGAGCGACCCGGGTGGCATAGGCTCCCGTGGCTGCGAACCCAACGGCCCGAAGGACACCCGCACATGCCCATGGACGCCGACGTCCAGACCCATGCCCGTACGCTCACGCTCCGCTCGCCGGACCATGTCCGGGTGGGTCCGTTCGTGATCCGCTACAACCCGAACTGGTCCCTGAAGTTCGCCAACTACGCGATCCCGGACCAGGACGCCGAGCCGACGCCCGGCGAACTCGACGCACTCATAGCGGCCTTCCGCGAGCGGGACCGGATGCCCCGCCTGGAGTTCCTGCCCGGCTGGGCGCCCGCCGTCGAACCGGCTCTGCTCGCCGCCGGGTTCACGGTGGAGAACCGCGCCCCGATCCTCGCCTGCGCCCCCGGCGGCCTGGTGGACCCGAAGCCGGTCGCGGACCTGGTCGTCACGGAGCCCGCAACGGACGCGGAGTTCGCGGCCGCAGCGCTCGTCCAGCACCTCGGCTACGGCGGGGAGGGCGAGCCCGAGGACGGCACGGCCGAGTGGCTGCGCAACGCGGCGGCGGGCGGCGGGGTCACCGCGCTCGCGACCGTCGGCGGCACCCCGGCCGGGGCGGGCGGCTGCTCGGTCCCGGTCGACGGCCTCAGCGAGCTCGCCGGTCTCGCGGTCGGCGCGGACTTCCGCCGCCGGGGCATCGGCGCCGCGCTCTCCGCCCATCTGACGCGCACCGCGTTCGAGCGGGGCTGCCGGGTGGTGTGGCTGGAGCCGGGCGACGCCGATGTGGAGCGGATCTACGCGGCCATCGGCTACCGCCGGATCGGCGAGAAGCTCAACATCTCGCTGGACCCGGACCGGGGCTAGACGAGCCGCCGCGCGGTCGCCCAGCGGGTCAGTTCGTGGCGGTTGGACAGCTGGAGCTTGCGCAGCACCGCCGAGACATGGGACTCGACGGTCTTCACCGAGATGAAGAGCTGCTTGGCGATCTCCTTGTACGCGTAGCCCCGGGCGATCAGCCGCAGCACCTCGCGCTCGCGCTGGGTCAGCCGGTCGAGGTCCTCGTCGACCGGGGGCGCGTCCGTCGAGGCGAAGGCGTCGAGGACGAAGCCGGCCAGCCGGGGCGAGAACACCGCGTCGCCGTCCTGGACCCGGAAGACCGAGTCGACCAGGTCGCTGCCGGTGATCGTCTTGGTGACATAGCCGCGCGCACCGCCCCGGATGACACCGATGACGTCCTCGGCGGCGTCCGAGACGGACAGCGCGAGGAAGCGCACCGGGTTCTCGACCGCGCCCATGAAGGGGGCGCAGCGGCGCAGCACCTCGACGCCGCCGCCGCCCGGGAGATGGACGTCGAGGAGGACGACCTCGGGGCGGGTCGCCGTGATGACGGTGACCGCCTGGTCGACGTCGGCGGCCTCGCCGACGACCTCGACCCCGGTCTCCTCGGTGCGGCCGATCTCGGCCTGTACGCCGGTGCGGAACATCCGGTGGTCGTCGACGAGCACGACTCGTACCCGGCGCTCCGGGCCCTCGTGGCCCCCGGTCGCCTCAGTGGTCCCGTTCATCGCTCGTCCTCTCCATCTCCAGCTCGACTTCCGTGCCCCCGCCGGGCACCGAACGCAGCCGGGCGCTGCCGCCGTTGCGCTGCATCCGGCCGATGATCGACTCTCGTACACCCATTCTGTCCCCCGGTACGGAGTCCAGGTCGAAACCCGGGCCCCGGTCACGCACCGAGACGAAGACCGTCCGGCCCTCGACCTCGGCGTAGACCTGCACGGCGCCGCCCTCGCCACCGTACTTGGCGGCGTTGACCATGGCCTCGCGTGCGGCCTGCATCTGTGCGGTCAGCTTCTCGTCGAGCGGGCAGTCGCCGACGACGACCACCTCCAGCGGGACGCCGTGCTTGTCCTCGACCTCGGCGGCGGCGCGCTTGACGGCCTCGGCGAGCGTCTCGGGCTCGTCGGCCTCGTCCTTGCCGGTGCCCTCGGGGTTGTACAGCCAGTTGCGCAGTTCGCGTTCCTGGGCGCGGGCCAGCCTGCGGACCTCGCCCGGGTCCTCCGCGTTGCGCTGGATCAGGGTGAGGGTGTGCAGCACCGAGTCGTGGACATGGGCGGCGACCTCGGCGCGCTCCTGGGCCCTGATGCGCATGAGGCGTTCCTCGGAGAGGTCCTGGGTCATGCGGACGAGATAGGGCCCGGCCAGCAGGGCGATGCCGGTGAGGACGGCGATGGCGGCGGTCAGGACGTTGCCGAGCTGGGCGGCGGAGCCGCGTACGACCATGAAGCCGGCGAGGCCGAGGCCGACCAGCGCGACACCGGCGAGGCCGCGGGCCAGGTGCAGGACGCGGCGGCGGCTGCCGACCTCCATCCAGCGGGCGCGGCGGGCGTTGTCCGCCTGGCGCCACACCAGGACGGAGCCGGCACCGATGAGCAGGGTGGGCCAGATGTAGCGGTCGGCCTTGCTGCCCATGTCGACGTTGCCGACGAAGACGACGGCGCCGATGAGCAGCGCGATGAGGGCGAAGACCTGGCCCTTGTCGGGTTTGCGGAGCCGGCGTCTGCCGTCGGGGGCGGTCTCGAAGACGGACCGGGGGGTGTCGACGCCGCCGACGCCGAGCGGCACGACGATCCAGAACACGGCGTACAGGAGTGCGCCGAGGCCGTCCGCGAAGAACAGCCCGAGGAAGACGAACCGCACCCAGGCGACCGGGAGTCCGAGATGCCCGGCGAGACCGCGTGCGACGCCGCCGAGCAGCCGTCCGTCGGCGCTGCGGTACAGCTTGCGCTGCGGCGGCTCCTCCGTGTCGGGGGCGTGGGAGCTTGCGGCTCGGGACGTGGCGGCTGGCATGACCCGATCGTCACACGTCCCGGAGGGTCGTGGCATCAGGGTCGGCCCCCACTTCGACCCTGAGAGCGGGCGGCGACGGCCCGGGGCACCCTGAGGGACGGGCCGGCCAATATCAGGGACCGTCCAGGGTCGGGGCGGGTGCCGGACGGGGCCGGGGCCCGTCACCATGGAGCCATGACCGTTCCCCAGGATGCGCCGCCCGGCGTCGTACCGCCCCCCGGGCCACTCCCGCGGCTGCAGCGCAGCTCGCGGCAGAAAGTGGTGGCCGGGGTGTGCGGCGGGCTCGGCCGGTACTGCGACGTCGACCCGGTGATCTTCCGGATCGTGCTCGGTGTGCTCTCCGTGACCGGCGGCCTCGGCCTGGTCTTCTACGGCTTCGCCTGGCTGCTGATCCCGCTGGACGGCGAGGAGGAGAACGAGGCGCGCCGGCTGCTGTCGGGCCGCGTCGAGGGTGCCTCGCTGATCGCGGTGCTGTGCGCGCTGATCGGCTGCGGTCTCTTCCTGTCGATGCTGGGCAACGGCGGCACGCTGGCGTTCGCCGGGATGCTGTCGACCGCGGTCGTCGGCTTCTCCGTCTGGACGCAGCACCGCAGGACGGCCGATCCGCAGGACCCGCTGCATCCGGCGGCCGCGCAGGCCGTGTCGGACGCGCCGCCCGAGGTGAAGGCGCCGCCGTCCCCGTCCGGCCCGTCCTGGTGGCGGGACCCGATCGTCAAGGACGGGACGACGGGGCCGGTGGGGCCCGGCTATCTGTGGGGTCCGCCGGACGCCGTGGTCGACGGGCAGGCGGCGGGCGCGCGCAGGGCGAGGGCCGACGCCCCGTTCAGCCCGCCGCAGCGGTCGCGGGAGATCCGGGGGCCGCGCTCGATCGGCGGCATGGTGTTCCTGACCGCGCTCCTCGCGGGCGGGCTGGGCACGGGGCTCAGCTGGGACGCCCACCCGCTCGGGACGAGCCTGCAGATCGGCCTGGCCGCGGCGCTCGCGGTGTTCGGGGCGGGGATGCTGATCAGCGCCTTCGTGGGGCGGACCGGGTTCGGCACGCTGCTGCTGGCGATGATCACCGCAGGGCTGCTGGCCGGCGCCTCCGCGCTGCCCAAGGACATCACCACCCACTGGGCGCGCGAGGACTGGCGGCCCGCGACGGTCGCCGCCGTACAGCCGCGCTACGAACTGGGCTCCGGGCAGGTGCGCCTGGACCTCACCCGGGTCGCCGTCCCCCGGGGGCAGACGCTCAGCACGGAGGTGGAGGTCGGGGCGGGCCGGGTCGTCGTGCTGGTCCCGAAGGCGGTCACCGTGAGGGTGAACGCCCGCGCGGGCCTCGGGGACATCACGCTGCCGGGCGAGCGGCGCCGGGGCGACGTGGACATCAGCCCCTCGCAGAACGAGCACCGCACGCTGCCGCCGCCTGCGGGCACCAAGGCGGCGGGCACGGTCGACCTGGATCTGGAAGTGGGCATCGGACAGGTGGAGGTCAGCCGTGCCACGTCATGAGTTCCGGCCGGGCCGGGCGGTCGCGGGTCTGGTGATGCTGACCCTGGCCGCCGGTTACGCGGCGGACGCGGCGGGGCTGTGGGAGGCCCCGTGGGTCTTCTTCGTCCCGGTGTTCGTGGGCGGTCTGTGGCTCGCGGCCACCGCGACCTGGACGGCCTACCGGATCCGCCGCCGCCGCGCCGCGAGAAAGGCGTCCGCGGAGAACGAGGCGGCACCGCCGAGCAGCAGCGGCAGCCAGGCCATGAGGTAGATCAGGTCGTTGCCCAGGTAGTAGGGCGAGACCTGCCAGCTGACGGTCAGCCACAGGCTCAGCGAGATCAGCGCCCCGCCGAGCGCGGCGATCCGGGACCAGAGCCCGAGCAGGGTGCCGATCCCGACGGCGAGCTCGCCGAACGCGATGGCGTACCCGAAGCCGGACGGGCTCTTCAGGGCGAGGTCGACGAGGGCCGGGATCGCGGCGGAGTCGCGGACACCGGTCATCTGCTCGCCGATCGATCCGGCGCCGGTGGCGTGGAAGAACGCGCTGTCGGTGAGCTTGTCGAGCGCCGCGTAGACGAAGGTGACCCCGAGGAAGATCCGCAACGGCAGCAGGGCGTGCTCCCGTGCCAGGTCCCGCAGGCTCCTGGCCTCGCCCAGACCGCGCCCGTTCGTGCCGTATCCGTGCATGGTTCTCCCGCCTTCCGCAGCCCTGTCGCGGGACCACCGTCCCGCCCGCAGGGCCGTTCTGCCCTCGCCGGACCGTTCGACCCGTCACCAGACGATACGTACGCGGCGAACGCACTGCTCACCGGGTGTGCGGCCGACTCCCGCGAAAGGCCGGGCCGGGCCTCAGTCCGTCACATCGATCTCGACGCGGTTGGACTCCGCCCCGGCGGCTGTCACGACCTGCACCTCGACCACCCCCGGCTCCACCTCCACCGGCACCGGCACGGTCAGCACCGTGTCGGTGGGGTTGGCGAAGCCGCCGGTGACCGGGATCAGCGGCACATGGACATGGACGGAGCCGATCCGCACGACCATGCGCGCCAGCCGGTCCGGGGCCCCGGCGCCGGGCGGCACGAACCCCGCGCCCCTGATCTCGATGTCGTCGCCGGTGCGGATCGGCGCGTCCAGGTCGCCCGCCTCGCGGGCGCGGACCACCGACAGCACCACCGGCCGGCCGCCCTCGGTGTACTTGCCCGCGAAATAGGCCGCCGCCGAGACGCCCACCAGCAGCGCGAGCCCCCACGGCAGATCGGGCAGCTGCTCGGGCCGGCGGGCCAGCCGGACCGCCGCGAAGACCACGGCGGCCGTGCTCACCAGGACGTACTGCACATCCGTGAACCCGCCGCGCCCGGAGTCGTCGGTCAGCAGATCGGCGGCGCGCGGCCGGTCGGCCCGCAGCTTCTGGAGCCGCCCGGACAGCACCCGTACGCTCACCACCCGCCGCACGACCACGGCGATCGCGCACACCAGCGCCAGCACGCTCACCACGCCGGCGCCGCGCGCCAGGTCCAGGCCCTCGATGAGCGCGTCGCGCTCGTCGTGTCCGGACGCGCCCGCCAGCTGGAGCGCGAGGACGAGCACGGAGAAGACCGCCAGCAGCACCCAGGAGGCGGCGACCGCCCGTGAGGTGGAGAGCCGGTTGTCCTCACCGATCAGCGGCGCCAGCAGCCCGCCGCGCGCCCGGTGCAGGTGCGCGGCGGCGGTCAGCAGCCCGGCGATGATCACCCCGGCGACCAGTCCTGCGGTACGGGCGTGGGACCAGCCCGCACCGATCGCGGTGGCCGCCTCGGTGACCGCCAGCACGGCCACCGCACCCCAGACGACGGCCAGGGTGCGCTGCCGGACCCGGTGGAGCCAGGCGTCCCCGGCCTCCCGGCCGCGCTCGGCGACCGCGCGGGCGGACTGGGTCAGCTCGTCGGAGACCCACTGCCGGGTCGCGGAGGCGGACTGGGCGACCCCGGTGGGCAGCCCCTGGCCCGCCGCGAGCTCGTCCCGCTTGGCCAGGAAGGCGGCCACCGCGCGCCGGTGCCCCCGGCGCGCTCCGTGCGGGCAGTCGCCGCACGTACAGCCACCGCCGTGCGTGCCCTGTCGTGCCTCGTCCAACGCCACGGAAAACGCCGCCCTCTCCCACCCCGGTACAGCTGATGATCAAACCCAACTCAGCTGTGATTGCTGCGAATTGTGCCGTACGGTACGGGCGGTTCCCGCATCGGGGCACACCGGGCGGGCGGGATCGTCAGAACGTTCGAGAAACCCGGCTCCACAGCGGCTGGTAGTTGATCCAGGCGACCAGGTCGCTGCCGAGCTGTTCGCGGGTGGTGACCGCGTCCCGGTGCTCGATCAGCACCGGCTTCCCGGCCGCCCGCGCGACCAGCTGGACCTGGCAGGACCGCTCCAGCGCGAGGAACCACCAGGCCGCCGCGTCCACCGAGTCGCCCACGGTCAGCAGTCCGTGGTTGCGCAGCACGATCGCCTTGCGGGGCCCGAGCGCGGCGGCGATCCGGCGACCCTCGTCCTCGTCCACCACGACCCCGGTGTACGCGTCGTACAGGGCGTGGTCCTCGTAGAAGGCGCAGGACTCCTGGGTGATCGGCTCGATCAGCTCGCCCAGCGCGGCCAGCGCCCGGCCGTGCACGGAGTGGGTGTGCGCCACGGCCACGACGTCCGGGCGGGCCCGGTGCACCTGGGCGTGGACGGTGAAGGCGGCCTGGTTGACGTGCCGGGTGCCCTCGACGACCTGCCCCTGGGCGTTGACCAGGATCAGGTCCCCCGGCCGCATCCCGTCGAAGGGGACGCCGAAGGGGTTGACCCAGAAGCACTCGGTGAACTCCGGGTCGCGTGCCGTGATGTGCCCGGAGACCCCGTCCTCGTACCCGTACTCACCGAACAGCCGGAGCGCCCCGGCCAGCCGTTCCTTGCGGTGCGCTCGCTCCTCCCCGAGGGAGGCGTGCACCGGCGGCATCGCGAAGTGGAGCTGGTCCACGGGGAGGGGTGCGGGCTCGGGCATGGCGGCTCCTCGGTGCTCCCGGGCGTACGGATCGGGCGGGCGGATCAGTCGTACGGGATCGGAAGTTACCGCCGGTCGCCGCAGGTGGCCAGAGGTATCCGGGTGCCGATTCGGTGCGGGAACGCGGCGATGCCGCCGCCCGCGGGAACGGGCGACGGCATCGGCACGGGAATCGTGTGGGGGGTCACTCCCACTCGATCGTCCCCGGCGGCTTGCTCGTCACGTCGAGCACCACGCGGTTGACGTCGGCGACCTCGTTGGTGATGCGGGTGGAGATCTTGGCGAGGGTCTCGTACGGCAGGCGCGACCAGTCGGCCGTCATGGCGTCCTCGGAGGAGACCGGGCGCAGCACGATCGGGTGGCCGTAGGTGCGGCCGTCGCCCTGGACGCCGACGCTGCGGACGTCCGCGAGCAGGACCACCGGGCACTGCCAGATGTCGCGGTCCAGGCCGGCCGCGGTCAGCTCCTCGCGGGCGATGGCGTCGGCCTCGCGCAGCAGGTCGAGCCGCTCCTTGGTGACCTCGCCGACGATCCGGATGCCGAGGCCGGGGCCCGGGAAGGGCTGGCGCTGGACGATCTCGTCCGGCAGGCCGAGCTCCTGGCCGACCATCCGGACCTCGTCCTTGAACAGCTGGCGCAGCGGCTCGACGAGCTGGAACTCGATGTCGTCGGGGAGCCCGCCCACGTTGTGGTGGGACTTGATGTTGGCGGTGCCGGTGCCGCCGCCGGACTCCACGACGTCCGGGTAGAGGGTGCCCTGCACGAGGAAGGCGACCTCGGGGCCGTCCTCCTGGAGGATCTCCAGCTGGGCCTGCTCGAAGACGCGGATGAACTCGCGGCCGATGATCTTCCGCTTGGTCTCCGGGTCGGACACACCGGCCAGGGCGTCGAGGAAGCGCTTCTCCGCGTCGACGACCTTCAGCTTCGCGCCGGTCGCGGCCACGAAGTCCTTCTCGACCTGCTCGGTCTCGCCCTTGCGCATCAGGCCGTGGTCGACGTACACGCAGGTCAGCTGGGAGCCGATGGCCTTCTGGACGAGGGCCGCCGCGACCGCCGAGTCCACGCCGCCGGAGAGGCCGCAGATGGCACGCTTGTCGCCGACCTGGGCGCGGATCGCGGCGATCTGCTCCTCGACGACGTTGGTGGTCGTCCAGGTCGGCTCGATGCCGGCGCCCCGGTAGAGGAAGTGCTCCAGGACCTGCTGGCCGTGCGTGGAGTGCAGGACCTCCGGGTGGTACTGGACGCCGTAGAGCTTCTTCTCGTCGTTCTCGAAGGCGGCCACCGGGACGACGTCCGTGGACGCGGTGACGGTGAAGCCCTCGGGGGCGGCGGAGCAGGCGTCGCCGTGCGACATCCACACCGACTGCTGGTCCGGGGTGCCCTCGAAGAGCGTCGAGCCGGACTTGGAGACGGTGAGCGCGGTGCGGCCGTACTCACGGGCACCGTTGTCGTCGACGGTGCCGCCGAGCGTGGTGGCCATCAGCTGGAAGCCGTAGCACATACCGAAGACGGGGACCCCGGCCTCGAACAGCGCGCGGTCGAGCGAGGGCGCGCCCTCCGCGTAGACCGAGGACGGTCCGCCGGACAGGATGATCGCCCGGGGGTTCTTGGCCAGCATCTCGGCCACCGGCATCGTGGACGGCACGATCTCGCTGTAGACCCGGGCCTCACGGACGCGGCGGGCGATGAGCTGGGCGTACTGCGCGCCGAAGTCGACAACGAGGACCACGTCGGTGGCGGTGTCGGGGGCGGCGGGGGGTGCTGCTGGCACGGGGCGGCCTTCCGGCGGTGGAGAGGGGGTCGGTTCTCCCGATTCTACCGGCGGCCGGAGGCGCCCCTCGTCGCGCGGGGACGGGCCCGGCCGTCTCACGATCCGGGCCGGGCGTTGGACCGGGCGCGGGGCCGGGTCCATACTGTCTCCCATGCGTCAGCACACGACCTTCGTCTTTACCTATGGCACCCGGCCCGCCGGCTGCCATGGTCGTGCTGCTTGAGCAACTGACAAGCAACGTTCCAGGCGCCCCGGGCCGACAGGCCCGGGGCGTTCTGGCGTTCCGGGCCCGGTCGGTCCCGGGGGCCCAGCCCACCGGGAGACCCACCATGAGCAGCACCGCAGCCACCCGCACCGCCACCGAGGCGACCGGCGCGCACACCGACGAGGCCGCGTCCCTGATCAGCGACGCCCGCGCGCGCATCGACGCCCTCGACGACCGGATCATCGGGCTCGTCCAGGAGCGGATGGCCGTCTCCTCGGTCATCCAGGAGGCCCGGATCACCTCGGGCGGCCGCCGGGTGAACCTCTCCCGCGAGATGGAGATCCTCGGCCAGTACCGGGACGCGCTGGGCAAGCCCGGCACCTCGCTGGCGATGACGCTGCTGGAGCTGTGCCGCGGCCGGGTGTGACCCGCCGCAGGTCGGGCGGCACAAGGGGGCACAGGGCTGTACGGGCGTATCCCAGTTCGGGCGGGGTCTCACCCGTACGGCGCGTGACCGGCTCCCGCGCGGCTTCGTTGGTCCCGATGTCCGTGCCAGCCAGGGGCGGACCGGCAAGAGGAATCCACGCGTGGCTCCGCCGGGGTGTGTGGCGTACTGCATGTACGCCGTGGGACCGCGCACCGGCGTGCGTGACCGGTCGGCAGGGGACAGCAGCCCGGTCACTCGGAGGGACAGTCACCGGTTCCTCCACGAACGGCCGGCTCCGGGGACGCCCGGGGCCGGCCGTTCTCCTTTCGTCAGCTTTCGTCAGCGGGCGGTGCGGCGGCGGGACGCGGTGTACAGGACCCCGCCCGCGACCAGCGCGACGAGCGCGGCGGTCGCCGAGGCCAGGGCGGCGGTGCCGGTGGAGGCGAGTGCGCCGCCGGTGGCGGAGCCCGAGGACGAACCGGTCGTGCCACCGGAGCCGGAGCCTGCCGAGCCTCCGGTGGCACCCGTGGAACCGGCGGAGCCGGTCGAGCCGCCGCCCGTGGTGCCCGATCCGCCCGAGCCGGAGCCCGAACCCGGGCCGGAGCCCCCGGTCGTCGTGCCGGAGTCCTCGGCGTTCAGCACCAGGGACGCGGTGTTGTTGGCGGGCTTCGGGTCGAAGGGCAGCGCGGGGCCGGCGAGGTGGGTGTTGCGGACCCGGACCTCGCCGGAGGCGCCCGTGACCACCTTGTCGATCCTCAGCCCGAAGGGGAGCGCGAAGTCGGCGTCCTCGCCCACGGACATCGGGGTGGAGCAGAAGTAGCGCGGGGCCGCCGTCTGGTTCTCGCGGTACTGCCCGTCCGCCGTCACCCCTCGGCAGGAGTCCGGCTTCGTGGTCACCGAGGCGCCCTCGGGCACGGTGAAGTCGACGGTCGCGACGTCCTCGCCGGAGCGGATGTACCCGATCCAGGCCGGTCCGCGGTTGCGGAATCCGACGGTCACGTCGACCGTGTCGCCCTTGGCGCCCCGGCCCCGGTCGCCGTAGGCCGCGAAGTCGGCGCTGTTGGCGGTCCGGAAGTCGGCCTCCTGCTGGTTGTCGCCCGGTTCGAGGTCGGCCGCGCGGGCCGCCGGGGCAGCGCGCAGGGCCAGCGTGGCGCCCTTGCCGGGGCTGAACCGCGCCCCGGCCCGCAGGTCCTCACGGGCACCGGAGCCGTCCTCCTCGATCCGGTAGAGGAAGGAGTCGTAGTACGCGTGCGCGGTGGCCCGGATGGCCGGCGGCTCGGCCAGCGTGTAGGTGACGCCCGGGTCGTAGCTGCCCTCGAAGGTGCACAGGGCGGTGGTCCAGGCGCCCGGGGTGCCCATCCCGAGGTCGTCCTCGCTGTACTCGCAGTTGCGGTACCGCTCGGTGAACTCCATGCCGCGCGTGTGGCGCAGGGTGAGCAGGACGCCGTCGGCCGCCCGGGTGCCGTTGTTGGTGAAGGTGACCGGCACCGGCTGGCTGTCGCCCGGCTTCAGTTCCGTACGGAAGGGGAGCCGCTTCATCGACAGGTCGGGGCCGCCGACGCCGACGCGGGCGGTGAAGGGGCGGAAGGTGGCGCCGTCCGCCTCGGCGGTGACCGTGAGCGTGCCGGAGGCGCCGTCCTTGCTGCCCCGTGCCGCGCTGACGTCGAGTTCGGCGAGGGTGTTCAGGCCGGGCCGGATGCCGTAGTCGTGGCAGACGGCGGTCGTCCCGGTGGTCTCGCAGTCGAGGGTGCCGTCCTCGCCGAAGGAGACGTCCGCGACGCCCGCGAGCCCGGCGAAGTCGAAGCGGACGGTGTACTCGCCGTCGAAGCCACCGTTGTCCTCGTCCTCGGAGGGGTTGGTGACCGTGAAGTCGAGGGCGGCCTTCTTCGGGGTGCCGCTCGCCGGGTACGGGTGCAGGGCGGTCTCGGCGGGGCCGCCGAGGGTGAACTCCGGTCCGGCGGCCCGCGCCGGGGTGTCCAGGGCGAGCGTGCCGGCCGCCAGCAGGCCGACGGTGGCGAGTCCGCCTGCGACACGGCGGAGAGCGGCTCTCGGGGTCGTGCGTCTCATCTCGGGCCCTCTGAGGTCGTCGGGAGCTGTGTGACCGCTGTGACAGCGATATGGGTACGACCCCGGGGATGCGCGAATAGTTGCGCGCGATCAGATCACGGATCGGGCACACCCGACGGGGTGACCCACCTCACATAAGGATTTCATCAACGGGAGGACAACCATTCGGACGCCTTGCAGGTCATGCATGCGGAACACCGGTCGACCGCCGTTCATCCGGCGCACCGGTTACAGCGTGAGGGGCTGCACTCGGAGGGGGGTGCAGCCCCTTCTGCTGTCCTCGCCGGCTCCCGGCGCCGCTCAGGCCTTCTCGGCGGCCTTCTCCGTGGCCTTCTCGGCGGACTCCTTCTTCGGCGGCAGCACGGGCATCCCCAGGAACGGCAGCCTCAACGCGCCGAACGCCTCCTTCGGGACCGCCGGCGCCTGCGGCTCGACCGCCGCCAGCCGCTCGTACGCCTCGCCCTGCGCCGGGCGCGGGTCCCGCTCGCCCTTGTTCGGCCAGAAGGACATGGCGCGCTCCGCCTGGGCGGTGATCGTCAGTGACGGGTTGACGCCCAGGTTGGCGGAGACCGCCGAACCGTCGACGACCGAGATGCCCGGGTGCCCGAACAGCCGGTGGTACGGGTCGATGACCCCCTCCTCGGGGCTCGCCCCGATCGGGCAGCCGCCGAGGAAGTGCGCGGTGAGCGGGGTGCCCATCAGCTCGCCGATGTTGGAGCCGGCGAAACCGTTGATCTCCGCGGCGAGCAGCGAGGCGCTCCGGGTGGCCTCCGCGATCTGCGTCGGGTTGGGCGCCCCATGGCCCTGCCGGGCGGTGAGCAGACCCTTCCCGAGGCCGCGCGGCTTGCGGTACGCGGTCAGGGAGTTGTCGAGCGACTGCATGACGAGGCCGATGATGGTCCGCTCCGACCAGCGCCGGTTGGACAGGGAGCGCACGGCGAGCGTCGGGTGCTTGGCCAGGTTCCCGAACCAGGCCAGGACCCGGTGGGTGCTGTAGGGCACCTGGAGGATGGTCATCCCGCCCATCGCGTTGGAGCCCTTGCCGTAGCGGACCGGCTCGATGTGGGTGTTCTCGTCGGGGTGGATCGAGGACGTGATGGCGACGCCCTTGGTGAAGTCGGGCTTCGTGCCGTGGCGCCTGCGGTAGCGGCGCTCGGAGGTCTGGGCGCCGACGAGGCCCTCGGAGTTGGTCCGGGTCAGCTCACCGAGCCGGGCCGAGAGCCGGGGCAGCAGTCCCTCGTCCTTCATCGTGTGCAGCAGGGTCTGGGTGCCGTACGTGCCCGCCGCCACGACCACCTTGCGGGCGCGCAGCCGGGTGGGCCTCGCCTTCCTCCGGCGGTCGGTCGGCACGGTGGAGACGCGATAGCCGCCGTCCGGGTCGTCCGTGATCCCGACCACGGAGGTCATCGGGTGGATGACCGCGCCGGCCTTCTCCGCGAGGTGGAGGTAGTTCTCGTTGAGGGTGTTCTTCGCCCCGTGGCGGCAGCCCGTCATGCACTCGCCGCACTCGGTGCAGGCCTTGCGGGCGGGGCCCGCGCCGCCGAAGTACGGGTCGGCGACCGTGCCGCCCGGCTTCGCCCGCGCGGCGCCGTCGGCGTCCTCGCCGTCCCCGAAGAAGACGCCGACCGGGGCGAGGTGGAAGGTGTCGCCGACGCCCATGACCTCGGCGGTCGCCTTCAGATGGACGTCGGAGGGGGTCGTCGTCGGGTTGAGCCGGACCCCGAGCATCCGCTTGGCCTGGTCGTAGTACGGCTTCAGCTCGTCCTGCCAGTCGGTGATGTGGGCCCACTGGCGGTCCTCGAAGAACGGCGCGGGCGGCACGTACAGCGTGTTGGCGTAGTTCAGCGAGCCGCCGCCGACCCCGGCGCCCGCCAGCACCATCACCTTGCCGAGCAGATGCACGCGCTGGATGCCGAAGAGGCCGAGGGCGGGGGCCCAGAGGTAGTTCTTCAGGTCCCAGGAGTTCTTGGGCAGGGTGCCCGGCGTGAAGCGGCGGCCCGCCTCCAGGACGCCGACCCGGTACCCCTTCTCCGTCAGCCGCAGCGCCGACACCGCGCCGCCGAAGCCCGAACCGACGACGATCACGTCGTAGTCGTACGCGGCGTCGTCGTCGGCCGCACCGGCCGGTCCGGCCTGGTTCTGGGCAGGGCTGTCCTGGGACATGGCTCTCCTCGGTACGAAAAGGACAGAAGTGCTGCGTGGGTGCGGCGACTCGGCGGGGCTAGGGCGTGTCGTCGAACTGGCGTCGTTGCCCGAAGGGCGGCCGGGCGGCGTCAGGTGCGTGCTCTCGGCGTGCCGACCCCAGGCCCCTGTACTGGACGTACCGGGGTCTGGGGCCGGTGCGGCGAGAGTGCGTGCATGGCGTCGCCCGGCAGACGCCAGTTCGACGACACGCCCTAGCGCAGGCGGAACGCCTTCATCGCCTTCAGGCTGCGGCTCATGAACGCCGCGTACTTCTCGTCGTCCATGCCGAAGGACGGGGCGAGCGGGATCAGCCGCTGCTGGGCGACGGTCTGCGCCTCGGTGTACTTGAGGATGCCCTCGGAGCCGTGGCGGCGGCCGAGACCGGAGTCCTTCATGCCGCCCATCGGGGACTGCACGCTGCCGTACGCGGGGGCGTAGCCCTCGTTGATGTTGACCGTGCCGGTCCGCAGCCGGGCGGCGACGCGGTGGCCCCGCCCGGAGTCCTTGGTCCAGACGCTGGAGTTCAGGCCGTACGGGGTGGCGTTGGCCAGCGCGATGACCTCGTCCTCGTCGCTGAAGCGGTAGAGGGAGACGACCGGGCCGAAGGTCTCCTCGGTGCACACGGCCATCGGCGCCTCGACGCCGTCCAGGATGGTCGGCTCGTAGAAGAGCGGGCCGATGTCAGGGCGGGCGACCCCGCCGGCCACCAGCTTGGCGCCCTTCTCGACGGCCTCCGCGACATGCCGGCTGACGGTCTCCAGCTGGCGTTCGCCGACCAGCGAGCCCATGTCGGCGCCGTACGCGAGGGAGTTGCCGAGCCGCATCGCCCTGGTGCGGGCGGCGAAGCGCTCCACGAAGTCGTCGGCCACCGACTCGTGGACGTACAGCCGCTCGATGGAGATGCAGAGCTGGCCCGCGGAGGAGAAGCAGGCGCGGACGGCGCCGGCGGCGGCCTTCTCCACGTCGGCGTCGGCCAGGACCAGCATCGCGTTCTTGCCGCCGAGCTCCAGCGAGACCCCGACGAGCCGGGCCGCCGCGCCCTGGGCGACCTCGCGGCCGGTGCGGGTGGAGCCGGTGAACGAGACGTAGTCGGCGTGCTTGACGACCTCGGGGCCGACGACGGGTCCCTCACCGAGGACGACCTGGAACACCTCGGCCGGCAGCCCGGCCTCGATCAGCAGGTCACGGGCCCACAGCGCGGTCAGCGCGGTCTCCGTGTCGGGCTTCATCACCACGGCGTTGCCGGCGACGAACGCGGGCAGCGCGTCCCCGACGGACAGCTCGAAGGGGTAGTTCCACGGGGCGATCTGGCCGATGACGCCGCGCGGCTGACGCAGCTCGGTGACCTTGGTGAGGGTCGGTACGACGCCGGTGTGCCGCTTCGGCTTGAGATAGGCACCGGCTTTGCGGCCGTAGTGCCGGGCGGCGACGGCGACCGCCTGCACCTCCTCGTGGGCGTGCAGCCGGGCCTTGCCGGTCTCCAGCTGGATGAGGTCGAGGACCTCGGACTGGCGGCCGATGACGAGGTCGTGGAAGCGCAGGAGCACGGCGGCCCGGGTGCGGACCGGGGTGGCGGCCCAGGCGGCCTGGGCGGCGCGCGCCCGCGTGAAGGCCTCCGCCACGTCCTCGGGGGTGGACTCGGGCAGATCGGCCAGCTTCTCACCGGTGAAGGGGGTGTGGTTGGCGGTACGGCCGGAGCCGACGACGCCACGGGTCAGCTGGGCGATCACCTCGGGCGTCACGACATCGGCGGCCGTGCGCACGCCTGCGGGGGCGGCGGCCACGGGGTTGGTGCCGACAGCGGCGGCGGAGGTGGACGTGGAGGCCTGCGAGTCCGTCATGAGGGCGAGAGTACGTCGAGCCGGATGCTTTGGGTACCCGTGGGTAACAGCTTTTCACAGTCCCTCCCACAGCCCTCGCACGGCACCCACTGATCGAGCCAGTGCCTACTGGCTGCATAAGCGCTGATCAGGGGCTATCCCCGGCTGCGGGGAGGGCTCCGCGCGGGTCAGCCCTCGTCGGCCGGCGCCCGCCAGCTGCGCAGCATCGTGTTGAACTGGTCCCGGGTGACGTCCCAGTCGTCCGCGGGTCCCGTCATGTACAGCGCGTACTCCGGGCCCCCCTCCTTGGCGTAGTACATCTGGTCGATGGCGTGCCGGGGCCCGGCGGCCACGCCGTCCTTCTCGGTCCAGGTGAACTCCCAGATGGAACCGACGCAGTCGCGGTAGACGTTGGAGTTCATCTCCAGGCTCCGGTAGTCCGGCAGCCGCTTGCGCAGGTCCGTCTCGATGTTCTGCATGTGCGTGTACGGGTGCTCGAAGTCGGGTGCCTGGTCGACGCTGAGGCGGAAGTAGTGCACGCCGTTGTCGGGGGTGTAGTCGATGTTGGTGCCGCTCACCCGGCGCTCCCAGCCGATCGGCATGAGGATGCTGAACCCCGCGGGGTCCTCCACCCGCCGCCAGCCGTCCGGCACGCCCGGCGTCGCCGGGTCCTTCTCCTTGGAGCGGCTGGGCTCGGGGCTCGGCGTGGCCGGACCCGGTGACCGGGTGCCGTGGGAGGTGGTGCCGCCGGTCCCGGCCCTGGCGTCGTGGTCCGCGCGGTTCGCGTACAGCATCGCGGCGATGCCCGCGCCGCCGCCGAGCAGGGCCGCCAGCGCGATGACCACGGCCGTGGTCCGCCAGCGGCTGCGGCGGACCACGGGTGCGGAGCCGGGGGCCGGGACGGGCCCGGGGTAGGGCAGCGGGGCCGTGCCGCCGGGCGGCATCCCGCCGGCCGGGGTGCCGTCGGGGCCGAGCGTGTGCAGGGCCTCCTCGGACAGGCGCTGCGTCGGGACGTACGCCTGGGCCGAGCGGGGTTCGCGCCCCTCCATGGCCTCCAGCAGCATCCGTTCGGTCTCCGCCGCCGTCGGCCGCTCGGCCGGCTCCTTGCGCAGCAGGGCGGTGATGACGTGGCCCAGGGCCCCGGCCCTCTCGGGCGGCGGCGGCTCCTCCGTGACGACGGCCTGCATCGTCGATATCGGGGAGGTGCGGCGGAACGGCGAACGCCCCTCGACCGCGGTGTACAGCGTGGCGCCCAGCGACCACAGGTCGGACGCGGGCCCCGGGTCGCCGCCCCGTACCCGCTCGGGCGCCAGATAGTCGATGGAGCCGACCAGTTCACCGGTCCTGGTGATGGTCGAGTCGCCCTCTATCGCCGCGATCCCGAAGTCGGTGAGCAGGACCCGGCCGTCCCGGGCGAGCAGGACGTTGCCCGGCTTCACATCGCGGTGCAGCACCCCGGCACCGTGTGCGGCGCTCAGGGCGCCCAGCACATGGAGACCGATCCGGGCGGCCTCGCGCGGATCGATCTCGCCCGACTCCTTGGTCCGGTCGGCGAGTGACGGTCCGTCGACGTACTGCATGACGATCCAGGGCCGGTTGTCGTACTCGACGACGTCGTGGACGGTGACCACACCGGGGTGCGTGATGCGGGCGGCGGCGCGGGCCTCCTTCTGCGTACGGGCGTGCAGCACGACCCGGTCCGCGTCGGCGACGTACAGCCCCGCCGTCAGCTCCTTGACGGCGACGGTGCGGTGCAGCACCTCGTCATGGGCGCGCCAGACCTTGCCCATCCCGCCGCGTCCGAGGACTTCGCCCAGCCGGTACCTTCCGGCCAGCAGCAGTCCCGCGTCCGTATTCTGTGATCGATCCACGTGTCCCCGCCCCGTTCCTTCGGATGACAGGTTACGGAGCGGATGTGCGGCCACGGAACCTCGCATCGCTCACGAGACCGCACTGTGATGCTTGTCGCCCGGGCACAGGGCCCCGCGTCGAACCGCTTCGATCCTGCGGGGATTCAGGACGTCACGCGGTAGGACAGGCTGGCCTGTTGGTAAATGTCCGACACCTTGTCACGCCGGTCCTCCGGGCCGATGACCTGGAGGATGTGGTAGCGGCCGTCGACGAGCATCACGAGGTTGCGGACGTAGACCTCCCGGCCGTTGCCGTCCTGCCAGGTGTACTGGCCCTCCGCCATGGCCTGCCGGCCGACGTCGGTCCGGCGCAGCCCGCTCGCCGACGACCAGCTGGAGTCGCGGAACGGTTTCAACTCCGGTTCCTTGTCCCGCTGGTAGTCGAGCGGGTCGCTGCCGTTGGCCTTGGCGGTGTCGCGCCCGGGGACGATGACCAGGCTGAAGCCGTCGCTGCCGTACCGGATCTGACGGTCCGCGTTGGCCGGGCTGCGCTGCCAGCCCTTGGGTACGCCGACCTCGAAGCCCTCGGCGTCCTTGCGCAGGGTGTAGCCCGCGGCCAGCGCGGCGGCCGAGCGGCTGGTCTGCGGCTTCTGGGCGCCGGAGGACGACCCGGACGGCTCCGGCGTGCCGGGTCCGGGCTCGGGCGCCCCGGACGCCGTGCGGGAGGGACTGGCGCCCGCGCCCTGCTTCTCCCCCGACTTGGGCATGAACATCACGGCGTACGCGATCGCCGCCACGAGCACCAGCAGGATCGCGACGAGCAGCAGCCGGCCGAGCCGCCGCGGCGCACGCTGTCCGCCCTGCGGCGGGCGGGGCGGGGTGCGCAGCGCCTTGGGGCCCTTGGGCTCGCGCGGCGCCCTGATGGGGGGTTCGCGGCGGGTGGCGGGTGGCCGCTCGGCGGGCTCCAGGCGCTCCTTGGTGTGGCGGTGCCTGCCGTGCGCGGCAACCGCGCCACGGCGGCCGCGCCGCTTGCGGACGAGCTCGCCCCGCCGGCGTACGACGGGCAGCTTCGTGGCGTCGTCGGCGGGCAGCGTCACGACGTCGGTCCCGGCCTCCGGCTCGGGGGCCGAGCGGACGAGGGAGCGCAGCCAGCCGCGCAGCTCCTCGAAGTCCGGCCGCTCGGTGGGGTCCTGGCGCAGCAGCGACTCGACGACGGGGCGCAGCGGGCCGCACTCCTCGGCGAACGCGGGCGGTTCGCCGCAGACCATCTGGACGAGCTCGGCGGCGTTGTCCTCCGGGTACGGGGCGTGGCCCTGGACCGCGCGGTAGAGCAGGGCGCCGAGCGCCCAGAGGTCGGTGGAGGGGCCGATCGGCGGGGCCAGCTGCCAGTTCTCGTGGACGGGGCCCGCCTGCTCGGGCGCCCAGCGCTCGGTGACCGCGCCGACGACGGCGATCCGGGCCTGCCGGGCGCGCTCGGCGGCGAGCGTCGTGGCGGGGCCCCGGTAGGCGGAGGTCCCGGGGCTCTCGGCGACGATCTCGTCCCAGCGCCCGGGCGGGGTCTCCCGGGCGGCGGCGGAGGGGAGTTCGGGGCGTGGCGGGCCCGTGCGGCGGGAGTCGGCGCGCAGCGCGTCCTCGCCGGAGCCCCCGGCGGGCACGGGCCGCCCGGCGCCGGGCCCGTCGTCCCAGGAACCGGTCAGATGCAGCCGCCGGGGCGGGAGCGGACCGCCGTCGCCGTCCTCGTCCTCGTCGTCCTCGTCGTCGTACGGATAGGCGTCGTCGAAGGGGTTCTGCGGCTCGGGCAGGCGCGGCCGGCCGCCGCCCGGGACGGGGCCGGCCGGCCGGCCGGTGTCGCCCGTCGGCTCGGTGGCGGCGCGGCGCTCCTCCTCGCTGACGCGTGCGGCGGCGGCGCGGGCCCCGGCGCGGTAGGCGGCGATGGCACCGGCGCGCGCGGCCCTGGCCTGCGCGGCACTGTCGGCCCCGGGCGCGGGAACGGGCAGGGCGGGCGCGGACTCGATCGCGGCGGGGCCGCGCGAGGCGGGCAGCGGTGCGGGGTCGCGCGGCGGGTAGGGGCCGCCCAGGTCCTGGGCCGGCTGCAGGGCGGGCGGCACATAGGGTCCGGTGGGGCCCGACTCGACCGCGGGACCGCCGTACTCACCCTCGTCGTCCGGGCCCTCGTCGGGGCGGGGCACCGGCATGTAGCCGCAGAGGGCCTCCTCCGCCGCGCCGGCCGCGAGGCCCGTCAGCACCACGCGTCCGTCGTCGCAGATGAGCACCGTGCGCACGGTGATGTTGCGGTGGGTCCAGCCGTGGGCGTGCAGGACGCGCAGAGCGGTCAGGACGTCGGAGCCGATCTCGGCGGCCCGGTAGGGATTGAGCGGGCGCTCCGCGAGCAGGGCGGCGAGCGGGCGGGACGCGACCAGTTCGCTCACTATCCAGAGCGAGCCCGCCTCGGCGAACACGTCGAAGACCTGGTCGAGCCGTGGATGGTCGGGCACCTGGGCGGCGGCCTGGGCCGCCTCTATGGCACGCCGCACGGCCGGGTCGGTGGACCTGCGCACGGTACGCCCGCTGGTGCGCCGGGCGGGCGCGGGCGCACCGTCGGCGTCGAGCATCTCGGCGTCCACGACCTCGGGCAACGGCACCTGCCGGACCAGGACTTCCTGTCCGCTGTAGGTGTCGAAGGCGCGGGTCTCGACCAGTTCGTACGCATCGGACGGAGGCAGCGGAAGGCGGTAGCGGTCGGCAAGTACCCGACCCGCGTAGTCGTCCACGACGCCTCCCCAGAGCGCGCTGTCCCCCGGTCACGGAGACCGTCGCAAGGAAACCGCCGGGTTCGGTCAATTGCGGTCACGTGCTCGCCAATTGACCGGCGGTTCCGACTGCGTACGGTCTTCGGGCTCTCACCATACGTGGCAAGTGGCGCCCGCGCGGCCGGGTCGGCGCAACCCGGCCGCGCGGCCGCCCTCAGTCGAGCGGCTTGAACGTGTCGAACGCCGTCTTGCGCAGCGTCCGGCACTCCTTGCCGTCCCAGGCGGCGGCCTTGCAGCTGATCATGATCGCGTACCCGTGGCCCGCGTCGACCTTGAAGCCCCGGTTGAGCACCCGGACCCGCTGGCCGTGCTGCGTACGCTCGAACTGCCAGTCGGCGACCGTGGGATAGCCGTTGTACTGGACCTCCCGTATGCCGAGGTGGTGATAGGCGGTGCTGGAGCCGGCCACCCCGTTCTTCGCGGCGTTCCAGGCGGCGGCCGCGTCCCCGCCGGGCGAGGAGGTGTAGTCGACCTGGACCCGGGGGAAGCCGCCGTCGGTGTTGTAGATGGCGCCGGCGTTCTGGCCCGATGTCGTGTCGAAGCGGAAGCCCTCGGGCAGCGCGATGGAGAAGTGGAACTGCTTGTTGGTGACCGTCCGGTATCCGGCGGGCAGGGAGTCCGAGGACTTTCCGCCCTTCGCGCCGTCCGCCGCCTTGCCCGAGTCGTCGTCCTTGCCGGAGCCGTCCTTGCCGGCGTCGTCGTCCTTGGCCGAGCCGTCCCCGGTCCCGCCCTTGCCCTCGTCCGCCTTCTTGCCGCTGCCGCCCTGTTCCGTGCCGGCCGAGCCGCTGCCGGAGCCGGGGTCGCGGCCGTCGAGCGCGGACGTGCCGCCCGTCTTCCCGCCGGCGTCGGTGCCCTTGTCGTCCCCGCCGAGCGTGAGCGCGAGGACCGTGCCGAGCACGGCGAGCACGATGACGGCCGCGATGATCGCCAGCGTGCGGCGCGGCACCACGTCGGTGAGGGACGCCCGCGGCGGGGTGACCGCCGAGGGCGCCGGACGCTGCGGAGGCACGGCCCCGGAGGGCGACGCCGCGGTCACGGGGGCCGCGGCGGGCCGGGCCGGTGCGGACGCCGTCGCGGCCGGGGCCGCCGCGGCACCGGCCGCGGGTGCCTTCGCGTTGCGCACGGAGCGCAGCGCCCCGCGCAGCCGGTCGCGGGTTCCCTCGCCCTCGCCGGGCTTCGGGGCCGCGACGTTCTTGGGCAGCGCCATCACCTGGGTGGCGTCCGCCGGCGGCGGCACCGGGCGCTCCGGCTGCTCGAAGGAGCTGATGACGTCGTTGAGCAGGGCGCGCGCGCCCGCGTCGTCGAGCCGCTGCTCGGGGTCCCGGGCGAGCAGCCCGTAGATGACCTCCTCCAGCGGGCCCGCGTTCTTCGGCGGGTCGAGGGGCTCGGTCATCACGGCCGTCAGGGTCGCGATGGCGGAGCCCTTGTCGTACGGCGGGCAGCCCTCGACGCTCGCGTACAGCAGTCCGCCGAGCGACCACAGGTCGGCGGGCGGACCCGGCTTGTGGCCGCGCGCCCGCTCCGGCGAGATGTACGAGGGGGCGCCGACCAGCATGCCCGTGGACGTGACGGACGGGTCGCCCTCGACCTGGGCGATCCCGAAGTCGGTCAGCACGACCCGGCCGTCCTCGGAGATGAGGACGTTGGACGGCTTCACGTCGCGGTGCAGGATGCCCTCGCGGTGCGCCGAGCGCAGCACGTCGAGGATGGCGAGACCGACCTCGGCCGCCCGCTTCGGCGTCAGGACGCCGTCCTCGCGCACCGCCTCGGCCAGCGACTTGCCCTCGATGAGTTCCATGACGATCCACGGGCGGTCGTCCTCGTCGACCACGTCGTAGACGGTGACCGCGCCGTTGTTCCGGATCCGGGCGATCGCCTTGGCCTCGCGCAGCGTACGCGTGATGAGACGGCGTTTCTCGTCGTCGTCGATGGCCGACGGGAACCGCAGTTCCTTGACCGCGACCGTGCGCCCCAGCGTCTCGTCGACGGCGCGCCAGACCGTGCCCATGCCGCCCCGGCCGAGCACCTCTCCGAGCCGGTAGCGCCCCGCGAGGAGACGTCCGTCCTTGTCCCGTTGGGGCTCCCGTGCCTGCTCCGCCTCCGACATGCGTCCCCTCTGCGATCAACCCGCCCTGGCAGAGCGTTCATTGTCCCTCACCCCGGGACCGGTCCTGGTGCCGGGTCCGGGGTCCGTCATGATGTGGCCGGAGGAAGGGACTCCCTGCCATGCCGACACTCAGGGCACCGCTCGCCACCCTGTTGGTGATTACGCTGCTCGGCCTCGGAACGGCGAGCCTGCCCAGCGAACCACACCTCACGCCCGCGGCGTCCTACCTCCCCCGGCTCGTCGTGCGGGGCGGTGCCCCCGCCGCGGCACTCCTGGCGCATACCCCCTCCGCCTCGCCCCATGACAGCTACCGCTCGACGGGCCCCGGGATCCGGTTCGCGGACCGCTTCCGGGCGGGCAGCGTCACCAAGACCTTCGTCGCCACCGTCGTCCTCCAACTCGCCGGTGAGGGACGGCTGGGGCTGTCCGACCCCGTCGAGCGTTTCCTGCCCGGACTGATCCGGGGCCACGGCAACGACGGCCGCCGCATCACGCTGCGCGCCCTGCTCAGCCACACCAGCGGCCTCTACGACTACACCGACGACCCGTCCGCGCGGCCACTGTCCGCCACCGCGGCGGTCCGCACGGCGACGGCCCACCACCCCGCCGGCGCACCCGGCGTCTTCGCCTACTCCAACACCAACTACGCCGTCCTCGGGCTCGTCGTCCGCAGCGTCACCGGCCACCCCTACGCCACCGAGATCCGGCGCCGCCTCCTCGGCCCTCTCCACCTCGACGGCACCTCGCTCCCCGGCGCCCGGACCGCCCTGCCCGCGCCGCACGGGCGCGCCTACTCCCGCGATCCGGTGGACGGCGCGCTGGCGGACGTCACCGCTCTCGACCCGCGCACGGCGGGCGCGGCAGGCGAGCTGATCTCGACGCTCGCCGACCTGAACCGCTTCTACGCGGCCCTGCTCGGCGGCCGGCTGCTGCCGCCCGCGCAGCTGGCCGCCCTGCTGGACACCTCGGCGGCCCACGGCTCCTACGGCCTCGGGATCTTCCCGCAGCGGCTGTCCTGCGGGGTCACCGTCTGGGGCCACAACGGCCTGATAGCGGGCAGCTATGTGCGCGCCGCCGCCACCCGCGACGGGCGACACACCCTGACGTACCGCATCAACACGGACACCCTGGCCGAGGCCGGAACGCTGGAACCGGCGCTCCTGGAAGCGGAGTTCTGCCCGGCCTGAGCCATGGGGAGCGGGGCCGGGCCGGGGGCCGGCGGGCAGTGCGGCCGGCCCCCGGTTCCGGAGCCCTTAGATTGGCACGATGTCCGGTGCGCCCAGCCGCGCCGCGTCCGCCGTGAGGTCGTCGGGCTGGCGCTGCGACTCCCGTTCCGCCTCGACCCGCTTCTCGTAGTGCGTGACCTCCCGCTCGATGCGGTCCTTGTCCCAGCCGAGGACCGGGGCCATCAGCTCCGCGCAGAGCCGGGCGGAGAGCGTGCCCCGGTCGAAGGTCTCGATGGAGATCCGGGTGCGCCGGGTCAGGACGTCGTCGAGGTGGCGGGCCCCCTCGTGCGAGGCGGCGTAGACGATCTCGGCCTTCAGATAGTCGTCGGCGGCGGGCAGCGGTTCGCCCATCACCGGGTCGGCGACGATCAGCTCCAGGATCTCCTCGGTCATGGAGCCGTACCGGTTGAGCAGATGCTCCACCCGGGCGACGTGCAGGCCGGTGCGGGCGGCGATCCTGGCCCGGGCGTTCCACAGGGCGCGGTAGCCCTCGGCGCCCAGCAGCGGGATGTCCTCCGTGACGCACTCCGCCACCCGCTGGTCGAGGCCGTGCACCGCCTCGTCGACGGCGTCCTTGGCCATCACCCGGTACGTCGTGTACTTCCCGCCCGCGACGACGACGAGGCCCGGGAGCGGATGCGCCACCGTGTGCTCGCGCGACAGCTTGCTGGTCGCGTCCGACTCGCCGGCCAGCAGGGGCCGCAGGCCCGCGTAGACACCCTCGACGTCGTCCCTGGTCAGAGGCGTGGCCAGGACCGAATTCACATGTTCCAGCAGATAGTCGATGTCCGCGCTGGACGCCGCCGGATGCGCCTTGTCCAGGTCCCAGTCGGTGTCCGTGGTCCCGACGATCCAGTGCCGCCCCCACGGGATGACGAAGAGCACGGACTTCTCGGTCCGCAGGATCAGCCCGGTGGAGGAGTGAATGCGGTCCTTGGGGACGACCAGATGTATGCCCTTGGAGGCCCGGACGTGGAACTGTCCTCGCTCGCCGATCAGCGCCTGGGTGTCGTCCGTCCAGACACCGGTGGCGTTGACCACCTGTTTGGCCCTGACCTCGTACACACCGCCCGCCTCGACGTCCTCCACCCGGGCGCCGACGACGCGCTCGCCCTCCCGCAGGAAGCCGACCACCCGCGCCCGGTTCGCCACCTGCGCCCCGTATCCGGCGGCGGTGCGCACCAGCGTGGCCACATAGCGGGCATCGTCCATCTGGGCGTCGTAGTACTGCAGCGCGCCCACCAGGGCGTCCCGCTTCAGGGCCGGGGCGACCTGAAGAGCCCGGCGGCGGGAGAGATGCCGGTGCACGGGCAGCCCTCGGCCGTGCCCGGACGACACCGACATCGCGTCGTACAGCGCGACGCCCGAACCGGCGTACAGCCGCTCCCAGCCCTTGTGCTGCAACGGATAGAGGAACGGCACCGGCTTCACCAGATGCGGGGCCAGCCGCTCCAGCAGCAGCCCGCGCTCCTTCAGCGCCTCCCGGACGAGCGCGAAGTCGAGCATCTCCAGATAGCGCAGCCCGCCGTGGATCAGCTTGCTCGACCTGCTCGACGTGCCGGACGCCCAGTCGCGCGCCTCGACCAGGCCGGTCGAGAGCCCTCTCGTGACCGCGTCCAGCGCCGTCCCGGCGCCGACCACGCCCGCCCCCACGACCAGCACGTCCAGTTCGCGCTCGGCCATCGCGGCGAGCGCCTCGGCGCGCTCCGCGGGTCCCAGTGTCGCTGTCCTCACTGCTGCCTCCCGGTAGATCGGGGTGGTACGGCACGGGGGTGCGGCCCGACCGCGGGGTCGGTGCCCGTGCCCATCCCTCGATTCTGTCCGCGCTCCGCGACTTCAGCCACCGCCTGTGGACAACACCCGGACGTCGATGACCACACAATGCGACATATAGGTCATATTTACGCCTAGTCTGACATTGCGCTGTCCCCAGCAGTTGCGCTTTCTGTCCTCATGGTCTTAGGGAAGGACGGCCACCCACGTGCCTGCAGACCTCGCCGTCATCGGACTCGGTCACCTCGGCCTGCCCCTCGCCCAGGCCGCCGTCGGCGCCGGTATCCAGACCGTCGGCTACGACACCGACCCCCGGGCCTTCGCGGAACTCTCCGCCGGCCGCACCCCCGTCGAGGGACCGCTCACCGCGTCCGACGTCCGCCGGATGCTCGCCGGCGGATTCCGGCCCACCACCAACCAGGCCGAACTGGGCCGGGTGCGCACCGCCGTGATCTGCGCCCCGACCCCGCTCGGCCCCGACCGCACCCTTGACCTCACCGCCGTCGGCGACGCAGCCCGCGCGCTGGCCGCCCGGCTGCGCCCGCACACCACCGTGCTGCTCGAATCGGCCGTCCACCCCGGCACCACCGAGAACTTCCTGCTCCCCCTCCTCGAAGAGGGATCCGGGCTGCGCGGCGGACGCGACTTCCACCTCGCGTACTCCCCCACCCGGCTCGACCCGGGCAACCGCACCCACGTCTACGCCAACACCCCCAAGGTCATCGGCGGCCTCACCCCCGCCTGCACCGAGTCGGCCGCCGCCTTCTACGGCCGGCTCACCGACAAGGTGGTCCGCGCCCGGGGTCCGCGCGAGGCGGAGATGACGAAGGTCCTGGAGACCAACTTCCGGCACGTCAACATCGCCCTGGTCAACGAGATGGCCGTCCTCTGCCACGACCTGGGCGTCGACCTGTGGGACGTCATCCGGTGCGCCGAGACCAAGCCCTTCGGCTTCCAGCCCTTCCGGCCGGGCCCCGGCGTCGGCGGCCACGGCGTCCCGGTCGACCCGGGCTATCTCCCGTACAACAGCCGCACCCCCGGGCACCCCCTGCGGATGGTCTCGCTCGCGCAGGAGATCAACGACCGGATGCCGCAGTACGTGATCCAGCGCTGCGCCACCCTCCTCAACGAACACGGCAAGTCCGTCCGGGGCGCCCGGGTGCTTCTTCTCGGGGTCACCTACAAGCCGGACCTCGCCGACCAGGAGGCCTCCCCCGCCCGCGAGATCGCCACCCGGCTGATGGACATGGGCGCCCAGATCGGCTACCACGACCCGCACGTCCTGGACTGGCGCGTACGTGAACTCCCGGTCCCGCGTGCGGATTCGCTCTACGAGGCGGCGGCGCACGCCGATCTGACGGTGCTGCTCCAGCACCACCGTACGTACGACCTCCAGGGTCTCGCCGTGAAGGCGCAGCTCCTCCTGGACACCCGGGGCGCGACCCCGGCGGGAGCCGCGCACCGGCTCTGAGAAGAACCCGAAGGCCCTGTCATCGGCTCCTGCTAGTGTCCGGAAAGCGTCGCACGTTCGTGCGACGATTCCGTCATATGGGGGTCCCACCTCCACCACCGACCGGCAACCCGTTCGCCGGCCACGGCCCTACCCCGTACCCCCCGGCACCGGCACCGGCACCGGCTCCGGCTCCGGCTCCGGCTCCGGCTCCGGTGCGAAGCAACCTCGGACTCGGTATCGGCGCGGGCATCATCGCCGCTCTTGTGGGCGCCTTGGTGTACGGCGGCCTGATGCGCGCACTGGCCGACGAGGACGGCAGCTACACACAGGTGGGTTATGTCGCCGTCGGCGTCGGCGCCTTCGTCGGCCTCGCCCTCGGCAAGGCGGGTGGCCGCAACCCACTCCTGCCGGCCGTGGGTATCCCTCTCGCCCTTGCAGGCGTCTTCCTCGGCCAACTCTTCGGCTTCGCCCTGATGCTCAGCTGGTGGTCGGAGGCTGCCCCCGACCCCGTGACGGTCACGGAACTCCTCACCTCCGGGCTGAGTGATCTGCTGCAGGTATGGAAGGACGAGTCGAGTTTCATGAACATCGTCTTCCTCGGTATCGCCGGCCTGGCAGGTTTCACTACCGCCAAGAAGGCCGCGGGCTGATCGCCTTACGACAGACAAGGGCCCGGCACAGTACGTGCCGGGCCCTTGCTCTGCGCCTACTTCGCGGAATGCGTGTAGTGGTAGCCAATGGCCTTCCGAGCCACTCCCTTACCGACAAGCTTGCCGGTGAACTTGCTGTAGGCCTCGAAGGAATAGGCCTTGTAGACGGGATATGCCTTGAGAGTCCCGAACTTCTTCTTCGGAACGACCCAACTACCGGACATGCTCTTCGTTCGCGACTTGGTCACATCGAAGCCGACCGCTGCCGAGACCGCTCCGGCAGTGACATCGAACTTGGAGCTCTTGGTGTTGCTCACGGTCTCGATGCTCGTGAGCGTCAGCGTCATGGGGCCGCGCCCCCGCACGAGAGCGATGTAGTTCTTGCCGGTCTGCAGGCCGATGTACTTGACCTTCTTGAGGTTGCACAGGTTATAGGCTTTAGGGCGGCCGAATTCATCCTTGTAGCGCGCGGCGCAACTTGTCTGTGCCGCCGCCGAGCTGGTTCCGGCTGTCATTCCCAGGGTTCCAGCCACCAGCCCCAGAACCACGATGGAACTCCGGCCCGCACGGGCCCACGAAAACGCACTGCTGGTCAAAACTCCCCCTCGCTTTCCATCGCTCCGCCGGGAGAGCCGGCAGACACGACAGAGGCATCAGTCGACGACGACCAACGGTCTCGTGTTCCCCCACGAACGTTGATCGTTCTGTACAGATCAAAGCTAACAGCGCTCGTCTGAGGGAAACTGCTCAAGCGGGCAAATTTGATCCAAATCTGAGCCTTCGAAATTCCCGGCCCGCTGCCCGCTTCGACAACTGCCGTGTACGCCCGGCAGCCGGACATGGAACGGGGCCTGAGGCACCTGATCGGTGCTTCAGACCCCGAAAGGCTGGATCCGTTGTCAGCGGCGGTGCTGCGAGTCCGCCACCGTCACCTCGACGCGCTGGAACTCCTTGAGGTCGCTGTAGCCCGTGGTCGCCATCGCCCGGCGCAGCGCGCCGAAGATGTTCATCGAGCCGTCGGGGGTGTGCGAAGGACCGGTGAGGACCTCCTCCGTCGTCCCGACCGAACCGAGGTCGACCAGCTTGCCGCGCGGCACGTCCTCGTGGACGGCCTCCATGCCCCAGTGGCGGCCCCGGCCCGGCGCGTCCGTCGCGCGGGCGAGCGGGGAGCCCATCATCACGGCGTCCGCACCGCAGGCGATGGCCTTCGGCAGGTCGCCGGACCAGCCGACGCCGCCGTCCGCGATCACGTGCACATAGCGGCCGCCGGACTCGTCCATGTAGTCACGGCGGGCGCCGGCCACATCGGCGACGGCGGTGGCCATCGGGACCTGGATGCCGAAGACGTTGCGCGTGGTGTGCGCGGCGCCGCCGCCGAAGCCGACGAGGACACCGGCCGCGCCCGTACGCATCAGGTGCAGGGCGGCGGTGTACGTGGCACAGCCGCCGACGATCACCGGGACGTCCAGCTCGTAGATGAACTGCTTGAGGTTGAGCGGCTCGGCCGCCCCCGAGACGTGCTCGGCGGAGACCGTGGTCCCCCGGATGACGAAGATGTCGACACCCGCGTCGACGACCGCCTTGGAGAACTGGGCGGTGCGCTGCGGGGAGAGCGCGGCAGCGGTGACGACGCCGGAGTCGCGCACCTCCTTGATGCGCTGCCCGATCAGCTCCTCCTGGATGGGGGCGGAGTAGATCTCCTGGAGCCGGCGGGTCGCGGACTCGACGGGCATCTGCGCGATCTCGTCGAGCAGCGGCTGCGGGTCGGCGTGCCGGGTCCAGAGGCCTTCCAGGTTGAGCACGCCGAGGCCGCCGAGCTCACCGATGCGGATGGCGTGCTGCGGGGAGACGACGGAGTCCATGGGGGCGGCCAGGAACGGCAGCTCGAAGCGGTAGGCGTCGATCTGCCAGGCGATCGAGACCTCCTTCGGGTCGCGGGTCCGGCGGCTCGGGACGACGGCGATGTCGTCGAATGCGTATGCCCGGCGGCCGCGCTTGCCGCGCCCGATCTCGATCTCAGTCACGATGGTGTGGCCTTTCCCTCTACGTCTGCGCTGTCCAGTATCCCCGACACACGGATGAGGGGCGGTACCGGGAACTCCGGTCCGCCCCTCACCTGCGCTGTCGCGTTACTTCCTGCTGTAGTTCGGTGCTTCGACCGTCATCTGGATGTCGTGCGGGTGGCTCTCCTTGAGGCCCGCCGAGGTGATCCGCACGAAGCGGCCCTTGCTCTCCATCTCGTCGACGGAGGCGGCGCCCACGTACCCCATCGTCTGGCGGAGGCCGCCGACGAGCTGGTGCAGGACGTTGGCCAGCGGGCCCCGGTAGGGCACCTGGCCCTCGATGCCCTCGGGGACGAGCTTGTCGTCGGAGGAGACCTCGGCCTGGAAGTAGCGGTCCTTCGAGTACGAACGGCCCTGGCCGCGGGACTGCATCGCGCCCAGCGAGCCCATGCCGCGGTACGACTTGAACTGCTTGCCGTTGATGAAGAGCAGCTCGCCCGGGGACTCCTCGCAGCCCGCGAGGAGCGAGCCCAGCATCACGCTGTCGGCACCGGCGGCGAGCGCCTTGCCGATGTCGCCCGAGTACTGCAGGCCGCCGTCGCCGATGACCGGGACGCCTGCCGCACGGGCGGCGAGCGCGGCCTCGTAGATCGCGGTGACCTGCGGGACGCCGATGCCGGCGACCACGCGGGTGGTGCAGATCGAGCCGGGGCCGACGCCGACCTTGACGCCGTCCACGCCGGCGTCGACGAGGGCCTGGGCGCCGTCGCGGGTCGCGACGTTGCCGCCGATGACGTCCACGTTCACGGCCGACTTGATCTTCGCCATCCAGTTGAGGGCGTTGCTGTTGTGGCCGTGCGAGGTGTCGACGATCAGGAAGTCGACCCCGGCCTCGGCCAGCGCCTGGGCGCGGTCGAGCGCCTCCGGGCTGGCGCCGACGGCCGCGCCGACGAGCAGCCGGCCCTCGGCGTCCTTGGCCGCGTTCGGGTACTGCTCGGCCTTCTTGAAGTCCTTGACCGTGATCAGGCCCTTGAGGATGCCCGCCTCGTCGACCAGCGGAAGCTTCTCGATCTTGTGGCGGCGCAGCAGCTCCATGGCGTCCACGCCGGAGATGCCGACCCGGCCGGTGACCAGCGGCATCGGGGTCATGACCTCGCGCACCTGGCGCGTACGGTCCGACTCGAAGGCCATGTCGCGGTTGGTGACGATGCCGAGCAGCTTGCCCGCCGGGTCGGTGACCGGGACGCCGCTGATGCGGAACTTGGCGCAGAGCGCGTCGGCCTCGGCGAGCGTGGCGTCCGGGCCGACCGTGATCGGGTCGGTGACCATGCCGGACTCGGACCGCTTCACCAGGTCGACCTGGTTGACCTGGTCCTCGACCGAGAGGTTGCGGTGCAGCACGCCGACGCCGCCCTGGCGGGCCATGGCGATGGCCATGCGGGCCTCGGTCACCTTGTCCATCGCGGCGGAGAGCAGCGGGATGTTCACCCGGACGTTGCGCGAGATGAGCGTCGAGGTGTCGACCGCGTTGGGCAGCACTTCAGATGCGCCCGGCAGCAGCAGCACGTCGTCGTATGTCAGCCCGAGCGTCGCGAATTTCTCGGGCACTCCGTCGACGTTTGCAGTCATGACACCTTCCCCAAATGGCCTTGATCGGTGCGGATGTCCATGCTAACGGCCTCCGGGGGTGTCTCATTCCACGGGCAAGATCACCTGGAGGTTCTGTAGCTTCCTACGGCGGCGGCCCGTGGCCCCGGGGCCCGCTTCACTGCTCCGCGAGGGCGCGCAGCCGGCTGAGCGCGCGGTGCTGCGCGACCCGGACGGCGCCCGGTGACATCCCGAGCATCTGCCCGGTCTCCTCGGCGGTCAGGCCGACCGCGACCCGCAGGACCAGCAGCTCGCGCTGGTTCTCCGGGAGGTTGGCGAGGAGCTTCTTGGCCCAGGCCGCGTCGCTGCTGAGCAGCGCGCGCTCCTCGGGCCCGAGGGAGTCGTCCGGCCGCTCCGGCATCTCGTCGGAGGGGACGGCGGTCGATCCCGGGTGCCGCATCGCGGCCCGCTGGAGATCGGCCACCTTGTGGCCGGCGATGGCGAAGACGAAGGCCTCGAAGGGTCTGCCCGTGTCCTTGTACCGCGGCAGCGCCATCAGCACCGCGACACAGACCTCCTGCGCCAGGTCCTCCACGAAGTGGCGGGCATCACCGGGCAACCGGTTCAGCCGGGACCTGCAGTAGCGCAGCGCGAGGGGGTGGACATGAGCCAGCAGATCGTGAGTGGCCTGCGCGTCGCCCTCGACGGCGCGGTGCACCAGAGCACCGATCACCGTCGTTCCGTCGTCGCGCATCGGACCATGGTGCCCCGGCGCCGCGTCATCCGTGGCACCGCGTCCGTAGTTGTGCACCGAAGCGTTATGAGCGGGTGCGCCGGAAGTCATGTCCTGCGCCCTCCCCTTCCGCTCGACCGAATCGTTCCCGAGGAACTCCACATCTCAAGGATGCGGCATCGGCCGGGAAGCGTCACATGCCGCCGGGGCGGCGGGGTCTTCGAGGACCATGGGCGGGGTGCGGCTCGCGCCGCACCCCCGCCCGGGCCGCAGGCCACGACCGGTCCTCAGCGGACCAGGCCCCAGCGGAAGCCGAGCGCCACGGCGTGGGCCCGGTCCGAGGCACCGAGCTTCTTGAACAGCCGCCGGGCGTGCGTCTTCACCGTGTCCTCGGAGAGGAAGAGCTCGCGGCCGATCTCCGCGTTGGAGCGGCCGTGGCTCATCCCTTCGAGCACCTGGATCTCACGCGCCGTGAGCGTGGGCGCCGCACCCATCTCGGCCGACCGCAGCCGGCGCGGGGCGAGCCGCCACGTCGGGTCGGCCAGCGCCTGGGTGACGGTCGCCCGGAGCTCCGCCCGGGAGGCGTCCTTGTGCAGATATCCGCGGGCCCCGGCGGCGACCGCGAGCGCGACACCGTCCAGGTCCTCGGCGACGGTCAGCATGATGATCCTGGCCCCCGGGTCCGCGGAGAGCAGCCGACGGACGGTCTCCACACCACCCAGGCCGGGCATGCGTACGTCCATCAGAATCAGATCCGAACGGTCGGCACCCCAGCGGCGGAGGACTTCCTCGCCGTTGGCCGCCGTCGTCACACGCTCGACGCCGGGCACGGTCGCGACCGCGCGACGGAGCGCTTCTCGGGCAAGCGGGGAGTCGTCGCAGACGAGGACGGATGTCATGACCGCCCTCCGCAGCTGATGCGCGTCACCTTGAGCCTCCAGGCTGTTACAAGTCGTCACCTGTGCGGTTGACGCTCTCGGACATCTGCCCGATCGCTCTTTCTGCCAACCGCCTCTGCACTCTCAACGATGGTCACTCGAAAGAGTTACGGGCCGAACGACCGAGTTCGGCACTCTATGTGAGGGGGCGTGCACGGAGGAGAGCGCCACGGTTCGTCCAGCCGTCAACCGGAACTTCTGATGACCCCATGCCCCATTTAGCGGGTTTTCTTCCCTTTTGCTGGTGTCTGTGGCTAGATTCGCAATCAGTCATATTTACATCTACTAACACCGTAGATGTACGGTCATGAGCACGGTCACCGACACAGCATGGTTTCGAGGGGACAAGCAATGGCAGATTTCTCCCGCCTTCCCGGACCCAACGCCGATCTGTGGGACTGGCAGCTGCTGGCGGCCTGCCGCGGGGTCGACAGCTCTCTGTTCTTCCATCCCGAGGGGGAACGCGGAGCCGCCCGGAGCGCCCGCGAGACCTCCGCCAAGGAGGTCTGCATGCGGTGCCCGGTACGCGCCGAGTGCGCCGCGCACGCACTGGCGGTCCGCGAGCCCTACGGCGTGTGGGGCGGACTGACCGAGGACGAGCGCGAGGAGCTCATGGGACGGGCCCGCAACCGCCTGATCACGGCGGCGGCGCCCTCGGGCCCCACCACGTCCGGACACAGCTGACCGACAGCACCGCACGCGCCGACACAGAAACGTTTCTTCAGCCCACCGCACCCCTGCAAGCCATCCCGGACATCCCATCCCGGGCATCCCATCCCGGGCCCGGGTCACCGGCGGACGCCTCAGCGGGCGGCCGCCAGGGACAGCTGGTCCAGGGTGGCCGCCACGGCCGGGACCCTCGCCAGATCGGGCAGGGTGAGCGCGACGATCTCGCGCTCGATGGCCGGCCGCACCGCCACCGTCCTGGCCCCTCGGGGGCGTACCGACTCGATCGCCAGCGCCGGCAGCACGGCCACCCCCAGACCCGCCCCGACCAGGCCGATCACGGCCGGGTAGTCGTCGGTGGCGAAATCGATCCGGGGGGTGAAGCCGGACTCCTCGCAGACCTCGACCAGCTGCCGCCGGCAGCGCGGGCAGCCGGCGATCCACGACTCGCCCGCGAGTTCCGCGATGCCCACCTCGGCCCGGTCGGCCAGCCCGTGCCCCTCGGGGACCAGGCCGATCAGCCGGTCGGTGAGCAGGGGGCGCACCACCAGGTCGTCCCACTCGGCGCCCGGCGCCCCGTACCGGAACGCGAGCGCGATGTCGCAGTCGCCGTCCCGAAGCATCTCCACGGAGCGGGGCGGTTCGGCCTCGACCAGGGAGACCCGGGTGCCGGGGTGGGCGGCCCGCAGCGCCGCGAGGGCGCCCGGGACCAGGCTGGAGCTGCCGCTCGGGAACGAGACCAGCCGTACCCGGCCCGCCCGCAGCCCGGCGATCGCGGCGACCTCCTCCTCGGCGGCGGTGAGCCCGGCGAGGATGCCCGACGCATGGCGCACGAGCGCCTCGCCGGCCTGGGTCAGCCGCATCTCGCGTCCCGTACGGATGAGCAGCGTCGTGCCCGCCGAGGACTCCAGGGCCTTCATCTGCTGGCTGACGGCAGGCTGGGTGCAGCCCAGCTCGCGGGCGGCGGCGGAGAAGGAGCCGGTGCCGGCCACGGCTCGCAGGACACGGAGATGACGGGCTTCGATCACCCCTTGAATATAAGGGAATCTTGGAGAAGGTGCGAATTATTCGTGTGCGACTTTGGGGTCGGGGCCGTTACCGTGCAGGCATGACTGCGATGAGACTGCTGACCGTGAACACCGGCCGGCCCGTGGCCGCGCCCCACACCGACTCCCCGGGCGGCGTGACCGGGATCGACAAGCACCCGGTCGACGGTCCGGTGTACGTCACCGACCCCGGGCCCGAGGGCACCGGCGGCAGCGGTCTGGCCGGTGACGCGGTCTGCGACCTGCGTTTCCACGGCGGCTCCCACCAGGCGGTGTACGCCTTCGCCCGCGAGGAACTGGACCGCTGGGAACAGGAGCTGGGGCGCCCCCTGCGCAACGGCACCTTCGGCGAGAACCTCACCACCACCGGCCTCGACGTCAGCAGGGCGCTGATCGGCGAGCGCTGGCGGGTCGGTCCCGATCTGCTCCTGGAGGTCACGTCGGGCCGCATCCCGTGCCGTACGTTCGCGGGCCATCTCGACGAGAAGGGCTGGGTCAGGCGGTTCACGCAGGCGGCCCTGCCCGGCGCCTATTTCCGGGTGCTCGCACCGGGTTCGATCACGGCCGGTGACCCGGTGGAGATCGTGCACCGGCCGGACCACGGGGTGACGGTGGAGCTCCAGTTCAAGGCGGTGACGACCCGGCGGGACCTGCTGCCGCTGCTGCTCCCGGCCGAGGAGGCACTGCACCCCATTCCGCTGGCCAAGGCCCGGGAGTACGCGGCCAGGCAGGCAGCGGTGTGAGGGCTGCGAGGCGAGCAGGGGCGTGGCACTAACGTGCCGCGTATGACGACTGCACTGATTACGGGAGCGACGGCGGGCATCGGGGCCGCCTTCGCCCGGCGGCTCGCCGCCGACGGGCACAACCTGGTCCTGGTGGCCCGCGACACCGAGCGGCTCCGGGAGCAGGCCACCGAACTGCATGACCGGCACGGCATCGAGGCGGAGGTGCTGACCGCAGACCTGTCCCGGGACGAGGGGATCGCCGCGGTCGAGGAGCGGCTCGGCGACCGTCTGCAGCCGGTCGACCTGCTGGTCAACAACGCCGGGTTCGGCAACAAGGGCCGCTATCTGGACGTCCCCATGGCGGACGAGCTGGCGATGCTGAAGGTGCACTGCGAGGCGGTGCTGCGGCTGACGTCGGCGGCTGCGGCGGGGATGCGGGAGCGCGGCCGGGGCGGGATCGTCAATGTCGCCTCGGTGGCGGCGTTCGTGCCGCGCGGCACGTACGGGGCGTCCAAGGCGTGGGTGGTGCAGTTCAGCCAGGGCGCGGCGAAGGACCTGGCCGGGTCGGGGGTGCGGCTGATGGCGCTCTGTCCGGGCTTCGTCCGTACGGAGTTCCACCAGCGGGCGGGGATGGGCACGGGGAACATCCCGGGCTGGATGTGGCTCGACGCCGACAAGCTGGTGGCCGCGGCCCTGGCGGACCTGGCGCGCGGCAGGTCGGTGTCGGTGCCGGACCCTCGGTACAAGGCGCTGATGGGCCTGGTGAAGCTGACGCCGCGCGGCCTGCTCGGAGGGGTCACCTCCAAGACAGGCCGCAGGTACGGGCCTCAGTGAGCGTTCGGTCAGCGCACTCCGGGACCCGCGTAGGCGCCGATGTTGGGGGCGCCGGGCCTGAGGCGGTTGCCGAAGTAGTCCTTGCCGCCGTTGTCCGCGACGACGGCTCCGGCGGCGAGGGCGGGCGAGCCCGCGCCGAGCCGGAAGTCGTCGCGGAGCTTCGGGTCGGCGGTGATGCCGCCGGGGTTCGGGCGGGTCATGTCGATGCCGTGGAAGGCGTTGTGGTCGAAGGCGAGCCCCGGCGTCGGGTTCTTGAAGGCGTAGCCGCCGGTGCCCTCGCTGACGAAGACGTTGTTGCGGATGGCCAGTTCGTGCTGGGTGGTCCCGGGGCTGCCGGCGTCGTCCTGGACGAGGTAGCCGGGGATCTGCGTCGTGTTGCGGAAGGTGTTGTTGTAGATCTGTGTGCCGAGGATGGGGCCCCAGCAGTTCTGGATCAGCCGGGCGCCGTCGTCGCGGCTGACGTTGTAGCGGGCGACGGTGCCGAGGGTCTTCGCCCCGCTGTACGGGCAGATCAGCAGGAAGCCGCCCTTGTTGTCGTGGCTGTAGTTGTACTGGAAGACGGTGTTCTGCGAGGCGCCGTCGGCGTCGAAGGACATGCCGTCGTGGGTGTTGCCGCCGCCGGAGACCTCGTTGTACTCGACGGTCGTGTCGTCGGTGTTGAAGGTCCAGATGCCCGCGTTGGCGGAGGGCGAGCGGAGCTGGAAGCCGTCGACCCGGTTGTGGTCGACGCGGGCGCCGCTGGTGGTGTCGAGCTTCATGCCGTCGCCCGCCAGGGACTTCAGCGTGTTGTGGTGGATGCGGATGCCGGTGCTGGGGGTCCACTCGCCCGGGTAGACGTCCGGGTCCTGCTGCTCGCCGACCAGATCGCGCTTGGAGAAGGTCGACTTGAAGTAGATGCCCTCGCGGTCGACGTCCTCGATGAGGTTGTTCCCGATGTCCAGGCCGTCGTACCAGCTGGCCTTCGCCGTGCCCTCGACGGCGATGTGCAGGGCGCTGGAGCCGGAGACGGTCTTGTAGTCGCCGCCGCGCACGTCATGGATGTACAGGCCGCTGATGTCGAAGCCCCGGGCGACGCCGTAGTCGGTGAGGAGCAGACGTACGCCGTTGCGCTCGCTGCCCGGGTCGGCGGCGTTGATGATCTCCAGGGCGCCGAGGTGCACGTACTGCGTGTTGGCGAGCAGGACCGCGTCGTGGGCGCCCGCGCCGTCGATCCTGGCGCGGGCCGGGCCGCCGCCGTAGTCGGCGATGGTGAACGGCGCGCGGGCGCTGCCCTCGCCCCGGGGGGCGAGGGTGCCGGTGCAGGTGGCGCCGCGCTTGAGGAGCAGCCGGTCGCCGGGGCCGTAGGTGTGCGCGTTGGCCTCGGCGAGGGTGGTCCAGGGGTGCTGTCTGCTGCCGTCGGCGCCCTGCGGGCCGGCGGAGCAGTCGACGTGGAAGGTGTGGCCGGCGGGTGCCGCCTGCGCGGCGCCCGGTCCTGCGAGGGTCAGACCGGCGGCGGCGGTCAGGGCCGCGAGCGCCGCGGCTGTGACGCGATGTCTCACAATTCCTCCGTACGAACAGTCGGGTTCGGGACGGGCCGGGAACGGCCGGATCGGCATCGCCGGGAATCCTGGACGCGGATTGATCGAACGTCAATGGATTGCGTTTGAATGATCGAAACTCCCATCGTTCGATCACGTTGGTCTAGGGTCTTTCGGGTCGGACACCGGCTCCGGCACCGGCCGGGCCGAGGGCCGGGCCACACACTGCGAGGGGACTGCCGCCGTGCGCGAAAGTGCTGCTGAACGTCATGACCGCCTGCTCGGGCTGGTACGGGACCGGGGCTCGGCCCGGGTCTCCGACCTGGCGTCGCAGCTGGGGGTCTCGCCCGTCACGGTGCGCCGGGACGTCGAGGACCTGGCGGGCCGGGGGCTGCTCGACCGGGTCCACGGCTCGGTGTCCTGGCCGCAGGACGCCACGCCCGCGGCGGCGCCGGCGGGCCCGGGCGGCGGCCGGGTCCTCGGCATGCTCGCACCCTCGGCGACCTACTACTTCGCCGAGGTCATCCGGGGCGCCCACGAGGCCGCCGCCCGGGCCGGCGCCCGGCTGATCCTGCGGATCTCGGACTACCGTCCGCAGGAGGACCAGGCCCGCACCGAAGGACTGCTCGCGGCGGGTGCCGAGGGACTGCTGGTCGCGCCCGGCTGGCAGCACCCGGGCGACCCCTCCGCGTTCGGCGACTGGATCGCCTCGCTGCCCGTGCCCACGGTCCTGCTGGAGCGCAGGCCCACCGCCGGATCGCCGCTGGACGGCCTGGACCGGGTCTGCTCGGACCATGCGCACGGGGTCCTGCTGGCCGTGCGCCACCTGGTGGGGCTGGGGCACGGGGCGCCCCTGCTGATGGCCCGCGCGGACTCCCCGACCGCGCTCGCGGTGCGCTCCGGGTACGCCGAGGCGCTGACCGCGCTCGGGCTGCGCGCCCCGCAGGACGTGATCGACTCCGTACCGGCCGACCAGGCACCGGAGGCGTTCGAGCAGGCCGTGCGGGAGATGCGCGAGGCGGTCGTCTCGGGGGTGGCCACGGCCGCGCTGATCCACAACGACGTGGACGCGATCCAGGTGGTGCAGCGCCTGGCGGAGCTGGGGGTGCGGGTGCCGGAGGACCTGGCGCTGATCGCGTACGACGACGAGGTGGCGGCCCTCGCGGACACCCCGCTGACCGCCGTGGCCCCGCCCAAGCGCGAGGTGGGCCGCCATGCGACGGAGCTGCTGGTGGAGCGGCTGGGCGAGGAGACCGGGGCACCCCGGCGGCATCTGACGCTGCTGCCGCAGCTGCGGGTGCGGGAGTCCTGCGGAGCGCCGCTCCCGTAGGACGTCTTCACGGGCTTCCGTCGCGCTTCCGCCCGGCTTCCGTACGCAACTCTTCTGATCTTTTTTCGATCGATCGCTCTTTCGCTCTTGACTTCGGTCACGGCTGGTCCAAGGATCACGGCCAACGCCAATGTCGCCGCCTGTTCAGGAGCCTCGCTGTGAGCCGCAGTTCGAGCAGAACCTCTCTCGCCGTCGTCGGCGCCGCCACCGCCCTCGCCGTTCTCACGGCCTGTGGCGGCAGCGGTGACGACACGTCCACCGCCGGAAGCGACGGCAAGCCCGTCAGCATCACCTTCTGGGGCTGGGCCAAGGGGTCCAAGGAGGTCGTTGACGCGTTCAACGCCTCGCACAAGGACATCAAGGTCGTCTACGAGGAGATACCGTCCGGCAACGCCGGCGGCTACGCCAAGATCTCCAACGCCGTGAAGGCGGGCAACGCCCCCGACCTCGTCTCGATCGAGTACCCGCAGCTCCCCGAGTACGTCAGCCAGGGCGCGCTCCAGGACATCGGCCCGTACTTCACCGAGGACATCAGGAAGAAGCTGCTGCCGCAGGCGGTGGAGCTGACGACGCTCGGCGGCAAGAACTGGGCCGTCCCCTTCGATGCCTCGCCGCAGTCCTTCTACTACCGCAAGGACCTGTTCGAGAAGTACGGCGTCGAGGTCCCCAAGACCTGGGCCGACTTCCGCAAGGCCGCCGAGAAGATCAAGAAGGCCGACAAGAAGGCCCGCATCGGCACGTTCTTCCCGGACGACCCCACCACCTTCCAGGCGATGGCCTGGCAGGCCGGCGCCCAGTGGTACAAGCCCGAGGGCGACACCTGGAAGGTGAACACCACCGACGCGGGCACCACCAAGGTCGCCGACTACTGGCAGGGCCTGCTCGACGACGACCTGATCCGCGCCAACGCCTCCTTCAGCCCCGAGTGGACCAACTCCCTCAAGAACGGCGGCACCGTCGGCTACCTCGGCGCGGCCTGGGGCGCCGGTGTCCTCAAGGGCACCCTGCCCGAGCAGAGCGGCAAATGGGCCGTCGCCCCGATGCCCAGCTGGGACGGGAAGCCCGCCAGCGGGATGCTCGGCGGCTCCACCTTCGCGGTGACGAAGACCAGCAAGAAGGCCAAGGCTGCGGTCGAGTTCGCCACCTGGATGTCGACCACCGAGGACGGCATCAAGGCCCGCATCGAGTCCGGCACGTCGAGCGCGTTCCCGGCGGCGGCGTCCCTGCGCCCGGTCGCCAAGAAGGCGTTCGACGCGGACTTCTACGGCGGCCAGGACATCTACCAGGTCTTCGAGGACGCCGCGACATCCATCGGCCCGAACTGGAGCTGGGGCCCGACCACCGGCACCACCAACACCACGATGAAGGACCAGTTCGGCAAGGTGGCCGGCGGCGGCACCACGGTGAAGGAGGCCGTGCAGGCAGGGCACGACGCCACCGTCGCCGAGCTGAAGAAGCGCGGTCTGAAGGTCGAGGACGCAGGCTGATGAAGCGCGCCCGGACGACCAGAGCCGCCGCCATCCTGCTGGGGCCCTTCTTCGTACTGTTCACGCTGGCCATGGTGCTGCCGATCGGATACGCGGTCTGGCTCAGCCTGTTCACGGAGAAGCAGTCCGGCCTGGGCTTCGGCGGCACCGAGTCCGTGTTCAGCGGACTCGACAACTACACGGCGGCCCTGGGCGACCGGGCGTTCCGCGAGGGCTTCGGCGTACTCCTCGGATACTGCCTGTTCTACATTCCGCTCCTGCTCGTCGGAGCCCTCGCCCTCGCGCTGCTGCTGGACTCCACGCTGGCCCGCGCCCGCCGCTTCTTCCAGCTCGCGCTGTTCCTGCCGCACGCCGTGCCCGGCATCATCGCCGCGCTGATCTGGGTGTATCTCTACACCCCGCAGCTCAGCCCCGTGGTCAGCGCCATGGAGTCCGGCGGCATCGGCTTCGACTTCTTCTCCCCCGACGGCGCCCTGCCCTCCGTCGTCAACATCGCGCTGTGGGAGTGGCTCGGCTACAACATGGTGATCTTCTACGCCGCGTTGCAGGCCATCGACCGGTCCGTGCTCGAAGCGGCCACGGTCGACGGGGCGGGCGCCTGGCGGGTCGCGATCGCCATCAAGGTCCCGCTGATCCGCGCCTCGGTCGTGATGGTCGCGCTGTTCACCGTCATCGGCTCGCTCCAGCTCTTCACCGAACCACTGATCCTCAACAAGGGGACCGGCTCCGCCGTCTCCTCCACCTGGACGCCGAACATGTACGCGTACACCGCGGCCTTCGAACGCAACGACTACGGCCTCGCCGCAGCCGCCTCCATCCTGCTGGCGCTCACCGCCGCCCTGCTGTCCTTCGTCGTCACCCGCTTCACCGGCCGGAAGGGAAAGAAAGCATGAGTTCCCCCGCCTCCCGCGGCCGCTGGATGTCGAAGACCGCGGTCAACGGCTTCCTGCTGCTCGCCGTCGTCTACATGCTCTTCCCGCTCGTCTGGCTGGTCACCGCCGCGACCAAGGACACCGGCGGGCTGCTCGCCGGCAACGCGTTCTCCTTCGACGGCTTCAACCTCGGCGAGAACCTGTCGAACCTGGCCTCCTACGGCGACGGCATCTACTTCCGCTGGTACCTCAACAGCCTCGGCTACGCGGGCGGCGGGGCGCTCGTCTGCTCGCTGATCTGCGTCGCCGCGGGTTACGCCTTCGACAAGTACACCTTCCGGGGCAAGGACCAGCTGTTCGGCCTGGTGCTGATGGGCGTGCTCGTCCCCACCACCGCGCTGGCCCTGCCGATGTATCTGCTGGCATCCAAGGTCGGCCTGGTCAACACCTACTGGTCGGTGCTGATCCCGGTGCTGGTCAACCCCTTCGGCGTGTACCTCGCGCGGGTCTTCTGCGCGGGCTACATACCGAACGAGGCGCTGGAGGCGGCCCGTATCGACGGGGCCGGCGAGCTGCGCACCTTCTGGTCCGTGGGTCTGCCCATGGTCATGCCGGGCTTCGTGACCGTCTTCCTCTTCCAGTTCACCGCGATCTGGAACAACTTCTTCCTCCCCCTCGTGATGCTCTCGGACCGCAAGCTCTTCCCGCTGAGCCTCGGTCTGTACTCCTGGAACACCAACACCCACGGCGAGCCGAGCTTCTACCCCCTCGTCGTCACCGGCTCCCTCCTCGCCGTCATCCCGCTGATCGTCGCCTTCGTCTCCCTGCAGCGGCACTGGAAGGCGGGCCTGACCGCAGGAAGCGTCAAGTGACCCCCCACGCGAGCCTTGAGGAGTACGAGTTCCACCATGCCGCACCCCACTGACAACCGGCCCCGTGCCCTGCTCGCGATGGGCCCCGGCATCGCCGGACGGCTCCTCACCGAACGCCATCACGCCCGGCTGGCCGCCCTCACCCGGACCGACACCCGGCTCGTCGCCCACGACCTGGCCGACCCGACGCCCGAGGTCGCAGCCGCGCTCGCCGAGGCGGAGGTGCTGTTCACCTGCTGGGGCGCGACCCCGCTCACCGCTCCGGTGCTGGCCGCCGCGCCCCGGCTGCGCGCGGTGGTGCACGCGGCCGGGTCCGTCAAGCACCACATCACCGACGCCTGCTGGGAACGCGGCATCGCCGTCACCTCGGCGGCCGGGGCCAACGCGCTGCCGGTCGCCGAGTACACCGTGGCCGCGATCCTCTTCGCCGGCAAGCAGGTCCTGCGCTCGGCCCGGCGTTACGGGGAACTGCGCACCGGCCACGACTGGCTCGCCGAGCTGGACGGCAGCGGCAACTACGGCCGTACGGTCGGCATCGTCGGGGCCTCCCGCATCGGCCGCCGGGTGATCGGGCTGCTGCGCCCCTTCGACCTGGACGTCCTGCTGTACGACCCGTACGTCGGCCCGGCCGAGGCGGCGCGGCTGGGTGTCCGGCTCAGCGCGCTCGACGAGCTGTGCGCGAGCAGTTCGGTCGTCTCGGTGCACGCTCCGCAGCTCCCGGAGACCCGCCATCTGATCGGCGCGGCCCAGCTGGCGGCGATGCCGTCGGGGGCGACCCTGATCAATACGGCGCGGGGGTCGCTGGTCGACGAGGACGCGCTGCTGCCCGAGCTGACGAGTGGGCGGCTGCATGCGGTGCTGGATGTGACGGATCCCGAGCTGCCGGTGGCGGGGTCGCCGTTGTACGACCTGCCGAATGTGCTGCTGACTCCGCATGTCGCGGGCTCGCTCGGCAACGAGCTGCACCGGATGGCGGACCAGGCGCTGGACGAACTCGAACGCTTCGCCTCCGGCCGCCCGTTCGCGGACCCGGTCCGGGGAGACGCGCTCTCCCGCTCGGCGTAACCCAAGATTAAGCCCCTCCGGCGATTGAGGAGCGGGGTCCGACCGGAGTAGCCGGAGGTAGCCGGAGGGGCTGGGTTCGACCGGAGTAGCCGGAGGTGGGCGGCAAGGCTGGGGGCGCGAAAGGCCCGGTACCCCCGCAGGGGTACCGGGCCTCGCCGCTGGCGCGGGAAGCTACACGCTAGTGCGAGTGGCCGTGACCGTGACCGGCCTCCGGCTCTTCCTCGGCCGGCTTCTCGACGACCAGCGTCTCGGTCGTGAGCAGCAGCGACGCGATCGACGCGGCGTTCTCCAGCGCGGAGCGGGTGACCTTGACCGGGTCGATGACGCCGGCCTTCACCAGGTCGCCGTACTCGCCGGTCGCGGCGTTGAAGCCCTGACCCTTGTCGAGCTCGGAGACCTTCGAGGTGATGACGTAGCCCTCGAGACCGGCGTTCTCCGCGATCCAGCGGAGCGGCTCGACGGCGGCGCGGCGCACGACCGCGACACCCGTGGCCTCGTCGCCGGTCTTGCCGAGGTTGCCCTCGAGGACCTTGACGGCGTGGACCAGAGCGGAGCCACCACCGGAGACGATGCCCTCCTCGACCGCGGCGCGGGTCGCGGAGATGGCGTCCTCCAGACGGTGCTTCTTCTCCTTGAGCTCCACCTCGGTGGCCGCACCGACGCGGATCACGCAGACACCGCCGGCCAGCTTCGCCAGACGCTCCTGGAGCTTCTCGCGGTCCCAGTCGGAGTCGGTGGCGTCGATCTCGGCCTTGATCTGGTTGACCCGGCCGGCGACCTCGTCGGACTTGCCGCCACCGTCGACGATGGTGGTGTCGTCCTTGGAGACGGTCACACGGCGGGCGGTGCCCAGCACGTCCAGACCGGCCTGGTCGAGCTTGAGGCCGACCTCCTCGGCGATGACGGTCGCACCGGTGAGGGTGGCGATGTCGCCGAGCATGGCCTTGCGGCGGTCACCGAAGCCCGGGGCCTTCACCGCGACGGCGTTGAAGGTGCCGCGGATCTTGTTGACGACCAGGGTCGACAGGGCCTCGCCCTCGACGTCCTCGGCGATGATCAGCAGCGGCTTGGAGCCACCGGCCTGGATGACCTTCTCCAGGAGCGGAAGCAGCTCCTGGATCGAGCCGATCTTGCCCTGGTGGATCAGGATGTACGGGTCGTCGAGGACGGCCTCCATACGCTCCTGGTCGGTCACCATGTACGGCGACAGGTAACCCTTGTCGAAGGCCATGCCCTCGGTGAAGTCGAGGTCCAGACCGAAGGTGTTGGACTCCTCGACGGTGATGACACCGTCCTTGCCGACCTTGTCCATCGCGTCCGCGATGAGCTCGCCGACCTGGGTGTCCTGCGCGGAGAGCGCGGCCACGGCGGCGATGTCGGACTTGTCGTCGATCGGGCGGGCGGTCGCGAGGAGCTCCTCGGACACGGCCTTGACCGCGGCGTCGATGCCCTTCTTCAGGGCGGCCGGGGACGCGCCCGCGGCCACGTTGCGCAGGCCCTCGCGGACGAGCGCCTGGGCCAGGACGGTGGCGGTGGTCGTACCGTCACCCGCTACGTCGTTGGTCTTGGTCGCCACCTCCTTCACCAGCTGGGCACCGAGGTTCTCGTACGGGTCGTCCAGCTCGACCTCGCGCGCGATGGTGACACCGTCGTTGGTGATGGTGGGAGCACCGAACTTCTTGTCGATGACGACGTTGCGGCCCTTGGGACCGATCGTCACCTTCACCGTGTCGGCAAGCTTGTTGACGCCGCGCTCGAGGGCGCGACGGGCGTCCTCGTCGAACTTCAGGATCTTCGCCATGGAGCTGAACTGTCCTCTCAAAACAAGAACTGCGCCCCTCGCCGCCCGGCTAGTGATTTCGCAGGGGGCCAGGGGCGCAGAACAGAAGCAAACGTGGGTGAATTACTTCTCGATGATCGCGAGCACGTCGCGAGCCGAGAGGACGAGGTACTCCTCGCCGTTGTACTTCACCTCGGTGCCGCCGTACTTGCTGTACAGCACGACATCGCCGGTCTTGACGTCGAGCGGCAGGCGCTCGCCGTTCTCGAAGCGGCCCGGGCCCACGGCCAGGACGACGCCCTCCTGGGGCTTCTCCTTGGCGGTGTCCGGAATAACCAGGCCGGAGGCCGTGGTCTGCTCGGCGTCGAGCGGCTGGACCACAATGCGGTCCTCGAGCGGCTTGATCGCAACCTTGGAGCTGGCGGTCGACACGATCCGGTCTCCCCCTTCGGAGATCTCACGGGGTTAACAGTCTTGGGGTGGCGACCAGGTGGGCCCGTCGTCGCGGGTGCCGGACCTGCCGGTCGCACAGTACTGCTGGCACTCTCCAGTGGGGAGTGCCAGCACTGAGACTATGACCGCGATTAGCACTCGGTCAAGCGGAGTGCCAATTGACGCCCCTCGTGGCGGCGGGTTCGCCTCTCCCGGCGACCCGCCGCAGGGAGAACGCCGCAGGGCGCCGCGGCGTTCCATGGGCCGCTGCGCACGTCAGGGGCGACCGCACCCCGTGTCCGCACGCTCCCCGGAGCGCGGTCCGGGCCGGTCCGGCCAGCGGCGCACCGGCGGGGAGACCGGCCGCGCGTTCCCGGGGTGCCGGGCCCGGCCGCAGGCGACGACGACCATCGCCCCGGGCGCCCCGTGGTCGCCGCGCACCGCCGCCGGGCGCACGGCGGCCGGAGCGCTGGGCCGCCGGTCCACCCGCTGCGCGGCCTTGCGGCCCAGGCGTTCGATCGGGTCCACCGACTGTGCGCAGCCGGTGGTGGCGGTCAGGAGCGCACCGGCCGCCAGCAGCCCGGCCAGCAGCCGGTGCGCGCCTGTCATACGTAGTCCTCCAGCCGGGCCACGGCGTAGCCCTTGTCCGTGACGACCTTCATGACGGACCGGATCAGGTCGGGCATGCTGCCCTTCCAGTCCTTCTTGCCGCGGAAGTGGGTGAGGATGATGTCGCCGGGGTGCAGGTCCTGGTCCTCCTCGCGCCACTCCATGTGGTCGGGGAACGCCTCGGCCGACCAGAGGGGCACGGCGGTGATCCCGCAGGACTTGGCGATCCGCAGGGTGTCGCCGTTGTAGTTGCCGTACGGCGGCCTGAAGAGCCGGGGCCGCTTGCCGTACTGCTTCTCCAGGATGTCCTGCTGGTCGCAGATCTCCCGCTTCTGCTCGGCGTAGGACAGGCCGGGCATGTAACGGTGGTTGAGCGTGTGGTTGTTGAGCGTGACACCCCGGGCCTCGGCGTCCTTGAAGTACGCGTAGTTGTCGCGCACCAGGTAGTCGCTGAGGAAGGCGCTGTACGGGATGTTCAGCTCCGACATCATCTTCAGGAGCTCGGGGTCCTTGTCGTCACCGTCGTCCATCGTCAGGAAGACGACCTTGTCCTTGGTGGGGACGGTGGTGAAGACGGGCGGCAGCGAGGCGTCGCCGCCCTCGACCTCGAAGCCCTTGCGGGTGGTGATGTGCGGCTTCACGGCGGGCGGCAGCGGTGCCGTGAGGGGGGTGCTCGCCAGGCCCCACTTCTTGGCGGCGACCGCGCGGGCCGCCCGGGCGAGGCGGGCCCGCTCCTCCTGGGCCGCGCGGGTGCCCAGCGCCCCGGCGGCGGCCTCGGCCTGCGCGCCCGGGGCTCCGGCCTGCGCCTTCGCCGCGCGCCCGGTGTCCGAGGCGTCGGTCCCGGCCGCGCAGCCGGAGCCGACGGCGGCCAGCAGGAGCACGGAAAGGACCGTGAATCCCGGCCGGCGCCGCAGATGACCCCGCCGCCGCCCGGTCCGTACCGCTCCGCCCGTCACCGCATCCGGTCTGCGCCTGTTCATGGCCAATTCTTCCTTTTGTCGTACTGGCTGCATGGCGCCGCATCCTGCCAGTACGCGATCGGGCTCCCGGCCCGACACCGCCGCCGGACCCGCACGGTCCCCCGGCTGGCTCACAATGGGGCAGGTGAACGCACTCGATGACTTCCTGGCCCTGCGCACCCCGGAGGGCGAAGGGCTGCTGGCCGGACTGCGGTCGTACGACCCGGCGACGGAGCTCGCCACCGCCACCCGGCTGCGCCGCACCCACCCGGCCGCCCTCGTCTCGGCGGCGCTGGGACAGGCCCGGCTGCGGCAGCGGGCGGTCGCGAAGTTCGGCGCCGAGGACGCGTACCGGATGTTCTTCACGCCCAACGGGGTCGAGCAGGCCACCCGTGCCTCGGTGGCCGGCCACCGGGCCGGCCGGTTCGCGGCCGCCGGGGTGCGCAGCGTCGCCGACCTCTGCTGCGGGATCGGCGGCGACGCCATCGCACTGGCCCGCGCCGGGATCTCCGTCCTCGCCGTGGACCGCGACCCGCTGACCGCCGAGGTGGCCCGGGCCAATGCCGCCGCGCTCGGGCTCGACGGGCTGATCGAGGTGCGGTGCGCCGATGTCACCGAGATCGACACCTCGCCCTGTGACGCGGTCTTCGTCGACCCGGCCCGCCGGGGCGGCCGCGGCCGCATCTTCGACCCGGAGGCCTACTCACCGCCGCTGTCCTGGGCGACCGCCGCCGCGCTGAAGGCGCCCAGGGCCGCGCTGAAGATCGCCCCGGGCATCCCGCACGAGGCGATCGGGCCCCGGGCGGAGGCCGAGTGGATCTCGGACGGCGGCGATGTGAAGGAGGCGGTGCTCTGGTTCGGCGAGGGCTTCGAGGCGGGCTCCTTCCGCGCCACGCTGCTCCCCTCGGGCGCGACCCTGTCCGCCCCGGCCGCGCTGCCGGCCCCGCCGGTGGGCCCGGTCGGCCGCTATCTGTACGAGCCGGACGGCGCGGTGATCAGGGCGCATCTGGTCGCCGACATCGTCGGGCGCTGCCGCGGCCGGCTGATCGACGAGATGATCGCGTACGTCACGAGCGACGAGCTGTACGACTCCCCGTACACCGCCGGGTACGAGATCACCGATCAGCTGCCGTTCAACGTGAAGCGGCTGAAGGCGCTGCTGCGGGAGCGGAAGGTCGGCGTCCTGACGGTCAAGAAGCGCGGTTCGGCGGTCGAACCGGAGGAACTGCGCCGGAAGATGAAGCTCCAGGGGCCGAACGCGGCCACGGTCTTCCTGACCCGGGTCGCGGACGCGCCGACCATGCTGGTCGGCCGGCCGGTGACCGGCCCGGAGGCCGGCCACCGGTAGACACGCCCTAGGCGAGGTCCGTCAGCTCGTCCGCGTACACCTGCGAGAGCGGCTGCGGGCCCACGTACTGCTGGCAGTTGCACTGCCCCGCCTCGAAGCGGACCGGCTTCTTCTGTTCGTCCCAGGCGGTCGGCACCTCGATCCGCTCGTGGCACTTGCCCTGCTTGTCATGCTTGGCGGTGTGGTGCGTACAGCCGCAGACGGGCTCGGGCGGCCGGTTCGCCGCTTCGAGCGCGAGCCGTTCCCGCCGTTCGGCCTCCAGCAGTTCCAGCCTGCGGGTGTGCCGGTTGCGCAGCGCCGTACGGACGTTGTCGGCGAGCCAGCCGAAGCCGCCCGTCCAGAAGATGATGAGCACCCACCAGTACCACTCCATGAAACGCCCTCCCCCTGAATCACCGTGTACCCGCCAAGGATAGGGCCGGGGTCAGCGGTGGGCGCCGCCGCCGGAGGAGGAGATGAGCGGCTCGGGCGCGCTCGCGCCGATCAGTACCCGCAGGACCCAACGCCGGTGCCAGAAGGCCTTGACGACGCCGATGAGACCGACGAGCCAGCAGAGGAGGCCGAGGCCCATGATCAGGGCCATCAGGCCGTAGGTGTCATGGCCCCGGACGGCGCCCGCCGGCACGACGACGCAGGCGTAGAGGCCGACCGCGCAGAGGACGAAGGAGCCGAGCAGCAAGCAGAGGCTGACGCCGGGCTGCCGCAGGGCGGTGTCGCCCGCCGGGTCACGGTCCAGCGCGCCCCACTCCACGAGGAGTCGGCGGATCCGCACGTCCCGGCGCAGGCCGATGACGACGAGGACGATCGCGGGCACCAGCGCGCAGGCGCCCATGGCGATCATGACCACGCCGACGATCGCGCCGACGAAGTCGTAGGACTCCTCGAAGGTGATGAACGCCGTGCCGATCAGCGACCAGCCGAGCGCACCCAGCGCACCCCACAGCCACAGCAGCCCCAGCCGGCCCGGACCGATGTGTGTCCTCACCAACTCGCCCAGGACGGCGGCCCGGTCGGCGAGCAGCGCTCCCCGGTCGGGCCAGGCGCGTATCTCCACGGGCGGCGGGGGCGGCGGCAGCTCTGAACGGGGCGACATGGGCCAGACCCTATCGAGCGCGCGCGACGCCTCCGCCCGGGGCCCGGGCCCGCTCAGGCGTTGCGCAGGGCCTCGATGTCGAGGCGCTTCATGCCGAGCATCGCCTTCATGGCGCGGGCCGCCTTCTCCGGGTCCGGGTCGGTCAGGGCCCCGCCGAGGCCGGGCGGGATGATCTGCCAGGAGACTCCGAACCTGTCCTTGAGCCAGCCGCACTGGCTCTCCTGGCCGCCGTCCGCCGTGAGCCGGTCCCACAGCTCGTCCGCCTCCTCCTGCGAGGCGCAGTCGACGGAGAGCGAGACGGACTCGTCGAAGGAGAACCCGGCGGGGCCGCCGTTGAACGCGATGTACTCCGTACCGTCCAGCTGGAACCGTACGGTCATCACCGAGCCCGCCTCGCCCGGTCCGGCCTCGGTCCAGCGGGTCACCTCCAGGACGCGCGAGTCGCCGCCGATGACGGAGATGTAGTGGTCCGCCGCCTCCTCGGCCTGGTTGTCGTCGAACCACAGGAACGTGGTGACCTTCTGCATGACCGTCTCCTCACTCTCGGTGGCGCGAACCACCCGGTGGTGCGAAATGCCGTGCAGGGTAGGCCGCCGCCGTGGCCGGAACTCATCGGCCGGCGCGGTCCAGGAGCATCGCCCTCTCCCGCTCGTTGCGGGTCAGTTCCGCCGCCCGTACGAATGCGGCGCGCGCCTCGTCGGTACGTCCCATGCGCTCCAGGAGATCCCCGCGCACGCTCGGCAGCAAGTGGTAGCCCTTGAGGGCGGGGTCGGCGGCCAGCGCGTCGACCAGGACGAGCGCCGCCGCCGGGCCCTCGGACATGGAGACGGCGACGGCGCGGTTGAGCTCGACGACCGGTGACGGGGTGAGGGCGGCGAGGCGGTCGTAGAGCGCGGTGATGGCGGCCCAGTCGGTGTCCTCGTAGCGCGCCGCGCGGGCGTGACAGGCGGCGATGGCGGCCTGGAGGGCGTACGGACCGAGCGGCTCGCCGGTCTCCGGTGCGGCCTGCGCAGCCGTCTGCTTCGCCGTCTCCGTGGCCCGGATCAGGGCCGCGAAGCCACGGCGGATCAGCAGCCGGTCCCAGCGGGCCCGGTTCTGGTCCGCGAGCAGCACCGGGGTGCCGTCCGGGCCGGTCCTGGCGGCGGTGCGGGACGCCTGGAGCTCCAGCAGGGCGGCCAGGGCGTGCACCTCGGACTCCTGGGGCATCAGCCCGGCCAGCACCCGGGCCAGGCGCAGCGCGTCCTCGCAGAGCGCCGGGCGCAGCCAGTCGTCGCCGGCGGTCGCCGCGTACCCCTCGTTGAAGACGAGGTAGATCACTTCGAGCACCGAGCCGAGGCGGGCCGCGCGCTCGGGGCCGTACGGCACCTCGAAGGGGACGCCGGCCCGGCCCAGCGAGCGCTTGGCCCGGACGGTGCTCCCCCATGGCTTGACGCATGGGAGGTACCCCCTCGGCGACGGCCGGTTCGGTGGTGAGGAAGGCGCGGGCGATCTCCGCGGTGGTGAGGCCGCCGAGGAGCCGCAGGGTGAGGGCGATCCGGGCGTCGGTGGAGAGCACCGGATGGCAGGCGGTGAAGATCAGCCGGAGCAGGTCGTCGTCGATGCGGTCGGGGTCGGCGTCGGCGGGTTCCGGCGCGGTCGAGACGCCGTCGAGGTCGCGGCCCATCTCGGCGAGCTTGCGGGCGTACGTCTCGCGGCGGCGCACGAGGTCGATGGCGCGGTGCCGGGCCGTGGCCATGAGCCAGGCACCCGGGTTGTCCGGGACGCCCGACTCCGGCCACTGCTCCAGTGCGGCGACCAGCGCGTCCTGCGCCAGTTCCTCGGCGATGCCCACGTCCCGCACGATCCGGGCGACACCGGCGATGATCCGCGCGGACTCGATCCGGAATACCGCCTCAACCGCGCTCGCTGTCGTCACGGCCACCCATCAGAGCAGCCGTGCCGGGCCCGGGCAAGCGCGGCCGGGCCCGGCCTGATCCGAACGAAAGGCCCTGGCTCAGGACTCATCGATGGCCCGGATCTCGCAGGTGACGCTCCAGCTCTCCGGGTGGATCCGGAGGAACCGCCGGGTCCACTCCAGGGCCTCCTCCCTGTCCTTGCACTGGAGGATGGCGTATCCGCCGACGACCTCCTTGGTCTCGGTGAAGGGCCCGTCGGTGTAGCTGAGCTCTCCGCCGGTCCAGTGGACCCGGGTGCCCCGCTCGGTCGGCGTGAGGCCGGCCGTGTCCAGCACCACTCCCGCCTTGTCGAACTCCTCGAACAGCGCGGTCACCCGCTCGTCGAAGCCGGGGTCGGGCTCGAAGGAGGCGGCGGCCTGCTCGTCGATGCGGATGAGTGACATGAAGCGCGGCATGGTGACTCCTCGGTCGGAAGGACGGGGGCTCTCCCCGCCTCTCACCCTTGCGTCGAACGGGGCACGGCCGGATCGACACCTCCCACGGAATTCTTCTGAGAATCTTCCGGACCGGCCACCGCAAGGCCCCCCGCGTCCGTTCCGGAGGGGTCCGCGGGGCCGGTGGCGGGGTCGCGGGGCAGCAGGAGCAGCGCCGCCAGCGCGCCCGCGGCGAGCAGTCCGGCCGCCGCCCAGAAGGCCGTCGCGTAGCCGGCGACCAGGTCGGTCCGCCGGTCCGATCCGCCGGTGACCTGCGCGGCGGCGGTCACCAGGACCGCGAGTCCCAGCGAGCCGCCCACCTGCCGGGAGCTGTTGAGCAGCCCGGAGGCCATGCCGGTCTCGCCGGGCGCGACCCCGGTGGTGGCCGCCGTGCCGAGCGGGACGAAGCACATGCCGATGCCGACGGAGGCGACCAGGGACGGCCCGAGGACGAAGGTGAGGAAGGTGCCGTCGACCCGCGCGGTGGCCGCGAAACCGGCGAAGCCGAGGGCGGCCAGGGCGCCGCCGGCCGCCAGCAGCCGCCGGGTGCCGAGCCGGGCGACCGTACGGGTGGCGATCACCGAACCGGCGACGACGCCCACGCAGAACGGCAGGAAGGCGGCCCCGGCGGCGGTCGGCCCGTATCCGAGCACCTGCTGGAGGCAGAGCGAGACGAAGTAGAACGAGGCGAACTGCCCGGAGCTGAGCAGCAGGCAGAACAGGTTGGCCGTGAGCACCGGGCGCCCCTTCAGCAGGCCGGGCCGCAGCAGCGGCGACGCGGTGCGGTGTTCCACGGCGACGAAGGCGGCGAGCAGCACGGCCGCCGCCGCGAGGACGCCGACGGTCCTGGCCGAACCCCACGGGTGCGTCGCGGTGCCGACGAGCCCGAGGACCAGCAGGGTCGTCCCGCCGGTGGCGAGCAGCGCCCCGGTCACGTCGAGCCGGGCGCCGGTCGCGGCCGGGGTGCGCGCGGCCGGTCCGGTGCGCAGGGCCGCGACCAGGGCGAAGGCGACGATCGGCACGTTGACCAGCATCACGGCCCGCCAGCCCGCCGCATCGGTGAGCAACCCGCCGGCCAGCACCCCGGCCGCGCCGCCCGCCGCGCCCGCCATGCCCCACAGCCCGAGCGCGCGGGAGCGTTCCGGTCCGGCCGGGAAGGCCAGGGCGATGAGCGCGAAGGCGACCGGGGCGAGCGCGGCGGCCCCGGCCCCCTGCACCGCGCGGGCGGCGATCAGCACGCCGGGCGACTGGGCGAGGCCGCCGGCCAGGCTCGCCGTGCCGAAGAGCACCAGGCCGGTGATCAGGACGGGGCGGCTGCCGAGCAGGTCGCCGAGGCGTCCGCCGAGCATCAGCAGTCCGCCGAAGGCGAGCGCGTAGGCGTTGACGACCCACAGCAGCCCCTCCGGTGTGAAGCCGAGCCCGGCGCGCATGTCGGGCAGCGCCACGTTCACCACGGACATGTCCAGCGCCACCATGAACTGCACGGTGAGCGACACCACCAGCAGCCGGCGCATGTGCCGTGAGCGGTCGTCCACGGTCTTCCCCTTCCCTCGCGGTCACTCGGTCGAGCCATTACTATACGCGTATAGAAAATAAGCGCGAGGAGGTGCGGACCCACCGGGCGGGGAGGGACGGGAGACAATGCCCGGGTGTCAGGGAACGGGAAGAAGACTCCGGCGGCGAAGCGATCCGTGGGACGGCCGCGCAGGCTCGACCCGGACGCGATGGTCGCCACCGCGCGCCGGATCATCGAGGAGGAGGGCGTGGCCGCCCTGAGCATGCGCAGGGTCGCCAAGGAGCTCGGCTCCACGCCGATGGCGCTCTACCACTACGTGCAGGACAAGGACGAGCTGCTGATGCTCACCCTGTCCGGGACGGCGGCCACCTTCCCGCGCCCCGAGCTGCCCGCCGAGCCGCGCGCGCGGCTGCTCGCCGTGGCGGCGCACATGCACGGGATCCTCGCCCGGCTCCCCTGGGTGCTCGACGTCCTGGCGCTGGGCGAGCTCACCGACAAGGAGGCGCTGTGGATGGTCGAGGAGATCATCGACTGCGCGATGGCCTGCGGCCTCTCCCCCGCCCAGGCGGTACGCGCCTACCGGACGATCTGGAGCTACGTCTACGGCGACCTGGTCTTCCGCCGGGCGGCCGAGCGCCGCGCCGAGCACCCGCCGTCCGCGCGGTACTTCCCGGAGATGGTCACGGAGCAGGACGCGGCACAGCTGCCCCGCCTCACCGCGATCAAGGACGACTGGCGGGCGTACGCCGCCGACTACGAGGTGGCGGACGAACTCGACGCGATCATCACCGGTCTGCTGGCCCGAGGGACTCGAAACGCCAGCGGTGCACCGGCCGGGTGACGATCCCCGCGTCCGGCTCGGGCAGCTCCGGCAGCTCGTCGCCGTACGCCCCCTGCCACCAGGTGATGACCAGGACCCGGTCCTGCGGGGCGCGCAGCAGCTCGCTGCGCAGCGGCGGCCGGGCCAGCTCGCCGGCGCGGGCGCGGGCCCACTCCAGCAGCTCGGCGCCCCGGCCCTCGGTGGCGCGGGCCTCCCACATCAGGGCGACGGTCGTCCCGCTCATGAGTACAGGTTGTCCTTGCTGACCTCGTGCACATGGTCGTGGTCGTGGGCGCCGGGGACATGGGGCTCGGTCACCGGCAGCGAGGAGTCCGCCGACAGCTCCAGGTCGGAGGCGGCGCGGTTCCTGGCCACCATCTCGGCGCCCAGCGCGGCGACCATCGCCCCGTTGTCGGTGCACAGGCCCGGACGCGGCACGCGCAGCCGGATGCCGGCCTTCTCGCAGCGCTCCTGGGCCAGCGCCCGCAGCCGGGAGTTGGCCGCGACACCGCCGCCGATCATCAGGTGGTCGACGCCCTCGTCCTTGCAGGCGCGCACGGCCTTGCGGGTGAGCACGTCCACCACGGCCTCCTGGAAGGACGCCGCCACATCCCGTACCGGCACCTCCTCGCCCGCCGCGCGCTTCGCCTCGATCCAGCGGGCCACCGAGGTCTTCAGGCCGGAGAAGGAGAAGTCGTAGGCCGGGTCGCGCGAGCCGCTCAGACCGCGCGGGAACGCGATGGCCTTCGGATCGCCCTCCTTGGCGAGCCGGTCGATGACCGGGCCGCCGGGGAAGCCCAGGTCCAGCACCCGGGCGATCTTGTCGAAGGCCTCGCCGGCCGCGTCGTCGATGGTCGCGCCCAGCGGCCGTACGTCGGCGGTGATGTCGGGCGCGAGCAGCAGCGAGGAGTGTCCGCCGCTGACCAGCAGTGCCATCGTCGGCTCGGGCAGCGGGCCGTGCTCCAGCTGGTCGACGCAGATGTGCGAGGCGAGGTGGTTGACCCCGTAGAGCGGCTTGTTCAGCACGTAGGCGTACGCCTTGGCCGCCGAGACGCCGACGAGCAGGGCGCCGGCGAGCCCGGGGCCCGCCGTGACGGCGATGCCGTCGAGGTCCCGGCCGCTGACCCCGGCCTCCTTCAGCGCGCGCTCGATGGTGGGGACCATCGCCTCCAGATGCGCGCGCGAGGCGATCTCCGGGACGACCCCGCCGAAGCGGGCGTGCGTGTCGACGCTGGACGCGACGGCGTCGGCGAGCAGCGTCGTCCCCCGGACGATGCCGACGCCGGTTTCGTCGCAGGAGGTCTCGATGCCGAGTACGAGCGGTTCGTCAGCCATCAGTCAGTCTCTGTTTCCTGTACGTGCCCTTGTACGTCTTCGTGTACGTCTTCGTGTACATGGAGGCGCATGACGAGTGCGTCGATGTTGCCCGGCTGGTAGTAGCCGCGCCGGAAGCCGATCGGTTCGAAGCCGAAGCGTTCGTACAGCTTCTGCGCCCGGGTGTTGTCGACCCGGACCTCCAGCAGCACCTCGGCGCACTCGAAGGCCGTGGCGTGCTTGAGCAGATCGGTCAGCAGCTCCGAGCCGAGCCCGCCGCCCCAGTGGTCGCGGGTGACCCCGATCGTCTGGACGTCGGCGAGGTCACCGGCCGCCGCGAGGCCCGCGTACCCGACGATCCGCCCGCTGACCGGGTCCTCGGCGACCACATAGCGGCGGGTCGCCTGCGGGCCGCGGGCGTGCGCCAGCTCGGACCAGAACATCCCGGCCGACCAGGCGTCGTCCGGGAACAGCTCGTGCTCCAGGTCGAGCACCGCGTCGATGTCCCACCAGCGCATCTCGCGCAGCACTGCGGTCGTGGCGGTCACTTCGGCGTGACCACCTTGTAGTTCTTCGGGACCTGCGCGTCGGGCCTGCGGAGGTAGAGCGGCTGCGGCGGCAGCAGCTCGCCGCCCGCCGCGAGGCGTTCGGCGGCCAGCGCGGCGAGCGCACCGGCGGCGACGTGCTCGGGCCCGCGCGCGTCCGGGAAGGCGTCGGGGTAGAGCACCGCGCCCGCCCCGACGACGGGGAGCCCTTCGAGCTGTGCGGCGATGTCGGCGGGCCGGTCGACGGAGGGTTCACCGGTATGGGTGCGGGCGTCCTCGTAGCGCGCCCAGTACACCTCCTTGCGGCGGGCGTCCGTCGCGACGGCGAACGGGCCCTCGACGCCCGCCTGCCCGGCGGCGTACGCGAGACCGTCCAGGGTGCACAGCCCGTGCACGGGCACGGAGAGCACCGAGCCGAATGTCGCGGCCGTCACCAGTCCGACGCGCAGCCCGGTGTACGGGCCGGGGCCGACGCCCACGACCACGCCCGTCACGGCGTCGAGCTTCACCCCGGCCTCGGCGAGCACACGGTCGACGGCGGGCAGCAGCAGCTCCCCGTGCCGGCGGGCGTCGACCTGACCGGACTCGGCGACGACGCGGGTCCCGTCGTGCAGGGCGACGGTGACGGCGGGGGTGGCGGTATCCATAGCGAGCAAGAGCACGCAAACAGCCTACGGCTCCGGCGCGGCGGAAACGGCGCCCCGTCCGGCGTCCCGGGACGGGGGGCCGCGGCTGCTACCGTCACCGGGTATACGCGGAGTACGTGTAAACGCTTGTACGACATACGGCGCGCGGCACGTTCCGCGCCATGACGGCACACGACGGCGAAAGAGGCACGCACGGTGGCAAGGGGCAGCTCGGGAATCGTGGCCGCGCTCACCGCGGCGGCCCTCGCCGCGGTCGGCTTCCTGGCCTACCAGGCGTCGGCGAACGCCCCTGACCGCCTCGGCGCCAAGCCGAAGGCGTCCAGCAGCGCGCCCGCGACGGGCGGCCACGCCAAGCCGAAGCCGAAGAAGGACCCTCTCGCCGTCCCCGCCGCGTCCGGCCACGGCATGCGCGTCGTGTACGCGCTGGGCGACCGCCGGGTGTGGCTGGTCGACGCCAAGGGCAAGTCCACCCGGACCTTCAAGGTCATGCCGAGCGCGGTCCACGCCCTGCCGGGCACCTATCAGGTGACCTCGCGCTCCGGAAAGGTGACGGGCTCGGACGGGGTGCCGATCGAGCACGTGGTGCGGTTCGCGACGACGAACGACGTGGCGATCGGCTTCAGCGCGGCCCAGGACGGCTCACTGGAGAGCCCGGACCCGACCCTGAAGGCGGGCGGCGTCCGCATGAGCCGCGAGGACGGCAACGCGATCTGGACGTTCGCCACGGTGGGCGTCAAGGTCGTCGTGGTCCCGTAGCGGTTCGAGCCCGCAGAATCAGCCCGTCGAGCCCGCGAAAATCAAGCCCGTCCGGCGATTGAGGACATCTTTGACGGCGCCGGCAACGGCCCGCACTCGCCCCCGGGCATCAACCCCGCTTCTGCGCCGACCCCTCACGCGGCGCAGGCGCCGCAACGCGCCGGGGCGGGGTGGAGACCGCACTCGCCGCCGCCCCCGCGGCCAGCAGCTCCCGCATCGTCACGGCCGCCGGCGACGGCCGCACTTCTCGCTCGGATGTCGGCATGGACGCCTCCTGAGGCTCCGGTGGAAGGCATAGTTAGGTAGACCTAACCGGCTCTCGTCCTCCATGTCACCACGCTTGCCCCGCCCCGCGCAACATTTTGCCGACACCGCGTCGGAAACAGGCTCCCTCAGACCCCCGTCGCGTCCCAGGGCGCCCACGAGTCCGACCGCAGCCCCGCCCAGCGGGCGCCCACGCCCACCAGCGTCACCGTGCGCCGCTCGTCGTCCGTGTCGCCGACCGCACGGTCGATCAGCACCTGGAGCCGGTCGTCCGACAGCTCCTCGACCTTGCCGTCGCCCCACTCGACGACGACCACCGACTCCGGCAGCGACACATCGAGGTCCAGGTCCTCCATCTCGTCGAGCCCGCCGCCCAGTCGGTAGGCGTCGACATGGACCAGCGCCGGTCCGCCGGAGAGCGAGGGGTGGACGCGGGCGATCACGAACGTGGGCGAGGTGACCGCGCCCCGGACCCCGAGGCCCTCGCCGAGGCCCCGGGTCAGGGTCGTCTTCCCGGCCCCCAGCTCGCCGGTGAGCATCACGAGGTCCCCGGGGCGCAGCACGGAGGCGATCCGGCGGCCCAGGGCCTGCATCTGTTCGGGGGACTCGACGGCCAGGGCGACGGTGACGGTGCCGGGCGCGGCCTCGTACGCGGCGGGCTCAGCCGCCGGGCTGTTGTGCGGTGCTTCCATGCCCGCCAACGTTAGAGGACTCCGGTACGGCTCCGGCCCGCACCAGCAGGTCCGCGAGCCGGTCGGTCACGGTCTCCGGGTGCTCCAGCATCACCAGATGGCCGGCGTCCGGGACGATGACCAGTTCCGCGTCCGGCAGCTGGTCCGCGATGGCCTCGCTGTGCGAGCTGGGGGTCACCAGGTCCTTGTCACCGGCCAGGATCAGCACCGGGACATCGCGGAACAGGGGCAGGGCCGCGCTCTTGTCGTGCTCGGCGAAGGCCGGGTAGAACTCCGCGACCACATCGATCGGTGTGGACTCGATGAGCCGCTCCGCGAACCGCTCGACCGCCGGGTCCACGTCCCGCGAGCCGAACGAGTACCGCTTGATCAGCCCGGCGAAGAGGTCCGCGGTCGCCCGCCTGCCCCGCTCCACCAGCTCCGCCTGCGAGCCGAGCGCCTTCAGCACCCCGGGCAGCACCCGGCGCACCGCGTTCACCCCGGCCACCGGCAGCCCGAAGCTGACCTCGTTGAGCTTCCCGCTCGACGTGCCGACGAGCGCGACCGCGGCGACCCGGTCGCGGATCAGCTCGGGGTAGCGGTCGGCGAGCGCCATGATCGTCATGCCGCCCATGGAGTGCCCGACCAGCACGAGCGGGCCCTCGGGCGCCGCCGCGTCGATCACGGCCTTGAGGTCGCGGCCCAGCTGGTCGATGCCGACCGGCACCCCGCCCCCGGCGCGCGCCTGGGCCCGGCCGCGCTCGGAGCGGCCGTGGCTGCGCTGGTCCCAGTGGACGGTGCGCACGATGCCGCGCAGGGCGGCCCGCTGGAAGTGCCAGGAGTCCTGGCTGAGGCAGTAGCCATGGCTGAAGACGACGGTCACCGGGGCCGGGGCCTTGCGCCCGAAGAGCCGGCGCCGGCGGGGACCGGAGGCGGCGCCGGCGGCCGTACCGCCCGTCCCGGTGCCGCTGCCGGGATCGACCTCGTCGACCTCGTAGTACAGCTCGGTGCCGTCGTCGGCGGTGGCCCGGCCGGGCAGCCCGCGCAGCGAGCCGTACGGTCCGGTGGCGTCCAGCGCCAGCCGGGCCCGCTTGCGCATGCCCCGGCCGACCGTCAGCCGCTCCACCGCGACCCCGGCGGCCGCGCCCGCGGCGATCACGCCTATGGCGGCGCCGGCGATGCCCGCCCGGCGCCAGCCGGCCGCCGAAGCGGCCGCCGCCACCGACTCACCTGCGCTGATCTCGCTCACCGTGCCGCGCTCCTCGTCGGTCGTCTCATGTCCGTCAGATCGTGCCTGGTCAGGGGCGCTTCCCGGTCACGACCCGGCCGAGGCGCCGTCCGGTGTCGTGCCGTCCCGGTGGACGCGCGGCACCCGGCCGCTGATCCGGGTGACGATCTCGTACGCGATCGTGCCCGCCGCCCGCGCCCAGTCCTCGGCGGTCGGCTCGCCCCGGTCGCCGGGTCCGAACAGCACCGCCTCGCTGCCGACCGGCAGCTCGTCCCCGTCGAGATCGACGACGAACTGGTCCATGGCCACCCGGCCCGCGACCGTCCGCCGGACCCCGCCGACCAGCACCGGGCCGGTGCCGGACGCGTGGCGCGGGACGCCGTCCGCGTACCCCAGGGGCACCAGGCCGAGGGTGGTCTCCTTGGACGTCGTGTAGTGGTGCCCGTAGCTGATGCCGTGCCCGGCCGGGACGTGCTTGACCAGGGCGACGGACGCGGACAGCGTCATCACCGGCCGCAGCCCGAAGTCGGCGGAGGTGCCCAGCTCGGGGCTGGGCGAGATGCCGTACATGGCGATCCCGGTCCGTACGAGGTCGAAGTGCGACTCGGGGACCGTCAGTGTCGCCGGGGAGTTGGCGATGTGCCGCACCTCGGGCTCGACGCCGGCCTTCTCCGCGTACGCCACCATGTCGCGGAAGGTGTTCAGCTGGGCGGTGATCGAGGGGTGGCCGGGCTCGTCGGCGCAGGCGAAATGGGACCACAGGCCGGTGATCCGGGCGGTGCCCGCCTGCTCGGCGGCCCGGGCGGCGGCGACCAGTTCGGGCCAGTCGGCGGGCTGGCAGCCGTTGCGCCCCAGGCCCGTGTCGGCCTTGAGCTGGATACGGGCGGGCCGGCCCGCATCCGCCGCCGCCGCAGTGGCCTCGGTGAGCGCCCACAGGCCGCTGACCGACACGTCGATGTCGGCCTCGATCGCCTCGCGCCACGGCCCGCCGGGCGTCCACAGCCAGCACATCACCCGGCCACCGAGCCCGGCCGCGCGCAGGGCGAGCGCCTCCTGCGGGGTGGCGGTGCCCAGCCAGGTGGCGCCGGCTTCGAGCGCGGCGTGCGCGCAGGGCACCGCGCCGTGCCCGTAGGCGTCGGATTTGACCACGGCCATGAGTTGCGCGCCGGCGGCCCGGGCACGCAGAACGCGCACGTTGGCGCGGAGTGCGGCGAGGTCGATCTCGGCACGGGCTCTCAAGGACGCTGTCTCGTTCATCGCGCCCAGTGTCTCAGAGCCGTGCGCGCGGACCCGTCCGGCGGGGCGCGTCAGCCGTGGTTGAGGACGTGTTCCACCTGGTCGACGAGGACCGGGACATGGCTGTGCGGGACGTCCTTGACCGCCGTGACCAGCGTCACCGGCCCGCCGTCGCGCACCAGCCGCACCAGCTCGTCCACGGCCGCCGTGTGCGCCGGGTCGGCCAGCTCGGCGCGGTAGCGGTCCACGAAGCTGTCGTACCGGGTCTCCGAACGGTCCCCGTGGTACCAGGAGCGCAGCTCGTCCGAGGGGGTGATGTCCTTGAGCCAGCGGTCGATCGCGGCCCGCTCCCTGGACACCCCGCGCGGCCACAGCCGGTCCACCAGGACGCGGGTGCCGTCGCCGTTCTCCCGGGGGTCGTACACCCTGCGGACGCGCAGGCCGTCGGTGCCGCTCACGGGCCGTCCCCTCTCGCCGCCTCCAGGATCGCTCAGGCCCGTACGTCCCGCCACGCCGCCGCGATGGCCCCGGCCACGTCCTGTGCGGCGACCGCGGAGCCGTCCGAGGCGTGCCGGGCCGCCAGCCCGTGCAGATAGGCGCCGACCGAGGCGGCGTCGCGCGGGGCGAGGCCCGCGGCCAGCAGCGAGCCCGTCAGCCCGGAGAGCACGTCACCGCTGCCGGCGGTGGCCAGCCAGGAGGTGCCGGTGGGGTTGACCCGCACCGGTGTGCGCGGGGTGTCCGCGGCGACCAGGGTCGTCGAGCCCTTGAGCAGGACCGTGGCCCGGAAGCGGGAGGCCAGTTCGCGTACAGCGGCGAGCCGCCCCGCCTCGACCTCCTCGCGCGCGACGCCGAGCAGCGCGGCGGCCTCCCCGGCGTGCGGGGTGAGGACGGTCGGGGCGGTGCGGGCCTGGACGGCGTCCGCGTCCAGCAGCCGCAGCCCGTCCGCGTCGACCAGCACCGGCACCTCGGCGGCCAGCACGTCGGAGACCGCGTCCACGGCGTCCGTGCCGTCGCCGAGCCCTGGCCCGACGACCCACGCCTGTACCCGCCCGGCCCTCGACGGCGGGCCCGCGTGGACCAGGGTCTCCGGATGGCTCGCGATGACGGCGTCGCCGCCGGGCCCGACGTACCGCACGGCCCCCGCGCCGCCGCGCAGCGCCCCGGAGACGGCCAGCACCGCCGCGCCCGGGTAGCGCGCGGAGCCGGCGACGATGCCGACGACCCCGCGCCGGTACTTGTCGCTCTCGGCGGAGGGGACGGGCAGCAGGGCTGCGACGTCCGCGTACTGGAGCGCCTCCAGCTCGGGCACGTCCGGGAGTTCGGCACCGAGCCCGATGTCGACGAGGTGCAGCGCGCCGGCCCGTTCGGCGGCGGGGTCGACGAGCAGCGCCGGCTTGTACGCGCCGAAGGTGACCGTCGCGTCCGCGCGCACCGCGTCCCCCCGCACCTCGCCGGTGTCGGCCTCGACGCCGCTCGGCAGGTCGACGGCGACGACGGGCACGGGGTGGGCCGTGTACCGCTCCACGAGCGCGGCCGCCTCCGGCCGCAGCCCGCCGCGCCCGCCGATGCCCGTGACGGCGTCGACGACGAGGTCGATGTGCCCGCCCCAGTCGCGGTGCGTGTCCGGGGTGACGTCACCGGCGTCCACGACCCGCCCGCCCGCCGCGCGCAGCGCCGCGCTGCCGCCCTCGTGGGCCCGGCCGGGCGAGACCCGTACGGCCACCACGCCCGCGCCGCGCCGGGCGAGCCGGGCGCCCGCGTACAGGGCGTCGCCCCCGTTGTCGCCGCTGCCGACGAGGAGGACGACCCGGGAGCCGTAGACCCGGCCGCCGCGCCGCAGCAGATCGGCGCAGGCGGCGGCGAGCCCGGCGGCGGCGCGCTGCATCAGCGCACCCTCCGGAAGCCGTGACATCAGGGCCTGTTCGGCGGCCCGTACGGTCGAGACGCTGTAAGCGGTACGCATGGGTCCAACGTATGCGGGAACGGCGGCCCGCGCCCCGGCTCGGCGCCCGCCGGCCCGCGCGGGAGCGGGGGCCGATCCCCGGCTCAGCCCTCGGCGATCACGACCGCCGAGGCGACGCCCGCGTCATGGCTGAGCGAGACGTGCCACTGCCGGACGCCCAGGGCTGCGGCGCGTGCGGCGACCGTGCCGCTCACCCGCAGCCGGGGCTGCCCGGACTCCTCGACGTACACCTCGGCGTCCGTCCACAGCAGCCCGCCGGGCGCGCCGAGCGCCTTGGCCAGGGCCTCCTTGGCGGCGAACCTGGCCGCCAGCGAGGCGATGCCGCGCCGCTCGCCGCCGGGCAGCAGCAGCTCCTGCTCCAGGAACAGGCGCGCGGCCATCTGCGGTGTCCGCTTCAGCGCCGCGTCGAACCGTTCGATCTCCGCCACATCGATCCCGACCCCGATGATCACGTACCCACCCTCACTGCTCGCTCACGGCTCACTCCACGGTGACGGACTTCGCCAGGTTGCGCGGCTGGTCCACCTCGTTGCCCCGGGCCGTCGCCAGTTCGCAGGCGAAGACCTGCAACGGCACGGTGGCGACCAGCGGCTGAAGCAGCGTAGGCGTTGCGGGGATCCGGATGAGGTGGTCGGCGTACGGGACGACCTCCTCGTCGCCCTCCTCTGCGATGACGACGGTGAGGGCGCCGCGGGCCCGGATCTCCTGGATGTTCGACACGATCTTGCCGTGCAGCACCGAGCGCCCGGCCGGGGACGGCACCACCACGACGACCGGCATCCCGTCCTCGATCAGCGCGATCGGCCCGTGCTTGAGCTCGCCTGCGGCGAACCCCTCGGCGTGCATGTACGCGAGTTCCTTGAGCTTCAACGCGCCTTCCAGCGCGACCGGGTAGCCGACGTGCCGGCCGAGGAAGAGCACGGTGTCGTGCCCGGCGAGCGACCGGGCCAGCTCCCGTACCGGCTCCATGGTCTCCAGGACCCGGCCGACCGAGCCGGAGATCTCGGAGAGCTGGCGGATGACGGTACGGATCTCGTCGCCCCACTTGGTCCCCCGGATCTGGCCGAGGTAGAGCGCGACGAGGTAGCAGGCCACGAGCTGGGTCAGGAATGCCTTGGTGGAGGCGACGGCGACCTCGGGCCCGGCGTGCGTGTAGAGCACCGCGTCGGACTCGCGCGGGATCGTCGAGCCGTTGGTGTTGCAGATGGCGAGGACCTTCGCGCCCTGCTCGCGGGCGTGCCGCAGCGCCATCAGGGTGTCCATCGTCTCGCCGGACTGCGAGATGGCGACGACGAGGGTGTGCGGGTCCAGGATCGGGTCCCGGTAGCGGAACTCGCTGGCGAGTTCGGTCTCGCAGGGCAGCCGGGTCCAGTGCTCGATGGCGTACTTGGCGATCATCCCGGCGTGGAACGCGGTCCCGCAGGCGACGATGACCACCTTGTCGACCTCGCGCAGCTCCCCCGGCGAGATCCGCACCTCGTCGAGGTGGAGCGTGCCCTCCGGGTCGATCCGGCCGAGGAGGGTGTCGGTGACGGCCTTGGGCTGCTCGGCGATCTCCTTGAGCATGAACGAGGCGTAGCCGCCCTTTTCCGCGGCGGACGCGTCCCAGTCCACGTGGTACGCGCGCACCTCGGCGGGCTCCCCGTCGAACCCGGTGACCACGACGCCCTCCCGCCGCAGCTCCACCACCTGGTCCTGGCCGAGCTCGACCGCGGACCGGGTGTGCGCGATGAACGCGGCGACGTCGGAGGCGAGGAAGGCCTCGTCCTCCCCCACCCCGACGACGAGCGGCGAGTTGCGCCGGGCGCCGACCACGACGTCGGGCGCGTCGGCGAACACCGCGACGAGCGTGAACGCCCCTTCGAGCCGCCGGCACACCTGCCGCATGGCCTCGGCCGGGTCCCCGCTCTGCGAGTACGCCTCGGCGAGGAGGTGGGCGACGGCCTCGGTGTCGGTCTCGGAGACCAGGTCGTGGCCGCGCTCGCCGAGTTCGGCGCGCAGGGCGGCGAAGTTCTCGATGATCCCGTTGTGGACGACGGCGACGCGGCCGGCGTTGTCGAGGTGCGGGTGGGCGTTGACGTCGGTGGGCCCGCCGTGGGTGGCCCACCGGGTGTGCCCGATCCCGGCGCCGCCGGCGGGCAGCGGCCGCTCGCTCAGGGCCTTCTCCAGGTTGACGAGCTTCCCGGCCTTCTTGGCCGAGGCCAGCCCGCCGTCGGCGAGGACCGCGATGCCGGCGGAGTCGTACCCCCGGTACTCCAGCCGCTTGAGGCCCGCGACGACGACGTCCTGCGCCGACTGCCCACCGACGTAACCCACGATCCCGCACATAACGTCCCTCTCCTGGTCGCCGCCCCCCGTTCATCGCATAGTCGCAGAAAACCGCCCTATTTCCCGCCAAATCAAGCCCACCTGGCGCATCGGAACACACACCGGGCGCATCAAGCCCGTCCGGCGACCGAGGACAACGCGGCCACCACCGAGCCCGCCGCGCATCACCGACCGCACCGGTCGGAATCAAGCCCGTCCGGCGCTTGAGGACGGCGCGCCACCGGAGGCGGCGCGCCGCATCCTCATCCCACCCGCACGGCCTCCACCCCCGCACCGCTCTCCGCCACCGCCGGGGCCTTCCGCTCGCCGCCCCGCACGAGCACCAGCACCGCGACCCCCGCGACGACCCCCACCGCACCGGCCACCACGGCCGCCGTGTTCAGCCCCGACGCGAAGGCGGCCCGCAGCGCGTGCTCCGGCACCCCGGCCGCCCGCAGCCCCGGCGCGCCCCCGCCCGCGAGAGCGTGGGATTGGCCCTCGCCGAGCGTCTCCCCCATCCGGGAGGTCAGCACCGTCCCGCACACGGCCACCCCGAAGGCGTATCCGAGCTGGCGGAAGGTGTTGACCGCGCCGCCCGCCATACCCGCGCGCTCCGGCGGTACGGCGGCAAGGGCCGCGCCCGCGAGGGCCGGCGAGACCAGCCCCGTACCGACGCCGGCGACGATCAGCCCCGGCAGCAGCGCGGGCCACGAGGAGCCCGCGCCCAGTACGGCCTGGCCGAGCGTGCCGAGGCCGATCAGCGCGAGGCCGACACCGATGGTCAGCCTCGGCTGCGCCCCGTGCAGCAGCCGCCCGCCGACGGCGGCCACGACGAACGCCGTCGCGGCCAGCGGCAGCACCGCGAGCCCGCCCTGCACCGGGCTGAGGCCGAGCACGGTCTGCAGCCAGATCGAGGTGTACGGCAGCACGGCGAAGGCCGCCATGTTGTACGCGAGCGCCCCGGCCATCACGCCGGTGAACGCGGAGGTGCGGAAGAGCGACAGGTCCAGCAGCGGGTGCGCGACGCGCCGCTCCACGAGCACGAAGGCCAGCAGGGCGAGCACGGCGACGCCGAGTGTGGCGAGCGTGCGCCCCGACGTCCATCCCAGGCTTCCCGCCCGGACGACGGCGTACGTCGCCGCGCCCGCGAACAGCGCGAACGTGACGGTCCCCGCCCAGTCGATGCGCCGGTCCCGCGCCCCGTGCGACTCCGGCACGGTCCGGGCGGTCAGCCAGACGGCGGCGACGCTGACCGGCAGGTTCACGAAGAAGATCCAGCGCCAGCCGGGCCCCTCGGTCAGCAGCCCGCCGACCACCGGACCGATCGCGGCGGCGCCCCCGCTCACCGCGCCCCACAGCCCGAGCGCGACGGACCGGTCCTTGCCCCGGTACACCGAGGCGAGCAGCGGCAGTGTGGTCGCGAACATCGCGGCCGCGCCGACCCCCTGGACCCCGCGCGCGGCCACCAGCGCCGTCGGCGACGAGGCGAGGCCGCAGGCCAGCGAGGCGACGGCGAACAGCACGACACCCGCGATGTGCACCCGGCGCCGCCCGAGCCGGTCGGCCGCCGCCCCGATGCCGAGGAGCAGCGCGGCGAGCGCGAGCGCGTATCCGTCGATGACCCATTGCAGATCGGAGAGCGACGCGTCCAGCGCCCGTGCCATGTCCGGCAGCGCCACGATGACGATCGTGACGTCGAGCAGCAGCATGAACGTCCCCAGACAGACCGCTGTGAGCGGCCCCCACTTACGCATGTCTTTCTCCCTGTACGGCTACGGATACGGCTCCGGCGTGATCGCCCGGCCGCTCCCGTACGATCGAATGACCGCGACCGAAAACCCCAGCCAGAAGTCACCGAACGCCGGAATCCGACACAGAAGAGGCCCATGGCAGTGGAATCCAACGCACCGAGCGACGCCCTCGACCTGCGGATCCTGCACGCGCTGGAGCTGGACGCGCGGGCCTCCTTCAGCCGGATCGCCGGGGTGCTCGGTGTCTCGGACCAGACGGTGGCGCGCCGCTTCCGCCGGTTGCGGACCGAGGGCGGACTGCGGATCGTCGGGGTGCGCTGCGCGACCGCCGAGGACTCGCTCGACCACTGGCTGCTGCGGGTGCGGTGCGCGCCCGAGGGCGCGCTGGCCATCGCCCAGGCCCTGGCGAAACGCCCGGACACCTCCTGGATCGGCCTCACCTCGGGCGGTACGGAGGTGACGTGCACGGCCAATGTGCGCGGCCGGGGCGACGCCGACGACCTGCTCCTCGGCAAGCTCCCGCGCACCCCGCACATCGTCGACATCCGCGCGCACCAGCTTCTGCACCGCTTCTACGGCGGCCCCTCGGGCTGGCTCCACAAGAGCGGCGCGCTCTCCCCCGAGGAGGCCGCCGCCCTGACCCCGCCCCCGCCCCCGGAGCACCCGGGCCCGGCCGTCATCACCGCCGAGGACGAGCCCCTGGTCGCCGCGCTGGAACGGGACGGCCGGGCCACGTACCCGGAACTCCAGAAGGCGACGGGCCGCTCCGAATCAGCGGTCAAGCGCCGCATGGCCCAGCTGACGGCCTCGGGCGCGCTCTATGTGGACGTCGAGTTCGACTCCGAGCACGTCGGCTTCCGCAAGGCGACCATGCTCTGCATCACGGCCGCGCCCCGCGCCCTCCAGTCGGTGGGCGAAGCGCTCGCCACGGACCGCGAGGTCGCCTACGCGACGGCCACCACGGGCCCGTCCAACCTGATGGCCGTGGTGATCACCCGCGACACGGCCCACCTCTACCGCTACCTCAGCGAACGCCTGGGCCGGCTGGACGGGGTCGAACACGTGGAGTCGATGCCGTTCCTGCGTCAGGTGAAGCAGCTGACGTACCGGCCGTTCCGGGGGTAGGCGGGGGCCTGCGGTCAGTGCGTCGACGCGTACGCCACGAAGTCGGCCCAGGCCGCCGGGGCGAAGCCGAGTTCGGGGCCGGGGATGTTCTTGGAGTCGCGGACGTGAACGGCGGTGAGGGCAGCGGCCACCTCGACGCACTGAGGCCCGTCGTTCGTGCTGTAGCTGCTCTTGACCCAGCTCAGGTCCGCAGAGCTTCCGGCCGAGGGCTTGGCACTCATGTCTCTCCCAGCAGTTTTTCGATAAAGGTCCGCGACAGCCGAGGCGTGAGCGCTTGTGCCCTGATCATGCCGTACCGCATCTCAAGGATCTGTACTTCCTTGGGATCACTGATCAGCCGACTGGTGAGTTGGACCTCGTTGTGCCCCACAGCCGTGCCGTCTCTCAGCTTAAGCACCTCGTGCGAGCCACCCAAACCCGCGTGCTCCTCGGTTTCCGTCGGCATCACCTGGATCTCGACGTGTCTCAACGAGGCCATTTCTAGCAGGTGTTGGAGCTGTCCACGCAACACGTTTTTCCCACCCGTCGGCCGCCTCAGCGTCGCCTCCTCCTGCACAAAGGTCAGGAGGGGAGAAGGCCTGCGCTCGAAGATGGACTGACGGGCCATACGCGCCGCGACAAGCCGGTCGATCTGCTCCTCCGCGTACGCGGGGCGCCGCTCCTGATACAGGGCGCGCGCATACGCCTCGGTCTGGAGCAGGCCGTCGATGACGCCGCTGGCGTACGACCCGAGCTCCACGGCATCGGCCTCCAGCTTGGTCAGATCCCGGATCTTCTTCGGGTACCGCGCCTCCGCCACGTCCTGCTTCATCGCGGAGATCTTGCCGCCCGCGCCGAGGGCCTTGTCCGACTTGTCCAGGAACTCCGGCTTGGGGATCCGTGTCCCGGCCTCCACCTTGTAGACCAGGTTCTCGCTGTAGCCGATCAGCTCGCCGAGTTCCGCCGGACGTAACCCCGCCGCCTCGCGCCAGAGCCTGATCTGCCGGCCGACCGCCGCGATCACCGCACCCGAATCGTCCTCGGGTTCGATGTCCCATCCCGGCTCGTCCACAACGCCGTTGACACCCATACGCCACCCGCCTCCACCCGCATCCCGCACCCGAGCGCTGTACGCGATGGACAGGTCCGTACAACCGCTGGACAGTCACCGTCCGTACACGCGTCACTCCTGTTCAGGGTAGACACCAACGGCCACGCTGAGTGATGTGAACCGAGAAATCACCCACCCCCGCATCCGCAGCGGCCAGTTCGCCGTCCAGCTCTCCGCCACCCGCCGGGGCGCCCGGCTCGCCCGGCTGCTGGCGACGGAGCAGCTCCGCTCCTGGGGCCTGCCCCTCGACGACGCGGCTCTCGTCGTCGCCGAACTCGCGGCGAACGCCACGCTGCACGGACACGTACCGGGACGGGACTTCCGCGTCCTGCTGCTCGTCGACGAGGACACGCTGCGTGTCGAAGTGACGGACGTACGCGGCGAGGAACTCCCCCGCCTCCAGGAGCGGAACGACATCGCCGACGGCGGGCGCGGGCTGCTGCTCGTCGAGGCGCTCGCCGCCCGATGGGGCGTCGAGCGCGGGCCGTTCCCCCGCAAGACCGTGTGGGCGGAACTCGCCCTCGCACCGGATCGTGCCCACCGCGACCCGGTCCGCCGCGACCCGGTCCCCCACGACGCAAAAAGCTTTTAAGTCCCTGGGAAGAAGAAACCAACCAGACCCGGCCCACCCGGGTGGGCCTCAGCGGGCCCCGCGCGCCCGCGAGCGCCCATCACCCGCACGGGTGAGCTTGCCCAACTGGGCTGGATTTCGCCCCGGTTGCCTGGCATATGCTCACGAAACCAAACTTCAGAACTGAGACGGCCCCCGCCGGGACACCAAATCCCGAGCGAGGGCCTGACCACCGAGGAAGGCAACAACTTCCCGATGGATACCCCGCAGATTATCGCGCCCCCGCGCGCCCCGTCCGGCGGCGTCGTACACATGAATGTGCGTCACACCAGCCACTTCACCGTCGTCGGCAACCACCTCGCCCAGCACCCCGGCCTCTCGCTCACCGCGATCGGCCTCGCCACGCACATCCAGTCGCTGCCCGCCGGAGCCAAGATCGGCATCAAGTGCCTGGCCGAGCGCTTCCCGGAGAGCGAGACCCGCATCGCCGGGGCCCTGCGCGAGCTGGAGACCTACGGCTATCTGAAACGCACCCGCGAGCGCCTTCCCAGCGGCCGGGTCGTCACGCGCACCACGTCGTTCAACAAGCCGGGCATCGCGCCCTCGCGCCCGCCCTGCCCAGCGCCTGCCGGGCCGCCACCCGTCGTACGGGAAGAGCCCGCACCGCGCCCGGCCGCGCCCGCGAAACCGATGGTCACCGGTCCTGCGGATCTGCTCCCCACCGCCTCCGAAGTCCTGGCCCGCCTGCGCCTCGTCTCCGACGCCCTGCCGCTCTCCTCGGTGGAGGTACGGACGCTGGCCCCCGCCGTCGCCGCCTGGCTGGAGCGCGGCGTCACCCCCGAGGCCGTCACACGGGCCCTGACGACGGGCCTCCCCGCTCCACTGAAGCACCCGGCGAGATTCCTGGAACACCGGCTGACCACCCGCCTCCCGGCACCGCTGCCGCCCGCCGTCCCGGTCGTCCCGCACGACCCGCTGCAGAACTGCGACGGCTGCGACCGCGCGTTCAGAGCCCCCGAGCCGGGGCACTGCACCGAGTGCCGGTGGGAGCGGCCCGCTACGGCGTAGCGGCCCCGTCCGGCGACCGCAGCCAGCCGCCCGAGCGGGCCGTCTCGGTTGCCGTGCGCAGGAGTTGGGCGACGGCGGGGCGGGCGCCAGAGCAGGCCCGCGGGCAGGCTGGACGCGGCCGAGGCACCGACCACGGAGACGGCGTCGCCGCGTACCACCGGGGTGTGGCCGGCGTCGAACGACAGCGGGCGCAGCATCAGGTCCGGGCTGACGCCGACACGGTCGAGGACGGCGATGATCGCGTCGTAGTGGCCGGGGTTGGCCTCGCGCGGGTGGATGAGCAGGGTCTCACCGGCCAGGGCCGCGGGGTCGACGGCGGGCAGGGCGGCGAGCCGGTGTCCGGCGGCCAGCAGGACGCCCTGCGGCTCCAGCCGTACGAGCGTGCGCACCAGTTCCGGCGTGGGCGGCGGGCAGCGGACCAGGCCCGCGTCGAGCGTGCCGTCGGCGACCCCGGCGAGGATCTCGGCGGTGGGGAGCAGCCGGGTGGTGGCGGTGAGGCCCGGCAGCCGCTCGGCCAGGGCGGCGAGGAGGGCCGGGGCCGTCTCGTAACTCGTGCTCATGCTGTACCCGAGCGCCAGCGTCCCATGCTCGCCGCCGGCGAAGCCGCGTACATCGCGCCAGAGCCGGTCGGCGTCCTCGCAGAGGGCGGCTCCGCGCTCCATCAACACCCGCCCGGCCTCGGTCGGTTCGACGGAGTGGGTGGTGCGGTCCAGGAGCTGGACGCCCAACTCCTTCTCCAGCTCGCGTATCTGCCGGCTGAGAGCGGGCTGGGCGATGTGCAGCCGCTCGGCGGCGCGCGTGAAGTTGCGCTCCTCGGCCACGGCCAGGAAGTAGCGCAGACGCCGGAGTTCGGACATGCGCAGCAGCATACGAGCCGCGCTGACCAGCGGTGATGCCGGCCGGTTCTGGAGCGATCGAGAACAGGTCTTTCCCTGCGCGGCCCCCGCGCTCCTAGCGTTCGGGAGTCAGCGGATACGAGCAACGGAGCAGGCCATGAACAGCACTCACCCCAGCCCCAAGGACGTCGTCCTCGACTACATGAACACGCTCGTCGAGGGGGACATGGACCGGCTGCGGGCGTTCTTCGGTCCCGACGTCACCTGGACGCTCGCCGGGGATCTGCCGGTGTCGGGGACCTGGACGGGGCCGGACGAGATCTTCGACGACTTCGTGGGCCAGATGGTCGCCCGGCTGGTACCCGAGTCGGTGGAGATCGAGTTCGAGGGTGTGATCGCGGAGGGCGAGCGCGTCCTGGCGGAGTGGAACACCCGGGGGCTGACGCGGAAGGGCGCCCGGTACGACCAGCACTGCCTGGCCGTGTTCACGGTGCGCGACGGCCGGATCGCCTCCGTGCGCGAGCACTTCGACACCTTGCACGCCCACACCGTCGTCTTCGCCTGAGAAAGAGGAGGGAGCATCCGATGAGAGCGCTGGTCCCCACCGGAACATCGGTCCTGCTCGGCGAGGCACCCGAGCCCGAGCCCGCCGCCGACGAGGCCCTGGTCTCGGTCGAGGCGTACTCGGTCAACCGGGGCGAGACCTTCCAGCTGGACGGGCAGCTCGGCCGGCGGTGGCCCGGCTGGCGGCCCGGCAAGGACGTCGCGGGCACGGTGATACGGGCGGCGGCCGACGGCACGGGGCCGGCGGCGGGCACCCGGGTCGTCGCCCATCCGCCCGCGTACGGCTGGGCCGAGCGCGTCGCGGTCCCGGTCCACAGCGTCGCGGCCCTCCCGGACAGCGTCGACGCGGTGACCGCTGCGGCGCTCCCCCTGGCGGGCATCACCGCACTGCGCCTACTCCGGGCGGCGGGCCCGGTGGCGGCCCGGCGGCTGCTGCTCACCGGGGCGAGCGGGGGCGTCGGCCACTACGTCACGGAGCTGGCGGCGTCCTCGGGCGCGGCGGTCACGGCGGTCAGCGCGACGCCGGAGCGGGGGGCCGGGCTGCTGGAGCGGGGCGCGGTGGACGTGGTCACCTCGCCGGACGCCGCCGGGGGCCCGTACGACATCGTGCTGGAGTCGGTGGGCGGCGCCTCCCTGCCGGCCGCCCTGGCCCGGCTCGCCCCGGGCGGGCTGCTGGTCTGGTTCGGCCAGGCGAGCAGGACCCCGGTGACGCTGGACTTCTTCGACTTCTTCAAGGGCCCGGGCCAGGCCCGTATCGCGCACTTCGACTACACCCGCGCGGACACGGCGTACGCCACCGACCTCGCCACGCTGGTCCGTCTCGTGGCGGGCGGCCGCCTGCACCCGGAGATCGGCTCGGTCCGGGACTGGTCCCGTACGGCGGACGTCATCGGGGACATCCGGGGAAGGCGGGTGCGGGGGAACGCGGTGCTGACAGTGGGGTGAGGTCCCGGGCGCGGCAGCGATGAGTTCGCCGGGCGCGGGGAGTCTCACACTGAAGGCACCCACCAATGGAGGAACGCATGCCACAACTGCTGAGGGTCCAGAACTTCAACGTGTCGAGCGACGGCATCGGCGCCGGTGAGGACCAGACGCTGGAGAGGCCGTTCGGGCATGTCGATCCGGAGCGGCTGTTCTCCTGGGCCGGGGACACGGCGAGCTGGCCGATGCGGACCGAGCCGGGCGGGAGCCGGGGGCTGGACGACTATCTGACCCGGGACTATCCGCACAACATCGGCGCCGAGATCATGGGCCGCAACAAGTTCAGCCCCTACCGGGGTCCCTGGGAGAACCTCGACTGGCAGGGCTGGTGGGGCGACGAGCCGCCGTTCCATACGCCGGTGTTCGTCCTGACCCACCACAAGCGCCCCTCGATCACGCTCTCCGACACCACCTTCCACTTCGTGTCCGGGGAGCCCGCCGCGATCCTGGAGCAGGCCAAGGAGGCGGCCGGGGGCAAGGACGTCCGGCTCGGCGGCGGGGCCACCACCATCAGGGAGTTCCTCGACGCGGACCTCGTCGACACCCTGCACGTGGCGGTCTCGCCGAAGAAGTTCGGGACCGGGGTACGGCTGTGGGAGTCGCCCGACGAGCTGCTCGACCGCTTCCACCTGGACGTCGTGCCCAGCCCGAGCGGGGTGACACACCACCTGTTCTGGCGGAAGTGAGCCCGGGCGGGGAGGGGGGAACCAGACTTTGCATGATCATGCGAGATGATGCATAATCTTCCTATGTCTAAGGTCCTCACCTCCCTGCCCACCGGCGAGCGCGTCGGCATCGCCTTCTCGGGCGGCCTCGACACCTCGGTCGCGGTCGCGTGGATGCGCGACAAGGGCGCCGTCCCCTGCACGTACACCGCCGACATCGGCCAGTACGACGAGCCCGACATCGCCTCCGTGCCCGGCCGCGCCAAGGCGTACGGCGCCGAGCTGGCGCGGCTCGTCGACTGCCGTGCGGCGCTCGTCGAGGAGGGGCTCGCCGCGCTGACGTGCGGGGCCTTCCACATCCGCTCGGGCGGGCGCGCGTACTTCAACACCACGCCGCTCGGCCGCGCCGTGACCGGCACACTGCTGGTCCGGGCGATGCTGGAGGACAACGTCCAGATCTGGGGCGACGGCTCCACGTACAAGGGCAACGACATCGAGCGGTTCTACCGCTACGGCCTGCTGGCCAACCCGCACCTGCGGATCTACAAGCCCTGGCTCGACGCGCACTTCGTCACCGAGCTCGGCGGCCGCAAGGAGATGTCGGAGTGGCTGGTCGCCCATGACCTGCCCTACCGCGACAGCACGGAGAAGGCGTACTCCACCGACGCCAACATCTGGGGCGCCACGCACGAGGCGAAGACCCTGGAGCACCTGAACACCGGCGTGGAGACCGTCGACCCGATCATGGGCGTGAAGTTCTGGGACCCCTCGGTCGAGATCGAGACCGAGGACGTCACGATCGGCTTCGACCAGGGCCGCCCGGTCACCATCAACGGCGAGAAGTTCGGCTCCGCCGTCGACCTGGTGATGAAGGCGAACGCCATCGGCGGCCGGCACGGCATGGGCATGTCCGACCAGATCGAGAACCGGATCATCGAGGCCAAGAGCCGGGGCATCTACGAGGCCCCGGGCATGGCCCTGCTGCACGCCGCGTACGAGCGCCTGGTCAACGCGATCCACAACGAGGACACCCTCGCGCAGTACCACAACGAGGGCCGCCGCCTCGGCCGGCTGATGTACGAGGGCCGCTGGCTGGACCCGCAGGCGCTGATGGTCCGCGAGTCGATCCAGCGCTGGGTCGGTACGGCCGTCACCGGCGAGGTCACCCTGCGGCTGCGGCGCGGCGAGGACTACTCGATCCTCGACACCACGGGCCCGGCGTTCAGCTACCACCCGGACAAGCTGTCCATGGAGCGCACCGAAGACTCCGCGTTCGGCCCGGTCGACCGGATCGGCCAGCTGACCATGCGCAACCTCGACATCGCCGACTCCCGGGCCAAGCTGGAGCAGTACGCGGGCCTCGGCCTGATCGGCACCGCCAACCCGGCCATCGGCGCGGCCCAGGCCGCCGCCACCGGCCTGATCGGCTCGCTCCCGGAGGGCGGCGCCGAGGCGATCGCCTCGCGCGGCGAGGTCTCCGAGGCGGACGAGATGCTGGACCGCGCCGCGATGGAGTCCGGCACGGACTAGGGCGTGTCGTCGAACTGGTGTCGTTGCCCGCAGCCCGGCAGACGCCAGTTCGACGACACGCCCCAGGACCCCGGCGAGAACGCGGGCCGGCCCGGCGCATCACGCGCCGGGCCGGCCTTTTCGTTGCCCGCCGGGCCGCTTGTCCGCTTGTCCGCCGCGCCGGCGTCAGGCCCCGGCCTGGAGGCGCAGGCCCGCCAGCGTCAGCTCCAGCGCGGCCAGGAACTGCTCCTTGTCGTCGTGCCCGTCGAACTCGTCGACGATGTCGTGCAGGAACGGGAACTCCTCGGCGTCGAACTCCCGCCACGTACGCGCGTAGCGGCCTAGGAACTCGACGCGGTCCACAGCGCCGTCGAGCACCTCCTCCGGCGGCTCCTGCCCCATGTCGACGGCGCTGCCGACCACCACGCCCACGACCGCCGACACGGCGTGGAACCGCTGCTTCGGGGTGAGGTCGAGCCGGAGCGTCTGGCGCCCCAGCTCCTCGTAGAGCCGCAGCGAGTTGCCCCGGTCGGCGATGTTGCGCATGAAGTGCCCGCCCAGCCAGGGCCGGTCCACGATCGCGTCGAAGAGCGTGACGGCCATCGTGCGCAGGTCGTCGATCGGGTCGCTGCTGCGGCTCTGGCCCTCGACGGCGGTGAGCACCCCGCCGAGCACATGGTCGATGGCTCGGTCGAGCAGCTCGTCCTTGCCCGAGACGTACCAGTAGATGCTGCCGACGCCCGTGCCGAGCCGGGCGGCGAGCGCGCGGAGGGTCAGCGCGGGCGCGCCCGCCTCGTCGAGCAGGGCCACGGCCGCGGTGAGAACGGCCTCGATGGAGTGCGAAGCGCGCCGGCGCCCCCGGGCGGGGCGGTCGGCGGGTCGTGGTCGCGGGCCTGTCATGTCCTTCATCCAATCACAGCTTGCCTCTTCATCGAACCATGTTCTATGGTCGAACGACGTTCCATTGTCGAACCTCGTTCGATGTTCGGCATCCCGAGAGGAGGCCCGCCATGACCACGACCGCCACCGAGCCCGCCGCATCGCGCACCTATCCGTCGCTGCGCGCGGCATGGATCCCCCTGGCCGCGCTCTGCCTGGCCTTCTTCGTCGAGATGGTCGACAACACACTGCTCTCCATCGCGCTGCCCACGATCGGCCGCGACCTCGACAGCAGCACGACCTCGCTGCAATGGGTCACCGGCGCGTACTCACTGACGTTCGGCGGCCTGCTGCTGACAGCCGGATCGATGGCCGACCGGCTGGGGCGCCGCCGTGTGCTGCTGGTCGGCCTGGCCGTGTTCGGCCTGCTGAGCCTGGCCGTCGTCGCGGTCACCACCTCGGGCGAGCTCATCACCCTGCGGGCCGGACTCGGCATAGCCGCAGCGGCGATGGCCCCCATCACCAACTCGCTGGTCTTCCGGCTGTTCGACGACAAGGCGCTGCGCATGCGCGCGATGACCCTGATGATCGTCGTCGGCATGTCCGGTTTCGTCCTCGGCCCCCTGCTGGGCGGCACCGCCCTGGCCCACGTCCGGTGGCAGTGGCTCCTGATCGTCAACGCCCCGATCGCCCTGATCGCGGCCATCGGCGTCCGCCTCGGCGTCCCCGCCGACCGGCCGCAGACCCTGACCCGCGACAAGCTCGACCTGCCGGGCGCCGCACTGAGCGTCGCCACCATCGGCCTCGCCTGCTACGCGCTGACCAGCGGTGTCGAGCACGGCTGGCTCTCCGCGCCCACCGTCGGATCGCTCCTGGGAGCCGTCGCCGCGGGCCTCGCCTTCGTGTGGCACGAGCGGCGCAGCCCCTCCCCCATGCTGGACCTCCGGCTCTTCTCCAACGGCACCGTCCGCGGCGCCGCCATCGCCCAGATCGGCACGGCCATCGCGATGGCCGCCGTGATGTTCGGGCTGATCCTGCACTTCCAGTACGCCTACGGGTGGAGCCCGGTTCGGGCCGGACTGGCGAACCTGCCCCTCATCGTGACCATGATCGTCGCCACCCCCCTGTCCGAATGGCTCGCGAAGAGGTTCGGCCACCGCATCGCCTGCCTGGTCGGCGCGGCCTGCCTGGCCGGCTCGCTGGCGGGCCTGTCCTGGGGCGTCGGCCACGGGTACGGCGCCATCGCGGCCTGCATGGTCCTGATGACCGTCGGACTGCGCACCGTCATGACGATCTGCGCCATCGCGCTGGTCGACGCGATGCCGGGCAACCGCACATCGATGGGCACCGCGCTCAACGACACCGCGCAGGAGGTCGGAAGCAGCGTCGGCACCGCGGTGGTCGGCACCCTGATCGCCGCGCTGGTCACCACCCGGCTGCCCGCGGGCACCTGGAGCGACGCGCTGGTGGCGTCGTTCTTCCACGGGGAGCGGATCACCTACGCCCTGCTGGCGGTCGTCGTCGGTCTGGTCGCGGCGGGCGGCGCGCTCACCCTGACCGACTCCCACGCCACCGAGGAGCACGGCTAGGGCGTGTCGGGGGTGGCGGAACCGGCCTTCTCCGTGCGGCCCCAGGCCCCACGTGACCGACCCCACCCCCCACTCCGTTAAAACTCCCGCAACAATAAACCTGTGATCACTTCGCCGACACGGAGCACGAACCGACGCGCCGAGCCCGCCGCTACGCCGTACGTCGACCTCTCCCGGGCGGAGTGGAGCGCGCTGCGCGACAAGACGCCGCTGCCGCTGACCGCCGACGAGGTGGAGCGGCTGCGCGGGCTCGGGGACGTCATCGACCTCGACGAGGTGCGCGATGTCTATCTGCCGCTCTCCCGGCTCCTGAATCTGTACGTGCAGGCCACCTCCGGGCTGCGCGGCGCGCTGAACACGTTCCTCGGGGACGCGGGCAACGGGCACGGGGCGCAGCGCGGAACCCCGTTCGTCATAGGGGTCGCGGGCAGTGTCGCCGTGGGCAAGTCCACCAGCGCCCGTATCCTCCAGGCGCTGCTGGCTCGCTGGCCGGAGCACCCGCGCGTCGAGCTGGTGACCACGGACGGCTTCCTGCTGCCGATGAAGGAGCTCCGTGCGCGCGGCCTGATGTCGCGCAAGGGCTTCCCGGAGTCGTACGACCGGCGGGCCCTGACCCGTTTCGTCGCCGACATCAAGGCCGGCAAGGACGAGGTGACGGCCCCCGTCTACTCGCACCTGATCTACGACATCGTGCCGGGCGAGCGGCTCACCGTACGGCGTCCGGACATCCTGATCGTCGAGGGGCTCAACGTGCTCCAGCCGGCCCTGCCCGGCAAGGACGGCCGCACCCGGGTCGGGCTCGCCGACTACTTCGACTTCAGTGTGTACGTGGACGCGCGGCCCGAGGACATCGAGACCTGGTACCTGAACCGCTTCCGCAAGCTGCGGGCCACGGCCTTCCAGGACCCGTCCTCGTACTTCCGCAAGTACACACAGGTCTCCGAGGCGGAGGCGATGGAGTACGCCGCCACGATGTGGCGGACCATCAACAAGCCCAATCTGGTGGAGAATGTCGCGCCGACCCGGGGCCGGGCCACGCTGGTGCTGCGCAAGGGCCCCGACCACAAGGTCCAGCGGCTGTCCCTGCGCAAGCTCTGAGCCGCCCGAGCCCCTACGAGGAGCGTTGTGCTGCATCTGCGCCTGATCGTGCCCGCCGGCCGTACGGACGAGGTGACGGAGCTGCTGGAGCGGACCGTCGGCACCGCCCATCTGGTGGTGCTGCCGGGGGTGGCGCGCGATCCGGTGGGTGACGTGGTCATGTGCGACGTGGCGCGCGAGGCGGGCGACGAGCTCATCGGGGAGCTGCGGCGGCTCGGCGTCGACACCTACGGGTCGATCGCCGTCGAGGACATGGACCTGACGCTCTCCGCCAGCGCCGACCGGGCCGAGAAGGCCGCCCCCGGCGAGGGCGCGGACGCGGTGCTGTGGGAGGAGCTGACGGAGGCCACCCACGAGGACTCGACGTTCAGCGTCACCTATGTGTCGTTCCTCGCGGTCGCGACGATGCTCGCCGCCTGCGGGGTGATGCTCGACAACGCGATCCTCATCGTGGGCGCGATGGCGGTGGGCCCGGAGTTCGGGCCGCTGGCCGGGATCTCCACGGCCCTGGTGCAGCGCGCCCCGCGCCTGGTGGGGCGCTCGCTGGTGGCGCTGGTCGGCGGGTTCGCCGTGGCCATGGTGGTGACGGCCGGGTTCGCCTGGCTGCTCGACGCCCTCGGGCTGTTCGACGAGGCCATGATCGAGGCCGACCGGCCCAACACGGCGTTCGTCTGGCAGCCGGACTGGATGTCGTTCGTGGTGGCGTTCCTCGCGGGCATCGCCGGGACGCTCTCGCTCACCTCGGCGAAGTCGGGCGCGCTGATCGGGGTCGCGATCTCGGTGACGACCGTGCCGGCCGCCGCCAACGCGGCGGTGGCCTTCAGCTACAGCGACTACGCGCAGATGTCCGGCTCAGCCAAACAGCTGACGGCGAACCTCGGCGGGATCGTGCTGGCGGGAACGCTGACCCTGCTGCTCCAGAAGGCGCTGTGGCGCACCGCCCAGCGCCGCCGGCGGGACAGGCAGGAACCGTCCGTGGCGACGGACGCCTGACGCGGGCGGTCCGGGCGGCGGGGGCGCGTCCACGTACCCGCACCCGCCGCCCGGACCGGTCCGGTCCGCCCCGCTCAGCCCAGCGCCGACTTCACCACGTCGGCCAGCCGGCCGGCCACCGCGCGGGCCTGCTCGATGTCGGCCGCCTCGACCATGACCCGTACCAGCGGCTCCGTACCCGACTGGCGCAGCAGCACGCGGCCGGTGGCGCCCAGCTCGCGCTCGGCCTCGGCGACGGCCACGGCCAGCTCCGGGGAGGTGGACACGCGGGACTTGTCGACGTCCGGGACGTTGACGAGCACCTGCGGAAGGCGCTCCATGACCCCGGCGAGGTCCGCGAGGGAGCGGCCGGTCGCGGCGACCCGGGCCGCCAGCATCAGGCCGGTCAGCGTGCCGTCGCCGGTCGTGGCGTGGTCCAGCACGATGACGTGCCCGGACTGCTCGCCGCCCAGCGCGAAGCCCTCGGCCTTCATCGACTCCAGGACGTAGCGGTCGCCGACGGCGGTCTGGACGAGCTGGATGCCCTCGCGCTCCATGGCGATCTTGAAGCCGAGGTTCGACATCACGGTGCCGACCACGGTGTCCTTGCGCAGCTGCCCGGCCTCGCGCATGGCGAGGGCGAGCACCGCCAGGATCTGGTCGCCGTCGATCTCCTCGCCCGCCGCGTCCACGGCCAGGCAGCGGTCGGCGTCGCCGTCGTGCGCGATGCCCAGGTCGGCGCCGTGCTCGACGACGGCGGCGCGCAGCAGCGCCAGGTGCGTGGAGCCGCAGCCGTCGTTGATGTTCAGCCCGTCGGGCTCGGCGCCGATCGTGACGACCTCGGCCCCGGCCCGCGCGAACGCCTCGGGCGAGACGTGGGAGGCCGCGCCGTGCGCCTCGTCGAGGACGACCTTCAGCCCGTCCAGCCGGTTGGGCAGTACGCCGATGAGGTGAGCGACGTAGCGGTCGAAGCCCTCGGCGTAGTCGTTGACGCGGCCGACGCCGGCGCCGGTGGGACGGGCCCACGGCTCACCGGTGCGGTGCTGCTCGTAGACCGTCTCGATGCGGTCCTCCAGCTCGTCGGCGAGCTTGTGGCCGCCGCGGGCGAAGAACTTGACACCGTTGTCCGGCATGGCGTTGTGGCTGGCGGAGAGCATCACCCCGATGTCGGCCCCCAGCGCGCCCGTGAGGTAGGCGACGGCGGGGGTCGGCAGCACGCCGACGCGCAGGACGTCGACGCCCGCGCTGGCGAGGCCGGCGACCACGGCGGCCTCCAGGAACTCTCCGGAGGCGCGCGGGTCACGGCCGACCACGGCCGTCGGCCGATGGCCCTCGAAGGTGCCCGCCTCGGCCAGTACGTGCGCCGCAGCGACCGACAGACCGAGCGCGAGCTCGGCCGTCAGGTCCGCATTGGCGACACCGCGCACGCCGTCCGTGCCGAAGAGTCGTCCCACTGGTGTCCTCCGAGAGTGCTCCGAAACGCAAAAAGTCAGTGCAAGTAACCAACAAGCCTATGAACGTCTTATGCCGTTATATGCCCGAGGGTGTCGATAAACGAACGCCCCGGCAGCACGAGGTGTGCCGCCGGGGCGAACGTGTAACGCGGATGAGCAGGCGGTTTAGCGCTTGCTGTACTGCGGGGCCTTACGGGCCTTCTTGAGACCGGCCTTCTTGCGCTCGACCGCACGGTCGTCGCGGGAGAGGAAGCCGGCCTTCTTCAGCGTGGCGCGGTTGTTGTCCACGTCCGCCTCGTTCAGCGCACGGGCCACACCGAGGCGCAGGGCGCCGGCCTGACCCGAGACGCCGCCACCCGAGATGCGGGCGATGACGTCGTAGCGGTTGTCGAGCTCGAGCACCTTGAAGGGCTCGTTGACTTCCTGCTGGTGCACCTTGTTGGGGAAGTAGTCCTCAAGGGTGCGACCGTTGATCTTCCACTTGCCGGTGCCCGGAACGATCCGGACGCGGGCGATGGCGTTCTTGCGACGGCCCAGGCCGGCCGCGGGCTGCGGGTCGCCGAAGCGGCCCGCGAGCGACTCGGAGGTGTACTCACCCTCGACGGGGACCTCCGACTCGAAGGTGGTCACCTCGGCGAAGGTCTCCTCGCCCTCGGTGCCCTCGACGGGGGTCTCAACAGTGGTCTCGGCCACGATGCTCCTCAGATCTTTCTTTACGTCTTTGGGGGGAGGCCGGAACTACTGCGCGACCTGGGTGATCTCGTACGGGACCGGCTGCTGCGCAGCGTGCGGGTGCTGGTCGCCCGCGTAGACCTTCAGCTTCGAGATCATCTGACGGCCCAGGGTGTTCTTGGGGATCATGCCCTTGATGGCCTTCTCGACGGCCTTCTCGGGGTTCTTCGCGAGCAGCTCGTCGTAACGAACCGAGCGGAGACCACCCGGGAACCCGGAGTGGCGGTACGCCATCTTCTGGGTCTTCTTGTTGCCGGACAGGTGAACCTTGTCGGCGTTGATGATGATGACGAAGTCGCCCATGTCCATGTGGGGGGCGTAGATCGCCTTGTGCTTGCCTCGGAGGAGGTTCGCAGCCGTGGTGGCCAGACGGCCGAGGACGATGTCCTGGGCGTCGATGATGTGCCACTGGCGAGTGACATCGCCGGGCTTGGGGCTGTACGTACGCACTTCGTAGCCTTCGCTTCTTCAGTGGATGGGGTCCAGACACACGGCACCTCTGAAGCGATATGCAGCTGGGGCTCACAATCGCCGGGGACGCTGCCCGTATGCGAGCCACTGGTAACTGCTCCAGGGAACCTACGTAAGGGCCCTTCGCGTGAGAACGACGCAGCCAATACGTATAACAATCGACGAGACTACCCGCCCCGCCCCGGGCGGGTCAAAACGCGCCGCCTACCGCGCCCGCTCGACCCGCCGCTCGTCCCAGACCGGCTCCGTGGTCTCCCGCACCACGCCGTCCGAGCCGAAGACCAGATACCGGTCGAAGGACTTCGCAAACCAGCGGTCGTGCGTGACGGCCATCACGGTCCCGTCGTACACCTCCAGGCCGTCCTGAAGGGCCTCAGCCGACTCCAGGTCCAGGTTGTCCGTCGGCTCGTCCAGCAGCAGCGCGGTCGTGCCCGACAGCTCCAGCAGCAGGATCTGGAAGCGGGCCTGCTGGCCGCCGGACAGCTTCTCGAACGGCTGGTCCCCCTGCCGCTCCAGCTCGTACCGCCGCAGCACGCCCATCGCGCCGCCCCGGTCCTTGGCGTGCTCCGTCCACAGGATCTCGACGAGGGTCTTGCCGAGCAGCTCCGGGTGGGCGTGGGTCTGCGCGAAGTGGCCGGGCACGACGCGCGCGCCGAGCTTCCACTCGCCGGTGTGCGCCACCGGCTCGCCCGCCAGCAGCCGCAGGAAGTGCGACTTGCCCGAGCCGTTGGAACCGAGGACGGCGACCCGCTCCCCGTAGTAGATCTCCAGGTCGAACGGCTTCATCAGACCGGTCAGCTCCAGGTTCGTGCAGGTCACCGCCCGCACCCCGGTCCGCCCGCCGCGCAGCCGCATCCGGATGTCCTGCTCGCGCGGCGGCTCCGGCGGCGCCCCCGCCTCCTCGAACTTCTTGAAGCGGGTCTGCATCGCGTGGTAGCGGTTCGCCATGTCGGGGCTGTTCGCCGCCTGCTGCCGCAGCCGCAGCACGAGCGCCTTCAGCCGGGCGTGCTCCTCCTGCCAGCGGCGCAGCAGCTCCTCGAAGCGCGCGAACCGCTCCTTGCGGGCCTCGTGGTAGGTGTCGAAGCCACCGCCGTGCACCCACACATCGCTGCCGGCCGGGCCTGGCTCCACGCTGACGATCTTCTGCGCTGCGCGGGAGAGCAGCTCCCGGTCGTGGGAGACGAAGAGGACCGTCTTACGGGTCTCCCTCAGCCTCTCCTCCAGCCACCGCTTGCCGGGGACGTCCAGATAGTTGTCCGGCTCGTCGAGCAGCAGCACCTCGTCGGGCCCGCGCAGCAGCGCCTCCAGCACCAGCCGCTTCTGCTCACCGCCGGACAGCGTGCGCACCTCGCGCCACTGCGCCTTCTCGTACGGGACACCGAGCGCCGCCGTCGTGCACATGTCCCAGACCGTCTCGGCCTCGTACCCGCGCACCTCCGCCCAGTCGCTCAGGGCCTGCGCGTACGCCATCTGCGCGGCCTCGTCGTCGACGGTGAGGATCGCCTCCTCGGCCCGGTCGACGGCCTGCGCGGCCTCCCGGATGCGGGGCTGCGCGACGGAGACCAGCAGGTCGCGCACCGTACGCTCGTCGCGCACCGAGCCCACGAACTGCCGCATCACGCCGAGCCCGCCGCTCACCGAGACCGAGCCGCCGTGCGGCTGGAGCTCCCCGGCGAGCAGCCGCAGCAGCGTGGTCTTCCCGGCGCCGTTCGCCCCGACGAGGGCGACCACGGCACCGTCCGCGACGCGGAACGAAGCATCGCCGAGCAGCACCCGCCCGTCCGGTAGGTAGTACTCCAGATGGCCTGCTTCAAGATGTCCCATACCCAGCATTGTCACGGCCCGCGAAGCCCTGGCCCAACCGGTTTGTGTTCCGTCTAGGATTCGCGGCATGAGCTTTGGGCAAGGGGGGCCCTCCTGGGGGCCGGTGGGGCCGGGGAACAACCAGACTCCGGACTGGGCGGCGCTGGCCGAGGCATCCGCGGCACGCGCCCGGCGCAGGAAGTGGCTGATGATCGGCGGAGGCGCGCTGGCCACCGCGGCCGTCGCCGCGATCGTGGCGACCGCGGTCATCATGACCAACAAGAGCGGCTCCGACGGCACCGACGGGAAGCGCGCGAGCGAGCTGCCCTCGGTGAGCGACCTGCCGAGCGAGACGGCCGAGCCCGAGCCGTCCTTCTCCTCGGTGGCCCCGCCGCCCCCGCCGGACCCGAAGGACTACATATCCGACGTGAAGAAGGACCGGCTGCCCGTCGGCGTCGACTCCTTCTTCCCCGGCACCAAACTCACCTCCGGCGACCGCGTCTACGCCAAGGGCGCCACGCACACCACCACCAAGTGCGCCACGACCACGCAGGGCGCGCTCGGCTCGATCCTCGTCGGCAACGGCTGCGACCAGGTCATCCGGGCCACGTACAGCCGTGACGGGGTGGCCGTCACCGTCGGCCTCGCGGTCTTCGAGACCGAGGCCCAGGCCAAGAAGGCCGCCCAGCAGGCCAGCGGCGGCATCGCGTCGCTCAGCGGCTCCGGGGTGCCGGTCTTCTGCCGCGCCGGTTCCGTCTGCCGCCGCACGGCCAACTCCTACGGCCGGTACGCCTACTTCGCGATCAGCGGCTTCACCAGCGGGAAGAACGTCACCAAGGCCGACAAGAACGTGTACGCCGTCGGCGACGACCTGACGAACTTCACCTTCCGGCAGATCCGCCACCGCGGCGAGGTCCAGGCCTCGGCGGCCGCCACCGCCCCCACCGGCTGACCGGCCGCCTCGCGCCCCGGGCGCCGAGGCACACGGACGCCGAGACGCGGATACGGAGGACCTGCTGCTGTGCGCCCCGCCTTCCCCCTCGCGTTCCTGCGCATCCTGCGCCACCGCGACGCGATCGGCGCCGACCTGGCGCCCGACGAGGCCGTGGTCGTGGACCCGCCGGACGCCCAGCTGCGCACCGCGCTCACGGCCGCGACGGCGGGCGACCACGCCCCGGCCCGGGAGCTGCTGGCCGCGACCCGGACGCACGCCCAGTGGGAGCGCAGGGACGCCTGCGTGAGCCGGCTGGCCCGGACCGCGCTCCATCACGACGGCTGGCTGGACACCTGGCTGACCGAGGCGCCCGACGACCCGGACGCCGTCCTCGTGCTGGCCGACCTCCAGCTCCACCAGGCGTGGAAGATACGGACGGGCGCCCGCGCCAAGGACGTCGAGCGCGACCAGTTCCAGGCGTTCTTCGCCCTCCTCACGGACGCCGTGCCGGTGATCGGGAGAGCCGCCGAGCTCAACCCCGACGACCCCGTCCCCTGGCGCATCGCCCTCACCCACGCCCGCGGCATCCAGGCGCCGCGCGAGGTGTTCGACCTGTATCTCGACGAGGCCGAGGACCGCGACCCGCACCACTTCGGCTGCCACGAGCAGGCCCTCCAGTACGTCTGCGCCAAGTGGTACGGCTCGCACGAGGAGATGTTCGCGTACGCGGAGCGGGTCGCGGCGTCCGCCCCGCCCGGCTCGCAGCTCCACGCCCTGCCGCTGCGGGCCGCGCTGGAGTACCGGCTGTCCGAGGAGGACGAGCCCGAGGGCCCCGACCCGTACGGCCCCCGGGTCGCCGCGGCACTCACCCGCGCCCTGGCGCTCTCCGAGACCTACGGCCCGGGCGACCGCGAGGCGGCCGGCTTCCGCAACGAGCTGGCCCTGATGCTGATCATGGCGGACCGGCCGGCCGACGCGCTGGAGGTGTTCCGCGCCATCGGCGTCCACGCCACCGAGTCCCCGTGGGACCGGATCGGCGACCCCCGCGCCGAGTTCCTCGAAGCCCGCTCGGACGTCCGGCTCGACCTCGCCTCACGCGTCCCGTTCTTCGGCGGCCCGCCCGAGCAGCCCGCCGCCGCCCCGGACTGGGCGGAGCTGGTCCCGCGCGCGGTCGCGATCGTGCCCGCTCCCCCGGCCGAGGTCGCCCAGGCCGCCCTGATCTGCGGCTTCTCCCTGCGTACGGCACCGGCGGGCGACGGCTACAGCTATGTGGAAGTGGTCCCCGAGGCCACCCGCGGCCGGCGCTCGATGCTGCTCCCCGAGGAGCCCCTGACGGCGGCGGCGGAGACCTTCACGACCGGCGAGAGCTGGCCCGCCCTGGTCCTGCACCGCACCCCGGAGCGCAGCAGCGTCACCGCGCTGCACCAGGGCCGCCGGATCGTGACGCACACCTGGGACACCGAGGCCCCCGTCCCCGGCCACACCGAGGCCCGGGCCGTCGCCGGGGAGCTGGCGTACCTCTACCGGCTGGCGGACCCGCGCCCCCTGGTCCATCTGCTGCGCGCCACCGGCGACCCGGCCCGGCACCAGGGCGACCTGGTCACCGCCCTCGGCCTGCCACCGGTCCCGCCGGGCTTCGGCGGGGACACCCAGATCCTCGACGCGCTGCCCGGAGCACGGGTCATGGCCCGGCGCTCCATCCTGGCGGGGATGCGCGACACGATGCGGGCCAGCCCCGGCAGCCACCCGCCCGCCCCGCAGGACGACGCCCCGCGCACGGCCCGCTGGTGGCTGACCCGCGCGGCCACGCTGGCGGTCCTGTCGACGGCGTCGGTCCTCGCCTGGTCGAGCCCGCACATCGGCTGGTTCCGCGCCACGCTGCTGAGCGTCGCCGCGCTGTACCCGGCGGGCGCCCTCGCGGCAGCGCTCCGCCGCCGCGCACGCGCCGCGCCCTGACCGTCCCTCAGCAGCAGCCGGCGCCCGGCAGCGTCCGCACATTGCGGGCCTCCACCGCACGGGCGGCCAGCAACGCGTCGGCCGGGTAGGCGACTTCCTCCAGCGTCAGCCCGTGCGGGCGCACCACGTGCACCCCCGGGTCCCGCACCCCGGCCGCCAGCACCTCGGCCGGCCACGGGTCCGGGCGCCGCCCGTCGCCCACGAACAGCATCGAACCCACCAGCGCCCGCACCATGTTGTGGCAGAACGCGTCGGCCTGGACGGTCCCGGTGATGATCCCGGACGCCTCGTCCCGTACCCAGCTCAGCTTCTGCAGCGTGCGGATGGTCGTGGCACCCTCGCGCTTCTTGCAGTACGCGGCGAAGTCGTGCTCCCCCGTCATGCGCGCCGCCGCCGCGTTCATCGCCGCCACGTCCAACGGCCGGTCGTGCCACAGGACATGACCCCGCACCAGCGGGTCCACCCCGCCCGGCCGGTCCGCCACCCGGTACGCGTACCGGCGCCACAGCGCGGAGAAACGGGCGTTGAACCCGGCGGGCGCCTCCGCGATCCGCCACACCCGTACGTCCGGCGCCATCCGCCCGGCCATCCGCCGCAGCAGCTTCTCGGCGTGCTCGGCCCACACCCCGGCCGGCAGATCCACATGCGCGACCTGGCCGCGCGCGTGCACCCCGGCGTCGGTGCGCCCGGCCACGGTCAGGTCGTAGGTCCGGCCGGAGCGGGTCACGGTCCGCAGCGCGTCCTCGATCTCCCCCTGCACCGTCCGCCGGGCGGTCTGCTTCGCCCAGCCCGAGAAGTCCTTGCCGTCGTACGCCAGGTCCAGCCGCAGCCGTACGAACCCGGGCTCCACCACGTCACTCACCAGCGAATCCTCTCAAGATCCCTGCACAGCGAAACGGGCCCGCACCGCCCCGAGGGGTGATGCGGGCCCGTCCAGAGGTCTCAGAACGCTCAGGCGTCCTTGGACTCCTCGTCGGCCTCGGCCGGCTTGGCGTCCTCGACGGACTCGACCGGGGTCTCGTCCTTCTTGAGGGCGTCTTCCTTGACCGCACGCTTCGTGGCGGCCTCGGCCTCACCGGTGGCGGCCTGCGCCACGGTCAGGGCCTCGACCAGCTCGATGACGGCCATCGGGGCGTTGTCGCCACGACGGTTGCCGATCTTGGTGATGCGGGTGTAACCACCGGGGCGGTTCTCGTACCGCGGGGCGATCTCGGTGAAGAGCGTGTGCACGATGCCCTTGTCCGTGATCGACTGCAGCACCAGGCGACGGTTGTGGATGTCGCCCTTCTTCGCCTTGGTGATGAAACGCTCGGCGACCGGACGCAGGCGACGGGCCTTGGCCTCGGTCGTGGTGATGCGGCCGTGCTCGAACAGCGACTTCGCGAGGTTGTTGAGAAGAAGCTTCTCGTGCGCAGCGCTGCCGCCCAGACGGGCACCCTTGGCGGGCTGAGGCATGGTTTTCTCCTTGTGTGCTGCACCGGCCGTATCAGGTACCGGTGTCAGTTCCCGCGCGGCGGTCGCCACACGGAAGTCTTACGAGCCTGACGGCTGTCATCGGACCTCGGCCCGACATTCCAGCCCGTCCTGCGATTGAGGACAGAGCCTCTGCCCGGTCCGGGGCACGCATCAGACACACGCACCCCGGCCGGAGGCGACTCAGTACTGCTCGGTCTCCACGAAACCGGCGTCCGCGTCGTCGTCCGCACCGAACGCGTCGGCTGCGGCGGTCGGGTCGAAGCCGGGAGGCGAGTCCTTCAGCGCCAGGCCCATACCGGCCAGCTTCGCCTTGACCTCGTCGATCGACTTCGCACCGAAGTTGCGGATGTCGAGCAGGTCCGCCTCGGAGCGGGCCACGAGCTCGCCCACCGAGTGGATGCCCTCGCGCTTGAGGCAGTTGTACGAGCGGACCGTGAGCTCCAGCTCCTCGATCGGCAGCGCCAGATCGGCGGCGAGCGCGGCGTCCGTCGGGGACGGGCCCATGTCGATGCCCTCGGCGTCGATGTTGAGCTCGCGCGCCAGACCGAACAGCTCGACCAGGGTCTTGCCGGCCGACGCCATGGCGTCACGGGGACGCATGGCCTGCTTGGTCTCGACGTCGACGATCAGCTTGTCGAAGTCGGTGCGCTGCTCGACACGGGTCGCCTCGACCTTGTACGTGACCTTGAGCACCGGCGAGTAGATGGAGTCGACCGGGATCCGGCCGATCTCCTGGCCCACCTGCTTGTTCTGGACGGCGGAGACGTAGCCGCGACCGCGCTCGACGGTCAGCTCCATCTCCAGCTTGCCCTTGCCGTTCAGCGTGGCCAGGACGAGGTCCGGGTTGTGCACCTCGACACCGGCCGGCGGGGCGATGTCGGCGGCGGTGACCAGGCCGGGACCCTGCTTGCGCAGGTACATCACGACCGGCTCGTCGTGCTCCGAGGAGACGACCAGCTGCTTGATGTTGAGGATGAGGTCGGTGACGTCCTCCTTGACGCCCGGCACGGTGGTGAACTCGTGCAGGACACCGTCGATGCGGATGCTGGTGACAGCGGCACCCGGGATCGAGGAGAGGAGCGTGCGGCGGAGCGAGTTGCCGAGGGTGTAGCCGAAGCCCGGCTCCAGCGGCTCGATGACGAACCGGGAGCGGAACTCGTCGACGACCTCTTCGGTCAGCGACGGACGCTGAGCGATAAGCATGCTGTGATCCTTCAGTCGTGGGCACCCACTATTTGATGCCCGACAGATGTAACAAGGGTACGGGCGGTACGCCTCCGAAGAGGTGTACCGCCCGGACCCGGCGCTACTGACGCACGGCCGTCACCGGCCGTAGCGGGTCAGACGCGACGGCGCTTCGGCGGACGGCAGCCGTTGTGCGGCGTCGGGGTGACGTCCTGGATCGAACCGACCTCGAGGCCCGTGGCCTGGAGGGAGCGGATCGCGGTCTCGCGGCCGGAGCCCGGACCCTTGACGAAGACGTCGACCTTGCGCATGCCGTGCTCCTGCGCGCGGCGGGCGGCCGACTCGGCGGCCATCTGCGCGGCGAAGGGGGTGGACTTGCGCGAGCCCTTGAAGCCGACGTGGCCGGCGGAGGCCCAGGAGATCACGTTGCCCGAGGGGTCCGTGATCGAGACGATGGTGTTGTTGAACGTGCTCTTGATGTGCGCGTGGCCGTGAGCGACGTTCTTCTTTTCCTTGCGACGCACCTTCTTGGCTGCGCCCTGACGACCCTTGGGGGGCATGTCTTGACTCCAGATGGAGAGGGGAGGTGATCGGTCCTACAGCGAAGACCGCTGGATGCTGCGGAGGTCCGGGAACCGGACGCTCGCAGTGCGTCCGCTGAGGACTACTTCTTGCCCGGCTTCTTCTTACCGGCGATCGCGCGACGCGGACCCTTGCGGGTACGGGCGTTGGTGCTGGTGCGCTGGCCGTGGACCGGCAGACCGCGACGGTGGCGGATGCCCTGGTAGCAGCCGATCTCGACCTTGCGGCGGATGTCGGCCTGGATCTCGCGGCGGAGGTCACCCTCGGTGCGAAGGTTGGCGTCCACGTACTCGCGGATCTTGACCAGGTCCTCTTCGGCCAGGTCACGAACGCGGGTGTTCGGGTTCACGCCGGTGGTGGCGAGGATCTCCTTGGACCGGGTGCGCCCGATACCGAAGACGTAGGTGAGGGCAACCTCCACGCGCTTTTCGCGCGGGATGTCAACACCTGAAACGCGTGCCATTCAATGGCTCCAGTTGTTATTTCGGGGGTCTTCCGCAGTACCACTCCCGACCGCCGACCTCTCGCTGGGAGAGGTGGTACGCCCGGGTCCCCGGCCCCCGCCGGAGGTGTCGTCAGCCGTGGCTTGGACGGGCACTGCGTATGTACGTTTACGTGCGTCGCGCGAAGTACTGCGAGATGCAGGGGGTCGTGCGTCAGCCCTGGCGCTGCTTGTGGCGCAGGTTGTCGCAGATGACCATGACCCGACCGTGACGGCGGATCACCTTGCACTTGTCGCAGATCTTCTTGACGCTCGGCTTGACCTTCATGGGATGTCAGGTTCTCCGGGTCAGTGCCAGCACCCCGCCGCAGCGGGATGTGGGCAAGATCTACTTGTAGCGGTAGACGATCCGGCCACGCGTCAGGTCGTACGGAGAGAGCTCCACGACGACCCGGTCGTCCGGGAGGATTCGGATGTAGTGCATCCGCATCTTGCCGGAGATGTGCGCGAGGACCTTGTGACCGTTCTGGAGTTCCACCTTGAACATGGCGTTCGGGAGGGACTCGATCACGGTGCCCTCAATTTCGATGGCACCTTGCTTCTTGGCCACGCTTCGCCTTTCGAATCGGCTACCTTGATCGACTCTCGTCCGCCGTATGCGGACACACGGATGCACGAGAGCCGACGAGTCAGTCTACGTCAGCGGACTCCAAAAGACGAATCCGTCAAGTTTGCCCACCGCGGGAGATCCTTAGACCTCGCGGCGGCGTCCAATCACCCCAGCGGGTCGGGCGCCGCCTCCACGCCGTACTGGGCCAGCTTCTCGCGGCCGCAGTCCGGGGCGGTGAGGACCAGCGGCCCCTGCTCCGTCAGGGCGATCGAGTGCTCCCAGTGCGAGGACCAGGTGCCGTCGGTGGTGATGACGGTCCACTCGTCCTGGAGCACCTCGGTACGGGCCGTGCCGAGGGACACCATCGGCTCGATGGCCAGGCACACGCCCGGGACCAGCTTGATGCCCTTGCCGCGCTTGCGGGAGACGTAGTTCAGCAGATGCGGGTCCATGTGCATCTCGGTGCCGATGCCGTGCCCGCCGTAGTCCTCGATGATCCCGTACTTGCCGGTCGCGGGGCGGGGCTGGCGGCGGATGTAGGACTCGATCGCCTTGGAGATGTCGAGGAGCCGGTTGTTCACCTTCATCGCGGCGATGCCGGCCCACATCGACTCCTCGGTCACCCGGGACAGCTCGACGAGCTCCGGAGCGTGACCGGTGCCGACGAAGGCGGTGTACGCGGCGTCGCCGTGCCAGCCGTCGACGATGGCGCCGGCGTCGATGGAGATGATGTCCCCGTCCTTGAGGACCGTCTTGTCGTCCGGGATGCCGTGGACGACGACCTCGTTGACCGAGGTGCAGATCGTCGCGGGGAACCCGCCGTACCCCAGGAAGTTCGACTTCGCCCCGTGGTCGGCGATCACCTTGCGGGCGACCTGGTCCAGGTCCCGCGTCGTGGCGCCGGGCACCGCCGCCTCACGGGTGGCCGCGTGAATGGCAGCGACCACCAGCCCCGCCTCACGCATCTTCGCGATCTGCTCGGGGGTCTTGATCTGCACCATTGCGCGGCGCCTTTCTGAGTACGGGGACGGGTGCGGCCTACTCCACGATACGGCCGCAAACAGTCGGCCGCGGCGCCCATGGACGCCGCGGCCGACTGCACTGCATGTACTACGGGTGTCTCTCTCAGCCCTCGTCGGACCGCAGAGCCTCCATCGCCCGCTCGGTCACGTCGGTGACCTTGCCGAGCGCGGAGATGGTGACCACCAGGTTCTGTGCCCTGTAGTAGTCGATGATCGGCTCGGTCTGCGTGTGGTAGACCTCGAGCCGGGTGCGGACCGTCTCTTCGCTGTCGTCGTCGCGCTGGTACAGCTCGCCGCCGCAGGTGTCGCAGACACCCTCGGTCTTCGGCGGGTTGTACGTCACGTGGAAGACGTGCGCGCTCTCGTTGCGGCAGATCCGGCGACCGGCGATCCGCTTCACGACCTCGTCCTCGGGGACCTCCAGGTCGAGCACCGCGTCCAGCTTTACGCCCTCGTCCTTGAGCATCACATCAAGGGCCTCGGCCTGTCCCACGTTGCGCGGGAAGCCGTCGAGCAGGAAGCCGTTGACCGCGTCCGGCTGGGACATGCGGTCCTTGGCCATCCCGATCGTGACCTCGTCCGGCACCAACTGCCCCGCGTCCATGAAGGCGCGGGCCTGCTTGCCAAGGTCGGTGCCCTGACTGATGTTGGCGCGGAAGAGGTCGCCCGTGGAGATGTGCGGAATCGACAGGTTCTTGGCAAGGTACGCAGCCTGCGTTCCCTTGCCGGCACCCGGCGGGCCGACGAGGACGATTCGCATCAGCGGAGGAACCCTTCGTAATTGCGCTGCTGGAGCTGACTCTCGATCTGCTTCACGGTCTCCAGACCCACACCCACGATGATGAGGATGCTCGTCCCGCCGAACGGGAAGTTCTGGTTAGCGCCACCGAAGCCTGCCAACGCCATCGTCGGCACCAGAGCGATCAGACCCAGGTACAGCGAGCCCGGCCAAGTGATCCTGTTGAGCACGTAGCTCAGGTACTCGGCAGTAGGTCGACCTGCCCGGATACCCGGGATGAAGCCACCATACTTCTTCATGTTGTCGGCGACTTCCTCGGGGTTGAACGAAATCGCCACATAGAAGAAGGCGAAGAAGACGATCAACAGGAAGTACGCGGTGATGTAGTACGGGTGGTCGCCCTTGACGAAGTGGTCCTTGATCCAGGTCGCCCAGCCCGCAGTGGAGTTGGAGAACTGGACGATCAGGGCCGGGATGTAGAGCAGCGAAGAAGCGAAGATGACGGGAATCACACCCGCCTGGTTCACCTTCAGCGGGATGTAGGTGGACGTACCACCGTACGAACGGCGCCCGATCATGCGCTTCGCGTACTGCACCGGGATGCGGCGCTGGGCCTGCTCGACGAAGACGACGAGGGCCACCATCACGAAGCCGATCAGGATGACCGTGCCGAACTCGATCCAGCCGTCCGCCAGCTTGCCGCTGGTCTTGATGGCCCACAGGGCGCCGGGGAAGCTGGCCGCGATCGAGATGAACATCAGGATCGACATGCCGTTGCCGATGCCGCGGTCGGTGATGAGCTCACCGAGCCACATGACGGCGGCGGTGCCGGCGGTCATCGTGGTGACCATCACGATGGTCGTGAAGATCGAGTGGTTCGGAACGATCTGGTCGGCGACGGGGCAGCCGCTGAACAGCGCGCCGCTGGTGGCCGTGGCCACCAGGCCGGTGCCCTGCAGGATGGCGAGTGCGACGGTCAGATAACGCGTGTACTGCGTGATCTTGGCCTGGCCGGACTGCCCCTCCTTCTTGAGCGCCTCTAGTCGGGGAATCACCACGGTCAGCAGCTGAAGAATGATGCTGGCCGTGATGTACGGCATGATGCCGAGCGCGAAGATCGTGATCTGCAGCAGTGCACCACCGCTGAACATGTTCACCAGGCCGAAGAGGCTGTTGTTGCCCTTGCTTGCCTGATCAACACAGGTCTGGACGTTCTCGTAGCTCACTCCCGGAACCGGGATGTGCGCCCCGAGCCGGTAGAGCACGATGATGCCGAGCGTGAAGAACAGCTTCTTGCGCAGGTCGGGCGTCTTGAACGCCCGGGCGAACGCGGTGAGCACGGTGCCTCCTGCGACCCCCGCGCAATGCGTAGAGGTGACGGTCTTGAGGATCGACGAATACGTAACAGTCAAAGGTCCCCGGACGCATGCGCCCAGGGGTTACCACAGCAACGGACGCCACCTTACCGGCGTACATGCCCCCCTAGGAACGACCAACCGGGGATGCCCCATATGAGAGGGCATCCCCGGTCGGATGTTCAGTCCACCGAACTGTCCGAGTTGTCTCAGACGAGCTCAGTGACGGTGCCGCCGGCGGCGGCAATCTTCTCCTTGGCGGAGCCGGAGACGGCGTCAACCGAAACCTGCAGCGCCACGGAGATCTCGCCCTGTCCGAGGACCTTGACGAGGTGGTTGTTGCGCACAGCGCCCTTGGCGACCAGGTCGGCCACCGTGACCTCTCCACCCTCGGGGTAGAGCGTCGCGAGCTTGTCCAGGTTCACGACCTGGTACTCGGTGCGGAACGGGTTCTTGAAGCCCTTGAGCTTCGGGAGACGCATGTGGAGGGGCATCTGCCCACCCTCGAAGCGCTCCGGAACCTGGTAACGGGCCTTGGTGCCCTTGGTACCACGACCAGCGGTCTTACCCTTGGACGCCTCACCACGACCCACACGGGTCTTGGCGGTCTTGGCACCCGGGGCAGGCCGGAGGTCATGCGCCTTCAGCGGCTTGTTCTCCGCCATGTCAGTCGACCTCCTCAACCGTCACGAGGTGGCGGACGGTGTGCACCATGCCGCGGAACTCGGGGCGGTCCTCCTTGACAACCACGTCGTGCAGGCGCTTGAGCCCGAGCGAACGAAGGGTGTCGCGGTGGTTCTGCTTGCTGCCGATGTACGACTTCGTCTGCGTGATCTTGAGACGGGCCATTACGCACCCGCTCCCGCACGCGCACGGAGCAGAGCCGCGGGGGCGACGTCCTCGAGGGGCAGACCGCGGCGGGCCGCGATCTCCTCGGGACGCTGCAGGCCCTGGAGGGCCGCCACGGTCGCGTGCACGATGTTGATCGGGTTCGAAGAACCGAGCGACTTCGACAGGATGTCGTGGACGCCGGCGCACTCGAGAACCGCGCGCACCGGGCCACCGGCGATCACACCGGTACCGGGGGAAGCGGGCTTGAGCAGAACGACGCCCGCAGCCTTCTCGCCCTGGATCGGGTGAGGGATGGTGCCCTGGATACGCGGAACCTTGAAGAAGTTCTTCTTGGCCTCTTCAACGCCCTTGGCGATGGCCGCGGGAACTTCCTTGGCCTTGCCGTATCCGACACCGACGGTGCCGTCACCATCGCCCACCACGACCAGCGCGGTGAAGCTGAAGCGACGACCACCCTTCACAACCTTGGCGACACGGTTGATCGCGACGACGCGCTCGACGTACGCGGTCTTCTCGGCGGCAGCTGCGCCGCCGTCACGGCCCTTCCGGTCCCGCCGCTCGCCGCCACCGGCACCGCTTCCGCGGCGCTGGGGTCCAGCCATTGGATTTACCTCTCTCTGTTACGTCCGCTGTGCGTAGGAACCGGGGCTTAGAACTTCAGCCCGGCTTCACGGGCGGCGTCAGCCAGAGCGGCAATCCGCCCGGCGTACTGGTTACCACCGCGGTCAAACACGACGGCCTCGACGCCTGCGGCCTTGGCACGCTCGGCGACCAGGGCGCCGACCTGCTTGGCCTGGCTGCTCTTGTCGCCCTCGCCACCACGGATGGAGACGTCCAGGGTCGACGCCGACGCGAGCGTGTGGCCCGCGATGTCGTCGATGACCTGAGCCACCATGTGGCGGTTGGAACGCGTCACAACCAAGCGCGGACGCTCCGGCGAACCGGAGATGTGCTTGCGGACGCGGATGTGGCGACGCTTGAGAGCGGCACGCTTGTACGCGTCGCCCTTGGCGATCTTTACGCCGTATGCCATCGCTACTTACCAGCCTTTCCGACCTTGCGGCGGATGACCTCGCCGGCGTACTTGACGCCCTTGGCCTTGTACGGGTCAGGCTTCCGCAGCTTGCGGATCTTGGCCGCGGTCTCGCCGACCTTCTGCTTGTCGATGCCCTCGACGGTGAACTTCGTGGGGGACTCCACCTTGAAGGTGATGCCCTCCGGGGCCTCGATCAGGATCGGGTGGCTGTAGCCCAGGGCGAACTCCAGGTTGGAGCCCTTCGCCTGGACGCGGTAACCGACACCACTGATCTCGAGCGCCTTGATGTATCCCGTGGTCACGCCGGTGATCATGTTCGCCACCAGCGTGCGGGACAGGCCGTGAAGGGCCTTGTTCTGACGCTCGTCGTTCGGGCGGGCGACGTTCAGGACGCCGTCCTCACCCTTGGTGACCTCGATCGGCGCGGCAACGGTGTGCGAGAGGGTGCCCTTGGGGCCCTTCACCGCGACCGTACGGCCATCGATGGTGACGTCCACACCGGCGGGAACCTGGATGGGGAGCTTGCCGATTCGCGACATGAGCTATTCCTCCGTTCCCGACTACCAGACGTAGGCGAGGACTTCCCCACCTACGCCCTTCTTGCTGGCCTGCTGGCCGGTCAGGAGACCGTGGGACGTGGAGATGATCGCCACGCCCAGGCCGCCGAGGACCTTCGGCAGGTTGGTGGACTTTGCGTATACACGCAGACCCGGCTTCGAGATTCGCTTGATGCCGGCGATCGAGCGCTCGCGGTTCGGGCCGAACTTCAGCTCGAGGACGAGGTTCTTGCCGACCTCGGCGTCCTCGACCTTCCAGCCGGTGATGAAGCCCTCCTGCTGGAGGATCTCCGCGATGTGCGACTTGATCTTGCTGTGCGGCATCGTGACGTCGTCGTGATACGCCGAGTTCGCGTTACGCAGACGCGTGAGCATGTCTGCGATGGGATCAGTCATGGTCATGAGTTGGCCTTCGGCCTCTCTCGCCGGGGTTTCCTGTATGCGCCATCCCTCTCCCCACTCAGAGGTGGGACGGGTGCGGTGCGGGGACCTACGGCGTAGTAAGTCGGTCTTGGGCGGCAGGCGCCCAACCCTGCAAGCCTACGGCATGCGGGGACGGGCTCCTGCCGACCAGATGCTTACCGAGAGTCTCCGGTGATTCCCAACGCCCAGAGGGCGAGGAGGAATTACCAGGAGCTCTTGGTCACGCCCGGCAGCTCGCCACGGTGAGCCATCTCACGAAGGCACACGCGGCACAGGCCGAACTTGCGGTAGACGGAGTGGGGCCGGCCGCAGCGCTGGCAGCGGGTGTACCCGCGAACGCCGAACTTCGGCTTACGGGCGGCCTTAGCGATCAGAGCCTTCTTCGCCACGGTCAGTTCTCCTTGAACGGGAAGCCGAGGTGACGAAGGAGGGCACGACCCTCGTCGTCATTGGTCGCCGTGGTGACCACGGTGATGTCCATGCCCCGGACCCGGTCGATCTTGTCCTGGTCGATCTCGTGGAACATGACCTGCTCCGTGAGACCGAAGGTGTAGTTGCCACGGCCGTCGAACTGCTTGGGCGACAGGCCACGGAAGTCACGGATACGCGGCAGCGCGAGCGACAGCGTACGGTCCAGGAACTCCCACATGCGGTCACCGCGGAGGGTGACGTGGCAGCCGATCGGCTGCCCCTCGCGCAGCTTGAACTGCGCGATCGACTTGCGGGCCTTGGTGACGGCCGGCTTCTGACCGGTGATCGTGGTGAGGTCGCGCACGGCGCCATCGATCAGCTTGGAGTCGCGGGCGGCGTCGCCCACACCCATGTTGACCACGATCTTGACCAGACCGGGGATCTGCATGACGTTCTCGTAGGAGAACTCCTCACGCAGCTTGCCGGCGATTTCCTCGCGGTAGCGCGTCTTCAGACGCGGCGCGGTGGTGGTAGTCATCAGATGTCCTCACCGGTGCGCTTGGCAACGCGGATCTTGTTGCCCTCGTCGTCAAAGCGGTAGCCGACGCGAGTAACGACCTTCTTGCCGTCCTTCTCAACAACCAGCTGCACGTTGCTGACGTGGACGGGCGCCTCGGTCGTCACAATGCCACCGGTCTGCGAACCGCGAGCGGTCTGACCGGCCTTCGTGTGCTTCTTGACCCGGTTGACACCCTCGACGAGGACGCGGTCCTGAGCGGGGTAGGCCACGATGACCTTGCCCTGCTTGCCCTTGTCCTTACCGGTGATGACCTGAACCAGGTCGCCCTTCTTGATCTTCATGCTTACAGCACCTCCGGCGCGAGCGAGATGATCTTCATGAACTTCTTCTCGCGCAGCTCACGGCCCACCGGGCCGAAGATACGGGTGCCGCGGGGGTCGCCGTCGTTCTTCAGAATGACGGCGGCGTTCTCGTCGAAGCGGATGTACGAGCCATCCTGACGACGACGCTCCTTGACGGTGCGAACGATGACGGCCTTGACGACGTCACCCTTCTTCACGTTGCCACCGGGGATCGCGTCCTTGACGGTGGCGACGATGACGTCACCGATGCCCGCGTAGCGGCGACCCGAGCCACCGAGAACACGGATGGTGAGAATTTCCTTCGCACCCGTGTTGTCGGCGACACGCAGTCGCGACTCCTGCTGGATCACGTCTATCTCCTGATCGTCTGCCGGTTCCCGGCGGGGGCCGCCCCGTTTCCGGAGCGGACCCCGCCGAGCCTGGCGGAACCTGCCTGAGGGGAATGCCCCTCAGGAATTACTTGGCCTTCTCGAGGATCTCGACGATGCGCCACCGCTTCGTGGCGGACAGCGGCCGGGTCTCCATCAGGAGGACGCGGTCGCCGACGCCGGCGGCGTTCTGCTCGTCGTGTGCCTTGAGCTTGTTCGTACGGCGGATGACCTTGCCGTACAGCGCGTGCTTCACACGGTCCTCGACAGCGACGACGACGGTCTTGTCCATCTTGTCGCTGACGACCAGACCCTCACGGGTCTTGCGGAATCCGCGGTCGGTGTTCGTCTCAGTCACAGTCTTCTCGCTCATCAGGCGCTCTCCACCGTCTCGATGCCCAGCTCGCGCTCGCGCATCAGGGTGTAGATCCGGGCGATGTCCTTACGGACGGACTTGAGCCGGCCGTGGTTCTCGAGCTGGCCCGTCGCCGCCTGGAAGCGGAGATTGAACAGCTCTTCCTTGGCCTCGCGGAGCTTGTTGAGGAGCTCCTCGTTGCCCAGCTCGCGCAGCTCGGACGCCTTGGTACCGGCCGACATCACGACTCACCTGCCTCGCGCCGAACGATCCGGCACTTCATCGGAAGCTTGTGAGCAGCGCGGGTGAGCGCCTCACGAGCAATCTTCTCGTTCGGGTAGGACAGCTCGAACATCACCCGACCCGGCTTGACGTTCGCGATCCACCACTCGGGAGAACCCTTACCGGAACCCATGCGGGTCTCGGCCGGCTTCTTCGTCAGGGGACGGTCCGGGTAGATGTTGATCCAGACCTTGCCGCCACGCTTGATGTGACGGGTCATCGCGATACGAGCGGACTCGATCTGACGGTTCGTCACGTACGCCGGGGTCAGCGCCTGGATGCCGTACTCGCCGAACGCAACCTGCGTGCCACCCTTGGACATACCGCTGCGCTTCGGGTGGTGCTGCTTGCGGTGCTTGACCCTACGGGGGATCAGCATTTCGGTCAGGCCTCCGTTCCGGTGCTCTCAGCAGCCGGAGCAGCGGCGGGCGCCTCGGCCTTGGGGGCCTCGGCGGCCGGAGCCGACTGCTGCGGCTTGCGGCCGCGGCCGCCACGCTCGCCACCGCGGCCACCGCGGCCGGCCGGACGGTCAGCGCCGCCACGGGCCGGGCGGTTGCCCGCACGGGCAGCAGCGTTCTCGGCGCGGACCTCGGCGATGTTCTTGACGTCGCCCTTGTAGATCCAGACCTTCACGCCGATGCGGCCGAAGGTCGTCTTGGCCTCGAAGAAGCCGTAGTCGACGTTCGCACGGAGGGTGTGCAGGGGCACACGGCCCTCGCGGTAGAACTCCGAGCGGGACATCTCGGCGCCGCCGAGGCGGCCACCGCACTGGATCTTGATGCCCTTGGCGCCGGCCTTCATCGAGCTCTGCATGCTCTTGCGCATCGCACGACGGAAGGAGACGCGGGAGGAGAGCTGCTCGGCGACGGCCTGGGCCACCAGCTGAGCGTCCACCTCGGGGTTCTTGACCTCGAGGATGTTCAGCTGGACCTGCTTGCCGGTCAGCTTCTCCAGCTCGCCACGGATTCGGTCGGCCTCGGCGCCGCGGCGGCCGATGACGATGCCCGGGCGGGCGGTGTGGATGTCAACGCGGACGCGGTCGCGGGTGCGCTCGATCTCCACCTTGGAGATGCCGGCCCGCTCCATGCCCTTCGTCATCATGCGACGAATGGCGACGTCTTCCTTGACGTAGTCCTTGTACAGCTTGTCGGCGTACCAACGGGACTTGAAGTCCGTGGTGATGCCGAGCCGGAACCCGTGCGGGTTTACCTTCTGGCCCATTACCGGGTTCCTTCCTTGCTGCTGACGACCACGGTGATGTGGCTGGTCCGCTTACGGATCCGGTAGGCACGGCCCTGAGCACGCGGACGGAACCGCTTCAGGGTCGGGCCCTCGTCCACATACGCCTCGCTGATGACCAGCGAAGAGGCGTCGGTGTGGTCGTAGTTGTGTGCAGCGTTGGCGATGGCGCTGTCCAGCACCTTGCCAACCGGCACGCTCGCGGCCTGCGGGGCGAAACGCAGGACCGCCTGAGCCTCCGTGGCATCCATGCCACGGATGAGGTCCACCACTCGGCGGGCCTTCATGGGCGTGACGCGGATGTACCGCGCCTGGGCCCTGGCTTCCATGGTTGTCCCTTCGGTGTAAGTCATAGTCGTTTCCACCCCGCGGTTAGCGGCGCTTCGACTTCCGGTCGTCCTTGACGTGGCCGCGGAAGGTGCGAGTCGGCGAGAACTCGCCGAGCTTGTGGCCGACCATCGACTCGGTGACGAACACCGGGACGTGGATCTTGCCGTTGTGCACCGCGATGGTGTGACCCAGCATGGCCGGGACGATCATCGAGCGACGGGACCAGGTCTTGATGACGTTCTTGGTGCCTGCCTCGTTCTGTACGTCCACCTTCTTGATGAGGTGGCCGTCGACGAAGGGCCCCTTCTTGAGACTGCGCGGCATCTAAACCCGCTCCTAGCGCTTCTTGTTCGTCTTGCGGCGGCGGACGATGTACTTGCTCGATGCCTTCTTCGGCGAGCGAGTACGACCCTCCTTCTGACCCCACGGCGAGACCGGGTGGCGACCACCGGAGGTCTTGCCCTCACCACCACCGTGCGGGTGGTCAACCGGGTTCATCGCGACACCGCGGACGGACGGGCGAACGCCCTTCCAGCGCATGCGGCCGGCCTTGCCCCAGTTGATGTTCGACTGCTCGGCGTTGCCGACCTCACCGATCGTCGCGCGGCAGCGCGCGTCGACCAGGCGGATCTCACCCGACGGCATACGAAGGTGGGCCATGGTGCCCTCCTTCGCCAGCAGCTGCACGGAGGCACCCGCGGAACGGGCGAACTTCGCGCCGCCGCCGGGCCGCAGCTCGATGGCGTGGATGGTCGTACCGACCGGGATGTTGCGCAGCGCCAGGTTGTTGCCGGGCTTGATGTCGGCGGCCGGGCCGTTCTCGACACGGTCGCCCTGCGTCAGGCCACGCGGCGCGATGATGTAGCGCTTCTCGCCGTCCGCGTAGTGCAGCAGCGCGATGCGCGCGGTGCGGTTCGGGTCGTACTCGATGTGCGCGACCTTGGCCGGCACGCCGTCCTTGTCGTGACGACGGAAGTCGATCACGCGGTAGGCGCGCTTGTGTCCACCACCCTGGTGGCGAACGGTCACACGACCGGTGTTGTTACGGCCGCCCTTGCTGTGCAGGGGGCGGACCAGCGACTTCTCCGGCGTGGACCGCGTGATCTCGACAAAGTCGGCGACGCTGGAGCCACGACGGCCCGGGGTCGTCGGCTTGTACTTGCGGATACCCATTATCTCTCAGTCCTCGGAAGATTTCCGGATCCTGGACGTCTCGACTCTCCGTTAGGAGGTCGGGCCGCCGAAGATGTCGATACGGTCGCCCTCAGCGAGGGTCACGATGGCGCGCTTGGTGTCAGCGCGCTTGCCGAAACCGGTCTTGGTGCGCTTGCGCTTACCCTGACGGTTGATCGTGTTGACCCCGGTGACCTTGACCGAGAAGACCGCTTCCACGGCCTGCTTGATCTGGGTCTTGTTGGAGCCGGGCGCGACGATGAACGTGTACTTGTTCTCGTCGAGCAGCGCGTAGCTCTTCTCCGAAACAACCGGCTTGACGAGAACGTCACGCGGGTCGGAGTAGGTCTTGCTGGTAACGGTCGCCTCGCTCATCAGGCGTCGCTCCCTTCGGTCTCAGCGGTCTGGGGGCCAGACACGAAGGACTCGAAGGCGGCCTGGGTGAAGACCACGTCGTCAGAGACGATCACGTCGTACGTGTTCAGCTGGCCCGGCTCCAGGATGTGCACCTGGGGCAGGTTGCGTGCGGAGAGCCACGCGGCCTCGTCGTTGCGGTCGACGACCAGGAGCACGTTCTTGCGCTCCGAGATCTTGCCGAACAGCGACTTGGCGGCCTTCGTGGAGACTCCACCCTCGACCACGCCGGTGACGACGTGGATGCGGGAGTGACGCGCCCGGTCGGAGAGGGCACCACGCAGGGCGGCGGCCTTCATCTTCTTGGGGGTGCGCTGCGAGTAGTCACGCGGCTGCGGGCCGTGGACGACGCCACCGCCGACGAACTGCGGCGCGCGGGTCGAACCCTGGCGCGCGCGGCCGGTGCCCTTCTGGCGGTACGGCTTGCGCCCACCACCACGGACCTCGCCGCGGGTCTTGGTCTTGTGCGTGCCCTGACGGGCAGCTGCCAGCTGTGCGACAACGACCTGGTGGATCAGCGGAACGCTGGTCTTCGCGTCGAAGATCTCCGCGGGGAGCTCGACGGTACCGGCCTTGTCGCCTGCCGGCGAAAGGATGTCAATGGTGCTCATTACCTCAAGCCCCCTTGGCCGCGGTACGGACCAGGACGAGGCCGCCATTCGGACCGGGGACTGCGCCCTTGATGAGGAGCAGACCCTTCTCCGCGTCAACCGCGTGGATGGTCAGGTTCTGGGTGGTGACGCGCTCGTTACCCATCCGGCCGGCCATGCGCATGCCCTTGAAGACACGCCCAGGGGTGGCGCAGCCACCGATCGAACCGGGGGAACGGTGCTTGCGCTGGACGCCGTGGCCGGCGCCGAGGCCCTTGAAGTTGTGACGCTTCATGACACCGGCGAAGCCCTTGCCCTTGCTCTTGCCCGTGACGTCAACCTTGACGCCGGACTCGAACACCTGGGCGGTGATCTCCTGGCCCAGCGTGTACTCGCTGGCGTCAGGGGTGCGCAGCTCCACCAGGTGGCGGCGCGGGGTCACGTCGGCCTTGGCGAAGTGGCCCTTGAGAGGCTTGTTCACCTTGCGCGGGTCGATCTCGCCGAAGGCGATCTGGACCGACTCGTAGCCGTCGCTGTCGTTCGTACGAACCTGCGTCACGACGCACGGCCCGGCCTTGACGACGGTCACCGGGACGACCCGGTTGTTCTCGTCCCAGACCTGGGTCATGCCGAGCTTCTCGCCCAGGACGCCCTTGATGTTCTTGCTCATCTCGGCCCGTCCCCTCAGAGCTTGATCTCGATGTCGACGCCCGCCGGCAGGTCGAGGCGCATCAGCGAGTCAACCGTCTTCGGCGTGGGGTCGAGGATGTCGATGAGGCGCTTGTGCGTGCGCATCTCGAAGTGCTCGCGAGAGTCCTTGTACTTGTGCGGCGACTTGATGACGCAGTACACGTTCTTCTCAGTGGGCAGCGGCACCGGGCCCGCGACCGACGCACCAGTGCGGGTCACCGTCTCGACGATCTTCTTCGCCGAGGAGTCGATGACCTCGTGGTCGTAGGCCTTGAGCCGGATGCGGATCTTCTGTCCCGCCATGGCTACTAGTAGTCCTGTCTCTCGTAACGCTCTGGAACCCGGGGGTTCGGTAACTCCACCTCCGACCCACGCGGTCGGGCGTGTCGCATCCCCTCTACGAAGATCTCCCGAAGGATTTCCCAACCAAGGGGGTGCGGGCCCGAGGTCCGCGATGCCGGGGGTGAAACCCCACCGGGTGCCTGGCCGGTGCCCCACTTACGCTTCCCGAAAGATTCCCGTACGTCCGGCCCACATGGGGCCGACGAGTACTGTGGGACTCGCTTCCGGTCCTCCCGGCGGGAGGCGCGCAGCATTGACACTCAACCGAGCAACCTGGTCAGTGTGCCATACGGGGCACGAGCCTGGCCAATCGGGCGGAGGATCTTACCCCCCGCGGGTGGATGGTCAAACGCGGGCACGCGCCGGCCCCCTCCCCGCGGCCGCTCCCACCGCGATATTCGGTCGAGGGACAGGTGTTCCCACCCCTACAGTGACCGGCCGGGCACGGCATCGTCACGGGGGCACAGATCATGCGTACGCACTATCCGCGGACCCCGCATCTGCCCTGGTCACCCGGGGCCACCTCGGACGACGTACGGCTGACGGACCTCGCCGGGCTGACCGGCGCGCAGGTCGTCGTCACCGAGAAGCTGGACGGCGAGAACACCACGCTGTACGCCGACGGGCTGCACGCCCGCTCCCTGGACTCCGCCCACCACCCCTCCCGCACCTGGGTCAAGGCCCTCCAGGCACGCATCGGCCCCCGCATCCCGGTGGGCCGGCGCATCTGCGGCGAGAACATGTTCGCCCGCCACTCCCTCGCGTACGAGGACCTCGCGAGCCACTTCTACGGCTTCTCCGTCTGGGACGGCGACCACTGCCTGGACTGGGACAGCACCGTGGCGTTCCTGCGGGACCTGGGCATCCCCACCCCGCCCGTGCTGTGGCGCGGGGTGTTCGACGCCCGCGCCGAGAAGGCCCTGCGCGCGCTGAGGCCGGACACGGGACGGCAGGAGGGATACGTCGTACGGCCCGTCGAGGGCTTCCCGGCCGCCGCGTTCGGACGGCGGGTCGCGAAGTGGGTGCGGCCCGGACACGTGACGACGGACACGCACTGGATGCACGCCGACGTGGTGGAGAACGGGCTCGGACCGGCCGCCGCGCTCTGGGCCGTGCGCTCCGGCGCCCCCGTCGACCCCGGGGCCCTCGCCGCCGCCGCCTCGGCCGGACCGGGCGACGCGTCCGCCGCCCGCGCGGCCGGCGACGCCCTGGACGCACTGGGCCGTACGGGCGACGACCGGCTGGCCGGAGTGCTCGCCGCCCTGCTGCACCGCACCCGGCGGACCGCCCTGGCCCCCGCGCTCGCCGGACCGCTCGGCATGCCGCTCGCCCGGCGGATCGCGGACCTCGTCGGGCTGTACCCCGCGCTGCACCGCCCCTACCCGGACGAGCAGCGGCACAGCGGGCTCGCGGGCATGGCACCCGCCGCCGATCTGACCGTTCTGCACGCGCTGGCCGGCGCCCTGGCCGCCACCCCCGAGGCCCGCGAACAGGTGGAGTGGTCGGCGCTGCACGCCCAGGAGGTGCGCGAGCCGGCCGGGCTGTGCGCGGCCTTCGCCGGGCTGGAGCCGGACGCCGCCGACCGCTGTCTGGCCCAGGCCCGCGAGGCGTACGCGCGAGGCGGCATCAGCACGGCGGAGGAGGCCGTCGCCGCGACCTGGCGGTGGCGCTCCGGCGCCTTCCCGCGCCTCGTCCATCTGGTCGGCCCCTCGGGCAGCGGGAAGAGCACCTTCGCCCGCGGGCTGCCCGGCGTCGCCACGTACGTCTCCCTCGACGAACTGCGGCTGGCCCGCGGCTCGCGCGCCGACCAGCACGCCAACGGGGACGTCCTGCGCGAGGGGCTCGACCGGCTGGACGCCGCGCTCGTGCCCGGCGCCACCGTCGTCTGGGACGCCACCTCGCTCAACCCGCACCAGCGCTCCCTGGTCCACGCCGTCGCCCGGCGCAGGGACGCCCTGGTCACCCACGCCGTGGCGTGGATCGGCGAGGACGAGCTGACCGCCCGCAACGGCCGGCGCGAGCACCCCGTGCCCCCGCCGGTGCTGGCCTCCCAGCTGCACCGGTTCGTACCGCCGTACCCCGGCCAGGCGCACCGCACCTGGTACATCGGCACCAGTGGAACCGTGGAGGACCGGGCCTGATGCGGACGAGCGAGGAGATCTACCACCGGGTCCGCTGGGACGCCCGCTTCGACCCGGCGCGCTTCGTGCTGGGCGTCGCCCAGCGCGGCCGCGACCCCAAGCGGGTGCCGCTGGACCGGTTCACCCCCGGCGGGGACATCCCCTGGCACCGCGTGCTGTTCTTCGAGGCGGACGGCGAGGTGGTGTGGGACCGCGCCACCGGCACCGACCGCATCGACGCGACGGACGCGGGCCGCATCCGCACCCCGCGGCATCTGCCCGCCCCCTACTTCACCTCCCGCGCCCCGCACGCCTTCTCCCCGGCCACCGGCGCCTGGGAACCCGCGCCCGCCGGGCCGCCCGGCCCGTCCGCCGCGCTGACCGTGCTCACCTGGAACACCCTCTGGGACCGGTACGACAGCGACCGCATCGACACCCCCCGGCGCAGGCCCCTGCTGCTCGACGCCCTGCGCGCGGCCGACGCGGACGTCATCGCGCTCCAGGAGGCCGAGCCCGCGCTGCTCGACCTGCTGCTGGGCTGCGCCTGGGTGCGCGACGGATACGTCCTGGCCACCGAGCCCTCCGGCCACGACATCCCGGACCACGGACTGCTGCTGCTCAGCCGGCTGCCCGTACGGGAGGCGGGGCTGCACGCCTTCGGCCCGCACAAAGCGGTGGCCGCGGCCGTCCTGGAGAGCGCCGAGGGCCCCGTCACGGTGGCCGTGACCCATCTCAGCAGCGACCACTCCCCCGAGGGCGCCACCCGCCGCGACACCGAACTCGCCGATCTGGCCGCGGGGTTGGCGGCCGTCGAGGGCGAACTGCTGCTCGTCGGCGACTTCAACGACGGCGGCGGCCTGCCCGGGGCCCGGCTCGCGATGACCGACGCCTGGAGCGAGGTGCACGGCCCCGCCGACCGCACCCCCACCTTCGACCCGTCCGTGAACCCCCTGGCCGCCGTCTCCTCGCTGTCCGGCCGCGTCTCCCGGCTGGACCGGGTCCTGCTGCGCACGGAGAGGCTGCGCGCCCGCACCGCGACCCTGACCGGCGACACCCCGGACCCGACGGGCCTGTACGTCTCCGACCACTACGGCGTACGCGTGGAGCTGGGCCCGCCCCTTCCCGCACCCGCAGCGGCGAAGAAACGGACCGCCGCTTTCCCGGACGCAGCCCTCCCCGACCCCGCCCTCCCCGATGACGAGAGCCTCGCGGCACGCGTCGCCGCCGCCCTCCCCGGCTCCCAGGTCCACATCGCCGGCTCCCGTCGGATGGGCTGCGCACTGCCCGACGCCGATCTGGACCTGGTGGCCGCGCTGCCGGGCGCCGCCGGCCCGGCCGGGCTGCGGCAGCTCCTGGCCGCCGCGTTCCCCGGCGCCCAGGAGCTGCGCGAGGTCACGGGCGCCCGGGTGCCCGGCCTGCGCTGGCACCTGGACGGGCTCCGCATCGACCTGGTCACCGTGGCGACCGGCGCCCTGTCCCCCGCCGACGCGGTGGCCCGCCGCACCGAACTGGGCGAGGCGGCCGCCGTCGCGCTGAGCGCGGTCAGCGACGCCGACGCGGTGCTCGCGACGGCCGGGCCCCACCGGGAGGCCTTCACCGCCCTCGCCCGGGACGTCAAGGCATGGGCGCGGGCGCGGGGCCTCGACTCCGCACCCTGCGGCGGACTGCCCGGACTGGCCTGGGCCGTCCTCGCGGCCCGTACCGCGCACGCGGCCGGCGGCCTGCCGCCGCTCGCCCTGCTCCGGCACTTCTTCGCGACCTGGGCGGCATGGGACTGGCGCCTCCCCGTGCCGCACGGGACGGGGACCGCCGCCCCCGTCACCGTGCTCACGCCGTCCGCCCCCGTCCGCTCCTGCACCACCCAGGTCTCCCCCGCCGGCCGCGATCTCCTCACCGCCGAGCTCTTCCGCGCCTGGGAGATCCTGGAGGCGGCCCCGGACGGCACCGACCCCCGTACCGCGCTGGCCGCACCGCCCTCCCTCGCCGAGCAGCAACCGGCCTGGGCCCTCGCCTCCGCACGCCCCGGCCCGGACCAGGACCGGCTGCGCGGCCGGCTCCTGGCCCTGGCCGCCGCCCTCGCCGACGCCGGCGCCCCGGACGCGCGCGTCTGGCCGCGCCCGCTCACGGCCGGCGCGCTGACGGGGTACGCGATCGGGCTCGGCACCACCCCGCCCGACGCCCACCGGCTGGCCGAGATCGGCCGTGAACTGCTGCGCGGCCTCCCGGACGCGGCCCTCGCCCCGGTCGCACCGTCCGCTCTCCGGTCGTCCGGGGACCCCGCGTTCGCGCTCTGACAGACTCCGGCCATGTCTGTACGTGTACACACCACCCAGAGCTGGAGCCTGCGCCCCGCGACCCCCGGGGACCTGGAGTCGATCGTCGAGATCCGGGCCGTCGTGATGCGGCCCGACCTGGTCAGGCTCGGCCGCTTCGACGAACACCGGGTGCGCCGGCGGCTGCGCGACTCCTACCTCCCCGAGTACACCTCGGTGATCAGCGTCGAGGGCCGCTTCAGCGGCAGCGTCACGCTGCGGCCCTTCGAGGACGGCCTGTGCCTGGAGAGCTTCTTCCTCGCCGAGGAGCTCCAGGGCCGGGGCATCGGCTCGGCCGTGCTGAGCACCCTGCTGGCCCGTGCGGACGCCGAGGGCGCCGTCGTACGCCTCAATGTGCTCCAGGGCAGCTCGGCCCGGCGGCTGTACGAGCGCCATGGGTTCACCGTGGAGCGCGAGGACCCGGTGGATGTCTTCATGGTGCGCCGGCCCGTACCCACGGCCTGAGAAAAGGCGAAGGGCCCCGCCTCACCGCTCGCGCGGTGGGACGGGGCCCTTCTCGGTGCTCTGTGTGAGCAACCAGGTCAGACGCTCAAGGACTTACTTGAGGATCTTGGTGACCTGGCCGGCGCCCACGGTCCGGCCACCCTCACGGATGGCGAACTTCAGGCCCTCTTCCATGGCGACCGGCTGGATCAGCGCGACGTCCATGAGGGTGTTGTCACCCGGCATGACCATCTCGGTGCCCTCGGGAAGGGTCACCACGCCCGTCACGTCCGTGGTACGGAAGTAGAACTGCGGGCGGTAGTTGTTGAAGAAGGGGGTGTGACGGCCACCCTCGTCCTTCGACAGGATGTAGGCCTGGGCCTGGAACTCGGTGTGCGGCGTGACCGAACCGGGCTTGATGATGACCTGGCCGCGCTCGACGTCCTCGCGCTTGATGCCACGGAGGAGCAGACCGACGTTCTCACCGGCCTGGCCCTCGTCGAGCAGCTTGCGGAACATCTCGATGCCGGTGACCGTGGTGGTGGTCTTCTCGGTCTTGATACCGACGATGTCGACGGTCTCGTTGACCTTGAGGACACCACGCTCGATACGGCCGGTGACGACGGTGCCACGACCGGTGATCGTGAAGACGTCCTCGATCGGCATCAGGAACGGCTTCTCGACGTCACGCTCGGGCTGCGGGATGGACTCGTCGACGGCCTTCATCAGGTCGAGGACGGTCTGGCCCCACTCCTTGTCACCCTCAAGAGCCTTGAGCGCCGAGACCTTGACGACCGGAAGGTCGTCGCCCGGGAACTCGTACTCGGAGAGGAGCTCACGGACCTCGAGCTCGACGAGCTCCAGGATCTCCTCGTCGTCCACCATGTCGGCCTTGTTCAGCGCGACGACGATGTACGGGACACCGACCTGGCGGGCCAGGAGCACGTGCTCCTTGGTCTGCGGCATCGGGCCGTCGGTGGCGGCGACCACGAGGATGGCGCCGTCCATCTGCGCCGCACCCGTGATCATGTTCTTGATGTAGTCGGCGTGACCCGGGCAGTCGACGTGCGCGTAGTGACGCGACTCCGTCTGGTACTCGACGTGCGCGATGGAGATGGTGATACCGCGCTGGCGCTCCTCAGGAGCCTTGTCGATCTGGTCGAAGGCCGAGGCCTCGTTCAGGTCCGGGTACGCGTCGTGCAGCACCTTGGTAATGGCGGCCGTGAGGGTCGTCTTACCGTGGTCGATGTGACCGATGGTGCCGATGTTGACGTGCGGCTTAGTCCGCTCGAACTTTGCCTTCGCCACTGGGTCCTCCTGCGGAGTGGTTCTGTACGCCTTGCTTCATCGGCGCCAGGTGATCTTTGCTGGGATGCCGGGTCCCGGGGGCATTCGCCGCATTGCTTGCGCGCCGCGTCAAATGCCCCACCGGGCTCCGGTGACAAGCCTAAAGCGTGTACTCGGGAGAGTTACTCGCCCTTGGCCTTCGCGATGATCTCCTCGGCGACGTTCCGCGGAACCTCGGCGTAGGAGTCGAACTGCATCGAGTAGCTTGCGCGACCCGAGGTCTTGCTGCGGAGGTCTCCGACGTAGCCGAACATCTCCGAGAGGGGCACGAGGCCCTTCACGACGCGAGCGCCGCTGCGCTCCTCCATGGCCTGGATCTGGCCACGGCGGGAGTTGAGGTCGCCGATGACATCGCCCATGTAGTCCTCGGGCGTGGTGACCTCGACGGCCATCATCGGCTCGAGGAGCACGGGGGACGCCTTGCGGGCACCCTCCTTGAACGCCTGCGAACCGGCGATCTTGAAGGCGAGCTCCGAGGAGTCGACCTCGTGGTAACCACCGTCGAGAAGGGTGACGCGGACGCCGACCATCTCGTAGCCGGCCAGGATGCCGAACTGCATGGCTTCCTGGGCACCCGCGTCCACCGAGGGAATGTACTCACGGGGGATGCGGCCACCGGTGACCTTGTTGACGAACTCGTAGGAGGCGTCGCCACCCTCGATGGGCTCAAGGGCGATCTGCACCTTCGCGAACTGGCCGGTACCACCAGTCTGCTTCTTGTGCGTGTAGTCGATGCGCTCGACGGCCTTGCGGATCGTCTCGCGGTACGCGACCTGCGGCTTGCCGACGTTCGCCTCGACGCGGAACTCGCGCTTCATGCGGTCGACGAGCACCTCGAGGTGAAGCTCGCCCATACCACCGATGATGGTCTGGCCGGTCTCCTCGTCGGAGTGCACCTGGAAGGACGGGTCCTCCTCGGAGAGGCGCTGGATGGCGACACCCAGCTTCTCCTGGTCACCCTTGGACTTGGGCTCGATGGCGACCTGAATGACCGGCGCCGGGAAGTCCATGGACTCCAGGATGACCGGGTTCTTGTCGTCACACAGCGTCTCACCGGTGGTGGTCTGCTTCAGGCCCATGACGGCGATGATGTCGCCGGCGCCCACCGACGCGATCTCCTCACGCTTGTTCGCGTGCATGCGGTAGATCTTGCCGATGCGCTCCTTCTTGCCCTTGACCGAGTTCAGCACCGCGGTGCCGGCCTCGAGGCGACCGGAGTAGATCCGGACGAAGGTGAGCTTGCCGAGGTGCGGGTCGCTCGCGATCTTGAACGCCAGGCCGGAGAACGGCTCGTCGTCCGAGGGCTTGCGCTTGATGACGACCTCGGGGTCCTTGACGTCGTGGCCTTCGATGGCCTCGACGTCCAGGGGGGAAGGCAGGTAGCGCACGACCGCGTCGAGCAGGGGCTGGACGCCCTTGTTCTTGAACGCGGTGCCACAGAACACCGGGGTGACCGTGACGGAGTCGGCGCTGCCCTTCGACGCGAGGGTGATGCGACGGATCGCCTCGTGCAGCTGGTCCTCGGTGGGCTCGTTGCCCTCCAGGTACAGCTCCATCATGGCGTCGTCGTTCTCGGCCACGGCCTCAAGGAGCTTGCCGCGCCATTCCTCGGCGGCCTCCTTGTGCGTGTCCGGGATCTCGACGGTGTCGTACATCTCGCCCTTGACGGCCTCTTCGGGCCAGACGAAGGCCTTCATCGACACGAGGTCGACGACGCCCTTGAAGTCGGCCTCGGCGCCGATGGGGAGCTGCATGACGAGCGGGACCGCGCCAAGGCGGTCGACGATCATGTCGACACAGCGGTGGAACTCGGCACCGGTGCGGTCGAGCTTGTTGACGAAGCAGATACGCGGAACGCCGTAGCGGTCCGCCTGACGCCACACGGTCTCGGACTGCGGCTCGACGCCGGCCACACCGTCGAACACGGTGACGGCGCCGTCGAGGACGCGGAGCGAACGCTCCACCTCGACGGTGAAGTCGACGTGACCCGGGGTGTCGATGATGTTGATGGTGTGGTCAACATCATTGAGCGGCCAGTGACAGGTCGTCGCGGCGGACGTGATCGTGATGCCGCGCTCCTGCTCCTGCTCCATCCAGTCCATCGTGGCAGCGCCGTCGTGGACTTCACCGATCTTGTACGAAACACCGGTGTAGAACAGGATCCGCTCAGTGGTGGTCGTCTTGCCCGCGTCGATGTGGGCCATGATCCCAATGTTGCGGACCTTGGCCAGGTCAAGCGAAGTGGTGGCCATAAGGCTCAATCTTCTCTCGGTCTCGATGGGGTAAGCGACTACCAGCGGTAGTGCGCGAAGGCCTTGTTGGACTCGGCCATCTTGTGGGTGTCCTCGCGCTTCTTGACGGCAGCGCCAAGACCGTTGGAGGCGTCGAGCAGCTCGTTCATGAGCCGCTCGGTCATCGTCTTCTCGCGACGGGCGCGGGAGTAGCCGACGACCCAGCGCAGCGCGAGGGTGGCGGCGCGACCGGGCTTGACCTCGATCGGCACCTGGTAGGTGGCGCCACCGACACGGCGGGACTTGACCTCGAGCGAGGGCTTGACGTTCTCAAGCGCGCGCTTCAGCGTGATGACCGGGTCAGCGCCGGTCTTCTCGCGGAGGCCTTCCATGGCGCCGTACACGATCCGCTCGGCGGTGGAACGCTTGCCGTTGAGCAGGATCTTGTTGATCAGCGAGGTGACAAGAGGAGAACCATAGACCGGGTCAATGATGACCGGGCGCTTCGGGGCGGGGCCCTTACGAGGCATTCTTACTTCTCCTTCTTGGCGCCGTAGCGGCTGCGGGCCTGCTTGCGGTTCTTGACACCCTGGGTGTCAAGGGAGCCGCGGATGATCTTGTAACGAACACCCGGCAGGTCCTTCACACGGCCACCACGCACGAGCACGATGGAGTGCTCCTGCAGGTTGTGTCCCTCACCCGGGATGTAGGCCGTGACCTCGATGCCGGAGGTCAGACGCACACGTGCGACCTTCCGGAGCGCGGAGTTCGGCTTCTTCGGGGTGGTCGTGAACACACGCGTGCAGACGCCGCGGCGCTGGGGCGAACCCTCGAGCGCGGGCGTCTTGTTCTTCTCGACCTTGTCCTGCCGGCCCTTCCGGACCAGCTGCTGAATCGTAGGCACTACTTCTCCGGTTTCTGTGTGCCGTCGGTGAAACTAACCTGGAACATCGCCGACCCACGCGGTCGGGTGTGTCGAATGCTGCGGGCCACTGCCCTGGAGCAGTGGAAGCGCAGATCACGGTGGCCAAAGACGAACTCGCCGTGCGGTTGAGGACACGCACACGAGCCCAGGCACACCCCAGGCACAAGGTCTGAGCGTACCTACCTCACGGACTCCGGTCAAAACAAATGCTGTCCAGGCCAGGGACCCCGCCACAGGCACACCACCTGCGGCTTACCGTAACCGTTCGCGCACGGTGGGTGGCCGAAACCCCGCCACGCGCCTGCCGCACCCTCAGCGGCGTCAGTACATTGAACCGCGCGCCGAAGGACGGGGGACTCCATGACGGCTGGTGCGGCCCTGCCCGGCGACGACGGGCTCGACGACCGCGTTCCCTTTCTCGCACGACTCGAGCGCGAGGACCGGGAAGCATTGCTCGCGCTGGGCAGGGAACTCTCCTTCGCTCCTCGCGCGCCTCTCCTGCAACAGTATGAGCCGTCGTCCCACGTCCTGCTCATCCTGCGCGGTTGGACCAAGGTCATCGCCGCGTCGGAGAACGGCTACGAGGCCCTGCTCGCCCTGCGGGGTCCTGGCGACATAGTCGGTGAGTCGGCAGCGTTGACCGGTCGCCCGCGCTCGGCGACGGTGACCGCTCTGGCTCCGGTGCGGGCCGTCGCCATCACGCACGAGCGGTTCCGAGAGTTCGTCAGTCACTCCCCCACCGTCTCGCTCAAGCTGCTGGGGCTGACGGCCGACCGGAACCGCGCCGCCGACCGGCGCCGGCTGGAGTTCGCCTCCATGAGTGTCCGGGAGCGGTTCGCGGTCCTGCTCCTCGACCTCGTTCGCTCTCACGGACGCCGGACCGACGAAGGCATCGAGATCGCCGTACCCCTCAGCAAGCAGGAGCTGGCAGGTGCGGTCGGAGCCTCGCGGGAAATGGTGCAGCGGCTGCTGAAGGACCTGAGGACCAGGGGCATCGTCGTCACCGGTCGCAGGGCCCTGGTAGTGGTGCGTCCGAGCGCTCTGCGCTTGATGGCGCGCGCCGCACATCCCGTACCCGTCGAACGGCCCCGAAGCACACCCACGCCCTGACGTCTGTGCACGCAGTCACAGTCCGACTGCGTCATCTGCACTCACCGCCACAGACTCGCCGACGGCACGCTCTTGCCGTACCCGTCCCCGGCGAGAGGCAGCCCACCCATGTCCGACCCCGTGAACAGCACTATCCTCCTTCTCGACATCGAGAAGTTCAGTCATCGCGACGATGTCGAACAGGCCTATCTGCGTCGCATGCTGTTCGATCTCACCGATCGTGCGCTGCTGGCCGCCGGCATCGAGATGACGCTGCGGCGCCGTGCGGACCGGGGCGACAGTGTGATGGAACTGATCGACTCCAACGCCTCGTCGACCACGCTCCTGCGCACCCTCCTCAGTTTCGTTCCGGCGGAGTTGCGTGCGATCAACCGCCGGGCGTCCAGCTCCGCCCAGATGAGGCTGCGCGGAGTCGTCGCGTCCGGCTACGTCGCTGTCGACGGCGAAGGCGGCTGGGTGGGGTCCGACCTCAACCACGCCTGCCGCCTGCTCGACGCCGACGCACTGCGTCATGCGCTGCGAGACGAGCGGGGGGACTTCGCCCTGTGCGTGTCGGAATCCGTTTACCAGGGCGTCGTACGTCACAACCACCCCGGTGTGCCGGCCGACGAGTTCCATGCCGTCACCGTGGACAGCAAGAACGGACCGCTGCCGGCCTGGCTGCACAGCCAGGTTCCCCTTCCCCGGAAGGAGGCCGGCGATCAGAGCCGGAGTGCCCGGTCCGGCGCCACGCACCCCACACGCGAACGGCCCGCGTCCGCAGCGCCTCCGGCCGCCTTCGACTTCGGCGGTGCCACGGTGAACGGCGGCGTCTTCGGCAGCGAGAACCGAGGCATCGGTGGGGGCATCTTCCACGGCGATGTCCACCTCGGGGGCGAACTCGGAGACCGAGGGTGAGCAGCGAGAACGAGGCGGGACAGCCGGAGGAGGGCGAGCGGCCCGAGGACGCCGAACCGACCGGTCATCCGGACGATGCAGCGGGCGCCAAGGTGATGGACCGGCCGCAGGAGGCCTGGGCGGCACGGTGGGACCTGGTGGACCACACGCCGCGCACCATGGCGTTCGGCGAAGGGACCCACCTTGCCGGCGGTGTCCTGGGCGGCGTCAACCACGGCATCGGCGGCGGCTCGTTCCACGGCGACGTCCATCTGGGAGCGACCACCCATATCCACTACGGGTTCGGCGGCCTGTCCACAGGGCCCTCCTCGGGCGAAATCCGCGCCGTCACACTGACACAGGTGGCGGAGTGTTTTGCCGACCCGGGCCCCCCGTTCGCCGAACTCGTCGACCGACTGCGCAAAGAACGCGTGCTCGTGCTCAGTGGTCCCCATTCCTCCGGACGGCGGACCGCCGCGCTCATGCTGCTGCATCGCCTGGGCCTCTCACCGGTGCACTCCGTCGCCCGCGACACCGCACCGAGTTCACTCGTTCCGGACGGCGAGGAGCAGACCGGGGCACGAGGCCACCTTCTCTGTGACCTGGAGACCGACCGGAACAAGCCGTTACGGGAAGTGGATCTGCTGGCACTGCGTGACCGGCTCACCCAGCGGGACGCGTATCTGGTCATCACTGTCGGGCCGCGCGCCCATCTCGAGGATGTGAAGACCGACGCGTGGCAGCCGCCACCATCAGTGGACGTCCTCTCCGCACACTTGCGGGCGCGGCTCGACCCCGATGCCGTCGCGTCCTTGCTGGCGCTGCCGGTGGTCACGGAGTTCCTCGCGCGCACTCACCAACCGCGCGAGACCTCCGAGTTCGCCTCGACCCTATTGGGGTACGCGGCCGGCGACACCGATGAGCGGCAGGTCGAGAACTTCTCACTGGCGGCTCTCGAAGGCCAGGTCCGTGAGTGGTTCGAGGAGGACGACACGGTTCTGCACCTGCGGGAGAAGGCCTTCCTCATCGCATTGGCCGCGTTCGACGACGGACCGTACGCGCTGACGGCGGAAGTGAGCGACCGTCTGTACGCACGCCTGCAGCGGACTGCGGACTCCCAACGGCCGGCCGCTGTGCCGGTGTTCGGCACACACATCGGCAAGCGCCTCGAGCTGGCACGGGCTCATCGCTACGAGGCCGCGGAGCGCACCGAATGGGGCCCCGTGCAGCAAGTGAAAGCGGCCTACCTGGACGACCGGACCTCGCTCGTTCTCCTGCGAGAGGTGTGGACCGGGCATCCATCGGCACGGCCGGCGCTGGTGCAGTGGCTCCAGGACCTGGCGAAGGACGGCAGACCGCTGGTCCGCACCCGCGCCTCCTCCACCGCGGCTGTCCTCGCCCATACCGATCTCCCCTCCGCCATGGCCCTAGTCATCGAACCCTGGGCCGCGTCCCCGCTCTTCGGCCCTCGGACGGTGGCAGTGCATGCGCTGACCCTCGCCCATCACGTCGGCACGCCGAACGTGCCACGCATTCTCGATGCCTGGTGCGACAGCAATGTCCCCCATCTGCGCTGGGTGGCGATCCGCACGCATGGATTGATCGGTCCCGAACGTCCGATGGAGACCATGGCGGCGCTGCGTACCGCGGCGCGCCGGGAAGAAATCGACGAAGCCCCGGATCCGGACGGACTGGCCGAGGGGAACGACGAAAAGCTGTCCGAGGTGCTGGCCGAGTCGGTGGAGCTTCTGTTGCTCTCCCAGGTCGGCGATCAGGTACTCGGCGAACTGCTCAGGACTCTCGACCACGACCAGAAGGTCCGTGCCCTGGCCCTCAACGGGTTTCTCAATGCCTGCGGACGAACAGACCGCGATGCCTCACCGGACCGACCGCTCGTCCTGGACTGGTACGCGACATCTCTTGCTGCCCGGGCTCCGGCCTCGGCGGGTATCCCCGTTCTCCTGCGAACCGCGTTGAACGACCGCGTCAACCGTCGCCGCGTACTTGACGTGCTGCGCCGGTGGGTCCTGTCCGCCGAAGACGACCCCGAAGCCGAACGGGCTCTCGCTCGCTTGCTGTCCGTTCTCGTGACGAGCGAGGCCGATCAGCAGCGCATCAGTCATCTGCTGCACACAGTCACGGGCGACGAGGGCATACCGCCACCTGTGGCACACCGTCTGCTCGGCGCACTGCCACTCCTTTGACCCTCCCCACGAGCACAGGAGACCCATCGGCATGACCCGATTTCACCGCCCTCCCGAGTGGGAACAACCCGCCGGCCGTCACACGCAGCTGAAGGATCCGGTGCTGACCGTGCGCCAGATTTCCCGGTTCGGCTTCGTCCCCCGAAGGCTCACCCGCATCGACCACGCCCTGGTGTTCTCGACGCCGTCCGGCGCGTACGTCACGTCGCTGCCGCCCCTCCGGCCGGCGCGCACGGAGATCATCGGCAAGCGCTACACCGCTGTGTACGAAGTGGACATGGGCATTCATCCCGTCCACCTGGAACTGGCTCTCCCGAGCGACAACGACGCCCTTGAGTTCGAGTGCGCCGTGGAGGTGACCTGGCAGGTGGGCGACCCCGCAGTGTTCGTTGCCTCCGGACACCGTGACGTCCCACGCCTGTTGCTGGGTGAACTGGAGCAGGCCGCGCGCTCGGTCACACGTCGCTTCGCCGTCGCCAAGAGCGCCGAGGCCGAGGCGGAGGTCCTGCGGGCGGTGCACGCCCGAGGCCCTCTCGGCTCAGACGCGGGTCTCCTCGTCGGGTGGACTATGAGACTGCACCGGGACCGGGACAACGTCGACCATCAAAAGCGTATGCAGGCGATCGACCACACGGCCACAGAACGCATCCACGCCGAGCAGCAGGCCATGGCCTACGACGTCGAGGCGGACCTGCGTGCACGACGGCGGGACGCGGTGCAGACCGACCGGGCGCTGGTGTACGGGGAACGGCAACAGGAACTGCTTCTTCAGCAACAGAAGTGGCGGTCGGAACTGAGGGAGGCCGAACTCGCAAAGATCGACTTCTACCAGGCCCAGTTGGAGCAGGGCGGTGTCCGCGCCTGGGCTCTGCACCTCGCTGAGCATCCGGAGGACTCCCGGCTGGTCGTCCAGAGCCTACGCCAGGACCAGGCGAGCATGATCCGGGCCAAGGCCGACATGGTCGCTCAGCTGCTCGACGGGGACAACGCCGAGGGATACGAGCTGGCAGCCCCCAAGAAGCTCGCGCTGCGCGCCATGCACGACATCCTGAACCAACAGCTGCCCGCCGACGAAACGGGCCGTGGGGCACCGGTCCCCCGGTTGCCCGTGACCGCATGGCCCCCCGGCGACCCCGAGACCGCGGCAGACCCAGCTTTCGGGCCGGACGAAGAGCTCTCCGGGCAGGTGGAGACCTCGCCGCCCGGCTCCGATCCGTACACCCCCGATGCGTACGAGTCAGACGCAGGCACCTCAGCGGCCTCGGGTTCGCGCGGCACGCTCCTCCCCGAACCCCGCCGGCGGCCCACCCCGGCATCCGACGTATCCCGGAACGATGGCCCCGGACACAAGGACCTCCGATGACCGGCCCGGCCTCATCAGCCCCGGACACACCTGCTCCGGCCACGGCCCTCGGTGCCAGGACCGCCGCTCGCCTTCTGGTCGATCTGCGTGCCGAGATCGCTCGTGCCGACAGCAAGGCGGCCGTAGTCGTCGCTGCGCTCGGCCTGAGCTCCGGCGTCGTCTGCGGTGTTCTGGTCAGCAGAGACTGGCCGTCGAGCCATCTGTCGGCACCTGGTGCCATCGTGTGGTGGGCAGGAATCACCGTCCTGGCCCTGGCCCTGCTGTTCCTTCTGCTGGCTGTCGCCCCGCGCTACCGCGTCAGCGACTGGGCTCCCGGTGACCCGCTCACCTACTTCGGGGACATTCGACGTGCGGTAAGGCAGAACAAGCTCCCACAGGCACTGGCCGAGACGGAACAGCTGCCCATGGCCTCGCTGCTGTCAGCACTGACGGAGACAAGCCGGATCGTCACGCGCAAGCACCAGTGGATACGCGCCGGGCTGGTCGCCTTCTGTATCGGTGCCCTGTTGCTCCCCGCATCCGTGGTCATCGGCTGAGCTACCGACATCACCGAGGACGGACATGACACAGCCCCCAGACGAACGTGCACACCCTCACCACGGAGACCGGACGACCGACGCGCCCCTCACGGAGGACGACCTCGAATATCTCCACGCCCCTGGCAACCGACTGCACATCGCCGCCCACCAGCGCCGAGCGGATGCCGCCACCCTGGGTCGGCTGGTGCTGTACCTGCCCGGGTTCGTGTTCAGTCTCGGGACGGTCCTTGCCGCCGGTCGGCTGCTGGAACTCGCCTGGGGAATGCCCTTCTGGCTCCCTGCCCTGGTGTGGCTGGCAGCGGGCCTGCTGGTCTTCCACCGACCCACAGAAGACCTGTACGCCCGTTATGTACTGGGGTTCCGGTATCCGCTCCCCCATGAGCGCGCCAGGCTCGAGCCGGTCTGGCACGAGGTGACCGGACGCGCGGGGATCGAAGGCAATCGCTATGGCCTGTGGATCGAGAACACGGACAATCTCAACGCGTACGCAGCAGCCGGCCACATAGTCGGCGTCACCCGCTTCGCCTTGGAGAACCTTTCGAGTGCCCAACTCGCTGCCGTACTGGCCCACGAACTGGGCCACCACACAGCCGGACACAGCTGGTCCACACTGGCGGGCCGCTGGTACGGCCTGCCCGGCCGCGCGGCGTTCCGGGCCGGACGCACAGTGCTCGTCAGCACCACCAGCGCGGCGCTGCGTGCGTCATGGCTCGTCACCGCAGCCCTGCTGGCCGGCTTCAGCATCATGCTGCTGGGCCCTGCCGCCATGCTGTTGGGCGGAGTGCCGCTCGCGCTGCTCGTTTCTCCCTATGCGGCGGCGGCACTGAGCAGGCGCGCCGAACTGCGTGCTGACCTGCACGCGGCGTCGCTCGGCTTCGCACCTGTGCTGGTGGAGGTGCTGCTCGCCATGGAGAAAGCCGGACCGCCGTCATCACGGATCCAGGGAGCAGCGATGTCCACAGAGAGCGGTGCCCGTTCGGAGCTCAGCTCACCGCTCTTGGCCTCCCACCCGGACTACGCGACCCGCTTGCACCGCCTTCGCCCTTTCTTGGCTTCCCAGCACTGACCGACAGCCGGGACCGGCCTGGGGCACGCCGGAGGGCGGCCACCCCGTGCACACGGGATGACCGCCCTCCGGTCGGATCAGGCGACTCGCCTACTGGTTGTACGGACCGTAGTCGTAGTCCTCCAGCGGAACGGCCTGGCCGGAGCCGGTGCCGAACGGCGAGTAGTCGATGTCGTCGTAGCCGACGGCCGAGTACATCGCGGCCTTGGCCTCCTCGGTCGGCTCGACCCGGATGTTGCGGTAGCGGGACAGGCCCGTACCGGCCGGGATGAGCTTACCGATGATGACGTTCTCCTTGAGGCCGATCAGGGAGTCGGACTTGGCGTTGATCGCCGCGTCCGTCAGGACCCTGGTCGTCTCCTGGAAGGAAGCCGCGGACAGCCACGACTCCGTCGCCAGCGAGGCCTTGGTGATACCCATCAGCTGCGGACGGCCGGAGGCGGGGTGACCGCCCTCGGTGACCACACGACGGTTCTCGGTCTCGAACTTCGAGCGCTCGACGAGCTCGCCCGGCAGCAGTTCCGCGTCGCCGGACTCGATGATCGTCACGCGGCGGAGCATCTGCCGGATGATGATCTCGATGTGCTTGTCGTGGATCGACACACCCTGCGAGTTGTAGACCTTCTGGACCTCGCCGACCAGGTGGACCTGGACCGCGCGCTGACCGAGGATCCGCAGCACGTCGTGCGGGTTGGTGGCACCCACGGTGAGCTTCTGGCCCACCTCGACGTGGTCGCCCTCGCCCACCAGCAGACGGGCACGCTTGGAGATCGGGAAGGGGATCTCGTCGCTGCCGTCGTCCGGCGTGACCACGAGCTTCTTGGTCTTCTCGGTCTCCTCGATCCGGACCCGGCCCGCGGACTCCGAGATCGGGGCGACACCCTTGGGCGTACGGGCTTCGAAGAGCTCGACGACTCGGGGCAGACCCTGGGTGATGTCGTCACCGGCCACACCACCGGTGTGGAAGGTACGCATCGTCAGCTGGGTACCGGGCTCACCGATGGACTGGGCGGCGATGATGCCGACCGCCTCACCGATGTCGACCAGCTTGCCGGTGGCGAGCGAGCGTCCGTAGCAGAAGGCACAGGTGCCGACCGCGGACTCACAGGTCAGGACCGAGCGGGTCTTGACCTCCTCGACGCCGGCGCCCACCAGGGCGTCGATCAGGACATCACCGAGGTCGACGTTGGCAGGGGCGATGACCTTGCCGTCGACGACGACGTCCTCGGCGAGCATGCGGGCGTAGACCGAGGTCTCGACATCCTCCGTCTTGCGGAGCACGCCGTCGGCGCCCTTGACCGCGATCTTCAGCTTGAGGCCGCGGTCGGTGCCGCAGTCCTCCTCGCGAATGATCACGTCCTGCGAGACGTCCACCAGACGACGGGTCAGGTAACCCGAGTCGGCGGTACGCAGGGCGGTGTCCGCCAGACCCTTACGGGCACCGTGCGTGGAGATGAAGTACTCCAGAACGGTGAGGCCCTCACGGAAGGACGCCTTGATGGGACGCGGGATCGTCTCGTTCTTGGCGTTGGACACCAGACCACGCATACCGGCGATCTGACGCATCTGCATCATGTTTCCTCGGGCACCCGAGTCAACCATCATGAAGATGGGGTTCGTCTTGGGGAAGTTCTCGTTCATCGCCTCGGCAACCTCGTTGGTCGCCTTGGTCCAGATGTTGATGAGCTCCTGCGTGCGCTCGTCCTTGGTGATCAGACCGCGCTCGTACTGCTTCTGGACCTTCTCGTCCTGGTCCTCGTAGCCCTTGACGATGGCCTTCTTGGCCTCGGGCACGACGACGTCGGAGATGGCCACGGTGACGCCGGAACGGGTCGCCCAGTGGAAGCCCGCCGCCTTCAGGTTGTCGAGCGTCGCCGCCACGATGACCTTGGGGTAGCGCTCGGCGAGGTCGTTGACGATCTCGGAGAGCTGCTTCTTGCCGACCGAGTAGTCGACGAACGGGTAGTCCTCGGGCAGCAGCTCGTTGAAGAGCGCGCGGCCCAGGCTGGTGCGCAGCCGGAAGGTGTCACCCGGCTGGTACTCGGGCTCGCCCTCCTCGGCGACCGGCGGCACCCAGCCGCGCGGCGGGATGGTGCCCACCGGGAAGCGGATGTCGACGGACGACTGGAGCGCCAGCTCGCCGGCGTCGAACGCCATGATCGCCTCGGCCGTGGAGCCGAACGCGCGGCCCTCGCCCTTGGTGTCACGGAGTTCACCGTCGGTGGTCAGGAAGAACAGACCCAGCACCATGTCCTGGGTCGGCATGGTGACCGGACGGCCGTCGGCCGGCTTCAGGATGTTGTTGGAGGACAGCATCAGGATGCGGGCCTCGGCCTGCGCCTCCGCGGACAGCGGCAGGTGCACGGCCATCTGGTCACCGTCGAAGTCCGCGTTGAACGCGGTGCAGACGAGCGGGTGGATCTGGATGGCCTTGCCCTCGACCAGCTGCGGCTCGAAGGCCTGGATGCCGAGGCGGTGCAGCGTCGGCGCACGGTTCAGGAGAACCGGGTGCTCGGCGATGACCTCTTCCAGGACGTCGTACACGACCGTGCGGCCGCGCTCGACCATACGCTTGGCCGACTTGATGTTCTGCGCGTGGTTCAGGTCCACCAGGCGCTTCATCACGAACGGCTTGAAGAGCTCCAGCGCCATGGCCTTCGGCAGACCGCACTGGTGCAGCTTGAGCTGCGGGCCGACGACGATCACGGAACGCGCGGAGTAGTCCACACGCTTACCGAGAAGGTTCTGACGGAATCGGCCCTGCTTGCCCTTCAGCATGTCGCTGAGGGACTTGAGCGGGCGGTTGCCGGGACCGGTGACCGGGCGACCGCGGCGGCCGTTGTCGAACAGCGCGTCGACGGCCTCCTGCAGCATCCGCTTCTCGTTGTTCACGATGATCTCGGGGGCACCGAGGTCAAGGAGACGCTTGAGGCGGTTGTTGCGGTTGATCACACGGCGGTACAGGTCGTTCAGGTCGGAGGTCGCGAAGCGGCCACCGTCCAGCTGCACCATCGGACGCAGGTCCGGCGGGATGACCGGCACGCAGTCGAGCACCATGCCCTTGGGCTTGTTGCTGGTCTGCAGGAACGCGGAGACGACCTTGAGGCGCTTGAGCGCACGGGTCTTCTTCTGGCCCTTGCCGGTACGGATGATCTCGCGGAGGCGCTCGGCCTCCTCGTCGAGGTCGAAGGACTCCAGCCGCTTCTGCAGTGCGGCGGCGCCCATGCAGCCGTCGAAGTACGTGCCGAAGCGGTCACGCAGCTCGCGGTAGAGCAGCTCGTCGCCCTCGAGGTCCTGGACCTTGAGGTTCTTGAAGCGGCTCCACACCTCGTCGAGACGGTCGATCTCGCGCTGCGCACGGTCGCGCAGCTGCTTCATCTCGCGCTCGGCACCTTCGCGCACCTTGCGGCGTACGTCGGCCTTGGCGCCCTCGGCCTCGAGCTCGGCCAGGTCGGTCTCGAGCTTCTTGGCGCGGTTCTCGAGGTCCGAGTCGCGACGGTTCTCGACCTGCTGGCGCTCGACGGAGACGTGCGCCTCCAGCGACGGGAGGTCGCGGGTGCGGCGCTCCTCGTCGACGAACGTGATCATGTACGCGGCGAAGTAGATGACCTTCTCGAGGTCCTTCGGCGCGAGGTCCAGCAGGTAGCCCAGGCGCGACGGGACGCCCTTGAAGTACCAGATGTGGGTGACGGGAGCGGCAAGCTCGATGTGGCCCATGCGCTCACGGCGCACCTTGGCGCGCGTGACCTCGACGCCACAGCGCTCACAGATGATGCCCTTGAAGCGGACACGCTTGTACTTGCCGCAGTAGCACTCCCAGTCCCGGGTCGGACCGAAGATCTTCTCGCAGAAGAGTCCGTCCTTTTCGGGCTTGAGCGTGCGGTAGTTGATGGTCTCCGGCTTCTTCACTTCGCCGTGGGACCAGGTCCGGATGTCGTCCGCGGTGGCAAGGCCGATCCGCAGCTCGTCGAAGAAGTTGACGTCGAGCACTTGTCGTCAATCCCTCTTTCGGGGGTTCGAGCCCCCTCGCTTCACGCGAGAAATCGGGGCACTTCAGCAATGGTCTGAACGGGTCCGGGGAGAGCCGGCCGGATCACGGAGATCCGGCCGGCCAACCCGTCAGACCTCTTCGACGCTGCTCGGCTCGCGCCGGGACAGGTCGATACCGAGCTCCTCCGCCGCACGGAAGACGTCCTCGTCCGTGTCGCGCATCTCGATGGACATGCCGTCCGAGGACAGCACCTCCACGTTGAGGCAGAGCGACTGCATTTCCTTGATGAGCACCTTGAAGGACTCGGGAATGCCGGGCTCGGGGATGTTCTCGCCCTTGACGATGGCCTCGTAGACCTTCACGCGGCCGGTCACGTCGTCGGACTTGATCGTCAGCAGCTCCTGGAGGGCGTATGCGGCGCCATAAGCTTCAAGGGCCCACACCTCCATTTCACCGAAGCGCTGTCCACCGAACTGGGCCTTACCACCCAGCGGCTGCTGGGTGATCATGGAGTACGGACCCGTCGAACGAGCGTGGAGCTTGTCGTCGACGAGGTGGTGGAGCTTGAGGATGTACATGAACCCGACCGAGACCGGCTCCGGGAACGGCTCGCCGGAGCGGCCGTCGAAGAGCTGGGCCTTGCCGGAGGGCTGCACCAGCCGGTCGCCGTCGCGGTTGGGGATCGTGGCCTCGAAGAGACCGGAGATCTCGTCCTCGCGCGCACCGTCGAAGACGGGCGTGGCGACGTTGGTGCCGGGGGCGACCTGGTCGGCGCCGATGGCCTGCAGGCGCTTGGCCCACTCGTCACCGAGGCCGGAGACGTCCCAGCCGCGGCTGGCGAGCCAGCCGAGGTGGATCTCCAGGACCTGTCCCGGGTTCATTCGGGACGGGACACCCAGCGGGTTGAGGATGATGTCGACCGGGGTGCCGTCCTCCAGGAACGGCATGTCCTCGATCGGCAGGATCTTCGAGATGACGCCCTTGTTGCCGTGACGGCCGGCGAGCTTGTCACCATCGGTGATCTTGCGCTTCTGCGCGACGTAGACGCGGACCAGCTGGTTCACGCCCGGCGGCAGCTCGTCGCCCTCTTCGCGGTCGAAGACGCGGACGCCGATGACCTTGCCGATCTCACCGTGCGGCACCTTCAGTGAGGTGTCGCGCACCTCGCGCGCCTTCTCACCGAAGATCGCGCGGAGCAGGCGCTCCTCGGGGGTCAGCTCGGTCTCGCCCTTGGGCGTGACCTTGCCGACGAGGATGTCGCCGGCGACGACCTCGGCACCGATACGGATGATGCCGCGCTCGTCGAGGTCGGCGAGGACCTCCTCGGAGACGTTCGGGATGTCCCGGGTGATCTCCTCCGGGCCGAGCTTGGTGTCACGGGCGTCGACCTCGTGCTCCTCGATGTGGATCGAGGAGAGGACGTCGTCCTGCACGAGGCGCTGCGACAGGATGATCGCGTCCTCGTAGTTGTGACCCTCCCACGGCATGAACGCCACGAGCAGGTTCTTGCCGAGCGCCATCTCACCGTTCTCGGTGGCCGGACCGTCGGCGAGCACCTGGCCCTCGATGACCCGGTCGCCTTCGGAGACGACGACCTTCTGGTTGACCGAGGTGCCCTGGTTGGAGCGCATGAACTTCGCGATCCGGTACGTGGTGTACGTACCGTCGTCGTTGGTCACGGTGATGTAGTCCGCGGAGACCTCCTGGACCACACCGTCCTTCTCGGCCTTCAGCACGTCGCCGGCGTCGGTGGCGCAGCGGTACTCCATGCCGGTGCCGACGAGCGGGGCCTCCGACTTAATCAGCGGCACCGCCTGACGCATCATGTTCGCGCCCATGAGGGCACGGTTGGCGTCGTCGTGCTCCAGGAAGGGGATCATCGCGGTGGCGACGGACACCATCTGGCGCGGCGAGACGTCCATGTAGTCGACTTCGGTGCCGGGCACGTAGTCGACCTCTCCGCCACGACGGCGGACCAGGACGCGGGGCTCGGTGAAGCGCAGCTCGTCGGAGAGCGTCGCGTTCGCCTGGGCGATGACGTAACGGTCTTCCTCGTCGGCCGTGATGTAGTCGACGTCGTCCGTGACCTGGCCGTCGACGACCTTGCGGTACGGCGTCTCGATGAAGCCGAACGCGTTGACGCGGCCGTACGAGGCGAGCGAACCGATCAGACCGATGTTCGGGCCTTCAGGGGTCTCGATCGGGCACATGCGTCCGTAGTGGGACGGGTGCACGTCACGGACCTCGAAGCCGGCCCGCTCGCGGGAGAGACCACCCGGGCCAAGAGCCGACAGACGGCGCTTGTGGGTGAGACCCGACAGCGGGTTGTTCTGGTCCATGAACTGCGACAGCTGGCTGGTGCCGAAGAACTCCTTGATGGAGGCGACGACCGGCCGGATGTTGATCAGGGTCTGCGGCGTGATCGCCTCGACGTCCTGCGTGGTCATGCGCTCACGCACGACGCGCTCCATCCGGGCCAGACCCGTACGGACCTGGTTCTGGATGAGCTCGCCGACGTTGCGCAGACGACGGTTGCCGAAGTGGTCGATGTCGTCGGTCTCGACGACGATCTCCCGGCCCGACTCACCGGTCGTCTCGGTCTCACCGGCGTGCAGCTTGACCAGGTACTTGATGGTCGCGATGACGTCGTCGGTGGTGAGCACGCCGGCGTCCAGCGGCTCGTCGGCGCCGAGCTTCTTGTTCACCTTGTAGCGGCCGACCTTCGCGAGGTCGTAGCGCTTCGGGTTGAAGTAGAGGTTCTCGAGCAGCGTCTGAGCGGCCTCGCGCGTGGGCGGCTCGCCCGGGCGCAGCTTGCGGTAGATGTCGAGCAGTGCGTCGTCCTGGCCCTGGGTGTGGTCCTTCTCCAGGGTGGCGCGCATGGACTCGTACTCACCGAACTCCTCGAGGATCTGCTCGGTGCTCCAGCCGAGAGCCTTCAGGAGGACGGTGACGGACTGCTTGCGCTTGCGGTCGATGCGGACACCGACCATGTCGCGCTTGTCGATCTCCATCTCCAGCCAGGCACCCCGGGACGGGATGATCTTGGCGGAGAAGATGTCCTTGTCGGACGTCTTGTCGATCGACGAGTCGAAGTAGACACCCGGCGAGCGGACCAGCTGCGACACCACGACACGCTCGGTGCCGTTGATGACGAAGGTGCCCTTGTTGGTCATGAGCGGGAAGTCGCCCATGAAGACCGTCTGGGACTTGATCTCGCCGGTCTCGTTGTTGGTGAACTCGGCCGTGACGAAGAGCGGGGCCGCGAACGTGAAGTCGCGCTCCTTGCACTCGTCGATCGAGTTCTTGGGGGGCTCGAAGCGGTGGTCGCGGAACGTAAGCGACATCGACCCGGAGAAGTCCTCGATCGGTGAGATCTCCTCGAAGATCTCCTCCAGGCCGGACTTGGTGGGGACGTCTTGTCCACTGTCCAGAGCAGCCTCGACGCGAGCCTTCCAGGCGGCATTGCCGAGGAGCCAGTCAAAGCTCTCGGTCTGCAGCGCGAGGAGGTTCGGAACCTCGAGGGGCTCCTTGATCTTTGCAAAAGAGATGCGCAGCGGGGCGGTGCTGGCGCCGTTGTTCGTATTCGCGGTCGAGGCGTTGCGCGAGGCGGCCAAGAGGGGGTCCTTCCGAGGGCTCGGACTCACTACGCGCGTACCGGTCCCAAACTGGACATGTGGACAGATATCCCAGGTGAGGGATCTTCGGTCCACGGTGCACAAGGTGGGTATGCCCCTGGTGACGGGCAGGAGGCAGCTAACAGGCAGCGCAAAGGGTCAGTGTAGCCAAGCGGCACACTGATGTCCAGTCGGGGTTCTCAGAGACCCACGTTGCTCTCAACAGCTGTTCTCAACACCTATGTCTAGCCCTGCGCGAGGTGCGCTCTTCTTTACTGCCCTCTTCGCCATCGATCCATGCCTCGGATTCGGATCGATATGACGACGCGCCTTGAGAATTGCGCGCCTCGTGCGGTTCGTCAAGGCCCCCCAGCAGGGACCGGGCCCCGAGACCCGCGTACGCCGCCCGTCGGCACCGTCGGCGCCCCCGCGAGAGGCGCACGGCGAAGATCACCATACTCGTCAGCGCGGGAAGGGCAAGGCACCCGCCACGGGAACGCCGAAAGGCGACCACCCGTACGGGTGATCGCCTTTCGCGATGTGACGCCGTGCCGCGAGGCACGGTGGTCCGAACGAGTCAGAAGACTCGCAGGGTCACTTGACCTCGACGGAGGCGCCGGCGGCCTTGAGGGACTCGGCAGCCTTCTCGGCGGCCTCCTTGGCGACCTTCTCGACGACGGGCTTCGGGGCGCCGTCCACGAGGTCCTTGGCCTCCTTCAGACCCAGGGAGGTCAGCTCACGCACGACCTTGATGACCTGGATCTTCTTGTCACCGGCGGCGGTGAGGATGACGTCGAACTCGTCCTGCTCCTCAGCGGCCTCGGCCGGGGCGCCCGGGCCCGCGGGGCCGGCAACGGCGACGGCCGCGGCGGCGGTGACGTCGAACTTCTCCTCGAAGGCCTTCACGAACTCGGAGAGCTCGATGAGGGTGAGCTCCTCGAACTGAGCGAGCAGGTCTTCCTGGCTGAGCTTCGCCATGATGGCGTCCTTCCACTAATTCGGCAGGTGCCGGGTGTATATGAAGGCGGGCGTACGTTCGGCCCGCTGCGACCGTCGCTCTAGCGAACGGCGGTCATTGCGCGAGCCGAATTACTCGGCACCGCCCTGCTCGGCCTTCTTGGCGCGAAGCGCTTCCGCGGTGCGGACGAACTTCGACGGCAGAGCCTGGAAGAGCTGTGCAGCCTGAGTCTGCTTGCCCTTCATGGCGCCGGCCAGCTTGGCGAGCAGAACCTCGCGGGACTCGAGGTCCGCGAGCTTCTTGATCTCATCGGCGGACAGCGCCTTACCGTCAAGGACACCGCCCTTGATGATGAGGTTGGGGTTGTCCTTGGCGAAGTCACGAAGACCCTTCGCCGACTCCACCGGGTCACCGGTGACGAAGGCAACCGCCGTCGGACCTGCGAACAGGTCGTCCAGCGTGTCGATCCCGGCCTCGTTGGCCGCAATCTTGGTCAGCGTGTTCTTCACCACGGCGTACTGGGCGTTCTCACCGAGCGAACGGCGCAGCTGCTTGAGCTGTGCCACGGTGAGACCCCGGTACTCGGTCAGCACGGCGGCGTTCGCGCTGCGGAACTGGTCCGCGAGCTCGGCTACCGCTGCAGCCTTGTCGGGCCTTGCCATGAGCGTCGGCCTCCTTCCGGGTGATGAGGACCGCTCAAAAGGCCCCGGAAAGACGAAACGCCCCGGCGCAGGCGCCAGGGCGTAGCTCGACCGAAACGAAGTCCGGGAGCTTTCCACAGTCACCTGCGCAGGTCGTCCGTCTGAACGGATCCTTCGGTTGCCGTCCCCCTTGCGGGTTCAAAGCAACGACCAGCGGTCTTTGGCTTCTGCAGAAGAGTACGCGACCGGGGTCGCGCCGGGCAAATCCGACCTAGGAGGCGCCTCCGGCGGCGCCCTGCTGCTTCTCGAACAGCTCCTTGAAGCCGATGGTCTCGCCGGCCGGGGGCCGCTCGACCGTCACCTTGGTGCCGTAGTCGCTGTAGAACACCGTCGAATTGAGCTCGCCGGTCTTCATCTGGCCGCGCTCGGTCTTCTTGACCAGCAGGTCGTTGGCGTCGACCCAGATGTCGATCTTCTCCGTGGTGATCCCGGCGTCGTTGAGCTGCTTCTTCAGCTCGTCGAGCTGGGCGGCGTCGAGCTTGGAGTTCTTCGCGGTCAGATCGGCGACGTCGACCGTGCCGGAGTAGTGCGTGGTGCTGACGCCGCGTACGTCCTCCTTGCCGACCTTCTTCACGTCACCGGAGGCCAGCAGCGACTTCACTCCCTGGTCGGGAGCGGTGTTCTGCATCTGGTCCTTCATGGCCGCGCCGGAGGCGCCCCCGAGCTCGGCGAGGTCGTCGTAGGAGTAGCTGATCCAGCGCTTGCCGCCGGTCTGCTTCGCCATCGCGGGGCCCATGTCCGCCGCGTACCCGTCCTTGAAGTAGCGCGCCTGCATCGTGCCGTCGCCGCCGAGCTGCTTCATGGAGTCGGCCATGGTGCCGCCGGTGTAGGTGATCTCCATGGAGCCGGTGATGCCGTCGGACCAGTCCAGGGCCCCGGTCTGCTTCATGGACATGGTCGTGCCCATGGAGGTGGTGCCCTCGATCTTCGCCGAGTTGGCCCCGCCGGTCTTCTTCTGGACCGCGAGCAGGGCGGCCACCGGGTCCGCCGGCAGCACCGAGCCGCCTCGGTCCTCGCCCTTGGTCTTGCCGTCGTCGGATCCGCCGCAGGCCGCGACCGACGTCAGTGCCGCCGCCAGTGCCACGGACAGGCCCACGCGTCGTACGGTCTTGGTCCTCATATACGTTTCCACCCCTCGTTCGACTCTCGGTGACCCACGCTAACGCAGGGCACCGACAGCCATCGCTGCGTATATACGAGGACGGGCCCCGCACCTCGAAAGGTTGCGGGGCCCGTCCATGTCACACGTGACACAGCGGTCGAACGAGCGCGGAGGCTCAGACGGCGGCCGGGTCCTCCTCGACGAGGAGGTTACGGGTGCGGTTGGCGTCCAGCGGGATGCCGGGGCCCATCGTGGTGGCCAGGGTGGCCTTCTTGATGTAGCGGCCCTTGGCGGCGGACGGCTTCAGACGGAGGATCTCCTCCAGCGCCGCTGCGTAGTTCTCCACCAGCTTGGTCTCGTCGAACGAGGTCTTGCCGATGATGAAGTGCAGGTTCGAGTGCTTGTCGACGCGGAACTCGATCTTGCCGCCCTTGATGTCGTTGACAGCCTTCACGACGTCGGGGGTGACGGTGCCGGTCTTCGGGTTCGGCATCAGACCACGCGGACCGAGCACGCGGCCGAGGCGGCCGACCTTGCCCATGAGGTCCGGGGTCGCGACGACGGCGTCGAAGTCCAGACGGCCCTTCGCCACCTCGTCGATGAGCTCGTCGGCGCCGACGATGTCGGCTCCAGCGGCTTCCGCGGCCGCAGCACGGTCACCGGTCGCGAAGACCAGGACCCGGGCGGTCTTGCCGGTGCCGTGCGGGAGGTTCACGGTGCCACGGACCATCTGGTCGGCCTTGCGAGGGTCGACACCCAGGCAGAACGCGACCTCGACGGTGCCGTCGAACTTCGTGGAGGCGGTGTCCTTGGCGAGACGGACGGCCTCGAGCGGGGCGTAGTTGCGCGCCCGGTCGATCTTGGCGTCCGCAGCGCGGAGGTTCTTGCTGCGCTTCACTTCTACTCCTGTGGTTTCAGGGTGTGGAGTCGTGGTGCGGACCAGCGCTTGGTCCTACCACTGAGGGGGTGGGGCTGAATCAGCCTTCGACCGTGATGCCCATGGAACGGGCGGTGCCGGCGATGATCTTCGACGCGGCGTCGAGGTCATTGGCGTTCAGGTCGGGGAGCTTCGTCGTGGCGATCTCGCGGACCTGGGCAGCCGTCAGCTTGGCGACCTTGGTCTTGTGCGGCTCGCCGGAGCCCTTGTCCACACCCGCGGCCTTGAGGATCAGCTTGGCGGCCGGCGGAGTCTTGGTGATGAAGGTGAAGGTGCGGTCCTCGTAGACCGTGATCTCCACCGGCACGACCATGCCACGCTGCGACTCGGTCGCGGCGTTGTAGGCCTTGCAGAACTCCATGATGTTGACGCCGTGCTGACCCAGTGCGGGGCCGACCGGCGGGGCCGGGTTGGCCGCACCGGCGTTGATCTGGAGCTTGATAAGCCCCGTGACCTTCTTCTTCTTGGGAGGCATGTGCTCTCTCCGGGTCCTAGTGAGAGTTTTCGCCGTCATCCGGTCATCCGGATGCAGGCATACCGCACAACGATAACGGGTATAGCTGCGCGACCAAAAACCAAGCAGGTCAGACCGGCTTCGACAGCCTGTCTGACCTGCTCGGTAGGCATGTGTCCAGAAGCGAGCGGGAAACGCTAGTTCTTCTGGATCTGGTCGAAGCTGAGCTCGACCGGGGTCTCGCGACCGAAGATCTCGACGAGGCCCTTGACCTTCTTCGAGTCGGCGTTGATCTCGTTGATCGTCGCCTGCAGCGTCGCGAACGGGCCGTCGGTGACGGTGACCGAGTCGCCGACCTCGAAGTCCAGCACCTGGACCTCGACCTTGCGGGACGGAGCCGGCTTGCCCTCGGCCTCGGCGGCCTCACGGGCGGCCTTCTCCTCGGCCTCCGGCGCGAGCATCTTGACGATCTCGTCCAGGGTCAGCGGGTACGGGTCGTAGGCGTTGCCCACGAAGCCGGTGACACCGGGGGTGTTGCGGACGACGCCCCAGGACTCGTTCGTCAGGTCCATGCGCACCAGGACGTAGCCCGGGAGCTTGTTCTGGCGGACGTTCTTGCGCTCGCCGTTCTTGATCTGGACGATTTCCTCCTCAGGCACCTCGGCCTGATAGATGAACTCCTCCACGTTCAGCGAGACGGCGCGCTGCTCCAGGTTGGCCTTCACACGCTTCTCGTAACCGGCGTACGTGTGAATGACGTACCACTCGCCCGGGAGGCCGCGGAGCTCCTCGCGCAGGGCGGTGACGGCGTCGACGGGCTCGGCCGGCTCGGCCTCTTCCTCGTCGGCCGCGTCCGTGGCTTCCTCGGCGTCGTCGGACGCCTCTTCGCCGGCGGCGTCGGCCTCGGCGACCTCGTCGTCGGACTCGGTGTGCACGGCGTCCTGCTCGGCGGGCTCGCCCGCGGCGGCGTCGGCAGCTTCAGCCTGGTCCGGCTCCACAGCGTCCGCCGCCTCGACGATGTCGAGCTCGTCCTCGGCGGACTCGAAGGCGCCCGCCGTCGGCTCGACGGCGTCGTTCAGGTTCGGGTCAGACACGGTGGCTGCTTCTTCCTGGATACAAAATGGGTGGAACATGCGAAAGGGGCGCCCGATGAGGCGCCCTCCGCGGGATCAGCCGAAGACGTACTTGATGACCCGCTGGAAACCGAAGTCAATCACGGTGACGAGGCCAATCATGACGACTACGAAGACAATCACCACTGAGGTGTACGTCGTCAGCTGGTTGCGTGTCGGCCAGACGACCTTGCGCAGCTCGGCGATGATCTGGCGGTAGAAGAGCGCGAGACGGCCCAGAGGGCCCTTCTTGCCGCGCTTGCCGCCCTTCCGGGTCTTCTTCTTCGACTCGGGGACTTCATCCTCGGCATCAGGCATGTCGATGGAGCCCACGGCGTCCGTCACGCTTCTCACCTGATTCCGGGTCATGGCCGTGCCGCGCCCGGTGGAGCCGCACGGCGGTGCATTGAAGTACGTACATGCGCACACATCCTGGCGAAGGAGTGTGTAGCAGGGCCGGAGGGACTTGAACCCCCAACCGCTGGTTTTGGAGACCAGTGCTCTACCAATTGAGCTACGACCCTTTGTGGTTTCCACCAACCTACCGCATGTTCCCGGAAGCCCCGGGTGCAGGAACGGTGCGGCTGGTGAAGGCCAACGACAGGTGAGTGTACGTGCTCAGCGGCCCTGCGTCGAACAGATAGGTCCCGACCGTTCCTGTCTGATGCTGTCCGGTTCTCCGTCCGCATGCTGTCCGAGTGCTGTCCGGTCCCTGAAACCCCTGTGCCGCCGGGGAAAACGGTCTGGGAGCATGGGGGGCATGAGCGCTGCTACTTCTCCCTCCGAGCGTCGGGTCTCCGCCCGCATCGGTGCGATCTCCGAGTCCGCCACCCTCGCCGTCGACGCCAAGGCCAAGGCCCTCAAGGCCGCCGGCCGTCCGGTGATCGGCTTCGGTGCCGGCGAGCCCGACTTCCCGACCCCTGGCTACATCGTCGACGCCGCGGTCGAGGCCTGCCGCAACCCGAAGTACCACCGCTACACCCCTGCGGGCGGGCTCCCCGAGCTCAAGGCCGCCATCGCCGAGAAGACGCTGCGCGACTCCGGCTACCAGGTCGACGTCTCCCAGATCCTGGTGACCAACGGCGGCAAGCAGGCCATCTACGAGGCCTTCGCCGCGATCCTCGACCCGGGCGACGAGGTCATCGTCCCGGCGCCGTACTGGACCACCTACCCCGAGTCGATCCGGCTGGCCGGCGGTGTCCCGGTGGAGGTCGTCGCCGACGAGACCACCGGTTACCGGGTCTCCGTGGAGCAGCTGGAGGCGGCGCGCACCGAGCGTACGAAGGTCGTCCTGTTCGTCTCCCCGTCGAACCCGACCGGCGCGGTCTACAGCGAGGCGGACGCCGAGGCGATCGGCCGCTGGGCCGTGGAGCACGGCCTGTGGGTGCTGACGGACGAGATCTACGAGCACCTGGTCTACGGGGACGCGAAGTTCACCTCGCTGCCGGCGATCGTGCCCGAGCTGCGCGACAAGTGCATCGTGGTCAACGGTGTCGCCAAGACGTACGCGATGACCGGCTGGCGCGTGGGGTGGATCGTCGGCCCGAAGGACGTCGTGAAGGCCGCGACCAACCTGCAGTCGCACGCCACGTCCAACGTCTCCAACGTGGCGCAGGTCGCCGCGCTGGCCGCCGTCTCCGGGAACCTGGACGCGGTCGCCGAGATGCGCACCGCCTTCGACCGGCGCCGCCGGACGATCGTGCGGATGCTCAACGAGATCGACGGCGTGCTCTGCCCCGAGCCCGAGGGCGCGTTCTACGCGTACCCCTCGGTGAAGGAGCTGCTCGGCAAGGAGATCCGCGGCAGGCGTCCGGCCACCTCGGTCGAGCTGGCGGCGCTCATCCTGGACGAGGCCGAGGTCGCGGTCGTCCCCGGTGAGGCCTTCGGTACGCCGGGCTATCTGCGCCTCTCTTACGCGCTGGGCGACGAGGATCTGGTCGAGGGTGTCTCGCGGCTCCAGAAGCTGCTGGGCGAGGCCAAGGCCTAGTCCCCGCCGCCTCGGACGAGCGGCCCCCGGCTTCCGCCGGGGGTCGCTTTCGCGTTCGAGGGGCAACTCGATGGGGAATCCGGCTACCGCGACACCCCGTCCGTGCGGCAGGATCTTGGAATGGAGCGTGACGTACGGCTGTTGCCCAAGGCCCACCTGCACCTGCATTTCACCGGGTCGATGCGGCCCACGACGCTGCTCGAACTCGCCGACAAGTACGGCGTGCGGCTGCCGGAGGCGCTGACCGGCGGCGAGCCCCCCAGTCTGCGGGCTACGGACGAGCGCGGCTGGTTCCGCTTCCAGCGGCTCTACGACATCGCCAGGTCCTGCCTGCGCGAGCCCGAGGACATCCAGCGGCTGGTGCGCGAGACGGCCCAGGAGGACGTGGCGGACGGCTCCGGCTGGCTGGAGATCCAGGTCGACCCCACCTCGTACGCACCCCTGCTCGGCGGGCTGATCCCGGCGATCGAGATCATCCTCGACGCGGTGGACAGCGCCTCCCGGGAGACCGGGCTGCCGATACGGGTCGTGATCGCGGCGAACCGGATGAAGCATCCGCTGGACGCCAGGACGCTGGCGCGGCTCGCCGTGCGGTACGCGGACCGGGGCGTGGTCGGGTTCGGGCTCTCCAACGACGAGCGGCGCGGCATGGCCCGCGACTTCGACCGGGCCTTCGCCATCGCCCGCGAGGGCGGTCTGCTGGCGGCCCCGCACGGGGGTGAGCTGTCGGGCCCCTCCAGCGTCCGCGACTGCCTGGACGACCTCGACGCCTCCCGGGTGGGCCACGGCGTACGGGCGGCGGAGGACCCCCGGCTGCTGCGCAGGCTGGCCGAGCGCGGGGTGACCTGCGAGGTCTGCCCCGCGTCGAACGTGGCGCTCGGCGTCTACGAGAAGCCCTCCGACGTACCCCTGCGCACTCTGTTCGACGCCGGGGTGCCGATGGCGCTCGGCGCGGACGACCCGCTGCTCTTCGGCTCCCGGCTGGCCGCGCAGTACGACCTGGTGCGCCGCCACCACGCGTTCACGGACGAGGAACTGGCCGAGCTGGCGCGCCAGTCGGTGCGGGGTTCGGCGGCGCCGGACGCGGTGCGCGCGGAGCTGCTGGCCGGCGTCGACGACTGGCTGGCCAAGCCGGCCGCCTGACCCGCCCGCCCCCGCCCGGGCGCTACTCCCCCAGCCCGCGCAGCAGCATCCGGGCGGCCGAGGCGGCGAAGTCGTCGAGCGGCTGGGGCGGCCCGCCGGTCTCCGTGGCGTCGTAGGCGAAGGCCCGCTGGGAGCAGGCGCCCATCAGCAGCGAGGCGGCCGCGTAGGTGTCGGCGTCGGCCCGTACGCGTCCTGCGGACTGTTCGGCGCGCAGATACGCGTCCACGCCGCGGATCGGCATATGGGGGCCGGTGCCCAGCTCCCGCATCACCGCGTTGTGGCGTTCCTTGAGCCTCGGCTCGGCGTACAAGGACGCGGCGATCGGGAAGCTCTGCTCGTAGAACAGGGCGGCCTGGCGGGCGATCTCGGTGAGGTTCTGCTCGACCGTGCGCTCACCCTCCCCCGGGTGGGCGATCAGCCGCTTGAGGATGCCGTCGACCTTGGGCAGACGCTCCTTGAGCACCACCACGAAGAGCTCCTCCTTGCTCGGGAAGTGCTTGTAGAGCGCGGCCTCCGAGCAGCCGGCGGCCTTGGCGATCTCCTTGGTGGTGGCCCGGGCCAGCCCGATGGTGAGCATCAGCTGATGGGCGGCGTCGATGATGCGGGCGCGGGCCGGCTTCTGCTCCATGTGCACTCCAATGAAGCTTGACGAGTGGGTGAGTATCCACTCACTCTAGAGGTGAGTGAATACTTACCCACCTGGGAGGGTGTGCCATGAAGCTCACAGTGTTCGGTGCGACAGGCGGTATCGGGCAGGAGATCGTCCGCCAGGCGGCGGAGGCGGGGCACGAGGTGACGGCGGTCGTCCGCGACCCGGCCCGGCTCTCGGTGCCGCTCTCCGGCATCACCGTCCACACAGCGGCGCGGATCGACGACCCGGAGGCGCTGCGCGAGGCCGTGGCCGGCCGGGATGCGGTCCTCTCCGGGCTGGGCGCCAAGGGCCGCAAGGCCGACGGGCTGGCCGAGCGGCTGACCCGCAGCGTGCTGTCGGCCATGGAGGCCGAGGGCACCCGGCGGCTGCTCGTGGTCAGCGCGGCCCCGGTCATCCCGACGCCCGCGGACGACCCGCTGCTCGACCGGATGATGCTCTCGGCGATCGGCGTGATCCTGAAGGAGGTGTACGCGGACCTGACCGCGATGGAGGCCGCCCTGGCCGCCTCGGCCACGGACTGGACGTCGGTGCGGCCGCCGAAGCTCACGAACGGGCCCCGGACGGGCACGTACCGGATGGTCGTCGGCGGCAATCCGCGCAGCGGCCGGTCCATCTCGCGGGCCGACGTGGCCCACGCGATGCTGGCGCTGGTCAACGACCCGGCGGCGGTGAAGCAGGGCGTGGGCGTGTCCTACTGAGAACCGGGCAGGCCGGGGCCTACAGGCTCACGCCGACGGTCACCGGTTCATTGACGAGCGTGACCCCGAAGGCCTCGTGGACCCCGGCGACGACCTCGCGCGCCAGGGCGAGCAGGTCCTCGGTGCTCGCCGCGCCCCGGTTGGTGAGGGCGAGGGTGTGCTTGGTGGAGATACGGGCGGGGCCGGTGCCGTATCCCTTGGTGAAGCCGGCCCGGTCGATGAGCCAGGCCGCCGAGGTCTTGGTGCGTCCCTCGCCGGCGGGGAAGGCGGGGGGCGCCACCTCGGGCCCGAGCCGGTCCGCCACCCGGGCCAGGAACGCCTCGAACTCGGCCTGCTCCAGGATCGGGTTGGTGAAGAAGGACCCGGCCGACCAGGTGTCGTGGTCCTCGGGGTCGAGCACCATGCCCTTGCCGGCGCGCAGCCGCAGCACGGTTTCGCGCGCGGCGGCGGCGGGAACGCGCTCGCCCTCCTCGACGCCCATCGCGCGGGCCGTCTCGGGGTACTTGAGGGGCGCGGAGAGACCACCCGCCTCTTCCAGCCCGAACCGGACACGCAGCACCACGAACCGGTCGGGTTCGGCCTTGAAACGACTGTGCCGGTACGAGAACGCGCACTCGGAGTTCGGGATGGTGACCGTCTCCCGGCTGTGCCGGTCGTAGGCGACGACCTCCGTGATGGTGGCCGACACCTCCTGTCCGTACGCCCCGACGTTCTGGATCGGGGTCGCGCCCGCCGAGCCGGGGATGCCCGCCAGGCATTCGAGCCCCGCGAGACCGGCCTCCACGCTGCGGGCGACGGCGTCCGTCCAGATCTCTCCGGCGGCCAGTTCGAGCGTCGCGCCGTCCAGCACGAAGCCCTTGGTGGCGATGCGCAGGGCGGTGCCGTCGAAGCCCTTGTCGCCGATGACCAGGTTGCTGCCGCCGCCGATGACCAGGAGCGGGGTGCCGCTGTCGTCGGCTTCGCGCACGGCCTCGACCACTTCGGCGTCGGTCGTCGCGGTCAACAGGCGGGTGGCGGGGCCGCCGAGCCGGAAGGTGGTCAGGGGGGCGAGGGGCGCGTCGTGGAGTTCCTGCACGGGGACAAGAGTACGGTCCGCGGCCCCGCCACCCGGGCGGGGCCGCGGACCGTATCCGCGTGGTGTGTCCTGCGCTGTTCCCTGCGCCGCGCCTCAGGCGGGTACGGACACCCGCTCATCGGCCTGCTCCGGGGAGACCGCCGTGTCCTCGACGGGCTCCGCGGGCCGGGTGCTGCGGCGGCCCGGGATCATCAGGGCGACGAGGGCGGCGAGTGCCACCACACCGGAGCCGATCCAGACCGCGGGCACGGTGCCGTCGGTGAAGGACTCCGGGGTGCCGATGCCGCCCTGGGCGGAGAAGACGGTGGCGAGCACCGCGACCCCGAGGGCGCCGCCGACCTCACGCAGGGCGTTGTTGGCGCCGGAGGCGATCCCCTGTTCGCCGGGCCGGACGCTCGACATCACGAGGCTGGCCGCCGGGGCGAAGTACAGGGCCATGCCGATGCCGCCGACGATCAGACCGGGCAGCTGCGAGACGTAGGAGGCGTCCGGGGCGATGGCCATGGCGAACAGTCCGAGGCCGACCGCCTGGAGGGCGAGCCCCGTCACGACCACCGGGCGGCCGCCGAACCGGTCGGAGAGCATCCCGGCGATGGGGGCCACGAGCATCGGCATCCCGGTCCAGGGCAGCATCCGCAGTCCGGCCTCGGTGGGCGAGTAGCCCAGCACGCCCTGGAGGTACTGGCTGAGCAGGAAGATCGAGCCGAACATCCCGAGGTACATCAGCATGCTGGAGATGTTGATCCCGAAGAACGCACGGTCCCGGAAGAGGCGCATGGGCAGCATCGGGTTCTTGGCGCGGAAGCCGTGGTGGACGAAGCCGCCGATGAGCGCGGTGCCGGCGATGAGCGAGGTCAGGACGGTCGGGCTGGTCCAGCCCTCGGAGTTGGCGTTGACCAGGCCGTAGACGATCCCGAAGAGGCCGCCGCTGACCAGGAGGGTGCCGGGGATGTCGAGCCGGGCGTTCGGGGCGTAGGACTCGGCCAGCCGGAAGCGGGCGAGCGGCAGCAGGAGCAGACCGATCGGCACGTTGAGCCAGAAGATCCACTGCCAGGAGATGTGCTCGGTGAGACTGCCGCCGATCAGCGGCCCGCTGGCCACCGCCAGTCCGGTCGCGGCGCTGAAGATGCCCAGCGCCATTCCGCGACGGGCCGGCTCCACGGCGGCCGTGAGCAGGGTGAGGGTGAGCGGCATCATGATCGCGGCGCCGACACCCTGGACCGCGCGGAAGGCGATCAGTTCGTTGATCCCGGGCGAGAGGGCGGCCGCGGCGGAGGCGCCGGTGAAGACGGCGAGACCGGCGAGGAACAGCCGGCGGCGGCCGAAGCGGTCACCGAGGGCCGCGCCGAACATCAGCAGGACGGCGAAGGTCAGCGTGTAGGCGTTGACCGTCCACTCCAGCTCCTCCATCTCTCCGCCGAGGCTCTCGCGGATGGACGGCAGGGCCGTGGTGACGACGAGGTTGTCGAGGGCCGCCATGAAGCCGGCGACGCTGGTGATGACGAGGGCCCAGGCCGCTCCTGCGCGGCCGGTTGTGTGCTGGTTCACTGCTCCCCCAGGGGGTTAGTTATTGATTACTAACTTTTTCGGGCAGAAAACCGGGCCGAACCCGGGTCGGACGGTGTCAGGCGGGGGGCTTCGCGGAGTCGTAGAACCCGGACCAGATCCGGTGTCCCGCCGGGAAGCCCAGGGACGTCAGGGTGTTGGCGAGCATGCCGTACGCGAGGAAGGTGGTGGCCTCGTCCGCGTCGGCGCCGAGCGAGAAGCTGACCGAGTCGTAGAGCTCCAGCCAGCCGGCGCGCACCGACGTGCCGAACTCGTGGTCCCCGGCGGCCTCGGCGGCGGCGACCGCCGCGTACACCTGCATCTGCATCAGCAGCTTGTCGGGGTCCTCGGCGATCAGGCGCTGGTAGGCCTGCGCCATGGAGTGCAGGGCATCTTCGCCCTCCAGCCCGTCGGCCGCCTTCTCGAAGACCTCCCGGGTCTCGACGAGGCAGCGCTCGGCGGCCGCGAGGAACATCGCCTGCTTGTTGGGGAAGAGGCGGAAGAGGTAGGGCTGGGAGACACCCACACGCTTGGCGATCGCCTCGGTGGAGGTGGCGCTGTACCCGCCGCGGGCGAACTCGGTGATCGCCGCGCGGATGACGCTCTCGCGTCGCTCATCTGCACTCATCCTTGCCATGCCCTTAAGTTAGTACTCAATCACTAACCTCGTCAAGCGGGGAGGTGCGAGCCGCCCAGAAGTCGCCCAGAGGTAAGGGGCACGGCCCCATGGACCGTGCCCCTTACCTCGCGTGCGGCGGCCTCAGCCGAGCTGCACCACGGCGCGGGACATGCCCAGCACCTTCTTGCCGTCGCTCATCGCGACCAGGTCCACCCGCACCCGGCGGTCGTCCAGCAGGGCGGCCACCTTGCCGCTGACCTCGATGAGGGCGCCCTTGTCGTCGTTGGGCACGACGACGGGCTTGGTGAACCGCACTCCGTACTCGACGACCGCGCCCGGATCCCCGGCCCAGTCCGTGACCACCCGGATCGCCTCGGCCATGGTGAACATGCCGTGCGCGATCACATCGGGAAGCCCGACCTCGACGGCGAACTTCTCGTTCCAGTGGATCGGGTTGAAGTCGCCCGAGGCGCCCGCGTACCGCACCAGCGTCGCCCGGGTGACCGGGAAGGACTGCGCCGGCAGTTCCGTACCGACCTCGACCGCGTCGTAACTCACCTTCGCCGTCATCACGCCTCCTCGGCGGCGCGCGCCACCAGCTTCGTCCACGCCGTCACGACATGCCCGCCGGACGCGTCGTGGACCTCGCCGCGGACGTCCAGGATGTCGTTGCCCGCCATGGACTTGATGGCCTCGATCGTCGAGGTGACCGTCAGCCGGTCCCCCGCGCGCACCGGGCGCGTGTAGACGAACCTCTGGTCGCCGTGCACCACCCGGCTGTAGTCCAGACCCAGCTGCGGGTCCTCGATGACCTGCCCGGCGGCCTTGAAGGTGATGGAGAAGACGAAGGTCGGCGGCGCGATCACCTCGCTGTGGCCGAGCGCCCTGGCCGCCTCGGGATCGACGTACGCGGGATGGGCGTCGCCCACCGCCTCGGCGAACTCTCGGATCTTCTCCCGGCCGACCTCGTACGGCGCGGTGGGCGGATAGGTCCGCCCCACGAAGGACTGGTCGAGCGCCATGGGCTCGCAACCTCCTGATGAAAGACGAATGGGCCGCTGTGCAGCCCTATACAACGACACGAGGCCGCCCCCAATGGGGACGGCCTCGTGTACGAGCCTGATTCAGCGCGTTTCGCGGTGCGCGGTGTGCGAGTTGCAGCGCGGGCAATGCTTCTTCATCTCAAGACGGTCCGGGTTGTTACGCCGGTTCTTCTTGGTGATGTAGTTCCGCTCCTTGCACTCCACGCAGGCCAGCGTGATCTTCGGGCGGACGTCGGTGGCAGCCACGTGAGTGCTCCTTGGACGGACGATGGACGGATGAACGCAAAAAAGAGTAGCCGATCGAAGGACCGACCCCACAATCGGCTACTGTTAGTAGCGGTGACCGGACTTGAACCGGTGACACAGCGATTATGAGCCGCTTGCTCTACCGACTGAGCTACACCGCTTTGATGACGAGTCCCCTCGCCGAAGCGGGGTTTCCCGATCACCAGAGCCCCAATGCGGAATCGAACCGCAGACCTTCTCCTTACCATGGAGACGCTCTACCGACTGAGCTATTGGGGCGAGCGATGAAGACATTACACGGTTGGTCGCCGATCGCCCAAATCCGTTTCGAAGCCCCATCCCGAGGCCTTGATCGACGCCGCCCGGACCCCTCCGGCGACCGCTCGCACGGCCGCTGATCAGCAGTCCCTCCCGCCCCGGGAGACCGCGCCGGTACGACTATTTCCCTCCTCCTCGAACCGGACCGGGCCCACCCCTAGGCTCGACTCACTCTCCGTCACCTTGACCCCCTCCCAGGAGCCCGATGTCCGACAGCCAGGCGCGGCAGCCAGACGACCGCGCGGCCGACGCCACCGGCGGTCCGGAGAGCTCCGCGCTCACCCTCTGCGGCGCCCGGCTCACCGACGGCCGCCTCGTGGACGTACGGCTGCACGGCGGACGCATCGAGGCCGTCGGCACCGCCGGCAGCCTCACCGCACCCGGCGCGCGCCTGGATCTGCGCGGCCATCTGCTGCTCCCCGCCCCCGTCGAACCGCACGCCCACAGCGACACCGCCCTCACCGCCGAGAGCGCCGGACCCGGCGCCGAGGGACCGGCCTCCGTCCGCCCCGAGGACATCCAGCGGCGCGCCACCGAGGCCGCGTTGCTCCAGCTCGGCCACGGCGCGACCGCCCTGCGCTCGCACGTACGGATCGGCGACATACAGGGCCTCGCCGCGCTCGAAGCCGTGCTGCAGGCCCGGCGTTCGCTGCGCGGGCTCGCCGATCTCACGCCGGTGGCCGTCCCCCGGCTGCTCACCGGCGTCGCGGGCGCCGGGAACCTCGCGATGCTCCGCGACGCGGTGAAGATGGGGGCCGGCGCGGTCGGCGGCCGCCCGGACCTCGACCCGGACCCGATGGGGTACGCGGAGGCCGTCCTGGAGGTCGCCGCCGAGCACGGCTGCCCGGTGGACCTGCACACGGACGGTGACGATCCGGCCCGGCTCGCCCGGTTCGCCGCGATGGCGGGCGGGATGCGCCAGGAGGTGACCATCGGCCCCTGCGCGGGGCTCTCCCGGCTCGGCGGCGAGGCCGTGACCCGCGCCGCCGACCAGCTGGCCGCGGCGGGCGTGGGCGTCACCTGCCTCCCCCAGGGCATCTGCTGCGGGACCGAGCGCCGGGGCATCGCCCCCGTACGGCTGCTGCGCGCCGCCGGGGTGCGGGTCGCGGCCGGCAGCGGGGCGCTGCGGGATCCGGCCAATCCGGTGGGGCGGGGCGACCCCCTGGAGGCCGCCTTCCTGCTCGCCTCGCAGAGCGGGCTGCGGCCCCGGCACGCGTACGAGGCGGTGTCCGCGGAGGCCCGGCGGGCGCTGGGGCTGCCCGAGGTGCGGGTCGAGGCGGGATTCCCCGCCGAACTGCTCGCGGTGCGCGGGGAACAGCTCGCGGGGGTGCTCTCGCTGGCGTACAGCAGGATCGTGATCCACCGGGGCCGGGTGGTCGCCCGCACCAGTGCGGTACGCGAGTACTGCGACTCGGAGACGGGCGGCGGGCCGGGACTGCCGCGCCAGGGACGGCCGGATTCGCTCGGCGGGCCGTGAGCGCCGGGGCGCGCTCCGGCGTACCGTCGACCTCATGCGCATTGTCATCGCAGGTGGACATGGTCAGATCGCGCTGCGGCTGGAGCGGCTGCTCGCTGCACGCGGGGATGAGGCGGCGGGCATCATCCGCAATCCCGAACAGGGCGAGGACCTCCGGGCGGTCGGCGCCGAGCCGGTGGTCCTGGACCTCGAGTCGGCCACCGCGGAGCAGGCGGCCGAGGTGCTGCGCGGCGCCGACGCGGCGGTCTTCGCGGCCGGCGCGGGCCCCGACAGCGGCACGGCCCGCAAGGACACGGTGGACCGGGGGGCCGCGGTGCTCTTCGCGGACGCGGCGGAACGGGCCGGGGTGCGGCGGTACGTCGTGGTCTCGTCCATGGGCGCCGACCCGGACCACCCCGGCGACGAGGTGTTCGACGTCTATCTGCGGGCCAAGGGCGCGGCGGACGCGGACGTGCGGTCCCGCCCGGGTCTGGACTGGACGATCCTGCGCCCCGGCATGCTGACCAACGACGCGGGCACGGGCCAGGTCCTGCTCGCGGCCTCCACGGGCCGGGGCCCGGTGCCGCGCGACGACGTGGCGGCGACGCTCCTGGAACTGCTGGACACTCCGGCGACGGCGGGTCTGACGCTGGAACTGATCTCGGGCAATGTCCCGCTGACGGTCGCGGTGAAGGACATCGCGGGGAACTGAGCGGCGGGGGCACCGCGTTCGCGGTGCCCCTCGCCCCGTGGCCTCGTGCCCCGTGTCCCCGTACAACAGAGAAGGCCCCCGTCCGAGGACGGGGGCCTTGCTGTGTGGCGGCGCCAGGGTTCGAACCTGGGTAGGCTGAGCCGGCAGATTTACAGTCTGCTCCCTTTGGCCACTCGGGCACACCGCCAAGGGATGCTGCCAGTGAGACCCGCTTTGCGGCGGCGCTCTGTGGCAACGACGTAAACGATACCTGATGCCCAGGGGTGCTACGCCACCGGATTGAGCAGCGGCCGGGGCGGGCCCGGATGGCTAGGCTTGGTGCGCGGCGTGGCGCCCCAGGGGCGCGGCCGCCCTGTAGGTACTTCCCTTTCCAGCACCCCCGATACAAGGAGCCACACGTCATGGCCGACTCCAGTTTCGACATCGTCTCGAAGGTCGAGCGGCAGGAGGTCGACAACGCCGTCAACCAGGCCGCCAAGGAGATCTCCCAGCGCTACGACTTCAAGGGCACGGACGCCTCGATCGCCTGGTCCGGCGAGAAGATCCTGATGGAGGCGAGCGGCGAGGAGCGGGTCAAGGCGATCCTCGACATCTTCCAGTCCAAGCTGATCAAGCGCGGCATCTCGCTGAAGTCGCTGGACGCCGGTGAGCCGGAGCTGTCCGGCAAGCAGTACAAGCTCTTCGCCACGATCGAGGAGGGCATCTCCCAGGAGAACGCCAAGAAGGTCGCGAAGATCATTCGCGACGAGGGCCCCAAGGGCGTCAAGGCGCAGGTCCAGGGCGACGAGCTGCGGGTCAGCTCGAAGAGCCGGGACGACCTGCAGGCCGTTCAGGCGCTCCTGAAGGGCAAGGACTTCGACTTCGACGTGCAGTTCGCGAACTACCGCTAGGACCTCGCCGTGCGGGCGTGGGGCGGCTTCGCCCCGCGTCCGGACTGCGTGTCCGAATACCGCCGGTCGTCGTGCGGCGGGCGCAGCAGACTGGTCCGTGACGGCCGGTGGTCCGGCCGTCCGCCGGACGAGAAGAGGGACGAGTCATGACCATGTACGCGACGGTCGACAGCCCGCTGGGTGAGCTGCTGCTGGTCGGCGAGGAGGCCGCGGGGCCCGCCAAGGGCGTGGCGCTGCTCTCGCTCTCCCTCCCAGGCCAGAAGGGCGCGGCGGTCGTCCGGGACGGCTGGGTGCACGCCCCGTCGGCGTTCGAGGGGGTCGCCGCCCAGCTGCGTGAGTACTTCGAGGGCCGCAGGACCCGCTTCGACCTGGTGTACGCGGAGGGGCGGGGCACGGAGTTCCAGCGCCGGGTCTGGGCCGCGCTGGACGGCCTTCCGTACGGCGAGACGGTGTCGTACGGGCGGATCGCCGAGCTGGTCGGGGCGAGCGGGGCCGGCGTGCGGGCCGTGGGCACGGCGATCGGGCGCAATCCGCTGCTGGTCGTGCGCCCGTGCCACCGGGTGATCGGCGCGGACGGGGCGCTGCGCGGTTACGCGGGCGGTGTGGAGCGCAAGGAACAGCTCCTCGGCCTCGAAGGCGCGTTGGCGGTGCGCTGATGACGGGGCTCTTCCCCCGGCCCCGGGCGGTGGTCGCGCCGGGGGCGGTGCATGTGCCCGACTGGCTCCCGGTGGAGCGGCAGCGGGAGCTGGTGGCGGCGTGCCGGGAGTGGGCGCGCGGGCCCGTTCCGCTGCGGCACACGGCGTTGCCGGGCGGCGGGGTGATGTCGGTGCGGTCCGTGTGCCTGGGCTGGCACTGGCAGCCGTACCGCTACTCCCGTACGGCGGACGATGTGAACGGCGCGCCGGTCGCCCCGTTCCCGGCGTGGCTCGGTGAGTTGGGCCGGGCGGCGGTGGCGGAGGCGTACGGGCAGGACGGGCCGGTGCGGTCGTACGCGCCGGACACCGCGCTGATCAACTTCTATGACGACACGGCGCGGATGGGCATGCACCAGGACCGGGAGGAGCGCTCCGGCGCCCCCGTGGTGTCGCTCAGCATCGGCGACACCTGTGTCTTCCGCTTCGGCAACACCCAGGACCGGGGGCGGCCCTGGACGGACGTGGAGTTGGCCTCGGGCGATCTGTTCGTCTTCGGCGGGCCCTCGCGTTTCGCGTTCCACGGGGTGCCGAGGATCCGTCCCGGGACGGGTGGTCCCGGGACGGGGATGAGCGGCGGCCGGCTCAATCTGACGCTGCGCGAGACGGGTCTCGGCGGCGTGCGCCCGGCGTGAGTCAGCGGCGTTCGCGCGAGTCGCCGAAGAGCAGCCGGTAGGCGATCAGCAGGACCAGCGAGCCGCCGATGGCGGCCACCCAGGTCGCCGGGTCGAAGAAGTCCTTGGAGATCGGGCGATCCAGGAAGCGCGTCGATATCCAGCCGCCGAGGAAGGCTCCGACGATCCCGATCAGGGTGGTGCCCACCAGGCCGCCGGGGTCGCGCCCCGGCAGCAGGACCTTGGCGATGACGCCGGCGACAAGTCCCAGAATGATCCAGCTGACAATGCTCATGCGTGCGAACCTACCCGTCACTCGGTCTTGGAATCCAAGACGTCCATGACGGGCGGCCGGTTGCAGGTCAGAGGCGGTGAACACGGCCCGTACGCAAGGCGCTCCGGCGTTCCTACCAGCCGGCGAACTGCTCGTCGGTGCTGACGATCTCCTTGCCGAAGGGCATCAGCGAGACCGGGATCAGCTTGAAGTTGGCGATGCCCAGGGGGATGCCGATGATCGTGAGGCACAGGGCGATGCCTGTGGTGATGTGACCGAGCGCCAGCCACCAGCCGGCGAGTACCAGCCACAGCACGTTGCCGACGCAGGAGGGCGCGCCCGCGTCCCGGCGGTCGACGACCCGGTGGCCGAAGGGCCACAGGGCGTAGAGGCCGATCCGGAAGGCCGCGAGGCCGAACGGGATGCCGATGATCGTGATGCAGAGCAGGAGTCCCGCGACCAGATAGCCGAGGAACATCCAGAAGCCGCACAGGACCAGCCAAATGACGTTCAGAATTGTCTTCACGGGCGATGACCTGCCATCTGCTCGAGTCGGGCGATGCGCTCCGCCATCGGCGGGTGGGTCGAGAACATCTTGGACATGCCCCGCCCGGGGCGGAACGGGTTCGCGATCATCATGTGGCTCGCGGTCTCGATCCTCGGCTCGGGGGGCAGCGGAAGCTGTTTCGTACCGGCGTCGAGCTTCCGCAGGGCGCCGGCCAGCGCCAGCGGGTCGCCGGTCAGCCGGGCGCCCGAGGCGTCCGCCTCGTACTCCCGGGAGCGGCTGACGGCCAGTTGGATCACGGACGCGGCGAGCGGGCCCAGGATCATGATCAGCAGCATGCCGAGGAGGCCGGGGCCCTCGTCGTCGTTGGAGCGGCCGACCGGGATCAGCCAGGCGAAGTTGACCAGGAACATCACGACCGAGGCCAGGGCGCCGGCGACGGACGAGATCAGGATGTCGCGGTTGTAGACGTGGCTCAGCTCGTGGCCGAGGACGCCGCGCAGTTCCCGTTCGTCCAGGATCTGGAGGATGCCCTCCGTGCAGCAGACGGCGGCGTTGCGCGGGTTGCGTCCGGTCGCGAAGGCGTTGGGGGCCTGGGTCGGGGAGATGTAGAGCCGCGGCATGGGCTGGCGGGCGGCCGTGGAGAGCTCACGGACGATGCGGTAGAGCTGGGGCACCTCGAACTCGCTCACCGGGCGGGCGCGCATGGCCCGCAGCGCCAGCTTGTCGCTGTTCCAGTACGCGTAGGCGTTGGTGCCGACGGCTACGAGGAGCGCGACGATCAGGCCCGTACGTCCGAAGAAGCTGCCGATGAGGATGATGAGTGCGGACAGGCCGCCGAGGAGTACGGCGGTTCTCAGCCCGTTGTGCCGGCGGTGCACGGTACGCCCTCCAAGTGGTGCAGCAGGGGAACCCTTGCTGGGTGGTGCTCCACTCCCCAGTGGAGCCTCCCGTACTGGTCAACGCCAGGCGAGGAGAACTGGTTCCCTTGTGCTCACGGCCGCCGGGCCCGGCCGCTCCGGGTGTGCGTACCGGAGCGGGCCGTAGGCCGTACGGGTGGAGGGGCGCGGTGGATCAGCGCTGGACGGGGAGCTTGGCGAGCGCCAGCGCCTCCGGGGCGGGCTCGACGTCGCTGGTGCAGTGGGCGCACCGGGAGGCGATGGCCGGGATCTCGGTGAAGCAGCGGGGGCAGTCGCGCAGGGCGGCCTTGATGTCGATCTCCTCCTGCTTCTTCTTGGCGGTGAACCGGTCCTGCACCTTGGCCATGGGCATGACGACGCAGAAGTAGAGGACGGCGGCGGTGATGAGGAAGGCGATCGCGGCGCTGATGAAGACGCCGTAGGGGAACGTCACCCCGTCGATCTTGAACTTGGACTGGCTGAAGTCGCCGGCGCCCCGGGTGATGATGCCGATCAGCGGGACGATGAACGCGTTGCTGAATCCGGTGACGACCGCCGTGAACGCCGCTCCGACGGCGAGCCCGACCGCCATGGAGATCACGTTCCCGCGCAGGATGAAGTCCTTGAACCCGTTCAGCACCGCTCTGGCTCCTCTGTGATGTCAACGCCCGTCGCGTCGTGTGCGGGAAAACCCTGCCCTGTGGGAGCCGTTCCGGGCAAGCCGGTCTTGGCGGTCAGAACAGGTTGACGGCGGCGAACCTGAGGACGGTCTGCGGGGCGCCCGAGAGGGCGATGCCGACGACGGCGGTGAGGACGATCGCGGCGGTGAGCGGGGCCGGGGTGCGGGGCCGGGCGGGGGCCTGAGGCCGCTCCGTGCCGTCCTGTGCCGCGGTGCCCCGGAAGAGGGCCGCCGTCCACTGGAGGTAGTAGTACAGCGCGACGACCACGTTCACGGCCATGACGACGGCGAGCCAGCCGAGCCCCGCGTCGACGGCCGCGGAGAAGACCGTGACCTTGGCGAAGAGCCCGATGATGCCCGGCGGCAGCCCGGCCAGGCAGAGCAGGAAGAAACCCATCGCGAGGGCGGCAAGCGGCCGGGTCGCGTACAGGTTCCGGTAGTCGGCGACGCGGTTGCCGGGGTGGGTACGGGCGACCAGGGCGGCCACCGCGAACGCGCCGAGGTTCACGACGGCGTACATGAGGGCGTACGCGACGGTGGAGCCGATCTTCCGGTCTCCGGCGTACGCGGCGGCCGCGATCGGCACCAGGAGGTAGCCGGCCTGCGCGACGGACGACCAGGCGAGCAGCCGTACGGCGCTGCGGGCGCGGGTGGCGCTCTGGCGCAGGGCGGCGACGTTGCCGACGGTCATGGTGAGCGCGGCCAGGACGGCGAGGGCGGGGCCCCAGACGTCCGCGTACGCCGGGAAGGCGACCACGGTGACCAGGATGAGGCCGGAGAAGCCGACCGCCTTGCCGACGACCGAGAGGTAGGCGGCGATCGGCAGGGGGGCGCCGACGTAGGTGTCGGGGACCCAGAAGTGGAAGGGTGCGGCGGCCGTCTTGAAGGCGAAGCCGACGAGGGTGAGGGCCACGCCCGCCCCGGCGAGGGTGGAGAGCTGCCCCGGGACCTCGTCGAGGCGTCCGGCGAGCTCCGTGAGGTGGAGGGTTTCGGTCGCCGCGTACACGAAGCTGACGCCCAGGAGCATCACGGCGGTCGCGACGACGGAGGACAGGAAGAACTTCAGCGCGGCCTCGGAGGAGCGGCGGCTGCCGCGCTTGATGCCCACCAGGGCGAAGGCGGGCAGCGAGGCGACTTCGAGGGCGACGACGAGGGTGGCGAGGTCGCGGGAGGCGGGCAGGAGCGCGGCGCCGGCTGCGGAGGACAGCAGCAGGAACCAGAACTCGCCGGCCGGGAGCCTGCGGGTGTCGCCGAGGGAGAGCAGCGCGGTGAGCAGGGCGCCGCCGAGCACGAGGGCCTGGACGACCAGGGCGAAGTGGTCGGCGGTGTAGCTGCAGGCGCGGCTGCCGGTGGTGAGGCAGAAGGTGGCGCGGTCGCCCTCGTGCAGCGGGACGATCAGCGCGAGCGCGGCGGCGAGCCCTGCGACGGACCCGTAGCCGAGGAGCGGCTTGCGGGCTTCCGGGACGAAGAGGTCGGCGACCAGGACGGCGACGGCGACGACGGCGACGGTGACCGGGGGCGCGATCGCGAGCCAGTCGACGGACTGGACGAGGCTGGTGGTGCTCTCGGCCGCTGTGGTCACGACTTGCCTCCTGCGAGGAGCTTCTGCACGGCCGGATCGGTGAGGCCGAGGAGGACGGCGGGCCACAGGCCGGCGAGGACGGTGAGGGCCGCGAGGGGGGTCCAGGCGGCGAATTCGTAGCGCTGGACGTCGGCGACCGGGTGCGGGTCCTCGCGCTTGGCGCCCATGCAGACGCGGCGGACCACGATCAGGAGGTACGCGGCGGTGAGCAGGGTGCCGAACGCGGCGACGGACATGAAGGTCAGGAAGGCGGGCCGGCTCAGCCCGTCGGCGGGGTCGAAGGCGCCGAACAGGGCGAGCATCTCGCCCCAGAAGCCGGCGAGTCCGGGCAGGCCGAGGGAGGCGACGGCGGCGAACGCGAGGAGGGCGCCGAGGCGGGGCGCGCGGCCGTAGAGCGCCGCGCCGGTGGCTCCGGCGAGGGTGTCGAGGTCGGCGGTGCCGTACCGGTCCTTGACCGCGCCGACCAGGAAGAACAGCAGGCCGGTGATGAGCCCGTGGGCGATGTTGGCGAAGAGCGCGCCGTTGACGCCGGTGGGCGTCATGCTCGCGATGCCGAGGAGGACGAAGCCCATGTGGCCGACGGAGGAGTACGCGATGAGCCGCTTCAGGTCGCCCTTGGCGCCGGGCCGGGCCAGCGCCAGGCAGGCGAGCGATCCGTAGATGATCCCGGCCACGGCGAAGGCCGCGAGGTAGGGCGCGAACGTGTGCATGCCGTCGGGGGCGACGGGGAGCAGGATCCGGACGAATCCGTACGTGCCCATCTTCAGCAGGACGCCCGCGAGCAGGACCGAGCCGACGGTCGGGGCGGCGGTGTGGGCGTCCGGGAGCCAGCTGTGCAGCGGCCACATCGGCGTCTTCACGGCGAGCCCGATGCCGATCGCCAGAACGGCGATGACCTGCACGGACGAGGTGAGGCCGCGGCCGTTGTCAGTGGCGAGTGCCACCATGTCGAATGTGCCGCTCCTCAGTCCGATGAGGAGCAGCCCGAGCAGCATGACGACCGAGCCGAGCAGGGTGTAGAGGATGAACTTCCAGGCGGCCGCCTGCTTCTGGGCACCGCCCCAGCGGGCGATGAGGAAGTACATCGGGATGAGCACCATCTCGAACGCCAGGAAGAACAGCAGCAGATCGAGGACGGCGAAGGTCGCGAGCGTGCCGGACTCCAGGACCAGGATCAGTGCGACGAAGGCCTTCGGGGAGGGGCCGTCGGGCATTTTGAAGTAGCTGTAGAGCGCGCAGAGGAAGGTCAGCAGCGCGGTCAGTACGAGCAGGGGGAGCGAGATGCCGTCGATGCCGAGGTGGATGCGCACGTCCAGCGCCGGGATCCAGCTGATGTCGGTGGTGGCCTGCATCTTCGACGGGTGGTCGTGGTCGAAGCCCAGGGCCAGCGCGAGCGCGGCGAGGAGGATCACGCCGGTGACGGTCACGCCGTGGCGGAGCACGGCCTGGTCGGGGTTCCTGCCCTTCAGCCCGGGCGGGGCCGGGAGCAGGGCGGCGACGGCGCCGAGGAGCGGGGCGGCCACGACGAACGCCAGAAGGAACTGCATCACGGATGCGCTGATATCGATCACTGCTCACGACCCGGCGTTGACGTTGGCGAAGACGACGGCGGCGACCGCCAGGACCAGCGAACCGGCGAGCAGCGCGCTGAGGTAGGTCTGCACATTGCCGGTCTGGGCGCGGCGGACGGCGGTGCCGAGCCGGCGCGCCCCGGCGGCGGCGCCGCGTACGTAGGTCTCGACGACCTCGCGGTCCAGGAAGCGGACGAGACCGGCCGCGGCCTGGACGGGGCGGACGAACAGGGCCGCGTACAGGGCGTCCAGATGGAAGCCGGTGGCCGCGTGGCGGTGGAGCGGGCCCAGCAGCAGCCGGCCGGGGTCGGCCGGGTCGGGAGCGTCTCCGGCGTCGCCGTAGGCGGCGGTGCGGGCCTCGATGGCCTCGATCTCGACGAGAGCGGGTTCCTCGTCGGGGTGGGCCACGACCGCGCCCATGGGGGTGCGGCCGGCGAGCGCCGTGGTGTGGCGCCAGGCGCCGTAGGTGACGAGGCCGCCGACGAGGCCGACGCCGGTGGACAGCACGGCGGTGGTCAGGGACGGGGTGAGGCTGTGGCCGTCGAACCAGTCGGTGATCACGCCGACGGTGAGCCCGAAGGCCATGGTCGGCACGGCCAGCACCCACAGGACCGAGGTCATCGCGACGGGCTGCCTGCCGTGGTCGGGGGCCTCGGCGCCCCGGCCCCGGAAGGCCAGGAGCCAGAGGCGGGTGGCGTACGCGGCGGTGAGCACGGCGGCCAGGAGTCCGGCGACCAGGACCGTCCAGCCGGCGGCTGCCGGGGCGACGTGCCGGTCGCCGAGGGCGGTGTGCTCGGCGGCGACGAGGACGGCTTCCTTGGAGAAGAAGCCGGCGAACGGCGGGATGGCGGCCAGGGCGAGGAGGGCGACCGTCATCGTCCAGTAGGCGTCGGGGATGCGCTTGGTCAGGCCTCCCATGCGGGACATGGCGGCCAGTGAGTTGGTGCCGGCGGCGTGGATGACGACGCCCGCGGCGAGGAAGAGGACGGCTTTGAACGCACCGTGCGAGATGAGGTGGAAGACGGCGGCGCCCCGGTCGCCGACGGCCAGGGCACCGGACATGTAGCCGAGCTGGCCGATGGTCGAGTAGGCGAGGACGCGCTTGATGTCGTCCTGGGCGAGGGCGGCGAGCCCGGAGCCGATCATCGTGACCGCCGCCATCACGGCGAGGACGACGAGGGCCGCGCCGGACGCGGCGAAGACGGGGAGGAGCCGGGCCACGAAGTAGATACCGGCGGCGACCATCGTCGCCGCGTGGATCAGCGCGGAGACGGGGGTGGGGCCGGCCATGGCGTCGGGCAGCCAGGTGTGCAGGGGGAACTGCGCGGACTTGCCCGCGACACCGGCGAGCAGCAGGAGGGCGATCAGGGTGGGGTGGTCGAGGCCGCCGTGCGCGACGGAGCCCAGGATGCCGGTGATGCGGAAGGTGCCGGTGTCGGCGGCGAGGGCGAACAGGCCGATGAGGAAGGGGACGTCGCCGAGCTTGGTGACCAGGAACGCCTTGAGGGAGGCGGCGCGGGCCTCGGGCGTCTCCCAGTAGTGGCCGACCAGGAAGTACGAGCAGATGCCCATGATCTCCCAGCCGACCAGCAGCACCATCAGGTCGCCGGAGTAGACGACGAGCAGCATCGCGGAGGTGAAGAGGGAGACCAGCGCCGCGTACGAGGGGTAGCGGGGGTCGTCGCGCAGATACGCGGTCGAGTAGATCTGCACACAGCTCGCGACGAGGGCGACCAGGACGGCGACGAGGACGGCGAAGCCGTCGAGGTGCAGCGCGAGGTCGATCGGCACCGAGCCGGTGGGGGTGAGCTGGGTCGCGGCGTCGATGGCCCGCCCGCCGCCCTGGCGCCCGGCGACGACGGCGGCGATGACGAGGGAGGCGAGGGAGGGCAGGACGGCGAGGGGCCGGACGTAGCCCGGGGCGCTCCGGCCGGTGAGGAGGCCGGCCGCGGCTCCCAGGAACGGGAGGAGGGGGACGAGGACGGCGAGGGTCGTGGTGGTCACGGAGTGGCCTCTGCCTTCTTTGCCTTCCCTGCCGCAGCAGTGGCCTGGTCTTCGGTGCGGTGGCCGGTCGGGTCGTCGCTCTCGGCGTCGCCGTCGTCGTCCGGGAGTTCTTCGGCCTCGTCGGTCTCGGCGGTGTCGCGGAGGCGGTCGATGTCGGAGCTGCCTCGGTTGCGGTGGACGGCGAGGACGATCGCCAGGCCGATGCCGATCTCCGCCGCCGCGATGGCGATGGTGAACAGGGTGAGGGCCTGGCCGCCGTGCAGGGCGTCGCGGAGCCAGACGTCGAAGGCGACCAGGTTGAGGTTGACGGCGTTGAGCATCAGCTCGACGGACATCAGGACCAGGATCGCGTTGCGGCGGGCGAGCACGCCGTACAGGCCGGTGCAGAAGAGGAGGGCGGCGAGCACGGCGGGATAGGCGAGGTGCATCAGCTCTTGTCCTCTCGGCTCGCGGTGGTCCGGGTCGTGGTGGTCGGGTTCGTGGTGGTCCGGTTCGCGGCCGCGTCGCTCGCGGCCGTCCGGCCCTTGCGGGACAGGACGATCGCGCCGACGAGGGCGGCGAGCAGCAGGACGGAGAGTGCCTCGAAGGGGAGCACCCAGGTCCGGAAGAGGAAGGAGCCGGTGGCCTCGGTGGAGCCCCGGGCGGGCCCGTCCAGCTCGATCCAGGTGGTGCGGAAGGCGTCCACGACGACCCAGACGAGGGTGCCGGCGGCGGCTGCGGCCACCGCGAGGGCGGCCCAGCGGTTCTCCGAATCCGCGTCCGGGGAGCGGCCGATGGGGGCCCGGGTGAGCATCAGGCCGAACAGGAGGAGGACGACGACGGATCCCACGTAGATCAGTACCTGCACCCAGGCGATGAACTCGGCGGTGAGCAGGAGGTACTCGACGGCGAGGCCGCCGAGCGCCACGATCAGCCAGAGGGCGGCGTGCACCAGCTGCCGGGTCGTGACGGTCACCAGGGCCGCGCCGAGGGTGGCGATGCCGACGAGGACGAAGGCGATCTCGACGCCGGCCGGGGAGAGGAAGCCGGGGTGGTGGCTCGTGGCCGCGGCGAGGGCGGCGGCGGTGGTCACTCCTGGTCCTCCTGCGCGGCTTCCTGCTCCTGCTGGGCGCGGAGCTTGTCCGCCGTCTTGCGGGCGGCGGCGATCTCCTTCGGCTCCTCGGCGCCCGGATCCAGGGCCGGCGGCTCGGGGACGGTCCACATCCAGGCGCGCAGCTTGTCGCGCTCATGGGTGAGTTCGAGGATGTCCGTCTCCGCGTACTCGAACTCCGGCGACCAGAAGAGGGCGTCGAACGGGCAGACCTCGATGCAGATGCCGCAGTACATGCAGAGCGAGAAGTCGATCGCGAAGCGGTCCAGCACGTTGCGGCTGCGTTCGCGGCCGCCCGGGACCGCGGCGGGCACGGTCTCCTTGTGCGAGTCGATGTAGATGCACCAGTCCGGGCACTCGCGGGCGCAGAGCATGCAGACCGTGCAGTTCTCCTCGAACAGCGCGATGACGCCGCGCGAGCGGGGAGGCAGTTCGGGCTGCACGTCCGGGTACTGGGCGGTGACGGTCTTCTTCGTCATCGTCCGCAGGGTGACGGCGAGGCCCTTGGCCAGGCCTGCGCCGGGGATCGGGGGCACTAGTTGATCGCCACCTTCACGATGCCGGTGAGCGCGATCTGCGCGAGAGCGAGGGGGATGAGCGTGGTCCAGGCGAGCTTCTGCAACTGGTCCTCGCGCAGCCGGGGATAGCTCACGCGCAGCCAGATGACGACGAACGCGAGGATGCCGGCCTTCAGCAGCGTCCAGACCCAGCCGAGTCCGTCGGCGCCGAGCGGGCCGTGCCAGCCGCCGAGGAAGAGGACGGTGGTCAGTCCGCACAGCACGACGATGCCGGCGTACTCGGCGAGCAGGAAGAGCGCGAAGCGCAGGCCCGTGTACTCGGTGTACGCGCCGAAGATGATCTCCGAGTCGGCGACCGGCATGTCGAACGGCGGGCGCTGGAGTTCGGCGAGGCCGGCCACGAAGAAGACCAGGGCGCCGATGATCTGCCAGGGCAGCCACCACCACTCGAACGCGTCGAGGATGCCGGGGAGGGAGACCGTGCCGGCCGCCATCGCCACGGAGGCGGCCGCCAGCAGCATCGGCAGCTCGTACGCGAGCAGTTGCGCGGCGGTGCGGAGGCCGCCGAGCAGGGAGAACTTGTTGGCCGACGCCCAGCCGGCCATGAGCGAGCCGAGTACGCCGACGCCCATCACCGCGAGCACGAAGAAGATGCCGGCGTCGACGACCTGGCCGACCGCGCCCTCGCCGGGACCGATCGGGACGGCGACGAGCACGAGCAGGTACGGGAGCAACGCGACGGCCGGCGCGAGCTGGAAGACCCTGCGGTCGGCCTCGGCCGGGACGATGTCCTCCTTCTGCGCGAACTTCACGCCGTCCGCGACGAGCTGGGCCCAGCCGTGGAAGCCGCCGGCGTACATGGGGCCGAGGCGGCCCTGCATGTGGGCCATCACCTTGTGCTCGGCCTGGCCCACGAGAAGGGGGAGGACCATGAACGCGGCGAAGACGATGACGAGGCGGAGGGCGACGTCCAGTACGTCGTTCACTCGGGGTCGCCTCCGGAGTCGGGGGTGTCGGGGGGTGTGGGGGGCTGTTCGGCGGGCGGGGTGTTCTCGGCGGGGGGCCGGGGCTCGTCGAACGCCGGGCGGGCCGCGTGCCACGGCGCGTCCTGCGATGCGCCCGGGGCCGGGGGCGCCGGGGGTGCGGCGTCCGTCGGCGGTTCGTTCTCCGGGCCCGGGGGCACCGGCGGCTGCTGGCTCGCCGAGCCCTGGGACGCGGTGCGGTTGCGGCGCGGGCGCGCCGGTGGCGCCGCCGGGGCCTCGGGCCCGGGCTCGGCCGGCGTGGCGGTCGGGCCGGGCTCGGCCGGCGGAGTCGCCTCGCTCGCCGAGCGGGTGCGGCGCGCGGGGCGGTCGGTCCCGGCGGCCCTCGCTCCTCGGGCCGGACGGGCCGGGGCCGGGGGGAGCTGGCCCTTCAGGGGGCCCCACTCGTTCGGGTCGGGGACGCCGGGCGGGAGCATCGTGCGGCGCTTCGGGCCGCCGTGTTCCGACTCGCCCGGCTCCTTCGCACCCGGCCAGGCCTTCGCCACGCGGGCCGCGAGGACGAAGTCCTTGCGCAGGGGGTGGCCCTCGAAGCCCTCGGGCAGCAGCAGCGGGACCAGGTGCGGGTGGCCGTCGAAGCCGATGCCGAACATCTCGTGGGTCTCGCGCTCGTGCCAGCCCGCGCCCGCGTAGACGCCGATGGCCGTGGGCAGCACGGCCGCCTCGTGCGGAACGGTCGTACGGAGCATGAGCCGGCGGACGCGTCCGCCCGGGACCGGCAGCGCGGCGACGTGCGCGCAGACCCGGAAACCGGTGCCCGGCTCGTCGACGGCGCTGAGCCAGTCGAAGTAGGTGCAGCCCAGTTCGTCGCGCGCCGTTTCCAGCGCGGTGGTCCAGGAGGCGGGCGGCACGTCCACGGTCAGGAGGTCGTAGGCCGACTCCGCCGCCGCCTCCTCGCCGAAGATCTCGGTGACGGCCTCCGGCAGGCGGTCGTAGCTCTCGGGCGCGGTCACTTCTCCGCCCCCGGCGCATCCGGGGAGCCAGGGGTCTCCGGCGGCTGCGGGGGCACCGGGGGCGCGATCAGGCCGCTGCGGAGTGCCGCCGCGGACGGGCCGTTGCCGGTCCCCGTCGCGTACCGCTCGCCCAGCGACTCCCTCGCGATCTTCTCCTGGAGCTTGAGGATGCCCTGGAGCAGCGCCTCGGGCCGGGGCGGGCAGCCGGGTACGTACACGTCGACCGGGATGATCTGGTCGACGCCCTTGGTCACGGAGTACGAGTCCCAGTAGGGGCCGCCGCAGTTGGAGCAGGCACCGAAGGAGATGACGTACTTGGGCTCGGGCATCTGCTCGTACAGCCGCTTCACCGCCGGGGCCATCTTGTCCGTCACCGTGCCGGAGACGATCATGAGGTCCGCCTGCCGGGGGCCCGGGGCGAAGGGGATCACGCCGAGCCGGATGAAGTCGTGGCGGGCCATGGAGGCGGCGATGAATTCGATGGCGCAGCAGGCGAGTCCGAAGTTGAAGACCCAGAGGCTGTAGCGGCGGCCCCAGTTGAGGACCACCTTCATCGGCTCGGGCGCGAGCCGGGACAGCACGCCCAGGCGCTTCGGTTCCGGGAGGAACGTGGGTACGGGGGCGGGTTCGGCCCCCGCCTCGGCGGACGACGGGCTCGTCACGTCCATTCGAGGACGCCCTTCTTCCATGCGTAGAGCAGTCCCACGGCCAGGAAACCGAGGAAGATGAACATTTCCACGAGCGTCGTCGCGCCGTATCCGGGCGCGGCGAAGACGGTCGCCCAGGGGAACAGGAAGATCGAGTCGACGGCGAAGATCACATAGAGGAAGGCGTACACGTAGTAGCGGACCTGGGTGTGGGCCCAGCCCTCCCCCACGGGGTCCACGCCGCATTCGTACGTGAGGAGTTTCTCCGGCGTCGGAACCACGGGCCGCAGCAGCCGGCCCGCCCCGAACGCGACGGCGACGAACAGCACGCCGATCACGGCGAGCAGCCCGACCACCGAGTAGCTGTGGAAGTACTCCGACGCGAGAACGTCCGGTCCCGCCGCGTCCGTCACGTCCGCCCCTCGCTCCCTCAGAACCCGTTCGACGATCTGTACGCACGGGAGTCTAGGCCCTGTAAAGGGAGGGTAAGCAGTTGCGTGGGACAACTGGTAGGGATATCCCTACTTCACCCCACCCACGAGCCCCATGGCATCCGCATGTCCGGCCCGGCAGGCTGGGTGCATGACCATGAGCCCCCAGGTGCCCGACCACGACGGGCCGCCTCCCGTCCGCTTCGCCTTCGACCGGTGGACGTGGAAGGAGGTCGCCCACCTCCTCGCCAACCTTCCGATCACCATCGTCGGCTTCGTCTACACCGTGGTGATGCTCGCCGTCGGGGCGGGTCTCGCGGTCACCGTGGTCGGGCTGCCGCTGCTGGCGGGCGGGTTGCAGGGATCCAGGCTGCTGGGGCGGGCGGAGCGGGGCCGGGCGCGTGCGCTGCTCGGTGTCCGGATCGACGAGCCGAGCGCCATGGCCCGGGGCCGCCGGGAGCACGGGTTCTTCGCCTGGCTCTGGTCGAGCCTGAAGGACCCGGTGGCCTGGCGGGCGGCGCTGTACTCCCTGATCCGGCTGCCGTGGGGGGTCGTCACCTTCGCGGTGACCCTCGTGAGCCTCGTCCTGTGGCCGGCGCTCCCCTACACGGCACGGCTCATGGGCAACGCCGACCGGGGCATGGTGCGCGGGCTGCTCTCGCCCTCCGACGATCTGGAACGCCGTATCGCCGAGCTGGAGTCGGACCGGGGTGTGGTCGTGGACACCGCCGCCGCCGACCTGCGCCGCATCGAACGCGACCTCCACGACGGGGCACAGGCCCGCCTCGTCGCCCTCGCCATGGGCCTCGGCCTGGCCAAGGAGAAGCTCACCGACGACCCCGAAGCCGCCGCCAAGATGGTCGACGAGGCCCACGGCGAGGTCAAGGTCGCCCTCCAGGAACTCCGCGACCTCGCCCGCGGCATCCACCCCGCCGTCCTCACCGACCGCGGACTCGACGCCGCACTCTCCGCCATCGCCTCCCGCTGCACCGTCCCGGTGACCGTGGCGGTGGATCTGCCCGGGCGGCCGGCGCAGGCCATCGAGGGCATCGCGTACTTCACCGTCTCCGAGCTCCTCCAGAACGTCAGCAAGCACAGCGGGGCGCGTACGGCCTCCGTCGACGTGTGGCGCCAGGACGACCGGCTGCTCATCCAGGTCGGCGACGACGGGCGGGGCGGGGCCTCGATGGACGGCGGTACGGGGATGTCGGGGCTGGCCGAGCGGCTGGACGCCGTGGACGGGCTGTTCGTCGTGGACTCCCCGGTGGGCGGCCCCACAACCGTCACCGCCGAGCTGCCCTGGCGGGACACCCCCTAGGGCGTGCCGTCGAACTGGCGTCTGCCGTGCGACGCCATGCACGCACTCTCGCCGCACCGGCCGCCCTTCGGGCGACGACGCCAGTTCGACGACACCCCCTAACCCGTACAGGGGTGGGGTGGGGAAAACCCCCGGTCGAAGAGGGAGACCGGCCTCATGGTGCGTGGGCGCACGGCCCAGCAGTCTGGAAGCACACCCGCACGGTACGCAGCGGAAGCCGACGAAGAAGAAACGGACGGAAACCCATGGCCACGGCATACGGACCGGACACCCGGGACCACCAGCGGCAGGACAGCGGTCCCGGGGGCCGTCCCTCGACGCGCCACGTCCTGCCGGCCGCGCTGCGCGCCCCCGTCTCGGGCCGGACCTGGCGCGAGTTCGGCTATCTGCTGCTGAGCCTGCCGATCAGCACCGTGCTGTTCGCCTTCGCCGTCACCATGACGTCCCTGAGCGCCGGTCTGCTCGTGACCTTCCTGGGGATTCCCGTCATGGCCGCCGGTCTTGCCATGTGCCGCGGCTTCGGGATGCTGGAGCGGGCCAGGGCCCGGGCCCTGCTGCGGCTGGACGTGGCCGCACCGGCGCCGGTGCGCGGGCGGACCGGCGGGCTGCTGTCCTGGGTCGGGGCGGTCCTGAAGAGCGGGGTGTCCTGGCGGCACCTGCTCTACGCGCTGCTGCACTTCCCGTGGGCGGTCTTCGCCTTCTGCGTCTCGCTGACCCTCCAGGCGTGGGGCTGGGCAGCGCTCACGTACCCGCTGTGGCACTGGACCGTTCCCTCCCACGCGGGCGTCACGGGCATCCAGCTGTACGGGGACACCCAGCACGAGGTCTATCTGGACTCGGCCACCGACCTGGCCCTGACGGCCGTCATGGGCCTGGGCATCGTCCTCGTCTCGCCGTGGGTGATCCGGGGTCTGGCGACCGTGGACCGGCTGATGGTGTCCGGGCTGCTGGGCCCGTCGCGGCTGGCAACACGGGTGACGGAGCTGGAGTCGGACCGGGGTGTGGTCGTGGACACCGCCGCCGCCGACCTGCGCCGCATCGAACGCGACCTCCACGACGGGGCACAGGCCCGCCTCGTCGCCCTCGCCATGGATCTGGGCCTGGCCAAGGAGAAGCTCACCGACGACCCCGAAGCCGCCGCCAAGATGGTCGACGAGGCCCACGGCGAGGTCAAGGTCGCCCTCCAGGAACTCCGCGACCTCGCCCGCGGCATCCACCCCGCCGTCCTCACCGACCGCGGACTCGACGCCGCACTCTCCGCCATCGCCTCCCGCTGCACCGTCCCCGTCACGGTCGACGTGGACCTCGCCTCCCGGCCCGCGCAGGCCATCGAGGGCATCGCCTACTTCACCGTCTCCGAACTCCTCCAGAACGTCAGCAAGCACGCCCGCGCCACCCGCGCCACGGTCGACGTGTGGCGCACGGAGGACCGGCTGCTGCTCCAGGTCACCGACGACGGACGCGGCGGCGCCGACCTGACGGCGGGCAGCGGGCTCGCCGGGCTGACCGAGCGCCTCGACGCGGTGGACGGTGTCCTGGTCGTCGACTCCCCGGCGGGCGGCCCGACCAGGGTCACCGCGGAGCTGCCCTGGCGCGGCTGACCCCGGCCCCGTCTTCGTACAACCGCCCCGGGAGGCCGCTCCCGGGGCGTGGTCAACCCCGCGAACGCTCACCGCGTCACTGCCGATACTGGGATGCTGGACGGCATACGGGCGGCAACAGCGAGCAGCGGGGGAATCAGCGTCGTGGTGGAGGACAGAGTGCGCGTGGTCATCGCCGAGGATTCGGTACTGCTCCGGGAGGGCCTGACCCGGCTGCTGACCGATCTCGGGCATGACGTCGTGGCCGGGGTCGGTGACGCGGAGGCGCTCATCAAGACGATCGGCGATCTGGCCGGGCAGGACGCGCTCCCCGATGTGGTGGTCGCCGATGTGCGGATGCCGCCGACCCACACGGACGAGGGCGTGCGCGCGGCGGTCCGGCTGCGCAAGGAGTACCCGGGGATCGGGGTGCTGGTCCTGTCCCAGTACGTCGAGGAGCAGTACGCCACCGAGCTGCTGGCCGGGTCCAGCCGGGGCGTGGGCTATCTGCTCAAGGACCGGGTCGCCGAGGTCCGGGAGTTCGTGGACGCGGTGGTCCGGGTGGCGCAGGGCGGGACGGCGCTGGACCCCGAGGTGGTGGCGCAGCTGCTGGGCCGCAGCCGCAAGCAGGATGTGCTGGCCAATCTGACGCCGCGCGAGCGCGAGGTGCTGGGCCTGATGGCGGAGGGGCGGACGAACTCCGCGGTGGCCAAGCAGCTGGTGGTGAGCGACGGCGCGGTGGAGAAGCACGTCAGCAACATCTTCCTGAAGCTGGGGCTGTCCCCGAGCGAGGGCGACCACCGGCGCGTGCTGGCCGTACTGACCTATCTGAATTCCTGAGCCGGGACCGCGGCGGAGCGGGACCCGGCCCCGGAAGGACGCGGGAGAGTATCCGGAATCGCGGCTGATCTGACACCCTGTCAGGTAATCCGCTCCCGGGTGTCTCCAGCGAGGGTCCGACGGGGAACCAGGGAGCTGGTGAATCATGGCGGAACAGCACCGAAAAGCGTCTCAAAACGCCGTCCATCATGTGATCGGCCAGAGGTAGGCGACCCTTACAGACGTAGGGTGGGGCTCGGGACCGCCGGCGGGCCGGACGGTTCCGAGTTGCCGCGCCGAGGGAGGTCCAGTAAGTGACCAGCCAGGTCAGTAGCCCAGCCGAACAGGCCGACGAGGCCAGTGAGGCGCTCGTAGGGGGACAGCGTGCCCCCCAGTCCGCAGCAGCAGGAGCCGGTGAGAAAGAGGTCCGCCGTCTGGACCGGGTGATCATCCGCTTCGCGGGTGACTCCGGGGACGGCATGCAGCTCACGGGTGACCGGTTCACCTCCGAGACGGCGTCCTTCGGGAACGACCTCTCCACGCTGCCGAACTTTCCCGCCGAGATCCGCGCCCCCGCAGGCACCCTGCCGGGGGTTTCGTCGTTCCAGCTCCATTTCGCCGACCACGACATCCTGACCCCCGGTGACGCGCCCAACGTGCTGGTGGCGATGAATCCGGCCGCGCTCAGGGCCAATATCGCCGATGTGCCGCGCGGCGCCGAAATCATCGTCAACACCGATGAGTTCACCAAGCGGCCGATGGCGAAGGTGGGCTACGAGACGAGTCCGCTGGAGGACGGCTCGCTGGAGGCGTACAACGTCCATCCGGTGCCGCTGACCACGCTCACGATCGAGGCGCTGAAGGAGTTCGGGCTCTCCCGCAAGGAGGCCGAGCGCTCCAAGAACATGTTCGCGCTCGGGCTGCTCTCCTGGATGTACCACCGGCCGACCGAGGGCACCGAGACCTTCCTGCGGGCCAAGTTCGCCAAGAAGCCGCAGATCGCCGAGGCGAACGTGGCGGCGTTCCGGGCCGGCTGGAACTTCGGGGAGACCACGGAGGACTTCGCGGTCAGCTACGAGGTGGCCCCCGCCTCGCAGGCGTTCCCCACCGGCACGTACCGCAACATCTCGGGGAACCTGGCGCTGTCCTACGGCCTGATCGCCGCGGGCCGGCAGGCGGACCTGCCGGTCTATCTGGGCTCCTACCCCATCACTCCGGCCTCCGACATCCTGCACGAGCTGAGCAAGCACAAGAACTTCGGCGTGCGCACCTTCCAGGCCGAGGACGAGATCGCGGGCATCGGCGCCGCCCTGGGCGCCGCCTTCGGCGGTGCGCTCGCGGTGACGACCACGTCAGGGCCCGGGGTGGCCCTCAAGTCGGAGACCATCGGCCTCGCGGTCTCCCTCGAACTCCCCCTGCTCATCATCGACATCCAGCGCGGCGGCCCGTCCACCGGACTGCCCACCAAGACCGAGCAGGCCGACCTGCTCCAGGCGATGTACGGGCGCAACGGCGAGGCCCCGGTGCCGATCGTGGCTCCGCGGACCCCGGCCGACTGCTTCGACGCGGCGCTGGACGCCGCCCGGATCGCCCTGGCCTACCGGACCCCGGTCTTCCTGCTCTCCGACGGCTATCTGGCCAACGGCTCCGAGCCCTGGCGCATCCCGGAGACCGACAGCCTCCCGGACCTGCGCGTGCAGTTCGCGGGCGGCCCGAACCACGAACTGGCCGACGGCACCGAGGTGTTCTGGCCCTACAAGCGCGACCCGCAGACGCTGGCCCGGCCGTGGGCGGTCCCCGGCACCCCGGGGCTCGAACACCGCATCGGCGGCATCGAGAAGCAGGACGGCTCGGGCAACATCTCGTACGACCCCGCCAACCACGACTTCATGGTCCGCACCCGGCAGGCCAAGGTGGACGGCATCGAGGTCCCGGACCTGGAGGTCGACGACCCCGCGGAGGCGAGGACGCTGGTGCTGGGCTGGGGCTCGACGTACGGCCCCATCACCGCGGCCGTGCGCCGGCTGCGCGCCGCCGGGCGCCCCATCGCGCAGGCACATCTGCGCCACCTCAATCCGTTCCCGCGGAATCTCGGCGAGGTGCTGAAGCGTTACGACAAGGTGGTCGTGCCCGAGATGAACCTCGGGCAGCTGGCCACGCTCATCCGGGCCAAGTACCTGGTGGACGCGCACAGTTACAACCAGGTCAACGGCATGCCGTTCAAGGCCGAGCAGCTTGCGACGGCCCTCGAGGAGGCCATCGATGCCTGAGACCAACGAGCTCCTTCAGCTGGTGCCGAAGACCGAGGCCAAGCAGTCCATGAAGGACTTCAAGTCCGACCAGGAAGTGCGCTGGTGCCCCGGCTGCGGTGACTACGCGGTGCTGGCCGCCGTCCAGGGCTTCATGCCCGAACTCGGCCTGGCGAAGGAGAACATCGTCTTCGTCTCCGGCATCGGGTGCTCCTCCCGTTTCCCGTACTACATGAACACCTACGGGATGCACTCGATCCACGGCCGCGCCCCGTCGATCGCGACCGGTCTCGCCACCTCGCGGCGCGATCTGTCCGTCTGGGTCGTCACCGGCGACGGCGACGCCCTGTCCATCGGCGGCAACCACCTCATCCACGCGCTGCGCCGCAATGTGAACCTGAAGATCCTGCTCTTCAACAACCGGATCTACGGGCTCACCAAGGGCCAGTACTCCCCCACCTCCGAGGTCGGGAAGATCACCAAGTCGACGCCGATGGGCTCGCTGGACGCGCCCTTCAACCCGGTGTCGCTGGCGATCGGCGCGGAGGCGTCCTTCGTGGCGCGCACGGTCGACTCCGACCGCAAGCACCTCACGAGCGTGCTGCGGGCGGCGGCCGACCACCCCGGCACGGCACTGGTGGAGATCTACCAGAACTGCAACATCTTCAACGACGGCGCGTTCGAGGTCCTGAAGGACAAGGACCAGGCCCAGGAGGCGGTGATCCGGCTGGAGCACGGGCAGCCGATCGTCTTCGGCGCGGACGGCGCGAAGGGGGTCGTGCGGGACTCGCTGACGGGCGATCTCCAGGTCGTCGCGGTCACCGAGGAGAACAAGTCACGGATCCTCGTCCACGACGCGCACGCCCCGAGCCCGACCACGGCGTTCGCCCTGTCGAGACTCGCCGACCCGGACACGCTGCACCACACCCCGATCGGGGTGCTGCGCAGCGTGGAGCGGCCGGTGTACGACACGCTGATGGCCGATCAGCTCGACACCGCCATCGAGCAGCAGGGCAAGGGCGACCTCGGCGCCCTGCTCGCGGGCAACGACAACTGGACGGTCGTCGGCTGACGCCGGCCGGCCGCCCCGATGCGCCGGCCCCCGCCCGCAGGGGCGGGGCCGGCGCATCGCTTTCTAGGCCTCCCGCTTGCGCGCGTCGTACGCCGCCCGCGCCGCGCCCACCGCGTCCAGGCTCCGCTCCGACCAGCGCGCCAGCGCCCAGACCTGCTCGGCGGCCTCGCGGCCCAGCGGGGTGAGCGCGTAGTCCACCCGGGGCGGGATCACCGGCTTGGCGTCGCGGTCCACGAATCCGTCGCGCTCCAGGGTCCGCAGGGTCTGCGTCAGCATCTTCTCGCTGACCCCGCCGACCTCACGGCGCAGCTCGCTGAAGCGGTACGGGCGCTCCAGCAGGGCGGCGAGCACCAGAACGCCCCAGCGGCTGGTCACATGCTCCAGCACCAGCCGGGAGGGGCACATCGGCTCCCGTACGTCCGGCAGGGACTCCACGCCACTTACGCTCATGCCCGTACCTTACCTCAAAGTGGGTACTTTCTTTTGGTTAGCGCTACCCCTAGGGTGAGTATCAGAACGCACGAACAGAAACATGAGCACCTAAAGAGGAGAAAAACCCCATGAGCATCGTCGTCACCGGAGCCACCGGAGCACTCGGCCGCCTCGTCGTCGAGCAGCTGCTGACCACCGTCCCCGCGAGCGACGTCGTCGCCGTCGTCCGCGACAAGGAGAAGGGCGCCGCCCTCGCCGCCCGCGGGGTCGAGCTGCGGATCGCCGACTACGACCGCCCCGAGACCCTGACCGGCGTCTTCGCCTCCGGCGACCGGGTACTGCTCATCTCCGGCAACGCGGTCGGCGCCCGGGTCGCCCAGCACACGGCCGTCATCGACGCGGCCAAGGAGGCGGGCGTGGCGCAGCTCGCATACACCGGCATCCTCGGCGGTCCCGACGCGGACTTCACGCTGGCCGACGAGCACAAGGCGACCGAGCAGCTGATCCTCGACTCCGGCCTGCCGTACACCTTCCTGCGCAACGGCTGGTACACGGAGAACTACACCGAGAACCTCGCCCCGGTCCTCGCCCACGGTGCCGTCGTCGGCAACGCGGGCGCCGGCAGGATCGCCTCCGCCACCCGCGCCGACTACGCGGCTGCGGCAGCCGCCGTCCTGACCGGCGAGGGCCACCTCGGCAAGGCGTACGAGCTGAGCGGCGACGTCGCCTGGTCGCTCGCGGAGTACGCGGCGGAGGTGGCCAAGGCATCCGGCAAGGAGATCGTCCACAACGACGTCCCGGCCGCCGTGCACCAGGACATCCTGGTCGGCGCGGGTGTGCCCGAGGGCTTCGCGGCGATCCTGGTCGACGTGGACGAGGCCGTCCGGCGCGGCCGGCTGGCCGGCACCAGCGGCGAGCTGGCCGCCCTGATCGGCCGCCCGACGACCCCGCTCGCACAGACCGTGGCGGCCGCGGTCGCCGCCCAGTAGGCCCCAGAAGCCCCGTAAGCCCCGCTCGGCGGCGAGCCCCGGCCCGGTGTCATGACCGTCTGACGATACGGCTATGACACCGGGCTCTTTCGACGTTACGGTCGTCCGGTCGGCGGAGCCGTTGACGCACACCTGCCAGGAGGGGCCCGTGAAGGGGAAGAACGAGCAGCGGGCCGGACTCCTGTCCGGATTCGGCGCCTACGGCCTGTGGGGGATCGTCCCGCTCTTCTGGCCGCTGCTGAAGCCGGCCGGCGCCATCGAGATCCTGGCCCACCGCATGGTCTGGTCGCTCGGCGTCGTCACGCTCGCCCTGCTGGTCCTGCGCCGCTGGTCCTGGATCGGCACGCTGCTGCGGCAGCCCCGGAAGCTGGGACTGATCTCGGTGGCGGCGGCCGTGATCACGGTCAACTGGGGCCTGTACATCTGGTCCGTGAACAACGGCCATGTGGTCGAGGCATCCCTCGGCTACTTCATCAACCCGCTGGTCACCATCGCCATGGGCGTTCTGCTCCTGGGCGAACGGCTGCGCCCCGCCCAGTGGGTGGCGGTCGACACCGGCGTCGCGGCGGTCCTCGTGCTGGCGATCGGCTACGGGCAGCCGCCCTGGATCTCCCTGGTGCTGGCGTTCTCCTTCGCGACCTACGGCCTGGTCAAGAAGAAGGTCAACATGGGCGGCCTGGAGTCGCTGACCGCCGAGAGCGCGGTGCTCTTCGTGCCCGCGCTCGGCTATCTGCTGTGGCTGGGCGCCCGGGGCGAGGCGACCTTCGTCTCCGGCGGCGCCGGGCACGCGGCGCTGCTCGCCGCGACGGGGCTGGTGACGGCGGTGCCGCTGATCCTGTTCGGGGCGGCCGCGATCCGCGTACCGCTGTCCACGCTCGGACTGCTCCAGTATCTGGCCCCGGTCTTCCAGTTCCTGCTGGGGATCGTGTACTTCCACGAGTCGATGCCGCCGGAGCGGTGGGCCGGGTTCGGTCTGGTCTGGCTGGCGCTGGCGCTGCTGACCTGGGACGCGCTGCGGACCTCCCGGCGCACGAGGGCCGAGGCGGAAGCCGCCCGTCCGGCCGCCACGGCGACGGCCGCCCCGGCGGGACCGGCGGGGGCGGAAAGGCCGCAGGAGGCCGGGACACCCGCCCCCTCCACCAGTACAACCTAGTTGCTTTTTTAACTCGGTTACGTTTTCCTGGTCTCACGGAAACCACGACCGAGGAGTACGTCCGCATGCGCACATCCCCGACCACCGTGCTGATCGTCGGCTCCGGCCCGACCGGGCTGACCCTGGCCGTCGATCTCGCCCGGCGGGCCGTCGACGTACGGATCATCGACAAGGCCCCGGACTTCCCGCGCACCTCGCGGGCCAAGGGCCCCAACCCGCGCTCCCTGGAGGTCCTGGAGGACCTCGGGGTGATCGACGAGGTGCTGGCCGCCGGGTCCGCGCCGCTGCCGATGCGCAAGTACCGGGGCGGGGTGGCCATCTCCGACGCCGACCCGTACGCCGAGGCGCGCCCGGCCCCGGACGCGCCGCACGACCGCCCCCGGCTCGTCGCCCAGTGGCGCCTGGAGGAGGTGCTGCGGGCCCGGCTCGCGGAGTTCGGCGTCCGGGTCGAACTCGGCACGGAGCTCGTGGGGCTGGCCCAGGACGGGAGCTCGGTGACCGCCGCGCTCGCGGGCGGCGGGGAGATCGAGGCGCGGTACGCGGTCGGCTGCGACGGCGGCCACAGCGCGGTCCGCAAGCTGCTCGGCATTCCGTTCGAGGGGAAGACGGACGAGGCACAGATGATGGTCTGCGGCGATGTCGAGGTGCAGGGCCCGGACCGCGGGCTGTGGCACCAGTGGTTCGACGAGGACGGGGCCGTGATGCTCTGCCCGATCCCCGGCACCCGGTCGGGCTGGTGGTTCCAGGCCGGTCCCGAGACGGACGCCTCGGGCGCTCCCGTACCGCCGTCGCTGGAGAGCTTCCGCCGCCTGTTCGCGAAGCACACGCGCCTGCCGGGCGACCTGCTGACGGCGGCCACCCTGCTCTCGGCGTACCGGGTCAACGAGCGCATGGCCGAGCGCTACCGGGCCGGCCGGGTCCTCCTCGCCGGGGACGCCGCGCATGTGCACTCCATCGCGGGCGGGCTGGGCATGAACACCGGCATCCAGGACGCGTACAACCTCGGCTGGAAGCTCGCCCGGGTCGCCTCCGGACAGGCGGGCCCCGCGCTGCTCGACACCTACGAGGAGGAGCGGCTGCCGGTCGCCGCCGAGGTCCTGGACATCAGCGCGGAGCGGCTGCGGGCCACGCTGGAGGCGATCAAGAAGCCCGGCGGCGGGCTCGACTCGGCGGTGGGCCCGGGGACCGACGGCCTGGGCAGCGGCTACCGCTGGAGTTCCCTGGCCGCGTCCCCCGGCGCCACACCCCGGCTGCGGGCGGGCGACCGGGCCCCGGACGCGCCCTGCCGGGACGCCGCCACCGGAGCCCCGCGCCGGCTGTTCGAGGTCTTCGCCGGACCGCACTTCACCCTGCTCGGATTCGGTACGGGCACGGCCCCGGCCCTGCGCGAGGCGGCCGCGGCGCACGCCGGCGAACTGCGGGCGTACGGAGTGGACGCGGGCGGCGCCGGCGGTCTGGCCGACGACGGGGGCCACGCCCGCGCGGCCTACGGCGTCGGGCCGGACGAGGACCTGCTGGTCCTGGTCCGGCCGGACAACCACGTGGGCCTGATCGCCCCGGCCGGGGAGGCGGGGGCGGTCGGCGCCTATCTGAACGGGGCGACAGCTCCGAACGGTGCGGCATTGGAGCGAGCTTGAGCGCGTCACTCCGGGCAATACGGCGATAGCGCGCTGTTTATATTTTCCTCACATTTATGACCCCACCCCTGCGCGCGTCCGGACCGTCCCGCACGCTCCTGCGCACCGCGACCGCCACCGCCGCACTGTCCGTCCTGTCGGTCCTCGCCTGCGGGTTCGCCCCCGCCTCGGGCGCCGATGACACCACGCGGACCGTGAACCCGTCGGGCCTCGGCCCGGCGGGTCCCTGGTTCCGGCTCCAGGAGACGACGCCCGAGCGGGACCCCGGCCTCCACGAGGTCGCCCCGAAGCCCGACCCGGTCCATCTCAACGGCAGCCTGCACCTGGCCATCGGCGCCGGCCAGCAGGCCCAGGCCGCCCACTACTTCAACGAGACGTGGACGCCGCTGCCCCTGAAGCCGCTGCTGGACGCGGGCCTCTCGTACTGGGCGTACACCGCCACCGAGGGCTCCGGCGTCACCGACATCGGCGCCAATCTCCAACTCCCCGCCTCCTGCGGCGGCTTCACCACCCTGTCGTTCGAGCCCGGCGCCAACACGGACGCGCGGGGCGAGGCGCTGAAGCCGGACACCTGGCAGAAGTACCACCTCACCGCCGACTCCGTGATGCGCACCTCGCGCGCGGTGGCCGGAATCCCGGCGGGCGGCGACGCCCCGCTGTCGCACTTCGTCGAGGCGTGCGAGGGGGCGTACGGCGTGATCGCCAACATCGGCCGGCTCGGCGACGCGAACGGCACGCTCAACACCTACGTCGACAACATCACCGCCCAGGGCACCACCTGGGACTTCGCGGTCACCGGCCGCGCCTCGGCGGCGCTCACCGTGCCCGAGGCGATCGAGGCGGGCGACGGCCCCCGCCCGGCGGACGTCTCCTACAGCGACCCGGCGGACGGGCCCGAGTACCCGGGCATCGGCACCCGCCTGGAGCTCAAGGGCCCGGCGGGGCTGCGGGCCGACCAGCTGACCGTCGTCTCCGAGGGCTCCGCGGTCCCCCTGACCCAGGAGACGGACGGGACGCTCACCGGCGAGCTGCGGACCAACCTCCGCGCGGGCGGCACGCTGGAGCCGGGCGGCAAGGCCGGAGCGGCGTTCACCCTGGCCGCGGCGGAGGGCGCGCCGACGGGCCGGCTCGACGTGGCGACCGAACTGACCGTCGCCGTCGCGGGCGTCGAGGGCCCGCTGCCCACGGGAGTGACCGCGACGGCCGCCACCCGGATCACGGCGGCCGGCGTCGAACCGAGTCCGTCGCCCTCGCCGTCGCACCCCCACCACCCGAAGCCGACCCCGCCCGGCCACGGGGGCGGGCACGGCGGCGGGCACGGGGGCGGGCACGGGGGCGGCGGGCATGGCAACGGCCCCATGCCCAGCGGCCCGGTCGACGCGGGCGACGGCTCCACCGCCCTGACCGCCACCGGCTCCGACGGCCTGTCCGGTACGGGCCTGGCGGCCGCGGCGGCGGGTCTGCTGGCGATGACGGCCGCCGCACTCGCCGGGCTCCGCACGGCAAGGCGCCGACGCGGTTGAGCGCGCGCGCCTCGCGGGAGCGGCCGTCACGGCGGCCCCTCCCGCGCCGCATCGCAGCGGCCGGGCTGATCCCGGCCGCCGTCGCGGCCCTGACCCTGCTCCCGGTCTCCCCCCTCGCGGAGCCCGGCTCCGGCCCGGCCGCGCGCTCGGGCCCCGGCGCCACTGCGTCCCCGGCCCCGGTCCGCCCGGTCCGCGTCGAGATCCCCGCACTCGGTGTCAGCGCCCCGCTGGTGGACCTGACCCTGGACAGCGGGGGCAAGCTGGGCGTGCCCGACCCGGCGGACCGCGATCTGGCGGGCTGGTACCGGGACGGGGTGATGCCGGGCTCCCCCGGCACCGCCGTTGTGGTCGCCCATGTCGACACCCCGACCGGTCCGGCCGCCTTCGCGGGGCTCGACACGCTGCGTCCGGGCGCGCGCGTCGACGTACGCCGGGCGGACCGCACCACCGCGGCCTTCCGGATCTACGCGGTCGAGGAGTTCGAGAAGCGCGACTTCCCGAGCGACCGCGTCTACGGTCCGTCGCGGGACGCCGAGCTGCGCCTGCTCACGTGCGGCGGCGCCTACGACCCGGCGGCGGGCGGCTATCAGTCCAACGTGGTGGCGTTCGCGCGCCTGGTCTCGGTTCAGCCACCGGAATCCACCCTTCCGGGGAAGAATGTCTCCCATGACTCTTGAGTGGAAAGTCGTCATCGACGCCGCCGACCCGCACGCCCAGGCCGGCTTCTGGTCCGAGGCCCTCGGCTACGAGATCGAGGACAACAGCCCCTTGGTCGAACGCCTCCTGGGGCTCAACGCCGTACCGGAGTCGCTCACGACGACGGCCCACGGCCGGCGCGCCTGGCTCGACCTCGCGGCGGTCCGGCACCCGGACGACCCGTACGACGAGGACAGCGGCACGGGGCACGGGCGCCGGCTGCTGTTCCAGCGCGTCCCGGAGCCGAAGACGGTGAAGAACCGCCTCCACCTGGACCTCCACGCGGGCCCGGACCGCCGCGACGCGGAGGTGGCCCGGCTGGAGGCGCTGGGCGCGAAGGTGCTCCGCAAGGTCGAGGAGCCGGGCGGCACATGGACAGTCCTGAGTGACCCGGAGGGCAACGAGTTCTGCGTCCAGTAGCAGGCCGAGGGGCTCTGAGCAGAGTTGCGCCGCCGGCCGGTTCCGACGGCGGTTGCGCCCCGCCCGCGCCGGGCCCCTGTCCGCTCAGTCGCGTCGGATCAGTTCCGGGTCGATCCTGCGGCCCACCAGAGGGAGGGTGCCGCCCACGGTGAACAGGAGGACGGTGATGCTCGCCGTCACGAGCAGTGGCACACCGGCTCCGTCCCAGAACACCTCGCCGCCCCCGGTCACCAGGTACGCGGTCTCGGCGAGCTTGCCGGTGGCCAGGGCCAGCACCAGCCCCACCAGCAGGGGCAGCACCACCTGTGCGCACTGCACCAGGCGCAGAAAGCGCGGCCGGGCGCCGATCAGGGCGAGAGCAGTCACCTGAGGCCGCCGCTCCACCGCGCGGTCGGTCGCGGACACCAGGAACGCCGCCACCCCGACGATCAGCCCCATCACCATGCCCAGGGCGAGCAGAGTCTCGATGACACGGATCTGCTGGAGTCCGTCGACGTTGACCCCGACCGGATCGACATCCGCCGTGGGGGCGATGGCTCCGATCCGGTCCAGCACCGCCCGGACCGTACCCGGGGTTGACGCGCTGACGAGCACCAGCGTGCCGGTGACCGGAACGGCGCCGGGCGGCAGCTTGGACGGCGGATAGAGCACCGGAGTGTCCACGGACGTGACGTCGTACCCGGAGAACAGCACCCCTTGCGAGGGCACCTCGATCCGCAACGACACCTGTCGATCGCCCTGCCGCAGCCGGATCGTGGAGGGCGCCACGGGTTCCGTCGTCACCTCTGGGTCGGTCAGCCGGAGTACCTTGCCCTCGACGCATCCCTCCGCATGCCGCACGATCCGCTCCAACTGGGCACAGGTGGCGACCAGGGCACGGGCCGGAATGCGCGGGCCCGCCGCGTCCTGGTCGAAGGGAGGCTCCATGATGAGGGCGTGGGCGCGCAGCTGGGGAATGGCGACCAGTTCCGCGCGCTGTTGCGCGCTGAGTCCGGCCAGTGGGACCCCGTACTCCTGTACCGGTGAGGAGGACCGGGTGATCTGGGACTCCTCGACCAGGACTCCCTGAGCGAGGGACGCGGAGAAGACGAGCAGGACGAGTCCGCTGACGACACGCATCGCGCTGCCCGGCTCGACCTCGTTGCGGCGCATGGCGAGGCTGAGCGCCAGCGACCGGACGCCGGCGAGGCGGCGGGCCAGCAGATACGAGAGGAGCGGCATCGCCAGGACCAGGCCGAGGCCGGTCATGAGCACCCCGAGGGGCACGAGAAGGGCGTTGAGGCCGGAGCTGTCCGCAGGGCGCGAGGTCATACCCGTCAGGCTGTACCCGGTGACGATGCCGAGACCGGTGACCAGGACGAGGCCACCCCAGATCCTGGGGGTGCGGGGCACGGCCGTGCGGCGCGTGCTCAGTGGGTCGGCTGCGGCGGCACGGGCGCTGGCACGGCCGACGAACCAGGCGAGTGCGGGGCAGCCGAGCAGGCACAGCGCGAGCGTGCCCGGGGTCGGAGCGCCGTCCCCGGAGTACCACTTGAGGCCCGGCAGCCCGGTACGGGCCATGATCTGGTTGAGCAGCCAGTACTCGGCGATGCCCAGCACCGCGCCGAGCAGCGCGGCCACCACGGTCTCGGCGGCGTTGACCCGCTGAGTTCCCTTCGCGCTCAGCCCCAGCAACCGCAGCGCGGCAAGTCGGCGGTTGCGGCTGGCGGCCGACAGCCTGGCGCAGACCGAGAGGTAGACGCCCAGCGGCAAGAGCACCAGAGTGGCCAAGGTGAAGCGCAGGATGTCGAGGGTGGAGGGATCGACAGCGGGGTTCGGGGAATAGCCCTTGCCCCAGCTTCTCAGGGCGCGGGTGGCATTGGGATCGGTGAGGCCGGCCCGGTCGACCCCGACATAGGCGTACAACTCGGTGGGGTCGGTGAGACCGGACGGGGCGATGACACCCTTCACAGTCCCCGGGAGCAGTCCCTTCAGACCCGGCTCGCGGCGTAGCTGATCTCGCAGCGCCGGAGAGACGAACACCTCACCAGGAGAAGGAAGTTCGCTGATTCCAGGGGGTGGTCCGGGAGTGTCCCGGCTGCCGCGCGCGATGAATACCCGGCTGAACGGGCGCGATCCGTGCGGGTCTGTCCGCTCCAGAACGAGAGTGCTGCCGGAGGCCGGCTTGCCGGAGTGGACGACCGGGCTCCGGTCGGCGGCACGGCCGTCGCGGGCGTCGAGGATGGCCGGGATCGTCAGGACGAGGGCGAGGCAGCACACCCCGAGCGAACTGCCCAGCGTCATAAGCCAGAAGCGGGCCCGGACACCACGCCCCGAGCCCGTCAGCAGACGCAGCCCCAGAAGGAACTCCCTCACGCCCCGCCCCCCGCCGCGGACAGAATGCCGTCGGTCATGGTCCAGCGCTGATCCGCCAACGCAGCCACACCGGGGTCGTGGGTGACCAGCAGAACGGCCGCGTTCTGCGAACGGGCCAGGGAGAGGAACTCCTGCAGCACCGCACTCGCGTTGGCGCTGTCCAGTGAACCGGTGGGCTCGTCCGCGAACACCACGGACGGCTGATGCACGAGCGCCCGGGCCACGGCCACCCGCTGACTCTGCCCGCCCGAGATCTGTGACGGACGCCGGTCGCGGAGGGCGGCGATACCGAGCCGGTCCAGCACCTCCACGGCCGTTTTGAGCGCGGGCCCCTTACGGCGGCCCGCCAGTCGCAGGGGGAGCGCGGTGTTCTCCTCCACGGTCAGCTCCGGCAGCAGCTCACCGTACTGGAAGACGAAACCGAACCGTTCGCGACGCAGGGAGCTGATCTCCTCGTCGTCCAGCTCACTGAACGGTTGGCCCTCGAACCAGACCTCGCCACGCTCGGGCGGAAGCACCCCGGCGAGGCAGTAGAGCAGTGACGACTTGCCCGAACCGCTGGCACCGGTGATCGCGGTCACCTGACCGCGCGCGACCGAGAGGTGCGCGTCACGCACCGCGGGTGTGGAGCCGTAGGAGAGGTCAACTCCCCGTGCCGCCAGCACGTCTGTCGTATCCATGATGTCTTCCCCAGTAGACCCGGCGGGGCCCCGGCGGTACACGCGGCGGGAGCCGCCTGCCCGACCGGGACCCTCACCAGGGGTGAACGATGCCGCCCTTCACTACCGGACGGGGCGGCGCGTGTCTCCCGGTTTACCGCTTGTAGTACTTCGTCGGCGAGCAGTTGTCCGGATGGAACGAACCGCGGTCACGGCACGCCCTGATCCAGGCGTCGTTGGTGTAGAGGGCCGCGCCGTCGTACGACAGCTTGTCCTTCCACACGGACTTCTTCTGCTTTCCGTTGAAGCGGCCCCAGCTGTATCCCTCGACGCGGACCTGAACGTAGACGTTGTGGCCGTCACCGGAGTTGGTGTCCTTCAGCCAGCCCTTCCAATGAAAGGCGCCGTGATTGGCACCCTTGGGCTCGAACTTGTACGAGCCCGAATGGAAGGAGACTCCGCTGCTCTTGCGTGTGGAGATTTTGTGCCAAGAGGCGGTGGCTTCCGTTCCACCACTCGCCCCCGCGAAGGCGACACCGACTCCTCCTGCGAACAGGGCGCAGGTCAGGGCTCCGATCGCTATCGTGCGCTTCATGCTTTCCTCCCGTTGAGTGTGCTCCTCGCCGGGCCGGTCTTCGTCAGCCCGGTCCGACAAGCCCAAAGACCGTAACACTCAAGGGAATTCACCTTCACATGGGTATGCCGCCGCACCCGTGGCGGAATGTCGGACACTCCTGGTCGCACTACTTCGACCACTCATTTCGCTCCCGCCTTCAGGCTATTCGGAATGGCTGACGAGGCCGTCCGTCCGGAGACGGTCGTCATCCGCAGTGGATTGCGGGACAACAGGGGGACGTGCACGGGACCGGGGCGCGGGGTGCCCCGGAGGGCAACGAGTTCTGCGTCCAGTAGCAGGCCGGACGGCCTGTTCGGCCCGGGTGCGATGGCCGATGATCGGACCATGCGTCTACAGGACCAGCAGGACACCGCTGCCCGTCGCGCCCGGACCGCGCCCGCCGGGGCGCAGACGGCCGACACCGCCGGTCAGGCCCTGTCCGCCGGGCCCGTTGGGCTGGCGGGGCCGGCCGCCGGCCCGGCGGCCCTGGAACTCCTGGCGTTGCAGCGCACGGCCGGCAACGCCGCGGCCGTCGAGGCGCTGCAACGGCGGCGGCAGGCCGAGGGCCACGGACACGGTGCATCCTGCGGCCACGACGACTCCGCCCCCGTGCAGCGTTCGTCCGTGCCGGACGTACTGCGGGCCGCCGGACGGCCGCTGGACGGGCCGGTCCGTACGGAGATGGAGGCGCGGCTCGGCGCCGACTTCTCCGACGTACGGCTGCACACCGGGCCGAGCGCCCAGCGCTCGGCGGCCGAGGTCGGGGCGCGCGCCTACACCTCCGGCAGCCATGTCGTCATCGGCGCCGGCGGCGCGGACCGGCACACCCTGGCCCATGAGCTGACCCATGTCATCCAGCAGCGCCAGGGGCCGGTGGCGGGCACCGACAACGGCTCGGGGCTCAGGGTCTCGGACCCCTCCGACCGCTTCGAGCGCGCGGCGGAGGAGAACGCCCGCCGGGTCCTGTCCGGTCCCGCGCCCACCGGGGCGGCGCCGGTGCAGCGGACGGCCGCCGCGCCGTCCCGTACCGGCGGGGAGATCGCCGTCCAGCGCTTCGGCGACGGCGAGGCGCCCTTCGACCACGCGCAGTACTACGCGAACACGGGCTGGCAGGCGTCGGCCGAGGAGTTCGAGAAGCGGCTCGGCGCGTACTCCTTCGGGCACCCGAGGGCGCTCGCGGCGGCACGCAAGACGGTGAACCGGCTCAAGCAGCTGCTCATCAACTACGCCCGCACGGAGCACAAGGACACCGCGCTCGCCAACAAGTCGTTCTTCAAGGACGACAAGACGAGCGCCGGGCAGGTGGGCGACAAGATGACCACCGCCCAGATCAACGCGTTCTTCTCCCGGGACGGCAACGTCCGCGAGCTGATCACGGCCGTCTACAACGCGGCGTACTACAACAAGGGCGCCAAGCTCTCCCTCAAGGACATCCTCAACGGCATCATCGGGCCCAAGCCGCAGCTGGCCTCGACCCTCGGCATGAACGAGGAGGAGCTGAAGAAGCACTCCGCATTCCTCAACGGCTGGTCCCGGCCGCCCCTGTGGGCCGCGGCGAACCTGGTCGGCAAGGGCTACAACTACGAGAAGGACCCGTACGCGCTGGGCGGGCTGCTGTGGCAGTCGGACTCGGAGGCCATGGCGGGCGACACCCTCGAAATGATCAGCAGTCAGGGGCCGCGCAAGGAGCGGAGCGAGGCCGACAAGGAGGCCCACCGCAAGACGCCCCGCGACTACGAGAACCGGGGCGCCCCGCTCAGCCAGCGCGAACTGGACTTCGTCGGCAAGCCCGGCCCGGACGACAAGCTGCCCTGGAACGAGGGCACCGCCTACTGGGAGATCCAGCAGAACGAGGCCTGGCCGAAGGCGAACGCCGAGCGCGGCATCGCGATCGTCGCGGGCATGTCCGGGACCACGACCCGGATGCTCAAGACCTTCCAGTGGATCAACGTGCCCGGGGTGGACGTCTTCGACTACCGGATGGCCGTGATGGGCTGGATGCTGCCGTCCTGGGACCACTCGCTCTACGAGATCCTGCGCGGCTCCTGGGCGGCCGGGGTCAAGGGGCCGGGCGAGTCCGCCGCGCAGGCGGGCAAGGGCGCGGCGCTGATGTACCAGAGGATCGCGCCCTTCACGGAGGAGGAGCTGCGGCGGAACGTCTGCGTCGACGGGCAGTTCCCGCACGAGCTGATGTATCTCGCCGAGGCCAACAAGCCGCGTGCGGTCGACCCGGCGGCGAGCGGGTTCATGGAGCCCGGCCAGACGACAGCCGGTGAGGTGACAGCCAAGTACAACGACTTCCTGGCGGGCGACACCGCGCCCACGGCGGAGATCGCGCAATGGAAGACGAGGAACGGCAACGCCTCGACCGCGGCCGTCGCCGAGAAGCTCAAGCCCGCCCACGCGACCGCGCTGATGGCCTACACGGGCGGCGCGCACCAGATGATCAACTCGGTGGTGCGCAGCCGGCTGCTGCCCGAGGCGTACGCACCGTACGGCACTGTCGGCCTGGCCACCGCCGGCGCCGAGGCCCTCTCGCTTCAGCAGATCAAGAAGCAGCTCCGCTGGGCCGCCCAGGACCCCTCCAGCGAGTTCGTGGCCACGCTCGAAGAGGACCCGGTGGTCGCCCCGCAGCTCGCGGACGCCCGGGGCACGAACCCCGTGGCCAAGCAGGCGGCGATCACCGTCATCAACGCACGCATCGACGTCCTGGCCCCCGTGCTCTTCGAGGAGATGAAGGCGCACGCCGACATGACGATCGAGGCGCTGCACCGGCTGCCTCCCGCCACCGGCAAGGTCTTCCGCGGCGACTGGAACGCCGGCGGGGACGAGTCGGTCTACCAGTTCGGCAAGCAGGCCGCGCTGAACTACCGGCCGGGCGCCGTCTTCACCAGCTCCTTCGACAGCACCAGCAGGGACGAGCCGGTGGCCATGGGATTCATGCGCGACCAGCAGGTCTCGGGCACGGTGACGCACCGGATCCTGCTGGAGCTGACGCTCACCGGGAAGTACGGCCGTGACATCGAGCCCTTCCACCGCTACCTGGGCACCGAGGCCGAGGTCCTGCTCATGCCGGGCGCCAGCTTCAAGGTGACCAAGAGCGAGTGGAAGCAGGACGCGAGCCACGACCCGACGAAGGGCGGCAGCGCCTGGTACGAGCACGTCTGCGCGACGGAGGTGTGAGGACCGGGGCGCGGCCGTCAGTCCTCTGAGCGGCGCTCCCGGCGTCCGGCGGCGCGCGCCGCCGGACGCGCGCCGTCCCCGTCGTCGCCCGGGGTCCCGCTGTCCGCGCCCAGGCCCGCCAGGAGGCGCAGCCCGTCCTCGGTGGGGCTGCCGGGGGCGGCGGAGAGCACCAGCAGCTCGCGGCCCGGCTCGTCCGGCAGCGCGAAGTTCTCCTGGTGCAGTTCCAGCAGTCCGACCAGCGGGTGCCGGTAGGCCTTGCGGCCGTGGGTGCGGGCGCGCACGTCCGCGCGGGCCCAGAGGCGGCGGAAGCGCTCGCTGCCCATCGCCAGCTCGCCGATGAGCGAGGCGAGGCGGGGGTCGTCGGGGTAGGTGCCGGCGGCCAGGCGCAGGTGCCCGACGACGTCGAGGGTGCAGGTCTCCCAGTCCGCGTAGAGGCCGCGCTCGGCCTCCTCCAGGAAGATGTGCCGGGCGGTGTTCAGGCCCGGGAGCGGGCGGCCGTAGAGGAGCCCGGCGAGGCGGTTCCCGGCGAGGACGTCCAGACGGTGGTCCATGATCAGCGCGGGTGCGTCGGGGACCAGGCCGAGGACGCGCAGCACCTCCGGCCGGACCCGCCCGCCCGGCACCTTCGCGCGGCGGCGGCGCTGCCGGGCGAGGCGGTGCAGATGTCCGCGCTCGGTGTCGTCGAGGCCGAGGACGCGGGCGAGCGCGTCGAGGACCTGCTCGGAGGGCTGGGTCGCGCGGCCCTGCTCCAGGCGTACGTAGTAGTCGACGCTGACCCCGGACAGGTGGGCGACCTCCTCGCGGCGCAGCCCCTCGACCCGGCGGCGGCTGTCGGTGGGGATGCCGACGGCGGCCGGGTCGACCCGGGAACGCCGGGTGCGCAGGAAGCCCGCGAGATCGTCCATGCCCTCCAGTATTGCCGCGGTACGGCCGGCGAGGGTGGTCCTGCCGATACCAGGAAGTCCCGTCCGACGGTCGGGGCGCCCCTGAACAGCGGGCGTCACGGCGCCTTGAATCGAGGGCAGACGCCACCACCCGGCACCCGACCCGAAGGACACCTCATGAAGACGCTGATCGTCCACGCCCACCCGGAACCGAAGTCGCTCAACGGCTCGCTCAAGGACCTCGCGGTCTCCACGCTGGAGGCCGCCGGGCACGAGGTGCGGGTGAGCGACCTGTACGCGATGAACTGGAAGCCGGCCGTGGACGCCACGGACTACGGCCCCGACGCGTCGAGCCCGCTCCAGGTCGCCCGTGACTCGGGCCGGGCCTTCGACGCGGGGACGCTCACCCCGGACGTCCTCGCCGAGCAGCACAAGCTGCTGTGGGCGGACACGGTCATCTTCCAGTTCCCGCTGTGGTGGTACTCGATGCCCGCCATCCTCAAGGGCTGGGTGGACCGGGTGTTCACCTTCCACTTCGCGTACGGCGTCGGCGAGCACAGCGACACCAAGTACGGCGAGCGCTACGGCGAAGGCACCCTCGCGGGCCGCAGGGCCCTGCTGTCGGTGACGGTCGGCGGCCAGGAGTCGCACTACGCCGCGCGCGGCATCAACGGCCCCATCGACGACCTGCTGTTCCCGATCCAGCACGGCATCCTCTACTACCCGGGGATCGAGGTGCTGCCGCCGTTCGTGCTGTACGGCACCGACCGGATGACCGGCGAGGACTTCCAGGACGCCGCCAAGGCGTGGCAACAGCGGCTGCTCACGCTGGAGTCGACGGAGCCGATCGCGTTCCGCCGGCAGAACTTCGGCGACTACGAGATCCCCTCGCTGCACCTGAAGGAGGGCCTGGAGGCCGAGGGCCGCACGGGATTCGGACTGCACGTCCGCGCCTGACCGCGTATTTCGATTGCCGCCGTCCGGACCGGTCGGGTAGGAAGCTCGCATGCTCAGAGGCAGCAAGGTCGGGCTCAGGGCCCGTCACGAGGACGACATCCCGGTCCTGACGGCCGAGCTCTACAACGACGTGGTCAACGCCTCGCGCTCCGGGGGCGCTCCATGGCGCCCGGTCGCGGCGAACTCCTCGAATCCCCCGTTCACGGTGGACGACGAGAAGCAGGACCGTGTCCCGTTCTCCGTGATCGAGCGGGACGGCGGCACGCTGATCGGCGTCGCGAGCCTGTGGGGCATCGACACGCACAACCGCTCGGCGCACATCGGTCCGGGCCTGCTCCCGTCCGCACGCGGCAAGGGCTACGGCACGGACGTGGTCGCGGTGCTGTGCCACTACGGCTTCACCGTGCGCGGCCTGCACCGTCTGCAGATCGAGACCCTGGCGGACAACCCCGCGATGCTCCGCGCCGCCGAGACCAACGGCTTCGTCCGCGAGGGCGTCCTGCGCTCCTCGGGATGGGTGCTGGGCGAGTTCGTGGACGAGGTGCTGCTCGGCCTCCTGGCCCAGGAGTGGAAGCCGGGCCCCGCCCCGGGCCCGGCGCGCTGATGTCACACCCGTCGTGACAGGTCGGAGGGCCTTTCCGCAGGACGAACGGCATGGTCTGCTGGACCGCTCCGCCTTCCGCCTCGCGGCCCACGAACCGGTCCCCGCCCTCGACGACTTCCGCGCGGCGTCGCGGTGCCCGGGGGAGGCCGGCCAGACCCCTCCAGGCACCGTCCAGTCATCGTCCAATGGGCGGGCCCTACCCTTGCCGCATGCTCCCGCCTCCCGCATATGCCCTCGTCGCCACCGATCTCGACGGCACGCTGCTGCGCCGCGACGACACCGTGAGTCCCCGGACCCGGGCCGCGCTCCGGCTCGCCGGGGCGGCCGGGGCACGGCATCTCGTGGTGACCGGGCGGGCCGTGCCGGGGGTGCGGGGGTTGCTGGCGGGGCTGGGGTACGACGGGCTGGCCGTGTGCGGGCAGGGGGCTCAGTTGTACGACGCCGGGGCGGGGCGCACCGTCCGGGCGGTCGCGCTCGACCGGGAGGCGGCCGAGGCCGCGCTCGGGAAGATCGAGGCGCAGGTGGGGTCCGTCTTCGCGGCGGTCGACCAGGGCGGGGACGAGGGGCGCACGCTCATCGAGCCCGGGTATCTGATGCCGCACGCGTCCCTGCCCGCCCAGCGGACCCGGCACCGGGACGAGCTGTGGGCGGCGCCGGTCGTGAAGGTGCTCCTGCGCCATCCCTCGCTGGGCGACGACGCGCTCGCGGCGGCCGCCCGGACGGTCGTCGGGGATCTCGCCACCGTGACGCACTCCGGTCCGGGGATGGTCGAACTCCAGCCGTACGGGGTGGACAAGGGCGCCGGGATCGCTCTGGCCGGGGAGTACCTGGGGGTGGACCCGGGCGAGGCGATCGCGTTCGGTGACATGCCCAACGATCTGCCGATGTTCCGGCGGTGCGGGTACGGCGTGGCCATGGGCAACGCCCACCCGGAGCTGCGGGCCGCCGCCGACGAGGTGACGTCGTCCCATGAGGACGACGGGGTTGCCGCGGTGCTGGAGCGGGTCTTCGGCTGACTCAGGCGGGCGCCGCCCCCAATGACCGCAGTACGTGGTCGACCAGCTTGGCCACCGCTTCCTCGTCCTGCATGGGCTTGCGCAGGACGTGACGGTAGTAGACCGGGCCGTACAGCATCTCCACCGCGAGGCCCAGGTCCGCGCCCGGGGGGATCTGGCCCTGGTCCTGGGCGCTGCGCAGGCGGTCGACCGCCTCCTGGACGCGGGGCTCGATCAGCTGGGTGCGTACCGTCTCCGCCAGTGCGTCGTCGTGGTGGATCTCGGAGAGTATGCCGGCGTAGGCCGGGCCGTAGGGCGGGATGGACAGGACGTTGACCGCGCCCGTGACGTGCGTCCGCAGGTCGGTGGCGATGTCCCCGGTGTCCGTGAACGGCGTCGCTGTGACCAACGCCTCGGTGAACGCCTCCAGCAGGACCGCGCTCTTCGAGGGCCACCAGCGGTAGATCGTCTTCTTGCTGACCCCCGCCCGGGCCGCGATCGCCTCGACCGTCACCCGGCCGTATCCCTTCTCCGTGCACAGGTCGAGGGCGGCTTCCAGCGTCGCCCTGCGTGAGCTCTCACTGCGGCGCAGCGAACTCGGCGATGTGATCATTCGGTGAGCATAGGGCTGTTCGAGCCAATCCTTGTTGACAGTCCGTCGCCAGAAGTCGAACAATGCACAGGCGGAAACGGAACGTAGCGTGTCGGCTCGTTCTTTCGCTTTCGCACCGTTCGCGCCGTTCGTGCCGCGACGAGCCGATCGGGGGACGGCTCGCCCGGCCGGCGGTGCGGGTGCCTCTCCCGTACCGGAGCGGCCGGCCCGTGCGAACCGTTCAGGCCGTGATGTCCTTCGCGGTGAACCGTGCCCAGGCCGCCGAGCCGAACACCGCCGCGTACAACGCCTGAAGCCCCAGGTTCTTCATGACCTCGTCCCAGTAGACGGGGTCGCGCAGCAGGTCCGCGAAGGACAGCCAGTAGTGCGGGAACAGGTAGGGGTGGATTCCGCTCAGCTGCGGGATGGTGTCCAGGATCTGTACGGTGATCAGCACCCCGACCGTCGCGGCCATCGCCGCGATCCCACTGTTGGTGAGCGTCGAGACGAAGAGTCCGAGCGCCGCGAAACCGGTCAGGGAGACCGCGACCGCCACCGCGATCAGTCCCGCCCGCACCAGCCCCTCGCCGAAGCCGATCCGGGTCCCGGAGATCGTGGTGACCTCCCCCACGGGGAACAGCAGCGCCCCCACCGCCAGTGCCGAGGCCGCCACCACGAGCGTCGCGATCAGGCAGAACGCGAGCGTGGAGGCGTACTTGGCGAGCAGCAGCCGGGTCCGGCCGGCCGGGGCGACCAGCAAATAGCGCAGCATCCCCGCGTTGGCCTCCCCCGCGATCGAGTCGCCGGCGATGACGCCGACGGCCATCGGCAGGAAGACCGGGAGCGTCGCGGCGAGGGAGGCGAAGACCAGGAAGAGACCGTTGTTGGTCACCTGGGAGAGGAACGCGGGGCCGCCCCCGCCGCCGCCCGGACCGGCAGCGGAGCCGTCCGCCGTCTCGATCCGGACCGCGATCCCGATCAGTACGGGCACGGCCGCCAGCACCCCGAGCAGGGCCAGCGTGCGCCAGCGGCGCAGGGTCGTGAGGAGTTCGGAGCGGAGGATGCCCAGGGTCCACAGCGGGTTGCGCCGGAGCGGACGGGCCCCGGCGGGGGCGAGTTCAGCCTGCGACATCGAATCCCTCTCCGGTCAGGGCGACGAACGCGTCCTCCAGCGAGGCCCGTTCGACGCCGAAGGAGCGGACCCGGACGCCGCCCCGGACGAGCGCGGCCGTCAGGTCCGCCGGTTCCACGGTCCCCGGCGGGGCGTCGGCCCGCACCCGGTCGCCGTCCTGGGTGATGCCCGTGATCCCGTGCTCCTTCAGGATGCGGGCGGCCTCGCCCGGGTCCGGGGTGGTGACGGCCAGCCGGCCCCGGGTGCCGGCGGCGAGGTCGGCGACGGGGCCCTGGGTGATGAGCCGGCCCCGGGCCATGACCGCCGCGTGCGTGCAGACCTGCTCGATCTCGTCCAGGAGGTGGGAGGAGAGGAAGACCGTGGTACCGTCGGCCGCCAGCTCGCGGACCAGGGCGCGGATCTCGCGCATGCCCTGCGGGTCCAGGCCGTTGGTGGGTTCGTCCAGGACGAGCAGCCGGCGGGGCCGGAGCAGGGCGGCGGCGAGGCCGAGGCGCTGCTTCATGCCCAGGGAGTACGCCCGGGCCTTCTTGCCGGCCGCGGCGGCGAGCCCGACCCGCTCCAGGGCGTCCCCGACGCGTGTACGGCGGGTGCGCGGGTCCGCCGTGGGGTCGGCGCAGTCGTAGCGCACCAGGTTGTCCCGGCCGCTCAGGAACCCGTACAGCGCGGGCCCCTCGATCAGCGTCCCGACCTGCGGGAGCACCGTGCGCGCCGCGCGCGGCATGGGGCTGCCGAGGACGCTCGCCGTGCCGGACGTCGGCTCGATGAGGCCCATCAGCATCCGGATGGTGGTGGTCTTCCCGGAGCCGTTGGGCCCGAGGAACCCGAAGACGCTGCCGCCGGGGACCGTGAGGTCGAGCCCGTCCACGGCGAGCTGGCCGCCCCGGTAGCGCTTGGTCAGCCCCCGCGTCTCGATCACGGGCGCGGGCCCGCCCACCGGAACGGGCCCGCTCACGGGCACGGTGTCCGCCCTTGTCATGTCTGCTCCCCACAATCGCGCCCGCCCCGCCGTACGGAGGCTACGGCGGGGCGGGCGGATACGTCACGCGATGGCGTACGGGCGTGGCTCAGCCCGCGTTGTCCGCGGCCTTCACCAGCGCGTCCTTGGTGACCGCGCCCACGTACACCCGGCCGTCGTCGGTCATCAGGGCGTTGACCAGGCGGGTCTTGAAGACCGTGCCCGAGCCGAACTTCCCTGTGACCTTGTCGCCGAGCGCGTCCAGGAACTGCTGCGCCTCGGCCGGGACGTCGGCCGAATCCTTCGACGGGAGGGCCGCGCCGCCGGGTGCCTTGATCTCGGCGATCGTGTTCCAGCCCTTGCCGATCACGTTCGTCCCCTCGAACGCGCTCAGGCCGCCCTTCGCCTTCTCGGCCTCGGCCTTTCCGTGGCCCCCGGCCTCGTCCGCCTCGGTCACCTTCGCGCCCTTGGGCGGGGTGAAGGCGAAGGAGGACGCGGCGGGCTTCTTGAAGTCCACCGAGGTGAACCCGGCGTCGACCGCCGCCTTGCCGCCGCTGCTGGGCTGCAGGGTGAACTTCAGCGGCACGCCGTTCTCCGCGTCCACGGCGACGGTGATCGAGCCGATCGTGGAACCGCTCTGCTCCGGCTTGAGGACCAGCCGGTACGCATCGCGGCCCGCGACCCGCGCGGTGCCGTCCACCGTGACGGACGTGGTGCCGTCGGCGGCCTTCAGGGCCTGCTCGGCGAGGGCCTTGGGGGTGGTGGGTACGCCCTCGGGCGCGGCCGGGTGCTCGCCGCGCTTCGCGTGGTCCGCCGCGCTCTGCTCGGCGTGGTAGACCTCGTTCGACTTGCTGTCGTACGCCCAGACCTGGTCGCCGTTGTGGATGACGCTGTACTCGGACGCCTGGTCCAGGACCGAGACGCGCTGCTTGTCGGGGCCGTCGGCGGCGACCCGCAGGGTGTGCGTGCCGGACACCAGCTCCGTGAGCTTGGTCTGCGGGTCGGCGCTCGCGCCGTCCTTGCCGCCCGCGTCCGGGACGAGGGAGCCGGCCAGCCCGCCCATCGACGGGATGCCGAGGTCGGTGCTGATCTTCACCGTGCCGGACAGCTGCTGCGTGTCCGAGGCGGCGATCTTCTCGATGAGTTCCTGTGCGGTGATCTTCGGCAGATCGGGGTCGCCCGAGCTGGCGAGCGCCGGGACCAGGCCGATCGTCGCGGCCGCCACCCCCGCCACCGCGACCGGGACGATGTAGCGCACCGCCTTGCGGCGGCCCGCGCCGGTGGCCGCGGTCGCGGCCGTGCCGTTGGTCTCTGCGCTGTCGTTCGGTGCCATGTGTGCCCTACCTCCGTGGTCGGCGGCTTCCGTCCGGATGCACTCGTCCACTCCGTGCCGCCATTCTCACCCGTTTTGGTCAGGAGTGGTTGTTCTCCATCTGACCAAATCGGGCGGCTTCAGGCGTCAGCCCCCGGGTGCAACTCCGCCTACCTCTTCGGTATGACACCGAGGGGGCATTCCTCCGCCGTCCAGTAGGGGTTGGGCGGCCGGCGGCTCAGCCCGCGCGGTGCACCACGGCGTCGCACATCTCTTCCAGCGCGAGCTTGGCGTAGCACTCGGGCAGCGGCCGCAGCGTGGCCCGCGCCTCCTGGGCGTACCGCACGGTGTCGCGGCGGGCCTGGGCGAGCGCGGGGTGGGCGCGCAGCCGGCGCAGGGCCTCGGAGAGCGTGCCGGGGTCGCTCAGGTCCCCGTCGAGCAGCTCGACCAGCTCCAGGTCGTCCGGCTTGCCGTCGGCCGCCGCCTGCGCCCTCAGGTGCAGGACGGGCAGGGTCGGGATGCCTTCGAGGAGGTCGGTGCCGGGGGTCTTGCCGGACTCGTGGGAGTCGGAGGCGATGTCCAGGACGTCGTCGGCGAGCTGGAAGGCGACGCCGAGCCGTTCCCCGTACTGGGTGAGGATGTCGGTCGCCGACTCGTCGGCCCCGGCCATCATCGCGCCGAACCGGCAGGCCACCGCGATCAGCGAGCCGGTCTTGCCGCGCATCACGTCGAGGTAGTGCTCGACCGGGTCCCGGCCGTCGCGCGGGCCTGCGGTCTCCAGGATCTGGCCGGTGACCAGGCGCTCGAACGCCTCGGCCTGGATCCGGACGGCCTCCGGGCCGAGGTCGGCCAGTATGTGCGACGCGCGCGCGAACAGGAAGTCGCCGGTCAGCACGGCCACCGAGTTGCCCCAGCGGGAATTGGCGCTGGCCACCCCGCGGCGCACGTCGGCCTCGTCCATCACGTCGTCGTGGTACAGCGTCGCCAGGTGGGTCAGCTCGACGACGACGGCGGCGGGCACCACGCCCGGGGCGTCGGCGTCACCGAACTGGGCGGCGAGCATCGCCAGCAGCGGGCGGAACCTCTTGCCGCCCGCGCGCACCAGGTGCTGTGCGGCCTCCGTGATGAAGGGCACGTCGCTCTTGGTGGCATCGAGCAGCCCCGACTCGACAGCAGCCAAACCGGCCTGGACACCGGCCTCAAGAGCCTGGTCCCGCACGCTCAGTCCGAACGGCCCGACGACGGTCACGAGGGGATCTCCTGTCTGCTGACGATCACACGGAATGTCGATGTGTCGCTGTCATCACTCAAGTCAGCGTATCCGGTCCCCTTTGGATCACCGTGGGCGCCTTCCCGCCACCGCCGGTATGTTCGGGATCAGCTCATACGATCAGGAGTTGCCCCTTTGTCCCACACCGCGACAGACACCGAACCGGCCCAGCCGCCGCCGGGCGACGACCACGCCTTCTTCGGCCAGCCGCGGGGCCTGATGACCCTCTCCGGCCTGGAGGTCTGGGAGCGGTTCTCGTTCCTCGGCATGCAGGCGATCCTGGTCCTCTACTTCGCCGACACCGTCGCCCACGGCGGCATGGGCATGGAGGCCGGGACCGCCGCCTCCGTCTCCGCCGCCTACGGCACGCTGGTCTACCTGGTCTCCGTGGCCGGGGGCTGGCTGGCCGACCGGATCCTCGGCTCGTACCGGGCCGTCCTGTACGGCGGCATCCTCATCGCCTGCGGGCACTACGCCATGGCGGTGCCCACCGACGCCATGACCTGGGTCGGCCTGGGCCTGATCAGCGCCGGAACGGGCCTGCTCAAGCCCAATGTGGCCACCATGGTCGGCAAGCTCTACCGCACCGACGACGAGCGCCGGGACGCCGGCTTCGCCCTCTACTACATGGGCATCAACATCGGCGCCTTCCTCGGCCCGCTGATCACCGGCTGGCTCGGCGACCACGCCGGCTGGCACTGGGGCTTCTCGGCCGCCGCCTTCGGTATGACGCTCGGCCTGATCCAGTACGTCCTGGGCCGCCGTCACCTGGCCGGGCGAAAGGGCGCCGCCGAATTCGCGCTGGCCCCCGCCGCCATGCGCCGGGCGGTCCGGCTCATCGTGCTCGGCGCCCTCGTCGTCGCCGCGCTCGCCACCGCCCTGGCCCTGGCGGGCTGGCTCACCATGGACCGCTTCGTCGACCTGCTCACCCTCATCTCGGTGATCGCGCCGGTCGTCTACTTCGTGGTGATGTTCCGCAGCCCCCGGGTCACCCCGGAGGAGCGCGGCAGGCTGCGCCCGTACGTGGTGCTGTTCCTGGCCTCCGTCGTGTTCAACTTCATCCTCTTCCAGGCGTACTCGACGATGATGCTGCTCGCGTCGACCAACGCCCGCACCGAGATCTTCGGCTTCCACTTCCCGGCCAGCTGGTACGCCTCCGCGCTCGGCGCCTTCGAGGTGGCGCTCGCCCCGGTGGTGGCGGCCGTCTGGGCGAAGATGGGGCCCCGCCAGCCGCACGCGTCCAACAAGATCGCGATCGGGGTGATCCTCGGCGGTCTTTCGTTCCTGCTGATGGTCCTGCCCACCTCCGGGCACTCCTCGGACACGTACAAGATGGCCGCCTGGTGGATCGTCGGCTCGTACCTGCTGCTCGGGCTCGGCGACATCCTGCTGGAGACCTCCGGCATGTCCGCGACCACCAAGCTCGCCCCCAAGGCGTTCGCCAGCCAGACGATGGCGCTCTGGTTCCTCTCGCTGGCCCTCGCCAACGGCATCCAGGCACAGATCGTGAAGCTGTACGGCGAGGTCTCCAACCCCGCCTACTTCGGTGTCAATGGCGCCATCGCGGTGGCGGCCGGTGTGGCCGTCATCGCCGCCGCCCCCTGGCTCAGGCGCACCATGCACCCCGTCCACTGAGGTAGCCCATGCACATCGAGACCGCGTTCCCGTACGAGACGACCCGCGAGGACCTCTACATCCCGCTGCCGGACGGCACCCAGCTGTACGCCCGGATCTGGCGGCCGGTCACGGACGAGCCCGTCCCCGCGCTGCTGGAGTACCTGCCCTACCGGCTGAGCGACTGGACCGCGCCCCGGGACTGGCAGCGCCACCCCTGGTACGCGGGTCACGGCTACGCCTCGGTCCGGGTCGATGTGCGCGGGCACGGCAACAGCGAGGGGCTGCCGGGCGACGAGTACGACGCGCAGGAGCTGGCCGACGGGGTAGCCGTCATCCACTGGCTGGCCCAGCAGGAGTGGTGCTCGGGCCGGGTCGGCATGTTCGGGATCTCCTGGGGCGGCTTCAACTCGCTCCAGATCGCCGCGCTCGCCCCCGAGCCGCTGAAGGCGATCGTCACCGTGTGCTCGGCCGACGACCGCTACGACAACGACGTCCACTACATGGGCGGCTCGGTCCTCGCCGTGGACATGCACGCCTGGGCGGCGACGATGCTCGCCTTCGTCTGCCGGCCGCCGGACCCGGCGGACGTCGGGGACGACTGGCGGGAGATGTGGCTGACCCGGCTGGAGGCCGTGGACCCCTTCATCCACACCTGGCTGGCCCACCAGAGCCGCGACGCCTACTGGAAGCACGGCAGCGTCTGCGAGGACTACTCCGCGATCAAGGCCGCCGTCCTCGCGGTCGGCGGCTGGCACGACCCGTACCGCGACACCGTGCTCCGGCTGGTCGAGCACCTCGATCCGGCGCGGGTGCGCGGGCTGATCGGGCCCTGGTCGCACCAGTACCCCGACCGGGGGCTGCCGCCCGGACCGGGGATCGGCTTCCTCCAGGAGACGCTGCGCTGGTGGGACCAGCATCTCAAGGACGAGGACACCGGCGTCATGGCGGAGCCGCTGCTGCGGTCCTGGATCAGCGAGTCGCACCGGCCCGCCACGGTCTACGAGACGCTGCCGGGGCGCTGGGTCGGGGACACCAGCTGGCCGTCGGAGAACGTCGAGCCGGTCGCGTACGCCCTCCAGGGCGGGCCGCAGATCGTGCGCTCGCCGCAGCAGACCGGGGTGGACGCGGGGCGCTTCTTCCCGTTCGGCAACGACGCCGACCTGCCGCCGGACCAGCGCGACGAGGACGCCAAGTCGGTGTGCTTCGAGTTCCCCGTCGAGGCCGCGCCGATCGAGATCCTGGGGCGGCCCCGGGTCCGGCTGCGGATCTCGATGGACGTGCCGCGCGGCCAGGCCGTCGCCCGGCTCTGCGACGTCGCCCCGGACGGCTCCTCCACCCTCGTCACCCGGGGCGTCCTCAATCTGGCCGCCCGGCACGGCCGGGACCGCACCGAGGACTGGCCGGCCGGTGCGACCGAGGACGTCACCTTCGACCTGAACGGCATCGGCCACACCTTCCCGCCCGGCCACCGGATCAGGCTCGCCGTCTCGTCCTCGTACTGGCCGTGGGTCTGGCCGCAGGCCGGATCGGACGGATTCACCCTGGACGCCGACGGCAGCTTCGTCGAGCTGCCGGTGCGCCGGCACACCGAGGACCCCTCGATCCACTTCGAGGAGCCCGAGCAGTCCGAGCCGCTCGGTGTCGTCTATCCCGTCACGCTCGACGAGCAGCGCCCCGAGCGCCTGGTCGTCCGCGATGTCGCCAAGGGCGAGTGGCGGATGGAGGTGGACCCGCGCTACGGCGGCACCCGGGTCTACCCGGACGGTCTGGAGTTCACCGAGGACGCGGTGGAGACGTACACGATCCAGGAGAGCGACCCGCTGTCCGCGCGCACCCGCTCCGACTGGACGATCAGGCTGCACCGGCCGGAGATGTCCTGGGACGTGCTGGTCGAGACGCGCTCCGAGATCTCCGCCGACGCCACCGACTTCATCACCTCCAACGAGGTGGTCTGCAAGGAGGGCGGCGAGGTCGTCTTCCACCGCACCTGGGAGAAGCGCATTCCGCGCACGGCGGGATAGGGCTGCCGCCGCACTTTCCGGGGCATCGGGGATGGTTGGGGCACTGCCGCCAGGTGGTGTCCCCCACGTAACGTGTCCCCCAAGCGACCTGGAAAGCGAGGCAGCAACAGATGCCCGAGCAGAGCAGCCCGCTCGATCTGGCCGAGGGCGATCCCTTCGGTCCGCACAACCTCCCGTACGGTGTCTTCTCCGCGTCCGACCGGCCCGGTGAGCGACGTGTCGGCGTCCGCATCGGCAACCACGTCCTGGACGCGGGTGCGGCGGCCCTCACCCTGGGTTCCCCGTACGCGCAACTGCTGGCCCAGCCCGACCTGACGGCCCTGCTCGCCGCCGGCCGCACCGCCTGGAGCGATGTGCGCCGGGCGCTGACCGCGTGGGTGACGGTCCCCGCCCACCGCGCGGACATCGAACCGCTGCTGCACCCCGTCGAGTCGGTGACGCTCCATCTGCCGTACACGGTCGCGGACTACGTGGACTTCTACGCCAGCGAGCACCACGCCACCAACGTCGGCCGGATCTTCCGCCCCGACGGCGACGCGCTCACCCCCAACTGGAAGCACCTGCCGATCGGTTACCACGGCCGGGCGGGCACGGTCGTCGTCTCCGGTACGGACGTGGTGCGCCCGTCCGGCCAGCGCAAGGCGCCCGCGGACCCGGCGCCGGTCTTCGGCCCGTCCGTGAAGCTGGACATCGAGGCCGAGGTCGGCTTCGTCGTCGGTACGGGCTCCGAGCAGGGCCGGCCCGTGCCGCTCGCCGACTTCCGCGAGCACGTCTTCGGTCTGTCGCTGCTCAACGACTGGTCGGCGCGCGACATCCAGGCCTGGGAGTACGTCCCGCTGGGCCCGTTCCTCGGCAAGTCCTTCGCCACCTCCGTCTCGGCGTGGGTGACCCCGCTGGAGGCCCTGGACGCCGCCCGCACCGCGCCGCCCGCCCGGGACCTCCCGCTCCTGCCCTACCTCGACGACACGGACGAGGAGGAGCCCGGCGGCTTCGACCTGCGGCTCTCCGTCGCGATCAACGGCCAGGTCGTCGCGGAGCCGCCGTTCACCACGATGTACTGGACGGCCGCCCAGCAGCTGGCGCAGATGACGGTCAACGGCGCCTCGCTGCGCACCGGCGACCTCTACGGCTCCGGCACCATCAGCGGCGCCGAGCCGGGCCAGCGCGGCTCCCTGCTGGAACTCACCTGGAACGGCCGCGACCCGCTGGAACTCCCCGAGGGCAAGCGGACGTTCCTGGAGGACGGCGACACGGTGACCATCACCGCCTGGGCCCCGGGGCCGGACGGCACCCGCGTCGGTCTCGGCGAGGTGACCGGACGGATCGTGCCGGCGCCGTGACCCAGCCTCCCGCCGCCGGGCCGACGCTGCCCGAGGAACTGCTCCTGCTCGCGCTGGACCCGCAGCGCGGCAGGCCGTACTGCCGCAACCGCTTCCTGGAGTACGCAATGGCCGGGGCGGCCCTCGCGGAGCTGGAGCTCCAGGGCCGCGTCACCGAGCAGCGCGGGCGGATCCAGGTGGTCAACCCGCTGGAGCCGCCGGATCCGCTGCTGGCCGCCCTGATGCGGAGCCTGCCCCCGCCGGACAAGGGCGGGCGCGGCGCCTCGGCCAAGAGCTGGGTGCGGCGCGCCGCACGGCAGGTCGGGGGCATGTATCTGGAGTCCCTGGTGCAGCGGGGCATCCTGCGCCGGGAGACCCGACGCTTCCTCGGCCTCCTGCCCTACCACCGCCATCCGGTGGTGGCCAAGGACCTGGCCGCGCAGGCCCGTTGGCGCTACACCGCCGCCGAGCAGGCGGGCTTCCCCGACCCCCGAAGCCGGGCGCTCGCCGCGCTCGTCGGGGCGGTCGGCCTGACCCGCAACGCCGGGGGCGGCCGGGCCGACCGGGGTGTGATGCGGCGCGTGATCCGGGAGAGCTGGCCGGCCTTCGCGGTGCAGCGCAACATCCGCCAGGACCGGGCGAACCAGGCGGGGAACTAGGGCCTGTCGCCCCTCCCCCTCCCCCGTCCCCGCCTCACTCGTACTCCGGCGGCTCCTCGTCCCAGCCGAACTCCGGGTCGGCGGGCGGGGCGGCGGGGGCCGGTGGCGCGGCCTGGGCGGACGGAGCGGGAAGGCCGGCCGGGGCCGCTGCCCGGGGCGCTGGGGGCTCTGCGGGGGCCCCGGCGTCCGCCTCGGCCGGGAGGCCCGCCAGGACCTCCAGGACGCCCTCTCCGTACGTCGCCAGCTTCTTCTCGCCGAGGCCGCTGATGCCGCCCAGCTCGGTGAGCGACGCCGGGCGCAGGGTCGCGATCTCGCGGAGCGTCGCGTCGTGGAAGATCACGTACGCCGGGAGGCCCAGCTCCTTGGCCTGGGCGCCGCGCCAGGCGCGCAGGGCCTCGAAGACCGGGACGGCGCTCTCGGGGAGGTCGGCGGCCGCGGCCGCCTTGCCCTTGCGCTCGCCCCGGGCGGAGGAGCGGGACGACGTGGGCTTCTTGGGCTCCTTGCGCAGCAGCACCTCGCGCTCCCGGCCGAGGACGGAGCCGCTCTCCTCCGTGAGCACCAGCGTGCCGTACTCGCCCTCGACGGCGATCAGGCCCTGGGCCAGCAGCTGGCGGACCACGCCGCGCCACTCCGCCTCGGCCAGCTCCTCGCCGATGCCGAACACCGAGAGCTGGTCGTGGTCGAACTGGATGACCTTGGCCGTCTTGCGGCCGAGCAGGATGTCGATGATCTGGCCGGCGCCGAACTTCTGGCCGCGCTCCCGCTTCAGCCGGACCACCGTGGACAGCAGCTTCTGGGAGACCACCGTGCCGTCCCAGGTCTCGGGCGGGGCGAGGCAGGTGTCGCAGTTGCCGCAGGAGGCCGCGGTGGGCTCCTGGCCGAAGTACGTCAGCAACTGGGCGCGGCGGCACTGGACCGTCTCGCAGAGCGCCAGCATGGAGTCCAGGTGCGCGGCGGCCCGGCGGCGGAACGCCTCGTCGCCCTCACCGCCCTGGATGAGCTTGCGCTGCTGGACGACGTCCTGGAGGCCGTACGCCATCCAGGCCGTGGACGGGGCTCCGTCACGGCCGGCGCGGCCCGTCTCCTGGTAGTACCCCTCGACGGACTTGGGCAGGTCGAGGTGGGCGACGAAGCGGACGTCCGGCTTGTCGATGCCCATGCCGAAGGCGATCGTCGCGACGACGACGAGCCCCTCCTCGCGCAGGAAGCGGGACTGGTGGATCGCGCGGGTGCCCGCGTCCAGCCCCGCGTGGTACGGGACGGCCTCGATGCCGTTGCGGCAGAGGTACTCGGCGGTCTTCTCCGTGGAGGCGCGCGAGAGGCAGTAGACGATGCCCGCGTCGCCGGCGTGCTCCTCCTTGAGGAAGGTCAGCAGCTGCTTCTTGGGATCGGACTTGCCCACGATGCGGTACTGGATGTTGGGCCGGTCGAAGCTGGCCACGAAGTGCTCGGCGTCGGGCATGCCCAGGCGCTGGGTGATCTCGCGGTGCGTGGCGTCCGTCGCCGTCGCCGTCAGGGCGATGCGGGGGACGTCCGGCCAGCGTTCGCCCAGCACGGACAGGGCCAGGTAGTCGGGGCGGAAGTCGTGGCCCCACTGGGCGACGCAGTGCGCCTCGTCAATCGCGAAGACGGAGATCTCGCCCCGGGAGAGCAGGCCCAGCGTGGAGTCCAGGCGGAGCCGCTCGGGGGCCAGATAGAGCAGATCGAGCTCGCCGGCGACGAACTGGGACTCCATCGAGCGCCGCTCGTCGAAGTCCTGCGTGGAGTTGATGAAACCGGCCCGCACACCGAGCGCCCGCAGGGCGTCCACCTGGTCCTGCATCAGGGCGATCAGCGGGGAGATCACGATGCCCGTGCCCCTTCTGACCAGGGACGGGATCTGGTAGCAGAGGGACTTCCCGCCACCGGTCGGCATGAGCACGACGGCGTCCCCGCCGGCCACCACATGGTCGACGACCGCTTCCTGCTCGCCGCGGAACGTCTCGTACCCGAAGACCCGGTGCAGCGTCCGCCGCGCCTCGCTCTCCGTCACGCCCGTGGTCATGTCCGTCACGCCTGTCCCGCCCGTCATGCTCATCGCGCTGTTCCCCCGACGGCTGGTCCCGTTTCTGTCCCTGTGCTCTCCCCTGCCACGATAGGCGCCGCCTACGACAACGCCGGACGGGCTTGACTTCCAAGCCCGTCCGGCGCCGTCGAAACGGTGGTGCGTCCGCCTACCGCACGAACACTCCCGCCTGGCTCGCCAGGTCCAGGAAGTACTGCGGGGCCAGGCCCAGCACCAGCGTCACCGCGACACCGACCGCGATGGTGGTCATCGTCAGCGGGGACGGGACGGCGACCGTGGGGCCGTCCGCCTTCGGCTCGCTGAAGAACATCAGCACGATGACCCGGATGTAGAAGAACGCGGCGATCGCCGAGGAGATCACACCGACGACGACCAGGCCTCCCGCGCCGCCCTCGGCCGCCGCCTTGAACACCGCGAACTTCCCGGAGAAGCCCGAGGTCAGCGGAATACCGGCGAAGGCCAGCAGGAACACCGCGAAGACCGCGGCGACCAGCGGCGAGCGCCGGCCCAGCCCGGCCCACTTCGACAGGTGCGTGGCCTCGCCGCCCGCGTCCCGCACCAGCGTGACGACGGCGAAGGCGCCGACCGTCACGAAGGAGTACGTCCCGAGGTAGAAGAGCACCGAGGAGATGCCCTGCGGGGTGGCCGCGATGACACCGGCGAGGATGAATCCGGCGTGCGCGATCGAGGAGTAGGCCAGCAGCCGCTTGATGTCGGTCTGGGTGATGGCGACGACCGCGCCGCCCACCATCGTGACGATCGCGATGCCCCACATGACCGGCCGCAGGTCCCAGGTGAGGCCCGGCAGCACCACGTACAGCAGGCGCAGCAGCGCGCCGAACGCGGCGACCTTCGTGGCCGCGGCCATGAAGCCGGTGACCGGGGTCGGGGCGCCCTGGTAGACGTCCGGGGTCCACATGTGGAACGGGACGGCGCCGACCTTGAAGAGCAGGCCGGTCAGGATCATCGCGCCGCCGATGAGCAGCAGCACGTCGTTGCCCATGGTGTCGGCGAGCGCGGGGTCGATCTGCTGGACGGACCCGTCGACGACGGCGGCGATCCTCGCGTACGAGACGGAGCCCGCGTAGCCGTAGAGCAGGGCGATCCCGAAGAGCAGGAACGCCGAGGAGAAGGCGCCGAGCAGGAAGTACTTCACCGCGGCCTCCTGCGACATCAGCCGCTTGCGGCGGGCGACGGCGCACAGGAGGTAGAGCGGGAGCGAGAAGACCTCCAGGGCCACGAAGAGCGTCAGCAGATCGTTGGCCGCCGGGAAGACCAGCATGCCGGCCACCGAGAACAGGACCAGCGGAAAGACCTCGGTGGTGGTGAACCCGGCCCGGACGGCGGCCTTCTCGCTGTCGCTGCCGGGCACCGATGCGGCCTGCGCGGCGAACGAGTCGACGCGGTTGCCGTGCGACTCGGGGTCGAGCCGCCGCTCGGCGAAGGTGAAGACGGCGACCAGCGACGTCAGCAGGATCGTGCCCTGGAGGAACAGGGCCGGTCCGTCGACGGCGATGGCGCCCATCGCGGCGATGTGCGCCTTTGTCGTACCGTATCCGCCGGCCGCCAGGCCGATCACCGCGGCGAACGCGGCGACCAGGGCGACGACGGTCAGGAAGACCTGCGTGTAGTAGCGGGCCCGGCGCGGCACGAAGGCCTCGACGAGCACGCCCAGGACGGCGACACCGATCACGATGAGGACCGGGGTCAGCTGGGCGTACTCGATGACCGGCGCCTTGAACTTCTCGTCCGGGGCGGCGGATGTCACCCCGCCCGCCATTGTCCACAGGCTGTGGACAGCTGTTGCGCTCACTTGGCGGCCTCCACCTCGGGCTGGGGGTCCTTCTTCTGTACGTCCGACATGGTGTGGCGCACCGCCGGGTTGACGATGTCCGTCAGCGGCTTCGGGTAGACGCCCAGGAAGATCAGCAGAGCGATCAGCGGGACGACCACCGCGAGCTCACGGACCTTGAGGTCCGCCATGCCCTGCACCTCGGCCTTGACCGGGCCCGTCATCGTCCGCTGGTAGAGGACGAGGACGTAGATCGCGGCGAGCACGATCCCGGTGGTGGCGATGATGCCGACCACCGGATACGCGGCGAACGCGCCGACCAGGACCAGGAACTCACTGACGAACGGGGCGAGTCCGGGCAGCGACAGCGTGGCCAGACCGCCGATCAGGAAGGTGCCGGCCAGCACCGGGGCCACCTTCTGCACTCCCCCGTAGTCGGCGATGAGCCGGGAGCCGCGCCGGGTGATCAGGAAGCCCGCCACCAGCATCAGCGCGGCCGTCGAGATGCCGTGGTTGACCATGTACAGCGTCGCGCCCGACTGGCCCTGGCTGGTCATCGCGAAGATGCCCAGGATGATGAAGCCGAAGTGCGAGATCGACGCGTAGGCGATGAGCCGCTTGATGTCGCGCTGGCCGACGGCGAGCAGCGCCCCGTAGACGATGCTGATCAGCGCCAGGACCAGGACCACCGGGGTGGCCCACTTGCTGGCCTCCGGGAAGAGCTGGAGGCAGAAGCGCAGCATCGCGAAGGTGCCGACCTTGTCGACGACGGCGGTGATCAGCACGGCGACCGGGGTGGTCGCCTCCCCCATCGCGTTGGGCAGCCAGGTGTGCAGCGGCCACAGCGGGGCCTTCACCGCGAAGGCGAAGAAGAACCCGAGGAACAGCCAGCGCTCGGTGCCGGTCGCCATGGAGAACGTGCCGTTGGCCCGGGCCTCGGCGATCTCGGAGAGCGAGAACGTCCCCGCGACCACGTAGAGCCCGATCACCGCGGCCAGCATGATGAGCCCGCCGACCAGGTTGTACAGGAGGAACTTGACGGCCGCGTACGAGCGTTGGGCCGCCGCGTTCTCGTCGCTGCCGGCGTGCGCCCGGTCCCCGAAGCCGCCGATGAGGAAGTACATCGGGATGAGCATGGCTTCGAAGAGGATGTAGAAGAGGAAGACGTCGGTGGCCTCGAAGGAGAGGATCACCATCGCTTCGACCATCAGGATCAGGGCGAAGAAGCCCTGGGTGGGCCGCCAGCGCGAGGAGTTCGTCTCCAGGGGGTCGGCGTCGTGCCAGCCGGCCAGGATGACGAAGGGGATCAGCAGGGCGGTGAGCGCCATGAGCGCCAGCCCGATGCCGTCCACCCCCAGCTCGTACCGCACGCCGAAGTCCTTGATCCAGGCGTGCGATTCGGTGAGCTGGAAGCGGCTGCCGCCGGGCTCGAAGCGGGCGAGCGCGATGCCCGCCAGGACCAGCGTGGCCAGCGAGAAGGCCAGCGCCAGCCATTTGGCGGCGGTGCGCCGGGCGGCCGGGACCGCGGCGGTGGCGATCGCGCCGATCGCCGGGAGCGCCGCCGTCGCTGTCAGGAGGGGAAAGGACATGTGATCAGACCGCCCTCATCAGCAGGGTCGCGGCGATGAGAACCGCCGTACCGCCGAACATCGAGACCGCGTAGGAGCGGGCGTAGCCGTTCTGCAGTTTGCGCAGCCGGCCGGAGAGCCCGCCCATGGACGCGGCCGTGCCGTTGACGACGCCGTCGACCAGGGTGTGGTCGACGTAGACCAGGGAGCGGGTGAGGTGCTCGCCGCCGCGGACCAGGACCACGTGGTTGAAGTCGTCCTGGAGGAGGTCGCGGCGGGCCGCCCGGGTGAGCAGCGAGCCGCGCGGGGCGACCGCGGGCACCGGCCTGCGCCCGTACATCAGCCAGGCGACGGCGACACCGATGACGAGCACCACCATGGTGGCGGCGGTGACCGTGGTCGCGCTGACCGGGGCGTCCCCGTGGCTGTGTCCCGTGACGGGCTCCAGCCAGTGCAGGAAGCGGTCCCCGATGGAGAAGAACCCGCCGGCGAACACCGAGCCGAAGGCCAGGACGATCATGGGGATGGTCATGGACTTCGGGGACTCGTGCGGATGCGGCTCGTGTCCCTCCGCGTCCGGCTGCCAGCGCTTCTCGCCGAAGAACGTCAGCAGCATCACGCGCGTCATGTAGAACGCGGTGATCGCGGCGCCCAGCAGGGTGACCGCGCCGAGGATCCAGCCCTCGGTGCCGCCCTTGGCGAAGGCCGCCTCGATGATCTTGTCCTTGGAGAAGAAGCCGGACAGGCCGGGGAAGCCGATGATCGCGAGGTAGCCGAGCCCGAAGGTGACGAAGGTGACCGGCATGTACTTCCGCAGGCCGCCGAACTTCCGCATGTCCACCTCGTCGTTCATGCCGTGCATGACCGAACCGGCGCCGAGGAAGAGCCCGGCCTTGAAGAAGCCGTGCGTCACCAGGTGCATGATCGCGAAGACGTAGCCGATGGGGCCGAGCCCGGCGGCCAGGATCATGTAGCCGATCTGCGACATCGTCGACCCGGCGAGGGCCTTCTTGATGTCGTCCTTGGCGCAACCGACGATCGCACCGAAGATCAGCGTGACCGCTCCGACGACCACGACGACCAGCTGGGCGTCCGGGGCGGCGTTGAAGATCGCGCCGGACCGGACGATCAGGTAGACGCCCGCGGTGACCATGGTGGCGGCGTGGATCAGGGCCGAGACCGGGGTCGGGCCCTCCATCGCGTCACCCAGCCAGGACTGCAGCGGGACCTGGGCGGACTTGCCGCACGCGGCGAGCAGCAGCATCAGGCCGATCGCCGTCAGCTTGCCCTCGCTCGTCCCGCCGGTGGCCTCCAGGACCGGGCCGAACGCGAAGGTGCCGAAGGTGGTGAACATCAGCATGATCGCGATCGACAGGCCCATGTCGCCGACCCGGTTGACCAGGAACGCCTTCTTGGCGGCGGTGGCCGCGCTGGGCTTGTGCTGCCAGAAGCCGATGAGCAGGTACGACGCCAGACCGACGCCCTCCCACCCGACGTACAGCAGCAGGTAGTTGTCGGCGATGACCAGGATCAGCATCGCCGCGAGGAACAGGTTCAGATAGCCGAAGAAGCGGCGCCGGCGCTCGTCGTGCTCCATGTAGCCGATCGAGTAGATGTGGATCAGCGTGCCCACACCCGTGATCAGCAGGACGAACGTCATCGACAGCTGGTCGAGCTGGAAGGCCACATCGGCCTGGAAGCCCTCGACCGGGATCCAGCTGAACAGCTTCTGGTGCAGCGCGCGGTCCTCGGCGCCCTTCCCGAGCATGTCGGTGAAGAGCACCACGGCGACGACGAACGAGGCGGCGGCGAGCACGGTGCCGAGCCAGTGGCCCGCGCGGTCGAGCCGCCGGCCGCCGCAGAGCAGCACCGCCGCTCCGAGCAGGGGCGCCGCGACGAGCAGCGCAATCAGGTTCTCTGCGTTCATTGGGTCCAGCGCCCCTCTACAGCTTCATCAGGCTGGCGTCGTCGACCGAGGCCGAGTGACGGGAACGGAACAGCGACACGATGATCGCCAGCCCGACCACGACCTCCGCGGCGGCGACGACCATCGTGAAGAAGGCGATGATCTGGCCGTCGAGGTTGCCGTGCATACGGGAGAAGGTGACGAACGCGAGGTTGCAGGCGTTGAGCATCAGCTCCACGCACATGAACACCACGATCGCGTTCCGCCTGATCAGGACCCCGGCCGCGCCGATGGTGAACAACAGAGCGGCGAGATAGAGGTAGTTGACCGGATTCACTTGGCGACCTCCTCTTCATCCGCGTCGGCCCGGCCGAGCCGCTCCTCGGAGCGCTGTTCCAGCGCCTTGAGGCCGGCCAGGGACTCGTGGGACACGTCGCGCATCTGGCCGCGCTTGCGCAGCGTCTGCATGACGGTGAGTTCGGACGGTGTGCCGTCGGGCAGCAGCCCGGCGATGTCCACCGCGTTGTGCCGGGCGTAGACGCCGGGGGCGGGCAGCGGCGGCAGATGGCTGCTGCGTACGCGCTCCTCGGACATCTCCCGCTGGGTCTTGGCCCGTTCGGTGCGCTCGCGGTGCGTGAGCACCATCGCGCCGACGGTCGCGGTGATCAGCAGGGCGCCGGTGATCTCGAAGGCGAAGACGTACTTGGTGAAGATGAGGCTGGCGAGCCCCTCCACGTTTCCCCCGTGCTCGGCGTTGGCGGTGCCGAGGCCGTTGAAGCTGGTGAGCGAGGCGTTGCCGATGCCGGCGATCAGCAGGACGCCGAAGCCGACCCCGCAGCCAGCCGCCAGCCAGCGCTGGCCCTTGAGCGTCTCCTTCAGCGAGTCCGCCGCCGTGACACCGACGAGCATGACCACGAAGAGGAACAGCATCATGATCGCGCCGGTGTAGACGACGATCTGGACGATGCCCAGGAAGTAGGCGCCGTTGGCGAGGTAGAAGACCGCCAGGATGATCATGGTCCCGGCGAGGCTCAGCGCACTGTGCACCGCCTTCTTCATCAGCACCGTGGACAGGGCGCCGATCACCGCGACCGTGCCGAGCACCCAGAACTGGAAGGCCTCACCCGTCGAGGTCTGCGAGGCCGCTGCGGCCAGGCCGGTCATGCGTCCACCTCCCGTGCCGCGCCGTTGCTCTCGCCGGCCTCGTCGGAGGGCTTCTCGCCCTTGGAGACGGCGAGCTGGCGTTCCGTACCGGGGGCGGCCTCGGTGACCAGGCCCCGGTAGTAGTCCTGCTCGTCCGTGCCGGGGAAGATCGCGTGCGGGCTGTCGACCATGCCTTCCTCCAGGCCCGCGAGCAGCTCGTCCTTGGTGTAGATGAGGCTTTCGCGGGTGGTGTTGGCGAGCTCGAACTCATTGGTCATCGTGAGCGCCCGGGTCGGGCACGCCTCGATGCACAGTCCGCAGAGAATGCAGCGCGCGTAGTTGATCTGGTAGACGCGGCCGTAGCGCTCGCCCGGGGAGTAGCGCTCCTCCTCGGTGTTGTCCGCGCCCTCCACGTAGATCGCGTCGGCGGGACAGGCCCAGGCGCACAGCTCGCAGCCGACGCACTTCTCCAGACCGTCCGGGTGACGGTTGAGCTGGTGCCGGCCGTGGAAGCGCGGCGCCGTCACCTTCGGCGTCTCCGGGTACTGCTCGGTCAGCCGCTTCTTGAACATGGCCTTGAAGGTCACGCCGAAGCCGGCCACCGGATTCTGGAACTTGTCCTCCGGGGACTGTTCAGACACCGTCGGCCTCCTTTCCGTCACTCGGGATTCCGTCACTCTGAGTATCCACTCCGCCACTGACAACGAGCTCACGCTCACGGCGGGGCCTGCGCCGGGGCACGGGCGGCAGGGTCTGTCCGGGCAGCGGCGGCACCGGGAATCCGCCCGCCATCGGGTCGAACGCCGGTTCCGGCTCCGCGTTCGCGGCGGCGGCCTTCACCTTCTTGTCGCGGAAGATGTCCACGACGAAGGAGATCAGGAGCACCGCGATCACGGCCCCGGCCACATAGAGCAGGATCTTCGAGAAGTCGTAGCCCTCGTTGCGCAGCGCCCGCACCGTCGCGACCAGCATCAGCCAGACGACGGAGACCGGGATCAGGACCTTCCAGCCCAGCTTCATCAGCTGGTCGTAGCGGACGCGGGGCAGCGTGCCGCGCAGCCAGATGAAGAAGAACAGCAGCAGCTGGACCTTGATGACGAACCAGAGCATCGGCCACCAGCCGTGGTTCGCCCCCTCCCAGAAGGTGCTGATCGGCCACGGGGCCCGCCAGCCGCCCAGGAACAGGGTCGTGGAGACCGCGGAGACGGTGACCATGTTGACGTACTCGGCGAGCATGAACATCGCGAACTTGATCGACGAGTACTCGGTGTTGAAGCCGCCGACGAGGTCGCCCTCGGACTCCGGCATGTCGAACGGGGCGCGGTTGGTCTCCCCGACCATCGTGACGATGTAGATGATGAAGGAGACCGGCAGCAGGATGATGAACCAGCGGTCCTGCTGCGCCTCCACGATCTTCGAGGTCGACATCGACCCGGAGTAGAGGAAGACCGAGGCGAAGGCGGCGCCCATAGCGATCTCGTAGGAGATCATCTGCGCGCAGGAGCGGAGTCCGCCGAGCAGCGGGTACGTCGATCCGGAGGACCAGCCGGCCAGCACGATGCCGTAGATCCCGACCGAGGCGACCGCGAGGATGTAGAGCATCGCGATCGGCAGGTCGGTGAGCTGCATCGCCGTACGGTGTCCGAAGATCGAGACCTCGTTGCCGGACGGGCCGAAGGGGATCACCGCGATCGCCATGAACGCCGGGATCGCCGCGACGATCGGGGCGAGGATGTAGACGACCTTGTCCGCCCGCTTGACGACGACGTCTTCCTTCAGCATCAGCTTCATGCCGTCGGCGAGCGACTGGAGCATGCCCCAGGGGCCGTGCCGGTTGGGGCCGATGCGCAACTGCATCCAGGCGACGACCTTGCGCTCCCACACGATGGAGAAGAGCACGGTCAGCATCAGGAACGCGAAGCAGAAGACCGCCTTGATGACGACGAGCCACCAGGGGTCGTTGCCGAACATCGACAGGTCCTCGGCGGCGAGCACCGCACCGTGCGGGGCCGCGGCCAGTTGAGCGAAGGCGGTCACGCCCGCACCTCCGGTGTGACGTCGGGAGTACCGGCGGCGGGGCCGATCCGGACCGGACCGCCGGGGTGGGCCCCGGTGTCGGCCGGCACGCCCCGCCCGACGGAGTTCAGCGGCACCCAGACCACCCGGTCCGGCATCTCGGTGACCCGGAGCGGGAGTTCGACACTGCCCGCCGGGCCGGTGACGGCCAGCAGATCGCCGTCCTTGACGCCGGTCTCGGCCGCGGTGGCGGCGGAGAGCCGGGCGACCGCGGCGTGCCGGGTGCCGGCCAGCGCGGTGTCGCCCTCCTGGAGCCGGCCCAGGTCGAGCAGCATCCGGTGGCCCGCGAGGATCGCCTCGCCGTCACCGGGCCTGGGCAGCGGGCGCGCCGAGGCGCGCGGGTCGTCGGCGTACGAGCCCTGCCAGCCGCCGAGCCGGTCCAGCTCCCGGCGTGCGGACCGCAGGTCCGGCAGCGCGAGGTGGACGTCCAGGGCGTCGGCCAGCATGTGCAGCACCCGGGCGTCGCCCGGGGCCAGGTTGCGGGTCATCTGCTCGGGCTTGAGCGCGGCCTCGAACATCCGCGCCCTGCCCTCCCAGTTGAGGAAGGTGCCGGACTTCTCGGCGACCGCGGCGACCGGGAACACCACGTCGGCGCGGTCGGTGACCTCGCTGGGCCGCAGCTCCAGCGAGACCAGGAAGCCGACCTGGTCCAGGGCCTCCAGGGCCCGGGCCGGGTCCGGCAGGTCGGCGGCCTCGACGCCCGCGACGAGCAGGGCGCCCAGTTCGCCGGTGGCCGCGGCCTCGATGATCTGGCCGGTGTCGCGGCCGAAGCGGGAGGGGAGTTCGGCGACGCCCCAGACGGCCGCCACCTCGTCCCGGGCCCGCGGGTCGGTGGCCGGCCGGCCGCCGGGCAGCAGCGACGGGAGCGCACCCGCCTCCACCGCGCCGCGCTCGCCGGCCCGGCGCGGGATCCACACCAGGGCGGCGCCGGTCGCGGTCGCCGTACGGACGGCGGCGCTCAGCCCGCCGGGCACCCCGGCCAGCCGCTCGCCGACCACGATCAACGCGCCCTCGCCGCGCAGCGCCTCGGCCGCGGCGGCTCCGTCGCCGTCGAGGCCGACACCGCCCGCGATGGCGTCCAGCCACTCGGTCTCGGTGCCGGGTGCGGCGGGCAGCAGCGTGCCGCCCGCCTTGGTGAGGCCGCGGGTGGCGTGCGAGGCGACGGAGAAGGTGCGCTGGCCGTGCTTGCGGTTCGCCTTGCGCAGCCGCAGGAAGACGCCGGGGGCCTCCTCCTCGGACTCGAAGCCGACCAGCAGCACGGTCGGCGCCTTCTCCAGCGAGGTGTAGGTGACACCCGAACCGTCCAGGTCCCGGCCGCGTCCCGCGACGCGGGCGGCCAGGAAGTCGGCCTCCTCGTCGCTGTGCACCCGGGCCCGGAAGTCGATGTCGTTGGTGTCCAGGGCGATCCGCGCGAACTTGCTGTACGCGTAAGCGTCCTCGACGGTCAGCCGGCCGCCGGTGAGGACACCGGTCCTGCCGCGTGCCGCCGCGAGTCCGGCCGCCGCCGCGGCCAGCGCCTCCGGCCAGCTCGCCGGCTCCAGTTCACCGGACTCGCCCCGGACCAGCGGGGTGGTGAGCCGGTCGCGCTGCTGGGCGTAGCGGAAGCCGAAGCGGCCCTTGTCGCAGAGCCACTCCTCGTTGACCTCGGGCTCGTTGGCGGCGAGGCGCCGCATGACCTTGCCGCGCCGGTGGTCGGTGCGGGTGGCGCAGCCGCCGGCGCAGTGCTCGCAGACCGACGGCGAGGACACCAGGTCGAAGGGGCGGGAGCGGAACCGGTAGGCCGCCGAGGTCAGCGCCCCGACCGGGCAGATCTGGATGGTGTTGCCGGAGAAGTACGACTCGAACGGGTCGCCCTCGCCGGTGCCGACCTGCTGGAGCGCGCCGCGCTCGATCAGCTCGATCATCGGGTCGCCCGCCACCTGGTTGGAGAACCGGGTGCAGCGCGCGCAGAGCACGCACCGCTCGCGGTCCAGCAGCACCTGGGTGGAGATCGGGACGGGCTTCTCGTACGTCCGCTTCTTCCCGTCGAAGCGGGAGGTCGCGTCGCCGTGCGACATCGCCTGGTTCTGGAGCGGGCACTCGCCGCCCTTGTCGCAGACGGGGCAGTCCAGCGGGTGGTTGATGAGCAGCAGCTCCATCACGCCGCGCTGGGCCTTGTCGGCGACCGGCGAGGTGATCTGCGACTTGACGACCATGCCGTCGGTGCAGGTGATGGTGCAGGACGCCATCGGCTTGCGCTGGCCCTCGACCTCGACGATGCACTGGCGGCAGGCGCCGGCCGGGTCGAGGAGCGGGTGGTCGCAGAAGCGCGGGATCTCGATGCCGAGGAGTTCGGCGGCGCGGATGACCAGGGTGCCCTTGGGCACGCTGATCTCGATGCCGTCGATGGTCAGCGTGACGAGGTCCTCGGGCGGGAGCGCCGCCTCGCCGCCCCCGGAGGGCGCACTCGTGGTGACTGTCATGCGTTCACCCCCTGGGATGCGTTCTTGTCATCGGCCCAGACGGTCGACCTGGCGGGATCGAAGGGGCAGCCCTTGCCGGTGATGTGCTGCTCGTACTCCTCGCGGAAGTACTTCAGCGAGGAGAAGATCGGCGAGGCGGCGCCGTCGCCGAGGGCGCAGAAGGACTTGCCGTTGATGTTGTCGGCGATGTCGTTCAGCTTGTCGAGGTCGCTGAGGGTGCCGGCCCCGCTTTCGATGGCACGGAGCAACTGGACGAGCCAGTAGGTGCCTTCGCGGCAGGGCGTGCACTTGCCGCAGGACTCGTGCGCGTAGAACTCGGTCCAGCGGGTGACGGCCCGCACCACGCAGGTCGTCTCGTCGAAGCACTGGAGCGCCTTGGTGCCGAGCATGGACCCGGCGGCGCCGACACCCTCGTAGTCGAGGGGCACGTCGAGGTGCTCGTCGGTGAACATCGGGGTGGAGGAGCCGCCCGGGGTCCAGAACTTCAGCCGGTGGCCGGGGCGCATCCCGCCGCTCATGTCGAGGAGCTGGCGCAGGGTGATACCGAGCGGGGCCTCGTACTGGCCGGGTCCCGCGACATGGCCGCTGAGCGAGTAGAGCGTGAAGCCCGGGGACTTCTCGCTGCCCATCGACTTGAACCAGTCCTTGCCCTTGTTCAGGATCGAGGGAACCGAGGCGATGGACTCCACGTTGTTCACCACGGTGGGGCAGGCGTACAGACCGGCGACCGCGGGGAAGGGCGGGCGCAGCCGGGGCTGGCCGCGGCGTCCTTCGAGCGAGTCGAGCAGCGCGGTCTCCTCACCGCAGATGTACGCGCCGGCGCCCGCGTGCACGGTGAGTTCCAGATCGAGTCCGGAGCCCAGGATGTTCGTGCCGAGGTAGCCCGCCTCGTACGCCTCGCGCACGGCCTCGTGCAGCCGCCGCAGGACGGGGACGACCTCGCCGCGCAGATAGATGAAGGCGTGCGAGGAGCGGATCGCGTAGCAGGCGATCACGATGCCCTCGATGAGGCTGTGCGGATTGGCGAACAGGAGCGGGATGTCCTTGCAGGTCCCCGGCTCCGACTCGTCGGCGTTGACCACCAGGTAGTGCGGCTTGCCGTCGCCCTGCGGGATGAACTGCCACTTCATCCCGGTCGGGAAGCCGGCGCCGCCCCGGCCGCGCAGACCGGAGTCCTTGACGTACGCGATGAGGTCGTCCGGGGACATGGTGAGGGCCTTGCGCAGCCCCTCGTACCCCTCGTGGCGGCGGTAGGTCTCCAGGGTCCAGGATTCCGGCTGGTCCCAGAAGGCGGACAGGACAGGCGCGAGAAGCTTCTCGGGACTGGTCCCGTTCTTGTCGATTTCGGCGGCCAACGTCATCACTCCCCCTCCTCGGCGGCGGGACCGGCCGGGTGGTCCGGGTCTGATGCCGAGGTCTGCTGTGGCGCGTCATGGGAGCTGAGGTGCTCGGCGCCCTTCTGCGGTTCGTCGCGCGGTGCCTCACCGCGCGGGCCGACCACGCGGGCCTGCGGCACGGCCTCGCCCTTGGCGAGCTTCAGGCCGATCAGCGAGGCGGGACCGGCCCCGCCGGTGGCCGCGACGGCGCCGGGGCGCTCGTCGGGGAAGCCGGCCAGGATGCGGGCGGTCTCCTTGTACGTGCACAGCGGGGCGCCGCGGGTCGGCTCGACGGTGCGGCCGGCGATCAGGTCGTCGACGAGCCGGGTCGCGCTCTCCGGGGTCTGGTTGTCGAAGAACTCCCAGTTGACCATCACGACGGGCGCGAAGTCGCAGGCCGCGTTGCACTCGATGTGTTCGAGGGTGACCTTGCCGTCCTCGGTCGTCTCGTCGTTGCCGACGCCGAGGTGGTCCTTGAGCCGGTCGAAGATGGCGTCGCCGCCCATCACCGCGCAGAGCGTGTTGGTGCAGACGCCGACCTGGTAGTCGCCGCTGGGCTTGCGCCGGTACATCGTGTAGAAGGTGGCGACCGCGGTGACCTCCGCGGTGGTGAGGCCGAGCTGCTCGGCGCAGAAGGCCATGCCCGTACGGGAGACGTACCCCTCCTCGGACTGCACGAGGTGCAGCAGCGGCAGCAGCGCGGAGCGGCTGCCGGGGTAGCGGGCGATCACCTCCTTCGCATCCGTCTCGAGCCTGGCGAGCACCTCGGCCGGGTAGGCGGGGGCGGGGAGCTGCGGCATCCCCAGACTGACTTCCTGACGTGCTTCGGTCACCGGTCGACGCCTCCCATCACGGGGTCGATGGATGCGACGGCGACGATGACGTCGGCGACCTGGCCGCCCTCGCACATCGCCGCCATGGCCTGGAGGTTGGTGAAGGACGGGTCGCGGAAGTGGACCCGGTAGGGGCGGGTGCCGCCGTCGGAGACGACGTGCACGCCGAGTTCGCCCTTGGGCGACTCGACGGCGGTGTACGCCTGCCCGGCGGGGACCCGGAAGCCCTCGGTCACCAGCTTGAAGTGGTGGATCAGGGCCTCCATGGAGGTGCCCATGATCTTCTTGATGTGGTCGAGCGAGTTGCCGAGGCCGTCCGGGCCGAGCGCGAGCTGCGCGGGCCAGGCGATCTTCTTGTCGGCGACCATGACCGGGCCCGGGGCGAGCCGGTCGATGCACTGCTCGATGATCCGCAGCGACTGGCGCATCTCTTCCAGACGGATGAGGAAGCGGCCGTAGGCGTCGCAGCTGTCCGCCGTGGGGACGTCGAACTCGTAGTTCTCGTACCCGCAGTAGGGGTCGGTCTTGCGCAGGTCGTGCGGGAGTCCGGCGGAGCGCAGGACCGGGCCGGTGGCGCCGAGCGCCATGCAGCCGGTCAGGTCGAGGTAGCCGACGTCCTGCATACGGGCCTTGAAGATGGGGTTGCCGGTGGCGAGCGCGTCGTACTCCGGCAGGTTCTTCTTCATGGTCTTCACGAACTCGCGCAACTGGTCGACCGCGCCCGGGGGCAGGTCCTGGGCCAGTCCGCCGGGGCGCACGAACGCGTGGTTCATCCGCAGGCCGGTGATCAGCTCGAAGAGATCGAGAACGAGTTCACGATCGCGGAAGCCGTAGATCATGATCGTCGTGGCGCCGAGCTCCATGCCGCCGGTGGCGATGCACACCAGGTGCGAGGAGATCCGGTTGAGCTCCATCAGCAGCACGCGCAGGACGCCGGCCCGGTCGGGGATCTGGTCCTCGATGCCGAGGAGCTTCTCGACCCCCAGGCAGTACGCCGTCTCGTTGAAGAACGGCGTCAGGTAGTCCATGCGCGTGACGAAGGTGGTGCCCTGCGTCCAGTTCCGGAATTCGAGGTTCTTCTCGATGCCGGTGTGGAGGTAGCCGATGCCGCAGCGGGCCTCGGTGACGGTCTCGCCGTCGATCTCCAGGATCAGCCGGAGCACCCCGTGCGTGGACGGGTGCTGGGGGCCCATGTTGACGATGATGCGCTCGTCGTCGGAGGCGGCCGCCGATTCGACTACCTCGTCCCAGTCGCCGCCGGTGACTGTATATACAGTCCCCTCGGTCGTGGCGCGTGGTGTCGCATGGGGAGTGGTCATCAGGAGTACGACCTCCGCTGGTCCGGAGCCGGGATCTGGGCGCCTTTGTACTCGACGGCGATGCCGCCGAGCGGGTAGTCCTTGCGCTGCGGGAAGCCCTGCCAGTCGTCCGGCATCATGATCCGGGTGAGGGCCGGGTGCCCGTCGAAGACGAGCCCGAAGAAGTCGTAGGCCTCGCGCTCGTGCCAGTCGTTGGTCGGGTAGACCGCGACGAGGGACGGGATGTGGGGGTCGCTGTCCGGCGCGGAGACCTCCAGCCGGATCAGCCGGCCGTGGGTGATCGAGCGCAGGTGGTAGACGGCGTGCAGCTCGCGTCCCTTGTCACCGAGGAAGTGGACGCCGCTCACCCCCGTACAGAGCTCGAAGCGCAGGGCCGGGTCGTCGCGCAGCGTCTTCGCGACGGCGGGCAGGTGCTCGCGGGCGATGTGGAAGGTGAGCTCGTCGCGGTCGACGACCGTCTTCTCGATGGCGTTGCCGGGCAGCAGGCCCTGTTCCTCCAGGGCCCCTTCGAGCTCGTCGGCGACCTCGTCGAACCAGCCGCCGTACGGGCGCGCGGTGGCGCCCGGCAGGGCGACGGTACGGATCAGCCCGCCGTAGCCGGAGGTGTCGCCGCCGTTGTTGGCGCCGAACATGCCCTTGCGTACGCCGATGACCTCGCCGTGCTCGTCGCGCGGGGCGGGGACGCCGCTGCCGTTCTGCTCCTGGTCGCTCATCGCAGCAGCCCCTTCATCTCGATCAGGGGCAGTGCGTTGAGCGCCGCGTCCTCCGCCTCGCGGGCGGCCTCCTCCGCGTTGACCCCGAGCTTGGAGCCCTGGATCTTCTGGTGGAGCTTGAGAATCGCGTCCATCAGCATCTCGGGCCGCGGGGGGCAGCCCGGCAAATAGATATCAACCGGAACAATATGATCAACACCCTGAACAATGGCGTAATTGTTGAACATTCCGCCCGATGATGCGCAGACGCCCATGGAGATGACCCACTTGGGGTTCGGCATCTGGTCGTAGACCTGCCGCAGGACGGGCGCCATCTTCTGGCTCACCCGCCCCGCCACGATCATCAGGTCCGCCTGCCGCGGCGAGCCGCGGAAGACCTCCATGCCGAACCGGGCCAGGTCGTAGCGCCCGGCCCCGGTCGTCATCATCTCGATGGCGCAGCAGGCGAGGCCGAAGGTGGCCGGGAAGACGGAGGACTTCCGCACCCAGCCGGCGGCCTGCTCGACAGTGGTCAGCACGAAGCCGCTGGGCAGCTTCTCTTCGAGTCCCATGTGTGCCCCTCAGCCCCTCAGTCCCATTCCAGGCCGCCGCGACGCCATACATACGCGTAGGCGACGAAGACGGTGAGCACGAAGAGCAGCATCTCGACGAGCCCGAAGATGCCCAGGGCGTCGAAGGTGACCGCCCAGGGATAGAGGAAGACGATCTCGATGTCGAAGACGATGAAGAGCATCGCCGTCAGGTAGTACTTGATGGGGAAGCGGCCGCCACCGGCCGGCGTGGGTGTGGGTTCGATACCGCACTCGTACGCTTCGAGCTTTGCCCGGTTGTAGCGCTTGGGGCCGATAAGCGTGGCCATGACCACGGAGAAGATCGCAAACCCTGCCCCGAGGGCGCCGAGCACGAGGATGGGCGCGTAGGCATTCACGCTCCTCGCTCCTTCCAGTCGTCCTTGACCGTTGGACCGCATCGGGCGACCTGGCTCGCCGCCTCACCAAGATCGTGCACATGTGAGGCAGTTCACAAGCCCGACTGCCCCGCATCCTATGCCCGCCGTCCTGTGATCTGCGACACGGGGTACGACAACGACTTTGTGATCTCCACCACCTGACGAACGATCATGAAGTCGGATGAGCGGTGATCTTCGTACACGAAGCGGCCGAGTGATCACGAGAGGTGACATCCAGCGCTGTTACCGCTGGTCAAAGAGGTGTCGCCCTATCAAGCCGCAGGGCACCGCGCCAAATTGGCGATGGACGCGATGGGGTGATAAAGGAATCTGCCCCACTCTGGGGCCGCCCGGGGTCACCCGCTCGGGGAGTGCCGGTGCATGAAGTGGACGCATTCCGGCATACACGCCCTATCGGGCGAATGGGCCGCCGCCCACCGCGAGTTCCGCACGCGCACCCCGTCCCGCGCGCAGGGTGCTCGTATGCCCGTCACAGCGAGACCATGCTGTGACCTGCGTCACGTCGCTCAACCCGCCACACAAGCGGGCTTGGCCATCCGTGTGAACGGATGGTAAGTGGCGGGCAATTCGGGCGTATTGCTGAAAACCCATGATCAAGGCCGTGATCACGCCTGCCCGATTTGCCCGTTACGGCGTCAATAAAGGCGCCCAGAAAGCGGATTCACAGATTCCGGACGTAACTGTGTCGCAACACACGTTTCTTGATGGGACCCGGGAGGCCCTGATAGCGCTAGTACCCATGTCCCACACCGCTCTCATACCCAGCCACCGGAAGCCCCGCCGAAACGCCTCGAAGACGGCGCTGCGGGCCGGAGTTGCCGGTGGCGTCCTCAGCACCATCGCGGTCGCAGGCGCCGCCGGTCCGGCCCAGGCCGAGCCGGTGACCCAGACGATCGAGATGCCCACCATCACGGCGGGTCTCTCCACCACTGTCGCGGCGTCCGCCGAGGCCACGCAGCAGGTCGCCCTCGACCTGGAGACGCAGGCCCACGAGGAGGCCGCCGCCACGACGGCCGCCAAGGCCGCCAAGAAGGCCAAGGCCGAGGCCGTCCGCAAGGCAGAGGCCAAGAAGAAGGCCGAGGCCGCCGCGAAGGCCAAGGCGGAGGCCGCCGCGCGCGCCTCCCGCAGCGCCGCACGCACGACGCTGAGCACCACGTCGGGCTCCTCGTCCTCCGGCTCCTCCACGGGCTCCTCGTCGTCCGCCACGCCGTCGTACTCCTCCAACGCCACCGGCTCCGCGGCCTCCGTCGTGGCGTTCGCGCAGGCGCAGGTCGGCGACGCGTACGTGTCCGGCGGCACCGGCCCCAACTCCTGGGACTGCTCGGGCCTGGTCCAGGCCGCGTTCCGCACGGTGGGCGTCGACCTGCCGCGTGTCTCGCAGAGCCAGTCGACCGCCGGCACCCAGGTCTCGCTGAGCAACCTCCAGCCGGGCGACATCCTGTACTGGGGCGGCGCGGGCAGCGCGTACCACGTCGGGATCTACGTGGGCGGCGGCCAGTTCGTCGGAGCGCAGAACTCCTCCACCGGTGTGGTGCAGCGCCCCCTGGACTACGACATGCCGACCGGCGCGGTCCGCGTCCTCTGAGCACGGATTCACAAGCGCCCCGGCGCACCACGAAGGGCCGTCACTCCCCCGCTCGGGAGTGACGGCCCTTCGGCGTGTGCGGTGCGCCCGGGTCAGGCCTTCGGGGCCACCTTCGCCAGACCGTTGATGATGCGGTCCATCGCGTCGCCGCCCGCCGGGTCGGTGAGGTTGGCGAGCATCTTCAGCGTGAACTTCATCAGCAGCGGGTGCGTCAGACCGCGCTGGGTGGCGATCTTCATGACCTTCGGGTTGCCGATCAGCTTCACGAAGGCGCGGCCCATCGTGTAGTAGCCGCCGTAGGTCTCCTTGAGCACCTTCGGGTAGTTGTTCAGGGCCAGTTCGCGCTGGGCCGGGGTCGCGCGGGCGTGCGCCTGGACGATGACGTCCGCCGCGATCTGCCCCGACTCCATGGCGTACGCGATGCCCTCACCGTTGAACGGGTTGACCATGCCGCCCGCGTCGCCCACGAGCAGCAGGCCCTTGGTGTAGTGCGGCTGGCGGTTGAAGGCCATCGGGAGAGCGGCGCCGCGGATCGGCGTCGTCATGTTCTCCGGGGTGTAGCCCCAGTCCTCCGGCATCGAGGCGCACCACGCCTTGAGCACCTCGCGCCAGTCCAGCTCCTTGAAGGCGGACGAGGAGTTGAGGATGCCGAGGCCCACGTTGGAGGTGCCGTCGCCCATGCCGAAGATCCAGCCGTAGCCGGGCAGCAGCCGGTCCTCGGCGCCGCGCCGGTCCCACAGCTCCAGCCAGGACTCCAGGTAGTCGTCGTCGTGGCGGGGCGAGGTGAAGTACGTACGGACCGCGACGCCCATCGGGCGGTCCTCGCGGCGGTGCAGGCCCATCGCGAGGGAGAGCCGGGTGGAGTTGCCGTCGGCGGCGACGACGAGCGGGGCGTGGAAGGTGACCGGGGTCTTCTCCTCGCCGAGCTTCGCGTGCACCCCGGTGATCCGGCCGGTGCGGTCGTCCTTGACGGGGGCGCCGACATTGCAGCGCTCGTACAGCCGGGCACCGGCCTTCTGCGCCTGGCGGGCGAGCTGCTCGTCGAAGTCGTCGCGCTTGCGGACCAGTCCGTAGTCCGGGTACGAGGCGAGGTCCGGCCAGTCCAGCTGGAGCCGGACGCCGCCGCCGATGATCCGCAGGCCCTTGTTGCGCAGCCAGCCGGCCTCTTCGGAGATGTCGATGCCCATGGAGACGAGCTGCTTGGTGGCGCGCGGGGTGAGGCCGTCACCGCAGACCTTCTCGCGCGGGAAGGCGGTCTTCTCCAGCAGGAGGACGTCGAGTCCGGCCTTGGCCAGGTAGTACGCGGTGGTGGAGCCGGCTGGGCCCGCCCCGACGACGATCACGTCCGCGCTGTGTTCGGACAGGGGCTCGGACACGGTCGGCTCTCCCGAAGACTCGAATTCGTGTGCCGCGCGGCACATGTCCCGTGCAGTCTATGGGGGCCCGTCGCCCAACTCCCAGAAGGGCTCCCCCGAAGTCGGCGGAGGCCGGCCCCCGTCTTCGCGGTCCACCCCGGCGTCAGGCGCGTACGCCCCGGTGCAGCGCGACCACGCCGCCGGTGAGGTTGCGCCACGCGACCTGGGACCAGCCGGCCCGCTGGAGCCTGGCCGCGAGGCCGGGCTGGTCCGGCCAGGCGCGGATCGACTCGGCGAGGTAGACGTACGCGTCGGGGTTGGACGACACCGCGCGCGCGACCGGCGGCAGCGCCCGCATCAGGTACTCGGTGTAGACGGTCCTGAACGGTGCCAGGACCGGCTGGGAGAACTCGCAGATGACGACCCGGCCGCCCGGCTTGGTCACCCGGTACAGCTCGCGCAGCGCCGCGTCCGTGTCCTGGACGTTGCGCAGCCCGAAGGAGATGGTCACCGCGTCGAAGGTCTCGTCGCGGAACGGGAGCCTGGTGGCGTCGCCCGCGGTGAACGGCAGCCAGGAGTTGCGCCTCTTGCCCTCGCGGAGCATGCCGATGGAGAAGTCGCACGGCACGACGTACGCCCCGGTCGCGGCGAACGGCAGCGAGGACGTCGCCGTCCCGGCGGCCAGGTCGAGGACCTTCTCCGCCGGGCGGGCGTGCACCGCCCTGGCGACCTCCTTGCGCCACAGCCGGGCCTGGCCGAGCGAGAGCACATCGTTGGTGAGGTCGTAGTTCGCCGCCACGTCGTCGAACATCGAGGCGACTTCGTGCGGCTGCTTGTCCAGGGAGGCTCGGGTCACGCCTCCCATTCAAGCAGCCCGGCCGGAAGGCACCTGGGCGGGCCCGGATTCCGGTGCGGCGCTCCCCGCCCGGCGACCTCATATGCATGTGGACTGAACCAATTGGTCCCGGCGCCGGTCCTTACAGCGGGGAGTGGAACACGTGAGGACTGGGGAGGGGCGGGGATGAGCGGACGAGGTGTGCGCCGGCGCGGGGAACGGGAGGGCGGCCGGAACCGGCTGTTCGTCATGGCCGTCACCCCGGTCGTGCTGGTCGCGGCGGCCGTCGTGGGGCTGCGGTGGCACGGCGACCAGGCGGACGGCCACGGCCCCTCGGGGTCCTTCACCGTGGCGCGGGCGGGCGCGACGGGCTCCGGGAGCGGGAACGCCTACCGGGTCGAGGTGGAGGAGGGCTCGGGGCTGGACGCGGACAAGGCCGCCGCCGAGGTCGCGCGCATCCTGGCCGCGCCCCGGGGCTGGTCCCACCACGGCGAGCACACCTTCCGGCAGGTCGCCGAGGGCCCTGCGGGTCTGGTCATCCGGATCGCCACCCCCGAGACCACCGACCGCATCTGCGGGAAGAGCGGGCTCAACACCCATGGCGAGGTGAACTGCCGGGTCGGGGCGGACGTCATGGTGAACCTCAAGCGCTGGCGGACGGGTTCGACGGAGTTCGACGGCCCGCTGGCCGACTACCGCGCCCTGATCATCAATCACGAGGTCGGGCACTGGCTGGGCCACGGCCATGAGACCTGCCCCGGCAGGGGCCGGCCCGCGCCGGCGATGATGCAGCAGATCGACGGCCTCAAGGGCTGCGTCGCCAACGCCTGGCCGTACGACGCCAAGGGCCGCTACCTGGGCGGCCCTTCGGTGCCGTAGCCCCCGCGTCCGGCTACCGGCCCCGGTACACCAGCCGGCCCCCGGCCACCGTCGCCACACAGCTCGCCCCGCCCGACGCGAGCAGCGCGGCCTCGTCCGGCGCGTCGAAGGCGGCGAGGTCCGCCCGTGCCCCGGCGGCGAGCGGCGCCGCCATCGCGTCGGCCGCGGACGCGGCCCCGGCGAGCGGATCGATCCACGGCCCGTCGCCGGCGGGCGCGGCGGATCCGATGACGAGCAGCCCGGACCGGCGCACGGCCGTGAGCAGGGCGGGCGAGGTGCCGGGAGCGGCGGTGACGGCGGTCGTGCCGTGCCGGAGCATCCGGTGCAGCCCGCGCCGGACACTGCCCGCCCGCCAGGTGTCGTCGGGACCGAGCGCGGCGAGCGCGGCGCCGGTCAGCGGCTCGGTGCCCAGGGTGTCCGCCTCGCGCGGATCGGGGAAGTAGGACTCCTCCAGCAGCCGGACCGCGTCGCGCTGGAGCAGGCCCGGGGTCAGCACCCCGGGCCATCGCCGCACCCTGGCCGAGGGATGGGCGCCGGACAGCTCGCCGTACGGTCCGAAGTCCTCGACCACCGCGTCCCGCACGGCGACCGCCCCGCCGGGCACGGGTGCGCGACCGCCGCCCGGCAGCAGCAGGGCGGCGGCATGGATCGTCAGCAAGGCGCGCCTAGTTGGCGTTGAGGAGCTTGAGCTCCGGGTGGGCGGTGCCGCCCTCGATCGCGGTGGACGAGATGTGCGAGACGACGCGCTCGTCGACCGGGTCGTTCGCCGGGTCGTCGTGGACGACGAGGTGTTCGTAGGTGGTGGCGCGCTGGGCCGGGACCCGGTCCGCCTTGCGGATCAGGTCGATGATCTCCAGCCGGTTGGAGCGGTGCTTGGCACCGGCGGAGGAGACGACGTTCTCCTCCAGCATGATCGAGCCGAGGTCGTCCGCGCCGTAGTGCAGCGACAGCTGGCCGACCTCCTTGCCGGTGGTCAGCCAGGAGCCCTGGATGTGGGCGACGTTGTCGAGGAAGAGCCGGGCGATGGCGATCATCCGCAGGTACTCGAAGAGCGTGGCCTGCGTCTGCCCCTTCAGCTTGTTGTTCTCCGGCTGGTAGGTGTACGGGATGAACGCCCGGAAGCCGCCGGTGCGGTCCTGCACGTCGCGGATCATGCTCAGGTGCTCGATGCGCTCGGCGTTGGTCTCGCCGGTGCCCATCAGCATGGTGGAGGTCGACTCGACCCCGAGGCCGTGGGCGATCTCCATGATCTCCAGCCAGCGCTCGCCGGACTCCTTGAGCGGGGCGATGGCGGTACGCGGCCGGGCCGGCAGCAGCTCGGCGCCGGCGCCCGCGAAGGAGTCGAGGCCCGCTGCGTGGATACGGCTGATGGCCTCCTCGGCGGAGACCTTGGAGATCCGGGCCATGTGCTCGATCTCGGAGGCGCCGAGGGAGTGGATGACCAGCTGCGGGAACGCCTTCTTGATCGCGGAGAAGTGCTCCTCGTAGTACTCCACGCCGTAGTCCGGGTGGTGCCCGCCCTGGAACATGATCTGCGTGCCGCCCAGTTCGACCGTCTCCGCGCAGCGGCGCAGGATGTCGTCGAGGTCGCGGGACCAGCCCTTGGCGGTGTCCTTGGGCGCGGCGTAGAACGCGCAGAACTTGCACGCCGTGACGCAGACGTTCGTGTAGTTGATGTTGCGCTCGATGATGTACGTCGCGATGTGCTCCGTGCCCGCGTACCGGCGCCGGCGCACGGCGTCCGCAGCCGCGCCCAGGGCGTGCAGGGGCGCCGACCGGTAGAGGTCGAGGGCCTCCGCCGGAGTGATCCGGCCGCCTTCGGCGGCTCGGTCGAGGATGGGCTGGAGGTCGGCCTTCTCGGTCACCGGGCTGTCACCTTTCGGCGGTTTTTCAACGGATCTACGGACCGGTTCAGCGTACGCCAGCCCCGGCAGGGGTCAGCCGCCGGACCGGGTCAGCGTGCCGTACGGAAGTCCGGCGCCCCGTTCCTCGGACCGGAACCGCAGGGTGCCGTCCGCCGCCCGCGTGAAGTGGATGTCGGCGGGCGTGGTGGTGCAGAGCCCCTCCGTGCTGCTCCGGTCGGGGTCGGCGCGCTCCCGGAGCGTCAGTTCCCTGTCGGTGGCGGAGGTGAGGGTGGCGACGCTGTAGCAGTCGATGTCCACGCCGAGGGTGGAGAGCGAGGTGGTCATCCGGACCACGTCGGCGCCCTTCCCGCCCTTGACGAAGACGGCGGTGAGCGTGCCGTGCGGGTTGCCGTTGGACTTCTCGGTGAGCGGCCCCCGCCAGGTCCCGACGAAGTCGGCGGGGACCTCGGCGCCCCGCTCCGGCTCCCCGGTCGCGGTGTCCGAGGGCGCCGACGGACCGGCGGAGGAGGTGGCGGCGGGCGGGGGTTGGGCGGCCCCGCCCTCGGCGTGGTCGCTCCCGCCGCCGCCCGGCATCAGGTCGAACAGGAAGGCGCTGCCCACGGTCACCGCGGCGAGCGCCCCGGCCACCGCGAGGGCGACGGTGCAGCTCAGCCGGCGCCCCCGGTGCTCGCCCGGCCGGGAGTCGGCGCTCATGGTGACGGCGAACCGGGAGTCGCCGGTGCGCTGCCCCGGCACCCCGTCCGTCCCGGTGGCGGGCGGCCGGCCCGGCGGGGGCGGGGTCTGCGGGAGCGGTTCGGGCGGCGGCCCGAAGACGCCGAGGGCTCCGGCCGGCGCGCCCGCGCCGAACGAGGCGTTGCTGAAGGGCACCGGCCCGGACCGCAGCGGCGCGTCCTGCGGTTCCAGGTCCAGCAGGGCGACCGCCGAGCGGCTGACCTCGCGCACCAGGGGTCCGGGCAGCCAGCCCGCCGCCACCGCGACCGCCGCCCCGTCGGGTGCCAGCTCCCGGGCGAGCTCCGCCGGGGTCGGCCGCAGCGCCGCGTCCTTCGCCAGGCAGGAGCCGATGATCTCGCGCAGCCCGCCCTCCAGGTCGCCCAGCTCCGGTTCCTCGTGCACCACCTTGTAGAGGAGGACGGCGGAGGAGTCGCCCAGGAAGGGCGCGGCACCGGTCGCCGCGTACGCGAGGACCGCGCCCAGCGAGAAGATGTCGGCCGCGCCGGAGATCTCCAGGCCCCGGATCTGCTCGGGCGCCATGTAGCCGGGCGAGCCGACGGAGACGCCGGTGGAGGTGAGCGAGGCGGTCGCGTCGACGGCCCGGGCGATACCGAAGTCGATCAGGCGGGGGCCGTCGAGGGCGAGCAGGACGTTGGACGGCTTCACGTCCCGGTGGATCAGGCCCTGCCGGTGGACGGCGGCGAGCGCCTCGGCGAGCCCGGCGCCCAGGGTGCGTACCGCGTGCTCGGGCAGCGGGCCGTGCTCGGTGACGGCGGACGAGAGCGGCGGCCCGGCCACATAGCCGGTGGCCACCCACGGCACCGGGGCGTCCGGGTCGGCGTCCAGGACGGGCGCGGTCCACTGGGCACCGATCCGCCGGGCCGCGTCCACCTCGCGCCGGAACCGGGCCCGGAACTGCTCGTCGAGCGCGAAGTGCGGATGGACGACCTTGACGGCGACGGTACGGCCGCCGGCGCTGCGCCCGAGATAGACGCGGCCCATGCCGCCGGCACCGAGTCTGCCGAGCAGCCGGTAGGCACCGATGCTCAGCGGTTCGCCGGCTTCCAGCGGCTGCATATAAGGACTCCCCCTGTGGACCGGCCGGACCTCCGACCGAAGCCTAGAGGCGAAGGTCATCGGGTCACAGAGGAAACCATCCGCCGATTTCGGCCCCAAGGGAACGAATGACGTCATTCACCGCAACAAAAGGCGTGAATGCGCCCTCCCCGGGGCGATTGCGGGAGGCGTCGGAGACCTGTCCCCGGCGCTCCCGCAATCGGCCATTCGGCACGCGTTCACCCGAATCCGTATCCGCGCCGGAATGGCCGGGCATTCCCGCGCGCCCCCCTCATCCCCCGAGCAGCTCCACGGTGACGTCCGCCGGGAAGCCCGTCGTCGGGCCGGTCCGGCGGGCGAACTCGCGGACGCCGGCGAGCTGCGCGGGCCCGAAGCGGAAGTCGAGGGTCGTGAAGTAGCGCTCCAGTACCTCCGCGTCGAAGGCCTCCCAGCGCGCGGCCTGCTCCGCGACCTTGGTGACCTCCTCCAGCGAGAGGTCCCGTGAGGCGAGGAACGCCTCGTGGACCTTCGCCACGGCGGTGGGCTCGGCGGCCAGGTAGTCCTTGCGCGCGGCCCAGACGGCGAAGACGAAGGGGAGCCCCGTCCACTCCTTCCACATGGCGCCCAGGTCGTGGACCTGGAGCCCGAGGCGGGGGGCGTCGTGCAGGTTGGCGCGCAGGGCGGCGTCTCCGATGAGGACGGCGGCGTCCGCCTCCTGCATCATCACGCCGAGGTCGGGCGGGCACGTGTAGTAGTCGGGGGTGACCCCGTACCGCTCGGCGAGCAGCAGCTGCGCCAGCCGTACGGAGGTGCGGGAGGTCGATCCGAGGGCGACCCGGGCCCGGTCGAGGTCCTCCAGCGGGCGCTGGGAGACGATCACGCACGACATGACGGGCCCGTCGCAGCCGACCGCGATGTCGGGGAAGGCGACCAGGTCGTCGGCGTTGCGCAGGTACTCCACCAGGGTGACGGGGCCGATGTCGAGATCGCCCCTGATCAGCTGCTCGCTGAGCTTCTCCGGGGTGTCCTTGGACAGCTCCAGGTCGAGCAGGGTTCCGGTCCGTGCGAGCCCCCAGTAGAGGGGCAGGCAGTTCAGGAACTGGATGTGGCCGACGCGCGGCCGATGGCGACGGTCGTCGACCGCGGCGTTCGAGACGGTTGAATTGTCCACATCGCGAGGCTAGACCCGTCACCGCCCGGCGGCCCCACCGGGGGCGCGCGCCGTCGCACGATCGGGCCTCCCGGGGTGCCGGGAATGGTCCCCGAAGGTCTCTCGGAGCGCTCATCCGCACGGCAATCAAACATCCGGGTGAAGTGATCTTTCCCTCTACCCTTCCGCACACGCTGCGTGCTAGGCTCGACGCCAAGTTGCAGTTTGGTTTCCCTTGCAGTACAGAGCCTGCGGAGCATGTAACCCGCAGGCTTTTGTAGTTTTCAGACTTCTTTGCAGGTTCTGGAGCAGGGCAACCCTTTGGCCCAAGGAGGGCTTATGGCTACCGGAACCGTCAAGTGGTTCAACGCTGAAAAGGGCTTCGGCTTCATCGCCCAGGACGGCGGCGGCCCGGATGTCTTCGTCCACTACTCCGCGATCAACGCGTCCGGGTTCCGCTCCCTCGAGGAGAACCAGGTCGTGAACTTCGACGTCACTCAGGGACCCAAGGGTCCGCAGGCTGAGAACGTCACCCCGGCCTAGTTGCCCGGGTCGGCCGATCGCGGCCGGTAAAGCAGTACCCAAGGAGCCCCGCTCCCCCGCCCCGGCGGAGGAGCGGGGCTCCTGCCTGTGGTGGGCCGCGCCAGATCCCTCCGGCCGCCTCTTGACCTTCACACCGTGTGAACCCGTGCAGTGGGAGACGTCATGTTCACCATCGGAGACTTCGCCCGGTACGGGCGGGTGTCGGCCCGGATGCTGCGTCACTACGACGCGATCGGGCTGCTGCGCCCGGACCGCACCGACCCCGCCACCGGCTACCGCTACTACGGCGCCGGCCTGCTGGCCCGGCTCAACCGGATCATCGCGCTCAAGGACCTCGGCTTCACGCTCCAGCAGGTGCGGGCGGTCCTGGACGAGGAGGTCGGTCCGGAGGAGCTGCGCGGGATGCTGCGGCTGCGCAGGTCGGAGCTGGAGGCGGCGATGGCCGCCGCGGCGGCCCGGCTGGCCCGGATCGAGGCGAGGCTCCGGTCGATCGAGAGCGAGGGACACATGTCCACCGACGATGTTGTGATCAAGAACGTGCCGGCGGTACGGGTCGCGGAGCTGACCGGCGTGGCCGACGGCTACGAGCCGGAGAACATCACCCCGGTCATCGGCCCGCTGTACGACCGGCTGTTCCCGCTGCTGGAGGAGGCCGGTGTCCGCCCGGCGGGCCCCGGGATCGCCCGGTACGAGGACGTCCCCGACGGCGGCGGCGCGGTCGTCGTCCACGCCGGGGTGACGGTCTCGGCGCCGGCGGGGCCGCTGGGTGACACCGGGGTGACGGTGGTCGAGCTGCCCCCGTTCGAGGCGGCGACCGTCGTGCACCGGGACTCGATGGACGGGATCCTGCCGACCTCCCAGACGCTGGCCCGCTGGATCGACGCCAACGGCTACCGGTCGGCGGGGTACGCCCGCGAGGTCAACCTCGAATGCCCCGAGGACAGGGCGGAGTGGGTGACGGAGCTCCAGGAGCCGGTCGTCGGGGACGCCTGAGCCAGGGGGAGGGGCCGTCCCTCGTACGGCCGGCCCCTCCCCCTCCCTGAGGCCTGTCCCCGAGCCTCTCCGCCTACGCCCCCGCGCCTCCGCCGGGTCCCGGCCACAGCCCGTCCGCCGTCAGGCCGAGCAGGTCGATCGCGTTGCGGCGCACGATGCGGTCCACGACGTCCGGGGCCAGGTGCCCCATCTGGGCCTCGCCGACCTCGCGGGACCTGGGCCAGGTGGAGTCGGAGTGCGGGTAGTCCGTCTCGTACAGGACGTTCCCCACCCCGATCGCGTCCAGGTTCTTGAGGCCGAAGGCGTCGTCGAAGAAGCAGCCGTGGACGTGCTCGGTGAACAGCTCGGACGGCGGCCGGTGGACCTTGTCGGCGACCCCGCCCCAGGCGCGGTTCTCCTCCCAGACCACGTCGGCGCGCTCCAGGATGTAGGGGATCCAGCCGATCTGGCCCTCCGCGTACATGATCCGCAGGTGGGGGAAGCGCTCGAACTTGCCGCTCATCAGCCAGTCGACCATCGAGAAGCAGCAGTTGGCGAAGGTGATGGTGGAGCCGACGGCCGGCGGGGCGTCGGCCGAGGTGGACGGCATCTTCGACGACGAGCCGATGTGCATGGCGATCACCGTCCCCGTCTCGTCGCACGCCCGCAGGAACGGATCCCAGTCGTCCGTATGAATGGACGGCAGTCCGAGATGTGGAGGTATCTCGGAGAAGGCCACCGCACGGACTCCACGTGCGGCGTTGCGCCGGACCTCCTCGGCGGCGAGCGTGGCGTCCCACAGCGGGACCAGGGTGAGCGGGATGAGCCGGCCGTGCGCCTCGGGTCCGCACCACTCCTCGACCATCCAGTCGTTGTAGGCGCGCACCCCGAGCAGCCCCAGTTCGCGGTCCTTCGCCTCGGTGAAGGTCTGGCCGCAGAATCGGGGGAACGTCGGGAAGCACAGGGCGGACTGGACGTGGTTGATGTCCATGTCCGCGAGCCGGTCGGGCACGGAGAACGAACCGGGACGCATCTGCTCGTACGTGATGACTTCGAGCTTGATCTCGTCCCTGTCGTAGCCGACGGAGGTGTCGAGCCGGGTGAGCGGGCGGTGCAGATCCTCGTACACCCACCAGTCGCCGACCGGGCCCTCGTCACCCTTCGCACCCATCACGGGCGCGAACTTGCCGCCCATGAAGGTCATTTCCTTGAGCGGCGCGCGGACGATGCGCGGGCCCTGGTCCGCGTACCTGGACGGGAGCCGGTCCCGCCAGACATGAGCGGGCTCCACCGTGTGGTCGTCCACCGAGATGATCTTCGGGAAGGTCTCCATGCGTTCCACGGTAGCGCCGATCTGACGAACCGTCAGCTCTCTGGACGCGGGCCCGTTCCACAATCGTTGTCGAAGGCTTGTGCAGAGAGTCATCCGCTGCTGACGCGTCCACCCCTCACAAGGCAGACTGTTGACGGCGATACCAACGGTATGGAGCAATCCGGATGGCCTCGGTCGGATCCGGACATGTAAGGACCGTGCCGGGCAGCGCTCAGGCAGGACAGGAGGCAGCAATGGGCCGTGACGACGGGCCACGGGTACGTGTTCCGGTGCAGCGGGCTCCGGAGCAGCGGCCGGCGGACGAGGCCATGCTGCAGTTTTCCGTGCTCGGTCCGGTACGGGCCCGGCGCGGCGGCGAGACGCTGCCGTCCGGTTCGCCGCAGCAGCGCGCGCTGCTGACGGCCCTGCTGCTGCGCGGCGGGCACACGGCGACGGCCGCCGAACTCATCGACTCCATCTGGGGCGAGGACCCGCCCTCGCAGGCGCTGGCCGCCGTGCGGACGTACGCCTCGCGGCTGCGCAAGGTACTCGGTCCTGACGTGCTGGCGAGCGATTCGGGCGGCTACGCGATGCGGACCGGGCCGGACGCGCTCGATCTGACCGTGGCCCAGGAGCTGGCGGCCGACGCGGAGAAGGCGCGGGCTGCGGGCGACCGCTGCCAGGCGCGGGTGCTGCTGAACAAGGCGCTCGGGCTGTGGGACGGCGAGGCGCTGGCCTCCGTGCCCGGACCGTACGCGGAGAACCAGCGGACCCGGCTGGAGGAGTGGCGGCTCCAGCTCACCGAGACCCGTCTCGATCTGGACCTGGAAGTCGGCTGCCACGCGGAGGCGGTCTCCGAGCTGACCGCGCTGACCGCCGCGCACCCGCTGCGCGAGCGGCTGCGCGAGCTGCTGATGGTGGCCCTGTACCGCAGCGGCCGCCAGGCGGAGGCACTCGCCGTCTACGCCGACACCCGCCGGCTGCTCGCCGAGGAGCTGGGTGTCGACCCGCGCCCGGAGCTGGCCCAGCTCCAGCAGCGCATCCTGCGGGCGGACGAGGAGCTGGCCCGCCCGGTGGACGAGCCGGCCCCGGCGTCCGCGCCGCTGCGGCCCGCGCAACTGCCGGCCACCGTGCCCGACTTCACGGGCCGCGCGCCCTTCGTGCGGGAGCTGGGCGACCGGCTCGCCACGGCCGAGGGCTCCGTCATGGCCGTCTCCGCACTGGCCGGCATCGGGGGCGTCGGCAAGACCACGCTCGCCGTGCATGTGGCGCACCAGGCCCGCAAGCACTTCCCGGACGGCCAGCTGTACGTGGACCTCCAGGGCGCCGGCCACCGCGCCGCCGAGCCGGAGACGGTCCTCGGGGCGTTCCTGCGCGCGCTGGGCACGGCGGACTCCGCGATCCCCGACACCCTGGACGAACGGGCCGCGCTCTACCGCTCCACGCTGGACGGGCGCCGCGTCCTGGTCCTCCTGGACAACGCCCATGACGCGGCCCAGATCCGGCCGCTGCTGCCCGGGACGGCGGGCTGCGCGGCACTGGTCACCAGCCGGGTGCGGATGGTGGACCTGGCCGGCGCGCATCTGGTCGACCTGGACGTGATGTCGCCGGAGGAGGCACTTCAGCTCTTCACCCGGATCGTGGGCGATGAGCGCATCAACTCCGAGCGCAAGGCCGCGCTCGACGTGGTCGCCGCGTGCGGCTTCCTGCCCCTCGCGATCCGTATCGCCGCGTCCCGGCTGGCCGCCCGCCGCACCTGGACGGTCTCCGTGCTCGCCGCGAAACTCGCGGACGAGCGGCGCCGGCTGGACGAGCTCCAGGCGGGCGACCTCGCGGTCAAGGCCACCTTCGAACTCGGCTACGGCCAGCTGGAGCCGGCCCAGGCCCGCGCCTTCCGCCTCCTGGGCCTCGCGGACGGCCCCGACATCTCGCTGGCCGCGGCGGCGGCCCTGCTCGACCTGGACCCGCACACGGCGGAGGACCTCCTCGAAGCGCTGGTCGACACGTCCCTCCTGGAGTCCGCGGCGCCGGGCCGCTACCGCTACCACGACCTGGTGCGCCTCTACGCGCGTTCGTGCGCGGAGCGCGACGAACAGTCCCCCCAGGAGCGCGAATCGGCGCTGTCGCGCCTGCTGGACTTCTATCTGGCGACGGCGGCGGGGGTGTACGCGCTGGAGCGGCCGGGGGACCGGGCGGTCGCCCATCTGGAGTCGCCCGACCGCCCCGGCCTCTCGTTCGCCGACGGCCACGCGGCGGTGGACTGGCTCTACAGCGAGGCCAACGCCCTGCTCGCCTGCGCGCACCAGTGCGCGTCGGTCGGCATGCTCCGGCGGGCCGTGGACCTGCTCTGCGCGGCGAAGGACCTGGCCGAGTCCGGCGCGAACTCCCGTCAGTACGAGACCACCGGAACGGCTCTGCGCGACGCGGCGCGGGCGGCACGCGACCCCCGCTCCGAGGCGCGGGCCCGCGCCTCCCTGTCCACGGTGTACCTCGTGTCCGGCCGCTTCGCCCTGGCCGACGAGGAGGCCGGGCACGCGATGGAACTCGCCCGGGCCTCCGGAGACCCGATCCCGGCCTGCTGGGCCCCGAACGACCGGGGCATCATCGCGTTCTACCAGGGGCGGCACACGGACGGCGAGAGGTTCCTGCAGGAGGCGATAGACAACTACCGCGCGGACAAGAACCTCGTCGGAGAGGCCTCCGCCCTGTGCAACCTCTCCAGGATCCACGTGGACATGGGCCGGGTCGCCAGCGCCGTGGAGCTCGCGCAGCAGGGCACGGCCATCTTCGACGGCATGGGGCTGAGCCTGCGCACCGCCAACGGGCGCTTCGCGCTGGGCATCGCGCTCACCCGCGCCGGCCGGTCCGCCGAGGCGCTGGAGCAGCTGGCGGAGGCGCTGCGCGTCTTCCAGGGCAACCGCCAGCGCCTGTGGGAGGGATCCACCCATTTCCGCATCTCCGAGGCCCACTTGGCGGCCCTGCGCCCGGCCCAGGCGGCGCAGCACGCGGAACAGGCCCTGGCCCTGCGGGTCATCGGGGGCGAGTGGATGCGGGGCAACGTCCTGACCACGCTCGGCCGTGCCCTGCGCCACCTCGGACAGATCGACCGGGCCCGCGCGTGCTGGCACGAGGCGCTGTCCATCTACGAGCAGACCGGCGCCGCCGAGGCGGACGAGGTACGCGGACTCCTCGCCCCCGCGGCGGCGGCCTGAGGGCGGAGCCCGCCCGCTCGCCGAGGGCGTTCATCGAACGTTTATCGCCACTCGTCAGTCTTGTCCCCATCGATCCGTCGCGTCGGGGGGCAGGCGGGTTGCACGGGGCACCGCACCGCTAGGGTGAACGGCCCTGATACGCCCGTCCGGCGGCCCACGGGGGAGCTGCCGGGCGGGCATCGCCGACCGAACACGCTAGACCTCTGGGAGACAAGCATGAGCGACGCACTGAAGCCCAAGACCGGTGAAGCCACCACGCAGGAGAACCACGCCGGGAGCCCGGGCGACGGGAAGGTCACCCCGCTGGAGAACCACGCGGGCAGCGTGACCGAGAACGTCGTCACCCTGGAGAACCACGCGGGCGGTACCCCGAAGGACCTTCTCAAGCCGCAGGAGAACCACGCGGGTTCCGAGAAGGCGTAGCGGACTCACTCGACGAGGTACGGGGGAGCGGCCGCGGCGGCGCGGAGGGGGAGCCGTCGCGGCCGCTGCATGTCCGGGGGCGGGCCGGCTACGCCCGCCCCCGCAGCTCCCCCTTCACCACCTTGCCGCTCGCGTTGCGCGGGAGTTCCGTCACGAACTCCACCGCCCTGGGCACCTTGTAGTTGGCCATCTCGCGGCGGGACCAGGCGATCAGGTCGTCGGCCGTGACCGTCGCGCCCGGGCGGCGGACCGCGTAGGCCTTGCCGACCTCGCCGAGGCGGGGATCCGGGACGCCGACCACCGCGACGTCGGCCACGTCCGGGTGCAGGCCCAGGAGCTGTTCGATCTCCGCCGGGTAGGCGTTGAAGCCGCCGACGATGAACATGTCCTTGATCCGGTCCGTGATGCGCAGGTTGCCGGCCTCGTCCAGGACGCCCACGTCGCCCGTGTGCAGCCAGCCGTCCGAGGTGATCGCGGCGGCCGTGTTCTCCGGGTCCTCGAAGTAGCCGCTCATCACGTGGAAGCCGCGGACCAGGATCTCGCCCGGCTCGCCCGGGGCGGCCAGCACGCGGAGTTCCGTGCCGGGGATCGCGCGGCCCGAGGTGGAGGCGATGACCTCCGGCGCGTCGCCCCGGCGGCACATCGTGACGATGCCGCTCGCCTCGGAGAGGCCGTACGCGGTCAGGACCGTGGCGATGCGGAGTTCGGTGCGCAGGCGGTTCACCAGCTGGAGGGGGACGACCGCCGCGCCGGTCACGACGAGGCGGAGCGCCGAGAGGTCGTGGGAGGCGCGGGCCGGGTGGTCCAGCAGGGACTGGTGGAGCGTGGGCGGGCCCGGCAGGACCGAGATGCGTTCCGCCGCGATGTTGGCGAGGACCGTGTCCACGTTGAACACCGGCTGCGGGATCATCGTCGCGCCCCGCATCAGGCACGCGATGATGCCCGCCTTGTAGCCGAAGGTGTGGAAGAACGGGTTCACGATGAGATAGCGGTCGCCCTCGCGCAGTCCCGCCAGGTCGCTCCAGATCGCGTAGCAGCGCAGGGTCTGGGCGTGGCTGATGACGGCGCCCTTGGGCCGGCCCGTGGTGCCCGAGGTGTAGACGATGTCGGAGGGCGCGGCGGAGGGGATCGCGTCCGCCCGTTCGCGTACCCGCTCCGGGGAGATCCGCTCGCCCGCCGCCAGGAAGTCCTTCCACGTCACGTAGTCGTCGGGCGCGGTGTCGGCGAGCACCACCACCTTCTCCAGGTGCGGGAGTTTCGCCGCGGCCCGGCGCAGGGACGCGACGTACGACGTCCCCAGGAAGGTGCCCGTGACGAAGAGCAGCCTGGCGCGGCACCGTTCCAGGACGTACGCCGCCTCCGCGCCCTTGAAGCGGGTGTTGAGCGGGACCAGGACCGCGCCCGCCGTCACCGCTCCCAGCGCGGAGACGATCCAGTCCAGGGTGTTGGGCGCCCAGATCGCGACCCGGTCCCCCGGCTCCACCCCGGCGGCCATGCACGCGGCGGCGGCCCGCTCCACGCGCTCGCCGAGTTCCGTGTAGGTGATGCGGGTGCGGCCCTCGACCACGGCCTCCCGGCCGCCGTACCGCTCGGCCGCCGACCGCACCAGGCCGGGGACGGTGGACCATTCCTCGTCGCCGCGCATCTCGTGCCCTCCCGCCGAACGGAACCGCAGTAGCTGACTATCCGTCAGATTAGCTGTAGCCTCCTCCGCTGTCAGCAGTCACGACGGCCTCGGAGGTGGCGGTGGCGACGCTCAAGGACAAGGCGGCAGTAGCCGGTATAGGACAGACCGAGTTTGCCAAGCACCTGCTCGAGTCCGAGAAGACTCTGGCTTGCCGCGCCATCGTCGCGGCGCTGGACGACGCGGGCATCGCCGCGTCGGAGGTGGACGCGTTCGCCTCGTACACGATGGAGGAGACCGACGAGGTCGAGATCGCCAAGGCGATCGGGGCCGGCGACATCACCTTCTTCAGCAAGGTCGGGTACGGCGGCGGCGGCTCCTGCGCGACCCTCGGGCACCTCGCGGCCGCCGTCGCGACCGGGCAGGCGAGCGTCGGGGTCGCCTGGCGGTCCCGGAAGCGCGGTTCGGGCCCGCGCCCCTGGAGGAACACCGCCGTGCAGCTGCCCACCCCCGCCCAGTGGACCCGCCCCTACGGCCTGCTGCGCCCCGCCGACGAGATCGGGATGCTCGCCCGGCGCTACTTGCACGAGTACGGAGCCACCCGCGACCACCTCTTCAACGTGGCGCTGGCCTGCCGCAACCGGGCCAACCAGAACCCCGCCGCCGTGATGTACGAGCGACCGCTGACCCGCGAGATGTACATGACCTCGCGCTGGATCAGCGAGCCGCTCTGCCTCTTCGACAACTGCCTGGAGACGGACGGGGCGCTGGCCTGCGTCGTCGTCTCCGCCGAACGGGCCCGTGACTGCCGGCAGAAGCCCGTCTACCTCCACTCCGTCGCCCAGGGACTCCCCTCCCAGCACCACGGGATGGTCAACTACTGGAACGACGACCCGCTCACCGGACCGGCCTGGGCCGCCGCCCGACAGCTTTGGAAGCAGGCCGACTTCGGGCCCGAGGACGTCGATGTGGCCCAGATCTACGACGCGTTCACCCCGCTCATCCCGCTCTCCCTGGAGGGATACGGATTCTGCGGCCGGGGCGAGGGCGCCGCGTTCACCGAGGGCGGCGCCCTGGAGATCGGCGGGCGGCTGCCCGTCAACACCGGCGGGGGCGGCCTGAGCGAGGGCTACATCCACGGCTTCAACCTCATCAACGAGGGCGTGAAGCAGCTGCGCGGCACCTCCACCGCCCAGGTCCCCGACGCCTCGACCTGCCTGGTCACCGCCGGGGAGGGCGTGCCCACGTCCGCCGTACTGCTGAGGAGCTGACCACCATGGACGGACTGCTGCTGCCCGTCGTCGACGAGGACGGCGCACCCTTCTGGGAGTACGCGGCCCGCGGCGAACTCCGCGTCCAGGCGTGCGCCGCCCCGGACTGCGGACGGCTCCGCTTCCCGCCCCGGCCGTGCTGCCCGCACTGCCGGTCGTTCGACAGCGAGTGGCGGGCGACGAGCGGGCGCGGCCGCATCTGGTCGTACGTGCTGCCGCATCCCCCGCTGCTCCCCGCGTACGCCGCCCAGGCCCCGTACAACGCGGTCGTCGTCGAGCTGGCCGACGCCCCCGGCATCCGGCTCGTCGGCAATGTGGTCAGCGGGCCCGACGCGCCGCTGGACTCCGTCGATCCGGCGCGGCTGCGGATCGGGGCCGCGGTGAGGGCCGTCTTCTGCCCCGTCTCCCCCGGCGTGACCCTGGTCCGCTGGCTGCTGGAGCGGTGACCGGCGATGGCCCTGCGCACGGAGACCGACCGCGAGACCGGGGTCGCGCTGCTCACCTTGGACCGGCCGGCGAAGCACAACGCGATCGACCTGGCGACCGCCGCCGAACTCGCCGCCGCCTGGCGGGCCTTGCGGTACGACGACGAGGTGCGGGCGGTCGTCGTCACCGGGGCCGGCACCCGGGCGTTCTGCACCGGGATCGACCGGGACGTGGACGTGCCGCAGCCCTCGTCCCCGTACACGATCGACGATCCGCTGCTCGCGATCGGGCCGAAGGCCAACGACCTGTGGAAGCCGGTGATCGCGGCGGTGGAGGGGATGGCCTGCGGCGGGGCGTTCTATCTGCTGGGCGAGGCGGAGTTCGTGATCGCGTCCGAGGAGGCGACGTTCTTCGACCCGCACACGTCGTACGGCATGGTCAGCGCGTACGAGGCGATCTCGATGGCGCGGCGGATGCCGATCGGGGAGGTCGCCCGGATGGCGCTGATGGGGACGGCCGAACGGGTCTCGGCCCGGCGGGCGTACGAAACGGGGCTCGTCAGCGAGGTCACCCCGCCCGGCGGCGCGGTCGCGGCGTCGCTGCGGGCGGCGGCGGTCATCGCCTCGTACCCGGCCGGCGCGGTGCAGGGCACCGTACGGGCCGTCTGGTCCGCCGGGGAGGCGGCGCGGGCGCAGGCGCTCGCCCATGCCCCGCACCTGATCGCGCTCGGCAACCTGGCGCCGGAGCGGCAGGCGGAGCTGTTCGGGGGGCGGGGCAGGGGGCCGGGCGCGTACCGGCTGCGGTGAGGGGCCGGGGGCTCAGAAGCTGAGTTCGGCCGTGACCGCGCACTTCTTCACCCGGGAGACCTTGTTCGGGTGCACCATCCGCACGGAGACGGTCTTGGTCTCGCCGCCGTCCGCCTCCACGGTCGCCTCACCGGTGTCGACGGTGTTGCCGACCGCGTCCAGGAAGTTCACGTCCACCTCGTAGGTGTGGCTGCCGACCGCGCTCGCGGCGGCGGTGAGCCGCACGGTCGAGGTGGTGACGGCCTTGCGCTTGCCCTTGCCGGGCTGCGCGCAGCGGAAGACGTACGCGCGCGGGGCGTCGGTCGCGGTGGGCGTGGGAGTTCCGTACGTGGAGCCGGTGGAGCTGCTCGACGAGCCGCTGTAGTCGTCATCGTCGTCGTAGTCGTTGTCGTGGTAGGTGCCGTTGTGCTTCTTGGAGTTGGAGCACCCGCCGCCGCTGCTGCTACTGCTGGACTTGCGGCTCTTGCCGCTCTTGCCGCCGTGGCTGGAGCTGGAGAAGCCGGTGAGCGCGAGAACCACCGCGACCAGGACCACCGTCAGTTTGATGTGCTGCCGCATCATCGATGCCGCCCCCGTTGTGTTGTGTCTGTGTCGTGCCGCGCGATCGGGCGCGCGACACCGTAACGCACAGCATGCCGCCGCCGACCGGCGGGCCGGTCATGGCCCTGTCACGGTCTCGTCATCGTCTGGTGGCGGGTGTCACGCGTGCGGCGTAGCGTCGGAGCGAGAGCAGGAGGTCCGGAGATGATCCGTAACGTCCTCGGCTCGATCGTCGCTCTCGCAGGAGCGGCGGCCGCCGTGCTGAGCCCCTTCCGTGACTGGTACGACGGCCGCCTCGGGCGGCACTACCGGATCGGTGACCTGTTCACGGGTGTCACCGGGGCGCATCCCGGGCTGTTCGGGTCCCTGTGGCTGCCCTTCCTCTTCGCCGCGGTCGTGACGGTCGTCGGCGTGGTCCTGCGCTTCCGGCCGCTGGTCGCCCTCGCGGGCGTGGTGGTGCTCGGGTTCACGGTGCTGTGGATGGTGCGCGCCGGCCAGGCGGCGGGGAGCCTCACGATCGCGGGCGACGGTACGGGACTCCAGGAGGGCGTGGCATGGGCGGCGGGCGGCGGTGTGCTGATGCTGCTGGGCGCGGCGGTGATGTCGGGGCGGCGGCGCCGTAGCCGCGTGGACGAGCCGTACGGGGTGCCGGGGTCGGCGTCGCCCGATACGTGGCCGCCCACGCGGGAGCCGGGCCCTTCGGTACAGACGAGCCCCTGGCCGGAACCGGAACCCGACCCGTATGTGGGGCCGCCGCCGGGGTCCCCGCGCGACACGCGGCCGACGACCACGTATCCGGTCCAGGACCGCGCCCGCCCGCCCTCCGCCCCACCGCCCGGCCCGCCCGGCCCGTCCGGCGATTGAGGACGAAGCGGCCACCGGGCGCACCCGGACCCTTTGTGCACCGCCCACCCGGCACCGGTTCCGTCCTCAATCGCCGGACGGGCTGGAAGGGTCGCCCGGACAGCCTGAAGCCCGGCCGGCCACCAGCCGGAAAGGTCGTCCGGACAAGCTGAAGCGGCGGTCGGCCACGGGCCGGGAGGCTACGCGCGGGCTCTGTTGCCCGTGCCGGTGCCCTTCAGCGCGTCCAGCGCGTACACGCAGCGGTCCTTGCTGCACGCGTACACCACACCCCCCTGCGCCACCGGCGACCCCGTGATCTCGCCGCCCGTGGCCAGCTTCCAGCGGAGCTGGCCGCCCGCCGCGTCCAGCGTGTACAGCACATGGTCCGCCGAGCCGAAGTGGACGCGTCCGTCCGCGACGACCGGCGAGCCGACCACCTCGCCGCCTGCGGCGAACCGCCACTTCGGAGTGCCCGTGACCGCGTCCAGCGTGTACAGCGCGCTGCCGCTGCCCACATGCACGTTGCCCGCGACCACCAGCACCGGTTCGCTCGACTGCCGGGACTCCGTGGCGATGCGCCAGCGGTCCTTGCCGGTCGAGGCGTCCAGGGCGTACACCGTGCCGAGGTAGTCCGCGAGGTACACCCCGCCGCCGGTGACGGCGGGCCCGGGGGCGAACGCGGGCGGCGAGAGGAAGACCGCCGGGGACTCGAAGTGCCAGCGCACCCGCCCGGACGCGATGTCCACCGCGAGGACCCGGGTCCCGGCGGAGACGTACACATAGCCGTCCGGTGCCGGGGTCACCCGCAACGGCACCCCGCCGCAGGACGCGGCGTCGCCGACCGGGTAGGACCAGCGCTCGACGCCGGTGCGGGCGTCCACGGCCCGCAGCCGGGCGTCCTGCCACAGATAGACCGTGCCGTCGTGGACGGCGGGACCGGCCTCCGGGGTCTCGAAGTCCGTCTGCGCGCCGGTGAGGTCCCACAGCTTCTCGCCGGTGGACGCCTCCCACGCCTGGATCCCGCCGCCCCGGGTGCCGGTGACGACCGTGCCCCGGTCGGCCTTGAGCGAGTACACCCACGCGTCGGTCTGGAGGCGCCACCGCTCGGTGCCGGTGGTCGCGTCCAGGGCGTAGAGCGACGGGCCGTCGGACGCGTGGATGCGCCCGCCGTCCACGGCCATCGCCCAGGCCACGTCACGGGTCTTGAACTGGCGCCGCCCGTTGCCGGTGTCCAGCGCGTGGACCTCGAAGGAGGTCACGTACAGCAAATCGCCGACGACGACCGGTGTCCCCCACACGTCGTTCGACATGCGGAAGCGCCAGGGCCGCCAGCGCTCGGGGCCGGACTGCCCGCTGTCGGGGGCGTGCGCCGGCGGGGGTACGGGTGCGGTCGGGGCGGAGGCGCCCGCTCCGTTCACCCCGGCGGGCGGCCGGACCCAGCCGGTCGCCGGACCGGCGTCCGCGGCGGCGGCCGAGGCCCGTACGTCCTTGGCGCGCGGCCCCGGCCCGATCGGCACGTTCCCGCCGGACAGCCGGACCGGACCGCCGTCGGGCGCCGGGGAGGACACGGCGGAGGGCAGCGGGGCGGGTGCCTGGACCGGCGGCGCGGCGGGCGGGGCGGGCGGACGCGCGCCGCCGCCGCTGCGCCAGGCGCCGTCCCAGTCGGCGCCCGGCGCCGGCTGGGGGGCGGGCGGAGGCGTGACAGGGGGCGCGGGGGCCACCGCACGCCCCCCGCCCCGGCGCTGCTCGATCATCGCCGTGGCGGCGGCCGGCAGCCAGGCCGACGCCGTACCGCTGTCGTCGCCGCCGGAGGCGAAGAGGTGCGGGGAGAGCTGGGCCTGCAGCTCGGCCGGGGTGGGCCGCAGCGAGGCGTCCATCTGCATGCAGGACTCGATCAGCGGCCGCAGGTCGTCGGGCAGACCCGCGAGGTCGGGGCCCTCGCGCAACAGCATGAACACCGTCTCGACGGGGTTGGCCCCGTGGAACGGCGCATGACCGGTCGCCGCGAAGACCAGCGTCGAGCCGAGCGAGAAGATGTCGCTCGCGCCCGTGACGCTGCGCGAGTCCCGCGCCTGCTCGGGCGACATGTACGCGGGCGTGCCGACGGCCACGTTGGTCATGGTGAGCCGGGTGTTGGAGACGCCGGACGCGATACCGAAGTCGATCACCCGGGGCCCGTCCTCGACGACGAGCACGTTGGACGGCTTCATGTCGCGGTGGACGAGCTTGGCCCCGTGGATGGACTGGAGGGCCTCCGCGATGCCCGCCGCCAGCCAGCGCACGGCCTGGGTCGGCATCGGCCCGCACTCATTCACTATTTCTTCCAGCGAGGGGGCGGGCACATAGGCGGTGGCGAGCCAGGGCACGGCGGCGCGCGGGTCGGCGTCCACCACGGCGGCCGTGTAGAAGCCGCTGACGGCCCGCGCGGCCTCCACCTCACGCGTGAAGCGCACCCGGAACAGCTGGTCCTCGGCCAGTTCCGTACGGACCGTCTTGATCGCCACCCGCCGGCCCGACGCCGACCGGGCCAGATAGACCAGCCCCATGCCGCCGGCCCCGAGCCGTCCCAGCACCTCGAACGGGCCGATCCGCCTCGGGTCGTGCTGCGTCAGCTGCTCCACCACTTGCCTGCCACCTCCCCGTACGGACCTCAGGGAACAGAGGTCCGCGAAAAACCCGCCGTGTGCAGCGTCTCATCACTGGGCACCACCCGGCGGTGCGCACCCCGATTGTTCCTGGCGAAGGCCCCGGTTGCGAACCCGGGGGCGGATCGGGGTGTCCCGTGCCACTCCATGCCGTATCAGGACATCAGGCCACAGGTTCCTGGAGTACGGCGAAGACGGCGCCCTGGTCGTCCTGGAGGACCGCCATCCGTCCGTAGGGGATGTCGAAGGGCGGTGCGGAGATCCGGCCGCCGAGCCGTTCGACGGTCGCGGCCGAGCCGTCGCAGTCCGCGACGGTGAAGTAGGTCAGGAAGTAGCTGGGCATCACGGCGGGGAACGCGTCCGTGATGACGCTGCGCCCGCCGACCGCCGTGTCGGGGCCCGGTTCGGTGCCGGCCAGGGACCACATGCGGAAGTCGACGCGGGACTCGTCCGTGCCCGGGCCGCCGACGGCGCCGGACTCCGCGAGGTCGGTGGGCAGGAAGCCGAAGACCTCCTCGTAGAAGGCGTCCACGCGCTCCTTCTCGCGGGTGTAGACCTCGGTCCAGCAGAAGGAGCCCGGCTCGTTCTGCTTCTCGAAGCCCTCGCGCCCGTCGGCCTGCCAGAGGCCGAACACCGCGCCGCCGGGGTCGGCGGCCTGGGCGAGCACCCCCGCGTCACCGGCCCGGACCGGGTCGGTGATCATCTGGCCGCCGGCCGCGCGGATGCGGGCGACGGACGCGGCGATGTCGTCGGTGGCGAAGTAGACGCCCCATTCGGTCGGCATCCGGCCGTCGCGCTTGGCGGCGAGGGCGGCCACGAGCTTTCCGTCGCTGAGGGCGTCGGCACGGGGGCCTTCGCCCGCCCGGAAGGTCCAGCCGAAGAGCTCGCCGTAGAAGCGCTTGCCCGCTTCGAGGTCGGAGAGCTGCACATCCACCCAGCAGGGGGCGGACTGCGCGAATGCGGCCATGGGCCCGGATCCTTCCGTCGCGGGACGCCGTGGTGACGCTCGTCACACACGCTCGTCACACCAACGTAGCCGCGCGGAGCGCCGCTCGCGCCCCGACCCGGACCCCGTACCGAATGGAGCCGTCACGGAAAGTTATCCACGGAAGTTGTCCACAGGCTGTTGATAACACTAATCGCACTGTGGGAAAGCGCCGGTGCCCGGCACCGCTCGCCGCCCCGCTCCCGGCACCGCTCCCCGCCCCGCTCCCGGCACCGCTCCCCATTTGCAGTCGGCCGAATCGCGCTCCGATCACCCGTCGGTAAGCTGACGGCATGACAGGACAAGTACGCACCGTCGACGGCCGCGTGGCCGGTCGGCGAGGACAGGCGACGCGGCAGAAGCTGCTCGACTGCCTCAGCGAGATGCTCAGCTCCTCGCCGTACCGGGACGTCAAAGTCATCGACGTCGCCCGGAAGGCGGGGACTTCACCCGCGACCTTCTACCAGTACTTCCCCGACGTCGAGGGCGCGGTCCTCGAAATCGCCGAAGAAATGGCCAAGGAGGGTGCCGGACTGACCGAACTGGTCGCCGGGCGCTCCTGGGTCGGCAAGGCGGGATGGCAGACGTCCGAAGAACTCGTCGAGGGATTCCTCGACTTCTGGCGGCGCAACGACGCGATCCTGCGCGTGGTCGACCTCGGCGCGGCCGAGGGCGACAAGCGGTTCTACAAGATCCGCATGAAGATCCTGAACTCCGTCACCAACTCCCTCACGGACTCGGTGAAGGAGCTCCAGGCCAAGAGCAAGGTCGACAAGGACGTCAGCCCCGCCGCGATGGCGGGCTCCCTGGTCGCGATGCTGGCGGCGGTCGCCTCGCACCAGAAGGGGTTCACCACCTGGGGCGTCAAGCAGGCCGAACTCCGCCCGAACCTCGCGCTGTTGGTGCATCTGGGGATCACCGGCAAGAAGCCGACGAAGTAGCGCCCGCGCGGATTCCCGCTCGTACGTACTGGGCGACGCGCGGTGATCCCGGGTGCCCCAGGTCCTGTCTCACCGACGGCGGACCACGCAGGTGGTCCGCCGTCGGCGTACCCGGACCCGGACCGAACCCCCGGACCGAACCCCCGGGCCGGGCGGACTCCGCCCGGCGGATTCAGGCCCCCTCCCGCCGCTCCAGCCGGAACAGCCGGATCTCCCGGTCGATCCGCGCCTGGTACGCGGCATAGGGCGGCCAGAACGCCAGCGCCGCCCGCCACACCTCCGCGCGCTCCGCGCCCTCCAGCAGCCGGGCGCGCACCGCGATGTCCCGGCCCTTCCAGCTGATGACCGCCTCGTCCGGACGGGCGAGCAGATTGGCCGTCCAGGCCGGATGCCCCGGACGGCCGAAGTTGCTGCCCACCAGGATCCAGCTGCCGCCCGCACCCGAGTCCGAGCCCGCACCCCCGCCCGTGCCTCCGCCCGGCTGCGGCATGCAGGCCAGCGGAGTGGTCCGGAGCTGGCCACTGCGCGCCCCCGGCACGGTCAGCACGACCCCGGGCAGCATCTGCGCGCTGAGCAGCACCTTCCCGCGCGTGAGCCGGTGGACCGCGCGGTCCATCGCGGGCACGACATGGGGCGCGATCCGGGCGAAGGCCCGGGTGGCGGAGACCTTCTGGACGAGCCTCACCCCGGCCGCCATCAGACCGCCACCCGCCCGGCCGGACCCGCCACGCCCCGCTCCGGCCCGAAGAGCCCGGCCCGCTCGGCCGCGTGGTCGCGAAGCCGGTGGACGGGTCCGAGGAGCAGCTCACCGGCGGCGGCCCGCTTGAAGTAGAGCTGCGCCTCGTGCTCCCAGGTGAAGCCGATGCCCCCGTGCAGCTGCACGGCCTCCGCGGCGGTGATCCGCAGCGCCTCCAGCGCCTGGGCCAGCGCGAGCCCGCCGGCCTCCGGGTCCCAGGCCGCGTAATAGGCGGCGGAACGGGCCGACCGCACCCGTACGTACAGGTCCGCCAGGCGGTGCTTGACCGCCTGGAACGAGCCGATGGCCCGGCCGAACTGCTCGCGCTCCCCCACGTAGGCGACCGTGCGCTCCAGCGCGCTCGCCGCCGCCCCGGCCGCCTCGGCGGCGAGCGCGGCGGCGGCCGTGTGCCCCACGGCGGCGAGGGCGGCGGCCGCGTCCGCGGTGTCGTCGGCGCCGAGGAGTTCGGCCTCGGTGTCGCGCAGCTGGATCCGGCCGAGCGGCCGGGTCTCGTCGAGCGAGGTCTGCCGGGTGCGGACGAGTCCGGCGGGCGGCTGCGGCCCGTCCGCCCGGACCAGGAAGAGCAGGGTGCGGCTGCGCGGGAAGCCCCCGGCGTGGGCGGCGACGAGGAGCAGTCCGGCGCTGTGCCCGTCGGGGACCCGGTCGGCCTCCCCGTACAGCCGCCACCCGCCGTTCCCGCCGCCGGCGGGCCGGGCCTGCACCCCGCCCGCCCGGCCGCCGCCCGCCCAGGCCCCGCCGGTCGCGTCGCCGGTGAGGCCGAGGGCCGTGGACAGCGAGCCGCCGGGGACGGCGAGGGCGGCGGTGAGCCCGCCGGCCGCGAGGGGCGGCAGCAGGGCCGCGCGCTGTGCGGCGGTGCCGAGGGCCAGGATCAGGGGCGCGGCGAGCACGGCGGTGGCGAGCAGCGGGGAGGGCAGCAGGGCGCGGCCGGTCTCCTCCAGGGCGACGGCGAGTTCGACGGCCCCGCAGCCCACGCCCCCGTACTCCGGCGGAAGGGCCAGTCCGGACAGCCCGAGGTCGCGGGCGAGCCGCTGCCACAGCGCGGCGTCGTAGCCGTCCGGGGTGGCTGCGGCGCCGCGTACGTCGTCGGGTCCGCCGTGTTCGGTGAGCAGGGCGCGCAGGGTGCGGCGGATCTCGTCCTGTTCCGCGGTGAAGGCGGCGTCCATCGTCGGGCTCCTTCCCCTCAGAGACCGACGGCCTCTGATCTGACGGGTCGTCATGCTAGAGGCGCGGCAACGAGATTCCCACCCCCGGCCGGGCATCCGCGCACGTATCCGCCGCCCCTGTATCTGATGTACCGTCAGATTTATGCCTTCAAGGACTTCCTCCCCCCGCAAGGTCGCGGTCGTCGGCATATCCCTGGCCGACTGCGGACGCGTCGACACGGCCACGCCGTACGCCCTGCACGCCCAGGCCGCCCGCCGCGCGCTCGCCGACTCGGGCCTGGACCGGTCCGTCGTGGACGGCTTCGCCTCCGCCGGTCTGGGCACGCTCGCCCCGGTCGAGGTCGCCGAGTATCTGGGGCTGAAACCCACCTGGGTGGACTCCACCTCGGTGGGCGGGTCGACCTGGGAGGTGATGGCGGCCCATGCGGCGGACGCCATCGCGGCGGGCCGGGCCGACGCCGTCCTGCTGGTGTACGGATCGACGGCGCGGGCGGACATCAGGGCGGGCCGGCGCACCTCCAGCCTGTCCTTCGGGGCGCGGGGCCCACTGCAGTTCGAGGTGCCGTACGGGCACTCGCTGATCGCCAAGTACGCGATGGCCGCCCGCCGCCACATGCACGCGTACGGCACCACGCCGGAGCAGCTGGCCGAGGTGGCGGTGCAGGCCAGGGCGAACGCGGCGGCCAACCCGGACGCGATGTTCCGCACCCCGCTCACGGTGGACGAGGTGCTGTCCGGGCCGATGATCGCGGACCCCTTCACCAAGCTGCACTGCTGCATCCGCAGCGACGGCGGCTGCGCGGTGCTGCTGGCAGCCGAGGAGTACGTCCCGGACACGGCGAAGGGCCCCGTCTGGATCCTGGGCACCGGCGAGCACGTCTCGCACTCCGCCATGTCGGAGTGGGACGACTTCACGGTCTCCCCCGCCGCCGTCTCGGGCCGCCTCGCCTTCGCACGGGCGGGGGTGCGCCCGTCCGACATCGACCTGGCCGAGATCTACGACGCCTTCACCTATATGACCCTGGTGACGCTGGAGGACCTGGGGTTCTGCGCCAAGGGCGAGGGCGGCGCGTTCATGGAGAAGGGCCGCACGGGCCTCACGGGCGAACTCCCGGTCAACACGGACGGCGGCGGCCTCTCCGCCTGCCACCCCGGCATGCGCGGCCTGTTCCTGCTGGTGGAGGCGGTACGCCAACTGCGCGGCGAGGCCGGCGCCCGCCAGGTCCGCAAGCCGGGCGGCCGCCTCCCGGAACTGGCGGTGGCCTCGGGCACGGGCGGCTGGTTCTGCTCGTCGGGGACGGTGGTGCTGGGACGGGGCTGAGGCGGGGCCCCGCCCTCGCCCCGGGCGCGGTCCCTCGCCCCGGCACGGGCCGCGGCTGCTGCAATAGCCCCATGAGCGACACACACGAGAGCTTCCTCGGACTCCTCCACGCCCAGCGCGTCTGGGACGTCGACCTCCCGGTCTTCGATCCGGCCGCCGCGCCCGACGCGCCCCTCCCCCTCTTCCACGCCTGGTTCGCCGAGGCCGTGGCCGCCGGGCAGGCCGAGCCGCACGCGATGACCCTGGCCACTGCGGACGCCGAGGGGCTGCCCGACGTACGGACCCTGATGCTGCACGACGCGGACGCGCGCGGCTGGCACTTCGCCACGCACTCCACCAGCGCGAAGGGCCGCCAGCTTGCCGCCCGCCCGTACGGAGCGCTCGGGTTCTACTGGCCGGCGCAGGGGCGGCAGGTACGGGTGCGGGGGCCGGTCACCGTGTGCTCCCCGGCCGAGAGCCGGGCCGATCTGCACGCCCGCTCGACCGGGGCGCTGGCCTCGGCCCTGGTGGGCCGCCAGAGCGAGGTCCTGGGCGCGGTCGCGGACCTCGACCGCGCCTCGGACGCGGCCTGGGACCGGGCCCGGGTCGAACCGGACGCGGAGGTGGCGAGCTGGACGCGGTACGTCGTCGAGCCGCGCGAGGCCGAGTTCTTCCAGGGCGACGCGCGGCGGCGGCACGTGCGGCTGCGCTACCGGCGGGAGGCGGACGCGGGGGTCTGGGAGCGGGAGCTGCTCTGGCCGTGACGGCCGCCCCCGCCCCGCGCGTCCCCTGCCGTCAGGTGACCGTGATCGCCTGGACCGGGCAGGCGCGGGCGGCCTCCCCGACCATGGGCCCGGCCGCAGGTCCGGCCCCGCCCTCCGCTTCCGCCTCCGGCAGCAGCTCGCTGAGCCCGTCGTCGTCCTGCGTGAACACCTTCGGCGCCGCCAGCGCGCACTGTCCGGCGCCGATGCACACGTCCCGGTCGATATCGATACGCACGTCCCTGTGTCCCTCCGCTCGGATTCCGCTCACCACGTCACGGGCAGTTCCAGCAGCCCCTGAATCGTGTCCCCGGGTTTGACCGGGACCTCCTCGGCGGGCACCGCCAGCCGCAGCCCGGGGAAGCGGTCGAAGAGGGCGGGCAGCGCGATCTCCAGTTCCGCCCGCGCGAGGTTCTGGCCCAGGCACTGATGGATGCCGAAGCCGAACGCCACGTGGTTGCGCGCGCTGCGGCCGAGGTCCAGCTCGTCCGCAGCCGGATAGACGGCCTCGTCCCGGTTGATCACCGCCGTGGACAGCAGAACCCCCTCCCCCGCCCGCAGGGTCTCCCCGCCGATCTCGATGTCCTCGACGGCGACCCGGGAGAGCCCGTCGGCGATGGACAGGAACCGCAGCAGCTCCTCCACGGCGGCCGGCACCGCCTCGCCCCCTGCCCGCAGCCGGGCCAGCTGATCCGGGTGCTGGAGGAGGGTGAACGTACCGAGCGAAATCATGTTCGCGGTCGTCTCGTGCCCCGCCACGAGCAGGATCTCCGCCAGCCGCACCAGCTCCTCGCGGTCCAGCGCGCCGCTCTCCAGCTGCTTGGCGATCAGCTCGTCGAGCAGCCCGTCGCCGGGGTCGCGCCGCTTCCGGTCGATCAGTGCGCGGAAGTAGTCGTCGAGCGCGTCCCGTGCCTCCTCGACATCGGAGGCGTCGGGTCCGCGCAGCAGCTTGCGGGACTGCGCCTCGAAGAACTCGTGGTCCGCGTACGGCACCCCGAGGAGCGCGCAGATGACCATCGACGGCACGGGCAGCGCGAAGGCGTTGACCAGTTCGGCGGGCGGCCCCTGCTCGGCCATCGCGTCGAGCAGCCGGTCCACGGTCTCCTGGATGCGGGGCCGCAGCGCCGCCGTCCGCCGGACCGTGAAGCTCGGGATCAGCATCCTGCGCTGTGTGTTGTGCTCCGGGTCGTCGACGCCGATCAGCTCCACGCGGCGCTGGGTGGTCTCGGCCTGGCGCCGCGCGAACAGCGGGAACGCGGGGTGCTCACGGTCCGAGGACAGCCTCGGGTCCGCGAGGAGCGAGCGCGCCTCGGCGTGCCCGGTCACCAGCCACACCGTACGGCCGTTGTAGAGGCGGACCCGGGACACCGACCGCTGTCCTCGGCTCGCGCTCGGATATCCCGTGGGCGGGTGGTAGGGGCAGCTGCGGTTCTGCGGAAAGGCGACGGCGTCGGGCTCTGTCTGTGTCTCTGTCATGGCGGACCTCGCAACGAGAGGGGGGTGTCCTGCCGATCACCACCACTAGATGCCCCAGGCACCTATCCGGGCTAGGCGCTGTTCGGCCAAATCCCCCGAACCGCGTCGGCTCGGCCAGTTTTATCCACTTTCAACAACAGAGGGGCACTATGGGAGACAGGTGAGGACTGGAGGTCACCCATGACCCGAACCCGTAGCCGGTACGCCGCCGACCGCGGTCTGACCACGCGCATGGTCACGACGATGTTCCTGATCGGCCTGCTGTACGTGGTGCTGGTCGGAGTGCTCCTGGCGGTGCTGCGCGGCGCCTGGCCGATCATCCTGATCATCACCGGTGGGCTGTTCGTCGCCCAGTTCTGGTTCAGCGACCGCATCGCCGCCTTCAGCATGGGCGCCCGCGAGGTCACCCCCGAGCAGGCGCCGGAGCTGCACGGCGCGATCGACCGGATCTGTGCCCTTGCCGACATGCCCAAGCCCCGGGTAGCGATCGCCGAGAGCGATGTGCCGAACGCGTTCGCCACCGGCCGCAGCGAGAGGACCGCCCTGGTCTGCGCCACCACGGGTCTCCTTCGCAGACTGGAGCCGGAGGAGCTGGAAGGCGTCCTCGCCCACGAGATGTCGCATGTCGCGCACCGCGATGTCGCCGTCATGACGATCGCCTCGTTCCTGGGCGTCCTCGCCGGCATCATCACCCGGGTCGCCCTGTGGGGCGGCTTCTCCCGCAACAGCCGCAGCAACGACCCCATGGGCATCGCGATCATGCTCATCCCGCTGATCAGCGCGGTCGTCTACGCCCTGAGCTTCCTGCTGACCCGGCTGCTCTCGCGCTACCGCGAGCTGTCCGCCGACCGCACGGCCGCCCTGCTCACCGGCCGTCCCTCTGCCCTGGCCTCCGCCCTCACCAAGGTGAGCGGCCAGATGGCCCGTATCCCGACGGAGGACCTGCGGAAGGCGGAGCCGTACAACGCCTTCTACTTCGTCCCCGCCTTCTCCTCCAAGGAGAGCCTGAGCCGCCTGCTCTCCTCGCACCCCACCCTCGAACAGCGCCTCGACCAGCTCTCCCGCATCGCCGCCGACCTGTCCCGCCCGTAAGGAGTCCTCCGTGGGCCTGCTCGACACCATCCTCGGCCGCAGCAAGCCGGTCCGCCCCGACCTCGACCAGCTCTTCGCCATCCCCTCCGCCGCCCTCACCCTCCAGGCGGCCACCGGCTTCGTCCCCACAGGACAGGGCTCGGTGTGCTTCGCGGGCGTGGAGGGCGGCACCTTCGCCCGTATCCAGCAGGACGTACGGGAACTGCTCGACGCGGACACGGCACAGGGCGGCATCCCGGTGGAGTTCAGCCAGGACGCGTACGGCTACACCTGGCTGCTCGCCGCCCATCCGGCCGACGACACGGCCGCCCTGGTCAACGACCTGCACGCGGTCAACACCCTGCTCCAGGACGGCGGCTTCGGCCCCCAGCTGCTCTGCTCCCTGATCGCCTTCCGCGACCCCCGGGACCGCCCGCTCGCCCTGGTCTACCTCTACAAACGCGGCACGTTCTACCCGTTCGCCCCGGCCCCGGGCGGCGGCGAGAAGCGCGACAACCAACTGGAGTTGCAGGTACGCGCCGCACTCGGCGACGACCTCCGAGTGGAGAAGGACCTCTCGCGGTGGTTTCCGGTGTGGGGGGCGCCGGGGTTGTGAGGGGGACGCGGCACGGGGTGTGGACCGCCCGGCGTACAGGGCTGGAACGGCGCCGAGCGCACGAGGTGTGACACCTCACAAGTAAAATCCCCGTCAAACCCCAGAGGGGATATGGCAGCCAAAAGGCGTGAATCGACACGCCTTTGAGGGAACGAACCAGACTTACAGGGACTTACCGATAGATCAACGTATTTGAAGAGGCCTTGACTGATGCGTACGCAAGTGAGGCTTCATAACGTGCCGGTGGCCGCATGTGAAGATCCTGCGGTGGTGCAGAGAGGAAACTGCACCGGTGAGGAACACACATGTCATCCCCCTTTCGCAGATCCGTCCGACTCAGACCCGCAGTCTCAGAGCAACCCCTTCTCCCGTTGCCGGCCATGCGTCGGTTGCGTCCGGTAGCCGCCGTGCTGACACTGCTGTTGGCCGTCGAAACCGCTTCGGTGGTCGAGTCCACAGATCAGGCAGTGGCTCTGGGACGCTCGGCCGCGAGTTCAAGGGTGCTCAGTGCGGCGCACGAGGACTTGGGGTCTGCCACCGCTGGTTCAGAGTCCGCGGCGCGGTTGAAGGCCAGGATTCAGAAGCGCAGGATCGAGGTCACCGACGCACGTACGGAAACTTCGACGGCCTACGTGAACCCGGATGGCACGGTCACGGAGGAGGCGTACGCCGGTCCGGTCCGCTTCAAAGGCGACGACGGCCGGTGGCAGGACGTCGACCCGTCGCTGGTGCAGGACGCCGACGGTTCCGTCAAAGCGAAGGGGCACCCGCATGGGTTGACCCTGGCAGGCAGGAAGGCAGCGCCGAAGGGGCTGAAGGCAACTGGTACCGGGGACGTTGCGGCGGTGCCGTTGGTGACAGTCCTGGACCGCGCGGGTCGCCCGCTACAACTCGGCTGGTACGGCACGCTGCCGGAACCGACGATCGAAGGGTCTCAGGACACGATCGCTCGATACAAGCAGGCCCTGCCAGCCACCGACCTGCTCATCGAATCCACGCGGACCGGTTACGAGCAATTCCTTGAGCTGAAGGACCGATCTGCCGTTGGCGCCAACGGGCAGGTGACCTACAGCCTGACGGCCAAGGGGCTGACCGCGAAGGCGTACGAAGACGGGTCCGTTGCCTTCGTCGATGCCAAGGGCAAGAGCGCGGGGACCCTGCCCTCTCCGATGATGTGGGATGCCCGCATCGACAAGAACTCCGGCGAGCACACACACACGGCCCGTGTAGGGGTGGAGGTCGCGCAGGATGGCTCCGTCATCTCCATCACCCTGACTCCGGACGCCACGTTCCTGGCAGACGCCGGGACTCAGTTCCCGGTCACCATCGACCCGTCCATCAACGTCGGCACCAGCTTCGACACCTTCGTCCAGGAGGGATATGCCACCGATCAGTCCGCTGCGACCGAGCTGAAGATAGGCAACAACGGATCAGGCCAGAAGGCCCGTTCGTTCCTGTCCTTTCCGATGAAGAACATCACCGGGAAGCAGGTCACCGCGGCGAAGCTGAACCTGTATGAATTCCACTCCTGGTCCTGCACGAGCAAGGGCTGGGACGTCTACAGCGCGACGGCCTCCTCGACAGGTACCCGCTGGACCAGCCAACCGAGCTGGGGCACGAAGTACGCCACGAGTACCCAGACCAAGGGCTTCTCCAGCTCCTGCAACGACGGCTGGGTCAGTGCGGATGTGACCTCACTGGCGAAGGCGTGGGCGTCGAACGGCAACGGCAGCAACCATCTCGGCCTGCAGGCTTCGGACGAGTCCGACCCCTATGGCTGGAAGCGGTTCAATTCGGGCAACGCCGCGTCCAACACTCCATACATGTCAGTGACCTATAACTCCATCCCTGACGTCCCGACACTCATAGCGCCGACAGCCGCAGCCGCCACCAACGACACCACGCCGACCCTGTCGGCGAAGGCTCTGGACGGTGACGGCTCACAGGTCACGCTTGGTTTCGAGGTCTGGGCATCCAACGGTACCGCCGCGCTCCGCTCCGGCTCCAGCGCCTCCGTCGCCTCCGGTGCGACCGCGACCTGGACACCGACGGCACTGCCCGAGGGCACCTACAAGTGGCGCTCGCGTTCTGGGGACGGCTCGGCGAACAGCGCCTGGTCAGCCTTCCACTCCCTCACTGTCGACACCACTGCGCCGACGACCACGAAGGTCTCCTCCACCGACTTCCCTGCCGGCCAGTGGTCCGGGACGCCCGATGACAACGGCGACTTCACCGGCACATTTACCTTCACCCCGCCGACCAGCGGCGTGAAGCAAGTCCAGTGGAACCTGGACGGTGGCACGTGGCAGTCCGCAGCCACTACCGGCGCCGCGGTCAGCCGCAAACCAGCCTTTCGTGCGGGCAGGCACTCACTCGGCGTGCGCAGCAAGGACGCGGCGGGCAACGTTTCGGCCACGACGGGCCATGTCTTCTATGCCGGTTCCGGTTCTGCCCTGCTCACGCCCTCTGACGGTGACCGCCCTGCACGTCGTGCGGAGCTGACGGGGCAGGGCAAGGCAAGCGACACCGGTGTCCGCTACCAGTACCGGCGTGGTGAGACCGACACCTGGAAGGACATCCCTGTCCAGGATGTGCGCCGGAAGTCTGACGGTTCCGCCCTGACGGCTTGGCCGGCCAAGGTCACGAGCGGCGATGCCGAGAAGCTGAGCTGGAACGTCACCGACACCTTCAGCGACGACGGGCCGGTTGACGCCCGGGCTGTGTTTACCGATGGCACCACCACCGACGCTTCCCCGGCGAGCCGGATCACTGTGGATCGGAATGCAGGTGAGTCGCCCAGTGAGGAGGTCGGCACGGGAAGCGTGAACACGCTCACCGGTGACTTCGGCTTGTCGGCCACCGACGCTTCGGGCTTCGATATGACGGTGACGCGTTCCTTCTCCTCACGGCGTCCGTCCAACGGCACCCAGCAAGAAGGCCAAGCCTCGATCTTCGGTCCGCAGTGGACCGCCGGCACGACTGCGGAGATCTCCGACGGCGACTGGGCGTACGTGCGCAAGACATCGGCGACATCGGTGGCGATCGTGGATGTGGACGGCGAAGAGACGGGGTTCACCGCGGCAAGCGGTGGCGGCTGGAAGCCGGAAACCGGTGCGGAGGACCTGACGCTGACCGGCTCGCTGACCACCTCGTTCACGTTGAAGGACACCGAGGGGACCACCTCGGTCTTCAGCAAGGTCGATCCCACCGCTACCACGTGGCAGCTGGCCACCACGTTTCTGCCGACGGACCAGACCGCCACGAAGGTGATCTCGGAAAAGGTCACGGTGGGCGGCAAGACGCTTGCCCGCCCGAAGTACGTCATTGCCCCGACCTCGGCGGTCACGGCCGAGACGTGTGCGGCCACGCCGGCGGCCAAGGGCTGCCGAGCGCTGCAATATGTGTACGCCGCCTCCACTACCGCGACCTCATCCGCTCTGGGCGACTACAACGGGCAGGTGAAGGAGATCCGCCTGTGGGCCACCGACCCTGGCGCCCCCACTGCCACGGCCACGGCTGTCTCCCAGTACGCGTACGACAGCCAGGGCCGTCTGCGTGAACAGTGGGACCCGCGTGTCTCCCCGGCGTTGAAGACGGCCTACGGCTATGACAGCGCGGGCCGTGTCACAGCACTCACGCCACCCGGTGAGCTGCCGTGGACGTTCGAGTACGGCAGGGCCGGCACCAGCACGGTGGCCGGCGACGGCATGCTCCTGTCAGCGTCCCGTCCGACATTGAAGGTCGGCACCAAAGACGAGCAGGACAGAGGCACGGCCACCACTTCTCTCGTCTACGACGTGCCGCTGTCCGGCACCAAGGCTCCCAACCAGGTCTCGGCCGATGACGCCGCGACTTGGGGGCAGAGGGACGCACCCACGGACGCCACCGCGGTCTTCCCCACCGACCAGGTCCCCGCCTCACACACGGGAAGCGGCCTGGGAGCGGCCGACTACGACAAGGCCACCATCACCTATACCAATGCCTCCGGCCGCCAGGTCAACACAGGGCTGCCCGGCCGGCACCTGACCGTCAAGGAGCACGACCGGTTCGGCAACACCGTCTTCGAACTGACGGCAACCAACCGGGAGCTGGCACTCAGCGACGACGAGTACGCCGTCAACACCCAGAGCGAACTCGGAATCTTCTCCGACTCTCCGGCAGAGCGGGCCCATCAGCTCGGCACCGTCACGGCCTACTCGGGCAACGGCAGGCGGGTAGCGGAGGAGTTCGGCCCACTGCACCTGATCGCCCTCACAAGCGACCTCGCAGGCGATACAGACAGCCCGGACCTTGTGGCCGGTGTGCAGGTCGCGGCACGGAAGCACACCGTCAACAGCTACGACGAGGGCCGTCCCACCGATGACACCGCCACGGTCAGCGACCAGGTCACCACGGTCAAGGTGGGGGCATGGATCGACGGCTACCCCACCGATGGCGACGTGCGCTCCAGCACGACCGTCTACGACTGGGCCAAGGGCCTACCCACCAGTGAAACCACCGATCCGGGCGGACTGAAGCTGACCAGGACGACCGGTTACGATGCCCAGGGCCGGGTCATCAAGGCGACACTGCCGAAGTCCACTGGCACGGACGCCGCAGCGACGGTGACCCGCTACTGGTCTGCCACCGGCACCGGTACGTGCGCCGGGCGTCCGGAGTGGGCCGACCTGGCGTGCTCCACGGGGCCGGCCGGTGTGATCACCAGAGGCGGTTCCAACCCCGGTGAACTGCCCACGAAGACAACCGAATACGACCGCTGGGGAAACAGCGCCAAGGTCACGGAGTCTGCGAACGGCGTCACTCGCACCACGACCTCCGCCTACGACTCCTCAGGACGTCTGAAGCAGACCCAGATCACCGGGGGTGTGGGCACGGCTGTGCCGGCCCGAACCACCACGTACGACCCGGCGAGCGGTGTCCTGGCCACCATCTCCACCGGTACGGCCACCGTTCGGCACACCATCGACCTGCTTGGCCGGGAGATCGCCTACGACGACGGCGCGGGCAACGTCACACGCACCGAGTACGACAACCGCGACCGCAAGACCCGCGTCACCGACTCGGCGCCGTCCACCATCACGTACGACTACGACAACCCCGCCGGGCTGCCCACCCACATCCATGACTCGGTGATGGGCGCCATTGGTGACGTCACCGGCTTCTACGACTCCGACAGCCGCCTGTACAAGCAGAAGCTACCGTGGAACATGGACGTCGAATTCAACCTCGACCCCACCGGCACGGAGACTTCCCGCTACTGGCACTGGGAGTCCGGCTGGACGGTCCAGGGCGAGTCCACGACCCAGTCCATCCACGACCAGATCGTCAACCGCACCGTCTACACCGGGGGCGGCGCCTACCAGCATTACATCTACGATGCCGCAGGCCGCCTGAACAAGGTGGACGACTTCGAGAGCGGCGTCACCACACACCGGGCGTATACCCTCGACAGCAATACCAACCGCACCGCGCTGACCACCACGGTCGACGACGTCGACGGAGGTACGCCCACCAGCAGAACCATCAACTCCGCCTACGACAGCGCCGACCGGCTGATCGCCACCGGCACCGCCTACGACACCTTCGGCCGCACCACCGCTCAGGCCGACGGCACGCAGAACGCCTACTACGCCGACGATCTCGTCCGCCAGATCACCGCCAACGCCAAGCGCACGACGTGGAACGTGGACGCGGTCGGCCGCCTGGCGTCCTGGGCGACCGAGGAACAGGCGGAGAGCGGCGCCTGGGGCACTCCCGCCACCAAGACCAATCACTACGGCGGCGACGGCGACAGCCCGGACTGGACTGCGGACACCAACGGGGTCAGCCGGAGCCTCGAAGACCTGGCCGGCAACTTGGTCGCCACCACCAGCGCTACGGGCGATGTTGTCCTCCAATTGGCCAATCTGCATGGCGATATCAGCACTCAGATTCCACTGTCGGACGACGGCACCCCGGTGGTCAACTCCTACGACGAGTATGGCAACCCGCTGCCAGGAACCGACCCTGCTCGCTATGGCTGGCTCGGCGGCAAACAGCGTTCCACCGAAACCCCGAGCGCGGTGATCCTCATGGGGGTGCGCCTGTACGATCCAGCCGCCGGCCGGTTCCTGTCGGTCGATCCGATCACGGGCGGCAACGCTAACGCCTACGACTACTGCACTGCGGAACCCCTCGGTTGCTATGACCTCGATGGCAAGTGGAGCTGGCCCAAGTTCGGCTGCAGCGCCACCAAGTGTCTATTCTTCAAAAAGTCGAATCGGCACTTCGTCATGCGGGACGGCAGACCCGGCCTGCACTTCAAGAACCACCGAATCCGTTTCGAATGGGATCGGCACAGCAGATGGCACCTCAACGTAGGCAAGAAGCACTACCGCGCACGCAACGCGTGGAGGACTGCTGCCAGATGGGGCAGCCGCTTCCTCCGGGGAGGCCGCTTCTGGGGGCCGCCGATCTGGATACCCAGAGAGGTACGTCGGTACGCTCACCCCTGCGCGAACCATAGCTGCGAAGCATAGCCAGATTTCGCGACTCCTCGGGCCCCTTCTCGCCCAATGAAAGAGTGGAAGGGGCCCGATATCCGGCCAAAGAAGGGAAGCGACACACGTGCGGTACATTGAAGCCGCGAGTCCTCATGACATGGAAGCCTTCATTTCCGGCATCATTCCGGATCTGCTAAGGGTCAAAGCTCAGGTCTTCATTGATCTCTACGTCGATGAGCCCATGGGAGACGAGACTTCGCTGACTTCTTTCCGGGCGATGGTGGACATGGCTCAGACAAAAGGCGGTCTCGCGCGGCGATCACTCTTCTCCGCGCGGCGCGATCTCTTGATGGGCGTGGAAGTCGACCTGCTGCAGAGTGACCAGGCAGAACATTTCTCACGCCTGGCTCACCAGGTGATCAACGCAGAGGCATGGGACCGGGACCGCCAAATCTTCGGCACAGTCGAGTCTCCTGTTCTTGTCTGGGTGGACGTTCCGGCCGAGGTGCTTGAGCGGGCTCTCGAAACGGCGCGAGAGGCTGGGGCTCTCGTTCACGCTCGACCTATGCAGTAGTCGGTGCTTGCCGCGCTCAGCCGAATGCGAACCCCGCCCGGCCGATGCGCGGCTCCGGGGCAAACTTGGATCGCTTCGTGTCGGCGTCAGGATGATCCCTTGAGCAGACCGGGCCCCGCACGGCCAGGGGATCGATCACTGCGGTGGTTCAGGCGTGGGTGGTGCCGACCGGGATGCCGAAGCCGGCGGGGATCCGAGCCAGGGCGTCATTCCTGCGCAGGTACACCAGATCGACCAAGCCTTCCTGGACTGAACGAGGTGTGGAGGCCGACGACGATGAGTCGCCAACGGCACGAGCGTGTCAGACAGCGGCAGGGGCCGCACTCACTCCTTGGGCGTGCGGCCCCGGGCGGGCGTCAGCGACGCTGGATCTCTTCCACGTCCGCCGAGCACCGCTCAGGCGGTGACCGTCGCGTGGTTCAGGAAGGCGGTCCAGGCGGCGGGGGCGACGGCGAAAGTGGGGCCGTCGGTGACCTTGGAGTCACGGACGTGCACGCTGTGGGGGCAGGCCGCGACCTCGACGCAGGCCCCACCTTCGTTGTTGCTGTAACTGGACTTGTGCCAGTCGTAGGCGACCTCGATGCATTCGCCACCCTCGTTGTTGCTGTAGCTGGACTTGAACCAGGTCAGTCCGGGTCCGTGGCTCACAGTTTTCCCACCTTTGTCTCGATGATCTCCGCAGACTTCCAGGGGTTGAGTGCCTGGGCCCGCAGGATGCCGAAGAGGTCGAACTGATCGCCCACCTGCTCCGGTTTCGAGATCAACCTATCGCCGCCCTGCCCCTCCGCGAACAGCAATGTGCGGCCTTCCGCCGTGGACATCAGCTGCATGGGGCCGTTCAACCCCGCATGCGTGTGTTGAGCCGACGGCATCACCTGCACCGTCAGATGGTTGTACCGTCCGACGCAGTCGAGTACGTGCCGTAGCTGGTCCTTCAGCACCTCCGATCCGCCGAGCGCACGGTCCAGGACCGATTCCTCGATGACGTACCCGATCCTCGGCGGCGGTGTGCGCGAGAGCACCGTCTGCCGTTCCAGCCTCGCTTCGACGTGCCGGATAATCTCCGTCTCGGAGTACGCCGGTACGCGCGACCGGTGCAGCGCGTACGCGTACGCTTCCGTCTGGAGCAGGCCCGGGATCAGCATCGTCTCGTACGCGCTGATGACGCGCGCGGTCCGCTCCAGCTTCGCCCAGTCCAGGAACTTGGGCGAGTACTTCTCCTCGTCCACCAGCTCGCAGCACGCCTTCAGGGCACCGCCCGCCCCGAACACCTCATCGGCATCGATCAGCAGGTCACGCGAGGGGATGCGTTCCGCGCGCTCGACCGCGCCCATCAGTGACTCCGAGATCAGCAGGCGCTCCGCCGCCTCCTTCTGCGTCAATCCCGCCCGCACCCGGTGGATACGGATCAACTCCCCCACCAGCCGCCGCCCGTGCGTGGTCTCGCCACTCGTCCCCACAGCCGTCACCACCCTCCCCACATCGCCCCGATGTGGACCGTGTCCTCCTGGTGACGCTACGCAACCAGCGGGATGCTCGTAGCCATGACGCAGAAGAAACTCCCCGAATGGGTACCCTCCTCGGGGCTCCAACTCCATCTGACCGGCATCCACTTCGACGCGATCCGGATGCGCGGCGTCCGGGGCGAGGCCGTGGTCCATCATCTGGAGACCCTTACCGACGGCGAGCCGGGGCCCGTGGTGCGGGAGGTCGCGGGCGGGCGGTGGACGTACTTCCTGCTCGAACCGGGGGCGAGCCAGGACTTCGACTGGCCGCCCGGCGCGAAGTGCTTCGGGCCGGCCGCCCGGGACCAGTACGTGGGGATTCCGGCGGCCCACGGCAACACATACCCGCTGAGCTGGCGGTGCGGGGCGCCCGAGGACGGGGACTTCGTGGACGCGGAGCTGCTGCACGGAGTCGTGACGGCTCAGCTCGTGGCCGAGGAATAGCCCGGGACACGCGCTCCCGCCGGGCCCGTCCGCGTCCGTATCATCGGGCGCATGACTGCCGAGCCCTCCCGGTCCGCCGACCGCATGCGCGCCTCCGACGCCGACCGCGAAGCCGTGGTGGAACAACTGCGGGAGGCGGCGGCCGAGGGGCGCATCGACCTCGACGAGCTGGACGCCCGCCTGAGCCAGGCCCTCACCGCCAAGACGTACGGCGAACTCGCCCCGCTCACCGACGACCTCGGGCCCGTCGTGTCCGACCCGGGCGAGCCGCTGACCCTCCAGGGCGGTATCCACGGCGCGCAGCGGAAGGGCCGCTGGAAGGTGCCGCCGAAGATCGTCGCGTACGGAGGCATGGGCGGCGTCCGCATCGACTTCACACAGGCCGAGTGCCGGCTGCGCGAGATCCAGGTGGAGGTGGACGCGCAGATGTCCGGCGTCCAGATCGTGGTCCCGGTGGGCTGGAAGGCGGACACCGACGCGCTGGATCTCGGGTTCGGCGGGGTGAAGGACAAGACCGTCGGCGAACGGCTGCCGGGCACGCCCGTGCTCCGGATCACCGGCACCTGCGGCATGGGCGGCGTCCACATCCGTCACCCCAACTTCCGCGAACGCCGCAGGCAGCGCAAGGAACTCTCACGCTGAGCCCGCCCGCCCTCACACCGGGCGGACCGTGAGGATCTGCTGCGCCTGGCCGATCGCGCCGCGGACGTCGTGCAGGACCGTGCTGGTGACGCCCTGACCGGTGGGGCCGAAGACGACCGTGGTGTCGAGCCCGGTCCAGCGGCCCTCGGGCCGGCGGTGCAGGTGGATGGTCAGATCGACGTTGGGGAACATCCAGTCGGTGGGCTGCTCGCGCACGGCGATGCCGTTGGCGGTGTCCACGAGCGCGACGTAGGACGCGAGCGCGCTGACGGGCTCGCCCGCGACCAGGTCGAGCGGGGTGGAGATCCAGGCGGTCGTACGGCCGGGCATCGGCGGGGCGAGCGGGCGGACGTCGAGGGACGCGATGTAGCCGCCGGGCCAGAGGTCGGCCATCGGCCAGGACGCGAGCTCCTCGGGCGGGGTGAGCCGGTCCGCCTCGCCGTCGGCGACGGCCTCGGTGTCACCGGCTGCCAGGCACCAGACCCTGGCGCGGACGACCGGGCGGCCTGCGATGAGGGCGACGGCCTCGACCAGTTCGATGGTGCGGCCGGGGCGGACCGTCTCGACCCTGATCTCGCACTCGTCGAGCGCGAGCCGGCCGAGGATGTCGAAGCTGATCCGGGACAGCAGCAGGGCGGCGCCGGGACGGTCGGCGAGATGGCGTTCGACGGCGTGGACGATGAGCCCGCCGAACGGGCTGAAGTGCACCTCGTCCGTGCTCCACGCGCCGCTCGCGTGGGCCGTGGGCTTGTAGCGGTGGTCGTCGATGCGTTCGTAGTAACTGCTGCTGCCGGTGTTCAACGGGCGCTTCCCTCGCTGACGTACGGATCACGGATCATCAGCGTGCCACCGTGCGGATGCGGGGTGGCGCCCGGGTCCTGGGACCGGCGGCTCAGGGGCGGAACACCGCCACCGCCTCGCGGCCCTCCTCCCTCCGGAACGTCACGCTCAGCTCCATCCCGATGGCGAGCGCGCTCTCCTCGCAGTCCACGATCTCCGTCATCATCCGCGGGCCCTCGGCCAGGTCGACGACGGCCGCGACGTACGGCACGCGGGTGCCGAACGGGGGCAGGTCGTTGCGGTGCACGACGGACCATGTGTACAGCGTGGCCCGGCCGCTCGCCCGCTCCCACCGGACGTCCTCGCTCCAGCAGTGCGGGCAGAACTCGCGCGGGTAGTGGTGCGCCCGGCCGCAGGCGCGGCAGCGGCGCAGCAGGAGCCGGCCGTCGGCCGCCGCGTCCCAGTAGGGGCGGGTGAACGCGTCGGGCTCGGGGAGGTCGTGGCGGGGCGCGGGGGCGGCCGGAGGGCCGGGGGGTGTCGTCACAGGAAGAGTCCGATCGCTTCGTCGAGGGACCAGGTCTGCCAGGACATGGCGAACAGCGCGACGAGCGAGATCAGCGCCATCATCGCGTTCTGCCCCTGCTCGGCCCAGTCGTGGATCATCAGCACCAGGTAGAGCAGGTTGAGCAGGAGCCCCGCGACCAGGGCGACCGGGGTCAGCAGGCCGGTCACCAGGCCGAGGCCGAGAGCGAGTTCCGCGTACACGACGAGGTACGCCATGGCCTTCGGGCGCGGAGCGACGACCTTCTCGAAGCCGCCGCGCACCACCTGCCAGCGGTGCCTGCCCGCCACATCCGCCGCCCAGGCGATGCCCGTGCCGCGCTCGAACCAGCCCTTCTTGTCCTTGTGGCGCCAGCTCTCCAGCCACCACAGGCCGAGACCCATCCGCAGCACGGCGAGCCACTGGGCGCCATCGAGCCAGACCGTCCGCATGGGGCCTCCCGTTGCACGCTAAATCTGACGGTACGCCAGTTCACCGGTACGTCAGTTCACCTGATGGCGGCGGTCCACGCAAGAGGCGGGGGCCGGGTTCGCATGCGCGTGCATACGTGATCAATTCGCAATCGATTCCCGTCTTGACCGAGACCCATCAAGGAAGTGCGCGATTACGCTCCGAAGCATGTCCGACAGCGCACCTGCCACCGACCTCACCGAGGACCGCCCCGTCTACGTCATCGGGGGCGGCCCCGGCGGCCTGGCCGCCGCGGCCTCCCTGCGCGCGCGGGGGGTCCGGGCCGTCGTGCTGGAGAAGTCCGGGGACGTCGGCGCGTCCTGGCGGCGCCACTACGACCGGCTGCATCTGCACACCACCCGGCGCTGGTCCGCCCTTCCCGGGCTGGCCATGCCCCGCAGGTTCGGCCGCTGGGTCTCCCGCGACAACGTGGTGCGCTACCTGGAGAAGTACGCCGAGCACCACGAGCTGGAGGTGGTGACGGGCGTCGAGGTCTCCCGCGTCGACCGGGCGGCGGACGGCACCGGCTGGCTGCTGACCGCGAGCGGCGGCCGTGAGCTGACCGGGCGGGCCGTCGTCGTGGCCACCGGCTTCAACCACACCCCGCGCATCCCCGACTGGGACGGGCGCGAGACCTTCACCGGCGAACTGGTGCACGCGGCGGACTACCGCGATCCGGCCCCCTACGCGGGCAAGGACGTCCTCGTCGTGGGCGTCGGCAACACGGGGGCCGAGATCGCCGTCGACCTGGTCGAGGGCGGGGCCGCGCGCGTACGCCTCGCGGTGCGCACCGTCCCGCACATCGTGCGCCGCTCCACGGCGGGGTGGCCGGCCCAGGCGACCGGCATCCTGGTGCGCCGGCTGCCGGTGCGGCTCGTCGACCGGGCCGGGCGGCTGATGGCCCGCGTCGCGGTGCCCGACCTGTCCGCACACGGGCTGCCCCGCCCCGACACGGGCCTGTACTCCCGGGTCAGGCAGGGCGCCATCCCGGTCCAGGACGTGGGCCTGATCGACGCGGTCAAGGGCGGCCGGGTGCTGCCGGTGGCGGCGGTGGAGTCGTTCGACAAGGACGCGGTGGTGCTGGCGGACGGGACCCGGCTCACCCCGGACGCGGTGATCGCCGCGACGGGCTATCTCCGGGCCCTGGAACCGCTGGTCGGACACCTGGGCGTGCTGGACGAGCGGGGCCGCCCGGTGGTCCACGGCGCCCGCACCCCGAAGCAGGCCCCGGGCCTGTACTTCACCGGGTTCACCAACCCGATCAGCGGGATGTTCCGCGAAATGGCCCGCGACGCGGAGAAGATCGCGTCGCGGATCGCGAAGGTGCCGGCCCGGGGGCGGTGAGGGCGCGGATGCGCCGAGCGGGCCCGCCCGCCGCACCCACCCCCCGTACCCCCGCTCCCAGCCTTTGCCTGCACACCCATTCCTGACGGAGCGTCAGTTCAGTAAACTGACACTGCGTCAGTTCGTGGCGCCGCCGGGCGCCCCCGTGCGCCGAGGACCTTCGAGCAGGAGTGGGCGGAACGATGCTTGGATCGACTCACGGCACCCTCACCACCGACTTCCGCGCCCGGGTGGTGGCCTGCGGCGAGGAACCGCATGCCGCCGTCCACTGCATGACGGCCGCCGCCGCGGAGGGCGACCTCGATGTCAGCGGGCGGCCACTGCACGCCGCCGTGCCGGACCTGGACCGCTTCTTCCGGCCGGAGTCCGTCGCCGTCATCGGCGCGTCCGACGCCGAGGGGCGGCCCAACACCGGGATCACCCGCCAGCTCATCGCCTGGGCCGAGCGGGTCGGGGCCCGGCTCCATCCCGTGCACCCCACCCGCGAGACCGTCTTCGGGCGGGCCTGCTCTCCTTCCGTCGCCGAGCTGCCCGAGCGGGTGGACCTGGCCGTGCTGCTGGTCGGTGACCCGCTCCCCGTGATCGAGGAACTCGCGCAGGCCAAGGTGCGGTTCGCCGTCGCCTTCGCCTCCGGGTTCGCCGAGACCGGCGCGGAGGGGGCCGCCGCCCAGGCCCGGCTGGCCGCCGCGGTGGAGCGGTCCGGGCTGCGGCTGCTCGGGCCCAACACCAATCTCAACGCCTTCGAGGAGTTCCGGGACGACCTGGACGGGCCGGCCATCGCGCTGATCACCCAGTCCGGACACCAGGGGCGTCCCGTCTACACCCTCCAGGAGCTGGGCGTACGCCTCTCCCACTGGGCGCCCACGGGCAACGAGGCGGATCTGGAGACCTCCGACTTCATCGCGTACTTCTCCCAGCGCCCCGAGGTCGGGGCCATCGCCTGCTACGTGGAGGGGCTCAAGGACGGCCGCTCCTTTCTGCTCGCCGCGGACCGCGCCGCACGGGCCGGTGTCCCCGTGGTGGCGGTCAAGGTGGGGCGTACGGAGGCGGGGGCCCGGACGGCCGCGTCACACACCGGCAAGCTGACCGGCGCCGACCAGGTCGTCGACGCGGCGATGCGGCAGTTCGGTGTGATCCGCGTGGACGGGCTCGACGAACTCCAGGACACCGCCGCGCTGCTGGCCCGGGCGCGCAAGCCGCTGTCCGACGGGGTCGTGGTGTATTCGATCTCCGGCGGCACGGGGGCGCACTTCTCGGACCTGGCGACCTCGGCCGGTCTCCGCCTCCCGGTGCTGTCCGAGGAGAAGCAGGCCGAGCTGCACACCTGGATCCCGGACTACCTCAGCGTCGCCAACCCGGTCGACAACGGCGGCCACCCGGTGGGCGACTGGCGCGGGCGGAAGATCATCGACGCGATCCTGGCCGACCCCGGGGTCGGGGTGCTGATCTGTCCGATCACGGGGCCCTTCCCGCCGATGAGCGACCGGCTCGCGCAGGACCTGGTGGACGCGGCGGAGGCCACGGACAAACTGGTGTGCGTGGTGTGGGGGTCGCCGGTCGGCACGGAGGACGCGTACCGCACGACGCTGCTCGGCTCGTCCCGCGTCGCCACCTTCCGTACCTTCGGCAACTGCATCACCGCGGTGAGGGCCTATCTGGACCACCACCGCTTCGCCGCCTCCTACCGCTCCCCCTTCGACGAGGCGCCGCGCACGCCGTCGCCCTCCTTCCGCAAGGCGCAGGCACTGATGCGCCCGGGCCACCAGCTGAGCGAGCACGCGGCGAAGCAGCTGCTGCGGGCGTACGGAATCCGGGTGCCCCGGGAGCAGTTGGTGACCAGCGCCGCCGCGTCCGTCCGGGCGGCCGGGCTCGTCGGCTACCCCGTCGTCATGAAGGCGTCCGGGGCGCGGCTGGCCCACAAGACGGAACTGGGCCTGGTCAAGGTCGGCCTCACCTCCGCCAGCCAGGTCCGGGACGCCTACCGCGAGCTGACCGACATCGCCCGCTACGAGGGCGTCGAGCTGGACGGGATCCTGGTCTGCCAGATGGTCGAGCGGGGTGTGGAGATGATGGTCGGGGTCACGCAGGACGCCCTGTTCGGGCCGACGGTGACCGTGGGCCTCGGCGGCGTACTCGTCGAGGTGCTGCACGATGCGGCGGTGCGGGTGCCGCCCTTCGGTGAGGACCAGGCGCGGGCGATGCTCGGCGAGCTGCGGGGCCGGGCCCTGCTCGAAGGGGTGCGCGGCGGGCCGCCGGTGGATGTGGACGCGCTCGTCGAAGTCGTCCTGCGGGTGCAGCGGATGGCGCTGGAGCTGGGCGACGACCTGAGCGAACTCGACATCAACCCGCTGATGGTGCTGGGGCGGGGGCAGGGCGCGGTGGCGCTCGACGCGCTCGCGGTCTGCCGCTGACCGGCGGTCCCGCCTGTCCCGCCTGTCCCGCCTGTCCCGCCACCATCTGCCCAGGAGCTGCTTCATGCCGTCCTCCCCCGAAGACACCACTGACGACGCCCCCTGCGGGGCGCCTGATTCATTGATACTCCACGCCACTGACAACGGGGTCTCGTGGATCACGCTCAACCGCCCCGAGGCGATGAACGCCGTCACCCGGGACCAGCGCGAACGCATCATCGCCCTGCTCGCGGAGGCCTCCGCCGACCCGGGCGTCCGGGCCGTCGTCCTCACCGCGAGGGGCCGGGGCTTCTGCGCGGGCGCCGACCTGCGCGGCGCCCCGGGGGGCGGCTCCCCGGCCACCGGCGACCGGGTCCCGGGCGATGTGGCCCGGACGATCCGGCTCGGCGCGCAACGGCTGATCGCGGCGGTCCTGGACTGCGAGAAGCCGGTCATCGCGGCCGTCAACGGCACGGCGGCCGGCATCGGCGCCCATCTGGCCTTCGCCTGCGATCTGGTGCTGGCCGCCGAATCGGCCAGGTTCATCGAGGTGTTCGTCCGCCGGGGCCTCGTACCGGACGGCGGCGGCGCGTATCTGCTGCCGCGCCTGATCGGCCCGCAGCGCGCCAAGGAGCTGATGTTCTTCGGCGACGCGCTCCCGGCGGCGGAGGCGGAACGGCTGGGCCTGGTCAACCGGACGGTCCCGGACGAGGAGCTGCCGGCCACGGCCCGCGCCTGGGCCCGACGCCTGGCCGAGGGACCCACCCGCGCCCTCGCCCTGACCAAGCAACTCGTCAACGCGTCCCTGGACACCGACCGCACGACGGCGTTCGCCGCCGAGGCGGCGGCCCAGGAGATCAACATGACGACCCAGGACGCCAACGAGGGCGTGGCCGGCTTCGTGGCACGACGGACACCGACGTACCGGGGGCTCTAGCCGACCCCCTCCCGGACCCCGTCACGCCGTCACCCCCGTGGCTCCCCGTCACCCCGGTGCCATCCGGCTCAGGGACTCCCAGGCCTCGTACTGCTCCGTGCGGGCGCGGTTCATCTCCTGGACCAGGTCGTACGAGCGGTCTCCGAGGATCAGGCGCCGGGGCGGGTCCGGGAGTTCGGCCAGTTTCAGGAGGGCGGGGGCCGCCGTCGACGGAGCGGGGCCCGCGTCGTCGCCCCACATTTCGGCCAGTTGGGCGCGGAGGGTGTCGTAGGCGGGGTCGGGGGTGGTGGCCGTGGTGCCGGTGGTGAACAGGCCGGTGGCGTAGCCGCCCATCTGGACGACGGTGACCTTGATCCCGAACTGCTCGACCTCCATCGCCAGCGCCTCGCTGACCGAGTCGAGCGCCGCCTTCCCCGCGCCGTAGAAGCCGACCGAGGCCATGCCGCCGCCGGCGCCCATCGAGCTGATCTGGAGCAGGCGTCCGGAGCCCCGCGCCCTCAGGTGCGGGACCACGGCCTGGGCGACCCAGACCGCGCCGAAGAAGTTGACGTCGAGGTGGTCGCGGATCTGCCGCTCCGTGGCCTCCTCGACCATCCCGTACAGCAGCCCGCCCGCGTTGTTGACGACGACGTCGAGGCCGCCGAACTCCGCCGCCGCCCGCTCCACCGTCTTGAACACCGCCTCCCGGTCGGAGACATCGAGAGCCAGCGGCAGGAAGGACTCCGGGTGCTCCTCCGTCAGCGTGGCCAGGGGGCTGATGTCCCGGGCCGCCGCCACGACCCGGTCCCCGGCGGACAGGGCGGCCTCGGTGAAGGCGCGGCCCAGGCCGCGCGAGGCACCGGTGATGAGCCAGGTCCTGGTACTCGGCATGTCTTCACTCCTCAGGGCGACAGCGATGAAACGAGACGGTACGGTCCGTCTCGTTTGAGAGTAGCCCATTCCCGCCGCCCGTGCCACGGGGTTCGCGGGCCTTCCCATCTGACGCATCGTCAGCTCTAATCGGAGGGTGATGGGACACGCAGGCATGGCCGCAACCGCCGTCCGCTACCTCAGGTCCGTCGGCGCCGCGACGGCCGCCCCTCCGGGGCCGGTCGATCCCTTGCCGCGCCCGGATCTCCGGGCCGTCGGCGACGACGAGCGGCTGCCCGTGGATCCGGGGGAATTCCGGCGCGTGCTGGGGCACTTTGCCAGCGGGGTCACGGTCGTGACGGCGCACGACCCGCAGGATCCCGGCGGCCCGGCCGGATTCGCCTGCCAGTCGTTCGCCTCGCTCTCGCTGGACCCGCCGCTGGTCGTGTTCATGGTCGCCCGTACGTCGACGACCTGGCCGCGCATCGCCCGCGCCGGGGCCTTCTGCGTCAACATCCTGGGGGCGGACCAGGGCGCGCTGTGCCGGGGGTTCGCGGTCAGCGGGGCCGACAAGTTCGACGGAGTCGCGTACACCCCCTCCCCCGCTACCGGTTCACCGCTGCTGGGCGGGGTGCCCGCCTGGGTCGACTGCCGCATCCAGGCCGTCCACACCGGCGGCGACCATCTGATCGTGGTCGGCCGGGTGGCGGCGCTGGGCGCGGCGGAGGAAGCCGGCGGGGGCGCGGAGGGACCGCTGCTGTTCCACCGGGGGGTGTTCGGGCGCTTCGGCCGCGGCTGAGCCGCAGCCCGCGGGTCACTTCGCGAGGACGGCCTCGGGCCGCGCCGGCACCCGGCGCAGCATCAGCGCCATCAGCGCCGCCATCGCGCACAGCGCGCCCGCCGCGTACCAGACCACGTCGTACGAGCCGAGCACATCGCGCGCCACCCCGCCCAGGAACGCCACCAGGGCCGCGCCGACCTGGTGCGAGGCGAGGACCCAGCCGAAGACGATCGGGCTGTCCTCGCCGTACTGCTGCCGGCACAGGGCCAGCGTCGGCGGGACCGTGGCCACCCAGTCGAGGCCGTAGAACACGATGAAAAGGACCATCGGCGGCTGCACGGTCGACTCCATCAGGAACGGCAGGAACAGCAGCGAGATCCCGCGCAGCGAGTAGTAGGCGGCCAGCAGCCGGCGGGCGTCGAAGCGGTCGGTGAGCCAGCCCGAGAAGATCGTCCCGATGATGTCGAAGACCCCGATGACCGCGAGCAGCGAGGCCGCGGCGGTGATCGGCATGTGGTGGTCGTGCACCGCCGAGGGCACGAAGTGCGTACGGATCAGGCCGTTGGTCGACGCGCCGCAGATCGCGAACGACCCCGCCAGCAGCCAGAACGGCCCGCCGCGCGCCGCGTCCAGCAGCACGCGCACGGCCCGGCCCGCCGCCCCGCGCGTGGGCGCGGGCCTGTCCGCGTACTCCCCGCCGTACGGGGCCAGGCCCACGTCGGCCGGGTGGTCGCGCATCAGGAGCCAGACGAACGGGACGACGACCAGCGCGGCCAGTGCGACGGTCACCGACGCCGGGCGCCAGCCGTGCCGGTCGACGATCCAGGCGCACAGCGGCAGGAACACCAGCTGGCCCGAGGCACCGGCCGCGGTGAGGATGCCGGTCACCAGGCCCCGGCGGGCGACGAACCAGCGGTTGGTGACGGTCGCGGAGAAGGCCATCGCCATCGATCCCGTGCCGAGGCCGACCAGCAGCCCCCAATAGATCATCAGCTGCCAGGACGCGGTCATCCAGACACTGGCCAGCGCCCCGGACGCCACCGCGCCGAGGGCGACGACCACGACCCGGCGGATGCCGAACCGGTCCATCAGCGCCGCGGCGAACGGCGCGGTGAGCCCGTACAGCGCCATGTCGATGGAGACGGCGAGGCCGATCTCCCCGCGCGACCAGCCGAACTCCGTGTGGAGGGGGTCGATGAGCAGCCCGGGGAGGGCGTTGAAGGCGGCTCCGCCGATGATCGTCACGAAGGTGACGGCGGCGACGATCCAGGCACGGTGGATACGCGGCTCCCGGCGCGCGCCGGGGGCGGTCGGCGGCCGGCCGACGGGGGCGGCGCTCTCGGTTGTCGGGTTCACGCTGCCCAGCATCCGGGGGCGGGGCCCCGCTCACGAGTGGCCCGAGGGACATGGTTCGCAGGGATCGGGCCACGGGCGACGGCGGCCGGGCCCGGGCCCCGGCCGCCGCCCGATCCCTGGCGCCCCGGACCCCGCTACTTCAGGTGGCGCCCGAAGAAGCGGTCGCCGTCCTCCCGCTCGAACCACGGAGTGCCCGTGTGCCCGCCCATGTTGGCGTGCAGCGTCTTCTCCGTACTGCCGAAGGCGTCGAACAGGTCGAGGGCCCGCTGCCGGGGGTTCCCCTCGTCGTCCCACTGGAGCAGGAGCAGCAGCGGAACGGTGACCCGCCGGGCCTCCTCGCGCTGGGCGCGGGGCACGTAACCCCCGGCGAAGCAGCCTGCGGCCCTGATGCGCGGATCGGCCACCGCGAGGCGGATGCCGAGTGCGGTCCAGCCGGAGTACCCGACCGGGCCGCCGATCTCCGGCAGCGCGAGGAGGGCGTCCAGGGTGGCCAGCCAGTCCGGGGCCGCCTTCTCGATCAGCGGGCCGATGAAGGACTCGAAGATCCCGTCGACCGGTTCGCCCGCCCGCATCGCCCGGCGGAGATCGGCGCGGGCCTGCTCCTCGGCGGCGGACCGGGGCCGGTCACCGCACCCGGCGGCGTCGATGGAAGCCACCGCGTAGCCGTACGCCGCGGACAGCCGGGCCCGGGCCACCAGCCGGGGTTCGTTCTTGGACATGCCGTTGTTGTGGGCCATCAGGATCAGCGGGAGCGGGGCGGCGGACTCCGGCGTCCACAGGGTGCCGGGGATGTCCCCGAGGGTGAACTCGCGGGCCAGGACGCCGTCGTCGAGGCGCTCCTCGGACGTGAAGCGCGGGAGCGTGCCGGGGAGAGGCGTGCCCTCGGTGTCGTGCGGGGGCATGCCTGAGATGTTGTTCATGGTCGTGCCTTTCGGGAGGGCTCGAAGCGGCGCTCCCGGACGACCTATCGCCCGGCCGTGACCCCGGAGGGGAGCACCCATGTGGATTCTGCGTTCACGGGTACCACCTCCTTGTTCTCTCGCACGGCCTCCGGGAGGCTAGCAGGGGGCCGTCCTGATCCGTCGACGGGTTTTCCGTCCCGGCGCCCCGGGTCTCCGCGGGCGCGCACACCGCTTCGTTCACGTCCTCGGGGGACCTCATGCAGTGGGCCGCACGTCAGCACTTCCACCACCGGTCCGTGCAGATGCAGGGCTGGGGTGCCCTGCTGCTGCTCGTCGCCTGCGCGCTGTGGATCTGGCTGGGCACCCTGCTGTGGGACCAGGACGACACGCTGTACTGCTTCCGCGCCTCATCCGTCTGCGAGCTGGACACCACCCTGCCCAAGGAGCTGACCCTGCTGGCCGTCTCCGCGCCCCTCTCGGTGGCCGGTACGGGACTGCTCGTCGGCGGCAGTGTGCGCCGGCAGACCAGCGCACACGTCCTCCAGGTCATCGAGATGCAGAAGTCCGAGGAGCGGGCGCGCGCCAAGTAGCCGCCCGCCCGGGCCCCGTCAGGCCCCGATCCGCCGCAGCCGCCGGATCGGGTGCGCCCCCAGCAGGACGCCCACCACCAGCACGTTGATCACCGCCCCGGCGAGCAGCACCTCCGGCGCGCCCACCCGGTCCGCGACCGGCCCGGCCAGCGCCCGTCCGGCCGCCAGCATCAGCAGCGATCCCGCCACGTCGTACGCGTGCAGCCGGTTCAGCGCCTCCGGCGGCACATGCGTCTGGACCGTCGTCGACCACATCACCAGCCAGAACGCGAACGCCGCGCCGGCCACGAACTGCCCGGCCCCCAGCGCCGCCACCGGCAGCCCGAGCCCCAGCACCACCAGGTTCAGACACACCCCGCTCAGCGCGACGGCGCCCGCCGCCAGCGGCCGGCGCGGCCGCAGGCGCAGCGCGAGCAGGCCGCCGACGACACTGCCCGCGCCGTTGACCGCCATCATCGCGCCGTACGTCCCCGAGCCGTGCGCCTCGGTGACCTCGACGGCGGTCAGCGGGAGCATCGGGCCGAGGACGGTGAAGCCGTACACCGTCCAGATCGCGATCACGCCCCACAGCCAGCTGCGCGCCCGGAACTCGCGCCAGCCGTCGACCAGTTCGGCGACGAACGTGCCGCGCCGCGCCTCGTCCGAGGGGGCGGGGGCCAGCCGCAGCAGGAAGAGGCAGACCCCGGAGACCAGGAACGTCGAGGCGTTCGCCGCGTAGACCGCCCCCGCGCTCGCCAGCCCGACGAGCACCCCCGCGAAGGCCGGGCCCGCCATGGTCATCAGCGCCTCGGAGACCCGCAGCACGGCGTTGGCGCGCTGGACGTCGGAGGACACCCTCGGCACGGTCGACGCGACGCCCGGCTGGAACAGCGCCGCCCCCACGCCCGCGATCGAGCTCAGCGCGTACACCGCCCACAGCGGCGGGTTGCCGGTGGCGAAGGAGACGGCGAGCACCGTGGCGCCGACCAGCCGCAGGGAGTCGGCGATGATCATCATCCGGCGCGGGGTGAACCGGTCCGCGAGCACCCCGCCGAAGAGCACGAACAGCGCGAGCGGGCCCATCCAGGCGGCCAGCGCGTAGCCGACCGAGGAGTGCGGGCGCCCGGCGCCGAGCAGTCCGGCGGTGAGCGCCACCGGGATCATCCCGTCGCCGAAGAGGGCGGCGGTCCTGGCGACGAAGAAGAGCCGGAAGTTACGGTTCCAGAGCCGGTCGGGCCCGACGGGCAGGGGCGGCAGCGGGTCCGCGGAACGTGCTGAACCGACCGAAACGGTCTCATGATGCGCGGCGGGAATGCGCGCGGGGTCTGCTGACTTTTCCTTCACACCGATGACATGTATCAGCTTATGGTCTATACCAGCTAGAGGTGAAGGGAGTCCGTAGTGCCGCATCGCGTCGTCGTTCTCGCCCTTGACGGGCTGCTCCCCTTCGAACTCGGCATCCCCCAAAGGATATTCGGGCGCTCACTCGGTTCCGAGCCGCTGAACCGGGGCCGGAAACTGTACGACGTGGTGACCTGCTCGGTACGCCCGCCCGGCCCCGTCCGCACCGACGCGGACTTCACCATCACCGTCGAGCACGGCCCGGAGGCGCTCGCCACGGCCGACACGGTGGTCGTCCCCGCCAGTTACGAACTCGGCCCCGTCTACACCGAGGGCCGGCTCACCGACGAGCTCGCCGCCGCGTTCGCCCACATCAGGCCGGGAACCCGGATGGTGTCGATCTGCACCGGCAGCTACGTCCTGGCGGCGGCCGGCTACCTCGACGGGCGGCCCGCCACCACCCACTGGTCCTCCGCCGACCACTTCCAGCAGCTCTTCCCTGCCGTCCGCGTCGATCCCGACGTCCTGTTCATCGACGACGGGGACGTCCTGACGTCCGCCGGGGTCGCCGCCGGGATCGACCTGTGCCTGCACATGGTGCGCCGCGACCACGGCACGGCCGTCGCCAACGACGTGGCCCGGCGCACGGTCGTACCGCCGCACCGCGACGGCGGCCAGGCGCAGTACATCCAGCGGCCGGTCCCCGACACCCAGTTCGCCACCACGACCACCGCACGGGCCTGGGCGCTCGCCCGGCTGGAGCGGCCGATCCTGCTGCGCGAGATGGCCCAGCAGGAGTCGATGAGCGTACGGACCTTCACCCGGCGGTTCCGCGAGGAGGTCGGGGTCAGCCCCGGCCAGTGGCTGACCCGGCAGCGGGTGGAGCTGGCGCGCCGGCTGCTGGAGTCCACCGACCTGTCGATCGACCAGGTGGCCCGGGACGCCGGCTTCGGCACCCCCACCTCGCTGCGCCAGCACCTCCAGGCGGCGCTGGGCGTCTCCCCGACGGTCTACCGGCGGACGTTCCGCACGACGGCGGGGAACCGGGCCTGAGCCGGAGAAGGCCCTAGAACACCAGCACTCCCCGGGCCACCCGCCCGTGGTGGGCGTCGTCCGCCGCCTTGGCGAAGTCCTCCACCGGGTAGGTCTCGGTGACGAGTTCGTCCAGCAGCAGCCGGCCCTCCCGGTACAGCTGCGCGTAGAGCGCGATGTCCCGCTGCGGGCGCGAGGAGCCGTAGCGGCAGCCCAGGATCGACTTGTCCAGGTACATCGACGAGACGAGGAACGAGGCCTCGGCCGTCGCCGCCGGCACGCCCAGCAGGATCGCCTGGCCGTGCCGGTCCAGCAGGTCGATCGCGGTACGGATCAGCTCGGTGCGGCCCACGCACTCGAAGGCGTGGTCGGCGCCGTGCGGCAGGATCTCGCGGACGCCGTCGGCCGAGGTCAGGAAGTGCGTGGCGCCGAACTGCCGGGCCACCGTCTCCTTGTCCGGGTTGGAGTCGACCGCCACGATCGTCAGCGCGCCGGCGATCCGCGCCCCCTGGATGACGTTGAGCCCGATGCCGCCGGTGCCGATGACCACCACGCTCTCGCCCCGGTCGACCCCGGCCCTGTTGAGTACGGCTCCGACCCCCGTCAGCACCCCGCAGCCCATGAGGGCCGCCGACGTCAGGGGCAGACCGGCCGGGATCCTCACCGCCTGCACCGCCTTGACCAGGGTCCGTTCGGCGAACGCCGAGTTGGACGCGAACTGGTACAGCGGCTTCCCGCCCCGCGAGAACGGCTGCCCCGGCATCCCGATCGCCTTGCGGCACATCGTCGGCCGGCCCCGGTCGCACTGCGCGCACGCCCCGCAGCTCGCCAGCGTGGACAGCGCCACGTGGTCGCCGGGCGCGACATGGCTCACGCCGGCGCCGACGGCCTCGACCACGCCCGCGCCCTCGTGGCCGAGGACCACCGGCAGCGGGAACGGGATCGTCCCGTCGATCACCGACAGATCGCTGTGGCAGAGTCCGGCCGCGGCCACCGCCACCAGCACCTCGCCGGGGCCCGGGTCCCGTATCTCCAGGTCGTCGACGACCTCGGTCCGCTTGCCGTCGAACACGACGCCTCTCATCTCGGCTCCCTCGGTAGGCCGAGCACGCGCTCGGCGATGATGTTCCGCTGGATCTCGTCCGAGCCGCCGTAGATGGTGTCGGACCGGGTGAACAGGAACAGGCGCTGTGCCTCGTCGAGTACGTACGGTTCGCCGGGCGACCAGTCCTGCGGGCCGACGGCCCCGGCCGCGCCCCGGACCTCCACGGCGAGTTCCCCGAGCCGCCGGTGCCAGCCGCCCCACAGCAGCTTCGCCACGCTCGGGGCGCCGGGGTCGCCGGTGGTGCCGAGGGTGTGCAGGGCGTTCCAGCGCATCGTTCTCAGCTCGGCCCACTGGCCAACGAGCCGGGCGCGCAGGACCGGGTCGGCGGCGGCGCCCGTGGAGACGGCGGCGCGCACCACGCGGTCCAGCTCGGCGGCGAACCCGATCTGCTGGACGAGCGTGGAGACCCCGCGCTCCAGGGCCAGCAGGTCCATGGCGACCGCCCAGCCCTCGCCCTCGCCGCCGACCGGCTCCGGCTCGGCGTGCGCCCCGTCGAAGAAGACCTCGTTGAACTCGCTGGTCCCCGACATCTGGCGGATCGGCCGCACCTCGACGCGGCCCGGCTGGTCCATCGGCACCAGCAGGAAGGACAGCCCGTGGTGGCGCCGGGAGCCCCGCCCGGTGCGGGCCAGCACGAAGCACCAGTCGGCGTCCCGCGCGAGCGAGGTCCAGATCTTCTGGCCGGTCACGCGGTACGCGCCGCCCGCGCCGGGGTCGCGCACGGCGGCCGTACGGACGGCGGCGAGGTCGGACCCCGCGTCCGGCTCGCTGTAGCCCTGGCACCACAGGGTCTCGCCGCGGGCCACGGGCGGCAGGTGGCGGTCCCGCTGCTCCCGGCTGCCGTGGGCGAGGAGGGTGGGGGCGAGCAGGTTCTCACCGATGTGGCCGACGCGGGCGGGGGCCCGGAGGCGGGCGTACTCCTCGGCCCAGACGATCTGCTGGGTGAGGGTGGCGGTGCGGTTGCCGTACGCCGCGCTGTCCCATCCGATGCCGATCCAGCCGTCGCGGCCGAGCTCGCGCTCCCAGGCACGGCGGTCGTCGACGCACTCGTGCTCACTGCCGGGCCCGCCGGTCGCGGCTGCCGCCGCGAAGTCCCCGACGAGGTGGGCCGCCAACCAGGCCCGCGCCTCCTGCCGGAAGACGGCGTCCTGGGGGTGGGGGGCGAAGTCCATGGGGGTGCCTCCTTGTCTACGACGTGGGCGTCCGGCCCTGCGGGCGGATCCAGCCCCTCAATCGCCGGAGGAGCTGGACATGAGTGCCCGCCCGTCAATCGCGGGAGGGCCCCGATTTGCGGCGGGCCGCCGCGTCCGCCATCTCCCCGACACGGCTCAGCAGCGGCATCGGGTCCGACCCCACCGACCCCGGCAGGAAGTCCGCGATGCGTTCCGGGGTCCAGGGGGCGCCCTGCGCGTACGCCGCCCGTAGTTCTCTCGGCTGGGCCCAGACCGCGATCTTCGGGCCCGCGATCGTGTACACCTGCCCGGTGATCCCCTCCGCGCGGGCGCGCTCGCTCAGGAGGTAGACGACGAGCGCCGCCACGTCCTCCGGCTCACCGATCTCCGCCAGCTCCATCGGAACGTTCGCCGACATCCGCGTACGCGCCACCGGCGCGACCGCGTTCGCCGTGACGCCGTACTTGTGCAGGCCCAGCGCCGCGCTGCGGACCAGCGAGATGATCCCGCCCTTCGCCGCGCTGTAGTTCGCCTGGGACACGCTGCCCTGGTGGTTGCCGCTGGTGAAGCCGATCAGCGTGCCCGCGCCCTCCTGCCCGCGCATCACTGCGGACGCCGCCCGGAAGACGGTGAAGGTGCCCTTGAGGTGGGTGGCGACCACCGGGTCCCACTCCTCCTCGGACATGTTGAACAGCATCCGCTCCCGCAGGATGCCGGCCACGCAGACGACCCCGTCGATCCGCCCGAACCGTTCCAGCGCGGTGTCCACGACCCGCTGCCCGCCCGCCATCGTGGAGATGTCGTCGGCCACCGCGACCGCCTCGCCGCCCGCCGCCACGATCTCCTTGACGACGGACTCGGCTATCTCGCTCGTGGGTGCGCCGCCCTCGACGGAGACGCCGTAGTCGTTGACCACGACCCGCGCCCCCTCCGCCGCCGCGGCGAGCGCGACGGCCCGCCCGATGCCGCGTCCGGCACCGGTCACAGCCACCACCTTGCCTGCCAAGAAGTTCCCCATGCCCGGCCCCTTCCCGCGGTTTCTGACGGACCGTTAGATTCTATGGGTCACCGGGTCCACCGGCACAAGCCCCAGGAGGCGCCATGTCCTTGCCGGACGAGTTCCACGACCTCGCGCAGCGCGTGAACAACTGGGGCCGCTGGGGCGCCGACGACGAGATCGGCACGCTCAACCTGATCACCGACGCGGTCGTACGGGAGGCCGCCGCCACCGTCCGCAGCGGGCTGCGGATCCCGCTCGCGCTGCCGCTCCGGCAGGACGGGGTGCAGAGCGGACTCATCCCGGGCCGGATCAACCCATTGCACACGATGGTCCAGATCAATCAGGAGCTGTTCGGCCCCGGCACGGTCGCCACCAGCGACGACACCGCCGTGCTGAGCCTGCAGACCGCCACGCACTGGGACGCCCTCACCCACGCCTCGCACTCGGGGAGGATCTACAACGGCCGCCCCGCCGCCACGATCACCGCACACGGCGGCGCGGAGTTCAGCGGCATCGACACCCTGCCGCCCGTCGTCTCGCGCGGGGTGCTCCTCGACGTGGCCCGGGCGCACGGTGTGGACCGGCTGCCGGGCGGCCACGCGGTCACCCCGGAGGACCTGGAAGCGGCGGAGGAGCTGGCCGGGGTCCGCGTACGGGCCGGGGACGTCGTCCTCGTACGGACCGGGCAGATCCAGGTGCACCTGGCCGGCGACAGGAACGCGTACGGCTATCCGTCACCGGGGCTGTCGATCCGGACACCGGAGTGGTTCCGGGCCCGCGATGTGGCGGCGGTCGCCAATGACACACTGACCTTCGAGATCTTCCCGCCGGAGATCGAGGACCTGTGGCTGGGCGTGCACGCGCTGGACCTGGTCGAGATGGGCATGCCGCAGGGGCAGAACTGGAATCTGGAGGCGCTGTCCACCGCCTGCGCCGAGGAGGCGCGCCACGCCTTCCTGCTCTCGGCCATGCCGGAGCCCTTCGTCGGCGCGACCGGAACCCCGGTCGCGCCCGTCGCCCTGCTCTGACCGGGGCGCCCGGCCGGGCGGAGCACCCGAGGCGCGGAACCCCAGGCGTACGGCCTCGGGCGCGGGGCCGTCAGGCGTGATGGGTGACGGCGTGCGCCGTCTCGCGCCTGCACGCCTCGCAGCCGGGGCCCTCGCACTCGCCCGTGGCCTGCGCACCGATATGGCCGCCGGGCATCTGGACCTGGATCAGCGGGATGCCCCGGTCGACCTCGCACCAGATGCGCTTGCCCGCACCCTCGGGCTGCCAGCCCCAGCGGTCGGCCAGGCCGTCGACCAGTTCGAGACCCCGGCCGCCGGTGTCCTCGCCCTGCGCGTGCCGCTGCTGCGGTGGGCGGCAGCTGGTGTCGGCCACCTCGACCCGGACGGTCCCGGCGTTGCCCGGGGCCCCCGTCGAGCCGAACAGCATGCGCAGCACGGCTGGGCAGCCGGTGTGCACGACCGCGTTGGTGACCAGCTCCGAGATGAGCAGGATGAGCGTCTCCGCGAGCGGCTCGTCATCCCTTATCCCGGACCCGACGAGCCTCGAACGCGCCCATCTGCGGGCCCGTCCGACCTCCGCGGGGTCGGGCCCGACCTCCAACTGAACCTGAAGCACCTGCACCGCTCACACCATCCGAACCGGCGGACACATCGCCTCGCGCCTCCTCAGGGTCACGGAACGTGATTCCCTTACAAGACAGCATGGTTGACGTACAGTCACCGCAACAAGCGCTTCGGGCATATTCCAGCGCGAAGGAGTACGCGTGGTGCATACTGTGCGACGCACGTTGCGGAGAGTCGAACAGGGGCGCCTCGGGAGCCCGGGAATCGCTTCCCCGGCAGGCCCGGCCCCTCTGTGTGGATCACGAGCAGGGCACCTCTCGCGGACCGGAGTCGCCGCACAGGCCACATCCGGATCGCCAGGTTCCAGAACCACTCGCATCCAACGGAGCGTACCCGAGCCCGGCGCCGACTCCACCCCGTGACGAATCACGCAAAGGACACAAGCCGGTATCGACGGCCCCCGACTGCGCTGTGTCACTCCGCAGCGTGAACCCCTGGGGTGCGTCGCGTCACGTGCGTGCGCCGGGCAACCGGTCACCCCGCTCACTCCAGATCGGCCGCAAGCAGCTCCTCGGCGCCCCCCGCCGCGAGCCAGCCGCCGGCCCGCAGCCAGGCCCGCTTGAGATGCAGATGCACGTCCGCCTCCCAGGTGAAGCCCATGCCGCCGTGCACCTGGAGGCAGTCGCGGGCATTGCGGACGGCCGCCTCGTCGGCCAGCAGCTTGGCCCCGGCGATCTCCACGGGAACGGCCGTCACGGCGGCCGCGTACACGGCGGTACGGGCCAGCTCGGCGCGCACCAGCATGTCGGCGCACAGATGCTTGACCGCCTGGAAGGATCCGATCCGCGCACCGAACTGTTCGCGCTCACCGGCGTGTTGGACCGCAGCCTCCTGGCTGCGGACGGCGCTGCCGAGCTGCTCGGCCGCGGTCAGCAGGGCCCCTTCCCGGCGCAGCCGCGCCCCGTCGGCCACGGGCTCGCCCTCGTACCCGGACAGGTCAGGGACCCGCCACAGCGGGGTGCCCGGGTCCAGCGAGCGCACCGGCCGGGCCCCGTCCAGGGCCCGCCGCAGGGCCGCGCCGGTCAGCACCCGGGCCCGGTCGCCGGCCAGGACGAGCAGCGCGTCGGCGTCCGCCAGATGCGCCACCGGCAAGTCGCCGTCCGCCACCGCCACCACGGCCTCGCCCTCCGCCGCGCCCTTCACCGCCCCGGCGGCCAGCTCGGTGGCGGCCAGCGGTCCGGGCAGCAGGACCCGCCCCAGCTCCTCGAACAGAAGTACGGATTCCGGCAGGCCGAGGCCGACCCCGCCCGCCGTCTCCGGCAGCCGCAGCGCGAAGCACCCGGCGGCCCCCAGCTCCCGCCACAGCTCCCGGCCCACGCCCCCGCCGCCCTCGACCGCCGCCCGCAGCGCGTCCCGGCCGAACCGGCCCGCGAGCAGGTCCCGCATCCCCGTCCGCAGCGCCCGCTGGTCGTCCGAGAGCTGGAAGTCCACGGCCGCTCACCGCCCCTTCGGCAGGCCGAGGATCCGCTCGGCGACGATGTTGCGCTGGATCTGCGAGGTACCGGCCGCGATGGTGTACGAGAGCGAGGAGAGCCGGTCCCGCACCCACTCACGGTCCAGGTCGAGGGCGTCGCCCGCGCCGAGCACCTCGGCCGCCGCCTCGTACAGCTCCTGGCGGGCGTGCGAGTACCGCAGCTTGAAGACCGAGCCGCCGGTCCCGGGGACCCCGCCGGTGGCCTGGGCCTCGCTGACGTTCCACTGGGTGAGCCGCCACAGGGCCCGGAACTCGGCGTTGAGCCGGCCCAGCCTGCGGCGCAGCACCGCGTCGTCCCAGCGGCCGGTGCGCCGGGCCTCGGCGGCCAGCGCGGCCAGGGTGCGGCGGCAGGCGACGACCTCGCCGACGAAGGCCGTACCGCGCTCGAAGGAGAGCGTGACCATGGTGACCCGCCAGCCGTCGTTCTCCGCGCCGACCCGGTGCGAGACGGGCACCCGCACCTCGTCGAGGAACATCTCCGCGAACTCGGTGGACCCGGCCAGCGTCCGCAGCGGCCGGACGGTGACCCCCGGGCTGTCCATCCGCATCGCCAGCCAGCTGATGCCCCGGTGCTTCGGCGCCTCGGGGTCCGTCCGCACCAGCAGCTCGCACCAGTCGGCGACCTCCGCGTGCGAGGTCCAGATCTTCTGCCCGCTGACCACGTAGGCGTCGCCGTCGCGCACGGCCCGGGTGCGCAGTGCGGCCAGGTCCGAGCCGGCGCCGGGCTCGCTGAAGCCCTGGCACCACATCTCGTCGCCGCGCAGCACCGGCGGCAGCCAGCGGGCCCGCTGCTCCGGGGTTCCCTCGGCGGCGACGGTGGGCCCGGCGTGCAGCAGCCCGACGAAGTTCGCGCCGACGTAGGGCGCCCCGGCCCGCTCCGTCTCCTCCAGGAAGATCAGGTGCTGGGTGGGGGTGGCGCCCCGGCCGCCCGCGTCGGCCGGCCAGTGCAGCCCCGCGTACCCGGCGTCGTACAGCAGCCGCTGCCAGCCGGCGTCGTACGCCCTGCGACCCGGCCAGTCGCCGGGGTCCGGCTTCGCGGGCAGCCCGGGGAGCACGGCGGCCAGCCACTCCCGCAGCCGGGCCCGGAAGGCTTCCTCCTGCGGTGTGTACGCGAGGTCCACCGCGGCCTACTTGTCGAGGTCCAGGCCGAGCATGCGGATCGCGTTCCCGCGCATCAGTTTGTAGACGGTCTCCTCGTCCAGTCCCTTGACGTGGTCGAGGGCGACCTCCTTGGTGTGCGGGAAGGTCGAGTCGACGTGCGGGTAGTCCGTCTCGAAGGTGGCGTTGTCCCGGCCGACGACGTCGAGCGAGGCGACGCCGTGCTTGTCTCGGAAGAAGCAGCAGAAGATCTGCCGGTAGTAGTACGTGGAAGGCGGCTCGGGGATCAGGTCGCGCACCCCGCCCCAGGCCCGGTGCTCCTCCCAGACGTCGTCGGCGCGCTCCAGGGCGTACGGGATCCAGCCCATCTGGCCCTCGCTGTACGCCAGTTTCAGCGTCGGGAACTTCACCAGCACCCCGCTGAACAGGAAGTCCATCATCGAGGCCATCGCGTTGTTGAAGGAGAGCGAGGCCTGCACGGCGGGCGGGGCGTCGGGGGACGCGGCGGGCATCTGGGAGCTGGAGCCGATGTGCATGTTCACGACCGTGCCGGTCTCCTGGCAGGCGGCGAAGAAGGGGTCCCAGTAGCCGCTGTGGATCGAGGGCAGCCCGAGATGGGTGGGGATCTCCGAGAAGGTCACCGCGCGCACCCCGCGCGCCGCGTTCCGCCTGATCTCCGCGACCGCCAGGCCGATGTCCCAGAGCGGGATGATGCAGAGCGGGATCAGCCGGCCGCCGCTGTCCCCGCACCACTCCTCGACCATCCAGTCGTTGTAGGCGCGGACGCAGGCGAGCGCGACCTCCTTGTCGTGCGCCTCGGCGAAGGTCTGCCCGCAGAAGCGCGGGAAGGTGGGGAAGCACAGGCTCGCCTCGACGTGGTTGAGGTCCATGTCCTTCAGCCGCTCCACGGGATCCCAGCAGCCGCGCCGCATCTCCGCCCGGGTGATCCCCTCCAGCGTCATGTCGTCGCGGTCGAAGCCCACGGCGGCGATGTTCCGCTTGTACGGGAACTTCAGGTCCTCGTAGATCCACCAGTCGGTCGGCGGCCCGTCCGGGTCCATCGTGATGACGTACTTGCCACCCGTGTACGCCAGCTCGCCGATGCCGGCGGTCAGCGGCTGCGGGCCGCGCTCACGGTACTTGGCGGGCAGCCAGGCCGAGAAGAGGTGCGGCGGCTCGATCACATGGTCGTCGACGCTGACGATCCGAGGCAGTTCCGTCATGGTGTCCCCTTCGGCGCGCGCATTTCTGATGACCCGTCAGATTGACGTCGCCCTCAGGCTAGCCCCGCACCTCTGGACCGACAAGGCGCAGCGCTCTACGCTCTCCGCACGATCTGACTACCCGTCAGCTGTGAGGGGTTCGCCGTGAACGAGACCGCACACGCCCTGGGTGCATCGGGCACCTTCTGGGAGCTCATCGAACGCCGGGCCGCCCTGACCCCGGACCGGCCCTTCCTGATCCAGGACGACCGCACGCTCACCTTCGGCGCGCTGCGCGAGCGGGGCGAGCGGGTGGCGGCGGGGCTGTACGGGATGGGGGTGCGCCCCGGCGACGTGGTCGCCTGGCAGCTGCCGACGCGGGTGGAGACGGTGCTGCTGTCCTTCGCGCTGACCCGGCTCGGGGCGGTGCAGACGCCCGTCATCCCCTTCTACCGCGACCGCGAGACGGGGTTCGCGCTGCGGGAGTCGAAGGCGGCGTTCTTCGCGGTGCCGGGGGTCTGGCGGGGCTACGACCACACGGCGATGGCCGAGCGCCTGTCGGCCGGCCTCGAACGCCCGCCGCAGGTCTTCGAGGCGTACGACACCCTCCCGGACGGCGATCCCTCGGTCCTGCCGCCCCCGCCCCCGGACGGCACGTCGGTGCGCTGGATCTACTGGACCTCGGGCACCACGTCCGACCCGAAGGGGGTCCTGCACACCGACCGCAGCCTGATCGCGGGCGGCTCCTGCCTGGCCCACGCGCTGCGTCTGTCGGCGGACGACGTCGGCTCGGTGGCCTTTCCGTTCGCCCATGTCGGCGGGCCGGACTACGCGGTGATGCTGCTGCTGTACGGGTTCCCCGCGGTGCTGTTCGAGCACTTCGCGATGCCTCAAGCGCTGGCGGGCTACCGGCGCCACGGGGTGACGGTCGCGGGCGGCTCGACGGCCTTCTACTCGATGTTCCTGGCCGAACAGCGCAAGGCCCCGGACCGGCCGCTGATCCCCACGCTCCGGCTGCTGGCGGGCGGCGGCGCGCCCAAGCCGCCGGAGATCTACCACGCGGTGGTACGGGAGATGGGCGTCCAGCTCACGCACGGCTACGGCATGACCGAGGTCCCGATGATCACGATGGGCGCACCGGACGACACGGTGGAGGAACTCGCCGAGACGGAGGGGCGGCCGCCGGAAGGCATGGAGATCCGGATCACCGACGAGGACGGCAAGGGGGTGCCGTGCGGGACGGACGGCGAGGTCCGGCTGCGGGGCGAGGCGGTCTGCCGGGGCTATCTGGGCGCGGCGGCGCCCTTCGACGCGGAGGGGTTCCTGATCACGGGCGACGTGGGGCACCTGCGGCCGAGCGGGCATCTGGTGCTCACGGGGCGGCTGAAGGACATCATCATCCGCAAGGGCGAGAACATCTCGGCGAAGGAGATAGAGGATCTGCTGGCCCGGCATCCGGGCGTGGGCGACGCGGCGGTGATCGGTCTGCCGGACGCGGCGCGGGGCGAGCGGGTCTGCGCGGTGGTGGAACAGCCCCGGGGCGCCGCCCCCCTCACCCTGCCCGCTCTGACGGCGTACCTGCGCGAGGAGGGCCTCGCGGTCCACAAGCTCCCGGAGCAGTTGGAGGTGGTGGACGCACTGCCCCGGAACGAGGCGTTGCGCAAGGTCCTGAAGTACCGGCTCCGGGCGCGGTACGCGTCTTCCTGACCTGTGCCTGTGCCCCGGTCCGGGGCGGAGGGTGCCGTCCTCAATCGCCGGACGGGCTTGGTGGTGCGGGTTGCCCGTGGGGGCGCTCTGTCCGGTGGGTGGGGGTGGGGTCCCTCCGGGGAGACTCCTCGGAAATGGCGTGTTCACCCGGGTCCGCGAGGGACCCGGGTCGTACGCCATTTCCTGCGGGGACTCCCCTGCACGCCCCCACTCGGCTCACTCGCGCCCGAACGCCGGTTGTCCGACTGCCGCAGACGCACGACGGCCGGTCCGGGGCCGTGCAGGAGAGTCCCCGCAGGACGACGAACATGTTCCCGGGTGCGCCTGCGTCGTCGCCGCACGTTCGTCGTCCGAGGAGTCTCCCCGGAGGGGCACCGGACCCCCACCCGGACAGAGTGCGCACCCTGCGGAGCACCCGCACCAGACAAGCCCGTCCGGCGACTGAGGACGGAACCCCGCGCCCCGGCCGAGGGCTACGCGTCGGGTTCGATGACCGTGAAGTACGCCGCGAACGCGGCCACCGCGTCGGCCTCCGCGATGCGGCCGTCGCGGTCCACGTCCAGGCTCTGCGCGGCGAACGCCGCCGCGTCCGGGCTCGCGCCCAGCACCCGCAGGGCCCGCTCCACCGCCGGGACGGTGGCCGTTCCGGCCTCGTCCTGGTCGGCCACGGCGATCGCCGCCCGCAGGAACGGGCGGGCGATCTCCGCGAAGCGCTCGGGGTTGTCGCGGAGCCGTTTCACCGCGCCCCCCACGAACTCCTCACGGGTGACCCGCTGGTCCCCGTCCACGTCGGCGATGCCCGCCATGCCCTGCCAGAACGCCTCGGCCCCGGTGTAGAGCGCCTGGCCCTTGTCGCAGCGGGCCGTCGTACCGAATTCGGTGAGCAGACGGGCCGCGGCGGCGTTGAAGTCCGCGCGATCGATGTATCCGTTGCCGTCCTGGTCGAAGGCGGCGAAACGGAAAGCGATCTTGCGCTCATACTCTGCGCTGTCCATGCGGGGAGCGTACGACGCCCACAGCCGTCACGTGTCACTTACGCGCTTCAGTGGTGTGACAACCCGGGCAGGCCGTCATCGGCCGGGCCTCGTCGTCGACGGCCGAGTCCCAGTCGGGGTAGACCTCGAACAGCCGCCGCACGCCCAGAGCACCGAGCACCCGGTTCACATGGGAGCCCTCCTCCGCGCCCCGGGCGGGCAGGATCAGCCGCAGCCGGCCCCCGCAGGAACGCATCAGCCGGCGCGAGGCGATCAGCACCCCGACCCCGCTGGAGTCGCAGAACAGCACTTCGGAGAGGTCGAGCACGACATCGTGGCGGCCGACGGCCACCGCGTCGTGGACGGACTGGCGGACGGCGGGCGAGGACACCAGGTCCATCTCCCCGTCAATGTGGAGCACGGTCCACCCGCCCTGCTCACTCTCGGCCACGCTGAGTGTCATGCGACTGGGCCTCTCGTTCCGGAAGTTTCCGTTCCTCCTCGCGGCTGCCCCGGCCGCCCCTCCAGCAAACACCGCCTCCCTCAGGAAGGCCCGGAAGCGATTCAGGCAGAAATGATCACTTCGTGTCCGATTACGCCGCCGACCGGCGACGATTTCCCTACCATCCAGGGCTTTCGCGGGGACGTACTTGCCGCAAAGGGGCGTGCTCGGTCAGGGTGGCCCACTACATTCGATGTGACGAGGGGTACAGGACAAGAGGTTCTGACGGCACACGGCTGGGGGTCGCATGGCTGAAAACGCACCGCCCCGCTGGGACCGCAAGATGCAGCAGCGGCTGGCACGCGGTGAGGCGGCGGCGCTCGGCGAGCTCTACGACCGGTTCGCCGCCCTCGTGCACAGCCAGGCCAACCGGATGCTGGACGACGAGAGCGCCGCCGACCTGGTCACCCGCGAGGTCTTCGGCTACGTGTGGGAGAACCCGGACGCGTACGACCCCAAGCAGGGTTCCATGCGCTCCTGGGTGGCCCGGCTCACCCACCGCGAGTCCGTGCAGCGCCTGCGCAGGTCCGCCGCAGCCGCGTCGGCCGAGGACGAGCGGGACGAGGCGGACGAGGACGGCACGGCCGCCCCGGACCCGGTCGGTCTGGAGGAGCGCGTGCGCCGGGCCACCGCCGCGGCCCGCGCCGACTACATCGTCGCCTCGATGCCCGCCCCGCTGAGGGCCGCGCTCGAACTGGCGTACATCCAGCGCCGCGACTACCGGCAGACCGCGACGGACCTCGGTGTCACGGAGGACGAGGCGCGGCGGCGTCTGCGGCTCGGGCTGCAACTGCTGTCCACCGCCCACACCCGTCCGCTGGAGGGCTCGTCGCCGCCCGGATACGGGCGGCCGCTGTGACCGACGACGCGGACGGCCGCGCGGACGACGGCCGGGACGACGAGGTGCGCGGCGCCCGGCGCATACCGGGGCCGCGTGCCGCCGCGGACGACTTCGACCTCAGCCGCGTACCCCTGCCCGAACCCCCGCCGGAGCCGAAGGCTCCGCCCGAGCGGGTGCCGGAGCCGAAAAGGGCGGACGACGGACCACCGGAACCGTCCGAGCCGGCGCCGCCGCCCGCTCTCGTGCTCCCGCACCGGGTGCTGAAGGCGCTCCTCGGGGCGTGGGCACTGACCGCGTGCTCAGCCGAGGAGACCGAGGCCGTCGAGGCGCATCTCACCGAGTGCGCTCCCTGTGCGGACGAGGCGCTGCGGCTGCGCGACGCGGTCGGGCTGCTGCACACCGACCGCACGCTGGATCTCGATCCGATGCTCAGGTCCCGCGTGCTGGAGAACTGTCTGAGCCGCCGGCCCGCGAAGATCCCGGTGCCGGACTGGGCCGCTCCGTACGACGCGGAGACGGCCAGGCTCGACGCGCTGCTGCGGGACATCGTCGGCTCGGAGTGGCACGCGCCGGTGCGGCTGAAGTGGTTCGAGGGCGAGGAACGGGCGTATCGCAGGACGACGGTCGCCGGGGTCATCGGCCACCTGATGACCGTCGACGGGCTGGTCAGCACCGCGCTCGGCCTCGACGACCCGCTCGCCGAAAGCGTCCCGGGGACCCCGCGCCGCGGCTCCGGGCTGCCGCTCGCTCCCACCGCCCGCACCGAGACGTACTGGTCGTCCGCCGAGCGGCCTCCGACCCGCGCCGTCCGTGAGCCATGGCGCGAGCAGAGCCACGCCCTGATCCGCACGGTGTCCTTCGCGGGCCGGGGCGTCTCGGACCTCTCGGTCTCCTACGGCGACTTCGCCCTGCCGTTGCAGGACGCCCTGCTGGACCGGGCCTTCGAGTGCTGGGTGCACGCGGGCGACATCGCGGAGGCGGTGGACTATCCGTACGAACCGCCGTCCGCCGCCCATCTGCACCGGATGATCGATCTGGCGGTGCGGATGCTGCCCGCCGCCCTGGCCGTGCGGCGCAGGGCCGGACTCGCGGGACCCGCCCGCCGGCTGGTGACGGCCGGCGCTCCGGGGCGCTCGCTCCATCTGGAGGTCGAGGGGTCGGGCGGCGGCGACTGGTACATCGCGCTGGACTCCCCCGCCGCCGTCGGCTCCCCGGACCACACGGTGGCGCAGATCGCCCTGGACGGCGTGGAGTTCTGCCAGCTGGTGGCGGGCCATGTGCCGCCCGTGGAGGCGGCGGCCGGCCAGCGCGGTGACCGCGAGGCGATCCGGGACGTCCTGTTCGCGGCCGCCTCGCTCAGCCGGCTGTGACCCCGGGGGGAACGCCCTAGGCGAAGATCACCGTGCGGCGGCCGTTGAGCAGGATGCGCCGCTCCGCATGCCACTTCACCGCGCGTGCCAGCGCCTGGCACTCCACGTCGCGGCCGATGGCGACGAGCTGTTCCGGCGTGACGCCGTGGCCCACCCGCTCGACCTCCTGCTCGATGATCGGCCCCTCGTCGAGGTCGGCCGTCACGTAGTGGGCGGTCGCGCCGATCAGCTTCACACCGCGCGCGTGCGCCTGGTGGTAGGGCTTGGCGCCCTTGAAGCTCGGCAGGAACGAGTGGTGGATGTTGATGATCCGGCCGCTCAGCTGCTTGCACAGATCGTCGGAGAGGACCTGCATGTAGCGGGCCAGGACGACCAGCTCGACGTCCTCCTCCCGGACCAGCTCCAGCAGCTGCGCCTCGGCGTCCGCCTTGTTCTCCCTGGTCACCGGGATGTGCCGGAAGGGCACGTCGTACGAGGCGACGAGTTCGGCGAAGTCCGTGTGGTTGGAGACGACGGCCGCGATCTCGACCGGCAGCGCACCGATCCGGGAGCGGAACAGCAGGTCGTTGAGGCAGTGGCCGAACTTGCTGACCATCAGCACGACCCGCATCCGGTCCGAGGCCCGGTGGATCTGCCAGTCCATCCGGAACGAGTCGCCGATCGCCGCGAAGCTCGCCCGCAGCTTGTCCACGGTGACGGGGGTGCCCGCCGAGAAGTGGACGCGCATGAAGAACAGGCCCGTGTCGTGGTCCCCGAACTGCTGGCTGTCCTCGATGTTGCAGCCGGTCATGAAGAGATAGCTCGACACGGCGTGCACGATGCCCTGTTTGTCGGGGCACGAGAGGGTGAGGACGTACTGCTCGGGGGCGGTGTCAGCAGGCTGCGGCGCGGTCATCCCCGTAGCGTGCCACACCGTCCGCCGTTCAGGCGGTCCTGGTCATGATGCGGAGCACGTCGAGCGAGCGCGGCGGCACATCGGGGTCCTCGCCGTCGTTCGTGGCGAGCAGCACATGGGCCTCGCGGGCGGCCCGGACGGCCTCCGGCCAGCCGTGGTGCTCCAGGTAGGCGGAGACAGGGGCGTCCGCGCCGACCTGGTGCATGATGCGCAGCACGCGCAGCACCGCGACGTCGACGAGGGCGGCCTCGTTGGAGTCGCGGAAGACCGTGCCGACGTACTTCTCGGCGGACCAGTTGTCCAGCCAGGTGTCCTCGACCAGGCGGTACACGGCGTCGGTGACGTCGCCGTATCCCTCCCGGCCGGCCAGCCAGCACTCGTGATGGAAGACGGGGTCGGAGAGCATGTGCAGCGCCGAGCGCACGTTGCTGCGCCAGCGCCACCACGGAATGTCGTTGAGCGGCATGCCGCCCATGGTGGAGGAGCGACGGCCGCGACGGGAAGAGTTCTCGGAACCTTGCTGCACAGCTGTCGATCGTACGTTCCCTTTCCGGCCTCCCCTACGGCCCCCCGCAATTCACCTGGGCGTCACCGAGCGTTGAACCGCGCACACTGCGGCGTTACCCCGGGCCGGGAAAGGTCTGTGCCCATGACCGGACGGCAGCGCCCCACCTCCCCCCGCCCCTCCCGGCCGCTCATCGGTGCGGTGGCGGCAGGGGCTCTGCTGATGACCGGCTGCGGCGCGCTCCCTGGGGCATCGGGGGACTCCAGGGAGCCCGTCACCGTCGTCACCTGGGCCCCCTCCGGCGCCTCGGGCCCGGGCACCGTCGCCATGGCCGGGATGACCGCCATGGCGCAGACGTACGCCCGCTGGATCAACAGCGAGGGCGGGATCGACGGCCACCGGCTGCGCGTGGTCACCTGCGACGAGGAGGACAGCTCGACCGGCGCGGGGAACTGCGCCCGCCGGGCCGTCAAGGAGAAGGCCGTCGCGGTCGTCGGCTCCTACAGCCGCCACGGGCGGGCCTTCATGGCCCCGCTGGAGGTCGCCGGCATCCCGTACATCGGCGGCTACGGGGCCTCCGAGGAGGAGTTCCGCAGCTATATGTCCTACCCCGTCACCGGCGGCCAGTCCGCGCTGATGGCGGGCAACGCCGAGCAGCTGTCGTGCAGTTGCGGCCGGGTCGCGCTGGTGCGGCCGGACACGCTGGGCGGCGACAGCCAGGCGTGGCTGCTGCGCACCGGCCTCACCGCCGCCGGGCGCCCCGCCCCCGTCGACATACCGGCCGCCGAGGACGCCACCTCGTACGACCAGGCGGCCGGACGGGCGCTGAGCGGGGCGGGCACCGAGGGCGGCTGTGTGACCTCGGTGCTCGGCGACCGCACGGAGACGTTCTTCGACTCCTTCCGGCGGCTGGAGCCCGCGGACACGACGGTGCGGGTCTCCTCGGTGCTCGGCAGCATCGGGCAGCCGCTCATCGACCGCACCGGCGGGCGCGCCAGCCCGTTCGAGGGCGCGTACGTCACCGGCTGGTACCCGGCCCCGGGCGACGCCCGCTGGGACCTGATGCGCAAGGTGATCGGCAAGCACGCCTTCGGGGACAACCGCGTCGACCCGGACGACACCGGGGTGCAGACCACCTGGGTCGCGTACACCGCGCTGAAGTCGGTCGTCGAGCAGCTGAACGAGCCGCGGATCACGTCCCAGAAGGTCACCAAGGCCCTCAACCAGGGCACCCGGGCCGACACCGGCGGCCTCACCCCGGCGCTGCGCTGGCGCTACGAGGACATGCTCGGCTCGGGGTCCTACCCGCGCATCGTGAACAGCAAGGTGACGTTCCAGGTGGTGCGCGACGGCCGGCTGGTCGCCGACCGCAAGGGCTTCGTCGACGTGACCCGCACCCTGGCGGACGCCAGCGCGACGGGCTGAGCCCGCCGGGGGCGGGAACCGCTCCCGCCCCCTTCTGCCTGCCTGTCTGCCCCTCTCAGAGCGCGGTGGCCTCACGCTTCGTCAGGCCGTACTTCACCGCGATGGCGTTCCACAGCGTGGACGCCTGCCGCTTGGCGTTGCTGGCCACGCCGCTCTGCACGGTCGCCTGCTGGGTGTGGGACGTCGTCCGGGCGTGGCCGTGCTTGCACACCTTCTTGCTCTTGGCCTGCGACGCCCAGGCGGCGTAGTGGTCGTCCGCCGATGCGGACGCCTGCCAGGCCTTGGTGAGCGAGGCGGTCAGCCGGGCGTGGTCCGGCAGCTTGTCGACCGAGAGGCCCTGGAGCCGGGTCACCAGGTCGCGGCGCTGCTGCGCGGCACCCTTGAGATCGGAGACGGCCTGGTCCAGGTTGGTGCAGGACTTGGTCTTCTCCACCGCGCCGATGACCGCGGAGCGGCTGTTGTTGCTGTCCGCGAGCAGCTTGTCGAGCGCCTCGGCCTGCGGCTTCGCCGGGTCCGCCGCGGGCTTCTCGGACGGCTCGGCGGCCGGTGAACTCGCCGAGGCCACCGGCTGCTTGTTGTCCTTCTTGTCGTCGCCGCCGCTCATCAGCGCGCCCGCGCCGAGCCCGATCACCGCACAGCCGACGACGACCGCCGCGATCAGCGGGACGTGCGCGGACCGCTTGCGCCGCCCGTCGCCCGGCCCGTCGTGCGCGAACCCGTCCTCGGGGCCGTTGTACGGGGGCGGCTGCTGGTAGTCCGGCGCCGCGCCGCCGCCCTGGTACTGCTGCTGCGCGGGGTCGAACCGGGGTATCTGCTGGGTGGCGCCCGCCGGCTCGTCGCTGCGGAAGAGGTTGTCGAACTCCGCCGGGGGCTGCCGCTCACCGGGCGTCCCGGGCCGGATGCCGTACGGGGCGCCGCCCGGCACCGGGGGGATGTACTGGGTGGCGTCGGCGTCCTGGCCGCCGGGCTGACCGTACGCCTGCCCCTGCTGCTGTCCGGGCTGCTGTCCGTGGCCCAGGTACCGGGTGGACTCCGCGGGGTTCTCCGGCGGCATCCCGCCGGGTCCGGGTCCGCCGGGCACCGGCGCGATGTACTGCGTGGCCTCGGCGTCGCCGCCCGCTCCGTGGCCCGCCTCGGGCGGCAGCGGCTGGGCGTACGGCGAGGGCTGCTGGGCCGGCGGCAGCGGCTGCGAGGGCGGGACCTGGCCGTAGCCGGAGTCCTGCCGCCCCTGTCCGTACTGCTGCCCCTGGCCGCCGTACTGCTGCTGTCCCTGGCCGTAGCCGCCCTGCTGCCCCGAAGGGTCGTACGGGCCCTGCTGCGGCTGTCCGTAGCCGCCATGGCTCCCGGGGCCCTGCTGGGGCGCCTGGGGCTCCTGAGGCCCCCAGGACTGCCCCCACGGCCGGCCGCCCGCCGGGGTCGCCCCGTCCGCGGCTCCCCCCGGCGTCCAGGGCTCGCCGCCACCCGAGGGCAGCACGACACCCTCGTGCGCGGGTCGTACAGCAGGGAGCTGCTGCTCGTCACCCTGTCCGCTCTGTGTCACCGGGACTCCTACGTGTCAATCTACGGAATCGTCGGCTCACGCTATCGGGTGGTTGCCGCCCTCTGCCAAGCGTGTGCCCTCGCTCACCTTCCCTTCACGCGGGGTGTAACACCGCACCCCCTTAAGACGCAGTTAAGGGGCGCGCGGACCTGAACGGCCGTCCGGGCGGGCCCTGTCAGGCCGCCTGGAGCTCCAGACGTGCGCCGAACTCCCGTACCGCGGGCTCGTCCCCGTACGGCACGAGCCGCTGCTGGAGATCGTCCAGATACTCCGCGCCCCGGCTGGAGCGGACCGTGCCCAGCAGCTCCATCGCGCGCGTCCCCGTGTGGCACGCCTGCTCCACCTCGCGCAGCTGCACCTGCGCCGTGGCCAGCAGCGCCAGGCCGATGCCGCGACGGCGGGCCCGGGACTCCGGATGGCCGTCCAGGGACTCCTGCGCCCGGCGCGCGGCGGCCTCGGCCTGGCCGAGGTCGCGGTGGCAGTGCGCCAGCTCGTCGGCCAGATAGGCGTGGTCGAAGTGGGCGATCCAGTCGGGGTCGTCGCCCGTGTCCGGCTCGGCCTGCTCCAGCGCGGTCAGCGCCCGCCCGGCCACCGCCTGGCAGGTGCGGGCGTCGCCCAGCAGGGCGTGACCGCGCGCCTCCGCCGCGTAGAACATCGCCTCCGCCCTCGGCGTCACCCGCCCGCGCGCCCCTTCCTGCGCCGCCCGGGCCAGCTGGGCGATCTCCCGGGGATTGCCGAGCTGGGCGGCGAGATGGCTCATCGATGCGGCCAGCACATAGCCGCCGTAGGCGCGGTCGCCCGCCGCCTGGGCGAGGCGCAGGGCCTGGATGTAGTAGCGCTGGGCCAGTCCGGGCTGGCCCGTGTCGACCGCCATGTAGCCGGCGAGCTCGGTGAGCCGGGCCACCGCCGCGAACAGCTGACGCCCGGTCGACTCGCGGTACGCCCCCGAAAGGAGCCCGGAGACCACGCTGTTGAGGTAGTGCACCAGCACCGGCCGCACATGGCCGCTGCCGAACCGGTGGTCGAGGTCGACCAGCGCGGCCGTGGTCGCCCGCACCGCCGCCACGTCCGACATCCCGACCCGGGCCCCGGCCGCGCGGGCGACCTGCGGGTCGGCGCCGGTGATCAGCCAGTCCCGGCTGGGCTCGACCAGCGCCGAGGAGGCGACCGTCGAACCGGACAGGAAGTCGCGGCGGCCGACGTCGCTGCGCCACAGCTCGCAGACCTGCTCGATGGCCCCGGTCACCGTCGGGGAGAACTGCAGCCCGACGCCCGAGGCGAGGTTCTTGCCGTTGGCCATCCCGATCTCGTCGATCGTGACCGTACGGCCGAGCTTGCGCCCGAGCGCCTCGGCGATGATGCCCGGCGCCCGGCCGCGCGGCTGCTGCCCGCGCAGCCAGCGGGCCACGGAGGTCTTGTCGTAGCGGAGGTCGAGGCCGCGCTCGGCCCCGACCATGTTGACGCGGCGGGCCAGGCCCGCGTTGGAGCATCCGGCTTCCTGAATGAGCGCCTGCAGCCGTTCGTTCGGCTGGCGTGCGACGAGAGGCCTGGCTGCCATGTTTCTCCCTCTGAGGCCGCAGTGATCGGTAAAGGGATCACTGCCCGACATATGCCTGAGAAATGCACCGATTCATCGGGTTGGTCACTTACTTCGCGTCTCTCCGTTTTCGTCACGGCAAGCCCCCTAAGATGCCGAGTGAACTGTGCCGGATGTCCCGTGGAGGGCTACCCGCCCACCGGCCCGGCCCCTCCCGCGCGCCCCCGCCCATGCATCGATGCGCCCCGTATGCGGAAGCGCTGGACCGTAACCACGCCCGCCACGCCCGTAACCCCAGGCGATGGCCAGAGTTGTGCTGAGCGTGGAAGAACCCATCGGAGTCATGGAAGCCGCACCCGTCCCCCAGCAGCGCACCGAGCAACTGCTCGACGCCGCCGTGCGGTACGCGGAGGAGCGGCACTGGGACGTGTGCCCCGGCACCTGGCTGGAGTCGGACGGCGGCACCCAGCGGTGCTCGTGCGGCGAGACCGGCTGCGCGGCGCCCGGCGCCCATCCCACCCGGGCGGACTGGGCGGGCCGGGCCACCGGCAGCGGCGCCGCCGCCCGCCGGATGTGGACCCAGAACCCCGGCGCCGCCATCCTGCTGCCCACCGGACGCGCCTTCGACGCCGTCGACGTGCCGGAGGCGGCGGGCTTCCTCGCGCTCGCCCGGATGGAGCGGATGAGCCTGCCGCTCGGACCGGTCACCCGCACCCCGGACCGCCGGATGCAGTTCTTCGTCCTGCCGGGCGCTGCCGCCAAGGTGGAGGGCCTCGTGCGCAAGGTGGGGTGGAACGCCGCGTCGATCGGCCTGCGCGCCATCGGCGAGGGCCACTACGTCACCGCGCCGCCGACCCGGGTCGGCGGGTCCGGCGTCGTGCAGTGGGCCCGCAGCCCCTCCACCGCCAACCGCTGGCTGCCCGAGGTGGAGGAGCTGATCAGCCCCCTGGCGTACGCCTGCGGCAGGGAGGCGGCCGACGCACGGAGCCGCCTTTCGTAGGGTGTCCCCCACATAGGAGCGTCCGGCCGTTGGGGGGCGACGCCCCCAACGGCCGGACGCGCCCAGGGGACTGCGAAGGGCGTGCACATGCCGGACCGGACAGACAACGACGGAACGGACGTACCGCGGGCGGCGGCGCCCGCGGTACGCGTGGAGGGGCTGTGGAAGCGGTTCGGTGAGCAGACCGCGGTCGCCGGCATCGATCTGGTGCTGCCCGCGGGCAATTTCATCGGTCTGGTCGGTCCCAACGGCGCGGGGAAGACCACCACGCTCTCCATGGTCACCGGCCTGCTCCGCCCGGACCTGGGCAGGATCGAGATCGGCGGCCGGGACGTCTGGCGCGATCCGGTCGAGGTGAAGTCCCGGATCGGCGTCCTGCCCGAGGGGCTGCGGCTCTTCGAGCGCCTCTCCGGCCGCGAACTCCTCGGCTACACCGGCCGGCTGCGCGGGCTGCCTGGCCACGAGGTCGACACCCGCGCCACCCAGCTGCTGGACGTCCTGGACCTGGCGGGCTCCCAGCACAAGCTGGTCATCGACTACTCGACCGGGATGCGCAAGAAGATCGGGCTCGCCGCCGCCCTGCTGCACAACCCCGAAGTGCTCTTCCTGGACGAGCCGTTCGAGGGCGTCGACCCGGTCTCGGCACAGACCATCCGGGGCGTGCTGGAGCGCTACACCCGCTCGGGCGCGACCGTCGTCTTCTCCAGCCATGTGATGGAGCTCGTCGAGTCGCTCTGCGACTGGGTGGCCGTCATGGCGGCCGGCACCATCCGCGCCCAGGGCACCCTCGCCGAGGTGCGCGGCGACGCGTCCTCGCTGCAGAACGCCTTTCTGGAGCTCGTCGGCGCGGGCGACCGCGACACCGGCGAGACCCTGGACTGGCTGGGCGGCGGCAGCCGATGAGCGTCCTCGACGCCCCGGCGGGAACCGGGCCCCGGACCGACGCCACCGACCGCGCGACGGGCCTGGTCCCCGTCTTCGCCCGGCTCAAGCTCACCCTGCTGCGCAACGGACTGCGGCAGTCGGCCGGCCGCCGGACCGTCTACATCATCTCCGTCGCCGGCGCCCTGCTGATCGCCGCAGGGCAGCTCATCGGCCTGATCGCGCTGCGCGGCCACGCCCACGCGGGCTCCCTCGTCGTCCTGCTCGCGGCCGTCCTCGCGCTCGGCTGGGCCGTGATGCCGCTCTTCTTCGCCGCCGGGGACGAGACGCTCGACCCGACCCGGCTCGTGATGCTGCCGCTGCGGCCCCGGCCCCTGATCACCGCCCTGCTGGTGTCCTCACTGATCGGCATCGGCCCGCTGTTCACACTCTGCCTCACCGTCGGTTCGGTGATCGCCCCGGCGCACGGGGCGGGCGCAATCGCCTTCGCCGTCCTGGCCGCCCCGCTGACGCTGCTGGTCTGCGTGGCCCTGGCCCGTACCGTCGCCACCGCCAACACCCGGCTGCTCACCTCCCGCAAGGGCCGCGATCTGGCGGTGCTCAGCGGGCTGGTGATCGCGGTCGGCATCCAGGCCGTCAACTTCGGCGCCCAGCGCCTCGGCCGGGCCGGCGGGCTCTCCGCGCTCGACCCGGCCGCCGAGGTGGTCCGCTGGCTGCCGCCGGCCTCCGCGATCGGCTCGGTGGACTCCGCGTCCCAGGGGGCGTACGGACGGGCCGTCGTGCAACTGCTGCTCTCCGCCGGGGCACTGGCCCTGCTGCTGTGGCTGTGGCAGCGCAGTCTGACCCGGCTGATGACCGCGCCGGACGGCTCGACGACCGCCGCCGCCGAGCCGTCCCGCACCGAGTCCGGCCGGGAGGGCTCCGGGCTCTGGGGGCTGTTCCCCGAGGGGCGCACGGGCACGGTGATGCAGCGCAGCCTGCGGTACGTGGCCCGGGACCCGAAGACCAAGGCCGCCTGGGTCACGGCGCTGGCGATCGGGATGATCGTGCCGCTGCTCAATGCGTTGCAGGGCACCGGGTCGGTGTACTTCGCGTGCTTCGGCGCGGGGATGCTCGGCATCCAGATGTACAACCAGTTCGGCCAGGACACCTCCGCCTTCTGGATGGTGGCCCTGACGATCTCCTCGACCCGGGACGCCTACCTCGAACTGCGGGCCCGTGCCCTGGCGCTGCTGCTGATCACCCTCCCGTACACGATCCTGGTGACGGTCCTGACGGCCGCGGTGCTCGGGGACTGGGAGGCGCTGCCGGGGGTCATGGGGCTCTCGTTCGCCCTGCTGGGCGCGATGCTGGCGACGGGCGCGGTGGCCTCGGCCAACTTCCCGTACTCGATTCCGCAGGACGGGGCCTTCAAGAACGTGGCGCCCGGACAGGCCGGGCTCGCGTGGATCTCGATCTTCGGCGGCATGGTCTCGGCGGCGCTCCTGTGCGCGCCGGTGATCGGGCTGACGATCTGGCTGCATATCGCCGGTGCGGAGGACCGGCTGTGGCTGCTGTTGCCGGTGGGTGCCGTGTACGGGGCGCTGATCACCTGGGGCGGGCTGCGGGTCGCGGCCCCCCGCACGGCGGAGCGGCTGCCGGAGATCCTGGCGGCGGTCAGCAAGGGCTGACGGCCGGGACGCCGGGGACGCCTGCGGCCGGGGTGTCGTTACGGGGACACCGGCTCGCGGTCGTCCCGCGCGTCCTCCGCCAGCTGCTCCAGGAAGGGTTCGACCGCCGCGCGCCAGCCCTCGGGCCGGTCGAAGTGCACGAGGTGGCCGGCGTCGGCCACCTCGGCGTACTGCCCGCGCGGCAGCACCCGGACCATCTCCTGGGCCTCGGCCCGGCCCAGCTCGCCGTCCAGGCCGCGCAGCACCAGCGTGGGGCATCTGACCTGGGCCAGCTCCTCCCAGTGCGCGTCGAAGACCCAGGTGGCGCGCGACTCCAGCATCTGGCGCCGGGAGAAGACGGGCCGCCACCCGTCGGACCGCTCGGCCATCACCTCGGCGAAGAACTCGCCGCGCGCCGGGTTGGGCCGCTCCACCCAGGGGTCGTCCTCGCCGAACCACTTCCGTACGTCGGCAAGGGTGGCGAACGGGACCGGCCAGGAGGTGAACCAGTCCTCCCACTCCCGCTGCGAGGCGGCGCCGAGCGCGGAGGCCCGCATGTCGGCGATGACCAGGGCGCGCACGAGGTCGGGGCGCTTCGCGGCGAGCTGCCAGGCGGTGAGCGCTCCCATGGAGTGCCCGATCAGGGTCACGGGGGCGAGACCGAGCTGTTCGATCGCGGCCTCGGCGTCCGCCACGTACGCCTCGCGGGTGTAGGGGCCGCCGGAGGGCTTGTCGCTGCGGCCGTGTCCCCGCTGGTCGAGGCCGACGGCGCGGTGCCGCTCGGTGAGCCAGCGGGCGGTGGAGGCCCAGTGCGACGCCCGGCCCATCAGGCCGTGGAGCAGTAAGACGGCGGGGGCGCGCTCGCCCTCCGCGCGCTCCTTGGGCGGGTCGGCGAACTCCCAGGCCGCAAGGCGTACGCCGTCGGTTCCGGTCACATCGATGCGCTGCACCATCTGTTCTGGCACCCCCTTCTGGTCCCTCGATCACCCTGCGGTCGCGTCGCCCAGACTATCGAACCTTTATTCGAAAACCGGGTTCCGGCACACAACACCGCTCGTTCGAGTGACTGCTTCCCAGGATTGACGCCGGCCGCGGCGGGGAGATCTTCTCCGGGAGGCGAGCCACTCGGGGATGAGGGCTCGCGGGGACCGACCTCGAGAGCTCGGGGCTCCAGGTCGGAACAGGGGAGGACAGGCCCCGGCGCCTTGCGGCGCCGGGGCCATCCGCTGATTCCGGGCCGCTCCGGGACACGCCCGCCGGGGGCCGGACCTGCCAGTACGACGGGCGCATTCCCTGCTCCCCTCCCCGACCGCGCGGCCAGGCGGCCGACACTCTCAGGTATCCCTCAGCCACAGCCTGGCACGCCATCCGCCGGAGCGCTGCGGTTCCGGCCGGAAAAGGTGCACGACGGGATACGGGACGGACCATGCGAAACCGGGCGTCGGCGGCCACGGCCACCGACGCCCGGTTCCCGAACGGTCAAGCGCTACCGCTTGGCCACGAACACATGCGAGGCGACCTCGGAGTCCAGCTCCGCCGCCTCGCCGCTGCTGCCGACCAGCACCCCGCCGGCCGACTGCGTCACGCTCACCACGGAGCCGGGCTGGACGCCCGCCCGCCGCAGTGTGTACATCAGCTGGGCGTCCGTCTGGATCGGCTCACCGATCCGGCGGACCACCACGGTCTTGCCCTCGGAGCCCGGGTCGAGCTCCGCCAGGCTCACCATGCCCGCGTCGAGGAACGGGTCGGCCTCGGCCTTCTCCCCCAGCTCCTCCAGGCCCGGGATGGGATTCCCGTACGGCGACTCCGTCGGGTGGCGCAGCAGCTCCAGCACCCGCCGCTCCACCGCCTCGCTCATCACGTGCTCCCAACGACACGCCTCGGCGTGCACCTGCTCCCACTCCAGGCCGATCACGTCGACCAGCAGGCATTCGGCGAGCCGGTGCTTGCGCATCACGCGGGTCGCCAGCCGGCGGCCCTCCTCCGTCAGCTCCAGATGCCGGTCGCCCGCGACCTGCACCAGACCGTCGCGCTCCATGCGCGCCACCGTCTGGCTGACCGTCGGACCGCTCTGGTCCAGCCGTTCCGCAATCCGGGCGCGCATGGGGACCACGCCTTCCTCTTCGAGTTCGAGGATGGTGCGGAGATACATCTCCGTTGTGTCGATCAGTCCGGACATTCGTGCCCCTCGATGCAATCGTGCGCTGGCCCTGACCCAATTCTGACGCATAGCGCCGACAACCGTGCCGCGCCGTCCGAACGAGGTGTTCCGGGAGCACCGCGGCAGGCCCTGCGCTATTGACATGTCACTGGTCCAGACCGCAACGTGATCGGCGGTACGGACGCCCCATGGACACCCCACACCGCCGGAAAGGTCCTCCTCGATGAGCGAAAGCAAGCTGGCCGGTCAGTTCTTCGACGCAGCGATCGGCCTGCTGGAGCGCGTGCGGGACGAGGAGGCCGGCTCCATCGCGGCCGCCGGCGCCGCGATCGCCGACACCGTGGAGTCCGGCGGCCGGCTCTTCGCCTTCGGCGCCGGGCACTCCTCGCTCGCCGCCCAGGACGTCGTCTACCGCGCGGGCGGGCTCGCCCTGATGAACCTCCTCGCCGTCCCGGGCGCCCTGGGCGTCGACGTCATGCCGGCGACCCTCGGCTCCGCGCTGGAGCGCGTGGACGGCCTCGCGGGCGCGGTCCTCGACTCCAGCCCCGCGAAGTCGGGCGACCTGCTGGTGATCATCTCCCTCTCCGGGCGCAACGCCCTGCCCGTGGAGATGGCCCTCAACGCACGGGCCCTGGGGCTCACGGTCATCGGCGTCACCTCGGTCGCGTACGCGGACGGCACCCGCTCCCGGCACGTCTCGGGCGGATTCCTGCGGGACCACTGCGACATCGTCCTCGACAGCAAGATTGCGATCGGTGACGCGGAGCTGGACGTCGACGGCATCGAGGCGCCGTTCGCACCGGCGTCCACGGTGGTCACCAGCGCGATCATGCAGGCGATGATGGCCGCCGCGGCGGAACGGCTGCTGGAGCGCGGCATCGAGCCGCCGCTGCTGCGGTCGGGGAACGTCGACGGCGGGCACGAGTGGAACGGGCGCGTGATGACGGAGTACGCGGACCGGATCTTCTACCGGCACTGAGTGCCCGGTCCGCGCCGCCCTCAGTCGCCGGACGGGCCGGCGTTCACCGTCTGGTACAGGTCCACCGACGCCGCCACCCGGTCCGCCACGCTTTCCGCGTAGACCGCGTCCGGGCGTTCGAAGGCGGCGCGGTGGGCCGAGCGCAGGAACGTCACCACGCCCAGCGTCCGCCCCCGGCTCCGGAGCACCACGCACAGCGCGTGCACCGAGTCGCCCGGCCACTGGCGCTCCGTGGCCCACTCCGGGCCCGAGCGCGCCGCGCCCGCCGAGGCCCGCACCGAGCCCGTACGGTCCACCGCCTGGAGGGCCGGGTGCCCCGGCGCGTACCGGAGCGGGATTCCGCCGCCGGCCACCGGCAGGCACGGCCCCGGGGCGTCCGAGGGCGTCGCCGCCGCCCGTACCAGCCGCTCCCCCGCCACCAGGTCGATCAGCGCGTGGTCCGCGAACCCGGCCAGCGCGTAGTCCAGCGACGACGTGGCCGCCTCCATCGGGTCCTCGCACTCGGCGGCGGACCGCGACGCCCGGTGCAGCTGGTTCGACCGGAAGCGCACCCGGTCCGCCTCCTGGGCCGCGGTCTTCGCCTCCGTGATGTCCTGGAACACCCAGCCGACGCCCAGCGGCACCGGCTCCTCCGCCAGCGGTGAGGCCAGCCGCAGGAAGCCGCTGCGCCAGCAGCGCCGCCGCACGCCCTCACCGCCCCGCAGGGTGACCCACAGCTCGGCGGGCGCCGGCGGAGCGCCCTCGGCCAGCACATGCTGGAACGCGCCCTCCAGCTCCTCCACCCCCTGCACGATCAGCTCGCCCAGGGGCCGGCCCAGCAGCGTCGTACGGCCGCCGCCGAGCGCACGGGCCGCGTGCGCGTTGACGACGGTGGGCCGCAGGTCCACGTCGACCAGGACCACGCCCCAGGACGCGTCCTCGAACAGCGCCTCGCTCAGCGCGATGGCCCGCTCCAGATCGATCTGGGCGTGGACCTCGCTGAACGCGCAGTACACCCCGGCGGGCTTCCCGTCGGCCGCCCGGACCCCGGCGGACTGCGTCCGCACCAGCACCCGCCCGCCGTCCTTGCGCAGCAGCGCGAACTCGTGCACCTGCCGTCCGGGCCCGTCCATGGCGGCCATCAGCCGCCCCTGGACCTCGTCCGCGTCGGCCCGTCGCACGGCCCATCCGGCGAATCCCGGGCGCCCGACGGCCTCCTCGGCGGACCAGCCGAGAATCCGCTCGGCCTCGCGGTTCCAGTGGGTCACGGTCCCGTCGGCGTCGAACGCGCACAGCGCGGCGTCCATCCCGTCGAGAAGAGCCGCCAGCAGCTCCGCCCCGGGAATCGGCTCGGGGCCGAGCGCATCGGTCGTTCCCCTGGTCGTGGAAGCACTCATCCCGGACCCCCTGCAGGACGCGTCCGCCATTGCCGCACGTCAGACCATTGAACTCGAACGTGACTCAGCACACAGCGACTTCCCCGAAATCAATCGCCCCGATAATTCGGTTGTGCGGGCCCCGGGGTGGTTCCTAAGGTGGTCCTACACGTTGAAAGGAGGTGATCCGAAAAGTGCAGTCTTATCGGATTCGTGAGGTGGCTGCGGGCTGACAGCCCGTCGTCGCACACCGTGCACCTCGGCAGGCTGTCTGCCGAAACCCAAGCAGTCACCGACCCGCAGGCTCGCCGGTAAGTCCGGCCGGCTCCTCCGCAAGGAGGGACCAGAGCCTGCGGGTTTCTGCGTGTCCGGGGACGGTGACCGGCCGCCGCGTCACGGGCAGAGCCGTTCGACGCGCCACTTCTCGCCCCCGTTCTCCCTGACGTAGCGCAGCCGGTCGTGGAGCCGGTTCTCGTGGCCCTGCCAGAACTCGATCGTGTCGGGGACCACGCGGAAGCCGCCCCAGTGCGGGGGCGCGGGGACCTTCTCGCCCTCCGGGTAGCGCGCCTCCAGGTCCTCGTAGCGGTGGATCAGCTCCTCGCGGGAGCCGATCACCGCGGACTGGTCGCTGGCCCAGGCGCCCAGCTGGGAGCCGTGCGGGCGGGTCCGGAAGTAGGCGACGGTCTCCTCGCGGGCGACGCGGGAGGCGGTGCCGGTGACGATGACCTGGCGGGCCAGCGGGTGCCAGGGAAAGAGCAGCGAGACATACGGGTTGGCCGTCAGCTCGCGGCCCTTGCGGGAGCCGTAGTTGGTGAAGAAGACGAAGCCGCGCTCGTCGTACATCTTCAGCAGCACCGTGCGGGAGGAGGGGCGGCCCTCGGGGGTGGCCGTGGAGACCACCATGGCGTTCGGCTCGTGGAGCGTGCCGCCTGCGGCGATCTGCCGGAACCAGTGGGCGAACTGCCGCATCGGATCGTCGGCGAGCCCGTCCTCGGTGAAGGCCTCGGACCGGTACTGCTCGCGCATCGCGGCCGGATCGGTGGTGGAATCGAAGGAGGAGTCTGCGGTGGGCACGGGGCCATCCTGCCGCAGCGGCCCACCGCGAAGGAGGTCCGCCCGCCGTTACGCGGTGGAAGGGGAGGCTGTGCCGGATGTCACGCTTCCCGGTCACGTCGGAACCCGCCAGTATCTTGGGTGGGCCCTGGGGCCCGCTCGCAGCCGCCGATCCGAGGGAGCCGCCTGATGTCCGACTTCGTACCCGGACTCGAAGGAGTCGTCGCGTTCGAAACGGAAATCGCCGAACCCGACAAGGAAGGCGGTTCGCTCCGGTACCGGGGTGTCGACATCGAGGATCTCGTCGGCCATGTGTCGTTCGGCCATGTGTGGGGGCTGCTGGTGGACGGGGCGTTCAGCCCGGGTCTGCCGCCGGCCGAGCCGTTCCCGATCCCGGTGCACTCCGGGGACATCCGGGTCGACGTGCAGTCGGCGCTGGCGATGCTCGCGCCGGTGTGGGGGCTGAAGCCGCTGCTGGACATCGACGAGGAGACCGCCCGCAACGACCTGGCGCGGGCCGCCGTCATGGCCCTGTCGTACGTCGCGCAGTCCGCGCGCGGGCAGGGGCGGCCGATGGTCCCGCAGAGCGAGATCGACAAGGCGGGGTCCGTGGTCGAACGGTTCATGATCCGCTGGCGCGGCGAGCCGGACCCCCGGCATGTGAAGGCCGTGGACGCGTACTGGACGTCGGCGGCGGAGCACGGGATGAACGCCTCGACGTTCACCGCCCGGGTCATCGCCTCGACCGGCGCCGACGTGGCCGCCGCACTGTCCGGCGCGGTCGGCGCGATGTCGGGCCCGCTGCACGGCGGCGCACCGTCCCGCGTCCTCGGCATGATCGAGGAGATCGAGCGCACCGGCGACGCCACCGCGTACGTGAAGAAGGCCCTGGACAAGGGCGAGCGGCTGATGGGCTTCGGCCACCGCGTCTACCGGGCCGAGGACCCCCGCGCCCGGGTGCTGCGGCGGACCGCCGAGGAGCTGGGCGCACCGCGCTTCGAGGTGGCGCAGGCGCTGGAGAAGGCCGCGCTGGAGGAACTGCACGCGCGGCGCCCGGACCGGGTGCTGGCGACGAACGTGGAGTTCTGGGCGGCGATCATGCTGGACTTCGCGGAGGTCCCGGCGCACATGTTCACGTCGATGTTCACGTGCGCCCGTACGGCGGGCTGGTCGGCGCACATCCTGGAGCAGAAGCGGACGGGCCGCCTGGTGCGCCCGTCGGCCCGCTACGTGGGCCCCGGGTCGCGCAGTCCCCGGGAGATCGAGGGCTACGACCAGCTGGCGGACCTGGGCAACTGACCCCGCGGTCGCGCCGGGGGCGCGAACGTGCCATGCCTGTCGCACGCCTGTGGCATTCCTGTGGCATTCCCGCCCCACGCTGAGATGCGTCATGGCGCGCCCCGGTGACGGACGGCCGTCGGCGTGCCGCTCCGGCACGGTGACGGCCGCACGGCCGGACGCTCCGTCCAGTCGTACCGGCTGCCGTATCGGTCAGCTCTCACTGCCAGTTAGGTCAAAATGACACACAAGCGACGCATTCTTCTCGCGGCTGCTCTCACCACCATGGGACTCGGGCTCACGGCCTGCAACGACGGCGACGACGCGGCATCGGTGCAGGAGTCGCCGTCGGCCTCCGCCCCGGCCTCGTCCGACCCGGGCAGCGCGAGCCCGTCCGCGAAGCCCAGCGACGACGGCGCCGCTCCGGCCGGGGGCGACGTCGCCGCGCCGGGCACCAAGTTCAAGGTCGGCGAAAGGGCGGTCCTGCCCTTCAAGTACGGGACCGACAAGAAGGGCACCATCGCCGTGACCGTCACGGCGATCGAGAAGGGCGCCGAGGCGGACATGTCCGGATTCGGCGCGAAGGCGAAGGGCATGACGCCCTATTACATCCGGATGAAGGTGGAGAACGTCGGCGGCACCGACCTGGCGTACTCCTCGCTGAGGCTGCGCGGCGAGCTGGAGGGCGGCGGCGCCACGGGCATCATCCTGATAGGCGACCTCCCGGGCAAGTGCGACAGCGAGTCGGCGCCGCGCGACTTCACCAGCAAGGGCGCGTCGTACGAGACGTGTTCGCTGAGCGCGACGAAGACCACGCCCATCGTGGCCGCCTCGTTCAGCGAGGGTGACGAGTACAGCGACAGCCCGGTCCTCTGGACCAGCTGACCGCCCGTCGCCCCGTCCGCGCGCGCCGGGGGAGATCAGGGGCGGTCCAGGCCCCACGTCTGCAAGGCGTAGGCCCGCCCCTTCTCCTCCCCCTCGATCAGCGGTACGTCGAGCAGCGAGAAGCCCGTCCGGACGGCCACGGCCACGCTGGCGGCGTTGTCGGCCTCCAGCTCCAGGATCACCCGGTCCACGCCGAGCTGCTCGAAGGCGTACGCGGCCACCACCCGCACGGCCCGCGCGGCGAGCCCCTGGCCCCGGTGCGCCGGCCCGATCGCGTACCCGATCTCCGTGCCCTCGGGTGCGCGGCGCAGCATCACCTCACCGAGCGGTGTCCCGCCGTCCGCGGTGACGGCGAGCAGGACCGCAGTCCCCTCGGCCCGCAGCCGCCGCGCCCGCTCCAGCCGGTCGCGGGCGGCGGCTTCGTCGAAGGGGGACACGATCGGCGTCCAGTGCGCGATGTCGGGGTGATCGAACAGCCCCGGCATCGCGGCCAGGTCCCCTTCCGCCCAGTCACGCAGGACGAGACCCTCGCCCCTGAGCTCGACGCGCTCGGAGAAGGGTGACGGGGTGCTGCTGCTCATGGTGCGGACCTCCCTGGCCGGTGCGGGACGAGGAAGGATATCGGGGCCCCCGGCCGTGCCTCACGGCCCTGTCGGCGCCGCCGCCGCCGACCGCAGGCCCAGCCGGTCCTGCGGGTCCGCGAGCTGCGCCGGGTGCGCGGCCAGCAGGCGGCCCGCCACCGGGAGGGGCATGCGGATCACCACCGGGCGCGGGAGTGTCAGCTCGCGTTCCGCCACCTGCGCACGGGAGCCGCGTACCCGGTTCGTCACCCGGGCCACCACCCGTACGTCCAGCGTGAACTGCACCAGCACCGAGGCGAACTTCGGCTTGTGGAGCGGCATCGAGCCCGCTCCCTGGGCCGCCGCGCCGCTTGCCGAGCCCGCGCCGCCCGCGTTGGCCATCAGCTGGTTGAGACGGAACTCGTCGGCGTTCAGCACCCCGGCGCCGAAGAGGCCGCGCGCCTGTCTGCTCCGCTCGGCCGCGCTCTGGCCGTCCGTCTGGGTGGGGCGGGGCGCGCCCAGACCGCTCTGGGCCACCGTTTCGAACGTCATCTTGTCCCCGACCCCCAGGATCCGGCCCGCGCGCAGCCGCGCGTGCACCGAGGCCCGCAGATCCTGGCCCGCCGCTCCGCTCGCGTGCACCGGGGGCAGCTCCGCGCCGGCGTGGGTGAGCAGGGGCAGGGCCCCGATCAGCCACTCGGTGGAGACCGCCTCGCCCAGCGTGTACGCGGCCGCCTGCCCCTTCTGCCGGAAGCGGTCGCCGCCGCCCGCCGCGCGCACCGCCGCGTTCACCAGCTCCCGTACGTGCGCCGCCCCCTGGAAGCCGTTCAGCTGCGCCTCCATCGGCAGCGGGACCCCGTCGGCGCGCCAGGTGCCGAGCCCGGCCGTGCCGCCGGCCGGGGCGCCCGGAGCGGGGCGCGGGGCGCGGCGCGGGCCGCTCACCCGGCGCAGGGCCGTGAGGTCGCTCTCCAGGATCCGGTGGACCAGTGACGTACGGCCCGAGCCGGCCATGGCCACCCGGCGGTCCCCCTGGTGGAGTTCGAGGCTCGCCACGATCGGCACCCGTATCCTCGCCGACTTCGCCGTCTTCGCCTCCGCGACCGTCTTCATGCCCAGCTGGCCGCGTGCCGCGCCGCCCCTGCGGCGTCCGGAGCCGGAGGCGATGCCGAGCCCGGCCGCCGCGCCCGCGCTCCTGACCGGGCCCGCCCCGCCGTCCGGTTTGCCGGAGCCCGCCAGAACGCCCTCCACGCCGGTGGTCCCGCCCTCGTCGTGGGAGGTGGCCTGCTGGGCGGCCGCCGAGGTGATGTACTCCATGTCCCGGCCGTCGTCCGCCTCGCCCTCCCGGACGCCGTCGCCGCTGCGGACGATCCTGAACACCGCCCAGTACGGCGTCCTGCGGCCGTCCAGCAGCTCCACCGTGACCCCGCCGTCCATGGCACCCGCCAGCAGTCCGGCCGAGCCGTCGCGGTCCAGGACCCGCAGCAGGCGCTGCACGTTGTCGTTGCGGTCCCGCAGCTGCCGGCGGGGCAGGAGATCGTCGGCCAGGTCCTGCCGGCCGGTGGCCGCGAGGTTGCCGCGCAGCCGGTCAAGCAGGGGGACGAAGTCGGGCAGGTCCTCGATCATGCCGAAGCCCAGCGGCAGGTCGCGGGCGAGCGTCGGCCCCGACCGGGCCGGGGCACCGCCGCCACTGCCACCGGCCGCGGCCCGCCCCGAGCCCTCCGCGCGGACGGCCTGGCCTTCCGCGGCGGGGCCGTCGTCGGGCCGCTTCACCTTCAGCGCTCTGCGCGCCGACTCCGGCAGGTCCACCCCCGCCGCCCTCAGCTGCTCCGCCGTCAGCCACACCGCCGCCGCGCCCGGCAGGGTCCGGGCCGCTCCGGCCACGTACGGGCCGCCGCCCGTGACCTTGACCTCCGCCACCATCGTGACGAGCAGATCGCACCGGACCAGATACAGCGGGGCCTTCTTCGGCGTGTGGGCGTTGCGCTCCACCGTGCCCGACACGGTCGCGGCCTCACTGTCGCCCCTGCTCGTCGAACTGTGGCCCGACAGCCCCTCGCCGACCCGCCACCCGGCGCCGTTCTGCACGCCGCTGACCCCGATCTGCACCGTGCTCGCCGTGCCCTCCCCCTGCTGGCCGCCTGCCTGATGGCCGCCCAGCACGAATGTCTCGGTGCCCGGACCCGCCGCCTCGTGCACCAGCCGGGGAGCGGCCAGCGCCAGCCGGGTGCCCACCGCCCCGTTCAGCGCGGCCAGCCGGCGCGGGTAGCGCAGGTTCTTCACCACCCACCCCGAGGACGAGGCCTGCCGCAGAGCGGCCGCGACCGCCCGCGGGCTGAACCGCTCCTCGACCGCCAGCCGGGGCGCCAGCCCCTCCGCGGCCAGGGCGGGATCCTGTCGGCCCGCCTGTCCGCGCGCGGCGGCACGGGAGAGCAGCGTCAGGGCGAGGTCGCGCACCGGCTGCCCGTCGCCGACGGTCTCCACCAGCTGCCAGTCCCGCACCGGCCGCCCGGCCGCCGGGACCGGGGCGAGCCCGGCCAGGTCGCCGATGCCCGCCGCCGTGACGGCCCGCTCCGGGCCCGGGGCCTGCCCGCCGCCCGCGTCCAGCCGTGCCTTCTCGTCCGTGCCGACGGTGAACTCGGACGGCGTCAGCAGACGTACGTCCTGTTCCTCCAGGTGCAGCCCCGACAGCAGCGTGGCCTCCGGCGCGTCCCGGCCGGGGGCACCCGGGGTCAGGGCGCGGGCCGCCTTGCGCCGGCGCGAGGTCATGGTGACATCCACGTTCAGACGCAGCGCCGCCCCGAACGCGCTCGCCTTCTCCGAACCGTTGGTGAGGACGTCGGTACGGGTGGTGGGGCCGCCCTGGTTGCGCCGGGTGCCGGAGCTCTGGCGCTCGTAGCGGGCCGATCCGGTGAGCACACCCGGTATCAGCCGCGCCTGCGCCAGCACCATGCCCCCGATGGAGCGCGAACTGCTGCGGCCGCTCTGCGCGTTGGCGGCGACCCCGGAGTGCGCGCGGACCAGCCAGTCGTCGATCTCGCCCAGATGGCGGGGCTCGCCCATGACACCGTGCACCCTCAGCTGGACGTCATGGGAGTGCAGCGCGGTCTTGCGGCGCAGCCGGACCCGGATGCCGGTGGACAGCAGCTGGTCCTTGTTCACCCGCAGGTTGGTCTCGGAGAGCGCCGTCATCAGCTCGCGGTAGTTGGTGCGCTGCGCCTCGGCCTCCTCCCGGCCGAGGCCTGCCGGGGGCGGCGTGGTGCCGAAGGCCGGCAGGTACCCGGCCAGCCGGGGATCGGTGGCGAACAGCTCCCGCACGGCCTTCGTCATGGGCGCGGTGTCGAGGCGGCCGAGCGCCACGCTCGCCCCCGGCGCGCCGAAGGGCAGGTGCCGTGCGTCCTCGGCCCCGTCCTCCGCCTCCGCCCCCGTCCCTCGCGGCTCCGGCTTCCTGATGAACTCGCCCGCCGCCGTCCCCGGCGGCAGCGGCAGCCCCGCCTCCCGCGCCTCGTCCGCCCGCAGGCCGATCCAGACCCGCATCTCATGGGTGGCCACCCGCGCCTCGGGGCGCAGGATCATCCGGGCCGAGCGGGGTCCTGTGCCCTCCGCGGTGAACCGCACGGTCCCCAGGTAGAGCACCTTCTCGCCCCGCACCTCCGCACCCTGCCGGCTGGAGACGGTCTGCTCGTTCACGCTGAACCTGGCCTTGCGGGCGGCGGCGACCGGCATCGCCGCGGCCCGCACCACCGCCGCGTTGCCCGCCGCCCCGACCCCGATCGCCGGGCCGATCCCGCCCGCGACGGCCCGCCCCTTGCCCGCCGACTCGGTCGCGGTGTGCTGGGCCTGCTGACGCGTGCGCAGCTGGGTCTTCCCGGTGCCCCAGGCAGGGGTCAGCCCGGTGACGACGGCGCGCATCCGGTAACTGCCCGCGCTGCTGCCGTCCTTGGAGTACAGGTCGTCCCCCGTGACGCCGTCGCCGCCCAGCAGCCGGGGCAGGTCCTCCAGCACGGCCGGAGCGGCCGTCGCCTCGTACAGCCGGGAGCGGCCGGGCGCGCCCGGCGCGGTCAGCGAGGGGTGCAGAACGGAGGCGACCGCGTCGAACAGCCCACCGCCGCCCCGGTGCGGTCCGGCCGGGTCGAAGACGGCGACGGGGGCCAGCGAGTCGGCCAGCGAGACCCGCCGCGCGAGGGCGGCGTCCACCGGCTGCGGCGGGGCCGGTGCCTCGGTCCCCGCCGGGATCAGGTGCTCGGTGGGCACCCGCTGGGTGAGCCGCCCCGAGCCCCGGAAGACCTGCGCGTCCCCGCCCGCCTGGGGCCGGACCCGTACGACGTACACCACCCGGCGGTCCACCTCAACCGAGCCCTTGTCGCTGCGCAGCACCCGTGGTTCGGCCACCCCGCGCTGGGAGCGGGAGTCCCGGGAGGACTGCCAGGGCTGCACGCTGCCCGTCACCGCCGCCCCCAGCCACAGCCCGGGTACGACCGGGGCCAGCCCGAAGGCCGTACCGCCCGCTCCCGTGCCCGACGCGTTGCCGGCCGTACTGCTCGCGGTGGCACCGCTGTTGTGCTGGACGTCGACCTTGGTCTCCTTGCCCTCCGCCTCGTCCAGCGCGGCGAGCGGCGCCCCGCCCGGGTCCGGCGGGGCGCTCGTGAGACCGGCGGCCGGGTGGAACGTGGGCGGCAGGTCGTCGGGCGCGGGCGCGATGCTCACGGTGACGTCGAACCCGTCACCGCCCTGCGCGCCCTCCACCGCGAACGCCCGGCCCCGGCCGAAGAACGACTCGGGGCGCCCGGCGAGTTCGGCGGAGATCGCGGCCACCGTGCCGCCGCCGTGCCCCACGACGGCCGCGACCGCGCTGCCCACGAACTCCTGCCCGGTCAGCCCGTACGCCGTGGAGAGCCCGCCCGCCTCCAGGTCCCTCAGATACGGCGGCAGTACGAGCCCCTGCTCGGCCCGCTCGTCGATGGCGGGGGGCCGGACCACGGGCTGCTTCCCGCGCCGCAGCGCACGCGTGGTGGCCTCGTTGCCCAGGGCCTGCTGCATGCCCCGCAGGGAGCGGGGGCCGCCGTCGCGGGCCGGCGCGCCCGCCCGCGCGCTCGCGCTCGCACCGGAGCTCCTGCCGTCGCCCTCTGACCACTGCCGCCTGCGCACAGCGTCAACGTAGCCAGCGGTTCCGCGCCCCACGGCCGATCGGGCGGCCGTGCGGCTGTTCGACGCCGACTCCTCATCCGCGCGTCAACTCCCGTACGCCGGAAGGTCCGGACCCAGCCCTTCCTCCACCAGCGCCGCCCACTGCCGCACCACCCGCGCGCGCCGGGCCGTGTCGTCCGTCAGGACGTTGGCGAGGCCCAGGCCGCGGGCCATGTCCAGGAGGCCCTGGACCGTCTCGCGGACGCCGGGGCGGGTCTCGTCGGCATGCAGGAGGCTGACCGCGATGCGGTGGGTCTCGCGGCCGACGCGGGCCTCCAGTTCGGTGACGCGGGGGCGGAGCTGCTCCTCGTTGGAGGCGGCGACCCAGAGCTGGAGGGCGGCGCGGAAGAGGGGGCCGGTGTAGAGGTCGACCAGGGCGGCGACGACGGCGGCGCGGTCCTGGCCGGGGACGGCGCGCAGGGCGGCGGAGCGCTCCTCGGCGACATACTCGACGGCGGCGGTGAAGAGGTCCTCGCGGGTGGGGAAGTGGTGCTGGGCGGCGCCGCGCGAGACGCCCGCGCGCTCGGCGACGACGGAGACCGTGGAGCCGGCCCAGCCGTGTTCGGCGAGGCTGGCGACGGCGGCTTCGAGGAGGCGGCGGCGGGTGGCGCGGCTGCGGTCCTGCTTGGGGGACTTGGGGCTGGTGGGGGTCACAGCAGCCATGCGGGATCCCGTCGTTCCAGGAAGGCCGTCATCCCCTCCCTTGCCTCGGCGGAGGCGAAGAGTGCTGCCGAACGGGCGACGAGGTCTTCTGCGTGCTGGTCGAAACTCTCCAGCACAGTAGCCGTGACCAGCTCCTTCGATGCGGCCAGCCCCTGCGGTGAGGCGCGGCGCAGTCCGTCCAGTACCGGTATCAGCGCCTTGTCCACGTCCTCCGTGGCGATGCTCACGAGGCCGATCCTGGCGGCCTCGGGCGCGTCGAAGCGTTCGCCGGTGAGGTAGTAGCGGGCGGCGGCCCGGGGGTCGGTGCGCACCAGGAGCGGGAGGGAGATGACCGCCGGGGCCAGGCCGAGGCGGGATTCGGTGAGGGCGAAGGTGGCGCCGGGGCCTGCGGCCGAGATGTCACAGGCCGCGAGCAGGCCGAGGCCGCCCGCCCGGACGTGGCCGGTGACACGGGCCACGACCGGTTTGGGCAGGGCGATGATCTGCCGCATCAGGGCGACGAACGCGTGCGGGTCGGCCGGTGCGGTCAGGTCGGCGCCCGCGCAGAACGTGTTGCCCGTGTGGGTGAGGACCACGGCCCGTACCGCCTCGTCCGCCGCGCAGGCGGCGAGCGCCTCGGACAGGCCGGTCACCAGCCCCGCGCTCAGCGCGTTGCGGTTCGCCGGGGAGTCGAGCGTGAGGGTGGTGACGCCCCGTTCGTGGGCGGCCGGAGCGAGGCTCATTGCTGCTTCTCCCTTTCGCGCAGTTCACGGCGGAGGATCTTCCCGGAGGCGGCCCGGGGCACGGCGTCGACGAAGGCGACGCCGCGGATCTTCTTGTACGGGGCGACGCGTTCGGCCACCCAGGCCATGACGTCCCCGGCGGTGAGGTCCGGGGCGGCCGGCCGGCGGACCACGTACGCCTTCGGGATCTCGTTGCCGTCGGCGTCGTACACACCGATCACGGCCGCGTCCGCGACGGACTCGTGGCCGAGCAGCAGCGCCTCGAGTTCGGCGGGGGCCACCTGGTAGCCCTTGTACTTGATGAGCTCCTTGACGCGGTCGACGACGAACAGCCAGCCGTCCTCGTCGACGCGGCCGATGTCGCCGGTGTGCACCCAGCCGTCGGCGTCGATCATCTCGGCGGTGGCGTCGGGACGGCCGAGGTAGCCCTTCATGACCTGCGGGCCCCGGATCAGGATCTCGCCGTCGGTGCCGGTGCCGGCGTCCTCGTCCGGGCTGTCGAGGGAGACGATCCGCATCTCGGTGCTGGGCAGCAGGGTGCCGACGGCCCCGGGCGGCGGGTTCTCGGCGGCGAGCGGGACGACATGGGTGCCCGGGGAGAGCTCCGTCATCCCGTACGCCTGGCGGACCGGGGGCAGGCCGAGGCGGCGGGAGCAGGCGGCGGCGAGGTCCGCGTCGAGCGGGGCGGCCGCGCTGACGATGTACTCCAGCGAGGACAGGTCGTAGCGGTCGACGACGGGCTGCTTGGCGAGGGCCAGCACGATGGGCGGAGCCACGTACAGCCCGTTGATGCGGTGCTTCTCGATGGCGGCGAGGAACTGCGCGAGGTCGAAGCGGGGCAGCACGACGACGGTGGCGCCGGTGCGCAGCGGGGCGTTCATCAGGGCGGTGAGGCCGTAGATGTGGAAGAAGGGCAGCACGGCGAGGATGCGGTGGCCGGGGGCCATGGGGACGAAGGGGCGCAGCTGCTCCAGGTTGGTGGCCATGGAGCGGTGGGTGAGCATGACGCCCTTGGGGGTGCCGGTGGTGCCGGAGGAGTACGGGAGCGCGGCGACGTCCTCGGCCGGGTCGAGGGCGACCATGGGTTCGGGGGCGGTCGTGGTGAGCATGTCGAGGACGGAGGTGTGTCCCTCGGCTTGGTCGCAGACGAAGATCTCCTGGATGCCGCCGACGAGTTCGGCGGCGCGGCGCGCGGTGGCCAGGAGCGGGGAGACGGTCACGATCCAGCGGCTGGAGGAGTCGCGCAGCTGCTTGGCGAACTCCTCGGCGGTGGCCAGCGGGTGGACCGTGGTGACGGTGGCGCCGGCCCGGGTGGCGGCGTGGAAGACGGCCGGGTAGGCGATGGTGTTGGGGCTGTGGAGGGCCAGGACGTCGCCCTTGACCAGTCCGGCGGCGGCCAGCCCGGCGGCGATCTTGCGGTGGAAGGCGTCGAGCTGCCGGTAGGTGAGGCGGGCGGCGTCGTTCGTCCCGTCGATCAGAGCGACGGTGTCGCCGAACTCCTCGCTCGCGTGCCCGAGGACCGCGTCGTGGATGGCGGTGTCGAGTGGCTGGACGTCGGGGTAGTCGCTCCGGAACACGTGCGCCATGGCGGGAGAGGTCCCTTCGGTGCGGAATGGCGGGGCGGTGGCGGCAGTGCCGCCGCCGCCCCGTACGTCGCGTGGAACGGTCGCGTGGAACAGCCGGGTGAACCGGTCGCGCGCGGTGTGGAGAGACAGAATGGGCCCTGTCAGTACGACTTGGGGAGACCCAGGGACTGGTGGGATACGTAATTCAGGATCATTTCCCGGCTGACGGGCGCGATCCGGGCCACCCGGGCGGCGGTGATCAGGGACGCGAGGCCGTACTCACGGGTGAGGCCGTTGCCGCCGAGGGTGTGCACGGCCTGGTCGACGGCCTTGACGCAGGCCTCTCCGGCGGCGTACTTCGCCATGTTGGCGGCCTCGCCGGCGCCGATGTCGTCGCCGTCGTCGTAGAGCCGCGCGGCCTTCTGCATCATCAGCCGGGCGAGTTCGAGTTCGATGTGGGCCTGGGCCAGGGGGTGCGCGATGGCCTGGTGGGCGCCGATGGGCTCCTTCCACACCTGGCGGGTCTTCGCGTACTCGACGGCGCGCCCGAGGGCGTACCGCCCCATGCCGATGCCGAAGGCGGCGGTCATGATGCGCTCGGGGTTGAGCCCCGCGAAGAGCTGAAGGAGCCCGGCGTCCTCTCCCCCGTTCTCGGCTCCGCCCGAACGGGAGGGGCCCCCTCCCACCAGCGCGTCGGCGGGCAGCCGCACGTCGTCCAGGACGAGTTCGAACTGCTTCTCCGGCGCCTGGAGTTCCATGTCGATCTGCGACCGCTGGAAGCCGGGCGTCTCGCGCGGGACGATGAACAGGCAGGCCTTGAGCCTGCCGGTCCTGGCGTCCTCGGTGCGCCCGACGACGAGCGTGGCGTCCGCGATGTCGACGCCCGAGACGAAGACCTTGCGGCCGGTGAGCACCCAGTCGTCGCCGTCGCGGCGGGCGGTGGTGGTGATGCGGTGGGAGTTGGACCCGGCGTCGGGCTCGGTGATGCCGAAGGCCATGGTGAGGCTGCCGTCGGCGAGCCCGGGCAGCCACTGCCGCTTCTGCGCGTCCGTGCCGAAGCGGGCTATGACCGTGCCGCAGATGGCCGGCGAGACGACCATCATCAGCAGCGGCGAGCCGGCCGCGCCCAGCTCCTCCAGGACGATGGAGAGTTCCGCCATGCCGCTGCCCCCGCCGCCGTACTCCTCGGGGAGGTTCACGCCGAGGTAGCCGAGCTTGGCGGCCTCGGCCCACAGCTCGCGGGGGTGGGAGCCGTCGCGGACGACGGAGGTCATGTAGTCGCGCCCGTACCGCTTCCCGAGGGCGGCGACGGCGGCGCGCAGGGCCTGGTGCTCTTCTGTCTCGAGGACGGTGCTCATGCGGGCTGCTCCTCAACAAGGCCGGTGGATGGTTCCGTGACGACGGCGAGCAGGGCACCGACCTCCACCTGGAGGCCGGGTGCGGCGTGCAGGGCGGTGAGGGTGCCGGCGGCGGGGGCGAGGATGCGGTGCTCCATCTTCATCGCCTCCAGCCAGATCAGCGGCTGCCCGGCCTCGACGGCGCTCCCGGCCGCGAGCCCTTCCGCGAGGCGGACGACGGTGCCGGGCATGGGGGCGAGCAGGGAGCCGCGGTCGGTGCGTGCGGCGGGGTCGGTGAAGCGGGGCAGGGCGGTGAAGGTGAACCCGCCGGACGCGGTGTCCACGTACACCCGGTCGCCCTCGACGTGGACGTCGAAGTGCCGGGTCACGCCGTCGGTGTCGAGGGTGACGCGGTCGGGCCGGGCGGCGAGGACGCGGGTGCCGTCGGTGGGCACGAGGCCGTCGCGGGTGGTGCGGTAGGTGATGTCGTACTCACGGCCGTCGGGCTCACCCCGGTAGCGCCGGAGCCCGGGCTGCGAGGGGAGGTTGCGCCAGCCGCCGAAGCGGGCGACGGTGCCGGTGCCGGCGGACCGGGAGGCCTCGGCGAGGGCGGCGGCCGTGGCGGCGTGCCGGACGGAAGCCTCGTCGGCCGGCTCGGTCAGGGCCTCCAGATGGCGGTCGTAGAAGCCCGTGTCCGGGCGGGCCGCCAGGAAGTCCGGATGGCGCAGGGAGCGGACGAGCAGCTCCCGGTTGGTGACCGGGCCGTGGATGCGGGCGCGCTCCAGGGCGCGGGCGAGAAGCCGCACGGCCAGGTCGCGGGAGGGGGCGTGGGCGATGACCTTGGCGAGCATCGGGTCGTAGTGCACGCCGATGGTGTCGCCGCCGGTGTATCCGGTGTCCAGGCGCAGCCCGGGTTCGTCGGGCACGTCGAGTGCGAGCAGTGCTCCGGTCTGCGGCTGCCAGTCACGGGCCGGGTCCTCGGCGTAGAGCCGGACCTCGACGGCGTGCCCGCGGGGCTGCGGGGGTTCGGCGGAGGGCAGCGGCTCGCCCTCCGCGACCCGCAGTTGCAGCGCGACGAGGTCCAGTCCGAACACCGCCTCGGTGACGGGGTGTTCGACCTGGAGCCGGGTGTTCATCTCCAGGAAGTAGGGCCGCCCGTCGGCCGCGACGAGGAATTCGACGGTGCCCGCGCCCCGGTAGCCGACGGCCCGTGCGGCGGCCGTGGCCGCGTCGCGCAGCCGCTCGCGCAGCGCCTCGTCGAGGCCGGGCGCGGGCGCCTCCTCGATGACCTTCTGGTGGCGGCGCTGGAGCGAGCAGTCGCGGGTGCCGAGCGCCCAGATCCCGTCGTACCCGTCGGCCATGATCTGGACCTCGACGTGCCGGCCGCGCTCCACGTACGGCTCGGCGAAGACCTCGCCGTCCCCGAAGGCGGACAGCGCCTCGGCAGCCGCAGCGGTCAGCTCGCCGGGCAGATCGCCCAGTTCCCGTACGACCCGCATCCCGCGCCCGCCACCCCCGGCCGCCGCCTTCAGCAGCAGCGGCAGGTCCTCGGCGGTGACGGCCGCCGGGTCCACGGGGGCGAGCAGCGGCACCCCTGCGGCGGCCATGAGTTCCTTGGCGCGGGTCTTGGACGCCATCAGCTCGATGGCCTTGACCGGCGGCCCGACCCACACGAGCCCGGCGTCCCGCACGGCGGCGGCGAAGCCTGCGTTCTCGGAGAGGAAGCCGTATCCGGGGTGGACGGCGTCGGCGCCCGCCGCGCGGGCCGCCGCCACGACGAGGTCGCCGCGCAGATAGGTGTCGGCGGGGGCCGCGCCCGGCAGCCGTACGGCGGTGTCGGCCTCCCGCACGTGCAGGGCACCGGCGTCCGCGTCGGAGTACACGGCGACGGTGGCGATGCCGAGGGCCCGGCAGGTGCGGAAGATCCGGCAGGCGATCTCGCCCCGGTTGGCCACGAGCAGAGTGCTGATCATGCGTACCCTCACATCCGGAAGACGCCGAAGCCGCCGCGGGCGCCCTCGACCGGTGCGGTGTGGATGGCGGACAGGCACATCCCGAGGACGGTCCTGGTGTCGCGGGGATCGATGACCCCGTCGTCGTACAGCCGCCCGGACAGGAACATCGGCAGCGACTCGGACTCGATCTGCTGCTCGACCATGGCGCGCAGTCCTGCGTCCGCCTCGTCGTCGTACGGCCGCCCCTTCGCGGCGGCCGAGGCGCGGGCCACGATCGACAGGACCCCGGCCAGCTGCTGCGGGCCCATGACGGCGGACTTGCTGCTGGGCCAGGCGAACAGGAAGCGCGGGTCGTAGGCTCGGCCGCACATCCCGTAGTGCCCGGCGCCGTACGAGGCGCCCATGAGGACCGACAGATGGGGGACCCGGGAGTTGGAGACGGCGTTGATCATCATCGCGCCGTGCTTGATGATGCCGCCCTGTTCGTACTCCTTGCCGACCATGTAGCCGGTGGTGTTGTGCAGGAAGAGCAGCGGGATGTCGCGCTGGTTGGCGAGCTGGATGAACTGCGCGGCCTTCTGCGACTCCTCGCTGAACAGCACGCCCTGCGCGTTGGCGAGGATGCCGACGGGGTAGCCGTGCAGCCGCGCCCAGCCGGTGACCAGGCTCGTCCCGTACAGCGGCTTGAACGCGTCGAAGTCGGAGCCGTCGACCAGCCGGGCGATGACCTCGCGCGGGTCGAAGGGCACCTTCAGGTCCCCGGGCACGATGCCGAGCAGCTCGTCCCCGTCGTACTTCGGCGGTTCGGCGGGGCCCGGATCGGGGTGCGCCTTGCGCCAGTTGAGCCGGGCGACGATCCGCCGGGCCTGGCGCAGGGCGTCCCGCTCGTCCACGGCGAAGTGGTCGGCGAGACCGGAGGTGCGGGCGTGCATCTCGGCGCCGCCGAGCGACTCGTCGTCGCTCTCCTCGCCGGTGGCCATCTTGACCAGGGGCGGCCCGCCGAGGAAGACCTTGGAGCGCTCCTTGATCATCACGGTGTGGTCGGACATCCCGGGGACGTACGCCCCGCCGGCGGTGGAGTTGCCGAAGACGACGGCTACGGTCGGGATGCCGGCGGCCGAGAGGCGGGTGAGGTCGCGGAAGAGCGCCCCGCCGGGGATGAAGATCTCCTTCTGCGAGGGCAGATCGGCCCCGCCGGACTCCACCAGGCTGATGCAGGGCAGCCGGTTGGCGAAGGCGATCTCGTTGGCCCGCAGCGCCTTCTTCAGCGTCCAGGGGTTGGAGGCGCCGCCGCGTACGGTCGGGTCGTTGGCGGTGATCAGGCACTCCACGCCCTCCACCACCCCGATGCCGGTGACGAGCGAGGCGCCGACGGTGTACCCGGGGGCCTCACTGCCCCAGGCGGCCAGCGGCGACAGCTCCAGGAACGGGGTGTCCGGGTCCACCAGCAGCTCGATCCGCTCGCGGGCCGGCATCTTGCCGCGCCCCCGGTGCCGCTCGACGTACTTCTCGCCGCCGCCCGCCAGCGCCCCGGCGTGCGCCTCGTCGAGCGCGGCGAGCTTGTCGAGCATGGCGGCGCGGTGGGCGGTGTAGTCGGGGCTCGCGGTGTCGAGCGCGGTGGGCAGGACGGTCATACGGGCACCTCCGGTGCGTCGGCGCTGTCCAGCAGGGCCACGGGTATCTCCAGGTGGCGGGCGCGCAGCCACTCACCCACCGCCTTGGCCTGCGGGTCGAAGCGGTGCTGGGCGGCGACCCCTTCGCCGAGCAGCCCGGTGACGGTGAAGTTCAGGGCGCGCAGGTTCGGCAGGACATGGCGTACGACGGTGAGCGCGGCGGTCTCCGGGAGGAGTTCCTGGAAGCGCTCGACGGTCAGCTCATGGGCCAGCCACCGCCAGGCCGCGTCGTCACGCACCCACACCCCGACGTTGGCGTCCCCGCCCTTGTCGCCGCTGCGGGCGCCCGCGACCAGCCCGAGCGGAGCGCTGCGGGTGGGTCCCGGAGGCAACGGCTCGGGCAGCGGGGGCTGTTCGACGTCCGTGAGCTCCCGCGTCCGGGCCGGCGGCGGCTGCGTCGCGCGCCGCCCGTCGGGCAGCACGGCCACGTGCGTCACGTCCCCGGCCGGTACGTACCGGGCCTCGAACACCCCGTAGGGCGCGCCCTTTCCGGGCGGGGCGGTGACATGGAAGCCGGGATAGCTGCCGAGGGCCAGCTCGATCGCGGCGCCGGAGAGCGCGCGCCCGACCGCATCCGGCTCCGGGTCGCGGACGACGAGCCGGAGCAGGGCGCTCGCGGTCTCCTCGGTCGCCGCGTCGGCCCGGTCGGTGCGGGCCAGCTCCCACCGCACGTCCTGCGGCCGCCGTCCGGCGCGGGCGAACGCGTCCGCGATCTGGTCGCGCACCAGTTGGGCCTTGGCCTCGATGCCGAGTCCGGTGAGCACGAAGACGACCTCGTTGCGCCAGCCGCCGAGCCGGGTGAGCCCGGCCTTGAGGGTGGGCGGCGGGGCCTCGCCCCGCACCCCGGAGATCCGGACCCGGTCGGGCCCGTCGGCGGACAGCCGTACGGTGTCGAGCCGGGCGGTGACGTCGGGTCCCGCGTACCGGGCGCCGCCGGTCTCGTACAGCAGTTGGGCGGTGACGGTGCCGAGATCGACGACGCCGCCGGTGCCGTCGTGCTTGGTGATGACCGAGGTGCCGTCGGCGTGGATCTCGGCGACGGGGAAGCCGGGGCGGCGCAGGTCGTGGCCGCCGAAGAAGGCGTAGTTCCCGCCGGTGGCCTGCGTGCCGCACTCCAGGACGTGCCCCGCGACGACCGCTCCGGCCAGCGCGTCCAGGTCGTCGGGTCCCCAGCCGAAGTGGGCGGCGGCGGGGCCGGTGACGAGGGCCGCGTCGGTGACCCGGCCCGTGACGACGACATCGGCGCCCTCCCGCAGGCAGGCGGCGATCCCGGCGCCCCCGAGGTAGGCGTTGGCGGTGAGGCAGCCGTCGGGCACGGGGAGGCTGTCGCCCTCGACATGGGCGACGCGCACCGGCACGCCGACCCTGCCGGCCAGTTCCCTGACCGCGTCGGCCAGTCCGGCCGGGTTGAGCCCGCCCGCGTTGGCGACGATCCGCACCCCGCGCTCCCGGGCGAGGCCGAGGCCCTCCTCCAACTGGCGCAGGAAGGTGGTGGCATAGCCGCGCGACGGGTCCTTGAGGCGGCTGCGGCCGAGGATGAGCATGGTCAGTTCGGCGAGGTAGTCGCCGGTGAGGACGTCGAGGGGGCCGCCGGTGAGCATCTCGCGCACGGCGTCGAAGCGGTCGCCGTAGAACCCGGAGGCGTTGCCGATCCTGAGCGGCGCGGTCATCGGTCCGCCTTCGGGGGCCGCCCCGGCCCGGCGGGTCCGGCGAAGGCCTGCGCGATGCCCAGCCAGGTGTCGGCGTCGGCTCCCTCGGCCCGGACCGCGAGGTCGTCGCGGTGGGCGCGCTGGGTGACGAGCAGGCAGAAGTCGTGCAGCGGCCCGGTGACGCGCTGGGCGGCGCCCTCGGGGCCGTACGCGATCAACTCGCCGTCCGGGGCGGTCAGTTCCACCCGGAACTCCTCGCCGGGGGCCGGGATGCCCCGGACGAGGAAGGCGTAGTCGCGGGCCCGGACCCCGATCCGCGCGACGTGCCGCAGCCGGGCGGTGGGGGTGCGGGTGACCCCGAGGGCGTCGGCGATGTCCTGGCCGTGCGCCCAGGTCTCCATGAGCCGCCCGGTCGCCATGGAGGCGATGCTCATCGGCGGGCCGTACCAGGGGAACCTGGTGCCGGCGGGGGCCGCCCGCAGGGCGTCCTGGAGGCGGGCGCGGCCCTCGCGCCAGCGGACGAGCAGGGCGTCCGGCGGATACGCGGCGACGACCTCGTCGGCGGCCCGGTCGACGAAGCCCTCGGGGTCCTTCATCGCCCGCGCGACCTCGTCGCCGAAGCGGTCCGGCTCGGTGACGGAGATCAGGGCGACCTCGTCGGTCCAGCTCAGATGGGCGATCTGGTGGGCGACGGTCCAGCCCGCGGCGGGGGTCGGTCCCGCCCACTGCCCGGCGCTCGATCCGGCGACGAGCAGGTCGAGTTCCTCGCTCTCGCTGCGCAGGTCGTCGAGTACGGCTGAGGCATCGGACACGGTGCGCTCCCCTCGGGGCGTGGCGGTGTGTCCGGGAGCCTGCCAGCGGAGCGGAAAACAATCAAGCATGCTTGCATGATTTTTGCCGCCGCATGCCGCACGCGCGGGCCCGCGGGGTCTACTGCCCCTCGGCCGCCGCCTTCATCTTCGCCGTGGTGCTGGCGCCGTCCAGCGCCTCGCGGATGATGTCGGCGTGGCCGCTGTGGTGGGCGATCTCCCGGAAGATGTGCCACAGCACGTGGCGGACGGTCCACACGACCGGCTCCGGGGGCGACCAGGGGTACACCGGCAGCGTGACCTCGCGGTCGAGGTCGGCCTCCTCGCGCACCGTACGGTCGAAGTCGGCCGCCGCCGCGCGGAAGGCCTCCAGCAGTCCGGACACGGTCTCGGCCCCGGTCATGCGGTTGCCGTCGGGGTCGAGGTCCTCCCAGCCGATCGCGGCCGGGGCGGTGCCGTCGACGACGGCGAGCCAGCCGCGCTGGACGAGCCCGAGGTGCTTCAGGAGTCCGCCGAGCGTCAGCTCGCTGACCGTGGTGCGGGCACGGGCCCCGGTGTCGTCGAGCCCCTCGACGGTGAAGAGGAAGTTGGTGCGCTGATCGGTCACGAGCGCGAGCAGATCGTCGCGTTCCGGCATGGCGGCCTCCCTGGTCTCGCGACCAGCCCAGGGCCTGTCTTCAAACTCCCCTCGTCGCCCGGAGGGCGGCCGCGCGGCGCATGGTGCGTGCTCTCGGTGTGCCGGCCGCGATCCCTCGTACTGGACGTACTAGGGATCTCGGCCGGTGCAGCGAGAGTGCGTGCCAGGCGTCGCGCGGCAGAGGGGAGTCTGAAGACAGGCCCTGGGGGCGCGCAGCGGAACGGTCCCGTCCGGCGCACCCCGTGCCTCACCGCTTCCGGGCGCCCCGCACCTGGCTGCGTACCGCGCCCATGCTCGCCCCGATGACCAGCGCGATGGCGAGGGCGTCCGTCGTGGAGAGCGCCTGGTCGAGGATGAGGAACCCGGCCATGGCGGCGATGGCGGGTTCCAGGCTCATCAGGATCGCGAAGGTGGGCGCGGGCAGCCGGCGCAGCGCCATGAGTTCGAGGGTGTACGGGAGGACGGAGCTGAGCAGCGCCACGGCGGCGCCGAGCCCGAGGGTGGTCGGGACCAGGAGCTCGGAGCCCGCCTCCATGAGGCCGAGCGGCAGCGAGAGGAGGGCCGCCACCACCATGGCGAGGGCCAGCCCGTCGGCCTGCGGGAAGCGCCGGCCGGTGCGGGCACTGAAGACGATGTACGCCGCCCACATGGCGCCCGCGCCCAGGGCGTAGGCGGCGCCGGCCGGGTCGAGCCGGTCGAAGCCGCCGCCGCTCAGCAGGATGACGCCGCCGAGTGCGAGGGCCGCCCAGACGACGTTGACCAGGCGGCGCGAGGCGATCACCGAGAGGGCGAGCGGGCCCAGCACCTCCAGGGTGACGGCGGCGCCGAGCGGGATGCGGTCGGCGGCCTGGTAGAAGAGCGTGTTCATGGCGCCCATCGCGACGCCGAAGGCCAGCACGGTGCCCCAGTCGGCGCGCGAGTGGCCGCGCAGTGCGGGGCGGCAGACGACGAGCAGGACGAGGGCGGCGGCGGCCAGACGCAGCGTGACGACGCCGAGCGCGCCGGCCCTGGGCATCAGCAGGACGGCGATGGCCGCGCCGAACTGGACGGAGAGCCCGCCGGCGACGACCAGCGCGACCGGGACGAGCGCCGCCCTGCGTGCGCCGGCCGGGCCGCGTCGGCCGCCCGGGTCGCCGAGCGCCGGGGCCGCGACCGCCTCCGGCACGGCGACGGCGGCTGCGGCCGGTTCTGCGGCGGTGCTCTGGTCGTTCACCCGGGGCCTGTCCTTCTGAGTTCCTGCTGAGCGGCTGCTGAATTCCTGGAGAGTGGCAGTGCAACACAATGCACTGCCACTGCGAAGATACTGCACTCACCTTCCGCAGCACATCTCTTTACCGTAGGGACCCGCGCGCGGCGCGTGAAATGCCGATTGGGCTCCCGTTATGCTTCCCGCGCATGAGCGCCGGACAGGATGCGGGACAGGCGGGGGAACGGGGCAGGGGTACGGGCCGGATCGAGGTCCGCCATCTGCGCGCCTTCCTCGCCGTGGCGGACGAGTCGAGCGTCACCCGGGCCGCCGCCCGCCTCCGGCTCACCCAGCCCGCCGTCTCCCGGACCCTGGCCGCGCTGGAACAGCACCTCGGCCTGCGGCTCGTCGACCGCTCCACCCACCACCTCGCCCTCACCGCCGAGGGCGTCGCCTTCCGCGACAAGGCCGCCGCCGCGGTCGCCGCGTTCGACGAGGCGCTCGGCTCCGGCGGGCCCGGCCGGTGGCCGCTGCGGCTGGGGCACGCCTGGTCCGCGTTCGGCCGGTACACCACGCCGTTGCTGCGGACCTGGCAGGAGCGGTATCCGGGGACCCCGCTGGAACTGCTGCGGATCGACGACCGCACCGCCGGGCTGACCCGGGGCGAGGTCGACGCGGCCGTGCTGCGCGGCCCGGTCGAGGTGCCCGGCCTGGTGACCGAGGTGCTGTACGAGGAGGAGCGGGTCGCGGCCGTGGCGGCGGACAGCCCGCTCGCCGCGCGCGCGGAACTCCGGCTCGCCGATCTCGCCACCGGCAGCGTGGTCCTGAACACCGTCTCCGGCACCACCACGCCCGGTCTCTGGCCGCCGTCCGCCCGGCCCGCCGCCACCCTGACCGTGGCCAACACCGACGACTGGCTGACCGCCATCGCGGCGGGCCGGGGCGCGGGCGTCTCGACCGCGTCCACCGCCGCCATGCACCCGCACGCCGGGGTCGTCTACCGCCCGCTCACCGACGCCCCGGCCGTCCCCGTACTCCTCGCCCGCCGCGACGCGCCCGGCCATCCGGCGCTCGCGGACCTGGCCGCGCTGGCCCGCGAGATCGTCGCGCGAGAGGCCGGGGACTGAAGTCCGGACCGAGGTCGGGACGGGGGTCGGGACCGAGGGAATTTCCCGATGCGGAGGCGCAGTTGGGGTCCAGTGGGCAAGGACGTACACCGCACACACCACCTGGGGGAACCATGCCGGACGACATCACCGTGCACGGAACCGTGGCCGCCGGATACGAGGGAGTACGGGAGGAGTTCGCCGCCGTACTGGCCGATGAGCCCAATGAACCGGGCGCGCAGCTGGCAGTCCACCGCGACGGCCGGCAGGTCGTCGATCTCTGGGCCGGTGAGGGGGTCGACGGCGACTCGCTGCCCGCCGTCTTCTCCTCCACCAAGGGCGCGGCCCACCTCGTCGTCGCCCTCTGGTGCAGGACGGCACCCTCGATCTGGACCGCACGGTCGCCTCGTACTGGCCGGAGTTCGCCGCCGAGGGCAAGGACCGGCTGACCCTGCGGGAGCTGCTGGGCCACCGTGCCGGACTGATCGGCATCGAGGGCGGCTTCACCCCCGAGGAACTGGCCGACGACCGGGGGATCGCCGCCCGCCTGGCGGAGCGGGCGCCGTTCTGGGAGCCGGGCACGGCCTACGGCTACCACGCGCTGACGATCGGCGCGCTGACCGGTGAAGTGGTGCGGCGGGCCACCGGGCGCTCGATCCAGGAGCTGTTCGAGGAGCGCGTCCGCGCCCCGTACGGCCTGGACCTCTATCTCGGCCAGCCGGCGGAGCTGGAGCCGCGCTACCTCCCGATCCGGCCCATGAACCCGACGCCCGAGCAGGCGGCGGAGCTGGCCGCGCGCCCGAAGGACCCGACGAGCCCGCCGGCCATCGCCTTCAACGCCCCGGTCGACACGATCGCCTGGATCAACGAACCGTCCGTACGGGCCGCCGGCCAGGCGTCGGCGGGAGGGGTCGGCTCGGCGCGCGCACTGGCCGGGATGTACGCGGCCACCTTCTCGGACTTCGCGGGCCGGCCGGCGCTCCTGAAGCCGGAGATCCGGGCCGAGTTCGCCCGCCCCGGCCTGACGGGCACGGACCGGGTGACCCTGGAGACCGACCACTTCGGCCTCGGCTTCGAGCGCCCGCAGATGGCCTACCCGTCCCTCGGCGAGGACGCGTACGGCCACTGCGGCGCTGCGGGCTCACAGGCGTTCGCGGACCCGGCGAGCGGGATCGCGTACGGCTACACCCGCCGCCGCTTCGCCTTCCCCGGCGGCGCGGCCCCGGAGAACACCCGCCTGGTGGCAGCCGTCCTGAAGGCCGCCCGCGCCTGAGCACGGCCTAGGGCGTCTCCCCCGGCCGCAGTTCGGGGGAGACGGCCGGACGGGGGTCCGGGGGCAGGCCGTCCGCCAGTGCCTCCGCCAGGTGTCTGGCCCGTACGCCGCCGAGCTGCGCCAGCTGGGTCCGGCAGGAGAAGCCGTCGGCCAGGATCTCCGTGCCGGGGGCCGCTTCCCGGACGGCCGGCAGCAGGGCGTCCTCGGCGCAGGCCGCGGAGACGTCCCAGTGGCCGCGCTCGAAGCCGAAGTTGCCGGCCAGGCCGCAGCAGCCGCCGACCAGATCGCCGGTCAGGCCCGCCCGTTCGCGCAGCCGGCGCTCGGCCGCGTCGCCGAGGACCGCGTGCTGGTGGCAGTGGGTCTGGCCGGTGACCGGGCGGGCGAGGTGCGGGGGCTGCCAGTCGGGGGCGTACGTCTCCAGGTACTGGGCCAGGGTGTGGACGGACGAGGCGAGCCGGGCCGCCCGGGGGTCGTCGGGCAGGAGTTCCGGGAGGTCCGTGCGCAGGGTCGCCGCGCAGCTCGGTTCGAGGACGACCACGGGGTCGCCGAGCACCCCGCCGAGCCGGTCCAGGGTGCGGCGCATCACCGTGCGGGCCTTGTCCAGCTGGCCCGTGGAGACGTACGTCAGACCGCAGCACACCCCGCGCCCGGCGGGGATCGCGTGGCGGCCCGCCGCCTCCAGGACCCGGACCGCAGCCCGGCCCACCTCGGGCGAGAGGTGGTCGGTGAAGGTGTCGGGCCAGACCAGGGCCACCCGGTCGCCGGAGAAGAGGAACGTGCCCTTGCCCCAGCGCCGGTTCAGCCACCGGGTGAACGTCTCCCGCGCCAGGAGCGGAATCCCGCGCTCCGGCGCGATGCCCGCCAGCCGCTTGGCGAGCGCGGCGAACGGCCGCACCCGGGCCAGGGCGTTCAGCGGGCCCGCGAACGGGGCCGCGAGGCGCAGCCAGCGGGGCAGCCGCCCCATCGAGTAGTGGGCGGCCGGACGCAGCCGGCGGCGGTAGTGGTGGTGCAGGAACTCCGCCTTGTACGTGGCCATGTCGACGCCCACCGGGCAGTCGCTGCGGCAGCCCTTGCAGGACAGGCACAGGTCGAGCGCGTCGCGTACCTCCGTGGAGCGCCAGCCGTCGGTGACCGTGCCGCCCGCCTCGCCGGCCAGCATCTCGTGCAGCAGCCGGGCACGGCCGCGCGTGGAGTGGGCCTCCTCGCCGGTCGCGCGGAAGGAGGGGCACATCACGGCCGGGCCCTGCGCCACCGTCGTACGGCACTTGGCGACCCCGACGCACCGGCGCACCGCCGCCGAGAAGTCGCCGCCGTCCTGCGGGTAGCCGAAGGCGACATCGACGGGCTCGCGCGGCAGCACGTCGAAGCGGAGGTTCTCGTCGAGGCGGGCCGGGCGGGCGAGGATGCCCGGGTTCATGCCGCCGTCCGGGTCCCACAGGTCCTTGAACCGGCCGAAGAGCGCGACGAGTTCGTCCCCGTACATCCGGGGCAGCAGCTCGGCGCGCGCCTGTCCGTCGCCGTGCTCGCCCGAGAGCGATCCGCCGTGGGCGACGACGAGCGAGGCGAGGTCCTCGGAGAAGCGGCGGAAGCGGGCCACGCCCTCGCCGGTCAGCAGGTCGAAGTCGATCCGGACGTGGATGCAGCCGTCGCCGAAGTGCCCGTACGGGGTGCCGTGCAAACCGTGCTGGGCGAGCAGCGCGCGGAAGTCGCGGAGGTAGCCGCCGAGCCGGGCGGGCGGCACCGCGCAGTCCTCCCAGCCGGGCCACGCCTCGCTTCCCTCCGGCATCCGGGTGGCCGTTCCCGCCGCGTCCTCGCGGATGCGCCACAGCGCCCGCTGCCCGGCCGGATCGGTGACGACGGCCGCGTCCACGGTGTCCCCGGACGCGGCGCGCACCAGCCGTTCCGCGTGGGCCCGTGCCTCGGCCGGGGTGGCGCCGCCGGTCTCGGCGAAGAGCCAGGCACCGCCGCGCGGCAGCCCGGCCGGTTCGCGTACGAGGTCGGCGGCCATGCCCTCGACGGTGAGCGGGTGGTACGGGAGGAGGCCGGGGGCCGCCTCGGCCGCCGCCGACTCGTCGGCGTAACCGAGGACGGCCAGGGCACGGGCGGCGGGCGCCTCGACCAGCCGGAGCGTCGCCTCGGTGACCACGCCGAGGGTGCCCTCGCTGCCGCAGAACGCACGGGCCGGGTCGGGGCCGCGCTCGGGCAGCAGGGCGTCCAGCGCGTATCCGGAGATGCGGCGCGGGAGTTCGGGGAAGCCGGTGCGCAGCAGGGCCAGGTGGGCGTCGACGAGTTGGCGGACTCCGGCGGGGCCCTCGGCGCCGCGTTCCAGGCGCAGGGTGTCGCCGCCGTAGCGGGCGACGGTCAGGGCGTGGACGTTGTCGGCGGTGGTGCCCCAGGCGACGGAGTGCGCGCCGCAGGAGTTGTTGCCGATCATGCCGCCGAGGGTGCAGCGGCTGTGCGTGGAGGGGTCCGGGCCGAAGGTCAGCCCGTGCGGGGCGGCGGCGGCCCGCAGGTCGTCCAGGACAACGCCCGGCTGCACCACGGCCGTTCGCGCGGCCGGGTCCAGGCCGACGATCGCGCGCAGATGGCGGGTGAGGTCGAGGACGACGCCCGTGCCGGTGGCCTGCCCGGCGATGGAGGTGCCGCCGCCGCGCGGCACGACGGGCACGCGGTGCTCACGGCAGACCGCGAGCGCGGCGGCGATGTCCTCGGCGTCGCGCGGGGCGACGACTCCGAGCGGCACCCGCCGGTAGTTGGACGCGTCCATCGTCGTCAGCGCCCGTGCCGCGGCGTCGAACGCGACCTCGCCGCGTACGGCCGACCGCAGTTCACGGGCGAGCGCGGTGATCGAATCGGTGGATGCCATCGGGCCAGGATGCCGTGGGCGGGGGTCCATGGTCGCCGGGCGGCCCACGATTCCACCGAATGCGCTATTACGTCGGAATCAGTCGGATTCACGAACACGAACGCACCGAAGAGCACCAGAAGCTCTTCCCAAACGGGCCGTCAATTCTCATATAGTGACCAGGACTTGTCTGGGAATTATCTGTTCCACTTGTCGCATTTTGCCCCTCGCCCCACCAGCAGCACCGAACCGTCCCTGTCCGTCACCGTCCGCCCCCAAGGACTCCGATTGCGCCCCTCAACCCGGCCGACCGCACTGGCCCTGCTGGTCACGGTGGCCCTCACCGGATCCCTGTGCGCGTGGGCGACCCTCGTCGCCCCCGACTCCTCCCGGACCGCGGTGGGCTGGGGGACGGGCGCCGCCGCCGTGCTGTTCGCCGCCGCCGTCGCGGTCGCCGTCCACACCCGCGCCACCCTGCGCGCGGTACGGGAACGGAACGCCGCCGAGAGCGCCCGGTTCACCTCGGAGATCTCGCGGATGGTGTCGGCCTCGGCCGCCGAGGCCCAGCGGTTCACCGCCGAGAACGCCCGGGTCAAGGCGGCGGCCGCCGCCGACTCGGCCAGGATCACCGCGGAGTCCGAGCGGACCGCCGAACGCCTCACCGCCGAGAACGCCAAGCTCAGGGCCCGTGTCGCCCGCAGTGAGCAGGAACGATCCGCCGCGATCGCCTCCTGCGCCAACGCCGCCGGCCGGATGCAGGCCCTGGCCACGAGCATGCTCGCGGACCTGCGCGACATGGAGCACCGGCACTCCGGCGAGGACATCCTCGGCGATCTGCTCCACCTGGACCACCGCACCGCCCAGGCGGGCCGGCTGGCCGACTCCGTCGCCGTGCTGACCGGGGCGCGCTCCGGCCGCCGCTGGGCGAAGCCGATCGTCATGGAGTCCATCCTGCGCGGCGCGATGGGCCGGATCAGCGGCTACCAGCGCGTCCGGATCCACTCGACCAGCGATGTCGCCGTCGCCGGCCACGCCGCCGAGGGCGTCATGCACGCCCTGGCCGAACTCCTCGACAACGCGGCGAACTTCTCCCCGCCCACGGCCGAGGTCCATGTGTACGTGGAGGAGGTGCCGGCCGGCATCGTGCTCACCGTCGAGGACAGCGGACTGGTGATGAGCGAGGTGCAGCTGCGCCGGGCCGAGCGCGCCGTCTCCGCCGACGACCAGGACCTCGCGGGCCTCTCCGGCACCCGGCTCGGCCTCGCCGTCGTCGGCCGGCTCGCCCGCAAGCACGGACTGACCGTCTCCTTCCGGCCCTCGGCGCGCGGCGGCACCGGCGCGCTGATGATGCTCCCGCAGGAGATCATCACCCGGACCCCGGCAGCCGCGGCCCAGGCCCCCGCGGCCGAACCTGCCGCCACCGCCGCGCCCGCCGCCACCGCCCCGGCCGAGCCCGAGCCGGTGCACGCGTCCGGCGCGGAGCGGCACGCCTCCCCCGCCGCACCGCGCCCCCAGGAGCCGGAGCCCCTGCGCTCCGACTCCGCGTCCGAGACCACCGGCAACCTCCCCCGGTTCGGGGAGAGCGGCCTGCCCAAGCGCTCCCGCGGGCGCACCCTGGCCGCGGCCGAGTCCCGCGCGCGGGCGGCGGCCGACCCCGGCACCCCGGACGCCGCCGCCACGCCCCCGGCGTCCGACGCCAAGGACCGGGCCGCCCGCTTCAGCAGCTTCCGCCAGGCCGTACGGCCCAACTCCCCGCACCCGGAAGGCAACACCCAATGACCGCGACCACCGACGAGAAGCTCAACTGGCTGCTGGAGGGGCTCCTCGAACGGACCCCCGGCACCCGCCACGCCCTCGTGCTGTCCAGGGACGGCCTCAAGCTGTGCCGTACGCCCGAGCTGTCCGTCGACCAGGCCGACCAGCTGGCCGCGATCTCCGCCGGCATCCAGAGCCTCTCGCACGGCGCGTCCGTGGAGTTCGGCAACGGCAACGGCGGCGTACGGTCGGCCATGGCCGAGTTCTACGGCGGTGTGCTGTTCATCGTGGAGGCGGGCGCCGGCGCCCATCTCGCGGTCGTGGCCTCCGAGAGCGCCGACGTCGGCCTCGTCGGGCACAACATGAGCGAGCTCGTCGAGCAGCTCGGCGAGCACCTGGTGGCCCCGCCGAGGGAGCCCGCCGCACCGGCCGGGGCCACCGGGCCCGCCGGGAAAGCCGCCGTATGACCCCCCGCGCCCGCCCGGGCAGGGACGACGGCCCGGACCGGCTGTACACCCTCACCGGTGGCCGCAGCCGCTCCGACTCGGCCGCCTTCGACCTGGTCACGCTGGTCGTCTCCGAGTGCGAGCCGTCCCCCGGCATGCAGTCGGAGCACGTGACGATCCTGCGGATGTGCGTACGGCCCACGGCGGTCGTCGAGATCGCCGCGAGCCTGGACCTGCCCGTCAGCATCGTGCGCATCCTGCTGTGCGACCTGCTCGACACCGGCCGGATCAGCGCCCGCCATCCGCGCACCGCCCGCGTCGCGGACCGGCTCCCCGACCCCGACATCCTGGAACAGGTGCTCGTTGGACTCCGCAACCTCTGACCGTGCCGCCCTGCAGGCCACGGCCGACAACGGACTGAAGATAGTCGTCGTCGGCGGCTTCGGGGTCGGCAAGACCACCATGGTCCGATCCGTGAGCGAGATCCGTCCGCTCAACACGGAGGAGACGATGACCCGTGCGGGCGAGGCGGTCGACCACCTCGACGGTGTGCAGTCGAAGACGTCCACCACCGTCGCCTTCGACTTCGGCCGGATCACCCTCGACGAACGCTCGGTGCTGTACCTGTTCGGCGCGCCCGGCCAGGAGCGCTTCTGGTTCCTGTGGGACCGGCTGTTCTCCGGGACCCTGGGCGCCGTCGTCCTCGTCGACACCCGGCGCCTGGCCGACTCCTGGTACGCCATCGACCGGCTGGAGCACCACGGCACGCCGTTCATCGTGGCGTGCAACGACTTCGGCGGCCCGCTCCACACCGAGCAGCAGATCCGGGAGGCGCTCGACATCTCCCCGGACGTCCCGCTCGTGGAGTGCGACGCGCGGGACCGCTCCTCCAGCAAGTACGTGCTGATCACGCTGGTGGAGCACCTGCACCAGCTGTCCGCCGCGCGGGCCGGGAGCGCGGCCGGGGACGCCGGGGACTCCCCCGACGGCGACCCCGCCCTCGCCGCCCTGACCTCGGAGCCCACCCCGTGACCCAGTGCCCCCACGCGGCCGGTGCCGTACCCCTGTCCGGCCCGCGGTTCCAGACCGAACCGGCCCGGCTGTACCGGGAGATCCGGCGCGACCACGGCGCGGTCGCGCCGATCGTGCTGCCCGGCGACATCCCCGCCTGGCTCGTCCTCGGCTACCGGGAACTGCACCAGGTCACCGGGGACCCCGTGCTCTTCAGCCGCGACTCGAAGCTGTGGAACCAGTGGTCCGAGATCCCCGAGGACTGGCCGCTGATGCCGATGATCAGCAGGACCCAGCCCTCCATCCTCTACACGGTCGGGGAGCGCCACAGCCTCCGCGCCGCGATGATCTGCGAGGCGCTGGAGGCGGCGAACCCTTTCGACCTCAAGAAGAGCACCGAGGCGTTCGCGGACGAGCTCGTCGACGGGTTCTGCTCGGCCGGCACCACGGACCTCGTCGCCGCGTACGCGATGCTGCTGCCCGTGCGCGTACTGGCGAAGCTGTACGGCTTCTCCGACGACCGGGGCCCCGCCCTCGTCACCGCGATGAACGACATGATCAACGGCGGGCCCACCGCGCTGGCGGGCCAGCGGCACATCGCCACCTCCATGTACCGGCTGCTGGCCGAGCGGCGGGAGGAGCCGGGCGACGACGTGGCCACCCGGATGCTCGCCAACACCGGCGGCTTCACCGACGAGGACGTCGCCCGGGACCTGATGGTGATGATGGCCGCCGGGCACCAGCCGACCTCCGACTGGATCGGCAACTCGCTGCGGCTGATGCTCACCGACGACCGGTTCGCCGCCTCGCTCACCGGCGGCCGGCACAGCGTCGGCGAGGCGATGAACGAGGTGCTCTGGGAGGACACCCCGTCCCAGAACATCGCCGGGCGCTGGGCCTCGCGGGACACCCACCTCGGCGGCCGGCACATCAAGGCCGGTGATCTGCTGGTCCTCAGCCTGGCGGGCGCCAACTCCGACCCCCAGGTCCGTACCGACGGCTCCACGCTCACCGGCGGCAACAACGCCTTCTTCTCCTTCAGCCACGGCGAGCACCGCTGCCCCTTCCCGGCCCAGGAGATCGCCGAGGTCATCGCCCGTACGGCCATCGAGGTCATCCTCGACCGGCTGCCCGACGTAGACCTCGCCGTCCCCGCCGACCGGCTGACCCGCCGCCCCTCGCCCTGGCTGCGGGGCCTGACCGACCTGCCGGTGCGCTTCACGCCCACCCCCGCTCTTGGAGGCCAGAGATGACCGCGACCACGACCGAACCGACCGGCACGGACGGACGGGACCGCATCGTCCTGGACCCGCTCGTCGGCGATCTCGCGGGCGAGAGCGCGCGGCTGCACGCGGCGGGCCCGCTCGCCCGGGTCGAGCTGCCGGGCGGGGTGCCCGTCCACGCCGTCACCCACTACGCCGAGGCGAAGGCGCTGCTCACCGACAGCCGCCTGGTCAAGGACATCAACGTCTGGGGTGCCTGGCAGCGCGGCGAGATCCCGCTCGACTGGCCGCTGATCGGCCTGGTCAACCCGGGCCGCACCATGCTCACCGCCGACGGCGCCGAGCACCGCAGGCTGCGCGGGCTGGTCGCCCAGGCGCTCACCGTGCGCCGGGTGGAGCGGCTGCGCGCCGGCATCGAGGCGCGTACGAAGGTGCTGCTGGACCGGCTGGCGGAGCGCCCGGCGGGCGAAACGGTGGATCTGAAGGCGGAGTTCGCCTACCCGCTGCCGATGAACGTCATCAGCGAGCTGATGGGCATCGACTCGGCCGACCTGCCCCGGATGAAGGAACTGTTCGACAAGTTCTTCTCCAACATGACGCCCCGCGCCGAGGTGCCGCGGATGATGGCGGACATCCACGCCCTGTTCTCGCGGATCCTCGACGAGAAGAAGGAGTCCCCGGCCGACGACCTGACCGGGGCGCTGCTCGTGGCCTCCGAGGACGGCGACCACCTCACCGACGAGGAGATCCTCAACACCCTGAAGCTGATCATCGCGGCCGGGCACGAGACGACGATCAGCCTCATCGTGAATGCCGTCGTGGCGCTCCAGCGCCACCCCGAGCAGCGCCGCGCGGTGCTGGCGGGCGAGGTGGGCTGGGACTCGGTGATCGAGGAGACGCTGCGCTGGTCGGCGCCCACCTCGCACATCCTGATCCGGTTCGCCACCGAGGACATCGAGGTCGGTGACCGGATCCTGCCGAAGGGCGAGGGCGTCATGATCTCGTTCGCGGCCATCGGCCGGGACGAGGGGCAGTGGGGGCCGACGGCGACGGAGTTCGACGCCACCCGCTCCCCCAACCGGCACATCTCCTTCGGCCACGGCCCGCATGTGTGCCCGGGGGCCGCGCTGTCCCGTCTGGAGGCGGCCGTGGCCCTGCCCGCGCTGTACGAGCGCTTCCCCGGCCTGGCCCTGGCCGTCCCGGCGGACGAGCTGCGCAACAAGCCGATCGTGACCCAGAACGACCTGTACGAACTCCCGGTCACGCTGGGCTGATCCCGGCCCGTACGGACGTTCCTCCCACGCCCACGCATCGGAATTCCTGTCTCATCCGACGGACAGGATGCGTAGCCGCCACACCGAGCGGCTACGCTCCGACTCGTGGCCGACATCCAGATTCCCGCTGACATCAAGCCCGCCGACGGACGCTTCGGCGCCGGTCCTTCCAAGGTGCGGACGGAGGCGCTCGACGCGCTGGCCGCCACCGGCACGTCTCTCCTCGGCACGTCCCATCGCCAGGCCCCGGTGAAGAACCTGGTCGGCGCGGTACGTGACGGCGTACGCGACCTCTTCTCCCTCCCCGAGGGCTACGAGGTGATCCTCGGCAACGGCGGCTCCACCGCCTTCTGGGACATCGCGACGCACGGTCTGATCGAGTCGAAGTCCCAGCACCTGAACTTCGGTGAGTTCTCGTCGAAGTTCGCGAAGGCCGCCAAGCTCGCCCCGTGGCTGGCCGACCCGACCGTCATCGCCTCCGACCCGGGCACCCACCCGGACCCCGAGGCCGAGGCGGGCGTCGACGTGTACGCCTTCACGCACAACGAGACCTCCACCGGTGTCGCCGCGCCCGTCAAGCGCGTCGCGGGCGCCGACGAGGGCTCCCTCGTCCTGGTGGACGCCACCTCCGGCGCGGGCGGCCTCCCGGTCGACATCGCCGAGACGGACGTCTACTACTTCGCTCCGCAGAAGTCCTTCGCCTCCGACGGCGGCCTGTGGATCGGCGTCTTCTCCCCGGCGGCCCTGGAGCGCGCGGCCCGCGTCCACGCCTCCGGCCGGCACATCCCGGAGTTCTTCTCGCTGCCCACGGCGATCGACAACTCCCTGAAGAACCAGACGTACAACACCCCGGCGCTCGCCACGCTCTTTCTGCTGAACGAGCAGCTGACCTGGATGAACACCCAGGGCGGCCTGGACTTCACCACCGGCCGCACGGCCGCCTCCGCCGGCCACCTCTACGGCTGGGCCGAGGAGTCCAAGTACGCGACCCCGTTCGTCACCGACCCGGCCAAGCGCTCGCAGGTCATCGGCACGATCGACTTCGCGGACGAGATCGACGCCGCCGCCGTCGCCAAGGTGCTCCGCGCCAACGGCATCGTCGACACGGAGCCGTACCGCAAGCTGGGCCGCAACCAGCTCCGCGTGGCGATGTTCCCGGCGATCGACCCGTCGGACGTCCAGGCCCTGACGGCGTGCATCGACTACGTGATCGAGAAGCTGTAACGCCTCCGCTCCGGAACGGCCCCGCACACCTCACGGCGTGCGGGGCCGTTTCTGCTTCACTCGGCCGAGTGGCATATGCCAGAAACACGATCTCGGGTCGTCCCGCTCTACGATGATGGTCTCGACACCAGCCATGCCAGGAGGCCCTCAATGTCTGCAGCAGCAGTCGAGCACCCCTGTGACGATGGACCGGAGCCCCTGCTCGTCACAGCCGCCCGGCTCGCCGAGCAGCATCCCGGCTATCGCGTCGAGATCATCGGAGGCGTCATCACCGTGGCCCCACCCCCGGACGGCCCGCACGCGGACGCGCTGACCACGCTCATGGTCCCGTTCCTCGCCGCGGGACTTCACGGCGCGGAGTCGAGAGTCCTCCAGGGCATCGGCCTCTGGCTGCCGAGCGGCCCCGAGGACTACGCGATCCCCGACCTCGCCCTGGTCGACGCGGATTTCGACGAGCACCTGATCGAGTACAACTGCTACGACCCGGCCGCCTTCCGTCTGGTCCTGGAGGTCACCTCCAGCAATTACAACAGCGACCTGCGGCACAAGGTCGCCGTGTACGCCGAGGCCAAGATCCCCGTCTACGTCATCGTCGACCGCAAGCACGGCCGGGTCCATGTCCTGACGGAGCCCCTCGGCGGCGCCTACGACCGCCACGAGGTGTACGCCCCCGGCCAGGAGGCCCCGCTCCCCGACTCGATCGGGGCCGAGGTGACCCTCGACGTCGCCGCGCTGATCAACGCGGGCCGCCCCCGGAGCTGACGTCCACCGGACCGCCCAGCCCCCACCGCTCCTCCCCGTCCTCCCACTCCCCCGTCCGCACCAGCCCCGCCGCGGCGGCCACCGCCGCCGAGGCGGTGTGGTCCGGGTGGATGTGGGCGACGACCGTACGGACCGCGCCCCCGGCCCGCAGATGCGCGACCAGGCCCACCGCCGCCTCCTTGGCGTAGCCGCGCCCCTGCCACCCGCTCCCGACCACCCAGGCGATCTCCGCCCGTGCCCCGGCCGTGTCCACCGTCGCCTGGACGTAGCCGGCGAGGCGGTCCTCGTCCCGGACCCTGAGCACCCAGTTCCACCACAGCACGGCCGGGTCCGGCGATCCGGCGGTCTGCCGCGCGTACCGCGCCCGCAGACCGTCGGCGGACTCCGGGGCGCCGCCGGTGAAGACGTGCAGGGCCGGGTCGGCGAGGACCGCCGCCATCTCGTCCGCGTACGCCACCCGCAGGGGCAGCACGTCCAGGCGGGCGGTGGCAAAGGGGGCGGGGTGCGGCATCGTTCGGTTCTCCATGGCCGCCCGACCCTACGTGCGGGGCCGCCCGCGCGACAATGGAGTCATGAACACGAGCCCGGGGCTCGTCCCCTTCGAGAAGCAGTACGCGGTGCTGCTCACCAGCCACAAGCGCGACGGCTCGGGCGTGGGCACACCGGTCAACCTCGCGGTCGAGGGCGATCACGCCTACTTCCGCACCTACTCCTCCGCCTGGAAGGTCAAGCGGATGCGGAACTTCCCCGAGGTGGAGCTCGCGCCCTCCACGCTCCGGGGGAAGCCCACCGGGCCGGAGATCAGGGCGCGGGTGCGGCTGCTGCCGGAGCACGGCCCGGAGAGCGCGCATGCCGCGTCGCTGATCAAGCACAAGTACCCGGTCATGCACGGCGTGCTCGTCCCGCTGGCGCACCGGATCAAGCGGGACCGGACCCTGCACTACGAGGTCCGGCCGGTCGGCGCCTGACCGCTCACCCCTGCCGGCGCCGGCGCCCCAGGAAGAACAGCAGCCCGATGCCGGCGAGCACCGCGACGCCGGTCAGCGTGGTGCCCTTGACCGGTGAACCGTCCCCGCCGCCGGACGACGACTGCTTCCCCCCGGAGCCGGACCGGTCCGAACCGCCGCCGCCGTCCCCGCCCCCGTTCTTCAGGTCCACCCGCACCACATCGCTCTGCGGCCCCTCGGTGCCGTACATCAGGGCGGAGCCGTCCGCCGTGTACGTCACCGACTCGGCCTGCCGCAGCAGGGGCGACTCGACCGGGTAGTCCTTGCCCAGCCGCCCGTCGGCGAAGGCGTAGCCGCGCGCGCTGAAGTAGGAGCGCAGGACCAGCTCCTTCCCGTCGGGCGAGAACGCCCCGTCCGTCACCCACGGCACCTCGCCCACGCGCCGGAAGACGTTGTCCGTGCCGGCCGTGAGCTTCGCGGGGCCCTCGTACAGACCGCCGCCGCCCTCCTTCTTCGACGCGATGTAGACCCGGCCCGTCTTCGGGTGGACCATCAGCGCTTCCGCATTGCGCGGGCCGTCCGCGTACCTGACGTCGAACTGCGTGGCCCGGACCGTCGCGTCCCGCAGCACCTTCGGCTCCGGGAAGCGGTAGATCCAGACGTGGTCCCAGCTGCCGTCCAGGTTGTCGCCGATGTCACCGACGTACAGATCGCCGTCGGGCCCGAGCGAGATCGCCTCGACGTCGCGGGGCTCGCCGACGCCCTTCATGGTGATCGTCGCAACGGTCTTCCCGGTCCGGGAGTCGACCGCGAAGACGTAGGGCCCGTCGTCGCTGTCGTTGTGCGTCCAGTAGATCCCCGGGTGGGCGCGGCTGGCGGCCAGGCCGCTGGACTCGGTGATCCGGGGGTCCTCGATCGTGAAGCTCCGGTCGGCCCCGCCCTCGTCGGCCGCGGCGGGCGCCGCCACCGCGAAGGAGAGGAGCGCGGCGGCGCCGAGAGAGGTCAGTCGATACGAACGCATGGCACAAGTGTCCATCGTCACGTCGCAGGCCGGAGCCATGATCGGCCATGATGGCGCCATGCGTTTCATGTGCGTCGGCGATTCCATGACCATCGGACGCGCCGGGGACTTCACATGGCGCTACCGCATGTGGCAGCACCTGACGGCGTCCTTCGACGGCGCTTTCGCGCTGGTCGGCCCGCGCACCGAGCTGTACGACACCATCACGGGCACCCCGGTCTCGCAGGCGTACGCCGCCGAGGACTTCCCGGCCCCCGCCCGCCGCCATCTGGCCGGCTGGGGCGAGGGCTGGCTGCACATGGCCCCGGTGATCGCGGACACGGTCGCCGAGCACCGCGCGGACGTCCTGCTGGTCTCGCTGGGCCTGATAGACCTCGGCTTCTACACGGACAGCGGGCAGACCGCGGCGAACGCCCGCGCCTTCCTGACCGCGGCCCGCACGGCGAACCCCCACATCAGGTGCGTGCTCCTGCCGGTCATCCCGAACATACGCGCCGAGTCGGACGCCCCCTTCGCCGCGGAGTGCGCCCGCTTCAACGAACTCCTCGCCAAGGCCGTCGCGGACCTGGACCACCCCGCCTCCCCGGTCCTGCTGGCCTCGCGCCCCACGGACTACGACATCCACACGGACACCTACGACGGGACCCACCCGGGCCCCACGGGCGAACACCGCCTGGCGGCGGCGTACGCGGACGCGATGCACCAGGCGTGGGGGGTGGGCGGGGCGTACGCGTGGACCCCGGACCGGCTTCGGCCCGGGGTCCACGCCTCCGCCCGCTAGCGCGTGTCGGCGCTCCGCGTCCGGTCGGCGAGCTTGAGCCAGACGACCCCCGCGATGATGAGGCCGAGCCACGACGCCTGGGCGGGGGTGAGGCTCTCCTCGAAGAAGACCGGGCCGAGTGCGGCCGCTCCGGCCGCCCCGATGCCCGCCCAGACGGCATAGCCGGTACCGACGTCGATGGTGCGCAGGCCCACGCTCAGGGCCCACAGCGTCAGCAGGAAGAAGACGACGGCGACCAGGGACCACGTCAGCCGGGTGAAGCCGTGGCTGCCGCCGACGGAGAGCGCGTAGCCGATCTCGAAGAGGCCGGCGAGAAGAAGCATGAGCCAGGAGTTGGCGGTGGAGGAGCTGGTCGGGGACATGGCGGGAAGTTCCTTTCGAAGGAGCCGGATCACGGGTTCTCACTGAGGGGGAGCGCGCGGCGTGGGGCTCAGGCGGCGCCGCTGAGCTGCAGTCCGACGACTCCGGCGATGATGGCGAGGATGCCCAGCGCCTTGCGCCAGTCGAGGCGCTGCCCGAAGAGCGTGGCGCCGAGCAGCGTGATGCCGACGCCAGAGACGGACGTCCACAGGGCGTAGCCGACGCCGACGTCGAAGGTCAGCAGGGCCCTGCTGAGGAAGTACGTGCCCAGGGCGCCGCTGACGAGGGTCACGGTCGTCCAGGTCCGGTTGGTGAAGCCTTCGGCCTTGCCGGCCGCGAGGGCGACGCCGATCTCGAAGACCACGGCGACGGCGAGGTGGACCCACTGCATGGGAGTTCCTTTCGTTCGGTGTCGGCATCAAGTCATTGCATGCTCATACAACTAAAAACAGCCCGTACGCATCCGGTGACTGGATCTCCGGGACGCGAGAAGCTTGCATGAGCATGTACTCTGATGTCAACAACCGCTTCGGGAGGACGCATTCATGGCCACCGCCCCCTCGCACACGTCCGACCACGCCGTCTGGAACCGCATGCTCGTGCTGCACGCCCAGGTGGAGCGGGAACTGGCCCTGGCGCTGCAACGCGCCAACGGCGTGGGCCTGTCCGAGTTCCGCTCCCTGGAACACCTGCACCACTCCGAGGACGGTGAGCTGCGCATGCAGGACCTGGCCGAACGGGTGGGCCTGGAACCGTCCTCGGTCAGCCGCCTGGTGGGGCGCCTGGAGAAGTCCGGCTTCGCGTACAAGGACCTGTGCCCGTCCGACAAGCGCGGCGTCTACGCCGTGATCACGGACGAGGGACGCCGCCGCTACGAGGCCGCCCGCGCCACCTACGCCGAAGCACTGTCCTCGTCCCTCAACGCCCTGAGCGCCAACCCCGAACTCGCCACGACGGTCCAGGCCGTGCGCACGGCCCGGAGCTGACGTCCACGCCCCGACCGGTACGCATCGCCGGGGCCGGCCCGCCGGTAGGGTCGGTCCGAGCAGAGCCTGGATCTGGGGGGATCATGACCGACGCGACGAACACACCACCCATCGTCTTCGTCCACGGAACCCGCTTCAGCGCGGGCCAGTGGAGCCCGCAACTCACGGCGCTCCAGCCCGACTTCCGCACCACCGCCATCGACCTCCCGGGCCACGGTGCCCGCTCCGCCCAGCCCTGGAGCCTGGACGCGGCGACGGAGATCATCGCCTCGGCAGTGGACACGCTGGACGGCGGACCTGCCCTGGTCGTCGGCCATTCGCTCGGCGGATACGCCGCCCTGGAGTTCGCCCGGCGCCACCCCGCCCGACTGCGAGGTCTGGTCCTCGCCGGGGCCAGCGCCTCGACGCGCGGCCGGTGGGCCACGCCGTACCGCTGGATCGCCGGGCTCGTCCCCCGCCTACCGCCGGACCGCCTGACCCGCTGGAACGACCGGCTGCTGCGCCGCACGTATCCCCCCGAGGTGGTCGGGGCGACCATCCGCTCCGGCTACGCCTTCCACACCCTCCCGGCCGCCTGGGGCGAGGTCCTGGGCCGCTACGACGCCGGCTCGATGCGCCATGTGACGGCCCCGGTCCTCATCCTGAACGGCGAGAAGGACACGGTCTTCCGCTCCGGCGAACAAGCCTTCGCCCGAGCCCACCCGAACGCCCGCATCGAACTGATCCCCCGAGCCCGCCACCTCGCGAACTTCGACGACCCCAAGGCCTTCACCGACGCAATCCGCCGCTTCGCCCAGCAGTTGCCGGCACGCGCCTGAGCGCTCAGCTGCGGGGCCGGCCCATCACGATCGTGGCCGCGCTCAGGAATCCCGAGCCGACCACCGCCAGGACGATGCGCAGGGAGAGGGAGGACGAGGGGCCGAGGATGGCCGGGGCCGCTACGAGGATCGCTCCCGCGGCGCTGATGATCACACGGGAGAGCAGACGCACCCGGGAGTGCTTGATGATCACGGAGAACCGCACTGATGCCACCGGTGTCGTACCGGCCTCCTCCGGACCCAGCCGGATGGTCACGTGGGTCAGCGCGTCGAAGGAGGACGCGTCGGGCTGCAGCCAGAATTCGGTCGAGTCGTAGCGCAGCGCCACGTCGTGGGAGGCGTCCGAGGAGACCCGGAGGAAGCGGCCGTCCGTGGAGCAGGTCAGGGTGATTTTCGGCGTCTCGGCGTAGCGCTGCGAGTAGAAGCTGACCGGGAGCCGCGCGGGCTTCAGGTCTCCCAGGCTGAGTCGTCCCTGTGGCTCGAACGGGAAGGCGCCGGGGCCGGCCAGGTGCGCGGGCTGGTCGACGCGCATGAAGTAGGAATTCTCGAAGGTGGGATGCAGCGCGAGCCGCCGGGCGACGCTGATCCACAGCTGTGCCTGATCCCCGCCGGTGCGTATGGGAAGGGCGGGGTACTTCAGCACGGCCGGGTAATAGGAGCCGCTGTTTCCTTCGATGATCTTGTCTATGGCCTTACGGCTCTGGACACCGATGTCCGCGCGTGCGAGGGAGTAGTCGTCCAGGTCGACATGCTCGGTGACGCGCAGTTTGAAGAGGAAGACCTCGGCGACGCATTCGGCGGCCACGATCTCGGCCACTCTGACCGGGAGCAGGAATGCGTCGTCCGGCGACGTGGCGTCCGCGACGAATCCGATCAGCGCGCGTTGCCCGATGATCTCCTTGTTGGCCACCTTCTGCTGGAGAGGTGGGGCCACGTACTGCGCCTCGTAGCGGAACTGGATCATCGCGCCCTGAGGAAGAGCGAGCGCTGTGAGAATGTCTTCGGCATACCGACGCCGCAGATTCGATGACAGAAGCAGAACCTGCGGCCGCTCTTCCGGGTTGCTCACGCCGTCCCCCCACGAGCCGGATTTACCTGCTCAGACCGATTCGTACAGCGTCTGCATGCCCCATTTCGCCCGCATGGACTCCTCCAGCTGCGTATAACGTGGCCAGACACGGTCGTTCGGCAGTTCGTCGAAGGCGAGACGCGTCACCGGCTCGTAGTGGATGCCCTTGCGCGCGAGCTCGTCGTGCCGGTGGTAGATCACGTCCTGTTCGAATCCATCGGCCTGGTCACAGGTCAGATCGATGATCTGCCGCGCACCGTCCGAAGGCGAACCGATCTCGATCCAGCAATGGTGATCGACGGACGAGATGGCCGGATCGTCGAATTGCAACCTGCCGTAGCAGTACGTGGCTTCGATCTCGCGACGCCGCAGTTCACGGGCCAGCCAGACCGAGCTGACACCGCACTGCCCTTTGGACGACAGGGGCTCCCGCGCATAGCTGGGATGCGCCGTACTGGGCGACCAGGCGCCTTCCAGACGGCGCCGGAAGCGACGCAGTTCCTCGGGGTCGAGCGCGGGGAGACGGGCCGGGTCGCTCTCGTTCGCTGGTTCTGCCACTTGCTGCAGAGTGTTCACTTTGCGGATTTCTCTTCTCGCCGCACTGTCCGTACCCAGCACCACCAATAAGTTGCGGTAGGTGCCGGCACATCGGTCTGCGTAGTTGTTGGAGGTGGACTGCCGCCGCGTCACATAGCCGCCGTACTGGTCATAGCAGTAGGCAACCGGAGCAGTGGCGAAGGGGATGAAATTAGTCGCGTGAAGCGCTGATCCAGTAAATCCGAGCAGGGGGTTGAATGCCGTCACGATGAACTTGCATCCTACGGAACGAAGACGCCTTACCGCCTGCCCCATAGTAAAGCTCATAAGATTGTGCGCCGCACCCGATAGCCCCAGCGCCCGCGTGAGTACGAGCACGTTACCGCGCTCGGCGGGAATTCCCTGGAGGCGCAGGGCCCTTATGATCCCGGGCCGGTCGCACAGGGAAAAGGCGAGGTAGGTAAGGGGGTGCGAAGCCCCCTGGAGGTAGCAGCCGGCCTCCACCATGGTGTCGGCCCGCGCACTCAGCATGTAGTGGAGCCTGGATTGGTAGAGGTGCCCGACACCAGGCGCCACCAGATCGAACTTCACCCCTACGGACGAACCGTCGGGACGCCTGACCGTGAAATCACGACGGACCTCGCCACCCCCGAACAGGAGCGAGCTATTGGCCAGCAGATCCGTGTCCTTGATGTAACTCGCTATCCTGCTGCACCGGGCGATCAACTGCGGCCGCAGCTCACTGTAGAGCTCCCCGTACGACCCGAAATCCCCACCCGCCAGGACCGATGGCGCGTGCAACCGCAATTGGATATCGAAATCGCGTGCGCTTATCCCGCATAAGGCGGCGTCTGCGGCAATGAGATCACGGCAGTAATCGGAGAACTCGTCGACCAGCGGAGCTCTCAGCTCATTCACGAGCACCGACCACGCCTTCGAACGCTGAGCGCAGGGAGGCGCAGCGACCTGCCGGGGCAGCGGTGCCGGACCCGGCAGAGTGCGTGGGGATGTCGCCGGTAAGGCGTAGCCGGTCTCAGCGGGGCCGAGCGCGATACTCGCCATCGTCGTCTCCGCCATCCGGTCGCCGACAGGACTGAACATCGTACGGCGAAGGGCACTCCCCTGTCAGCCGGATGGCGGTCAACGGCCTTGCCGCACAACGGATTTACCGCACCCCGCCCCTCACATCCGCCCAGGAAACGCCTCGCCCAACGTAGACACCGCCAAGCGGCCCGTCGTCAGGGCGTCGGGTCTTCAGCCACGTTCGCCTCGTGTCGGCTTCGCCCGTACGTGCATCCGCTCCCCCTGCGGCCCGAACAGGCTGAGGAATTCAACCGGTTCCGGGCCCGCCGCGCCCCACCAGTGCGGGGTGTGCGTGTCGAACTCCGCCGCCTCGCCCGCCGTCAGCACCAGGTCGTGGTCGCCCAGGACCAGGCGGAGCCGGCCCGAGAGCACGTACAGCCACTCGTAGCCCTCGTGCACCCGTTGCTCGACCGGGCCCGACGGGGCCGTCGCCCCCGGCATGACCTGCTTGTACGCGTTCACCCCGCCCAGGTGCCGCGTCAGCGGGACGAACGTCATCCCGTGGCGCTTGAACGGGCGGAACGTGACCCGTGGGTCGCCCGTGTCCGGCGCGCCCACCAGTTCGTCCAGCTGGACCCCGTACGCCTTCGCCAGCGGGAGCAGCAGTTCCAGCGTGGGCCTGCGGCCGCCCGACTCCAGGCGGGACAGCGTGCTGAGCGAGATCCCCGTCGTCTCGCTCAGCTGCGCCAGCGTCGTCCCGCGCTCCGTCCGCAGCGCCCGCAGCCGAGGGCCGACGCCCGTCAGGACCGACGCCAGCTCGTCGTCCCCCATCGTGCCGCCCTCGGTTCCAGCGGCCGTTCCGTTCTCGTTCTCCGTCATGGTTCCATTTGCCGGACCGGCAAGCCGCCTTGTCAATCCGACCCATCGGACCGGCCCGCCGCCGGGCCGATCATCGCCATCGACAGCCTCGTCAGCTCGCTCGTCAGCCACGCAGGCGGCACCTGGCGCGGGCGGCGGCCATGGTGCGCGAGCAGTTCGTCCACCGACCGCGTCAGCACCTTCACCACCACCGTCAGGTCCCCGTCCACCCCGTGCCCGCGCTCCCGCGCCCGCTCCGCCTCGTGCGTCAGGAACTCCGTCCACACCGACCGCCACCGCGTCAGGTGGTCGTCCATCTGCCTGCTCACCCCGAGCACCTCGACGAACGCCACCCGCGCCGCCTGCGGATCCCGCGTCACCGCCCGCACATACGCGTCGAACAGCCTGCGCACCCGCTCCTCCGTCGGGCACGTCTCCATGCCCTCCTCCGACAGCTCGGCCTCCGCCGCCCGCATCCCGCCGATCGCCACCTCGTCGTACAGATCGACGAGCAGCGACTCGCGCGACTCGAACTCCCGGTGGAAGTCCCGCACTTCCACCTGCGCCTTCGCGCACAGATCCTCCACGGAGGTACGGGCGTAGCCGTACACGGCGAACAACGTGCGCCCCGCCGCCATCAGTTGCGCACGGCACCACGCGGGGTCCCTCGTCCGCACTCCGTCCCAAAGCTCCACCACGGCATCCACCACGGGTCCTCCTCAGTCCGTCCCGGCCCCCACGCCCACTCTCCTCGCTCCACCGCGCCTACGGCGGAACCGCCACACCAGCGAACGGCCGTACGCCTCACCGTCTCCCGGCGTCCTGTTCGAGGATCGCCGCGACCCGCTCCCGCCAGGGCAGCGGATCGCGCTCCTCCTCGAAGCCGTCGCCCGGCCGGGACCGCGGCCATTTCGCCCAGTGCGCCGCCTCAGCCGCCCCCTGCGCACAGGAACGGCACACCGTCTCGTCCGCCCGGGGCCGGAACACATGCTCCGGCCCCTCCCCCTCGCACGGCACGTACGGCCGCACCTCGGGCGCCCGTGCGACCGGCGCGGGCTCCTCCGGCAGCTTCTGCACGAGCCGGTGCCGTACGAACCCGACCGCCGACCGCACCCCCTCCGCCGGCAACTCACTCACCAGCGCCAGCCGCAGCTCCGCCGCCTTCACCCCGCGCCGCAGCCAGTCCGCCGCCGCACCGGAGAGGCTGCGCGCCTCCCGCACCCCCAGGTGCAGTTGCGGGCTCGCGTGCCGCAGTGACAGCAACACGCGTTCCGCCTCCGCGACTTCGGGGTCCGGGGGGACGGGTTCGGCCGAGGGCTCGGCCGGTGGTTCGGCCGCAGGCGGCTCGGAGGGTGGGTGGGATGAGTTCTTCTCCCGTTCTTCCACCTCCGGTTCATAACCACCGGCCGACCGACCCCCCGGTCGACCGACCGTCGGAGACCGTTCACTCGGCTGGTCTCCCCGGCCCCGGCCCGCGTCCCTGATGCGCCTGGCCTCTTCGTCCGTCAGCCCGACGTTCGAGAAAAGCTGGTCGGTCACCCACAGCCCGCCCTCACCCTGCCGCCGCCACTCGTGGACGAAGCCGTTCTCCTTCAGCTGGGCCTTGGCCCGCTGGTACGCACGTCCCGTGATCCCCAGCGCCTTCGCATGGTCACTCAGCGCCTTGCTCGCACGCTTCTCGGGCAGGCCCTGTACGTACGTGATCAAGATCTTCGCGTCGCTGCCGAGCTTCGGATGGCGCACGATGTGGTGCGCGGCCTTCACATAGCCGTAGGACGGCGAGATAACATGCCAGAGCATTCTCGGTGGACCTCTGATCCATCGTGGGGTGAAGGCCCTCGGTCCGGTGTTGGTAGCACCCCCGGGGGCCGCCCCATGCGCAGAAGCGCACGGAGCGTAATGACGCGATCACCGTACAGCAGAAATCTCGTCGTTCACCACCTTCATCAGCAGCTCGAACAGCAGTTTCGTTTCCACGAACGGATCTTGATCCGTCGGCAGAGAACGCCAGTCCAGCGGGTACGTCATCCCGTACAGCGCGGGGATCCCCACGAACGCCGACTTCTCGCGCACGAGCGCCTCGGCCCCGGCCGGCCAGCGGTGCGCACGGGCCGTGCCGGGCGGCACGAGGAAGTACATGCTCCGCGCGCCGACCCGCGAACGGACGATCGGGCCCGCCTGGAAATCCGTGAACTGCATGATCTCGTAGGCCACTTGTTCGCCGAGAATGCCGACGATCCGTACGGCGTCGAAGTGAATCCCCGCGTGGCGCAGGGCGTGGCCGCTCGCGGGAATCCACGAGGGCATCAGGTCCAGTGAAGTTTTCGGTTCCATACGGAAAGCGTCGGCGTCCGCACGTACGGTGACCAGGGACACAAGGCATCTGTGCACTGCTGTGCACTTGGAGGTCGGGCTGTGCATACGAGTGGTGGCGGGGGCGGCAGCGCCGAGATGTTCGGGGCGTTGTTGCGGCATTACCGGGAACGGGCAGGGCTGTCGCAGGAGGGGTTGGGCCACAAGATCGGCTTCTCCAAGTCGCAGGTGGCGATGGTGGAGCGCGGGCAGCGCCCGCCGAAGGGAGACTTCACCCCGCAGGCAGACGCCGCGCTCGGTGCCAGCGGTGCACTGATCGCTGCCGCCGCGAAGTTGACGTTCAGTCGGCTGGCTTCCTGGTTCGAGCCGTTCGCCGAGGAAGAAGGGAAGGCCAGGGCGCGGTACGAGTACGAGTCCAGCGTCATGCCCGGACTGCTGCAGACCGAGGATCACGCACGCGCCTTGTTCAGGGGCGAGTGCCCGCCGCTCGATGACGATGAGATCGAGGCCTTGGTCGCCGGTCGTCTCGCCAGGCAGGCCTTGTTGACCCGCAGACCGATTCCGGACATCAGCTTTGTGCTGGAACTCAGCGCGATCTCTCGCCCGATCGGCGGACGAGGTGTGCACCGAGCGCAGCTCCGGCACCTTCTTGAGGTCAGCCGGTTGAGACATGTGCACATCCAGGTGATGTCGCCACAGCAGGAGACACATGTCGGCCTGAGCGGGCCGTTCGTCCTGCTGGAGACCGACGACCGGCGTCGACTGGCGTACCTGGAAGTCCAGACGCGGAACTTCCTCGTCAGCGAACAGCCCCACCTGGGAGACCTGTTCGCCAAATATGGCATGCTGCGGACCCAGGCTCTCGGGGTGGAAGAGTCGCGCGAGCTGATCGAGAAGATGGCAGAAGGACTATGAGTACTGACCTCAAGTGGTTCAAGAGCAGCTACAGCGGCAGCGACGGCGGCAACTGCGTCGAGATCGCCCTCGCCTGGACCAAGTCCAGCCACAGCAGCGATGACAGCGGCAACTGCGTCGAGGTCGCCACCTGCCCGCACACCGTCCACGTGCGCGACTCCAAGGACACCGCCGTCCCCGCCCTCGCCCTCTCCCCTGACGCCTGGGCCGCCTTCCTCCAGTACGCCGCCGCCTGAGGCGCTACGAGCAGTCCGCGTGGCACGCGTACGGCCGGTCGGGGCAGTGCGGGCACACGAAGAGGTAGAGCCCTCCCATGTCGCCCAGCATCAGCCCCGGCGCGCGCTGGACGCGGCTGCGCTCCTCGTACGGAAGGTCCAGGACCGTGCCGGTGGCAGGCATGTCCTCCACGGGCAGCCAGGTGCGCCACGACTCCCCGTCGAACTCCGCGCTGTTGATCGTCAGCAGGTGGTCCATGCGGTGGCCGCAGGCCGGGCAGTCCGGCCAGTGGGGGTCCTGCGTCCACGTCGGGTAGCCGCCGGCCTTGGCGCCTGACGCCACCGACAGGTGGGACCAGTACGACCAGCCGGTCTCCTCCTCGATCTCCTCGAACCGCTCCTCCAGGGGTTCGGCGATGTCGTCCGGCAGGTCCCAGTTCGGGTATTCGGTGACCCGTTCCGGGTGCAGGACGCAAGGGTCGGGGAGGTAGTCGTCCGGGGCGCCCTCGGGCCGGGGCGGTACGGCGGGCTCCTCGTCGCACGCGGAGCTGTCGCGCCAGTACAGCTCCGGGCGGGGCACATAGCCGGCCTCGTGGTCGAACGGGCACCACAGCACCTGGAGGACGTCCGTACCGGCCGGGAAGGGGAGTTCGGGCACATCGGCCGCGTACAGCTGGAGTACGGGCACCAGCGGCAGCGGACCGCTCCCCTTGGCCGGGGCGAGGTCCGTACGGGGGTGGTCGTCCTCGCAGTGCGGCCATGCCTCCGCACGCGGCCACCGCACGGGCCCGCCCATCGAGCTGTCGCCCGGCCCAGGGTTCCCGGCCCGGGGATGCAGCCGCACGGTCTCCTTGCGGAAGGCGGCGACCTCCGGGAACAGCGCCTCCACGTCGAGCGGGCGCGGCGGAGTCGTACGGGACCCGCCCGCCGCGTCGCTCACGCCGTTTCCCCCGCCCGCTGCGCGAACACCTCGCGGGCCGCCGCGATGCCGTTCAGCGCGGCCGGGAAGCCCGCGTAGCCCGCCATCTGCATGATGACCTCGACGGCCTCCTCCCGCGTGCCGCCGACGTTGAGCAGACCGTGGAGGTGCACCCGGAGCTGGGGGCCGACCGTGCCGAGGGCGGTGCAGAGGGCGACGGTGACCAGTTCGCGGGTCTTCAGGTCCAGGCCGCAGCGGGAGTAGATGTCGCCGAAGCAGAACTCGATGAGGTAGCGGGCCAGGTCCGGGGCGATGTCCTGGAGGGAGTCGATGACCTGCCGGCCCGCGTGCCCGTCGATGCGGTCGAGCGCGGCCTTGCCCCGCTCGAAACGGTCGCCGCCCTCGGGGGCGGACGCGGGCGTGGCGGGGGCGTCGTCGGGGCGGGAGCCGAAGACCTCGCGGGCGGCGGCGAGGCCGTTGAGCGCGGCGGGGAATCCGGCGTAGACGCAGACGTGGACGAGGGTCTCCACGATCTCCCGGCGGGTGCAGCCGACATTCAGCGCGCCCCCGATGTGGAAGCGCAGCTGCGGCGCCGCGTTGCCCATGGCCGCGAGGGCGGCGACGGTGCTCAACTGGCGCTCGCGGTAGGTGAGCCCGGGGCGGGAGTAGATGTCCCCGTAGCCGAACTCGACGGTGTACCGGCCGAGGTCCGGGGCGATGTCGGCGAGGCTGTCCAGGACCGCCGGCCGCTCCTCGCCGCCAACCTGCCGGAGGGCGGCGAGACCACGCTCGTAACGGTCGTCGGTGCCGGTGGGGGTGGTGGCTTCGCGCTGTTCGTTGTTCATGCCACGGAACATAGGACTTCGAGTGAACTCCAACGCAAGCGGGGTCGCCCGCGCTGCCCGCAGCCGGGCTGCGCGATGCGCCCCCGTGCGCCCTCTATCGTGGCCGCATGACCGCAGACCTCATTCGCATCGTGTCCCGTGACTCGCCCATGGCGCTCGCCCAGGTGGAGCGTGTCCGCGCCGAGTTGGCCGCGCTCCACCCCGGCATCCGGACCGAGGTGGTGCCGGTCAGGACGACCGGGGACAAGTGGATGGGCGACCTCTCGCTGGTCGAGGGCAAGGGCGCGTTCACCAAGGAGGTCGACCAGGCGCTGCTGGCGGGCGAGGCGGATCTCGCGGTGCACTGCGTGAAGGACGTGCCCGCGGACCGGCCGCTGCCCGCCGGTACGACGTTCGCCGCGTTCCTGAAGCGCGACGACATCCGGGACGCGCTCATCCACCCGGCCGGGCTGACCCTGGACCAGCTGCCGCCCGGGACCCGGATCGGCACCTCGTCCGTCCGGCGCATCGCCCAACTGGCCGCCTCGCACCCGCATCTGGACTGCGTACCGATGCGCGGCAACGCCAACCGGCGCCTGGAGAAACTGGCCGCCGGCGAGGCGGACGCGCTACTGCTGGCCGTGTCCGGGCTGGAGCGCATCGGCCGGACCGATGTGATCACCGAGATCCTGTCGCCCGAGGTGATGTGCCCGCCGATCGGCGCCGGGGTCCTGGCCCTCCAGTGCCGTGAGGGGGACACCGAGCTCATCGACCTGGTGAGCGCGCTGGGCGACCCCGCGACCTACCGCGAGACGACGGCCGAGCGGATGTTCCTGCACGTCCTCCAGGGGCACTGCAACAGCCCGATCGCGGGGTACGCCCAGGTCGAGGGCAATGGCGAACTCGCCCTGCGGGCCAAGGTCTTCACGCCCGACGGCAAGACGGTCCTGAACGCCCACGAGTGGGCGGGCCGGCTGGACCCCGCCACCCTCGGCACGTCCGTCGCCGTCGCCCTGCTCCGCCAGGGGGCGCGCGAACTGATCGACGGCATCGCGCACTGAGGGCGGCCCCGGTTCAGAGCCGGGTGGCCGTGCGGATCAGGCCCGCCAGGGCCAGGGAGCGGCTGTGCGCGGGCCAGGCGATGTGGGTGACGACGGGCGGCGCGTCGGTCAGGGGCACGGCGGCGTGCTCCGTCCACAGCCAGGCGCGGGCCGACTCGGGGAAGACGGCCAGGGTGCGGCCCAGCGCGATCAGCTGGGCCAGCTGTGTCTGGTCGCGGACCTCGGGGCCCGGGCCGGGCGGATAGGTACCGTGGCGGGCCCAGCGCGCGGGCGGGAGGCCGGGCACGTCGCCGATGTCGGCCATGCAGAGCGTGTCGCGCGCGGCGAGCGGGTGGCCGGCGGGCAGGACGGCTACCTGGCCCTCCCTCATCAGCTCCTCGCTCTCGAACCCGGCGAGGGTGTTGAACGGCGTGTGCATGAGCGCCGCGTCGGCCCGGCCGTCCCGCAGCAGCTCCTCCTGCTCGCACAGCCCGCACGGCAGCACCTCGATCTCCGCCGCGCCGGGCTCGGCCGCGTAGGCGCCGAGCAGCCGCTGCAGGAGTTCGTGGGAGCCGGCGGCCTTCACCGCCAGCACCAGGCGGTTGCCGGAGCCGTCCGGCCCGTCGGCGCCGCCCGCTCGCCGGGCGCGGCGGGCGGCGGCCGCCGTCGCGTCGAGGGCCGCGCGGCCCTCGTACAGCAGCACCTCGCCCGCGGGCGTCAGGGAGACGCCCCTGCGGTTGCGCTCCAGCAGGGAGACGCCGAGGCGCCGCTCGACCTGCTGGATGGCCCGTGACAGCGGCGGCTGGGCCATGCCGAGACGCTCGGCGGCCCGGCCGAAGTGCAGTTCCTCGGCGACGGCCACGAAGTACCTCAGCTCACGGGTCTCCAGGGTGTCCATGCGTGCAGGGTACTCCCGGGTGATACCCGGCGAGTATCACAGCGGACCGCATCGGTGTTGGCCCCGGTACCCGCCCCCGCGTGACGATCGAGGCATGAGCAACGAGACCGTGAGCAACCAATCCGTGAGCAATGAATCCGTGAGCAACGGAACGAGGACCGCGCTGGTGACCGGCGCGAACAAGGGGATCGGCTACGAGATCGCCGCCGGGCTCGGCGCCCTCGGCCACCGCGTGGGCGTGGGCGCCCGCGACGCGGCCCGGCGCGAGGACGCCGTCGAGAAGCTGCGCGCCGCCGGGGTGGACGCGTTCGGCGTACCGCTGGACGTGACCGACGACCGCAGCGTCACCGAGGCCGCCGCACTGGTCGAGCGGCTGGCGGGGCGGCTGAACGTCCTCGTCAACAACGCCGGGATCTCGGGCCCGACCGGCCCGGGGTGGGAGCAGGACCCGACCACGCTCGACCTCGACGTGGTCCGCACGGTCGTGGACACCAACGTCCTCGGCGTCATCCGGGTGACCAACGCCCTGCTGCCGCTGCTGCGGCGCTCCCCGTCGCCCCGCGTCGTCAACGTCTCCAGCTCCGTCGGCTCGCTGACGCGGCAGGCGGACCCGGACATCGAGATCGGGCCCGTCATGGCGGCCTACGCGCCGACGAAGACGTTCCTGAACGCCGTCACCGTGCAGTACGCCCGGCAGCTGGCCGGCACCGGCATCCTGATCAACGCCGCCTGCCCCGGCCTGGTCGCGACGGACTTCACCGGCTTCCACGGGCCCCGTACCCCCGAGCAGGGCGCGGCCACCGCGATCCGGCTCGCCACCCTGCCCGACGGCGGCCCGACGGGTTCGTTCTTCGAGGACGACGGCGTCGTCCCCTGGTGACCCCGCCCGTCACCCCCGCAGCTCGGCCAGGTCCTTTTCCGTGAGCACCAGATCCTTCGCGGCGACGTTCTCCTCCAGATGGGCGAGGGTCCCGGTGCCCGGGATGACCAGCATCGCCGGGGAGGACGCGAGCAGCCGGGCCAGCTGGACCTGCGCGACCGTCGCGCCCAGGCGGGCCGCGACCTTCTCCAGGCGCCGGGTGTCGAGCGGGTCCCGCCCGCCGCCGAGCGGGAAGAACGGCATGTACGCGATGCCCGCCTCCTCGCACTCCGCCAGCAGCTCCAGGTCGTCGGCGTAGTGGTTCTGCACCGACACCACGGGGGCGATGGCGCGGGCCTCGGCGAGCTGGGCGGCGTCGACGTTGCTGACGCCCAGGTGGCGGATCAGCCCCTCCTCGCGCAGTTGGGCCAGTACGGCGAACCGCTCGGCGACCGACTCGCCGCCCGGCCCGCCGAGTCCGCCCACCCGGAGGTTGACCAGGTCCAGCCGGTCCAGGCCCAGGGCGCGCAGATCGGCCTCGACCAGGCCGCGCAGCCGGTCCGCGGTGGCCTGCCCGCTCGGCACGCCGTCCGGGCCCGGCAGCGGACCGACCTTCGTGGCGATCACCAGGCCCTCCCGGTAGGGGCTCAGCGCCCTACGGATCAGGTCGTTGGCCCGTACCTCGCCCCTGCCGTAGAAGGCGGCCGTGTCGATGTGGTCCACGCCGAGTTCCACCGCCCGCCGCAGCACGGCGATGCCGGTCTCCGGGGCACGCGTGGGGCCGTCGAAGGTGCCCATGGCCAGGCGCATCGCGCCGAAGCCGAGCCGGTTGACGGTGAGGTCTCCGCCGAGGGAGAACGTGGGGTTCGTCATGCGTCCATGCTTGCCCCCGCCCCCGCGCCCGGCCAGCGCGTGGCAGCTTGCTGCCAGACTGGAGGCATGCGCAGCGAACAGATGTTTTCCGTCCGGGGCGACCTGGAGCTGCTGGCCCGCACCGGCCACTTCTTCGAGTCCGTGCGCACCGAGTTCCTGTGTGCCGCCCGCGACCTCAGGACCTGGTCGCAGCCCTCGGCCAGGGCGGCGGTCCGCCGCCGGCTGCGGGCCTCGGAGGCCGTGGACCTCACCACCCGCAAGCTCCTCAGCCCGGTGGCGCTGACCGAGGAGGAGTCGCGCGACCATCTGCGGCTGGTGCGCGGCGAGGGGGCGCAGGTCCGCATCAACGGCTCCGCGCTGCCGCACGAGACGATCATCATCGACCGGCGGGTGATGATCCTGGCGGGCCGGGAGACCCCCGCCGGGCGCGAGTACACCGTGACGACGTCGAGGACCCTGATCGACGGCGTCCACTCGCTGTTCACCGCGCTCTGGGACGACTCCCCCGACCTGGAGACCTATGTGCGCGGCGACGCCCCGCACCTCGGCGCCGGTGCCCGCGCCGTCCTGGACGCCCTCGCCTCGGGCGTCACCGATGCCTCGGCGGCCCGCCGGCTCGGCATCTCGCTGCGCACCTACCGGCGGCGCGTGGCCGAGCTGATGACCGCTCTGGAGGCCGACTCCCGCTTCCAGGCCGGGCTGCGGGCGGGGGCGTGGGGGCTGCGGGGCCGCCCGGTAGGCTGACCGGCCGTGAGAGTCGTGTTCAGCAGCCGCGTGATCGAATGGCGCGGCCCCGCGCCGTACTACTTCGCCCGGGTGCCCGACGAACAGGCCGCCGACATCCGCGAGGTCGCCGCGCTCGCCTCGTACGGCTGGGGTGTGATCCCCGTGGAGGCCCGGATCGGCGGGACCGCCTTCACCACCTCGCTCTTCCCGAAGGACGGCGGCTATCTGCTGCCCCTCAAGAACGCGGTCCGCATACCGCTGAAGCTCGTGGCGGGAGACGTCGTCACCGTGGAGACGACCGTCCGCCTCTGACGCGCCGCGTGCCCTCGGTCCAGCGTGACCCGCGCCGTCACCGGCAGATGGTCGCTCCCGGTGGCGGGCAGGGTGCGGACGCGGCCGACCGTCGCCGAGCGGGCCATCACCTGGTCGATGCGGGCCAGCGGGAAGGACGCGGGGAAGCTGAGTGCGAAGCCCCGGTCGGAGACGTCGAGCTGTGAGGTCAGCGGGGACAGGCCCCGGTCGTCGACCGTGCCGTTGAGGTCGCCCAGGACGATCACCGTGCCGGTCCTCTCGGCGGCCACGGCCCGGCCCAGCAGGCGGGCGCTCCCGTCCCGCGGGGACGAACCCAGTCCGCCCGCCCCGATCCGCATCGACGGAAGGTGGGCCACATAGGCCGCGACCTCGCCGTACGGGGTGCTCACCACCGTCCGCAGGCCCCGGCTCCAGCCCTCCTCGATGCCCTCGGGCCTGATGTCCACCGTCCGGGTGCCGGAGAGCGGGTGCTTCGACCAGAGGCCGACCGTGCCCCGGACCTCGTGGAAGGGATAGGCGGCGGCCAGCTCCTTCTCGTACGAGGGCAGGGCCGCCGGGAGCAGTTCCTCCAGCGCGATGAGGTCCGGGCCCCCGGCGGCCAGCACACGGGCCGTGCGGACCGGTTCGGTGTTCACGTCGCTCACGTTGTGCTGCACCACGACCAGATCGCGCGCCCCCGCGTCCTCCCCGGGCAGGAGCAGCCCGCCGAAGGAGTACGTCCAGGCCGCCACCGGCAGGAGGAGGGACAGCAGCGCGAGCAGCGAGCGGCGCAGCACGGCCGCCGTGAGCAGCGGGACGAGCGCCGGGCCCAGCCAGGGCAGGAACGCCTCCAGCAGACTCCCCAGGTGGCCGGGGGTGTTGGGCACCGCCCGGTGGAAGACGAGCAGCAGCGCGGTCAGCGCCGCGAGCCCGGCGGGTATCCGGCCCCGCCGCCACCGCCCCTCGCGCTCCCACGCCCACCGGGAAGCGGCCCGCCCCGTCGTCGAGGTCGCCGCACCGCTGTCCGTCCGTTGCACCATGACTTCCCGTCCCGTCGGCCTGCCCTGATCAGGACGGGCCGCCGGGGCGGGCAGTTCCCTCGCGGGGCTCAGCGCTCCGGGAACCGCTCCCCGCACTCCCCGCAGTACTTCGGCGCCGGCTCCGCCGACATCCGCCCGCACGCCGGGCACACCCGGTCCAGCGAGCAGGGCGCCTCGCCGCCTTCCCGCGCGGGCACCGCGGGCTTGACCGTCAGGCCCGGGCGGCGGCGGTGCACGGTCACATAGGCCAGTCCCTCCGGGCCCGCGACGAGCGCGCGGCGGGAGGTGCGGGGCAGCCAGGCGGCCGTGGTGGGGGTGAGGTCGAGCGGGGTGCCGCCGTCCGCCGGGACGAGCCGTCCGCCGCCCGCGAGGACCACCAGCAGGACGTCGAGCACGTCCTCCCGGTGCTCGCCCACCTCCGCGCCCGGCGGCAGCCGCACCAGATTCGCGTCCAGCTCACGGCCCTGCCGGTCCAGCTGCCACAGCGCGCCCCGCGCGTCGGGCGCCGCGGCGGTCAGCAGGTCGTCGAGCACGGCGAGGATCTCGGGAGTGGCGTTCACACCGGTCAGGCTACGCCGGGGGGTTAGGGTCATCCCTTTGCCCGCCCACCGAGCGAGGGAGCCCCTGTCATGGAACGCCGGCCCGACGAGAAGTACCCGCCGATCGAACCGTACGAGCAGGGCATGCTCGATGTCGGCGACGGCAACCTCGTGTACTGGGAGGCGTGCGGCAACCCGGCCGGGAAGCCCGCCCTGGTGGTGCACGGCGGGCCGGGCTCGGGGTGCACCGCGGGGCCACGGCAGTACTTCGACCCCGAGCGCTACCGCGTGATCCTCTTCGACCAGCGCGGCTGCGGCCGCTCCACCCCGCACGCGAGCGACCCGGCCACCGAGATGCGGTTCAACACCACGGACCGGCTGATCGCCGACATGGAGCGTCTGCGGGTCCGCCTCGGCGTCGAGACGTGGCTGCTGTACGGGGGTTCCTGGGGCTCGACGCTGATCCTCGCGTACGCCGAGCAGTACCCGGAGCGGGTCAGCGAGATCGTGATCCCCTCCGTCACCACGACCCGCCGCTCCGAGATCGACTGGCTGTACCGGGGCGTGGGGCGCATCTTCCCGGAGGCGTGGGACCTCTTCCGGGCGGGGGTGCCGGAGGCCGCGAGCGACGCGACCCCGGACGTGCTCGCCGCGTACGCCCGGCGCACCGAGAGCCCCGACCCGGCCGTACGGGCGCGGGCGACGGCCGACTGGTGCGCCTGGGAGGACGCGGTGCTCTCCCAGGAGGCGTACACCGGCCCGCCCCCGTACAGCGGCCGGCCGGACCGGGCGCGGCAGGCCCTCGTACGGATCTGCGCCCACTACTTCTCACAGGGCGCCTGGCTGGAGGAGGGGCAGCTGATCCGGGACGCGGGGCGGCTGGCCGGGATCCCGGGGGTGCTGGTGCACGGCCGGTTCGACCTGGGCGGGCCGCTGGCCACCGCCTGGGAGCTGGCGAAGGCGTGGCCGGACGCGGAACTGACCGTGATCGAGGACGCGGGGCACCTGGGCGGGGCGGCGACGAGCCGTGCGGTGCTGGCGGCGCTGGACCGGTTCGCGCAGCGCGGGTGAGACGGCGCTTGCTTCGAGCGCGCTCGAAGGAGTTGGCTTGGGGTCCATGAAGTACACGCAGCTCGGACGTACCGGACTCAAGGTCAGCCGCCTCGTCCTGGGGACGATGAACTTCGGCCCCCAGACCAACGAGAGCGACAGCCACTCGCTCATGGACGCCGCCCTGGACGCGGGCGTCAACTTCTTCGACACCGCGAATGTCTACGGCTGGGGCGAGAACAAGGGCCGCACCGAGGAGATCCTCGGCACCTGGTTCGCGCAGGGCGGGGACCGCCGCGACAAGGTCGTGCTCGCCACCAAGGTCTACGGCAACATGGGCGCCGACGGCGAGGCATGGCCCAACCACGACAAGCTCTCCGCGCTCAACATCCGCCGGGCCGTCGACGCGAGCCTCAAGCGGCTCCAGACGGACCACATCGATCTGTACCAGTTCCACCACGTCGACCGGTCGACCCCGATCGAGGAGATCTGGCAGGCCATCGACGTACTGATCCAGCAGGGCAAGATCCTCTACGCGGGCTCGTCCAACTTCGCCGGCTACAAGATCGCCCAGGCCAACGAGGTCGCCCGGCAGCGCGGCAGCTACGGGCTGGTCAGCGAGCAGTGCATCTACAACCTGATGGAGCGCGGCGCCGAGATGGAGGTCATCCCGGCCGCCCAGGAGTACGGCCTCGGGGTCATCCCCTGGTCGCCGCTGCACGGCGGGCTGCTCGGCGGCGCGATCCGCAAGGAGCGCGAGGGCGGCGGCGCCCGCTCCACCTCCGGCCGCTCCGGCGACGCGCTGGCCGACCCGAAGGTGCGGGCCCAGATCCAGGCGTACGAGGACCTGCTCGGCAAGCACGGTCTGGAGCCCGGCGAGGTGGGCCTGGCCTGGCTGCTGACCCGGCCGGGTGTCACGGGCCCGATCTCCGGTCCCCGGACGCGGGAACAGCTCGACTCCGCACTGCGTGCGGTGGAGCTGGAGCTCTCGGAGGAGGTGCTGGCGGCCCTGGAGGAGATCTTCCCGGGACCGGGGCCCTCGCCGGAGAACTTCGCCTGGTAGGACGCGGGAGTCCGGCCGTCCCCGGCGGATCAGCCGAGGGCGGCCGCCGCTGCCACGACGACGAACATCAGCACGAGCACGGCCGCCATGATGCGGTTTCTGGTCTTGGGGTCCACCCGAAGAGCGTAACCGCCCCGGCCTTCGTGAACGCGACGCGGCCCCGCACCGGGGGTTCCCGGTCGGGGCCGTGTCGCGTTGGTGCCGGTGGCCGTCAGGCCGCCGTGGCCAGCTGCTCGCGCGGGACGAACCGCACGTGCGGGCGGCCCGGCCGCAGGTCGACCTTGAGCCGCAGCCCGCCGACGCGGGCCAGCATGAAGCCGACGCCGAGCGCGGCGATCAGGGAGAACGCGCCGCCCACCGCCATGCCGGTCCGGACGCCGTACGCGTCGCTGATCCAGCCGACGATCGGGGCGCCCACCGGCGTACCGCCGGCGAAGACCATCATGTACAGGCTCATCACCCGGCCGCGCATGGCCGGGTCGGCCGCCATCTGGACGCTGGTGTTCGCGCTGATGTTGGTCGTCAGGCCGATCATGCCGATCGGGACCAGCAGGATCGAGAACAGCCAGACGGACGGCGAGACGGAGGCGATGATCTCCAGCAGGCCGAACGCCGTACCGGCCGCCACCAGCATCCGCAGCCGCGAGGAGCGGCGGCGGGCGGCGAGCAGGGCGCCCGCGAGGGAGCCCGCGGCCATGAGGATGTTGAAGAACGAGTACATCCCGGCACCGCCGTGGAAGACCTCGTCCGCGAAGGCCGTCAGCCAGATCGGGAAGTTGAATCCGAACGTACCGACGAAGCCGACGAGGACGATCGGCCAGATCAGCTCGGGACGGCCGGAGACATAGCGCAGTCCTTCGCGCAGCTGTCCCTTGGCGCGCGGCACGACGACGGCCTTGTGCAGCTCACCGGTGCGCATCATCATCAGGCCGACCAGCGGCGCGAGGAACGACAGACCGTTGAACATGAAGGCCCAGCCGCTGCCGACCGAGGTGATCAGCACACCCGCGACGGCGGGACCGATGAGCCGGGCGGACTGGAAGTTCGCCGAGTTCAGACTGACGGCGTTCCGCAGCTGCGCGGGGCCGACCATCTCGGACACGAACGACTGGCGGGCGGGGTTGTCCACGACCGTGACCATGCCGAGCACGAACGCGATCAGGTAGACGTGCCACACCTGGACCACACCGGAGAGCGTGAGCACGGCGAGCGCGATCCCGCACAGGCCGAGTGCCGCCTGGCTGATGAGAAGGAGCTTGCGCTTCGGGAGCCGGTCGGCGATGACGCCGCCGTACAGGCCGAAGAGGAGCATGGGGAGGAACTGGAGTGCCGTGGTGATGCCGACGGCGGCGGCGGACCCGGTGAGGCTCAGGACGAGCCAGTCCTGCGTGATGCGGGACATCCAGGTACCGGTGTTGGAGATCACGGCGCCCGTGGCGAACAGGCGGTAGTTGCGGATCTTCAGCGACGAGAAGGTCCCGCCGGGCTTGCTCTCGTGGGTGGAAGTCGGTGCGGGGGCGGAGTCTGCTCCGGATCCCGTACTCAAAAGGGTTCGCCTCCTCGGGCGTGGACATCGAGCTGACTGACGGGGATGCGGCGGTGGGGCGGTGCGCCGGTCGCTGTCCGGCGCGGCCCGCTCCGCTACAGGTGGGCGAGCTTCTCCAGCACGGGCGCCGCGTTGCGCAGCGTCTCCCACTCGTCCTCGTCCAGGCCTTCGGCGAGGGTGGTCAGCCAGGCGTTCCGCTTGTTGCGGCTCTCGGCGAGCATGGCCTCGGCCTGCTCGGTCTGGCTGACCATCTTCTGACGACGGTCATCGGGGTGCGGTTCCAGTCTGACAAGACCCTTGGCTTCCAGCAGCGCGACGATGCGGGTCATCGACGGCGGCTGCACATGCTCCTTGCGGGCCAGCTCACCGGGGGTGGCCGATCCGCAACGGGCGAGTGTGGCGAGCACCGACATCTCTGTCGGGCTCAGCGACTCGTCGACGCGCTGGTGCTTCAGGCGCCGGCCGAGCAGCATGACGGCGGAACGAAGGGAGCTCACGGCGGCGGCACTGTCGCTGTCGTGGATCAGGTCAGGCATGTTTGTTAGCTTAACTCATTACCTACCCTAAAGACCACTCGGTGGTACACGCGCGAGAGCCGTATCACCAATCGATCACCCAAACGAGTGAGTCCGTTCCGGAAAGTCACGCGCGGCGGGCCCGGGGGACGTAACCCTGCATGCCATGGGATCGACAGTGCTCAGCCTGCGCATAGACGGTGAGCTGCTCGACCGGCTCAAGCAGCACGCCGCAAAACGCGGAATGAGCGTCCAGGACTATGTGGTCCGGACGCTCATTCGCGACGACTTCGACGAGCGCTTCCAGGCGGCCGTCGACGAGACGGAGAAGTTCTACGGAGCGGAAGGGGTGCCGGCCGAGGAGGTCACCTGACCCCCTCGGCCGGCCCCTGAAATCACGTGAGGCCGAGCGCCGGCATCGCGTAGTAGAAGACGAAGACCGCCGACACCACATACATGGCCACCGGCACCTCGCGACCCCGCCCGGCGGCCAGCCGCAGCACGGAGAACGCGATGAAGCCGATGCCGATGCCATTGGTGATCGAGTACGTGAACGGCATCATGACCATGGCGAGGAAGGCCGGGATCGCGAGCGTGTAGTCGCTCCAGTCGATGTCCCGCACCGAGCCCGCGATGATCAGGAAGCCGACCGCCAGCAGCGCCGGAGTGGCCGCCTGCGAGGGGACCATGGTCGCCAGCGGTGTGAGGAACAGCGCCACCGTGAACAGCAGCCCCGTGACGATGCTCGCGAGACCGGTGCGAGCGCCCTCGCCGACCCCCGCCGTGGACTCCACGAAGCAGGTCGAGGCGGACGAGGAGCTCGCACCGCCCGCGGCGACGGCGACACCGTCGACGAACAGCACCTTGTTGATGCCGGGGAAGTTGCCGCTCTTGTCCGTCAGCTTCGCCTCGTCGCCGACGCCGAGGATGGTGCCCATCGCGTCGAAGAAGCAGGACAGCAGCACGGTGAAGACGAACAGGATGCCGGTGAGGATGCCGACCTTGTGGAAGCCGCCGAACAGGCTGAACTCACCGAGGAGCCCGAAGTCCGGCGAGGAGACCGGATTGCCCGGCCACTCCGGGACGGTCAGCCCCCAGGCCTCGCCCGGCAGGTCCGCGACCGCGTTGACGATCAGCGCGACGACCGTCATGGCCACGATGGAGATCAGGATCGCGCCCGGCACCTTGCGGACGATCAGCGCGAGGGTGAGCAGCGCGCCGAGGACGAAGATCAGGACCGGCCAGCCGGTGAGGTGACCGTCGGCGCCCAGCTGGAGCGGGACGGTGGTCTCGGCCTTGTCCGGGATCCGGGAGACGAAGCCCGAGTCGACCAGGCCGATCAGCAGGATGAAGAAGCCGATACCGATCGCGATGCCCTTGCGCAGCGAGCCCGGTACGGCGTTCATCACGCGTTCCCGCAGCCCGGTCGCGACCAGCAGCATGACCACGATGCCCGCGAGGACGACCATGCCCATGGCGTCCGGCCAGGTCATCCGGGGGGCGAGCTGGAGGGCGACGACGGTGTTGACGCCGAGGCCCGCGGCCAGCGCGATCGGCACATTGCCGATGACGCCCATGAGCAGCGTGGAGAACGCGGCGGTCAGCACCGTCGCGGTGACCAGCTGGCCATGGTTGAGGTAGTGCTCGTTGATGTCCTTCGCGCTGCCCAGGATGATCGGGTTCAGCACGATGATGTACGCCATCGCGAAGAAGGTCGCGAATCCGCCACGGATCTCGCGGGCGACCGACGACCCCCGCTCGGAGATCTTGAAGAAACGGTCCACGCCACCGGTGGGCTGCGGAGCCGGGGGCGGCGTGGAGTCGACCGAAGCGGTGGCCGAGGGGGACATGTATGACCTCAGTCGTACGTAGAGGGGGGCTAAATATGGTCAGCTTTGGACGTTTACACGAATAATTCGAGCCAGTCGTAAGCAGATTCAGTATGAATACATAAGGCAAAGATCGCTATCTCCGCGCGTAGACCCTTGGGCCGACTGGCCCGGCGGCACCTGCGCGGGCGCCGCATACACTGACGGCATGGCGAAGTGGACACCGAAACACGAGGCACCCGAGCCCCTGGAGGGGCCCGTCGTCGCGACCATCACCGGCGGCACGATCCTCTGGTTCGTCCTCTTCCTCGTCCAGCTCCCGTTCTACGGCTGGTTCGACGACCACGGACACCTGTGGTGGGTCTGGACCTGCCTGGCCGGCGCCGGCCTCGGCCTGATCGGCATCTGGTACGTGCGTGGACGCGACGCGGCCCTCAAGCGGGCGGCGGCGGAGGCCTCCGGCCGGGGCGAGAGCGCCGGCTGACCCGTACGACCACGGGACCATTCCTCTCCTCCCCCGGTCTGATCTTCGCACCGCCCGGCGGGTGAACCGGACGTTCCGCCCGTACCGTCGGAACCATGACTCAGCGGGCACTCGATCCCTCCGGGGAGCAGCGACCCGGTTCCTCCGGGCCTTCCGGCGCCGGGCGGCCGGCCACGATCGACGCCGGTGCGGAGCTCGACCCGGTCCATCCGGTCAAGCTGCCGGACGCACCCGCCGGACGCGGACTCACCGCGGCCGAGGTCGCCGAACGGATCGCCCGGGGCGAGGTCAACGACGTACCGGTGCGCTCGTCCCGGTCGCTGACCGAGATCGTCCGGGCCAACGTCTTCACCCGGTTCAACCTGATCATCGGCGTGCTCTGGCTGATCATGCTGTTCGTCGCGCCGATCCAGGACAGCCTGTTCGGCTTCGTGATCATCGCCAACACCGGCATCGGCATCGTGCAGGAGTGGCGGGCCAAGAAGACGCTGGACAGCCTCGCGGTCATCGGTGAGGCGAAACCCACCGTCCGGCGGGACGGGAAGGCCGCCGAGATCCACACCTCCGAGATCGTCCTCGGCGACCTCGTCGAACTGGGCCCCGGCGACAAGGTCGTCGTGGACGGCACGGTCGCCGAGGCCGACAGCCTGGAGGTCGACGAGTCCCTGCTGACCGGCGAGGCGGACCCGGTCCTGAAGCGGGCCGGCGATCCCGTGATGTCCGGCAGCTTCGTCGTCGCGGGCGGCGGGGCCTTCACCGCCACCAAGGTCGGCCGCGAGGCCTACGCCGCGCAGCTCGCCGAGGAGGCCTCGCGCTTCACCCTCGTCCGCTCCGAGCTGCGCACCGGGATCTCCACGATCCTCAAGTACGTCACCTGGATGATGGTGCCGACCGCGATCGGCCTGGTCATCAGCCAGCTCGTGGTCAAGGACAACAACCTCAAGGACTCCATCGCCCGGACCGTCGGCGGCATCGTCCCGATGATCCCGGAGGGGCTGGTCCTGCTCACCTCGGTCGCCTTCGCGATCGGTGTCGTACGGCTCGGCCGCAAGCAGTGCCTGGTCCAGGAGCTGCCCGCCATCGAGGGCCTGGCCCGGGTCGACGTGGTCTGCCTCGACAAGACCGGCACGCTCACCGAGGGCGGCATGGACGTCACCGAGGTCCGCGCGCTCAGCGGCACCGAGGAACCGTATCTGCGCCGGGTGCTGGGTGCCTTCGGTGCCTCCGAGCCCCGGCCCAACGCCAGCCTCCAGGCGATCATCGACGCCTACCCGGCCCCGGACGGCGAGGGCTGGAAGGTCACCGGGACCCTGCCGTTCTCCTCCGCCCGCAAGTACAGCGGCGCCGCGTTCGACGAGGACGGGGGGCGGGCGTCGGCCTGGCTGCTCGGCGCGCCCGATGTGCTGCTCCCGGACGGGGACCCCGCGCTCACCGAGATCGAACAGCTCAACGAACAGGGGCTGCGCGTCCTGCTGCTGGCCCGCGCACGGGGCGAACTGGACGCCCCGGACAGCGCCGAGGGGGCCGAGCCGAGCGCGCTGGTCGTCCTGGAGCAGCGGCTGCGGCCCGACGCCGGGGACACGCTCGCCTACTTCGCGGACCAGCGGGTGGCGACCAAGGTGATCTCCGGCGACAACGCGGTCTCGGTCGGCGCGGTCGCCGCGAAGCTCGGGATGCCGGGCGCCGAGCACCCGCTCGACGCGCGCCGGCTGCCCACCGACCCGGACGAGATGGCCACCGCCATGGAGGACAACGCGGTCTTCGGCCGCGTCACCCCGCAGCAGAAGCGGGAGATGGTCGCCGCCCTCCAGTCGCGCGGCCACACCGTCGCGATGACCGGCGACGGGGTCAACGACGTGCTCGCGCTCAAGGACGCCGACATCGGCGTCTCGATGGGCTCCGGCTCCGAGGCCACCCGCGCGGTCGCCCAGATCGTGCTGCTCAACAACAGCTTCGCCACGCTGCCGTCCGTGGTCGCCGAGGGCCGACGGGTCATCGGCAACATCACCCGGGTCGCGACGCTGTTCCTGACGAAGACCGTCTACTCGGTGCTGCTGGCGGTCCTGGTGGTCTGCTTCCAGGTCGAGTACCCGTTCCTGCCGCGCCATCTGACCCTGCTGTCGACGCTGACGATCGGCGTCCCGGCGTTCTTCCTGGCCCTGGCCCCCAACAAGGAGCGCGCGCACCCGCACTTCGTGCGCCGCGTCATGCGGTACGCGACCCCGTCGGGCGTCATCGCGGCGGCGGCGACCTTCGCCACGTATCTGATCGCCCGGCACCACTACTCCGGCACGGGCGCCCTGGACGCGGAGACCAGCGCGGCGACGCTCACGCTGTTCCTGGTCTCGATGTGGGTCCTGGCGATCATCGCCCGCCCCTACACCTGGTGGCGGATCTGCCTGGTGGCCGCGATGGGCCTGGCCTTCCTGATCGTGCTCGTGGTGCCGTGGCTCCAGGAGTTCTTCGCGCTGAAGCTGGTGGGCGCCCGGATGCCGTGGATGGCGGTGGGCATCGCCGTGCTCGCCTCGGCGGCCCTGGAGTACGTCTGGCGCCTGGTGAGCCGCCGCTTCCCGGTGTGACGGGGAAGCGGCGGCCCGGGGCCGCGGTCTACTTCACGTCGACGTAGTCACCCGTGGCGGTGACGGCCGGAACTGCAGCTTGCCCAGGCTGGGCGGTGTAGCCGTGGTACTTCAGGTCGTCGAAGTGGGCCCGGGAGAGCCAGCCCTTGACAGTGGGCCCCCGGCCGCCGTCCGGGGGCCCGGACCGTCAGTCGAACCAGCGGTCCCGGGCCAGCTCCTCCGTGCGGGACGGGTCCTCCAGCAGGGCGGCGACCTCGAAGCGCCGGGGCCACTGCCCCGCCGCCCAGGCCAGACCCGCCGCGACGCCCTCCAGCGTGGCGGCGTGCACCACACCGTCCGGGGTGCGGCGCCAGTCCAGCTCGACGCCGCCCGCGCGCAGTTCGCCGTGTTCGATGTACGTGTCCGGGGTGGCGGGCCCGAGCAGCACACGGACCGGCTCCGGCACCCGGTGCTCCTCGCCCTCGCTCGTGACCTCGGCCTCGACGCTCTCGCCGAGCCGCCGCACCTGGAACAGCTCGGCCAGCTCCGCCGCGTTCACCGGGGCGACGGGCAGCAGCGGCAGCCCCCCGGTCAGCGGCAGCAGGTCCGGGGCGTCCGCGATCACCGCGTCCGCCGCGTCCACGACCCGCACCTCGCCGTCGACGACCGCCCGCAACTCGTCCGGCAGCGTGACCTGTTCCGGATCCAGCTCGGCCAGGGCCGTGTACAGGGCGTGCAGCTGTACGGAACCGACCGGGCGGTCCTCGTCCGCGAGCCGCCCCAGGAGTTCGGCCGCCCCGCCGGGCTCCGCGAGCAGCGCGTCGACCGAGGTCCGTACGCCGAGGGCGCGCAGCACCTCCGCGTCGTCGAAGCCGGTCGCGTCCACGGCGTCGTACAGCCCCGCGAGCCGGGAGTCGCCGCCCCGGGCCCGCAGTCCGGCCGGCCGGCGGCCGTCCAGCACCGGGTGGTCGCGCAGCCACCAGGCGGTGTACGGGCGCACGGACTGCGTCGTGCCGTCCGGGAGCAGCACCCGTACCGGCTGGGTCAGCGCGTCGCGCAGCGGCGGGCGGGCGAGGAGGGCGAGCGCCTGGGGCCAGGCGTCGTCGTCCACCAGGTCGAGGTCCCGTACGGCGACGATCTCGGTGGCGACCGGCGGCACCGGGCTGTCCGGCAGCCGGTCGAGGATGTCCTCGCACCACACGTCGACGGCATCGAGCAGCCCGGCGTCGTCGGGCTCGGCGAAGTCGCTGTCGCGGGGCTCCAGTTCGTCGGGGTCCAGCACCACATCGGTGGCCCGGACCAGCGCGAACGTGGCGAGCACCCCGCAGGCGGTGAGCGGCTGCTCGCCCCAGCGCCCGGCCAGCTCCGCGTCGCAGTGGGCGAGTTCGCCCTCGCGCATCACGGCCGCGAACGGGCTGCCGGGCAGCACCAGTTCACCGGCCGGGGCGAGTTCGCCGTCCTCGTCGGGCAGCGCGAGCGCGCCGAGCCAGGGCTCGTCGCCCGGCTCCAGCGCGGCGTCCCGGACCAGGGTCAGGACGGTGTCCACGAGTTCGTCGCCGTCGAGCGCGTCCTCGTCCCAGATCTCGCCCGCGTCCAGCGAACCGGCGACGGCGGCCCGCACCTGCGGGGTCGTCAGCACGGCGCGCGGGGTGGCGGGCAGGGCGCCCAGCTTCTCCAGGAGCGGGTGCGCGGCCTCGGGGTGGGCGACCTTCAGCCCGAGCCGGCCGAGCCGGTCCAGGACGGGGCCGGTCAGCGCGTCGGGCAGCGGAAGCAGGATCTGCCGGGGACCGATCGTGGTGCGCGGCACCGCCGGGGCATCGGGGCCGGGCCCCCGGGACTCCGTACCGGCGAGCGGCACCGGAAGGCCGGAGAGCCGGTCCGGGTCCACCCCGGCCAGGCTGTCGTAGAGCCGCCGCCACCAGGCCGGGTCGCGCTCCAGGCCCGCGAGCCGGTCGATGGCCTCGCCCAGCGGGACCCGGGCGACGCCGAGCGTGCGCAGTTCGGCGCGGCGCTCGAGCCCCGCGGGCAGCAGACACGGCAGCACCTCGGCGAGCACGGAGACGGTCTCGGCGCCGACGCCCTCCAGCACCTCCGCCTCCAGGGGCCGCAGCGCGGTGGTGGCCTTGCGGGCGCTCTGCTCCCCCGCGTCCCAGCCGTCCCAGCGGTCCGGCTCGGCGGCCGGATCGCGCGGGGCGGCCGGCTCCAGGAACGCGACGCGCGGCAGCCGCTCCAGGATCGCGCCCCGCAGCGCGCCGTCCAGTTCGCCCTTGCCGAGCGGCCCGGGCACCAGGCCGATCGTGGCGACGGAGACCGGCTGCCAGTCGGCGAGCAGCTCCGCGTACGCGTCCGCCGCGCGCTGCACCAGGAAGTCGGTGAGCGGGCCGGGCGCGGGGTGCCTGCGGGTGGTGTCCATCGGCAGCGAGGCGATGAGCAGGGCGGGGATGCCAAGAGGTTCGTCGGTGGGCGTCGGCGCGTGCACGACGGGGGCGGTACGGGGGCGGACCGGGGCGCCCTCCGCGTCCACCGGGACCGCCCAGGTCACCGACCAGTGGGGGCGCAGCCGCTCCTCCAGCGGACGGCCGACGAGCAGGCCGGGCTCGACGGGGCCGTGGTGCGTGACGGTGCGCCAGCGGTTCGTGCCGTGCGCGGAGTCCTCGACGTGGGTGTACGGGCCGTGCTGCGAGCGGCGCAGGGTCCGGACCGCGTCCGGCGTCTCGACGACGATCTCGTCGAGCCCGGCCAGCGTGAGCAGCAGCGCGTCGTCCACGGCGGCGAGCAGCCGGCCCACCAGGTCCTCGGCGACCCCGTCGCGCAGCGGCAGGACGACGACGGTGTCGTAGCCGTCCGGGGCGGTGCCCTCGGCGGGCAGCGGGAGCCGCAGCAGCGGTACGTGTCCGTCGCGGCGGCGCAGCTCGTCCCCGAGGCCGGGGCTGCCGACGGCGGCCTCCCGGGCGAGGTCGCGGGCCTCGGCGAGGGACCAGCGCACCCCGCCGTGCCGGCCGATCACGGCCGGTTCGTCGCTCACCGCGAGCACGGCGGCGAACCCGACGCCGAACCGGCCCACGGCCCCCTCGTGGCCCTCGCGCTTGGCGGAGGCACGCAGGGTGGACAGCGACTCCACGCCGGTCGCGTCCAGGGGGGCGCCGGTGTTCGCGGCGGCGAGGACGGCGGGGGCGTCCCCCTTCGCGGGGTGCAGGGTGAGGCGGAGCCGGCCGGGCGCCTGGGCGCGGGCGGCGGCGTCCGCGGCGTTCTGGGCCAGTTCGACGACGAGACGGTCACGGTAGCCGCCGAGCGCGAGGTCCTCCTCGGCGTTGGCGTCCTCACGGAAGCGGGCGGGGCCGGCGCCCCAGGCGTCGAGCACGCCGCGCCGCAGCCGCGCGGTTCCGAACGGGTCGGCCCCCTCGGTCGCATTCATGCCCACGCCCTGACTCCCTCTGCCGGCTTCCGGTTGACGCGTACCCCTGCGCCAAGTGTGCGCCCGAAGCTACCGGGTCCCGACGGGGTGGACCTGAGCGCCCACGGCCAACCGGCCATCCCTGGGCACCGGCCCCCACCCGTCGGCTTCCGTCCTCAAGCGCAGGACGGGCTCGAGGTGGCGCGACCGGCCGGCACATCCCAGCCGTCCGGCGCTTGAGGACGCAGCCGGCGCGACGGGCGGCCCGAGCCAATTCCAGCCCGCCCGGCGCTTGAGGACGCAGCCGGTACGCCGGAGCGGCCCGCGCCCCCCGGGAGCCCCGCAGGCCGGCCTAGGAGTGGCCGAGGTCCTCCGACGGCTCGTCCGCCTCCACCGGCACGGAGCCGGAGTCCCGCGCCGGCCGCAGCGGGTACTCATCCACCCGCATCGTGTCCAGCGCATGCGGCGCCGGCTTCGGCGGCTTCGGCATCACCGCCGCCTCCGAATGCCCACCGCACCCGTACGACAGGGACACCACATGCCCGTCCGCCGGGCCGAACTCGTTCGCGCACACCCCGAAGGCCTGCTTCAGCGAGCCCGCCAGCGGCACCAGGAAGGCGCAGGACACACAGGTCGCCGGCGCCGCCTGGGCCATCGGCGTCTTCGCGCCGAACCCCTCGTCCCAGCGGTCGGCCGCCTCATGCAGCCCGTACCGCGACAGCACCCGCGCACGCCGCATGCCCAGCTCGTCCGCGACCGCCGCGATCGAACCCCGGCGCGGCGGCTCCGGGCGCGTCGTCAGCTCCGCGTCCTCCGCCTCGACGAGGTCGGCCAGCTCGCCCGAGACCGCGGCCACCGCGGAGTTCGGCGGCAGCTCGTCCTCGCCGCTGTACCCCGGCTCCAGCCGCAGATCGTCCGCGTCGGTGGGCAGCAGGTCGCCCGGGCCCATGTCGCCCGGCCGCAGCCGCTCGCTCCACGGCACCCACTCCGGCGCGAGCAGCGCGTCGCCGCCCGGCAGCAGCACGGTCTCGTCCAGCGTGACGTTCTTCGCGCGGGACGCCCGCGCCACCGTCACCGCCCAGCGCCAGCCCCGGTAGCCCGGGTCCTTGCACTCGAAGTAGTGCGTGACGACCCGGTCCCCCTCGGAGACCACGGCCACATGCTCACCCACGACCCCTGGCGCGGCTGCCTCCTCGGCCGCCGCGCGGGCGAGATCTACCGCCTCGGCGCACAAACGGTCGGGAACAGGGGTACGGGCCGTACGGCTTCGCGTCGTCGCAGCACTCACAGGTCTCGCTTCTCTCCTACGCCAGTCTCACGAGCGCGCCAGCACATCCATCGATTTCGGCCATACGGCTGCGGACGGAGCGGACCTGGGGGCCGCGTCGACGTTCACACCCGTGTGCCTGCCTCGGGCACACCTTCCGCGACCCATTCTGCGGGATCGCCGAGAGGCGCGCGGCCAAGAACAACCGCCGGTGGCGCGCTACGCACGCTACCCTCTCCGCCGCTCCCCGCCCACCTGCCCGTCCCAAACGACGCCGTATCCGGCGCCGTGTCCCGTCCACCGAGAACCGGCCATCCACCCCGATCGGCCGGTCCGCACCCCCTGCCACCTGCCCGATCGCTGACCCGACGGGGCGGTACACACCGCGCCCCGCGCCGATCCCGGTTCGCATCGGCCGGGACTGGGGCAGTATGACCAAGTGGCTTCTGCCAGGTCGCACGACGGATCCGGCCCGCTCCGCAGGACGGGCCGGTCGATCGGTCATGCCCTGCAGACCCCGTTCACCGGCACCGCCCGCTCCATCCGCAAGGCGACGCACGCGCACGGCGCCGGCGAGTCCGGACTCGGCAAGCTGATCGAGCTGCACGCGGTCAACGGCGCGGGCGACGTGATGATCACCGTCGCGCTCGCGTCGACCGTGTTCTTCTCCGTACCGACGGACCAGGCCCGCGGCCGGGTCGCGCTGTACCTCGCCGTCACCATGGCGCCGTTCATCCTGCTCGCCCCGGTCATCGGCCCGCTGCTGGACCATCTGCCGCACGGCCGCCGCGCCGCGATGGCCGGTTCCATGCTGGCCCGTGCGCTGCTGGCGCTCACGATGTCGGGCGCGGTCGCGACCGGCGGCCTGGAGCTGTATCCGGCCGCGCTGGGCGTGCTGGTCTGCTCGAAGGCGTACGGGGTGGTGCGCAGCGCCGTCGTCCCGCGTCTGCTGCCACCGCGGTTCTCCCTGGTGAAGGCGAACTCACGGGTCACCCTGGCCGGCCTGCTGGCCACCGGCGCCGCCGCGCCGATCGGGGCGGGGCTCCAGAGCATCGGCCCGCCGTGGCCGCTGTACGGGGCGAGCGTGATCTTCGTCGGGGGCGCGGTCCTCGCGTTCACCCTGCCGCACAAGGTGGACTCGGCGAAGGGCGAGCGCAGGGCCCGCCTGGTGTCGCCGCACGGCGAGGGCGCGCCCGAGCCGCTGCCGAAACCGGCCAGGTCCAAGGAGAAGGGCAGGCCGAAGGAGAAGCGGAAGGAGGGCGGCGAGAAACGGCCCGGACTGCGTTCGGTCGGCCCGTCCGTCCTGCACGGTCTCCAGGCCAACGCCTCGCACCGGGCGCTCTCCGGGTTCCTGATCTTCTTCCTGGCGTTCCTGCTGCGCGAGCACCCGCTCGCCGGGCAGAGCGCCGCGATCTCGCTCGGCATCGTCGGCGTGGCGGCCGGCGTGGGCAACGCGCTGGGCACGGCCGTCGGCTCCTGGCTCAGGGCGCGCGGCCCCGAGATCATCATCGCCTCGGTGCTGGGCCTGGCCCTGGGCATCGCGATCCTGGCCGCCGTCTTCTTCAGCACGGTGATGGTGGCCGCGCTCGCGGCGACGGCGGGGTTCACCCAGGCCCTGTCGAAGCTGTCGCTGGACGCGATGATCCAGCGCGATGTGCCGGAGGAGGTGCGGACCTCCGCGTTCGCCCGCTCCGAGACGCTGCTCCAGATGGCCTGGGTGGCCGGCGGCGCGATCGGGATCGCCCTCCCCCTCAACGGCGTACTGGGCATGTCGGTCGCCGCGGGCCTCCTCGGGCTCGGCGCAGCCGCCTCCGTACGGGGTCTGCTGGGCGCCGCGCGGCGCGGCTCGCCGCACCCCCGCGTGGCGTGAGCCGGAGCGACCGATAGCCTTCGGCCCATGACCGTTGCGTTCTTCTCCGGTAAGGGCCGTCGAATCGGCGTCGCTCTTGGTGCCGTGTCCGCGGGACTCCTTGTCCTCTCCGCCTGCGACAAGCCGACGCCGCTCGCCACCGTGACGGTCGGCGACAACTCGGTGAGTACCGAGGCCGCCTGCTACAACGACGGCAAGGCCCTCAAGGAATCCGAGTACAAGAGCTGCCTCAACAAGAAGGCGGAGAAGACCGTCAAGGTCGCGATGGACGACAAGGTCCGCTTCGGCGTCGACCCCGAGATCGCGGACCACGGCTGGACGCTCTTCATCAACGGCCAGCAGGCCGAGCAGGAGCCGTACAAGAAGACCTACCGGTCCATCCCGGGCAGCGCCTTCTTCTCCAGCCAGACCGGCGAGACCACGAACAAGACGCAGATCAGCATCGTGGAGACCAAGGGCAAGGACCTGCTGGGCATCTGGCACTTCGAGCTCAAGAAGACCGACTGACGCCCCCTCCCGCCCCCTCCTGACCTCGGAGGACCGCCCTCGTGCGCGTGCTTGTCGTGACCGCTGTCCCGGTGGAACGGGACGCGGTCACGCGTGCGTACGGGGCCGGGGTCCCCGTGCACCACGTACCGGGCGCGGAGATCCACCGCGCGGGCCCGCTCGACGTCCTCGCAGGCGGCGCGGGACCGGCCTCGGCGGCGGCCTCGGCCGCGTACGCCCTGGCCTCGGACCGCTACGGCCTGGTGATCTCGGCGGGCATCGGCGGCGGCTTCCCCGGCGTCGCCCCGGTCGGCTCCCTCGTCGTGGCGGACCGCATCGGCGCGGCGGACCTGGGCGCCGAGACCCCCGCCGGCTTCGTGCCGGTCACCGACCTCGGCTTCGGCCGGGTCTGGCACCACCCGCCCCGCTCCCTCGTCCGCGCGGCGGCCGGAGCGACCGGTGCGGCGACCGGCGACATCCTCACCGTCTCCACGGTGACCGGCAGCTCCGAGCGCGCCGCCGCACTCCTCGCCGCGCACCCCGGCGCCCGCGCCGAGGCCATGGAGGGCTTCGGGGTCGCGGAGGCGGCCGACCGGACGGGCGTACCCGTCCTGGAGATCAGGGCCGTGTCGAACGCCGTCGGCCCCCGCGACCGCGACGCCTGGCGCATCGGCGACGCGCTGGCCGCGCTCACCGAGGCGTTCGGGAAGCTCATACCCGTACTGGAAGGCTGGACCCCCCATGACCGAGACGACACCGCCGCCGGCTGACGCGCTGCGCATCGCCTTCTCCCCGTGCCCGAACGACACGTTCGTCTTCGACGCCTGGGCGCACGGACGGGTCCCCGACGCACCCGCGCTCGATGTCACCTTCGCCGACATCGACCTCACCAACGGCATGGCCGAGCGCGGTGAGCTGGACGTCCTCAAGGTGTCGTACGCGGTGCTGCCCTGGGTCCTCGACGAGTACGCGCTGCTGCCGTGCGGCGGCGCGCTGGGCCGGGGCTGCGGACCGCTCGTCCTCACCAAGGAGCCGGGCACGGACCTGACGGGGAAGACCGTCGCCGTACCGAGCGAGCGCTCCACCGCATATCTGCTGTTCCGCCTCTGGGCGGCGGACCAGGTGCCGGGCGGGGTCGGCGAGATCGTGGTCATGCCGTTCGACGAGATCATGCCGGCGGTACGGGACGGCAAGGTGGACGCCGGCCTCGTCATCCACGAGGCGCGCTTCACGTACCAGAACTACGGGCTGCACAACCTGGCCGACATGGGCAAGCACTGGGAGGACACCACCGGCCTCCCGATCCCGCTCGGCGCGATCATCGCGAAGAGGTCGCTGGGCGCGGACACGCTGAAGCTGCTCGCCGAGTCGGTGCGCACATCGGTACGGATGGCGTGGGACGACCCGGAGAGCTCGCGGCCCTACGTCGCGGAGCACGCGCAGGAGATGGACCCGTCCGTCGCCGACCAGCACATCGGCCTGTACGTGAACGAGTTCACCGCCGACCTCGGCGAGGACGGCTATGCGGCGATCCGCGGCCTGCTGACGCGCGCGGCGGCCGAGGGACTGGTCCCGCCCCTCGCCCCCGACGCACTGTCCTTCCCCTGACGACCGCTGCGACCGCTACACGTCGAGCTGGTCCGCGACCGCGCGCAGCAGCCCGGCGATCTTGGCGCCGGCCGCCTTGTCCGGATAGCGTCCGCGCTCCAGCATCGGCGTGATGTTCTCCAGCACGGTGGTCAGGTCCTGCACGATCGACGCCAGCTCGTCCGGCTTGCGGCGCTGGGCCGCCGCGACGGACGGGGTGGGGTCGAGGATCGCCACGGAAAGCGCCTGGTCACCACGTTGCCCCGCGACCACACCGAATTCGACGCGCTGACCGGGCTTGAGTGCGTCGACCCCGGCCGGGAGCACGGACGAGTGCACGAAGACGTCGCTGCCGTCGTCGCGGGAGAGGAAGCCGAAGCCCTTCTCGCTGTTGAACCACTTGACCTTGCCAGTCGGCAAAGCACGCACCCCATCTCAACCCGTATGCCGGAACAAAGCCTCAGCAGGTCAGGCCGTCCTGTGGTCGTGCTCCCCTGCTGGCAGAAGCCTCCACAGGTGAAGTACCCCTCGTCAAGCCTGGTCATCCGGACTCTGTCCGGAAACGGCACTTCCTTCACCCCCGCCCCTGCCGGGACGGATCACCCCCGCCGGGAACTACCCTGACGGGGTGAGTACTCCCTCTTCCGGCGCAGGTGACCGGCTGGTCCGGATCGGCGCGATCGTCTTCTTCATCGGCGCCCTCTCCACCCTCGCCACCATGGCCCCCCTCTTCCTCGGCACCCACCCCCTGCCACCGATCGCCTGGTCCCTCTGCATGCTGATGGGCGTCGGCTTCCTGATCGCGGCGGCGGGCGTGATCCGCTCGGTCAGAGCGGGGCGGGCGGGGCGGACGGGGCGGGCAGAGGTGCCGGGGGCGTAGGGAGGACCATGTCCACTCTGATGCGCGCGCCCAGACACGTCGGGGCCTGGTACCGGAGCCCGGAGAGCCGACCTGCTTCGGGCATGCCGTCGGCTACGGCATCTCCACCGACGACGCAGACGAGGACGGCCTGGGCCTCGACGTGACCAACCGCCTCTGACCAGGCCGCACCGGCGCACACCTGGACGGCGGCTACGCCGTATAGCTCTTCAGCCACCCCGGGAAGTCCGTCAGTGACGGCAGGACCACGTCCGCGCCCGCTGTGCGGAGTTCCTGCGCGTCGCACGGGCCCGTGGTGACGGCCACCGAGAGGGCCTGGGCCGCCTTGGCGCCGCGTACGTCGCCCGTGTGGTCGCCGACGTAGACCGCGGCTCCGTGTTCGCGCAGGGCCGTGGCCTTGCCCTCGGCCCAGAGGCCGCCGACTATGACGTCCGCCTCGATGCCCAGGTGGGAGAGGTGCTGCTTCGCGCTGGGTTCGTACTTGGCGGTGACGACCATCGTGCGACCGCCCAGGGCGCGGATCGCCTCGACCGACTCGCGGGCGCCGGGCATGGCCAGGGACGGGGTGATCGCGTGGGAGGGGTAGATCTCCCGGTAGCGGGCGACCATCGCGGGGATCTCGGCGGCCGGGAACCAGTGCGCGAGTTCCTGGTCGAGCGGCGGGCCCAGACGGCTGACCACCAGGTCGGTGTCGATCACCGCGCCCGTCTCGGCGGCGAGCGCGAGGAACGTGGCCTTGATGCCGGGGCGGGAGTCGATGAGCGTCATGTCCAGGTCGAAGCCGACCGTCAGGGGGTGCGAAGTCATGACGTCCATTGTGCCGAGACGGTGCAAGACCCCCTCGGCCCCCGGACCCGGGCGCACGGGCGGCGCCTAGACTTAGGTCCGCCTTACTTCGCTTCGCTCGCCGATTGGGTCCGATGTCAGCCGCCGCACCACGCCGCTCCAGACGCGCTCTCGCGACGGCGGCGGCCGTCGCCGCGCTGCTGGTGGCGGTCCTGCTCAGCCTTGCCGTGGGGGCGCGCACCATCGCCCCGTCCGCCGTCCTGGACGCCCTGCTGCACGGCGGGCACTCCGACGCCGCCGAGGTCATCCGGAACATGCGGGTCCCCCGCACCCTGATCGGGCTGATGGTCGGTGCCGCGCTCGCGCTCGCCGGGACGGTGCTCCAGGGCATCACCCGTAACCCCATCGCCGACCCCGGCATCCTCGGGATCAGCCAGGGGGCGTCCGTGGGGGTGGTGCTGGCCATCGCGTACGTGGGCGTGCACACGCTCACCGGGTATGTGTGGTTCGCCTTCGCGGGGGCCGCCGTCGCGTCCGTCGCCGTGTACGCCGTCGCCTCCGGCGGGCGCGGCGGTGCCACCCCGGTGAAGCTCGCGCTCGGCGGGGCAGCGATCAACGCGCTGCTGGTGTCGGTGACCATGGCCGTACTGACCACAAAAGCGTCCGCGCTGGACGAGTTCCGGTTCTGGCAGGTCGGCTCGATCGCCGGGCGCGAGTCCCAGGTGGCCCAGCAGATCTGGCCGTTCCTGCTGGTGGGGACGGTCCTGGTGCTCTCGGTCGCCCGTGGCCTCGACGCCCTGGCGCTCGGTGAGGACATGGCCAAGGGGCTCGGCCAGAAGATCGCGACCGTACGCATCGTCGGCGGCGTCGGGGCCACCGTGCTCACCGGCGCGGGGGTCGCCGCCGCCGGGCCGATCGCGTTCATCGGGCTCGCCGTCCCGCACATCGCCCGCGCGATCGTCGGCAGCGACCACCGCTGGGTGCTCCCGATGGCCGCCCTGATCGGACCCGTGATGCTGCTCGTCTCCGATGTCGTCGGCCGCGTCGTCTTCCCGCCGAGCGAGGTGCCCGCCGGAGTGATGACGGCCCTGATCGGGGTGCCGTTCCTGGTCACGCTGGTGCGCCGGAAGGCGGTGCCCGCGTGAGCGCCACCACGGCCGCCACGTCCGCCGCAGCCGCCGTGCGGCCCGCCGGCTACAGCCTCGTACGGATAGGGGCGCGCGGGCGGTTCCTGCTGCACCGGCGGGCCGCCCTCGTCGCCGCCCTTCTCGCCGTGCTGCTGGCCGTCGTCTGTGTGGCCTACCTGTGCGTCGGCGAGAGTTTCGTCGCCCCCGGGGAAGTGGTGAAGGTCGTCCTCGGGCGGCCGTCCGCCGACGAACTCGTCGTCGGTACGCTGCGGCTGCCGCGCATGGTCGTGGGTCTGCTCGTCGGCCTCGCGTTCGGGATCGCCGGGGCCCTGATCCAGACCGTGGCCCGCAACCCCCTCGCCAGCCCGGACATCATCGGGATCAGCCAGGGCGCGGGCGCGCTCACCGTCGGCGCGATGACCTTCGGCATCACCTCGTACACCGTGCTGCCGTATCTGTCGGTCATCGGCGGGGTCGCCGCTGCGGCCCTCGTCTACGCCTTCGCCTGGCGCGGCGGGCTGCACGCCACCCGGTTCGTCCTCATCGGCATCGGCTTCGCCATCGCGCTGCGGTCGGTGACGACCCTGTTCCTGACCAAGGGCGACTACCTCGTCGCCCAGCAGGCGCAGATCTGGATGACCGGCTCGCTCAACGGCCGCGGCTACGACGAGGCCGCGCCCATCGGCTGGACGCTGCTGGTCCTGCTGCCCGCCGTCCTGTGGGCCGCCCGAGCGCAGCGCGGTGTCTCCATGGACGACGACACGGCGACCGCCCTCGGCATACGGCTCGGCCGCGTACGGCTGGGGCTCGTCGCGCTCGGCGTGGTCCTCGCGTCGGTGGCGACCGGAACCGCCGGACCGGTCGACTTCGTCGCCCTGCTCGCGCCGCAGATCGCCCGCCGCATGACCCGTACCGCGCAGATCCCGCTGCTCTGCTCGGCCCTGCTCGGTGCGGTGATCGTCGTCTTCGCCGATCTGCTGGCCCGGCGGCTCTTCTCGCCCACCGAACTGCCGGTGGGCGTCCTGACGGCGGCGGTCGGCGCCCCGTATCTGATCTGGCTGATCATCCGCGGTCACGGTGGCCGCAGGGGAGGCAACTCATGACCACGACCGAGCGGGACGCGAAGCGGGACGCGGAGGGTTCGGGGGGCGTGCGCGGGGCGCGGGATGCCGTGAGCAGTCGGCTGACCGTGCGGAGGCTGACGCTCGCGTACGAGGAGCGCACCGTCGTCCACGGGCTGGACCTCGCCGTGCCCGACGGGCAGGTGACCGTCATCGTCGGCCCCAACGCCTGCGGCAAGTCGACGACGCTGCGGGCCCTGGGCCGGCTGCTCAAGCCGCGCGGCGGGGCGGTGCTGCTGGACGGCACCGAGCTGTCGAGGATCCCCACCAGGAAGATCGCCCAGTCGATCGGGCTCCTCCCGCAGACCCCGGTGGCCCCCGAGGCCATCACCGTCTCCGACCTCGTCGCGCGCGGCCGGCAGCCGCATCAGCACTGGTGGCAGCAGTGGTCGTCGGAGGACGAGCGGGCGGTGACCGAGGCCATGGAGCGCACCGACATCACCGCGCTCGGCTCCCGCTCGGTCGACGAGCTGTCCGGCGGGCAGCGCCAGCGGGTCTGGATCGCGATGGCCCTGGCCCAGGACACCGATCTGCTGCTGCTCGACGAGCCGACCACGTACCTCGACATCGCCCACCAGGTGGAGGTCCTCGACCTGGTGCGGCGGCTGGCCGCGCCGGCCGCCGACGGCAGCCGGGGGCGGACCGTGGTCACCGTCCTGCACGACCTCAACCAGGCCGCCCGGTACGCCGACCACCTCGTCGCGATGAAGGCGGGCCGCATCGTCGCCGAGGGGCGGCCCGAGGACGTCGTCACCGCCGAGCTGGTACGGGAGGTCTTCGGCCTGGAGGCGGTGATCGTCCCGGATCCGGTGACGGGGTCGCCGCTTGTCGTACCGGGGGCGCCGTGGAGCCCTTCGGGCCCGGGGGACGGGGGGTCCGGTTCTGCCGGGGGCCGTTCTGTCCGTTCTGATTCTGTCTCTGTTGATCGAAAGGCATGACATGAGTGGTATTGCGCGCAACCGGTCTGCTCTTCTTTTAGGTTCCCTCGCCTTGACGGCAGCCCTCGCGTTGTCCGGCTGCGGGTCGTCGGACTCCTCCGGCAAGGGCTCGGGCGGTGCCTCGGGCGGTACGCACACCGTCAGCACCGCGATGGGGGACGTCGAGGTGCCCGACGCGCCGAAGCGGGTCGTCGTCCTGGACACCGCCGAGCTGGACTCCGCGCTCACCCTCGGGGTGAAGCCGGTCGGCGCGACGCACGCGGACGTCAAGTCGGGGTTCCTGGACTATCTGCCGAAGGACCGGGTCGCCGGAATCAAGGACGTCGGCGCGATGCTGACGCCGAACCTGGAGTCGATCGCGGCGCTCGATCCCGACCTGATCCTGACCAGCAAGGTCCGGCACGGCGACAAGTACGCCGAGCTGGCGAAGATCGCGCCCACGGTCATGACGGAGAGCACGGGGTACCCCTGGAAGGAGAACTTCCGGGTCCACGCCGACGCGCTCGGCAAGAAGGCCGAGGCGAAGGCCGTGACCGACGCGTACGCCGCGCATGTCGCGGACGTCACGAAGGCGCTGGGCGGCAAGGAGAAGGCCGCCGCGACCGAGGTCGGCGTGGTGCGGTTCATCGAGGGCGCGGACATCCGGATCTACGGCAAGCAGAACTACATCGGGACGGTCCTCGCGGACGTGGGGCTCGGGCGGCCGGCGATCACGGACAAGGCCAAGGACGGGTTCTCGTACGACGTCAGCCCCGAGCGGATCGACCTCGCGGACGCGGATGTGCTGTTCCACTCGACGTACGGCGATCCGGTGAAGGCCAAGGAGACGCGGACCACCGGCAGCGGGCTGTGGAAGAACATGTCCGCGGTGAAGAGCGGCCGGGTCTTCGCCGTTGACGACCAGCTGTGGATCCAGGGGATCGGGTACACGGCGGCGGACAGGATTCTGGACGAGCTGGTGGCCGATCTGACGTAGGTGCGGGGTGCCGGGGGTGCGGAGTTCCGGGGGTGCGGGGTTCCGGGGGTGCGGGGTTCCGTCCTCAATCGCCGGACAGGCTTGATGGTGCGGGTTGCCCGTGGGGGCGCTCTGTCCGGTGGGTGGGGGTGGGGTCCCTCCGGGGAGACTCCTCGGAAATGGCGTGTTCACCCGGGTCCGCGAGGGACCCGGGTCGTACGCCATTTCCTGCGGGGACTCCCCTGCACGCCCCCACCCGGCCGTCCTCGCGCCTGCGGGTCCCGGCTACTCCGGGCGGCGGCGGGAGCGCCAGATCAGGAACAGGGCGGAGGCCACCGCCGCTGTGCGCAGCGTCACCGGCCACACCTCGCTCAGCGCGTCCGCCATGCCGTGTTCCGGGATGGCGGCGCCCCAGCGGCCCTCCATCCTGCCCCACAGCCAGACGACCGCTCCCGCCGCGACCAGGCCGGGCAGGCCCAGCACCGCCCACTTCGCCTCCGCGCGCGACAGCTTGCGTGAGCTGTAGGCGAGCAGCCAGCCGCCCGCGAGGGGCGGCAGCGACCCCAGTACCGCGCCCGTCACCAGCAGTGCGGCGGCGAGCAGGAGGAGGGGGTGGGTGAAGCCTCGGGGAGGTGCGTCCTCGGCTCTGCGGAGTTTCGGCAGCCAGCGGCGGCGGCGGAGGCCGGCTGCCTCTTGCTCCACCTGCTCCGCTTCCTCGTCCTCGTATTCCTCTTCGCCCTCTTCCTCCTCCTCGTCCGCCACCGGTGGGCGCAGCACGGCCGGGATCTCCACCCCGCCCCGGAAACCCGGGACCTGGGTTCCGGCGCCGAACTCGCCGAACGGGCCCGGGGCGACGCTCCACCACTCCGTCCCGTCGGTGGGGCCCAGCTCGTCCGTGCCCGCCCGGTGCGGTGACGAGGAGTCGGCGAACGGTGCCGGCACCTCTGCGGGCGGCTCCGACTCGCCCTTGCGTGAACCGGGTTTCCGGGGGCTTCTTTTCGGCGTCGCCGTGCTGCTCTGCTTACGGAGACGGGAGCGGCGCGGGCGGGGGATGCCCGGAGGTCCGTCGGCGTCGGGCGCCTGTGGTGGGGGTGGCGGTGTCGTTCCGTCGGCCGCCGCTGCGACCAGTTCGTCCGGGGTGCCGAGGGTGCCGATGATGCGGCGCACCGCGGCGGGCGTGTCCGCCGCCTGGCGTACGCGCTGCCGGTCGATCTCGTCCCGGAGCTCCGCCACCAGCCTCATCCGGGTGCCCGAGGACAGGTGTTGCTGCTGGGCCAGGTCCCCGACCCGGCTCAGGTAGTCGTAGACGAGCTGGTCGCTCTCGATCCCCACGCGTTGGTTCCCCTCTACCGCCCTGCACCGACGGTAGCGCCCTCGGGGCTGTCCGGAGCGACTACCGTGGGACGGATGGGGATGACCACACCACCGCGGACGCTCGCCGAGGCTCTGCGCGCCCGGGACGACGAGTCACTGGCCGGGCTGTTGCGTGCCCGGCCCGATCTCCTCACCCCCGTGCCCGGCGACATCACCCAGCTCGCGACGCGCGCCGGCACCCGTGCCTCCGTCGTACGCGCCCTGGAACACCTGGACCGGTTCGCCCTGCAGACCGCCGAAGCGCTGGCGGTCGCGCCCGACCCGGCTCCGTACGAGACCCTGCTCGCCCTGCTCACGGGGGACGGCCAGGATGACGGCGAGCACCGCGACGACGCGGGCGCCGCGATCGTGGCCGCGCTGCCCGGTGCCCTCGCGGTGCTGCGCGAACAGGCCCTGGTCTGGGGTGAGAACGACCGGCTGCGGCTGGTGCGCACGGCGCGCGAGCTGCTGTCGCCGTCCCCGCAGCACCCCTCCCCCACCGGCCTCGGGCCGACCGTCTCGGAGGCCACCGCCGGCATGTCGCCGGGCCGGCTCCAGGAGATCCTGGCGGCGGCCGGGCTGCCCGCCACGCATGATCCGGTCTCCGCGGTGAACGCGCTGACGGCGCTGTTCACCGACCGCACCCGGATGGGCGAACTCCTCGACACCGCGCCCATGGAGGCGCTGTCGGTGCTGGACCGCCTCGTCTGGGGACCGCCGTACGGCGAGGTGACGCCGAACCCCACCCCGCCCGTGAAGTGGCTGCGCGACCGCGGGCTGCTGCTGCCCGTGTCGACGCGCACGGTCGTCCTGCCGCGCGAGGCGGCGCTGCATCTGCGGGCCGGGCGCGCCCACCGTGTGCCCGAGCCCCGGCCCCCGGCCGTGCGGGCCGTCGCCGAACGCGATCCACAGGCTGTGGACAGTGCGGCGGCCGGCCAGGCGTTCCTCGCGGTGGCCACCGTCGAGGAGCTGCTGAAGAGCTGGAACGGCGGCGGCCCGGCGATCCTGCGGGCCGGCGGGCTCAGCGTCCGCGAGCTGAAGAAGACCGCCGCCGCGCTGGACGTGTCGGAGCCCGTCGCCGCGTTCTGGATCGAACTCGCCTACGCGGCCGGGCTGCTGGCCTCCGACGGGGAGGCGGACGAGCGGTACGCGCCGACCCCGGCGTACGACGACTGGGCCGAGCTGCCCGCCGAGGACCGCTGGGTCTCGCTCGCCGCCGCCTGGCTCGCCGCCACCCGGACCTCCGGGCTGGTGGGCGGGCAGGACGCCAAGGGGCGGGCGCTGTCCACGCTCGGCCCCGACCTGGACCGCTCCGCCGCGCCGGAGGTCCGCCACCGGGTGCTGTCCCTGCTGGCCGCGCTGCCGCCCGGCACCGCCCCGGACCCCGAGAGCGTGCTCGCCCGCCTGCGCTGGGAGCGGCCGCTGCGGGGGGCCTCCGCGTCCGCCGGGGACACCACCGATCTGCGGTCCCGGATCGCCCTGTGGACGCTGAACGAGTCGGAGCTCCTCGGCATCACGGGGCGCGGCGCACTCGCCTCGCAGACCCGCGCCCTGCTCTCCGACGGGCCCGCCGAGGCCGCCGCCCGGCTCGCGCCGCTCATCCCGGAACCCCTGGACCACGTCCTGCTCCAGGCGGACCTGACGGCCGTCGCGCCCGGCCCGCTGGAGCGCCCGCTCGCCGACATGCTCGCCGCGCTGGCGGACATCGAGTCGAAGGGGGGTGCGACGGTCTACCGGTTCACGCCCGGGTCCGTACGGCGGGCGCTGGACGCCGGGCAGTCCGCCGCCGATCTGCACGCCTTCCTCGCCGCGCACAGCCGTACGCCGGTGCCGCAGCCGCTGAGCTATCTCATCGACGACGTGGCCCGCCGCCACGGCCATCTGCGGATCGGCGCCGCGTCCGCGTACGTACGCTGCGACGACGAGGCCGTGCTCAACGAGATCCTCGCCGACAAGCGCTCCGCCACGCTGCGGCTGCGCCGGCTCGCCCCGACGGCGCTGGCCGCGCAGATCGACCCGGCCTCGCTGCTCGACGGGCTGCGCGAGATGGGGTACGCGCCTGCGGCGGAGTCCGCCGACGGCGATGTCCTGATCACCCGCGCGGGGGCCCGCCGCACCCCGCCCCGCGCGGCGCCCGTGCCGGTGCCGGAGGGCCCGCCCGTGCCCGACCCCACGCTGCTGGGCGCGGCGGTCCGGGCGATCCGGGCCGGGGACACGGCCGCCACGGTCGTCCACAAGGACACCGGCCCCGCCTCGGCGCCCGGCGCCCTGCCCCGCACCACGTCGGCGGAGACCCTGGTCACGGTCCAGGCGGCCGCGATGACGGGCTCCGCGGTCTGGATCGGCTACGTCAACGCGGAGGGCGCGGCCAGCCAGCGGGTGATCGCCCCGGTCCGCGTCGAGGGCGGCTATGTGACCGCGTACGACCACACGGCGGACGAGGTCCGCACGTACCCCCTGCACCGGATCACGGGCGTGGCGGAGCTGGCGGAGGAGTAGCCAAGGCGTCGGCCGCGTCTGGCACGCTTTGGCGTGTCCACGACTCTGGGGGGGAACTCATGCGACGCACCGACGCGGCCAGACAGCTGGGCGGCTTCGTCCGGGAGCACCGCACGGACGGCGGCAGACGGCTGGTACAGGCCGGCGTGATGCTGGGCGTCGGGGCGGTGGGCCTGGCCTTCGGCATACCCGTGGCGGTCGCGTCCGTCGGCACCACCGAGGGAGCCCCCGAACTGGCCGGTCTGCTCCTGGGCGTCGGGCTGGTGGGGCTGGGCCTGGGGATCTGGCGGCTGGTGCAGGGGCTCCGTACGCGTGAGCAGTGCTTCGACGTCCACGAACGGGGGCTGACGCACCGGGTGGCGGGCACGGCGACCCTGATCCCGTGGGAGGACATCGCGTCCGTCGGCGCGCACGGCGACGACGGACGCCCGCTGGCGGAGGCGCGCGGCATGGGCTTCGCGTGCGTGATCAAGCTCCGGGACGGGGGCAGCATCCGCGTCGACACGTTCACGCAGGACGCCCGCGAGCTGGCCCGGACCGCCCACGCCGCGGTCCACCTGGGCCGCCGCCCCGAGGGCCGGGGCCACCGCCGCTCACCCTGACCCGGGCCCGGGGTTCCGTCCTCAGCCGCCGGACGGGCTTGTCGGTGCGGGGCACCCGCACCAACAGGCCCGCACCGGGCAAACCCGTACCGCCCCCGCATGCGGCACACTGGACGTTTGGCCGGTACACGGCCACCCCGCAGCAGAAAGGGCCGAGCGCGTGACCGGACCCCTCATCGTCCAGAGCGACAAGACGCTCCTCCTCGAGGTCGACCACGAGCAGGCCGACGCCTGCCGGCGTGTGATCGCGCCGTTCGCGGAGCTGGAGCGCGCGCCCGAGCACATCCACACCTACCGGCTCACCCCGCTCGGGCTGTGGAACGCCCGGGCCGCGGGGCACGACGCCGAGCAGGTCGTCGACGCGCTCGTGAAGTACTCGCGCTACCCCGTACCGCACGCGCTGCTCGTCGACATCGCCGAGACGATGGACCGCTACGGCCGCCTCACCCTGTCCAAGCACCCGGTCCACGGCCTGGTGCTGACCTCCACCGACCGGCCCGTGCTGGAGGAGATCCTCCGGTCCAAGAAGGTCCAGCCGCTGGTCGGCGCCCGGATCGACCCGGACACCGTGGCCGTGCACCCCTCCGAGCGGGGGCAGGTCAAGCAGACGCTGCTGAAGCTGGGCTGGCCCGCCGAGGACCTCGCGGGGTACGTCGACGGCGAGGCGCACCCCATCGAGCTGGACGAGAACGGCTGGGCGCTGCGGCCCTACCAGCAGCAGGCCGTCGAGGGGTTCTGGCACGGCGGCTCGGGCGTCGTCGTGCTGCCCTGCGGCGCCGGCAAGACGCTGGTCGGGGCCGGCGCGATGGCGCAGGCCAAGGCGACCACGCTGATCCTGGTCACCAACACCGTCTCCGCCCGGCAGTGGAAGCACGAGCTGGTGAAGCGGACCTCGCTGACCGAGGACGAGATCGGTGAGTACAGCGGGACCCGGAAGGAGATCCGGCCGGTCACCATCGCCACGTACCAGGTGCTGACGACCCGCCGGAAGGGCATCTACCCGCACCTGGAGCTGTTCGACTCCCGCGACTGGGGTCTGGTGATCTACGACGAGGTGCATCTGCTGCCCGCGCCCGTCTTCAAGTTCACCGCCGATCTCCAGGCCCGCCGCCGCCTCGGGCTGACCGCCACCCTGGTGCGGGAGGACGGCCGCGAGTCGGACGTCTTCTCGCTGATCGGGCCCAAGCGGTTCGACGCCCCGTGGAAGGAGATCGAGGCGCAGGGCTACATCGCCCCCGCCGACTGCGTCGAGGTACGGGTCAATCTCACGGACTCCGAACGGCTCGCCTACGCGACCGCGGAGGCCGAGGAGAAGTACCGGTTCTGCGCGACGACCGCGACGAAGCGGAAGGTCACCGAGGCCCTGGTGCGCAAGCACAAGGGCGAGCAGACCCTCGTCATCGGGCAGTACATCGACCAGCTCGACGAGCTGGGAGAGCATCTGGACGCCCCGGTGATCAAGGGCGAGACGAGCAACGCCCAGCGCGAGAAGCTCTTCGACGCCTTCCGCCAGGGCGAGCTGAACGTCCTGGTCGTCTCGAAGGTGGCGAACTTCTCCATCGACCTCCCGGAGGCCACCGTCGCCATCCAGGTGTCGGGCACCTTCGGCTCGCGCCAGGAGGAGGCCCAGCGGCTCGGCCGGGTACTGCGGCCGAAGGCGGACGGGCACGAGGCGCGGTTCTACTCGGTGGTCGCGCGCGACACGATCGACCAGGACTTCGCGGCCCACCGCCAGCGCTTCCTGGCCGAGCAGGGCTACGCGTACCGGATCGTGGACGCGGACGAGCTGCTGTCGGACAGCTGACGGACGAGGGCGGGGGCGCGGCGCGCTCAGCGCGTGCGGCGCACCCCCGCCTCCTCCGCGTACTCACCGAGGACGACCACGCCGAACGCGGCCCGCGCGAAGACCCGGACGGCGCGCAGCGCGTCACCGGCACGGTGACGGTGGGGATGACCGGTGGCCGCGGTCGCGCCGTGCGCGGGGCCGGTCCTTCGGGGGTTCAGGGTGACGGTGCTCATGTCTTCCATGGTGCTCCGCACACACCCGTCACCGCGTCGCCCCGCAGACGGAAGCCCGGGACGGTGCCCGTACGCCTCGGGTCGCACGGCGTCCCCTACGGGGTGGACCCCCGCGATATTCGTTGGCGCGGAGTGGAGCCGGTCTATACAATCGCCGGTCTGCCCGCCTCCCGCACCGTGGTACCGGCGGCCCGCAAGGGCCCGCGCCGGCAGCCGGGGGAGCGCCGCCGACCGGACGGAAACCGGCCGACAGCCGTACGTACGCCCCCGTACGTACCCGTGATCGATCCCCGAGCGGACCGCATCGCCCCCCAAGCAACGGCCGGGGACGATGTGCGGTCCGCCGTCCTGCGTTGAATGCCGGAGGCAACACCGTGCCCGCGCACGCACACGAGAGCGACACCACCACCGACCCCCTCGCCCATGAGCGCGCCCATCTCGCCGCATCGCGCGCCGCGCTGCGCGCGATGCGCGAGGACGCCCAGGCCCTCGACATCCGCGATGTCACGGCGAACTGGGTCAACGCCGCAGTGCTCCAGGCCCAGATCACCGACCGCATCAAGTCGCTCGCCGACCTCGCGCACACCCCGCTCTTCTTCGGGCGCCTGGACTACCTCCACGCCGTCGGCGCGGAACAGGCCGAGGGCGCCGAGGGAGAGCAGTTCTACATCGGGCGGCGGCACGTCCACGACGCCGAGGGCGACCCGATGGTGATCGACTGGCGCGCGCCGGTCTCCCAGCCCTTCTACCGCGCGTCCCGCAACGACCCCCTCGACGTCGGCCGGCGGCGCCGCTTCGGCTACACCGGCGGCGACCTCACCGCGTACGAGGACGAGCACCTCTCCGACCCGACGGAGACCGAGCGGACGAGCAAGCTCCTCCAGGCGGAGATCGAGCGGCCCCGCGTCGGCCCGATGCGCGACATCGTCGCGACCATCCAGCCCGAGCAGGACGAGATCGTCCGCAGCGAGCTGGGCGGCACGGTCTGTGTGCAGGGCGGGCCCGGCACCGGAAAGACCGCCGTCGGCCTGCACCGGGTCGCGTATCTGCTGTACGCGCACCGCGACCGCCTCGCCCGCACCGGCACCCTGGTCATCGGGCCGAACCGCTCCTTCCTGCACTACATCGAGCAGGTGCTCCCGGCCCTCGGCGAGCTGGAGGTGAAGCAGGCGACCGTCGAGGACCTGGTGACCGCGCAGGTCGAGGTCCGGGGCACGGACGAGGCACCGGCCGCCGTCGTGAAGGGCGACGCCCGCATGGCCGAGGTGCTGCGCCGGGCGCTGCGCTCGCACGTGACCATGCCGGTGGAACCCGTGATGGTGGTGCGCGGTTCGCGCCGCTGGCGGGTGCCCGCGTACGAGATCGAGGAGATGGTCCGGGAGCTGCTGGCCCGCGACATGCGGTACGGGGCCGCGCACGAGGCGCTGCCGCAGCGCATCGCGCACGCCGTGCTGGTGCGGATGGAGGAGGCGGGCGAGGCCCCCGACGACCGGGTGCAGAACGCCGTGGCCCGTACCCCCGCCGTCAAGGCGGCCGTGAAGGCGATCTGGCCCGCGGTCGACCCGTCGAAACTGGTACTGCGGCTGCTGTCGGACCCGGAGTTCCTGGCGGCGCACGCGGAGGGGCTGCTGAGCGAGGACGAGCAGAAGACGATCCTGTGGACCAGGCCGGCCCGCAGCGTGAAGTCCGCGAAGTGGTCGGCGGCGGACGCGGTGCTCATCGACGAGGCCGCCGACCTGGTGGCGCGTACGCATTCACTGGGCCATGTCGTGATCGACGAGGCCCAGGACCTCTCCCCCATGCAGTACCGGGCGGTCGGCCGCCGCTGCTCGACCGGGTCGGCCACCGTCCTCGGCGACCTGGCGCAGGGCACGACGCCCTGGTCCACGCAGAGCTGGGAGCAGGCGCTGCACCACCTGGGCAAGTCCGACGCGGTGGTCGAGGAGCTGACGGCCGGCTTCCGTGTGCCGCGCGACGTGATCGCGTACGCCTCCCGGCTGCTGCCGGTGATCTCCCCCGGCCTCGCGGCGGTGGAGTCGGTACGTGAGTCGCCGGGCTCGCTGTCCGTACGGGAGGTGGCGGGCGCGGACGTGCGGGACGCGGCCGTGGTCGCGGCCTGCGAGGAGTCCCTCACGCACGAGGGCTCGACCGGTCTGATCGCCGCCGACGCACGCGTCCCGGCCCTGGCCGAGGCCCTGACGGCGGCGGGCCACTCCTACCTCTCCCCCGGCCAGGAGACCTCCGCCGAGTCCCGGCTGACGCTGGTCCCGGCGTCGCTGGCCAAGGGCCTGGAGTACGACTACGTGGTCCTGGACGAACCGGCGGCGGTGGTCGACGGGGAGCCGGACGAGCGGACCGGGCTGCGCCGGCTGTATGTGGCGCTGACCCGTGCGGTGTCGGGGCTGATCGTCCTTCACGCGGCGCCGCTGCCGAAGGAGTTGGTCTGAGGGCGGCGGTGCACAGGGCCCGGCCCTGTGCACCGCCCCGGATCAGCCCGCCGTGCACGCCCTCCCGTTCAGCTTGACCGTTCCCGGGTCGGCCGCCGGGCCCGAGACACTGCTGTTGAACCCGAAGTCGACCGAGGCGCCCGGCGCCAGCGTGCGGTTCCAGGACAGCGGCGCGGCCGTCACCGTGCGTCCGTACTGGGCGAGTTCGGCGCTCCAGGTGTGGCCGAGCCGCTGGTCACCGGGGAGCAGCCAGGTCAGGGACCAGGGGGCGACCGCCTCGGTGCCGGTGTTCTTCACCGTGACCGTGGTCGTCGAGCCGGTGTTCCAGGGGTGCGAGGCGTACGTGACGCGGCAGGTGCGCGCCGGGCCCGCGCCGTCCCCGGCGTCGTCCAGATAGGAGGCGACGAAGGCCAGCGGGGCGTTCCAGTTGATGGCGACCTCGTTGGTGGCGTACGAGCCGTTGTCGTCGAGGTAGCACATGGCGGCCGCGCAGCCCGTGAGCTTCGCCGCGGCCTCCGGGTCGCCGGAGGTGGGGGCGGTGAGGTTGGGCCCGCCCGCGAGGGAGCCGGGCGGCGGGTGCGGCAGGGCGGGGTCGCTCTGGTGGGCCCAGACCCGGTGGTGCTGGTTCTCCGAGGCGCGCTCGCCGTAGCCGGTGACATAGGACTGGTTGAGCGGGTTGCGGCCGAAGAGGTAGTCGGCGCCGCGCAGCACCGCGTCGCGGTACTCGGCCTTCCCGGTGAGGTCGGCGGCGGTGGCCAGCACGATCATGTTGTTGAGCACCTGGCTGTTGGAGCCCCAGACGTAGTTCTGGCCGGCCGGGGCGTACGGCACGCCGTACAGCTGGTCCTCGGTCTGCCGCGCGTAGCGGCCGGCGGCCGCGGTCACCACGGAGCGGACCCGGGCCAGTTCGGCGGCGGGCAGGCCGTTGGGCACGGTGGCCAGGGTCAGCACGCCGAGTCCGGCGGTCTCGCCCCACCACATGCCGCCGTCGGCCGGGAAGACCGCGTCAGTGTCGCCGTGCAGCGGGGAGGCGAGGAGCGCCTGCCGGTAGGTGTCCTGGCCGGTGGTGGTGAAGAGTTCGGCGGCGGCCCAGTAGAACTCGTCGGTGACGTCGCTGTCCTCGTAGGTCCCGCCGCCCGTGCCGTCGGCGGGGTCGGCGAGCACGTCCGGGTGGGCCTTCGCCGCGGTCCACGCCGTCTCGGCGGCCGTACGGCAGCGGGCGGCGAAGTCCGCGTCGTACGGGGCGAACAGCCGGGCGCACTGGGCAGCGGCCGCGGCCAGGTTGAGCGTGGCGGCGGTGGTCGGCGGGTGCAGTTCGCGCTGCTGCGGGTCGAGGTGGGGCATCATCGGCAGGCCGGTCCACTGGGCGTCGTGCACCTTGTGGTGGACCATGCCGGCCAGCGGCTTCCCGGCCGGGACCTGCATGCGCATCATGAAGTCGAGCTCCCAGCGCGCCTCGTCGAGGATGTCCGGGACGCCGTTGCCGCGCTCGGGCACCCGCAGCGCCCCGTCACCGAGTTCGGCGGACTCCGCCCCGTCGGCCGTGAGCGTCCGCTCGTAGGTGTCCATCAGTTCGGCCACCGCGATGCCGCCGTTGACCACGTACTTGCCCTGGTCGCCGGCGTCGTACCAGCCGCCCCGCACATCGAGCCGGTAGTCGCAGACGCCCGGTTGGCACGGCACGTCCGTGTCGCCCTTGTTGGGTGCGACGCCGAGGTGCCCGGCGGGGCGCGCGTACTGCTCGCCGGCCAGGTCCGCGTCGATCGCGATGCCGCTGCGGTTCTGGTAGAAGTACGCCAGCGAGTCGCCGCGCAGGGTGTCGTACAGGTCGGCGCGGATCGAGAAGGGCTCGCTGACCTGCCCGTCCGCCTCGACGGTGTAGCCGTCCCCGGTGGCGGTGACGGCGCTGAAGTCGAAGGTGTGCACGTTCTGCCGCGAGGTCGGGTCCACGCCGCCCGGGACGGTGGTGCCGGTAGCGGCGGCCGATCCGTCGGCCGCCCTGAGGGTCCACGGCAGCGGGGTGGTCGCGTCGGTGACCAGGGTGCCGGTCTTGGGCCCCTGCGGGAGGTAGCCGACCTGGTTGACACGGACGGGCGAGCCGGTGTCGGGCTCGTGGACGGGCGGCTCGGCGCCGCCGCGCAGGGAGACGTCGTCGAGGCAGAAGGTCGTCGCCCGGTCGCCGCCGCCGATCTGGAAGGCGAGCTGGGCGGCGTCGCGGTCGGTGGTCGCGGTGAAGACATGGGTGACGGGGACCGCGTCCGTGCCGATCCGGTCGGTGGCGGAGAGGTCGCTCGTGTACGGATCGGTGGCCATCTGCACATTGGTGTGGATGGAGAGCGGGACGGTGGAGGTCGCGGTGTAGGTGAGCGTGTACGTCTCCCCGGCGACGAGCGGGATGTCGTTCTGGCCGACGATCACGTCCCACGGGTCGGCGGTCCCCGCCGGTGCGTCGGTGCAGAGGCGGCCGTCCGTGACGGCGGCGGAGGCGTTGGCGGTCCACCACCAGGGGGCCGTCCCGGCGGAGAAGTCGCCGTTGGTGATCTGCTCCGGGGCGGGCGCGGGTTCGTCGTCGGCCGCGGCCGCGGGCGCGGTGAGGGCGCCGCCGAGGAGCGCGGCCAGGGCCAGCGCCCCGGACACACGGCGCCGGACGCGGGCACGGCCGGTGGGGGACGGGGGCGAAGAGGCGTTCACCGGGGGCCTTTCGGTTGGGGGCGGCGGCGTGCGGGTGCGGGAGCGCTCCCATTTCTGGGATCGATAAATGGGGAGGCAATGTGGGAGCGTTCCCACGCCGTTGGGTCATTGTGGGGGGCGGGGCGATTGTTGCGCCAGGGCCATGACAAGACAGAGTGGGGCGGCGAGGGGTGCGCCCGGGGCGGGACCGCCCCTCCCCGCCCCTCCCCGCAACCGGGGCTCCGCCCCGGACCCCGCGCCTCGAACGCCGGCGGGGCCGAGTGGTTCCGAGCCCTCCGGGGATCGAGGAGCGGGGGTTCGGGGGCAGCACCCCCGAGGCGCTTCCCGCCCTACGCGTCGAGCGTGTCCCGCCACTTGCCTACCGCCGCCGCGTCCACCGGACCGGACCAGCCGTGCGGACGCGCGGCGCCGCCGATGTGCACGGCGTCGATGCCCGCGTCCAGCAGCTCCGGCAGGTGCTCCAGGCACAGGCCGCCGCCCACCAGGATCTGCGGCTCGTAGCCCGGCTCGCCCCGGCGGGCCGCCTCGACCACCAGCGTGGGGATGCCCTCGTCCACACCGGCGGCCGAACCGGCGGTGAGATACGTGTCCAGGCCCGGCAGGTCCGCGAGGGACTTGCGCAGGGCGTCCCGGTCGGCGGCGCGGTCGATCGCGCGGTGGAACGTCCAGCGGCAGCCGCCCAGCTCGGCGACGATCCGCTCGACCGCGACCAGGTCGGGATTGCCGTCCTCGTCCAGGAAACCGAGCACGAACTCGTCCGCCCCCTCGGCGCGCAGCTCGCGCGCCTTGCGTACGAGGACGTCGACGTCGCCGGCCGCGAAGCCGTCGGCGACTCTGAGCATCACGCGCAGCGGGATGTCCACCGCGGCACGGATCGCCGCGAAGGTCGCACAGGACGGGGTGAGGCCGTCCGCCGCCATGTCGGTGACCAGCTCAAGCCGGTCCGCACCACCCGCCTGGGCCGCGACCGCGTCCTCCGCGTCGAGAGCGATCACCTCCAGGACTGCACGGTTGCTCATGGGATCCCAATCCTCCAGGAAGCAGCTATAGGTCTAGTCCAATGACCAGCCTACGGGTCGGTAGGCCGGGCGCGCAGCCTCACCGTGAACGTGAAGATACGCGAGGTCAAACGCACGGCAGGCAACCGGACGCGCCCCGCCCGCACCGCCGCAGCGGATCACCCTTGCTTCTGGATAGGGGGTGGGGGTATACCTGGGGGAGGAGAAGATACCCCCTGGGGGTATCAAGGCTCACCGTCCGTCCCGTCCATGAGGAGGCCCCGTGTCCACGCACACCACTGCCACCGCCGGTACCGGCACCGCAGAGGTCGAGCTCGCCATCGGCGGCATGACCTGTGCCTCGTGCGCGGCCAGGATCGAGAAGAAGCTCAACCGGATGGACGGGGTCGAGGCCACCGTCAACTACGCCACCGAGAAGGCCCGGGTCAGCTTCCGGGACGAGGACGTCTCCGTACGGGATCTGATCGCCACGGTCGAGAGGACCGGCTACACCGCGCACGAGCCCGCTCCCCCGGTCCGTGACCACGACGAGGCCGCGACGGGCCCGGCGGAGGCGGACGAGCTGCTGCCGCTGCGGCAGCGGCTGCTCACCGCGGTCGTGCTGGCGGTGCCGGTGATCGCGATGGCGATGATCCCCGCGCTCCAGTTCGACAACTGGCAGTGGCTCTCCCTCACCCTCGCGGCCCCCGTCGTCACCTACGCCGCCTGGCCCTTCCACCGGGCCGCGTGGACCAACGCGCGGCACGGCGCGGCCACGATGGACACGCTGATCTCGCTCGGCACCTCCGCCGCGTTCCTCTGGTCGGTGTGGGCGCTGTTCTTCGGCACCGCCGGGATGACCGGCATGACCCACCCCTTCGAGCTGACCGTCGGGCGCGGCGACGGCGCCGGGAGCATCTATCTCGAAGTGGCCGCCGGGGTCACCGCCTTCATCCTCGCCGGGCGCTATTTCGAGGCCCGCTCCAAGCGGAAGGCGGGCGCCGCGCTGAAGGCGCTGCTGGAGCTCGGCGCGAAGGAGGTCACCGTCCTGCGCGAGGGGCGCGAGACGACCGTGGACACGGCGGACCTGCGGACCGGGGACCGGTTCCTGGTGCGGCCGGGCGAGAAGATCGCCACGGACGGGCTCGTCGTCGAGGGCAGCTCGGCGGTGGACGCGTCCATGCTCACCGGCGAGTCCGTTCCGGTGGAGGTCGGCGTCGGCGACCCGGTGACCGGCGCCACGCTCAACGCGGGCGGCCGGCTCGTCGTCGAGGCGACCCGCGTCGGCGCCGACACCCAGCTCGCCAGGATGGCGAAGCTGGTCGAGGACGCGCAGAACGGCAAGGCGGCGGCGCAGCGGCTGGCGGACCGGATCTCGGCGGTGTTCGTCCCCGTCGTGATCGCGCTGGCGCTCGGCACGCTGGGCTTCTGGCTGGCCGACGGGGCGGGCCCGACGGCGGCGTTCACGGCGGCCGTCGCCGTCCTGATCATCGCCTGCCCCTGCGCCCTCGGACTCGCCACCCCGACCGCCCTCATGGTCGGCACAGGACGCGGCGCCCAGCTCGGCATCCTCATCAAGGGCCCCGAAGTCCTGGAGACCACCCGCCGCATCGACACCATCGTGCTGGACAAGACCGGCACCGTCACCACCGGCCGCATGACCCTCCAGACCATCCACACCACACCCGGCACCACCGAACACGACACACTCCGCCTCGCCGGCGCCCTCGAACACGCCTCCGAACACCCCATCGCCCAAGCCATCGCCACCGCAGCCACCGACCTCACCGGCACCCCCCACCCCACCCCCGAGGACTTCACCAACATCCCCGGGCTCGGCGTCCAGGGCATCGTCGACGGGCATGCCGTGCTCGTCGGGCGGGAACAGCTGCTGGCCGAGTGGGAGATACGTCTCCCGGCCGAACTGGCCCGCCGCAAGGCCGAGGCGGAGGCCGCGGGCCGGACGGCGATCGCGGTGGCCTGGGACGGCGAGGCGCGCGCGGTGCTGGAGGTGGCCGACGCGGTGAAGGACACGAGCGCCGAGGCGATCGTGCGGCTGCGCGCCCTCGGGCTGACCCCGATCCTGCTGACCGGCGACAACCGGGCGGTGGCCGAGTCGGTCGCGGCCGAGGTCGGCATCGACGAGGTGTACGCGGAGGTCATGCCGCAGGACAAGGTGGACGTCGTCAAGCGGCTCCAGGGCCGGGGCCGTTCGGTGGCGATGGTCGGCGACGGGGTGAACGACGCGGCCGCCCTCGCCCAGGCCGATCTGGGGCTGGCGATGGGCACGGGGACGGACGCGGCGATCGAGGCCGGTGACCTGACCCTGGTGCGCGGGGACCTGCGGGCGGCGGCGGACGCGATCCGGCTGGCGCGCAGGACCCTGGGCACCATCCGCACCAACCTGTTCTGGGCCTTCGCCTACAACGTGGCCGCCCTGCCGCTGGCGGCTGCGGGGCTGCTGAACCCGATGATCGCGGGGGCGGCGATGGCGTTCTCGTCGGTGTTCGTGGTCGGCAACTCGCTGCGGCTGCGCGGGTTCCGGGCCGGGGTGTAGGCCGGATCAGCCCCAGGGAGCGCCCCGCCCTCGGGCGAGGCGCTCTTCGAGCGCGGCGGCCCCGTTGTCAGTGCCCGCGCCTACGCTGCCGTCATGAGCGACTTGCTGTACGACGCGTTTCCCGGGCACGAGGTGAGTCTCGTGTTCGCCCGGGGCCTGCCCCTGTCCGCACTCACCTCGGGCCTGCGCGGGATGAACCGCGAGCCGCTTGCCGAGGGCGAGGCGGGCGGCTGGGTGTGGGCGGTGCACGACATGGTGAACGACGAGCTGGAGGACTGGGAGAACGTCGACTACCCGCAGGTCTGCCCGCAGGGCGCCGAGGTCGTGGTGTTCGTGACCGAGCCGTGCAGCGCCAAGGCGCACGGGCCGGGCTTCTCCTATCTGCGTGACGGCGGGTGGACGCTCTCCTTCAGCTTCGAGGATCTGAGCCAGCGCGGGGGTGACAACCCCGACTACCTGTCGGCCGAGCTGCTCGCCGCGGGCCTCATAGGCCCCGGGTCCGAGTGCACCGAGTGGGAGACGGAGGAGGGCCACGACTGCTACGAGGAGCACGAGTCCGACCGGGAGATCCGGATCGCGCGGGCGATAGCGGAAGCCTTCGCCCTGCCGTCGCCCCCGCTCGCCCTGGCGGTGACGGCACCGTGACCACGCCCTTCATCGCCCCGGACACGTTCGTCACCTACGCCAGGGGCCTGGACCTGCCCGCGCTCAGCGGGATCTACGCCGACGCGGGACACCCCGCCCGTACGGAGGGGGCCTCGGACGGCTGGGTCTGGGTGACGCACGACGCGGCCGGCGGACGCGGCGGCGAGGTCGCGGACCTGGCGGGCCATCTCACCGGGTTCCGCTACGAGGAGCGGTTCGGCCGGCCCAACCCCGTGGAGACGGTGTTCCTGGCCTCGACCCCGGCGTGCGCCTGTCCGCACGGGCAGAACTACGCGGTCCCGCACTGCGAGCTGCATCCGTTCCACTTCATCCACAGCCGGCGCGGGTTCGCGCAGACGTACTTCAACGTGGGGCGGCGCCGCGAGTCGCGCCGGTACGGCGACGTGCTGGTACGGGAGCTGCTGGAGGCCGGCATCGTCGGCCGGGAGACGCCGCGCTACGAGGCGGAGCCCGGGTTCAACGCGGACGGCGGCGTGACGATGCGGATCGTCGCCGACTACTTCGGGCTGCCCGCAGCCGTCTGACACCGAAGCGGGCGGCGCTCGTCTTCCTCACGTCGAACGGGGCGGTGATCTCGTACGTGTCGGCGTTGCCCCCGAGGGGGTTGCCCGGGGCCCGCAGCGACGGTCTGATCGCGCACGGGCACCGCCGGATCGGCTTCATCGGCGATCTGCCGGCGCGGCTGTACACCCGCCGTGAACGGCTCGCCGGATACCGGGCCGCCCTCGCCGAGGCCGGTCTGTCCCACGACCGGGCGCTGGTCGCGGACGCCCACGACCCGGCGGGCGCCGCCGACGCGACGGCCCGGCTGCTCGCCCTGCCCGACCCGCCGACCGCCCTGCTGTCCGGGAACAACGTCATGACGGACGGGGTGCTGACGGAGGTCTCGCGCAGCCGCCGCAAGGATGTCGCGGTCGTCGCCTTCGACGACGTCCCCATGGCCGCGATCCTGGAGCCGGGGCTCACCGTCGTCGCCCAGGAACCCGCCACCATGGGCGAGCTGGCGGGGGCCCTCGCCGTCGAACGCCTCGACGGCGACCGCTCCCGCAGCCGCACCCTCATGGTCGAGACCCGCCTCGTGCCGCGCGGCTCCGGCGAACTCCCGGCCCCGCGCGGCGCGGGGCGGACGCTCTAACCTCGTGGGCATGGACGACATGGCCCAGGGCGCGCGCGGCACGGACGGCACCCTTCGCGACCGCTGGTACGACTGCCTCGTCGCGGTCCGGGGCGGCGCGGAGGACCCCGACCCGCTGCCGTATGCCGACAACCTCCTGGCGCGCTGGGCCGAGCCGCAGCGCGAGTACCACACCACGGCCCATCTGGCGGCGGTCCTCGACCACATCGACACGCTCGCCGGTCATGCAGCGGACCCGGACGCCGTACGGCTGGCGGCCTGGTTCCACGACGCGGTCTACCGGCCCGACCGCTCGGAGAACGAGGAGCGCAGCGCCGTCCTCGCCGAGCGCGCGCTGCCCGAGGCCGGGGTGCCCGCCGGCGTCACGGCGGAGGTCGCCCGGCTGGTCCGGCTCACCGTCTCGCACGACCCGGCCGCCGGTGACACCAACGGTGAGGTGCTGTGCGACGCGGACCTGGCGATCCTCGCGGCGGGGCCGAAGGAGTACGCGCGGTACGCGGCCCGGGTGCGCGAGGAGTACGGCTTCGTGCCGGACGAGGCGTTCCGGGAGGGGCGGGCCGCCGTGCTGCGGCAGCTCCTGGAGCTGCCGCGCCTGTTCCGTACGCCGCACGGGGCGGCGGAGTGGGAGCCGGGGGCGCGGCACAACCTGCTGACCGAGCTGGAGCTGCTCGCGCGCTGAGCGGTGCCCGGACGCGGACCCCGTACACGGCCCCCGGACACGGGGAATGCCAGGGACGTCCGCGCTGTTGGCACCTGTCATGCCCGACTCTGCCGCTAGCCGTTCCCGTATGCCCCTGGCCGTATACATACTCGGCCTCTCGGTCTTCGCTCTCGGTACGAGCGAGTTCATGCTCTCCGGACTGCTGCCACCGATCGCCGACGACATGGACGTGTCGATCCCGCGTGCCGGACTCCTCATATCCGCGTTCGCGATCGGCATGGTGATCGGCGCCCCGCTGCTCGCCGTGGCGACGCTCCGGCTGCCGCGCCGCACCACGCTCATCGCCCTGATCTCGGTCTTCGGCCTCGGGCAGGTCGCGGGCGCGCTCGCGCCGACGTACGAGGTGCTCTTCGCGTCCCGGGTGGTCAGCGCCCTCGCGTGCGCCGGGTTCTGGGCGGTCGGCGCGGCCGTGGCCATCGCGATGGTGCCGGTGAACGCGCGGGCCCGCGCCATGGCCGTGATGATCGGCGGGCTCTCCATCGCCAATGTGCTGGGGGTGCCGCTGGGCGCCTTCCTCGGGGAGAACCTCGGCTGGCGTTCGGCGTTCTGGGCGGTCGGAGCGGCCTCGGCCGTGGCGCTCGTGGGGGTGGCGACGCTGATCCCGCGCATCCCGCTGCCGGACGAGAAGCCGCAGCTGGGGCGGGAGATGAGCATCTACCGCGACCGGCAGGTGTGGCTGTCGATCGTGATCACCGCGCTCGCGGCGGGCGGGGTGTTCTGCGCGTTCAGCTATCTGGCGCCGCTGCTGACGGATGTCGCCGGGCTCGACTCGGGCTGGGTGCCGACGGTGCTCGCCCTGTTCGGGGTCGGTGCGCTGATCGGTACGACGATCGGCGGCCGGGTCGCGGACGCGCACCTCTTCGGGGTGCTGCTGAGCGGGATCGCCGCCTCGACGGTGTTCCTGGCGGCGCTGGCGCTGTTCGCCTCGAACCAGGCCGCCGTGGTCACGCTGTCGTTCCTGCTGGGCCTGTCGGCGTTCTACACGGCGCCGGCGCTGAACGCCCGGATGTTCAATGTCGCGGGCGCCGCCCCGACCCTGGCGGGCGCGACGACGACCGCCGCGTTCAACCTGGGCAACACCGGTGGCCCCTGGCTGGGCGGCTCGGTGATCGACGCGGACTTCGGGTTCGCGGCGACCGCGTGGGCGGGGGCGGCGATGACCGTGCTGGCTCTGGTGGCCGTGGTGTTCTCGCTGCGGCTCCAGCGCTCGCGCACCTCCGCGTCCCGGCTGGTGGCGGGGGCGCCGGCCGCCGCGTCGCGCGACGCGGTCGAGGTGTGCGCGCCCACGACCGGCTCCTGAGCGCTCAGCCCGGGGCGGGGCGGCCCTTCGGACGGCGCAGGCCCGCCTCCGTGATCCGGCGGACCAGCTCCTTGGAGCCGATGGGCCGGGCCCCGGCGCGTACCGCGTCCTCGTACCGCGACTGCGGTACGTCGTAGTGGTCGCGCTCGAAGGCGCGCTCGGGGCAGCCGATGGACGCCGCGAAGGCGTGCAGCTCCTCGAACGACACATCGCTGACCAGGTGCGACCAGAGCCGCCCGTGCCCCGGCCAGTCCGGCGGGTCGATGTAGAGGGTCACCGCCGCAGTATCCCGGCGAGCGCGCCGACCGGGGCGACCGCCACGGTGGCCTTGGTGCAGACCCAGTGCGGGTCCGGGCCGAGCTCCGGCTCGACATCCAGCGCGTGCGGATCGCCCGCGTCGCAGACCGGGCACAGCGGCCAGCGGCCGTAGCGCTCCAGCAGCGCGTCCTGCACGTCCTGGGCGACCAGGCCGACGACGAACTCCACTCCCTCCGGCCACTGCTCCACCCACCAGCGCCGGTGCGTCACCGCGTCCTCGACCAGCGAGACGATCTGCGCCTCCGCGACGTCTCCGGCGGCGAGGTCGGCCATGACGAGTGCGCGAGCGGTGTGCAGCACCTGCTCCAGTCGGTTCGGCTCCATGGAGCCATTGTCCACCTGCCCGCGCGGAGCCCGGGAGCGTCCTGCCAGAGGTCGGGACCAAAGGGGGGTTGACGGACCCCGGGGTTGAAAATATCTTTCAAAGGTGACCAATGACCTGAAGGAAAGTTTCAGCGCCGATTCGCCGCCGGCCCCGGCAGCCCTGGCCGCCAAGGTGCGGACGCTCGCCCCGTCCATGACCCGCTCCATGCAGCGGGTCGCCGAGGCCGTCGCCGGCGACCCGGCGGGCTGCGCCGCCCTCACGGTCACCGGTCTCGCCGAGCTCACGGGCACCAGCGAGGCCACCGTGGTCCGCACCGCCCGCCTCCTCGGCTACCCCGGCTACCGCGACCTGCGCCTCGCGCTGGCCGGTCTCGCCGCCCACCAGGAGTCCGGCCGGGCCCCCGCCGTCACGGCGGACATAGCGGTCGACGACCCGATCGCCGACGTGGTCGCCAAGCTGGCCTACGACGAGCAGCAGACCCTCGCCGACACGGCCGCCGGGCTCGACACCGTGCAGCTCGGTGCCGCCGTCGCCGCGGCCGCCACCGCCCGCCGCATCGACATCTACGGGGTGGGCGCCTCCTCCCTCGTCGGCCAGGACCTCGCCCAGAAGCTGTCCCGGATCGGCCTGATCGCGCACTCCCACATGGACCCGCACCTCGCGGTGACCAACGCCGTGCAGCTGCGCTCCGGCGACGTGGCCATCGCCATCACGCACTCCGGCTCCACGGGCGACGTCATAGAGCCGTTGCGCGTCGCCTTCGACCGGGGCGCGACGACGGTCGCCATCACCGGCCGCCCCGACGGACCGGTCACGCAGTACGCCGACCACGTGCTGACCACGTCCACGGCCCGGGAGAGCGAGCTGCGCCCGGCCGCGATGTCGAGCCGCACCAGCCAGCTCCTGGTCGTCGACTGCCTGTTCATAGGAGTCGCGCAGCGTACGTACGAGACGGCGGCCCCGGCCCTGGCCGCCTCCTACGAGGCGCTGGCCCACCGCCACAACCCGCGCACCCGCTGACCGCAGACCGCAGACCGCAGACCACTCAGGCACCCGCACCCGCAGAACCGTACGAGTTCAAGAAAGCAGAGCCGCTCTCCATGACCTCCCTCACCGACGCCGACGCCACCACTCCCGACGGATACGGCGAGCTGCGCGCCCAGCTCGCCACCCTCACCACCGAGGCCTTCCGCCCCGAGCTCGCCGAGATCGACCGGCTGGCCACCGCCGAGATAGCCCGGATCATGAACGGCGAGGACCAGACGGTCCCCGCAGCCGTGGCCGCCCGGCTCCCCGAGATCGCCGCCGCGATCGACGCCACCGCCGCCCGCATGGCGCGCGGCGGCCGGCTGATCTACGCGGGCGCCGGCACCGCCGGCCGGCTCGGCGTGCTGGACGCCAGCGAGTGCCCGCCCACCTTCAACACCGACCCTGCGGACGTCATCGGCCTCATCGCCGGCGGCCCGTCCGCGATGGTGACGGCCGTCGAAGGAGCCGAGGACAGCAAGGAGCTGGCCGCCGCCGACCTCGACGCCCTCGGCCTCACCGCCGACGACACGGTGGTCGGCATCTCCGCCTCCGGCCGCACGCCGTACGCGATCGGCGCAGTCGAGCACGCCCGCGCGGGCGGCGCGCTGACCATCGGTCTGTCGTGCAACGCGGACTCCGCGCTGGGCGCCGCCGCCGAGCACCCGCTGGAGGTCGTCGTCGGCCCCGAGCTGCTCACCGGCTCCACCCGGCTCAAGGCGGGCACGGCGCAGAAGCTCGTCCTCAACATGCTCTCGACGATCACGATGATCCGGCTCGGCAAGACGTACGGAAACCTCATGGTCGACGTGCGCGCCTCCAACGAGAAGCTCCGCGCCCGTTCCCGGCGGATCGTCGCGCTGGCCACCGGTGCCTCCGACGAGGAGATCGAGGCGGCGCTCGCCGCCACCGACGGCGAGGTGAAGAACGCGATCCTCACCATCCTCGGCCAGGTCGACGGCCCCACCGCCGCCGCCCTCCTGTCCGCGTCGGACGGCCATCTGCGCGCCGCGCTCGCCGCCGCCCGCACCACCTGACCCCCCGGCTCCACCCCGCTCCCCCGCACAGCAAGGCACCACGCACCATGGCTACAGAAGACAAGAACCGCGCCACCGCCGCCGCGATCCTTCCGCTCGTCGGTGGCGCCGCGAACGTCCGCTCCATCGCCCACTGCATGACCCGGCTCCGGCTGGGTCTGCACGACCGTTCGCTCGTCCAGGACGAGGCGCTGAAGGCCGTGCCCGCCGTCATGGGCGTGGTCGAGGACGACACGTACCAGATCGTGCTCGGTCCCGGTACGGTCGCCCGCGTCACCCCGGAGTTCGAGAAGCTCGTCGAGGAGGAGCGGGACTCGGCGCCCGCCCCGGCCGCGTCCGCCGCCCCGCTCACGGCGGAGGAACTGGCCGCGCAGGGCGCCGAGATGCGGGCGGCCAGGAAGGCGAGGAACGCCACGCCGTTCAAGCTGTTCCTGCGCCGGATCGCCAACATCTTCGTGCCGCTGATCCCGGCCCTGATCGGCTGCGGCATCATCGCCGGGCTCAACGGCCTGCTGGTGAACCTCGGCTGGCTGACCTCGGTCACCCCGGCCCTGGCGGCGATGGCGTCCGGCTTCATGGCGCTGATCGCGGTCTTCGTCGGCTACAACACGGCGAAGGAGTTCGGCGGCACGCCGATCCTCGGCGGCGCGGTCGCGGCCATCATCGTCTTCCCGGGCGTCGCGAACATCGAGGCGTTCGGCCAGAAGCTCTCCCCCGGCCAGGGCGGCGTCCTCGGCGCCCTGGGTGCGGCGGTGCTCGCGGTGTACGTGGAGAAGTGGTGCCGGCGCTGGGTCCCGGAGGCGCTGGACGTCCTGGTCACCCCGACCCTGACGGTGCTGATCTCCGGCCTGGTGACCATCTTCGGCCTGATGTACGTGGCGGGCGAGATCTCCACCGCGATCGGCACGTTCGCCGACTGGCTGCTCTCCAACGGCGGCGCCGGCGCGGGTCTCGTCCTCGGCGGCTTCTTCCTCCCGCTGGTCATGCTGGGTCTGCACCAGGCGCTGATCCCGATCCACACCACGCTGATCGAGCAGCAGGGCTACACGGTCCTGCTCCCGATTCTCGCCATGGCCGGGGCCGGCCAGGTCGGTGCGGCCCTCGCGGTGTACTTCCGTCTCCCCCGCAACGAGTCGATCCGCCGGACCATCAAGTCCGCCCTGCCCGCGGGCTTCCTGGGGGTCGGCGAGCCGCTGATCTACGGTGTCTCGCTGCCGCTGGGCCGCCCGTTCGTCACGGCGTGCGTGGGCGGTGCGTTCGGCGGCGCGTTCGTCGGCTTCTTCAACCAGCTGGGCGACGCGGTCGGCTCCACCGCGATCGGCCCGTCCGGCTGGGCCCTGTTCCCCCTCCTGGACGGCAACCACGGCCTGGGCGCCACGATCGCGATCTACGCGGGCGGCCTGCTCGTCGGCTATCTGACCGGCTTCCTCGCCACGTACTTCTTCGGCTTCGGCAAGGACCTGCTGGCGGAGTTCAACGTCTCCCGGGAACCGACGTCCTCGCCCGTCACGGCCGCCTCCCCGGCCACGACGGCCGCCGGCCCGGACACCCCGGCGAAGGAACCCGCGTCCGTCTGACCCCACACCGGCACAGAAGAGCGGCGGCACCCTGCGGGGGCCGCCGCTTCTCCCGGTGTCCCGCGGTCGTGTGAGCGGCGCACCGGACACCGCTCCCGTTCACCGCCCGGGCGTGGCCCGCTTTCCGGCCAGGTCCAGCAGCGCGTCATGCGTCTCCCGGTCGGCCGCCACGATCAGGCCGCCCTCGCCCGTGTGGACGGGCCGGCCGTCGATGCCGGTCACCACGCAGCCGGCGGCCTCGCAGAGGGCGATGCCCGCGGCGAAGTGCACGCTGTCGAGGCGCAGGCCAGGGCCCCCGTCGGTGACGTACGCGGCCCTGCGGCCCGCGGCGACCCAGGCGACGGCCAGGGTGCTGGAGACGACGCGCGGCCGGAAGCGCCCGGCGAACTCCGGTGCGGCCAGGAGGTCCACCCCCCGGAAGGCGCGGGCGTGCGGGAACGGCGGGTCGAGGTTGACGTCGACCAGCCGCGAGCCGGCCGAGGGCGCCAGCTTCTCGTCGGACCCGTCGCCCGTCCGCACGCACGCCTGTGCGCCGTCGGTCCAGAACACCTCGTCGCCGAACGGGTCGGCCGACGCGGCCGCGGTGACGGCGGACCCCACCCGGAGCGCGACGTTCACCGCGACCAGCATGTTCCGCACCGCGTAGTTCAGCGTGCCGCACAGCGGATCGACCAGCCATCGGCGCTCCGCGCCCGCCGCGCCGCCCGCCCCGCTCTCCTCACCCGTCACGGCGTCATCGGGCCGGGCCGTCCGCAGCACGTCCAGGACGGCCTTCTCCGCCGCCAGGTCGGCGGTCGTCGCGAAGTCACCGGCGGACTTCTCGAACCTCTCCAGCGAGGTCCCGTACAGCTCCCGTACCACCTCGGCTCCGGCCCGCGCCGCCCTGACGGCCAGTTGGGCATCGGTTTCCGTGTTCATGCTCACCATGCCCGCAGGCTATCGTCGGCCCTCCCCCGCCCTCATCTCGGCAGCTGTCCTTCGCGGTTGACCTCCGTCACCCGCGCCCGCAGGACGAGCCCCGGCGGGGCCGGGCGGACGCAGTCGGGCGGGCAGTCCCACTCCGCGCCGCCGCCGGGCGGGCGCAGCCGCACGTACGGTCCGGCGCGCCCGGTCACCCGGCCGACCCGCCCGTCCCTGGCATCCATGGCGAAGGAACCCGGCTCCGGCGCACACGCCTCGAACCCGCCTCCCTCACCCACCATGACCGGCCGCCTTCCCGGCCAGCGCCCGGCTCAGCCGCAGCGCCGTCTCGAGGTTGCAGCGCCCCAGGTCGACGAGGACCGCCGACGCGTCGCCCGCGCACGAGACCGGGTCGACCCGCAGCGACGGCAGCGTGACCCCGACCCCCGCGAACCCCTCCCGCAGCCGCACCACCGCCTCCTCGGCCTCCCGCACTCCGCCTGCCGCCGCCCTGTGCCGTTCCGTAGTCGTCATGATCCATTCCTTCCACGCTGAGTAATGTCAATGCATACCCAGCGTGGCCATTCTCTCTTTAGCCTGGAAGAGGTGCAGTTCCGGCAACCACGTGCACGCCACGGGGAGTTGTCATGCCAGGGCCCAACGGTCTTCCACGCCCACGTGCCCCTAGGCCGGAGAGGCCGGGTGGAGTACCGCGAACAGGCCCCGGGCCGGGGTGCCGTCGGGCAGGGTCCAGACGCCCGAGACATGGCCTGCGGCCCCCTTGGGGAGGGCGGGTGCGCCGTGCTCGGCGGGCCGCAGCGCCCGGCTCAGGCGGAGAAGACCGCCGTCCGGGGTGGCCAGCGCGGTGCCCTCGGGGTCGTCGGTGGCCGTCGCGGTGCCGGGGAGCGGTCCCGTACCGGCGTAGGAGCGGGCGATGTCCCGGTCCGGGGTGTCGCTGACGCTCTGCGCCTGGGCCTGGGCGCGGCCCTCGATAAGGGCGAGCAACTGGGCGACCAGCACCGGGTCGTGGACCCCGTCGTAGGCCCAGCGCGGACCCAGTACCCCGTGCTCCATGGTGCCGACCAGGGCGTGCTCCGCCCCGTCGAGCGGAGCCGCGCGATAGGTGAGCGGTACCAGATAGGCGGCCGGGCGGGGCCCCGAGGTGTCGGTGACCACCATGAACTCGATGCCCACCTCGCCCTGCGGATCGTCCAGCCGGAACCCGCCGGACTTCACCAACTCCGGCTCCCCCGCGCCGCCGTACCAGGGGCGGGCGGGGAGCCAGGAGGTGAGCAGTTCCAGCTTGGTGGGCTGGAGGGTGGTGCGATGGATGACGGCCATACCGAAGGATCTCCCCTGTGATCGGACGCGGACCGTCCCACCCTTTCACCGGCGGGCCCGGGCCGGGCCCGCCGGGTGCGGCGGAAGCGTGTCACCAGGCGCCGGGCGCCGGTGGCGGGGTCACCTCCGGGCGGTCGTCGCAGGTGATCGTGTTGGGCAGCAGCCAGGGGGCGAGCCAGCCGCCGTCGTTGCCGCCCAGGTCCGTGAGGGAGAACTCCGAGCCCGTCGCCGGGAAGTTGAACGAGCCGCAGTTGTTCACGCCGACCGCGCCCACGTGGCGCGCGTCCACGTTCTCGAAGGTGGCGTCGCCCGCCGCACGGGCGCTCAGGACCGAGGTGCCCGTGCCGTCCACCCTGATGTCCTTGAAGTGGACGTTCTTGATGACGTACTGGTCCTTCACCCCCCAGTCGGAGACCAGCATGATCGCGTTGTACGTGCTGTCGAGGAAGTCGTTGCCGGTGACCCGGATGTCGGCGGTGTCGATGCTCCGGTCCAGGGCGAAGATCCACAGGGCGCCGAGCCCGATGTTCCAGTTGAGTTCGTACGTACCGGCGCGGACCGTCGTGTTGCCCGTCAGGTTCAGCTTGCCGGTGAAGGGTTCGGCGCCGAAGCGGGAGCCGATGTGCAGGGCGCTGCCCTCGCGGACGGGGTCGGCGACCAGGTTGTCCGAGACGGTGGTGTCGGTGCCGCCGTAGAGCGCGATGCCGTTGGCCAGAACCGGTGTCTGGACGGTGTTGTGGTCGATGGTGTTGCGGGCGTCCGCGGTCTTCTCGGACCACAGGGCGAGGCCGTCGTCGCCGGAGTTGCGCACGAAGGTGTGCGAGATCCGGGAATCGGTCACGCCGGTGTGGAAGTTGACGGCGTCGGCGATCTGGTCGACGATCGTGTTCCCGGTGATCCGCAGGTTCTTCATCGGGCCGTCGAACCACATGCCGACCTTGGTGTGGCTGATGTGCAGCCCCTCGACGGTCGAGTCGCTCAGCGCGCCGCCGATGGCGTTGACCTGGTCGGTGTCGACGCGCTCCCGTACGTCGCCCTCGATGGCGAAGCCGGAGAGATGGACGTTGCGGCTGCCGCCGCGGGCGGCGTCCTTGCCGTAGAAGCCCACGCCGGTGTGGACCGAGCCGTCGGCGGCGGGCTTGTCGAGCGCCACCTCACGGCCCTTGATCTTCGTGTACCAGTTGCCGGCACCGGTGATCGTGACGTCGTCGACGACGATGTGCCGGTCGACCCGGTACGTGCCCGGCGGGATGTACACCTTGAGGCGGGTGAGCCGGGCGAAGGCGACGGCCTTGTCGATCGCGCCCGCCGAGTCCCGCCGGCCGGTCGGGTCGGCGCCGAACGCGAGGACGTTGGCGGCGAGCAGTTCGACGTGCGGCAGGCCGACCAGCTCCGAGTCCAGCAGGTCGACGACCGTCCACGCCGCCTTGCTGCCGGCCGGCACGGTCAGCCGTACGGTGTCGCCCGCGCGGTACGTCCGGCCGAGCAGGAGCCGCTGCTCGTCGTAGAAGTGGCTGGGCCGGAACGGCTTGGCGATCTCCGGGGCGGGCGTCGTCGCGTCGGGCACGCAGGAGCACTCCGTGATCCACCAGTCCGGGTGGAGCAGCCCGGCGCCGGGGTCGTTGGAGAACGGGTACTGGTTGTAGAGCCAGGAGTACTGCGAGGTCAGCGTCATGGTGGAGCGCTTGGCGCCGTTCACCGCGACATCGAGCGGTGCGGTGATCCCGCCGCCGTCCGGGGCGTCCGGAATGCTGTAGCGCACGGTGATCGCGTTGGCGGCGGCAGGCAGCGTGAACTCGACGTACCGGCCCGGGGTCAGCCTGACCGCCCTGCGGCCCGACGCCTCGGAGGGCAGCGTGTAGGCGTCGCGGTCGGGGCCGATGACCGTGCCGTCGGTGACCGCGTTCTCCGCCTCCTGCTCGGCGAACGCCACCTTCGCGCCCCGGCCGGCGACCAGGGCCGGATCGAGGGCGGCCCGGGTGACGACGGGGGCCGGGGCGGCGGCGCGTGGCTGCGCCAGCGCGGGCGCGCCGCCCAGCAGGCCGAGGCCGAGGGCGGCCGCGGTCGCCGAGGCGACGGCCGCCGCGAACCGGACCGTCCGCCGCGGTCTTCGCGGCCCCGCTTCCGCGCCGGTGAACTTCCGTGACATCGCATGCCCGTTTCTCTGAAGGGGTGAACGGCCGGGCGCGCGTGGGGAGTCGCCGCCGCCATGAGGTGAGGCGACAGTAGGACCCGTACATCCCGGCCCACAAGACTCCTGCGAGCAGTTTTCTCCCGACTGACTCCCAACTGCGTTGTCTCGTCATTTTTTTGCGTGACCGAGCGCAAAAGCTGTCCCCCGCACCCAGGACACGAGCGGGTGCGGGGGACAGCGTGCAGGCGGAGGAGAGACAGGGTCAGTGACCCGGGGCCCTCCTGCGTCGCATCCACCACGTCAGCGCGCCGCCCACGACGGCCAGGCCCGCGGCCGCCCCCGTGATCAGACCGACCGGCAGATCGTTCCCGGTGTGGGCGAGGTCGCCTTCCGGGTCCTTCGCCGGCGGGGTGGTGTGACCGCCGCCGCCCGGCGCGGACGCGCTCGGCGCCGGGCTCGACGGGCCGTCGGTCGGCTTCGGGCCGCCCGTACCCGTCGGCGTCGGCGTCGGCTTCGGGTCCTCCGGACTCGTCGGCTGGTCCGCCGTGCTCCCGCCGAGGTAGGCGGTCTCACTGTCCCGGTAGGTCACCTCGGCCTGCACGGACGTCCTGGTCGTCCTGTCCAGGCCCCGGTGCTCGGTGTTGAACTGGGTGCGGGTGATGTTCTTCTTCGGCGCCTTGGAGAAGTCGACCCCGCCCATGGACAGGATCCACACCTTGCCGTCGTAGACCCGCTCGAACTTGTAGTCGCCGTTCCTGAACGAGTCGACGTACTTGTCGTAGACGGTCTTCTTGTCCCAGTTCTTGTTCTCGCCCCTGAGCGGCCACCGCTTCACGTCATTGCTGTTGATGATCTTCCGGAAGTCGGTCGCGTCCACCGCGTCCTTGCGGCGGATGTACTCGGCGGCCACCCGCGAGGAGTAGACGCGGCGCAGATCGGCGTACGAGGCGTCGTCGTTGACCCGGCGCTCCAGCTCGGGCTGGATCGTCGAGAGGATCAGCTCCTCGGCCTGCTTGGTCTGCGTGTCGGTGAGCTTGCAGGAGGAGGCGGGCACATCGGGGCCCGTGGGGACCTCCATGTTGACCTTCAGCGGGGCGTCCAGGATGTAGATCCCGCCGTCCTGCTCGCGGATCTTCGCGGGCTTCGGAGTGATCCACTGCCGGATGATCGGCAGGCAGGGCATGCCCTCCGGAGTACGCGGCGCCGCCTTCCAGAACCGCTCCCCGCGCTCGTACTTGTCGGGGTTCATCGCATCCGCGTAGTCGTGCTTGAGGATCAGGTCGGCCTCCAGCAGGACGCGCCCGGCATCCGTCTTCGCGAAGTCCTTGTCCATGATCAGGTCGGGCCGGACCGGGTTCAGGTTGACCCAGAACTTGTCCGGCGTCAGCGCCAGCCAGGTGAAGAAGGCGTCCGAGGCCAGCTGGAGCTTGGCGTCACCGCCGTACCCCGGAGCGGCGTCCGGGTCCTTCACGTAGTCGGCCTTCATCGAGTAGTCGAGGCCCTTGCCCTTGACCGGCGTACCGACGTAGCTGATCTCCATGGTGGAGAAGTCGATGCCGCCCGGCCCCCGGCCGAAGTAGCCGCCCCGGTTGTTCTGGTTGTAGAGCGCCTGGAGCCGGCGCGCCTCCTCGACCGTCTTCCCGGACCGCAGGGCCTGGTCGATGATCGGGCCCCGGCCGCCCTTGAGCGGGTCGGGGTTGAAGCGCGGGTCGTACTTCGTGTAGACGTTCGGCTTCTGGGTGCGCTCGATGGCGTTGGAGCGCCGCTCGTTGACACCCGCCTGGGTGCGGGCGGTGCCCCGGTCCCGCTTCAGGTCCTCGTCGAACTGCGCGATCTTCTTCCGCGTCGAGTCCTCGGTCCTGGCCCCGGTCAGATAGCGGAACGTGGACTTCGGCCGCTCCTTGGCGATCTGCCGGTCCGCCCTGAGCTGATCGTTCTCGATCTTGCCGTTGGACTTCATCTCGACCTTGCGCTCGGTGCGCCGGTTGTGCGCGTCCACGACACGCGTGCGCTTCTCGCCGGTCTCCGGGTCCTTGTACTCGATCGGGTCCTGGCACCACCAGTCCGGCCCGATCATGTTGTACTTCTTGACCATGCGCGCCTCGAAGGCCTCGCCCCGGCGCGGATTGCCGTGGTTGCCGATGTAGCGCACATCCAGATAGCTCCGGAAGTCCTTGATCCCCTTGGCCTTGTTGTACTGGCTGTTGTAGCGGGCGTAGATCTCCATGACCTTGTCCGCGGGGTTCTTCGACTTGTTGTACGCGCGCTGCCACTTGCGGTAGTTGGTCCCCGCGGTCTTGCGCTGCGCCTCGGTCGGCGGCTGCACCCCGTCGTACGCCTTGGCCGGGTTGTCGTACGTGTAGTTCTCGTCGTTCGGCCACGCGTCGTACGGAAGGCTGTCCGGCGGGCCGGAGTTGGCCGGTGTGGACGGGTACGTCTTCTTGAGGAACTTCTCGTCGCACCGGACCGGTTTGACGTTCGGCGCCTTCGCGGCATCCGCCTGGTCAAGGGCAGGAAGGCCGGTCAGGGTCAGAGCGGCCGCAGCGGTGACGGCGAGCGCGAGGCGTGACCATACGCGCCGAGGGCGCGCAGGAGGGTGTATTCGGATACTCACTGACTTCTCCCCGTGAGGCGGCGCCGTTGGTTCCGAGGCCAACTGATGTGAGTGCGCCGCCCGTTGTTCAATCTAGGGGCGAGTCCGTTGAGATCCAGGGGTTAATTCGGCATGTCCCCGCCAAATCTCCTCATGTTCGGATCGTTACGTTCAGAACTCTTCGTCGAACCCGTCGTCGGACGCGTCCTCCTGCTCCCCGATCCAGGTGTCCTCCAGATCCCCGGCGGCCTCCTCGGTGCGCCGGACCCGGAACACGGAGAGCGTGCGCCCGGCGCGCGCCAGTGGCCCGACCCGCCGCAGCGCGAGCCGCGCCAGGCCCTCCCAGTCGAAGTCCCCGTCGGAATCGTCGAGTTCGAGGCCCGCACCCGCCAGATCCCCGGCGCCGATCCCGAACGCCCGGGCGACCTCCCGCACGGAACCGTCCCGGTCCCAGTCGTTCTCGCCGCTCCACCCCGCCGCGAACAGCCGTACACCGTCGGGGTGGTGGATCACCTGGGCGCGGTAGGCCACGCCGTGGTCGATCCGGGCCGAGCCGATGACGACCGCGCCGGGGAAGCGCGCGGCCAGCGCGTCCGCCTGCTCGGCCAGGGGGAAGGACCCCCCGGCCGTCACCAGGGCCGGATCGTTGACCTCGGTCACCCTCCCCCAGCACCCGACACCGACGAGGTCGAGGTCCGCGCGAGTGGCGAACGGCATCCGCTCGACCGCCTCGATCCGCCCGGCCTCCTCGACCACGGCGTCGACCGTGCCGAGCGAGGCCGCGAACTCCCGTGCCCGCACCGGGTCATGGGCGGGAAGAGCGCCGGTGCCGTCGGGAAACGGCTGCTCGACCACGGTCAGCCTGAACTCCCCGTGCCGGGCGATGCCCTCGTCCGGCGCGTACTCCCAGAGGTCGTCGTAAGCCATCGGACGACCCTAGGCGGGGCCCTCCTGCGGAGCAACCGGCCCCGGGCCGCCGGTGGGCAGCATCAGCTCCGAGTCCGCGTGGACGGTGAGGCGTACGGGCACGAACTCCGTTGCCGTGGACCGTGCTTCACCCGTGCCGGGGTTCGGCGCGAAACGCGGGTGCGCGCCGCCGCTGATCTGCCAGCGGACGCGGTGGCCGGCTCCGAAGCGGTACGCGGTCGCGCTCATCGCCACGGTCACCCGCACAGGGTCCCCGGCGGTGGTGCGCACTTGGGCAGTCCCGTCGCAGACGTTGGTGGAGCGCCCCTGCGGGTCGACATCGCACAGGCGGCTGAAGACGTCGCCGTACCCGGTGTCCGTGGCCGCGCCGATCCGGGCCGAGACCGGTCCGAGCAGGGTGAGGGGCTCGGTCAGGACGGGGCCGGTGAAGGTCAGTACGTCGGCGCGCGCCTCCAGGGCGCTGTTGTCGCGCGGCCCCGCCGTACGGGAGAGGAGGGGGCCGCCCACGGACGGGGTGGGGTCGGCCGGGTCCTGGCGGACGGACGCCAGGGGCGCGGCGTCCGTGGGCGGCTGCGCGGTGAGATGGCCGTCCGCCGTGGGGAACCACGAGGCCGTGGCCGGGCCGAGCGGCCAGGCGTCGAGATCGCGCCAGGCCGCGTCCGCACCGCCGATGTGCACGCGTACGGAGGTCGGGCGCAGGCCGGAGGGGTCGTCGCACAGATGGGCGCGGAGCCAGCCGAGGGACTCGGCGAACACCTCGGGCCAGCCCTTCTGGAGGGCAGAGGTGTGGGTCCAGGGGCCGACGAGCAACGCGGGCTCGCGGCCCGCCCGGCGCAGCCGGCCGTACTGCTCGAGGGTCTGGTCGAGGAGGGCGTCGTGCCATCCGGTGACGAGGGCGGTGGGGACGGCCGACCCGTCCGCCGCCTCCCCGGCGGACGCGCCCCGCCAGTACGGGTCGTCCGGGTCCGGGTGCGTCATCACCTCGTCCAGCCAGGGCACTTCACCGCCGAGCGCGGGCCCGTACGCCCCGAGGAGCGGCCGTGCGGTGACGAGTGAGCGCATCCGGCGCTGGAGCCGCAGGGCCGCCCGGAGGAACGGCCCCATGCCCCGGTGCTGGTGGGTCATGCCGGCGCCGACGGCGAGCGCGGTCTCCAGATGGAGCACCCCGCCGGTGTGGAAGAGGGCGTACGGGTCGTGCAGCCCGACCTGCACCACCATGGCCTTCAGCTCCGGCGGGGGGTCGAGCGCCAGGGCCCACTGGACATGGCCGAGGTAGCTGGGCCCCACTGTGCCGAGCCGGCCGTCGAACCAGGGCTGTGAGCGCAGCCAGGCGACGGCGGCCAGGCCGTCGGCGCTCTCGTTGCGCCACAGATGGAAGTCCCCGCCCGAGCCGCCGGTGCCCCGGCAGCTCTGGAGGACGACGTGGAAGCCCTGTTCGGCGAAGAGCATCCCGTACTGCGGGGACCACGGCAGGCCCCTTCCGTACGGCGAGCGCACCAGCAGCGTCGGGAAGTCACCCTCGGCGCGCGGGAAGTAGTGGTCGGTGACCAGCGGGCTGCCGTCGGCCGCGGGCACCGTGAGACCCGGCTCCCGGCCCACTCGGAAGCGGGCGGCCGGCAGACTCCGCCAGGCCGCCCTCATCAGCCGGGACGACAGCGGCGGTTTCGCCGCCGATGTCGTCCGTGCGGGCCTCGGCAGGGCGTCGTGCGCGGGTGGTGTCATCGTTCGCCTCCATCGGTCGCGGGATGCTCGTACCGTCATTCTCGTACTGCGTACGAGAATAGTGGATGCTTGGATGGCCTACACAGGCGGTACCGACGCGAGGAAGGAAGGGCAGGCCGTGACCCGTGCCGACGGGCCCGGCGCCACCGGCGTCGACCCACGAGAGCTCTGGCTGCACCCGGACCGGCCCCGCCGGGGGCGCAGGCCCGCCTTCAGCCGCGAGGCGATCACGGCGGCGGCCGTCGCGCTCGCGGACGCCGAGGGGATCGAGGCGGTCACCATGCGCCGGGTCGCGGCGGAGGTGGGCGCCGGCGTCATGTCGCTGTACAGCTACGCCCCCGACAAGGAGACACTGCTGGACCTGATGATCGACCACGTCAGCGGCGAACTCCCCACCACCGGCCCCCTCACCGGCGACTGGCGCACCGACCTCAAGGCCATCGGCCGGCTCCAGCGCGCCCACATGCTCCGCCACCCCTGGCTGCCCGCCGCCGTGCAGGACCGCCGCACCCTCGGCCCCCATGTCCTCGCCTTCCTCGAACACGCCCTGGCCGCCCTGCGCCCCAGCGGGCTCGACGGGGCCGCGCGGCTGGAGATCTTCGCCCAGCTCACCGCGTTCGTGGCGGGCCACACGGCCTACGAGATCGGCCGGGCCCGGGCCGCGCAGGCGCCCGAACAGGCCGCCGCCGAGGCGCTCTACCTCGCCGAGGTCGCCGCCGACGGCCACCACCCTGAGCTGGCCGAGGCGCTCGCGTCGGCCGGGCGGCCGGGCACCCCCGACGCCACGTTCGAGCGCTTCCTGAGCCGGCTCGTCGACGGTCTGGACATGGGCTGACCAGGAGAAACACCCTGGCGGGCGACGCGGTGGCTGTGGCACAGTGCGGGACCGTGACCACCGCACACGACGCCATCCTGATCACCCCGCTCGCCGAGCGGCCCGCCCTGATCCCCCGGGTCTACGAGATCGACGACACCTGGCCGGCCTTCGTCCCGCACGACCTGGTCGGCAGCGCCCTGCTGGGCCTGGTGGTGCGGGAGTTCACCGCGTACTGCGTGGTGGCGACCGACGGCGACCGGGTGGTCGCGCGCGGCCTCGCCGTCCCCTTCGACGGCACCGGCGAGAGCCGCGAGGAGATGCCCGACCAGGGCTGGGACCGGGTGCTGAGCTGGGCGTTCCAGGACCGGTGGAGCGGGCGGTCGGTGACGGCGGCGAGCGCGCTGGAGATCACCGTGGACCAGGCGTACCTGGGCCGCGGGCTCTCGTACCGGATGCTGGAGGCGCTGCGGGACGCCGCCGCCGGGCAGGGGCACGACGCGCTGGTCGCGCCGGTGCGCCCGACGGCCAAGCATCTGCACCCGGGCGTTCCGATGGCCGAGTACGTCGGCCGTCTGCGCGAGGACGGGCTGCCGGAGGACCCGTGGCTGCGGGTGCACGTCAGGAACGGCGGCACCGTCGAGAAGGTCGCCCCCGCCTCGATGACGGTCAGCGGTTCGCTGGCGCAGTGGCGGGAGTGGACGGGCCTGCCCTTCGACCGCGACGGCGAGACCGAGGTGCCGGGCGCGCTCGTGCCCGTACGGTGCGAACTCGCCCACGACCGCGCGGTCTACGCCGAACCGAACGTCTGGATCCGGCACCGGACGGGCCGTCGGACCGGCTGACCCGGACGCCCTGTCATACCCAGGTGCCAGGGGCCGCCCGGCCCGGTGAGCACCCGGGTATCACGCGCCCACCGGCCCCGGACGGGCATCGTTCGAAGCGTCCGCCGCACACCGTGTGCGAAGCCGCCCGAACGGGGAGTCCCAGGTGACCACAGTCCCGCGTCCGCGCACCCACGACCGCCGGCAGCTGGTCGTCACCGGGCTCGCCGCCTCCGCCCTGCTGGCCGCCTCCGCCGTGCCGTCCGTCGCGTCCGGCGGCGGGGGCGCCCGCACCCCCGCCGCGCAGTGCGCGCCCGCCGCCCGGCTGCCGCGCCCCACCGGCCCGTTCGGCGTCGGGTCCACCACCCTCCGCCTGGTCGACCGCTCCCGGCCCGAGCCATGGGCACCGGACGCCTCCCCGTACCGCGAGCTGATGATCACCGTCCGCTACCCCGCCGCGCCCGGCGGGCCCGGGCGCCCGGTGCCGCACATGACCGCCGCGGCGGCCGCCCACTTCGGAGGCCCGGAGGGGGCCGCCGCGAGCCGGGCCTATGAGCTGTCGTTCTTCGACCGCTGGCTGCGCGGCCACAACGACCATCTGCTGGACGGTCCGTCGGCCCGCTTCCCGGAGATGGTGTTCAGCCGATGACGGACGCGAACGGCACCGGCCCCCGGGGACGAGTCCCCGGGGGCCGGTGCCGTGTACAGCTGTGCAGGAGCTGCTGATCCGTCAGGATCAGAAGTCCATGTCACCGCCCGGCATGCCGCCCGGAGCGCCCGCGGCAGCGGCCTTCTCCGGCTTGTCGGCGATGACGGCCTCGGTGGTGAGGAAGAGCGCGGCGATGGACGCGGCGTTCTGCAGGGCGGAGCGCGTGACCTTCGCCGGGTCGAGAATGCCCTCGGCGATCATGTCGACGTACTCGCCGGTCGCGGCGTTGAGGCCGTGACCGATCGGCAGGTTGCGCACCTTCTCGACGACGACGCCACCCTCGAGACCACCGTTGACGGCGATCTGCTTGAGCGGGGCCTCCAGCGCCAGCTTGACGGCGTTGGCGCCGGTCGCCTCGTCACCCGAGAGCTCCAGCTTCTCGAAGACGGCCGAGGCCTGGAGCAGAGCCACGCCACCACCGGCGACGATGCCCTCCTCAACGGCGGCCTTGGCGTTGCGCACCGCGTCCTCGATGCGGTGCTTGCGCTCCTTGAGCTCGACCTCGGTGGCGGCACCGGCCTTGATGACGGCCACGCCGCCGGCCAGCTTCGCCAGACGCTCCTGGAGCTTCTCGCGGTCGTAGTCCGAGTCGGAGTTCTCGATCTCGGCACGGATCTGGTTGACGCGGCCCTGGACCTGGTCGCTGTCACCGGCGCCGTCGACGATCGTCGTCTCGTCCTTGGTGATGACGACCTTGCGGGCGCGGCCGAGCAGGTCGAGACCGGCGTTCTCCAGCTTGAGGCCGACCTCCTCGGAGATGACGGTGCCACCGGTGAGGATGGCGATGTCGCCGAGCATGGCCTTGCGGCGGTCACCGAAGCCCGGGGCCTTGACGGCGACGGACTTGAAGGTGCCACGGATCTTGTTGACGACCAGGGTCGACAGGGCCTCGCCCTCGACGTCCTCGGCGATGATCAGCAGCGGCTTGCCGGACTGCATGACCTTCTCGAGCAGCGGAAGGAGGTCCTTCACGTTGCTGATCTTCGAGTTCACGATCAGGATGTACGGGTCGTCGAGGGACGACTCCATGCGCTCCATGTCCGTGGCGAAGTACGCCGAGATGTAGCCCTTGTCGAAGCGCATACCCTCGGTGAGCTCCAGCTCCAGACCGAAGGTCTGGGACTCCTCGACGGTGATGACGCCTTCCTTGCCGACCTTGTCCATGGCCTCGGCGATGAGCTCGCCGATCTGGGTGTCGGCGGCGGAGATGGAGGCCGTCGAAGCGATCTGCTCCTTGGTCTCCACGTCCTTGGCCTGCTCCAGGAGGGCGGCGGAGACGGCCTCGACGGCCTTCTCGATGCCCCGCTTGAGAGCCATCGGGTTCGCACCCGCGGCCACGTTGCGCAGGCCCTCGCGGACGAGCGCCTGAGCGAGAACGGTGGCGGTGGTCGTACCGTCGCCGGCGACGTCGTCCGTCTTCTTGGCGACCTCCTTGACCAGCTCCGCACCGATCTTCTCGTACGGGTCCTCCAGCTCGATCTCCTTGGCGATGGAAACACCATCGTTGGTGATCGTGGGGGCGCCCCACTTCTTCTCGAGGACGACGTTGCGACCCTTGGGGCCAAGGGTGACCTTGACGGCGTCGGCGAGCTGGTTCATGCCGCGCTCGAGACCGCGCCGGGCCTCCTCGTCGAACGCGATGATCTTGGCCATGTGAAGTGGTCCTCCCGGACAGGGGTGGATTTCTCCGGACCGAGTGGCGCCCGCGACGGACGGCCTGCGTGCCTGGCGGTTCCTTGCCCCGCCACGCCTGCGGGCCTCACCGGCCCGGTCCAAGTTTCTGTCACTCTCACCTGGAGAGTGCTAAGCCCAATGATTAGCACTCGACCCCCGAGAGTGCAAGCGTCCCCCTCCGGAGTGTGGACGGAGCGGGGGCCGGGCGCACCGTTCAGGACACCCGGGACACCCGGGACACCCGGCCCCGGGACGCACGAAGGGTCCGTACCCCCGGGGGTACGGACCCTTCGTGCGTGAGTAGTGTCGTCGGCCTACCGCGTCGCGCCCGGCCGGGCTCAGCCGACGGCGAGCTTGACCATGTCCGCCTGCGGCCCCTTCTGGCCCTGCGAGATCTCGAATTCAACTCGCTGACCCTCTTCGAGGGTGCGGTACCCGTCCATCTGGATCGCGCTGTAGTGGACGAAAACATCCGCACCACCGTCGACCGCGATGAAGCCGTACCCCTTCTCCGCGTTGAACCACTTGACGGTGCCCTGAGCCATGCCTAACTCCCCTATTACTGGCCCTTGCACAGGACCGCACTTCGCGGACCCGGGTCAGAACTCACCCTCCGACAGGAGAGGGTGCGTGCGCCGGAACGCGTCGACCGCGGCCGAATGTATCTGCCCAACTGCCCTCTGCAACAGGTCAATCGGACGAGAATTCTGGGCAGCACCGATCGCCCGAATATGAGGAATTCACGAGATTGCAGGGCAAGTCGGGCCAGGCAAAGGCGACTTATGGCGCAAGGGGATCGGTCACTTTGGCTGCTTCTTGTCGCGGCCGGGCGCATTCTCATATGCGGGCGGCACGGGCAGCGATGGGGACTTCCCTCACTCTACCCCTCTCAACCATGCAGAATTGCCCCCTCCGCTTCTCTCGCAGAGGGGGCAATTCCGGTGACGCTGTGGAGCCGAAGCGGATCAGCAGCCGCCGGCCACGGCGGGGATGATCGAGACGCCGGCACCGTCCGGGGTGACCGCTTCGAGGCCGCCCTCGAAGCGCACGTCGTCGTCGTTGACGTACACGTTCACGAAGCGGCGCAGCTTGCCCTGGTCGTCCAGGACGCGGGCGGCGATGCCCGGGTGGTCCTGCTCCAGGGACGCGATGACCTGGGAGAGGGTGTCGCCCTCGGCCGTGACCTCGGCCTGGCCGCCCGTGTAGGTGCGGAGGATGGTGGGGATGCGGACCTTGACGCTCATGGTGGGTGCCTTCCTGAAGTCTCGGGTGGTCAGCTGGTGGTGGCGAGGCCGGCGGCGCGGAAGGCGTCCAGGCTCGGGCGGATCGTGGCGGTCGCCTGCGAGGTGGCGGCCACCGCGTCCAGCGTCTTGAGGCCGTCACCGGTGTTCAGGACGACGGTGGTGAGCGCCGGGTCGAGCAGACCGGCGTCGATCAGCTTCTTCGTCACACCGACCGTCACCCCGCCGGCGGTCTCGGCGAAGATTCCCTCGGTGCGGGCCAGCAGCTTGATCGCATCGACGACCTGCTCGTCGTCGACGTCCTCGACGGCGCCGCCGGTGCGGCGGGCGATGTCCAGGACGTACGGGCCGTCGGCCGGGTTGCCGATCGCCAGGGACTTGGCGATGGTGTTCGGCTTCTGCGGGCGCACGACGTCGTGGCCGGCCTTGAAGGCGGCGGAGACCGGGGAGCAGCCCTCGGCCTGGGCGCCGAAGATCTTGTACGGCTTGTCCTCGACCAGGCCGAGCCTGATCAGCTCCTGGAGCCCCTTGTCGATCTTCGTGAGCTGCGAGCCGGACGCGATCGGGATGACGATCTGGTCGGGCAGCCGCCAGCCGAGCTGCTCGCAGATCTCGTACGCCAGGGTCTTGGAGCCCTCGCCGTAGTACGGCCGCAGGTTGACGTTGACGAAGCCCCAGCCCTCGCCGAGCGGGTCGCCGATGAGCTCGGAGCAGAAGCGGTTGACGTCGTCGTAGTTGCCCTCGATGCCGACCAGCTCACCGCCGTACACCGCGGCCATGACGACCTTGCCCTGCTCCAGGTCGTGCGGGATGAACACACAGGACCGCAGGCCCGCGCGGGCGGCGGCGGCACCCACCGCGCCGGCGAGGTTGCCGGTGGAGGAGCAGGAGAGGGTGGTGAATCCGAAGGCACGGGCGGCCTCGACGGCGATCGCGACGACGCGGTCCTTGAAGGAGTGCGTCGGGTTGCCGGAGTCGTCCTTGACGTACAGACCGCCGGTGACGCCCAGCTCACGGGCGAGGTTGTCGGCCTTGACCAGCTTGGTGAAGCCGGGGTTGATGTTGGGCTTGTCCGCGACATCGGAGGGGACCGGCAGCAGCGGCGCGTAGCGCCAGATGTTGTTCGGGCCGGCCTCGATGCGCTTCTTCAGCTCGTCCGGGGAGCCGCTCGGCAGGTCGTACGCCACTTCGAGCGGCCCGAAACAGGACGCGCAGGCGAAAAGGGGTCCGAGTGCGAATCGCTCTCCGCATTCGCGGCAGGAAAGCGCCGCGGCGGGACCGAGGTCCACGGAAAGATCGGTGTTTGCTGCAACAGTCTCAACAGCCATGATGGCGAGGCCCTTTCTCCTCATCTTCCTTGTGACGCATTTCGCCACAAGACGGAATTGGCACCTTCCCCACCTGACCTCGCGGTCGGCAGGAGGGTTGCCGGGACTTCAACGGGCCGTTCCCTCAGTCCCTCTGGATGAGCGCTGTGGCACTGGATCATGGATCCAGGCGTTTGTCGGCGGACGGACCCCGGCATGCGATGGCCGTCTGCGTTGTTCAAGACTGTAACCGAAGCACCGGACTGTTGAGATAGTCGTCCGTACCGCGAGATGGATCACATGCAGGGAGTATCGACCGTGCTGGAAGAGGTCGAACGCTGGCTGACCAGGCGTTCCTGGTCCGCCGCCGACCGCCCGCTGGAACGGCTCCCGCTCGCCCCGGGCCCCGGGCGGCCGGGCGTGAGCGTGGTGCTGCCCGCGCTGAACGAGGCGGCCACGGTCGGCGACATCGTGGCGACGGTCCGGCGCGAGCTGATGGAGAAGGTCCGCCTGGTCGACGAGCTGGTGGTGATCGACTCCGGCTCCACGGACGCCACCGCCGAGGTGGCCCGCCGGGCGGGCGCCCGGGTGGTCCACCGGGACGCGATCCTGCCCCGCCTCCCGGCCGTCCCCGGCAAGGGCGAGGTCCTGTGGCGGTCGCTCCTGGTGACCGGCGGCGACATCGTGTGCTTCATCGACGCGGACCTCAAGGACTTCTCCGCGGACTTCGTCTCGGGCATCGTCGGCCCGCTGCTGACCGACCCGGACGTGCAGTTCGTCAAGGCGATGTACGACCGCCCGCTCGGCGAGGCCGCGGGCCAGGGCGGCCGGGTGACCGAGCTGGTGGCCCGCCCGCTGCTCAATCTGCACTGGCCGCTGCTGGCCGGCTTCGTCCAGCCGCTGGGCGGCGAGTACGCGGTACGCCGCTCGCTGCTGGAGCGGCTGCCCTTCCCGGTCGGTTACGGAGTGGAGCTGGGCCTGCTCGTCGACGCCCTGCACACCGTCGGCCTCGACGCCCTCGCCCAGGTGGACGTGGGGGTCAGGAAACACCGCCACCAGGACGGCCAGGCGCTCGGCCGGATGGCCGCGGCCATCTACCGGACGGCGCAGCTGCGGCTGTCCCGGGGGCATCTGGTGCGCCCCTCGCTGACGCAGTTCGAGCGCGGCGAGGACGGTTTCGTCCCGCACACCTACCCGGTGGACACCGAGGAGCGTCCGCCGATGCGGGAGATCGAGGAGTACGTCGCGCGCCGCGCGGCATGAGCCCGGACGGCTTCGTACGTTTGGGCGGATCACGATCGGGCTAGATTCCGCCCATGGTCTCCGAGCACGCCCCCCAGCCCGCTGCCCAGGTTCTCGTCGCGTCCAACCGCGGCCCGGTGTCGTACACCCTCCGTGAGGACGGCGCCCTCGACGCGAAGCGGGGCGGGGGCGGGCTCGTCTCCGGCCTGAGCGCCGTCGACGACAAGATGTGGGTGTGCGCGGCCCTCGGGGACGGCGACCGCGAGGCGGTGCGGCGCGGGGTCGGCGAGCCGGGCGTCCGGATGCTCGACATCGACGCGGACGTGCACGCCGACGCGTACAACGGCATCGCCAACTCCGTGCTGTGGTTCGTCCACCACCTGCTCTACCAGACCCCGCTGGAGCCCGTCTTCGACGCGGAGTTCCGCCGCCAGTGGGCCTCCTTCGAGACGTACAACCGGGCCTTCGCCGAGGCCCTTGCCGAGGAGGCGGGCGAGGGCGCGGCGGTCCTGGTGCAGGACTACCACCTGTCGCTGGTGCCCGGCATGCTCCGCGAGCTCCGCCCCGACCTGCGGATCGGCCACTTCTCGCACACCCCGTGGGCGCCCGTCGACTACTTCCGGCTGCTGCCCGACGACATCGCCGAGCAGCTGCTGCGCGGCATCCTCGGCGCCGACCGGGCCGCCTTCCTGACCCGCCGCTGGGCCGACGCCTTCATCAGCTGCTGTACGGAGCTGCTGGGCGGCACCGGCCGCACCCGGATCGGGGTGCACGGCCTCGGCGCCGACGCGGACTTCCTGCGCCGCCGGGCGCACGAGGCGGACGTGGACGAGCGGATGGAGACCCTGCGGGAGCAGGTGGGTCCGGGCCGCCGGACGATCGTGCGGGTGGACCGTACGGAGCTGTCGAAGAACATCGTCCGCGGGCTGCACGCCTACCGCGCCCTGCTCGACGAGCGGCCCGAGTGGCGCGGCGAGGTCGTCCACATCGCGTTCGCCTACCCCTCGCGGCAGGACCTGGCGGTCTACCGGGACTACACCGCCGAGGTCCAGCGCGTCGCGGACGGGATCAACGCGGAGTTCGGGACGCCGGACTGGACGCCGGTCGTCCTCCATGTGAAGGACGACTTCGCCCGCTCCCTCGCGGCCTACCGGCTGGCGGACGTGGCGCTCGTCAACCCGATCCGGGACGGGATGAACCTGGTCGCCAAGGAGGTCCCGGTCGTCTCCGACCAGGGCTGCGCGCTGGTGCTGTCGCGGGAGGCCGGGGCGCACGAGGAGCTGGGCGAGGACGCGGTCACGGTGAACCCGTACGACGTCTCGGCCACCGCCGACGCCCTGCACGAGGCGCTGACGATGGCCGACGACGAACGGGCCGCCCGCTCGAAGCGGCTGGCCGCGGCGGCCACCGCGCTGCCGCCGCAGCAGTGGTTCCTGGACCAGCTAGAGGCGCTGCGCCAGGGCTGACAGGAACTCCACGACGGCCCCAGGGCCGGGCACCGCGAGATCGGCGCGCTCGGCCAGTTCGGGCACCTCGGCGCTGCCGCTGCAGATCAGCAGGCCGGGGACGCCGGGGCTCCGGGTGCGGAGCTTCTCCACGGCGGCGAACGCGGCGAGGTCGCCGAGGTCGTCGCCCGCGTAGAGCACGGACTCGGCGCCGGTCTCGCGCACGTACTCGGTGAGGGCCACGCCCTTGTCCATGCCGGGCGGGCGCAACTCCAGCACCAGGCGGCCCGGTTCGACGATCAGCCCGTGCGCGGCGGCAAGCTCGCCGAGGGGGCCGCGCAGCGCCTCGAAGGCCGCCTGCGGGTCGGCGGCGCGGCGGGTGTGGACCGCGAGCGCCTGGCCCTTCTCCTCTGTCCACGTGCCGTGCCAGGAGTCGAACCGGTCCAGCACGCCCGGGAGTTCGGCCCGTACGGCGGCGACGCCGGGGTGCGGGGCGGGGGCGTGGACGGTGCCGGAGACGGCATCCCAGCGCTCGGCGCCGTAGTGGCCGAGGACGACGAGGTGATCGAGGCCCGCGACCCCGGCGAAGCCGCCGTAGCGGACCGCGACGCCGGCCGGGCGGCCGGTGATCACGGCGACGGAGGCGACCCGAGGAGCGAGCGCGGCCAGCGCCTCGACGGCGCCGGGGTGTGCGCGGGCCTGTTCCGGGTCCGGGACGATGTCGGCGAGGGTGCCGTCGAAATCGAGCGCGACGACGGCCTTCTCGGGCCTCGCGAGAAGCGCGGCGAGCCCCTCGCTTCCGGCGGGGGTGGTGGGGTCCGGCAGAGACGGGGTGTGCGGGTGGCTGCCCATGCCCCGAGCCTATCGGCGGGGGCGTCCCCGGGGGCGCCGCCCCCGGACCCCGGGGTCAGCGGCGGCCCCGGCGGGCTTCTCGGACGCGGCGGAGGCGGTTGACCGTGACCGGGTCCTCCGCCAGCGCCCGCCGGTCGTCCAGCAGAGCGTTCAGCAGCTGGTAGTAGCGCGTCGGGGAGATCCCCAGCCGCTCCCTGATCGCCCGCTCCTTCGCCCCCGGCCCGGCCCACGACTGCCGCTCGACGGCCAGGACCGCGCGGTCCCGGTCGGACAGCGGGGCGGGCTCGTCGGGGCCGTCGGGGCCGTTCGGGGGGAGGGCGGTCATATCAGCCAATATATGGGGCGCCGGCAACGGCTACTCCGCGCTCTCGGCCGCCGTCGACTCCTGCGCTATGTGCGCGAGCACGGTCTCGGGGTTCGCGCCCGGCTCCACCGCCTTGCCGATGTTCTCCTTGATCGACGCGCTCGCCTGGGCCCAGGACGTCTTGCCGAACGGGTAGAAGTCCGCGTTGGTCAGCGAGGCCAGGAACTTGTGCAGCGGCTTGTACTTCGGGTCGTCCTCCATCGACGCCGACGCACTGTCCGTGACCGGCAGCAGGTCGTAGGTGTCGGCGAACTCGATCACGTTCTTGTCGCTGAACATGAAGTCGAAGAACTTGCCGATCTCGGTCCGGTGGCCGTTCTGCTTGAACCCCATGATCCAGTCGGCGACACCCATCGACCCCTTGGTGGGACCGTCGGGGCCGGGCAGCTGCACCATGCCGACGTCCACGCCCTGCTGCTCCGCCTCCTCCATCAGGGTCGGGTGGCCGTTGAGCATGCCGACCTTCCCCTTGGTGAAGGCCTCGAAGGCCTGCGCCCGGTTGAGCTTGCCGGGGGCGACCGGGCCGACGAGGCCCTTGTCGACGAGGTGCGACTTCAGCCAGTCGAACGTCTTGACGTTCTCCGGGGAGTCGATGTTGTACGAGCCGATGTCGTCGGTGTAGGAACCGCCACCGCTGAGCAGCCACATCAGCGTCTCGGCCTGGGACTCCTCCTGGCCCAGCGGCAGCGCGAAGGGGTACGTCACCCCGCGCTGCTTGAGCACGGTCGCGTCGGCCGCGATGTCGGCCCAGGTCTTCGGGTACTGGAGGCCCGCCTGGCTGAAGAGCTTCTTGTTGTAGAAGAGCAGCCGGGTGCTGGCCACGAAGGGCAGCCCGTACTGGATGCGGTTGACCCGCCCGGCGTCCGCGAGCTTCGGCAGGAAGTTCGCCTGGGTGGGGATGCTGAGCATCTGGTCGGCGGGGTAGAGCTTGCCGGCCTTGGCGTAGTCCGCGTACGCGCCGATCTGCGCGATGTCGGGGGCCTTGCCGGCCTTCACCATCTCGGCGACCTTGCGGTCGACGTCCGTCCACGGCAGGACGGTCACCTCGACCTTGATGCCGGGGTGGGAGGCCTCGAAGCTCCGGGCGACCTTGTCCCAGTACTTGTCGGACTTGTTCGCCGCGCTCGTGCCGTAATCGGCCGCGACCACCTTCAGCGTGACGTCGCCCGAGCCGCTGCCACCGCCGCAGCCGGACAGCGTTGCCGTCATCCCCATGGCGGCGACAGCCGCCGTCAGTCCCAAGTAGCGCCGCTGCACAGCCCAGTCCGTCCTCGTCGATTACGTCACCCCCGGCCACCACGTGCTCGTGGCACCTCCCGGGTGAGCTGCGATTTTCCCCCACCTCTCCCAGCGAGGTCTACACCACTGGGATATCGCTTCCGCAACGCAGCAGCATTGCACGCGACGCCGGGCGACTGCTAAGTAGGTCTCGACGTAAGGGCCTTATTGGTCCAGACCTTTATGCGTACGTCTACGGTATCGCCGAGTCTCCCCGCCACCGCCCAGCCGCAAGGAGCCGTCCCGCATGTCCCGTACCGCATCTGAAATTGCCACCCAGCCCAGCTGCTGGAGGCGTGCCGCGCAGGCGGGCGCGGCCTTCGACGGGCTGCCGCGTCCGGGCGAGCGGGTCGCCGTCACCGGGTGCGGCACCTCGTGGTTCATGGCCATCGCCTACGCGGCGCTGCGGGAGGCCGCGGGACAGGGCGAGACGGACGCGTACGCCTCCTCGGAGTTCCCCGCCGGGCGGCGCTACGACCGGGTGGTGGCGATCACCCGCTCCGGTACGACGAGCGAGGTACTGGCGCTGCTGGGCGAGCTGCGCGGCACGACGCCCACCGTCGCGCTGACCGCGGACCCGAAGACACCGGTGATGGAGGCCGCCGACGCGGTGGCCGTACTGGACTGGGCGGACGAGGAGTCGGTCGTCCAGACCCGGTTCGCCACCACCGCGCTCGCCTTCCTGCGGGCCGGACTGGAGGCGGCGGGCCCGCTTCCGGCCGGCGTGAAGACGGTCGCCGAGGCCGCCGTCGACGCGGAGCTCGCGGTGACCGAGCCGCTGGACGAGACGGTGGTCGCGGCAGAGCAGTGGACGTTCCTGGGGCGCGGCTGGACCTACGGCCTGGCACAGGAGGCCGGGCTGAAGATGCGCGAGGCGGCCGGCGCCTGGACGGAGTCGTACCCCGCGATGGAGTACCGCCACGGGCCGATCGCGATCACCGGACCGAACCGGGTGGCATGGGTCTTCGGCACCCTGCCCGAGGGGCTGGCGGGCGAGGTCGCGGGGGTCGGCGGGACGCTGGTCGCGCACCCGTCTGCGGACCCGATGGCCGACCTGATCCGCGCCCAGCGACTGGCGGTGGTGCTCGCCGAGTCCAAGGGGTACGACCCGGACCACCCACGCAATCTGTCCCGCAGCGTGATCCTGCCGGGCCAGGGCGTGCCGTCGAACTGACGTCGTTGCCCGAAGGACGGCCGCCCGGCGGAAAACCGTCGGGCGGTTGCGTCCTGATGTCGGCGGATTGCCGCCGGGTTGCGCCCCGGATTTTGTATGGATGCGCAACAAACAGCGATAGTGGACTAGACCTTTTGGGGTTCGTCGGGCGAAACTGTTTCCCGTGAAACACGTCATCGCCCTCGATGTGGGCGGCACCGGGATGAAGGCCGCACTGGTCGGGGCCGACGGCACCCTGCTCCACGAGGCACGGCGCGCGACCGGCAGAGAGCGCGGTCCCGACGCCGTCGTGGAGTCGATCCTCTCCTTCGCCGCCGAGCTGCGCGCCCACGGCGAGGAGCACTTCGGCGAGAGCGCCCTCGCGGCGGGTGTCGCCGTGCCCGGCATCGTCGACGCCGAGAACGGGATCGCCGTCTACGCCAGCAACCTGGGCTGGCGCGACGTCCCCATGCGCCGGCTGCTCGGCGAACGCCTCGGCGGCCTCCCCGTGGCCCTCGGCCACGACGTCAGGACCGGCGGCCTCGCCGAGGGCCGGATCGGCGCGGGCAAGGGCGCGGACCGCTTCCTGTTCATCCCGCTGGGCACCGGCATCGCCGGGGCCATCGGCATCGCGGGCGCCATCGAGGAGGGCGCCCACGGCTACGCGGGCGAGATCGGCCATGTCGTGGTCCGGCCGGACGGCCCGGACTGCGGCTGCGGCCAGCGCGGCTGTCTGGAGACCCTGGCCTCCGCCTCCGCCGTCAGCCGCGCCTGGGCCACCGCCGCCGGCGACCCCGAGGCCGACGCCGCCGACTGCGCCAAGGCCGTCGAATCGGGCGACCCCCGCGCCGTCGAGGTGTGGCACAACGCCGTCGACGCGCTCGCCGCCGGGCTGGTCACCGCGCTCACCCTGCTGGACCCCCGCACGATCATCATCGGTGGCGGTCTCGCCGAGGCGGGGGAAACCTTGTTCACACCACTCCGTGCGGCCGTCGAGGAACGCGTCACGTTCCAGAAGCTGCCCCACATCGTCCCGGCGGCCCTCGGGGACACCGCCGGATGCCTGGGCGCAGGGCTGCTCGCCTGGGATCTACTCTCCACGGAGGTATCCGCCTGATGGCCGGACGCGCAGACAGCACCGTTCTCGCAGGGGCCCGGGTGGTACTCCCCACCGGCACCGTCGAGGACGGCCGGGTGATCGTCGAGGGCACCCGCATCGCCGGCAGCCGGGCGGAGGGCGCCGAGACGGTCGACCTGTCCGGCCACTGGATCGTGCCCGGCTTCGTCGACATGCACAACCACGGCGGCGGCGGCGCGTCCTTCACCTCCGGCACCGTGGACGAGGTCCTGACCGGTGTCCGCACCCACCGCGAGCACGGCACCACCACCCTGGTCGCCTCCACCGTCACCGGCGAGATGGACTTCCTCGCCGAGCGCGCCGGCATCCTCTCCGAGCTGGTCGAGCAGGGCGACCTGGCCGGGATCCACTTCGAGGGCCCCTTCATCTCCCCCTGCCGCAAGGGCGCGCACAGCGAGGCGCTGCTGCGCGACCCGGACCCGGCCGAGGTCCGCAAGCTGATGGACGCCGCCCGCGGCACCGCGAAGATGTTCACGCTCGCCACCGAACTGCCCGGCGGCATCGAGTCCGTACGGCTGCTCGCCGAGCACGGCGTCATCGCGGCCATCGGCCACACCGACGCCACGTACGAGCAGACCGTCGAGGCCATCGACGCGGGCGCCACCGTCGCCACGCACCTCTACAACGCGATGCCCGCGCTCGGCCACCGCGCGCCCGGCCCGATCGCCGCCCTCCTGGAGGACGAGCGGATCACGGTCGAGCTGATCAACGACGGTACGCATCTGCACCCCGCCGCACTCGAACTCGCCTACCACCACGCCGGCGCCCACCGCGTCGCGCTGATCACCGACGCCATGGACGCGGCCGGCTTCGGCGACGGCCGCTACCAGCTCGGCCCGCTCGCCGTGGACGTCGAGGACGGCGTCGCCCGGCTCGTCGAGGGCGGCTCCATCGCCGGCTCCACGCTCACCCTGGACACCGCCTTCCACCGGGCCGTGACCATCGACCGCATCCCGGTCGACGACGTGGTGCAGTCCATCTCCGCCAACCCCGCCCGGCTCCTCGGCGTCTACGACAAGGTCGGCTCGCTGGAGCCCGGCAAGGACGCCGACCTGGTCGTCCTGGACGACGACTTCACCCTCAAGGGAGTCATGCGCAAGGGCGAGTGGATCATTCGGCCGCAGAACGCCCGATAACCACCCGTGCCGGGGCAGGTTGCCTACGTAACGAAGAGACGGCGGTTGGCCCCGAGGTCTGGGCCGACCGCCCCCTCTTTGGCATGATCGCCAGGGAAACAGGCAGGGAAAGCGCGTTCTGGCACGGGGTCCGCGCTCAGCACGGATCGAAGGAGCGGCCGAGGTGATCCTCACGGTCACGCTGAACACGGCACTCGACCTGACCTACGGGGTCCCCGCACTCGTCCCGCACTCCAGCCACCGTGTCACCGACCTCTCCGAGCGCCCCGGCGGCAAGGGCGTCAACGTCGCCCGGGTCCTCACCGCCCTCGGCCACGAGAGCGTCGTCACCGGCTTCGCCGGAGGCGCCACCGGAGCCGTCCTGCGCGAGCTGCTCGCCGCGCTCCCCGCGCCCGTCACCGACGCGCTCGTCCCGGTCGCCGGCGACACCCGCCGCACCCTGGCCGTCGTCGACCGCGCCACCGGCGACACCACCCAGTTCAACGAGCCCGGACCGCAGGTCACCGCCGCCGAATGGACCGCGTTCCTCCGCTCGTACGGAGAACTGCTCACCTCGGCCGACGCGGTCGCCCTGTGCGGCAGCCTGCCGCCCGGCATCCACGTCGGCGCCTACGCGGAACTGGTCCGGCTGGCCCGCACCGCCGGCGTCCCGGTCCTCCTGGACACCAGCGGCGAACCGCTGCGCCGGGGCATCGCCGCCCGCCCCGACCTCATCAAGCCGAACGCCGACGAGCTCGCCCAGCTCACCGGCTCCCGCGAACCGCTGCGCGCCACCCGTGACGCCCGGCGCCGGGGCGCCCACGCGGTCATCGCGTCCCTGGGCCCGGACGGCATGCTGGCGGTGACCCCGGACGGGGTCTGGCAGGCCGCGCCGCCCGCGCCCGTGAAGGGCAACCCGACCGGAGCGGGCGACTCCGCGGTGGCCGGACTGCTGTCCGGCCTCGTCGAGGGCCTGAGCTGGCCGGACCGGCTGCGAAGGGCGGTGGCACTGTCGACGGCGACCGTGCTGGCCCCCACCGCCGGTGACTTCGACCGCGCGGCCTACGAGGAGCTGCTGCCGCGCGTCGCCATCGAGGAACACGCACCAGGCGCGGCCTGAGCGCCGCGCACCCGCACCGGGACCGCCCGCCGGACCCGGGGAAAACATCAGAGGTCAGCATGCCGCTCGTCAGCACCGGTGAACTCGTCTCCGCCGCCCAGGCGCAGGGACGCGGGATCGCCGCCTTCAACGTCATCACGCTGGAACACGCGGAGGCCATCGCCACCGGCGCGGAGCGTGCCGGGGCCCCCGCCATCCTCCAGATCTCGGAGAACGCCGTGAAGTTCCACGGCGGCCGGCTCTCCGCCGTCGCCGCCGCGGCCGCCGCCGTCGCCCGGACCTCCGGCGCCCCGCTCGCCCTGCACCTCGACCACGTCGAGTCCGTGGACCTGCTGCACCAGGCGCACGACGAGGGCTTCGGCTCGGTGATGTTCGACGCCTCCAAGCTGAGCTACGAGGAGAACGTCCGGGCCACCGCCGAGGCGGTCGCCTGGGGCCATGAGCGCGGCATATGGATCGAGGCCGAGCTCGGCAAGGTCGGCGGCAAGGAGGGCGAGGCCCCGCTCGACGCCCACGCCCCCGGCGTCCGCACCGACCCGGCCGAGGCCGCCGCGTACGTCGCCGCCACCGGCGTCGACGCGCTGGCCGTCGCGGTCGGCTCCTCGCACGCCATGACCGAGCGCACCGCCGCCCTGGACCACGCCCTGATCGGCCGGCTGCGCGACGCCGTGCCCGTGCCGCTGGTGCTGCACGGCTCCAGCGGCGTCCCGGACGAGGAGATCCGCCAGGCGGTCGCCACCTCCGGCATGGTCAAGATCAATGTGGGCACGGCCCTGAACACCGCGTTCACCGGAGCCGTCCGCTCCTACCTCGCCGAGCACACCACCGGCGTGGACCCCCGCAAGTACATCGCCCCGGGCCGCGAGGCCATGGCCGCGACGGTGGCCGGCTTCCTCGCCCTGATGGGCTGAGGGACGAGCGACAACGGACCGGCCCCCTCGCCCGGAGGCGAGGGGGCCGGATCTCGTGCGTGCGGGCCTGGCGGGTCAGCGGGTCTGGTGACCGGCCTTCAGCGACAGCTGGTCCAGGTTGGCATCGCACTGATCTCCCTCGTTGCAGGAGATCATCAGCGTGTTCGGACCCTTGGTCAGGTTGACGTAGGCGTACGTCGTCGTCCAGCCCTTCTCCAGATCGCCCTCGGGGGCGTTGGCGAAGTTCTTCATGTTGATGTCGCGGGGGTCCTCGGAGTTGACCGTCAGGGACGTCTTGGCGTCCTTGCCCGGCACGCCGTAGGTCACGAACAGCGTGTACTCGCCGGCCTCCGGCACCTCGACCGACCAGGTCGCGGACCGGCCCACCTCGTTGAGGTTGATGTACTGGCCGCTGGCGCTCTTGGCACCCTTGACGCTGTTGTCGAGCTGGGCCGTGCCGCCGAGCTTCAGCGACGCGGCGTCCTGCTTCGGCAGCTCCGCGGGGGCCGACGGGCTCGCGGACTCCTGCGGCTTCGGGGACTCCTCGACCTGGTCGCCGGGGCCGGCCGAGGACGTCGCCTCGTCCTTCTTCTTGTCCTTGTCGCCGTCGCCGGTGAGCAGCGCGACACCGATGCCGATGAGCACCACCGCGACCACGGCGAGCGCCGCGATCAGCAGACCCTTGGTGTTCGGACCGCCCTTGCCGGGACCGCCTGCGCCGCCGCGGCCGCCCTGGTGGGGCACCTGCGCGGTCGCGGCGCCGCCGGGGTAGGTCTCCGGGGCGGCGTACTGCGCGTTCGGCTGGCCGTACGGGCCGTTCGGCGCCTGGGGCGGGTAGCCGTACCCCTGGTGCGGCACCTGCTGCCCGTACTGGCGCTCGCCGACGGTCCGCACCTGGTTGTACGAGGTGCGGGGCACACCCGGCTGCGCGGCGGGGCCGGGGTAGCCGTAGCCGCCCTGTCCCGGCGGCTGTGCACCGGCCGCCTGCCCGTCCTCGTAGAGGTAGCCGAACGGATCGTCGTCCTCGGGTGTGCTCGCGCCGTTGTTCCCGGCCATCCCTGGGTCACTCCTCACCATGTCGCCAGCCGTCGCCGAATATCGCCAGCCGTCGCCGACCGGCCGAGCCTACCCCGAACGGACCACGCCAAGAATTGCCGGAGGCGCGGCGGGAACCGGGGCGGGGTAGGGGGACGACGCGCCGGAGAACGTCAGCCGGCCCTGCGGTGAACCTTGGAACGGGACCGCTTCTCGATGTACATCCGCTGGTCGGCGGAGCGCAGCACCTCTTCCGCCGTCATCCCGCAGGCGGCCCAGCCGATGCCGAAGCTCGCCCCGACCCGCACCGCCCGGCCGTCGAACCGAATGGGCGGAATGATGGCGTTACGCAGGCGTACGGCCAGGTCCGCGGCGTCCGCGGCCCCCAGCCCGTCCGCGAGAACGACGAATTCGTCACCCCCGAGCCGGGCGACGGTGTCCCCGTCCCGGACGCAGGTGGTGAGCCGGCGGGCGACCTCGATGAGAACCGCGTCACCCGTGTGGTGCCCGAAGCGGTCGTTGATCGACTTGAAGCCGTCGAGGTCGCAGAAGAGGACCGCGAGCCCCTTCGAACCGTCGTCGGCAGCCGTGTCGGGTGCGACGGAATGCACATGGTGGTCGAACGGCCCGGCCCCCGGCCCCTCGGAGGGGAAGCCCGCCGCCCGCGCGTCGTCCACGTCCCCGTACGCCGCGTCCAGCGCCTCCACGTCCGTGGACGCCACCGCGTGCGGGCGGGCGCAGAGCCGGGCCCCGAGGCGGGCGCGCAGCTCGGCGCTGTTGGGCAGGCCGGTGAGGGCGTCGTGCGAGGCGCGGTGCGCGAGGTTCAGCTCGTGGCGCTTGCGCTCCTCGATGTCCTCGACGTGCGTGAGCAGGAAGCGCGGCCCGTCCGCGGTGTCGGCCACCACGGAGTTGCGCAGCGAGACCCAGAGGTACGTCCCGTCCCTGCGGCCGAGCCGCAGCTCGGCCCGGCCGCCCTCGGCGGAGGTGCGCAGCAGGGTGCCGATGTCCTCGGGGTGGACCAGATCGGCGAAGGAGTAGCGCCGCAGCACGGAGGCGGGGCGGCCCAGGAGCCGGCACAGGGCGTCGTTGGTGCGCAGCAGCCGGCCGTGCTGGTCGCCGCCCATCTCGGCGATGGCCATCCCGCTGGGGGCGTACTCGAAGGCCTGGCGGAAGGATTCCTCGCTGGCCCGCAGCGCCTGCTGCTCGCGCTCCAGGCGGACCAGGGCCCGCTGCATGTTGGCGCGGAGCCGTGCGTTGCTGATCGCGATGGCCGACTGGGACGCGTACATCTGCAGGGCCTCGCGGCCCCAGGCACCGGGGCGGCGTCCGTTGCGCGGCCGGTCGACGGATATGACGCCCAGGAGGTCGGAGCCGCCGCCCGAGGCGTACATCGGCGCGTAGAGCCGGTCCTGCGGGTGCCACTCGTCCTCGAAGCGGGGCTCGGGGCCCTCGGTGTGCCACTGCGGTACGTCGTCGTCGAGGAGGACCCAGCCGTCGGTGTGCGGTATGAAGCGGAGCTCGTCCCAGACCTCGCCCATGGCGAGCCGGCGGTCCCAGGAGGTGCGGGAGCCCACGCGGCCGGTGATCAGGGCCTCGGCGGCGCTGTTGCCCGCGAAGGCGGCGACGACGAGATCACCGTCGGGACGGACCAGATTGACGCAGGCCAGCTCGTAGCCGAGACCGGCGACGATTCCGTCGGCCACGGTCTGCAGTGTGTCGGCCAGGCTCCGTGCCGTATTGAGATCGGCCACGGCCTGGTGCAGCTGCCGCATCGTCGCAAGACGGACGTACGGCTCCGACTCGGCCTCCATTGCTCGCACTCCCCGAGACCTCGACAGCACTCCAGGTTTCATATCGACGTACGTGACGTACTTACTGCAGTGTCACGGCCACTGAATCACAGCGAGCTGTGCACCCGGTACACAGGGTCAACAAATATTGCGCTCTGTGACTCAAGTCACAAGAACTGGTAAAGGGGGCTTTGCGGACCCGTGGCCCAGGTCCTAGGACCCGGCTGGTCCCCTGGCCCGATGCGGGGGCACGCCGCGCGCGGCTAGCGTTCCCGGTGTGTTGCAGACGAAGCCCCCCGCCCCGCGTGACGAAGCCGTCCCCCATGCTGAGGGGGTGAGCAACGAAGAGTTCCGCGGCGCCCTCGCCCGACTGGCCGCCGGCGTGGTGCTGATCACCGCCCAGGAGCCGCCGCTCGACGAGGACGGGCGCGGTGAGGACGTCGGGATGACCGCGACCGCCTTCATGTCGGTGTCGCTGGATCCGCCGCTGGTCATGGTGAGCCTGCGCAACGACTCGCGGATGGACGACCTGCTGGCGGAGCAGCCGCTGTGGGCCGTCTCGGTCCTGGCGGAGAGCCAGCGGCACATCGCGGGACGCTTCGCGATGAAGGGCCGGATCAGCGACCGGCTGCTCTTCGAGGACATCCCCTATGTACGCGGGGAGATCACCGGGGCTCCGCTGGCCGGGGGCGCGCTGGCGGTCCTGGAGTGCCGGACGGAGCAGCGGATCGTGGCGGGTGACCACACGCTGGTGATCGGGCGGGTGCTGAGCGCGCGGCTGCCGAGCGACGACGGCGGACCGCTGACGTACTTCAAGGGGCGCTACCGGCACCTCGGCTGAGGCCGGCCGCCACGCCCCCTCGGCTTTACCAGTCGCGGCCGGAGCGGCCGCGCTTGGTGTCGCCGCGCTGCTTCTTCTCGCGCAGCCGGCGCTCGTTGATGCCGCGCGGGACCTTGCGCTTGACGCGCGGCTTGGGGGGCGGCGCGGTGGCCTCGGCGAGCAGGGCCGTGAGCCGTACGGCGGCCGTCTCGCGGTTGCGCCACTGCGAGCGGTGCTCCGAGGAGCGGACCGACACCACGCCGTTGACCAGCCGGTTCGCCAGCCGCTCCAGCGCGCGCTCCTTCCACACCTCGGGCAGCGACTCGGTGGCCGCGAGGTCGAAGCGCAGCTCCACCTGGGAGTCGCTGGTGTTGACGTGCTGCCCGCCGGGCCCGGAGGACCGCGAGAAACGCCACATGAGCTCGGCCTCCGGCAGGAGGACGGCACCGCGGATGACATAGGGCCCGGACATGACACCCATGTTCCCCGGCCCAGCGGGTGTTCGTCACCTTCTTTTGCCGAGCCCGGCCGCCGGTTCGGTAAAGAAAGTAAAGGCGGATGGAACCTCGCGGTCCCCTGTCTGCGTTATGGACTGTGACGGTAGCTTCGTGATGGCACGAAGCCCGCACACGACAGATGAAAGGGACTTCCCATGGCAGTAAGCCTGTCCAAGGGCGGCAACGTCTCCCTCACCAAGGAGGCCCCCGGCCTCACCGCCGTCACGGTCGGCCTCGGCTGGGACGTCCGTACCACCACCGGCACCGACTTCGACCTCGACGCCTCGGCGATCGCGGTCAACGCCGCGGGGAAGGTCTTCTCCGACGGTCACTTCGTCTTCTTCAACAACAAGTCGACGCCGGACCAGACCATCGTGCACACCGGTGACAACGTCACGGGTGAGGGCGAGGGCGACGACGAGCAGATCAACGTCAACCTGGCGGGCCTGCCGGCCGACATCGACAAGATCGTCTTCCCGGTGTCGATCTACGACGCCGAGACCCGCAGCCAGAACTTCGGCCAGGTGCGCAACGCCTACATCCGCATCCTGAACCAGGCGGGCGGCAGCGAGATCGCGCGCTACGACCTGAGCGAGGACGCCGCCACCGAGACCGCCATGGTCTTCGGCGAGCTGTACCGCAACGGCGCCGAGTGGAAGTTCCGCGCCGTGGGCCAGGGTTACGCCTCCGGCCTGCGCGGCATCGCCCAGGACTTCGGCGTCAGCCTCTGACCCGAAGCACCTGAAGCACCTGAAGTACCCATCTGTACGGGAGCCCCCGGCCGAACGTCCTGCGGCCGGGGGCTCCCGCATGCCCGCATAGCACATCTCGCGGCCAACAAGGCGAACGCCACGCGGTGTTGTCCGATCGATGGAAGTCCGCCGGATAGCGGACACAGACGAACCCCAGTCGGACAAGAAACGGTCAAAGAAATGTGAGGCATTTGTTAGTACACCGTCAATGTCGGTCATTCAGTGGCACGCTCTCCGCTCGTAACCCCCCACGGAACGAGCAACGGAGAACGCATGACCCCCCACATGAACACCCGTCGCGCCGCAGCCCTGGCCGCCGTGGCCGCGATGGTCGTCGTCGGAGTGCAGACCGGTGCGGCGAACGCCCACCCGAACACCCCCGGCGACTCCCCCTCCGCCTCAACCCGCACCTCCTCGCCCGCCTTCAGCAGCGCCTCGGCGCGCACCGCCGCCATCAAGTCGGCCCAGTCCGACGTCTCCTCCGCCGCCGCGACGCTCGGCCTCGGCGCCAAGGAGAAGCTGATCGTCCGTGACGTCATCAAGGACGCCAACGGCACGGTCCACACCCGCTACGAGCGCACCTACGACGGTCTGCCCGTCCTCGGCGGCGACCTCGTCACCCACACCGCCGCGAGCGGCAAGCTCAAGAGCGTCACCAAGGCGACCAAGGCCCGGATATCCGTGCCGTCCACGACGGCGAAGATCAAGACCGCGGCGAGCGCCCGCAAGGTGATCTGGGCGGGCGACGGCAAGCCCGTCCTCGCGCTCGAGTCCGTGAAGACCGGGGTGCAGAAGGACGGCACCCCGAGCCGCAAGCGCGTCCTCACCGACGCCACCACCGGCAAGACCCTGCACAGCTACGAGGAGATCGAGACCGCCGGCGTCGGCAACAGCCAGTACAGCGGCAAGGTCGACCTCTCCACCACCGAGTCCGGCTCCGGCTTCGAGCTGACCGACGGCGACCGCGGCGGCCACAAGACCTACGACCTGAACCAGGGCGAGAGCGGCACCGGCGACCTGGTCACCGACGACGACAACACCTGGGGCGACGGCACCGGCAACGACCGCCAGACCGCCGCCGTGGACGCCCACTACGGCGCGGCCGTGACCTGGGACTTCTACAAGTCGGCGTTCGGCCGCGACGGCATCGCCGGCGACGGCAAGGCCGCCTACTCCCGGGTCCACTACGGCGACGCGTACGTCAACGCCTTCTGGGACGACAGCTGCTTCTGCATGACGTACGGCGACGGCGCCGACAACAAGAGCGCCCTCACCGGCCTCGACGTCGCCGGCCACGAGATGAGCCACGGCCTGACCGCGTCCACCGCCAACCTCAACTACTCGGGCGAGTCCGGCGGCCTCAACGAGGCCACCAGCGACATCTTCGGCACCTCGGTGGAGTTCTTCGCCGACAACGCCACCGACGTCGGTGACTACCTCATCGGCGAGAAGATCGACATCAACGGCGACGGCACCCCGCTGCGCTACATGGACGAGCCCAGCAAGGACGGCGGCTCGGCCGACTACTGGGACAGCAGCGTCGGCGACCTGGACGTGCACTACTCGTCCGGTGTGGCCAACCACTTCTTCTACCTGCTGTCCGAGGGCAGCGGCGCGAAGACCATCAACGGCGTCGACTACGACTCCCCGACCTCCGACGGCTCCACCGTCACCGGCATCGGCCGGGACAAGGCCGTCCAGATCTGGTTCAAGGCCCTGTCCGAGTACATGACCTCGACCACCGACTACGCGGACGCCCGCACGGCGACCGAGAAGGCCGCGACCGACCTGTACGGCGCCGACAGCGAAGAGCTCGCCGCCGTGGACGCCGCCTGGACCGGCGTCAACGTGAAGTGACCTTCCTCGCGAAGTGACCTTTCGAAACGAAGCGACCGTCACCACGAGGTAACCCCCCACCGCTTCGCTCCGGGAGCCGGTCAGCCGTCCGCGGCGGGCCGGCTCCTGCCGTACAGCCACTTCTTCCACAGGCCGCCCAGATCCTGCCCGGTCGTCTTCTCCACATAGGCGGTGAAGTCCGCCGTCGAGGCGTTGCCGTGCCGGTGGGCCCTCGTCCAGCCCTTGAGCAGGGCGAAGAACTCGTCGTCGTCGTCCACCGCCTCGCGGATCTTGTGGATGACCATGGCCCCGCGTCCGTACACGGGCTGCTCGGAGATGTCCGCCGCGCTCGGCGGATCGGCGGGCGGGAACGCCCAGTTGTCGTCGTCCTCGTACGCCTCGTCGAACGACTCCTCGGCCGGGGTGTCCTCCTTCTCCTCCTCCCACAGCCACTCCGCGTACGTCGCCAGGCCCTCGTTGAGCCACATGTCGCGCCAGCTCTTCGGCGTGACCGAGTCGCCGAACCACTGGTGCGCCATCTCGTGGACGAGCAGCCCGATGCTCGGCGGGCCGGGGAAGAACGGCCGGTTCTGCGTCTCCAGCGCGTAGCCCGCGTCGTTCTTCCGGTCGACGATCGCGCCCGTCGCGGAGAACGGGTACGGGCCGAAGTGCTCGGCCTCCCACCGCACGACCTCGGGGACCCGGGCCACGGTCCGCGCACTGGCCTTCGCCGACTCCGGGTCCACCGCGGTGAACACCGTGATGCCGCCCGCCATCGTGGACGTCTTCGTCTCGAAGCGGCCGACGGCCAGGACCGCGAGATAGCTCGCCATCGGCTCGGCGGTGTGCCAGCGGTACGTGGTGCGGCCGCCCCGGGTCGTCGGCGGGCCGGCCTGCACCCCGTTGGAGACCGCCGTCAGCCCCTTGGGGACGGTGACCTTCACGTCGTACGCGGCCTTGTCGCTCGGGTGGTTGTTGCCCGGGAACCAGGTCATCGAGCCGGTCGGCTCGCCGAGCGCCAGCGCGCCGTCGTCGGTCGGCAGCCAGCCCTCCTCGGACTCGTCCGGGTCGGTGAGGGTGCGCGGGGAGCCGGAGTAGCGGATGACGGTACGGAAGGTCTCGCCCTTGTGGAGCCGCTTCTCGGCCTTCTCGTCGGTCCGCAGCGTCAGTTCGCTGCCGGCCCGGTTGACGGCGGCCGGGCGCCCCTCCACGGTCGCCGATTCCACGGTGAGACCGGCGAGGTCGAGGTTGAACGAGCTGAGGTCCTGGGTGGCGCGCGCGGTGATCGCGGCCGTCCCGCGCAGCGTCTGCTCGTCCGGGTCCACGTCGAGCGTCAGGTCGTAGTGCGTGACGTCGTAGCCGCCGTTGCCGAGCTTGGGGAAGTACGGGTCGCGCACCCCGGAGGCGCCGGGTTTGCCCTCCACCCCGCCGGTGCAGGCGGGCGCGAGGAGGGCGAGGGCGAGCAGCAGGGCGGCGTGCGCGGCCCTGCGGGGTGTGCGGGCCGCGGCGCGTGCCGGGTGTCGATGATCCACACCGGTGATCCTATGTGCGGAATGTCGGACTCCGGGAGCGCGGATCCCCAGGGGGCGCGCACCGGTCCCCGGCCGTCACAGCACCGCGATCCCCAGCGGGCGTTCACCTGCCTTCAGCCGGACCGGGGGTGACGTCCCGTCGAGGCGGACGACGGTGATCCCGTTCCAGTAGCCGTCCCGGGTGAAGCCCCCGGTGACATACGCCGTGCGGCCGTCCCCGGACACCGCCACGTCCTCGTGCGGACCGTCCAGCGGCACCACGCGCTCGGTGCCGTCCGGCTTCCGCACGGTCAGCGAGGCGTCCTCGTCGCCGGCGGCGACGGGGCCCGTACCGACGACGAGCAGGGTGCCGTCGGGGGTCAGCGCCGCCCCGTGCTGATGGGTGTCGGCCGTCATCCGCTCGACGGCGACCTCGCCGGTGCGCGGGTCGAGCACCGCGAGCCGCTCGCCCTCGAACGGCAGCAGCAGCTTCCCGTCCGCCCTGACCACCGCGTAGTGCGGCTTCAGCCAGGAGCCGAGACCTCCCTCGGTGCCGTAGGGGGCGACCTCCATGCGCCGGGTGCGCAGCGTGTCCGTACGCACGGACGTCACGTCGAAGGAGTCGTGGCCGGTGGCGTACACCTCCCGGCCGTCGCGCGAGACGTCCACGTCGAAGGGGCGGCGCCCGATTGGAACGGTGCCGGTCACCTCGCGGGTCCGGGTGTCGATGACCTCCAGCACCCCGCGGCCGTCGGGCACGTTGACGCCGACGTAGACGTGCCGGCCGTCGGGGGCCAGGGCGATGCCCATGCCACCGCCCCGGTACTCGCCGGTGGTCACCGGGCCGGTCGGCGTCGCGTACGGGATGCGGGCCAGGCGGGTGCGGCTGCGGGTGTCGACGACCGCGACGCCCTCGGCGGTGGCCACCCAGGCCCGGCCGTCCGCGCCGACCGCCACGCCGTACGGGGCGGTACCGACCTCGACCCGGGCGAAGGTGCCGCGCTCCGGATCGACGAAGCTCACCGTGTCCCCGCCGAAGTCGGCGACGAGCAGCGTGCCTTCGGGGGTGGCCCCGGTCCTCACCCCCGCGGTGGGGGCCTGCGCGGCCGGGGCACTCGCGGTGGGAGCACTCGCGGCCGGGGTGCTCGCGGTGGGGGACGTCTCCGCCGCGCAGCCCGCGAGCACCGCCGCCGAGGCCAGCGTCAGGACCGCCCGGCGGGCCCTCACCGGGCGCCCCTCAGCAGCGCCGCGATCTCCGTGAACCCGCGCCGCTCCGCGTGCGCCAGCGCCGTGACGCCGTCGCCGTCCGGGAGCCCGGGCGTCGCGCCCGCCGCGAGCAGCAGCGCGACGATCTCCTGGTGGGCCCGGCCGCCGTCGCCGAGGATCACGGCCTCCAGCAGGGCCGTCCAGCCCAGCCGGTTGACGTGGTCGACGTCGATGGCGGTGGTCGCCAGCAGCTCCCGTACGTAGCCGACGTGTCCGCGTTCGCAGGCCGGGATCAGCGCGATCCCGCCGAACCGGTTGCGCAGCTTCAGATCGGGTCCGGCCGGCAGCAGGACCCGGAGCATCGCCACGCTGCCGGTGACCCCGGTGGCCAGCCAGGGGCTCTCCTCCCGGCTGTCCTGCGCGTCGGGGTCGGCGCCCGCCCCGACGAGGAGCCGGGCGGCCCCGACGTGGTCGCCGTGGACGGCCAGGAGCAGCGGGGTGCGCAGCTCCTCGTCTCGTACGTCCACCCGGGCGCCGCCCTCGATCGCGGTGCGCACGGCGTCGGTGTCGCCGGTGCGCGCGGCGTCGAGCAACTGGTGATCGAGGGCGTTCATGTCGGTCTCCCGGAGTGGTGGTTGCCGCTGGGCTACTTGGCGAGGGCGGCGACGCCGGCCTGCGCGAACTTCTCGTCGAGGTCGCCGCTGGGCGCGCCGGCCACCCCGATGCCCGCCACCGGGGCGCCCTTGACCTGCACCGGGGCGCCGCCCGCGAGGAACAGGGTGCCAGGGATGTCCTTGAGGTTCGGGGCCTGGTCCAGCCGCTTGGCCAGCTCCGAGGTGGGGGCGTTCCAGGAGACGGCGGTGAAGGCCTTCTTCTCGGCCGACTCGTACGCCTGCGGGCCGGAGCCGTCGCCGCGCAGCGTGAGGATGGTGGTGCCGTTGCGGTCGACGACGGAGACGGCGACGCGCTGGTTCTCCTTCTTCGCCGCGTCGAGGGAGGCCTGCGCGGCCTTCGTGGCGGCGTCCAGCGTCAGGTGCGTGGTCTGCTGGAGGTTGCGGTGGGCGGTGTCGGCCTTGACGGTGGTGGCGGGCGCGGCGGCCGGGGTGGAGGCGTTCGCGGACATCGCGCCGAAGGTGCCGGCCCCGAGGGCGGCGACGGTACCGGTCAGGACACGGGTGCGCAGCGACATCTTCTTCATGGTGGGCTCCTCAGCGGTGGGGCGGGTGGGGCGGGGCGGCCGGGTGGTTCCGGCGGCCCGTTCGTTCCGTGTTCCATCCTGGGTCCGCTTCCGGGGCCGTACGGTCGTCGTACCGGCTCGACAGCGGGTGCGGGACGGCTGATGTCCCCATCGGCCGATCGGTTGATGCGGACCGGGTCCTTCGGGGTGACGATGGAATGTCCGTGCAGGTCAGCGCGGTGCCCCGGCGGGGCCCGGTGAGGAGCAGAGGTAGAAGGTGGAGCAGCGAAGCCGCTCGGCGCGGGAGACCGGCCGGGCCGACGACGCCGGCACGCGCGCCCTCGCCCTGCTCATGCACGCGGCGTTCTTCCTGCTGCTGGGTGCCTCGCTGACCCGGTTCCTGCTGCGGCACCCGGGCGAGGCCCGCACCCCGTGGATCATCGGCCTGTCGGTCGCCCTGGCCGCCCTGTACGTACTCGGTCCGGTCCTCGGTTCGCGCCCCACCCCGCGCAGACTCGTCTGGCTCGGGGTGCTCGTCGCCGTGTGGATGGTCCTCGTCGTGCTCGCGCCGAGCTTCGCGTGGTGCGCGGTCCCGCTCTTCTACACCGGGCTGCGGATCCTGCCGCCGCGCGCCGCGCTGGCCCTGGTCGCGCTGCTCACGCTGTTCGTCGTCGCCGCGCAGCTGCGGCTCGCGCACGGCTTCGACCCCAACCTCGTGCTCGCCCCGCCCGCCGTCGCCGCCGTCGCCACCGCCGTCTTCGTCCATATGCAGCGCCAGGCCGCCACGCAGGCCGAGCTCATCGACGACCTGCTCCGCACCCGCCGCGAACTGGCCGCCACCGAGCGGCGCGAGGGCACCCTCGCCGAACGCCAGCGGCTCTCCATGGAGATCCACGACACCCTCGCCCAGGGCCTGTCCAGCCAGCAGATGCTGCTCCAGGCCGCCGACCGCACCTGGGACAGCGACCCGGGGACCGCCCGCCGCCATGTCCGTACGGCCACCGGCATCGCGGAACGCAACCTCGCCGAGGCCCGCCGCTTCGTCCACGACCTCGCCCCGGCCGACCTCGCCGAGGGCGGCGGCCTGGACGCGGCGCTGCACGCCCTCGCCGCCCGCGAGACCGCGCAGGCGCAGGGCCGGCTCACCGTCCGCTGCCATGTGGAGGGCGCCCCGCACACCGTGCTCCCGGACCGGGTGCAGTCCGCGCTGCTGCGGATCGCCCAGGGCGCACTGGCCAATGTCACGGAGCACGCGGGCGCAACCGAGGCCGCCGTCACCCTCACCCACCTCGACGACCGGACCGTCCTGGACATCGCCGACAACGGCCACGGCTTCACCCCCGACGCGGCCGCCGGTCCGCCGGGCGGGGTGCGCGGGCACGGGCTGCCCGCGATGCGCGCCCGGCTGCGCCAGCTCGGCGGCAACCTGACCATCGAGTCCGCCCCCGGCGAGGGCACCGTGGTGACCGCCACCGTGCCCGGCCACCCCGCCGCCCCTCCCATCCCCCAGGACCCCGCATGACCGCCGCCGCGCACCCGCCCGTCCGCATCCTGCTCTGCGACGACCACGCCGTCGTACGCGCCGGGCTGCTCGCCCTCCTCGGCAGCGAACCCGACATCGAGGTCGTCGGCGAGGCCGGCAGCGGCGAGGAGGCCGTCGCGCTCGCCGCCCGGCTCGCCCCCGACGTCGTCCTGATGGACCTCCAGCTGGGCCAGGGCATCGACGGCGTCGAGGCCACCCGGCGGATCGCGGCCACCGCCGCCGGCACCCATGTCCTGGTCCTCACCACCTATGACACGGACGCCGACATCACCCGCGCCATCGAGGCGGGCGCCACCGGCTATCTGCTGAAGGCGGAGCGCCCGGAGGAACTCTTCGCCGCGATCCGCTCGGCCGCCCAGGGCCGCACCACGCTGTCCCCGCCCGTCGCCAGCCGCGTCATGGCCCGGATGCGCAAGCCGCTGCCCACCCTCACCGACCGCGAGCGCGACATCCTGGGCCAGCTCTCCCGGGGGCTGGGCAACCGGGACATCGCCCGCGCCCTGTTCATCAGCGAGGCCACGGTCAAGACCCACCTGGGCCGGATCTACGACAAGCTCGGCGTCGACACCCGCGCCGGGGCGGTCGCCGTGGCGAAGGAGCAGCGCCTGCTGCCGTGAGCGGGCGGCCTCAGGACCTCCCTCCGGGCCGCCGGTCCGGAGCGACACGCCGGGCATGACACCATCGAACCGTGCTCGACATCGGCTACTCCCTCTCCCGGCGCTTCCCCGATCCCCCGCAGACCGACTACCGCCGAGCGGACGTCCACGCCCTGCGGCACGATCTGTTCTCCGGGGACGTCTACCTCGCGGACACCAAGGAGGACCGCGAGGTGTCCACAGCCTGGGGATGGGTGCCCGTGCTCGACTTCGCCTGGGCCCTGTGCGACATCGTCGAGCAGATCGACCAGGACCCGCGCGGCAACCGCTCGCACCGCCGCCAGTTCGCCGAACTCGACTTCACCGAGTCCTCCGACCGGATGCTCTTCGAGCGCCGCTTCGGCTGGGTCGACGTCGAGGCCGACTGGATGCCGGCCGAGGAGGCGCCCCTCACCTTCGGCCACTCCGTGCTGCGGCGCGAGGCCCGCGACTTCCTGCACGACCTGATCGCCGACCTCGCCGACATGCACGAGGGCCTCGCCGACAACCCCGCGATCTGGGACCTCCAGGCCCGCTTCCCCCGCCTCTGACCGGCAGCCCCCGCCTCCGGGGGCGTCTCACGCCTCCACGCGCACCCCGATCTGCGCCGCGAACGCCGGAGCCAGCTCCATCAGCTGCACCGGGCTGATCACCGCACCCGCCAGCCGCTCCACCCCACGCGCGATGTCCAGCTCCGCGACCGTCCGCAGATCCACCGACTCCATCCGCACCGCGCTGAAGTCCGCCCGCTTCAGCACACAGTCCCGGAACTCCACCCGGGCCAGCTGCGCACTCCCGAAGTCCGGCTCCGAGAGCACACAGCCCTCGAACACGACATCCTTGAGCCGGGCCTCGCGCAGATTCAGGTAGTCGATCTTCCCGCCGCGCACCAGCACCCGCTCCAGGACCGCACCGTGCAGCTGCACCCCGCCCAGCCGCGCGTCCACGATCTCCACATCGCGCAGCGACGCCCCGGCGAGATCGGTGCCCACGCCCCGTACGCCCGTCAGCACCGAGTCCAGGAAGCGGGCCCTGCCCAGCTCCGTGCGGTCCAGGGAGCAGCCCTCCAGCGCGCAGTCCATGAACCGCGCGCCCGGACCGGCCTCGTCCGCCAGGTCCGCGGCGGAGAACCGCACGCCGTCGTAGTCCCCGTCCGGCTCCAGGCCGCCGCCCTCGTACTCCACGAGCGGAGGCAGCCGCACCTGCGGCCGTCGCGCCTCGGCGACCCCGCCCCTGCCCGCCCTGCCCGTACCGCCACCGATCCCACCACTGCGCACCATGCCCCCATCGTGACGCACGCCACTGACAACGCGGCACCGCCGATGTCACATCCGGGCCCCCGGCATCCGTCCCGTATCCATACACACCTCCAGCGAAGGAGACCGGGACCATGCAGCGCATCCATGTCGTCGGCGGCGGCCTCGCCGGGTTCACCGCGGCCGTGACCGCGGCCGAGTCCGGCGCCCTGGTCACCGTCCACGAGGCCCACCACACCCTCGGCGGACGGGCCAGGACGGCGGAAGGGCCCTACCTCACCAACGAGGGGCCGCACGCCCTCTACCGCCACGGACCCCACTGGGCCTGGCTCGACCGGCGCAACCTCCTCGGCCCCACCGTCACCGTGCCTCCCCTCGAAGCCACCCGGCTCCGCTTCCGCCACCGCGGCACCCTGCGCCGCACCCCGCCCCTGGCCCTCCTGCGCCTCAGCCGCCGCGACGCCGCCCACGCCCCCGTCGACACCGACTTCCGCACCTGGGCCACCGCACAGGCCGGCGAGGAGGGGGCACGGGCCGCGGCCCACTACGCCGCCGTCGCCCTCTTCCACCACGACCCCGGCAGCCTCTCCGCCGCGTTCGTCCAGGAACGGCTGCGGCGCGCCGCCGCCCTGCCGCCCGAGGCCCGCTACCCCGTCGGCGGATGGGCCCAGATCGTCGACCGGATGGCCGCCCGCGCCTGGAACCTCAGCGTGCGCATCGAGACCGCGTCCCGGATCGACGCCGCCGCCCTCGACACCCTCGCCCGCACCGGCCCGGTCGTCGTCGCGACCTCCCTCGACTCCGCGCGCACCCTCCTCGCCGACCCCGCGCTCACCTGGCCCTCCGGCCGCACCGCCCTCGTCGACCTCGCCCTGCGCACCCGGCGCGGCGACGCGTTCGCCGTCTCCGACCTCGACGCCCCCGGCTGGATCGAACGCTTCACCGCCCAGGACCGCACCCTGGCCCCGGCCGGCGAACAGCTCGTCCAGGGGCAGTTCCCGCTGGCTCCCGACGCACCCCGCGCCGACGGGATCGCCCGCGCCGAGGACCTTCTCGACCTGGGCTTCCCCGGCTGGCGCGAGCGTACGGTCCGGCGCCGCGAGGCCCTCGCCACCGGGCGCACCGGAGCGGTCGACCACCCCGGCACCACCTGGCGCGACCGGCCCGCCATCGACCGCGGCAACGGCATCTACCTCGCCGGCGACCAGGTCGCCGCCCCCGGTCTCCTGAGCGAGGTGTCCTTCAACAGCGGCATCGAGGCGGCGCTGCTCGCCCTGAAGGCCACCGAACACCCCACGGCCTCCCGCACCTCACTTGACCTCAAGCACGCTTGAGGTCAGAGGGTGGGCTCACCGAGACCCACACCCCGGGGAGCCCACCATGCACGCCGTACGCCTCCACGCCTTCGGCCCCGCCGAGAACCTCGTCCACGAGCGCACCGACGACCCCGTGCCCGGCCCCGGCCAGGTCCGCATCGCCGTCCGCGCGGCCGGCGTCCACCTCCTCGACACCGCCCTGCGCCAGGGCCTGACCGGACCGTTCCCCGCCCCCACCCCACTGCCCACCGTCCCCGGCCGCGAGGTCGCCGGCACCGTCGACGCGCTCGGCGAGGGCACCGACCCCGCCTGGCTCGGCCGGGACGTCGTCGCCCACCTCGGCAACGTCCCCGGCGGCTACGCCGAACGCGCCGTCACCGAGGCGGACCGGCTGCACCCCGTGCCCGAGGGGCTCGGCCACGCCGAGGCCGTCGCCATGATCGGCACCGGCCGCACCACCCTCGGCATCCTCGCCTTCACCCCGCTCGGCCCGGACTCCGTCGTGCTGGTCACGGCGGCCGCGGGCGGCATCGGCACCCTGCTCGTCCAGTACGCGAAGAACGCCGGGGCCACCGTCATCGGCCTCGCCGGCGGCCCCGCGAAGACCGCCCTCGTCCGGGCCAACGGCGCCGACCTCGCCATCGACTACACCCGCCCCGACTGGCCGCGCCACGTCCGTACCCACCTCGACACCCTCGGCCGCCGGGCCACCGTCCTGTACGACTCCGTCGGCTCCACCACGGCCCGCGCCGGCGTCGACCTCCTCGGCAGGGGCGGCCGGCACATCGTCTACGGCTGGTCCGGCGGCGGATTCCACGACGGCCGGCCCCTCACCTTCACCGAGGAGGAACTCACCGCCCGGGGCATCACCTCCGAGAACGTCCTCGGCCCCGCCATGATCCGGCAGGGCGGCGGCCTGCGCGCCCTGGAGACCCGCGCCCTCGCCGAGGCCGCGGCGGGCCGCCTGCGCCCGGCGGTCCAGCGCTATCCGCTCGCCCGCGCGGCCGACGCCCACCGCGCGCTGGAGACCCGCGGCACCACGGGCAAGGTCGTCCTGATCCCCTGATCCCCTGATCCCCCGACGCCGGGCCCGGGGCCGGTCAGGCCCCGGCCCCGCCCAGCTCCGCCAGCGCCCCGTCCGTGAGCCGGTAGACCGTCCACTCGTCCTGCGGGCGGGCGCCCAGCGACTCGTAGAAGGCGATGGACGGGGCGTTCCAGTTCAGCACCGACCACTCCAGGCGCTCGTACCCGCGCGCCACACAGATCCGGGCCAGCTCCCGCAGCAGCTTCTTCCCGTGCCCGCCGCCGCGCCGCTCCGGACGGACGTACAGGTCCTCCAGGTAGATGCCGTGCACCCCGCGCCAGGTCGAGAAGTTCAGGAACCACAGCGCGAAGCCGACCGGCTCGCCGTCCTCGTCGGACTCCGCGAGGTGCGCGAAGGCGGCGGGCCGCTCACCGAACAGCGCCTCCCGCAGCTGCTCCTCGGTCACGCGCACCTCGTGCAGCGCCTTCTCGTAGTCGGCCAGCTCACGGATCATCGCGTGGATGACGGGGACATCGGCGGGGACAGCGGTACGAATCATGGGGGCAGCGTAGACAGCCGCGTTCCCGGCCCTACCCCCGGCCCAGCAGCTCGCGGGCGACGGCCGCGTGCTCCGGCACCAGGCGCCGCTCCCCGCTCTCCACGCCCCAGCACGCGTTCTGCAGCACCCGGCCCAGCGTCCACGCCCGCGCACGCGCCCGGTCCAGCCCCAGCGCCTCCGTCAGCAGATCGAACCGCCACCTGACCGCGCCGGCGTCGAACCGGTCGTTCAGCGCGGGCAGCAGCTCGAACCCCGGATCGCCCACCAGCGGCTTCGGATCGATCGCCACCCACCGCCCGGCCCCCTCGCCCGGCCCGGCCAGCACATTGCCGAAGTGCAGATCCCAGTGCAGCAACCGGTCCCCCGGCTCCCCCGCCACCTCGCGCACGGCCGCCGCGCAGTCCCGGACGAGCCGCCGCTCCCCCTCCTCCGCCAGCGCCCGCGCCACGTCCGGCGCCGCCGTCACCATCCGCTCCGCCGCCTCCCCGAGCCCCCGCAGCCCGGACCCGGCGGCCGGCCGCACGGCCGTCAGCCCCGCGAGCAGTTCACCGACCACCCGCACCGCCTCGCGCGCGTCCGCGACCGCCGCCAGCGGACGGTGCGCGTCCAGCCGCTCCAGCAGCATCGTCCCGGTCAACGGGTCGTGCTCCAGCAGCCGCACCGCCCCCGCCGAAGCCGCGCCCCACAGCCGCAGCGCGACCGGCTCCCCCGCCGTCTCCTCGTCCACCAGTTGCAGCTTCAGCACCGCCGGCCGCCCGTCCGCCTCCCGCACCACGGGCAGGACCAGCGCACACACCCCGTACCACGCCCCGCCGTCCCGCCGCAGCCCCCACCGCTCCAGGAACTGTGCGGCCGTCCCCGGCAGCGCGGCGACGAACGCCCGCCCGGCGGCCCCGTTGTATGCGGACTGAGTAGCGATCAGCGCATCCGGAATGTCAATCACGCCCACGATCGTAGGAGCGTGCGTCAATCGGCTATGACCCCGAGCCACCCCGCCCCGCCCACCCGGCCCCGCACCTCCCCCGCCCGGTGGCTCCACGGCGTCGGCTCATGGGTCCGCAGCGCCCCCGGCACCTACCTCTGGCTGACGGCCCTGTTCGTCACGACGGTCATCGTCCACCAGATGTCACCCGCCTTCGAGGAGGACTTCCTCCGCCAGCGCTCCACCAACATCCACGAGCTGTCCCAGAACCCCGTACGCGTCCTGATCAGCAGCGCCTTCTGGATCGACGGCGGCGCCTGGCTCCCGTACGCCGTCCTCTACACGGTCTTCCACGCCCCCGCCGAACGCCGCCTGGGCACCCTGCGCTGGCTCACGGTCGCGGCCGCCGCCCACGTCCTGGCCACCCTCGTCAGCGAGGGCATCCTCGCCTGGGCCATCCGCCACGGCCACGCACCCGCCTCCGCCGCCAACACCCTCGACGTCGGCGTCAGTTACGCCCTGGCCGGCGTCGTCGCCGTCCTCACCTACTACGTCCCGCGCCCCTGGCGGTACGTCTACCTCTTCGCCGTCCTCGTCATCTACGGCATCCCCCTGATCACCAGCCCCACCTTCACCGACGTCGGCCACTTCACGGCGGCGCTGATCGGGCTGGCATGCCATCCGCTGACGCGGGACGACCGGCACAAGACGAAACCCGCCTCCGAGCAGTAACGTCCCGCCCACAGGCAGACGGCCACACGGACACAGCAGGGGCGACATGAGCACCGTCAGCACGGTCAACGGCGGCATATCCTTCTGGTACGCGGACCAGGGCACCCCCACGCCCCGCGAACCCCTTCCCGGCGACACCGCGGCCGACGTCTGCATCGTCGGCGGCGGATACACCGGGCTCTGGACGGCGTACTACCTCAAGAAGGCCGTCCCGTTCCTCAACATCGTCGTCCTGGAAGCGAAGTTCTGCGGCTACGGCGCCTCCGGACGCAACGGCGGCTGGCTCTACAACGGCATCGCCGGCCGCGACCGCTACGCGAAACTCCACGGCCACGACGCCGCCGTCCGCCTCCAGCAGGCCATGAACGCCACCGTCGCGGAGGTCGTCCGCGTCGCCGACGAGGAGGGGATCGACGCCGACATCCACCGGGGCGGCGTCCTCGAAGTCGCCCGCACCCCGGCTCAACTGGCCCGTCTCAAGGCCTTCCACGCCGCCGAGACCGCCTTCGGCGAGACCGACCGCACCCTGCACGGCGCCCGCGAGACGGCCGAACGCATCCGCGTCAGCGGGGCCGTCGGCTCCTCCTGGACCCCGCACGGCGCCCGGCTGCACCCCGCCAAACTGGTCCAGGGCCTGGCGGACACGGTGGAGGCGCTGGGCGTCACCCTCCACGACGCGACCCCCGTCACCGAGATCAGACCCAAGCACGCCGTCACCCCCTACGGCACGGTCCGCGCCCCGTACGTCCTGCGCTGCACCGAGGGCTTCACGGCGGGCATCAAGGGCCAGAAGCGCACCTGGCTCCCGATGAACTCCTCCATGATCGTCACCGAACCCCTCTCCGACGCACTCTGGGACACCATCGGCTGGAGCGGCCGCGAGACCCTCGGCGACATGGCCCACGCCTACATGTACGCCCAGCGCACCGCCGACAACCGCATCGCGCTCGGCGGCCGGGGCGTCCCCTACCGCTACGGCTCGGCGACCGACAACGACGGCCGCACCCAGCCCGCCACCATCGAGGCCCTGCGCGACCTCCTCGTCCGCTTCTTCCCCACCACCGCGGGCACCCGCGTCGCCCACGCCTGGTCCGGCGTCCTCGGCGTGCCCCGCGACTGGTGCGCCACCGTCACCCTGGACCGCTCCACCGGCCTGGGCTGGGCCGGCGGCTACGTGGGCTCCGGCGTCGCCACCGCCAACCTCGCCGCCCGCACCCTGCGCGACCTGATCCAGCAGGACTCCGGCCAGACCGCCTCCACCGACCTGACCACGCTCCCCTGGGTCGGCCACAAGGTCCGCCGCTGGGAACCGGAGCCCTTCCGCTGGCTCGGCGTCCACACCCTGTACGCCGCCTACCGCGCGGCGGACCGCCGCGAGTCCGCCTCGCCGCGCCCCGGCACGGACCCGATCGCGAAGGCGGCGGACCGCATCGCGGGACGCCACTGACCGCGGGCGCGGCCCCTCACTCCAGGCCGGCGGCCCGCGCCAGGCTCCCGTCAGCGATCCGGTCGGCCACGTACGCGATGTCGTGGTCCATCCGGCGGTCACGATCGGTGAACGGCACCCGCTCGCGGATCAGGGCGTGCACGCGACGCGCCGCCGGGCCGGCCGACTCCGGCCCGCGCAGTTCGACGGCCTGCACGGCGGCGAGCAGACAGATCGCCGTGACCTGCCGGGTGAGTCCGGTGACCGTGCGCGCGTCGCGTGCGGCAACGGTGGCCATGCTGACCTTGTCCTGGTTGTGGGCCTCCGTCGAGCGGGAGAACACCGTGGCCGGCCCCGCCGCCTTCAGCGCCTCGGCGGTCAGGGCCGACGCGGCGATCTGCATGCCCTTGAAGCCGTGGTGCAGTCCGGCCTCCGCACCGGGCGGGACCAGGTTCCCGGGCAGACCGAGGCTGAAGCGTTCGTCGACGAGCAGGGCCAGCTGACGGTCGAGCAGGTCCGCCACATTGGACACGGCGACCTTCAACGCGTCCATGGCCTGCCCGACATGGCCCGCGTAGAAGTTGCCGCCGTGGTGCAGCCGGCCCTCGTCCACGGCGAACAGCGGGTTGTCCGTCGAGGCGTTCATCTCCGTGGTGATCCAGGGGCCGGCCCAGGCGAGGCTGTCGCGCAGGACACCGACCACCTGCGGGACGCAGCGCAGCGAGTACGGGTCCTGGATGCGCCGCTCCTGGCGCACATGGTCCGCTCCGGCCAACGGCTTCGCGGCCGCGACCAGTTCCTCGTACGTCGTCGTGAGCCGTGAACCGCCCAGCACCCGGCGGATGGACCGGGCGGCGGCCAGCTGCCCGGGGTGCGGTTTGGCGCGGTGGATGAACTCCGCGAAGTGCGAGGCGTTCCCGGTCAGGGCCTCGCAGGCGAGCGCGGTGGTGAGCTCCGCCGCGGTGGCGATCCGTCCCGCGTCGTGCACCACCAGGGCGGCGAAGGCCGTGGTGAACGCGGTGCCGTTGATCAGCGCCAGGCCCTCCTTGGCCTGCAGTTCGACCGGGGCGAGGCCCGCCGCGCGCTGGGCTTCGGCGATCGGCACGGCGCCCTCACCGGTCATCGCCTCGCCCTCGCCGAGCAGCGCGGCGGCGACATAACAGAGCGGCACGAGATCACCGCTCGCGCCCAGCGAACCGCGCTCCGGCACCCTCGGCAGCACATCCGCCGCCACATGCCGCAGCAGCCGGTCGACGACGAGCGGGCGCACCCCCGAGTCGCCGCGCGCCAGGCTGTTGGCCCGGATCAGGACGGTGGCGCGGACCACCTCGGCCGCCGCCCAGGGGCCGACGCCGTTGAGGTGGTACAGGATCAGATTGCGCTGCATGCGGGCCGCCCGGCGCGGGCTGACCTGATGGTCGGCGCTGCCGCCGAATCCGGTGGTCACACCGTAGATCGGCGCGCCACCTGCCAGGAGGTCGTCCCGCATCCGGACGCTGCGGCCTGCGGGAAGACCGGGCCGCCGACGGCGCGGCCGATGTGCCGGGCGAGCTGGATCAGTTCGGCCTCGCTGCCGGGGGGACCCACCAGCTGCATAGTGACCGAGGCCCGGTGGACCGGGTCGATCGCGACGGGCAGCGCCAGGGCGGGCAGCCCGGCGAACGCGGCCACCGGGCAGTAGCCGACGCGCTGCTCGAACTCCGCCTCCCCGGGGTGCGGTACGGCGGCGAGGTCTCCCACAGGTGCGTCCGCCCTGCGGGGCGGGCGGGGGCCACCGGCAACCACACATCGGCGTCGTCCGCCGCGAACGAGGCGGCGGCCCGCTCGCGGGCGCGGTCCTGGGCAGCGCACAGCCGCGCGTACCGGCCCTCGCCGATCGCCGCACCGGCGTCGAGCGCGCGCACCGTGGACGCGTCCAGGCCGTCGTCGAAGCGCTCGCGCCACTCCTGGTAGGTCCGCCACGCCTCGTGGGCGCACAGCTCGTAGGCGGCCGCCCGCTGCTCCCACAGCTCGCCGAGGCGCACCGGCCGCACGTCGTGGCCGTCGGAAGTAGGCGAGGTCGTCGGCGGTCCTGGCCAGCCAGCCCACGGCGTCGAGCCTCGGTGAGAGCGGGAAGACGCCGTCGAGCCCGCCCGGCCGGTGGGTGGTGCGCAGGCCCACCAGGCCGCACGCCGCGGCGGGCAGCCGGGTGGAGGCCACGGTGTCGGTGCCCAGGGCTATGTCGCACACATGGGAGGCCACCGCGACCGCGCTGCCGGTGCTGGAGCCCGACGGGGCCAGGTGCGGGAAGCGCGGGTTGCGGCTGCCGTGGGCCAGCCCGATGCTCAGCTCGGGGGTGACCAGCTTGGTGAGGGCGGACACCCCGCGCAGCTGCCGGACCGCCTCGGCCGTCCTGCGGGGATGGTGGCGGTAACGGCGCAGCCCGAGCCCGGTCGCGAAGCCCGCGACGTCCACGGTTTCCTTGACGCCCAGCCGGATGTCGCCGTCCGTGGGACGCGCGGCCCGCAGGGCGGTGGCGCAGCGGAAGCGCTGGTCCGCCGCCGTGGCCCAGGCGTTCGCCTCGGCCCGCCAGGCGAACGGGTTGACGCTCCCGTCCGCGAGCAGCCTGGCGCGGGTCTCCGCCGGCAGCGCGGCGGCCGGTCCGCCTCCGGAGCCGCAGCCGGCGGCGGCCCCGGGTCACGGTGAGTGATCCCGGGGCTTCTCCAGAGCCCCCTATCGGATTCGAACCGATGACCTACGCATTACAAGTGCGTTGCTCTGGCCAGCTGAGCTAAGGAGGCGTGCCGGAGCAGTGTAACCAACCCCGCACCACGTCCGCGCCGGAATTTCGGCCCCGTCGAACTACTGACAGATTCGAAATGGCCAGGTAGCGTCGCTGAAGGTTCACCCAAGTGGACCAGACCACTCCCTTACTCGGATCGTCCGGCACGTTCCTGCCGGTGGAGGAGAAGAATCAGCATGGCCAGTGTCACGTTCGACAAGGCGTCCCGCGTCTACCCCGGCTCCACGAAGCCGGCGGTCGACCAGCTCGAGATCGACATCGCGGACGGCGAGTTCCTCGTCCTCGTCGGTCCCTCCGGTTGTGGCAAGTCGACCTCCCTGCGCATGCTCGCGGGTCTCGAGGACGTCAACGGCGGTGCCATCCGCATCGGTGACCGCGACGTCACCCACCTGCCGCCGAAGGACCGGGACATCGCCATGGTGTTCCAGAACTACGCGCTCTACCCGCACATGTCCGTCGCGGACAACATGGGCTTCGCGCTGAAGATCGCCGGTGTGAACAAGACCGACATCCGGGCGAAGGTCGAAGAGGCCGCCAAGATGCTGGACCTCACCGACTACCTGGACCGCAAGCCGAAGGCGCTCTCCGGTGGTCAGCGCCAGCGTGTGGCGATGGGCCGTGCCATTGTGCGTGAGCCGCAGGTCTTCCTCATGGACGAGCCGCTGTCGAACCTCGACGCCAAGCTCCGTGTCTCCACCCGTACGCAGATCGCCTCGCTCCAGCGCCGCCTGGGCATCACGACCGTGTACGTCACCCACGACCAGGTCGAGGCCCTCACCATGGGCGACCGGGTCGCGGTCCTCAAGGACGGTCTCCTCCAGCAGGTCGACTCGCCGCGCAACATGTACGACCGCCCGGCGAACCTCTTCGTGGCCGGCTTCATCGGCTCCCCGGCCATGAACCTGGTCGAGGTCCCGATCACCGACGGCGGCGTGAAGTTCGGCAACAGCGTCGTCCCGGTCTCCCGCGAGGCGCTCACCGCCGCCGCGAACCGCGGCGACACGACCGTCACGGTCGGCATCCGCCCCGAGCACTTCGACATCGTCGAGCACGGCGGCGCCGCCGCGAAGTCCCTCACCAAGGACTCCGCCGACGCCCCGGCCGGCCTGGCCGTCTCCGTCAACGTCGTCGAGGAGCTCGGCGCCGACGGCTTCGTCTACGGTGCCGCCGAGGTCGGTGGCGAGCACAAGGACCTCGTGGTCCGCGTCGGCGGCCGTGCCGTCCCGGAGAAGGGCACCAAGCTCCACGTCGTGCCCCGCCCGGACGAGCTGCACGTCTTCGCGACCTCGACGGGTGAGCGTCTCACCGACTGATCCGCACACGCTGTACGGTGGCCCCGCACGATCTTCGTGCGGGGCCACCGCGCGTTGGGGGGTTTGGACGGGCGGGAGCAAATTCCCCGGCACAACGGTCATTTCACTGCGGTTCGTCAACACGCTATTCGAAAAGCACACTCGAACCGTCCCCCGCCAGGGTGACGTAATGTCGCCAAATCATCACCGGCCGCTACGCTCGCTGCGTGACCCACACCGCGCGCCGTATCGGCCGAACTCTCGCTCTCGTACTGCCTGTCGTCATGGTCCTGTCCGGGACCCTCGCGGTCACCGCCGTGCCGTGGGCAGCCAGCAACTCCGACTCGACGATGCTCACCGCGTCGGCCCAGACCGTCTCCAAGCGCGCCAAGGCGCGCTCCCCGCAGGACATCCTGCGCGACCGGCTCCTTCAGGAGCTCCAGGAGAAGGACCCGGGCGTCGCGCTGACGGATCTCCAGCGTGCCGTCGAGGGACGCCCGTCGCTCGCCCGGCACTGCATGTCGATCGCCAAGGCGCTCGGCAAGGCCGCCGTCGAGCAGTACGGCCCGACGCGGGCCCACCGCTTCTCGCGCCCCGTCTGCGACACGTCGTTCGCCTCGGGTGTCGCACAGTTCAGCTGACCGATGCCGGCCGGGCACCGCATATCGTGCCTGGCATGCATACGTTTCCGACGCAGGCCGTGATCCTGGCGGGTGGCCAGGGGTCACGGCTGCGCCCGTACACCGATGACCGCCCCAAGCCGATGGTCGAGATCCCGGGTACCGGGACGCCGATCATCGGCCATCAGCTTTCCTGGCTGGCGGCCGAGGGCGTGACCGACGCCGTCGTGTCGTGCGGGCATCTCGCCGAGGTGCTCCAGGAGTGGCTGGCCGAGGCGGTGCTGCCGCTGCGGGTGACGACGGTGGTGGAGTCCGAACCCCTGGGACGCGGCGGCGGACTGAAGTACGCAGCGGCCCGGCTGCCGGATCCGGAGCAGCCCTGGTACGCGACCAACGGCGACATCTGGACCCGTTTCTCCCTGCGCGAGATGGCGGCCTTCCACGCGGAGCGTGACGCGACCGCGACGCTGGCACTGGCCCGTCCGCGCATCCCCTGGGGCGCCGTGGAGACGGACGCCTTCGGGCACATCACCGACTTCATCGAGTCGCCCCCCTCCCCCTATCTGATCAATGCCGGGGTGTACGTGTTCTCGCCCGCCTTCACGGCGATGCTGCCGGACCGGGGCGACCACGAGCGCACCACGTTCCCCCGGCTGGCCCGCGAACGCAGGCTGGCCGGCTACCCGTTGCCGCACGGAGCGTACTGGCGGGCCATCGACACCGCGAAGGACCTGACGGAGGCGGCTAAGGAGCTGGACGGGCAGTAGAGCGCCCGGACCGACGCAGGCGAGGGGCGGGCCCCGGAGAACTGTCTCCGGGGCCCGCCCCTCGCCTGTGACGCGGTCAGCCGAGGAGGCCGCCGATGGGGTTGCGGCCGCCGCCGCTTCCGTCGCCGCTGCCGCCGGTGGATCCCGCGTCGGGCTCCGAACCGCCGGTGGAGGAGCCGCCGCCGTCGCCCGAGGGGCCGGAGGAGCTGGGGCCCGAGCTGGTGGTGCTCGGGGGCTGCTGCGGGGTGGTCTGCTGCGGAGGCTGCTGACCGGTGCCCTGGGTCTGGCTGGGCTGTCCCGTACCGGCCGCCTGGCCCGACTCGCGGACGGTGTCCGAGGACGGCGTGGAGGCCTCGGCGGACGGGGTACGGGGGGCGGTGCTGCGGGACGGGGACGGCTGCCGGCCCGCCGGGCTGCTGCTGGAGGACGACTTGCCGCCGCGGGACTCGCCGGGGAGCGGGGAGCCGGGGAGCTGGTTGGTCGGGATGCCGTTCGGGCCGGGGACGGTGACGACCTCGGATGAGCGGACGGCGCCACCGAGCATCGAGCCGATGAGCAGCGTGAGGCCGACGACGACGCTCGCGACGACGGCACCGCGCCGCAGCACGCGCCGGCGCAGCTCCCAGATCTCGGAGCGGGGCCCGAGCTTGCGCCAGGCCTCACCGGCGAGGCGCCCGTCGACGGAGTAGACGGGCGCACCCGCGATGATCAGCGGGCTCCAGGCGGCGAGGTAGATGATGTCGGGCGCGTCGTAGACGGCGACGGTCCGCCAGCTGACGGTCACCAGGAGCGCGGCGGACAGCAGCGCGCCGACGGAGGCGGCGACGCGCTGCCAGAGCCCGAGGACGGTGAGGACGCCGACGACGACCTGGAGGAAGGCGATCGTGAGCCCGGCGCCGACGGGGTGGGAGAGCGCGAAGTCGCGCAGCGGCTCGGCGAGGCCCCAGGGGTGCAGCGAGGTCAGCCACTTGACCATGGAGCCGCGGTCGCCGCCGTCGAAGTAGACGGGGTCGCAGAGCTTGCCCATTCCGGCGTAGATGGAGATGAAGCCGAGGAAGACCCGCATCGGGAGCAGGACGACCCCGAGGTTCATCCGGCGGCCGGGGTAGTACGCGTGCCGGACGCTGTCGGCGCCCTGGCGGCGTCCCCTGGTCTCGGTGATGTCCTCGGCGTCGTCGTCGAAGGCGTCGTCGCGGTCGTCACCGCCGTCGGTGCCGTACGGCCCGGTCTCGACGGGGTCGTACGCGCCGACGGCCCGGCGCATGGGCGGCAGCAGGGGGCCGCCGGGGCGGGGCCCGCCGATGACGGGGTTGGGCTGCGTCTCCTCCAGGCGGTCGATGACCTGGGTGCCGGCCCCGCGTCCGTCGAACTCGTAGGACGCGTGGGGCTCGTACGGGTCGTAGGCGGCGTCGGGGCGGCCCGCCGTGGAGTTCCGTACGGCCTGGAGGAGCCCGGTGGCGCCCGGGTCGCCGGGGGCGGACCTGCCGCTCCACACGACGGGGGCGCGGCGGCCGCGTCCTGCTCCGGTGCCGCTCATGGCGGGGATCCTGGGCGCACCGGCGGGGGCCACACCGCGCAGCCGTGCGCGCTGGCCGGGGGCGAGCTGCACCCGGAAGCTGGCGTGGTTGACGATGACCTGCGCAGGGTCGCAGTCCACCTTGGTCATGCTCAGGGCGGGTTGTTCGTCGAACCGAGGCGTTCTGGTGTCCACACTCATCTAACCGAGTGATGTGTGTTTAGGACACTGCCTTGACGGTGCCGAAGTGTCCGAGGCCCGTCAACAGGGAGTGGCGGGGCGCGCCGGGGCGTGCGCACGTGCGGACGCGCCCCCGGCGGACTCCCCCGGGCCCCGGTCGGCCGCCGCCCGTGCGGGTGGTCCCGCGGGGACGGGCCGAACGGCCCGTCCCGGCCGCTGATCAGGCGCGGCGGCGCGCGACCTCGTACATCACGATGCCGGCGGCGACACCGGCGTTGAGCGACTCGGCACCGCCCGGCATGGAGATCCGCACGCGGTAGTCGCAGGTCTCGCCGACGAGCCGGCCGAGGCCCTTGCCCTCGCTGCCGATGACGATGACGACGGGACCGCCGAGGGCCTCGAGGTCCTCCACGGTGTGCTCGCCGTCGGCGGCGAGGCCGACGACGGCGATGCCCTCCTTCTTGTACGCCTCCAGCGCGCGGGTCAGGTTGGTGACCCGGGAGACCGGCGTACGGGCGGCGGTGCCGGCGGAGGACTTCCAGGCCCCGGCGGTCATGCCGGCCGCGCGGCGCTCGGGCACGACGACGCCGTGGCCGCCGAAGGCGGAGACGGAGCGGACGATCGCGCCGAGGTTGCGGGGGTCGGTGACGCCGTCGAGGGCGACGATCAGCGGGTCCTCGCCGTTGTCGTACGCGGCGGCGGTGAGGTCCTGCGGGTCCGCGTACTCGTACGGCGGGACCTGGAGGACGAGGCCCTGGTGGTTCAGCCCGTTCGTCATGCGGTCCAGCTCGGGGCGCGGGGCTTCCATCAGGTTGATGTTGCCGCGCTCGCCGGCGAGCTGGAGGGCCTCGCGGACGCGCTCGTCGTTGTCGATGTACTGCTGGACGTACAGCGTGGTGGCGGGCACGCCGTCGCGCAGGGCCTCGAAGACCGGGTTGCGGCCGACGACCATCTCGGAGGTGCCCTTGACGCCGCCGCGCCGGGGGGCGGGGCGGCGGTTGGCGGCCTGCTTGGCCTTGGCGGTCGCGATGCGGTTCTTCTTGTGCTTCTTGCGGGCCTCGGCGGGCGGCGTCGGTCCCCGGCCTTCGAGACCACGGCGACGCTGGCCACCGCTGCCGACCTGCATGCCCTTCTTGTTGGACGTGCGGCGGTTCCTGCGCTGGCTGTTCCCGGCCATGACCTACCTGTTTCGTTGCTTCAGACGTGCAGACGTATAAGTGAAAGTGTGCCGCCCGGCGGGCCGGGCGGCACATGGAGGACTACTGGCGCGGGCCGAGTGTCCATCGTGGTCCCGCCGGACTGTCCTCGACGACGAGACCGGACTGGTTGAGCTGGTCGCGGATCGCGTCGGCGGACGTCCAGTCCTTGCGCTCGCGGGCGGACTGGCGCTGGTCCAGGACGAGCCGTACGAGCGTGTCGACCACGCCGTGGAGGTCGTCGCCCCGGTCGCTCTCGCCGGCCCAGTGCTCGTCGAGCGGGTCGAGACCGAGGACGCCGAGCATGGCACGGACCTCGGCCAGGCGGGCGACGGCCGCTTCCTTGTCGTCGGCGGCGAGGGCGGAGTTGCCCTGGCGGACGGTGGTGTGGACGATCGCGAGGGCCTGCGGGACGCCCAGGTCGTCGTCCATCGCCTCCGCGAAGGCCGGCGGCACCTCGGTGGCGGGGGCGACGGTCTCCCCGGCCTTCTCGGTGACGCGCTGGACGAAGCCCTCGATCCGCGCGAACGCGGACTCGGCCTCGCGCAGGGCCTCCTCGCTGTACTCGATCATCGACCGGTAGTGCGGGGTGCCGAGGTAGTAGCGCAGCACGATCGGGCGCCAGGCCTTGACCATCTCGCTCACGAGCACCGAGTTGCCCAGCGACTTCGACATCTTCTCGCCGGACATGGTGACCCAGCCGTTGTGCACCCAGTACTTCGCGAACTCGTCGCCGAAGGCCTTGGCCTGGGCGATCTCGTTCTCGTGGTGCGGGAAGATCAGGTCGATGCCGCCGCCGTGGATGTCGAAGGCGGTGCCGAGGTACTTGTGCGCCATCGCGGAGCACTCCAGGTGCCAGCCCGGACGCCCGCGGCCCCAGGGCGTCTCCCAGCTCGGCTCACCGGGCTTGGACGCCTTCCACATGGCGAAGTCGCGCTTGTCGCGCTTGCCGGTCTCGTTGTCGCCGGAGGGCTGGCGCAGGTCGTCCAGGTCCTGGTTGGAGAGCTCCAGGTAGCCGGGGAACGAGCGCACGTCGAAGTAGACGTTGCCGTCGGCGGCGTAGGCGTGGCCGCGCTCGATGAGGCCCCGCATCATCTCGATCATCTCGGGCACGTGCCCGGTGGCACGGGGCTCGTAGGTGACCGGGAGGCAGCCGAGCGCGTCGTAGCCCGCGTTGAACGCGCGCTCGTTCTCGTAGCCGATCGCCCACCACGGGCGGCCCTGCTCGGCCGCCTTCGCGATGATCTTGTCGTCGATGTCGGTGACGTTCCGGACGAACGTCACGTCGTAGCCGCGGTACTCGAACCAGCGGCGCATGATGTCGAAGTTCAGTCCGGACCTGATGTGCCCGATGTGCGGGGCGGCCTGGACGGTCGCGCCACAGAGGTAGATCGAGACACAGCCCGCGGTGAGCGGGACGAAGTCACGGATCTGCCGGGCGCTGGTGTCGTACAGGCGAATAGTCACCCCTCAAGGGTAGTGGCCCCGCACCAGTGCCCCGCGACCCGTTGAAGGATTGCGGGGCACTTGTTACGCCTCCGGAGCCGCCGGGGGCGCGAGCGGGGGGTGTCAGATGCTCCCGACGACCTTCCGGGGGGTGATTCGGACGACGACACGGGGGTCGTCGGCGCCGGAGGAGGGGTTGAAGTCGGCGTACTTCTTGCCCGTGTACTTCACGGACAGCTCGTCGATGAGCTCCTGGCCGCCCTCGCTGCTGAGGGTGGCGGTGCCGCGGATCTCGGCGTAGGTGTACGGGGCGTCGAAGGGCTGGACGACGACGGAGACCCGGGGGTCGCGGGCGAGGTTCTGTTCCTTGCGGCGGCCGGTGGTGGTGGAGATGAGGACGTCGTCGCCGTCCCGCTTCACCCAGACCGGGGACACCTGCGGGCTGCCGTCGGGCTGGATGGTCGCCACGGTGACGAAGACCGGGGTGTCGAGAAGCGCCTTGAGTTCCGGGGAGAGTGCGGCGGTCATGACGTACGTCCTCCTGAGGGATCGGTGATGCCTCTACGCCTACCCCGGGGGCACCGCCCACTCCCCCGTTTCCGGCCGGTGCCCACCGGAAGGGTCAGCGCGGACGGCCCGGCGCGGGCCGCAGCTCAGGCCGTGCGGTAGACCAGCGCGGTCGCGATGCCCGCGATGCCCTCGCCCCGGCCGGTGAAGCCGAGCCCGTCGGAGGTGGCGGCGGAGAGCGACACCGGCGCGCCCACGGCGGCGGACAGCACCTGCTGCGCCTCCTCGCGCCGCTTGCCGATCTTCGGGCGTACACCGACGACCTGGACGGCGACGTTGCCGATCTCGAACCCCTCGGACCGCACGATCCGGGCCGCCTCGGTCAGCAGCGTGACCCCGGCGGCGCCCGACCACTCGGGGCGCCCGGTGCCGAAGTGCTGCCCGAGGTCGCCGAGGCCGGCGGCCGAGAAGAGCGCGTTGCACGCGGCGTGCGCGACGACATCGGCGTCCGAGTGACCGGCCAGACCGGGGCCCTCGCCGTCCCAGCGCAGACCCGCGCACCACAGCTCGCGGCCCTCCTCGAAGGCGTGGATGTCGGTGCCGATGCCGACGAGCGGGATCACGGGCGCCGCGGGCCCCCCTGAGCTGTCAGAAGCCATCGTTCGCCCTCCTGCGTGCGAGAACCGCCTCGGCCAGGACCAGGTCCAGCGGCCGGGTCACCTTGAACGCCTCTTCGTGGCCGGGGACGACCACGACGGGCGCGCCGAGCTGTTCGACCATGCCCGCGTCGTCGGTGGCGCCCTCGCCGCTGACGGCGACCCGCTCGTGCGCGCGGACCAGGGTGTCGCGGTCGAAGCCCTGCGGGGTCTGCACCGCCCGGAGCCTGGCCCGTACCGGAGTGGAGAGCACCGGCTCGGGCTCCCCCGGCGCACCGGGCTCGACCTCCTTGACGGTGTCGGCGAGCGGCAGTGCGGGGACCACGGCGGGCGCCCCGTCGCGTACGGCCGCGATCACGGCGTCCACGGTGTCGACGGGCACCAGCGGGCGCGCGGCGTCGTGCACGAGGACGACGGAGATGTCGTCGGGGAGCGCGGCCAGGCCGAGCCCCACCGACTCCTGGCGGGTCTCGCCGCCGGGCACGACGAGGAATTCGGTGCGTTCGGGCAGGGCGTGCTCGTCGAGCAGCGTCCTGACCCCGGGGGCCCCGTCCGGCGGTGCGACGACCACGACGAGGGAGACCTGGCGGGAGGCCGCCATGGCCCGTACGGCGTGGATGAGCATGGGCGTCCCGCCCAGCGCGCGCAGCGCCTTGGGGGCGCCGGGGCCCAGCCGTACGCCGCGGCCGGCCGCGGGAATCACGGCGGCCGTGCGGTGAGGACGCGGTTGATCAGACATCGGTTGCACTCCGAAGCATCGGCATGTTTGTCTTCACGGCCGACGTGGGTATGGCCACAAGCGAGCCGGGCGCTACGCCATGACTCGACCGGGACCCTTTCCGTGACCCCGGGCGAGACCAGGGACCGCCCCGGCCGCTCGGGATCGTCGACTTCACAAGATCGCGAGCAAAGTACCGGGGGATCGTCGGTAGGGCCAACGCACCATGTCCTGGGTTCATGCCACAGCCCGGACATGCCGCAGCGCCCGACGACACAGCGCATAACGGCTGGTCAGCAGGCACCGCGGCACATTATCTACGGCCGGTGCGATCCGGCCGTAGTGGCCGGTGCGATCCGGTTCAGGATGCGAGGACCTCGTCGAGGAGAGCCTCGGCCTTGTCCTCGTTCGTGTTCTCCGCGAGAGCGAGCTCACTCACCAGGATCTGGCGAGCCTTGGCGAGCATGCGCTTCTCACCTGCGGAGAGTCCGCGCTCACGCTCGCGACGCCACAGGTCACGAACCACTTCGGCGACCTTGATGACATCGCCGGAGGCGAGCTTCTCGAGATTTGCCTTGTAGCGCCGGGACCAGTTCGTCGGCTCCTCGGCATACGGTGCGCGCAGCACCTCGAAGACCCGGTCCAGCCCTTCCTGCCCGACTACGTCGCGCACACCCACGAACTCCGCATTGTCCGCCGGTACACGCACCGTCAAGTCGCCCTGAGCGACCTTGAGCACCAAGTAGGTCTTGTCCACGCCTTTGATCTGGCGAGTTTCGATAGCCTCGATCAGCGCGGCCCCGTGATGGGGATAGACCACGGTGTCGCCAACCTTGAACGTCATGTGACAGGTACCCCTTCCGTGGCTATCAAGCGTAACACGAGAACTGCTTCTCCTGAATGGCGTTTTCGCAGGTCAGGGCATATCTCGGGGCTTGACAACTGCGACACGGACGTGCTGCGGAAGGCTCGCGGACGACGGTATTCGCAGGTCGGAGCGGCTGTACGGGCAGGGAGAAACGCGGACGTTACACGCACCGGAACCCGCTGCGAAGTGGCCGAACGTCCCGTTTTGCGTGGTTCAGGATGGTGAACTTTCCGTACTCCGTTCGGTGATCGCTCACCCGTACGGCGGTAAGTGCGGCGGTAAGTGCCGGGGGCCAATGAAATTGATCAACGTACGGCCGGCCCCGGGATTAAGTGCAATGAATGCGCCACGGCCCGTGAACAGCGCGGAAGCCGGACGAACGCCCACGGAATTGATCAAGCCTGTTATGTGAACGGCGTGCGAAAGAACCGCGCGGGAGAACGCGCACGATCCGGCGTGCGATCCCCGCGCCGCCCAAGGGGCGGGTCGGGTGCGGGGCGGCGGACGGGGCTCGGTAACCTGACGGCTGACAGACCCTTAGGGCGGCTTTACACCGCTCGCCCCACCCGTCCGTACGTCCGCTCGTTCAAGGAGTTGCCGCCGCCGTGAGCCGCAGCCTTCGACACGGCGCCCTCGCCGCCACTGCCATCGCGTTCTCGATCGCCGCGCTTTCCGCATGTGGTGCGGGCAACAACGCGCAGACGCTCGAAGTCAGGCCTGACAACGCCGCCACCTCGGTCGGCGCGATCAAGATCCAGAACGCCAACGTCATCACGCAGCCCGAGGACGGTGCCAAGGGCCCGGCCGTCGTCGCCGCCACGCTGTTCAACAACGGCACCAAGGCGGAGACCCTGGACTCCATCACCCTGACGGGCAGCAGCGGCTCCGTGCAACTGCACCCGGCCGAGGGCTCCGGCCCGGTCGTCGTCCCGGCCGGCGGGCGTGTGGTCCTCGGCGGCAAGGGCAACGCCGCCGCCGTGATCGCCAACGGCAGCGAGGCCGCGCAGAACGGCAACGTGCAGCCGCTGGTCTTCAAGTTCAGCCGCAGCGGCGACATCACACTGGGCGCCTCCGTCGTCCCCGCGAAGCACTACTTCGAGGGCTTCGGCCCCAGCTCGCTCCCCGAGCCGCCCAAGCTGCCCTCGGAGTCGCCCGAGGCGACCCCGTCCGGTTCCGCGTCCGGGACCCCGGGCGGGCCGTCGGAGACCCCCTCGGGCTCCGCGAGCAACTCGGTCACCCCGACCGACGCCGCCTCCGACTCGGCGCAGCCGGGCTGATCCCGCGCGGCACGCACGCACATACGGCTGAGGCGCCTCCCGGATTCCGGGAGGCGCCTCAGCCGTATGCCGTCCGCGTGCGCGGTGGCGGTGGCGGTCTACGGCTCGAACTTGTACCCGAGGCCGCGCACCGTCACCAGGAAGCGCGGGGCGCCCGGATCCGGCTCGATCTTGGCGCGCAGCCGCTTCACGTGGACGTCGAGCGTCTTGGTGTCGCCCACGTAGTCCGCGCCCCAGACCCGGTCGATCAGCTGCATCCGGGTCAGCACCCGGCCGGCGTTGCGCAGCAGCATCTCCAGCAGGTCGAACTCCTTGAGCGGCAGGTCGACCTTGCCGCCGGAGACGGTCACGACGTGGCGGTCCACGTCCATCCGGACCGGGCCCGCCTCCAGGGCGGCCGGCGTGACCTCCTCCGGCTCGCCCCGGCGGCGCAGCACCGCGCGGATGCGGGCGACGAGCTCCCGCGAGGAGAAGGGCTTGGTCACATAGTCGTCGGCTCCTATTTCCAGGCCGACGACCTTGTCGATCTCGCTGTCCTTGGCCGTGACCATGATCACGGGGACGTTGGACCTGCTGCGCAGCTGCCGGCACACCTCGGTGCCGGGCAGGCCGGGCAGCATCAGGTCGAGGAGCACGAGGTCGGCGCCGTTGCGCTCGAACTCGTCGAGGCCGTCGGGTCCCGTGGCCGCGATCGCGACCTCGAAGCCTTCCTTGCGGAGCATGTAGGACAGGACGTCGCTGAAGGATTCCTCATCCTCGACGACAAGCACTCGGGTCACGGAAGAGCCTCCGGGGCAGGGAATGAGTCAAAAGAGTCGGGTGCGGCGCCCGGGTAGGACGCCTCGTCGCCGTTGACGATGAGCGGGCCGCCGGATGTGCGGTCCCGGTCCCGTACGGAGCCCGCTTCGGGCAGCCGCAGGGTGAAGGTGGAGCCCTGTCCCTCCGAGCTCCAGACGGTGACCTCCCCGCCGTGCGAGGCGGCCACGTGCTTGACGATGGCGAGGCCGAGGCCCGTACCACCGGTGGCGCGCGAGCGGGCCGGGTCGACGCGGTAGAAGCGTTCGAAGACCCGTTCCCGGTCCTTCTCCGAGATGCCGATGCCCTGGTCGGTCACGGCGATCTCGATCTCGTCCCCGCCGGGTACGGCGACCCGGCGGGCGGCGATGCCGACGCGGGTGCGGGCGGGGCTGTAGTTGACGGCGTTCTCGACGAGGTTGCCGAGGGCGGCCGCGAGCTGGCCCCGGTTGCCCCATATGCGGAGCTCGGCGGTGCCGCCGGCGGCCATGGTGATCTGCTTGGAGCCGGCCTGCTGCCGGCAGCGGTCGATGGCCTCGGCGACCAGCTCGTCGACCCGGACCGGCTCGGCGTCCTCCAGCGGGTCGTCGTTCTGCACCCGGGAGAGGTCGATGAGCTCCTGGACCAGATTGGTGAGCCGGGTCGCCTCGATCTGCATCCGGCCCGCGAACCGCTCCACCGCCTCCGGGTCGTCGGAGGCGTCCATGACGGCCTCCGAGAGCAGCGACAGCGCCCCGGTCGGGGTCTTGAGCTCATGGCTGACGTTGGCGACGAAGTCGCGCCGCACCGCCTCGATGCGGCGGGCCTCGGTGAGGTCCTCGACCAGCAGCAGCACCAGCCGGGAACCCAGCGGGGCGACCCGGGCGGAGACCGCGAGGGCCTCGCCGCGGCCCGTGCCGCGCCGGGGGAGGTCCAGCTCGACCTGTCGTATCTCCCCGTCGCGGCGGGTGTCCCTGGCCATGTTCAGCATGGGCTCGACGGCGAGGCGCCCTCCCCGGACCAGCCCCAGCGCATACGCGGCGGAGCTGGCCTTGACGACGCTGTCGCTCTCGTCGAGCACGACGGCGGAGGAGCTGAGCACGGACAGGACCGTGTCGACCCCGGGGGGCAGGGGGGCATTGCTGTCGGGCCGCAGGGACGTACGCGTGGGCTTCTTCTGGTCGCGCTCGCTCCAGCGGAACGCCAGCATGGCGATCACACCGGTACAGACCCCGGCGATCGCTGCAGCTGCGGCGACCGCCGCGTTCACGTCCATGGCTCCAGGTTATGCGGCCCGGACGACACTCTCCCAGCCGTCCGAGTGCCTGTCCGAACACTCGTCGCCCAGAGTTCACCGAGGGGCAAGCGCCGGTTCACTTGGCCGGTCGGAACCCGACGCGTACGGCCGTCACGGTGGCAACGTGGGGTTCAGAGCTGGCCCCGGCCTCGGTTAAGGACTGGAGAGGGACATCCCATGCGTGACGCGTACCACGAGGAACTCGACTCGATCGGCGAGGGGCTGGTCGAGATGGCCCGGCTCGTCGGGTCGGCGATCGGCCGGGCGACGACCGCCATGCTCGACGCCGATCTCAAGCTCGCGGAGACGGTGATCGCCGCGGACCAGAAGGTCGACGACCTCCAGCACGACCTGGAGGCCCGGGCCATCGCCCTGCTGGCGCGCCAGCAGCCGGTGGCGACCGATCTGCGGATCGTGGTCACCTCCCTGCGGATGAGCGCGGACCTGGAGCGTTCGGGCGACCTCGCCCAGCACGTCGCCAAGCTGGCCCGGCTGCGTTTCCCGCAGTCGGCCGTGCCGCACGACCTGCACGCCACCATCCTGGAGATGGGCCAGCTGGCCCAGCGGCTGATGGCCAAGGCCGCCGAGGTGATCATCACCAAGGACGTCGACCTGGCGCTCCAGCTGGAGCAGGACGACGACGAGATGGACCTGCTGCACCGCACGCTCTTCCAGCACCTGATGGACGACCGCTGGAAGCACGGCATCGAGACGGCCGTCGACGTGACGCTGCTCGGCCGCTACTACGAGCGGTTCGCCGACCACGCGGTGTCGGTCGCCAAGCGCGTCGTCTACCTGGTGACGGGCGAGCACGCGGACGAGATCCAGCAGCCGTCCCCGGTCGAGGGCGCATAGCCGTACGGACGGGGTCAGCACGGCGTGCGTACGGCGTGCGGGAATCCGTACATGTGTTCCTGCGCGTGTGCGCCGTTGATGCGCCCGTCCGGGTGGGCATGCAATGGGGTGGGGCGGCACGACTTGTCCGTACGCCCCGGTCGTGGGCCCCGTGCGGGCGTACGGCCCTGTCGTACGCCTTGAGGAGGAACCATGGCCGATTCCCCCACGACCGGAACCCAGCAGGAGACACCCGCCGAGGCGGTGCACCTCCCCGTCCTCGGCGCCTGCGGCTGCGGCTCGGGCTGCGGGTGCGGATGCCAGTCCGGAGCGCCGTGCCAGTGCGGTGGGTGCTCCGGCTGACGGGCCGGACGGCGACAGGCGCCCCGCGCGGAGGGCTTCTCCCCGCGGGGCGCCTCCCCCGTACTCGCCGACGGGCGGCTCAGACGGCCCGCTCGGCGGCGGGACCGACGGCATCGGCGCCGAGGCCGGCGCCCGCCACGGGACCGCCGGCTTCCACCGGGCCGCTCTCCGCCGCGGCGCCCGGCTGCGGCAGGCCGCGCATCAGCAGCCCGTACCCGAACGCCGCCGCGGTCCCCAGCACGGCGCACGCGCCCCACAGCCACTCCGCGCCGAAGTGGTCGATGACGGCGCCGGACATCAGCGGGGCGACGAGCGCGGCGGCCGCCCAGGACAGGGTGAACATGCCCTGGTAGCGGCCCCGGCCGTGGGCCGGTGACAGCTGGACGACCAGGCCGTTCTGCACGGGCGCGTTGACGATCTCGGCGACGGTCCAGACGCAGACGGTCAGCGTGTAGAGCGCGACCGAGCCCGCGAAGGCGGTCAGCCCGAACCCGTACCCCGCGAGCAGCGCGGACACCACGAGCAGCCGGCGCGGGTCGCGGCTGCGGATGAAGCGGGTGACCGGGATCTGGAGCGCGACGATCAGGACGCCGTTGACGGCGATCGCCGTACCGAAGTCGGAGCTGCTGAACCCGTCGGCCCCCATGGCCACCGGCAGCCCCACGTACCCCTGCTGGAAGATCAGCGCGACGACGAAGGACAGGCCGACGACGGCCATGAACCGCCCGTCGCGCAGCACGGTGGTCAGCCGTACGTCGTCGGCGGCCGAGGCGTTCGCGACGGCGCCCGGGGACTTCTGCGGCCGGGACTCCGGCACCTTCATGAAGACGACGACCGCGCAGAACAGGGTCATCAGGGCCTCGCCCAGGAAGCCCGCGCGATAGCTGTACTCGGCTATGAACCCGGCACCGGCCGAGGAGACCGCGAATCCGAGGTTGATGGCCCAGTAGTTGAGCGAGAAGGCCCGCACCCGGTCCTGTGCGGGCACGATGTCGGCGATCATCGCCTGCACCGCGGGCCGGGAGGCGTTGCTCGCCATGCCGACGACGAAGGCGACGCCGGCGATGGCCACCGGATGGACCATGAAGCCGAGCACGGCCACGGACACGGCGGTCGAGACCTGCGCGACGAGCATGGTCGGACGGCGGCCGAGACGGTCCGTCATCACCCCGGCCCCGAGCGAGGAGACGACCCCGCCGAGCCCGTGCAGGGCGGCGACCAGACCGGCGTACGAGGCGGAGTAGCCCCGCTCCATGGTCAGGTACAGCGCCATGAAGGTGGCGACGAACCCCCCGAGCCGGTTGACCAGGGTGCTGGTCCACAGCCACCAGAACTCCCTGGGGAGACCGGAGACCGTCTCGCGGGTGGCCCGGCGAAGACCGGCGACAGACATGTGGGTTCCCCCCGGAACGTACGGAGTCGAAGAGCGACGGTAAGAGGTCCGCCGACCACCGGAACCTTACGAATCCGGGCTTCCCGCCTGCCACCGAATTGACGCCGCCCGTCAATCGAAGCCGCCCCCGCTCACCTGTCGGCCCGGCTGTCCGCCCTGTGGCCGGGCGCGCGCGGCCCGCACGGGTTCGATTACGCTCGGACTCATGGCCGACGCACCGTACAAGCTGATCCTCCTCCGCCACGGCGAGAGCGAATGGAACGCGAAGAACCTGTTCACCGGATGGGTGGACGTCAACCTCACCGAGAAGGGCGAGAAGGAGGCGGTCCGCGGCGGTGAGCTGCTCAAGGACGCCGGCCTGCTCCCCGATGTGCTGCACACCTCCCTCCAGAGGCGCGCCATCCGCACCGCCCAGCTCGCGCTGGAATCCGCGGACCGCCTCTGGATCCCGGTCCGCCGCTCCTGGCGTCTGAACGAGCGCCACTACGGTGCGCTCCAGGGCAAGGACAAGGCGCAGACGCTCGCCGAGTTCGGCGAGGAGCAGTTCATGCTCTGGCGCCGCTCGTACGACACCCCGCCGCCGCCGCTGGACCGCGACGCCGAGTACTCCCAGTTCGACGACCCGCGCTACGCGACCCTCCCCCCGGAGCTGCGTCCGGCCACGGAGTGCCTGAAGGACGTCGTCGTCCGGATGCTCCCGTACTGGTTCGACAGCATCGTCCCGGACCTCCTGACGGGCCGCACGGTCCTGGTCGCCGCCCACGGCAACAGCCTCCGCGCCCTGGTCAAGCACCTGGACGGCATCTCGGACGCCGACATCGCGGGCCTGAACATCCCGACGGGCATCCCGCTCGCCTACGAACTGGACGAGGACTTCCGCCCGTTGAAGCCGGGCGGCACCTACCTCGACCCGGACGCGGCGAAGGCGGCCATCGAGGCCGTGAAGAACCAGGGCAAGAAGTAGCTGCCCGCCCCGCGCTCTCCGGGCCCCCGTCCTGTGGTTCGTCCACAGGACGGGGGCCTTTGCGTGGTTCCGGACGTCCCGCCCTCCGCTAAGTTCACGCCGTGTCCGAACAGACGGCCGATCACGGCTCACTCATCGATGCCCTTCTCAGCAGCAGCCGCCGGGCCACGTTGCCGTTTCAGCAGGCCCACCGGGGTGATGTCTTCGGGACGGCGTTCTGGTTCAACGATCTCGTCGTCGGGGAGAGCGCGGACGGGGGCGAGGTCTACCGTCAGTTCCTGGTGACCGCCGGGGCGTTGACCCGGTACGACCTGGCCGAGATCCGGCTGCGGCCCGAGTTGTCCGACTCCGCCATGAGTGCGAACGGCCTCATGATGACGCGGTTCCAGGAGGGCTGGATTCCGCTCGGGGACTCCGGGGTCTCCGCGCTGCCCGCCGGTGTGCTGCACGCCCTCGCCCGCCGCAAGGGGTGGGCCTGGGCGACCGACGAGATCACCGACGGGGTGGCCGCGAAGGCCGAGGATCTGGCGCTGCTGGGGGACGGGCCCGTGCCGGCGTATGTGCTGGGGCACGACGTGGGGCCCGACCGGACGCAGCGCGAACAGGCCGTGGTCGTCGGGGAGGTGGTGCGGGGCGGCGACGGGCGGGGGTTCGTGTGGACGGTGCCCGTACCCCGGGGATGTGTCGGGGCACCCGTGTTCGCCGGGCTCCGGCTGGAGGGGCTGCGGTTCAGGCTGGTCTGTCTGGGGGTGCTGTTGCCCGGCGAAGGGGACCGGCATCCCGTGGCCGGCTTCGACCGGATCCGGGCCGGAGTGCGGGCGCTGCCCGAGGAGCGGCCGGCCCCCGAAGCACCCCGCTCCCGCTGGTGGCGCAAGCGGGTGTGACGCCGCTCACCCCGCGTCGTACCCTGTGGCGCATGTGGGGAGATCGGGAGAGCAGCCATGGGTGAGCCCCTGAAGACCTTTGTCGGTGGTGCCGAGGTCGAGGTGCCCAACAGCATTCCGGCCATTCGGGACGCCCTGCCCGAGGCGAGGCGTGAGGAGTTCGACAGCGCCATCAACGACGCCGGGGTGCACGAGATCCAGGCCGTGATGCGGCACTGGATGCTGGAGGCCGTTCCCGATCCGGAGGCCGAGCGGATTCTGGACCGGCTGGCGCGGGACGAGGCCGAGAGGCGGAGCGTCGCTTGAGCTTCCGGATCTCCTACGCGCCGCCCGCCGACGACACCCTGGCCAAGATGCGGGACGGCGACGCCTTCCGGGACGGGATGGCGGGCACGCTGGGGCGCGACCCGTACGGACACGGGTCGTCCGCCGTCAAGGGTGAGCACGATCGCCGCGAGGCGACCGTCGCCGGGGCGATCGTGCTCTATTACGTCTCCGGGTCGGTCCTGACCGTCACCGTGGTCCGGCTCGTCCCGCTGCCCTGACCCGGGCCGGGCCTCAGGCCAGCTTCGCGACCTGGGCGTCGACCACCGCGGTCGGCAGGTCGAAGTCGCCGCCCGCGCCGGAGGCGGCCAGGTTCAGCGCGGTGAACGAGGCGACCGTGGCGCCCTGGCGGACCTCCACCAGCTTCATCGCGCTCTTCTCGCCCTCGGCCTCGACCGTCACCGTCCACGCGACCGCGTCCTCGCCGCCCTTGACCTTCTCCTCCGCGATCCTGACGATCTTCTGCTTCTCCCCGGCGGCGGTCAGCGTGAAGCCGGACGCGCAGTCGGTCGCGGCGGTCCGCAGCGACGCCAGCGTCTCCTCGGCGCCCTTGCCCTCGTACGAGGTGAGCGTGGTGAGCGTCGTCGTGATGTCGAACGCGGCCTTGAACGCCTCCTCGGGGTCCGCGGTGTCCTGGTCGGCGCCCTTCTTCGGCTCGCTGACCACCTTGCGCTGGGTGGACGCGGCGGGCGTGCCGGCCTTGGCACCCATCAGCACGTCGGCGAAGACGTCGCACGCCGCCTTGTCCGCCGTCACGTCCTTGCCCGAGACGGCGTCGGCGGGGCCCGCCTTGGAGATCTTGTGGGCCTTGACGTCCCCCTGGGCCAGCGAGACCTTCTCCAGCTCGGCCTCGGTCAGCACCTTCGCCGCGGGCTGGTCCGCGCCCTTGTCCGACGGCTGGGCCGAAGCCGTGCCGCCCGCCTTGCCGTTGTCCTTGTCGTCGCCGTCCGCACCGCAGGCCGCGGTGAGGAGGGCCAGGGAGATCACGGTGGCGGCAACGGCGGTACGGCGTATGGCAGTGGGTCGCATGGCCCGTCCTTCTGTCTCAAGATGTTTCGCCCGCACGAGAACAGCCGTCGCCGGGTTCGGCGCGGCCGGAGGGGGTCGTGGGGGTGATCCAACTCTATGAGTGCGCCGGGGTTTGGCAATCCTTTACCTTGGGCATCGCACGTGATCGTGATTACGTCGTGATCACCTCTCCCTGGGGGCCGCAGTGACGATCGATCCCGTTCTGTCCGCCGTGCTCGGTTCCGTCGGCGTGCCGCCCGGCCTGGTCGCCTCGTGCACACCGCTGGCCGGCGGCACGTACAACGCCGTCACCCGCGTCGCGCTGAGCGACGGCCGCGTGTGGGTCGTGAAGACTCCTCCGCCGGCCGCCGGGGACCATCTCGCCTACGAGCGCGATCTGCTGGTCAACGAGGTCACCTTCTACACCGCCGCGGCCGACGCCGCCGGGGCGACCGCCGTCCCCCGCGTCGTGCACAGCGGGCTCGACCCGGCCGCCCCCGAGGGCGCGTACGTGGTCATGACGGCCTGCCCCGGACTGCCCTGGCACACGTTCACCGGCGCCATGGCCGACGGCGAGGAGCCCCGGCTGCGCGGCGAACTCGGGCGGATCGTCGGCCGTCTGCACGGCGTTGCCGGGCCCGGCGGCTTCGGCTATCCGTCCGGGGCGCTGGGGCCGCTCGCGCCCACCTGGCGGCAGGCGTTCACGACGATGACCGGGGCGGTGCTGGCCGACGCGCGACGGTACGCGGCGCGGCTGCCCCGTACGGCGGCGGACATCGGCGAGGTGCTCGGCGCGGCCTCGTACGTCCTGGACGATGTCACCCGGCCCGCGCCGGTCCACTTCGATCTGTGGCAGGGCAACATCCTGGTCGCCGGCGAGCCGGGCGCGCGGCGGATCGGCGGGATCGTCGACGGTGAGCGGATGTTCTGGGGCGACCCGGCCGCCGACTTCGTCTCGCTCGCCCTGTTCGGGGACATGGAGCGGGACAAGGACTTTCTCGCGGGGTACGGGGAGTCGGCGCCGGGCGGACCGGTGGAGTTCGACGCCTCGCTGCGGCTGCGGCTGGCGCTCTACCGCTCCTACCTCTACCTGATCATGCTCGTCGAGACGGTGCCGCGCGAAACGGCCGGGGAGCGGCTGGAGTGGACGTGGAACGAGGTCGCGCCCCGGCTCGAAGCCGCCCTGGGAGAAGTGGAGTCGGCGCTGCGGGGGAAGGGCTGAGCCCCTGCCCCCGCAGCGCCGACGGCCCGGACGCGCGCGGCGTCAGCGCGCCAGGGCCCGCTGGGCCTCGTACAGGTTCTGCGGGCGGACGGCCTCCGGTGTGCCGTACGCCTCCAGGCGGGTGTGCAGCTCGCCGGTGAAGTCCGGGACGTCGATCTGGCCGAACTCCGTCACCTCGCTCACCCCCACGGTCGCGCTGTACGGCGCCAGTCCGTCGATGCGCATCAGACCGGCCCGGCCGTTGGTGACCCGGATGTTCCAGTGGGTGAAGCGGGCGCCGAACAGCGGTCCGGCGCTCGCGTCGCCGCCGTGCCGGCCGTTGTTGTTCACGGTGATGTCGGTGCGCACGTCGGCGAACGGCATCCCCCGGTGCGAGTCGAAGGTGCCCATCTCCATCACGCCGTGCGACCAGACGTTGTAGCTGGACAGCCCCTCGACGTTGATCCCGTGCAGCTGGGTCCCGGCGGGCGCCGGGACGGTGCGCTGCTCGATGGTGAAGTCCTCGACCAGGTTGTCGTGCGAGCCCTCACGGCAGTAGTACGGGTGGTGCGAGCCGCGCCCCGCGACCTTCGTGCGGCGCAGGGTGCAGGCGGAGGCGCCGATGAGCCCGAAGCCGTTGTCGACGTGGCGGACGGTGATGTCGTCGGCCCAGCAGTCGTACGCGCACTGGAAGGCGACGCCGTTGTACCCCTTGTCGAGCAGGTGCGGCGACTGCGGGGTCTCGACCGCCTCCAGGGTCAGCCCCTCGACACCGGAGCCGGTGAGCGGGGTGGCCAGGGTGGTGAGGCGGGGGTCCCACTCGGGCCGCACGTCGAGCGGCAGGGGCCGCTCCAGGGTGACCCGGCGGCCGTGCACGGCGGTGACGCGGACCGGCCATTCGTAGGGAACGTACGAGGTCAGCTTGGTCTTGTCGTCCCAGGAGTACGCCCGGGGGCCCGCGCCGCCGCCCGCCATGTGCTCCAGGAGCGTGTGCCCCGGGTCGTCGGCGAGCCGGAGCAGGACGAGCGCGCCCGGCTTCAGCTTCCGGGCGTCGTCGACGGTGACCGTACGGTCGCCAAGGCGGGCTGGCGCGACGGCGGCCAGGGTGCGCCACTCGTCGCGCCTGTTGCCGCTCCAGCCCTCGAAGGGCCAGTCCTTCGCCTTGATCGCGTCGGTGAGCGAGGTCCAACGGGCTTCGGGACAGAGCCAGATGAGCCCGCCGGCCCAGGACCAGCTGGACTTGTCGCCGCCGTAGCGGCTGCCGTACACGCCGATCAGCTCGGTGAGGTTCTTCGTCGCGTACAGCGTGGTGCGCCCGCTGCCCGCGCCGCGCACCACCACGTCGCTGTGGCCGATGCGGATGATGTCGTCGATGCGGTACGTGCCCTCGGGGATGAGGACCGTGCCGCCGCCGCGCTTCCCGGTGGCGGCGATGGCGCGGTTGATCGCGGGGGCGGCGTCGGCGGAGCCGTCCGGCGCGGCGCCGTAGTGCAGGACATCGGCGGTGAAGCCGTGGCCGGCGCGGCGGCGGGGCAGGTCGGAGCCCGCCCGGTAGCCGGCCCGGCCGATGAAGGGGATCTGCGGGTGGGCGTAGGGACGCGCGGTGAACTCCCGCCAGAGCGGGGTGAGTCCCGGTCTGCCGCCGGCCCCGGTGGCGGCCGTGCCGCGGCTCGTGGCGGAGGCCGTCCCGCCGCCGAGCGTGCCGGTGGCCGCGACGGCGGCGACCGCCACCGCGCTGCCGAGCAGTCCACGCCTGCTGAGGTTCCCGTCGGTCGCCATGAGCCCGATCCGCCTTCCTTGCCGCGATTTCAAGGATGTGAACGATGTTCATATGTGCGTCGGCGGTGAGCATGCCACGAGTCCCGGGCGCGGCGGAAGAGTCGCGCACCGGGGAATCTTCGAGCGGGGAACAGCCGGGAGGCTGCGGTCAGTTGGCGGGGCGACGGGTCAGATGCGTGAACGCGTCCAGGTTCCGCGTGGACTCGCCGCGCGACACCCGCCACGCGTACTCCTTGCGGATCGCGTCCGCGAACCCCAGCTCCAGCAGGGAGTTGAAGGCGCCGTCGGCGGCCTCCAGGACCACACCGAGCAGCCGGTCCAGCTCCTCGGGCGTGACCACGGAGAGCGGCAGCTTGCCGACGAGATAGATGTCCCCGAGCGGGTCGATCGCGTAACTCACGCCGAAGAGACGGAGGTTGTGCTCCAGCAGCCAGCGGTGCACCGCCGGTTCGTTCTCGTCGGGGTGCCGGATGACGAAGGCGTTGAGGGAGAGCGCGTGCGTGCCGACCAGCAGCGAGCAGGTGGTGGAGAGCTTGCGGGTGCCGGGCAGCTGGACGACGTAGTTGCCGGGTGCGGGGCTCTCCCAGTCGAGCCCGGCGTCGTCGAACGTCGCCTCGATGACCTGCGCCACCTGCGTGACCTGGGTCGTTGCCGCTTCGTCGGGTACGTCAGCCATGGTCCGAGCGTACGTCAGCGGCCAGGCGCCCGTACGGCCGGCGAGGGGCCGCGTACGGCCGGCCCGGCGGGGCCCGCCGCCTCGGCTCAGCCGTGGTGCGACCGCACCCGCCGCCGGTGTTCCTGCATCGCCGCCGTGTACACGTCCGCCGTCGCCGCGGCCGCCGTGTCCCAGCCGAACCGCTGGGCGTGCTCGGCCGCCGCGTCGCCCATCCTGCCGACCAGCTCCGGCGTCCGCACGAACCGTTCCAGCGCACGCGCGTACGCCACCGGGTCGTGTCCGGGGATCAGGAAACCGCTGACCCCGTCCCGTACCGCCACCGGAAGGCCGCCCACGGCCGCCGCGACGACCGGGGTGCCCGCCGCCTGGGCCTCTATGGCGACCAGGCCGAAGGACTCGCTGTACGAGGGCATGACCAGCACGGACGCGGCCCGGAACCAGTCGGCGAGCTGGTCCTGCCCGACCGGCGGATGGAACCGCACGACGTCCGCGATGCCGAGCCGGGCCGCCAGCTTCTGCAGCCCCTCCGGCTTGGCGAGCCCGCTGCCGCTGGGGCCGCCGACGACCGGTACGAGGATCCGCGACCGCAGCGAGGGGTCCCGGTCCAGCAGGGCGGCGACGGCGCGCAGCAGCACGTCCGGGGCCTTCAGCGGCTGAATGCGGCCCGCGAAGAGCGGGATCAGGGCGTCTTGCGGAAGCCCCAGGCGGGCGCGGGCGGCGGCGCGGCCGTCGGCGACGCGGAAGCGGTCCAGGTTGACGCCCGGGTGGACGACCGCGACGGCCTGCGGATCGGCCTCGTAGAAGCGGACCAGCTCGTCCGCCTCCTCGGCCGTGTTCGCGATCAGCCGGTCGGCCGCGCTGACGATCTGGGTCTCACCGATGACCCGGGCGGCGGGTTCGGGGGTGTCGCCCTCGGCGAGCGAGGCGTTCTTGACCTTGGCCATGGTGTGCATGGCGTGGACGAGGGGGACGCCCCAGCGCTGGGCGGCGAGCCAGCCGACGTGGCCGGAGAGCCAGTAGTGCGAGTGCACCAGGTCGTAGTAGCCGGGGCGCTGGCCGGCCCACGCCTGCATCACGCCGTGCGTGAAGGCACAGAGCTGGGCGGGCAGCTCCTCCTTGGCCAGGCCCTCGTACGGTCCGGCGTCGACGTGCCGGACCAGGACGCCGGGCGACAGCTCGACGGCCGGCGGCAGGGCGCCGGTGGTGGAGCGGGTGAAGATCTCCACCTCGATGTTGATCGCGGCCAGGCGCTTCGCCAGCTCCACGATGTACACGTTCATGCCGCCCGCGTCGCCCGTCCCCGGCTGGTGGAGCGGGGAGGTGTGCACGGAGAGCATCGCGATCCGGCGCGGCTTGCGGTGGCCGCCGGGAAAGGATCCGGTGAAGCCGGCGGGGAACCTGAGACGCGGTGCGACACGGCTGCTGCCGCGCCGAGAGACGTACTGGCTCACGTCGTCCGGTCCTCCTCGCTGGGCCCTGGTGCCGACGGACTCACGGCATGGCACCGAAGGGGCGCACGGCCCCTTCGAAGGTCTGGAACAGCGGAACCCCTCCTTTCATTTCCGCTTTGCCAAATCATTACGGTGGGGCTCCGGCGCGTCGCCGCGACGGCCGCCGGGCGCCCGTACCCACCGGGATCGTTACGCTCTGTGTCATGCGCCCGATCGGCACCGCGACCCGCGGGACCACCAACCCGAACCGGCTGCGCCGCATGGACCGCTGGATCGCCGCCACCCACGGCCCCGCCCTGCGCCGCGCCGACGCCCCCGTGGCGGTCGACCTCGGGTACGGCGCGGCCCCCTGGACCGCCGTGGAGCTGCTGGCCCGGCTGCGCACCGCCGAGCCGCGCACCGCGGTGGTCGGCATCGAGATTTCCCCGGAGCGGGTCGAGGCGGCCCGGCCGTACGAGCGTGAGGGCCTCACCTTCCGGCACGGCGGCTTCGAGATCCCGCTGCCCGGCCGCCCGGCGCTGATCCGGGCGGCGAACGTGCTGCGCCAGTACGACGAGGAGGAGGTCGCCGCGGTCTGGGAGCGGCTGTGCGGGCGGCTGGCGCCGGGCGGGCTGCTGGTGGAGGGCACCTGCGACGAGATCGGGCGCCGCCATGTCTGGGTGGCGCTGGGGCCGGAGGGCCCGCGCACGGTGACCTTCGCGACCCGGCTCGGCTCGCTGGGCCGGCCATCCGATCTCGCGGAGCGGCTGCCGAAGGCGCTCATCCACCGCAATGTGCCGGGCGAGCCGGTGCACGCGTTCCTGCGCGACTTCGACCGGGCGTGGGCGGCGGCGGCCCCGTACGCCTCGCTCGGCGCCCGGCAGCGCTGGATCACCGCCGTCCGGGCCCTGGCGGACGACTGGCCGCTGACCGACGGGGTACGGAGGTGGCGGCAGGGCGAAGTGACGGTGAAGTGGAGCGCGCTGCGGCCCGAGCGGTAGCACAACGGGAGGGAAACAGGGGGAAATCCCCCGGCCCCGGGAACGCCTGCGGGGTATTGATCGTCGGAGAAGTGGGGCCGTGCGGACGACGGAGGACGGCGGGGGTGTGTCTGCCTCTGTTGCTTTTCGGTACGGCATGGCACGATCTCGTCGGTGCCTTAAGTTACTGACGGTTAATCAGGTCGACCGGACCTCTTCGGCCCGGCCGGATCTGCTCGGAGGGGGAGCCCGTGTACCGACGTCACTGTGCCGCCGCTGCCATCACCCTGGTCTGCGCGCTCGCCGTACTCGCCGCGCCGGTCCCGGCCCTCGCCGCGCCCGCGCCGCCCTCCCCCACCGCACCGCCGGAGCCGGAGCCGAAGAAGAGCCTGGAGGAGGTCCGCCAGGAAATCGACGGGCTGTACCGGGCCGCGGGGGCCGCGACGGACGCGTACAACCTCGCCGAGGAGAAGGCGAAGAAGCAGTCGAGCGAGATCGTCAAACTGGCGCAGGCCATAGTCGAGGGCCAGGCGAGGATCGCCGAGCTCAAGAGCAGAGCCGGCGCACAGGCCCGCGAGGAGTACCGCAACGCCGGACTGCCGCCGGGCGCCCGGCTGATGCTCAGCGGCGACCCGCAGCTCTTCCTCGACGGCGTGAGCCGGGCCCGCCAGGGCCAGCAGGCCGCCAAGGGGCTTCTGGGCGAACTGAACAGGACCCAGGAGGACTTGGAGACGTACACCCAGGACGCCAGCACCAACTGGACCAAGCTCGAAGCCAACCGCGTGAAGCAGGCCAAGGCCAAGAAGAAGATCAACGCGCAGATCGCGGCGGCCAAGAAGCTGGAGTCCCACCTGGAGAAGAAGGAGAAGGCCCGCCTCCTCGCGCTCGAACAGGAGGAGGCGTACAAGTCGCAGACCGCGTGGCTCGGCTCCGGCGCGCTCAAGGAGATCAACCGCGAGGCCAGCCCCAGCGGCAAGAAGGCGGTGGCCTTCGCGACCGCCCAGATCGGCAAGCCGTACGTATGGGGGGCCGAGGGCCCCAAGTCGTACGACTGCTCCGGGCTGACGTCCCAGGCCTGGGCGGCGGCCGGACGGCCGATCCCGCGCACCTCGCAGGAGCAGTGGCGCCTGCTCCCGCACATCGCGATCCAGGACATGCGCCCCGGCGACCTGATCATCTACCACAGCGACGCCACGCACGTCGGGATGTACATCGGCGACGGCGCGATCGTGCACGCCCCGCGCCCCGGCCGCAACGTCACCCTCGCGGGTGCGGGCTCCATGGAGATACTCGGCGTCGTCCGCCCGGACAAGTAGGGGGCGGCAGCGGTCCGGCGGTCCGCGTGAGCGGCGCCACTCCGCCCCCGGCGGCAGGCGTGACCTTTGTCATGCCCTCCCCGGCACCCGGAAGCGGGACCGGCGCGCCGGATCCGTGACCTGACGCGGCTTATGGCGGTGCATATGCCGGAGGCCACGTGCGGTGCGCCATTCCGTTCCCGCGTCCCGTACCGCTATGGTCCCCGTCTGGCGGGTCGTCGATCGTCGCTCCGCCGCGCCCTCGGGGGGAGGGAAGGAAACCCGAACCGATGCCCGTACCCGTACCGCAGCAGCGTTCCGAGCCCGCTGCGGAGACCAGCAATGGCGCCGACCTCACCCTCCTGGTGATCGAGGACGACCCGGCGGGCACCATCACCGTCCCCGAACTGTCGGCGGCGGCCGGCGCCCGGGTCCGCATCCGCGCCGCCCGCAACCTCACCGAGGCGGGCCGGCTGCTCACCGACGACGTGGACTGCATCCTGCTGGACCTGGCCCTGCCGTCGGACGCCGAGACGCGCGCCGGCGGGGAGGACGAGGCGGACGAACTCGCCACGCTCAAGCACGTGCTGCGGATCGCGCCCCGCCACGCCGTCCTCGCCCTCACGGCGGAGGACGACGCCGAGCTGGCCGCCGAGGCGGTCCGGGTGGGCGCGCAGGACTACCTCTTCCGCGGCGAACTGGACGGCAGGCTGCTCAGCCGCGCCATCCGCTACGCCGTCGAGCGCAAGCGCGCGGACGTGGCGCACCACCAGCTCACCGAGTCCCGGCTGCGCGCCCAGGAGAACGCCCGGCTGGAACGCGGCCTGCTCCCCACCCCGCTGCTGGAGGGCTCCGACCTGCGCTTCGCGGCCCGCTACCGCCCCGGCCGCAGCCGGGCGCTGCTCGGCGGGGACTTCTACGACACGGTCCGTACGCCCGACGGCACGGTCCACGCGATGATCGGCGACGTCTGCGGGCACGGCCCGGACGAAGCGGCGCTCGGCGTCGAACTGCGCATCGCCTGGCGGGCGCTGACCCTGGCCGGACTCTGCGGCGACCAACTGCTCTCCACCCTCCAGCAGGTCCTGGAGCACGAGCGGGAGAGCGAGGAGATCTTCGCGACGCTGTGCACGGTGGACATCGCCCCGGACGGCCGCCGCGCGGGCCTGTGCCTGGCGGGCCACCCCGCACCGCTGATCGCCCGCCACGGACGGGCGGCGCAGCTGCTTCCGTACGAGGACGGCGGCCCGGCCCTCGGCCTGCTGCCGCGTGCTCGGTGGCCGCGCCGGCAGGTGGAGCTGGGCGGCTCCTGGAGCCTGATGATGTACACGGACGGGCTGATCGAGGGCCGTGTCGGCAACGGCACGCAGCGGCTCGGCCAGGACGGCATGGTCGCGATGATCAACCGCCAGCTGGGCGAGGGGCTGACCGGCGAGGACCTGCTGGAGGCCGCGGTCGCCCAGGTGCGGGAGCTGAACGGCGGCGAGCTGACCGACGACGTCGCGGTCCTGCTGCTCGACCGCGACCAGGACACCCCGCGCCGGCGCGCGCGCATCCCCCGCCCGCGCCCCGGACACGTGTCGGCCGCAGGGGCTCAACGCCCGCCGTTGTAGGGGCCGTACGGGCCGTCGCTGCTGGAGCCGCCGCGACGGCCGCCGCCGGAGACGGCCTTGAGCGCGGGGCGTACGTCCACGAAGAAGACGATGGACGCGACCAGGCCGGCGAGCTGCACGAAGAGGAACGGCACCCAGAGGTTCACCGCCACCGCGACGCCCAGGATGATCAGCCAGAAGGACTTCTTCTGCTTGTCCGCGGCGCGGTAGGCGTCCTCGCGGGCGACCGCGGCCATGACCAGCGCGACCACTGCGAGGACGAGCATGGCCGTGTAGATCAGCCCGAGGAACGACTGGAAGCCTTCGAGCAACATGATGTGCACCGCCTAGTGAGTGGATGAGCGCCTCGCGGCCAAGGTACCGGGACAACGACCGGGGCACCCCGAAAGGTGCCCGCCCGTCGTCCCGGCACACCTGCCGGACATCGCGACCGCTACTTGGCGGAGGGCGGCGTGGCCTTCTTCGCGGCGGGCTTGCGCGCGGGCGCCTTCTTGGCGGGCGCGGCGGCGGGCTTGGCCTCGGCCTTGACGCTCTTGGGCGCCGGCGCGGGCTTGGCCGGGGCGGGCCCGGCGGCGGGCTTCGGCTCGGCCTTGGTGGTCGTGGCGGCCGGCTTGGACTCCTTGCGCGGCTCGACGACGACGGCGATCTCGACGATCTCCTCGGCGGTCTCACCACGCCAGGTCCGCACGGTCTGCTCGCCGCGCTCGGCGACCTTCTCGTACGTCTCACGGGCCCGTACCGCGTACTCCGCGGCCACGCCCACGCCCCGCAGGGCCAGGTCCTGGGCGCTCTCCCCGAGCTTCTTCAGGTCGGTGTCGAAAGCGCCGATCACCTCGGTGACCTTGGCCTGCAGCGTGGCCTGGGCCTCCTTGGCCTGCCCGGCGACCTTCTCCTGGACGGCCTTGGGGTCGGTGTTGCGCACGGCCTCGATGCGCTCCGGCGCCTCGGCCCGCAGCTGCTCGATCAGCGCCGGAACCTTGCGCGCCTGCTGCACGGCGAGATCGGCCGTGCCGGCCGCGAAGTAGAGGGGGGTCGGGTCGGTGAGGGTCTTGCGCAGGTCATCGGTGATGGCCATGACTGTGGTCCTCCCGGATCATCAGACGGTGTATGAGGGTATTGAGGCTGTGGAGCGTGTTGCGGGCTTCTCAAGCTGTATCGGCAGCAGGGCCGTCGTCGTTGAAGGGCGCATCCGCACCGGACGCGCGCCCCTCCCCGTCCACGGGCTCGTCCTCGAACCCGTTCTCCTTGCGGAAGGAGGCGTAGATCTGGAGCAGCACGCTCTTCTGCCGCTCGTTGATCGACGGATCGGCGAGAATCACCGCCCGCGTCTCCAGCTCCTCCCGCTCCCGCTCGTCCAGAATCCCGGCCCGCACGTACAGGGTCTCGGCAGAGATCCGCAGCGCCTTGGCGACCTGCTGCAACACCTCGGCGCTGGGCTTGCGCAGCCCGCGCTCGATCTGGCTGAGATAGGGATTGGACACCCCGGCGGCATCGGCGAGCTGCCGCAGCGAGAGCTGCGCGGTACGGCGCTGCTCGCGCAGGTACTCACCGAGATTGCCGACGTTGAGTGATGCCATGCCTCGATACTGGACCCCCGCTGCTAACTTTTGCAAGCACCCGCTTGCAAAAGTGTTCAGGACCACTCGTTCGGGGGTGCGGGCCGGGCAGTTCAGTCCAGCAGGGCCGCCCTGAACACCTCGCGGTGCTCCGTCAGCCAGGTCTGGAGGCGGTCCCAGCGGGACCATCCGCCGCGTTCGGCCAGCGCCTGGAGGTAGACGGGGTCGCCGTCGGCCACGCGGCGGGTGACGAAGGACCGGCAGACCTCCGTGGCCTGCTCGACGACGTGGGGCAGCTCGGCGCGGGCCTGTGGCGTGAGGCCGTAGCTGTCGGCCAGGATGCGCAGCCGCGCGGGCGCGTCCAGCCCCGGGGGGTAGAACGCCGCCGCGGACGCGGGGTCGGCCAGGGGGACCCAGTAGCGGGCGGTCATGGCGACGTCCCAGAGGGGGCGGCCCGGGGCCGCCTGGTCGAAGTCGATCAGGGCGGCGGCGCGGCCCTCGCGGAAGACCACGTTGTCCGGGCACACGTCGTTGTGGCACAGCATCGTTCCGCCCTCCGGGTCGGCCAGCTCCCCCGGCCACGCGGCCCGGGTGTCGACCCCGACGGCCGCACTGGTCTCGTGCAGGCGCCGCAGCAGGCTCCCCACCGATTCCAGGGCGGTCCGCGTCATCGCCCAGTCCGCGAACGGCGGCAGAGCCACGTCGCCGGGGACGAAGGTCAGCTGTTCGCGGCCGTCCCCGGTGAGAGCGACCGGGGTCGGCGCCGCGTCGAAGCCGTGCTCCTTCAGCGCCCGGAGGTGGGCGTGCAGGGCGCGGGCGTTGCGCGGCGCCGGGCGGTCGACCAGCGCGCCCCGGCGGAAGACCGCCCCCGCGTTCGCCATGCCGCCGACCAGTGCCTCGCCCTCAGCCGTCATGCCGGTCACGCTATCGCCCCGGAGCCGGAGTTCACCGAGGGCCGGGGCGGCCGGCGCCGCGCCGCTCCCTTGACCTGAAGGGTGCTTGAGCTCCTAGCGTGCCCCGTAGTCGCTCAGTTGCCCAGTTGCTCATCAGACGACAGGAGAAGGCACCCATGATCCTTGTGACCGGAGCCACCGGAAACATCGGCAGTGCACTGCTGAAGGAGTTGCACGCATGCGGGGCCGGGCCGCTGAGAGGGCTCACCCGTGATGCCGCGCGGGCCTCCTTCCCCGAGGGGGTCGCGGCCGCGGAGGGCGACTTCACGGATCCGGCGTCAGTGAAGTCCGCGCTGGAGGGCGTGCGTTCGGTGTTCCTCGTGTCGCGGATCGGCCCGGACGCCGACATCATCGAGGCCGCCCGGCAGGCCGGGGTGGAGCATGTGGTGCTGGTCTCGTCGATCACCGCACTGACACACCCGCACCTGGGCCCCGCCGTCGAGAACCTGGCGGTGGAGCAACTGGTGAAGGACAGCGGGATGGCCTGGACGATCCTGCGGCCGACGCAGTTCGCCTCCAACGCCCTGCTGTGGGCCGCCTCCGTCCGTGAACACCGGGCCGTCCGCGCGCCGTTCGCCGACGCGGGGCTGCCGGCCGTTCACCCCGCGGACATCGCGTCGGTGGCACGGGTGGCGCTCACCGAGCCCGGCCACCGGGGACGGACGTACACCTTGACCGGCCCCGAGCCGGTGTCGCCCCGCCGGCAGGTCGAGGCCATCGCCGCCGCGCTGGGCCGGGAGGTGGCGTTCACCGAGATCGGCCGCCAGGAGGCCCACGCGCAGATGGTCGCGGTCGTCGGGGCCGAGGACGCGGACGCGGTGCTCGACGTCATGGGCGGGGACGTCAACGACGAGCTGCTGGCGGTGCGCGACACGGTCGCGCGGGTCACGGGGCGCCCGGCCCGGCGGTTCCGGCAGTGGGCCGAGGAGAACACCGCCGCGTTCCGCTGAGCCGCCCGGGCACCGGCCCTGGGCGCGTTCACCCGTACCGCTACCGTCTGCCGTCATGACCGCAGCCGAAGACCGAGCCGCCGCCGAGCCGGACGGGTCCCTGGCCCGTGCCGCGTACCTGCGGGCCACCCGGGACTCGTACGACACCGTCGCCTCCGACTACGAACTGCTCCTGCGCGACGAGTTGGCCGGCAAGCCGCTGGAGCGGGCCGTGCTCGCCGCGTTCGCGGAAGGGGCGCGCGGGGCCGGGCCGGTCGCCGATCTCGGGTGCGGGCCCGGGCGGGTGACCGCGCACCTCGACGCCCTGGGCGTGGACGCGTTCGGGGTCGATCTGTCGCCCGGGATGGTCGAGGTCGCCCGCCGGACGCACCCGGGGCTGCGGTTCGAGGTGGGGTCCATGACCGCCCTGGAGCCGGCCGACGACAGTCTCGGCGGGGTCGTCGCCTGGTACTCGACCGTGCACACGCCCCCGGAGCTGCTGCCCGCCGTGTTCGCCGAGTGCCACCGGGTGCTGGCGCCCGGGCGGCAGATGCTCCTGGCGTTCAAGGCCGGGGACCGGCTCCGGCATCTGGACCGGGCGTACGGACACGCCCTCTCGCTCGACGTGTACTGGATGCCTCCCGAGCGGATCGCCGGGCTGCTGGAGGACGCCGGGCTCGTCGTCACCGCCCGGCTGATCCGCGAACCCGACGAGAGCGAGCGGGGGCGGCAGGGGCCGCAGGCCTTCTTCCTCGCCCACAAGCCCGTACCGGCGTGAGGGCCGGCGCGGTGGCGTGAGCGCCGGCGCGGCGCCCGGCACCGCTCACCGTGCCAGGAACCCCGCGACGGCCGACGTGAACGCCTCGGCGTCGTCCAGCCACGGATGGTGCCCCGCGCCCGGCTGCACCACGAACGCGGCGGCGGGGAACAGTGCGGCGAACTCGGCCACCGCGCGCGGCGGGCTGTTCAGGTCGAACTCGCCGGCCAGCAGCAGGGCGGGGCCCGCGAACTCCGCGAGCGCACGGCGGGCCGAGGGCGGGTCGAAGGCCCCCTCGGCGCCGAAGTGCGCGACGGCCTGCGGGTTGGCGGGCCGGCTCTCCGCGCGGTGCCGGCGGGCGGCCTCGTCCCAGCGGCCGCAGAAGAACGGGTCCACCGCCTCCCAGTCCGCGCCCTCGCCGCGGGTGAGCGCCTCCAGCGCGGCGTACGCGGCCGGGAACCACGGTTCGCCGCTCCGCAGCCCGGCGAGTTCCCGGCGCTCCTCCCCCGTGATCTCGATGCCCACGGCCCGGGTGCCCGGGGTGACCAGGACGAGCCTGCCGACCCGGTCCGGGTACCGGGCGGCGTACTGGGCGGCGATGTTCGCCCCGGCGGAGTGGCCGAGCAGATCCGTGCGGGCGAGGCCCAGGTGGCGGCGCAGCGCCTCGATGTCGTCGACGAGACGGTCGCAGCGGTAAGTGGCGGGGTCCTCGGGGACCTCGGACCGGCCCGTGCCGCGCAGGTCGGGAACGATCAGACGGCGATGGGCGGACAGGCCGCCGAGTTCACCCAGGTAGCGGGAGTCGGCGGGCCCTCCCGGGACGCAGATCAGCGGGTCGCCGGGCCGCTCCTCCCCGTACACGCGGTGGGCGAGCCGGGTTCCGTCGGGCGCTGCGCAGAAGGTCGTCATGGGGGCAGCGTGACACCCATAACCTGGTTGTACAACCAGGTTATGGAGCGTGCTGTTCGCGGTATAACTGAACCGTGGCAGGCGGAGAGAACACCCAGCAGGACCCCGGGACGCTGACCGAGGAACAGGCCGCGCGGATGCTCGCCGGCATGAACGACGTCATCCGCGCGGGCGAGGAGATGCGCAGGCTCCGCGCCGAGATGATCAAGGTGTTCGTCGGTTTCGGCTGGACCCAGGACCGCATCGCCCGGCTCACCGACATGAGTCAGCCCGCCGTGTCCAAGCAGGTGATGAAGCACCGGAGCGACGGCCCGCCGCCCCCGGTGGACCTCGCGCTCGGCCAGGGCGACCGCCCCTGGCTGGAGGGACGGTTGTGGGCCCTGGCCGAGGACATCGCGGAGACGTACGCCGCCTCCGCCCGCTGCACCCCCTGCGTCGACGCGCTCACGCGCGGCAGGAAGCACTTCACGCCCGAGAACGTCGACGCGCTGCGACGGCTCGTCGAGGACGATCTGCGGCGGTACGGCGAGGAGCTGCCCGCCCACCGGGCCGCGTACGACGAGATCGCCCGGGGTCTGGACCTGCCCTCCCGGTCCGCCGCCACCCCGGCCGGCTCGCCCTCCGTACGCCGCACCCTCGCCCACCGGATCCAGCGCGACCGGCTCGGGGGCCTCGCCTGACCCGGGCCGCCGGCCGGGCACCGATCGCCTCACCGCCGGTGTCGGCGCGGGCGTCGAGACGCCCGGGGCCCGTCACCGCACCGCCACCGCCGCGCTCGCCGCCCGCAGCACCTCCCCGCCGCCCCCCATCAGCAGATCCGTGCTGTCCGCCCACTGGTCGACGACCCCGGTCAGCGGCAGGCCGCGCAGGTCCGGGTCGGTGATCGAGGCGGCCAGCAGGCGGGCGAGGCGTTCCGCGTGCAGGACCAGGAACGGGCGGCCGTGGTACGGGCGGGGCGCCGGGTCCACCGGGTCGACGAGCCCCGTCTCGTTCTGCCGGACCGCCAACGCCTCGTACGCCGCGCACAGATGGCGCTCCCGCGTGGGGTGGTCCGTCGCGGCCAGCGCACCCCGCAACGAGGGCGCCAGCGCGTCGGCCGCGTCCAGCCGGGCGAAGGCGCTGCCCAGCCACTTGCCGTACGGGACATAGCGGCGCTCCAGCAGGAGGCTCAGCCGCATGAGGTCGCGGACCAGCCGGGCGGCGACGACGGCGGAGCCGAGGGCATCACCCGCCTCGGCGCAGCGCCCGACGAAGGCCTCCTCCTGGGAGACGCGCTGCCACTGGCAGGCCAGGACGTAGCGCCAGACCTGTTCGGGGTAGCGGGCCAGCCTGCGGCGGGCGGTGGCGAGGAGGCCGGGTCCGTCGTGGAACACCGCCCCGGCCGTGATCCCGGCCAGCCGCTGCTGCGGCATCGCGAGCCAGTCCCGGACGGCCGGTTCGCGGGCGGTGGCGTCGAAGCCCGCCTCCCTGGTCAGCCAGGCGCCGATGTCGTGCGGGAGGACGCGGTGGTCGACGGGCCCGTCGGTCACGGCCATGTGCCCGACCGCGTCGAGCGGATCGTCGGCGGCGACGAAGTGCGTGGGCCAGCCCCGGACCTGCTTGGGCAGCCGGTCCGCGAGCAGCCGCCGGATCGCCTCGCCGTGCGCCGCCGCGTCCCGGGGCGCGAGGAAGAGGTCGAGGCGCGGGCCCCAGTCGTGGTCGGCCGACCGCGCGCTGTCGAAGCCGAGCACCTCCGAGCCGGGGCCGATCCGCGCGGCGGCGTACGGCAGACCGGGGAAGGCCTCGTCGAGGAGCGGGCGCACCTCCTCCTCGTACAGGATCCGGGAGAGCTCCAGACCGGGCAGGAAGGCGGGTCCGGGGCCGGGCACACGGTGGCCTGGCATGGGGTCGTCGGGCATGGGGTCGTCGGGCATGCGGTCACTGTGCGGGGCGCGGGCGCCTGCGGCCAGCCCTTTACGCCGCCCGCGCCAACGGGCCCCGGCCCTGACTCCGGCCACGGCCCCGGCCCGACCCCGAAACATCCACTTGCGGACGATCTGCCACAGACCGAATTGTTACGCTGACGGACATGACGGCCATGGCACCCACCCGCACCGCACCCGACCTCTCCTACCTGCTGGACCACACCAGTCACGTCCTGCGGACCCAGATGTCGGCGGCGCTCGCCGAGATCGGACTCACCGCACGGATGCACTGCGTCCTGGTCCACGCCCTGGAGGAGGAGCGCACCCAGATCCAGCTCGCCGAGATCGGCGACATGGACAAGACCACGATGGTGGTGACGGTGGACGCCCTGGAGAGCGCCGGGCTCGCCGAGCGCCGCCCCTCCAGCCGGGACCGCCGGGCCCGGATCATCGCCGTCACCGAGAAGGGTGCCGCGCTGGCCGCGCGGAGCCAGGAGATCGTGGACCGGGTGCACACGGACGCGCTGGGCAGCCTCTCGCGCACGGACCGGGAGACGCTCACGCGTGCGCTGAACCAGCTGGTGAGCGAGCATCTGGCCACCCCCGCCGAGAACCCGCGCCCGGTCCGCCGGGCCCGCCAGAGCCAGAAGTAGCCGCCCCGACCTCGCACCCGCGACCTCGCACCCGCACCGCGCCATTCACGGAAACAAGAACCGAAAGAAATAGTCTGCAACAAAACCATCTGCTACGTTCTCTCTTGTCGACCCGACCGACAGGAGAGCCCGATGTCCGCCCCTGCTCCCACCGCACCCGCACCCGCACCCGTCCCGGCAGCCGCTCCCCGAGCGCGCCGGCTCGCGCTCGGGGTGATCGCCACCGGTCTGCTGATGACCGTGCTCGACGGCTCGATCGTGACCGTGGCGATGCCCGCCATCCAGGACGATCTCGGCTTCACACCCGCCGGGCTCAGCTGGGTCGTCAACGCCTACCTGATCGCCTTCGGCGGTCTGCTGCTGCTCTCCGGACGGCTCGGTGACCTCATCGGCCGCAAGCGGATGTTCCTGACCGGCACCGCCGTCTTCACCGCCGCCTCGCTGCTGGCGGGCGCGGCCGGGGCCCCTGCGCTGCTGATCGCCGCACGCTTCCTCCAGGGCGCAGGCAGCGCCATGGCGTCCGCCGTCGGCCTGGGCATCCTGGTCACCCTCTTCACCGAGAGCCGCGAACGGGCCCGGGCCATAGCCGTGTTCAGCTTCACCGGCGCGGCGGGGGCCTCGATCGGCCAGGTGCTCGGCGGGCTGCTCACCGACGCCCTCGGCTGGCACTGGATCTTCTTCATCAATCTGCCGATCGGGCTCGCGGCCCTGCTCGTCGCCATGCGCGTCCTGCCCTCGGACCGGGGGCCCGGCCTCGCGGGCGGCGCCGACGCGACGGGCGCGCTCCTGGTCACCTCGGGGCTGATGGTGGGCATCTACTCCGTCGTCGAGGTCGAGTCGTACGGCTGGGTGTCGCTCCACACGCTCGGCCCAGGCGCCCTCGCACTGGTCCTGCTCGCCCTGTTCGTCGTACGGCAGGCCACGGCCGCCGCCCCGCTCCTGCCGCTGCGGATCCTGCGCTCGCGCAGTGTGGCGGGCGCGAATCTGATCCAACTCCTCATGGTGGCCGCGCTGTTCTCGTTCCAGATCCTCGTGGCGCTGTATCTGCAGCAGGTGCTCGCCTACGGTGCCACCGCCACCGGGATCGCGATGCTGCCCGCCGCCACCGTGATCGGCGCGGTCTCGCTCGGGATCTCCGCCCGGCTGAGCACGCGGTTCGGTGAGCGGAACGTGCTGCTGCTCGGGCTGGTCCTGCTGATGAGCCTGCTGGGCCTGCTCACCCGGGTGCCGGTCCACGCGCACTACGCCACGGATCTTCTTCCGGTGATGCTGCTGGCCGCCGGCTTCGGCCTCGCGCTCCCCGCGCTGACCACGCTCGGGATGTCGGGGGCGGGCGAGCGGGACGCCGGTCTCGCCTCCGGCCTGTTCAACACGACCCAGCAGATCGGGATGGCCCTCGGCGTCGCCGTCCTGTCGACGCTGGCGGCCTCCCGCACCGAGACCCTGCTCGCCGGGGGCCACGGCCGGGCCGAGGCGCTGACGGGCGGCTACCACCTGGCCTTCGCGGTCGGCACCGGCCTGCTCGTGGCGGCGTTCCTCGTCGCCCTCCTGGTGCTCGCCCGCCCGGGCCGCGCGAAGGCCGCGAAGGCCGCGCCGGCCCCCTGACCACCGCCCGGCCCCACCACCCTTCTTCACTGCCCGGCCCCACCGTCCTGGCCCCACCGCCGGACCACCGAGAACCCACCACCTGGAGAACCGCCATGAGTACGCGACCCACCCCCGGCACCGGCCCCGCCCCGCGCGTGCTCACCGACGCCGAACTGTCCCGGCTGCTCGCGGAGCAGCAGTTCGGGGTCCTGGCGAGCGTGCGCGGCACCGGGCATCCGCATCTGACGACGGTGACCTACTCCTGGGACGCCGAGGAGCGCGTGGTCCGCGTCTCCAGCACGGCCGACCGCCTCAAGCCGCGCCAGTTGCGCGCCGATCCGCGGGCCGCGCTGCATGTGAACGGACCGGACGTGTTCTCGTTCGCGGTCGCCGAGGGGGAGGCGGAGGTGTCGGAGCCGGCGGCGGTCGCGGGGGACGCGGTGGGCCGGGAACTGCTGTCGCTGACCCCGGGGTTCGCGGACCCGGCCGACACGGCGGCCTTCCTGGCCCAGGTCGTCGCGGACCGGCGCGTGGTGATCAGACTCCGCGTCTCCCGGCTGTACGGAACGGCGCTGGACATCCCGGCCGCGGACTGAAGGGACCCCGGGGCCGCACCCCGAAGGCGGCCCCGGCTCCTGTCCACCGGGGTGCCCGCAGCCCTACCGGCCGCCGCCGTCGCCGCCCTCAAGACCCGACCGCAGCTGTACGAAGCCGAGTTCGGCCGCCGCGACCGCGTCCCCGTACACCTGGTCCGCGCTGCTGCCCTCGCTGATCCGCCGCCAGTTGTCCAGGGCGAGGATGCGCAGGACCGCGACGATCTGGCCCGCCGCCAGCCGGTCGGGGGCCCGGCCGCCGAGGGCGCGGGCGAGCGCGTCCTCGGAACGGCTCTGGTACGCGTAGAGGCGCGCGACCAGGGACGGGGTCCCGTACAGCAGCCGGTGGAAGGCCAGTACCTCCGGCACGTCGCACAGCCCGGTGACCGGGTCGCGCCGCTCCAGACCGGTCAGGAAGTGGCGCCGCAGCGCGTCCAGCGGGGATGTGCCCTCGGCGCGGCCGGCGACGACCCGGGCGGCCTCGTCCTCGTGGTCGGCGAACCGGTGCAGGGCCAGGTCCTCCTTGGCCGGGAAGTACCGGAACAGCGTCGGCTTGGAGATGTCCGCCGCGGCCGCGATCTCGGCCACCGACACCTTGTCGAAGCCGCGCTCCAGGAAGAGGGCGATCGCCGCGTCGGAGACCGCCTGATAGGTCAGCTGTTTCTTCCGCTCCCGCAGGCTCATCGGCGCGTGCGGCCCACGGGCCGCCTCCTCGTCCGCCGACCCGCCGGACCTGGCCTTCTCTGCGCTCATGACCATGAAGCGTACGCCCATGATCTCAACCGGACTTGAGCGCTCCGCCGGAAGCCCGCTCCGTCCCGCCGATCTGCCCCCGCGCCCGGATCAGCGCGTCGATCCCGTCCAGCACCCGTTCCAGACCGAACCGGAACTCGTGCTCGGGCGCGTCCGCCGACCACACCGGCTCATGGGCCACGAGCCGGGAGAGCGTGGGGTGGCGCACGGGGTCGACCAGCCGGCTCAGCGTATGGGCGTAGCCCTCCATGACCTGCTGGACCGGGATGCCGCGTGCCGCGACCGCCGCGTCGATGTCGCCGGTCACCAGTGCCTCGTTGCGGACGAAACCGCTGACCAGAAGGATGACGGAGACCTGCTCCCCCGGGTCGAGACCGGCGCCTTCGAGTGCCTGGAGGCCCTGCTCCCACCACGCGACGGAGTTCGGACTCACGGGTGGCCCGGCGAGGGGGATGCGGAGCATCCACAGATGGCGGTGCAGCACCCGCCGCTGCGCCCAGGCCCACTCCCCGAGCGCCTCGCGCCAGCCGGCCCCGTCCGCCAGGGCGGCCGGCGGGGGCGGCGGCCCCATGGCCGCCTCCCGCATCAGCACGAAGAGCTCGTCCTTGGCGGCCACATACCGGTAGAGGGACATGGTCGACGCCCCGAGGTCCTTGGCCACCCGCCCCATCGACACCGCGCCGAGCCCCTCGGCCGCGGCCACCGCCACGGCGGCGTCCACGATCCGCTCCAGACTCAGCCCGGGCCTGGGCCCCTTGGCCGACCGCGCCCGCAGCCCCCACGCGGCCTCGATACTGGCCGGCAGGCCCGTACCCCCCCCCCCGGCGAACCGTTGTCCCGCGCCACCTGAACCCGCCTTCCCCAGGCGGCCATCCTAGGGATGCGGAGGGCGTGCGCGGTGACGCGCCGGGTGAGGGGACGCGGCCGGCCTCAGGCCGGACCGGACGCCGACGCCTCGACCTCGTCGGCCAGGGCTTCGATGGAGTCCACCACGGGCCAGGCACCGGCGTCCGTCAGGGTCTTCCGCCCCCACGGCTCCCGGTGATAGCCGATGAACGGCATGCCGGCCGCGTCCGCCGCACCGAGGTCGGCCAGGGAGTCACCGATCAGCACATGGCCGGTGACGTCGGTCCCCGTACCGGTGACGACCTCGTTCAGGGCCCACGGGTCCGGCTTCATGCGCCGTACCTCCGCATCGCACCGCCCGATCACGGGCCGGCCCGCGAAGTACCGCTCCAGCGAGGCGCGTTCCAGGTATCTGCGCACCGCGTCCGCGTGGTTGTTGGAGGCGACGGCGAGCCCGCGGCCCCGTCCGTGCCAGGCCCTGATCAGGCGATCCGCGCCGGGGGTCGGCGTCGCGTGCTCAGCGGCCTTCAGCTCGCGGGCGGTCAGCGCGTGACGCATCTCCGCCACGGCGGCCCGCAGTCGGTCCGAGGCGCCAGGTGCACTCGCCCGGTGCGCGTACAGCCTGAACACGGCGTGCGGATCGGGGCTGTCGCGCGCCTCCACCGGTACGGGACCGTGCTGCGCCGCAATGCCGAGCAGTTCCTCGGCGATCAGGGGAGCCTCGTTCTCCCCCGCCCCGTCCTCGCCGACGAAGAGCTGGGCCATGGGCCCGTCGAAGTCCCACACGAGGCACCGCGCACGCGCGAGCAGGTCCACCGCACGCCGGACGGCTGCGGATTCGGGATGTGCGGGGGCCGTCACCGGATACAACACGATCAGAGATCCACCCTCGTGGCCAGGTACTTCCAGTTCGAGTCGAAGAACGCCTGGCACTGCTGCACGACACCGCGTCCCGCCTCGGCCCTGTCCGCCGAGGCCCGGTACGGGAAGAGGGTGGCTCCCGTGCCGTACGCGTCGTAGATCCCGACTTCCTCTCCGTCCGGCGGGAGCTGGATGGTGCCCACGTCCGGTACGTAGAAGCCCTGCAGTGCCAGTCGGCGGTTCAGAATGTACAGCTTCACCTGGGGCGCGAACGGCACCACTCGCACCTCCACCTCGACTTCCGGTGGAGGGCTGCAGCGCCGCAGTTCGAACAGCGCTTCCCTGAGCATCGTCGCGTGGCTCTGCAGGATCGCCTTGAGCCGCCGGCGGACCCGGGGTTCGTCGACGCCGTCGATCCGGCGGGGTATCGCCAGACCTGGTGCGTCGCAGTCCGGCAGCATCAGCCGGGCCTTGATGCTGCGGGGCGGCGGGATCCTGCCCTCCAGGATCCCGTCCTTGAGGTCCGACACCCGCTTGGCCAGGGACTCCGTGGTCATCGAGAAGACGTCGAGGGTCACTTCGGGTGCTTCGAACGCCTCGGCCAGATAGGGCTTGAGCATCACCGGCGTGACACCCTCCGACTCCACCGCCCAGGTGTCGTCGGCGTCGCCGCCCGCCCCCTCGCCCTCGCCCTCGGCGGAGCCCGTGCCCCGGGGCCCGAGCGGGCCGTCCTGCGTGCCTCCCCGCACAAAGGTCCCGCTGCCCTGCCGGGTGACGATGAGTCCGTCCCTGCGCAGCCTCTTCAGCGCCTCGTTGATCGTGGCGAGAGAGACGCCGAAGCGGTCGGCGAGCCGGGCCCGCGTCGGGAGGCGGTCGCCGGGACCCCACTCCTCGCGGTTGATGTCCTTGCGCAGCTCGTCCGCGACGCGCTGGTAGGCGAAGTCACCATCGGGCGAGCCATGCTCACTATTCGTCACATGACAACCATACAACTTGTCGCCATACAGCTGACTTTGGAGTAGGCAACCAGGTAAATCACATAATCTTCACTGCACTTAGCCCACCCCATGCAACCATACAAGTTTACGACTACTCATCCGTAGGGAAACCTACAGTCAAGCCAACCAGTCAAATCGAAGAAGTTGATCGGTTGTTAGGAGCAGACAGGCAGCGTCCCTCTCGGCACAACGGAGTGCGAGCACCGACGCCCCTTCACCACCGGAGGAGTGATCGTCATGCCATTCGTCGCGCTGGGGATCGAGCAGCTCGTGCAGTGGAAGTACGGGCTGATGGGGGCGGTGGGCTTCACTCTGCTGTCGTTCGGCCTGAAGGCGGGCAGCCACAACTGCGTCTGCGCCGGTGCCCTGATCCTGGCCCTGCTCCTCGTCCCGGGCGACGACTGACCGCCGAAACACTCACGCGCCCTCGGCCACGCCCCCTCAGAACACATCCGGGCACCAGGCCCTGCGTCCCGCCCGGAACACCGCGTCCGCCGACTCTGCCGCGCCCGGGGTCAGTTCCTCGACGCGGTCCAGGGCGGCCAGCCGGCTCGCCGGCTCGTCGCCGAGGTAGAGCGTGCCCAGCTCCCTGATGTCCAGGGCGAGATCGGGCGAGCGGGTCGTGGGGGTGCAGGTGGCGCCGTCCGGGGTGGCGTCCAGGTGGAAGCGGCCCGACGCCAGGCCCGCCCGGTCGTGGATGTCCAGGACCAGGGAGCCGGGGACCGCGTAGGTGCGGGCCTCCAGGGCCCGGACGACGTCCAGGACACGGACCCACAGGAAGTCCGCCTGGGTCACCACGCGGGCCGCGCGCGGGTCCGGGAGGAGCAGGGGGAGCAGGTCGTCGGGGGCGCGGTGGCCGGTGCGGATCGTGGTGATCCAGTCGACCGAGCACAGGAAGTGCCACAGTGCCCGCTCCGCTGCCGGGGTCACCGCGATCAGGCTGCGGACCGTCGCCCGGTTCAGCGGCTGCTTGGCGTCGCCCCAGTGGTCGTCGGCGCGGTAGACGAGCATCCCGTCCACAGTGCCGTCGGCGCTGCGGTGGACTGCGTAGAAGGGCTCGGTCCAGTGGTCGTTCGGGAAGGCCACCTCGCCGGTGGTGAGGTCCCACCAGCGTTGGCCGCGGCTCACCGCCCCGTGCTGCCGGGCGCGCAGCCGGTCGTGGAGCGCCGGGCCCAGCTTGCGTACCTCCGCGGCGTCCACCAGGTCGATCCGGCCGCCGTCCTCGGCCGAAGGGACCGGCCGGTGCGGGTCCAGGCCCGCGCGCGGGACGTCGATCTCCCACTCCGTGGTCCAGGCCGCCGGGCCGAAGCCGTACCGCCCGTAGATCGGGTACTCCGCCGCGATCAGCGTGGCGGCCACGTCGCCGCGCTCCTTGGCCGCCGCCAGGTCCGTGGCCATCATCCGCGAGAGCAGCCCGCGCCGGCGGTGGGTGGGCGAGACCGTCACGTTGGTGACCGCGTCCGTGGGGATCGTGGCGCCGCCGACGACCGTCAGCTCCTGCGCGAACGAACGGAACGTCGCCACGCACCGCCCCGCGTCGAACACCCCCTGCACACGCGCCAGGTCCAGATACGGCAGCCGGCCCGCCACCTCCTCGTCCGACGGCGTCGGCGCCCGCAGGAAACCGGTGTTCAGGGCGCGGAGCCAGTCGTGGAGCTCGGATTCGGCGACGGTACGGACATCGAGGCTGGTCATACGCTCCACGCTAGGCAGGGAGGATACGGTTGTCGCCCGGTTTTCCCGGGTGCTCTCACGGGCGTGCGGGCGGTCGCCGCGCCGGTCAGAACGCCGCCCGGATCTCGCCGACCTCCGCGCTCCCGCCCAGCAGCGGCGCCCGGCCGATCCGCGCCACCACCGGCTCGTCGACGCCCAGCAGCCCCAGCGCGCGGGCCAGGACCGGGCCGAGCGCCCGCGTCGAGCCGTCGTCGATCTTGAAGGCCAGGGCCCGGCCGTCCGCCAGCGCCACCGCCTGGACCGCCTCCGCGCCCATCTTGGACAGCGTGCCGGGCACCTCGCGCATCAGCCAGGTGTCGGGGCGCCGCGTCCCCGCCACGTACTCGGGATGCGCGCGCATCGCGTCCGCCACCCGGCGCTCGGCGCTGCCCTGCTCCGCCGTGACGAACGTACGGAACGCGCGCGCCAGGCCCACCAGCGAGATCGCCATCAGCGGCGCCCCGCAGCCGTCCGTGCCGACCGCCGCGACCGGCTCGCCCGCCGCCTCCTCGACGACCCGGTGGACCAGCTGCTGGAGCGGGTGCGCCGGGTCGAGATAGGTGGCCGGGTCCCAGCCGTTGCGCACACAGACCGCGAGCATCGCCGCGTGCTTGCCCGAGCAGTTCATCGTGATCCGCTCCCGCACGCCCCCGGCGGCGAGATACGTCTCCGCCTCCACCGGGTCCAGCGGCAGATCGGCCGGGGTCTGCAGATCGTCGGGCGACAGTCCGTGCTCGCCGAGCATCCTGCGTACGAGATCGAGGTGGAAGCCCTCGCCGGAGTGGCTCGCGGCGGCCAGCGCCAGCCGCTCACCCGACAGGTCGAGACCGGCCCGCAGCACGGCGGCCGCCTGCATCGGCTTGTTGGAGGAGCGCGGGAAGACCGGCGCCGCCGGCTCGCCCAGGGCCAGCTCCACGCTGCCGTCGGCGGCCAGCACGACCAGCGAGCCCCGGTGGTGGCCCTCGGTGAAACCGGACCGGACGACCTCGGCCAGCACGGGCAGGCCGGGGGCCGGGTCGGATATGGCGGACGGGGCGGCGCTGGAGGTCATGGTGGCCTTCCGGGGACGGGCGGGACCCGCCCCCCAGGGCCTGTCGACGAACTGGCGTCGCGCGGCGGACGGCAGTTCGACGCCAGCCCCTGAGGATTGCCTCAGGCGAGCAGGTCGTCTACTTGTGCTTCCCCGTCACGGTACCTGCGGGCGATCTCCGCGCTGCAATCGTCGGCCGTCCGCTGGAGGCGGTGCCGGCGGCGGGAGACCTGCTGCTCGTAGCGGACCAGGCGCCCCATCGCGGTGTGCAGCTCTTCGTCCGTCCGGGCGTCGAGGTCGGAGAGCTCGACCTCGGCCAGCGTCTCGGCCGCCAGCCGGCGGTACTCGTCGCTGCGCGGCGTGCTCAGCGTGACGTGCCGGGCGGAGGAGCGGTGCAGCGACGGCGCGTCGGCGAGGATCTCCGAGAGCCGGTCCACCACCGGGGACTCCGGGTCGCGGCGCCGCGCCAGCTCGGCGCGCAGGATGTCGATCCGGCCCTGCACGAGCCGCCGCACATAGCTGAGGTCGGCCTCGTCGCGCTGCGAGTCCCGGCGCAGGGTGCGCAGCTCGGGCAGGCGCAGCGTGCCCAGGTCGGGCCGGGCGGGCCCGTCGGGACCGTCCTCGCCGTCCTGTCCGGTCCGCTGCACGGGTGGGCGCATGGTGCTCGTACTCGTACTCGTACCGGCACTGCTGTCGACGCCGGGGCGCGCGACCGGCACTGCGCCCGGGGACTGCCCGGTTCCATGCGTGCTCATGCTTGTGTCCATCCCCTCGACCGGTGCGTCGGCACACCGCCTCCCGTGCATGGTGCCACTCCGAGGGTCTCCATGGAGTTGCTCTGTACCCGTTCAGCCCAAGATAGGTTGGTCTGTATGCGTGCAGTGGTACAGAGGGTGGACGGCGCGGCCGTCACGGTGGCCGACGCGGGGGACGGGAACGGCGGTTCCTCCGTGGTCGGCGAAATAGTCGGCGAGGGACTGTGTGTGCTGGTGGGAGTCACCCACGAGGACACCCCGGAGAAGGCGGCGCAGCTGGCCCGCAAGCTCTGGTCGGTCCGCATTCTGGAGGGCGAGAAGTCCTGCTCCGACGTGAATGCACCGCTTCTGGTGATTTCGCAGTTCACTCTCTACGGGGACGCCCGGAAGGGCCGCAGACCCACGTGGAACGCCGCCGCGCCCGGTGAGGTCGCGGAGCCCCTGGTCGACGAGGTCGTGGCGCGGCTGCGGGCGCTGGGCGCGCGCGTGGAGACGGGCCGGTTCGGTGCGGACATGCGCGTCTCGCTCACGAACCACGGCCCGTTCACCCTCGTCATCGACGTCTGATCCGGGCGGGACCCGCTACGGCTCGACGACCGTCTCCTGGGCCGCCGCCGTGTCCCCGGCCAGCAGCTCCGCGTCCACCGCCACGTTCCGCTTCACCAGCGCCAGGGCGATCGGGCCCAGCTCGTGGTGGCGGGCGGAACTGGTGATGAAGCCCAGCTGGCGCCCCTCGGCGCCGTCCGCGGCGAGCCGGACCGGGGTGCCGTGGCCGGGCAGCAGCACCTCGCTGCCGTCCAGGTGCAGGAAGACCAGGCGGCGGGGCGGCTTGCCGAGGTTCTGCACCCGGGCCACGGTCTCCTGGCCCCGGTAGCAGCCCTTCTGGAGGTGGACGGCGGTGCCGATCCAGCCCAGCTCGTGCGGAATGGTGCGGTGGTCGGTCTCGAAGCCGAGGCGCGGCCGCTGGCCCTCGACGCGCAGCGCCTCGTGGGCCAGCACCCCGACGGCCGGCCCGTTCTGCGCCGCGTACTCCTCCAGAGAGGCCCGGGGCAGGAACAGGTCGCGGCCGTACGGGGTCTCCCGTACGGCGGTCCCGTCCGGCACCGGGGCGATGGAGCCGGCCGGCAGATGCACGACGGCGAACTCATCGGTGCGGTCGGCGACCTCGACCCGGTAGAAGAACTTCATCGACTCCAGATAGGCGATCAGCTTGCTCTGGGTCTCCGGCTCGACGTGCATCCACACCGTCTCGCCGTCGTCGACGAGGTACAGGGCGTGCTCGATGTGCCCGTTCGCGGTGAGGATCAGGGCCTCGGTGGCCTGGTTCGGGGCGAGTTCGCTGACGTGCTGGGTGATCAGGAGGTGCAGCCAGGCCAGCCGGTCGCCGCCGGTGACGGTGACGACGCCTCGGTGCGACAGATCGACGAGACCGGAACCGTCGGCGAGGGCACGCTGCTCGCGGAACAGGTCGCCGTAGTGCGCGGCGACGCCTTCGTCGCGGCCCTCGGCGGGGACGGCGCCGGGCAGGGACAGCAGGGGGCTCTTCATGCGACCAGCGTACGACTCGATTTCCCGATCGCAGACGTGACCGCTAGGACGTACCCGCCGCAGTCCCCGTGGTCCCCTTGGTCCCCGCCGCCTTCGCCGTGCAGTCGGCGCAGCGGCCGAAGATCGCGAAGTGCTTCATATCCGTCTCGAAGCCGAACGTCTCGCGCAGCTTCTCGGTGAACTCGGCGACGACCCCGACGTCGGCCTCGATCACGTTCGTGCAGTCCCGGCAGACCAGGTGGATGTGGTGGTGCCGGTCGGCCAGGTGGTACGTCGGGGCGCCGTGGCCCAGATGGGCGTGGCTGACCAGCTCCAGCTCCTCCAGGAGCTCCAGGGTCCGGTAGACCGTCGAGATGTTCACCCCGGACGCGGTCCGGCGCACCTCGGACAGGATGTCGTCGGGCGTCGCGTGCTCCAGCGTGTCGACGGCCTCCAGGACGAGCTGACGCTGCGGCGTCAGCCGGTAACCACGCTGCCGAAGATCGGCCTTCCAGTCGGTGCTCACCACAGGCTCCAGTGTAGGACCGGGCGGGACCGGGTTCCCCGGACTGCTCGAAGCCGGACCGCTCGCCGGCCGAGGCCGGGCTGCCGGGACTACTTGAAGAACGCGATGCCGTCGTCCGGCAGGTCGTCGCCGAGGCTCTTCGCCATGGCCTCGACCTCTTCCGGGGTGACGACCTTCTTCAGGTGCGCCGACATGTACGGCCGCAGCTCGACCTCGGGGGTGGCCTTCTCGCCGACCCACATGAGGTCGCTCTTCACATAGCCGTAGAGCCGCTTGCCCCCGCTGTACGGGCCGGAGGCCGCCGTCCGGGCCACCGCGTCGGTGACCAGGTCGATCTGCGGCTTCTGGTCGGCCAGCTCGCCGTACCAGATCTCGATGACGCCCTGGTCGCGGGCCATGACGACCTCGACCTTGCGGTCCTTGTCGATGCGCCAGTACCCGGTCTCGGACTCCAGCGGGCCCACCTTGTTGCCGTCGGCGTCGAGGATCCAGGAGTGCGAGACGTACTCCAGGAAGTCCCGGCCGTCGTGGCTGAAGGTGACCTCCTGGCCGAAGTTGCACTTCTCGGCACCGGGGAAGTCGGACACGCCCGCGCCCGCCCAGTTGCCCAGGAGGAAGGCCAGCGGGACGAGGTCCGGGTGAAGGTCGGACGGAATCTCGATCATGAGCGGCTCAGTCGATCTGTGAGGCGGGAGGCGGGGACGCCGGGAACGGTGGGGAGGCCGGGATCAGCGCTGGCCCTGGTACAGCTTCTTCACGGTCACACCGGCGAAGGCGAGAACGCCGACACAGACGAGGACCAGCAGGGCGGAGAAGAATGCCTCAAGCACGGGAGCTCCTTGAACGAGCGGTATGACGGCAGTACGGGGCCGGTTCCCAGCCTAATGGGTGGGCAGCGGCCCCGCCGGTCCGGGGTTTGCGGCGGGGCGCCGGGATTACAGTGCTGCCCATGCCGAAGAAGCTCGTGATCAAGGTGACCGCAGGTGCCGACTCCGCCGAGCGCTGCTCCCAGGCGTTCACCGTGGCGGCGGTCGCCGTCGCCAGCGGGGTGGAGGTCTCGCTCTGGCTGACCGGGGAGTCCGCCTGGTTCGCGCTGCCGGGGCGTGCGGCCGAGTTCGAACTCCCGCACTCCGCGCCGCTGCCGGACCTGATCGAGTCCATTCAGGCGGGCGGCCGGATCACACTGTGCACGCAGTGCGCGGCCCGGCGCGACATCACCGAACAGGACGTCCTGGAGGGTGTACGGATCGCGGGGGCCCAGGTCTTCGTCAGCGAGATCATGGCGGACGGCGTCCAGGCGCTCGTCTACTGAGGCGCTTCCTTCACGGGCGGCGCGTTCTTCACGGGCGGCGCTTCCTGCCGTCCAGCTCGTCCCACCAGGCGTCCGACTCCGGATCGCCGGTGGGGCCGGCGCCGCCCTTGGGCGGCTCCTTGCGCCGTTCGTCGGGCGGTGGCGGCGGCGCGGGATCGTCCCACCAGCGGTCCTCCGGGCCCTTCCGGTTGGCCGTCATCGCCGCGACGGGCGGAATCACCATCGCGATCACGCACATCGCGATGGCGGCCGGCATCGACCAGAGCCTCACGAAGGCCCAGGCCGACACGAAGAGGACGAGGCACCCGCCCATCATCAGGAAGTAGGCGCGCCGGCGTCGGCGGTACATGAGTCCAGCGTAGGCCCGATCCGGCCGCCCGGCGCCCGGACGGCTCGAAGGGCCGTACCCCGTCTCTGGAAGCGTCCAACCCCCAGGGGTACGGCCCTTCGGCCGGTCGTCGGCTGCGCCGCGACGGTGGTGCTAGACCGCGATGGCCACCTCGGACAGACCGCCGGTGCGGGCCACGACCGTGCGGTCGGCGCTGCCGCCGGGGACCAGTGCGCGGAGCGTCCAGGTGCCCTCGGCCGCGTAGAAGCGGAACTGTCCGGTCGCCGAGGTCGGGACCTCGGCGGTGAACTCACCGGTCGAGTCCAGCAGGCGGACGTAGCCGGTGACGGGCTCGCCGTCACGGGTCACGCTGCCCTGGATGGTGGTCTCACCGGGCTTGATCGTCGAAGCGTCGGGGCCGCCGGCCTTTGCTCCACACATGGCGTTCTGTCCTTCTGGTCGGGGGTCGTGCTGGTCCGGGTGGTGCGGAGTTACTTGTTGGCGCCGAGCTCGATCGGCACGCCCACGAGGGAGCCGTACTCGGTCCACGAGCCGTCGTAGTTCTTGACGTTCTCCTGGCCGAGCAGCTGGTGCAGCACGAACCAGGTGAGCGCGGAGCGCTCGCCGATGCGGCAGTAGGCGATGGTGTCCTTCGACAGGTCGACCTGCTCGTCCTCGTAGAGCGCCTTGAGCTCTTCGTCGGACTTGAAGGTGCCGTCGTCGTTGGCGTTCTTCGACCACGGGATGTTGCGGGCGCTCGGCACGTGGCCCGGACGCTGCGACTGCTCCTGCGGGAGGTGGGCCGGGGCGAGCAGCTTGCCGCTGAACTCGTCGGGCGAGCGCACGTCGACCAGGTTCTGGGTGCCGATGGCCTTCACGACGTCGTCGCGGTAGGCGCGGATCGACTCGTCCTGCGGCTTGGCCTTGTACTGGGTGGCCGGGCGGGACGGGACCTGGTCGCCGTCGACCAGGTCGCGCGAGTCGAGCTCCCACTTCTTGCGGCCGCCGTCGAGCAGGCGGACGTCCTGGTGGCCGTAGAGCTTGAAGTACCAGAACGCGTAGGACGCGAACCAGTTGTTGTTGCCGCCGTACAGGACCACCGTGGTGTCGTTGCCGATGCCCTTCTCGGACAGCAGCTTCTCGAAACCGGCCTGGTCGATGAAGTCGCGGCGGACCGGGTCCTGGAGGTCCTTGGTCCAGTCGATCCGGATCGCGTTCTTGATGTGGTTCTTCTCGTACGCGGAGGTGTCCTCGTCGACCTCGACGATGGCGACCTGCGGGTCTTCGATGTGGGCCTCGACCCAGTCGGCGTCTACCAGGACGTCTGCGCGGCTCATTGTGTTCTCCTCCGGGGCAGTCTGCGGCGAGATGGTGCGAGTGGTGCGAGAGGCCGCGTGTCGCGGATGTACGGGGCGCCGGGGCGCGGGTACGGCGACAGGCGGGCGGCCCCGACGAGCGGTCGAGGGGCCTGGAAGGCGGGAGGTCGGCGTATCCCGCTCAGACAGTGCGACAGAGCATGGCGGCGACGCGGCACAGGTCCACTGCCCGCCGCTTCGTGAGGTCCGCCCGGCCACCCTGGGGAAGGCCGCTAATAGAGCACTGCATGGGTCGATCGTAGGGACGTCCGGGCGGACATGTCACCGTTGTGTCGTATTCTGAGACACGATCGTCCGCGATGTGGGATGCGAGAGAGGGTGCGGCGGCTCCGGGGCAGCTCCCGGGGGCGCGGGGCCGGTCGGGCATCTGCGGAGCGGACGCGACCGTCTCAGCATGTGGGTGACGGACCGGAGCGGGGCCCTCCGCAGCCACCAGGACCCCCTACCCGGCCGCGGTCCCGGTTATCCGGCCGGCCGGGGCCGTCCGTACGGGACTAGCCGTCGAGGCGTACGTCGGTGCCCGTCACCGAGATCTCCAGGCCCGCCTCGGTCGGCTGGATCCGCTCCAGCTTCAGGCCGTTCGGCAGCCCGCCGACCTCGCGCTCGAAGTCGGTCTTCTCGCGGACCAGCTTCTCCAGGCCGGGGATGCCCTCACCCGGCACCTTGTCCGCGTGCACACGGACGGTGTGGCCGTCGACCAGGGTGACGGTGGACAGGACGCTGCGCGAGATCGTGCGGCCCAGGATGTTGACCGCGCCGGTCACCTTCACCTTGTTCTTGCCGCCGTACTCCACGACGACGTCCTCGCTGGCCGCCTTGGTCAGGTCCTCGTAGGAGATGACGGCCGTCCCCGTGGCGCGGGCGGCGGTGGCGCCGGAGAAGCCGTCGGACAGATGCACCCGGCGCAGCTCGGCGTTCATCCGGCTGATCCGCAGCGTGCGGCCGGCGGCGCTCGTCTCCAGGCCGGTGATCTTCACGTCGACCTCGTCGAGCTCCGATCCGGCGAGCTGGGTCAGGAACGGGAAGCCCTTGATGGAGACCTCGGTGGAGCTGATCCGCGCCCCCGGGACCGCCACCCGGTCCTCCGCCTGCGACTCCGCGAAATACACCGCCGCGCGGTCCACCACGATGAACACACCGGCCAGAACCACCACGACGACCAGCAGTATTCGCAGTGCACGCATGCCTGTCCTCCCCCGCCCCGCGTCCGTCCGGACCCCTGGCGCCCGTGAGCCTACTGCGGCCGCACGTCACGCCCCGGGTGATCGACGAGCGGAAGCCCCCCGACGGTTCCCCGCGGAGGGCTTCCCTGTGCCTGTGTCATGTGCCGGGCCACGGCCGCCGGTTACGCGAGCACCCGGCCGATCAGATAGACGGCGGGCGCGGCAGCGGTGAGCGGCAGGGCCACCCCCGCGGTCATGTGCACAAAGCGTGACGGGTAGTCATAGCTGGCCACCCGCAGGCCGATCAGCGCGCACACCCCGGCGGCGAGGCCGAGCAGCGCGCCCTTCGCGCCCAGGTCGGTGAGGGTGCCGGCGGCGGCGCCCGCACCCGCCGCGACGACCAGCGCCGCCACGACCGACGCGGGTCCCGGCAGCGGCAGCGCCCGTACGGGCACGGCGAACGCGACGGCGACCGCGCCGACGGTCACGGCGTCCGGGACGGCCGCGAGGTGCCCGGCGGCGAGGACCGCGAGGGCGGCCGAGGCGACCGTGGCCATCAGCCCCTGCATCCGCTCGTCGGCGCCCGCCCGGCTGCGCAGCTGGAGGACGACGGTGAGCAGCACCCAGACGCCGAGGGTGCCGAGGATCGCGGCGGGGCCGTTCTCCCGGCCCGCCGCCAGCAGGGCGATGTCGGCCACCAGGCCGCCGGCGAAGGCGAGCGCGATGCCCTGGCGGGCCGGCCACATGCCGTTGAGCCGGAACCAGCCGGCCGCCGTCACCGCCTGGAGCAGGACCAGCGGGACGGCCAGGGCGTACGGTCCGGCGGCCGCGCCGAGCGCGAGCAGCAGCCCGAGCCCCGCGGTGATCGCGGCGGGCTGCATCCCGGGCGCGATGATCGGCGACCGGCCCTCGGCGCGGGCGCGCTGGGCGTCGGTGATGCGGGCGTTGCCCAGCGTGGTGGGCGCGCTGTAGCCGTCGTCGGCCGCGGCGGCGGGCGCCGGGGCGGGTTCGGAGGCGGCGGGCTCGGCCCGGACCTCCGGGGGCAGGGGGTACGAGCCGGACGGGGTCCTCGCCGGCGGCGCCTGCTGGGGTGCGGGCTGCGCGGCAGGCCGGACGACCGGCTGGTACTGGGTGTCCCAGGTCTGGCCCTCCCACGTCTGTGTGACGCCCTGGTAGGGGTCGTGGGCTCCCGGGGCGCCCGGGGCCCCGTACGGCGCCGCGTCACCCGCGTAGGGCGCCTGCTGCCCGTACGCGGGGTCGCCGTGGGGCTGCTGCCGCGGGTCCTGCCCGTACGCGGGGTCGCCGTAGGGCTGCTGCGGCTCCTGGCCGTACGCGTACTGCTGGGGCTCCTGCCCGTAGGCGTACTGCCGCGCGTCCGGATACGGCTGGGGCTCCTGGCCGTACGGGTACTGCGGCTGCTGCGGGTACGGCTGCTGCTGATCGCTGCTGCTCATGTTCTGCGGTTCACCCTCCTGCGAACGGCGGGAGCACCTCGACCGTGCCGCCCTCGGCAAGGCGTACGGTCTCATGGCTCCGGGTCCCGACGGGGTCACCGTCGATGAGGAACGAACACCTTTGCAGTACGCGGCTCAGCTCACCGGGGTGCCGCTCGCGCACCCCGTCGAGCGCCTCCTTGAGCGTCCCGGCGGCGTACGGCTCCTCCGCGGTCCCGGCTGCGGCCTTGGCGGCCGCCCAGTAACGGATCGTTCCCGCAGGCATGGCGGCACTCCTCTCGTCCCGTCTCGGTTCAGGTATCGGCTGTCCATCATGGTTCACCGCGTCGCCGCCCAGTCGGCGATGCGGGTGAGCAAGGTCTCGTCCGCCGCGTTCTCGGCGTGGCCCATGCCGCGCTCCAGCCACAGCTCCGCCGCGTCGCCCGCCGCTTCGGCCAGCATGCGCGGGTGGTCGAGCGGGAAGTACGGGTCCCGGTCGCCGTGCACGATCAGGAGGGGCGCCGGGGCGATCAGGCCTGCGGCGGCGACCGGGGAGAGCGGGACCGGGTCCCAGGCCCCGGGGACGATCCGGGTGCGGAAGCCGTAGCGGCCGACCAGTCGGCCGGTGGGCCGGGTGACCATCCAGTGCAGGCGCCGCATGGGGGCCGTCCCCCGGTAGTACCAGCGCGCCGGGGCGCTCACGGACACCACCGCGTCGGCGTGCGCCCCCTTGTGCGCTTCCGTGCGCCCCCTGCGCTCCGCAACGGCCGGAGCGTTCGAACCCTCCGCGCCCGTCTCGTCCGGAGCCGTATACAGCGCACCGTGCCGGAGCACCACGGACCCGCCCATCGAGAACCCGACCGTAACGACGCGTTGATGCCCGAGCGACCGCGCCCAGGCCACCGCGGCCGCCAGGTCGAGCACCTCGAGATCGCCCACCGTGGACCGCCCTCCGGACCGTCCGTGCCCCCGGAAGGAGAACGTGATCACGGCCGCACGCTGGGAGAACACCCCCACGGCACGCCGTACCGCCGGGCGGTCGGCCGAACCGGTGAATCCGTGCGCGACGACGATCGCGGTGCCGGGGCCGCCCGCGTCGCGGCCGGCGCCTTCATCCGCCGTACACGGGTCGTACACCGCCTCGATCATCACCCCGTCATCGGTCCGCAATGTGGTCCGCAGCGGCCCCTGCGTGATCAAGCGAACAGAGGAACTCGGAATTCGCCCCTCGGACACAGAACTCATGTGGGCTATTCTCCTGTGAAGAGGATCCGGGCAAAGCAGCCCCCGGGTCCTTTTGTGCTTTCCGCGCGTTGTTACGACGACGTTTCGACAAGCTCAGCGGTCCTGGGCGCGGGGCCGCACCGGTAAAACCCGTATGACAAAACGTCGTACGACACGCACGAACCAGCGTACGAAGCAGTGCCGCATACTCCCCCGGGCCCCGCCCGGGAGTGCCCCTCTCGCAGGGAACGAGGAGGACCGACGTAATGGGCGAGCCAACCGTGCACGATCATCGACCGACGACCCAGGCAGGTGGGCGGCGATGAGTTCACTGCTGCTCCTGACGAATGCCCTCCAACCGTCGACGGAGGTGCTTCCCGCCCTCGGCCTCCTGCTGCACAGCGTGCGGGTGGCACCCGCCGAAGGCCCCGCTCTCGTCGACACCCCCGGTGCCGACGTCATCCTCATCGACGGGCGCCGCGACCTGCCCCAGGTCCGCTCGCTCTGTCAGCTGCTGCGGTCCACCGGACCCGGCTGTCCGCTGATACTCGTCGTCACGGAGGGCGGCCTCGCGGCCGTCACCGCCGACTGGGGCATCGACGACGTGCTGCTCGACACGGCGGGCCCCGCCGAGGTCGAGGCGCGGCTGCGGCTGGCCACCGGCCGGCAGCAGATCACCTCCGACGACTCCCCGATGGAGATCCGCAACGGCGACCTGTCGGTCGACGAGGCGACCTACAGCGCGAAACTGAAGGGCCGGGTCCTGGACCTGACCTTCAAGGAATTCGAACTGCTCAAGTATCTGGCGCAGCACCCCGGCCGGGTCTTCACCCGCGCCCAGCTGCTCCAGGAGGTCTGGGGCTACGACTACTTCGGCGGTACGCGGACGGTCGACGTCCATGTCCGGCGGCTGCGCGCCAAGCTCGGCCCCGAGCACGAGTCGCTCATCGGCACCGTACGCAACGTGGGCTACCGCTTCGTGGCGCCGGAGAAGGTGGAGCGGGCCGCCGCCGAGGAGGCCAAGGCCGCCGCGGCGAAGACCGCCGCCGAAACCGTCACCCGTTCGGAGCAGCCGGAGGAAGCCGAGGTCACGGAAGAAGGCCCGGTCCGGCCTGCCAAGAGGTAGTTCCATCCGCGTAGACTGCCGCGCGTGGCCAAGGTGACGCGGGACGATGTGGCGAGACTGGCGGGGACGTCGACCGCAGTGGTCAGTTACGTCATCAACAACGGACCCCGGCCGGTCGCCCCGGCCACGCGCGAGCGGGTGCTCGCCGCGATCAAGGAGCTGGGCTACCGGCCCGACCGGGTCGCCCAGGCCATGGCCTCGCGGCGGACCGACCTCATAGGCATGATCGTGCCCGACGCCCGGCAGCCGTTCTTCGCGGAGATGGCGCACGCGGTCGAACAGGCCGCGGCCGAGCGCGGGAAAATGGTGCTCGTCGGCAACTCCGACTACCGCGACGAGCGCGAGGTCCACTATCTGCGGGCCTTCCTCGGCATGCGGGTCTCCGGGCTGATCCTGGTCAGCCAGGGCCCCAGCGAGCGGGCTGCGGCCGAGATAGAGGCCTGGGACGCCCGGGTCGTCCTGCTGCACGAACGGCCCGAGGCGATCGACGACGTCGCGGTCGTCACGGACGACGTCGGCGGCGCCCAGCTCGCCACCCGCCATCTGCTGGAGCACGGCAACGCGTACGTGGCGTGCCTCGGCGGCATGGAGTCCACCCCGGCGGTCGGCGACCCGGTCGCGGACCACGTCGAGGGCTGGCGCCGGGCGATGCACGAGTCGGGCCGCTCGACCGAGGGCCGGCTCTTCCAGGCCCCGTACAACCGGTACGACGCCTACCGGGTGGCCCTGGAGCTCCTCGCGGGCCCCGACCGTCCCCCGGCGATCTTCTGTGCGACGGACGACCAGGCCATCGGTGTGCTGCGGGCCGCGCGCGAGCTGCGGATCGATGTACCGGGCGAGCTGGCGGTGGCGGGGTTCGACGACGTGAAGGAAGCCGGTCTGACCGATCCGCCGCTCACGACGGTCTTCTCGGACCGCCCGGCGATGGCGCGGGCGGCCGTGGACCTGGTGCTCGACGACTCGCTGCGGGTCTCGGGCTCGCGGCGGGAGCGGCTGAAGCAGTTCCCCTCGGCGCTGGTGGTGCGGCGTTCCTGCGGCTGCGGCGAGCCCCCGGCGCCCCGGCCGCAGGGCTAGGGCCTGTCTTCAAACTCCCCTCGTCGCCCGGAGGGCGGCCGCGCGGCAGAGGGGAGTTCGAAGACAGGCCCTGGGGTCCCAGGGCCGCGCGGGTCATCTTTATATCGGGCATACGCGCTTCTGCCGGGCTTCTCAGGGCGTACTCACGCTCCTCTCATCTTCGCCGGACACTCTCATAGGCATGACAGAGAGCCAGCGCCCGAGCGGCGAGTACCCGATGTACCCCTCGTACGGCAACGGCGACGCGGCCTACCCGCCGCCGCCGTCATACCAGCCGGTCCAGCCCGTCGAGCCGGTCTCCATGGGCCCCGGGACCACCGTGTGGCCCGCCCCCGGGCCGGCCGGCGGCCACCCCGGCGGTGCGGGGGACGGCGGCGGTGACGGCTACCGCGGCGGCGGGCTGCCGCAGCCCGCGCCCGAACCGTCCCCCTCGCGGCGCCGGGTCCGCCGGCCGGTCGCGCTCCTCGCGGCGGTGGCCATCGCGGCGGCGATCGTCGGCGGCGGCACCGCGACGGTGATCGGACAGCTCACCGACCACGACACCGCGAACACCGGCAGCGGCATCGTGCCCGGCACCACCGTCTCGCAGAGCAACAAGGGCACCGTCTCCGGTGTCGCGGCGGCCCTCTCGCCGACGATCGTCGAGATCGGCGCGACCTCGACCGCCGGCCAGTCCACCGGCTCCGGCGTGGTCATCACGTCCGACGGCGAGATCGTCACCAACAACCACGTCGTCGCGGGTGCCACGGCCCTCAAGGTCACGCTGAGCACCGGCAGGACCTACACCGCCGATGTCGTCGGCACCGACGCCGACAAGGACCTCGCGCTCATCAAGCTCCGGGGCGCGAGCGGGCTGAAGACGGCCACGCTCGGCGACTCCTCCAAGGTCGCCGTCGGGGACGAGGTCGTCGCGATCGGCTCGCCCGAGGGCCTGACCGGCACCGTCACCAGCGGCATCGTCTCCGCGCTCGACCGCGATGTCACGGTCGCCAAGGACGGCGACAGCGGCCAGGACCAGGACCAGCAGGGCGGCGGGCGGCAGTGGCCGTTCGAGTTCGGCGGTCAGCAGTTCAACGGCGACACCGGCGAGTCCACCACCACGTACAAGGCCATCCAGACGGACGCCTCGCTGAACCCGGGCAACTCCGGCGGTGCGCTGATCAACATGAACGGCGAGATCATCGGCATCAACTCCGCGATGTACTCCGCCAGTTCGGCCTCCGGCTCGGGCTCCTCCAGCGCCGGGAGCGTCGGCCTCGGCTTCGCGATCCCGGTGAACACGCTGAAGGCCGACCTCGACACCCTGCGCGCCGGCGACGGCTCCTAAGGGCTGTCCCGCGCCGGGACCGTGCGAGGCTGAGAAAATGGCGGGCCGTGCCCCCGCCCCGTACGGAACGAGAAGAGGACGAAGCAGCGATGAGCCCCGCCGAAGACGATCCGCAGCGCATCCTGATCGTCGACGACGAGCCAGCCGTCCGCGAGGCCCTGCAGCGCAGCCTCGCCTTCGAGGGATACGGCACGGAGGTCGCCGTGGACGGTCTCGACGCCCTCACCAAGGCGGAGTCGTACGCCCCCGACCTCATCGTCCTCGACATCCAGATGCCGCGCATGGACGGGCTGACCGCCGCCCGCCGCATCCGCTCCACCGGCACCACCACGCCGATCCTGATGCTCACGGCCCGGGACACCGTCGGCGACCGCGTCACCGGACTCGACGCGGGCGCCGACGACTACCTGGTCAAGCCCTTCGAGCTGGACGAGCTCTTCGCCCGTATCCGGGCCCTGCTGCGCCGCAGCTCGTACGCGGCCGCGGCGGGGCCCGTCCCCGACGACGACGTGCTGTCCTTCGCCGACCTGAAGATGGACCTCGCCACCCGCGAGGTCACGCGCGGCACCCGGCGCGTCGAGCTGACCCGTACCGAATTCACCCTCCTGGAGATGTTCCTCGCGCACCCGCGCCAGGTGCTGACCCGCGAGCAGATCCTGAAGGCGGTGTGGGGCTTCGACTTCGAGCCGAGTTCCAACTCGCTGGACGTGTACGTGATGTACCTGCGCCGCAAGACGGAGGCCGGCGGCGAACCGCGCCTGGTCCACACGGTCCGGGGCGTGGGGTACGCGCTGCGGGCGGGCGGGGGCGAGGGGTGACGGGGCCCCTGGACCGCATCCGCGCCCTGCCGCTGCGCTCCCGCCTGGCCCTGCTGGTCGCGGTGGCGGTGGCGGTGGCGGTGGCGGTGGTGGCGGTTGCCTGCTGGTTCGTGACGCGGGAGCAGTTGGAGAACCAACGGGATGCGACGCTGCGTTCCGCCAAGGTGGACAACCAATACCTGGCCGACCTCTACCAGCACTGCACCGGCATCAGCAAGCAGCCGACCCGGCCCTACACGGGCTTCGCCGTCCAGCTCATCGACTCCCAGGGGACGGCCTGCACGGCCCCCGGCACGTCCGCGCTCCCGGTGACCGAAGCCGACCTCGCCGTCGTCAACCACGAGCAGAGCGGTGCGCTTCACTCCGAGGCCGATGCCCACGGGACGAAGATGCGGGTCTTCACCTACTGGGTGACTGTGACGGTCTCCCGCGGGCCGGCGCAGCCGCGCGCCGAAATCGATCTCGGCGTCTCCATCGCCCGCCCCACGAACGAGATCAACAAGCCCCTCTCCACGCTCGCCTGGGTCCTCGTCCTCGTCTCCGGCATCGGCGTAGTGGGCGCCGGCGCCGCCGGGCTCTGGGTCGCCCGTTCCGGTCTGCGTCCCGTCGACGAACTCACCGAGGCCGTCGAGCACGTCGCCCGTACCGAGGACCTGACCGTCCGCATCCCCGTCGAGGGCGAGGACGAGATCGCCCGGCTCTCCCGGTCCTTCAACTCGATGACCGCTTCCCTCGCCACCTCCCGGGACCGCCAGGCCCAGCTGATCGCGGACGCGGGCCACGAGCTGCGCACCCCGCTCACCTCCCTGCGCACCAACGTCGAACTCCTCGCCCGCAGCGACGAAACCGGCCGGGCGATCCCGCCGGACGACCGCAAGGCGCTGATGTCCTCGGTGAAGGCCCAGATGACCGAGCTGGCCGCGCTCATCGGCGACCTCCAGGAGCTGGCCCGCCCGGACGCCGCGCAGCCCGGTCCGCTCCAGGTCGTCGCCCTGCACGACATCACCCGCACCGCCCTGCAACGGGCCCGGCTGCGCGGCCCGGAGCTGACCGTCACGGCGGACCTGGCTCCCTGGTACGTACGGGCCGAACCGGCCGCGCTGGAGCGGGCGGTCGTCAACGTCCTGGACAACGCGGTGAAGTTCAGCCCGCCCGGCGGCACGATCGACGTGGTGCTGCACCGGGGCGAACTGACCGTCCGCGACCACGGCCCCGGCATCCCCGCCGACGAACTCCCCCACGTCTTCGAACGCTTCTGGCGCTCCCCGTCCGCCCGCCAGCTCCCGGGCTCCGGCCTGGGCCTGTCGATCGTCGCGCGCACGGTCCAGCAGTCCGGCGGCGAGATCACCCTGCGCCCGGCCCCGGGCGGCGGCACGGAGGCATGGATCAGCCTCCCGGGCGCGCCGCAGCCACCGCCGGAGACGCCGCAGGGGTGACACGGTCAGGAGGACCGGGCCACCCCGCCGCTCACGTCGCCGGGTTGTGCCGGATCAGGGACTCCACCAGGCCCGAGCGGGTCGCCGGGAAGTCCAGCGGGACGATGCCGAGGCCCGTCCAGCCGGACGTCTCCGCCGAGTCGAGGAACGAGTGGACCTGCGGGTTCAGCCGGTCCGCGTTCGAGCGGGGCGGCAGGAGGGCGGCGGTGCTCACGTAGTTCATGAACAGCTTCCCCGGTTCGGCCGCCGCCCTGCGGAACTGGGCTTCGATCTTGGGGTACTTGGCGAACGGCTCCGCCATGTAGTCGTCCTGGATGTCGAAGAGACCCGGGTCGGCGTACCGCACCCCGGGCAGCCCGCCGTTGTCGGCGAGCAGCACCACCTTGCCGCGGGCCCCGCCGAGCGTGGGCAGCGCGGAGTCGATGTGGAACAGCGGGCGCCAGCCCCTGCCGTCGAGGTAGTCGTCGAAGACCGCCCGGAACGCCTGGTCGCTCTCCTCCGAGTACTCCTGCTTGACCCGCATCAGCACGGTCTCGGTCGGCCGCGCGGCCAGGAAGTCCCAGCAGGCGCCGAGGACATCACCGAACATCAGGTTCTGGTACGAGGCCCCGTGGTGGATCGCGAAGGAGCCGTCGGTGATCCGGCACCGTACGTCGAGGAAGCGCACCCCGCTGTTCAGCTGCTCCGCGATCGTGGTGTTCTGGCACTCCGTCCAGGGGCCGCCGTAGCGGGCGCCGGAGTCGTGCGAGCCGGGGATCGTGAGGCGCTGGAGCGCGGTGCCGTCCGCGATGCCGCCCATCCAGTCCTGGACGGTGAGCGCCTTCGGCGCCGCCGCGCGGGCGGGCGCCGCGCCGACGAGGGCGGTGGCGGAGACGGCCAGTGCTCCGGCCAGGAAGTGTCTGCGGCTCGCGGTGTACGTACGCGTCTGGCTCATGGGGATGCCTCCGGGCTGTGTGGGGTCAGCCAGCGGATTATGGCCCGTACACGTCACGCAGGAACAGGGCCCGTGGGCCCATGCGCGCGCATGGCGCGAAAACGACGGATGCGCGGGCCGGGGCAGCCGCCCCGGCCCGCGCATCCGCGTCGGATCACATACCGCCTACTGCACGACCGTGATCCGGTCCGTCGCCGGCGGGGCCAGCGGCGCCGAGGCCGTGGAGTGCGCCGCCAGGTAGGCGTTGAACAGGTCCAGGTCGGAGGCGCCGACCAGCTTGTCGGTGCCCTCGCCGAGCGCCGCGAAACCGTCGCCGCCGCCCGCCAGGAACTCGTTCATCGCGACCCGGTAGGTCTTCGCCGGGTCGATCGCCTCACCGTTGAGCTTGATGGTGTCGGTGACCACGCGGGCCGCGCCCGACTTCGTCAGGTCCAGGGTGTAGGTGAGGCCCTTGGAGACCTGGAGGATCTTCGGGCTGGCCTCGTTGGAGCCGCTGACCTGCTGCTGGAGCGCGGCGACGAGCTGGGCGCCGGTCAGGTCGACGACGTTCATCATGTTGGTGAACGGCTGCACGGTGAACGACTCCCCGTACGTCACCACACCGTCGCCCTCGCTGCCCGACGCCTTGTACACCAGGTCGGCGCGGATGCCGCCCGGGTTCATGAAGGCGACGACCGCCCCGCCCTTGTCCGCCGGGGCCAGGCCCTCCAGCTGCGCGTCGGCGATCAGGTTGCCGAGCGGCTTCTCCGGGGCCGTGGAGCCGCGGCCGTTGATGTCGGCGGAGATGTAGCCCTGGGGCCGGTTGGAGATCGGCGCCGCGAGGGTGTTCCAGCGGGCGATCAGGTCCGTCATGTCCTTGGCCGGCTTCTGGTCCCGGTCGACGATGTGGTTCGCGGAGACCGGGTTGGCCGGGGCGGGCGTGTGGTGCTTCGAGCCCTTCTTGCCGCTGCCCTTCACCGCCGTGCGCACGATGTCGTTGGTGCGGCGGTCGTACGTGAGGGTCGTGTCCGTGTACAGCTTGCCGAACGACGCGGCCGAGGTGACCAGGCGCGGGTTGCCCGCCGGGTCCGGGATCGTGCAGACGTACGCCTGGTGGGTGTGGCCCGTCACCAGCGCGTCGACCTTCGGCGAGATGCCCTTGGCGATGTCGGTGATCGGCCCGGAGATGCCGTCACCGGCGCCCGGGCTGTCGCAGTCGTAGTTGTACGAGGACGAGGCCGGGGCCCCGCCCTCGTGGATCAGGGCGACGATGGACTTGACGCCCTGCCGGTCCAGCTCCTTGGCGTACTTGTTGACCGTCTCGATCTCGTCGTGGAACTTCAGGCCCTTGACGCCGTTGGCCGTCACGATGTCCGGCGTGCCCTCCAGGGTCACCCCGATGAAGCCGATCTTGACGCCGTTCTTCTTCCAGACCGTGTACGGCTTGAGGATCGGCTTGCCGGTCTTCTCGTCCGTCACATTGGCGGCCAGGTAGGGGAAGTCGGCCCCCTTGAACTTCTTGCCCTTCTCGTAGCACCCCTCGACCGGGTGGCAGCCGCCCTTCTGCAGGCGGGCCAGCTCGGTGGCACCCTCGTCGAACTCGTGGTTGCCGACGCTCGTCACATCGAGGTCGATCTTGTTGAGCGCCTCGATGGTCGGCTCGTCGTGGAAGAGGCCCGACAGCAGCGGGCTCGCACCGACCATGTCGCCGCCGGCCGCCGTGATGGAGTACGGGTGGCCCTTGCGCGCGGTACGCAGCGAGGAGGCGAGGTACTCCACGCCACCGGCCGGTACGGCCTTCGTCGTGCCGTCGGCCTGCGTCTCGTTGACCGTGCCGGCCGAACCGGCCGGCGGCTCGAGGTTGCCGTGCAGGTCGTTGAAGGACAGCAGCTGGACGTCGACGGTCCGGTCCGGCCGGTGGTGGCCGTGGCCCTTGCCGTGGCCATGTCCGTGGGCGCCGGCCGGCATGGCGGCGACGAGCGCGCCGACGGTGGCCAGACCGGCTGCGGCGGCGAGCACCCGCCGGGACGCGCGGTTCTTCTGCGGTGTCGCTGACATCGGTCCCCTTGTGAGTTCAGCGGGAGGTTCGAGAGTGCTGACGAGTCTGGAGTCTGCGTGCCGCAGCCTAGAGTCAACGCGCGTAGCGCGACAGATGTTTGGGGTTACGAATGGATTGCCGCCCGAGCGGAAACCGACCATTCACCCATATGGCTCCCATAAGCGGGCACAAGCCTCTCGACGCCGGTCCGGGACGCGGATCCCGGCCGGCCCGGAGAACCCCGCCGCCGCCCGCCGAGGGCCACGTACGCTCGTAGACATGACGACTGACGTACCCCTCCCCGCCCCCGGACGCGAGATCCAGACGCTCGACACCCTCTCCCCCGGCCAGGCCGAAGCCGTCCTCGCGCTGCTCGCCGAGGCCGCGCGGTCCGACGGCAGGCAGGCCGTGTCCGAGCAGGGGCGGCTCCAGCTGCGGGGCGGGCACCGGGAGGGCGTGCGGCACTTCCTGCTGACCGCCGGGGGCGAGCTGGCCGGGTACGCGCAGCTGGAGGACACCGACCCCGTCGAGGCACCGGCCGCCGAGCTGGTCGTGCACCCCGCGCACCGGGGGCACGGGCACGGGCGGGCGCTCGGTTCGGCGCTGCTCGCCGCGACCGGCAAGCGGCTGCGGGTGTGGGCGCACGGCGGCCGTTCGGCGGCGCGCCATCTCGCCCAGGTCCTCGGGCTCTCGCTCTTCCGCGAACTGCGGCAGCTGCGGCGCCCGTTGAGCCCGCTGAACATCGCGGAGCCGGTTCTGCCCGAGGGCGTCACCGTCCGCACCTTCGTCCCCGGCCGGGACGACGCCGCCTGGCTCGCCGTGAACAGCGCCGCCTTCGCCCACCACCCCGAGCAGGGCTCGCTGACCCAGCGCGACCTGGACGACCGCAAGGCCGAGCCGTGGTTCGACCCGAAGGGCTTCTTCCTCGCCGAGCGCGCCACCGCCGACGGCGGCGCCGAGCTCGTCGGCTTCCACTGGACGAAGGTGCACGCCGAGGAGCAGCTGGGCGAGGTGTACGTGGTCGGCATCCGGCCCGACGCGCAGGGCGGCGGTCTCGGCAAGGCGCTCACCGCGATCGGGCTGCGGCACCTGGCCGCCGAGGGCCTGCCGACCGCGATGCTCTACGTCGACGCGGACAACACCGCGGCCGTGACGGTGTACGAGCGGATGGGCTTCGTCACCCATGAGGTCGACCTGATGTACCGCACGGAGTCCTGAGGCCGGCAACTCCCCCGGGGGCGGCGTCGCTTGACGCCGCCCCTTACTTGCGCCACCCTTTCACTACTCAACTAGTGAAAGGGTGGAAGATGGCAGAGTCCGCAGCGGTCGAGTTCCGTATCGACCGGCGCAGCGGCGTGGCCACGTACCTCCAGATCGTCCAGCAGACCAAACAGGCCCTGCGGCTGGGACTGCTGAAGACCGGTGACCGGCTGCCCACCGCCAGGGAGGTCGTCGAGGCCACCGCCATCAACCCGAACACCGTGCTCAAGGCCTACCGGGAGCTGGAACGCGAGGGCCTCGTGGAGGGCCGGCGCGGCCTGGGCACCTTCGTCACCGGGACCCTCGGCGGCGCGGCCGCCGACGACGGCGCGCCGCTGCGCGCCGAACTCGCCGACTGGGCCCGCCGGGCCCGCTCGGCGGGCCTGGACAAGGACGACGTGAGCGCGCTCTTCACCGCAGTACTGGACAGCACATTCGAGGGGGACCGGGAACGATGACAGGGACCGCGCTGGAGGCCGACGGCCTCGGCATGAAATACCGGAGCAGGGGCGGCGGGTGGGCGCTGCGCGACTGCTCGTTCCGGCTGCCCGCCGGCGCCGTCTGCGCGCTCGTCGGCCCCAACGGGGCGGGGAAGTCCACCCTGCTCGCCCTCGCCGCGGGCTTCCTTCGCCCGGCCGAGGGCGCGCTGCGGGTGCTGGGCGCGACGCCCGCCGAGGCCCGGGCCCGGATGGGCTATGTGGCCCAGGACAAGCCGCTGTACCCGCAGTTGACGGTCGCCGAGACGCTGTGGGCGGGCGCCGAGCTGAACCCCGCGACCTGGGACCGGGAGACCGCGGAGCGCATCGCCGAACCGCTCCCGGCCGACGCGAAGGTCCGCACCCTGTCCGGCGGGCAGCGCACCCGGCTCGCGCTGGCCCTGGCGCTGGGCAAGCGGCCGGAGATCCTGCTGCTGGACGAGCCGATGGCCGATCTCGACCCGCTCGCCCGGCACCGGCTGATGGGCGCGCTGATGGCCGAGGCCGCCGAGCACGCCACGACCATCGTGATGTCCTCGCACATCCTCAGCGAGCTGGAGGGCGCCTGCGACCATCTCCTGCTCGTCGACGGCGGCCACGTCCGCCTCGGCGGCGAGACGGACGACCTGCTCGCCGCGCACGCCCTGCTCACCGGCCCCGTACAGGACCTCGCCCCGCACACCGTGGTCGAGTCCCGCACCACGGGCCGGCAGCTGACCGCACTCGTCCGCACGCGGGGCCCGGTGGACCCCACCGCCTGGCGGACGGCCACGCCGACCCTGGAGGAACTGCTGCTGGCGCATCTGCGCTCACCGGAGGCGCCCGCGCTGCTCACACCGGGTACGGACGTCCGCCGGGAGGTGGCCGCATGAGCGCCACCGGTCTGCGCACCCGTCTCACGCCCGCCGAACTGCGGGGCCCCGTACGGGTCCTGCTCCGCCAGCACCGCCGTGCCCTGTGGGCGGCCTGCGCGCTGCTGGTCCTGGGCATCGCCTTCGTGGTGGCGCTCCGGATCTGGGTCGCCTCCTCGTACGAACGCTGCCCGGACGGCGACACCACCCGCTGCGGCGACGGAACATATCTGGCGACCTACGCCCGTACCTCCACCGAGACCTTCCTCGCGGACGGCGGCACCGCCCTCCTGTGGCTCGCCGGGCTCATCGGCGTCTTCGTCGCGGGTCCGCTGATCGCCCGCGAGCTGGAGAACGGCACGTTCCGGTTCGGCTGGGCCCAGTCGATGTCGCCCGCCCGGTGGCTGGCGGCCCGGATCGCCCTGCCCGCGGCCCTGGTGACGGCAGGCACGACCGTGCTGGTGCTCGTCTACCGGTGGGGCCGGTCGGGCGTGCAGGGCCCGAACGCCTACGGGCTCGACTGGCCCCAGCGCGGTGTCTTCCCCGCCCTCGGCCCGGTCGCCGTCGGCTACGCCCTGCTGGCCGTGGCGCTCGGCGCCCTGTTCGCCGTGCTCGTGCGCCGCACCCTCCTGTCGATGGGCCTCACCGCCCTCGTCCTGGGCACGGTCATGCTGGGGTTCTCCAAGCGCCGCTACGAACTCTGGCCGACCGCCCGCACGCTCGGCAGGGAGCCGCAGCCGAACTCCTGGTACACCGAAACGGGCATGCTCACCCCCTCCGGCAAGGAGCTCTACTGGAAGGACTGCTTCGGGACGGGCCGGACCCCGGAGAACTTCGCGGACTGCCTCACCGACCGGGGCGGGGTCACCTACTTCACCGACTACCACCCCGCCTCGCACTTCTGGCCCCTCCAGCTCGTCGAGACCGCCGTCCTGCTGGCCCTCGCGGCCGGGGCCGCGGTCCTCGCCTTCCGGGTGCTGCGCCGGCGCCACGCCTGAGGCGGCAGGCGGCCCGAGGCCGTGTCCGGGGCCGGGAGCGGCACCCGGACACGGCCACACCGCTTCCTGCATGTCATGTCACCGTTACCGGGCATTCAGACGCCCTTGCGACGCTCTCACAATGCAGCCAGCTGTGCCGACCCCCGGCAACGGGAGAAATCCCGGCAGAACGCGCTCCGACCGCTCCCTCCCCGCGATCTCGACCACCTCCGACGCGCCCCCGGAGCCCTCCGCGCGGAACAATGGGCTCATGAGCCAGCAGCCCAGCTCCGAGGTCCCGGTCCAGCCCGCCGCCCAGCCGTCCGTCGGCTCCCTCGCCGCACACCGGCCGCATGCCGTCGCCGCCCCCTCGGCCGGGGGTGCCGTCCTGTCCACGGCGGCCGATCTCGACCCCGACATCGACGCCGACGCCGACGCCTACGAGCCCGACGTCGACGGCGACGAGCTGCCCCAGGGCCGGTTCCTGGACCGGGAGCGCAGCTGGCTCGCCTTCAACGAACGGGTGCTGGAACTGGCCGAGGACCCCTCGACCCCCCTCCTCGAACGGGCTAATTTCCTCGCCATCTTCGCCTCGAACCTGGACGAGTTCTTCATGGTCCGGGTGGCGGGCCTCAAGCGCCGGATCGCGACCGGGGTGGCCACCCGTTCCGCGTCCGGTCTGCAGCCCCGCGAGGTCCTCGACCTGATCTGGACCCGCTCGCGCGAGCTCATGGCCCGGCACGCCGCCTGCTACCAGCAGGACGTCGCCCCCGCCCTGTCCGACGAGGGCATCCAGCTGATCCGCTGGCCGGAGCTGACCGAGAAGGAGCAGGCCCGCCTGTTCACCTTCTTCCGCCAGCGCGTCTTCCCCGTGCTGACCCCCCTGGCCGTCGACCCGGCGCACCCCTTCCCGTACATCTCCGGCCTCTCGCTCAACCTCGCCGTCGTCGTGCGCAACCCGGTCAGCGGCCACCGCCACTTCGCCCGGGTCAAGGTGCCGCCGCTGCTGACCCGCTTCCTGGAGGCCTCCCCGCAGCGCTACGTCCCCATCGAGGACGTCATCGCCGCCCACCTGGAGGAGCTCTTCCCGGGGATGGAGGTCCTGGCCCACCACATGTTCCGGGTCACCAGGAACGAGGACCTGGAGGTCGAGGAGGACGACGCGGAGAACCTCCTGCAGGCCCTGGAGAAGGAGCTCATGCGGCGCCGCTTCGGCCCGCCGGTGCGCCTGGAGGTCGAGGAGTCCATCGACCCGTACGTCCTGGACCTGCTGGTCCGCGAGCTGAAGGTGTCCGACGCCGAGGTCTACCCGCTGCCCGGCCCGCTCGATCTGACCGGGCTGTTCGGCATAGCGTCGCTGGACCGGCCGGAGCTGAAGTTCCCCAAGTTCATCGCGGGCACCCACCGCGACCTCGCCGAGGTGGAGTCCGCCTCCGCGCCCGACATCTTCGCCGCCCTGCGCGAACGCGATGTGCTGCTGCACCACCCGTACGACTCCTTCTCCACCTCCGTGCAGGCCTTCCTGGAGCAGGCGGCGGGCGACCCGGACGTCCTGGCGATCAAGCAGACGCTGTACCGCACCTCGGGCGACTCGCCGATAGTGGACGCCCTCATCGACGCCGCCGAGTCCGGCAAGCAGGTCCTCGTCCTCGTCGAGATCAAGGCCCGCTTCGACGAGCAGGCCAACATCAAGTGGGCGCGCAAGCTGGAGGAGGCGGGCTGCCATGTCGTCTACGGGCTCGTCGGCCTGAAGACGCACTGCAAGCTCTCCCTCGTCGTCCGCCAGGAGGGCGACACCCTGCGCCGCTACTCGCACGTCGGCACGGGCAACTACCACCCCAAGACGGCCCGGCTGTACGAGGACCTCGGCCTGCTCACCGCCGACCCGCAGGTCGGCGCGGACCTCTCCGACCTCTTCAACCGGCTCTCCGGCTACTCCCGCCGCGAGACCTACCGCCGGCTGCTGGTCGCCCCGAAGTCGCTGCGCGACGGGCTGATCGCCCGGATCAACAAGGAGATCGCGCACCAGCGGGCCGGGCGGCCCGCCTACGTACGCATCAAGGTCAACTCGATGGTCGACGAAGCGATCATCGACGCCTGCTACCGGGCCGCGCAGGCCGGGGTGCCCGTCGACATCTGGGTGCGCGGCATCTGCGCGATACGCCCCGGCGTCACCGGTCTCTCGGAGAACGTCCGGGTCCGCTCGATACTGGGCCGCTTCCTCGAACACTCCCGGGTCTTCTCGTTCGGCAACGGCGGCGAGCCCGAGGTCTGGTTCGGCAGCGCCGACATGATGCACCGCAACCTCGACCGCCGCATCGAGGCACTGGTCCGGGTCACCGACCCCGCCCACCGGGCCGCGCTCAGCCGGCTCCTGGAGACCGGTATGTCCGACACCACCTCCTCCTGGCACCTGGGCCCCGACGGGAACTGGACCCGGCACGCCACGGACGCGGAGGGCAAGCCCCTGCGGCACGTACAGGAAATGCTCATTGACGCCCGGAGGCGCAGGCGTGCGACGCCCTGACCACCAGACCCAGGCCGGCCCGACCGCGGCGGCGGTGCTCGCCCCGTACCTCAGGGACCGGGCCGCGGACTTCCTGCGCAGCCTGCGTCTGCACCGCGAGAACAGCGCTCCCACGGACGCCGGGTCCCAGGCCGCCGAACAGGCCGTCGGGGCGCTGCGCCGCTCGTCCCGCCGGATCGGCGGCACCCTGCACACCTTCCGGGCGGTGCTCGACCCGCACTGGGCCGAGCAGCTGCGGACGGAACTGGCCTGGCTGTCCGGCACGCTCGCCCGCGAGCACGCCTACGCGGAGCGGCTGACCCGGCTCCTCGAAGCGCTGCACGGGCTGTCGGGCGCCGCCCTGCCCGCCGCCCGCACCGGCTCAGGTCCCGCCGCCCCCGCCGACAAGGAGCGCGCCGTCCTCGGGGTCGGCGCGGCACGGGCCGGCGCCCTGCTGGAGAGACAGCTGACCCTCGCCCGGACCCGGGCGCACTCCGCCGCCCTCCAGGCCCTCGGCTCCTCCCGCTTCCACGCGGTGGCCGACGCCGTCGCGCTGCTGGCCTCCGAGGTCCCGCTCTCCGACGAGGCGGGCGGACCGGCCGGCGAGCTGCTGCGCGAACCCGCCGACCGGGCGGAGCAGCGGCTGCTCGGCGCGGTGGCGGCGCTCCCCTCCGACGAGGCGGCGGAGCCGTACAACGAGGCGCACGACGCGCCCTGGCACCAGACCCGGCTGCTGCTGCGGCTGCACCGGTACGCCCACGAGGTGGTGCACGGCGCCCCCGATCCGGTGCTGGCCGGGCCGGGGCACGCCCTCGATCTGCACCGGGACGCGGCGGAGGCGGCAGCCGCGGCGGCAGCGGCGGCCCGCACCCCCCGGATCGCGCCGACGACGGCGTACGCCCTGGGGGTGCTCCACGCCGACCAGCGCCATGAGGTGGAGGCGGCGCGCGCGGTGTTCCGCGAGAGCTGGCCGTACGCCACGGCGGGCGTGGCCCGGCCGTGAGCGGCACGGTGCGGGCGGCGGGCTGCGTCCTGTGGCGCCGCCCGCCCGCGTCCGCCGGGGGCGTGGAACTCTGCCTCGTCCACCGGCCGCGTTACGACGACTGGTCGTTCCCCAAGGGCAAGCTGAAGCGCGGCGAGTCCCCCCGGGACGCGGCGCTGCGCGAGGTCCTGGAGGAGACGGGCCACCACTGTGTGCCGGGTCCCGTGCTCCCCCTGGTCCGGTATGTCGCGAACGGCCGCCCGAAGGAGGTCACCTACTGGTCCGCCGAGGCGACCGCGGGCTCCTTCGTCCCGAACGACGAGGTGGACGACGTGCTGTGGCTGGCGCCGGCTGCCGCCCGCGACCGGCTGACCCAGCCCCGCGACCGCGAGCTGCTGGACGCGGCGCTCGGGACCCTGCCGCAGGCGTAGGTCCGTCCGGAAAGCCCCGGGACAGGTGCACCGCGCGGTACGGAACCAGGCCGCCCGACACGGTTCACCTCCCGTTCACCCACCCCCGCAAACCGCTTCACCTGTTCTGCCTAATTTCGGCAGTGCACGGTGCGCGGCACACACCGCACCGGCCACGACTTCCGCACCACCCATCACCTGCACGCCGTCGTAGAACGCAAAGACACCTCGGCGGCTCCTGGAAGGAACACCCGAAAGTGAAGCTTCAGCGCAAGAACCGGCTTCGTGCCACCGCGCTCGGTGCCCTCGCCGTCTCCGGCGCCCTGGTCCTCACGGCGTGCGGTTCGGACAACAACAGCGGCGGCGACAGCGGTGGCAGCGGCGGTGGCCAGACCAAGGCCGCGTCGAACGTCAAGTGCGACGGCGCCAAGGGCCAGCTGCGGGCCTCCGGCTCCAGCGCGCAGAAGAACGCCATGGACCTCTGGGTCAAGGAGTACATGGCCGCCTGCTCCGGCGTGGAGATCAACTACAACTCCTCCTCGTCCGGCGAGGGCATCGTCGCCTTCAACCAGGGCACCGTCGGCTTCGCCGGCTCCGACTCGGCGCTGAAGCCCGAAGAGGTCGCCGACTCGAAGAAGATCTGCAAGTCCGGCCAGGGCATCAACCTCCCGATGGTCGGCGGCCCGATCGCGATCGGCTTCCACCTCGACGGCGTCGACAGCCTGACGCTGGACGCCCCGACCCTCGCCAAGATCTTCGACACGAAGATCAAGAAGTGGAACGACCCGGCGATCGCCAAGCTCAACCCCGACGCCAAGCTCCCGGACAAGGCGATCCAGCCCTTCCACCGCTCCGAGGACTCCGGCACCACGCAGAACCTCGGCAAGTACCTCTCCGCCGCGGCCCCGGCCGACTGGAAGTACGAGGCCGAGAAGAAGTGGCCGGCCCCCGGTGGCCAGGGCGCGACCGCCTCGTCCGGTGTCGCCACCCAGGTGAAGCAGGTCGACGGTTCGATCGGCTACTTCGAGCTGTCGTACGCCACCTCGCAGCAGATCACCACGGTCGACATCAACACCGGCGGCGCCGCCCCGGTCAAGGCCTCCTCGGAGAACGCCTCCAAGGCCATCGCCGCCGCCAAGGTCAAGGGCACCGGCAAGGACCTGGCGCTCGACCTCGACTACACCACCAAGGCCGAGGGCGCCTACCCGCTCGTCCTGGTGACCTACGAGGTCGTCTGCGACACCGGCAACAAGGCCGACACCCTCGGCACGGTCAAGTCCTTCCTGACCTACACCGCCTCGGCGGACGGCCAGAAGCTCCTGACCGAGGCCGGCTACGCCCCGATCCCCGAGGCGATCAACGCCAAGGTCCGCGAGACGGTCGCCGGCCTCTCGTAACGAGAACACCCCGCTCGACGCGCACGGCGAACCACGCACAGCGCACGACGAAGAAGGCGGCCGGTCCGGTGCACCCCTCCGGACCGGCCCGCCACCCAGCCCCATCCGGTGCACCGCCGCCAGGGGAGCCCCCGCTCCCCCACACAGACCGGAAAGACCATGGCTTCCACCACACAGATAGAAACTCCACCGGCCCCGCCGGGCGGGCGCTCCCGCCCCCGGTCGACGGGCCGCGCCGGAGACAGGATCTTCCTGGGGCTCTCCCGCGGCTCCGGCATCCTGCTGCTCGTGATCATGGCGTCGATCGCCGTGTTCCTCACGTACCGCGCCGCGATCGCCATCTCCAAGGACGAAGGCAACTTCTTCACCACCTTCGACTGGAACCCGGCCGGTGACCCGCCCGTCTTCGGCATCGCCATCCTGCTCTTCGGGACCGTCGTCAGCTCGATCATCGCGATGGTCATCGCGGTTCCGATCGCTGTCGGCATCGCCCTGTTCATCTCGCACTACGCCCCGCGCAAGCTGGCCGGTCCGATCGCGTACGTCATCGATCTGCTCGCCGCGGTGCCCAGCATCGTCTACGGCATCTGGGGCGCGCTCGTCCTGGTGCCGTACCTGGAGGGTCTGAACCTCTGGCTCGACCAGTTCTTCGGCTGGACGTACATCTTCGAGAAGACCGAGATCGGCGTCGCCCGCTCGCTCTTCACCGTCGGCATCCTGCTCGCGATCATGATCCTGCCGATCGTGACCAGTGTCAGCCGCGAGGTGTTCCTCCAGGTCCCGAGGATGAACGAGGAGGCCGCGCTCGCCCTCGGCGCCACCCGCTGGGAGGTCATCCGCCTCTCGGTGCTGCCGTTCGGCCGCTCCGGCGTGATCTCCGCCTCCATGCTCGGCCTCGGCCGCGCGCTCGGCGAGACGATGGCCGTCGCCACGGTCCTGTCGCCGAACTTCCTCATCTCGCTGCACGTGCTCAACCCGGGCGGCGGGACGTTCGCCCAGAACATCGCCGCGAAGTTCGGCGAGGCCGACGCGTTCGGGCGGGACGCCCTGATCGCCTCCGGCCTGGTCCTCTTCGTCCTCACCCTGCTGGTCAACGGCGCCGCGCGGCTCATCATCGCCCGCCGCAAGGAGTACTCGGGGGCCAACGCATGAGCCACGCAGCATCCACCGGCGTCCAGGACCGCCCGACGCCGACGCCGCCCTCGCCGGGCAACAGCCTCAGCAGCCGCACCCTGCCCCGCCTGGCCCCGCTCGGCTTCGCCGCCGCCGGGATCGTCCTGGGCGTCGGCCTCAGCCTGGCGGCCGGCTGGCAGAGCCGCGTCCAGTGGGGCCTGGTCTCCGCGCTGTTCTTCCTGGTGATCTCGTACGTCGTCACCAGCGTCGTGGAGAACCAGCGCCAGGCCAGGGACCGCCTCGCCACCAGCCTCGTCTGGGTCTGCTTCCTGCTCGCCGTCGTCCCGCTCGCCTCGCTGCTCTGGACGACCATCAGCCGAGGCTCGGAGCGACTGGACGGCTACTTCCTGACCCACTCGATGGCCGGCGTCCTCGGGCCCGAGGCCAGCGGCGGTGTCTACCACGCCCTGATCGGCACCCTGGAGCAGGTCGGCATCGCGACCGCGATCTCCGCCCCGCTCGGCCTGCTCACCGCGGTCTACCTGGTGGAGTACGGCAAGGGCGCGCTCGCCCGGGCCGTCACCTTCTTCGTCGACGTGATGACGGGCATCCCGTCCATCGTGGCCGGTCTGTTCATCCTCTCGATCATGCTGATCGCGGGGCTGGAGCCCTCCGGTCTGATGGGCGCGCTGGCCCTGACGATCCTGATGATCCCCGTCGTGGTCCGCTCCACCGAGGAGATGCTCAAGCTCGTTCCCAACGAGCTCCGCGAGGCCTCCCTCGCCCTCGGCATCCCGAAGTGGCGCACCATCCTGAAGGTGGTCCTGCCGACCGCGATCGGCGGCATCGCCACCGGCGTCATGCTGGCCATCGCCCGCATCGCCGGAGAGACCGCGCCGATCATCCTGCTGGTCTTCGGCAGTCAGCTGATCAACCCGAACCCCTTCGAAGGCGCCCAGTCGTCGCTGCCGTTCTACATCTACGAGCAGTACAAGATCGGTGAGGCCGCGTCCTACGACCGCGCCTGGGCCGCCGCACTGGTCCTGATCGCCTTCGTCATGATCCTCAATCTGGTGGCCCGCGGCATCGCCCGCTGGAAGGCCCCGAAGACCGGCCGCTGAGCCGGCGGAAAGCAGTGATTCAGATGGCCAAGCGCATCGACATCAGTGGTCTGTCGGCCTACTACGGCAGCCACAAGGCGATCGACGACATCTCCATGACCGTGGAACCCCGCTCGGTGACCGCCTTCATCGGCCCGTCCGGCTGCGGCAAGTCCACCTTCCTGCGCACCCTGAACCGGATGCACGAGGTCACCCCCGGCGGCCGCGTCGAGGGCAAGGTGCTGCTGGACGACGAGAACCTGTACGGGACGAACGTCGACCCGGTCACCGTGCGCCGCACGGTGGGCATGGTCTTCCAGCGCCCGAACCCGTTCCCCACCATGTCGATCTTCGACAACGTCGCGGCGGGCCTGCGGCTGAACGGCTCGTACCGCAAGAGCGCGCTCAACGACATCGTGGAGAAGTCGCTGCGCGGCGCGAACCTGTGGAACGAGGTCAAGGACCGGCTGAACAAGCCCGGCTCCGGTCTCTCCGGCGGTCAGCAGCAGCGGCTGTGCATCGCCCGCGCCATCGCGGTCGAGCCCGACGTCCTGCTGATGGACGAGCCCTGCTCCGCCCTCGACCCGATCTCCACCCTCGCGATCGAGGACCTGGTCGGCGAGCTGAAGGAGCGCTTCACGATCGTCATCGTGACGCACAACATGCAGCAGGCGGCCCGGGTCTCGGACCGCACGGCGTTCTTCAACCTCGCGGCGGTCGGCATGCCCGGCAAGCTCATCGAGATAGACGAGACGGAACGGATCTTCTCCAACCCGTCGGTCCAGGCCACCGAGGACTACATCTCCGGCCGCTTCGGCTGACCGGTCCCGGGACCGGTCCCCCTCAGACGGCCTTGGGGTGCTGCATGGCGGTGCCACCACAAGGCGAAGGGTCCGCCCCGCTCTCCGGGAGGAGAGCGGGGCGGACCCGCATCACACGCGTGCGACCGCCGTCAGCCGAACAGCAGCGCGACGATCCCGTAGCTCGCGGCGGCGACCAGCGCGGCCGCCGGCATGGTGATGAACCAGCCGAGAATGATGTTCTTCGCGACACCCCACCGCACGGCGTTCACCCGCTTCGTGGCGCCGACACCCATGATGGCCGAGGTGATCACATGCGTCGTCGAGATCGGCGCGTGGAAGAGGAACGCGGAGCCGAACATGATCGAGGCCCCCGTCGTCTCGGCGGCGAACCCCTGCGGCGGGTCCAGCTCGATGATCTTGCGGCCGAGCGTCCGCATGATGCGCCAGCCGCCCGCGTACGTACCCAGCGAGAGCATCAGCGCGCAGACCAGCTTCACCCAGACCGGGATCGGGTCGCTCGGGGACTCCACATCGGCGATGACCAGCGCCATCACCACGATGCCCATCGTCTTCTGCGCGTCCTGCAGACCGTGGCCCAGCGCCATGCCCGCGGCCGACACCGTCTGCGCGATCCGGAAACCGCGCTTGGCCTTGTGCGGGTTGGACTTCCGGAACATCCACATGATGGCGACCATCACCAGATAACCGACCACCAGGCCGATCACCGGCGAGATGAACATCGGGATGACGACCTTGTCGAGCACCCCGTCCCAGTGCACCAGCGTCCCGCCGGCCAGCGCGGCACCGACCATCCCGCCGAACAGGGCGTGCGAGGACGACGACGGCAGCCCGAAGTACCAGGTCACCAGGTTCCAGATGACCGCGCCGACGAGCGCGGCGAAGAGGATGCCCATCCCCTTGTTGCCCTCGGGCGTCGCGATCAGACCCTCACTGACGGTCTTGGCGACCCCGCTGCCGAGGAACGCGCCGGCGAGGTTCATCACCGCCGCCATCGCCAGGGCCGCGCGCGGGGTCAGCGCCCGGGTGGAGACCGACGTGGCGATGGCGTTCGCCGAGTCGTGGAAGCCGTTCGTGTACGTGAAGCCGAGCGCGACGCCGATGGTCACGATCAGTACAAAGGTGTCCACGTGGTTCAGGACTCCTTGACCGCGATGGTCTCCACCGTGTTCGCGACGTGCTCGAACGCGTCGGCAGCCTCTTCCAGCACATCCACGATCTGCTTGAGCTTCAGCACCTCTATGGCGTCGTACTTGCCGTTGAAGAGCTGGGCGAGCAGCTTGCGGTGGATCTGGTCGGCCTGGTTCTCCAGGCGGTTGACCTCGATCCAGTACTCGGTGAGGTTGTCCATCGTGCGCAGTCCGGGCATGGCCTCGGCGGTCAGCTCGGCCGCACGCGCCAGCACCTCGATCTGCTGCTCGACACCCTTGGGAAGCTCCTCCACCTGATACAGCACGACCAGGTCGACGGCCTCTTCCATGAAGTCCATGATGTCGTCGAGCGACGACGCGAGGTTGTAAATGTCCTCGCGGTCGAACGGCGTGATGAATGAGGAGTTCAGCTGGTGGAAGATCGCGTGGGTGGCATCGTCCCCCGCGTGCTCCGCTGCCCGCATACGCTCCGCGATCTCGACTCGGGAGGCAGAATCCGCCCCGAGCAGTTCCATCAGGAGTTTCGAGCCCGTGACGATGTTGTCCGCGGATGCGGAGAACATGTCGTAGAAGCTCGTCTCCCTGGGGGTCAGACGAAAGCGCACGTGGGGTCCTCGGGGTGCTTTGGATTCGGTCAGGCTGATGCTAGGCGCATCATCCGGCCACGGCTAACCGGCATTCTTCAGTGTCGCGCATCAGGCACAGTGATCAGCACGGGGCCCCGGTCACGTTTCAGCTGAATTCGTTAGGATATACCCACCAGGGGTATATAAACGGCAGGGCAGAGGGATAACGGGAGGCAGCAATGACCACCACCGAGGCCACCGGGGACGAGACGATCGTCACCGATCACGACCGAGGGATACACGGCTACCACCACCAGAAGGCCGAGCACCTCAAACGCCTGCGCCGCATCGAGGGCCAGATCCGCGGCCTGCAGCGCATGGTCGACGAGGACGTCTACTGCATCGACATACTCACCCAGGTCTCGGCGTCCACCAAGGCGCTCCAGTCCTTCGCGCTCCAGCTGCTGGAGGAGCATCTGCGCCACTGCGTCGCCGATGCCGCCGTCAAGGGCGGCGAGGAGATCGACGCCAAGGTCGAGGAGGCCACCAAGGCCATCGCCCGCCTGCTGCGCACCTGAGCCCCTACCCTTCCGTACGTCTCCGCACGGAGGCAGACCCCGGCTTCCCCGTCAGCCCCGGTGGTCGCCCTGCCGGGGAACGGTGGTGCGTTCGGCGCCGGCCTCGGCCGCGCCGCCCTCCGTGCTCACTCTCACATCGAGCACCTCGTCGATCCGGTCCGCGCTGAGCCGTTCCCCGATCGCCGCGGACGCCGCGATCATCAGCTCCCCGCAGAGCTCGATCTCGGCGAGGGCCACATGGTCCGATACGGTCCGTGCGCTGAGCGTCACCACGTCACTCACCTCTCACTGCCGTCGCCGACTTCCTAGGGTAGGGAGCGCACCACGCACCGCGCATGGCACGGACGGACCATTTCGCCCCCGCCATGTGCCTAGGCGGAGTCCCGCCGCCCCTGTTCGATCTCACCGGTGTAGATGTCCCGCTCGTCCGGCAGCGGTACGGAGACCGGCACCCCGAACCCGTACAGCAGCGTCGTCGACACCACCTCCACCGCCGGTCCCTCGTTGGCGAAGCTGAAGCGGTGGCGCACCTTGCGCAGCCGCCCCTGCTCGTCCAGATACGCGTCGAACGGCACCGTGTCCGTGCTGAACCCTTTCGCCGCCGCCGCCAGCGCCCCCCGCGACGCGGCCGACGCCCGGCGCGCGGCCGTGCCGATCGCGGTCGTCCCCCGGTAGTGCCGCACCCGGACCCCGGCGAGATCCGTCTCACCGACGTACGTCACCGCGCCCGCCCCGCGCAGCAGCTCCGCCGCCGCCATCGGATCGGTCACCCCGCCGGTCACCAGATTGCCGTCCGCCAGGGCCGTCGTGTCGATCCGCACCCACTTGTCCGCGGGCACCCCGGCACCCCGGTTCATCATGTACAGCGCGCCCGGCGCCAGCAGTTCCGTGATCGGCCGGTGCTCCTCCTGGCCCGCGGCGTCCGGCGGCAGCACCACCCTGAGCCGGCCGGACCGGGCGCGGAAGTCGTACGTCCCCTTGCCCCGGATCGTCACCCGGGTACCGCCCGCCGCCGTCTCCATCGACGTACTCACCTCCGCGCTCCCGGCCGCCGCCCCGGTGAGCACCGCCGCCGAGCGCCGCACCACCTCGGCGGCCCCGGCCCGGTCGTCGGCAGCGGCGGCGGCCGTGCGGTCACCGCCGCCGTCCGGGGCGCACCCGGCGGCCGCCGCCACCACGACCGTCACGGCGAGGGCGCGCACAGCGCGCACCCCGCCTCCGGACCTGTGCTGCTGCACCACCATCGCCTGCCAACCCCCAACGGCCTACCGCTTCCCGAGCCCCCACCCGTTCCGCATAACGACGGCCCCTGTCCCCCGTAACGCCGCTCGCACACCCCTCACCGCCGGACGGCCCCGCCCAGTACCGTGGACGCGTGTACGACCAACACATCCCCGAGGTCCCGCCGGCCGGTCCGCCGGGCGGGACCGGCCACGAACCCACCACCGTCGAGCGCGGTTCGTTCTGCACCGCCCGCTGCTCCTGCGGCTGGTCCGGACCGGCCCGCCGCTCCCGCGACCGGGCCCGCACGGACGCGGACGACCACCGCGCCGCCACGGCCTGATTCCCGGCCCTCCCCTTCCACTCCCCCCACTCCGGAGGACCGATGACCCTGCCGAACCGGCGCACCGTCCTGACCTCGGGCGCCGCCGCCGTACTCACCGGACTCACCGCCACCGCGTGCGACGGACCGGACTCCGGCAGCCCCACCGCCGGCTCCACCCCGGCCTCCCCCTCCTCTTCCCCGCCCGCCTCGCCCTCCCCGTCGAAGTCCTCTTCCGTCCCGGCGGACTGGTCCGCGCTGGCGAAGAGCCTCGACGGTTCACTCGTACGCCCGGACGACGCGGCCTATCCGACCGCCCGTCAGCTCTACAACACCCGGTTCGACGGCCAGAAACCGGCCGCGGTCGCCTATGTGCGCCACGCGGCCGACATCCGCGAGTGCCTGGCCTTCGCCCGCCGCAGCGCGGTGCCCGTCAGCATCCGCAGCGGCGGCCACTCCTACGCGGGCTGGTCGAGCGGCAACGGGCGGCTGGTCCTTGACGTCTCGTCACTCTCCCGGGTCGAGCGGGACGGCACGATCGGCGCGGGCGCCCGGCTGCTCGGCGTCTACCAGGGGTTCGCCGCCCACGGCCTGACGATCCCCGGCGGCTCCTGCCCCACGGTCGGGATCTCCGGGCTGACCCTCGGCGGCGGCCACGGCGTCGCCTCCCGCGCCTACGGCCTGACCTGCGACAGCCTGACCGCAGCGACGATCGTCACCGCCGACGGCAAGACGCTCACCGCCGACGCCAAGCACCACCCGGACCTCTTCTGGGCGCTGCGCGGCGCGGGCAACGGCAACTTCGGCGTCGTCACCGAACTCCGCTTCCGCACCCGGCCCGCCCCGCAGACCGTCACCGCTTACATGTCCTGGCCGTGGTCGCGCGCCAAGGCCGTCATCACCGCCTGGCAGGAGTGGGGTCCGGACCAGCCGGACGAGATCTGGTCGGCCGCGCATGTCGCGGCGGGGCCGGGCGGCGGCAACCCGACGGTGTCGGTCTCGGCGTTCAGCGTCGGCACGTACGGCGATCTGCAGAACGCCGTCGACCGCCTCGCCGACCGGATCGGCGCCCCCGCCTCCTCCGTCTCGCTGCGCCGGCGCAGCTACCAGGAAGCGATGCTCGTGTACGCGGGCTGCTCGGGCATCACCGACGAGCAGTGCCACCTCCCGGGCACCACTCCGGGCCGCAGCTCGCGGGGAACGCTCCAGCGCGAGACGTACGCGGCGGCCTCCGACTTCTACGACCGCTCGCTCTCCCCGGCCGGTGTGCAGGCGCTGCTCGACCGGACCGCGGCCTTCACCCGGCTCGCCCCGGACCAGGGCGGCGGCGGCTCGGTCGCGCTCACCGCGCTGGGCGGGGCGGTGAACCGGGTCGACCCGCAGGCCACGGCCTTCGTCCACCGGCGCTCACGGATGCTCGCCCAGTACATCGGGGCCTGGCGCCCCGGCACCCCGGGCACCGCCCAGCAGAAGTGGCTGAAAGACATCCATGCGGCGATGCGGCCCTACGCCTCCGGGGCCGCGTACCAGAACTACGCGGACCCGTCGCTGACGGGCTGGCGGCAGGCGTACTTCGGCACGGCATCGGACCGGCTCGAAGAGGTGAAGAAGCGGTACGACCCGGACGGCTTCTTCACGTACCCGCAGGCGCTCTGACCCAGGGCGTGTCGTCGAACTGGCGTCGTCCCCGAAGGGCGTCCGGACGACGCCAGTTCGACGACACGCCCTAGGCCGCGAGGCCCTTCTCGCCCTCCGAGCCGCCGCCCGAACCGGGCCGCGGCTCGGGGATGCCGAGCGCCCCGCTCCCGCCGGACGCCGCCGTGCCCGCCCGGCGCGAGCGCACCAGCCGGCCCGCCCGGCCGGACCGCGATACGGCGCCCATCAGGGGGGTCAGCAGCATCATGGCGAGCGGCGCGAGGAGCAGCGCGGCGGCCGTGCCGAGGGCGAAGCCGCCGATGACGTCGGTGGGGTAGTGCACACCCATGTAGATCCGGCAGAAGCCCTCCAGCAGGGCGAGCCCGATCGCGGCGATGCCGAATTTGCGGTTGGCCACGAAGAGCGCGACGCCGAGCGCCATCGCCATGGTGGCGTGGTCGCTGACGAAGGAGAAGTCGTTCTTCCCGTCGACCAGGACGTCCAGTCCCTGGTGGTCCTTGAACGGCCTCGGCCGCTCCACGAACCCGCGGATCGGGATGTTGACCAGCAGGGCGATACCCGCGGCGAGCGGCGCCCAGACGATGCCGGCCACCGCCGTCACCGAGTCCTCGGCCGTGCCCCGCCGGCGGACGCTCCACCAGCACCACAGGACCACGAGGACCATGCCGAGCATGATCCCGTACTCGCCGATGAACTCCATGACCCGGTCGAACCAGGTGGGGGCGGACTTGGCGAGTCCGTTGATGTCGTAGAGCAGGCTGACATCGGGGTTCGACCCATCCAGTGCGAGTCCAGCCATCTGCCGCGGCCCCTTGCCTTGTCTGCTGCTGCGGCGCACGCCCATGTGCACCGCGATGTACGAACCCCCGTGTCCGGTTCGATCACTCGATTGTCCGGGGCGACGCCAGGTCGGTGGCGGCGTGCTCCGGTCCCCACAGAGAACGACGCGTCCCGTGCGTACGTTCCACTCTCCACCGAATGATCACTATGACGTTATCGAAGAGTGACTCATCGTCGCAGCTCAGGGCCCGGACTTCACGGAGAGTTCCGGCCACCGACGCCCGGACGTCAGGCCGCGGGGCGCGCGGTCGGGAGGGCCGCGGCACCGTCCTTGGTCACGCGGGTGGCCCCGAAGTAGTCGGGCGTGTCGATCTTGTCGAACCGGATGACCGCACCGGTGTACGGAGCGTTGATCATGTACCCGCCGCCGACGTACAGGCCGACGTGGTGAATGGCCCGCGAGTTGGCCAGGTCGTCGGAGAAGAAGACCAGGTCACCGGGGAGCAGCTCGTCGCGCGAGGGATGCGGTCCGGCGTTGTACTGGTCGTTCGCGACACGCGGCAGCTCGATGCCGACCGTGCGGTACGCGGCCTGGGTCAGCCCGGAACAGTCGAAGCGGCCGCCCTGCTCGGGGGTGCCGTTGCCGCCCCACAGGTACTTCGTACCGAGCTTCTTCTGCGCGAAGTAGATGGCACCCGCCGCCTGCTGGGAGGGCTGCACCCGCCCGACGGGCCGGGCGAAGCTCTTCTCGAGCGAGCGGATGATCTTGACGTAGTTCCTCGTCTCGGCGATGTCCGGGACGCCGCCCGCCCGGATCACGCGGTAGGCCCCGGCGTTGTAGGCGGCCAGCATGTTGTCCGTCGCGTCGCCGGGCGCCTTCTTGACGTATCCGGCCAGTTCGCAGTCGTACGAGGCGGCGGACGGGATCGCGTCGGCGGGGTCCCAGACGTCCCGGTCGCCGTCGCCGTCCCCGTCGATGCCGTGCCCCGCCCAGGTCCCCGGGATGAACTGGGCGATGCCCTGGGCGGCGGCGGGACTCTCCGCGCGGGGGTTCCAGCCGCTCTCCTGGTAGAGCTGGGCGGCCAGCAGGGCGGGGTTGATGGCGGGGCAGAGATTGCCCCACTTCTGCACCAGCGGCTGATACTTGGCCGGCACCGCGCCCTTGGCCAGCCCGACGGCACCCCCACCGCCGCCGCCCGTGATGCCCGCGGCGGCGGAGTACGTACCGACGACGAGCAGCGCCACGAAGAGCATGGCGGCCCCGACGCCGATCCCACCTGCCAACCAGTATTTCCGCACCCCTCAACCATCCCCCATCCGGGACGGGTTCATGGGCGTTTTCGACGGTGTGTACGAGTCATTGGGGGCGCTGTTGGGCCATCAGGACGCGCCGGCGGACCAGTACGCGGAACGGACGTTCGGGCTGGGGAGCGGATAGACACCCCGGTAGGCGGGGCCGTTCGGCTCGGACGCGGACTCGGCGACCTTCGACTCCTTCACACACGGCGTGTCCGCCTCGAAGAAGGCCTGGCCCTTGGCTCGGATGCTCACGCTGATGCCGAAGCCGTCCTTCGTCACCGCGTAGACCGCCGGGAACACCTTGTCCTCGTTCCTCGCCTTGATGCGGTAATCGCTGGTGCGCCAGAACTTCTCGACCTGGTCAAGGAAACCCTGGCGGCGGTCCTCGGACACGATGGTCATGACCGTGCGCCTGCGCGTCACATCACAACTGCCCTTGGTCGTGGGGCCGTGGGCCCACTGCACCTCCGGGTCGATCTGCTTCAGTACGGCGTCGAGCATGGCGTCGGCCCGGTCGGCGGCTCCCTGCATGTCCATGCTGCTGCTCCCCTCCGAGGCGGCGGTGCCCGCATGCGCACCCGGCCCCTGCTCGCTGCCGCAGGCGGACAGCGAGAACCCGACGGCCAGCGCCACCGCGACGATCTGCAACCTTCGGCTCATCGCTGTTCCTCCATCTTGAGCCGGTCGGCGTGTCCCGACACGATAAGAGCAATGGCGTCGGCGGACATGGCGTCCCGCACCGGGTTGAAGTAGTTCGAGTGTGCGTCGAAGCTCAGGCCGTCACCGCTGACGAGCGGCTTGCCGGGATCCACGGGGAACCGCCTGGCACCGAAGGCCTTGCTCGCCGGGTCCTTGCCGAACCAGAGGTCGTCGTCGCCCGGATCGGCCAGGTCCCCCGCCGCGTACGCACCGCCCGGACCGGCCAGGATCCACCCCAGCGCGCCCACGACCACCTGGGTCTTGGACGGGAGTTGCGTCACCGGGTCGTTGGCCGCCGCTCCGACGAAGACGTGGGAGGCCCCGACTCCGAGGTCCACGGCACGGTCGACCCCCACCCCGGGACTGCCGACCAGGATGATGTCGTCCACCCCCGGGATCCCGCCGTTGCGCTGGGTGGCGGCGCCGACGGTGCGCGAGCCGTAGGAGTGGCCGATGGCCGTGATGTGCGGATCCTTGTTCTGGTTGGTGGCCACGATGCCGCCCATGAAGTCGTCATAGGCCGCACCGCCCTTCTCGGCCCGGCCGGTGCCCGCGACCGCCAGGCTCGCCAGCCCGTCCGGGGCCTGCGGCGCGTCGTAGCCGAGCCAGACGATCGCCGCGCTGGACGGGTCGTACCCCTGGGCGCCGATCGCCGTGTCCCGGGCGCGCTTGAGGTCGTTCTTCGCGAACTCCTCGTCGAGCGAGGTGTTCAGCCCGGGGACGTACGCCGACACGTTGTGCGAGGTGTCGGGGTTGCCGTACGAGACGATCGCCCGGCCGTTGCCCTCGTCGCTGATGCCGATGAGGTACATCGGGGGCTGGCTGTCCTCCTTCAACTGCCGCTCGATCTCCCGGAGCCCGGCCAGCTGCTCCTTGGACTTCTTGTCGTCGCGGCCCTCCAGCTCGGAGATCAGCTGCGGCAGGTTCCGGCGGTTGGCCTTGTCCCGGTCCGCCACCGGAATGCCGTCCAGCGCGCCGATCCGGTCCGGGGAGAGCTCCAGATACCGATCGCGCTCCTGCTGCGAGAGCCCGTCCCACCAGGCCTTGCGGCCGGCGGCGTCGCTCCCGGTCGGGATGCGGCCGTTGAGGTAGTCCCGCTCCGCGTCCCGGGCCGCCGACTCGGCGCGCGGACCTGCCCCGGGCAGCCGGGTGAACACGCCCCCGGCCCCGCCGGAGCCCTTGGCCACGTCCCAGGCTGCGCTCACGTACTGCCCGTTGCTCCACTTGCCGTCCGGGCGGTTCGCGGCCTGGGCGTACTGGTCGGCGATGCCCTTGGCGGTGTCGACGGGGTGGACGACGGTGTCCACGGCCCCGGTGACATCGCCGAGCAGGCCGCCGTCACCGACCAGACCGGTGAAGAAGTTGCCGTCCGACCCGCCGGAGGGGCGCTTGCCCGTGGCGGGTCTACCCGCGTCGACCGCCGAAGAAAAACCGCCGACGGCACCGTCCGCACCACCTGCGCCGCTTGAGCCCCCGGCCCCGGATCCGCCTGCCGCCCCGGATCCACCACCGGCCCCGGCGCCACCGGCATCGGTGCCCCCGGCCACGGTCGCGCCGTCGAACCCCTCACCCGTGCCGTCCGCGCCGCCGCTCCCCCTGGCCTTGCCGCTGCCGCTGCGGCCGTCGGCGACGGTCTCGGGCGACGGGCAGCCGCCTCCGGTCACCTGGCACACGGCCTCCCGGAACCGGCCGGCCATCTGCCCGCCGACCCCCGTGACGACGAGCCCGCCGACGAGGGCCGCGACCACGAGGACCAGGCCCACGTACTCCAGGGCGGACTGCCCGGAGTCCGTACGCCACCGGAGCATCCGGGGTATCCGGGGCATGCCGAACGGGCTGCGCGGGGAGCGCTGTTCGGGGGCGAGCCCGAACCATGCGCGGGCCTCCGCGCGGCAGAGCGGGACGAGGACGGCGACGGGCAGCACGAGTTGCGTGACGCCCCGGCCGCTGTCCGCGTCACCGAGCGTCGCCAGCGCGCCGAGCACGAGCCAGCCGTGCGCGGCGAGGAGCCCGTACCAGATCCGGATGCCACCGCCGCGTATGTACAGCGACAGCACGAAGCCGGCGAGACCGGGCAGCGCGGCGTACAGCACCATGCCGAACAGCCGGCCGTCCACCGCGTCGGCCGAGGAGGCGACGAGGAGCGTGCGGAGGGCGCCCACGAGCGTGACGACGAAGAGCAGCCGAACGAGGACCACCGCCGCCCGCAGCACAGACGGCGGCTCCTGCCGGCCCGGGCGGATCTCGGGGGTGCCGAGGGCGGCGCCATCGGGTAACGCGAGTTCTCCTGTGCCAGACACGACGAGTCTCCCCAGCTTTGTGAGCGGGCGCAGCGACGGTTCCCCCCGGTACCCGTATGCGACCACACCCCACCACCCCACCGCATGGGCCCCAGGGCCCAATCCCGGACTCAACTTCCTTTGCTGGTAACACACTTACCGCCACCGACTGTGGCGTTACGGTCATTGGGGGCGGAGCGGGGGGAGTCAGGATGCGCCGGCGGACCAGAAGTCGGAGTGGACGTTGGGACGAGGCAGCGGATAGACGCCTTCATAGGACGGGCCGTTGGGGGGCGTTGTCGACTCGGCCACCTCGGACTCCTCCACGCAGGGACTGTCGACTTCGAAGAAGGCTTGACCCTTGCCCCCGACACTCAAAGTGACGCCGAATCCATCGTCCGTTTGGGCGTAAATCGCGGGAAGCTCGGCGTCCTTGTTGATTGCCTTGATCCTGTAACCGCTCTTCCGCCAGAAGCGGTCCACTACCCCCAGGAAGCTACCGCGCCGCTGCTCGGAAACAATGGTCATGACGACGCGCATCCGCGACACGTCACAGCGCCCCGTGCTCGTTGGTCCATGAGCCCACTGCACACCAGGCTTCAGCTCGTTCAGAACGTCGTCGAGGATCCCATCCGCCCGATCCGCCGCCTGCTGCATATCCATTACGTGATTCCCATCCACAGCACCATCCTTGTTTCCACAACCGGACATGGGCACGCACAGCATCAGTGCAGCACCCCACGCCAGCGATCTGTATTTCACCGAGGCTCCTCCATCTTGACCTTGTCGGCACGCCCAGCGGCAATCAACGCAATGCTGTCCGCCGATACAGCATCTCGTTGCGGATCGAAGTACTGAGAGTGCGCGTCAATGGAAAACCCGTGGCCACTCACAAGGCGCGGCCCCGCACCCACTGGGAATCTTCTTGCGCCGAAAGCCTCGCTCGCCGGGTCCTTACCGAACCAGAGATCGTCATCGTCCTGGTCCGTCAGCTCACCCAAAAGGTAGGCACCACCTGGTCCGGCCGCAGCCAAGCCGACAGCGCCGACGGCGCTCTGCTTCTTGGACGGGAGCTTGGTAACGACATCATTCTCGGCCGCACCGACAAACACGTGATCCTTCCCCACTCCAAGATCCTCTGCCCGGTCAACACCAACCCCGGGGCTCCCCACCAGAACAATGTCGTCAACCCCCGGAATACCGCCCCCTAGTTGCGTCGCAGCCCCTACCGTGCGCGATCCGTATGAGTGCCCAATCGCCGTCATATGCGGATCCTCGTTCTCGTTCGTAGCCGAAAGTCCGCCCATGAACTGATTGAATGCACCTCCACCCTTCACTGCCCGCTCATCCCCCATTACGGCAAGGCTGTTAATTCCGTCCGGAGACTGCGGCGCGTCGTAACCCAGCCACACAATCGAAGCACTTGAATGGTCGTACTTGCTCGCACCTTTAGCCGTATCCCAAGCCCGCTTCAGATCACTCTTCGCGAAATCCTCATCCAACGACGTATTCAACCCCGGAACATAAGCCGAAACATTCCGCGCCGTATCCGGGTTCCCGAACGAAACGATCGCTCGGCCGTTTCCCTCGTCGCCGATGCCGAGCAGGTACATCGGGGGCTGACGGTCCGCCCGGAGCTGGCGGTCGATCTCGCGCAGGCCCGCCAGCTGTGTGCGGGACTGCGCATCGTCCTGCCCCTCCAGCTTGCCGATCAGCAGCTGAAGGTTGTCGCGGTTCGCCGCGTCGCGGACCAGGGACGGGATGCCGTCCAGGTTGCCGATCAGGTCCGGGTACACCGCGAGGTACTCCTCGCGCTGTTCGGCCGTCAGGCCCGCCCACCACGACCGCCGCCCCGCAGGGCTCGCGTCGAAGGGGATGCCCGCCTTCAGGTACCCCCGCGCCGCGTCCCGTACCGCCGCCGCGTCCCCCGCCGCGTCCGTCCACGCGCGGTCCGGGACCTTCAGGCCCTCCTCCGCCCTGAGCTTCCGCAGGATCCCGGCGAACCGCCAGTCGATCTCCGCCGCCGCCCGCACCGCGCCCGTCACCCGGTCCGCGATGTCCTGCGCCCGCGCCGCATGCGGGTTCGGGGGCACCAGCCCCGTCGGCGGCAGCAGCACCGACCCCGCCCCCGCCGTGCCGCCGGCCGGCGGCTTGCCGTCGATCAGCCCCTCGCCCGCCGCGGGGTACGTCACCGAACCGTCCGCGTGCACCGTGTACTTCAGCGCCTCCGCCTCGCCCAGCGCCTCCCGCAGCACCCGCTGCTGCCCCCGCATCTCGTGCGCGAGGCTGTTCAGCGCCGTACGGACAAGACCGCACTCCGTGTACACGTACTGCAGGTTCCGTCCCAGCTGCCGCAGCCGCCCCACCGCCGCGTCCGCCGCCGCGCCCCGCTGGGTCTCGTGGAGACCGGTCAGCAACTGCTTCTCGACCCGGTCCCGCCCCGCGTCGGCCCGGTTGCTCGCCTTCCCCCAGCCGTCCGCCGCCCCCTCCAGCTCGGCGCACTTCAGGTCCCGCAACTGGGCCCACGTCAGGGAGGAGGAGACAGCCGGCGAAGTCCGCGGCGTCACCCCTCGGCTCCCCGCGCCCGCACCGCCACACCCGCGAACGACGACTTCACGGTCTCGTTCGTCTCCCCCTGGGCCCGGGCCACCGCCCGCAGCTTCCCCGCCAGCGACCCGCACTCCATCCGCGCGCACTCGAAGCGCCGCTCCCACGACTCCCGTACGGACCCCAGCTCGGCCAGCGCGCTCAGGCCGGCCGTGCCCGCGAGCAGCCCCTCGTGCGCGGTCGCCAGCTCCGTCCGTACCGGACCCAGATGCGCCCCCATCCCCTCCGCGCCGCCGGCGGCCCGCAGCCACACCCCGTCGCTGTGCCTCAACTGGTCCCCGCCACCCGTCAGATCGATCAGCCGCTGCCGCACACCGCTCACCCCGTTCCTTGATCGTGGAGCGGCACTGTGCCAAACCCGGCAACCGCGACACGCCGCACGCGAAAGGCCCGGGGAGCGGGCCTTCCGCCGCTCCCCGGGCCTCCCGACGCCTCACCACCCCCGCCCGGATCACCCGAACGGTGGACCGGCGCCCGGCCCCTTACGTCCTCGGGTCCGCCTCCGCCAGCCGGTCCAGCGCGGCCGCCGCCCGGTCCTGAGGCGGGGTGCCGTCCTCCGGGACGTGCCACAGGTACTGCCGCCGGTGCCCGTCCGGCCCCGGGTACAGCAGGCTCACCACCGCGGTGTCCGGATCGTGGAAGGCCGTGCCGGACCAGTCGAGTTCGAGGTCCCAGCGGCCGAGCAGGTCCGGCCGTTCGCGCAGCCCGGCGGCGATCAGCCGGGCGGTCCTGCGGGCCGGCCAGGTCCACTCCTGGTCGCCCTCGGCCCGCGCGATCTCCGCGTCGTACGCGACCGCGTCGAAGCGGTGCTCCGGGATCTCGCGCCGGTGCAGCGGCGACGGCGGCGGTACCGGGCAGCGCCAGCCGGACCAGACCACCTCGTCGCCGTCCCGCCGGATCGTGACGTAGAGCGCGCCGCAGCACCCCTCGGTGCAGTACGCCTCCGCGAGCCGCACCTCCCGGGGCTCGTCCGTGGCCCGCAGCCCGCCGCCGTCCAGCAGTTCCTCGGGGGCCTGCGCGGGCCCCCGCCCGAAGACCTCCGGTACGAGGGGGCGGCCGTCGATCAGGATGCGGGTCTCGACGGTCCCCGGGTCCTGGGGGTCGCGCTGGACGATCTCGATCCGCGGCGCCCGGGGCCGGCCGGCGGGCACACGCGCCAGCTGCCCACGGACCCGGCGGGCCCACGCGATCCGCCGGCGCCCGGCGGTGTCCCCGCCGTCCCGGTCCACGACCGCCCGCCACCGCGCCCGGCCCAGCACGGTCGCCAGCTCCGCCAGCAGTGCCTCGCGCCGCCCCGGTCCCCAGCCGTGGAGCACGGCGGCCCCACTGCGCAGCTCCTGGGCGGCGGACAGCAGCAGCGCGCAGTGGTCCAGTGTGGGCGTCAGCCGGCGGGCGCCCCGCACGAACCCCTCGTACGCCTGCGCGGCCTCCCGGTAGGAGAGGATTTCGGGGGTGTAGTCGCGCAGACTGGTCATACGGAACAGCAACCGGCCCGCCTGGGAAACCAGTTCGGCGGAGGGCGCTGCCGCCTCCCCCACCGCCGGCCCCACCGCCCGCAGGTGCTCCGCCAGACGCGCCGCCTCCGCCGCCCGCCGTGCGGTCTCCGGGCCCAGCTCCCTCGGCAGCGCGGCCAGCCGCTCCCGTACCGCCGCCGCGTCACCGGCCTCGATCGCGGCGACCAGCGCGCGCAGTTCGGGCGCCTTCTCCCGGTCCCGCAGACAGATCAGCGCCGCGGCCGGCCGGTCGACGGCGTCGAGTGCGTGGACGACGGGGCCCACGAGGTCGCGCAGCAGACCGAGCCTCCTGAGGTACGGCACGTCCTCCGGCTCCCCGAGCCGGGCCAGCAGGGCGAGGCCGACGCGGACGGGCAGATGGCAGCTCCCCGTACGTACCAGGCACCGCGCCAGCGCACGGGCGCGTGCCTCGTTCTCCAGGGGCAGCCCGTGCACGATCCGGGGAATCTGTGCGGGGCGGACGGGCGGGTCCATCGCGGCCAGTCCCCGATGCACGTCCTCGGCGGCCCCGGCCGCATCCGCGGCGACCAGCAGCGGGGTGAGCAGGTCCGTCAGCTCGTCCCGGGTCCGCGCCCAGTCCCGGCCGGCCCGGGAACCCGGCCGAGGGCGATCGGGCCGTGCCGCGTACCCCCGGGACCACGGCCCCTCGGGTTCCGCGTCCCGGACACGCACGGCACAGGCGTACAACGAGGGCCGGGGCAGGAGCGCGTCGCGCTCTTCCGGGGCGCTCAACGGGCGGGGTGGTTCTCGATTCCATAGGTCATACGGCGGAGTCTGGCAGGGAACCCGGCCCGGGACGAGCGGATTTCACGGCCGACGGCCGACGGGCGGGCGTACGGCCGACCAGGGCGCGGCTGTACCGTCCCGGCACGCCCAGCGGGAAGAATGCGCCCCCATGAGCCATTCGCAACCCGCCCCCAGCGCCTGGCACCGGCGCATGACCGCTCGCCTCGCCGACGAGGAACACCGCACGGCGACCATGCTGGAGCTGTTCTTCGACCTCTGCTTCGTCACCGCCGTCTCCCAGGCCGCCACCGCCTTCGAGCACGAACTCGCCGAAGGACGCGTCGGCCACGGGGTCCTCGGCTACGCGATGGTGTTCTTCGCGATCTGGTGGGCCTGGATGAACTTCACCTGGTTCGCCTCCGCGTACGACACCGACGACGTGCCCTACCGGCTGCTGACCCTCGTTCAGATCACCGGCGCCCTCGTCCTCGCGGCGGGCGCGGCCGAGGCCCTGGAGCACGAGGACTTCACCGTCATCACCTGGGGCTATGTGATCATGCGGCTCGCCATGGTCACCCAGTGGCTGCGCGCCGCCTCCTGCGACCCCGAGCGCCGCCGCACCTGTCTGAGCTACGCCGTCGGCATCTTCGTGGTGCAGATCGGCTGGGTCGTACGGCTGGCCCTGCCCGAGGACACCGGGCTGCTCACCTTCGCGATCCTCGTCGTCGCCGAGATCGCCGTCCCCGTCCTCGCGGAACGCACCGCCACCACCACCTGGCACCCGCACCACATCGCCGAACGCTACGGCCTGTTCACCCTGATCGTGCTGGGCGAGTCCATCACCGCCGCCACCGGTGCCGTACGCGCCTCCCTCGACACCCACGCGGCGCTCGGCGACCTCGCCACCCTCGTCGTCGGCGGAATCCTGACCGTGTTCGCCCTGTGGTGGCTCTACTTCTCGCAGAGCGCGGCCGAGCGCCTCACCACGCTCCGGACGGCCCTGCTGTGGGGGTACGGCCACTACTTCGTCTTCGCGTCCGCGGCCGCCGTCGGCGCCGGGCTCGCGCTGAACGTTGCCCACACCACCGGCCACGGCGAACTCACGGACCGGGCGTCGGCGGCCGCGTACACCATCCCCGTCGCCGTGTTCATCACCGTCGTCTGGCTGCTGCACCACCGCGGCAACGGACGGGGACGGGCCGCCGACGTGCTCCATCCCGTCGCGGTCGTGGCGATCCTGGCCGCCACGTTCGCCCCCTCCCCGGTCCTCGTCACCGGGATCGTCGCCGCACTCCTCATCACCGCGACCCTGGTCCTGGCCGCCCGCGCCCCGGGGAAGATCCCGGCGTCCTGAGCACGGCGCGGCGGGGCGGCCGGTAGCGTGGTCCGGATGACAGTGGGCACCGCCGGGACACGGCTCGTCGTGCTGCGCGGCAACTCGGCCTCGGGCAAGTCGAGCATCGCGGCCGGCCTCCGGGAGCGGTTCGGCCGCGGTCTGGCGCTGGTGGAGCAGGACAACCTGCGCCGGGTCGTCCTGCGCGAGCACGACCACCCCGGCGGCGCGAACATCGGACTCATCGACACCGTGGCCCGCTACGCGCTCGACGCGGGCTACCACGTCGTCCTCGAAGGCATCCTGTACGCCGACCGCTACGGACCGATGATCCGTCGGCTGGCCACGGACCACCGCGGCCCCACCCACCACTACTACCTGGACATCGCGTTCGACGAGACGCTGCGCCGCCACGCCACCAAGCCCCTGGCCGACACACTGGGCGAGCCCGAGCTCCGCTCCTGGTACCGGCCCCTCGACCTGCTCCCGGACGGCGTGGAGTCGGTGATCGGCGCCGACAGCAGCCTGGCCGCCACGGTCGACCGGATCATGACCGAGACGGGCCTCGACCGCCTCCCCGCCCGCGAGCACTGACCCGAGGGCGGACCGGACCGCGCCGCGTGCCGCCTGGCGCCGCGGTCAGCGCCCGGCCGGGGCGGCGGCCCGGTTCTGCCCCGGCAGCACGATCCCCTGCTCCTGGGCGGCCCTCCCGGGGCGCAGGGTCCACGGCACCGGCGAGGTGTCGGCCAGCCACCCCTCTTCGAGGGCCCGGCCCACGGCGAACCCGCGCAGCGCCCGGGACAGCTTCTTCCAGCCCAGGCCCCTGCACAGCTGCCCGTAGGACGGACCGTGGCCGTGCTCGGCGCGGAAGGCGACGGTGAACGCGGCGGCCTCGCGTCCGGCGTCGGGACGGGTCTCCCGCCAGGTCTCGTACTCACCGAGCACCGACCGGGGGGCGGGCACCGGGGAGGGCGCGGACATGAACGCCCGCGCGACCCGCCCGAACGGGAGCCGGCACACCGCGCACCCCTCCACCGCCGCCACGTGCCGCAGCAGCGCCGGGGTGACGCCGGACTTCCACTCCGCCCACGCCTGCGGGGTGATCTCCTCGGGTTCGGCGGCGGCCGCCGCCTCCCGCGCCGCCCGGCGCCCGGCCTCCGCGGCCGCCAGCTCCGCGACCTCCTCGGGCGTACGGAACAGGCCCGAGAGGTGCCGCATCGCCGGGCCCAGCCGGTACGTCCGGCCGGACACCTCGGCGAGGAACCCCTTCTCGAGGAGCTCGGGGACGGAGCCGTAACAGGCGACGGGCAGCTCGGCGGGCGCCTGCCCGACCAGTTCGCCGGTGCAGTGCGCCGCCAGGAACAGCGCGGCCAGCCGGGTGGCCGGGGAGGTCTTCTTCACTGGCTTGGCCATCCGCGTACGCATGACCCATCCCGACACCCGCGACCGCGTGCCCTTGCCCAGCGGCAGCGCGTTCCCCGCGCCCGGGGCCAGGTCGGGCACCACGATCCCGACCGGCAGGTCCGGCTCCCCGCCGATCAGGTCCCCGGGCACCCGCCACCCGGCGGCGACGAGTTCGGCCAGGGCCCGCTCCGGGTCCTCCAGCCGCAACGACCGCAGGTCCGTACCCGTGAGGTTGCCGGTCCCGGTCCGGGCGGCCCGGATGGCGACGACGACCGCGAGAAGCTTCGCGTCGGCGGAGACCAGGGGAAGCGCCACCACGTACGAGAGGAGCTCCCGCGCGGCCTCCCCCTGGCGTGGCGTCAGCAGGAAGGGGGGCGGCGGGGGCGAGGCGGCGGCCTCGACGGGGATGTCAGGCGTGGGCACATCACATCTAACGGTGATCAGACCGCGGAAGTCACGCACGACCGGGCCACGCGGTGCACCGGCCGCCTCGCCCCGCCACGTCAGGGAGGCGTTAGCAGAACATGAGCGGAGGGCGGGAAGCTTCCTGTGTCAGCAGGTCAGGAGGGGGAGCGGTTCGCCGCAAGTTCCGGACCACCGCTGCACCGCCACACTCGACCGCCACACACTCGGGGACATCTCATGCCTACCAGCCGCAACCGCAAGCGCACCGCCGCCCTCGGCACCGCCGTCACCGCCGTGCTCGCCCTGGCCCTCACCGCCTGCGGCGGGGACGACACCGGAACGAAGTCGGCCGGCCCGGCGAACAGCTCCACGACGGCCACCGGGGGCGACGCCGGCCGGCCCGCCGGCTCCGCCACGACCACGGAGTCCACGACCGGTGGCTCCTCGACGACGGGCGGCTCCTCCACGGGCGGTTCGACGAAGGCGGTCACGTCGAGCAGCGACAAGTCCAAGGGCGGCGCCGGCAAGACCGGCGGCGACACCAGCGACAGCTACGCCTACAAGCACCCGTGCAAGAGCACGGACCTCTCGGTACGGGTCTACGCCCGCGAGGGTTCGGCCACCCAGCACGTGATCGAGGTCAACAACACCGGCGCCAACGCGTGCGGCCTGAGCTACTTCCCGCGCGTCAGCCTGGGCGCGGCGAACGCCAAGGACCACAGCGGCGACATCCTGCCGCTGGTCCCCGGCGGTCTGGGCGGCGCCCCGGCCTACCCGGTCAAGCCGAAGACCGCCGCCATCGCGGTGATCGACCTCAACCCGGCCGGCGCCAACGGCGTGACCTGGGTCAACGAGCTGAACGTGCTGGCCGACGGCGACCACATGCCCAACGCGGAGCAGCTCAACTTCCCCCTCGGCCCGGACGTCAAGGTCAACAACCCGAAGCTGGGCCTGTACGAGAGCTCGATCGCGGACGCGGTGAACTCCATGAAGCAGGCGGACACCAAGTCCTGACCCGCCCCTCCCCTCCTCCGCCCCGGACCCCGACCCCGTCCGGGGCGGACGTGTGTCCGGACGCCCCGGCGTGGGAATGATCATCCGCATGAACGACCACGGGCATGAGGACGTGCGCGACCGGCCGGGGCAGATCCTGCACTGGAACTTCTTCATAGGCGGCCATCTGAGCGCCTCCGTGCCCGTGCGCCTCGTCGAACGTACGGCCGCCGGCCAGCTGGTGTGGATGGAGAGCGGTACGCCGATGTGGCGCACCGCCCTGCCCCGGGGCGCCACCCACCTGCGGGACATCGCGCCGCACGAACGGCCCGCCGGGGGCTACCCCGTCGTCGCCGACCGCTGGCCCATGGGCAACGCCCTCTTCTACCAGCCCACCGGCGCCGCACACGCCGTCCTGTGGCTCTTCGGGCGCAGACAGAAGTTCCGCGGCTGGTACGTCAACCTGGAGCGGCGCGTCCACTGCGGCACCGACATCGACATCGCCGACCACGAGCTGGACATCAACGTGGCGCCGGACCGCACCTGGCAGTGGAAGGACGAGCAGTCCTTCACCGAGAAGACGGGCCATCCCGCGTACTGGACGGCCGAGGAAGCGGTCGCGATCCGGACCGAGGGGGCGGCCGTGGCACGGCTCGCCGAGACCGGAACCTTTCCGTTCGACGGATCCTGGTGCGATTTCCGGCCGCCGTCGGCGTGGACCACCCCCGCCCGCTCGCCCCGCCCGCGCCACCCCCTGCTGCGGCCGGCGGACGCCCCGGCCTCGCGCCATCCGCCCTGATGGGTGCGGTTCGGGGACCGCAACGCGTCTCGGCCAGGGTGGCGCGATGGCAGTCATTGCCCGGCGTCACCCTCCGTGATACACAGAGTAACCATACGTAATTCGCTCACACACCGATTCGACCGCAGGTCAGCGCGGTCAGACCGGTCAAATGTGCGAGATCCGGGTAAAGAAGGCCGCCAAGTCGTCGTACGAGAGCAGTTTCATCAGCGATGATAGAGGGTGACCCGTGCCATGCGGTACGGGCGCTGAACTACCCAACAGGGGCGGTGACTTACATGATCCTGGCAGCTGAAAAGGGCGACATCACCACCATCATCGGCGGAATCGCCCCGAACTGGGGGCCGTTCGGGACCCTGGGCAACGAGGCCCGCGTAATGATCGAGGTCGTGATGGCGATCGCCATCCTGCTCTGCCTCGGCATCGCGGTCTGGGGAGCGGCGAAGCAGCGCATCGGCGCGACGGCCCTGCGCGACACCTTCAGCGCGGAACAGGGCAAGGGGCTGATCGTCGCCGGCCTGACCGGTGTGTTCATCATCGGATCGCTCGGAACCCTGTTCACCATCGTCTACGGGATGGCCGTCTAACCGGACGTCAGCCCGCGCCCCCCATCCGTCCGTCGTGCCCACCGGCAGAGGTTGCGTCTCCCTGATGTCGAGTCACCACACCGCGTCCGCGCGGAAACCAGCACGGCTACCGTCGTACCACGACACGGTTCAGGCAACGGTTGAGGGGGCGTACGCGGCATGAGTCTCGGCGACGAGGACGGTTACGGCAACGACTCGGGGCGTACGGGCGACGGCTACAGCACCCTCGGCGGTACGCGCCAGACCCGTACCCGCCTCCCCGACGGCGAGGGCGGCGACGGCTACGGCCCCCGCCGCCCACCCCGCAACTCCCGCTCCCTGATCACGGTCATCGGCGTGGTCGTCCTCCTGCTGGCCGCCATCGCGTTCGCCAACATGGGCGGCGGCAGTGGGGACGACGACGCGCGGGGCAACAACGACAAGAAGGCGAACACGTCCCCGACGTCGGCCACGGGAACGAAGCCGGTCACAGGAAAGACCGGCACCATCCCCTCAGGCTTCGCCCACGACGAACAGGGGGCGCAGAGCGCGGCATCCAACTTCGCGGTGGCGCTCGGTTCCGTCGAGATGTTCAAGAAGGACAGTCGGCACTCGATCGTGGACAGCGTGTACACGGCTCAGGCCGCTGGAAAACTCAGAGCCCCACAGGACGCTGCCTACTCTCCTGCGTTTCTCGACAAGCTCGGGCTCGATGCCGACGGGAATGCACCACAAGGCAGCACATTCGTATCGCGAACGGTCCCTGTGGGCACCAAGTTGGAGTCGTTCGACGGCCACACCGCCAAGGTCTCGGTCTGGTACATGGGCCTGATCGGCATGTCCGGACCTGGGTCCACGGACCCTGTCCGTACCTCCTGGAAGACCTGGACGGTCGAGCTCACCTGGACAAACGAAGACTGGAAGGCCGTCAGCGACTCCCAGAAGGACGGGCCTGCTCCCGTCCCTGGGGATGTCGCGGCTTCGACCTCAGACGAGATCAGCAAGGCTGTCGAGGAGTACGGAGGCTTCACTTATGCCCGTTAGCCTTCGTCGCCACATTCACGCTGTCGTCAGCACACTGGCGGCAGCGCAGACAGCCGCGGTCGTCTTCTCGGGACGTGCCATCGCCGCCCCCAGTCCGTCTCCTTCGCCTAGCCCGAGCAATAAAGCCTGCGATCTGCTCATCGGCCCCGCCAAGCAGTACTGCGAGGATGGCGACGCCTCCCCCAAAACCACCCCCCCCAACAGCACCGACCCCGCCCTCGACCCCCTCACCTCCCTGGGGCGCGGCTGTGCCGACGCCGCCGCATGGATCGTGGGCAAGCTCAGCGAAGCCGTGAAGAGCACCGCCAACGTCGACTTCACCAACACCCGCTTCCTCCAGCAGTACGCGATCGTCTTCGCCGCCTCCACCGTGCTGACGCTCGTCCTGTGGCTGCTCGCCGTCGCCAAGCGCGCCATCCGCGGCGTGCCGCTCACCACCGCCATCTCCGAGGCCATCGGCTTCCTGTGGCTCACCGTGCTCGCCTCCGCCTTCACCCCCCTGATCCTCTACACCATCGTCTCCGCGACCGACGGCGTCACCGAGGTCATCGCCTCGTCCTCCGGCGGCCAGACCGACGTCTTCTTCGGCTCGTTCGCCGACGCCCTCAAGAAGGACTCCGACATCGGCGGCGGCCCGATCATGCTGATCGTCGTCTCCCTGGTCTCCATCCTCGCCGCCGGCATCCTCTGGCTCGAGCTCGTCATCCGCGCCGCCCTCCTCTACGTCGGCGCCCTGCTGGGAACCGCCGTGTACGCCGGGCTCGTCGACAAGAACATGTGGGGCCACGTACGCCGCTGGGCCGGCATCATGATCGCGGTGATCATGGTGAAGCCGGTCATCGTCATCGTGCTCGGCCTCGCCGGCGCCCTCTCCTCCGACGACGGCCCCGACGCCTTCTCCGCCGTCGTCTCCGGACTCGCCATCATCCTGCTGGCCATCTTCGCCTCCGGCATGATCTACCGCTTCGTCCCCGGCTTCGGCGACGAGATCCAGGGCGCCCGCACCAACCGCAAGCAGGCCACCGACGGCTCCCAGGCCGCCGCCATGATCAGCTCCCCCGCCGCCCTCGTCTCCCAGGGCATCAAGACCCACAGCAGCCGCGGCGGCGGCCAGGACGGCGGCGGCAACAACAGCGGCGGCGGCCGCCCCGCCAACCCGGTCAGCGGCGGCGTCGCCGCCCACAGCTCCCGCAACTCCGGGAGCGGGGTCGGCGGCGGATCTGTCCCCTCCGCCGCACCTCCGCCCCGCAGCGGTTCGGGCCCCACCTCCGGCACCCCGCACAGCAGCCGCGGCTCACGCGGCGGTCCGGGCAACTCAGGCAGTACAGGTAACAACCGCACAGGAGGTGGCGGGCGTTGAGCACTCAGTCCCATCCGATCACGCCCCGCCGTACGTATCTCATCGGCCGCGCCCGGCCGAACGCGATCGTCGGCAAGAACCGCGAGACCGGCGAGATCGCCCTGATCATCGCCGGCGCGTTCCTCGGCATGATGAGCGGCCTGCTCGTCCCGGTCCTCTCCCTGCGCATCGTGCTGCTCACCGGTTTCCCGCTGCTCGCCCTCGCCGTCGTCTACGTCCCGTACAAGCACCGGACCTTCTACAAGTGGTTCGAGATCAACCGCAGCTACAAGCGCTCCCTGCGCCGCGGCACCACCTACCGCTCCCTCGCCATGGAAGCCGGCGTCAGCGCCGACGGCCGCGAGGTCGAGATCGGCCCGCCCCCCGGCATCGGCCGGATCAACTGGCTGGCCGCCCCCTTCGGCCCCGACGAGATCGCCGTCCTGCTGCACGCCGACCGCCGCACCGTCACCGCCGCGATCGAGATCGAGGGGCCCGGCGTCGGCCTGCGCGACAGCGAGGACCAGGAGGCCCTCGTCGACCGCTTCGGCACCCTCCTCAAGCACGTCGCCAACGGGGACGGCTTCGTCACCCGCCTCCAGATGCTCGCCCGCACCCTCCCCGCCGACCCCGACGCCCACGCCAAGGACGTCGCCCAGCGCGGCGACAAGGCCGCCCCCGGCTGGCTCCAGGAGTCCTACGACCAGCTCCAGTCCATGGTCTCCACCTCCAGCGAGCAGCACCGCGCCTACCTCGTCGCCTGCATGCACTTCACCCGCGAGCTCGCCGCCGAGGCCCACGCCATGGCCCGCGCCGCCCGCCCGCACGCCGGCCGCAAGCTCGACCGCGACGCCGGCCTCGCCGTCGTCATGGCCCGCGAGCTCACCGACATCTGCGCCCGCCTCGCCGAGGCCGACATCCGCGTCCGCCAGCCCCTCGGCCAGAGCCGGCTCGCCTCCCTCGTGCACTCGATGTACGACCCCGACCACCCCATCGACCACATCCAGGCCATGACCAAGCGCAACGCCTGGCCCGCCGAACTGGACGCGGTCGAGCCGACGTTCCTCCAGGCCAAGACCCGCGAGTCCGCCACCCGCGCCCCCTGGTGCCACTCCACGGCCTGGGTGAAGGAGTGGCCGATGACCCCCGTCGGCGTCAACTTCCTGGCCCCGCTCCTCGTCCACACCCCGGACGTGATCCGTACGGTCGCGGTCTGCATGGACCTCGAACCCACCGAGATCGCCATCGAGCGCATGCTCACCGAGAAGACCAACGACGAGGCCGAGGCCAGCCGCCAGGCCAAGATGAACCGCACCGTCGACCCCCGCGACATCGCCGCCCACGGCCGGCTCGACCAGCGGGGTGAAGATCTCGCCAGCGGCGCCGCCGGGGTCAACCTCGTGGGGTACATCACCGTGTCGTCGCGTTCGCCCGAGTCCCTCGCCCGCGACAAGCGGACGATCCGGGCCTCGGCCGGAAAGTCGTACCTGAAGCTGGAGTGGTGCGACCGCGAGCACCACCGCGCGTTCGTGAACACCCTGCCCTTCGCCACCGGCATCCGCCGCTAGCCCACCAGCCCCGCGACACCGAGAGGGAGGTCAGTCACGCCATGCGAGATCCGCTGTCCGCGTTGTCGGACGCCTTTACCGCCTTCCTCTTCGGGAAGGTGGAGACGACCCGGCTGCCCGTCCGCACCTCGACCGGACAGGCACAGGCGGTCTATCTGCCCACCGCAGCCCCCGGCCTCGGCGACTCCGGCGTGATCATCGGCCGCGAGGTCTACTCCGGCAAGGGCTACATCTACGACCCCTTCCAGCTGTACGGGCAGCAGCTCCCCGCCCCCCACTGGCTGGTCCTCGGCGAGTCCGGCAACGGCAAGTCCGCGCTGGAGAAGACCTACGTCCTGCGCCAGCTCCGCTTCCGCGACCGCCAGGTCGTCGTCCTGGACGCCCAGGGCGAGGACGGCGTCGGCGAATGGAACCTCATCGCCCAGGAGCTGGGCCTGACCCCCATCCGCCTCGACCCGACCTCCGCGCTCAACGGCGGCATCCGGCTCAACCCGCTCGACCCCGCGATCACCACCACCGGCCAGCTCGCCCTGCTGCGGACCATCATCGAAGTCGCCATGGGCCACGGCCTCGACGAGCGCTCCGGCTTCGCCCTCAAGGTCGCGCACGCCTATGTGAACGAGACGACGACCGACCGCCAGCCCGTCCTGATGGACATCGTCGACCAGCTCCGCCACCCGGAGCCGGAGTCCGCCGAGGCGATGAACGTCGACATAGACGACGTACGCGCCTGGGGCCTGGACGTCGCCCTCGTCCTGGACCGGCTCGTCGACGGCGACCTGCGCGGCATGTTCGACGGCCCGACCTCCGCCGGCATCGACCTCGACGCCCCGCTGATCGTCTTCGACCTCTCGCACATCGACCGCAACTCGATCGCCATGCCGATCCTGATGGCGATCGTCGGCGTCTGGCTCGAACACACCTGGATCAGGCCCGACCGCAAGAAACGCATCTTCCTGGTCGAAGAGGCCTGGCACATCATCAACTCCCCCTTCGTCGCCCAGCTCTTCCAGCGCCTGCTGAAGTTCGGCCGCCGCCTCGGACTCTCGTTCGTCGCCGTCGTCCACCACCTCAGCGACGTGGTCGACGGAGCGGCCGCCCGGGAAGCGGCGGCCATCCTGAAGATGGCATCGACCCGCACGATCTACGCCCAGAAGGCCGACGAGGCGAGAGCCACCGGCCGGGTCCTCGGCCTGCCCCGCTGGGCCGTCGAGATCATCCCCACCCTCACCCCGGGCATCGCGGTCTGGGACGTCAACGGAAACGTACAGGTCGTCAAACACCTGATCACCGAGGCCGAACGCCCCCTCGTCTTCACCGACCGCGCCATGACCGAGTCCTCCGCCACCGACCTGCTGCCGGAGGACGTACGCGCCGCCGAACTGGAGGCGGAGCAGCGCGCGGCCAGGATCGAGAACCAGCAACGGCTGAACGAGTCGTCCGAGTCAACGGTGGCATGACATGGCGGGGCACCACGAGGCACGGACCGGAGGCAAGGGCGGCGGCATCCCCGACGGCCTCCTGATCGGGCTGCTGGCCTTCCTCCTCGGGCTGACGCTGCTCGCCTGGACGGCCACCGGCCTCGCCGGAATCCTCGCGCACGGCGGCTGGCCCGAAGGCGTCACCCTCGCCGAGACCCCGCTGGCCCTGCGCCGCCTGCTGGAGGCCCCGCACGACCTCCCGGCCGCCTGGCCCACCACCCCGGTCGGCGAGCTCTCCGGCTACGGGCTGTTCTGGGGCCTGTTCATCGGCGAACTGATGGTGCTGGTGGTGGTGTCGGTGTTCGTGATGGGCGTCGTCACCCGCTGGCGCGCGGTACGGGCCCGCCAGCACGCCGAACGCACCGCGCACCAGGAGCAGCAGGAACTGCTGCGGCGGGCGCAGCGCGCCGAACGCAAACAGAACAGGCGGACGGCCCGGGCCAAGGGGAAGGCGAAGGGGAGCAAGGACCAGGAGTACGTGACCGGCACGCTGTTCCCCGCCCCGGCCGCCGACCCCGCGCCGCCGCCCACGGAGTACGCCACCGAGCCGGTCCCCCACCTCCCCGATCCGGCCGGGCCCGCGGACCCGGCGGGCGGCGCCGAACCCCTCGTCCCCGTGCCCGCCGCCGTCCCCTCCCCCCGCACCCCGCTCGTCGTCTACGGCCCCGCCACCACCCGCCGGCCCACCGCCGTCCAGGCGATCCGCGAAGCCGGCGGGCCCGTGCTCGTGGTCACCTCCGACCCCAGCGTCTGGGCCGAGACCAAGGACGCCCGCGCCAAGCTCGGCCCCGTCCTCGTCTACGACCCCGGCCACCTCTGCGACACCCCGGCCCGGCTCCACTGGGCCCCCACCGCCGGCTGCGAGCAGCCCGACCGGGCGGCCGCCCGCTCCGCCGCCCTCCTCGCCCCGGTCCGCCCGCAGGCCCGGATCGACGCGGCAACGGCCGACACCGCCGAGACCCTCCTGCAGTGCTGGCTGCACGCCGCCGCCATCGACGGCCGCCCCTTCCGCCAGGTACACCGCTGGGCCTCGGGCGGCAGCGCCCACGAACCGGTCCGCGTGCTGCGTACACACCCCAAGGCCGCCGCCGGGCTCGCCGGGCTGCTGGAGTCGGCGCTCACCGCCCATCCCGAACGCCGGGAGATGGCACAGGAACTGACGGTACGGGCCTTCGGCGCCCTCTCCTCGGTTCACATCCGGGACGCCTGCACACCGAACAGAACCGATGCGCTCGCCCTGGAATCTTTTGCCGACGAGGGGGGCACCCTTTATGTGGTGGGTGAACCCATCGAGACCCCGCGATCCGGTCCAGGAGCGATGCCCCTGCTCACCGCGCTCGCCTCAGACGTGGTCGAGCACGGCCGCCGCATGGCCGCACGGTCATCCGACGGCCGGCTCGACCCACCAATGACGCTCGTCCTCGACGACGTCGCGGCCGTGGCCCCGCTGCCCCGGCTGCCGGAGCTGCTGGCGAGCGGCCAGGAGCAGGGCCTGCCCACCGTCGCCCTGCTCCGCTCCCCCGAGCAGGCCCGCTCCCGCTGGACCCAGCAGCTGCACACCCCCGCCGCGCCCTGACGCCAAGCTGATACCAAGCCCTAGGAGCGCGTGCGCGTGATCGCGTACTCCAGCTCACGGGCCGTCGGGTCCCCCTGCATCGGCACCGTCGCACCGGTCGGCGCGAAGCCGATCCGCCGGTAGAACGCGGCGGCCCGGGGATTGTTCTCGTGCACATACAGCCGCACCCGCTCGACCGGCGGGTCGTCCAGCGACCACGACCAGTCCAGCGCGGCCCGGAACAGCTCGTCGGCCACGCCCGCGCCCCGCACCTCCCGGCGCACGAACACCCCGACCACATGGGTCTGGTGCACCGCCGCCGCCTCACCGAACACCGCGTCCCCGTCCGGCCGCTCGACCAGCACGGTCACCGAGCCCGCCCAGCCCCCGTCGGGGGCCTCCGCGACGAACTGCCGCACCGCGCCGTCGCCGTCCTCGGAGCCACCGGCCGTCCGCTCCCGCCAGTAGTCGTCGCTCCGTCGCACACTCTGCTCGTACGTGTCCAGGAACGCCACCGGCGCGACGGGATCCCGCAACGCGGTCAGCCGGAGTTCCTTCGCCTGCCGCCACTCGTCGGCACGCACCGGGCGTATCACATAGTCCATCCACCGATCCTGACCCGGGCTCCAGGGACCGCGCAAACCGATTCCCCCGGCCCCCGGCGTCGTACCCCGGTACTACACCGGCCGCCGGATCCCGACTCCGGTCCGACGTCCGGCGCCCGCCCGCTCCGTAGCGTCGACCGCATGATCAAGGCACACGCACTCACCAAACGGTACGGAGACACCACCGTCGTCCAGGACCTCGACTTCACGGTCCACCCGGGCACCGTCACCGGCTTCCTCGGCCCGAACGGCGCCGGAAAGTCCACCACCATGCGCATGCTCCTCGGCCTGGACGCCCCCACCCGGGGCCGCTCCACGATCGGCGGACGCGCCTACGCCGCCCACAGCGCCCCGCTCACCGAGGTCGGCGCCCTCCTGGAGGCCCGCTCGATCCACCCCGGACGGACCGCGTTCCACCATCTGATGGCGCTCGCCCACACCCACGGCATCCCGCGCAGCCGGGTCGAGCACGTCCTCGACCTCGCCGGGCTGACCGCCGTCGCCGGCAAGCGGGTCAAGGGCTTCTCGCTCGGGATGGGCCAGCGCCTCGGCATCGCGGCCGCGCTCCTCGGCGACCCGGCCACCCTGATCCTGGACGAGCCGGTCAACGGCCTCGACCCGGAGGGCGTCCTCTGGATCCGCAACCTGCTCAGGTCCCTCGCCACCCAGGGCCGCACGGTCCTCGTCTCCTCGCACCTGATGAGCGAGATGGCCCTCACCGCCGACCACCTGGTCATCATCGGACGCGGACGCCTCCTCGCGGACACCACGGTCGCCGACTTCGTCGCCACCGCCGGCGGCGCCTCCGTCAAGGTCGTCACCCCGCAGGCCGCCGCCCTGCGCGACCTCCTCCGGGGCCCGGGCATCGACATCAGCGCCGCGGCCGACCCGGACGAGCTGGAGTTCCGCGGCACGGACGCCGCCGCCATCGGCCGTACCGCAGCCGCCCACCACATCCCGCTGTACGAACTCACCCCGCGCACCGCCTCCCTGGAACAGGCCTTCATGGACCTCACCCAGGAGTCGGTCGAATACCGCGTCACCGCCCCCGAACCGACCGGAGCCCCGGCATGACCACCGCCACCACGACACCCGCCCCGCCCCCCTACCGCGTCACCCCGGCTCGGGTCCTGCGCTCCGAGTGGCACAAGCTCCGGTCCCTGCGCTCCAGCTGGATCACCCTCGGCACCGCGGCCGCCCTGGTCCTCGCCGTCGGCCTCGTCATGGGCACGACCTACACCTCCGACGGCGGCGACTCCGACGTCGACACCGTCATCCTCGTCCTCTACGGCTCCGTGCTCGGCACGCTCTGCACCGTGGTCCTGGGCATCCTCGTGACCGCCGGCGAGTACTCCTCCGGCATGATCCGCGCCTCGCTCACCGCGGTCCCGCGCAGGCTCCCCGTCCTGTGGGCCAAGGCGGCGGTCTTCACCGCCACCGTGTTCACGGCGATGCTGACGACCGATCTGGTCACCTTCCTCGCCGCCCAGTTCTTCCTGCACGACACGGACCAGGCCGCGTCCCTCACGGACCCCGGCGTCCTGCGCGCCGTGGCCGGCAACGCCCTCGGCACCACGCTCCTCAGCCTGATCGCCCTCGGACTCGGCGCGCTCCTGCGCTCGGTCCCCGGCGCGATCGGGGCGTTCATCGGAGGCGTGATGGTCCTCCCGGAGGTACTCACCATGCTCCCGTACGACGCCGTGGACACCGCCGTCCGCTACTTCCCCACCCAGACGGCCGGCGTCCTGGGCTCCGCCACCCCGCTCCCCGACGCCGCCTCCAACGGCGGGGCCCTGCTCGCCCTCGTCCTGTGGGCCTCGGCCACACTGATCGCAGCCGCCGCACTGCTGCGGCGCCGGGACGCATGACATCTACGGGACGGGACGCGAGGGGGCAGGGGTGAGGGACGACGAGACCGGCCGGGCAACGGGCGCCGCCCCGCTCACCGGACGCCTTCAGCACCTCCTCCAGCGCGTCCGCGCCTTCGACCGGCGGCGGCCCGCCGTCTGGAACGGCGCGCTCACCACCTTCTGGGTGCTGTTCGCCGTCATCGACGTCTCCTCGGGCGGCTGGCGCACGGTGGCCCTCGACCGGGGGGCGCCGCAGGGGCTGGTGCTCGTGATGAGCGTGGCGTTCTCCGCCCCGCTGCTGTGGCGCCGCAGCCACCCCCTGGCGGTGCTGGCGTTCATGGCCCCGTTCTCCCTGATCAACGTCTGGACGGGGGCGGTCCTCCAGGCCGCCTTCCTCCAGGAGATCGTCGTCTTCCAGATCGCGCTCCGACGGCCGCCGCGCGCGCTGGCATGGTCGGGCGCGATCGTCCTCGCCCCGCCGGTGATCGGCGCGCTCCACTCCCCCGCAGACTGGAACCGGCTCGTGGTCCCGCATCTGTACGCGCTCGTGTTCGCCTCCCTGGTGGGGATCGTGTTCCGTACGCGCAGGGAGTACACGGAGGCCCTCGTCGACCGCGCCGACCGGCTGGAACGCGAGCGCGACCAGCAGGCCCAGCTGGCGGCCGCCGCCGAACGGACCAGGATCGCCCGGGAGATGCACGACATCATCGGCCACAACCTCTCGGTGATCACGGGCCTCGCGGACGGCGGCGCGTACGCCGCGGCCCGGAACCCGGAACGCGCCGCCCAGGCCCTGGACGCGATCGGCACCACCAGCCGCCAGGCCCTCGGCGAACTCCGCCGTCTGCTCGGCGTACTCCGCGACGACCCCGACCCGGCCGACCGCACCCCGCAGCCCACCCTCGACGACCTGGACACCCTGCTGACCGGCGTACGCGCGGCAGGTCTTCCCGTACGGCTGCGCCACCGAGGTACACCGCCTGCCGTCCCGCCCACCGCGGGACGGCAGTTGACGGTCTACCGGGTGGTGCAGGAGGCCCTGACCAATACGCTGAAGCACGGCGGCAACCACCCCGCCCTGGCGGCCGAGGTCATCCTGACCTACCGGCCGGCCGAGCTGGAGGCCCTGATCACCGACAACGGCGCCCCACGACCCGAGACCGTCGAGTCCGACGGGACCGGCCAGGGCATCACGGGCATGCGCGAACGGGCATCCCTGTACGACGGCACCCTCGAAGCGGGCCGGCCGGCCACCACGGGCTGGCAGGTACGGCTCCGACTCCCCCTGGAGGACACTCCCTCGTGACGACCGTGCTCATCGCGGACGACCAGCCGATGCAACGCTTCGGCTTCCGCATGCTGCTGGAGAGCCAGGACGACATGACCGTCGTCGGCGAGGCCGCCAACGGCCATGAAGCCCTCGAACTCGTCGGCCGGCACCGGCCGGACGTGGCGCTGATGGACATCCGTATGCCGCTCCTGGACGGCATCGAGGCGACCCGCCGCATCATGAAGGCCGGTTCCGCCACCCGCGTCCTCATCGTCACGACGTTCGACCTGGACCGGTACGCCTACGACGGCCTGCGCGCCGGCGCCAGCGGCTTCCTCATCAAGGACGCCCTGCCGGAGGAACTCCTCTCCGGTATCCGTGCCGTGGCCAGCGGCGACGCGGTGGTCGCCCCGAGCCTGACCAGGCGTCTCCTGGACGCGTACGTACAGCACTTGCCGACGGCACCCGGCGGACCGGCCGGCCACGACCCGCGCATCGCGAGCCTCACCGAACGGGAGCGGGAAATCCTCACCGTCATCGGCCAGGGCTGGACGAACTCGGAAATCGCCGAACGGCTCCATCTCGCCGAGTCGACGGTGAAGACCCATGTCTCGCGCATTCTCGCCAAGACGGGGGCCAGGGACCGCGTCCAGGCAGTGATCCTGGCGTACGACACCCACCTGGTCACGCCGGCCTGACGGTAAACGCAGAAAAGCCCCGTGCCACAAGGGCACGGGGCTTTCCACAATAATTGTTCGGCGGCGTCCTACTCTCCCACAGGGTCCCCCCTGCAGTACCATCGGCGCTGAAAGGCTTAGCTTCCGGGTTCGGAATGTAACCGGGCGTTTCCCTAACGCAATGACCACCGAAACACTATGAAATTCAAAACAACCGGTACCATCACAGCCGTTCGTTATTTCAGAACTAACACAGTGGACGCGAGCAACTGAGGACAAGCCCTCGGCCTATTAGTACCAGTCAGCTCCACCCGTTACCGGGCTTCCACATCTGGCCTATCAACCCAGTCGTCTACTGGGAGCCTTAACCCCTCAAGGAGGTGGGAATACTCATCTCGAAGCAGGCTTCCCGCTTAGATGCTTTCAGCGGTTATCCTTTCCGAACGTAGCCAACCAGCCATGCCCTTGGCAGGACAACTGGCACACCAGAGGTTCGTCCGTCCCGGTCCTCTCGTACTAGGGACAGCCCTTCTCAATATTCCTACGCGCACAGCGGATAGGGACCGAACTGTCTCACGACGTTCTAAACCCAGCTCGCGTACCGCTTTAATGGGCGAACAGCCCAACCCTTGGGACCGACTCCAGCCCCAGGATGCGACGAGCCGACATCGAGGTGCCAAACCATCCCGTCGATATGGACTCTTGGGGAAGATCAGCCTGTTATCCCCGGGTACCTTTTATCCGTTGAGCGACAGCGCTTCCACAAGCCACTGCCGGATCACTAGTCCCGACTTTCGTCCCTGCTCGACCCGTCGGTCTCACAGTCAAGCTCCCTTGTGCACTTACACTCAACACCTGATTGCCAACCAGGCTGAGGGAACCTTTGGGCGCCTCCGTTACTCTTTAGGAGGCAACCGCCCCAGTTAAACTACCCATCAGACACTGTCCCTGATCCGGATCACGGACCCAGGTTAGACATCCAGCACGACCAGAGTGGTATTTCAACGACGACTCCACAACCACTGGCGTGGCCGCTTCAAAGTCTCCCACCTATCCTACACAAGCCGAACCGAACACCAATATCAAACTATAGTAAAGGTCCCGGGGTCTTTCCGTCCTGCTGCGCGAAACGAGCATCTTTACTCGTAGTGCAATTTCACCGGGCCTATGGTTGAGACAGTCGAGAAGTCGTTACGCCATTCGTGCAGGTCGGAACTTACCCGACAAGGAATTTCGCTACCTTAGGATGGTTATAGTTACCACCGCCGTTTACTGGCGCTTAAGTTCTCAGCTTCGCCAACCCGAAAGTCAGCTAACCGGTCCCCTTAACGTTCCAGCACCGGGCAGGCGTCAGTCCGTATACATCGCCTTACGGCTTCGCACGGACCTGTGTTTTTAGTAAACAGTCGCTTCTCGCTGGTCTCTGCGGCCACCCCCAGCTCAGACAGTAAATGTCATCACCAGTGATGGCCCCCTTCTCCCGAAGTTACGGGGGCATTTTGCCGAGTTCCTTAACCATAGTTCACCCGAACGCCTCGGTATTCTCTACCTGACCACCTGAGTCGGTTTAGGGTACGGGCCGCCATGAAACTCGCTAGAGGCTTTTCTCGACAGCATAGGATCATCCACTTCACCACAATCGGCTCGGCATCAGGTCTCAGCCCTAATGTGTGACGGATTTACCTACCACACGGCCTACACCCTTACCCCGGGACTACCACCGCCCGGGCTGGACTACCTTCCTGCGTCACCCCATCGCTTACCTAATACAAGTCTGGTTCGTCGGCTCCACCACTACCCTCAACTCCGAAGAGATCAGGCCGGCTTCACGGACTTAGCATCGCCTGATTCAGTACTGGGCGTTTCAAAGCGGGTACCGGAATATCAACCGGTTGTCCATCGACTACGCCTGTCGGCCTCGCCTTAGGTCCCGACTTACCCTGGGCAGATCAGCTTGACCCAGGAACCCTTAGTCAATCGGCGCACACGTTTCTCACGTGTGTATCGCTACTCATGCCTGCATTCTCACTCGTGAACCGTCCACAACTCGCTTCCGCGGCTGCTTCACCCGGCACACGACGCTCCCCTACCCATCCCAGCAGGCGTTGGCCCTTAATGCTGGAATGACACGACTTCGGCGGTACGCTTGAGCCCCGCTACATTGTCGGCGCGGAATCACTTGACCAGTGAGCTATTACGCACTCTTTCAAGGGTGGCTGCTTCTAAGCCAACCTCCTGGTTGTCTCTGCGACTCCACATCCTTTCCCACTTAGCGTACGCTTAGGGGCCTTAGTCGATGCTCTGGGCTGTTTCCCTCTCGACCATGGAGCTTATCCCCCACAGTCTCACTGCCGTGCTCTCACTTACCGGCATTCGGAGTTTGGCTAAGGTCAGTAACCCGGTAGGGCCCATCGCCTATCCAGTGCTCTACCTCCGGCAAGAAACACACGACGCTGCACCTAAATGCATTTCGGGGAGAACCAGCTATCACGGAGTTTGATTGGCCTTTCACCCCTAACCACAGGTCATCCCCCAGGTTTTCAACCCTGGTGGGTTCGGTCCTCCACGAAGTCTTACCTCCGCTTCAACCTGCCCATGGCTAGATCACTCCGCTTCGGGTCTTGAGCGCGCTACTAAACCGCCCTATTCGGACTCGCTTTCGCTACGGCTTCCCCACACGGGTTAACCTCGCAACACACCGCAAACTCGCAGGCTCATTCTTCAAAAGGCACGCAGTCACGACGCACCGAGCAAGCTCGATGCGCGACGCTCCCACGGCTTGTAGGCACACGGTTTCAGGTACTATTTCACTCCGCTCCGCGGTACTTTTCACCATTCCCTCACGGTACTATCCGCTATCGGTCACCAGGGAATATTTAGGCTTAACGGGTGGTCCCGCCAGATTCACACGGGATTTCTCGGGCCCCGTGCTACTTGGGTGTCTCTTAAACGAGCCGTCAATGTTTCAGCTACGGGGGTCTTACCCTCTACGCCGGACCTTTCGCATGTCCTTCGCCTACATCAACGGTTTCTGACTCGTCTCACAGCCGGCAGACCATGAAAAAGAGATCCCACAACCCCGCATGCGCAACCCCTGCCGGGTATCACACGCATACGGTTTGGCCTGATCCAGTTTCGCTCGCCACTACTCCCGGAATCACGGTTGTTTTCTCTTCCTGAGGGTACTGAGATGTTTCACTTCCCCTCGTTCCCTCCACACTGCCTATGTGTTCAGCAGCGGGTGACAGCCCATGACGACTGCCGGGTTTCCCCATTCGGACACCCCCGGATCAAAGCTCGGTTGACAGCTCCCCGGGGCCTATCGTGGCCTCCCACGTCCTTCATCGGTTCCTGGTGCCAAGGCATCCACCGTGCGCCCTTAAAAACTTGGCCACAGATGCTCGCGTCCACTGTGCAGTTCTCAAACAACGACCAGCCACCCATCACCCCGCCCTTCCGGACGAGTGCACTGGGGCGGCAACCGAAGGACGACCATGACGGCCGTACCCTCAGATACCCAACAGCGTGCCCGGCACAGTCAACCCGTCTACGTGTTCCACGCCGAAGCAGTACTAACGAAAACTTGCCAACCGTGCCGAGTAGTCAACGTTCCACCCATGAGCAACCAGCACCGAACATTCGCCGGTGTACTGGCCTCTGACCAGGCAAGCCCGGTAAGAAGTGCTCCTTAGAAAGGAGGTGATCCAGCCGCACCTTCCGGTACGGCTACCTTGTTACGACTTCGTCCCAATCGCCAGTCCCACCTTCGACAGCTCCCTCCCACAAGGGGTTGGGCCACCGGCTTCGGGTGTTACCGACTTTCGTGACGTGACGGGCGGTGTGTACAAGGCCCGGGAACGTATTCACCGCAGCAATGCTGATCTGCGATTACTAGCAACTCCGACTTCATGGGGTCGAGTTGCAGACCCCAATCCGAACTGAGACCGGCTTTTTGAGATTCGCTCCGCCTCGCGGCATCGCAGCTCATTGTACCGGCCATTGTAGCACGTGTGCAGCCCAAGACATAAGGGGCATGATGACTTGACGTCGTCCCCACCTTCCTCCGAGTTGACCCCGGCAGTCTCCTGTGAGTCCCCATCACCCCGAAGGGCATGCTGGCAACACAGAACAAGGGTTGCGCTCGTTGCGGGACTTAACCCAACATCTCACGACACGAGCTGACGACAGCCATGCACCACCTGTCACCCGACCACAAGGGGGGCCGTATCTCTACGGCTTTCCGGGCGATGTCAAGCCTTGGTAAGGTTCTTCGCGTTGCGTCGAATTAAGCCACATGCTCCGCTGCTTGTGCGGGCCCCCGTCAATTCCTTTGAGTTTTAGCCTTGCGGCCGTACTCCCCAGGCGGGGAACTTAATGCGTTAGCTGCGGCACCGACGACGTGGAATGTCGCCAACACCTAGTTCCCAACGTTTACGGCGTGGACTACCAGGGTATCTAATCCTGTTCGCTCCCCACGCTTTCGCTCCTCAGCGTCAGTAATGGCCCAGAGATCCGCCTTCGCCACCGGTGTTCCTCCTGATATCTGCGCATTTCACCGCTACACCAGGAATTCCGATCTCCCCTACCACACTCTAGCCTGCCCGTATCGACTGCAGACCCGGGGTTAAGCCCCGGGCTTTCACAACCGACGCAACAAGCCGCCTACGAGCTCTTTACGCCCAATAATTCCGGACAACGCTTGCGCCCTACGTATTACCGCGGCTGCTGGCACGTAGTTAGCCGGCGCTTCTTCTGCAGGTACCGTCACTTTCGCTTCTTCCCTGCTGAAAGAGGTTTACAACCCGAAGGCCGTCATCCCTCACGCGGCGTCGCTGCATCAGGCTTTCGCCCATTGTGCAATATTCCCCACTGCTGCCTCCCGTAGGAGTCTGGGCCGTGTCTCAGTCCCAGTGTGGCCGGTCGCCCTCTCAGGCCGGCTACCCGTCGTCGCCTTGGTAGGCCATTACCCCACCAACTAGCTGATAGGCCGCGGGCTCATCCTTCACCGCCGGAGCTTTCAACCTTCCCCCATGAGAGAAAGTATTATCCGGTATTAGACCCCGTTTCCAGGGCTTGTCCCAGAGTGAAGGGCAGATTGCCCACGTGTTACTCACCCGTTCGCCACTAATCCACCCCGAAAGGCTTCATCGTTCGACTTGCATGTGTTAAGCACGCCGCCAGCGTTCGTCCTGAGCCAGGATCAAACTCTCCGTGAATGTTTTCCCGTAATCGGGTCGACACCACGAGAGCGGAACAATCAGGCCGGAATAAGACCGATCGTCCACTGTGTCCTCGCTGTGTTCATTGCCTACCAAACCCACAAAGGAGTTTGCCAGGACTTTCAAAGGAACCTCCAACCTGCCGAAGCAGGCCGGGGTATCAACATATCTGGCGTTGACTTTTGGCACGCTGTTGAGTTCTCAAGGAACGGACGCTTCCTTCGTACTCACCCCTGCGGGCTTTCCTCCGGGCGCTTCCCTTCGGTCTTGCGTTTCCGACTCTATCAGACTCTTTCGCGTCCGATTCCCGGCCGAAGCGGGTCTCGCATTTTCCGCTTTCCAGTTCTTCGCTTTCGCGTTTCCCTTTCCGGCGAGTCCGACTCTATCAGATCCTTTCGGGCCTGATTCCCAGTCAGCGGGGCTTGTCCTCCCGGCTGTTGGGCCGTTCCGACGTCCAAAACTCTAGCGGATTTTCCCGGCGGCTCATAATCGGGCCTTCGAAATTAATTTCGGCATGCCGAAATTGTCCCGAGTGGGAGATCGTGCTGAGTGTTGGTTGCCGCTTCTGCGGCGGGATCGGCTGCCGCAGAACCGTTCAGGCTCCGTGACAACTCGAAGAACCTTACGGATCGAGGCGGGGTGTGTCAACCCCCTCTCGGCCCTCCTCAGTCGAGTCAGTCGAGGTCGGTGAGGCGGCCGCCGGCATCCGGCTGGGCATGCTCCACCCGGCGCAGCAGGCGGATCAGCATCTCGCCGAGCATCCCGCGTTCGTCGCCCTCGAGGTCCTGGAGCAGGTCCTCCTCGAAGTCGGTGGCCATCCGCATGGCCTCCAGCCACTTCGTCCGGCCCTCGTCCGTCAGCTCGACGATGACGCGCACCCGGTTGTTCTCGTCGCGGTCCCGGGTCACGAGCCCCTCGCCCGCCATGCGGTCGATGCGGTGCGTCATCGCGGCCGGGGTGAGACCGAGCCGCTTGGCCAGCTCCCCCGGGCCCAGCCGGTACGGGGCTCCGGCCAGCACGAGGGTCTTGAGGACCTCCCACTCGGCGTTGCTGATGCCGAGGGCGGCGAGCTGCCGTCCGTACGCCACGTTCATCCGGCGGTTCAGGCGGCCGAGGGCGGAGACGACCTGTTCGACCTGCGGGTCCAGGTCCCGGTACTCGCGCTGGTACGCGGCGATCTGCTCGTCGAGGCTCGGCTCGTCGAGGCCCGGCTCGGTGGTGTCAGACATGGCGCGCAGTATGGCACGCCCGCCATAGCCGTCGAAGTCCTTCGAGCTGTAGTGTTGAGCTTCAAATTTTAGTGATAAAGTCTTCGGGTTCGAGTCGTTCACTCGTGGGTTTCGAGAGCTTGAGGTAGGTGAGTGTGACCAGGGAAATGGGTGCAGCACTGCGGCGGATCCAGCTGGGGAGCGCGCTGAGCGCGTTCGGGCTGGGCTTCACCGTTCCGTATCTGTACGTCTATGTGGCACAGGTGCGGGATCTCGGTGCCGGTACGGCCGGGGTCGTGCTGGCGGTCTTCGCCATGGCGGCGCTCGCCGTCCTGCCGTTCACCGGCCGGGCCATCGACCGGCGCGGGCCCCTGCCCGTCCTGGTCGTCGCCTCGGCCGTCGCGTCCCTGGGCGCCGCCGCGCTGGGCTTCTCCTCAGGAGTGACCACCTCCGTCCTGTCGGCGGCGGTGCTCGGGGCGGGGACCGCCGTGATGCAGCCCGCGCTCGCGACCATGCTGGTGCGGTGCACCGGGACCGCCACCCGTACCCGCGCCTTCGCCATGCAGTTCTTCCTGCAGAACCTGGGACTCGGCATCGGCGGACTGGTCGGCGGGCAGCTCGTCGACACGAGCCGGCCGGCGTCATTCACCCTGCTGTTCCTGATCGAAGCCGTGATGTTCCTCGTGCTCGGCGCCATCGCGGCGACCGTGCGGATGCCGCACGCCCCCGCCGCCGCCACGCAGACCGCGCCGGGTGAGCGCGGAGCCGGGCAGGGCGGGCTGCGGACGCTGCTCTCGCACCGGGCCATGGTCCAGCTGTGCGTCCTGGGCTTCGTGCTGTTCTTCGCCTGCTACGGGCAGTTCGAGTCCGGGCTCGCCGCGTACGGCACCGAGGCCGCCGGGATCGAGCCCTCGACGCTCGGTATCGCGCTGGCCGCCAACACGGCCGTCATCGTCGTGGCCCAGTTCGTGGTGCTGCGTCTGGTCGAGCGCCGCCGGCGCACCCGGGTCATCGCCTGGGTCGGCCTGATCTGGGCGTTCGCCTGGATCGTGGCGGGCTACGCGGGCCTCGGGCACGGCAGCCAGACCATGGCGACGGCCGCGATGATCTCCACGTACGCCCTGTTCGGGCTCGGTGAGGCGATGCTGTCGCCGACCGTCGCACCGCTGGTCGCGGATCTGGCGCCGGAGTCGATGGTCGGGCAGTACAACTCGGCATTCGCGCTGTGCAAGCAGCTGGCGCTGGCGGTCGGGCCCGCCGTGGGCGGTCCGATGGGGGCCTCGCTGCACGGGCCGTACATCGTCACCTTCGTGCTGTTCTCGCTGGGCATCACCGCGCTGGCGCTGCGGCTCGGCCGGCGGCTCACCCCCGTGCAGGACCAGCCCTCCCTGGCTGCGGCGCCGTCGCGGGTGGTGGCCGTGTCGCTGCCGGAGAACGCGCAGGCCGAGGTGGCGGCGCCGGTCGCCGCCGTCCGCTGACGGCGGCGGTCGCCCGCTACTGCGGCAGGGCGAACTCGCACCAGACCGCCTTGCCGCCGCCGGGGGTCCGGCGGCTGCCCCACGACGTGGCGATCGTCGCGACGATGGTGATGCCCCGGCCCGCCTCGTCCGCCGGATCGGCGCGGCGGCGGCGCGGCAGGTGGTCGTCCCCGTCGGTCACCTCGATGATCAGCCGGCGGTCGGTGCGTCTGAGCCCCAGGCGCATCGGCGGCGTGCCGTGCTGGAGGGAGTTGGCGACCAGCTCGCCCGCGGCGAGGACACCCAGGTCGCAGAGCTCTACCGGGAAGCGCCACGACGTCAGGACGCCGGTCGCGAAGGCGCGGGCGCGCGGAGCCGCTTCGATGCCGCCGAGCAGATCGAGCGAGGCGTTGTGGAACAGCTCCGCGGCCGCTCCGGTGCGGGCGGGGTGCTGCACCACCAGGACCGCCACGTCGTCGTCGTGCTCCGCGGTGATGTTGAGCGAGCGCATCAGCCGGTCGCAGACCACCTGGGGCGCGCCCTTCGCGCCGGACAGCGCCCGTTCCAGCGCGGCCACGCCTTCGTCGATGTCCTCGCTGCGGCGTTCGACGAGACCGTCCGTGTAGAGGACGGCGGTCGAGCCGGGCGGCAGCGCGATCGTGCCCGAGGTGTGGATCCAGCCACCGGTGCCGAGCGGGGGTCCGGTCGGGCCCTCGGCGCGGTGCACCGTACCGTCCTCGTCGCGCACCAGGATCGGGAGATGGCCGGCGGAGGAGTACACCAGCCGGCCCTCGTTGGGGTCGTGGACCGCGTACGCGCAGGTCGCGATCTGGCTGGCGTCGATCTCGGCGGCCAGCCCGTCGAGCAGCTGGAGCACCTCGTGGGGCGGGAGGTCGAGGCGGGCGTAGGCGCGCACGGCCGTGCGCAGCTGGCCCATGACGGCGGCGGCGCGCACCCCGCGCCCCATCACGTCCCCGATGACCAGGGCGGTGCGGCCGGCCCCGAGCGTGATGACGTCGTACCAGTCGCCGCCGACCGCGGCGTCCGTGCCCCCCGGCTGGTAGGTGGCGGCGATCCGCAGGTCGTCGGGCTGTTCCAGCTCCTGCGGGAGCAGTGAGCGCTGGAGGGTCACGGCCGTCTCGCGGTGGCGGCGCTCGCTGGTGCGCAGGCGCTCGGCCGCCTCCGCGTGGTCGGTGACGTCGGCCGCGTACACGAGGACGCCGCCCTCGTGTCCCTTCTCCTTGTCGCGCCGTACGGGGGTGCAGGTCACGGTGTACGAGTTGCCGCTGCCGGCCTTGCGGGACTTCACCGTGCGCGGGGTGCCGCTGCGCAGGACCTGGTCCATCAGGGGGAGCAGGCTGAGCTCGGTGAGTTCGGGCATCGCCTCGGCCGCAGGGACCCCGCTGGGCCGGGGGCCGAAGGCCGCCGCGTAGGCCTCGTTGACGAACGCGACACGGTGGTCGGGTCCGTGCACCAGGGCGACGAGGGCGGGGAGCTGGCCGAGGATGTCGCGGGCGGAGAGGTCCTCGAGGGCGGGGGCGGCGGTCCCGGTGCCGCCCGGTTCGTCCTGCGGCGGTTTCGCCCCCGGCCCGGCCTGTGCGTACTCGGCGCGGGCCGCCGGGACGGGGCTGTGGTCGTCCCGGGCGGCGCGACGCTGCGTACCGGGGAGGCGGGCGCTCCAACGCGTGAAGTTCACGGAATTTCTGGCCTCGTGTGTCGGTCTGGTCCGCTCGGGCGGGCTGCTTCCTCTGCCGGGGCGTCCCACCTGTCGGGGGGCGTTCGTCGCCCCTGGGACGGTCTTCGCTGGTCACTGTCGGATGCTGCCGGCCGGGTCACTCTGTGCAGATGTGGGCCCACCCATGGTCACACGTCCAGTGTGTCGGACCCTACTGACAGTCGTCGCCGTCGGGCCGCGGACGCCTGCCCGCGGCGAGTTCGAACTCGGCGCGGGGGTGCTCCAGGGAGCCCAGGGAGACGATCTCGCGCTTGAAGAGGCCGGCGAGGGTCCATTCGGCCAGGACCCGTGCCTTGCGGTTGAAGGTGGGGACGCGGCTCAGGTGGTACATGCGGTGCATCAGCCAGGCCGGATAGCCCTTGAGGCGGCGTCCGTAGACGTGGGCGACGCCCTTGTGGAGGCCGAGGGAGGCGACGGAGCCCGCGTAGCTGTGCCGGTATTCGGTCAGCGGTCCGCCGTCGATCGCGGCGACGAGGTTGTCGGCGAGGACCTTGGCCTGGCGGACGGCGTGCTGGGCGTTGGGGGCGGTCTGCCGGCCGGGCTCACCGGCGGCCAGGTCGGGGACGGCTGCCGCGTCCCCGGCGGCCCAGGCGTGTTCCGTCCCCTCGACGGTGAGCCGGGCGGTGCAGACCAGCCGGCCGCGTTCGTCGAGCGGCAGGTCGGTGGCGGCGAGCAGGGGCGAGGGCTTGACGCCCGCGGTCCACACGAGCGTGCGGGTGCGGAAGCGGGAGCCGTCGCTGAGCACGGCGACCCGGTCCTCGATGGAGTCCAGCCGGGTGTCGAGCCGTACGTCGATGTTGCGGCCGCGCAGCTCCCGTACGGCGTACCGGCCCATCGACTCCCCGACCTCGGGCAGGATGCGGCCGGTGGCCTCGACGAGGATCCATTTCAGGTCCTCGGCCTTGATGTTGTGGTAGTACCGCGAGGTGTAGCGGGCCATGTCCTCCAGCTCGGCGAGGGCCTCGACCCCGGCGTAGCCGCCGCCGACGAAGACGAAGGTGAGGGCCGCGTCGCGGATGGCCGGGTCGCGGGTGGCGGAGGCGATGTCCATCTGCTCGATGACGTGGTTGCGCAGGCCGATGGCCTCCTCGATCGTCTTGAAGCCGACGCCGTGGTCGGCGAGGCCGGGGACGGGGAGGGTGCGCGAGACGGAGCCGGGTGCCAGGACCAGTTCGTCGTACGCGATCTCCAGGGCGCCGGTGCCGTCCTCGCCGGTGGCGAGGGTGGTGACGGTCGCGGTGCGCTTGGCGTGGTCGATGCGCTGGGCCTCGCCGATGACGATGGTGCAGTGCGGCAGGACGCGGCGCAGCGGTACGACGACATGGCGGGGCGAGATCGAGCCGGCGGCGGCCTCGGGAAGAAACGGCTGATACGTCATATAGGGCTCGGGTGTGACGACGACGATCTCGGCCTCGCCGCTTCTCAGTCGGTGCTTCAGCTTCCGCTGGAGACGCAGCGCTGTGTACATCCCGACGTAGCCGCCGCCGACGACGAGAATGCGCACACCCGGCGGAGGGCCGGGGGGTGTTCCCCCGGAAACTGAAGCCATCACCACCCCATGACGCAACGTGCACCGGAGTTTGTCCACAGCCCCGGCAAATTGTGTGACCGGAGGTTCGGTACGGGCCCTCGGTCCCGACCGCTCGTTCGGTACGAAAGCCCCGCAGGTCAGGGCTTGCGGTACGGGGCACGGCACTGCGGCCAATCGGTGACCAACCGGTCCTTGCTCCGATCGGGGGGCGCTCCGGGCGGAACTGCCCCCTTCTGAATTGAGCCGGGCTCAACTATGTTCGTATGTCGTCGGGGTGTCGGACGGTGACCGTGGTCCACCCTCGACTGACACGGCGGGAGTCTCCGGGGGGAGACGTCATAACCGGGGGAACAGTTATGGATATTCAGGAATCGCATTGGCCGACCAGTGCCGTCGCGTCCGAAGGGAACGGACGAATCGGGGCAGTTGGCACGATGAACGGTGTGGGGTCCACCGCGACCGCCGCACCGGCGGCCGCGGTGAGCACCCTGGGCACCGCGCTCGGTGCGCAGACCGGCGTATCGGCCGCGCACGGGCGTTCGGCGCCCCTGCGGGTGGACGCACAGCGCAATCTCGAACACGTCCTGCGCGCCGCGCGCGAGGTGTTCGGTGAACTGGGCTACGGCGCCCCGATGGAGGACGTGGCACGCCGCGCCAGGGTCGGTGTCGGCACGGTGTACCGCCGCTTCCCCAGCAAGGACGTGCTGGTGCGCCGGATAGCCGAGGAGGAGACCTCCCGGCTGACCGACCAGGCCAGATCCGCGCTGGGCCAGGAGGACGAGCCGTGGTCGGCGCTCTCGCGCTTCCTGCGGACGTCGGTGGCCTCGGGCGCCGGCCGGCTGCTGCCGCCGCAGATACTGCGGGTCGGTGTGGACGTCGACGACTCGACGGTGGTCGGCGACTCCGGTGCCGTACGGGCGGCGGAGCCCGAGGCGGGTGACGCGCAGGAGGAACCCCGGGTGCCCCAGCAGCGGCAGGAGGCGGGCAAGGCCACGCTGCGGGTGGCCGATCCGCACCACGGGGCGGAGGCCGGGGACGAGGACCTCGGCGCCGGCGCGGCCGAACTGCTGGAGGTCGTCGGGCGGTTGGTCGACCGGGCGCGGACGTCGGGCGAGCTGCGCCGCGATGTGACGGTGGCCGATGTGCTGCTGGTCATCGCGACGGCGGCGCCTTCGCTGCCGGACGCGGCGCAGCAGGCCGCCGCGTCCTCGCGGCTGCTGGACATCCTCCTGGAGGGGCTGCGCTCGCGGCCCGAGTAGGAGCAAGCAGAAGCAAGGGAGTGCGCCGGTGCTGCGGGCGGTCGGTGTGAGGAGTGTGCGGTGCGGCGGTGCGGCCTGCGTGGAGCGGGGCGCACCGGCTACCGGACGCTGCCCTCGGGCGGCCCGCGCATGACGTGGCTTCCCAACTACCCTGTCAACACATCCCGTTACTCCTTCCCCAAACGAGTGGCCGGTAGTGCTCACATTCGGGAAAACGCCCCGGATGAGTGGTTGCCGGGGCTCGGAGTCCGCCGTTCCCGCGCTCTGTGGCACGCTTGCCCGGTGTTCGGGTCCGCAAGCGCATACGGGGGCGTCCGCGATGAGCGGTGACGGGCAGCAGGAAGAGTCGTACGACGGTGTCTCCACCGCGGGCGACGGTACGGAGACGGGCGGCCTGCCCGGGCACCAGGTGCCGACCCAGGCCGGTCCGGGGCGTCCGGCTGCCGCCGACGACGCCGGCGGAACGGTCCTGCCGGGGCCCTGGCCGCCCGCGCCCGTCGAGAACGCTCCGGCTCGGAGCGCGGACGAGCTCGATGCCGCGGCGGCCGTGCCCATGCAGCGCGTGGGCGGCGGCTCGGCCGAGGGCTCCACGCTCGCGCCCTCCGACGCACAGCTGATCCAGCAGATGCGCGAGGGCGACGACCTCGCCTACGACGAGCTGTTCCGCCGCCACTCGGAGGCCGTGCGCCGCTACGCCCGCACCTGCTGCCGCGACGCCCACACCGCCGACGACCTGACGGCCGAGGTGTTCGCCAGGACCCTTCAGGCGGTACGGGGCGGCAAGGGGCCCGAGGAGGCGGTGCGGGCCTATCTGATGACGGCGGTCCGGCATGTGGCCGCCGCCTGGACGAAGACCGCGAAGCGCGAGCACCTGGTCGACGACTTCGCGGCGTTCGCCGCGCAGGCCACGCGCACCTCGGAGGTGTCGGACTCGGACACCCTCGACCTCGGCGCCGATGTGCTGGCGATGCACGAGGCGGAGCAGTCGATGGCCATGCAGGCCTTCCGCAGCCTCCCCGAGCGCTGGCAGGCCGTGCTGTGGCACACGACCGTCGAGGAGGAGTCGCCCAGCGACATCGCCCCGCTGTTCGGTCTGACCGCGAATGCCACCTCGGTGCTGGCCAGCCGGGCCCGCGAAGGCCTCAAGCAGGCCTATCTCCAGGCCCATGTGAGCCAGGCGCTCACCTCGGGCGGCGACTGCGCCCGCTATGCCGACCGGCTCGGCGCCTATGCGCGCGGCGGGCTGCGGATGCGGGCCGAGCGCGGGCTGCGCGGGCATCTGGACGAGTGCGAGAAGTGCCGGCTCGCGGCGGGCGAACTGGCCCAGGTCAACGCCGGGATCCCCGCGCTGCTGCCGGTCGCGGTCATCGGCTGGTTCGCCGCCGGGTTCTCCCTCAAGGCCGCCGGGATCGTCGCGGGCGGAGCGGCCGGTGCCGCGGGTGCCGGCGCCGCCGCCGCGGCGACCGGCGGGGGCTCCTCCGCCGGCTCGGCCGGGGGCGCCGCTGCCTCCGAGGGCCTCGGCGCTCCGGCGAAGGCCGGGATCGCGGCAGCGGTCGTCGTCGCGGCGGCGGCCGGGCTCGTGTGGGCGCTGGTCGGCGACGACCAGCCGCGGCCCGAGGCGAAGCCTGCCGCCAAGCCGCCGGCCGTGGCCCCGGCGGTGCCTTCGCCCACCCCGCCGAAGACCAAGCCGGCGGCCCCGAAGCCCGCCCCGCCCGCTCCCGAGCCGGCGAAGCCGACCCCGGCGCCCACGCCCACCCCGACGCCCACTCCGACCCCGACGCCGAAGCCCACCCCGCCGCCCAAGCCCGCGCCCCCGGCTCCCGTACCGCCGAAGCCGAAGCCCACGCCGACCGCACCGGCCCCCACTCCCCCGCCGCCGCCCGCACCGGCGCCGGAGGTCTACCAGGTCAGCGAGTTGAGCTACACCCTCTTCGGCGACCACACCGAGCCCGAGGTGGTGCTCGGCGAGAGCAGCTGGGTCTGGCAGCGTTCGGGGATGTCGATCGGCGGCACGCAGTACGCCCACGGGGTGACCGTCCACAGCAATTCCTCGGTGGTCATCCAGCTGAACCGCCAGTGCGCCCGGTACGAGGCGATGGTCGGGGTCGACGACCTGACCATGGGACTCGGTTCCGTGCGGTTCTCGGTGTACAACGGGGACGGGGCGCGGCTGTGGCAGTCCCCGGTGATGAACGGCGACGACCCCGCCGTGCCGGTCGGCGTCTCGATCGCGGGTCAGGAGCGGATCAGGCTCGTCGTGGAGCCGGTGGGCGCTTTCGGCGGGGTGGCCCTCGCCGACTGGGCCAATTCCCGCATCAGCTGCAGCTGACGGCCCGGCTGTTCCGCCTCTGCTCGGCCTCCGTGACCGCGTGGGCGGCAGCGGCCGGGGCAGGGGTCACTCAAGCCGCGCGACGATGCCCTGGAGCAGGTCGATGACGTCGTCGAGGGTCAGCTCGCGGCCCTTCGCGGACTCCTCCTCGTAGCGCGCGTCACCCAGTTCCTTGCGAGCCGTGCGCTCGGCCGCGTCCACCTCGGACTGCTCCACCACGGACCGGGGGCCGGAGATCCGCCAGCTGTCGGCGGCGGCCAGGATGCGTACGGCGGCGGCATGCTGCCCCACCTGCGGCAGCACGATCACCGCACCGTCCGCCAGGTACCCGGTGACGATCTCGGCGCAGTGCCCGTCCCGCGCCGCGACCAGGGCCGCCGTCAGCCCGCGCACCCCTGCGGCCGGACCCCCGTCGGGCTCGGGCTCGTACACGGAGATCCGGGCCGACAGCCCCTTCAGCGCCACGGTGAAATGGGACGGCGGGCCGCCGCGCCCGGTCTCCTCCTGGGCACGGTCGAGCATCCTGCGGGCGGTCACCGCGTCGCCCCGGTCGAGCGCCATGACGGCCCGCAGATAGCGCACGTACGCGGTGGCGTCGTGCGTCTGGTGGCGCTCCGCCTCGGCCTCCGAGTGGTCCAGCACGCGCGTGGCCTCCTCCCGGTCACCCGTGCGGTAGCGGAGTTCGGCGAGGCGGGCCAGCAGGAACGGGGCCTCGGCGTGGGCGCCGACCTCGCGGGCGAGCAGCAGCGCCTCCTCGAAGGCCACACGCGCCTCCTCGTAGCGACCGCGCATCATGCCCGCCTCGGCTGCGGCGCTCGCGACCTGGGCGCGCATCCAGCGGTCGCCGACGCGCCGGCTCAGCTCGCGCAACTCGGCGAGGTCGTCGTCGATGCCGGGCATACCGCCCGGCATGTCGACGATCATGTGGGTGCGGAACATCAGCGTGACCCCGTACTCCCACGCGCCCGCGTGGATCCGGGCGTTGTCGACGGCCTCGTCGATCTTCCGCCGGATGTCCTCCGCGGTGCCGGTGAGGAACGCGGTCATGGGCCAGAGCAGTCCGGGGAACCGGGCGCCGTGCGGCGGGGAGGCGGCGAACGCGTCGGCCACCCGGCCCACGAGCTCCTGGACCCCGGGACTGTTCTGGTCCATCCCGGCCGCCCCGCTCTCCGCAGCGAAGAAGAACCACAGCAGATGGAGGTTCATCCGGGGCCAGTACCGGGGGTCCTCGGCGTCCTCGGGCTCCGGGCCGAGCGTCAGGGCTCTCGTGGTCCAGGCGAGGCCTTCGGGGCGGTAGTTGCGCAGCCACCAGAACCAGCCCATGCCCAGCACCAGACGGCACGCGTCCGGTTCGCCGTCCGGCCCGGCGGCAATGGTGCGCTGGAGGGCGGCGCGGATGTTGTCGAGGTCCGTCTCCAGGCGCCGGATCCACGGGAGCTGGTCACCCGAGCGCAGCCGCGGCTCGGCCTCCTCGACGAGCGAGAGGAAGTACGCGGTGTGGGCGGCCCCGGCGGCCGCCTGTATCCCCGGGGTCTCGGCGCAGCGCTCGGCGGCGTACTCGTGGATGGTCTCCAGCAGGCGGTAGCGCATCTCGCCGTCCCCGGTGGGGGTGGCGACGACCAGGGACTTGTCGACCAGGGCGCCGATCAGGTCGGCGGTGTCGGCGGCGGACTGCCGGCCGGGCCCGGCCGGGGTGCCGATGACGGCTTCGGCGGCGGCCAGGTCCCAGCCGCCCGCGAAGACGGAGACCTGGCGCAGGGCGGTGCGTTCGTCCTCGTCGAGGAGGTCCCAGGACCAGTCGACGACCGCGCGCAGGGTCTGCTGACGGGGCAGCACGGTCCGGCTGCCGCCCGTCAGCAGGCGGAACCGGTCGTCGAGCCGGTCCGCGATCTGGCGCGGGCCGAGCATCCGCAGCCGGGCGGCCGCGAGTTCGATGGCAAGCGGCAGCCCGTCCAGCCGTCGGCAGATCTCGGCGACGGCGTCCGGATCGTGCCCGGGCTCGTGCTCGGGGTCGAAGCCGGGGCGTACGGCCCGGGCGCGCTCGGTGAACAGGCGGTGGGCGGGGTCGGCGGGCAGCGGGTCGACCGGACGGACGGACTCTCCGGGGACGCCGAGCGGTTCACGGCTGGTGGCGAGGACGCGCAGCTGGGGGCAGCGGGTCAGCAGGGTTTCGGCCAGCGCGGCGGCTGCGCCGATGACGTGTTCGCAGTTGTCGAGGATCAGGAGGACGGACCGGGAGCGCGAGCCGTGGGCCAGGTGGTCGACGAGCAGTTCGACCGGGTCCGCGCGGGAGGAGGAGCCGTCGTGGGCGCTGTCGCGCAGGAGTGCTGTCTCGCGCAGTCCGAGTGCGTTGAGCACGGCTCCCGGGACGGCCTCGGGGTCCTCCACCGGGGCCAGCTCGGCGATCCAGACCTCGTGCGGCAGGGCGGCGGCCGGGTCGCCGCCCGCTGCGGACTCCTCGGCCAGACGGGTCTTCCCCGAGCCGCCGGGGCCGGTCAGGGTGACCAGCCGGGACCGGGTCAGGTCGTCGCGGATGGTCCGCAGTTCCGGCTCGCGCCCCACGAAGGAGGTGAGCCGGGGGCGGAGGTTGCCCCGGGGCGGTTTCACGTGAAACGTGCCAGTCGGGGCGGGTGTGGGGGGTGCGGCGGGTGCCGGGGTGAGCAATTCGTGGTGCAGGGCGGTCAGTTCGGGCCCGGGGTCGGTGCCGAGGCCGTCGGCGAGAGTGCGGCGCGCGTCCTCGTACGCGGCGAGGGCGTCGGCCTGCCGGCCGTCGGCGCGCAGGGCCCGGATGAGCTGGGCCCGGAAGCGCTCGTCGTAGGGGTGGGCGGCGGTCAGCTCCGTCAGCTCGGCGACCAGCGTGGCGGCGGATATCGCGCTCCCCCGCTCCCCGGCCCGCGCCGCACCGCGCAGGTCGGCCTCGATACGGCGTTCGAGGGCGGCCAGCCGGTGGCCCTCCGGGCGCAGGGCGTGGCCGTGGTCCCCGTCGGGCAGATCGGCCAGCGCGGGGCCGCGCCAGAGGGCCAGTGCGGTGCGCAGGGTGCGGGCGGCCTCGTCGGGTGCGTCCGCGTCCAGCTCGGCGCCGCCCTGGCGGACCAGGCGCTCGAACACGTACAGATCGACGTCCTCCGGACCGGCGGCGAGGCGGTAGCCGCCCGGGGTACTGGCCAGCGCGTCCTTCCCCAGTGCCCGGCGCAGCCGCCCCACCAGGGCCTGGAGCGCGGCGGGCGCGTCCGCCGGAGGGTCACCGGCCCAGACGTCGTCCACGAGCTCGGCGACCGGTACGGCACGGCCGGGCCGCAGGGCGAGCGCGGCGAGCAGCGCGCGCAGCCGCGTACCGCCGAGGGGCAGCGCCTCGCCGTGCTCGTCTCGCGCCTCCGTGGCGCCCAGGATCAGATACCGCACCCGGCCATTGTGTCCCGCTCACGGGCCGGTGAGCAGCGAACAGGCCGCACGCGGGGGCCGCAGGCCCCTCCTCCTACCCCTGAAGCGAGCGCCGGGCCGGGACCACGCCGCCCGCGACCGCGCGCTGGCGCGGCGCCGCGGTGCCCGTCCAGCAGGTGCCTCGGCGCGCGACGAGGCGGCGCAGCCACAGTTCGGTGGAGGCGAGGTCGGCAAGCCCGTCCAGGGGCAGCGGCTCGCCCTCGGAGGCCGCGCGCAGGGCCTTCCGTACGACGCGGGCCTCGACCAGGCCCGCGTCGGCGAGCAGCGGGGCGTCGAAGAGCGCGATCAGCTCGGGCAGTGCGGCGCGCAGGCCGGTCCGGACCACGGCGGTCGAGGTGGCCTGGGACGGGGCGCCCCAGCCGGCGGGCAGGTCGTGGATGCCCGCACCGGCCAGGACCCGGCGCAGGATCGCCGCACGGGCGCCCGGCTGGACCCGGAGGGACTCGGGCAGCGCGCGGGCGGCCCGTACGACCTGGTTGTCGAGGAAGGGGGCGTGCAGCCGCTGGCTGCGGACCTCGGCGGCCTGCTCCAGGATCCGGTGGTCGGCCGCGTTGCGGGCGAGGGCGGCCCTGGCCCGGGCCTCACCGGGGCGCTGGACGGAGGTGGGACGGATCGCCGCCTCCTGGAGGCGAACCGATACTTCAGCGAGCGCCTCTCCGGTCAGCCACCGGGCGGCGGGCCCCGGCCGGGACCAGGCCAGGGCGGCGAGCGAGGCGTCGGCGGGGGTGTCCAGGCCGGGCGTGAGGCGGTTGGCGTCCGGCAGCAGGTCGGCGGCTGCCTCCAAGCCGGTGCGGTAGGACGTACGGGCCAGCCGGCGGGCCGCCCGGTAGACGGTCAGCGGGACGAAAAGGGAGTGCGCGGAGGGGCCTTCGGCCTTGGCGAGCGCGGCGACCGGGCGCACCAGGTGGCGGCGTCTGCGGTCGATCAGCAGATCGGCGAGGCGGGCCGGATGCGCGTCGAGCACCTGCCGGGCGCCGTCGCCCACGAAGTGGTCGGCGCTGCCTGCGGAGAGGCGGCGGCGGTGGCGTTCGACGAGGACGAGGGAGGGGGCGGGCTCGTCCGTCAGGGGACCGTTGTCCAGCTCGGCGTACGGCAGCGCCTCCTCGCCCGCGGCCACGACGACGTGGTGCAGGCGCGGGTTGGCCGCGATGACCCGGGCGCGTTCGAGTTCGTCCTCGTGGGCGCGGGTCGTCAGGTCGTTGAAGGTGACGGCTAGCAGCCGCTCCCCCGCGCCCGTGCCATGCCCCAGGATCGTGCCGGGCAGGCCGGGCAGGCCGGGGAGCCCGGCGGCCAGCAGGGCGAGGGTGGCCGACGCGCTGCCGCCGGAGAGGTCCGCGCCGATGCCCGGCACGGGCGCGCCCCGGGCGGCGCGGCGTTCGGCGGGGCCCATGCCGGGGACCGGGCCGGGGTCGGGCGGAAGGGTCTCCGGGGCGTGGCGCGGGGCCAGGAGGCGGGCGCGCACGGCTTCGACCAGGGCGTCGCGCACCCCGTCGACGGCGCTCACCGGGTCGAGCTCGGGCGCGGCCACGGCGAGGGAGGCCACCGCCTCGTACCCGGTGATCTCCCGCGAGCCCTCGCGGAGGATCAGCGCGTGCCCGGGCGGGATGCGCTTCACGCCCTCGTACGGGGTGCCGTCGCGCAGCGCCTCCGGGGTCTCGGGGCAGGCGAGCAGCGCGGCGAGGTGGCCGATGTCGAGCTGCGCCTCGATGAGGTCGGCGAGCGGGAGCGCGGCGGTGGCGTAGGCGGTGCCGCCCGCCCACGGGGTGTAGAAGACCGGCCGGGCCCCGGCGAGGTCCCCGACGACGGTGATCCTGCGCCCTATCTGGACGACGGCCGTGTAGCTGCCGGTCCAGGCGGTGAGGTGGCGCAGGGCGCCGCCCCGGGCGGCGAGCAGGCCGACGCGCAGCTGTTCGTCGCTGGCGCCGCAGCAGCCGAGGACGGCGAGCCGGACGGTGGGCGCGCCCTCGGCGGTGTCCACCCGGACGGTGCGGATCTCGTCGGGCCGCCAGTCGCCGACCGCCCAGAGCGGATCCGGGTCCCCCCACAGGAGTTGGGAGCCCACGGGGTGCATCGTGCGCCCCTCGTCACGGGCACCGACCGCTCCGGCCGTGCCGAAGCTCGCGGCGATACTGCTCCAACCCACCAACCAACGCATCGCCGCCTCCACAGGCTGTGGACAGAACGGCGCAGCAGGAAGAGGTCCCGGGAGAACTCCGGTGACGCACGGCGCCGTTGCGGACATGCTGCCACGACAACGGCGCGCAGGAGTGGCCAGGGACGGCGCACGTCGTGAGCGCATGCGCCCCTGGCAAAGGCCGGATGGCGGCCGCCGGTCCGGGCATCCGGCACGCGACCCGCGCGCGCCGGTGGGAGCGTCAACGGAGTCTGGGATTCCGCGCGTCGTGTTCCCCGTACACCCGCCGGCCGAACGGCCCGGATTCGGCCACCGCCCGTTCCTCGCACGGACGGCCGCCGACATGTCCGCGAATCCGCAGGCCCAACCTCGGTCGACCGACGACATTCGGCCAATCTCGGAGCGATCCGGAACCGCCGAGGCCGAACGCGACGCCACCATTTCACCGTTTTCGAACCTGTTTGCTCCCCGGCCCGCCCGGTGGTGCGCCGGGTTCCACCCGGGCTCCGGAACGATTTCGAGGGCCGTCACGCACCTCTCCGGCGCCCGGCCCGACGCACAGTCCGGGAGGCACGGTTCACCTCCCGGACCGGTCCGCCGCCTGCGGGGAATGAGGCGGCGGTATCCCCCAGCCCGCTGTGTCCCGCACAACGGGCCGACCCACGCAGCACCCATGGAAGCGCTCCCCTCCGGGCCCGGCCAGAGCGCACGGCCGGGCGCACGGCCACACACCCGGGGCACGCCCGGACGCCGCGAACCGGCCGCGCGGGAGGACCCGGATCCAGGCGGACGCGCCCCCCGGACGCCCTGTCATATGCACCGTTCCGCCCCTGGTCGGCGGGCGGATCGGCGCACCGCCCCCGCGCGGCTGACGACGGCCCGGCGAGGCGCGCGCGGGCCCACCCCCGGCCGGGACGGACCCGCCGGGGACGGCACCCAGGCCGCTCTCCCCCGCTCCCCCTCTTTTCCTCCGCGTGCCCTCCGCTTTTCCTTCGCGCTTCCTTCGCCTCCCGCTCGCCACAACCGCCCCGCCCGCCCCAGGCGTTCGCATCCGCCCCGTCGTTCTCCGCGAGTGGCCGGTACGGACAACAATCCCGCCATACGGACGTCCGGCCCTTAACGGTAGGGATGCGGCGAACTACGCTGGGTTGACTGATGTTCTCAGCAGGGCGGCATATTCCTCGGGGCTCGGCCAAATGCGTGTGCGGCCGGAGTGCCGGGGTTCGTCCCTGGGGAGAACACGGTACGAATGCCGCGCGCCTCCACGGTGACGCGGCTGCCGTCTGTGTGTCGAGGGGTGGCGCATGTCCAGGGAGCAACGCGGACCGAACGAGAAGCTCGGAACCGTTCTCGCCCTCGCGGGAATCAGCAACGCCGGGCTCGCCCGGCGGGTCAACGACCTCGGGGCGCAGCGCGGACTGACACTTCGGTACGACAAGACCTCGGTGGCCCGGTGGGTCTCCAAGGGAATGGTGCCGCAGGGCGCCGCGCCCCATCTGATCGCTGCCGCGATCGGGGCCAAACTCGGCCGGCCGGTCCCGCTGCACGAGATCGGGCTCGCCGACGCCGACCCGGCGCCGGAGGTCGGGCTGGCGTTTCCGCGCGATGTGGCCGAAGCGGTCCGTTCGGCGACCGAGCTGTACCGGCTGGATCTGGCCGGGCGGCGGGCCGGCAGTGGCGGGATCTGGCAGTCACTGGCGGGCTCGTTCTCCGTGAGCGCCTACGCCACCCCCGCGTCCCGCTGGCTGATATCCCCCGCCGACCCGTCGGTGGCACGCGCCTCGGCGGCGGCCGAGGCCGCGATCCTGGGCACACGGGGCGCGCGGGGCGCGTCGGGGGCGCACAACGCCTCCCTGGCATCCGGTGCACCCGGACAGCCGGGCGCACCCGCCACCGCGCTCGCCCCGGGCGGCTCCTCGGCGCCGCCCGCCCCCGGGCACGGCACGCCGCCGGCCCCCGGGAACAGCGTGTCCGTCCCCGCCCAGCCCGGTCCGGAGTCCGGGGCCGACGCCTCGTCGCTGCGGGTCGGCCACAGCGACGTCTCCAAGCTGCGCGAGGCCGCGCAGGACGCCCGCCGCTGGGACTCCAAGTACGGGGGCGGGGACTGGCGTTCGTCGATGGTCCCGGAGTGCTTACGCGTCGACGCGGCGCCGCTGCTGCTCGGTTCGTACAGCGACGAGGTCGGCCGGGCGCTGTTCGGCGCGGCGGCCGAGCTGACCAGGCTCGCCGGCTGGATGGCCTTCGACACGGGCCAGCAGGAAGCGGCCCAGCGCTACTACATCCAGGCCCTGCGTCTGGCCAGGGCCGCGGCCGACGTCCCGCTCGGCGGCTATGTGCTGGCCTCCATGTCGCTGCAGGCGACCTACCGGGGCTTCGCCGACGAGGGCGTCGACCTCGCGCAGGCCGCCGTCGAGCGCAACCGGGGGCTGGCGACCGCCCGCACCATGAGCTTCTTCCGCCTGGTCGAGGCACGGGCCCACGCCAAGGCGAACGACGCACCGGCCGCGGGGGCCGCGCTCAAGGCCGCCGAAGGATGGCTGGAGCGCTCCCGGGACGGCGACGCGGACCCGTCGTGGCTGGGCTTCTACTCGTACGACAGATTCGCGGCCGACGCCGCGGAGTGCCACCTCGACCTGAAGGCGCCCCGCCAGGTGCGGCGCTTCACCGAACAGGCGCTGTCCCGGCCCACCGAGGAGTTCGTCCGCTCGCACGGGCTGCGGCTCGTGGTCTCGGCCGTCGCCGAGCTGGAGTCGGGCAATCTGGACGCGGCCTGCGCGGCGGGCACCCGGGCCGTGGAGGTCGCAGGCCGCATCTCCTCCGCCCGCACCACGGAGTACGTGCGCGACCTGCTGCACCGCCTGGAGCCCTACGGCGACGAGCCGCGCGTCGTGGAGCTGAGGGAGCGCGCCCGCCCCCTCCTGGTGGCACCGGCCTGAGGCGGCCGGGGGCCTTGCGGGGCCCCGGCAGCGCCACGCTGACCTGCGCTGGTTTGAGTGCGTTGTCAGTGGGTCAGTGCACTATCGGGGTGGGAGGTGGCGTGATGATGACGCACGCGGCGTACGACTGCGATGTGCTGGTGATCGGCGGCGGGATCGTCGGCCTGTCGGCCGCGTATGCGCTCACACGCACCGCGCCCGGCACCAGGGTGACCGTGCTGGAGAAGGAGCCGGGTCCGGCCCGCCATCAGACCGGGCGCAACAGCGGGGTGATCCACAGCGGGATCTACTACCCGCCGGGCTCCCTCAAGGCGCGGTACGCGCTGGGCGGCGGCGCCGAGCTGGCCGGCTTCTGCGCGGAGCACGGCATCGCGCACGCGATCACGGGCAAGCTGATCGTCGCGACCCGCCGTGACGAGCTGCCCCGGCTGCACGCCCTCGTGCAGCGCGGCCGGGAGCACGGACTGCCGGTGCGGGAGCTGGGCCCGGCGCAGATCTCGGAGTACGAGCCCCGGGTGCGGGGCCTCGCCGCGATCCGGGTGGGCACGACGGGGGTCTGCGACTTCGGCGCGGTCGCCGCGCGCTTCGCCGAGGAGGTGCGGGGCGCCGGCGGCGTGATCCGGTACGGCGCGGAGGTCACGGCGATCGACCGGCGCCCGTGGGGCGTGGCGGTGCGGACGGCGGACGGCCTGGTGGTGCGCTCCCGGGTGCTGGTCAACTGCGCGGGGCTGCACTGCGACCGGATCGCTCGGCTGGCGGGCGACGACCCGGGGATGCGCATCGTGCCCTTCCGGGGGGAGTACTACGAGCTGACCCGCCCCGAGCTGGTGCGCGGTCTGGTCTACCCGGTGCCCGACCCGGCGTTCCCGTTCCTCGGCGTCCACCTCACCCGGGGCCACGACGGCGGTGTCCACGTCGGACCCAACGCGGTGCCGGCGCTGGCCCGCGAGGGGTACGGCTGGCCGGTCGTGCGCCCCCGCGAGGTGCTGGACACGGTGAGCTGGCCGGGCTCGTGGCGGATCGCCCGCAGACACTGGCGGTACGGGGCGGGCGAGGTGCACCGCTCGCTCTCGAAGCACGCGTTCACGACGGCGGTGCGACGGCTCCTGCCCGAGGTGACGGAGGACGATCTGCGCCCCGCCCCGGCCGGGGTGCGGGCCCAGGCAGTGCTGCGGGACGGCACCCTGGTCGACGACTTCCTGATCCGCGAGGCCCCGCACACGGTGCATGTGCTGAACGCCCCGTCGCCCGCCGCGACCGCCTCGCTGCCCATCGGACGGGAGGTGGCGCGCCGGGCCCTGCTGCGGGCACGGGCGACGGGCTGGAAGCCGCCCGCCGTAGAATCAGGGCATTGTGTCTGAGCCCATGAACCCCTCCCCCACGACGCCCGACGGCACCCCCGCCGAGACGGACGGCGTCGCTCCCGCCACCGCCGGGATCCCCGACGACCTGCGCGCCGCGGCCATGGACCGCGCCCGCCGGCTGCGCCAGGAGCCCCGCTTCCCCGGCGGCCCCGCGGCCGATCCGGCCGGCTCGCACCACGAGCGCCGGATCCGCAGCTTCCAGCCGCGCCGCAGCCGGGTCACCCCCGGCCAGCAGGACGCCCTGGAGCGGCTCTGGCCCAAGTGGGGCCTGGACATCGACGGGCTGCGCGTCCTGGATCTGGGCGAGCTGTTCGACGGGCTCCCGGTGGTCCTGGAGATCGGTTTCGGCATGGGAGAGGCGACCGCGCAGATGGCGGCCGACGACCCGGGCACCGGGATCCTCGCCGTCGATGTGCACACCCCCGGCCAGGGCAATCTGCTCGGTCTCGCGGACCGGAACGGAGTGTCCAACATCCGGGTCGCCAACGGGGACGCGATCATCCTGCTCCGGGAGATGCTGGAGCCGGACTCCCTGGACGGGCTGCGGGTCTACTTCCCCGACCCGTGGCCCAAGACCCGCCACCACAAGCGCCGGCTGATCCAGCCGGAGTTCCTGGACCTGGTGGCGCAGCGGCTGAAGCCCGGCGCGGTCCTGCACTGCGCGACCGACTGGGAGCCGTACGCCGAGCAGATGCTCGAGGTGCTGACCGCCCATCCCCGCTTCGAGAACACGGCGGCGGACGGCGGGTACGCGCCACGGCCCGCGTTCCGGCCGCTGACCCGGTTCGAGGGGCAGGGCCTGGACAAGGGCCATGTCGTGCACGACCTCCTCTTCGCCCGCAGCTGACCCCCGGCGCGCGGCGGCCGGCGCCGGACGCCGCCCCACGCCATGGCCGTTGTCGGTGCCGCTCGTTAGGGTCGTGGGGTGTCCGACGGGTCTGTTCCGCAGCAGCGGCAGTCGCAGCCGGCCGTCCCGGTGCTCGAGGAGCAGCGGGTCGGCGAGATTCTGGCTGCCGTGCCGGAGCGGAGCCAGTGGCGCTACCGGCCGCGCCGCGTCGGCCTGCTGTGGCGGAACAGGACGCTCCGCATCGCCGCCGTCTTCACCGCACTGGCCCTCTGCGGCCTGGTGATCCTGGCGCTGGTCCGCGACCAGACGGGCACCCAGGGCTTTCTCGTCGGTCTGGGCCTGGCCGTCCTGCCCGTACCGGTGCTGATGACGGCGTTCCGCTGGCTCGACCGGGTCGAACCGGGACCGTGGCGCAACATGCTGTTCGCCTTCGCCTGGGGCGCCTGTGCGGCGGCGCTGGTCGCGATCCTCGCCAACTCCTTCGCGACCCAGTGGATCGCCACCGCCACGGCCGACCCGGGCAGCGCGGACACCCTGGGGGCCACGGTCATAGCCCCGGTCGTCGAGGAGAGCGCCAAGGCGGCGGCCGTCCTGCTGCTCTTCCTGTTCCGCAGACGGGACTTCCACGGGATCGTCGACGGCGTGGTCGTCGCCGGGTTCGCCGCGACGGGCTTCGCGTTCACCGAGAACATCCTCTATCTGGGCAACGCCTTCGGCGAGGACCAGCAGATGGGCGCGGGCTTCGCCTCGGTGACGGCGGCGACATTCTTCGTACGGGTGGTGCTGACGCCGTTCGCCCACCCGCTGTTCACCGTGCTGACCGGCATCGGCTTCGGGCTCGCCGCGAGCAGCGCGTACCACCAGCGGGCCCGGCGCATCGCCCTCCCGCTGCTGGGCCTGGTCCTCGCGATGGGCATGCACGCCCTGTGGAACGGCTCGTCGACGTTCGGCCCGTACGGCTTCTACGCCGTCTACGGGGCCTTCATGGTCCCGGTCTTCGGGCTGGTGACCTGGCTGGCGATCTGGTCCCGCCAGCGCGAGCTGCGCACCCTCGCGGTCGAGCTGCCCGCGTACGCCGCGGCCGGCTGGCTGTCCCCCGTCGAACCGCTCGCCCTGTCCTCGATGCGGACCCGGGGCAAGGCCCGGGAGGCGGCACGCCAGTTGCACGAGGCGGCGGCAGCCGCCGCACACCCCTACGCCCCCGCGCATCACGCGCCGCAGACACCCGCGTCGGCGGCGGGCCGGGCCCGGGAGCACGGCAGGGCGGCGGCCCGTACGGTCGGCGAGTACGAGGCGTTCGCGACATCACTGGCGCTGCTGCGCCGGCAGGCCCGCCGGGGCACAGCGGGCCCGGACTACGCCGAACGCGAGCTGGAGCTGCTGCACCACCTGTGGCAGCGCAGACAGATCGCCGGCCCCGCCCTGGTCTTCGCGGCCCGGACCACGGGCCGGCTGCGCCCCGCCCACCTGCCCCCGCAGCCCCGCCCGTACCAGGGGTACGGATACGGGCAGCCCTACGGCGGCCATGCCCCGTACCCGTACGCCCCGCCGCAGTACGGCGCCGGCCCGTACCCCGCGCAGCAGTACGGCAGCCCCCAGTACGGCCAGCAGCCCTACGGCACCGCGCCGTACAACCCCGCCCCGCCGTACGGGTACGGCCACAACCCCCCGCCGCAGTCCTAGGCGGAGGCCTCGGTGAGCGTGGTCAGTTCCTGGTCCGTCAGCCGCAGGTCGGCGACCGCCAGCAGGGCCGGAAGCTGCTCGACCGTACGGGCGGAGGCGATCGGTGCGGCGACCGTCGGCCGGGACGCGAGCCACGCCAGCGCCACGGTCGCGATCTCCGCGTCCCGCTCCCGCGCCACCGCGTCGAGTGCGGCCAGGACCTTCTGTCCGCGCTCCGAATCCAGGTGGGCGCCCGCCTTTCCGGCCCGGACGCTGTCCACCGAGGTCCCCGGACGGTACTTGCCGGTGAGGAAGCCGGAGGCCAGCGCGAAGTACGGGACGGCCGCGAGCCCGGCCTCGGCCGCGGTGTCCTGGAGCTCGCCCTCGTAGGTGTCGCGGGAGACCAGGTTGTAGTGCGGCTGGAGCGCCGCATAGCGGGCCAGCCCCTCGCGCTCGGAGAACTCGAGCGAGGCGCGCAGCCGCTCCGGGCTGATGTTGGAGGCGGCGATCTCGCGGACCTTGCCGTCCTTCACAAGCTGGTCGAGGGCGGTGATGATCTCCTCGACGGGCACGGTCTCGTCGTCGAAGTGCGTGTAGTAGAGGTCGATGTGGTCGGTGCCGAGCCGGCGCAGCGACTCCTCGGCGGCGGCCTTGATGGTGGTCTCCGAGAGCCCCTTGTACGCGGGGTGGGCGCCGACCTTGGTGGCCACCAGGATGTCGGACCGGTTGCCGCGCGCGGCCAGCCACTTGCCGATGATCGTCTCCGACTCGCCGCCCTCGTTGCCCTCCACCCAGGAGGAGTAGGCGTCGGCGGTGTCGATGAAGTTCCCGCCGGCCGCAGCGTACGCGTCGAGAACGGCGAACGAGCGGTCCTCGTCCGCGCTCCAGCCGAAGACGTTGCCGCCGAGGGCGAGCGGGAAGACCTGGAGGTCGGACGAGCCGAGCTTGCGAAGTGAAGTCATGGGTGGAACAACCGGTTCCGACCGCTCCGCTTTTCCATGCCGTGTACACCCAATCCGGCGGGAGCGGGCCGGCCGGCGCAGACCGGCAGCCCTGACGTCGGGGGGTGAGCGTCAGGACTGCCGGGGTCGGGGCGGCCGGGAATCCGGCCGGGGGGCGGTCAGACCGTGAGGCCCCGGGCGCGCAGCCAGGCCATCGGGTCGATGCCCGTGCCGTCGGGGGTGTGGACCTCCAGGTGGAGGTGGGGTCCGGTCACGTTGCCGGTCGCGCCGACGCGTCCGATGGTGTCGCCGGTGGTGACCTTCTGGCCGACCGCGACATCGATCGAGGACTGGTGGCAGAACCACAGCTCCGTGCCGTCCTCCAGCTCCAGGACCGTGCGGTAGCCGTACGAGCCCGAGTAGCCGGCCGACTTGATCGTGCCGCTGTGGATGGCCTTGATCGGCGTACCGGTCGGCGCCGCGAAGTCGAGGCCCGTGTGATAGCCGGAGGACCACATCGAACCGGCCTCGCCGAACGTCGAGGTGATCGTGTACGAGGTGGTGGGCAGCGAGTAGCTGGCGGCGAGCTTGGCCAGCCGCAGCGCCTCGGCCTTCTTCTTGGCCTCCTCGGCCGCCTTCTTCTTCTCGGCGGCGACCTTGGCCTCGGCGGCGTCCTGCTGCTTCTTCGCCTCGGCGGCCGCCTTCTCCGCGGCGGCCTTCTCCTCGGCCGCCTTGGCCTCGGCGTCGGCGGCGCCCTGCTGCTGCTCGGCCTGCTGGAGGATGCGGGCGCGGAGCGCCTCACCGGCGTCCGTGGTGCCCTGCTCGGCCTCGGCGGTGGTGATGCCGGCGGTGGTCAGGGGGGCGGAGGCGGTCGCGGTCTCGGGCTTCCCGGCGTCGGACTCGCCCGAGAACAACGCGCTCACGCCCGGGAGGGACTTGGCGTCGGGGAGATTGTCCGCGATGGAATCGGGAAGAGAGATGGAGACCGGCGGCTTGCTCTGCGCGGTGGCCATGCCACCCGCACCGACGGCCGCGATGACACCGACGCCGAGGACGGTGGAGCTGCGGGCCAGACCATTGCGCTGCTTGGCGACGCGGTGCTTGCCGCGCACGGGACGGACGGACTCCTCGGTGGGATTCCATTCCTCCCAGGCCCGGTCGGCCTCGGCCTCGTCGGCGCGGAAGCCGTTGCCGAAGTCGCTGCCCCGATCGGTGCCGTAGTCGCTCCCGTGATCAGGACCGAACGCGGTGCCGGGCCCGGCCGTGAAGTCATGGCTGTACTCGGGCACGAACCGGGAGGGTGATTCGGGGGCAGGCTTGTTGGACGCCACGGGGGCGCACTCCTTTCCTTCCTTCTCGCCTACCGGGTTAGCTGACGGGTTCGGAGCAGGAAGGTCTCCTACGGGTGCCTCCGTCTCATGAGCAAGACAGAGATGCCCGATTCACCCCATGTAGGTGGTTCCCCGGTTCCCTTGCGGAATTCGGCGCTCGCGCACGGTGCCGCCACTGACGGCGGCTGGGACAACCGCGCTGCGTTATCGAACGTTAATAGACAGACGGGTCCGATTCCAAGCTGTTCCCACTGATCGTTCACGTCTTTGGCCTGGACTTTACGGGACACAACCGGGTGGAATCGGGCGAGTTGAACACCCGTCGGACACGACCCTATTTCTGACGTTGCGTCAAATGTTATGCGGAGGGGTGTCCTTCGACTACGGACGGTGGCACCGTCCCACGGCCCGCGCCTTCCCGTGCCCCGCAGGTCATCCGGCACCCTCGCCCAGACCCACGATCTTCACGGTCCTGCGCCGGTCGGGCTGCCCCTTCGCCGGCCGGACGACCGCGAGCAGCGCCATGTCGTCCGTCGACTCGCCCCCGGTGTGCAGCCGTACGTCGTCGGTCAGCGCGGACAGCAGCTCCTCGGGCCCCGGGAAGAGCCGCCCGCGCAGCCGTTCCGCCGGGTCGTAGAAGACACCCTCCGCGTTGCGGGCCTCGGAGAGGCCGTCCGTGTAGAACAGCAGCGTCCCCCCGTCCGGCAGCTGCCACTCGTCCGCGCGGTCCGGCCAGACACCCAGGTCCATGCCGAGCGGCAGCGCGGGCACCGAGGGCGCCAGCACCTCCAGCGCCCCGTCCTTGTGCAGCAGCAGCGGCTCGGGGTGGCCGCGGTTGACGATCCGTACCAGCGGGGCACCCGGCGGGATCTCCGCGAGCACGGCGGTGATGAACCCCTCGACGGCGTCGAGACCGCCCTGCCGGCTCGACTCGCGGGCCAGCGCGCGCTCCAGCCGCTGCGCCACGCCCTCCAGCGACTTCTCCTGCTCGGCCGCCTCCCGGAACGCGCCGATGACGATCGCCACCGCCTCGACCGCGTCCAGCCCCTTGCCCCGTACGTCACCGACCACCAGCCGCACGCCCTGCGGGGTGTCGGTCACCGAGAACAGGTCGCCGCCGACGAACTCGTCCGCCTGCGCCGCCTCGTAGCGCGCCGCCACCTGGAGACCGCCGATCCGCTCGGCCGGGGTGGGCAGCACCGCCCGCATGGCGGTCTCCGCGATGACCCGGGCCGAGGCCAGCTGCTCGTTGCTGCGCCGCACGACCCCGTTGATCACGACGGCGAGCACCGAGACCGTGAGGACGGTGAGCAGTTCACTGGTGAGGACCACGCCCGGCAGGGTGCCGCCGTACAGCACCTTCACGGCGACGGCGAGCAGCGCGGCGATCCCGACCCGGACCGTGCTGCCCAGCGTGAAGAACGGAGCGGCGATCAGCGGGGCGGCCGCGAACATCGGCACGGCCGTGAAGACGGGCGGGGTGAGGAAGTCGAACAGCACACCCACGACGATCATCAGCGCGGGCAGCGCCCGGACGAACCGGCGGGTCCCCACGCCTCCGGGATGTCCCCTCCGCTGCTGCTCCCGCATCCCCACCTGTGGTCTCCTGCCCGGTGCACCCACGGCCGCGGACGGTACCGCGCACCACTCCCAGCCTTCCCGGACCGGAGTCGCGGGGCGACTCCTCGTCGGCCAATGGGGGGTACCCCTCAACGAATCAGGCCCGGCACGCTGTATGCATGCCGGGCCTGATTCTTCAGTAGCGGGGACAGGATTTGAACCTGCGACCTCTGGGTTATGAGCCCAGCGAGCTACCGAGCTGCTCCACCCCGCGTCGGTAAACACAACTCTACGGCATGTTCGGCGCACTCATGACCACGGTCGCGGCGGGCGGGCCGCCACCGACGGGCGAGGGGGTAAATGCGGTGATATGACTGTTTTCGGATTCGGCTTTCGGAATCAGCCATTCGACGCGGCGCCTGGAGTGGACCATGGACGACTACCCCCTGCTCAACCTGTTCTGGACGATGCTCTGGTTCTTCCTGTGGATCATGTGGCTGTTCCTGCTGTTCCGGGTCATCATGGACATCTTCCGCAGCGACGACCTGGGCGGATGGGCCAAGGCCGGCTGGCTGATCCTGGCCCTGGTGCTGCCGTATCTCGGCGTCCTGATCTACGTGATCGCCCGCGGCAAGTCCATGAGCAAGCGCGACGTGAAGGAAGCGAAGGAGCGGGACGCGGCATTCAAGGCGTACGTACGGGACGCCGCCGGCACCGGCGAGGGCGGCGGCTCCTCGAAGAGCAGCCACGTCGAGGACCTGGCGAAACTCGCCGACCTCAAGGACAAGGGCGCGATCTCGGACGAGGAGTACCAGCGGGCGAAGACGAAGCTCCTGGTCTGACGCGAGCCGGGGGCGCACCCGGACACGGACACAGAGCGGCCCCGGACCGGCGCAGTGCCGGCCCGGGGCCGCGAGGTAGGCCGTGTGGGACTCGAACCCACAACCAACGGATTAAAAGTCCGCTGCTCTGACCAATTGAGCTAACGGCCCTCGGCGAATCACCCCCGAGCATAGCCCGCCCCGCCCGCGCAGCCGATCGGGTATCGGCTGCGCGGCCCCGTCACCGGGGAGGGGAGCCGCTCAGGGGATCAGAAGATGCCCTTGTACGTCTGCCAGCCGGTGGCGATCCGGGTGCGGGCGCCGAACGAGCCCTTGCCGTTGCCGTTGTTGCGGAACAGATTGCCCGCCGGGTCGCGCAGGACGATGTCGTTCCTGCCGTCGCCGCTCAGGTCGCCGACGCCCACCATGGCGTTGTAGGTGGAGCCCCAGTCGGAGAACACCTTCACCCGGGGCGCGAAGCGGCCGTTGCCCAGGCCGTCGTAGCGCCACAGGCCGCCGTTGCGGTCGTGGCCGAGCAGGTCGGGGATGCCGTCGCCGGTGATGTCGCCGACGCCGGCGATCTGGGCGTACGTCCGCCAGTCGGTGTTGATCCGGGTCTTCACGGCGAACTTCCCGCCGGGCGCGCCCGCGTAGAAGTACATGTCGCCGGTGGACGTCTGACGGGCCACGAGGTCGGACCGGCCGTCGCCGTTGAGGTCGCCGGGCGAGGTCAGCACGTCGTACTGCTGCCAGCCGCCGCCGATCACGGTGTGCTTGCCGCCCGGCGTGTAGCCCGAGGTGCCGCAGCGGCCGGCGTACTGGCGCAGTTCGCCGCCCGGCATCCGTACGAGCAGCTCGGAGCAGCGATCGCTGCCGGTGTCCGTGAACGGGACGGCCAGCGTGCCGGCCGGCCAGCCGGAGCCGGACTTCTTGCCGCTGAAGGTGCCCGGGTCCTGCCCGAACTGGACGGTCAGGCCGCCCGAGGAGTTGAGGGTGACGAGGTCTCCGGTGCTCAGGCCACCCTGGTCGTGGAAGCCCGCCCTACCGCCTCCCAGGTAGACGGCCCCGCTGGTGGTGTACGTACCTGCCCCGTCCTCGGCCGTCGCCTTCAGGCTCCAGGTGTGCCGGCCGTTCAGCGAGTAACCGCCCGCGTCCGTCCTGCCGTCCCAGGCGACGTCCGCCTCGGTACCGGAGTCGCCCTTGAGGGTGCGCACCGTACGGCCGGTCGGGTCCTTGACGGTGTAGGTCCAGGTGACGGGCTTGCTGAACTGCCAGGTGCTGAGCCAGGCCGACAGACCGTTGACGCCCTTGATGTCGACGGAGTCACCGCCGACGTCGGAGGCGAGCTTCGCCAGGGGCTGCGCGGGCACCCCGCTGGGCACGATGTGGAGCGTCTGCGCGGCATCCACGTACGCGATGTCCCCGCCGAACTTGTCCACTGCCCAGGTCAGCCGCCGCTGGTCGGCGGTCTTCCCGGCGGGCAGATCCGCCACCGCGCGGGGGGCCGCCGCCGTGCCCGTGTGGAAGTCGGTCAGCAGCAGCTTGCCCGCCGTCCGGTCGTGCCGGACGAGATAGCCGTCGCCGACGAGGGCGGGGCCGGACGGCACGGTGAACGACTTCTTCGCCGTCCGGTCGTAGACCCCCGCCGCACCCGTGGTGCCGCAGTTCCAGTAGACCCAGCGGCCGACCGCGCGCACCTCTTTGATCACACAGGGGGCGCCGGTGGCGGCCTTCTCCACGACCTTGGAGGTCTCCAGGCCGGTCGCGGTGAGCGCGCCGGTGGCGGAGGCCGCCGCCCAGAGCGAGGTGCCCCAGACGGAGGCCGCGGTCGGGGTGCGGACGATGGGATCGGCGGTCGACGTGTAGCCCGGGTACACGCCCGCCTGCTGCCGGGCGGGCGAGCCGCCCTCGACCGCGTACGCGCGGCCGGTCAGGTCCACGATCTTCGCGGTGCCGGCGGGGTAGTGGACCCCGGTCCCGCGGTACGAGTTCCCCGGCGCCCGGAACTGCACGCTCTCGGTCCCGGCGTCGTCGCCGTCGACGAACACCACGCCGACGTCCCCGCGGCCCGAGGCGACCAGCCCGACGCAGCCGCCGTTGTCGCAGGGCACGGTCCTGAGGTGTGCACCGTTGGCGTACGTCCCGGCGAAGGCGAGGCTCTCGCGCGCCCCCGCGGTCGTGCCGTCGGCCGACACCCCGCGCTCATAGACCATCTGGTCGCCGGAGGCGCTCCGCTCCACGGTGACCAGCCGGCCCCCCTGGAAGTCGAGGCCGTGGACGCCCGTGGTCGCCACGGCGGCCGGGGCCGGCCCCGCGGCCGTCGCCGGGACGGCGCCCGCAGCGGCGAACAGGGTGGCCCCCGCCACCGCAACCGCCAGCGCGGCACGGCCTCGGACGGACGTGGTCAAAGAAATCCCCTCCCGGGTGACGGATCGAGTCCTGCGGGTGTGCGCGGCCGGTGTCCGTGCCGACCGGGTGCCCGCCGTCACGACAGCTGTCCGTACATCTGCCAGCCGCCGCCGACCTTCGTCCGCGCGGCCAGGGCGCCCTTGCCGTCGCCCCGGTAGCTCCACAGCACCCCGGACGTGTCGCGGGCGAGCAGGTCCGCGCGGCCGTCGCCGTTGAGGTCGCCGGCGCCGACCAGCGCGTCGTACATGGTCCAGCCGTGGCCGACCTGGACGCGCGTGCCGAGCGTGCCCTTGCCGGTGGACGGGTAGCGCCAGACCACGCCCGCGCCGTCGCGGGCCAGCAGGTCGCCCCTGCCGTCGCCGTCCAGGTCGCCCATGCCCGCCAGGAGGTACTTCTGCCAGCCGTAGCCGATCTTCACCCGGGGCTCGAAGAGGCCGTTGCCCTTGCCCCGGTAGAAGTACAGGTCGCCCTCGGGCGTCCGGCCGAGCAGGTCCGCGCGGCCGTCGCCCGTCATGTCGCCCGGCGAGGTCAGGGTGTTGAACATGTTCCAGCCCGTGCCGATCTTCGTGTACGGGGTGGCGGGCGTGAGCGCGGCGCCGCAGGCGGGCCTGTACGTGCGCAGCTCGCCGGCCTTCGTACGGACCAGCACGTCGTTGCAGCGGTCGCCGCTGACGTCCTCGAACGGCACGGCGGCGGTCACGGTGCTGCCGCCCGTCCAGCCGGACCCGGAGACCTTCGTCTCGACCCGGCCGGTCCCCGTCCCCGTACCGGCCCGCCAGTCGGCCACTCCGGCCGGGGTGAAGGCGAGGAGGTCGCCGAAGCCGTCGTTGCCGACGAAGTCCCGCGCCGCGGCGGCGCCTCCGGAGACCTTGACGGTCCCGGACGTGGTCAGAGCGGCGCCCACACCGTCGGCGGGCTCGGCGGTGAGGGTCCAGGTGTAGGCGCCGTTGGCGGCGTACGCGCCGCCGGCGGTCCTGCCGTCCCACGATGCCGTCACCAGGCCGCGCGCCTCACCGCCGGTGAGCGTGCGGACCGCGGTTCCGGTCGCGTTGTTCCTGAGCGTCAGCCGCCAGGAGGCGGCGGGCTTGGAGAGCCACCAGGTGCCCTCCGTCTTCGGCGCGGGTGCCCGCAGGTCGAGCGTGCCGGCGGGCGCCTTCGCGTCGATCACCGACAGCGGTGCGGCCGGGACGCCCGTGGGGACGACGCGCACCCGCCGGTCGCCCCCGGTGTACGCGACATGGCCGCCGAAGCGGTCAACGGTCCAGCCGGAGCGGCGCACGGTGCTCGTGCCCAGGTCGGCCGCGCTCACCAGGGACCGCTGGGGCAGGTCGGCATACGCCCCGCCCGCCGGCAGGCCGTTGTGCAGATCGAAGAGGGTGAGTCCGGCGCCCTCGGCCCGGGTGACGAAGTAGCTGTCGGCGAGGAGGGTGTCGGCGGAATCCGGCGCGCTCACGACGCGCCCGGTCTGCCGGTCGTAGACGCCCGCGCTCTCGTCCCAGCTCTCGCCCCGGCACGCCCAGTAGACCCAGCGGCCTGCGGCCTGCAGCTCGGTGGGGACGCACTTGTCGGGCGTGGTGAAGGAGATGCCGGCCGCGCCCGTCGCCAGGTTCTTCGAGGACACGGTGGACGAGCCGGGAAGGCTGCTCCACAGCGTGCTGCCCCACAGGGCCGCGGCGGCCAGCTCCCGGCTCTCCAGGACCTTCCCGGGGTCGGTGCCCCCCTGGAACTCGACGGCCTTCTTGAGGTTGCCCGACGCCTCGTTCACCACCGCGAAACGGCCGGAGAGGTCCACGAGCTCGGGGGACATCAGGCCGGTGGTGAGCCGGGGCCCCCAGTCCGCCTCGCCGTTGCGGAACAGCATGGTCTGGCCCTGTTCGGTACCGTTCCTGCGGCCGTGGAACCCGTCACCGCTCGCGAACATCGTGACGCAGTACTCCGCGTCCACCCAGCCGCAGTCCGCGTCCCGCCCGCCGGTGAGACCGTCGACCGTCGTACGGACCTCGGCCGGGCTGCCGGAGGTCTTCAGCCAGGTGCTGCGGTAGCTGCCGATGTACGTACCCGGCATGAACAGGCCCGAGTCGTCCGCCGTGGTGAGGATGCCGCTGCCGAGGGAGATGCCCGCGGGCCGCGCCGGCATGTCCTCGATGTCGGCGACGCGCGTGCGCTTCACCTTGCCGTCGGCGCCTTCCGTGAACCGGTAGTAGCCCCAGTCGAGCGGGCCCCGGTCGGTCCTGGTCTCGGCTCCCGTGACCAGGAGGGAGCCGTCCGGCATCCGCGCGAGATCGGTGTGCGCGACGGCCAGCAGTTCCTGGGGGGTCCGGCCGTCGTCGAAGATCCGCAGCAGGCTCCGGCCGCGGTACTCGTTGTCCCCGCCGTTGAGGGAGCCGACCCCCACGAGCGAGTTCCCGAGCGTGCGGAACGTCGTGTCGTACGCGTAGTTCCCGAGGTCCACCTTGCGGGGCTCGGCCGTCAGGCCGTCGCGGTCGAGCACCTCGGCCTCGTACGAGCCCACCTGGAGCACGGTCCCCCGGTCGAGGGTGACCGAATCGGCGTGCTCGTCGAGGGTGTCGAGCCTGCCGGTGGCGAGGTCGACGAGCCACCAGCCGTTCGTCATGGTGGTGTCCTCCCAGAGGATGCCCCGGACGACGATCGAGCGGGCGTCGCCCTCGGAGACCGTCAGGTTCCACCCCTCGGGAAGGCCGTCCAGCTTCTGGTCCTCGACCTTGCCGTCCACCGTCCGCAGCAGGTGAAGGCCCGTCACGGCCCTGTCGGTGCCGGTACGGGTCACGACGGTCGTCCCGTACGTGCCGACGTACGTCTGGCCGGCCGGGATCGGGACGGTGACGGCCGGCCCGGTGCCGCGCTGCCGCAGGGCGACCTGCGGGCCCGGGCTCCGGGTGTGGAGCGCCACGGTGTCCGAGCCGTAGCCGAAGCCCGTGGGCCAGTCGCCGCGGGGGCGGCCGGACTCGGGGTCGTACTCGAGCGGCTTCGGGAGTCGGTCGGGCAGTACCGTGGCCGCCCCGGTGGCGTAGTCGGTCCAGCGCAGGCGGTCGTCGCCCTCACGCGCCGTCAGGAAGCCGGTCTCACCGGCGTTCAGCACACTCGTGGCACGCGGTACGAAGCGTGCCCCGGGGCTCACGACGACGGTCCCGGGGGGCGTGTCGGCGACCGCCGTCCCCGTGGTGATCGCGCCCGCCCCGGCCGTCATCGCCAAGGTGACCAGAAGTGCGATACGGCCGGACGCGCGCCGGCGTCTCCACCCGCTGGATGAGTGGGTCACGGTGAAGGTCCCTCCCCAGGAACAAGGCACGGGGGGAACGCGGAGAAACACGTACGCCGTCGCGGTGCGGCGGCTGCCGCTCGCACCCACCCCCCGGCAGATGCGGCGACTTTAGCAGCAGTGACGGACACCTGGACGGGTATTTCGAACCCGTTCAAAGTGAGGAACCGCGCAGGCCGGCGAGGCTTCGCCCGGAGCATGCGAAAGCGGGCCCGTCCATCCAGGACGGGCCCGCTCTCAGCAGACCTTCAGCAGGTCTTCAGTGCACTCAGCCGTGCACTCGCACTCAGCCGTTGCGCTTCCAGCGCGGCTTGTCGTCACGGCGGCCGAAGGAACCGGTGTTCGTGCCGGTGTTGGCACCGCGGTGGTCGTCACGGCGGCCGGTCGGGCGGTCGCTGCCGCCGGAGCGGAAGCCGCCCGACGGACGGTCGTCACGGCGGTCGCGGTTGAACGGACGGTCGCTGCCGCCGGAGCGGAAGCCACCGGACGGGCGGTCGTCACGACGGTCGCGGTTGAACGACGGGCGGTCGTTGTCGCGGTTGAAGGACGGGCGGTCGTCGCGGCGCTCGAAGGAGCGGCCGCCGCGGTCGTCACGACGGTCGTTGCCGCCGGAGCGGAAACCGCCCGACGGACGGTCGTCACGACGGTCGCGGTTGAACGACGGACGGTCGTTGTCACGGCGCTCGAAGGGACGGCCGCCGCGGTCGTCACGACGGTCGTTGCTGCCGCGGAACGACGGGCGGTCGTTGCTGCCCCGGTAGCCGCTGCCGCCGGTGGGACGGCCGCTGCGCTCGCCGACACCGCGGTCGTTGCCGCCCCGGTAGCCGCCGCGGTCGCCACCGCGCTGGTCGCGGTCGCCGCGGTTGTCCCGGCGCTCGTAGTTGCCGCGCTCGTCACGACGCTCCTCGCGGGGCGCCGGCTGCTCCGGCACGGACGCGGCGGCCGCGAGGGCGGCCTCCGCCTCGGCGACGGCCTCGGCCACCGCGACCTCGGGGTCGTCGCCCCGCTCGCGCGCGGCGCGGGCGACCAGCCGGCCGGCCTCCTCGCGCAGCTCCACGGCACGGCGCTGGACGCGCTCGAGCTGCTTGCTGAGCTCGGCGGCCTCGCGCTCGGCCTGCTTGGCGGCGTTGTTCGCGGAGTCGGCCTGGACCTCGGTGAGCGAGCGGGCGCCGGTGATCTCGGCGACCTCGGGCTCGAAGACGCCCGCGCCCTGGACGATGTGGCGCGAGGCGTCCACGCCCGCGTCCTCCATCAGGCGGAAGATCTGGCGGCGCTGGTGCGGCAGCGCCAGCGAGACCACGACACCGGACTTGCCGGCGCGGGCGGTACGGCCCGAGCGGTGCAGGTAGTCCTTGTGGTCACCGGCCGGGTCCACGTTCAGGACCAGGTCGATGCCGTCGACGTGGATACCGCGCGCGGCGACGTCGGTCGCGACGAGCGCGTTGACGTAGCCCTTCTTGAAGTCCTCCAGGACCCGCGTACGGGCGCCCTGGGTCATGCCGCCGTGCAGCGCGTCCGCCTTGACGCCCGCGTCGACGAGCTGCTCGGCGATGCGGTCGGCGCCCAGCTGGGTGCGGACGAAGATGATGGTGCGGCCCTTGCGGGCGGCGATGGCGGAGGTGACCGGAGCCTTGTCCTTCGGCTTCACGACGAGGACATGGTGCGACATGGTCGAGACGTTGCCCTGGGCGGAGTCGACCTCGTGGGTGACCGGGTTGCTCAGGTAGCGCTTGACCAGGGTGCCGATCTCGTTCTCCATGGTGGCGGAGAAGAGCATGCGCTGGCCGCCGCCGGGGATCTGGTCGAGCAGCTCGGTGACCTCGGGCAGGAAGCCCAGGTCGGACATCTGGTCGGCCTCGTCGAGGACGGCGACCTGGACGTTCTCCAGGGAGCAGGCGCCCCGGTTGATGATGTCGCGCAGCCGGCCCGGGGTGGCGACGAGGACGTCGACACCGCGCTCCAGCGCGTAGATCTGGTTGCCCATCGACGTACCGCCGCAGACGACCTTCATCTTCAGGCCGAGCACGTCGCCGTACGGCTGCAGTGCGTCCGCGACCTGCATCGCGAGCTCACGCGTCGGGGTCAGGATGATCGCGCGGGGCTTCTTCTTCTCCGTGTGGCCACCGGCCAGCGCGGCCAGCGTCGGCAGGCCGAAGGAGAGGGTCTTGCCGGAGCCGGTACGGCCACGGCCCAGGATGTCCTTGCCGGCCAGGGCGTCCGGGATGGTCGCCGCCTGGATCGGGAAGGGAGCGGTCACACCGTTCTGCGCGAGCTTGCGGACGATGCCCTCGGGCAGGCCCAGGTCGGCGAAGGTGACGGTCGGCTCGGCGTCGGCCTGCTCGGCCTGGGGGGCGTCCGCCTGGATGGCTTCGGCGGACTCGGCGACGACGGCCTCCGCGGCAGCGGCGACCTCGTTCAGCTCGTCGTTCTCGACGCTCTGGGGCATGACGGTGTGGTCAGAACTGGAAATTGACATGCGAAATGCGAAACCTTCCGGAGTCTCGGCACGCGCCCGTAACTCCGTGATTCGCAATTTCGACCGCCTCAATGCGGTCCAGCCACGGCAAGGGAGAGTACGCGCCACACGGCGCTCTTCTGTGTCGGCGCCGGGCAATGGGATCAAACGATCTACCACCATACGCACTCTCACCCACATCGCGCAAACCGCCCCCGCCGACCGCCCCCGTCAGGCGGGTCCCACCTGCGGTGATGCCTCGGGAGTCCGCGTCCACTCCGAGGCGCCCGGCGCACCCATCGCCTGGTTGCGGAACTGCGCGGCCGGCGAAGCGGAGGGCACCGGCTCGGCCTCCGAGGGCACCGGTTCCGGCTCCGGCGGGTCCGGCGGCTGCGGGGTCTGCGGCGCGCCGGGCCCCTGGTCCGACGGAGCGGGTGATTCCGGCTGCTCGGGGGCGCCGGGCCGGGCCGCCGACAGCGCGGGCGCCGGGCGACGGCCGCCCCGGGCCTGATCGGGGCCGCCGGACTCCGTACCGGGGCTGCCCGAGGGGGAGGCGGAGGCGCTCGGGTCGTCCGAACCGGCGCCCGGCCGGTCGCCGTGCGCCCCGGAGCCGCCGGTACGGGCGTGGCCGGTGCCGGCCACCGTGGCGCCGTCGGGCTCGGCCGCCGCCCCCTTCGGCGCGGCGGTATGCGAGGGCTCGGGTTTCCCGCCGTCACCGCCGATGCTCATACAGCCGGTGGACGTGGCGATCGTCACAACGGTGACGGCCGCCCAGCGGACGGGGGCGGGCAACTGGCGCACAGGGGCACCTCCGGGGGCGCGAGGAAGGACGGAGCCGGACGGAAACGAGCCGGGAGCGCTGTGCCCAACTCCCGCCGCCCCGCCGGGGACACGCCCCCGGACAGGTCCGCACACCTCATTCACACCTCACGGCGCACCGCCCGGAACGCACGCCCCTCCCCCTCACCCGTAACCGAGCGCGTGCAGCCTCTCGTCGTCGATGCCGAAGTGGTGGGCGATCTCGTGGACGACCGTGATCTCCGTCTCCGCGACGACGTCCTCGCGCGTCGCGCACATCCGCAGCGTCGGCCCCCGGTAGATGGTGATCCGGTCGGGCAGCACGCCCGCGTACCACTCGCCGCGCTCGGTCAGCGGGGTGCCCTCGTAGAGCCCGAGGAGTTCCGGATCATCGGACTCCGGCTCGTCCTCGACGAACACCGCGACGTTGTCCATCAGCCGCGTCAGCTCCGGCGGGATCCGGTCCAGGGCCTCGCCGACCAGTTCCTCGAACGCTTCCCGCGTCATCTCCAGCACCCCGCCATTGTCACGTACGGCCGCCGGATGCGCCCCGGAGCACGGGCGGCGAACCCGGGCACCGCACGGGCATACCTGCTCCCGGACCGGGGCATAGGCGCCCAATGGTCCGCGTCCGGCAGTTCCTCCGTCCCCGGCCCCGCCCCGGCCGCCGCCCCCGCCCGCCCGGCGGTCCGCTCACCGTCTCGCCGCGCCCCTTCGTCCGCGCCCTGGGCCTGGTCACCGTCGTGCTGTTCGGCGCCTGGCTGGGGCTGCTGGTCGTCGGCAGTGTCCGGACGCCTGTCGGCCCCATGGACACGACCATGACCCTGCGGCCCTCCCTCACGGGCGGCACCAAGATCAACGTCTCTCCGCTCGGGGCCCTGGAGCTGGACTCCCACCACGCCCCGGTCCGGCTCGACGTCGATGTCGACCGGCTGGACCCGGTCCGCTCCCAGGCCCTGGTCCAGCACCCCGAGCGCCTCGCGGGCCTCCAGGACGAGGTGGGCGGGGACGTCGCGGCCGGGACCCGCGAGCTCGCCGTGCGCTCCTGCGTCGCGGTGGTCTCCGGCGCCACCGCGCTCGGCCTCGCCGTCTACCGCAGGCCCCGGCGCGCCCTGGCCGCCGGGGGCCTCGCGCTCGCCCTGCTGGCCGCGTCCGGCCTCGGCGCGTACGCCACCTGGAATCCGAAGTCGGTCCTGGAGCCCCGGTTCTCCGGACTGCTCTCCAGCGCGCCCTCCGTGGTCGGCGACGCCCGCTCGATCGTCACCGACTTCGACGTCTACCAGCAGGAACTGGCCCGGCTGGTCACCAACGTCACCAAGCTGTACGACGCCACCTCGACGCTCCCCGTGTACAGCCCGGACCCCGCCACCCTCCGCGTCCTGCACGTCTCCGACATCCACCTCAACCCGGCGGCGTGGCACATCATCGGCTCGCTCGTGGAGCAGTACGACATCGACGTGATCATCGACTCCGGCGACACGATGGACCACGGCGCCGCCGTCGAGAACAGCTTCCTTGACCCGATCAGCGATCTCGGCGCCCCCTACATCTGGGTGCGCGGCAACCACGACTCGGCGGTGACGCAGAAGTACCTGGAGCAGAAGAAACGGTTCAGGAACGTGCATGTGCTGGACGAGGGCCGGGCGGTCAGCGTCGGCGGCCTGCGGGTCGCGGGCATCGGGGACCCGCAGTTCACCCCCGACCGCACCGGGCCCGAACAGGCCGAGGACGTGGAGGGGACGGCGGGCGACCGGCTCGCCGCCGCCCTGGAGGAGCAGCGGCGGGCCGGCACCCCCGTCGACATCGCCGTGGCCCACGAACCGGAGGCGGCCCGCCGGACGGACGGGTCGGTCCCGCTCGCCCTGGCCGGCCATGTGCACCACCGGCAGAACGAGCTCATGAAGGGCGGCACCCGGCTGATGATCGAGGGATCCACGGGCGGCGGCGGGCTGCGAGCCGTACAGAACAAGAAGCCCGAACAGGTCCTCGCCTCGGTCCTCTATCTGGACCGCTCCACCCGCCGTCTGCAGGCCTGGGACGAGATCACGCTGGGCGGGCTCGGCCTGACGACGGCCGAGGTCAGCCGCCATCTGCCGGCGGAGAAGACGGCCGTCCCGAGCGCACCCCCGACCTCCCCCACCCCCTCGCCGTAAACCGTTTTGGCGATAGCTGCCGCCATCCCATATGCTTCTCACGTCCCCGACGCGCTGGAAAGCGCGCAGGTGGGCCCTTAGCCCTCATCGTCTAGTGGCCCAGGACGCCGCCCTTTCAAGGCGGTAGCACGGGTTCGAATCCCGTTGGGGGCACGCTTAAACGTGTGCGAGACTTGTCTCGCACATTGCTTGGTCCTGTGGAGCAGTTTGGAGTGCTCGCCACCCTGTCAAGGTGGAGGCCGCGGGTTCAAATCCCGTCAGGACCGCTGCAGCCCGTATGAGCTGCGTGGCTGGGTAGCTCAGTTGGTACGAGCGATCGCCTGAAAAGCGATAGGTCGCCGGTTCGATCCCGGCCCCAGCCACCACCCGAAGGCCCCGTCCGATGGACGGGGCCTTCGCCGTGTCAGGCGCCCTCCCGGTCGGCGGTGTTCGGCACGTCCGCGTCCGTGTCCCGGCGACGGGCAGCCCGTACCGCGAGCACCAGCAGCACCACGGCCACCACCGCGACGAGCAGCACCGCGTCCGGGACGCGCGCGCCGAGGCCGCCCGCCCACTGCTCGACGGCGAACGACTGGTCCACGTCCAGCAGTCCGGGCAGCGCGGTCGTCCCGTCGTACACCAGGAACAGCACGCCGAGGCCGATGAAGAAGAGCCCCGACAGCAGGGTCGTGGTGTGCAGTTCGAACCGGCCCAGCCGCAGGACCCGGCCGCGCAGCCAGGCCCGGCGCCCCAGCTCGAACCGCTCCCAGAGCAGTGCCAGCACGAACAGCGGTACCGCCATGCCCAGCGCGTAGACGGCCAGCAGCAGTCCCCCGTACGCCGGGCTGCCGCTGACGGCCGCGACGGTCAGGACGCTGCCCAGGATCGGGCCCGCGCAAAAACCGGCCAGGCCGTAGACCGCGCCGAGGGCGTAGACGGACAGCGCCGTCGTGGGGCGGATCCGGCCGCTGAGGGCGGTGATCCGGCGCGAGGCGAATCCCAGCCCGGCGATCTGGGCGGCGCCCAGACCGATGATCAGCCAGCCCGCCGCGAGGACGAGCGCGTCGCGGTGGCCGTAGAAGAACCGTCCGGCGTACGAACCCGCCGCGCCCAGCGGGACGAGTGTGGTCGCCAGACCCGCGTAGAAGATCCCGGTTCGGGCGAGCAGCCGGGAGGCGGAGTCGATGGAGTATGCGAAGAAGGCGGGGAGCAGCAGGGCGCTGCACGGGCTGAGCAGAGCCAGCAGCCCGCCGAGAAGGGCGGCGAAGTAGCCGGTGTCCGCCGTCACTTCGCCGAGCCCTTGTCGTCCCGTCCCGCGCTGCTCCCCGCGCCTGCGGGACCCTTGTCGTCCTTCGCCCGGGCCGCGGCCTGTTCGATGGCCCGGGTGAAGGTCCCGGCGGACTGCGCGCCCGCGATCGGGCGGCCGTTGACCAGGAAGGACGGGGTGGAGGTCGCGCCGATCCCGTACCCCTGCTCCTGGTCGTCGCCCACCGCGGCCGCGGCGGCCGCGCCGTCCGTGTCGGTGGCGAAGCGGTCCAGGTCGGGCACCCCGGCCTGCCGGGCGAGCTCCTTGAGGCGGTCCTTGCCGAACCCCTTCTCCTTGGCGCCCTCGGCGTACGCGGCGCGGTGGAACTCCCAGAAGCGGCCCTGCTGTCCGGCGGCCCAGGAGGCGCGGGCGGCGGCCTCGGACTCGGCGCCGAAGATCGGGAAGTTGCGCCACTCGATGCGCAGGGTGCCGTCGTCCACGTACTTCTTCACCAGGGCGGGTTCGGTGTCCCGGGCGAACTTCGCGCAGTAGCCGCACTTGAAGTCGGCGTACTCGATGAGAACGACGGGTGCGTCCGGGCGGCCCAGGGCCAGCTTGTCGCCCGCGTCGCGGCGGGCGAGTTTCGCCAGCTCGGGGTAGACGCCGGCTTCCGGGTCGGCCGTGACACCGGCGACCACAGGGGAGGAGCCGCCGGGTGCGTCGGGGGCGGTGGCGCGGTAGGAGACGTAGCCGAACAGCGCGGCGGCGACGAGGACTCCGGCGCCGTAGACCAGCGGCTTGCGGGACGGCTTGGAGGACTTCGGGGACTTCGGGGACTTCGGGGACGGCTTGGGCGTGGACATGGGCATGCGGAACTCCGGACCGGTGATGCGGGAGGAAAAGGGGAAGCAGAGGGCCGGCGGGCCGTCTACACCCGCAGTACGGAGAGTTCCACCGGGCCCGGCGCGGCCGCGTCCGGACCGCGCAGGGGCATCGGCGCGGGCGCCCGGACCGGCTCGGGTCCGTTGGCGGCGGGCAGGCCCCATTCGGCGAGGCCGGGCGCCTGGTCGTGGGCCGCGCGGGCCCGGCCCGGGACGGCCGGTTCGGTGCCGTCGCGGCGGTCGCCGCTGCCGCAGCCGGGGACGCCGTCGCCGCCGTCCACCGCGACGGCGGCGACGGGCGCCGGTTCGCGGTCCGGTGCGTCGGCCACCGCCGCGGAAGGTCCGCAGAACAGCCCGAGCACCACCGCGAGCGCCGCCACCAGGCAGCACCACTGCGAACGGGACACGGGCTCGGGCCTTCCGGCAGAGGATGATCAGCTGTCCGGAATGGTACGTGCTGTGACCGTGGCGTCCCCCACCGTGCGGGTCCCGTGACCGAGGCCGCGCGAAATAGGTTCGCCGTTCCTCGGGCCCGGGTGAGATCCTGGGACCCGTATGTCTACTTCCTTCGCCGATCTCCAGTCCCAGCTCGGGCAGCTCTCGCTCCGCGACGCGCACCGGCTCGGCCGCCGCCTCGAAGGCGCGCGACGCATCCGCAAGCCCGAGGCCCAGCAGGCCGTACTGGACGAGATCGCCGCCCAGGCCGGCAAGGCCGCCGGGCGGCTCGCGCAGCGGGCCGGGCGGATGCCCGCTCTGTCGTACCCCGAACAGCTGCCGGTCAGCCAGAAGAAGGACGAGATCCTGGAGGCGATACGCGACCACCAGGTCGTGATCGTCGCCGGTGAGACCGGCTCCGGCAAGACCACCCAGATCCCCAAGATCTGCATGGAGCTTGGCCGGGGCGTCCGGGGCATGATCGGGCACACCCAGCCGCGCCGGATCGCGGCCCGTACGGTGGCCGAGCGGGTCGCCGAGGAGCTGAAGACGCCGCTGGGCGAGGCGGTCGGCTGGAAGGTCCGCTTCACCGACCAGGTCAACCCGGACGCGACCTTCGTCAAGCTGATGACGGACGGCATCCTGCTCGCCGAGATCCAGACGGACCGCGAGCTGCTCGCGTACGACACGATCATCATCGACGAGGCCCACGAGCGGTCGCTGAACATCGACTTCCTGCTCGGCTATCTGGCCCGGCTGCTGCCCAAGCGCCCGGATCTGAAGGTCGTCATCACCTCCGCGACCATCGACCCGGAGCGCTTCGCGCGCCACTTCGGCGAGGCGCCGATCGTCGAGGTCAGCGGGCGCACGTACCCCGTGGAGGTGCGGTACCGCCCCCTGCTGGAAGAGGACAGCGAGGACGCCGACCGCGACCAGATCACCGCGATCTGCGACGCCGTCGACGAGCTCCAGTCCGAGGGGCCCGGCGATGTCCTGGTCTTCCTCTCCGGCGAGCGCGAGATCCGCGACACGGCGGACGCGCTGGGCAAACGCAACCTCAGACATACCGAGGTGCTCCCCCTCTACGCGCGCCTGTCGCACGCCGAGCAGCACCGCGTGTTCCAGCGCCACACGGGACGCAGGATCGTTCTGGCGACCAACGTCGCCGAGACCTCGCTGACCGTCCCCGGCATCAAGTACGTGATCGACCCGGGCACCGCCCGTATCTCCCGCTACAGCCACCGCACCAAGGTCCAGCGGCTGCCGATCGAGCGGATCTCGCAGGCCAGCGCCAACCAGCGCAAGGGCCGCTGCGGCCGTACGTCGGACGGCATCTGCATCCGGCTGTACTCCGAGGACGACTTCCTGACCCGCCCGGAGTTCACGGACCCGGAGATCCTGCGGACGAACCTGGCATCCGTCATCCTCCAGATGACCGCGGCCGGCCTCGGCGACATCGAGAAGTTCCCCTTCATCGACCCGCCGGACCACCGCAACATCCGCGACGGCGTGCAGCTCCTCCAGGAGCTGGGCGCGCTGGAGCAGGAGGAGAAGTCCCCCCGGGAGGGGAAGAAGGGGCAGCGCCTCACCCCGCTGGGCCGGAAGCTCTCCCAGCTGCCCGTCGACCCGCGCCTGGCCCGGATGGTCATCGAGGCCGAGAAGAACGGCTGCGCCCGCGAGGTCATGGTCATCGCAGCGGCGCTCTCCATCCAGGACCCGCGCGAGCGGCCCTCCGAGAAGCAGACGCAGGCCGACCAGCAGCATGCCCGGTTCAAGGACGAGACGTCCGACTTCCTGGCGTTCCTGAATCTGTGGCGCTACATCCGCGAACAGCAGAAGGAGCGCGGCTCCTCCAGCTTCCGCCGGATGTGCAAGCAGGAGTATCTGAACTTCCTGCGGATCCGCGAGTGGCAGGACATCTACGCGCAGCTGCGTACGGTCGCGAAGCAGATGGGCATCGCCGTCGAGGAGCCCAAGGGCGACGAGGGCATCCCGGAACAGGCGGTGCACACCTCGCTGCTGGCCGGTCTGCTGTCGCACATCGGGCTGAAGGACACCGAGAAGAACGAGTATCTGGGTGCGCGCAGCGCCAAGTTCGCGATCTTCCCGGGCTCGGCCCTCTTCAAGAAGCAGCCCCGGTTCGTGATGTCCGCCGAGCTGGTCGAGACGTCCCGGCTGTGGGCACGGGTCAACGCCCGGGTCGAGCCGGAGTGGATCGAACCGCTGGCCGAGCATCTGCTGAAGCGCACCTACAGCGAGCCGCACTGGGAGAAGGACCAGGCGGCGGTGATGGCGTACGAGCGGGTCACGCTGTACGGCGTGCCGATCGTCGCCCAGCGCAAGATCAATTTCGGCCGAATCGACCAGGAGACCTCGCGGGACCTCTTCATCCGCAACGCCCTGGTCGAGGGCGACTGGCGCACGCACCACCAGTTCTTCCACGACAACCGCAAGCTGCTCGGCGAGGTCGAGGAGCTGGAGCACCGCGCCCGGCGCCGCGACATCCTCGTGGACGACGAGACGCTCTTCGACTTCTACGACCAGCGCATCCCGGAACACATCGTCTCCGGCGCGCACTTCGACTCCTGGTGGAAGCACAAACGCCGGGACGAGCCGGACGCGCTCGACTTCGAGCGCTCGATGCTGATCAACGAGAAGGCCGGGGCCGTCACCAAGGACGACTACCCGGACTCCTGGCGGCAGGGGAAGCTCAAGTTCCGGGTGACCTACCAGTTCGAGCCCGGTGCGGACGCCGACGGTGTGACCGTCCACATTCCGCTCCAGGTCCTCAACCAGGTCACGTCCGAGGGCTTCGACTGGCAGATCCCGGGCCTGCGCGAGGAGGTCGTCACGGAGCTGATCCGCTCCCTGCCGAAGCCGGTCCGCCGGCACTACGTCCCCGCGCCGAACTACGCGGACAAGTTCCTGGACCGGGCCGTACCGCTCCAGGAGCCGCTGCCGGTGACGCTGGCCCGCGAGCTCCAGCGGATGGTCGGGGTGCCGGTCACCGCGGACGACTTCGACCTGGGCCGGGTCCCCGACCACCTCAAGATCACCTTCCGGATCGTGGACGAGCGGCGCCGGAAGGTGGCCGAGGACAAGGACCTGGAGGCGCTGAAGATCCAGCTGCGCCCGAAGGCCCGCCAGGCCCTCTCCAAGGCCGCGGCGGCGACTGCGGGGCCGACCGGGGAGTCCATCGAGCGCTCGGGTCTCACGGACTGGACGATCGGCACGCTGAACAAGGTCTTCGAGACCCGCAGGGCCGGCCAGCCGGTCAAGGCGTACCCCGCGCTCGTCGACCAGGGCGAGACCGTGGCCGTACGGCTCTTCGACACCGAGGCCGAGCAGCAGCAGGCGATGTGGCGCGGCACCCGGAAGCTGATCCTGCTGAACATCCCGGTGAACCCGGCGAAGTTCGCCTCGGACAAGCTGACGAACCAGCAGAAGCTGGCCCTGTCCCGCAATCCGCACGGCTCCGTCCAGGCGCTGTTCGACGACTGCGCGACGGCGGCCGCCGACCGGCTGATCGCGGCGCACGGCGGCCCCGCCTGGGACGAGGCGTCGTTCCGGAAGCTGTACGACAAGGTACGCGCCGACCTGGTGGACCTGACCGTCCGCACGATCGGCCAGGTCCAGCAGATCCTGGCGGCCTGGCAGGCGTGCGAGCGCCGGCTGAAGGCCACCAACAGCCTGGTCCTGATCAACAACGTCACGGACGTACGCGACCATCTCGCCCGCCTCGTGCCGCCCGGGTTCGTCACCCTGACCGGGCTGCGCAGGCTGCCCGACCTGATGCGCTACCTGGTCGCGGAGGACCGCCGGCTCCAGCAGATGCCGACCAACGTCCAGCGCGACACCACGCGCATGGAGAAGGTCCACGAGATGCAGGACGAGTACGCCTGGCTGCTGGAGCAGCTGCCGCGGGGCAGGCCCGTCCCGCAGGAGGTGCTGGACATCCGCTGGATGATCGAGGAGCTGCGGGTCAGCTATTTCGCGCACGCCCTGGGCACCGCGTTCCCCGTCTCCGACAAGCGGATCGTGAAGGCGATCGACGCCGCCGCCCCGTAGCCGGCGGGGCGGCGGGCGGGTGACGGTGCCACCACCAGGAGTGAGGTCGACCGCACCCGCTGACCTCCTGTACAGTCTGTCTTCGCAGGCAGCCGCGAGGCCGCCGCGAAAACCTGGTCCTGTGGAGCAGTTTGGAGTGCTCGCCACCCTGTCAAGGTGGAGGCCGCGGGTTCAAATCCCGTCAGGACCGCAGTAGCGAAAGCCCGGATCCCCTGGATCCGGGCTTTCGCGCGTCTTGACTCCGGTGCCGGCGGACGAGTACTCAGAAACCAGGGGCTGCCCCCGGTTTCCGAGGGGCGGGGCGGAGCGCATCCACCGGGAGGTGGCGCGGATGACGGCATCCACGGACGAGGGGTTCCGGTCGGAACGGCCCGACTCCCGCGAACCGGGGCGGGAGCGCGCGAGAGCACCCCGGCACGAGATCCGCGCACTGCTGCGGGCCCATCTCGCCGCCGCCACCGGCTATCGCCACCTCACCCGGCACTGCGCGGTCTGCGCCCGGTTGCTGCGGCTCGCGATGGAGCCTGCGGCGGCTTCCCGGGGCGTGCCTGTGGAGCCCGTACCGGGCCTCCGCGACGCAGAACCGTCCGATGAGCCGTCCCGCCCGGCAGAGCCGCCCACAGGGCGCCGGGAAGGCGCCTTACCGCCACCGGGACCGGGGCCGTCGAGGGCGCCCGGACGGCCGTCCGGGGCCGAGGACGAAAGTCCCCCCGCCGCGTGACCAATGGCGCCACCGTCCGCCTCCTTGCAGTGGCAGGCTCGTAGTTGGCAACACCCATGCCGTGTGACGGGTGTCACTCAATCAGTTTTGAGAAGGGGTGACTTTACACCCTTCCTACAACTGGCGAATTTAATATGTGCAATTGCACCCCTCGGAAGGGGCCTGCCGCCGCCTCCCCGAAACACCCCGGAACGGCCTCCCCGGGGCCGCGGAGGCACAGTCCCGCACAGACCCGAGCAACCCCGCACGGAGCCGCACGGAGCGGCCCGGAGTCCCTCGGAGCGGACCGGACGCCCGGTTTCCGACAGGACGGGCGCCACGGGGCCCAGGAAGCCCGTACGGGCCGCCGGGCGCCCGCAGGGACGCACAGAGGGCGCCGACAGGCCAACCGGCACGCCGTGAGCGCACAAAAAAGATCGCGCTGGACCCGGCGGAGTCCAGCGCGATCCGATGACAACACCCGTATGGCACAGGTATGGCGCCCGTTGGGGCGGGCGCCCGTCATATGGAGCTATGGGTGGGCGATTCGGGTTGGGGGACCCAAAAGCCCAGTTGTGACGCGGCGACAGGGGTATGTCAGGCCTCGCTGCGCTGCTGCGGAATACCCGCAAGCAGTGCGCGGACCTCTGCCTCGCGGTACCGGCGATGTCCACCGAGCGTGCGGATGGACGTGAGCTTGCCGGCCTTGGCCCAACGGGTAACCGTCTTCGGGTCCACGCGGAACATCGTGGCAACCTCAGCCGGGGTCAGCAGCGGCTCGGCATCAGGGGTGCGAGCGGTCATGAGCGGCCTCCTCGGGAGAACCGAACCATCTCGGTTCTTTCCTCTAAATTCTGCACCTTGACCCGCGTTGCCCGAAATGGCGGACGCGGGCCGAGTCGGTTATAGGACGAACGGCTTGTCCTCGGCACTACAACTACACCATCCGTCCAGCCACGTCGGCCAAACCGATGGAATTGCCCTCCCAGGTGTTCATCAGCGACGGAAGCCGATGGACCATGCCATAGCGGACAGTCACACCACCGTGACGATCAGTCACAGAGCGATCAGGAGTCATCAGACCCCCCATAGCGTGCAATGCTGAGCATTCCGCCCATACTTGGACGGATGGAGTCCTCCCCGGACTCCTTGTCCTATTTTGGCACGAGGAGTAGGGAAGGACGCAAGGGCCCCGTAAGTGCTATCCATCACGCTTGAGGCAAAGGCCCGGTTCGGGACGTAGGTCCTGAGACCACCGGAGTACGCTTCCGCCCCTTCACCCTCACGTGTCACACAGGACGCAGGTTCATGGTCGATCAGTTCGCGAACTGACGATCTCTTACGGCTTTCCATCGCTCCGCGAGCCGGGTGTAGGCCGCGCTCGCGCTCTCGGCGTCCCCCGCGCGCAGCGCGGCGATGCCCTCGGCGACATCGGCGGCGCTCCGGTCCTCCTCGAGCCGCTCCGCCGGCAGCGCGTGCACCAGGCCGCCGTAGTCCAGCTCGACGAGCGCGCGCGGGTGGAACTCCTCCAGCCACCGCCCGACGTCCACCAGCCCCTCGGTCAGCGGACCGTCCTCCATGGTCTCCCGCAGCGTCTTCAGCGACCGGGCCAGCCGGCGGCGCGCCTGGACCATCGGCGTCCGGTAGCGCATGACGGGCGGCGCCCCGTCCTCCCCCGCCGCCAGGTACTCCCGCTCCTCGTCCGAGAAGAGGACGAACCAGCGGACCGGCACCTGCCAGACCGCCGTCCTGATCCACGGCCGGGCGTCCGGATTGCGCTCCGCCCACCGCTCGTGGTCGGCCAGCGCCTGGCCGCGCACCACCGGCGGCAGCACCGCGTCGAGCACCGACGCGGGAAACACGTCGGTCAGCCCGTCCAGGGCCAGCCAGCCGCGCAGCCGGGTCCGCCACGGACAGACGCAGACCACGCCGTCGGCCTCGGCGACGAACGCGTCGGCGCTCTCGTGGGCCGGCACCCCGACCGGCGGGGTCGCCGCCAAGTCCGCCAGCGAGCGCCGCAGTTCGTCCTGGGCCGTGGGGATCGAATCCCGGGCTGCGTACCGCGCCCAGTGGGCGCGCTCGGCCTCCGGGAAGGCCGCCAGTGGCTCGTAGACCCGGAGGTAGGACGCGTAAGGGACGAGCACCGAAGACACCACCGACATGCAGTGATCGTGTCACGCCCGTACTCCCGTAGGGGGTGATCCTCGGCACTGGCACGGATCCGTGCCCGCGGAGGACTTACGCTCTTGCCCGTCGGACCGTCCGAGCCGGTCGGTCCGGGGCCCTCCCCACCTTCAGGAGGGTCTCTTCGCCGCTTCGTACTTGGGAGTCACCACAGTGACCGATGTGACCGGCGTGCCTGTCGATGTACTACACACCCTGTTCCACTCGGACCAGGGCGGCCACGAGCAGGTAGTGCTCTGCCAGGACCGTGCCAGCGGCCTCAAGGCCGTGATCGCCCTCCACTCCACCGCCCTGGGCCCGGCCCTCGGCGGCACCCGCTTCTACCCGTACGCCTCCGAGCAGGAGGCCGTCGCGGACGCGCTGAACCTGGCGCGCGGCATGTCGTACAAGAACGCCCTGGCCGGCCTGGACCACGGTGGCGGCAAGGCCGTCATCATCGGCGACCCGGAGCAGCTCAAGAGCGAGGAACTGCTGCTGGCCTACGGCCGGTTCGTGGCCTCCCTCGGCGGCCGCTACGTGACGGCCTGCGATGTCGGCACGTACGTCGCCGACATGGACGTCGTGGCCCGCGAGTGCCGCTGGACCACCGGCCGCTCCCCCGAGAACGGCGGCGCCGGCGACTCCTCGGTGCTCACCGCCTTCGGTGTCTTCCAGGGCATGCGCGCCTCGGCCCAGCACCTGTGGGGCGACCCGACGCTGCGTGGCCGAAAAGTGGCGGTCGCGGGCGTCGGCAAGGTCGGCCACCACCTCGTCGAGCATCTGCTCTCGGACGGCGCCGAGGTCGTGATCACCGATGTACGGGCCGACTCCGTGCGCCGGATCACCGACCTGCACCCCGAGGTCGCCGTGGCGGCGGACACCGAGGCACTGATCCGCACGGAGGGGCTCGACATCTACGCCCCCTGCGCGCTGGGCGGCGCCCTCAACGACGACACCGTGCCGGTGCTCACCGCCGCGGTGGTGTGCGGAGCGGCCAACAACCAGCTCGCGCACCCGGGCGTCGAGAAGGACCTCGCGGACCGCTCGATCCTGTACGCGCCCGACTACGTGGTGAACGCGGGCGGGGTCATCCAGGTCGCGGACGAGCTGCACGGCTTCGACTTCGACCGGTGCAAGGCGAAGGCGGCGAAGATCTTCGACACGACGCTGGCCATATTCGCACGTGCGAAGGAAGACGGCATTCCGCCGGCCGCCGCGGCCGACCGGATCGCCGAGCAGCGGATGGCCGAGGCCCGCCGCCGCTGACCGCGCGGAGGCCCCTGACCGGGGCTTCCGTGCGCACGGCACGCCCGTACCCGCCGACCGGCGAGACAAGACTCACGCCGGTCGGCGGGTCGCGCGCCAATAAGAGGTTAAAATCGCAGTTGACCAGCGAGGACGGAGCTCTTCGCGGGTCCTCTTCCGGGGCACGTGATGCGGGCGGCGTACCGTATGGCCGCGGAAGCAGGTACCGTTAAAGCTCTACAGGCACGGTCTCTCTGCCGAGAGTCCGTCCTGAAACATGAACGCGTGTCAAGACTCTGGGGCCGTCGAGCCCCGTCACCGAGGGGGTCGAGCCATGGGGCGCGGCCGGGCAAAGGCCAAGCAGACAAAGGTCGCCCGCCAGCTGAAGTACAGCAGCGGCGGGACTGACCTGTCGCGTCTGGCCAATGAGCTGGGCGCATCGCCTTCGAGTCAGCCACCGAACGCAGAGCCGTTCGAGGACGACGACGAGGAAGATGACCCGTACGCACAGTACGCGGATCTGTACAACGACGACGATGACGAGGACGAGGACGACCAGTCCGGTCCGTCGTCACAGCGCCGCGGCGCTTGACCTCGCGCTGACACATCAACCCGGTCCGGGCCTGCCCCGGACCGGGTTCTGTGCTGTCCCGATCCGGAATGCCGCCCGGTGCACGCGGTGCGTGCCCGAGTGGTGCCGCATCGGCGTGCGACTACACCGAGCACCCGCCGGGCCGGTCGCACGCGGCGCGCGCACCCGCGTAACCGCCGGCCCGTGCGCCTGCGTACCGCTGCTCAGCGCGCGTACCCGCCCACGAGCTCCGCGCCCGTCGTGTGCGCGCCCCGGTCGGTGATCTCGCCGGCGACCCAGGAGTCGACGCCCCGGTCGGCCAGGGTGGTGAGCGCGGCGTCCACGGATTCCTCCGGGACGATCGCGATCATGCCGACGCCCATGTTGAGCGTCTTCTCCAGCTCCAGCTGCTCGACCTGACCGGCCTTGCCCACGAGGTCGAAGACCGCGCCGGGGGTCCAGGTGGAGCGGTCCACCGTGGCGTGCAGGGTGTCCGGGATGACCCGGGCCAGGTTGTTGGCCAGTCCGCCGCCGGTGACATGGCTGAAGCCGTGCACCTCGGTCGTACGGGTGAGCGACAGGCAGTCCAGCGAGTAGATCCGGGTGGGCTCGAGCAGCTCCTCGCCGAGCGTCCGGCCGAACTCCTCCACCTGGCGGTCCAGCGTCCAGCCGGCCCGGTCGAAGACGACGTGGCGGACGAGCGAGTACCCGTTCGAGTGAAGACCCGACGACGCCATGGCGATGACCGCGTCACCCTTGCGGATACGGTCGGGGCCCAGCAGGCGGTCGGCCTCGACCACACCCGTACCGGCGCCGGCGACGTCGAAGTCGTCCGCGCCGAGCAGTCCGGGGTGCTCGGCGGTCTCGCCGCCGACCAGGGCGCAGCCGGCCAGCACACAGCCTTCGGCGATGCCCTTCACGATGGCCGCGACGCGCTCGGGGTGCACCTTGCCGACGCAGATGTAGTCGGTCATGAAGAGCGGCTCGGCGCCGCAGACGACGAGGTCGTCCACGACCATGCCGACGAGGTCGTGGCCGATGGTGTCGTACACGCCCATCTGGCGGGCGAGGTCGACCTTCGTACCGACGCCGTCCGTGGCGGAGGCGAGCAGCGGGCGCTCGTAGCGCTTGAGCGCCGAGGCGTCGAAGAGGCCGGCGAAGCCGCCGAGACCACCGAGGCCCGCGACCTCGGGGCGCTGCGTCTTCTTCACCCACTCCTTCATCAGCTCTACGGCGCGGTCGCCGGCCTCGATGTCGACGCCCGCTGCCGCGTAGGAAGCACCTGTTGTCTCAGACATTGCCTGGGATCTTTCGTGTGGAAATACGGGGCTGGTGGGAAGGCTGCCGGACCGTCCGGGTCACGGACGGCGCAGCGCGTCGGCCGCGGCGGTCGCCGCAGGGCCGGCCGCCAGCTCGGTCTCCAGCAGCTGCTTGCCGAGCAGCTCCGGGTCCGGAAGCTCCATCGGGTACTCCCCGTCGAAGCAGGCGCGGCACAGGTTCGGCTTGTCGATCGTCGTCGCCTCGATCATCGAGTCGATCGAGATGTACGAGAGCGAGTCGGCCCCCATCGACGTGGCGATCTCGTCGACGGACATGCCGTTGGCGATCAGCTCGGCGCGGGTCGCGAAGTCGATGCCGAAGAAGCAGGGCCACTTCACCGGCGGGGAGGAGATCCGGATGTGGATCTCGGCGGCGCCGGCCTCGCGGAGCATCCGGACCAGTGCGCGCTGGGTGTTGCCGCGGACGATCGAGTCGTCGACGACCACCAGGCGCTTGCCCTTGATGACTTCCTTGAGGGGGTTCAGCTTGAGGCGGATGCCCAGCTGGCGAATGGTCTGGGACGGCTGGATGAAGGTCCGGCCGACATACGCGTTCTTCACCAGTCCGGCGCCGAACGGGATGCCGCTGGCCTCCGCGTAGCCGATGGCGGCCGGGGTGCCGGACTCCGGCGTCGCTATGACCAGATCGGCCTCGACGGGGGCCTCGACGGCCAGCTTGCGGCCCATCTCGACCCGGGAGAGGTAGACGTTGCGCCCGGCGATATCGGTGTCGGGGCGGGCCAGGTAGACGTACTCGAAGACACAGCCCTTGGGCTTCGCTTCTGCGAAGCGCGAGGTGCGCAGACCGTTCTCGTCGATGGCGACGAGCTCGCCCGGCTCGATCTCGCGGACGAAGCTGGCGCCGCAGATGTCGAGGGCGGCGGACTCGGAGGCCACCACCCAGCCACGCTCCAGACGGCCGAGCACCAGCGGGCGGATGCCCTGCGGGTCACGGGCGGCGTAGAGGGTGTGCTCGTCCATGAAGACGAGGGAGAAGGCGCCCTTCACCTCGGGAAGCACCTGTGTGGCGGCCTCCTCGATGGTGAGCGGCTTGCCGTCCTCGTCCGTCTGGCCGGCGAGCAGCGCGGTCACCAGATCGGTGTCGTTGGTCGCGGCGACCTGGGTCGCACGGCCGTCCTTGCGCGGGAGGTCGGCGACCATCTCGGCGAGCTGGGCGGTGTTGACCAGGTTCCCGTTGTGACCCAGGGCGATCGAGCCGTGCGCGGTCGCACGGAACGTCGGCTGGGCGTTCTCCCACACCGAGGCACCGGTGGTGGAGTAGCGGGCATGACCGACCGCGATATGGCCCTGGAGCGATCCCAGGGACGTTTCGTCGAAGACCTGCGAGACCAGTCCCATGTCCTTGAAGACCAGGATCTGGGACCCGTTGCTCACTGCGATGCCCGCGGACTCCTGTCCACGGTGCTGCAGGGCATACAGTCCGAAATAGGTGAGCTTGGCGACCTCTTCGCCGGGAGCCCAGACACCGAAGACGCCGCAAGCGTCCTGGGGGCCTTTCTCTCCGGGGAGCAGGTCGTGGTTGAGTCGTCCATCACCACGAGGCACGCCACCGAGTGTAGGCGAGATCGACCACTGGTCCGAATTGGGGATACCCCGGCGGAGCACCGGGGGAGCGCCCTCGCCGCCGCCTCCGGAAGCCTTCCGCGCGATCACGCGGAGTGATCATGGCCGTGGAGCCGGGCGTCTCGGGCAGCCGTCGGCGGGCGGCCGGGAGGCGGTCGGGAAGCGGTCATCGCCCGGATCACCGGCGGATTGACGACAGGTTCCGGCCACGTGACCCCTCGGACCGCCGGACCGGTTCGTGGCACTCCGTGAGGCGGCTCGGGGCTCCTCCGCACGAGCTGGCCGAACGCTCGTTTCGTGGCGAGCCTCACACCGCCACGTCCGGTATGCGGCATGTGGGAGGGGCGGGGGTGGGTCGTGTGCCCGGCGTCATCCGTCGGCTGCCGAGGCGCCGAGTCCCTTGGTGTCGCCGTCGGCGGTGCCGCTGGTGGCCCCCGCCGCGGTGAGGGTCAGGGTGCGCTGATCGATCCCGTACGTCGTCCGCTTGCCGTCGATCACCGCGAGCACGGCCCGCTCCAGCTTCATCTCGGGGTCCTTGCAGACCTTCCGGGTGGCGGTGACCGGGCCGAAGGTGATGGTGGATCCGGAGACGGCCGCCTTGCCGCGGAAGCTGTTGCAGCCGAGGGTGCCGTGGACCGTGCCGTCCCTGCCGAAGGCGAGGCGGGCCTTGTTCTCCGTACCGGTGGGCAGCGAGGACGCGGAGTTGCCGGAGACCAGGATGGTGACCCTCCAGTCCGTGCCGGCGAGCGGGACCGGCCGCCGTGCGGTGAGGGTGATGGTGTCGCCCTTCGCCGTGGTCAGCGTGAGGGTCCTCTTCGCAATGGAGGCGGTGAGCCTGCCGCTGAAGGCGCGGGACATGAGGGTCTCGAACCGCTGGACGTCCGTCTCGCAGCCCATCTGGGTGGTCGTCCCGGCCCCTACGGTGAGGGTGTCGCCCTCGATCCGGGCGTCGGCCGTGAACCGGTTGCAGCCGTAGCTTCCGCTCGCCCGGCCCTTGGCGTCGATCTGGACATGGGCGCCTTCCGGAGCCTCGGTCCGTTTGCCGCCGACCGTCACCGAGTCGACGCTCCAGCGGACGTCGGTGAGGGACGGGGTGGTCTGCACGGTGCCGCTGTCGCCGGGGGTACCGGACCGGGAACCCGAACCGGAACCCGACTCCGTGCCACAGGCGGCAAGGGAGAGGAGGGCCAGGACGCTGACAGCAATACGGTGTCGGTGCATGGCAATGAGACGGTCGGCACCGGCGATCCGGTTCCAGCTCGCCTTCGACGTCATCCCGTCGGCCCCCTCATCCCCTCGGCCCTCGCCCCGCCGGCCCCCTCATCCTGTCGCGGTCTCATCCCATCAGGCCGTCAACCCATCAGGCCATCAAAGGGAGCAGCGCGGCGAGATCCGCCCGCTCCCCACTGGCGCTGACCTTGGCCGCGTCGATCTCCTGCACCCACCCGGTGCGCCCGGTCGCCAGCCGGATCCAGGTGAGCGGATCGGTCTCGACGACGTTGGGCGGCGTGCCACGGGTGTGCCGGGGCCCCTGGACGCACTGGACGACCGCGAACGGCGGGACCCTCACCTCCACCGAGCCGCCCGGCGCCTTCTCCGCCAGCGCGTCGGCCAGCAGCCGCGTGCAGGCCGCGAGCGCCTGCCGGTCGTACGGGATGCCGAGCCCGACGGCCTCGTTCAGGTCGTACGTGTGGACCACGAGCTCCACGGTCCGGGTGACCAGGAAATCGCCGAGCCGCATCGCGCCGACCCGGGTCGCCAGCAGCCGGTCCTCGGGGGCGCCGGGCACCAGCCCCTCGAAACGGGCGGCGACCTCCCCGTAGAGCCCGTCCAGGTCGGGGTGGTCGGCAGCCGACGCCGCGGTGTCGTCCGCGATCCGGGCGGCCCGGGCCGCCGTGGTGAAGGGCCACTCCAGGAGCGTGACCTCCGGCTTGGCCAGGGCCGGCTCGGGCAGCTCCAGGGTCCGGGTGACGTGCGAGAGCGCCATCGTCACGTGAACGGCGAGCTCGCGCGCCGTCCACTCCCCGAGCCCGCTGGGCCCGTCGAGCTGCTGGGGCGTCAGGGCGCGCACGGCTTCCCGGACATGGGCGAACTGCGCCAGGACCGCCGTGCGGATCCTGACCGGGTCATAGCGCCGGGCGCGCTTCTGGGACGGCGGCATGCTGGGGAGCCTACGACGTGCCACTGACAGGGCGCCCCGCCGGACAGCGGCACGACGAGGGAGAGCAGGAGAAGGAGCGGGAGCCTGGGAGGGGCCCGGAGAGGGGGCCGGGGAGAAGGGGGCCGGGGAGAGAGAGGGGGGGCCGGGAACGCCGGGAACGGTGGAGGTTCAGCTTCGTTTGGCGTAGTCGCCCAGGCCCTTTTCGAGCAGGTCGAATCCCCGGCCGGCCAGCGCCACGGCATCCGCCGCGATCGCATCGGCCGATTCCCCCGCCAGCAGGCGCCGATGGTTCTCGGTGATCAGGGCGTTGCGCGTACCGAGCGTCTGGGCGGCCACAATGCGCGCGATAGCGGGCTCCTCCCCCTCCTCGACCAGGACGTCGGTGAGCTGGTCGAAGGTGCGGACGAAGAAGGCGTGAGCACGGGTGAGCAGCGCCGGGGTCTCCTGGATCAGCCGGATCAGCCCGAGCGCCACCTCGGAGTCGCTCATGCCCACCGCTGGGTCCCGGTTCTCGACGGCCTCCAGGAACTGCCGCCGCATCGCGGCCACCGGGGATTCGCCGGGGGCCCGGTCCCGCACCACCTGGGACACATCACCGATGTGCTCCTCCATGGGCGTGAAGACCAGGTCCTCCTTGCTGTCGAAGTAGTTGAAGACGGTCATCTTCGACACATCGGCCGCTTCGGCGATCTCCGCGACCGAGACCTGATCGAACCCGCGCTCCGTGAAGAGCTTCGTGGCCTCCGCCAGCAGACGGCGTCGCGTCTGGATCTTCTTGCGCTCGCGCAGGCCCATCCCCTCGGTCATGGCATGACTGTACCAGGATGAAACTTAATCCCGGACGAAAACTTGACTGGGTACATCTTTGCCGGGACAGTGAGGAGGCCGGCACAGGCGACCATCGCGGCACCGCGCCGCTCTGGAGGGGGAGCTCTGCCATGCCCGAAACGACGACCACGCCGCAACCGGCAGCCACGACCGGCCCACCGGGCAGCGGCCCGAAAGCCACCGTCGGCCGCCGCATCAGCCGACAGAGCGGCAACCGGAGCGGCATCATCGGCGTCGCGCTCTGCATCGTCACGATCCTGCTGGCCGTACTGGACTCGAACATCGTGTCCTCGGCGACCGTCCCGATCGTCCGCGACCTCGATCCGGTCCACGGCGTCGACCGGATCCCGTGGCTGATCGCCGCCTACCAACTCGCCGCCACCGCCGCGCTCCCCCTCTACGGAAAGCTCTGCGACTCCCTCGGCTCGAAGAACGTCTTCATCGGGGCACTCGCCACCTTTCTGACCGGATCGGCACTGTGCGGAATGGCCCAGTCGATGAGCGAACTCATCGCCGCCCGCGCCTTCCAGGGCATCGGCGGCGGCGGACTGATGAGCGTCACCATGGTCGTCCTCCACCAACTCGGAGGCCCGAAAAGCGGCCCCGCCGACAAGAGCAGCGGCACCTACGCCGGGCCCGGCGCTGGGACCGGGACCGGCGCCGGGGCTGGGGGTGGGACCGGCGCCGGGGCTGGGGCTGGGACCGGCGATGGTGCTGGGGCCCGGACCGGGGCTGAGGCTGGGACCGAGGCCGGCACCAGGGCTGGGACCGGCGCCGGCACCGGGGCTGGGGCTGGGACCCGGACCGGAGCTGGGACCGGCGCCGGGACAGGGACCGGAGCTGGGACCGGCACCGGGGCTGGGACCGGCACCGGGGCTGAGGCTGGGGACCCCGTTGGAAGGCGCCAGGCCGACAAGCGCGGGAACCTCGGCGGGGTCGTCGCCGGCGCCGGAATGGCGCTCGGCCCGTGGCTCGGGGGAGCTCTCTCCGACCAGGCCGGGTGGCGCTCGATCTTCTATGTCAACCTGCCCGTCGGCATCGCGGTTCTGGCCGTCGCCGTCCTCGTGCTGAAGGTCCCCGCCCACACCACGCGCCACCGCATCGACTTCCTCGGCGCCGGTCTCGCCGCAGCCTTCTCCTCCGCACTGCTCCTGGTCGCTGAGTGGGGCGGTCAGGACTACGCGTGGTCCTCCCCGGTGATCGTCGGTCTGCTCGTCACCGTCGCCGCCACGCTCGGGCTCTTCCTGTGGCGCCAGGCCACGGCCGCAGAGCCGATCCTTCCCCTCTCGCTCTTCTCCCTGCGGTCGATGCGCTACGGGTTCGCCATTCAGGGGCTCGTCGGCGCCGCGATGATGGGTTCGATCGTCTACGTCATGATCTACCTCCAGGTCGTCAGGGGAGTCGCCGCGACCTCGGCCGGGCTCTTCCTGGTACCTATGGCGCTCGGCATGACAGTCGTCGGCCTCCTCTCGGGACGTCTCGTCGAAGCCGGCTGGTCACAGAAGACTTTCGTCCTCAGCGGCACCGTCTTCGCCTCGGCCGCGCTCGCCCTGCTGGCCACGCTCAGCACGGACACCAGCCTGTGGACGGTGCGCGGTGCGATGCTGCTGATGGGGGTCGGCTTCGGCCAGCTCATCGGGCAGCTCATCCAGCTGATCCAGGAGACCGCCCCACCCCGTCAACTGGGCGTGGCCACCACCGGAGTCCGCTTCTTCCAGACCCTGGGCACCGCGCTGGGAGCGTCCGTCTTCGGCGCCGTACTCAGCCGGATGTACGCGGCCCACGGCCCCGGCGGGACGACCAGCGACATCGGCGGCCTCACGGGGGCCGCCCGCCGGCACGCCCTGGACGCCTTCGTCTCCTCGACCGATGTGGTCTTCGGCTGCGCCACCGCCGTGATGGTTCTCGCCCTGCTGCTGGCCACCCGGCTGCCCGGGGCCACCCGTGATCAGAGGGTCTGAGTTGATCAGAGGGTCTGAGTCGTGCCCTGCTCCGGGGCGGAATGCCCAGGCGCTGCCGCCCCGGCCGTGAACGCCTCGCCGTTCGACGGCACTCCTATCCCCCGCCAGGTGAACGGAATCCCGACAGCCACATCCAGGTCCGGATCGTCCATCAGCTGGAAATGCACATGCGGTTCGGTGGAATTCCCGGAGTTGCCGCACTCGGCGATCTGCTGCCCGGCACGGACCTTCTCCCCCTCCCGAACCCGGAGCGAGCCGTTCCGGAGATGGGCGTACATGGCATACGTACCGTCGCCCAGATCCAGCACGATGTGGTTCCCCACGATGCTGCCCGGTCCGAACACGTCCCGTATCGACGCCTCGATCACCATCAGATAGGCCAGCGCGGGAAGGGAGTTGCGGCTGAGATGGTCGCGCCGGCCGTGCGAGGCGTGGACCACCGTGCCGTCGCCCACCGCGAGCACCGGGGCCCCGAAGGCCGGGAAGTGATGGTTTCGCCGGGCTATCGGCCACAGGGCACGGAACGCAGGACGGCTCGAACCGGCCGCCCTCTTCCCGGCCCGCTTGTCGGTCCCCTCGCCGGCCCGGAGCCCTGCCTCGCGCTCCAGGCCGGGGTCCGGGTCGGCCACGATGTCGATCGCGTAGGTCTGCCCGTACGCGTGCACCCCATGGCTGGGCACCTTGTCCGCCGGACTGTTCAGCGCCGTCCAGCGCCCCGCCACAGGCGGCTCGACCTCCACCGCGGCCCGAGGATCGGTGGCCGCCGCCCGGCCCTTGCCTCCGACGGTCAGGGAAAGCGTGATGGCGACGGCGGCCGGCAGCCAGGTCAGCCAGCGTGGGAAGGGCGGGCTGGTGAGAACGCTGACGACCACCATCGCGAAGAAGACGATCCAGCAGAGTCGGTACAGCACCATGACGGCTTTTCGAACGGACATGACTTCCCCCTGAAGTCGGTCTGATGTCGATCTCGTCGTACGCGTGCCCTCAGGGCCTGGCCGCCGTGAGGACCACCAGCAGCGGCACCACACGGGCGCCCGGGACCTCGTATCTCCCCCGTCCCGTCGTGTGGAGCCAGCCCGCGCCGGTGAGCTGGCGCAGGTGGTGGTAGATCTGGCCCGTGGTCCCGGTCTCGTCGAGCGCGGCGAGCTCCGCGGCCGTCCGCCGTCCGCCGAGGATCTCCCGGAGCAGCCGCAGCCGTAGCGGATGGCCGAGCGCGGCGAACGACTCGGCGGCATCCGACCAGTCGGCGGCGGGCTCCCCGGAACCGTCCTCCTCGCCCGGGTCCCCCGCGTCCAGCAGCTGTGCGGTCAGCGCCCCGTACTGCCACTCGTACCGCTCGCCTGTCGGCAGCCGTACCGCGCCCGTGTACAGCACTCCGCCATCGGCGGCCCCCGTCCCCGAAAGCTGATCCTTCAGGCCCTCCAGAGCCCAGAAATCGGCGCCCGTCGGGCGTGGGACGTCCGGGCGGTCACCCACGAGCGCCTCAAGCCGTCGCTCCAGCTCCGAGACGCGTTCCTCCAGATCCATTCCTCTAAATTACGTAATTACGTAATCCTCGTCAAGAGGTATCCGCCTCCCGGCACGCGAAAGCCCCCGCCCGGCCGGACCGGGCGGGGGCTTCTGCGAAGGCGGCGGCTCGCCGGTGCGCTACGCGAGCAGCGCGGGGATCGTCCCCTCGTGCGCCGTACGCAGCTCGCTCAGCGGGATGCTGAACTCGCCCTGGATCTCGATCTCCTCGCCGTCCACGACACCGATCCGGGTCACGGGCAGACCCCGCGCCCCGCACATGTCGTTGAAGCGGAGCTCCTCGCTGCGCGGGATCGAGACGATCGCACGCCCCGCCGACTCGGAGAACAGGAAGGTGAACGCGTCCAGTCCGTCCGGCACGACCAGCCGGGCACCCTTCCCGCCGCGCAGGCAGGACTCGGTGACCGCCTGGATCAGGCCGCCGTCGGACAGGTCGTGCGCCGCGTCGATCATGCCGTCACGGGACGCCGAGATCAGGATCTCGCCCAGCAGCTTCTCGCGGCCGAGGTCGACCTTGGGCGGCATGCCGCCGAGGTGGTTGTGGACGACCTCGGACCAGGCCGAGCCGCCGAACTCCTCGTGCGTCTCGCCCAGGAGGTAGAGAAGCTGGCCCGCTTCCTTGAGCGCGACCGGCGTACGCCGCGTGACGTCGTCGATCACACCGAGCACGGCCACGACTGGCGTCGGGTGGATCGCCGTCTCACCGGTCTGGTTGTACAGCGAGACGTTGCCGCCGGTGACCGGGGTGCCCAGCTCCAGGCAGCCGTCCGCCAGGCCGCGCGTGGCCTCGGCGAACTGCCACATGACGTCCGGGTCCTCGGGCGAACCGAAGTTCAGGCAGTCCGAGATGGCGAGCGGCTTGGCACCGGAGGCGGCGACGTTGCGGTACGACTCCGCCAGCGCGAGCTGGGCGCCCGTGTAGGGGTCGAGCTTCGCGTAACGGCCGTTGCCGTCGGTTGCCATGGCCACGCCGAGGTTGGACTCCTCGTCGATGCGGACCATGCCGGCGTCCTCGGGCATCGCCAGCACGGTGTTGCCCTGCACGAACCGGTCGTACTGGTCCGTGATCCATGACTTCGACGCCTGGTTCGGCGACGAGACCAGCCGCAGGACCTGCTCGCGCAGTTCGGCGCCGTCGGCGGGACGGGCCAGCTTGCCGGCGTCGTCGGCCTGCAGCGCGTCCTGCCAGGACGGGCGGGCGAACGGGCGGTGGTAGGTCGGGCCCTCGTGGGCGACGGACCGCGGCGGCACGTCCACGATCTGCTCGCCGTGCCAGAAGATCTCCAGCTGCGAGCCCTCGGTCACCTCACCGATGACGGTGGCGATGACGTCCCACTTCTCGCAGATCTCCAGGAAGCGGTCCACGTGCTGCGGCTCGACGATCGCGCACATGCGCTCCTGTGACTCGCTCATGAGGATTTCCTCGGGCGAGAGGGAGGAGTCGCGCAGCGGCACGGTGTCCAGCTCGACGCGCATGCCGCCGGAGCCGGCGGAAGCCAGCTCGGAGGTGGCGCAGGAGAGCCCGGCGCCGCCGAGGTCCTGGATGCCCGCGACGAGCTTCTCCTTGAAGATCTCCAGGGTGCACTCGATGAGGAGTTTCTCCTGGAACGGGTCGCCGACCTGGACGGCCGGGCGCTTGGCTGGGCCGGTCGACTCGAAGGTCTCCGAGGCCAGCACCGAGACGCCGCCGATGCCGTCGCCACCGGTGCGGGCGCCGTACAGGATGACCTTGTTGCCGGGCCCGGAGGCCTGGGCGAGGTGGATGTCCTCGTGCTTCATCACACCGATGCAGCCGGCGTTGACGAGCGGGTTGCCCTGGTAGCAGGCGTCGAAGACGACCTCGCCACCGATGTTCGGCAGGCCCAGGCAGTTGCCGTAGCCGCCGATGCCGGCGACGACACCCGGCAGGACGCGCTTGGTGTCGGGGTGGTCGGCCGCACCGAAGCGCAGCGGGTCGACGACCGCGACCGGACGGGCACCCATGGCGAGGATGTCGCGGACGATGCCGCCGACGCCGGTCGCCGCGCCCTGGTACGGCTCGATGTACGAGGGATGGTTGTGCGACTCGACCTTGAAGGTGACTGCGTACCCCTGGCCGACGTCGACCACACCGGCGTTCTCGCCGATGCCGACGAGCATCGCGTCGTTGACGGGGACCTTCTCGCCGAACTGCTTGAGGTGGACCTTGCTGCTCTTGTAGGAGCAGTGCTCGGACCACATCACCGAGTACATGGCGAGCTCGGCGCCCGTCGGACGGCGGCCCAGGATCTCGCGGATCCGGGCGTACTCGTCCTCCTTGAGGCCGAGCTCCTTCCAGGGCTGCGCGGTGTCCGGGGTTTCGGCCGCGTGCTTGACCGTGTCCAGGCTCATGCGTTGACCAGCTTCTTGATGATCGAGGTGAAGAAACCGAGACCGTCGGTACGACCGGTACCGATCAGCGGCTCCACAGCGTGCTCCGGGTGCGGCATCAGGCCGACGACGTTGCCCGCGGCGTTGGTGATGCCCGCGATGTCGCGCAGCGAGCCGTTGGGGTTCACGTCCACGTAGCGGAACGCGACGCGGCCCTCGGCCTCCAGCTCGTCGAGCGTGCGCTCGTCGGCGGTGTAGCGGCCGTCCATGTTCTTGAGGGGTACGGAGATCTCCTGGCCCGCGGAGTAGTCCGAGGTCCAGGCGGTCTCCGCGTTCTCGACGCGCAGGGTCTGGTCGCGGCAGATGAAGTGCAGGTGGTTGTTGCGCAGCATCGCGCCGGGGAGCAGATGCGCCTCGGTCAGGATCTGGAAGCCGTTGCAGATGCCGAGGACCGGCATGCCCGCCTTCGCCTGCTCGATCACCGTCTCCATGACCGGCGAGAAGCGGGAGATGGCTCCGGCCCGCAGATAGTCGCCGTAGGAGAAACCGCCCGCCAGGATGACCGCGTCGACCTGGTGCAGGTCCTTGTCGCGGTGCCACAGGGACACGGGCTCGGCGCCGGCGACCCGCACGGCCCGAAGGCTGTCCTGGTCGTCGAGCGTGCCCGGAAAGGTGACGACTCCGATACGAGCAGTCACTTCGACTCCTCGGCCTTCTCCACCTTCACGGTGAAGTCCTCGATCACGGTGTTGGCGAGGAACGTCTCGGCCATCTCGTGAATGCGGGCGAGGGCGGCGTCATCGACCGGTCCCTCGACCTCCAGCTCGAAACGCTTTCCCTGACGTACGTCCGCGATTCCCTCGAAGCCGAGACGGGGCAGTGCACGCTGCACCGCCTGTCCCTGCGGGTCGAGGATCTCGGGCTTGAGCATGACGTCGACTACGACGCGTGCCACTGGCACTCCCGGTGTGGTGGTGTGGTGCGGCTGTTTCTCCGGGGGGTTCCCCAGACCCCCGCGGGTCCACTCAGCGTACCTGGCCGGAAATTCTACGCGGGTAGATATCAAACGGCCCAGATCACGCCGAGATATCGGCCGTGACAACGGATACGGAAAATCCTGCGAAAAAAATCCCCATCAGCAGCACACATAGCGGGTTGACACGCGCAGGTAATTGGGCGGGCTTCACAATGCGGCACCTATCGCTGTACAAATGATTACCGGGGAAAGCAGCATTGCCCCTGCAGCACCGACACCAGTCGGCCCGCATCCGCGCTCACAGCCGGAAGGCCGGCATCGGCGCATGTCAGACGCGCCCGTGCCGTAGGAAAGGACCGATATCCGTGGCTCAGCGCGTAGTGGTCACACTCTCCGACGACATCGACGGGGGAGCGGCGGCGGAAACGGTTACCTTCGCCCTGGACGGAAAGTCGTACGAGATCGACCTCAATCCGTCCAATGCAAAGAAACTGCGCAAAGCCCTGGCACCGTACGTGGCGGCCGGCCGGAAGCAGTCGAACGCCGGCAAGCACGGCAAGGTGCCCGTCTCCTACCGGCACACCTCGCTCGCACCCGATCCGGCGGCCGTCCGCGCCTGGGCCCGCTCGCACCGGATGGACGTGCCGGCCCGCGGCCGGATTCCCAAGAAGGTCTACGAGGCGTTCCAGGAAGCCAGTTGATCCGACGGTCCGGGCCACAGGGCCCGGCCGGGAGCGCCCGACGGCCCGTCAGCAGGGCCCCCCGCGACACCGCGCGGGAGCCGACTTGCGCGACACCCCTGCAGGTCGGCTAGAGTCTGGAGCACGCCGAGGGGCAAGGCCGCAAAGCCGAACCTCACGCCGCGTGCGGGTGTAGTTCAGTAGTAGAACATCCCCCTTCCAGGGGGAAGGCGCAGTGTGCAATTCCTGTCACCCGCTCTGCATCGCTCTCCTCAACCACTCCGGTGGATCAGGTAGAGTAGTGCTCGCTCCACCGGTGAGAGCCGAGTGGTTGCAATGCGGACGTAGCTCAGTTGGTAGAGCGCAACCTTGCCAAGGTTGAGGTCGCCAGTTCGAACCTGGTCGTCCGCTCTTGATCGAAGGCCCCGGTCGATTTCGACCGGGGCCTTCGTCGTATTCCATTCCGCTCATATCCCGTCCGCTCATATCTCGCGCCTCCCTGCTCGTGTGTGATTCCTGCCGAGGTCTCATTCCCGTCCGGGCCCCGCTCCCGTCCGGGCCTCGCTCCTGTCCGGCGGGCCTGCCCGTGTGGCATGCATGCCCGTGGCGCCGACCGCGCACCCATGACGTTTGTCATGGGGAGCGATGACAGGTCGCACTGCTCCCGAGCCGTAGCGGGAGGAAGCCTTGAGTCATGACCAGCGACGAGATTTCCCGTGAGTGCGTGATCGAGGCGGACGGTGTCCGGCGGAGTTACGCGGGCGGCTTCGAGGCCGTGGCCGGTGCCTCCTTCACCGTGGCGCGCGGCGAGCTGTTCGCCCTGCTCGGTACGAACGGCGCCGGCAAGACGTCCACCGTCGAGATGCTGGAAGGCCTGGCCCGTCCCGACGGGGGCAGCGTGCGAGTGCTGGGCCACGACCCGTACGGCGACCGTGCCGCGGTCCGCCCACGGATCGGGGTGATGCTTCAGGAGGGCGGCTTTCCGTCCGAACTGACAGCGGCCGAGACCATACGGATGTGGGCGGGTTGTACCAGCGGTGCCCGGCCGACCGGCGAGGCCCTGGACCTGGTGGGGCTCGGCCACCGGGCAGGTGTCCGGGTCAAGCAGCTTTCCGGCGGTGAGCGGCGGAGGCTGGATCTGGCGCTGGCTCTGCTCGGCCGCCCCGAGGTGCTCTTCCTCGACGAGCCGACCACCGGCCTCGACGCCGAGGGGCGACGCGACACCTGGGAGTTGGTGCGCCTTCTCAAGGAGGACGGCGTCACCGTGCTGCTCACCACGCATTACCTGGAGGAGGCCGAGGCGCTCGCCGACCGGCTGGCGATCATGCACCGGGGCCGGATCGTGGCCTCCGGCACCACAGCCGAGGTGACCGCCGCCCGGCCGGCCCGTATCCGCTTCGAGCTGCCTGCGGGGATACCTGCGGCACGACTCCCGCTGGAGCTGCGCGCCGCCGCCGATGGCCCACGGATCGAGATACGCACGCATCGGCTGCAGGGCTCACTGACCGAACTGTTGCGCTGGGCAGCGGAGTCGAACATTTCCTTGATCGGACTCGACGCCCGGTCCGCCTCGCTCGAAGAGGCCTTCCTCGACATCGCCAAGTCCGCGTCCCAGACCGAACCCGAGCACCGGACCGAAGAGGTGGCAGTTTCATGACGACCGCGACAACCGCTGCGCGCACCACGACCGTCCCCGGCCGGCTGGCCGCTCTCGGCCGGGCCGAACTGACACTGCTCGCCCGCAACAGAACGGCCGTCTTCGTCGCGCTGATCATGCCTGCGGCCATGGTCATGGCCATGAAGTCGACGTTCGCCAAGATAGATCTCGCGGGAACGGGGCTCACTGTCGCCGGAGCCGCCCTCACCGGCGCCATCGGCACGGTGCTGATCCAGGCCGTCTACATGAACATGTCCGCCGCCTATGTGGCACGGCGTGAGGAACTGGTCCTGAAGCGCCTGCGCACGGGAGAGGTCACCGACGGGGAGATCCTCGCCGGGACTGCGCTGCCCTCGGCCGCGCTGGCCCTGGCCCAGACCGCGGTGATCGTGGTGGCCGGGACGGCCTTCTTCGGCCTCGGCGCGCCCGAGCGGCCCGAACTGCTCCTCGCAGGTCTGGTTCTGGGCGTGGTGCTGCTGACGGCACTGGCCGCGACCACCTCCGTGGTCACCCGCACCGTGCAGACGGCCCAGCTGACCACCCTGCCGCTGTTCCTCGTCTCCCTGATGGGCTCGGGCCTCTTCGTCCCGCTGGAGATCTTTCCCGACCCGCTCGCCAGGGCATGTGAGTTCCTTCCGCTGACCGGGGCGATGGCGCTCATACGGGCCGGCTGGCTCGGCACCACCGGCACCACCGGCCTGCTCGCGCCCGCGCTGACCGGGCTGGTCTGGACGGCGCTCGCGGTGTTTGCTGTGCAGCGGTGGTTCCGGTGGGATCCGCGAAGCTGAAGGGGGTTTGTGCGGTGTTGATGCGCGTGCGCGGCTGGCGCCGCCGCTGGCAGGAGCGCGGCAAGATGGAGCGGATCGACCAGTATTCGCGGCTGACCATCTGCGTGATCCCCTGGCTCTTCAGCCTGTCGTGGCAGCTGGCCCCCTTCAAGTCGGACATCCGGCATGAGCCCCTCCCGCTGGCGCTGGGCTCGGCTCTCCTCATGGTGAGCCTGGCGCAGTGCCTGCTGAGCAACCGCAACGTCCAGGCGGCGTTGGAGCACTACCTCGGCGTCTCCGCCTTCCCTGGGCGGCGGCTGATCGGGCCGCTGGCCCTGTTGCTGCTGGGACTGGGACTGCTGGCGGCGCTGGTCGCGGTGGACGGAATCAAGGACGCCGGGCTGCTCCTCATGGTGCTGAACGCTCCCATGGCCTTCGTGATCACACGGGTGCTCCTGGTCCCGGTCCGTACATTCATGGTCGAGTCTCTGTGCCTCATCGTGCTGACCACCGGTGTGCTCGCCGCAGCCGGGCTCCGGGGCGGCCCTCTGGCCGGCGTGGTGCCGGCCACACTGTTCGGCTGCGCGCTGGTCCTGATCTCCGTACGGCCCAGTGCCTGGAGCCTGAGCGTGATGTGGCAGGCCGAGGAGGCCCGGGACATACAGGCCAGGCTGGCGGTCGCGGAGGAGCGGCTCCGGTTCGGCCGGGACATGCACGACGTACTGGGCCGCAACCTCGCGGTGATCGCGCTGAAGAGCGAGCTGGCGGTGGAGCTCGCGCAGCGCGGGAGGCCCGAGGCGGTGGACCAGATGGTCGAGGTGCAGCGGATAGCGCGTGCCTCGCAGCAGGAGGTGCGCGAGGTCGTACGGGGTTACCGGGAGGCCGACCTCACTACGGAACTGGCGGGGGCCCAAGGGGTGTTGCGGGCCGCAGGCATCGAGTGCACGGTGACCGGCAACAGCGGCGAGGGGTTGCCCGCACCCGTGCAGGCCGCGCTCGGCTGGGTGGTCCGCGAGGCGGCCACCAACGTGCTGCGGCACGGCGACGCACGACGCTGCACGATCCGGATCGGCGTCGCGGAGGACGCCGTGGTGCTGAACGTGGAGAACGACGGGGTGCCCGCCACCCCTGCCGAGGGCAACGGCTCGGGCCTGGCCGGGCTGCGCGAACGGCTCGGCGCGCTCAACGGTTCGCTGAACGCGGGCCGTGCTCATGGCGGGCTGTTCCGGCTGACGGCAAGCATCCCGCTGAGGCGCTCCGGGTTTCCGGTTGAGGACGTTGACGCGCCGGCCGGGGCCGCCGGGGCTCCGGCCAGGGGCGGCGGGAATCCGGGCGGGGCCACCAAGACTCCGACCGGAGACGCCGGGACTCCGGGCGGGGCTGCCCCAGCTTCCGAAGACAAGCTCGCACCCGAAGACAGGCCCCCGTCCGAGGACCAGCTCGCGCCCGCGCCCGGGGACAGGTCCGGACACGAGGACAAGACCGCGCCCGAGGACACGTCCGGGCCGGGTTCCGGGCCCGGCAACCAGGACACGGCGCGCGCGGCTGCGGCCCTTGTGGAGGAGAGACGATGACCGCGGTACGGGTGCTGCTCGCCGATGACGAGCATCTGATCCGGGGTGCGCTCGCCGCCCTGCTCGCGCTTGAGGACGATCTCGTCGTGGTGGCGGAGGCGGCGACCGGCCCCGAGGCGCTCGCCATGGCCCGGGCGCACCGCCCCGATGTGGCGGTCCTGGACCTGGAGATGCCGGGGGCGGACGGTGTGAGCGTGGCCACATCACTGCGGGCCGAACTCCCGGGCTGCCGGACCATGATCGTGACCAGCCACGGGCTGCCGGGGCATCTCAAGCGGGCCCTCGCCGCAGGCGTGCGGGCATTCGTGCCGAAGACCGTCAGCGCACGGCAGCTCGCCGGGATCATCCGTACCGTGCATGACGGAAACCGTTATGTGGACCCGGAGTTGGCGGCCGATGCGATCGCGGCCGGGGACTCGCCGCTGACCGTGCGCGAGACCGAGGTGCTGGAGCTGGCGGCCGACGGGGCGCCGGTCGCCGAGATCGCCGAGCGGGCGGCGCTCTCCCAGGGGACCGTGCGGAACTACCTCTCGGCGGCGGCCTCGAAGCTCGGGGCGGAGAACCGTCATGCGGCAGTGCGTCTCGCACGCGAGCGGGGTTGGGTATAGTAGTCCTCGCGCTTCGGCGCTTGCGGACGTAGCTCAGTTGGTAGAGCGCAACCTTGCCAAGGTTGAGGTCGCCAGTTCGAACCTGGTCGTCCGCTCGGTTCAGCAAGAAGCCCCCGGCCTTTCGGCCGGGGGCTTCTTCGTGTGCTGGGGCTGGCGGCTACTGCCAGGGGAGCCCGGTCAGCAGCTCGTACGCCTCCAGGTACTTGGCACGCGTCGCGTCGACGACCTCCTGGGGCAGGGCGGGCGGCGGCTGCTCGCTCTTGCGGTCCCAGCCGGAGGCCGGGGAGGTGAGCCAGTCGCGCACGAACTGCTTGTCGTACGAGGGCTGGGCGTGGCCCGGCTCCCAGTCGGCGGCGGGCCAGAAGCGGGAGGAGTCCGGGGTCAGCACCTCGTCGGCGATGATCAGTTCCTCGCCGCCGTCGGCGGTGGGCGCGAAGCCGAACTCGAACTTCGTGTCCGCGAGGATGATCCCGCGCTCACGGGCGATGTCGCGGGCCCGGCCGTAGACGTCCAGCGTCGCGCGGCGCAGCAGGGCCGCCGTCTCCGTGCCGACCTGGTGGGCGACTTCCTCGTAGCTCACGTTCTCGTCGTGGTCACCGACGGCGGCCTTGGTGGCGGGGGTGAAGATCGGCGCCGGGAGCTCGGAGCCGTCGACAAGGCCCTCGGGGAGCGCGAGGCCGCAGACGGTGCGGGAGGCGTTGTACTCGACCAGGCCGGAGCCGGTCAGATAACCGCGGGCCACGCACTCGACCGGGACCATCCGCAGCGACCGGCAGACCGTCGTGCGGCCGGCCCAGTCCTCGGGGGCGCCGACGGGCAGCTCGGTGGACAGGACGTGGTTGGGCACGAGGTCGGCCAGCTGGTCGAACCACCACAGCGAAAGCTGGGTCAGCACGCGGCCCTTGTCCGGGATCTCGGTGGGCAGCACCCAGTCGTACGCGGAGATCCGGTCGCTGGCGACCATGACGAGGTCACCGGCCTCGTTCCGGTACAGGTCGCGCACCTTGCCCGTGTGCAGGTGGGTGAGCCCCGGTACCTGCACCGGCTCGGGCTTTTCTACAAATCCGGACACGCTGCCTCCGCGTAGGTTGATCCAGGAGCTGTTCCGATTGTCCCGTATCCGGGCGCGGTCGGCTGCGGAGGGGTGCCGATGGGGTCCCGGTGAGCGGGGAGGCCCCCGCAGGTCCGGGGCTCAGGCGCGCTTGCAGATGCGGTCGAGAAGGTTGGCGGTGGCCCGCTGGATGCGCGGGTCCACATGGCCGGGGCGGTCCAGGGCCGGGGACCAGGCGAAGGTGCCGGAGGCGAAGACGAGCGCGCCGGACGGGGCCCGGTACAGCGAGGTCTCCTGGTGGCGCGTCACGCCGTCGCTGTCCTGGTACGGGGAGTGGGCGAGCAGGATGCGGTTGTCGTGCTCGGGCAGTGTGGTGCGCGGGAAGTAGCGGTCGGCCTCACCGGCGACCAGGCCGTCGATCTCGTCGCCCTCGATCGCGCCGGTGGCGTCCCAGAGCCAGTGCTCCGCGTTCCGCACGACCAGCGGGTGGGGGTCGGGGACCCGGCCCGCGTACTGGATACCGAGCAGTTGCTGCTCGGGGCGGTCGATCTCGCGCCAGAGCGCGGGCTTCCCCGGCCCCCGGCGCTTGCGGCAGGTGAGCAGCCGGTCGGGCACCCCGGAGGGCGACGGTGTGAGGCTGACCTGCCAGTACATGGTGTTGGCGGAGAGGAAGACCAGCGATGTGCCGTTGTCGCGGGCGCGCTCGGCGGTGCGGCGCATGGGGACCGACCAGTACTCGTCGTGGCCGGGGAAGACGAGGCCCCGGTAGCGGCTGGGGTCGATCCGGCCCGCGTGCAGGTCGCGGGTGTCGGCGTAGGCGATGTCGTAGCCGTAGCGCTCGGCCCAGCGGATGAAGTCGTAGGCGTGACCGACATGGAGCGGGAGGCCCGCGCCCGCGTAGGGGCGGTCGAAGGAGACGGTGACCGCGGCGTCCTCCTCCCCCAGCAGCCGGCCCTGTTCGTCCCAGGCGTGGTAGAGGCTGGCGCCGGTGCGGCCGTCCTCCGGGTAGAGGTTGTACGCCTGCCAGGTGATGTCCGGGAGCACCAGCAGCAGATCGGCCGGCTGGTCGTCGCGGACGGTGAAAGGGATGTGGGAGCGGTAGCCGTCGACCGTGGTCAGTACGGCGACGTACGCGCCGATCGACCAGTAGGTGGGGATCTGCAGCCGCCAGGACTGCCACCAGTGGTGGCAGGAGACCGTGCGGTCGGCGGTGAGGGGGGCGGGCTGGACGATCCCGGAGAGGCGGGGGCTCGTGGTGATCTTGGCGGCGCCGTCGCCCCCGTAGTGACCGATCCGGTAGATGTCCACGGAGAACTGCTGGGGCGGGTCCACCGTGATGTGGAAGTCGATCGCCTCGCCGGGCGCCGCGGCACCGGTCGAGATGAAGCCCTTGATCTGGCGGCGGACGTCGTCGGCGGTACGGGTGCCGCCGCCCGTGGAGCCGCGGGGCAGGGTGGGGTCCGCATACCAGGGCACCACCTGGCCGGTGTCGTCGAAGTAGTTCTCGCTGCCACGCAGCCAGGGGAGGGGGCCCTGTCCGAACGGATCGGTGACGGCATGCGCGAGGGCACCCGATTCCCAACGACGAATCTGCTCCGCCCCCATAACGCCTTCCCTCCCTCAGGCCCCCGGAACAACATTGGTACGCCGGCTGTCAGCGTCGTTCCCCAGCACATCACATAACGCACGCACTCCGTCACCGTTCGTCGCGAATTGACGTGAACGGAACCTATCGTTCCGGATAGAGGGGCATGGACCGCCTCAACAGCCGTCCTTCCAGGGCTGTTTCAGACGAGACGCACGGGTTTGTCGGTGCGCACGCCGACCGAGGCGAGCCAGGAGCGCAGCGGCCCCGCGTCGCCGTCCTCGACCAGGCTCAGGACCGGGCTGCCGAGGTCGGCCCGGCGCTCGCCGTCGACCAGCAGTGCGGGACCGTCGAGCCAGTCCAGGCCGGGTGCCGCGCCCGCCGTGTCGACGGCCGCGCAGCAGACCATCGCCGCGACATGGTCGGCCAGCAGCTCCGTCCCCGTGCGCGGCGGCTGGAGCGGGAAGAGCGGAAGGGGATCGGGTCCCCACAGCTCCAGTACGTCGTCGGCGCCTCCCCCGGCGCCGGAGCCGCCGGGAACCGGGCCACGCTCCTGCGCCACCGCCTCGTCACGGGCCACCGCAGCGCTGATCCCGGCCGCGAGCTCCTCGCCTCCGCCCTCCCCCGCCGACAGGTGTTCCACGACCCGCGCCAGCGTCGGCACCCCGCCGGTGGCGGACGCGGGCGGTACGCCCATGGTGTCCAGCACGCGGTGCAGCCGGGCCGCCTCCGAGCGCCATTTCCGGTCGACGACCTCTTCCGGGTACTGCTGCCACTCCACCGGGGACCAGTCGGGGCCCGTCTCCGCAGGGCCGCCGTGGAAGAGCCGGGCGGCCAGCAGCGAGGCCGCCTCGTCGGCCACGCCCGGCTCCTCCAGCAGATCGCAGGCGGGACGCTCGCCGAGCCGGGAGGTGAACCCCTCGGCCAGCCGGTCGCGCCGGGACAGCTCGGTGAGGGCGGAGACGACGCCCGCGTCCAGCTGGGAGGGCCAGCGCCCCATCCGCCAGGCGGGAAGCGCGACCCGGGTCAGCAGCCGGTCCCAGCCCGCGTAGGCGAGGCCGACCTGCTCCTGGGCGACGATCCGCAGTCCGTAGTCCACCGCCTGGGCGCGCGTCGACGCGGCGGCGGCGACTCCCCGCTCCATCTCGGCGGCATGGCGGCGGCAGCTGCGCAGCAGGATCCGCGCGATCCGGCCGGTGAAGGCACGCGGCAGCATCAGTACCCGACGCACCGGCCCCTGGACGGGCACGGCAGCATCGGCCACGGCACCGTCCAGCCCGCGCACGAAGCGCCGGGCGGCGGCTATGTCGGGGTGGGCGGCGGGGCCGGTGCCGGCGACGACCGGGGCGAGCACCGCCCGTAGCTCCGCGACCCGCATCCACCAGAGGAACGGGGACCCGATGACCAGCACGGGCGCCGCCGGCACCCGGCGAAGGCGTCCGGGAGGCCGTCCCGTGCCGCCCGCCTCGCGGTGCGCGGCGTCCTTGGCCGCCCGGCCGGCGGCCGGGTGGGAGCGGTCCTCCAGCCAGCTGTCGCAGTCCGGCGTGAGCGCTATCGCCGAGGGCGCGGGCACACCGAGCCGCTCCGCCAGGTCGTGGACCAGCCGGTAGAGATCGGGGGCCGCCGCCTCGCTGAGCGCGACGGTCGGGCTGACCGCGGGCTTCGCCCGTACGACCGCGATCGCGACGGCCGCCGCGACCAGCAGGACGACGACGGCGAGGCCCGTCACGGCCCAGCGCGCCGCGTCCCAGCCGCTGCCCTCGGCGAAGCCCTGCGCGCCGGCGGCGAACAGCACGACGGCGAACGCGGCCGGCAGCAGTGCCACTGCCGTTGCCCTGCTGCGGATGCGCAGCAGGGCGAGAGCCCTGGCACGCGCTGCCCGCGCACCCAGCTCCTCATCTGTACCGGTACCGGACACGGCCGGACGTCACCCCCTCTGCCCCCACGGCGGTGTTGCTCACACCCCCACTGTGGCACCCGTCACTGACATCGCAATGCCGGTGGGCCAAGTGCCGGAATGCTTGCGCCGCACCCTAGTTGGGGGTTCGGCAGGCGTCATCCGGATGGCTTAGCCGTCACTCGATGGAATGGCTTTGGGTAAAGGTGCTGACGCGCCGCCGCCCATAGGGCAGCGGCGCGTCGGCTGAGGTGCTGAGGGGTGCGGACCGGTACGGCTCAGGCCTCCGCGGCCTTCTTCGCGATGTCCGTACGGAACTGGGAGCCGTCGAGACGGATCCGTTCCACCGCCGCGTAGGCACGCTCACGGGCGCCCGCGAGGTCCTTGGCGGTCGCCGTCACGGAGAGCACGCGGCCGCCCGCGCTGACGACCGCGTCGCCGTCCCGCCGGGTCCCGGCGTGCAGGACGTACGCGTGCGGCGCATCCTGTGCCGCGACCTCGTCGAGCCCCTCGATCGGGTCACCCGTGCGCGGGGTGTCCGGGTAGTTGTGGGAGGCGATGACCACCGTGACGGCGGCGTCGTCGCGCCAGGCCAGCGGGGGCAGCGTGTCCAGGGTGCCGTTGGCGGAGCCCAGCAGGACACCGGCCAGCGGGGTCTTCAGCCGGGCCAGGACCACCTGGGTCTCCGGGTCGCCGAAGCGGGCGTTGAACTCGATGACCCGTACGCCGCGCGAGGTGATCGCGAGACCCGCGTACAGCAGCCCGGAGAAGGGCGTACCGCGGCGGCGGAGCTCGTCGACGGTCGGCTGGAGGACCGACTGCAGGACCTCGTCGACCAGCTTGGGGTCGGCCCACGGCAGCGGGGAGTACGCGCCCATGCCGCCGGTGTTCGGGCCCTCGTCGCCGTCCAGGGCGCGCTTGAAGTCCTGGGCGGGCTGGAGCGGGAGCACGGTCGTGCCGTCGGTGATCGCGAAGAGGCTCACCTCGGGGCCGTCGAGGAACTCCTCGATGACCACGCGGTCGCAGGCCAGCGCGTGGGCGCGGGCCACATCGACGTCATCGGTGACGACGACGCCCTTGCCGGCGGCGAGCCCGTCGTCCTTGACGACGTACGGAGCGCCGAACGCGTCGAGGGCCGTGTCGATCTCGGCGGGGGTGGTGCACACATAGCTGCGGGCGGTCGGGACGCCGGCCCCGGCCATCACGTCCTTGGCGAATGCCTTGGAGCCCTCCAGCCGGGCGGCCTCGCCGGACGGGCCGAAGCAGGGGATGCCGGCGGCACGCACCGCGTCGGCGACCCCGGCGACAAGCGGCGCCTCCGGGCCGACGACCACCAGCTCGGCGCCCAGTTCCGTGGCGAGGCGCGCGACGGCGGCGCCGTCGAGGGCGTCGACCGGGCGCAGTTCGGCCACCTCTGCGATGCCGGCGTTGCCGGGGGCGCAGTACAGAGCGGTGACGTCGGGGTCGAGGGACAGAGAGCGGCACAGGGCGTGTTCGCGGGCGCCGCCGCCGATGACGAGGACCTTCACGGGGTGCAGCCTAGCCGCCGGGGCGGGGCGCCCTTGACGGGCGCCGGTCCGTGGACACCCGGGGCACGGCGCACCGCAGGCCCGGGAGCGGGCGGCGCCGGGCTACTCGTTGGTGAATTCCTCGACGACCGTCGCGCCCAGTTCGCGCACGATCAGGTCGTGGCCGGAGAGGGCGGAATCGACGAGGTCGGGGTCGTCGGCCTCGGGGGTGTCGTCCTCGGGTGCGACCGATCTCGGCGGTTCGGGAGCGGTGTACGAGGGGGGCGGCGGCTCGGGCGCGGGCGCGCCGCCACCGGGCTGCTGCCGCTGCTGTTCGGGGGCGGGCCGGCTCTCGTACGACTGCGGAGCGGGGGCGGGCGCGGGGCGCTGGGGCGGAGGCGGCGGTGCGGAGGGGCGGCCGCCGCCGACCGGCGGGGGCTGTCCGGCGCCGCCGGAGGGGTCGACGATCGCCTCGATCTTCCACTGCGCGTTGAACCGCTCGGCCAGCGCCTGCTTCAGCACCTCCTCGCTGCCGCTGCTCGCGAAGTTGTCGCGGGCGCCGGCGTTGAGGAAGCCGATCTGCAGGGTGGCGCCGTCGAACCCGGTGACCTGGGCGTTCTGGCTGAGCAGGATCCAGGTGAACCGGCGGCGGTTCTTGACCGCCTCCAGGATGTCGGGCCACATGTTGCGCACCTGTCCGGCGCCCTGCGTCATGCCCGGGGCGGACTCCGGGACGGGAGCCGGGGCGGGCGCTGCGGCAGCGGCCGGGGCCGGGGCCGGTGCGGGGGCCGCCTGCGGGGGCGGTGCCTGGCCCGGGGTGGAGGCCGTCGGCCAGCCGCCGGGCCGGCGCCCCTGCTCGGGCGCGGCCGCTGCGGGCCAGGCCCCGGGCCGCTGCCCAGCGGCGGGCGCCTCGGCGGGCGGCTGCGACTGCTGTACGGGGGCGGGCGCCGGGGTCGCCTGTGCCGGGGCCGGGGCCGGGGCGGTGGGCGGCGGGGGCGCTTCCCCCCGGGCCGCCGCACGCGCGGCGGCGGGTCCCGAACCGGCGTCGGGCTGCACTGCTGCCGGGGCGGGAGCGGGGGCGGCGGTCTGCGGTGTCTGCGGGACGGGGGCGTGGGCCAGGGCCTCGGGCCCGGGGACGTACCCCATGGCGGGCCCGGGGCCGGTGGTCGCGAAGGACGCGCCCCGTTCCAGCCGGTCCAGCCGGGCCTGCAGCGAGCGCTCGTCGTCGAAGGCGGCGGGCAGCAGCACCCGGGCGCAGATGAGCTCGACCTGGAGCCGGGGCGAGGTCGCGCCGCGCATCTCCGTGAGCCCCTCGTTGACCAGGTCCGCCGCGCGGCTCAGCTCGGCGGCGCCGAAGACGGACGCCTGCGCCGTCATCCGCTCGACGACATCGGCCGGGGCGTCGATGAGCCCCTTCTCCCCCGCGTCCGGCACGGCGGCCAGGATCACCAGGTCGCGCAGCCGCTCCAGCAGGTCGGCGACGAAGCGGCGCGGGTCGTTGCCGCCCTCGATGACGCGGTCCACGACCTCGAAGGCCGCGGCCCCGTCACCCGCCGCGAACGCGTCCACGACCGAGTCGAGCAGGGAGCCGTCCGTATAACCGAGCAGGGACGTCGCCATGGCGTACGTCACACCCTCGTCGCCCGCGCCGGCCAGCAGCTGGTCCATGACGGACATCGAGTCACGGACGGAACCGGCGCCGGCCCGCACGACCAGCGGCAGCACGCCGTCCTCGACGTAGCTGTTCTCCTTGCCGCAGACCTCGGCGAGGTACTCGCGCAGGGTCCCCGGCGGCACGAGGCGGAACGGGTAGTGATGCGTACGCGACCGGATGGTGCCGATGACCTTCTCGGGCTCCGTGGTCGCGAAGATGAACTTGAGGTGCTCCGGCGGCTCCTCCACCACCTTCAGCAGGGCGTTGAACCCCGCCGACGTGACCATGTGGGCCTCGTCGATGATGTAGATCTTGTAACGACTCGAGGCGGGCCCGAAGAACGCCTTCTCGCGCAGATCGCGGGCGTCGTCCACGCCACCGTGCGATGCGGCGTCGATCTCGATGACGTCGATCGAACCCGGCCCGTTGCGCGCGAGGTCCTGACAGGACTGGCACTCCCCGCACGGCGTGGGCGTGGGCCCCTGCTCGCAGTTCAGACAGCGGGCCAGGATGCGCGCACTGGTCGTCTTGCCGCAGCCTCGCGGGCCGCTGAACAGGTACGCGTGATTGACCCGGTTGTTCCGCAGGGCCTGCTGCAGGGGGTCAGTGACATGCTCCTGACCGATGACCTCGGCGAACGACTCGGGGCGGTAGCGGCGGTACAGCGCAAGGGACGACACACCTACGAGGTTATCGGGGCCGACTGACAACCGGCTCCGGACCGGGCACACCACGGCCTCCGGCCCTTCTCGCGCCCCGAAAACCGGCCGCCGCCCGACGCGCAGCGCCACCCGCACCCGACCCGGTCCGGCGGGCTCACCCACCGCCCCGGACACGCAAGGGCCCCCCACGCACCCGCCAGAGCCAACCTACCCTTGCTGCCTTCCGGCCCTGGGGGAGTTCAGTCAGATAGCGCCACGTGAGGGGCTGACGCCCACCTTAACCGATCCCCACCCCCGCAAGTCCACCTCCCCCGCCCTCCGGAAGACCTCCGGGACCGCCCGGACCCCCTCCCCGGGGAACGGGTTCGCGAGCACTCCTCAACGTCTTGTATTGTTTGCGGCGGAGGATTCGCCTAGTGGCCTAGGGCGCACGCTTGGAAAGCGTGTTGGGGGCAACCCCTCACGAGTTCGAATCTCGTATCCTCCGCCATTGCTCTCACCGGGCAATACGTCGAAGGCCCCCGCAGCTCGCTGCGGGGGCCTTCGACGTTGGTGGTTGCAGTTCTGGTTGCAGTCCGTGTGGCGGCCCAGCCTGGACCCGCCAGACGGTCCACTACCGGCGCCTAGGCATCCGGGCCTTGACCCCTGATCCTGGACACACGAGACACTGGATCCTGAGGATCTGAGAACGGACATCTCGTGGTCATGAAGAACTACCCGCCGGAGTTCAAGGCGGACGCGGTCGCGCTGTACGAGTCGCGGCCGGAAGCGACGATCAGGTCGGTCGCGGCCGATCTGGGGATCAACCCGGAGACCCTGCGGAACTGGGTGAGGGCAGCCGGGGTGAGCCGTCCCCGAGGACGACGGACGCAAGAACCGGCCCAGCCGCCGGTACCGCTGGAGGCGGAGAACGCCGCCTTGCGAAAGAAGGTCCGCGAGTTGGAGGAGGAACGGGAGATCCTGCGGAAGGCGGCGAAGTATTTCGCCGGGGAGACGCGCTGGTGAACCGCTTCCAGTGTGTCGCCGACCTCCAGCGCCGTCACGGCGTGAAGCGGCTCTGCAGGATCCTCGGCGTCAGCCGCTCGAGCTTCTACTACTGGCAACGGACAGCCGCTGACCGGGCCGCCCGGCAGGTGGCCGACGCCCGCCTGGCAGCCCGGATACGGGCGGTGCACCAGGAATCGGACGGCACCTACGGAGCCCCGAGGATCACCGCCGAGCTCCGCGAGGAGAACGGTGTCGCGGTCAACCACAAGCGCGTCGCCAGGATCATGCGGGCGTCCGGGATCCAAGGGATCCGGTTGCGGCGCCGGCACCGCACCACCGTCTCTGACCCGGCCGCGGCCAAGGCCCCGGACCTGATCGGCCGCGACTTCACCGCGGACAAGCCGAACACGAAGTACGTCGGTGACATCACCTACCTGCCCGTCGCCGGCGGGAAGTTCTGCTACCTGGCGACCGTCATCGACCTCGCATCGCGCCGTCTCGTCGGCTGGGCGATCGCCGACCACATGCGCGCGGATCTCGTCACCGACGCCCTGGCCGCGGCGATCCGCACCCGCGGCAGCCTTGCCGGATCGATCATGCACACCGACCACGGAGCCCAGTACACGAGCAGGAGTTTCGCCGAAGCCTGCAGGTCAGCAGGGGTGCGGCGAAGTATGAGCGCGGTCGGGTCCAGCGCGGACAACGCACTCGCCGAGTCCTTCAACGCGACCTTCAAACGCGAGACCCTGCAAGGACGAAAGAGCTGGCCGACCGAGCGCGAGGCCCGACTCGACGCCTTCCGATGGCTCCACCGCTACAACACCCGACGCCGACACTCCCGCCTCGGACAACGACCACCGATCACCTTCGAAAACGCCCTCCGCCACACACCAACTACGCTGGCACAAGCCGCATAACCCGTGTCCAGAATTCGGGGTCAAGGCCCTCCCTCGCAACTTCGACCGGCTTTGTCGGTGGTGAGTGGTAACTCTGTTCTCCTACCGATCGGCTTCTCGGGTGAAGGGTCGGACAGCCATGGCGGGGGAGAGCTACGTCGACCACGAGGTCCTCAAGGCATACGCGAAGAACAAGGTGAACGTGCCGAAGGAGGAGGCGAAGGAACGCCGCCGCCAGGTGAACTACCTGCGGGAGCGGCTGGAGGACTACATCGCAGCCCACCCAGACTTCGACCTCGTGAAGCTCCGAGCATCCGGCAGCACGGCCAAGCACACAGCGATCCGTCGCAGGCGCGGCACAGGGTCTGACGCGGATGTCGCCGCGTACCTGCGCGTCGGCGATCCCACCATCGACGTCTCGACGGCACTGGCCTGGCTGGAGAAGCGTTGCAAAGAGGTCTATGGCAAGACGAAGGTTGCGGAGGACTTCAAGCTCTCCGACCACGCTGTCGGTATCACGATGGGGACTGCTGCAGGGATAGGTGACATCTTGACCTGGCTTGCTGAGAGGCGGCCTGGAAGGATGTCGCAGTGCCCAAGCCGTATCCGAAAGAGTTCCGCGAGGACGTCGTGCGTGTCGCGCGCGACCGCGAGCCCGGCGTCACGCTGGAACAGATCGCCGCCGACTTCGGCGTCCACCCGATCACGCTGTCGAAGTGGCTGCGCCGCGCCGACACCGACGAAGGCGGCGCCAAGCCCGCACCGGTGTCGGGTGAGTCCGCCGAGCTGCGCGAGGCCCGCAAGCGCATCCGGCTCCTGGAGCAGGAGAACGAGGTCCTGCGCAGGGCCGCGGCGTATCTGTCGCAGGCGAACCTGCCGTCAAAATGATGTACCCGCCCGTCCGCGAGCTGGCCGCCGCCGCTGCCCCACGCAGGGTGCCGGTGGCGGTGACGTGCCGGGTACTCAATCTGGCCCGCCAGCCCTACTACCGGTGGCTGGCCTCACCGGTCACCGACACCGAGAGGGCCGAGGCATACCGGGCCGACGCCCTGTTCGACGCGCATCGCGACGACCCGGAGTTCGGACACCGCTTCCTGGCCGACGAGGCCCCTGCGGCCGGTGAGACCATGGCCGAGCGGACCGCCTGGCGGACCTGCCGCGACAACCGCTGGTGGAGCGCGTTCGGCAAACGCCAAGGCCGGGGCAGGAACACCAAGGCCGGCCCGCCGGTCCATGACGACCGGGTGAGGCGGGACTTCACCGCTGCCGGGCCGAACCGGCTGTGACTGACGGACATCACCGAGCACGCCACCGGCGAGGGAAAACTCTACCTGCGCGCGGTCAAGGATGTGTACTCCGGCCGTATCGTGGGCTACTCCATCGACGCCCGGATGAAATCCAGCCTCGCCGTGAGGGCTCTTCAATCCGCGGTGGCCCGTCGGGGCCAGGTTGCAGGACGCATCGCGCATTCCAACCGCGGGTCGCATTTTCACTCACGGAAATTCGTCGCCGTTCTCGCACGCCACAGCATGTTCGGATCAATGGGGAGAGTCGGTGCCGCCGACGACAACGCGGCCATGAAGAGCTTCTTCGCGCTACCGCAGAAGAACGTTCCCGACCGCCGTACCTGGGCCACCCGTCAGGAGCTGCGAATCGCGATCGCCACCTGGATCGAACGCACCTACCACCACCGCCGACGCCAGAAACGCCTGGCCCGATTGACCCCCGTCGAGCACGAAGCCACCATCACCCCACCCGCAGCCCTGGCTGCATAACCCCGCTGGCACCTACGCCTGCAGCAGTCCCTTTCACCGGGTTCAATCTTCCCCGCCGGGAACTGCCATGACAGGTCGCCTTCCGTAACGCGTCGTTGTACGAGCAGAACGCGCGCGTCCCGAGCGACGATGGCAGCAGCGACCGCCACTTCTGCCTTACTGGTCACAAGGGTTCCCCCTCCAAGAGCCATCCCCTGACGCGCAACACCGTGGCTTCACCCCTTGATGGGCAGGTCCCGGGCCGCGTAGTACGCCTGCAGCGCCGCCTCGCTGCCGGAGCCCAGGGCAGTCATGATCCGTTGGAAGCGGGCGGAGCGGAGGTCGCCGGCCACGATGAGGCGGGGGTGCTGGTCGGTGGGCGGACAGTATCCGTCCGTGCTGCGGGTCAGGTCTCCGGGTGGGGCGGCGGGGGCGCTTCCCAGGCTGAGGAAGGCCGCGTCCGCCGTGATCGTGCGGTGGGTACCGTCCCTTCCCACTGCCTCGGCCGACAGCGGGGCACCTTCTCCACCGTGCAGCGTCAGGTGATCGACGGGGAGCAGCGTGACCCGTGGGTCCTCGCGGATCTCGTCGATCTTGTACGCGTCGGTCGCCGGGTACGCCACGAGGAGGCGCGTGTCCCTGGTCGGATGGGCGCGCAGGAAGGTGCCGATCGGGCGGTCGCCGCCGAGTACGAGGAGGGTGCGGCCTTGGGCGTCGTCGGCGTTGGCCTGCCAGAGCGCGGGCAGGGGCAGACCGGCGCGGGCGGTGATCCAAGTCGCGTCGCGGGGTTGGAGAGGGCCGACGCCCGTGGCAACGATGGCGTACGAGGCGGTGAGGGAAGCGCCCGTGTCCAGCGTGGCGGTCACCTGGGCGTCGTCAGCGCGAAGCTCGGTGACGTACCGACCGAGTTCAAGGCGGCACAGCTCCGTGCCCTTCAGCTCGGCGACGATGGCGTCGGCCAGCTCGGGGCCGCCGGTGTAGCCGCCGAGGACGTTGTTCAAGGCCGGGATCCGGTACAGGTTCCGGCACAGCCGGTCCGGCTCGACCAGAATCGAGCGCATGCCGACGCTGGCGGCCATGCGTGCGGCAGCGCATCCGGCGGGTCCGCCGCCGATGATGATCAGGTCGGTGTCGTACAGCGTGTCGCCCATGGGGCTATTCCAGCACTGGGGCCCCTGCATACGCGGTGAGTTGGCCGACCACGTGGTCGGTGGTGACAAGTTGGCCGGTTCCGATCAGACGGCGCGCGACGACGAGTCCGGCGTCGTGTACGTCGGGGCCGGCGTCGCTGGCGCAGGCGTCGGTGACGATCCAGGGTGCGTGGCCGTGTTCGAAGGCGTCGGCCGCGGACTTCAGGACGCAGCTCTCAGTAGCGATTCCGCAGAAGACGAGGTCGGTCCAGCCGCCCCCACGGACCAGTTCGGCTGCCTGGGGGGTGAAGAGCGTGTAGCCGGTCTTGTCGACGACCGCGTGCGCGCGGGCTGCCGCCTCCGCGAGATCGGGGACGATGTCGGTCTCCGGTGGTTCCTGGAGTCGGTGCCACTGGAAGAAGCGCTCGTACGGGCTGTCCGGATAGTTGAAGTACCGGGTGAAGATCACGGGTCGGCCGGCGCCGGTCCACTCGGCGACGAGATCGGAGACCGCAGGCACGGCGTGACGGCTTCGCTCGTTCACGAAGCCGTTCTGCATGTCAATCACGACCAGCGCAGCGCTGCCGATGTCCATCCGTTGCTTCTCCTGCCCTGTGTTCTCACCCGACGCCCTCTCGCAGAGCGTCCTGCGCGGCGCGCAGCCGTTCGGCCAGCCCGCTGGTCTTCATGATGGCCTCCCGCATCAGAACGTGTTGAGCGGTCTCCTGGGCTCGGGCCGTGGTGAGCCGGGAGGAGGCGGCACGCAGGAAGCGCCAGCCGTACTCCTCGGGCATGAAGGGGTCCTGGCCGTCCTCGATCATCTGCTGCACCTGGCGAGTGAAGCACCAGAGGGCTTGGACGGTCAGTTCGCAGGTATCCAACTCGTCGATCGTGAGGCTGCGCTCGCGGGAGTGAGAGGCGTAGGCGACGCCTGACCAGCCCGCATAGGCGGTGGACACACCCCGTACGCCGAAGGACACGATGTCGGGGTGGTCGAAGCCGGTGGCTAACGAGCTCGTGCACGGTAGGCGGTGGGACGTCGAGGCTGTCGGCGGGGCTCGGTGTTCACCTCTGGCGTGTCGACGTCAGGTCCGCGGTCTGCTGATGGGACAGCAGGCCGGCGACGGCTTGGACGGTGTCGCTCATGTGCTCGCGGCAGCCGGGGTGGCGGGCCAGGGCACGCCAATTCTTCAGATGGGCAATGCCGTGCTCGACTCGGATCCGCCTTGAGGAGTGTGCCTTGCGCTGGCGTTCGTACATCTCCTCGTACCATTCCGGGGCGTTCTTCTTGAACTTGCGGTGCGGTGGTGTCATCACCCGGCCGCCGGTCTGCGCGCCAAGGCCCTGGTAGCCAGCATCGGCGGGAATCTCGACCGCGGGCCCGTCGGCCAAGAGCTTGACCAGCCCCAACTGGCGGGCGTGAGTGATGTCCGCGCAGCTTGCGGGTCGTGCTGGGCTGCACCACAGCACGCGGCCTTCGGCGTCCGTGACCACCATGGACTTGACGGCGTTCTGCTTGTTCTTGCCGGAGATGAACTTGTCGCGGTCCGTCCGTCCGGCGGCGGGCCGACGGACGCGGATCTCGGTGCCGTCGATGATGCCGGTCGTCCCGCTCGCGCCGAGGTGGTCGACGACGTCGGCCAGAGTTCGCAGCCGCACGTCGGGGCTGACCGTGCAGCCTCGCTCGGCGAGCAGGGGCCGCACCTCGCCGACGGCCCGGGTGATGGTGGAGCGGTCCACGCCGAACCAGCAGGCCAGCACGTCGTGGGTGACCCCGTGACGAAGATGGACGAGCGTGGCCAGCAGCCGATCGACAAACACCAGCCGGTGCTTTGCGCCGGTGCCCACGGCCCGCTTCCGCGGCCGGGAGGTGAGCCGGGCCTGGTGACGCTCTTGCCACAACGGGCTGATCTCCTCGACGAGTTCAGCAATCACTCCCACAGCCAGGCCCGTGATCCGCCGATTGCTGATGATCACCGCACGCGTTGAGTTCCCCACCACAAGACCATGATCGAGGATCAGGAGCTCGACGTCTCACCGCCTACCGTGCACGAGCTCGTAAGAGAGACTCCTCGACCGTACCGCCCAGAGGAGCGGGGCCGTCCGGGGCGCCGCGGTCGACCAGGACAGAGGGCGTGGACAGCAGGCGCAGTGCGGTGTCGTGGGCGTCGCCGGACCAGGGGCCAGAGGTGAGCCAGTAGAGGGAGAGGACGTACTCGGGGTTGGGAACGCCGGCGGGTTCCTCGTCCAGGAGGTCGCGGAGCTTGTCTCGTGCCCAGGGCAGGTCGGAGGCGTAGGAGCGGTACCGCCACGAGCGCGGCAGGCTGGTGCGGCTGAACGAGGTGAAAGACGGCCACCTCACACGCGAAGACGTGAAGGACGCACTCCTGTGCCTCGGGGTGGTCGACGCGGGCCGAGGAGGACTCCAGCCACTCGCCGTGCGCACTCGGTCTCATGTGTGCACGGAGGCGGCCGGCGTGCTCGACGCCGATGAAAACTGGCAGGAACTTGTGGGAGTCGACTTCGATTCGGCCTGTCACGGGAGGATGCCGTCGAGATCATGACCGCCGAGGACTACACGGAGTTCCAGCGCATGCTCCCGCTCGTCACAGCACAGGACACCCTTGAGTATCGCGCCCTTCATGGATCGGACTGACACCACGCATCCCCGGCAGCCCCAGGCCACTGCTCCGGACTACGCCAGCGTCCCTGACTCCGAACACGCTGCAGGCCCGACCGAAGCACCGGCCGGGCCTGCCACATCCTGAGCTGCACCGTGAAGGTTGACGTCACGGCCCCGGCCCGGCCCCTGCGCAGCAGCGAATCTGAGGCTGTGAGGGCCGGGGCCATTACAAGAGGCGGCTCGGTGCTGTCGCCGGATACCCGTCAGGCGAAGAGCAAAGTGGGTTCAGCGAGGATGTCGCGGTCCAGCTCGCTCTTGTAGATGAGGTCGATGCTGCCGAAGCGGGCCTGTTCGTAGTCGAGGCCGAGATCGGACACAGCCTTGCGGACAGCTTCCTCGGAGCCGGCTTCGACCTCCAGGAAGGTAGGGAGGCCGGGCCAGGTGTCGAGGTCGTAGGCGACGCCGTCGAGCTGCCACTCCTCGCGGTAGTTCTGCTGGTACCGCACCTGACGAAGGCCAAGGGCTGCGAGGAGTTCCGCAGTGCGCTCCAGGTCGTTGACCTCGATCTCGATCTCAGTGGTGCCGTTGATGTGGGTGGCGTCGCTAACCTGCTTGAGGGTCAGCGTGGTCTTGCCGCCCTCATCGCGCAGGCGCAGCCACTGCTCGCCCTGGACCGCATCGTTCTCGAAGATGAGCCGGGTGAACATCGTCTTGTCGAAGGATCGCTCGGCGCCGGCAGCCCGCAGCTGGTCTCGGACGGCGTCGACGTCGATCCGCAGGAACTTCGCTTCGTATTCGTGCTGAGCCAAGGCTCTCTCGCTTTCGGTGTGTTGGAGGTGTCGTCCGTGTCTTACGGGGCCACGGAGGTCTTACGACGGTTCTACGCGGCCAGGGCCTGGAGTTCATGCAGATCTTGCTCGCGGGCCTTGCGAACCTCGGCGCATATCTCGCTGCCCACGAACTCTTCCACGGGTAGGCAGAGATCCATGCGCTGAATGCACACGCCGACGTGGAACACACCCTCCGGGTCGCGGTACAACCGGACGCCGTAGTAGCCCTCCTGGCAGTCGGTGGTGTTGTTGTTGAGAGGGCACCTCGTGCAAGTCTCCGGCAGCCGCAGCGGGCGTATGTGCTTGGCGACCAGTCGTTGTCCATCAGGCAGCCGGTATCCGATACGAAATCCGGACGTGCCCGCGATCAGCCGGACTTCTTCAGGCTCGGCATCGAGCTGGTCCAGAAGCACGTCGACGGCGTCGAGGGAAGCGTTGCCGTCAGCCAGCGACGTCAGGACTCGTACGGACACCTGTGGCGAGTACCTCTCCAGGAGGCGATGTACGCGGGGGATGTGGCTGTGATTGGGGATGACGATGTTCGCGCGAACGCCGATACCGAGAGAGGTTGCCAGACGTAGCGACTGCTCCAGTGCCTTGATCTTGCGGGTGGCTCGCTGTCGAGAGTGGTACCGATCGCCCTGGACCTGGGCGAGTTCCTCGGAAGTCGTGCCGAAGATCGAGAAGTTGGCGTGGTCGAGTCCCGCCCGGGCGCACTCGGGTAGCGACCGCGCGCCATTCTCGCCGTTCGAGGTGACGCTGGTCGTGTAACCAGCGCTCCTGGCGAGGGTGATGATCTGGGCAAGGCGGGAGTGGAGTGTCGGCTCACCGCCGTTGTCGCTGCTTAGTTGCGGTGTCTCTTTCAATCCCTGCGCGAGCATTGAGATCCGTCCAATTAGTTTTCTGTCGTTTGCAGTCAACTGTGTCTCATACCTAGAGTCACCCGTCATGCAACAGACATTCTTCTCGGCTGATGGCTGGGAGTCCTGGGGTCTCGATGACAGGCCGGTGATCCCCGAGGGCATGCCGGTGCTCGTCGATGACGACCTGCTGTTTGAGGATGGTGGGGTACCACGGCCGACCGTCGCTGTGAATCGGTGGCTGAGTGAGCTGCCGTCGAGTGGCTGCCCGTCACCGCGGTCGTGGCGGTACTACGCGCAGGTGTTGCGTGGGTGGTTGGAGCATCTTGCCGCCCACGGGTTCGGCCCGTTTGAGGAGCGGACCCGTCTGAAGGCGGCGCTGAGTTCGTACGCGGTGTTCCGGGCGAGCGGTCCGCTGGAACAGCGGATCGAGGCCACGACGTGGAACCAGCACATGAGCATCCTGTCCGGCTTCTACCGGTGGGCGGTGGCTGAAGGCGTCGCTTCGGCCGAGCCGTTCACCTACAAGCAGGCTCAGACGTTCTACGGCGATCAGGTACGCGAGCGGTCGGTGAACCTGGCGAACCGTCGTACCCCGAAGGCCCACGTGACGATCAAGTACCTGGAGAACGACTTCGCCGAGTTGTTCCTGCGTGCTCTGGCGGGGCTGCGGCCCGACGGAGGCGAGGACAAGGGCTTCCGCGGGAGGGAGACTGCCCGCAACGCGGCGATCGGTCGGCTGGCGTTGTCGACTGGCCTGCGCCGACAGGAGTTCACCTACTTGCTCACGACCGAGGTTCCGCCGCTTCCTCCCGCGTCGACGGCATTGCCGATCCCCTTCCCGGTAGCGGCCGGCATCACGAAGGGACGCAAGTACCGCACGACCTGGATCGACTATGCGGCGCTGGCCGAAGTGCACGGCTACATGGACCTGTTCCGGCCCCTCTCCGTCGAGGGTTCGTCGTGGCGTCCGCCTGCGCGATGGGGGGAGCCGCTGGTGGTTACCGAAGCGGATGCGCGAGGCGGGAGGGTCAATGGCAAGCGCACGCAGTGGGCTTCGCTGCGGCCGGTCGAGCGGCGGCGCCTGGTCGCCCCGGACGGAGGCAGCATGTTGCTGGCGGTCCGGCACGACGGCGGCCCGTTCACGGCCTGGCCCACCGTCTTCGCCCGCACTTCGACGCGGATCCGTGACCGGCACGAACCCCGGTTCCCTCACGTCTTTGCCCACCGGCTGCGTCACAGCTTCGCGATGCGCGCGTTGGAACTGCTGGTCGGCGGCTATTACACGCAGGCAGCGAAGCTCGTTCGCGACACGGATGCCGATGCCGCGCTGGCGCTCTACCTGAGCAAGGCCGATCCGCTGATGGTGCTGCGCGACCTGCTGGGGCACTCCAGTGTGCTCGTCACGGAAACATACCTCCGGCGCCTGGACATGACCCGCATCTACAAGGACGCCTACGACCGGGCGGAACGCCTCTACGATCCCATCGGCCGCGAGGCAGTCGCCCACGAGGCCGACGACGAGTTCGACGAAGACGAGGAGAGTTGATGCCCGCGCGTATCGTCGACGAGCCGCTGGGCATCGAATGCGTTCTGAGCAACGCCACCACGGTCACCTTGACCTTCGGCACGTGCCCCAATTCGGTCCTAGCCCGCGAGCTGCTCAGCGGCCTGGTTGGACTGGTCCACCCGCACGGACGGGTCGATGCGCCCTCCACCGTGGAGATGTACGTCAACGCCGCCCGCGCGATGGTCAAGACCCTGGACGCTGGCGGCTTCACGGGGTCTGCTGCGGGGCTTTCCCGGGCACGTCTCGCAGAGTACTTGTGGGGCCTGTCTCATCAGGCTGAAGCTGCCTGCCGCCGCATGCTGGCCGTCTTCGATGAGGACGTACAGGTACTGCGGCCCGAGGTGCGTGAACTCGTCCGCGGCCGGACATTCAACCGGACCGTGACCAGGGCACCGCTGGCTCCCTACGGAGAGCGGGAGTGGCAGCGACTGCAGGAAGCATGCCGTGCTGTGGTTCGAGAGTCCTACGCCGTTCACCAGCAGGCGCTCGCCGCCGCCGAGGAAGGCCAGGATCCCAGCGAGGGTGGGTGGAGCGAACCGAACGTGCACTGGCAGCTTGTTCATCGCGGCCCGACCACCGCTGCCGAGATCGGCGCGGAGCTCGGCTGGAGCACGCCATGGGTAAACCGGCAGATCCCCGAGCTCAGGCGGGCGACCACCGCTCTGTTCCCCGACGTCTCTGCGACGCTGGCCTACCGGCTCCTCTTCGCCACCTACACCGGGGTCGTTCCCGACGGTGTCGACGATCTCAGCGTCGAGGGCCTGGACTGGGCCGGCGACGGGGTGGTCCTGCTCGACTACCTCAAGGGCCGCACGGCCAAGGAGAGTACGACGTTGAACCGGCGCGGCGTGCGCCTGCTGGAACAGTGGCTGCGGCACTCCGAACTGTCCCGGCGCCACGCTCCTCGCGAGTTCCGTGATGCCTTGTGGCTGCGGCACGTGCCCGGCAGCGTCGGGGGGCCGTGGCACACGACCCCCATTTCGACGTATCCGGTGCGGGCCTGGATGACCAAGCACCGAGTAGTCGGCGACGACGGAAAGCCGCTCAAGATCCACGAGTCCCGCATCCGGACCACCTACCAATCTCTGCGTGAACGGCGAAGCTGGTTCGGCAGCACCCGGGCCACTGTGGACCCGAACCACACTCCCCGTGTGGAAGGCGATCACTACCTGACCGTGACCACACCGGCCCAGAAAGACGCCGTCGAGACCATCATCGAAGAAGCTCAGGCCGACCTGCTGCGCAAATCCCGTCCCCCGCTGATCCTGACGGATGATCAGGCGGCGGACCTTGCGGGGGAACTTCCCGGGCTGGTCGCCGGGATGGACCTGGACGATTCGGCGCTTGCCGAGCTGCTCGGCGGCGAGCGCGACGTGTTCGTGGCAGCCTGCACCGATCCACTCAGCGGCCTGCACGGTCCGGCGGGCAAGCCCTGCCCGGCACGACCGTGGATCTGCCTACTCTGCCCATTGGCGATCTTCGCGCCACGGCACGTCCCGAATCTGCTGCGGATAAAGGCATTCTTCTCCCGCCAGTGGAAGCAGACGCCTGCCGCCCAGTTCATGGCCGTCTTCGGCCCCTACGCGCAACGCGTCGATGAAGTCCTCGACGTCTTTCGCGCGCGTGACGCGCAACTGGTCCTCCGCGCGGCCGCCGCGGTGGCCGATACCGACGACGAACTGCCGTTGCTTCCCGAGGAGCGCACACAGTGATCAGACGCCACCCTGCCGTGAGCACCGCGGAGCCCCGGGGCTCCGCATTCGCCGGGCTCGCTCTCTGCCCGGCGGTCGGATTCGCGCTTCCTCCCGGGCAGGCCGGGCCCGTCTTCGGGCAGGACGTCTGGGACTTCAGTCAGGTCACTGGGCTCCCCGCCTATATGAAGACGGCTGATCGAATCCTGGACTTCACTCCGATCCGCAACCCGCTCTGGCGGGTGGTCGCCAAGGAGTACGTCGCGGCCCTGATGCTCCCGGGCCATGAGCGGGTCCGGGAACTCCCAAAAGCCGTCCGCACACGCCATACCGTGCAGACGTGCAACCTGAAGCTGAAGGAGACCGCTCGGTGGCTGAACTGGCTCACCAGCCACGGCATCTCCCGACTCGGAGACGTAACGGAGTACCACTGCACCGCCTACGTGGCGGAACGCGCGCGACGTCTCGACAAGAAGGGCGAGGTGATCGGACAGCAGAGCCCGACCATGGCCAGGGCCGCGAACGTTGTCATCGAACTGGCTCACTACCAGGAGCTCTTCAGTACCGACCGCTACCCAGTTGACCTGCAGCCCTTCGGCGGGCGAGCCGCGTCGACGGTCGCGGGCCTCCGCAGGACCAGAAACGGGGAGAACTCCACCCCCGTCATCCCCGACGAGGTCCTGCAGCCGTTGCTCAGTGCCGCGCTCTACATGGTGCAGATCCTCGCCCCGCACATCCTCGCGCTGCGTGACCAGGTCCGTGACCTTCAGCAGCTGGCCCCGAGTCCAGAACCACGCGTCCGAGGCGTGGCCGTACTGGAGGAAGTCGTACGCCGTCGGATCGCCGAGACCCGGCCCCTCGACCGGCTTCCGCAGGGACGTATCACCCTGCGTCTGTCCAAGGGCACGTTCGCGCCGGACGATCCACTCCTGCAAGTGTCACTCGACTCGCTCGCCCGTGAAGCGGGACGCTCCGGCTTCGACTACCGCCACCTACCGGCGCTGCGTCCCGTGCTCCTGCGGGCCCTGGACGCGGTGGGAGTCGAGCAGCCATGGGGCCGGGACGCTGTTGAGGTCATCCGGGCGGACGAACAGGGCGAGATCCCGTGGACGGTCCCGATTCCCGAAGATCAGGTCCGGACTCTGGAGCGTCAGCTGCGGACGGCATGCATCATCGTCACCGCGTCGGTCTCCGGGATGAGGATCAGCGAGATCGCCGAGCTTGCCGTGGGCTGCCGTCTGACCGAGGAGCCGGTCCCGGGCATGGTTCGCTATCGCCTGGCGAGCAAGGTGATCAAGGGACAGCCGCTGGGCGGCACGGATGACGAGTGGATCGTCACGGAAGAGGTCCACCACGCCGTCAAGGTCGCCGAGGATCTCATGGGCTCAGAGGAACCAGGAACCCTGTTGTTCGGGAACTTCGCCTTCAACCTGCTCTACGAACGGTTCTGTCGTTGGGTCAACGGCCCCAGTGGGCAAAGGCTCGGCCTGTCTCCGATCCCTGAGCACCAGGTCAGCCTGCGTATGTTCCGCAGGACGTTGGCCGTGGCCCTGGCCTACCGGCCCGGCGGAGTGCTCGCCACCAAGATCGCTTTGAAGCATGTGTCCGTGGCGACGACGGAGGGGTACGCGAATCGGCCCGGCGGCGCTCAGTCCCGGCTCCTGGCCGAGGTCACCGCGGAGGAACAGCAGCGCAACCTTGACCTGGTGCTTGCCGAATACCGTAAGCACCAACAGGGGATCCGGCCCTCCGGGCCAGGCGCGAGGGACCTCGTGATGTTCTTCGACTCGGTGGACAGCTCTCTGCACGAACAGATGGCGAAGGCCCCACACGTCGTGCTCAACGATCAGCAGATCCGCACCATGCTCTCCAAGCGGGCCTCGTCCCTCCACCTCGGCGTCGCCAACTACTGCTGGTTCACGGACCCGTCACGGGCACTCTGCCTGAAGCTCGCCCAGACTCCGAACGCCAAGAAGCCGCTGATCGGGATGTGCGACTCAACGCGCTGCCCGCAGGCCACCCACCACGCCTGCCATCGACCCGTCTGGGCCGAGCAACAGACAACCACCAAGGTCTTCCTGGGCAACCTCGGCCGCGGACACAGAGCCGAGCGTGAACGCCTGGAATCCGATCTTGCCCGCTGCGAGCACGTTCTCGCCGAAATCGATAGCACCGCCGGGAACGGAGCCTGACATGGGACGCATCACCGATCAGGACCGCCAGCACAACGAGACGGCGATCCGTGCCGCGATGGACCGGCTACTTGCCGGGGACCTACCCGAGGACAGCCGACGCGACATCAAAACCCTTGCCGCAATGGCCGGCGTCACCCGCACCGGCTTCTACCCGAAGAAGAACCGTGACGGCTCCTCCCGCCCCGGCCCCTACCAGCACCTCGCCGAGGAGTTCAGCCGCCGCCTGCTGGCCCTCGAAGCGGCCGGCCAGCTCGTCGACCCACGAGCCGCGCAGATCGATCGACTCCAAGCTCACGTGGGCGAACTCAAGGAACGGGTCGCCGAACGCAACATGCAGATCTCCGGGTTGACCGAGTTCAAGCAGCGAGCACTCTCTCGTATCGCTGCACAACACCAGGAGATTGAGCGCCTACGTGCTCAGATCGGAGCAGGAAGCAAGGTCACTCCGCTACCCAGGTGATCAACTCCAAGGGATGCCTGCGGAGGGCGGGCGGTCAGGCGTCGGGGTCGACTTCGGGGTGCGTGAACCGCACGGGCTTGCCCAGCGACCGGGCGTAGGTGATTTCGGCTCGGGTGCTGTCTCCGATGTAGTCGCCGACTACGAGTGCCTCATCAGCGAGCCGGATCTTCGCCCGGTGTAGATCGTCGAGTCGAACCTTCAGTGTCTCGGCCTCGACAGGATCGGACCAAAGTTCGTGCGGCGACTTCATGTCGCAACCCGGCTTGACGACAATCCTTCCGGCTTTGGTCTCCCGCAGATCGGCCTCGGTCATCTCGGTCATGAAACGGGTGGAGCCGCAGATCACGACGATACGCGGGAGGCTCAACTGGCTCTTCGCGTCGGCGAGTTTCCCCTCGGGGGTGAGCGGTTGCAGGTATGACACTGGTTCCTCCTGGTGGGGTGGTCCAAGGGGTGCCGGCGGAGACGAGAACGAGGGTGTCCAAGATCGTTGGGCAGCTCGACCTCGAACGGTACCGAGGGCGCACACCCGGAGGGGTTATAGCACGCGTCATGCAAAGCATCCTCGCGCTGACCGCCGCGATCTGGCACAACGACGCCACCGGACCAAACTTCCTGCGCTCACTGATCGCTTACGATCACTGGCCCCTTGGAATAGATCATCTAGCCGGCCGCCGCGGGCAGCTCCGGCGCGGCCGTTCAGGCTGCGGCTTCGCCGGAGGCCTCGTCGTCGTTCCGGGCGCCCCGTCTGTAAGGCGGGATCTCGATGACACGCCCGTCGCGGAGGGTCCTCGTGTGCTTCTTCACGCCGTGCTCGACTGGGGAGCTTCGCGGCTTGCCGGAGGCGGAGTCCGACTCAGTCTCCTTGACCTCGGTGAAGTCCTCGGCGTCTGCGACGGGGGCGTCCTCGGTGTCCTCGTCACGCTGAGCGAGCTGCTCAAGGGTTGTCTTGGTAACCACGGCGCCGACGGCTATGAGGACGCTCCCGGCGGCGATGAGCTTGCCCTTGTGCCTCTCGGCCAGGGCCTTCGCCTTCTCGGTCACGGACCTGGGCTTGCTGTTCTCGGGCTTCCCGTCCTCGGGCATGGAGTCGCTCACGGGCACAGATCTATCGGACTTGTCCCTGATCTGTCAGGTGTTCCCCCGATTTCGGATCGGGGGAACATTGGGCCCATGGAGCCCCCCATCGTCCAAGAGGTGATCCGTGAGTGCCTGGCCGCCAACCCTCGGTTGCCGAGCAGCGCGAGGGGCGGCTGCCTAGGGCCTGTCCGGCGAATCCCTACCGAAGCGTTGTCCCGCTACGGCAGGAAGCACCACCAGACAATGCCATAGGGTTCCCGCATGCATTTGGACGAGGGCCGCAGAGCAGCCAAGGACGAGGACTGGGTGGCCGCAGGGAACGCCTTCGTGCAGGCTGCAAAACAGGGCAGTGCGGAGGGTGCCAGGCTTGCAACTCAAGTAACAGTCGAGCTCCTTCCATTGGCAGATGGCGGATCAGCGGACGCCGCCGTGTTGCTTGCCGGGATCTATCTGGAGTACTTCAATGAATCGGCCCTCCCCAGGGCCGTGCACTATGCCCGTGCAGCGGCCGAGGCCGGGCTCCCTGCAGGACAACGCATCTATGGACACATGCTGGTAAGGGGGCTCGGTATCAAACCGGACCGCACGCGTGCCGCCGAGCTGTTCCGAGCTGCCGCCGAAGGCGGGGACACGTACGCCATATTCAACCTTGCCCAACTGACAATTGATCCCACCGAATCTCTGCGGCTTCTCGAGACGGCCGCACGCAAGGGGATCGTCGCTGCTGGTGCCATCCTCGCCGACCGACTGTCGGCGCTGGACCGGGACGAGGAGGCTCTGGGCTGGTACGTCTGGGCGGCCGAGCGCGGACTGACCGGGGCGATGAAGGCCGCCGCCTGCTGGTACCGCGACGGCCTCGGCACCACTCCGGATCCGGTACAGGCAGTGCGCTGGTTCCTCGTCATGCTCGCGCACGGCGACGGAGACGGCATTCACGAGGCGATACAGATGGCGAAGGCCGGGGCCCTGGACGAGGCACAGATCCGCGAAGCTGCACGGCTCTCCGGCGATCCTGGGACAGCGGATGCCCTGATCGGTGCAGCTTCGGGCCGCGGTCGTACCTGACGCAGTGCCCATAAGCTTGATCCGCCGGACATGGCCTAGTACTCCAGCCGGACTTCTTCATTCGTGCTGGTTAACGGCTGGTTGCAGCAGCGCGGCGGGAGGGGATGCGCGGATGGTGTCCGCTCGCGAAGCCTGATCACAACCGTCACGCAGGCTGTCCTCAGCACCTCCGCAAGCCTCCTCAGGAAAGCGCCTCGGCCATCGCCGCCGTGACATGGGCGGCCGTGGCTGCGTCCGAGGTTGCCACGCGGACCGCGAGTGCGACGGTGTCGCCCTTCTCGGTCCGGGCATAGGTGAGGGACCAGGAGGATGGGGTTCCGTCACCGGCGTCGGTCGGCGCCCATTCCTTCTTCCCCCGCACCGCGGGGAGCAGCAGGCCCGCCGTGGCTGCCGGGACACTCTGCGTGACCAGCCCCTCCTCGTCCTCGGCAACCAGGTGCGGGCCCTTCAGCAGGCCGCGGTTGGCGAGGGCCGCCGTCACCCTGGCCAGTTGGAGCGGGGTGACGGTGATGTCCCCGTTGCCGTAGCTCCCGTACCTGCTCTCTGTAACCCGGTTCGGGACCAAAAGCTCGTCATCGCCGAAGCCGAACGCGCCTGCGGTATCGCGAAGTTTTTCCTCGCCCAGTTCCGTGCCCAGCTTTGCGATGTTCTCGTTGCAGGACCTGGCCAGGGCCTCACGGATGGTGGCGTTCGCGCACTCACCCGAGCCGCCACGCGTGGGCTCGTCCACCGTGTCGTACAGGCCGTGGTCCAGAGCCGCCGCGGCTATCACGATGTCGAAGGTCTCGCCGGGCGCGGTCGCCTCAAGCAGTGCCCGGTTGAGCATGGGCCTGTTCTTGTCGTCGCCCGCCTTCCGCCAGGCATCTTGGTCCTTGGGAAAGTTGCCGCTGAACGCCGCCGGGTCGTAGGAAGGCGTGCTCACGACAGCCAGCAGTGCCCCTGTCCTGGCATTCAGCGCGACCGCCGCCCCACGCCGCTCACCGAGCGCCTCGAAGGCTGCCTTCTGCACCTCCGGATCAATGGTGGTTTCTACGTCGCCCTTGCGGTGGGTCAAGGTGTCCTCGTAGATGGACTCCAGCCCCGCGGCGCCGAAGGCGAGCGACCGATAGCCGGTCACGGGTGCATACAACGCGCCTTCTGTGTAGGTGCGTTGATATGGAATCTTCTTGTTCCCGCTCGGCTTGGACCCTGTGACGGGCCTGCCGGCGACGAGAATGTCGCCGTACCCGCCAGGGGTGTTACCCGAACTCGGCTTCACCTTGCTCTCGGTGGGCGAGTCCGTGCCACCAGCACAACCGGCCAGCAGCACGAGGAGCCAGGGCACGACAAGGGAACGCTTGATGAGCGACGGCATGAGCACACTCTAGACAGCACCGCGGTCGGCGGGGTGGAGAAGTCCGGCTGGAGTACTAGTCGGTGACACCCAGCGCTGCGCGCGCACAGCGGACGAATTCGTCCATGGCCTCGTTGTGCTCCCGCCAGGACTGCTCAAGCAAGGGGCCGATCTCAGGCTCCAAGCCGTCGTTGAGCAGAGCCGACTTTCCCTCTGGGCTCAGATTAGGGATCCGGTCGAGAGCCGCTGACGCCGCATCGTGTGCATCCACCATGTTCGAGTCCTCGGCCTCGTACGCGGCGCGCCAAGCATCCAGGGCCTCCACGGCTCGACGAGCATCCTCGTACTCGGGCATCCAGACACGTACGCCCGTCAACTGCATGTGGGACCGGTACGCCTCACCTCGTTCGCGCGCAAGACGCTGAAGGTCTTGCGACGCATGCAGAACGCGGGAGGACACTGCGGTGAGGGAGGCGGGTGCGACAAGCTGGACCACCCCCCAGGCGTGGAGAAGTTCGTCGTATGCGGGCGTGGAAGCTCCCGCGTCGGGCTGCCGGAACAGCGAGTGCAGCACTCGGCCGAAGGCCCTGTCAGAGCGGATCAGGTTCGTCGCTGCGCTGATCCGCTGCTCGCGCAGAGCCGTGGCGTGGGCGGCGGCCGCAGCGTGGTCGGCCTGTTCGCGGACCGCTTGGAGGGTTGCTGCAGCAGCCGTAGTTGCTGCCTTCTCCGCAGCCTTGGCCTGCGCGTGGCCCCCACGGGCCTGGATCCAGGCTCCGAGCCAGACTCCGGCAAAGGCGAGCACGATGGGAAAGAGCCAGACTATGAGCGCCTGGTGCTCCTCAAGGAAGTCAGTCACGCACAGATCTTCCCCTGCAGAAGAGCACCGCCTGCTCCCTCTGCCTGAACTGCTGCTCCCCAGCGTCCGAACACCGAGCCACCCACCCCACTGCCCTCGCCCGTTCACGGACAGGTCTCGTCGTCCTTGACCACGTTGTCCACGGCGTCGAATGGTTCGCCATCGCCGGCGCCGCCGTCCTCCTCAACCGGATCGACGACTCTCTCGGGGCCGACGCGTGAGCGCCACGGCGATCACCGCCGACGCAGCCCGCTACACCACCCGCCGCCTCAAGACGAAGAGCAGGCAATCGGCTCCTGCAGCTGACGTCCCAGGGAATCCGCGTACGGTCGGCGGACAGCGGGCATTCGAGGTGACCTTCCTCACGCGCTACGGTCGTCGCCGCCTTCGAAAGGGACACGATGCGAGTCGTCATGGCAACACGGCCGGGCCTCTCCGCCCGCAACTGAAGCGACACGACCTGCGAGGGACACCACGACTGCGCGAACAACCGCCGGTGAGGTGGACCTCGTCGAAGCCGAGCGCCTCTCGCAGCTGGGCAAGGGCGGTACGGAAGGACTCGTCGGGGATGACGGGGGCGCTGAGGAAGTGGGCGCCATTCGAGCCGAGGTAGATCGACGTCCGTCCGGATCTACCTGCGGATGCGAAGGGGGCTGATCGGCGACCGGGGTTGTCCGCGCTGACAGGGGTTCCCTCGTTGTGGCAGAAGGTGCAGGTCAGGCCACAGGAGTCGATGACCTTCACACGTAGTGTCCGGTCCATCGAGATACGTAGGGGTACGTCGCTGCTGATCTGCCGTAAGGCATGGTGCTGGAACATGAGCCGCTGCTCCTTCGAGACGGGAGTGGTTCATGGCGCGAGGGGAGACGAAGAGGCGGCCGGGCACGAGGGCCGCCGCCTGCCGTCATGAGGTGACCGGCAGGTCCGGGGAGACCGCGGCAGACTTGTCGGCGCTGGCGGGCGTTGCTTCCTGCATCAGGTAGCCGAGGCAGGCCACGCAGATCAGCGAGCCCAGGGCCCAGACAGCGCCGAGAAGCGTGCCGAGCACGTCCCGTCCGGCGGACGGAGCGGGAACCAGGGACACCAAGCCCTGTAGTCCGGGACGGCAAAGCGCGTTGGGGGTCCTGTGGGGGCTGCGGTGGGGGGCACGTCGTCTCCTTGAGTGATGCCCGGAGAGGAGCCATGGCGTCCCGGACAGCAGCACGGAGGGCGTCGGCGTCGGTGAAGAGCGCGCCGTCGGCGGGGCCAATCCGCCAGTGCGGGCCGGGGCCCTGAACGCGCCCCGAGGGTGGGACGACAAGGTGCTGAGCCAAGCCGAGCGGACGGGTACCGGCGATGTCCCAGGAGTCCGCGGTGCCGGTCGGCACGAACCAGTAGAGAGCGGGTTTGTGCGGGTCCTCGATGACGGCGCCGTTGCGGGGGCCCAGCAGCTCCAGGGCACGTACGCCCGCACTGCGCGGGACGCGGATGGCGTCCCAGCACACACCGACGGCCTGGAGCGTGTAGCCGCCGACGGTATTTGAGGGCGGAACCGCCTTCTCTCGTGATCGTGTCATGACGTAGGGCTCCTAGCCGGATGGCTGGAATGTGGAGCTGCCATCGTCGCGATCGAGCAAGTCCTCTTCAAGGACTTACAGAGGTCACCTAGAGGACCTCAATAGGGCTTTGCTTCAGGCTTGTTGGTGATTATGAGCTCCATATGGGACCTTGCGTGGGACCCTCAGAACAGAGCCCGTCGCGTCACGGAGGTGCCCATGTCCCGCCCCATAGGCAACACTCGCCTGAAGGCCGCGCGTGTAGCGGCGGGGGGGCCTTGACCCCGAATTCTGGACACGGGTTATGCGGCTTGTGCCAGCGTAGTTGGTGTGTGGCGGAGGGCGTTTTCGAAGGTGATCGGTGGTCGTTGTCCGAGGCGGGAGTGTCGGCGTCGGGTGTTGTAGCGGTGGAGCCATCGGAAGGCGTCGAGTCGGGCCTCGCGCTCGGTCGGCCAGCTCTTTCGTCCTTGCAGGGTCTCGCGTTTGAAGGTCGCGTTGAAGGACTCGGCGAGTGCGTTGTCCGCGCTGGACCCGACCGCGCTCATACTTCGCCGCACCCCTGCTGACCTGCAGGCTTCGGCGAAACTCCTGCTCGTGTACTGGGCTCCGTGGTCGGTGTGCATGATCGATCCGGCAAGGCTGCCGCGGGTGCGGATCGCCGCGGCCAGGGCGTCGGTGACGAGATCCGCGCGCATGTGGTCGGCGATCGCCCAGCCGACGAGACGGCGCGATGCGAGGTCGATGACGGTCGCCAGGTAGCAGAACTTCCCGCCGGCGACGGGCAGGTAGGTGATGTCACCGACGTACTTCGTGTTCGGCTTGTCCGCGGTGAAGTCGCGGCCGATCAGGTCCGGGGCCTTGGCGCGGCCGGGTCAGAGACGGTGGTGCGGTGCCGGCGCCGCAACCGGATCCCTGGATCCCGGACGCCCGCATGATCCTGGCGACGCGCTTGTGGCTGACCGCGACACCGTTCTCCTCGCGGAGCTCGGCGGTGATCCTCGGGGCTCCGTAGGTGCCGTCCGATTCCTGGTGCACCGCCCGTATCCGGGCTGCCAGGCGGGCGTCGGCCACCTGCCGGGCGGCCCGGTCAGCGGCTGTCCGTTGCCAGTAGTAGAAGCTCGAGCGGCTGACGCCGAGGATCCTGCAGAGCCGCTTCACGCCGTGACGGCGCTGGAGGTCGGCGACACACTGGAAGCGGTTCACCAGCGCGTCTCCCCGGCGAAATACTTCGCCGCCTTCCGCAGGATCTCCCGTTCCTCCTCCAACTCGCGGACCTTCTTTCGCAAGGCGGCGTTCTCCGCCTCCAGCGGTACCGGCGGCTGGGCCGGTTCTTGCGTCCGTCGTCCTCGGGGACGGCTCACCCCGGCTGCCCTCACCCAGTTCCGCAGGGTCTCCGGGTTGATCCCCAGATCGGCCGCGACCGACCTGATCGTCGCTTCCGGCCGCGACTCGTACAGCGCGACCGCGTCCGCCTTGAACTCCGGCGGGTAGTTCTTCATGACCACGAGATGTCCGTTCTCAGATCCTCAGGATCCAGTGTCTCGTGTGTCCAGGATCAGGGGTCAAGGCCCGGGTACAACTCCCAACAGGCCCTGGCCGATGTCATTACGCGTACGGCTTCTCAACTAGGCATTCGGGGCTTGGCCGTTGGCGTCCGTCAGGTCCGGCGTTGGGAGTCCGCCAACCCGCCGTGGCCGCAGCCTGACGTCCGTCGCGTTCTCACTCATCTCCTGGGCCAGGACGTCGAGGACCTCGGCTTCACGGCCCCCTGGGGCGCCGGCCAGGGGCCGCAGGAAACCGGCCACACAGCTTCAACGGGCGCTCCCGTCCCCTGGATGCGCCTGCCCACAGTGCCCACACGGACCGTGCTCATCACACAGCCGGCCACCGTCAGTACAGACTTCGAGACCGTTACCCGCTCTCACCGACACCTCTACTGGTCTGTCGCCCCGGCCACCCTCCACCCGGCCGTCCTGGAACACTCACGGCTCGGCTGTGCCCTGCTCCCCGAAGTCACTTCGGCCACTCGCCCCCGTCTGGCGGCCGCGCTGGCGGAGACGTACCTCCTGGCCGGGCGCATCGAATTCTTCGACCTGCGCGAACCCGAGCAGGCCAGCGAGACCCTGCTCAGGGCCCTACAGGCAGCAGGAGAAGCGGACGATCCCCTCATGGGCGCTGCCGCCCTCGCCCACACCGCGTTCATCTCCGGCTGGGCCGAGGACCGCGATGCGGCGGTCGAGCGCATGGTCGCCGCCCGCGCCTACGCCCGCCGAGGCCCTGCCTCCGCCGAGTTCTGGGCCTGGCTCGACGCCGTTGAGGCCGAATGCGAGACCCGCTGCGGCAATACCCGCATCGCCTTGCACCTCATAGGCCACGCCGAAGACGTACTCGCCGACGGCTCGGAGCACACGACGCCCCCGTGGATGGACTGGTTCAGCCCTACCCGCCTGGCCGCATTCAAGGGAAACACCCAGCTCAAAGCCGGTCACATCCCGCAAGCCCGCGAAACACTCCTCCAGGTCCTCGAAGCGCTGCCACCCGAGTCAGACAAACAGCGCACCGTCGTCCTCGGCGACCTCGCCGCCGTCGAGGTCGCCGACAACAATCCGCAGCCGGCTTGTGCCTTCGTCGGCCAAGCCCTTGATCAGCTCGCCCTGACTTGGTACGCAACCGGCATGGACCGCATCCGCGAGGTCCGTCGCACCCTTGCTCCCTGGCAGAACGAGCAGTGCGTACGAACCCTCGACGACCGGCTCTACGATTGGGGAATGATAATTAGCGCTCTCCAGCGTTGAACTTCGCCACTCTCGCCGAAAGTTCAGCCAGAGAGTCGATCCGCATCGTCGTAATGGCGCCCGCATCCGGGGCGTCCTGCTGAATGGTCCCCCAGGGACCACGACAGATCAGCGCCGTCAAGAGTCCGGCCTGCACAGCGGGCCGGATGTCGTTGTCGAGCCGGTCACCCACGTACAGAATCTCCCCGGCCTCTGCCGGGGTCGCCTCGATGACGTGCTCGAAGAACGCCACGTCCGGCTTGGAGGCACCCCAGTCGTCGCTGGTAGCGATCATGTCGGCGGGCAGATCGAGCCCGCGCAGCAGCCCGCCTGCGCGCACGGTCTGGTTTCCTGCGATCCCCACCCAGAGCCCGTCCCGGCGCAGCTCCTCCAATGAAGGCCGTACGTCCGCGTACAAATCGCCCTCCCCGAACCACTCGGGCAGCCCGGCATCGGCCCGCTTCTGCCGCTCCTCGGTCAGATCGAAGCCGGGCCGGAAGACCTGGAACGTCTCCCGATAGTCCCGGCCCTGCGCGATGACAGCCCCGAACATCGCCGCGAACGTGTGCCGCGGCACCCCCAACCAGTCCGCCCACGTCCCGTATTCACGGGTCTCGTCCACCAAGCACTCACCGACGTCGAATACCACTGCGCGAATCATGGGCGGCAGCGTAGAACATAGGAGTGACAGAGGGGACGAAGACCATAAGGAACGGGACTGTAAATCGTTCGGTGTAACTCCCGATCATGGAAGATGCATCGATGACCAGCGACAACGTGACCGAGGCCAGGTCTGTCGAGCTACCTGATGCGGTGCCTTCGAAGCTCGCGGACGACCGGCTGATTGACGAGCTGGTGGGCCGGGCTCAGGCCGAGGGCCTTCAGCTGACCGGCGAGGGCGGGCTGCTCCAGCAGCTGACCAAGCGGCTCCTGGAGTCCGCTCTCGAGGGCGAGATCACCGACCACCTCGGCTATGACGAACACGATCCCGCCGCAAAGAACGGCGACAACAGCCGCAATGGCACCCGCGCCAAGACCGTGCTCACCGACGTCGGACCGGTGGAGACATCCGTGCCACGCGACCGCGAGGGCTCCTTTGAACCGAAGATCGTCAAGAATCGGCAGAAGCGTCTGTCCGGCGTGGACGAGATGGTCACCTCGCTCGCGGCGAAGGGCCTCACCACCGGCGAGGTCCAAGCCCACCTCGCCGAGGTCCACGGCGCTGAAGTGTCCCGCCAGACCATCTCCACAATCACCGACAAGGTCCTCGACGGCATGGCCGAATGGCAGAACCGGCCCCTGGACGCCGTCCACCCGGTGGTATTCATCGACGCCATCCACGTGAAGATCGCGACGGCGCGGTCGCCGACAGGCCCGTCCACGTGGCCCGGGCCGTCACAACCGAGCAACGGCGCGACATCCTCGGGCTGTGGGCCGGCGACGGAGGCGAGGGTGCCAAGCACTGGATGCAGATCCTCACCGAGATCAAGAACCGCGGCGTGAACGATGTCCTCATGTTCGTCTGCGACGGAGTCAAGAGGCTGCCCGAAGCAGTCGGGACGGTCTGGCCGAAGACGATTGTCCAGACCTGTGTGGTCCACCTGCTGCGGAACTCCTTCCGCTATGCGGCCCGCCAGGACCGGGACAAGATCGCGAAGGTCCTCAAGCCCGTCCATACCGCAGCGACCGATGACGCGGCCCTTGAGCGGTTCGCCGAGTTCGCCGACGCCTGGGGCAAGAAGTATCCGGCGATCGTGCGGCTCCGGGAGAACGCGTGGGAGGAGTTCATTTCCGTTCCTGCGTTTCGATACCGAGATCCGTCGCATCGTCTGCACCACCAACGCGATCAAGTCCGTCAACGCCAGGATCCGCCGGGCGGTCAAGGCCCGCGGCCACTTCCCCAACGAGCAGGCCGCACTGAAGTGCATCTACATGGCGATCATGTCCCTCGACCCCACCGGCAAGGGCCAGGCCCGCTGGTAACCCTCAACAACCCGAGTTACAACGCTCGTTTGACAGGCCCCCACGAAGCGACCGCCTGGTCGCACCACGCACACCCCCCACGCTGCTTGACACCAAACGACATGGGGCGTCTGACCAGATGAAACGGAGAACCCGGACCGCTTCGGCGGCCGGGTTCTTCGGTATGTCCGGGTCTCAGTTCCAGGCTCGCCCGTCTCAGGCATTCGCGATATCTCGCACGGCGTGCCAGGGTCGTCCACACTCCATCCTCGTCGACAAGCGCCCTGTGCGGGTGAACTCCCCACCGGATGGCGGCGGTGGACCCGTCGAATGCGCGATTCTTGACTTCGCTCGGGGCCGCCCCGAGCGAAGCCGCGTTCCCCGACCTCGCGAGGTGTTCCCCATGACGTCCCGGTCCACGCTGGCAGCCTGGTTGGCCGGTCTCGACGCGCCACGGCTGTCGCGCGTACTCGGGATACGTAAAGACACTCTGGCGCCACCGGAGCCACGTTCCATGGAGGAGTCGGCGGAACGTCTCCTGCGGCCACGCTCGGTGGCGCTCGTCCTGCCACAGCTACCGCTGCCCTGCCTCCAAGTGGCCGAGACCTTGGCTGCCTCGGGAGCTCCCCTGTCGCGCGGCGCCCTGGCGAGGGCACTGGGAGCGACGGCACCCGCCGCCTCTCGGGAACTGGACGTCGTTCTGGAGGCTCTGGCCGATCACGCGCTGGTCTGGCCTGACGGCGACGGGAACCTCCACATGGTCGCCCACTTGCGGCGGGCGTGGGACGCGCCCCTCGGGCTGGACGCACCGCTGGAGGAGCTACTGGAAGGCGTGACCTCCGAGGAGCTGCGCGGCATGCTCGTGGCGCTGGGCATCAAGCCGCCCGGCACCAGGCGGCAGCGCACGGCCACCGTCCTGGATCACCACAGCGATCCACAGCGCGTCGCCGCAGTGATCGCGAAGGCGCCTTCGGCCGCCCGGCAGCTGCTGGAGCGACGGGCGAAGTCCGCACCACGGGACACTGAATTCGTCATGTTCGAGGCTGCCGTGGCCAATGTCCCGCCGGGCGAGCGATGGGCCCTGGACAGGGGGTTCCTGATCCGCGGCCGCCACGGATACGGGCCGGGCCGCATGCCCGCCGAAGTGGCGCTCGCGCTGCGCGGGCCGGACTGGAGTGCGCCGTTCGATCCCGTACCGCCCGTGGCGGAGCTGGTGCCCGTCACCGCTGTGGAGGTGGAACGGGAGGCGGCCGCAGCTGCCACGGCCTTCGCGATCCACGCCGCCTCGGTCCTGTCGGCCTGCTCGGCGGCTCCACCGGTCCGGCTGAAGTCCGGCGGGATCGGCGCGCGTCAGCTTGGGCGGATCAGCAAGGCCGCGCAGGCCGACGACGCGGTGGTACGCATCACCCTGGAGGTCGCCTACTCGGTCGGTTTGCTGGGCGCCGACGGTGACCGCATCGCACCCACCGCGGTATACGACACCTGGGCGGTGCAGGAACCTGCAGCGCAGTTCGCCGACCTGCTTCATGCCTGGTGGAGCCTGCAGCTCACTCCTTCGCAGTCCCGCGACGAGGACAACAAGTCGCTTGCCGCCGTGGCCGGGGCCCCTCGCTGCGGCGCCTGCCTGCAGGCCCGACGCGGGCTGCTCGCAGCGGCGGCAGCACTTCCGGAGGGCCAGGGTGTGCGGGTCGGCACCGATCTGGGTCCGCTCGTGGCCTGGCACCGTCCGCTCGCCCATCCGTCGTTCCAGGACGAGACGCCCTTCGCCGCAGCAGTCCGCGAGGCCGAGCTGACGGGCGTCATCGCCCGAGGCGCCCTCTCCCGGCTCGGTGCGGCCCTGGCGACCGGTGACCGGGAGAAACTGGCCGTCGCATGTCGGCAGCTGCTGCCGGAGGCCACGAGAACAGCCCGGTTCGGCGGCGACCTCACCGCCGTCGTCACCGGCACGCCCTCCGTGTACCTGGCCGAGCTCCTGGATTCGGCCGCCGACCGGGAGACCAGCGGCACGGCCTCGGTATGGCGATTCAGCGGCGACAGCGTCCGCCGCGCCCTGGACACCGGTCGCACTCCGGCCGAGATCTCGGCGGAGCTGGCCGCCGTCGCCGACGGGCCCCTGCCGCAGCCCTTGTCCTATCTCGTCACCGACGCCGCCCGCCGTCACGGCCGCATGCGCATCGCCCCCGCCGCCTGCGTCATCCACAGCGACGAACCCGCACTCCTGGCCGAGCTCGCCGCCCACCGGGCACTCGCCGCACTCGGGCTGCGGCAGCTCGCCCCGACGGTGCTCGTCAGCGGCAGCTCGCCCGACAAGACCCTCGCCTCACTCCGGAGCCAGGGCTACGCGCCCGTCGCCGAAGCCGCGGACGGAACCGTACGCATCGAGAAGGCGCCGTCTCGACGGACCGCCGCCGTCCCGGCCCCTCGGAAGGCCACCACCAAGGCCGGCACCGGACACTCAGCACGCCGAACAGCGGAGGCGCCCGCAGTCGACCCGTCCGCAGCGGCGGCCCGGTTGCTGGTCACCCCACCGGCCGTTCCGGAGCCCGATCCATTCGGCACCGGGGTTCCCTTCGGCACGGACACCGAAGAGACCGTCGCCGGATACGCAAAGCATCTGCCGTACACCGACATCCGCCAGCTGGCACACGCCATCGACACGGGCACCGCCATCACCGTCGAGTACGTCGCAGCCTCGGGCAGCCGCACCGTGCGCACCCTCGGCCGCCTCGAACTCGACCCGCCCTACCTGGAAGCGTGGTGCCATCTTCGGGACGTCGAGCGTGTCTTTGCCCTCTCCCGCATCCACGGCGTCACGCCGGCGTGGGCAGACGACCTGCCATAACGCCCACACCGAGGAGCGTCGGCATCACTCCCCGACGGAATCCGGGACACCTGCCATCCATCGAGATATATTTGATGGCATAGGTGATATCAGAAGGGATGCCTCATGAGTCGAACCGTGATCGACCTCGACGACGAGCTGCTGGCCGATGTCGCCCGAGCGCTCGGCACCCGTACCAAGAAGGAGACAGTCAACACCGCGCTGCGCGAAGTACTGGAAAACCGGCGGAGGGCGCTCGCACTCGCCCGGCTGCGCGCGGCCTCCGCCGACGGAGCCTTCGACCTGGAGCACTTCCAGGAGAAGGGTCACTACCGTCGGTGAACGCCGCACAGTTCCTGATCGACACCAGCGCCCTGGCACGCTTCATGCGCACCGACGCCGAGCAGTTCGGCTGGGACCAGGCAGCCGCCGCCGGACTCATCGCGACGTGCCCGATCACGGAGCTCGAATTCTTCTACAGCGCCCGCTCCGCGGCAGACCGCGCTCAAGGCATCGAAGACATGCGTCTGCTGTTCGGATGGGTGCCGGTCGATGACCGCGCCTACGACCGCGCCTGGCAGGTACAGGAAGCGCTCACCGAGCGAGGACAGCACCACAGCGCCGGAGCCGTGGATCTGGTCGTGGCCTCTACGGCGGAACTGCAAGGGCTGACGCTCCTGCACTGCGACCGCGACTTCGAATGCATCGCGGCGGTCACCGGCCAGGCCCTTTATTGGTACGGACCGGACACCGGCAAGTAGGCAGGAAGACGCCGAGCTTTCTCTGTTCGCAGTCTCACTCCTGGTCTCGTTCACCCCCTTCCGGGACCGTCCGAACGGGGCCACCCCGAACGTCCCGCCGCAGGTCAGGACGGGTACGCCCGCCGCCGAACCCCCAGGCGAACATTTGGAATGTGTGTTGGGGGCAACCCCTCACGAGTTCGAATCTCGTATCCTCCGCCATTGCTCTCACCGGGCAATACGAAGAAGGCCCTGACCGGTTCCGATCTGTCAGGGCCTTCTTCGCGTCCCGGAACAAGAACGCCTCCGCCGGGAACCCGCGCCAAGAGGGCGGCGGCCTCTTCGTGGTCTTCCGTCCGTCTCAGTCGCGGTCCACAGGGCCCTCGTTCGAACCGTGTGCCGCGCTCAGGCCCTCCGGCCGTGTGCCGGGGGGTGCTCCTATGGGTTTGGTCAAGCTGGTTGGGCGTGTTGGGGTTCGTAGAAGGTGCCGTCGCGGAGCATCGCGAGGAGGACGTCGGCTCGTCGTCTTGCGAGGCAGAGGAGGGCTTGGGTGTGGTGTTTGCCCTGGGCGATCTTCTTGTCGTAGTAGGCGCGGGATGCCGGGTCGCCGAGGGCGGCGAACGCGGAGAGGAAGAAGGCCCGTTTGAGCTGCTTGTTCCCTCTGCGGGATGGTTGTTCGCCTCGGATCGAGGAGCCTGAGTTGCGGGTCGCCGGGGCGAGTCCGGCGTAGGCGGCGAGGTGGGCTGCGGAGGGGAAGCTGCTGCCGTCGCCGACCTCGATGAGGATCCTGGCTCCGGTCCTGATCCCGATGCCCGGTATCGAGATCAGGACCTGGGAAAGAGGGTGGGTCTCCAGCAGTTCCTCGATCCGGCCGGCGAGGAGTTTGCGCTGGTCGAGGACGGCGGCGAGCGAGGCGGCCAGGCTCGGGATGATCAGCGCGGCCGCGTCGGTGCCGGGGACCACCACGGTCTGTTCGTCCAGCGCGGTGAAGATGTCCTCGACCAGGCGCTCGGCCATACGGGGTGCCTTCGGCCGCAGCAGCGTGATCAGCCGTCGGCGGCCTGCCTTGCGGATCTGGGTGGGGGACCCGAACCGTTCCAGCAGGGTCAGGACGGCCGGGTGCTGCGGTCGCGGGCCCAGGACCCGTTCCAGGGACGGGTGGATCTGGGTCAGCAGGCCGTGGAGCCAGTTCGCGACGCGGGTGGCCTCGCCGGTCAGGTCGTCGTCGAAGCCGACGATCATCTCCAGTTCGGCGATCGTCTCGTCTTCGAGGTCGACCGAGCGCAAGGTGTGGGGCATCGCGCGGGCGGCGTCGGCGATGATGAACGCGTCCCTCGCGTCGGTCTTGGCCTCGCCGGGGTAGAGGTCGGCGATCCGCCGCATCGTCAGGCCGGGCAGGTAGGCGACGGGGCAGCCCATGTCTCTGGCGACCGCGAGCGGCAGGGCTCGATCGAGGCCGGCTGGTCGACCACGACCAGCACCGTCCCGTGCTTGGCCTGGAGTTTCGCGAACAGCTCGCGGAGCTTGGGTTCGGTGTTGGGCAGGCGCTTGTCGGACGCCTTCTTCCCGGCTGGTGTGACGGCGGTGGCGTGGTGTTCGCTCTTGCCGACGTCCAGGCCGAGGAAGACGTCGATGTCGCCGGTTTCGATCACGTGCGTCCTCCGGTCGTGCTTCCGCCCGGCCTCGCCCACGGCACCGATCGCCACATCCACATTACGAAGAGCCTCCCGACCTGCGAAGAGTCGGTGGTCATGCCCCTAATCAGCGGTCTGTCAGTGCCTCCGGGCCCGGTGACACCACCCCCCGGATCATGGTTAACAAGGGGGGGAAGTCATGCCGGGCCCGAAGGCCGGGAGCCCCATTGCGGGACCACCAAAAAGGTAATTGGGGGGGCCCAGCGGCGGCGGACGGTCCACGCCGCAGCGCCGAGGGCGAAGCCGTAGGCGGCGACCAGGCCGTGGCCGTTGTCCTGGGTGAGCCACATCGCGAGGCCGAGTGCCGGGACGCCGGCCGCCAGGGCGATCTCCTTGGGCAGGCGGGTGCGGGTGAGGAAGGCGAGGGCGAGGGTGGCGCCGAGGAAGTAGGTGGCGCCGGAGCTGCCGGCGAAGTTGCGTGGGTCGGTACTGGGGCCCTCGCCCAGGCCGAGCAGGGCGTCGATGCGGGCGGGCAGCAGAATGCCGGCGAGGAAGAACGCCAGGGTGAGCGGGCCGCCCCAGTACCACTGGGCGAGCGCGGCGACGGCGGCCAGGGTGAGCAGGTTCCAGAGGCCGCCGAAGAAGCCGCCGTTCTGCATGAACACCGAGGTGAACTCGCGCCACCAGCCGGACTTGGCCGGGTCGGCGTCCAGCGCGTCCATGGCGCCGGACCAGACCAGCTGGAGCAGGACACCGCCGACGGCGATCGCGGTCAGCGCGATCGCCGCCCGGGGCAACGGCCGTGCGCGCAGGGTGTCGCGGCCGACCGCACCGAGCCCGCAGTTGACCATCATGACCATCAGCGCTGCCGTGGTCACGTTGAAGACGATCGCCTCCATGGCCTGGCCCTCCCCCCGTCGCGGCATTTTCCAACACCGTTCGAAAACCTGACGACGCAAAGCTAGCACAGCTTTCGAACGGTGTTGGAAAATCTTGTACGGTGGGCGGCATGAAGCTCACCAAGGAGCGCATCGTCGATGCGGGCATGGCCGTCTTCGCCGAGGTCGGCTACCAGAATCTGTCCATGCGTCAGGTCGCCGACCGCCTGGACACCCACGCGGGCAGCCTCTACTACCACGTGCGCGGGAAGGACGAACTGCTCAACCTGATGGCCGACCAGGTCTGCCGCCGCGCCTACGACGCCGGCACCGAAGCCCTCGCCGCGCTACCGCCCGCCGCCCCCTGGCAGGACCACATCGCGGCCCAGGCCGCCGCGCTGCGCCTGAGCATCAAGCAGCACCCGGGCGGCGCCCAGCTCCTCGCCGAGAGCCCCGGCACGCTCAGCACCGGCGCGCTCTCCCTGATGGAACGCCTGCTGCGCACCCTCCTCGACGCCGGCCTGCCCGCCGACCACTGCGCCGTCGCCGCCGACACCCTGCTCAGCCACGTCACCGGCTTCGTGCTCCAGGAACAGAACCAGCCCGCCACGCCACCCGCCGTCACCGCCGAGCGCTACGCCGAACTGTGCGAGCGGTTCCCCTTGCTCATGAGCCCGTCGACACCACGCCTGAGCCAGGACGAGAAGTTCACCCGGAGCATCCGCCTGCTCTGTACCGGCTTCGCGGTACCTGCGTAGGCACCGGTGTCCGGTCTGCCGTACGGGATAGGGGTAGCGGCACGGCTCCCACGGTGAGAGCTGCGGCTCGAAGCGTGCTTCGATGCGTCGCGCGTACGCCTCCCCACGCCACATGCCGCATGGAACCCTCGATGAGGTCTGGAGTTACCTGGCCTCTTGGTAGGGGGTATGAAGTGGCATCTCAGTCCAGGTGTGGCGCACCCACCAAAGCGGGAAAGGCGTGCCGGAACCTCGCCGTGGTCGGCACCTCTCGTTGCGCGAAGCATCAGGGGCCCTGGTCGGCCTACGGCGTCGCGCAGCGCAAGGAGAAGGAAGCCAAGGCGAGGAAGCGCGCGATCCGTAAGAGGCGCTAGGCGGAGCAGTGTTGGGGTGTGAGCAACGCCGAGGGCCCCGCAGCACACTGCGGGGCCCTCGGCTGAGCGGTGATGCCTACGCCTCCGGTGTGCCGTCCGCCGTGATGCGGTGGAAGCCCAGGTACGGGGTCAGGGCGTCGGGGAGGAGGAGGGAGCCGTCTTCCTGTTGGGACTGTTCCAGGAGGGCGGCCAGGGTGCGGCCGATGGGGAGGCCGGAGCCGTTGAGGGTGGCGACGAGCTTGGGCTTGCCGTCCTCGCCCCGGGTGCGGATGTTGGCGCGGCGGGCCTGGAACGTGCCGAAGTTGGAGATCGAGGAGATCTCGCGGTACGTGTCCTGGCTCGGGATCCAGACCTCGATGTCGTACGTGAGCCGGGCGGAGAAGCCCGTGTCGCCGGCCGCCAGCTTGACCACGCGGTAGGCGAGGCCAAGTTCCTTCAGGCAGGCCTCGGCGTGGGCCACCATCGTCTCCAGCGCGGCGTCCGCGGTCGCCGGGTCGACGATCTGGACCATCTCCACCTTGGAGAACTGGTGCTGGCGGATCAGGCCCCGGGTGTCCCGGCCGTACGAACCCGCCTCGGAGCGGAAGCACGGGGTGTGCGCCGTGAGGGCCAGGGGCAGTTCGGCGGGCGGGATGATCTCGTCGGCGTACAGGTTCGTCAGCGGGACCTCGGCCGTGGGGATCAGGAAGAGCTCGCGGTCCGCGACGCCCGTCTTGAAGAGGTCTTCCTCGAACTTGGGGAGCTGGCCCGTCCCGGTCATCGTCTTGCGGGTGACCAGGTACGGGACCGCGTACTCGACGTACCCGTGCCGACGGGTGTGCAGGTCGAGGAAGAGCGTCGCCAGGGCGCGTTCCAGTGCGGCTCCCGCGCCCCGGGAGACCGCGAAGCGCGGGCCCGACAGCTTCGTCGCACGGGCGAAGTCGAGGATGCCCGTCGCCTCGCCCAGGTCGACGTGGTCCTTCGGCTCGAAGGAGAACACGGGCGGCGTGCCCACGCGCCTGACCTCGACCGCGTCCGCGTCGGTGGTGCCGTCCGGGGCCGTGTCGTCCGGCAGGTTCGGGATGCTGAGCAGGAGGTCGCGCAGCTGTTCCTGAACCTGCTCCTGACCGGCCTCGATCGCCCGGATCTCGTCCTTCAGCTCGCGGGCCCGCTCCTTCAGCTTGGAGATGTCACCGCCGGCCTTCGCCGTCTGCTGGACCTCGCCCGCCACCCGCTTGGACTCGGCCCGCAGCTCGTCGGCCGAGCGGATGTTCTGGTTGCGCCGGGACTGGAGGTCCTCCAGCGCGGACAGGTCCAGAGCGTAACCGCGACGAGCGAGCCGACGTACCGCTTCGGCACCCATGTCGATCAGGGCGCGGGCATCATGCATCAGGGAGATCCTTCTTGGTCCGGCGAGGTGGTGGGGCCGTGCGTTGCCGCGTGGGTCGGTGACATCGCGGGGTTGCGGGTGGTGGAAACGACGGTAGCAATCCTCACGCCCCTTCCGATCCGGAATATTCGCCCCGTCCGCCCGGGGCACAGGGCTTCAGCGGTCTCCCACGAGCGCGAACGCGAAGGCCAGCCGGCGGTCCAGCCAGTCCGCCTTCACCCTGATCTCCTTGCTGCCCTCCGACACCATGACCACCGCCCCGTCCGCCGTCCACTCCAGCGTGCGCGGCTTCGACGGCTGGTCGCCGCCCTCCGCCGAGGTCCAGCACCGCCCCCACCACCCCGAGCGCGGCCTTCACGGCCACCCGGCCGGCGGCCTCCGCCGGGGAGCCGCCGGCCGCCCACTCATTGCGGCCGACGATCTCCGGGCGGCCCGGCTGGTCGATGCGCCAGGTGTGCCGGAAGGGGCGCCTGGGTGGGATCCGGCGCAGCGTGCCCACCACCTCGCCCCGGCCGTCGCGCACCACGTGGTGCCGCTCCCCGTCCGTCTCCCGGGCGGCTTCGACGTAGCAGAGCAGGCGTCGCGCCTCCGGGTCCTCGTACAGGGTGAGTGCGGGGGCGGAGGGGCCGGGGGACGGGGTGCCTGCGGAGGCGAAGTACGCGCACGGGGCGTTGATCCGGTGGTCGCGGCCGCCCTTGGGGACGCGTACCGCGCGCTGCCCCCAGCCTATCGCCTTGCGCTTGGGCGTCGCGGGGCGTTCCACGTCGCTGATGAGGAACCTGCGGACGTCCGGCCACGCCACCTGCTCCACCGGTGGCTCCTGCGGCCTCCTGCTCCTGCCGAACGCCATGGCCGGTCCCCCCTCTTGTCGTGCCGTCCGCTCGCGGCAGGGTACGTCCTGGGGCGGGCGGCCTGACGGGCCGTCCGGGGCGGATCCGTGCAGGGCACATCCGGACTTCACGATTCCTTCACGTGTACTCCATTCGAGCGCTACCGTTCTCCTCGTGTACAGCGGGTCGCGCTGTGTCACGGAACAACTTGCTGCCGTTGCCTGGGCGGGACCCGACGCGGCCGCGCGTCTGGGGGACCGCATGCGTGAGATGACCAAGGGCGCCAACGTCGGGCTTGCGGAACTGAGCGACGATGCCGGATCGGTCGTCGCCAGTCTGAGCTGGAGCAGTACCGCCGGGGACGGCGACGCGGATGTGTCCGTACTGCTGCTGGACAGCGGCGGCAAGGTCCGCAGCGACGCCGACTTCTTCTACTACAACAACCCCGCCGCGGCCGACGGCAGCGTGCAGCTGCTCGGCAAGACGCCCACGGACAGCGGCAGCGAGGACCGCATCAGCCTCGATCTGACCGCCGTGCCCGCCGACGTCGAGCGCCTCGTGGTGGCCGCGAGCCGGTACGGCGGCTCCCGCTTCGGTGAGCTCGACGACCTCCGGATGACCGTCGCCGACCGCTCCGGCGAGGTCCTGCTCGGGTTCTCCATCGCCGATGCCTCGGTCGAGAGCGCGTTCATCTTCGGTGAGCTGTACCGGCGCGGTACGGAGTGGAAGTACCGGGCCATCGGCCAGGGATACGAGACCGGCCTCGCGGGCCTCGCCACCGACTTCGGTATCGATGTCGACGACGAGGGAGAGGGGGAGGGGGAGAGCGAGGGGGAGATCCCCGGCGTCGTTGTCGAGGCGGGCGCCGCTCCCGTTCCCGTCCCCGCGCAGGCCGTTCCCGAGACGCCCGCCGCCGGGGCCGCCGCACCCGCCCGGCGCGCCCGGCGGCCCCGGACCGTCAAGAAGAAGGTGACGCTCCCGGCCGTCGAGAAGAAGTCGCTCGCCGAGAACGACGCGTGGCGGGCCGCCCGGCTGTTCCCCGCGCCGACGCTCAAGAGCGACCGGGAGCGGGAGGTGCGGGCGACCTCCGTCCTGCTGTCGGTCATGGCGCAGGTGCCGGAGTTCGGGCGCCGGCTGACGGCAGGCTTCGGGGCCCCGGCCGGGCGCATGCAGACCTTCACCGAGGTCTCACTGCCGCACGGCGACACCCCCAAGCGGCCGGACGGGGTGATCCGGGTGGAGCGGGCCGGGAAGCTGTGGACCGCGCTCGTCGAGACGAAGACGAACGGGAACGGGCTGAAGTCCGAGCAGGTCCAGAACTACATGGACATCGCCGCCCGCCGGGGCTACGAGGCCGTGATCACGCTCTCCAACGACGTCGCGCTGGAGGGCAGTCCGCTCGTCAAGGTCAAGGCCGACGGGCGGCGCAAGCACAAGGTCGCCCTGCGGCACCTCTCCTGGGCCGAGGTGGCCCACCAGGCGCACATGCTGATCCGGCACGAGGGGGTCGGCAACGCCGCCCACGCCTGGCTGCTCCAGGAGCTGGTGCACTACCTCCAGCACGAGAACTCCGGCTGCCACGGCTTCCAGAACATGGGCCCCTCCTGGGTTCCCGTGCGCAACGGCATCGACACGGAGACCCTCAGCCAGGGCGACCCGCGCGCCGTCGAGGTCGTCGAGAGCTGGGAGCGGCTGATCCGGCAGGTCTGTCTGCGGCTCGGCGGTGAGCTGGGCCAGAAGGCGCTGCCCGTCCAGCGCACCCCGCGCGGCACCACACCCCGCGCACGGCGGGAGGCGCTCGCCGACCGGCTCTGCGAGGAGGGGCGGCTCGCCGCGGAACTCCGGGTCGACGGCTCCCCCGGCATCATCACGATCGTCGCCGACCTGCGCACCGGGAAGCTGCGCACCTCGGTGGAGATCCCCGTGCCGGAGGGCGCGTACCCGCTGACCTCGGCCAAGCGGCTGATGCGGCAGCTGGCGGAGGCTCCCGCCGATCTCCATGTCGAGACGCTCGTCGAGGGGCACAGCGGCCCGCGCGGCACCCTGGAGCGGCTGCGTCCCGAACCGGGCGACGTGCTGCCCCGGGACGGCAGCCCCATCACCGGGTTCCGGCTCTCCCTCTTCAAGGGCATGGGCGCCTCGCGCGGCAACGCCGATTCCGGCTTCATCCGCAGTGTCGACGACGCCGTGGGGCGGTTCCACACCCATGTCATCGCCTGTCTGCCGCAGGGCGACCGCCGCCCGGTGCGGCGGTCCGTGGCGCCGGAGCGGGATGCGGAGCCGGTGGCCTCGCGGGCGCCCGCGCCGGTGAACGCCTGAGCACGACCCGTACGCCCAGCACGACCCGCACCTCGTACGCCCGACGCGCCTCGGCCGTTGCGGGACATCTTGCGGTCTCCGGAAGATTTCTTCGGCGCGATGTCGAGAACCCCCGCCCCGCTCCGACGTCCCCTGTGAGAGCCGCCCGCACGGGGCGGCCGGGACACCGAGGGAGCGGAATCATGAAGTACCTGGTGATGGTGCAGGGCTCGCAGACCGACTACGAGGCCATGCGTGGCAAGGGCAGCGAGGGCAATCCGGGCTGGAGCGAGGCGGATGTGCAGGCCATGTTCGCGTTCATGGGCGCGGTGAACGACGATCTCGCCGAGAGCGGTGAGTTCATCAGCGGGTACGGGCTGGCCGAGCCCGCCCGTACCCGGTTCGTGCACACCGGCGAGGACGGCCGGCCGGTGATCACCGACGGGCCCTACGGTGAGACCAAGGAGCTGCTCGCCGGGTTCTGGGTGCTCGAATGCGAGAGCCTGGAGCGGGTCACGGAGATCGCCGCGCGCATCGCGACCTGCCCGGCGCCCGCCGGTGCGCCCGTCCGGCCGGTCGCCATCCGGCCCATCGACGGCGGCGGAGGCGATGTGTGAGAGGGGACGCGTGACCCGTACGACCGAGGTCGAGGACCTGCTGCGGCTGCACGCCCCGCAGGTCCTCGGCGCGCTGGTACGCCGGTACGGGCACTTCGATCCGGCCGAGGACGCGGTGCAGGAGGCCCTGATCGCCGCCGCCCGGCAGTGGCCGGTGCAGGGGGTGCCGGACAATCCGCGCGGCTGGCTGATCCGGGTGGCCTCCCGGCGGCTCGTGGACCGGCTGCGCGGCGACGACGCCCGGCGCGCCCGCGAGGAGGCGGCGGCGCTCACGCCCCGGGACGCCTTCACCGCGCCGCCGCCCGACGAAGCCGCGCCGGGCGGGGACCGGGCGCCGTCCGAGGACGACACGCTCACCCTGCTCTTCCTGTGCTGCCACCCCGAGCTGGCCCCGGCCGCGCAGATCGCGCTCACGCTGCGGGCGGTCGGCGGGCTGACCACGGCCGAGATCGCCCGCGCCCATCTGGTGCCCGAGGCGACGATGGCGCAGCGGATCAGCCGGGCGAAGCGGAAAGTGCGGGGGACCGCCTTCGTCCAGCCCGGGCCCGCCGACCGGGACGCGCGGCTGCGTGCCGTGCTCCAGGTGCTCTACCTGATCTTCAACGAGGGCTACACCGCCACCTCCGGCCAGGCCCTGCACCGCGCGGGGCCGGCCCGGGAGGCGATCCGGCTGACCCGTTCGGTGCGCCGGCTGCTGCCCCGGGACGGCGCGGTGACCGGGCTCCTGGCGCTGATGCTGCTCACCGACGCCCGCACCCCCGCCCGCACCGGGCCGCACGGCGAGCTGATCCCGCTCGACGAACAGGACCGGGACCTGTGGGACCGGAGCGCCGTCGCCGAGGGGACCGCCCTGGTCGAGGAGGCGCTCGGCGAGGGCCCCGCCGGGCCCTACCAGGTGCAGGCGGCCATCGCGGCGCTGCACGACGAGGCGGACCGCGCCGAGGACACCGACTGGCCGCAGATCCTGGCGCTCTACGACGAGCTCCTGCGGATCGCGCCCGAGCCCATGGCCGCACTGGGCCGGGCCGTCGCCGTCGCCATGGTCCACGGGCCGCGTGCCGGGCTCGCCGAGGCCGACACGCTCGCGGACCGGCTGGCGGGCCACTACCGGCTGGCCGCCGTCCGCGCCCATCTGCTGGAACGGGCCGGGGACACCGAGGCCGCCCGCGCCGCCTACCGCGCGGCGGCCGCCGCGACCCTGAGCATCCCGGAGGCCCGCTATCTGCACGGCCGCGCGGACCGCCTCGACGGGGGCACCGGCGGCTGACGGCCCCCGTACGCACCCCGATGTCACACTCCTGCCCCGGCAGCGCTCTCAGGGTGGGACCGCGACAGGAGGCACCAGATGTCCGAGCAAGGCCCCGGCACCGGCACCGGCCCCACCACCGAGGTGTTCGTCGTCCACCGCGAACTGCTGTTCTCGCTCGTCTACAACATGCTCGGCAGCGTCTCCGACACCGAGGACGTCCTCCAGGAGACGTGGCTCGCCTGGACGGCCAGGAACGAGGCGCCCGGCGCCGACCGGATCGAGAGCCCGCGCGCCTACCTCGTACGGATCGCCGTGAACAAGGCGATCTCCCGGCGGGACGCCATCAGCCGCCGCCGGGAGACCTATGTCGGTACATGGCTGCCGGAACCGCTCGTCGCCGGCGCCGAGACCCCGCCGCCGCCCGCCGACGAGACCGCCGAGCGGGCGGAGCGCTCGGAGTCCGTGTCGATGGCGATGCTGGTCGTGCTGGAGACCCTGACGCCGCTGGAGCGTGCGGTCTTCGTCCTGCACGAGGTCTTCGGCTACGCGCACACCGAGACGGCGGAGATCCTGGGCCGCAGCGCCGCCGCCGTCCGCCAGCTCGCCCACCGCGCCCGCGAGCACGTCCAGGCCCGCCGGCCCCGCTACCGCCCCGATCCGCTGCTCCACCGGCAGGTGACGGAACACTTCCTGGCCGCCGTGTTCGGCGGGGACATGGCCGCCCTGATGCGCCTCCTCGCCCCCGACGTCACGCTGTGGGCCGACGGCGGCGGCAAGACGCGGGCCGCGAGCCCGCGCACGGTGCACGGCCGCGACAACGTCGCCCGGCTCCTGATCAACCGCGCCGCCCACCGCGACGGCCTGGAGGTCTCCTACCGGCAGGTCAACGGCGATCCCGCCGCAGTGCTGTTCAGCGGCGACACCCCGTTCGCCGTGATGGTCCTCGACCTGACGCCGGACGGCGAACAGGTCAGCGACATCTACAACGTCGCCAACCCTGACAAACTGCCGCGCCCCGGCCGGACGTGAGCGCCCGACACCGGCAAACGGCTGCAAACCGCTCACCCGGCCGTGGTTGTGCTGGCCGTGGCACCCCCGGCTCGCGATGATCGGGGCCATGACCAAGAGCGACGAAGGCCGAGACCTCACCCTCCGGATCGCCCAGCAGCCGGAGGCGGACGCGCTTCTCGCCCGCAGCCCGCTCGCCGCCCTGGTGGGCATGCTGCTGGATCAGCAGGTGCCGATGGAGTGGGCCTTCTCCGGCCCGTACACCCTGGCGCGGCGGATGGGCGGGGACGATCTGGACGCCCATGAGATCGCCTCGTACGACCCCGAGGCGTTCACCGCCCTGTTCACCGACAAACCCGCGCTGCACCGCTACCCGGGCTCGATGGCCAAGCGGGTGCAGCAGCTGTGCCAGTACCTGGTGGCGCAGTACGACGGCGACGCGAGCGCGGTATGGCGCGACGCCGCCACCGGGGCCGAGCTGCGCAAACGGCTGAACGCCCTGCCCGGGTTCGGTACGCAGAAGGCGCAGATCTTCCTGGCGCTGCTGGGCAAGCAGTTCGGCGTCCGGCCGCCGGGCTGGCGGGAGGCGGCGGGCTCGTACGGCGAGGCGGGCTCGCACCGCTCGGTCGCCGACATCACCGGGCCCGAGTCGCTCGCCGAGGTGCGCGCGTACAAGCAGGAGGCCAAGGCCGCCGCGAAGGGCGCCAAGGCGGCGGCCAAGGGGAAGTGAGCCGGCTCGCCGTCCACAGCCTGTGCGCAACATCCGTGCGGCGCGGCCCCAATTCCGGAATGCACGCCTATATGCCGTCGCCACCGGCACCGCAGTCCCACCCCATGGCTGCGCCCGGAGGCTCTTGACCGGTAGGCTTTCCGTGTGATCTTCAAGCGCATCGGAAATGGGCGGCCTTATCCCGACCACGGCCGGGAAAGCACCCGGCAGTGGGCGGATGTCGCGCCGCGCCCGGTCCGCCTCGACCAGCTCGTCACCACCAAGGGCCAGCTGGACCTCGAAACCCTCCTCGCCGAGGACTCCACGTTCTACGGCGACCTGTTCGCGCACGTCGTGAAGTGGCAGGGCGACCTCTATCTGGAGGACGGGCTGCACCGCGCGGTCCGCGCCGCGCTCCAGCAGCGCCAGGTGCTGCACGCCCGCGTGCTCGAACTCGGCTGAGACGCCGCGCACAGGGCCCGACACGGCCTCCGGCGGGGGGCGTTCGGGTGCTTTACCACCCGGACGGGTGCGATCCGCCGATCATTAAATAGGCATCATCACCGGGTCGCACTACGCTGCGCCCATGAGCATGCTCACTCCCCCCGGCATGGGCGGAAAGTACCGCATCACGGGTGACAAGTACCCACGTATGCGACGCCCCCGCCGCCGCGGCAAACTCGTCCTCACGGCCATCGCCTCCGTGGTCGCCCTCGGGCTGGCCGGCTGGGGCACGCTGCAGCTCATCGACGTCTTCACGGGCGGTGACAAGAAGGCCAGTGCCGCCGACCGCGCGGACTGCCCGTCCGCGAAGCCGTCCGCGCCCGCGAAGGTGCTGCCGAAGCCCGCGAAGATCACGGTCAACGTCTACAACGCGACGCCGCGCAGCGGTCTCGCCAAGGCGGCCGCCGACGAGCTGAAGAAGCGCGGCTTCACGATCGGCAAGGTGGGCAACGCCACCGCCGCGTACGACAAGAAGGTCCCGGGGACCGGGCTGCTGCTGGGGGCCCCGGCCGCCGTCAACGGCACGTTCCCCGTGCTCGGCACCCAGCTGCCGGGGGCCGCGACGAAGACCGACGCCCGCAAGAGCGCGGAGGTCGATCTGATCATCGGCACGAAGTTCAGGGCGTTCAGCAAGCCGAAGGCAGCCGCCGACGCCCTGACCGCGCTGACCGCGCCGGCCCCGGCACCGTCCTCCTGCTGAAGTCCTGCCGGAAGCCCTGAGTCCTGCCGGCTTCCGGTCGGGGAGGGGCGCCGGGGGCGGCGCGTCGTGTCCTAGTCGGCGGTGCCGTACATCCGGTCGCCGGCGTCACCGAGGCCCGGGACGATGTAGCCGTGCTCGTTGAGCCGCTCGTCGACCGAGGCGGTGACGACCGTGACCGGCGTCCCGGCCAGCTCGCGCTCCATCACCTCGACGCCCTCGGGCGCCGCGAGGAGCACGACGGCGGTGACATCGTCCGCGCCGCGCTTGATCAGCTCCTGGATGGCGGCGACCAGCGTGCCGCCGGTGGCCAGCATGGGGTCCAGGACATAGACCTGGCGGCCGGAGAGGTCCTCGGGCATCCGGCTCGCGTACGTGGACGCCTGGAGCGTCTCCTCGTCGCGGATCATGCCCAGGAAGCCCACCTCGGCGGTCGGCAGCAGCCGCACCATGCCGTCGAGCATGCCGAGGCCGGCCCGCAGGATGGGGACGACGAGGGGCCGGGGGTGCGACAGCTTCACACCGGTGGTGGGTGTCACCGGGGTCTCGATGTCGACCTGCTCGGTGCGCACATCGCGGGTGGCCTCGTACGCGAGCAGGGTCACCAGCTCGTCGGCGAGGCGCCGGAAGGTCGGGGAGTCGGTGCGCTTGTCGCGCAGGGTGGTGAGTTTGTGCGCGACCAGCGGGTGGTCGACGACGTGGATCCGCATGACACCCACAGTAGCCGCGCCTCCCGCACCCATGCGCTGGCATCAACCACACGTTCGGGGGGAAGGTGGTGGCATACGGACCCAGCCTGGGGGTGACGAGCCGATGCCGGACGGGGCGAAGCAGCAGCGGGACGGGACGGACCCGCAGGACGCGGAGGAGACCGACGCGCAGCGCCGGCGGCGCCGCGCCCAGTTCCTCCGCGAACTTCACGAGGCCAAGGCGCTCCGCGACCGGGTCCAGCCGCGCCGTGTCAAGGCCGCCCGAATGCGCCAGGCCATGCGGATGAGGACGTTTCGCTGGTAGCCCTCCGGCCTGCGGAAGAACCCCCGGGTGGCGGGGTCGGAGAGAACTGATGGCCGACTCAACGGCCGAACTGCTCTCGCGGAGCCCTCGTTTCTGCCACGATTCCGATGGGCGGGACGCAGGGGCAGCCGGACCATCGACTGGCCACCCGCCGGACCACACCTAGGCCCTAAACCAGTGGGAGAGTCACGGTGTACTTCGCCGCACTGCTCGCGCGCACCGAAGACGGGTGGGAAGCGAGCGACACGGAGCTCGACGATGTGGAGACCCTGTCGGACCTGACGGATCTGGCCCGTGAGGCCTCGGTTGACGAGGACACGGTGCTCGTATTCATCGAGCAGGAGGACGCCTGGTTCGGCGTCGTCCGCGTGGACGGCGAGGAGGACCCCCGAATCTTCGTCTCGGACGCCGCCGCCGCCGCCCGTTCCTCGTACGGGGAGATCCTGCTCACCGATGAACTGCTCGGCCGCGAACCCGGGGCCGAGGACACGATCGCCGCCCTCGAGGAGCTCGTCGGCCTCGACGGCACGGAGGACGGCGATCCGGACACCCCCGACAACAACAACGACACCACCGACGACGAGGCGGACGCCGACGCCGTGCCGGCCGGGCCGCTCGGCGAGACCGGGGTGCTGTCCGACCTCGGCCTGGCCGAGGCGGAGCTGCTGATGCTGCGCACGGACGCCCTGGCCGAGATCGCGGAGGCGCTGGGAGCGGCCGAGGTCCTGGAGACCGTCCGTTAGGGTCCGCGGGTGACCGAAGCACCGCACCCGCTCGACCCGCCCTCAGCGCCTCGCCCCCCGACCGATCCCCTACGAGACCCGTGGCGGGCGCCCATGCGCCGCGCCCTGGACGAGGCCGACCGTGCGGCGGCGGCCGGCGATGTGCCGGTCGGCGCCGTCGTCCTCGCCCCGGACGGCACCCTGCTCGCCACGGGCCACAACGAACGCGAGGCGGCCGGCGACCCGACCGCGCACGCCGAGATCCTCGCGCTCCGCCGGGCCGCTGCGGCGCTCGGTGCCTGGCGGCTGTCCGGCTGCACCCTGGTGGTCACGCTGGAGCCCTGCACGATGTGTGCGGGCGCCCTGGTGCAGTCCCGCGTGGACCGGGTGGTCTACGGGGCCCGCGACGAGAAGGCCGGAGCGGCCGGCTCGCTGTGGGACGTCGTGCGCGACCGGCGCCTCAACCACCGCCCCGAGGTGATCCACGGGGTCCTGGAGGCCGACTGCGCGGCCCGGCTGACCAGCTTCTTCCGCCACCGCTGACCTGGCCTCCCGCCGTCCGCGGGGCACCGCGCGGAATCGGATTTCGACGGACGGCCGAGATGGTCTAAGCTCTCTCTCGGTAGCGTGTCCGAGCGGCCGAAGGAGCTCGCCTCGAAAGCGAGTGTGGCGTAACCCGTCACCGTGGGTTCAAATCCCACCGCTACCGCTCTTGAACGAAGGGCCCGACGTACAGCGTCGGGCCCTTCGTGGTTCCGCCTTCTCGATCAGGTCGGGGGAAGCGGCATCGGGGGGACAAGCCGCTTCCCCCGATGAGAACAGGTCCTCCGGTCCGCGCCGCGATCGGGGGAGGCCGCAGTGCGGACCCCACAGAGAGGTCCCGTTCCTCGCCCTGCGGATTCCTGCCACATCCGCCGGGCTCACCTCCCATGCTGCCGCGCCGCAGAAGCCACGAGGGCGGGCAAAGGGCCTTGATCGCCGGGCCCTTGGTCCTTAAAGACCTGATGAGTGATCGGAAACCACAGGGGGATACGGCCATCCGTGCGGATAGACTCGCCCGACCGCACAGGGGATCGAAGGGGAGTCAGGGGCTGATGGTGCAAGCGAAGAAGATCGCTCTCTACGTGATAGTCGTCTTCGTGCTCTACACGATCATCACGTCCCCGGCCCGGGCCGCCGATCTCGTCCAGGTAGGGTTCGAGGGCATTTCGAGTGCCGCACAGGGCGTGGGCGACTTCATGTCCGAGCTGGTGAACTAGGAGTACCGCATGATCCGCCATCTGGTCCTGTTCAAGCTGAACGAGGGCGTACAGCGGGACGATCCGCGCGTCGTCGCGGGCGCCGCCGCCTTCCGGGAGCTGGGCGGCACGATCCCGGAGCTGGAGTTCTGGGAGTGCGCCTGGAACATCACCGACCGGCCGATCGCCTACGACTTCGCCATCAACTCCGCGGTCGCGGACGAGGCGGCGCTCAAGAGTTACATCGAGCATCCGGCCCATCAGGCGGCCGCCGGTCAGTGGCGCGAGTTCGCCACCTGGGTGATCGCCGACTACCCGTTCTGACGCCTTCGGCCCTGCGAGCCCCTCACCACGGCGGTGAGGGGCTTTTCTTTGTGTTTAAACCATGTCGAGGTCAACACGGCGCTATGGGGTGCTTGCACATAGTGGTCATGTCTTGTGATGCTATGACCGCTTTTGACGGATGAGTTGACCGAAGTTGACCGCAGAGGGGTGGCGTCACCGTGCCGGCCAGTACAGCGCCTCAAGTGCCTCCCCAGACCGCGCAGGGCGCCCGCCCGGCGCCCTCGGCGCAGGTGATCCAGACCGAGACACCCGACGACACGGTCACGCCCGCCAGGACCCGGGGCGCGGACACCAGGGCGCTCACCCAGGTGCTCTTCGGACAGCTCAAGGGGCTGGAGCCGGGCACGGCGGAGCACGGGCGGGTACGGGCCGCCCTGATCGAGGCGAACCTGCCTCTCGTGCGGTACGCCGCCGCCCGCTTCCGCAGCCGCAACGAGCCGATGGAGGACGTCGTCCAGGTCGGCACGATCGGCCTCATCAACGCGATCGACCGGTTCGACCCCGAACGCGGCGTCCAGTTCCCCACCTTCGCCATGCCGACCGTGGTCGGCGAGATCAAGCGGTACTTCCGCGACAACGTGCGCACCGTCCATGTGCCCCGCCGGCTGCACGAGCTGTGGGTCCAGGTCACCGGCGCCACCGAGGACCTGACGACCGCTCACGGCCGCTCCCCCACCACCGCGGAGATCGCCGAGCGGCTGAAGATCTCCGAGGAGGAGGTGCTCGCCTGCATCGAGGCGGGGCGCTCCTACCACGCGACCTCGCTGGAGGCCGCCCAGGAGGGCGACGGGCTGCCCGGCCTCCTGGACCGGCTCGGCTACGAGGACCCGGCCCTGGCCGGCGTCGAACACCGCGATCTGGTCCGTCATCTGCTCGTCCAGCTGCCCGAGCGCGAGCAGCGGATTCTGCTGCTGCGGTACTACAGCAATCTGACGCAGTCCCAGATCAGCGCCGAACTGGGTGTCTCCCAGATGCATGTGTCAAGGCTCCTGGCCCGAAGTTTCGCCCGACTGCGATCCGCAAACAGGATCGAGGCGTAACCGAAACGGGTAGACCGCACTCGGGGCGCCGGGCGCGGGCCAAAAGCCGCACACCCCTTGTTAACTGCGCAGACTCCCCCTTGACTTGTCGACATGTCACTACAGCGTGTTGCCGACATGTGACATTCTGCGGGAACCGCGTTTGCCGCAGCCTCCCCTCCGGTATTCAGGTGGAGGCAGCGTTCCTCCGATGGTCGCGGCCACCGCGACCGTCCGCGACCTCAAGGGGGTGGCATGTCCGCAGAACAGGGCAGCTCGAAGGTGCTCACGCTCACGAAGAGCGCTCCCGCACCCGTTGTGCTCACCAGCTCGCCGGAAGCCATCGACACCCGTACGCTGTCCCGCTCGCTGTTCCTGCGGCTCGCCGCACTGGGCCCCGCTCCGGGCCCCGAGGGAACCGACAGCCCGGAGCGTGCCTACGTACGGGACACACTCATCGAGCTCAACCTCCCGCTCGTGCGCTACGCCGCGGCGCGGTTCCGCAGCCGTAACGAACCCATGGAGGACATCGTCCAGGTGGGCACGATCGGCCTGATCAAGGCGATCGACCGCTTCGACTGCGAACGCGGCGTGGAGTTCCCGACGTTCGCGATGCCCACCGTCGTCGGGGAGATCAAGCGCTTCTTCCGCGACACCTCGTGGTCGGTGCGGGTGCCGCGCCGGCTCCAGGAGCTGCGGCTCGCCCTCACCAAGACCAGCGACGAGCTCGCCCAGAAGCTGGACCGCTCGCCGACCGTGCCGGAGCTGGCCAAGGCGCTCGGGGTCTCCGAGGAGGACGTCGTCGACGGTCTGGCCGTCGGCAACGCCTACACGGCCTCTTCGCTGGACTCCCCCTCCCCCGAGGACGACGGCGGCGAGGGTTCGCTCGCGGACCGGCTGGGCTACGAGGACGCGGCGCTGGAGGGCGTCGAGTACCGCGAGTCGCTCAAGCCGCTGCTGGCCAAACTCCCGCCGCGCGAGCGCCAGATCATCATGCTGCGGTTCTTCGCCAACATGACCCAGTCGCAGATCGGCGAGGAGGTCGGCATCTCGCAGATGCACGTCTCGCGCCTGCTGACGCGCACGCTCGCCCAGCTCAGGGAAGGGCTCATCGCCGACTGACCCGCGCACAGCCGCGCGTGGGTTCCGAATTGACGGTCCGTCAGCCACACTGGCGCGATGCGACGTCAGACCTGCGTCAGGACCGGCCGCCGGGGCACCGTGATCGCCGCCTCGGCGGCCGTCCTGTGCCTGGGCGGAACGCTGGCCGCCTGTGGCGGCAATACGGGGGCGGGCGGCTACACGGCCGTCGGCGCGGCGGGCGAGCACCCCGGGGCGCCCTCCGGGGCGGTGGCCCCGTCCGGCAAGGTCACGCTGGTCCCGCTGGACGGGGCGCGGGGCGGCGGGAGCCGCCCGGGCGCCTCGCCCTCGCGTTCACCCTCGTCCTCCCCGGCCCCGCCTTCGCCCGGCTCGGGTGAGGCGGGAGCGGACGCGGCGCGTCCGGGGCGGGGACCGGGAGCCTCGTCGAGCGGTGCGGGTTCCGGCTCCGGCTCCGCGCCCGCGAAGGGGCCGGGCGGCGGGTCCGGGGGTTCCGGCGGGTCGGGCGGTTCGGGGTCAACCGGTGGATCCGGCGGTTCGGGGTCAACCGGCGGGTCCGGTGGCTCGGGTTCCTCCGGTGGCTCCGGCGGCTCCGGCGGCTCCGGCAGTCCCAGCGCCCCCACCACCTCCGCGCCCCCCGCAGGCCCCGCTGTGCTCGACGTCGGGGCGCCGGTGCGGGCGGCCGCCGAGGAGCGGTGGTGCGAGAAGGTGACCGTGGAGTTCCGCAATACCGGGGGAACGCCTGTGCGTTCGGGGACCGTCACCTTCGCCACGCACATCATCGGCGGGCTGGGGATCGACTGGGCGACCCGGAAGACGTCAGCGCCGCTGCCCGGACCGATCGGCGCGGGAGCGGCGCTGAGGAAGACGTACACCGTCTGTGTGGACACCTGGCGGGTGCCCCTGGGCATGCATGTCGAGACCCGGGACGTCACCGCCGTCTGGAAGTGACGGATGGGGACGGGAGGACCGGCGGGCGGATCAGCCGAAGGCGAGCCAGGCGACCGCGCCGAGCACGACGACCACCGCGACGACGGCGGCGATCAGTCCGGTCCTCGGTCCGGAGGACACGGCGGCGGGCTGCTGCCGGCGCCGCGGCTCGCCCTCGTCGACGAACGCGCGGAACATCTGGGTGCTGCCTGCCGGGTCACTGGTGCCCTCGGGACCCTGCGGGGCGTGGGGATTGTGTGCCATGTCGCAGGACCCTAGCGAACTCGTCCCTACCGCCCAACCCCTGGGGCGCCGGGAGGCCGCCCCGGGCGCCCCTCGTGTGGCGCGAGACACATCCGTACCTCCTCTACCGCAGACGCTGCGGGTTTGACTCGCACCGTACGCAGCCTTTTGCGTTCCTTTACTTCTGCAAGCCCCTTTTCGTTTGCCTGCAGCAACCAACAGCTTCTATGCTTGCCCTAAGCAACAAGATGACCGGTGATGTCTGGGGGTCTCGTGGCCGCACGGAGTCAGTACCAAGAACTGGCCCGGCAGCTCAGCGCCATCGGGGCGGTCAAACGGGGTCTCGCCCGCATCCTGCCCGCCGAGTGCCCGGCCGGTTCCGCCGCCGTGCTGGCTCTGCTGAGCCAGCACGGTGAGATGCGGATCAGCCGGCTGGCCGAGCTCCTCGCCGTGGACATGTCGGTGACCAGCCGCCATGTGGCCCATGTGGCGGAGCGGGGCTGGATCGAGCGGTCCCCGGACCCGGCGGACAAACGCTCCCGAATCCTGCGGCTGACCCCCGCGGGCGAGGGCGTACTCGACGATCTGAACTGCCGGACGACCGAGATGTTCGCCCTTCATCTTCAGGATTGGTCCGACGAAGAGGTCGGACAGCTCAACACGTTGCTGGCCCGGCTGCGCGACAGCTTCTCCTGTCGCGGCGCCGGCGGGTGCGTCCCCGGGAAGCACAGCGTCGACTGCCGCTCCCGGCACGCCGACAGCCACGACGGCTCGTACACCCGTACACCCGTGTAACAGAAGCAAAGAGAAGGATCTAAATGGCTACGACCACACCAACCGGTGTGCGGGGCGGCCACGCCAAGCACGGAGGACACGACTCCTCCGACGGCGCGCCGATGACACACCGGCAGATCATGGAGGCGTTGACCGGGCTGCTGCTCGGCATGTTCGTCGCCATCCTGTCGTCCACCGTCGTCTCCAACGCCCTGCCGGAGATCATCTCCGACCTCGGCGGCGGCCAGAGCGCCTACACCTGGGTCGTCACGGCCTCGCTGCTGGCGATGACGGCGACCACCCCCCTGTGGGGCAAGCTGTCGGACCTGTTCAGCAAGAAGCTGCTGGTCCAGATAGCACTGATCATCTATGTCGCGGGCTCGATCGTCGCCGGTATGTCGACCAGCAGCGGCATGCTGATCGCCTGCCGTGTGGTGCAGGGCATCGGCGTCGGCGGTCTCTCCGCCCTCGCCCAGATCGTGATGGCCGCGATGATCGCCCCGCGCGAGCGCGGCCGCTACAGCGGCTACCTCGGCGCGGTCTTCGCCGTCGCCACCGTCGGCGGCCCGCTGCTCGGCGGTGTCATCACCGACACCAGCTGGATGGGCTGGCGCTGGTGCTTCTACGTGGGTGTGCCGTTCGCGGTCATCGCCCTGATCGTGCTCCAGAAGACCCTGAAGCTCCCGGTCGTCAAGCGCGAGGTCAAGGTCGACTGGACCGGTGCCTTCTTCATCAGCGCCGCCGTCTCCCTGCTGCTCCTCTGGGTCACCTTCGCGGGTGACAAGTACAACTGGATGTCCTGGCAGACCGGCGTGATGCTGGCCGGATCCGTGGTGCTCGGGCTGCTGTTCGTGCTCACCGAGTCGCGGGCCAGCGAGCCGATCATCCCGCTGCGGCTGTTCCGCAACCGCACCATCACCCTGGCCTCGCTCGCCTCGCTGTTCGTCGGTGTCGCGATGTTCGCCGGCACGGTCTTCTTCAGCCAGTACTTCCAGCTGGCGCGCGGCAAGTCGCCGACGATGTCCGGTGTGATGACGATCCCGATGATCGCGGGTCTGTTCATCTCCTCGACCGTCTCGGGCCAGATCATCACCAAGACGGGCCGCTGGAAGGCCTGGCTGGTCAGCGGTGGCTTCCTGGTCACGGCCGGACTCGGCCTGCTCGGCACCATCCGGTACGACACCACGTACTGGCACATCGCGATCTACATGTTCGTGATGGGCCTCGGCATCGGCATGATGATGCAGAACCTGGTGCTCGCCACGCAGAACCAGGTGGCCCCGTCGGACCTCGGCTCCGCCAGCTCCGTCGTCACCTTCTTCCGTTCGCTCGGTGGTGCGATCGGGGTCTCGGCCCTGGGCGCCGTCATGGCGAACCGCGTCACCCACTACGTCAAGGACGGCCTGGCGGACCTCGGTCCGCAGGGCGCGGCCCTGGGCCACGGCGGCACCGGCGGCGGGGGCATCCCCGACCTGGACAAGATGCCCCCGCCCTTCCGCACGGTCGTGGAGGCCGCCTACGGGCACGGCGTCGGTGACGTCTTCCTCTACGCCGCGCCGGCCGCGCTGGTCGCCTTCCTGATCACGATCTTCATCAAGGAGGTCGCGCTGCGGACCAACGCCGGCAACGACGCCCCGGCACCCGCCGAGGCCGAGGCGCTCGCCGAGGTCCCGTCCAGCACGGCCGCGCTGGTCTCCGAGGGAGCGGCCGGGGTCACCTCGGTCGACACCCTGGAGGACGCCCCGGCCGTGACCGCGCCGGGCACTGCGGTGCACGGTGTGGTGCGCGGAGCCGAGGGCACGCCCGTCGCGCGGGCCGCCGTCACCCTGATCTCGCTGGGCGGCCGCCAGCTCGGCATCGCCGCCGCGCAGGCCGACGGCAGCTACGCCCTGAACGCCCCGGGCGCCGGTTCGTACGTCCTGATCGCGTCCGCCGACGGCTTCCAGCCGCAGGCGTCCACCGTGGTCGTCGGCGACGAGCCGCTGGCCTTCGACATCCTGCTGTCCGGTACGAGCGGCCTGGCCGGGACCGTGCGGGCGGCCGACGCCGGTACCCCGGTCGAGGGCGCCATGGTCATCGTGACCGATGTGCGCGGCGACGTACTGGCCACCGGGAAGTCCGGCGTGACGGGCGAGTTCACCTTCGGTGAGCTGGTCCCCGGCGCGGTGACCGTCGCGGTCAACGCGGCCGGCTTCCGTCCGCTGGCACTGCCCGTGGAGATCGGCGGCCAGGGTGTCACCCGGGTCGACGCCGCGCTGCAGTCCGGTGCGCTGGTGCAGGGCGTCGTACGGGCCGGTGTGGCCCGCCGCCCGCTGCCGGACGCCCGCGTCACGCTGGTCGACGCGGCCGGCAACGTGGTCGCCACCTCGACGACCGGGGAGGACGGGGCGTACGCCTTCGCCGACCTGGACGCGGGCGAGTACTCGGTCATCGCGACCGGCTACCCGCCGGTGGCCGGCGCCCTGACCGTGGCCGGTCGCGGGGTCGACGGCCACGACATCGAGCTCGTCCACCCGGGCGAGTAGTCAAGACCCCTGGCGGGACGGCACTTCGAGCGGAGAGGCTGTCCCGGCCGGCGGAAAAATGGGCCCCGGCGGTGGGGACGGCAGGCAGGGGACGGCCTGCCGTCCCCGCCCCGGGGCCCGACTCATTGAGTGGCCGGGTCCGGTGAGCGGACGGGTCATGGAGCAAGGAGAGAAAACGGGATGGGACTTCGCGCACAGGTACGCACGCGGGACGGCTGGGCCGTCCAGCACGCGGTCGTGACGGTCACCGACATGACCGGTACGCAGGTGCTGCGGGCCGCCGCCGACGAGGACGGGGCGGTCCGGACCGACACCCCGCTGTCCGCGGGCGCGTACACGGTGATCGTGACGGCCGTGGGGTACGCACCCGCCGCCTCCACCGCGCTCGTCACGGCGAGCGGACGGGTCGAGGCCGGCACGGTGGTGCTGGCCCGCCAGGGCGGGGTGGAACTGCCGCCGCCGGGCGCCTGGTCGCTGGACCCGGCGCACTCCTCGGTGGGCGCGGTCGCGCAGCACCTGGGGATCTCCAGCGTGCACGGCCGGTTCACCGACTTCGGCGGCCGGATCGAGATCGCGGAGGACGTGCAGAACTCCCGGGTGGACGCGGTCATCAACGCGGCCAGCATCGACACCGGAAACGGCATGCGGGACAAGCACCTGCGCTCGCCCGACTTCCTCGACACCGAGCGCTTCCCCGAGATCACCTACCGCTCCGGCGGGCTGACCCCGGCCGGCCCCGACCGCTGGACCGTGCACGGTGTGCTCGCGCTGCACGGGGTGGAGCGCCCGGTCGACCTCGGCCTCAGCTACCTCGGCACCGGCCCCGACCCGTGGGGCGGGACGCGCGCCGCGTTCAGCGCCACGGCCGAGCTGCGCCGCGAGGACTTCGCCATGAACTACAACCAGGTGGTCCAGGCGGGCATCTCCGCGATCGGCACGACGCTGCGGGTGAAGCTCGACATCCAGGCCGTGCAGGGCGAGGCCCTTCCGGCCGTCTGACCGCCCCCAACCGTAGGGTCGTGCCATGGCATCCAACATCGCGACCAACACCGCTGTGGAACTCGACGACTTGCTGGCCTTCGTACGGCCCCGGCACCGGGCGATCCTGCTGACCACCCGGTCCGACGGCCGTCCCCAGGGCTCCCCGCTCACCTGCGGCGTGGACGACGCGGGCCGGATCGTCGTCTCGACGTACCCCGAGCGGGCCAAGACCCGCAACGCCAAGCGGGACGAGCGGGTCAGCGTGATCGTCCTGTCCGACGAGTGGAACGGCCCGTGGGTGCAGATCGACGGCTCGGCCGAGGTGATCGACGCACCGGACTCGGTCGAGCCGCTCGTCGAGTACTTCCGGAACATCTCGGGGGAGCACCCGGACTGGGACGAGTACCGGGCGGCGATGGTGAAGCAGGGCAAGTCGATCATCCGGATCACGCCCGAGCGGTGGAGCCCGGTCGCCACCGGCGGCTTCCCGGCACACCTGGCCCCGGAGGCCTGATCCCGTGAACGTCCCGCTGCCCCGGCCCGACGAGCTGGCACGGGCCCGGCTGCTGGCCGGGCCCGAGGTCGGAGACGCGGCGGCGGCCACCCTGGCGCGGGCCGCCGGGCGTCCCGTGGAGCGCGGCACCGGCGCGGCGGCGGCCCCCGGGTGTATGTGGGCGCCTCGCTTCCCGAGGAGGCGCGCGGGGCGGGGCTGCTCTGGTTCCACAGCGTGAACGCCGGTACGGACGCGCTGCTCGGGGCCGGGGCGTGGCCCGAGGAGGTGCTGCTGACCCGGACGGTGGGCCGGATGGGCGAGCGGATCGCGCAGTACGTGCTGGGCTGGGTGCTGGCCGAGTGCCAGTCGGTCCCGGAGTTCGCCGCGCAGCACGCCCGCGCCGAGTGGCGCCGGATCCCCTCCGAGCTCGTCGCCGGGCAGACCGCCGCGGTGCACGGCACCGGGCGGATCGGCTCCGCCGTCGCCGGGCTGCTGCGGGCCTGCGGAGTCCGGACGGTGGGTGTGACCCGCACCCCGCGCGCCGTACCGCCCGGCTTCGACGCGGTGGTGGCTGCGGACGAACCGGTGGCCGCCCGCTGGGTGGTCGCCGCGCTTCCGCTGACCGGGGCGACGGCCGGGTACTTCGGGGCGGACCGGTTCGCCGCGATGGGCGGGGCCACGTTCCTCAATGTGGGCCGGGGCGCGACCGCGGACCTGGGGGCGCTGGAGGCGGCGCTGCGCACCGGGGCGGTGGGGCGTGCGGTGCTCGACGTGCTGGCCGACGAGCCTGCGGCGCCCGGCGATCCCTGCTGGCGGCTGCCCCGTACGGTGATCACCTCGCACTCCGCCGGCATCACGGCGGACGAGGACATCGTCACGGACTTCGCCGTGTGCCTGCGGGAGTTGTCGGCGGGGCGCGTCCCGGCGCTCGCCGTCGACCCGGCGCGCGGCTACTGATCCGGCCTGCGTACGGGGAACGGTCTGCCGGAAGGCACTTCCGGCAGACCGCCTCACCGAGCGACGGTTGTGCCGCGTGTCAGCGTGTGATGTCGAACGTGGTGGCACGGGGCACGAACGTCGTGCCCCCGTCCTTGGCCGTCGCCAGCGCCGAGAGGTGCCAGGTGCCCTTGTTCAGGTCGGCCTCCCGCTTCGTCACCTTCATCGTGTAGGTGCAGCGGGCGGCCCCGTCCGAGGTGCTCCGGCACTTCGCCTCCTCCACCCGGCCGAGCTCCGCCTCGGTCGGGTCGAGGTGCGAACTCGCGGGCCAGGGCAGGACTTTGAGGCTGCGGATGCCCGAGTCGTCGCTCACGTCCACGGTGTAGGTGAAGGAGCCCGCACTGCTGCCGGACGGAGCCGTATAGCGAGCCGATCCGTGCTCCAGGGTCGGCTCCGTGGGGGTCGAGGCCAGGGCGAGGCTGCCGTAGGCCGCCGCGCCGAGGGCGACCGCGGCGACGAGCGACGAAGAGAGAATGCGCTTGGACATGAGAGATCTCCTGATTGCGTGGGAAAGCCGGATCGGATGCGTGGAAAAGCGTGGAAGCACCGCTGACAGGGGCGGGCTCGGCAGGAGTCGCAGAAGGCGGCGGGGCCTTCCGTTCGGATCAGGCCGGGCTCGCGCCGCGTTCGCGCATCGCGTGGATGCCCGCGATCAGCAGGTCCAGCGCGAAGGTGAAGTCCCGCTCGTGCATGTCCTGGACGGTGGTGGCGCCGCGCGCCCCGATGAGGTCCTGCCCCGACTCCACGAGCCCGTCCAGCTGCGGCTGGTCCCGGACCGCCGTCATCGCCTGCTGGTAGTACTCGTCCTGGGTGAGCCCCGCCTCCGCGCTGCGCTGCGCGAACTGGCCCTCGACCGTGCCGAATCCGTACACGAACTGGAAGACCGCCGAGAGCGCGCCGGTCCGGCTCTCGCGGGGCAGGCCGGTCGCACCGATCACGTCCTGCACGGTGTGGGACATCAGCATCGAGTGCGGGCCCAGGTTGAGGAACTTCCCGGCCAGCGGCGAGACCCAGACGTGCCGGACCAGCAGCTCGCGGTAGGCGGTCGCCACCGCGCGCAGCCGGGCCTCCCAGGGGGCGTCCCGGGGCGGCGGGGTGAACTCGCTGTAGACGGAGTCGAGGGCCAGCTCCAGGAGGTCGTCCTTGGTGTCGACGTACCAGTAGAGGGACATGGCCGTCACGTTCAGCTCGGCGGCGAGCCGGCGCATGGAGAACTTCGCCAGGCCCTCGGCGTCCAGCAGCCCGACCGAGGCCGCCGTGATCCTGTCCCGGTCGAGCCCGGCGGGCTGGGCCGATCTGCGGCCCCGCGCGGGTGGCCGGTGGTTCAGCCACACGCTGGTCCTGGCAGGGTCCTTCACGCGGTCGGCCGCGGACACCATGGCGCACTCCCTCGTCTCGCCGGCGGGACGAACCGGATCCGTACTCCCTGCCCGAAAAACGGATTCATACGGTCCGGTACGTCCCGCCCGATGCTATGCCGCTGCCGCGGCCGGGTCAGCCTGCGACGATTCTCCCCGCTCCGCCCGGCGCAGCAGCACCGCGGCCAGCAGTCCGCCGGCCAGGACGGCCACCGCACCCACCAGCATGCTGGTCTCCAGGCCCGAGGAGAAGGCGTCCGTGATCGCCCGCCGCTCCCCCGCACCGTCCGCGGCGGCCAGGGCGGCGGGCAGCGAGGCGGCGCCGACGGCGGACGGGACCAGCGCGGCGAAGCGGGAGTTGAGGACGGCGCCGAGCACCGCGACCCCGAGGCCGTTGCCGCATTCGGCGAGGGTGCCGTTGATCCCGGCGCCCACGCCCGCCTTCTCCGGCGGGATCGCGCTCATGATCGCGTTGGCCATGGCGGGCATGGCGAGGGCGATGCCGACGCCCATCACGAGCAGGCCGCAGAGCGTGCCGCCGTACCCGCCCCCGCCGGCCAGGGCGATGACGGCGAGACCGGCGGCGAGCAGGCCCATCCCGGAGGCGATGGTGACGGGGGTGCCGAGCCTGGGCACCAGCCGCGCGCCGAGACCGGTGAGGTTGAGCGCGACGACGCTGAGGGCGAGCGGGGCGGTCCGCAGACCGGCCTCAAGCGGCCCGTAGCCCAGCACGAACTGCAGCTCCTGGGTGAGCAGGAACAACGAGCCGCCCATGCCGAACGCGACCAGGATCGCGCCCGCGACCGCGCCGATGAACCGCTGGTTCCGGAAGAAGTGCATGTCCAGCATCGGGTACGGGATGTGCAGCTCCCACAGCGCGAAGCCGGTGAGGACGGCGACCCCGGTGAAGGCGGTCAGCAGCACCCGGCCGGAGGTCCAGCCGTGCTCGGGCCCGGAGATGATCGCGTACACGACGGCGGCCATGCCGATGGTGGACAGCAGCGCGCCGAGCAGGTCGGGGCGGTCGCCGCTGGGGTTCTTCGACTCGGGCACCAGCCGGGCCACGGCCACCAGCGCGACGGCCGCGACCGGGATGTTGATCAGGAAGATCGCGCCCCACCAGAAGTGGTCGAGCATGACCCCGCCGATCAGCGGACCGACGGCGAAGCCGAGCGAGCTGACGGTCGACCAGATGCCGATCGCCTTCACCCGCTCGGTCTCGTCGAAGATCTGCATGACGACGGCGAGGGTGGTGGTCATCAGCAGCGCGCCGCCGATGCCCATGCCCGCCCGCGCGGCGATCAGCTGCACGGACGTCTGGGCGAGCCCGGCGACCAGCGAGCCGATGCCGAACAGGGCGAGCCCGGCGATCAGCATCTTCTTGCGGCCGTAGCGGTCGGCCGAGCTGCCTGCGGTCAGCAGCAGGCCGGACTGGACGAGCGAGTAGGCGTTGATCATCCACTGCACATCGGCGGTGGAGGCGTCCAGCTCCCTGGTGAGGGAGGGGATCGCCACGTTGAGGACGGTGTTGTCGAGCAGCACCGTGAGCTGGGCGAGACAGATGACGCCGAGGATCAGCCAGCGCTGTGGATGGCTCGGCGACGCGAGGTGGTTCTGCTCGGCGGAGGTCGCCGTCATTCGGACTCCCGGGCGTGCGGTCTGGGCCCTATACGGTGTACAGGGAATCGGCTGTACACCGTATAGCCACGCATGCGCCGCGTACAACCGGCTTTCCCGCGATACGGTGCCGGTCGCTGATCCGACAAGGGCTGGAGTGATATGTCACTGCGTCGTCGTACGGTGGAAGTCCTGCTGGCGGCAGGCCTGTTGGGGACGGTGCTCACACCTCCCGCGACGGCCGCCGGGCACGGCCCCGGGCAGCTCGTGCCCCTGCGGGTCGCCACGTACAACATCCATGCGGGGGCCGGCATGGACAACGTCTTCGACCTGGAGCGGCAGACGGCGGAGCTCCGCTCGCTGCACGCGGACGTGATCGGGCTCCAGGAGGTCGATGTCCACTGGGACGCCCGCAGCGAGTGGCGCGACCTGGCGTCCGAGCTGGCCCGGCGCCTCGGCATGCGGGTCTCGTTCGCCCCGATCTACAGCCTGGATCCGGCACAACCGGGCGCTCCCCGGCGCGAGTTCGGGGTCGCCGTGCTGTCGCGGTACCGGATCGTGAGCGCCGAGAACCACGCCATCACCCGGCTCTCCACCCAGGACCCCAACCCGGTGCCGGCGCCCGCGCCCGGCTTCGGAGAGGTGGTGCTGAAGGTGCGGGGGCTGCCGGTGCACGTGTACGCGACGCACCTCGACTACCGGGGCGACCCTTCCGTACGGATCGCCCAGGTGGCCGACACCCGGCGCATCATGGCCGAGGACCGGCGCGCGGAGCGGCGGCCGGTCCGGCAGATCCTGCTCGGCGACTTCAACGCGGCGCCGGACGCGCCGGAACTGACCCCGCTCTGGGAGACCCTCCACGACGTCGAACCGGGCGCGCCCACCTATCCGGCGCAGGACCCGGCGCAGCGGATCGACTATGTCGCGGTGTCCAAGGACACCGTGCGGGTACGCGACGCGGCGGTGCCCGAGACGCTTGCCTCGGACCACCGCCCCGTCGTCGCCGACCTGTTGCTGCGGCGCTGAGTCTCAGCCCGTCGGCCGGGTCAGGTCGTAGAAGGTGGCGCTGCCAGCGGTGACCTTCTTGTAGTTCTTCTCCACCCAGGAGGAGATCTGCGAGGAGGTGCCGCTGCCGCCCATGCCGCCTCCGCCGCCGCCCCCGCCGCTGGAGATGAAGTAGTGGATGCGGCCGTCCTGGACGTACTTCTTGAACTGGGCGAGCGTCGGGGACGGGTCGCTGCCGTTGAAGCCGCCGATCGCCATGACCGGGTCGCCGGTGGCGAGCTGGTAACTGGCGGCGTTCTGGGAGCCGATGGCGGCGGCGGCCCAGGTGTAGTCGCCGGCGTTCTTCTCCAGGAGCTTCCTGGCCTCGGTGCCGACGGACGCGCCGTTGAGCAGTCCGCCCATGCCCCCGCCGCCCCGGCCGCCGCCGAAGCCCTCGCCCATGCCGGGCATGGCCCCGGGCTGCTGCCCGGTCCGGCCCGTCCGGCCGGTCTGGCCGTTCTGTGAGGCGCCGGGCGGGGTGCCGGTCGGGGGCTGTCCCGTGCCGCCGCCCTGCTGGTTGCCCTGCTGGGCGCCCTGGCCCGGCGGCCGCATCCCGCCGAAGCCGCCCCGCCCGCCGCCTCCGCCGGGGCCGCCGCCCATCCCGCCGGACGAGGGACCCGCCGTGACGATCGAGCCCTGGTGGCCGGTGTTCAGCGTGCTCACGGTGTACGCCGTCGGCCCCGCCAGCGACGCGAGGAGCCCCAGCCCCACGGCGGCGAGCGCCAGTCGGCGCCCCAGCCGGGCCACGAGCAGCAGCCCCAGCGCGGCCACGATTCCCACGCCGAGCACGGCAGGCCGCAGCCAGGGCTGGTAGTCCGGGGTCCGGCCCAGCAGGACGTACGACCAGGTGGCCGTCACCGCGACCGCGGCGGCGAGCGCGGCACCCGCCCACCAGCGGGACCGCTCCTCCCACAGGACCGTGGCGCCCATGCCGATCAGCGCCGCGAGGTAGGGGGCGAGGGCCACCGTGTAGTACTGGTGGAAGATGCCGGCCATGAAGCTGAACACGGCCGCCGTCATCAGCAGCGAACTGCCCCAGGCGAGGAAGGCCGCGCGTGCGGTGTCCGTCCTCTTCGCCCGCCAGGTCAGCCAGACGCCCGCGGCCAGCAGGATCAGCGCGGCCGGTAGCAGCCAGGAGATCTGGCTGCCGATCTCGGAGTTGAACATCCGGCCGATGCCGGTCTCGCCCCACTGGCCGCCGGCTCCGCCGCCCGGTCCGCCCCCGCCGCCGACGCTGCCGGTCTCCTCGCCGTTGATCCGGCCGAGCCCGTTGTAGCCGAAGGTCAGCTCCAGGAAGGAGTTGTTCTGCGAACCGCCGATGTACGGGCGCGAGGAGGCGGGCCACAGCTGGACGACCGCCACCCACCAGCCGCCCGAGACGAGCAGGGCGAGCGCCGAGAGCCCCAGCTGGCCGAACCTCCTGCGTACGGGGACCGGGGCGAACACCGCGTACAGCACCGCCAGCGGCGGCAGGATCAGGAAGGCCTGGAGCGTCTTGGACAGGAACGCGAGACCCACCGCGACACCCGCCCACACCAGCCACTTGGTGCGGCCGTGCTCCATGGCGCGCAGCACGCAGTAGACCGTGACGGTCATCAGCAGGGCCAGCAGCGCGTCCGGGTTGTTGAAGCGGAACATCAGCGCGGCGACGGGCGTGAGCGCGAACACCGCCATGGTGATCAGCCCGGCGGCGGCGCTGAAGCGGCGGCGCACGGCCGCGTACAGCACCCCGGCGGTCGCCGTGCCCATCAGCACCTGCGGGGCCAGGATGGCCCAGGAGTTCAGGCCGAAGATCCGCACGGACAGGGCCATCGGCCAGAGCGTGGCCGGGGGCTTGTCGACGGTGATGGCGTTGGCCGAGTCCAGCGAGCCGAAGAAGAAGGCCTTCCAGCTCCGGCTCCCGGCCTGCACGGCCGCCGAGTAGAAGGAGTTGGCGTAGCCGGAGGCACTGAGGTTCCAGAGGTAGGCCAGGGTGATGGCGAGCAGCAGGGCGAGGAAGGCCGGGCGCACCCAGCGGGCGTCCTCGGGGCGGCCCCGCCACGCGCGCCGGGCCCACGAGGGGCCGGACCGTGCGTGGGCCGTCGCGCTCCGGGGCGGTGCCGGGAGGTGGTCGAGCGTGGTCATCGGGCGTTCCTCAGTTCGTGGTGGGGGGCGTCGGCGGGACCGGCGGACGGGGAGGCCGGCGGGCCGCCCGTGTCACCGCCCCGGTCGCGGTCGGGGAAGACCCAGGCGCGGAAGAGCAGGAACCGCAGCACGGTCGCCGCGAGGTTGGCGGCGATCAGCACGGCGAGTTCGGTGGAGTGCGCGGGCGATCCGGAGGCGGCGCCCAGGGCGGCCAGCGAGCCGCTGGTCAGGGCGAGTCCGATGGCGAAGACCACGAGGCCCTGCGCCTGGTGGCGGACCGCGCCGCCCCGGCCGCGTACCCCGAAGGTGAGTCTGCGGTTGGCCGCCGTGTTGGCGACGGCGGAGACCAGCAGGGCGCCGCCGTTGGCGAGCTGCGGGCCGACTCCGAGCCGGAAGAGCGAGTACAGGGCGAGGTAGAACAGGGTGGACAGGGCGCCCACGACGCAGAACCCGACCAGCTGCCGGGCCAGTCCGCGCGGCACCCCGCCGATGCCCCGGTCGCGCGGGTCGTCGCCGAAGGGCCGGGCGAGGCGGTCCAGCGGGAGCGCGCCGACGGCCAGCGCCCGCCCCACCCGCCACACGCCCTTCAGGTCCTCGGCGGCCGTCCGCACGATGTGGACCGTGGAGTCCGGGTCGTCGACCCAGTCGACCGGCACCTCGTGGATGCGCAGCCCGGCCCGCTCGGCGAGCACCAGGAGTTCGGTGTCGAAGAACCAGCCGGTGTCCTCGACCATCGGCAGCAGCCGCTGCGCGACCTCGCGGCGGATCGCCTTGAACCCGCACTGGGCGTCGCTGAACCGGGCGGCCAGCGAGGAGCGCAGGATGATGTTGTAGGCCCGGGAGATGAACTCCCGCTTCGTGCCCCGCACCACCCGCGAACTCCGGGCCAGCCGCGAGCCGATGGCCAGATCGGAGTGGCCGGAGATCAGCGGGGCGACCAGCGGCAGCAGCGCGTTGAGGTCGGTGGACAGGTCCACGTCCATATAGGCGAGGACCGGGGCGTCCGAGTCGGTCCAGACGGTGCGCAGGGCCCGCCCGCGTCCCTTCTCCTCCAGCCGGTACGACCGCACCCCGGGCAGCGTCCGCGCCAGCCGGCGGGCGACCTCGGGGGTGCGGTCGGTGCTGGCGTTGTCCGCGACGGTGATCCGGAAGGCGTACGGGAAGGTGCGTGCCAGGTGGTCGTGGAGCCTGAGCACACACGGTTCGAGGTCCTTCTCCTCGTTGTAGACGGGTACCACCACATCGAGTACGGGGGCACCTGCCGCACCGGCCGCGCCGGCCAGGAGGTGGTCCCGGGCCGGCAGGGTGCTCCAGGGAGTGTCGGTTCGCATGGAACGACACTCGCCAGCCGCGCTGTCACGCCTGTGTGCTGAGCCTGTGACCCGTCTGTGAGTGCTGCGTCATGCCGCCCTCAGCGCTCGGCGTCGCCCCACTCCGTGACGGCCACCTCGTCGCCGGCCGACAGCTTCCCCGGCGTGATCACGGAGAACTTCGCGCCGAACACGACGCCCCCGCTCGCCGCCCGCCGGTAGCCGGCGAGCGTGCGCAGGGGCTCCGGCCCCCGCCGCGCTCCGGCTTCCTGCGCGACCAGGGTGACGGCACAGCGCACCGCGAGTTTGGCGTACCCCAGCTCGGTGGCGCCGATGGTGACGCGGCGTGCGCGGTCCTCGGCGTGCGGTACGGCCGCCCAGTCGTCGCCGCTTTCGCAGCTGTCGACGACGATGTTCGGGCGGAAGCGGTTCATCGGCAGCGGCGGGGCGCCCCGCTCGGCCATCCGCCGGTTGAGGAGGTCGAGGGAGGCGACGGACAGCAGGTGCACGGCACTGCTGTCGGCGTAGCCGGACGGGCCGGAGACCAGGCCGTCGGCGATCCGGTCGTGCTCCGGCGGCACACGGACGAGACGGCTGGGGGTGCCGAGGACCCCCGAGAGCCAGGCGGCGACGTCGTCCCCCTGGTCGATCCCCCGGAACGCGGTGCCGAACAGATCGACGTCACGGCGCGGCGCGGACGTCGTCACGTCGAGGTGCACCGCACCGTGACCGTCCGCGTCGTCGGCCAGGTCGAGCGCGAGGCGGGTGCCGTCGGCGCTGACGGCGGGCCGGATCAGGGCGAGACGAGGATGCCGGCGCTGCGTGCGGAAGACCCCGTCCTCGCCGATGACCATGAAACTGCGGTCGTACGCGAGGCCGGCCGGTGTCAGGAGCGCATCACTCACCGACGTACCGGCGCAGCCCTTGACGGGGTAGCTGATCAGCTCCCTGACCCTGGCCATGGTGCCTCCTTCGGTCTGCGGCCTCAGCCGGGATTCCCGGCCGTGGGCGGCGGATCCCGGATGCAGTGACATTCACGCACACACCTGGTGCCGCCGGTGGTAGGACCAGGTCACCGCCGCCAGCAGGGGGCCCCACAACAGGAGCGGCGCGTAGGCGGCGACGAAGAGGACTTCGCCGGCGGAGACGCCGGGAGCCGGGCTCGGGGAGGTCAGCAGTCCGCCGAAGAAGAGGACCCACCACAGAAGGACGACCGCGAAGGCTCCCAGTGAAGCGGCGAGGACCGCGATCCTGCGGTCGACCGTGCGGCCGCCGAGAAGCGGAATCCAGCGCGGCACCACCTCTCCCCAGGGCCGTACCAGGCCCAGCGTGAGATACGAGGCGGCTTCCGCGACCGCGCCGATCAGCAGGACGTAGGCCAGGGCGATCAGCGGGGAGTGGCGGGGGAAGGCGGCGAGGAACTCCTCCCGCTCCATCACCCCGACCGGCACCCCGAGCACCAGCGCGACGCGCCACACCCCGGAGGGCACGGTCGACCAGGCCGCGACATGGGCGGCTCGCACGGCCCAGCGCGGGGGCGGCGGCACGGGGGATGCGGTCGGGGCGGGATCCGTCGTCATGCTGCGAATCTCCCGCACCGCCCGGCCCGGCACGTCCTACCGCATGATGATCCGCCTCCACCGCACGGGGGAGCGCGGGCCGGGGCGGCCGGCCCCCCTTCTCAGCCGGCGGTACCGGCCGGCGCCGGCACAGCGTGCGGGACCCGCTCCGCGGGCAGATGCACCGCGAACACCGTCTCGCCCGGGGCCGACCGCACCTCCACCGCGCCGCCGTGGGCCGTCACCACCGCCTGGACGATCGCGAGGCCGAGCCCCGTCGAGCCGGCGTGCCGGGAGCGCGAGGCGTCCCCGCGCGCGAACCGTTCGAAGACGTGCGGCAGCAGCTCGGGCGGGATGCCGGGCCCGTCGTCCCGGACCTCCAGGGTCACCCAGGGACTCCCGCCGTCCGCGCGCACCCGGACGGTGACCGTGGTCCCCGGCGGGGTGTGCGTACGCGCGTTGGCCAGCAGATTGACCAGCACCTGCTGGATCCTGGTCGGGTCGGCGCGTACGGTCGCGGGCGCCTCGGGCAGGTCGAGCCGCCAGTGGTGGACCGGGCCGGGCCCGGGTCCTTCCGGGGCGGCGGTGCGGGCCGCGACCCGGGCATCGCTCACCGCGTCGATGACCAGCGGCGAGAGATCGGTGCTCTCGTACGAGAGCGGGCGGCCCGCGTCCAGCCGGGCGAGCAGCAGCAGATCCTCCACCATGCCCGTCATCCGCTCCGCCTCGGACTCGATGCGGCCCAGCGCGTGCCGGGTGTCGGGGCCGGTGTCCTCCCGGCCGCGCCGGGTGAGTTCGGCGTAGCCCCGGATGGAGGCGAGCGGGGTGCGCAGCTCGTGGCTGGCGTCGGCGACGAACCGGCGGACCCGCATCTCGCTCTTCTGCCGCGCGTCCAGGGCCGAACCGACGTGGCCCAGCATCCGGTTGAGCGCCGCGCCCACCTGGCCGACCTCGGTCCTCGGGTCCGCCTCGGCGGCCGGGACCTGTTCGAAGAGCGCCACCTCACCGCTGTGCAGCGGGAGTTCGGACACCCGGGTGGCGGTGGCGGCGACCCGGCGCAGCGGCCGCAGGGCGACGCCGACCATGACGGCGCCCGCGATCCCGGCGGCCACGAGCCCGGCGGCGGTCACACAGACCTCGACGAGGATCAGGGTGGTCAGCGCCCGGCTCACCTCGGCGGTGGGGATGCCGACGAGTACGGTCGTGCCGTCGTCCTTGGGCACCGCCCGCACCCGGAAGCCGCCGAGCCCGGGGAGGTCGGCGTCGTGCGCCTTGCCGTCGGCGGTGACACCGGCCGACTCCAGGGCGGCCTCCTGCGCGGCGGTCAGCGGCTCGGTGGTCTCCTTGGCGCCCGGCCCGTTGTCCTTCGCGACCGCCGACTCGGTGACCTCGCCGTCCGAGGCGAGCGCGCCGAAGGTGTTGAAGGGCTGGCCGCCCCCGCCGATGAATCCGAGCGGGTCCTTGTCGCCCGGGACGCCGGGCAGCCGCGCACCGCCGCCGGGCCCGAAGTCGGCCCGTACCGCTATGTCGCGCAGCTGGTCGTCCAGCTTGCCGTACATGTACGTGTGGAAGGCGATGGTGGTGACCGAGCCGATCACCGCAGCGACGACCGCGATCAGGGTCACCGCCGAGAACACCAGCCGGGTCCGCAGCGTCCACGGCCGCCGCACGGCCCTACTCACCGGGCTTGATGAGGTATCCCGCCCCGCGCCGGGTGTGGATCATCGGGGACCGGCCCGCGTCGATCTTCTTGCGCAGGTACGAGATGTAGAGCTCGACGACATTGGCCTGGCCGCCGAAGTCGTAGTTCCAGACCCGGTCCAGGATCTGCGCCTTGCTCAGCACCCGGCGCGGATTGCGCATCAGGAAGCGCAGCAGCTCGAACTCGGTCGCGGTCAGGTGGATGTTGGCGCCGCCCCGGTTCACCTCGTGGCTGTCCTCGTCCAGGGTCAGGTCGCCGACGACGAGCGTCGACTCGCTGCGGACCGCAGCCGTGCCGGAGCGCCGGATCAGCCCGCGCAGCCGGGCCACGACCTCCTCCAGGCTGAACGGCTTGGTGACGTAGTCGTCGCCGCCCGCCGTGAGCCCGGCGATCCGGTCCTCCACGGAGTCGCGCGCGGTCAGGAACAGCACGGGGACGTCGGAGAGCTCCCGGCGCAGTCTGCCGAGGACGGCGAGCCCGTCCGTGTCGGGCAGCATCACATCGAGGATCACCGCGTCGGGCCGGAACTCGCGGGCCGTGCGGACCGCGTCCGCGCCGTCGCCCGCGCTGCGCACCTCCCAGCCCTCGTAACGAAGCGCCATGGAGAGCAGCTCGGCCAGCGGGGCCTCGTCGTCCACGACCAGGACCCGGACGGGGGTCCGGTCCGGCCTGAGCAGTTCGGTACGCCCCAGGGGCGAGGTCGTCGTCATGTCCCCACCCTGTGAGACGCCTCTGAGAGAGTTCTTTCCCGATTCTGTGAATTCCCTGAGAAAGCCGGCTCAGCGGCCGAACAGGGCCTTCGCGTTGTCGTGGCAGACCGCCCGCAGCCAGTCGTCGCCGAGGTCCAGCCGCTCCAGGGCGTGCAGTTGGTGGGCGTAGGGATACGGGATGTTCGGGAAGTCCGTGCCCAGCAGGATGCGGTCCCCGAGCGCCGCGAGCCGCCCGCGCTCCACCGGCGGGAACGGGCTCAGCTTCTGCGCGAAGTCCGTGAACGCCATCGTCGTGTCGAGCCTGACCTGCGGATACGTCTCCGCGAGCGCCAGGAACCGCGCGTACTCCGGCATCCCCAGATGCGCCACGACCAGCGGCAGCCGGGGGTGCCGGGCCAGCAGCCGGGCGATCGGCTCCGGCCCGGTGTGCTTCCCCGGCGCCGGGCCGGAGCCGCAGTGCGTCACGACCGGGATGCCCGCGTCGGCCAGCAGCCCCCACACCGGGTCCAGCAGCGGGTCGTTGGGGTCGTACGCCCCGACCTGGACATGCGCCTTGAAGACCCGCGCCCCCGCCTCGACGGCCTCGGCCACATACCGCCGTGCGCCCTCCTCCGGGAAGAACGTCGCGGTGTGCAGGCAGTCCGGCACCCGGGCCGCGAACTCCGCTGCCCAGCCGTTCAGCCAGGGGGCCATGCCGGCCTTGTGCGGGTAGAGCATCGAGGTGAAGCGCAGGACGCCGAACGAGCGGAGCAGCGCGAGGCGTTCGTCCTCGTCGCGCCGGTAGGTGATCGGCCACTCCGTGCCGGTCAGCGGGCCGGCGGAGTCGAAGTACGCCCAGACCTTGCGCAGCACCCGCTCCGGCATGAAGTGGGTGTGGACATCGATGATCCCGGGCAGCCCGAGCCGCTGCCAGAACCGCACCACGTCGTCGCGCTCGTCGTCCATCGGACCCGCTCCCTTCGCCGCCCGCCCCCGACGATCTCAGAACAGCCCGTCCTGCGCGGCGCCGCCCCCGACGGCGACGGTCGGCACGCTCACCCCGGCCCCGGCCCCCGCACCGGCCGCCGTCAGCGCCCAGCCGGACATCAGCCGGGTGTCGACCACCACGACCCCGTCCGCGCCCGTGTCCAGATGCAGATCGGGCCCCGCCGCGGCGACCAGCCGCCCCGCGACCGCGCCCCCGTCCACCAGCCCGGTCACCGCCTTCGCCGCGCCGGCCGCCCCGCCGATCCCGAAGATGCCCGTGTGGTCGACGGCCCCGAACGGCAGCCGTTCCAGCGCCTCCGGCCAGCCGCGCCCTTCGAGCGCCGCGGCCTTCGCGTACAGCTCCGCGACCTCGGCGCCCCGGACGGCCGCATCCGGCAGCTCCGCCCGCACCGCCCGCTTGCGCGCGTACGGAATGCGGTCCGGCACCCCGAGCGCGGCCCGCAGCACCTCCTCGGCCCGCCTCGCCGCCATCAGCGGCCCGCGCCCCAGCCAGCTGAAGACCACCGCCCCCTGCTCCCGCAGCCGGGCCGCGCCCCGCTCCTCGGCGGTGATCCCGACCTTCACCATCCCGGGCCCGAACCAGGCGAGGTACACGCGGTAGGTGCGGGGGTCGTCGGGGATCGTGTCGGCGGCCACCGAGTGCGCCCGGTCCAGCCGCCCGCACTCCGGGCAGCGCCCGCCGGTGCTGCGGGCCGGCACCGATGCCGCCAGCGGGCAGACGTTCCCCCGGGCCCCGGAGCAGTGCCGCTCACCGGCGGCCCGGAAGCCCAGCTCGGTGCCGTAGGCCAGCGCGCTGCCCCGCGTCCGGGAGCCCTGCCGCCAGCCGAGGACGGGCGGGCCGGACTCCTCGGGCCACCGCAGACCGGTGCACTGCCATGCCATGCGCGAACTCCCGTACCGCCGTGCCTGTGCCGCCACCCTACGGCCGGGCACCGACACCGGGCATTAGGATCCGGGCCATGCTGACCGCACAGGACGTGGACCGGTTCGAGGCTGCCAGGCCCCGTCTGGAGGCCATCGCGTACCGCCTGCTCGGCTCGGCGAGCGAGGCCGAGGACGCCGTGCAGGACACCTTCCTGCGCTGGCAGGCCGCCGATGTGGACCGGATCGAGGTCCCGGAGGCCTGGCTGACCAAGGTCCTCACCCATCTGTGCCTCAACCAGCTCACCTCGGCCCGCGCCCGGCGCGAGACGTACGTCGGGCAGTGGCTGCCCGAACCGCTGCTCGCCGGGGACCCGATGCTCGGCCCCGCCGACACGGCCGAGCAGCGCGAGTCGGTGTCCTACGCGGTCCTCACCCTGATGGAGCGGCTCTCCCCGAACGAGCGCGCGGTGTACGTGCTGCGCGAGGCGTTCGGCTGTCCGCACCGCGAGATCGCCGACATCCTCGACCTGACCGAGGCGGCCGCCCAGCAGGTGTACCACCGGGCGAAGAAGCACATCGCGGACGGGCGCACCCGCACCGAGGTCGACGAGGCCGCCGCCCGGCGGGTCATCGAGGAGTTCCTGGTGGCCGCCACCAGCGGCCGGACCGAGCCGCTCGTACGGCTGCTGACCGAGGACGCCGTGTCGGTCGGCGACGGCGGCGGGAAGGTCCCGGCGCGGGCCAAGGCGTTCGAGGGCGCCCGCGCGGTCGCCACCTTCATGCGGGGTCTGTTCAAGCCCAGCAAGGCCAAGCTGGCCCTGGCGGGCGGCTCGCCGGACATCCATGTCACGACCGCCAACGGGGCGCCCGCCGTGCTGGCCGTCGTCGACGGCCGCGTCATCGGCGTGATGTGCGTGGAGGTCACCACCGAGGGCATCGCCGCCTTCCTCAACCAGGTCAACCCCGACAAGCTCGACCGGGCGACCAGGCGCTGGGCGGCCGGCGACCACGGAGAGCCCCTGTTCAGCGCCTACTGAGCACGATGTGACCCAGGTCACATCGCACTCCTGTCAGGAAACCGCGGGCTGTCCGGTTCAAGGGGCGAAACCGCGCGAGACAGGAGCAGGCACATGCAGCACCGCATCATCGTCCTCGGAGCCGGATACGCCGGAGCCATCGCCGCGGGCCGCCTCGCCAAGCGGCTGCGCCGCGACGACGTGTCCCTCACCCTCGTCAACGCCGAGCCCGACTTCGTCGAGCGCGTCCGCATGCACCAGCTGGCCACCGGCCAGGACCTCACCCCACGCACCTTCCGCGCGATGTTCGCGGGCACCGGCGTCGAGCTGAAGGTCGCCCGGGTCACCGCCGTCGACGTCACCCGCAAGGCCGTCGCCGTCGAGGGCGCGGACGGCCCCGAGGAGCTGGCGTACGACACCCTCGTCTACGCCCTCGGCAGCGGCTGGAACCCGCAGGGCGTCCCCGGCACGGCGGAGCACGCCCACGAGATCGCGAGCCGCCCCGGGGCGCTGCGGCTGCGCGAGCGCCTGGCCGGGCTGGGCGCCGGGCAGTCGGTGGTCGTCGTCGGCGGCGGCCTCACCGGTCTGGAGGCCGCGGCCGAGTTCGCCGAGGCCCGCCCGGACCTCGCCGTCACCCTCGCCGCCCGCGGCGGCCTCGGCGACTGGCTCTCGCCCAAGGGCCGCGCACATGTGCGCAAGGTCTTCGCCGGGCTCGGCATCACCGTGCACGAGAACACCGCCGTCGCCGAGGTCGCAGCCGGCCGGGTCGTCACCGCCGACGGCACCTCCCTCCCGGCCGACGTCACCGTCTGGACCGCGGGCTTCGCGGTCCACCCGATCGCGGCGGCCACCGAGCTGGAGGTCACCGGGACCGGTCGGATCGTGGTCGACGGCACCATGCGCTCGCTCTCCCACCCCGACGTGTACGCGATCGGCGACGCGGCCCTGGCGATGGGGCCGGGCGACAAGCCGCTGCGGATGTCCTGCGCCTCGGGCGGCCCCACCGCCTGGCAGGCCGCCGACTCGATCGCGGCCCGCCTGACCGGCACCAAACTCCCGCACGCCCCGCTGCGCTACTTCAACCAGTGCGTCTCGCTGGGCCGCAAGGAGGGACTGATCCAGTACGTCACCGCCGACGACCGCTCGCTCAACGCGACGCTGAAGGGCCGGGCCGCCGCCCTCTACAAGGAGCTGATCTGCAAGGGCGCGGCCTGGGGCGTGGCCAACCCGACCATGGGCCTGCCGGTCAGGCGCCGCCCGGTCCTCCCGGAACGCCCGACGGTGGCGGCCCCGGCCCCCGCCGCCGAACGCGGCTGAACCGGGCGTCCGCACCCGGTCACAGGAGGCGTTCGGGGAGCGGCCCCGCGCTGGGGGCGCGGGGCCGGACGCCGTCCCGGGTGACGAACTCGACGTCGCCCAGGGCGTCGTCGGTCACCTGACCGACGACGGCGGCATGGCGCCCGTACCGGTGTCCGCGCAGGGCGGCCAGGACCCGGGGGGTGCGCTCCGGCGGGACGAACAGGCACAGACAGCCCGCGCAGGCCGCGTCCAGCGGGGCCAGGCCTCGGGTGGCGAGGGCCACCCGCGCCTCGTACCGCACGGGCAGCGCGTCCTCGTCGACCCGCAGGGTCAGCCCGCGTCCCCCGGCACTCAGCCGCAGGACCTCCGCGAGTCCGCCGTCGGCCACCGGACGGGCGTGGCGGATGTCGGCCCGGACGGTGCGCAGGAGGCAGCCGAGGGGGGCGCAGTCGCTGGGCACGTGGTGTTCGTAACCGAGCCCGTCGCGCAGGGAGAGCAGATGGGCCGCGTGATGGCCCAGCGGACCGGTGACGACGATGCTGTCGCCGGGGCGGACTGCGGCCAGCTCCAGCGGCGGTCCGCCGCGCTCCCCGAACGCGGTCGCGGTGACGAAGACCCGGTCGGCCTCGCCCGCGCGGACGACCTTGGTGTCCACGGCGGCGACGGCGACCCCCGCCTCGTCGGCGGCGGCGCGCACCGAGGCGGTCAGCCGGTGCACCAGGTCCAGCGGGAGTCCGGCCTCCAGCACGAAGCCGAGGGCCAGATGGCGGGGTTCGGCGCCGGTCGCGGCCAGGTCGTTGACGGCGCCGCAGACCGCGAGCCGGCCGATGTCGCCGTCGCCGAAGAAGGGCGGGTCCACGACGTACGTCCCGGTGCGGACCACGAGGGACGGGTCGGGGGCCAGCGCCCGGGCGACCCGTTCGCGCAACTCCGGTCCGAACCCGGCCTGGGTCGTGTGCCGGTCCCGCGTGTACGTCACGAAAGCCACCCCCCGATGCGCGCGTCATGACCGTGCCCATCATGCTGCGGGCGCGGGGGCGCGCCTACCCGTGTTCGTGGCCTAGGGGGCTTCAGTAGGGGCGGTCGTACCCCCGCAGGAGCAGCACGGCGATGCCGGTGGCCAGGGCGGGGAGGGCTCCGAAGCCCGCCAGGATGCCGAGTTGGGCCGTGGTGGTCTGTTCGGCGGCGTGCCCGGTGCCGGAGGAGACGTAGCCTGAGAGCTGGAGCACCAGGCCGTAGAGGAACGGGCCGAGGGCCACGCCCAGGCCCTCGCCGGTGGTGAAGACCCCGGACAGGATGCCGCCCCTGTGGTGGTCGGTGCGGGCGGTGTCGCGGGCGATGCAGTCCGGCAGCATGGCGTACAGGAAGAGCAGTTGGCCCGCGTGACCGGTCCCGGCCAGCGCCATGCTGAGCAGCACCGCGCCCTGCGGCAGGACCGGGGAGGCGAGGAAGAGCAGACAGCCGGTGGCGAACAGCGCGGAGGCGATCGTGTAGCCGCGCGGGCCGCGCAGCCGTGACCACAGCGGCATGGTGAGCAGGTTCGGGGCGACGAACGCGGCCACCAGGGCGCCGATGCCCGAGGAGTCGTGCAGCACGTGCTGGGCGAAGTACGGGGCGCCCGCGAGCAGGACGCCGGTGGCGACGGACTGGACGACCACGCAGCGCAGCAGTGCCATGAACGGCGGATGGGCGCGGGCGGCGGCGAACTGCGCGCGCAGCGTGGGCTCGTCGGAGGGCACACGGGCCGTTCCGCTCGCCGTGCGGGCCGTGCCGGCGAAGACCCAGAGCGCGCCGAGGGCGATGACCGCGGCGCCGAACAGTCCGGCCCAGCGGTGACCTGCGCGCCCGCCCCCGCCCGCGTCGACCAGAACCGGGGAGAGGGCGCCGGTGACCAGGGCGGCGATCCCGATGACGGCGACCCGGCCGGCGACCAGGCGCACCCGGTCCTCCTCGCGGTCGGCCAGTTCGGCGGGCATCGCCGCGTACGGCACCTGGAAGAAGGCGAAGGCGGTCGCGGTCAGGAAGTAGCCGACCGCGGTGCACCAGGCGCCCGCCGTGCCGGGCAGCGGGCCCGCGAAGGTCAGGGCGAAGGCCAGGGCCATGGCGAGCCCTCCGCCGAGCACGTACGGGCGGCGGGAGCCCCAGCGGGTGCGTGTACGGTCGCTGGCGCGGCCGACGAGCGGGTTGAGCACGGCGTCCCACGCCTTGGGCACGAAGACGACCGCCCCGGCCAGCGCGGCGCCGACGCCCAGGGTGTCCGTGAGATAGGGGAGCAGCAGCAGCCCCGGCAGGGTGGTGAACGTTCCGGTGACGAGCGCGCCCGAGGCATAGCCGAGCCGCAGCCCTCGGGTCGGCCCGCCGGGTGCCGGGGCGGGGGCGCCGGGCGCGGCGGGCCGGTCGCCGCCGGTGTCGGTGATGGCCATCGGGGTGTCCTCCCTCCGAAAGCCCCGCCGAGAGCGGGGGATGTCCTCGGCGGGGCTGTCGGGGTGAAGCATGGCCGCCCCCGCATGGATGCCGCTTAAGCCGGCCGCGCGGATGCCGGCCGGGCCTGCCGCAAACAGCACGCACCTTCCTGCCATGCACCTTGTGGCCATCGGGGACGGGTGGCTGGGGCTTGTCAGGCCGCTCCACCATGTGCCGAGAGAAGGAGAGGGACATGACAGTCGACAACCGCACGACCTCGGCTCCCGCCATCCACGGACATGCGACAGCGGTTGCGGGCGCGGGGACCGCCCAGCACCTGATCCACCGTCCGTCCGCGCGGTCCTACTACGCCCTCGATGCGCCCAGCCTCGGTGAGGAGCACTTCACTCTCGTCGGCGAGACGCCCGTCTCCCACCCGCTCCTCAACGACGGCCCGGGCCACTTCCACGACCCCCAGATCGCCACCGGGACCGTCCGCGACATCGGTGAACTCGTCGGCCACCGCTACTTCGGCGTGCCCGAGGACCGTCCCGGCCTCTTCTACCGGTTCGCGCTCGACCTCACCGATCTCTCCGCCTGGCGCACGGACCCCTCGGCCGCCCGGCCCGTGCTCATGGAGACCCGCATCAGGGCCCGGCCCGCGAACGTGGTCGCCGAGGTGCCGCGCGGGCTCGACTTCCATCTCGACGTGCGGATCGACGGACGTCCCTGTGCCGTCGGCTCGGCCGGGATGGTCTTCCTCATGCCGAAGCTGTACCGCAAGCACGTGGCGCACGCCCGGCAGGCCATGCGCGCCGTCCCGGAACTCGACGACGCGCCCGACGCTCCCCCGCGCCCGGCCGGGGCCGGCGAGGTGAGCCGCTACGCCGACGCCAACGTGGTGATCAGCGAGCCCACCGACGCCTCGCGCGGCCGGCTCAGCACCTGGGTCCTCTCGGCGCAGGTCAGCCCCGTGTTCGACGACCCGGACGGGCAGTTCTCGGGGCTGCACCTGCTGGAGGCGCTGCGCCAGACCTCCCTGCTCACGGCGGGCCGGGCGCACGGGCTCGACCCGGCCCGCAGCACCCTCGGGGCCTGCCAGGTGCACTTCCGGGGCCAGGCGGCCCGCGATCTGCCGCTGCGCTGTGTGGCGGTGGCCGGTCCGCTGGACCGGGACGCCGACGGGCGGCCGACGGTGCCCGTCACGCTGACGCTGACGCAGCAGCGGTGGGCGGTCGCGGAGGCCCGCACCTCCGTGGTCCAGGACTACTGAGCGCGTGGACACCGTGCGTTTCGGGATCCTGGGCCCGCTGGAGGTCAGCGGGGGCGTCCCGCAGGCCGCCAAGCTGCGCGGCGTCCTCGGGACGCTGCTGGTCCGGGCGAACGAGGTCGTGTCGGTGGACAGCCTCGTCGACGAGCTGTGGCCGGACGCGCCGCCGCGCACCGCCACGACCACCCTCCAGGTGTACGTGTCCCATCTGCGCAAGTCGCTGCGTACCGCCGATCCCCGGCACGGCGGGGAGGCGCTGGTCACCCGGCGCCCCGGCTATCTGCTGCGGGTCGCGCCGGACGAACTGGACAGCACGGCCTTCGAGGAGCTGTCCCGGCGCGGCCACCAGGCCCTGCTGGAGGCGGACTTCGCCGCCGCCGCCGACCTCCAGCGGCGCGCGCTCGCCCTGTGGCGGGGCCCCCTGCTGTCGGACATCCCGCACGGGCCGCTGCTGGACGGCGCGGCCGTGCGCCTGGCCGAGGCCCGCACCACCGCGCTGGACGAACGCGTCCGGGCCGAACTGCACCTGGGGATGCACCGCGAACTCGTCGCGGAACTGCACGAGCTGGCAGGCGAGTATCCGCTGCGCGAGGAGTTCCACGCCCATCTGATGGTGGCCCTGTACCGGTGCGGGCGGCAGGCGGAGGCGCTGCGGGTGTTCACGCGGCTGCGGCAGACCCTGGTGGAGGAGCTCGGCATCGAACCGGGCCCGCGCTCCCGCAGGCTCCAGCAGCTCGTCCTGGCGGGCGATCCCGAACTGGCCCGGCCCGGCGGATCCGAGCGGCTCACCCCGGGCGCCGGGCCCACCGGCATGGACGCGCTGCCGGCCGCCGACCCCTGGTTCACGGGCCGCGCGGACGAACTCGCCTCGGTGGAACGCCTGCTGCGCGCCGCTTCGGCCTCCGGCGGTGAGCCGGTCGCCGTGACGGGCGGTCCGGGCTCCGGCAAGACGGCGCTGGCGGTCGAGGCCGCGCACCGGGTGGCCGACGCCTTCCCCGGCGGGGTGCACTTCCTGGACCTCGCGGGCGGCGGGCGGCTGCCCCGGCCCGCACCCGCCCGGGACCCGGACCGGCGGGCGCTGCTGGTCGTGGACGGGGTGACCTCCGAGGCCCCGGTCCGGCCGCTGCTGCCGCTGGGCCATGCCGTGCTGCTCACCGCGCGCCGGGTCCCGGCCGGACTTCCGGGGCTCCGCACCGTGTTCCTGGGGCCCTGGCGCCCCGAACCGCGCCGCCTCGTCCGCCTCTTCGACGCGCACGGCGACGACCGCCGCGGCGACCGCGTCGACCCGGACACGGTCACCGACGTCGCCGGGCTCTGCGGATGGCTCCCGCTCGCCGTCCGGGCCGCCGCCGCCCAGCTCGCGGCCCGGCCGCACTGGACCCCGGACACGCTCGCCGCCCGGCTGCGCCCGGAGGACGGCAGGCTGGACGCGCTGCGCACCGGCGACATGGACGTACGGGCCCGGCTCACGGCGGCGTACGAGAGCTGCTGTGCCGAGCGGCGGCGGGATTTGCGGCTGCTGTCCCTGCTGCCGCCGGGCCGCTTCGGCGCAGGCCGGGCGGCCGCCGCGCTCGGCCTCACCGAGTCCGGCGCGCTCGCCGCCCTCGAAGCCCTGGCCGACGACCGGCTGGTGGAGGCGGACCGCGACGGCTGGCGGATCCCTGAACTGCTGCGGCTGCTCGCCGCCGAGCGGCTGGCCGGCGAGGAGCCGCCTCAGACCGTCCGGGCGGCGGCGCGCCGGGTGTGCGAGGCGTACGCGGGGTCCGCCGGGCAGGCCCGCCGTGCGGCGGCCGAGCCGGACGGGCCCGGTCTCGCGCGGCTGGCCCGCACCGCCTACGACGCCGGGCTGTGGGGGCTGGCCGTACGGCTGACGGACGCCCTGGCCGGGGCGGCGCAGCAGGACCCGGCGGCCGAGGAGGCCTGCTACATCCTGGCGCTGGACGCCGCCCGCCGGGGCGCGGACCGCCCGGCGCAGGCCCGGATGCTGCGCTCGCTCGCCGAACTCGCCTGGCGCTACCGGCGGTCGCAGGACGCCCGGGAGCTGTTCGGCCGGGCCCTGGTGCTGGCCCGGGAGTCCGGTGCCCAGGAGGAGGCGGGCCACGCGCTGGTGGGCCTGGCCGAACTGCTGCTGGACGACGGGGCGGCCGACGAGGCGGCCGGACTGCTGGAACCCGCGCTGGCCGCGCTGTCCGCGCCCGGCAGCGCCCGGGGCGGCTACGAGGCGCACCGGGTCCGGGCCCTGGTCGCCCTGGCCCAGGAGGGCCCGGCGGCGGCCCGGGTCTGGTTCGACGCGTGTCTGCGGCTCGCCGGCACGCTCGGCGACCCCCGGCTGGAGCGGTACGCCCGGCGCTCCCTGCGGGCGCTGGAGGCCGGGGCCGGGGACGGGCGGCCGGGATTCGGGGCCGTGGAGATACGGCCCGGGCTCTGGCGGATCCATCAGGGCGGCCCCTTCACCGGGGCCGCCGCTCCTCGTCCTGTGTACGGAGAACCATGTCGGTAACGCTCGGCCCGGACACGGCACTCATCGGCAGGGAGCGCGAGGCCGCCGCGCTGCGGGAGCGGCTGACGCTCTCCCCGGTGCGGCTGCTGACGCTCACCGGGCGGGCCGGGGTGGGCAAGACCCGGCTGGCCCGTGAGGTCGTACGGAAGCTCGGCGACGCGTTCGAGCGGGTGGAGGCGGTGGACGCGGCGGAGGCGGCCGGTGCCGGGCCGGACGCACTGCCGGCGCTCGTCCGGAAGCTCACCGGGGGCGGCGGCGGAGGACGCGTCCTGCTACTGCTCGACGGCTGCGACCACGAGGCGCGCGCGGCCGCCGCCGGGGCCGCCGTCTCCCTCGCCGAGGACGCGCGCGTGGTGGTGCTGGCCACCGCCGTGGAACCGCTCGGGGTGTACGGGGAGCAGCTGCTGCCCCTGGCGCCGCTGCCCGTGCCCGGCGAGGACACCGACGAGGCACCGCACGACGTGGCCTCGGTGGCGCTGTTCGTGCGCCGGGCCCGGGACGCCGACCCGTCGTTCGCGCTGACCCTGGAGAACAGCGCGGCCGTCACCGAGATCTGCGCGCTGCTCGGCGGTCTGCCGCTCGCCCTCGAACTCGCCGCGCGGCGGCTGCGGTTGCTGCCCCCGCATCTGCTGGCCGCCCGGCTGCGCGGCAGCACGACGGTCCTGGCGGGCGGTCCGGTCGACGCGCCCGCCCGGCACCGCTCGCTCGGCGCGCTCGCCGAGTGGAGCTGCCGGGGCCTGGACCCCGGGGCGCGTGCCCTGCTGGGGCGGCTGGCGGTGTACGAGCCGGGCTTCGGGCTGGCCGCCGCCGGGCTCACCGACGAGGAGGGGATCGAACCGCTGCTGGACCGGGGGCTGCTCGCCGCGGTCGGGCAGGAGCAGGGCGAACTGCGGCTGGCCGTGCCCGAACCCGTACGGTCCCACGCCCTCGGCGGGCCGGCCGGCGACGGCGCGGACGCGGAGCGCGACGCGCATGCGGAGCGCTACCGCCGGCTGGTGGCCGCAGCCCTGCCCGGGCTCGCGGGGACCGGCCAGGACCGGCTGCTGCGGGAGTCGGCGGCGGAGAGCGCCAATGTGCTCGCGGCCCTGCGGCGGCTGCACGAGCGGGGCGACGGCGAGGCAGCCACCGCGCTGGTGCTGGGCTGCCGGCTGCCCTGGCTGACGCAGGGCCGGCTGCGGGAGGGCCTGGAGTGGTGCGACGCCGTGGCCGAGGGGCGGGGGCAGCAGCTCCCGGAGGCGCTGCGGGCCCGGCTGGCCGATCAGTCCGGGGTGTTCGCGCTCGCGCTGGGTGACCCGCAGGAGGCCGTGCGCCGGCACCGGCAGGCGCTCGCGCTCGGCAAGAGCGTGGGGGACCGCCGGCAGAACGCGCTCGCCTCCGTCGGCCTGGGCGCGGCCCTGCTGCGGTCCGGCGACGCCCCGGGGGCGCGGAGCGTGCTGGTCACCGCGTTCGGCGCGCTGTCCGCGATGGGCGTCACCGGCGGCACCGCCGAGGCGGCGGTCGCGCTCGCCGCCGCCCTGCACGCCGAGGGCGACCGCCGCAAGGCGCTGGAGACACTGGAGCGGGCCGAGGAGACCTTCCGCCGGATCCGGGACGGACGCGGGCTCGCCGGCGCGCTGCGGGCCGGGGCGGCGATGGCGCTGGAGGGCGAGGAGCCGGACCGGGCCGAGGCCGCGCTGCGGGAGGCGCTGCGGCTGTACGAGGCCATCGACGAGCGGACCGAACTCCCGGGCGCCCTGGAGGAGTTCGCGCTGCTGCTGCTCCGCACCCAGCCCGCGCAGCGGCCTCGTGCCGTACGGCTGCTGGCGGCGGCGGACGTCCTGCGCCGGCGGACCGGCGCCGAGGTCCCGCAGGAGTGGCGCTCGAAGGCGGAGCGGGCCCGTACGGAACTGGGCTCGCGGCTGGACTGGCCCGACTTCGCCACCGCATGGGCCGAGGGGGTGCGGATGTCCGCGCCGACGGCGGTGGCCGAGGCGCTGTCGGCGTCCGCGCCCTCGCGGCGCCCGGCAGGCGGGGCGGCGGCCGGGGCGCAGTCCCTCACCCCGCGCCAGGCCCAGGTGGCACTGCTCGTGGCGGAGGGGCTGACCAACCGGCACATCGCGGCCCGGCTGGACATCTCGGAGTGGACCGTGGTCAACCATGTCCGCCAGGTGATGCGGCGGCTCGGCTGCACTTCGCGGGTGCAGGTCGCCGGGGCGGTGGGGCGATGGGCCTGACCCACGGCACGGGGACGGCCGAGCGCCGGGTGACGGCGCTGGCCGCACCCGTCCCCGTCGTCGAGCGGTTCCGGGCGGCCGGCTGGTGGCGCGAGGAGACCTTCCTCGACGACCTCTACCGCACGGCGGCCTGCGCACCGGAGCGGCCGGCCATCGTCTCGGAGCGGGTGCTGCGCCCGCCCGGCCGGAGCCGGGTGACCGTGACCTACGGCCGGCTCGCCCTGTACGTGGACCGGTTCGCGGGTGCGCTGGCCTCGCTCGGGGTGGCCCCGGGCGATCCGGTGGCCTACCAGCTGCCGAACTGGTGGGAGACGACGGCCCTCACCCTGGCCTGCCTGCGGGCGGGGGCGGTCGCGGTGCCCGTCCTGCCGACCGTGCGGGCCCATGGGCTGCGCCGGATCCTGGACGGGACGCGGGCCCGGGTGTGCGTGGTGCCGGACGTCTGGGAGGGCTTCGCGCATGCGGAGGCGCTGGCGGAACTCGCCCCGGAGCTGCCGTGGTTGCGCCACCGCGTGGTGCTGGGTGACGCGGCGGCGACCGGGGCGGTCGACTTCGGGGAGCACTTCGCGCGCACCCCGCACGAGCGGACCGCGGCCGGCCGGCGCGGCAGAGGGCCCGCCGGGCAGGCGGACCGGCCGGCCCTGCTGATCAGCGTGATGGGGCTGCGGGACTCCTACACCTCGGTGCTGCACTCCCCCGACACGCTGTACGCCAACATCTCCGCCCAGGACCATCCGCAGGGTCCGGGGCAGCGGCCCGGCGAGGTGTTCCTCAGCACTCTGCCGCTGACCTCGCTGGCTTCGCTGATCTACTCCGTGTGCTGGCCGCTGGCGGTCGGCGGGACCGGTGTCCATCTGGACGTCTGGGACCCGGGCCGGTGCCTCGACCTGATGGCGGAGGCGGGGGTCGACCAGGTCTACGCGGAACCGGCGTACTTCGCGGAACTGCTCACCGTCCAGCGGCAGCGGCCCCGGGAGCTGGAGCGGCTGCGGCTGGTCCTCTCGGGCGGGCGCACCAGCACGCCGGAGCCGCTCGCGGCCGAACTGCGGGAGGTGTTCGGGGTGCCGGTGCTGTCCGCGTGGGGGGCGCCCGAGCTGGGCATGGGCGCCCTCTCGGCCTCCGGGGGCGCCCGGCTGCTGCGCGGTCTGGAGGTGTCCGCCGAGGACGGCTCGGCCGCCGCCCCGCTGCGGGTGCGCGGGCCGTCCGTGGCCCTGGCGACCTGGCGGCACGGCTCCCCGGCCCCGGTGTCGACCTGGGAGGACGGGGACGGCTGGCTGGACACCGGTGACCTGGCGACGGCGGACCCCGGCGGCGGGCTCCGGGTGCTGGCCAGGGCGGGGACCCGGACCGGGGCGATCTTCATGGTCCCGGTCGCCGAGGTGGAGGAGGGCCTGCTCACGCACCCCCGGGTGGGGGAGGCGGCGGTGGTCGCCTACACCGATCCGGAGCACGGGGAGCTGCCGTGCGCGGTGGTGGTGCCGGTGGCCTGGGACCGGCCGCCGGGCCCGGCCGAGCTGCGTGAGCACCTGACCTCGCTGGGCGTTGCAGAAGCGTTTCTGCCCACGCGTCTGGAGATCGTCGGCGCACTGCCCCGCGACGAGCACGGCCGGCTCCGCCGCGCCGCCCTGCGCAGCTGGCTGCTCCGCCTCCACCCCGGCACCCCGCGCCCGGCCCCGGAGTAGCGCGCGGCCTCACTGCTCGCAGCCGGCCACCCGGCGGGCGAAGGCGGTGAGTTCGGTGCGCCAGCCGGGGGTGACGAGCGCGGCTGCCACCGCCGCGTCGGCCCGTTCGAGCAGCCCGGCGATGGTCTCCTCGGCGGTTTCCCGGGCCCGTGCGTCGAAGAAGATGTCCCGCAGGAACTGGGCATCGCCGTCGAAGCCGGGTCCGCCGCGCAGGAACCCCCGGATCCGCCAGGCCCCGTGCAGGGCGCGGGCGTACTCCTCGTACGTCTCGCGCAGGTCGTCCCGGCCCGCGAGCGCGGCCCCGATCAGCAGGGCGTGGCGCAGCCCGTACCAGCCCGCGCCGCAGCCGCTGCCGCAGCCGTCGAGGCACTGGCCGGGCCAGGCGTCGTCGAGGTACTCGGTCGCGGCGGCCGCCTCCGCGTGCGCCCCGATGGCCCGCTCGGTGCGCAGCCCGTCCCACAACTGCCAGGCGTCGTACGGCAGCCGGGCCGCGAAGCGGTCCCCGTACGCGAGGGCGAGATCGCCCGCGAGGACCGCGGTGCCCTCGCCGAAGCGGCGGGACTCCCCGCTCCAGCCGTTGCGCTCGTGCTCGGCGGCGTGGCTGATGTGCAGGGTGGGGATGCCGCGGCGCAGGGTCGCGTTGTTCCTGACGTCGTCCCGGATCATCAGGCAGGTGTCGAGGAGTTCGAGCGCGACGGACGCGGCCACCACGTCCTCGCCCGCCGGGTCGCCGCCGGCCGCGAGATACCCGGTGAGGCAGATGACCGGGTGGGCCCGCTCGGCTCCGGCCTGCACCAGCTCCGCCACGCCCGCCACCAGCACGGCGCTGCGTGGATCGGCCGTGCGGCGGCTGCGGCCCTCGTCGGCGAGCAGCCGGGCGAGACGCTCCTCGACCCGGTCGAGCATGGCGTCGCGCACCTGGCCGGGCGTCGCCGCGCTCCCCGGCTGGTCGTGCGTGGGTGTGGTGGTCATGGTGCCCTCCCTGGTGGGCTACGGCCTCAGGACCGACCTTCCAGGACCCGCCGGGCGCGAACCACCTCGGCGGACCGGCGGCGCGGGACGCGGCAAAGGAGGGGATTTGGGGCACCAGTTGCCTGCCATGGCCGGGCGGGACCGGCCGGGGCTTGCCATGACCTTGCCATGGGCTCAGATGAACTCGGCGACCCCCAGGTGGAAGTCGACCGGGAGGGCCTGGCGGCCCGGGATCTCCAGCTTGCGGTAGACGCGGGTGAGGTGCTGCTCCACCGTGCTCACCGTGATGTACAGCTTCTGCGCGATCTCCCGGTTGGTGTGGCCGTGCACGGCCAGCAGCGCGACCCGCTTCTCCGACTCGCTGAGGCTCGCCACGAGATCGGCCTGCGGGGCCCCCGCCGCCGCGGCCGCCTCAGGGGCCTCGCCGGTGTGGCCGGGCAGGATCGTCACGCACAGCGCATCGGCCCCGCACTCCTTCGCCACGTGCCAGGCCCTGCGGTTGACCATGGCCGCCCGCGCGGGTTCGCCCAGGACCCGCAGGACCTGGCCGAAGTCGCCCATCGCCCGCGCCAGTTCGTACTGGTCGCCGGAGCGGTGCAGGTCGTCCACCGCCTTGGTGAGCATCGCCTGCCGCTCCTTCGGCTCGCGCAGGGACGCCCGCAGCCGCAGCGACATCCCGCGCACCCAGGGGTCGTTGGCGTCCCGGGTGGTGAGCTGGTCGGCGAGGAAGCGGTCGGCCTGATGGGTCTCACCCAGCCGGAACAGCGCCTCCGCCGCGTCCGCCCGCCACGGCAGCACCCTCGGCCGGTCCAGACCCCACCGCTTCATATGGCGGCCGATGTCGAGGAAGTCCCCGAGGGCCGCGTGGAAGCGGCTGGTCGCCAGGGCGTAGTGCCCCCGGGCCCGCAGATACGCCAGACCGTGGATGCTGCCCGTGAGCTGGGCGGGGACCGGGCGGCTCAGGACGGCGGCCGCCGCCTCGGGCCGGCCCATCGCGGTGTACGCCCGCACCAGGGTCGCGGTGACGGCGCACAGCTGGACGCCGCCCCGGGCGGGCGCCGCGCACAGGGCGGACTCGGCCGTGGCGACCGCGCCGGTGAGATCGCCCAGCCGCAGCCGGGCCTCGGCCAGCAGCCCGGCGAAGGCGGTCTGCCAGCCGGTGGCGCGGCGCGCCGCCGCCTGGTCCGCGAACGCCTCGCACCAGGGCAGCGCCCGCTCGGCACCGTCCAGGTACAGCAGGGTGCGCAGGGCCTGCACGGTCGGCTCCACCATGCCCTCGGCCAGGGTGGCCCCGCGCAGGAAGAGTTCGGCGGCCTGCGCGGCGGCCCCCTCCTCCGCCTCGGCGGGCAGCGCCCACAGCGCGGCGGGGTGGACGGCCCCGCGCACGGCGCGGCCCACCGGGTGCCCGCCGGGCTCGACGGGCGCGCAGCGGCGGCCGGTGGCCCCCCACTGCGGGAACGCCGAGAGGCCGTCGAGCGGGTCGTCGCCGGGGATGTCCCCGTGCCGGCGCTCGGCGCCGGGGTGGCGGCCCTCGCCGGCCGCGAGCCGTTCCAGCACCTCGGTCGACTCGTCGATGCGGCCCTGCGCGGCCAGGGCCCGGGCGAGCGGTCCCAGCGCGCGCGGCTCCAGCCGGCCGGCGGCGAGGGCGGCCAGCGGTTCGGCCAGCCGGCGTTCGGCGGCGGCCGGGTCGGTGCGCCCGGTGACGACGCTGAGCCGGACGCTCACCTCGGCGCGGCAGGTCTCGTCCGGGCACCCCTCGCGGGCGAACCGCAGCAGGGCGGTGGCCTCGTCGAGCGCGCCGTCGGCCGCGTGCTGGTCGGCCGCCGAGCGCAGGACGGGCAGGGCCCAGTCCTCGTCGGTGTGGTGTGCGGCGAGGAGCTGGGCCGCGACGGTGGTGTCGGGGGCGCCGTGGGCCCGGGCCAGCAGGGCGGCCTCCCGGTGCAGCGCCCGGCGGGCGTCCGGCTCCATCCCTTCGAGCACGGCGTCCCGCGCGGCCGGGTGGCAGAAGCCCCCGCCGGGCCCGGCGGTGAGCAGGCCGGCGGCGGCGAGGGCGGTGAGCGCCCGGGCGGCGGCGGTCTCCGTGGCACCGGAGAGCCGGGCCGTGAAGGAGGCCGTGGCCAGGGAGTCGAGTACGGCGATGGCCCCGGTCAGCTCCCCGGTGGCCGGTCCGCAGCGGTGCAGACAGGCGCGTACGGCCTGGGCATAGGCCTCCCCGGGCCGGGCCGCCGGGTCCTGGAGCAGGGCCCGGAGCAGCAGCGGATTGCCGCCGCTCGCCCGGTGCAGCCGGGCGGTCTCGCCCTCGGGGCGCTCGGGCAGCATCGCCCGGACCGCCTCGTGCGTGAAGCGCTCCAGCCGCAGCCGTACGAAGTGGGGCAGCCGCAGCAGTTCGGTGCGCAGCAGCGGGTCGTCCCCGTGCTCGTGGACGGACTCGGTGACCACGAGCAGCACCTTGGCCTGCCGGGTGCCCCGGGTGAGGTGCAGCAGATAGCGGCCGGAGAGCTCGTCGACGTGGTGCAGGTCGTCCACGCAGATGACCACCGGTGCGGTGGTGCTCAGCTCGCGCACGGCCGAGGCGAACTCCCGCATGGCTCCGACCCGGCCCGCCTCGGCGGGCGAGGACGGGAGCGCCGGCAGCGCACCGGCCGGGGCGTCGGCGGTCAGCTGGCGCAGCACTCCGAGCGGGTGCCGCCTTTCGTCGGCGGTGCCCATACCGCGCAGCACGAGAGCGCCGCGTTTCTCCGCATTCACGGCGACGGTCTCCAGGAATTCACTCTTCCCGCAGCCGACCGCACCCTCGACAAGAATTAATCCGGAATTCCCTTCTCCGCAGCCTTCGATCAGCTTTTCCAGAAGAGAGACTTCCTCCGCCCGACGGAACAAAACCATGCCATCCCCCCGTACCGACTTTCCGCGCGTTCGAAGAGAAAAGGGAACGCGAATCGGATTCAGGACCGATCGAGCTGTGCGTGAGAAACGGTCCAGGATCACTCTAGAGGCCGGGATCCGGTCCTCCCGGTGGCCGGAAGCTGCCAGTCAGCAATCCCCGGCGGCGGCCGGGAAGATGCGGCGCGGGGCGACCGTGGCGCGCCCCTGGTGGCGCCGCTCGCGCGGGTAGCCGACGGAGACCTCCTCGAAGCGCACACCGTCGTACCACGTGGTGCGCGGGATGTGCAGATGGCCGTAGACGACCGCGGCGGCCCGGAAGCGGGTGTGCCAGTCGGCGGTGAGCTCGGTCCCGCACCACTGGGCGAACTCGGGGTGCCGCAGGATCCGGGTGGGCGTGCGGACCAGCGGGAAGTGGTTGACCAGCACGGTGCGCAGCTCGGGGTCGCAGGCCGCCAGGCGCTCTTCGGTGGCGGCGACCCTGGCCCGGCACCAGGCCTCGCGCGAGGGGTAGGGGTCGGGGTGCAGCAGGAACTCGTCGGTGCACACGACGCCGGCCTCGTAGGCCTGTTCCAGCGCCTGCTCCCGGGTGGCGGCGGTGGGTGTGCGGAAGGTGTAGTCGTACAGCAGGAAGAGCGGGGCCACGACCAGCGGGCCACCCGGTCCCGACCAGACGGGGTACGGGTCCTCCGGGGTGTGCACGCCGTACGACCGACAGATTTCGACCAATCGCCGGTAGCGCGCGTCTCCACGCAGGGGCACGGGATCTTCGCGAAGAGTCCACAGATCATGGTTTCCCGGCGCCCAGATCACGGTGGCATAACGCCGCGTCAGCAAATCGAGCACCCACCGCAGATCGTCGGGCGACTCCCCTACGTCACCGGCCACGATCAGCCAGTCGGCGGGACTGTCGGGATACAGCTCCGCCACGATCCGGCGGTTCTCCGGGAATGCGACGTGGAGGTCGCTGATGCCCATGAGGTTTCCGTGCGCCATTCACCCAGGCTGGACGGGCCGCCGGGCGGCGAACACCCCTCCCGGACCCCTCAGTTGGCGGCGGCTCCGGGCCCCCGGACATGACAAGGAGATGGCAAGGCCCGCCGCGGCCGGTGGCAGGGCGCACCCCGGCGGGGCGGGGAGCGTGCGGCGGATGGCAGCGGGCTGGGAGAAACCGCGGGCGGGACGGGCCGGAACGGCCGTGCGGCCCTGTCTTCGCTGGCCGGGACGGTGGGGGCGGCGCGAGCGTGGGAGACGTCCACCCGACGCCCCGACCTGAAGGACTGCCGTGCTCACCCAGCTCCTGCCTTCGAACGTCGCCACCGCCGAGGCCACCGCCGACCCGGCCGATGTGTTCCTCTTCCCGGAGGAGGAGTCCCTGATCCGCAATGCCGTCGCCAAGCGCCGGCTGGAGTTCGGCACGGTGCGGTGGTGCGCCCGGCGCGCGATGGGGGCGCTGGGGGTGGCACCGGCCCCGGTGCTGCCGGGCCGGCGCGGGGTCCCGCAGTGGGCGCCCTCGGTGGTGGGGTCGATGACGCACTGCGCGGGATTCCGCGGGGTGGCGCTCGCCCGGACGCGGGACTTCCTCGCGGTGGGGATCGACGCGGAACCAAACGCTCCGCTCGCGGCCGGCGTACTGGAGTCGATCGCCCTGCCGCAGGAGCTGCGCCGGACCCGTGAACTGGCCTGGTCGGCCCCGGAGATCGCCTGGGACCGGCTGCTGTTCAGCATCAAGGAGTCGGTCTACAAGACCTGGTTCCCGCTGACCGGCCAGGAGCTGGACTTCACCGACGCGCTGGTGAGCGTGGACGCCGCGCAGGAGACCTTCCACGCCCGGCTGATCCCGGGGCCCGAAGGGCTCTCCCCGGCGGGGCCCACGGTGTTCAGCGGCCGCTGGTCCGCGCGCGACGGGGTGCTGCTGAGCGCCATCGCGGTGCCCGCCCGGCGGCCGGCGCCCGCCCCCGTACACAGCGATGCCCCCCGCCTGTCCGGCGCGGGGAGCATGGGCTGAGTCCGTGGAGAACCGATGGGAAGGTCAGTCCCAGCGGTCGTCGTTGGGTCTGTCCTGACCTGTCCGGACGAGCAGCCCGTTCGCCGCCGACACCCCCGTGCCGGATCCCGCGGACGTCCCGTGCAGCGCCAGGCCCGACATGAACTGCCCCCCAATTACGGCCAGAAGTGCACCCACAACCAAAGTCAAGCGGACCAGAGATATTTTGCCATAACTTGCCATTGCGACTCCCCTCGGTCGACGAATGAGCCTTACCTCTGCTATCTCCATCACCCGAAATCTCCGGCTTTGGCGGCCCCGGGTGACGGGAATAGACTCTCGGATAGCGATCATTCGCGCCAAGGCCTGCACGTTGGCGTAAAGTTACGTGGCAGCAATTACACCGATCAGTGGGGGCTGTCGTGTTCCAAGGGGAGTACGCAGATTCGGGCTTTGCCGAACTGGACGACGTGAGCGCTGCGGCATACGGACTGGCCGTCGAGTGCGGCCGCTTCGATCGGGAGCGGATTGCCAAGGACCTGTCGCTCTCGCACGACGAGATCGCCCGTGTCGAGAGCGTGCTGTCCGGTGTCCGGCTGCTCCAGTCGGTGCCCGGACACTCCCACCAGTTGACCCCCGTCACCCCCGACGCGGCGGCCGCGTCCCTGGTGGGACCGGCCGAGCGGCAGATCCGCGACCTCCAGCAGGCGGTCACCGAGGTCCGCGCCAAGCTGATGTCGCTGACCCCCCTCTACTTCGAGGGCCGGCGGGTCCGCAATCACCTCGAGGCGTTCGACGTCATCAGCGATCCGTCCCGTATTCAGGCCCTGCTCGACCACCTGGGCCAGAACTGCAAGAGCGAGCTGATCACCGTTCAGCCGGGGGGCGCGCGGCGGGCGGACATCCTCGCGGACGCCCGGGAAAGCGCCCTGTCGATTCTCGGCCGGGGTGTCCGGATCCGGACCATCTATCAGCACACCGCGCGCAACGACCTGCCCACCCGGTCGTACGTCCGCGATGTCACGGTGCAGGGCGCGGAGGTCCGTACCGCCGACGAAGTCATCGACCGGCTGATCATCTACGACAGGGAGGTGGCCTTCCTCCCGGAGCGTTCCGCGCAGGCCGGCAGCACCCCGGGCGCCGCGGTCGTGCGCGAGCCCACGCTCGTGGCGTTCCTGTGCTCCGTCTTCGAGTACCTGTGGGAGGGCGCGTCCCCGTACGTCGTGGAGTCCCAGCGGCCCCCCGCCTCCACGGACGAGCTGAAGTGGTCGATCATCCGGCTGATGACCAAGGGCTACAAGGACGAGATGGTCGCCCGCAGGCTCGGCATGTCCGTGCGCACCTGCCGGCGCCACATCGCGGAGATCACCGAGCAGTTGGAGGCCACCAGCCGCTTCCAGGCGGGGTACAACGCGGCGCGCCAGGAGATGCTGCCCGACGACACGACGCAGTCCTTCTGACTCCGGCACCGGCCCGCGCCGCACGGGCCGCATCCGCCGCACGGGCCTCACGGGTCGGTGTCCGAGTCGAGGGCCTCGGTGATCGCGTCCACGCAGTCCTGGTCGAGCATCGTGGTGACATGGGCGTCCTGGAGCCTGCCGAACCCCGCGTCGTACACCGCCGCGCTGACCACATAGCCGTCGGCCACGGGGAACGTACGGAAGGTCCACTCCTCACCCGTGCCCGCCGTGCCGTCCGGGCGCTGCACCCGGACGGGCCGGCCGTCCGGGCCGAAGCCGAACTCGGTGAAGCGGAACTGCATGCCCTGCCCGATCGCCTTGCTGTACGCCTCCTTGAGCGTCCACAGCCGCACCAGGGCGCCGTTGCGCTCCTTCTCCGGCATGCCGGAGAGCAGGACCGCCTCGTACGGGGTGCAGATGTGCCGGACGAGTCCGCCGCCGTACATGTCGCGGTCGGCGCGCTCGGCGTCCACCCCGATCAGCCCGCAGGTGGTCAGCCCGACGAGCAAGAGGTCCTCGGTGTGGCTGAGGCTGATGTCGATCTGGTCGCAGCCGCGCAGGTACGGGCGCCCGGTCGGGCCGTACGCCAGCTCCAGATCGGCCGGTTCACTGGCGAGCACGGCCCCGGCGGCGTGCTTGAGGAGCATCCGCGAGGCGACGTAACGGCCGCGCACATCGGCGTGGGTGAGGTCGAGATAGCGCGTCCAGTCGCGTCCCAGCAGCTCGCGCAGACCGTCACCGGACGGCACCTCAGGCTCCAGGTCCTTGAGCCAGGCGTAGGCCAGCGCGCTCCCGTGGGTGGCGAGGTCCTCTCTGACTCTGTCCCACGAATCCCCTCCGGGAACCACGGCGACGGGCTCACCGAGCGGTGAACCGAGCGTGACGCTGCCCGGGGCGGTCATCCGTACTCCTTCACAAGGGTGTGAATGTCCCGGAGGCTCCGCGCCTCCAGCAGACGGTGCACCGGTACGCGGTGGCCGGACTCCTCCAGGAGGGCCACCAGCCGGAGCAGATTCAGCGAGTCCCAGCCGGGCAGGTCCGCGAGCGCGGTGTCCGCTCCGGCGGGCCCCTCGACATCCAGGCCGAGATCGTCGCCCACGGTCCGCAGGAACGCGTCCGGGCCGTCGGGATCAACGGGGCTCATCGGGCCGCCTTCCGGACTCGGTGACGCGGACATGGGCCGGGATGTCCGGGAGCACCGTCAGGTCGTGGTGGAACTCGACGGCTGCTCCGTCCCCGTCCGCCTCCCGGTCCGGGAGATCACGGGCGACGAACCCGCAGGACGGGTAGAAGTCCCTGGCCCGGTGGTTGCGTACGGTGGGTACGTAGCGGGCGCTCACTGTGTTCAGTCCGAGGCGCCGGGCCCTACTCAACAGTACGGCGAGGAAGGCCTGTTCGATGCCACGACCGAGCACCCGGCAGCTCAGCCACAGGTTGTCCAGGTGCCAGCGCCCCTCGTCCGCGGTGAGCAGCGCGGCCCCGGTCAGCCCGTTGTCACCGAACCGGTCCCCGCTGCGGGCCGCCAGCAGCAGGCGCCCCGGGTCGGCGGCCAGCGCACTCAGCACGGCCTCGGGGTGACCGCCCCCGGCCAGGTTGAACTGGTTGGTCCGCAGGGTCAGCTGGGAGATCCGGGCGAATTCGTGCGGGCGGGGCGGGCCGACCTCCAGGCGCAGGTCCAGGGCCCGCAGGAACTCCTCCTGCGAGCCCGCGCCGGCGTGCAGCTCCCGACGCTCCCGTCGGGCCCGGTACTCACCGGTCCTGGCCCGGTCCTCCTCGGTCAGGCTCATCGTGTCGAACCAGCCGTCCGCCAGCAGCCGCGCCACATGCGTCGCGGGGTCCTCGCCGAGCGGGACGACGGCGACCCCGGGCAGGCCGTGGCGCACCTGGGCGCGCTCGGCCGGTGAGTCGTCGGCGAAGACGAGGGCGTCGGTGCCCAGGTCCAGCTGCCGGGCGATGTCCGCGAGATTTCCGTCCTTGGGTTCCCAGTTGGCCCGGACGGCGACGAAGTCCCTTTCCCGCAGGACGAAATCGGGGTGGTCCGCGAGCACCCGTTCCACCGGCTCCTGGTCGTTCTTGCTGCTCACGGCGAGCAGCACGCCCTGGGATGCGAGCTGTTTCACGCACTTCTGGAAGGCGCCGAAGGCCTCCCCGCGCAGGGTGCCGGCCGCGGCGATGCCGTCGGGGCCGTCCTCGCCCAGCACGCCGTCCCACAGGGTGTGGTCGAGGTCGAGCACCAGGCACTTGCGGGTCGCGCCGCGCAGGGCGCGGGCGAGATGGCCGACCTCGCGGGCGTAGCGGGCGAGGAGGTCCGCGCCGAGCCGCACCTTGGCGTACCGGGCCAGCCGGTCGTCGGTGACCGGCCCGCCCTCACCGATCAGCGGCTCCAGGTCGATCACCACCAGGGCGGGGAACCGCTCGGTGAGCCGCAGCAGCCGGGCGTTGAACTCACGCCATACCGCGCCCAGCCGGGCCCGCGAGCGGTGGTCGACGAGCTGGTGGAGGGCGGTCCGGGGCAGCGGCAGGGTGTTGAGCACCAGGGTGCCGGGAGCCGCGCCGGCCAGCGCGGCGCACCGGGCGAGCACGTCCCGCGCCGCCTCCGCCACGTCCTCGGGCCGCCACACCCCGGGCACCTGGGCGAACAGCGTTTCGGCGTCCAGCAGGCACAGGGTGAGGTCGGGGGCGGCCCGGTGGAGTTCCCCCCCGGGGTCGGTCAGGTCGCGCAGATACGTGCCGTGCTCGCCGAGCACCGCGTGCAGGAGCATGCCGTGGCGGGCCAGTTCGCCCCGGAGCGGGTCGAGCACCTGGCCCACCGTGGACTGGCCGGTGACGGCCACCGTGACGACCGGGATCGCCGGGTGGTGGGTCAGCACGGCGGCGCGGTCGACGCCGCCGAGCAGCCGGCCGGCGGCCGCCGCGTCCGGCGCCCCGCCGTCCGCCTCCTCCTGCGCGAGCACCCCCGCGACCCGGTCGTACGCCTTCTCCAGCAGACCTCTGCCGCGCAGGTCGCGCAGCCGGTCCAGGGCCGTGGTCATCCGTGCCTCACACCTTCTCCAGGGCGAACCCGGCTCTGATCCACCGGCTGGACTCCACACACAGGCCGAGCGCCCGCTCCCCCACCGAGAACCGGGGCAGCAGCCGGTCGAGCTGGAGGAACGGCAGGGCGTTGCCCGTGTTGCCGGTGTCGGCGACACAGGAGATCTGCTGGGCGGCGCCGGCCGGCAGCCGTTCCACGATCCGCGCGGTCATCCGCTCAGAGAGCTGGGGCGGCAGCAGGAAGCCGACGTCGTCGAGCCCCCAGCCGAGGCCGCCGAGCAGCTCCCACAGGATCTCCGCCGCGATCGGGGGCACCTGCTCCTCGATCGCCTTGTAGTCCTCCGCGAGCATCGGCCGGTCCGAGTCCCGGTCGGTCGTGCCGTACCAGTCGATGAGCTGGCCGGGCGCCCGGCCGCGCCCGGTCCAGGAGTTCAGCACCGCCCGGACGGCGATCCGCTCGCCCTCCGGTTCGTCGGTGAGGACGGCGGCCCCGGCCCCGTCCCCGAACAGCACGTAGTTGACCAGCTCCTCGGTGGGGATGCGGGCCGCGTCCCGGCGGGGCGAGAGGAAGCGGTGCGTGACGTCGCCCCCGATGATCAGCCCGGCCCGGCGGCCGCCGAGGACCAGGCTGCGGCCGAGGTCGAGCGCCTGGACGGCGCCGGAACAGCCCGCCTGGAGCTGGTAGACGGGCAGATGGTCGAGGCCGAGCCGGTCGGCGACATCGGTCGCGGTGGTCGGCAGGAGGGTGTCGGGGGTGGCGGTCGCGAGCACCAGGAACTCGATGTCCGCGAGGTCCAGCCCGGAGGCGCGGACGGCCTGCGCCGCGGCCTCGGCGCACAGATCGGCGAGGGAGCCGCGGACCTCGCCGGTGACCGGGTCCCAGCCGAAGTGCCGGGTCCTGGTGCCGACGAAGAGGTCGATCCACTCCTTGCCGACGCCCAGCATCGCGCCGAGCGCGGTGTTGTCCACCGGGTCGCCGGGCAGCGCGGTGCCGGTCGCGGCGATATGGACGGCGGCCGTCATGCCGACCTCGCCATGATGACGCCGTCGAGGAACTCGGCGAGGGAGCCGACCGACCGCAGCGCGGGCAGCAGCTGCTGGACCGACACCTCGCCGACGCGCGGAAGCCGGGCCTCCACACGGTTCTTGAGCTGCATGATCATCACGGAGTCGAAACCGAGGTCCTCGTGGAAGCGGGCCTCGCGCACCACCCGCTCCGTGGGATAGCCGCCGACCTCGGTGACGGCCTCGACCACGGCGAGCAGCACCGGGTCGCCCGTGCCGGGGGCGGGCACGTCGCGTACGACGGGGACCTCGGGCGCTTCGGGGACCGGGGAGGCCTCGGCCGCCGCCGGCGCCGTGACCGGGGGCGTCGGGGGCCGGTCCCAGTAGCGCTGGGCGGTCGAGAAGACGTACGGACCGAGCGGTTCCGTCCGCCGGTCCTGCGGTGCGTACAGCTCGTCCCAGTGCGGGTCGAGTCCGCAGCGGTGCAGGGCGGCGACCACCTCGGCCAGCTCCCGGCCGGTGCCCTCGGGGCCCGGCGCCGGATGCAGGAGTTCGGCGCCGCCCACGCGCCCGCCGCGCACGGCGAGCTGTGTGAGCTGGGGCTGCGGCCCGATCTCGATCAGATGCGTGGGTGCGATGTCACGGACGAGCGCCCCCATCGCGGTGTCGAACAGCACGGGTTCCTCGATCTGGCCGGCCCAGTAGCCGGCGTCCAGGGGCTCGTCGCGCAGCATCCGGCCGTACCGGGCGGAGGCCACCGGCAGCGCGGGCGGCGCCCACCGCACGGGGGCGGCGCGCAGCCCGGCGGCGGCCGGGGACATCAGGGGCGAGTGGAAGGCGTGGGCCGAGGCCAGTTCACGGGTACGGATGCCGAGCCCGGCCAGCTCCTTGCCGACCCGGGCCAGCGCGTCCAGCGGTCCGGAGAGCACGGTGTCCGCGGGCCCGTTGAGTGCGGCGGCCACCACCTCCGGCTCCGCCGCCAGGACCGGGGCCAGCTCGTCGGCCCCGGCGGCGGCGGTGAACATGCCGCCCCCGAAGGGCAGCGCGGCCGTCAGCCGGGCGCGCCGGACCACCAGCCCGGCCGCCTCGTCCAGGCCGAGGGCGCCGGCGGTGACGGCGGCGGCGTACTCGCCCAGGCTGTGGCCGAGCACGGCGGCCGGGGTGACGCCCAGCGACGTCAGGGTCCCGGCCAGCGCGCAGCCGACGGCGAACAGCGCCGGCTGAACGGCCTCGGGCCGCCGCGCCGGGTCCTCGCCGCCGAGGATCATCTCCCGCACGGAGGAGCCGAGATGCACGGCGAGCGCCGCGTCCGCCGCGTCGAGGTGGCGCCGGTAGAGAGGGGACTCGCGGTACAGCCCCGCCGTCATGCCGGGGAACTCGCTGCCCTGCCCGGTGAAGAGGAATGCCACCACGGGCCGGCCCCAGGGGCGGTCGGTGGGCGCCGCCGCCTCCGGTGACACGGGCGTCCGCAGCGTGACCGCCCGGCGCAGCTCCGCCACCAGCTCGCCGGTGTCGCGCGCGGTGACCGCGAACCGGTGCGGCAGACCGGTCTTGACCCGGTTGCTGCTCCAGCACAGCGCGGCCGCCCCGCCCTTGGGCCGGGCGGCGAGGACGTCGGCCTGCGCGGCGAGGTTGCGGCGCAGCGCCTCGGGGGTGTCGGCGCTGACCGTGAACACCCCGACGGCCCCGGCGTCGTCACGGGTCCGGGCGGAGGCGGCCGAAGTGGTCCGGGGGGCGCTGGCGAGGACGGCGTGCGCGTTCGTCCCGCCCATGCCGAAGCTGCTGACCCCCGCGAGGTTCTCGCCGCGCGGCAGCCGGGCGGCCGACTTCAGCAGCCGCAGACCGCGCTCGCCCAGCCGCAGCCGGGAGTTCTCCCGGTCGGCGAAGAGGCTCGCGGGGACGATGCGGTGGTGCAGGGCCAGCGCGGTCTTGATGAACCCGGCGATGCCGGCCGCGCCCTCGGTGTGGCCCAGGTTGCCCTTGACGGAGCCGATCGCGCAGGGGCTCTCGCGCGGGACGCCGTGCACCGAGCCGAGGGCCGCGCACTCGATGGCGTCCCCGAGCACGGTCCCCGTCCCGTGGGCCTCCACGAAGGCGACCCGGTCGGGGGTGACACCGGCGCGCCGGTAGGCCGACTTCAGGACGCGCTCCTGCGACCAGCGGTTGGGCGCGATCATCCCGTTGCTGCGGCCGTCCTGGCTGACGGCGCTGCCGCGCAGCACGGCGTAGATCCGCTGACCGTCCGCGAGCGCGTCGTCCAGGCGGCGCAGCACCACCAGGCCGACGCCGTCGCTGCGGCCGATCCCGTCGGCGTCCGCGCTGAACGGTTTGCAGCGGCCGTCGGCGGCGGCGAGGCCGAGCTGTCCGTAGACCAGGCCCAGCGACGGCGACAGCACGATGTTGACCCCGCCGGCCAGCGCGGTGTCGCACTCCCCGGCGAGCAGCGAGTTGGCCGCGAGGTGCACGGCGACCAGCGAGGAGGAGCAGGCGGTGTCGACGGCGAGGCTCGGCCCGGTGAAGTCGAAGTGGTACGAGATCCGGTTGGCGGCCATGCCGGCGCTGCTGCCGGCGCCGAGCAGCGGGGTGACCCTGGCCAGGTCGCTCATGGTCAGTCGGCCCCACTCGCCGCCCATCACCCCGATGAACACCCCGGTCTCGGTGCCCGCGAGGGCCCCGGGCGCCCGGCCGGAGTCCTCCAGGGCCCGCCAGGCGCAGGGCAGCAGCAGCCGGTGGTGCGGGTCCATCGCCGCGGCCTCGCGCGGGGTGACGGAGAAGAAGTCGCTGTCGAAGACATCGGCGTCGTCGAGGAAACCGCCGCTGTCGCCGACGGCCGGGAAGTCCCGCGCCTCCCAGCGCTGTCCGGGCACGGGGCCGATGCCGGCCCGGCCGCCCATCAGCAGGTCCCAGTACGCCCGCACGCCCGCCGCTCCGGGAAACGCACAGTCGATCCCGACGACGGCGATGCCGCCCATCAGTGCCGGCCCTGCGCGGGGGCCGGGTCCGCGGTGGTGCCCGCGGGCGCGTCCGGCAGTACGGCCGTCAGATGGCGCACGAGGCTCGCGACCGTCGGGAAGTCCCACAGCAGGGTCGGCTCGACCTCCAGGCCGAACTCCTCCTCCAGGTCCCCGCACAGGCTGAGCGCGGCCACCGAGTCCATGCCGTACTCGGCGAGCGGCACGGTGGGGTCGATGGTCTCGGGCGCCCGTCGCAGATAGAGCGAGAGGCGGGCCGACAGCCATGCGTACACGCCGTCGGCCTTCGCGGTGTCGGCGGCCACGGCGTGCCGGCCGGTGGGAATGGTCATGGCGGACTCCTTCGGTCAACCCGGAATCGGGGTCGAGTAGAGGTCGTAGCTGGTCCGGGTGGAGAAGCGGAGCTGGACCTCGTGCCGGATGCGGGTCTCGCACTCCGCCGGGAGGTCGGTGACGCGGGTGCCGAGCCGCAGGCAGATGCGGTGCAGCGCGGCGGCCGCCCAGGACGGGTCGGCCAGGAACGGGTCGGAGCCGTAGCGGGCCTGGTCCCACACACCGAGCACGGCGGCCCCGGCGAGCAGCAGGGTGTAGCGGTCCATCAGGGCGAACCGCGCGGGCTGCGCGCCGGTGGCCGGGCCCGCCGCCTCCAGCCGGAGCACCCGGCCCCGCACATCGCGGAACTCCTCGACGAGCAGCCCCGCCAGCGTGCGCAGGGCGCGCTCCACGGGGCCGTGGCCGTCGATCCGTGCGGCGACCCCGAGCATCGAGGCGCTCAGCGCGTCCCGTCCGCAGGCCAGCGCGAGGCGCTCGGTGCGCAGCGGCGGCACGTCCCCGTCCAGCCGGAAGAGACCGGCGGGCGCCTCGTCCTCGACGAACCAGGAGCGCCGGGCGAGCCGGGGCATCTGCGGGATGACAGTGGCCTGGCAGGCGACGGTCCCGGCATGGCCGAGGCTGAGCACGGGCACGTCCCTGACGTGCTTCTGGAAGATACCGAGGGTGCCCTCGCGGGTGTAGAAGTCCGAGCCGAGCACGATGGACAGGTCGTACATGGTCTCGCTCAGGACGCGCGGCATCAGGTACTTGAGCGCCGCCGAGTAGACGCTCGTCTCGGCGGGCAGCAGGTGCAGGGCGCGGGTGGCGACGACCGCGAGCGCGTCGTAGAGCAGCAGGCTGACGAAGGCGTTGGTGAGGGCCGCGCCGGTGCGGCTGCCGTCGGTCCCCCGGCCCTGCCAGCCGCCGGACTGCTCCCGGTCGATGCGGACGGCGGTGCGCAGGCTGGTGTCGAGGGCGGCGACGGCGGTCGCGGCGATCACGGTCCGGCTGATCTGGAAGGAGCGCAGCGCGGTCTCGATGCCGCTGCCCTCGGGGCCCAGCAGCGCGGAGGCGGGCACCGGACAGTCGTCGAACTCCACCCCGGCGAACCGGCAGCCGCGCAGCCCGACCGGCGTCCGGCGGGCGGTGACGGCGGCGCGGGCGTCCGTGAGCTGTCCGGGCTCCAGCAGCAGCACGGAGTGGCTGCGGCTGCCGGGCGCCGGGTCCGTACGGCAGAACAGGACGAGCGCGCCGGCCCGTTCGAGGTTGTTGACCATCGGCTTGCCGCCGCTGATCAGATAGCCGTCGCCGCCGCGGCGCGCGGTGACCTGGCTGCGTACGTAGTCGTTGCTGTGCGCGGTCTCGTGCTGGGCGATGGCCGCCTTGCCGCCCGCGCGCAACAGCCCGGCCAGCCAGTTCCGCTGCCGGGTGCTGCCCGCCGCCCAGACGTCGGATGCGGCCATGAACGTGGTCATGCCGTGCCCGATGGCCAGGCCCACGTCCCGGCGCATGACCGGGCGCATGACCCTGACCAGGGTGTCCATCGCGTCGAGCCGGCCGCCCAGCGACCGGGGCACGTACTCGTCGACGATCCCGAACGCGTCGAGCAGCGCCTCGCCCTCGGCGAAGGGCACCGCCGCCCGGTCGGCCTGGAGCAGCGCGGTGTAGCCGGCCGGGTTGGCCGGGTCCGACGGGTCGCCGAGCAGCGCCTCCAGCTCCGCCACCCGGGCCCGGACGGCACTCTCGCGCCGCCGTGCGCCGGCGGTGGCCTCCGGCCGCTCGCCGAGCAGGGTCGTCACCACCGCCTTCCTCCGTCGGCTCCTTCCGGCCGCAGCAGGTCGCCTCCGAACAGCACGTCCTCGGCACGGGCCAGCGCCCATACGTCGGGGGTGAGCACCTCGTACTCGCCGCGCACCACACCGTCGAGGAAGAGCTTGCGCATCAGGGTGCGCTGGACCTTGCCGCTGCTGGTGCGGCGGACGGTGCCGGGGCGCACCAGCAGGACGTTGCCCGCCGGGATCTCGAACTCCTGGCCGATCAGGGCCTGGATCTTCTGGGCGACCGTCCGCAGCTCGGTGCTGCCGACCCCGCGCACCTCCTGGACCAGGACCAGGTGCTCGCGCCCGGCGTCCACAGAGAACGCGGCGCCCGCGCCGAAGGTCAGGGCGGGGCTGACGGTGCGCGCGGCCCACTCGACGTCCTGCGGGTAGACGTTGCGGCCGTTGATGATGATGACTTCCTTGAGCCGCCCGGTGACGAACAGCTCCCCGTCCACCAGCATGCCCAGGTCGCCGGTGCGCAGGAAGTTGCTCTCCTCGTCGTTGAGGCTGGCGCGGAAGGTCCGTACGGTCTCGGTCGGGCGCCGCCAGTAGCCGCGCGCCACGCTGTAGCCGCGCAGCCAGATCTCACCGACGGCGCCGGGCGCCAGCTCGTGGTGGGTCAGCGGGTCGACGATGCGCACCTCCATGTCCACGGGGGCGCCGCAGCCCACGAGGGTCTGGTGGCGCGCCTCCGTGACGGCTCCGGCGACCCGGTCGTGCTCCAGCTCCGTCCTGTCGAAGACCTTGCGCGTGTACGGGGTGCCGGGGGTGCCGCCGGAGACGACCAGGGTGGCCTCGGCCAGCCCGTAGCAGGGGCGCAGGGCCTCGGGGCGGAACCCGGCGGGGGCGAACCGCTCGGCGAAGGCGTCCAGGCTCTCGGCGCGCACCGGCTCGGCGCCGTTGAGGGCGAGGCGCCAGCGGGACAGGTCGAGCGAGGCGATCTGGTCGTCCTTGACCCGGTGCACGCACAGGTCGTAGCAGAAGTTGGGGCCGCCGCCGACGGTGACGCCGTACTCGTCGATGGCCCGCAGCCAGCGCAGCGGGCGCTTGACGAAGGACAGCGGGGTGACCTGCACGCTGTGGCTGCCGAGGAAGACCGGGTGCAGCAAGTGGGCGACCAGGCCCATGTCGTGGAAGTAGGGCAGCCAGCTGCCGAAGACGTCCTCGCGGGTGGTGCCCAGCAGCGTGCGCAGGCCGGCCTGGTTGGCGAGGAGGTTGCGGTGCGAGACCGTCACCCCGCGCGGTTCGGAGACCGAGCCGGAGGTGTACTGGAGGAAGACGAGGTCGTCGGGGCGGGCCGCGACGGGCTGCCAGCCGTCGGCGTCACCGATCTCCGCGACATCGGTGGCCAGGCACTCGGCGTTCGTACCGGAGTTGCGGGCGAGCCACAGCGCGACCTCGGGCGCGGCGGAGGTCTCGGTGAGCACCACCTCGGCGCCGGTGTCCTTGAGGACCGCGGTGGTGCGGTTGAGCCGCTTGTCGCGGCCGGCCTCGCCCGGCAGCGGTACGGGGACCGCGACGGCCCCCGCGTACAGGCAGCCGGCGAAGGCCTTGAGGAACTCCACCGTCGAGGAGTAGGCGAGCAGCACGGGCCGACCGGCCGCCCCGTACCCCTGGAGGCAGGCGGCGATGCGTCTCGCCTCCCGGTCGAGCTCTCCGTAGGTGAGGTGCTCGGCCACGACTCCGCCGGCGGTGTCGCGGAGGAAGATGTGCACGTCCTCGTCGGCGAGTTCGGCCGTCCGGGCGCGGAGCAGTTCGGTGAAGGTGGCGAAGCGTGCATCTGACATCCGCGGCATCCCCTCGCGTCTGCGGGCCCGTGGATGGTGCGGCCCTTGTTTCCCGCCGATCCTCCGCAAGCGCCCTTGCGGTTCGCTTGCGCGGGCCGCCGACTCAGGGGGCGGCAGGGGTGCTCGCGGGCCGGGGGACGCGCCAGGCTCGGTCCATGAACACTCACACCGAATCCGGGAGTGCGCCGAGGACGGCGATCGTCTTTCCCGGGATGCAGCCGACGGCCTTCTCCGAGGTCGCCCGATTCATGCTGGTCAACCCGCACGCGCGCGAGCTGTACGCGATCGCCGACGAGACCCTGGGATACCGGCTGGCCGACCGCTACCGGCAGACCGAGGGCGACTACTCCGTGTACGGGCAGATCTCCTTCGTGGTGAACTGCCTGGCCCTGGCGCGCTGGGCCGGTGAGCGGCTGGAGATCCGGCCCTCGTACGTGACGGGCCCGAGCTTCGGCGCCCGGGCCGCCGCCGTCCACGCCGGGGTGCTCGACTTCGCGGACGCCGTGCGGATGACCGCCCGCCTGGCCGGCACGATGGAGGAGTACTTCGCGCGCGAACACCCCGCGCTGGTCACCCAGTCCATCGCCCGGGTGCCGCAGGACAAGGTCGAGCTGCTGCGCGGGGAGCTGGCGGAGCGCGGCGAGTGGAGCGACATCTCCTGTGTCGTCGACCACGACTTCACGATGCTCACCGTGCACGAATCGGTCCTGGACTGGCTCCAGCGGCGCATCCGCTCGCTCGGCGGGATGTCCATGTACACGATGAAGCCGCCCATGCACTCGCACCTGTTCGGCGGGCTGCGCGACCGGGTCGCCGAGGAGATCTTCGACGGGCTCACCTGGTCCGAGCCGGCGCTGCCGCTGATCGCGGACCAGGACGGCCGGACCGTGACCACCGGGGCCGGGGTGCGCGACATGCTCCTGGACGGCTTCGTCCGCACGGTCCAGTGGCCCTCGGTGGTCGCCGCGCTCCAGGAGGCGGGCGTCGGCCGGCTGCATGTCTCCGGCGCGGACGGGCTGTTCACCCGGGTCGCGTGCACCACCCGCGCCTTCGAGGTGGTGCCGGTGACGCCGAGGTCGGCGATGCGCCCGGTACGGCGGAGGCTGCCGGTGGCCGCCTGACACGGCCGCCCGTACGCGACGACGGAAGTGGCCGGCACCCCCTCGGGCGCCGGCCACTTCCGTGTGCCTGGTGCTACTTGCCGTCCACGGTGAAGGCGTAGAAGGTGCCCTCGGTGCTGCTGCCGGTGGTGCCGGCGCCGTCGGCGAACCGGGCGTAGCCGTTGCCCCAGTAGACGGTGCCGTCGACGACCGCGGGGCCCGCGTTCGAGGAGTACGGCGCGGTGAACTCCCACAGATAGGCGCCGGTGGCCACGTCCAGCGCGTACATGTGACCACTGGTGGAGCCGCCGAAGACGACGCCGTTGGCGGCGGTCAGCGCGCCCCAGGCGAAGCCGTCGGTACGGTCGGCGACCTGCCAGAGGATCTTGCCGGTCGCCGGGTCGAGCGCGGCGAAGGAGCTGCGCGTGGTGGTGGTGCCGTCGGCCAGCTGGTACTCCAGCCTGTTGAAGTTGGCCTCGGCGATGTAGATCCGCTTGTCGTCGTTGGCCGTGCCCCACTCGATGCCGCCGACGTGTCCGCCGGGACCGGCCGCGGCGCTCCAGACGACCTCGCCGGTGGTGGCGTCCATCAGCCAGTACTCGCCGCTCTTCTCACCCGCGCCGATCACCTTGCGGGCACGGCCGTTCTTCCCCTTGACGGTGAACAGGTGCGCCCCGTCGCCGAAGTCGTAGTCGTAGCCCGGGTTCGGCGGGCAGTTGTTGGGCGGCAGCCCGGGCAGGCAGCCGGTGTTCCAGGCGTCGAACCGCTTGGCGCCGGTGTGCCACTTGATCCGGCCGGTGGTCATGTCCAGGGCCAGGACGGTGTCGACGTAGTTGTCGTCCCGGTAGCACTCGGCGGGCGTGCCGCCGGCCGTCTGGCAGTCGGAGACGGACTGCGGGACCGTGTAGTTGTTCCCGGTGGTGAAGTACACCGTGTTGGTCGACGGGTCCAGGGCCGGGGTGCCCCAGACGGCGACACCGCTGTAGCCGCCGGTCTTCCCGCCGTTGTCCGGGGTGGTGAACTGGCGCCACAGCACCTTGCCGGTCGCCGCGGAGACGGCGTTCACGCTGCCCCGGAAGGTGCAGCACGGGTACGTGGGGTCGTAGGCGCCCTCGGACTCGCGGGAGGAGACGCCCTGGTAGATCACCCCGTTGTGCACGACCGGCGACTGTGTCAGCACGGCCTTGTACTGGGTGTCGATCTCGCGCGTCCACACCTTGTTGCCGGTCTTCGCGTCGACCGACATCAGGACGGCCTTGGTCCAGTCGGCTATGTACACCCTGCCGTTGACGACCGTCGGGCTGGACCGGGAGACGGAGGCCGCGTCACCGGTGTACTCGGACACCTTGTGCGACCAGATCTCCTTGCCGGTCTTCGCGTCGATCTTGTGCAGATAGCCGCCCCAGTCGGGGAAGTAGACCGCGCCGCCGACGACCGCGGGCGTCGCGGACACGTCGCCGTGGGTGGCGTACGTCCACTTGGCCTTCAGCCGGCTCGCGTTGTTCTTGGTGATCGTGTGCTCCTGGGCGGCAGAGCGGCTGTTGCCCAGGTCGTGCCCGCCGGTCGGCCACTCGGCCTGCGCGGCACACGCGTTGGACGGCGCGAGGCCGAGGGTGGCCGCCATCGCCATGGCGGCGAACAGGGTGAACCTGCGGGCCGTCTTCCGCGGCGACCAGGGTCTTGTGTACATGGCTGACTGTCCTCCTGAGGACGGTGGTGGGAGTGGTTGCGGGTTCATGCGACAGGGACCGGCACCCGGGCGCCGTGCCGCTCGGCCGCGAGCGCGGTGAGCGCCAGCCGGTCGGTCTTCTTGTTGGTGTTGAGAGGGAACTCGTCCAGCCGGTGGTAGTGGCGCGGGATCAGCTGGGCGGGCAGGACGGGCGACAGATCGCGCAGGAACTCCTGCGGGGAGCGCCGCTCGCCGAGGTAGAAGGCGACCAGTTCGGTGCTGTTGGCCACCGGGACGCCGACGACGACGGCCCCGCCGACCGGGGACGCGGCGCGCAGCGCGTGCTCCACCTCGGCCAGTTCGACGCGGTAGCCCTGGACCTGCACCTGGGAGTCCATCCGGCCCAGGTAGACCAGCTCACCGCCGGCGAGCCGGCGGACCCGGTCGCCCGTGCGGTACCAGCGCACCCCGTCCTGCTCCAGGTACTTGCCCAGGCCGTCCTGCGGATCGAGGTAGCCGGCCGACAGCTGCGGGCCGGAGAGCCACAGTTCGCCCTCGTCGGCGGCGGGTTCACCGCGCTCGTCGAGCAGCAGCTCGCCGTGGCCGTCGTGGAGCAGCCCGAGCGGGACCACCCCGTTGACGCCGAGCCGGGTCGACTCCTCGGGGTGCCAGCGGTGGCGGTGGGTGGTGATGGTCATCTCGGTCGGCCCGTAGACGTTGATCACAGCGGAGTCCGGGGCGGCCCGCTGCCAGGCGTCGGTGTCCTCGAACTGAAGGGCCTCGCCGCCGAAGAACGTCCAGCGCAGCGACGGCATCCGGCCCGGCTCCAGCCGCCCGGTGCGGCGCGACAGCGAGATCACGCTCGGCGCCGAGAACCACACGGTGATGCCGTGCTGCGCCACGAAGCCGGGCAGGTCGCGGTAGGCGTGCGGGGGGACGGAGACGAGCGGGGCGCCGGCCGCCCAGGCGCACCACAGGTCCGAGACCGCCGAGTCCCAGTTGAGGTTGGCGGCCTGGGAGAAGACGTCCGCCTCGGTGAAGTCGTACCAGTCGTCCATCAGCGCGAAGTAGTGCGCCATGTTGCCGTGGGTGAGCCGGACTCCCTTGGGGCGGCCGGTGGAGCCCGAGGTGAACAGGACGTACGCCACGTCCTGCGGCGCTGCGGACCGGGGCGCCGCGAGCGCGGTGTCCGGGGCCGCCGTCAGCGGCCGCAGCGCGGTGCCGTCGGCCAGGGCCCGCGTCCCGGCCCCGTCGAGGTGGGGCGCCAGCACCGGGAGGTCCCCGAGCTCCGCTCCCGTACTCCCGGCGAGCAGGGCCGCGCCCTCCTCGTCCACGACCAGGGCGGAGACCTCCGCCGCCCCCAGCATCGAGACGATCTTGCCGGCCGGGAAGTCGGCCGGGACCGGGACCGCGGGCAGTCCCGCGTACAGGCTCGCCAGAATGGCGACGTACGCGATCGGGCTGCGGCCGGTCAGGATGCCGACGGCCTTCGGCGGACCGCCGGGGGCGGCCAGCAGGGCGCCCGCCCAGGACAGGGCCGCGGCATGGGCGGTGGTGTAGTCGACGGTCTCCCCGCCCACGCGCACCGCCACTCCTCGCGGCGATTTCTCCAGGCCGCGCAGGAAACGTGCGTGCAGCGCGCCTGGCGCCAATGATTCCATTTCCGCTCCTCATTTCCCGGCACATTCACGGGACACATTGACAGCCGTCGAAGGCCGCCCTCATCATTCCCTTATGCCAGAACTCACGAATCACACCTGGGACGAAGCCTTCGAGGCCGTCATCCGCCCGTTCCTGCCCTATCTCGACCTGTCCGACAAACTGGCCGAAGATTCGCAGCTCAAGGAACTCGGACTGGACTCGATGGGCACGATCGAGCTGCTCGCGGCACTGGAAAGCGCCTATTCGGTGCGTTTCCTGGACGACGCCCTGAAGCTGGAGAATTTCGCCAGCCCGGACATCCTCTGGAATACGCTGATCACCAAAACAGAATCCGCCGCGTGAGAAAAACGACCGACTGCCCGGCCCGACACGGATATCGCATCCGGGTCGGGCCGCTCTCATTCAGGAACGCCTCATAAGAGCCGCTGGAAACTCTCCTCGATCCGGTCGAGAACGGACCGGACATGGGGCAGCGCGAGCGGGTCGTCGGCCGCCAGCGACCTTTCCTGCTGCTCCGCGTCCGCGCCGTAGAGCATGCTGGTCGCGCACTTGAAGCGCAGGGCCCCCGGCTCGTCGCCGAGCAGATGGCCGGCGAGGACCACGATCCCCAGGTCGAGCATCCGCCGGGCCAGCGAAGCGGAGTCGTCCACGTCGTGCTTGGCCAGCTCCTCGCGGACCGGCTCGAAGTCCGGGTAGACGTAGAACGCCCCGGTCGGCGGCCGGCAGCGGGCCCCGGCGTCGACGGTGATGCGGTGGACCTCACGGGCGACGGCCCCGTGCAGCCGGGCGCTGGCCCGCAGCCGGTCCCGCACCTCCTCGGGCTCGGCGAAGGCGTACGCGGCCACCTCCTGCATCGGCCCCGCCAGGGTCGACCAGATCTCGCTGGCCACGGAGACCACACCGCCGCGGATCCACTCGCCCCACGGGCCCTCGGGGAAGCGGGCCACCCCGATGCGCCAGCCGCCCACGGCCAGGCTCTTGCTGAGACCGGTGGCGACCACGGTGATGCCGGGGGCCACCTCGGCGGGGCTGAGGTAGTCGGCATCCGGATCGTGCATGACGTCCCGGTAGATCTCGTCCGAGACGATCAGCAGGCCCTCCTCCTCGGCGATCGCGCACAGTTCGCGGATCATCGCGGGCGGGGCGAGGGTGCCGGTCGGGTTGTCCGGCAGGGTCAGCACCATGATGCGCGGGTCGTGGCCCAGTGTCCGGGCCGCCCGGATCGTCTCCCGCAGCACGGCCGGGTCCGGGACCCCGCCGCACTCCTGCGGGATCGGCACGGCGATCGGGTGCTTGCCGGCCAGCCGCGCCTGGGGCGCGTAGGTGTTCCACGCCGGGCGCGGCAGCAGCACATCGCCCGGGACCGTCAGGTTGACGGCCATGAGCAGCGGCTTGCTGCCCGGGGCGACCACGATCTGCTCCGGGTCCGTGGGCAGCCTGCGGCGGCCGAAGTAGCCCGCCGCCGCCTCGCGTACCTCCGCCGAACCGGCCACCGGGCCGTACGCGTTGCGGTGCGCCCCCGCGACGAGCCGCTCCACCAGGGGCCCGAAGGCCGGCAGCCTGGACTCGCCGAAACCGAGGTGGACCAATTGCTCACCGGCTGCCTGCCGCTGCGCCACCAGCTGGTTGAGCGCCAGGTTCGGGGACATCCTCATGCCGCTCATGCCTGGCTCCCCACGGGCGCGGCGGCCCTCGTGCCGAAGAGTTCGGGCTCGCCCGACCAGGCCGGTCCGGCGATGGCGCGGGCGATGTCGGCGGGCACCGAGCGGTCGAAGCGCAGTTCGTCGAGCCAGGCGGCGTCCGGGTCGTAGTGCGCGAGGAAGGGGCGGCCGACGAGCGAGGGGTCACGGGCCTGCATCATGCGCAGCTGGAAGAAGCGGCCCTCGGCCTTCTCGACGATCCCGTCCACCGCGACCTTGCCGGGCGTCGCGGACATCACCGGGCCGCGCACGGTGCGGGCCAGTCCCGGCAGGGTGCTGTAGGCGTCGCGGTAGATCTCCGCCGCGCGGGCGAGCGGCACCCGGAAGTAGTCGTGCGGGCCGGTGTCGCGCTCGACGAACATGTAGTACGGCACGGCGCCCGCGGCGAGTTCGGCCCTCCACATCCGGCTCCACACGTCCGGGTCGTCGTTGACCTTGGCGATCAGCGGGGCCTGGCAGTAGACCAGGGCGCCGGTGGCCCGGATGCGGGCGACCGCCCGCCGGGCGAGGTCCGTCTCCAGTTCGCGGGGGTGGCTGAAGTGGGCCATCACGGCGAGGTTGCGGCCGGAGGCGACGACCTTCTCGAACAGCCTCAGGACGTCGTCCGCGTCGGGGTCGGTGACGTAGCGCTGCGGCCAGTACGCGACGGACTTCGTACCGATCCTGATGGTCCGCACGCTGTCCAGCAGGAGCAGCGGCTCCAGGTGGTTGCGCAGCCGCTCGGTGGTCATCACCATCGGGTCGCCGCCGGTGACGAGCACGTCACCCGCGTCGGGATGGGCCTCCAGGTAGCTGATCAGCCCGCGCGGGTCCGGGGCGGCGAAGCGCAGTTCGGTGTCGCCGACGAACTGGGCCCAGCGGAAGCAGTAGGTGCAGTACGCGTGGCAGGTCTGGCCCTGGCTCGGAAAGTACAGGACCGTCTCGCGGTACTTGTGCTGCATGCCGGGGATCTCGACGCCCTCCAGGGTGGGGACGTTGAGTTCCTTCTGCCCGGAGGGATGCGGGTTGAGCCGGCCCCGGATCTGCTGGACCAGGGCGCGCAGGGCGATCTTGCTCGCGGGGTCGGCGGAGAGGGTGGCCAGATCCCGTTCGTTCTGTTCGGTCAGCATCCCCCGCTGGGGGAAGACCAGTTGGAACATCGGGTCGTCGGGGATGCGGTCCCAGTCGATCAGCTGCGACAGGACGTACTCGTTGACCCGGAAGGGCAGCACCATCGACACGAGCCGGACGGTCTCCCGTATGTCGGCGGGCAGGCCGTGGCGGTCGGCTATCTCATCGAGCTGCCGTGGTCCGTAGGCGCGGAACCGTGCCGCCTCGGCCGAATCGGTTGCCAGCAGGGACATGCGGATATTCCTCCAGCCTGGTGCCTGGCAGTTCGAGCGTGTGCTCGAACACGATGCGATGCTAGGGACGCGAATCGGCCACCGGACCCCAGAACCGACCCCAGCCCTACCCTTACGACGGCCCCCCGCCGGGGCTGGGGTGGGCATGGTGAAGCCGCCCAGGAGCGACGGGGGTCGGGCTCCTGGACGGCTGTCTCCGGGGCCCGGCGAAGACCGGGCGAAGAGGTGCTACGCGAGGCCGGTGCCGGGCTCCTGGGCGGCTGCCTTGGAGGTCTGCGCGGCGGTCTCGGGCTCGGCCGGCTCGGCGGCGCGCGCGTTGTCGTGCTGGACGGAGCGCAGTCCGACCAGGGCCACCACGGCGGCCCCCGCCATCACGACGGCACCGGCCACGGACGCCGCGTGCACCTCGGTGGTGAACGCGGCGCGCGCGGCGTCGACCAGGTTCCCCGACGCGTCGCCCGACAGCCGTCCGGCCGCCGCCAGCGCACCGCCGATGGTCTCCTTCGCCTGGTCCAGCGCACCGGCCGGCACCCCGGCGGGCGCCTCCAGCGCATCGCTGTTGCGGTAGGCGGTGGCGCCGATGCTGCCGAGGACGGCGACCCCGAGGGCGCCGCCCAGCTCCTGGCAGGTCTGCAGCAGCGCGGAGGCCGTACCGGCGCGCTCCGGCGGCACCTGTCCGACGACGAGTTCGGTGACCAGGGTGAGGACCGGGGTGAGACCGACCGCGAGCGCGATGATGCCGATCAGGATCAGCACCAGGCCGTCCTTCTCCGGCACCTGGGTGAGCATCAGCAGGGCGACGGTGGCCAGGCCGAAACCGCTGGCGATGATGACGGCCGGGCGCACGGTGCGCACCAGGACGGTGGCGACCGGCACGACGGCGCCGACCGCGATGGTGCCGGGGATCGTCCACAGCGCGGACTTCAGGGCGCTCATCCCGAGGACCGACTGCATGTACTGGGTGGAGAAGAGCGAGTAGCCGACCAGGGTGAAGCAGGCCAGCATGTTGACGGTCACCGAGGCGCCGAACGCCCGGTTGCGGAAGAGCGAGACATCGATCATCGGGTCGCTGCTGGCGCGCTGGCGGCGCAGGAACACCGGGACGATGGCGAGGCCCACCACGATCGCGACGACATAGGGGACCGAGAAGCCGTCCACGGCGATCTTCTTGAAGCCGTAGATGACCGGCAGGACCACGGCGAGCGAGAGCGCGGCGCTGATCAGGTCGAGCTTGCCGGCTGCGGCGTCCTTGAACTCCGGCAGCAGGAACGGCGCCGCGACCAGCAGGAGCAGCATCACGGGCACGTTGATGAGGAAGACCGAGCCCCACCAGAAGCCGGCCAGCAGGGCGCCGCTGACCACCGGGCCGAGCGCGGCGCCGGCGGCCATGCCGGTGGACCAGACGGCGAGCGCGGTACGGCGCTGGGTCTGGTCGCGGAACAGGTTCCGGATGAGGGCGAGCGTGGAGGGCATCAGGGTGGCGCCGCCGAGGCCCTGGAACGCGCGGGCGCTGATCACCATCTCGGGGCTGGAGGCGTAGGCCGCCAGCAGCGAGCCGCCGCCGAAGACCACGGCACCGATCAGCAGGAGCCGGCGCCGGCCGATGCGGTCGCCGAGCGCGCCCATGGTGAGCAGGACCCCGGACAGCACGAAGCCGTAGATGTCGATCATCCACAGCTGCTGGCTGCCGGACGGCCCCAGGTCCTCGCTGATGGCCGGGATGGCGAAGTAGAGGACGGTCAGGTCCATCGAGACGAGCAGCACGGGCAGGATCAGGACGCCGAGGGCGATCCATTCCTTGCGGCCCGCTCTGGCCTCCGGTGCGGTGGTGGCGTTCTCGCTCTGGGAGCTGGTCATGGAAGCTGTCCAATGCTGTGGGGACGGGACGTATCTACCAGTGAACGGAAAGTCCTGCGCGGCAGGGTCCTCCGTGCACGGGAACAGGGGTGGAAACAGGGCCCCGAATAGGGGTCGGAACAGGGGTCGGGGCCCGGACACCGGGTCCGGGCCCCTCACGTACGGCGGTCAGGCCCCGGTGACGAGCGCCGCCAGCGCCCTGCGGTCCGTCTTGCCGTTGGGGGTGAGCGGCAGGGCGGGGATCAGCTCGACCCTCCTCGGCACCATGTAGTCGGGCAGGGTCTCCTTGCAGAAGGCGCTGACCGCCACGGGCAGGGCGTCGAAGCCGCGGGACGGCACCACGTACGCGTACAGCTCGGGGTCCTCGCCAGGCCGGGGCCGCACCACCACCGCGGCTGCCTCGACCCCCGGGAACTCCAGCAGCCGGCGCTCGATCTCGCCCAGCTCCACCCGGTTCCCGCGCATCTTGACCTGGAGGTCGGAGCGCCCGACGAAGTAGAGCTCCCCGCTCTCGCCCCGGTAGGCCAGGTCGCTCGACTTGTACACGAGCTGGCCCGACGCGGGGTTGAGCGGATCGGGCACGAGCACGGACCGGGTCGCCTCGGGGTCGTCCCAGTACCCGGTGAACAGCGACGGACCGCGCAGATGGATCTCGCCCACCACGCCCGGCTCCTCCACGGGACGGCCCTCGTCGTCGATCAGGAGCATCTCCGCGCCGGGGTAGGCGAATCCGATGGACAGCTTGTCGACGCCCTCGGGCAGCGGACGGGGCACATCGGTGAGGGAGAAGGCCATCGCCTCGGTCGGGCCGAAGCAGTTCACCACCCGGGCCTGCGGCAACAGGCCCTGCAGCTGCCGCAGTTCGGGCAGCGGGAAGGCCTCGCCGGAGAACAGCACCCCGCGCACCTGCCCCGCCAGCGCGGCCAGCCCCTTGGACTCGTGGCGCAGCACGGGCCGCCAGATGGACGGCACCCCGTCGACCTGGGTGGCCCCGGTGTCGGCGAGGAAGCGCAGCAGCCGGCGCGGCCAGTGCATCAGTTCGCGCGGTACGGGGATCAGCTGGGCGCCCGAGCCGAGCGCCAGGCCGATGTCCAGCAGCGCGAAGTCGAACTGGAGCGGCGAGGTGGTGGCCAGCCGGTCCTGGGCGGTGACGATCGCGTGCCGGAGCATGCCCCGGTAGAAGGAGAGCACCCCCCGGTGGCTCATGACCACGCCCTTGGGGCGGCCCGTGGTGCCCGAAGTGAAGATCATGTACGCGGCGTCGGTGGAGACCGGGTCGCGCCGGTGGCGGGTACGCGGTACCGGCGCGCGTTCCACGCTCACCCCGTCGGGGCCGAAGCGGGCCGTACCGACGGACTCCGGCACCCCGCCCCGTCCTCCGGTCACCGCCTGGAGGTGCAGGGCGGGGCGGGCGGTGGCGGTGATGGCCAGCAGCCGGGCGTCGGGGACGTCGGGGCTGACCGGGATGAAGGTGAGCCCGAGCATCGAGCAGGCGAGCAGCGCGGCCACGGCGGAGGCCGAGTTGTCGCTCTCCAGGATCACCCGGTCCCCGATGTCGAGGCCGAGCGCGTCCAGCGTCAGGGCGTAGTCGTGGGCCCTGCGCTCCAGTTGGCGGTAGCTCAGCACCCGGGAGGTGCCGTCGCCGGCGGCCTCCCAGACGGCCGGGCTGTCGGGTGCGGTCCCGGCCGCCGCCAGCATGAATTCATGGATGCGTTCCGCCGGGGCGCCGACCGCCGCCGGGTGGCGCGTACTCAGGCTCATCGCCCGGCCTCCTCTGCTCGTCCGTGTGCGCGTCGTCCAGTGCTCATGAGGAGATCCGCTCCTTGATGTCCTTCAGCCAGCTGTCGATGACGGGGGCCGTCGTGTCGACGTGCTGCTCGACGATGGTGAAATGCGTGCCCGGGACGGTCGCCACGGTGTCCGCGCCCTCCCAGTCGGCCTGCCAGTCCCGGCCGCCGATCCCGGCGTCCTCGCCCGCCTCGAAGAGGTCACCGGCCCGGACGAACAGCACGGGCGCCTCGATGTCCGCCTGGCCGAACTGCGGCAGCAGCTCCACGTACCGCCCCATCGCGGAGAGTTCGGCGCTGCTGAAGGAGCCGAGCGTGGCCGCCTTGTCGGGGACGGCGAAGGCCATCTGGTCGAAGATCGCGTCGTTGGTCCGGCCCATGTAGTACGTGTCCAGCAGGACGAGTCCGGCCGGCCGCACCCCGTGCACCCGCTCCAGGCGTGCCGCGGTGGCGTGGGCCAGCAGACCTCCCGAGGAGAAGCCGAGCAGCACGAACGGATCGCCGTCGGCGGTCCGCAGGACGGCCTCGGCGAGGACGTCAACGGCCGCGTCGAAGGACTCCGGCAGCGCGTCCCCGCGTGCGAACCCGGGGGTGGGGATCCCGGACACCGGCACCGAGAGCCGGGCCGCGAGCCGTGCGTGCTGGTGCACTCCGCCGGCCACGGTCGGGGTGCTGAGGCAGATCAGCCGGGGCGGCGTCGGCCCCTCGGCTGCGGGCTTCGTGCGGGGACCGTACGAGACCGCTTCGGGCAGCACCTCCAGATCGGCCGCCGAGGCGAAGGAGGGCCGCAGCGCGGCCACCGCACGCAGCATGGCCAGACCGGGCTGGAGGTTCCCCGACATGATCGCGTCGAGGAACAGCCCGTACAGGGTGTCGTCGATCCCGTTCCCGGCGTCCGGGGCGGGCGCGGCGCTCTGCCCCGCCTCCCCCTCGGCGGCGGCCAGCCGCCCGGCGAGCTGCCGGGCGAGGTCGAGCGGGTTCCTGCTGTCGAAGACCACCATGGCCGGCAGCGAGAGCCCGGAGGCGGCATTCAGCCGGTTGCGCAGTTCGACGGCGGTCAGCGAGTCGAACCCGGCCTCCAGGAAGCCCGCCTCGGCGTCGACCGCGCCGGGGTCGGCGTGCCCCAGCACCTCGGCGGCATGGCCGAGCACCTCGTCGAGCACGACCCGGGTCCGGGCCGCCTCGTCGAGCCCGCGCACCTTCCGGACCAGCCCGCCCGCCTCCCGGGCCGTGACCGCTGCTCCGGCCCGGCGGCGTCCGGCGGGCGCCAGGGCCCGCAGCAGCGCGGGCACTTCGTCCGTACGGGCCCGCAGCGCGCCCAGGTCGACCCGGAGCGGCACGAGCGCCCCGGCGTCGGCGGCGACGGCCGCGTCGAAGAGCCACAGGCCCTCCTCCTCGGTCAGCGCCGGGGTCCCGGTGCGCCGCATCCGCTGGAGGTCGGCCTCGCCCAGCCACTGGCTGAGCCCGGTCTCGGTGGCCCACAGCCCGAAGGCCATGGAGGTGGCGGCGAGCCCCTGCGCGCGGCGGTGCGCGGCGAGGGCGTCCAGGAAGACGTTGGCCGCCGCGTAGTTGCCCTGCCCGGCCGCCATGACGAGGCCGCCGGCCGAGGAGAACAGCGCGAACACGGACAGGTCGAGCCCGGCGGTCAGCTCGTGCAGATGCCAGGCGGCGTCCGCCTTGGCCGCCAGCACCCGGTCCACCTGATCGGGGGTGAGCGCCCCGACCAGACCGTTGTGGGCGATTCCGGCCGCGTGGACGACTCCGCGCAGCGGGTGCGCCGGGTCGATGCCCCCGATCAGCGCGGCCGCGGCCGCCCGGTCGGAGACGTCGCAGGCGGCGATCTCCACCTCGGCCCCGAGCGCGGCCAGTTCGTCGCGGAGCCCGGCCGCGTTGGGCGCGCCGAGCCCGCGCCGGCCTGCCAGCACCAGGTGCCGTACGCCGTGCTCGGTGACCAGATGACGGGCGACGATCGCGCCCAGCCCCCCGGTGCCGCCGGTGATCAGAACGGTCCCGTCCGGGTCCCACGGGGTCTCCCCGCCGGGCGCCGCGGACCGGGCGAGCCGGGGCGCGAGCACCTTGTCCCGGCGCACGGCCAGTTCCGGTTCGTCCGAGGAGAGCGCGGCGGCCAGCGCCCTCGGCGACGGCTCGCCCTCCTCCAGGTCCAGCAGTACGAACCGGCCCGGGTTCTCCGCCTGCGCCGCCCGCACCAGACCCCACACCGGAGCCTGCCGCACATCGACCGGGTCGCCGTCTGCGACGGCCGCCGCAGACCGTGTCACCAGCACCAGCCGGGACCGCGCGAACCTCGGCTCGGCCAGCCACCGCTGCACGGCGGCGAGCGCCGCGTCCACGGCGGTGCGCACCCCGGCCGGGACCTCCCGCTCACCGCCCGCGCCGGGCCCGTCCGCGAGGACGGGCAGCAGCACCAGGTCCGGCACATCGGCCCCCGCCGCGCCCAGCGCGTCGAGCCCCGCGACCACCGGAACCCCGGCGGCCTCCAGACCGGGCCCGGCGACCGCCCAGTCCCCGCGCGGCCCGCTGCCGCCGCCGACCGGCTGCCACTCGACGGCCAGCAGCGCGTCCCGGAACCCGGCGCTGCCGAGCTGTTCGGCCGCCACCGGCCGCAGTTGCAGCGCGTCCACCGAGGCCACGGGGGCCCCGGCCGGGTCGGTGAGGTCGATGCGCACGGCGTTGCGCAGGCCCTCGACCGGGGCGAGCCGGACCCGTACGGCCGTCGCTGACGTCGCGTGCAGGGTGACGCCGGACCAGGAGAAGGGGAGCAGCGCCTGACCCGCGTCCTCCTCGGCCCCGAGCCCGCCGAAGCCGAGCGCGTGCAGCGAGGCGTCCAGCAGGGCCGGGTGCAGTCCGAAGCGCCCGGCGTCCGGATGCGCCTGCTCGGGCAGCGCGATCTCGGCGCAGAGCGCGTCCCCGTGCCGCCAGGCCGCCGTCAGCCCCTGGAACACGGGGCCGTAGCCGAAGCCGCGCTCCTGGAGGCCGTCGTACAGCCCGTCGGCGTCCAGCTCCTGCGCACCGGCGGGCGGCCAGACGGCGAGCCCGTCGCCCGCAGCACCGGCGGTGGGGGCGAGGACACCGTCGGCGTGCCGGGTCCAGGGCTCCTCGGGACTGCTCTCCGGCCGCGAGTACACACGGACGGTGCGCCGGGCCCGCGCGTCGGGCTCGCCGACGACGACCTGGAGCGCGACGCCGCCCCGTTCCGGCAGGACGAGCGGTGCGTAGAGGGTCAGTTCCTCCAGCAGCCCGCAGCCGACGTGGTCGGCGGCCCGGAGCGCGAGCTCCACGAAGCCCGTGCCGGGAAGCAGGATGCTGCCGTGCACGGCGTGATCGGCCACCCAGGGCTGGGCGTCCAGGGAGATCCTGGCGGTGAAGGTCACCGTGTCGGAGTCGGGGGACGTCACGACGGCCGCGAGCAGCGGGTGATCCAGCGCGTCCTGGCCCACGGCCACGGCGTCGGTCGCCGGCTTGGCCGCGTCCACCCAGTAGCGGGTGCGCTGGAAGGGGTACGTGGGAAGGTCGACCCGACGCGCGCCGGTACCGGCGTAGAACGCTTCCCAGTCCACCCGGACACCGTCCACATGCAGCCGGGCCACGGCCGTGACCAGGGCCTCCGGCTCGGGCCGGTTCCGGCGCACGGCCGGCACGAGGACGCGCTCGCCGCCGCCCTCGTGGGGTGCGCCGTCGGCGTCGACGATCTGCTGGGCGAGGCCGGTCAGGATGCCGTCCGGGCCGATCTCCAGGAACCGGGTGACGCCCTGCCGCTCCAGCGCGTCCACGGCATCGACGAAGCGGACGGGCCTGCGGACCTGGTCGACCCAGTACTCCGGGGACTGCCAGTCCGAGGACAGCTCGCCGGTGACGGTGGAGACGACCTGGAGACGCGGCTCGCTGTACACCAGACCCTGCGCCACCGCCCGGAACTCGTCCAGCATCGGCTCCATCAGGGCCGAGTGGAAGGCGTGCGAGACGGCGAGCCTGCTGGTCTTGCGGCCTGCGGCGGCGAAGTGCTCTCCGACGGCGAGCGCGGCGGCCTCGGTGCCCGAAACGACGACGGACTGCGGCCCGTTGACCGCCGCGATGCCCACGCCGTCCGTCAGCAGCGGCAGGACCTCGTCCTCCGACGCCTGGACCGCGACCATCACACCACCAGTAGGAAGCTCCTGCATCAGCCGACCACGCGCCACCACCAGTCGGGCCGCGTCCGCGAGGGAGAGAACCCCCGCCACATGGGCGGCGGCCAGCTCACCGATGGAGTGCCCGACCACCACGTCCGGCGTCACGCCCCATGCCTCGACGAGCCGGAACAGCGCCACCTCGAAGGCGAACAGCGCGGGTTGCGTGAGCGCGGTCGCGTTCAGCGCCTCCACGTCCTCACCCCACACCACCTCGCGCAACGACCGCCCGAGGTGCGCGTCGACCTCCGCACACACCGCGTCGAACGCGCCCGCGAACACCGGGAACGCGTCGTACAGCCCGCGCCCCATATCCAGCCGCTGCGCGCCCTGCCCGGTGAACAGGAACGCCGTCCTTCCGCTGCGGCGCGCCTGGCCGACGGCCACAGCGGGCGCGTTGCGCCCCTGGGCCAGGGCGGTCAGACCGCGCAGCAGCTCCTCGTTCTCCGCGCCCACGACCACGGCACGGTGGGCGAAGGCGGTGCGGGTGGCGACCAGCGACAGCCCGAGATCGGCCGGAGCCGTGTCGGGCCGCTCCGCGACCTGCTCCAGCAGCCGCTCGGCCCGAGCCGCCAGGGCCTGCGGACTCTTGGCCGACAACACCCAGGGCACGGAAGGGAGTCCGGCGCCCGGGGACACCGTCTCCGCGACCGCCTCGGGCGCTTCCTCGACGATCACATGGGCGTTGGTCCCGCTGATCCCGAAGGAGGAGACGCCGGCCCGGCGCGGCCGGTCCGTGGGCTCCCACTCGCGGGCCTCGGTGAGCAGTGCGACGTTCCCGGCGGCCCAGTCGACCTGGTCCGACGGCGCGTCCACGTGCAGCGTCCTCGGCAGGACCCCGTGGCGCATGGCCATGACCATCTTGATGACCCCCGCGACGCCGGAGGACGCCTGCGTGTGGCCCATGTTGGACTTGATGGAGCCGAGCCACAGCGGCCGGTCCTCCGCGCGCCCCTGGCCGTAGGTGGCCAGCAGCGCCTGCGCCTCGATCGGGTCGCCCAGAGTGGTGCCGGTGCCGTGCGCCTCGACGGCGTCGACCTCGGCGGCCGTCAGGCCCGCGTTGGCGAGGGCCTGACGGATGACCCGCTGCTGGGACGGCCCGTTGGGGGCCGTCATGCCGTTGCTCGCGCCGTCCTGGTTGAGCGCGGAGCCACGGAGGACGGCGACCACGGGGTGGCCGTTGCGCCGGGCGTCGGAGAGCCGCTCCAGCAGGAGGACGCCGGCGCCCTCGCCCCAGGCGACGCCGTCCGCCGAGGCCGCGAAGGACTTGGACCGGCCGTCGGGGGCGAGCCCGCGCTGCCGGCTGAACTCCACGAACATGCCCGGGGTGCCCATGACGGCGACCCCGCCGGCCAGAGCCAGCGAGCATTCGCCGGACCGGATGGCCTGGGCGGCCATGTGCAGGGCCACGAGCGAGGACGAGCAGGCGGTGTCGACGGTGACGGAGGGCCCTTCGAGGCCCAGCGTGTACGAGGTGCGGCCGGAGACGAGGCTGCCGCCGCTGCTGGCCGCGGCCTCCACGCCGAGTGCGTAGTCGTGGTACATCACCCCGGCGAACACCCCGGTCGACGACCCCTTGAGCGTGGTCGGGTCGATCCCGGCCCGCTCGATCGCCTCCCAGGACACTTCAAGGAGCTGTCGCTGCTGAGGGTCCATCATCAGCGCCTCGTTGGGGCTGATCCCGAAGAACACCGGGTCGAAGTCCGCTGCCTCGTAGAGGAAGCCGCCCTCCCGTGCGTACGTCCGGCCGGGCGCACCCGGCTCCGGGTCGTACACCTCCGGGTCCCAGCCTCGGTCCGTCGGAAACTCGCCGATGGCGTCGACGCCGTCCGCGACCAGCCGCCACAGCTCTTCCGGGGTGGTCACCCCGCCCGGGTACCGGCAGCCCATCCCGACGATCACCACCGGGTCGTCGTCGTCCGCCCCGCCAACGACGGACGGCGTACGAGCGGCCACGAGCGCGGCCCGGTCCGAACCGGCCACCTCCTCGCCCATGAACGCGGCGACCGCCTGAGCACTCGGGTAGTCGAAGATCAGCGTGGCGGGGAGCCGGAGGCCCGTCGCCTCACCGAGCCGGTTGCGCAGCTCGACGGCAGCGAGCGAGTCGAAGCCCAGTTCGCTGAAGGCCCGTTCGGGTTCGATCGCCTCGGCGGAGGCATGTCCGAGCACGCCGGCCACCTGGGCCCGTACGAGGTCCAGGAGCGCGTCGGCGCGCGCAACCGCGTCGAGTCCGGCCAGCCGGGCAAGGAGCCCGTCACCGCCGTCGGCGGACTGTGCGCTGCGGCGTACGGGAACCCGTACGAGCCCCCGCAGCAGGGCGGGAAGCCCGGCGGCACGGGTGCGCAGGACGTTCATGTCGATCCGGAGCGGCACGGTGGCGGCCAGGCCCGACGCCAGCGCGGCATCGAACAGCGCCAGCCCCTCGGCCTCGGACAGCGCGGGCAGCCCCTGGGACGCCATCCGCTCCGAGGCCAGGTCCAGCATGTCGACGCTGGTCATGCCGGTGTCGACGGCCCAGAGGCCGAACGCCATGGAACTGGCCGGAAGCCCTTCGGCATGACGACGGACAGCAAGCGCATCCAGGAAAACATTGGCCGCCGCGTAGTTGCCCTGCCCAGCCGCCAGCACAAGACCACCGGCAGAGGAAAACATCACAAACGCCGACAAGTCCAGATCACGGGTCAACTCATGCAGATACCACGCCGCATCCACCTTCGGACGCAACACCGCATCCACACGCTCCACCGTCAACGAACCAACCACACCGTTGTCCGCGACACCAGCCACATGCACCACACCACGAAGCGGATACGCCGGATCCACCGACGCGATCACCCCCGCCAACGCATCCCGGTCCGCCACATCACACGCGGCCACGGACACCGACGCACCCAGACCGGACAGCTCCGCGACCAGATCACCAACACCCGGCGCCCCCGCACCCCGACGACCGACCAGCAACAGACTCCGCACACCATGCACAGACACCAGATGACGCGCCACCCGCGCACCCAGACCACCCGTACCACCCGTGATCAACACGGTCCCGTCCGCACCCCACACCGGACCCGAACCCCCACCCGTGGCACGCACCAGACGCGGCACCCACACCACACCATCCCGCACCACCAACTCCGGCTCACCCAGAACCGCCACCCGCTCCCACGGCACCGAACCATCCGTATCCACCAACACGAACCGGCCCGGATTCTCCGCCTGCGCCGCCCGCACCAAACCCCACACCGGAGCCTGCCGCACATCCACCACATCACCATCACCCACAGCCACCGCACCCCGCGTGACCACCGCCAACACCACACCCCCAGCCCGCTCCACCGACAACCACTCCTGCACCACACCCAACACACGACCCACCACGCCACGCACCGCACCCGGAACGTCCTCGTCCAGGCCGCGCAGTCCGCACTCGAATACGACCGGCGCGGGTACGTCGGCCGAGGGCGGCGTGTGCGTGGCGGGAAGCTGGTTCCAGGCGATACGGAAGAGGGAGTCGTGCCCGTCGGTGTCGAGCTGCTCGGTGGAGACGGGCCGGCCGACGACCGCGCCAACGGTGGCCACGGGGGCTCCGGTGGCGTCGGCGACCTGCAAGGAGAGGCTTTCCGGGGTGGGCTGGGTGATGCGTACCCGTACGACGGAAGCACCCGTCGCGTGCAGGGTGACGTCCCGCCATACGAAGGGCAGTACAGTCTCGTCGCCGCCGGTGCCGTTCACCAGTGCCGCGTGCATCGCGGCGTCCAGGAGCGCCGGGTGGATGCCGAACTTCTCGGCCTCGGCGTGGGCCTGCTCCGGGAGGGCCACCTCCGCGTACAGCACCTCGCCGTCCCGCCAGGCGGCCTTGAGCCCCTGGAAGGTCGGCCCGTATCCGAAGCCCCGCTCGCGCAGCCCCTCGTACGCACCGTCCAAAGGCAGTTCGTCCGCCCCTGCGGGCGGCCAGGCCGAGAGGTCGAAGCCGGTGGCCCCGGCGCCGGAGGCGAGTACGCCGTCGGCATGCAGGGTCCAGGGCAGATCCGGGCGGTCCTCGGCCCGGGAGTAGACGCTCACCGAACGCCGGGCGGAGGCGTCGGCGGCGCCGAGCACCATCTGCACGGCCACGGCCCCGCGCTCGGGGAGGATGAGCGGCGCCTGAAGGGCCAGCTCCTCCAGGACGTCGCAGCCGACCTGGTCACCGGCCCGGATGGCCAGCTCCACGAAACCGGTGCCCGGCAGCAGGACGGACCCGAGGACGTCGTGGTCGGCGATCCAGCCGTGCGTACCGGCCGAGAGCCGGCCGGTGAAGGTGACCACGTCGGTGTCGGGGGACGGCAGCACCGCACCGAGCAGCGGGTGCCCGGCATCGGTCAGACCGGCCGTCGCCATGCTGCCGCCGCCGGAAGCGATCCAGGAGTTGGCGAGGTACTCCTCGGTGCCGACCCAGTAGCGGGTGCGCTGGAAGGCGTACGTGGGCAGCTCCACCCGGCGCGCACCGGAGCCGGCGTAGAAGGCCTCCCAGTCCACCCGAGCACCCTCCACATACAACCGCCCCAGGGCCGCGACCACGGCTTCCGGCTCCGGACGGTTCCTGCGCAGCAGCGGAACGGACACACCGGACTCAGTGCCGAGCGCGGTGAGCACCGCGTCCGGGCCGATCTCCACGAACGTCCGCGCGCCCCACTCCTCGGCACTGCGGACCGCGTCCGCGAACCGGACGGGCCGGCGGACCTGATCGACCCAGTACTCCGGCGACTGCCACTCCGACGAGAGCTGGCCCGTGACCGTGGAGACCACCGACAGACGCGGCTCGTTGAAGACCAGCCCCGCCGCCACCTCCCGGAACGCCGACAACATCGGCTCCATCAACGCCGAATGGAACGCATGCGAGACAGACAGCCGACTCGTCTTACGACCGAGCGCGGCAAAGTGCTCACCCACCGCCAGCGCGGCAGCCTCCGTCCCGGAAACCACCACGGACGTAGGTCCGTTGACGGCCGCAATGCCCACACCCTCCGTCAGCAGCGGCCGGACTTCCGCCTCGGTCGCCTGGACCGCGACCATCGCACCACCGGCAGGAAGCTCCTGCATCAACCGACCACGAGCCACCACCAACCGGACCGCATCCGCCAGCGACAGAACCCCCGCCACATGCGCGGCAGCCACCTCACCAATGGAGTGCCCCACCACCACATCAGGCGTCACACCCCAGCCCTCGACCAACCGGAACAACGCCACCTCGAACGCGAACAGCGCGGGCTGTGCCATCGCTGTCGCGTTCAACGCCTCCGCGTCCTCGCCCCACGCCACCTCGCGCAGCGGCCGATCCAGGTGTGCGTCGATCTCCGCGCACACGGCGTCGAACGCCTCCGCGAACCGCGGAAACGCTTCATACAGCCCACGCCCCATTCCCAGCCGCTGCGCGCCCTGCCCCGTGAACAGGAACGCCGTCCTGCCCTGCGCCACCACTCCCCGCACCAGTTCCGGATGGTCCGCGCCCGCCGCGAGGGCTGTCAGCGCGTCCACTCGGTCGCCGAGCACCACCGCGCGGTGCTCGAACGCCGCCTTCGAGGTCACCAGGGAGAACCCGATGTCCTCGGGGGCGTACTCATCGGCCACCGTCAACAGCCGCGCGGCCTGACCGGCCAGCGCCTCCGGCGACTTGGCCGACACCACCCAGGGGACCGACGGGAGTTCGGCCCGCTCCGTCACCGGCTCCTCCGCGTCGGCGGGGGCCTCCTCGACGATCACATGGGCGTTCGTCCCGCTGATCCCGAACGAGGAGATGCCCGCGCGCCTCGGCCGTTCGCCCGGCTGCCACTCCCGGGCCTCGGTCAGCAGCTCCACCTCACCGGCCGACCAGTCGATCTGGTCCGAGCGCTCCTCCGCGTGCAGGGACGGCGGCAGCACACCGTGCCGCATCGCCATGACCATCTTGATGATGCCCGCGACCCCGGCCGCCGCCTGCGTGTGACCCATGTTGGACTTGATGGAGCCCAGCCACAGCGGCCGGCCCTCGGGCCTGTCCCGGCCGTAGGTGGCGAGCAGGGCCTGAGCCTCGATCGGGTCGCCCAGGGTCGTCCCGGTGCCGTGCGCCTCGACGGCGTCGACCTCGGCGGCCGTCAGGCCCGCGTTGGCGAGGGCCTGACGGATGACGCGCTGCTGGGACGGCCCGTTGGGGGCGGTCAGACCGTTGCTGGCGCCGTCCTGGTTGAGGGCCGAGCCCCGGACCACCGCGAGGACCGGGTGGCCGTTGCGCCGCGCGTCCGACAGCCGCTCCAGCAGCAGGACACCCGCGCCCTCGCCCCAGCCGGTGCCGTTGGCGCCGATGCCGAAAGACTTGCAGCGGCCGTCCGGGGCCAGGCCGCGCTGCCGGCTGAACTCCACGAAGACCTCGGGGGTGGCCATCACGGCCACGCCTCCGGCCAGCGCGAGCGAGCACTCGCCGGACCGCAGCGCCTGGGCCGCCATGTGCAGTGCCACCAGCGAGGACGAGCACGCCGTGTCCACGGTGACGGCCGGGCCTTCCAGTCCGAACACGTACGAGACGCGTCCGGAGGCGATGGCTCCCGTGCTGTTGTTGGCCGCGTAGTCGTGGTACATCATCCCGGCGTAGTAGCCGGTCATGCTGGACCGCAGGGTCTCCGGGTCGATCCCGGCCCGCTCGAACGCCTCCCAGGCCGTCTCCAGCAGCAGGAACTGCTGCGGGTCCATGACGGCGGCCTCGTTGGGGCTGATCCCGAAGAACGCCGGGTCGAACTCCCCGGCCTCGTGCAGGAATCCGCCCTCGTTGGCGTAGCTGGTGTGCGGGCGCTCGGAGGTGGGGTCGTAGATGCGGTCGAGGTCCCAGCCCCGGTTGCCGGGGAAGCCGGTGACGGCGTCCACGCCGTCGGCGACGAGCCGCCACAGCTCCTCGGGCGAGGTCACCCCGCCCGGGTAGCGGCAGGCCATGGAGACGATGACGATCGGGTCGTCCTCGTCGGAGCCCGCCGTGAGGGCCGCGCGCGAGGGCCGCACCTCGTCGGCCGATCCGCCGAGTTCGTCGAGCAGGTGCCGGGCCAGGGCACGGGGGCTCGGGTAGTCGAAGGCCAGGGTCGCGGGCAGCCGGACCTCGGCGGCGGCGCTGACGGCGTTGCGGAACTCGACGGCCGTGAGCGAGTCGAAGCCGAGTTCGCTGAACGCGCGGGTCCCGTCGACCGCGTCCGGCCCGGGGTAGCCGAGGGCCACCGCGACCTGGGTACGCACCAGGTCGAGCAGGACGGTCTCCTGCTCCTCCCGGCCGAGACCGGCCAGCCGGCCGCGCAGGGCCCCGGCCGCCTCCGGCGTGGAGGCGGCGGCGCGCCGGGGCCGTACGCGCACGAGCTTCCGGAACAGCGGTGGCAGGGCGTCGCCCGCCTCCGCCAGGGTGCGCACGTCCAGCCGGATCGGCAGGACGACGGGGGTGCCGACCGTCAGGGCCCGGTCGAAGAGGTCCAGGCCGTACGCGGAGGTGAGGGCGCCGATGCCGGTCCGGCTCATGCGCTGGAGGTCGGCGTCGGTCAGGGCGCCGGACATGCCGCTCGCCCACAGCCCCCAGGCGAGGGACAGGGCGGGCAGGCCGTGGGCCCGGCGGTGGGCGGCGAGCCCGTCGAGCAGGGCGTTCGCCGCGCCGTAGTTGCCCTGTCCGGGCACGCCGAGCACGCCCGTGGCGGAGGAGAACAGCACGAAGGCCGACAGCTCCAGGCCGCGCGTCAGTTCGTGCAGGTGCAGCGCGGCATCGGCCTTGGCCCGCAGGACGGTGTCCAGGCTCTGCGGGGTCAGCGAGGCGATCAGCGTGTCGTCGAGCACCCCGGCGAGGTGGACGACGCCGGTGAGCGGCACCCCGGTGACGAGGGCGGCGAGCGCGTCGCGGTCCGCGACGTCGCAGGCCCGTACGGTGGCCTCCGCGCCGAGGCCCCGGAGTTCGGCGCGCAGCTCCACCGCGCCGGGGGCGTCCGTGCCGCGCCGGGAGACCAGCAGCAGGCTCCGCACCCCGTGGTGCTCGACGAGCCGGCGGGCCACCAGGCGGCCGAGCGCGCCGGTCGCACCGGTGACCAGGACGGTGCCGTTGCCGAAGTCCGGGCGCACACGCCGCTCGGGGTCGTCCGTGAGGCGGGTGAGGCGGGCGCCGTACACGGTCGTGCCGCGCACGAGGGTCTGGGACTCGCCGGAGGCCAGCGCGGCGGCGGCCTGCTCGGCGTCGGTGAGGTCGTCGAGGTCCGCGAGGAGGAACCGTCCGGGGTGTTCCGCCTGCGCGGAGCGCACCAGGCCCCAGACCGCGGACCCGGCCAGGTCGGTGACGTCCTCGTGGGTGCCGCCGTCGCGGGCGACCGCCCCGCTGGTCGCGACGAGCAGGCGCGAGCCCGCGTACCGCTCGTCGGCCAGCCAGCGCTGGAGCGCGGCAAGTGTCTCGGTGGTGGCGGCACGGATGGCCCCGGGGTCGGTGCCGCTGTGCCGGGACCGCAGGACGACGCTCTCGGGCACCGGCCCGTCGGCGTCCAGGTCGGACCAGTCGACCGGCGCGAACCGGGCTTCCACCACCGGGACTTCGGCCCAGTCCAGGGCGAACAGGGACTCGTGGGCGACCGTGCGGGCGGCGGCGAGCTGCTCGGCGGAGACCTCGCGCATCGCGAGGGAGTCGACGGACAGCACGGGCCGGCCGGACTCGTCGGCGACGGACAGCGCGAGGGAGCCCGCGCCGTCCGGGGCGATCCGGACCCGCAGCCGCGCGGCACCGGAGGCGTGCAGCCGTACCCCCGTCCAGACGAAGGGCAGGACCGGGCCGGTGGCCCCGGCGAAGAGGTCCGTGAACACGGAACCGTGCAGGGAGGCGTCCAGCAGCGCCGGGTGCAGACCGAACGCGGCGGCCCCGGGCCGCGCCCGCTCGGGCAGCGCGACCTCGGCGAAGATCTCGGTCCCGGACCGCCAGGCGGCCGTCAGCCCCCGGAAGGCGGGCCCGTACGCGAGACCGGCGGCGGCCAGCTCCTCGTACACGCCGTCCGTCGCGATCGGTGTCGCGGCGGCGGGCGGCCAGGCGGCCAGGTCGAAGGAGGCGGAGCCGGCGGTCGTGGCCGCCAGCACCCCGGCCGCGTGCAGCGTCCAGGGCTGGTCGGGCTGGTCGTCGCGGCGCGAGTGCACGCTGACCGGGCGCCGGCCGGAGGCGTCCGCCGCGCCGACCTCGACCTGAAGGGCGACGGCACCCCGCTCCGGGAGGACGAGCGGGGCCCGGAGCATCAGCTCGTCGAGCGACTCGCAGCCGACCTGGTCACCGGCGCGGACGGCCAGTTCGACGAAGCCGGTGCCGGGGAAGACGACGGAGTCGCCGACGACGTGGTCGGCCAGCCACGGCTGGGACGACACGGACAGCCGGCCGGTCAGGACGACACCGCCGGAGTCGGCGAGCGAGACGACGGCACCGAGCAGCGGATGCTCGGCGGCGGCGAGCCCGGCGGCCGAGAGGTCACCGGCGGACGCACTGCCCTCGACCCAGTAACGGGTGCGCTGGAAGGCGTACGTGGGAAGGTCGACGCGGCGCGCACCGGAACCGGCGTAGAACGCGTCCCAGCCGACGTCGGCCCCCCGCGCCCAGGCCGTCCCGAGCCCGGTCAGGGTCTCGCGGGCCTCGACGCGGTCGCGGCGCAGCAGCGGGACGAAAGCGGTGGTGTCGTCGGTGGCCGAACCGGCGCCGACGGCGGTCAGTACGGCGTCCGGCCCGATCTCCACGAACGTCCGCGCGCCCAGGCCCTCGGCGGTGCGGACGGCATCCGCGAACCGGACCGGCCGGCGGACCTGGTCGACCCAGTACTCCGGCGACCGCCACTCCGAGGACAGCGCGCCGGAGACGGTCGAGACCACCGAGACGGTCGGCTCTCCATAGGCCAGCCCGGCCGCGACCGCCCGGAACTCCTCCAGCATCGGTTCCATCAGCGCCGAGTGGAAGGCGTGCGAGACGGCGAGCCTGCTCGTCTTGCGGCCGAGAGCGGAAAAGTGCTCGCCCACCGCGAGGGCCGCCGTCTCGGTGCCCGACACCACCACGGCCTGCGGGCCGTTGACCGCCGCGATGCCCACGCCCTCGGTCAGCACCGCCAGGACCTCGGCCTCGGTCGCCTGGACTGCCACCATCACGCCACCGGCGGGAAGCTCCTGCATCAACCGACCACGCGCCACCACCAGTCGGGCCGCATCCGCCAGGGACAGCACACCGGAGACATGGGCGGCGGCCAGCTCACCGATGGAGTGCCCGACCACCACATCAGGGGTCACACCCCACGCCTCGACCAGCCGGAACAACGCCACCTCAAAGGCGAACAGCGCGGGCTGGGTGAGCGCGGTCGCGTTCAGCGCCTCCGCGTCCTCACCCCACACCACCTCGCGCAACGACCGCCCGAGGTGCGCGTCGACCTCCGCACACACCGCGTCGAACGCCGCCGCGAACACCGGGAACGCCTCGTACAACCCACGGCCCATCCCCAGCCGCTGCGCACCCTGACCCGTGAACAGAAACGCCGTCCTGCCCTGCGTGACCGTCCCCCGCACCAGCCCGGGGTGCGCCGCCTGCCCCTCGGCCAGTGCCGCGAGACCGGAGAGGGCCGCGTCACGGCTCTCCGCGAGGACCACCGCGCGGTGGTCGAGGGAGGCGCGCCCGGTCGCCAGGGAGTACGTGAGGTCGGCTTCGGACAGCTCCGGACCGGCCGTGACACGGGCGTGCACCCGGCCCGCCTGGGCGGCGAGGGCCGGGGCGTCGCGGGCGGAGACCAGCCAGGGCAGGAGGGCGGGCAGCGGGGTGACGGCGGGGGCCTCGGAGGTCTCGGGGCTTTTGTCCGTGTCCGCCGCCGGTTCCTCGGCCGGCTCCTCCGGGGCCTCCTCAAGGATGATGTGGGCGTTGGTGCCGCTCACTCCGAAGGCCGAGACACCGGCCCGTCGCGGGCGGTCCTCGGCCCGCTCCCACTCCCGGGTCTCGGTCAGCAGCCGGACCCGCCCGGCGGACCAGTCGACATGGCTCGACGGCTCGTCCACGTGGAGCGTCCTGGGCAGCACGCCGTGGCGCAGTGCCTCGACCATCTTGATGATGCTGCCGACACCGGCGGCGGCCTGGGCGTGGCCCATGTTGGACTTGATGGAGCCGAGCCACAGCGGCCGGTCCTCCTCGCGCCCCTGGCCGTAGGTGGCCAGCAGGGCCTGCGCCTCGATCGGGTCGCCCAGGGTCGTGCCGGTGCCGTGCCCCTCGACGACGTCGACGTGGGCGGCGGAGAGCCGGGCGTTGGCGAGGGCCTGGCGGATGACGCGTTGCTGGGCGCGGCCGTTGGGGGCGGTCAGGCCGTTGCTGGCGCCGTCCTGGTTGACGGCGGAGCCACGGACGACGGCGAGGACGGGGTGGCCGTTGCGCCGGGCGTCCGCGAGCCGTTCGAGGACGAGCATGCCCGCGCCCTCGGACCAGCCGGTGCCGTCGGCGGCCTCGGCGAAGGCCTTGCAGCGGCCGTCGGGGGCGAGGCCGCGCTGCCGGCTGAACGCGATGAACGGCGACGGGGTCGACATCACCATGACGCCGCCCGCCAGGGCCAGCGAGCATTCGCGCTGCCGCAGCGCCTGCGCCGCCAGGTGGAGGGAGACCAGCGAGGAGGAGCAGGCGGTGTCGATGGTGACGGCGGGGCCTTCGAGGCCCAGGGCGTAGGAGATCCGGCCGGAGATGACGGCGGCGGCGTTGCCGGTGGTCATATAGGCCTCGGCGACCTCGCCCGCCGCCCCGACGATGTACTCGTAGTCCTGGATCCCGGAGCCCGCGAACACGCCGACGGGCTTGCCGCGCAGCGACTCCGGGTCGATCCCGGCCCGCTCGATCGCCTCCCAGGACACCTCCAGCAGCAGCCGCTGCTGCGGGTCCATGGTGAGCGCCTCATTGGGGCTGATCCCGAAGAAGCCGGCGTCGAATCCGGCGACGTCGCTGACGAAGCCGCCCTCGTTGACGTAACTGCTGCCGGACCCGCCGCTGCTGTCGGCCTCGTCGCCGCGCAGGGCGTCGAGGTCCCAGCCCCGGTCGGTGGGGAAGGTGGAGATGGCGTCCCGGCCCTCGGCCACGAGCCGCCACAGGTCCTCGGGGGTGCTGACGCCTCCCGGGTAGCGGCAGCTCATCGCCACCACGGCGATGGGTTCGTGGTCCTGGTTCTCGGCCTCCTGGAGCCTGCGCCGGGTCTGGTGCAGATCCGCCGTGACCCGCTTGAGGTAGTCGAGAAGCCGTGCGTCGTCATTGGACATGTTGGGTCCCACCGAGTCCTTGTTCATGCCGTGAGGTCGAGTCGGGTCGCGGGGTTGCGAGGCGGGCCCGGTGCCGGTCACAGCACTGGCCGCGCGGTCGGGGTCAGGTGAGGCCGAGTTCGTTGTCGATGAAGGCGAAGACGTCGTCGGCGGAGGCGGTTTCGAGCTGCTCGCCCACGCCCTGGCCGCCGTTGCCGGTCTGTGCGTCGAGGGTGCCGGTCAGCCGGGCCAGCAGGCTCTGCAGCCGGGCGGTGATCCGGGTGGCCTCGATGTCCTCGGCGGCGAGTCCCGCCGCGGCCTCCTCCAGCCGGTCGAGCTGTGCCAGGACGGGGAGTTCGCCGGGGCTGTCGTCCTGGCAGAGCTCGGACCACAGATGGGCCGCGAGCGCCCCGGGGCTGGGGTGGTCGTAGATCATGCCGGTGGGCAGGGGGCGTCCCGTGGCGGCGACGAGTTTCGTCCGCAGGTCTACGGCGGCGACGGAGTCGAAGCCGAGGTCGGTGAAGCCGCGGTCGGGCGCGACCTCGGCCGGGTCGTCGTAGCCGAGCAGGGCCGCCACGTGCGTACGGACGAGGTCGAGGAGCACGGAGCGCTGCTCGGGCTGTGCCAGGCCGGCCAGCCGGTCCGCGAGGCCGGAGCCACCCCCGGCGCCCTCCTGCGCACCGTCCCCGCCGAGGGCGGCGCGGGCGTCGGGCAGGGCGTCGAGGAGGGGGCGCGGCCGGGCGAGTACGTAGGCGGGCGCGAAGCGCTCCCAGTCGAAGTCGGCGACGACGGCGTGCGAGGCGGGGCCCGCCAGGATGCGGCGCAGGGCGCCCACGGCGAGGTCGGGACGCATCGCGGGGGCGCCCATCCGGCGCATGACGGCGGCGAGTTCGGCGTCGACCATCCCGCCGTCCCAGGAGCCCCAGGCCACGGATGTGGCGGCGAGGCCGCGGGCGCGGCGGCTGTGGGCGAGGCCGTCGAGGTAGGCGTTGGCGCTGCCGTACGCGGTCTGGCCGGCGCTGCCCCAGACGGCGGCGCCGGAGGAGAAGAGCACGAACGCGTCGAGCGGGGTGTCCGCGAGGAGTTCGTCGAGGTGGCGGGCGCCGAGCACCTTGGCGTCGGCGACCCCGGCCAGCTCCGCGAGCGTGAGGTCTCCGAGCGGGGCGATGCGCTGCGGCAGCCCGGCCGCGTGGAAGACGGAGGTCAGTCCGGGCAGCCCGGCGAGCAGGGCGCGGACGGACTCGCGGTCGGCCATGTCGCAGGCCTCGACCGAGACCCGGACGCCCAGCGCGCCGATCTCGGCGGCGAGTTCGGCGGCGCCCGGTGCGTCCGGTCCGCGCCGGCCGACGAGGACGATGTGCTCCGCGCCGTCCTCCGCCAGCATCCGGGCGACATGGGCGCCGATCCCGCCGGTGCCGCCGGTGACCAGGGCGGTGCCCCGGGCCTGCCAGGGACCGGCCGGGTCGGGCTGCGCGGGACGGACCAGGCGGCGGGCGTGAACGCCCTCGGGCCGGAGCGCGATCTGGTCCTCGCCGGTGGCCCCGGAGAGGGTGTCGCACAGCCGCAGCGCGGACGTCTCGTCGAGGCCGGTTCCGGCCGGGAGGTCCACGAGGCCGCCCCAGGTCGCGGGCGCCTCCAGGGCGAGCGCCGCCCCCAGTCCCCAGACGGCGGTCTGCCCGGGACGCACGGGCCGGGCCTTCGCCTCCCTGTCATCGGTGGCCACCGCGCCCCGGGTGAGGCACCACACGGGGGCGTCCCACTCCCGGGCCGCCGTCTCCCGCACCAGGGCGACGGTGTCCACCAGCCCCTGGGAGAGCGTGGGGTGGACGGGGTGCGGGGTGTCGTCGAGGGCGAGCAGGCTCAGCACCCCGGCGGGGGCGGACAGCCGCTCGGGGAGCGGGGAGCCGTGCGCGCCTCCGGTCTCCACCTGCACCGGGTTCGCACCCCGGGCGGTGAGCGCGGCGGCGAGGACCGCGGCGGCCGGCTGTTCGTCGGCGGTGTGGAGGACGAGCCAGTCGCCGGTGAGCGGGGCGGGCGCCGAGGGGGCGGGGACCGGTGCCCAGGAGATCCGGTAGCGCAGGGCGTCGACCGCCGAGGCCTCGCGCCGGCCGGCCCGCCAGCTGGTGAGCGCGGGCAGCACGGGGGCGAGGTCGGCGGGGTCGAGCCCCAGCCGCTCCGCGAGCCCGGCCGTGTCGTCGCGCTCCACCGCCTCCCAGAACTGCGCCTCACCCGGGTCGGCCGGGCCTGCGGCGGTGGCGGCGGGCGCGTCGGAGGGGGCGGCCCAGTAGGTCCGGCGCTGGAAGGCGTAGGTGGGCAGCTCCACACGGGCGGGCCGGTGGCCGGTGGCCGTGAGGCAGGCGTCCCAGTCGACGGGGACACCCCGGGTGTGGGCGAGCGCGACGGCCTCGATCAGGACGCGTTCCTCGTCCCGGCCGCGCCGCAGGGCGGCGGTGAACAGCGGCTGGTCCGCCGCCTCGTCCCGGCCGTCGAGGCAGTCGGGTCCGAGCGGGGTGAGGGCGGCGTCGGGACCGAGTTCCAGGAAGGTGTGGACGCCCTTGTCGGCCAGCAGGCGGACGGCGTCGGCGAACCGGACGCCCGCCCGGACATGGCGTACCCAGTAGTCCGCGCAGGCCAGTTCGTCGGCGCCCGCGAGCTCACCGGTGACGGTGGAGACGACGGGGATCCGGGCGGTGCCGTACGTGACGCTCTCGGCGACGGCACGGAACGCGTCGAGCATCGGCTCCATCAGCGGCGAGTGGAAGGCGTGCGACACGGCGAGCCGCTTGGTCCTGCGACCCCGGCCGGCGAAGTGACCGGCGATCGCCAGGGCCTCGCTCTCGTCGCCCGAGACGATCACGGACGTCGGCCCGTTGAGCGCGGCGATGCCGGTGGCCGGAGTGAGCAGGGGTGTCACCTCGTCCTCGGACGCCTCGACCGCGATCATCGCGCCGCCCTCCGGGAGGGCCTGCATCAGACGGCCCCGGGCCGCGACCAGCCGGGCCGCGTCGGCGAGGGACAGCACCCCGGCGACATGGGCGGCGGCGAACTCACCGACGGAGTGCCCGGCCAGGAAGTCGGGGCGCACCCCCCACGACTCGACGAGCCGGTACAGCGCCACCTCGCAGGCGAACAGCGCGGGCTGGGCCCGGCCCGTCCCGTCGAGAAGCGCACGGTCCCCGCCCCACATCGCCGCACGCAGCGGCGTGTCGAGGTGTGCGTCGAGGGCCTCGGCCGCCTCGTCGAAGGCGCGGGCGAACACCGGGTAAGCGCCGTGCAGTTCGCGCCCCATGCCGAGGCGCTGGGAGCCCTGTCCGGTGAACAGGACGGCGCTGAGCGCGTCGGGCCGGGACTCCCCCACGAGGGAGCCGGCGGACCCGGTCGCCAGGGCGCGCAGGGACCGGACGAGCTCGCCCCGGTCCGCGTCCCGGCCGTCGGCGACGACCACGGCCCGGTGCTCCAGCGCGGCCCGGCCGGTGGCCAGCGACCAGCCGGTGTCGGCAAGCGCCTCTTCGGGGTGGGCCTCCACATGGTCAGCGAGCCGGGCCGCCTGAGCGGCCAGCGCCTCGGGGCGGCGGGCGGACACCAGGAAGGGGACGAAGCGGGGGGCGGCCCCGGGGGCCTCGTCGGGGGCAGCCGGGGCCGCCGGCGCCTCCTCCACGATCACATGGACGTTGGTGCCGCTCAGACCGAACGAGGACACCCCGGCCCGCTTGGCGCGTCCGCGCTCCGGCCAGGCGACCGGCTCGGTCAGCAGCCGTACGGCGCCCGCGCTCCAGTCGACGTTGTGGCTCGGCTCGTCCACGTGCAGGGTGCGCGGCAGGACGCCGGCCCGCATCGCCTGCACCATCTTGATCACACCGCCGACCCCGGCCGCGGCCTGCGCGTGGCCGATGTTCGACTTGAACGAGCCCAGCCACAGCGGCTGGTCCGCCGCCCGGTCCCGGCCGTAGGCCGCGATGAGGGCCTGCGCCTCGATGGGGTCGCCCAGGGTGGTGCCGGTGCCGTGCGCCTCGACGGCGTCGACATCGGTGGGGACCAGCCCGCCCGAGGCCAGGGCCTGCTGGATGACCCGCTGCTGCGAGGGGCCGTTCGGCGCGGTCAGGCCGTTGGACGCGCCGTCGGAGTTCATCGCGGAGCCACGGACGACGGCGAGGACGGGGTGGCCGTTGCGCCGGGCGTCGGAGAGCCGCTCGACGAGGAGCATGCCCGCGCCCTCGGACCAGGTGGTGCCGTCGGCGGCGTCCGCGAACGACTTGCACCGCCCGTCGGGCGCCAGGCCCCGGTCCTGGCTGAAGCCGACGAAGGAGTCCGGGCTCGCCATGACGGTGACCCCGCCCGCGAGCGCCAGCGAGCATTCGCCGCTGCGCACCGACTGGACGGCGAGGTGGAGGGCGACGAGCGAGGAGGAGCAGGCCGTGTCCACGGTGACGGCGGGGCCTTCGAGCCCGAGCGTGTACGCCACCCGCCCGGACGCGACGCTGGCCAGCCCGCCGGTACCGCCGCCGCCCGGGTAGTCGTGGTAGACCACCCCGGCGAACACCCCGGTGCGGCTGCCCTTCAGCGAGGTGGGGTCGATCCCGGCGCGCTCGATGACCTCCCAGGCCACCTCCAGCATCAACCGCTGCTGCGGGTCGGTGTCCCGGGCCTCGCGCGGGCTGATCTTGAAGAAGCCCGCGTCGAACGCACCCGCCTCGTGGAGGAAGCCGCCCTCCCTGCAGTACGTCCTGCCGGGCGTCCCGGGCTCGGGGTCGTACAGGGCCTCGGTGTCCCAGCCCCGGCCGTCCGGGAAGAGCGAGACGGCGTCCCGCCCGGCGTCCACCAGCTGCCACAGCTCCTCGGGCGAGGTGATGCCGCCGGGGAAGCGGCAGCCCATCGCCACGATCGCGACCGGCTCGCTGCCGCGCTCCTCGAGATCCGCCAACTGGCGTCGGGTGCGCTGCAGTTCGGAGGTGGCGCGCTTGAGATAGTCCCGGAGCTTCTCGTCGTTGCTCATCGAACCTCAACCAATCTAGAGCTGATCGCTGGCTAGGAGATGCCGAATTCGCTGTCGAGCACGTCGAACAGCTCCTCGTCGGTGACCGTTTCGAAGTCGGGTCCTTCGCCGGTCGACGCCGGGTCGCCGTGCACGTCGCGCCAGCGGCGTACGAGGGCTTCCAGCCGAGTGGTGATCGCGGCCGCACGGGCGCTGATCGTCTCCGCGTCCCCCTCGGCGGTGGGGAACCCGCTGAGCACCGTTTCGATCCGGTCCAGCTCGGCCAGGGCGGCGGCGGCCGGATCACCGGCCGCGGCGTCGGACTCGGACTCCAGGCGCTCCGCCAGGAACGCGGCGACGGCCCGGGGGGTCGGGTAGTCGAAGATCAGGGTGGCGGGCAGATCGCAGCCACTGGCGGCGGTGAGCCGTTTGCGCAGCTCCACGGCGGCCAGCGAGTCGAAGCCCATGTCACGGAAGGCGAGATCGGTCTCGACGACGGTGCCGGAGGCGTACCCGAGGACGACCGCGACATGCGTACGCACCAGAGCCAGCAGCACCCGCCCGCCCTCGGCGGCCCCGAGCCCGGCCAGCTCCGCCCGCAGATCCGCGGCGGCCTGCCGGGACTCCTCGGCCGACGGAACCTCCTCGACCGCCACCGGCCCCCGGGCCTCGGAGCTGTTGCCCTCGACCCAGTAGCGGCTGCGCTGGAAGGCGTACGTGGGCAGCTCGACCCGGCGCGCACCGGAGCCGGCGTAGAAGGCCTCCCAGTCCACCCGGGCACCCTCCACATACAACCGGCCGAGGGCAGCGACCACGGCTTCGGGCTCGGGACGGTTCCTGCGCAGCAGCGGGACGAAGGCGGCATCACCGTCACCGAGCGCGGTGAGCACCGCGTCCGGCCCGATCTCCACGAACGTCCGCGCGCCACACTCCTCGGCACTGCGGACCGCGTCCGCGAACCGCACCGGCCGGCGAACCTGCTCGACCCAGTACTCCGACGACTGCCACTCCGAACACAGCTCCCCGGTGACGGTGGAGACCACCGGGACCTGCGGCTCGTTGAAGACCAGCCCCGCCGCCACCTCACGGAACGCCGACAACATCGGCTCCATCAACGCCGAATGGAACGCATGCGAGACGGCGAGCCTGCTGGTCTTGCGGCCTGCGGCGGCGAAGTACTCACCGACCGCGAGCGCGGCGGCCTCCGTGCCCGACACCACCACCGACTGCGGCCCGTTGACCGCCGCGATACCCACACCGTCCGTCAGCACCGCCAGGACCTCGTCCTCCGACGCCTGGACCGCGACCATCGCACCACCAGCAGGAAGCTCCTGCATCAACCGACCACGAGCCACCACCAACCGGACCGCATCCGCCAGCGACAGAACCCCCGCCACATGCGCGGCAGCCACCTCACCGATCGAGTGCCCCACCACCACATCCGGCGTCACACCCCACGCCTCGACCAACCGGAACAACGCCACCTCAAAGGCGAACAGGGCCGGTTGAGCGTGCGCGGTCGCATTCAGCGCGCCCGCATCCTCACCCCACACCACATCCCGCAACGACCGCCCGAGGTGCGCGTCGACCTCCGCGCACACGGCGTCGAAGGCGGCCTTGAACGCGGGAAACGCCTCGTCCAGTCCACGGCCCATCCCGAGCCGCTGCGCACCCTGACCCGTGAACAGGAACGCCGTCTTCCCGTCGCGGCGGGCCCGGCCGGTCAGCACACCCGGGTGCTCCTCGCCCACCGCGAGCGCGGCGAGCGCGTCCGTCCGGTCGCCGAGGACCACCGCGCGGTGGGTGAAAGCCGTACGTGTCGTGGCCAGGGAGAGCCCGATGTCCGCCGCATCGGCCCCGGGCTCTCCCTCGACCCGGTCCCGCAGGCGGGCGGCCTGAGCACCGAGGGACTGCTCAGTCTTCGCCGACACCACCCAGGGAACCACCGGGAGTCCGGCCCGCACGGCCGTCTCCCCCGTCTCCGCCGGAGCCTCCTCGACGATCACATGGGCGTTCGTCCCACTGATCCCGAAGGAGGACACACCGGCTCGTCGTACCGCGCCGGCGGGCACCCACGCGCGCCCCTCGGCCAGCAGCTCGACCTCGCCCGCCGACCAGTCCACCTGATCCGACGGCTCGTCCGCGTACAGGGACTTCGGCAGGGTGCCGTGGCGCATGGCCATGACCATCTTGATGATCCCGGCGACACCGGCGGCCGCCTGGCTGTGGCCCATGTTGGACTTGATGGAGCCCAGCCACAGCGGGTGTCCCTCGGGGCGTTCCTGCCCGTACGTCTCCAGCAGCGCCTGCGCCTCGATCGGGTCGCCCAGGGTCGTCCCGGTGCCGTGCGCCTCGACCGCGTCGACCTCTGCCGCCGACAGGCCCGCGTCCGCGAGGGCGCGACGGATCACGCGCTGCTGGGCGGGCCCGTTCGGGGCGGTCAGGCCGTTGCTCGCGCCGTCCTGGTTGAGCGCCGAGCCCCGGACCACCGCGAGCACGGGGTGGCCGTTGCGGCGGGCGTCGGAGAGGCGTTCCAGCAGCAGCACGCCCGCGCCCTCCGAGCAGGCGACGCCGTCGGCGGACGCGGAGAAGGACTTCGAGCGGCCGTCGGAAGCGAGGCCCTGCTGCGTACTGAAGTACACGAACATGTCGGGGCTCGGCATGACCGTGACCCCGCCGGCCAGGGCCAGCGAGCATTCGCCGGACCGCAGTGCCTGGGCCGCCATGTGCAGCGCCACCAGCGAGGACGAGCACGCCGTGTCGACGCTGACCGCCGGGCCCTCAAGACCCAGCGTGTAGGCCACCCGGCCGGAGACCACACTGCCGGCCGTGGTGCTTCCGGGCTCCACGCCGAGTGCGTAGTCGTGGTACATCACACCGGCGAACACCCCGGTCGACGACCCCTTGAGCGTGGTCGGGTCGATCCCGGCCCGCTCGATCGCCTCCCAGGAGACCTCAAGCAGCAAGCGCTGCTGAGGGTCCGTCATCAGTGCCTCGTTGGGGCTGATCCCGAAGAACACCGGGTCGAAGTCCGCTGCCTCGTAAAGGAAGCCGCCCTCCCGTGCGTACGTCTTCCCGGGCGTACCCGGCTCCGGGTCGTACACCTCCGGGTCCCAGCCTCGGTCCGTCGGAAACTCGCCGATGGCGTCGACACCGTCCGCGACCAGCCGCCACAGCTCATCCGGGGTGGTCACCCCGCCCGGGTACCGGCAGCCCATCCCGACGATCACCACCGGGTCGTCGTGGTGCCCGGGACGGCCACCGGAACCGTTCGACACACTGAGACGGCGTTCGGCCTCCGCCAGCCGGCGACGGACCTCGCGCAGGTCGGTCGTGGCCCGCTTCAGATACTCGAGAAGTCGCTCCTCGTTGCTCACCGAGACCTACTCCCTCTGGTCGACGATCCGTGGCGACTCACTCACGCGGCGTCCAACGTTGATCGGATTCGAACGCTACTGAGAGGGCTGAGGGGCGGCCTACCCTTAGCCCACCCCTGCCGCACGACCCCGGCCGGACAGGGGAACGGGCAGGAAAACCGGCAGGCGAAAGGCCGGGGTGCGCGACGGCTGCCGTACAGCTGTCACGCACCCCGGCCGGGGTGGGCCGGGTGCCCGCAGGTCGGGCGGGCCCGGCGTCTCAGGAGGTCGCGGGGGTGCTGCCGAGCTCGTTGTCGAGGATGTCGAACAGCTCGTCCGCGGTGACCTCGTCGAGGTCGGGGCCGGACACCTCCGGTGCGGCCGGGACCAGGTCGTCCGGACGCGGTCCGTCGAGCCGTCCGGCCAACTCCCGCAGCCGCTCGACGAGTCGCGCGCGCCCGGGTCCGGCCGGCGGCGCCTCGGTCGTCAGCAGGGCCTCCAGCTTCCGGAGGTCCGCCTCCGCCCTGGACACCGGTTCGGCCGGGACCAGGCGGGCGTCGATGTACCCGGCGACCTCCGCAGCGCTCGGGTAGTCGAAGATCAGCGTGGCGGGCAGCCGCACGCCGCTGACCGCCGTCAGCTGGTTGCGCAGCTCCACCGAGCCGAGCGAGTCGAAGCCCAGCTCCCCGAACGCGCGGTCCGGTTCGACCGCCTCGGCGGAGGAGTGCCCGAGCACGGCCGCCGCACGGTCCCGTACGACATCCAGGATGATCCGGGTCCGCTCCTCCTCGCTCTTCCCGGCGATCCGCGCGGCGAGCGAGGCGCCCTGCGGCTGCCCTGCGGTGGACCGCTTGCGGGCCGGCGGGGCCATGCCCCGCAGCAGGGCGGGGAGTTCGTCGGTACGGGTGCGCAGGGCGCCCGCGTCCACCCGGAGCGGCACGGTGGCGGCCAGGCCCGACGCCAGCGCGGCATCGAACAGCGCCAGCCCCTCGGCCTCGGACAGCGCGGGAGTCCCGGCCCGGCGCATGCGCTCCAGGTCGGCTTCGGCGAGGTGGGAGGCCATGCCGGTGTCGACGGCCCAGAGGCCGAACGCCATGGAACTGGCCGGAAGCCCTTCGGCATGACGACGGACAGCAAGCGCATCCAGGAAAACATTGGCCGCCGCGTAGTTGCCCTGCCCAGCCGCCAGCACAAGACCACCGGCAGAGGAAAACATCACAAACGCCGACAAGTCCAGATCACGGGTCAACTCATGCAGATACCACGCCGCATCCACCTTCGGACGCAACACCGCATCCACACGCTCCACCGTCAACGAACCAACCACACCGTTGTCCGCGACACCAGCCACATGCACCACACCACGAAGCGGATACGCCGGATCCACCGACGCGATCACCCCCGCCAACGCATCCCGGTCCGCCACATCACACGCGGCCACGGACACCGACGCACCCAGACCGGACAGCTCCGCGACCAGATCACCAACACCCGGCGCCCCCGCACCCCGACGACCGACCAGCAACAGACTCCGCACACCATGCACAGACACCAGATGACGCGCCACCCGCGCACCCAGACCACCCGTACCACCCGTGATCAACACGGTCCCGTCCGCACCCCACACCGGACCCGAACCCCCACCCGTGGCACGCACCAGACGCGGCACCCACACCACACCATCCCGCACCACCAACTCCGGCTCACCCAGAACCGCCACCCGCTCCCACGGCACCGAACCATCCGTATCCACCAACACGAACCGGCCCGGATTCTCCGCCTGCGCCGCCCGCACCAAACCCCACACCGGAGCCTGCCGCACATCCACCACATCACCATCACCCACAGCCACCGCACCCCGCGTGACCACCGCCAACACCACACCCCCAGCCCGCTCCACCGACAACCACTCCTGCACCACACCCAACACACGACCCACCACGCCACGCACCGCACCCGGAACATCGCCGCCCCGGTCGTCCACCTCGCACACGTAGGCGGCGGAGTCGGGCAGATCGGCCGACTGCCCGGTCAGGGGTACGGGCTGCCAGTCGACCCGGAGCAGCGCATCGCCGGCCCCGGTGCCGAGTTGGTCGGCCCACACGGGCCGGGAGAGGAGCGATTCCACGGAGAGCACGGGGTTGCCGTGTTCGTCGGCGACCGTCAGCGAGAGCCCGTCCCGCTGCGGGACGGGGGTGATCCGCACCCGGAGCGCCTTGGCCCCGGCCGCGTGCAGCGCGACCCCGTTCCAGGCGAAGGGCAGCAGGGTCTGTCCGCCGTCCTCCCGGCCCGGGATGTCGAGCAGTCCGACGTGCATCGCCGCGTCCAGCAGGGCGGGGTGGAGACCGAACCGGGCGGCGTCCTCGTGCGCCTGCTCCGGGAGGGCCACCTCCGCGTACAGCACCTCGCCGTCCCGCCAGGCGGCCTTGATCCCCTGGAAGGTCGGCCCGTAGTGATACCCGGCGGACGCGAGGTCCGGGTAGGCGCCGGCCACGGACAGTTCCTCGGCCCCCGTCGGCGGCCAGTCGGCAAGGCCCTCCGCCGGGGCGTCCTCCTGCACCGGTGCCAGCACGCCTTCCGCGTGGCGCGTCCACGGCATGTCCGGATGGTCGTCGGTGCGCGAGTGGATCGTCACGGTCCGGCGCCCGGTGTCGTCCGCCGCCCCCACCGCCACCTGAACGGCCGTGCCGCCCATCGGTTGCAGCACCAGGGGCGCCTGCAGGGTGAGTTCTTCCAGGACCCCGCAGTCGAGCTGTTCGCCCGCCCGGACGGCCAGCTCCACGAACCCGGTGCCCGGCAGCAGGATCGACCCGAGGACATCGTGGTCGGTGATCCACCCATGCGTACCGGCGGAGACCCGGCCCGTGAGGACGAGCCCGCCGTCGTCAGGCAGAACGACGGCCGCCCGGAGCACCGGGTGGTCGAGCGCGGTCTGCCCGGAGGCTGCGGCGTCACCACCGGCGACCGGGGCTTCGACCCAGTAGCGGGTGCGCTGGAAGGCGTACGTGGGCAGCTCGACCCGGCGCGCACCGGAGCCGGCGTAGAAGGCCTCCCAGTCCACCCGGGCACCCTCCACGTACAACCGGCCGAGGGCAGCGACCACGGCTTCGGGCTCGGGACGGTTCCTGCGCAGCAGCGGGACGAAGGCGGCGTCACCGTCACCGAGCGCGGTGAGCACGGCGTCCGGCCCGATCTCCACGAACGTCCGCGCACCCGCCTCTTCCGCACTGCGGACGGCGTCCGCGAAACGGACCGGCCGGCGAACCTGCTCGACCCAGTACTCCGACGACTGCCACTCCGAACACAGCTCCCCGGTGACCGTGGAGACCACCGGGACCTGCGGCTCGGAGTACACCAGCCCCGCCGCCACCTCCCGGAACGCCGACAACATCGGCTCCATCAACGCCGAATGGAAGGCGTGCGAGACGGACAGGCGGCTCGTCTTGCGACCGAGCGCGGCGAAGTGCTCACCGACCGCGAGAGCAGCCGCCTCCGTGCCCGAAACGACCACCGACTGCGGCCCGTTGACCGCCGCGATACCCACACCGTCCGTCAACACCGCCAGGACCTCGTCCTCCGACGCCTGGACCGCGACCATCGCACCACCAGCAGGAAGCTCCTGCATCAACCGACCACGAGCCACCACCAACCGGACCGCATCCGCCAGCGACAGAACCCCCGCCACATGCGCGGCAGCCACCTCACCAATGGAGTGCCCCACCACCACATCAGGCGTCACACCCCAGCCCTCGACCAACCGGAACAACGCCACCTCAAAGGCGAACAAAGCCGGTTGAGCGTGCGCGGTCGCATTCAGCTCGCCCGCATCCTCACCCCACACCACATCCCGCAACGACCGACCCAAGTGCGCGTCAACCTCCGCACACACCGCATCGAACGCCGCCGCGAACACCGGGAACGCCTCGTACAACCCACGACCCATCCCCAGCCGCTGCGCACCCTGACCCGTGAACAGGAACGCCGTCTTCCCGCCACGACGCGCCTGGCCGACCACGGCCCCCGGGTGTTCCTCGCCCCCCGCAAGGGCGGCGAGCGCGTTCTCCCGGTCTCCGAGGACCACCGCGCGGTGCTCGAACGCCGCCTTCGAGGTCACCAGGGAGAACCCGATGTCCTCGGGGACGTACTCATCGGCCACCGTCAACAGCCGCGCGGCCTGACCCGCCAGCGCCTCCGGGGTCTTCGCCGACACCACCCAGGGGACCAGGGGCAGTTCGGCCCGCTCGGCCGGCTGCGCCACCTCCGCAGGCGGCTCCTCGACGATCACATGGGCGTTCGTCCCGCTCAGCCCGAACGACGAGATGCCCGCGCGCCTGGGCCGGTCGCCCGGCTGCCAGTCCTGAGCGGTGGTGAGCAGTTCCACCTCACCCGCCGACCAGTCCACCTGGTCGGACCGCTCCTCCGCGTGCAGCGTCGGCGGCAGCATCCCGTGGCGCATGGCCATCACCATCTTGATGATGCCCGCGACCCCGGCCGCCGCCTGCGTGTGACCCATGTTGGACTTGATGGACCCCAGCCACAGCGGCCGGTCCTCCTCGCGCCCCTGGCCGTACGTCTCCAGCAGGGCCTGCGCCTCGATCGGGTCACCAAGCCGGGTCCCCGTACCGTGCGCCTCCACCACGTCGACCTCGGCGGCCGTCAGGCCCGCATCGGCCAGCGCACCGCGGATCACCCGCTGCTGGGCCGGTCCGTTCGGAGCGGTCAGGCCGTTGCTCGCGCCGTCCTGGTTGAGCGCCGAGCCGCGCACCACGGCCAGCACCGGATGACCGTGGCGCCGGGCGTCCGACAGCCGCTCCAGCAGCAGCATGCCCGCGCCCTCGCCCCAGCCCGTACCGTCCGCGCCGGCGCCGAAGGACTTGCAGCGGCCGTCCGGCGAGAGGCCGCGCTGCTCGCTGAAGTACACCAGCATGTCCGGGGTCGCCATGACCGTGACGCCGCCCGCGAGGGCCAGCGAGCATTCCCCGGACCGCAGCGCCTGGGCGGCGGTGTGCAGCGCCACCAGAGACGACGAGCACGCCGTGTCCACCGTGAGCGCGGGGCCCTCCAGACCCAGGGTGTAGGCCACGCGCCCGGAGACCAGGCTCCCGGCCGTGCCGCCCGCGTAGTCGTGGTACATCACCCCGGCGTACACACCGGTACGGCTGCCCTTGAGCGTCGTCGGGTCCACCCCGGCCCGCTCGATCGCCTCCCACGACACCTCCAGCAGCAACCGCTGCTGCGGATCCATGGTCAACGCCTCGCGCGGACTGATCCCGAAGAACGCCGGATCGAACTCCGCCGCGTCGTACAGGAACGCCCCGTCCCGGGCGTACGACTTCCCCGGCACACCTGGCTCGGGGTCGTACACCCCCGGGTCCCAGCCCCGGTCGTCGGGCAGCGGGGCGATCGCGTCCACACCGTCCGCGACCAGCTGCCACAGGCCGTCGGGCGTGGTCACCCCGCCCGGGTAGCGGCAGGCCATGCCCACGATGACGACCGGATCCCCGTCGCCCGCCCGCACTGCGGCGGACGGGCCGGGAGGCGCGTCCGGAGTGCCGTCGAGGCGCGTCAGGACGTACGCGGCGACGGCCTCGGCCGTCGGGTGGTCGAAGATCAGCGTGGCCGGGAGGCGCAGTCCGGTCTCGGCGTCGAGCCGGTTGCGGAGTTCGACGGCGGTGAGCGAGTCGAAGCCCAGCTCGTCGAAGGCGCGGCCCGGTTCGATGGCCTCGCCCGAGGCGTGTCCGAGGACCGCCGCGATCTTCGTACGGACCAGCTCCAGGACGGCGTCCGCCCGGTCGGCGCCGGTCAGTCCGGCGAGCCGGGTCCGCAGGACCGGGGATCCCGCCCTGGCCGCCCGGCGCCCGGGGGCGCGTACGAGACCGCGCAGCAGGGCGGGGATCTCGTCGGCGTGCGCGCGCAGGACCCCGAGGTCGAGGCGGACGGGGACCGTGGCCGCCACGCCGGACCGCAGGGCGGTGTCGAAGAGGGCGAGGCCGCGGTCGGCGGGGATCGCGGGGGTGCCGGCCTGGCGCATGCGTTCCAGTTCGGCCGCTCCGAGCCGGGTGCCCATGCCGCCGGGGGTGTCCCACAGCCCGAAGGCCAGCGACGACGCCGGCAGGCCCTCGGCCCGTCGGTGCGCGGCGAGACCGTCGAGGAAGGCATTGGCGGCCGCGTAGTTGGCCTGTCCCGTCGAGCCGAGGGTCCCGGCGACGGAGGAGAACAGGACGAACGCGGTGAGGTCGAGGTCGCGGGTGAGGTCGTGCAGGTGCAGGGCGGCATCCGCCTTGGGCGCGAGGACACCCCGCAGGCGCTCGGCCGTCAGCGAGGTGACCATCACGTCGTCGAGCACGCCCGCCGCATGGACGACCGCCCGCAGCGGGTGGGCCGGGCCCACCCCGGCCAGCAGCGCGGCAACGGCGTCACGGTCGGCCACGTCGCACGCGGCGAACGCGACGCCTGCCCCCAACGCCTCCAGATCCGAACGCAGTTCGTCCGCACCCGGCGCCTGTGCGCCACGGCGGCCGGCGAGCAGCAGGTGGCGTACGCCGTGCTCGGTCACCAGGTGGCGGGCGACGATCGCGCCCAGCCCGCCCGTACCGCCGGTGATCAGCACGGTCCCGTCCGGGTCCCACACCGCTTCGGGAGCGGCGGGGGCGGTGACGCGGGCCAGCCTGGGAGCCAGGGTCCGTCCGTCGCGGACCGCCGACTCCGGCTCCTCGCCGGCCCGGACGCGCCCGAAGTCCTCCGAACCGTCGGTGTCCAGGAGCAGGAACCTGCCGGGGTTCTCCGCCTGCGCGGCCCGCACCAGACCCCACACCGGGGCCTGCCCTACGTCGACCGGCTCGCCGTCGGCCACGGCCACGGCGCCGCGCGTGACGACCGCGAGGGAGGCCGCGGCGAACCGCTCGTCCGCCAGCCACCGCTGGAGCACGTCCAGCACCCGTTCGACCACCGCATGGGCGGCGGACGGACCGTTCCGGTCCGCCGGCTCTCCCTGTGCGCAGTCCAGTACGACCGTGCCGGCCACGGGGCCGTCGGCGGGTACGTCCTCCCAGCGCTGCCACTCGCCCGGCGAAGGGGCGGCGCCGCCGACCGGCTGCCACACGACCCGGTACAGCGGGTCCGCAGCCGCGCCCCCGGCACCGGGCACGTCCTCCATCGCCCGCCCGACGACCCCGCCGACCGAGGCCACCGGGGCCCCGTCCGCGTCCGCGATCTCCAGGGCCAGGCTCTGCGGGTCCGGCCGGGAGATCCGTACCCGGGCGGCGGACGTCCCGACCGCGAACAGCCGCACGTCCTTCCACACGAACGGCAGAACCGTCCCGCCGTCGCTCTCCCCGGCACCCTCCACCAGCGCCGCGTGCAGCGAGGCGTCAAGCAGCGCCGGGTGCAGCCCGTACGCGTCGGCCGCAACCTCCTCGTCGAGCACCACCTCCGCGTACACATCACCGTCGAGCCGCCAGGCGGCCGTCAGGCCCTGGAAGGCAGGACCGTACGCGAGACCGCTCGCGCGCAACGCCTCGTACGCACCGTCGAGCGCGAAGGGCGCCGCGCCCGGCGGGGGCCACGCGGCCAGGTCGAAGGCGGGCTCGTCGCCGCCCTCGGCCAGCACTCCTTCCGCGTGCAGGGTCCAGTCCGGGTCGGCGCCGCTCTCGTCGCGCGCGTACACACCGACCGTGCGGCGGGCCGAGTCGTCGGCGGCCCCGACGACGACCTGCACGGCGACGGCACCGTCCTCGGGGAGAACGAGGGGCGCGTGCAGCGCGAGTTCTTCCAGCGCCTCGCAGCCCACGTGGTCACCCGCGCGCACCGCCAGCTCCACGAACCCCGCACCGGGGAAGAGGACCGTGTCCCGCACGACGTGATCCGCGAGCCAGGGCTGCGCGGCGACGGCGAGCCGGCCGGTGAGCACCGCGCCACCGGAGTCGGCCAGCGTGACGACCGAACCGAGCAGCGGATGTGTGTGCTGAGCACTCCCCGGCCGGATCGCGTCGACCCAGTAGCGGGTGCGCTGGAAGGCGTACGTGGGCAGGCCGATGCGCCGGGCACCGGAACCGGCGTAGAACTCCTCCCAGTCGACCCGGGCGCCCTCGGCATACAGCCGCCCCAGGGCCGCGACCACGGCTTCCGGCTCCGGACGGTTTCTGCGCAGCAGCGGGACGGACACGCCGGAGTCGGTGCCGAGGGCGGTCAGTACGGCGTCCGGTCCGATCTCCACGAACGTCCGCGCGCCCAGGCCCTCGGCGGTGCGGACGGCGTCCGCGAACCGGACCGGCCGGCGGACTTGGTCGACCCAGTACTCCGGCGACCGCCACTCCGAACACAGCTCCCCGGTGACGGTGGAGACGACCTGGAGACGCGGCTCGCTGTACACCAGACCCTGCGCCACCGCCCGGAACTCGTCCAGCATCGGCTCCATCAGGGCCGAGTGGAAGGCGTGCGAGACGGACAGGCGGCTGGTCTTGCGGCCTGCGGCGGCGAAGTGCTCACCGACCGCGAGCGCGGCAGCCTCCGTGCCCGACACCACCACCGACTGCGGGCCGTTCACGGCCGCGATACCCACACCGTCCGTCAGCACCGGCAGGACCTCGGCCTCCGACGCCTGGACTGCCACCATCGCGCCGCCGGTGGGAAGCTCCTGCATCAACCGGCCCCGGGCCACCACGAGTCGGGCCGCATCCGCCAGGGACAGCACTCCCGACACATGGGCAGCGGCCAGCTCACCGATGGAGTGCCCGACCACCACATCAGGGGTCACACCCCATGCCTCGACCAGCCGGAACAACGCCACCTCGAAGGCGAACAGAGCCGGTTGGGCATACCCGGTCGCGTTCAGCGCGCCCGCGTCCTCACCCCACACCACGTCCCGCAACGACCGGCCCACGTGCGCATCCACCTGCGCGCACACCGCGTCGAACGCGCCCGCGAACACCGGGAACGCCTCGTACAACCCACGGCCCATCCCGAGCCGCTGCGCGCCCTGACCCGTGAACAGAAACGCCGTCCTGCCCTGCGCCACCGCTCCCCGCACCAGCCCCGGGTGCTCCTCGCCGCTCGCAAGGGCGGCGAGCGCGTCCGTCCGGTCGCCGAGCACCACGGCTCGGTGAGGGAAGGCAGTACGGGTGGTGGCCAGGGAGTATCCGATGTCCTCGGGGCTGTGGGCGCCGGTCACGGTGAGCAGCCGTTCCGCCTGGTCGGCCAGGGCCTCCGGCGTCCTGGCCGACACCACCCAGGGAACGGCGGGGAGTTCGGACCGCTCCGCCGCAGGCTCCGCGGCCTCCGCGGGGGCCTCCTCGACGATCACATGGGCGTTCGTCCCGCTCAGCCCGAACGAGGAGATGCCCGCGCGCCTCGGGTGACCCGCCTGCTGCCAGTCCCGGGCCTCGGTCAGCAGTTCCACCTCGCCCGCCGACCAGTCCACCTGGTCCGACGGCGTGTCCACATGGAGGGACTTCGGCAGCACGCCGTGGCGCATGGCCATGACCATCTTGATGATGCCCGCGACCCCGGCAGCCGCCTGCGTGTGGCCGAAGTTCGACTTCACCGAACCCAGCCACAGCGGCCGGCCCTCGGGCCTGCTCCGGCCGTAGGTGGCGAGGAGCGCCTGCGCCTCGATCGGGTCACCGAGCCGGGTCCCCGTGCCATGGGCCTCCACGGCGTCGACCTCGGCGGCCGTCAGGCCCGCGTCGGCCAGCGCGCCACGGATCACCCGCTGCTGGGCCGGTCCGTTGGGCACGGTCATCGCGCTCGACGCACCGTCCTGGTTGACCGCCGAGCCGCTGACGAGCGCCAGCACCGGGTGGCCGTTGCGGCGTGCGTCGGAGAGGCGCTCCAGCAGCAGGACCCCGGCCCCCTCGCCCCAGCCGGTGCCGTCGGCAGCGGCTGCGAACGGCTTGCAGCGGCCGTCGGGAGCCAGGCCGCGCTGCTCGCTGAAGTACACCAGCATGTCCGGGGTGGACATGACGGTGACGCCGCCCGCGAGGGCCAGCGAGCATTCCCCGGACCGCAGCGCCTGGGCGGCGGTGTGCAGCGCCACCAGCGAGGACGAGCACGCCGTGTCGATCGTGACGGCCGGTCCCTCCAGGCCCAGCGTGTACGCGACCCGGCCGGAGACGAAGCTGCCCGCGCTGCCGTCGGCGTAGTCGTGGTACATCACCCCGGCGTACACACCGGTCCGGCTGCCCTTGAGCGTCGTCGGGTCGACCCCGGCCCGCTCGATCGCCTCCCACGACACCTCCAGCAGCAACCGCTGCTGCGGGTCCATGGCCAGCGCCTCGCGCGGACTGATCCCGAAGAACGCCGGGTCGAACTCGGCGGCGTCGTACAGGAACGCGCCGTCCCGGGCGTACGACTTCCCCGGCACACCCGGCTCGGGGTCGTACACCTCCGGGTCCCAGCCCCGGTCGGCCGGGAAGCCGGAGACCGCGTCGACGCCGTCGGCCACCAGCCGCCACAGGTCCTCCGGCGTGCCGGCCCCGCCGGGGTAGCGGCACGCCATGGCCACGATCGCGATCGGGTCGTTGCTCACGGAGGTGAGCCGGGCGTTCTCCTCGCGCAGCCGCTCGTTGTCCGTGAGCGACTTACGGAGCGCTGCTACGACCTGTTCCATCGATGTGCTGGTCACGTCATCCTCATCATCCAGGTCGGGATCAGCTGAGTTCGCCGCCGGCCATGGCGGCTCGTACGAGGTCGTCCACGGCCATCTCCTCGATGGCCGGACCCTGTTCGGCGCAGGCGTCGGACGCTTCGGCGGCGTCGGCGGCATCGGAAGTGCCGGCCGCCAGGCCGAGCAGGGTGTCGAGGAGTCCCGCCTCGCGCAGCCGCGCGGCCGGGATCGACAGCAGGGCCCGCCTGATGCCGTCCTCGTCCAGCGACTCCCCGCCCGGGGAGGTGGCCGCCGGTTCGGGCGCCAGTTCCTCCAGCAGGAACGCGGCCAGGGAGGCCGAGTTGGGGTAGTCGAACATCAGGGTGGCGGGGAGCCGGAGCCCCGTCGCCTTCTGGAGCCGGTTGCGCAGTTCGATCGCGCCGAGGGAGTCCAGGCCGAGTTCGGTGAAGCCCCGGTCTGCCGCGACCCCGGTCGGGTCGCCGTGGCCGAGCACGGCGGCCGCGTGGCCCCGTACCAGCTCCTCCAGACAGCGGGTCTGCTCCGGGCCGGGCCGCAGCCCGGCCAGCTTGGCCCGGACGAGGGAGCCGCCGGTGTCGCCGGCACCCGCCGCCGGGACCGCGGCGGGCCGGGGCCCCCTGCGGACCGGCGGACCGGCCAGGCCCCGCAGCAGCGCCGGAATCTCGTCGGCCCGTTCGCGCAGCGCGGCCCGGTCGAGCCGGACCGGTGCGAGCAGCGCCGCGTCCACGCCCAGGGCCGCGTCGAACAGCGCGAGCCCGTCGGCGAAGGACAGTTCCAGCACCCCGGAGCGGCCCATCCGGCGCAGGTCGGCTTCGGTCAGCTCCGGGCCCTCCCCGACCGTGCCCTCCCACAGCCCCCAGGCCAGCGAGGTGGCGGCCAGACCGGCCGCTCGGCGCTCGGCGGCCAGGGCGTCCAGGAAGACGTTGGCGGCTGCGTAGGTGGCCTGCCCGGCGGAGAGGATCTGGCCGCCGGCCGAGGAGTACAGCACGAACGCCGACAGATCCAGGTTCCGGGTCAGCTCGTGCAGGTGCCAGGCCGCGTCCACCTTGGGCCGCAGCACCTTGCCGACCTGTTCCTGGGTGACGGCTCCGACGAGCGCGTTGTCCATGACCCCGGCCGCGTGCACGACGCCGGTCAGCGGGTGCGCGGCGGGGATCTCGTCGAGCAGCGCGGCGAGCGCGTACCGGTCGGCCGCGTCGACGGCGACGATCCGGACCGACTCGGCGCCCGACTCCGTGAGTTGCGACCGCAGTTCCTCCGCCCCCGGGGCGTCCGCACCCCGTCGGCTGGTGAGCACCAGGTGTCGTACGCCCTTCTCCGCGACCAGGTGCTTCGCGAGGACCGCGCCCAGCAGGCCGGTGCCGCCGGTGATCAGTACGGTGCCGTCCGGCGACCACACCGGGGACCCGGCGTCGCCGGTGGTGGCGGTGTAGCGGGGGACCAGGATCCGGCCCCGGCGGACGGCGATCTCGGTCTCGGCCGAGGCGAGGGCCGCGGGCAGCGCCGCCACCGACGCGTCGGCGCTGTCGAGGTCGACGACGGTGAAGCGGCCCGGGTTCTCGGCCTGTGCCGCGCGCAGGACACCCCAGAGCGGGGCCTGCACGCAGTCCACCTCGTCCCCGTCGCCCGCGACCACGGCATTCCGGGTGACCAGCACCAGCCGTGTGTCGGCGAACCGCCCGTCGGCCAGCCACTGGCCGAGCCCGTCGAGGAGCCGCCCGACCGACGTGCGCACCTGCTCGGGCACCCCGCCCGCCGTGCCGAAGACGTCGGAGACGTCCGGCGCGGTCAGCAGCACCGTGCCGGGGACCCCGGCCCCGGAGACCGCCTCCGCGAGCGAGTCGACCGACCGGATGCCGGGGAGCGCGGCACCGACGACGAGCCAGTCATCGGTGGAACCGGGCGCGGTGGCCGCCTGGTTCGCCTGCGGCGCCTGCCAGTCGATACGGAAGAGAGCCGCGCCCCGGCCGTCCCCGTCGCCCGCCAGTTGCGCGGCGGACACCTCACGGACCACCAGCGACTCGACCGCGGCCACGGGCTCGCCCGTCGGCGCGGTGATCCGCAGGGCGACGGCGTCGGGGCCCGGCTTGGTCAGCCGCACCCGCAGGGCGGGGGCGCCGGTGGCGTGCAGGGTGACGCCGTTCCAGACGAAGGGCAGCGAGGCCCGGACCGGTCCGTCGTGGTCCGCGTCGAAGATGCGCTCGGCGTGCAGCGCGGCATCGAGCAGCGCGGGGTGCAGAGCGAACGCGGCGGCGTCGGTGCGGGCGTGCTCGGGCAGGCCGATCTCCGCGAAGAGCTCGTCCCCGCGCCGCCAGGCCGCCGTCAGCCCCTGGAAGACCGGCCCGTAGCCGTATCCGAGCCCCGCCAGGTCCTCGTACATCCCGCTCACATCGACCGCCTGGGCCCCGGCCGGCGGCCAGGCCTCCAGGTCCGGCACGACGGGCGCGGGCTCGGCGGCCAGGACACCACGGGCGTTCCGCGTCCACGGCGCGTCGGCGGGCAGATCCTCGGCCCGCGAGTACACCGCGACATCGCGCCGCCCTGACTCGTCCGCCTCCCCCACGGCGACCTGCACCGCGACACCGGCCTTGGCCGGCAGCAGCATCGGGGTCTCCTGGGTCAGCTCCTCCAACTGCCCGCAGCCCGCCTCGTGACCGGCGCGCAGCGCCATCTCGACGTACGCGGTGCCGGGCAGCAGGACGCTGCCGTGCACGGCGTGGTCCGCGAGCCACGGATGCGTGGCGACGGAGAGCCGGCCGGTGAGCACGGGCGCCCCGGTCTCCGGCGAGACCACGACGGCACTGAGCAGCGGATGCCCGGCGGGCAGCTGCCCGAGCCCGGCGGCATCACCGACGGCGGCGGGGGCGTCCAGCCAGTACCGCGTGCGCTGGAATGCGTACGTGGGAAGGTCCACCCGGCGCGCACCGGTACCGGCGCAGAACGCCTCCCAGTCGACCTCGGTCCCGCGCGCCCAGACCGCTCCGAGCCCGGCCAGCGCCTCGCGCGCCTCGTCGCGGTCCCGCCGCACGAGCGGGACGAACGTGCCGGAGTCGACGGCCCCGGCCCCGAGCGCGGTGAGCACCGCATCCGGCCCGATCTCCACGAACGTCCGCGCACCCGCCTCTTCCGCACTGCGGACGGCGTCCGCGAACCGGACCGGCCGGCGAACCTGATCGACCCAGTACTCCGGCGACTGCCACTCCGAACACAGCTCCCCGGTGACGGTGGAGACCACCGGGACCTGCGGCTCGGAGTACACCAGCCCCGCCGCGACCTCCCGGAACGCCGACAACATCGGCTCCATCAACGCCGAATGGAACGCATGCGAGACAGACAGGCGGCTCGTCTTACGACCGAGCGCGGCAAAGTGCTCACCCACCGCCAGCGCGGCAGCCTCCGTCCCGGAAACCACCACGGACGTAGGTCCGTTGACGGCCGCAATGCCCACACCCTCCGTCAACAGCGGCAGGACTTCCGCCTCGGTCGCCTGGACCGCGACCATCGCGCCCCCGGTCGGCAGCTCCTGCATCAACCGACCACGCGCGACCACCAACCGGGCCGCATCCGCCAGCGACAGAACCCCCGCCACATGCGCGGCAGCCAGCTCACCGATCGAGTGACCGACCACCACATCCGGGGTCACACCCCACGCCTCGAGCAACCGGAACAACGCCACCTCGAACGCGAACAGTGCGGGCTGAGCCATCGCCGTCGCGTTCAACGCGCCCGCATCCTCGCCCCACACCACCCCCCGCAACGACCGACCCACGTGCGCGTCAACCTCCGCACACACCGCATCGAACGCCGCCGCGAACACCGGGAACGCCTCGTACAACCCACGCCCCATCCCCAGCCGCTGCGCACCCTGACCCGTGAACAGGAACGCCGTCCTGCCCTGCGTGGCGGTGTCCCGCACGCCCTCGCCGTCCACCAGGGCGTCCAGCTCGCGCAGCGCGCTCTCCGTGTCCGTGGCCAGGGCCACCGCGCGGTGTTCCAGCGTCGCCCGGCCGGTGGCCAGGGTGTACGCGATGTCGGCCAGGTCCGTGTCCGGGTCCGCGAGCAGGCGGTCGCGGAGCGCGGCGGCCTGGCGGGCGGGGGCCTCGGGGTCCGAACCCGAGAGGACCAGGGGCAGCGGGTGGCCGGTCACGGGCCGCACCCGTGACTCCCCGGCCGCCGCCACCGGCTGCGGTGCCTCTTCGACGATCAGGTGGGCGTTGGTGCCGCTGAGCCCGAAGGAGGAGACGGTCGCGCGGCGCGGCCGGTCCGCCCGGCGCGGCCAGGGGCGGGCCTCGGTGAGCAGACGTACGTTTCCGGCCTCCCAGTCCACCTCGGGCGAGGGCTCGTCCACGTGCAGGGTCTGCGGCATCAGACCGTGGCGCAGGGCCATGACGGACTTGATGACCCCGCTGACGCCGGCCGCCGCCTGGGCGTGGCCGATGTTGGACTTGATGGAGCCGAGCCAGACCGGGTCGTCGGCGGGACGTCCCTGGCCGTAGGTCGCCAGGAGGGCCTGGGCCTCGATGGGGTCACCGAGCCGGGTGCCGGTGCCGTGGCCCTCGACGAGGTCCACATCGGCCGTGGTGAGGCCGCTCGCGGCGAGGGCGCGGTGGATGACCCGCTGCTGCGAGGGGCCGTTGGGGGCGGTGAGGCCGTTGCTCGCGCCGTCCTGGTTGATCGCGGAGCCACGGATCACGGCGAGGACGTCGTGGCCGAGGCGTTCCGCGTCGGAGAGCCGCTCGACGAGCAGCAGGCCGACGCCCTCCGCCCAGCCCGTGCCGTCGGCGCCGCCCGCGAACGCCTTGCAGCGGCCGTCGGCGGAGAGCCCGCGCTGCTGGGCGAACTCGACATAGATCTCGGGGGTCGACATCACGGTGACACCGCCCGCCAGGGCCATGCCGACCTCGCCGCGCCGCAGCGCCTGGCAGGCCATGTGGAGGGCGACCAGGGAGGAGGAGCAGGCGGTGTCGACGCTGACGGCGGGCCCTTCCAGGCCGAGGGTGTAGGCGACACGGCCGGTGAGGATGGAGGCCGCGGTGCCGTTGCCCAGGTAGCCGGCGACGTCGTCGGGGATGTGCTGGAGCCGGGAGGCGTAGTCGTGGTACATCACCCCGGCGTAGACCCCGGTCTGACTGCCGCGCATGGCCGTCGGGTCGATCCCCGCGTCCTCGAAGGCCTCCCAGGCCGACTGGAGCAGGAGCCGCTGCTGCGGGTCCATGGCGACGGCCTCGCGGGGGCTGATCCCGAAGAACGCGGGGTCGAACTCGGCGGCGTCGTAAAGGAATCCGCCCTCGCGGGCGTACGTCTTGCCGTGCAGGCCCGGTTCCGGGTCGTAGATGCCGTCGGTGTCCCAGCCCCGGTCGGCGGGGAACACGTCGACGGCGTCGCGGCCCTCGGCGACGAGCGTCCACAGATCCTCGGCGGAGCGGACCCCGCCGGGGAAGCGGCAGCTGATGCCGACGATCGCGATGGGTTCGTCGTCCGAGAGGGCGGACGGGGCCGTGCCGGCCGTCAGGGCCGCCGACTCGTCCTCCGTACCGCCGAGTTCGGTGTCGAGGTAGTCGGCGACGGCCCGGGTGTTCGGGTAGTCGAAGACGAGAGTGACGGGGAGCCGGAGCCCGGTGACGGAGTTGAGCGCGTTGCGCAGTTCCACCGCCGCCAGCGAGTCGAAGCCGAGCTCCTTGAAGGCGCGGTCGATCCCGACGGTGTCGGCGGACTCGTGGCCGAGGACGGCCGCGACCTGCCCGGCGACCAGGTCGCGGAGGCTCTGGCGGCGTTCGGCCGCGGTGAGCGGGGCCAGCCGTCGGGCCAGGCTGTCGCCCACGGGTGCGGCGGCGGCCGTACGGCGGAGCGCGGGCCGGCCGGCGGCCGCCGCGGCGCGCAGCAGCGGCGGTACGTCGCCGCCCCGGGCATGCAGGGCGGCCGGGTCGACGAGCAGGGGCGCCAGCAGGGCGTGCCGGGTGCGCAGAGCCTCGTCGAAGAGCTCGATGCCGCGCGCGGCGGGCAGGGCGGGGAGGCCGAGCCGGTTCATCTTCTCCACGTCGGCGTCGGTGAGTTCACCGCCGAGCCCGGTGTTGACGGCCCACAGCCCGTACGCGAGTGAGGTGGCCGGCAGTCCGGCGGCGTGCCGGTGGGCGGCGAGGGCGTCCAGGAAGACGTTGGCCGCCGCGTAGTTGCCCTGTCCTGCGGGCAGGACGAGCCCGCCGGCGGACGAGAACATCACGAACGCCGACAGGTCCATGTCCGAGGTGAGTTCGTGCAGGTGCCAGGCCGCGTCCGCCTTGGGCCGCAGGACGGTGTCCAGCCGCTCGGGGGTGAGCGCGCCGATCAGCCCGGGGTCGACGACTCCGGCCGCGTGGACGACGCCGCCGAGCGGGTGCGTGGACGGGATGCCGTCGAGGACCCGGGCCAGGGCGTCCCGGTCGGAGACGTCGCAGGCGGCGATCCGGACGTCCGCGGCACCGGCCTCCACGAGCCGGTCGCGGAGGCCGACGGCGCCGGGCGCGTCGAGGCCCCGACGGCTGGTGAGCACCAGGTGACGGGCGCCGTGCCGTGCGACGAGGTGGTGCGCGATGCGTGCGCCGAGCCCGCCCGTGCCGCCGGTGATCAGGACGGTGTCGTCGCCGTTCCAGGGGGCGTCGCCCTCCGGCACGGCCGTACGGACCAGGCGCGGGACGAGGAACCTGCCTTCACGCAGGGCGAGTTCGGGTTCCCCGAGGGCCAGGGAGGCAGCGGCGGCGGCCGGGAAGCCCGCCGCGTCGGCGGTGTCGCCGGGGTCGGCGTCGAGCAGGACGATCCGGCCCGGGTTCTCGGCCTGGGCCGCCCGGACGATGCCCCACACGGGGGCCTGGGTCAGATCGGGGGCGGTGCCCTCGTCGGTGGCGACCGCGCCCCGGGTGACGACCACCAGCGTGGTGGACTCGAACCGCTCGTCGATCAGCCAGGACTGGAGCAGGTCGAGCACGTACGAGGTGATCGTGCGCGTGGCCTCGGGCACCGGCCGGCCGGCCGGGGTGGGGCAGCAGGCCAGCACGGCGGCCGACGGGTCGCTGAGGATCGCGAGCCCGTACTCGTCGAGCACGACGGTGGAGGCCGGCAGGGGCTCGACCGGCTCCGCGAGCGGCGTCCACGCGATGTGGTGCAGCGCGTCGGAGACCGGGCCGTCCGCCCGCGCCAGCTGGTCGGCGGAGACCGGACGGCAGATCAGCGAGGACACGGTCATCACGGGGCTGCCGGTCTCGTCGGCGACGACCATCGCCGACTCCTCCGCGCCCCGGATGCGGCGTACGTACACCCGCAGCGCGGCGGCTCCGGTCGCGTGCAGCGACACCCCGCTCCACGCGAAGGGCAGCAGCGCCTCGGTGCCGCCCTCGCCCTGGTCGACGAGGACGTCCACATGCATCGCGGTGTCCAGGAGCGCCGGGTGCAGCCCGTAGTCGGCGGCCTCGGCACGCACGGATTCGGGCAGGGCGACCTCGGCGAACAGCTCGTCGCCGCGCCGCCAGGCGGCCGTCAGGCCCTGGAACGCGGGGCCGTAGCCGTATCCGCGCTCGCTCAGCCGCTCGTAGGCGCCCTCGACGTCCACGGGGGTGGCCCCGCGCGGCGGCCACTGGGTGAGATCCGCGTCCACCTGCGCGGGTGCGCCGGTGGCGAGGAAGCCGGTGGCGTGCCGGGTCCAGGCGTCCTCGGGAGCACCGTCGGGCCGCGAGTGGATGTGCAGCGGACGACGGCCCGAGGGCTCCGGAGCACCGGCGGCGACCCGCAGGGCCACGCCCCCGGACCCGGGCAGCACGAGCGGCGCCTCCAGGGTCAGTTCCTCCAGGAGGTCACAGCCGATCTGGTCACCGAGGCGGACCGCCAGCTCGACGAACCCGGTGCCGGGCAGCAGCACAGCGCCGTGCACGCCGTGGTCCGCGACCCAGGGCTGGGCGGCGGTCGAGAGCCGTCCCGTCAGGACCAGGGACCCGGACTCCGGCGACAGGACGGCCGCGCTGAGCACGGGGTGGTCGACGGGGTCGAGCCCGGCCGAGCCGACATCGCCGGCCCCGGCGGTCACATCGAGCCAGTAGCGCTTGCGCTGGAAGGCGTACGTGGGCAGATCGACGAGGGGCCCGTTGCCGCCCCGGGCACCGAGCGCGGCAGGCCAGTCGACCTCGGTCCCGCGCGCCCAGACCGCTCCGAGCCCGGCCAGCGCCTCGCGCGCCTCGTCGCGGTCCCGCCGCACGAGCGGGACGAACGTGCCGGAGTCGACGGCCCCGGCCCCGAGCGCGGTGAGCACCGCGTCCGGCCCGATCTCCACGAACGTCCGCGCGCCCAGGCCCTCGGCCGTCCGCACCGCGTCGGCGAAGCGCACTGCCTCACGGACCTGGCCGACCCAGTACTCCGGCGACTGCCACTCCGAGGACAGCTCCCCGGTGGCGGTGGAGACGGCCGGGATACGCGGTTCGCTGAAGGCCAGCCCCTGCGCCACCGCACGGAACTCGTCCAGCATCGGCTCCATCAACGCCGAATGGAAGGCGTGCGAGACAGCGAGCCGGCTGGTCTTGCGGCCTGCGGAGGCAAAGTGCTCGCCCACGGCCAGCGCGGCAGCCTCCGTACCGGAAACCACCACGGACGTAGGTCCGTTGACGGCCGCAATGCCAACACCCTCCGTCAACAGCGGCAGGACTTCCGCCTCGGTCGCCTGGACCGCGACCATCGCACCACCAGCAGGAAGCTCCTGCATCAACCGACCACGAGCCACCACCAACCGGACCGCATCCGCCAGCGACAGAACCCCCGCCACATGCGCGGCAGCCACCTCACCAATGGAGTGCCCCACCACCACATCAGGCGTCACACCCCAGCCCTCGACCAACCGGAACAACGCCACCTCAAAGGCGAACAAAGCCGGTTGAGCGTGCGCGGTCGCATTCAGCTCGCCCGCATCCTCACCCCACACCACATCCCGCAACGACCGACCCAAGTGCGCGTCAACCTCCGCACACACCGCATCGAACGCCGCCGCGAACACCGGGAACGCCTCGTACAACCCACGACCCATCCCCAGCCGCTGCGCACCCTGACCCGTGAACAGGAAAGCGGTCCTGCCGTCCTGCACCGGGTCCGCGCCCTCCGCAGCCGCGAGCAGTTCCAGCGCGCGGGCGAGTTCCTCGCGGTCGGCGCCGAGGGCGACCGCGCGGTGCTCCAGCGCTGCCCGTCCGGTGGCCAGGGTGAGGGCGGCGGGGACCAGTTCCTCGTCGGTCAGCAGGTCCAGCCGGGCGCGGAGCCGGTCGGCCTGGGCACGCAGCGCCTCGGGCGTGGCACCGGAGACCGGCCAGGAGAGGGCGGGGAGCGCGGCGGGAACGGCCACGTCCGCCGGCTCTTCGAGGGCCTGCTCGATGATCACGTGGGCGTTTGTGCCGCTGATCCCGAAGGAGGAGACACCGGCCCGCCTGGGCCGGTCCACCGGCTGCCACTCCCGGGCCTCCGTGAGCAGTTCCACCTCACCGGCGGCCCAGTCCACCTGGTCCGACGGCGTCTCCGCGTACAGAGTCCTGGGCAGGACGCCGTGGCGCATGGCCATGACCATCTTGATGATGCCCGCGACCCCGGCCGCCGCCTGCGTGTGGCCCATGTTGGACTTGATGGAGCCCAGCCACAGCGGCTGCCCGTCGGGGCGTTCCTGCCCGTACGTCTCCAGCAGCGCCTGCGCCTCGATGGGGTCGCCGAGCCGGGTTCCCGTACCGTGCGCCTCCACCACGTCGACCTCGGCGGCCGTCAGGCCCGCATGGGCGAGGGCCCCGCGGATCACGCGCTGCTGGGCCGGTCCGTTCGGGGCGGTCAGGCCGTTGCTCGCGCCGTCCTGGTTGATCGCGGAGCCGCGCACCACGGCCAGCACCCGGTGTCCGTTGCGGCGGGCGTCGGAAAGGCGTTCCAGCAGGAGGACACCCGCGCCCTCGCCCCAGCCCGTGCCGTCCGCGCCGACGCCGAAGGACTTGCAGCGGCCGTCCGAGGCCAGCCCGCGCTGGCGGGCCATGTCGAGGAAGGTGTCCGGGGTGGACATGATCGTGACCCCGCCGGCCAGGGCAAGCGAGCACTCACCGGACCGCAGCGCCTGCGACGCCATGTGCAGGGCCACCAGCGAAGACGAGCACGCCGTGTCGACCGTGACCGCCGGGCCCTCGAGTCCCAGCGTGTACGCGACCCTTCCGGACACCACGCTGGCGAGGCTGCCGTTGCCGTGGTAGCCGGCCACGTCCTCGGGGAGCGGGCCGAGCCGCAGCCCCCAGTCGTGGTACATCACGCCCGCGAAGACACCGGTGGAGCTGCCCTTCACCGAGCGGGGGTCGATCCCCGCGCGCTCGAAGGTCTCCCACGCGACCTCGAGGAGCAGCCGCTGCTGCGGGTCCATGGCCTGGGCCTCGCGCGGGCTGATCCCGAAGAACGCGGGGTCGAACCGGGCGGCGTCGTACAGGAACGCGCCCTCGGTCGAGTACGTCCGGCCGGGCTTGCCGATCTCCGGGTCGTAGAGGTCGTCGTCCCAGCCCCGGTCGGTCGGGAAGGGCCCGATGGCGTCGGAGCCCTCGGCGACGAGCTGCCACAGCTCCTCGGGCGAGGTCACCCCGCCCGGGTAGCGGCAGGCCATGGAGACGATGACGATCGGATCGTCCTCCGTGGCCCGCGTACGGGCCACCGGAGCCGCCGCCGCTGTCTCGGGCGCGGCGGAGGCCACGAGCTTGGTGACAAGGTGCTCCGCCAGGGCCGTGGCCGTGGGGTAGTCGAAGGTCAGGGTCGCGCTCAGCCGCAGTCCGGTGGCGGTGGCGAGCCGGTTGCGCAGCTCCACGGCAGCGAGGGAGTCGAAGCCCGTCTCCATGAACGCCCGGTTGGCGGTGACCTCTTCGGCGCTCCGGTAGCCGAGGACGGCCGCGGTCTCGGTGCGGACCAGGTGCAGGACGGTGGCGAGGCGGTCGGCCGCGCCCAGCTCCGCGAGGCGCACCGCGAGCGGGGCCGCCCCTGTGGTGGCGGCGGTGCTCGCACCGGCGGTGCGGAGGGCCGTGCGGGGTCGGACGAGCGCCCGCAGCAGGGTGGGCGTGCCGTCCGTACGGGCCCGTACCGCACGCGCGTTGACGCGTACGGGGACCACGGCCGGCTCGTCGGTGCCCAGGGCCTTGTCCAGCTGGGCGAGGTTCTCCTCGAAGGACAGCGAGTCCAGGCCGAGGCGCTCGATACGGGTGAGGGCGGCCGCGTCGAGGCCCGCTCCCATCCCGCCGCCTCCGGCCCACAGCCCCCAGGCCAGGGAGGTGACGACCTGCCCGGCGGCGGCGCGGCGGGCGGCCAGCGCGTCGAGGAAGAGGTTGGCGGCGGCGTAGTTGCCCTGCCCGGCGCCGTCCAGGACGGTCGAGGCGGAGGAGAAGAGGACGAAGGCGGCGAGGTCGAGGCCGGCCGTCAGCTCGTGCAGATGCCAGGCGGCGTCCACCTTGGGCCGCAGCACGGTGTCGAGCCGTTCGGCGGTGAGGTGGCCCACGAGGCCGTCGTCGATCACGCCCGCCGCGTGCACCACGGCGCGCAGCGGGTGCGCGGAGGGGACGGCGGCGAGCAGGGCGGCCAGGGCGTCCCGGTCGGCGACATCGGTGGCGCTGACGGTGACCTCGGCGCCCTCGGCCGCGAGGTCCGCGAGGAGTTCGCGCGCCCCGGGGGCGTCCGCGCCGCGCCGGCTGGTGAGCAGCAGGTGCCGTACACCGTGCTCGCGGACCAGGTGGCGGGCGAGTTCGGCGCCCACACCGCCGGTGCCGCCGGTCAGGAGTACGGTGCCGGTCCCGTCCCAGGGCGCCGGGCGCTCCTCGTCGGCGGCGGGCACGGCGGCGAGCCGGGGGACGTACGACTCCGTGCCGCGCAGGGCGATTTCGGGTTCGGCGGAGGCGGCCGCCGCACGCCCGAGAAGGACCGATCCCGGCTCGTCGGTGTCGACGAGCACGAAGCGGCCCGGGTTCTCCGCCTCGGCCGACCGGACGAGACCCCAGACGGGTGCCTGGGCGAGGTCGACGTCGGTGCCCGGTACGGAGGCCCCGTTGCGGGTGACGACGGCGAGCCGGGACCCGGCGTACCGCTCGTCGGCCAGCCAGGTCCGCACGGCGGCGAGCGCGTCGGCGGTGACGGCACGGACGGCTGCGGGAACATCGCCCGCCGGGGTGGGCGGGGTGCGGTACACGACGACGGGCGGCACCTCCGCGCCGGTCACGTCCGCCAGCTCCGCGAACTCCACTTCTTCCTGAGGCAGTTCGACCGTGTTCCACCGGACGGCGAGCAGCGGGTCGGAGCGGTCGGCGGCGAGCTGGTCCCCGGTGACGGCCCGCAGCAGCAGGGACTCGACCCGGGCGACGGGGGCGCCGGACGCGTCGGAGACCGTCACATCGAGTTCGTCCCGGCCGCGCGCGGCGATGCGGACGCGGACGGCGGTCGCCTCGGCCGCGTACAGCGCGACGCGGTTCCAGGAGAAGGGGATCCAGGTCCCCTCGGGGCGGTTGCCGGCCGCCGAGAGGGCGTGGTCGGCGGGGTGCAGGGCGGCGTCCAGCAGGGCCGGGTGCAGTGCGTGGCCCGCCGCGCCGGCGCGGGCCTGCTGCGGGAGTTCGACGTCGGCGAAGACCTCTCCGTCGCGCAGCCAGGCGGCGCGGACCCCGTGGAAGGCGGGCCCGTAGCCGTAGCCCTCGTCGGCCATGTCCGCGTACAGGGTGCTGACGTCGAGCGGGACGGCGCCGGCGGGCGGCCAGGTCCCGGCGAGGGCGGCGGTGTGCGGGTCCGGGACGGCCGGGGCCAGGACGCCGGTGGCGTGCCGCACCCAGTCGTCCCCGGCCGCCTCCACGGTGTCGGGGCGGGCGTAGCACTCGACGGTGCGGCGGCCGGAGGCGTCGGCGGGGGCGACGACGACCTGGAGGGCGACCGCGCCCGCCTCGGGCAGCACCAGGGGGGCCTGGAGGGTCAGCTCATCGACGAGGCCGCAGCCGGTCTCCTCCCCGGCGCGCAGGGCGAGTTCGACGAAGGCGGTACCCGGGAGGAGGGTGACGCCGGCGATGGTGTGGTCGGCGACCCAGGGGTGGGTGCGCGCCGACAGGCGGCCGGACAGCACGGTGGTGCCGGCGCCCGCGAGGTGGACGACCGAGCTCAGGACGGGGTGGCGGGTGGCGAGGGCGCCGGGCCCGGTGGCCCGCTCGGGGTCGAGCCAGTAGCGGCGGGTCCGGAAGGCGTGGGTGGGCAGGTCGACGCGGCGGGTGGGGTGGCCGGCGTAGACGGCCTGCCAGTCGAGGCGCGCACCGCGCACATGGGCGAGCGCGGCGGCCCCGAGCACCTCACGGACCTCGTCCTTGCCGGCGCGCAGCAGCGGGGCGAGGACGGTGTCGGCCGCGCGCTCCTCGGGCAGGCCGGTCTGGCCGAGGGCGCTGAGGACGCCGTCGGGGCCGAGTTCCAGGAAGGTGCGGGCGCCTCCCTGGCCGACGAGCCAGTCCATGGCGTCACAGAAGCGGACGGCGTTGCGGACGTGGCCGGTCCAGTAGTCAGGCGAGCAGAGCTCCTGCGAGGTCGCGAGGCGTCCGGTGACGGTGGAGACGACGGGGATGCGCGGCGCGGAGTAGGCGAGGATGCCGGCGATGCGGCGGAACTCCTCCAGCATCGGTTCCATGAGCGGCGAGTGGAAGGCGTGGCTGACCTGGAGCCGCTTGGTCTTGCGCCCCTGGGCGGCGAAGCGCTCGGCGAGCGCGACGGTGGCGTCCTCCTCGCCGGAGAGCACCAGCGACTCGGGCCCGTTGAGGGCGGCGACCGCGACCCGTTCACCGAGGAGGGGCAGCACCTCCTCCTCGGTGGCCTGAACGGCGATCATGGCGCCGCCCGCGGGGAGTTCCTGCATCAGCCGGCCGCGTGCGGCGACGAGGGTGGCCGCGTCCTCCAGGTTGAGGACACCGGCGACATGCGCGGCCGCGATCTCCCCGATGGAGTGGCCTGCCACGAAGTCGGGCCGGATGCCCCAGGATTCGACGAGGCGGAAGAGGGCGACCTCGACGGCGAACAGCGCGGTCTGCGCGTACCGGGTCTCGTCGAGCAGGGCAGCGTGCGCGGACCCCTCCTCGGCGAACAGGACGTCCCACACGGAGGTGTCGAGCTGGAGGTCGAGCCAGCCGATGGCGTCGGCGAGGGCGTCCGCGAAGACCGGGTAGGCGTCGTACAGCCGGCGTCCCATGGCGAGGCGCTGGCTGCCCTGGCCGGTGAAGAGGAAGGCGAGCCGTCCGGCGGGCAGGGTGCCCGTACGGGTGCCGGGGGCGTCGTCCCCCGCCGCCAGCGCCCGCAGCCCGGCGAGCAGTTCGCCGCGGTCTGCGGCCACGACAGCGGCCCGGTGTTCGAGCGCGGCGCGGCCGGTGCCGAGCGCATGCCCGAGGTCGGCGGGGGAGAGGCCGTCCCGCTCGTCCATGAACTCCGCCAGCCGCGCGGCCTGGGCCCGCAGCCCCTCGTCGGACCGCGCCCCGACGGGCACGGGCACCGGCCCGGGGTCGGCGGCGGGCACCGGCTCGCCGTCCGCCGCCACCGAGTCGTCGGCCGGCGGCTCCTCCACGATCACATGGGCGTTGGTGCCGCTGATCCCGAATCCGGAGACGCCCGCACGGCGCGGCCGGTCCGCCGTCCCCGGCCACGGGACGGGCTCGGTGAGCAGCCGTACGGTCCCCGCCGACCAGTCGACGTTGCCGCTGGGGGCGTCGACGTGCAGCGTGCGGGGGAGCACCCCGTTCCGCATCGCCATGATCATCTTCATCAGCCCGGCCACACCGGCGGCGGCCTGGGTGTGCCCGAGGTTGGACTTCACCGAGCCGAGCCACAGCGGCCGGTCCTCGGGGCGGTCCCTGCCATAGGTCTCGATCAGCGCCCGGGCCTCGATCGGGTCGCCCAGGGTCGTGCCGGTGCCGTGCGCCTCGACCGCGTCCACCTCGGCGGCGGTGAGCCCGGCGTCGGCGAGGGCCTGCGCGATGACGCGCTGCTGGGCGGTGCCGCTCGGGGCGGTGAGGCCGTTGCTCGCGCCGTCCTGGTTCACGGCGGAGCCCCGGACGACGGCGAGCACCTGGTGGCCGTGGCGCCGGGCGTCGGAGAGCCGCTCCACCACGAGCAGGCCGACGCCCTCGGCGAAGGAGGTCCCGTCGGCGCCCGCCGCGAACGCCTTGATCTGTCCGTCCGGGGCGAGCCCGCGCTGCCGGCTGAACTCGGTGAAGAGACCGGGGGTGCTCAGGACGGTCACGCCGCCCGCGAGCGCCATCGAGCACTCGCCGCGCCGCAGCGACTGGACGGCGAGGTGCAGCGAGACCAGCGAACCGGAGCAGGCGGTGTCGACGGTGAGCGCCGGACCCTCCAGGCCCAGCGCGTACGCGACACGGCCGGAGGTGACGCTCAGCGCGCCGCCCGTGACGAGGTAGCCGGTCAGGCTCTCGGGGGCGTCCTGCACCCGGGGCCCGTACTCGGAGGGACCGGCGCCGATGAACACACCGGTCCGGCTGCCGCGCAGCGAGGTCGGATCGATCCCGGTGCGCTCCAGTGCCTCCCAGGCCGTCTCCAGCAGCAGCCGCTGCTGCGGGTCCATGGCCAGCGCCTCGCGCGGGCTGATCCCGAAGAACGCGGCGTCGAACTCGGCGGCGTCGTGCAGGAATCCGCCGGTACGCGTGTAGCAGGTGCCGGGAACGGTGGGGTCGTCGTCGAAGAGGGCGTCGAGGTCCCAGCCCCGATCCTCCGGGAAGGGGCCGACGGCGCTCTCGCCGTCGTCGACCAGCTTCCACAGGTCCTCGGCCGAGCGGATGCCGCCCGGGAAGCGGCCGCTGATGCCGACGACCGCGATGGGCTCGTCGGCGAAGGCGGGGGCGGGCACCGGGGCGGGGTCCGCGGCGACGGCCGGTCCGGCGGGCGCGCCGAGCAGCTCGGTGCGGACGCAGGCGGCCAGCAGCTCCGGGCTCGGGTGGTCGAAGGCGGCGGTCACGGGCAGGGCGAGCCCGGTCGCCGCGTTGATCCGCGCGTGCAGGTCGACCAGGGCGATGGAGTCGAGCCCGAGTTCCCGGAAGGAGGTGTGGGCGACGACCACCGGTTCGGTGTCGGGCCGGACCTTGCGCAGGCACGCGGCGGTCTGCTCGCAGACCAGATCGGCCAGGAGCCGGGTCTGCTCGCTCCCGGGAAGTCCGGACAGCCGGCCGGCCAGGGCGGCCCCGGGGTTCTCCCCCGGCAGGACCTCCGAGCGTCCCCCCGGGCGGACCTCCGCGCCGGACATGTCATCAGCGACAGGATCGAAGCCCGCGGACATCTGCACGCTCCCAGCTCGTATCGAATGCCCCGAGTCATTCCAGCCACGGGGTGACCGCACGCTAGGTCGGCTCCGAACGGCCGCGACACCCCTATCCCCCCAGGTGTTGACCCTGCCGCCCGTCCGCACGGGCCCGGCCGAATCGGCCACGCACCGCCGCCGCGTGGGGCGAGATGCCTGCTGGGCCGGGGTGCCGGAAGGGCCGGGAGCGGTCAGGGGGGTGGTCGGTGTTCTCCGCGCACGCCCCCGGCCCCTTCAATGGCACGCACTGCCCAGGGCGCCGCCATCGGCGGGCCCGATGGCCGAAGAGACGGGTGGAGCATGACCGTTGCCGATGTCAGTGTCCGAGTGGCCGAACGAGAAGCGATCAAGGAGGCCGTGGAGCTGGGTCCTTCCCCGAGCGCGTCCGAGGCGCAGCACGCACGGGGCAAGCTGACCGTGCGCGAGCGGCTGGACCTGCTGTTCGACCCGGGGACCTTCCGGGAGATCGAACAGCTGCGCCGCCACCGCGCGGCGGGGTTCGGCCTGGAGGACCGCAGGCCGCACACCGACGGTGTGGTCACCGGCTGGGGCCGGGTCGAGGGCCGCAGGGTGTTCGTGTACGCACACGACTTCCGGATCTTCGGCGGCTCGCTCGGGGAGGCTCACGCGCAGAAGATCCACAAGGTGATGGACCTCGCACTGGCGGCGGGCGCCCCGCTCGTGTCGCTCAGCGACGGCGCCGGCGCCCGTATCCAGGAGGGCGTCACCGCGCTCGCCGGGTACGGCGGCATCTTCCGCCGCAACGTGGCCGCGTCCGGGGTGATCCCGCAGATCAGCGTGATGCTCGGCCCGTGCGCCGGCGGCGCCACGTACTCCCCGGCGCTCACCGACTACGTGTTCATGGTCCGCGACATCGCGCAGATGTACATCACCGGCCCCGACGTCGTGCAGGCCGTCACCGGCGAGAAGATCACGCACAACGGCCTCGGCGGCGCCGAGGTGCACTCCACGGTCTCCGGCGCGAGCGCGTTCCTGTACGACACCGAGGAGGAGTGCCTGGAGGAGGTGCGCCACCTGCTCTCGCTCCTGCCGTCCAACAACCGCGAACTGCCGCCCGCCGTCCCGTGCGACGACCCGGTGGACCGGCGCGGCGACGCCCTGTCCCGCCTGGTGCCGGCCGACCCCAACCGCGCGTACGACATGCGGGCGGTGATCGAGGAGATCGTCGACGACGCGGATCTCTTCGAGGTCCACGCCAACTGGGCGACCAACATCATCTGCGCCCTGGCCCGCCTGGACGGCCATGTGGTCGGCATCGTCGCCAACCAGCCCGCGTCCCTCGCCGGCGTCCTCGACATCCACGCCTCCGAGAAGGCCGCGCGCTTCGTGCAGACCTGCGACGCGTTCAGCATCCCGCTCGTCACGCTGGTCGATGTCCCGGGCTTCCTGCCGGGCAGCGACCAGGAGCACAACGGGGTCATCCGTCACGGCGCGAAACTCCTGTACGCGTACTGCGCGGCCACCGTCCCCCGGGTCCAGGTCATCCTGCGCAAGGCGTACGGCGGCGCGTACATCGTCATGGACTCACGCTCGATCGGCGCGGACCTGTCCTTCGCCTGGCCCACCAACGAGATCGCGGTGATGGGCGCGGAAGGCGCGGCCAACGTGGTCTTCCGCCGCGAGATCGCCGCCGCCGACGACCCGGACGCGGCGCGCGCCCAGCGGGTCAAGCAGTACCGCCAGGAGCTGATGCACCCGTACTACGCCGCCGAGCGGGGTCTCGTCGACGACGTCATCGACCCGGCCACGACCCGCCAGGTGCTGATCGACGCGCTCGACGTCCTGCGCGCCAAACACGTGCCTCTGCCCGAACGCAAGCACGGCAACCCACCGTTCTGACATGACCGAGCCACCACGCCTGCGCATCGACCGAGGCGCCCCGACCCCCACGGAACTGGCCGCGGTCCTCCTGGTCCTGCTCGCGGCGACGAGGAACCAGGAGCCGCCCGCACCCTCCGCACCCCACCGGGCCACCTGGGGCCCCGCCCGAGCCTGGCGCCCCCCGGGCACCTGGCCTGCCCCATGACCCAACGGCAGAAGGAACACCCCCAGATGACCACCACAACGCGCTCCGCACCCGCGACGGCCTGGCTGCGCCGCTTCCACCCCTCCGACGGGGCCCCGGTACGCCTGTTCTGCCTGCCGCACGCGGGCGGCTCGGCGAGCTACTACTTCCCGGTCTCGCGCGCCCTGTCCCCCGCCGTGGACGTGGTGGCGGTCCAGTACCCGGGCCGCCAGGACCGCCGAGCCGAACCCTGCGTCCCCGACGTCCGCCGCCTGGCCGACCTCCTGACCGCCGAACTCCTCCCGTGGTGCGACCGCCCGGTGGCCCTCTTCGGCCACAGCCTGGGCGCGACCCTCGCCTTCGAGGTGGCCCTCCGCCTGGAGGCGGCCGGCACCACCCCCCACACCCTCTTCGCCTCGGGCCGCCGTGCCCCGTCCCGCCACCGCGAGAACGAACAGGTCCACCGGGCCCCCGACGCCCAACTCCTGTCCACCATCCGCCGCATGAGCGGCACGGACCCGGCTGTCCTGGCCGACGAGGAACTCCTCCGCTCGATCCTCCCGGCCATCCGCGCCGACTACGAGGCCGCAGAAACCTACCGCTACACCCCCGGCCCACCCCTGACCTGCCCCATCACCATCCTCAACGGAGACAAGGACCCCGAGGTAAGCCCCCCGGAAGCCACCGCCTGGACCACCCACACCACCGCCCCCTGCACCTTCCACACGTACGAGGGCGGCCACTTCTACCTGAACGACCACGCGCCGGAGGTCATCGCCCTGATCCGGGAGCGGATCGCGTAGGGACATACGCCAGAGGCCCCCAGGATTTCTCCTGGGGGCCTCTGGTCTGCTGTGCACTCGGCAGGATTCGAACCTGCAACCTTCTGATCCGTAGTCAGATGCTCTATCCGTTAAGCTACGAGTGCTTGTGCGTCCTGGGCTTTTTTCTGCCCCGTCGGCGTTGCGAGAACAACATTACATGACCTGCGGCGTGACGCGAAATCCATTAGGCGCACCCGGCCTGACCTGCGAAAACACCGGGAACGCACCCTCGAACGGGCTAGGGAGCGACCCGGGGGCGCGCCCTGGAACGGCCGAAGCCCCGGGCCAGTGGCCCGGGGCTTCGGCGATCGCGCGGAGGCGGAGGGATTTGAACCCTCGATGGGCTTTAAGACCCAAACCGCATTAGCAGTGCGGCGCCATAGACCGGACTAGGCGACGCCTCCAGCACACCTCGCGCGAGCGCGAGTGGTGCGTGCAGATGATGACACAGCTGCTCGCCCTGTCACCAATCGCCGCCTACGGTACTAGGCAGTCGGCCACGAGGGCAAAGCGTCCGCGGTTGCGCAACGCCGTGGCGTGCGGAGCGTTAGTCATGCCGGAGGCGCCCGCTTCCGCCGTACGTCCTCCGCCGCCGGACCCGCGCCGGCGGCGTGCACGACCACAGGAGTCCGCATGATGCGCCGTCTCGCCCTCACCGCTGTCGTGTCCCTGGCCGCACTGTCCGCCGCCGCCCCCGCCGCGACGGCCGCGGCCGGTCCCCTTCCGCTCCCGCTGCCCCTGTCCCTGTTCCAGGAGGAGGACGGCGGGACGCATCTGACCGTGGTGATCACCGGCTCGGGTAACCCGGAGGCCGACGGACGGTACGAGCTGGAGTGCGAGCCCGCCGGCGGCACCCACCCGGTGGCGCGGCAGGCCTGTGAGCGGCTGGCGCAGCTGGAGGGGGAGGACGCCGACCCGTTCGCGCCGGTCCCGGCGGACGCGATGTGCACCCAGCAGTACGGGGGACCGGCCACCGCCCGGATCACCGGGACCTTGCAGGGGCGAAGGATCGACTCCGCGTTCGACCGGTCCAACGGGTGCGAGATCGGGCGCTGGAACAGCCTGCGCCCGGTCCTGCCGAACGTACGGTGAGCTGCGGCGGCACCCCTCACGGGCGGCCCGCCGGGCACCTCGCGGGCCGAAGTCGTACACCGTATGCACAGAACCTTGGTGAGAGCTCCCCCTCATCCGCAGCCCCAGGCCCCTCCCCTGCCTTTAGACTCCTTCAGTGACAGCCTGAGGCCCGAGGGGCAAGATGGGGCCGCTGTCGGCAAGGTGCAGTAATCAGGGAGGAAGCGTCGTCGTGAGCAGCAGGCCATCTCGAGGCGCTGCTCGCCTCGCAGCCATACTCGACGCCCTTCCGGACGGGCTCCTGCTCGTCAACTGCAACGGTACGGTCGTCAACGCCAACACCATCGCCCTCGAAATGTTCGAGACCCCGGGCACCGCGCTCGTGGGCCGAGGACTGCTCGATCTGCTGCCGGAGTTCGACTCCAAGCTGATCCCGGGGTCGATGCGGAGGCCGGAGGCTGCGGACGAGCGGGGCCGGACCAAGCCCACGCGGATGACCGCGCGGCGTACCGACGGCAACGAGTATCCCGTCGAGGTGACGAGCGCCAGCCTGGAGGACGGGCAGGCGGCGTACAACGACGTCCAGAGCTCCTACAACGGCAGCTATACGGGCGACGAACTGCTGATGCTCGTCGTGCGCGACCTCTCGGGCACCGTGGACACCGAGGCCGAGCTGGCCCGTTCGCAGCGCCAGACCGAGATGATCCTGCGGGCCGCGGCCGAGGGCGTCGTCGGGACGGACACGGACGGCCGCGTCGTCCTGGTCAACCCCGCCGCCGCGCAGATCCTCGGGTTCCGCGCCAGCGACCTGGGCGGCCAGGAGCTGCACCCCCTGATCCTGCACACGCGCGGCGAGGGCGAGCCGTTCCCGTACGAGGAGTCGCCGCTCGCCGACACCCTCAAGTCGGGGCGCAAGCACCGGGTGCGCGGGCAGGTCCTCTGGTCCAAGAGCGGCAAGCCGGTCCCCGTCGATCTGACCACCGCCCCCGTGCGGGACGGCGACCAGCTGGTCGGCGCCGTCATGACCTTCACCGACCGCCGGCCGTACGAGGAGCTCGACGCGCAGCGCAGGACCGAGGTCGCCGAGCTGACCGAGAGCCACACCGCCGAGATCACCGGCCTCACCGAACGGCACGCCGCCGAGGTCGCCGCGCTGACCGAACAGCACGCCGCCGAACTGGCCGACCGCACGGAGCGGTACGCCTCCGAGCTGGAGGAGCAGGCCGAGCGGCTGACGGACCTGACCGCCCGGCACGGCCAGCTGACCGCCGTGCTCGGCGAGTCGCTGCGCGGGCCGCTGGAGGAGCTGCGCGGCGAGCTGTCCACGCTCGCCGCCGACCCGGCGGGCCAGCTGTGGCCGGAGGCCAACCAGATCCTGCACCACCTGGCCGCCGGCTACGCGCGGATGACGACGCTCGTCGACAACGTGCTGAGCTACCAGCGCCTGGACGCCGGCGCCGAGGCGCTGATCAAGACGAACGTGCTGCTCGACGGAGTGGTGACGGCCGGTATCGACGCCGCGGTCGAGCTGATCGGTCCGGGCCGCGCCCAGTTCGCGGTGCACGCCCCGCCGATCGAGGCCGAGGTCGATGCCGGACGTCTGGTGACCGCGCTCGCCCACCTGGTCGCGGACGTCGCAGGCGTCGATTCCACCGGCAAGGCCCGGCTCGTGCCGGGCGGCGGCTATGTCGACTCCACGGTCGTCGTCGCCGCCGCACAGCGCGGTGATGTCGTACGGATCGAGGTGCGCGGGCCGTTCGCCGGGGGAGACCCGGTGCACGAGCCGATCGTGCGCGGGATCGTCCGGGCGCACGGCGGCGTGCTCCAGACCCATGAGATGCCGGGCATGAGCGGCAGCGCGTACGTCCTCGAAGTGCCGCTGGGCGCGGGGGCCGGGACCGTGATGCCGCCGGTTGCTGTGCCGCCTGAGCCCGATCCCGTGGTGCCCGAAGCGGGAATGGTCCCGGAGACGGGCCTCGCGCAGACTGCGGCGCCCGAGGGCGGCAGGGGGCGGCGCCGGGCGCGCAGGTCCTCCACCGATGCCTTCCTGGACAGCCCGGTGGGCGGTTCCGACGGCGGCGGCGAGCCCGGGGCGGCCCCCGGCGACACCGGAGCGGCCGAACCGACGGGGCGCCGGCGCGCACGCCGGGAGGCCACGCCCTCTCCCGCACCCGAGACCGCCGCCGCGCACGAAGCGGCCGGTCCGCACGAGCTGATCCCGGCCCAGCAGGGCGAGGGTTCCGGGCGCAGGCGCGGCCGGCCCAGCCCCGCCGAGACCGCCGCTGCGGCGCAGGCGCCCGGGCAGGCCCTGGCCCTGACGTCCGGCGCACCCTCGGAGGGGTCCGTGGTGACGGCGGCCGAGGGCGCCCAGGGGGCCGGTGGCCGCCCGCAGCGCGGCCAGACCGTGCCGCCGCAGGGCGTTCCGGCCGAGGCGCCGGGCCAGCCGGGTCAGGGCGGCGGGCATCGCGCGCACCGGCGCGCGGAGAGCCGCCTCGCCCTTCCGGCCGTCGCGAACGCCGTGGAATCCACGGCCCCCGCCGCGTACTCGAACCTCGACGACAGCGCCGGGGCGCGGGAGCACGCTCCGGCCGGTGCGCCGGCGCACGGCCCGGAACGGCAGCCGACCGGGCGCCGGGCCCGGCGGGCGCTGTCCGCCGCGCAGGACCGGGCGGCCCAGGCCGAGCAGAGCGGTCCGCGCGTCCCCTTCGCTCTCCCGCCGGCCGACGCCGACCGCGTACCGCCCACTACGGGTGATGCGGAGGCGGCGCTGCCCGCAGGATTCACCGCGCCGGAGCACGCCCCCGGGCACCCGGACGCGTCGCTGCCGGGGGCCCACGCCCCCGGATTCCCCGCGCCGGAGCACGCCCCTGTGCCTCCGCAGGCCCAGCAGACCGGGCAGCCCTCGCAGGCCCCGACCGGCCGTCGCCGCGCCCGGCACGGTGGCGACGCCGCCCGGCAGGACGGTCAGCAGGCGCCGTTCGCCGTTCCGGAGCAGGACGGGCCCTTCTCGCTCCCGGACCAGGACGCGCCCTTCGCCCCGCCCGGCCAGGACGCCCCGTTCGCCGGCCCCGAGCAGGACGCGCCCCTCGCTCCTCCCGCCCCCGGCCAGAGCCTCGGGCCGGCGGCGCAGACCGCTCCGCAGCCCGCCCCGTCGGCCGACCGGCCGGCGCCGTTCGCCCTCCCCGACCCCTCGGGGCACCCCGCCACGCCCCCGGGCGCCCCCTTCCCGCAGCCCGCACCCTCCGACCTCCCCGTCCCGCCCGCGCAGCCCGGCGGCTGGGGGCAGGACGACGCGTCCGGGCAGGGACCGGCCGCGTCCGGCGTGGAGCCCGAGCTGCCGGGGGCGGGGCGTACCACGCACACCACCGGTACCGCCGCCGGTGACGTCCGGGGCGCCGGGCCCGAGGGCCCCGCAGGCCCGGTCGGCGCGGGGGACCCGTCCGCGCCCGACGCCGTCCGCCCGCGTACGCCGGTGCGCGCGCCCGATGCGCGAAGGCAGCCGCTGCCCGCCGAGGCGCCCATGCCCGGGGCGGACTCGACGCAGGGGCGTGCGTTCAGCGTGCGGACGCTCGGCCAGGGCGTGCCCTTCGCCCAGCACATCGCCCACCAGCAGAACCAGACGCTCAGCGGCGGCTCCGCCGGGCGGCGCCGCAAGCTCGCCGCACCGCCCGAGACCGACCCCGACGAGCGCGCCCCGGCGCCGCCCCCGGCACCCGCCGAACCGCAGCCCCCGCAGCCCGGCCCCGCAGCCACGGGCCCCGGTGGCACCGGCCCAGGCGGCACCGTCCAGGGCCAGGACTCCGGCCAGTTGCTCGCCGCCCCGGCGGCCGAAGGCCGCGCGTACGCGATAGGCGCACCCGACGAGGGCGCCGAGGGTCCCGAACCGCTGGATGGTCCCGGCGGCGCGGTCGAGGTCGCCAACCGGCCCTCGCCGCAGCCCGTCGACGACGAGCTGCCCCCGGAGCCGCTGGACAACCCGCGCCGGCTGCTCGTCTGGCCGGCGCCCGACGTCTCCACCCAGCAGGCCCTGAGCGACCGCGGCTACCGGCCGGTGATCGTGCACTCGCGCGAGGAGGTGGACGCGCAGATCGCGGCGTTCCCCGCCGCGCTCTTCGTCGACCCGCTCACCGGCCCCATCACCCGCAAGGCGCTCCAGTCGCTGCGCCAGGCGGCGGTGGCGGCCGAGGTGCCGGTCCTGGTGACGGCCGGTCTGGGCCAGGCCTCGCGGGAGGCCGCGTACGGCGCCGACCCCGCCGTGCTCCTGAAGGCGCTCGCCCCGCGCGACAGCGAACAGCACCCGCCCCGCGTCCTGCTGATCGAGGAGCACGAGGACATCGCGCTCGCGCTGACGCAGACGCTGGAACGCCGGGGCATGCAGGTCGCGTGCGCCGCGACGGACAGCGAGGCCGTCTCGCTTGCGACCCGGATGCGTCCGAACCTGGTGGTGATGGACCTGATGCAGGTACGCCGCCGCCGGGCCGGAATCGTCGACTGGCTGCGCGCCAACGGCCAGCTGAACCGCACTCCGCTGGTCGTCTACACCTCGGCCGACATCAACCAGTCGGAGCTGGGCAAGCTCAGCTCCGGCGAGACCGTGCTCTTCCTCGCCGAGCGCTCGACGAGCGACGAGGTCCAGTCGCGCATCGTCGACCTGCTCGCGAAGATCGGGACGAACTGACCCGCGCCGGGGTCACGGACAGCGCGACGAGGGCGGTACGGGATCACTCCCGTACCGCCCTCGCCGTCTTCGTACCGCGCCCGCGCCCGCCTCAGAGCTGTGTGATGTCCAGCTCGCCCTGTGCGTACTGCTTGCGGATCACCTTCTTGTCGAACTTCCCGACGCTCGTCTTCGGCACGGACGGGATGACCGACCAGCGCTCCGGCAGCTGCCACTTGGCGATGCCCGACTCGGCGAGGAACGCCTTCAGCGCCTCGTAGTCGGCGGTGGCGCCCTCCTTGAGGACGACCGTCGCGAGCGGACGCTCGCCCCACTTCTCGTCCGGGACGGCCACGACGGCCGCCTCGGCGACATCCGGGTGCGCCATCAGGGCGTTCTCCAGCTCGACGCTGGAGATCCACTCGCCGCCGGACTTGATGACGTCCTTCGCGCGGTCGGTGAGCGTGAGGAAGCCGTCCGCGCTGATGACCCCGACGTCACCGGTCTTCAGCCAGCCGTCCTCGCTGAACTTGTCCTCGGGCCGCAGCGCCTCGCCGTCCGCGCCGCCGTAGTACGCGCCCGCGATCCAGGCGCCCCGCACCTCCAGCTCACCGGCCGACTCGCCGTCCCACGGAAGGTGTTCGCCGCCGGGGCCGACGAGCCGCGCCTCGACGCCGGCCGGGAAACGGCCCTGGGTGATGCGGTAGGACCACTCCTGCTCCTCGGTCAGCCCGGCGGGCGGGTGGGCCATGGTGCCGAGCGGCGAGGTCTCCGTCATCCCCCAGGCGTGGCAGAGGCGGACGCCGAGCTTGTCGTACGCCTCCATGAGGGAGGGCGGACAGGCGGCGCCGCCGATCGTGACGTTGGCCATGGAGGTGAGGTCGCGCGGGTGGGCGGTGACCTCGGCGAGCAGTCCCTGCCAGATGGTGGGGACGGCCGCGGCGTGCGTCGGCCGCTCGCGCTCGATCATCTCGGCGAGCGGCGCGGGCTGGAGGAAACGGTCCGGCATCAGCATGCTGACGCCGGACATGAAGGTCGCGTGCGGCAGCCCCCAGGCGTTGACGTGGAACTGGGGGACCACGACCAGCGTGGTGTCCTTGTCCGTCAGCCCCATCGACTCGCACATGTTGACCTGCATGGAGTGCAGGTAGATCGAGCGGTGGGAGTACACCACGCCCTTGGGGTCCCCGGTGGTGCCGGAGGTGTAGCACATGGCGGCGGCCTGGCGTTCGTCCAGCTCGGGCCAGTCGTACGTGGTCGGCCGGCCGGCGATCAGCTCCTCGTACTCGTGCACCCGCACCGCCGCGCCGTCCAGCACGGAGCGGTCGCCGGGGCCCGAGACGACGACATGTTCGAGGGAGGTCAGCTGGGGGAGCAGCGGCGCGAGGAGCGGCAGCAGCGAGCCGTTGACGATGACGACCTTGTCGTCGGCGTGCTTGACGATCCAGACCAGCTGCTCGGCGGGCAGCCGGAGGTTCAGCGTGTGGAGCACGGCACCCATCGACGGGATGGCGAGGTACGCCTCCACGTGCTCCGCGTTGTTCCACATCAGGGTGGCGACCCGCTGGTCGCCGTCGATGCCGAGTTCGTCGTGCAGGGCGTGGGCGAGCTGGGTGGCCCGTCGGCCGATCTCGGCGAAGCTTCGCCGGTGCGGCTCCGGCTCTCCGGTCCAGGTCGTGACCTGCGACTTCCCGTGGATGGTCATCCCATGGCTCAGGATGCGGGTGACAGTCAGCGGTACGTCCTGCATGGTGCTGAGCACGGCGTCCTCCCGGTGGGCGCTACGCGGCAGTAGGTTTCCGCTGATTCTGCGCACATACCGATCGGTATGTCACTACTCCCGGGAGTGCGAATCGGTGTCGCCGGTCACATTCACACCAGCCGGACAGCCAGATGGTGGGCAGGCGGACGGGCCGACGGCCACCGGCGGCTCAGCGGACCGGGGACAGCTCCGGGTCCTGGCGCAGCTTGCCGAGCGCCCGGGACACCGCGCTCTTCACCGTACCGATGGACACCCCCAGCACCTCGGCGGTCTGGGCCTCGCTGAGGTCCTCGTAGTAGCGCAGGACGACCATCGCCCGCTGGCGGTCGGGCAGCTTCAGCACGGCCCGCCACATCGCGTCGTGCAGCACCTGCTGCTCGGCCGGATCGGGCCCCGGGACGGCCTCCTGCTCGGGCACGTCGTCGCAGGCGAACTCGTCGACCTTGCGCTTGCGCCACTGCGAGGTCCGGGTGTTCAGCAGGGCCCGGCGGACATAGCCGTCGAGCGCCCGGTGGTCCTCGATCCGCTCCCAGGCGACATAGGTCTTGGTCAGCGCGGTCTGGAGCAGGTCCTCGGCGTCGCTCGGATTCGCGGTGAGCGAGCGGGCGGCCCGCAGCAGCACCGGCCCCCGCGCCTTCACGAAGGACGTGAACGACGGATACGGGACGTACGGCGCACGCGCGCCGTAGGGCGCCCGCCCGGCAGCCGCCGCTCCGTGTGTCACGGCGCCCGTCCCGTGCGTCACACGCGGCGCGTGCCCGGTGTGCGGTACGTGCCCGGTGTGCGGCGCCTGCGGGAGGCGCGGCGCGTCTGAGGTGGTGGCAGCGGCTCCCCTGGAGGCGTCCGTGCAGACTGGCGTGGTCATGCCTCCACGCTAGGAGCGGGCGCCTCGCCGGGGATCGCCCCCAGGTCCCGAAACCGCGTCCGCCTCAGGGTGTAGGCCCGGCGCCGCGTCCACCTCCTGTAGGTGGAGGGGCCGTCCTTGAGGACTCAGGGTCGCCCCCGGGGCCCCTGCCGCGCGTCCGGGCCCTCCGCTCACCGGTCCCGGCCCAGGACGAGGCCCGAGGTCGGCACCCCCGTACCGGCCGTGACCAGCGAGGTGGAGGCGCCGGGTATCTGGTTGACCGAGGTCCCCCGGATCTGGCGGACGGCCTCCGCTATGCCGTTCATCCCGTGCAGATACGCCTCCCCCAGCTGCCCGCCGTGGGTGTTCAGGGGGAGGGCGTCGGCCGCCACGAAGTCCGCGGCCTCGCCAGGAGCGCAGAAACCGAACTCCTCCAGCTGCATCAGGACGAACGGGGTGAAGTGGTCGTACAGGATCGCCACATCGACATCGGCGGGGGCCAGCCCTGAGGTGCGCCACAGCTGGCGGGCGACGACGCCCATCTCCGGCAGCCCGGTCAGATCGTCCCGGTAGAAGCTCGTCATCTGCTCCTGGGCCCGCCCGGCACCCTGGGCCGCCGCGACGACGACGGCCGGGGGCTGCCGCAGGTCCCGCGCCCGCTCGGCGCTGGTGACGACGACCGCCTGCCCGCCGTCCGTCTCCTGGCAGCAGTCCAGCAGCCGCAGGGGCTCGACGATCCACCGGGACGCGGCATGGTCGGCGAGGGTGATCGGCTTGCCGTGGAAGTACGCGGCCGGGTTGCGGGCGGCGTGGCGCCGGTCGGTGACCGCGACATGACCGAAGGCCTCCGGCGTCAGCCCGTACGTGTGCAGATACCGCTGCGCCGCCATGGCCACCCAGGAGGCGGGCGTGAGCAGCCCGAACGGCAGGTTCCAGCCGAGCGCCGCGCCCTCGGCCGTGGGCTCGCGCTGCTGCACCCCGGAGCCGAAGCGACGCCCCGACCGCTCGTTGAACGCGCGGTAGCAGACGACGACATCGGCCACCCCGCAGGCAACGGCGAGGGCCGCCTGCTGGACCGTCGCACAGGCCGCGCCGCCGCCGTAGTGGACGCGCGAGAAGAAGGACAGCTCACCGATGCCGGCCGCCTGGGCCACGGTGATCTCGGGGCTGGTGTCCATCGTGAAGGTGACAAGGCCGTCGACGTCGGCAGGGGTGAGTCCCGCGTCGTCGAGGGCCGCGCGCACCGCCTCGACGGCCAGCTTGAGCTCGCTGCGCCCGGAGTCCTTGGAGAACTCGGTCGCCCCGATCCCGGCCACCGCGGCCCTGCCGCCGAGCGAGTCGGCCCTCCGCACACTCATGCCGCCTCCCCAGGGGCCCCGGTCGCGGGCGGAACGGCGATGGTCACCGTGCCGGTGACATGTCTGCCGAGTCCGTTGGCGCCGACGACCGACACCTCGGCCGTCCCGTCCTCACCGAGCGCGGTGACCGTGCCGGTCAACACCATCGTGTCGCCGGGATGGTTGGGGGCGCCGAGCCTGATCGCCACCCGCCGGATCACCGTCGAGGGCCCGAAGTGATCGGTGACGTACCGCCCGACCAGGCCGTTGGTGGTCAGGATGTTCATGAAGATGTCCGGGGAGCCCTTCTCCCGTGCCAGCTCCGCGTCGTGGTGCACGTCCTGGTAGTCGCGGGAGGCGATGGCTCCCGCCACGATCAGGGTGCGGGTCACCGCGATCTCCAGGGGTGCCAGCTCCTCACCGACCCTCACGTCCTCGCCGCCCCTCATGCCGGGCCCTCCTTCGTCAGCAGTGTGCCGAGCTCCTGAAGTACCGCGCCGCCGCAGCCGAGATGGGCGGCGAGCTGGCGCCCCCAGAGGAAGTGGCGGTGCACGGGATGGTCGAGGTCGGCCCCCGTGCCGCCGTGCAGATGCTGGCCCGCGTGCACCACGCGCGGTCCGGCCTCGGCCGCCCACCAGGCGGCGGTCAGGGCCTGTGCGGCGTACGGCAGACCCTCGTCGCGGCGCCAGGCCGCCTCGTACGCCGTGACCCGGATGGCCTCGGTGTCCATGTGGGCGTCGGCCGCCCGCAGCAGGACCGCCTGCTTGGTCGAGAGGGGGCGCCCGAACTGCTCGCGCCTCCCGGTGTGCTCGACCGCGCGCGCCACCGAGCCGGCGCACACCCCCGCCTGCACCCCGGCGAACGCCGTACGGGCGGTGGCGAGCACGTCCGCGTACGCCCCCGAACCGCCGAGGCGTTCGGCGGGCGCCCCGGTCAGCACGAGCCGGCCGGCCGACCACGCGGCCGTGGTCTCGACGGGCTCCGTCAGCACCCCGGGGCCGGCGGCCGGCACGATCCACAGCGTCCGGTCCGCGGCGGCGACCACCACATGCGTGGCATCCCGCAGCCACGGCACCAGCGGCACACTGCCGCTCAGCCGGCCGTCGGCCTGCGGGTGCACGGCGCCGCGGGCCGGGAACGCCCCCGTCGCCACCGCCGTGCCCTCCCGCAGCCGGGGCAGCAGCCGCTCGCGCTGTTCGTCCGTCCCGTGCTCGCCGACGGCCAGGAGCCCGTACACACAGGTCGCCGCGAACGGCACCTGCGCGGTCGTGCGCCCCTGCTCCTCCAGCAGGAGCACCAGTCCGAGCAGTCCCGTCTCCTCGGCGGCGCCGGGCAGCCCGGCGGCACAGAGCTCCTTCCAGAGCCCGGCGTCCGAGCCGGTGCCGGCCGCGACCAGGCGGTCGTGCGTCGACAGGTCACAGAAGATCCGGGCGGCGAGACCCTGGGCCGCGCTCTGTTCCTCGCTGGGGGTGAAGTCCATGTCAGCCCTCACCCGCCCGGAACACCGGAAGCTGCGAACCGGAGTCCGTACGCAGGAATTCCAGCCGCACCGGCAGGCCCACCCGCACCTTGTCGTAGGGCAGCCCGATCACATTGCTGACCATCCGGACGCCCTCCGCGAGCTCGATCAGCGCCACCGCGTACGGTCCGCCCTCACCGGATTCGCCGAAGGCGGGAAAGGGCGGATGATGCATGACGACGTAACTGAAGACCGTGCCCTCGCCCGAGGCCTCGACGGTGTCCCACTCGGGCGAGCCGCAGGCGTTGCACCCGGGCAGCCACGGGAAGCGCGGCGTGGCGCATGCCCCGCAGCGCTGGATCAGCAGCCGGTGCGCCGCCACGCCCTCCCAGAACCCGGCGTTGTCCCGGTTGACCACCGGCCGGGGCCGCGCGGATCCGCGCCTTCCCGCCTTCGCCGGGCGGTACTTGAGGATGCGGAAGCGGTGCGTGCCCGCCGGCTCGCCCTGTGCGCGGACGTCCATGCGGGTGGTGACGAAGTAGCCCGTGCCGAGCCTGGTGGTCTTCCGCGCCGACACCGTCTCGACGACGGCGTCGAAGGTGATCCGGTCGCCGGGCCGCAGCGGGCGCAGATACTCCTGCTCGCAGTCGGTCGCGACCACGGAGGTGTACCCGGCGCCGTCGAGCAGGTCGGACAGCTCGTCGTACGCCCCGCTCCGGTCCGTGTGCCCCGACAGGCCGCCCATCGTCCAGGCCTGGAGCATCGTGGGCGGGGCGATGGCGCCGGGACCCGCGTAGGCCGGATTCGTGTCCCCCATCGCCTCGCACCAGTGCCTGATCATCGCCTCGTTGACGAGGTCCTTGCCGACGCCCCCGGTGGCGGCGGGCCGGCCCTCGTACGCCCTGAGCCGCTCGTACAGCTCGTCGTCGGCGTGCTGGACGGCCCGGTGCGCGTCCCCTGCGTCCGTCACCGCTTCCCCCTCTTCATGCCGAGCCGCATCGTGGCGACGATCTCGCGCTGCACCTCGCTCACCCCGCCCCCGAAGGTGTTGATCTGCGCCGCCCTGTTCATCCGCTCCAGCTCCCCGTCTCCGAACGCGCCCGGTGAGCCGCCTCGGATCAGCCCGGCGTCGCCCGTGATCTCCTGGCACATCCGGTAGACCTCCACGGCGCTTTCGGTGCCCACGAATTTCACGCCGCTCGCCTCTCCGGGTGCCAGCGCACCGGCTCCGACGTCCCCCACCAGCCGCCAGTTGAGCAGGCGCGTCGCCGCGAGCCGGGCGTACGCCTCGGCCAGCCCGGAACGAACCCACGGCTCGTCAGCCGGCCGCCGCCCGGTCACGGGGTCGGGGGTGCGGGCGAAGGTGAGCGCCGCCTCGTAGAAGTCCTCGGCCTGCATGCCGATCGCCGCGAGCGCCACCCGTTCGTGGTTCAGCTGGTTGGTGATCAGCCCCCAGCCGTCGTTCTCGGCGCCGACCAGCGCGGTGGCGGGCACCCGTACGCCGTCGTAGTAGGTGGCGGTCGTGGTCAGTCCGCCCACGGTCCCGATGGGGGTCCAGGAGAAGCCGGGCGCGTCCGTCGGCACGAGCACGATCGAGATGCCCCGGTGCCTGGGCGCGTCCGGATCCGTACGGCAGGCGAGCCAGATCCAGTCCGCGTTCTGCGCGTTGCTGGTGAAGATCTTCTGCCCGTCGATCACCCAGGCGTCGCCGTCCCGGACGGCCCGGGTGCGCAGGGCGGCGAGATCGGTGCCGGCCTCCGGTTCGCTGTAGCCGATGGCGAAGACGGTCTCACCGGCCAGGATCCGGGGCAGGAAGTACTCCTTCTGCTCCCGCGTCCCGTACTTCATCAGGGTGGGGCCGACCGTGTTGAGAGTGACCATGGAGACGGGGGCACCCGCCCGGTAGGCCTCGTCGAAGAACACGAACTGCTCGTCGGCTCCCCGGCCCTGACCGCCGTACTCGACGGGCCAGCCGAGACCGAGCATGCCGTCGGCGCCGATGCGCCGCAGGAGCCGACGCTGTTCACCGGGGTCCTGGTCCGCCTGGGCGGGTGCCCGGGCACCCCCGGACATCACCTCGCTGAAGTAGGCGCGCAGTTCGGCACGCAGCTGGTGCTGGCGCGCGGTAGGGGCCAGATGCACGGCGACTGCCTCCCGGGGGGACGGCGTGGGAATCAAGCTTTCTGACTGTCCGTCAGAAAACATCCGGCTGTCAAGGCGGAGAACGCCGAACGGCCTGTGCGCCGCCACCGAAGCGGCGCCGCACAGGCCGTCCCTCCCCCGTCGCGACCCGACCCCCCGACCGGGCCGCGACAGGCGCCCGCTCACCAGAGGTTGGTGAAATTCACCGCCAGATTGTGGGTGGACTGGTCGATGTCCGTGAACGCGGATCCGTTCACCTGGGCGGAGTTGCTCTGGTTCGACGCCCCGGAACCCGCGGCCTGCTGCTGCGAGGTCGACGAGTTTCCGGAGTTGTTCCCGCCGACTCCGCTGCCGCTGATCGTGGCCACACCCGCGTTGGATCCGTCGTTCGCGAACGATCCGTTGTCGGCCTGGGCCACGCCGCCGAGGAGAGCGACGGCGAGAGGCAGTGCGGCAACAACGGCGAGGGCACGAGCGGTACGGATGCTTGCCATGTCAATTCCTCCAGGAACCGGAAGTAGAGCTGAACCCGGGCCGATTGACCGACCGCCCCGGTGATAGTCACGACGTCGCGAGACCAAAGCTGCCCAGGGCCACCCCGGCGAACCGCCCATGCCTTCCGATTCCCCCGCAAGCATGAGGAAGAGCAGATAAACCCTCAGACCCCACAGACTCCCAGGTCAGCCGGGTACGCGGCCGGAGCCCGTGTCCCACGGGAGAAGAAGCGTTCCAGCACCGCACGCCGCGCCCCACCTCACACCGCCTCCCCCTTCCCTTATTCGAACGTTCGTACGAACATAGAATCATGGCCACCACCGACCGGCGAACCGCCACCCTGGCCCTGGCCCACGCGCTCTCCGCCGCCGAGCACGGGCTCCCCGTCATCCCGCTGTCCGCCACCAAGCTCCCCGCCCTGCGCTCCCCCCACCACGACGAGGACCGCCCGTCCGGCTGCCGGGGCGCCTGCGGCCGGCCCGGCCACGGCGTCCACGACGCCACCACCGACCCCGCCGCCGTACGCGCCCTCTTCGCCGCCGCCCCCTGGGCCACCGGCTACGGCATCGCCTGCGGCCGGGCCCCGCACCACCTCATCGGTGTCGACCTCGACATCGACACCACCGGCCGGAACGACTCCGGGGCGGCCCTGCAACAGCTGGCCCTCCAGCATCTGTTCACTATCCCGCCGACGGTGACCGTGCTCACCCCGAGCGGCGGCCGGCACATCTGGCTGTCCGGCCCGCCCGGCACTACCGTGCCCAACTCCGCCGGCCGCCTCGCCCCCGGGATCGACATCCGCGGCACGGGCGGCTACCTGGTCGGCCCCGGCTCGGTCACCGCCCACGGCACCTACCGCCTGGTCCCCGGCACCGACAGCCTCCCTCCGGCGCCCTGCCCGCCCGCGCTCCTGGACCTGCTGACCCCACCGCCCCGCCGCCGGCACCCGGACCACCCCGACCGCCCGGGCCGTCCCGACCAGGGCCAGGGCCTGATCCGTTTCGTGCTCGCGGCGGACGAGGGACAGCGCAACACCCGGCTCTTCTGGGCCGCCTGCCGCGCCTACGAACACGGCTTCGGCGAAGCCCTGGCCGACGCCCTCACCCGGGCCGCCGTCCGCACCGGCCTCCCCGAACACGAGGCCCGCGCCACGATCGCCTCCGCCTCCCGCCTCACGGCCACCCGCTGCGAACCCCCACGCTGACCGGCCTCCCCGGCTCCGGGCATGCGAACGGCCCCCGACCGATTGACCTGGTCGGGGCCGTGCACCTGCGGTGGGTGTGGGATTTGAACCCACGGTCACATCGCTGCGACGACGGTTTTCAAGACCGTGCCGCCTACCCAGACGGAACCTCTCTGACGTGCACCTCCGGCGTGCACAAGCCCCTTGAGCTAACACCCGGCCCGTGAATGGCCCACGGCGGCACCGGTTGGCTCTAGTCATCCCCTCCGGGGCAGTCTCTTCGTCCCGAAGCCCTCAGGATGCCTGACACCAACGAGCGTCCTCACGGCGCTAGCTCGACTCGACAGGGGCCCGTTCAAACGGGCAACGGCAACTGAAGTCCGTGCTCGTGGGCTTGGCCTGCCGCAGGGCTGGCGAGCTCGATGAGTCATGCATGAAGACTGGTTGCGCTCACCCCGCCCCGATTGTCGGTGGTGCGATGGATGATGGTGGCGTGACGGAACCGCCTCCTGCTCCCAAGCCTGCCCCCAACGCCGACCACGCCTGGAAGGCGTTGGGGTTGGTCATAGATTGGATCAAGCACGCCGAGACCAAAGCCGCCGCTGCATTGGCTGCTGCTGGCCTCACCGGCGGAGTGCTCTTCAACATCGTCAAGGACGTCAGCTCGCCGTCCAGTTGGCTGATCTTCAGTTCTATGTTCTGCGGGCTCGCGGTTGTCGGGGCGGGGGCGTGCGCCGGTCTGGTTCTCTGGCCTCGCCTCAAGATGTCGGAAGAACCCACCAGCCTGCTCTATTTCCACCATATTGCCCGAGGGCATGCAGCTAGCGGAACCTACGCCGAGTCCCTGATCGCTCTCACACAAGACGCCGAAGCTCTCGTCACCGAGATCGCAGGACAAGGGTGGGCCAACGCGAAGGTGGCACACAAGAAGTACATATGGGGAGGACGATCAATTCGATTCCTTCTCGTCGCGCTCCCCCTGCTAGCTATCACGGCAGCGCTTCGTGTAATCAACTAGAACGGTGGTGCCAAATGGACAGCAACTACAAGCCGTACAGCCACACTGCGAGCGCTGCGCGAATTCGAGAGTATCTGACCGGATCACAAAGCTTCGAAGAAGCAGACTCACTTCCAGACCGAAGCAAGCTGACCTTTTCAAACGGGTTCTACGCTAACTGCTCAGCCATCTTTGTAGACATTCGAGAGTCATCCCAACTCCCTAAGCACTACAAGCGACCCCGGCTGGCGCGAATTTATCGCGCCTACCTTTCCGAGCTTGTTGCCATCTTCAACAGCGACGTAAACACTCGCGAGGTCAATATCGCAGGTGACGCCACTTGGGCGGTGGTGAATACCCCATACACACGCGACATCGACGGGGTATTCTCCATGGCGGCCCAGGCGAACTCCATGGCAAAGATCCTGAACTATGAAATGCAAAGAGCGCAATATGCAACACCGATCAAGGTGGGCATCGGTATGTCCTGGGGGCGAGCCCTGATGATCAAGGCGGGCTACAACGGGAGCGGGATTAACGATGTGGTCTACATGGGGGACGTCGTGAATCACGCAGCCAAGCTCGCCAACCACGGTAACAGCAGCTGGAACGTGCCCGCCCTCGTGACGTCGTCTGCTTTTTACGAGAACCTAAACGACCACAATAAGAAGCTGCTCAATTACGATTACGGCCGTCAGTGCTACACAGGGGACGTCATTTCCTCAGCCATGGATGAATGGTTCAACGAGAACTGCAAGTGAAATACTCGAACCCGTCCGGATGAGCCCCTTTGGCGACGCACTCGGGAATGACACCGGCCCGCCATGGATACGACTTCGGTATAATCCACCCGAGGGAAGCAAGCAACGCGAAGCGGTGCGGGCGTCCCACTTACCAGTACGTCACCTCAGACATACTAATGGTCAGACCCTTGCAGGGCCCGGAGGACCACGAGGGGGTTTCCCTTGCACAGCAAGTGCGGCTCATCTGAAGTGGGCGGGACGAACCGGGTGCGGTAACGCTGAAGGTCGCTTTCCGCGAAATAGATCGAATTCGGGTCGTTCGCGTGAAACTCGTTTCGCTTGCTGACCCTCGCCCACAGTTCTTCATGGCTCGCAGCAAGGTAGACGAGCAGGGGGATCGCGCCGGCATCGGTGGCGATGGCTTGCCATTTGGCCCGGTCCTCTGGGGTCCAGAAACCGTGATCGACTACGACGTCGTGCCCCGCCTTGAGCTTTGCTTGAAGGTCGAGCGCAACGTCTTCGAGCACGGGCCGTTCCAGAGTGGGGAAGACGCCACGGGGGAAGTCGACCCCGTAGACGCCGTGTCGTCGGAACATCTCCTCGTCCGGGCACAAGCGGACGAATCCTCGATCCGTCAGGGCGCGGGACAGCGTGGTCTTCCCGGAGCCGGGGAGTCCGGCCATCAGCACGCAGAACGGGCGACGTGTGGGCGGCGGTTGCGTCATGGCTCGTGAAATGACTGCTGCCTTGGTTTCGGTTCCTGGCGCTGTGGCACCACTGGGCCTGGCCGCGTAGGCGGCACCCTCTCGCCCTTCTGGCTCCTTCGCAGGTGTGGTGTTCGCGCTGGTCACAGGGTGACCTCCGTTTCGGTGCGCCACGTACGACCTGGGGCACCGAGGTCGACGCCGTACTCCACGACAGTGTCCTCGCTGTCGAGGAACTTCGCGGTCATCACGACCACCGGGTCGGTCGGCGGGTTCTCCGGGTCCAGTTCCAAAAGCCGCGCGTGCTCTGGCGTGAGGCGGCGGGACGACGCCGTATCGATGCGGCGAGTGATCGGGTGGCCGGTCGCGTGTGCAATGAGCTGGAGTGACGTGCCACCCGTCAAGCGCTCGCTCTCAGCCAGCTGCGGCACAAGCTTCCCGTACCGAGCGGGAATCCACGACGTGCTGTGAGCGACGATGCCGTGCCGGTCCCGGTACACGCGGCTACGCCGTACGACCTTCGAGCCGGGCTTGATGTCCAGGGCCTGCGCCACGTCGGCGGGTGCCGGCACAACCGCTGCCTGGTGCGAGTCGGACCGTTCGCCCGTCCCCCAGCTGGAGCCGGTACGGCGTCCCCGGTCCTGTCGCTGGGCCCCCGAGGACATCGGGGCCGGCTGATCCAGGACTTCGGTGCCGATTCCGTGGATACCTCGGACTAGGCCCTCGCTACGCAGCTTCCGCAGGGCCTTCTCCGCCGTGGCGGTGCTGACCTTCCACTCTTCGGCGAGGTTCTTGATGCTCGGCAGGAGCGTCCCCGGCCGCAACTCGCCGGACGAGATCAGCTCTGAGTAGTGAGCGGCAATCTTTGCGTAAGGCGCCCGATTGTCGGCCTGGCCTGCCATTTCGCTTGCTCCTTCGCGTGAACATCCCTGAGGTTCCCTACCTTACTGCTTGACACCACAGGGAACCCTAGGGAACCTTAGGGATGTGCCCGCCGGTCGGATCGCTTGAGCGGAGGGCGCCCGACACACCTGTGTCCGCCGCCCGGAGGGCTCCGTGAAACGGGCTCCAAGGAAGCGCCGGCTCTTTGACAACTGAATGGGATAACGCCGCCTCTCCTCGGCCAAGTAGGCGGCCACACGGGCTCTCCGTGTGAGTACAGCGCGATTTGCTTTATCCGCAGCGTTCGAGCTGCGGCCGGTTGCCTCCGCCGCACGTCTCGTACGTGCGGCGCTGAGGGGAGCCGGATTACCGACTTCGACGGCGGGCGGCTCCGGTGCTGGAACACCGGAGCCGCTGTTCGGGCCGTCTCACCTGCCAGGGAGACAACGACCCATGAAGACTATCGCTGCACTTCAGGACCTTGTTACGGCCGCGTCGCTCGACTTCGAGCCGCCGGCCGCCGAGCTGGACGCGATCGAGCACGAGATGCCGCTCATCCGGGCGGAGGTCGAGCTGCTCGACGCCCAGATCATGACCATCGACCGCCCGGCCAGCGAGCTGGACGAGCGGCGCATCCGCCGGGCCCGCAACCGGGTCATGGCCGCCCGTCGCGACCTGAGCAACCGCACCGCCACGGTGCAGCCGGGCGGTGCGGCATGAGTGACCGCGCCTACCCCCTCAACCCGCAGCCCGACGACGACGCCCGGTTCACCCGGGGCCTGTCCATCGACGTGGCCGATGTGCTCGTTCGGCACGGCTACCCCGAGCTTGCCAACGGCTTGGACTGGGTGGAGTTGCAGCTTGCTCTCTTCCGGTTCCTCTACGGAAAGGGCGGTGCGGCATGAGGGTGAAGACAGTTCTTCCCGCTGTCGCGATGACGGCGGTGTCCATGGTCCTCACGCTGGCTGTGGTCGTGATGTGGCTCAGCCCGGTGATGCCGTGGTTGGTCGCCCTGGTCGTCGGTCTGGGGATCGACGGCGGGTGGCTGGCCACCCTCGCCTACGAACGCCGCCTCGCCGCCCAGGGCGACCACAGCCGGACCGTGGCCGCGGTCGGGTGGGGCTTCGGCCTCATCGCCACCGGCGTACTGGTCGCCCACGCCCTCGCCGAGGAGTCGGCCGGCGCGTGGCTGGCCGTCGCCTGGCTCCCGATCGCCGCGAAAGCCTTGTGGCTGGTGCACGGGCTCTGGGAGCGGACCGCGCTCACCCCGTCCGCGCTGGGCTCGATCCGGGGTATCCAGCAGGAAGCCCGCGACGAAGCCGCCGTCGCCCGCGCCCGCCTCCGGGCCGAAGCCGCCACGGAGGAGACCCGGCTGACGGCCGTGACGCAGGCCGGTGCCCGCGTCGCACACGTCCAGGCAGACACCGCCAAGACCCTCTCCCGGGCCTGGTCGACGCTGGAGACCGCCCGCAACGGCGAGGGCACCGCAACGGCGCTGACCAGCGTGACGCGGCCCGTCACGCCCGGCGTCACGCCCCGCTGGGAACTCCCCGTCTGGGGCCCCACCGACCCGGTCCCCGCCCTGGAGCCCGCACCGGCGCTCACGGATGGGGCGCTGGACGCGCTGGTGGACGACATCCGCACCAGCGAGACGCCCGCCCTGTCGTACCGGGAGATGGCCACCCGCTTCCGCGCCGCTGGGCACTCGGCATCCGAGGTCCGTCTGCGGGCGGCCTGGAAGCGGGTGGCGTGATGGGCGCGCTGCCGGAGTACCGGTGGCGCCTCGCCCCGGACGGTCTGGCCACCCGTCGGCAGCTTCGCGCGATGGGGCTGCGGCCCGGTGGTCAGGACGTCGCCGCTGTCGTCTGCCGGCCGCGGCGCCGCCGCGAACCGCTGATCGCCTACCTCTACCGCATCGACCTCGCCCGCCCGGTACGGCCCATGACCCCGGGCCGTACCGCCGCCCTCGCCAAGGCGATGCGGGCTCGGCGTACCTGCCCCGCGTGCCGGCGGGATGCCGGGTACTGCATCCCGCGCTCGCTCGGCACCTGCGTGCCCTGCGCCGACTCTCCTTCGCTGACTTCCTGACCTGGAAGGACACTGCCGTGTTCGCTTCCCTCTTCGTCCTGCTCTACCTCGGTCACTTGCTGGCCGACTACCCCTTCCAGACTGACCACCAAGCCGCTCACAAGGCCGACCGGTGCGCCGCCGGATGGGCCGCGAACCTCCGCCACGCCGGTACGCACGTCCTCACCTGCGCGGTGGCTCTGGCGCTCGGTGCGGCTGTCCTGGACGGCGTGGCCCTGTCCGTCCCGGTCGTCGTGGCGACGCTGGTCTGGATCGGTGGAACGCATGCGTTCATCGACCGGCGGTGGCCGGTGCAGTGGTGGATGACCCACACCGGCCAGACCTCGTGGGCCGCGCACGGTGGGGCGGCGCACGTCGACCAGACCGCCCACGTCCTCGCCCTCGTGCTCGCCGCGCTCGCCCTGGCCGCTGCCTGAACCCGGTACCTGCCTGTCACCCCCAGTCCCTCGCCGGGCTGGGGGCGGCGGGGAGGCCCCGGCCCCGGGGCTCCAACCACTCGATGAGGAGTTGGACATGGCCCGCAAGACCGACAAGCAGTGCGCTCAGGCCGCTCTCGCCGCCGCGATCGTCGGCAAGAACCTTGGCGGCACCAAGACCGCCATGAACGTGACCCTGACCCGCGACGAGATGCGCCGCGCCCAGGCGTACCTGAAGTCCGGCAAGCCCGTCACCGGCCGCTAACCACCCGCGCCCCGCCCCGTCCCCGTCACCACGGCAACGAGAGAGCAGGAAACCCAGTGAAGATCCGTTTCGGGAACGTCACCGTCGACACCGACACCGACAGCCTGTCCGACATCCAGCAGGCCGCGCAGGACGCGGGCGGCGCCGTGACCGGCGGCCACTTCGGCGGCCAGAACCACGGCATCACCGGCGGCGTATTCCACGGCACCGTCCACATCGACCGCGACGACGACTGACCCATACACGCACGTCAGCCCCGGCATCGCAGCCGTGAGGGTGCCGGATCGAATCCGGCCCGGGGCACTCCCGCACACCCCCGCTCTGCCCGTGGAAGGAACCGCATGGACCCCAACCTGCCCGCACCCCGGGCGTTGACCGTCGTCCAGCTCCCGGACGGCACCTACACCTACGCCGACCCGGCGGACCTGCCCGCCCCGCAGACGGGGCCGCAGAACATCGTCCAGCACATCCACCACGCCCCGCCGGACCGCACCGTTCAGCGCCTCGCCCTCGGTTCCGGCATCGGCGCCGGCACCGTCGCCGCCGGGGTGTACTTCGGCCCCTTGCTGGTCGGCGTCCTCACCGCGATCGCCGCGAACCTCGCCCTGCTCGCGTTCCTCGCCGCGGTCATGGCCTGGGGCGTCGTCACCGTCGTCCGCTCCGTGGGCGGCAGTGAGGGCAAGGCCGCGGCCAAGGCGGTGTCCCGGGGCCGTCGCCGCCGCTGACGGCCCTCTGTCCGCCCGGACACCATGCCGGGCGGGCGGAGGGCCGGACAGCCCGGCCCCCACCCTCGGAGGCACCCATGCACAGCTACACCCCGGCTGAGAAGCGCGAACGCAACCGGCTGTTCCGCAAGGGCTTCCGCCAGGCCCTCGCCGACTGCGTCGACCCCGCCCTCATCACCCGCATGGAGAAGATCGACCAGCGGGCCGCCGAGCGCGGCGCACAGGAACTGCGGGCCCTGCACCAGGTGCAGGCCGACGCCCGCCAGGCCCTCGCCAACGCCAAGGCCGCCGAGCGCACCGCACCCCGGGCCGACCGGGCCGCGGCCCGTCAGGCCCGCCGGGCTGCGGAGGACGCGGTTCGTCGCGCCGAGCGTGCCGTTCTGCGGGCGGAGAACTGACCGGGGGCGGCCGGATTCCTTGGCCGGCACCGGCCGCCCCCATCCCTCACCCCTTCTCGCCCCACCGGGGGCAGACAGGAGCACGTTTCATCATGTCCGACAACGTCATCAGCCTCCACAAGAACGCCCCCAACACCGAGCCCGTTCCGCCCGTTCTCAGGGTGGTGCCCGACCCCGTGCCGGTGGTGCCGGTGCCGCTGTGGGTGCGCTCCGGCCGCGTTATGCGGGGCGCTGTCACGCACGAGCGGACCCGGGCCGGGGCCCGTGCCGCGGTCCGCCACTCCATGTACGTGGTCGGTGGGGCGGGTGTGGTGGCGCGGCGGACGTGGCAGGGCCGGACGGTGGCGGTCCATCACCAGATGAGGGCCGCCGCGGTCGCTGCGGGAAACCAGGAACTCGCCGCGGAGTGGCAGGAGAAAGCGGACCGCTTCCGCACCGACCGCCACCGACGGCGGATGGACCTGATCAGCGGTGTTCCGCAGATGGCCAAGTCCGCGGCGATCGGCACCGCCTGCACGGAGGGTGCGTTACTGCTGCTCGGTGCCTGCATGGCCATCCACAACCACGACGCGCACGACCTGGTCGCGCCGACGCTGGCCGCGGTCGACGCGGTCCGGGCCCTGTGCTGGTTCGTCTCCATCGCCTGGGGGCCCGCGCTCGCGCTCGCACTGCTGGCCGGACTGTCGCACCTGTGGCGGGCCGGTCAGCAGCAGCAGACCGCACCCGCCTGGGCCCGCCCCACAACCGGCACCGTGGACGATGTTCCGGTGACCCCGTCGGTGGTCGTCAAGGCCCTTGCTGATCTGGGGATTTCCTCGCTGCGCAAGGCCATCAAGGAGATGGCCGACGGTGCGGCCGGCATGCTCGGCCCCATCACCCTGGCCGGGTGCGGCGTCGAAGTCGACGTCACCCTCCCCTCCGGAGTCAGCACCGAAGAGGTGCTGGGCAAGCGGCGCAAGCTCGCGGAGAACCTGTCCCGCCACGAACACGAACTGCACATGACGCTCCCCCCGGCCCCGCGCACGGTTCGGATGTGGATTGCGGACTCCGGTGCGCTGGACCAGCCCATCGGGCCCTCGCCGCTGGTCACCGACCCGGACGCGACCGCGGACATGCACCGCGGGCGGGCCCCGTGGGGTGTCGATCTGCGCGGGGATGCGGTGCTGGTCTCGCTGTGGCAGAAGCACATGCTCATCACCGGCCTGTCCAACCAGGGCAAGACCGCCTCGCTGCGGGCGCTGGCCCTGTGGCTCGCGCTGGACCCTCGGGTGGAGTTCCGGATCGCTGACCTCAAGGGCGTGGGCGACTGGCAGATGTTCGACGGCATCGCCACCGTCCTCATCCAGGGCCCCACCGACGACCACGTCATCCAGACCACGGAGATGATCGAGGAAGGCGTAGCGGAGATGGCCGACCGGATCGCCGTGATGCGGTCGCTGACCGCGAAGGGCTGGAGTCAGGACAAGATCCTGGCCGACCCGCGCTTCAACCCCCTGGTCCTCGTGGTCGATGAGGCGCAGGTGGCCTACGGCTCCGGTGCTCAGGAGACGTTCGTCACCGAGAAGGGCACGGTCCGCAAGGGCGCCCCGTTCGGGGGGTCGAAGGCGGACAGCCGCTACTTCCAGGCCGTGAAGAAGATCCACGACCAGGGACGCGCGGTGAACGTCACCACCTGGGAGGGCACCCAGGACCCGACCAACGAGAACCTGCCCAAGCGCTCCCGCGAGGGCAACCACATCCGCGCCTCCCTCGTGCTGGGCACCGAGTCGCAGGCCCGCATGGCCGTGGGTGACTCCGCGGTCGACGCCGGCGCCGCCCCGCACAAGCTGCGCCAGGGGCTGGACAAGGGCACCCTCGTGGTGGCCGGCGACGGGGTCAAGCTCGCCCCCGGCCAGCCCTCCGTCACGGCCCGGACCCACTACATCGGCCCCGAGGACGCCGAAGCCATCGCGGAGCGGGCCAAGGCCCTGCGCGCCGGCGTGGGCACCGCCCGCGGCTCACAGGCGCCGGTGCGGGAGGTCGACCACCTCGCCGACGTGGCCGCGGTCCTCGGCAGCGAGGAGCGGATGAAGTCCGACGAGGTCCGCCAGCACCTCGCGCAGCGGTGGCCCGAGGTCTACAAGTCGTGGTCCGCCTCCGACCTGGTGCAGGCCCTCAAGCCGTTCGGTGCCGAGCCCCGGAAGTACAACGGCAACCAGATGATCTCCCGCGCCCGCCTCTTCGCCGCCATCGAAGCCCGCACCGACGACACCGAAGGCACCGAGAACGCCGGATAAGGCGACACACGGTGACGGGGAAGCAGTTGGGGAGTCGCGCACATCCTGGGGAGTTCTCCCCAACCGCCTCCCCAACTCGCCCCACCCATCCTGATCAGCGACAACACCCCAGTTGGGGACCATGGGGAGGCTGGGGAAGCATCCCTCTCCGCACCCCGGGAACCCCCGGAAACAGCCACTCCACACCCACCCCCTAAGCCAGCTGCCAGCTACGCAGAGTTAAGGAAGGGACGTATGGCCGACCCGTATCGCCCGCCGCGCGGCGAGTGCCGCCAGTGCTGGGCCCACGCCCACGACCGCAGCATCCACGCCGCTCAGGACCGGCGCACCGACTGCGCCGAGTGCGTCAGCCACATGCGCGGACGCCACCCCGGCCACCTGATCGTCAAGTAACCCACCGGGACCACCCCGCGCCCGCACGAACAGATTCCGCATCCCGTTCCGCAGACGCCGACGGCGGCCCCCTCACGCCAATGAATCGGGGCCGCCGTCGTCTGCCAGCACTTCTCACAGAACTGGAGACACCCAGCATGACCCAACCCATCCCCATCCGGCGAGTGCCGGACCAGACCATGCGGGCTGTTGCCCTGTGCGCCGGATACGGCGGCCTCGAATCGGCCCTCGGTGCCGGTATCGGCGCGGTGCCGGTCGCCTACGCCGAGAACGACCCCTACGCCGCGCGGGTGTTCGCCGCGCATCACCCCGGGGTGCCGAACCTCGGTGACATCACCCGCACGGACTGGGAGCGGGTGCGGGACCTGTACGCGCCGGACGTGATCGGTGCCGGTTTCCCCTGCCGCAACATCAGCAACGCCGGACGAAGGGACGGGATCAGTGGCCAGTGGTCGAAGGTCTGGAAGAACGTGGCTGAAGCTGTGGGCGTCGTTCGACCCCGCTACGTCTTCCTGGAGAACGTGGCGGCGCTCCGCTCGCGGGGGCTGGACGTCGTCGCCCAGGACCTGGCCGCGATCGGGTATGGCATCCGGTGGACATGTCTACGAGCTGGTGACCCCGAAGTCGGCGCCTCGCACCCGCGTGACCGGTGGTTCGCAGTTGCCCATCCCGCTGATGCCGACCCCCACCACCTCGGACGGCACTGGCGGGCCCGGCACTTCTCCGAAGCGCAAGGGTGGGCTGAACCTGCGCACCGCAGTGACCCGACTGCCCGCACCGCCGGGGGAGTGAGCCTGCTGCCGACGCCGGCCGCCCGCGACTGGAAGTCCGGCGCCTCCAACCTTCTGGGCCGCAACTCCCGACCGCTGAACGAGGTGGTCGTCAACCTGCTCCCGACCCCGAAGGCGTCCGACGGGCCCCACGGCGGACCCAACCAGCGCGACACCTCGGGCCGCTACTACCTGCCCGGCCAGGCCGTCCGCCTCGACCCCATGTGGGTCGCGTCCGACGGCACCGACTACAGCCCCGCCATCCGCCGCTGGGAACACCGCACCGGCCGGCCCGCACCGTGCCCGACCGAACCCGGCACCCGCGGCAACCGCCGCCTGTCCCCCGCGTTCGCGGAATGGCTCATGGGACTCCCGGCCGGCTGGGTCACCGACGTCCCCGACATCCCCCGCAAGGAACAGCTCCGCATCATCGGCAACGGTGTCGTCCCCCAACAGGCCACCTACGCCTACGCCTGGCTCCTCGGAGTCGTCCCTTCCGCCTGGAACACTCCCGCTTCGTTGGAGGTGGTCGCATGAGCACAGGTCTCCTGAACGCCGCGCTGGCCGCCGCCGAGCACGGCTGGCACGTCTTCCCCCTCCGCCCCGACACCAAGCGCCCCGCCCTCCACAGCAAGCAGTCATGCCCCACCACCGGAGCCTGCGCCGACGGGCACCGCAAGCCTGAAGAGCGGGCCACCACCGACCCCGACCGCATCCGCGCCGCCTGGTCGACGGGAGCGTTCAACGTCGGCATTGCCACGGGCCCGTCCGGGCTGGTCGTCATCGACCTCGACACGGTCAAGGCCAAGGACCCGAAAGGAACGCCTGACGGCGTCACTTCCCTGCAAGCGCTCTGCGAGCGCGCCGGACAGCCCGTCCCCGCCACCTACCGGACCCGGACCGCGAGCGGCGGACACCACCTCTACTTCACCGCCCCGCCCGGCGCCCAACTCCGCAACACGGCGGGCAAACTCGGCAAGCACATCGACACCCGCGCCCACGGCGGCTACGTCCTCGCCGCCGGCAGCACCCTCCCCCACGGCACCTACGAGGTGACCGACCCCACCGGCCCCACCCCGCTCCCGGAATGGCTCCACACGCTCCTGACGCCCCGTCAGCCATCGCGGGTGCTGATGGCCGCGCCGTCGCCGTCCAGGGCCTCTCAGTACGCCTCAGCGGCTCTCAGGGCCGAAACGGCGGCTGTCGCCGGGGCCGGTGAAGGGGTACGGAACTGGACGCTGGTGAGGGCCGCCCGCGCCCTGGGCCGCTTCATCCCGTCCGGCGACCTCGCCCGTCACGAGGTGGAGCAGGCTCTTAATGAGGCGGGGATGCGGGCCGGACTCCGCGAATACGAGTGCAGGGCCGCGATCACCAGCGCCCTGAACTGGTCCATCGCCCACAACCCCACCCGGCGGACCGCATGAGCACGGCCAGAAACCAACGCCTTAAGAGCCTGCCCGCCACCCCCACCGGCCCCGGCCTCGCCGGACCGGCACCGGCCGCCCCCGTTGCTGTTCGCCCTGACCCGCACACGATCACCGTGACCGGCATCCAACCCGGCCTCACCGTGCGCGGACTGGGCCGCAACGAGGTCCCCGTGGCGGACTGGCTGTGCACCTGCGGCCGGCACGAGCGGGCGAGGGGGCGCCGCGCCGTCATCGAACTGACCAGCCGCACCGGGGTCGGCAAGTGCCCCCACACCGGCCCCGCAGCGAACAGGAGCGCAGCATGAGCGCCACGGAAGAGCTGCCCCCGCCCTCCAACCCGCTCGCGGTGGCCAGGCGGATCGTGCCGGACTGGGCCACCGAGGACGGGCATCTGCGGCTTCGCCGCTGGCGCGGTTCGTGGATGCACTGGACCGGGACCTGCTGGCGCGAGTACGACGAACAGCAGATGCGCGCCGGGCTCTACAAGCGCCTTGAGCACTGCGTGCACGTCGTCCTGGACAAGAAGGGTGAGCCCGAGGAACACGCGTGGGCGCCGACGAAGACGAAGATCAGCAATCTTCTCGACGCCATGTCCGCGATCACCCTGCTGCCCGCCGACACCGACGCCCCGTCCTGGATCGACCACGAGCACGGCCGGCACGACGACAGCCCGATCGTCGCGTGCCGCAACGGGCTCCTACGCATCCGCGACCGGGCACTTCTTCCCCACGGGCCGGGGTTCTTCAACCTCGTGTCTGTCCCCTACGACTTCGACCCCGACGCCACGGCCCCCACCTGGGAGAACTTCCTGAAGGGGATCTGGCCCGATGACCCCGATTCGATCAAGGCGCTTCAGGAGTGGTTCGGGTACGTCCTGTCCGGCCGCACCGACCAGCAGAAGATCCTGCTCATGAAAGGGCCCTCGCGGTCCGGGAAGGGGACCATTGCCCGCATCCTGAAGGAGCTGGTCGGCAAGGAGAACCTAGCCGGTCCCACCCTCGCCGGGCTGGGGACCAACTTCGGGCTGTCGACGCTGGTCGGGAAGCCGCTGGCGGTCATCTCCGACGCGCGGTTGTCCGGCGACGGCGGACAGGTAGTCGAACGGCTGCTGACCATCTCCGGTGAGGACACCATCGACATCGACCGCAAATACCGCGAGGTCTGGACCGGGAAGCTCCCCACCCGGCTCATGGTCCTGACCAACGAGCTGCCCAACTTCGGCGACAGCAGCGGCGTCATCGCCCGACGGTTCGTCGTCCTCAACATGACCGTGTCCTGGCTCGGTCGCGAGGACACCGCACTCACCACCAAGCTCGCCGCGGAGATGCCGGGCATCATCAACTGGGCTTTGGACGGCCTGGCCCGCCTCGAACGCAACGGCCGCATCACGGAACCCGCGTCCTCCCAGGACGCCATCACGATGATGCAGGACACCGCCTCACCCACCAGCGCCTTCGTCCGCGAACGTTGCACCACCGGCCCCACCCGGGATGTTCCTGTCGACGTCCTGTGGACTGCCTGGCGCGAGTGGGCCGAAGACAACGGCGTCCGCGCCATCGGCACGAAGCAACTCTTCGGCCGCAACCTGCTCTCTGTCGTCCCCCAGCTCAACCGCACCCGCCCCCGCGACGCCTACGGCCGCCAGGTCGCCACGTACGCCGGCATCGGGCTCAGGACGGCCGAATCACATCTGCCTGAGTCGTGACTCATCGCGGCTCAACACCGCCGCATCCCGCTCTGAGTCGCGATGAGTCGCGACTCAGAGCAATGTCGCTGCAACTCTCCACGCCTCGAAGGAGTCGCACATGGCCCGCCCCCAGATGCTCAAGCTCCCCGAAGTCCTCGCCGAACTGAACATGTCCCGCGCCGCCTTCTACCGCATGCGCGCCCGGGGCCTCGCTCCCAAGCTCATCAAGCTCCCCAACCATCAGGTCCGCGTGCGCCGCGCCGACCTTGACGCGTGGCTCAGCAAGTACGAGGAAGCCGCCTGAGTCCGCCGTACCAACCAGTTCCGAGAGGGCCCGCCACGGCGGGCCCTCTCTCTTTGGAGAGACATGCTCACCTTCGAAGTCGTCATCTGGTCCATCCGGCAACGCAAGGGCCGGCCAAAGCCCTGGGAACTCCGCTGGCGGGTCGGCGGCGAGGGCCATTCCAAGAGCTACATGCTGAAGCCGCAGGCCGACGGGCGCCGTACTCAGCTCATGGCCGCCCTACAAGGCGGGCAGCGCTTTGACGAGGAGACCGGCCTACCCGAGAAGGAACTCGCCGCTCTCTCCATGCCGACGTGGTACGAGCACGCCAAGGCGTACGCGCTGATGAAGTGGCCTGGAGCGGCGGCCAAGCATCGAGCGAGCATTGCGGAGTCCCTTGCCGTCGTGACGCCCGTCTTCACGAGCGGTCGGGGCGCCCACCCTGACGCACGCGTGCTGCGGGCCGCCCTCTATCAGTGGGCGTTCCGGGCCGTGGATGGTCCGCAGGACCAGTTGGTCTCGCGCGCTGACAGCCAAGAGCTCCCGGACAACATCCGCGAAGCCCTGGACTGGGTCGCCCAGCACTCCATGCGGGTGGATGAGGCGGCAAAGCCCGAGCACGTACGCGCGGCGCTGTCCGCCCTCTCCAAGCTCCTGAACGGGAAGCAGGCGGCAGAGAACACTGCGAATCGGAAGCGCATGGTGCTGAGCAACGCCTTCCGGTACGCCGTTGAGGAGCGGGCGCTCCTCACCCGCCACCCGTTCCTGTCCGTCGACTGGACCGCACCCCAGACCTCTGATGAGGTCGACTTCCGCTGGGTGCCCGGCCCACGCCTCGCGCGCGCCTTGCTCGCCGCCGTGGCCGCCCAGGGGGCACGGGGCCAGCACTTGGAGGCGTTCTACGGGGCCGTGTACTACGTGGCGACGCGCCCCGGTGAGGCCGTGGCCCTGCGGGAGTCGGACTTCGACCTGCCGCCGGAGAGCGAGCCGGACGCATGGGGCGAAGTCCTGGTCTCGGAGAGCCACCCCGAGGTGGGAAGCGGCTGGACGGACAGCGGGAAGTCCCACGACGAGCGGGGCCTCAAGCACCGCGCCCGGAAGGCCGTACGCGCAGTCCCTGTCCCGCCGGCGTACGTCCGCATGGTCCGCGCTCACATCGCGCGCTTCGGCGTCGCCCCGGACGGCCGGCTGTTCCGGGCGGTGCGCGGTGGCCGCCTCACGTCGAACGAGTACTCCGAGGTCTGGAGCGAGGCCCGGAAGGCCGTACTCAGCGAGCGGGAGCAGGGCACCCCGCTCGCCGATGTTCCCTACGTCCTGCGGCACGCGGCCATTTCTCTGTGGATCAAGTCCGGCATGGACCCGGTCGAAGCCGCGTCCCGCGCCGGCCACAGCCTCGCGGTGCTCTACCGGTTCTACGCCAAGCTGCTCAAGGGCGGGTCGGCGGCGGCCAATCTGCTCGTTGAGCAGGGGCTTCGCGCGGAGGAGTAGGGCGCGGTTCTGGCCCACGTATGGCCCACACGGCCTGGCCGACACCGGGAAACAGGCGCCCGGGGTGAGACAAGGTGAACGCAGAGGGCGGGTCTCCGGAGTGGAGACCCGCCCTCTGACCTGCTCATTCTCTGACCTGTGGCGGTGGGTGTGGGATTTGAACCCACGGTGACTCGCGCCACGACGGTTTTCAAGACCGTTCCCTTAGGCCGCTCGGGCAACCCACCCCGCGTCGGCGGCCGGACGGGGCCGGCTGCGACGCGGAGGACAGCCTAGCCGGTCAGCTGTCGCCCTTGCGCTCCCCCAGGGTGACTTCGGCCGTCGCCGTCTTGCCGTCGCGCTTGTAGGTCAGCGTGACCTTGTCGCCCGGCTTGTGGGTCCAGATCTCGCCGATGAGGGTCGGGCCGCTGTCCACGACGGTGTCGTTGAACTTGGTGATGACGTCGCCCGCCCGGAGGCCCGCCCGGGCTGCGGGGCCGTCCTTGGTGACCGCCTCCGTGCCGCCCGCGCCCTGGTCCGAGATGACCGCGCCGCCGGTCTTCTCGTCCATCGTCACCGTGGCACCGATGACCGGGTAGACCGGCTGGCCGGTCTTGATCAGCTGCCGGGCGACGTTCTGCGCCTGGTTGATCGGGATCGCGAAGCCGAGGCCGATCGAGCCCGCCTGGCTCTGGCCGGAGCTGCCGGTCGACTGGATCGCCGAGTTGATCCCGATGACCGCACCGCCGGCGCTCAGCAGCGGGCCGCCGGAGTTGCCCGGGTTGATCGAGGCGTCGGTCTGCAGGGCGCTCATGTACGAGTTGCTGCCGCCGGCGCCGTCACCGGATGCCACCGGTCGGTTCTTCGCGCTGATGATGCCCGTGGTGACCGTGTTGGACAGGCCGAACGGAGCGCCGATCGCGATCGTCGAATCGCCCACCGCCACCTGGTCGGAGTTGCCCAGGGGCAGCGGGGTGAGGGTCTGCGGCGGGTTCTTCAGCTTGAGGACGGCCACGTCGTAGCCCTGGGCCCGGCCGACCACCTCGGCGTCGTACTTCTTGCCGTTGGAGAACGTCGCCGTCAGCTGTCCGCTGTCCGCCGCGGAGGCCACCACGTGGTTGTTCGTGAGGATGTGGCCCTCCTTGTCGTACACGAAGCCGGTGCCCGTGCCGCCCTCGCCGTCGCCGCCCTGGGCGTCGATCGTGACCACGCTGGGCAGCGCCTTGGCGGCGACGCCCGCGACCGTGCCCGGGTCGCGCTTGAGGTCCTGCGGGTTGGCCGAGGCGGCGATCGTGGTCGAGTCGGACGAGCCGGAGCCGTCGTTGCGGTCGGCCGCCCAGTAGCCCAGCGCGCCGCCGACTCCGCCCGCGACCAGCGCCGCGACGACGACCGCGACCACCAGACCGCCCGCGCCCCGCTTGCGCGGCGCGTCCGGGGAGTGCGGTCCGCCGGGCGCGCCCCAGGTGGGACCGCCGCCCTGCCCGTGGTGGGCGTACGCCGGGACCGCCGGGGGAGGCGGGGGCCAGCCGGCGTCGGCGGCGGACTGCGGCGCGGCCGGGGGTCCGTACGGCGGGGCCGGGGGCAGGGGGGTGGTTGCCGGGTCCGGTGCGGGGGAGGCCGGCTGCTGCTGCGTGGCCGTCGTGTCCGGGTGCGGCGGGGCGGCGGGAGCGCCCTCGGGGTGCCCCTGCGGAGCGTCGGCCGGCACTGGAGGTGCGGACGGAACGGACGGGGCGGCCTCGGCCGCGGTGCCCTCGTTGCCCTCGTTCTCTGTGCTCACAGCTCTTTACTCCTCGGTTCCACATCATGATTCGGCAAGAGATCCGCTGTGTACGTGTCCGCAGTCAGCTTTTCCCACGGCACGTCAGGCCACTGTAAGCAGGACCTGTGCATCCGCGCACGGGCCCTTACATCGGACAAAACGGTCCCACGCCTTCAGGTGTACGCACCCATGGTCTCGCGGTGACACCATGGCGCGGGTGACCCAAGCACGGCAGCAGCGCCCCAGTCAGCATCCCATTCAGGTCATCGCGCACCGGGGCGCGTCCGACGACGCCCCCGAGCACACCCTGGCCGCCTACCGCAAGGCGATCGAGGACGGTGCGGACGCCCTGGAGTGCGACGTGCGGCTCACGGCCGACGGCCACCTCGTCTGCGTGCACGACCGCCGGGTGAACCGCACCTCCAACGGCCGCGGCGCGGTGTCCGCGCTCGAACTCAACGAGCTCGCCGCCCTCGACTTCGGCTCCTGGAAGGACCGGGAGGAGACGGAGTCCCCGGACTGGGATCCGGTGCCGGGCGAGCTGACCTCCGTACTCACCCTGGAACGGCTCCTCGAACTCCTCGTCGAGACGAGAGCCGCCGGGCGGCCGCTCCAGCTGGCCATCGAGACCAAGCACCCCACCCGCTGGGCGGGCCAGGTGGAGGAACGGCTGCTCCATCTGCTGAAGCGCTTCGAGCTCGACGCTCCGCCGGGCGACGGCCCCTCGCCGGTCCGCGTCATGAGCTTCTCGGCCCGCTCCCTGCACCGCATCAAGGACGCCGTGCCGGATCTGCCCACCGTCTACCTGATGCAGTTCGTCTCGCCCCGGCTGCGCGACGGACGGCTGCCGGCCGGTGCCCGGATCGCCGGTCCGGGCATGCGGATCGTCCGCAGCCACCCGGGCTACATCGACCGTCTGCACCGCGCCGGACACCGGGCGCACGTCTGGACGGTCAACGAGCCGGAGGACGTCGACCTCTGTGTGCGGCTCGGTGTCGAGGCCATCATCACCAACCGCCCCAAGCAGGTCCTGGCGCAACTGGGACGCTCGTAACATCGGTTACGGGGTGTACACCGGCGCATTCGGGCTGTATTCGATCGTGACGAGTGCGTCACTGGCAGAGCGTTGGCCGGTTTCCGGCGCAGCCCAGGGGGGCATCCACTCCGTGGCGTGGGGCAAAGGAGGTCTCGGGGGTGGCGTTGGTGGTGGCACAGGAAGTGCCCACGTCGTCGAGCATGGCCGTTCCCCATGGCCCTGCGGGCGTGGGGCAGGCGCGGCACCGGATGCGCGAGCAATTGCGCAGCTACGGGGTGCCGGATTCGGTCGTCGACGACGCTGTACTGATTCTTTCCGAACTGCTCAGCAATGCCTGCCGGCACGGCAGGCCGCTGGGCCGGCAGAGCGAAGTGGGGGACGGCGACGTCCGTGCCGCCTGGCGCGTGGACAGAACGGGCGGGCTGACCGTCGAGGTGACGGACGGCGGCGGCCCGACCCGTCCGGTTCCGGCCACTCCGTCGGTGACCGCCCGGGGCGGCCGGGGTCTCAACATCATCAGCGCCCTCGCCGAGAGGTGGGGCGTACGTGACGACTCGTCCGGCGAGGTCACGGTGTGGGTGCTGCTCAACGAGGGGCACGGACACACCGGCGAGCGGCCGGGCGGCGGACGGGGCAACGGCAACGGACGGACAGCCGGGGTGACCGGGCTGCCGGGCGTCCCCGGAGCGGCCGCCGTCCCCGGGCTGGACGGCCTGGACTTCGCCGACGCCTTCGACGACGCGGGCTGACGCGCGCGGCAGGCCGGGGGTGCGCCCGTGCCCGCGGTCCACGGGCGCAGGGCGGCTGTGCGCCGCAGGGCACGAGGGCGGCTAGGCTCGCGGCCCAGACCGCACTGTCGCAATCGGGAGAAAGCCCACCATGGCGAAGAAGCGCCCTCAGACCAAGGCCGGGAAGCAGCAGCTCAAGGACGGCGAGATCCCGGTGGTCGGGGCTCGTGAGCCCTGCCCGTGCGGTTCGGGCCGCCGCTACAAGGCCTGTCACGGCCGGGCCGCCGTCCAGGCCGTGACCGAGCTGGTCCAGCGCCCCTTCGAGGGACTGGCCGGCGAGTGCGACTGGGTCGCGCTGCGCGAGCTGGTGCCCGCCGCCACGGTCGAGCTGACGCTGAAGGACGGACTGCCCGAGGGCGTGCCGTCGGTGACGCTGGCGACCGTCCTCCCGATGGCGTGGCCCGCGCTGCGCCGCGACGACGGCTCCGTGCTGCTCGCCCTGCAGAACGACACCTCCTCCGGTGACCTCAGCCGCGACCTCGCGGACACCCTGCAGCGGGCGCTGGAGGCCGAGCCGGGCTCGCCCGTCGCCGCCCGGCGCGTGCCGGCCGACGGTCCTCGGCTGCAGGACCTCCTGGACCCCGAGGCGCCCTTCGCGCCCGTGGTGCACTCCGGCTTCGAGTTCTGGGTTCCGGACGCGGAGAACGCCACCACCGAGGTGTCCGCGTCCCTGGAGCGCGCGAACGACGCGGCGATCCCGACCGCCCTGCTCTCCGGGGTGGATGCCGCGTACTGGTGCGAGACGCCGGAGAAGAACCACCTGCGCTGGGTCATGCCGCACCCCGAGGAGCGGCTCCTGGACGCGCTCGCCCGGCTGCACGCCGCCGGCGCCTCGTCGCTCGGCGAGGGGACCCGGCTGGTCGGCTCCTTCCGTGCGCACGGACTGATGGTCCCGGTCTGGGACCTGCCGAGCGCGATGGGGGCGGAGGAGTGCGAGAAGCCCGCCGCCGCGTTCGCCGAGCGGCTCGCGACGGCGCTCGCGTCGGACGCGCCGCTCACCGCCGAGGAGCGGCGGGCACGGGGCGGGCTCACCAACCGCCAAGTGACCCTCAGCTGACAGTGACCATCGGCCGCCCCGTACGGTGACCCGCGTCACAACTTACCGTACTGACAGGTAAGTCGCTGTCCGAATACGCGAGATCGAATTTGCGAACGGCAGATCTCTTGTTACCGTTCTAGAAGCCCGGTCGCTGGTGCATCCCCCGTCGCCAGCGACCGGGCATCCTCATTTCCGGGTACGGCGCGCGCGGCGCGCCAGGCGGCGCACAGGCCGCGCACAGACCTGCCGCAGGTCCCCGGGTGAGCCTGCCTCTCGACCCTCCCCGCACCGGCGGTCCTCGGCGACTGCGGTGCTGGCCCGGCGTCAACCCGGCGCGAGGGAACCCCGGTTGGATGCTTTCGCGCCGTCGCCGACGGGAGCGCGGGGCATCCGATATCGGACAGAAGTCCTCGGCCGAGCCGTTTACCGAATGCCCCGGAAACACATCCCGATGAGATCTTCACCCGCCGGATCAAGATGCCCGCGGAAGGCCTGCCGGAAGGTTCATCAGAAAGCCGTCCAATGAACGGCTTTGCATCGGCAGGCTTTGCATGACGGATCAACAAACACGGATGACGTGCTTAAGCGGAAAAGATATGCCGGAGATCCAGCAGGGACCCGACAGAACTCCATAAGGAAAGTGGCCAAGAAGAACAGATAGAGGCCAAGAACGGACCCGGTCTTCGCCGGGCATCCGTTCAGTGGGTCAGTCTGCTGCCGCCGTCCGGGGCACCCGTACTTGCCTCGACCAGCGCGTCCAGCACCGCCCCCACGTCCGGCAGCCACGGCGAGGCGGCCACCACCGGGCCCCCGCCGTCGCGCCCCGGGCGGGAAACCCGCTCCGGAGCCCGCTCCCACCACACCTGCCCCGTACCGATCTCCGACGGCGGCAGCACGAGATAGCCGCCCTCGCCGTGGAACCGCAGGGAGCTGGGCACCCAGTCCTGGGCGTGCAGCAGCTCCCCGAGCCGTTCGAGGGTGTACGGGGCGACCAGCAGCGACCAGCGGGTCGGCGTCGCCACCACGGGGCCCAGCCGCATGCCCGTCCCGTCGAGCACGGCCAGGGCGCGGGCGCCGGCCACGGCGGGCAGGCTCAGCGCGCAGGGCGCATGCCCGCCCGTGGCGAGCAGCACCGGCGCGGTGGGCCGGTTGGTCCACCACCAGCGCACCATTCTGGCGTCGGTGGTCGCGGCGAGCAGTCCGGGATCGAAGGGGTGCGCGCCGGGTACCGCGCATTCGGGGTCGGGGCAGGCGCAGCCGCGGCCGCGGTCGTCGCGGCCGCCGGCCGGCTGGAGCCCCACTCCGGGGAGGACGGGCCACTGCCATGCGGTGGCGCAGGTGAGGGCCGCGTCGAGCCGGGCGGGCCCGCCCCTGCGGCCGAACCGGAGCTTGCGTCGCCTTCCGAGGATCTCGCGCATAAGCGCTCGTTCCTTTCCGTTGAACGCCGAGGAACCGCATCACACCATGCACGTGTCACATCATGCGTGCGGAGCTTCACTGTGTGTACATGCTCGTCGAGCCTGCGGTACGGGTCGTTCGTCGGTACCGAGCGTGAGCTGTGCTGAGCCGGATCGAGCTGCTTACAGTCGAAATCATGGCGAGTGCAGGGCGCGTACCGCGCCTGCCGTCCGTGCGTCGGGCCTCGCCACTCGGGGGTGGGGCGTGGCCGTCACAAGTGAGGACGTCCGGGCTCGCTGCCAGGTTCCGGAGGCGGTCGGAACCACCCCTGGCCATCCATCGATTTACGTACCCAGCAGGCCCACAATGACGCTCGCCCTGGGACTTCCTCCCAAGGCAAACCCCTGCCGGGCGCACCCAGTCGACCGCAAATAGAGGCCACGGGGTGCATTTTTTGGCCAAGTTTGTTATCACGTGGACACCACAAATCCCGTGGGGACAATGCTGGACATCGCCTTACTTGTGCGTGTACATGTGGATGCACTGGTAGCGGCGCAGAATGACATGGGGGTTTGCGATGCTATTCGACGGAACACACCAGTCGGAAAGCCGACGACCATGAGCGCCCCACACCTGCCGAAAGTGGCTGGAATCGACCCCACAGTTCCGGTTTCGGCGCACACTGCCGAACCTCTCTGCGAGGTGCCCGCCGCCCCCGGCGCCTTCATCCAGGACCGCCTCGCGGGCTGGGTCTCCGACCTCACCACCCTCCATGAGCTCACCGAGCGGCTGGCCGGAACCAGCACCCTCGACGACGCCCTGCACGAGCTGCTCGACGCCGGGGCCGCCCTGGTCGGGGCCCGCCGCGGACTGATCGTCTTCGAACCCTCCGACCGCCGCGGCCCCGTCAGCACGATCGGCCTCGGGCTGGCCCACGCGGAGCTCGGCCAGATCGAGACGGTGCCGCGCAGCGCCACCTCCTACGGCCGCATCCTGGAAGGCCTGCCCACCCCCGAGGGCTCGCTGACCACCCCCGATCTGCTCGGCGACCCCGGTGTGGACCCCCGCAGCCGCGAGGTCGCCGCCCGCCTCGGCTACGCCGCCAGCTACGCCCTGCCGATCACCACCGAGCGCACCGGACGGCTCGCCGCCGCCGTCTGGTTCTACGACGAACCCGCCGAGCCGCTGGAGCGCCAGCGCCATCTCGTCGGCCTGTACGCCGGATACGCCGCCGAGCACCTGGCCCGGCTGCTGGAGCTGGAACGGGCCAGAACGGACGTCGCCACCGTCACCGAGGAGCTGCTGCCCACCCGGCTGCCCCGGATTCCCGGCGTCCAGCTGGCCGTACGCCATCAGCCCGCCCCGCAGGGCGGCAGCGACTGGTACGACGCGCTGGCCCTTCCGGAGGGCGCGCTCGGTCTCGCCGTCGGCTCGGTGAGCGGCTCCGGCCCCAGCGCTCTGGCCGCCATGGGGCGGCTGCGCGCCGGTCTGCGCGCCTACGCGGTGATGGAGGGCGAGGACCCGGTCGCCGTGCTCTCCGACCTCGAACTGCTGCTGCGGCTGACCGAGCCCGCCCGGTCCGCGACCGCGCTCTTCGCCTACTGCGAGCCCGCTGCCCGCAAGATCCTGCTGGCCGGGGCGGGGCACACCCCGCCGCTGGTCATCGGCGACCGGCGCACCGAATACGTCGAGACCTCGCTGTCCGCCCCGCTGAACATGCTGGCCTGCTGGGAGGCGCCCAGCGTGGAGATCGCCCCCGCGCCCGGCGAGACCGTACTGCTCTACACCGACGGTCTGCTGCGCCGGGCCGGTGACTCGATGGACCGGGCCTTCGCCCGGCTGCACTCGGCCGCGGCGAGCGTCCCGAGGGCGCTGCGCCACGACGCCGGGTCCGTGGCCGACCACGTGGTGCGCACCGTGCTGCCCGAGGGAAACGGCCGCGCGGACGCCACCGAGGACGTGGTCGTGCTCGCGGCCCGCTTCGACTGAGCCGCCCGCTCCCCTTCGCCCGCACGCCTTTCGTGTAATTCGTGTAAGAGGTCTTCCGGCCCTGGGCCCCCTTCCGTACGCCCGTACGATGGAGGGGGTCCAGTGTCGTATCAAGGAGAGACAAGTCGTGTCTGAGGAGTTCATCCCGGAGACCCCGGAGACCGAAGAGGCAGAGCCGGTCAAGCAGCGGAAGAACGGCCTGTACCCGGGCGTCTCCGATGAGCTCGCCGAGAACATGAAGTCCGGCTGGGCCGACACCGAGCTGCGCGGCCTGGAGCCGATCGCCCAGGCCGGTCACACCGCCGACCGCCGCGCCGCGCTCTCCGCGCGCTTCCCCGGCGAGCGGCTGGTCATTCCGGCGGGCCGGCTGAAGACCCGTTCCAATGACACCGAGTACGCCTTCCGCCCCTCCACCGAGTACGCGTACCTCACCGGCGACCGGACGCAGGACGGCGTCCTCGTCCTGGAGCCGAAGGGCGACGGCCACGAGGCGACGCTGTACCTGCTGCCGCGCTCCAACCGCGAGAACGGCGAGTTCTGGCTCGACGGCCAGGGCGAGCTGTGGGTCGGCCGCCGCCACTCCCTCACCGAGGCCGAGCAGCTGCTCGGCATCCCGGCGAAGGACGTGCGCGAGCTGCCCGCCGCGCTGACCGAGGCCACCGGCCCGGTCCGCAACGTCCGCGGCCACGACGCCGGCATCGACGCCGCGCTCACGGACAAGGTGACCGCCGAGCGCGACGAGGAGCTGCGGGTCCACCTCTCCGAGGCACGCCTCGTGAAGGACGCGTTCGAGATCGCCGAGCTGGAGAAGGCCTGCGACATCACCGCGCGCGGCTTCGAGGACGTCGTGAAGGTCCTCGACAAGGCCGAGGCCACCAGCGAGCGCTACATCGAGGGAACGTTCTTCCTCCGCGCCCGCGTCGAGGGCAACGACATCGGCTACGGCTCGATCTGCGCCGCGGGCCCGCACGCCACCACCCTGCACTGGGTGCGCAACGACGGCGCGGTGCGTGAGGGCGAGCTGCTGCTGCTGGACGCCGGGGTGGAGACCAACGACCTCTACACCGCCGATGTGACCCGCACCCTTCCCATCAGCGGCACGTTCACGCCGTTCCAGCGGAAGATCTACGACGCGGTGTACGAGGCGCAGGAGGCCGGGATCGCCGCCGTGAAGCCGGGCGCCGACTTCCGTGACTTCCACGACGCCGCGCAGCGTGTGCTCGCCGAGAAGCTCGTCGAGTGGGGCCTGCTCGGCGACCTGTCCGTGGACAAGGTCCTGGAGCTGGGCCTCCAGCGCCGCTGGACGCTGCACGGCACCGGCCACATGCTCGGCATGGACGTCCACGACTGCGCCGCCGCGCGGACCGAGACGTACGTCAACGGGACGCTGGAGCCGGGCGTCTGCCTCACCGTCGAGCCGGGTCTCTACTTCCAGGCCGACGACCTGACCGTGCCGGAGGAGTACCGCGGCATCGGCATCCGGATCGAGGACGACATCCTGGTCACCGAGGACGGCAACCGGAACCTCTCCGACAAGCTGCCGCGCCGGGCCGACGAGGTCGAGGCGTGGATGGCTCAGCTCAAGGGCTGACCGTCCGTCCCACCCGCGCCGGAGGGCGCCCTGCTCACGAGACCATGAGCAGGGCGCCCTCCCGCCATTTCAGAACCTTGTCGAAGCTCACCACCGCGCCGCCGTGCCCCGGTCTGTTGCCGAAGTGGACGTGGTCGGCGAGCTGCTCGATCAGGCACAGGCCCCGCCCGTCCTCGGCGGTGAGCGGCGGGTGCTGTGCGTACTGCGGCTCCGGAAGCTGTGTGTCGTGCTGCCGCTTGGCCGCGTGCTCCTGCTGAGCGGCGTCGTGCAGCACACGGCGGGCGGGGAAGCCGGGGCCCGAGTCGGCCACCTCGATACGGCACTTCTCGCCGTCCAGGTAGGCGGTGACCCGGTACTGGCCGCCGGCCGTGGCGGAGGGTTCTTCCCAGGCATCCGGGAATCCCGCGTCGCCGCCGTGCTCGACCGCGTTCGCACAGGCCTCGCTGAGTGCGAGCGACAGGTCGAACGAGATGTCCGGGTCGACGCCGGCGGATTCCATCGTGCCGAGCAGGAACCGACGGGCGAGCGGAACGCTCGCAGCCTCGCGCCGCAAATGGAGTGACCACCAGATGCTCATGCTCCAGCCTCCTGGCTGCGGCTCGACATACCGATACGTATTGCCGCCCCGCGCCGTTCGTAAGCACGGACGGGGTGTGAGACCGCTCATTCGGCGGATACCCGGATTCGCCACACCCGTGTACCTCCGGCCCACACACCCCCTTCTGCCCGTTCATAACCGGTCCGAACAGACCGCCCCACTCCATTCGGGCGGAAGTCGACCTTCCGGACCTGCCGTACGGGGGCGGGGGGCGCAGTGCGATGATGTCCCGGCCATGTCTAGGTCTGTGGGACGCGCCGGAGCCGGTTTGCGGCTGCTGAGGGCCGCGGTGTTCGCCGCGGTCTGCGTCGCGTTGTCCGCGGCGGGGCACGCGCTGGCCGCCTGTGCGCTCGTCCCCTGGTGGACCCTGCTCGCCGGATTCCTCGGCATCCTCGCGGTCGCCGTACCCCTCGCCGGACGCGAACGCTCGCTGCCGTCGATCGCCGCGGCGCTGGCCGGCGGACAGATCGCCCTGCACACCCTCTTCGGCGTGGGCACGCACACCGCGGCCCCCCGCGTCCCGGCCGCCGGCCAGGACGCGCTGATCCGCTTCGCGGCGAGCCTCGTCTGCGGCGCCGGTCCCGACCGGCTGAACGCCGCCGACGCCCATCGCATCGTCAGCACGGCGGGCATCGACCCGTCGATGGTGACCGAACAGACCCACCAGCACATGGCCGCCGCCTCCGGCGGTGTCTCCGGCGCCGGTACGGCCGCACTCGCCGCCGGGCTGCCGAGCCTGCCCATGCTGCTCGGCCATCTGCTGGCCGCCCTGGCCACCGGCTGGCTGCTGCGGCGCGGCGAGATCGCCCTGTTCCGGCTCGCCCGGCTGTCGGCGCACGGCGCCCAGCAGGTCGCGGCCGGGGCCCGGCTGCGGGCGCTTCGGGCCGCGCTCGTCCTCGTGGCCGCCCTGCGCGCGGGACTTCCCGGCGGGCCGTCGACCGGGCCGCGCACCCCCCGTACCGCAGTGGACGCACCGCGACCGGCCACCGGGGATCCGTTGCAGCACATGGTGATCAGGCGCGGCCCGCCCCCCGTATTCACCCTCGCAGCCTGACGCGACACCCTCCACGCGATGTCCGCGCCGACCCTGCCACGCACCCCACGGGTGCCGGTGCTGGCCGGCGTACGCACACCGCTCGCGCGGGGGATGTGTCGCGATGCCGGTGCGCACCCGCGCGCCGGAGCACCTTTCCTTCGTGCCTCTGTGGAGTGATTCCTGCCATGAACGTTTCCCGCATCGCCCTCGCCGGCGGCGTCGCCGCGTCCACCGTGCTGCTGCTCGCCGGTACGGCCTCCGCCCACGTCAGCGTCCAGCCGCAGGGCGAGGCCGCCAAGGGCGGGTACGCCGTCATCAACTTCAAGGTCCCCAACGAGCGCGACGACGCCTCGACGACCAAGCTCGAGGTCAACTTCCCGACCGACCACCCGCTGGCGTCCGTCATGCCGCAGCCCGTGCCCGGCTGGGACATCAAGGTCACCAAGAGCAAGCTGGCCAAGCCGCTGGAGATGCACGGCAAGACGATCAACGAGGCCGTCTCCAAGGTCACCTGGACCGGTGGCAAGATCGAGTCCGGCCGCTTCCAGCAGTTCCCGCTCTCGGTCGGCCAGCTCCCCGAGGACGCCGACCAGCTGGTGTTCAAGGCGATCCAGACGTACGACGACAAGGAGGTCGTCCGCTGGATCGAGGAGCAGAAGGAGGGGGCCGACGAGCCCGAGAGCCCGGCTCCGGTCCTCAAGCTGACGGCCGCCACCGAGGACGCCCACGGGGCAGCCCCGGCCTCCGGCTCCGACGCGGGCGACAAGAAGGACGCCGACCACGCGAAGGACGAGCAGACGACCGCCTCGGCCGGCTCCTCGAACGACAACACCGCCCGGGTGCTCGGCATCGTCGGCATCGTCATCGGCGTCGCGGGCGTCGCCTTCGGCGTCCTCGCCGGCCGTCGTCGTACCGCCTGACCCTCTCTCGGACCCACCCGCTCCACCGACCCATCAGGAATCAGTGCTCCATGGTTAAGAAGTCTGTGTCGGCCGCGGCGCTCGTCGTCGCGGCCGCACTCACCCTGTCCGCCTGCGGCGGCAGTGACAACGACAGCAAGAAGCCCGTCGCCGATGTCTCGGTGGAGGCGAAGACCAAGGCGGCGACGGTGCTCGACCAGCCGTTCACCAAGCCGAATCTCGTCCTGACCGACACCCACGGCAAGAAGTACGACCTGCGCGAGAAGACCAAGGGCAAGCCGACGCTCATCTACTTCGGCTACACCAACTGCCCCGACGTCTGCCCGCTCATCATGAGCAACATCGCGATCGCCAAGAAGTCCCTGTCCAAGGCCGATCAGGACAAGCTCCAGGTCGTCTTCGTCACCACCGACCCGGAGCGGGACACCCCGTCCTCGCTGGGCAGCTGGCTCAAGGCCCAGGACCCCGCGTTCACCGGCCTCACCGGCGACTTCCCGACCATCCAGGCGGGCGCCCGGCAGATCGGCATCGGGATCGACGCGCCGAAGAAGGAGAAGGACGGCACCGTCGTCTCGATGCACGGCTCGCAGGTCATCGCGTTCTCCCCGAAGACCGACAAGGGGTACGTGCTCTACAGCGAGGACACGACGACCGAGGACTACACCAAGGACCTCCCCAAGATCGTCAAGGGGGAGAACCCGTGATCCGCCGCACCACCCTCGCCGGCGTCCTGGCCCTCTCCACGGGTCTGACGCTGGCGGGTTGCTCGTCCTCGGACAGCGGGCCCGAGCTGAAGGTCATCGGCGCGTTCATGCCGCAGCCCGTCAACGACATGGCGGCGGCGTTCCTCGTCGTGCAGAACCACGGCGGCAGCGCCGACCGCCTCACCTCGGTCACCAGCCCGCTCTCCGACGACGTCTCGATCCACGAGACGAAGAACCAGGCGATGCGCATGGTGACGTCCTTCGACGTCCCCGCAGGCGGTGAGCTGGATCTCGAACGCGGTGGCAACCACATCATGTTCATGAAGCTCAAGCAGCAGCCCAAGCAGGGCGAGAAGGTGTCCGTGGAACTGCACTTCGAGAAGGCCGGCCCCATCAAGGTCGACCTTCCCGTGAAGGAGACCACCCACAACCCGAAGAAGCAGTGAGGGACTGACAGACCATGACAGCCACCGCCCCGCACTTCGGGCCGTCCCCGTCCGCCGCACGACGGCCGCTCGCCGCGGCCGGACTCCTCGCCGCCCTGGTCGGCACGGTGTTCGGTCTGCTGCTGGCCCTCGCGGGCCCCGCATCGGCCCACGCCGCACTCACCGGGAGCGATCCGCAGGACGGGGCGGTGGTCGCCACCGCCCCCAAGGAGGTCACGCTCACCTTTTCCGAGCAGGTCGCCGTGGGCAAGGGCTCCATCCGGGTCCTGGACCCCGACGGCAAGCGCGCCGACACCGAAGCCGCCCCGCGCGATCTGCACAGCGGCTCCACCGTGAAGTACGGCGTCCTTCTGCACACCGGTCTGCCCGACGGGACGTACACCGTCGCCTGGCAGGCGGTCTCCGCCGACAGCCACCCGGTCTCCGGCGCCTTCACCTTCTCCATCGGTGCCCCCTCGAAGACCTCGGTCGCCCTCCCCGACAACGAGGCGGGCGGCGGCCTCGTCGGCACCCTCTACGGCATCGCGCGCTACGCCGCCTACGCCGGATTCATCGTGCTCGCGGGCGGCGCCGCCTTCGTCCTGGCCTGCTGGCAGCGCGGCGCGGGCGCCCGCCCGCTCCAGCGTCTCGTCGTGCGCGGCTGGATGACGCTCACCGCGGCCACCCTCGCGATGCTCCTGCTGCGCAGCTCGTACACCGGTTCCGGGAAGCTCGGCGACGTCTTCGACCTCGACGGTCTAAAGGCCGTCCTCGACACCAAGCCGGGCGCCGCGCTCGTCTCACGGCTGCTGCTGCTCGGCGCGAGCGCCCTGTTCGTCGCGGTGCTGTTCGGGGCGTATGCCAAGCGCGAGGACGCCCGCGAGAAGAAGGACCTCACCTTCGGCCTCTCCCTCGGCGGCGCGGTCATCGCCGCCGGGATCGCCGGGACCTGGGCCCTCGCCGAACACGCCTCGACCGGCATCCAGCCGGGGATCGCCATGCCGGTCGACGTCCTCCACCTGCTGGCCGTCGCGACCTGGCTGGGCGGGCTCGCGGCGCTGCTGGTCGCGCTGTACCGGACCCCCGACATCACCTCGGACGCCGTACGCCGCTTCTCGCGGATCGCGTTCGTCAGCGTGGTCGTCGTCGCCGCGACGGGGATCTACCAGTCGTGGCGTCAGCTCGGCTCCTGGTCCGCGCTGACCGGCACCGGGTACGGGCAGCTGCTGCTGGTGAAGGTGGGGCTCGTCGCGGTCCTGGTCGGGGTCGCCTGGACCTCGCGCCGCTGGACGGGCCGGCTGGCGACCGGAGCCGGGGTACCGGAAGAGACCGCGACCGAGGCCGAGGCGGAGCCCGCCGCGGATGTGGTCGCGACCGCCGAGACCCCTCAGGCCGCCCCGTCCGACGACCCCGAGCGGGCCGCCCAGCTCGCCCGGCAGCAGGCCGCCGTGGCCACCGCCGAGAAGAAGCGGATACGTGACGCGGACCCCGAGCGGTCCGGCCTGCGCCGCTCCGTGCTGGCCGAGGTCGGGGTCGCGGTGGCACTGCTGGCGGTGACCACCGTGCTGACCTCGACCGAGCCCGGCCGTACGGAGGAGGAGGCCCGCGCCTCGTCCCCCGCGACCGCCGCCCCGGTGGCGAGCGGCCCCCTCAATCTGACCCTGCCCTTCGACACGGGCGGCAAGAACGGCAAGGGCACGGTCAGGATGGACCTCGACCCGGGACGGACCGGAGCCAATGTGGTCCACCTCTGGATCGACGGTATCGACGGCAAGGCCATGGACGTCCCCGAGGTGAAGCTCGCCTTCACTCTCAAGGCCAAGGACATCGGCCCCCTCCCGGCCGTGCCCGTCCGGCTGACCGAGGGCCACTGGACCTCGACCGGCGTCCAGATCCCGATTCCTGGCAACTGGAACGTCGCCGTGACGGTGCGGACCTCGGACATCGACCAGACGACGGTCGACAAGAACGTGAAGATCGGCTGAGCAGGACCGTGAGCAAGAACAGCGAGAACCGCAGAGGCGGGAGCCGCAGCGTCGAGCCCCGCAGCGACCGGAGCCGCGAGGGCCGGGAGAGCGGCACGACCGGTGCGCTCTCCCGGCGGCGGCTGCTCGGCACCGCCGGTGCGGCCGGGGCGACCGGCCTGGTGCTCGGTGCGGCCGGTGGCGCCACCGGCTATGCCGCCACCCGGGACGAGGCACCGGCCGCGCTGACGTCGGTGGGCTCCACCGAGGTGATGTTTCACGGGAAACATCAACCGGGGATCACCACTCCGCTTCAGGCGCGCGGCCATCTCATCGCCTTCGACCTGGTGCCCGGCGCCGGGCGGAAGGAAGCAGCCGCCCTGATGCGCCGCTGGTCGACGGCGGCCGGGCGGCTGATGGCCGGCGAACCCACCACCGGAGGCGCGGCGGACGGCACCGGGCACGACACCGGCATCGCGCTGGACGCGGGCCCGTCCTCGCTGACCGTCACCTTCGGCTTCGGCGCCACCTTCTTCGAACGCACGGGCCTGACGGCCCACCGGCCGCCGGGGCTCGATCCCCTGCCGTCGTTCTCGTCCGACCACCTCGACGCCCGCCGGTCCCACGGCGATCTCTGGGTGCAGATCGGCGCCGACGACGCGCTCGTGGCCTTCCACGCCCTGCGGGCCGTACAGAAGGAGGCCGCGTCCACGGCCACCGTGCGCTGGCAGATGAACGGCTTCAACCGCACCCCCGGCGCCACCGCCGAGCCGAGGACCGCCCGCAACCTGATGGGGCAGATCGACGGCACCGGAAACCCGAAGCCCGCGGACGACGACTTCGTCCGGCGCGTCTTCGTCCCGGCCGGCGAGCCCGCGTACGACTGGCTGACCGGGGGTTCCTACGCGGTCGTCCGACGCATCAGGATGCTGCTCGACGACTGGGAGAAGCTCCCGGTGGAGCGTCAGGAACGGGTCATCGGCCGGCGCAAGGCGGACGGTGCCCCGCTCAGCGGCGGCACCGAGGAGACCGCGATGGACCTCGACAAGAGAGGGTCCGACGGCAAGCTCCTGATCCCGGACAACGCGCACGCCCGGATCTCCTCCCCCGAGCGCAACGGCGGGGCGGCCATGCTGCGGCGCCCCTTCTCGTACCACGACGGGATCGACGCGGACGGCACTCCGGACGCCGGGCTGCTGTTCATCTGCTGGCAGGCCGATCCGCTGCGCGGCTTCGTGCCGGTGCAGCGCAAACTCGACCGGGGAGACGCCCTCTCCCCGTTCGTCCGCCATGAGGCGAGCGGCCTGTTCGCGGTGCCGGGCGGTGCGGCGGACGGGGAGTACGTGGGCCAGCGGCTCCTGGAGTCCTGAGCCGTCACGGCTCCGCAGCGGCTCCACCGTCCTGGACTCCTGGGCCACCACGGCGCATTAGGGTGACGGTATGTCCGCCACGCGCTACGCCTATCTCGGCCCCGAGGGCACCTTCACCGAGGTCGCCCTCCGTACGCTCCCGGAAGCCGCCACCCGAGAACTCGTTCCGATGGTCTCCGTGCCGGCGGCGCTGGACGCGGTGCGCAGCGGTACGGCCGCCGCGGCTCTCGTACCGATCGAGAACTCCGTCGAGGGCGGCATCACCACCACCCTCGACCAGCTCACCAGCGGGGAACCGCTGATGATCTACCGCGAGGTGCTGCTCTCCATCACCTTCGCGCTGCTCGTGCGGCCCGGCACCAAGCTGTCCGACGTCAAGACGGTCACCGCGCACCCGGCGGCCCAGCCGCAGGTGCGCAACTGGATGGCCGCCCATCTGCCGCAGGCGGTGTGGGAGTCGGCGGCGTCCAACGCGGACGGCGCGCGGCTCGTGCAGGAGGGGCGGTACGACGCCGCGTTCGCCGGGGAGTTCGCGGCGGCGACCTACGGTCTCGAACCGCTGGTGACCGAGATCCATGACGCGGAGAACGCCCAGACCCGATTCGTGCTGGTGGGCCGCCCGGCGCGACCGGCCGCGCCGACCGGGGCGGACAAGACCTCCGTCGTCATCTGGCTGGGCGACGACCACCCCGGTGCCCTGCTCGAACTCCTCCAGGAGTTCGCGGTGCGCGGGGTGAACCTGATGCTGATCCAGTCCCGGCCGACGGGCGCGGGGATCGGGAACTACTGCTTCGCGGTGGACGCCGAGGGCCATATCTCCGACCGCCGGGTCGGTGAGGCGCTGATGGGGCTGAAGCGGATCTGTCCGAAGGTGCGGTTCCTCGGCTCCTATCCGCGGGCCGGTGTGTCACCGGCGGACGTACGCCCGCTGCGGCCGGGCACCTCCGACGCGGAGTTCACCGAGGCCTCCGACTGGCTGGCCCGCAACCAGGACGGCCGGGCCTGACGGCTCCGCGCTCCCGGCCCGACCGGCTCCGGGCCGGTCGGACGTATGCCTCGGCGGCCGGTGCGATCAGCAGATTGCCCCCCCCCGGCAAAGTTATCCACAGGCTCACCGCTCGACCTGGGGACAAGTCGACACAGCAATACGACATGGTCGACAAATCTGCTCAGTCCGCTCGGATCCGTCCACAGGCCGCCAGGGCACCCCCTGTCAGCTCAATTCCACTGATCAACTCTCCAGAGCGATCAATTCCCACCCGAACGAGCGTCTGAAACGGGTTTGAACGACGAATCCACCCTCCTCCGTGCGGCTTTCGGAATGATCTCTTCCATGTCCACAGAGTTCCCCCACAGCCTGTGGATAACTTTGACGGACCCTGCATTCCTGTGGACAAGCACCGGTCAACTCCCCCTCCAGACAAGGCCGGTACGTCAAAGAACCCAGCCCCTTATGCCCCATTTAGGGGAATAGAGGCTCTTTCTTGACGACGGGAAGCCCGTCGAGGCAGAGAAGATCATCAATTTCCGTTCAGCATTACCAATACCGGCAATTCGGGCAAAGTGACACGCTTGGTGATATCGGTTCGAGTGGGGGAAGCCGACACCGGTAGCCTGGAGGGGTGATCGACCTTCGCCTGCTTCGTGAGGACCCCGACCGTGTTCGCGCCTCCCAGCGCAACCGTGGAGAGGACGTCGGCCTCGTCGACGCCCTGCTCTCCGCCGACGAACGGCGCAGGTCGTCCGGGGTCAGGTTCGACGAACTCCGTTCCGAGCAGAAGACGCTCGGCAAGCTCATCCCCAAGGCCTCTCCCGAGGAGCGCGCCGAACTCCTGAAGAAGGCCGAGCAGCTCAAGGCCGACGTGAAGGCCGCCGACGCGGCCCAGGACGAGGCCGACGCGGAGACCAAGCGCCTGCTCCTCCAGCTCGGCAACCTCGTCCACCCGGACGTGCCGGTCGGCGGCGAGGAGGACTTCGTCGTCCTGGAGACGCACGGCACCATCCGTGACTTCGGCGCCGAGGGCTTCGAGCCCAAGGACCACCTGGAGCTCGGCGAGGCGCTCGGCGCGATCGACATGGAGCGCGGCGCCAAGGTGTCCGGCTCCCGCTTCTACTACCTGACCGGCGTCGGCGCCCTGCTGGAGCTCGCGCTCGTCAACGCGGCGATCGCCCAGGCCACCGAGGCCGGGTTCATCCCGATGCTCACCCCGGCGCTGGTCCGCCCCCGCGCCATGGAGGGCACCGGCTTCCTCGGCCAGGCCGCCGAGAACGTGTACCACCTTGAGAAGGACGACTACTACCTGGTCGGCACCTCCGAGGTCCCGCTCGCCGCGTACCACATGGACGAGATCATCGACGCGGACAAGCTGCCGCTGCGCTACGCCGGCTTCTCGCCGTGCTTCCGCCGCGAGGCCGGGACGTACGGCAAGGACACCCGCGGCATCTTCCGGGTCCACCAGTTCGACAAGGTCGAGATGTTCTCGTACGTCGACCCGGCGGACGCCGAGGCCGAGCACCAGCGGCTCCTGGACTGGGAGAAGCAGTGGCTCACCGGCCTGGAGCTGCCGTTCCAGGTGATCGACGTCGCCACCGGCGACCTGGGGGCCTCGGCCTCTCGGAAGTTCGACTGCGAGGCGTGGATCCCGACCCAGGGCAAGTACCGCGAGCTCACCTCCGCGTCCAACTGCAATGAGTTCCAGGCGCGGAGGCTCTCCGTCCGGATGCGGGACACCCGCGACGGCAAGAAGGTCCAGCAGCCCCTGGCCACGCTGAACGGCACGCTCTGCGCCGTACCGCGCACCATCGTGGCCATCCTGGAGAACCACCAGCTGGCCGACGGTTCGGTACGGGTGCCCGAGGTGCTCCGGCCGTATCTCGGCGGGCGCGAGCTGCTGGAACCGGTCGCCAAGTGACCTTCCCCTACAAGCTCGTCGCCACCGACCTCGACGGCACACTGCTGCGCGACGACGACACCGTCTCGGCGCGTACCCGCGAGGCCCTGGCCGCGGCCACCGAGGCCGGCGCGGCGCACATCATCGTCACCGGCCGCGCCGTCCCGTGGACCCGGCACATCCTGGACGACCTCGGCTACGAGGGACTCGCGGTCTGCGGGCAGGGTGCGCAGGTCTACCACGCGGGCGAGCACAAGCTGCTGACGTCGCTGACGCTGGACCGGCAGCTCGCCGGCCTCGCGCTGTCCAAGGTCGAGGCCGAGGTCGGCCCGCTGGCCCTGGCCGCGAGCCGCGACGGGCTCGAAGGCGATGTGCTGATCGGTCCGGGCTACCGCGTGCAGGAAGGCCGGCTTCCGGCCGTCCACATCAAGGACCCGGCCGAGCTGTGGGCCGCTCCGCTGAACAAGGTGTACATACAGCATCCCGAGCTGGACGACGACGCCCTCGCGAAGGCCGCCCGGGCGGCGGTCGGCAACCTGGTGGACGTGGTCATGGCGGGCGAGGGGGTCGTGGAGATCCTGCCGCTGGGACTCAGCAAGGCCACCGGCCTCTCGCTGGCCGCACGCCGGCTGGGCGTGAAGGCGGCGGACACGATCGCCTTCGGGGACATGCCCAACGACATCCCGATGTTCGCCTGGGCCCGGCACGGTGTGGCCATGGCCAACGCGCACGAGAACCTGAAGGCCGTCGCGCAGGAGATCACCGCGTCGAACGAGGACGACGGCATCGCCGTGGTGCTGGAGCAGCTGCTCGGGCAGTAGCCCCCTCGTCACCGGGTGACCCTGCGGTGCGAGGCGGGCTCACCGGGTGACCCTGCTGTGCGAGGCGGAGGATGCGCGGATCGAACGCGCGCGGGGTTTCGGGCCCCGACGACGGCTTAGCAAGCCGCTGCCTTACCACTCGGCCAATCCTCCGGGAGGGCGGCCGCGCGCTGCGCGCGGGAACGGCCGCCCGGGCGTCTGCGCGGAGCGGCTCGGCGGAGCAGTCGCTGACTACTCCGGTGCCGGCTCGGGCACGCCCTGCTGGGAGCTCGACGGACTCGGACTCTCGGTCATCGCCGCGCTCCTCTCCCGGTCTGCGATGTGGTTCCCGGCGGGTGCCGTACCGCCTACTGTGCCGGGCACCCGCTGTCCGGCGCCACCGATTTACGACGGCGCCGGACAACGGGCCCGCGTCAGCCTCCGGTCGAGGCTGTCGAGCCGGTGCGGCATCCGGCCGAGGACCGGCCCGAGCTCCCGCAGCACGGTGCCGACGCCGGCCAGGTGGCTTTCGACCCGGGCGACGCGGTGTTCGAGCGAGGCGTACCCGGCGCGCAGGTCCTGCTCGGCGTCGAGCAGCCACAGAGGTCGTCAAAAAGGTGGTGCAGCGCCATCGGAGCGAGCTGGAGGAGAACGGGCTCAGGCTGCTCCGGGGATCTGACCTGCGGGTTTCAATAGGGACATGGTGTCCCTATGGGAGGGAGGGCAGGGGAAAAGTTATCCACAGGCCCACGCCCGGCTCACATACTTCGAAGTACCGGGCCACGTCCTCGGTGCGGACGTGAATCCCGTCCGGGAGCATGGCAAGGCTCTTCACCTTGTCCAGGGCATCGACGCGCCCCATCTGTTCGACGCGCAGCGCGCGCGATTCGAGCAGGGCGACTTCCGTGGGCATGGGCATGTCTTCCGTTCGTGAGTTCCGGTGCCGGACGGCTCCGGCTGGACAGACAGCCCTCACCCCGGGCTTCGAGGGCGTAGGACGCGCACGGTTGCCACTCACTCAAGAACCGGCCGGCGGGTGATTCCTCGCCGCATCGGCCACCCGGATTTCACGAAAGCTGTGACGCCACAGATTCCAGTTGCCTCCACGCATCGTGGACAACGAACCGATAACCGTACAGTTACGCCTAATACTGTCCGACATGCGACAACCCCCGCCCGATGGGCGGGGGTTGTCGCATGTCGATCAGGCGGGGATGTGAGCCGTCCTCACTCCTCGCCGGCGAGCTTCAGGGTGCGCAGCTTCTGACCCGCGTACCAGGTCGCCGCCACGGTCACGAGCGCCAGCAGGACCGTCGCGAGCGGCAGTCCGACGTCGGAGGTGATCGCCCCGCCCCCGCCGGTCTTCTCCGCCAGCGCGAGGGACCACTGCTGCACGCTCAGCGTGCGCGCGCCGGGCACCAGGCTGCCGAAGAGGGCCTCCCAGACCAGCGCGTAGACGAGTCCGAGGACCACCGCGTGCCGGCTGACCGTGCCCAGCAGCAGGAACAGCGCGCTGTAGGCGATCGAGGCGACCAGCGCCGCGATCGTGTACGCCACCGCGATCTGCTGGCCGTTGCCGTTGAGGATCAGGCCGGCGATCAGGGTCGGCACCGCCGAGAACACCATCGTCACCGCGATCGCCACGATCAGCTTGGTGAAGATGATCGTCGGCCGGCCGACCGGCTTGGCCAGCAGGTAGACGATCGAGCCGTCGTCGATCTCCGGTCCGATGGCTCCCGTACCGGCGATCACGCCGATCAGCGGCACCATCGTGGCGATGGCGAACCCGCCGAGCACGTCGGAGGCGACCTGGTCGTCCGCCCCGGCGAACATCCGTACCGCCACCGCGATGACGATCAGGAGCGCGGGCAGGACGAAGAGGATGGCGGCCCGGCGCCGGCCGAGCAGGGCCCGGTAGGTGAGCCGGGCGACTGTGGGGTCGTACATGACGTCACAGCTCCTTTCAGGCCACTACTCAGGCCGCTACGAGATAGGAAAAGACCGATTCGAGGGACTCGTCGGACGGCGAAACGGTCAGAAGCCGAATGCCCTGCTCCCGCGCCACCTCGGGCAGCAGCGTGGTGAAACGACCGAAATCGACAGCCTGAATGCGCAGGGCGTTCTCCGTCACGTCCACCTCGATGCCGGCCGTCGACGGGTCGGCGATGAGCGCGGCAGCCAGGGCGCGGTCGTCGCTGGACCGTACGAGATAGCGGTGCGGGCGGTCCGTCATCAGCCGGCGGATCTTGCGGAAGTCCCCGGACGCGGCATGCCGACCGGCCACGATCACCTCGATGTGCGAGGCCAACTGCTCGACCTCTTCGAGGATGTGGGAGGAGAAGAGCACCGTGCGCCCCTCTGCCCCCATCCGTCGCAGCAGCTCCATGAGCTGCATCCGCTGCCGCGGGTCCATTCCGTTGAACGGCTCGTCGAGCAGCAGCACCGACGGGTTGTGGACCAGCGCGGACGCCATCTTCACGCGCTGGCGCATGCCCTTGCTGTACGTGGAGATCTTGCGGTCCTGCGCGTACTCCATCTGGACCGTGGCCAGCGCGGCGGCGGCCTGGGCGTCGCCGAGTCCATGGAGTTCGGCGTTGGCCACCACGAATTCGCGGCCGGTCAGGAAGTCGTACATCCCCTCCCGCTCCGGCACGATGCCGATCTGCCGGTAGACGTCCTCGTTGCGCCAGATCGGCTTGCCGTCGAGCGTGACCGTGCCCGTCGACGGGGCGAGGAATCCGGCCATCATGTTGATCAGCGTGGACTTGCCGGCGCCGTTGGGACCGAGCAGACCGGTGACGCCCGGTCCCACGGTCATGCTCACGTCGTTGACGGCGACCACATTGCCGAACCAGCGGGAGGTGTGGTCGATCTCGATGGTGGTCACAGGCCGACCCTCCGGTAGCGGCGCATCAGTACGGCGTACGAGCCGGCGACGAGCGCGAGGACAACGATCAGGTAGACCACGCCGGTACCGGCCCCCGGGCCTTCCCCTCCGGGGAAGGCGGAGGTCGCGCCGAGGAACGCGGTCTGCACCCCGTCGATCAGCGTGATCGGGGAGAAGAGCCCGAGCCACGGCACCGCGCCGGTGGACCCCGTCGACCAGGCGATGCCCTGGACCGTGGTGACCGCCCCGTAGGTGATGGTCAGTACGGCGATGACCGCGGCGACACCGAAGCCCCGGCGCGGAGTGAGTGCGGCCATCACCAGGCCGAGACCGGCGAAGAGCACGGACAGCAGTGCCACCGACACCATCCCCTGGGCGAACCACTTGGTCTGGTCCCCGAAGTCGAACTTCCCCAGCAGCGCGCCCACATAGAGGACCAGGAGCGGCGCACCGGTGAGGACGAAGAGCGCGGAGGCCATCGCGGCGAACTTGGCCAGGACGTAGTCGGTCCGCTCGATCGGCCGCGAGAAGTACAGCGGCACGCTCTTGAACCGCAGGTCCCTGGAGACCGACTGCGGCGCCTGCGCGGCGATGAACAGGGCGATGACGGCCTGGAGGTAGATCGCGAACGACGTGTACTTGATGGGCAGTTTCGTCGTGTTCGGGGTGGCGATGGCCACCGCCACCAGGATCGCCGCCACCAGGCACATCACACCGAACAGGAGCATCGGCAGCACCTTGGACTTGACCGAGCGGCCGAGTCCGAAGGAGCCGCGCAGCGACTGGGAGTAGAGCGAGCGGCGCGCGTAGGCGCGGCCGAGGCGCGGGCCGTCGTAGGCGCGGTAGCCGATGTTGTGGATCCGGGAGGTCTCGCTCCCGGGCGCGGCGCCGGTCTCAGTGCTCATCGCGACCGCTCTCCTTCTGCTCTGCGGCTCCGGCCGGTACGGACACCGGCTGTGCCTCTTCCGTACGGAAGACCTCGGCGATGTGGTGGCGGCGCTGTTCCATCCGGACGAGGCCGAGGCCCAGCCCGGCGACGCTGTCGCGGACGAGGTCGTACGTCTCCTCGCCGGCCGCCTCGACCAGCAGGATGTGTCCGGCGCCGGGCAGCCCCTGCGTGTCCAGCCCGTCGAGGCCGACCAGCTTGACCCCCGCGCCGGTGAGCACCTTGCGCAGGGCGTCGGTGCCGTCGGGGTGGGAGTCGCTGTCGGTGACCTCGACCGCGAGGGTCGTGGTGGTCTGGGTGAAGTCGCTGGTGGAGCTGGAGCGCAGCAGCGATCCGCCGTCGATGACGACGACGTGGTCGCAGGTGCGTTCCAGTTCGCCCAGCAGGTGCGAGGTGACCAGGACCGAGATCCCGAAGTCGGTGTGGACGCGCCGGATCAGTCCGAGCATCTCGTCGCGGCCGACCGGGTCGAGGCCGTTGGTCGGCTCGTCGAGCAGCACCAGCTGCGGGTCGTGGACGAGTGCCTGGGCCAGCTTCACGCGCTGCTTCATGCCCGTGGAGTAGCCGCCGATGGGGCGGTAGCGCTCCTCGTACAGGCCGACGTGGCGCAGTGTGTCCGCGGTGCGCTCGCGTGCGGCGGTCGGGGGCAGCCCGGACATCCGCGCCATGTGGACGACGAACTCGGTGGCCGAGACGTCGGGCGGCAGGCAGTCGTGCTCGGGCATGTAGCCGACCCGTTCCCGGATGGCGGCGCCGCTCGTCGCGACGTCGAGCCCGAGCACCGCTGCCCGGCCCTCGGTCGCGGGAGACAGACCCAGCAGGATCTTGATCAACGTGGACTTGCCGGCCCCGTTGGAGCCAACGAGCCCGGTCACGCCGGGGCCGATGTCCAAGGAGAGCCGGTCAAGCGCGGTCACCCTGGGGAACCGCTTGCTCAGGCTTTCGGTCGCGATGACTGTCACAACAACGACGGTAGTGGCGCGGGCCACACCGGTCGTCAGACCTGGCGGCTGGATTCACGTCAGACTCCAGATGTACGGGACCCGTAAGGGGCCCCCACCGAGGAGTACCGCGGCCCGGGCGGCGCGGTGCCGCAGCCGTCCCGGAGTTCTCCACAGACGGGGCGCTCCGTTTTCCACAGGTCACGCACACCCCTTGACGTAGCCGCCGGACATTGTCACATTCATCAGTGTCACGTTACGGGCACGTACCGCACACGGCAGGGAACGGACGGTGGCATGGCCTCGCGAGTGAAGGACGAACGGGCCTCTGAGCTCAAGGGGTTCAGAGAGGTGCAACGCCTCGCCTACGCCTGCGCGGAGGCGGTCGCCGCCCGGCTGAAGCCGGGTGTGACGGAGCGGGAGGCCGCCCGGATGCAGCGCGAGTGGCTGCGCGAGCGCGGGGTGCGGGACTGGTTTCATCTCCCGTTCGCCTGGTTCGGGGACCGCACGGCGTTCACCGGGTTCAAGGTGCCGCTGCAGTTCTTCCCGACGGACCGCAGGCTGGAGCCGGGGATGCCGTTCATCCTCGACATGGCCCCGGTGTACAAGGGATTCACCGCGGACATCGGATACTCGGGCTGCCTCGGGCTCAATCCGCTGCACGACCGGCTGCTCGCCGATCTGGAGGCCCACCGGGCCCTGATCCTGAGCGAGGTGCGCGAGCGGCGCCCGCTGCGCGAGATCTACGAGGACGTCGAACGCCTGATGATCAGGCAGGGCTACGCCAACCGGCACCGCGCCTACCCCTTCGGCGTCATCGCCCACAAGGTCGACCGCGTCGCCGAACGGCGTTGGTCGCCCCACGTGTTCGGCTTCGGTACGCAGTCGCTCAAGGGCCTCCTGAGCGACGCGGTGCACGGCCACCGGGAGGGCTGGTCGCCGCTGTGGAGTCCGTACCGCTTCTCCGACCACCCCCCGCAGCCGGGCCTGTGGGCGGTCGAGCCCCATCTCGGATTCCGGGGCACGGGCGCCAAGTTCGAGGAGATCCTGGTGGTCACCGACTCCCGGGACCCCGAGCAGAGTGCCTTCTGGCTGGACGACGATCTGCCGCATGTGCGGCGCTGGGCCGAGGAAAGGGTGGCGGCGTGAGTCTGCTGAATCTGCCGGGGGCGCGCGAGCGCCGGGTGTCCACGGGCGGTATCGACCTGTGCGTCGTCGAGCTGGGGGACGTGACGCGCCCGACCATCCTGCTCGTCCACGGGTATCCGGACAGCAAGGAGGTCTGGACCGAGGTCGCGGAGCAGCTCGCCGAGGAGTGGCATGTCGTGCTGTACGACGTGCGCGGGCACGGCAGGTCGACGGCGCCCGTGCCGCTGCGCGGCGGCTTCACGCTGGAGAAGCTGACCGACGACTTCCTCGCGGTCGCCGACGCCGTGAGCCCGGACCGTCCGGTGCACCTGGTCGGTCACGACTGGGGTTCGGTGCAGTCCTGGGAGTTCGCGACGGTCAGCCGCACCGAGGGCCGGATCGCCTCGTTCACGTCGATGTCCGGCCCGTCCCTGGACCACTTCGGCCACTGGATCAAGCGGCGGATGTCCCGGCCCACTCCGCGCCGGGTGGGCCAGCTCCTGGGCCAGGGCGCCAAGTCCTGGTACGTCTACATGCTGCACACCCCGGTGCTGCCGGAGCTCGCCTGGCGCGGCCCGCTCGGCAAGCGGTGGCCGGGAATCCTGGAGCGTCTGGAGAAGGTGCCCCGGGGCGACTACCCGACGCCGTCACTGCCCGACGACGCGGCGCGCGGCGCCTGGCTCTACCGTGACAACGTCCGCTCCCGGCTGCGCAGGCCGCGCGCCGACGCCTTCGCGCATGTGCCGGTCCAGCTGATCACACCGACCGGCGACATCTTCCTCTCGGAACAGCTCTACGACGAACTCGACGCCTGGGTCCCCCAGCTGACCCGGCGCTCGCTGCCGGCCAAGCACTGGGTGCCGCGCACCAGGCCGGACCAGCTGGCTTCCTGGATAGCCGAGTTCGCCGCTTCGGCCGAGTCGGCACGGCAGGGCGGCGTCCCGGTGCACGACACCGCGCCGAAGGGGGCCCATGCCGAGCGGTTCGGCGGACAGCTGGTCCTGGTGACGGGCGCCGCCGGGGGCATCGGCCGGGCCACGGTGTTCGCCTTCGCCGAGGCGGGGGCGCGTGTGGTGGCCGTCGACCGGGATGCGGAGGGGGCCGCGAGGACGGCGGAACTGGCCCGGCTGATCGGTGCCCCCGCCGCCTGGGCGGAGACGGTCGACGTCAGCGACGAGCAGGCCATGGAGAAGCTCGCCGAGAAGGTCGCCACCGAGTACGGCGTGGTCGACGTGCTGGTCAACAACGCCGGTATCGGGCTCTCCGGCTCGTTCCTGGAGACCAGCTCCGAGGACTGGAAGAACGTCCTCGACGTCAATCTCTGGGGGGTCATCCACGGCTGCCGGCTCTTCGGCAAGCAGATGGCCGAGCGCGGCCAGGGCGGCCATATCGTCAACACCGCCTCCGCCGCCGCCTATCAGCCGTCCCGTGCACTGCCCGCGTACAGCACGTCGAAGGCCGCCGTGCTGATGCTCAGCGAATGCCTGCGTGCCGAGCTGGCCGAGAAGTCGATCGGGGTCAGCGCGATCTGCCCCGGCATCGTCAACACGAACATCACCGCGACCACGCGTTTCGCCGGGGCGGACGCGGCGGAGGAGAAGCGGCTCCAGAAGAGGACCAGCAAGCTGTACGGCGTCCGCAACTATCCGCCGGAGAAGGTCGCCGAGGCGATCCTCAGGGCGGTGGTGCGCAACCAGGCCGTGGTCCCGGTGACGCCGGAGTCCCATGCGGCGCGCTTCCTGTCCCGGCTCAGTCCGGGCGTGCTGCGCGGGGTCGCCCGGCTGAAGCCGCCGCTGTGAGCGGTACGGGGCCGTCACCCGTAGCCGGGCGGGCGGCGGCGGAGTACCGGATCGAGGACCTGGCGCACGCCAGCGGGGCCACGGTCCGGACGATCCGCGCCTACCAGGACCGCGGACTGCTGCCGACCCCGGAGCGCCGGGGCCGCGCCAATGTGTACCGGGACACCCATCTCGCCCGGCTCCGGCAGATCGCGGACCTGCTCGACCGGGGCTACACCCTGGCCAGCATCAAGGAGTTGCTGGAGGCGTGGGACACGGGACGCGGGCTCGGCGGGGTCCTCGGACTGGTCGCGGAGGTGCACGGGCCGTGGACCGACGAGCGTGCCGACCGGATCACCCGAGCCGAGCTGAACCAGAAGTTCGGCGGCACCTCCGACGAGCAGGCTGTTGCCGAGGCGGTGGACCTCGGTGTGCTCGAACGGATCCCCGGGAGCACGGACGAATTCCTGGTGCCGAGCCCGCAAGAGCTGGCGGTGGCGGTCGAGTTGTACGCGGCGGGCGTGCCCCTGTCCGCAATCTCCGGTCATCTCAGGGAACTTCGCGGTCAGGTCGAGCAGATAGCTTCCCGGTTCCTGGAGTTCACCACCGAGCACGTCTTCGCGCGCTATCTGGGGCATCGGCCGCCCACCGACGCGGACGCGGCCGAGGCGGCCTCAATGGTGCGGCGGCTCCGGCCGCTCGCCCAGCAGACGGTCGATGCCGAACTGGCGCGGGCGATGCGGACGTTCGCCACTCGCCATCTGGAGCACCATCTCGCGACCGAAGGCCCGTTCACACCGGAGTCGGCCACCCCGCCTCCGGTCTCGGTCGCCCTGCCGTTCGGCACAATCGCGGCGGTGCAACGGCTGGTTGGCCGCGAGAACACGGGCGCGTTCATCGCGGCTGCCGCCGAACGCGAGGTGCAGACAAGGACATTGGACACACTTGCCTCATCAGACCGTTATCGTAAAGAACTTGATCAAAAGGGTTAATTCACAAGCTCGTTGTCCACAGAATCATCAAATTGCCTGTGGATAACTGGAGTTGGCTGTGGATCAAACCTGTGAGCGAAAAATGCCCGGATGAATCCTGAGCAAAATCCGGATGCGCCGACGGAGCACCCGGAGCACGCTGGACGGATGGACGAAAGACGCACCGTCAAGGTGTCCAAGTACCTCTCGAAACACCTGCGGCATCAGCCCGAGCGGATCGGGCTCGCGCTCGACGCCCACGGCTGGGTGCCGATCGCCGAGCTCCTTGAGGCGACGGCCCGCCATCATTTCCCGCTCACCCGCGCCGAGCTCGATCAGGTCGTCGCCTCCAACGACAAGCAGCGCTTCGCGATCGACGGCGACCGCATCCGGGCGAGCCAGGGACACTCCGTCGACGTGGATCTGGACCTGCCCCCGGCCGAGCCGCCTGCGTACCTCTACCACGGCACGGTGGGCCGGTCCCTGGAAGCGATCCGCGCCGAGGGGCTGCGTCCGATGAACCGGACCCATGTCCATCTCTCGACCGACCGTGAGACGGCGACCCGTGTCGGGGCCCGGCGCGGCCGGCCCGTCGTCCTGTCCGTGGACGCCGGGGCGATGCACCGCGCGGGCCACACGTTCTGCGTCAGCGCCAACGGGGTCTGGCTCACCGCGGCCGTACCCCCCGCGTTCCTGCGACTGCCCGGCTGACCCGGGAAGGCGCGGCTCAGCACCCCTCCACAGGGCTGCCCGCTAGCCGGCGAGCTGCGCGGGAGCCTGTGTCACGATCTCCTCGAAGAGCTTCTCGTCCGCCACCGCGGCGGCGAACTCCGGACCGTCGGCGGGCACCGGGGCATGGATCACGATCTCCGTGAATCCCAGCTCCGCATGCCGGCCCACGAAGTCCACGAACGCGTCCACGGAGTCGAACGGACGGCTCCGGCCCCCGGCGAGGTCCGGGTTGAAGTCGGGCGTGAAGCCGGTGAGCAGGATCTTGTCCAGCTCGTCCACGTCCCGGTCGTTCTCGGCGCAGGCCCGGCCCAGCCTGGCCATCTGCCCCCGGAGCGCTTCGAGCGACTCCGCCGGGCTACCCGCCTCGTACAGCTTCGGGTCCCCCGTGGTCACCCAGGCCTGCCCGTACCGGGCGGCGACCCCGAACCCGCGCGGCCCGGTGGCGGCGACGGCGAACGGCAGACGCGGCCGCTGGACGCACCCCGGAAGGTTCCGCGCCTCGGTGGCCGAGTAGAACGTGCCCTCGTACGTCATTCCCGCCGGCTCACGCAGCAGCCCGTCCAGCAGCGGGACGAACTCGCCGAAGTGGTCGGCACGCAGACGCGGGGTCCACGGCTCCTCGTCGCTCCGCAGGAGGGTCGAGGCGTCGAAGCCGTTCCCACCGGCCCCGATCCCCAGCGTGACGCGGCCGCCGGAGATGTCGTCGAGTGAGATCAGCTCCTTGGCGAGGGTGACCGGGTGCCGGAAGTTCGGCGAGGTCACCAGCGTGCCCAGGCGCAGCCGCGAGGTGACGCAGGCGGCCGCCGTCAGCGTGGGCAGCGCCCCGAACCACGGCCCGTCGCGGAACGCCCGCCAGGCGAGGTGGTCGTAGGTGTACGCGGCGTGCAGCCCCAGCTCCTCGGCGCGCTGCCAGGCGGAGCGCCCGCCCTCGTTCCAGGGGCGGACGGGCAGGATCACGGTACTGAGGCGCGGCGTGGTGCTCATGGACCAGAGTTTACGGCGGTATGGATGCACCACACCTTTCCCCCCAAATATCCCGGACGGCAGCAGAGTTGAAGAGGTGCGTCACAGGAGCCGGGCGGGGGCGTCGAGGGGGCCGTGACGGGGGCGGCCCGGCGGCCGGCGGGCCGGGCGGGGACCGCGGGGCGACCCCGAATCCGTCGGCATATGCCGGAGGAATGTTCCCCAGCTCAGCGGCGCGCGCACTCAGATGTGCGCCCCTGCGCACGCCCGTGCACCCCTGTACGGGAGAATGGGGCCGTGACCTCGTCTAACGAACCGCCCGTTCCTGTCGCTCCCCGGCTGATCGCCACCGATCTGGACGGCACCCTCCTGCGCGACGACAAGACCGTGTCGGACCGTACGGTCGCCGCGCTCGCCGCCGCCGAGGAGGCGGGCATCGAGGTCTTCTTCGTCACCGGCCGCCCGGCCCGCTGGATGGACGTCGTCAGCGACCACGTCCACGGCCACGGGCTGGCGATCTGCGCCAACGGGGCCGCCGTCGCCGATCTGCACGCCGGCGGCGCCCTGCTGAAGATCCGGGCCCTGGAGCGGCCGACCGCCGTCGACGTCGTGCGCACGCTGCGCGCCGCCGCCCCCGGCACCTCGTTCGCCGTCGAACTGGCCACCGGCATCCACTACGAGCCCGCCTATCCGCCCTTCCACCTCGACCCGGGTGCCACCGTGGCCGTCGCGGAGAAGCTGCTCCACGAGGAGACGGCGGGCGCCGGTGCGCCGGTGCTGAAGCTCCTCGCCCGCCACGGCGCGCTCGACCCGGACGACTTCCTCACCCTGGCCCGCACGGCCGCCGGTGACCGAGCCTGCATCACCCGCTCCAGCCCCACCGCCCTCCTGGAGGTCAGCGGCGCGGGCGTCTCCAAGGCCAGCACGCTGGAGCTGTGCTGCGCCGAGCGCGGCATCACCGCCGCCGAGGTGGTCGCCTTCGGTGACATGCCGAACGACGTGGAGATGCTGAGCTGGGCGGGCACCTCGTACGCGATGGGCAACGCCCACCCGGCCGCCTTCGCGGCTGCCTCCGGACGTACGGTCACGAACAACGAGGACGGGGTCGCCGTCGTCATCGAACGGATCCTCGCCGAGCGCGCCCGGCCCCTCGCCGGGTACTGAGCCGGCGGACCCCGGGCACCGGGCGGTCAGAGCGGCGCCTGCCACACCACCGTCGTTCCGCCTCCGTCCTCCCCGATGCCGGGACCGAACCAGCTGGCCCCGCCGAGCGACTCCGCCCGGCGGGCCAGGTTCCGCAGCCCGCTGCGCCGGCCGCCCGCCGGGATGCCCACCCCGTCGTCGGCGACCGAGAGGCGTACCGCGTCCCGCCCGTCGGGGAGCGTGGCCGTCGCGTCCACGACCACCTCGATACGGGCCGCGCCCGCGTGCCGGAAGGCGTTGGACAACGCCTCCCGCAGCGCCGCGATCAGGTTCTTGCCCGTCAGCTCCCCGACCAGCGAGTCGATCGCACCGACGAAGCGGTGGGACGGTTTGAAGCCCAGCGGGACCGCCACCATGTTGATCTCGCGCAGGACCCGGGTGCGCAGACCGGACGGAGCCTCGGCCGGCTCCTGCTGGAGCGCGAAGATCGCGGTACGGATCTCCTGGATCGTCACGTCCAGCTCGTCGACCGCCCGGCCCACCCCGGTCTGCACCTCCGGCACCTCCGAGCGGCGCTGGGCGCTCTCCAGCATCATTCCGGTGGCGAACAGCCGTTGGATGACCAGGTCGTGCAGGTCCCGGGCGATCCGGTCGCGGTCCTCGTACACCGCCAGCCGTTCCCGGTCCCGCTGCGCCTCGGCCATCATCAGCGCCAGCGCGGCCTGCGAGGCGAACTGCGTGGCCAGGGTCCGCTCCGTCTCCGTGAACGGCCTGCCGCCCCGGGCCCGCGGGGTGGCGAGCGCGCCGAGCACCCGGCCCCCGCTGTGCAGCGGGAGCAGCATGCTCGGGCCGAACCGGTCCGCCAGCCTCGTGATCATGCGGGAGTCGGTGGCCGAGTCGTCGACGAAGACCGCCTCACCGCCCAGCAGCATCCCCACCACCGGGCTCTGTGCCGGGATGATCACCCCCAGCGAGGCCGTCGGGTCGTCGGCGGACACGGCGACGATCTCCAGGCCGCCGCCCTCGGCCGGCAGCAGCACGATCCCGGCTGCGGAACCGGCGAGCCTGCGGGCCTGCTCGGCGACGACCGAGAGCGCGTCGTCGGCGTCCCCGCCGGAGAGCAGTGCGGTGGTGACGGCGACCGAGCCGTCGATCCACCGTTCGCGCTGCCGGGCCGCCTCGTACAGCCGGGCGTTGCCGATCGCGATCCCGGCCTCGGTGGCCAGCACCCGCACCAGGTGCAGGTCGTAGTCGTTGAACTCGCCCCCGCCGTCCTTCCCGGCCAGATACAGATTGCCGAAGATCTCGCCCTGGACCCTGATCGGTACCCCGAGGAACGTGCGCATCGGGGGGTGGCCCGGCGGGAATCCGGCGAATCTGGGATCGGCCGTGAGATCGGCGAGCCGCACGGGGCGCGGGTCGTGGATGAGGGCGCCGAGCAGTCCCCGGTGGCCGTCCGGGCGGCGGCCGATCTCGCGCGCCACGGAGTCCGGGACGCCGTAGGTGACGAAGTCGGAGAGCCCCTTGCCCTCCGCGTCCACGACACCGATCGCGGCATACCGGGAGTGGGCCAGTTCGGCGGCCGTCTCGCAGATCCGGTCGAGCGTGGAGTGCAGTTCGAGCCCTGTGCCGACGGAGCGCATGGCCTCCAGCAGCCGCGGCACCCTGGCGGTGAGTTCGGTGGACAGGCCCCGCAGGCTGCGCGTCGCCTCCGTCGCCGCGTCGAGCGCGTCCGCCGGGGTGCCGGGGGACGTCGTCGGGCGCCGCGGCTCGTCCTTCGGAGTCTCGTCCTTCGGATGCTTCCGGGCAGGCTCTGACATACCCAGAGAGTAGTAAGTACCTTTTGTTGCGGAAAGTCGAGATTGGTGGGCCGGGAGCGACGGACCGCCTCAGACCTGTGCGCCCAGGGCCGGGGCCCCCGCACTCTCCCGTTCCCGCGCGAGCATCCGGCTCAGCGGCCCGTCCACCGAGGCGAGCGCGGCGTACGGACCGCGCTGCACGACCCGGCCGGCCTCCAGGACCACCACCTCGTCGACGGCTTCCAGCCCGGCGAGCCGATGGGTGATCAGTACCGTCGCACGCCCCCGGGTGGCCGCCAGCAGGTCCGTGGTCAGGGCGTCGGCGGTCGGGAGGTCGAGGTGCTCGGCCGGCTCGTCCAGCACGAGGACGGGAAAGTCCGCGAGCAGCGCCCGGGCCAGCGCGAGCCGTTGGCGCTGACCGCCCGAGAGGCGGGCGCCGTGCTCGCCGACCAGCGTGTCCAGGCCGTCCGGCAGCCCCTCGGCCCAGTCGAGCAGCCGGGCCCTGGCGAGGGCGTCACGCAGATCGGCGTCGCTCGCGCCGGTCCGGGCCAGCCGCAGGTTCTCCCGGATGGAGCTGTCGAAGATGTGGGCGTCCTGGGCGCACAGCCCGACGAACCGGCGGACCGTGTCGCTCTCCAGCGCGGCCGCCTCGACCCCGCCGATGCGGTACGTCCCCGCCCGCGCGTCCAGGAAGCGGAGCAGGACCTGGGCGAGGGTGGTCTTCCCGGAACCGGACGGGCCCACCACCGCGATCCGGCGCCCCGCCTCCAGTGCGAGGTCCACGGAGTCCAGCGCGTCGTGCGCGGCTCCCGCGTATCGGGCCGAGAGCCCCCTCACCTCCAGCGGGAAGGCAGTCGCGGGCGCCTCGGCCGGGGCGGCGGGCTCCTGGACCGGCACCGGGGCGTCCAGCACCTCGTACACGCGCTCGGCGCTCCGCTTGACCCGCCCGCGGTACTGGACGGCGAGCGGCAGGCCGGTCACCGCTTCGAAGGCGGCCAGCGGGGTGAGGACGACGACGGCGAGTTCCACGCCGGCCAGCCGGCCGTCGGCCACGGCGGGCAGGGCGACGAGTGCGGCGGCGACCACGGTGAGACCGCCGATCAGGGCGGTGAGGCCGCCGCCGAGCGCGGTCGCGGTGGCCGCGTGGGCGGCGATCTTGGTCAGCACGCCGTCGGCCTCGCGGGTCCGTGCCGAGCGCCCCGGCAGGGCGCCAGCGACGGTCAGTTCGGCGGTCCCGCCGAGCAGATCGGTGATCCGGGTAGCCAGCTCGGCCCGTGCGGGCGCCAGCCGCTGTTCCGTGTGCCGGGCGCCGGCGCCGCTGACGAGCGGAACGCCCACTCCGGCCAGCAGCAGCCCGGCGGCCAGCACCAGGCCCGCCCCGGGCAGCAGCCAGGCGGTGAACCCGATGGTGGCGGCCCCCACGACGAGCGCGGTTCCGGCGGGCAGCAGCCACCGCAGCCAGTAGTCCTGCAACGCGTCCACATCCGCGACCAGCCGCGAGAGCAGATCCCCCCGCCGGGTCCGGCGCAGCCCGGCCGGCGCGATGCGCTCCAGGCTGCGGTAGACGGCCACCCGCAGCTCGGCGAGCATCCTGAGTACCGCGTCGTGCGAGACGAGGCGCTCGGCATAGCGGAAGACCGCCCGTCCGATGCCGAAGGCGCGGGTCGCCGTGACCGCGACCATCAGATAGAGCACCGGGGGCTGCTCGGACGCCCGGGAGATCAGCCAGCCGGAGACCGCCATCAGCCCGACGGCCGAGCCCAGCGCGAGGCTGCCCAGCAGCAGGGCGAGCGCCAGCCGGCCGCGCTGGGCCCCTGCCGCCTCCCTGACCCGGGCGAGCACATGGCCGGTCCGGGCCGGGGTGTCCCGCAGCACCTCCGGCTCGTGCACCTCCTCGGTGCGGGGGGTGTCGTCGGGTGCGACGGCCGGGCGCGGCACCATGACGGCCGCCGCCTCCCCGGCGGGTCCGTCCGCCGGGGCCAGGGTCACCACCCGGTCGGCGACCGCCAGCAGCGCCGGCCGGTGCACCACGAGCAGCACGGTCCGGCCTGCGGCCAGTCTCCGTACCGCCTCGACGATGCCCGCCTCCGTCTCGCCGTCCAGGCTCGCGGTCGGTTCGTCGAGCAGCAGCAGAGGCCGGTCGGCGAGGAAGGCGCGGGCGAGCGCGAGGCGCTGGCGCTGCCCGGCGGAGAGCCCGGCGCCGTCCTCACCGAGGTGAGTGCGCTCGCGGTCCGGCAGTTGTGCCACGAAGTCGTACGCCCCCGCGTCCCGCAGCGCCGCCGTCACGGCGCTGTCGTCCGCGGCGGGCCGGGCCAGCCGGACGTTCTCCGCGATGGTGCCCGCGAAGAGATGGGGGTGCTGCGGCACCCAGGCGATCTGCTCGCGCCAGCGTGCGGGGGAGAGGTCGGCCAGGTCGGTCCCGCCGACGCTCACCCGCCCCTCGTCGGGTGCGGCGAAGCCGAGCACCACGTTCAGCAGGGTGGACTTGCCGACGCCGCTCGGGCCGACGAGGGCCACGGTCTCCCCCTCGTCCACCACGAGCGAGGCCGCCGCGAGCGAGGGCTCGGCGCGCCCCGTGTGCCGGACGGTCACCCCGTCCAGCTCCAGCCGCAGCGACGCGGGCACCTCCCGCGTACCGGCCGTGCGCGGCTCGGTCTCCAGGACGGCGAAGATCTCCTCCGCCGCCGCGATCCCTTCGGCGGCGGCGTGGTACTGCGCCCCCACCTGCCGGATCGGCAGATAGGCCTCGGGCGCGAGGATCAGCACCACCAGTCCGGTGTAGAGGTCGAGTTCGCCGTGCACCAGCCGCATGCCGATGGTGACGGCGACCAGCGCCACCGAGAGCGTCGCCAGGAGTTCCAGAGCGAACGACGACAGGAAGGCGATACGCAGGGTGCGCAGGGTGGCGCGCCGGTACTGCGAGGTGATGGTGCGGATGGACTCGGCCTGGGCCTTGGCCCGGCCGAAGACCTTCAGCGTCGGCAGTCCGGCGACGACGTCCAGGAAGTGCCCCGAGAGCCGTGAGAGCAGCAGCCACTGACGGTCCATCCGTGACTGGGTCGCCCAGCCGATCAGGATCATGAAGAGAGGGATGAGGGGCAGGGTCACGACGATGATCGCCGCGGAGATCCAGTCCTCGGTGACGACCCTGGCGAGGACGGCCACCGGCACCACCACCGCGAGGCCGAGCTGTGGCAGGTAGCGCGCGAAGTAGTCGTCGAGTGCGTCGATCCCCCGGGTGGCCAGGGTGACCAGCGAGCCGGTGCGCTGTCCGCTCAGCCAGTCGGGGCCCAGCGCCGCCGCCCGGTCGAGCAGCCGTCGGCGCAGCTCGGACTTGACGGCCGCGCCGGCCCGGTAGGCGGCCAGCTCGGTGAGCCAGGACACCAGGGCCCGGCCGAGCGCGACCCCGGCGAGCAGCAGGAGCGGGGTGCGCAGCCCCGATGCGGTGAGCCCGTCCTCGAAACCGCCCACCACCACCTCGGCCACGAGCATGGCCTGGGCGATGACCAGCGCCGCCCCGGCCAGTCCGAGTACCACCACGGCGACCAGGAAGAGGCGGGTGGCACGGGCGTGGCGGAGCAGACGCGGATCGATCGGTTTCACGTGAAACACCCCAGGGGGCTCGGCTCGGTCAAGGCACTCACTGCGTTCAGTGCGCGTCGGCGATGTGCTGGGTACCGATGCGCTTGCGGAACACCCAGTACGTCCAGCCCTGGTAGAGCAGCACGACCGGAGTGGCGATCCCGGCACACCAGGTCATGATCTTCAGCGTGTACGGGCTGGACGAGGCGTTGGTGACCGTGAGGCTCCAGTCGTCGTTCAGCGACGACGGCATGACGTTCGGGAAGAGCGTCAGGAACAACATGGCGACCGCGGCCGCGATCGTCACGCCGGAGAAGGCGAAGGACCAGCCCTCGCGCCCCGCCGCGATGGCACCGATCGCGGCGACCAGCGCCACCGCGGCGATGATCATCGCGATCAGGCTCCAGCCGTCGCCGTGGGCCACCTGGGTCCAGATCAGGAAGCCGAGCGCGAGCACCGCACCGGCCGCGCCCAGCTTCAGGGCGAGCCTGCGCGCCCTGACCCGGATGTCCCCGGCCGTTTTCAGACCGGCGAACACCGCACCGTGGAAGGTGAACAGGGAGAGCGTGACCAGCCCGCCGAGGATCGCGTACGGGTTGAGCAGGTCCCAGAAGTTCCCCACGTACTCCATGTCGGCGTCGATCTTCACGCCGCGCACGATGTTCCCGAAGGCCACGCCCCAGAGCAGGGCGGGGATCAGCGAGGTCCAGAAGATCGCGTTCTCCCAGTTGGTCTGCCACTTCTCCTCGGGCCGCTTCGCCCGGTACTCGAAGGCAACCCCCCGCACGATCAGGCAGAGCAGGATGATCAGCAGCGGCAGATAGAAGCCGGAGAACAGCGTGGCGTACCACTCGGGGAACGCGGCGAAGGTCGCTCCGCCGGCGGTGAGCAGCCAGACCTCGTTGCCGTCCCAGACGGGCCCGATCGTATTGATCAGGACCCGCCGTTCCGTGCGGTCACGGGCCAGCAGCTTGGTGAGGACCCCGATGCCGAAGTCGAATCCCTCCAGGAAGAAGTAGCCGGCCCAGAGGACGGCGATGAGCACGAACCAGACGTCGTGAAGTTCCATCTCTCGGCTCCTGTGCTCTCAGTAGGAGAAGGCCATGGGCCGGTCGGCGTCGTCACGGTCGCCGCCGATCCGGGTGGGCGGGTTCAGGTCGTCGTCCGTGAGCTCCGGAGGCCCGGCCTTGATGTACTTCACGAGCAGCTTGACCTCGATCACGGCGAGCGCCGCGTAGAGCAGCGTGAACAGGATCAGCGAGGTGAGCACCTCGCCCTGCGAGACGCCGGGGGAGACCGCGTCGCGGGTCTGCAGCACCCCGTACACGACCCAGGGCTGGCGGCCCATCTCGGTGAAGATCCAGCCCCAGGAGTTGGCGATCAGCGGGAAGAGCAGGGTCCACAGGGCGACGATCCAGTACCACCGGGCGATCCTGGGGCTCAGCGCCTTGTTCTTGAACAGGACCAGGTGCGGCACTTCGTCCTCACCGGTGCGCATCCCCGGTGGCAGCATGAACTTCTTCCGGGTGAGCCACAGTCCGAGGATTCCGAGGGCGAAGGACGCCATGCCGAAGCCGATCATCCACCGGAAGCTCCAGAAGGCCACGGGGATGTTGGGGCGGTAGTCGCCGGGCCCGAAGCGCTCCTGCTCGGCCTTGTTGATGTCGTTGATGCCGGGGACGTACGAGTGGAAGTCGTCGTCGGCGAGGAAGGACAGTATCCCGGGGATCGAGATCTCGACGGAGTTGTGGCCCTTGCTGACATCGCCGTACGCGAAGATCGAGAAGGGTGCGGAGTTCTGTCCGTCCCACAGCGCCTCGGCCGCCGCCATCTTCATCGGCTGCTGCTTGAACATGACCTTGCCGAGCTGGTCCCCGCTGATGGCCGTGAGCAGACCGGCGACCACCACGGTGATCAGCCCCAGCCGCAGCGAGGTCCGCATCACCGGGATGTGCTTCTTGCGGGCCAGGTGGAAGGCAGCGATGCCGACCATGAACGCGCCGCCGACCAGGAAGGCCGCCGTGATGGTGTGGAAGAACTGGGTGAGCGCGGTGTTCTGGGTCAGCACATGCCAGAAGTCGGTGAGCTCGGCGCGCCCGCGGTCCTTGTTGATCCGGTAGCCGACCGGGTGCTGCATCCAGGAGTTGGCCGCCAGGATGAAGTAGGCGGAGAGGATGGTGCCGATCGAGACCATCCAGATGCAGGCGAGGTGGATCTTCTTCGGCAGCTTGTCCCAGCCGAAGATCCACAGCCCGATGAAGGTGGACTCGAAGAAGAAGGCAATCAGCGCCTCGAACGCGAGGGGTGCGCCGAAGATGTCACCGACGAACCGCGAGTAGTCGGACCAGTTCATGCCGAACTGGAACTCCTGCACGATGCCGGTGACGACACCCATGGCGATGTTGATCAGGAAGAGTTTTCCCCAGAACTTGGTGGCCCTGAGGTACTTCTCGTTGTCCGTCCGCACCCAGGCGGTCTGCAGGCCGGCGGTGAGCGCGGCGAGAGAGATCGTCAGGGGAACGAAGAGGAAGTGGTAGACGGTGGTCGTTCCGAACTGCCATCGCGCCAGGGTCTCCGGCGCCAGAGCTAGCTCCACGTCGTCTTCTCCTTACGTCGCCGTCGTTGCACCGGCAGTTTGTCCTTTAAATCCGACGGATCACGGGATGAAGCAGGACACGCTTGTGAACGCGTTCACATTCACAAGCAATTATGGCGCACAGACTTTCGGGATCCACGGCGGGGTACCCCTCCCGGCGCGGGCATGCGAACGGGCCCCGTACCTCGCGGACGAGGTACGGGGCCCGGCAGGCCTTCCCGGGGGCTACAGCTCCCTGCGGTAGGACTCCGTCACCTTCAGGAACAGGTCGTTCGCCTCGTCCTCACCGATCGTGACCCGCACGCCCTCGCCCGCGAACGGCCTGACCACCACACCGGCCTTCTCGCAGACCGCGGCGAAGTCGGCGGTACGGTCCCCCAGCCGCAGCCAGACGAAGTTGGCCTGGGACTCCGGCACCGTCCAGCCCTGGCGCAGCAGCGTCTCCTGCACCCGCTGCCGCTCGCACACCAGGGACCCCACCCGGCCCAGGAGTTCGTCCTCGGCACGGAGCGAGGCCACGGCCGCGTCCTGGGCGAGCTGGCTCACACCGAACGGCACCGCCGTCTTGCGCAGCGCCGCCGCCACCGGCTCGTGGGCCACCGCGAAGCCGACCCGCAGCCCCGCGAGCCCGTAGGCCTTGGAGAAGGTCCGCAGCACCGCCACATTGGGCCGGTCCCGGTAGATCTCGATGCCGTCGGGCACCTCGGTGTCACGGATGAACTCCTTGTACGCCTCGTCGAGCACCACGAGGACGTCCCCCGGCACCCGGTCGAGGAACCGTTCCAGCTCCGCCCGGCGCACCACGGTGCCGGTCGGGTTGTTCGGGTTGCAGACGAAGATCAGCCGGGTGCGGTCGGTGATCGCGTCCGCCATCGCGTCCAGGTCGTGCACCTCGCCGTCGGTCAGCGGCACCTTCACCGAGGTCGCGCCGCTGACCTGCGTGATGATCGGGTACGCCTCGAAGGAGCGCCAGGCATAGATCACCTCGTCGCCCGGGCCCGAGGTGGCCTGCAGCAGCTGCTGCGCCACCCCGACCGAGCCGGTGCCGGTGGCCAGATGCGAGACGGGCACACCGAAACGCTCGGACAGCTCGTTCATCAGGCCGGTGCAGGCCATGTCCGGGTAGCGGTTGAAGTGCGCCGCCGCAGCCAGCGCGGAGTCCATCACCCCCGGCAGCGGGGGATACGGATTCTCGTTGGAGGACAGCTTGAACGCGGCCGGTCCGTCCGCCGCCGCGGCCGGCCTGCCCGGCACATAGGCGGGAACGCCGTCCAGCTCGGCGCGCAGCTTGGGGCTCGTCTCGCTCACCGCAGGTCCTCCTCGACCGTCCGTACACATCAATACTGCTCACCTTATGAGGATTGGCCGCCACTGCGAATGGCCGGACCGATGATTCGTCCGGTGGGCCCCGGAATGAGGGGGAGCGCTCACCGCTCTGGCGCGCGCCGGTGGCACGCGCCGTGGCGCGCGTCCCTCGAAGAGGTGAGTTGAGACCTCTTCGAGACATGGCCCTTACGCCAGGCCCATCCGGCCCGGCGCATGACACATGACGGTTCTGGCCCCTAACCCCCTTGCTTCACAAGGCATTTGAGGCTTAATGATCATGCAGAAACGTGCCTGTCAATGGGTGCATATGCGACCGGCCCAAGTACCTGCCCGAGCCCTACTATCGGCTCGCCATGACAGCAGCAGGGAAGCACCAGGTGAGCCGGACGGAGACCCCCCGGCGCGGCGGCAGGCAGGGACGAGCAGGAATCCGGGATGTGGCCGCCGCCGCCGGGGTCTCCATCACGACCGTCTCCGACGCGCTCAACGGCAAGGGCAGGCTCCCGGACGCCACTCGCCGCCATGTCCGCGAGGTCGCAGAGCGCCTGGGCTACCGCCCTTCCGCCGCGGCCCGAACGCTCCGTACCGGCAAGTCCGGCCTGATCGGCCTGACCGTGACGACGTACGGGGATGAACCTTTCACCTTCACAGAATTCGCGTACTTCGCCGAGATGGCCAGAGCGGCCACCTCCGCCGCGCTCGCCCGCGGCTATGCCCTCGTCATCCTGCCCGCCACCTCACGCCACGACGTCTGGTCGAATGTCGCGCTCGACGGCACCGTCGTCATCGACCCCTCCGACCAGGACCCGGTCGTCACGGAACTCGTACGCCAGGGCCTGCCCGTCGTCTCCGACGGCCGGCCGGCCGGAACCCTTCCGGTCACCGCCTGGGTCGACAACGACCACCGGGCCGCCGTGCTCGACCTCCTCGACCATCTCGCCGCCGCCGGGGCCCGCCGTATCGGGCTGCTGACCGGCACCACCACCGACACGTACACCCGGCTCTCCACCACCGCCTACCTCCACTGGTGCGAGCGCGTGGGCCAGGACCCGGTGTACGAGTCCTACCCCGCCCACGACCCGTGCGCGGGCGCGGTGGCCGCCGACCGGCTGCTGGCCCGCCCGGACCGCCCGGACGCCGTCTACGGGCTCTTCGACCCCAACGGCACGGATCTGCTCGCGGCCGCCCGCCGGTACGGTCTGCGCGTCCCCGAGGACCTCTTACTGGTCTGCTGCAGCGAATCCACCGTCTACGCGACGACCGAGCCACCCATCACCACGCTCTCGCTCAAGCCGCGCAGAATCGGCACGGCAGTCGTCCAACTGCTCATCGACGCCATCGAAGGCGTCGACCAGGACGGCCCGGTGGAACAGGTGATACCGACGGAACTCATCGTCCGGACGTCCTCGCAACGCCGTCCGCCCCGCACCACGGTCAGCGCGCCGCGCTCTCCGGCAGGGGATTGATCAGCCCAATTGGGACCAATCGACCGATGAACCTGGGATGCGTACGGATTCACGACCCCTGGTGCGTCACAGAGCACGATCCGCATTCCTATGATGGGCGCACGACACCGCGGACCACCCCGACCAGCAGGGCCCGTCAGGTGTACGACGGCGCGACGGTGGTGGAGGGGTCGATGACACAGGGGGCCGGTCAGGAACCCGTGGTGCGGACGGCGACGTTGCGCGACTTCCGCGTACCGCCCTATGCGCAGTCCCCTGCGCCGCCCGCTTCACCGCTGCCGGGAAGCACCTTCCCGGCGGGCGAGGTGCTGGAGGGGTACACCCCGACGGCCCGCGATCTTCCCGTCATCACCATCGACGGCCCCGACCGGCCGCAGACCGCGCCCGAGCCGCGGCCCGACCCGGGCTCGGGCCCCGGCCCGCTGTACGTCGTCGGCGATGTCCACGGCTATCTGGACGAGCTCGTAGCCGCCCTCGCCGAACAGGGCCTGATCGACGCCGAGGGCAACTGGTCCGCGGGCAACGCGCGCCTCTGGTTCCTCGGCGACTTCACCGACCGGGGCCCCGACGGCATCGGCGTCATCGACCTCGTGATGCGGCTGTCCGCCGAGGCCGCAGCCGCCGGCGGCTACTGCAAGGCCCTGATGGGCAACCACGAGCTGCTGCTCATCGGCGCCAAGCGGTTCGGCGACACCCCGGTGAACTCCGGCGCAGGCACCGCCACCTTCCAGGCCGCCTGGCTGCTCAACGGCGGCCAGAAGACGGACATGGAGCGCCTCCAGGACGTCCACCTCCAGTGGATGTCCCGCCTCGACGCGGTCGTCGAGGAGGACGGGCATCTGCTGATGCACTCGGACACGACGGCCTACCTCGACTACGGCTCCACCATCGAGGACGTCAACGACACGGTGCACGCCATTCTCACGCGGAACGACGCCGACGAGTGCTGGGACCTGTTCCGCAAGCTCACCAAGCGGTTCGCCTTCCGCGACGAGTCGGGTCCGCAGGCCGTCCAGGAGCTGATGGCGGCCTACGGCGGCCGGCGCGTCGTCCATGGTCACAGCCCCATTCCGTATCTGCTCGGCGAGGTCGGATCCGAGGACGGCGAGGACAGCGCCGGGCCCGTGGTCGACGGTCCCCATGTGTACGCGGACGGGCTCGCGATCGCCATGGACGGCGGAGTGACCATGGCCGGAAAGCTACTGGTCGTCCAACTTCCGCTGCATGTCTGACGTTCGCCGGGGAAGACGCATCCTGACCTGACCACGCCGACCACTGGGCCTATTTCCGGAAACCCCCTGTCACCCCGTGCCGTGGGCGCTCTACCATCGGCGTATCAGTAGCAGGCTCTCCTCCGTTTCCGCCCAACTGCCCGGTCCCAGCGGGCATACAGGCCCTACGGAGCATCGGGGGATGCACATGAACAGCGCTCCGCACCTGCTGACCGAGGACCGGCCCGCATACGAGCGGATCCTCGACGACGCACTGCGTCACGCCCACGAACGACCGGACCTGGCCGCCATCGGCGAACGGCTCAACCCGGTCCAGCTGCGCACCATGGCCATGGCCGCCGTCGCGCTGATCACCGCCGCGGCCGCCGTCGAGTACGAGCACTACGTGAAGGCCCGCGACGAGCTGCGCGCCACCGTCCAGGACCGCGGCGCCCGGGCGACCGGGGCGGACGAACTGCCCGAATCCGGCGCCGGCATAGGAGCCGTGGTCACGGTCCTGGCACCGGTGCTGGCCGGCACCGCGGCGGTCATCTTCCTGCTGGTCGGCTACATCCTGAAGATGCTCGACCCGCCCCCGGCGTTCGCGAGGACGATGATCGGCGCGGGCTGGTTCTTCGCGGCGGCCACCGCAGCGGCCATCCTCGTCGCCGCCGTCGGCCTCCTGCTCGCCGCCCTGCGCAACGGCTCGACCTCGCTGGCGGCCCGGGACTCCGGCGAGGAGCTGCCCGACGACGTGGCCCGGGCCAGGGACGCCTGGGAGGACGCCCTGCTGGAACGGGGCATCCTGCCCTTCCTGCGGGACGCGCTGGCCGACCCCGGCACCGCCCCCGCCGTGCGGCCGCCGTACCGTCCGGCCAACCGCATGCCGAAGATCGGCTACAGCAGGCCGGACTTCGCCGGTCCCGACGAGGGCCCGGCGGCCGCGCCCCGGCCGAGCTTCAGCAGCCCGGACTTCTCCAGCCCCGACTTCGGCGGCCCCGAACACGAACTGGACTGATTGGGGCCGCCGTCCGGGCCCGCGCCGCCGTCATCCGCTCCGCACGATCCGCGCCACCGCTCTCTCGACCGGCGCACGCCCGTGCACACGCACCAGCGCGAGATGGAAGAGCGACGGCGCGACCGGGGCCCAGCGCTCCACGCGGCCGGGACTCAGCAGGTACCTGATCACGTCTGCAGGGCGGAAGGGCACGTAGTCGATGGTCTGCGCCTCCCAGCGGTCCGCGACCCCCCGGCTCATCCGCGCCCGCAGCTCGTCGCGGGTCAGCTCCGTCAGCCGGGCGCAGAAGTGGGCGCCCCACTGCTGTCTACCGACGTCCAGCACGAAGGCGAGCAGTTCGAGCGTGTACTCGCCGGGCTCGACGGACAACTCCTCGCGCATGCCCCGGCGGGCCACGTCGTAGAGGTCGGGGGCGCTCCCGCCGGCGGAGTCCATGGGGCCGGCCAGTCCCTCGTTGACGGAGGAGTTCCAGGCGCCCGGCGCCATCCGGACCCGGTCGCTGCGCCGGGTCACGACCAGCTGGTCGTCGGCGGTCACCACGGCGACGTTGACGCCGAAACTGCACTGCAGGAACGCGGGCGCCCCGAGCGGACCGTCCGGGTCGAGATAGCGCGAGCGGGGCGTGGTCCCGTCGTCCAGGCGCCGGTCGAGCTGCTGGGCCGCGAGAAAGGTGTAGTAGTCCGTCGGGCGCAGCCGCAGACGGACCTCGGGCCGCTCGTCGAGCGCGGTACGCGAGACGTCGAGCGACGCGACGGCGTACCGGGGCCCGTTCCACGGCGGTGTGCGGCCCTCCGCACGGGCCCTGGCAGCGTCCTCCTCGGTCTCGGTGCGCCAGCGGGCCATCTCCTCGGGCAGTTCGACCGCCTCGTCGAGCACCTCGACGCGGACGGCCTCGGCGGGTATGGACGCCTCGCCGTCCCCTTCGACGATCAGCGCGGGGGTGCGCAGGGGGCCGAGCGAGAACGTCGTCCACGCGGACCCGGACTCCTCCTCCTGCGGCCCGCCCCGGAGCGCCGCACCGGGGAAGCGGGTCCGCAGTCCGCTCCAGCCTCTCCGTAAGGGCTGTGCGGCCAGCATCCCGAGAACCGCGCCGACGACTCCACTGATCACTTCGTTCCCGCTCATGTCCGGCAGGGTAGGGCCCCGGCAGCGGCTGCCGGGGCCCTCGGCACTGCCGGGTTCAGTCGGCCAGCGGCAGGTACACCCGCTTCCCGCTCGCCGCGAACTCCTTGGACTTCTCCAGCATCCCCGCCTCGATCTCCTCGTCCGATGCGGAAGGAACCAGGTCAGGGGCGAACTGCTCGGTGATGCTCCTGCTGATCTTCATCGAGCAGAACTTCGGCCCGCACATCGAGCAGAAGTGCGCCGTCTTCGCCGGCTCGGCGGGAAGCGTCTCGTCGTGGAACTCCCGTGCCGTGTCCGGGTCGAGGGCCAGGTTGAACTGGTCCTCCCAGCGGAACTCGAAGCGGGCGTCCGACAGCGCGTCGTCCCATTCCTGCGCTCCCGGATGCCCCTTGGCGAGGTCGGCGGCATGGGCGGCGATCTTGTACGTGATGACCCCGGTCTTCACATCGTCCCGGTTGGGCAGGCCGAGGTGCTCCTTGGGCGTGACGTAGCAGAGCATCGCCGTCCCCCACCAGGCGATCATCGCGGCCCCGATGCCCGAGGTGATGTGGTCGTACGCCGGCGCGACATCCGTGGTCAGCGGACCGAGCGTGTAGAACGGCGCCTCCTCGCAGATCTCCTGCTGGAGATCGATGTTCTCCTTGATCTTGTGCATCGGGACATGGCCCGGGCCCTCGATCATCGTCTGCACCCCGAACCGCTTGGCGACCGTGTTCAGTTCGCCGAGCGTGCGCAGTTCGGCGAACTGGGCCTCGTCGTTGGCGTCCGCGATCGAGCCGGGGCGCAGCCCGTCGCCGAGCGAGTACGTCACGTCGTACGCGGCGAGGATCTCGCAGAGCTCCTCGAAGTGCTCGTACAGGAAAGACTCCTTGTGGTGCGCGAGGCACCACGCCGCCATGATCGAGCCGCCCCGGGAGACGATGCCGGTCTTGCGGCGGGCCGTCAGCGGCACGTACGGCAGGCGCACGCCGGCGTGGACCGTCATGTAGTCGACGCCCTGCTCGGCCTGCTCGATGACGGTGTCCTGGTAGATCTCCCAGGTCAGCTCCTCCGCCCTGCCGTCGACCTTCTCCAGGGCCTGGTAGAGGGGGACGGTGCCGATCGGCACGGGGGAGTTGCGAAGGACCCACTCACGGGTGGTGTGGATGTTGCGGCCGGTGGACAGGTCCATGACGGTGTCGGCGCCCCACCGGGTCGCCCACGTCATCTTGTCCACCTCCTCCTCGATCGAGGACGTGACCGCGGAGTTGCCGATGTTGGCGTTCACCTTCACCAGGAACCGCTTGCCGATGATCATCGGCTCGATCTCGGGGTGGTTGACGTTGGCCGGGAGCACGGCCCGGCCGGCGGCGATCTCCTCGCGCACCACCTCGGGCGCGACGTTCTCCCGCAGGGCGACGTACTCCATCTCCCGGGTGATATCACCCCGTCGGGCGTACGCGAGCTGAGTGACGGGCCGGCCGTCCCGGCTGCGCCTGGGCCGGCGCGGGCGGCCGGGGAAGACGGCGTCCAGATTGCGCAGTCCGCCGCGCGGCGAGGTGTGCTTCAGCCCGTCGTCCTCGGGCCGGGCGGGGCGGCCCGCGTACTCCTCGGTGTCACCGCGGGCGATGATCCAGTTCTCCCGCAGGGGCGCGAGACCGCGGCGGACGTCGGTGTCGACCCCGGGATCGGTGTACGGCCCCGAGGTGTCGTACAGCGTCACGTCCTTGCCGTTGGTGAGGTGCACCTGACGGACCGGCACCCGGAGGTCGGGGCGCGACCCCTGGACGTATCCCTTGTGCCATCCGATGGACTTCCCGGCCTCGTCGTTCTGATCGGAGGCAGGCGTGCGTGTGTCCGATGTGGTCATGAGACCTACTCCCTACGCCGGCATTACCCGGTAACAGGTTCGGCGGTCGGCGCAGCCTGTCCCGTACGGACGTACGGAGATCAGCGCCCTCTCAGCCCGGTGCTCCGAGCTCCCGCGTGTGCAAAGGTGCCACCACGCTAGCGTCCCGGTCGGCCGGCTGAACAGAGGGCCCTTGTCTTCTTGCGATGATCGGCCGGTGACGTCACCTCATCTCTCCCCCGAACCGCAGGGCCATCAGCACAGCCACGCGCACAGCCATGGCCCGGCCGCGCCCGTCTCCTCCCGGCTGCGCAAGGTGATCGCCGCGGTCCTGATCCCGTTCGCCGCCGCCGTCGTGGTCGGGCTCGTGGTGCTCTGGCCCGGTGGTGCGCCGGCGCACGAGCGCACAGGTGTCGGCTTCGACCGGCAGACCCAGCAGGGCAGGGTGGTGAACATCGACAAGGTCGACTGCAAGGACGTGAACGCCTCCCAGGTGCCGGTCAGCGGCGAGAGCACACCGCCCACGGGTGAACCGTCCGACGGCGCCGCCCTCTGCGAGAAGGCCACCGTCGAGGTCACGACCGGCGAGGACAAGGGGCGCAGGTTCGTCGAGGTCGTGCAGCCGGACGCGCCCCGTCAACTACGGGAAGGGCAGGGGGTGGTCGTCGCGTACGCCCCCGACGCGCCCCATGACCTGCAGTACTCCGTGACGGACGTGAACCGGAAGTTCCCCCTGGTGCTGCTGGCCGGGATCTTCGCGCTGGCGGTGGTGCTCGTGGGCAGGATGCGCGGGGTCATGGCGCTGGTGGCGCTCGCCCTGTCGTTCGCCGTGCTGACCCTGTTCATCCTCCCGGCCATCCTGCAGGGCTCGAATCCGCTGCTCGTGGCGGTCGTCGGGGCCGGCGCCATCATGCTGATCGCGCTCTACATCTGCCACGGGCTGACGGCCCGCACCTCGGTCGCCGTCATCGGCACCCTGATCTCCCTGCTGCTGATCGGGCTGCTCGGCTCGCTCTTCATCGGCTGGGCGAGCCTGAGCGGGAACACCGACGACAACACCGGCCTCATCCACGGCCTGTATCCGCACCTCGACATGAGCGGCCTGCTGCTGGCCGGCGTCATCATCGGTTCCCTGGGGGTGCTCGACGACGTGACGGTCACCCAGACGTCGGCGGTCTGGGAACTTCATCAGGCGGACCCGACGATGAATGCGAAGAAGCTCTACCGGGCAGGGATCAGAATCGGACGCGATCACATCGCCTCCGTGGTCAACACCCTGGTGCTCGCCTATGCGGGCGCCGCGCTCCCGCTCCTGCTGCTGTTCTCGATCGCCCAGAGCAGTGTGGGAACGGTGGCCAACAGCGAACTGGTGGCGGAGGAGATCGTGCGCACCCTGGTCGGTTCCATCGGGCTGGTCGCCTCGGTTCCGGTGACCACGGCACTCGCGGCGCTGGTCGTCTCCGCGGACCGCACGGGGCTCGGCGCGGAAGCCGGAGCTTCGGCACCCGTGCGGAGCGGCAGGGGACGCCGCCGGCGGACGACGTAGTGACCGGCACCGGCCCGACCAGGACACGGAGAGTGATTCACCCGTTCGGCAGGTGTTGTGTTCGACCGGCCGGGAGGCCCGTGGACACGGGCTTCCTCAGCCGGCGTTCTGCTCCTCGGCCAGAATTCGCCCCAACGCCTCTTCCAAGTTGCCCTCGAAGTCACCCAGCGTGCACTCCTGGCCGAGCGGGACGAGCTTGTCCGTCCGGTCGAGGAAGGCCACGAGCGGCGCCGTACCGGCCCGGAAGAGAGCACGGTCGGCTCCCACCTGCAGCCGGATGTGGACATCGGACAGCCCCTCGGGCTCGGTCGGCCCGATGTGCACATCGCCGTCACCACTGGGGCTGTTGAGGCCGTCGAGCAGCAGCTCACGGCCGAAAGCCCAGGTGACGGGGGCGTCGCCGGGCAGATGGAAGGTCATCCGGATCGCATACGGATCGCTCACCTCGTAACGGAGCTCCACCGGGATACGGAAGGAGAGCTCCTCGGAGACGAGGAAGCTCATCATGACCTCAGCTTGAACCGACTCGCGCATCGTTCAACCCCGCAGTAGATGAATCTGGCCAGGAATGATCCCCCATGGCCCTATTGACGCCATCGTGGTGCACGCGATAGCAGATCACAAGGAGTGATTTTTCAGATACTGATAGAGAACACGAACGAACGCAAGAGGCTGGCCACTTCGCCACGTAGTCGTTCGACTGCGGGGAGCAACCGTTCTTCTTGGTCGAGGGGTACCGAAATGGCCATCGCCGCAGCCGGGAATCCGGCCGTGATCGGGATGGCGGCGCAGACCGTACCGAGGGCGTACTCCTGGCGCTCGATGACGGGTTCCGTACGTTCCAGTGAGCGCAGCCGCTCCAGCAGCGCCGGGCGGTCGCGCACGGAGTAGCGGGTCAGCGGGCGCACCGGATGCCGGTCGAGATGGTCCTCTCGGGCCTTCTCGTCGAGCCGGCTCAGCAGGCACTGGCCGATCGCGTGCGCGTGCCCGGTCTCGCGGAAGGCGGCCCACTCGGCCACTGCGGGGGCCGCGGGGGTGTCGGCGACGGCCACGAGCTCGATCTCGCCGTCGCGGTAGACCGCGCAGTAGACCGGGGCGCCGACGATGTCCCGCCAGCGGCCCAGCGACTGGGCCATGGTGCGGGGCCGGTTCCGCACACCGCCGTCCCCCGCGAGCCGTTCGGCGGCGTCGCCGAACAGGAAGACGCCGTTCTCACGGCGCAGATATCCCTCGTGGGTCAGGGTGCGCAGCAGGTGGTAGGCGGTGGGAAGGGGAAGGCCCGCTTCCCTCGCGAGCTGTTTGGCCGGGGCCCCGTCGCGATGGGTGCCCACGGCCTCCAGCAGTCTCAGCGCCCGTTGCACCGATCCGATCAGCGTCGGAACAGCCGGACTCGATGCCGTGGTCAACGGTCACCCCCAGGCGTGGTGACGGGCGGTCAGCCCGCCTGTGGGGGCCGCCCCCACGGTCTGCCGCAGGCCTGGGGCCGGAAGGCCGGAACCCGTACAAACCACTGGTCAGGGTGGCGACTGGCGGTGCATTCCCAGGGGGCGGCAGCGGACTGCAACCCTATCGGGAGCGCCCGGAGGGAGCACCGAATCGTCTTCCGCTTAGCTCTGCTGGGCTAATCGTCCGGCCGCCCGTGCCCTTACCAGTCGCTCCCCGAGGAGGAGGACAGGAACTTCCGTACGACGAAGACGAGCCCGCCGACCAGGATCACGAAGATCAGGATCTTGAAGAGCAGGCCGACCACGAAGGCGACCACGCTGGCGATCAGACCACCGAACACGACGATCGCGATGACGGGCACCGCGATCCACTTCACCCACCAGGGCATTCCCGCGAATATCTCCCGCACGGCCATCGTCCCAACCTCGTCTCTGTGAGTTCCTGCTTCGATGCTAGAGGGGAGGGGGCGGCCTGCGGGGCCCCCGGAGCCCTTGGACTCCCCTGATCGATCCCCTAGGGATCCCTGAGAGGCGGCTCAGCCCTCGGGCGGGGAGAAGACGACCATCACCCGCAGATCCTCGGTGATGTGGTGGAACTTGTGGGCCGTGCCGGCGGGGACATACACGACACTTCCTCTGCCCACCTGTGTGGTTTCCATGCCGACCGTGATCGACGCACGGCCGCTGACCACGAAGTAGACCTCGTCCTGCTGGTGCGGCTGCTGCGGGTCGAGTTCACCCGCGTCCAGGGCGTACAGGCCGACAGACATGTTCCGTTCGCGGACGAACTGCAGGTACGCGCCGTCGTTGGCGGCCCGTTCCGCCTCCAGTTCGTCCAGTCTGAATGCCTTCATGGCCCGTCCGCCCCTTGCCTCTGCCCAGCCGGTGTCCGCCACCGATCATGTCTGCCACGATCAGACACATGAAGAATTTCGTAGTCAAGACGATCGCCAACGCGGGTGCGCTGGCCGTGGCCATCTGGCTGCTCCAGGACATCACGCTCACCGGCGGCAGCACCGGCCGCAAGGTACTGACCCTGATCCTGGTCGCGCTGATCTTCGGTCTGGTCAATTTCCTGGTCAAGCCGGTCGTGAAGCTGCTCACGCTGCCGCTCTTCATCCTCACGCTGGGCCTGATCACCCTGGTGGTCAACGCCCTGATGCTGCTGCTGACCTCATGGCTGGCCGATGTGCTGAATCTGAGCTTCCATGTCCACGGCTTCTGGACCGCCGTCCTCGGCGGCCTGATCATCTCGATCGTGTCCTGGGCGCTGAATGTGGTCCTGCCCGACGAGGACTGATCCGGAGCCACCTGAAACAGTGCAGGCAGGACCGGTGACCGGCCGGGGAGAGAAGTGAGGACGCAGGATGAGCACCATGGGCGACGGAACCCGGGCGGTACGCGCGGGTCTGCCGGAACCGCAGCAGTACGAGCCCACCCTCCCCGGTCCGGTCTTCGCCGCGCACTTCCATCTGTCCGGTGAGCCGACCGGCCCGTACACCTACGGCCGCGACACCAATCCCACCTGGACCCATCTGGAACGGGCCATCGGTGAGCTCGAAGCGCCGGGGGAGAGCGTCGAGACGACGGTCTTCGCCTCCGGCATGGCCGCGATCTCGGCCGTCCTGTTCTCCCAGGTGCGCACCGGCGATGTCGTGGTCCTCCCCGACGACGGCTACCAGGCGCTTCCTCTGGTACGCGCACAGCTGGAGGCGTACGGAGTCGAGGTGCGGACCGCCCCGACCGGCGGCGATGCCCAGCTGGCGCACTTGGAGGGAGCGAAGCTCCTGTGGATCGAGACCCCGTCCAACCCGGGTCTCGACGTCTGCGACGTACGGCGGCTCGTCGAGGCGGCCCACGTCCGCGGCGCGCTGGTCGCCGTCGACAACACGCTCGCCACCCCGCTCGGCCAGCGCCCGCTGGAGCTGGGCGCCGACTTCTCGGTGGCCAGTGACACCAAGGGGATGACGGGTCACGGTGACATCCTGCTCGGCCATGTCGCCTGTCTCGATCCCGAGCTGGCGGCGGGGGTACGGCGCTGGCGCAAGGTCGTCGGGGCGATCCCCGGGCCGATGGAGGCCTGGCTCGCGCACCGCTCACTGGCCACCCTCGAACTGCGGATCGAGCGGCAGTGTGCCAACGCCCTCGTACTCGCCGAGGCGCTCGCCAAGCATCAGGCGGTGAGCGGGCTGCGCTACCCCGGGCTGCCCACCGACCCCTCGTACCCGAATGCCGTGCGGCAGATGCGGCGCTTCGGCTCCGTGGTCTCGTTCGTCCTCGCCGACCGGGAGACCGCCGAGCGCTTCCTCTGCGCGCTGGACCTGGCCGAGGACGCCACCAGCTTCGGCGGGGTACGGTCCACCGCCGAGCGGCGGGCCCGCTGGGGCGGCGACGCCGTGCCGGAAGGCTTCATCCGCTTCTCGGTCGGCGCCGAGAACGCGGACGACCTGGTGGCCGACGTCGAGCAGGCGCTGGCCAAGGCGGCCGACGGAAACTGAAGCGGCCTTCCGCACCGGTGCATCCGGTGCGGTACGGACGGTCCGAGCCTCCCCCCTCGTGGCTCGGACCGTCCCGGTCCTCCGCGTTCTCCGCGCGAAGAACCGCCTCGACAAGGCTAGTTGACTCTGCGTCAGTGTCCAATCACAGGAGCGACAGCGACCTATCGACATATTTATACTTGTCCGGGTCCGATGCTTCGCGAGGACTGGGAGGGGACGGGACATGGACCTGGCCCTGCTGCGCACCTTCGTGACCGTGCACCGGGCCGGCTCCTTCACCCGCGCCGCGGCTCTGCTCGGCCTCTCCCAGCCCGCCGTGACCTCGCAGATCCGCACCCTGGAACGGCAGCTCGGCCGCCCCCTCTTCCTGCGCAGAGCCCGCGGGGTCACCCCGACCACCATCGGCGACGAACTCGCGCACCGGGCCGCTCCCCATCTGGACGCGCTCGTGGAGATCACCGAGACAGAACTCGACGAGGAGTCGGGCGTACGGACGCTGCATCTCGCGGGCCCACCGGAATTCGTCTCGCTCCGGGCCCTGCCGGCGCTCACCCCGCTCATCGCCCAGGGCCTCGCGCTGCGCAGCTCGTTCTCCGCCGATACCGACGAGACGCTGGAGGGCCTGGCCGCCGGTCATCATGATCTGGCCATCGTGACGGCCCGGCCGCGCGGCGAGCTGCTGACCGCGACGCCGCTCTGCGACGAGGAGCACGTCCTGATCGCCGCCCCACGCTGGGCCGGGCGCCTCGGGCCGGGGACGCTGCGGCGCAACGGGCCCGTGGTCCTGGACCAGCTGCCCGTGGTGGAGGTCCACGAAAGCCTGCCGCTCGTCTCCCGGTACTGGGCAGCCGTCTTCGACAGCCGGCCCGCGGCGGCCGCTGCCGTCGTCGTGCCGGATCTCCGGGCCGTCCTGGAGTGCGCCGCAGCGGGTGCCGGGCTCGCGGTGCTGCCGCGCTATCTGTGCGAGGACGCACTCGACCGGGGCGAGGTGGTGGCCCTGCTGGATCCGCCGGTACCGCCCTTGCGCACCTACTTCCTGGCTGCGCGGACCGGCACGCTCGCGCTGCCGCATCTCGCCCGCGCGAACGAATGGCTGCTGCGTGCCGCGGCCGACTGGTGACCGCAGAACGGTCCAGCGGCCGTCCGGTGTTTCAGAACCGGTTCAGCGGGCCACTCTCTTGCCATGACCGAACGTCCTGTGGTCAAGCGCACCGCACGCGCCGTCCTGCTCGACGGCGACGACCTCATCCTCATCAAGCGCTCCAAGCCGGGGGTGGATCCGTACTGGGTCACGCCGGGCGGCGGAGTCGAGCCCGAGGACGCCACCGTCGTCGACGCCCTGCACCGCGAGGTGGACGAGGAGCTCGGCGCCAAGATCACCGATGTGGTGCCCTGCTTCGTCGACACCGTGGAGCACATCGAGGGCGGCGGGGTGAAGGGGGTCAAGGTCCAGCACTTCTTCGTCTGCCGTCTCGACTCGATGGACCTGTCCCTGCGCCACGGCCCCGAGATCGAGGAACCCTGCGGGGAGTACGACGTCGTCCGGGTGCCGTTCAGCCGGGTCGGGATCGCCGCGGTGCACCTCGTGCCGCTGTCGCTCCGGCACTACCTGGACGGCAACATCGAGGGCGTAAGGGCCATGCACGCACCCGACCTCGGCTGAGGCCCGGAGCCGGGCCGTCCCCGGCCGGGGACCGACGCCAGGGCCGGTCCGTGGGCCGCTCCTCTGTTTCACGTGAAACCGGTCGGACCGCAGGTCTCGGCCAGATCCGTTAAAGCGGTGGACGAGCGATCACCGCGTCGGAGAGCCTGACCCCTATGCCCAGCTCGCAGCCCCGCCCGCTCGTCGATCTACCCGTGCGGCGCCTCACCCGGGACGATCTGGTCCCGTGCGCCGATCTCAGCGAGGACCGCGGCTGGCCGCGCGACGAGCACCGATGGGGGCTCCTGCTCACCGCGAGCAGGGCTTATGGGATCGACGATCCCGAGGGCAAGGGCCTGATGGCGACCTGTGTGGTGACCTCGTACGGCTCACGCATGGCGGCCATCGGCATGCTGCTGGTCGCCGAACGGCACAGCGGGCGCGGGATCGCCCGGCATCTGATGGACCGGGTGATCGAGTCGACCGGGGGCGTCCCGCTCGGCCTCTACGCGACGGCGGCGGGACGGCCGCTGTACGAAAAGCTCGGATTCACCGCAGTGGGGGCGACGGAGCGGGTGGGCGGGCCCTTCCGGGCCACCGCCGGGCCCGGTGGCCCCGGCGCTGCCGACCGTCCGGGCCTCACTGTGCGTCCCGCCTCGGCCGGGGATCTGCAGGCCATGCTCCGGCTGGACGCGGAGGCCCTCGGTCTCGACCGGACCGCGCTGCTGGCCCGCCTCCCGGCCTTCGCCGATCATCTGCGGGTCGCCGAGGAGGGCGGGGAACTCGTCGGGTACGCAGCGCTCTGGCCCAGCGCCGAGAGCCATGTCGTCGGGCCGCTGGTCGCCGGGGACACCGCCACGGCGAAGCTGCTCGTGACCTCGCTGGCCGGGGCGACGGACCGGCCGCTGCGGGTGGACGTGGACGCCCGCCACACCGAACTCCTCGACTGGTTCAAGGCGTGCGGGCTGCGGTCCGGCTCGGCGACGACGGTGATGCGGCTCGGCGGCGGCGAGCAGGGGGACTGGACCCGGCACTTCGCACCGCTGAGCGTGGCCACGGGCTGAACCCATGCCGGAGGCCCCCTGCGAATACCGCAGGGGGCCTCCGGCTGTGCCGTCGGCTACGCGAGGCCGGCCACGGCCGTCGTCGCGAATCCGTGGTCCTGCTCGGGCGCACCGCCGCCGACGCCGATGGCGCCGATCAGCCGGCCGTCCCGCTGGACCGGGACACCGCCGGCGATGAAGAGCAGCGGCCGGTCCAGGGCGGTCGGCAGGGTGTGGAACAGCCCGCCCGGCTGTACGGCGTCGACGAGGTCGGCCGTGGGGGCGTTGAGCTGGAGGGCGGTGTAGGCCTTGCGGGTGCTGGTCTCGCCGGCGATGAGGACGGCCCGGTCGTCGCGGCGGAAGGCCAGCAGGTGGCCGCCCGCGTCCAGGACGGTGACGGCGGTGGCGACGCCTGCGGCCTCGGCTGCCCTACGGGCCGCCTCGACGAGGGCTTCGGCGTCCTGCGTGGTCAGCGGGGCGACAGCGGCGGTGGGGGTGGTGCTCATGGGGAAGTGCTCCTTGATGCGGTGCGTGCGGTGGGGTGGAGGGTGTGGGGATCGTGGGGGTCAGGACCGGGCTGCGGGGACGGCTGCCGGCTCCGGGGCGGGGGTCGTGAGGGGCCGGCTCCCGGCGGCCGTGCGGCGCTCCAGGGTGCTGGAGACCACGGCGAGCACCAGGGCGGAGGCGGCGAGTACGGCACCGACCCAGTTGGGCGCGGTGTAGCCGAGGCCGGCGGCGATGACGATGCCGCCGAGCCACGCCGAGAGCGCGTTGCCGAGGTTGAAGGCGCCGATGTTCACGGCGGAGGCGAGGGTCGGGGCACCGGCCGCCTGGTCGAGCACCCGCTTCTGCAGCGGAGGCACGGTGGCGAAACCGAGCGCGCCGATCAGGAAGACGGTGACGGCCGCCGCGATCTTGTCGTGCGCGGTCAGGGTGAAGAGCGACAGAACCACCGCGAGAGCGCCCAGCGACACATAGAGCAGGGGCATCAGGTGGCGGTCGGCGAACTTTCCGCCGAGCAGGTTGCCGCCGACCATCCCCAGACCGAAGAGGACCAGCAGCCAGGTGACGGAGGACGTCGAGTAGCCGGCGATCTCGGTCATCATCGGCGTGATGTAGGTGATGGCGGCGAAGACTCCGCCGAAGCCGAGGACCGTCATCGCCATGGCGAGCAGGACCTGCACATTGCGGAACGCGGCGAGCTCGTGGCGGAGCCTGACGCCCTGGGCCCGGGGCTGCTCGGGGACGAGCTTGGCCACACCGAGCAGGCCGATGACGCCGAGTGCGGCGACGGCGAAGAACGTGGCCCGCCAGCCGACGCTCTGCCCGATGTAGGTGCCCAGCGGCACACCGACGACGTTGGCGACGGTGAGGCCCGTGAACATCATCGCGATGGCGCCGGCCTTCTTGTGCGGGGCGACCAGGTCGGCCGCCACGACCGAACCGATGCCGAAGAAGGCGCCGTGGGCAAGTGAGGCGATCACCCGGCCGGCGAGCATCACGCCGAAGACGGGAGCGGTCGCGGACACCACGTTGCCGATGACGAAGAGCCCCATCAGGAGCATCAGCATGCGCTTGCGGGTCACCTTGGTCCCCAGCACGGTCATCAGCGGGGCGCCGAGGACGACGCCGAGCGCGTATCCGGTGACGAGGAAGCCGGCGGTGGGGATCGAGACCTGGAAGTCCGCAGCCACCTCGGGGAGCAGCCCCATGATCACGAACTCGGTGGTTCCGATACCGAATGCCCCGATGGCGAGGGCGAGGAGCGCGAGCGGCATGGGTTTCACCTTCCCTGAAGATTGCGACTGCGCCTTACGAGCGTTCACAATAATTGCAGACGCGGGTTAATTGCAAACGCTGGCTATTGCGGCCGTCGACTATCCTGGACGCAAGCAGCTCCGGCACGGAGGAGAGACCATGACAGCGACGGACCCGGCCCTGACCGCCCTTTCCCAGGGCTGGATTGCGCTCTCCCTGCTCCACGGCAAGATCGAGACCCATATCGAACGGGCCCTGCAGAGCGGGCACGACCTCAGCGTGCGGGAGTACTCCCTGCTGGACGTCCTGAGCCGGCAGCACAACGGCCCCGGCGGCCATCTGCAGATGAAGCAGGTGGCCGACGCCGTCGGACTCAGCCAGAGCGCCACCACACGCCTGGTCACCCGCCTCGAGGACCGCGGTCTGCTGACCCGGTACCTCTGCGACACGGACCGCAGGGGCATCTACACCGATGTCACCGACACCGGGCTCACACTGCTCTCCGAGGCCCGTCCCACGAATGACAGCGCCCTGCGGGCCGCGCTCGACGAGGCCGCCAAGAATCCCGAACTGGCCCCGCTCGTCCGGACGGTCGAGGAGCTGAAGATCCCGGCGTAGACACGGGCTCGGGCGCACCAGCGCTCCCCGCTGCGTAGGCTGCCGATCATGAGCGATCTGGAAATACGTCCCGCGACCGCCGACGACCTCGCCGAGATCGTGGCCATGCTCGCGGACGATCCGCTGGGCGCCCGGCGCGAGTCCCCCGACGACCTCGCGCCCTACCGGGCGGCGTTCCGGCGGCTGGCCGACGACCCGAACCAGCACGTGATGGTGGCCGTGCGCGCGGACCGCGTCGTCGGGACGCTTCAGCTGACCGTGATCCCCGGGCTCTCCCGGCGCGGTTCGACCCGCTCCGTGATCGAGGGTGTACGGGTCCACGCGGACGAGCGCGGCAGCGGTCTGGGCACCCGGCTGATCCAGTGGGCCGTGGATGAATCACGGCGCCAGGAATGCCAGTTGGTCCAGCTCACCTCGGACGTGACCCGGACCGACGCACACCGTTTCTACGAGCGGCTGGGCTTCGTGGCCAGCCACGTGGGCTTCAAACTCGCTCTCTGAACCGGCGCCCGGCCCCCAAGGAGTCGACCGTGCAGCACATCAGCGACGAACAGCGCCGGGCCAGGATCGGCCGGCGCCACCTCCTGACTCCCACAGCACGGGCGGAGTCGCCCGTCGCTGTGGCCGACGCCCTCGTCGGACTGCACGCCACCGACGCGGCTACCGTCTTCCTGGCCGCGTGCGCCCGGCTGTCCGAGCCGAGCGTCACGGCGGTGGAGCGGCCTCTGTACGAGGACGTCGCGCTGGTCAGGCTGCTGTCCATGCGCAACACGCTCTTCGTCGTGTCGGACGAGATGGCCCCCTGGGTCGAGGCATCGAATGCACGGGCGGTCGCGGCCAAGGAGCGCCGGACCCTGCTCAAGCACCTGCTGGAGGACGGCAAGGGTCTGGACGAGCGCTGGCTGGAGGAAACGGAGAGGGCAACCCTCGCGTACCTCGACGGCCGGGAGCCTGCCTCAGGCAGCGAACTCTCCGCCGGTGTGACCGCCCTGCGCACCAAGATCACGGTGTTCCCCGGCAAGAAGCAGGAGACGGTGCAGGGAGTGGCGTCCCGCGTGATCCGTGTGCTCGCCGCCGAGGGGAGAATCCGACGGGACCGGCCACGGGGGTCCTGGACCTCCAGCCAGTTCCGCTGGGTCCCCGCCGTTCCCCGGCCCGTGGAAGCCACCGCACGGGCGCAGGCGGAGCTGGCCCTGCGCTGGCTGCGTTCGTACGGCCCCGCGACGGAAGCCGACCTCAAATGGTGGACCGGTTGGGGGCTCGGCGAGGTCCGCAAGGCGCTGGCGGCCGTCGGAGCCGAGGAGGTACGGCTCGACAGCGGAGCCGCCGCCTGGGTCGCGCCGCAGGACACCGGGCCCGAACCCGCTGTCGCGCCCTGGGCTGCCTTGCTGCCGGCGCTCGACCCGACGGCAATGGGCTGGGCCGACCGCGACTTCCATCTACCGGCCGAACACCGGGCGGCGCTCTTCGACCGCTCGGGCAACATCGGCCCCACCGTGTGGTGGGACGGCCGGATCGTGGGCGGCTGGGCACAGCGGGCCGATGGTGAACCGGTCTGGCGTCTGCTCACCGACCCCGGCCGGGACGCCTCCGCCGCGATCGAGGCGGAGGCGTCCCGGCTGTCTGCCTGGGTGGGGGACGCGCGGATCACACCGCGCTTCCGTACCCCGCTGGAGCGGGAGTTGACGGCCTGAGCGGCCGGGCCCTCCGTTTCACGTGAAACGGAGCAGTCAGTCCCCGAGCCCGCGCCAGCCCTCCGCGTCCACACCTCCGGGAACAGCGGCTGCGGGGTCATAGGGCTCACGCGTGAAGACGAACGAGCCCAGGTCCAGATGGTTCACGCTGCCGTCGTCATCGCGGACGATCCGCAGGGTCTCCCCCGCGTAGTAGCCGTCCAGCCCGACCCAGGTGCCGTCCTCGCGGGCGGTGAAGCGCGCGCCGCGCCCCTGACCGTTCAGCGTCCGCAGCTCCAGCCCGCGATCGGGGGTGAGCCGCAGGATGTTCGCACGTGTACCCCAGTACCAGGGACCGGTCAGCGCGAGAAGTTCCTTGTCCACGTCCGGCAGCGGGCGCCACGGTTCGGGGATGCGGGGCTCGGCCTCCGCGACGATGTCCACCAGTCCGGCGGCCACCTCTCCGATCAGCGGCCCCGAGGTAGCGTTGGCGAACACCACAGCCGCCACATCGTCCTCCGTGCTGACCCAGAGTGCGGCGAGGAAGCCGGGCAGCGAGCCCGTGTGCCCGATGAGGGTGCGGCCCTTGCGACGGACCACCTGCAGCCCCAGACCGTAGTGCCCGTCCCAGTCCCCCGGCTCGGGCGGCGCGGAAGGCTCCTTCATCTCCGCCACCGACGCGGCACCGAGCACCCGCTCGTCCCCCTCGGCCAGGAAGGCGGCGAAGCGGAGCAGGTCCGCGGTGGTCGACCAGAGCTGACCTGCGGGAGCCATCAGGCCGAGGTCCTCGGCCGGCTCCGGCAGCATCGCGTCGGCCCAGGGATGGACCGCCCAGCCGCCGGCATGCGGGGCCTGCGGCTGCGGACCGGTGCGGTGCATGCCCAGGGGCTCCAGGATTTCGCGTCGCAGCACATCGGCCCAGGAAGCACCGCGTGCCGCCTCGATCAGCGATCCGAGCAGGGTGTAGCCAGGGTTCGAGTAATGGTGGCGGCGGCCGGGCGCATGCAGCGCCGTCTGCTCGCCGAGCACATCCGCGAGCCCGGGCCGCAGGGTCCCCGGCGTCCGCTCCCACCACGGTGCCGGTGACTCCGCGGCGAGCCCCGCGCTGTGGCCCAGCAGCTGATGAACGGTGACGTCACCCGTGCCCGTTCCCGGCAGATGCTTCTCCAGCGGGTCCGCCAGGTCGAGGAGCCCCTCGTCCCGCAGTCGCAGAACCAGTACGGCCGTGAACGTCTTGGTGAGCGAGCCGATCCTGAACTGCGTATCGGCGTCGGGGGCATGGCCGTCGACACAGCTGCGGGCCCCGTCCCACACGACCCGTCCCTGCCGTTGCACCGCAGCGACGAGAGAGGGGGTGCGCCCTTCGGCCTGGGCGGTGGCGATGCGATGCAGCAGGGCGCGCTGCGTACTGGGAAGCAGTTGTTCAGCAGAAGAGGTCATCGACAACAAGTACCGCCCGGACCGGTGCGGGGCGACTTCATTTCCCGGTCCGTACGGATGCGCCCGCACCTCGTCCATCGCTGCCCGGAGAAGCGAGCAACCCCCGCCCCGTGGACTCACACCTCACACCTCACACCTCAGCCGAATGCGGAGCGGTTAGCCGTCAGGAACTCGGTGAAGGTGCGTGGTTCGCGTCCGGTCAGATGCTTGACCTCGTGGGTCGTCGCCGCCAGTGAACCGGCCCCGACCTCGGCCCAGAGGACGGCAACATCGGCGGCGAACCGCGCGGGGACGCCCTGGGCCCTGAGCCGTGCGGCCATGTCGTCGCCGTCCAGACCGATGACGTCCACGGGCCTGCCGAGCGCGGTGGAGAGATGTCCGGCGACCTCGGACATCGTGAGGGCTTCCGGACCCGTCAGGACGAACGTCCGCCCCGCACCCCGGGGTTCGGCCAGCAGGGCAGCCGCGCAGGCGGCGATGTCGTAGCAGTCGATGTACGAGACCGGGGCGTCGGTCGCCGGGGCGATGAGGCTTCCGTCATCGCTGAACGTGCCCGCACCGGTGATGAAGTTCTGCATGAAGCCGCTGGGCTGGAGAAGCGTCCACTCGAGCCCGGCCGCCTTGAGGTGCTGCTCGATCTCCCAGTGCGCACCCTCCGCGAGCTTGCCGCCCCGGTGAGCATGCCAGACCGAGACTTTCACGATGCTGCCCACACCGGCCCGTACCGCCAGGTCGATGACGGTCTTCTGCTGAGCGACCATGGGCTGCGGCATCCCGTCGGCGGTGGGGACCGCACCCCCGCCGTTGAGCAGGACCTGGTCGACGCCGACGAGCGCCGCCGCGACCGAGCCGGGGTCGTCGAAGTCCCCGACGACGTACGGGCAGCCGAGCGCGCGCCCCTTGCCGGGATCGCGGACGAGAGCCTTGAACGGCACCTGGAGTTCCTGGAGTTTCCGGACCAGATGGCTGCCGATGGATCCGGTTGCGCCGGTGACCAGGATCATGTGAAGCCCTTCGTCCAAGGTGAGGGATCCTCGGAATCATAAGTCGAGGGAGCCTCACTTTGATAGGGCGTACCGGCACCGGCCGACGACATGTTCCTGCCCGCTACGCGGCAGGAGGCGGCCCCCCGAAGGGACCGCCTCCCCAACGGCGCAAGAAGCGGATGAGCCGCCTACGCCCCTACTTCTCGGCCCACTTCCCGCTCATGGCGATCGCCTTCAGCTGCTGCATGGTCAGCGCGGGTGTCTCCCGTGTGGCCTTCGCGTTCTGGGAACCGGAGTTGAACTCGGACACCACGACCCGCAGGCCGTCCTTGCGGATGGTGTCGGCGGTCCACATCACCACGCCCGCGCCGCCCTTCTCGCCCGGGCCCTGCTGCGTGACGACCTTGGTCCCGTCCGGCAGCACCTCCGCCCCGGAGCCGAACAGCTCCCCCGCGACGTCCGACATGTGCGGCTGCACGTTGATCTGCACCAGGCTCGCACCCTTGCCGTCATTGACGACGACGTACGCGTATCCGTCGTCGCCGTGACCGGAGACCGCGCTCACGGACGGGGGAAGCAGCAGCCTGAGCTTCTTCAGGATCGCCTTGCCGTCCTGACCCTGCGCCGCCGGCTGCCGCACCGGCTCCGGGGCGGCCTTCTCCAGGGCGTTCATCACGGGCCGCCACTTGGCGGAGGTGACGAGCCCCTTCAACTGCCCGACGCTGAGCGGCGGCTCCGCCCTCGAAACGGCGGCGTCCTTCTCCGAGGGCGCGTTCCACTCGCTGGCGTCGACCGTGTATCCGTCGGCGGTCACGAGAAAGGCCTGCCACCGCTTGGTGTCCACGCGCTTGTCGGGGTACTCGTACCCGCGCAGCACCATCAGGCGCGAGCCGTCGGCAAGCGTCTCGTTGCGGCAGGAGTCGTACGGAATGAACGTCTTGTCGGGGCATTCGAGCTGCTGCTCCGCCTCCGTGCCCTTCGGGTCGATGGCGCCGACGCTCACAGCGATCGCGGCTTTGCCCCCGCCGTCGTCGAAGACGAGCTGCGCCAGCGGACCGAGCCGGTCGGCCGTACCGCGCCCCTGGCGCTCGCTGACCTTCCCCTTCGGCAGCAGCCCCTCCAGCGTGCCGATCACCCGCTGCGCCGAGAGCTGCGGCCCTTTGACGGACGCCGACTCCGTCGAGGGACCGCCCTTCCGCGCCTTCGGCTGCGCGGCCACGCCCGCACTGTCGTGCCCCGAGCCGCCGCCGAATGCCCCTGCGGTGTACGACGCCCCGAACCCCACGACGGCGAGTGCCGCGACGCTGCCGGTCACGGCCGCGATCCTCCTGCGCCGCAACCCCCGCCGGCCGCGCACGACGCCACCGTCCACCAGCGGGCGCCCCTCCGCGGAGAAACCTTCCCCCGTGCGACGCAGCGCGTCACCGAGCCCGCCTTCGAACCCGTCCAGGTCCTTCTGCGTTCCAGACATGCCAAACCCCCACCCTTGCTCGTCATAGTCGGTCGGGCCGATCAGCGCGCGGCGAACTCCGCGATGCTGCCGCCCAGATGCGCCCTCAGCCGGGCGAGTGCACGGGTACTGCGGGTGCGTACGGCCGCGGAGCTGACGTTGAGGGCGTCAGCGGTCTCCGTGATGGACCGGTCCTCCCAGTACCGCAGCACGACCACCGCCCGGTCCTTGGCCGGCAGCTCCCGCAGCGCGTCCAGGAGCATGAGCCGCAGCGGGGCATCGCCCTGCGCGGCCTTCTCCGAGACCTCCGGTATCTCGTCGCTCGGCCGCTCGCCCGCCGAACGCCGCCGCTGGTGAGCCAGAAAGACCCGTACGAGAACGGTCTGCGCGTACGCCGCCGGGTTGCCGAGCTTCGACGTCCTGCCCCACACCACGTACATCCGCCCCAGCGTCTCCTGGACCAGATCCTCGGCGAGATACGTGTCGCCGCTGGTCAGCAGGCACGCCGAACGGAACAGATGCCCCATGCGGGCCGCTGCGAACTCCCGGAAGGCGCTCTCCTGGGACCGTCTCATCCGCCGCCCTTCCCCCTCGCCTCATCATCAACACCCTTTAGATGCGGTGGGGGTGGCGGAATGTTTCACCCGGGCCGTCATCTCCCTCGCGTCCTTGAGCGAGTGCCCCACGGCCGGCGGCCCGTCACTGCTGGTCCGTGCCGTCCGCCGGGTGGGGAAGCAGCGGGAACAGCCGGGTGATGAGGGCCACCGGCCGAGCGCCCTCGGGCCGGGCCAGGGGGCGTTGTTCACGGTCCTGATAGGGCGCGAGCGCCTGTCGGATCACGTGCGCTACCCGGCTCATCTCGTCGGGTGTCAGATAGGCGACGGCGCTGAAGGCCTCGTCGTGGCGCCATGCGGACGGCGCTTCGTCGCGCTGGGTCAGCCAGCGCTGCCAGCTCTCGTCCTCCAGGCCGCGGGCCAGATCGCCGAACCGTTCCTCCATGGGCGCGTCGGCAGCGGGAGTGCGCTGCCTCAGCCGCCATGGCCGGGCGCGGCCCCCGTGGTGCGGGGCCTCTTCGATGTATCCGTGACGCGCGAGCTGGCGCAGGTGGAATGAGCAGAGGCCGGAGCTGTACCCCAGCCGGGTCGCGGCTTCGGTCGCCGTGACCGTGCCGACTTCGGCGAGCAGCTCCAGCAGGGCTGTGCGCACGTCGTGCTCACGCAGTTCCTCACCGGTGCCGGCTGCGTGCTCGCCCGGGGTGTTGACGTCATCTTCAGTCACTTTGCAAAGTCTGCTACTTTGCAAAGGAGTTGGCAAGCAGCAGTCCTGCTGCGGGCATCAGCCGCGGTGGCCTCTGCGGCATCTGCGGCATGCGCAAAAGGGGAGACAGCCATGTCTGTTCATCAGGAGCGGTCCCGCTCCGCCGACCGGCGAGTCCGCGTGCAGGGCAGCCCGGTGGACAGCTGTCCGGCTCCGCCACCGGAGGCGGAACGGGGTTCGGTGCGCCGGATCACGGTGGTGGGTGAGGAGGTCCTGAGCCGTCCGTGCCGGGAGGTGACCGAGTTCGGGACCTCGGAGCTGTCGGCGCTGATCGACGACATGTTCCTGACCATGCACGTCGCCGACGGAGCCGGCCTGGCCGCCAACCAAGTGGGCGTCGACCTGCGGCTGTTCGTGTACGACTGCCCGGACGAGGAGGGGATCCGGCATGTCGGTCACCTCATCAACCCGGTGCTGGAGCTGCCGGATCCGGGAAGCCGGCGGCTCGTCGACGATGTCGAGGGCTGCCTGTCCGTGCCGGGCGCCACCATGGCGGTGCCCCGCACCGATCGTGCCGTCGTGCGCGGGTTCGACAAGGACGGCCGCCCTCTCGTCATCGAGGGATGGGGCTACTTCGCCCGGTGTCTGCAGCATGAGACCGATCACCTGATCGGCCACACGTATCTCGACCGGCTCTCCAAGCGGGACCGCAAGGACGCCCTGCGGCAGATGGAGGACCGCCGTGAGGACGTTTTCGCCCGACGCGCGACCAAGGCCGCCGGCCTCGGACGATGAACCTCGCGGCGGCAGCGGCCACTTCGCCGCCGAGGGGCGCGGGGCGGTATCTCGCGCTGCCTCATCTGCGGTTGTCTCGGCTCGCGGTGCGTCCCCGCCAGGTTTGGGGCGACACGGGTGCGGTTCCTCCGTGCCGCGCGGCGCCCTCGTGACGTCAGACGGCGCGCTTCACGTGGCGGACCAGCCACATCAGCAGGGCGTCCAGATCGGCGGCGGCCGAAAGGACCCGGTCGACCGCCTCGGGAGTGTGCACCCACTCCTCGCAGCCGAGGGAACGTGCCGCGATCAGCGAACGGTGACGCAGCAGCTCCGCACGGGGGTGGTCCGCCGGAAAGCCGCGCGGCGGGCGTTTCATCACGTCCCCGGAGAGGTCGTAACCCTTGCTCCGCACCTCATCGACCAGCGCGGACAGTTCGCGGCCGCTCCCCTCGGAGGCCACGGCTTTGCGGAACATGTCCACCTGGCCGGGGTCGGGGTACCACCAAGCGCCCTGGATCCGCAGGCCGTCCAGGGAGAACCGCAGATTGATCTCGATCTTGCGGCCGAGCCGGATCACCGCGCCCTGGTGCTGCCACCACCAAGAGTTGGTGCGGTAGTGCCAGACGGAGAAGTCCTCGTACCGGGAGTCGGTGTCCGCGACCTCGTTGAGCAGGTCGATCATCGGCTGCCGGACCAGGCGTTCGCGGTCCGCGCGACAGCGCTCGCGGGTCGCGCGGGCCGGTTCGCCCTGGAGCTGCCACAGCACGTCCATGGCCTGCTCCGGCCAGCCGGTGAACTGTCCGTGCATGCGGGCAGGTTAGCTCACCCATGGTCCGCGCGCGGAGAGCGAGACGGGTGGGGCGGCGTGCAGGCGGTATGAAGCGGGCGGTAAGACTGTGCAGCCGGACGTGAGATCCCACAGCGCGTTCGATCAGGTCTGTGCCATGTCCACGAAGCGCGAGTAGTGGCCCTGGAAGGCCACCGTGATCGTGGCCGTCGGGCCGTTACGGTGCTTGGCCACGATCAGGTCGGCCTCGCCCGCGCGCGGTGACTCCTTCTCGTAGGCGTCCTCGCGGTGCAGCAGGATCACCATGTCGGCGTCCTGCTCGATGGAGCCGGACTCACGGAGGTCGGAGACCATCGGCTTCTTGTCCGTGCGCTGCTCGGGGCCACGGTTCAGCTGGGAGAGCGCGATGACCGGCAGCTGCAGCTCCTTGGCGAGGAGCTTGAGGTTACGGGACATGTCCGAGACCTCCTGCTGGCGGCTCTCGGCCCGCTTCGAACCGCCGGACTGCATCAGCTGCAGGTAGTCGATGACCACCAGCTTGAGGTCGTTGCGCTGCTTGAGGCGGCGGCACTTCGCCCGGATCTCCATCATGGAGAGGTTCGGGGAGTCATCGATGTAGAGCGGCGCCGCCGAGACATCGGGCATGCGCCGCGCCAGCCGGGTCCAGTCCTCGTCGGTCATCGTGCCGGACCGCATGTGGTGCAGGGCGACTCTCGCCTCGGCGGAGAGAAGGCGCATCGCGATCTCGTTCCGCCCCATTTCGAGGGAGAAGATCACGCTGGGCAGATTGCTCTTGATCGAGCAGGCCCGCGCGAAGTCCAGGGCGAGGGTGGACTTACCCATGGCGGGGCGGGCCGCGATGACGACCATCTGGCCGGGGTGGAGGCCGTTGGTCAGCGCGTCGAGGTCGGTGAATCCGGTGGGCACACCGGTCATCTCGCCGCTGCGGGAGCCGATCGCCTCGATCTCGTCGAGCGCGCCCTCCATGATGTCGCCGAGGGGGAGGTAGTCCTCACTGGTCCGCTGCTCGGTGACGGCGTAGATCTCGGCCTGTGCGGAGTTGACGATGTCGTCGACGTCACCGTCGGCGGCATATCCCATCTGCGTGATCTTCGTACCGGCCTCGACGAGCCGCCGCAGGACCGCCCGTTCATGGACGATCTCGGCGTAGTACGAGGCGTTGGCCGCGGTCGGCACCGACTGGACGAGGGTGTGCAGATACGGCGCCCCGCCCACCTTGGTGATCTCACCGCGCTTGACCAGCTCGGCCGCCACCGTGATCGGGTCGGCCGGCTCGCCCTTGGCATAGAGGTCGAGGATCGCCTGGTAGACGGTCTCGTGGGCCGGACGGTAGAAGTCGTGGCCCTTGATGATCTCCACGACGTCGGCGATGGCGTCCTTGGAGAGGAGCATGCCGCCGAGCACGGACTGTTCCGCGTCGAGATCCTGGGGCGGGACGCGCTCGAACCCCGAGGAGCCGCCCTCCCAGTCATGGCTCTCGCGACCGCGGTCGTGCTGTTCTCCTCGGTCGCGGCCCTCGCCCCGGCGCTGACGGGATACGGGCAGCCGGTCACTGGGGCCGGCCTCGGCCCAGGGATCGTCCAAAGGCTCGGGAATGCTCATCCGGCCACCTCCTCCCGTCCGCTCCGCGGACCTAGCCGTGCCACTCTTTCTTACGGCACGGCACCGACAAACAAGACGCCCGACTCCGGTTCCGGTGTGTCGGGTTCTGTGTGTTTCCAGGGCCGAAACAAGGTGGGGGCGCCGCACCACGGTAGGCGGCCCGACACCGTCAGCCAATCTGGTTATCCACAGGGCATGTGGACTACGGACCAGATGCTGTGGAGAACTCCGCAGAACCTGTGCACGGACCGGGGGACAGCACTGTGGACAAACTCATAGCCCTGCCGCCATCACAGGCCTGACCTGCCCCTTCTCCATCCACGGGCTGTGGGGGGAGAAAAAGTTTCGGAGTCGGCCCAAGATCATGGCAAGCCGCACACAGAAGAACGCCCCACCCGAGCAAATGTAAGGATCACCTGGCGGTTGCATCTATTACCTGTGGAAGACTAGATTGACTGCCATGATCCAGGCATCGGCAACCCCGCCGTCCAGTCGCCGACGGCAAGACCGCGAGATCATCGCACTCGCCGTCCCCGCCTTCGGCGCCCTCGTCGCCGAGCCCCTTTTCGTGATGGTGGACAGCGCGATCGTCGGCCATCTCGGGACCCCGCAGCTGGCCGGTCTCGCCGTCGCGGCCGCCCTGCTGACCACCGCCGTCAGCATCTTCGTCTTCCTCGCCTACGCCACCACCGCAGCAGTCGCCCGCCGGGTCGGCGCCGGCGATCTGGCCTCCGCGATCCGGCAGGGCATGGACGGCATCTGGCTGGCGATCCTGCTCGGCGTCGCCGTCATCGCCCTGACGCTCCCCCTGGCCCCCTGGCTCGTGGAGGTGTTCGGCGCCTCCCACACAGCGGCCCCCTACGCCACCACCTATCTGCGGATCTCCAGTCTCGGCATCCCCGCCATGCTCGTGGTGATGGCCGCCACCGGCGTGCTCCGCGGCCTCCAGAACACCCGCACCCCGCTCTACGTCGCCATCGGCGGCTTCGCGGCCAACGGAGCCCTCAACGCCGCCCTCGTCTACGGCGCCGGCCTCGGCATCGCCGGATCTGCCTGGGGCACCGTCATCGCACAGGTCGCGATGGCCGTCGCCTATCTCGTCGTCGTGGTCCGAGGCGCCCGGAGGCACGGTGCCTCGCTGCGCCCCGACGCCGCGGGCATCCGGGCCAGCGCCCAGGCGGGCGTCCCCCTCCTGGTCCGCACGCTGTCGCTCCGCGCCGTGCTCCTCATCGCCACCGCTGTCGCCGCCCGGCTGGGTGACACCGACATCGCCGCGCACCAGATCATCCTGTCCCTCTGGAGCCTGATGGCCTTCGCCCTCGATGCCATCGCCATCGCCGGACAGGCCATCATCGGGCGCTTCCTGGGCGCCGACGACACCAAGGGCGCCCGCGAAGCCTGCCGCCGCATGGTGCAGTGGGGCATCGCCTCGGGCGTGGTCTTCGGCGCTCTGATCGTGCTCGCCCGCCCCTTGTTCGTCCCGCTGTTCACCGGCGACCACTCCGTGCAGGACACCCTGTTCCCGGCCCTGCTGGTGGTGGCCCTGACCCAGCCCGTCGCCGGGGTCGTCTTCGTCCTGGACGGCGTCCTGATGGGTGCAGGGGACGGCCCCTACCTGGCCTGGGCGATGATCGTCACGCTCGCCGTCTTCGCTCCGGCGGCCCTGCTCGTTCCCGCCCTCGGCGGCGGACTGACCGCGCTGTGGTGCGCGATGGCGCTGATGATGGTGGTCCGGATGGCGACGCTCTGGCTGCGCACCCGCTCGGGCAAGTGGCTGGTCACCGGCGCGACCCGCTGAACCCTTACGGAAGCTGCGCACCTGTGCCCCTGTTTCACGTGAAACAGGGGCACAGGTGCGCGGGGCAGAGGCATCCGGAAACGGTGAAGGGCCGCACCTCACGGTGCGGCCCTTCACTGTTCTGCTGATGTGCAGCCCAATCAGGCAGCAACAACCTCGACGCCGAGCTTCGCAGCGACCTCGGGGTGCAGACGCACGGACACCTGGTGTCCGCCGAGCGTCTTGATCGGCGAGCCGAGCTCGACGCGACGCTTGTCGACATCCGGACCACCGGCAGCCTTGATCGCCGAGGCGATGTCGGCCGGGGTGACGGAGCCGAAGAGACGACCGGCGTCGCCGGAGCGAACGGCCAGCCGGACCTTCACGGCCTCGAGCTTGGTCTTGATCTCGTTGGCCTGCTCGATCGTGGCGATCTCGTGGATCTTGCGGGCGCGGCGGATCTGCGCCACGTCCTTCTCGCCACCCTTGGTCCAGCGAATGGCGAAGCCACGCGGAACCAGGTAGTTACGGGCGTACCCGTCCTTGACGTCAACGACGTCGCCAGCGGCACCGAGGCCGGAGACCTCGTGGGTGAGGATGATCTTCATGATTCGGTCACCCTTCCCTTATCGCGCGGTGGACGTGTAGGGCAGCAGCGCCATCTCACGGCTGTTCTTCACAGCCGTGGCGACGTCACGCTGGTGCTGCGTGCAGTTGCCGGTGACGCGGCGGGCACGGATCTTGCCGCGGTCGGAAATGAACTTCCGCAGCATGTTCGTGTCCTTGTAGTCCACGTACTGGGTCTTGTCCTTGCAGAACGCGCAGACCTTCTTCTTAGGCTTGCGCACAGGCGGCTTCGCCATGGTGTTTCTCCTGTGTGATCAAGAAGTGGGGGTACGAGCTGCCCTAGAAGGGAGGCTCGTCCGAGTAGCCGCCGCCAGAGCCGCCGGAACCGCCGGAGCTTCCGCCCCAGCCGCCTCCGCCGCCCTGCTGACCCCCGCCCTGCTGGCCGCCGGCCGGCGCGCTCGTGGCCCACGGGTCGTCGGCGGGAGCGCCGCCACCACCCTGCTGGCCACCAGCACCGGGACCGCCGCCCCAGTTACCGCCACCCTGCTGACCGCCGCCGTATCCACCCTGGCCGCCCTGGCCACCACGACCGGTGGTCTTGGTGACCTTGGCGGTGGCGCTCTTGAGACTGGGGCCGACTTCCTCGACGTCCAGCTCGTAGACCGTGCGCTTGACGCCCTCGCGGTCTTCGTACGACCGCTGCTTCAGCCGGCCCTGCACGACAACGCGCATGCCTCGCGTGAGCGACTCGGCGACGTTCTCCGCCGCCTGCCGCCAGACCGAGCAGGTGAGGAACAGGCCTTCGCCGTCCTTCCACTCATTGGTCTGCCGGTCGAAGATGCGGGGAGTGGACGCGACACGGAACTTCGCGACCGCCGCACCGGACGGGGTGAAGCGCAGCTCGGGGTCGTCGACGAGATTGCCGACGACCGTGATGACGGTCTCGCCTGCCATGGATGAACCTCTCGGCGGGGATTGCTTCTGGCTGCTTGCTGCTACTCGAACCCGATGACCGCTGAGCTAGAAGCTCAGTGGATCTCGGGACGGAGGACCTTGGTCCGGAGGACCGACTCGTTCAGGTTCATCTGGCGGTCGAGCTCCTTGACGACCGCAGGCTCGGCCTGCAGGTCGATGACCGAGTAGATGCCCTCGGGCTTCTTCTTGATCTCGTAAGCGAGCCGACGACGGCCCCAGGTGTCGACCTTCTCAACCTTTCCTTCGCCCTCACGGACGACGGAGAGGAAGTTCTCGATCAGCGGGGAGACTGCTCGCTCCTCGAGATCGGGGTCGAGGATGACCATCACCTCGTAGTGACGCATGTGGAACCCACCTCCTTTGGACTCAGCGGCCACGGTCGTTCCGTGGCAGGAGGGTCGTGATGCGTAAGCAACAGTGTCTCCGAATAAAACAGCCGCCACTGACAACGCCCTCCGTCGAGGAGGGGCCGACTGTGCTGGCCAGGGCAGACACCGGTGCAGACCGTACAGAGTACCTGCAGACCGGCTTCCGGTTGAAATCCGGTGGTCAGGAGACGCAATCTGTACACATCGGGTGTGAGCGGCGCCACGAGGCGCCGCCTTTCGGCCAGGAGGTACTCCATGGCACAGACACTGCGGACCCGCCCCTCCGTCTCCCTCTTCGCGACGGACGGCAGGCCCCATCCGCTTCAGGACACCCTGGTCGTGGTCACGGTGGTCCTGGGCGCCCTCGCGTTCGTGACGGCGATGTTCCACAACCTGCATCTGATCAGCTCGTGGGCAGGGCTCATCGGCATCATCACGGGTGCCTACGGGCAGTACATCTCCGTGACCACACGGGAGAGGTTCCCGCTGATCCTCGGTATGGGCGCGGCCGCGATCGGGTTCTTCCTGGGGATGGCCCACGGCGGTCTCTTCGGCGGCGTGATCGGCTGACGCGTACGGGGCGGCCCCGCCCCGTCGTCGCGGGGCCGCCCCGTACGCGTACCGGAAAGGTCCGGGTGCGAAGGGGCCAGACCGCGCGCTCCCCAGTCACAGTAGGCTTCGGCGCGAGAGCCGGAGCCCCTGACCGATGGGGACACACCTGCCGAGGAGCGCCCCGCATGAGCCTGACCCTGAGGACCATCAGCCGTGAGCAGCATCTGGCCTACATCCAGAGCCTGCCCGCGGCCAGTCACATGCAGGTCCCGGCCTGGGCGGATGTGAAGGCCGAGTGGCGCTCGGAGAGCCTGGGCTGGTTCGACAAGACCGGGCAGCTCGTCGGCGCCGGTCTGGTGCTCTACCGGCAGCTGCCCAAGATCAAGCGGTACCTCGCCTATCTGCCCGAGGGCCCGGTCATCAACTGGTACGCCCCGAACCTGAACGACTGGCTGGAGCCGATGCTGGCCCACCTCAAGCAGCAGGGCGCCTTCTCCGTGAAGATGGGCCCGCCGGTCGTCATCCGCCGCTGGGACGCCGCCGCCATCAAGGCCGGCATCCAGGACCCGGACGTGAAGCGTCTGCGCGATGTCGAGGCCACCCACATCGAGCCGCGTGCCTTCGAAGTCGCGGACCGGCTGCGGAAGATGGGCTGGCAGCAGGGCGAGGACGGCGGCGCCGGATTCGGTGACGTACAGCCCCGCTACATCTTCCAGGTGCCGCTGGCCAACCGCTCCCTCGAAGACGTGCACAAGGGCTTCAACCAGCTGTGGCGGCGCAACATCAAGAAGGCCGAGAAGGCCGGCGTCGAGGTCGTGCAGGGCGGCTACGGAGAGCTCGCCGAATGGCAGCGGCTGTACGAGATCACGGCGGAGCGGGACCACTTCCGACCGCGCCCGCTCGGCTACTTCCAGCGCATGTGGACGGCCCTCAACAACGAGGACCCCAACCGGATGCGGCTGTACTTCGCCCGGCACGAGGGCGAGAACGTCGCCGCCGCGACCATGCTGATCGTCGGCGGCCACGTCTGGTACTCCTACGGCGCCTCGGCCAACCACAAGCGCGAGGTCCGGCCCTCGAACGCGATGCAGTGGCGGATGCTGCGCGACGCGTACGCCATGGGCGCCACCGTCTACGACCTGCGGGGCATCTCGGACTCGCTGGACGAGACCGACCACCTCTTCGGCCTGATCCAGTTCAAGGTCGGCACCGGTGGCCAGGCGGCCGAATACCTCGGGGAGTGGGACTTCCCGCTCAACAAGCTGCTGCACAAGGCGCTCGACATCTACATGTCGCGCCGCTGATCCATGCCGGGCCGCTGATCCACGACAGAGGAATCAGCGGCACAAGGCTGACGAAACCGCCTTCATTCGTTTCAATGGGCTCGTCGAACAGCTCCTCACACCTCTGATACACCGCAGCCACCAGAAAGGTTCCGGACCGGCCATGGCGCTCTCCCTGTACGTCGACACCGCGCGCTGGCGGGCGCACCAGAAATCCGTTCTTGACCAGTTCCCCGGCCTCGTACCGGTCTGCAAGGGCAACGGGTACGGCTTCGGGCACGAACGCCTGGCCGACGAGGCGATCCGTTTCGGCTCCGACATCCTCGCGGTGGGCACCACCTACGAGGCGGCCCGCATCAAGGACTGGTTCAGCGGCGATCTGCTGGTGCTCACGCCGTTCCGGCGGGGCGAGGAGCCGGTGCCGCTGCCCGACCGCGTCGTGCGGTCCGTGTCCTCCGTGGACGGTGTGCACGCCCTGGTGGGCGCCCGGGTCGTCATCGAGTGCATGAGCTCGATGAAGCGCCACGGCGTCAAGGAGGAGGAGCTCGGGCAGCTGCACGCCGCCATCGAGGACGTACGCCTCGAAGGCTTCGCCCTCCACCTGCCGCTGGACCGCACGGACGGCTCGGACGCCGTCGAAGAGGTCATTGCCTGGATGGACCGCCTCCGGGCGGCCCGGCTGCCGCTGCACACCATGTTCGTCAGCCATCTGCGGGCCGAGGAGCTGGCCCGGCTCCAGCAGCAGTTCCCGCAGACCCGTTTCCGCGCCCGTATCGGCACCCGGCTCTGGCTCGGCGACCACGAGGCGACGGAGTACCGGGGCGCCGTCCTCGACGTCACGCCCGTCGTCAAGGGCGACCGGTTCGGCTACCGGCAGCAGAAGGCCGCCTCCGACGGCTGGCTGGTCGTCGTCGCCGGCGGTACGTCGCACGGGGTGGGCCTGGAGGCGCCGAAGGCCCTGCACGGCGTGATGCCGCGGGCGAAGGGCGTCGCGCGCGCGGGTCTGGCCACCGTGAACCGCAATCTGTCGCCGTTCGTCTGGGCCGGAAAGCAGCGCTGGTTCGCCGAACCGCCGCACATGCAGGTGTCGATCCTGTTCGTGCCCTCGGACGCCGAGGAGCCGCGCGTGGGCGACGAACTGGTGGCCCACCTGCGCCACACGACCACCCAGTTCGACCGCCTCGTCGACCGCTAGGGAACGGGCCCGCCCCGGCGCTCAGCCGTCGGCGGGCGTTCCCGTCGTACCCCACTCCATCCGCGGCCCCGTCACGGCGAACGCGCTGTGACGCGGCCGGCGGGCCGCGGCGCGCCCCAGCACGAAGACGTCCGGGGCCCCGTCGAGCACCCCGCCCGAGGGATCGTCCGAACCGTCGCCGCGCACCCCGTCGCGCTCCGGCAGCAGGATGTCCCGTACGACGACGGCGCACAGGTACAGCGTGCCGAGCAGATGCAGGACGATCGCCAGCTGGTAGCCCTCCGTGGGCAGTCCCTGGTGCTTGTCGCCGCTCGTCGTGTAGGCGAGGTACAGCCAGATCCCCAGGAAGTACATGACCTCGCACGCCTGCCAGATCAGGAAGTCGCGCCAGCGGGGCCTGGCCAGGGCGGCGAGGGGGATCAGCCACAGCACGTACTGCGGTGAGTAGACCTTGTTGACGAGGATGAACACCGCGACGACGAGGAAGGCGAGCTGGGCGAAGCGCGGCCTGCGCGGGGCCGTCAGCGTCAGCAGGCCGACGGCGGCGCACAGCCCGACCGTCGCCAGCGTCGAGACGGTGTTGACCGTGCTGACCTCGATGGAGGAGCCCGTGCGCTGCGTGATGACCAGCCAGAACGACCCGAAGTCGATCGAGCGCTCCTCGCTGAAGGTGTAGAACTTCTTCCACCCCTCGGGGGCGAACACCATCACCGGCAGGTTGACCACCAGCCAGGATCCCGCCGCCCCGAGCGCGGCCACCCCGAACTCCCGCCATTTCCCGGCGCGCCAGCACAGCACGAACGCGGGCCCCAGCAGCAGCACGGGATAGAGCTTGGCGGCCGTGGCCAGCCCGATGAGGATGCCGAACGCCAGCGGCCTGCTCCGGGACCACATGAGCATCGCCGCGGCCGTGAGGGCGACGGCCAGCAGGTCCCAGTTGATCGTGGCGGTGAGCGCGAAGGCGGGGGCCAGGGCCATCAGGAGGCCGTCCCAGGGGCGGCGCCGGTGCGTACGGGCGACACAGACGGCGATCACGGCGGTGCAGATCATCAGCATGCCCGCGTTGACCAGCCAGTAGGTCTGCTCCTGGTGCTGGATGGAGCCGCCCGGCGTCAGCCAGGCCGCGATCTGCATGAACACGCCCGTGAGGACGGGGTACTCCAGGAACTGCATGTCCCCGGGCAGCCGGTCGAAGTACGGCACCAGGCCCTCGGAGAAGCCACGTCCCACGTACAGATGGGGGATGTCCGAGTAACAGGCGTGGGTGTACTGGGAGCCGGCGCCTCTGAACCACGCCCAGTTGTAGCAGGGCAGCTTCTGCACCATGCCGAGCGCGAACATCCCGAGAGCCACCAGGGCGACCGCGCCCACGGGCGCGAGCGCGGCGCTGCCGATCCGCGTCCAGCGGCCCGACCTTCCGCCGATCAGCTCGCTGCCGGCCGCCGCGATCTCGTCCTGGTGCGTGGGCCGTACGACGGACTGTTCCTCGTACACGCTCGTGTCCTCTGCGCTTGGCATGCCGCACATCCTGCCGTACGGGGCTGTGGAAGCGACGAGGGCCGCGGCACCCGTGGTGCCGCGGCCCTCGTCATGGGTGCTCTGTCCGCCGGGCGCTACCCAGCCGGGCCACCGAAGATGGTCCCGTTCCCTCCGTTGCCGTTCGCTCCGTTGCCGTTTCCGCCACCGGTGTCGGGGTCCGGGGTGGTGCCCCCGTCACCCGCCGTCGTTCCGGTGGTGGTCCCGGCGTCCGCACCGCTGTTGGCGCCGTCGGTGGTGCCGGTGTCGGCGCCGCCGTCGTTCCCGCCGGTCGCGTTGCCACCACCGTTGTCCTGGCAGTTCCAGCCCCAGGTGTCGCAAGTGTCGGACGGATCGGGCGTCGGGACGTCGGGCGTGGGCGAGGGCGTGTCGGACGGGGTGTCGGACGGCGTGGGGGTCGGCGTCGGCGTGGGCGTCGGGGTGGGGCTGTGCGCGCCGCCCCCGTAGACCGTCTGACCGATCGGCTGAGGCTTCGGGAAGTCCACGGCCGGCTGGCCGTCCATGGCCTCGGCCATGTAGTCGTGCCAGATCCTGGCGGGGAAGGAGGCGCCGTGGATCTTCTCCTCGCCACCGGTGCCGTACATCTTCTCGAACTTGCGGTTCTTGTGTTTGTCGTTGTCGTCCAGCCGGTACATGCTGATCGCGGTCGACAGCTGCGGGGTGTAGCCGACGAACCAGGCGGACAGGTTGTCGTCCGTCGTACCCGTCTTGCCGGCGACGTCGCGGCCCGGGATCCGGGCGGGCGTACCCGTGCCCTTCTCGACGACGTTCTTGAGCACGTCCGTCACGTTGTCGGCGATCACGTTGTCGAAGGCGCTCTTGGTCACCGTCTTGTGCCGGTAGACGGTGGTGCCGCCCTTCTTGACCTCGCTGACCGAGTACGGCTCGCGCTGCTGTCCGCTCGCCGCGAAGGTGGCGTACGCGCCGGCCATGCGGGTCGTACTGGGCGAGGAGGTGCCGATGGAGAACGACGGAACGCTCGAGTCGGCCATGTACTCGTCGTCCTTGAGGCCGGCCGCCATGGCCGCCTTCTTCACCTTGTCGGTGCCGACGTCCATGCCCAGCTGCACATAGGGGGAGTTGGCGGACCACTGCATGGCCTCACGAAGGGTGATGTTGCCCCTCGACTCGTGGCCGTCGTTGGTCTGCAGCCACTCCTTGCCCGCCTTGTCGGTCCAGATCTCGCCGTTGTACTTCTTGATCTTCAACTTGTCGTTGGCGTTGTAGATGCTCTTCGGCGAGACCTTCGTGGTCTGCGACTCGTCCTGGTCGGGACCGCCCGAGGGGTCGCGCTTGCCGTACTCCATCGCGGCCGCCAGCACGAACGGCTTGAACGTCGAACCGACGGCGGCACCGGTGGGATCCGCGTTGTTGGTGTAGTGCTTGGTCGCGTCCTCACCACCGTAGATCGCCTCGATGGCACCGGTCTTCGGGTCCACCGAGGAGCCGCCGAACTGCACGTGCGTGTCGGTGCCCGGGCGCTTCTTGGGGTCGATCTTCTCGTCGTAGACCTTCTTGACGGCCTTGTTGAGCTGCTCGACCTTCTTCCGGTCGAAGGTCGTGTGGATCTCGTAGCCACCCTGGTCGAGCATCTCGCGGGTGACACCCTTGTTGTTGTTCAGGTAGTTGGACCTGGCCATGTCGACCATGTAGCCGATCTGGCCGCCCAGCTGCGCGTCCTTCTTCGGCTTGTTGGGCGTCGGGAAGTCCTGGTAGGTGAGGCGTTCCTTCTGCGTCATCCGGCCGTCCTTCACCTCCTCGTCGAGGATCCAGCGCCAGCGCTTCACCGCCCGTGCCCTGTTCTTCTCCGGGGTCGCCTGCACCGGGTCGACCTCCGGAGCTCCCGCGGGGTCGTAGTAGCTGGCGCCCTTGAGCAGTGTGGCGAGGAAGGCGCACTGGCTCGGATTCAGCTCCTTGGCGTCCTTGCCGTAGTACGTACGGGCCGCCGCCTGCAGACCTGACGCCCCGCGCCCGTAGTACGAGACGTTGAGGTACCCGGCCATGACCGACTTCTTGCTCTCCTCCCTGCCGACCTTCAAGGTGATGAAGAGCTCCTCGAACTTGCGGCTCAGGGTCTGTTCCTGGGAGAGCCGCGAGTTCTTCACGTACTGCTGCGTGATGGTCGAGCCACCCTGGGTCTGGCCGCCCTTGGCCATGTTGAACAGGGCGCGGGCGATGCCCATGGGGTCGATGCCGTGGTCGTGCTCGAAGGACTTGTTCTCTGCGGAGATGACGGCGTTGCGCATCGCTTCGGGGATTTGCTCGTAGCCGATGATCTGGCGGTTGACCTCACCACCGGTGGCCACCATCTGGGTGCCGTCTTTCCAGTAGAAGACGTTGTTCTGCGCCCTGGCGGCCGCCTTGACCTCGGGCTTGGCCACCATCGCGTACGCGAGGCCGGCGACGCCCATCAGAAGGCCCAGGAAGCCGATGCACAGGCCGGAGACCAGCTTCCACGACGGCATCCAGCGGCGCACGCCCTGCTTGCCGGCGCGCGGGTAGTCGATGAAGCGCTTCTTGGCCGGGCGCTGGCCTGCGCGGCCGCGGCCCCGGCCGGGGCCCTCCTGGCCACCGTCCCCACCGCCACGACGCCGGCCACCGCCGCGCTGGGCGGCCCGTCGAGCGGCGGCACGCCCGGCGTACGGGCTCTCCTCGCCGTACGAACCGGAAGGTGATTCTGATGTTACTCCGCGTGACGATGCTGCGGGGCGTCCTGAGGACTGCTGGGCGGCTCGTCTGGCCGCGGCCCGCCCGCCACTCTGTGACTGCGGCGTTTTGCGACGGTGCTCGCTCATCGAACGACTACTCCTCGGGCAGGCGAGAACGCCTGGAAGCGGCAGTTGAGATCCGGTCCCCCCGAATTACGGACCAGCCCTGCGTCAGGCTCATCCGCAGTGCATCCGGCCAGTCCGCGAAGACTGACGCGCTCGCACGTCACACGGTTCCCGGTGGTCTGCATGCCGCACAGACTACGCACGGTCAAAACCCTCCTAGGGCCGAACTTCACCCCAAATCACGCAAGTCGGTTGCTACGAATTAGCGATGTGACGCCGTTCACTAAGGCCCCCCTTGTCGCGACGAGCAGACCGATCTATCGTGCTGATGTATCGAGTCGATACATCAGCTCGGTACATCGGCTCGGCACAGGGCCACGCGAGAGCACTCGGAGAAGGAGGAGGCGAGGTTGAGCAGACGCTCCGGCATCCTTGAGTTCGCCGTCCTCGGACTGCTCCGTGAATCCCCGATGCACGGCTATGAGCTGCGCAAACGCCTCAACACCTCGTTGGGGATCTTCCGTGCCTTCAGTTACGGAACCCTCTACCCCTGCCTCAAGACGCTGGTCGCCAGCGGCTGGTTGATCGAGGAGCCGGGGAACCCTCCGGCAGAAGTGCAGCCCGGCTCCGGCCGTGCCGTCGCTCCTGCCTCGTCCCTGGCAGGGCGCCGCGCCAAGATCGTCTATCGGTTGACGGCGGAAGGTAAGGAGCACTTCGAGGAGCTGCTCTCGCACACCGGGCCCGACGCCTGGGAGGACGAGCACTTCGCTGCTCGTTTCGCCTTCTTCGGGCAGACGGAGCACGAGGTACGGATGCGGGTGCTGGAAGGCCGTCGCAGCCGACTGGAGGAGCGCCTCGAGAAGATGAGCGCCTCTCTGGCCCGCACCCGCGAGCGCCTCGACGACTACACACTTGAGCTGCAGCGACACGGCATGGAGTCCGTGGAGCGCGAAGTGCGCTGGCTGAACGAGCTCATCGAGAGCGAGCGGTCGGGACGGGATCAGCGACGATCCTCGCCCGAGGGCTCAGCTCAGCAGAACACCGCAGGAGAGCCGGACGGCCTGCCCCGGCGGGGTAACGACCCGTCGGATCCGTCCGGCGACACCGCCAAGTGAGCTCCCCGCAGATCCGCGGGGGACTCATCAGAAACATCCATTACACACAGGGAGCAACCGGAATGGGTTCGGTTCGCGTAGCCATCGTCGGCGTGGGCAACTGCGCCGCCTCGCTGGTCCAGGGCGTCGAGTACTACAAGGACGCCGATCCGGCCGGCAAGGTGCCCGGTCTGATGCACGTCCAGTTCGGCGACTACCACGTGCGGGACGTCGAGTTCGTCGCCGCCTTCGACGTCGACGCGAAGAAGGTCGGCCTCGACCTCTCGGACGCCATCGGCGCCAGCGAGAACAACACCATCAAGCTCTGCGACGTGCCGAACGCCGGCGTCACCGTCCAGCGCGGCCACACCCACGACGGCCTGGGCAAGTACTACCGCCAGACCATCGAGGAGTCGGCCGAGGCCCCGGTCGACATCGTGCAGGTCCTCAAGGACCGCAAGGTCGACGTGCTGGTCTGCTACCTGCCCGTCGGTTCCGAGGTCGCTGCGAAGTTCTACGCGCAGTGCGCCATCGACGCCAAGGTCGCGTTCGTCAACGCCCTCCCGGTCTTCATCGCCGGCACCAAGGAGTGGGCGGACAAGTTCACCGAGGCCGGTGTCCCGATCGTCGGCGACGACATCAAGTCGCAGGTCGGCGCCACCATCACGCACCGCGTGATGGCGAAGCTCTTCGAGGACCGGGGCGTTGTCCTGGACCGCACGATGCAGCTGAACGTCGGCGGCAACATGGACTTCAAGAACATGCTCGAGCGGGAGCGCCTGGAGTCCAAGAAGATCTCGAAGACGCAGGCCGTCACCTCGCAGATCCGTGACCGCGAGCTCGGTGCGGACAACGTCCACATCGGCCCGTCGGACTACGTGGCCTGGCTGGACGACCGCAAGTGGGCGTACGTGCGCCTCGAGGGCCGCGCCTTCGGTGACGTTCCGCTGAACCTGGAGTACAAGCTCGAGGTGTGGGACTCCCCGAACTCGGCCGGTGTCATCATCGACGCCGTCCGCGCCGCGAAGATCGCCAAGGACCGCGGCATCGGCGGTCCGATCCTCTCCGCGTCCTCGTACTTCATGAAGTCCCCGCCGGTCCAGTACTTCGACGACGAGGCCCGCGAGAACGTCGAGAAGTTCATCCGCGGTGAGGTCTCCCACTGACTCACCTGACACGGTGCGTCGGCGCGGCAGCGTGAGGAGCGACAACGGTCCTCGGCTGCCGCACCGTTGAGGGTCCCCGGGCAATCAGCCCGGGGACCCTCAACGTATGTGACCCTTGCTCCCATGCCCGTCGTGCGTGACCTGCGCGTACTCCTGCGCCTTCGGAACTTCCGCCGCCTGCTGGCCGTGCGGATCCTGTCCCAGTCGGCCGACGGCGTCTATCAGGTGGCCCTCGCCGCCCATGTCGTCTTCTCCCCGGAGAAACAGGCATCCGCAGGCGCCATCGCCTCCGCGATGGCCGTGCTGCTGCTGCCCTACTCGCTCATCGGCCCGTTCGCCGGGGTGCTGCTGGACCGCTGGCCGCGCCGCCAGGTCTTCCTCTACGGCAACCTGCTGCGTTCCGCGCTCGCCTGCTGCACCGCGCTCCTGATCATCGGCTCCGCTCCCGACTGGCTCTTCTACGCCTCGGCCCTCTGCGTCACCGCCGTGAACCGCTTCGTCCTGGCCGGCCTGTCCGCCGTGCTGCCGCGCGTCGTCGACCGGGAGCGGCTGGTGCTGGCGAACTCCCTGTCCCCGACCGCCGGCACGCTCGCCGCGACGGCGGGCGGCGGACTCGCCTTCGTCGTACGGATCCTGCTGGCGGACTCCGATGCCGCCGTGGTCCTCCTGGGCGCCGCGCTCTACCTGGCCTCGGCGGTGGCGTCCCTGAGCCTCGCCTCCGCACTCCTCGGGCCCGACCCGGACGGCGAGCGCCTTCCTCTGGGCAAGGCGCTCGCGGCCACTGCGGGCGGGCTCATGGAAGGACTGCGCCATCTGGCGGAGCGCCGGACCGCCTCCCGGGCGCTGGCAGCGATGACGGTCCTGCGCTTCTGTTACGGGGCGCTGACCGTCATGGTCCTGATGCTCTGCCGGTACGCCTGGACGGACAGCGAGTCCGACGGGCTGGCCCTGCTGGGGCTGGCGGTGGGGGTGTCCGGTGCGGGCTTCTTCGCCGCGGCCGTCCTGACCCCATGGGCCGCACAACGGCTCGGCCGGTTCCGCTGGATGGTGGTGTGCGCCGGGACCGCCGCGGTTCTCGTACCGGCGCTGGGGCTCTGGTTCGCTCCCACCCCGATGCTCGTCGCGGCATTCGTGCTCGGCCTGGTCACCCAGGGAGCGAAGATCGCCACGGACACGGTGGTGCAGATGTCGGTCGACGACTCCTTCCGGGGCAGGGCCTTCTCGCTCTACGACGTGCTGTTCAACGTCGCCTTCGTGGCCGCCGCAGCAGCAGCCGCTCTGCTCCTGCCTTCTGACGGAAAGTCGGCCGCTCTCGTGACCGGAGTGGCCGTGCTGTACGCGGCCGTTGCCGTGACCTTGGCCCATTGGAATCGACGCGGCGAAGTCCTATAGCGTGCCCGCGTCAAAGACAGACGTCGCACGATCCACGGGGGCATTCGCATGACCTATCCGCCGCAACAAGGCGCCGGCCCGTACGGGCAGCAGCCTCAGCCCTACCCGCCCCAGCAGCAGCCGGGGTACGGCTACCCGCAGCAGCAGCCCTACCCTCCGCACCAGGGACAGCAGCCTTACGGTGGCCAGCCCGGCGGTCCGCCGCAGGGGATGCCGCCTCAGGGCCCGCCGCAGAACATGTCCGGTGGCAAGAAGGCCTTCCTCGCCACGCGCAACATCATCCTCATCGTGGTGGCGCTCGCCGTGCTCGTCGGCCTGAAGTTCGGCTGGGACAAGATATTCGAGTCCGATGCCAAGGCAGCGTCGGTCGGGGACTGCCTGGAGAACAAGGGGACCAACTTCAAGCCGGAGATGAAGTCCGCGGACTGCGGTTCGTCCGCCGCCGAGTTCAAGGTCGCCGAGGTGCACGACAACACGTCCAACACGGATCTCTGCGACGCGGAGAAGTACATCGCCTATATGGAGACCTCGGGCAGTCGTAAGAGCCGGAGCAGCGTGGTGCTCTGCCTGACGCCGGTCAAGCCGGGTAGCTGATCACTGCATCACCTGGCCTGCCAGGACAGAACCGAGGGCGCTGTTTCACGTGAAACAGCGCCCTCGGTGTTGAGCGCGCCGGTCATGTTTCACGTGAAACATGACCGGCGACTCCCCCGGCCGGCCTGAGGCCGACGGGTATCAGTCCTGCGTTTCCCACCACTTCCTGAGCTCCCCAACGGCCGCGTCGTGTTCCATCGGCCCATTCTCCAGGCGGAGTTCGAGCAGGAATGCGTACGCCTTGCCGATGACGGGCCCCGGTCCGACGCCCAGGATCTTCATGATCGCGTTCCCGTCCAGGTCCGGCCGGATCGCGTCCAACTCCTCCTGGTCCTTCAGCTGGGCGATCCGCTCCTCCAGCGCGTCATAGGTCCGCGAGAGGGCGGCGGCCTTGCGCTTGTTCCGGGTGGTGCAGTCCGAGCGGGTCAGCTTGTGCAGGCGCTCCAGGAGAGGCCCGGCGTCCCGCACATAGCGACGCACGGCGGAGTCGGTCCACTCGCCGTCGCCGTACCCGTGGAAGCGCAGATGCAGCTCCACCAGCTTCGCGACGTCCTTGACCATGTCGTTGGAGTACTTGAGCTCGGTCATGCGCTTCTTGACCATCTTGGCGCCCACCACCTCGTGGTGGTGGAAGGAGACCCGCCCGTCCTTCTCGAACCGCCGGGTCCGGGGCTTGCCGATGTCATGGAGGAGCGCGGCAAGGCGCAGCACGAGGTCCGGGCCGTCCTCCTCCAGGTCGATCGCCTGCTCCAGGACGGTCAGCGAGTGCTCGTAGACATCCTTGTGCCGGTGATGCTCGTCACTTTCCAGCCGGAGGGCGGGCAGCTCCGGAAGGACCTGCTGAGCCAGACCCGTGTCGACGAGGAGTGCCAGGCCCTTCCGCGGGTGCGAGGAGAGGAGAAGCTTGTTGAGCTCCTCCCGGACCCTCTCGGCGGAGACGATCTCGATCCGGCCCGCCATCTCCGTCATGGCCGCGACGACATCGGGAGCGACCTCGAAGTCGAGCTGCGCGGCGAATCGCGCGGCGCGCAGCATGCGCAGAGGGTCGTCGGAGAACGAGGCCTCGGCCGTTCCGGGGGTACGCAGCACCCGCTCCGCCAGGTCCTCGAGACCGCCGTACGGGTCGATGAAGTCCTTCTCCGGCAGCGCGACGGCCATGGCGTTGACGGTGAAATCGCGGCGGACGAGGTCGTCCTCGATGCACTCGCCGTAGGAAACCTCGGGCTTGCGCGAGGTCCTGTCGTACGCCTCGGACCGATATGTGGTGACTTCGATCTGGTAGCCGTTCTTCTGCACGCCCACCGTGCCGAAGGCGATCCCGACCTCCCACACGGAGTCGGCCCAGGGCCTGACGATCTTCAGCACGTCCTCGGGACGGGCGTCGGTCGTGAAGTCCAGGTCGTTCCCAAGCCTGCCGAGGAGTGCGTCCCGGACCGATCCGCCGACGAGGGCCAGACTGAATCCAGCATCCTTGAATCGGCGGGCGAGATCGTCGGCGACCGGGGACACCCGCAGCAGTTCGCTGACTGCGCGGAGCTGCACCTGGGTCAGGGCGCTGGGGTTGTCTTCATTGGCGTTCGGCACAACAGAAAAGGGTACGTGCCCGGACCGGTCCGGGCGTCATGGTTTCCTGCTGCCCTGCGAGACTCTCCCGATCATGCGGCGCACACCCCGGCACTTGGGCCCGGCGCACATCGTTACCATGCGGGGACGCAGCAACGGACAACGATCGACAGCAGCTGACGATGACGAGGGACGGGTACGCGTGGCCGAGGCGGCAGACATCCAGGGGATGAGTCCCTCTCCTGCCCGCCGGTGGCTGCGGCGCACAGCCGCCGTGCTGGCCGGGGCTCCGCTCGTCGCCGCTCTGCTGGCCGGGGCGACCGCCCCGCAGGCGCAGGCCGGCGAGACGGGCAAGGCCCCGACGAAGGCCCCCACGGGGTCCAGCACCGTCTCGGTGTCCCTGGACACCCTGACGCCGAGCGCCCCTGTGAAAGGGGACACGCTCACCGTCTCCGGCACGCTGACCAACCGGAGCAAGGAGACCGTCACCGACGGGCAGGTCGATCTGCGCGTGGGCCCGCGGCTCTTCGGCCGGACCTCGATCGACGCGGCCGCTCGGCGGACCGGCTATCTGCCCGGGACCGATCCCTACCCGATCGGCGGCAAGTACACGGTCAAGGTCCCCAAGCTCGCGGCGGGGATCAGCCAGGACTTCACGCTGTCGGTCCCCGTCGGCAAGCTGGGCCTCGGCGACGACGGGGTCTACCAGCTGGGCGTCTCGCTGTCGGGACGCACGCCGCACACCTCGTACGACCAGGTCCTCGGAATCAAGCGGACCTTCCTCCCCTGGCAGAGCGAGGACAGCGAGTCCAAGGCCGGGATCAGCTACCTCTGGCCGCTGATCGCGCCGGCGCACCTCACCGCGGAGACCGGCTCCGACGAGGAGCAGACCCCGGTGTTCGCCGACGACGACCTGGCGGCGGAGATCGCCCCCGGCGGCCGCCTCGAACAGATGGTGTCGCTGGGCAGCCAGCTCCCCGTGACCTGGGTCGTCGACCCGGATCTGCTCGCCAGCGTCGACGCGATGACCGGGAGCTACCGGGTCAGGTCCGGCGACACCACGGTCGCGGGCACCAACCAGGCCGTGGCCAAGAAGTGGCTCACCTCGCTGGAAGCGGCGGTGACCAAGGGCAAGATCGTGGCCCTGCCCTTCGGTGATCCCGATCTGGCATCGATCGCCCACCGCGGCAAGAACGTCTCGGGCACCCTCAGTCATCTCCAGACCGCCAGTGAGGTCGCGGGGATGACGGTGGAGACCATCCTGCACCTGAAGCCGTCGACCGACTTCGCCTGGCCGGTCGACGGTGCGATCGACCCGTCCATCGTGGATGTCGCCACCTCGGCCGGCGCCCACCATGTGATCGCCCGCAGCGACAGCCTCCAGGAGACCGGTGGCCTGCTCTACACGCCCGGTGCCGCCCGCCCGATCGGCGGCGGCACCACGGCGGTGGTCTCGGACGCCAGGCTCTCCACGGCCTTCCAGGGCGACATGGACAAGGCGGGGGACTCCACGCTCGCCGTACAGAAGTTCCTCGCTCTCACCCTCGCTCTGACCGAGCAGGACACGGACAAGGACCGGACCGTCGTCGTCGCGCCACAGCGCATGCCGACGGTCGCCCAGGCCCAGTCGATGGCCCGCGCCCTGCACGCGCTGGACGACGACCGCTGGACGCAGTCCAAGGGGCTGATCCAGGCGGCCGCCGCCAAGCCCGACGCGGACGCGACTACCCAGGTGCCCCGGGCCTCCCAGTACCCGAAGCGGCTGCGCAGCCAGGAGCTGCCCACGCAGGCCTTCCAGGACATCAAGGCCATCCAGGGGTCCCTGAACAACTTCCAGGTCATCCTGACCCACCCCGAGCGGGTGGTGACCCCCTTCGGCAACGCGGTCAACCGGTCCATGTCCACCTCGTGGCGGGGCAGGCCGCTGGAGGCCCAGCAGTACCGGGACTCGGTGCGCACCTATCTGCAGGGGCTCATCAACGAGGTCCAGCTGATCTCGAAGTCGGATGTCACGCTGTCCGGCCGCAGCGCCACGATCCCCGTCACGGTGCAGAACAGACTGCTCCAGGACGTCGATCATCTGGTGCTCCGGCTGAAGTCGGAGAACGCGACCCGGCTCAAGCTGAACGACGGCGGCGGGGTGGCGGAACAGCCGATCCGGATCGGCGCCGGACACAGCCAGTCGGTGAAGTTCGACGCGGCGGCCAACATCAACGGCCAGGTCCAGATGACCGCACAGCTCTACACGGAGGACGGAACTCCGTACGGTGCGGAGATGGCCTTCACCGTGAAGGTGTCGGAGCTCACCCCGACCGTGCTCCTCGTGATCGCCGGCGGTCTGCTGCTGCTGGTGCTCGCCGGCATCAGGATGTATGTACATCGCAAGCGCGCCAACGCGGGCGGCGCGACGGGCGACGACGGCGGTGAACCCGAGCAGCCGAGTGACCCGACGCCGGACACCGGTCCCGGAAGCACGGAGCCGTCGGGCACGGGTGAGAAAGTGGACCGTTGAGCGATGTCTGTCGTGGCCGGTCGGCCGGGGACGATGAGGTGGGGTTTCGATGAACGCGCCGTACGACGGTGACCGCGGTCAGGGTACGGGCGGGGCAGGTTCCTCCGGAGGGCCTCCGGTGCCTCCTCCGGGGCAGGAACCGGCACCGGACCCGTATCTGCAGTCGGCCTACGACTACGACCCCTACCGCTCGCAGGACCTCTCCGCCCAGGACCCGGTGAGCGAGGCGCTGTACGACCGCGCCGCGCACCCGCCGCCGCCCCCCGGCACCTACCAGCAGCCGCAGCCGCTCTACCAGCAGCCGCCGGCCGCGCCCTACGCCCCCGACCCCCGGATCTGGGCGCAGACCCCACCGCCCGAGCCGGACGGCCCCTCGCGCCACCTCCCGTACGGGGACGACGCGGCGACCACCCAGTTCGTCGGCGTGGACGCGCTCGTCACCCAGGCGTCGGTGAACCGCGAGGAGCCCGACGCGTTCGCCCATCTCTTCCGGGACCAGGAGGGGCCTGCCGGGCCTGCGGGATCGCCGACCCCGGCCGAGCCAGAGCCCGCTCCCGTGCCCGCACCTCCGAAGTCCGGCGGCGGCCGGGCCTCCGGTCTGCTGAAGTCCAGCGCCGTCATGGCCGCCGGCACGCTCGTCTCCCGGCTGACCGGCTTCGTACGCAGCCTGGTGATCACCGCGGCGCTCGGTGCGGCCCTGCTCGGTGACAGCTTCACCATCGCCTACACCCTGCCGACGATGATCTACATCCTCACCGTGGGCGGCGGCCTCAACTCGGTGTTCGTCCCCCAGCTCGTCCGTTCCATGAAGGACGACGAGGACGGCGGCGAGGCCTATGCGAACCGGCTGCTGACCCTGGTGATGGTCGCCCTCGGGGTGATCGTCGGCCTCGCCGTCTTCGCGGCACCCTGGCTCATCCGTCTGATGTCGTCGACGATCGCGAACGATCCGGCGGCCAACAACGTGGCCACCACGTTCGCCCGGTACTGCCTGCCCACCATCTTCTTCATGGGTGTGCACGTCGTGATGGGCCAGATCCTCAACGCCCGCGGGAAGTTCGGCGCGATGATGTGGACCCCGGTCCTCAACAACATCGTCATGATCTTCACCTTCGGCATGTTCATCTGGGTCTACGGCACCTCGCACGAGTCCCACATGGGCGTCCAGACGATCCCGCCGGAGGGCGTGCGGCTGCTGGGCATCGGCACCCTCCTCGGGCTGATCGTCCAGGCGCTGGCGATGATCCCCTACCTGCGCGAGGCAGGTTTCCGGTTCCGCCCGCGGTTCGACTGGAAGGGCCACGGGCTCGGCAAGACGGTCAAGCTGGCCAAGTGGACGGTGCTGTTCGTCTTCGCCAACCAGGCCGGTGTGCTGGTCGTCACCCAGCTCGCGACCTCGGCCGGCAAGGAGTCCGGGCAGAACGGGGCGGGCTTCCTCGCCTACTCGAACGCGCAGCTGATCTGGGGCATGCCGCAGGCGATCATCACCGTCTCCGTGATGGCCGCCCTGCTGCCCCGCATCTCCCGTGCCGCCCACGACGACGACCCCGGTGCGGTCCGCGACGACATCTCGCAGGGGCTGCGCAACTCCGCGGTGGCCATCGTGCCGGTCGCCTTCGCGTTCCTCGCGCTCGGCGTTCCGATGTGCACCCTGCTCTACGCGTCCAGCGGCCCCGAGGCCGCCCGGTCCATGGGCTTCATCCTGATGGCCTTCGGCCTCGGCCTGATCCCCTACTCCGTGCAGTACGTGGTGCTGCGAGGGTTCTACGCGTACGAGGACACCCGCACCCCCTTCTACAACACGGTCATCGTCGCCCTCGTCAACGCGGCGGCCTCGGCCCTCTGCTACGTCGTGCTGCCCTCCCGCTGGGCCGTGGTCGGCATGGCGGCCTCCTACGGCCTCGCCTACGCCGTCGGGGTCGGGATCGCCTGGCGCCGGCTGCGCAACCGCCTGGGCGGCGATCTGGACGGCGCCCACGTCCTGCGCACCTACGCCCGGCTGTGCCTCGCCGCCATCCCGGCGGCCGTGATCGGCGGCGGCATCGGATTCGCCCTGCTCCACGCGCTCGGCGACGGCGCCTCGGGCTCGCTCCTCGCGCTGATCGCGGGTGGGATCGTGCTGCTGGGAGTCTTCGTCGTCGCGGCCAAGCGGATGCGGATCGAAGAGATCAACGGCATGGTCGGCATGATCCGGGGACGGCTCGGCCGCTGAGGAACGCCGGCCCGCACAACCATCGCCTGCCTCCGCGTGTCGTGCATAGCGCCGGAGTGTGGGCACAATTGGCGTGACTGTGCAGAGCTGGCTGGCTGGCATCGCGCAACGGATGGGGAGGCAGGAACGACGGTGGCGGAACGTAGCACGGCTGCCGTCGACGTGGCCGACAACAGCGGGGACGAACCGCTGGCCGCCAAGGCGGACGAGGCCACGACCGACGGTACGGCAGAAGCCCAGGACTCAACGGGCGAAGGCCCTCAGGAAGCGGACAACGAGCCGGACGGCTCGGAACCCACCGTGTCGCCCCCCGATCTGCACAGCGGCCACAAACTGGCCGGCCGCTACCGGCTCGAGGAGTGCGTCACCCGGCTGGACGGATTCAGCAGCTGGCGTGCCGTCGACGAGAAACTGCGTCGCGCCGTGGGGGTCCATCTCCTTCCCGCCGACCACCCCCGGGCGCGCTCCGTGCTGGCCGCCGCCCGTTCCTCCGCGCTGCTCGGCGACCCCCGCTTCGTGCAGGTCCTCGACGCCGTGGAGGAGAACGACCTCGTCTACGTCGTCCACGAATGGCTCCCGGACGCCACGGAGCTCACGGCGCTGCTCGGCGCCGGGCCCATGGACGCGCACGACGCCTACCAGCTCGTCAGTCAGATCTCCCAGGCCATGGCGGCCGCACACCGCGAGGGCCTGGCTCATCTGAGGCTCACGCCCGGAGCGGTGCTGCGCAGCTCGTCCGGCCAATACCGGATCCGCGGCCTCGCGGTGAACGCCGCGCTGCGGGGCATCACCTCCGACGGGCCGCAGCGCGCCGACACCGAGGCGATCGGCGCCCTGCTGTACGCCGCGCTGACCCAGCGCTGGCCGTACGAGAGCGACGCGTACGGCCTGGCCGGGCTGCCCAAGGGCGTGGGATTGATCGCGCCCGATCAGGTGCGGGCCGGCGTCCACCGCGGCCTCTCCGAAATCGCCATGCGGGCCCTCGCCAACGACGGAGCCACGGCCTCCCGCCAGGAGCAGCCGTGCACCACCCCTGACGAGCTCGCCAAGGCCGTCCTGGCCATGCCGCGCATCCGTCCGCCCGAGCCCACGTTCACCGCACCGCCTGAGTACCAGCGCACCACGTACCAGCAGGGCACTTACGGGCGGCCGGGCGGCCCCGGCGCCGGTGTCACCCAGCCCGTCATCCCCGCGCCTCCCGCCCCGCTCCAGAGCCGCACCGGCAAGGCCCTCAAATGGGCCGTCTCCGCGCTGCTCATCGCGGCCCTGGGCCTCGGCAGCTGGCAGCTCGCCGAGACGCTCCTCGACCGCGACAACAAGTCGAACGACCCCGGCACCACCCAGACCAACCCGGAGAACGGCGACAAGCCCCCGGTCGAGAAGACCGAGCCCGTCCCGATCGTGAGTGCCAGGGACTACGACCCGCTCGGCGACGGGTCCGAGAAGCCCCAGGACATAGACCATGTCTACGACGGGGACCCGAACACGTACTGGCACACGGACGGCTACTACAGCGCCGACTTCGGCAAGCTGAAGGAAGGCGTCGGTGTCGTGCTCGACCTCGGCAAAACGCAGCGGGTCGGCGCGGTCGATGTGACCTTCCTGGGCGGCACCACCTCGGTCGAACTGCGGACCAGCGACGGCTCCGAAGTTCCGAAGAGGCCCGAGGGCTTCACCAAGGTCGCCGAAGGTTCCGGAACAAAGGTGTCCCTCAAGCCTGGCGAGACCGTCCGGGCGCGGTACCTTCTGGTCTGGCTCACCGAACTGCCACCCAGCAGCGAGGGGAACTTCCGGGGCAAGATCTCGGACATCAAGGTCACCAGCTGACGGCATCAGGGGAGGGGGCTCACTGTTGGACGACACCAGATTCGCCGGCACCACGGACCAGGATCTTCTGGCCGGCCATGTAGCCGGTGAACCGGACGCCTTCGGTGAGCTCGTACGACGTCATCGTGACCGGCTGTGGGCCGTGGCGCTGCGGACCCTGGGCGACCGTGAGGAAGCGGCCGACGCCGTGCAGGACGCCCTGGTCTCCGCATTCCGCGCCGCGCACACCTTCCGCGGTCAGTCCGCCGTCACCACCTGGCTGCACCGCATCACGGTCAACGCCTGCCTGGACCGGGTCCGGAAGGCCGCCTCGCGCAAGACCTCGCCCGTCGACGACCCGGAGCGGCTCGACCAGCTCCTGGAACCGCACGAGTCCGCGGAGGCCCCGGCCGAGCGTCAGGATCTCCACCGCGAGCTGTTCGCGGCGCTCGGCACCCTCCCCGCCGAGCAGCGCGCGGCACTCGTCCTCGTCGATATGCAGGGGTACCCGGTGGCTGAAGCGGCCGACATGCTCGACGTACCCGTTGGCACGGTGAAGAGCCGCTGCGCGCGAGGCCGCGCCCGGCTGGCCCCGCTCCTCACCCATCTCCGTACTGAACGCCGCGGACACGGTGACCATGAGGAGGCCGACGCGGAAGGGAACCGGACGCCGAGAGCATCCGTCCCACCGGCAGCGGGGCCAAGAGATGTGGAAACGAGCGATCCAGCTGCGGTGAAGGGTGGAGGTGGGCACACATGACATCGGCAACCGACGCGACCCGGCACCCGGACATCGCGGAGATCTCCGATCTGACCGAGGGCCTGCTGTCGTCCTCCCGTGCCGCCGACGTCCGCAGCCATCTGGACGGCTGCGAGCCCTGCGCCGATGTCCACGCCTCGTTGGAAGAGATTCGCGAACTGCTCGGCACCCTGCCCGCGCCGGAGCCGATGCCCACCGATATCGCGGACCGCATCGACGCCGCACTGGCAGACGAAGCCCTCTCCCGGCGCACGGAAGCCGGTCCTGCTCCCGATGTTTCACGTGAAACAGGCTCCGCCGTCATAGCCCCGGACGTCGCGGACCGTCCTACCGGCCATGCGCGCGCCGCTATGGGCCCCGGCCGTCGCCCCGTACGCCGCCGTCGCCGCACCAAGGCGCTTGCCGCCATCGGCGCCGCTGCCGTAGTCGGTGTGAGCGTCCTCCTGATGCAGAACGTCCAGCTGCCCGGCAGCCATGACGACGCCACCTCCGCCGCAGACACGGGCGCCAGCGCCTCGCGTGTCTTTACGCAGTCCACGCTCGAGGACCGGGTCTACGGTCTGCTGGGCTCATCCGAGGACTCCGCGAGCCCGCAGTACTCCAACGGAGAGAGCTCTGGCGCCAAGGAACAGGCTCCGTCCGCCGACACCAAGTCCTCGCCGAACGCGCAGTCGGAGAACCCGCTCCGCGCTCCCGCCGTGAGTGTCCCCTCCTGTGTGGCGCAGGGCATAGGGCGGAACACCGCCGCCCTCGCCATCGACAAGGGCACCTACGAAGGCACCGCCGCCTTCCTCGTCGTACTGCCGCACCCCACCGACGCGAGCCGCGTCCAGGCCTATGTCGTCGACGCGACCTGCGTCGACGCCGAGCCTCCCGCCAAGGGGAAGCTCCTGCTGACGCACGCCTACGCCCGCCCCTGAAAATCGCGGCGGATGCCGCTCCGGCACGTCGGGAATGCATCCCCCGTAGGATCCGTTGGGTGGGGTGAGAGTCGTTGAACCGGCCCCAGTAGGCGTGGACAGTAGGCAGTCTGCAGAGACGAGGAAGAAACCCGTGAGCGACGTGCGTAATGTGATCATCATCGGCTCCGGCCCGGCCGGCTACACAGCCGCCCTTTACACCGCGCGCGCCTCGCTGAAGCCGCTGGTCTTCGAAGGGGCCGTCACCGCTGGTGGCGCACTGATGAACACCACCGACGTGGAGAACTTCCCCGGTTTCCAGGACGGCATCATGGGCCCGGAGCTCATGGACAACATGCGCGCTCAGGCCGAGCGTTTCGGTGCCGAGCTCATCCCCGACGACGTGGTCTCCGTCGACCTCACCGGTGAGATCAAGACGGTCACCGACACCGCCGGCACCGTCCACCGTGCCAAGGCGGTCATCGTGACCACCGGCTCGCAGCACCGCAAGCTCGGCCTGCCCAACGAGGACGCCCTCTCCGGACGTGGCGTCTCCTGGTGTGCAACGTGCGACGGCTTCTTCTTCAAGGACCAGGACATCGCCGTGGTCGGCGGCGGCGACACCGCGATGGAGGAGGCGACGTTCCTCTCGCGCTTCGCCAAGTCGGTCACCATCGTCCACCGCCGTGACTCGCTGCGTGCCTCCAAGGCCATGCAGGAGCGCGCGTTCGCCGACCCGAAGATCAAGTTCGCCTGGGACAGCGAGGTCGCCGGAGTCCACGGCGAGCAGAAGCTCTCCGGTCTGACCCTGCGCAACACCAAGACCGGCGAGACGTCCGAGCTGCCCGTGACCGGCCTGTTCATCGCCGTCGGCCACGACCCGCGCACCGAGCTCTTCAAGGGCCAGCTCGACCTCGACGACGAGGGCTACCTCAAGGTCGACGCTCCCTCGACGCGTACCAACCTGACCGGTGTCTTCGGCGCCGGCGATGTCGTCGACCACACCTACCGGCAGGCCATCACCGCTGCCGGCACCGGCTGCTCCGCCGCACTCGACGCCGAGCGCTTCCTTGCCGCGCTCGCCGACGGTGAGAAGGCCGCCGCAGCCACCGTCTGATCCCCGCCCCACCCACACCCCGCGAAGTTAAGGAGGCCGCCGTGGCCGGCGCCCTGAAGAACGTGACCGACGACACCTTCGACGAGGTCGTCCTCAAGAGCGACAAGCCCGTGCTGGTGGACTTCTGGGCCGCCTGGTGCGGTCCGTGCCGTCAGATCGCGCCCTCCCTGGAGGCCATCGCGGCGGAGCACGGCGAGATCGAGATCGTCAAGCTCAACATCGACGAGAACCCGGCCACCGCTGCCAAGTACGGCGTCATGTCCATCCCGACGCTGAACGTCTACCAGGGCGGCGAGGTGGCCAAGACCATCGTCGGCGCCAAGCCGAAGGCCGCGATCCTCCGCGACCTCGAAGCCTTCATCTCCGAGTAAGCGGTACCGGCCGAACAGGCCGGAACAGCAAAACCGCAGTTCCGTTGTTTCACGTGAAACGGGCCCGTCCTTGAGGACGGGTCCGTTTCACGTTCTCCTGCCACGGCGCATCACAACGGCCGCAGCGCAGGTTCCTTCTGTACGGCCCCGAGCAGTCGGTCCAGGGCCATCTCGACGTCTTCCTTCCAGGAGAGCGTCGTACGCAGCTCCAGCCTCAGCCGCGGGTGCACCGGGTGCGGTCGCACGGTCTTGAACCCCACCGAGAGCAGATGGTCCGCCGGCAGCACGCAGGCGGGCTCCTTCCAGCGCGCGTCCCCGAACGCCTCGATGGCCTTGAAGCCCCGACGGAGCAGATCCTTGGCGACGGTCTGCACCATGACCCGGCCCAGCCCCTGCCCCTGGTACCCCGGCGTGATCAACGCGGTCATCAACTGGACGGCGTCGGGGGAGACAGGGCTCGTTGGAAAGGCCGTCGCACGCGGCACATAGGCGGGCGGTGCGTACATGACGAAGCCCACCGGCACATCGTCGACGTAGACCACGCGTCCGCAGGATCCCCACTCCAGCAGAACCGCGGAGATCCAGGCTTCCTTCTCCAGCTCAGGCTTCCCGCCCTTGACCGCGGCTTCCCCACTGACCGGATCGAGCTCCCAGAAGACACAGGAGCGGCAGCGCCGGGGGAGGTCGGGAAGGTTGTCCAGCGTGAGCGGTACGAGCCGACGCCCCATGAAGGCTGTTCCTCACTTCTCTCACCCGCCGCATCAACTGCGGCGGTCCGTGCTCTCCGTTCGCGGAGGTGGATCAAGTGAAATGCCCTGCCAGAACGCATCGTATCCACCGCCGGATCAAGCCGACACCGAGAGAAAGCAAAGGGCGGGCCGTCTTCCGTAACCCACCGGAAAACAGCCCGCCCTGGTTGCTCGGAGCGTCAGCCCTCGCCGTCCTCGTCCGTCCCCTCCGACGGGCTACGGTCCAGCACCCGGCCCTCGCCGGGGGCGAGGCTGCCCAGGATGCGGTCCAGATCCTCCATCGAGGCGAACTCGACGACGATCTTTCCCTTCTTCTGGCCCAGGTCGACCTTCACCCGGGTCTCGAACCGGTCGGAGAGCCGGGACGCCAGATCGGACAGGGCCGGCGACAGCCGGGCACCGGCCCGGGGGCCCTTGGCCTTCGAGGCGCTCGTGGGCCGCGAACCCATGAGGGTCACGATCTCCTCGACCGCACGCACCGAGAGCCCCTCGGCCACGATGCGATGGGCCAGGCGGTCCTGCTCCTCGGAATCGTCCACCGACAGCAGGGCCCGCGCATGTCCCGCCGACAGCACTCCGGCCGCGACCCTGCGCTGCACGGGCGGCGACAGCCGCAGCAGACGCAGCGTGTTGGACACCTGCGGACGGGAACGACCGATCCGGTCGGCCAGCTGGTCATGCGTGCACTTGAAGTCCTTGAGCAGCTGGTCGTAAGCAGCCGCCTCCTCCAGTGGGTTCAGCTGAGCCCGGTGGAGGTTCTCCAGGAGCGCGTCCAGGAGCAGCTTCTCGTCATCCGTGTCCCGGACGATCGCCGGAATCCGCTCCAGACCCGCCTCACGGCAGGCCCTCCAGCGCCGCTCACCCATGATGAGCTCAAAGCGCTCGTTCCCCGTCTTCCGTACGACGACGGGCTGGAGAAGACCGACCTCCTTGATGGAGGTGACCAGCTCGGCCAGCGCGTCCTCGTCGAACACTTCACGGGGCTGACGGGGGTTCGGCGTGATGGAGTCGAGCGGGACCTCGGCGAAGTACGCACCGGCCACGTCCCCCGGCCCGGCCAGGTCGGCTCCCGACACGGGCGAGCTCGGCTCGGGCACCACCGGAGCAGCCCCCAGCGTGGTCACCTTCGCGGCCGCCACCCCGCGCTCCGAGGTCAGGACCGAAGCGCTCCCGGACGAGGAGGACCCGATCCCGGAGGACGGCACCTGCTTCTCCTGCGGAGCGGCTGGGATCAGGGCTCCGAGCCCACGCCCCAACCCTCTACGACGCTCACTCACTGGATCCCCTCCGAAGTATTCTGCTGGCTGTTCCGACTGCCCGGGTGGGCATGCTGGGCCTCGTACTGCACCCCGACCCCCCGCAGCGCGATCTCACGGGCGGCTTCGAGGTACGACAGCGACCCGCTCGAACCGGGGTCATAGGTCAGTACGGTCTGCCCATAACTCGGCGCCTCGGAGATCCGTACCGACCGGGGAATGCTGGTGCGCAGGACCTCCTTGCCGAAGTGGCTGCGCACCTCCTCGGCGACCTGCGACGCAAGCCTGGTCCGGCCGTCGTACATGGTGAGCAGGATCGTCGACACATGGAGGTCCGGGTTGAGGTGGCCCCGTACCAGGTCGACGTTGCGCAGCAGCTGGCCCAGCCCCTCCAGTGCGTAGTACTCGCACTGAATGGGGATGAGCACCTCCGCACCGGCCACCAGAGCGTTGACCGTCAGCAGACCCAGCGAGGGCGGGCAGTCGATCAGGATGTAGTCCAGCGGCTGCTCATAGGCCTGGATCGCCCGCTGCAGTCGACTCTCCCGCGCCACCAGCGACACCAGCTCGATCTCCGCACCGGCGAGATCGATGGTGGCCGGGGCGCAGAAGAGACCTTCGACGTCCGGGACGGGCTGCACCACGTCGGAGAGCGGCTTGCTCTCCACCAGGACGTCATAGATCGAGGGAACTTCGGCATGGTGATCGATGCCCAGAGCCGTAGAGGCGTTGCCCTGTGGATCGAGGTCGACCACGAGAACGCGTGCACCGTGAAGTGCAAGCGACGCGGCAAGGTTGACCGTCGAGGTGGTCTTTCCCACCCCACCCTTCTGGTTGGCCACCACCATGACGCGTGTCTGGTCAGGTCGCGGCAGCCCCTCGCCGGCTCGGCCGAGGGCCTCCACCGCCAGCTGGGCCGCACGACCGATAGGTGTGTCATCCATCGGCGGCGGTGTTTCACGTGAAACACCGTCTCCCACCGATTCGGTTCGGGGACCGGGGACCGGGTCGGTCATCGGTCCCGCGATGTTGGCGTCGGACCGCAAGGATTCACTCTCCTCGGCTTCAGGCTCGCAATGAGCAGAGCCTGCCATGGTTTCGGGGTCGTGAACCAGCGAGGCCCGCTCTTCTGTGGATGAATCCACCTCTGTGGACAACTCCGTAGCCCTAACGGGCCTGCGATGGCGAGGGGTGGCAGCCGCACGACCACGGCCGATGATTCCATGCAGCAGAGAACGACGTTTCACGTGAAACACGATGCCCCTGCAGCGTAGCTACAGGGGCACGACACTCCGCGCGCGCATGGCGTGATCGTGAGCTCAGCGGCGGCGACGGGTCCGGCTGGTCCTCGCGGCCTTGGCCCGCTTTGCGGCGAACCTCACACCGCCCGGGCTCTCGCCGACCACCACACGCACCACCGTGGACATCGGCTCCACCACGCCCTCGCCCACGTGGAGCACCTCGGTCTCCACCACTCCCAGCTTGCTGAGGGCCGCCCGAGCGCCGTTGATCTCCTCCTCGGCGGTATCGCCCTTGAGCGCGAGCATCTCTCCGTAGGGACGCAGCAGGGGCACACCCCAGCCGGCCAGCCGGTCCAGCGGGGCCACGGCCCGGGCCGTCACCACATGCACCGGCTGAAGCGTCCCCAAAACCTCTTCGGCCCGGCCGCGGACGACCGTCACATGGTCGAGCCCCAGCAGCTCGACGACCTCCTGGAGGAAGTTCGTCCGCCGCAGCAGCGGCTCCAGCAGGGTGATCTTCAGGTCAGGACGCACCAGGGCCAGCGGGATCCCCGGCAGCCCGGCGCCCGACCCCACATCGCAGACCGTGACACCGTCGGGGACGACCTCGGAGAGCACCGCACAGTTCAGCAGGTGCCTCTCCCAGAGCCGCGGCACCTCACGCGGACCGATCAGTCCTCGTTTGACCCCCGCGTCCGCCAGCAGTTCCGCGTACCGGCCGGCCTCGGGAAAGCACTCCCCGAACACCTCCCGGGCCTCGTCGGGCGCCTGGGGAAGCGCTACTTCCTCCGTCACGGGAACCGTCCTTCCATACCGCATTACCGCACCATGGGTGGCTGACTATCAGGCTGACAAGGATCGGCCCCGTCTGCGAACAGACGGGGCCGACAGAAGAGAGGCCGGTCAGGCCGGCAGGACGACGACGAAGCGCTGCGGCTCCTCGCCCTCCGATTCGCTGCGCAGGCCTGCGGCCGCGACCGCGTCGTGCACAACCTTGCGCTCGAACGGCGTCATCGGGTCCAGCTTCACCGGGGCACCGGTGCTCTTGACCTCGTCCGCGGCCTTGGCACCCAGCTCGGCGAGCTCCGTGCGCTTCTTGGCCCGGAACCCGGCGATGTCCAGCATCAGACGGCTCCGGTCACCGGTCTCCCGGTGCACGGCCAGCCGCGTCAGCTCCTGGAGTGCCTCCAGCACCTCACCGTCGCGGCCCACGAGCTTCTGCAGTTCACGTGCCGATTCACTGATGATCGAGACCGCGGCCCGGTCCGCCTCGACATCCATGTCGATGTCGCCGTCCAGGTCGGCGATGTCGAGCAGGCCCTCGAGGTAGTCCGCTGCGATCTCCCCTTCCTGCTCGAGGCGGGTCAAGGTGTCGCTGCCCTCAGCGGCCGTGGAGGTGGTGCCTTCCGTCACGGATGGACTCCTTCTTACTTCTTGGACGGGTGCTTGGGCCGCTGCGGGCCCTTGCGCTGTCCGGACTTGGCTTGGCGTGAGGAGCCGGACGCGGGCTTACCCGCCGGCTTGGGCTTTTCGGTCTGCGCGGCGCCCTTGTCCAGGGAGGTCTTTGCCGTGGATTCGTCGGCCTCGCCGTCCTTGGCCGTGCCCTGGTGGCCGGCACCGGTCTGCCGCTTCGCCTTGGTCTGACGCTTGGGCTGCTGGCGCCGCTGCGGCGCTCCGCCCTCGGCCTCGGCGACGGCGGTGTCACTCTTGACCACCGAGCCGTCCTCCTGCGGAGCGAGGCCGAGCTTGGCCAGTCCGGTGACGAACTTGCGCTCGATGTCGTTGCGGTCCGGGCCCTTGGCCACGATCCGCTTGACCGTGTTGCGCCGGGTCCGGCCGCGGACCTCGCCGTGCGTGGTCACGCTCTTCAGCAGGCGGCCGAGGTACTGCTCCTGCGCCTTGCTGCCCGGCGTCGGGTTCTGGTTGATCACGTACATCTGCTGACCCATGGTCCAGACGTTGGTGGTCAGCCAGTAGACGAGGACACCGACGGGGAAGTTGATGCCCATGACGGCGAAGATCAGCGGGAAGATGTACATCAGCATCTTCTGCTGCTGCATGTACGGCGTCTTGACCGTCAGGTCGACGTTCTTCGTCATCAGCTGGCGCTGCGTGAAGAACTGCGAGGCCGACATCATCACGATCATGACCGCGGTGACGACCCGGACATCGGTCAGCGAGGCGCCGAGCGCGTCGACCTTCTCCGCGCTGTCCATGAACTTGGCGGCCAGCGGGGCACCGAAGATGTGGGCCTGACGGGCGCTGTCCAGCAGCGACTGGTCGATGACGCCGATCTTCTTGTTCGACGCGATGGCCGAGAGCACGTGGTACAGAGCGAAGAAGAACGGCGACTGGGCGATGATCGGAAGGCACGAGGAGAGCGGGTTGGTGCCCGTCTCCTTGTACAGCTTCATCATCTCTTCGGACTGTCGCTGCTTGTCGCTCTTGTAGCGCTCTTGGATCGCCTTCATCTTCGGCTGGAGCACCTGCATGTTCCGCGTCGACTTGATCTGCTTGACGAACAGCGGGATCAGGCAGATGCGGATCAGGACCACGAGGGACACGATGGACAGACCCCAGGCCCATCCCGTGTCGGGGCCGAAGATCGCCCCGTACAACTTGTGGAACTGGACGATGACCCAGGAAACGGGCCATGTGATGAAGCTGAACAGACTGGCAATCGTGTCCACTAATCAGGCTCCTTGAGCATTGGGCGAAGTCTCTGCGGCCGAGCTCGGAAGATCGGTGGCCGATCCCCCGGGAGGCACATCAGCGGCGGAGTCCCCGCCCTTGTTGCCGCGCATGGCACTGCGCAGCAGTTCGTGCCAACGCGGACGTTTGCGTGGTGGAACGTGATCCACGCCGCCGGGTGACCACGGATTGCATCGCAGGATGCGCCAGGCTGTCAGCGCCGTTCCCTTGATCGCTCCGTGCCGGTCGATCGCCGTATATCCATAGTGGGAACACGACGGGTAGTAGCGGCATACAGGCCCGAGAAGTGGGCTGATCGTCCACTGGTACAGCTTGATGAGAGCCAGCAGCGGGTACTTCATCGCGCGCCCCCTCCCAGCAGCCGCTGAAGAGCGGCATCCAGGTCTCGGGCCAGCTGTTCATGGTCGGCGTCGCCCGCACCGGGCAACGCGCGTACGACAACCAGGCTACCGGGGGGCAGCAGGGCAAGCCGCTCTCGGACCAGATGACGGAGCTTCCGCTTCACCGCTGTGCGGACGACCGCACCACCCACTGCTTTGCTGACAACGAAACCCGCACGCGGCGGGGGAGCAGTCTCCCCAGTCACGTGCGGGTCCGTTGCACCGCTGCGTAGATGGACGACGAGTAGCGGGCGGCCGGCCCTGCGTCCTCGCCGTACTGCGGTCGCGAAGTCCTCGCGCCGCCTCAGCCGATTCTCGGTAGGCAGCACGTCATGACGACCTGTACGCGATCAGGCGGACAGGCTGGCGCGGCCCTTGCCACGGCGGGACGCGAGGATCGCGCGGCCGGCACGGGTCCGCATCCGCAGACGGAAACCGTGGGTCTTCGCGCGACGACGGTTGTTCGGCTGGAAGGTGCGCTTGCTCACTCGGGGGCTCCAGTAATGATCGTTTATTGGCGGGACATCGCCTGGCTGTCACCGTGCGCCCACGAGAGACTCGCGTAAACGCCCTAGTTGCACCGCTTCACAATCACAGATCGTGATCTTTGCCCATCGGAGGCAGGCGGCAGCAGCCATCGACAACTCGACCTGGTCACGGTACGCGCGGCTACGCCATCCGGTCAAACCGACCTCGTCGGACCCCCCATTGTGCACAGCCTGTGGACAACGACTTGAACCGCGCGGGTCGGCCTGACTACCGTGGCTGAACTCCGGTTCTTTTTCTTCCCGCCTGCCGGTCCTCACCCATCCCGACCCATACCGTCCCGAGAACCACACATTCGTGGGACCAGCGAGAGAGCGTGCCTTGTGGCTGATGTACCTGCCGATCTTGCCGCAGTGTGGCCACGAGTGCTGGAGCAACTCCTCGGGGAGGGCCAGCAGGGCATCGAGCCGAAGGACAAACAGTGGATCGAGCGCTGTCAGCCGCTCGCCCTGGTAGCCGACACCGCGCTCCTGGCCGTCCCCAACGAATGGGGCAAGCGCGTCCTCGAAGGCCGTCTCGCACCGCTCATCAGCGAGACGCTGAGCCGCGAGTGCGGCCGGACCATCCGGATCGCGATCACGGTGGACGACTCCGCCGGTGAGCCGCCGAACCCGCCGGCGCCCCCGATGCACCAGTCCCAGCAGCCGCAGCAGCACCAGCAGCAGCAGTCCCCGCAGCACCGCTACCAGGGCCCGCAGCACGACGAGCGGCAGCACGGCGGCAACGACGGGTACGACGGCTACGGACACCGGCCCTCGGACGACGGCATGCCGACCGCCCGGCCCGCCTACCCCGACTACCAGCAGCAGCGCCCCGAGCCCGGCGCCTGGCCGCGCACGCAGGAGGACCTCTCCTGGCAGCAGCCCCGGCTCGGCGGTTTCCAGGACCGCGACACGTCCGCCGAGCAGTGGCGCGAGCCGTACGGGGGCGGCCGCCCCCAGCAGCACGACTACCGGCAGCAGCCCCCCGAGCGCCAGGGCCAGGGCGGCTACGAGCCCCAGCGCCCCGAGCGCCACGAGATGCAGGAGCCGCAGCACCGGCAGGGCGGCGGCACCGGCCGGCCCGGCGGCTCCACCGGTCCGATGGGCGCGCAGCCGGCTCCGGCACCCGGGCCCGGTGAGCCGCACGCCCGGCTGAACCCGAAGTACCTCTTCGACACCTTCGTGATCGGGGCCTCGAACCGGTTCGCGCACGCTGCGGCCGTCGCGGTCGCCGAAGCGCCCGCCAAGGCGTACAACCCGCTCTTCATCTACGGGGAGTCGGGGCTCGGCAAGACCCACCTGCTGCACGCCATCGGGCACTACGCCCGCAGCCTCTACCCGGGTACCCGGGTGCGGTACGTGAGCTCCGAGGAGTTCACCAACGAGTTCATCAACTCGATCCGCGACGGCAAGGGCGACACCTTCCGCAAGCGGTACCGCGATGTCGACATCCTTCTCGTCGACGACATCCAGTTCCTGGCGAGCAAGGAGTCGACGCAGGAGGAGTTCTTCCACACCTTCAATACGCTCCACAACGCCAACAAGCAGATCGTGCTGTCCTCGGACCGCCCGCCCAAGCAGCTGGTGACGCTGGAGGACCGCCTGCGGAATCGTTTCGAGTGGGGGCTGACCACCGATGTGCAGCCTCCGGAGCTCGAGACGCGTATCGCGATCCTGCGCAAGAAGGCGGTGCAGGAGCAGCTCAACGCGCCGCCGGAGGTCCTGGAGTTCATCGCCTCCCGTATCTCGCGCAACATCCGTGAGCTGGAGGGCGCCCTCATCCGGGTGACGGCCTTCGCCAGCCTCAACCGCCAGCCGGTGGACCTGGGTCTGACCGAGATCGTGCTGAAGGACCTGATCCCGGGCGGCGAGGACTCGGCCCCGGAGATCACGGCGACGGCCATCATGGCGGCGACCGCGGACTACTTCGGGCTGACGGTGGAGGACCTCTGCGGATCCTCGCGCAGCCGGGTCCTGGTGACGGCCCGCCAGATCGCGATGTATCTGTGCCGCGAGCTGACGGATCTCTCGCTGCCCAAGATCGGCGCGCAGTTCGGCGGCCGGGACCACACGACGGTGATGCACGCCGACCGCAAGATCCGGGCGCTGATGGCGGAGCGCCGCTCCATCTACAACCAGGTCACCGAGCTCACCAACCGCATCAAGAACGGCTGACCGCACGCGTCGCCGGCTGCGTCGAGGGCGCTGTGCGGACTCCTCAGGAGTCCGCACAGCGCCCTTTTCCATGCCCTTGGGCGTCTCCGGGGCAGCTCCGAGGCGTCTCCGAGGCGGTTCCCGCGCGCCGCCGCGAGGCTCCTGGCCTGCCGCGCTGTTCGAATCGGTGCCGCAGATGGGGCGTTCTCCACAGATCCGGGAAGAATTTTCCCTCCACAGCCTGGGGATCCAAAAGTTGTCCATACTGCTTCCACAGGCACGCCCGCCGATACTCCATCAGGCCAGCTCAGGGGCCTGGGGATTTGTGGTCAAGAATGATCCACAGGCTGTGGACAAGTTTTCCGTCCACAGGGCGCGCTCCCGGTTGTCCACCGGCGGCCCACAGGCCGACGGCTGTTTTCCCCAGAAGGAGCAGGCTTCTCCACACCGCTGTCCACTGTTCGGCAACACAACACCCGCGTTCACCGCCCCGAGTGAAAGGCGTCACACCAAGAGGGTCGGTTGGGCTGTGGGGAAGGTGGGTAAAGCTGGGGACAGACCTGGGGAGAAACCGCCCTCCCCTGTGCATCGGTTGTGCAGAACTTTCGGGTGTCCACAGAAACCCCGGGTTGTCCACCGGTGCCGCCCACAGGGCCGGTGGATAAAAAACAGGGCCTGACCTGGGAAAACGACGTTATCCACGGTTTCCACAGGCCCTACTACTACTGCCACCTATAGTTAGCCCGGAATCCGCTTCGAAGTGGGGCCTGTGCACAACTCGGCGCCGGAGCTCTCCGAGCCTCTTGTCGCGACTTGACCCCGAGCAGCACCGAGTGTCGGTGCCGTACGTCAGACTGGTCCCCGGCGTCCTCCCCCCGTCATCGGCGGAGCGACCCGACCAGACGACGAAGGCCAGCAGGGCGAGCGAGCAAAAGCAGGAGGCGGTTTCCGGTGAAGATCCGGGTGGAGCGCGATGTACTCGCGGAGGCTGTGGCCTGGGTGGCCCGTAGCCTCCCGGCCCGTCCGCCGGCGCCCGTTCTCGCGGGCCTTCTGCTGAAGGCTGAGGACGGGGCCCTCAGCTTCTCGAGCTTCGACTACGAGGTCTCGGCCCGTGTCTCGGTGGACGCCGAGATCGAGGAGGACGGCACGGTCCTCGTCTCCGGGCGGCTGCTCGCCGACATCTGCCGCGCCCTGCCCAACCGTCCGGTGGAGATTTCCACAGACGGTGTACGGGCGACCGTGGCCTGCGGCTCCTCGCGATTCACACTCCACACCCTGCCTGTGGAGGAGTACCCCGCACTCCCGCAGATGCCGACCGCGACCGGCACGGTCCCCGGGGAGGTCTTCGCCTCGGCCGCCGCCCAGGTCGCCATCGCCGCCGGCCGCGACGACACGCTGCCCGTGCTGACCGGTGTGCGCATCGAGATCGAGGGCGACACCGTCACCCTCGCCTCCACCGACCGCTACCGCTTCGCGGTCCGCGAGTTCCTCTGGAAGCCGGAGAACGCCGACGCATCCGCCGTCGCGCTGGTGCCAGCCAAGACGCTGCTGGACACCGCCAAGGCGCTGACCAGCGGTGACACGGTCACCCTGGCGCTGTCGGGCTCCGGCGCCGGTGAAGGCCTCATCGGCTTCGAGGGCGCGGGCCGCCGCACGACCACCCGACTGCTCGAAGGCGACCTGCCGAAGTACCGGACGCTGTTCCCCACCGAGTTCAACTCGGTCGCGGTCATCGAGACGGCCCCCTTCGTCGAGGCCGTCAAGCGCGTCGCCCTGGTGGCCGAGCGCAACACCCCGGTCCGGCTGACCTTCGAGCAGGGCGTGCTGATCCTGGAGGCCGGCTCCAGCGACGACGCACAGGCTGTGGAGCGCGTCGACGCCGTGCTGGAGGGCGACGACATCTCGATCGCCTTCAACCCGACCTTCCTGCTCGACGGCCTGAGCGCCATCGACTCGCCGGTCGCCCAGCTCTCGTTCACGACGTCCACCAAGCCCGCGCTGCTCAGCGGCCGGCCGGCCGTGGACGCCGAGGCGGACGACGCGTACAAGTACCTGATCATGCCGGTCCGCCTCTCGGGCTGATCCGGCCACCGGCCCTGCCCCGGCAGGGCCCGTCGGGCACGTTCAGCGCCGAGCATGCCCGTCGTCCTGTCCCCGGCCGGGCGTAGGCTCGGTCCTGGGTACGAATCGGCACAACGCTAAAGGAATCTCTGATGGAGCTCGGTCTCGTCGGCCTCGGCAAGATGGGCGGCAACATGCGCGAGCGCATCCGCCGCGCAGGCCACACCGTCATCGGTTACGACCGCAACCCGGATGTCGCCGATGTCCACAGCCTCGAAGAGCTTGTGGGCAAGCTGAAGGGCCCCCGGGTCGTCTGGGTGATGGTCCCGGCGGGTGCCGCGACCCAGTCGACGATCGACGAGCTGGCCGAGCTGCTCTCGCCCGGCGACATCGTCGTGGACGGCGGGAACTCCCGCTGGACCGACGACGAGAAGCACGCGGTCGAGCTGGGCATCAAGGGCATCGGCTTCGTCGACTGCGGCGTCTCCGGCGGTGTCTGGGGCCTGGAGAACGGCTACGCGCTGATGTACGGCGGCGACCCCGAGCACGTCGCGAAGGTCCAGCCGGTCTTCGACGCCCTGAAGCCCGAGGGCGACTTCGGCTCCGTCCACGCGGGCAAGGTCGGCGCCGGCCACTTCGCGAAGATGGTCCACAACGGCATCGAGTACGCCATGATGCAGGCCTACGCCGAGGGCTGGGAGCTCCTGGAGAAGGTCGACTCCGTCACGGACGTGCGCGAGGTCTTCCGCTCCTGGCAGGAGGGCACGGTCATCCGTTCCTGGCTGCTGGACCTGGCGGTCAACGCGCTGGACGACGACGAGCACCTCGACAAGCTCCGCGGCTTCGCCGCCGACTCGGGCGAGGGCCGCTGGACGGTGGAGGCCGCGATCGACAACGCGGTGCCGCTGCCCGCCATCACCGCGTCGCTCTTCGCGCGCTTCGCCTCGCGCCAGGACGACTCCCCGCAGATGAAGATGATCGCCGCGCTGCGCAACCAGTTCGGCGGTCACGCGGTCGAGAACAAGAAGTAACCGCAACGAGGCGCGGGACGGCACAGGCTGTCCGTCCCGCCCTACGGAGCACGGAGCAGGAAGCCGGGAAGGTCGGCGCACATCATGCACGTCACGCATCTGTCGCTGGCCGACTTCCGCTCGTACGCCCGGGTCGAGGTGCCTCTCGACCCGGGCGTCACCGCGTTCGTGGGGGCCAACGGCCAGGGCAAGACCAATCTGGTCGAGGCCGTCGGCTATCTCTCGACGCTGGGCAGCCACCGCGTCTCCTCGGACGCGCCGCTGGTGCGCATGGGCGCCGAGCGGGCCGTCATCAGGGCCGCGGTCACCCAGGGCGAGCGCTCGCAGCTGATCGAGCTCGAACTCAACCCGGGCAAGGCCAACCGTGCCCGCATCAACCGATCGTCGCAGGTCAGACCGCGTGACGTGCTGGGCATCGTCCGGACGGTGCTGTTCGCGCCGGAGGACCTGGCCCTGGTGAAGGGCGATCCCGGCGAGCGCCGGCGCTTCCTGGACGAGCTGGTCACGGCGCGCTCGCCGCGGATGGCCGGGGTGCGGTCCGACTACGAGCGGGTGCTCAAGCAGCGGAACACACTGCTGAAGTCGGCCGCGATGGCGCGCCGGCACGGCGGCCGCTCCATGGACCTGTCGACGCTCGACGTCTGGGACCAGCATCTGGGCCGGGTGGGCGCCGAGCTGCTGGCGCAGCGGCTGGATCTGATCGCGACGCTTCAGCCGCTGGCCGACAAGGCGTACGCCGACGTGGCGCCGGGCGGCGGTCCGGTGACGCTGGAGTACCGCAGCTCGGTCGGTGCGGGGGTGGAGCCCGCGCGGACCCGCGGGGAGCTGTACGCGCAGCTGATCGAGGCGCTGGCCGAGGTGCGCAAGCAGGAGATCGAGCGCGGCGTGACGCTGGTCGGCCCGCACCGCGACGACCTGGTGCTGGGCCTGCGCGGGATGCCCGCGAAGGGGTACGCGAGCCACGGCGAGTCCTGGTCGTACGCGCTGGCGCTGCGGCTGGCCTCGTACGACCTGCTGCGCAGCGAGGGCAACGAACCCGTGCTGGTGCTCGACGACGTCTTCGCGGAGCTGGACGCGCGGCGCCGGGAGCGGCTGGCCGAGCTGGTGGCGCCGGGCGAGCAGGTGCTCGTGACGGCGGCGGTGGACGACGATGTGCCCGGGGTGCTGGCGGGGACGCGGTATGCGGTGTCGGCGGGCGAGGTGACGCGGCTGTGAGCGGCGACGCGGCCGGTGCGGAGCCGTCCGGGGACCGGGCGAAGCCGCCGGAGCCCTCGGGCGTGGACCTGGCGCGGGTGGCCCTGCGCGCGGCGAAGGAGCAGGCCCGGGCGCGCGGCGCTGCGGCGCAGCAGAAGAAACAGGCCAGAAGGGGCGGCGGGCTGCGCTCCGGGGCCCGCGCCGACGGCCGCGATCCGCTGCCGCTGGGGGCGGCGATCAACCGTCTGATCACCGAGCGCGGCTGGGAGACGCCGGCTGCGGTGGGCGGGGTGATGGGCCGCTGGCCGCAGATCGTGGGTGACGATCTCGCCAATCACTGTGTGCCGCTGCGTTACGACGAGGATCCGGACGAGCGGGTTCTGACCGTGCAGTGCGATTCGACGGCGTGGGCGACGCAGCTGAGGCTGCTGGCTCCGCAGCTGGTGGCCCGGCTCAACGCGGATCTGGGGCACGGCACCGTACGGCTGATCAAGGTGCTGGGGCCGGGCGGCCCGCAGCGCAGGTTCGGGCCGCTGCGGGCCCCGGGGAGTACGGGCCCCGGCGACACCTATGGCTGACCTGCTCTGACCTGGGCTTTCACCGCGCGCGGCGCGGTCCGGTGGTGCGCCCGGGAACCCGTGGGGCGCAGGTGCGTGGTGGTGGAAACCATCGGCCGGGGTACGGGCGTCCCTCACCGTAGCGGGAGGCTGACAGGCCGAAGCGCTCAATGCCCGCGTGAGCCTCTTGAGGCCCCTTCCCGAATATGGGGAGTCGTCAGGCGCTCATTCAGGGCGGCACATGCGGACTCAGGTACCGGCAAACCCCCATTCGGGTCGGCGCTACCGGTAGACTGGTGGACAATCCCGCGTCCGTGCGGGATTCGTCGATACAAGCCGAACGACGCAGCCGCTCCCGCCTGTCCGGAGAACGGCCTGTGCTGTGCCAGAAAGGGCGCTTCGTGGCCGATTCCGGCAACCCCAACGAGAACATTCCGTCCACCCCGGGTGAGAGCAGCGCTGCTCCCGCCCCGGGCGAGGTGACCGCGTCCTACGACGCCAGTGCGATCACCGTGCTCGAGGGACTGGACGCGGTCCGCAAGCGACCTGGCATGTACATCGGCTCGACCGGTGAGCGCGGTCTCCACCACCTCGTGCAAGAGGTTGTCGACAACTCGGTCGACGAGGCCATGGCCGGGCACGCGGACACCATCGACGTCACGATCCTCGCCGACGGCGGGGTGCGTGTGATCGACAACGGCCGTGGCATCCCGGTCGGCATCGTGCCGTCCGAGGGCAAGCCGGCCGTCGAGGTCGTCCTCACCGTGCTGCACGCCGGCGGCAAGTTCGGAGGAGGTGGCTACGCGGTCTCCGGCGGTCTGCACGGCGTCGGTGTCTCCGTGGTCAACGCCCTGTCCACGCGGGTCGCCGTCGAGGTCAAGACGGACGGCTACCGCTGGACCCAGGACTACAAGTTCGGCGTCCCGACCGCCCCGCTGGCCCGTAACGAGGCCACCGACGAGACGGGTACGTCGGTCACCTTCTGGGCCGACGGCGACATCTTCGAGACGACCGAGTACTCCTTCGAGACCCTCGCGCGGCGCTTCCAGGAGATGGCCTTCCTCAACAAGGGCCTCACCCTCAAGCTGACGGACGAGCGCGAGTCGGCGAAGGCGACGGCCGGTGCGGACAGCGCCGAGGCGGTGGACGTCCCCGAGGAGGAGACGACGCGCTCGGTCACGTACCACTACGAGAACGGCATCGTCGACTTCGTCAAGTACCTCAACTCCCGCAAGGGCGATGTCATCCACCAGTCGGTGATCGACATCGAGGCCGAGGACAAGGACCGCCTCCTCTCGGCCGAGATCGCGATGCAGTGGAACACGCAGTACAGCGAGGGTGTCTACTCCTTCGCCAACGCGATCCACACGCACGAGGGCGGTGCGCACGAGGAGGGCTTCCGTGCGGCGCTGACCTCGCTGGTCAACCGGTACGCGCGCGACAAGAAGCTGCTGCGCGAGAAGGACGACAACCTCACCGGTGAGGACGTCCGCGAGGGTCTGACGGCGATCATCTCGGTGAAGCTGGGCGAGCCGCAGTTCGAGGGCCAGACGAAGACCAAGCTGGGCAACACGGAGGCCAAGACCTTCGTGCAGAAGGTCGTCCACGAGCAGCTCACGGACTGGTTCGACCGGAATCCCAACGAGGCCGCCGACATCATCCGCAAGGGCATCGCCGCCTCGACCGCCCGCGTGGCGGCCCGCAAGGCGCGTGACCTGACCCGCCGCAAGGGGCTCCTGGAGAGCGCCTCGCTGCCGGGCAAGCTGAGCGACTGCCAGTCCAACGACCCGACGAAGTGCGAGATCTTCATCGTCGAGGGTGACTCCGCCGGTGGTTCGGCGAAGTCCGGCCGCAACCCGATGTACCAGGCCATCCTGCCGATCCGCGGCAAGATCCTGAACGTCGAGAAGGCCCGGATCGACAAGATCCTGCAGAACACCGAGGTCCAGGCGCTGATCTCGGCCTTCGGCACCGGGGTCCACGAGGACTTCGACATCGAGAAGCTCCGCTATCACAAGATCATTCTGATGGCGGACGCCGACGTCGACGGCCAGCACATCAACACCCTGCTGCTGACCTTCCTCTTCCGCTTCATGCGGCCGCTGGTCGAGGCCGGGCACGTGTACCTCTCGCGCCCGCCGCTCTACAAGATCAAGTGGGGCCGGGACGACTTCGAGTACGCGTACTCGGACCGCGAGCGCGACGCCCTGGTCGAGCTCGGCAAGCAGAGCGGCAAGCGGATCAAGGAAGACTCGATCCAGCGCTTCAAGGGTCTCGGCGAGATGAACGCCGAGGAGCTGCGGGTCACCACGATGGACGTCGACCACCGGGTGCTCGGCCAGGTCACGCTCGACGACGCGGCGCAGGCCGACGACCTGTTCTCGGTGCTGATGGGTGAGGACGTCGAGGCGCGGCGCTCGTTCATCCAGCGCAACGCCAAGGACGTCCGCTTCCTCGACATCTGAGTCGGCCGTACAAGCAAGCCGCAGCCGCAGCGCGAAAGGACTTTGACCAGCAATGGCCGACGAGAACACCCCTGTCCCCGTGACGCCCGAAGAGGTCCCGCCCGTCGAGGGCGTGGGCATGCGTGTCGAGCCCGTCGGGCTCGAGACGGAGATGCAGCGCTCCTACCTCGACTACGCGATGTCCGTCATCGTCTCGCGTGCCCTGCCCGACGTGCGGGACGGCCTCAAGCCCGTCCACCGCCGGGTGCTGTACGCGATGTACGACGGCGGCTACCGGCCCGAGAAGGGCTTCTACAAGTGCGCCCGCGTCGTCGGTGACGTCATGGGTACGTACCACCCGCACGGCGACTCCTCGATCTACGATGCCCTGGTCCGCCTGGCGCAGCACTGGTCGATGCGCATGCCGCTGGTGGACTCCAACGGCAACTTCGGTTCCCCGGGCAACGACCCGGCCGCCGCCATGCGGTACACCGAGTGCAAGATGATGCCGCTGTCCATGGAGATGGTCCGGGACATCGACGAGGAGACCGTCGACTTCCAGGACAACTACGACGGCCGCAACCAGGAGCCGACGGTCCTGCCGGCGCGCTTCCCGAACCTCCTGGTCAACGGTTCCGCGGGCATCGCGGTCGGTATGGCGACCAACATCCCGCCGCACAACCTCCGCGAGGTCGCGGCCGGTGCGCAGTGGTACCTGGAGCACCCGGAGGCCTCGCAGGAGGAGCTCCTGGACGCCCTGATCGAGCGGATCAAGGGTCCGGACTTCCCGACCGGCGCGCTCGTCGTGGGCCGCAAGGGCATCGAGGAGGCGTACCGCACGGGCCGCGGCTCGATCACGATGCGCGCGGTCGTGGCGGTCGAGGAGATCCAGAACCGCCAGTGCCTGGTGGTCACGGAGCTTCCGTACCAGACCAACCCCGACAACCTCGCGCAGAAGATCGCCGACCTGGTCAAGGACGGCAAGGTCGGCGGCATCGCCGACGTCCGCGACGAGACCTCCTCGCGGACCGGCCAGCGCCTGGTCGTCGTGCTGAAGCGGGACGCGGTCGCCAAGGTCGTCCTGAACAACCTGTACAAGCACACCGACCTGCAGACCAACTTCGGCGCCAACATGCTGGCGCTGGTGGACGGGGTGCCGCGCACCCTGTCGATCGACGCCTTCATCCGGCACTGGGTGACGCACCAGATCGAGGTCATCGTCCGGCGTACGCGGTTCCGGCTGCGCAAGGCCGAGGAGCGGGCGCACATCCTGCGCGGCCTGCTGAAGGCCCTGGACGCCATCGACGAGGTCATCGCCCTCATCCGGCGCAGCCAGACCGTCGAGGTCGCGCGCGAGGGCCTGATGGGCCTGCTGGAGATCGACGAGATCCAGGCCAACGCGATCCTGGAGATGCAGCTGCGCCGGCTGGCCGCGCTGGAGCACCAGAAGATCACCGCCGAGCACGACGAGCTCCAGGCGAAGATCAACGAGTACAACGCGATCCTGGCGTCGACGGAGCGCCAGCGGCAGATCGTCAGCGAGGAGCTGGCCGCGATCGTCGACAAGTTCGGCGACGACCGGCGCTCCAAGCTGGTGCCCTTCGACGGCGACATGTCCATCGAGGACCTGATCGCCGAGGAGGACATCGTCGTCACGATCTCCCGCGGCGGCTATGTGAAGCGCACCAAGACGGACGACTACCGCTCGCAGAAGCGCGGCGGCAAGGGCGTGCGCGGTACGAAGCTGAAGGAAGACGACATCGTCGACCACTTCTTCGTCTCGACGACGCACCACTGGCTGCTGTTCTTCACCAACAAGGGCCGCGTCTACCGGGCCAAGGCGTACGAGCTGCCGGACGCCGGCCGGGACGCGCGCGGTCAGCACGTCGCCAACCTGCTGGCCTTCCAGCCGGACGAGCAGATCGCGCAGATCCTGGCGATCCGCGACTACGACGCCGCGCCCTATCTGATCCTGGCCACCAAGGGCGGTCTGGTGAAGAAGACCGCGCTGAAGGACTACGACTCGCCCCGCTCGGGCGGTGTCATCGCGATCAACCTGCGCGAGACGGCCGACGGGTCCGACGACGAGCTGATCGGCGCGGAGCTGGTGTCGTCCGAGGACGATCTGCTGCTCATCAGCAAGAAGGCCCAGTCGATCAGGTTCACCGCGACGGACGACGCGCTGCGGCCGATGGGCCGTGCCACCTCGGGCGTCAAGGGCATGAGTTTCCGCGAGGGAGACGAACTGCTCTCGATGAATGTCGTCAGGCCCGGTACTTTCGTGTTCACTGCGACTGACGGCGGGTACGCGAAGCGGACCCCGGTCGACGAGTACCGCGTCCAGGGCCGCGGCGGTCTGGGCATCAAGGCCGCCAAGATCGTGGAGGACCGGGGCTCGCTGGTCGGTGCGCTGGTGGTCGAGGAGACGGACGAGATTCTCGCCATCACGCTCGGCGGTGGTGTGATTCGTACGCGAGTCAACGAAGTCAGGGAGACGGGCCGTGACACCATGGGCGTCCAACTGATCAACCTGGGCAAGCGCGACGCCGTTGTCGGTATCGCTCGCAACGCCGAGGCTGGTCGCGAGGCCGAGGAGGTCGACGGTCCCGTCGACGCCGACGCCGAAGGCGAGACGACCGGGGCAGTGAACGCGGAGGCCACCACGGCCGACGCCGCTGCCGGGAACGCCGGCGAGGGCACCACGTCCTCGACCGGGGAGCACGAGGAGTAGAGCGTGAGTGGAGCCACGGGCGCCGGTTCGGCCGCTTCCGGAGCCGGCGCGAACGGCGCCCGTGGCCCTGCCACGGACTCCCAAGGGGGCACTGTGACGGATACCCGGGGCCCTCAGCCCCAGTACGAGGGTTACGCGACCGGGCCGTTGCCCGGTGAGCGGGAACCCGCACCGGGCCAGGCGGGGCCGTACCACCCGCCGCAGGCCTACCCCTCGCCCCCGGGCGGGACACAGGGCGGCGGGCGGCCCCGCGGGCCGCAGCAGGGCGGTGTGCCGGGCGTGGGCCCGGCGCAGGCGACCCGCAAGCCCCGGACGGGTGCGCGGACCACTCCGCGTACGCGGAAGGCGCGTCTGCGCGTCGCCAAGGCCGATCCGTGGTCGGTGATGAAGGTCAGCTTCCTGCTGTCCATCGCGCTCGGCATCTGCACGGTGGTGGCGTCGGCGGTCCTGTGGATGGTGATGGACGCGATGGGCGTCTTCTCCACCGTGGGCGGCACCATCAGCGAGGCGACCGGTTCCAACGAGGGCAACGGCTTCGATCTGCAGTCGTTCCTGTCGCTGCCGAGGGTCCTCGTCTTCACCTCGGTCATCGCGGTGATCGACGTGGTGCTGGCCACCGCGCTGGCGACGCTGGGCGCGTTCATCTACAACCTGTCGGCGGGCTTCGTGGGCGGTGTCGAGCTCACGCTGGCCGAGGACGAGTAGCGACGCGGGTATCGATTTTGGGACTGGCCACGACGTGCGCTAATCTTCAGAAGTCAGCGCACAGCGCGGCGGGGCTATAGCTCAGTTGGTTAGAGCGCATCCCTGATAAGGATGAGGCCACAGGTTCAAATCCTGTTAGCCCCACAGCATGAAGATGAAGGCCCCTCACCGGAGACGGTGGGGGGCCTTCGTCGTGTCAGCCCCGGCTCGGGCGGGCGATGCCCCGGCGCCGGCCGCGCAGGGCCTCCAGGAGCGCTCCGAGGGCGAACGACTGGATCAGTGCGCTGATGACGATCCCGCAGACCAGGGGCCACAGGGGCGCGTCCATGCCCCACACGGCGCCGGTGGCCCCCGCCGCCAGCAGGGAGACCGGGGCGGTGAGAAGGAACGGCCAGATCCCGACGATGCCGGGGTCCGAGAGCAGCGCGGCGGCCACCTCGAACACGACGGACGCACCGACGAGTCCGAGATAGACGGCGGAAGCGGTATTGGTGACGGTCAGACGCAGCAGGGTGCGCGCGTTCATCGATTCCCCCCGAGGAGCCGAAGTAGTGGTGCGCCCATGCTGCGGGCGCGGCGGTGGCTCCGGCGTGAGTACCGGTACTCACTTCGCACGGGAGGCGCACGGAAAAGCCCCCGTCCGGTGTGAACCGGCCCGGGGGCTCTGGGTGTCAGGTGCGGCGCTCTCAGGGTGGGAGGAGGGACGCGTCCCCCGCCGGGGCTCCGTGCGAGGCGCGGGCGGTGCTGGTGGTGTTCGCGGTGTCCGTGGTGTCGGCGGACAGATGGCGGGTGGCGGGTGAGGAGCCGTGTGCCTCGGCGCGGATGCGCTGCTTCATCGTGGGTGGCAGCGACCGGTCACGCGGAAGGGTCCATCGCACCGACGGGGTGGTCGCGGTTGCCGCGGTCGCACCCGTGTGCTTCTGGTTCGTGGCCGCCGGCTCCGTGACCGCGGATTCCGTGGCGGCGGCGGTGGAGGCCGCGAGGCCCAGCGACGCGAGAAGTGCGAAGAACGCGGTGATGAAGGCGGTCCAGATGCTCTTGGCCCTGAAGGTGCTCATGGCCCCTCACTTTCGGGTGGTCCGGTTTGCTTACCTTTCCGATGATGTGGATCCGGGCCGCGATTTCGGGGAGCGACGCCACCGATGCGCCGATCTTCAGATGAACACCACTCGTATGGTGCAACCGGCCTCGACGGGTGGTGTGCGGGGTGCCGCGAAGGGCCCTTCGCGGGAGGGTCGCCGGGCATGCACATTTCTCCGACGATCGCTTTTCGGGAGGCGCCAGTTGGGTTGCGGGGAGGTCACCGGTCGATATCGGCCGGTGTGTATAGTCGGGCGGCAGAAGTCCCCTACGCCAACGAAAGACGAGGTCGCGCGGTGAAGAAGCTTCTCCTGGTCGCACTGGCCGCCATCGGCGGGCTCCTCGTGTACCGCCAGATCCAGGCGGATCGCGCCGAGCAGGATCTGTGGACGGAGGCGACCGACTCCGTGCCCGCAGGTTCGGGTGTGTGAGACGTAACAGCCTGTCGGAGCCCCGGTCGCGGATGCGGCCGGGGCTCCGTGCTGTTGCGGGACCGTGACACCTGTGCTCTTGAGTTCACTCAAGCAAATCAATACGTTGCTTGAGCAAAGGAGCCGGGGTTTCGGTCGAGGGGGCACGGGTGAGGGCAGGCATGCGCCGGCGCGGTGTGCGGGCGGGGATGTTGATCGGCGGGGCGCTCTGCGCCCTGGTGGCGGGGGTGCTGCCGGCCGTGGCGGAGCCGCCCGGGGGTGCGGCGGCACAAGAGGCCGTCCGGGGTGACGGACACAGCAGCCTGGTCATGGTGCTGGACTCCTCGGGCTCCATGGGGGACGACGACGGCACCGGGCGGACCCGGATGGAGAGCGCCCGTACGGCCGTCGGCACCGTGGTGGACGCGCTCCCCGACGGCCATCCGACCGGCCTGCGCGTGTACGGCGCCGACCGTCCCCGGGGATGCACGGACACCCGGCTCGTCCGTCCGGTGCGGCCGCTGGACCGGGCCGCGCTGAAGGAGGCCGTCGCGGGCGTGGAGCCCAAGGGGGACACCCCCATCGGGCTGTCGCTGCGAAAGGCGGCGCAGGACCTGCCGAAGCCCGAGGGCGGCGCCATCGGGACGCGCACGATCCTGCTGATCTCCGACGGCGAGGACAACTGCGGTACGCCGCCGCCCTGCGAGGTCGCCGAGCAGCTCGGCAAGGAGGGGGTCGGGCTGCGGATCGACACCGTCGGCTTCCAGGTGAAGGGCGCGGCCCGCGAACAGCTCGCATGCATCGCGAACGCGGGCAACGGACGTTACTACGACGCCCCCGACGCCGAGGCGCTCGCCCGCCAGCTCCAGCGCGCCGCCCAGCTGTCCGCCGACGGCTACCGGCTGCGGGGCGAGCGGGTGACGGGCGCGGCCACGTCCGACCGGGCGCCCGTGATCGCGCCCGGCCAGTACCTGGACACCATCGGCCCGGGTGAGAAGCGGTACTACGCGGCCGATCTGGACGACGCCTCCACGGTGGACTTCGCGGCGACGGCGGTCCCCCAACCCGGCGCCGCCGTCGACTCGTTCGACGCGCTGACCACCAGGATCGAGCGCGCCGACGACGGCTTCTGCGCCACGGACACCGAGCGCTTCTCGCAGCGGGAGGGCGCGGTCCCGCTGACGGCGGCGGTCGCCCGCATCCCTTCGCAGCAGGGCACCCGCACCTGCGACCGGGCGGACCGCTACCTGCTGGTGGTGGAGCGCGACAGCAAGAAGGGCTCCGATGCAGCCCGTTGGCCCCTGGAGCTCGTGTACGGGGCCGAGAAGCCGCTGGACGCGGGCGTGCGGCCCGCCGCCTCGCAGGTGGAGTACGGCGACGGCGGCAAGGACGCCGCGCTGCCGACGGGCGATCCGCGCGAGGTCCGGGGCGGCACCGGGTTCAACGACGCCCGGGAGATCGGCCGGGGTGTCTGGCGCGACCGGATCCTGCCGTCCCAGACGCTCTGGTACAAGGTCCCGGCCGGCTGGGGCCAGCAGGTCTCCTACGGGGTGGAGTTCGCGAACGAACCCACGGTGGACCGCACCCACCGGACGTACTCCTACGGGGCGAGCCGGCTCTACACCCCGGCCCGCCATCCGCTCGGCGGGGGCGGCGAGTTCCACCCGCGCACGCTGTACGACGGCAGCCCTTCGGCGCTGAGGATGGGCGCCGTCCCGGTCTCCTGGACCAACCGCTACGAGAACCGGTCCGATGTCCAGCCGGTGCACGCCGGGGGCGCGTTCTACATTTCGGTCACGCTCGGCGCGCACGCCGCCGAGATCGCGGAGAATCCGCAGATCGGTGTGGTCCTGCGGGTCTCGGTGCTCGGTGAGGAACGCGCCGGTCCGCAGTACGGCGCGCCGGCGGCGGGAAAGCCGGGCGGGAGCGCGCACGGAGGCGCGGACGACAACGCGGACGACAAGGCGGGCGACAAGGACGATTCGCTCGCGGCCGCAGACAGCGGTGGTGCGGGAGGGGCAGGATGGACCGTCATTGCCGCCGCCGGTGCCGGGGCCGCCGTCATGGCCGCGGTACTGGCCGTGTTCGTATATGTACGCGGCCGTCGCGGGGCGGCCGCACGGATGACGAGGGGAAGCGCGTGATGAGGCAGCGCAGCAGGGGCCGGGTGACGCTGGCCGCGGCGGCGGCGATGTTCGCGGTGGCGGCGCTGCCGGGGCAGGCGCTGGCGGCGGACGGCGCCGTCCCGTACACCTTCGATCCGAAGGCCTCGGAGGTCAGCGGCGCGGAGCTCAACACCGATGCGCCGGAGCTGAGGGCGGGCTCGGTCCACAAGAGCTCGATCAAGGCCGGCGAGAAGCTCTACTACCGGCTGAACCTGGACGCGAAGACGAACGCGTACGTCTCGGCCGTCGTCGTGCCCGAGGACGGCGGCAAGGTGGCCTACGGGGACGGCGTCGAGGTCAGCATCCGGAGCAGTTCGGACCAGCAGTGCAGTTCGCGGGACGCCCGGTTCGGGTCGGCGGAGTACCCGCGGCCGATCGCCGCCTACGCCTCCCGGCTCATCAACGAGGACAACACCAGCTGCCAGGACGCCGGTACGTACTACTTCCTGGTCGAGCGCACGAGCAAGGAGACCTCCGGCAAGGGGGACTGGGACCTGGAGCTGCGCTACCTGTCGGAGCCGCAGGTCGCCAAGGCCGGCTCGCTGCCGACCGGGGCGCCGGAGGACTGGCCATCGGCCTCCCCGGCCCCGCCCTCGCCGGCCGCGGACAACCGCAGGCACGGCGGCACGAGTTACTACGACGCCACGAGCCTGGAGACCGGTGAGTGGAGGGACGAGATCGCGCCCGGTCAGACCCTCTTCTACCGGGTCCCGGTGGACTGGGGACAGCAGATCTTCGCCACCGCCCGCATGAGCAACACCACCGTTCCCGGTGCGGACACCTACGTCAGCAGCGCGCTGGCCATGGCGCTGGACAACCCGGCACAGGGCCACGTGGACAGCGTGTCCCCCCTGTCGTACTCGGGCAAGCCCGCCTCCGTCTCGCTGGATCCGCTGCCCCCGGTGGCGTACGAGAACAGGTTCGACTCCGACAGCAGTGTCAGCGCCATGCGCTTCGCGGGCTGGTACTACCTGTCGGTCACGCTGAACCCGGAGATCGGCAAGGCGTACGGGACGAAGCCGATGCCGCTGACCCTCGCGGTCAAGGTCGACGGGACGGCCGGGAAGTCGCCGTACGCGGGCGGCGCCGGGATCTTCGGCGTCACGCAGCACGACAAGGACATGGCCAGGAACGGGCAGAGCGGCCCGCAGGCGGCGGCCGACGAGAGCAGCACGATGAAGCTGGTCGCGGCCGCCGGCATCGGCGCGGGCACCGTGCTGGTGCTCTGGCTCGGCGTGTGGACGCTGATCGCCCGGCGCCGCGCGGCCGCCGTACCGAGCGGGCCCGTGGCGGGTGCCCAGCAGTATCCGTACGGAGGGCCGCCGCAGGCCTGGTAGCCGGCCGGGCTCAGGCCTGGGTCAGGGCCCAGATCCCGACGGCGAAGCAGATCAGCGCCACCAGCAGGACCGGGACCGCCACCTTCGGGGACGGTCCCGGCCGCGTACGCGGGGCGGGTACCGGCGCGAAGTGCTGCGGTCCACCCGGCGCGGGGCCGGAACCCTGGTGCTGCGGCGCGGTGTAGGGGCGCGTGTAGGCCTGCTCGTGCTGCACGGCGGCGGGCGCGGGCTGTGAGGGATCCGGTACGGGGCCGGGGTAGGAAGCCGCCTGGGGCGCCGCAGCCGGGTGCGGCGCCGGGGCGGCGGGGCGGAGCGCCTGGGTCGCGTGCGTGGAAGTGGGCGCGGGCGCGGGGCGCTCGGGCGGTGGCGGGAGGTGGAAGCTGCCCGTCTCCGACATCGACGCCGGGGGCGGGGTCTGCTGTCCGGGAAGCTGCCGCCCGGTGACCTGGCCCGTGATCTGCGGGTCCTCGGCCTTCGGGGCGGGCAGGGGGCCCTCGGGGCCGAACCCCTCGGGCAGCGGGCCGATCTGGTCGAAGACCTCGACCGGCTCCTCGTGGTCCTCGGGCTCGGGCAGCATCTCGGCCGCCGCCGTCAGGGCCTTGCGCGCGCCCGTGGCCGTACGGAAGCGGTCCTGCGGGTCCGGCTGCAGCAGGCCGGCGATGACCTGCCACAGCGGCTCGGGGATGCCCTCCGGGGCGCCGGGGGTGCCGTGCGCCGCGAAGTGCTCGATGAGCGCCTGGGAGTCGGGCTTGGTGCCCTGGAGCAGATACAGGGCGACGAGCCCGACGGCGAAGAGGTCGGCGGGAAAGTCCGGCTCCGCGCCCATCATCTGCTCGGGCGCGAAGTAACCCAGCGTTCCGACCACGTAGTTCGTCTCGGTGAGGCGCGGTTCGCCCTTGCGCATGGAGATCCCGAAGTCGGACAGCCGCAGGTGCGGCCGGCCCGTGCCGGTGGCCTCCATCAGGATGTTCGCCGGCTTGATGTCCCGGTGCACGACCCCCTCCGCGTGCACCGTCGAAAGACCGGACAGCAGCTGGTCGAGCAGCGTGCAGACGAACCGAGGGGGCAATGGGCCGTAGTCGCCTATGACATGGGCCAGCGAACCGCCGCTGACCAGGTCCATGGTGAACAGGACCTTGTCGTCGTCGGCGGCCCAGCTGGCGGGGGCGAGCACATGCGGATGCTCGATCCGCAGCGCCTGTTCGCGGACGAAGCGGAGCAACGTGTGCGCGTCGCTCTGCTGGAGGACCTTGGCCGCCACATAGCGGCGGCGCCGGTGGTCCCAGGCGCGCCAGACGGCACCGACCCCACCGCGTCCGATCGGATCGACCAGTTCGTACCGACCGGCGAAGACCTCACCCATGGTGCTGCGCTCGCTCCCCGTTCCTGTTTCGGCGTGCCCGGTCCCGGGCGGCCGGCCTAGCTCTGGTGGCCCTCGTAGTGCGCCACCGCGTCCGCGGTGCGCCCTGCGCCGTACACCCTGAGGAACTCTGCCAGTTCCGGGTGGGTCGGGGCGAGGGAGTCCGCGGCATCGATGATGTCACCGGCCGCCGCGACGGACCGCAGCAGTGACTGGATCTCCCGGACCACCCGGCGCACGGTGGGCGCTCCGCCGCTCGTGGTGGTCTGGCCGGTGCCGGAGAGCACGGAGCCGCCCTGGGACTTCTTGATCTCCTCCATGCGGTCCGTGGCCTCTCCCGCGCTGACGCTGCCGTCGGCGACCTGGCTGGCCAGTTCCTGGAGTGCCTGGACGCGCTGGACGACAGCCGGGTTGCCGATCTTCGCGCGCTGGCCGCTCATGAGCTGGGAGAGCATGGGAGCGGAGAGTCCGAGTGCCGCGGCGAGCCGCGCCTGGTTCAGGCCGAGATCATCGATCAGACGGCGGAAGAGCGCCCCCAACGGCTCCCCGTACCAACTGCGCTGAAGATCTCTGGCTCTGGCCGTCGCCTCTTGCTGAGCTGCATCCATTGCGTCTCCCCTTCGCTCTGGCTTCGCTGCTGCGAACCACGATCAGCATCTTACGGAGCGTGGTCGCCCACCGGGAGACCCATATTTTTGGAGGATTCAGGGGGTTACCCGCTACTCTGGTCCCCGGCAGTGGCCAGGACACCGAGGTGTCCGGTGCCGGCTGTTTTTCGGGGCCTTAGCTCAGTTGGTAGAGCGCTGCCTTTGCAAGGCAGATGTCAGGAGTTCGAATCTCCTAGGCTCCACAGCGCGAGAGGGCTCCCGACCGGCGGAAACGCGGGTCGGGAGCCCTCTTTTCTCGCTCTTGCCGGGGTTCAGCCGGCGGTGGCGCAGGCCCCCTCGTCGGCGGTGACCGTGACGGCCGCGTAGCCCGCCGCCTTCGCCCGGTGCCAGGCGTCCACATGGACGCAGAACGCGGCGTCGGTGCCCCGGGCGGTGACCGTGTAGTCGGCCTTCTCGGCTCCTCCGGCCCACGGGTCCGAGACCGGGACCGACGAAGCGGTGTCCACGGAGACGCCGTCCGACGGGCCGTCCGGCTGCGCCGCTATCCGCCGCTCGAGGATGTCCTCGAACATGAAGCTGCCCGGTCCGGACTGCGCGCCCCGGGACAGCTCCGCCGAGGCGCCGCGCACGGCCGACCGCAGCTCGCCCTCGTCCCAGCCGCCCTTGAACAGGTCCGGGTGGTACAGCCAGTACATGCCGCCCGCCGCGAACAGCAGCGAGCCGACGATCAGGGCCCGCCCGATCGGATTGTTCGGGTTGTAGACGTAGCGGTTGGTGCCCCAGCGGCTGCGTATGAAGACACGATCATCATCCATCCGCCCATTCTCCGTCGTGCGCCGGCGCTGATTCGCTGCTGATCCGGGACGGGCACCGTGGTCCGTGCCGGTCACCGGACCGGCGGCGAGCGAGAGGGAAGGGCCTGTCATGACACTGGGGATTCCAGGCTTCGACTACGGCCGGCTGCCGGGCGCGGACGGTGTCGAACTGAACGTCGCGGTGAGCGGGAGCGGCAGCCCGGTCGTGCTGCTGCACGGCTTTCCAGAGACCCATCTGATGTGGCGGCACGTCGCCCGGAACCTGGCTGCCGAGCACACGGTGATCGTTCCCGACCTGCGGGGATACGGGGCGAGCGACAAGCCGCCGGCCGTCGGCGAGGACGTGTACTCCAAGCGCGCCATGGCCGCCGACATCGTCGCGGTCGCCTCCCGGCTGGGCCACGGGCACTTCGCGCTGGCCGGTCACGACCGGGGTGCGCTGGTCGCCTTCCGGGCGGGGCTCGACCACCCGGAGACCGTCACGCACCTGGGCATCCTCGACGTCGTGCCGACCCTGGACATGTGGAACGTGCTGCGCGGGGTCTCCGCCGCGGTGGGCTACCACCTGTTCCTGATGGCGCAGCCCCCGGGACTGCCGGAGATCATGATCGCCAACAGCGCGGACGCGTTCTTCGGCTCGTTCCTCGACGCCTGGGCGAAGGACCCGGCGGCGATCCCGGACGAGGTGCGCGCCGAGTACCTGCGGGCGAGCGCGGGTGCGGTGGACTCGATCGTCGCCGACTACCGTGCCTCGGCCGGCATCGATGTGGCGCAGGACCGGGCGGACTTCGACGCCGGCTCGCAGTTCGCGATGCCCGTCACCGTGATCCAGCAGGACTGGGGCGCGCGGCTCGGCTACGACGCGGCCGGGGTGTGGCGGGCGTGGGCGCCCGACCTCGACCACCGTCTGACACGGGCGGGGCACTTCATGGCCGAGGAGGCCCCGGACGAGATCACGGCGGCGCTCCGGGAACTGCTGGCCCGCTGACACGGGCCGTGCGAGGTGCGGCGATGCGTGCGGCGCGGTCGAGACTGGGCACGGAACACCCTGTGTCCCCGAACCCCCGGAAGGAGACGCGGCACCATGCGGATCGATGTGCTCGGCCCCGTACAGGCATGGCACGACGACGGCCGGCCTATCCCCCTGGGCGGGCCGCGTCACCGTGAGGTGCTGGGGCGTCTCGTCGCGGCCGAGGGGCGCGTGGTCACCACGGACCGCCTGGTCGACGACCTGTGGGACGACCCGCCGGCCGGCGCGGTGGGCGCCCTGCGCACCTTCGTCGCCGCGCTGCGCCGGGCCCTCGAACCGGACCGGGCGCCCCGCACGCCCTCGCGCGTGCTGGTGACGCAGGGCACCGGCTACCTGCTGCGGCCGCCGCGCGCGGCGGTGGACGTCCACCGCTTCCAGGACGCCCTGGCCGAGGCCGGGCGCTCGCCCGGGAGGGCGGCGGAGCTGGGCGAGGTGCTCGCCCTGTGGCGCGGCCCGGCCTACGCAGACCTGCCCGACTCCCGCTGGGTCCGGCAGGAACGCACCCGGCTCGAAGAGCTGCGCCTGCACGCCGTGGAACTGCGGGCGGACGCTCTCCTCACGTCCGGGGAGGGCGCGGGACTGGTGGCCGAGCTGGGCGGACACGTCGCCGAACACCCCTGGCGCGAGCCCGCCTGGGGCCTGCTGGCCCGGGCGCTCCACCGCGACGGCCGCCGGGCCGAGGCCCTGGACACCCTGCGCCGGGCCCGCACCATGCTGGTGGAACAGCTCGGCCTGGACCCGGGCCCGAGCCTGCGGCGCCTGGAGACCGAGATCCTCACCGGAGCGCCCGGCCTCGAACCGTCCGGCGAGCAGAGCGCGGTACGCCCCCGGCTGGGTCCGCGTACGACCGTCGAGCTGGCCCGCACCCTCGCCCTGGCCGGGGGTGACGCGCTCGTAGGCTCGCGCCGCGACCGGCTGGCCGCCGTCACGGCCGCCGAACGCACCGGAGACGTCACCCTGACCGCGCGCGTCATCGGCGCCTACGACGTCCCCGCCATCTGGAGCCGCGCCGACGACCCCGCCCAGGCACGTGCCGTGGTGGAGGCGGCCGAGCGCACCCTCCACCGGCTCGGCCCGGACGGCCCCGCCGAGCTGCGCGCCCGGCTGCTGGCCACCGTCGCCAACGAGAGCCGCAGCGCCGACACCACCGGGCCCGCCCGTGACACCGCGCGCGCCGCCGCCCGCGCGGCCGAGGCCCTGGCGCGGGAGCTGGGCGAGCCCGCCGTGCTCGCCTTCGCGCTCAACGGCGTGTTCCAGCAGTCCTTCACCCGCCTCGGGCTCGCCGCACGGCGCGATGCCGTCGGAGCCGAACTCCTCGCGCCGGCCGGCCGGCACGCGCTGCCCGCCTTCGAGATCCTGGGCCGTCTCGTCCGTATGCAGTCCGCGTCGGCGCGCGGTGACCTCACGGCGGCGGCCGGGCACGCCGAGGCCGCGGAACGCCTCGCCGCCGCACATGAGTCCCCGCTCGTCCCCGTCCTCACCGCGTGGTTCAGGGCCAGGGTCACAGCCGCCCGCAGCGCCGAACCCGGCGGGCCCACCGCCGCGTCGGCCGCGGCCGCCTACCGCGCCGCCGACCGGGAGCTGGCCGGAGCCGGCATGCCGGGGCTCCACCGGGGCCTGCTCCCGCTCGCGCTGCTCGGCCTCCGGCTGCTGCACGGGCGCCCCGCCCCCACCGATCCCGCTCTCGACTGGGGGCCGTATCTGCCCTGGGCCGCGCCGCTGGTCCTGCTGGCTCAGGACCGGGCCGATGAGGCCCGTACCGCCCTCCGGGAGCTGCCCGAACCGCCCGCTGACCACGTGCAGGAGGCGCTCTGGGCGCTCACCGCCCGTGCCGCGGTGGCCCTGGACGAACCCGGTCTCGCCGCGCGTGCGGCGGCGGTGCTGCGGGACGCGCGGGACGAACACGCGGGCGCCGCGAGCGGCATGTTCACGCTCGGGCCCGTGGAGCGCTATCTCACCGAGGCCGGGGCCTGCGCCCGGGGGCGGCGCTGAGCTCCGGCGCCCGACCGCACGAAGGGCGCCTGCCCCGAAGAACCTCGCGGTCTTCCGGGCAGGCGCCCTTCTTGCTGGACGCGCCGGTCAGGGGCGGTCGTCCAGGTCCGTGCCGTCCACGGCGTCCGGACCGTCCTCGTTGATCTCGGCGTCGGCCTGCTTGGCCTGGACCTCGGGGTCCAGAACCGTGTGGCTGCCGCTGCCGCGGCTGCCGTCGACGGAGGTCAGCGGGGCACGGTCGTCCACCTCGGTGGGGGCGGGGGGCTCGACCAGCCAGTCCGGGTTGGCCTGCTTGTCCCACCACCGCCAGACGGCGTAGGCGCCGCCCGCGAGGAGACCGGCCACGGCCAGGCCCTTGAAGGCCTTGCCCGCCCTGGCCCGGCGCTCGTGCTTCCGGGTCAGCTTGCGGATCTCCTTCGCGGTGACCTGTCCGCGCAGTGCGGCCAGTGCGGCGGCGCTGCGGGCCGAGGCCTCCTCGGCCACGGGCTGGGCAGCGGCCACGGCGCTCTCGAAGCGCGGAACGGTGTAGTCCGCCGCGCTCCGGGCCGCCTTACGGGTACGCAGCGCGGCGCGCTGCGCGGCCTCGTCGACCTTGGGGGGTACGTGTGTGCGGGCGAGTTCGATACGGGGTGCGAGATGCGCGCCGTACTGGACACGGGCCTGCTGTGCTGCCTTCGACACCTTCGGCGCGAGCAGTGTGCGGGCCTCGTGCGCATAGTGAACGGCCTGTTCCTTGGCCGAGTCGGCGTAGGGCGCCACCACTACCGCGGCGTGCTGCACGCTGTCCTTCGCCGAGTCGGTTGCGGCGCGCACGCTGTCGATGCGGGTCACGGGATCCTCCTCCTTGGTGGCGGGTTGGTACTCCGCCTTTCCACCCAATTCGAGATCATGCCTGCATGGGGCCTGTGTGGCATGCGGGGCGGGCATCCGGGTCATTCGGTTGATGAAGGACACCCGCGGGCAATGCGGTGCAAGGGGAGCCTGCCGTCGACAATGCCACGGTTCGGCTCCGCCCGCTCCGGTTCGTCACACACTTGGCCGCATCGGTTCGCGCGGTGAGGGGCGCGGAAGCCCCGGAAGGGACGGGTGGCGTCGGCCGGGACGGGCGTCGCCGGGGGTGGTCCGTGCGAGGATCGGTGGACGTTCGGAGCAGACTTACGGAAGGCAGATCGTGGCTGAGGAGCTTTACGCCACCTTGAAGACCAACCAGGGCGACATCGAGATCCGGCTCCTGCCGAACCACGCGCCCAAGACGGTCAGGAACTTCGTCGAGCTCGCCACCGGCGAGCGCGAGTGGACCCACCCCGCGACCGGTGCCAAGAGCACGGACCGGCTCTACGACGGCACCGTCTTCCACCGCGTGATCAGCGGGTTCATGATCCAGGGCGGCGACCCGCTGGGCAACGGCACCGGTGGCCCCGGGTACGAGTTCGGCGACGAGTTCCACCCCGACCTCGCGTTCACCAAGCCGTATCTGCTGGCCATGGCCAACGCCGGACCGGGCACCAACGGCTCGCAGTTCTTCGTGACGGTCTCGCCGACCGCCTGGCTGACCGGCAAGCACACCATCTTCGGCGAGGTGGTGGACCCGAAGAGCCAGCAGGTCGTCGACGCCATCGCGGCCACGCCGACCAACGCGCGCACCGACCGCCCGGTGCAGGACGTGGTCATCGAGTCGGTCGACATCCAGAAGCGCTGATCGCCCGCCGTCACCGGCCGGTCACTCTCCGGATCGCGCCTCCGGGAACCAACCGCCCCGCCCGTCCGTATCTGTTGAGAGAGCGGATGTGCGGGGCGGTGCCGTGCGCGCCGCCGCCGCGACGAGGACCGAGGGGACCGGTAAGCCATGGGACCGATGGACCAGCAGCCGCCGGGCGCCCCTGGGCCGACCCCGCCCGTCGACGGCCCGGCCGTCTGCTACCGCCACCCGGACCGTGAGACGGCGGTCCGCTGCACCCGCTGCGACCGCCCCATCTGCCCGGAGTGCATGGTCAGCGCGTCGGTCGGCTTCCAGTGCCCGGACTGTGTGCGCCAGGGGTCCGGTACGGGTCACAGCGCCACCGCGAGCCGCCCGCGTACGCTCGCCGGCGGCACGGTGGCGGCCGACCCCCGGCTGGTCACCAAGATCCTGCTCGGGATCAATGTCGCGGTGTTCGTCGCGGTGCTGTCCAAGAGCGCCCTGGTCGACGACCTGGTGCTGCTGGGCCGGGCGAACTTCTACTACGGCGGTCCGCCCGAGGGCATCGCGGAGGGCCAGTGGTACCGGCTGGTGACGTCGATGTTCCTGCACCAGGAGGTGTGGCACATCGCCTTCAACATGCTGGGGCTCTGGTGGCTCGGCGGGCCGCTCGAAGCGGTGCTCGGCCGGGTGCGCTATCTCGCGCTCTATCTGATCTCCGGGCTGGCGGGCGGTGCCCTGACCTACTGGCTCGCCCCGGAGAACCAGCCCTCGCTGGGCGCCTCGGGCGCCATCTTCGGACTGCTGGGCGCCACCGTCGTGCTGATGCGCCGGCTGAACTACGACATGCGCCCGGTCTTCACGCTGCTGGTGCTCAACCTGATCATCACCTTCAACCCCTGGGGCGGGATCGCCTGGCAGGCGCACGTGGGCGGTCTGGTGGCCGGGGTGCTGATCGGGATCGGCATGGTGCACGCCCCGCGTGAGCGGCGGAACCTCGTGCAGTTCGGCACCTGTGCCGTGACCCTGGCCGTGGTGCTCCTGATCGTGGCGGCGAGAACCGCGGCGCTGACGTAGGACGGGCGCCGGCCCGGGCCGGCCGTCGGCGGGGCCCGGGGCAGGGTCCTCAGGTCGCTCCGGACCGTTTGTGATCGAAGTTGTCCACAGCGTGCAGCCGATCTTGTGCATTCTGTGGGTACAACTGTGCCCCTTGTCGCTGAGCTGGGTTTTTCCAGCAGGGACAAGGGGCGTTCCACCCCCGGACGGGGGTGGCTGCAGTCACACCGGCGTCAACATCCGAGGAGTTATCCACAGATCGTCTGACCTTTTCCCCCGCCTGTGGATAACGCTGTGGGTAACTCAGGGCAAGGGTTGCGGGACCGGTACCCGCTGTGGTGCTACGCGGCCCTGCGGGCTACTTCCACTGGGTGGAGACGCCGAAGCCGCCGGCGATGAAGCCGAAGCCGACCACGATGTTCCAGTTCCCGAGCGACTTGATCGGCAGATCGCCGTCGGTGACGTAGAAGACGACGATCCAGGCCAGACCGATCAGGAACAGCGCCAGCATCACCGGCGCGACCCAACTGCGGTTGGTCAGCTTTATGTTGGTTGCCTGCTTCGCCGGGGGCGGCGTGAAGTCGGCCTTCTTGCGGATACGTGACTTCGGCACGAGGAACTCTCCTGTCGATGCGCTGCGTGACCGCGCAGGGAACTGTGGCTGGCGCCGGGGCGGGGCGCGAGGGGGAATGCTGCCTCCCCCGGGCGTCCGTTAGCGTAGTGCTTCCGTGGCGCCGAAGGAGATAAGGGTACGTTGAGCAATTCTGCCGACTCTCCCCCCGGGCCGGTCCGGCGCACCTTCCGGCATCCGGTCAGAGTGCTCACCGCTGCCGTTTTCGCCCTCGCCGGCCTCATCTTCGTCACGAGCGCGAACACGGCCAAGGGCACCAACATCCGTACCGACTCCTCACTGCTGAAGCTCTCCGACCTCGTCCAGCAGCGCAGCGAGAAGAACGCGGCCCTCGAGGAGTCCGCCGCTTCCGTGCGCGAGGACATCGACACCCTCGCCCAGCGCGACAACGGCAGCAGCAAGGCGGAGAACGCCAGGCTCAGGGCGCTGGAGCGGGCCGCCGGCACCACCAAGCTCTCCGGCAGGGCCGTGGCGGTCACCCTCAACGACGCCCCGCCGAACGCCACCGCGAGCCCCGGCTACCCCGATCCGCAGCCCAACGACCTGGTCATCCACCAGCAGGACCTCCAGGCCGTCGTCAACGCGCTGTGGCAGGGCGGCGCCAAGGGGATCAAGGTCATGGACCAGCGGCTGATCTCGACCAGCGCGGTGCGCTGCGTCGGCAACACCCTGATCCTCCAGGGCCGGGTCTACTCGCCGCCGTACAAGATCACCGCGGTCGGCGACCCCGGCAGGCTCCAGCGGGCGCTGAACGCCTCCCCGGCGATCCAGAACTACCTGCTGTACGTGAAGGCGTACGGGCTCGGCTGGAAAGTCGACGAGCACGAGGCGGTGACTCTTCCCGGCTACTCGGGCACAGTGGATCTCCACTATGCGGAGCCGGTGAAGTAGCGAGCAGCTGCGGGGAGGCCGCCCGGTGTCGGTGCGACTGGTCGTGCGGACGTTCAGCGAGCTGTGCATCACGGCCGGGGTGCTGATCATCCTCTTCGTGGTGTACGTCCTGTTCTGGACCGGGGTGAAGGCCGCCGGCGCGACCGAGAGCCAGATCGACACCCTGCAGAGCCAGTGGGCGCGCGAGCCGGTGTCCACGCCCGCGGTCCCCGCCCCCTCCGCGTCGCCCGCCCCTGCCGACCCTCCCGCCCCGAAGGCGTACCCGGACGGAAAGCCGTTCGCGATGCTCTACATCCCCCGCTTCGGGAAGGGATGGGAGTGGCCCGTCCTGGAGAACACCGAGGTCAGGACCTTGCAGAAGGGGCTCGGCCACTACCGGGGCACCGCCGCGCCCGGCGCGACGGGCAATTTCGCGGTGGCCGGGCACCGCCGCACCTACGGCGACCCGTTCAAGGACTTCCCGAAGCTGCGCCCCGGCGACGCGGTGCTGGTGACGGACGGGACTACCTGGTTCACGTACCGGATCGACCGGAGGCCGTACCGCACGGTGCCGGGCGATGTCGGTGTCATCGACCCGGTGCCGCGCAAGTCCGGTTTCGACGGGCCGGGCCGCTATCTGACGCTGACCACCTGTGATCCGGAATGGGGCAGCAGCCACCGGCTGATCGTCTGGGCACACCTAGACGCGACCGCCCCCGCGGCCGGCGGCAGACCGGAAGCTTTCCACAGCTGACCCCCGTGCCCGCCCCGGGCCTTTAGTCTGGTCCCGTACCGAATGGAGGGGTCAGCATGTACGGCTGGATCTGGCGGCATCTGCCGGGCAACGTGTGGGTGCGTGGGTTCATTTCGCTCGTGCTCGCCCTGGCGGTCGTCTATGCGCTGTTCCAGTACGTCTTCCCGTGGGCGGAGCCGCTGCTTCCGTTCGGCGATGTGACGGTCGACGGCGCGAGCGGGGCGGGGGCCGGCCGATGAGCGCCCGCATCCTCGTCGTCGACAACTACGACAGCTTCGTCTTCAACCTCGTCCAGTACCTCTACCAGCTCGGCGCCGAGTGCGAGGTGCTGCGCAACGACGAGGTGACCACGGCCCACGCCCAGGACGGCTTCGACGGCGTCCTGCTCTCCCCCGGCCCCGGCACGCCCGAGCACGCGGGTGTCTGCGTCGACATGGTGCGGCACTGCGCGGCCACCGGCGTCCCGGTCTTCGGCGTCTGCCTGGGGATGCAGTCGATGGCGGTGGCCTACGGCGGTGTCGTGGACCGCGCCCCCGAGCTGCTGCACGGCAAGACCTCCCCGGTGACCCACGAGGGCAAGGGCGTCTTCGCCGGTCTGCCCTCCCCGTTCACCGCGACCCGCTACCACTCGCTCGCCGCCGAACCGGACACCGTTCCCGATGAGCTGGAGGTCACCGCGCGGACGGCCGACGGCATCATCATGGGGCTGCGCCACCGGGAGCTGGCTGTCGAGGGGGTGCAGTTCCACCCGGAGTCGGTGCTCACCGAGCACGGCCATCTGATGCTGGCCAACTGGCTGGCGCAGTGCGGTGACGCCGGAGCCGTCGAGAGGTCGGCGGGACTCGCGCCGGTGGTGGGCAAGGCCGTCGCGTGACCCCACCCCGCCACGGACGCGAGACCGGCCAGGACGGCCCGTACGATCCGGGGGCGTACGAGGCCGCAGGCGCGTTCGAGGCGGCGGTCGACCAGTTGGTGGACCCGCTGAACGACCCGCTGCCGGGGCGGCACGCCTCCCCGCCGCCGCAGCCCACCGCACAGGATCCCCGAGGGCAGGCCCCACAGGGCCCACAGGCGCCCCAGGAGCCCCCGCCCGAGTGGTACGACCCCGAGGGCTACGAACGGGACTGGTACGGCCGCCAGGGGCCCGTACTGCCGCCCGCACCTGCCTCCGGGCAGCCGCCCGTCCCGACACCCGCGCCGACGCCCCCGCGCGCCTCCGTGCCGGCGCCCGCCGCCGAGCCGCCGCTCGCTCCGCGCACCGAGGAGACCGTCGCGCTGCGCACGGCGGATCTGCGGCGCACGGTCGCGGACGGCCCGGTGGTGCCCGCGCCGCGCCCGGAGCCGGAGCCCTTGCCCGTGTCCGGAGGCGACGAGCCGGCCGGGGAGGGCCACAGCGGTGCCGCCGGCGCGGAGGACGAGCCCGTCACCGGCGGCCGGGCCGAACGCCGCCGCGCGGCGAAGGGCCGGGGCCGGCGGCGCGGCGAACCGGCGGCCCGGCCGGGCGCCGGGGGCGAGGCCCCGGCGAAGCCGATGTCCCGCGTCGAGGCGCGGCGGGCGGCCAAGGCCGCCAAGGACAGCCCGGCGGTCGTCATCAGCCGGGTGGTCGGCGAGCTGTTCATCTCGCTGGGCGTCCTGATGCTGCTGTTCGTCACCTACCAGCTGTGGTGGACGAACGTGCGCGCCGACCAGATCGCCGGCCGGGAGACCCACAAGATCCAGGACGACTGGGCCAAGGGCGGCCGCAAGCCGGAGGCCTTCCAGCCCGGCGAGGGCTTCGCCATCATCCACATCCCGAAGCTCGACGTGGTCACCCCGATCGCCGAGGGGACCAGCAAGGAGAAGGTCCTCGACCGCGGCATGGTCGGCCACTACGGCGAGGAGCCGCTGCGCACGGCGATGCCGTCCGCCAAGCAGGGCAACTTCGCCCTGGCCGGCCACCGCAACACGCACGGCGAGCCGTTCCGCTACATCAACCGGCTGCGCCCCGGCGACCCGATCGTCGTCGAGACGCGGGAGGCGTACTACACGTACGAGATGGTGAGCGTGCTGCCCCAGACCTCGCCGTCCAATGTGTCCGTCATCGGCCCTGTGCCGCCGCAGTCCGGCTTCACCAAGCCCGGCCGGTACATCACCTTGACGACGTGTACGCCGGAATTCACGAGTACGTACCGTTTGATCGTCTGGGGCAAGATGGTCGACGAACGGCCGCGCAGCAAGGGGAAGCCCGACGTGCTCGTCGGCTGAACGGGCTGGACATCATCACGACAGGGACGGTGCGGTGGCAGCGACGACCGAGGACCAAGAGCAGACCGAGGAGTCCGTGCCCCCGGTGCGCCCCCGAGGGCGCCATCCCTTCGCCACCGCGGTCAGCTTCTTCGGTGAACTCCTCATCACCGCAGGCCTGGTGCTCGGCCTGTTCGTCGTCTACTCGCTGTGGTGGACGAACGTGCTCGCCGACCGGGAGGCGAGCAAACAGGGCAACACCGTCCGCGACCGCTGGGCCGACGGCCCGGGCGCGCTGGACACCAAGGACGGCATCGGCTTCCTCCACGTCCCGTCGATGAAGAACGGCGAGGTGCTCGTCAAGAAGGGCACCGACACCGAGAACCTCAACGACGGCATCGCCGGCTACTACACCGATCCGGTGAAATCCGCGCTCCCCTCCGACAAGGAGGGCAACTTCACGCTGGCCGCCCACCGGGACGGGCACGGGGCGAAGTTCCACAACATCGACAAGGTGCGGACCGGGGACGCGATCGTCTTCGAGACCAAGGACACCTGGTACGTCTACAAGGTCTTCAAGGAGCTTCCGGAGACCTCGAAGTACAACGTCGACGTCCTCAAGGCCGTCCCGAAGGGCTCAGGCGCGAAGAAGGGCGGCCGCTACATCACGCTGACGACCTGCACCCCGGTCTTCACGTCGAAGTACCGCTACATCGTGTGGGGCGAGCTCGTCCGTACGGAGAAGGTCGACCGGGACCGTACGAAGCCGGCCGAGCTGCGCTGAGACGACGGGACGAGCAGAGGGCCCTGGCCGCCGCGCGCTGCGGTGACCAGGGCCCTCTGCCTGTGGCGGGTGCTCAGTGGCCTCTGTCCTGTCCGTTCAGACCGCCGAACAGGTTGCCGCCGCCCTCGATGGTGTTCAGAGTGACCGTGCTGCCCTTGTCCACCGGGGTGTTGGGCGTCGGATTGCTCATGACCACCTTGGCGTCCGGCTTGTCGACCGAGCCGGGACCGAGCGCGACCACCAGGCCCATGCCCTCCAGCTGCGCCTTCACGTCCTGGTAGGACTTGTTGAGGATGTCGCCCGGGATGGTGACCTGCTCGGGCTGAGCGGGCCCCTTGGACACCTTGAGGATGATCGCGGAGTCCTTGCCGACCTTCTGGTTCGCGTCGGGGGTCTGCCCGATCACCTCGTTCGCCGGCTTGTCGTTGTCGACGTCGGACCTGCCGATGTTGGTGAAGCCGAGCGCCTTCAGCTGGGCCACCGCGTCGTCGTACGACCGGCCGGTCACCGGAGGCACGGTGAGCAGCTTCTCCGTGGCGACCTTGAGCTTGACCTCGGAGTTCTCCTCGGCCTTGGTGTCGCCCTTCGGGGTCTGCTCCAGGACGGTGTTCGGCTCGGCCTCGTCGGACTCGACCGAGGTGACGGAGACCGTGAAGCCCTTCTTCTCAAGGATCTTGCGGGCGTTGTCCTCGGACTTCTCCGTGACGTCCGGGACGTCGACCTTCGGAGCGCCGCTGGAGACGAAGACTGTGACGGTCTCCTGCTCCTTCATCTGCTCCTCCGCCGTCGGTGTCTGGCGGCAGATCTTGTCCTTGGGCTGGTCCTTGCACTCTTCCTTCGGACCGACCTTGAGCACGACGTCCGCGTTGTCGGCGAGCCGCTGCGCCTCCTTGACGGTGGAGCCGACCATGTTGGGCACGTCGAAGGCGCTGTTGTCGCCGCCGTCGCCGCCGAAGACCGCCTTGCCGATGAGGATCGCGCCGATCAGCACCAGGACGCCGGCGACGACCAGCAGGATCGTCGAGGTGTTGCTCTTCTTCTGGTTCTGGCGCCGGCGGCCGGGACGGTCGTCCTGGCCGTAGCCGTAGCCGCCGTCGTCCGGGTTGACCGGCGGCAGCATCGAGGTGCGCTCGCCGTTCTGGTCCGCGGCGCGCAGGGCGGTGGTCGGCTGGTCGTTGCCGTATCCGTCGTAGCCGCCGTAACCGGCCGCGCCCATCGCCGCCGTGGCGGCGACCGGCTGGCCGTCGAGGCAGGCCTCGATGTCGGCCCGCATCTCGTCGGCCGACTGGTAGCGGTAGTCGGGGTCCTTGGTGAGGGCCTTCAGCACGATCGCGTCCATCTCGGGCGTGATCTCGGGGTCGAAGTTGCTGGGCGGCTGAGGCTCTTCCCGGACGTGCTGGTAGGCCACGGCGACAGGGGAGTCACCGATGAACGGGGGCCGGACCGTCAGCAGCTCGTAGAGCAGGCAGCCGGTCGAGTACAGGTCGGACCGTGCGTCGACCTGCTCGCCCTTGGCCTGCTCCGGGGAGAGGTACTGGGCGGTGCCGATGACCGCCGCGGTCTGCGTCATCGTCATGCCGGAGTCGCCCATGGCGCGCGCGATGCCGAAGTCCATGACCTTGACCTGGCCGGTGCGCGTCAGCATGACGTTGGCCGGCTTGATGTCACGGTGGACGATGCCCGCGCGGTGCGAGTACTCCAGCGCCTGGAGGATGCCGACGGTCATTTCGAGCGTGCGCTCGGGAAGCAGTCTGCGCCCCGAGTGCAGCAGCTCCCTGAGCGTCGAGCCGTCGACGTACTCCATGACGATGTACGGGATCGAGACCCCGTCCACGTAGTCCTCGCCGGTGTCGTACACCGCGACGATCGCCGGATGGTTGAGCGAGGCGGCGGACTGGGCCTCACGGCGGAACCGGGCCTGGAAGGACGGGTCGCGGGCGAGATCCGCCCGCAGCGTCTTCACAGCGACGGTGCGTCCGAGCCGGGTGTCGTGGGCGAGGTAGACCTCGGCCATGCCACCACGGCCGAGCACCGAGCCCAGCTCGTACCGGCCGCCGAGGCGACGCGGCTCTTCCATAACTGTTCCAGCCCTCTCCGTCAGTCCTGACCGCACCGGTGTGCGGTCCGGCGGTGTGCTGTTCGCGCATACGCTACCGGCCGCGCACTACCTGATCGGCCCGCAGGCAATACCTGATATCCGACCGGTATCCCCATGTGCAGATTTGGAGTCCGGTGTGAGCGGCGTCACCTCATGCGTCACTTCTTGCTGTCGATGACCGCTTTCATGACCGCCTTGGCGATGGGCGCGGCCAGGCCGCCACCGGAGATGTCGTCACGGTTGGCCTCGCCGTCCTCGACCACCACGGCGACGGCGACCGGGGAGCCGCTGTCGGTCTTGGCGTAGGAGATGAACCACGCGTACGGCTTCTCGCTGTTGTTGAGGCCGTGCTGCGCGGTACCGGTCTTGCCGCCGACGGTGACGCCGTCGATCTTCGCGTTCTGTCCCGTGCCGGACTCGACGACGGTCTTCATCATCTCCTGGAGCTTCTGGGCGTTCTCCGGGGAGAGCGGCCGGCTGAGCTCCTCCTTCTCGTGCGAGTAGATGACGTCCAGGCTGGGCGCCTGCCGCTGGGCCACCATGTACGGCTGCATCAGCTTCCCGTCGTTGGCGACGGCGGCGGCGACCATGGCCATCTGGAGCGGGGTGGCGCGGTTGGACGCCTGGCCGATGCCCGCCATGGCGTTCTGCGGCCGGTTGTCCTTGGGGTACACGCTGGCGTCGGTACGGACGGGGGTGAAGATCTCCTCGTTGAAGCCGAACTTGTTGGCCTCGTCGATCATCTTCTGGTTGCCCAGGTCGTCGCTGATCTTGCCGAAGACGCTGTTGCAGGAGTAGCGCAGCGCCTTGCGGAGCGAGGCGTCCTTGCAGGGGATGTTGCCCTCGTTGTCCAGATTCTGGCTCGTCTGCGGCAGGCGCCAGGGCAGCGGCGACTTCGTGTCCTCGTCGATGTCCGTGTAGAGCCCGTTCTCCAGGGCGGCGGCCGCGGTGACGACCTTGAAGGTCGAGCCGGGCGGGTAGGTCTCGCGCAACGCCCGGTTGAGCATCGGCTTGTCCTTGTCCTTCAGCAGCGACTGCCAGGCCTTGGTGTCGGCCTTGTTGTTGCCCGCGAAGGTGGAGGGGTCGTACGAGGGCGTGCTGGCGAGCGCCAGGATGGCACCGGTCTCCGGGTCGAGGGCGGCGACGGCGCCCTTCCGGTTGCCGAGCCCGTCGAACGCGGCCTTCTGGGCGGCGCTGTTCAGGGTGGTGACGATGTTGCCGCCCTGCTTCTCCTTGCCGGTGAACATCGACATCGTGCGGTTGAAGAAGAGCTGGTCGTCGTTGCCGGTGAGGATGCCGTCCTCGATGCTCTCCAGCTGGGTGGCGCCGAAGGCCTGCGAGGAGTAGCCGGTGACGGGCGCCCACATGGGGCCGTCCTTCCAGACCCGCTTGTACTTGAAGTCGCTGTCCTTGGTCTCGGCCGACCCGGTGACGGACTTGCCGCCGTCCACGATGATGTTGCCCCGCTCGTGCGCGTACCGCTCGATACGGACACGGCGGTTCTCGTCCCGGGTGTTGAGCTCGTCGGCCTTCACGTACTGGAGATAGTTGGTCCGTACGAGCAGGGCGAAGATGAGCACGCCGCAGAAGATCGCGATCCGGCGCAGAGGCTTGTTCACGGTCGGACCACCTGGGTCATTTCGGCGTCGGAAGTGGGTGCGGGGGCGGGTGCCGGGCGGCGTGCCGTGTCACTGATCCTGATCAGGATCCCGATCAGGGCCCAGTTGGCGATCACGGACGAACCACCGGCGGCGAGGAACGGCATCGTCATACCGGTCAGCGGGATGAGGCCCATGACACCGCCGGCGACCACGAACACCTGGATGGCGAAGGCGCCGGAGAGGCCGATCGCGAGCAGCTTGCCGAACGGGTCGCGGGCGGCGAGCGCCGTACGGACGCCGCGCTCGACGATGAGGCCGTAGATCAGCAGGACGGCCATCATTCCGGCGAGTCCGAGCTCCTCACCGACGGTGGAGAGGATGAAGTCGGCGTTGGCGGCGAAGCCGATGAGGTCGGAGTGGCCCTGGCCCCAGCCGGTGCCGAGCGTGCCGCCCGACCCGAAGGACATGATGGCGTTGCCGATCTGCTCGCAGGCGCCGTCCGTCTGGTAGCAGGCGAAGGGGTCCATCCACGCGGTCACACGCTGCTGGACGTGGGACTCGAAGGTGGAGACGCCCACCGCGCCGGCGGCGGACATCAGCAGACCGAAGACGATCCAGCTGGTCCGCTCCGTCGCGACGTACAGCATGATCACGAAGAGGCCGAAGAAGAGCAGGGACGTTCCGAGGTCGGTCTCGAAGACGAGGATCAGGATCGACAGGACCCAGATGACGAGGATCGGTCCCAGGTCACGGCCGCGCGGAAGGTAAAGCCCCATGAACCGGCGGCTGGCGAGGGCCAGCGCATCGCGTTTGACCATGAGATAGCCCGCGAAGAAGATCGCGATGATGATCTTCGCGAACTCTCCGGGCTGGATGGAGAAACCGGCGATGTTGATCCAGATCTTGGCGCCGAACTTGGCCGGGAAGAACATCGGCAGGATCAGCAGGATCAGCGCGCCCACCATGGAGATGTACGTGTAGCGCTGCAGGATGCGGTGGTCCTTGAGCAGCATCAGCACGCCGACGAAGAGCGCCACCCCGATCGCGGAGTACATCAGCTGCCGGGGCGCGGACGGCGTGAACACCCCGTAGAGGTTCTTCGCGTCCCTGATCAGCTTCGGCGACTGGTCGAGCCGCCAGATCAGCACCAGGCCCAGTCCGTTGAGCAGGGTGGCCAGCGGCAGCAGCAGCGGATCCGCGTACGGCGCGAACTTGCGCACCACGAGATGGGCCACGCCGCCGAGCAGGACCAGGCCGAGGCCGTATCCGAACATGCCCGAGGGCAGTGTGCCGTCGATGGCCAGGCCCACGTTGGCGTAGGCGAACACCGAGACGGCGATGGCGAAGACCATCATCATCAGTTCGGTGTTGCGCCGGCTCGGTGCGTCGATCGCGCCGATCGTGGTCGTGTTGGTGACAACGCTCATGGTGCTGAAGGCCCCCTACGGCTTTACTGCTTACCGCACTGCGGGACCAGCTTTTTCTCTTCCTCCGAGAGGCTGGGACCAGGAGTGGGAGTCGCGGAAGTCTGCTCGGTCTTGGTGTCGCCGGACTTCTTGGACGTCTTCGACGTCTTGGTGGCATCGGTGTCCGTGCCGGCCGCCTGGCCCTCGTCGCTCCGGGCGTTCTCCTCGGCCGCGCGGCGCTGCGCGTCCTTCTTGCAGGCGGATGCCTGGGTGGAGAGCTCGGTGATCTTCTCGCGGGCGTCGGCGAGGCTGCCCTCGGCGATCGTCGCCTCGACCCGCTTGCGCTGGTAGGGCGGGAGGTACTTGAGTTCGATCTCGGGGTGGTCCTTCTCGACCTTCGAGAGCGAGACCCAGGCGAGGTCCTGGCTGATGCCCCGGTACAGCGCGACGTTGTCGTTCTTCGCGCCGACGTAGAACTGGGTCTGGGTCCAGCGGTAACCGCCGTACAGACCGCCGCCGATGACGGCCAGCGCGAGCACGATGTACAGGGACCGCTTGAGCCACTTGCGGCCGCCGCCGGGCTTCACGAAGTCGTCGTCGGAGTAGGACCCGAAGGACCCGTCCGGCGTTCCGCCGAAGCCGATGTCGTCACCGCTGCCGGGCGGGCCGAAGCCGCCGGAGGGCGGCGGGACGGGGCGGCCGAGACCGGCCGCGCGTCCGGCGGGGGTCTCCATCGCGCCGCCGTCGTTCAGCTGGGCGGCCTGGTTCTCCGCGACCGCGCCGACGATGACCGGGGTGTCGTTGAGCTGCCCGGCCAGGGTGTCGTTGCTGTTGTCGACGTCGAGGACGTCCGCGACGATGCAGGTGATGTTGTCCGGTCCGCCGCCGCGCAGGGCGAGCTGGATCAGGTCCTGGATGGTCTCCTGGGGGCCCTGGTAGCTGGCGAGCGTCTCCTCCATCGTCTGGTGGGAGACGACTCCGGAGAGCCCGTCGGAGCAGATCAGATAGCGGTCGCCGGCCCGGACCTCACGGATGGAGAGGTCGGGTTCGACATGGTCGCCACTGCCCAGCGCGCGCATCAGCAGGGAGCGCTGCGGATGGGTGGTGGCCTCCTCCTCGGTGATCCGGCCCTCGTCGACCAGGCGCTGGACCCACGTGTGGTCCTGCGTGATCTGGGTCAGCACACCGTCGCGCAGCAGGTACGCACGTGAGTCGCCGACGTGGACGAGGCCGAGGCGCTGACCGGTCCACAGCAGGGCGGTGAGCGTGGTGCCCATGCCCTCGAGCTGGGGGTCCTCCTCGACCATCATCCGCAGCTGGTCGTTGGCCCGCTGGACCGCCGTACCGAGCGAGGTGAGGATGTCGGAGCCCGGCACGTCGTCGTCGAGCTGGACGAGCGTGGAGATCACCTCGGAGCTGGCGACCTCACCGGCCGCCTGGCCGCCCATGCCGTCGGCGATCGCGAGAAGGCGGGGACCGGCGTAGCCGGAGTCCTCGTTGCCCTCGCGGATCATGCCCTTGTGCGATCCGGCGGCGAAGCGCAGGGAAAGACTCATGCGCACCTCGCCCGTCGGTTCGGGGTACAGCCGGTCTCGAGCCACACTGCCCACCCTCCGGTCGGGAGCCCGGCCGGGTCCGATGCCCGGGCCGCCGCGGCTCGCTCGCTCCGCTCGCTCATTGTCGTACTACTTCCGCAGCTCGATGACGGTCTTGCCGATCCGGATCGGCGCGCCCAGCGGAACAGGCGTCGGGGTGGTGAGACGGGTCCGGTCCAGATACGTGCCGTTGGTGGACCCGAGATCCTCGACGATCCACTGGCCGTCACGGTCGGGGTAGATCCTGGCATGCCTGCTGGACGCGTAGTCGTCGTCCAGCACGATCGTTGAATCATGGGCCCGGCCCAGCGTGATGGTCTGCCCCTGGAGCGCCACCGTGGTTCCGGTGAGCGTGCCCTCGGAAACGACCAGCTTGGTCGGTGCCCCCCGGCGCTGGCGCCCGGGCTGCTGGCGTTGCTGCGGCGGTGCCGCAGCGGCTTGGCGTGCCTGTGGAGGCCGTGCGTCGGTCGCAGTGCGGCGTGAGCCGCGCTGCGTGACGCGCGTTCCGAACAGGTCACTGCGAATGACCTGGACGGCCACGATCACGAACAGCCACAGAACAGCCAGGAAACCTAGCCGCATGACCGTCAGGGTCAGCTCTGACATTGCCCCCGCTTCACCCTTCGGCTTGCCGGTAAACGATGGTGGTGCTGCCCACGACGATCCGCGAGCCGTCGCGGAGCGTAGCGCGGGTTGTGTGCTGCCCGTCTACCACGATGCCGTTGGTAGACCCGAGATCCTGGATCGTCGAGGGCGTTCCGGTCCGAATCTCACAGTGCCGGCGGGATACGCCGGGGTCGTCGATCCGCACGTCGGCGTCGGTGCTGCGTCCCATCACCAGCGTCGGGCGGGAGATCTGATGGCGGGTGCCGTTGATCTCGATCCAGCGTCGCACCTGCGTGCTCGGCAGGGGGCTGGGGGTGGCCGGCGGGCGCCGGTCGGGTCCGGGACGGCCGCCGCCCGGCGGCGGTGCCGCGGGCATGGGCGGAGCGGAGGCCGGCGGGTAGCCGTAGCCACCCGGGGCCTGCGGGGCGCTGGGGCGTCCATGGCCGGGGCGGGCCGGAGGGGCCTCTCCCGGGTGGTTCTGGAACGCCTGCTGGCCGCCCTGGGCCTGTGACGAACTCGACGCCAGGGTGCGGCTGCGTACCCGGTACAGACCGGTGTCGAGGTCCTCGGCCTTTTCGAGATGGACCTTGATGGGGCCCATGAAGGTGTAGCGCTGCTGCTTGGCGTAGTCCCGGACGAGTCCGGAGAGCTCGTCGCCCAGCTGACCGGAGTACGGGCTGAGGCGCTCGTAGTCGGGGGCGCTGAGCTCGACGATGAAGTCGTTGGGGACGACGGTCCGCTCGCGGTTCCAGATGGTGGCGTTGTTGTCGCACTCCCGCTGGAGGGCACCCGCGATCTCGACCGGCTGGACCTCGGACTTGAAGACCTTGGCGAAAGTGCCATTGACCAGACCTTCGAGACGCTGCTCGAAACGCTTCATGACTCCCATGGGGCACCTCCTCCGGTGTCGTCGTCCCTGTACTGCTTACTGATCGTATCCACGCGTCGGGAAATCGGCTGGTTCCCCTTGTCTGCACTGTGGACGAGTGTCCCCCCTCACACGGATCGTAGAGGGGGCTTCCTGACAGTGTCCCGCACCTTGGGTGCACTCAGGAGGAGTGGGGGGCGACCGCTGCGGGTTCCCGGTTCCCCTCAGGTCTTCGCCAAAACAACGGATGTGAATCCACCCTGTCCAGCGTGCTAATCTTCCGGATGTCGCCAGGCGCTCGCACCAACAAGTGAGAGAGTCTGGAAACACCACTCATGCGCGAGTGGCGGAACGGCAGACGCGCTGGCTTCAGGTGCCAGTGTCCTTAGGGACGTGGGGGTTCAAATCCCCCCTCGCGCACAAGAAGGAAGCCCCGCAGGCCTTGGCCTGTGGGGCTTCTTCAGTTTCCCCCGAGGTGTCCTCGGTCTGTTCCCGGTTCCGGGCATGTCTGTCCGTGCGGACACGGCAGCTGTCCCCGCTCCGGGCCCGGAGCGGGGACAGCTTGGTTTCACGTGAAACGCCCGGTTCGTGCCCGGGGAGGGTGGGCCGGTGTCAGGCGGCGAGCCGGGCGGCCAGCGCCTTGGCCTTCTCGGTGGCGTCCTCGAACGCCTTGGCGCGGGAGGCGTCGGCGAGCGGGATCAGCTCGGCCATCTGTGCGTTGGTGCGGGCGAGGGTCAGCTCCGGGACGATGAAGTCGACCTCGGCGCCGAACATCGACGTCAGCAGCGTCGCCAGGTAGTTCTGGACGAACTCGGCGCCCTCGCGCGGGGTGCCCGGGGCGTAGGAGCCGCCGCGGCTGGCGACGACGGTGAACGGGGTGCCGGCGATCGGGCTGTCGGGCCCGATGTTGTGGCCGACGATGATCACGTGGTCGAGCCAGGCCTTCAGCGTCGACGGAATCGTGAAGTTGTACATCGGGGCGCCGATCAGGACGGCGTCCGCGGCGGCCAGCTCGGCGGCGAGCTCGCCGCGCAGCGGGTGCTCCACGCCGGCGGTGAAGGCCGCGGCGTCCAGGTGCGGCAGCGGCTCGGCCGCGAGGTCGCGGTAGACGACCTTGCCGTCGGGGTGCTGCTCGCGCCAGGTCCGGACGAATGCGGCGGTGACCTCGCGCGACGAGGAGCCCTCGGGGGAGACGGCGGAGTCGAGGTGCAGGAGTGTGGCCATGGGGATCTCCACAAATTTCGGAGCGGTGACGGGCCGGTCGAAAGACCCGAAGTTTCGTATGTACCTAGTAATAACATAGGGCCTTACTTTTCGTAAGTCCATCACGCCGACGCAGTACCCTGGGCGTATGGCGGATCACAGCGAGAAGGCGTGCCGGCAGGTCGATGTGGGCATCAGCCGCGTCTTCGGGCTGTTCGGCAAGCGCTGGACGGGGCCGATCGTCTCCGTGCTGCTGCAGCAGCCGGTGCACTTCGCCGATCTGCGGCGGGCGATCCCGGGCATCAGTGAGCGCATGCTCTCCGACCGGCTGTCCGAACTGGGGGCGGCGGGCCTGGTGGTCCGTGAGGTCGACGAGGGGCCGCCGCTGAGGGTCTCGTACCGCCTGACGCAGGCCGGTGCCGCGATGGAGCCCGCGCTCAAGGAGCTGGGGCGCTGGGCCGAGGCGCACCTCAAGGACGACCTCGGCGACTGTTAGCCGTGCGGCTCAGGTGGCCGGCGGGCCGGGGGTGTCCGGGTCGCCCGTCGTGTTGTAGCGCAGCAGGTAGGCGGCGAACCGGGCGAGGTCTTCCGCCGTCCACTCCGCGAGCCGTTCCTGATAGGCGGCGCGACGGCTGGCCTGGGTCGAGGCGAGGGCCCGGGTGCCCGCCTCGGTGGGGTGCAGCACCTGGATGCGGTGGTCGTCCGGGTCCGGGTGGCGCTCGACCAGGCCGAGTTTCTCCAGCGTGCTGACCTGACGGCTGACCGTGGACTTGTCGAGCATGTAGTGCGCGGCCAGGTCCGTCGCGCGGCAACCCTGCTGGTCCTCGATATGGGACAGCAGGGTGTACGAGACCAGGGGAAGCTCCGGGTGGAGCCGGGCCGCGGCGGCACGCGCACGGCGTGCGAAGGCGGTCAGTTCGCGCTGGATGACGTCCAGCGACTCCTCGCGTTCTCCGGGGGTGCCTGACACGGGCTCGCCTTCCTCGAAAGTTCAGTTGTATAGTACAACGGAATGTGAGTTGTAAAAGCCAACTATCGAGTCGAATATTGCTCGAGTATCTGGAGTCCTCCCATGTCCACAGGCCCGAGCGGCGCATCCGCATCGACCGCGGGCGCGCTGCGCCATGTGCTGAGCCACCTCGTCACGCCGCTGCTGATGTGCGTCGGTATGGGGCTCGCCTACCTCGGGGCGTTCCACGCCCCCCAGCCGCACGAGCTGCGGGTGGACGTGGTCGGCTCGGGGCCGAGTGCGCAGGTGCTCGCGCAGACGCTCCAGGACAAGGGGGACGGGGCGCTGAGCGTGCGTACGGTCCCCGACCGCGCCACGGCCGTCGATCATCTGCGGACGCAGGCGAGCTACGGCGCCTACCTTCCGGGCAAGGCCCCCGAGCTGCTGGTCGCCACCGCCTCGTCGGACACCAGCGCGACGGTGGTGGAGAAGGTCTTCACACAGGTGGCGGCCGGGCAGGGCGACCCGCTGAAGGTCACGGACACGGCCCCCACGGCGGGCGGCGACCCGACCGGGCAGGGCATCTTCTTCCTGCTGGTCGCGGTGAGCATCGGTTCGTACGCCTCCGTCGCCGTGATCGGCGGAGCCGGTGCGGTGCTGGCGCTGCGGGTCCGCGCGGCCCTTGCCCTCGGTGCGTCGTTCGTGGTGAGCCTGATCGGCGCGGCGTTCGCCGGGCCGCTGTTCGGGCTCGTGGACCACGGGCTCGGCGGCCTCTGGGCGATGGCATGGCTCTACTCGGCGGGCATCCTGCTGATCGGAGTCGGGCTGCACACCTTCCTCAAGCGGTGGACCACGCTCGGCGTCATGGTGTTGTTCGTCATGCTCAACTTCACCAGCTCCGGCGGGATCTTCCGGCCCGAGCTGCAGCCCGGCTTCTTCGGCGCGCTGCACTCCTTCTGGAACGGAGCGGGCTTCGTCGAGGGGGTACGCGCCCACGTGTACTTCGGCGGGCACGCGCTCGGCGGACATCTGCTGGTGCTCACCCTCTGGTTCGCGGCCGGCCTGGCGGTGACGGCCCTGGCGGGTCTGGCCGAGCGCCGGCGCCGGGTCGCGGCCGTGCCGGAGAAGGCACCGGAGACAGTCGCCGGACCGGAGGCGAGGGAAGAGCTGGAGGAGGAGCTGGAGGAGGCCGTGGGCGTCTGACCAGCGCCGAGGATGCGCCGGACCGGGTTTTCCACAGGGGTGCGGTCCAGTTGTCCACAGGGGCAGACGTCTTTCGGCGAACGGCGGTAACGTCATCGGCAGTTGATGTTGGGCCGGGGCGCCGCGCGGCTGCGCCGGGTGAGGGCGGGGGAGGCTGCGCGCCATGGACGGAATCGAAGCGACAGTGCCGGTACAGCGGGCCGGGCGGGACGGTGTGCGTATCCCGGTGGTGCCCGGGTTCGTCCGCCGGGAGGACCCGGCGGACGGACGCGGTCCGCAGTCCCCGAAGGACGCGGGCAAGGCGCTGCGCGACCGTGTCCCCAGGTCCTCGCACGACAGCCTGGTGGAGCCCGCCGGCCGGCCCGACGCGGTGCGGGCGGTCGAGGAGTCCAACCGGGGCCGGGTGCCGGGGCTCACCCCGATACGGGTGGGCCGGATGGCCGCCACCCCGTTCGCCTTTCTGCGGGGCTCGGCCGGGCTGATGGCCCACGATCTGGTGGGGACGCCCGTCACCGGGGTCACCGCCCAGCTCTGCGGTGACGCGCACGCGGCCAACTTCGGGCTGTACGGCGATGCGCGGGGCAGCCTGGTCATCGATCTGAACGACTTCGACGAGACCGTCGTCGGCCCGTGGGAGTGGGACCTCAAGCGGCTGGCCACCTCGATCGTGCTCGCGGGCCGCGAGGCCGGTGCGGACGAGGCCACCTGCCGCCGGGGTGCGTACGACACGGTGGGGGCCTACCGGCGGACGATGCGGCTGCTGGCCAGAATGCCCGCGCTCGACGCGTGGAACGCCATCGCGGACGAGGAACTCGTCTCGCACACCGACGCCCGGGATCTGCTCGGGACCCTGGAGCGGGTCTCGGAGAAGGCCCGCAACAATACCAGCGCCCGGTTCGCGGCGAAGTCCACGGAGGACTGCGAGGACGGCGGGCGCCGGTTCGTCGATGCGCCGCCGGTGCTGCGCCGGGTGCCGGACGCGGAGGCTGCGGCCGTGGCGGCGGGGCTCGGCGACTACCTGGGGACGGTCTCGGAGGACCGGGTCCCGTTGCTGGCCCGGTACGCGATCCACGATGTGGCGTTCCGGGTGGTCGGCACGGGGAGCGTGGGCACCCGCTCGTACGTGGTGCTGCTGCTGGACCACCGGGGCGAGCCGCTGGTGCTCCAGGTGAAGGAGGCCAGGCCCTCCGTGCTGGGGCCGCATCTGGCCGCCGCGGGGTTCGATGTGCCGGAGGTGGCGCACGAGGGGCGCCGGGTGGTGTTCGGACAGAAGAGGATGCAGGTCGTCAGCGACATCCTGCTGGGGTGGACCACGGTGGACGGGCGGCCGTTCCAGGTCCGGCAGTTCAGGAATCGCAAGGGCAGCGTGGATCCGGCGGCCCTGGCGGCCGACCAGGTCGACGACTACGGCCGGATGACGGGGGCGCTGCTGGCGCGGGCCCACGCACACAGCGCCGATCCCCGGCTGATCGCGGGCTACTGCGGGAAGAACGACGAGCTGGACGAGGCGATGGCATCGTTCGCCGTGACGTACGCGGACCGCACCGAGGCCGATCACGCGGATCTGGTGCGGGCCGTGGGGGCGGGCCGGATAGCCGCCGAGCTGGGGGTGTGAGGTCCGTTCCGCGGACCGTGTGTCCCCGGCGGGCGGGCCGTGGCCATACGCTGGACGGGTGACCCACGAAGCCGCCGGGGTGCCGACCACCCGGAACGACGATGACCGGCCGGACGACGACTGTCAGGACGCGCAGTCCGGCTCCCCGGCCGACGCGCACGCGCGGACGGCGCCCGGAGCCTCGGAAGCGGACTCCCCCGAAGGGGACTCCGGGGACGGTGCCGCGTCGGCTTCCGGCGCCTCCGCCGACGAGGGTGCCGGGACCGGCGCAGGCGCGGCCGAGGGACAGGAGCGTCCCGAGGCCCGGCTCGCGCAGGCTGTGCGGGTGGCCGAGCAGGCGCTGATCGAGTTCGAGATCGCGGTCGAGACGTTCCGGGTCGAGGTCGAGAACTTCTCGCGGCTGCACCACCAGCGGCTCGGCCCGATGTACGCACGGCTCGACGAGCTGGACGCGCAGATCGCGGAGGCGCGGGCCGCCAGGACCGGCGATCCCGAGGATCTGCGCAAGGCGGCGGACGCGCGGGCGATCGTGATGCCCATGCCGGGCGTGGACGAGCTGTTCCACGACTGGATGGACTCCGACGGACTGTCGCCCGAGGCGGCGGCCATGCTCACCGAGCAGCCGGTCCGGCCGCCGAAGCGGGTCCGGCCGACCGAGGAGGCGCGCAAGCTCTACCGCGAGCTGGTCCGCAAGGCTCATCCGGACCTGGCCCAGGACGAGGAGGAGCGGACGCGGCGTGACGAGTTCATCACCCGGGTCAACGCCGCGTACGGGCGCGGGGACGAGGCGCTCCTCAAGGAGCTGGCCGAGGAGTGGGCGGCCGGGCCGGTCGCACCGGAGGCCCGGCTCGGCGAGGCCGATGAGCTCTACGCCCGGCTGAACTGGCTCACCCAGCGCAAGGAGCTGCTGACCGAGCTGGCTCAGGAGCTGGAGGAGAGCGCGATCGGCGCCATGCTGCGGATGGCCCCGGACGACCCGGACCATCTGCTCGAGGAGATCGCCGAGCAGCTTCTGGGCGAGGTCTCGCAGCGCGAGGCGGAGCTCGCTGCTCTGGTGCAGTAGCGTTTTCGGGGACTCCGGAGCGTATTGACGAGAGAAGGCATGACCCATGAATTTCGGCCCGCTTCCCACGGTCGATGTCACGGCGGTACCGGAGGACGGCTTCGTGCTGGACGTCCGGGAGAACGACGAATGGGCGGCCGGTCATGTCGACGGCGCCCTGCACATTCCGATGAGCGACTTCGTGGGCCGCTTCGGTGAGCTGACCGAAGCGGTGGAGGACGGCCGGCGCGTGCATGTGATGTGCCGGGTCGGCGGCCGGTCCGCGCAGGTCACCCAGTACCTGCTGCAGCAGGGCATCGACGCGGTCAACATCGACGGCGGGATGCTCGCCTGGGACGGCGCGGGGCGTCCGATGGTCGCGGACAACGGAAACCCGGCCTTCGTCGTCTGAGTCTTCGCCGCCTGAGCCTTCGTCGCCTGACGCGACCGGGACCTGGGGCCTCGCGTCGGGCGGGGCTCCGGGCCGTAAGGGCGACGGGCCTACGCGTGCCGCCGAGGGCGGCGGCGTGTCGTGTTCAGGCGAGGGGGTGGGCGGCGAGCAGGTCGCCGAGGGCCTCTTCGTGCGCCGCCGCGGGGCCGAGAGACAGCTCGATCTGCTTGGCCCAGGCGTGGAAGCGGTGCAGAGGGTAATCGGTGTCCGCGCCGAAGCCGCCGTGCAGATGCTGTGCCGTCTGCACGACCCGGCGGACTCCGTCCGACGCCCAGATCTTCGCCACCGCGATATCGCCGGCCGGGGGCAGCGGTCCGCCCCCTCCGGTGGTGATCCGCCAGGCCGCCTGCCAGAGGGTCACCTCCATGGCCCGCAGATCGATGTACCGGTCCGCCGCCTGTACGGCGACGGACTGGAAGGTCGCCACCGGGAAGCCGAACTGCTCGCGCCTGCCGGTGTACTGGCTCGTCATGGCGAGCACTTTCTCGCCGAGGCCCAGGGCGAGCGCACATGTTCCGGTGACGAGCAGGCCGTGCAGCCAAGGCCAGGCGCCGTCGGTCTCGATCAGCTCGCGCGGCTCGATCCGTACGGCGTCGAGCCTTACCTCGCCGAAGAGTTCGCCGCTGGTGGAGACCTGCTCGGCGATGGAGACGCCGTCGTGGTCGCGGCGGACGAGCGCCAGAACGGTCCGGCCCTCCACCGTGTGGGCCGGCACCGCGATCCAGTCCGCGGCCTGAGCCCAGGGGACGCCCGACTGCACCCCGTCCAGCACCCACACCGGTCCGCTCCCGGGCCCGTCCTCTGGCCGGCCCTCGCCCGTGCTCCCAGTGGCGTCCAGGCGTGCGGTGACGGCCAGTTCGGCCGGGTCGTGGCCGGTGCGGCCGTTGGCGCCGACGGTGAGGACCAGCTCGCCCCGGCCGACGCGGGGCAGCAGCTCGGCGGCGAGCCCCTGCTCGCCGTAACGCTGGAGCGTCATCGCGACGGCGCACGTCTCCAGCAGCGGTACCCGCGCGAGCACCTTCGCCGACTCGCGCAGCACCAGGCAGAGCGCGATCAGGTCGAGCCCTGCCCCGCCGTGCTCCGGCCTCAGCGTCAGGCTCAGCAGGTCACCGGTGGCGAGCGCGGCCCACAGCGGCCGGTCGATGTCCTCGGCCACCGAGCCCGGCACCAGCGCGGGGCTCGGCACCGCATCGGGTGCGACGCCGGAGAAGACCGCTCGCGCCGCCTCGGTGGCTGCCTGCTGTTCCTCGGTGAAGGTGAAGTCCACTGTCCTGGCCTCCCGCGAACCGCTGTGCCCGTACCCGGACCTGACGGAGCGTCAAAATAGAACAGGTTCTACGAGAAGGGAACAGCGCGGATGCCGGTGCGTCCGGCGCGGGGCTGTTCGGGGTCAGCGGCTCGGAGTCGGCGGGGCGGTAGGCGTCAGCGGTCGAAGTCGAGTTCCACCTCTCCGGTCACCGGGTGGGACTGGCAGGCCAGCACATATCCCGCGTCCGTCTCCTCCGGCTCCAGGGCGAAGTTGCGGTCCATCCGCACCTCGCCCGAGACCAGGAAGGCCCGGCACGTCCCGCACACCCCGCCCTTGCAGGCGTACGGCGCGTCCGCACGGCTGCGCAGCACCGTCTCCAGCAGCGATTCGCCGTCCTGCACCGGCCACTTGCCCGAGCGCCCGTCCAGAGTCGCCGTGAGCGTGCCGGCGGCGGGCGTCTCGATACGGGGTCCGGCGGGTGCGTCCGGTCCGTCCTCGACGTGGAAGATCTCCTGGTGGATCCGGGAGCGGTCCACGCCCAGTCCGTGCAGAGCGAGCTCGGCACCCCGGACCAGACCGAGGGGGCCGCACAGGAACCAGCCGTCGGTCTCCGCCACCGGGAGCAGCGCCGGCAGCAGCGCGGTCAGCCGCTCACGGTCGAGCCGGCCCGACGGGAGACCGGCCTGCTGCTCCTCCCGGGACAGTGCGGTGACCAGCTGGAACCGGTCCGGGTAGCGGTCCTTCAGGTCCGCCACCTCGTCCAGGAACATCGTCGACGCGGCCGTCCGGTCGCTCCGGATCAGGCAGAACGAGGCGTCCGGCTCGCGGGCGAGCAGGGTCGAGGCGATGGACAGCACCGGTGTGATGCCGCTGCCGCCGACCACCGCGGCGAACTGCCCGGGGCGCGGCGTCAGGACGAAGCGGCCCATCGGGGGCATCGCCTCGATCGCGTCGCCGACCACCAGCTCCTTGAGGGCGTAAGTGGAGAAGGCGCCGCCGTCGACCAGGCGGATGCCCACCCGCAGCGCGGGGGCGGCCGGCTGCTCGGTGGCCGGGGCGCAGATCGAGTACGAGCGGCGGATCTCCTGGCCGTCCACGGTGTAGCGGACATTGAGATGCTGGCCCGGTCGGTGGCGGAAGGTCTCGTGCAGATCCGGCGGCACGGCGAGGGTGACGGCCACCGAATCGTCCGTGAGCCGCTCGATCCCGCTGACCCGGAGCGGATGGAACATCTACAACTCCTTGAAGTGATCGAAGGGTTCACGGCAGGCGACGCAGCGTCGGAGCGCCTTGCAGGCGGTGGACGAGAACCGGCTGAGCAGCTCCGTCTCGGTGGAGCCGCAGTGCGGGCAGCGCACGGACAGCGTCAGCGGCACGGGGCCGCCGGAGGGGGAGGCGGCGTCGTGCGGCCGAGGGGGCGCTATGCCGAACTCGGCCAGCTTGCGGCGGCCTTCCGCGCTGATGTCGTCCGTGGACCAGGCCGGGGAGAGCACGGTCACCACGGAGACCTCGGTCATCCCCCGGCCGTGCAGCACGCGCTCGATGTCCGTCGCCATGGTCTCGATCGCCGGGCAGCCGGTGTACGTGGGGGTGAGCCGGACCGTGACGCGGCCCGGAGCCTCGACCTCCACACCCCGGACCACGCCCAGGTCCTCCAGCGTCAGCACGGGAAGCTCCGGATCGGGCACCGATCCCGCGAGGCTGAGCAGCTCCTCCTCCAGCGGAGTCCAGGTCACCATGACGCCCCCGGGTGGCTGCGGTGCAGGTGCTGCATCTCGGCGATCATCCGGCCGAAGGACTCCGTGTGGATGCCCTGCCGGCCGGCCCCCGCCGTCCACGCGCCGGACTGCGGGCCCGTCGGCACGGTCAGGGTGGCCCGCTCCAGGACGGTGGTGACGGACTCCAGCCAGCGGTTGTGCAGCGCCTGCCAGTCCACGTCCACGCCCTCGACGGGCTGGAACAGCTCGCCGGTGAACCGCCACAGGGCGTCCACCGCCCGCTGCATCCGCTCGTGGCTCTCCGCCGTGCCGTCGCCGAGGCGCAGCGTCCACTGCTCGGCGTGGTCCCGGTGGTAGGCGACCTCCTTGACCGCCTTGGCGGCCAGACCGGCGAACTCGCCGTCACCGGCGGCGAGCTGCTCGTACAGCCCGTGCTGGTGGACGGAGAAGTAGAGCTGGCGGGCGATGGTGTGGGCGAAGTCGCCGTTCGGCTGCTCGACCAGCTGGACGTTGCGGAAGGCCCGCTCCTCGCGCAGATACGCGAGCTCGTCCTCGTCGCCCGCGAGGGAGAGCAGCAGACGGGCCTGGCCCAGCAGGTCCAGGGCGATGTTGGCGAGGGCCACTTCCTCCTCCAGCACGGGGGCGTGGCCCGCCCACTCCCCCAGGCGGTGCGACAGCACCAGCGCGTCGTCGCCGAGGGCGAGGGCCGCGGTCACAGGTGCTTCACCCCGTCCGGGATCTCGTAGAACGTCGGGTGCCGGTAGGGCTTGTCGCCGGCCGGCTCGAAGAACGTGTCCTTCTCGTCGGGCGAGGACGCCGTGATCTGGCTGGAGGGGACCACCCAGAGGGACACCCCCTCGGACCGGCGGGTGTAGAGGTCGCGGGCGTTGCGCAGGGCCATCTCGGCGTCCGGGGCGTGCAGGCTGCCGGCGTGGGTGTGGGAGAGCCCGCGGCGCGAGCGGACGAACACCTCCCACAGCGGCCAGTCGGTCGAGCTGCTCATGCTGTCGCCTCCCCGTTCGGTACAACCGTGTGCTTCTGTGCGTATGCGGCGGCTGCGTCCCGGACCCAGGCGCCTTCCTCGTGTGCGCGGCGGCGCCGGCCGAGGCGCTCCTCGTTGCACGGGCCGTTGCCCTTCAGGACCTCCTGGAACTCCGCCCAGTCGATCGCCCCGAAATCGTGCTGACCGCGCTCCTCGTTCCACCGGATGTCCGGGTCGGGGAGGGCGAGGCCCAGAGCCTCGGCCTGGGGGACACAGATGTCCACGAAGCGCTGGCGCAGCTCGTCGTTGGAGTGGCGCTTGATCTTCCACGTCATCGACTGGGCCGAATGCGAGGAGGCGTCGTCCGGCGGGCCGAACATCATCAGGGACGGCCACCACCAGCGGTTCACCGCGTCCTGGGCCATCTCGTGCTGTGCGGCGGTCCCCCGGCTGAGGGCCAGCAGCAGCTCGAAGCCCTGGCGCTGGTGGAAGGACTCCTCCTTGCAGATGCGGACCATCGCGCGGGCGTAGGGGCCGTAGGAGCAGCGGCACAGGGGCACCTGGTTGGTGATCGCCGCGCCGTCCACCAGCCAGCCGATGGCGCCGACGTCCGCCCAGGTCAGCGTGGGGTAGTTGAAGATCGACGAATAGCGCTGGCGGCCCGCGTGGAGCTTGTCGAGCAGCTCCTCGCGGCCGGTGCCCAGGGTCTCGGCCGCGCTGTAGAGATACAGCCCGTGGCCCGCCTCGTCCTGCACCTTGGCCATGAGGATGGCCTTGCGGCGGAGCGAGGGGGCGCGGGTGATCCAGTTGGCCTCCGGCTGCATGCCGATGATTTCCGAGTGGGCGTGCTGGGCCATTTGCCTGACCAGCGACGCCCGGTAGGCGTCGGGCATCCAGTCGCGCGGCTCGATGCGCTCGTCGGCCGCCACTGCGGCGTCGAAGGCCGCCTCGAGGGCCACGTCCGCCCCTTCGGTGCTGCCCGCTGTCGCCTGCGCTGTCTGGCCCGCAGTCACTGCCGCCATCCCGGACTCCCTACCGACCGATCGTTCGGTTCAATGACTTCAATGGTGAGTCTGCGGCCCGTAGGGTGTCAACCCTGTGGATAACTGACCGGGATCGACGGGGATCGGGGCGGGATGGATTCGTACGACGACAGGGGCGTCGGCGGCGGGGGCGAGCGTGTGGCCGACCCCGATCCGCGTACCGTTCCCGGGCCGCGTACGGGACCGGGTCCCCGCAGCGGGCCGGAGCCCCGTGAAGGCTCCGCCGGGCCGGGCGGTACGGACCGCCCGGAGGCCCTGCGGGCCGGGATGGCCGGGCTCTCGTTCCCGTACCAGATCGCCGCCGCCGTGGCGCTCTCCGTGATCGGAGTGATCGGCTGTGTGCAGCTGGCCATGGTGTTTCTGCACGTGGCCCCCTCCAACACACTGACCAAGCAGCACGGCGAGGCCGTCGACGAGTGGGTCTATCCCGAGTTCGAGCAGAACTGGAAGCTCTTCGCCCCGAACCCGCTGCAGCAGAACGTCGCCGTACAGGCACGGGCGGAGATAGCCGGGCCCGACGGCCGCCGCACGACGTCCTGGACCAACCTCTCGGGCCAGGACGGACAGGCGATACGCGGCAATCTGCTGCCCAGCCACGTCCAGCAGAACGAACTGCGCCGCGCCTGGGACTTCTACGTCGGCTCGCACGACGCCCAGAACCGGGCCAACGGCCTGCGCGGCACCCTCTCCGAGCAGTACATCCGCCGCATCGTCATGCTGCGTCTCGGCGAGCACGACCACGGCGACAGCATCCTGAGAATCCAGGTCAGGTCCGAGGTGCGGGCCGTCGCGGCACCCGCGTGGAGCGACGAGAAGATCAGCACCGCGCCGTCCTACCGGGTGCTGCCCTGGTGGACCGTCACCGGGGCCGACCTCCCCGAGGGCACGGCCGACTCCGAAAAGGCGGACCAGTGAGCACGCCAGGACCCGACCGCAGGCTCGCCCGCGGGATCCAGCGCGTCACGGCCTCGGCCCTGGGGCCGTACCAGAGCGCCGTCATCCGGATCGGCTTCTCCGCCACGTATCTGCTGTTCCTGCTGCGCGAGGTGCCGCACCGCCACGAGATGTACGGGCCCGACGCCCCGTGGCGCTGGGACATGGCGCAGCAGCTCATAGCGGGCAACCGGGCCTTCACCGCGCTCATGTGGTCGGACAGCAGCCTCTGGTTCGAGATCGTGTACGCGCTGGCGCTGCTCTCCGCAGCCCTGCTCATGGCCGGCTGGCACACCCGAGCGACCTCCGTTCTGTTCATGGCCGGGGTGCTCTCGCTGCAGAACCGCAGCATCTTCATGGGCGACGGCGGCGACAACGTCATCCATCTGATGGCGATCTATCTGATGCTGACCCGGTGCGGGCAGGTCTGGTCGCTGGACGCCCGGCGGGCGCGGCGCCGAGAGCGTGCGGCTGAGGCGGCCGAGGTGGTGGAGGCGGCCGGGGCCGCTGGGGCGGAGAAGGCCGAGCGGCCCTCCGGGCGGGCGGACGTTGCCGGGCCGCTGCTGTGGGCGGTGCTCGGTGCCGTACTCCTCGGGGCCACGGCGACCGACGGCCTCGGCGGAACCCTGTGGCTGCCGGCCCTCCTGTGGGTCCTGTGGACCGCACAGGGCGTGTGGTGGGCCGTGAACCGCTACGCGCCGCGCAGCGAGATGCGCACCCTGCTCGACGTCATCGCCAATCTCGCCCACAACGTCACGCTCGGCGTGATCATGGCCGAGGTCTGTCTGATCTACGCGACGGCCGGCTGGTACAAGATCCAGGGGTCGCGGTGGCAGGACGGCACCGCGCTGTACTACCCGCTCAAGCTCGACTACTTCACGCCCTGGCCCGCCCTCTCGGACATCCTCGCCTCCAGCGGGGTGATGGTCATGGTGCTGTCGTACGCGACGGTCATCGTGCAGGTCGCCTTCCCGTTCACCCTGTTCAACCGGCGCGTCAAGAACGTGCTGCTCGTCGCGATGATCTGCGAGCACGCCGGGATCGCCCTGCTGCTGGGGCTGCCCTTCTTCTCGATGGCCATGATCGCGGCGGACGCCGTGTTCCTGCCGACCGCGTTCCTCGTGTGGCTGGGCGGACGGGTCGCGCTCGGGCGCGATCTGGTGTTCCGGCGGCGCGGCGGGGTCCCGGAGCCACGGGGCGCCGTCGGCGAGGGGGAGGCAGCGGCGCGCAGCGGCGACGGGGGCCATACGCTCGTCGGGTGAGCAGTGAGAGCGGCAGTACCGGTGGTGGCGGCAGCGTGAGCGGTGGCGACGAGGCCGCGCAGTACGACGAGGGGTTCGGGACGGAGATCGGCGTCGGTCCCCATCCGCTGCCCTGGCCCGAGGGCGAGCGGTACGACCCCGAGCTGCTGGCCGGCGGCGACCGTCGCAACGTCGGCGACGCGTACCGCTACTGGACCCGGGAGGCGATCGTCGCCGATCTGGATCTGCGGCGGCACGACTTCCATGTGGCGGTGGAGAACTGGGGCCACGACTTCAACATCGGTTCCGTGGTGCGCACCGCGAACGCGTTTCTCGCCAAGGAGGTGCACATCGTGGGGCGGCGACGCTGGAACCGGCGCGGGGCGATGGTCACCGACCGCTACCAGCATGTCCGGCACCACCCCGACACCGCGGATCTGACCGCCTGGGCGGCGGCCGAGGACCTGCCGATCATCGGGATCGACAACTTGCCGGGGACGGTGCCGCTGGAGCGGACGGAGCTGCCTCGGCGGTGTGTGCTGTTGTTCGGGCAGGAGGGGCCCGGGCTGACGGAGGAGGCCCGTAAGCACGCCTCGATGGTGTGCTCGATCGCGCAGTTCGGGTCGACGCGGTCGATCAATGCGGGGGCGGCGGCGGCGATCGCGATGCATGCGTGGGTGCAGCGGTACGCGGTGATTCCGGAGGCGGAGGCGGGGGCGTAGGACGCTCGGTCGGGGTGGTGCGGGTGGGGGCCTGCGGCGCTGTCCCCTACCCGCCCCTTCCCGAAACCGGGGGCTCCGCCCCCGGGCCCCCGGTCCTCGAACGCCGGACGGGCTGGACAGGCGCCGGGCAGGCTGAACAGGCGCCGGACGGGCTGAAAGCAGGCAGCCGTCCGGCAGTTGGAGGAACGGGTCAGCGTTGGCGGCGGACCTCTACCGTGCGGAAGCGGTTGGAGACGAAGGCTCCGTCGCACAGGGCCGCGTTGGCCGCCGGGTTGCCTCCCGAGCCGTGGAAGTCGGAGAACGCCGCCGTCTGGTTGACGTAGACGCCGCCCGTCAGGTTCAGGGAGAGCTGGGCCGACTCGTCCAGGCAGACGTCCTCCACCGCGCGCTCCACATCCGGGGACGTGGTGTACGCGCCTACCGTCATCGCCCCCTTGTCGCGGATCGTGCGGCGCAGCAGCTTCAGCGCATCCGCCGTGGAGTCGACCGCGACCGCGAAGGCGACCGGGCCGAAGCACTCCGAGAGGTAGGGGGCGTCGTCGTCCGGTTTGGCCGCGTCGAGCTTGATGATCAGCGGGGTGCGGACGACCGCCTCGGGGAAGTCGGGGTTGGTCACCTCGCGTGAGGGCAGGGCCACTTCGCCCAGCTGGGCCGCCGCCTCCAGACGGGCCTTCACATCGGCGTTGACCAGGGCGCCGAGCAGTCCGTTCGCCCGGGCGTCGTCGCCCAGGAGGCCGGTGACCGCGGCGGCGATGTCGGCGACCACGTCGTCGTACGACTTGGGGCCGGCGTCCGTCTCGATGCCGTCCCGGGGGATCAGCAGATTCTGCGGGGTGGTGCACATCTGGCCGCTGTAGAGGGAGAGCGAGAAGGCCAGGTTGGCGAGCATGCCCCGATAGTCGTCCGTCGAGTCGATGACGATCGTGTTGACCCCGGCCTTTTCCGTGTAGACCTGGGCCTGGCGGGCGTTGGCCTCCAGCCAGTCGCCGAACTCCGTGGATCCCGTGTAGTCGATGATCCTGATCTCGGGGCGCACCGCCAGGGTCTTGGCGATGCCCTCGCCCGGCCGTTCGGCGGCCAGGGCGACGAGGTTCGGGTCGAAGCCCGCTTCGGTGAGCACCTCGCGGGCCAGCCGGACGGTGAGGGCCAGCGGGAGCACCGCGCGGGGGTGCGGCTTGACCAGGACCGGGTTGCAGGTGGCGAGGGAGGCGAAGAGGCCGGGGTAGCCGTTCCACGTGGGGAAGGTGTTGCAGCCGATCAGCAGGGAGATGCCCCGGCCCGCCGCGGTGAACGTCTTGTGCAGGGCGATCGGGTCGCGCCTGCCCTGCGGCTTGGACCAGTCGGCGGTGCGGGGAGCGCGGATCTGCTCCTCGTATGCGTACGCCACCGCCTCCAGGCCCCTGTCCTGGGCGTGCGGGCCGCCGGCCTGGAACGCCATCATGAAGGCCTGGCCGCTGGTGTGCATCACCGCGTGGGCGAACTCATGGGTGCGGGCGCTGATCCGCGCCAGGATCTCCAGACAGACCAGGGCCCTGGTCTCCGGGCCCGCGTCGCGCCAGGCCGGCATGGCCGCACGCATCGCCGGAAGCAGCACGTCCAGGTCCGCGTGCGGATACTCGACCGCCAGCTCGGGGCCGTACGGAGAGGTCTCCGCGCCCGTCCACCCGTCGGTGCCCGGCTGGTCCAGGTCGAGGCGGGCCGACAGCACCGCGTCGAAGGCGGCCTTGCCCTCGGCGGCGCCGAGGCTGCCGGGGGCGCCGCCTTCGCCGTACGCCTTCGGGTGCTCGGGGTGCGGGGACCAGTAGTCCCGCGTGCGGATCGCCTCGAGAGTCCGGTCCAGCGTGGGGCGGTGCCTCTCGGACAGCAGGTGCGGGGAGAGCTCGGCGGCCATGACGGACCAACTCCTCATCGAGCTGGGCAGGGACGGGCGGACAGAGTTAGAGTAACCGAACGATCGGTCGGGACAAGGGGGCCCACGAAACCTGTGGACAACTCGTAGGGGAGGATCGCGGGCATGACCACGGCCAAGCGGGACACGTACACCCCGGAGACTCTGCTCACCGTCGCCGTCCGTGTCTTCAACGAGCGCGGTTACGACGGCACGTCCATGGAGCACCTGTCGAAGGCGGCGGGCATCTCCAAGTCGTCCATCTACCACCATGTCGCCGGCAAGGAAGAGCTGCTGCGGCGCGCGGTCACCCGGGCCCTGGACGGGCTGTTCGGCATCCTCGACGAGTCCGGCGCGACGCGGGGCCGGGCGATCGAGCAGGTCGAGTACGTCACGCGCCGTACGGTCGAGGTGCTGATAGCCGAACTGCCCTACGTCACGCTGCTGCTGCGCGTGCGGGGCAACACGAAGACCGAGCGCTGGGCGCTGGAGCGGCGCCGCGAGTTCGACCAGCGGGTGGCCGAGCTGCTCAAGGCGGCGGTCGCGGACGGCGATCTCCGCTCCGACGTGGACATACGCCTGGCGACCCGGCTGCTGTTCGGGATGGTCAACTCCCTGGTGGAGTGGTACCGCCCGCTGCCGGACGGCGGCGCGGAGGGTGAGCGGCTCGCGGACACGGTCGTGCAGCTGGCCTTCGAGGGCATGAAGTCCAGCCGCTGAGCCCCGGCCGGTGCCGGAGGCGGTGCCGGCTCAGGTGAGCTCGGTGGGGCGGTCCGGGCCCGGCGCCAGGTCCGTCTCCTCGAACACCAGCAGGGTGCGGGTCGACAGCACCTCCGGGATGGCCTGGATTCTGGTCAGGACCAGTTCGCGCAGGGCCCGGTTGTCGGCGCTGTGCACCAGCAGAAGGACGTCGAAGTCGCCGCTGACCAGTGCGATGTGCGTGGCGCCCGGCAGCGCCTGGAGCTGTTCGCGGACCGTGCGCCAGGAATTCTGGACGATCTTGAGCGTGATGTACGCGGAGGCACCCTGGCCCGCCCGCTCGTGGTTCACCCGTGCGCTGAAGCCGCGGATCACGCCGTCGTCGATGAGCCGGTTGATTCGCGCGTAGGCGTTGGCCCGCGACACATGGACCCGGTCGGCCACCGACCGTATCGAGGCGCGGCCGTCCGTCTGGAGCAGTCGGAGGATGGCGCGGTCGATGGAGTCGAGCGGGCGTGCGGGAGCGATCGGGCCGGGCTCCTCGGCCCCGTCGGCCATTTGTTCAGCTGCCATGTTCCCGTGCCTCCCCGTCCTGGACGACCTGTTCCCATCCCAGGCTGTGGAGAACCGTTTGTCCACAGGCTGGCGGTGCCTGTAGCCAAAATGCGCTCGCGACCGAACAATCGGTAGGTGAGGCGCACCACACTCGCACCTCGCACGGCTTTCGATATTTCGACACATTTCGACACCCCTCGGTATCGGGGCACCCCCGATACCGTCCGTTGCCGCTCGATACCCCTCGATGCCAGGAGGTGCTTGACATGACGGTCCAAGAGCTGCCCGGCGCGGCTGCCTACCGGCCCACGCCGCCCCCGGCCTGGAAGCCGCTCACCGACCCCGCCCCGCTGCTCCCGGACCCCGAGCCGTACCGCGTGCTCGGTACGGACGCCGTGGCCGACACGGACCCCGAGCTGCTGCTGCGGCTCTACGCCGAGCTGGTGCGCGGCCGGCGGTACAACGCCCAGGCGACCGCCCTCACCAAGCAGGGCAGGCTCGCCGTCTATCCGTCGAGCACGGGGCAGGAGGCCTGCGAGATCGCGGCTGCCCTGGTGCTGGAGGAGCGGGACTGGCTCTTCCCCAGCTACCGCGACACGCTCGCGGCCGTGGCCCGGGGCCTGGACCCGGTCGAGGCGCTGACCCTGCTGCGCGGCGACCGGCACACCGGCTACGACCCGCGCGAGCACCGCATCGCCCCGCTCTGCACCCCGCTCGCCACCCAGTTGCCGCATGCCGTGGGCCTGGCCCACGCGGCGCGGCTCAAGGGCGACGACGTCGTCGCGCTCGCCATGGTCGGTGACGGCGGCACCAGCGAGGGCGACTTCCACGAGGCGCTGAACTTCGCGGCCGTCTGGCGGGCCCCTGTCGTCTTCCTCGTACAGAACAACGGCTTCGCCATCTCCGTGCCCCTGGCGAAGCAGACCGCGGCCCCGTCCTTGGCCCACAAGGCCGTGGGGTACGGCATGCCCGGCCGGCTGGTCGACGGCAACGACGCGGCGGCCGTGCACCAGGTGCTCTCCGAGGCGGTGAGCCGGGCCAGGCGCGGCGAGGGCCCGACGCTCGTGGAGGCCGTCACCTACCGCATGGACGCGCACACGAACGCCGACGACGCGACCCGCTACCGAGGCGACAGCGAGGTCGAGGCCTGGCGGGCGCACGACCCGGTCCGGATCCTGGAGCGCGAGCTGACCGGTCGCAGACTGCTCGACGACGAGGGGATCGAGGAGGCGCGGATGGCCGCGGAGCGGATGGCGGCCGGACTGCGCGAGCGGATGAACGCCGACCCGGTGCTCGACCCGATGGACCTCTTCGCCCATGTCTACGCGGAGCAGACCACGCAGCTGCGGGAGCAGGCGGCCCGGCTGCGCGTCGAGCTGGACGCGGAGCACGACCAGCCCGACGGGCTCAGCACGGACGACGGGGGAGCGCGGCGATGACGACGGCAGCGGCCACGGCCGGAGAGCGGACGGCCAAGGCGAAACCCGCCACCATGGCGCAGGCACTCGGACGCGCGCTGCGCGACTCGATGGCCGAGGACCCCTCGGTGCACGTCCTCGGTGAGGACGTCGGGACGCTGGGCGGGGTCTTCCGGATCACCGACGGCCTGGCGAAGGAGTTCGGCGACGCGCGGTGCACGGACACTCCGCTGGCCGAGGCGGGCATTCTCGGCGCGGCGGTCGGCATGGCGATGTACGGGCTGCGGCCCGTGGTGGAGATGCAGTTCGACGCCTTCGCCTATCCGGCGTTCGAACAGCTCATCAGCCATGTCGCCAAGATGCGGAACCGCACCGGTGGCGCCATGCCGCTGCCGATCACGGTCCGGGTGCCCTACGGCGGCGGCATCGGCGGCGTCGAGCACCACAGCGACTCCTCGGAGGCGTACTACATGGCGACCCCGGGTCTCCATGTCGTCACCCCCGCCACGGTCGAGGACGCGTACGGGCTGCTGAGGGCCTCGATCGCCTCCGACGACCCGGTGGTCTTCCTGGAGCCCAAGCGCCTCTACTGGTCGAAGGCGGACTGGTCACCGCAGGCGCCCTCCGCCGTGGAGCCCATCGGACGGGCCGTCGTCCGGCGCCCGGGCCGCAGCGCCACGCTGATCACGTACGGGCCGTCCCTGCCCGTCTGCATGGAGGCCGCGGAGGCCGCCGTCGAGGAGGGCTGGGACCTGGAGGTCGTCGACCTGCGCTCCCTGGTGCCCTTCGACGACGAGACCGTCGCCGCCTCCGTGCGCCGCACCGGCCGCGCGGTCGTCGTCCACGAGTCCACCGGCTTCGGCGGTCCCGGCGGCGAGATCGCGGCCCGGATCACCGAGCGCTGCTTCCACCACCTGGAGGCGCCGGTGCTGCGGGTCGCCGGTTTCGACATCCCGTATCCGCCGCCCATGCAGGAGCGGCACCACCTTCCCGGCGTGGACCGGGTGCTCGACGCCGTCGCACGACTGCAGTGGGAGGCGGACAGCTGATGGCCCAGGTAATCGAATTCAAGCTGCCGGACCTCGGCGAGGGACTGACCGAGGCCGAGATCGTGCGCTGGCTGGTGGAGGTCGGGGACGTCGTCGCCATCGATCAGCCGGTCGTCGAGGTCGAGACGGCCAAGGCGATGGTGGAGGTGCCGTGCCCGTACGGGGGCGTGGTGACCGCCCGCTTCGGGGACGAGGGCTCGGAGCTTCCGGTCGGGGCGCCGCTGCTGACCGTGGCGGTCGGCTCCGTGGACTCGTCTGCGGCCACCTCCGGAGATTCTTCCGGGGACTCCTCCGGGACGGCGGTCGCCGGTTCCGGTACGGGCCCGGGTGCGGCTTCCGGGACGGGGGCCGGGTCCGGGGCGGACGCGGGGGCCGAGTCCTCCGGGTCCGGGAATGTCCTGGTGGGGTACGGGACGGGCGCGCCGCCGGTGCGCCGTCGCCGGGTCCGGCCCCAGGGGCTGGCCGCCCCCGCAGCCCGTGCGGAGGAGCCTGCCGCTCCTGTCGTGCCTGCCGCTACCGCTGCCGACGCGGCTCCCTCCGCCTCCGCCGCCGCTTCGGACCGTGCGTCGGGGCCGGTCGCCGTGGTCTCCCCGCTGGTGCGCAAACTCGCGCGGCAGCACGACCTCGATCTGCGTCTGCTGGTCGGCTCGGGGCCCGACGGGCTGATCCTGCGGGCCGATGTCGAGTCGGCGATCCGGTCCACCACGGAGGCCGGGGCGTCAGCCGCAGCGCCTGTCGCGCCCGTCGCGTCGGCCGAGCCGTCCGCGCGTCCGGCCGGTGAGCGCGTTCCGTTGCGCGGGGTCCGGGGCGCGGTCGCCGACAAGCTGTCCCGCAGCAGGCGCGAGATCCCCGACGCCACCTGCTGGGTGGACGCCGACGCGACCGAGCTGATGGCTGCCCGGGCGGCGATGAACAGCGCGGGCCCCAAGGTGTCCGTGCTCGCGCTGCTCGCCCGTATCTGCACGGCGGCCCTGGCCCGGTATCCCGAGCTCAACTCCACGGTGGACCAGGAGGCGCGCGAGATCGTGCGGCTGCCCGGTGTGCACCTCGGGTTCGCGGCCCAGACCGACCGGGGTCTGGTCGTCCCCGTCGTGCGGGACGCGCACACGCGCAACGCCGAGTCGATCGGCGAGGAGATCGGCCGCCTCACCGAGGCGGCCAGAGCGGGGACGCTGAAGCCGGCGGAGCTGACCGGCGGCACCTTCACGCTCAACAACTACGGGGTGTTCGGGGTCGACGGATCGACGCCGATCATCAACCACCCGGAGGCGGCGATGCTCGGCGTCGGCCGCATCGTCCCCAAGCCGTGGGTGCACGAGGGCGAGTTGGCCGTGCGCCGGGTCGTCCAGCTCTCGCTGACCTTCGACCACCGGGTCTGCGACGGTGGCACGGCCGGCGGCTTCCTGCGCTATGTCGCCGACTGCGTGGAGCAGCCGGCGGTGCTGCTGCGGACGCTGTAGAGCGGTTAGCGGTTAGCGGTTAGCGGTTAGCGGTCGGCGGTCGGCGGTCGGTGGTTTCGCGGAGAAGCCGGAGGCCGTGGAGGCGGTCGCGGTCATGCCCCGCATACTCGGGGCATGACCGCGTATGACGCCATCGTTCTCGCAGGAGGTGCCGCCAAGCGGCTCGGCGGCGCCGACAAGCCCGGGCTGCGGGTCGGTGGCCGCCCGCTGCTCGACCGGGTGCTCGCGGCCTGTGCCGGTGCCGGGACCACCGTGGTGGTGGGCGGCCGTCGGCCCACCGTGCGCCCGGTGACCTGGACGCGTGAAGAACCGCAGGGTGGCGGGCCGTTGGCGGCGCTCGGAGCGGGAGTGCGGCACACGGCGGCGGAGCGGGTGCTCGTGCTCTCCGCCGATCTGCCGTTCCTGGGGGCGGACACGGTCGCCTCGCTGCTGGCCGCCGCCGGGGCCGGGGAGACCGAGGGCGCGCTCTGCACCGACGCGGACGGCCGGGACCAGCCGCTGGTCGCCGTCTACCGCGCGGAGCCGCTGCGCCGCGAACTGGCGCTGCTCGCCGCCGAGCACGGCGGGCTTGCCGGGCTGCCCCTGCGCCTGCTCACCCGCGAACTGACGCTCTCCCGGGTCGCGGCGGACCCGCTTGCCTCGTTCGACTGCGACACCTGGGAGGACATCGCTTCGGCCCGGGCCCGGATCAGAGAACATGGGACCGTGCTGGACGAATGGATCACCGCAGTCAAGAACGAACTGGGCATCGACCTCGACGTCGACACCGGCGTCCTGCTCGACCTCGCCCGTGATGCCGCCCACGGCGTCGCCCGGCCCGCCGCGCCCCTGACGACCTTCCTGGTCGGATACGCGGCGGCGCAGGCCGGCGGTGAGGGCGGAGGGCCCGAAGCGGTGGCCGAGGCGGCCCGCAAGGCCGCCGCGCTCGCCCTCCGGTGGGCGGACGAGACCGGCGCACCGGGCGAAACCAAGACGCCGGGCGAAACCAAGACGCCGGACGGGACCGGGACACCGGACGGGACCGGGACACCGGACGGGACCGGGACACCGGACGGGACCGGGACACCATGACCAGGCGCAGCGGCGAGAACCCCGCCCCGCCACCCCGGAGCCGTTCCGCCGCCGGTTCCGCCGAGGCCGACACCCCGGAGTCCGACGACGGCGAGAACGCCACCGACACCGACACCGCCCGGAAGCGGGCCGCTGCCGAGGCCGAGGAGGAGCGGGCCGTCGCGCAGGCCCTGGCCCTCGTCGCACGGCAGGCACCGCACCCCGCCGGGCCGGGATTTGCCGGCCGGTCCGCCTCATCGCACGGCGAGGCGACCAGCCGTGCGATCCCCTGGGCCGAGGCCCGCGCCCTTGCCGCACGGGCGGGACGCGCGGCCCCCGTACGTACGGTCCGTCTCCCCCTCGACCGGGCACTCGGCCATGTGCTCGCCGAGCCCCTTGCCGCGCTCACCGACCTGCCGTCCTTCGACACCTCCGCCATGGACGGCTGGGCCGTCGCGGGTCCCGGACCGTGGCACATCCGCGCGAAGGAGGGCATCCTCGCCGGTCATGGCGCCCCCGCCCCGCTCCCCGACGGCGACGCCGTCCGCATCGCCACCGGCGCCCGCGTTCCGGCGGACGTCAACGCCGTCATCCGCAGCGAACACGCCCACGCGGACGAGACCAAGGGACTGCTCCACGCGCAACGGCAGGTGAGTCCGGGACAGGACATCCGGCCGCGCGGCCAGGAGTGCCGGTCGGGCGACCAACTCCTCCCCACCGGTGCCGTGGTGACCCCGGCTGTCCTCGGCCTGGCCGCGGCCGCCGGGTACGACGAACTGCTCGCCCGCCCCCGGCCCCGCGTCGACGTCCTGGTCCTCGGCGACGAACTGCTGACCGCCGGGCTCCCGCGCGACGGGCTCATCCGTGACGCGCTCGGGCCCATGATCGGCCCCTGGCTGCGCGCCCTGGGCGCCGATGTCTCCGAGCCACGACGCCTCGGGGACGACGCGGAGGCCCTGCGGCAGGCGCTCACCGGCTCCGACGCCGATCTGATCGTCACGACCGGCGGCACCGCCTCGGGACCCGTCGACCATGTGCACCCCGTCCTGGACCGGATCGGCGCCGAACTGCTCGTCGACGGAGTCGCCGTGCGCCCCGGCCATCCCATGCTGCTGGCCCGGCTCGGGGCCCGAGGGCCGTATCTCGTCGGGCTGCCCGGCAACCCCCTGGCGGCGGCCTCCGGTCTTCTCACGCTGGCGGGGCCGCTGCTGTGCGGGCTGGCCGGCCGGGTCCACGACGATCCCTACCACGTGGCCGTACGCGACGACGTGCACGGCCATCGGCACGACACCCGGCTCGTGCCCGTGGTCCATGGGACGGCCGCGGGCCCGGGAACCTCCGGCCGGAGCGACGGGACCGGAACCGGAGCCGGGGCCGATCACGTCGTACCACTGCATTACAACGGTCCCGCCATGCTGCGCGGGATCGCCGCCGCGGACGGGTTGGCCGTCGTGGAGCCGGGCGGGGTACGGTCCGGCACCGAGGTGGAGATCCTCGATCTACCGTGGTTCTCGGCGATGCCGTGGACTGAAGGGTGTTTCACGTGAAACTTCCCGGCCATGACGCGATGGCCAGGCGCGCCGACGAGCAGGTCGTCCCCACCCGGGTGATGCTCCCGCGCCGGGTCGTGGACGGCCCGGCCCGTCAGGTGGCCAAGCGGCTGACGATGGCTCTGATGGTGATGGCCATCACGGTCTTGATCGTCTGGGTCGACCGGGGCGGGTACCACGACGCCGCCGACGGCAAGGTCGACTTCCTGGACTCGGTGTACTACGCGACGGTCACCCTCTCCACCACCGGATACGGCGACATCACCCCGTACGGCGACGGCGCCCGGCTCGTGAACGTGCTGTTGGTGACACCGCTGCGCGTGCTCTTCCTCATCATCCTGGTCGGCACCACCCTTGAGGTCCTCACGGAGCGGACCCGGGAGGACTTCCGGCTGAAGCGTTGGAGAACCAACTTGCGTGACCACACCGTTGTCGTCGGCTTCGGTACGAAGGGCCGCTCGGCCATTCAGACCCTCTGTGCCACCGGCCTGAAGAAGGAACAGATCGTCATCGTCGACCCGGCGTCGAAGGTGATAGAGATCGCCAATGCAGAGGGGTTCACCGGGGTGCTCGGTGATGCGACACGCAGCGAGGTGCTGCTGCGGGCCGAGTTGCAGAAGGCGCGCCAGATCATCATCGCCACCCAGCGCGACGACACGGCGGTGCTGGTCGCACTGACCGCGCGTCAGCTCAACCGGGGCGCGAAGATCGTCGCCGCGGTGCGCGAGGAGGAGAACGCCCCGCTGCTGCGGCAGTCCGGGGCCGACGCCGTCATCACCAGTGCGAGTGCTGCGGGCCGACTGCTCGGCCTCTCCGTCCTCAGCCCCAGCGCGGGCACGGTGATGGAGGATCTCATCCAGCAGGGCAGCGGGCTCGATCTGGTCGAACGGCCGGTGATAAAGGCCGAGGTGGGCAAGAGCGTGCGGGAGACCGAGGACCTCGTGGTCAGCGTCCTGCGGGGCCACCGGCTCCTCGGCTACGACGACCCGGCGGCCAGCCCGCTGCAGCTGACGGACCGGGTGATCACCATCGTGCGCGCCTCGAACGAACCGCCTCACAACCTGCCGCCGACGCAGAGCGTGCCGCGCTTCTGAGGGCGGCGTCGCCATCCGCGCGGCGCGGCATCCCCGGGGCTTCCCGGCCGCCCGGCCGCCACGGAGTAGCCTCGCGGCCATGCATGCGATCACGATCCCCGAACCCGGTGGCCCCGAGGCGCTCGTGTGGGCCGAGGTGCCCGATCCCGTTCCCGGCGACGGCGAGGTCCTCGTCGATGTCGTGGCCGGCGCGGTCAACCGGGCCGATGTGCTGCAACGGCAGGGCTTCTACAACCCGCCGCCCGGTGCCTCGCCCTACCCGGGCCTGGAGTGCGCCGGCCGTATCGCGGCCCTCGGTCCCGGTGTCACCGGCTGGTCCGTCGGCGACGAGGTGTGCGCGCTGCTGGCCGGCGGCGGTTACGCGGAGAAGGTCGCCGTCCCGGCGGGCCAGCTGCTCCCCGTACCGGAGGGACTGGACCTGGAGCTCGCCGCGGCCCTGCCCGAGGTGACGGCGACCGTGTGGTCCAACGTGTTCATGGTGGCCCATCTGCGGCCCGCCGAGACGCTGTTGGTGCACGGCGGTTCCAGCGGGATCGGCACGATGGCGATCCAGCTGGCCAAGGCGGTCGGCGCCCGGGTCGCGGTGACCGCGGGCGGCCCCGAGAAGCTGGCGCGCTGCGCGGAGCTCGGCGCCGACATCCTGATCGACTACCGCGAGCAGGACTTCGTCGAGGAGCTCCGCAAGGCGACGGACGGGGCGGGCGCGGACGTCATCCTCGACATCATCGGCGCGAAGTACCTGGACCGGAATGTGCAGGCGCTCGCCGTCAACGGCCGGCTGGCGGTCATCGGGCTCCAGGGCGGCGCCAAGGGCGAGCTGAATCTCGGCGCCCTGCTGACCAAGCGGGCCGCGGTCACCGCGACCTCGCTGCGCGGACGCCCGCTCGCCGAGAAGGCGGCAATCGTCGCGGCCGTACGCGAGCACGTCTGGCCGCTCATCGCCGACGGCGTCGTGAAGCCGGTGGTGGACCGCACCCTGCCGATGCCGGACGCGGCCGAGGGACACCGCCTGATGGAGTCCAGCACCCACATCGGCAAGGTGCTGCTGCGGGTTCCCCCGGCGGCCTGACCGCACGGCCCCCGTCCATGCGAAGGGCCCGGCACACGGTGTGTGCCGGGCCCTTCGCGCTCGATCGGGTGGTTGAAGAGAGTCGGGGGTTACAGGTACGGCCCGGAGCGGATCGCCCCGTGCGGGTCGGCGGCGCCGCCACCGTCCTCCTCCTCGTGGCCGCTGCCCGGGGGCAGGGCTCGGCGCATCTGCTCCAGCTGGGCCCGCGCCGCCATCTGCTGCGCGAACAGGGCGGTCTGGATGCCGTGGAAGAGGCCCTCCAGCCAGCCCACCAACTGGGCCTGCGCGATCCTGAGTTCCGCCTCGGAGGGGACGGACTCCTCGGTGAACGGCAGGGAGAGCCGTTCCAGCTCCTCCACCAGCTCCGGCGCGAGGCCGTCCTCCAGCTCCTTGACCGAGCTGGCGTGGATCTCCTTGAGGCGCACACGGCTCGCCTCGTCGAGAGGAGCCGCCCTGACCTCCTCCAGGAGTTGCTTGATCATGCTGCCGATGCGCATGACCTTCGCGGGCTGTTCGACCATCTCCGTCACCGGGACCTCGCGCGACTCGTCGTCAGTGCCACCGCCGCCGATCGCCATTCCGTCCTGCCCCACTACGAGGACCTGGGGGTGCTCCTGCGATCGTTCATTCCTCGGCATCTCCATGCCGCCCATTGTCTCGCACACGCGGCGTACACCACTGTGGTGCCCCCGGGAACGGATGATCCACCGTCCCCGAGGGCACCGAAACGGCTCAGCCGGCCCGCCGCGCCAGGGTCAGCCGGGAGCGGGTGAGCGCCGCCGCCAGGACGCCCGCCAGCAGCGGGACGACCAGGGCGAGCAGCCCGATGGTCGGCCAGGGCAGCACGATCGGCGTGTACGCGGACCTCATGGGCTCGTCCCGCATCGCTTCCATCGCGCCGCGCAGATCGACCAGGCGCAGCGCCACCGCGGGCACCAGCCCCGCTCCGGTCCCGAGCAGCACACCCGTGAGGGCCACCACCACGCACTGGAACCCGGACAGGGACCTGCGGACCCTCGGCGGGGCGCCCACCGCGCTGAGCGTGGTGAGGTCGGCCTCCGCGTCCGCCTTGGCCAGACCGGTGGTGATCGCCGCCGCACCCAGGGTCACCACCCCGGCGAACAGGGTGAGGATCAGCAGCACGGTGCTCTCCCGGCTTTCGGCGCCGGATTCGGAGTTCACCCAGAGCCCGCCGCCGGACTGGTCGATGGCGGCCGAGACACGCTGGTTCTCGGCGTCCGTGGGCGGGTGGCTGACGGCGTAGACACTGCCGCCCGGGGCGGTGTGCAGGCCGAGCCCGGCGGCGGTCCGCTGCGGCAGGATCATGCGGATGCCGGGGGTGGCGGCGTACTCGGCGTCCGCCACGTACACCTTCAGCCGGTCGGTGGACTTCCGGGCCGGGCCGGGGTGCAGCTTGCGGTTCTTCTTGTCCTTGGAGCTGTAGGTGTGGACGGCCTTGAGGGTGACCTCGCCGTTCTTCGCGTACGCCCGGTTGAGCAGGACGGGTGTGCCGGCCTTCAGCGCCGCGGCGGCCGCCGGGTCGTCGAGCTTCACATAGGTGTCGAGCAGGGCCGCGTCGCCCACGACGATGTTGCTCTCGGAGCTGAAGCCGCCCGTGTGGATGTATTCGTCCATGCAGGCCGGGGAGTGCATCATCGTGCGGTGTTCCTCGGCGGAGAGCCGGGTGGCGAGCGCCTTGGCGCCCTTGCCCTTGAGCGGGCAGTCGTGGCCCTTGCCGGTGGGCTTGACCAGCTCGATGCTGCCGCAGCTCTCGTTCTCGCCGTAGTAGACATTGCAGTCGCTGCCCGCCCAGACCCGGGAGAAGTCGGCGCGCCCGCCGGTGACCGCCATGTTCCGTTCGATGGCCGCCCGGGCCAGCGGCAGCCGCTCGGCGTTCTTGCTGTCATAGGCCGAGACGAGCAGCGTGTCCTTGGTCAGCATGGGCGTGTAGTTGTAGTCGGACTCGGCCAGGCTGCTGGACATGTACGTGGCGATGGCCACCGAACCCGCGACGGCAGCCATCACGGCGGCGACCGCCGGGGCGGTCCGGCCCCGGTTGCGGGCCGCGTCGCGCAGCGCCATTCGGGGGGAGAGCGGCAGCCTGCGGCCGAGCCGGCCCAGCAGGCCCACGATGACCGGGATGCAGGCGAGCAGCCCGAGCTCGGCGACGACCGATCCGCCGGAGACCAGCAGGGAACTGCCGCTGACGCCGCCGTACACCGCGACCGCGATACCGAGCGCCAGCACGGCGGAGCCCGCGATCGGCAGCACCCGGGAGCTGCGGCGCACCCCGCGCCGGCCGGTGAGCGACTCCAGGACGGACTGCCGGGCGGCCACGAGGGCGGGGACGAACGCGGCGAGCAGCCCGGTGACCAGGCCGAGCCCGGCCACGATCAGCAGATCCGTCGGCCGCAGGACCAGGGAGCCGAAGCGCTGCCCGGCCCGTTCCTCGATCATCGGGCGGAACACCGCCGTGAGCAGCAGTCCGGCGCCTACGCCGGACACCGCTCCGACGCCGCCGAGGACCAGTCCGCCGGAGAGCACGACGGCGCGGACATGGCGCCGGTCGCCGCCGCAGGTGCCGACGAGCCCGAGCTGACGGCGTGAGCGGCGCGCGCCGACGGCGAAGGCCGGTCCGGCGAGCAGCACGATCTCCAGGATCGCCATGGCGACCACGGTGATCAGCGCCGCGCTCGTCTCGGCAGAGGTGCCCGAGGCGTAGCCGCTGACGGACCGCGCCATCGGGACCTCGGAGTCCGGCGGCGGGTCCAGGACCACCTGGCGGGAGACGACGAGCGCGCCGGCCTTGTTGGCGGCGAGGACGTCGCTCCAGCCGATGCCCGCCGCACCCGTGCCCTTGACCAGCCATTCGGTCGATCCCGCGTTGGGCGGCAGCACCTTCTTGTCGCGGGCGGCCAGGGCCTGCCACGGGCCGATGACCGCGCCCGGGTCGGCGTACAGCTTCTTGGAGCCGAGATCGTCGGGCTGCTCGACCGCGCCGGTGATGGTGTACGTGCGCCCCGCGCCGTTCACGGTGGTGCGGGAGCCGATGTGCAGCCCGGACGACTTCAGGAACGCCTCGGTGGCCACCATCTCGCCGGTGCCCTGCGGGAACTCGCCCTTGATCAGGTCGATCTTGCCCCGGGCCATCGGGTCCGAGGTGCGGAACTCCACGATGTCGGTGTCGACGACCCCGTACGCGGTGGTGACGTTCGCGGGGACGGACCGGATGGAGATCGCCCGCGCCCCCTTGGGGAAGGTGGCCCGCATGTCGACCGGCGGGAGGCCCTCGGCGGGGAAGTCGTCGTCGACGGCGTTGTACATGATTCCGTCGGGCATCTGCTGCAGTTCGCCGAGGCCCGGGTCGCTGAACAGCGCGTCGGCCGAGCCCATCTCGGCGGTCAGCTTCTCGGCCGGGGTGGACTCCGCGCTGCGGTACGTCACGTCCGCGGCCGTCACCCCCAGCACCGGCAGGGCGATCATCGCGACCACCAGGGCGCTGCGGCCCTTGGACCGCATGGCGTCGCGGCGGGCTATCCGGAGGGCGGCACGCCACCCCGTGAAGACGCTCACTCGTGGCTCCCGGCGGCCAGCAGCGAGTCGGCCCCGGCGGACAGCGTCTGATCGACGATCGAACCGTCCCGCAGGAAGACGACCCGGTCCGCCCAGGCGGCGTACCGGGGTTCGTGCGTCACCATCACCCCGGCCGCACCCTGGTCGCAGCGGTGGCGCAGCAGCGCGAGGACGGCCTCGCCGGTCTCGGAGTCGAGGGCGCCGGTCGGTTCGTCGGCGAGCACCAGACGCCGGTCCCCCACCAGCGCACGGGCGATCGCGACGCGCTGCTGCTGGCCGCCGGACATCTCGTCCGGGAAGCGGTCGGCGATCTGGAGCAGGTTCATCTCCTCCAGCGCGGCGCGCGCCTCCTTGCGGGCCTTGCGGACCGAGACCCCGTCGAGCTCGCGCGGCAGCGCGATGTTCTCGGCGGCGGTCAGGGCCGGGATCAGGTTGTAGTCCTGGAAGACATAGCCGACGCTGCGGCGGCGCAGGGCGGCGACGCCCTTGCGGCCGAGCGTGGCGATGTCCTGGCCCTCGATGACGACCTGCCCGCCGGTCGCGGTGTCGAGGCCGCCGGCCAGAGTCAGCAGGGTGGACTTGCCGGAGCCGGAGGGCCCCATCACGGCGACGAGTTCACCGGCGTGCACCGCGAGGTTGATCCCGCGCAGGGCGTGCACCTCGGCGATGCCGGTGCCGTGCGTACGGGTCAGGGCGCGGAGTTCGAGGACCGGTGCGTCCCCCGGCTGGGCCGGATCGGCCGGGGACGTGGACGGAACGTGCAAGGACATGACGGGTGGTTCCCCCTCGGAGCGGTTCTGTGATGTCAGCGGCGGGCGCGCGGCCGGGCGGCGGCGCGGGCGGGGCCGCGCGCGGCCGGGTTCTGCTCCGGTTCGGTGGCGGCGGCCTCGGCGAGGCGGACCAGCCGCGACTCGCAGTGGTCCAGCCAGCGGGCCTCGGCCTCCGCCTGGAAGATCAGCTGTTCCAGCACCAGCAGCCAGGCGACCTCGTCGCGGTTGGTCGGGATGTCCACGAGGGCCTGCGCCTTGAGGCGCGTGTAGTCCTGCATGGCCTTCACCGTGTGGTGCCGCTGGGACTGGATGACGGCCCTGATGTCGACGCCGGGGGCGCCGACGGCCATCGCGAGCTTGATGGCCAGCTCGTCGCGGGGCGGGTTGCTGCGGTCGACCGGTGTCTCGAACCAGGTGCGCAGTTCGGCGCGCCCCTCGTCGCTGATCGAGTAGAGGGCGTGGCCCTGGTCGTCCTCGCCGTTCTGCACGACGAGGCCGTCACGCTCCAGCCGGCTCAGCGTCGTGTAGACCTGCCCGACGTTGAGCGGCCAGGTGGAGCCGGTGCGCGACTCGAATTCGGTGCGGAGCTGGGAGCCGTAGCGCGGCCCCCTTTCCAGGAGGGCGAGCAGCCCGTGGCGGATCGACATACTGAGTATGTATACCGAGTATTTTGCCGAACGCAAGTCTCCGATGAGGCCCGGCCGCCCCCTTCCACCCCGTCCGGGCCGGTCGCGGCGGGGTGCTCAGCCGGTGCGGCGCATCCGGAACGCGAGGAAGCCGAGACCCAGCCCGACCAGGGCGATCCCCGATCCGAGCGACATCTGCCGGACCCGTTCCAGGTCCGCTCCGTCGAGGGCCTGGCGCGACATCCGCTCGGCGTCGGAGGCCAGGCTCGGCGCCGGGCTGGCGGCATCGGCGGCGGTCTCCGCGGCCTGCGGTCGCTCCTCGCGCGCGGCCACGGCGTCCTCCCGGGCGAGCTCGGAGGGTGTCACCGACCGCCCGGGCCGCTCCCGCCCGGCCCCGGCGGGCAGCCCGGCCATGGGCGTCTGCAGCTCCTCGGGCCGCGGCGACCGGGCACCCGGCGAGGGCGAGGCGGAGGGGGAAGCGGACGAGGAAGGGCCGGCGGAGGCGGAAGGGTCGACGGATGCGGAAGGCGGCGAACCCGCGACGGCCCGCCCGTCGGCGTGCGTCTCACCGCCCGTCATGGCCCCCAGGACCGCGGCTGCCGTCAGGGCCAGGCAGGCCACGCTTCTTGAGGGCCACGAGGAGAGGTGTCCTGAAGCCATGAAGAAAGCGTCACATGTGACGGTATGTCCGGCATCTCAGGTGATACGTACGGATGCAAGCACCCGCACGCGGACCCTCCAGGGTTACGCCGGGTCCCCCGTCGCGATCCGCAGCTCGAAGTGGGCGCCCGTCTTGGGCACCGCGGTCCCGGAGGTGGGGAACTGGTCGATGACCTGGTCCTCCGCGTAGGCGTTCCCCGGCACCTTGATCTGCTTGATGGTCCAGCCAGCCGCGTCCGCGCAGGCGCGCGCCGAGAGGATGTCCTTGTAGAGGAAGCTCGGCGCGTCGACCTTGTTCGGGTCGTCGTTGTCCTCCATCGCGTCCGTGCAGTCCTCGGTGTCCATCGTCCGGTTCCGCTCCGGATCCTTGTGGTCCGCCCCAGGTGACTCGCTCGACGAGGCCTCCGTGCCGCCCTTCTTGTCGTCGCCGTTCAGGGCGATGACGGTGATCAGGCCGCCGATCGCGATCAGGGCGACGACGATCGAGCCCACGATCACCGGCATGTTCCGCTTGGAGCCGCCGCCCGAGGGGGAGGACGTCGTCTGCGGGGAGATCGTGTAGGGCGGCGGCGTCTGCTGCTGCATCGGCGACATCGACGCGTTCTGGTACGCCGGGGCCGCCTGCGGGTAGCCGTACGACGGGGCCGTGGCGGGCGCCGGGGTGGACGGGCCGTAGGGGTTGTGCTGCTGGGACTGGTAGGGGCCCGGCTGGTACGGCGTCTGGACGCTCTGCGGGGCGGGGGCGCTCTGGTCGACCGGCGGGAAGACCGCCGAGCCGACGCCCGAGCCGCTGTTCGCGGGGGCGCCGCCGTCACCGATGATCACCGGGGCGCCGGTCTGGCCGCTCGCGCTCAGCACGCGGGCGATCTCGTCCTGCATGGCAGCGGCGCTCGGGAAGCGCTCGTTCGGGTTCTTCTTCAGCGCGCGGGCGACGAGGGCGTCGATCGCCGGGGTGAGCGAGCGGTTGATCGTGGACGGGGCGACCGGCTCCTCCTGCACATGCGCGTACGCGATGGCGAGCGGCGAGTCCGCGTCGAACGGGATGCGGCCGGTCAGCAGCTGGAACAGCATGATCCCGACCGAGTACAGGTCGGAGCGCGCGTCCACCCCGCGGCCCAGGGCCTGTTCGGGGGAGAGGTACTGCGGGGTGCCGACGACCATGCCGGTCTGCGTCATCGACGTGACGCCCGACTGCATGGCGCGGGCGATGCCGAAGTCCATGACCTTCACGACACCGCGCTTGGTCACCATCACGTTGCCCGGCTTGATGTCGCGGTGGACCAGGCCCATTTCGTGGCTGGTGTCCAGCGCGGCCAGCACATCGGCCGTGACCTTGAGCGCCTTGTCGGCGGGCATCGCGCCGTAGCTGCGGATGTCCGACTGGAGCACGGAGCCGAGCGGCTGCCCCTCGACGTACTCCATGACGATGTACGGCATCAGCGCGCCGCCGAGTTCGTCCTCGCCGGTGTCGAAGACGGAGACGATGTTGGTGTGCTGGAGCTTGGCGACGGCCTGCGCCTCACGCCGGAAGCGCTCGCGGAAGGACTGCTCGCGGCCCAGCTCCGTGTGCAGCGTCTTGATCGCGACCTGCCGGTCCAGCGCGGAGTCGTACGCCAGATATACGGACGCCATCCCGCCTTCGCCGAGCAGATCACGCAGCTGGTAGCGGCCGCCGGCGACCGAACCGCCCGCGTAGCGACCCTGGGCACCGTGTGCGCCGTCCTGGCTCATGACTTGCTTCCCCCTCGGCGCGCGACTCACGCGAAGATCCGTATTACTGGCCAAGTCTGCCCGAGGGGTACGACACGTCAAGCCGGGTGCCCGTTCCGTGACCCTACGCACAAGAAGCGTCTCGGAAGCGTTACAGGAACCGCATGCAATTTGCGTGCGCGGCACGCCAGCCGATTGGATGGCCGGTCCGTCTCGGAATCGGCGTGTCCGACGGAGGCTGTAGCGTGACGTGGCAATGCAGCAAGGCACCGTGAGAACCCGCGGACGCGCGGACAGAAACGACGGCGAGGACTGATGGCACCCGAACCCGAAGCAAACGGCGGCGGAGTTCCGGATGGCACCGACTCCTGGGGCATCGGCGGTGTCGTCGGCGACGGACGCTACCGGCTGACCCACCGGCTCGGCCGGGGCGGCATGGCCGAGGTCTTCGCGGCCGAGGACGTCCGGCTCGGGCGCACGGTCGCGGTGAAGCTGCTGCGCTCGGACCTCGCCGAGGACCCGGTCTCCAAGGCCCGGTTCACGCGCGAGGCGCAGTCGGTCGCCGGGCTCAACCACCACGCGGTCGTGGCGGTGTACGACTCCGGCGAGGACACCGTCGCCGGCCAGACCGTCCCGTACATCGTGATGGAGCTCGTCGAGGGCCGCACCATCCGTGATCTGCTGCTCAACGCGGAGGCCCCGCCTCCGGAGCAGGCGCTGATCATCGTCTCCGGTGTGCTGGAGGCGCTCGCCTACTCGCACCAGCACGGGATCGTGCACCGGGACATCAAGCCCGCCAATGTGATCATCACGCACTCCGGCGCCGTCAAGGTGATGGACTTCGGCATCGCCCGCGCGCTGCACGGCGCGCAGTCGACGATGACCCAGACCGGCATGGTCATGGGCACGCCGCAGTACCTCTCCCCCGAGCAGGCGCTCGGCAAGGCCGTCGACCACCGCTCCGACCTGTACGCCACCGGCTGCCTGCTGTACGAACTCCTCGCGCTGCGGCCCCCCTTCACGGGTGAGACGCCGCTCTCCGTCGTCTACCAGCACGTCCAGGACATCCCGGTCCCGCCGTCGGAGATCTCGGACGTGGTGCCGCCGGAGCTGGACGGGCTCGTGATGCGCTCGCTGGCGAAGGACCCGGACGACCGGTTCCAGAGCGCCGAGGAGATGCGCGGCCTCGTCCAGTACAGCCTGCAGATGCTCCAGGTGCAGGGCGGCCACACGGGCACGTGGAACACCGGCCCGGTCGTGCTGAACGACGGCGCCGCCACCCCGCCCCGGGGCATGACCGGCTCCACCCGCGCCATGGGGGGATACGGGCAGCACGGGGACACCTCGCAGGGACCGATCCTGCCGCCGATGAACCCCGACGACGGCGGTTACGACGGCGGTCAGCGCGGCGGGGGCGGCCGGGGCAAGCTCTGGCTGTTCATCGTGCTGGCGCTGATCGCGATCGGCGCGGGCGTCGCCATCGCCCTGAACGCGGCGAACGGCAACGGCGGCAAGCACGAGAAGCAGCCGACCGAGACCTCCACCTCGCCCACCCCGACGAAGAGCTCGCCCTCGCCGACCGACGAGGAGACCGAGGAGACCGAGCAGCCGGGCAACTCCTCGGGCAATCAGCAGGAGACGCCGGAGCAGCCGTCGTTCACACCCAGCGAGACCCCGGAGACCCCGTCCAGCTCCCCGCCCCAGACGGCGACGAACGGCACGGGCGACGGAAGCACGGGTACCAGCGAGGGCAACACGGGTACGAGCGAGGGCAACACCGGTACCAGCGAGGGCAACACGGGTACGAGCGAGGGCAACACCGGTACCAGCGAGGGCAACACGGGTACCAGTGAGGGCAACACCGGCACGAGCGAGGGCAACACCGGCGCCAGCGAGGGCGCCACGGACGGCGCGGACGGCACCCCCGGCGGTGCGGCGGCAGGCTCCACGGCCGGCGCCGCGGCGGGCAACACCGGCACGACCGCCGGCTGACACCCACCGGGTCACCCCGTGAAGGCCTCGCGCACCGCCTCGTACTCACGGGTCCACCAGACCGCCAGGGCCGACACCGCGGGGAACTGCGGGTCGGCCCTTTGGTCGTCCAGGCAGTAGCGCCAGCGCAGTATCCAGAAGTCGTTGAGCCGCTCCCACCACACCCGGTGCACGGCGGCGGCCAGCTCGGCGGGCCCGGCACCGGCCGCCCGGCGGTACGCGCGGGCGTAGGCCCGTACCTTCGCGAGGTCCAGCTCGCCGGCCGGCAGCACGAAGAAGATCACCGCGGCCCGGACCGCCTCCTCCGCGCGCGGCTGCACGCCCAGCCGGTCCCAGTCCAGGATCGCCACGGGGTCGGCGCCCCGGTAGAGCACGTTCAGCGGGTGGAAGTCGCCGTGCACCCAGCCGGTCGCGGGTAACCCGGGGTCGGGCGGGCGGCGGTCCGCGTGCCGTTCCAGCAGGGTGCGCCGCTCGCGCAGCCGGTGCTCGGCCAGCTCGTCGAAGGAGTCCCGGGTCCTGCGGCCGCGCGCGGAGGCCAGCAGCTCGTCGATCAGCGCGAAGGTGTCGGCGGCCTCCGGACTGGCGTACCCGGGCGGACTCCCCGCACCCGCCGCCGCTTGCGTACCGGGCTCCATCACCCGCGCGAGACCGGTGTGTACGGCTCCGAGGAGCGTCCCGAGCCGCAGCGACTGGGCGAGTGTGAGCTGGGCGCCCGCCCGGTGCAGTCCGTCGACCCAGGGGTGCAGGGCGTAGCAGCGGCCGCCGATCTCGGTGACGGTGTCGCCGTCGACGTCCTCGACGGGCGGGGCGACGGGCACTCCGAGTGACTGCAGCCGGCGGGTGGCCCGGTGCTGGCGGACGATCGTGGCGCGGTCGCCGGTGGTGTCGTCGAGGTGGTGCTTGAGGAAGTACGAGCCCCGGGTGGTGGAGACCCGGTAACCGTGGTTGAGCAGGCCTTGGCTGAGGGGCGTGCAGGTGAGCGGCTCACCGGCGTCCGGGTAGCGGAGCAGCACCTCGCCGACCGGGGGAACAGGCGGAAGGGTTACAGATGAGCGCGGCACTCGCCAGATGTTAGATCACGCTGCGTTGCGGATCTGCTGACTTGCGTGGAAGCCCAGAGTGTGCACAGTGACGAAGTGCGGGTCGAGCCGGAGATAGGCCGGTGCGAAGGGCTCCCCGTCGACCTCGACGGGGGCGGGCCCGAGGCGCTCGCGCTGGGCACAGGTCGGCTCGACGATCCGCGCGGGGCCGGTGAACTGCACGGACCACAGGTCGTCGCTGCCCGCCGAGGTGGCCGCGTTGAAGTTGTCCGCCCCGTACGCCACGACGGTGCCGTCGCAGGCGTCGTGGTAGCCCAGCCCGCGGTGCATACGCAGCACGACATGGCCGTCGACCACGATGTGCCGGGCCACGGTCAGGATCGGGAGGGCACGCATGCTCGTCGCCAGCCGGCCGTAGGGGACCTTGCCGAGCAGGTCGATCGCGTGGAGTTCCTCGAAGGACATGCCCTCCACTGTGCGTCACCTGTGTGGGCGGAATAAGAGGCCGGGGCCCCGGGTCGGCCGGGACCAAAGTCCCGAACCGGGCCCCGGGGGCGTACCTCTCGGCGTTTCCCGGCTCAGCGCTTCTCGGCCTGGAGCCGGGCCACGTAGGCGGCGGCCTGCGAGCGGCGCTCCATGCCCAGCTTGGACAGCAGGCTGGAGACGTAGTTCTTGATCGTCTTCTCGGCGAGGTGGAGCCGCTCGCCGATCACGCGGTTGGTCAGCCCCTCGCCGATCAGGTCCAGGATTTTGCGTTCCTGTTCCGTGAGATTCGAGAGCCGGTCGTCGCCGGCGGCCTTCTTCCCGTCGCGCAGCCGTTCCAGGACCCGCGCGGTGGCGACCGGGTCGAGCAGCGATTTTCCGGCGGCGACGTCCCGTACCGCGTTCAGCAGTTCATTTCCGCGGATCGCCTTGAGCACATATCCGGAGGCGCCGGCCATGATCGCGTCGAAAAGGGCCTCGTCATCGGCGTACGAGGTCAGCATCAGGCAGTGGATGGACTCGTCCTGGGAGCGGATCTCGCGGCAGACCTCCACCCCGCTGCCGTCCGGCAGCCGTACGTCGAGGACGGCGACATCGGGCCGGACCGCCGGGATCCGTACCAGCGCGTCCGCCGCCGTACCGGCCTCGCCGACCACCTCGATGTCGTCCTCGACCGAGAGCAGCTCATGGACTCCGCGGCGGACGACTTCGTGGTCGTCCAGCAGAAAAACGGTGATTTTTCCTTCTTTGCGCACAAACGCAGTCTCACACACTCCCCCCTTCCCTGCCGCTGTCGGGCGGGATAACGTGCCGTTGTTCCGGCGGCCTGCAAGGCTGTTACCAGTGCTGTGACCAGCGAGAGTTCCCGAATTCCTGGATTTACTTGGATATCCAAGCAAAATCGCAGGTCAGGAAGGGTTTCGCAGTTATGCGACGCACTGGGTAACGTGCCTTTGACAGGGCGCTCGCCGGGGCACCTGTCACGCCTGTTCCCGGACCGAGCGGCACCCACCCCGTGCACGGGTACGGACACAGGCGAGCCGCACTGGTCTCCCGGCAGACCCCGGGGGCCGGACCGACGGAGGAGCACGCACGTGACCGTGGAGAGCACTGCCGCGCGCAAACCGCGACGCAGCAGCAAGCGGACCAGCGCCGCGAAGACGCCCGCGAAGACACCAGAGGGTTCCGGCCCCGAGCTCGTACAGCTGCTGACGCCCGAGGGCGAGCGGATCGAGCACCCGGACTACTCGATCGACCTGACCGAGGACGAGCTGCGCGGTCTGTACCGGGACATGGTCCTCACCCGCCGCTTCGACGCCGAGGCCACCGCGCTCCAGCGCCAGGGCGAGCTGGGCCTGTGGGCCTCGCTGCTCGGCCAGGAGGCCGCCCAGATCGGTTCCGGCCGGGCGCTGCGCGACGACGACTACGTCTTCCCGACCTACCGGGAGCACGGCGTCGCCTGGTGCCGGGGCGTCGACCCGACCAACCTGCTCGGGATGTTCCGCGGTGTGAACCACGGCGGCTGGGACCCGAACACCAACAACTTCCACCTGTACACGATCGTCATCGGCTCGCAGACCCTGCATGCCACCGGTTACGCCATGGGTGTGGCCAAGGACGGCGCGGACTCGGCCGTGATCGCGTACTTCGGCGACGGTGCCTCCAGCCAGGGCGACGTGGCGGAGGCCTTCACCTTCTCCGCGGTCTACAACGCCCCCGTGGTGTTCTTCTGCCAGAACAACCAGTGGGCGATCTCCGAGCCCACCGAGAAGCAGACCCGGGTGCCGCTCTACCAGCGCGCCCAGGGCTTCGGCTTCCCCGGCGTCCGCGTCGACGGCAACGACGTCCTGGCCTGCCTGGCCGTCACCCGCTCCGCCCTGGAGCGGGCCCGCCGCGGCGAGGGTCCCACGCTGGTCGAGGCCTTCACCTACCGCATGGGCGCGCACACCACCTCCGACGACCCGACGAAGTACCGGGCCGACGAGGAGCGCGCCTCCTGGGAGGCCAAGGACCCGATCCTGCGGCTGCGGACGTACCTGGAGAAGCAGGGCGCGGCCGACGAGGCGTTCTTCACCGGCCTCGACGAGGAGAGCGAGACCCTCGGCAAGCGGGTGCGCGAGGCGGTACGGGCCATGCCCGACCCGGACCGGATGGCGCTGTTCGACCACGCCTACGCCGACGGGAACCCTCTCGTCGACGAGGAGCGCGCCGAGTTCGCCGCCTACCAGGCTTCGTTCGCCGAGGAGGGCAAGTAGCCATGGCCGTTGAGAAGATGTCCATCGCGAAGGCGCTCAACGAGTCGCTGCGCAAGGCCCTCGACACCGACCCCAAGGTCCTCATCATGGGTGAGGACGTCGGCAAGCTCGGCGGGGTCTTCCGGATCACCGACGGACTGCAGAAGGACTTCGGCGAGGACCGGGTCATCGACACCCCGCTCGCCGAGTCCGGCATCGTCGGCACGGCGATCGGCCTCGCCCTGCGCGGCTACCGGCCCGTCGTCGAGATCCAGTTCGACGGCTTCGTCTTCCCCGCGTACGACCAGATCGTCACGCAGCTCGCGAAGATGCACGCCCGTGCGCTGGGCAAGATCAAGCTGCCCGTCGTCGTACGGATTCCCTACGGCGGCGGCATCGGTGCCGTGGAGCACCACAGCGAGTCGCCCGAGGCGCTGTTCGCGCACGTCGCGGGCCTGAAGGTGGTCTCCCCGTCCAATGCGTCGGACGCCTACTGGATGATGCAGCAGGCCGTCCAGAGCGACGACCCGATCATCTTCTTCGAGCCCAAGCGGCGGTACTGGGACAAGGGCGAGGTCGACACCGAGTCCATCCCCGGCCAGCTGCACCGGGCCTCGGTCGCCCGCACCGGGACGGATCTCACGCTCGTCGCGTACGGCCCGATGGTGAAGGTCTGCCTGGAGGCCGCCGCGGCCGCCCAGGAGGAGGGCAAGTCGATCGAGGTCCTGGACCTGCGCTCGATGTCCCCGATCGACTTCGACGCCGTCCAGACCTCGGTGGAGAAGACCCGCCGGCTGGTCGTCGTCCACGAGGCACCGGTCTTCTACGGCTCCGGGGCCGAGATCGCCGCCCGCATCACCGAGCGCTGCTTCTACCATCTGGAGGCACCCGTGCTGAGGGTCGGCGGCTACCACGTCCCGTACCCGCCGGCGCGGCTCGAGGACGAGTACCTGCCGGGTCTCGACCGCGTGCTCGACGCCGTCGACCGCTCGCTGGCGTACTGAGGACAGGGGCGTGACAACGATGACCGACACTTCCAACGCTGCTCGCTTCCGTGAGTTCAAGATGCCCGACGTGGGCGAGGGACTGACCGAGGCCGAGATCCTCAAGTGGTTCGTCCAGCCCGGCGACACCGTCACCGACGGCCAGGTCGTCTGCGAGGTCGAGACGGCGAAGGCGGCCGTGGAGCTGCCGATCCCGTTCGACGGGGTGGTGCACGAGCTGCGCTTCCCCGAGGGCACGACCGTCGACGTCGGCCAGGTGATCATCGCGGTGGACGTGGCGCCGGGTTCCGGCGACGCGGAGCCGGAGGCCGAGGCCGAGGCCGAGGCCGCCGCCGCCCCCGCCGCCGAGCCGGAGGCGGAACCCGAGGCGCCCAAGGGCCGCCAGCCCGTGCTGGTCGGCTACGGCGTGGCCGAGTCCTCCACGAAGCGGCGCGCCCGCAAGAGCACGGAGGCGGCCCCTGCGGCCGCGTCCGCCGCGATCCAGGGCGAGATGAACGGCCACGGCCCGGCCGCGGTCCCCGAGGCCCGCCCGCTGGCCAAGCCGCCGGTGCGCAAGCTGGCCAAGGACCTGGGCATCGACCTGGCGACGGTCACCCCGACCGGCGAGGGCGGCGTGATCACCCGCGAGGACGTCCACGCGGCGGCGACGCCCGCTCCGGTGCCGGTACAGGCTCCGACGCAGGCCCCGGCGCCGGTTCCGGACCGGCCCGAGACGGCGTACGAGACTCCGGCGCCCGTGCCGGTGCAGGCTCCGGCGGGCGCGCGGGAGACCCGCATCCCGGTCAAGGGCGTGCGCAAGGCGATCGCGCAGGCGATGGTCGGCAGCGCGTTCACCGCGCCGCACGTCACGGAGTTCGTGACCGTCGACGTGACGCGCACGATGAAGCTCGTGGCGGAGCTCAAGGAGGACAAGGACATGGCCGGGGTGCGGGTCAACCCGCTCCTGATCATCGCCAAGGCCCTCCTCGTCGCGATCAAGCGCAACCCCGGCGTCAACGCCGCCTGGGACGAGGCGAACCAGGAGATCGTGCAGAAGCACTACGTCAACCTGGGCATCGCCGCCGCCACCCCGCGCGGCCTGATCGTCCCGAACATCAAGGACGCCCAGGAGCAGACGCTCCCGCAGCTCGCCGCGTCCCTGGGCGACCTGGTCGCCACGGCCCGCGAGGGCAGGACGTCCCCCGCGGCGATGGCGGGCGGCACGGTGACGATCACCAACGTGGGCGTCTTCGGCGTCGACACGGGCACCCCGATCCTCAACCCGGGCGAGTCCGCGATCCTCGCGGTCGGCACGATCAAGCCTCAGCCCTGGGTGCACAAGGGCAAGGTGAAGCCCCGTCAGGTCACCACGCTGGCCCTGTCCTTCGACCACCGCCTGATCGACGGCGAACTCGGCTCGAAGTTCCTGGCGGACGTGGCCGCGATCCTGGAACAGCCGAAGCGGCTGATCACCTGGGCGTAGGTGTGTGCAAGGGGCCCGCGCGAAAGTCGCGCGGGCCCCTTGGCATGTCCGGCCCGCTCACCTCTGTCGTCCGGCCCGGATGACCAGGGTCGTCATGGACGGGGAGCCCTCCGGGCCCGAGTCGCGGATCGTGTCGGTGTCCGACAGTTCGAAGCCGTGGCCGGCCAGCAGTTTCTCCCACACGGGTACGTCGAGGACCCAGCGCCGCACGGTGGCGGCGGAGCCGTCGGGCAGCCGGGCGGGAACCTCGGCCGGAAGGCACTCCGACGCGGGCGGGGCGCCGCCCTTGTAGTGACCGAGCGTCGAGAAGACCAGCCTTCCTCCCGGGCGCAACGCGGTGGCCAGGGCCGGCAGAAGGGTCTGGGGATCCGAGAAGTCGAGCGCCCCGAACAGGGAGTAGGCCACGTCGATGGTCCCTGATCGTTCGCGCAGGTAGCGGGCGGCGTCGGCGTGAACGAAGTCCAGGCCGTCGACATCCCCGTACAGATGGCGGCTGTTGGCGTGCTGCGCGGGTGAGCTGTCCAGGGCGATCAGCCGGGACGGGGCGAGAGCGGTGGTGACGTGGGCGGCCTGATGCCCGGCACCGGAGCCCAGTTCGGCCGCGACGAGCCCGGTCAGGTCACCGAGCAGTTCGGCGCCCGGACCGGTGCGCTGGTACCAGTCCCAGTGCATCCGGCTCAGGGCGCGGGGGGCCGGACTCCTTCCGTAGTGGTGCCAGAGGTCCGGCGTTGCCTCGGAGGAGGGAGAGATCGCAGTCACGGCCCACATCCTGGCCTTCCGGCCGGGGCCGCGGTGGTGGCGTCGCCGAATTCACCCGTGTGCGTCACGGCGGCGGCGCACGGGCCGGCCCCGCCGGGCGGCGGAACCGGCCCCGCTCATGTCATCAGTGACTGTCACTGCCCGGGTGGCAGGGCCCGCAGGTGGCATCGGCCTCCCACAGCGGCAGATCGACATCGAAGCCGCCGGCGGCGATGAGGCGGGCGATACGCATCACGGAGCCGTCGTTCTTCGCCTCGACGAGCGGTACGTGGTGCAGGAGGTGCCCCGCGTTGTACTTCTCGCACAGGGCGGCGTAGGCGACGGTGTCCAGGATGACGGTGTGCACGCCGATGTCCACGATCTTCCCGGGCGCGAGGCCCAGGCCTTCGCCGCGGTGTTCCATGGCGGTGATCAGGTAGGCGTACGCCTGACCGAGAACACGGTGCGCCATTACCGTGTCGAACGGGTAGTCACGCATGAGAAGCCCGACCTGCTTGTTCCACAGCTCGGCGGAGACCGTGCCGCGAGGGTCGCGAAACGGACCGGCGATCGGATCGGGGGACGGTGCAAGGGCTGTGCTCATGGTGGCCTCCTTGTCTGCCACCCCACGGTCGGGGTGCTGCACCAAGAAGACGTCCCGGCATGTCTGTCGGGCCGTCAAAATGCATTCAGTGGGGGCCGTTTGCACGTTCTGCATGCGCCGTATACACGGGGTCACCAGGGACCTACCGTGGATGGGCGGGCCTGTTGGCCCCCGGCCGGTGGAAGGTGCGGTGCAACTCATCGACTCGCTGTGGCACTCTCCGAAGGTCAGTGCGCTGGTCGCCGCCCACGACGTCGGCGGCCTCATCAAGGTTGGGCGTACACAGCGCGGGTGGAGACAGGCCGATCTCGGTGCCCGGGTCGGTTGTTCGGCCTCGACCGTGTGCCGGCTGGAACAGAGCAAACGGGTGACGGACGTGGACCTGGTGCGTGCCGCCGCCGCTGCCGTCGGCCTTCCAGCACACCTCCTTGCGGCAGCCTGTGGCTTCATCACGATCCCTGCGGTGGGCCGCACTAGAGTGACGCGGGATGTTCTGCGTGACGTCGAGGAGGACTCCATGCGCCGCCGTACCCTGCTCGCCGTTGCCGGCCTCGCTGCTCCGGCAGGACTGCTCGCAGGGATGGACTCCGCCCTGGCGAGCATGCCCGATCCCACCGGCTCGCCCCTCCCGTTCGATCAGCGTGTGGCGGCTGCCCGTGCCTCCTTCGACGCCGGCCACAACGAGCGGCTGCTGCGTGTGCTTCCCGGGTTGCTCGCCGACGGTCACGAAGGCGCTCGCCGTACCCGGGGCGATCTCGCCTGTGCCCGTCTGTCCGCGGTGTACAGCCTGGCCTCACAGGTTCTGGTGAAGGTCGGCAGGTATGACCAGGCCCGGCTGACGGCCGACCGGGCCGCCCTCTACGCGGAACTGTCCGACGCCCCGCTCGTGGCCGCGGCCGCGGCTCGTGAACTCGGCATCGTGCTGCGCCACCAGGGCAGGCCCGATGCGGCTCGGGTCCGGATGGCAGAGGCCGTCTCCCGCGTCGAGGCCACCGGACTCAAGACGGAGGCCCAGGCCTCCGCCTACGCGCAGATGCTCTGCACGACCTCGTACACGGCAGCGGTCTCCGGTGACCGGCAGCAGGCGCTGACCATGATCCGGGAGGCGTCGCGAGCAGCACGTGCTCTTCCGGGCGAGGCCCCGGTGGGACGCTTGTTCCCGCTCACCCCCGCCTCCGTGGACATCTTTGCCGTCAGCGTCCACTGGGCCCTCGGCGATGCCGGTGCCGCGCTCGAAGCGGGGCGGAGCCTGCGGGCAGGGCAGTTCCCCACGGCTGAGCGCAGAGGCAGGATGCACACCGATCTGGCCCGGGCGTGGTGGCAATGGGGCAAGCCTGAACAGACGGCCGCGGAGCTCCTGTCCGCATACCGTGTCTCGCCGGGCGAGATAAGGGACCGGCCCTCCATCCGTCGTATCGCCGCGGAGGTCTGCGCCCGCCACCCACGGACGGCGGGTGCCCAGGAGCTGGCGAAGGTTGCGGATCTGCGGGCCGTGACCCCAGGATCGTGACTCCTGACGGAGGGACCGTTCCTGCCCGGGCGCGTCCGGCCCGCTCGAACGAGGAGTTCCGGCAGTGCTTTTCGATGTCACCCGCGGCGAGTTCCACGCGGATGTCTCCTCGCTGGTGCGGGTCGCCCTTCGGTTTCAGCGGTTGCTGGAGGAGTTCTCGTTCAGCGGTGACGACGGGGACGAGGAAGCGGACTTCGAGCGCATCCGGCTGGAGACGAGCGGCGACGAAACGCTGCCCTTCCGGGACGACGAGACCGTCTGGTCGGTGGTCGGCGAGGAGATCGCCGCCGGGCAGTGCTTCCGGGGTGGCAGTCCGGGGGCGCGCTCCCTCTACGGGTGAGGGCCGGGGCCCGGTCGGCAGGGTGTGCCGGTCGGGCCCCGGGTCTCAAGGGGTGCTCAGCGCTTCAGCAGGAACGTGAAGTCGCCGGAGAGCCTGCCGCTCAGCCGGGCCGACGAGATGAGCCTGCCCTCCGTGAGCAGCCGTTCGGCACCGGACCTGGTGAGGCCGCAGCCGTCGGCGATGAGACGGAGCGGCCGGACGGGGATCCGGGCCGCGAAGCGGACCGCGACGTCGACCACCTCGCCGTCGAGGTGGTCCGAGCCGGACGTGCCGAGGCGCCAGGCGTTTCCCCAGTCCAGGGCGATGTGATTGCGGCGCTGTACGACGGGGTTCTGGAGCAGCTCGGCCGCCAGGCCCGGATCGTTGTCGTGCATCCGGGTCAGCAGCTCGGGGTCGACGGAGCGGACAGGGGACCGCTCGAAGACCGTGAGCTTGGTGGTGTCCCCGCAGGTGGTGCAGAGCGCGAGGAGCCAGGCGTCGAGCAGCTTGTGGTGGGCGTTGACGCGGAATTTGCCGTTCGCCCGGAAGCTCTCGGACGCGCACCCGTGGCAGCGGCGGAGGACGAGGGGAAGGCAAGTGGGCATGACAACCCAGGTGTTGAGCACGAAGTACACCGGTTTCAGTGAGAAGTCCGCAGCGAGAAGCAGCACGGCGCACAGGTGCGACGCGCGACAGATCAGCAGGTGGGATGTCTCAAACGGTGTACAACGGAACGCCCTTGCCCAGACGACACGATTCGGCGGCACAGTAGCCGCACACGGGGGCCGGCCTCCACCGGTTTTCTGTCCGGCGGACGCGCGCCCTCGACGAGCTGCGTGTAACAGCAATGTATTAGCGCGTGGTCGAGAGGAACGAGCCTTCCGGCTACGGCTCTCATGGGAGGCAGAGACGTTCGCTCGTACCGACCCGTACGGAGCGGCCCGCACAGTCCACCGATCCTGAGGATGAAACGATGCGCGCTCACAAGCTCACCCTCGCCGCCCTGGCCGTCGTCGCCGGACTCTCGCTCACCGCCTGCCAGAACGACGACGACGGCGCGGGGCAGACGGCCCCGCCGGCCGGGGCTTCCGGTGCGTCCGGTTCCTCCGCGTCCGCGACGCCTTCCTCCGACGGGGGTCCGGCCACCGGCGGTGACGGGAGCGGGGGCGGCGACGAGAAGGGCTCCGGCACCGGCGGGAGCGGGTCCGGCACCGAGGCCAAGGCCGGCAAGTGCCGCACCGACGGGCTGAAGATCTCGGCGATCGACGCCACCATCGGCGGCGACACCGACGGCACCGTCGCGGTGGAGCTGAAGAACACCAGCGGCAAGGACTGCGTGATCTCCGGGTTCGCGGGCGTCGACCTGAAGACCAACGCCGGTTCCCTGTCCGCCACGCGCACGGGCGCGCCCGCCGAGCCGTACGTCCTCAGGAGCGGGAAGCAGGTGGCCTTCGGCATCAACTACCCGCTCAACGAGACGGGTGGCTCGGGCGTACGCGTCACCGGGCTCGTGGTGACCCCGCCGGACGAGACGACGTCGGTGACCCTCGCCTGGCCGGGCGCCGCCACGCTGCCCGCCACGGACGGCTCCGGTTCCCCGGTGAAGGTCGGCCCGATCGGCAGCGCCGGCCAGGGCGGCTGACCCGCGCGGCCGACGGGCGCACGCAAAGAGGGGCCCCGCAGCCACGCTGCGGGGCCCCTCTCGCGTCGGACGGAGCGGGCTACTTCTTGAACCCGTAGTCCATCAGCTTCTTCGCGTCCGCCGTGCGGGTCGCCTCCGAGGTGGAGGTCAGGACCGTACCGATCACCGTCTTGCCCTTGCGGGTGGCGGCGAAGACCAGGCAGTACTTGGCCGCCGGGCCGGAGCCGGTCTTCACACCGATCGCGCCGCTGTACGTGCCCAGCAGCTTGTTCGTGTTGGTCCACGACATGTAGCGGTAGCCGCCGCTCTTCGTCGTGACCTTCTGCTTCGTCGACTTCGTCTTCACGACCGTGCGGAACGTGGAGTACTTCATCGCGCTGCTGGCGAGCTTGGTCAGGTCGCGCGGGGTCGAGTAGTTGGACCCGTTCCCTATGCCGTCGAACGAGTCGAAGTGCGTGTTCTTCAGGCCGAGCGTCTTGGCGGTCGAGTTCATCTTGCCGATGAACGACTTCACCCGCGCCGCACGCGTGGAGCCGGCGCCGAACTTGTCGGCCAGCGCGTACGCCGCGTCGCAGCCGGACGGCAGCATCAGGCCGTACAGCAGCTGGCGGACCGTGACCTTGTCGCCCACGATGAGGCGGGCCGAGGACGCGCCCTTGGAGACGATGTAGTCGCTGTACGCCTTCTGGACCGTGACCTTGGAGTCCAGGTTCAGGCCCTTCTGGGCCAGCACCACCCGGGCGGTCATGATCTTCGTGGTGGAACCGGTGGAGCGACGGGTGTCCGCGGCCTTGGTGAAGAGCGTCTTGCCCGTGCCGTTGTTCATCACGAAGCCGCCCTTGGCGACGATCGAGGGCGCCTTCGGTGCGGCGGCGGCCTGCGCCGTGGAGGCGAACGCGCCGCCCGCGATGACGGCACCTGCGGTCAGGGCCACCGTGGCGGTGGCCGATACGCGCCTTATGCCCTTAATGCCGATATTCAAGTTGAACGCTCCAAATGCCCCTGGAATGCGGCCACATGAGGGTGCCGCGCGCTGATGAGACTCGCGAGAGGGGTGAATGGTTGTGTCGCGTGAGGGGGTGATTTTTTACGACATCCACGCGACGGGGTCGCTGGATTCCGGCTGGAGCGGGCGTCCGGATCGTGGACCGGTTCTTTTATGCGTGCATGTTGTATCTATGCTGTGCGCATGCCTGCCTCAGCCCCGTCCCCCGTCCGGCCGCCCGTCAAGCAGCCCCCCGCCGCCGAGCGCGTCTACACCCACATCAAGGACGCGGTCCTGGACCGCCGCTACGAGGGCGGCACGCTGCTGACCGAGGGCGATCTCGCGGAGGCCGTCGGGGTCTCCCGTACGCCGGTGCGCGAGGCGCTGCTGCGGCTGGAGGTCGAAGGGCTGATCAAGCTCTATCCGAAGAAGGGCGCGCTGGTGCTGGCCGTCTCCGCGCAGGAGATCGCGGACGTGGTGGAGACCCGGCTGCTCGTCGAGGAGTTCGCCGTCCGCAAGGCGGTGCCGGCGTCGGCGAAGCTGATCGCCCGGCTGGAGGAGCTTCTGGAGGAGCAGCGGCAGATGTCGGAGGCCGGTGACCTGGCCGCCGTGTCCGTGAAGGACCGCTGTTTCCACGCGGAGATCGTGCGCCACGCGGGCAACGAGATCCTCTCGCGCCTCTACGACCAGCTGCGCGACCGCCAGCTGCGGATGGGCGTCGCCGTCATGGAGGCCCACCCGGGCAGGATCGCCGCGAACATCACGGAGCACAGCGAGCTGCTGGAGGCGATCAGAGCCGGTGACGCGGACGGCGCCGCGCAGGTCGTGCGCCGCCATGTCAGCCGGGTCAAGGTGCTGGTCAGGGGTGAGGACCGGTGAGTTCGGCCGCCGCCCCCACCCTGTCCCTGCCCGGTGACCCGCCCGGCGGCCGGCGTGCCGCCTGGGTCTGGGGCATCGGTGTCGCCGTCTACTTCGTCGCCATCATCTTCCGCACCAGCCTGGGCGTCGCCGGGCTCGACGCCGCCGACCGCTTCGACGTCAACGCCTCGGCGCTGTCCACCTTCTCCATCCTCCAGCTGCTGGTCTACGCGGGCATGCAGATACCCGTCGGGCTGATGGTGGACCGGCTGGGCACCAAGAAGGTCCTCACCCTCGGGGCCGTCCTGTTCACCCTGGGCCAGCTCGGCTTCGCGCTCTCGCCCTCGTACGGCACCGCGCTGGCCTCCCGCGCCCTGCTGGGCTGCGGCGACGCGATGACGTTCATCAGCGTGCTGCGACTGGGTGCGCGCTGGTTCCCGGCCCGCCGGGGGCCGCTGATCGGACAGGTCGCCGCGCTCTTCGGAATGGCGGGCAACCTCGTCTCGACGCTGGTCATCGCCCGCGCCCTGCACGGCTTCGGCTGGACCACCACCTTCGTCGGCAGCTCGCTGGCCGGGGTCGTGGTGCTGGTGCTGCTCCTGCTCTTCCTGAAGGACCACCCCGAGGGGTACGAGCCGCCGCCCGCGGAGCACGCCGGCGGGGCGTACGTACGCAAGCAGATCGCGGCCGCCTGGCAGGAGCCCGGCACCCGGCTCGGGATGTGGGTGCACTTCACGACGCAGTTCCCGGCGATGGTGTTCCTGCTGCTGTGGGGCATGCCGTTCCTGGTCGAGGACCAGGAGCTGAGCCGGGGGACGGCGGGGGAGCTGCTCACCCTGGTGGTGCTCTCGAACATGGCCTTCGGCCTCGTCTACGGACAGGTCATCGCCCGCCACCACGCGGCCCGGATCCCGCTGGCGCTGGGCACGGTCGCGATGACGGCCACGCTGTGGGCGTCGGCCATCCTCCATCCCGGGGATCACGCCCCGATGTGGCTGCTGACCACCCTGTGCGTGGTGCTGGGGGCCTGCGGGCCCGCCTCGATGATCGGCTTCGACTTCGCCCGCCCGGCCAATCCGCCGGAGCGCCAGGGCACCGCGTCCGGCATCGTCAACATGGGGGGCTTCGTCGCCTCGATGACCACGCTGTTCGCCGTCGGTGTGCTGCTGGACGCGACCGGGGACAACTACCGCGTCGCGTTCGCCTCGGTCTTCGTCCTGGAGGCGCTCGGCGTCGTCCAGATCCTGCGGCTGCGCAGGAGCGCCGCGCACCGCGAGCGGGACCACCATGTGATCAGCCGCGTGGAGGCCGTGCACGTGCCCGTGTGACCCCCGGCTCCACAAACGGCGGCGCGCCCGTCCCCCCTGCGGGGCGGGCGCGCCGGCTGCCGTGACCGCCTACGGGGTGACGGCGAAGTTCTGCAGGATGGCGTCGGCGAGATCCTGGTCGCCCTCGGCCTTGATCCGGTCCGCGACGGCACCCGGCCGCACCCGGCCGCAGGCGAGGCGTACGTACGTCTCCCAGTCCATCGACAGCGTCACGGCCGGGCCCAGCGACGGTGCGCCGTCCACCGAGCCCCTGCCCTCCGCGTCGACCCGGATCGTGCGCAGGAACTCCACCGGCCCGTGCACATCCAGGACGACCGCCGAGTTGGGCGGGGCGCCCGCGTCCTTGGCGACCACCTTCGGCAGCCCGGCCAGCAGGATGTCCCGGGCGACGAGGGCGCCGGGGGAGTCGAGATTGCCGGGCTTGCCCAGCGTCGTCCGCAGGTCCTGCTCATGGACCCAGACATCGAAGGCGCGCATCCGCAGCGCCAGTTCGAGTGTCTGCTCCTTGCCCAGCGGCGCCCGCGTCATGGTCTCCGGATCACGCGTCTCGTTCCGCAGCTGCCGGGAACGGCGGATGATCGTGTACTCCAGCTCGGAGGTCATCTCCGGTGCGGTGTGGTGGCGCCGGACGTCGACCTGCATCTCCATGTAGCGGGCGAAGTCGCTCTGCACATGGTAAAGATCGCGCGGCAGCGTGTGGATCGGGCGAGGATCGCCGAGCTGCTCGCACTCCATGCCGATGATGTGCGACACGATGTCGCGCACCGACCAGTTGGGGCAGGGCGTACGGCCGTTCCACTCCCCCTCGGTGAGCGGGCTCACCAGCTCGGCTATCGACTCGATGGAGTGGGTCCAGGCGTCGGCGTAGGTCTGGAGGCTGGGATGGACGGTCACGGGACCCCTCGTGCGGTTCTGCGGTGCATGGGCTGGCGAGCTTGGGCGCGGACGGCGGGCAGCGAGCTGCGATGAGGTTCGGTCGCTAAGTTACGCTGCGAGCAGGCACCCCGGCAGTGCTTTCGTGTGACGATCGTAGGCCCGTGTTGACGGCTCGAATGCCAGGACGGTGGTAGTGTGCGCGCCTCCCTCATCCAGATCGCAGTAGACCCGGACGAATCCGTCAATTCCCGTAGGGAACGAGCGGCTTCGCTGGTCGCGGCGCAGCGGGGCGCGGACCTCGTGGTGCTGCCCGAGCTCTGGCCGGTCGGGGCCTTCGCCTATACGGCGTTCGAGGACGAGGCCGAGCCGCTGCACGGCCCCACGCACGAGGTGATGGCCAAGGCCGCCGCCGAGGCCGGGGTCTGGCTGCATGCCGGTTCCTTCGTGGAGCGGGCCGAGGACGCCACCCTCTACAACACCACCCTGGTCTTCACGCCCGAGGGCGAGCGGGCCGCCGCCTACCGCAAGATCCACCGTTTCGGCTTCGACAAGGGCGAGGCGGTCATGATGGGCGCCGGCGACGCGCTGGTGACGGTCGCCCTGCCGGAGACCACGCTCGGCCTCGCCACCTGCTACGACCTGCGCTTCCCCGAGATGTTCCGTGGCCTGGTCGACTCCGGCGCCGAGACCCTGGTCGTCGCGGCCGGCTGGCCGGAGCGCCGCCGTGCCCACTGGACGCTCCTGGCCCAGGCCAGAGCGGTCGAGAATCAGGCCTATGTGCTGGCCGTCGGCTCCGCCGGCACTCACGCCGACATCCAGCAGGCCGGCCACAGCATCGTCGTCGACCCCTGGGGCGAGGTGCTCGCCGAGGCGGGCGCGGACGAGGAGGTGCTGACCGTGGAGTTCGACCCGGGCCGGGTCGCCGCCACCCGCGATCAGTTCCCGGCGCTCAAGGACCGCCGACTGGGGCTGGCCACACCGACGATCCGGGCCTGACCGAGGAGAGGCGCCTGTTTCACGTGAAACAGGCGCGCCCGCCTTCTCAGTCCTCGTGCTCCTTCTCCGCGAGCACGATCACGCACACCGCCACCGCGATCAGCAGCCCCGCATCGGCGTCGTCCCGCACGATGTCGATCCCGTACGTGTCCCGGACGGTCAGCCAGCGGCGCGAGATCTGGGCCAGCAGCTCCCCGTCGTAGTCCACCGCGAACTCGCGGTCCAGGATCTTCCCGCTGACGTCCAGCTCGGTGCCGTCCACCAGCGTCACCCGGTAGTGGTTGCGCAGCAGCGACAGCCGCTTCCGCTTGACCTTGGCGAGCTGCTCGCCGTCCCGCTCGATGAGCATCGTGTCCCGCAGGCTCAGCAGCTTCTGCCGGATCTCGACGACGATCCGGCCCTCGGCGTCCTTCAGCTCGAAGGTGTCCCGCACCCGCATGGCCTTGCCGTCGACGAGGAAGACCTTGCGGCCGTCCGCGTCCTCGATCCAGTAGTCGTCACCGATGCCGAACAGCCGCTCACGCACGAGAAGTCTCATGGCTCACAGGTTCCCCGAGCTTCCTGTGGAATGCGTGGACGCCACGGTGATGTTGACTGTTCACATGGCAACACGTGCACGCGTCAGGGCCCCCGAACTGATCGGCAAGGGCGGCTGGCTCAATACAGGCGACCGGCAGTACACCCTCGCTGACCTGCGAGGGCGCATTGTGATCTTGGATTTCTGGACGTTCTGCTGTGTGAACTGTCTGCATGTCCTGGATGAGCTGCGCGAGCTGGAGGAGAAGCACCGCGACACCGTGGTGATCATCGGCGTCCACTCGCCGAAGTTCGTCCACGAGGCGGAGCACCGGGCCGTCGTGGACGCCGTCGAGCGGTACGAGGTGCACCACCCGGTGCTGGACGACCCCGAGCTCGCCACGTGGAAGCAGTACGCCGTGCGCGCCTGGCCGACGCTCGTCGTCATCGACCCCGAGGGCTATGTCGTCGCCCAGCACGCCGGTGAGGGCCACGCCCACGCCATCGAGAAGCTGGTCGAGGAGCTGGAGAGCGAGCACGCGGCGAAGGGCACGCTGCGCCGGGGCGACGGGCCCTATGTGGCGCCCGAGCCGGTGGCCACGCATCTGCGCTTCCCCGGTAAGGCCCTGCTGCTGGCCGACGGCGGCTTCCTGGTCTCCGACACCACCCGCCACCGGCTGGTCGAGCTGGACGCGGACGGCGAGACCGTCCGCCGTCACTTCGGCACCGGCGACCGCGGCTTCACCGACGGCGGGCCCGACGAGGTCCGCTTCAGCGAGCCCCAGGGGCTCGCGCTGCTGCCCGACGGCCGGATCGCCGTGGCCGACACGGTCAACCACGCGATCCGCGCACTCGACCCGGTCACCGGGGTGACGACCACCCTCGCCGGCACCGGCCGCCAGTGGTGGCAGGGGGCGCCCACGAGCGGCGCCGCCCGCGAGGTCGACCTCTCCTCGCCGTGGGACGTCGCCTGGTTCGACGGCAGGCTCTGGATCGCCATGGCCGGGGTGCACCAGCTGTGGACGTACGACCCCGAGGGCGGCACCGTGCGTGTCGCGGCCGGGACGACCAACGAGGGGCTCGTCGACGGGCCGGCCGCGGAGGCGTGGTTCGCCCAGCCGTCCGGGCTCGCCGCCACCGAGGACCGGCTCTGGATCGCCGACGCGGAGACGTCATCGGTCCGCTACATCGACCTGGAGGGTGCCGTCCACACGGCCGTCGGCACCGGGCTCTTCGACTTCGGCCACCGCGACGGGGACGCCGCCCAGGCGCTGTTCCAGCACCCGCTGGGCGTCACCGCCCTGCCGGACGGGTCCGTCGCCGTCTGCGACACGTACAACCACGCCCTGCGGCGCTACGACCCGGCGAGCGGGGAGGTCACCACGCTGGCCACGGATCTGCGCGAGCCCAGCGACGCGGTGCTGGTGGACGGCGATCTCGTGGTCGTGGAGTCCGCCCGGCACCGGCTGACCCGGCTGCGGCTGCCCGAGGAGGCCGTCCGCGTCGCGGACCAGGCACACCGCACCCGGCGCACCGCCACCGAGATCGCCCCGGGCACGCTCCGGCTGGACGTCGTCTTCCAGGCGCCCGCCGGACAGAAGCTGGACACCCGGTACGGGCCCTCGACCCGGCTGCTGGTCTCCTCGACCCCGCCGGAGCTGCTGGCGAAGGGCGAGGGGGCGGGCACCGACCTCTTCCGCGACCTGGTCCTCGCGGACGGGGTGACCGAGGGCGTGCTGCACGTCTCGGCGATGGCCGCGTCCTGCGACGACGACCCCGCGAACGAGTACCCCGCCTGCCATGTCCACCAGCAGGACTGGGGCGTCCCCGTCCGGATCACCGGCGACGGCGCGGCCCGGCTGCCGCTGGTGCTCGCCGGAATGGACGAGCAGGCCTGAGCGACGCGGGGTGGGGCGGGCCGGTCACCGGCCCGCCCCGCTCAGCCGTCGTCCGCGAGCCGTCGGACTGCGTCCTCGTAACGCCGCACGTAATCCGCCTGCGCGGTCACCCGCAGCAGCGCCTCCAGGGCCCGGACCGCGCCCTCGTCGTACCCCGCGCGCTCGGCCTCGCCGGCCGCCTCGTCGAGCAGCCGGATGCCTTCGTCCTCCGTGCCCAGGGCGAGCCGTGCCTCGCCGCTGACGGTCAGCAGCAGGACCCGGCGGGCCGCCTCCTCGTGCTCGGGGCCCAGATCGAAGGCGGTCCGGGCCGAGTCCAGCGCGTCCTGCGGGCGCCCGGCGGAGAGCTGCATCCGGGCCAGGTGCTGGAGGGCGAGCATCTCGGTGTGCGCGTCGGGCTCCTTCCTGGCCAGCTCCAGGGCCTGCCCGCAGGCCTCCATCGCCACGTCGAGACCGCCCTGCTCGGCCTGCACGATGGCCAGGTTGATCAGGGCCGTCGCCTCCCCGAGCCGGTCCCCGGCCCGCCGGGCGAGACCGGGCGAGGGTTCCAGGAGGGCCGCGGCCTCGGCGGTCCTGCCCTCCTCCGACAGCACCCAGCCCAGCAGATTGCGCACCCGGGACTCGGCGTACGGATCGTTCCTCGCGGCGGCGGCCGACAGGGCCAGTTCCAGGATCGGGGTCCAGCCGTCCCGCACCCGCCACACCACGTGCGGCCACTGGAGCAGGATGATCCGCCAGGCCCGGTCCTCATGACCCGCCGCCCGGGCGGCGGCAGCGGCCAGCGCCAGGTCCTCCCGCTCGTCGGCCAGCCAGCCCATCGCGGCGGCCCGGTCGGTGAAGTCCCGTACGGCGGCGGGCCGACGGAAGTCGTCGGGCAGCACGAAGCACGGCTCCCCGCCCGGCTCGGCCGTGTCCGCCGCGGCGAGCGCGGTCGCGATGTAGTGGTCGAGCACCCCCAGGAGCGCGCCGGGGCCCGCCGAGGGGTCGAGCCCCCGGGCGTACAGCCGCACCAGATCGTGCAGTATCCAGCGCCCGGGCCCGGCCTCGGACACGAGATGGGCGGCGGCCAGGCGCTCCAGCGCGGCGGCTGCGACGACCGGGTCGCTGCCGGCGAGGGCGGCGGCCGTGTACGGGTCGAAGTGGCTGCCCGGGTGGTGGCCGAGCCGGGTGAAGTGGTGGACGGCGTCCGGCGGCAGCTGCTGCACGGTCAGCCGCAGGGCGGCGGAGACCCCGGTGTCCTCCACGTCCAGATAGGACAGCCGGCTGCGCTCGTCGGCCAGTTCGTCGGCCATCTGCGCCAGCGTCCACTGCGGGCGGCCCGCCAGCCGGGCCGCCGTGACCCGCAGGGCGAGCGGCAGTCCGCCGCAGAGTTCGGCGAGCCGCCGGGCCGCGACGGGTTCGGCGAGGACCCGCTCCTCGCCGAGCACCCCGGCCAGCAGCGCGGTGCCGTCCGGCGGCTCCAGCACATCCAGCGGGACGGGCACGGCCGCGTCCGAGGCGATGAGTCCTTCCAGCCGGTTCCTGCTGGTGATCAGCGTGACGCAGTCCGTACCGCCCGGCAGCAACTGCCTGACCTGGGCGGAGTCCCGGGCGTTGTCGAGGACGACCAGCAGGCTGAGCCGGTCGGTCAGCGAGCGGAACAGCGCGGCGGCGCCGGCGACCGACTCCGGCACCCGGCGGGGCGCGACACCGAGCGCGAGCAGGAACTCGCGCAGGATCTCCAGGGGCGTCGGTTCGCCCGTGTCGCCGAACCCGCGCAGATCGGCGAAGAGCCGTCCGTCCGGGAAGGCCGCGGGGGACCGGCGGGCCCAGTGCAGGGCCAGCGCGGTCTTGCCGACCCCGGCCGGCCCCGTGACCAGGCAGACGGGCGCCTCGCCCGCCGCCGCCCGGGAGAGCGCGGTGAGTTCGGCACCCCGGCCGTGGAAGCCGCGGGGAGCGCGGGGCAGCAGATCGGCGGCGGGGTGCGGATCGGCGCCCGGGTAGGCGGGGGCCGGGACACGGGCGGGGCGGGGAGCGGCCGGGGGCGGTACCTCGGCGGGTCCGGTGGCGGTGGGGCGTACGGCCGGTGCCACGGCTGCCGGAGCGGCGGACGGAGTCCCGGCCGGCGTGCCGTCCGGTGCCGGAGGCGCTGCGGGGTCCGGGTCGCCGCGCAGGATCTGCGCGTAGGCGTCGGCCAGTTCGCGGCCCGGGTCGATGCCCAGCTCGTCGGCGAGCAGCCGCCGGGTGCGGTGGAACCAGTCCAGCGCCTCGGACTGCCGGCCCGACCGGTACAGCGCCGTCATCAGGGCCGCCGCCAGTGACTCCCGCATCGGGTGGGCGACCGCCTCGGCCCGGAGGACCGCCGCCGCCCGGTGGTGCTCCCCCAGCACGGCATAGGCCTGGGCCAGCTGCTCGACCGTCGTCAGCCGGGACTCCTCCAGCGCCTGTGCGGCCGCCTGGAGCGGGGCGCTGGCGTAGGTGCCGGTGAGCGCGGGGCCCTGCCACAGGGACAGGGCCTCCTTGAGCATCAGGACCGTGTCGGCCGGGCTGCGCTGCTCCCGGGCCAGCATCAGCAGCTCGTCGAACCGCTGGGAGTCCAGCAGGGTCTCCGGCACCCGCAGCACATAGGCGTCGCCGAGGGTGGCCAGCTCGACCCCGTAGGCCTCCGCGTCCGCACCCATCAGCAGGGCGCGCAGCCGCGACACATGGCCCTGGATGACGGTGCGGGCGTGCAGCGGCGGGGCGTCGTCCCACAGGCAGTCGGTGAGCCGTGCCATGGAGACGGGGGTGTTGACGCGCAGCAGCAGTGCGGCGAGCAGACTGCGGCGCTTGGCGGGGCCGAGCGGCAGCGGCCCGGTCAGCGTGTCGACGCAGACCGTGCCGAGCAACCGGAACTCCACGAGCGGCTTCCCTTCCGGGGGTGACGCGCCCGGTGCCGGGTCACGGACAAGTGCCCAGAATATCGGCACTTCCGCGGTGGTGTCTCAGGTGGTGTTCCCGGGACGGGTCCGGCTCACAGACGGCGTTCGTCCTCGGACACGACCGTGGTGGTGGGCGGGACGACCATGCGGCGGCGCCGCATGACGCTCGCGTAGACGAAGACACCGACCACGCCGACGATCATCATGATCCAGCCGACCATGTCGACGTTGACGCTGTCCATTTCCCAGTCGGTGGCGAAGGCCAGTACCGCCCCCACACCGATCAGGATGATGCATCCTCCGAGTCCCATGAGTTCCGCCTCCTCGACGCCCCGGAAGATCCGGACCGTGTACGGACCGCGTACCCGGCCCGGTAACACCCATGCGTGCCGGGAGGGTTGGAGACCGAGGGTGCCCCCGGCCGTGACGGCCGGGGGCACCCGGTGGTCACACGGCGGCGGTGTGCCCGGTGATCGGGCAGGCGCCGGCCGGGGCCCTGCCGAAGGCCGCGGTGCGGGCGGCGGGGGCCGTGCCGCCGATCTGCTTGAGGATCTCGTCCGAGAGCAGGTCCTCCTCGCCCTTGAGGGCATCGGCGACCTTCAGATCGGTGTTGAAGACCATCTCGGCGGCGATGTTGTCCTGGACGATCCGGGCCAGGTTGTCCAGCGCCACGAAGATCGGGTCCGACGGGGTCTCCACCGTCGGCAGGTCGATCAGGTGGGTGTCCACCTTCGCCTGGTTCATGGTGCGGCGGATGATGATGGAGGCCTGGTTGAGGTCGGCCGTGGTCCAGATCGACAGCACGGTGACGTACAGGTCGCTCCAGGCCTTCTCGCCGATCAGCGCGCGCCACCGCTTCATCAGCGCTTCGAGCCCGTTGATCTGGGCGGTGGCCGCGAACGTCATGTTGACGCGGATGGCCGGGTAGACGGTGGCGGCGAACTTGTTGAACGACACCATGTCGAAGGTCCTGGCCTTGACGGAGGCGTCGATGAACGCCATGGCCTCGCGCAGGATCGTGCCGCAGGACGTCTCCAGGTCGGCCGGGAGGTTGGCCGTGACCAGCTTGGTGAACGCCGTGTTCAGCGTGGCCCGGTAGGCGTTGAGCGGGGTGATCCAGCCCTGGTCGCCGGGGGCCTTGAAGACGATCATGTCCAGGTCGTGCGGGTCGATGCGCTCCGCGTTCGGGATGTTGGGGACCTGGTCGCTGAGATAGGGGGCGATCACGGAGTAGACGCCCAGGGGTATGTGGGCGAGGGACTTGGCCAGTTCGAAGTACTCCGGAACCGGGTCGACCGTCTCGATCTGCTTGCCCTCGTGGATCAGGGTGAAGCGCCCGCCGACGGCGTTGTTCTGCACGACGACGACGGGACTGAGCTCCTTGATCAGCTGCGACTTCAGGGCCGCGTAGTTCGTGCGCATCGCCGCGTTGACGTTGCGTATGGCGTCCCTGGCCGACTTCTCGTCGGTGGCGGTGATGCCCGCGGCCGGTGCGGCCGACGCGCCGGTGGCCGCCTGTGTGGTGAGGAGCGTGGCCGCCCCTACGGCCGACGCGGTACCCAGGAATCCTCTGCGTGTGGTCATGCCCCGTCTTCCTTGAAGAGTGCGTGCTTCCTTTGCGGTGTGGGGGGAAGTTCAGGGGTGGGGGGATTCTGGGGGGAGGGTCGAACCGGGGTGGGGGGCAGGTGGGTTCTAGGCCAGGGACTTCTGGGTCGGGACGACGACTCCGTAGAGGTCCTGGACCGTGGCGAGAGCGGCCTCGTGGACCTGCTGCGCCGGGATGCCGTCCGGCTTGCCGTTCAGCGGCAGCGGCCGGGTCGCGGAGGCGTCGGCGACCACGGTCGGCTTGTTGCCGTTGAGGAAGGCGCCCTGGGTGGTGAACAGGGTGCACATGTTCGTCATGAACCCGGCGATGATGACGTTCTTGCGGCCGGCCTTCTTGACCTGTGCGGCGAGGTCGGTGCCGTGGAAGCCGTTGGGGACGGTCTTCTCGACGACGGGCTCGCCCTTGACCGGCTTCAGCGCCGGAATGATCTGTCCGGCCTCGGACGTGAGGTCGTAGCCCTTGTCGACGATGTGGATGACGGGGGTGCCCGCCGCGCGTGCCCGCTTCAGCAGCGCCTCGGCGTTGTTGACCGCCGGCTTCCAGCCGTTGAGTTCCATCACGCCCTTGGTGTAGGTGTTCTGGTAGTCGACGAGGATCAGCGTGGCGTCGGCCAGCGTGGCCGGGGTCTCGTCGAGCTTGTTCAGCTCCCGCAGCGTGGTGGTCTCCTTCGCGACGTTCTTCTGCGCGCTCTTCGCCGCGGCGGGCGTGGCCGGCCTGTCCTCGCGGGACGCGGCCTCGGAGTTCGTACCGCACGCGGTGGCGGTGGCGGCGAGGACGGCGACGGCTCCCAGGGCGACGGCGGTACGCAGCCGGGTCATCAGACGATCTCCTTCTGCGTCGGGACGACGACGCCGTACAGGTCGGCGATGGTGGCGAGCGCGCTGTAGTGCACCTGGCGGGCGTCCAGTTCGGTGCCGGCGACGGGCAGGGCGCGGGTGGCGGAGGCGTCGGCCACGACGGTGGGCCGGTTGCCGCGCAGGAAGGCGCCCTGGGCGGTGAACGCGACGCACATGTGGGTCATGAACCCGGCGATGATCACGTCGTTCTTGCCCGCCGCCCCGACATGGTCGCCCAGGTCGGTGCCGTGGAAGGAGTTCGGGACCTGCTTGACGACGACGGTCTCGCCCTCGGCCGGTGCGACGCTCGGGTGGATCTGCCCGATCTCGGCCCGGATGTCGTACGGGGTGCCCTCGCCGCCGTCGTTGATGACGTGGATGACCCTGGTGCCGGCCCGGCGGGCGCGGGCGAGGAGTTCGGCGGCGGCTTCGAGTGCGGGCTGCCAGCCGTCCAGCTCCATCACGCCGGTCGTGTAGGTGTTCTGGTAGTCGATCAGGATCAGGGTGGAGTCGGCGAGCTTCGCGGGGGTGTCGTCGAAGCCGTTGAGCCGGCGCAGCGTGGTTCGGGGCATGGCGGTGTCACCTGCGGATTCATGTCGGGGAGAGCGGTCCCGCCCGTCCGGCGGGCCGCACTGAAGACGCTATGACCCACCCCCGCACGTCGGCAATGTCGTCTAACATGCAGAAACCGACACCGTGGAAATGACATCCCGGATGGCGGAAGCCGATACGAGGGCCGAAGCGCCGCCGGGGAGGGCCATGAGCGCCATCGAACGACTGATCGTCATCGTGCTCTTCGGAGGCGTCGACCTGCTCGATGTCACCGGGCCGCCCGAGGTGTTCTCGCTCGCGCGCCGCGAGACCGAGGAGGCGTCGGCGTACGACGTGGTCCTCGCGGCCGAGACGATGGATCCGGTGACCACCGCCGCCGGGGTCCGGATCCTGCCCGACCTCACCTTCGACGACCTGGCGGCACGGAGTATCGACACCCTTCTCGTGCCCGGGGCCGTGGAGGTCGACGGGCAGGGGCGTGTGCACCCGCTCGCGGACCCGGCCGTGGTGCGCCGGGTGGAACAACTCGCCGCGCGTACGCGCCGGGTGACCTCCGTCTGCGTCGGGGCGCACATCCTCGCCGCCGCCGGGCTCCTCGACGGCAAGCGGGCCACCACCCACTGGTCGACGGCCCAGCAACTCGCCGCCGACCACCCGCTGGTCGAGGTCGACGCCGATCCGATCTTCATCCGCGAGGGGGACGTGTGGACCGGTGCGGGCATCAGCGCCTGCCTCGATCTGTCGCTGGCCCTCATCGCCGACGACCTGGGCGAGGCCATCGCGCTGCGGGTCGCCCGGCAGCTGGTGATGTACCTGAAGCGGCCGAGCGGGCAGAGCCAGTTCAGCGTTCCGCTGGAGCAGGTCTCCACGACGCGGCGCATCGAGGACCTGCGGCACTACATCATGCGCCACATCGCCGAACCGCTCACCGTCGCGGACCTCGCCGAGTACGGCCACATCGGCGACCGCCAGCTCACCCGGATCTTCAAGACCGAACTCGGCACGACGCCGCACGCCTACATCGAGTCGGTCCGGGTCGAACGGGCCCGCAACCAGCTCGAATCCACCGACGCCACCCTCGAACGGATTGCGTCCGCCTGCGGGTTCGGCACCACCGACACCCTGGTCAGGGCGTTCCGCCGCCGGCTGGACACGACCCCGACCGAGTACCGCCGCCGGTTCCGCACGGCCCCGGAATGACAGCGGTCCCCCGGCCGCCGGGCGGCCGGGGGACCGTCAAGAGCTCCGTCAGCCGGCCAGGAACGAGGCCAGTGCGTTGGCCAGCAGATACGGGTCGTCGGCGCCGCACAGCTCACGGGCGCTGTGCATCGACAGGATGGCCACCCCGATGTCGACCGTCTGGATGCCGTGCCGGGCCGCGGTGATCGGGCCGATCGTCGTGCCGCACGGCATCGCGTTGTTGGAGACGAACGTCTGCCACGGCACGCCCGCCTTCTCGCAGGCCGCGGCGAACACGGACCGGCCGCTGCCGTCGGTGGCGTACCGCATGTTGACGTTGACCTTGAGGATCGGTCCGCCGTTGACGACCGGGTGGTGCGTCGGGTCGTGCCGCTCCCCGTAGTTGGGGTGGATCGCGTGGCCGGTGTCGGAGGAGAGGCAGACGGTCCCGGCGAAGGCGCGGGCCCGGTCCTCGTACGTACCGCCGCGGGCGAACACCGAGCGCTCCAGGACCGTGCCGAGCAGCGGGCCGTCCGCGCCGGTGTCGGACTGCGAGCCGTTCTCCTCGTGGTCGAAGGCGGCCACCACCGGGATGTACGGGAGTTCGGCGTCGGGCTGCGCGGCGACGGCGGCCAGCGCGGCGGTCGCCGCGTGCACCGAGAGCAGGTTGTCCATGCGCGGGCCCGCCACCAGCTCGCGGTCGCGGCCCAGATAGGACGGCGCCTCGACGGGGTGCGGCATCAGGTCCCAGCCGGTGACGTCCTCGGCGTCGACCCCGGCCTCCTCGGCGACGAACCGGATGAGGTCGCCCTCCTCGACGTCCCCGAGGCCCCAGATGGGCTGCATGTGCTTCTGGCGGTCGAGCTTGAGGCCCTCGGTGTTGGCCGACCGGTCCAGGTGCACGGCCAGCTGCGGGACGCGCAGCAGTGGCCGGTCCACGTTCACCAGCCGGTGGGTGCCGTCACGCAGGGTGATGCGACCGGCGAGCCCGAGGTCACGGTCCAGCCAGGTGTTGAGGAGCGTGCCGCCGTAGACCTCCACGGCGATCTGGCGCCAGCCGTGGGCACCGGTGTCGGGCAGCGGCTTCACCCGCAGGTTCGGGGAGTCGGTGTGTGCGCCGACGATCCGGAACGGGGTGTGCGCCGCGGCGCCCTCCGGCACGTACCAGGCGACGATCGCGCCGCCGCGCAGCACGTATTTCCCGCCCGCGGTCCCGTCCCAGGCCGCCGTCTCCTCGACCTGCCGGAAGCCGGCCTTCTCCAGCCTCGCCGCGGCGGCCGCCACGGCGTGGTACGGGGAGGGGGCAGCCATCAGGAAGGCCATCAGATCGTCGGTGTGCCCGCGGTCGAAGCGGAGGGAGGAACTCATGTTCTTCACTGTAACCAGACCCGGCCCGCAGGATTCACCGTCGCCCACCGGTGACGCAGGGCTACTGTCCGGTCAGTGCCGAGGTCGGTTTCTCGCCGTTCTGCGCCTGACGGGCCCGCTCGGCGAACAGGCCGGCGACCGCCTTGACCTCCTGGTCGGTGAAGGTCTTCGCGCCCTGGTTGCCGCTGCTGACCCCGAGCACGGTCGTCCCGACCCGGAGCTGGGTGATGGTGGCCGGGCCGCCCATCGTGCCCGTCGCGGCGCGGTGGGACTCGCGCTCGTCGCCCAACTCGCCGATCTCCACCGGCTGTGCGTCCGGGCCGACCCGGTCGCCGCCGTAGTACTCGGCGAGCGCGTCGTAGGCGGTGCCGGCCTCCTTCGCCTCCTTGTAGGCGAGCACCCAGAAGTTGAGCGACGTGCCGTCGGGCTTGCGCACATAGCCGGAGACGCCCCAGTAGGTGATCTTCCCGCAGGCCGCCGCGCGCTTCTTGCTGTCCTTCGCCAGGCAGACCGTCGGCGGATACTCCGGGGCCGGCTTCCGGGCTTCGGGCGCCAGCTGGGTCCGCCAGCCCGGCATGGCCTTCGCGTCGGGCAGCACCGAGGCGACCTCCGCCTTCGTGAGCGCCTTCGCGGCGCCCCCGTCCCCGTCCCCGCCGCCCCCGCAGCCCGCGAGCATCAGCGCCGCGGCCCCTGCCGCCACGCCCCGTACGTACCACCGCTTGCCCGGACGGCTCATGCCGGCCTCCCCCTCGTCGGTGGTTCCGATCATAGGGAGGGGGTACGACAGCACCGCCGCCCGAAGACGTCTCCGGACGGCGGTGCGGGGTGGATCAGAGGGGCCGAAATCCCTTAGAACGCGGCCTCGTCCAGCTCCATCAGGGAGTTGTCGACGGCCTCGGCGAGCGCGCGCTCGGCGCCGACACCCGGCAGGACGTTCGCGGCGAAGAACTTCGCGGCGGCGATCTTGCCCTGGTAGAAGGCGACGTCCTTGGCGGAGGCGGTCGGCAGCTTCTCGGCGGCCACGGCCGCGCCCTTGAGCAGCAGGTAACCGACGACGACATCGCCGGAGGCCAGCAGCAGGCGCGTGGTGTTGAGGCCCACCTTGTAAATGTTCTTGACGTCCTCGCCGGTCGCGGTGAGGTCGGTGATCATCGTGCCGACGATCGCCTCCAGGTCCACGGCGGCCTTCGCGAGGTGGTCCAGCGAACCGGCCAGCTCCTCGTTGCCCTGGGCGCCCGCGAGGAACTTCTTGATCTCCTCGGAGAGCGCGTTGAGCGAGGCGCCCTGGTCGCGGACGATCTTCCGGAAGAAGAAGTCCTGGCCCTGGATGGCCGTGGTGCCCTCGTACAGCGTGTCGATCTTGGCGTCACGGATGTACTGCTCGATCGGGTACTCCTGGAGGTACCCGGAGCCGCCGAACGTCTGGAGCGACTGCGCCAGCTGCTCGTACGACTTCTCGGAGCCGTAGCCCTTCACGATCGGGAGCAGCAGGTCGTTGAGGCCGTGCAGCGTCTTGGCGTCCTCGCCGGCGGCCTCCTTCTCCTGGATCGCGTCCTGGACGGAGGCGGTGTAGAGCACCAGGGAGCGCATGCCCTCGGCGTAGGCCTTCTGCGTCATCAGCGAGCGGCGCACGTCGGGGTGGTGCGTGATGGTGACCTTGGGGGCCGTCTTGTCCATGAACTGCGACAGGTCGGTGCCCTGGACGCGCTCCTTGGCGTACTCCAGCGCGTTGAGGTAGCCGGTGGAGAGCGCGGCGATGGCCTTCGTGCCGACCATCATGCGGGCGAACTCGATGATGCGGAACATCTGGCGGATTCCGTCGTGCTTGTCACCGATCAGCCAGCCCTTGGCGGGGTGCTGGTCGCCGAACGTCATCTCGCAGGTGTTGGACGCCTTGAGGCCCATCTTGTGCTCGACGTTGGTCGCGTACACGCCGTTGCGCTCGCCCAGCTCGCCGGTGGTCCAGTCGAAGTGGAACTTCGGGACGAGGAAGAGCGAGAGGCCCTTGGTGCCGGGTCCCGCGCCCTCGGGGCGGGCCAGCACGTAGTGGAGGATGTTCTCGGACATGTCGTGCTCGCCCGAGGTGATGAAGCGCTTCACGCCCTCGATGTGCCAGGAGCCGTCCTCCTGCTCGACGGCCTTCGTCCGTCCCGCGCCCACGTCGGAGCCGGCGTCCGGCTCGGTCAGCACCATCGTCGAGCCCCACTGCTTCTCGACGGCGATCTCGGCGACCTTCTTCTGCGCCTCGTTGCCCTCCTCGAAGAGGATGCCGGCGAACGCCGGGCCCGAGGAGTACATCCACACGGCCGGGTTGGCGCCGAGCAGCAGCTCCGCGTAACCCCAGATCAGGGAGCGCGGCGAGGTGGTGCCGCCGATCTCCTCGGGGAGGCCCAGGCGCCAGTACTCGGAGTCCATGAAGGCCTGGTACGACTTCTTGAAGGTGTCCGGGACCGGTGCGGTGTTGGTCTCGGGGTCGAAGACCGGCGGGTTGCGGTCGGCGTCGGCGTAGGAGTCGGCGAGCTCGTTCTCCGCGAGGCGGGCGATCTCGTCGAGGATGCTCTTCGCGGTCTCGACGTCCATCTCCGCGAACGGTCCGGTGCCGTACACCTTGTCGCGCCCGAGGACCTCGAAGAGGTTGAACTCGATGTCGCGGAGATTCGACTTGTAGTGCCCCATGGGAAGGCTCCGTAATCAATAGCAGTGGCGCGCAGCGCCCCGTGGAGGGGTGGCCCGGACGTATCACCTGACCCCTACGATGATGCTACCCGTCAGTAATAAGACGCAACCCCTCAAGGCATAGATGTGTCCGATTACTCTTTGCCCCATGTACGGCTACGACCAGAACCAGGGCGCACAGCAGCCGATGGGTGGCGGCTACGGCGAGCAGCCGCTGTATCCCGAACCCTCGCCGCCCTCGCTGGGCGACGCGGTACGGGCCTTCACGACCGGCTCGCTGTCCGCCGAGGACTTCCAGCAGATCTTCGCGACGTCGAAGGTCTACTGCCCGCGCGGTGACAACCCGGGCTTCCTGGCGCTGCACAACACGCAGCAGCCGGTGATCCCGATGTTCACCACCCTCAAGGAGCTGCGGCTCTACGCCGGCAAGGAGTCCAAGTACTTCGTGATCACCGGCGCCGAGGTGATCGACCTGCTGCCCACCGGCTACGGCTTCGTCCTGGACATGGAGGGCGAGCACCGGATGGTCTTCGACGCCAAGGCCGTCGAGCAGATGGTCGACTTCGCGATGCGCCGTATGTACGGCTAGCGCGACCCCGCCGGCCTGCGTGAAGGGGCCCGTACCGCTCTCGGTACGGGCCCCTTCGCGCTGCCGGGGAGCGGCGCGGGAATGGAAGCCGCCTTGCAGGATGTTCACCATTCAACTAAATTGGTTCAAGAACAGTCCCCCGGAGGTGGCTCGCATGCCCGCAGTGACCGTCGAAAACCCGCTGACCCTGCCCAAGGTCGCCGCCTCCGGCGACGCCGCCGCCCGTCCCGTGCTCGCCGTGACCACGGCGCCGAGCGGGTTCGAGGGGGAGGGCTTCCCCGTCCGCCGCGCGTTCGCGGGGATCAACTACAAGTACCTCGACCCGTTCATCATGATGGACCAGATGGGTGAGGTGGAGTACGCCGCCGGGGAGCCGAAGGGCACCCCCTGGCACCCCCACCGCGGCTTCGAGACCGTGACGTACCTGATCGACGGAACCTTCGTCCACCAGGACTCCAACGGCGGCGGCGGCACCATCGGCAACGGCGACACCCAGTGGATGACGGCCGGCTCCGGCCTGCTCCACATCGAGGCGCCGCCGGAGTCCCTCGTCATGTCCGGCGGCCTCTTCCACGGCCTCCAGCTCTGGGTGAACCTGCCCAAGGCCGACAAGATGATGGCCCCCCGCTACCAGGACATCCGCGGTGGCCAGGTCCAGCTGCTCGCCTCCCCCGACGGCGGCGCGCTGCTCCGGGTGATCGCGGGCGAGCTCGACGGCCACGAGGGCCCGGGCATCACCCACACCCCCATCACGATGATCCACGCCACCGTGCGCCCCGGCGCCGAGGTGACGCTGCCGTGGCGCGAGGACTTCAACGGCCTCGCGTACGTGCTCGCAGGGCGCGGCACAGCCGGCCAGGAGCGCCGGCCCGTCCACATGGGCCAGACCGCGGTCTTCGGCACCGGCTCCTCGCTGACCGTCCGCGCGGACGAGCAGCAGGACGGCCACACCCCCGACCTCGAGGTCGTCCTCCTGGGCGGGCGTCCCATCCGGGAGCCGATGGCGCACTACGGGCCGTTCGTGATGAACAGCCAGGCCGAACTGAAGCAGGCCTTCGAGGACTTCCAGGCCGGCCGCCTCGGCACCGTGCCCGCCGTCCACGGCATGTGAGCCCCGCCGCCGTATGACGGAGCGTCACTCGTACGGCGGCGCGGGCGGGACACCACCCCCTCGGGCATGATCGGCTGAGGGGGTGCAGACCCGCGAGCCACTCCTGCCCGAAGGCGCCCGGCGGACAGCCGCCTGGTGCGGTGTCGCCCTGCTGGTCGCCGGTGTCGCCGCCGTCCTGATCTGGCTGTGCATCGTCCTGAAGACCGCCCTGACCCCCGTGCTGCTCGCCCTGCTCGGTACGGCGCTGCTCGGCCCCGTCCACCGCCGGATGACCGCCCACGGGGTGAACCGCTCCATCGCCGCCGGGTTCACCTGCGCCCTGCTCGTCGCCGTGGTCGGCGGGGCGGGCTACATCGTCGTCACCGCGCTCGTCGACACCGGCGACCAGATCGTCCAGTCGCTCAAGGACGCCGGACAGTGGGTCATCGACCACTTCGGGATCGCCGACGGCACCAATGTCGACGACCTCACGGCCAACGCCCAGAAGCTCGTCGAGAAGTTCGGCGCGAGCGCGGCGGGCGGGCTCCTCACCGGCATCAGCCTGGTCGGCTCGCTCATCGCCACCAGCGTCCTCGCGCTGCTGCTGACCTTCTTCTTCCTGCGCGACTCCGACCGGGCCGTGCACCTCGCGCACACCGTCGCCCCGCGCGGCACCGGCGATCTTGTCGAGGCGATGGGGCGGCGCGCCTTCGAGGCCGTCGAGGGCTTCATGCGCGGGACGACGTTCATCGCGCTCATCGACGCCGTCTGCATCACGGTCGGACTGCTGATCCTGCGGGTGCCCGGCGCGGTCGGGCTCGGCGCGCTGGTCCTCGTCGGCGCCTACATCCCCTATCTCGGGGCCTTCATCTCCGGCGCTGTCGCCGTCCTGGTCGCGCTCGCCGACCGGGGGTTCGTGATCGCGCTCTGGGCGCTCGGGGTCGTGCTGGCCGTCCAGGTGCTGGAGGGCCACATCCTGCAGCCGATGATCCAGAGCCGTACGGTCCAGATGCACCCGGCCATGATCATGATCGCGCTGACGGCGGGTGCCAGTGTGGCGGGCCTGCTGGGGATGCTGCTCGCGGTCCCGATGTGCGCGGCGGCCTTCGGCATCCTGGGCGAGCTGCGCGGCCGGGGAGCGCCGCAAGCCCCCGCCGAGCCGGACACGCCCTAGGGCGTGTCGTCAAACTGGCGTCTGCCGGGCGACGCCATGCACGCACTCTCGCCGCACCGGCCCCAGACCCCGGTACGTCCAGTACAGGGGCCTGGGGCCGGCACGCCGAGAGCACGCACCTGACGCCGCCCGGCCGCCCTTCGGGCAACGACACCAGTTTGACGACACGCCCTAGAGGCCCGGGGCCCGGAGGCCGTCCGGGTCCGTCCCCGCCGCCTCGTGCAGCTCGAACCAGATCGACTTTCCCGCGCCCCGGGGGTCCACGCCCCACGCGTGGGCGAGCATCTCCATCAGCACCAGGCCGCGCCCGCTGGACGCCATCTCGCCGGGCCGCCGCTTGTGCGGGAGCTCGTCGCTGCCGTCGGACACCTCCACCCGCAGCCGCCGATCCCCCTGCTCCCCGGTGGCCTGCGCGACCATCAGCGCGTCGCCGTCGGTGTGCACCAGGACATTCGTGGCCATCTCGGAGAGCAGCAGCTCGGCGGCGTCCACCTGTTCCGGGTCCGCCCAGTCGTGCAGCAGCTCCCGCAGCTGGCGGCGGGCCGCCGAGATCCGCTCGGGCTCGGCCTGGGCGATGGTCAGCGCGGTCCGCCGGGGCGCGGCCCGGTGCGCGGTGGGACCCTCGCGGCGCAGCAGCAGCACCGCGACGTCGTCCTCGCGCCGGTCGGCGAGCGGCCCGGTCGTGTAGTGCGAGGCGGGCCCGTGCACGGCCTGGACGAGCGCGTCCGCGAGCTTCTCCAGATCGTCGGTGTGCCGCTCCAGGACCGGCCGCAGCCGCACCCAGCCCGTCGCCAGGTCGTGGCCGCCGGTCTCGATCAGCCCGTCCGTGCACAGCATGATCGTCTCGCCTGGCTCCAGCGTGACCCGGGTCGTCGGATAGTCCGTGTCCGCCTCGATGCCGAGCGGCAGCCCGCCGGCGGTCTGCCGGATGACGGCGGTCCCGTCCGGGGTCATCAGCACGGGGTCGGGGTGCCCGGCGCGGGCGATCTCCAGGACGCCGGTCTCGGGGTCCGTCTCCGCGTACAGGCAGGTCGCGAAGCGGGCCCCCGCCTCCTCGTCGTCCTCGTACGCGTCGGTGAGCCCGGACAGGAAGCGCGAGGCGCGCGAGAGCACCGCGTCCGGGCGGTGCCCCTCGGAGGCGTACGCGCGCAGGGCGATGCGCAGCTGGCCCATCAGCCCCGCCGCTCGCACGTCGTGGCCCTGGACGTCGCCGATGACGAGGGCGATGCGGCCGTTGGGCAGCGGGATCATGTCGTACCAGTCGCCGCCGACCTGGAGCCCGCCGCCGGTCGGGACATAGCGGGCGGCCACCGTCATCCCCGGGATGTCCGGGCCCAGGGACGGCATCATCGAACGCTGGAGGCCCTGGGAGAGCTCCCGCTCGGTCTCGGCGATCCCCGCCCTGGCCAGGGCCTGGGCGAGCATGCGGGCCACGGTGGTCAGCACGGACCGCTCGTCCGGCGAGAACGAGACCGGATGACGGAACCCGGCCATCCAGGTGCCCATCGTGCGCCCGGCCACGATCAGCGGCAGAAAGGCCCAGGAGCGGCGTCCGAACCGGCGGGCCAGCGGCCAGGTGGCGGGGTAGCGCTCGCGGTAGTCGTCGGGCGTCGGCAGATAGATCGCCCGCCCCGTCCGCACGACCTCGGTGGCCGGGTAGTCCGTCTCCAGCGGCATGTCCGTGAAGGGGCTCTCGTCGCCCATGTTGTGCCCGTGCTGGCCGACCATGGTCAGCCGCTCGCCCGCGACCCCGAAGACCGCGAGACCGTCCGGGGAGAAGCCGGGCATGGACAGCGAGTAGGCGACGCGCAGCACCTCCGTGGTCGAGCGGGCCTCGGCCAGGGCCCGTCCCGCGTCCAGCAGGAACGCCTCGCGCGAACGCCGCCAGTCGCCGGTGACCGTCGTGTGCGCCCCGCCGGTGCCGGGCTGCGCCTTGGTGACCTCCTGGAGGGTGCCGACGATGCAGTACGCCCCGCTCTCCGCGTCGGCCGGCAGCGGCTTGGAGCGACTGCGCACGGTCCGCAGCACCCGGCCCCCGCGGTCCACGACCCGCAGCCTGGTCTCCGCGACCGTGTCCTCGGCGACCGCGAGGCTGATCACCGCGTAGATCTCGTTCCAGTCGACCGGGTGGAAGCGGGAGCGGACCTCCGACTCGCGGTGGACACCGGCCTCGGCGGGCAGCTCCAGCAGCCGGGCCGCTTCCGCGTCGAGCGTGACGGTGCCGGCTCTGTTGTCCCAGCGCCAAAGTCCGGTCGCGGTCGCGGCCAGGACATCCTCGGTGCGCATTGCCCCACTTTAAACCGGCATGCGCGTGCGGGGCAGGGCCGGTGGGCCACCGACGATCTTGACGCGGACAATGGCAATGAAACGGTGCGGTCGCGGGCGGTAGCCTGGGGTGGCTGAATCCACCCCAACCGCGAAGACTGGATGAACGACGATGCATCGGTACAGGTCCCACACCTGCGGCGAGCTCCGCGCCTCTGACGTCGGCACCGACGTCCGGCTGAGCGGCTGGCTGCACAATCGCCGAGACCTGGGTGGCATCCTCTTCATCGATCTGCGCGACCACTACGGCCTGGTGCAGCTCGTCGCCCGCCCCGGCACCCCCGGCAACGACGCCCTGGCGAAGCTGACCAAGGAGACCGTCGTACGGATCGACGGCAAGGTCTCCGCCCGCGGCGCCGACAACGTCAACCCGGAGCTCCCGACCGGCGAGATCGAGATCGAGGTCACCGAGGCCGAGGTGCTGGGCGAGGCCGCCCCGCTGCCCTTCACGATCAACGCCGAGGACGGGGTCAACGAGGAGCGGCGCCTGGAGTACCGCTTCCTGGACCTGCGCCGCGAGCGCATGCACCGCAACATCATGCTGCGCTCCGCCGTCATCGCCTCGATCCGCGCCAAGATGGTGGCCCTCGGCTTCAACGAGATGGCGACGCCGATCCTCACCGCGACCTCCCCCGAGGGCGCCCGTGACTTCGTCGTCCCGTCCCGGCTGAACCCCGGCAAGTTCTACGCGCTGCCGCAGGCCCCGCAGCAGTTCAAGCAGCTGCTGATGATCTCGGGCTTCGACCGCTACTTCCAGATCGCGCCCTGTTTCCGCGACGAGGACGCCCGCGCCGACCGTTCGCCCGGCGAGTTCTACCAGCTCGACGTCGAGATGTCCTTCGTCGAGCAGGAGGACGTCTTCCGCCCGATCGAGAAGCTCATGACCGAGCTCTTCGAGGAGTTCGGCAACGGCCGCCACGTCACCTCGCCGTTCCCGCGCATCCCGTTCCGCGAGTCGATGCTGAAGTACGGCAACGACAAGCCGGACCTGCGCGCCAAGCTGGAGCTCGTCGACATCTCCGACGTCTTCGCGGACTCGGAGTTCAAGGCGTTCGCCGGCAAGCACGTCCGCGCGCTTCCGGTGCCGGACACCGCGGGCCAGTCCCGCAAGTTCTTCGACGGCCTCGGTGAGTACGCCGTCGAGCACGGCGCCAAGGGCCTCGCCTGGGTCCGCGTCGGCGAGGACGGCAAGCTGGCAGGGCCGATCGCCAAGTTCCTCACCGAGACCGACATCAAGACGCTCACCGAGCGGCTCTCGCTCGTCCCGGGCCACGCCGTGTTCTTCGGCGCCGGGGAGTTCGACGAGGTCTCCAAGATCATGTCCGTCGTCCGTGTCGAGGCAGCCAAGCGGGCCGGCCACTTCGAGGAGGGCGTCTTCCGGTTCTGCTGGATCGTCGACTTCCCGATGTACGAGAAGGACGAGGACACCGGCAAGATCGACTTCTCGCACAACCCCTTCTCGATGCCCCAGGGCGGCCTGAAGGACCTGGAGGAGAAGGACCCGCTGGACATCCTCGCCTGGCAGTACGACATCGTCTGCAACGGCATCGAGCTGTCCTCCGGCGCCATCCGTAACCACGAGCCCGAGCTGATGCTCAAGGCGTTCGAGATCGCCGGTTACGACCGCGAGACCGTCGAGCACGAGTTCGCGGGCATGCTCCGCGCCTTCCGCCTCGGCGCCCCGCCGCACGGTGGCATCGCCCCGGGCGTCGACCGCATCGTGATGCTGCTGGCCGACGAGCCCAACATCCGCGAGACCATCGCCTTCCCGCTCAACGGCAACGCCCAGGACCTGATGATGGGCGCGCCCACGGTGCTGGACGAGACCCGCCTGCGTGAGCTGAACATCCAGCTCCGCAAGCCGGCCGCGCCCGCGAAGGACGCCACCGAGAAGTAGCCCGACGCGCCTGGTGGGCGCGCTCATCGGGTTTCACGTGAAACAGCCCCCGGCCACCGGCCGGGGGCTGTTTCGTGTCCCGGGCAGACAAATGGCTGCGCGCATACAAGTACACGAATCACCTGAACGGGTACACCCGGGTGGCCCCGGGGCCGGATTGGCCGGCCCCGGCAGCGGCAAAGACTGGCTGGGCGACATCGGTGCGGTGGACCGGCCGGGTCCGCACAAGCCCTGCGGCTTCGCCCCGACTGCTGAGGAGCCAACCCCGTGCCCGTGCCACCCCCGCGCGTCCCGCTGCGCCCGCCGTACGTCGTCTGCGCCCTCCTCCTGCTCGTGCTGCTGGCCGGGTGCGGGGAGGGCGGCATCGCCGGTTCGGGGGCCGGCCGTGTCACCACGAAGGGCGGCGGCGCCACCGGCGTGCCGGGCCCGCCCGGGGCCGCCGCCGCGCCGGCCACCCCGCCGCCGCCCGCGCCGCCCCGGGAGATCCCGGGGCTGGGTCCGGGGACCAGGGCGGCGATCCCGCCCGGCGCCCGGCAGGCGTTCGTGGTCACCGGTGAGTCGGCCGACTCCAACCGGTCGACGGCCGTCCTCTAAACCCGGGACGGCCCCACCGGGGACTGGCGGCCCGCCCTCGCGCCCTGGCCCGCCCACAACGCGCTGAACGGCTGGACCCAGGAGCACTGGGTGGGCGATCTGCGCTCACCCGTCGGGGTCTTCACGCTGACCGCGGCGGGCGGCCGCCTCGACCCTCCGGCCACGGCCTTCCCGTACGACCAGAGCCCGGACTTCGCCGTGACGGGCGAGGGCTTCCACGGTGAGCCGCTGGAGGGCTCCTTCGACTACGTCATCGCGATCGACTACAACCGCCTCCCCGGCACCTCCCCGCTGGACCACACCCGCCCCCTCGGCGAGGAGCGCGGCGGCGGCATCTGGATCCACGTGGACCACGGCGGCCCCACCCAGGGCTGTGTCTCGGTCACCGAGGACCGGATGGAGCAGTTGCTGACCCTGCTCGATCCGGCCCAGGAGCCCGTCATCGTGATGGGCGACGCCGCGTATCTGAGCCGCTGAGGACCGGGCACGGCGAAGGGGCCGGAACCCGTCCTGCGGTTCCGGCCCCTTCCCGTACCTCTCGCGTTACGCGGGCTTCTCCTCCAGGCGCGGGAACAGCACCGCGCCCTTCGTCACCGTCGCGCCCGCCGGCAGCCGCCCCCAGTCGGCGGCCTCCTGCACGAGCTGGCCGGACAGCGCGCCCAGCGACTCCTCGGCGCCCAGCGACTCCCACAGCTTCTGCGAGGTCTCCGGCATCACCGGGTTCAGCAGGACCGCGACCCCGCGCAGCGCCTCGGCGGCCGTGTACAGGATCGTCGCGAGACGGGCCCGGCCCTCCGGCGACTCGTCCTTGGCGACCTTCCACGGCTCCTGCTCCGTGATGTAGCCGTTGACCTGCTTCACGAAGTCGAAGATCGCCAGGATGCCCGCCTGGAAGTCCAGCTCCTCGCCGATCTTCAGATCGGCCTCGGCGACGGCCTCGGCAAGACCCGCGCGGACCGCGTCCTCCGCCTCGCCCGACGCCGTGGCCCCGGGCAGCGCGCCGCCGTAGTACTTGCCGACCATCGCCGCCAGCCGCGAGGCCAGGTTGCCGTAGTCGTTGGCCAGCTCGGAGGTGTAGCGGGCGGTGAAGTCCTCCCAGGAGAACGAGCCGTCGCTGCCGAAGGCGATCGCCCGCAGGAAGTACCAGCGGTAGGCGTCCACGCCGAAGTGCGAGGTCAGGTCCTGCGGCTTGATGCCCGTCAGGTTCGACTTCGACATCTTCTCGCCGCCGACCATCAGCCAGCCGTTGGCCGCGACCTTGCCCGGCAGCGGCAGGCCCTGGGCCATCAGCATCGCGGGCCAGATCACCGCGTGGAAGCGCAGGATGTCCTTGCCGACCAGATGCACGTCCGCCGGGAACGTGCCGTCGAACTTCTCCTGGTTGGCGCCGTAGCCGACCGCGGTGGCGTAGTTGAGCAGGGCGTCGACCCATACGTAGATGACGTGCTTGTCGTCCCACGGCACCGGGACGCCCCAGTCGAACGTGGAGCGGGAGATCGACAGGTCCTGGAGCCCCTGCTTCACGAAGTTAAGGACCTCGTTGCGGGCCGACTCGGGCTGGATGAAGCCGGGGTTGGCCGCGTAGAACTCCAGCAGCTTCGGGCCGTAGTCGCTCAGCTTGAAGAAGTAGTTCTCCTCCTTGAGGATCTCCACCGGCTTCTTGTGGACGGCGCACAGCTTCACGCCGTCCTCGTCCTCGATGAGGTCGCCGGGGAGCTTGTACTCCTCGCAGCCCACGCAGTACGGGCCCTCGTAGCCGCCCTTGTAGATCTCGCCCTTGTCGTACAGGTCCTGCACGAACTCCTGCACACGGTCGGTGTGCCGCTTCTCCGTCGTACGGATGAAGTCGTCGTTGGCGATGTTCAGGTGCTCCCAGAGGGGCTTCCAGGCCTCCTCCACGAGCTTGTCGCACCACGCCTGGGGTGTGACGTCGTTCGCCTCGGCCGTGCGCATGATCTTCTGACCGTGCTCGTCCGTGCCGGTGAGGTACCACACCTTCTCGCCGCGCTGGCGGTGCCAGCGCGTGAGCACGTCGCCTGCGACGGTCGTGTAGGCGTGGCCCAGGTGAGGAGCGTCGTTGACGTAATAGATGGGGGTCGACACGTAGAAACTCTTCATGCCGTCGCCCCCCTGCTTCTCGGATCCAGTGGCCGCCATGGTCGAAATCCTAACGGCCCCCGGAGGGCCCGTTCGCACCGGTGAGCGCGGGCCGGGGGCGCGGAGAGCTTTGCGAAACATCCCTTCCGGTAACAAAGACGCATCCTGGGAGGGAGTGGACGCGCATGCACGAGGCAGGGGACATCACGATGCGGGTACTGGTCGCCGAGGACGAGGAGATCCTGGCGGAGCTGGTCGCCACCGGGCTGCGGCGGGCCGGGTTCGCCGTCGACACGGTGTACAGCGGTGATGCCGCCCAGGCCTATCTGGGGCTGCACGACTACGACGTCGTCGTCCTGGACCGCGACCTGCCCCGGGTGCACGGCGACGACGTGGCGCGCGGTCTGGTCGCCTCCGGCTCCCGCACCAGGATCCTCATGCTGACCGCCGCCGGGTCCATGGAGGACCGGGTCTCCGGCCTCGACCTGGGCGCGGACGACTATCTGAGCAAGCCCTTCGAATTCCCCGAACTGGTCTCGCGGGTCCGCGCCCTGCGGCGGCGCAGCGCCCGTCCCGTACCCCCGCAGCTGGTGCGGTACGGCATCCGGCTCGACACCGTGCGCCGTACCGCGACCCGGGACGGGCGCGAGCTGGACCTCTCGCCCAAGGAGTTCACCGTGCTCCAGCTGCTGCTGGAGGCCGACGGCGGGACGGTCAGCGCGGAGGAGCTGCTGGAGCGGGCCTGGGACGCCAACGCCGATCCCTTCACCGGAGCCGTCCGGGTCTGCATGAGCAAGCTGCGCGGGAAACTCGGTGAACCGGCCCTGATCCGCACCGTGCAGGGCGTGGGGTACGCGCTGTGAAGAGGCCGGCCCGGCTGCCGCACTCCACGATCAGGACCCGGATCGCCCTCGTCTACGGCGGGGTGTTCCTGGTGCTCGGTACGGCCCTGCTCGCCACCGTCAACCTGGCCTCCCGGGCCGGTACGGACTCGCAGGCGCGCGCCATCGCCGCCACCGCCGTGGTGGCCCAGCCCGGCTATGTGGTCAACGGCCCGCTCGTCACGCGCCACCGGCTCGGGCCGCCGACCGTGTACGACCTCACCGACCATGTCAGCGACGCGGCGGGCCACCAGCTGCTCATCTGGTCGGCGGCCGCGCTGCTCGTGATGACGGCCTTCGCGGTCGGTGTCGGCTGGTGGACGGCGGGGCGGGTGCTGCGTCCTGTCCACATCATGACGGCCAAGGCGCGCCGGCTCTCCGAGCACACGCTGCACGAACGGATCGCCTCCTCCGGTCCCGACGACGAGCTCAAGGAGCTGGGCGACACGCTCGACGCGCTGCTCGCCCGGCTGGAGAAGGCCTTCGACAGCCAGCGGCGGTTCATCGCCAACGCCTCGCACGAGCTGCGGACCCCGCTGGCGACCCAGCGGGCGGCGATCCAGGTCGGGCTGGACGATCCGACACCGGACGATCTCGTACGGACGCGGCAGACGCTCCTGGACAACAACCGGCGCAGCGAACGGCTCATCGAGGGGCTGCTGGTGCTGGCGCGCAGCGAGCGCGGGCTTGCCACGGGCGAGCAGGAGGACGTGGACCTGGCCCATGTGGTGGCGGAGGAGGCGGCCCGTCACCCGGGGGTGCGGCTGGACACCACGCACTGCCGGATGCTCGGGAACCGGCTGCTGCTGGCCCGGCTGGTGGCCAATCTGCTGGCCAACGCGGTGACGTACAACGTGCCGGGCGGGCGGGTGGAGGTGTCGCTGACGGCGGCCGGCGGCGGGGCGCTGCTGGAGGTGCGCAACACCGGTCCGGTGGTGGAAGCGGCGGACATACCGGGCCTGTTCGAGCCGTTCCGCCGGGGCGAGGGGCGGGACCGGATGGGGCCCGGCTCGGGTCTCGGCCTGTCGATCGTGCGGTCCATCGCGCTGGCGCACGGGGGTACGGTCACGGCGGTGCCGGGCCCGGAGGGCGGGCTCGCCGTGACCGTACGCCTGCCGGCCGGTCAGGCGCCGACGGCCGTTCCGCGGTCGGCGGCCCAGGCGGGCAGCGCGGCGAGCACCTCGCGGTAGAACGCGGCGTCCGCGATCTCGCGGGGGGCCGGGCCCGCGTGGAAGAAGCCGGCGTTCGGGGCGTCCAGCTTCCGCAGGAAGTCGAAGCCCTTCGCGTCCTCGTCGCCGAACGCGACGAACTGGAAGAACAGCGGCAGCCGTGCGGCCTCGGCCAGTGCCTGGCGGGCGGCCTGCTTGGCGTCCGGCGGACCGTCCGTCTGGAAGACGACCAGCGCGGGGCCGGTGGCCTCGGACTTCTCGTAGTGCGCGACGACCTCCTCGACGGCGCGGTGGTAGTGCGTCCGGCCGAGCCGGCCCAGGCCCGCGTGCAGGGTGTCGATGCGGCCCTCGTGACCGTCCAGCTCCACCGTGCCGGTGCCGTCGATGTCGGTCGAGAAGAACACGACCTGGACGGTGGCGCTCTCGTCGAGGTGCGCGGCGAGGGCGAGGGTGCGGTCGCCCAGGTGCTGGGCGCTGCCGTCCTTGTAGAACGGGCGCATGGAGCCGGAGCGGTCCAGGACCAGGTAGACGGTGGCGCGCAGCCCGGTCAGCCCGTGTGCCTTCAGCGCGGTCTGGGCGGCCTTGTACGGGCCGACGAGCTCGGGCGCCCGCGCCTTGACCTTGGCGAGCGTCGTGGCGGGCTTCCCGGCGGGCGCGGCGGCCGCCCCGGCGGTCGGCACGGCTTCCGGTTCGGGCTCCGGTTCCGCGACGGGCTCCGCCACGGGGGCCTCCGGCGCGGCGACGGGCGCGGCCACCGCGAGCGGTTCCGCGACCGGCTCCGGCTCGGGGTCCATGTCGATGGTGATCGGCTCGGGCTCGGCCGCCGTGACGGGCGCCTCGGCGGCGACGGGCTCGGGGGCCACGATCTCGGCCGCCGCGACGGGCTCCGGCTCGGCGACCGGCTCCACGACGGGTTCCGCTTCCGCGACGGGCTCGGCGACGGTCTCCGCGACCGGCTCCGGCGCTGCGACCGGCTCGGCGACCGTTTCCGTGACCGGTTCCGGCGTGGCGACCGGTTCGGCGGCCACCGGCTCCGGGTCCGCGGCCTTCGTGCGGGGGCCGGAGCCCTGGGCCGGGACGGTGGGGGCGGTCCTGGGGGCGGGCGCGGCGGCCTTGTCGAAGGCCGCGGCCACCAGGTCGGCGGCGGCCGAACCGTCGCCGTCCGTCGTGGACGTCGCGGTCCGGGACGCGGTGGACGCGGCCGTGGCCGTGGCCTTGGCGGGCTCGGGCGCCGGCTCGTTCTCCGCGATCGGCTCGTCCACCGCCACCGACTCCGACTCCGTGGCCCGGGTGCCCTGGGGCGGGACCGTGGCCGTGGCCGGCTCGTCCTGTTCCGTGCGGTCACGGCCGAACACCTTGCGCAGCAAGCTCCGAATGCCCATGGGCGAGGCCTTTCGCGTGAGTTGGGTGCGATGAATGTCCGTACTGCGGGAATTGATCCCTGGCCAGGGCGGATACGTAAGGTTAGCGGCCGGATCCGGCCCTTCGGCGGCACGGCCCGCCTGTGGGACAACTGAGCCGCAACCGAGCCCGGACCGAGTCCTGGACCTGCGCGGTGGCCGAGGAATGCCCGGTCCCCACCTCCTCCGCGACACCGCCGAGTTGGCCGGCACGCCCTAGAGTCGGACCCATGGTTTCCGGTGAGGCTCCTCAGGCGGCGGGCAGCGTGCGGGTCGATGTCTGGATCTGGTCGGTCCGGCTCACGAAGACGCGGGCGCAGGCCGCTGCCGCCTGCCGTGCGGGACATGTGAAGGTCGCGGGCGAGCGCGCCAAGCCCGCGCAGGCGTTGCGCGTCGGCGACGAGGTACGGCTGCGGCACGCGGGCCGGGACCGGGTCGTCGTCGTGTCGAAGATCGTGAAGAAGCGGGTCGGGCCGCCGGTGGCGGCGGAGTGCTTCATCGACAACAGCCCGCCCCCGCCGCCGCGCGAGGCCGCGATCCAGGTTCCGGTACGGGACCGGGGCGCGGGCCGTCCGACCAAGCGGGACCGGCGCGAGATGGACCGGCTGCGGGGTCTGGGGCCCGGCCCCGAGGAGTGACGGCGGGGCGTCACGGCGAGGGCGAGGCGATGGCCCGGGCGGCGGCCACCTCCTGACGGAGCGGGGCCAGTACACCGTCCTCGTCGCCCGGGAGTTCGGCGCGTACCTCGACCAGCACCTCGCTCGCCCGCAGGCCGTCCGCGAGTTCGCGCAGCTGCCGGCTGACCGCGGCCACCTCGGCCGGTTCCGGTTCGGGTGCCCCGTGGTTGACGCGTACCCGGGCCGCCGTCGTGGCGTCCACGATGCGCTCCACCGCGACGACCAGCGGCCACCAGGCGGCGGCCCGGGTGCCGGTGGGCGGGGGTTCGGTCAGGGCGCGCTGGAACTCGGAGCGTACGGACGACAGATCGCGGTAGATGCGGCGCCTGGCCCGGACCCGTTCCGCCCGGTCGCCCTCGCCGCCCGGCTCGAACGCATACGCCACGTAGTCCGCGATGTCCGTCACCGCGTCGGCCAGCCGGTGTCCGATCCTGCTGTGCCAGCTCTCCGGCCACAGCAGATATCCGGCCACCAGCACGATCGCGCAGCCGATCAGGCTGTCCAGGAAGCGCGGCCAGACCAGGTGCACGCCCTGGTGGTTGAGCAGATCCGACAGCAGCAGGATGACCGGGGTGATGGCGGCCGTCTGGAAGGCGTACCCCTTCGCCGTCAGCGCCGGGATCAGCGCGGCGAGCAGCACCATCACCGGCACGTCCCACCAGCCGAGGGGCACCTCCGCCAGCACCGGCGCCGCGATCACCAGTCCTGCGGCCGTGCCCACCGCGCGCAGCACGGCGCGGGAGAACACCGAGCCGAAGTCGGGCTTCAGGACGAAGGTGACGGTCAGCGCCACCCAGTAGGAGCGCGGGACGTCGATCAGCGAGGTCAGCGCCTGGGCCAGCCCGATGCAGAGCGCGAGGCGCAGCCCGTAGCGCCAGGAGGGGCCGGAGAACAGGACGTTGCGGGTGGCCCGCCGCACGCGTACCCGCAGCGCGGCGGGCCGGCCGAGCCGGTCGTCGACGTTGTACGGGTCGGGGTCGGCCTTGTGCACGACGGCGGCGGCGTGGCGCAGGGCGCTGTCCACGGCACGGGTGGCGGGCGAGGCCGGTTCGGGGAGGCGGAGTGTGCCGCCGCCGGTGCGGGCCTCCGAGATGTCCTCGGCCAGGGCCCGGACCGCCGCCGGGATCTCCTCGGACAGCGGCCGGCGGCGCACATGCACGGCGGGCGCGGCCTCGACCAGCGGGATCACCACGTTGAGCTGGGAGAGCATCCGCACCATGGTGCCGCTGCGGCCGTGGTAGCGGGCGCGGCGGGCGAGGACCAGGTCGTAGGAGGTGTTGAGGGACTCGGTGACGGCCTGGCGCCTCTCCTCGTACGCCGGGGTGCCGGCGGCGGCGAGCAGATCGGCGACCGCGAGATAGGTGCGCGCGACCGCCACCCGCTCCGGCAGCTTCCCGCGCAACGGCCAGGCCAGCAGCGTCAGGACGAGGACGAACAGGCCGCCGACCGTCAGCAGCAGGGGCGCCACCCACCAGGGGTCCGGCATCGGGAGCCCGGCGCCCACCACGGAGTTGAGCAGGAGCAGCAGGCCCGAAACGGAGGCGACGGCCCCGATGGTGGAGATCATCCCGGAGACGAGGCCGACGGCCGTGAGCACGGCGACGGCCGCCCAGCCGGTGCCGTACACCAGGGTGCCGAGCATGATGCCGAGCGCGCCGAACAGCTGCGGCACGGCGATGTTGAGGATGCGCATCCGGTACGCGTCGGCGGTGTCGCCGATCACACCGGAGAGCGCGCCCATCGAGGCCAGGGCCCCGTACACCGGCCGGTCGGCGGCGAAGCCGACGGCGAGCGGGGCGGCCAGGGCCACGGAGGCGCGGGCGACGGCCGCCCACGGGACGGGGGTGGGCTGCGGGCGCAGTCCGTAGCGCAGCCAGACCGGCGGCATGGACCGCCGTTGCGCCGCCGTGGTGACGGGTGTCTCGCCGCCGGTCAACGCGCCCTCCCCTGTTCGGCTGTCAGCCTCGGTAGCCCTCGACCTCGTCGGCCGGGCGGACCCGGGCCCGCGAGGGGTCCTCGCCGAACTCGCTCAGCGCGCGGCGCTGCCGCAGCAGGTCCCAGCACTGGTCGAGCCGGACCTCCACCGTACGCAGTCGCGCCTTCTCGTCGGCGGTCAGGCCGGGTTCGCGGCCGCTGCGGTCGCGCAGGGCGCGTTCCTCCGCGACGAGTCCGTCGATCCCGCCGATGATGTCCCGTTCCTGGTCCCGCTCGTGGTCGTCCATGGGATTCCTCTCAACAGTGTCCGTGCTCGCACAGCACGATGACGGTCTTGCCGCGTGCCCCGCCGGCCCGGTTGCGGTCCAGGGCCTGCGGGGCCTTCTCCAGGGGGAGTTCGATGTCGATGGGGACCCGCAGCACCCCGTCCGCCGCGCCGGCGGCCAGCACGTCAAGCAGGACGGGGGTCGGGTCGAGCCGGAAGTCGAGGCCGCGCACACCGCCGGGGAGCGCGGCCCCGGCAGCGACGCCCCGGGTGGAGAGCGCGATGCCGCCCGGGCGCACCGCCGCCGCGTGGCCGGCGAACGCCTCAGGGGTCGCGGACGCCAGGTCGGCCAGCGCGTCGATGCCGTCCGGGCAGGCCGCCCGGACCGCGTCGTGCGGCGGGCCCTCGCCGACGTCGACGGTGGCGGCGGCGCCCAACGACCCCATCCGGGACCGCTCGTCGCCGCGCACCGCCGCGATCACACGCACGTCCCGGGCCCGGGCGAGCTGGGTCAGACAGCTGCCGACCCCGCCCGCCGCCCCGACGACCAGCAGGGTGTCGTGGCCGCGCGGCCCCAGCGCCTCCAGGATCTGTGCGGCGGCCATCCCGGCGGAGGGCAGCGCGGCGGCAGTCCGGGCGTCGAGCCCGCGCGGGACGAGGGTGAGAGCGGAGTCCTGCGGTACGCAGACGTAGTCGCCGTACGTCCCGGCGCCCGCCGCCGGCCCGCCGGTCCGGCCGAAGACGTGGTCGCCGACCCGGAACCGGTTGTCGCCGCTGCCGATCATGTCCACCCGGCCGGCGAAGTCGACGCCGACGACCAGCGGGAAGACCTGCGGGGCGAGACCGTCCGGCGGGGTGTCGGGGGCGCCGTCCGTGAGCTGCCGGTCGCACGGGTTGAGGGAGGCGTACTCGACCCGCACCCGGACCTCGCCGGGGCCGGGTTCCGGCTTGGGGACCTCGGTCAGTGCGGGTTCGGCCCCGAGCGCGCTGACGGCGATGGCTCGCATACGTGAAGACCTCCCAGTCGCCCCCGGCAGCCCCTCGCCCTCCACTCTTCCCCGGGCCGGGCGCCCCCGCACGTCGTGCGCCGGGCCCCGGCTCCCGCACCCCGCCCGGTCACTCCCCGGCGGGGACGGCCGGGACGGGCAGCACCCGCTGGGCCCAGATCCGGGCCGCCACCGCGCAGACGGCGAGCGCGAGGCCCAGGCCGAAGACGATCCACACCGTGGTGCGCAGCGAGCCCGTCAGCGCGTCGTACACCGCGGCCGCCGCATCGGTGTCGCTGCCCGGCACCTCGTCCAGCACCCGGTCGCGGGCCGCGGCGAGCACCCCCCGCAGCAGCAGCGCGCCGAGCGCGAAGCCGGCCCCGGCCACGGCGGTGGCCGTCAGTGCGGCGAGCGCCGAGCCCCGGCGGCCCGGCCCGCCGCGCACCCAGGCCAGGACGACCGCGAGCAGCACGAACACCAGCGTGCCGACGGCCGGCCACACACTGGCGGCCCGCAGCCACCGGAAGCTCTGGCGCAGCTGGTCCGCGCGGTCGGCGGAGATGATCTGGATGTCGGTGTGCTGCACGGGGACCTGGTCGGCGAACGGCACCCCGTTGTCCACCAGGTTCTCCTTGACCTTCTCCGTCACGGGCGCCAGGTCGATGGTGACGCTCTCGCCGCTCTTCCCGTCCAGCGCGGCGGTGACGGTTTCGTGCGCCGTGCGGTTGGCGGCGGTCCACGCGGCCCGGAAGGCGTCGGTGGTGGTGAAGGACAGCACGGCCTGGTGCAGGAAGTCGCGGACGGTGTCCTGGAGGGGGCCGACGTCGATCTGTTTCATCGCGCTGTCGGTGATCAGCTCGGCGACGGTGTTCTGCACGGCGGAGTCCGAGGAGAGCGGCGCCACCGCGGCCACGTAGCGGTCCGTGTCGTCGATCTCCAGATCGACCCAGGCGGACAGCGCGCTCAGCGGCACCAGGACGGCGAGCAGCACCAGCAGTGCCGCCGAGAGAGCCACCGAGAATGAGGTCCGCACCTCTTCAGGGAATCCCGGATGACGTCGGTGCGCCCCGGGCCGTACGCCATCCGAGTTGCCGGGCGGCGCGACCAGGTGTGCTCTGGAGGGAAAGCGGGGGCGACGGAAGGAGCTCTCTGCCATGGCCGCACACGCTTCGGTCCCGGCCCGCGGAACCCGGGCGCGCACCCAGCGCCCCTCCCTGCGCGCCTGGGCCGTCCCCGTCACGCTGGGCATCGTCCTCGGCTGGTACGCGACCTCCATCGTCCGCGGCGGCGGTGTGCTCACCGGCACACAGCTGGCCCTCGGACTCGTCTCCGGAGCCGTGCTCGCGGTGCTCTGCTTCGGGCTGGGCCGGATACAGAACAGCCTGCCGCGCGAGCTGAGGGCGGTCGCCTACGGCGCGCTGTTCGGCGGCTCGATCGGCTTCCTCTACAGCCTGTCCGGCAAGAGCGTGCTCTCGGCCTCGGTGCTGGGCCTGCTGACCGGGGCGGGCATGCTGCTGGCCGCGTACTACTACTTCTACACGCGGGAGGACTAGGGCCTGTCGTCGAACCGGCGTCCCCGCACGCCCCTGCGCAGGCGATCCTTGACCTTCTCCACGGGGGAAGGCCAAGGATCGGGCGTGCCGGGCGGGACCCCGCCCGGTATGAGGAGGCGTGAGGTGACGGACGACGGGCAGGGGCGGTGCCCCGGCGCGGAACTGGTGACGATCGGGGCGTTCGCCCGGCTGTCCCGGCTGTCCGCGAAGGCGCTGCGCCGCTACGACGAGCTGGGCCTGCTGCGGCCCGCCCTGGTCGACCCGGTGAACGGCTACCGGTACTACGACCCGGCGCAGGCGCGGACGGCCCGGCTGGTGGCCTGGCTCCGGCGGATCGGGATGCCGCTCGCCCGGATCACGGAGGTGATCGCGCTGGAGGACGGCGCGGCTGCCGCCGCGATCCGGGGGTACTGGGCGCAGGTCGAGGCCGAGACGGCGGCCCGGCGCGCTCTCGCGGCCTTCCTCATCGACCAGCTGTCGACGGAGGAAGCCATGACACAGGTGGGAACGCTCGGGATCCGGTACGCGGCGGGCACCGACATCGGCGCGGTGCGGGAGACCAACCAGGACGCGGCGTACGCCGGCGCCCGGCTGCTCGCGGTCGCCGACGGGTTCGGCGCGGGCGGGGCGGGGGCGAGCGCGGCGGCCATCGAGGCGCTGAAGCCGTTCGCCCTGGGCGCGGTGCCGGCCGGGGAGCTGCTGAACGGCCTGCACGACGCGGCGGAGCGGGCCGGCCGGGCGGTGCGGGACGCGGTCGCGGGGAGCGGCGGGGACGTGGAACCGCAGGAGTCGGGGACCACGCTGACCGCGATGGTGTGGACGGGCTCGCAGCTGGGGCTGGTGCACATCGGGGACTCGCGGGCGTATCTGCTGCGGGACGGGGAGCTGTTCCGGATCACGCACGACCACAGCCTGGTCCAGTCGATGGTCGACGACGGCGCGCTGACCGAGGAGGAGGCGGCCTCGCACCCGCAGCGGGCGATGCTGCTCAAGGTGCTGGCGGGAGGCGGTCCGCAGGGTTCGGGGCCGGACCTGGAGGTGCGGGACGCCCGGCCCGGCGACCGCTATCTGCTCTGCTCGGACGGGCTCTCGGCGGTCGTGGAGGCCGGTGCGCTGGCGCGGGTGCTCGCGGGGGCGGACGGCCCGGGTACGGCCGTGCGCGAGCTGGTCGCCCTGGCCGGGGCGGCGGGCGCCCCCGACAACGTGGCCTGTGCGGTGGCGGACGTCGTGGCGCTGTGACGGCACGGGGCGGGCCCGCGCATCCGATGTGCGGGCCCGCCCCGTGGTGTGCCGTCGTGGCCGGTGTCAGTCGCGGACGACGGTCACCGGGCACGGCGCGTGCTGGGTGACGTGCAGGCTGACCGAGCCGAGCAGGGTGGCCTTGAAGCCGCTGTAGCCGCGGGCGCCCACGACCAGCAGGTTCGCGCCCTCGGCCCGGTCGAGCAGGGCCTGCGCGGGGTTGCCGATCACCACGACCTTGCTGACGGCGGCGGCGCCCTCGGCACCGAGCGCCTCCTCCAGCGTCTCGGTGAGCGACACCGTGGCCAGGGCCTGCGGGTCGAAGTCCTCCGGCAGGCCCGGCATCATCGACGCCCAGCTGGTCGCGGGGTACTCCCAGCTGTTGACGGCCTCCACCGTGTCCCCGGTCAGCTGCGCCTGGCGTACGGCCCAGTGCAGTGCCTTGATCGACGACCCGGAGCCGTCAACGCCCACCACGATCCTGCCCATCTCTGCCTCCAGCTCGGTTCCGCTCGGTACCGCTTCGTACACGCCTTCCCGTACAACTCTATTCAAAACGGACGCATGTGCGGCCTCGGGTCCGGTCAGGCGGGCCGGAGCGCGGCCAGCTGCTCGGCGAAGGGGACCACCTCGTCGTCGAGCCCCGGGGTCCGCGCCGCGCCGGAGACGGCGCCGCCGCCGGTGACGGCGTGCGCCAGCTCGCCGCCCGCGCGCCGGATGCGGGCCGGCAGCCCGTCGGTGTACGCGTCGCCGGACGCGCCCCAGTCCTCCGAGGCCGCGTACACCGAGGTCGGCAGCGTGACGGCCCGCAGATAGGCGAAGAGCGGGCGCATCGCGTGCTCCAGCACCAGCGAGTGCCGGGCGGTGCCGCCGGTGGCCGCGACCACGACGGGCTTGCCGGTCAGCGCGGTGTTCTCGACCAGGTCGAAGAACGACTTGAACAGGCCGCTGTAGGACGCGGTGAAGACCGGGGTGACGGCGATCAGGCCGTCCGCACCCGTCACCGCGCCGAGCGCCTCGTCCAGGGCGGCGGACGGGAAGCCCGTCACCAGATGGCTCGCGATGTCCGCGGCGAGATCGCGCAGCTCGATCACCCGGACCTCGACGGCGCGGTCCTGTTCCGCCTCCAGCCGTTCCCGGGTGGCGGCGGCCAGCCGGTCGGCGAGCAGCCGGGTCGAGGAGGGGCTGCTCAGCCCCGCCGCGACGGCGACGATCCTCAGGGGTTCGGTGGCGAACACGGTGTCAGCTCTCCTTCACGGTGGCAGGGGCGGCGGTGGCGGCGGCGACGGCCGGGTGCGCCGGCGCGGACTCGGGCACCCCGGCCGGCCGCAGGGCGGCGAATTCCTTGCGCAGCACCGGGACGACCTCCTCGCCGAGGATGTCGAGCTGCTCCAGGACCGTCTTCAGCGGCAGTCCCGCGTGGTCCATCAGGAACAGCTGGCGCTGGTAGTCGCCGACGGCGTCCCGGAAGGACAGGGTCCGCTCGATGACCTCCTGCGGGGAGCCGACGGTCAGCGGTGTCTGCTGGGTGAAGTCCTCCATCGAGGGCCCGTGCCCGTAGACCGGAGCGTTGTCGAAGTACGGACGGAACTCCCGTACCGCGTCCTGCGAGTTCTTCCGCATGAACACCTGGCCGCCGAGTCCCACGATGGCCTGCTCGGCGGTGCCGTGGCCGTAGTGGGCGTAGCGCTGCCGGTAGAGGTTCACCATCTTCTTCGTGTGCTCGATGGGCCAGAAGATGTTGTTGTGGAAGAAGCCGTCGCCGTAGTACGCGGCCTGCTCGGCGATCTCCGGGGAGCGGATCGAGCCGTGCCAGACGAACGGCGGCACGCCGTCCAGCGGGCGCGGGGTCGCGGTGAAGGACTGCAGGGGCGTACGGAACTTCCCCTCCCAGTCGACGACGTCCTCGCGCCACAGCCGGTGCAGCAGCGCGTAGTTCTCGACGGCGAGCGGGATGCCCTCGCGGATGTCCTTGCCGAACCACGGATAGACCGGTCCGGTGTTGCCGCGCCCCATCATCAGGTCGACGCGGCCGTCCGCGAGGTGCTGGAGGGTGGCGTAGTCCTCGGCGATCTTCACCGGGTCGTTGGTGGTGATCAGGGTCGTCGAGGTGGACAGGATGATGCGGTCGGTGCGGGCGGCGATGAAGCCGAGCGTGGTGGTCGGCGAGGAGGGGACGAACGGCGGGTTGTGGTGCTCCCCGGTCGCGAAGACGTCGAGGCCGACCTCCTCGGCCTTCTGCGCGATGGCCAGGGTCGCCTTGATCCGCTCGTTCTCGGTGGGGGTCCGGCCGGTCGTGGGGTCGGTCGTGACGTCCCCGACGGTGAAGATCCCGAACTGCATGGCGCCCGCCTCCAGGTGGTTCGTCATTTGGTTGAACATTGAACTATGTGAACACACCCTACAACGGGGCACCCGGGCGTCCTATTCCGCGCCCGTCCGCCCGCTGTGGACCGCGCGTACCCTGGAGCGATACGGAGGCCGCCCGAGCCCCGGGCGAACGGAGGCAGGGATGAGCGGGACCGGCACGTCACAGGCCGATGAGTCCGCGCCGCAGCGCGGTGGCAGCGAACGCTGGAAGGAACGCGGCGTCGCCCTGCGCGTCGGCGTCTACGTCTTCGCCACGCACCTGTTCGCGGGCTTCATCTGGATCCTCTTCTACGTGGGCGAGCACGCGAAGAAATGACCGCGCCCCGTGACCCGGCGCGCGCTACGCTCGCGCCATGACCTCCGTACCGTGCCGCACCTGGTGGCGCTCTTCCTAGGAGCGGCCACCTCTTGCAGCGCGGGACCAGGGCCGTTCGCCGCGGACGGCCCTTTTTCTCTGCCCTCTTCCGGTACGGGTCACGAGCCCGGCAGGGGCCGTCCTCCACGCACACACCACCGCGAGGAGAGACCAGCCATGACCACCGCAGCCACCACCGCCGCCACGCTCGACGAGCGCATCCACCGGGACCCCGCCCGCTTCCGGGTGATGACCGGGGACCGGCCCACCGGGGCGCTCCACCTCGGGCACTACTTCGGCACCCTCCACAACCGGGTGCGCCTCCAGGACCTCGGGGTCGAGGTCTTCGTCCTGATCGCCGACTACCAGGTACTCACCGACCGGGACACGGCCGAGCGGCTGACCGCGACGACCGAGGGGCTGCTGCTGGACTACCTGGCCGCCGGCATCGACCCCGAGCGCTCGGTGATCTTCCACCACAGCGCCGTCCCCGCGCTCAACCAGCTGATGCTGCCCTTCCTCAGCCTCGTCTCCGTCGCGGAGCTGAGCCGCAACCCCACGGTGAAGGACGAGATCGCGCACTCCCGGCAGTCGGCCGTCAGCGGGCTGATGTTCACCTATCCCGTCCACCAGGCGGCCGACATCCTGTTCTGCAAGGGCAATCTGGTGCCGGTCGGCCAGGACCAGCTGCCCCATCTCGAAGTGACCAGGACCGTCGCCCGGCGGTTCAACGAGCGCTACGGGACGCTCTTCCCGGAACCCGAGGCGCTGCTCTCCGCCGCACCCCTGCTGCTCGGCACCGACGGCACCAAGATGAGCAAGAGCCGGGGCAACTCCGTCGCGCTGAGCGCCGACGAGGACACCACGGCCCGGCTGATCAAGGGCGCGACGACCGACGCCGAGCGGCACATCACCTACGACCCCGAGGGCCGGCCCGGTGTCCTCGCTGCTGCTCCTCGCCGGGCTCTGCCTCGACCGCGACCCGCGTGCCGTGGCCGAGGAGATCGGCTCCGGGGGCGCGGCGGCGCTCAAGCGGACCGTGACCGATGCGGTCAACACCCGGCTGGCACCGCTGCGCGCCCGGCGCGCGGAGTACGCGCGGGACATGGGGTACGTACGGTCCGTGCTCCGGGCAGGCAACGAGCGCGCGAACGCCCTCGCCGACGCGACGCTGGCACAGGTCCGGGAGGCGATGGGCGCGCCGGTCTAGAGCGCGTCCGTCGTCGGCCACCCGCCCCGGCCGGCGACGTCCAGGATCAGGGCGGCGATGTTCCACGCGTCGTCCGCACCGCTGTGGTGGCGGCCCTCCAGCGGGAGCCCCGCGATCCGCAGGGCCGTGGCCATGCCGGGGCGTTTGCGCAGGCCGTGGGCGAGGGTGAAGGGGATCTTCGCGTTGGTGTGGCGGCGCCCGAAGGGGTACGGGGTGGCGGTCGCCCGGCACTGCCGGACGAACTGGTTGCGGTCGTAGTCGCCCCAGCTCGCCCACGGCCGGGCGCCCGCCGCGTGCTCGGATGCGAGCAGGGCACAGGCCTCGCGGAAGGAGAGGCCCGTGTCGACCTCCTGCTGGGTCAGGCCCGTCAGCCCGGTGCAGAACGCGCTGACCCGGGACCGGGCCGGGCGGACCAGGACACGGTGGCGCGCGAGGCGCCGGCGGGCCCGCAGGTCGACGACCGTCAGCCCGATCTCGATGATTTCGCTCACCGCGCCGGCGGGCGGCTGCCCGTCCCAGCAGGTCGCCTCGATGTCCACGACGTTGAGGAGGTCGGGGAGCGGGTCCGGTTCCGGTGCCGTGTCCATGGGGGCAGGTTAGGAGCCCGGCGGGCGCCCGGCATCCCCATTTTCCCGGCCCCCCGGCCTCAGCGCCGGCTCAACGTGCTGTGTCTGCGCAGGAGTTCGGCCAGGCCCCGGCGGGTCGCCGCGATGACCACCCGGTCCGTGGGCTGGAGGACATAGCCGGGGTGGAGGTTCCAGACGAGACCCCCCGGGTGGTCCGCGGCCGCGCCCGGGGCCTGCGGCGGCGGGACGGGTGCGGCCAGGTCCGGGCGGCGGTCGGCGGGCGGGGCCACGTCCAGCGCCAGCACCCGCCAGGCGCCGGCCCGGAACGCCTGCTCCACCGTGCGGCCCTCCAGCTGGGGATGGCCCGCCACCTCGACCGCGGCGAACAGCATCACCTTCCGCTCGACCGGGACCGCGCCCAGGATCTGCCGGCCCATCATGGCCACCGCGAACGAGGGCGCCGCCAGGTGCGAGACCGAGCGGGAGCGGGTCAGGGCCTGCGGGTGGGCCGTGCGCAGGGTGCGGTAGACGGCGGTGGCGAACTCGTCGTCGAACAGCCGCAGTGTCACCCGCAGATTCGGCTTGACCGAGCGGGCGTACAGCGCGGCCTCCAGATTGGTGGTGTCGATGCTGGTCAGGGCCAGCAGCGCGCGGGAGCGGCGGATCTTCGCCGCCTCCAGGACGCCCTCCTGGGTGACGTCCCCGAGGACCACCGGGACGTGCAGCCGCCGGGCCACCGGGATGCCCCGGGCGTCCGGGTCGTCCTCCACGCACACCACGGGGATGCCGAGTTCGCGGAGCTGGACCAGGACCCGGGTGCCGATCTTGCCGAGGCCCAGCAGCACCACGTGCCCGGACAGGCCGCGCGGCGGACGGCGCAGCGCCGAGGCGGTCCGCAGCGAGCCGAACGCCTCCAGAACCCCGGCCACCAGCAGGGGGAGCAGCAGCAGCCCGGCGACACCGGAGAGGATCTGGATGATCTGGCGGGCGGTCGGGTCCCCGATCGCCGGGTCGCCCATCGCGAACAGGTCGAGCAGGGTCAGATAGACGGCGTGCAGCGCGTTGTCGCCGGTCGTGATCGAGGACGCCACCGCCAGGCCGAGGACCGCCAGGCCCACGCCCAGCGCGGACCAGCGCAGCCGGCGCGAGAAGACCTGGCTCAGGGGCGCGCCCCTGCCGCCCATCCGGGGCTTGCGGCCGGCCGGAGCGGCCTGGCTCACGGCCTCCAGGACCACCGTGCCCCGCCCGGTCGCGGCCGCCACCTGGGCCTGGTCGGGCAGCAGCCGGGGCCCCTCGTCACCGCTGCTGTCGGAGCCCTCGGTGCCGGCCGGGTCATGGGTGGTGGAGGAGAGCAGGGCCAGCGTGCACAGGCCCGGATCGGCGACCTGGCCGTCCCGGGGCGGGGTCCGCTCGGCCGCGCGCAGGAGCAGGCCCTCCGCCTGGATCACCTTGCTGGACCCGGCGAGCGCGGTCGCGGCGAGGGCGGGGGCCGCGGTGTCGGCGTCGGACAGGACCGTGGTGGAGGCGTCCAGCGCCTGCTGGTCGAGGCCGGGCGAGGCGACCGCCGCCTGGTCGAGCAGGGTCTCCAGATGCTGGCCGAGCTTGCGGTTGTAGAGCCGGATCACCAGCCGCAGACGGGGGTTGAGCCGGCGGGCGGTCAGCGCGGCCCGGATGTTGCGCTCGTCGTCGTCGTAGACGAGGGCCAGCGCCGCCGCCGTCTCGATGCCCGCCTCCTCGAACGCCTCGTCGGCGGGCTCCGCCGCCTGGAGGATGCGGACGGCCTCCACCCCGGCGTTGGTGTCGCCGTCCCGGCCGCCGCCGTTGCGGTTCATCGCGGACGACATCCGGCCGAACAGCGCCGCCGCCCGGCCCCGGCCGGTCAGTGGCAGTTCGGGCCGCGCCGTGCCGGGGTCCGGGGGGAGGACGAGGGTGACCCGTTCCCCGTAGACGTAGCGCAACTCCACGGCGAGGCGCTGGGCGAGCGCGTCGTCGCCGCAGACGACCATGTGGCCGGGGGACGCGGAGCGTTGGGGCTGCTGCGGAAGAGGAGACACATGACCCAGCATGCCCTGCTCCCTTCTGAAGATCCGTAGGGTCAGCGGTCCTCGTGTGTCTCATGTGCCGTGTGCGGCACCGGAGTCCGGTCCGCCGGCCGGGCCAGCAGCCGGCGCGGGTCGGCCGCGCGGCCGATCGCCGTCTCCACCGCCGCGATCCGGTCCGCGAGCAGCCCGAGCGCCGCCACCGCGCGGGTCAGCGGATCACCCTCCGGCCCGCCGAGCGCCTGGGTGCGGACGTACGAGGCGCACAGCGCGGCCCAGCGTTCGGCCTGCTCGGGGCCGAGGGTGCCGCGCAGGGCGGCGAGCTTCAGCAGCGCGGCCTCGGCGCCGGTGGTGAGCGTCTGGGCCTCGCCCGCGTAGTGGTCGTCGATGACGGCGGACAGCTCGGCGTCGTTCATCACCGGCACGATCCGCTCCGCGATCCGGTTCATGTTGCGGTACGAACCCTGGAGCCGGAAGGGCGGTTCGGTGCGCGTCGCGTCCGTCTGCGCGGCCGAGGCGATGTACGCGGAGTTGACCGCGAGCACGGTGTCGCGGGCGCGCAGCAGATGCCGCAGCACGGCGGTGATCCGCTCCACCTCGGCCGGTGCGCACCGCTGCTCCAGCCGGTCCGCGCTCGCCGACGGGACGCCGGAGGCCAGCCGCAGCAGCAGCGCGAGGTCCTCGCGCGACCACGCGGCGAGCGGGGCCAGCACCGGGTTGGCGGTCAGCGCGTTCTCGACGAAGCTCAGCGCGAAGACGTCCTCGCGGCCGCTCAGCACCTCGCCGAGGTTCCAGACGTCCGCCCGGTTCGCCAGCATGTCCGGGACCCGGAACCGCTCCCCGGACTCGGTGTACGGATTGCCCGCCATGCACACCGCGAACCGCTTGCCCCGCAGGTCGTAGCTGCGCGGCTCGCCGTCGCGCACCCCCTCGATCCGGCGGGTGGCGTCGCAGAGCGGGATGAACTTCTGGAGCAGCTCGGGCGAGGTGTGCTGGATGTCGTCGAGGTAGAGCAGCGTGTTGTTGCCCGCCTCCAGCGCGAAGTTGATCTTCTCGACCTCCTGGCGGGCGGTCGCGCCGCGCGCCTGCGCCGGGTCCAGCGAGGTCACGTCGTGGCCCAGATTCGGGCCGCTGATCTTGACGAGGACCATGCCGAGCCGGTCGGCGACGTACTCCATGAGCGTCGTCTTGCCGTAGCCGGGCGGCGAGACGAGCAGCAGCAGGCCCTGCGAGTCGGTGCGCCGGTCGGCGTCGGCGGTGCCGAGCTGCTTGGCGAGGCTGTCGCCGATGAGCGGCAGATACACCTCGTCGAGCAGCCGGTTGCGGACGAACGCCGACATGACGCGCGGCCGGTGGTCGTCCAGCCGCAGCCGGGTGCGCTCGGCGGCGACCAGGGCGGTGCGCCGGCGCTGGTAGGCGCGGAAGCCGGGCACGACCTCGGTACGGAACGCGTCGGTACGGGCGAGGAGTTCGTCGATCCGTACGGTCAGCCGGCCCCGGTCGATGCGGGGGTGGACGCCCAGCAGCCCGTCCACGGTCTCGGTCAGCGGCGCGTCGGCCTCGTACCGGGCGAGCAGCGGCTCCGGGCAGAGCTCGACGGCGACGGCCTCCGCGAGGTCGCCCGCGTCCAGGTCCGTGCCGCTCGCCTCGGAGTACGAGGTGAGCCACCCCTCGACGAGCTGGCGCCGGGCCGGCAGGTCGTCCGCGAGCGCGGCCAGGTCCTCGTCGTACGCCGAAGTGCCGGTGGCCCGGCGGAACTTGTCCAGGAAGGTACGGACGGCGGCGCCGGTCACGAACCCCTCGGGGCCGCTCGTCAGCTCCTCGAAGAGATACGCGGCGACGGCCCGGGAGCCCTCGCCCGGGATCTGTCCGGCCCACTCCTCCTGGAGCGCGGCGACGGCGGGCGCGAGGCCGAAGGTCTCCCGGGCGCGGGCCAGCGAGCGGGCCCGGCGGGTCCAGGAGGTGCGGCGCGCCTCGTCCGTGCCGTGCGCCCAGAAGAGCTGGGCGGCGGCCCGGACGGCGGGCGGACAGCGCAGCAGCCCCGCGCCCGCGTGCAGCCGCAGCAGGGCGGCCAGGATCGCGGTGGCGTCCTCGTCGTGGACCCCGCGCTGATACCCCTCGTCGTACGCGGCGGCTGCCGACTCCCGTACGAGAGCCGCGAGCCCGGTCTCGTCCAGATCCGCGAGGCGGTCCGCGCCCCGGTCGGCCAGGAGCCGGGCGGCCAGGTGCTCGCCCCGGTAGACGGCCGGGGACTCGGAGGGCAGCAGCTGGTCCCAGTACGGGCGGGTGGCCGCGAAGTCCGGGTCGGTGACCGGCATCCGGTAGTCGGTCCCGGTGACCGCGAAGGCGAGGTGGCCGTCCTGGGGGACCAGGGTCAGCTCGAAGGGCTGGGTGTTGACCGCGAACCGGTGCCGGCCCAGCCGGATCACCGATCCGCCGTCCGCGTACAGCTCGCCCCGGTCGCGCAGGGCCCGGCCGGCCTCCTGGCGGGCCGCGATCAGCTGCCCGTCCAGCTCCTCGGCCCGCACGGTGTCACCGAGGGCGCGCAGCTCCTCGGCGGTGCGGCGGACCTTGGCGACCATCGGGTCGGAGGCGAAGTAGGTGTGCACGGCGTCCGCGTCCGGCAGCGCGGAGCTGCGGCGCGAGACGGTCTCCAGCACCCGGGCGGCGGACTCGGCGAGCCGTTCCGTACGGCGGGCGAGGGCGTCCTGAAGGGTCTGCCTGCGGGCCGAGAACGCCTCGTACACCTCCGTCCGCCGCTCGCCCAGCTCGGCCAGGAAGTCGTCGAACTCCGCGAACCGCGCCTCCAGGTTCTCCAGCTGGAGCAGCAGCCTGGCCAACTGCTCGTCACACGCGTCCGGGGTGTCCGCGGCGGCCAGCGCGGCCGTGACGGCCTGCCCCAGCAGCGCGAACTCGGCGGCGAACTCGGCCCGGCCCTCGTGGTCCAGCAGGGTGCGGCGGCGGGCGTCGAGCGTGGCGCGGGCCCGGTTGACCCCGCCGAGCACCTCCGCGATCCGCTCCAGGATCGACGTACGGACCACGCCGTCACCGATGTCCAGCCCGGCCACCACATCGGTGACCGTGCTCAGCCCGTCCGTCATCGCGGCCAGCCGGTCCCCGAGCGCGGCGGCGTCGGAGACGGAGCCGATCGCGGCCGCCTCCTCGGTGAGCCGGGCGATGTCCTCGTGGTAGCCGGCGAAGGCGTCGTCCCTGGCGAGGAACGCGACCGCGCGCCGGCCCGCCGCTTCGAGGTCGTCGGCGGTGGTGGCGGTCAGCTCCGCGATCCGCTCGGCGTCCGCATAGCGCATCTCGGAGAGGGTGGCCAGATGACCGTGCGCGCCCCGGAGTTCGGTGAGCCGGTCGACCCACTCGGCGGCCGAGCGCGGCGCCTCGCCGCGTACCCGGCGCACCAGCGTGGTGATCCGCTCCGCGGTCTCCTCCAGCGCGTCGGCGGCCTGCCGGGTCAGCTCCTGGACGGCCCCGAACTCCCCCAGCACCTGCTGGGCGGTCTCCCGCAGCGCGGCCAACGGCTCGGCCAGGTCGTCGAGTCCGGCGTCACCGAGCCAGTGGTAGCGGTCGGCGGCGCGGGCGCAGTCCGCGACCAGCCGCTCGTACACCGCACCGGTCGGGGTGGTCTCGGCGGCGCTGTGCGCGAGCGCGAGGCAGTCGGAGATGCCGCGCACCAGATCGGCGTTGCCCACCCGGGCGAGCGGGCCGGTCCCGGCGGGCCGGGAGGCGGCACAGGTGTCGGAGACATACGGCGTCTCCCAGCGCTGGAGCGGGTGAACCCGCGCCGGACCGCCGTCGCCGCCCTCCACCGGGTCCCGCAGGACCACCAGCGTGCCGTCGTCGAGCAGCGCGTGGCCCCGGCCCTGGAGCGGGGTGGCGACCTCCTGGCGGATCACGTTGTACGGCAGCAGCAGGCTGCGGCCGTCCTCCCGGGAGCGGAAGGAGTAGAGCACGTCCTCGCCGTTGGGGGAGCGGACGGCCCCCTCGAAGACGGGGTCGGTGAGCGGCTGTGCGATGTCGAAGGTGCGGGCCTCGCCGGTGGTCAGGTAGAAGCCGCCGGGGAAGATGATCCCCTGGTCCTCGGGCAGCCGCAGGCAGGCCGGGCCGATCCCGTCCAGCCGCACGACCGTGCCGAGCAGGGAGTTGAAGACGAGGTGGCGCCGCGCCTCCTCCTTGTACGGGCGGATGCGCAGCAGGACCAGCGGGCCGAGCTCCGCGTACTCGACCTCGGCGTCCGCGAGCGACTGGAGCGGCTCGGTGACCGGCTCCTCGTAGATCCCGTCCGGGCCGTCCGTGTCGTCGGCGGTCTTGACCGTGAGGGTGCCGTTGAGCGTGTCGACGAACAGCCGCGCCCCGCCGCCGATCGCGATGTGCGGGTGGCGGCCGGGAATGTGGGCCTCGCGTCCGGCGGTGGTCCAGGTGAAGTCGTGCGACGGCGGGAACACGTGGTCGCGCTCGCCGCGCGCGTCGAGGAAGTCGCCGGGGGACCCGTCGGCGTTCAGCGCCCAGCGCAGGACCCGGATGTCCTCGGCGGTCTCGCCGGTACGGAACACGGCCAGCAGCCGGCCCTCGGTCCGGCGCAGCCGCAGCAGGCGGGCGTCGCGGAAGTAGCGGTGCAGGCCGTTGAACTCGCGGACGAACGCGGCGTCGGCGAGCAGGCCGTGGGTGCCGGCGCCGAGATCGTCCGCGTACAGCGCGAGCACGTCCTCGACGGCCGGCTCCTCGCGGTGGCCGGGCCCGCGCTCGAAGCCGAACAGCAGCTCCCCGCCGACGGCGACGAGGTCGCGGGGGACGGAGGGGCGCCCCGTGCGGATCTGCTCGCTGCCGAGCAGCCGCAGTCCGGTGGAGCCGAACTCCTCGGTGCGGCGGGAGTTGAGCGTCTCGGCGCGGCGGGCGAGCTCGGCGGCGTGGGTGCCGAGCCGGCGCCGCAGCACGTCGTAGGCCCCGGCCTCGGGCCCGCCCACGGGCGGGGTCTGGGTGTCCATCGGAGCTCCTTGCGAGGGTGTCGATTGGCCGGACGGGCTTGGTCCGACGGGCCGGCGCCGACATGTCCGGCCCGTCCGGCGTCTGAGGACGGAACCCCGCTCCTGGGGGAGCGAGCTTCGAAAGCGGTCGGTTTCACGTGAAACCGGCGCCGGAACCCCGCTCCCGGGGGAGCGGGGCCCCGCGTGGCGGCTAGGGCGTGTCGTCGAACTGGCGTCTGCCGGGCGGCGCCATGCACGCACTCTCGCCGCACCGCCCCCGGGCCCCGGTACGTCCAGTGCAGGGATCCGGGGCCGGCACGCCGAGGAGTGGGGTCTCCCCTGGTCGAGCGAATCCGGGAGCTTGGGGAAGCACCTGACGCCGCCCGGCCGCCCTTCGGGCAACGGCACCAGTTCGACGACACGCCCTAGGCCACCGGCGTACCGTTGCGCGACGGCGCCGGCGATGACGGCGCCGACCCCGCGAGCTGGGTCACGGGCACATCCGCGAGCCCCAGCGACCGCGCGTGGTCCAGCAACTGGCGGACCTGGTCCGCCCCCGCCCCCGGCGAAGCCATCATCCGCATCAGCAGCGCCGATACCGTCAGGTTCTGCACATCACCCGTCGACACCGACCCCAGCACCCGCGTCAGGTCGTCGGTGAAGGACGAGGACCCGTCCAGCCACGGCCCGGCCAGCGCCTTCGCCGTGCCGGAGTTCTCCACGAAGCCGTCCAGGCTCTTGCCCATCGAGATGGACGAGACCAGCCGGTCGAAGAAGACCGACTCCCCGCCGACGATGTCGATGTCGGCGTTCTCCAGCCCCGTGGCCAGCACCGTCGCCTGCGCCTCGGCGACTTGGCGCTGCACATCCAGCCCGGCGAGCCGGATCTCCTTCTCCGCCTCCAGCCGCAGCCGGTACTCCTCGTGTCCGCGCGAGGCGTCGTCCAGCGCGGCCATCGCGGCCGCCTTGTCCGTGAGCCCCGCCGCCTCGGCCTTCAGCTTCTCGCCGATCACCGCCGCGTCGGCCGTCGCCTGGGCCTGTGTGCCCTCGGCCGTGGCGAGGGCCTTGAGCCGTGCGCCCTCCGCCTCCGCCTTCAGCCGCGCGGACGTCGCCTGCGCCTCGGCCAGACCGGTCTTCTCGATGACCTCGGCCGCCGCGTCCCGTACCTGCACGTCCGCGAGGCCGGGCGCCGCCGACTCCGCCTGGACGCCTTCGGCCAGCCGCAGCTTCGCCCTGGCGTCGAGGTCCGCGGTCTTCAGCCGGGCCTCGGCGAGCGTGAGCTGCTCGGCCGCCCGGTGGGTGGCCGCGGCCTCGGCCGCCTCCGCCGCCTTGATGTCCTTGACCAGCTGCTCCTGGGCCTCCGCCTCGGCCGCGATGATGACCGACTTGCGGGTGCGCTCGGACTCCTCGACCGACCGCAGCGTCTTGATGGACTCCTCCTGCTCGGCGACCGTACGGTCCACCGCGATCCGCTCCCGGATCACATCGGCGACCTCGCGGCGCTCGGCCTCGACCTCCTTCGTCGCGGCGATCCGGTCCAGCTCGGTCTGCCGCTCGCGCCCGATGACCTCCAGCATCCGGTCCTTCTCGATGCGCTCGTTCTCCACGGCGATGACCCGCTCGCGGTTCTTCTGCGCTACGGCGATCTCACGGGCCTGGTTCTCCCGCTGGATGCCCAGCTGCTCCTCCGTCCTGATGAACGCGGCCTGGGCCCCGAGCCGCTCCTCCTCCTGCACCCGGGCGGTCGCGGCCTCTTCGCGGGCCCGCAGTGTCTCGACCTCGCGGCGCTGCTTGATCTCGGCCTCGGCCTGCCGGCGCTCCAGCTCCAGGATGGTCTCCCGGGCGTCGACGTCCTGCCGGGTGATCTCCTTCTGCTCGGTGCGCTGGAACTCGTTGGTCCGCACGTGCTCGATCGCCGTCAGCTCGGTGATCTTGCGGATGCCCTGGGCGTCGAGGATGTTGGCGCCGTCGAGCTGGACCATCGGGGTCTGCTCGAGGAAGTCGATCGCGGCGTCGTCGAGGTGGTAGCCGTTGAGGTCGGTCCCGATGACCCGGATGATCCGGTCCCGGAACTCCTCGCGCTTGGTGTACAGGTCGACGAAGTCCAGCTGCTTTCCGACGGTCTTGAGCGCCTCGGAGAACTTCGCGGCGAAGAACTCCTGGATGGCGATCTTGTCGCTGGCCCGCTCGGTGCCGATCGCCTGGGCGACCTTGATGACGTCCTCGACGGTCTTGTTGACCCGGACGAAGAACGTGATGTGGATGTCGGCGCGGATGTTGTCCTGGCAGATCAGGCCCTCGCGCCCGGTCCGGCGGATCTCGATGGTCTTCACCGAGATGTCCATGGACTCGGCCTTGTGCAGCACCGGCAGGACGACGGCACCGGTGAAGGTGACATCGACCTTCTTGGTCTTGGAGATGATCAGGGCCTTGCCCTGTTCCACCTTGCGGAAGAGCCGGGTGACGATCAGAAGCAGGGCGACGGCGATGAGCAGGACCACGGCGACGAGCAGGCCGAGGCCCAAGGAGATGGCATCCATGACAGTCCTTGGCGGCTGGTGGTACGGAAAAGGAGAGGTGAGGGTGCGGCGGCGCGCGGACCGGCGCACACCCGGAGCGGGTGTGAAGCGGCCCGGACCGGTGCGGAAGCGGGTACGGGAGCGGGCGGACGCTCAGGCGCTGCGGCCGGGAGCCGGACGGCGGCGCGGAGCCGGCGCGGCAGGGGCCGGGCCCGGGTCGAGCGCCTTGTCGTAGGGCGCGACCCAGAAGAACTCACCCGTGTCGTCGTACGCGTACAGCAGTGCCGAACTCCCCGCGGTGAACTCCGTGTCGGCGGGCGGCAGCTGGCGCACCTGGACGATCGCGCTGGACCCGTCGGCCGCGGTGACCTCGGCCTGGCCGAAGTCCGTGCCGACCGAACCGGTGCGGATCGTGCAGACCCGGCCCAGGAAGTCCTGCCGCGATGGAGGAGGCTGGTCCGGGAAGAAGCGGCGGAAGTGGTGGACGAGCAGTCGCACCACGGCCCAGGCGATCAGCAGGGCCCCCGCGAGGACCCCGAAGGCGAGCGCGGCCCGTGCGGTGCCGGTGACGCCGCTGCGGTGCACCAGGACCGAACCGGTCAGGGCGGTGAACCAGCCGACGACGATCATGACGGAGACCGAGACGGTGACCGGGACGCCGCCGATGCCGGCGACATCGGTGTCGAGGTCCGCGTCGAAGGAGTGGTGGTCGGCCGCGCCGACCAGGACGAGCAGCCAGAAGGCGATGACGACGACCAGCGCCGCCGCGAAGAGTACGGCCGGGAAGGACAGTGTCGCGTCCAGGAATTCCCGCATCGGTCCGCCCCCCTGCCGTTCTGCCGACAGCCCTGCCGGCGCCTCGCGCGGCCCGGTTGATGACCCCGGTGCCACGGCATCGCCCAGGGCGGTGCCGTGGCAGCCGGGCCTTCCCCCGTCCCCCGTGCACCCCCGCGGTTCCCCCGTGGTCCCCCGGTCGGTGCTGACAGGATCGTGTCATCCGGAGACGGAGCGTCGCATTGCCGGACTCCGGCAACGTTTTTCGGCACACCATGCCGGGCACCGGCACCGGCCCCTGTGCGTTGTGCACATGACGAGGCGGATCAGGAGTGGAGGCGGCACGTGGCGGAACCGGAGATTCCCGACAGCTTTCTGGAGGGGTACGCCGACATCCTGCGTGACGCCGCCGGGACGGGCCGCCGGCTCACCCGGGAGGAACTGGACACCCGCCGCGCCTTCGGCCGGCAGGCGGCCGAGGCCGGACACCAGCTGCGCGCCCTGGTCCGCATGCATCTGGCCGAGACCCGGGCCACCTGGCCGGCCGCCGCCCCCGGCGCCACGGCGGCCACCACCGCCGCGGCGGCGGACAGCGTGCTGGCCGCCATGGAGCAGGCGGTCGACGCCTTCGCCGACGGCTTCGAGCGGGCGCAGCGCCTCACCGTCCGGCGCGAGGAGGCCGCCCGCCGGGAGTTCATCGACGACCTGCTGTACGGGCGCAGCGATCTGGGCCGCCTCGCCGAGCGCGCCACCCGGTTCGGGCTGCGGCTCTCGCGCGCCCACGCCGTCGCGGTGGCGGCGGGCCCGGAGGCGTACACGGAGACGGACGCGGTGCCGCGCCAGGTGGAGTCGGCGCTGCTGGCCCGGTTCAGCGGCCGCAAGATCCTGCTCACCACGAAGGACGGCCGGCTGGTCTGCATCGCGCCCGGCAGCCAGCCCGACGTCCTGCGGTACTTCGCCAAGCAGGCGCACGCGGCGACGGACGGCGGCCGGGTGGCGGTCGGCCGCGCCCACCGGGGCCCCGGCGGGGTGGTCCAGTCCTACGACGAGGCCCTGGACGCGCTGGACCTGGCGGACCGGATGGGGCTGGACGACCCCGTGCTGTACGCCTCCGACCTGCTGGTCTATCCCGTACTGACCCGGGACCGGCAGGCGATGGCCGATCTGGTGCGCAGCGAGCTCGGCCCGCTCCAGGAGGCCAGGGGCGGCGCGGAGCCGCTGCTCAAGACGCTCTCCGTCTACTTCGACGCGGGCTGTGTCGCCGCCGAGACGGCCCGCAGGCTGACGCTGAGCGTGCGCGCCCTGACGTACCGCCTGGAGCGCATCCACCAGCTCACCGGATCCGACCCGACCGACCCGATGCACCGCTACACCCTCCAGACCGCGGTGATCGGGGCGAGGCTGCTGGACTGGCCCGCCAAGGAGATCTGACCGCCCGCCGTCTGCGCATGCTGCCGGGTTCCGGCAGGATCACCCCCCTCCCGCCCATCCCCGACGCTCTCCGCATGCGGGGATGCCGACCTCCGCCTAGCGTGATCAACCGGGGGATTTCGGTGGTGTGCGCAGCGAGGGAGATCCGCACCATGGCCCGTCATGCACGTCAGCCCGGGGAATCGGCCGAGGACGGACAACAGAGCGGTGGGGCCGTCGGGACGGCGTCCCGGAACCGGCCGGAACAGGAGCGCGGCCCGTCCCACCGGTGGTGGGTGCTCGGGGTGATCGGGCTGGCCCAGCTGATGGTGGTGCTCGACGCGACGATCGTGAACATCGCGCTGCCCTCCGCCCAGCAGGACCTCGGCTTCAGCGACGGCAACCGCCAGTGGATCGTGACGGCGTACGCCCTCGCCTTCGGCTCGCTGCTGCTGCTCGGCGGCCGTATCGCCGACCTGGTCGGCCGGCGGGTGGTGTTTCTGATCGGCCTGGTCGGCTTCGCGGTCGCCTCCGCGATCGGCGGCGCCGCCCCGAGCTTCGAGATCCTGGTGCTGGCCCGCGCGCTCCAGGGCCTGTTCGGCGCGCTGCTGGCGCCGGCCGCGCTCTCCCTGCTCACCACGACGTTCACCGTCCCGAAGGAGCGGGCGGAGGCCTTCGGGATCTACGGGGCCATCGCCGGCGCGGGCGGCGCGGTGGGGCTGCTGCTGGGCGGGGTGCTCACGGAGTACCTGGACTGGCGCTGGTGCCTGTACGTGAACCTGCTGTTCGCGTTCGCCGCCTTCGTCGGCGGCTGGCGGCTGCTCACCGCAGGCGCGCCGGCCGACCGCCCGAAGCTCGACATCCCGGGGACCGTGCTGGTCTCGGCCGGGCTCTTCTGCATCGTGTTCGGGTTCTCCCGGGCCGAGACGCATCCGTGGAGTTCGGCCGACGTCTGGGGATTCCTGGCGGCCGGCGCGGTGCTCCTGGCGGCGTTCGCCTGGTGGCAGACCCGGGCGGCGCATCCGCTGCTGCCGATGCGGGTGGTCCTGGACCGGGACCGCGCGGCGTCGTTCCTGGCGATGTTCATCTCCGGCGGCGGGATGTTCGGCGTTTTCCTGTTTCTCACGTACTACCTGCAGAAGAGCCTGTTCTACTCGCCGGTCTCCACCGGGCTGGCCTTCCTGCCGATGGTCGCCGTCATGATCGTGACGTCCGTGACGACGACCAATGCGCTGGTGCCCCGGTTCGGCGCCAAACCGATCGTGCCGCTCGGCATGGGCATCGCGGCCGCCGCCATGGCGTGGCTGACCACGCTGGACCTGAACAGCAGCTACCCGGCCCATGTGCTGCCACCGCTGCTCTGCCTGGGCCTCGGCCTCGGCATGGTCTTCGCCACCGCGATGAACCTGGCCACCGCCGGGGTGGGCGCACGGGACGCCGGGGTGGCATCGGCGATGGTCAACACCAGCCAGCAGGTCGGCGGCTCCATCGGTACGGCGCTGCTGAACACCCTGGCCACCAGCGCCGCCACCAGCTACCTGGTGGGCCGCAGGCCGACCCCGTCCGCCGTCGCCCAGGCCCAGCTGGAGAGCTACTCCACGGCGTACTGGTGGTCGGCGGGCTTCTTCGCCCTCGGACTGCTGGTCACGCTGCTCCTGTACCGGCGGGGCGCCCCCCACCCCCATCCGGTGGAGGAAGCGGAACCGGTGCGGGCCTAGGCGGGTTCCCCTCCGATTCGAGTACGGCCCCGGGGCGCGGTACAAAGAGGCATGACCGCGCACGGACAAACAGCCGGGGAAGGCTCCGCCGCCCCGGACCGGGACGACGTCGAGGCGGTGACGCACGCGGTGCTGACCGCGTCGAAGCTGCTGGCGGCCGTCTCCGCCCGGTGCCTGGCGGCGGTCGAGGACCGGGTGACGCTGCCGCAGTTCCGGCTGCTCGCGGTGCTCGCCACGCACGGCGACGCCAAGCTGGTCACGCTCGCCGAGCGGCTCGGGGTGAACCCGTCGACCGCGATGCGGATGCTGGACCGGCTGATCGTGGCCGGTCTGGCCGAGCGCCAGGTCAACCCGGTCAACCGCCGGGAGACCTCGCTGCGGGTGACCCCGGCCGGGCTGCGGCTGGTCGAGGACGTCACGGCGGGCCGCCGCCGGGAGGTGGCCACCATCGTGGAACGCCTCGCCCCGGAGCAGCGCACCGCGCTGATCGAGGCGCTGACGGCGTTCACCGCCGCGGCCGGGGGGCCGCCGGGCGGGCCCGGGGGCGGCGCGGACGCCACCCCCTGAGCCGCGTACGCCCGCCTGGGCCCCGGGCCCCGGGCTCCGGGTCAGTCCGAGGAGGAGGCCGCCTCCTGAGGCACCCGGGCGGCGGGGATCGCCGCACCGTCCCCGGCGGCCGGGCCCTCGCCGCCGCCGCGCCACTTCTGGATCCGCGCCACGGCCGGCTGGGTCCAGCGCGCGGTGAGCGGGCCGACGATGACCAGGATCAGGACGTACGCAGTGGCGATGGGGCCGATGCGGGGCTCGGTCGCCACGGCCAGTCCGGCGATGACGATGGAGAACTCGCCGCGGGCCACGAGCGTGCCGCCCGCCCGCCAGCGCCCGCGCGGTCCGATACCGGCCCGCCGGGCCGCGTACCAGCCGGTGGCGATCTTGGTGAAGACGGTGACGACGGCCAGCAGCGCGGCCGGCAGCAGCACCGGCGGGATGTCCGCGGGGTTGGTGGAGAGCCCGAAGAACACGAAGAAGATCGCGGCGAAGAGGTCCCGCAGCGGGGTCAGCAGCTTGCGCGCGCCCTCCGCGACCTCGCCGGAGAGCGCGATGCCGACGAGGAACGCGCCGACGGCGGCCGACACCTGGAGCTGCTGGGCGACCCCGGCGACCAGGACGGTCAGCCCGAGCACGACGAGCAGCAGCAGTTCGGGGTTGTCGGAGGAGACGGCCCGGCTGATCAGCCGGCCGTGCCGCAGCGCGAGATAGAGCACCAGGCCGACGGTGCCGAGGGCGACGAGCAGCGCGATGCTGCCTCCGGCGAGGCCGACGCCCGCGAGCATCGCGGTGAGCAGCGGCAGGTAGACGGCCATCGAGAGGTCCTCGATGACCAGGACACCGAGGATGACGGGCGTCTCCCGGTTGCCGAGGCGGCCCAGGTCCGCGAGGACCTTGGCGATCACGCCGGACGACGAGATCCAGGTGACCCCGGCCAGCGCGACGGCCCCCACGGGCCCCCAGCCCAGCAGCAGGGCGGCGACGGCACCCGGGGTCGCGTTGAGGACGAAGTCCACGGCGCCGGACGGGTACTGGGTCTTGAGACTGGTGACGAGTTCGGAGGCGCTGTACTCGAGCCCGAGCAGGAGCAGCAGCAGGATGACGCCGATCTCGGCGCCGACGGCGGTGAACTCCTCACTGGCACCGAGCGGCAGCAGCCCGCCGTCGCCGAAGGCGAGCCCGGCCAGCAGATAGAGCGGGATCGACGAGAGGCCTATTCGGCCGGCGAACCGGCCGATGATGCCGAGTCCCAGAATGACGGAGCCGAACTCCACCAGCAGTGCGGTCGTGTCGTGCACGGTCAGCCCTCCGCAATGATCTCGGAGAGCGTGTCCACGCCCTCCCGCGTACCGACGGCGACGAGCGTGTCCCCGATGGCCAGCCGGAAGTCCGGCCCCGGCGACGGATGCGCGCTGTGGGTCCGCAGCACGGCCACGATCGAGGCCCCCGTCCGCGTCCGCGCCTTCGTGTCCCCGAGCAGCCGCCCGCCGTACGGCGACCGGGCCCCCAGCGGTATGTGCTCGGTCACCAGATCGATCCCCTCGGTCCGCACCGCGTCGATGGGCGCCGCGTCGATGAGATGCGCGAGCCCGGTCGCCTCCTGTGGAGTCAGGGGTACGGACAACCGGCACGAATCGGGATCGTCCTGGTCGTAGAACCCGATGAACCGCCGGCCGTCGTGGTGCACGACGACGGAAATGTGCTGCCCCGACTCGGTCGTGTAGTCGTACTGCACGCCTACTCCGGGCAGCGTGGTGCGGTGGGTTCCCATGACGTCCTCCCGAGGGCGCGGTGCGCGCGGACACGCTTGGTGATCTCTTTAGCTCCGCATTACCTTATCCGGACGCTCCGCCCGAACCCGGGGATACGACGGGTGGGCCTCCACACACGGCCCCCGCCGGAACCCGCGCCACTTTCCCGCCGCCCCCCCCGAACCCAACGATCCGCATCGGCGGCCTGGGCCCTGCGGTGACCTTTCGCGACTTGCAGCCGCCGACTCCGGCCCCTGGAGCTGACCGAGGCCCAGGCGTTGCGGCGCTGTCGGGCGTAGCTTGTGCTCGGGGGGCTGCCGGGGAGCGAGCCGGATGCTCCTGCGGAGGGTTCGGGGCGAGATGGTGGGGGCAGGTTTTGTGCGGTTTGCCGGATGTGTCGGATTCTATGAAGTTGCTCGAGAACTGCGAGACGGCTACATAAAACCCCAGGTCACGCAGTCTGCTCCCCGCGCGTGCGGGGGTGAACCCCCGCATTCCGTGGGGTGGCCTGAGCGGTGCAGCTGCTCCCCGCGCGTGCGGGGGTGAACCCTGTATTTCCTGTTGAATCTCGGGTGATGTTGACTGCTCCCCGCGCGTGCGGGGGTGAACCATTCCACCCCGCTCCCTGACGGTCCGTCAGGGACTGCTCCCCGCGCGTGCGGGGGTGAACCCCGCGCAGGCGCTCGCGGCCGGCATCGAGGGCGCTGCTCCCCGCGCGTGCGGGGGTGAACCCCGCTCAAGGTCATCACGACCGCGGCCAACGTCCTGCTCCCCGCGCGTGCGGGGGTGAACCGTACACAGATGCCTGCCGGATACGGCCGGTGATCTGCTCCCCGCGCGTGCGGGGGTGAACCGATCCCGGCCAGTCTCGCTGACGTTCTCCAGGACTGCTCCCCGCGCGTGCGGGGGTGAACCCCTGCTGGTTGCCCTTGATGGGAACCTGTCCCGCTGCTCCCCGCGCGTGCGGGGGTGAACCCGAGAAGGCGCGACGGCACTTCGTCCCAGGCGTCTGCTCCCCGCGCGTGCGGGGGTGAACCCCAGGTGAAGCGGTACTGGCTCGCAGAGCAGGACTGCTCCCCGCGCGTGCGGGGGTGAACCCGTCTTGCACGTGCAATAGGGAAACGGCACGGGCTGCTCCCCGCGCGTGCGGGGGTGAACCCCCGCAATTAGCTACAATTAGACCGTCAATTGACTGCTCCCCGCGCGTGCGGGGGTGAACCCACCGGCGAAAACACGCTGGTGGAGTACGGGTGCTGCTCCCCGCGCGTGCGGGGGTGAACCCAGCTGCTGCGTGTAGGCGGTGATCCGCTCCGTCTGCTCCCCGCGCGTGCGGGGGTGAACCCTGGATCAGGTGCGACTGCTCGCGGATCGTCTCCTGCTCCCCGCGCGTGCGGGGGTGAACCCGGCGGCACGTCGACATCGCGCGTCGACCCGTCCTGCTCCCCGCGCGTGCGGGGGTGAACCTACGAGTGCCTGCGCTGCGAAACCACCCAGATCCTGCTCCCCGCGCGTGCGGGGGTGAACCCCGCCCGTCTCAACACCGGCGGTGAGACGGTTCCTGCTCCCCGCGCGTGCGGGGGTGAACCCCACGGCATCCGCGGCGGCGTGTTCCACGGTCACTGCTCCCCGCGCGTGCGGGGGTGAACCCCGAGCGAAGGTGAGCGGGGTGACCGGGGGTTCCTGCTCCCCGCGCGTGCGGGGGTGAACCCGCCGAGAAGTCCACGGCGATGTTCGCCAAGGGCGGCGCCCTGCTCCCCGCGCGTGCGGGGGTGAACCGAGAGCGTCGCCCTGAAGGACCCCCGAACCACGCTGCTCCCCGCGCGTGCGGGGGTGAACCCGTCGTCATCGGCACCGGGTCCGGGGAGGGCACCTGCTCCCCGCGCGTGCGGGGGTGAACCCGCAGCGTCGGCGAACGTGTTTGGTGGTCGTTGCTGCTCCCCGCGCGTGCGGGGGTGAACCCGGCACCTTGGGGCGTTGCCGGCGCAGACGTACCTGCTCCCCGCGCGTGCGGGGGTGAACCCCCGGCACGTTCTCAAGGACGACGAGTCCGGGTCTGCTCCCCGCGCGTGCGGGGGTGAACCCGCCCGCAGGTACAGCCCGATCTCCGTGGGCTGCTGCTCCCCGCGCGTGCGGGGGTGAACCCGGCACTGCCTGGTGGTACTGGGACCAGGCCGACTGCTCCCCGCGCGTGCGGGGGTGAACCCGCGCCCTGGGCCTCGGGCAATTCGCGCGGGCCCTGCTCCCCGCGCGTGCGGGGGTGAACCCGGGGTGGCCATGTCGTCCTCCTGCTTGGTCTCCTGCTCCCCGCGCGTGCGGGGGTGAACCCCAATGACGCAACCGGGGCCGCCGGACGGACAGCTGCTCCCCGCGCGTGCGGGGGTGAACCCGACTCGGGTCTCCCGCCCCTGAGCTGACCCACCTGCTCCCCGCGCGTGCGGGGGTGAACCCCGACCTGGCCCGCGCCATCGACCGCCACCGAGCTGCTCCCCGCGCGTGCGGGGGTGAACCCCATGTGGCGGTGAGGTCGACCTTCGTGGTGGTCTGCTCCCCGCGCGTGCGGGGGTGAACCCACCGTCGTGAGGTACGAAGTCGCCCCGTAGGCCTGCTTCCCGCGTGTGAGGGGGTGAACCTGTCGGCAACATGGAGGGCCGACAACAGATAATCTGCTCCCCGCGCCCGCGACGGTGAGCCCCTGGCGTGGATAGTGATGCAGTATCTGTGCTCCTGCTCCCCGCGCGTGCGGGGATGATCCCTGCAGAGGTGCGTGGGACGTGCTTCATCGCTTCTGCTCCCCGCGCATGCGGGGATGAACCTGCATGACCCGTTGAGGGGTGCTGATAGTGCTGCCGTTTTCGGAGTCGGTGGAGCCACTGTTGCGGCACCTTGGATGCTCCGGAACCGGCGCAGGTCGTGCTTTGGGTCACGGGCTCGATGGGGCCGATCTTGAGGAGGAGCGACCGGTTCTTCGGTCTCTCCTCCTCTTCGCGCGCCCCTTGTGAGAGCCCGGAGCGTCAGTGCGACGTACGGCGATTCCACAGTGCTCGTCCCATGGCGACGAGCACGATGATGACGACCACGACGCGGATGCCTGCGTCCAGGTCCGATGCCGAGCCGGCGCCGGCGCAGACGGCTGTCATTAAGGTCGCGCCGCAGAAGCTTGAGTCGAGATCCAGCCGCTCATCGCTTGGAGCAAGGGTTATCGACATGAACAGATCCGTTCCGTTAGGGCCTGGTAGGCAGGCTGTTTGACGACGTGACGCTCCTGGCGAGTGGATACGACTCAGGACGCCGCCAAGCCCCTTGTGGAGGAGGCCAGATGAGGCTCGCACATGAATCGCATCGATGAGTGGGCAAGGTGCTGCCTCCTTGTTGCTGTGAAAGATCGACTTACCAGGCACCGCTGCAGTTGATTCGAATGAGCAGGGCGCTCACCAGCGCCAATGTGAAGCGTCGGGTGAAAGCTGGAAGGCGCCGTGTTGGGAAGACTCGATGTGCTGTGTCCAGGCGCGACTACAGGCTCCGTCGTAGGCCGAACCGGTCCCTCGCGGGAGTGCCGGGTTCGCCGTTCGGGGTAACGCGCCCCGCGCCTGCCCGGATGTCGAGCACGGTGTAGTGGCAGCGCTCGGCCTTGCTGTGCCTGACCGGTAGACCGATACGCTGCTACGAATATTCCTACGATGGACATGGGCTGGCCGGCATCCAGAGCCAGCACAGGGTGACCAAACGGGGCAAGATGCGCAAACTGGTGCTCTGGTGCGTCGATATCCGCTTCGTCGATCGACGGCCACACACGCTTGGTGCACAACGAAGTCCTGACCGGCTGACATCAGCGCGCCATAGGCTTCCTGCGGTGCGCCCAGGGATCTCTACCGACCACGTCGTAGCCGTTGACCGATGCTGACCGGCAAGACTGCCGCAGGGCTCGGTTGCGGGGCCCGCATGCGGTTACGGACATCCGGTGCAGGACCTGTAGTCCCTGATCCTTCACCCCTCCGGGCTTCGCCCCATACCCGAAATCCCCCCTACATGACATGAATTCAGGTGAGTCGACACACGGAAGAAGCCGCCTGGGTTCAATAGCTACATGACCCATCCCCGCCGCTGCCCCCAACCGCTTCCTCACTCGAAGCTGACGGCGTCCGCTCTCGCGGTCTGGGCCAAGCACGACCGTGCGGCCGAGGGGTGGGTGCCGCTCTGGCAGCACATGTCCGACAGTGCGGCTGTTGCCGGGCTGCTCTGGGATCAGTGGGTTCCTCGCCTCATCCGGCAGCAGATCGCGGACGCGCTGCCCGGGCCGGACGACGCCCGTCGGCTTGTCGTCTGGCTCGCGGCGACTCATGACATCGGCAAGGCGACCCCCGCATTCGCGTGCCAGGTGGACGGGCTTGCGCAGGGCATGCGTGAGGCCGGGCTCGACATGCCTCATCAGCATCAGTGGGGTGAGGACCGGCGCATGGCGCCGCACGGACTCGCGGGCCAACTCCTCATGGAGGAATGGCTCATGGAGCGTCACGGGTGGCCGAGGAGATCCGCCGGGCAGTTCGCCGTGGTCATCGGTGGGCACCATGGGGTGCCGCCCGGGTACACGCAGATCCACGACCTCGATCGTCACCCCGAGTTGCTCCGCACGCCGGGGGTCAGTGAGGAGCGCTGGCGCGGCGTGCAGACCGAACTGCTCGATGTCTGTGCCGAGACGTACGGCACGCGGAGCCGGCTTCACGACTGGAAGTCGGTGAAGCTGCCACAGACCGTGCAGGTCCTGCTGACGGCCCTCGTCATCACGGCCGACTGGATCGCGAGCAGCTCGGACCTCTTTCCGTACTTCCCCGAGGACATCCCCCGTACGCCCGACGAACGGATCAGTGCCGCGTGGACGGCGCTCGACCTGCCGGGTCCGTGGGAGCCGGAGGAGCCGGACGGGACGGTGGACGATCTGTACCGGACACGGTTCGATCTGCCGGCCGGGGCAGCGGTGCGCCCCGTGCAGGAAGCAGCCGTGCGGCTGGCGCGGGCCTTGCCCGAGCCGGGGCTGATGGTGATCGAGGCGCCGATGGGTGAAGGCAAGACCGAAGCCGCCCTCGCGGTGGCGGAGATCTTCGCGGCCCGGAGCGGAGCCGGTGGATGCTTTGTCGCACTGCCCACGCGCGCGACGGGCAATGCGATGTTCCCCCGGCTTCTGAAGTGGCTGGAACACCTGCCGGGCACGGGGCGCCATTCAGTCTTTCTCGCACATGCCAAGGCGGCACTGAACGACGAATACGCAGGGCTGATACGTCCCGGCGGGGCAAGCGTCGTCCGGTCCGTGGATGTGGACGGTCCCGATGACGTGCGAAAGCCGTCGCAGGACGGAAGGCCGGGTTCCGCGGAGTACGTCGCCCACCAATGGCTCCGGGGCCGCAAGAAGGGCATGCTCTCCTCCTTCGCGGTGGGGACGATCGACCAACTGCTGTTCGCCGGGCTCAAGAGCCGGCACCTGGCGCTGCGCCACCTCGCCCTGGCGGGAAAAGTCGTCGTCATTGACGAAGTCCATGCCTACGACGCCTATATGAACGTCTACCTCGAACGGGTGCTGAGCTGGTTGGGCAGCTACGGGGTGCCGGTGGTCATGCTCTCCGCCACCCTCCCGGCCGGCACCCGCAGGGAACTGATCCAGGCGTACGCGGGCACCTCGGCGGAGGAGAGCGCGGCGTCGGACCAGTTGACGGACTATCCACTTCTGACCGCGGTCTGCCCTGGACATGTCCCGGGCACCGAGGCACCCCCCGCCGCCGTCGACCGCGGTACGGACATCGACCTCGTACCGCTCGACGACGATGTGTCCCTGCTCGGCGACACGCTGGCCGACGCCCTGGCCGGCGGTGGCTGCGCCCTTGTCGTACGGAACACCGTCGACAGGGTGCTGGAGACGGCGGAACGACTGGGCGAGCGCTTCGGCAGGGAGAACGTCACTGTCGCGCACTCCCGGTTCATGGATCTCGACCGAGCCGCGCGGGACGCGGAGCTGCTGAGGCTCTTCGGGCCGGACGGCGACCGGCCGAGCGGCACGGTTCCGCACATCGTCGTGGCGAGCCAGGTCGCCGAGCAGTCCCTGGACGTGGATTTCGATCTTCTGGTCACGGATCTCTGTCCCGTGGATCTGATGCTCCAGCGGCTGGGGCGCCTCCACCGCCACCAGCGGGGCCCGGGGCAGAGGAACAGACCGGCAGCGGTCCGTCGGGCACGGTGCCTGGTCACAGGCGTCGACTGGAAGGCCGTGCCGGTCCCTGAACCTGTCCGCGGGTCGGAACGGGTCTACGGCCTGCACAACCTGCTGCGGTCGCTCGCCGTGCTCCGCCCTTACCTGGACGGCTCAGGCCGCACGCTGGGTCTTCCGCAGGACATCCACGCACTTGTCCAGACGGCGTACGGGGACGAGCCGATCGGGCCCGAGAACTGGTCGGACGCGATGGCCGCCGCCGACCTGGCGCACCGGACGCACCGAGCGGAGCAACAGGCCGGAGCCGAGGTCCATCGCCTGGACCGGGTCCGCAAGCCCGGGCGCCCGGTGATCGGCTGGGTCGAGGCGGGCGTGGGTGACGCCGATGACTCCCGGGTGGGCCGCGCCCAGGTCAGGGACAGTGAGGAGAGCCTGGAGGTCCTCGTCGTACAGCGGCAGCCGGACGGTTCGCTGACGACCGTGCCATGGCTGGATCGTGGGCGCGGTGGGCTGGCCCTGCCCACCGACGCGATTCCTCCCTCCCGGGCGGCCAAGGCGCTTGCCGAAAGTTCGATGCGTCTGCCTTTCCATTTCTCGAAGCCGTGGGTCCTCGACCGTTCCATCGCGGAGCTTGAGGAATTGCTGATTCCCGCATGGCAGGTGAAGGAGTGCCCGTGGCTTGCGGGGGAGCTGATTCTTGCTCTCGACGAGCACTGTCAGACCCACCTGGCAGGCTATGAAATCGAGTACAGCAAGGCCGAGGGCCTCAGGGTGGGACGACCCGGTGCCCGTGATGTAAGGCTGGTGGAACACGTGCCGTCATTCGATCTCGTGTCCCGACCGTGGTTGCCGGTGCAGAGGACCGACGGTACGGCTGATGAGCTCTCGCTGCTGGATGTCTTCTCCCGGGCGACGACCGTCCGCCGTCTGGTCGGCGATGTACCGACACAGGAATTCGCCCTGCTCAGACTGTTGTTGGCGATCCTGCACGATGCGGTGGACGGGCCGGAGGACGTGGATGACTGGGCGGAGTTGTGGGAGAGCGAGGACGCGTTCGAGGCCGTACCGGCCTATCTGGAGCGGCATCGTGCGCGATTCGACCTCCTCCATCCGCAGACGCCCTTCTTCCAGGTCGCCGGATTGCACACGGAGAAGCAGGAGATCTCCTCGCTGAACCGCATCGTGGCCGACGTGCCCAATGGCGCTCCCTTCTTCAGCATGCGGGTGCCCGGCGCCGGCCGTCTCGGCTTCGCCGAGGCGGCCAGATGGCTCGTCCACACGCACGCATTCGACACGTCGGGCATCAAGTCCGGAATGGTGGGCGACGACCGGGTCAAGGGCGGCAGAGTATATCCCCAAGGAGTCGGCTGGGCAGGCAACTTGGGCGGCGTGGTGGCAGAGGGCGCGAATCTTCGCGAAACACTGCTGCTGAATCTTGTCGCACCCGACAACAACACGCTCAGGTTCAGGGACGGCGACACCCCGGCCTGGCGGCGCGAACCGCTCGGGCCGGGAGCGGACTCGGCCCTGAACCTCGCCGCACGGCCGACCGGACCCCGGGATCTCTACACCTGGCAGTCGCGGAGAGTGCTTCTCCACCACGACGACACGGGCGTGTACGGCGTCGCGCTGGGGTACGGAGACCCTCTGGTGCCCAGGAACAAGCAGCCGGTGGAGCCCATGACGGGCTGGCGGCACAGCGAGGCGCAGGAGAAGAAGCACGGGTTGCCGCAGGTCTACATGCCGCGCGAGCACGACCCCACGCGTGGGGCCTGGCGCGGCCTTGCCAGTCTGCTGCAGGACGTGCCGGCGCGGGGCGGGGCACAGAGCGGGAAACCGGCGGCAACTCTCAGGCCGGGCCTGCTGTCCTGGATGGCGCGGTTGGTCTACGAGCAAGCCCTTCCCCGGGGCTTTCTCCTCAGGACGCGCATCGTCGGCGCACGATACGGAACCCAGCAGTCGGTGATCGACGAGCTGATCGACGACGGTGTCACGATGCCGGTCGTCCTTCTGCACGCCCAAGACGAGCGGTACGGCCGGGCGGCCATCGACGCGGTGGGGGACGCGGACCTCGCGGCAAGGGCCCTGGGCGACCTCGCGGGCGACCTCGCCCGCGCGGCCGGCTCCGATCCCGAGGCCCGTCGGCTCGACGCTCGCGAACGGGCGTACGGCGAGCTGGACGGCCCGTACCGGCTCTGGCTCCGGCACCTGGGTGAGAGCGACGACCCCGCGCGCGAGCGATGGGCCTGGCAGGCGCAGGCGTACCGCGTCATCAGGGAGCTGGGCCGGGAACTCCTGGATTCCGTCACCACCACCGCGTGGGAGGGCCGGGTGATCGACCTGGGGCAGGGGCCGCAGTGGTTCGACGACACAAGCGCCGAGAAGTGGTTCCGGATTCGGCTGAGGAAGGCGCTGCCCCGGGCAGTCCCCTTGCCGGCTCCGCGCGACGGCGCATCGACGGACGAGAGGGATGTCGTGAAGGAGAAGGCATGAGCGTCGTGCGGCAAGGGGGCGGCTCGCCGGCATCGGCGCGCGACGCGGCAGCACCCCTGGCGGCCATGGCACTGGTCAACCGATCAGTGGATTCCCGTATTTCGTACCTCCAGGCCGGCTATCGCGCCGACCGCTCCGAAGCCGTCTCCTCGGTGGCCCGCATCAGGCGAGGGGCGGGCAGGCCGGCCGGCGAGAACCCGGATCTCTGGGGACTCATCGGCGCCGAAGCACTGTACGAGCGAGGGTGGAATGAGGAGGAGGCCGGCCGCGCGGAGAACGCGGTCCACATGGCCGTCACGCTGTGGGCGTTGCACCAACAGGGGCATCACGCAGCGAACATGCACGTCAGAAACGGCCCCGGACTGGGCGCCGCGGTCCGGCGGCTGATGCCCGACGCCGCGATCGACGAACCCATCCGCAAACGCTTCGTCCGTGCGGGCATGGCGACCTCCGTCGACGCGCTCGGCACCCGGCTGCGGGAGCTGGTGCTGCTGCTCCGTCGTGACGACATCGGCCTGGACTACGGGTTGCTCGCCTCCCAGCTTCACCAGTGGCAGCGCCCTGGGGGCCGGGCCGAGGTGCACCGCGCCTGGGGCCGCAGTTTCCACTCGTACGGGCCGGTCAAGTCCGACGAGGAGAAGGGGTAGAAGTGCCCCTCGCGCCGTCCGAGTGCCTCAGAGCCGGGGCCTCCGCATCCACCGACAAGGACCTTTCGTGAGCCGGACCATCCTTGATGTGCACATCCTCCAGACCGTCCCGCCGAGCAACTTGAACCGGGACGACACAGGATCACCGAAGACCGCCGTGTACGGGGGCGTACGGCGCTCGCGCGTCTCCAGCCAGGCGTGGAAACGGGCCACTCGGCAGGCCTTCCGGGAGCTCCTGGACCCCCAGGAGCTGGGAGTGCGGACACGGAAGGTCGCCGAGGCGCTGGCCGAGCGCATGGTCGCCGAGGACGGGACGCTCAAGGACCAGCGGGAGAACGTCCTCGCGTTCGCCGCGCAGGCCGTCTTCGCGGCGACGGGATCGAAGATCGAGGCGCCCAAGCGGAAGGAGACCGCAGCCAAGGACGCCGTCAGGAACGGGGAGGAGGCGCCCGCGCCCGCCCCGGAGTCCTCGTATCTCCTGTTCCTGAGTGCCCGCCAGATCGACAGCCTCGCCGCCCTGGCTCTGGAGGGACTGCGGTCGGGGGACGACGCCAAGGAGTACTTCAAGGCCAAGCCGAGGAAGGATCGGGCCCGGGCCCTGGCCAACAGTGCCCATTCCGTGGACATCGCGCTCTTCGGCAGGATGGTCGCGGACACCGCCGACATCAATGTGGATGCCGCCGCTCAGGTCGCCCACGCAATCGGCGTGCACGCGGTGGAGACCGAATCGGACTACTTCACCGCGGTGGACGACCGGAACGCCGCCGATGAGTCCGGGGCGGGGATGATCGGTGTCGTCGACTTCAACTCGAGCACGCTGTACCGCTACGCCGCGCTCGACGTGGACCATCTGCGAGACAACCTGGGCTCAGGGCTGGACGACGAGAAGCCCGGAACCACTCCGGTCAGGCGGGCGGTCGAGGCATTCCTGGAGGGATTCATCACCTCTCTGCCCACCGGAAAGATCAACACCTTCGGGAACCACACGCTTCCCGACGCGGTCGTGGTGAAGCTGCGTACGTCCCGGCCGATCAGCTTCGTAGGAGCCTTCGAGACGCCCGTTGTCGCGACGGGTGCCGGCGGTCATGTGGAGGGGGCCTGCCGGGCGCTCGCCTCGTTCGTGCCCGGCGTGGAGGGGGCGTACGGCGCGGACAAGGACACGAGTACCTGGGTGGTACGTGTCGGCCCGGCCACCGACGCGTTGTCCGGCCTCGGTCTCGAGGTCACGCTCTCCCAACTGGTCGAGGCGGTCGGCGCTGCCGTCGGGGACCGTATGGGCGGCGTGTGAATGAGCGTTCTGACTCTCCAGCTTGCCGGACCGCTTCAGGCCTGGGGGTCGGCGGCCCGGTTCGCCCGCCGTACGACGGAGCCGGCGCCCACCAAGAGCGGAGTGGTGGGTCTTGTGGCGGCAGCGCTCGGACGGCGCCGGGACGAGGACGTTTCCGACCTGGCCGGGCTGCGCTTCGGCGTGCGCATCGACCAGCCAGGCACGCGGATCCGGGACTTTCAGACCGCCCACCATGATGATTCGGGCAAATCGATGCCGGTTTCGGAGCGGTTCTATGTGGCGGATGCCGTATTCCTCGCTGGGCTGGAGGGGGACCGAGGCCTGCTCGCGCAGGTGCGCGACGCGGTCCGTGCCCCGGTGTTCCTGCCGTTTCTGGGAAGGAGGTCCTGCCCGCCCGGCCGTGACATCGACCCGATCCTCCACGAGGGAGCCGCTCTGGCGGAGACCCTGGAGGGCCAGGAGTGGCGGGCGTCCGACTGGTACCAGAACCGGCGGCGCAACGACCCGACAGTCGATCTGACGCTGCTTCTCGAAGCCGTGCCGGGCGACGACTCAGCGGGGGAGCCCGCGGACGCGCTGCGGGACCAGCCGCTCAGTTTCGACCCCCGGCACCGGAGGTACGGGCTGCGCGGAGTGGTGGCGCGGACGGTGACGCTGCCGAACCCGCTGGCCGCGCAGGCGGGGCGACGGACAGCCCTTCCGCCTCACGATGCGGTGCAACACCTCACCCGGCTGAACAGGGACGGTGCCTGACATGTATCTCACGCGCTTTCGTCTCAACGCAGCGAGGACCGGCGCCCGACGGCTGCTGGCCTCGCCGCAGCGGCTCCACGCGGCGGTGATGTCGTCATTCCCCGAAACGCCGCCCAGCCCCGATGGCGGCCCGCGTGTCCTGTGGCGGCTCGACCGGGACTCCTCCGCCGAGGTGGTGCTGTACGTCGCCGGCCCCGCCAGGCCGGACCTGACGCACCTGGTGGAACAGGCGGGCTGGCCGACGTCGGAAGTCCAGGGCTGGTCGACGTACGACTACGGCAGCTTTCTGGCCGGCCTCACCGCCGACAGCACCTGGGCATTCCGGTTGACGGCCAATCCTGTGCACAGCATTCGACGCAAGGAAGGGGAGCCGACGAAGCGGACGGCGCATGTGACGCCCCGCCACCAGATCGAATGGCTGCTCAAGCAGCAGGAGTCCGGCGGATTCGCTGTCGTGGAGAAGGCTGTGGAGAAGCGACGGCTGGAGCGAGGCGACGAGCTCGAGCTGATCGTGGGCGGGGCCCGGAGCCTGTCGTTCAACAAGGGCCGCGCTCTGTCGGAGAGCAGGAACGCCGTGCGCATCACGGCGGTGACGTACCAGGGCCGACTCCGGGTGACTGACCCCGACGTCTTCCGTCGGAAGCTGGTGTCCGGGCTGGGCAAGGCGAAGGCGTACGGGTGTGGGCTGATGACGCTTGCTCCCGGGAGGTGAGTGCGGGCCATGACTTCTCCGTCGATCGGAGCGCGCAGGCTTTCCAGCCCCCGTGAGCTCAGCAGGGTCGGGGACCGGCTGTCCTTCGTCTATCTGGAACGGTGTGTGGTGCACCGGGACGCACATGCAATCACCGCCGAGGACGCGGAGGGTACGCGGCACATCCCGTCGGCCACCATCGGGACCCTCCTTCTCGGTCCTGGCACGCGTATCACGCATCAGGCGATGAGTGTTCTCGGTGAATGCGGTGCGGGTGTGGTCTGGGTGGGCGAACATGGCGTGCGCTTCTACGCGGGCGGGCGCGCGTTGACCCGCTCCTCCGCACTGGTCGAGGCCCAGGCCACGGCCTGGGCGAACCAACGGACCCGTCTCGCGGTGGCTCGGGACATGTACCGGCTCCGGTTCCCGGACGAGGACCCGGCAGGGCTGACCCGCCATGAACTGCTCGGACGCGAGGGCACGCGTGTCAAGGCTTGTTATCGCAAGGAGGCGGCCCGTACGGGTGTCCCGTGGCACGGGCGGCACTACACACCGGGCGACTTCGCGTCCGGCGACGCACCGAATCAGGCGATCACGGCGGCAGCCCAATGCATGTACGGCATCGCTCACGCGGTCGTGGCCGCCCTCGGCTGCGCGCCGGGCCTCGGCTTCGTCCACTCCGGCCACGAGCTGTCGTTCGTGCTGGACATCGCGGACCTCTACAAGACCGAGATCGGGATCCCGGTCGCCTTCGACGCGGCGGCCGGGGGCCCTGAGGACATCGGCTCCCGCACCCGCCGGGCGCTGCGGGACGCGGTCAACCGGCTCGGGCTGTTGGACCGTGTGGTGAGCGACATCAAGGAGCTGCTCAAGGCGGGCGGCGGGATCGGTGGCGCCGACGAGGACTCTCGCGACCGGGTGATGGTGCAGTCGGATCGCGGCGCGGAGCTGGGCGCCGGGCGGAATTACGACGAGGGAATCATCTGGTGACGGTCATCGTCCTCACCAACTGTCCGGTGGCCTTGCGCGGATTTCTCACCCGGTGGCTTCTGGAGATCTCTCCGGGTGTCTTCATCGGCGGCCCGTCCGCACGGGTGCGCCAGGCGCTGTGGACGGAGGTCCGCCAGTACGCCGGTCAGGGCCGGGCCCTCTTGGCGTACAGCGACAACAGCGAGCAGGGCTACGCGTTCGAGACGCACGACCACAAGTGGCACCCGGTGGACCACGAAGGCCTCACGTTGATCTTCCGCCCGAATGCCCGAGCGGCAGTAGGCGGACCACCGGCAAAAGGCTGGAGCAAGGCCGCGAAGCGGCGGCGGTTCGGTGGGCGGTGAGGGCATGCGGTGAGTTGCCCGACTCGCTGAAGCTGCTCGAATGCCGCCGGCTCACTGCATGAAGCCGCAGGTCGTGCGGCCTGCTCCCCGTGCACGCGGGACCCCCCAGGAACACGTGTGCCCGGCCGGTTGTGGAGCCGGCCGGGCACACGGTGGTCGTACGGAGGGGTGTCAGTCCGTGATTTCGATCTTGCCGTTCGGCGGGGTGGTCGTGTCCGGGGACGGGGCAGGCTCCGGCTTCGGGGATGTGGACTTCAGGTTCTTCAGGAGGGCGGCGAGGTCGACGCCCGTGGTGGAGCTGAGGAGTTCCATGCCCTGGGCGACGTTGTCCGTGACCGTGCGCGACAGCTGGCTCGCGCCGTCCGTCGAGATGACCGTCATCTTGTCGATCGCGCTCAGCGGCTCGGCCGCCTTGGCGACGACCTGCGGCAGGACCTCGACGAGCATCTGGAGGACGGCCGCGTCACCGTACTGCTTGAACGCGTCGGCCTTCTTCTGCATGGCCTCGGCCTCGGCCGCACCCCGGGCCGCGATGGCGGCGGCCTCGGACTCGCCCTCGATGCGCACGGCGTCGGCGAGCGCCGAGCGGTGCAGCTTCTCGCCCTGACCGGTCAGCCGGGACCGCTCGGCGTCCGCCTCGGCCTCCTTGACCTGGGCGATGCGGCGGGCCTCGGCCTCCTGCTCGGCCTGGTAGCGGGCGGCGTCGGCGGGCTTGCGGACCTTGGTGTCGAGCTCGCGGTCGGTCAGCGCGGCCTGGCGCTCGGCGACCTTCTCCTGCTCCTGGAGGACTTCCTGCTGGCGGGCGGCCTCGGCGAGCGGGCCGGCGGCGTTGGCCTTGGCGGCGGCCGCTTCCGTCTCGGCCTTGATCTCGGCCTGCTTGAGGTAGAAGGTCCGCTCGGCGATGGCGATTTCCTCGGCGGCCTTCAGCCGGGCCTGCTCCGAGGCGCGGCGGGCGATCGCCTCGGCGATGTCCGCCTCCTGCTTGGCGCGGGCGGCCTCGGGGCGGCCGAGGTCCTCCAGATAGGAGCCCTCGGTGGTGATGTCCTGGATCTGGAAGGCGTCCAGGATCAGGCCCTGGCCGGACAGGCTCGCCTCGGCCTCCTCCGCCACCTGGCCGGCGAACGCGGCCCGGTCGCGGATGATGTCCTCGACCGACATCCGGCCGACGATGGCGCGCAGCGCGCCGGAGAGCACTTCCTGGGTGAAGCCGACGATGCCGTCCTGCTGCTGGAGGAAGCGCTGGGCGGCGGCCCGGATCGCGTCCTCGCTGCCGCCGACCTTGACGATCGCGACGCCTTCGAGGTTGGACTTGACCCCGCGCAGGGTGACGGCACCGCGCACCGCGACCGGGATGTGCCGGCTGGAGAGGTCGAGGGTGAACTTCTGCTGGACGAAGGGGACGACGAAGACGCCGCCGCCGACGACGACCTTCTGGCCGCTGTTGTCGATGCTGGCCCGGCCGGTCACCGGATCGACGGACTTCTTGCCGCGGCGGCCCGTGATGATGAACGCCTGGCTGGGGCCCGCGACCTTGTAGCGGGTGATGACCGCGAGGGCGAGCAGGACGAGGAGTACGACGACTCCGACGATGGCGATGACTACTGGACTCATAAGGGTGTCCCCCTCTGCCTCCCGACGGGGACGGCAGTTCTGTGGCGAGCGGTGATGGAACGGCGTGCGTCTACCGGGTCAGCGTTCGACGGGACGGACCGAGACCGAGGTGCTGGAGAGCGTGGCCTCGACCCAGATCTCGGTGCCGCGTGCCACCGGCACCCCGCTGCGCGCCGACAGCTTCACGAGCTGCCCGCCGAGCCGCAGCAGCACCTCCCCGTAGCCGCCGGCCGGAATGGCCGTGACCACGGATCCCGAGGTGCCGACGAGATCCTCGTCGCGCGGGGTGGCGTCGGTCTGGTCCCGCATCAGGGCCCGGCTGAGCTTCCAGGTCAGTACGGCGGCCACCAGCCCGGCGAGCGCGCCCACCCCGGTGGCGGCGATCGTGCCGACACCCGTCGTGCCGAGCACGATGGCGCCGCCGAAACCGAGCATCGAAATGAAGCCGGCGATCACGGGAAGGGAGAGCAGGCCGTCGAAGAGGCCGTCCAGCACACCCCCGAAGAGTCCTTCGAGGATGCCGTCGAAGACCAGGGACAGCGCGAGCAGCACGACCCCCGCAATTCCGAGACCGAGAAACAAGGTCACGTGATCACCCCTCCCGGTCTGCGGAATCCCCCGAACATTTCCGTCGAACTGGCTGGATGATCCCATACCTGCCGGACCGGCGACACTGCCGGGTTCCGGCAGTCTTTTACTTGTTCTTGATGCCGGTGAGGTGATCCGCCAGGGTGTCCAGGGACTGGAACGTGGCGCCGAGCAGCGCCACGTGCTTCCACCGCAGTACCCCTTCGGCGTCGATCAGGAAGACCGCACGCCGTACGCCGATGCCGGGCGCCGCGATCCCGAAGGCCCGGGCGGTCTCCCGGCCGGGGTCGGCCAGCAGCGGCATGCGCAGCCCGTGGGTGCGGGCGAACGACTCGTGGCTGTCCACATCCTGGGGACTGATGCCCCAGACCTCCGCGTCCAGCTCCTCGAACCGCTCCATGCCGGAGGAGTACGAGCACAGCTGCTTGGTGCACACGGCGGTGTTGTCGCCCGGGTAGAAGGCGAGGACGAGGGCCCGTCCGCGCGCGGCGGACAGCGTGTAGTCGCGGCGTTCGAAGGCGTCCCCCTCGAGCGCGCCTCCCGCGAGGGTGAAGTCCTGGACCTTGCTGCCGAGCTGCGGTGACGATCCCATGGCGTGTCCTTCGGGGTCCGGCGCTGTGGCGGTGGTGCTGCCCGTGTTTCCGTACAGCATGCTCCGGCCGCCGGGGCGCTCATGCACCGGGTCGCGGACCGGGCTCCGTCAGGAACAGGCCGAGAAGCAGGGCGAGTACGGGGATCGCGCACAGGATCGTGAACACGCCCTGCGGGCCGTACGCCTGGGCCGCCGCGCCGAGCGCCGGGGCGATCAGGCCGCCGACGGAGACGGCCGGTCCGAGCGTGACGCCGGCCGCGGTGCCGGGGCGGCCCGGCAGACAGTCCTGGCCGAGCTTGACCAGCACCGCGAAGGGGATGTTCAGCGCGAGGCCCGCCAGCACCGCGCACACAGCAGCGGCAGGAAGGTGCCCGGGGTCAGCCGCGGCGCGACCAGGGCCGGGTACGGCGACGAGGCCGCCGAACTGGACCGTCCTACGCGGCGGCCGGACCGGGCGGCGCGTAGTAGCCCAGGAACATGTCCACGCCGTGGGTGATCAGCCGCTCGGTGGCGTCGTCGTCGATCGTCGTGCCGTACGAGCCGAGGACCAGGTGCGGGAAGACCAGCAGCGCGTACAGCTGGACGATCGCCGTGTCCAGGTCGGTGATGACCAGCCGGCCCCGGTCCGCGAGCGCGCGCAGGGCGTCGGCCACGGCGGGGTGGTGGCCCTCGGGGCCGCTGCCGTGCCAGCCGTGCGCGAGTTCCGGGAAGCGGTGCAGTTCGGCGGCGACGAGGGTGCGCAGGGCGATCACCTCGGCGTTGCCCCGGACGGCGGCCACCCAGCCCCGGGCCGCGTCGACGAAGGCGGTCCGCAGGTCGGGGGCGTCGGCGAGCCCGGCGAGCGCCGTCGCGGACGCGCCGCCGAGCGGTTCGTCCAGCGCGCCCGCGATGACGGCGGTGAACAGCGCTTCCTTGCTGCCGAAGTGGTTGTAGACCGTCACCTTCGAGACGCCCGCCCCGGCGGCGATGGCGTCCATGCCGACCCCGAACCCGTCCCGGAGAAACGCCTCGCGGGCGGCCTTCACGATGGCCTGCCGCTTGGCCTCGGCGCGGGGTCCGGCGGGGCGGGGCTTGGTGTCCATGCGCCGATGCTAACAGCGACCTGAACTGAACAGTTGAGTTCAACTGAACTGGGCCGTACAGTTCAGTTCATGACCCATGACACCGCCTCTCCGCATCCGTCCGTTCCGCACACGGCCGCCCGGAACGCCTCCGGAGTGCTGCTCGCGCTCCTGTGCGCGGCCCAGTTCATGCTGGTGCTCGACGTCACCGTGGTGAACGTCGCGCTGCCCGGCATGGCCGCCGACCTGCACCTCGACCGCACCGCGCTGACCTGGGTGGTCACCGCGTACGCCCTCTGCTTCGGAGGGCTGATGCTGCTCGGCGGGCGCCTCGCCGACGCCCTCGGCGCCCGGCGCGTCCTGCTCGCCGGGCTGGCCGTCTTCACCGCCGCCTCGCTGGCCTCCGGTCTCGCGGGCAGCGCCGCGGTGCTGATCGGCGGCCGGGTCGCCCAGGGCGTGGGTGCCGCGCTGCTGTCACCGGCCGCCCTGGCGCTCGTCACCACGTCCTTCCACGGCCCGGCCCGCAACCGGGCCCTGGGCGTGTGGGCCGCGATCGGCGGCACGGGCTCCGCGCTCGGCGTGCTGGTGGGCGGAGCGCTGGCAGGCGGGCCCGGCTGGAGCTGGGTCTTCCACGTCAACGTGCCCGTCGGCCTCGCCCTGCTGGCCGTCCTCCCCCGCTACGTCCCCGCGCGGGCGCCGAGGCCCTCGGCCCGGCTCGACGTCCCCGGGGCGGTCCTCGTCACCGGGGGCACCGGCGCGCTGATCTACGGACTGGTGCGGGCCGGGGACGGCGGATGGGGCGCGCCCGGCACGCTGCTTCCGCTGCTGGCCGCCGCGGTGCTGTACGCCGGGTTCGCGGCGGTCGAACGGGTGGCCCGGGAGCCGCTGATGGACCTGCGGATGTTCACCCGCAGGCCGGTGGTGGCCGGGGCGTTCCTGATGCTGATCGCCACCGGACTGCTGATCGCGTTCTTCTTCCTCGGCTCGGTCTACCTCCAGCACGGACGCGGCTACGGGGCGCTGCGCACCGGCCTCGTCTTCCTGCCGGTCGCGGTCGCCGTCGGTGCCGGCGCCCACCTGGGCTCGCGGCTCGTCTCCACGGCGGGCAGCCGGGCCACCGCCGTCGGCGGGATGGTGGTCGCCACCGCCGGCTGCGTCCCGCTGACCCGGCTCGGCGTGGACAGCGGGGTGTACGGGGTGCTGCTGCCGGGCCTCGCCGCGGCCGCGTTCGGGCTGGGGGCGGTGTTCGTCACCGCGACCACCACGGCGCTGGGCATGGTCGCGCACGAGGAGGCGGGGCTCGCGTCCGGCGTGGTCAACACCTTCCACGAGGTGGGCGGGGCGATCGGCGTCGCCGTGGTCTCCGCGGTGGCCGCCGCGGGCATCGGCGGCGCCCCGGGCTCGGTGGCCGGCTTCGCGGACGCGTTCCTGGTGTGCGCGGTGGCCGCGGGCGGCTGCGCGGCGGTGTCCGCGGTGCTGGTGCCCCGGGGGAGGCCGGAGACCGGGGGCGCGATGCCGGTCCACTGAGCGACGCGGTCGGCGGTGCTGGGGATGCGGGAGCGGGCCGGGCGGCCGAGGATGAAGGACCGGGCAGTCGGGCGGCCCGCGCCCTGCCCCAGGAGGTTCGCCTTGCCGGTCCACGCCGACCATCCGAGGTCGATCGACGAGACGGCGCTCGCCGCCGCGCTCGACGGCACGACTGCGGGCGTGGCCGTGTTCGACACCGACCTGCGCTACATCTACGTGAACCCGGCACTGGTGCGCCACAACGGCCTCCCGCCCGACGCACATCTGGGCCGCCGCCCCAGCGAGGTCATGCCCGACATCGACGCCCGCGAGGACCTCATGCGCGCCGTCCTCACCGACGGCCGGGCGCGCGAGATCACCTCCAGCGGCCGGCTGCCCGCCGAGTCCGGCACCGCCCGCTGCTACTGGCACGGGGCCTACCACCGGCTGGAGGTGGGCGGCCGGATCGTCGGCGTCGTCGGGATCGTGCTGGAGGTCATGGCGTCCGACGACGAACAGCACCGGCTCGCCCAGGCCCAGCGCCACCTGAGCCTCCTGGACAGCGCGAACACCCGCATCGGCACCACGCTCGACATGGACACCACCTGCGCCGAGCTGACCGACCTCGTCGTCCCCGGCCTCGCCGACGTCGCCACCGTCGAGGTCTTCCCGCCCGACGTCGCCCCGCCGGTGCGCCCCGCACCGCCCGACGTCGTCCGGATGCGGCGTGCGGCGATCTCGTCGGTGCGCGGGCTGAGCCGGGGGATCGAGCAGTTCGGGGTGGCCGGCGACTACATCGACTACCAGGAGGACGCGGCCGTGCCGCGCTGCCTGGTCTCCAACCAGCCGGTCGTGGAGAACCTCACCGGCGACGAGCTGCTGAGCCGGGCCGCGCCCAACCCGGAGCGGGTCGCCGCCTACCGGGAGCTCGGCCTGCACTCGGCGATCGCCGTGCCCATCGCCGTACGAGGGGCCCCGATCGGCGTGCTCGGCCTGCTCAGGGCCGGCGGCTCGCCCGTCTTCACGGACGACGACGTGGTGGTCGCCCGCGAGCTGGCCGTACGGGCGGCCGTCCACCTCGACCACGCGCGCCGCTTCACCCATGAGCACACCATCGCCCTGGAGCTCCAGCGCTCGCTGCTCTCCGAGCCGCGTCCGCCGCACCCGCACATCGAGGTCGCCACCCGCTATCTGCCGGCCGACCGCAGCGTGCTGGTGGGCGGCGACTGGTTCGACGTCATCCCGCTGCCCGACGGCCGCCACCTCAAGGCGATGGGCGATGTCATGGGCCACGGGGTGGAGGCCGCCGTCGCGATGAGCCACTACCGCTCGCTGCTGCGGCTGCTGGCCGACGAGGAGCTGCCGCCGCACCGCATCCTGGAGCAGCTGGACCGGATGGTGGAGCGCTCCGGGCTCGACCGGGCGGCGACCTGTCTGCTCGCCGTGGTCGACCGCTCGGGCGCGGTGTGCGAGGTGGCGAGCGCGGGCCATCTGCCGCCGGTGTTCATCGACCCCGCGGCCGGCACCCGGCTCGCCGCCGTGTCGGCGGGCCCGCCGCTCGGCACCGGGTACGGCGGCTACCGGACCACGGTGGTGGAGTGCGGTCCCGGCACCGTGCTGTTCATGTACACCGACGGTCTGGTGGAGCGGCGCGGCGAGGACATCGACGTGTCCGTCGCCCGGCTGGCGGGCCTGACCCTGCCGGAGAGCGGCGATCTGGAGGAGCTGCTGGACGCGGTCCTCGACCGCTTCGGACCGGGTGCCGAGGACGACATCGCGGTGATGGCCTCCCGCACCCGGACGGAACCGGACGGCGCGACGCCCTGACGGATCAGCCCAGTTCGAGGCTGGTGATGCCGTAGAGCCCGCCGAGGTCCGTCTCCGGCACCGGGCCGGCGTACATCCGGGCGGTCTCGAAGGTCGGGGTGAGCCCCAGCTTCTCGGCCAGCCGCACCGCCGCCGGGTTGGCGTCGGGCACGTCCACGGCGACGGGCGTGGCGGGTTCGGTGGCCGCGAGCGCGCTCACCAGGGACGCGGCGATCTCCGGCGTGGCCGCGTACAGCGGGCCGATGCGCGAGGACGTACGGCAGGCCCGCAGCACCCCGAGCCCCCGCACCTCGCCCTCCCGCAGCGCGGCGTACGCGGTACGGCCGGGCGTGGTGGTCCAGGCCGCCAGGAAGCTGTCGCGCTCCTCCGGGAAGAACCGCCGGTCGTACGCGGTCACCTGACCGAAGGGCAGCGTCCGCACGTCGACCAGGGTGACCCCCTCCGGCGGCGTCACGTCCACCGGGGCGAGCCCCTCGTACCGCATGTTCGTCCAGGCCGGAATGAAGCCGGACCTGCGGTAGTTGGGCTGCTGCTCGACCACGCCGTCGAGGCCGGTGGTGCGTCCGGCCAGCCGTGCCGTCCCGGCCGCCCAGAGCCGGGTCCCGTAGCCCTGGCCGCGCAGCTCGGGGCGGGTCAGGTAGAAGCCGAGGAAGCCGAAGCGGGAGCCGTAACGGACCACGGAGACACAGGAGACGGGCGTTCCGTCGAGCCGGCCGATCAGGAAACCGCACGGATCGGCGGCGAAGAACGCCTGACCGTCGGTCAGACCCGGGTTCCAGCCCTCGGCATGGGCCCAGTCCGCCATCATCCTGATGTCGTCCGCGCTTGCTGTGGTGATCTCGAATGTCTGCACGGACCCACCATGGACCTCCGGGCCCGGTCCGTTCAACGACACCCCGCACGGCTCACACGAACAGGAACGCGCCCGCCGTCGCCGCGCCGAGCGCCGTCCCCGCCGTGACCTGGCCGACCGTGTGGTAGCCGAGCGCCACCCGTGACCAGCAGACGGCGGCCGTCATCGCGTACGCGAGCAGCCACCACGGCGAGTGGACCGAGGCGAGCAGCGCGACCACGGCCGAGGCGACCGAGGCGTCCACCGAGATCTTCCAGAACGTGTTGACGGCCAGCAGGACGACGGTCATCGCCCAGAGCGCGAGCATCGCGGCCAGGATGCCGGTGGGGGCGCCGCCGAGCACCATGACAGCCGAACCGGTGCCGATGGAACCGAGGATGACGAAGAAGATCGGCGCCCGCTTGGTCCGGTCGACGACATGGCGGTCGCCCCAGGTGCCGCGCCCGCGCTCCCACTCGATGTACCCGGCGGGCACGATCCCGGCGCACAGGGCGCCCAGCAGCCCCCACAGCAGCCCGGTCCAGTGGCCGGACGCCGCGAGACCGATGCCGAGCATCCCGGCCAGCAGGAGGTTGCGCGGCTGGAAGACATCGGTCACCCGGCGCGCGGCGGCGTTGTCGGGACCGGCGTCCGCCGAGGGTCCCGTGGTGTCGGTGGTGCTCATGCCGGCTGCTCCTTGCCCGCCGCGGCGGATCGCAGTATCTGTCGGGCCCGTTCTGGGGTGACCGTGCGGTACGCGGCGGCCACCTTGACCAGCCGGGCGACCTCGCCGTCCTGGTCGGTCGCGTGCTGGGTGCCGACGGCCGCCGCGTCCCCGGCGGCCGCGCCCGCGCCGTGGGCCAGCAGGGCGGCCTTGATCCAGTACGCGTCGGCGAGCGGCCCGGTCCGCTCTTCGCCGGGGGCGTCCTCGGCGGCGGCGGTCCGCGCCGCCGGGAGCAGGGTGTCGGGCACGTAGTGGCGCAGCTTCTCCACCGCGTCGGCGATGTCCGCCGCCCAGCGGTCGATCCGCAGGTCGGCGGGGGTGTCGAAGCGGGTCAGCTCGCGCAGCAGCGGAGCCGGGCGCTCGAAGGGCTGGTCGGGGAAGGCCGTCATCAGCTCGTACCAGAGGGCGTGCAGCTTCGCCTGGGCCCGCCAGAGCGTGCTGCGGCGGCGGACGTTGGCCAGGGCGGGGATGGAGGCGCCGACCGCGAAGAAGGCGAACAGGACGACCTGGGCGGCCTCGGTGACCTCGTCGAAGCCCAGCGCGAAGGACTCGCTGGGGTGGTCGACGACGCTGGCCCAGAGGAACAGCGTCCGGCTGACCGTGTAGCCGACCCCGATGAACATCGCGAACGTCATCATCCCCAGCCCCACCCGCAGATGGCGCATCCCGGCGCTCGCGGTGGCCAGGGCCCACTGGTACGCGCAGACGGCGGAGGCCGCGCCGAGGTAGAGGTAGAACACGCTCATGTACAGCGTCGCGCCCCACTGCCCGGCGTGGTCGGCGACGAACCGGTCCGAGGGGACCGACCGGTCGACGACGGTGAAGAACAGCACGGTCAGCAGGACCAGCGTGGCGACGGACGCCTTGGCCGCCACCTGCTGGATCAGCCGGGCGAACCGGACGTGCCGGGGGATGTCACCGGTGTCGGCGTACTGGCCGTAGATCGCCACGATGTAGCTGAGAATGGCCAGAATCGCGACGGTCGCCGTGTAGTGCTTGATCAGTACCGAAAGGTCGGTGACCGGGCTGTCGTTGAGCCCGACGCGCACGACCCGGGTCTTGGTCCACAGGGCGAGGGCGAATCCCGCGTAACAGCCCCACAGCGCCCGGCGCCGCCGGTCCTCCTCGTCGCCCCACAGGGCGGCCGGCATGCGCCACAGGGCGACGGCTGTCATCAGGCCGGCTATCAGATAGCCGGCGAGGTCGAGGGGGGTCACGGCAGCAGGTCCTCGGGGTGGGGGAATCGGGGTGGGGGGGGCGGGCGGAACACGGTCGGGCGGTACGGACGGCGGTCCGGTGCTACGTACGGCGGAACAGGCCCCGCCGGCGGTGCGCGACCGGGCGGGAGAGCGAGTTGGCGAGCCGCCCCACCATGTCATCGCTCGTCACGTCGCGGGCCATCCGGGGGATGAGCGAGGCACCGAATTCGGCCATGCGTTCGTCGTGGGTGTCGTACTGCGCCCGCGCCTGCACGGCGTCCGGGCTCACCAGCGGGTCGGCGCCGACGACCCGGGCGATCAGGGAGGTGTCGAAGACGGGCAGCAGCCGCTGGAGCTGCTCCGCGTCCAGCGAGGTCCCGTGGTCGAACCATTCGTGGCACAGCTCGTGCAGGATGACGTGCTGGGTCTGGTACGCGGTGGGGCGGCGCCGGTAGAGCACGAAGCTGGTGTCCCCGGCCTTCAGCCGCAGCCCGCACGCGGTGTTGACGCGGGCGATCCGGTCGGGCATCTCGTGCAGCACGATGGTCCGGCCCCGCGCCGCCTCCATGTTCGCCACCAGACCGGCGACCGAGAACGGGGCGGGCAGCGGAAGCCCGGCGAGCCCGTCCTCGCACTCCCTGCGCAGCGCACGCATCGACATCCGCTAACCCCGCTGCTCGCCCTCGGCCGGCGGCTGCCGGTCCTGCGCGTCCCGGAGCAGGGCCAGCGCGAACTGCAGCAGCTCGGGCGGCAGTCCGTCCTCCGCGAGCCCCCGTCCGGCCATTCCGCTGATCTCACCGGTCCGCCGCTTGGCCAGGAACTGCAGCCCCGCCACGACGTCGTCGACGACCTCGGACTCCTCCTTGAAGAAGCGCCAGTCCACGCCGAAGCCGAGTCCGAGCGCCTTCAGGATCTCCTCGGACGGCTGGGTGACCTTGCCGGCCAGGATGTTGGAGAAGTAGCTGTGGGAGAGGGAGCCGCCGCGCTCCTTGACCAGCTCCGCGAAGAACCGTCCCGAGATCCTGCGGCCGGGGAAGGTCTTCTCGACCATGTACTCGACCTTCTGCCGCAACGTCCGCAGCTCCGGCGCGCGCTCATCGCCGTTGTCGTCCATCCGGCCCCCCCGTCCACGTCCACCGCCCGGGCCCCTGTCCGGTGCCGTACGGTGCTCGACTCGGTCAACGGGCTCGTACTGTAACCAACGCGGCGGCGCCGGCCGGGCGCGGGAGCCGCGGCGGAACACCGTACCGGGACGAAGCGGAACATCCGTGTCCGGGTGCCCGGAGCGGGCTTGCGCAAACACTCTACGTCACTGTTAACTCGAAAAAACACGGGCAGGGGACCACGAGGGGAGTCCCTTGCCCGTGAGGTCTTTCCCGGGCGCGGACGCGTCCTTCCGGGTGCGCACAGGGGTGTAGCCCTTCACGACGGGGGATGCGTGAAGGGCTACCCGTGCATTATGGCCCCCTGGCCAGGCCGCCATCAACTGACCGGCGGGTCAGTGTGCTTGCCCTTCCGGGCCCCCGGCTGCCGGGACCCGGCAGCCGGGGGGAACCGCACCGAGGGGCTGCCGGGGCGGCGGACCGGCCGGAATCAGATTATTTCCCCCCTCCGGCCAGGGAAATCTGTCGCGGCTATGCTAGAGACGATGGCTCGCACAATGAGAGATTCTCGTTCGGTCAACGAAGTCAGCGACACGCGGCAGGTGCACATGCCCCCCGATACCCCTCCGCAGGCCACTGACCGTCTCGACGACGACGACTACCCCGCCTACACCATGGGCCGCGCCGCGGAGATGATCGGCGCCACGCCCGGATTCCTCCGTGCGATCGGCGAGGCCCGCCTGATCACACCGCTGCGCTCGGAGGGCGGCCACCGCCGCTACTCCCGCTACCAGCTGCGCATCGCCGCCCGCGCCCGAGAACTGGTCGACGGCGGCACCCCGATCGAGGCCGCCTGCCGGATCGTGATCCTGGAGGACCAGCTCGAAGAGGCGCTCCGGCTGAACGAGGAACTGCGCCGCCCCACCCCCGGCCGCGACGCCTAGGGTCCGTCGCTCGCCCGCCCCGTGCTGCCCCGTTCGATCAGCCGGGGCAGCGGTACCTGGACCGTGTGCGCCGTGCCGCCGTCGAGCAGCGCGGTCAGCTCCCGGGCGGCGAGCCGGCCGAAGGCGACCGTGTCCCGGGACAGCGCGGTGAGCCACGGGGCGGTCAGCCGGCACAGCGCGGAGTCCTCCCACGACACCACCGACACGTCTTCCGGGACCCGCAGTCCGAGCCCGGCCGTGACCGCCACCCCGGCCGCCGCCATCACGTCGTTGTCGTAGACGAGCGCGGTCGGCGGATCCTTCTGCTCCAGCACCCGGCGGGTCACCGCCGCGCCCTCGGTGTCGGAGTAGTCCGTGGTCACCGAGCGGGCCCCGGTCAGCCCGTGCCGGTCGGCCTCGATGCGCAGGGACCGGATGCGCCGGTCGGTGTGCGCGAGCGAGGGCAGCCCGGCGATGTGCACGATGCGGCGGTGGCCCAGCTCGTGTAGCCGTCCGACGACCGCGGCCATGGCGCCCGCGTCGTCCGCGCGGACCTGGGAGAGGCCCGGGTGGGGGGCCGTGTCGCTGCCGGGGAGGGCGCCGATGACGACGCCGGGCAGGCCCAGTTCGTCCAGCAGGGCGACGCGCGGGTCGTCGGTGCGGGGGTCGACGACGAGCACCCCGTCCACCCGCCGCTCGGCCCACCAGCGCCGGTAGACCGCGCACTCCGCCGCCACGTCCTCCACCACCTGGAAGAGCAGCCCGAGCCGGCGCTCCGCCAGCACCTCCTGGATGCCGGAGATCAGCTGGAGGAAGAACGAGTCCACGCCCAGATTCGCCGCCGGGCGGGCGACGACGAGCCCCACCGTGGCCGCCCCCTCGCCCGACAGCGCGCGGGCCGCGGTGCTCGGATGCCAGCCCAGCTGTTCGGCGACGCGCCGGACGCGGTCACGGGTGATCTCCGAGACGCCCGGGCGGTTGTTGAGCGCGAAGGAGACGGCGCTCTCGGACACCCCGGCCCGCTGGGCGATGTCCTTCATGGTCGGCCGTCGCGCCGGCGTGCGCCGAGCCGTCGAAGTCTCCCCGGCCGGCGGCCTCTTCGGTGTCACCGGTGCCTCTTTCCGTGCGTTCCCTGTGGCGCCGACCGGTCGTCGGGTCCGCTCGCCCCCGTGGGCATCGTAGAGCGTCCCGGTCCATTGGTCGAGCGATGCGCGGCGCGAACTAATGCGCTTGAGTCATGTGCACCTAAAGCGCATTAGTCATTGATCAACAATGGGCCGGCGCACGCCTCTGAGCTGCACTTATGTCAACGGTTCGGGCTTGGTTTCGGGGAATGTATTGACTTTCGGCCAGGTGCATTGCAGGGTCTGCTGGGCGAACGCAGCCGACGGGTCCACAGCCCCGGTTCGCCGTCCGCACGCCTGGTCCGAGCAAAGGAGCCGTTCACCGTGCGCATCTCCCGCAGGGCAGTCGCCACTGCCGCCGTCCTCGCCACTGTCCTGCCGTTGAGTGCCTGCGGCGGAGGGTCGGACGCGAGCTCGTCCGACGCCTCCGGCAAGGTCGAAGGCAAGATCACCTTCCAGACCTGGAACCTTCAGGCGAACTTCAAGGACTACTTCAACGGCGTGATCGCGGACTTCGAGAAGAAGTACCCCGGCACCGAGGTCAAGTGGGTCGACCGGCCCGGCGAGGGCTACGCGGACAAGATCAGCGCGGACGCGGCCGGCGGCACGCTCCCGGACGTCGTCAACGTCTCGCCCGACCTGGTGGCCCCGCTCGCCAAGGCGGGTCTCGCGCTCGACCTCGACAAGGCGGCCCCGCAGTACCGCAAGGAGTATCTGGACGGCGCCTGGAAGAGCCATCAGATACCGGGCACCGAGGGCACGTTCGCCTTCCCCTGGTACCTCAACACCGGGCCGATGTTCTACAACAAGCGCCTGTTCAAGGACGCCGGACTCGACCCGGAGAAGCCGCCGACCACCTACGACCAGGTCTTCGCGGACGGTCTGAGGCTGGCCGGGAAGAGCAACGGCAAGGTCGCCACCCTGGCCAACGTGCCCACCATCGAGGACTTCGGCCGCTACGGCGGACAGCTGATGAACAAGGAGGGCACGGGCTTCGCCTTCAACGACGCCAAGGGCGTCGAACTCCTCACGCACTACAAGGAGTTGTACGACGCCAAGGCGCTCGACGCACAGGCACTGACCGCGACCCCGGAGTCCTCCGGCCACAAGTTCCTCACCGAGTCCGTGGCGATGAACCCGGGCAGCGCGCTGGACCTGGCCAACTTCAAGAAGCAGGCCCCGACCCTCTACAAGAACATCGGGATCACCGACCAGGTCAGCAGCACCGGCAAGGCCAACATGTACGTCATGGGCGTCATGGTCAACGCGCAGACCAAGCGGAAGCCCGCCGCCGTGGCCTTCGCGCACTACGTCACCGACGCGACCCGGCAGATGGAGTTCGCCAAGCAGGTCGCCATCTTCCCGAGCACCGCCGGCTCGCTCGACGACCCGTACTTCACCAAGGAGGACGGCACGGACGAGACCCGGGTCCGGGTCGCCGCCGCCAAGTCCCTGAAGACGGCGGTCAATTACACGCCGGTGCTGTTCAGCGAGCAGATGAAGACCGAGCTGCGGAACCAGATCGCCAAGGCGCTGCAAGGAAAGCAGAGCCCCAAGGAAGCTCTTGACAACGCTGTCAAGGCGTGCGACCGGCTCCTCCAGCAGAGCTGAGCCCCCTCGTGACCACCTCAGCCCCCGCCCGCACCACCGGACCCGGCCGCCGGATCAGCCGCCATCTGCCGCTCAGCCCCTGGCTGTTCGCGGCGCCGGGGCTGCTGGTGGTCGGTGCCTTCAGCCTCTACCCGTTCTTCAGCACGCTGGTCAACGCCTTCACCGACCGGCGGACCCTGCAGCCGGGGAAGTTCGTCGGCCTCGCGAACTTCCGGGAGCTGCTGCACGACGAGATGTTCTGGACCGGGCTGCGCAACAGCGCGCTGTACGTCCTCGGCGTCGTCCCGGCCCTCGTCATCCTGCCGCTGCTGCTTGCGATGCTGGTCCAGCGGCACATCCCCGGCATCGCCTTCTTCCGCTCGGCCTTCTACACCCCGGTCGTCGCCTCCATCGTCGTCGTCGGACTCATCTGGGTCTGGATGCTCGACGACCGGGGACTGGTCAACGCGGTGCTGGAGGCGGTGGGGATCGGCAAGGTCGGCTTCCTCAGCGACCAGTGGCTGCTGCTGGGCAGCGCGATGACGGTCACGGTCTGGAAGGGCCTCGGCTACTACATGATCATCTACCTGGCCGCGCTGGCGAACGTACCGAAGGAACTGCACGAGGCGGCCGCCGTGGACGGGGCCGGAGCGATACGCCGCTTCTTCACCGTCACCGTCCCCGCCATCCGCTCCACCATGGTGCTGGTCGCCGCGCTCTCCTCGGTCTCCGCCTTCAAGGTCTTCTCCGAGGTCTATCTGATGGCCGGGCCCTCCGGCGGCCCGGCCGGCGAGGACACCACCCTGGTGATGCTCGTCCAGCGGGTCGGCACCGGACTGACCGGACGGGTCGGCTACGCCTCCGCCATCTCGGTCGTCATCTTCGTGGTCACCGTCGGCCTGATGCTGCTGGTGCTCCGCGCCGACCGCAAGGAGGACGCGTGAGCTTCCTGAAGACCACCGACGCCGAGGGCCGCCGCATCCCGCTCTGGCAGCTCGTCCTGCGCTACGTCCTGCTGCTCGCCGTCCTGGCGCTGACCGTCGGGCCGTTCCTGTGGCAGCTCTCGACCTCGCTGAAGGGCCCCAACGAGGACATCTTCAGCTCACCGCCGAAGTTCTTCCCCAGCGACCCGACCCTGGACAACTACAGCAGGGTCGCCGACACCATCCCGGTGTGGGACTACGCGCTGAATTCCCTCAAGGTCGCCTCCGCCAACGTGGTCACCAACTGCGTCGGCTCCGCGCTGGCGGGCTACGCGCTCGCCCGGCTCCGCTACCGGGGGCGCAGGGCCGCCACGCTGGCGTTCATCCTCGCCATGCTCGTCCCCGTCGAGGGCATCATCATCGCCCAGTTCACCACCATGCGTGACCTGGGCCTGAACAACACCCTGCTCGGGGTGCTGCTGCCCGGCTCGATCGGCGCGATGAACGTCCTGCTGATGCGCAACGCCTTCCTGAACCTCCCGCAGGAAGTGGAGGAAGCGGCGTTCGTGGACGGGGCCAACGTCTGGCAGCGGTTCCTGCGGATCGCGCTGCCCTCGGTCAAGGGCACCCTCGCCGTCGTCGCGATCTTCGCCTTCATGGGCTCGTGGGACGACTTCCTGTGGCCGCTCATCGTCCTCAGCGACCCGGAGAACTTCACTCTCACCATCGGCCTGAACTATCTGCACGGCACCTTCGCCAACGACGAACGGCTCGTCGCGGCGGGCACGATCATCGCCGTGCTCCCGCTGATCGCGCTCTTCGCCGGTCTGCAGCGCTTCTTCTTCCGGGGTGTCGGCGAAGGCGCCGTCAAGGGCTGACCGACCACCGACCGCACGCCGCCCCGCACCACAGAACCAGGACCCCTGTTCCGTATGAGCCACTCCCCGCTGCGCTTCGGCGCCAACTACACCCCCAGCCAGGGCTGGTTCCACCACTGGCTGGACTTCGACCTCGACGCCGTGCGCGCCGACCTGGACTCCATCGCCGGCCTCGGCCTCGACCACATCCGGGTCTTCCCGCTCTGGCCGCTCTTCCAGCCCAACCGCACCCTGATCCGCCCGCGCGCCGTCGAGCAGCTCGTCCAGCTCGCCGACGCCGCCGCCGAACGCGGCCTCGACGTCAGCGTGGACGGGCTCCAGGGCCATCTGTCGAGCTTCGACTTCCTGCCCGCCTGGACCGGCACCTGGCACCGGCGCAACCTCTTCACCGACCCCGATGTGCTCGCCGGGCAGGCCGCCTACCTGCGCACCCTGGCCGCCGCCCTCGCCGACCGGCCGCACTTCATCGGGATGACCCTCGGCAACGAGATCAACCAGTTCTCCGGCGACCCGCACCCCGACCCGGACCGCATCACCCCCGAGCAGGCGGACAGCTGGCTGACCCGGATGCTCGCCGCCTGCGAGGAGGGGGCGCCCGGGAAGCTCCACCTGCACGCGGAGTACGACGCCGCCTGGTACCAGGACGACCACGCCTTCACCCCCGCGCAGGCGGCCCGCACCGGCGCCGTCACCGCCGTGCACTCCTGGGTCTTCAACGGCACCGCCCAGCGCCACGGCCGCACCGGCACGGCCACCGAGCACCACGCCGCCTATCTCATCGAGCTCTCCAAGGCCTGGGCCCTCGATCCGCACCGGCCGGTGTGGCTCCAGGAGGTCGGCGCGCCGGCCCCGCTGATCCCCGCCGAGCACGCCGCCGCGTTCACCGAGGCGACCGTGGCGAACGCGCTGGACTGCGAGGACGTCTGGGGCGTCACCTGGTGGTGCTCCCACGACGTGTCCCGCTCGCTGGCCGACTTCCCCGAACTCGAATACAGCCTCGGCCTGTTGACCAACGACCGGCAGGTCAAGCCGGCCGGCCGGGCCATCGCCCGCATCGTCGAGGAACAGCGCGGCAGGACCTGCCGCCCGGCCCCCCGCACCACGGCCGTCGTCGTGGACGCCGGGGACGAGCTGACCGCCCCGCGCCGCTCGGTCTGCGCGCCCGGCGGAGCCGTCTTCGAGGCGTTCGCCCGGCTCACCGCCGACGGGGTCCGCCCCACCGCCGTCCTCGCGAGCAGGGCCGGCGACCGGGAGCACCTGGCCGCGCGCGGCATCACCGAGGTCGTCGCACCCGACCAGGTCCGATGACCACGCGCCCGTCCGCCCGAACCACCCCGCACCGCACCGGAATCGCACCTCGCACGATACGGAGCACACCATGAACGAGCCCCGGCACCGCCCGGCAGCCCCCACCCGTCGCACCGTGGTCCTCGCGGGCGCCGGCACCGCCGCCGCCCTCCTGGCCCCGGTCTCCGCCGCGACCGCCCAGGCCGCCCCCGCCGCCCCGTCCGCACCGGCCGGCCTCCAGCCGTACGCCTCCTACTGGTTCCCCGACTCGCTGCCGTCCGGCACCCCCGGTGACGGCATCACCTGGCGCAGCCTGAAGTCCTGGCGCCCCGAGGACGACCCCGACCTGGCGTTCAACACCGCGTCCGTGCCGCTCGCCGGCCGCTTCACCCCGGTCCCGGTGAACACCACGGCCCGCACCGGCCAGGCACGCATCTCCTCCCTGGTGGCGTTCGGGAACACCGCGGGCAACCCCTCCCAGGGCTCCGCGACCGCCGACTACTACGCCCTGAACCACTGGGCCTACATCGACGAACTCGTCTTCTGGGGCGGCTCGGCGGGCGAGGGCCTGATCCTCGCGCCCAACGCCCCGGTCGTGGACGCGGCCCACCGCAACGGCGTGCCCGTCCTCGGCACGGTGTTCCTGCCGCCCGTCCACCACGGCGGCGATCTGCGGTGGACGCGCGACCTCGTGCAGCGCGACGCGGCCGGGCGCTTCCCGCTCGCCGCGAAGCTCGTGGAGGCGGCCGTCGCGCACGGCTTCGACGGCTGGTTCCTCAACGCCGAGACCGAGGGCGGGGACGCCGCGCTCGGCGCCGAGATGCTCGCCTTCGTCACGGACCTGCGCAGGCGCGGCAAGGCCGCCGGCCTGCGCGTCACCTGGTACGACGCGATGACCGTGCGCGGACAGGTCGGCTGGCAGGGCGCCCTGAACGCCGAGAACACGGCGCTGTTCGAGGAGGCGGACTCGATGTTCGTCGACTTCCGCTGGACCCCGGAGACCCTCGCCGCCTCCGGGAACAGCGCCGAGGCCGTCGGCCGCAGCCGCTACGACCTGTGGGCGGGCGTCGACGTCGAGTCCACCGGCTGGAACCGGGCCGTCGACTGGGACGCGATCATCCCCGCCGACCGCCCGCACACCGTCAGCTACGGCTTCTACCGGCCGGAGTGGACCCGCGGCCACCTACCCGAGGACCGCACCCCGGCCCAGTTCCACGCCGCCGACCAGCGGTTCTGGACCGGCCAGTCCCTGGACCCGGCCCGCCCGGACCGGAACGACGGCTGGCGTGCCCCCGCCACCGCGGTGGCCGACCGCTCGACCGTGGACCGGCTGCCGTTCGCCACCACCTTCAACACCGGCCACGGCCTGCGCTGGTACGAGGAGGGCCGGGTCACCTCGGACACCGAGTGGAACCACCTCGGCCTCCAGGACCGGCTGCCGGGCCGCCGCTGGGTCGTCCGTACCGAGGGCCGTGTCCCGTCCGTCGCCTTCGACTTCGCCGACGCCTGGCGCGGCGGCAGCAGCCTGCTGGTCGACGGGGAACTCGACGCCCCGGCCACCGTCGAGCTGTACGGCACCCGGCTGCCGCTGTCCCGGCGCACGGTCGTCGAGCTGACCCACCGCACCGACCCCGGATCGGGCCCGGTCACCGTCGAACTCGCCGTCGCGCTGCGCGAGCCGGACCGGCCGGGCGACCCGGTCGCGTACACGTATCTCCCGGCGGGCGAGCTGCGGTCCGGCGGTACCGGCTGGACCACCTCGGTCGTGCGGCCGCGCGCCCTGTCCGGGACCGTCCGCGCGCTGGGGGTACGGCTCACGGCGGCCGGGCCCGTGCGCTGGCGGCTCGGCGCGCTCGCCGTGCGCGACGGGGCCGAGACCCCCGCCGCACCGTCCGGGCTGCGCGTCACCGGCGCGGCCACCGGGCCCGACGGCACCGGGCTGCGTTTCTCCTGGCGGCGAGCGGCGGGCCGGCCGCGCCACTACGAGCTGCACCGGATCCTCCCCGACGGCACCCGCCGCTTCCTCGGCGGCACCGCGTCCACGGCCTTCCATGTGCCGGGCCTGCGCGGGGAACCGGGCGAGAAAGCGGCTCGTTTCCAGGTCAGGGCCGTCGGAGAGCTCTATACGACATCGGGCGCCGCCTCCACCGCGCACCGCTGGTAACCACCCCCACCCGCACCCCCTCTCACAACGGAGCCACCCTCATGCACGACGACCGCAGCCTGGTCGAAGCCCGCCTCAAGCGCGTCCTCGACGAGCGCATCCGGCCCGCCGTATACCCGGAGTCCGTCCCGCTGGACGTCGCCGTCTGGAACGCGCCGGGCGAGCCCGTCCCGGTAGCCGAGGGGCTGGCCGGCGCCACCGAGCCGATCGCGGTCGGCGACCGGTGGGGCGCTCCGTGGGGCACCTGCTGGTTCCGGGTCTCCGGTACGGTCCCGGAGGCCTGGGCGGGCCGGACCGTCGAAGCGCTCCTGGACCTGGGCTTCGACGAGAACATGCCGGGCTTCCAGTGCGAGGGCCTGGTCTACCGCCCGGACGGCACCCCGGTGAAGGGGCTCAACCCGCGCAACCAGTGGGTGCGGGTGGCCGCCCCCGCCGCCGGCGGCGAGGAGGTGCTGCTGCACATCGAGGCTGCGTCCAACCCGGTGATCCTCGACTACCACCCCTTCCTGCCGACCCGGCTGGGTGACAAGGAGACGGCGGGCAGCGAGCCGCAGTACGTCCTGGCCCGGATGGACCTCGCGGTCTTCGACGAGAACGTGTGGAACCTCGTCCAGGACCTGGAGGTGCTGGGCGAGCTGATGCAGGAGCTGCCCGTCGAGGGGGCCAGGCGCTGGGACATCCTGCGGGCGGTCGGCCGCGCGCTGGACGCGGTGGACCTCCAGGACGTGGGCGGCACCGCTGCCGCCGCCCGGGAGCAGCTGGCCGAGGTCCTCGCGACTCCGGCGCAGCCCTCCGCGCACCGCATCAGCGCGGTGGGCCACGCGCACATCGACTCGGCCTGGCTGTGGCCGCTGCGCGAGACGGTCCGCAAGGTCGCCCGTACGACGTCCAACATGACCGCCCTCCTGGAGGACGAGCCGGACTTCGTCTTCGCGATGTCGCAGGCCCAGCAGTTCGCCTGGATCAAGGAGCACCGCCCCGAGGTCTACGCGAAGGTCAAGAAGGCCGTGGCGGAGGGACGGTTCGTGCCGTCCGGCGGGATGTGGGTCGAGTCCGACACGAACATGCCGGGCTCCGAGGCGATGGCCCGTCAGTTCGTGCACGGCAAGCGCTTCTTCCTCGACGAGTTCGGCATCGAGAACGACGAGGCGTGGCTGCCCGACACCTTCGGCTTCGCCGCCGGTCTGCCGCAGATCATCAAGGCGGCGGGCTCCAAGTGGCTGCTCACGCAGAAGATCTCGTGGAGCCAGACCAACAAGTTCCCGCACCACACCTTCCAGTGGGAGGGCATCGACGGCACCCGGATCTTCACGCACTTCCCGCCCGTCGACACCTACAACTGCTCGATGAAGGGCAGCGAGATCGCCCACGCGGCGAAGAACTTCAAGGACAAGGGCGTCGCCCAGCACTCCCTGGCACCGACCGGCTGGGGCGACGGGGGCGGCGGCACCACCCGCGAGATGATCGCCAAGGCCGCCAGGATGCGCAGCCTCGAAGGCTCCGCGACGGTCATCTGGGAGACCCCCACCGACTTCTTCACCAAGGCGGAGGCGGAGTACCCCAACGCCCCGGTCTGGGTCGGCGAGCTCTACCTGGAGCTGCACCGCGCGACGCTCACCAGCCAGGCGAAGACCAAGCAGGGCAACCGCCGCAGCGAGCACCTGCTGCGCGAGGCCGAGCTGTGGGCCGCCACCGCCGCCGTACGGACCGGCTTCATCTACCCGTACGAGCAGCTGGACCGGATCTGGAAGACGGTGCTGCTGCACCAGTTCCACGACATCCTGCCCGGCTCCTCGATCGCCTGGGTGCACCGCGAGGCCGAGAAGACGTACGCGGCCGTCGCCGAGGAGCTGAACGGCATCGTCGACGCCGCGCAGCGCGCCCTGGCCGGTGACCCCGGCGCCGGACGCGTCCTCGCCTTCAACTCCGCCCCGCACGCCCGGGCCGGCGTCGGCGCGGGCGCGGCGGCGGCCGTCACCGTCCTCGGCGGCGAGAGCCCGGCCCCGCGCGAGGGCGGCGGCTATGTGCTGGACAACGGGCTGCTCCGGGTGGAGATCGACGGCCGGGGGCTGGTCGTCTCCGCGTACGACATCGGCGCCGAGCGCGAGACGGTGGCCCCGGGGCAGGCCGCCAACCTGCTCCAGATCCACCCCGACTTCCCGAACATGTGGGACGCCTGGGACGTCGACGCGTTCTACCGCAACACCGTCACCGACCTGACGGACCTCGACGAGCTGACCGCCGTCGAGGGCGAGGGCGCCGCCACCGTGCGGATCGTCCGCAGCTTCGGCGACTCGAAGGTCACCCAGCTGCTGACCCTCGCCCCCGGGGCCAAGCGGCTCGACATCGACACCGAGGTCGACTGGCACGAGACGGAGAAGTTCCTCAAGGCGGCGTTCCCGCTGGACGTGCACGCCGAGCGGTACGCCTCCGAGACGCAGTTCGGGCACTTCTACCGGGCCACCCACACCAACACCAGCTGGGAGGCCGCCAAGTTCGAGGCCTGCAACCACCGCTTCGTCCACCTGGAGGAGCCGGGCTGGGGCGTGGCGCTGGTCAACGACTCGACGTACGGGCACGACGTGACCCGCACCGTCCGGGACTCCGACGCGGGCACGACCACCACCGTGCGGGTCTCCCTGCTGCGCGCCCCGCGCTTCCCCGACCCGGAGACCGACCAGGGTGTGCACCGCTTCCGGCACGCGCTCGTGCCCGGGGCGGCGATCGGCGACGCGGTCCGCGAGGGCTTCCGCGTCAACCTGCCGGAGCGCCGGGTGACCGGCGAGCGCGAGGTGGCCCCGCTGGTGTCCCTCGACAACGACGCGGTCGTGGTGAGCGCGGTCAAGCTGGCGGACGACGCGAGCGGCGACCTGGTGGTGCGCCTCTACGAGTCCACGGGCGGCCGGGCGAGGGTCCTGCTGTCCACCGGCTTCCCGGCCGGTGCGGTGGTGGCGTGCGACCTGCTGGAGCGGCCGCTGGCCGACGCGCCGGCGCCCGAGCGGGACGGCGAGGGCGTGCGGCTGGCGCTGCGTCCCTTCGAGCTGGTGACCCTGCGGATCGCCCGCGCCTGACGGGGCCCGCGCCCTTGTCCCCTCCCGGTCCGGCCCAGGACCGGGAGGGGACGGGGGTGAATATCTATTGCGGCAAGCACAGAATTTTATGCAATGTGCGGTGAGGGTTTATGGCACGCCGGGCGGAGTGTAATTACTTGCCGCGCCCACTCGCATTCATTGTGCTACTGTAGATCTCAGTTGCAGTTGTGGTTCCCAAAGACTCCAAGTGCTCTCCTCGGCTAAATGGGCCGGTGGGTGCGCTTTTGTATTTTCCGGTTCATTATCCGGATGGGGTAATCATCGCGGCGACGCGGGACTGGCACAGTGCGAGTCCCCGGGCTCTGCCCCAGAAGGAGATAAAACATGGCTACTGGCACCGTCAAGTGGTTCAACGCGGAAAAGGGCTTCGGCTTCATCGAGCAGGACGGCGGCGGCGCTGACGTCTTCGCCCACTACTCGAACATCGCCGCCAGCGGCTTCCGTGAGCTGCAGGAGGGCCAGAAGGTGAACTTCGACGTCACGCAGGGCCAGAAGGGCCCGCAGGCGGAGAACATCACCCCCGCGTGAACCTGATCACTCCGGCGCGCAAGCGCTAGACGTGCATCGACAGCTGGGGCCCGCACCTTGGGTGCGGGCCCCAGCTCGTTGCTTTTCCCGGGTCCGCCCCCGTGCCCGCCGTGCCGGTACCATCGCCACGAGCCGCCGGGGAAGCGCACAGGACCCACGCTCTTCATCGTGCGGCGGACGATCCGCCATGGCTCCCGGACCACCGGTCCGCCGGAGCCCCGTGACGTGAGCAGCAGGCCCGTTCTCCGAGGCCGGCCCGTTCCGTCATTGCGAAGCACCGGACCCGGTTCGCCGGGCCCGTATCGGCTCAAGAACGCCGCCGGGCTTCGTTCCTGTATGCCAACGGCCCGTTCTTGCGATTCTTGCGCTGTTCGTCGCGCAATGAATTCCTCGATACGCGCCATATCGAGGAAGGTTCTGAATGAACCGCGATCGCACAGCCCGTTCCAACGACCGTTATTCCCGTACCCGCAGCGGCGGTGCCCCTTCCGGTGGCTCCCGTTCGGGTGGCGGCTTCCGCTCCGGAGCCCCCCGCCAGGGCGGCCAGGGCCGTTTCGGCGCCCCGGCCCAGCGCTCCGGTGGCGGATACGGCCGCCGGCCCGCCGCGAAGCAGGGCGAATTCGCGCTGCCGAAGACCATCACCCCCGCGCTGCCGCCCGTCGAGGCCTTCGCCGACCTCGACATGCCCGCGCCGCTGCTGTCGGCGCTCGCCAACGAGGGCGTCACCGTGCCGTTCCCGATCCAGGCGGCCACCCTGCCCAACTCGCTGGCCGGCCGCGATGTGCTCGGCCGGGGCCGTACCGGCTCGGGCAAGACGCTCGCCTTCGGGCTGGCGCTGCTGGCCCGCACCGCCGGACGCCGCGCCGACTCCCGGCGCCCGCTGGCCCTGGTCCTCGTCCCCACCCGGGAGCTGGCCCAGCAGGTCACCGACGCGCTCACCCCGTACGCCCGCTCGCTGAAGCTGCGGCTGGCCACGGTCGTCGGCGGTATGTCGATCGGCCGTCAGGCGGCCGCCCTGCGCGGCGGCTCCGAGGTCGTCGTCGCCACGCCGGGCCGGCTCAAGGACCTCATCGAGCGCGGCGACTGCACCCTGGACCGGGTGTCGATCACCGTCCTCGACGAGGCCGACCAGATGGCCGACATGGGCTTCATGCCGCAGGTCACCGAGCTGCTCGACCAGGTGCAGGCGGAGGGCCAGCGGATGCTGTTCTCGGCCACCCTGGACCGCAACGTCGACCTGCTCGTCCGCCGCTACCTGCACGACCCGGTCGTCCACTCGGTCGACCCGGCCGCCGGTGCGGTGACGACGATGGAGCACCACGTGCTCTACGTCCGGGGCGCCGACAAGTACGCCACCACGACGGAGATCGCCGCCCGCGACGGCCGCGTGATCATGTTCCTGGACACCAAGCACGCCGTGGACAAGCTCACCGACCACCTGCTCAGCAGCGGGGTCCGGGCGGCCGCGCTGCACGGCGGCAAGTCCCAGCCGCAGCGCACCCGCACCCTGACCCGGTTCAAGACCGGGCACGTCACGGTGCTGGTCGCCACCAACGTCGCGGCGCGCGGCATCCACGTCGACAACCTCGACCTGGTCGTCAACGTCGACCCGCCGAGCGACCACAAGGACTACCTGCACCGCGGCGGCCGCACCGCCCGGGCCGGTGAGTCCGGCAGCGTCGTCACGCTGGTGCTGCCCAACCAGCGCCGCGAGATGACGCGGCTGATGGCCGACGCGGGCATCACCCCGCAGATCGCCGAGGTCCGCTCAGGCGAGGCCGAGCTCAGCCGGATCACCGGTGCGCAGGCGCCCTCGGGCGTGCCCGTCACCATCACCTCGCCGCCGTCCGAGCGGGCCAAGAGCGGCTCGTCCTCGCGCGGCCGGCGCAGCCGTCCGGCGCAGGCGCGGCGCTCGTCGTCCGCGACGGGCTCGTCGTCCTCGGGCTCGCGGGGCGGCGGCGAACGCCGTCCGGCCGCCGGCCGCGCCGCCTGACCGACCTCCGCGTTCCCGCCCGGTTCCGTCCCCCGACCCCGTTGAGGCACTATGCGCTGCGTCATCGCCCGTTTCCCGTTCGACCTGTTCAAGCACGAGGTCGAGGAATCGATGAAGGGCATCAAGCCCGAACCCGTCACCGGGGACTCGGTGATCATCAGCCGCCGTGTCTACCCGGTCAAGCAGGTGGGTGAGGTCATCACCCGGCAGGACCGCCGTGACTTCTCGGCCGGTGAGGTGACCCGGGCGCTCTCGCGCCTCGGCTTCACCTGCCGGTCGGTCCCGGCGCCCGCCGCGCCCGTGGTGCTCAGCCCCCTGGAGGCGGCCTCGGCCGCGCTGGGGACGCCGGGCCAGGACGCCTGAGCCGACGGCACACCGGAGCCCGGCCTTCCCGAGAGGGGAGGCCGGGCTCCTTCGTGTGCGGGCGCCGACCGGGACTCAGGCCCAGAGCGCCTCGGCGAGCGTCACCCCGACGAACACCGAGCCGAGCCCCGCGACCACGCTCGCCACCACATTGGCCGCCGCGTAGAACCGCGCCCCGTCCTCGGCCAGCCGCAGCGTCTCGTAGCTGAACGTCGAATACGTGGTCAGCGCCCCGCACAGCCCCGTGCCGATCAGCAGCTGGACGGGGGAGGACGCGGCGCCGGCCGCGACCGCGCCGGTCAGCAGGCCCAGCACCAGGCAGCCGCTCACGTTCACCGCGAACGTGCCCCAGGGGAAGACGGTGTCGTGGCGGGCCTGCACGGCCCGGTCGGTCAGATAGCGCAGCGGGGCGCCCGCCGCCGCACCGGCGATCACCAGCAGCCAGTTCACCGCCGCTCCCCGTCTATGTCCGGGTCCGCGTCCGCCCGGCGGGCGATCTCGCAGACGTCCAGGGTGACGGTGCCGTCGCCGGCCGGCTCCATGACCTGCGGCAGGAAGGCGCGGACCCGGGCCTCGGTGTCCACGATCACGACGACCACCGGCAGCTCCTCGCTCAGCGACAGCAGCCGCTGGGTGTGGATCATCGAGGAGGCGCCGAAGCCCTCGATGCCCCGGAAGACGCTGGCGCCCGCCAGTCCCGCCGCGTGCGCCCGGTGCACGATCTCGGTGTACGCCGGCCGGTGGTGCCAGGTGTCGGACTCGCCGACCAGCACGGTGAGCCGCAGGCCGGGTTCGGTCAGGGGTGTCGTCATGCCTGCCTCCACGCCAGTGCGCGGCGGGTCAGCCACACCGCGCTCCACACCGCCGCGAGGGCCGCGAGCAGTGTCAGTCCCAGATACGCGAGGCCGGTGCGGGCCCGGCCCCCGTCCACGAGGCGTTCGATGTCCACGGCGTAGGTGGAGAAGGTGGTGAACCCGCCCAGCACGCCCGTACCGAAGAACGGCCGCACCAGCCGGTGGGCGGCCCAGACGTCGCTGATCACCACCATGAAGACGCCGATGACCGCGCAGCCGATCACATTGACCGTGAGGGTCGTCCACGGGAACGCGCCGGCCGGGGTGGGCCACAGCAGTCCTGCTCCGTAGCGGGCGGACGACCCGATGGCGCCGCCGAGCGCCACCACCGCGACGACGGCGGCCTGCGGGTGAAGTCTCTTCGTGGACACACGTCTCCTACCTGCCGGGCGCCCGCCGGACGCGGGCGCGCATCTGCGCAAGTAGGGACCGTTGGCGGCACATCGGCCGCGGTTCGGGTACGGCGGGCCCCACCGCCGCGCGAGGACCGTCTCCGGTCTCCGCTGCCCCCAGGATATCGCGGAGGCCGGGCCCGGCCGTCCCGGGTCGGCACCCGCTCTCCCGCACGCCGCTGCCCGCGCGGAATAACCGCAGGTGAGAGGGGTGCGGTTCACTCGAATGGCCACCCCTTCTGCGGGCCGGGCGGTGAGGCCGCAGGGTGGTCCCATGTGGCTCCGACGCATATGTCTGGGTGCCGCGGCCCTCCCGCTCGTACTCCTGATTCCGCGGGACGCCCCGGTGCCCTTCGTGCGGCCCGCGCCGCCCGCCGCCCCGGTCCATGAGGCGGCCCGCGCGGTGCCGAGGCCGGTGGTCGTCACCCGCGCGCAGTGGCACGCGGACGAGAAGATCGTCCGGGAGCGGGCCGTCTACACGGGCCCGGCGCGGGCGGTCTTCATCCATCACACGGGGGAGACGAACGACTACGACTGCGCCGAGGTGCCCGCGCTGCTGCGGGCGGTCGAGGAGGCCCACATCAAGGGCAACGGCTGGGACGACATCGGCTACAACTTCCTCGTCGACCGGTGCGGAACGATCTACGAGGGCCGGGCGGGCGGCATCGACCGGTCGGTGCGCGGGGCGCACACGACGGGCTTCAACGCCGACAGCGTGGGCATCGCCGTACTGGGCGACTACGGGCGCGGCGAGGAGGTGCCCGCGGCCGTGCTGCGGGCGCTCGCGGAGGTGGCCGCCTGGAAGCTGCGGCCCGGTGTCGATCCGCGCGGCACGGTACGGCTGGTCTCGACGAACGACGCGAGCCGCTACCCCAAGGGCACCAGCGCCGAGCTGAACGTCATCTCGGGCCACCGCGACACCTACCAGACCAGCTGCCCCGGCGAGGCGCTGTACTCCGCGCTCCCCTCGATCCGGTCCGCGGCGGCCGCCCTGCGCACGGGCCGTACGGACACGGAGGACGCCGGCACCCCGCACGACTCTTTGCGCTAGATCAAAGATGTGTTATGCCTAGTTCGAAATGGGCTAGGGTGCCGCCATGTCTGCGACGACCCCGCTCCCCGTGACCCTGACCGGCACCCATGTCCGCCTCGAACCCCTGGACCCCGGCCATCTCGACGGCCTCTTCGCGGCCGGCGGCAACGACGAGGAGGTCTGGCGCTGGCAGGGCGGCCCGGCCCCGCGCACCCGGGAGGAGCTCGGCCACAAGCTCACGGCCGTCCTCGACAGCGCCCGGCAGGGGGCCTGTGTCCCGTTCGCCGTCGTCCACCGGGCGAGCGGACAGGCGATCGGCTGGAGCACGTACATGGACATCGACGTGGACAACGAACGCCTGGAGATCGGCTCCACGTGGTACGGCCGCGCCCACTGGCGTACGGCGGTCAACTCCGAGACGAAGCTCCTCCTGCTCACCCACGCCTTCGAGGAACTGGGCATGGGGCGCGTCCAGTTGAAGACCGACCATCTGAACGTACGCTCCCGGGAGGCGATCGCCCGTCTCGGCGCCCGCCACGAGGGAGTGCTGCGCCGCCACCGCCGCCGCCCCGACGGGACCTGGCGCGACACGGTCTATTTCTCACTGCTCGCCGAGGAGTGGCCGCAGGCCAAGGCCCGCCTGTCGCAACGGCTCTGACGGACCGTCGTGCGAGCCCGTGTCCACCGACCGGTGGACATCGAACGTGGAGATCGGCCGCCGGCTGTTCATCGGCGAGGCCACCGTGAAGACCCATCTGCTGCGGATCTTCGCCAAGCTCGACGCCAGCGACCGCACCCGCGCGGTGGTGGTCGCGATGAACGGCGGTCTGCTGCAACGCCGTCAGGGCCGGGTCCGGGTCCTACAGCGCGTCCGGCCCGCGCTCGCCCGTGCGGACCCGTACGACCGTCTCCACGGGCTGCACCCAGATCTTGCCGTCGCCGATCCGGTCCGTGCGGGCGGCGCGGACGACGGCGTCGACGGTCGCCTCCTCGTCCGCGTCGGCCACGACCACCTCGATCCGGACCTTGGGCACCAGGTCGACGCGGTACTCGGCGCCCCGGTAGACCTCGGTGTGGCCGTGCTGGCGGCCGTACCCGCCGGCCTCGGTGACGGTGAGCCCGTGCACGCCGATCTCCTGGAGGGCTGCCTTCACCTCGTCGAGGCGGTGCGGTCTGACGACGGCGGTGACGATCTTCACGGGGCGGGGTTCCTGTCCTTCGGGAGCTGCGCCGGCCGGGTGCCGGGCTGCGGTGCGCCGTGGCCCAACGCGCCATGACCCAGCGCACCGTGGCCCAGTGCGCCGTGATCGTAGGCGCTCTCCGCGTGCAGTGTCTGGTCGAGTCCCGTAAGTTCGTCGTCGGAGGAGGCCCGCAGCCCCATCAGCCGGTCGATCGCCTTGCCGATCGCGTACGTCATCAGGAACGTGTACGCCGCGACGGCGAGCACGGCGACCGCCTGCCGGCCGAGCTGCCCGAGGCCGCCCCCGTACAGCAGGCCCTCCGCGCCGCCGGTCATCGCGGAGGTCGCGAACAGGCCGATGAGCAGGGTGCCGACGACGCCGCCGACGAGGTGCACACCGACCACGTCCAGCGAGTCGTCGTAGTCGAAGCGGAACTTCCAGGCGACGGCGTACGAGCAGACGACGCCCGCCGCGAGTCCCACTGCGGCCCCGCCCACGATGCCGACCGTGCCGCACGCCGGGGTGATCGCGACCAGTCCGGCGACCGCGCCCGAGGCCGCGCCGAAGGTGGTGGGGTGGCCGTCGCGGCGCTGCTCGACGAAGAGCCAGCCGAGGAGCCCGGCGCAGCCGGCGACGAGCGTGTTGAGCATGGAGGCCGCCGCGAGGCCGTTGGCGCCGAGGGCGGAGCCGCCGTTGAAGCCGAGCCAGCCGAACCAGAGGAGCCCGGCGCCGAGCATCACCATGGGCAGGTTGTGCGGGCGCATCGCGTCCTTCTTGAACCCGATGCGCGGGCCCACCACGAGGGCGAGCGCCAGACCGGAGGCCCCGGACGCGATCTCGACCACCAGCCCGCCGGCGAAGTCCAGCGCGCCCAGCGAGTCCTTGATCCAGCCGCCGGGTCCCCAGACCCAGTGCGCGACGGGAGCGTATACGAGCAGCGCCCACACCGGCACGAAGACCAGCCAGGCGGCGAACTTCGTACGGTCGGCGACCGCACCGCTGATCAGGGCCGCCGTGATGATGGCGAAGGTGAGCTGGAAGGTGGTGAACAGCAGGGTGGGGACACTGCCCGTGAGCGCGTCGGGGCCGATGTCCGCCAGCCCCAGGTGCCCGAGGTTCCCGACGAGCCCGCCGAAGGCGTCGTCGCCGAAGGCGAGCGAGTACCCCGCGACCAGCCAGACGACGGTGACCAGCGCGATCGACACGAAGCTCATCATCAGCATGTTGAGGACGCTCTTCGTGCGGACCATGCCGCCGTAGAACAGCGCGAGCCCGGGAGTCATCAGCAGGACGAGTGCGGTGGCGGCGAGCAGCCAGGCGGTATCACCTGTGTCGAGGCCTGCCGCGGCCACGGTCACGGGGGTCACGGGGGGAGTCCCTCCTCGGGGCGGCGTGCGGTGGGGGCGACTGCGAGCGTGACCGTCCCGCGTTTCGGCAAGGGGACCCCGGTGTTTCCGCCGTATTTCATTGCCCGGGCATTGCCGAAATCTCACGGGGGCGGGAGGCGGGCGGCGTGCGTGCTTTCACCAGCGGCCGGAGCAGGGGCCGGGTCGGCAGCGGGCGGGTCGGAGCGGCCGGGTCAGCAGCCGCCGGTGAAGCGGGCGAGCCCGTACGCGGAGTGCAGCCGGTACGTCCCGCCCTTCCGCACGGTCAGCTCGGTCCACTCGCCGTTCTGCCGCAGGCACGCCCCGCCGCTCCCACCGCCGTCGCCGACGGCCTGCACACGCAGCCAGGGCGAGTAGGCCACGCGTACGGTCACCGAGCCCGCATGGGGCATCCGTACCACCAGCTCGGCGTCGTCCCCGCCGACGACGGACGCGGGCGCCGGCACCAGCGGCGTCGCCTCCCGCACCCGGTAGACCGTCCAGCCGTCGTCCTGCCACACGCGCTCCAGCCAGGGCCGGCCCGCGCGCACCAGGGCCGCCTCGGACTCGGCCGGTCCGTCGGGCCGGCCGTGGGGCAGGACCACGAAGCCCACGGCCCAGTGGTCCAGCCAGGCCCGGTAGTCGGCCGGCGAGAGCGCCCCGCCGTCCCCGTGCGCGTAGAAGAGCCGCCCGCGTTCGACGTCGAGCTGACGGTTCCAGCCCCGGGCCAGCGAGACGTACGGGGAGAGGACGGCCGCCTCCCGGTGGTTGCGGGCCGGGACGACCTCGACCCGGGTGCGCTCGGCGCCGAGGCGGCGCAGTTCACCGACGACGCCCTCGGTGCCGGACGCCCAGGACGGCACCTCGGTGGAGACCCGCAGGTCGTCGACCGTCTTGTCGACGAGCCACTGGGCGGACAGCGCGAGGGCGGCGGCCAGCACGACCGTACGGACCCACGCCTTCTCCCGTACGACGTCCATGACGGCCACGAACAGCACGGGCAGGGCGACGAGACCGAGCAGCCGCTCGACGTTCGTCCCGATCGGTGAGGCCACGAGGAACGTCAGCACGACGCCGACCGCGTACACCACGGCCCCGTGACGCGGCACCCGCCACTCCCGCCCCCGCGGCGCCGCGGCCGCCAGCGCGGCGCAGACGACGAGCGGCATCCACAACCGGTTCGCGTGCATGGGCTGTTCGCCCTGGAAGGGGAAGAGCACGGTGGTGGCACCCACGACGGCGAAGAACGGCGCCATCAGCACGGCGCCCCTTCGCCACTGCCGGTCGAGAAGGCGGGCCGCCCCCACCACGACGAGGAACAGCCCCGCCACCGGACTGGCCATCGTCGCCAGCGCCCCGGCGACGACGGCGGTCACGGCGCGGTGCGCGTACACGCAGGCGACGAGGGCGATGGCGACACCGAGAGCGAAGGTCGTACGTCCCGACGCGACGTTGCACCACAGCGCGAACGCGGCCAGCAGCGAGGCGACGAGCGCATGGCGCGTGCCCGTACGGACGAGGAGGCGGGCCATCAGCCAGGTGGCCGCGATCCCGGCGACGACGGACACCGTCCGGACCCCGAGGAGGGCCATCAGGTACGAGGAGAAGACGCTGTAGTTGGCGGTGTGCATCCCGCCGTACCAGGAGAGGTTGTACGCCGAGCCCGGGTGGCGCGCGGTGAAGCCCGACCAGGCCTGCTGGGCGGCGAGATCGCCCCCGCCGGTGGCCAGGAGGGCGGCCCACACGGCGTACAGCGGGACCACGGCCGCGACGGCGACGAGCGGCACGCGGTGGCGGTGCCACCAGGGCCGAAGGCCGTCCGGCTCCTGCGGCCGGTGGTCCCGCCGCTGGTCCCTGTCGCCCGCATCCGCCCGCACCGCTCCGCTCACACCCACCCGGCAACCCTACGGCCCGGCGGGGCTCCGCCCGGCGGACGGATTTCGCGGCCTGCGGGCGCGTCCGTGATCTCATCTCTCCCACCGAACCGCGTGCCGGCGGGCATGCGGGGTGTACCCGAAGGGATGGAGAGGCATGACCAGCGAGAACGCGGGACTGTACGAACTTCTCGACGACCGGTTCCGCACGGGGCGGTGCATGAACGGCGACGACGGCCTGGAGGTCCTGTACACCGGCTGCCGGTGGGCCGAGGGCCCGGTCTATCTGCCCGCCTGGCGGCAGGTGATCTGGAGCGACATCCCCAACGACCGGATGCTGCGCTGGGACGAGGAGACGGGCGCGGTCAGCGTCTTCCGCCGCTCGGCGGGACACACCAACGGCAACACCCTCGACCGCGAGGGGCGCCTCATCACCTGCGAACAGGGCAACCGCCGCGTCACCCGCACCGAGCACGACGGCACGGTCACCGTGCTGGCCGACCGCTGGCAGGGCAAGCGGCTGAACAGCCCGAACGACGCGGCGGTCAAGTCCGACGGCTCGATCTGGTTCTCCGACCCGGACTTCGGGATCACCAGCGACTACGAGGGCTACCGCGCGGAGAGCGAGATCGGCGCCAACAACGTCTACCGCATCGATCCGGCCACCGGGGAGGTACGGCTCGTCGCGGACGGCTTCGGCGCCCCGAACGGCCTGGTCTTCTCGGCCGACGAGCAGCGGCTGTACGTCTCCGACACCCGCGCCGGATGCATCCGCGTCTTCGGCGTACGGGAGGACGGCACGCTCTCGCACGGCGAGGTCTTCGCGGAGGCGGGCGCCCGCAAGGAGGCCCGCTTCGACAACCTCCGCTTCGACGACGGCGGCCGGCTCTGGGCCGCCGCGATGAACGACGGCGTGCACTGCTACGACCCGGACGGCACGCTCATCGGACGCCTCAACGTCCCGGAGGCGGTCGCCAACATCTCCTGGGGCGGCGCGAAGCGCAACCGCCTCTTCATCACCGCGGAGACGAGTCTCTACTCGGTGGTGATGGGCGTGACGGGAACCCACCCGACGGGCCCGGGCCGCCGCCCGTGGCTCGGCCAGGGCGCGTTCAAACGGTGCTCCCTGGCGTGACCGAAACTTTCGAAAGCGGTCGAGGGTGAGTCGCGGGGTTCCGCACGGAACCCCGCAACTCCCTTGTTTGCAACCTGACATCAAGGCGTGTTGATCTGCAAAAATGCTCAACCCCCTCTCCTTTCAAGGCAGTCGATAGTTTCGAAATAATTGCCGAAAGCATTGACAGCCCCTGGGGCCGGTCCAACACTGATCGCCGTCGATAGGCCTCAACTTCCAACGGCCTTACGAGGACGAGGAGGAGCCCCATGTACGACGCACCCGCACGCCCGGCAAGCCGCTCCCGCAGCAGCTCCGGATCGCTGCACCGCACCGGAACGCCGCACCGTCTCAGGCTGTTCATCCGCAGTGCCTTCGCCCTGGCGATGGCCGCCGTCGCCGCGATCGCCCTGCCCGCGACCGCCAGCGCCGACACGACGGTCACCTCGAACCGGACCGGGACCGACAACGGCTACTACTACTCGTTCTGGACCGACAGCCCCGGCACGGTGTCGATGAACCTGGGCTCCGGCGGCACCTACGGCACGTCGTGGAGCAACACCGGCAACTTCGTCGCCGGCAAGGGCTGGAGCACCGGCGGCCGCCGGAGCGTGAGCTACTCGGGCACCTTCAACCCCTCCGGCAACGCCTACCTGGCCCTCTACGGCTGGTCGACCAACCCCCTCGTCGAGTACTACATCGTCGACAACTGGGGCACCTACCGCCCCACCGGAACCTTCAAGGGCACCGTCACCAGCGACGGCGGCACGTACGACATCTACGAGACGACCCGGACCAAAGCCCCCTCCATCGAGGGCACCCGGACCTTCAACCAGTACTGGAGCGTCCGCCAGTCCAAGCGGACCGGCGGCACCATCACCACCGGCAACCACTTCGACGCCTGGGCCCAGCACGGCATGAACCTCGGCACCTTCAACTACATGATCATGGCCACCGAGGGCTACCAGAGCAGCGGCAGCTCCACCATCACCCTGGGCAGCACGTCCGGAGGCGGCGGCGACAACGGCAGTGGCGGAGGCGGTGGCAACGGCGGCTGCACCGCCACTCTGTCCGCCGGCGAGAAGTGGAGCGACCGCTACAACCTCAACGTGGCGGTCAGCGGGTCCAGCAACTGGACCGTGAGCGTGAACGTCCCGTCCCCCGAGAAGATCCTCTCCACCTGGAACATCAGCGCAAGCTACCCGAGCGCCCAGGTCCTCACCGCCAAACCCAACGGCAGCGGCAACAACTTCGGCCTCACCCTCCAGGCCAACGGCAACTGGACCTGGCCCACGGTCTCCTGCAACGCAAGCTGAGCCCCTGCGCCCCGGCCCTGCCCCTCTGACCCCGACCCCCTAACCCCGACCCCCTGATCCCCTCAGCGCACCTCCCCCCCCGGTGGGGCGGCGGCCCCCGAGCCCGCCGCCCCACCCGCCGGCGGACCGGCTCAGAGAACCGGCGGCCGCCCCAGCCGCGTCATCCGCCACACCGTGCGCCAGCTCATCGGCGCACGCGTCCCGCACGACGTCCGCACCCCTTCGGCGAAGCCGCCCCACCATGCCTTCAGCCCCGTCAGGGACCGCATCCGCAGCATGGCGAGGGTGATCCAGACTCCGAGGTACACCGGAATCAGAGGCACCGGGAGCCGCCGCCGCGCCAGCCACACCCGATTGCGCGCGGTGAACCGGTAGTACACCGCGTGCCTGGCCGGTGACGTCCTCGGATGCTGGAGCACCAGCTCGGGCACGTAGCGGATCTCCCACCCCGCGTCGAGCGCCCGCCACGCGAGGTCGGACTCCTCGTGCCCGAAGAAGAACTCCGCCGGCCACAGCCCGGTCTGCCGGAGCATCGGCATCGAGAAGGCATGGCCGCCACCGAGGAACGCGGTCACCGGACCGCCCCGCATCGGATCGTCCGCCCGCAGCCTGGGCACCCAGCGCCGCTCGGTGCAGCCGTCCTCGTCGGCGACCCGGAACCCGACGATCCCGAGCTTCGGGTCCTCCGCGAAGAGCCGCTGCACCCTGCGGAACACGTCGTCGGCGATGAGCAGCCCGTCGTCGTCCAGCTCGACGACGACATCGACATCGCCCGAGTCCCGCAGCAGCTCCAGGCCGACGTTGCGGCCACCGGGGCAGCCGAGGTTCTCGTCGAGCGGGATCCTGGTCGCGTCGGTCGCCACATCGTCGAGGGAGGTCGCATTGCCCACCAGCACGACCCGCGCCGCGGGAACGTCCTGCTTGTCCACCGAGGCGAGGAGGTCCTCCAGCTCCCGAGGGCGCGTGCCCATGGTCACGATGACGACCCCGATACGCGGCAATGACATGGCGGCAAACTCCCTCGGTCGACTGGCTGCCGATGCTAGGGGCTGCGCACCCCGCCCTCACGCCACCGCCGTCTCACGCCGATGACCCGCTGTCGACGACCAGGTCCGTCCCGACCACCGAACCGGCTGCGGGCGAGGCGAGGTACAGCACCGCCGCCGCCACCTCCTCGGCCTCCGCGACCCGGCCCAGGGGGTTCTGCGACTTCACCCGCTCGGCCCGGTCGGCCTCCGTCTCTCCCGGGTGCAGCGACATGGGGGCGTCGGACGCGCCCGGGCTGACCGCGTTGATCCGGATGCCCTGGTGGATGTGGTCGAGGGCAGCCGCCCGGGTCAGCGCGGAGACCGCCGCCTTCGAGGTGATGTACGCGGCGGCGTTCGGTATGCGCAGGTGGGCGCCCAGGTTGGAGGCGATGTTGACGATGGCCCCGCCCCCGTTCTCCCTCATGTGCGCGATCTCGTGCTTCATGGCCAGCCAGACGCCGGTGACGTTCGTCCGCAGCACCGCGTCCCAGTCCTCCTCGCTCACCTCCGCGACGGGACCCGAGCCACGCAGGATCCCCGCGTTGTTGACCGCGATGTCGAGACCGCCGAAGCGGCTGACGCTCTCGCGCACGAGGTCCCGGACCTGGCCCGAGTCGGTGACATCGGCGGTCACGGCGGCGGCGCTGCCTCCGTCTGCCTCGATGAGCCGCACCGTCTCGTCCAACGAGGCGGCGGTGCGCCCGGCGGCGACCACGGAGGCCCCCTCTGCGGCGAAGGCGAGCGCGATGGCCCGGCCGAGCCCGGATCCGGCTCCGGTGACGAGCACGGTCTTGCCGGTGAAGCGATTCATGGCGACAACTCCTGGGTCTGTCTGTTCATATTGGATCGATCGGTCCAATATTTGGGCATGGCTGAGCCGGGGAGGGCGTGGCGAGGTGGGAGCGGTGCGGGCGGAGAGGGCGGGAAGGGCGGGAAGGGCGTGGTCTCGGTCAGTCCAGCAAGGACAGTGCCTGCTCGGCCGCGTCCCGGACGCGCGCGGGGTCGCTGGATGCCTTGCCCACGACCCGTACGCCCTGGAGGAGCACGAGCAGCATGCGGGCCAGGGCTCGCGGGTCACGGTCCTCGGGCAGCTCGCCCTGGGCCTGGGCCCGTATGAGCGCGGAGTGCAGCGGGGTCTCGATGTGCTCCCAGCTGATCTCGACCCGGCGGGCGGCCTCGGGGTCGTGCGGGGCCAGCTCCGTCGCGGTGTTGGTGATGAGGCAGCCCTGCAGCCGGGCCTCCGCCGAGCCGGCCTCCGAGGCGAAGCGGCGCACCACGGCCCGCACCGCCGGCAGGGCGGGCCCCGGCTGGGACAGCTCGGCGAGGAGGACCGGGTCGTGCCCCTCCGTGTACCGGTCCATGGCTTTGAGGTACAGCTCGTGCTTGTTGCCGAACGTGGCGTAGATGCTGGCCCGGCCGACGCCGAGGCGCTCGACGAGGTCGGCCATCGACGTCGCTTCGTACCCGCGCTGCCAGAACAGCTCAAGGGCCGACTGGAGCGCGGCCTCCGGATCGAATTCCTTGGTCCTGGCCATACGGAAACCCTAGACTCAACTGGAACGATCGGTCAATAAAGATCACCCGTACGAGTCGGCAGCTCCGGCGCCCGCCCGACGGCATCCGTACGGGTGCCGTACGGATGCCGTCGGGCTACGCCTTCAACGTCGCGACCTGGCGGGCGCGTTCGTCCAGTTCCCGCACCGCACGGACCTTGCGGTAGGGGGCGATCCGCTTGCGCATCGTTTCGAAGTGCTCGTCGCCACGGGCGGTCGACAGGCCCACGTAGTCGTCCAGAAACGTGTTCCAGGTGCCGCACGCCTCCTCGATGTGGCCCAGCTCGTACTGCCGTTGGGCCATCACGCCGTTGGCGTGGAGCCGGCCCTGCCGTTCCTGCTTGGGCTGCACCCGGACCGAGGTCTTCAGCGCGGCGATGGAACCGGCCAGGTCCCGTGTCTCGTACAGCACATGGGCCACATGGAACTGATAGGCGGCCTGGTCGTAGCCGCCCACGGCGTCCCGCCGGGAATCCGCCCTGGACAGCGCCTCTTCCGCCTCGCGCAGCCGGGTGAACGCCTGACCGCGGTCGCCGACCATGGCCGCCGCGTGCGCCTGCTGCCCCCGCAGGAACGCCACCAGCCGGGGCCCGGCCTTCGGCGCCGCCTCGGCGGCCGAGTCCGCGAGCTTCAACGCCGTCTGTCCATGGCGCAGATTCGACGCCTGGAGGCTCATCCCGCGCAGCGTGCGGCAGTAGGTGACGTGGTCGTCGGCGGCCTTGGCGAGCTTCAGGGCCTTCAGGTAGTACTGCTGCCCCAGCCCGTGCTCGCGCTCGTACATCGCCATCCACCCGGTCAGGTACGTCAGGTCGGAGGCGGCGGAGAGCATGTCGTTGCGGACCGGCTCGCTCGCCTCGGCCCGCAGGTACGGCGCGACGGTGTTGACGAGGAAGGCCGCCGCCATCGGGCGGGAATGGCCGCCGCCCAGTTCGTCGAGGATGTCCGCGATCCGTTCGGTCATGGTCCGTACGGTCGCGACCTCGCCCGGCCCGATGCGGCCCGTGGGCCGCGTCGCCCGTTCCCGCTCCTCCGCGTGCGCCTCACCCGCGAAGAGGGGAACGGCGAGCGTCGCCGAGTACAAACCTGCGGCGAGCACGCCGCGTCGTGAAGGATCCATGTCAGCCCTGCCCAGGTCCAGAAGGGACTCGACAGTGTCTCCGCTGTCCGAGCCCGCTCCGTCCTTTCCGCCCTTCGGCGGCCGCAGACCCGCTTCGGCGAAGGTGACCGGCCGGCCGATCCTGCGGGCGAGCACCTCGACGACGACCCGCCTGACCTGCTCCCTCGGCTGCGTGCCGCTCAGCCAGTGCGAAACCGCGGAGTGGTCGTACTTCAGCGCCATGCCGATCTGACCACCGGTCCGATTCACGGCGTTGGCAAGCTGCGTACGCGACCATTGCGCCTGGGCGAGGAGGGTTTCGAGGCCCGTATTGCGGTCGTCCTGGGGTGCCTTGGCCATTGCCAACTCCCGTAGGTTTCACGGCTTTCACGGTCACGCCTGCCTCTTACGGTACCCGGATGGGCCCCTCCCGCAGTTAGCTCGTCCTGCGCCGCGATCAAAAGCGGACACGAGAGGAGCGCGTGATGACCACCGTGAAAGACCAAGACCGATCGAACGACGTCGGCTCCGCAGGTTCCGAGGCATCGGCGATCGATACGGAGGCCGTCGACGACCTCGTGACGCACGCCCTGGCCATCACGCTCGCCATGCCCGAACGCAGCGAGATCGACCGGACCACCCGGCAGTTGTGCCGCGCGCTCAACCAGCTCGTGGCCGGAGACCCGGAGCTCGCTCCCGACCCGGCCACCCGGCAGATGTACCGGCAGGCCCACCGCCTGCTGGAGCTGAACGCCCGCCCCACGGCCGAGACCCCGCAGTTCACCGCGTACACGTACATGCGTGACCTCAGCGATCTGACGCGACGGTTCCTCGTCCTTCACAGCCGCCACAGCCTCCCCGCCGAGCGGCACCCGGAGGGCGGGAGCGATGCGTAGCCATGACAGGACGCGCTATCGGTACGCGAGCGAGGCGCCGTACCCCCGGTTCACCGGCGAGGCAGGCCCGGCCGACGGGAACGGCTCGTGCGCGCCGGCCGTGCGCCGCGGCCCGCACGGCGACCTGAGGGTGAGGAGCAGGCGCCGGCTGTACGACTGGAGGGAATGGGCGGAAGCCCTGGTTCCCCTGGTCGTCACGGCCCCGGTGGGTCTCCTCCTCTGGTACTTCGGCGGCTCCCGGGGCTCCTGACCGACTTCCGCCCCCGGCCGGGCCCGGCCCCGTACGCGGGATGCCGGACGGCTCGGAGGCGGGCACACACTCCAACCGGCCGTTCCTGTGACGGAGACCGGCCGGGCGGATGGACGAGGCATACGGGGAGCCGCCCCGTACGCGACCGGACACAGAAGGGAGGAACCGCGATGGACCCTCGGCACGAGCGCGATGCCGACCAGGTGATCGCCTTCATGGAGGCGTTCACGATGGACAGCGGACTGCTCGTGGACCGACCGCAGGTGGAGCCGGCGCGGGAGCGTGTGCGCGCTCCTTCCGCCGACGAACCCTGTGGTCGTCCCGTCGGACTCGACACCTGACGGGACTGCAGCGAACACTCGACCGCCGATCCCCGTCGAGCGGTCACCGCTCTCGCCTCGCGCCGTCTTCCCCCGCCGAGGCGGGAGCGGCCGCAGCTCGCGCCTACGCAGGCGGGTTGAGCTTGCGGAAGTACGTCCAGCTGGTCTCGTTCGGCTCGCTCCACTTCTCCGGGGCGTGGGCGAACTCCGGGTGGTGGTCGGCGATGTAGGCACGGGTGCGCCCGGGAACCTCCTCGTACGAGGCGAGTTTGCGGCCCCGGCAGTGGAAGGTGAGCCCACCGGGCGCCTGCCCCCGGGCCATCCACGGAAGCCACGGCGACATCCGGGACCACGACATGGTGGCCGGCACACTGGGCGCGGTCCCCGCCAGGTCCGCCCGGTCGGCGAAGAACTGGAAGAGCTCCAGGGCCTTGTAGGTGTCCCCGGCCGAGTGCACGGGATACTCCGCCACGGGAAGCGGCGAGGGATAGGCCAGCGGAATCTCCAGGCTGAAGCAGACCTGCCCGCCCAGCTCGGTCGTGGGGACAGGGAAGGGCCGCCACTTCTGGTTGGCCGGGTCGTTCCAGACGTGCACCACCGGCAGCCCCTGCCAGGTCTCCAGGATCTCGCGGCTCGCGGGATCCAGATAGAAGGCGGCTTCCCGGGTGAGGAGTTGGTACGCGTCGGCCCCGGCGTCCCCGTCCTGCACCAGGCGCGCCACGTTGACCCCTTCGAACCCGAACACCCGCTGGTAGGGCTCGTCGGGACCCCAGGAGTACACGTCCCCGGACCACCAGTACGTCACCTCATCCCCGTCGAGCGAGGCACGGGTACGCGCGAGGGAGCGGAGCAGCTCTGCGGGAGGTGTAGTCGTCATACGGACCACTGTGCGCGCCGGGGGCGGTGGTGGGGCAGAGAACATTCCGGGGAGCGGTGAACGGGGCCGAAAATGACGGTTCTTGGGCCGTGGCACGGTGGGGGAATCGTGGTGATGCCCTCGACGGAAGCGACTGGGTCGATGGCGTCGAGGGCATGTGGTGACCGCCGGCTCACCGCCCTGAATGGCGCGCGGTGGCATGAAGCCACCGGAGGTCGTGGAGGGCGGGTCTGCCGCTGATCTGTCCGTATGCGGTGGGAGCGTCCGGCCGCTACGTCATCCCCCGAACGGACAGTTGGGGCTTCATATCATGATGCAGCCGTTCCGCGAGACGGATTGCGGGGACGCTGCTGCGACACCTGTTGTCGCTCCTACCACCAGGGCGGTCAGGCAAACGAGGGTGGCGACCGCCAGGACTTTCCGCACGTGCGAGATCCCTTCCGTGTTGATCATGGGGTGCGGAGATTAGCAGACCATCCAATAAGCGGCATACCTGGCATATGCCAACTCAATATTCCTGCTTATTCTTCATGCGCCGCGGAATGAGTGCCGGGTCCGCGACCATATGCACGTTCGATTTCTACCAGACGGCGGCCGATTCTACGCGCATCAACCTGGTCTCGATGTCTCACTAATTCGAATGCCTGATGCAATGTCATGCGCGCATCATCGGCATCTCCGGCCGCGAGCCGGACCTCCGCCAGGAGGGTGCGCGCGGCGGTCTCCTCCTTGATGTCATACGTGCGGGCGGCGACGGCCGCAGCGGCGCGGAGCCGGTCCGTCGCGACGGTCAGGCGGCCGCCGGCGAAGTCCGCGCGCCCGAGACGGCGCAGGGCCTGGACCTCGTGGTGGGCCGCCCCTATGTCCTGTGCGATCTTCAGGGCATCGAGGAGATGCCGGCCGGACTCCTCGACGCTTCCCAGCCGCCAGTACGCGTCGCCGATTCCGACCAGGGTTTCGGCCTGGCTCTTGCGGTCCCCGAGGGCCCGGAATTCCGCGAGCGCTTCCCTGAACATGACAAGCGCTGTCGCCGGCTCGCCCGATTCCGTGAGGGCTTCGGCCAGGTTTCTCCGGACAGTCGCACGGTCGTAGCGGCTTCCGTCGACTTCCAGGAATGCCAGAGATTCCTCGAACGAATGACGGGCCGAGGAAAACTCGCCCGCCTGGACCTGTAATTCCCCCATATTGTTCAGCGTCTGGGCTGCCGCCGTTCCGTCGGCCGCCTCCCGAAACCCTTCGAGGGCCCCGCGAAAATGTGTGAGAGCCCGCTCGCGTTCGCCGAGGAACAACATGGTCACCGCGATGTTGTTGCGGCTGCGGGCCTTGTCCCAGATATCACCGGAAAGCGACTTTATGGCGAAGCTTTTCTGGAGCAGGGTGAGGGCCCTGCGGTTTTCGCCGAGATGCCAGTTCAGCGTGCCGAGAACGCGCAGTGCCTCCGCCTCGGCCGGTCCGTCGCCCAGCGCACGGGCGAGTTCGAGAGACCGCTCTCCCGCGGCCGCTGCCTCCGCGTAGTCCCCGAGGCTCGCGTGCGCCGCGCAGAGGTCGATCAGGGCCAGGCAGAGCGCCGACGCGTTGTCGTTCGTTCGGTCCCAGTGCGCGACGGCGTGCAGCAGGAGCGTCTTCGCGTCCTGCCAGTAGCACTCGGAATGGAGGAAACCGGCCAGAGAGCAGGCGAGTTGGGCGGCCGGCCCCGGTGAGCCGTTGCAGCGCGCGTGGTCCTCGACGGCCAGCAGGTTGCCGCGTTCAGCCGCCAGCCACGACCGCGCGGCGGCGGGATCCGGGAAGGGCGGTGCGGGCGACGCGAGGAGCGGAGCCGGCGCCTCCAGCCGTACGCGCCGGGGGTAGGCCGCCCGGTCCGCGAGGTCGGCCGTCGTGACGTAGAAGTCCGTGAGGCGGGCCATGGCCTGGCGGTGTTCCCGCTCGTCGTCCTCCGACGTGGACAGGCCATAGGCGTATTCGCGCAGCAGATCGTGGTAGCGGTAGCGGTCCGGTACGGGCTCGCTGAGCAGGTGGCACGCCAGCAGCCCTTCGAGTAATCGCTCCGTCGTGTCCTGCGGCAGCCCCAGCAGGGCAGCCGCCGCGTCGGCGGTGAATTCGGGCCCGGGGTGCAGGCCGAGGCGCCGGAAGGCGGTCCGTTGCTGCGCGCTCAGTGTCCGATAGGAGAGCGCGAACGCCCGCGCCATCTCCTGTTCCTGATCGGCGCTGCGAATTTCCGTCAGCCGTCGGGGACTTCGGGCGAGACGGTCGGCGAGGACGGTCAGTGTCCAGGACGGACGTGCCCGGAACCGATGCGCCACCAATTCGATCGCAAGAGGCAGATAGCCGCACAGACCGACGATCCGGGCGGTCTCCGCGATGTCGCGCGTGCGCTCCTCCCCCGCGAAGCCGCGGAAGAGCGAGACGGCGTCCTCCTCCGGCATGGCGTCGAGGGGGACCGACAGCGCCTGCGGGATACCGGTCAGATGCCGGCGGCTGGCGATGATCGTCAGGGACGGTGATCCGCTCGGCAGCAGCGGGCCGACCTGTTCGGGGCCGGTCGCGTCGTCCAGGACGATGACCACGCGCCGCTCGGCCAGCATGGTCCGCCACAGGGCCGTACGCGCCTCCAGCTCCGCCGGAATGGAGAAGGCCGGCGCACCGAGCAGCCTCAGCAGCGTCGCGAGCGCCGCCCTCGCGCTGAGCGGTTCCTGGGTGGGCGAATGGCCGCGCAGATCAATGTAGAGCTGGCCGTCCGGGTACCTCTCGGACAGAAGGTGGGCGGTGGCGATGACCAGGGCCGTCTTGCCGACCCCCGCCATTCCGCTGACCGCTTCCACCGTGAAGACCGATGCGCCGTGCGCGCCCTTCTCGGCGATCATCGAGGTCAGGGCCTGTAACTCCGAGCGGCGCCCGACGAGCGACGGCTGCTGGGGAAGATTCCGCGGCGGGACCTCGGCCGGGGGCCGGCGCGGCTCGGGGGGCTCGGACGGCGGTACGGGGGGCGCGGCGGCACCGGCCACCAGGGGCGCGGCTGCTCGTTCCGCACCACCCCCGTGCGCCAGTTCGCGCGCCGGTACGCGGGCCAGCACGCCCTGGTGGATCAGGTTCAGCTCGACGCCGGGCAGGGCTCCGTACTCCGCCATGAGCGACTGCCGGGCGCGCTGATGGACCCGGAGCGCATCCGCGTACCGTCCACTGCCGTAGTACGCGAGCATCAGCTGCCCGAGCAGGGTCTCGTCACCGGGATACCGCTCGACCAGCGCGGACAGCTCGCCGACCTGCTCGGCGAAGCGGCCCAGTCGCAGTCCGGCCGCGATGCGTGAGGTGCCGACGCTCAGTCGCGCCTCCGCGAGTGTCCGCCGTACCGTCGCCGCCCACAGCCCCGGCAGACCCGCCAGCGCCTCGCCCTGCCACAGCTCCTCGGCCTGGGACAGCAGTTCCGCCGCCCGGGCGTCGCTGCCACTGGCGAACGCCGCGTCGACCAGGTGCTGGAAGCGCTGGCGGTCCACGGAGTCCCGCCGGGTGCGCAGGGTGTAGGTGTGCGCCCGCCCCACGATGGTGGGCGCGTCCGGCGTCACCCCGGCCGCCCGCAGCCGTCGGCGGATGCGCGAGACATAGGTGTGGGCGTTCTCGCGGGCCCGTGCGGGCGGGTCGCCGTCCCAGAGCCGTTCGATCAGCTCGCTGATCGCGACAGGGCGGCCGGCGTCAAGAGCGAGCGCGGCCAGCAACACCCGTTCCTTGTCCGATCCGAGCGTCAGCCAGTGCCCGTTCAGCCGCAGCCCCACCGGTCCGAGAATCTGGAATTCCACCAGCGCCCCCGCTGGTCCGTCGGATAGTGCACGAGCATGACACCGCGCGGGGAATTCCGCCATACACCACCGGCGTACCTGGCGCGATCCGTCTCATTCCTGACGGTCATTCCAAGTCGCACCTGGGTAGAAAGCGAAAGAGTTCGGGCAATTGGCAATCGATCTCCGGGGGCGGATGGATGAGTGATTCGAGCACGGCTTCGCAAGGGCCTCATAGGAATGAGATCAGCGGCGAGGCGACTCTCAACGGTCCCGCCATCCAGGCCCGTGAGGTGCACGGCGGCATCCATTTCCACCGCGCGGCGCCGGCGCCCGACCGCCCTGCGCCCCCGTGCCAACTCCTGCCTGTTCCGGCGCACTTCACCAACCGGGAAAGTGATCTGGCGGCGCTGAACGATCTACGCGCCACGGGACTTCCGCTGATCGTCGTCAGCGGGCCGGCCGGAATCGGCAAGACGACCCTGGTGTCCAAATGGCTGCGTGCGCTGAGCACCGAGTTCCCCGACGGGCAGCTGTACGCGGACCTGCGCGGGCACTCGGCGGACGAGCCCGTGCGGCCTGCCGAGGTCCTCGGCCAGTTCCTCCGGGCACTGGGGGCCGGACCACCGCCCACGGACGCGGCCGAACGGGCCTCTCTGTGGCGGTCCCTCACCGCCGACCGCCGGATCGCGATCATGCTCGACAACTCGTTCACGGCCGCCCAGGTCCGGCCGTTGCTGCTCGGCGGCGCGGGTGGCCTCGTCGTCGTCACCAGCCGCCGCAGGCTGACCGGCCTGCGTATGCAGGGAGCGGGTTTCCACCAGCTCGACGCACTCGGTACGGCTGCCGGTGTCGAACTGCTCACCCGTGGCATCGGCGCGGAACGCGTCGCGGGGGAACTCTCGTCGGTCCACCGCCTGGTGGCGCTCTGCGCGGGCCTCCCGCTCGCGGTCTGCCTGGCATCGGCGCGGCTCGCGACACGGCCGAGACAGTCGGTCGGGGCGTTGGCCGACGCCCTGGCACGGAACACGGGGGGCGGCCGGCTGGCCGCGCTCGAAGTGGAGGGGGAGACCTCGGTGCGCAAGGCCCTGGACGCGTCGTACGCGGTGCTGAGCAGCGGGACCGCCCGCCTGTACAGGACGCTCGGACTGCTCCCTGTGCGGACGTTCGACGCGATGATCGCCGCGGCGTCCTGCGGGGAGTCGCTGGAATGGGCGGAGCGGCGGCTGGACGAGCTGGTGGAGGCCAACCTCGTGGAGGACGTCGGCCCGGAGAGCTGTCGCTTCCACGACCTCTTACGGATCCACGCGCAGGAGCGCGCCATGGATGACGACCCGAGCGCCGTCCGTGAGGAGGCGCTGCGGCGTTTCTGCGACTGGTGCCTGTACACGGCGACGGCGGCTCAGGAGCGGTTGACCCCGGTTCAGTTCACGCTGCCCAGGAGCTATGCGTACCGGCCGGATCTTCCGCTGCCCTTCGCCGACGACGTCGCGGCGCTCGGCTGGCTCGACTCCCATCGGGCGCAACTGCTGGATGCCGTGCGGCTCGCGGCGGGCAAGGGGTGGTACGACACGAGCTGGATGCTCGTCGATGCCCTCTGGCCCCTCTTCCTGCGCCTGCGCCACTACACCGAGTGGATCGAGGCCCACGAGATCGGGCTGAAGGCCGCCCGACAGGCCGGGAACAAGGAGGCCGAGCGCCAGATGCTCAACTCCGGGGCCATCGGCCTGGGCGCCGCCGGCCAGACCGAGGAGGCCACCGCCTGGTACCAGGACTCCCTGCGGGCCGCGCGTGAAGCCGGTGACCTACGGGACGAGGGCCAGGCGCTGCTGGGCCTCGGCGCGTGCCATCGCGAGGCCGGACGGCCCGCCGATGCCGTGACCTACCTGAACCGCGCGATCGCCGTGTGGGAGGGCTGCGGCTATCCACGGGGCGCGGCCCTCGCCCGTACCACCCTCGGCGAGATCGCCCTCGCGGCGGACGCCCCGGCCGAGGCGGTGGACTGCTTCACCCGGGCGCACGCCGCGATGGTGGCGGTGAACGACCCCCACGACGCCGCCCGGGCCCTCGCCTTCCTGGGGCGCGCCGTCGTCCGGTCGGGGGCGTACGCCGAGGGCATGGCGACGATGAACGAAGCGCTGGAGGTCTTCACCGGTTCCGGTGCGGCCTTCTGGCAGGCGCGCACCCTGGAGATGCTGGGGGAGAGCGCGGCGGAGCAGGGCGACGAGACGGCTGCGGAGGGCTTCCTCGCGCGGGCCCTCGTCCTGTTCGAGACCACGAGCCCCGCCGACGCGCGTCGGCTCGGCGGGAGCGGGTGATCCGGCGAGCGGGGCCGAGCCGCGGTCGACGGCCCGGCCCCGCCCCGTGACGGGACCGGTGCCCTTCGGCTGACGGGACCCGGCGCGGTTCAGCCGGCCGGTGCCTCGCGGGCGTACGGCCATTCCCGCAGCGAGCGCCCCGCCACCAGCCAGGCGTGCACACACGACGGCAGCAACGACTGCTCGGCGGGGCCCGCCTGGGGCGGGCGGTGGTCCTGCGGTACGAGGACCACCGACCGGTCGTAACCGTCGGCCAGGGCCCAGCCGCCCGAGCCTCCGGCGCCGGCCAGGGGCACCGCAGCGATGCCGCAGGCCGGATGGGCCGCCACGAGGGAGGCCAGCCGGTGCAGTGCGCCGGCGGCCGAGTGGGCGCGGCTGCCCTGGAGCACGTCCGCGCAGTCGAGCAGGGAGCCGTCCCGGCAGGTGTCCACGTCCACGACGAGGTGCTCGTCGATGACCGACGAGCCGTGCACCCGCCCCACCGGCCCCAGCAGCACGCGCAGGGACGTGTCGCCGCAACGGGCGTGCAGAACGTCCGGGAAGGGGCTCGCCTCCACCACGACAAAGCGCTTCACGCCGACACCTCCCCGCGCCCCGGTGCCCACGCGGCCGGGGGCGGTGGCTCGGGCAGGGGGACGGTGACCGGTTCGTGCGCGGGCTGGCCCATCCCCAGGACCTCGTACATCAGCCGGCGCATGTTCCGGTTGAACCGGCCGGGCTCCGATGTGATGCGCGACCGGATCGGCGCGTACTCCTCGTGCCGGTACTCCCCTGCCACGTAATGGAGTTGGTCCACCAGCGGGTGGGTGGGGGACAGCGTCGGCGCGTGGGCGGCGAGTGTCGCGGCCGGCGACGAGGGGTTGATCTCCCGCTCCGGCGAGGTGGCCAGCACAATCGGCGCCCCGGTGAGCGTCCCGTAGAGGGTCACCGAGCCGTGGTCACCGATGATCCAGTCCGCCGCGATCAGGGTGCTGCGCCAGTCCGCCTCCGGCGGCACGATCCCGATGCCCCGCTGCTCGCACCGGGCCAGCCACGACCTCACCTGGTAGGCGCCGTGCCCGGCCCACACATTGGGGTGGACGAGCAGCGCCGTACGGTAGCGGTCCGTCGTCAGCTCGCCCATCAGCCGGGGCAGCAGCGCGTCGAACCGGCCGAAGGAGGACTGGGCTCCCCACGTCGAGACCGAGACGACGAGCTTCTGGTCGTCGGTGAGCCCGAGCGCGCGGCGGTACGCGGCACGCAGCGGCAGACTGGCGGTGATCCGGTCGTGCACGGGATCGCCGATGACGTGGGCCAGCGGGAGCGCCTCCGGGCAGTTGTCCGCCAGCTCGCGCAGGTCGGCGTGGTGCGGCACGCCCACGGCGGCCGGCAGCCTCCCACCGGGCACAAGATCCTGCCTGCGCAGCCCCGCCACGCCCGCGTCCGCTCCTTCGACCACCCGCTTCAGGTAGTTGGCCCCGTGCGGCAACGTGATCAGCGGCGCGTCTATGTACTCCACGCCGCGCGGCCCGGCGGCGAGGGCTAGGTCGAAGGTCATGCGGGTCGCCTGCTCCCACGGCAGCACCACGCTTCCCAGCCGCGCGAGGAAGGCGGGCACGTCGTCGCCGAAGGCGTGCGGCGGCGCCGTGAAGACGACCTGGAGCCGGAAGTCGGCCTCCAGCAGGGAAAGGACGTCGAGCAGCCGCTTCCCGTACGTCACGGTGTGGATCACCGCCAGCACCTTCTTGCGGCCCACCAGAGTCAGCCACTGCCGTGACTCGGCAACGTCTCCTTCTCCGGCGCGCGTGTCGAACCTGCTCGCCGGGTTCGTACCCGTTCCGGCTGTACCCGTTCCGGCCGTACGCGTTCCGGCTGTACCCGTTCCGGCCGTACGCGTTCCGGCTGTACCCGTTCCAGCCGTACCCGTTCCGGTTGTACCCGTTCCGGTTGTACTCGTTTCGGTCGTACTCAACGCCGACATGGCGTCCCCCTGTTGACTTCTCCGAGTGCCACGAACTGCTTGTGTCACCGGGATGCCCGGCAGGGGGGACGGAAGGCTCGACGGAGCCTTGCGAGAACCTTGCCGAGTTCTGCCGGGCAGCCGCCGAGTCATGCCGGCGGAGTGTCGCCCTGCCCGTCCGCGGCGGTCTTCTCCGAGGACGAGTTGAAGGTAGGGCTGAAGAAGTCCCGGCCCTGGAGCACGGGGCTGTTCTGGGTGCCGCCGCTGATGCTGTTGTGCACCTCGCTGCTCCCACTGCTCCGCACGTCCTGCCACCACTCATCGAGCAGTGCGCGGAACTCCCCGTCCAGGGCGGCCCGTACACCGAGAGCTGTCGCCAGCGCCTGGGCGCGCAGCGGGTCGGCCGGGTTGTTCTCCAGCTCCGCGACCTCCAGCTTGCCCGAGCTGATGACGGGCTCCCCCTCGGGCCGCGCGTCCTCCGCCGAACCGCGCCGGAACGGACGTCTCACCAACGCGGTGAGACCTTGCCACGCCTGCCGGCCGGCATCACTGCCGACACTGCCGGCGAGAGCTGTGAGGGCCGCTGCTGTGATCGCGTCCATGCCGAACTCCCCGAGTCGGTGTCCCGCCACAGCCTAGGTCCGTGACGTAGAGCGGCGCAGGGGTTCCGGTGGGTAAGGGGTACGCGTATGGGTGTGGCTCGAGGCCGGGGTGGGCCGTGTCCGGCACTCCGCCGCAGCGGTGTGTCAGTTCCGGGCGGTGCCGGCATCCGTCTGTCCGGAGTCAGTCTGTCCGGCATCCGTCTGTCCGGAGTCCTCGGCCTGTCCGGAGTTCTCGGCCGCCGCGGCGGCCTTCTCGCGCATCTTGCGTACCAGTTCGGCCTTGCGGTCGGCGGCGTTCCGGCGGTCGAGGTTGCGGTGCGGGCCGTTGTTCTGGCGCTCGGCGCGGGACAGCCTCTTGCGCTGGCCGCCGCCCATGCCCACGGGGTTGTTGATGTTCTTGCTGTCGGTCATGGGTTCTCCGTAAGTTGTTGGGTGGCCCGGGAGGGCCGGATGTGGCTTATGGGTTCTTGCCGTCAGTGGCTTCCCTGGAGTGGCCGTCCGGCTCTCCGGGGCGCCCTGGCTGCTGATTGAGATGTGCGCGCTGTGTGCGGTCGCTGATTACGGAGATGACAGCGGGGTGTTCCTCGGGCCGACGGCATGTGGTGGGATGCGAGGAGGGGCACGTGAGCGAGCGGAAGACCCAGGTCTGGGCCGGTATCGATGCCGGCAAGGGCCACCACTGGGCGGCCGTGGTCGACGAGACCGGCGCGACGCTGTGGTCGAAGAAGGTCGACAACGACGAGTCGGCGATCCTGACCGCGCTCGGTGAGATCCTCGGCCTGGCGGATGAGGTCCGCTGGGCGGTGGATATCTCCGGCACGTCCTCCGCGCTGCTGCTGGCCCTGCTCGCGGCGCAGGGCCAGCGGGCCGTCTACGTGCCCGGCCGCACCGTCAACCGCATGTCCGGCGCCTACCGGGGCGAGGCGAAGACGGACGCCCGCGATGCCTACGTCATCGCCGAGACCGCCCGTCATCGCCGGGATTTCGCCACGATCGACGTGCCCGCCCAGATTGCCGGCGACCTCGCGCTGCTGACTGCCCACCGCTCGGACCTGGTTGCCGACCGGGTACGGATGATCAACCGCCTGCGCGACGTGCTGACCGGCGTCTTCCCCGCGCTGGAGCGGGCCTTCGACTACTCGGCCCACAAGGGTGCCCTGGTGCTGCTGACCGGATATCAGACCCCGGCCGCGATCCGCCGACGTGGGCGGGCACGGCTGACGGCCTGGCTCGCCAACCGCAGTGTTCGTGGAGCCGACGCGGTCGCGGCCACCGCTCTGGAGGCGGCCCAGGCCCAGCAGACCGCGCTGCCCGGGGAGGACGCCGCAGCCCAGATTGTGGCCGATCTCGCCGCTCAGATCCTGGCCCTGGACGACCGGCTCAAGAACATCGACCGGCAGATCCGCGACACCTTCCGCAGCCATCCGCAAGCCGGGATCATCGAGTCGATGCCCGGCATGGGCCCGATACTCGGGGCCGAGTTCGTCGTCGCCGCCGGTGACCTCGCAGCCTATGCCGACGCCGGCCATCTGGCCTCGGCGGCGGGGCTGGTGCCCGTGCCCCGCGACTCCGGACGCCGCACTGGCAACCTTCACCGGCCCAAGCGCTACAGCCGACGCCTGCGACGGGTGTTCTACCTCTCCGCGCAGACCAGCATCATCCGTGAGGGACCGAACCGGGACTTCTACCTCAAGAAGCGCGGCGAGGGCTGCAAGCACGTCCAGGCCGTCATCGCTCTCGCCCGCCGACGAGCGAGCGTGCTGTGGGCCCTGCTGCGTGACGGGCGAGTCTTCACCTCCGCCCCGCCGGTCACGCAGGCGGCTTGACTTCGTCATTGAGACTCCCGGAATGGAATGAGGCGGAGTGATCTACGGATGCGCCGGTGGGGACGGGCGCGGCGGCGTCGGGGACGTCAGCGGGGCCCGGCACGCTCTCACTCGTAAATCGGCGTCAGGAAGAACACCACAAGGACGTTACCCGGTTCGGCCGGCCCCGCACGCCAGGCCCTTGTCCCGCCCGCCGGACCGGGGTCGTGGGCCGTCGGCCGCGGCGTCGATCACGCGGAACGCTCCAGTGTCGCGCGCCAGACGGGGCTGTCGACGTAGTGGTTGTCGAAGCGCTCCGAGGACTCGGCGATCTCCTTCGGGTCCGCCTCGCCGCGCATCACCCGGCCGAGCAGGCGCAGGTAGTCGAACCTGCCCATGCCGGGCGTGAAGACGAAGAGGACATCCGCTTCGCAGCCCGGGGCGGCCGCGAAGGCGTGCGGGGTGTGGGGAGGCACCGCGAGGAAGTCGCCCTCCTCGAGGACGGTGACCTCCTCGCCCACCAGGACCTGGAGGGCCCCGCTGATCACGAAGAACAGTTCCGTCGCCCGGGTGTGGAAGTGGGCCGGTGCCCCTGGCGCGTCCTTGGCGAAGGCGGACCGGTAGCTCGTGACGCCACCTGCTGTGCCGTCCGAGTCGGCCAGAAGCGTCATCACGCTGCTCGGATCGGCGCAGGTCTCGGCGTCCGCGTGGCGGGTCAGGAGCGCCGGCTGCGGGGTCTTGGACGTGGACATGGTGGTCGCCTCCATGTAGTTCAGCCTTGATAGTCTTAACGTTGAGATAAAAGCAGTCAGGCCTCTTCAGCGTCAAGTCTCTTAACGTTGAGAAGGTCTCCGTTGAGAGGAGTGCGGCAATGGGCGACACCGTGGACGCGATCATCGGCCAGTGGGCCAAGGAGCGCCCCGACGTGGTGGAGGACCTCTGGCCGGTCGAGCTCTTCGCGCGGATCCAGCGGCTGGCGCGCGTGGTCGACAAGTCGGCCAGGGCCTCGGCCGCGGCGCACGGGGTGGAGCACGGCGAGTTCGACGTACTCACCACGCTTCAGCGCTCCGGGCCGCCCTACGCCCTCACCGCCGGCGCCTTCCTCAAGGCGTCCATGGTGACCTCCGGCGCGATCACCAACCGCATCGACAGGATGGAGGCCAAGGGCCTGGTCGAGCGGGTACGCGAAGGCGACGACCGGCGCACGGTCAAGATCCGCCTCACCGAGCACGGACACGAGGTCACCCGGGCCGCGTTCGCCGACCATCTGGCGAACTACGCACAGCTGCTCGCCGACGTGGACCGCGACGTGGTCGAGAAGACCGCCCAGGGACTCCGCCAGGTGCTGGAGACCCTGGGGGACACGGCCCCCAGGTGAGGACCGTCCGACGGGCGGTCCCCGCCCCGAGTCGGCCACATCCTGCCGGCGAAGAGGCCGGTGGCGGCCACAGCGAGCAGCAGGAAGACGCCCGGAAACGCGATGTCGTGGAGCACGCGAACACGGACGTGGGCGACGACCGCTCCGGCGAAGAAGCCGGCCGGCCCCACCCCTGCCGCCAGTCCGAGCAGAGGAACTCCGAGGAGCCCGACGACGAGACCGGCGGGCGCCCGCCGGCTTGAGGGTCGCGAGGTACGGCAGCGTCGCCGGCGGGACCCGCACCTCGGCCGAGTCGGCGAGCACGAGCGATGCGCGGGCGTGGTCCGCGACGGCCATGAACCCGCTCGCGGCGGCGCAGGTGATCGTGGCGAGCAGCTGAGCGAGGTGCATGAGCCGCACGCCCCCGCGAACACGAACGTCTCCGGCGCGAGGTCAGGGTCGGCGCCGTAACGCACCATCTGCAGGCCCATGGCGCCGGGCGGACACCCATTGGCGACGCTCGAAATCACCACCTGCGGCCACCAGCGGGAAGCAGATCACGAGAATCACGCTGCGCGCAGCGCAACCGGACGACGACTACGCAGCATGTGACGCGCAGACAATCGCTGGTCGCACGGTGGCAGGGCGGGACCCGGAGACCGGACTTGACCCTCACGCCGCGTGAGGCCGGAGGGTCGGGTGCATGAGCGACTACTACAACGCGTTCGAGACGAGTCCCGTGCCTGCTCCCGGCCCGGACGCGGTTCCGCCGGAGCCGTTCCGCGGCATCTATGGCATGCCCGCGTTCGTGACGATCCCCACGAGCGATCTGGCGGCGTCGGTGGACTTCTGGATTCGAGGCCTCGGCTTCTTCGAGCTGTTCAGTGTCCCCGGCACGCTGGTGCATCTGCGCCGGTGGGCGTTCCAGGACGTACTCCTCGTCTTGGCGGCGAGCGTTCCGGAGCAGCCACCGGCGATGAGCTTCAGCTTCTCGGGCGTGCTCAGCCAGATCGCCCCCGTTGCCGAGGCATGCCGTGCGATGCGCCCGAACTCGGTCGACGGTCCGCACGACACTCCTTGGAACACCCGCGACGTGGAGGTGATCACGCCCGAGAACGCACGGGTCGTCTTCACCGCGGCGAAGCCCTTTGATCCGGCGAGTCAGGAGGCGCGGAACCTTGCAGCCATCGGGATCACTCCACCCGGCGACGGTGGCCGCGACAATGGAGGGCATGCCTGATGCCATCGACGCCGACGGCCTGACCGTCGGGCAGGTCTCGGCGCGTCTGGACGTGACAGTCCGCGCGCTGCACCACTGGGACGAGAAAGGCCTCGCGCGCCCGTCGCTGCGCACGGCTGCCGGCTATCGGCTCTACACCACGGGCGATCTGGAACGCCTGCACCGCATCGTCGTCTACTGCGAGCTCGGCCTCGGCCTGGACAGGATTCGGGCCCTCCTGGACGACTCGACCGCAGACGTGCCCGGCGCCTTGCGCGCACAGCGCACCCAGGTTGCCGAACGGATCGACCGCCTCCAGCAGCTCACCGCCGGACTGGACCGCATGATCGACGCCCACGAGCGCGGCCTGCTGCTGACCATCGAGCAGCAGGCCACGGTCTTCGGCCCCCAGTGGAACCCGGACTGGCCGGCCCAAGCCCGTCAGCGCTACGGAGCCACGAAGCAATGGCTGCAGTACGCCGAACGCTCGGCCTCTCGCAGCCCGGAGGCATGGCAGGACATCGCCGACGCCGTCAACGACTTCGACCGCACCCTCGCGGATGCGCTGGACGCCGGCGTCACCCCTGGCAGCCCCGAAGCGAACCGGCTCGCCGAGCGCCACCGCGAGGTCTTCGCTCCGTACTTCCCCCTCACCAGACAGATGCAGGTCTGCCTCGGCCGCAAGCTCGAAGCCGACCCGGGCTTCGCCGCCCACTACGACACCATCCGCGCAGGCCTCGCCCCATGGCTCCGTCACATCATCGACGCCAACGCACGCGCCCACGGCGTCGACCCCGACACGGCGACCTGGGAGTAAGGGGCGGGCCCGGAAGCCGGCCGCCAGTGGCGGGAGCATCCGCATGACATTCGTACGGGGGCGTCACCAGGCCCACCGGTCACCGCAATCGGTCGCGAACACGAACCCGCCGAGAGGGCGCATGTTCCGGGCGGCCGGGTGGTCAGAGAGGAACAACGCGGACCTGGTTGCCGCAGAGCTTGGTCATGTCGTCGCTGTCGGACGTCAGGAGGGCGACCGGTTTCGGCTGGCGTAGGGCGACTTCGGCAACCGTGGCGTCGATGGCGTACTTGTGCCCGTGCAGTCCGGCGCCTTTGAGCAGCTCCGCTGCCGCTTTCGCCGCGTGCTCGGTGACCGGCTCCACTTTGACACGGGAGAGCGCCCAGTTCAGGCGAGGCATGTTGGTGCGGGAGTGGGTGACTTCCACAATGGTGTTCGCCCCGATCACCAGATCGGCTCCCATGTCGTGGAAGACCTGAAGCATCGCGAGGAACTTACGATCCTGCGCGATCCATGCGGAGAGCCCTTCCGAGTCCAGGACGACGGTCTCGATGCGCTCGCTCACGCGGCGTCCGCGTCCTTTGCCGGGCCGGCAGCGCCGAAGATCTTCGCGCGGGCCTCGGCGAGCTCCTCATCGCTGAAGGGGCCGTTCTCCTCCTCGTGCCGACGGAGGTCGTCCCCCAATAGCTGGTGCCGGATCTGGCGGGCCACGGCTTCCGCCACGTAGCCGGAGACGTTGTCCGTGAGCTTGCGAAGCTCCGCCACCTGGTCGCTGGGCAGCGTGACGGTGATGCGGGTCGTTGAGGACATACAGGAAGCATACTGGAGTATGCGCAGGATGGCCTGGGTTTCTGTGCCCGACCCGAACGGTCTAGATTCCATGATCCGAGGGGCCTGTGGTGCCGGCTGGGCGCAGTGGTGGGAATCATCGGCCGTTTGGATCTTGTGTCGACGGCCTGCTCGGCCGCAGAGCACAGGCACGCATCGAGCCCGACGCAGCACCTGAAAGCCCGTGGCGGTGTAGCAGTGGCTTCGGCACCATCCCCATGTGATGGTGATGCAACCCGTTCTGGAGATCTCCGCCGCCGACGACTTCGCGCTCTGGCCGGTCGGCGAGCAGGAATCGTACGGCTACCTCGTGCTGAACGAGGAGCTGACTCCGGCGGAAGTCGGCACGGCGGGCATGCAGATCGCCGACCGCAACGGCTTCGAGCCGGAGGAGGAGCACGGGCCGTGCCCGACCGACCCGCTCGGCACATTTCTGCACGGGCTGCTCACCATGCCTGATCTGTTCGCCGCAGGAGGGTTCCGGGTGACCGACACCACTACCGGAACTGTCTTCGTCGAGCCGGGCTGCTGCAACGGCCTGGAGACCTGGCGGGACTGGCTGGAGGTGCTCGACGGCAGCGGCTGCTCCTACTTCGGCCACGATCCGTCGTCGGTGGCCGAACGCGTTGGCGACATGGTCCGGCTGACATTCGACGCCTACGGGACGGGCGGCAGCCCGGTGATCGAGCTGTCGGTAGACCAGGTACGCAGGCTCGTCGCGGGCGCGCAGCAGGATGTTCAGGACTTCGTCGGCCTTGCCGGAATGTGGGCTGAACAACACCTGCCGGTACACGCCGCCGCCGTCACTGCCGCCCTGGCACGGGCACTGGACACGGTGCCCGCACAATGACCAGCTTCCTGACCCACCGGGCGCACGTGCACGACACCCACCTCCCCCTCCGCCGCCGGCACAGCGCGCTGCGGACCTGCCTCACCCTCTTTGCGCTGTACGGCTTCAGGGCGACGTACCACCACCTCACGCTCAGCGCCGCGATCCCCCGACGGCTCGAGGCGGACCCGGACGCGCTGCTGCGGGCGGTGGAGGAACTGCATGAGGCCCGGGTGTTGTGGCTCGCGCGAGTGGAGGAGTACGCCGCGCAACGCCGGGCGGAGAAGCAGGCGGGACGGCGGGCTGTACCGAACCCGCGACCGTGGTGGCTGCGGAGCTGGTGGGAGGCCCCGAACCGAGCCTGGTACGAAGACCCGTTTCGCCATCCGTCGCTGCGGCTGGCCGAGTACGTCCGGCGACAGAACGCGATTCTGGACGGCGCCGATCTCCCCGGCTGCCCAGCCTGCGGGGACGCGAGACCGCTGATGTCGAACTCGACCGGGCACGGCTGGGTGGAGCTGTGCCGTGGGTGCGCGTGGGTGCCGACGCCATGTCCGTGCGGGCAGCGGCACCGGTGCGTGCCGGAGACCCCGTTCAACTGGAACGGGATCTGGCAGCGGGCGCACATGAGCGATGACGGCACGCCGAACCCACACTGGCCTGCGGGCCAGCCAGTTGGATGATCGTGAAGGCCGTTCATCGGCTCCGCCCTGACGCCGATGGCCCCGCGCCCACTGGAGGTGGCGGAGGAGGCAGCCGGCCGTCTACGTATCACTGAGGCGGATGGCCATTGCGGTTCCGTCAGCCCGGATCGAGACCGCGTTCCAGTCCTTCGCCGTGCTGTGCTGCGGCCACTCGTCTCGCAGGTCGTACGTGTGACGGCGGTACTCGTTGACGTGCCCCTTGCGAAGGTGGTCGTAGAGGCCGGCGTGAAGCCCGGAGAACGCTTCGACCCGGACGCCGTTGAGGCGGTAAATGTGATCGGTGCCGACGAAGTCAATGCCGTGGATGCGGTGAGCGGCATCTCGTATCTTGCCCGTGCGGGCAAGACTGTCGTGATGGAAGTGGCGTCGTCCCTGGTCCGTCGTGAGGTACTGCCCGGTCGGCTTTCCCCCGCCGGTGAAAGCGGTCAGCATCGCTGCTGCGGTGCGCGCCAGAACGATGTTGAACCAGGTGAAGTCTTCGGGGACCACATGAAACCCCGGGAGGGTCTCAGCAGAACCATCCTCGTACCTGACGGCGTCGGCCATCAGGTTTCCCCGGTTCAGGACGAGGTCCAGGTCGGCTCCCGGTTTCCCCGCCGCCGGGTTCAGCGCAGTCGTGCCGGGCGCCTCCAGAGCGTGCAGGACGAGGCTCTCCTTCGAGGGGATCTCCGTGCCGATGAGCAGGTAGGGCACGGACCCGTAGGGCCCGATGTGCACCGACTCGACGTGCGCACTGGCGTTGCTGAGCTGTTTGTACACCTGGTGCACACTGCTGTGGGTGCCCTTGGAGGCCAGCAGGAGGACCTTGGACGGCTGCCCGGGTCGCCAGGCTTCGACGAAGAAATGCGGCCGACGCTGCAGCGCTTCTGGGCGAGGCCCGTCGCCGGTCCCCAGCTTGGGCCAGCCGGCCTTCAGCGCTATGTCCGCCGGGATGATGGAGACGAGATGGCCGGGATAACGGGACCTGACGATCGCCTCGGCCAACAGCGAGGCGAATCCGGCACCGATCTCCCCCGACTGCGTGGCCTTGTAGAAGCGCAGAAGGTCGCGGCCCTCGGACGACAGTTTCAGGTACTGCCCGTGGTTCTGCTCCAGGGCCTGGCTGTATCGCAGACTTCCCCAGTGCTCCGCGAGCCCTCGCCCGGCCCCCTGCCGCGACACCGCCGCGCCAAGTCCCATGGCGTGCAGAAGCTGCCACGGGGTGATGGTCAGCGATCGCGGAGCCTTCCTGACGGTTCGGAAGTCGCTGCGCCTGCGCAGCGGGCGGTGCTTCTTGGCGCTGCGCTTCTCGTCCTCCTCCGCCGTTGCCCCGTGCACCTCCGCGGTCAGTTCGCGAGATGAGCGGACCTGGACATGAGCGTCGACAGCCAGCTCATCCAGGATCTGAGTGGTGGCCTTCGACCCGTCTTCGATTCCGTCCTCTTTCACCGGCGACCCTTCGTCGATGCGTACCGTTCGCGCGGACCGGACGACGGTAGGAACGGGTACAGGGGCGCACACAAGTACGCATGACGGGTGATGGCGAGAAACGCTTCGCGTCTTTCACTCTCAGGCAGTGCCTGATCAGGCCCCGCTGACACCGTACGGCAGCCGTCGTCAACCACATTCCCTGGCGAGCCGTTCCTGCTCACGCTTGACCTGTACCCATCGCAATTCCGAGGGCGCTCGCGGCCACACACTCCGTGTTCTGGGCGTATCACAGATGGTCGAGGGGTTCGGCCGCGTACGTGCCGTCGCCGAGCGGGGCATCGGTGAGCTCGAAGCGTTGAGACGAGTCGCCGAACCGAAGGGTGACGACGCTGCCGGGAGCCCGAGTGGTCTCGTGGTGAAGAAAGAAGCCGTCGGCGCCGGTGGTTCCGAGCAGGCTGAAGCGGCGCAGTACACGGGCAGGCGCCAGGGCGGTCCAGCGGCGCCGGCACAGCCGGCCGATCACGGCGCCGAGGAAGGTGACAGCCAGACCGACTGCCATCGGAATCAGGAAGTTGTCGAAGAGCGCGGACACGGCGGCATCACTCCTGCGAGGCGGGTAGGGCCCGCCACTGCGACGGGCCGCGCCGACCATGCGGCGGACGGGGATTAGCCGCGCAACTCCCTGTTATCCAGGTTCTTTTCCAGGAAGCTTCTGCGAGCAGAACTGCAGCGTCTCATTGCCGCCTCGCGTCCTGGTGACCAGTGCGTTTGCGCTTTGCAGTCGCTTGAGTCGCATAGGTACGGTCCCCGCCATGCTGATGACGTTCTTCTCCTCTGCCACCTGGGAGTCCTGGGGGCTATCGAGCCAACCGGTCATCCCGGACCGGATGCCGATCCTGCTTGACGACGACCTCCTCTTCGAAGACTCGGCTGGCCCTCGCGTCACCACCGTGATCAACCGGTGGGCCCAGGAACTCCCGGCAAACGGCTGCCCGGCCTCGAACTCCTGGGAGACCTACGTTCGGGTTGTGCGGGACTGGACACTCTTCCTGGCCAGCCGGGGCATCCAACTCTTCGACAACCGAAGCGAGTTGCGACGCGGTCTGAGTGCATACGCGGTACACCGCGCGTGCGGCCCACTGAAGGAACGGTTCGCCGCATCCACCTGGAACCAGCACATGAGCATCCTGTCCCTGTTCTATAGGTGGGCCGAGGACGAAGAGCTCACAACCGCGGTGCCGTTCACCTACAAGCAGGCCGTCACGGCGTACGGCGACCAGGTGCGCCTGCAGTCGGTGAACCTCTCCAAGCTGCGGACGCCGAAGCCGCACGTGACGATCAAGTACTTCGAGAAGGACTTCGAGGCCACGTTCCTGAAGGGGCTGGGCGGTCTGCGCCCGGACGGCGCTGAGGACGCCCTCTACCGGGGCCGGACGACGGCACGCAACGCGGCGGTGGGTGGCTATGTGTTGTCCAGCGGGCTGCGGCGACAGGAGTTCACGTACATGTTGGAGTGCGAGGTTCCGCCGCTGCCGCCCCGCCGGACCGAGCTGCCGATCTGGGTGCCGGTTCCGGCCGGGGTCACGAAGGGCCGGAAGTTCCGCGCCACGTGGACGACATACGACCCGCTCGCCCGGCTGCACCAGTACTTGCGGTTGCAGCGTGATGTTGCGGTGGCTCGCTCGTCATGGATTCCGCCGGCCAAGTGGGGGTCGCCCCTGGTGGTGACCGAGGCAGACGAGATCGGTGGCCGAGTCGATGGTGAGCGCGTGCTGTGGACCGAGTTGACGCCGCGGGAACGTCGGTGTCTGGTCCGGCCGGATGGCGGATCGATGCTGCTGGCCGTGCAGAGTGACGGGAGTCCGTTTCGCGACTGGCCGACGGTCTTCAAGCGAACGTCGGAGCGGATCAGGGATCGATTCGATCCGCGTTTCCCGCATACGTCCCCGCACCGGTGCCGTCATACGTTCGCGATCAGGACGCTCGAGATGTTGATCGGCGGCTACTACGCCCAGCTCGCGAAGCTCGTCAAGGACACCGACGCGGACGCGGCCCTTGCGCTCTACCTGCGCAAGAACGACCCGGTGATGATCCTGCGTGACCTCCTCGGTCATACCAGCACTCTTACCACGGAGGTGTACCTCCGCCGCCTGGATACGACCCGGATCTACCGCGAGGCATATGAGCGGGCGGGCCATGACCACGGTCTGCTCGCCGAGGCCGAACGCGAGGTCGATGCCGAGTTCGACGGCTTCGATGAGGACGATATCTGATGCCCGCGGAGATCCTGGAGAACCCGCTGCGGCTGTTCTGCACGTTCACCCGCGGCACCACGTCGACCCTGTACGTCGATGACTCGGTGAACCCTGTGCTGGTCCGCGAGTTGCTGGCGGGCCTGGTCTACCTCATGCACCCCCACGGTCAGGGCGATTCGCACCGGACCGCGGAGAAGTACAAGGGGACCATCGACTGGTTCGTCGGCGAATTGGACCAGCGGGGCCATCGGGGCGGGGTCGCCGAGCTGACCCGCACGGGACTCGCGGCCCTGTGGTGGGAGGCGGGAAACCGGCGGGAGTCGGAGAGCCGCCGCATGCTCGCCGCCCTGGACGCCGAGGCGCCGGTGCTGGCGCCGGATGTGCGGGAGCTTGTCCGGGGGCGTCTTTACAACCGGCACCCGAACAGTGAGCCGCTGCCGCCGTACGACGAAGTTGCCTGGTCAGGGCTGACCCGTGCGGCCCGAATGATGGCCAAGGAGTCCTGGGCCGTATACCGGGCGGCCAGAGCAACGGCAGAGTCCGGCGCGGATCCTTACGTGCATGGCTGGACGCGGGAGAACATCTTCTGGTTGATGGTGCACCACGGCCCGGTGACGACACGGGAGTTGGGCGAGCGCGCCGGAGTGTCGCACGAGCAGATGCGCTTTCGGATCGGCCGTGACCGTCAGCGCTTCTTCGTGGAAGCACGCGAAGCGCTCTTCCCCAGCCCCCGCGTCGTCATCGCCTACCAGGTGCTGTTCGGCGTGTACAGCGGGATCGTGCCGGACGGCATCGCCGATCTGGGCGTCGACGGACTTGACTGGGCCGGCGACAGCACCGTCCTGGTCCGCTACGTCAAGGGCCGTACGTCCGAGGAGAGCATCACGCTGCCGAGCAAGGCGGTACGGCTGCTGGAACGGTGGCTCGAGTATGCCGAACTGGCGAGGTCACACTGCCCACCGCAGCTGCACAACGGGCTGTGGCTATGGCTCGCCTACACCTCACGTCGCACAGGCGAAGAGGACCTTGGGCCGTGGCGGTACGGGCGCCCCTACAAGTCCACCGTCGTCGACTGGTCCCGGGATGCGGGAGTGATCGACGCCAACGGGGCGCTGGTGACAGTGCACCGTCACCGGATCCGCACGACGTTCGAGTCACACCGGGACCGCTCTTCCTGGATCGGCAGCCGGCGCTCGACGATCGACCCCAACCACACCCCGGGTGTGGAAGGCGACCACTACCTGTCCTCCATGACCGAGGCCCAGCAGAACGCGCTGGAAGACATTGTCGAGCAGGCCCAGGGCGATCTACTGCGCAGGGGTCAACCGCCCATGGTGCTGTCGGACGAGCAGGTCGCCGACCTGGCACGCCAGTTCCCGCAGCTGGTCAGCGAACTGGAGTTGGACGATCGAGCGATCGCTGAACTCGTGGGTGGCCAGCGCGATGTGTTCGTGGCGTCCTGCGCCGATCCGACCGCCGGCGTGCACGGCCCGAAGGGACAGCCGTGCCCGGCCCGCCCCTGGGTGTGCCTGCTGTGTCCACTCGCCCTGTTCACGCCGCGCCACGCGGCGAACCTCCTGCGCATGAAGGCGTTCTTCGCCCGGCAGTGGCAGCAGATGCCCGCCGCGCAGTTCATGGCCGTCTTCGGCCACTACGCCCAGCGCATCGAGGACGTCCTGATCAAGTACGACCCCACACAGCTCGCCGCGGCTGCCACTCAGGTCACCGACACTGACGCCGAGATACCGCTCCTGCCCGAGGAGAGCACCCTGTGAACACCACATCCCTGACCGAGGCACCGCTGCACGGAGCCGCACCGTCGCCCTTCGCCGGGGCGGACATCTGCGGCCTGGCCGGCTTCGTCCTGCCCATCGGGGCGTCCCGCTCGGTCTTCGAGGACGACGTGTGGGTGTTCACCCAGGTCATCGGGATTCCCGCCTACGTGGCGAAGTGCGCACGGCGCCTGGACTTCTCGGGGATCATCAACGAGCGGTGGAAGACGGTCGCCAAGGAGTACATCGCCGCCCAGATGGCCCCCGGGCACGAAGCGGTCCGCACGCTGCCGTACGCCAACCGGACGGCCCGTGTCGTCAACGGTCTCTACGCTGAACTGCTCGAACTGGTCCGGTGGTTGAACTGGCTGACCGCCCAGGGGATCACCGAACTCGGCGAGGTCACCGAACACCACTGCACGTCCTTCGCCCAGTACCGCGCCACCCACCGCCCCAACGGCAAGAAGACACATGATCGCCCCAGCGTCCGAAGAGCGGTCGAGCTGACGATCATCGGGCTGGCCCGCTACGGCGAGTTGTTCAGCGCCGACCGCTACCACCCCGACTTGCGACCGTTCCCGGGACAGGCCAACAGCAAGCTCAGTGGCAACGCGAACAAGACGCCGCCGGTTGCGGATCCGACGTTCCAGCCGCTCCTGAGTGCAGCCCTCTACCTCGTCCAGACCCTGGCCCCACCCCTGCTCCGCGAACTTGACGCCAAGCGACGCTATGCCGCCCATCGGGCAACGCTGCCCGCAGCACGTGTCGATCTGGGCGACCTTGAGGCGGTCATTCGCCGCCATATCGAAGAGCAGCGGCCCTTCGACCGGAACGTCATCTGGGCCAAGGCCCGGAAGTGGATGAGCAACGACGACCCGTTGAGTCAGGTCAACCTCTACGCGCTCGCCGCGGAAGCCGGGCGGAGGGAAATCCTCCCTTCCGAGCTGTCGTTGGTGCGCGACATGCTGGAAGCGGCGGTAGCTGCCGTGGGGATCGAGGAACCCTTCTGCCGCGACGCCAGCATGGTGAAGCGAGCCGACGGCCAAGGGGAGGTGCCCTGGTCGGGTCCGCTGGCCGAGCGCGGCCTGCGGGCTCTCACCGGCGTGGTGAAGACCGCCGCGCACGTGGTCATCGTGGCCCTGTCCGGCATGCGCCAGAGCGAACTACGGGAGATGAACGTGGGATGCCGCGTTCCCCCCGTCGAGTCCGGTCCGGGGCTGAAGAGGTACAAGCTGGCGAGCCGGGTCATCAAGGGCAAACCGCTCGGCGGTGTCCCCGATGAGTGGGTCGTAATCTGGGAGGCGTACCAGGCAGCCGAGGTCGCCGAGCAACTCCTGGGCCCCGACGCCGAGATCGGCGATCCCCTGCTCACCTCGCCCCTCGACGGTGCCCGCTTCGAGCTGTTCCGTCAGTGGGTCAACGGCCTCACGGGGCAGGCCCTGGGGCTGGCTCCGATCCCGGAAGGACAGCTGACGACGAGGATGCTCAGGCGCACACTCGCTTTGGAGATTGCCTATCGTCCCGGTGGTCTGCTGGCCGCAAAGGTGCAGCTCAAGCACTTGTCCGTGGTGACCACGGAAGGGTATGCGGCCCGTCCTGGCGGGGCCCAGGCTAAGTTCCTCGCGGAGGTCAACGCCGAGGAGGCGGAGCGTAACAAGGACCTCGTGCAGGCCGAGTACCGGCGCTATCAGCAAGGCGAGATGCCCTCAGGTCCCGGCGCCCGCGATCTGATCAGCTTCTTCGCCAGCGTCGACGGGAAGCTGGCCCGCGCCGCCGCCGAGGACCCCACGGTCGTCGGCAGCGACCAGGAGGTCCGAGCCCTCCTCGCCGAGATCGCCGGCGTCCTGCACCTGGGTGTGGCGAACTACTGCTGGTTCATCGACCCTTCCAAGGCGTTGTGCCTGAAGCTGGCCGGCACCCCGAACGCGACGAAGCCGCTGGCTGGCATGTGCGATTCCGCCCGCTGTCCGCAGGCCACCCACCATCCCTGCCACCGCCCGGTGTGGGCCGAGAGTGTGCGGACCAAGCAGGTCTTCATCGGATCGATCGGCCGCAACCACAAGGCCGAAAAGGCCCGACTGCAAGCCGACTTGGACCGAGACGTGAAGGTCCTGGCCTCGATCGACGCCGCCGCGTAAGGAGAAACCCCACCTCATGGCTCGCATCAGCGCAGAGACCCGCGCCCGCAACGAGCAGGCCGTCCGGGCCGCGATGGACCGGCTCCTCAAAGGCGACCTCCCGCCCGGCGGCAGCTGCGACTTGAAGACACTGGCCGCCGAAGCCGGCGTGACCCGCACCGCGTTCTACCCCAAGAAGAACCGTGACGGCACCACCCGCCCCGGCCCCTACCAGCACCTCGCCGAAGAATTCGAGCGACGCCTTCGCACCCTGCAAGAGGCCGGAGACGTCGTCGACCCGCGGATCGCGCAGATCGAACGACTCAAGACCAAAGTCGCCGAGCTCAAGGAACGCCTGGCTCAGCGGGACGAGACCGTAGCCGAGCTCACCACGTTCAAGGAACTCGCCGTCTCGCGCCTGGCCGCACAGCACGACGAGATCGTCCGTCTGCGGGAAGTGGCCGCAACACCCGGCAACGTCCGCCGCCTGCCCACCGCCCGCCCCGGAACGGCCCCGTACGGATCTTGCAGCTGAGCTGGCGTCTCCCCACAAGCCCGGACACGGCGAGGGATCCCGTCGACACCGCCTAGCGTGCTCCCTCGCCGTGCCCCCTCGTTTCACCGCGATCACACCTCGGAGGTTCCACCGGCTCGAACCCGGACCAGCACCTGGTTGGCCAACTTCTGCGGTGTCAACTCGCCATCCAGGAACACGGTGTCACCGGGCAAGGTATCGGCAGCGGCCATGCACGGCGAGATCCTTTCCTTGCACCAGCGCCGAACCTTCTCATCCTGCTCAGGGCTGTCCGGGGTGAAACTGCGGCCGTCGATCCGCTGCTCCAGGACCTCTCGGGAGACCTTGAGGAAGAAGTGGTGGACTTCGATGCCTGCATCCTTCAACGCGCCGAAGATCTCACCGACATAACCAGGATTAACCAAGGTCATCGGGATGAGGACCGTGCGGCGATACTCCTCGATCAGTCCCACCGCCAGGTCAGCGACCTGACGCCGCCACAGCCGAAGGTCCTGGAAGTCGCCGGTCGGCACCTCCACGATCTCTCGCAGCACATAGCCGACCATCTCCGGGTCGTAGACCAGTGCCTCGGGCCAGCACGCACGCAACTCATCTACCAGGGTGCTCTTCCCGCTGCCGAACGCACCGTTCACCCAGACGATCAACGCGATTCCCCCGCCCTGCCGCCGTGCCCGCGACTCGGGCCCGGCATGTCGGATCAGCATGCCGCCTCCACCCGACTCCTCTCAACCGATGACAAAGCTCAATCGCTGCGAGAGGCCACCCACGCCCCCTACACGAGAGACCCCTGTGGTCGAACCCATACCTTCACCTATCGTTCCAGCTGACACAGCACGCCCACGCCAACGTGATCTCAGTCACGCAGCCGTGCCGGACAAAGAGACAACATGCCTCGCTGCAACGCGACACGACGAGGACCCTCGACCCTCGCGTAAAGCGACATGACCTGCGTGGGACACGGCGTCTGCCGTCACAACGGTCCGGGGGGGTGCTCCTATGGGTTTGGTCAAGCTGGTTGGGCGTGTTGGGGTTCGTAGAAGGTGCCGTCGCGGAGCATCGCGAGGAGGACGTCGGCTCGTCGTCTTGCGAGGCAGAGGAGGGCTTGGGTGTGGTGTTTGCCCTGGGCGATCTTCTTGTCGTAGTAGGCGCGGGATGCCGGGTCGCCGAGGGCGGCGAACGCGGAGAGGAAGAAGGCCCGTTTGAGCTGCTTGTTCCCTCTGCGGGATGGTTGTTCGCCTCGGATCGAGGAGCCTGAGTTGCGGGTCGCCGGGGCGAGTCCGGCGTAGGCGGCGAGGTGGGCTGCGGAGGGGAAGCTGCTGCCGTCGCCGACCTCGATGAGGATCCTGGCTCCGGTCCTGATCCCGATGCCCGGTATCGAGATCAGGACCTGGGAAAGAGGGTGGGTCTCCAGCAGTTCCTCGATCCGGCCGGCGAGGAGTTTGCGCTGGTCGAGGACGGCGGCGAGCGAGGCGGCCAGGCTCGGGATGATCAGCGCGGCCGCGTCGGTGCCGGGGACCACCACGGTCTGTTCGTCCAGCGCGGTGAAGATGTCCTCGACCAGGCGCTCGGCCATACGGGGTGCCTTCGGCCGCAGCAGCGTGATCAGCCGTCGGCGGCCTGCCTTGCGGATCTGGGTGGGGGACCCGAACCGTTCCAGCAGGGTCAGGACGGCCGGGTGCTGCGGTCGCGGGCCCAGGACCCGTTCCAGGGACGGGTGGATCTGGGTCAGCAGGCCGTGGAGCCGGTTCGCGACGCGGGTGGCCTCGCCGGTCAGGTCGTCGTCGAAGCCGACGATCATCTCCAGTTCGGCGATCGTCTCGTCTTCGAGGTCGACCGAGCGCAAGGTGTGGGGCATCGCGCGGGCGGCGTCGGCGATGATGAACGCGTCCCTCGCGTCGGTCTTGGCCTCGCCGGGGTAGAGGTCGGCGATCCGCCGCATCGTCAGGCCGGGCAGGTAGGCGACGGGGCAGCCCATGTCTCTGGCGACCGCGAGCGGCAGGGCTCCGATCGAGGCCGGCTGGTCGACCACGACCAGCACCGTCCCGTGCTTGGCCTGGAGTTTCGCGAACAGCTCGCGGAGCTTGGGTTCGGTGTTGGGCAGGCGCTTGTCGGACGCCTTCTTCCCGGCTGGTGTGACGGCGGTGGCGTGGTGTTCGCTCTTGCCGACGTCCAGGCCGAGGAAGACGTCGATGTCGCCGGTTTCGATCACGTGCGTCCTCCGGTCGTGCTTCCGCCCGGCCTCGCCCACGGCACCGATCGCCACATCCACATTACGAAGAGCCTCCCGACCTGCGAAGAGTCGGTGGTCATGCCCCTAATCAGCGGTCTGTCAGTGCCTCCGGGCCCGGTGACACCACCCCCCGGATCATGGTTAACAAGGGGGGGAAGTCATGCCGGGCCCGAAGGCCGGGAGCCCCATTGCGGGACCACCAAAAAGGTAATGGGGGGAGAGAGGCATTGACGCCTGTCCGCTGAACAAAGCAGCCACAGCGGGAAGAGGATCGGGCACGCAGCGGGCGCGGCGCGAGTAGTCCGGTCCGGACAACAACAGAGCCCCAGGCCATCGACCTGGGGCTATTGCATGGAGCGGGTGACGAGAATCGAACTCGCGCTCTGAGCTTGGGAAGCTCATGTTCTACCATTAAACTACACCCGCACAACGCGCTGGATGACCAGCGACGCATCGTCCCACACTGTACCCCATCGCAGGCCCCCCGAGGCGTGAGCCCGGATGTGCGGCGTGGTGGGGGTGGGGGTGGCGGGGTGTGGATGTGGGTGTCGGGGGCGGGAGTTGGGGCGTAGCGTGGGGGCTCGGAGTGCCGCGGCGAGTGGCGTCCCGTTCATCCCCTAATGTGGCTTTCTCGTTCACGGCTTGATGGGGAAGGGACTTGATGGACTCCATGGAGCGCACCGTCGTCCGCTGTGCCGAAGGGCACGTTTTCGCTACCGCCTCGTTCCCGATGCAGCAGCTCGGGTCCGGGCGGATCGGCCCCGGGCGGCTCATCCGCTGTCCTCGTTGCGCGCGGTTGCGGCATGCCGTGCCCGTCGTGGCCGGGCAGCGGTAGGCGGGAGGCAGCGGCAGGCGACAGGCGCGCGGGCGGCCCGATGGGGGCGGGCCCGCGCGTTCTGCGTATCCTCGGTGGGTGCTTCTCTCAGACAAGGACATCCGGGCCGAGATCGACGCCGGACGCGTACGTATTGATCCATTCGATGCGTCGATGGTGCAGCCCTCGAGCATCGATGTGCGGCTCGACCGCTACTTCCGGGTGTTCGAGAACCACCGCTATCCCCATATCGACCCCGCCGTCGAGCAGGTCGACCTGACCCGCACTGTCGAGCCGGACGGGGACGAGGCGTTCATCCTGCACCCCGGTGAGTTCGTGCTCGCCTCGACGTACGAGGTCATCTCGCTGCCCGACGACCTCGCCTCGCGGCTGGAGGGCAAGAGCTCGCTCGGCCGGCTCGGGCTGGTCACGCACTCGACCGCCGGGTTCATCGACCCCGGGTTCTCCGGGCACGTGACCCTGGAGCTGTCGAACCTCGCGACGCTGCCGATCAAGCTGTGGCCCGGGATGAAGATCGGGCAGCTGTGCATGTTCCGGCTGAGCTCCCCGTCGGAGTTCCCGTACGGCTCCGAGCGGTACGGGTCGCGCTACCAGGGGCAGCGCGGACCGACCGCCTCCCGCTCGTTCATGAATTTCCACCGGACCCAGGTGTGATGCGCGATGACTGAGAACGTGACCGGTGACGTGCGGGAGAACCTGACGTACGACGGGTTCGGGCGGGCCGTGCGGGAGCTGGCGCAGGCCGTCGCCGACGACGGGTACGAGCCCGATGTGGTGCTGAGCATCGCCCGCGGCGGGGTCTTCGTCGCCGGCGGGCTGGCGTACGCGCTGGACTGCAAGAACATCCATCTGGTCAATGTGGAGTTCTATACGGGCGTCGGCACCACGCTGGAGATGCCCGTCATGCTGGCGCCCGTCCCCAACGCCATCGACTTCACCGAGAAGAAGGTCCTCATCGCCGACGACGTCGCCGATACGGGCAAGACCCTGAAGCTGGTGCGCGACTTCTGCATCGACCATGTCGCCGAGGTGCGTTCCGCGGTCATCTACGAGAAGTCGCACTCGCTCGTGCAGTGCGAGTACGTGTGGAAGAAGACCGACAACTGGATCAACTTCCCGTGGAGCGTGGAGCCGCCCGTCGTGCGGCGCAGCGGGCAGGTTCTCGACGCCTGAGGCCGTGAGCGAACGGCGAAACCCCCGGTTCGGCGGAGACCGACCGGGGGTTTCGCCGTTGCGTGTGGGCTCAGATCGTGCCCAGCTTCAGGATCGACACCAGCGCCAGCAGCTGGATCGCCGACGCGCCCAGCGCCTTCGGCCACGGCAGGTCGTGGGACTTGCTCACCATCGAGGTGAGCAGCGCCGCCGCTCCCAGCCAGGTGAGCCAGCCGAGGATCTGCACCAGGGAGTTCTCGCCGCCGAGGAAGAGCGCGAAGACCAGGCGCGGGGCGTCCGTCAGCGACATGATCAGCATGGAGAGGCCCACGGTCGGCTGCCAGGCGCCGTCGCCGCCGAGCTGGCGGGCCAGGGTGTGGGTGACCGCGCCGAGCACCAGGCCGCCGATCACGAAGCAGACGGCCGTGAGGACGACGTAGGGCACGGCGGTGGAGACGGGGGCGCGGATCGCGTCCTCGCGGGCCTGGTCGAAGCCGAAGAGCGCCAGCAGGCCGTACAGGAACGTGACGATCAGCGCCGGGCCCCAGACGGGGTAGTCGCGCATCTGCCAGAACGTCGGTCCTGGGCGCGTCACGATGCCGCTCAGCAGCTGCTTCCAGTGCAGGCGCGGGCCCGCAGGGGCGGGTGCCTGGCCGGCGCGGTAGGCGCTGCCGTCGTTGTACCCGTCCTCGTCGATGCTGAAGGCCTGCGTGTGGCCGGGGTTGTTCGCGTACGGATCACCGTGGTGCGGACCCTGCTGCCCCTGCGGTCCCTGGCCCTGGGGGTACGGATACGGGTACGGGTCGGCGAAGTACTCCGGCTCGTCGGGCCCGCCCCCCTGGTAACCGGGGTGGTATCCGCCGCCGTGCTGCGGGGCGGCATGCGGGGCGCTGTGTCCTCCCGTCGGCGGCCATGGCTGCTGTCCGTACGGCGGCGGCGGTGCCTGATTGCCGTACGGCTGCTGCCGCGGTTGCTGTTGCCCTTGCGGGGTGCGGTTGTCCCGGCCGCGTCCGATCCTGAATCCAGCCACGTCATCGAACGTACCTGGTCCGCACGGGCCGGACAGGAGGGGCGGGGGAACTCGGCGGCCTTTGACGCTCAGCTGTGACATCCCCTAAGGGAACCCTGGGGGGTTGTCCTCAGCCGCCGTCCTCAGCCGCCGTCCCGCCCGTCAGGAACAGCGCGCTGGTGAACGTGATCAGCGGACGGTCGGGTGCCGCCGCCGGGTACAGCGCGATCAGGTCCGCCGTCTCGCCCCGGTGCGTACGGACCACCGTGTCGGGTTTCCTGTCGCCGTCGAAGTCCGCGTACCGCTGGAGCAGAGTCGTTTCCGCGCGGGCCGGGGCGGCGCCCGGACCCTTGCGCAGGGGCGCCGCCGGGAGCGGGGCCGCCGGTGCCTCGAAGCGGTACGTGCCGCCCGGCCGGCCCGGTCCGCCGGGGCCCCCGAGCAGCAGCCCGCCCTTGGCAGCGGTGCCCGGGGCGTGGGGGCGGGCGGTGTACACGAGGTCGTCGTACCCGTCGCCGTTCGTGTCCGCCCGGGGCTCGGGCGCGGACAGGGCGGGACCAGCGCCCGGGACCGTGCCGCCGGCGGCACGCGGGCGGCCGTCGCGGGTGAACGGACCCCGCAGGAAGCTGAACCGGCCCTCGCTCGCCGTCACGGCCAGATCCGGCTTCCCGTCGCCGTCGAAGTCGCCGCAGACGGGGTGGTCGGGCCACTCGTTGCCGAAGCGGGCCGGGGCCGGGATGCGGAGCGCCACCGCACGGCCGGTGAGGCCCTCGGGCGAGCCGAACAGGATCTGCAGCGGCACGGGCGGGCGGCCGATGCCGTTGTACGGGGGGTCGGTGGCCACGATCAGATCGGTGAAGCCGTCCCGGTCCAGGTCGCACGACGTCTCGGCGTCGAACGCCGACGGAAGGGTGTCCCCGATCTTGGCCGCGTTCGCGTGCGCGCTGAGCAGCTGGCGTACCGACGGGTCGAGACCTCGGGTCGCGGAGCCGTACACGATGCCGATCCCGGGGTCGTCGCCGTGCAGGTCGGAGGCCGGCTTCACCAGGTCGTCGATGACCAGGTCGCGGTGGCCGTCGCCGTTGAAGTCGTCCGGGACGCGGCTGCCGGTGCCGCGCGGGACGGGGCGGAGCTCCGCGCCCGCCAGGCCGGAGAGCGCGGTGGGCGGGGTGTCGCCGTTCTTGGCCGGTGCGGGGGAGCCCGAGCAGGCCGTCAGGAGCAGGGCGCAGAGGCCGGCCACCGCCGCGGCGGCCGGTGCGCCGGCGCGCGCCGGAGCTCCCGCCTGTGCCCTGCTGGTGCGTATCCGCACGGGTTCCTCCGATGTGTATCCCTGCGGGAATACCTCGTACGTCTCGGCCGTCCCGGCCGTCGCTTGCGTCCCCCCGGCCGTCCCACATGATGCGTCACCCGGGCGGGAAAGCAGAAGCGGCCGGTCCTGCCCCCGAGGCAGGTCCGGCCGCTTGTGCAACGCCGCGGGGCGTTGCCGGTTACTTCACCGGCTCCGGCTCGGGTGCGTCCGCCGGTTCCGGCTCGCCCGCCGGGTCGGCGGGGGTCTTCACGGAGTCGAGCAGCAGCTGCGACACGTCGACCACCTGGACCGACTCCTTCGCCTTGCCGTCGTTCTTCTTGCCGTTGACCGAGTCGGTCAGCATGACCAGGCAGAACGGGCAGGCCGTGGAGACGATGTCCGGGTTGAGGGAGAGGGCCTCGTCGACGCGCTCGTTGTTGATGCGCTTGCCGATCCGCTCCTCCATCCACATCCGGGCACCACCGGCGCCGCAGCAGAAGCCGCGCTCCTTGTGGCGGTGCATCTCCTCGTTCCGCAGGCCCGGGACCTTGGCGATGATCTCGCGCGGGGGCGTGTAGATCTTGTTGTGCCGGCCCAGGTAGCAGGGGTCGTGGTACGTGATCAGACCCTCGACCGGCGTCACCGGGATCAGCTTGCCCTCGTCCACCAGGTGCTGGAGCAGCTGCGTGTGGTGGATGACCTCGTACTCGCCGCCGAGCTGCGGGTACTCGTTGGCGATCGTGTTGAAGCAGTGCGGGCAGGTCGCGACGATCTTCTTGGAGGCCTTGGCCTTCTTGGTCGAGTCGTCCTCGTCGTCCTCGCCGAACGCCATGTTCAGCATCGCCACGTTCTCCTGGCCGAGCTGCTGGAACAGCGGCTCGTTGCCCAGGCGGCGGGCCGAGTCACCCGTGCACTTCTCGTCGCCGCCCATGATCGCGAACTTGACGCCCGCGATGTGCAGCAGCTCCGCGAAGGCCTTGGTGGTCTTCTTGGCGCGGTCCTCCAGGGCGCCGGCGCAGCCGACCCAGTAGAGGTAGTCGACCTCGGTGAGGTCCTCGACGTCCTTGCCGACGATCGGGACCTCGAAGTCGACCTCCTTGGTCCACTCGACGCGCTGCTTCTTGGCGAGCCCCCAGGGGTTGCCCTTCTTCTCCAGGTTCTTGAGCATCGTGCCCGCCTCGGACGGGAACGCGGACTCGATCATCACCTGGTAGCGGCGCATGTCGACGATGTGGTCGATGTGCTCGATGTCGACCGGGCACTGCTCGACGCACGCACCGCAGGTGGTGCAGGACCAGAGGACGTCCGGGTCGATGACGCCGTTCTCCTCGACCGTGCCGATCAGCGGGCGCTCGGCCTCGGCGAGAGCGGCCGCCGGGACGTCCTTGAGCTGCTCCTCGGTGGCCTTCTCGTTGCCCTCCATGTCCTTGCCGCCGCCGGCCAGCAGATACGGGGCCTTGGCGTGCGCGTGGTCGCGCAGGGACATGATCAGGAGCTTCGGGGAGAGCGGCTTGCCCGTGTTCCAGGCGGGGCACTGCGACTGGCAGCGGCCGCACTCGGTGCACGTGGAGAAGTCGAGGATGCCCTTCCAGGAGAACTGCTCGACCTGCGAGACACCGAAGACGGCGTCCTCGGCCGGGTCCTCCCAGTCGATCTCCTGGCCGCCGGAGGTCATCGGCTGGAGCGCGCCGAGCGCGACCTCGCCGTCGGCGTTCCGCTTGAACCAGATGTTCGGGAAGGCCAGGAAGCGGTGCCAGGCGACACCCATGTTGGTGTTGAGGCCGACGGTGATCGCCCAGGTCATGGTGACGCCGAGCTTGATCATGGCGGTGAGGTAGACGAGGTTCTGGAGCGTGCCGAGGTCGAGCCCCTTGAAGGCCGCGACCAGGGGGTACGAGGCGAAGTACGCGGCCTCGTAGCCGTCGACGTGGTGCAGAGCGCCCTCAAGGCCCCTCAGCGTCATGATCGCGAGACCGATGACGAGGATGACGGCCTCGACGAAGTACGCCTGGCCCATCTTCGATCCCGCGAACCGCGACTTGCGGCCGGCCCGGGAGGGAAGGCTGAGCTGGCGGATCGCGATGAGGACCAGGATGCCCACGGTTGTCGCGAGCGCGATGAACTCCGTGTACACCTCGTACGGCAGCCAGCCGCCGAGGACGGGGAGGACCCAGTCGGCCTTGAACAGCTGACCGTACGCCGTGACGATGGTCAGGCCCAGAGTCAGGAAGCCGACGGCGACGAACCAGTGGGCGATGCCGATGATGCCCCATCGGTTCATCCTGGTGTGGCCGACGAACTCCTTGGCCAGGGTGATCGTGCGCTGTTTCACGGCGTCGGTGCGGCTGCCGGCCGGAACCGGCTGTCCGAGCGTGACGAACCGGTAGATCTGCGCGACGGCTCGGGCGACGAGCGCAACGCCGACCACGGTCAGCACCAGCGACACGATGATCGCGGCGAGTTGCATGTGGGGCTCCTCGGGCCTGCGAGGGGTGGGATCCAGCTCTGCTGATGAGTACTGGGATGACTGACGAGGGATTACTAAGCAGTAACTTAATCAGTCTGTGCTGACACTATCCACTTATTCCGCCGTCCTGTAGCCGGGCAGGCGGTGATCTGTGTCGCTCAGGTCTGCCTTGCCGAAACGAGTCAGGGCGCGGGTTGTCGCGTACAGGGGAGTGCGGACGGCCTCCAGGAGGATCGCGAGATCCAGCCGTGTCCCGTGGTGCTCGGCGTAGTACTGGTCGAGGAGCGCGGCCTCGTCCCAGGGCATCGTCGAGCGGTGACGTACCTGCGCCAGACCGGTCAGGCCGGGCTTCAGTTCCTGCCGCCAGTCTCTCGCACCGGGCGTACTGCTCCGCACGTCCCCCGGCGCGAGCGGCACGGGCCCGACCAGGGAGAGGTCGCCCCGGACCACGTGGTGCAGCCGGGAGATCACATCGAGCCGCAGCCGGCGGGTGCGCAGCGACCGCAGGACGAAGGGGCGGCCGTGCAGTCCGGTGCGGGGCGAGTGCGTGAGGACGCCTCCGGGGCGGCGCCGTACGGCGAGCGCCAGGGCGGCCCCGGCGAGCAGGGGCGAGGCGAGCAGCAGCAGGGCCGAGCCGAGGGTGAGGTCGAGGGCGCGCTTGGCGGTGGGGCGCGGCGCCGCCTCCCGCAGCGCCCGCAGGGTCCGCCGGGCGGCGGCGGTGCGGGGTTCGCGGGGCGGCTGCCAGGGGCGTCCGCCCCTTCTCTGCCTCTGCGTATGCACCCTCTGCGACTGCATTCTCTGCGTCTGCATCGTTCGCACCTGCCTGGGTCGGCTGCCTGGGGTCGGCGGATCGGATGCCGGTTTTGCGCGTCTCACGGCATTTTGTGACAGAACGATCCCACGCGACGATGATGGGGGAGGGCTGCGCGGCCGCAGGGTGGGCAGGTGTCGCCGGTGGCGCAGGGTGCGTGCACGATAGTTGAGTCTGCTCGACTCAGGTCTGTTGACTCTGGGACGGACGTCATGCATCCTTGAGTCAGATCCACTCAAGTAGTCAGTTGGAGGAATTGAAATGGCACGTGCGGTCGGCATCGACCTGGGCACGACTAACTCCGTCGTCAGCGTTCTCGAAGGCGGCGAGCCCACCGTCATCACCAACGCAGAGGGCGCCAGGACCACGCCGTCCGTCGTCGCCTTCGCAAAGAACGGCGAGGTGCTGGTCGGCGAGGTCGCCAAGCGCCAGGCAGTGACCAACGTCGACAGGACCATCCGCTCCGTCAAGCGCCACATGGGCACTGACTGGAAGATCGACCTGGACGGCAAGAGCTTCAACCCGCAGCAGATGAGCGCCTTCATCCTGCAGAAGCTGAAGCGCGACGCCGAGTCGTACCTGGGCGAGAAGGTCACCGACGCGGTGATCACCGTCCCGGCGTACTTCAACGACTCCGAGCGTCAGGCGACGAAGGAGGCCGGCGAGATCGCGGGCCTGAACGTCCTGCGCATCGTCAACGAGCCGACCGCCGCCGCGCTGGCGTACGGGCTCGACAAGGACGATCAGACGATCCTCGTCTTCGACCTCGGTGGCGGCACCTTCGACGTGTCGCTCCTGGAGATCGGTGACGGCGTCGTCGAGGTGAAGGCCACCAACGGTGACAACCACCTCGGTGGTGACGACTGGGACCAGCGCGTCGTCGACTACCTGGTGAAGCAGTTCGCCAACGGGCACGGCGTGGACCTGTCCAAGGACAAGATGGCTCTCCAGCGTCTGCGCGAGGCCGCGGAGAAGGCGAAGATCGAGCTGTCCTCCTCGACGGAGACCTCGATCAACCTGCCGTACATCACGGCGTCGGCCGAGGGCCCGCTGCACCTGGACGAGAAGCTCACGCGCTCGCAGTTCCAGCAGCTCACCGCGGACCTCCTGGACCGCTGCAAGAACCCGTTCCACAACGTCATCAAGGACGCGGGCATCCAGCTCTCCGAGATCGACCACGTCGTTCTCGTCGGTGGCTCGACCCGTATGCCGGCCGTCGCCGAGCTCGTCAAGGAGCTGACCGGTGGCCAGGAGGCCAACAAGGGTGTGAACCCGGACGAGGTCGTCGCCATCGGCGCCTCGCTCCAGGCCGGTGTCCTCAAGGGCGAGGTCAAGGACGTCCTGCTCCTCGACGTCACCCCGCTGTCTCTTGGCATCGAGACCAAGGGCGGCATCATGACGAAGCTCATCGAGCGCAACACCACGATCCCGACCAAGCGCTCCGAGATCTTCACGACGGCCGAGGACAACCAGCCGTCCGTGCAGATCCAGGTCTACCAGGGCGAGCGCGAGATCGCGGCGTACAACAAGAAGCTCGGGATGTTCGAGCTGACCGGTCTGCCTCCGGCCCCGCGCGGTGTGCCGCAGATCGAGGTCGCGTTCGACATCGACGCCAACGGCATCATGCACGTCGCCGCGAAGGACCTCGGCACCGGCAAGGAGCAGAAGATGACCGTCACCGGCGGCTCCTCGCTGCCGAAGGACGAGGTCAACCGGATGCGTGAGGAGGCCGAGCAGTACGCGGAGGAGGACCATCGCCGCCGCGAGGCCGCCGAGTCGCGCAACCAGGGCGAGCAGCTCGTCTACCAGACGGAGAAGTTCCTCAAGGACAACGAGGACAAGGTCCCCGGCGACGTCAAGACGGAGGTGGAGACCGCGCTCACCGAGCTGAAGGAGAAGCTCAAGGGCGAGGACACCGCCGAGATCCGTACGGCCACCGAGAAGGTCGCGGCCGTCTCCCAGAAGCTGGGCCAGGCGATGTACGCCAACGCCCAGGCCGAGGGCGGCCCGCAGGCCGACGGTCAGCCGGGCGCCGAGCAGGCCCAGGCCGACGGCCAGGACGACGTCGTGGACGCCGAGATCGTCGACGACGAGAAGGACACCAAGGGCGGTGCGGCGTGACCGAGGAGACTCCGGGCTTCGAGGAGAAGCCCGACGTCCCCTCCGGCGCCACCCCTGAGGACGCCGAGCCGAAGGCCGCCACCCCCTCTTCGGAGGAGGCGGCGGCCCCGGCGGGGGACGCGAACCAGATCACGGCTCTGACCGCCCAGCTGGACCAGGTCCGCACCGCGCTCTCCGAGCGCACGGCAGACCTCCAGCGGCTCCAGGCCGAGTACCAGAACTACCGCCGCCGTGTGGAGCGGGACCGGGTCACGGTCAAGGAGATCGCTGTCGCGGGTCTGCTGTCCGAGCTCCTGCCCGTGCTCGACGACGTCGGCCGGGCCCGTGAGCACGGTGAGCTCGTGGGCGGGTTCAAGTCGGTGGCCGAATCGCTGGAGACGGTCGTCGCCAAGCTCGGTCTGCAGCAGTTCGGCAAGGAGGGCGAGCCCTTCGACCCGACGATCCACGAGGCCCTGATGCACTCGTACGCGCCGGACGTCACCGAGACGACCTGCGTGGCGATCCTGCAGCCTGGGTACCGGATCGGCGAGCGCACCATCCGTCCCGCGCGGGTGGCGGTGGCCGAACCCCAGCCGGGTGCGGCCCCCGCGGCCGCGAAGGAAGAGAAGGCAGACGACGAGGAGAGCGGTGGCGGCGAGGAGGTCTGACATTCTGTCCGACCACCTGGCAGCACACCGCCCGGCCACCCGGCCGGTCGTCCGGAAGGAGGGACGTCGATGAGTACGAAGGACTTCGTCGAGAAGGACTACTACAAGGTTCTCGGCGTCCCCAAGGACGCCACGGACGCCGAGATCAAGAAGGCGTACCGGAAGCTCGCCCGCGAGTTCCACCCGGACGCCAACAAGGGCGACGACAAGGCGGAGGAGCGCTTCAAGGAGATCTCCGAGGCGAATGACGTCCTCGGCGACACCAAGAAGCGCAAGGAGTACGACGAGGCGCGCGCCCTCTTCGGCAACGGCGGCTTCCGCGCCGGACCCGGCGGGGCCCAGGGCAACTTCAACTTCGACCTGGGGGACCTCTTCGGAGGTGCCCCGGGCGGGGGCCAGGGCGGCGGCGCCGGCGGGTTCGGCGGCGGCGGCCTGAGCGATGTCTTCGGCGGCCTCTTCAACCGCGGCGGCGGCACCGGTACGAGGGTGCAGCCGCGCCGCGGCCAGGACATCGAGTCCGAGGTGACGCTCAGCTTCACCGAGGCGGTCGACGGGGCCACGGTCCCGTTGCGCATGTCCAGCCAGGCGCCCTGCAAGGCGTGTTCCGGCACCGGCGACAAGAACGGCACCCCCAGGGTCTGCCCGACCTGTGTCGGCACCGGACAGGTCTCGCGCGGCAGCGGCGGCGGCTTCTCGCTCACCGACCCCTGCGTGGACTGCAAGGGCCGGGGCCTGATCGCCCAGGACCCCTGCGACGTCTGCAAGGGCAGCGGCCGGGCCCGCTCCTCGCGCACCATGCAGGTCCGGATCCCGGCGGGCGTCTCGGACGGCCAGCGGATCCGGCTGCGCGGCAAGGGCGCACCGGGCGAGCGCGGCGGACCGGCCGGCGACCTCTATGTCGTCGTCCATGTCGACGCCCACCCGGTCTTCGGCCGCAAGGGCGACAACCTCACCGTCACGGTGCCCGTCACCTTCACGGAGGCGGCGCTCGGCGGCGAGGTCAAGGTACCCACGCTCGGCGGACCGCCGGTGACGCTGAAACTCCCGGCCGGCACGCCGAACGGGCGTACGATGCGTGCCCGCGGCAAGGGTGCGGTCCGCAAGGACGGCACCCGGGGCGACCTCCTGGTCACCGTCGAGGTGACCGTGCCCACCGACCTCGGCACCGAGGCCAGGGACGCACTGGAGGCCTACCGCAAGGCGACCGCGGACCAGGACCCGCGGGCGGAGCTGTTCCAGGCGGCGAAGGGAGCTTGAGGTGGACGGCCGACGGCGTAATCCTTACGAACTGACCGATGAGTCCCCGGTGTACGTGATCTCGATCGCGGCCCAGCTCTCGGGCCTGCATCCGCAGACACTGCGCCAGTACGACCGTCTCGGCCTGGTCTCGCCCGACCGTACGGCCGGCCGCGGCAGGCGCTACTCGGCCCGTGACATCGAGCTGCTGCGCACCGTCCAGCAGCTGTCGCAGGACGAGGGCATCAACCTCGCCGGCATCAAGCGCATCATCGAGCTGGAGAACCAGGTCGCGGCCCTTCAGCAGCGCGTCGCCGAACTCTCGGCGGCCGTGGACGGGGCGGCGGCGGCCATGCAGCAGCGCGAGGCGCAGGTCCATGCCTCGTACCGCCGCGACCTGGTCCCGTACCAGGACGTCCAGCAGACCAGCGCGCTGGTGGTCTGGCGGCCCAAGCGGCCCAAGGACTGACCGGTCAGGTCATCCGTGTGAGGAGCCCGTCACCCCGGAACTTCCGGGGTGACGGGCTCCTTCGTTGTACGGGGCTGTGCGGGTTCCACGAGGTCGGACTGGACGAGCAGGGCGCCGAGGTGGGTGCGGCTGGTGGCGCCGAGGGTCTGCATGAGTCTGGAGATGTGGGCGCGGCAGGTGCGGACGCTGATGCCGAGGGTGCGGGCGACCGCCTCGTCCTGGTTCCCTTCGATCAGGAGTCGCGCGATGCTCTGCTGGACCGCGGTGACGGGGGTCCCGGGTACGGCGGTGGGCAGCGGTTGTGTGAAGGGGGTGGCCCGGGCCCAGAGAACCTCGTACATCTGCGCCAGGTAGTGGACGAGCGCGGGGTGGCGGATCTCCAGGGCGGCGCTGCGGTCGGCGTTGGCGGGGAGGTAGGCGACCTTGCGATCGAAGATCATGAGGCGGTCGGTCGCCTGCTCCATCGTGCGGACCTGGAGGAGGTCGCTGGGCAGTCGGCCCACATACGCCTTGAGCCCCGGGCCGTAGCGCGCCGAGTGCTGGTAGATGTGCCGCAGCCGGACGTTCCGCTCGACCATCGGCAGGGTGCTGGACAACGCCACCCGCAGCACCTCGGGCGGGCGGGTGCTGCCGGGCTGGACGGTGAGGATCTCGTCGTTGGCCTCGCGCAGGTCGGCACTGATGGCTGCCTGGATGGCGGACTGCCCGACGACGACCCTGATGGCGAGATCCGGGGCCCCGTCGGTGAGCCCGCCGAGCGCACCCAGGGTCCTGGCCAGGACGTCGGCGGTCCGAACCTGGTCCAGAATCCCCCGGGCCAGGGGGTGGAGCAGCTGTGCGAGGGCGGCGGAGGGCGGTACGGGCCGCAGCCAGCCGGCGTCACCGGGGTCCGTGATCAACAGCGCGTTGTCGACGAGGCACGGCACGCCGGCGGTGGCGGACCGGGCGATGCGGCCCTGGGACAGGGCCTGTGTGTAGAGGCTGACGGCCTCGTCGCACAGACCGTGGTCGCCGTGGACGTGCGCGGGTGGCAGAGACATCACCGGGCGGGTTCCACGAGGTCGGACTGGACGAGCAGGGCGCCGAGGTGGGTGCGGCTGGTGGCGCCGAGGGTCTGCATGAGTCTGGAGATGTGGGCGCGGCAGGTGCGGACGCTGATGCCGAGCTTGCGGGCCACCACCTGGTCGGCGTTCCCGTCGACGAGGAGGCGGGCGATGCTCAGCTGGACGGCGGTGACCGATGCGCTGGGCGGGGCCGCCTGGAGAGGTTCTGTGAGGGGTGTGGCCTGGGCCCAGAGCACCTCGTACACCTGGATCAGATAGCGCACGAGCGCGGGGTGGCGGATCTCCAGGGCGACATCGCGGTCCGCGCTGGCGGGGATGAAGGCGACGGAGCGGTCGAAGACGATCAGCCGCTCGACGGTCTGCTCGATGGTGCGGGCCTGGATGTGGCCGGGCGGCACCTCGTCCAGATAGGCCTTGATGGCCGGGCTGTAGCGGGCCGGGTGCTGGTAGATGTGACGCATCGTCGCGCCCCGCTCGGCCATGACCAGGGCGCGTCCCAGCGCCTTCTTGAGCCTTTCCCCGTGCCCGGTGCCGCCGGGTTGCAAGGTCAGGACCTCTTCCCGGGCGCTGTCCAGGGCGTTCTCGATGGCCGCGTCTATCAGCGGGATGCCTTCGAGGACGGTGATCGCGAGATTGGGGTCGGTGCTGGCGACGGACGCCAGGGGGGCCAGGGAGTCGGCGAGGGCGGCGGAGAGCCTGATGCGCTCGTGGATCTCCCGTATGACGGGCTGCAGCAGATGGGAGAGGGCTGCGGACGGCGGCACCGGACGAATCCAGTCGTTGTCCTGGGGATCGGGGTGGACGAGCGCCAACTCGGTGAGGCAGGGGGTCTGTTCCAGGGCGGTCCGGGGTATTCGCCCCGCGCTGAGCGCCTCGGTGTAGACCCTGACGCCGGCCTCGCACAGTTCGAGATCGGCGTGCGGGCGATGTGCTATGTCCTCGTCCCTGCCCATTTGTGACCCCCCACTTTTGGCAGTGCAGCAAGATGACGGTGGTGGAAGCGTAGTCCTCGGGCCACTGTGGACGTGTTGGGGGAGCCGGGAACTCCCCCGGCTGATCAAGGGCGTGGCCATGTTTCTCCCCCGTCACGTGGTGCGCCTGACCGGCCCGGGGGGGCGGGTAACCGTTCGGGGCCGGCCCGGTCAGGAATCCTGTTGCAGGATTCCTGACCGGGCGATCAGATAGCCGAGTTGGGCGCGGCTGTTGCTGCCGAGCGCGGCGCTGAGCTTGGCGACGTGGGCGCGGCAGGTCCGTACGTTCATGCCGAGGCGGCGGGCGATAGCCTCGTCGACGTAGCCCTCGATGAGGAGCTTTGCTATGGAACGCTGAATGCCGGTGACGCCGTCGTTGGGCGGGGTGTACGGGGTCTCGTCGCTGAGCGGGGTCGCCAATTGCCAGAATTGGTCGAACACGGAAACCAGGTAGTCGACGAGGCCGGGATGGCGCAGTTCGAGCGCCACCTGCCTGTCGCGGCGCGCCGGTATGACGGCCACGGTCCGATCGAAGATGATCATGCGGTCGATGAGTTCTTCCAGTGTCCTGATCTCAACGCTTCCCGTGTGGAGCCGTTCCAGGTAGGCGAAGACGCCGGCTCCGTGGCGGGCCGTGTGCTGGTAGAGGGTGCGCAGCCGGACACCGCGGCTGAGGGGTCCTTCCACGCGTTCGAGTGACTGGGTGAGGACGTCGAGATTCCGGACACCGCCGGGCTGGATCGTGAGTATTTCCTTGGTGCACTGGGCGGTCGCGGTGTCCAATGTCGCGTTGATGGTCTGCAGCCCCTCCAGAACGGTGATCGCGTGGGTGGTCACCGAAGGCTGCGCGCTGATGGCCATGAACGGCTCGAATGCGTCGGCCAATTCGATGGTGACGCGTCGGCGCTCCCGGATCTCCCGTTCCAGAGGGTGCAGGCGCTGGGCGAGTACGGCCGACGGTGGGACGGGGCGAAGCCAATTCGCGTCGTCCGGGTCCGGATGCAGCAGTCCGAACTCCAGTAGGCATGGCGCCGGGCCTATCTCCGACCGGGCGATCCGGCCGGCGCCCAGGGCGCTGCCGTACAGCCGCGCTCCCTCGTCGCAGAGCTCTGTGATGAGGTGAGGATGCGTAGGTTTGATGCTTGTTGTGAGCAAATCTCCGCCCCCCAGGGTCCTGAACGTACAGGAACATGATGCATCGCTTCTGTGGCTTCGACGTGCTCTGTTGCGACATGGTCTTGTGAGAGCCGGGGGAGAGGACCTATCAAGTGAGGACGAAGCCGACTATGCACAAGAGATTGCTTCGCTCGGTTCTTGCCGTCGCCTTTGCCGCTGCGGCGTTTGCCGTGGCTGTTCAGACTGACGTCTCGAACGCGGGCGGGGGGGACGTGTCTTGGACCAACGTATCGGCGGGCAAGCTCAACACCAGTGACGTGTCGTGGGATATCCGGCCCGCGCGTGGGGTTGCGGCCCCATGACCACCCCGCCGGACGACCGGACCTTCCGGCGTGAGATGGCAACCGCCTACCGCTCAGGGTGGCATTTCATCGACCTCGTCACGGCACTCCCCCACCGTGGTGACTCGTTGATGGTCACTCTGTTCGGCGACCCGGTCGTCGTCGCCCGGGAGGACGACGGCGAAGTCCGCGCCTACCGCTGCCTCCGCAAGCCGCGCGGAGCACCGCAGCCCGTGCGCTGCGCCATCCGGTACGACATGATTTTTGTGAACCTCGCACAGCGTGACCACCAGCTGTTCGAACCTGAAGCCATCTCCGCCACCCCCCGCAGTGCCTGAGCGATCCCCCGTCGTTCCACGTCGCTCAGACACTCCCCCACACAACGGCGCCACCGTGACCTGAACACGGTGGCGCCGTTGTGCTGTCCGGGTTCAGCCCCGGCCGAGCGCCCGGTCCAGGGTGATCTCGACGGCGACCCGGTCCGGATTGGGCGCGGGCATGCGCCCGTAGCGCTCCGTGTGGCGGCGCACCGCCTCCTCGACCCTGTCCGGCTCCGTGCGGATCCTCGCGACGCCCTCCAGGGTCGCCCAGCGGCGCCCGTCCACCTGGCAGGCCGCCACGCGCGCGCCGTCCGGGCCCGCCGCCAGGATGTGGGCGACCTTGCGGCTGTGGCGGTTGGTGATGATGCGGGCGAGGCCCGCCCCGGGGTCGTACGTCACGCAGACCGGTACCACGTGCGGGGTGCCGTCGGGGCGGTGCGTGGTGAGCGTGCACAGATGGTGTTCGCGCCAGAACGCGAGGTACTCGGGCCCGGGGTTGCGTACGTCGACTGCCATGGGGCCAGCCTAGGCAGGCGCCGGCGCGCCGCGGTGGCGGGCGGGCGGGGCGGCCGGTTCACTCGGGGCACGGGGAAGGGCGGGATCCGGCCAGAATCGGGTGCTCCGGTGGCCCCGTTTTCGACTTGAGTGGAATAGACTCAACTTTGTGCACGTTGTTCGTGTCAGAGGTAGGGATTCAGACATCGCGAGGAGGAGACAGCGCACGTGGACGCCGAGCTGACCAACAGGAGCCGGGACGCCATCAACGCGGCCACCAGCAGGGCCGTGAAGGACGGGCACCCCGATCTGACCCCGGGGCATCTGCTGCTGGCGCTGCTCTCGGGCGAGGACAACGAGAACCTCGTCGATCTGCTGGCCGCCGTCGACGCGGACCAGATCGCCGTACGCACCGAGACCGAGCGGCTTCTGGGCTCCCAGCCGAGCGTGACCGGGTCGACCGTCGCGCCGCCGCAGCCCAACCGCGAGCTGCTCGCCGTCATCGCCGACGCCGCCCAGCGGGCCAAGGACCTCGGCGACGACTACATCTCCACCGAGCACCTGCTGATCGGCATCGCCGACAAGGGCGGCCGCGCCGGTGAGATCCTCGCCGGACAGGGCGCGAGTGCGAGGAAGCTGCTGGACGCGTTCGAGAAGAGCAGGGGAGGACGCCGGGTGACCACCGCAGACCCGGAGGGCCAGTACAAGGCCCTGGAGAAATTCGGCACGGACTTCACCGCAGCCGCACGCGAGGGCAAGCTCGACCCGGTCATCGGGCGCGACCAGGAGATCCGCCGCGTCGTCCAGGTGCTCTCCCGGCGCACCAAGAACAACCCGGTGCTCATCGGTGAGCCCGGCGTCGGCAAGACCGCCGTCGTCGAGGGGCTCGCCCAGCGCATCGTCAAGGGCGACGTGCCGGAGTCCCTGAAGAACAAGCGGCTCGTCTCGCTGGACCTGGGCGCCATGGTCGCGGGCGCGAAGTACCGCGGCGAGTTCGAGGAGCGCCTGAAGACCGTCCTGTCCGAGATCAAGGAGAGCGACGGCCAGATCATCACCTTCATCGACGAGCTGCACACCGTCGTGGGCGCGGGCGCCGGCGGCGACTCCGCCATGGACGCGGGCAACATGCTCAAGCCGATGCTGGCCCGCGGCGAGCTGCGGATGGTCGGTGCCACCACGCTCGACGAGTACCGCGAGCGGATCGAGAAGGACCCCGCCCTGGAGCGCCGCTTCCAGCAGGTGCTGGTGGCCGAGCCGTCCGTCGAGGACACCATCGCGATCCTGCGCGGGCTCAAGGGCCGCTACGAGGCGCACCACAAGGTGCAGATCGCGGACTCCGCGCTGGTCGCCGCCGCGACCCTGTCCGACCGCTACATCACCTCCCGCTTCCTCCCCGACAAGGCCATCGACCTCGTCGACGAGGCGGCCTCCCGGCTGCGCATGGAGATCGACTCCTCGCCCGTCGAGATCGATGAACTCCAGCGCTCCGTCGACCGGTTGCTCATGGAGGAGCTGGCCCTCAAGAACGAGACCGACCCCGCATCCCGGCAGCGTCTGGAGAAGCTGCGCCGCGACCTCGCCGACAAGCAGGAGGAGCTGCGAGGCCTCAACGCCCGCTGGGAGAAGGAGAAGCAGGGCCTCAACCGCGTCGGTGAGCTCAAGGAGCGCCTCGACGACCTGCGCGGCCAGGCCGAACGCGCCCAGCGAGACGGCGACTTCGACACCGCGTCCAAGCTGCTGTACGGGGAGATCCCCGGTCTGGAGCGCGAGCTGGCCGAGGCCGACGAGGCCGAGCAGGAGGCCGCCCGCGAGCCCAAGGAGACCCTGGTCAAGGAGGAGGTCGGGCCGGACGACATCGCCGATGTGGTGGGCGCCTGGACCGGCATCCCGGCCGGACGGCTGCTGGAGGGCGAGACCCAGAAGCTGCTGCGCATGGAGGAGGAGCTCGGCCGGCGCCTGATCGGCCAGACGGAGGCCGTGCAGGCCGTCTCGGACGCGGTACGCCGCACCCGGGCCGGGATCGCCGACCCCGACCGGCCCACCGGCTCGTTCCTGTTCCTCGGCCCGACCGGTGTCGGCAAGACCGAGCTGGCCAAGGCCCTCGCGGACTTCCTCTTCGACGACGAGCGGGCCATGGTCCGCATCGACATGAGCGAGTACAGCGAGAAGCACAGCGTCGCCCGGCTGGTCGGCGCCCCGCCCGGCTACGTCGGCTACGAGGAGGGCGGCCAGCTCACGGAGGCGGTCCGCCGCCGCCCGTACAGCGTCGTCCTGCTGGACGAGGTCGAGAAGGCCCACCCCGAGGTCTTCGACATCCTGCTCCAGGTCCTCGACGACGGCCGGCTCACCGACGGACAGGGGCGGACGGTGGATTTCCGCAACACCATCCTGATCCTGACGTCCAACCTCGGCAGCCAGTACCTGACCGACCCGCTGACCAAGCCCGAGGAGAAGCGGCGCCAGGTCCTGGAGGTCGTCCGGGCCTCCTTCAAGCCGGAGTTCCTGAACCGGCTCGACGACCTGGTGGTCTTCTCCGCGCTGTCCGGCGACGAGCTCGCCCATATCGCGGGGCTCCAGATCGGCCGGCTCGCCAGGCGCCTGGCCGACCGGCAGCTCACCCTCGACGTCACCCCGGCCGCCCTGGCCTGGCTGGCCGAGGAGGGCAACGACCCGGCCTACGGTGCCCGGCCGCTGCGCCGCCTCATCCAGACGGCGATCGGCGACCGGCTCGCGAAGGAGATCCTCGCGGGCGGGATCACCGACGGCGACACGGTCCGCGTGGACCGCGTCGGCGACGGCCTGATCGTCGGCCCGGCGGCCTGAGCGGCGCCCGCACGGCGTAACCGGAACGCGCGCGGCCCCGGTCCCCACCGGCTGGATATCAGCTTGTGGCGGATCGGGGCCGTTCCCGCTTGCCATGCCCCGCCCGCCATGGGAGAGGATGGCAGCCAACCGCACGAAGGGAAATTACGGTGAGCATCGATCCGTCCTCGATTCCTAACTTCGGGGGCCAGCCCGAACCGCAGGCGGCAGGACCGGAGGGCCCCGTCGTCCCTGACCAGGACCTCGTCAAGCAGCTGCTCGAGCAGATGGAGCTGAAGTACGTCGTCGACGACGAGGGCGACCTCGCCGCGCCGTGGGAGGAATTCCGCACGTACTTCATGTTCCGCGGCGAGGGCGAGCAGCAGGTCTTCTCGGTCCGCACGTTCTACGACCGCCCGCACGACACGGACCAGCGCCCGGTCCTGCTCGACGCGATCGACGACTGGAACCGCCGCACCCTGTGGCCCAAGGTCTACACGCACACCCACGAGCCCGAGGAGGGCGCCGAGGACACCACCACCTCGGTCCGCCTGATCGGTGAGGCGCAGATGCTCATCGGCACCGGCGTCAGCCTGGAGCACTTCGTCTCCTCGACGGTCAGCTGGGTGCGGGCCTCGATCGAGTTCGACAAGTGGCTGCTGGAGCGCCTCGGCCTCGCGCCGGCCGAGGAGAGGACCGACGGCACGGAGCAGTCCGCCCCGGACGCCTGAGCCGCGACAGGCCGTGACGGCCCGGCGCGGGAGCGGTCCCCTCGGACCGCCCCGCGCCGGGCCGTTTCATGTCACAGCCCCTTGAGCCGGGAGACCGCCTCCTGGAGGACCTCCGTGCGCTTGCAGAAGGCGAAGGCGCGCGCATCGAAGGCCGGACGGTCCCCCTTGAAATCAGATCGTGATCTGAGTAAGCTCTGATTATGTCTACCGTGCGTCTGGAAGCAGAACCGGAATCCGTCTCCTTCACCGATCTCTCCCGCAATCCCAAAGGTGTCGCCGCCAGAGCTGCTGCCCTGGGACGGCTTCGGGTCACTCATCGGGACGCGCCGGACATGGTGCTCACCACGGCTGTACGCGCGGAGGGCGCGGAGGAGAACCTGACCACCGCTTCGCGGCTCTTCCTCGCACTGATGAAGCAGGACGACGGTGCCAGGGCGCTCCTCCTCGCACTGCCCGAGGTGTTCCCCTGGGCGCGACACCTGAACGCGGAAGAGGTTCGGGCTTTCACTGTCGAGCTTCTTGAAGCGCTGTCGGACGCCGCAGAACTGGGGGCGGGAGAGGCTGTGCACCGCGCGATCGTCTCCTGGCGCGCCACGGCACGCATCAATGCCGATCCCGAGCAGCTCACGGAGTCGCTGCGTCCGCTCGACGGTGATGACCTCGGTCAGGTCGAGGTGCGTGGGTGAGTCCGAAGAAAGGAGACCGAGTGAGCGTTCCGCCCCTCAACGGGTGGAACGTCGTCTTCGGGACCACAGAGGCGGTGACGGGCTGGGAGGAACTGTGTCGTGTGGCCCTGCCGAGCGCGCACCGCTGCCTGGATGCTCTCCGAGGTGACCCCCTGACCCGCTCCAACTGGAATCGCCAGCATCAGTTGCGCGGCAGGCATGCCACCAAAGTGTGGAAGGGCTCCGACCTGGACCAGTGGGAGTACGAGGTCACCAGCGGTGGTCGAGTGCGCTACCTGGTCAGCGCGGAGACTTCCACCGTGATCCTCGTGTACGCCTCCCCGCGACATCCCAAAGACACCGAGTGAACCGTGATCGCTTCGGGAGCGGGGCTTGAGCAGGTCCCGCACCCCGAAGCGAACCGGCGGCGCTCTTTTCGCGCCCCCCTGTCAGACTGTCAATCGCTTGAGGCGGGTAACCGCCTCTTCCAATACACCCTTCCGCTTGCAGAACGCGAAGCGCACGAAGGGCGCCCCCTGCTCCCGGTGGTCGTAGAAGACCGCGTTGGGGACGGCCACCACACCGCAGCGCTCCGGCAGCGCCCGGCAGAACGCGAAGCCGTCGCCGTCGCCGCCCAGCGGCCGGATGTCGGTGGTGACGAAGTAGGTGCCGGCCGGGCGGTAGACCCCGAAGCCGGCCTCGGCGAGACCGCTGCTCAGCAGGTCCCGCTTGGCCCGCAGCTCCGCGCGCAGCGTGTCGAAGTAGCTGTCGGGCAGCGCCAGGGCCTCCGCGACCGCGTACTGGAACGGTCCGGCGGAGACGTAGGTCAGGAACTGCTTGGCCGAGCGGACCGCCGCCACCAGCTCCGGGCTCGCGGTGATCCAGCCGACCTTCCACCCGGTGAACGAGAACGTCTTGCCCGCCGAGCTGATGGTGACCGTGCGCTCGCGCATCCCGGGGAACGAGGCGAGCGGTACGTGCTCCCCCTCGAAGACCAGGTGCTCGTAGACCTCGTCCGTGACGACGAGGAGATCCCGCTCGCAGGCCAGGTCCGCGATCGCGGCGAGTTCCTCGCGGGTCAGGACGGTGCCGGTGGGGTTGTGCGGGGTGTTGAGCAGCAGCAGCCGGGTGCGCGGGGTGACGGCCGCGCGCAGTTCGTCGAGGTCCAGCCGGTAGCTGCCGTCCGAGGGCTCCGGGTGCAGGGTGACGGGGACGCGGGCGGCGCCCGCCATGGCGATGCAGGCGGCGTACGAGTCGTAGTACGGCTCCAGCGCGATGACCTCGTCGCCGGGCTCCAGGAGCGCCAGCAGGGCGGCGGCGATGGCCTCGGTGGCGCCGGCGGTGACCAGCACGTCGGTGTCGGGGTCGTAGCCGAGGCCGTAGCGCCGCCGCTGGTGCCCGGCGACGGCGGTGCGCAGCTCGGGGACGCCGGGCCCGGGCGGGTACTGGTTGCCGTGCCCGGCGCGCAGCGCGCGGACCGCGGCCTCACGGACCTCCTCGGGGCCGTCGGTGTCCGGGAAGCCCTGGCCGAGGTTGATGGCTCCGGTGCGGACGGCCAGCGCGGACATCTCCGCGAAGATCGTCGTGCCGAACTCGGCGAGGCGGCGGTTGAGCAGCGGTCGTCCCTGTGTCATGACGGCCATCCTGCGCGGAAGCTCTGGAGTTGCTCAAGTCTGCTTTGGCCCCGGGACGGCGGGGGCATCCCCCCTCCACGCAGGAATCGTGGCGAAGCGGGGGGCCTCGCTTCGGGGGAACGGAAGGACGTGAGGTCCGTGAAGGCTGTGCTCGTAGGTGTGGTTCTGGTGGTGATGGTCGTGCTTCTCGTGGCGGCGATCGCGGGCTCCGGCGGACGGGGCAGGTCGTCCTCCCGGGCCCGGCGGCGCGCGGGCGGCGGGGCGGCGGCCGGCGGCAGCTGGTGGGCCGGGGGCGGCGACAGCGGTTCGTCCTGCGGCAGCGGCGGCGGCCACTCGGGCGGCCACTCGTGCGGCGGGGGCCACTCCTCCTGCGGCGGGGGTTCGTCGTGCGGCGGCGGGGGCGGATGCGGCGGAGGCAGCTGACACGGGGCAGCTGGTCCGGCCCACAGGTGCCCGGCAGGGGCTTCGAGTGCACACTCCAAGTCCCGCCGGGCACCTTTTCGTTGGGCTCTGCGGCGCGTCTGCGGTGAACAGATGAGCGGAAGGCCCCCGAGGGGATGGAAACCCCGTCAAGTTGGGCAAAAACGCTGTGAGTGAGGCGTAGTTCGTGATTCCCTCGGTGGAGAGAACATTCAGCCCTCGGACCCCAGTTGGACCTGATCGGGCGCTTCCCACCTCCCACGTGCACGACGTCGGGGGCGTCCCCTGTCCATGTGTCCATGTGTGTGTTGCGGAGCCGACCCATGCTCACGACCCTTCATACGTCCTATTCCGACACCCGTGCCGCCGATCTGGCCTGGGCGCTGGGGCGTGAACCGCTCCCGGCGCTGGCCGTCCTCGATCTCCGTCTCGCGGGTGCCCAACTGCAGTTGCGCCTGCTCGGCGCCTCCCACCAGGTGCTCCTGGAGGAGGACCGCGGCAGCTGTTCCGAGACCGTCGCCTGTATGCCCGGCAGCAGTACGCCGCTTCCCCTCGGTGTCGCCAAGCGGCTCGGGGACTGGGAGTACGAGTTCGCGGCGCGCGTGGAGACGCTCGGCGCGGGCTCCTTCGCCGGGCGCGCCCAGGAGCTGCTGGCCCTCGTCGCCGACCATCCGCACGGCCTGGCCGGGACGTTCCCCGGCAGCCCGCACGCCTTCACCGCGATGCTCGCCCAGCGCACCGAGGGCCAGGTGCAGTGGCGCACCTGGCACGCGTATCCGCAGGAGGGGCAGCTGGTGGTGACCCGGACCCGGGTGGGTGTGCGGATGCCCGCCGCAGTGCTGTGACGCGCGTCAACTCCGTTGCGGGTGCGTCAGTTACACCCTTGTGGGTGACAAGCGGCGACGTGTCTGTGACGTAGCGTTCGCGGCATGATCGACCAGCAGGTGTCGCTGCGAGGGGGCGCGGCGCGGCTTCCCGTGCGACCGAGGACCGGTCGGTATCTCGTGCTGGCCGCTGTCTTCGTCTGCGCGGCCTGCGGTCTGGTCTACGAACTCGAACTGGTCGCGCTCGCCTCCTATCTGATCGGCGACTCCGTCACCCAGGCGTCCGTGGTGCTCTCCGTGATGGTGTTCGCGATGGGTATCGGCTCGCTTCTCGCGAAACGTTTACGCAGCCGGGCAGCCGTGGGCTTCGGACTGATCGAGGCGGCGCTCGCCCTGGTCGGGGGCTTCTCGGCGCTGGTGCTGTACGCCACGTTCGCCTGGTTCGGGGAGTCGCGATACGCGCTGGTCGGGTTCTCGCTGACCATCGGCATCCTGATCGGTGCCGAGATCCCCCTGCTGATGACGCTGATCCAGCGGGTGGACCGGCAGGACGCGGACGGGGCCGTGGCCGATCTGTTCGCCGCGGACTACGTGGGGGCGCTGGTCGGCGGGCTGGCCTTCCCGTTCCTGCTGCTGCCGATGCTCGGGCAGCTGACCGGGGCGCTGCTGACCGGCGCGGTCAACGCGGCGGCGGGCGGGGCGCTGGTGCTGTGGGTGTTCCGGCGCGATCTGACGGCCCGCTCCCGCTGGCTGCTGATCGCCGCCAATGTGACGGTGATCGCCGTGCTGGCCTCGGCCGCGGTGCTGGCCGACGACTTCGAACGGGCGGCGCGGCGCGCGGTGTACGGGGACCAGGTGCGGGTCGCGGTGCAGACGGACGTCCAGGAGGTCGTGCTGACCGGCGCGGGCCGCAGCTCCCTTGACCTCTACCTCGACGGGCGGCTGCGGGTCAGCTCGCGCGACGAGTACCGCTACCACGAGGCGCTGGTGCACCCCGCGATGAACGGGCCGCACGGCCGGGTGCTGATCCTGGGCGGCGGCGACGGCCTGGCGGCCCGGGAGGTGCTGCGCTATCCGGATGTGCGCAGCGTGACGCTGGTGGAGCTGGACCCGGCCGTCACCCGGTTGGCCCGTACCGACCACGCGCTCTCCGCACTGAACGCGCACGCCTACCGCGATCCTCGGCTGACGGCCGTGACCGCCGACGCGTTCACCTGGCTGCGGGCGCCGCGCGGCCCCTACGACGTGGTGATCTCCGACCTTCCGGACCCGGGGATCTCGGCGAGCACCAAGCTCTACTCGGCGGAGTTCTACGGGCTGATCACCGAGGCCCTGGCCCCGGGCGGCCGGGTGGTGGTGCACGGCGGCCCGCCGGTGGGCCGGCCGCGCACGTTCTGGACGGTGGACGCCTCGATGCGGGCGGCGGGGCTGCACCCGCGCGCCTACCGGGTCACCGGCCGCCGCACCGGCTTCGCGGTGGGCCCCGACCGGGCCCCGCCCCGGCAGTCCGAGGCGCACGGCTGGGGGTTCCTGCTGGCCTCCCTCGGCGGCGGTCCCGCGCTCGGGCTGGAACCCGGGGCCCCGGAGCTGCGGTCCCTGTCGGGGGAGATCCTGCGGGAGGCGGGGCGGCGGGCGGAGTCCGGGCGGCTGCGGGGGATGAAGCCGTCCACGCTGGTGCACCCGAGGTACTGGGAGGAGCGGTGAGCACGGCGTACGGCCGGGGCGGCCGGGGCCGGAAGGAGCGGTGCGCGGCGGCCGGCGGCCGGGGCGGGTGGTGCTCCGGGGGTGCCGAAGCGCTGACGTGGTGGCCGGGGCTGAGTAGGCTCGGTTTCCATGGAGCATGAGGTGTGCGTACCGGTTCCGGTTCCGGCCCTTCGGCGGACGCTGGGCGACCCCGCCCGGGTCGCGCGCTGCGTGCCGGGGCTTCAGCAGGACGCCGACGCGTCCGCGGGCCCGCTGTCCGGCCGGCTGAGATTCCGGGCGGGCGGCCACACCATCACCTACCGGGGCGCGCTGCGCCTCACCCCGCTGCCGGGCGACCCGGACGTGGACTCGGTGTACGCGGTCTCCGTGGCGGGCGAGGGGACCGAGGCCCGCGGCGGCGGGTCGGCGAAGCTGGCCCTGACCCTGCGGCTGACGGAGCGCGACGGGGGTACGGCGGTCGTGTTCGAGGGCACGGCGAGCGGTGACGGCCGGCTGGCGGAGCTCGACCCGGCGGCCGCGCTGTCGGCGGCCCACCGTCTGCTGGACCGGTTCGCCCAGCAGCTGGTGACCGAGACGCTCGCGGAGCACGGGGCGGACGACGGTTCCGTCGAGCCGGTCACCGGGATCGCCGCGGACGAACTGGCCGTCGGGGAAGCGGTGGAGAAGGCCCTGGAGGAGGCCGCCGAGGAGGCGGACAAGACCGGGCCGCCGAACGGCTCCCCGGTCAGTGGCTCCGAGCCCCCGGCCGACGGCGATGAGGTCCCGCCCACGCACGAGGCCGCCGCCGACGAGGCACCGGCGGGGGACCGGAAGCAGGACGGGGACTCCCTCTTCGACGCCCCGGTGCCGCCGTCGTCGCTGGACCCGGTGGCGGGGATCGAGTTCACGGTCCCGGACGCGCCCGCCGAGGCAGCCCATGCCCGGCGCACCATGATCGGGCGCAGCGCCGAGGAGGTCGACCACGCTCCGCCGCGCGGCCGGTACGCGCCCGTGCCGTCGCCCGATTCGGGCGGCGCCGGGGCGACGCTGCGCTGGGTGGCCCCGGCGGCCGCTCTCGCCCTCGCGTCCGCCGTGGTGGTGGGCCGGGCCTTGCGGCGCCGGAGGTAGCGACGCCAGTAGGGTCGTTCCGTGAGCAGCAGCGAGAAGGACGTCCGGCTCTCCGTCGGCGACACAGAGGTGACCGTGAACCCCGCCAACGGCTGCCGTATCAGCAGCCTGCGGATCGGCGGGAACGAACTGCTGCGGCAGGGGGAGCGGTACGGCTGCTTCCCGATGGTGCCGTGGTGCGGACGGACCGGGGACGGGCAGTTCCGCAACGGCGGTGTGCTGCATCAGCTGCCTCTGACCGCCCCGCCGCATGCCATTCACGGCACCGGCCGTGACACGGCCTGGCACACCGCCCTGGAGAGCGGGACCCAGGCCTCGTTCTACTACGACCTGGCGGACCCCTGGCCGTACCCGGGCCGGGTGACCCAGACCTTTGAACTGGCCGAGGAATCCCTCACGTTGGCGTTCGGCGTCGAGACGTACGGGGACTCCTTCCCGGCGCAGGCGGGCTGGCACCCGTGGTTCCGGCGCAACCTCGGCGGCGAGGACGTCCGGGTCGCCTTCGACGCCGCCTGGCAGGAGGAGCGGGGCGAGGACCATCTGCCGACCGGCCGCCGCATCCCGCCGCAGGACGGCCCGTGGGACGACTGCTTCGGGATGCCCGACGGCGTGGAGGTGACGCTCACCTGGCCCGGACAGCTGGAGCTGACCGTGAAGAGCCGGTCCGAGTGGGTCGTGGTCTACGACGAGCAGACCGAGGCCGTCTGTGTGGAGCCGCAGTCGGGCCCGCCGAACGGACTGAACACCGACCCCCGCTACGTCACCCCGATCGAGCCGCTGGAGATCGCGACGACCTGGAGCTGGCGCACGCTCTGAGCTCCGGGCGCGGCCGTCCGGCGGGCGAGCCGGCCCCCGGCCCGCGACGGGCGCCTATCCTTCTAGCCATGACTGACGTACGCGCTGAGCTGCTCCAGCAGATCAAGGACAAGGCCGTGGTGCACGGCAAGGTGACGCTCTCCTCCGGGCTGGAGGCCGACTGGTACATCGATCTGCGCCGCATCACGCTGGACGGCAAGGCCGCTCCGATGGTCGGTCAGGTCATGCTCGACGCCACGGCGGAGCTGGACTACGACTGCGTGGGCGGTCTGACCCTGGGTGCCGACCCGGTGGCCACCTCGATGCTGCACGCCTCCGCCGCCCGGGGCCAGGAGCTGGACGCCTTCGTCGTCCGCAAGGCGCAGAAGGCCCACGGCATGCAGCGCCGGATCGAGGGCACGGACGTCAAGGGCCGTCGCTGCCTGGTCGTCGAGGACACCTCGACGACCGGTGGATCGCCGCTGACCGCCGTCGAGGCCGTGCGGGAGGCAGGCGGTGAGGTCGTCGCCGTCGCCGTGATCGTGGAGCGGGGCGCTGCCCCGGCCATCGCCGAGGCGGGCCTTCCGTATGTGCACGTCTACTCGGTCCCGGACCTCGACCTGTCCTGACCTGCGGTTTTCTGCGGAGGCGGCCGGTTTCACGTGAAACCGGCCGCCTTTGTCGTACGCCCGGGTGGAGCCGGAGCGAGAGTCTGGGAAGATGGGGGCGACGATGACGTCGCCCCCAGGTCAGGGACCCAGCAACGCACACCCGCACATCCCAAGGAGCGGACAGATGCCCATCGCAACCCCCGAGGTCTACGCCGAGATGCTCGACCGGGCGAAGGCAGGCAAGTTCGCCTACCCGGCCATCAATGTGACGTCGACCCAGACCCTGCATGCCGCGCTGCGCGGCTTCGCGGAGGCCGAGAGCGACGGCATCATCCAGATCTCGACCGGCGGGGCGGAGTTCCTGGGCGGCCAGTACAACAAGGACATGGTCACGGGCGCGGTCGCCCTCGCCGAGTTCGCGCACATCGTCGCCGCCAAGTACGACGTCACCGTCGCGCTGCACACGGACCACTGCCCCAAGGACAAGCTGGACACCTATGTGCGTCCGCTGATCGACATCTCCGCGGAGCGCGTCGCCCAGGGCCGTAACCCGCTGTTCCAGTCGCACATGTGGGACGGCTCGGCCGAGACGCTGGCCGACAACCTGGCCATCGGCCAGGAGCTGCTGGCCAAGGCCGCCGCCGCCAAGATCATCCTTGAGGTCGAGATCACCCCGACCGGTGGCGAGGAGGACGGCGTCACGCACGAGATCAACGACGAGCTCTACACCACCGTCGACGACGCGCTGCGTACCGCCGAGGCGCTCGGTCTGGGCGAGAAGGGCCGTTACCTGCTGGCCGCGTCCTTCGGCAATGTGCACGGCGTCTACAAGCCGGGCAACGTCGTGCTCCGTCCCGAGCTGCTCAAGGACCTCCAGGAGGGTGTCGCCGCCAAGTTCGGCCAGGCGTCGCCCTTCGACTTCGTCTTCCACGGCGGCTCCGGCTCCACCGCCGAGGAGATCGCCACCGCGCTGGAGAACGGCGTCGTGAAGATGAACCTCGACACCGACACCCAGTACGCCTTCACCCGCCCGGTCGCGGACCACATGTTCCGCAACTACGACGGTGTCCTGAAGGTCGACGGCGAGGTCGGCAACAAGAAGACCTACGACCCCCGCACCTGGGGCAAGGCCGCCGAGGCCGGCATGGCCAAGCGCGTCACGGAGGCCTGCGCCAACCTGCGGTCCACCGGTACCAAGCTGAAGTAATTCCGTACGGATGCGTTTGTGGGCCCGGTCCCCCTGGGGGTGCCGGGCCCATGGCATGTCCGTGCCCGGCACGCCTGAGCACGATGCCTGCTCTCCGTGCCCGACGCCTGATGTGAGGGAACAGCTGTGAGCACGTCCTACGACTTCGACACCGTCATCGACCGGCGCGGCACCTGGTGCGTCCAGTGGGACGGGGTCGCGGACCGCTTCGGCGTGGACGGACTGCTGCCGTTCACCATCTCCGACATGGACTTCGCGACGGCCCCCGAGGTGCTGGCCGCCCTGCGGTCCCGGCTCGACCACGGCGTGCTCGGCTACACGGACTGGCGCAACGACGACTTCGGCCCGGCGATCGCCCACTGGTTCGCGAGCCGGTACGACACGACGATCGACACCGGCCGGCTGGTGTACGGGCCGTCCGTGCTCAGCCAGTTCTCCCAGCTGCTCCAGATGTGGACGGCCGAGGGCGACGGAGTCGTCCTGCACACCCCGACGTACGACGGTTTCCGCAAGGCGATCACCGGGCTCGGGCGGGAGCTGCGGGGCGTGGGGCTGGGGGACACGGCGGCGCTGGAGCGGGAGCTCGCGCGGCCGGACAGCACGGTCCTCGTGGTGTGTTCGCCGCACAACCCGTCCGGGAGGGTCTGGACGGAGGCCGAGCTCGCGGAGATGGCGGCGCTCGCCGCCCGTCACGGGGTCGCCGTGATCAGCGACGAGATCCACGCGGACTTCGTGCACGGCGGGCGGCCGCACGTGCCGTGGACGCGGGTCGGCGGGGACGGGCGCTGGGCGCTCATCACCTCGGCCTCGAAGTCGTTCAACTTCCCCGCGCTGACCGGGTCCTACGGGCTGATCGGTCGGCCGGAGGACCGGACGGAGTACCTGCGCCGGATGGAGACCGCGGAGGGGCTCGCCTCCCCGGCGGTGCTCTCGCTGACCGCGCACATCGCGGCGTACCGGGAGGGCGCGGCGTGGCTGGACGCGGTACGGGCGTATGTCGCGGAGAACCTGGAGCTGGTCGCGGAACGGCTGAACGAGGCGTTCCCGGAGCTGGGGTGGGAGCCGCCCCAGGCGGGGTACCTGGCGTGGATCGATGTGCGGCGGGCGGGGGTCCTGGACGACGAGGCGCTTCAGCGGGTGCTGATCGACCGGGAGCGGGTCGCGGTGATGCCGGGCGGGGTGTACGGGGCGGAGGGGTTCGTGCGGCTGAATGTGGGGTGCGCGCGGAGCAAGGTGGAGGCGGGGGTGTCGGCGTTGATCCGGGGGATGCGGGAGGTTTCCGGAGCACGGGAGGGTTCGGGAGCGCTGCCCCCGGGCCCCCGCTCCTCAAGCGCCGGAGGGGCTTGAGGGTGGCCGGCCGCCGCTTGAACGCGCCTGCGGCGGTGTGATTCTTCCGGGTGCTGCCCGGGTGGCCCTTCGGTTCCGTGGCGTCGATGCTGGGGCCATGGCCGAGAGAGCTGCTGATCCCGGGGGCATCCGTGTCGCCTCGTCCGCCGGGCGCTGGGTGGTGCTGACCACCGTGCTCGGGTCCAGCATGGCCATGCTGGACTCCACCGTCATCAATGTCGCCCTGCCCCGTATCGGCGAGGACCTCGGCACCGATCTGGCCGCGCTCCAGTGGACCGTCAACGCCTACATGCTGACCCTCGCCGGGCTGATCCTGCTCGGGGGCGCGCTCGGTGACCGCTACGGGCGGCGGCGGGTCTTCGTCGTCGGGGTCGTGTGGTTCGCCGCCGCCTCGCTGGTCTGCGGCATCGCGCCCAACGCGGAGGTGCTGATCGCCGCCCGTGCGCTGCAGGGTGTCGGCGGTGCCCTGCTCACGCCCGGGTCGCTGGCCCTGATCCAGGCGAGCTTCCACCCGGACGACCGGGCCCGTGCGGTCGGGCTGTGGTCCGGGTTCGGCGGGGTCGGGGCCGCCGTCGGACCGTTCGTGGGCGGCTGGCTGGTCGACGGACCCGGCTGGCGGTGGGTGTTCCTGCTCAATCTGCCGCTCGCCGCCGTCTGCGTACCCGTCGCCCTGCGCCACGTACCGGAGTCCCGGGACCCGTACGCGCACGGCCGTTTCGACGTCCTCGGGGCGGTGCTCGGGGCCCTCTCCCTCGCGCTGGTGACGTATGCGCTGATCGAGGCGCCGGGGCGGGGCGCCTCGCCGGCCGTGATCGGGTCGGCGGTCGGCGGGGTGGTGCTGGGTGCCGTGTTCGTCCAGGTGGAGCGGCGGCGGGCGGATCCGATGCTGCCGCCCTCGGTCTTCGCGTCCCGGCAGTTCACCGCCGTCAACGTCGTCACCCTCTGCGTGTACGCGGCGCTCGGCGGCTACTTCTTCCTCTCCGCGATCCAGCTCCAGGTCGTGGCCGGGTACTCCGCGCTCGGCGCCGGCACCGCGCTGCTGCCCACGACCCTCCTGATGCTGCTGTTCTCGGCCTCGTCGGGCGAACTGGGCCAGCGCATCGGCCCTCGCATCCCGCTGACCGCCGGGCCCCTGATCGCCGCTGCGGGCATGCTGCTGATGCTGCGCGTGGGGCCGGGCTCGAACTCCGTCACCGGGTATCTGACCGAGGTGCTGCCCGCCGTCGCCGTTCTCGGCGTCGGCCTGGTGACCGTCGTGGCGCCCCTCACCGCGACCGTCCTGGCCTCCGTGGACACCGGCAGGGCCGGGCTCGCCAGCGGGATCAACAACGCCGCCGCCCGCGCCGCCGGGCTGATCGCGGTGGCCGCGCTGCCGCTGCTCGCGGGGATGGGCCCCGAGGCGTACCGGGACGCCGGTGAGTTCGCCGCGACCTTCCGGCGGGCCATGCCGATGTGCGCCGGGCTGCTGGTGCTGGGCGCCCTGATCGCCTGGGCGACGGTCCGCACCCCGTCGGCCGCCGTGCAGGAGACCGCGCGGCCCGAATGCGCGGTGCACTGCGGGGTCAGCAGCCCGCCGCTGGAGCCCGCGCCGGAGGCCGCGCGCCCGGCGGACCCGGGCTGAACCCGGGGCGGCATTGTGGCCGCCGGGTGTCCGGGTGGGTGTGGCGCCAGGCACACTGGAACCCATGTCGATCCACGAGAACCTGCTCGGGGGCCCTCCCCCGACCCACCTGCCCGACGACCCGGAGCCGCGCGAGCTGCTCGCCGCGGGCACCGCGCCCGCCGATGTCGCCGCGAAGTACCCGACCTCCTCGCTGGCCTGGGCACAGCTCGCCGACGAGGCGTTCGAGGGCGGCCGGGTCATCGAGTCGTACGCCTACGCCCGCACCGGCTACCACCGCGGCCTGGACGCGCTGCGCCGGGCCGGCTGGAAGGGCCACGGCCCCGTACCGTTCGAGCACGAGCCGAACCGCGGCTTCCTGCGCGCCCTGCACGCCCTCGCGCGCGCCGCGCAGTCGATCGGTGAGCAGGAGGAGTACGAGCGCTGCTCGGCCTTCCTCCGCGACTCCTCGCCGACCGCCGCCGAGACCCTCGGCTAGAGCACACCCGCCCCACCGGCCCCGCGGACGCATGCCCGTCCGCGGGGCCTGCGCGTTCCCCGGGGTGCCGTTTAGGATGCGGACAGGGGACCGGAGCTCCACCACCTCACGGAAGGGGCGGACCGCTACCCGGAAGCTCGTGTCGAGGAGACAGCGATGTCGACGATTCACCCCGACCCCGAAGCCACCGGTGCGCAGACCCCGCACCTCGACTTCGCGGGAACGACTCCGTACGAGGACTATGTCCAGGCGGATGTCCTGACCCACCTCCAGCACCTGCGCTCGGACGATCCCGGCGAGATGGTCTTCCTGGTCACCACCCAGGTCATGGAGCTGTGGTTCACCGTCATCGTCCATGAGTGGGAGACCGCCGCGCACGCCCTGCGCGAGGACCGGATCCCCGTCGCGCGGGACGCGCTGAAGCGGTCCGTGCGGGAGCTGGAGGCGCTGAACGCGTCCTGGACGCCGCTCGCCCAGCTCACCCCCGCCCAGTTCAACTCCTACCGGTCCGCGCTCGGCGAGGGCTCCGGCTTCCAGTCGGCCATGTACCGGCGGATGGAGTTCCTGCTCGGCGACAAGTCCGCGTCCATGCTCGTGCCGCACCGGGGCGCGCCCCGCGTCCACGCCGAGCTGGAGAAGGCGCTCGGCGAGCCCGGTCTGTACGACGAGACGCTCGCCCTGCTCGCCCGGCGCGGCCACGCCGTGCCCCAGGAGGTGCTCGGCCGCGACCTCACCCAGAAGTACGAGCCGTCGCCCGAGGTCGAGGCCGTCTGGGCGGAGATCTACGCCAACCCCGACCAGAACGACGAACTGGTCCGCCTCGGCGAGGCGCTCACCGATGTCGGTGAACTCGTGTGGCGATGGCGCAACGACCATCTCGTCGCCACCCGGCGGGCCATGGGCTCCAAGACCGGGACCGGCGGCTCCGCCGGGGTCGCCTGGCTGGAGAAGCGCGCCACGAAGAACGTCTTCCCCGAGCTGTGGACGGCCCGCAGCCATGTCTGATCTGCAGGAGCGCGCACAGGCGCTCGACACCGCCGACGCCCTGGCTCCGCTGCGTGAGCTGTTCACCCTCGACGACACCGTCTACCTGGACGGCAACTCGCTGGGCGCGCTGCCCCGCCATGTGCCCGCCCGGGTGCAGGAGGTCCTCACCCGCGAGTGGGGCGAGCTGCGCATCCGGTCCTGGGGCGAGAGCGGCTGGTGGACCGCGCCGGAGCGGATCGGCGACCGCATCGCCCCGATCGTGGGGGCGGCGGCCGGACAGATCGTCGTCGGCGACTCCACCAGCGTCAACGTCTTCAAGGCCGTCGTCGCCGCGACCCGGCTGGCGCCCGAGGGGCGCGACGAGATCCTGGTCGACGCCGCCACGTTCCCCACCGACGGCTACATCGCCGCGTCGGCGGCCCGGATGACCGGTCACCGGATCGTCCCGGTCGCCCCCGCCGACGTACCGGACGCCCTCGGGCCCCGGACCGCGGCCGTTCTGCTCAACCACGTCGACTACCGCTCGGGCCGGCTCCACGACCTGCCCGGTCTCACCGCCGCCGTGCACGCGGCGGGCGCGCTCGCCGTCTGGGACCTCTGCCACAGCGCGGGCGCGCTGCCGGTGGGCCTGGACGCGCACGGGGTGGACCTCGCGGTCGGCTGCACGTACAAGTACCTCAACGGCGGCCCCGGTTCGCCCGCGTACCTGTACGTCGCCGAGCGGCACCAGGCGGCCTTCGACTCGCCCCTGCCGGGGTGGACGTCGCACGCCGACCCGTTCGCGATGAGCCCCGGCTACACCCCCGCCGAAGGCGCGGTGCGGGGCCGGGTCGGGACGCCCGACATCCTGTCCATGCTGGCGCTGGAGGCCTCCCTCGACGTCTGGGACGGGGTCGCGGTCGAGGACGTACGGGCCAAGTCGCTGGCGCTGACGGACTTCTTCCTGGAGTGCGTCGAGGCGTACGCCCCCGGGGGCCGGGTCGCCTCGGTCACCCCGGCCGCGCACGCGGAGCGCGGCAGCCAGGTCGCGCTGCGGTGCGCGGACGCCGGGCCCGTCATGGACGCCCTGATCGCGCGCGGGGTCGTCGGGGACCTGCGGCGGCCCGATGTGCTGCGGTTCGGATTCACACCGCTGTACGTGGGGTTCGCCGACGCGGAACGCGCGGCGCGGGTGCTCGCGGACGTTCTGGCCTCCGCCGCGGCGTAGGCTGCCGCATCCGTCCGGCGACCGGCTCGCCCCGGTCGCCGGACGGGGTCGCGCGCCCCGTGTGCGCCCTGCGCGCCCCCGCCGGCCGGCGGCGGTTCGCGCGGGGCCGCCGTACTGGTACCGTCCCCGCAGGTCAGGCCAGTTGGGGCCTGGGGCCAGGGGAGGACGGGAGCAGCATGTCGGATTCTGCCGCGCGTGACCGGGACGCCGCCGAGACCGAGTCGGCGTTCTCGCATCCGGCCGTCGCCCCCGACGCGACGGCGGCCTACGGCAGCCACCCCGACCAGGTGATCGACTTCTACGCCCCGCGCGACGGGCGCGCCGGCGCCCCGGTCGTGGTCGTCCTGCACGGCGGGGCGTGGCGCGCGCCCTACGACCGGGCCCATGTGTCGCCGTTCGCGGACTTCCTGGCCCGGCGGGGCTTCGCCGTCGCCAGCGTCGAGTACCGGCGCGGCAGCGAGATCCCGCAGCAGCGCGGCTCGGGCCCGGTCGCGGGCCGCTGGCCGGAGACCTTCGACGACGTCGCGGCCGCGCTGGACGCGCTGCCGGAGCTGCTGGCCCGGGAGCTGCCCGCGGCGGACGCCCGCCGGATCGTCGTCACCGGGCACTCCGCCGGCGGGCAGCTCGCGCTGTGGGCCGCCGCCCGGCACGTCCTGCCGGAGGACTCGCCGTGGCGGCTGCCCCGGCCGCCCGCGCTGCGGGGCGTGGTGGCCCTCGCGCCGATCGCGGACTTCGCCTCGGCGGTCGCGCTGGACGTGTGCTCCGGGGCGGTCGGGCAGTTCCTGGGGCGGGAGGAGGACTTCGCCGGGCGCAGCGCGCACGCCGACCCGGCCCTGCTGCTGCCCACCGGCATCGCGACGGCCGTGGTGCAGGGGACCAGCGACCTCACGGTGCCGCAGGCCGTCTCCGATGCGTTCGTGGACGCGGCGGCCAAGGAGGGCGAGACCGTCGGTCTGACGCTGCTGCCGGACGTCGGGCACTTCCCGCTGATCGACCCGGCGGCCGGCGCGTGCGCGGTGGTCGCCGAGGAGATCGCCCAGCTGGCCTGGTGAAACCCCACCGCGGGGGGCCGGACGGACCCGCGTAGTACTTGCGACGGACGGCCGAGGATCCGTATCACTGCTGACGACCCCGCGCGCGCCGCCGCCTACCGTGGAGGCGTGACCGAGACCAAGACGAGAAGCCCCGAGCTCCGGCTCGCCTCAGGGGCCATGGGCGACCTGCGGCAGGACCTCTTCCGTGACCCGTTCGCCTACCGCCCGCTGGGGCCGATGCGGACCGACGGGGTGCTGACCCGGCGGCTGCCGGCGCGGCTGCGGCGGCGGGCCGCCTGGACTCCGCACGCGCTGGTGCTGGCGGCCGCGCTGATCACCTTCATGACGGGGTTCGCCGCCACCGGGAACGCCGAGGTGCTCCTCTCCGGGCTGCTCCCCGCCGCCTGTGTCGGGATGACGCTGATCAGGCCGGTCGGAGCGTTCTGGATGTCGATGGCGCTGATGCCGGTGAGCCTGGTCCTGGGCGACGGCCACGAGGCGTGGGGACCGAGCACCTTCTTCGCGCATCTCGTGGTGCTGTCGGTCGTCGCGGCCAGGACCCGGCCCCGTACCGCCGCCTGGATGTGGGTGCTCACCCTGGTAGGCGGCACGCTCCTGGAGAACGTCGCCGGCCGGGACAGCGCGGGGAGCACCGCGGCGATGGCGGTGGCCTCCGCGTTCGCCCTGCTCCTGGTCAGCCTGGTGCAGGTCCGGCGGGAGGCGGAGCGCGAGGTCACCGTGCAGCGCACCGTGACGGCGGTGGAGCGCGACCGGCGCACGCTGCTGGAGGAGCGCACCACCATCGCCCGTGAGCTGCACGACGTGGTCGCCCACCACATGTCGGTCGTCGCGATCCAGGCCGAGGCCGCCCCGTACCGGGTGGAGAACCCGCCGCCCGAGCTGGAGCAGGCCTTCGTCACGATCCGGGAGAACGCTGTTGCAGCCCTCACCGAGCTGCGCCGGGTGCTCGGCGTCGTACGGGCCGAGGACTACGAGGCGCCGGACGCCCCGCAGCCGACGCTGGCCGAGCTGGACGGGCTGCTCGCCAACGTCGGCGAGGCGGGCCTGTCGGCGGAGAAGGCGGTGACCGGTGCGGTGCGTGAGCTGCCGCAGGGCGTCGAGCTGTCGGCGTACCGGATCATCCAGGAGGCCCTGAGCAACACCCTGCGGCATGCGCCCGGCGCCACCGCGAGGGTCGAGATCGGCTATGTGCTCGGCGGGCTCGGGCTGCGGGTCGTCAACGGCCCGCCGACCGGTCCGGTGAAGCCGTCACCCGGGGCCGGGCACGGGATCACGGGGATGCGGGAGCGGGTCGCGATGCTGAACGGCGAGATGACCGCCGAGCCGACGGCGGAGGGCGGCTACGAGGTCACGGCCTTCATACCCGTCCAGTCGCCCCCCTCCGACGCCCCCTCCGGCACCCCCGTGGAGCAGGTATGACGACCCCCGCCGCCGCACCGATCCGGGTCCTGATCGTGGACGACCAGATGATGGTCCGCGAGGGATTCTCGGTGCTGCTCAACGCGATGCCGGGCATCGAGGTCGTCGGCGAGGCCGTCGACGGCCGCCAGGCCATCGCGCAGGTCGCCGCGCTCCGCCCCGACGTGGTGCTGATGGACATCCGCATGCCGGAGCTCAACGGCATCGAGGCGACCCGCGAGATCGTGGCCGCCGACGCGGACGCCAAGGTGCTCGTGCTCACCACCTTCGACCTCGACGAGTACGTGTACCAGGCGCTGCGCGCCGGGGCGTCCGGCTTCCTCCTCAAGGACGCGTCGGCCCGCCAGCTGGCCGACGGGGTACGGGTGGTGGCCTCCGGCGAGGCGCTGCTCGCCCCGACCGTCACCAGACGGCTGATCACCGAGTTCTCCAAGCTCGCGGCCGCCCCGCGCGCGCCCGCCCTCGCCCAGATCGGCGACCTCACCGAGCGCGAGACGGAGGTGCTGGTCCTCATCGCCCAGGGCCTGTCGAACGCGGAGATCGCCTCGCACCTGGTGGTCGCGGAGTCGACCATCAAGACCCATGTGAGCCGCATCCTGGTCAAGCTCGGTCTGCGCGACCGCACCCAGGCCGCGGTGTTCGCCTACGAGGCCCGGCTGGTCACGCCCTCCTGAGACGGCCGGTCCCCGGCAGGGCTGGCCCGGGCGCGGGCGGCCGGTTAGCGTCGCTCCATGGACCAGCCCACGCGTACCGCCCCCGGACCCGACGCCCCGTTCGACCCCTGGTCAGCGGCGTTCGTCGCCGATCCGTACCCCGCCTACGAGGAGCTGCGGGCCACCGGCCGGGCGCACTGGTTCGAGCCGACCGGCCAGTGGCTCGTCCCGCACTACGCCGATGTCTCGGCGCTGCTGCGCGACCGGCGGCTGGGCCGGACGTATCTGCACCGGTTCACACACGAGGAGTTCGGCCGCACGCCGCCGCCGCCCGAGCACGAGCCCTTCGAGACGCTCAACGGGCAGGGGCTGCTGGACCTCGAACCGCCGGACCACACCCGCATCCGACGGCTGGTCTCCAAGGCGTTCACCCCGCGCACCGTCGAGCAGCTCGTCCCGGCCGTGCGGCGGCTGGCCGCCGGACTGGTCGACGACTTCGTCGCCGAGGGCGGCGGCGATCTGCTCACGGCGGTCGCCGAGCCGCTGCCCGTCGCCGTCATCGCCGAGATGCTCGGCATCCCGGAGTCCGACCGGGCCCCGCTGCGGCCCTGGTCGGCCGCGATCTGCGGGATGTTCGAGCTCAATCCGTCCGAGGAGACGGCCCGCGCCGCCGTCCGCGCCTCCCTGGACTTCTCCGCCTATCTGCGCGAACTGATCGCCGAGCGGCGCGCGAACCCGGGCACGGACCTGATCTCCGCGCTCGTCGCCGCCCACGACGAGGGCGAGCGGCTGACCGAGCAGGAGATGGTCTCCACCTGCGTCCTGCTGCTGAACGCGGGCCACGAGGCGACGGTCAACACCACCGCGAACGGCTGGTGGACCCTGCTGCGCCACCCCGAGCAGCTGGCCGCCCTGCGGGCCGACCCCGGGCTGCTGTCCACCGCGGTGGAGGAGCTGATGCGCTACGACACCCCGCTCCAGATGTTCGAGCGCTGGGTCCTGGACGACATCGAGATCGACGGCACGGTCATCCCGCGCGGTTCGGAGGTCGCCCTGCTCTTCGGCTCCGCCAACCGCGACCCGGCCCGCTTCACCGCCCCGGACACCCTGGACCTCGCCCGCGCGGACAACCCCCACATCACCTTCGGCGCCGGCATCCACTTCTGTCTGGGCGCGCCGCTGGCCCGGGTCGAGCTGACCACCTCTTTCGGCGAACTCCTGCGCAAGGCACCCGCCCTGCGCCTGGCCGCCGAACCGGAGTGGAAGCCGGGCTATGTCATCAGGGGCGTGAAGGAGCTGCGCGTGGAGGTGTGAGGACCGGGGCGGGCGGCCCCCTCTGCCCGCCCGCCCCGCTCCTCGGCCTGCGGGACGGCCTCAGCCCGTGAGGCCCCCTCAGGTCAGCAGGTCGCGCCGCCGCAGCGTCGCCAGGCCGCCTGCCACCAGTACGGCCGCGACCGCGGTGAGGAGCACCACCGGCCCCCACTCCATGCCCGCCCCCGGCAGCTTCGGGAGGTGGGTGAACGGCGACAGGTCCATGACGGGCTGCGGGAGATCCAGGACGGGGCCGATCCAGCCGAGCGCCAGGCAGAGCCCGGTCAGCCCCCAGCCGGCCGCGGCGGCCTTCGGCAGTGCCCCGTACAGCAGGACCGTCGTCCCGCCCAGGAGCCAGACAGCGGGCAGTTGCACCAGGGAGGCGCCGAGCACGGCGGGGAGTCCGTGTCCGTACCCCGCCGCCAGGCCGAGGCCGCCGGCCGCCATGATCAGGGTCGCGCCGCCGAAGGCCATGAGCAGATGGCCGGCCGCCCAGGCGGTCCGGCCGACTCCGGCCGCGAGCACCGGCTCCGCGCGCTGGGCCGTCTCCTCGCCGTGCAGCCGCAGCACCGAGGAGACGATGTACAGCGCCGCCACCGTGCCGAGCACGGAGACCATCGAGGCGAGGAACGCGTCCGTGAGTCCGGACTGCCCGCCCATCCGCTCGAAGATCTCCTTGGTCTTCTCGTTGTCCCCGACGAGATCGGCCGCCCCACCGGTCAGTCCGCCGAAGACGAAGCCGACCACGGCGAACGACACCGTCCACCCCAGGAGCGCCCCGCGCTGGAGGCGCACCGCGAGACCGAAGGCGGTGGAGATCCGGCCCCGGGCGGGCCCCGGCCGCGTCGCCAGGAAGCTCATGCCGACATCGCGGCGCCCGGCCAGCGCGTAGGCCGCGGCGCACTGCACGGCCGCGGCGCCGGCGACCAGGAGGAGCACCCACCAGCGCTCGGCGGCGTACGGCCGCACGTTCTCCGCCCAGCCGAGGGGGGAGAGCCAGGTGAGGACGGACGAGCCGTCGTCCGTCGCGGAGTCGCCCGCCGCCTTCAGGACGAACGCGGCACCGATCACCGCCGAGGTCAGCCCCTTCGCGAGCCGCGCGCTCTCGGTGAACTGCGCGGCGATCGCGGCGGTGCAGGCGAAGAGCGCGCCGACCCCGGCGACGGCCGACGCGAGCGCCCAGGCACCGGCGCCGCCCGCACCGGACCCGGTCATCCCGGCCACGATCACCAGGGCCAGCGCCGCGTTGGCGACGAGGGCGGCGAGCAGCGCGGCGGTGAGCGGGGCGCGGCGCCCCACCATGGCGGAGGAGAGCATCTCCTGACGCCCCGTCTCCTCTTCCTCCCTGGTGTGCCGCACGACGACGATCAGGCTCATCACCGCGGCCAGTGCGGCGCCGAAGGCGACCATGCGCCAGCTGACGAGTCCGCCGACGGAGTCGCCGAACACGGGGCCGTACATCGCGCGCACCGAGCTGTTGCCGTTCATCGACGCGGCGAGCTCGGCGCGGTCCGCGGCCGTCGTGTACAGCGAGGAGATGGACTTCCCGACGGAGGAGAAGGATCCGCCGAGCACGATCACCCAGACCGGCATGATGATCCGGTCCCGTCGCAGGGCGAGCCTCAGCAGGGTCCAGGTGCCCGTCAGCTGCCCGGACCCGGACCTGCGTCGCGCGCCGGCCGCGGTCGTCATCGTCATGGCCGTCATCGCGCCGCCACCCCCGCGTCCCGGCCCGCTTCCTGACCGGCGTCCGCCGTGTAGTGCCGCAGGAAGAGCTCCTCCAGCGTGGGCGGGGTGCTGGTCAGCGACCGGACCCCGGACGCGGAGAGCGACTTGAGGACGGCGTCCAGCTTGTCCGTGTCGACCTGGAGCGAGACCCGCCGCCCCCGGATGTCGAGGCCGTGCACCCCCGGCAGCTGTGCCAGGCCGCCCGGATCGGCCACCAGCTCGGCGCTGATGTTCGTCCGCGTCAGATGGCGCAGGCCGGCGAGCGAGCCGGACTCCACGGTCCGCCCCTGGCGGATGATGCTGACGCGGTCGCAGAGCGACTCGACCTCGCTGAGGATGTGGCTGGAGAGCAGGACCGTGCGCCCCCGGTCGCGCTCCTCGGCGACGCAGCTCTGGAAGACCTCCTCCATCAGCGGGTCGAGCCCGCTGGTCGGCTCGTCGAGGATCAGCAGGTCCACATCGGAGGCGAACGCGGCCACCAGGGCCACCTTCTGACGGTTGCCCTTCGAGTACGTCCGCCCCTTCTTGGTCGGGTCGAGCTCGAACCGTTCCACGAGGTCGGCGCGGCGGGTGTCGTCCAGGCCGCCGCGCAGCCGCCCGTACAGGTCGATCACCTCGCCGCCGGAGAGGTTCCGCCACAGCGTGACGTCCCCGGGGACGTAGGCCACGCGCCGGTGCAGGTCCACCGCGTCGCGCCAGGGGTCGCGGCCGAGTAGCTGGGCGGCGCCGGAGTCGGCCCGCAGCAGGCCCAGCAGGACCCGGATGGTGGTGGACTTCCCCGATCCGTTCGGCCCGAGAAAGCCGTGGACCTCACCCGACTCGACGGTCAGGTCGAGCCCGTCCAGCGCATGCGTCCGGCCGAACGACTTGTGCAGTCCGGCCACGGTGATTGCCTTCGTCATGATTCTGAACGTACGCTACTTTCACAAACTTGTGAAATTAAGGAAGCGTATAAACTCGCATGAGTGACAGACCCGGGCCAGGTGCGCAGGAAGAACGAGGGGCCGATGAGCAGCGAATCCGCAGAGGGCGCACGCGAGCCGCAGGACGCCGTCCAGGGGAGCGCGGGAAGGGACGCGGAGGCGGTCTCGCGGTTCGTCGAGCGGTTCGCGTCCGAGATGACCGAGGCGGGCATGCAGCGGATGGCGTCCCGGGTCTTCGCGGCGCTCCTCGCCGACGACGACGCCTCGATGACCTCGGCGGAGCTCGCCCTGGCCCTCCAGATCAGCCCGGCCGCCGTGTCCGGCGCGATCAACTACCTCACGCAGGTCAGCATGGTCGGCCGCGAGCGGGACCCGGGCTCGCGCCGGGACCGCTACCGCCTGCACAACGAGATCTGGTACACCACCTTCGCCAGCCGCGACCAGGTCCTCACCCGCTGGGAGCGCACCCTCAAGGAGGGCGCCCGCACCCTGGGCGAACACACCCCGGCCGGCGCCCGGCTGGCCGAGACGGCGGCGTTCTTCGAGTTCCTGCAGAGTGAGCTGGGCGCCCTGATGGGCCGCTGGGAGGAGCACCGCAAGACCCTCGACCTGCCGGTGGCCGAGGAGTCGCGGGGGGTCTGACGGCTCCGCCCGGCGGCGCTCCGCGTGCGGGCGGACCCGGCCCGCGCTACCCCTGGGCCGTCACCGGAAGCACCAGCCCCCACGCCCCCGCCCGTACCGTCCACGTCCGGGTCCGCACCGGGCCGCCGACCTGTATGTCCGCGCGGTAGCGGAAGTCAGCGCCGGAGACCGTGACGGCCTTGGCCTCCGTGGTGACCGGGGCGCCGTCCGGGGCGTGGATCGTCACCTCGGCCAGCCCCTCGTCGCCGCAGCGGGAGGTCACCGTCACCGAGGCGACCGGGCGGTCCAGGTCGTTCAGGACGATGCCGTCGGCCTCGACGCGCAGCCGGTGGGTGTGCGGGGCGGCGGGCGGGTCCGAGGGGGCCGGGCGGACCAGGGTGCGGACCAGGGAGCGGCAGGTGTCCCAGACCGCCGTGACGCCCGCGCGGTCCGCACGGGTGCCCGGGGCGCCGCTCAGGGCCGGGATGCGCAGAGCGCCGAGGACGACGCCGTCGCTGTCGTCCACCAGCAGGTCCAGCCGGCGCACCGCACCGTCCAGGGCCGTGCGCGCCGCCGCCACCGCGCCCGCCGGCACACCGAACGAGTGGGCGAGCTCCAGGGCCGCCGCCGCGCCGACCGGGATCAGCGAGAGCGCGCTCATGGCTGGTTCCCGCTCCCGGTGCAGCAGGGCCACGGCGCGCCGCAGCGCCCGGTCGTCACCGATCACCACCGGCCGCCGGCCGCCCCGCCGGGACAGGGCGCGGGCGAACTCCCCGGGGCTGTCCGGGAGGCAGATTTTGGCGTGCGAACCAGCGCTGAGCACGTCTTTCGCGATCCGCACGGACTCGCCGTCCGTCCGGCGGGCGACCGGATCGATCACCACCAGCAAATGGGGCGCACCGTTACCGGGGGGCTGGGCAGCCGACACCTCGGTCCTTCCTCGGGTAGCATCTTGGTGCAAGAGCCCCTTGCGCTATTGCGCCAGGGGCTTCGTCTATTCCGGGGCACCCGGTTCGACGGTTCAGGCTTTGCCGTACAGCGTCGTACGGCATGTACGACGTTTGCGTACGCCCCCTGACCTTGGACATGCCCCGCCCGGAAGGGGTGTACGCCTGTGCCCGCACTTGTGCTGCTCGGTGCTCAGTGGGGTGACGAGGGCAAGGGAAAGGCCACCGACCTCCTCGGTGGATCCGTGGACTATGTGGTGCGCTACCAGGGCGGCAACAATGCCGGCCACACGGTGGTCGTCGGTGACCAGAAGTACGCACTGCATCTCCTCCCCTCCGGAATCCTTTCACCGGGGTGTACCCCGGTCATCGGTAACGGTGTCGTCGTCGACCCGGCGGTCCTGCTCTCCGAGCTGAGTGGGCTGAACGACCGCGGCGTGGACACGTCCAAGCTGCTGATCAGCGGTAACGCTCATTTGATCACCCCGTACAACGTCACCGTCGACAAGGTGACGGAACGCTTCCTCGGGAAGCGCAAGATCGGCACGACCGGGCGCGGCATCGGCCCGACGTACGCCGACAAGATCAACCGGGTCGGCATCCGCGTCCAGGACCTCTACGACGAGTCGATCCTGGAGCAGAAGGTCGAGGCGGCCCTGGAGCAGAAGAACCAGCTTCTGGCCAAGGTCTTCAACCGGCGGGCCATCGAGGCCGGCAAGGTCGTCGAGGACATGCTCCAGTACGCGGAGCAGATCAAGCCCTTCGTCGCCGACACCTCGCTGATCCTGAACGACGCCATCGACGCGGGCAAGGTCGTCCTCTTCGAGGGCGGTCAGGGCACGCTGCTCGACGTCGACCACGGCACGTACCCCTTCGTCACCTCGTCGAACCCGACCGCGGGCGGCGCCTGCACCGGTGCCGGCGTGGGTCCGACCAAGATCAGCCGGGTCATCGGCATCCTCAAGGCCTACACCACCCGCGTCGGCGCCGGCCCGTTCCCGACGGAGCTGCTCGACGAGGACGGCGAGGCGCTGCGCCGGATCGGTGGCGAGCGCGGTGTCACCACCGGCCGTGACCGCCGCTGCGGCTGGTTCGACGCCCCGATCGCGCGGTACGCGACCCGGGTCAACGGCCTGACCGACTTCTTCCTCACCAAGCTCGACGTCCTCACCGGCTGGGAGCAGATCCCGGTCTGCGTGGCGTACGAGATCGACGGGAAGCGCGTCGAGGAGCTGCCCTACAACCAGACCGACTTCCACCACGCGAAGCCGATCTACGAGAACCTGCCGGGCTGGTCCGAGGACATCACCAAGGCCAAGACGTTCTCCGACCTGCCGAAGAACGCGCAGGCGTACGTGAAGGCGCTGGAGGAGATGTCCGGCGCCCCGATCTCCGCTATCGGCGTCGGCCCCGGCCGGACCGAGACCATCGAGATCAACTCCTTCCTGTAGGCCGCTGCTTGCGGGCAGCCGCCTGCGAGCGGCCGGGAAGAGCGAAGAGCAGCCGGAAGGGCCGGGGCGCGTGCGCCCCGGCCCTTCCCTGTGCCCGGACTGCCCGGACTCAGTTCTCCCCGCAGATCCGCAGCCCCTCCGGTGTCGCGCACGGCAGGTGGCCGTGGGTCCGTACGACGTCCTGGCCGCTGCCCCGGCCGAGATAGGCGAGAAAGCTGGAGGCCAGCGAGTCGGCGGGCGGGCTGCCGTAGGTGTACGCGTACTCGATCTCCCGGTACGGATAGCTGCTGGTCGCGATCGTGTCGGCGGACGGGGTGGCCCCGTCGATCGCGAGCTGGTGCGCACCGGTCGGCTTGGTGCCGGAGCGCATTTCGCTGTAGCCGATCGCGCCGGGGAGCCGGCCGACCTCGGTCAGGACCTGGTCGGTGGAGTCGAGTTCGCAGCGGATCACCGGGGCCCGCGGGTCGTCCTTCGTGGTGCAGTCGCGGGAGGACTGGGCGGGTTCGTTGCGGCCCAGGACCCGGCGCTGGAAGACCTCGCGGGTGCCGGAGTTGGCGTCCCTGCTGACCAGCAGCACGGGCAGGTCGGGGCCGCCGAGCTGCCGCCAGTTGCTGATGTCGCCCCGGTAGATGCCCCGGACGGTGTCGAGGGTCAGATTCCTCAGCGGCACCCGGTCGTTGACGACGAGGCGGAAGAGCGAGACGGCGACGCGGCTCTCGCGCAGCTGCGGGAAGCCGCTCGGCTTCGGGCCGTCGGAGAGGGCGACCAGCGCGGGGGAGCCGGACTTCCCGGCTGCGGCGCCCCGTTCCGCCAGTTCGCGTATCCCGGCGGTGCTGCCGTGCGCGTCCACGGTGACGGTGGCCCCCTCGCACGCCGCCGCGTACTTCTGCGCCAGTTCGTCCAGGACGGGCTTGAAGGAGGTGGAGCCGGTGACGGTCAGCTCGCCCCGGGCGCAGCCGATCGGGGGCCGGGTCTCGTCCCGTACCAGGATGATCGTGGCCAGGGTGATCACGCAGACGGTCAGGGCCACGGTGATGAACCGGGCGGCCCGGCCGAACAGCGGGGGCTTCTCGTCCGGGCGGGCCGCGGTGTTGGTCCGCACCTCGCCGTCCCGGATGCCGCCGGTGATCCGGATGGGGCTGCCCACGCGCGAACCGGTGAGCAGGACCAGGAGTTTGAAGTGCTCGCCCCGGTTGAGCGGGACGCGCGGCAGCCGGATGAGGGAGCCGCTCTCGCGCAGCCCGGCGGACGGGGTGAAGTGGTCCATGAGGTGGTCGGCGCCGGGGGAGTGGGTGACGGCGATGCCGCGCACCCGGCGGTCGGTGAACTCGACTACCAGACCGTGCAGCTGCTCGTCGGGGCCGGTGTAGTCGCCGCGTGCGATGGACTGCGAGCCGTCGTTCTCGACGCGGAGCAGGACGAGGGTGGCATCCGCCATGCCCGGGGTCTCGTCGAAGAGCCCGAGCCGCACATTGGCCCGCCCCTGGCCGGCATCGCCGCCGATCGGGGTGTCCATCTGCACCCGGTAGCCGATGCGCTTGCGGCGGGGTACGCGGCGTTCGTACCAGAGGACACCGATGGAGGCGAGGACGCCCAGGACGGCGGTCGCCACGGCCACGACGTTCTCGGCGCTGAACCATTCCATGGCCCGGTCCCCCTGACTGTCGGACACCTGTACGGGTTCGCGTGCGGGTCACCGTAGGGGTGCCGGCGGGCGGGCAGATGGCTGCGGGGTGGCCAACGGGCTTCGTTCAGACCGCAGTTGGTCGCGCCTTGACAGGTCCAGACCAATCGGGGTTGGGTGTCGGGATGCCCGGACGGCCCGCCCGCCGAGGGGTGCGGCGCGCCATGCCCCGTCCTGCCGAAGGAGTGAGCAGCGCTGAACCGCTTCAAGAGCATGTCGACCGTCCTGAGTGCCGTCATCGCGATGGCGGCCTTCCTCCCCGGAGCCGCGCACGCGGCCCCCGTGTCCGCCGCCGCAGAGCGGTGCGCGCCCCTGTGGAGCGCGTCCACCACCTACACGGCCGGTGGCAGCGTCTCGCACCACGGCCGCAACTGGACGGCCAAGTGGTGGACGCGGAACGAGAATCCGGGCGCCACCACCGTCTGGGAGGACCGGGGCGCCTGTACCGGCGGCGTCTCCGACTTCGTGATCAGCGAGGCGGAGTTCGACGAGATCTTCCCGGAGCGCGCCCCCTTCTACACGTACCAGGGCCTGATCGACGCCCTGCACGCCTATCCGCGCTTCGCGAACACCGGGACCGAGGCGACGCGGAGCCGGGAGGCGGCGGCCTTCCTGACGCACGCCGACTTCGAGTCGGTCGGTCTGCGGTACGTGAAGGAGATCAACGAGGCCAACTACTGGATCAAGTGCGACTACAGCCAGCCCTTCGGCTGCCCGGCCGGTCGGTCCGCGTACTACGGGCGCGGGCCGATCATGTTCAGCTGGAACTTCAACTACAAGGCGGCGGGGGACGCGCTGGGCCTGGACCTGTTGAACGATCCCTGGCTGGTCGAGCGGGATCCGTCGGTCGCCTGGCAGACCGCGCTCTGGTACTGGAACACCCAGAACGGGCCCGGGACGATGACCTCGCACGACGCGATGGTGGGCGGCGCGGGCTTCGGCGAGACGATCCGCTCGCTCAACGGCTCGCTGGAGTGCGACGGCGGCAACCCGGAGTCGGTGGCGGCGCGCGTGGCCAAGTACGAACGGATCACGGGAGTCGTCGGGGTCGACCCGGGTTCGGGGCTGACCTGTTGACGACAAGTCGGGAACGACGGGACTGAACGGCCGGACAGTCCGCCGTCCCGCATGCTGGACGGGCCCGAAGGTTTTACCTTCGGGCCCGTCGTGCGTTCCGGGGTGATCCGGACTGCCGGCGTCCGCAATTGCCGCTGTTGAGAGCGCTCTCGGCCGCGCATCCCTGTGCGGGGGCGGCCGGGAACGGTCCGGCGGGGCCGTATTTTTGCGATGGTCTAGACCTTGACAGGTCCAGACCAACACCGCTTGAGTGACGTCCACCCCCCATGGCGGCGCACCGACATGTCGGTGCGCCGCGCCGAAGGAGTGTTCAGATGATCCGACGCATTCTGGGCCTGCTCGCCGCGCTGGGCGCGGTCGTCGCAATGGTCGTCATTCTCCCGAGCACCGCATCGGCCGCCGAGTGCGCGGCCCCCTGGAACTCCTCGTCCGTCTACACGGGCGGCGGCGCCGCCTCGTACAACGGGCACAACTGGACCGCCAAGTGGTGGACCCAGAACGAGACGCCCGGCAGCTCCGACGTCTGGGCCGATCAGGGCAGTTGTGGCGGCGGCGGCACGGACCCGGGTGACCCCGGTTCGTCCTCCGACTTCGTGGTCAGCGAGGCGCAGTTCAACCAGATGTTCCCGGGCCGGAACTCCTTCTACACCTACAGCGGTCTCGTCGCCGCCCTGGACGCCTACCCGGGCTTCGCCAACACCGGCAGCGACACGGTGAAGAAGCAGGAGGCCGCCGCCTTCCTCGCCAACGTCAGCCACGAGACCGGCGGACTGGTCTACATCGTCGAGCAGAACACCGCCAACTACCCGCACTACTGCGACAGCAGCCAGCCCTACGGCTGCCCCGCCGGCCAGGCCGCGTACTACGGACGCGGTCCGATCCAGCTCAGCTGGAACTTCAACTACAAGGCCGCGGGCGACGCGCTCGGCATCGACCTGCTGGGCAACCCCTACCTGGTCGAGCAGGACGCGGCCGTGGCCTGGAAGACCGGCCTCTGGTACTGGAACACCCAGAACGGCCCCGGCACCATGACCGCGCACAACGCCATCGTGAACGGCGCCGGATTCGGTGAGACGATCCGCTCCATCAACGGCTCGATCGAGTGCAACGGCGGCAACCCCGCCCAGGTGCAGAGCCGTATCGACAAGTACCAGGCGTTCGTGTCGATCCTCGGCACCACGCCCGGCTCCAACCTCAGCTGCTGACCGGCTGGACTCCCGTCGTACGGGGGGTGCGTCCGGCCTCACGGCCGGGGGCGCCCCCCGTACGGCTGTCCGCCCTCCGTGAGGTCCAGTGACCGGAAGGCCAGCCACAGGTCGTAGCGCGCGCTCGGCGGCCGCAGCAGCGAGCGCCCGAGCACCGTCTCCAGCCGGGTCAGCCGCTTGCGCAGCCCCGGCACGGAAATGTCCAGCGCCTCGGCGGCGGGCCCGATCTGCGCCTCGTGCGCCAGCCAGGTACGCAGGGTGGTGTGCGGGTCGGCCCCGCCGCCGCCCGCCGCCGCGAGATCGAGCGGGCGCAGTTGCTGGACCGCCCAGGAACGCATCGCCGGCAGCCGCAGGAGCGCGTCCGGCGACAGCGCGGGCGAGGCCGCCGCTGCCGTCTCCGCCCGCCGGGGCAGGGCGGGCGTGGCGCGGACGCGCAGGGCGAGGTCCAGCGCCGCCTGGTCGGCGACCCGGTGCAGATCCAGGCCCAGCACCTCGCCGATCAGCCGCAGCCGGGCGGCCAGGGTGTTGCGGTGGATCTTCAGATGCTCGGTGGCGTGCGAGGAGAAGGCCAGCCAGGAGGCGAGGGTGGCCGCGAGCTCCTGGCTCCCCGGGTCCTGGCTGCGGCGCGGCAGATGCGTCAGCAGCGGGGCCAGCAGCGCGTCGGCCCACCGGGCGCCCTCGGCACCGGCCACCAGCGCCGGTTCCGGGGCGGCGCCGAAGCGGGCGTGCCGCTCCGCGAGACCCCGGGCCACGGCCAGCGCGTGGAAGGCCTGGCGGTACGCGGTCGCGGTGTCGGCCAGCGGCACGTCCTCGCTGATCCCGACGACGCAGTCGTCCACCACCGAGGCGACCTCGGGCCCCAGCCGCTCGTCGGCCGGGTCGGGGCCCGCCGGTACGACGAGGATCAGATGGCGGGCGTAGACCGGGCAGCGCACGATCCAGGACCGGCCGCCGGACAGGTCCGCGCAGACCCGGGCCACCTCGTCGCGGCCTCGGCCCGGGCACTCGACGACGCAGACCCGGACGGGGTCGGGCAGGCTGGGCCTGAGCGCCCCGGCCACCTGGTGCGCGATCGACAACTGGCCCGTCATGAGCAGATGCAGGACCGCCTCCCGGCCGCGCGACTCCGCCAGATCGACGCGGCGGCGCTTGCGCTCGACGCTCTCGGCCGCCCAGCACATCGTCAGGGGCAGGGCCGCGTCGGCGAGGAGGGTGGCCAGCCCGGCCGGCAGCGGGCGCCGGGCGACCACCGCGAGGACCGGCGGGGGGACGTCCGCCGGTCCGTCCAGGGAGAACATCAGCGCGGTGTGCGGTCCTTGGTCTACGGAGAGGGAACGGGCGCCGAGCGCCGTCAGTTCCCTGGCCCCCGAGGACGCGAGGGCGGCTGCGGCGGCGCTCGTCCGTTCCGGCACCCGGGCGACGCCGTGCAGCACCGAGCCGTCGCCGTCGACCAGGCCCGCCCAGCCCTCGGCGCGGCCGGACACCCAGCGCAGCAGCTCCTTCGAACCGCCGGTCCTGGCCAGTCCGTTCATCCGGATGACGTCGTCGGCCCGCCTCCGCGCGTGCACATCTCCCCCGCTCCCGCCCTGACCGGAGTGCAGCGTAACGGCCCCGGCTGTGCGAACTGATACCCGAGGCGGTCCACACCGTGCGGACCGAATCTTTCCCGGCGCCTACCCAGCCCTCTAGAGTCCGAACGCGGTTGCGGGCCTTTCGGGGGAGAGGCACGGGGGACGACGGCATCGGCCCACGGGGGTGGCCGCTGTCGTCGGCCGCAACCGCACCCTCCGCGCGTTGTCAGTGGTGACCCTTAGCGTCGTATCCGTAGGGATCGTCGGCGCACAAGGAGAGGTCACCCCCATGGAGTTCCGTATCGAGCGCGGCGCACTGGCGGACGCCGTGGCCTGGGCGGCCCGTGTGCTGCCGACCCGCTCCCCCGTCCCCGTGCTGGGCGGTCTGCTGCTGGAGGCGGCGGACGGCCGGCTCGCCGTCTCCGGTCTCGACTACGAGGCGTCCGCCCGCATCGAGGTGGCGGCCACGGCCGTCCGGCCGGGCAGGGTGCTGGTCATGGGCCGGCGGCTGCTGGATGTGTGCCGGGTGCTGCCCGAGGGGCCGGTGGAGTGCGCGGTGGAGGGCTCCCGGTTCACGGTGACGGGCGGCGGCGCGGGCTTCGGCCTGTCGGTGCTCCCGCTCGACGACTACCCGTCCCTGCCACCGCTGCCGGACGTGCTCGGGTCGGTGGACGCGCAGGAGTTCGCGGCGGCCGTGGCCGATGTGACAGTGGCGGCCGGCCGGGACGACACCCTGCCGACGCTGACCGGGATCCGGCTGGGGCTCGACGGTGACCGGATGACCCTGGCGGCCACCGACCGCTACCGCTTCGCCGTGCGCACCCTGGGCTGGAAGCCCGGGACGGCGGGCGTCTCGGCCGATGTCGTCGTCGCCGCCCGCAGACTCTCCGAGATCGCCCGCTCCTTCGGCGGCGCGGGCAGTGTGCGCCTCGCGCTCGACGGCGGTTCGGCGGGGTTCGAGCGGGAGGGCATGCGCACCACGGTCCGGCTGCTCGACGGCCGGCTGCCCCGGCACGACAAGCTGTTCGCGCTGGCCGACCCGGTGACGGCGGTGACCGACCGCGAGCCGCTGGTCGAGGCGGTGAAGCGGGTCTCGGTGGTGGCGGACAACAACAGCCCGCTGCAGTTCGCCTTCGGCCCGGACTCCGTGCTGCTGCAGGCGGGTTACGAGGACGACGTGGCGTCGCAGCGCCTGCCCGCCGTGCTGGCGGGGACCGACGGGATGACGGTCGCCTTCAACCCGGCGTACCTGATGGACGCGCTGGCCTCGTTCGACTCGCCGGTCGTCCGGTTCCAGCTGATGGGACCGGGGCAGCGCGCCATGGTGACCGGACACGCCGACCACGGGGACGCGCTGGCGGGGACGAGCGGCGTCACCGCACAGCCGGCGCACCAGCACCTGCTGATGTCGGTGAAGCCGCTCGTCTACTAGCTCCGGAGAGGGGTCACTTGGTGAAGATGAAGTACTTCCAGGCGCCGTGCGTGGTCGTGTTCACGTTGTCGCCGGAGGAGCCGTCCAGATAGGAGGCGCGGATCCGCATGCGGTAGCCGGTGTCATGGGTGCCCGTCAGCGTCACATCGGTCTTGCCGCCGGTGCCGAGCTTGAAGTACTGCGAGCCCGCGTCGTACCAGGTCCCCTGGTAGTAGAACTGCATCGCCAGGCGGAACGAGCGGTTTTTGTGGTAGCTCATCTTCGTGGTGAAGACGGGGTTGGTCTTCTTGTGGAAGTACGCGTACGACCGCGAGCCGATCTTGGCCGTGCGGTACTGCTTGGCGACGGTGGTCGAGACCTTGACCTTGGCGTAGGCCGTGGACTTGACCGTCCGGGACGCGTAGCGGGCGTCGCCCTTGAAGACGGCGGTGACGGTGGTGTCCCGGGTCATGTCGACCGTGGCGGACAGATTGCCCTTGGAGTTGACCTTGCCGGTCTTCACCAGCTTCTTGGGCTTGTCCGTGCCGTACGGGTCCGCCCACAGCTCGACGGTGCGGTTCTTGTACGTCGAGCCGAGGTGCGCGGTGAACGACACGTCGGTGCCGTACGCGTACACCGCCTTGTTGCGGTTCAGGGTCAGCGAGGGGGTCGCGCGGGAGACGGCGACCTTGGCGGAGCCCGCGCCCGGGGAGTGGAGGGCGTCCCCGGCGTACGACACCTTGTAGGTGACCGTGCCGCCGGCGGGCGGGGTGTCGGTGAAGGAGAACGTGCCGTTGGACTTCAGCGCCACGGCGGGCAGCGCCCTGCCCTTGGGCGACTCGACGTCGGTCCGTGTCACGGTCGCCTTGGCCCCGGCCGGGAACGCCGCGTTGGACGCCGCCTTGCCGGTGACCGTGAGCTTCTTGCCGCGCGTCGCCTTCGCCGGGGCGGTGACGGTCACCGAGGTCACGGACCTGACGGGGTCGGTGAGCACCCGCAGCGAGCGGACGCCGTTGCTGTTCACCGTCACGGCGAACAGCCGGCTGGTGTCCGGCGCCCAGGCCAGCCCGCCGGGGTCGAGGGTGTCCGAGCCGCTGCTGTTCCCGGTGTTGGGGAAGTCGTAGGTCCGCACCGGCTTCGCGGTGGAGCCCTGCTTGTAGACGTAGACATCGGGCTCGTACCAGCCGGAGATGCCGGCGGCGACCGTGCCGTTCGGCGCGATGGCGACGGCGTTGGGGTACGCGTCGGAGGGATAGGCGATCCCGGGCTTCAGGTCCGATGTGCCGTAGGACTGGTGGTGGTACGGGTAGCCGCTGGCCACCACCAGCTGGGTGCCGTCCGGGCTGAGCGCGAGGTCGGACAGGTTGCTCCCGTCCGTGCTGGTCGCGGCGGTCCGGTCGGCCGTGCCCGAGCCGACGTCGTACACCGCCAGCTGCACCGGGCTCTGGCCCTGGATCCCGGCGGCCAGCACATCGGGTGCGCCGGGCGTGGAGGCCAGCGTCGGCGCCGCGTACCAGGTGCCGTCCGTCTCCTGGCCGAGGGCCACGACCGGCTCCGGGCCGGTCAGGTCGAGCGAACCTATCTGGCCCGCGCCGGCCGAGCCGTAGCCGAACCAGAGCTTGCCGCCCGCCAGGGCCGGGTACTTGGGGTCGGTGCCCTCGCCGGTGGCGTACCGGGCGGACTCCTTGAGCGCCGCCGTGTCGATCGTGACGATGGCGTCGGCGCCCGGGACGGCGGCGTAGAGCGTGCCGGAGTCGGCGGACAGATCGAGGCCGGTCACCCCGGGCAGCGACGGCAGCGTCGCGACGACCGCACCGCTGTAGTCGGCGACGAGGACCTTGCCGCCCTCCGGGTCGCTGATGAAGACGTGCTGGTGCACCCCGTCCGCGACGACGTCGCCGACGGACTTCGCGGAAAGGATTTTGCTGGAGTCGGCGGCGGCGGGATTCGCCGCGCCGCCGACCAGGACGACCGAGCTGAACAGGACCGCGACCGAGGTCGCGGTGGAGATTCTGCGCGTACGCATGTGCTGTCTACCCCCACAGTGAAAGAGGGCCGCACGGCGTCCGGAGTGAAGCACCGGGGCGCGGCCCAGGGGTGCAGCGTATGGCATGTCCTTCACAGGTTGCGCACATATACGGGGGGCGGGCGGCCCGGCCCGCTCAGCCGGACTTCGTGTACGTGAGCTTCTCGCCGGTGGTGGTGTTCTCGCGGCTGAGGGTGCCGTCCGGGAGAAGGGTGAGCAAGGTGGAACTGCCGGGCGTGCAGGACGCCATGGGCTCGCCGAGCGTCACCGAGGACGGCCCGAGGCTGACCGGGCCTCCGTCGGACGGCTCGGTGGCGAGGTCCGCCTCGAAGACGCAGCGGTAGGTGCCGCCCGTGGCCAGCGGGCCTTCGGCGGTCAGGGTGAGGACGGGGTCACCGACCTGGCCCTGCCGGATGACCAGTTCGCGGGTGGAGTGGCCGTTGGCGTTGTCGATGCTGCCGGACCAGGTGCCGAGGTAGTCCTTGGGGATCGCGCCCTTCTCGTCGCCGTTCTGTGCGTCGTCGCTGGGCGAGGGGTCCTGGCTGCCGTCGGGGGAGGGCGAGTCGGAGGCGTCGTCCGAGGGGGACGGGCCGCTCGAACGGGTCGGGGACGCCGTGGGCTTGCCGCCGTGTTCGTTCATCAGCGCGTAGACCGAGCCGCCGGCCCCGATGGCGACCAGCACGGCGATCACTACGAGCGCGACGGTCGACCCCGTGCTCCGGCGGGCGGGAGCGGGGGCGGGCTGCGGGGCGCCGCCCGGCGGGACGGGGCCGTACGGGGGCGTGGGCCCGAAACCGGGCTGCGGATAGCCGTACGGCCCGCCCTGGTTGGCACCCGGCTGCTGCGAATACCCGGACGGATAGCCCGCGTTGGGGCCGGGCTGCTGCGGATAGCCGTAACCGGGGGCAGTGTTCTGCTGCTGCGGATGGCCGTAACCGGGAGCGGTGTTCTGCTGCTGCGGGTAGCCGTAGCCCTGCACCGGGTACGGCTGGGCGGGCTGCTGCGGGTAGCCGTACCCGGGGGCGGGCGCCGTGGGAGTGGGGGCTGCGGGGGGCGGAGTCGCAGGGGCCGGGGTCGCGGGGGGCGGAGTCGCCGGGGGCGGAGTCGCCGGGGACGCCGCCACGGCCGGGGGCGGGCCGACCACCGTCGGCCCGGGCGCCGGGAGGGCGGGCGCGGGCTTCTTCAGCGGGACGAGGGGCGTGGTCGGCGCGGCGGCCTCGGCATTCGGGACCGGCGCACCCGGGGCCGCGCCGCCCGGCACCGCGTCCTGCGGCGCGTCGGACGGCACCGCGTCCTCGGGCACGGCGTCGGACGGCACCGCGTCCTGGGGCTCCGCCGGCGGGGGCGCGTCCTCCGGGTCCTCGGAGTCCAGCAGTTCCACCGCGTGCCGGCCGAGCTGGGCGAGGAGCGCGCCCGGCAGCCAGGGTTCGGCGCTGTCGCCCCGGTCCAGCAGGGCCAGGATGTCGTCCGTCGTCGGGCGGGCCGCCGGCTCCTTGTGGAGGCAGGTCCTGACCAGATCGACGAGCCCGGTCGGCACCCCGGACAGGTCGGGGTCCTCCTGCGCGATCCGGAACAGCAGGGCGTGCACCTCGTTGGCCGCCGCGCCGAACGGGAGCCGTCCGGTCGAGGCGTACGCCAGCACCGCGCCCAGACAGAACACGTCGCACGCGGCGGTCACCCGCTCGCCCCGCACCTGCTCGGGCGCCATGAAGCCGGGCGAGCCGATCAGCGCGCCGGTGCGGGTGAGACCGCTGTCGGCGACGGTGTCGAGGGCCCGGGCTATCCCGAAGTCGATGACGCGCGGGCCGTCGATCGTGAGCAGGATGTTGGACGGCTTGAGGTCGCGGTGGATCAGCCCGGCGGTGTGAATGGCCTTCAGGGCGTGGGCGAGACCGGCACCCAGGATGCGGACGGATCGTTCAGGCAGGGGGCCGTACGCTCCCGGAGCCGCTTCGGCCGAGGCGCTCGCGTGGCCCGTGACGGTGGCGTGGAGGGAGGGCCCCGCGACGTACCCGGTGGCGACCCAGGGCACATCGGCCTCGGTGTCGGCGTCCAGCACGGGGGCGGTCCAGGTGGAGCCGACCCGGCGGGCGGCCCGCACCTCCTGCCGGAACCGGTCGCGGAACTCCTGCCGGACGGCGAGCTCTTCCCGTACGAGCTTCAGCGCGACCGTGCGTCCCCGGTCGGAGCGGGCCAGATACACCTGGCCCATGCCGCCCGCGCCGAGCCGGCCCAGCAGACGGTAGGCGCCGATGCGCTGCGGATCGGCGGACCCGAGCTTCTCCATGGTGTGCAGTCCTCCCCCGTACGGCGACACGCCGGACGGGGACGAGAATAGCGGCGCGGCCCGGCCCGCCGGTGCGGGGCCGGGGCTCCGTCCTCAGCCGCCGGACGGCGTGGGGGCGCCGGGGTCGCGGGGTGGGTCCATCGCATCCAGTACCCGGGACAGGCGTTCCAGGACACGGACCGTCTCGGCGGACTCCTCCGGGCCCAGCTCCGAGGCCAGCCGGGCGGCGAACTCCGCGTGCCCCGGGTTGATCCGGGCCATCGCCGCGCGCCCCCGCGGGGTGGGCCGGAGCAGTTTCGCGCGGCGGTGCGCCGGGTTGGCGGCGTACTCCGCGAGGCCCTTGTCCACCAGTAGATCGGCGATGCGCTGCACGGCCTGCCGGGAGATGCCCATGGCCCGGGCGATCCCGGAGACCGGCAGCGGATCGCCCACCACGGCACCGAGCACCTGCCACCAGGCGGCGGTCAGCCCGGCCGGGCGGGCCAGCCCCTCCGCCACGGAGAGGAACTGGCCGTTGAGCCGGAAGACCGTGAGGGCGGTCCGGCTCAGCCGGTCCTGTTCCTCGTGGCTCATCCGTTCAGCACCTCGTAGGCGCTCGGGTCCGAGTCGTGGAAGAGCTGGTACCAGGCGTCGAGCTTCTTCCCCTCGTACACCCCGAGCCGGGCGAAGACCTCGCGGGCGAACGCGACGGGTTCGGTCGGTCCGGCGGTGATCAGGTCGCCGTCGGTCACGGCGTCGGCGTCGACGTAGTGCTCGCCGCCCGCGTAGCCGGTCGCCGCCAGATAGAAGGAGACCGCGCTCGTGTGCTTCCGCCCGTCGAGCAGCCCCTCGCGGGCCAGTCCCGCCGTCGCCCCGCAGATCGCGGCGACCGGCACGCCCGCGTCGAGGAAGGCGCGCGCGGTGCGGGCGAAGGGGGCGAGCGCGTCACCGGAGTCCCAGAGCGCGGCGCCCGGCAGGATCAGCAGCTCGGCGTCCTCGGGACGCAGACCGTGGAGGGCCAGATCGGGCCGGACGGTCAGCCCGCCCATGCTGGTGACGGGGTCGGTGGTGGGGCCCACCGAGCGAACGGTGAAGCCGTTCTGGGCGAGGTGCGCGGTGGTGTGCCCGGTCTCCCAGTCGGCGTAGGTGTCGTACACGGCCAGGTATGCGGTCCTGCGGGTCATGACGGGCCTCCTCGACGGAAGAACGCTTATGGCAACATGTTGTCACTTCGACAACATGCTGTCAATGTCGTTCGGGTCCCGTGCCGACCCGACACCCTGCCGAACCAGGCGGCCCACGCCGTACAAGGTGGCCATACCGGGCGGCGCCTCCCGCCGCCTACGCTCCCCGCATGACCCCTCATCCCCCTGTCGACTCCGCCGCCGGGGCGGCCGTGAAGGCCGCCGACCGTGCGCATGTGTTCCACTCCTGGTCCGCCCAGGGCCTGATCGACCCGCTCGCCGTCGCCGGCGCCGAGGGGGCGTACTTCTGGGACTACGACGGCAACCGCTACCTCGACTTCACCAGTGGCCTCGTCTACACGAACATCGGCTACCAGCACCCCGCCGTCGTCGCCGCGATCCAGGAGCAGGCGGCGAAGATGACGACCTTCGCGCCCGCCTTCGCCATCGAGTCGCGCTCCGAGGCCGCACGCCTCATCGCCGAGCGCACCCCCGGCGCCCTGGACAAGATCTTCTTCACCAACGGCGGTGCCGAGGCCGTCGAGAACGCCGTCCGGATGGCCCGGCTGCACACCGGCCGCACGAAGGTGCTCTCCGCCTACCGCTCGTACCACGGTGCCACCTCCACCGCGATCAACCTCACCGGCGACCCGCGCCGCTGGCCGTCCGACAACGGCTCGGCCGGGGTCGTGCGGTTCTGGGCGCCGTTCCTCTACCGCTCCCCCTTCTACGCCGAGACCGAGGCGGAGGAGTGCGCCCGCGCGCTCCAGCACCTGGAGGACACCCTCGCCTTCGAGGGCCCCTCGACCATCGCCGCGATCATCCTGGAGACCGTCCCGGGCACGGCCGGCATCATGACGCCGCCGCCCGGCTACCTCGCCGGGGTCCGCGAGATCTGCGACCGGTACGGGATCGTCTTCGTGCTCGACGAGGTCATGGCCGGCTTCGGGCGCACCGGCAAGTGGTTCGCCGCCGACCACTTCGACGTCACACCGGACCTGATGACCTTCGCCAAGGGCGTCAACTCCGGTTACGTACCGCTCGGCGGCGTCGCCATCAACGCCGAGATCGCCGCGACCTTCGAGACCCGCCCCTACCCGGGCGGACTCACCTACTCCGGTCACCCGCTGGCCTGCGCCGCCGCCGTCGCCACCATCCGGGTCATGGAGGACGAGAAGGTCATCGAGAACGCCGCCCACATCGGCGAGACGGTCCTCGGCCCCGGGCTGCGCGAGCTCGCCGAGAACCACCCGTCGGTCGGCGAGGTCCGCGGCCTCGGCGCCTTCTGGGCACTGGACCTGGTCCGCAACAGGGAGACCCGCGAGCCGCTGGTCCCGTACAACGCGACGGGCGAGGCCAACGCCCCGATGGCGGCGTTCGCGGCGGCGGCGAAGAAGAACGGCCTGTGGCCCTTCGTCAACATGAACCGCACCCACGCCGTGCCCGCCTGCAACGTCACAGAGGCCGAGGCCAAGGAGGGCCTGGCCGCCCTAGACGCCGCGCTCTCGGTGGCCGACGAGCACACCGTGTAACCGCGCGGCGCGCCCCTCTCCGCCCCCCTCGTCTAAGGTGACCCGAGGCCGAGATGGGGAGGGGCGCCATGCGCGCGAGCGGAGCTGTCACCCGCAGTACGCTGCGGCAGCAGATCGCGGACGCGCTGCGTGACGAGGTGCTGGCCGGACGGCTGCAGCCGGGCCGGGAGTTCACCGTCAAGCAGATCGCCGAGCAGTACGGCGTCTCCGCGACGCCCGTCCGCGAAGCCCTCTTCGACCTCTCCGCGCAGGGCCTCCTCGAATCCGACCAGCACCGGGGCTTCCGGGTCCACGAGTTCACCGTCGCGGACTACCGGGCGATGGTGGAGGCCCGCACCCTGGTCATGGACGGGGTCGTCCGGGACGTCTTCCGCGGCCCCTCCCCGTCCCCCGCCCGGCAGGCGGCCTACCGGGACGCGCTCGTCTCCGTGCGCCGGCGGGCCGACGAGGCCGCCCGCGCGGCCCGGGGCGGCGACCTCGACATACTGATCGGCTACGACCTGCGCTTCTGGCGCGAACTGGGCGGGCTCGTCGGCAACAGCTACATCAGCGACTTCCTCCACCGGCTGCGCGTCCAGGCGTGGGTCTTCGCCGTGCCGTACCTGCGCGGCGACGCCGACGTACGGGACTGGCTCTGGAACGGGCACGCCGAACTCGTCGCCGCGATCACCCACCGGGACCGCGAGGCGCTGCGCGCGGTGCTGGACGACTACAACCGCCACGCGCTGAGCTGGGCGGACCGGCTGGCGGACGCGGATTCCGCCGCGTCCGAAGCCCCGGACGCCTGACCGCGCGGGGGCCCGCGCCGGATGGCGCGCCCCGGGCACTGTCCGCGACGGGCCGACCGCATTACGCTGTCCCGACCATCGCACGAACCCGTTGGAGAGCGAGACTTCGTGGCCTGTGACCTGTGGCTGGTCCCCCTCGTCGATGTGCTGTGCCACAGCCCCGACAACCCCTTCGCCGAAGAGATAGCCGTCTACGACAAGGCACTGGGCGAGGCGGGCCTGCCGCCCGTCCCCGTCTACGCCTACATGCCGGGCCTGACCGGCGACGTCGCCCCGGTCGCGGGCTTCGACTACGACGCGCTGCACTTCCTGCGCCGCGCCTATCTGCTCCAGCTCAGCGGTCTCGCCGTCACCCCGGTCGACGCCCTGGGCGGGGACTACGAACAGCTGCTGGAGATGTTCGAGCCGACCGCCCGGCAGTCCCATCTGGTCTGGCACTACGACCACGCGGGCGCGTACGTCCCCCTGGACTTCCCGCACCCGCTCGCCACCGACGACCTCCTGGAGGGCGGCGGCCCGCTCGGCTCGGCGCACGGACTGCTGCGGGAGCTGGAGTTCGTCGCCCCGTCCATCGGCATCGACCCGGCCAACCCGCCGGCCGCCCCGCTGCCGCCCGCCGCGCCCACCTCGCTGGAGGAGCCGGCGAGCCCGATCCCCTACGACGACAACCCGTTCGCCCGGGAGCGCCACGTCTGGCTCGGCCTGCACGCCGCGGTCACCCGCAGCCTCGCCCAGGGCTCAATGATCATCTTCAGCTGACGCCGGCCCGGCGCCCCCGCCCGCGGCAGGTCACCGCGGGGACTCCGGGGGCCGCTGCCGCGGCATGTTCGGCCGGCCCATCGACTGCAGCGGGAACCGCCCCGGCACCGCCCCGGGCTCGGGGCGCCCGCCGCCCGAACCGCCGGAGACCAGCGCCTGCATCCCCATCGGCGCGGGCCCGGCCCGGAACTCCACCATCCAGTCCGCGGTCTCCGACCGTACGAGCTCGGTGATGTCCTCCGAGAAGCGCCGCAGCACCCCCAGACACCGCTCGGCCGCCTCGCTCGCCGTCCCCTCGGCCGGGCCGAGCACCTCGCGCACGCACTCCGAGGCCCAGTCGAACTGGAGCACCTGGAGCCGCCGCTGCACCGCCTGGGCCGTGGCGAGATTCCTTATCCAGCCCGAGGTCAGACCGAAGTACCGGTCGCACGCCATGCACGCGGCGCCCAGCAGCAGCGAGAGATACCCCCAGCCGGCCGCGCCGTGCAGCGCGCCCGTCAGATCGAGCAGCGGCAGCGCGGCGCCCGCGACCGCGCCGACCGCGGTCCCGATCCGCAGCACCCGGGCCCCGAGCCGCTTCCACACCCGGTCGTTCAGATACCAGTCGGCGGTGCGCAGCGCGTCCGCCTCGACCCAGCGGTACAGCTCGTCGAGCCGCTGGGCGGGCTCGCCCCAGTCGCCGAGCGGGAAGGGCGTCCCGGTCAGGTCCCGGCCCCGCCCGTCACGGCCCGCGGCGCCGGAGCCCTTACCGGAAGGAGCGGCCGCACCGGCCGGACCCGGCGCACCGGATTCGTTGCGGGGCGGCACTTCGGGCTGCATCTCCGGCTGACTCACCGGGGTACTCCTCTGCATGCTGCATAGCGACGCGTGTTGCTCGACCGCGTACTCGACGATGGGCGGGACTCTGCTTTCCGTGCTCTGGCTGTCCGACGCCCCGGGACGCAACCGGCAGTGCCCCGTACGTAACCTTGCGTGACGGAGGAGGTGCGTGGGTGTACCGGGACGCATGCCCTTCCTACCGCCGAATGGTGGGCCGTGGGGTCGAAATCGCGGTATTCCCGGGTGCCTACGGCCTCTGGTCAGGTATAGGAGTCCCGGCACCGCTGACCCGGTCTCACTCGAAAGAGTTGCTCGCCGGCGGGTGGGGCGCGCCGCGCGGGGACCACGTAGGCTCGGCATACCGAAACTTTTGTCGTCGAAATGCCTGGAGTGACCGTGATTCCCGGTGGTGGTCAGCCCAATATGCAGCAGCTGCTGCAGCAGGCCCAGAAGATGCAGCAGGACCTCGCCGAGGCCCAGGAGGAGCTGGCGAGGACCGAGGTGGACGGCCAGGCGGGCGGCGGCCTGGTCAAGGCGACGGTCAACGGCTCGGGGGAGCTGCGCGCCCTGGTGATCGACCCGAAGGCGGTGGACCCGGAGGACACCGAGACGCTCGCGGACCTCGTCGTCGCAGCCGTCCAGGCGGCGAACGAGAACGCGCAGCAGCTCCAGCAGCAGAAGCTGGGACCGCTCACCCAGGGCCTGGGCGGCATGCCCGGTCTGCCCTTCTGACCGCGCGCATACCCAAGACCGTACGTACGCCCTACGGTACGTACCACGATCCGGCCGGCCCGGCACGAAAGGCGTTCCGTTGTACGAAGGCGTGGTTCAGGACCTCATCGACGAACTGGGCAGGCTGCCCGGCGTCGGTCCCAAGAGCGCGCAGCGGATTGCCTTCCACATCCTGCAGGCCGAGCCCACGGACGTGCGCCGGCTCGCCCATGCCCTGCTGGAGGTCAAGGACAAGGTCCGCTTCTGCGCGGTCTGCGGCAACGTGGCCCAGCAGGAGGAGTGCGGCATCTGCCGCGACCCGCGCCGCGACCGGACGGTCATCTGCGTGGTCGAGGAGCCGAAGGACGTCGTCGCGATCGAGCGGACGCGCGAGTTCCGGGGCCGTTACCACGTCCTGGGCGGGGCGATCAGCCCCATCGAGGGCGTCGGCCCGGACGATCTGCGCATCCGCGAGCTGCTGGCCCGCCTCGCCGACGGCTCCATCACCGAGCTGATCCTGGCGACCGACCCCAACCTGGAGGGCGAGGCCACCGCGACGTACCTCGCGCGGATGGTGAAGCCGATGGGCCTGCGCGTCACCCGCCTCGCCAGCGGCCTGCCGGTGGGCGGCGACCTGGAGTACGCGGACGAGGTCACGCTCGGCCGCGCCTTCGAGGGGAGGCGCCTGCTCGATGTCTGATCCGCAGCGGGTCCGGCTCTCTCTCCCGGCGCCTCTTCCGGTTCCACTTCCGGGGTCTCACGGCGGCTTTATGTTCAGCGACGCTATGTTCTACTCACCGTCTCCGACCGTGCACACGGGAGGTCTCCTCGATGTCTGACGCCACGCTGAACACCGTCACGCAGGACCCCGACGACTTCGCGGTCCAGATCGCGGACCAGATCAAGACGTTCATCGTCGCGGTCACCGAGGTGTCCAAGGTCGAGGAGCCGGAGGAGGCCGTCCCCGTCCTGCTGCTCCAGGTCTCCCAGCTGCTGCTGGCCGGCGGCCGGCTCGGCGCCTACGAGGACATCCTCCCCGACGAGCGCTACGAACCGGACCTGGGCCCCGAGCCGGACGCCGACGGCCTGCGCGAGCGCTTCGCGGCGCTGCTGGAGCCGATCGACGTCTACTCCGAGGTCTTCGACCCGTACGAGCCCCGCAAGGCCCCGGTCCCCGCGCGCATCTCCGACGACCTCGCCGACCTGGTCACGGACCTGCGCCACGGCCTGGCCCACTACGAGGAGGACCGCACCACCGAGGCCCTGTGGTGGTGGCAGTTCTCCTACTTCTCCAACTGGGGCTCGACCGCGTCCGCCACCCTGCGCGCCCTGCAGTCCCTGATCGCCCACATCCGGCTGAACCAGCCGCTCCAGGAGCTCGACGGCCTGGACACCGACCAGGACGCCGGCGACGACGACCTCGCCGAGGAAGCGGGCCGCGTGATGGCGGAGGAGATCGCGGGTCCGCTGGGCGTGCGGCCGGTCAGGTAGGCGCACCGACGCCGGCCCCGAGCCCGGCCCTCCTCGTGTGGGCTGGGACACAAACGGGAGTGTGGGCGCGTTCGGCGGGCAGCAGCGGTTCACGAGCAGTTCGGAGCGGCTCGTCGATGATCACGTGGTGAGCGGGACATCTCAGCATGTGGTATCGGCGAGGCGTTTCCGGGCTGCTCGTTAAACTGAGCCGACCGCAGTAATGGATTGAGCGAGGAGCGCACGTGGGCCTTGTCGTGCAGAAGTACGGAGGCTCCTCCGTAGCCGATGCCGAGGGCATCAAGCGCGTCGCCAAGCGAATCGTCGATGCCAAGAAGAACGGCAACCAGGTGGTTGTCGTGGTGTCAGCGATGGGCGACACGACGGACGAGCTGATCGATCTCGCCGAGCAGGTATCCCCGATACCGGCCGGGCGTGAGTTCGACATGCTGCTGACCGCGGGAGAGCGGATCTCCATGGCGCTGCTGGCCATGGCGATCAAGAACCTGGGCCACGAGGCCCAGTCGTTCACCGGCAGCCAGGCAGGCGTCATCACCGACTCGGTCCACAACAAAGCGCGCATCATCGATGTGACGCCGGGCCGTATCCGTACGGCGCTGGACGAGGGGAACATCGCGATCGTCGCGGGGTTCCAGGGTGTGTCCCAGGACAAGAAGGACATCACCACCCTCGGCCGGGGCGGGTCCGACACCACCGCCGTCGCGCTCGCGGCCGCGCTGGACGCCGAGGTCTGTGAGATCTACACCGATGTGGACGGTGTCTTCACCGCCGACCCGAGGGTCGTGAAGAAGGCCCGGAAGATCGACTGGATCTCCTTCGAGGACATGCTGGAGCTGGCCGCGTCCGGCTCCAAGGTGCTGCTGCACCGGTGCGTCGAGTACGCACGCCGTTACAACATCCCGATCCACGTCCGCTCGTCCTTCTCCGGACTGCGCGGGACCTGGGTCAGCAACGAGCCGCAAGGGGACCAGCAGGTGGAGCACGCGATCATCTCCGGAGTCGCCCATGACGTCTCCGAGGCCAAGGTCACCGTCGTCGGCGTGCCCGACAAGCCGGGCGAGGCCGCCGCGATCTTCCGTACGATCGCGAACGCCGAGGTCAACATCGACATGGTGGTGCAGAACGTCTCCGCCGCGTCGACCGGTCTGACCGACATCTCGTTCACGCTCCCGAAGTCCGAGGGCCGCAAGGCCATCGACGCGCTGGAGCGCAACCGCGGCGCGATCGGCTTCGAGTCGCTGCGCTACGACGACCAGATCGCCAAGATCTCCCTGGTCGGCGCGGGTATGAAGACCAACCCCGGGGTCACCGCCGGCTTCTTCGAGGCGCTCTCCGACGCGGGTGTGAACATCGAGCTGATCTCGACGTCCGAGATCCGCATCTCGGTGGTCACCCGCGCGGACGACGTCATCGAGGCCGTGCGCGCCGTGCACACCGCCTTCGGCCTCGACAGCGACTCCGACGAGGCAGTCGTGTACGGGGGCACCGGCCGATGACCGCACGCCGCCCTTCGCTCGCGGTCGTCGGCGCGACCGGGGCGATCGGTGGCGTCATGCTCCAGATCCTCTCCCAGCACGCGGATGTCTGGGGCGAGGTGAGACTGATCGCCTCGCCGCGCTCGGCCGGCCGCAAGCTGGTCGTGCGCGGCGAGGAGAGCGAGGTCCTCGAACTCACCGAGGACGTCTTCGACGGCGTCGACGTGGCGCTCTTCCTGGTGCCCGACGAGGTCTCCGCGCGCTGGGCGCCGCTCGCCGCGTCCAAGGGCGCCGTCGTCATCGACGACTCCGACGCCTTCCGCCGGGACGGCGACGTCCCGCTGGTCGTGCCCGAGATCAACCCCCATGCCGTACGGATCAGACCGCGCGGCATCGTCGCGAGCCCGAACTGCACCACGCTGTCGCTGATCGTCGCGGTCGGCGCCCTGCACGCCGAGTTCGGGCTGCGGGAGCTGGTCGTCTCGTCCTACCAGGCCGTGAGCGGCGCCGGCCGCGACGGCGTCGCCGCGCTGCGCGAGCAGCTGTCGATGGTGGCCGGCACCGAGCTCGGTACGAAGCCGGGCGACGTGCGCCGCGTGGTGGGGGACACCGACGGCGGCCCGTTCGCCGCCCCGGTCGCCCTGAACGTCGTGCCGTGGGCCGGGACGGACGCCGGCGACGGCTGGTCGTCCGAGGAACTGGCGATCCGCGAGGAGTGCCGCAAGATCCTCGACCTGCCCGGCCTGCGGGTCTCCGCGACCTGCGTCTACGTACCCGTGATCGCCACCCACTCGATGTCCGTGCACGCCCGCTTCGAGAACGAGGTCGCGGTCGACCGGGCCCACGAGATCCTGGCGACCGCGCCCGGCGTGGTGCTGTACGACAGCCCGGGCGCCGGGGACTTCCCGACCCCGTCCGACGTCGTGGGCACGGATCCGACCTGGGTCGGCCGCGTCCGGCGCGCGCTGGACGACCCGAGGGCGCTGGAACTCTTCGTCTGCGGCGACAATCTCCGCAAGGGAGCGGCGCTCAATGTGGCACAGATCGCCGAATCGGTCGCGGCCGAGATCCCCCGGTCCTGATCGAACCTGATTTGTGTGCTCTGTGAACACCCTGTGAGCAAGTTGCTGGTCTGAACCTCTTGAGCTGGGACGTCACGGTGTCCGACGATGACCTTTCGGTCTGTCGCAACCGCCGGGCGGGCGGCAGGCGTCTAAGCGGTCACTTCTTGCGCGGCGGGGCGCATGTTCGGGGCATTCGGGGAAGAGCGGGTACGTATGCAGGCATATCGCATGGACTCAAACGCGGTGCCGGATGCGTACAACCCTGATGGGGGGAAACGTGTCCAACTGGCGTGGCAGAGGTTCTCGATATCACAGTGGTGGGCCCCTTGCGCGGCGCTTCGGTGCGACCGCTCAGACGGCCCCGCGCGTCCGGCGGCATGCCGGTGATCGCGCCCATGCCCGCTGCACGCCAGACAGGGCTGCCGTCCCAGCGCGGGGGCGCTGAGGAGAGCGTGGCAGCCGGAACCACCGTCGACCATCTCACCGAGACCTACCGCGCCCACTACCGTTCGCTGCTCGGCCTCGCGGCCCTGCTGCTGGACGACACGGCGTCCTGCGAGGACGTCGTGCAGGAGGCGTTCATCCGCGTCCACTCGGCACGCAACCGGGTGCGCGAGCCCGAGAAGACGCTCGCCTATCTGCGCCAGACCGTCGTCAACCTCTCCCGCTCCGCCCTGCGCCGGCGCATCCTCGGGCTGAAGCTGCTCTCCAAGCCCATGCCGGACATGGCGAGCGCGGAGGAGGGCGCGTACGACCAGCTGGAGCGGGACGCGCTGATCAAGGCCATGCGGGGGCTCCAGAGGCGCCAGCGCGAGGTGCTGGTGCTGCGCTACTTCGCGGACATGACCGAGGCACAGGTCGCCGAGACGCTGGGCATATCCCTGGGTTCGGTGAAGGCGTACGGTTCCCGCGGCATCGCGGCGCTGCGCGTAGTGATGGAGGCGCAGGCATGAGCCGGCGCGACGACCACGACCACGGACACGACCAGGGAAACGGAACTGTGAACCACGGGCCGGAGAACACCCCGCACATGGACCTGTTCGGCACGAGCGCGGACTCCCTCGACGGTGCGTCGGTGGACGAGGACGCGCTGCGCCGGATGATGCGGGGCGCCGTCCAGGGCCTCGAACCCAGCGAGGGCAGCCTCGACCAGCTGTACCGCGCGGTGCCCGCCCGGCGCGCCCGGCGCCGCCAGGCCCTCGTGGGCGCGGCCGCCGCGGCCCTGCTCATCGGCACCGCGGTCCCCGCCTTCGTCCATGTCGCCAACTCGGAGGGTTCGAGCACCGCCAGCCCCGCCATCGCCGGCCACGGCGAACAGGCGCAGGGCGGCAACGGCGACGAGCCCGGCGCCGATTCGGGCAACGGGAGCGGCGGCAGCGGCGGCGACGGGCAGCAGACCGCCGGCCAGGGGCTCCCGCAGACCAGCGCCAGCCCCTCCGACAGCAGCGGCACGGGCACGGAGGGCGACGCGACCGGCGCGTCCGCCGACCCGGCGATCAGCGCGGAGATCGCCATGCCCGCGTGCGACCCCGCCCAGCTCGGCGTCGAGTCGGCCACGACCGGCGCCGCCGGTGCGGACGGCACGGTGTACGGGACCTTCCGCATCGCCAACGTGTCCAGCACGGACTGCTCGGTGAGCAGCAGCGGCACGGTGGGCTTCGAGGCGATGGGCGCGGCCGACCCGGACAAGATCGTGGTCGTCCGGCACACCGAGGGTGACCCGGCGTCCGGACTGCCCGATCCCGCCACGGAGGAGGCCACGGTCCTGCTGAAGCCGGACATGGTCTACGAGGTGCAGTTCGCCTGGGTACCCAAGGACACCTGTCCGTCGACCGGCGGTTCCCCCTCCCCGACGCCGACGGACGGCACCACGGGCAGCACCACCGGGGCCGCGGCCGGTTCCAACACGGGCGGTACGGGCGACAGCGAGGCGGGTACGGAGCCGCAGCTCGGCACCTCGGACGGGGCGGCCCAGGGCAGCATCTCCGTCCAGCACACGCCGGAGCCGGGGGCGCCGGTCGCCGCGACGAAGATCTCCAACGCCTGCGCGGGCACCATCTACCGCACGGGCGTCCTCGAACCCACCTCGTAGGGCGGCGCGGCCTGCCGGGTCAGGTGCGCGCCGGGACGTGCTCGTCGGGGGCGTGCTTGTCGGGGGCGTCGGGGACCAGGCCCAGCGCCACGTCCCGGGCGGCCTCGGCCTCGCGGCGGATCAGCCGGAACCACATGAAGACCACGAACGCGGCGAAGACGAACCACTCGCCCGTGTAGCCGAGGTTCTGGAACGCCTTCAGGTCGAGCCCGCTGCCCTGCGGCGCGGCGGCGGGCACGGGGCGCAGGGCGGCGCCACCGGAGGCCTCGGCGCCTGCACCTGAGGCCGCCGCCGTGTCGCTCTTGCGGAGCGTCACCCAGGCGTCGTAGACGTCGTACGGCACGAGGTTGACCAGCGACGCGGCGCTGATCATGCCCACCTGGCCGGCGGGCAGCCCGCCCGCCGTGTCGGCCCCGGCGGTTCCCGCGTTCTCCGAGGCCTGGAGGTCGCCGGTCACCGTGACCCGGCCCGTCGGCGCGGCGGGCACGGGGGTGTGCCCGGCCTTCCCCGGCAGCCAGCCGCGCACCACCGGCAGGGCCTTGCCGCTGTCGGTGCGCAGCATGCCGAGGACGTAGAAGCCGGTCTTGTCGTCCAGCTCGCGGCCGGGCACCAGGAACTGGTCCGCGTACCTGCCGCTCGCGGTGGCCGGGCGGCCGGAGGTCACCGTGTCCACGGGCAGCAGCTCGTCGAGCGGCTCGGCCGCCAGCGTGCCCGGCGCGGGCTGCTTCTCGGCGGCCTCGTGCGACTGCACGCGGTCCTCGAAGCGGCCGAGCTGCCAGGTGCCCATGAACACGCAGAACGGGATGGCCAGTACGACGAAGAGGTTGATCCCCCACCAGCGCGGGGTCAGCAGGAACCGGTACACCCCTCCACGGTACGGTCCCCGCTCCGCCCGGCCGGAGCGGGGGCACCCGGAAAGCCGCCCTTTATCCGGGCCCTACGCCGGCGCGTCCGCTCCCAGATGGCGCCGGGCGAAGTCCAGCTCCAGCCGGACCTGCTTGATCCGCTCCTCCACGACGAGCGAGCCGTGACCCGCGTCGTACCGGTAGACCTCGTGCACGGCGTCGCGGGCCTTCAGCCGGTCCACGTAGTTCTCCACCTGTCGGATCGGGCAGCGGGGGTCGTTGACGCCGGCCGAGATGTAGACCGGCGCCCGCACGGCGTCCACGTAGGTCAGGGGCGACGAGGCCTCGAACCGCTCGGGCACCTCCTCCGGGGTCCCGCCCAGCAGGGTGCGGTCCATCGCCTTGAGGGCCTCCATCTCGTCGTGGTACGCCGTGACGTAGTCCGCGACGGGGACGGCGGCCAGGCCGAGGGCCCAGTCACCGGGCTGGGTGCCGAGGCCGAGCAGGGTGAGATAGCCGCCCCAGGAGCCGCCGGCGAGCACCAGCTTCTCCGGGTCCGCGAGGCCGGACTTCACGGCCCACTCCCGCACCGCCGCGATGTCCTCCAGCTCGATCAGCCCGACCCGGTGCTTGAGCGCGTCCGTCCAGGCCCGCCCGTAGCCGGTCGAGCCGCGGTAGTTGACCCTCACGACCGCGTAGCCGTGGTCCACCCAGGCGGCGGGTCCGGCCGCGAAGGCGTCGCTGTCGTGCCAGGTGGGGCCGCCGTGGATCTCGAAGACGGTCGGGAAGGGGCCGTCGGCCGGGGCGGCGGGGCGCTGGACGAGTGCGTGGACACGGCCGCCCGGCCCCTCCACCCACACGTCCTCGACCGGGACCGACACCGGGGCCTTCGCGCCCGGCGGGTCGAGCACCACCGCACCGGTCGTGGAGCGGACGACGGGCGGCTCGGCGGCCGACGACCAGAGGTACTCCACCGTGCCGTCCGGCCGGGCCGTGGCGCCCGAGACCGAACCTGCGGGTGTCTCCACCCGCACCAGGGCTCCGCCGGCCGCCGCCGGCTCGTACCGCCACAGCTCGCTGCGGGCCTCGAAGCCGTGCTCGACCAGCAGCGCGGAGCCGTCCGGATACCACTCGGCGCCCACGTCGCCCGGCAGGTCGATGGCGAGGTCGGTCTCGGTGCCCGCCACCGGGTCCCAGATCATCGGCTCCCACCGGCCGCGCCGCTGGTGCCCGACCAGCAGCCGGGAGTCCCCGGCCACCGGCGCGAAGCCGAGGACGGCGAGCCCCAGCTCCTTCGTGCCCCCCTCGGTGTCGTCCAGCTCCGCGACCGCGGTGCCGTCGGGCCGCACCACCCGGAGCGCGGAGTGCATCGCGTCGCCGTGCTCCGTGTGCTCCAGCGCGATCAGCGTCCCGTCGTGGGACAGGTCGCCGACCCCGGCCGACTCGCGGTGGCGGTAGATCTCCACGGGCGCCTCGCCGGGCCGCACGACATGGACCGTCGTGCCGTCCTCGTCCGTCGAACGGCCGATCACCGCCGTGCCGTCCCGGCCGATCGCGAGTCCGGCCGGATAGGAGGGTTCGAGCCCGGGGGCCGCGGGCTCGTCCGCCGGGTCCGCGCCGCCGTGGAACGGCTGGCGCATCCACACCCCGAACTCGTCGCCGTCGGTGTCGCTGAACCACCACACGGCCTCGCCGTCCGGCGTCAGCACCCCGTCCGTCGTCCCGTTCGGCCGGTCGGTGACCTGGCGCTGCTTCCCCGTCGCCCGGTCCCAGGCGTACAGCTCGTAGGTCCCCGTCGCGTTGGACACGAACAGCGAGCGGTCGGGGGCGTCCTCCGCCCAGTCGGGCAGCGACACCCGGGGAGCGCGGAACCGTCGCTCCCAATCCGGGACGGAATCGGCCGCAGGATCGGCCGGCGATCCGGGTGTTGAACCGGGCGTCGCACCAGTGGTCTCAGTCATGCCCCCATTCTGCGCCGGACGGCCGGCAAACCGTTCGCTTCGTCCGCAGCCTGTGGATAACCTCGCTGACATGCCTGCTCCGATACCCGCCGACTGGCGCGATGCCAACCGCGCGATGTGGGATGAACGTGTGCCCATTCACGCAGGCAGCGATTTCTACGACCTCGACTCCTTCCGCGCGGGCAAGGACCCGCTGCGGCCCTTCGAGCTGGCCGAGGTCGGTGACGTGAAGGGGCGGTCGCTGCTGCACCTCCAGTGCCACATCGGTCTCGACACCCTGTCCTGGGCCCGGCACGGCGCCGCCCAGGTCGTCGGCCTCGACTTCTCCGAGCCCGCCGTCGAGACCGCCCGGTCGCTCGCCCACGACCTGGGATTCGGCCCCGACCGGGCGGCCTTCGTCGCCGGGGACGTCTACGACGCGGCGCAGACGGTCCCGGACTCCTCGTACGACATCGTCTACACCGGCGTCGGCGCGCTGAACTGGCTGCCCGACATCGACCGCTGGGCCGAGACCGCGGCCTCGCTGGTCGCGCCCGGGGGCTTCCTCTACCTGGCGGAGTTCCACCCGCTCACCGACTGCCTCGACGACGCGACGGGTTCGCGGATCGTGCACGACTACTTCAGCCGCGACGCGTGGGTGGACGAGACGCCGGGCACGTACGCGGACTTCGACGCGCCGACCGTCCACAACCGCAGCGTCGAGTGGCAGCACCCGGTGGGCAGCGTGGTCTCCGCGCTGGCTGCGGCCGGTCTGCGGATCGAGTTCCTGCACGAGCACGACGCCTCGCTCTTCGCCCGCTTCCCGGTGCTGGAGCGCCGGGCGGACGGCTTCTTCCGCTTCCCGGCGGACCGGCCGCGCATCCCGCTGATGTACTCGCTCAAGGCGACCCGGCCGGAGTCCCGTTAGCCGGAGTCCGGTCAGGCGGTGTGCCGGGGCGTCGTCGCAGGCCGGGGCGGGTGCCGGGGCGATTGTCAGTGGCGGGGTCCAGACTCGGACCCATGACCACGCATGCCGATCCGAGAATCGCGGTCGAGCGCTACTGGACCGCGGCCGACCACCGCGACTGGGCCACCTTCGCGACGACCCTCGCCGACGAGGTGGTGTACGACCTGCCGCAGACCCGCGAGCGCATCCGCGGCAAGGAGCGGTATCTGACGTTCAACCGGGAGTATCCGGGGGACTGGCGGGTGCGCGTCGAGCGGGTCGTGGCCGATCCGGACGGGCGGCAGGCCGCCGTCCGGACGCTGTTCACGACCGGCGACCAGGAGCTGCCCGCGGTGCACTTCTTCACGTTCGACGCGCAGGGGCTGATCAGCGCGATAACCGACTTCTGGCCCGAGCCGTACGAGCCCCCGGCCGGCCGGGAGCACCTGGTCGAGCGGTACTGAGGACGGCCGGCGCGGCGACGCCCAGGAGCGGGGACTCCGGAGCGGCGCCGTGCAGGCGGCCTCGGTACGGGCGTGCTACGCGACCGAGCGGAAGGCGGGCAGATAGCCGCCCGACTGGCCCTCGGCCTTCGGGTGGTACGAGTTGTAGACGGGGATCGACACGCTGTGGAGCCACGGGTCGCCCGAGCACAGCTCGTGCCCGGTGAATTCGTCGACGACGCTGGAGAAGGTGAATCCGGCATCGGCCGCCTGCTTGGCGATGACGCCGTTCATCACGTCGGACGCGTTGTTGATCGCCGAGCGCTCGGCCTCCGAGAGACCGGCGATGCAGCTGCCGGAGATCTTGTAGAAGCGCGGGTAGCCCAGGACGACGACATGCGCCTGCGGGGCCTTGGAGTGGATGGAGGAGTAGAGCGAACTCAGACCGGAGGGAAGCGAGCTGTTCATCTTCCCGACGGCGGTGTCCACGGCGGCGAGGCAGGCCGACTCGCCGGAGAGCACGCAGTCCTGCATGACATCGGCGAAGCCGACGTCATTGCCGCCGGCGGTCACGCTCACCAGCGCGGTGGACGCGCTCAGCGCACTGAGCTGGGTGCTCGCCACGGAGCTCGTGGTGGCGCCCGAACAGGCGACGAAGGTGAACGAGGACGGGGAGTTCGCCGCCGCCCAGAGGTAGGGATAGGCGTTGGTGCTGCGGCGGCAGTCACCGCTGTCGGAGAGATAGCTCCCCGCGCCGACACCGGACGAGTACGAGTCGCCGAGGGCGACGTACCCGCCGGCGGCGGCCGAGGTTGCCGAGGCGGGCTGGGCCAGGCCCAGAGCAGCCGTGGCGGCGAGGATCAGAGTGGATGCGGACGCCCAGAATCTCCGTACTGACATAGCTGTCAGCCCTCCGAAGTGTGGGGGTGGGTGGGGGGTTGAGTGAGCGTCACCTGTTCTAGCAGCTTCCGGTACCAGTCGGTAATAGCCAGGCGGGAACCCGTCGGATTTGCCCGAATGATCGTTCGGGACTCGTAGCTCCGCGCGTAGATAAACCTTGAACTCCCCCTGAAACAAAGGTTTTTACGACGACCGGGTCATCACTTCACAGGAAGCGGAACGAAAGCCGAACGAGGGCCGTACGAGGGGGAAAGCATGCTTTTTGAGCCAATGGAGGGGGGTGGGGGAGAGGCCGGACCTCAGCGGACGTCGCTGCGTCCGACGATCGTGCCCGCCCGGTCGACGCAGATGACGTCGACGGCGACCGGCGCCCCCCGCAGGACCGACAGCGCCTCGTCCCGCGCCGCCACGGCCACCAGATCGCCGAGCGGCACACCCCGCGCGAGACAGGAGCGGAGCGCCGCGAGACCGGTGTTCGCGGCGGCGACCTCGGCGGCCAGCGCCTCGTCGGCGCCGCCCCGCCGGGCCAGCTCGGCGAGGAAGCCGGGATCGACCTGGGAGCGCCCGGAGTGCAGGTCGAGATGGCCGGCGGCGAGCTTGGACAGCTTGGCGAAACCGCCGCAGACGGTGAGCCGTTCGACCGGATGGCGGCGGATGTACTTGAGCACCGCGCCCGCGAAGTCGCCCATGTCCAGGAGCGCGATCTCCGGAAGACCGTACGCGGCGACGACGGTCTTCTCGGAGGTGGACCCCGTGCAGCCCGCCACATGGGTCCGGCCGGCGGCCAGGGCCACGTCCACGCCCCGGCGGATCGAGTCGATCCAGGCCGAGCAGGAGTACGGCACGACCACCCCGGTCGTCCCGAGGATCGAGAGGCCGCCGAGGATGCCCAGCCGGGGGTTCCAGGTGGAGCGGGCGATCTCCTCGCCGTCGTCCACCGAGAGCGTGATCTCCACGTCCCCCGCGCCCCCGTGCTCCGCCGCGACCCGGCCGATGTGCTCGCGCATCATGCGGCGCGGGACGGGGTTGACCGCGGGCTCGCCGACGTCGAGCGGCAGCCCCGGCAGGGTCACCGTCCCCACGCCGGGACCGGCCCGGAAGACCACGCCCGCGCCCGGCGGCAGCGTCCGCACGGTGGCCCGTACGAGAGCGCCGTGGGTGACGTCGGGGTCGTCGCCCGCGTCCTTGACGATCCCGGCCGTGGCCAGGTCCCCGGCCAGCTCCTCCACGGCGAGCGCGAAGGCGGGCGTGCGGTCCCCGGGCAGGGTGATCGTCACCGGGTCGGGGAAGTCGCCGGTCAGCAGGGCCGTGTACGCGGCGGTGGCGGCCGCGGTGGCACAGGCGCCGGTGGTCCAGCCCGGCCGCAGACCGGTGTGCTTGAGTTGGGCGCCGCGTCCGCCCGTCGCCTCACCCATGGAGGGCCGCCCCGATGCATGTGCTCGTACTCGGCGGGACGGCCGAGGCCCGCCGGCTGGCCGGGCTGCTGGTCGCGGAGCTGCCCGAGGGGGCCCGGGTGACGAGTTCGCTGGCCGGCCGGGTGGCCGGGCCCGCGCCGCTGCCCGGTGAGGTGCGCGTCGGCGGGTTCGGCGGAGCCGACGGCCTGGCCGCATGGCTGCGTACGCACCAGGTGGACGCGCTCATCGACGCCACCCATCCTTTCGCCGGGACGATCAGTTTCCACGCGGCCGCCGCTGCCGCTGCCGCCCATGTTCCCCTCCTCGCGCTGCGCCGCCCCGGCTGGGTGCCCGGCGAGGGCGACGACTGGCATCCGGCGGCCTCGCTGGAGGAGGCGGCGGCGATGCTTTCCGGCCTCGGCGGCCGGGTCTTCCTCACCACGGGCCGGACGGGGCTCGCCGCGTTCGCGGGGCTGGACGCGCTGTGGTTCCTGGTGCGGTCGGTGGAGCCACCGCAGCCGCCGTCCCCCGTAAGGATGGAGGTGCTCATCGACCGGGGCCCGTTCACCCTTGAGGGGGAGCGCGCGCTGATCCGCCGGCACCGCCTCGATGTCCTCGTCACGAAGGACAGCGGCGGGGCGGCCACCGCGCCCAAGCTCGCCGCGGCCCGCGAGGCGCGGATCCCGGTGGTCGTCGTGCGCCGCCCGCCGGTCCCGGACGGGGTGGCGGTGGCCGGGACACCGGAAGAGGCCGTCACCCTGCTGCGCGCCCGCCTCGGCCCCATGCGCTGATCACGGGCCCGGGGTGCGGTTCATTCCTCCTCGCTGGCCAGCGCGTTGACGGCGGACGCGGCCAGCGCGCTGCCGCCGCGCCGCCCGCGCACGATGAGGTGGGGCAGCCCGGACGGATGCGCGGCCAGCGCGTCCTTGGACTCGGCCGCGCCGACGAACCCGACCGGCACACCGATCACGGCGGCGGGTCGCGGGGCCCCCTCCTCGATCAGTTCGAGCAGCCGGAACAGCGCGGTGGGCGCGTTTCCCACGGCCACGACCGCTCCGTCCAGCCGGTCGCGCCACAGTTCCACGGCCGCCGCGCTGCGGGTCGTACCGAGTTCCGCCGCGAGTCCGGGCACCGCCGGATCGGACAGGGTGCACACCACCTCGTTGTCCGCGGGCAGCCGCCGCCGGGTGATACCGCTGGCTACCATCGCCACGTCGCACAGGACGGGCGCGCCGTCCCGCAGCGCCGCCCGGGCGCGGCTCACCACGTCCGGGGTGAAGGCGAGATCGTGTACGAGGTCGACCATGCCGCAGGCGTGGATCATCCGGACCGCCACCCGGCTGACATCGGCGGGCAGGCCCGACAGGTCCGCCTCGGCCCGGATGGTGGCGAAGGACTGGCGATAGATGGCCGGTCCGTCCTTCTCGTACTGGTGCACAGTGCTGTCGCTCTCGTCGTCTCTTCGTCGGGGACGGCCGCCACGGGTACGGGACGCGGGGCCTGGGCCGTGTCCGCAGTATCCCCGGACGCCCCGGCGGGTCAGTGGCGCGGGTACCCGGCGGTGCGGACCGTGATGAGGGCGATGCGGCGGGCGGACTCCTCCGGGGAGGCCCCGGGCTGGACGATATGGCTCACCGTCAGCCGGACGATGGTCTCCACGGCCAGGGAGCGCGACTCCGCGTCCACCTCCGGCCAGGCGTCGGCGGCATAGGCGTCGAGCATCGCGGTGGCGGTGTTGAAGACCGGCTCGGGCCGGGTGGTCAGATAGGCGAGGAGGTCGTCCTCGCCGCCGCGCGCGCTGGTCAGGACCGACTTGATCAGCGCGTTGTCGGTCGCCTGGCGCAGGGTGTAGCCGACACCGGCCGCCGCTGCCGCCTCCAGGTCGTCGCGGTGGGCGTCCAGCTCCTGCTGGATGCCGGTCAGGAAGCGCTCCGCCTCGCGTTCGATCAGGGCCTGCCCGATGACGTCCTTGGAACCGAACTCGTTGTAGAGGGTCTGCCGGCTGATGCCCGCGATCCGTGCGACCGCTGCCAGCCGCAGCCTGCCCCAGCCCTCGGCGGCGACGAGTTCGTAGGCCGCGTCCAGGACCTGGTCCCTGAGCAGCGATCGGACATTCTCGCGGAACCTCGTCATCGTGGCTTCACCCTATCCACGCACCTTCATCCTGTCCAAAGTGTTGACACTCTGATGGCCAACTGTCTAAATGCTCGACGTTTGGTCGATAACTGTCTCCGCGTCAGGAGTGTGCACATGGCAGCAACATCCGACGCCGCGCGGCCTGCGGTGACCTGGCACGACCCGAAGCGCTGTCTGTGGCTCATCGGACTGGTGGTGCCCCTGCTCCCGTTCGCCAGCTGGGGGCTCGTGGCGGGGACCGGGTCCGGTGCCTTCTGGTGGACCGGTTTCGTCCTGCTGTACGGGATCATTCCGGTCGTCGACCAGCTCTTCGGCAAGGACACCGGGAACCCGCCGGACGGCGCGCTGGCCTGGCTGGAGCAGGACCGCTACTACCGCTGGTGCATCTTCCTGTACCTGCCCGCGCAGTACGCCGGGCTCGTCCTCGGCTGCTGGCTGATCACCCGGGGCGACCTGTCCGTGGCCGACCGGCTGGGCCTGACGCTCACGCTCGGCGGTGTGGCCGGCATCGGGATCAACACCGCGCACGAGCTGGGCCACAAGAAGGAGTCCGTCGAGCGCTGGCTCTCCAGGATCGCCCTCGCGCAGACCTGGTACGGACACTTCTTCATCGAGCACAACCGCGGCCACCACGTCCGGGTGGCCACCCCGGAGGACCCGGCGAGCGCCCGCCTCGGCGAGAGCTTCTGGCGCTTCCTGCCCCGCACCGTCTCCGGCAGCCTGGCCTCGGCCTGGCGGCTGGAGAAGACCCGGCTGGCCCGGCTCGGCAAGGGCCCGTGGACGCCGCGCAACGACGTACTCAGCGCCTGGGCGATGTCGCTCGTCCTCTTCGCCGCCCTCACCGCCGCCTTCGGCCCCGGCATCCTGCCGTACCTCGTCTTCCAGGCCGTGTTCGGATTCTGTCTGCTCGAAGTCATCAACTACACCGAGCACTACGGGCTGTTGCGCGGGCGCACGGCGTCGGGGCGGTACGAGCGCTGCGCGCCCCGGCACAGCTGGAACAGCGACAACGTCACCACCAACGTCTTCCTCTACCACCTCCAGCGCCACAGCGACCACCACGCCAACCCCACCCGTCGCTACCAGGCGCTCCGGCATTTCGAGGAGGCCCCCGAACTGCCCGCCGGCTACGCGGGCATGATCGTGCTGGCGTACTTCCCGCCCCTGTGGCGCCGCGTCATGGACCACCGGGTGATCGCCCACTACGACGGCGACGTCACGCTGGCGAACATCCAGCCGTCCAAGCGCGAGGCCCTCCTCGCCCGCTACGGACGCGCCGTATGAGCGCCGCGGAGCCGGCCGCCGGGGCGGCGGCGCGCCGGTACGTCTGCCCGGTCTGCGCCTATGTCTACGACGAGCGGACCGGGGCGCCCCGCGAGGGCTTCCCGGCCGGCACCCCCTGGAGCGCGGTACCGGACGACTGGTGCTGCCCCGACTGCGGTGTACGCGAAAAGATCGACTTCGAGCCCGAGGAGCACGGATGAAGACGTGGCAGTGCCTGGTGTGCGGCTGGATCTACGAGGAGGAGAAGGGCTGGCCGGAGGAGGGGTTCGCACCCGGCACCCGCTGGGAGGACATCCCCGACGACTGGTCGTGCCCCGACTGCGGAGCGGCCAAGGCGGACTTCGAGATGGCCGAGATCACCCCGGCCTGAGCCGTCCGGTCTGCCTCCCGCGCCCCCCTGTGCACATCCGTCCCGGCCCGGCCCGCCCGTGCGTACGAGCGGCCGGGCAGGGCAAAACGGCTCGCGGCGTCGGTACCCCGGTGGCCTACGATTGCGAGGTCTGCAGATCTGCCCGTCACCGCGTGTGACGCGGCCGGGCGACCCAAGGTCGTTTCCCCCTGCACCCTCCCGACCCGGGTCCGCCGTGGCACGCCACCGGCGCCGTACGTACGAAATGGAGCATCCGAGGATGGCTCGACACCTGGTAACCAGCGCGCTTCCCTACATCAACGGGATCAAGCACCTGGGCAACATGATCGGGTCGATGCTTCCGGCGGATGTGTACTCCCGGTACCTCCGCCGGCGCGGTCACGACGTCCTCTACGTCTGCGCGACGGACGAGCACGGGACGCCGGCCGAGCTGGCGGCCAAGGCGGCCGGGCTGGAGGTCGCGGAGTTCTGCGCGCAGGCGCACGAGGCGCAGAAGGCCGTGTACGACGGTTTCCGGCTGGCCTTCGACTACTTCGGCCGCAGCTCCTCGCGGCAGAACGTCGAGATCACCCAGCACTTCGCGCGGAAGCTGTACGAGAACGGCTTCATCGAGGAGCGGGCGATCCGCCAGGTGTACTCGCCGGCCGACGGCCGCTTCCTGCCCGACCGGTATGTCGAGGGGACCTGCCCGCACTGCGGCTACGACAAGGCCCGCGGCGACCAGTGCGAGAACTGCACCCGGGTGCTGGACCCGACCGACCTGATCGACCCGCGCTCGGCGATCAGCGGCTCCACCGAGCTCGAAGTCCGTGAGACCAAGCACCTGTTCCTGCTCCAGTCCCGGCTCCAGCACGAGGTCGAGGAGTGGGTCGGGCGTCACGAGGAGCAGTGGCCGCAGCTGTCGTCCTCGATCGCCCGCAAGTGGCTGACCGAGGGCCTGCACGACCGGGCCATCACCCGTGACCTGGACTGGGGTGTGCCGGTGCCGGCCGACACCTGGCCGGAGCTGGCGGCCGAGGGCAAGGTCTTCTACGTCTGGTTCGACGCCCCGATCGAGTACATCGGCGCGACGAAGGAGTGGGCGGACGCCGCCCCGGACGGCGAGTCCCGCGACTGGAAGTCCTGGTGGTACGAGGCCGACGACACCGTCCGCTACACGCAGTTCATGGCGAAGGACAACGTCCCCTTCCACACGGTGATGTTCCCGGCCACCGAGCTCGGTGTCCGCGAGCCGTGGAAGAAGGTCGACGTCGTCAAGGGCTTCAACTGGCTGACGTACTACGGGGGCAAGTTCTCCACCTCGCAGCGGCGCGGCATCTTCACGGACGCCGCGCTGGAGCTGCTGCCCGCCGACTACTGGCGCTACTTCCTGATCGCCAACGCCCCCGAGTCGGACGACTCCTCGTTCACCTGGGAGCACTTCGCCGCCACGGTCAACAAGGACCTGGCCGACACCCTCGGCAACTTCGTCAACCGGGTCCTGTCCTTCTCCCGCAAGCGCTTCGGCGACGAGGTCCCGGCCGGCGCGGCGGCGGGCGAGGCCGAGACGAAGCTCGGCGCGGAGATCGCACGGCTGCTGGCCGAGTACGAGGAGCACATGGACGCCCTCCAGTACCGCAAGGCGGGTGCGGCGCTGCGGGCCCTGTGGTCGGCGGGCAACTCCTACCTGGAGGAGAAGGCCCCCTGGCTGGAGATCAAGACCGACCCCGAGGGTGCGGCCCTCACCCTGCGTACGGCGATGAACCTCATCCACCTCTACGCGATCGTGTCCGAGCCCTTCATCCCGGCCTCGGCCGCCGCCATGCGCGGTGCGTTCGCCCTGGACGGCGACACCGCGACCTGGGTGACCCCCGAGCAGGCCGCGTCCCTGGACGCGGTCCCGGCCGGCACGGCCTTCACCGTGCCACCGGTCCTCTTCGCGAAGATCACGGAAGAGGACCTGGAGTCCTACCGCGAACGCTTCGGCGGCACCGGAGCCGACGCCTGACAGCAGGGCGCGGCACAGCGGGACGGTGGTACGGGAGCAGGCCCCGGGCGCGACGCCCGGGGCCTGCTCCTTTGGTGCCCGCCGACACGCCTGGTGCCCGCCGACACGCCCTAGACCGCCTGCCGCTTCCGTGAGGCATAGGAGCGGGACTTGTTGCGGTTGCCGCACACCTTCATCGAACACCAGCGGCGGCTGCGGTTCTTCGACACGTCCCAGAACGCCCAGGCACAGGTGTGCTCCGCGCAGCGCTTGAGCCGGGCGGCGTCCCCGGTGGTGACCAGCTCGTTCCAGGCGACGGCCAGCGCGGCCAGGTACGCGCGCTCCGGGGGCAGTCCGGGCGCGGGCGTCAGCGTGCCGCGCGCCGTGACCAGCAGCGGGTGCCCGGCCAGCACCCGGTCGGCCGCGGCGAGCAGCTCCGGGTCGGGGGTGTCGCCGACATGGGCGCCCAACTCCTCGCGGAGTCCCGCGCGCAGGGCCAGATAGTCCGCGTGGACCCCGGCGGTGATCCCACCGGGGGCGCCGGGCAGACCGCGCTTCCCCATCCAGGCGGACAGCCCGGCCGGGGTGGCGATCTCGTCGCTCGCCTCCTCCACGTCGACCGTGTTGACGAACGCCTCCACCAGGACGGCGGAGGCCGGCGGCTCCAGCATGCGCGGCACCTCCCCTTCACCGCGATTCTACCGCCTAACCGTTTTACCGGTTGCGTGGCGGTGCGGGGGTGCGGCAGAGTGATCTCACCGCCTAAGGCATTAGGTGGTGAGACGCCGAGCCAGTCAGGGGATGGTCATGGCCACAGCGGTGCCCGAACGGGCGGAACCCGGTACGGACCCGGGCACGGCGAAGGCGGAGGGCGGCCCGCGACGGGACCCCGGGCGGCGCAACACCGCGGTCCTGGTCGGCTTCACCGCCGCGACCAACCTCGCCGACGGCGTGATGAAGATGGCCCTCCCGCTGCTCGCCGCCCGGCTCACCGGCTCGCCCGCGCTGGTCACGGCCGTCTCGCTGACGCTCACGCTGCCCTGGCTGCTCGTCGCCCTGCACATCGGTGTGCTCGTCGACCGCTTCGACCGGCGCGGGCTGCTCTGGGTGGCGAACGGGATGCGGCTGGCCGCGATGGGCTGGCTCACCTCCTCCGCACTGGCCGGCGGGATCGCGCTCGGTGAGCTGTTCACCGCCGGGGCGGTCCTCGGCGTCGCCGACGTGCTGGCCTCGACCTCGGCCTCCGCCCTGGTCCCGGCCGCGGTGCCGCCGGCGGGACGGGAGCGCGCCAACGCCTGGATGGTGGGGGCCGAGACGGTGGGGCAGGAGTTCGCCGGGCCGTTCGTCGGCGGGCTGCTGCTGGCCACGGGCACGAGCCTGGCGCTCGGTCTGATCGGCGCCTCCTACGCGGTCGCCGCCCTCGCGCTGCTCCTGCTGGTGGGCCGCTTCCGGCCGGCGGGCGCCGCACCGGGCGCCGCACCGGGCGCCGCACCGGTCTCGGTCAACAGCCGCATCGCCGAAGGCGTGAGCTTCCTCTGGCACGACCGGCTGCTGCGCACACTGTCGGTGATCGTCGCCGTCCTCTCCGCCGTCTGGGGCGCCTGGCTGGCGCTCATGCCGCTCTACGCCCAGCGGACCATGGAGCTCGGCTCGCGGGAGTACGGCATCCTGCTCAGCGCCCTCGGGGTCGGCGGGCTGGCCGGCGCGCTGACCGTGACCTGGGTCAACCGGGTGCTCGGCGCGCGGCGGGCGATGTTCGCCGACCTGGTCGGCACGACCGCGATGGTGGCGCTGCCCGCCGTGACCACCAGCCTCTGGGCGGTGGCCGCCGGCGCCTTCCTCGGCGGCATGGGCGGCACGCTCTGGTCGGTCAACGCCCGCACGCTGACCCAGCGCAGGGTGCCGGACGCCATGCTCGGCCGCTACGGCGCCGCGGCCCGCCTCTTCAACTTCGGCGCCCTGCCGCTGGGGGCGGCGTTGGCGGGGCTGATCGCCGAACTGGGCGGTATGCAGCTGGCGTTCGGGGTCTTCGCGGTGGTGACGGCGGCCACTCCCGTGCTGTTCTTCAGGAACGTCCCGCGAACGTCCCTGGAAGCAGGCGGTGAGTGAACGCTCCCCGTGCGGCAAAAGCCCTTGACGACCGGAATATGATCACGTCGATCGGCCAGGGGGGCGGATCTTTCTAGGGCCTCTGGGGGCGACGCCGTGGGTGTCATCGTGGGTGCAGTTGTTGCGGTATGTGTCATCGCGGCAGGATGGTGGGTCGTCCGGACCTACAACCGGCTCGTCCGGCTGCGGAATCAGACGCAGGCCTCGTGGGCGCAGATCGATGTGCAGTTGAAGCGGCGCCATGAGCTGATTCCGAATCTCGTCGAGGGGGCGCGCGGCTACGCCGCTCATGAGCGCTCCACCTTCGAGGCGGTCACCGCCGCACGCGGGGCGGCCGTGAGCGGCGAGCTGGGTGTCACGGAGCGGGCGGCCGCCGAGGAGGCGCTGACCGCCACGCTGGGGAAGCTGTTCGCGCTCGCGGAGAACTACCCGGACCTCAAGGCGGACCAGCACTTCAGCACGGTGCAGGCCGAGCTGAGGACGGCGGAGGACAAGATCGCGTACGCGCGGCAGTTCTACAACAGCGCCGTGCAGAGCTATCACACCGCTCTGGAGAGCTTCCCGGGCAACGTCGTGGCGGGCCTGGGCGGCGCGCACGCGCGGCGGGAGTACTTCGAGGCGGCCGGCGCGGCGCAGGAGCCGGTCCAGGTGAGATTCGCGTGACGCACACCGAACAGCTCTACTGGGGCGGCGCCGCCCTGATCGTGCTCTGGCTCGTCGTCTTCGTGCTCGCGCTGGCCGCCACCCGCAACGGTGTGGTCACCCCGGCGCCCGCGACCCAGGAACTCGGGGACGACCCCGAACCGCCGGGCGTCGTCGCGCTTCTCGGCAACCAGTGGCGGGGCGTGGAGCACGCCGCCGCGGCCACCCTGCTGGACCTCGCGGCCCGCGGCCTCGTCGAGCTGCGGCAGCCGGGCGACGACCCGATCCGCACCACGGTGCACATCACCGAGGCCGGCCGGGCGGCGCGGGAGCTGAAGCCGTATGAGCGGCGGGTGCTGGACCGCGTCATCGCCCGCGCGGTGAACGGCGGGACCCCCATCGGGGCCATCGCCTTCCGCGAGGACAAGCGGGCCGCCGCCTGGAACACGGCGCTGCGCCGGGAGATCATCGCGGAGGCCCGGCTGCGCGGCCTGTCCCGCTTCCGGTTCGGCCCACTGCTCGGCAGCGCTCTGCTGTTCAGCGCCTTCGTGCCGGGCTCGCTGTTCACCGTGGCCGCGGTCATGGGCGGGCACAACATCCGCGCCGCGCTCTTCGTCGGGGTGGCCCCGGGGGCCGCGCTGGCCTACCTGCTCGGCAAGGCGATGCGCGAGCGGGCGACCCCGAAGGGCCTCGAACGCGCCGGGCACTGGGCCGGACTGCGCGCCTGGCTGACCGCCCACGAGGACTTCGCCCAGCTGCCGCCCGCGGCCGTCACGGTCTGGGACCGCTATCTCGCGTACGGGACCGCCCTCGGCGTCACCGTCCTGAGCGGCCGGCTCCTCGGCTTCGACGCCGGCGACCGCCGGCGCGTCTGGTCCCTGTACGGAGGAACCTGGCGCGCGGTCCGGATCCGCTACCCGCGCCTGCGCCCCGGCTTCGGCGGCACGACGCCCCAACTGCTGTGGTGGGCGGCCGCAGCCGGTGCCGTGGCGGCGGGGCTCTGCGCCTTCGCGGTCCTGCGCCAGCCCGACTGGTCGGTGGCGGTCGACGCCGGGAGCGACGGCTCGCTGCGCCGCCCGGGGCTGATCCTGAGCGCCGGCTGGGTGCTCAGCGCGCTGCTCGGCCTGGTGGTGGCCGGCAAGTTCAGCCGCTGGACGCTGCTGGTGGCGTTCCTGGCGATGATGCCGGGCAACTTCGCCGACGGCAGCCACGGCTTCTTCCACGACGCGGCGGCCCACGAGGGCCCGCTGCCCGGCGAGTTGGCGGCGGTCGCGCTCTTCGGCGCGCTGGCCGTGTACTACCTGGTGCTCGCCTGCCTGGAGCGGCGCGAACCCGCCGCGGTCACCGGCGAGGTGCTGCGGATGGAGTCCCGCCGGGGCAGGCAGACAGCCCGCTTCCTGGCCCTGGACGAGGGCGGGACGGACCGGACGACGGCCTGGGCCCTCCCGGCGGCCTCCCGCGACATCGCGACCGGCGCGCAGGTACGGCTGAAGGTCTCACCCGCCACCCGCACGATCCGCTCGGCGGAACTGGTGCGCGCCGCCCTCCCGGAGGGCGACCGCCCGAGGGCGGTTCCCCGGAACGCCTCTTGAGTGACGGCCGCCCCGCTGCTTCAGGGGGCGGCCCGCCGAGGGCGGACGGGGACCCGGCCCGGTCAGCCCTCCGTGGGTGAAAGGGCGTACAGGCGGGGGAGGTTCACCACGATCGCCTCCTGGGTCGACCGGGCGATGACGACCACGGCCTCCTCGGTGGGGTCCGGGTTCTCCTCGCGGTGCGGCACGAACGGCGGCACGAAGATGTAGTCGCCGGGCGAGGTGCGCAGCCGTACCTCCTGCGGCTCGTCGCCCGAGTCGTCCAGGAAGACGAACTCCGGGTGTCCGCTGACCACATGGATGGCGGTCTCCGACGCCCCGTGGTGGTGGTCGGAGGAGGCGGTGGAGGGCGCCACATGGGTCTGGCCCATCCACAGCTTCTCGGAGCCGGTGGTCTTCCCGCTGATGGCCGCGAACCGGCGCATCCCCCCGGTCTGCGCCGTGTCCCCGTCCAGCGCGTCCGCGCGGATGTGGTGCAGGCGGGTGTGCAGGGGTGCGGTCGGGCCGTCCTGCGGGGTGGTGTGCAGGTGCGGGTGGAAACCCTCGCCGGCAGTGGTCAGGGGTTCACTCATGGCCAGGACGCTAGAGCGGCGCCAGAAAGGATGTCAAGAGGTGTCCTTTACGTTTCATCTGCGGCAATGCTGCTGACATGTGGGAACGGAAGCTCGCGGAGGCCGGGTCCCGGCGCGGGCGTTCGGGCATGATGAGCGCATGTATATCTCCGCGAAAGCGGACTACGCCACGCGGGCCCTCCTGGAGCTCGCCCATGAACCTGGCCGTCCGCTCACCTGCGAAGTCATCGCCTCCTCCCAGGGGATTCCGTTCCGGTTCCTGAAGTCCGTGGTGGGCGAGTTGCGCAGAGCCGGACTCGTCCGCAGCCAGCGCGGCTGCGAGGGCGGCTACTGGCTCGGCAGGCCGGCCGACGAGGTCACCCTCCTGGACGTGGTGCGCGCCGTCGACGGCGACGTGCTCACCCTGCGCGGCGCGCCGCTCGACGCCCTCGGCTACCCCGGCCCCGCCGCGCCCCTGCCCGGGGTCTGGCGGCAGATCGAGACGGGCGCGGCCGCGGTCCTGGGGGGCCTGACACTGGCCGCGCTGCTGCCTGCGGGCGCGCGTGAACAGCCCTCCGAGGTCGGCGCCGCGTGACCGGCGCGCCGCACCGGCCGGCCGGCCCGGCCCCGCTCGAAGTGGTCGAGTACACCGATCCGTTGTGCCCCTGGGCCTGGGGCTCCGAGCCGTCCTTCCGCAGGCTCCGCGCGGCACTGTCGGGGCGCGCCCGCTGGCGGCGGGTGTACGCGATCCTCTTCGACCACGACGACGACCCGCCGCCCGACCCGGCGGCCGAGACCGCGTGGTACGCCCGCCACCTGGCGGACATCGGCACCCACACGCTCGCCCCGCGGGCCCGCTCGCTGCACCGGGTGGCGGCCGGTTCGTGGCCCGCCTCGCTGACCGCCAAGGCCGCCGAGCTCCAGGGCCCGGAGGTCGCCGAGCGGGTGCTGCGCCGCCTGCGCGAGAGCGTCTTCGTCCTCGGGGAGCCGGCGGACACCGCCGAACTGGCCCTGCGGTGCGCCCTGGGCGTGCCCGGTCTCGACCCCGACCGGCTGGCCCGGGACGCCGCCTCCCGCGACGTGCGGGAACGGGTCGCCGCCGACCGCGCTGAGGCGCGCCGGCCGGTCCCCGAGGTGCTCTCCGTACGCGAGGAGTCGCCGCATCCCGGTGCGGCCAAGGAGACCCCCGGCGGCGAACTCCGTTATGCGCTGCCGACCTTGCTGTTCCGCACCTCGGCCGGATACCGGGTGGTGCCGGGCTGGCGGCCGTTCGAGGCGTACGCGGCCGCCGTCGACGAGCTGTGCCCGGGGCTGCTGGACGAGCCCGCGCCGCTCGATCCGGCCGGGGCGCTGGAGCGCTACCGGAGCCTGACCGAGCCCGAGCGGCTGGTGCTCGCCGACGGCGCCTGGCCGCCGCCGGACGCGGTGCGCGTGGACACCGGCCAGGGTCCGCTGTGGCTGCACCCCGACGAGGCCCAACTCCACCCCGCCGTACGGCCGGACGGCCCCGCAACGCCCTGAGCTGCGGCCGAGCGCCGTTCCAGCGAATGAGACACCAAAAGGTGTCCATTGACATCCGGTGCCGACTGCCGCCAGGATGTGCCGCATGCTCACGACGCACCCCGGCGTGATGTGCCGCTACGTGGACCTGCGGCGCACCTCCAGCGCCCTCTGTCGCTGACCGACCGCCACCACGGTCCACCGGCGTTTCCCGGCCGGCGGCAGCGCCGCCGCCGCTGACCGCCCGCCGCTCGCTCCGCGTCCCTTGCCGCGCGTCTTTCCCGAGCCCTGTCGCGCGCCCTCAACGGCCCTCGCCGATCCCGTTCGCCGCCCCGTCGACGCCGACGGTCCCGAACGCTCCCTGCCCCCGGGCACACCGAGGCTCCCGTCGTCCTGCCCCGGTGCCCGCGCACGGCTCCGGACCGGACACCGGCCGCCCCGGTCCGTGCCGCCCTGCGTCCTGCCCCGGGCCGGGATCCCTCACAGAGAGAACACCGACATGTCCGCACGACTGACGCACTTCGACCCGGGTTCCCGTCCACGGCCCGCCGCCCTGCGCACGACCGCGCTGGGAGCCGTCCTCGCCGCCCTCGCGGTCCCCGCCCTCAGCGCCTGCGGGGGCGACGCCGCCTCCGCCACCGGCAGCGCCACGCTGAAGTGGGCCACCTCCTCCTTCCCGGCGCACTGGGACCCCGTGGTCTCGGGCAGCGGTGCGCAGTTCCGTCAACTGGCCCTGGTGTACGCCTCCTTGACCCGTACCGACGAGAACGGCAAGGCGGTCCCCGACCTCGCCGAGAGCTGGGAGTACAACGACAAGGGCGATCGCATCACCTTCAAGCTGCGCGCCGGGCAGAAGTTCAGCGACGGCGAGCCGGTCGACGCCGCCGCCGTGAAGGCCGCCATCGAACGCGCCCAGAAGCAGAAGAACTCCGCGCTCTTCGGCGACCTGACGTCGATCGGAAAGGTCGAGGCGAAGGGCCTCGAAGCGACCCTGAACCTCACTCAGGTCGACTACCAGATACCTCAGTTGCTCGGTCAGCGGGTGCTCCAGATCGCCAGTCCCAAGGCGGCGAAGGACCCCGCGAAGCTCGACCAGAACCCGGTCGGGGCCGGGCCGTTCGTCGTCAAGCAGCTGATCCCGGGCACCAAGGCGGTCCTGACCAAGAACCCCGACTACTGGGACGCGGCCCACATCCACATCGACGACGTCGACGTGGTCTCCGCCCCCGACGCCTCCACGGTCGTCTCGGGTCTGCGCACCGGCGTCTACAACTTCGCCGACATCGACCCCAGCCAGGCGGACGCCGCGAAGAAGGCCGGCCTCGACGTCTTCGTCCAGCCCGGCTTCAACGCCGCCAACCTCAGCCTCAACATCAACAAGGCGCCCTTCGACGACGACAAGGTGGTCGACGCCGTCCGATACGCGGTCAACCGCAAGGAGTTCGTCGACAAGCTGACCTTCGGCTACGGCGAGCCGACCGACCAGCCGTTCCCGAAGGGGTACGTGGCCTACGACCCCAAGTCCGAGAACGCCTACCCCTATGACCCGGCGAAGGCGAAGAAGCTGCTGGCCGAGGCGGGCCACAAGCCGGGCGACATCAAGCTGAACCTCGTCATCCCGTCGGACGACCCCCAGGCGGAGATCGTCCAGTCGCAGCTGGCCGCCGTCGGCATCACCGTGACGATCAAGATCGACAAGAACTGGGCCACCCCGTTCTTCGCCAAGGACCTCACCTTCTCGCTGTACGGGACCACCGGCCGCGACTCCGCCGCCCAGACCCTCACCGCGCACTTCGGCCCCAACGGCCCGCTCAACCTCTCCACCCCCTACGAGCCGGACGGCTTCGAGGAGGCGGTGGCCAAGGTCCGCCAGACCCCGCTGGAGGCGCCCGACTACGCCGAGACCCTCCAGGCCGCGACCCGGGCGGGGCTGCGGAGCAAGGCCCTGGTGTTCACGTACGTCTCGCCGAACCTCTTCGCCAAGACCAAGTCCGTGTCCGGCCTTCCGAAGAACCCCGGGCACATCGACTGGACCGGAGTGACCATCTCCGCCACCGGCTGACCCGTCACCGTCACCGCCGGCTTCACCACCACCCACCACCCATCGCCCCTCGCACAGAGAGGAGGTAGCGCCATGACGACGACCGAGCCTCCGGTCACCACGTCCGTCCGCCGACGCGGGGTCGCCGCGGCCAGGGCCAGGCACGCGGCGGGCCGTGTCCTGGCCGTCCTCGCCCGGTCGGCGGCCATCTTCGTCCCGGTCTTCCTGGTCGCGACCTTCGTGACCTTCGCCCTGCGCTCGCTGAGCGGGCTCAGCCCCGCGCGCATCCAGCTGGGGGAGCAGGCAACCCCCGAGGCCATCGCGCGGATCGAGGCCCAGTGGGGGCTCGACAAGCCCTTCATCGCCCAGTACTGGGACTGGATCACCGGGGTCCTGCACGGTGAGCTCGGCAGCAGCTGGGTCAACGGGGCCGACATCTCCACCCTCATCGGCCTCGGCCTGGGAGTGAGCCTCTCGGTCGCCACGTTCGCCCTGGTCATCGGTGTGCTGGCCGGCTTCTCCCTCGGTACGGTCGCGGCGCTGAGGCGGACCACCGCGATCGACCGGGCCATCACCGGCTTCGTCACCGTGATCTCGGTGATGCCCGCGTTCGTCGTCGGCATCGTGCTGGTCGCGGTCCTCGCCGTCGGGTTCGGGCTGTTCCCCTCCGCCGGATACATCCCGGCGGAGCAGGGCTTCGGCCCCTGGCTCGCCCACATCACCCTGCCGGCGCTGGCGCTCAGCTTCGACGTCATCGCCGATGTGGCACGCCAACTGCGCTCCAGCCTCATCGGCGCGTATCAGGAGAACTACGTGACCGGCGCGGTCGTACGAGGACTGAGCCCGCGCCGGATCTTCTTCGGGCACGTCCTGCGCAACGCCCTGGGGCCGACGCTCGCCACCCTCGGGCAGAAGTTCCCCGCCCTGGTCGGCGCGTCCGTCGTCACCGAGTGGATCTTCGGCCTCCAGGGGTTCGGCCGGTTCGCCAACGACTCGGCCCAGGCCGGCGACGTACCCGCCGTGCAGGGCGTCCTGGTGGTGTCGATCGCGCTGGTCGTCTCCTTCAACCTCGTCATCAACCTGGTGCTGGCCCGTGTGATGCCGGCCTCCCAGCGGGGGGTGTGACCATGCCGCGCCGTGTTCTCGCGCTCACGTCCGGACGGATCGCCGTCGTCATCCTCGCCGTGATCGCGCTCCTCGCGCTCCTCGGACCCTGGCTCGCGCCCCAGGACCCCCTGGCCACCAGCGACAACGCGCTGGCGACCTACTCCGGCAGCCACTGGCTGGGTACGGACTACCTGGGCCGCGACGTCCTCAGCCGACTGCTCGACGGCTCCCGCGTCAGTGTGCTCGGCTCGCTGGAGGTCGCCCTGGTGGCCCTCGTCGTCGGCGCGGTCCCCGGCATCCTCTCGGTCTACCTGGGCCGGGCCTTCGAGTGGTTCACCCTGCGCATCGCCGACACCCTGGTCGCCCTGCCGTTCCTGCTCTTCGCCATCGCGGTGATCGCCCTGCTCGGCAACGGCATCACCCAGGCCATGCTCGTCACCGGCGCCCTGGTCTCCCCGCTCTTCTACCGGGTCTCCCGCGCCGCCACCCTGGCCGTCGCCCGCTCCCCGTACGTGGAGGCGGCGATCGTCTCCGGCGCCTCCATCGGCTGGATCGTCCGCCGCCATGTGTGGACCAAGGTGCTCCCGCCGATCGCGGTCGCGCTCGCCCAGACCATCGGCGTGGGCTTCGTGATCGTCTCCAGCCTGACGTTCCTCGGCATCGGCGTCCAGCCGCCCGAGGCCACCTGGGGCGGCCTCCTCGCCTCCGACCTGGGCTACCTCAGCCAGCGGCCCTGGGCCCCGGTGACGCCCGCTCTGCTGATCATGGTCACCGTCTGGGCCTGCAACCTCCTCGCCGACGCGATCCGCGACGTCTCGGGAGAGGCCGGCCGGGCGCTGGCGAACGACCGCAAGGCCCGCGCCAACCGCCGCCAGGCGGCCGGACCCCACCCCGCCGGAGGTTCCCGATGAGCCCGCTGTCCCCCGACATCCTCGACTCCCGCCCGGCCGGCGCCACCGAAGAGGCCCCCGGCACACCCGATGCCACCGAGGGCCCGTCGGCCGGTCCCGTGCTGGCGCTCGACGACGTACGGATCACCGACCGGGTCACCGACCGGGAGATCGTCCACGGCGTCACCTTCGCCCTCACCCCCGGCAAGGCGGTCGGCATCGTCGGCGAGTCCGGCAGCGGCAAGACCCTCACCTGCCGGGCCGCGCTCGGTATCCTGCCCCCGCACTTCGAGATCTCCCGGGGCCGGATCGACCTCGCGGGCCGCGACATCGCGGCCCTGACGCCACGGCAGTGGACGGACCTGCGGGGCGCCACCATCGGCGCGGTCTTCCAGGACCCGGCCTCCTACCTCAACCCGGCCGTCAAGGTGGGCGCCCAGATCGCCGAGGTCATCCGGGTCAAGCAGGGGCTGAACCGCCGCGCCGCGCGCCGCCGCGCCGTCGAACTGCTCGGGGCCGTACGGCTGCGCGAGCCGGAACTCGTCTACGGCCAGTACACCTACGAACTCTCCGGGGGCATGCTCCAGCGCGTCCTGATCGCGGCCGCCATCGCGGTCGAACCCAAGGCCCTCATCGCCGACGAGGCCACCACCGCCCTCGACGTCACCGTCCAGGCCGAGGTCCTCGACCTCTTCGCCGAACTGCGCGAACGGACCGGGCTGGCGCTCGTCGTCGTCTCGCACGACCTCGCCGTCGTCGCCCACCTCTGCGACGAGGTCCTGGTGATGCGGCAGGGCGAGGTGGTGGAGCAGGGACCGACCCGCGCGGTGCTCCAGGACCCGCAGCACGCGTACACCCGGCTGCTCATCGCCGAGCACGACCAGTACGGCCTGGACAAATTCCTCGCACCGCGGGAGGTCTCGGCATGACCACCACGGCACCGGAGACGGAGGGGGCCGGACGCGAGGCGCAGCCGGGCGCGGTCCTGGAGGTGGACGGCCTCGACGTGCACTACGGCAGGGGGCGCAAGCGGCGCAGGGCCCTGCACGGGGTCACCCTGGGCATCGCGCCCGGCGAGGCCGTCGGCGTCATCGGCGAGACGGGCTCCGGGAAGTCCACCCTGGCCCGCGCGGTCCTCGGCCTGGCGCCCGCGTCGGCCGGATCGATCCGGATCGCCGGGGAGGACGTGAGCGCGTACGGGCCCCGCCGGTGGCGGGAGCTGAGGCGGCGCGGTGTGGTCCAGTACGTCTTCCAGGACCCCCTGCGCAGCCTCGACCCGGACCTCACCGTCGAGGACTCCCTCGTCGAACCCCTGCTCATCCAGGGGGTCCGGCACAAGGAAGCGGCCCTGCGGGCCCGCTCCTTCCTCGACCGGGTCCGCCTCACCGCCGATCTGCTGGAGCGGCTGCCGGGCGAACTCTCCGGCGGACAGCGCCAGCGGGTCGCGGTCGCCCGCGCCCTGGTCACCGAGCCTCGGCTCGTCATCCTCGACGAACCGGTCAGCGCCCTCGACTCCGCCAACCGCGTGCAGATCCTGGAGATCCTCAAGGAGCTGCGCACCGCCGGGGTCGCGCTCGTCTTCATCTCGCACGACCTCGGCTCCGTCGCCGGGACCGCCGACCGGATCGCCGTCCTCTACCGGGGCGAGCTGGTCGAGACCGGATCGGCCCGCGAGCTCGTCAACCACCCGGTCCACCCCTACACCCGCCTGCTGCTCGGCTCCGCCCCCACGCTGCGGGGGCAGCCCGCAGGCCGGGCCGAACGGGAAGCACTACGGGCCCTGTTGAGCAGCTGAGCACGTCCCGTCTCCCACGTACTCCGAGAGGAACAGCCATGTCCCGCAGAATCCACCTCGCCCTGCACCCGTACGGTGTCGGCGGCCCCGGCCAGCACGGTCTCTGGAAGGACCCGCGCGTGGCCAAGAACGCCAGCATCGACATCAACTACTACATCCAGCAGGCGCAGGCGGCCGAACACGCCCTGTTCGACGCCCTGTTCATCGTCGACAGCCAGTTCATCAACTCCACCTACCCCGCCCACTACCTCAACCGGCTGGAGCCGCTGACCCTGCTGTCGGCGGTCGCCACCCACACCCGCCACATCGGCCTGGTCGGCACCGCCAGTTCGACGTACAACTCACCCTTCAACCTGGCCCGCCGGTTCGCCTCGCTCGACCTCATCAGCGGGGGCCGCGCCGGCTGGAACGTGGTGACCAGCTTCGACACCGGCACCTCGAAGAACTTCGGCCTCGACGAGCACCTCGACTACGCCACCCGCTACGGCCGTGCCCTGGAGTTCGTCCAGGTCGCCCGGGGGCTGTGGGACTCCTACGAGGACGACGCCTTCCCCGCCGACGTGGAGCGGGGCGTCTTCCTCGACCCCGAGCGGCTGCACGCCCTCGACCACGCGGGGGAGCACTTCAAGATCGCCGGACCGCTCAACGTCTCCCGCTCGCCGCAGGGCCAGCCCGTCATCTTCCAGGCCGGCGTCTCCCCGGAGGGCCGCGACCTCGCCGCCCGGGTCGCCGAGGGCATCTACGCGCCCGGCGGCACGCTGGAGCAGGCGCGGGAGTACTACGCGGACATCAAGAAGCGCACCGCCGCCCACGGCCGCGACCCCGAGCACATCAAGGTCTTCATCCACGGCGGACCGGTCGTCGCCGCCACGGACGAGGCGGCCCGCCGCCGCGAGCGGGAGATATTCGAGGAGGACAACGACTTCGAGCGCAACCTCGCGCTCCTGGGCCGCTCCTTCGGCGCGTACGACTTCAGCGTCCACGACCTGGACGCGCCCTTCCCCGACGTCGCCCACCTCGCCGAGAAGGGCGGCCGCACCGGGGCCGCGAAGATCATCGAGCGCGCCCGGGAGGAGAAGCTGACCCTGCGTCAAGTTGCCGAGGGAGCCAACACGTTCCGGCAGTCGCCGTTCGTCGGGGCACCCGAGACCGTCGCCGACACCATCGAGAAGTGGTACGACGCGGGCACCCTGGACGGCATCAACCTCGCCTTCCGGAACAACGACGACCTGAACCTCTTCGTCGACGGTGTGGTGCCGCTGCTCCAGAAGCGCGGGCTGTTCCGCACCGAGTACGAGGCCGACACCCTGCGCGGCAACCTCGGCCTGCCGGTCCCCGCCAACCGCCACACCCGCGAGCGCGAACTCGCGGGCGGCTGAGGCCCGCCATGTCCTCACTCCCCGCGACGGGCGGGCGCGACGTCCACACCGTCCGCTTCCCCGTCGGCAGACCCCCGGCCACCGCGGACGTCCTCATCGTCGGCGCGGGCCCGGTCGGGCTCGCCGCCGCGACCGAACTGACCTCCCGGGGCGTCCGGGTCGCCGTCGTCGACCGGGCGCGCACCGCGACCCTGGTACGGGCCGGCGCGATGGGTCACACCCCCCGCGTGGTCGAGCACTTCCGCCGCTGGGGGCTGCTCCAGCGCATCCGCGAGGCCTGGACCTACCCCCCGGAGTGGAACCGGGGCACCCGCCTGGTCACCTCGCTGGCCGGCCACGAACTCGTCCCCGTACCCCGCCCCTCGTTCACCGGAAACGGAAACGGAACCGGCACAGGGACCGGCACCCGGGAGCACGCGGCCGACGAGGCCCTGCGCCGGCCGCAGACGGTGCTTCAGCAGGTGTTCCTCGACCACCTCGCCGAACACGGCGTGAGCATCGCCGGGGGCTGGGAGCTCCAGGAGCTGGACGAGGACGCCGACGGGGTCCGGGCCGGCGTCGTGGACGTCGACTCGGGCGAACGGCGCACCGTGCGCGCGGCGTACGTGCTGGGCACAGACGGCGGCTCCAGCACCACCCGGCGGCTTGCCGGGATCGACCGGGAAGGGGACCACGCCACCGAGAAGAGACTGCGCCTGATCGTCCGCACCGGTGACATCTCCGACCGTGTCGGGGCGGCACCGAGCGCCACCAACATCGTCTTCAACGACCGGGCATCCGGCTTCCTCGCCGCTGTCAGCGCCCGTGAATGGCGGGTGTACGCGGGGCCGTACCCGCTCGACCACGAGCCGGCCGAGGAGGAGCTGCTGGAGATCGGCCGGGCCGCGTTCGGCTTCGACCTCGGCCTCGAACTGGTCTCGGCGACGACCTTCTACCACGCCACCCGCATCGCCACCGCGTTCCGCCGGGGCCGGGTCCTGCTCGCGGGGGACGCCGCCCATGTCCGTACCCCCGGCGGCAATCTCGGCGAGGGCATCGGGGACGTGGCCAACCTCGGCTGGAAGCTGGCCGCGGTGCTCACGGGCCACGCCCCCGACACGCTCCTGGACTCCTACGACCAGGAGCGCCGGCCGCACAACTGGCGGGTCGCGGACCACTCCCTGGAACGCTCCCGCCGCTCGGGGGCGGCGCTCGCCGAGATCCGCGCGGGCGGCATCCCCGACGACGCCGACCTCGGCGACGAGGCCGTACGCCGGCGGGCGGAGATCGGCGAACGGCTGCGGAAGGACCGCACAGGCGGCGCGGGCGTCACCTTCGACGAGCGGTACGACGCGTCGGAGGTGATCTGGTACGAGGACGGCCAGCTCGCGTCCGAACCGGGCTGGCGCGCCGATGTGTACGAGGACGACCCCCGGCCGGGCCACCGCGCCCCCGACGGCCGGATCGACCCGCACGGCTCCACGCTCCACGACCGCATCGGCACCTCGTTCGCCCTGCTCGTCCTCACCGAGGACCGGACGGCCGAGCACGCCTTCGCCGCCGAGGCCGCGGCGAGGGCCCTGCCCCTGACGGTCATCCACCTCACCGACCCGACGGCCCGCGCGGTCTACGGCACCGGCAACGTCCTCGTCCGCCCCGACCAGCATGTCGCCTGGCGCGGGACCGCCCTGCCCGAAGGGGGCGCCGGCGCGGTCCTCGACCGGGTGCTGGGCCGGCCCCGCCCCGGCGCCGCGACGCAGCCCCTCGTGGCCACGGACGCGACCGGGACATGAGCGCGCACGGCGGCCCCTTCCCTCCTCCCTCCCCATGTCCTTCAACCAGGAGCACCAGATGACCGAGCACGCCGCCGAGTACGCCGACCACCACGGCCCCGAAGGGCCCGCCACGCGCGGCACGGTCGTCGTGGTGCCCGGCCGGGGAGAGACCCGGGAGACCTACACCCGGCTGGGCCGCCGGCTGGCCGCCGACGCCTACCGGGTCCGGGTCGTCGACCCGCCCCGCCTGGACGCCGACGACCCGGAGGGTTCACTGAGCGCGTTCGGTGACCGCATCACCGAGGCCGTCGCGGGGACGGCGGGCCCCGAGGGGGTCGTCGGCCCGGTGGTCCTGGTGGGCGCCGACACCGGAGCCGTGGCGGTGGCGGCGCTCCTGGCCCGGACGGGCGGGACGGCCGGCCCCGACGCCGTCGTCCTCGCGGGACTTCCGGCGCGCACGGCCGGGGCCGGCGACTGGGACGACGAACTCGACGTCCGCACGTCCTGTCCCGCCCACCGGGGCGCGATCGCGGCCGACTCCGGATTCCGCCGGGGCGCCCTCGACGAGCCGGTCCCGGACACCCTGCTGGCTCTGGCCCAGGAGAGCGAGGCGGATGTGCCGGCGCTGATCCTGACCGGTGAGGCCGATCCGCTCGCGGACCGCGACGCGCTCGCCCGAACGGCCAAGTCCCTGCCCCGGGCCCGGCTTTCCGTCGTCCGGGACGCCCACCACGATGTCCTCAACGACATGCAGCACCGCTCGGTCGCGGCCGAGGTGGTCACCTTCCTAGAGGCCCTACGCAACGACCTCGTGCCGCTGGTCGCGGTGGAGTCGAGCGCGTGGTGAGCGGCCCCGCAGGCCCCTGAACGCCCCAGTCCCCACCCTCTCGCGAACTCCTCGCGCACGCCGAACCCGAAAGGTCTCCCCATGGCCACCGTTCTCTCCGTCTCAGGAAGCCCCTCGGCCACCTCCCGCACCGCCCGCCTCCTGAGCCACCTCGACGACCGGCTCAGGGACCAGGGCCACGAGGTGATCTCCCTCCAGGTGCGCACCCTCCCCGCCGACGCCCTCCTCGGCGCCGACTTCCGGCACCCGGCGGTGGTCGAGGCCACGGCACTGTTCGAGCGGGTGGACGGGGTGGTGATCGGCACCCCGATCTACAAGGCCGCCTACTCGGGCCTGCTCAAGTCGCTCCTGGACCTGCTCCCGCAGTACGCCCTCGCCGGCAAGACCGTGCTCCCCCTCGCGACGGGCGGCAGCGTGGCCCACGTCCTGGCCATCGACTACGCCTTGCGCCCGGTGCTCACGTCGATGGGCGCGACACATGTCGTACCGGGCTGGTTCACCCTGGACAAGGACATCACCGTCAACGCCGACGGAACGATCACCCTCCCCGGCCCCACGGCAGAAGCCCTGGCCGAGGTAACAGACCGCTTCTCCACGGCGCTGCGCAGCGAAGCGGCACTGCTGCAACCAAGCCTCTGATCCCTCGGCGCCTGAGCGCACCGACCGGCCCCCGGAAACCGCTCAGGGGCCTGATCCACCTAGTGGGTCAGGCCCCTGACCTGGTCTTACGGCTGTCGGGGTGGCGGGATTTGAACCCACGACCTCTTCGTCCCGAATGAGGGTCGGGCGTGATCATCACCGGTTGGTTTGTCGTTTTGCCTGGTCAGGGCGTTGGGGTGAGGTGGTCTCGGTTGGTGTCGAAGGGGCTCGGGGAGCGGGTTGGCTCCCAGATGGCTCCCAGCCGACGGCTGCTGAGGCCGCATGTCCCGCAGTATCGGCTTGCGCGGAATCCTTGGCGCGCGGCGCTCGATCGGCGGGCTCAGATCACCGTTGAGGGTGAGTGCTTGCTCAGGTAGCTCTTGAAGGTTTTCCTGATCTCCGCCTGTAGATAGCCTGCCTGCGGCGAGTTGGGTACTACGTCCGGCTCGAAACCTCTCTTTCGGGCATCGAGGTACCGCACGATGCTCGATGATCTGGTGTTGGCGACGAAGAGTTCGTTCTGGGTGCGAATGTCGGCGCGTAGTCCCTCGAAGTTCCGCGCGAGACCGATGCCGAGGTTGGAGACGTAGTACTTGCACTCGACGACGAGGACGCTCTGACTGCCTCGTGGTGCGATGCCCTGTGCCCGGCTCAGGGCGGCTTCCTCGGCTGGCAACACCAGCACATCGCACTCGTGCAGGACGCCCGACGAGCCGGTCACGTAGACGCCGAGGTGGACTTCAAGGGCGGGAGCGCCGTCGAACTCGATCACAGCGTGAGTGAAGGGCTGGCTTTTGCTGTATAGGTGGCCGGGCCCCGTCCGGAAGACAAGGCTGCTGGCCTTCACCCCGTAGACGTCTTCGTAGGTGACAGTGGCACCGTGCCGACTGGCTGTGGCGACGATCAGGGAGAAGATGAAGCCCTCATAGACGTCGGACGGCTTCGAAGCAGAGTCGTACGACACCGCCCCTGCCGCCAGGAGGCTCTTGATTTCGTTGACTAGGCGGTCGACGGTGCTCAACTGACAACCCCTCTCGTCACGTCGGCCAGCAGTTGGCTGACGTGGATACGTCGTTCAGTCGGGATCCGATTTCCCTGGAACTCTGTTCGACTACGGCGCGATCGAGCGCTTTCGTCCGGCTCGAACACGACCGCCTCGACAATGTTCCGGCTGCCAGTGTCACCCTCGGGCTCGGTCCGGAGCGTCTTCAGCACCTCCAGTTCAATTTCAGGCAGTTCAACGAGAACTCGCCTCACGGCATCCAGGAGGAGCTGGACGCGCTCCTCATCCGTCATGGATCGCGTGGCGATGACCAGCGTCCCCCGCTTGCGCGATGCCTCGTACTCGCCGAGGCCAAGCACACTGCGGTCCACGACCTCGTATCGAGCTGCTGCTGCGGCCGGGCTCGCGGCAGGGGAGTCATCACCGCGGCGCTGCTGGCGTCGGCGGAGGATCTTCTCCTCGGGCACTCCTGCGGCGATTGCCGCGTCTACATCGTCGAGCACCCAACTTAGGGCAGTGTCTTGTAGCGCTTCGCGGAGCTGGTGCTCTACGCCGCGCAGTTCGAGTTGATTCATGTTCCCCTCGTCATTGGGAGCCGCTTTGAGGTAACTGCTCGGTTTGTGACCCCTCTGGCGCTTTGCCACTTCGAGGGGGTGCGGTCATCGGCGCCCAGTCGCATCAGACGTTCGCCGTCGACGGAGTAGCTGCCTGCGTCTGCCGTGCCGGGCAGGTATCCGGCACACAGCCGTGTCCGACGCGCGCGGTGCCGTCGTCGAGGCGGAGGAGGACGGCAAGTACGCAGCCGTCGACGACCTTGAGTTCGAGCGCGTGGCGGCGGAGGCTGGAGAGCTGGGCGCTGCTGGTGCCGCGGCGGACGACGAGCGGCGAGTAGTCGCCGGACGTCGTGAACGTGCGGCTCATCGGGGCCCGGCGCAGCCCAAGTCGCCAGGTCAGCCAGGTGTGTACAGTGACGCCACTGCCGCGCAGGACGTCCGGGTTCACAAGAACCCGCACGCCCACGATTTCGCCTTCGGCGGCGATCGTGTTTGGCCGGGGCGGTTCTTCCTCCTCGAAGGGGCGAGCGCCGCGGGAAACGAGGTCGACGAGGCCGGTGCCGGTCTCGCCGAGCTGGCTACTGAGCAGGCACTGTTTCAGACGCCACGGGGTCACCGGGTAAAGCTCCGTCACCTTGGAGAAGAGCCGCGCCCGGGATAGGGGTCCCGACTCCGTGACCACCGCGACCACCGCGTCCACAGCGGTGGCATATGTGGACGCGCGTAGGTGCGTCCACTCGGCCAGGGCCCAGGTGCCCTCGGGACGGATCTGCCGAAACCGGTCGTCACGTCGTAGCGCCTCCCGCACGGCAGCGACAGTCGTCGCGGCCATCGGGGCAAGCAACTCGTTTGGCCGGCAGGGGCGTCCAGTCTCCAATAGCCACAGATACGCGGCGTCGCGCCCTCGCGCCTTTCGGCGGACCCAGTGCCCGTCAGTGCTCAGGGCTAGCCGAGACTCGGAGTGGCTCAGGAGCCAGATCAGGGGGATATCTGCAGGTAGTCCGGCCTCGGAGGCTGCCCGCCCGAGGTCGTCGCCGCGGAAGGGCGCGGCGTCGACGAGACGGCGCAGGGCCCCACCCAGCGCGCAGGGGTCGGTACTCCACCAGCCGCGCAGGGGCCCCGCCCACGTCCGTGGCGCGGCCAGCCCCGCTGCGGTCAGCAGTTCCTCAAGCGCTACGTGGTCGATGACTCCGAGCGCGGTGGCGACGGCGTCTCGCGAGACGGCCGGGCGTTCGCCTGCGGTGCGGGCCGACTCACGCCAGCCGTCCTGGACGATGTCTGCCATCCCGGCGAGCCGTTTCCGCGCTCGGTTTTGGATCTGGCGTGCGCGCTCGCGGCTAAGCCCGAGCGCAGCCCCGACCTCGTCCAGCGTCTGGCCCTCAGACCGGCCCACGATGACGGCACGCTCGCGCTCGTCGAGGGCTCCGGTCTCCCACGCCCTGGCGAGCCACTCGCCCATCGACCACTCGTCCCCCATCGAATTCCCCTACATCTCGTTGAAATAGACGACCCGCACGCCGAGGAACTCGGCCACGCGCCGGTGTTCCCCCTTCTTCTCGGGCGGCACGGGAGCACGGAACGGATCGACGACGCAGATCGTCCAGGGCCAGGTCTCCCCGGTGGACCGATCGAGGATCGCGGGCCACGCGAGGTGCTTGAGGTTCGCCGCAGTGCCGGCCACGAAGTGTTGCTCCTCGTCCTCCGTCCCGATCTCGCGGATTTTGGCGCGCATCGGCTTCTGCTGGGTGGTCCCGGGGATGACCTCCCAGTCAGGGCCGAGGGTCGCTGCGACCATCTGCTCGAGCGTCGCGGCCGGTCGCGACACGTACTTGGCGTACTTGCCCTCGCCTCGTCGTGCCCGTTCGTATTCCTTCATGGGGCAGTCCTTCAGCCAGGGGCGGATGTTGGCCCGCTGCCCCACGAAGTCGAGGAGGCGGCCGCCGATATCGGGGTCCTCCGTCCACTCCCGGTACAGGCGGGTGCGGTCCGTGTCCTGGAGGTGTGGCCACTGTGCATCGTCGGCCTGGGCGTAGATCCGTGTGACCACGGCCTTCTCGACGACGGGCGGGATCTTGTAGTCGGTCACAGAATTCCTTTCGGCAGGGGGAACTGGAGGCGGACTTCGTCTGCCGCGGTCTCAAGGTCGGCGGCGTCCTGGATCCACATGTCCATCAGGGAGCCGACCGTCTCGTCCTGAAACTCGATCCGGGAGACGTGCGGGAGTTCCAGATGCTCGGTGTCTTCAGCCTCTAGCGTGCGGCGCAGGTTTAGTACCGCTGCGGCGCGGCGGATATCGGTTACGAAGTCGAGGACCTTCAAAGCCTTCTTGCCGGGGCTCAGTCGCAGCCCGCGGCCGAGCTGCTGCACGAAGATCCTCCGGCTGTGAGTGACACGCAGGAAGGCGATCAGGTTCACGTCCGGCACGTCGACGCCCTCATTGAACACGTCCACGCAGGTGATCACTGGGACACGGCCGAGACGGAACTCGTTGAGTAGGACGTCGCGGTGACGCTTCGACAGACCGCTGTGCAAGTGGGAGGCATTGACCCACGCCGGGTCTGAGACGGCGAGGAGGCCCGCCATATGCTCGGCGTGCTCGATTGTCTGGCAGAACACGATGGCGCGGGGCTCGGCGGTCTCCCGCCACGCCGCCCGCAGGTGCTCGACGATCTCCTCGTCTCGCTGGGGGAGGAACAGACGCCGGTTAAGATCCTTGATCGAGTAGCCGTGACGGCTGATGTCTTGGACGGCGTCCCAGTCGACACCATCCGCGTACAGCTTGTAGTCGACGGCCGACAGATAGCCCGCCGCCATGCCCTCGGCGATGCCCATCTTGAAGCTGGGTTGACCGAAGCGGGCGGTGATGTCGAACTTGTCGCCACGCCAAGGGGTGGCGGTGACTCCGAATCGCCCCGCAGCCCCACACAGATCGAGAAGTTCCGCAAACCTGCCGGTCTCAGCCACGTGGTGGGTCTCGTCGATCATGATGAGATCGGGTTCGTAGCCCACGCGTACGGCGGACAGCGCCGACTCGACGGTCGCGACCAAGACACCGTTGAGGGCCTCGGGCTTGCTCTCACCGGTGAGGAGCCGGGTGGGTACACCCTTCGGGAGGTGCCGCCACAGCGCCTTCTCCAGCTGGCCGACCAGGTCGCGCATGTGCGCGACGACCAGGACGCGCGCGTCCGGACTCGAGGCGAGGAGATTGCCGATGACCTCGCCGCCGACGACCGTCTTACCCAGCCCCGTCGCCAGGACCAGCAGCGCCGTTCCTGCGGCGTCGAGGTCCCGCTCGATCGCGGACACGGCCAACTCCTGGTAAGGCCGCAGGTTGTAGGGGGCGGGCACACGGTCGGGCATCCTCTGGCCGATGGCCTCCAAGGTGGCCCCGTGCCACAGGCTGATATCGACGCCGATCCCCGCCAGCGCCCGGCGTCGTGCCTCAGCCGATGCGGTGATGTTCGTGTTGGTCACCAAAACGGCCTTATCGGCGCGGTAGTGAGTGCGGGCGCGCTCAAGGTCGTCGACGCCCGCGTGGTCGGCTGTGCCGTGCGCCTTCCACTTGCTCTGGAACACCCACTGCTCGCGGTCGCGGACCGCGAGCAGGTCGGCACCATGGTCGTGGGCGCCGTCGATGACGCGGACGTCCTGGAACCCCAGGTGCCACAGGGTCCGTTCGAGCGCCTTGGTCAGCCCCTCTGGGCCACCGTCTCTCAGTTCGGCGGCCGTCAGGAACGCGGCGCTCACTCCTCCCCCGCCAGTTCGTCGCGCAGGAGGGCGATGCTGAGGCGGGCGCGCCGCAGTTGCGGCGCGGTGGCCTCCCCGGCGAAGGTTCCGAGCGTCGCGACGTCCGCGAGGCAACCCGTGACCCGGGCCAGACTCAGGGCTTTCCCGGACGGTGAGGACACCCCGAAGTACGGGCCACGAAAGACGGTGCCGTCCATGAATGAGGCGGGCATCACCTCGACGAGGCGGACCAGGGCCAGCGCGGGAACGTGGTGGACGAACCCGGAGTCCAGGCCGAGACGACCGACGAGGCCGACACGTCCGGCAGCGATCATCGCCTCCTCGGTCGCGAATTTCTGCTCGTCTGAGAGGTGGCCGTAGGCGGCGGTGTAGCCGCCGCTCTCGTCGAGGACCTCGGCCACACGCTCGCGGATCTCCGAGAGGAGGTCGCGAGCCTCCGCGCCGACGGTGGTGCCGTCGAGCACGCTGTCCTGCAGGGACTCGGCGCGGATCGCGGCGACGAGCTGGGACGGGTTCCAGTCGGAGCGCGCCCGGACCTTCAGGACAGCAGCCAGTTCGACCAGGAGGAGGTCGGCGTAGTCCGCGCCGAACCGCCGGAACGCGTAGTGCTCGGGATCGACGAGGGCGGTGAGCTCGTTCCCGGACCTCTGGTCGAGGAGGACCGGGGCGGACAGCCCGTGGTCGTCAAGGAGCCGCTCGCCCGGCTTCAACAGCAGGGTCCGCACCTTCACGTAGCCGAGCTCAGGGTGCCCGAACGACCGGCTCAGGTACGCGTGCGGAGATGCCGCGCTCTCGTACCGTGCCAAGCGCTCGCCACGGGTCTCAGTCGTCTCCTTGACCGCCATGGTGGCCTGGGCGGGCACGGTGGAGACAGCCCCGGACTCGGTACCAAGCTGGGCGGCGCCGGAGGCGGGGATGTCGACGGGCAGACCGAGGGCGCCCAAGACAGCCTGCTCGTCGGGCTGGGCCGGCACACTGGTGGTAGTTCTGGCCTCCTTGCCCCGCTTCTTGATTTCCTCGTGCCGCAGTACCGCCTGCCACCAGTGTTCGTCGGTCTGGAACTCAGAGACGCCTGCCTGGAACTTCCGGCCCCAGTCCCGGGTATCCGCGTGGACCGGCTTGTGGCCGTCGCCGGGGACGAGGTAGCGCAAGCCCGCGTCGTTGCGGCGGAAGCCCTTGAACAGCAGAGCCAGCGGACTCTCGTTCTCCGGGTAGCCGAGCTTGCGGGCACGCTGAGGCTGGAGTGGCGCCAAGCCGCGCAGCAACTCCATGGCGGTGAGCCAGCTGCGGTCTCCGTACTCGAAGGCGTCCTTCTGATAGGTGACGGGGACATGGTCGAGGTGGATCTCACCGATGAGGCGGCCGCCCTGGTGGGCGAGCTCGACTGGGTATTCGGGCTCCTCGTTCCCCGCGACCCCATCGGGGTTGTTCCAGGTGAAGAGCTGTTTGTCCCAGCGCCTGATCTTCCGGCCATTGCGTAGGAAGTCGATCCCGTACTCGGTCTTGTCCAGGTAGCGCTGGACGCCGAGCCAGCCGTGGATCCGGCGCTCGCGCACGGACAGGTTGACGCTGCCGCAGACCGAGCAGACATCGCCCGAACCAATCTGCCACTCCCCGCAGTCCCGACAGGCGATCCCGTCCTGGAGCCTTTCATTGATCGGGATGTAGGCGGGAATCCGCTCCTTGCCGTTGAAGAGCACGTAACGCTCGTCGCCCCAGCGGCAGTGGCGGACCGGCTTGACGCGGGTCCCGCCCACGTAGAGGTCGAAGGGGTGCTCGGTGAGGATCCATGAGTACACCGAGCCCAGGGTGTTGCGGAGCGAGGCGCCGTTGCGGCGCAGCCACTCGGCACGCGTCCGGTGCAGACGGTCGACGATGATTCTCGTGCCGTGTTGGGTCGGGTCGCTCTTCGGCTCTGTGATGTCCTTTGCCTCGAAGTCGTCCTTGATCTGGTCAAGGTCGATCTCGACGCCGATCCATTCCGTGTCGCCCGCGCGTGTCGTCAGGATGCGGGTGCGCCTGCCGAGGCGGGCGGTCGAGATGTTGAAGCCCATGCCGAACAGACCGAGTTTGTCGTGCATGTCGTTCCCGGACCAGCCAGCCCGCACCGCGCGCGTCAGCCGGTCGTACGACATGCCCCGCCCGGTGTCGCGAACCTCCAGGACCCCTTGTGGGGACGACGGCAAGGTGACGCTGACAGTGAAGCCGTCCGGCCACTCCGTCCCTGAGCGGAGGATGTCGAGGAAGTCGTCGAAGGGGTTGTCGACGAGTTCGGCGACACACTGCCACTCGTCGAAATCGATCTCGCCCAGCATGCTCAGCACGCGGGCGGAAGGGGTGATCTTCACTCCGGCGGAACCCTCCTGAAGGATCGGAACGCTGTGACGGCGGCCCGCGGCGCGCGTGGACACGCCGAAGCCGCCCAACTCGCATGAGTCGAGCGTTCGATCTCGAGCGTATAGGGAGCCACTGACAATCCGGCCGGAGTTTGCGAACCCCGGCGAATCGTGCAGTCACCGGTACGGGACGAAGGTGTTGAACCTCGCGAGCACTGATGGTCCCGCCACGGCTGGCCAGGGGAGCGGGTGGACGTCGCGGCCCGGAACCCTGACCCGCACCAGGTCCGTGCTTCGTTCCACAGCGGCCTCCGGGGGCCTCGTGTTTCCAGAACCGCGGGACGCCCAGCCCTCCTCGGCGAGGAGCTGGTTCGCCTCGGCTTCCTGGATGCAGTTGGCTGCGATCTTGTCGCGTCACGCGTTGGTCGTAACCAGCCGCAGACAAACGCCGTCTACGAAGAATGGGGTGCTGTCCTCCTGGAAGCGAGGTCGGCCTCCGTCGCGGTGTTGGCGCGGGTCGCGCGGTGACTTGTAGCGCAGACTCCGCCAGTGGATCAGTGACGTATGGTCTTCTCTGGCGTCATGTCCTTGCCGTAATCGCTGCGCATCGTGAGCATTATCGAGGACGATGACGCCCACGGTGCGACCGCCAACGGTCGCTCCTTCGACAGCTCCTATGCCCGCCCGTAGACCCAAGCCGCGGCCATCCGCGTCCGCGTCGGCTATGGCCATGTGTGAGAGCCTGCCTCGCGCGCCGCTGCCGCTGCGTCCCCGATGCGCCCGGCCCCGCTCATCCCCGCGTGGAAAACTGGGGTCATGATTCGAAGCCCATCCGAAGTCACCGTAGGCGCCGACGGTCTGGTTGCCTTGCCCATGAGTATCTTGGCCGAGGCCGGGATCAACCCCGGCGAGACACTGCTGGCTTTCAGCGACGGGGATGGCCAGATTGTCCTGCGCCGTCTAGAAGAAGCTGTCAGTGATCTGATCAGTGGTCGCCCGTTGTAGCGACGAGATGCGCTGCACCGCGCTTTCGCCGGACGGCGTTCTCGATTCGGGTCGCTGCTCGGGCGAGGTCGTCGTGTTCCCAAACTCGGATGACTGTCCAACCAGCCGCCGTCAGCGTGTCGTTGGTCTGAGTGTCCCTCGCCCTGTTGCCGTTGATCTTTTCCCGCCAGAAATCTGCGTTCTTCGTTGCGGGCCTGTAATGGTCCGGGCAGCCATGCCAGAAGCAGCCATCCACGAATACCGCGATGCGATCGCCGGGGAACACGAGGTCGGCTCTCCGTCGGACGTCGGCGATTGGCCGGGTGTCGACCCGGTAGCGCATGCCGCGGCGATGGAGCAGGCTGCGGAGCAGCAGTTCTGGCTTGGTGTCCTTGCCGCGGTTGCCGCGCATTGAGGCTCGAACCTCGAGCGACGACGCGGTCGACTCGGGCGGCAGCGTCTCTTGCGCCAAGAGCCCCTTTGTTCGGGCTTGTCGCCATGCCTCAGCAAGGTTCTGCTTGCGTGAGTCGAACTCGACTTCGCAGACGTAGCGCTCCTCAGTCTTGCCGTTTTGTGACCACCGTAGATAGGCGCGAACGCGACGTGTGCTCCGGTAGAGGCGGAGCGTGACGGAGGCGCGTGCGAGACGCCCGTCACCCAGGTCGACGTTGCGCCGATTGCGACCGCCGGCGGCGCGGTCTTGCTCAACTGCTGGCGCGGCCGCGCCAGCTCGACGCTTATACGCGCGTTCCGGAGGCAGCCTGTCCTTCCAGCGCCCCCCGACCCCTGTCTGCGGCATGAGGCTAGTGTCCCGCCGCAGCCAGGGCGTCGGAGACGGCCTTGGCGAAGTACTCACCGAGAGCGACCGGCACGGCGTTGCCCAACTGCCGCATCTGCTCGCCTCGAGGGCCTGAGCCATGCCATTCATCCGGGAACGTCATTACCCGGGCGGTCTCGCGCACGGTCATGTAGCGGTGCAAGTAGGTAAAACCACCCGGTGCTGAGACGTCGCGGACCCGCTCGTCCAGCAGCATCACGGACTCGCCGCCTGGCACGCCGTGAACGCCGGCCTTGACCGTTTTCGCGGGACGATCGAGTTCGTTCGGGGTGTGCCCCTTGTAGATACGGGCTCCAGGCCAACCGACGTGACCGACGGCTCCGATCTCTTCACCGAAGTCGAACTTCTCCGAAAGTCGGTTCCTATCGACAGGGGGCAGTGCCGGGAGTTTCACGTCCGTGCCGTATCCCTGAATGGCGTCGCGCATTGTGCGCCACGGCTGGCAGTCGTCTTCCTTGATCACCTTCGGGAGGCGCGCACGCACTCGGTCGCGAACGTGGTCCTCTACGGTTGGGTGGCGCTTCCAGTAGGGTCCGTCCTCGTCGCGCATGGACCGGAACAGGGCCGCCTCGGAGAATCTCTCCGTTTTCACGTACTTCTCGAAGCCGTCGACGTCCACGCCGAGGTCGGCCCGGAAGGCCACGATTACGACCCGGTTGCGTACCTGTGGGACGCCATAGCTGGCGGCGTTGACCGGCACCATCACGACTTTGTAGTGATCCGGGTTGCTGTCGTCGTCAGATAGTTGATCGAGAATGCGCGTCAGGTGAGCGTTGTGATCCTGCCACTTGACCTCATCGTCGCGCTTCTCGAACGGGAGACTCAGCTCGTTCTGGATGTACTGGAAATAGTCGACGAAAGACGGCCGCAGGAGTCCGCGGACATTTTCGCAGATAACCACCTTCGGCCGCATCTCTTGCACTGCCTTGAACATGGCCGGGAACATGTTGCGCTTGTCTTCATCGCCCTTGGCGACCCCGCCGGCGCTGAACGGCTGACACGGAGGGCCTCCTGCCAGGACATCGACCTCGCCCTGGAAGGCGCTGAGATCCAGGTCGCGCACGTCGCCCGGGTACAGGGGGGCGGGCTGCCCCGGTTTTGGCGGCTGAGGGTTCTTCTCCTCGGTGCGCTTCAAGCCGTCGACACCGAGGGTCTTTCGCGCACTCGAGATGAGTGTCTCGCAGGCGCGGTTGTTGAACTCGTTGAACAGGAGTGGGCGGAAGCCTGCTTGGTGGACCGCCATGGCAAGGCCGCCTCCACCCGCGAACAGTTCAACGCTGGTCCGCGGCTTCTTTGCTTCTTCAGGCAGGTCAACCATGGCGAAACCATACCGCGGAGTTGGTGATCATGGCGAACCTTCACTCGAATGGGTCGCCTATAAGTGAGCAAGGCCATAGAGTTCGTGGTGATCAACACGGCGGAGGGGGTCAGGGGGGTGGCGCAGGCGGCCAGGTCGGTCGGTCCGGGCGCCTACCACGATGATTTTCGGCTGAGCGTCACCAAGGCCCTTGGTGATCGACTGGCCCGCGCAGTGAGGCTTCTCGGGTACCCGGAGTTCCCGAACGAGCGCAAGAGCGCCTGGCGGTACTGCCGGTCTGGCAGAGTTACCAGGACGCCGCCCGGGGGATCGCCGAGGATGACCTCTTCGCCGACGACGGGTGAGCAGGACACGTAGTAGTCGACATAGTCCGCTCCAGCGGGGTCTTCCCGCAGACGAGCCGATCACCGATCAGGAAGCCATGCCTGCCGAGTACGCCCCCGCGTGGTTCGACCCTCTGTCAACCGAGCAGATCGCGAACACCATCTGCGAGACCTTCGAGCGGCAACCCCTGGTCTCCATGACCCACGAGATCTCGAGGTTCGAGGGTTCAGGGCTGTATGCCCTGTACTACCGCGGTGCGAGCGTGGACCTGTACCTGCCCCTCGCCAGCCTCCAAATCCCCGTTTACGCGGGGCAGGCCCTTTCCAGTAACAGCGCTACTGGGGAGAGGGTTCGGGAACGATACCCCCTTCACAGCAGGCTTAAGCAACACCGCCTGTCGATCATGGAAGGCAGCCTGCCGATCGCGGAGTTCCGGTTTCGGGCCCTCCTGCTGCCTGATGTTCACGCCGATCTGGGGGAGAACGCGCTGAGGGTCGGATACACGCCAGTCTGGAACAGCAAGCTCAAGGGCTTCGGCAGCAAAGAGCAGGGAGCGACGACCCGCCAGAGCAAGAAGAGTAAGTGGGACACGGTGCATGATGGGCGTCGGCGCACTCATGGTGGTGTCGTTCATGACATTGAAAAGCTGGCGAAAGAGGCCAAGGCTCACATCGCGCAGCAGGTGAGCGACTACGAAGAACTCCCATGGCCCCACCCCCCTACGGATACATACCTAGATCTCGACATTCCGTGAGTCAGAACGGCAGCCGGTCTGCCGGGGACTGGGGCCAGTTGTCCTGCTGACGGCGGGCACTAGGGTGCGAGATGTTTTGCTCAGGCCGGAGGCAGCGAGCTCCCAATTTCATCCTCCGCTAGCGGAGAGCAGTCGCTGCCGCCACGGTGGTTCGGTGCGGTCATAAGATCGTGTCCGCTAACCAGACGTTTTTGGTTCATCCAGCAGGGGCAGCACTGCTTCGAAGTCGGCCTCGGCCGGCCCACCTGGCTCGGTCGGAAGCCGGACCCACCGGCTGCGCCATGAGACCCATTGGGCGCCTTCAGCCTCGTTCAGCATGAGCTTCACAGACCCGGGCGCGTCGGACGCGGGAGTGGAGGACGGCCGGAAATGGTCGACGCCTTCGGTACGTGGAGTGGCCGGGGCGAGCGCCCAGCGTCGGTACCCTGGACCACATGTCTACTGCCCCGGTTCGCGTTCGTTTCGCCCCGTCTCCGACCGGCATGTTCCATGTCGGCGGGGCGCGGTCCGCTCTCTACAACTGGGCCGTGGCACGACAGTCCGGCGGCACGTTCGTCCTGCGCATCGAGGACACCGACGCGGCCCGGAACAAGCCGGAGTGGATCGACGGCATCGTCAGCGCCCTCGCGGCGATCGGCATCCATGGTGAGGACGCGGCCTTCGAGGGGCCGTATTTCCAGTCGCACAACGCGGCCCGGCACAGCGAGGCCGCCCAGCAGCTGTACGCGGCGGGCAAGGCGTACTACTGCGACTGCACCCGGGAGCAGCTGAAGGAGCGCACCGGGTCGGAGCACCTCGGGTACGACGGGTTCTGCCGGGACCGGGGGCTGGCCTTCGAGGCGGGGCGGGCGCTGCGGTTCCAGACGCCGGATGAGGGCGAGACCGTCGTGGTCGACCTGATCCGCGGGGAGCCGGCGTTCCCGAACAGTGCGATCGAGGACTTCGTGATCGCCCGCGGTGACGGGTCCCCCGTCTTCCTGATCGCGAACGTGGTCGATGACCTGGATGAGGGCATTACTCAGGTCATCCGCGGCGAGGAGCACCTGTCGAACACGCCGAAGCAGCAGCTGCTGTGGGAGGCGCTCGGTGCCCAGCCGCCGGTGTGGGCGCACCTGCCGGTGATCGTGAACGAGAAGCGGCAGAAGCTCTCCAAGCGCCGGGACAAGGTCGCGCTGGAGGACTACCTCGCCGAGGGCTTCCTTCCCGAGGCGATGGTGAACTACCTGATGCTCCTCGGCTGGGGCCCCGGCGGTGACCGGGAACTCATGCCGTACGAGGAGCTGGAGCAGCTCTTCCGGATCGAGGACGTCAACACCGCCCCGGCGTTCTTCGACGTGAAGAAGCTGACGGCGTTCAACGGTGACTACATCCGTGCCCTGGCGCCCGCGCAGTTCGCCGCCGCCTGTGCGCCGTGGCTCGTCGCCCCGTACGCGCCGTGGCAGCCGGAGGCGTTCGACCAGGCCGTCTTCGAGACGGTCGCACCGCTGGCCCAGACCCGGCTGGCGCTGCTGTCCGAAATCACCAACAACGTGGACTTCCTGTTCCTCGACTCGCCGGTCGAGGACGAGGCGTCGTGGAACAAGGCGATGAAGGCGGGCGCCGACGGCATCCTGGCCGATGTCCGCGCCGAGTTCGCCACCGTCGCGGACTGGGAAGCGGACGGTCTGAAGGCCGTCACGCTCGCCGTGGGAGAGAAGCACGGGCTGAAGCTGGGCAAGGCCCAGGCGCCCATCCGGGTCGCGGTCACCGGCCGAACGATCGGACTCCCGCTGTTCGAGTCCATGGAGCTGCTCGGCCGGGACCGCGTGCTGGCCCGTCTGGACGCCGCGGTCGAGAAGCTGGCCGCGCAGGCGTAAGCGGCCCCTGGTCAGGCCACCTGCGCGAGAAGGTCGCCCCAGGCGTTTCCGAAGTAGTGCAGGTCGAACCGGGCCAGGGCCTCGTACGCGGCCTTGGCTTCGGTTCGGCGCGCCGTAGCGTGTTCCCGGACCTGCGTCGACAGACGGTCGAGGTCTGGTGCCGGCTGGCCGGTCAGGGCCGCGAGATCGCCGAGGCCCGCGACCGGTCGGATCAGGCAGGGCAGCCCGAGCAGCAGTGCCTCGGCTGCGCAGCGGCTCCAGCCCTCCCGCATCCGGGGCAGGAAGACGCCGACGTCGCATGCCCGCAGCAGCCGCAGGTATCGCTCGCGCTCCACGTCGTAGTGCGTACCGCCGAAGCCGATGGTGTTGCTGCCGCTGGTGATCACTTGAAGCCCGGGTGCGCCGGCCAGGGCCTCCGCGACCTCCGCGGTGCCCTTCCAGTGGACGGCCTTGCCCGCGTACACGCCGATCGTGTCCGCGGCCAGGTCGAATTCGGCGCGGCACTCGGCCCGGTCAAGGGCGCGTGCCCGTTCGATCTCGGTCATGTCGAAGGCGTTGTAGATCACCCGTACGTTGTGGACACCGCGGGACCGGAGGAAGTCAGCCCAGTACGGGGATACGCACACCACGGCCGCACACTGCGGCAGCACCCGGAACAGCCGTTCCCAGAGCATGGCCTCCACAGGAGTGGAGTCGTGCTGCAACGGCTCGTAGTGGTGCAGGAGGAACACCGTGCGGGCCCGCATCTCCGGTGTGAAGAGCAGCAGGCTGAGGTCGTCCCACACGAAGGTGCCGGTGGCGGCGGAACTCAGCGCCCGGACGGTCGGGGCCAGTCGGGCGAGGTGGCGGATCTTCCGCCAGCGGCGGACGCGGTAGGTGCGCTTGTGGTCCGGAACCGTGCGCCACTCAACATCGCCGGCGGTCGCCTCGTGAAGCATCCGGAGGTAGACCCGGCCGCCGGTCCGACCAACTGGCTCCATCGAGTACACGATCCGTCTCACGGGCGTATCTCCTGTTGGTGGTGGATGTACTCGGCGTTGAGCAGCGTGTGCGCGGCTTCCAGGTGAGGGCTGAGGCGGCGTGCGGCGGCGGCCAGGGGGAGGTGGAAGTCTGTGAGGTTCCGTACGAACTTCCGCCGGCGTTCATGGTTCGGCGAGGCGGCCAGGTCGCGCAGGTTGTGGATACGGTCGGCCAGCCGTACCAGGAGCTCCTCCGCGGGGAGGGCCGCTGTCTTCACGCGCCATCGGTTCTCGTCGCCCGGAACCTTGGGCCGGCGTTCGAGCCGATGGTCGGGCGTCATCGCGCGTAGGCGTTCAGCGAAGGGTGCCCCCAGCTGGTGGGTGACGAGAGCCTCTGAGCCCGGATCGACCTCCAGTGCGTCGTGCAAAAGGCCGAGGAGGAGGGTTTCGGGCTGTGTGACGCCGAGCTCGGACCGCAGAACCGTGACGACGGCGAGCGGATGCTGGACGTACGGGGTGCCCTGATCTCGGGTATGCCCGGCGTAGATCGCGAGGGCCAGACCGGCAGCCACACGGGCGCGGGAACGGTCCCCGACGGCCCATGTGCTGGTGGCGAGTGTGGTCAGGATGTGAGGCAGATTGGCAACGGCCATTTCCGTCACCCCTCTCGTAAGGATGGCTGGGGTAGAGCCCGGGGGTCGGGGACGTGGTCGGCGATCAGGAGGGTGTCTCCGACGGCGAGGGCGTCGAGCCCGAGGCCGGCTGCCGCCTGTACGGCCTGCTCGGCGGATCGCAGGATCGGCGTGCCTTTGAGGTTGAAGGAGGTGTTCAACAGCAGCGGCAGGCCGGTGTGCTCGTGGAACCGCTGGAGGAGTTCGTGCAGGCCCTGGTGGTCTGTGGCCACGGATTGGACGCGCGCGGTGCCGTCGTGGTGGGTGACCGCGGCTATGCGGTCGGCTCGGCACCGGCGGACGTGGGCGACACGGTTCATGAAGGGGTCGCCCGCCGACATGAACCACTCCGTGGCGTGCTCGGCGAGGACGGCCGGGGCGAACGGGCGGTACGCAGCTCGTTGCTTGATCGCGTTGAGTCGATCCCGCGTGGCGGCGTGGCCCGGGTGGGCGAGGATCGAGCGGTGCCCGAGGGCCCGGGGCCCGAATTCGAGCGGTCCCTGTACCCAGCCGACAATGCGGTGCTGAGCGAGCAGCGCTGCCGCCGCCGGTGCCAGGTCCGCCCCCAGGCCGGTCAGAGCGCGGTACCCGGATGGCATCGCACCCGCTTTCAGAATGCCCGGGTCAGGGCCCCAGGCCGCGTCGGTCGGCACCCGGAGACGTTCCTGCCCGAGCTGGTAGTGCCAGCCGTACAAGGCGGCGCCCACAGCGGTGCCCGCGTCATGCGGTGCCGGCGCCACGAAGAGGGTGCCGAAGCCGCTGTCGTCGGCCAGCCGGCCGTTGAGGTGGGAGTTCAGGGCGCACCCACCCGAGAACACCAGCGCCGAGGCTCTTGTGAGCCGTTGAAGATGGCGTGCGATGTGGATGACCGACTCGGAGAAGACATCCTGGACTGCGGCGGCCAGGTCGGCCCGATCCGAGTCGGCTTGCTCCACGACGTTGTCAGCGGTCCAGACGCCGCCACGGAGCAGCAGCGGTGTGCTGTTGTCCGCCGAGCCCCAGGGATGGCCGATCCGGACCTCGCCGTCGTCGCCGAGCCGTACGAGTTCGCGGATCTGCGGCCCGTAACGCTGGGGGTCGCCGAACGACGCAAGCGCCATCATGCTGCCCTCGGGTTCGTCGCCCGGCGGGATCACTCTGCGGGCCAGGTTTCGGTAGAAGTGCCCGAGGGAGGAGTGAACGCGCCGAGGGCCGACAGGGCCGGGAACAACGGTCGGCATGCTCTGGTGGACGCGGTCGATGCGATCCGGCCGCAGGTCGTAGCCGGTGATGCGTTCCCGCCCCGGACCGAAGTCGGAGCCGAGGGAGGAGCCGCCGGCGTCAATGACGAGGCCCGCCGCGTGGTCGTGTCCGGAGAGCAGGTACCCGGAGAGCACATGAGCGGTGTGGTGGGAGAGGAGGCGGAGATGGTCACCGAGCGGGGCAGGTAAGAGAGCGGCGAGTTCGTCCCGCTCCTCGGTGAGCCACCAGCCGGCGGCAGGATTGGGACGCATGGAGGCGGCCCAGACGGCGTCGACGTCTTGCGGTTCGATGCCGGCGGCCTCCAGACACCACTGAAGGGCACGGACCGGCGCGGCGAGCGTGCCCTTGCGGGTGGGGTGGTTGTGCTTGACACCGCTCCAGCGTTCCTCTTCTGCCGCGTAGAGGCGGCCGTCGACGATCAAGGCGGCGGCGGTGTCGTGGTGGAAGTTCAGCCCGAGGACTGCGGGCATGGTCGTGTACCTCCGGTCTGGAGTCATGCGGTCGGAATGCGGGCAGGCAGGAGAGCGGCGCCCGAGTCGGTGTACTCGTGGCAGCGAAGGCAGAACCGGAAGTGATGGCCTCGGGGAGCGAACACTTTGGCCGCGAAGTCCTCGTCCCAGATGCTGAATTCGCTGTCGACCTTCGCCATGGCGTTGAAGCAGCGGTAGCAGGAGCCGTCCATCTCGATCATCAGGTGCTGGTCGAGGTAGCGGTCGCAGATGCCGCGCAGCTCGTTCGACGGCTGGCCGACGTCGACGTGGTGCACGTGGTTGGTGACGTGGATCGCGCCGTACGTGTCGCACAGCCTCGCGAGCTCCACGAGACGGGAAGAACTGATGCCTTCCAGCACGCTGTTGACGACCACGGTCTTGCCGACTTCGCGGAGACGGGGCACGACGGCGTGCACTTCGGCGTAGTTCTCGTGCTCGTCGTCGCAGCCGATGAGGATCTGGTCGTACGAGCGGAGCGTGGCCTCCATGATCCGCTGGTTGCGGGCCAGCGTGATGGCGTTCGTGCCCAGAACCATGACCTTGTCCGGCATGCGTGTCCGGGCGGCTTCGCTGAGAGCGGGGAAGTCCCGGTGCACGGTGGGTTCGCCGCCGTTGATGTGCAACTGCTGGAAAGGGATGGTCTCCAGCCGGGTCAGGATGGTGGAGAACAGCTCTGGGGCCATGTTCTCGCCCTGGGCGCCGTCGGCGAAGATACAGAAGTCGCAGGAACGGTTGCACTTCGTCGTGATCTTGATCTTCGCCGTTTTCAGGGCGCGGGGCTGGGACGCACGCGCGGGCATGGCGGGGCTCCTTGTGTCAGGGGTGGATGGCACTGGGCGGGAGGCTCAGGAATTCCTGCACCGTGGACTTCTGCCGGTGCCAGAGCGCGAGGGTGGTGCGCAGGGTGTCGGGAGTCGTCGGTCCGGCGGGGATCAACCCGGCCATTCGGGCGGCCAGGCGCTGGGCGGGAGTGGCCCCGTCCTCCGCGAGCGCGTTCAGGGTCTGTGCGGCGGAACGAAGTTCCTTCGCCTCCCGCCGGATCAGGTACTCGGTCGCGACACCGGGCGGCGGATCGAGGTAGTACAGCCAGCGGGCGACACGCACGCGGAGCATTCCGGCGGTCATTGCCCAGTCGGTGGCAGCGGACTCCTTGCCCTTGTCGGGAGGGTGGCTTGCCTGCGGAATGCGGCGCATGGCGGCTTCCAGGGAGACGTGTGCCGCGCGGAGCAGGTGGCGCGGGCTGCGGAGTCGCCCGTTGGGTCCGTCTTCGGAGTGCCGGAGAAACAGCTCGGCGTACGCGTCCAGCCCGTCCGGGCGCCACTGGGTGAGCGCGGCGGTCTTGCCGGGGCAGCGTGTCCGTGTCGCGAGTGCGGCGGCGGCGAACCAGCAGGGGGCGAGGTAGTGCCAGGCCACGCAGTGACGCCGGTACGCGGTGATGTCCTCGACCACGTTGTCCGTACTGTCCGCCGCGAGCTGGTACCGGCCTCCGAGCCTCGACTGGAGGATTGCCCGGTAGAAGCGTTCGTCGATCTCGCACCAGGGGGCCATCTGGGCCCGGGACCTCCAGCGTTGGAAGTCCCGGGCGCTACCGCTGATCAGCGACCAGGTCGCGAGCTCAGGTGCGCAGACGAGCCGTCCGTCCGCTTCGGGCACGGTGAATGCGAACCCGGGAGGGTGCTCCAGAAGCCGCCCGTGGGAGACCTCTCGGCGGACCGCGGACTTATGCGCCGCGGCCAGACGGTGATTCCACTCCTCCCAGTTCGCGGGTGCCTCTTGAAGGAGGACACGCACGTCGATGTCGGAGTGGGGAGCCAGCAGATCGGCCGGCTGCCACTTGTGCGTGAGCATCACGGCCCCGACCTCGTGGGCGTCCAGCTCGTGTTCGTACAGCGTTCCGAGACCCGGGTAGAGCGGCGGCGCTTCGGATGCGACCATCACTGCTCTCCGGTGGAGGCTCGGGTGCACGAGGGCTGGGCCGCGTCCGAGGGGAGGACGGGGAGCAGGGGCAGCAGGACCGGGGTGCCCTCGGGACGCTCCATCCGGTCCCAGCGAAGGTCGTAGTCGACGTAATGAAAGCCCTGCCAGGCGTCGTTCGTGTTGCGGTCGAGCATGGCCTGGAAGAGGTGGGCGAAGGCATTGCCGAGGGTGCTGTCGGCGAGGTGGGGCTTCAGGGGGATGTCACGGTTGTGGAGGATGCAAGGGCGGGCCACGCCAGTGGGCGTGATCTTGATGCGATTGGCGTCGGAGCACGTGGCACAGCTGGAGTTGGAGATGAAGCCGATCGAGCCTGCCCAGCCGTCCGGACGGAGATACTGCCCGGGGCTACGGACCCCGAGCTGTTCACGAGAGACCTCCCCCGCACCCGCGAACCATTCGTGGAGACGATCACGGACGTCCGCCTCGTTGATGAACTCGGTGTCGAACAGCGCCTGTGCGGGCCCGATGTTCTGGAGTTCGATCAGACGGACGGCGACAGGTAGGTCGCGGGCCAACTCAGCCACGGCGAAGGCGTCGTCCAGGTAGGTGCGCTGGAGGACGCAGTTGATCTTCACCCGCATTCCGAGGGAGAGGGCCTCGTCGAGGGTGCGCATAGTCGTGCGCGGATCGCCGCCGCCCATGATCGTGGCGGATCGAGTCGGGTCGAGGCTGTGGAGGCTGAGGTTGAGGTACGTCAGTCCGGCGCGGTGCAGCTTCTCCACGCTCAGCCCGCGGCGTAGGTTGCCGTGGCTCGTCATGCCGATCGCGGCGTCGGGCCCGAGGCCGTCGGCGAGGCCCTCGATCACGTCGAGGATGTCCGCCCGCAGGGTCGGTTCGCCGCCGGAGCAGTGCGCCTTCCGGATCTTCCAAACCCCGGCCTCGGCTGCGATGGCCGCGTAGTCGGCGGTGGTCAGGGGGCGGTCTTTGTGCCCGTAGTCCGGCATGCAGCGGGGCTTGCAGAACACGCAGTCCAGGTTGCACAACGAGTTCAGGGTGAAGGCCAGGTAGGGGTGGTTGCGGCCCGTAGCCGCGAAGGCGGCAGCCAGGTCACGGTGGCGGGTGGTGGGCATCGGTCAGCCTCCTGCGAGGGGGGAATGTGCGTCGGGTGGTTCGGCCAGACCGGTGAGCGGCTGACCGGCAAGGAAGCGGCGCAGGTTCTCGGCGAAGAACGCGACCGCCTTGTCCATGTACGTGTGGCAGAGCGTCGAGCTCTTCGGCGTGAGAACGACCCGGGGGTGGAGCCGCAGCGGATGGCGAGCGGGCAGGGGTCTCGGGTCGGATACGTCCAGCGCGGCGCCCCGCAGGTGGCCGTTATGGAGGGCGGCCAGGAGGGCCGACTGGTCGACGGTTGTCGCACGGCCGAGGTTGAGGAAGACGGCTCCCGGCTTACAGGCCGTGAAGAGGGCGTGGTCGAAGAGATGGTGCGTGGCCAGGGTGGCCGGCAGCAGGTCGACCACCACGTCGGCGATGGCGACGGCCTGGTGCACCGCCGAGGCGTGCATCCAGGTGATCCCGTCCCCCGCTGCCACAGGCGGCGTCCGGCGTACTCCGATCACGTCCATACCGAAGGCGCGCGCGGTGCGGGCGAGATGGCCTCCGATGCTGCCGCAGCCGACGATGGTCATCGTCGAGCCGGCCAGGTCGAAGAACTCCTCGGCGAGGTCGTCCTTCCACCAGGTCCGGTTCCGCTGAACGCGCTGGCTCGTGAACAACCCGCGAGAGAAGCCCAGGACCAGCCCCATGGCGTGCTCGGCCATGGGACGGCCGTGGAACCCGTACGAGCGGGTCAGGGCCACTCCGGCGGAGTGCGCCGCGGCAACGGGCAGATGGTCGGTGCCGGCGGCCGGGGATGCGATCCAGTTCAGATGCGGCGCGCCGACCAGCCACGATGGTTCGAACCGCCAGCCGAAGTAGATGCTGACTTCCGCCATCCGGTACGGCACGTCCTCCTCGGCGGCCGTACGGAAATCCACACCCGGGAAAGAAGCACGCAGGAAACGCTCGTGCTCGGCGGACAACCGCCAGAAGGAGTGCGGGGATTCCAGGCTGATGAGTACCACCGTCCGGCTCATCGGCCCCTGCATTCCTCGGTGGACGACGGGGCCAAAGCCCATGGGGTGATGCGGCCGATGGCGGAGCCGATGTTGGCCTCGTAGTCGTGGCGTGAACGCACCAGAGCCGCACCGGCGTTCCGGAGCCGCTCGCGCTCTCTGGGCAGGGTGGTCAGGGCTCGGTGCAGGGCCGACGCCAGAGACTGGGAGTCCCTGGGGGCGGCGGTGAATCCGGTCTCGTCTTCGATGACGGTCTGGGCCAGTCCGCCGGCGCTGGTAGCGACGACCGGCCCCGCCCCCGCCGCGAACGCCTCCAGAGGTATCCGTCCGAAGGGCTCCTCGCGAGAGGGAACGACGACCGCGTGCAGCGCGGGGCTATGCAGCCAGGAGCGGATGGAGGGGGCGAAGCGGGTGATCAGCGTCGCGTCCAAGCCGTAGGCGCGGATACCTGCTGCCAGGTGCCTCTGGTACGAGCTCAGGTGCTTGTGATCATCCGACGTGACCGCCGCCAGGAGTAGATGTGGCAGCCGGACCCCTCGTTCCTTCAGAACGTGCAGCGCCTCCAGGAGGTCTTCGAACCCCTTGGTGGGCACCGCGCGCCCCATCGCAAGCAGGAAGCCGGCTCGGGCCTTGAAGGGCAGGGGCCGAACACGCGTCGGCCCGGCCATCTCCTCTCGGATCAGTCCGTTCGGGATGTTCACGATGCCCGTCCGCGGGATGGCGCAGTTCGTGACGAGGTGGGTTTGCATGTGGGTGGAGATGGCCCCGATACGACCGCCCTGGGCGGTCGCCGCCCGCAGGGCCTGACGTTCCCAGCGGATTCGGGACAGGTCTCCAGGCCGCGTCAGGGCCGCTGCGGAGCGGGGGATGAGCAGCAGGTCCGTGGTCGGTGACGTGTAAGCCGCGAGGCCGAGGAAAGGAACGTCGAGGCCGACGAGCAGGCAGCGGCTCGCGCGATCGGCGACGCGTGCGGCAGCCTTCCCCGCCAGGGCGCACAGCTGCGTGGAGCCGCGGACCGAATCCGGGGGCATCTGGACCTCGGGAATCGTGATCACCTCGGCCTCCGCCTCGTCCAGCATCAGCTGGACCTCGCGGCTCCACCGCCGATCGGGTGCGACCGCCGTTTCAGAGACGGGTGGGGAGATCACGGAGAGGCGGCCCGTCGGCAGGAGGCGGGCGAGCGCCGTGAGGAAGGCACGGTTACTGAAGCCGCTTCCCGACTCGGCGCCGTACAGGCCCTCGTGAAGGGCGACGACTACGCGCGGATAGCGAACGGCCGTCGGCACTTCAGCGGACGGGGACGGCGGGGTCGCATGGTCGATGCGCACCGTGTGGTGCCTCCTTCGAAGACAGGATCTTGTAGGCGCGGGCATCAGAGCGTTCTCGCAGGCGAAGAGCTGGACGCGCGCGTCAGCCGGCACCAGGCGCGGGTGCCGTCGGCGCCGGTCGTCAGGGACCAGGCGTCGGCCAGTGCCTCGACGAGGACCAGGCCCCGCCCCGATTCGGCCTGCTCCTCGGGCGCCGGGTGAGAGGCAGGCGCGGGTCGAAGGCAGCCACCGTCGGTCACGGTGATCTCGACCTCCAAGCCACCGACGACCGGGCTCCTGCGGTCCACGCACAGGACCAGAGGCGGGTTCCCTGAGGCGAACGCATTCGTCGCGAGTTCCGACCCGATCAGTCGGGCGTCGTCGAGCAGGTCCGCCTCGGTGCCGAGGAGTGCCACAGCGACGGCTTCCCGAGCGACCGCGGCCGCCCTCGGCCCGTATGGCAGGTCCGTGATCAGCGTGGTCGTACCGCCGCCATCGGCGTACCCGTGTGAGGGCGCGGAGACCGGTCGCTCGGTGGCGCGCTCCAGCACACTGCCCGGACGGTCTCGGGAGGTGCTCGTGTGGTTTCTCAAAGCCCACCTCTTTCTCCGCCGGCGTCGAAGGCGGCGCCTTCCGCCGTGACTCAAGAACACCGGAGGAGGCCGGTCGTGCAGCACCCGATCAGTCGGTCAACTCGGTCAACTTCCTTGATAGGCAGGAGATTCGGCAGCTGCCTGCCCCACCATGGGGAGCGCGAAGTGGTCGACGAACCCCTGGGACGCGAGGTGGTCGCACGTGGCACAGCAGGCAGGGGGACCGAACGCCGTGCTGTCGGGCTGCCTCGACGAACTCGGATGGAGCCCCAAGGCGCTTGCTCGCAAGCTCAACCGGGTGTTCGGAGCGGGCACCGTCGCTGAGTCGGCGCCGTACCACTGGAGGGACGGCGGTTCCCTTCCGCGTTCGCCGTTGCCGATGATGGCTGCCTACGTGCTCTCCCAGGAACTGGGCAGAGCCATCTCGGTGGCCGAACTGTGGCAAGGCCGCGCGGGCGACTCCTCGGCTCTCGTCCCTGCGGACACGGATCTCGCACGGCCCTGGACCGTGCAGGGCATGGAGGCGATCGTGGAAGACTGGGTGATGGGAGGGCTCGTCGACCGACGTCGATTCCTTGCGATCTCGGGCGCGGGGCTACTCGCGATCGTCGCCCAGTACCTTGACGGAACGGCAGGCCGAGGCCAGTACGCGCCCCGGATAGCTCCGTCGAACGGCGCCGATCCGCTTGTCGACCAGGTTGAGCAGCACCTGCCCATGCTCCAGTTGCTTGATGACGAGCACGGAGGAGCGCGACATCTCCCTTACGTAGGTGCTCAGTTCCGTGCGGTGGGACTACTCATTCACGATGGTGGTCACTCGCCCGTCGTGACAAGCAGGCTTATCCGCGCGCTCGCGGAGATCGGCCAGCTGGCCGGCTGGATGGCCTTCGACGCCGCCGATCACGGCCTGGCACAGCGCTACTTCGCCACGGCACTGCGAGCCGCGCATCAGGCCAACGACCTTCCTTTGTGCGCCCATATCCTCGGCGACCTCTCCTTCCAGGCAGCGAGCCGAGGACACCCAGCGGACGCAATCGCCCTCGGCGAGGCTGCCCGCCGCGCCAGCGAAGCCGCTCCGCCCGCCGCCCGGGCATCCGTCCTTTCCCGGCTCGCCTATGCGTATGCCGCCGCCGGCCGTGACAACGACTTCGCGCACACCCGCGGCTCTGCCCGAGAACTGATCGCAAGTCGTGACGGCAGCCAGGAAGAGCCCCGGTGGATGTACTTCCTGACCGACAACCACCTGGACTGCCAGGCCGGCTACGGCTTCATCCAGATGGGGCGCGCGCGGCAGAAGGCCGACGGCAGCACGAAGGCCCGACGATTCCTCGCGCAGGGGACCGAGATGCTCCGGTCCGGGGCATACGACGTTCCGCGTGGCGATCCCAGCCAACGGAGGGCCATGTTCGAAGGTGCCTGGCTGGCCTTGGGGCACAGCGCTCACGGAGACCTGGAGGCGGCCTGCGAGATCGGACAGATCGCGGCTGACCGCCTTGGCGTCGTGTGTTCACCGAGGAGCGCCGCCCTACTGCACCAGCTTGCCGCGGACCTCCGCCGCCGCCAGCGCAACCCGCATGTCCGCAGCTTCCTGCCGGTCCTCGAAGACGCCCTCGCCCGACATGCTCCATCCTCGCCACCCGGCCGTTAATGTCGAGATCATGAACGCAGGGGAGCGCGTTGTCGTTGTCGGGGCTGGGGTGGCAGGACTGACCTCCGCCGTCGTTCTCGCCGAGGCCGGGGCCTTGGTGCGAGTGATCGCCGAGCAGGTGCCCGGTGCCACCTCGCTGGCCGCCGGAGCGATGTGGGGCCCGTACCTGGTAGAGCCGAAGGACAAGGTCGACCGGTGGGGGCAGCGGTCCCTGGAGGTATTCCGGGAGCTGGCCGAGGACCGGGCCACAGGTGTCCGGCTCACCAGCGGCATCGAGGCATCGCGTACGGCCGAGTCTCCACCGGACTGGGCTACGACCCTGCCGGGATTCCGGCCGTGCGAGCCGACCGAGCTTCCGACCGGGTTCACCGCCGGGTACCGGTTCACAGTGCCTCTGATCGACATGCCCGCATATCTCGACTACCTCCTGCGCCGGCTGCATGCAGCGGGCGGGACGGTTGAGCAGCGATGTCTGGCCTCGTTCGCGGACGTCGGTCCGGCCACCGTGATCGTCAACTGCACGGGCATGGGGGCCCGCGGCCTGGTCCTGGATCCGGAACTGCGGCCGATTCGCGGCCAGCACGTAGTCGTCACCAACCCGGGGCTCACCGAGTTCTTTTCCGAGGACACCGGTACGTCACCGGATCTGTTGTGCTTCTACCCGCATGGAGAGACCGTCGTCCTGGGCGGCACAGCCATCGACGGCGAAGGCAGCCTCGCCCCAGACGGCAAGGCGGCGGCTGGCATTCTCGCTCGATGCGTCAAGGTCGAACCCCGCCTCGCCCGTGCGCGTGTCCTGGAGCACCGGATCGGCGCTCGGCCGACCCGTTCTACGGTCCGCGTGGAGGCGGAGCGGGGGGAGGGCGATGCGCTGGTCGTGCACAACTACGGTCACGGGGGTGCCGGTGTCACTCTGTCGTGGGGGTGCGCCGAGGAGGTTCGGGATTTGCTTGCTCCGAAGTGACTCTGGATCTGCGGCCGCCATATCACTCGCTTCGTGCGGCCACCTTGGAGGGACGACGTGACTCAACTGAATGCGAGGCAGCGACCGGGCATTGCCGCGGCGATCGTCGTTCATGAGGGGCGGGTCCTCATGGTGCGTCGTCGGGTCAATGAGGGACAGCTGTCCTGGCAGTTCCCTGCCGGTGAGGTTGAGCCCGGAGAGACACGCGAGGGCGCCGCTGTGCGCGAAACCCGGGAGGAGACTGGCCTGACCGTCTCCGCAGCGAAGCTGCTCGGCGAGCGGGTCCACCCGAAGACGGGTCGGCTGATGTCATACACAGCCTGCGACGTGCTGAGCGGTACTGCCTACGTCGCAGACACCGAGGAGCTGGCCGAGCTCGCGTGGGTGGCCCATGGCGAGATCGTGCAGTACGTACCGTATGGGCTGTTCGAGCCCGTACAGGCTTACCTCGACGCAGCACTGCTGTAAAGGGTTGGCGCGCGGGCCCGGAAGCTGGTCGTATACGCGTCATGAGCCGTCTGAGAGAGTCCGTTACCAGTGTCATGCACATCCTCGATGGAGCGGACCTGGGCGCGGACTATGCGGTCTCGCAGTTGCTCGACGAGACAACCGCCCGGCGCTCCCTGGATCTCTCCGACCTCTCCCCCCAGGAGCAAGCCGCGCTGGTAGAGGGGCGCGCCATCAACCTGATCCCCTCGGCTGCGGTACTCGCCGAGAAGATCGAAGCCGCGCGGTCTGAGGGGCGCCAGTTCGTCATCAAGTACGGCATCGACCCGACCTCGCCCGACGTCCACCTCGGCCATGCGGTGCCGATCATCATCGCCAGCCGGTTGCAGCGCATGGGTCACCACGTCGTCTTCATCATCGGCGACGTGACGGCGAAGATCGGTGACCCCTCGGGACGCTCCTCGGAACGACCGGCTCTCACCGACGAGGACATCGCCCGCAACCTGAGCACGTACCAGCAGCAGGTCACACCGTTCATCGACTTTGAGCGTGCCGACCTGCGCTTCAACGGTGAGTGGCTCAACAAGGTAAGTCTCCCGCAGCTCGTCGAGATCCTCGCCCGAGTGCCCGTCTCCATGTCGTTGCAGCGTGAGGACTTCCGCACGCGGCTCGCAGAGGGGCAGGGCCTGTCCATCGCCGAGTTCGTCTACTCCGTCGTCATGGCGATGGACTCGGTCGCCATCACTGCCGACGTTGAACTGGGTGGAGTCGACCAGCTGCTGAATCTGCAGATGTGCCGCAAGGTCATGGAGATCTCGGAGCAGACGCCCGAGGTCGTCATCACCACTCCGCTCATCGAAGGGACCGACGGCACGGGCTCCAAGATGAGCAAGAGTAAGGGCAACTACGTGGGCCTGACAGCAACGCCCGATGACGTCTACGGCCGGCTGATGTCCATCCCCGACCACCTGACCGAGCCGTACCTTCAGCTCCTCACCGAGTGGACGGACGACGAGATCCGCGTGGTGACCAAGCGCCTGGAGGACGGGACCGCTCACCCGATGGCCGTCAAGCGGATCCTCGCCGGAGAGGTGGTAGCCGCCCTGCACGGCCCGCATGTCGCGGCCGCCGCCCGCGCGGAGTTCACAGCTCGCTTCTCAAAGCGGTCCTTCGGGGACACCCAGAACCTCCCCGTTGTCTCCCTGAAGGAGCACTCCGAGGACACCCTCGGGGCCCTGATCAGCCGCACGCTGGACTTCGCCCCCAGCATCTCCGCCGTGCGCCGTGTGGCTCAGCAGAAGGGCCTGCGTCTTATCCGTGAGGCAGACGGAGAGCAGCAGACCACCCAGCTCACGGAGGCGTCCGTCCAGCAGGCGCTCGGCGCAGTGGTGAGCGAGGTTGGGGCACTCGACGGCGCCGCGCTGTACCTCAAGGTGGGTCGCAAGGTGGCTCGCATCGAAGCCTGAGATTCAAACCAGGCGCCGGCCCACATCGGCGGGTCGGCGCCGTTCTGCTTGGTCTCTGTGCGACGCGGTGCAGCCGAGTTGTACGTGCACGATGCGCGACTCCTCCAAAGCGGGCCTACCACCCAACGACGACCTCGTTCATGGCGTTCCACCGCGTTTGTACCCGACCCACAACCGCCCGCCGGCCTGCTCCAGCACCTCGTCCACGGCTGCCACGAGGGACTCAATCCGCCCCTCCAATACTTCACGCAGGCCATCGTGCAGCCGCATGCTGAGCCCCGGCGCTGTGGTCTCAAGACGGCGTGCGAGCCACTTGCCGCCTCCGTTCCAGGATCCGCCGAAAGCCAGCGCCAACTCGCCGGTTCGCCTGACAAGTTCGGTGCCTATGAACAGCCGTTCGCTCTGGTCGGTGCTCCCCGCGAGGTCGTCGAGGAGGTCGGTGATCGCGTAGCGGCAGCCATCGATCTCTTCGGTCGACACCTTGGGCGGTCCCGCCGCGGTCAGCTTCCGGGCCTCAGCGGCGATGTAGGCGCCGACTCCGTCGTGGTCGAAGAGCAGGATCCCGTCGGCGCACATCCAGAGCAGCGGTGATCTGCGCTTTCGTACTTCTCGTTCGACGAATGCGTGCCATGTTGCCTCGGTGTGCACGAACATCTCCACGGGCCACTCACCGTGCTGGACGCTTGCCCGGTACGGGGCTGGGGGTCCATGGAGGAGCACCACGATGTCGAGGTCGGACATCGCCGTGCGGCGGTCCGTTACGACGCTGCCTCCGAGGAAGGCGGCCCGGGCGTCGGGGTGGTGCTCCTTGATAACGGCACGTGCGGCGTCGATCGCATCCATGCAGCAACTATTCAGCACTCTGTCTGTCGTGCGCACCGGGTTTCTATGGGGATACGGCAGAGCTGTCCCCAGGGGGAATGCTGCTCCATCTGGCATGTCTCCAGGCCAGTGGGCCCGTGTCTGCGGGCGAGAAGTCGGCGAATGGTCTCAGGGTCGTGGCCTTGGCCTCCGTCTGCGCTGATATTGACGCGGGACGGGGTTGACGGCCCCTACGCGGCGCCTCCGGCGACGTACGAGCGCCGCCCGTGGCCTAGTTCGCCGGGGGCAGACAGGAAAGAGTCACGAAAGACTGGCCAGCGAGTGCAGAGGGATGTCAACGTAGACGACCTGCCAGAACCCCAGGTCAGAGCGCTGGTCGGCGCGCCTGTGGCTCCCCTGGCCGCAGCTTCTCCACTCGTCTATCTGCTGGAGGCGCGACGCCGACAGCGGGGTCGGGCGCCTGCCGCCCGAGGTCGCCGTCGCCATGAACCGGCAGGCTCCCGTCCAGGCGCTGCCGCGCCGCGTTGCCGGCGCCCAGTACACCCGAACCCGGCTCTTGGAGGCACTCCTGAATCCGCGCTACCCGTTCGATCCCTCTTTCGCGGCTGGCGCTCTTCCCGCGTACTGGGTCAGCCCCCGACACCTGGCTGGCGATGACGGTCGTCTCTGCGATGTCGTCGCGGACAGCCTCGCAGGTCTGGGCTGGACGAGTCTGACAGCCGTGCGAGGACGGCGAGACTTCGATGAGCTGGGAGATCACCACGTGGTGCGCAGCACCGTCCTGCACATCAGTCCCGACGCTCTTCGGTGGGCACAGTGGGTGCTGGCGGACGAGCCGTTTCACCTCGGTGGCCTGCCGGTCGCGTGGCAGGTCTCGGCCCGCTCGGACACCACCAGTTCGCTCGCGGACTGGTCCGCCTACTTCACCCCAGGCGTACCGGGAGAGGCCATCACCGAGTTCCTCCTGGCGCTCGACCAATGCAGCCAGCCCACCACCTTGTACGACGGTCCCGAACTGGTCCTCGCTACGGCCGCCGGGAACGGTTGGCTCCGGGACGCCGACCAGCCCCACGCGGCGGCGATGCACCCCACCTTCACCGCCCGCCTCAGCCTCGGCGAGGTGCCGCCCCTCATTCAGGATGCCGACCCCAGCGCCCTGACCGCCGAGGGGGACGGGCAGGTGGCGATGGGCTGGCAGGCGTGGGCTGAGCCTGCAATGGGGGCTCCGTACCTGTGGGCCGCCTCATTCAGCGCGAGCGTGCCGCACCGTTTGGTCGCCGCGTTCGCCTTCTCGCTCAGCTCCACGGCACCGGTACTGCGCCGGGTGCTGCCGGAAAGTACGCGGGACCAGATCCTGTGTGCTCCCGCCAACTGAGAAGCGCCCCACTCCGCGTAACGAAGCCGGGCCTCCCGTCTGGGAGGCCCGGCTTTGTGGTGCTCTAGCAGGTTTTATGTGTAGCGGACCTGTGGTTGCTGGGGCGGAACCGTGTCAGCACTGGGGGCCATACCCCACTTGTTGGCACCGCTGAGCGACGGTGCCTATCTGATCTCTCGTCGCTCCGATCGCTGAGGCTGGCAGACACGCCGGCCAGGCCGATTCCTCGCCCTGGTCGAACAACGACGCGGCCCTTCGTCAGAAGGTGTTGGCGGTGAAGGGGCGCGGGGGTGTGGCTACGAGGCCGAGCAGGCGGTTGAACTCCGTCCGGTCCTCTTCGCTCATGAGCTCGTGGGCGTTGCCGAGGTTCTTCACGGTGAGCTGCTGCATGAACGGGGCGAGGAGGCGCTGCAGTGCTTCCGGGGCGTCAGCCCATGCCTGCCGGTGCTTCACGAAGCGCTTGAACTGCGCGTCGAAATCGAGGAACTCGCTGCGAGTCGCTGTGAGGACATGAGCCTGTTCCTCCTTGCTGAACGGCCGTCCATCGCGATGGCTCCACGTGTTGGTGTCGGCTCGGTACTTGAAGTCCGCGTCGGCGAGGAGGGCGATGATGTCGGGTCGGGATGAGGTTGCGGTCATACGGGTGTGACGCTCCTTGTGGGATTGGATGGGGAGCATCAATCGTCTGGAGAATCGCCGGTTGGGCTAACCGGCGATCGTCGGCTATGTTGCGCCCGATTCCCCGGGTCAGTGCCTGCGGCTGGAGTGGTTCGACGCCTGAGCCGCGGACGGTGTGGCGGAGGCCGGTGTCGGGATGTGCCGGCCGTCTCGGGCGCCTGCGGTCTGGAGGCTTTCGGGTGCCGCTGCGGGCAGGTGGGCGCTGCGGCGTAGGCGCCAGACGAGGACATCGCTGATGGAGTCGGCGCTGCGGAGCTCGCGTCGCCGGGCGGCGTCGGCGAGCAGTGCGCCGGGGTCGTGGCCCGCTTGGCGGGCGTCGGTGAGGGTGGCAGCCAGGGCGGGCCAGCCGGGCTCGGCCTGGATCCGTTCGGCGAGCTCTGGCAGTGCCTGGTGCAGGAGATCGGCTTGCCGCTCTCGAATACGCGGTGCCATCCGCTGGCCTCGCTGGCGGAGGGCGGCGATGGGGTGGGCCGCAGCAGCCTGGTAGGCGGTGCGTAGGTGTTCGGCGGCTTGCTGGGCTGCGGCTGCCTGCTGGCTGTGGTGCCTTTTGGCGTGCCAGTTCGCTGCGGCGATGGCGAGGAAGATGGCCATGTCGATGACCATCGCCGTGGTGGCTCCGTCTTCGCCGCGGCCGAGTGCGGGGCCACTGTGGACGAGATCGTGTGCGGCCTGCCGCAGAGCGTGGTCATGCCCGCGTACGGCGCGGACATGGGAGCGGCCGGCCCGCTCGAATGCGTTGGCCGCCTCCCGCAGTTCCGCACGGGTGTGCGCGGCAGAGGTCTTGGCGAGCGCGTCCAGGACCTCACCCGCTGCGGCGATCTGTGCTGCCGTCATGCCGTCGTCGCCGTGGTCGATGATCAGTAGGGCCTGCCAGCTGGCGGCCGACGCCCGGCGCCGAGCGAACGCGGGATGGGTCACCTGCGGCAGGGTGGGCTGCACCGGCTCGGAGCCGCTGGAACCGGCCTCGGAGACCGCCTCTGCTTGGAGGGACCAGCGTTCGCGGATGCGGGGCAGGGACAGGTCGGGTGCGAGGGTGGAGCCGGCGTAGAAGACCGGATCGTCGTCCTTGTTGCGGTCACCGGGCAGCGCGACCTTGTAGCCGAGCAGGTCGCCCGAGGGTGCGGTCCGCTTGCGGATCAGAAGGCCGTCGGCGGCCAGACGGTCGAAGAACTCATCTGTGGATGCGGCGCCGGCCGATGCGCCGCGCACGGTTTCGCGCAGTTCCTCCCGCACCGTGCGTTCTCGCCCTTGGCGTTCGGCTTTGTGGCGCTCGGCGCTGGTGGGGCGTTTGGCCGCGGTGCCGTCGCCGGGGGTCACGCGGTGCAGGTCGTAGTCGGCTTCGATGCGGCGGGCTTCGGCCTGGGCGCGTTGGCCGGAGCGGTGGTGGTCGGGACGGCGGCCGTTCTCGCGTACGAGGGTGGCGATGACGTGGATGTGGTCGTCGGCGTGGCGGACGGCGGCCCACCGGCACCCGGCGTCGTCTGGGCCGCCGGAGTCTATGCCGGTGGCGGCCACGATGCGGCGGGCGATGGCGCCCCACTCCTCGTCCCTCAGGATGCGGTCGGTGCGTGCTGCGCGGACGGAGCAGTGCCACACGTGCTGGTCGGGCCGCTGGTCTGCGTCGAGGAGGTGCAGCGGCTGGTCGAGAAGCCGCTGGAGGTCTTCCTTCGTCGCGGAGGGGTCGCGGCCGGGGTCAGGCGCCATGTCGTCGAAGGAAGCGACCAGGTGCGGGTCGACGTGCTCTTCGCGGGTGCCCTTGCCGTAGAGGTAGTTGAGCAGGCCGCGGGTGCTGCTGCCTTGCTTGTGGATGCGGGGGATCAAGCGGCCTCGTCTAGCTGTCGGTTGTTGATCCGCTCAACGGCCGCCCTGGTGGCGGTGGCCGCGCGGCGGACGTAGGTGAGGGTTTCCTCGATGCGGGCGCTGTCGATGTCGCCGCCCGAGTTGAGTGTCTTGGTCATCTGGTTGAGGTTGCTGCCGGCCCAGCCGAGCTTGCGGCTGGTGGCGAAGAGCTCGGTGAGCACGTCGTGGTCGGCGGCGATGGTTGCGGCGGTGCGGGTCTGGTCGCGGGCGGCGGCCAGGGCGGAGTGGGCGAGGAATCCGGCGATACTCATGCCGACGGCATCGGCGCCGGCCTGGATGAGAGCGCGTTCGCGTTCGTTGAGTCGGACGCTGTGGGCGGGGCGCTGCTTCTTGTCGCGCGGGCGGGATTTGCCCTTGGTCAGGCGCGTGTGGCCGGCCGTACGTGGCTGCGAACCGCCCTCGGTCGCAGCCTTCCCGTCCGGCGCCCCCTGGCGCTGGTCGGGCCCCGCCACCCCTGGGGCGGGGTCGGGTTCGGACGCTCCCCCTGCGGGGGAGTGTCCGAACCTCCAACTTGCTCCGCTTTGGGCTGGCGTGGCTTGGGGCGCGTTCTGATGCTCTGGGCTGTGGGTGCACGAATCCTGCATGGAGAGCAGCTCCTGGTTGAGGGGAGAGGGCAGCGGACAAGGTCGACGTACGGGCAGCGTCCCCAACGCCCGCTGGTTCGAGCGGTGAGTCGCGAGGGAGGGCCGTGCGTGCCTGGTCAAGCGGTGCCAATGGGGCGGGGCCGTGGGACCAGACGGGGTGCTGGTCCCACGGCCTCCGTTCGGCGTTCAGGGCTGACCGGATATCCGGTCAGCCCGTGGGGACGGCGGTCTCGCAACCCTGCTCTGCGGCCAGGAGGGCCTTGAGTTCGGTGAGCCTGTCCTCGGAGATGGGGAGTTCGGCCTCACGGATGGCGTTCCGTAGCACGGCGCGGGTGGCTGTTCCGTGCATGGCGATGGCCGCGCGGCCGATCGCCAGGAGTTCGTCCATCTCGGCACCGGGAGGACGTCCGTAGCGTTGCGCCGCAGGGACGCCGTCCTCGTGGGACGGCTCGGTGGTCTCGCGGGTGGGGACCGAATCGTGCAGGGGAAGTTGGTTCTGCACGGATCGAGGAGGCAGGGACTCAAGACGAAGGTTGGAGTCGGCGTGCTCCCCGGCTTCCTCGCTCGTCAAGTCGAAACCTGCACCCGATCGGCTGCGCGGCGGAGTCGTCTCGACATGGCGCATGGCGCCTTCGTTCGGAGGGAAGGCGTTCCAAGGCGATGGCAGTTCGATCGTGGCCAGAGCTGTCGCGTGACGGCGGACGGCAAGCTGGTGCAGCAGCACTTCGCGCTGGCGCTGGTCGATTCCCACAGACGCTTGGGCGACGGCGCGGGAAAGCCGTCGCGCGGTTCGCCGGCCTCGCCAGCCGGCGCGCTGCTTCGGGGTTCGCTCCGCAAGGTGCGCGGCCAGGGCGACGGCCCTGCGGGTGGCACGGTCGCGGCTGATCTGCGCTGCGTCACGATCGTGTTCGGCGACCCCCAGGCGCGAGAGGCCGCGTTCGCGTACTTCGCGACCTATCCGGGCGAGGAGGCTGTGGGAGGCAGCCTCGGGCGTGCGGATGCGTAGTTCGATGCCCATGGCCTGATGCCACAGCAGTGCGGCCATGACCGGTCCCACGAAGGCCCGCACCGTGCCGCCGACCACACCCGACTCGGCGTACGCGGGGATCACCTGTACAGCGGTGATCACCCAGGTCAGGCCGCCGGGCAGGCCGGGTGCTTGCTTGGGGCCGTGCAGGTTCTGCCGCGCCAGCAGGGCCGTGGCGAAGAGAGCGAGTTCCGCGGCGGCGAACATCGCGGTGCGCTCGGTCGTGCCGCTCATGTCGAGGTAGTCGGCGGCGAACCTCCAGCTGGTGTCGGCGCTGTAGGCGGTACATCCGACCGCGGCCAGTGCGGCGACCCTGACCGCGGGCGTTCCAGGCTGTCGCTTGGCGTGGTTTCGGGGAGCGCGTCGGTAGATCAGACAGCTGACCAGCAGCACCGTGCAGGTGGCCAGGAGAGCGGCGAGCGCGATAGGTATCGCGTTCCAGTGCCCGAGTGCGGGCATGGCAAGTTCCGTCATGCAGGGGTCTCCAAAGGGCCCGCCGCGCCGTGTGGGCAGGCGTGGGCGCGGACGAGCGGTGTGGTGAAGGTGAGCTGGTGCGGGGCGGCGCCGTGCGGTCAGGCGGAGAGCTGGCGTCTGCGGTCGGCGCCGGTGAGGACGACGGTGCTGGTCATCTCGGCGAGACGGGAGGCGACGCGGTCGCCGACGGCGTCGCGGAGCGCGGCGGTCGGTAGATTGGTCGTGAGGAGGGTGGGGAGCAGGTCGGTGTAGCGGCGGTTGATCAGCCGGTACGTGATCTCCTCGGTCCACTCCGACTGCTTGGCTGCGCCGAGGTCGTCCAGGATCAGCAGCGGGCAGGTGCTGAGGGCGGCGAGGTCGCGCTCGGCGTCGTGGCCGGGGCGTGGGCGCAAGCGGGCGTACAGGTCGGCTGTGGTGGCTGCCTCCCACCGCAGCCGTACCCCGGCGGTCAGCAGCGAGCGCACCGCGCCGTACGCCTGGTGCGTCTTGCCGGTGCCGGTGGGCCCGGCGATCAGAAGGGACGGTCCCAGTGCGATACCCCGGGTGCCGCTCGGTCCGGGCCGTGCGGCGAGCGCCACCTCGTCGACCCAGGCGGCAACCTGCTGGTGGCCGGCGAGCGCGTGGCGGTAACGGGGCGGGATGCGGGCCGCAGCCAGTTCCAGCGCGGTCACCCGTTCCGAAGGGGCCTCGGCAGGTGACGTAGTGGGATCGATGCCCCGTTCGGCGAGGATGGTGCCGAGGCGGGCGGCGAGGGTGTTCATGCGCTGCGGCTCGCGACTGGTGGTGGCTGTGGTCACAGCTGACCCCCGTAGGCCGCCTCGACGTCAGCGGGCGCCGGGTTGGTCCATGCTCGGTGCGGGGCGGCAGCTGCCCGTGGAGCGTTCATGGCCTCGTCGACCAGGCTCGGCAGCAGCCCAGCGGACAGCCCCTTGGTACGCATGCGGTCCATCCCGGCCCTGATGTGGTCGGGGGACAACCCCTCGCCGAGCAGTTTGCTGACCACCTTGCCGAGGCGGCCGAGGACGTCGCTGGGCGGGCGGTGTTGGCATGCGGCGACGTGCTCGGCGACCAGGTCCTTGGCCGAGACCGAACCCGAGACGGCAGGGGGCGTGGGGGCGCTTGCGCTCCCCACCGGAGGTGATCCTAGATCCAGGATCCTAGGTCCTAGATCCGGACCCTGAGTCCTCACCGCAGTCTCCCAGCGTTGTGGTGAGGGCTCACTGAAATTGCTCTGACCTGCGGTTTTCCGGTTCACGGAGGGCTCGCTGTATCCGCGTGACGCATCAGGGCGTCCACCGTGAGGGCTCACGGCCTGTTCATGGAGGGCTCCGTGAACAGGCGAGGCCGCCTCGTCCGACCGGCTGCCCTGGTGGCGCGGGCAGGCCGGGCAGCGGCTGCCGCTGGGCCGGTTGATCTTCTGGTGACGGGCCCAGGTGACGATGTGCAGGTACCGCTTGCCGTCGTCGCCTTCGTACCGGCAGATCAGTCCCGCACTGTCGAGCTGCGTGAGGTCGTCCTCGACCTCCAGCGGGCCGTGCTCGGGGCGCAGGGACCACAGGGCGCCGGCGATGACGGCGGCCTGGTCGCGGAAGCGACCGTGGTCGTCCGCCTGCGTAAGCAGGCCGAAGAAGGTCCGCTCGGCATGGACGCTCACCGCGGCGAGCGACTCGGAGATGAAGGCTTCCGGCTTGATGGTGCGTATCCGCGCCATGTCTATCGCCCCGCCTTCGTGGGCCGAGCGGGCGAGTTCGGCGACGGGGATGCGACTACGGCCACGAAGGCAGTAGCTTGTTGGGGCATGCACAGTTCCTCACCCGGTGGCGTTATGACCGCCACCGTCTTGATCGTTCAGGTACGGGCGATATCGGTAGGGACTTCTTGGCCCCCGGCGTTGGCCCGCCGGGGGCTTTTTCATGTGCTCGGAACCGCAGGGGTTTCCGGGCGCATGGCCAAGACAGCCACATCTTCCCCGCACAAGTCCAGCATTCCGCCGGGAAAGCAAACAGCTGTCGGCGAACGTGTCGTGCGCGGCTTCCTTAAAACGGTAGACCCGAATCGCCGGTTGACCAAGAAGTTGCATAAATCGGGCAGTTGGCCGGTGAACCGTGGTTGGCGCTGGTGAGCGCGCGATGCAATATGCCCACGTCGAGCACCACGTAGGTGCTACCAGCATGAGGGCATCAGGTGATTTGGTCATCCGCCAATTCCGGTCTATGTTGCGCCGCTCGCAAGGAGCCTGGGGACCAGATCTGACAAAAAAGATGCGCAACATAGCAGCACATCGCCGGTTACCTAAACCGGCAATGCAGAGCTACAACTGACCCATGCCAGAGAGCCCCTTGGGAATTGGTCCGGCCGGCGTGCTGACAGCCCGCGCCATTACCCGTGCCCGCACAGCGCGCGGATTCGCCCAGCGCCAGCTGGCCGAACGGGTCACCGCGCTCGGCCGGCCCATGACCATCACGATGCTGTCCCGCATCGAATGCAGACAGCGCCGCTGCGATGTCGACGACCTCGTCGCCATCGCAGCCGCTCTCGGCCTCTCCCCGCTCGCCCTGCTCGCCGAGACGAGTTAGCCGAACGAGCCCCAACAGCGCTCCCCGGGTGGGCCAACACCCGGCAGCCGCTACGCACATCACCTCGCCCGTACCTGAAACACCAAGACCGGCGTACCCGTCTCCGCACGGCCGCGCCAGAGAAGGAACCTCCTTGCGCCGAGAGGCCATTCCCCCTGCCCTGTTGCCGTTCCGCCTCCGTACCGCGAAGGAGGCGATCTCGCATGGCTGAGCAGCCAGGCACCGGCGTAGCACCGCCCCGCCTCTACCGTCCCGAGGACATCGCTGCTGTTCTCGGCTGCTCTGCCTGGTGGGTCAAGGACAGGGCCCGTCGGCGGCTGATCCCCTTCACCCGGGTCGGCCGCGCGTACCGCTTCACCGCAGAACACCTCGCAGAGATCATCCGCCTCCACGAGGAACGGCCCGCACGGGCACACCAGCCCGCCACAGCTCGGACTGTCGCCAAGGCCGACGCCCAGCAGACGGACGCGCCCCAGCGTGCCGCGCCCACAACGCGTCTGCGGGCGCGGCCTCCGGTCCGCGCGAGGCAGAACCAGTTCAGCACCGTCGCCTGACGACCGCGTATCAAGAGAGAGGAGGAGCGTGGGTTTCGCGGAGAAGCGCGCGAACTACTGGCGCGGCCGGTACAAGACCGCACCTGGGAAGCACCTCACGGTCGTCGACGAGGACGGCAAGGCGATCAAGTTCGCCACCAAGGGCGAGGCTCAGCGCGCCGCGAGCGAGGCCGAGAACAAGTACCGGCGCGGCGACTGGCGTGACCCGGCACTCGGCCAGGAGACCTTCGGCGAGTACGCGAGCCGCTGGTACGACACCCAGGACCTGGCCGCATCGACGATGCAGAACTACAAGCGCCACATCGAGGAACACCTGCTTCCCGACTTCGGGGACCAAGCGCTCGCCGGCATCCTGCGCTCGGACGTCGACCGGTGGGAGAAGAAGGAAAGGGCCCTGTACGCGGCCTCCAGCGTCAAGACCTGGCGCTCGACGTTCCACCTGATCTACGAGGACGCGATCGACGAAGGGCTGATCACGTCGAACCCGGCAACCAGGCGACGTGGGCGTGGGAAGCGCGCGGGCCGCTCTCGTGACCGAGGCCCGGAAAAGGTCGTCACCGATCCGCTCGGCATCCTGTTGATCGCCGAACGAGCAGCACTGCTGTCCGGCCGAGATGACGAGTTCGTCGCCGTCGTCCTCAAGGGATACACCGGCATGCGCTGGGGCGAAATAGTCGGCCTGGAGACCGAGTTCGCTCGACCTGGCTCCGTCCGTGTCGAATGGCAGCTGTACGAACTCGACTCGGGCGAAATGGTGCGCTGCCCGCCCAAGGACGACAGCTATCGCACGCTCGATTCGATGGACTGGCTGTCCGCCCTGGTCGCCAATCACATCGCCCGCACGAAGCCGACGCCCTGCCCCTGCCACGGTAGGTCCTACGTCTTCTGCGGGCAGGGCGCGGCTCGTACGGGCGGCCACCACGGTGCGAAACTCGTCGACGTCGCACGCCGTGCCGAAGTCTCCACGGGGACGGTGTCCAACGTCCTCAACCACCCCGATCGCGTCGCTGAGGCGACGCGAATGCGGGTGGAGGAGGCCATCACGGACCTCGGGTTCGTACGTGGCGGCGCGGTGGTGGAGCCTGCGGCCCACTGGCGCAGGAACGGTTTCGCGACGTGGTTGTTCACCCCGGCGGTATCGGGCTGGTATCCGAAGAAGGCCCCGCAGGAGGCACGACCCGTGCCGCTACTCGGGGAGCCATGGCCAGGAGTTCCCGCGCGAGGGCGCGGCGCCGGCCAACGAGCTGACGCCTGCTGGCTCCCGATCGCCAAGGGCCTCACGCCTCATGGACTGCGCCACGCCCATAGGACCGTAATGGAGGACCTCGGCACCGAGAAGGTCCTCATGGACCAGCGCATGGGACACATCGACGGCTCCGTCTCGGCGCGCTATGCCCATGTCACCCCTGGCATGCGCAAGCGCCTCATGCTCGGCCTGACCGAGCAGTGGGAGACAGCACTCGCTGCCCGCCTGGCTATGTGTCCCACGTCGCCCGTGCACGTGCTCGACGCCCTCCTGCGTGCACGGAGGTAGCACAGGCCGAGGCGAAGCCTGGGCGGTGAGAGGCACCCGGACTTCGCTGTTCGCAGGGTGGCGCCGGTCCGGAGCGCCTGGCCTGCTGGAAAAGGATTCTCGGATCATATGAATCACCCTTCGGTCTCGTGTGAGGACAAGGGGTGCGCAAGCACGGACATACGGGCCCTAATATGAGGACCGCCTCGGCCGTCCGAGACTCGCTTGGCCGCCTGTCTCGGACGGCCGAGCGCGTTCCGTACGGGCCCGGCCGAGGGATAAAACGGCTCGCCGGGGAAGCACCCGGGTGCCATACGATTGCGACGGCTTGCAGAGCCGACCTCACTACGCGTGACACGGTTGAGCGACCTGAGCGGTCGCACCTGCTGCACCCTCCCGACCTGGGCCCGCCGTGGCACTGTCACCGGCGCCGTATGAAATGGAGCATCCAAGGATGGCTCGACACCTGGTAACCAGCGCGCTTCCCTACATCAACGGGATCAAGCACCTGGGCAACATGGTCGGGTCGATGCTTCCGGCGGATGTGTACTCCCGGTACCTCCGCCAGCGCGGTCACGACGTCCTGTACATCTGCGCCACCGACGAGCACGGGACACCGGCCGAGCTGGCGGCCAAGGCGGCCGGACTGTCGGTGGCGGAGTTCTGCGCGCAGGCCCACGACGCACAGAAGGCCGTGTACGACGGCTTCCAGCTGGCCTTCGACTACTTCGGACGCAGCTCTTCTCAGCAGAACGTCGAGATCACGCAGCACTTCGCGCGCCAGCTGCACAAGAACGGCTTCATCGAGGAACGTGCGATCCGCCAGGTGTACTCGCCGGTCGACGGCCGTTTCCTGCCGGACCGGTATGTCGAGGGCACCTGCCCGCACTGCGGCTACGACAAGGCCCGCGGGGACCAGTGCGAGAACTGCACCCGCGTCCTGGACCCGACCGACCTGCTGAACCCGCGCTCGGCGATCAGCGGCTCCACGGAGTTGGAGGTCCGCGAGACCAAGCACCTGTTCCTGCTCCAGTCGAGGCTTCAGCACGAGGTGGAAGCCTGGGTGGCCCGGCACGAGGACCAGTGGCCGCAGCTGTCGTCCTCGATCGCCCGCAAGTGGCTCACCGAGGGCCTCCACGACCGCGCCATCACGCGTGACCTGGACTGGGGCGTCCCGGTCCCGGCCGACACCTGGCCGGAGCTCGCCGCCGCGGGCAAGGTCTTCTACGTCTGGTTCGACGCCCCGATCGAGTACATCGGCGCGACGAAGGAATGGTCGGACGCCGCCCCGGACGGTGAGACGCGCGACTGGAAGTCGTGGTGGTACGAGGTCGACGACACCGTGCGCTACACCCAGTTCATGGCCAAGGACAACGTCCCGTTCCACACGGTGATGTTCCCGGCCACGGAGCTCGGCGTCCGCGAGCCGTGGAAGAAGGTCGACGTCGTCAAGGGCTTCAACTGGCTGACGTACTACGGCGGAAAGTTCTCCACCTCCCAGAAGCGCGGCATTTTCACCGACACCGCCCTGGAGACGCTCCCTGCGGACTACTGGCGCTATTTCTTGATCGCCAACGCCCCTGAGTCCGACGACTCCTCCTTCACCTGGGAGCACTTCGCCGCCACGGTCAACAAGGACCTGGCCGACACCCTCGGCAACTTCGTCAACCGCGTGCTCTCCTTCTCCCGCAAGCGCTTCGGCGACGACGTCCCCGCAGGCGCGGCGGCCGGCGAGGCAGAGGCGAAGCTCGGCGCCGAGATCGCCCGCCTCCTCGCCGAGTACGAGGAGCACATGGACGCCCTCCAGTACCGCAAGGCCGGGGCGGCGCTGCGGGCCCTGTGGTCGGCGGGCAACTCCTACCTGGAGGAGAAGGCCCCTTGGCTGGAGATCAAGACCGACCCGGAGGGAGCGGCCCTGACCCTGCGCACGGCGATGAACCTCATCCACCTCTACGCGATCGTCTCCGAGCCGTTCATTCCGGCCTCGGCCGCCGCCATGCGCGGTGCCTTCGCCCTGGAGAGCGACACCGCGACCTGGGTGACCGCCGAGCAGGCCAAGTCCCTGGACGCTGTCCCGGCCGGTACAGCCTTCACCGTGCCGCCGGTGCTCTTCGCGAAGATCTCCGAGGAGGACCTGGAGTCGTACCGCGCCCGATTCGGCGGCGCCGACGCCTGACGGTGCCTCTCGTGCCCCTACCGACCCCAGGGCCTCGGCGTAATCGCGTTGCGTCCAGTTTGTGATCATCCGAGGTCGAGCAGCGTGAGGGGCCATCGGGGATCCGGGCGTTGCGTCGCAGACCCGCGACGCAACGTTGGAGCACAAAAGTTCCTTAAAGCGGGTCGCCGCAACTCCTACAGGTGTCTTCGCCATCGTCGTACATAACGCCGCAGCAGTACGTGGGGCCGCCGCTGACTTCAAAACAAGCGCTGCACATCTGAGACTCGTCGTCCCAGTCAGTCGCGTTCTCGACGGGATCGTCACACCCTGTACAGACGAGGGCTGTCACCGCGCGGCACCCCAGCAATCGGAGGAGGTAAACGGGGAGCAGTAATCGCTGTCGTGTCGCTCGGAGTAGTCGCTCATGTTGGCTGTCGGCTTACCACAGTTCGGACACGTGGGGTGTTCACCCGGACATGTGCGATTGTTGTGCCCACCGAGTCCACATACCCTGCATGCCATGACGACAGAGTAGATGACCCCTCAGCCGTCGACCCAGGGCTTCAGCAAGACCGGATGGCGTCCGGTCTGTGATTATGCGAGGCGGAGGAACGCGAGGGGTCGGCAGGCGTTGCGTGCGTTGCGGCGGAGGCCGGCGGCCATGTTCTTGACGCCGCCCAGCCGCATGGCGCCGATGGCGAGATTGCACCAGGTCGCTATCGCCCGGGGTGCATTGCCTGTCCGCAGTTCGGAGACGTCCTGGGCGAAGGTGGTTTCGCGGACGTGGTGCAGGGCCTCCGGGCCGCCCAACAGCTCAGTTTTCTGCAAATGCACGAGCCTTGGTGCGGCCCGGACCGCGGCATTGGGTAGTGAACAGGAGCGGCACCCTGCACTAGTCACAACACAGCAGCCCGGGAGCTCTCTTAGTTGTCGAGCAGTTGCCGCAGAGCGTCTCGACGCAGGCGCGTTTCCGGATCGGCGGCGTCCCCGTCGAAACGGACACCCTCGGCGATCAGGACATCTGTAGGCGTGTCCGTACGCGTCTGATCGGGCCACTGGAAGCCTTGGCTGACGCGTCCTGCCGCATTGAGTACGCGCCAGGGGTTGGGGCATTGGCCGCAGGCGGCCAGATGGGTGCCGACCGGGACGGCATGGCTGCCGATCACCGCGGCTACGTCTCCGTAAGTGGTCCACCGTCCGGCGGGGACGGCACCCAGCAGGGTGTGCAGCCCCGTCCAGTCTTTGCGGGTGCCGTTGAGCTGCCTGGCCAGACCTGTGAGGTCGATCCCCGCCAGGGCGGCCCATTCTTCGGGGTCGACATCGGCGGGCACATGGTCGGTGTCGACGTCCCACCACGTCGTTCCCTGTATGCCGTCGGCGGTGCGACCCGTCACGCTCGTGAAGATGTGGTTGGCGAGCCCGGTTGGTGAATAGGACGCGTCATCGGCGTCCCAGATCAGTGGTTTGGCGGTGTTGTTGTTCCAGGTGACCGTTGCTCGGCTGATGTCCTTTTCCACCCACGCGTGGATGGCGTTGCGGATGGGTTCCGGGACGCCGTGACGCGGCGTCATCCGCAGTCTGGTTCCGTCCGGCAGCAGGCCCGCGCCGACGAGGACGTGCACGGCGTTGCGCGAGCGTGAGCGTTCCTGCAGCTTCTTGGCCGCCGCCTCGCCTTCGACCCGGGCCGGTGCGAGTGTGAACTCCTCGACCTCCGGGGTCGGATAGACCTTGGTGAACCCGGCGACGAGGTGTCCCTCCACCCGCCACAGGCCGACCTGGACGAGGTCGATGTCGATACCCATTTCCGAAAGCCAGACGACGGAGTGGGTGACCTGCTTGGGGAATTCGGCGGCGATGATCACCTGCCGGGGACGCTGGAGCAGTTCCGGGCTCCACTCCCCGTCCACGTGGTCGAGCAGACGCTGCCTGCACGCGTCGATGTCGAGGGCCTGCCCTCTACGAGACAGGAAGCCACGGTGCGCATGGGTGAGGGTGTCGAGGTCGAACCGGGACACCAGAGCGGCGTAGGTGATCGCCTGAAGGTGTACATCCCGGTCGGCCGTCCCTCGCTTCAGCTCCACCACCACGAGGCGCCCGGTCGCATCCAGTCCGAGCACGTCCAGCCGGTCGCGGGCCGGCACTCCGTCGGTGTCGGCCCACCGGTCGTACTCCGAGGTGATCACGAGCACCGACTCCCCGAGCACCTGAGGATGGGCGATCACCCACTCCTGGAGGTGCTGTCGCTCCAGCAGGCTCTCGGCGGCGAGCCCGGTGCGCGATATCGGCGTGGCCGTCTGGCCGTCGACGGTGAACAGATGATCCACGGTGCCCCCTCGTGCGCCCGGCGCGGTGCGTCGGACGCCCAGAGCGTACGTGGGCGGGGTCCCATTACGAGGGCTATCTCGCCGAATCACCGAAACGCTTCGGGAGCCAACGGGGAGCCGGATTCCGAGATCGGCTCCCAAACGGCTCCCAAGGCGCCCCCGGAAACCACTCAGGGGCCTGATCCACTAAGCGGATCAGGCCCCTGACCTGGTCTTACGGCTGTCGGGGTGGCGGGATTTGAACCCACGACCTCTTCGTCCCGAACGAAGCGCGCTGCCAAGCTGCGCTACACCCCGATCGCCACCGGTCTCCCGGCGACATCGATTACTTTAGCCCACCGGCGGCCGGAGACGAAATCCGCTTTTTGTGCCGGTCCGGCGGGCGGCGGGCCCTCAGCCCTCGCGGGGCGTCAGGGTCAGCAGGGTCGCCTCCGGGGGGCAGGCGATGCGGATCGGGGTGTAGCGGTTGGTGCCGCAGCCGGCCGAGACGTGCAGGTAGGCGCGGTTGCCGTCGGCCGTGTGGCTGGAGAGGCCCTTCGCGCGGTCCGTGTCCAGGTCGCAGTTGGTGACCAGGGCTCCGTAGAAGGGGACGCAGACCTGGCCACCGTGGGTGTGACCGGCCAGGATCAGTGGGTAGCCGTCGGCGGTGAAGGCGTCCAGGGAGCGCAGGTAGGGGGCGTGGACCACGCCGATGGAGAGGTCGGCGCCCGTCTCGGGGCCGCCCGCCACCTCGGCGTAGCGGTCGCGCTTGATGTGCGGGTCGTCGAGGCCGGTGAAGGCGAGCTCCAGGCCGTCGAGCTTGAGGCGGCCCCGGGTGTTGGACAGGTTCAGCCAGCCCGCCTCGTCGAAGGCGTCGCGCATCGGCTCCCACGGGTTGTGGACCACGCCGACCGCCGGGGCGTTCCCGTTGAGGCCGTGCCGGCCCGCGGCCTTCTCGAAGAGGTAGCGGGCCGGGTTGCGGAGCTTGGGGCCGTAGTAGTCGTTGGAGCCGAAGACGTACACGCCCGGGAGCTCCATCAGCGGGCCGAGCGCGTCGAGCAGCTCCGGTACGGCCTCGGGGTCGGAGAGGTTGTCGCCCGTGTTCACGACGAAGTCCGGACGCAGCCCGGCCAGCGACTGCAGCCAGGCCCGCTTCTTGCGCTGGCCGCTGACCATGTGGACGTCGGAGACCTGCAGCACGCGCAACGGGCGTGCCCCGTGCGGGAGTACCGGGACCGTGACCCGTCGCAGGCGGAACGAGCGGGCCTCGAACCCGGCCGCGTAGGCGAGGCCGACCGCGCCGGCCGCGGCGGTGACCGCCGTGATTTTCAGGGGTACTCCGTAGCGTGCGCGCATGCGCCCATCGTCGCAGACCCCGGGGGCCCGCAGGAAAACCGGCGGGCGGCAGGCGCCCCGTACCTGCCACAATCACCCCATGACCACGCTCAAGTCCAAGCTCAAGGAAGACCTCACCACGGCCATGAAGGCGCGTGACGAGCTGACCTCGTCCACGCTCCGGCTGACCCTCACCGCGATCACCAAGGAGGAGGTCGGCGGCAAGACGGCCCGCGAACTCTCCGACGACGAGGTGCAGAAGGTGATCGCCAAGGAGGCCAAGAAGCGCCGCGAGGCGGCCGAGGCCTTCGCCAAGGGCGGCCGGACCGAGCAGGCCGAGCGGGAGAAGAAGGAGGGCGAGCTGCTCGACACCTACCTCCCGCAGCAGCTGAGCGACGACGAGCTGACCGCGATCGTGGCGTCCGCCGTCGAGGAGGCCAAGGCCGCCGGCGCCGAGGGGCCGCGCGCGATGGGCGCCGTCATGAAGATCGTCAACCCGAAGGTCGCGGGCCGCGCCGAGGGTGGCCGGGTGGCCGCGACGGTGAAGAAGCTCCTCGCGGGCTGAGGCACGCCGCACGGACGGAAGGGGCGCCCCCCGGACCGGGGGCGCCCCTTCTGCGTGCCTGCTTCTGCGTGTCTACGGCGGCGGCAGGTCAGGGACCGTTCGTCCCGCCGTCCTGCTGACCTCGGCCGTGGCCGTCGTTGCCGCCGATCAGGCCCGGCGGGATGCTGATGCCGGGGAAGGGGTCGTCGTCGCCGGGCTTGTCGCCGCCGTCGTCGCCCGGCTTGTCCCGGCCCTTGCCCTTGTCCTTGTCCTCCTTGGGCTTCGCCCGGGGGACCTCGACCGGGTTGAACGCCGGGGTCTCGGAGGCGTTCAGGGAGCCGGTCATCGCCGTGCGCCAGATCGGACCGGGCAGACAGCCACCGCAGACGTCCTCGTAGTACTGGCCGCCGATATTGATGTTGCTCATCGGGATCTGCCGGGCGCCGTCGCTGCCGACCCACACGGCGGTGGACAGGTTCGGGGTGTAGCCGACGAACCAGGCGTTCTTGCGCTCGTCGGTGGTACCGGTCTTGCCCGCGTTGTCACGGTCGCTGAGGCCGGCCTGCGTTCCGGTGCCGTCCTCGACGACGCCCTTGAGCATCTGGTTGATCGTGTCCGCCGTGTGCTCGCTCATCGCCCGGGTGCACTGCGACTTCGGCACGTCGATCTGCTTGCCGTCCGGCTTGGTCACCGAGAGGATCGCGATCGGAGAGCAGTACGTGCCCCGGTTGGCGAAGGTCGCGTAGACCGAGGCCATCGCCAGCGGGGTCGACTCCTGGCCGCCGAGGGTGGTGGCGGGGTTCTGCAGCAGCGGCTTGTTGTCGCCGCGGTCGTAGCCGACCTTCTTGGCCATCGTGAGCGTCTCGCAGAGGCCGGTCTGCTGCTCCAGCTTGGCGAAGTAGGTGTTGATCGACTTGCCCAGCGCGCTGGTCATGTCGAACGTGCCCTTCTCCTCCTCCGTCTCGTTCTCCACGTCCCACGGCTTGTCGTCCGCGGGCGCGCCCTCGCACGTACGGAAGGCGTCGGCCGGAAGCACTATCGAGGAGGGAGTGGTGAAGCTCTGCGCCGGGCTGATGCCCTTCTCCAGTGCCGCCGCCGCGGTGATCGGCTTGAACGTCGACCCCACCTGGAAGCCGGCGTAGCTGCCGCCCATCTTGTTGTCGACGGAGAGGTTCAGCACGGTCTGGTGCTTGGACTGGTCCAGTCCGTACGGGCGGGACTGGGCCATCGCCATGATCTGCCCGGTCCCGGGCTTCACCTGCACGACCGCGTCCGCGACCTTGTCGTCCTTGCTGACCCGGGAGGTGGCGGCGCTGTTGGAGGCGGCCTGGGACCGCGGGTCCAGCGTCGTCTTGATGGTGAGCCCGCCGATCGCCCAGAGCTTGGCGCGCTCCTTCGCGGTCTTGCCGAACGCCGGATCGCTCGTGACGATCTTCCGTACGTAGTCGCAGAAGAAGCCCGAGCCGTTCACGGCGGTGATGCAGCCGTTCTGCGGGCGCTTGACCTTCAGCTTGATCGGTGTGGCCTTGGCCTTGTCGGCCTCTTCCTGCCCGATGTCGCCGACGTCCGCCATCCGCTGGATCACGGTGTTGCGACGCTTGGTCGCCTCCTCCGTGTCGTTGACGGGGTCGTAGCGGCTGGGCGACTGCACGATGCCGGCCAGCAGCGCCGCCTCCTCCAGCTTCAGGTCCTTCGCCGACTTGGAGAAGTAGCGCTGCGAGGCGGCCTCGACGCCGTACGCCTGCTGCCCGAAGAACGTGATGTTGAGGTAGTTCTCCAGGATCTTCTTCTTGCCGAGCTCTTCCTCGACCTGGATCGCGTACTTCAGCTCCTGGACCTTGCGGCCCAGCGTCTGCTGGGTGGCCTCGGCGACCTTGGCCGGGTCGTCACCGGCCTCCTCGACGAAGACGTTCTTCACGTACTGCTGGGTGAGGGTCGACGCGCCCTGCGCGGTCCCGCCCGTCTGCACGTTGCGGTTCATCGCGCGCAGGATGCCCTTGAGGTCGACCGCGCCGTGCTGGTAGAAGCGGGCGTCCTCGATCGCGATGATCGCCTTCTGCATGTACGGGGAGATCTTCGTCAGCGGCACCACCGTGCGGTCGCGCGAGTAGACCGTCGCGATCTGGCCGCCCTGGTTGTCCAGGATCCGGGTGCGCTGGCTCAGCGGCGGGGTCTTCAGATTGGCCGGAATCTCGTCGAATCCGTCGACCGTCCCCTTGGCGGCGAGGCCCAGAGCTCCGGCGGCCGGCAGCGCGATGCCCGCCATGACCACTCCGGAGAGTGCGGCGACACCGAGGAACTTGGCGGCCTGCTGGGTCGTCGTGAGACCCCCGCCCGAGCGCTTCTTTGGCATGGGGGCAGCCTACGTTCTCATTCGCCGGACACACGTATATGCCTTGGCCTAAGCTGCTCTCAACTGTCACAGCAGCCCGGTTCCGTATCAACCCCCGTGCACGATCCGGCCATGGGTTCGGGCGCTCCCGAATTCGCCTCCTGTGTCCTCGAACGTCCGTTGTGAGTCAGGTGAACTGCCCCGATTCCGACGGGATAGTCCCGCATGTCCTCCCCTCACTCCCCTGGGTGATCTGCCGCATACGCATAGTCCGTTCGGACCATTCAAGATTGGGCCCGAAGGGGGTGTTGTGCTGTCGCCACCTTCCGTAACGTCCTCAACTGGCAGCGGTGAATATGCCGCTACCGCCGTGGGGGAGCCTCGATTCGGGAGAGGACGGCGCCGGGATGGGCTGGGTAACCGACTGGAGTGCGCAGGCAGCCTGCCGCACTACCGATCCGGATGAACTGTTCGTACAAGGGGCAGCGCAGAACAGGGCCAAGGCGGTGTGCACCGGATGCCCGGTGCGGACCGAGTGCCTGGCCGATGCGCTGGACAATCGCGTCGAATTCGGCGTGTGGGGCGGAATGACCGAGCGGGAGCGCCGCGCACTGCTGCGCAGACGCCCGACCGTCACGTCCTGGCGCCGGCTGCTGGAGACCGCACGCAGCGAGTACGAGCGGTCCACGGGCATCCTGCCCGTGGCGATCGGGCTGGAGGACGACGAACTGCACGAGACGTTCGCCGCCGTGGGGTAGCCCGGCGGCGGACGACCGGCCGCCCGGGGCCCGTGCAGCGGACTCGGCGCGGCGGATCGGACGACGAGGTGACTACGCAGCTCCGGCCGAGGCGGAACCGGTCGCGAGCCGGTCCCCGATGGCTCGCAGCCCCGCGAGGTCATGGACATCTCCGGGCAGCGCGGCCACCGCGGTGACGGCCACCTCGGGATGCAGCGCGGTGAAGCGGTCGCGTGTGTGCTGTTCGCGCGCGACCACCTGCATCCTTTCGGCGTGCAGCCGCAGCAGACCCGCCGTCAGCTGCTCCACGGAGGGTTCGACGGGCGGTTCGGGGCTGGCGGCTCCGGCGGTGTCCGTGGTGGGTGCGGAACCGGCCGCGGGGGAGTCGGCGGGCTCACGAAGTCCAGCCTTCCCGGCCGTCTGATCCACAATGCCGTCGGTCTCAAGATTTTCTGCGGCGGCCAGCGCGCGCTCGGCGGTGAGCCGGGCGGCCTCACTGCCATGGACGCGGTTGAGGACCAGACCCGCCAGCGGCATGTCCTCCGCAGCCAGGCGCTCCACGAAATACGCCGCCTCGCGCAGCGCGTCCCGCTCCGGCGTCGCCACGACGAGGAACGCCGTGCCGGGCGCCTGGAGCAGCTTGTACGTGGCATCGGCGCGCGTACGGAATCCGCCGAACATGGTGTCCATCGCGGCGACGAAGGTCTGTACGTCCCGCAGGAACTGCCCGCCGAGCAGCTTGCCGAGCGTCCCGGTCATCATCGACATGCCCACGTTGAGGAACTTCATCCCCGCCCGGCCGCCCATCTTCGCGGGGGCCATCAGCAGCTTGATGAACTTCCCGTCCAGGAACGAGCCGAGCCGCTTCGGCGCGTCCAGGAAGTCCAGCGCGGAGCGCGACGGCGGGGTGTCGACCACGATCAGGTCCCACTCCTCGCGGGCCCGCAGCTGGCCGAGCTTCTCCATCGCCATGTACTCCTGCGTGCCCGCGAAGCCGGCCGACAGGGACTGGTAGAACGGGTTCTCCAGGATCGCGCGGGCCCGCTCGCCGTCCGCGTGCGCCTCGACGATCTCGTCGAAGGTCCGCTTCATGTCGAGCATCATCGCGTGCAGCTCGCCCGAGCCACGGGTCTCGATGCCCTTCACCCGGCGCGGGATGTTGTCCAGGGAGTCGATGCCCATGGACTGGGCGAGCCGGCGCGCCGGGTCGATGGTGAGCACGACGACCTTGCGGCCGCGCTCCGCCGCCCGTACACCCAGCGCCGCCGCGGTCGTCGTCTTGCCGACACCGCCCGAGCCGCAGCACACGACGATCCGGATGTCCGGATCGTCGATCAGGGCGTCGGTGTCCAGCGCGGGGGCGGTGCCCGCCCCCGTGTCCGACGGCGTGTCCGTGCCTGTGTCCGTGTCCGATGTCATGACCCCGCCCCTCGTCCGGACGCCCCTTCGCCCACACCCTGCCGACGGAGCGCGACCGCCAGCTCGTACAGCCCTGCCGGGTCCACCCCCTCCCCGATCAGCGGCAGCTCGTACCCCGGCAGGCCGAGGTCCGCCAGTACGGCGCGCTGCTCACGCTCCAGGCCGACCCGCTGGGCGTGCTCGGCGGCCTGTTCGACGAGGGGGCGCACCAGCCCCGCCGAACCGGTCACGCCCGCCCGCGTCAGCGTCTTGGCGATCTCCTTGCGCCGGCCGCCGACGGAGGTGCGCAGAGCATCCTCGTCCAGCAGCTGCGGGCGCACCATGTTCACGATGACCCGGCCCACGGGCAGTTCTGCGGCCCGCAGCTCCGCGATGCCGTCCGCGGTCTCCTGGACCGGCATCTCCTCCAGGAGGGTCACCAGATGCACCGCGGTCTCCGGCGACTTCAGCACCCGCATCACGGCCTGGGCCTGATTGTGTATCGGGCCGATCCTGGCCAGCCCCGCCACCTCGTCGTTCACATTGAGGAAGCGCGTGATGCGGCCCGTCGGCGGGGCGTCCATGATCACGTAGTCATAGACGAACCGGTTCTGCCGGTCCTTGCGGCGCACCGCCTCGCACGCCTTGCCGGTCAGCAGGACGTCCCGCACGCCGGGCGCGATCGTGGTGGCGAAGTCGATGGCGCCGAGCTTCTTGAGCGCCCGGCCCGCGCTGCCGAGCTTGTAGAACATCTGGAGGTAGTCGAGGAGGGCGCGCTCGGCGTCGATCGCGAGCGCGTACACCTCGCCGCCGCCCGGGGCGACGGCGATCTTGCGTTCCTCGTAGGGAAGGGAATCCGTCTCGAAGAGCTGGGCGATGCCCTGTCTGCCCTCGACCTCGACGAGGAGGGTGCGCCTGCCCTCGGTCGCGAGGGCGAGCGCGAGGGCGGCGGCGACCGTGGTCTTACCGGTACCGCCCTTGCCGCTGACGACCTGGAACCTGCTCACGTATTCGAGCCTAACCAGTCATGCCGCAGGCTACGCACGAGGCTGTGCGTGCCAGGCATTACAGTCGGGCCATGACCAAGTGGGAATACGCGACCGTGCCCCTTCTCGTGCACGCGACCAAGCAGATTCTGGACACCTGGGGCGAGGACGGCTGGGAGCTGGTCCAGGTCGTTCCCGGCCCGAACAACCCCGAGCAGCTCGTGGCCTACCTGAAGCGGGCGAAGCAGTAGTGGCGGGCGCCGTCGAGGCGAAGCTCGCCGAGCTCGGACTGACCCTCCCGGACGTCGTGCCGCCGCTGGCCTCGTACCAGCCGGCCGTCCAGTCCGGGGTGTACGTGTACACCTCGGGCCAGCTGCCCATGGTGGACGGCAAGCTCGCCGTCACCGGCAAGGTCGGCGCGGAGGTCACGCCCGACGAGGCCAAGGAGCTGGCGAAGACCTGCGCGCTCAACGCGCTGGCCGCCGTGAAGTCGGTCGCCGGCGATCTGGACCGGATCGCCCGCGTCGTGAAGGTCGTGGGCTTCGTCGCCTCGGCCACCGACTTCACCGGCCAGCCCGCCGTGATCAACGGGGCGAGCGAGCTGCTGGGCGCGGTGCTCGGCGACAAGGGTGTGCACGCCCGCAGCGCCGTCGGCGTCGCCGTGCTGCCGCTGGACGCACCGGTCGAGGTCGAGGTCCAGGTCGAGCTGACCGGAGTCTGAACCCGTACCGCGCCGGCGTCCGAACGCCGGCCGGACAGCGATCCCGTCCGGTCTCACGACCGGGCGGGATCATCTGTGTACAGGGCATGTACGGATCACGGCGCCTCTCGAACATCGACGCGGTTCCGGATAGCCTCCGGCCATGTCCAATGGTCAGTGGTACCCACCGGAATGGCCCGGCCGGATCCGGGCCCTCGCCGCAGGCGAGCTGACGCCCGCGGCTCCCAGGCGGGCCGCCACCGTGATGCTGCTCCGGGACGCCGCCGAGGGTTCCACCGCCGGTCCCACCGTCCACATGCTGCGCCGGCGCACCTCCATGGCGTTCGCCGGCGGCGCGTACGCCTATCCGGGTGGCGGGGTCGACCCGCGCGACGACGACCGGCTCGTGGACTGGGCCGGACCCGCGCTCGAGAGCTGGGCCGGACGGCTCGGCGTGGAGACCCCGGCCGAGGCGCAGGCGATCGTCTGCGCGGCGGTCCGCGAGACGTACGAGGAGGCGGGCGTCCTGCTCGCGGGGCCGACCGCGGGCACGGTCGTCACGGACACCACCGGCGACGACTGGGAGGCCGACCGTGCGGCGCTGGTCGCCCGGGAGCTTTCGTTCGCCGACTTCCTCGGCCGGCGCGGACTGGTGCTGCGCTCGGACCTGCTCGGCGCGTGGGCCCGCTGGATCACCCCGGAGTTCGAGCCGCGCCGCTACGACACCTGGTTCTTCGTCGCCGCGCTCCCGGCCGGCCAGCGCACCCGCAACGCCTCCACGGAGGCCGACCGCACGGTGTGGATCACCCCGGCCGACGCGGCCGCCGGATACGACCGCGGCGAGCTGCTGATGATGCCGCCCACGGTGTCGACGCTGCGGACCCTCAGGCCGTACGCCACCGCCGCACAGGCGCTGGAGGCCGCCGGGGACCAGGACCTCACCCCCGTACTGGCACAGGCCCGTCTGGACGGCGACGCGCTGGTGCTCAGCTGGCCGGGGCACGAGGAGTTCACCAAGCACATTCCCGCGGCGGGCGCGGACGGCACGGAAGGAGGCGCGGCATGAGCGAGGCGGCGGCGCTGCCGGGGCAGCCGCGCGGCGGGGTGGAGTCCGGCCCGGCCACCACCCGCGCGGTCAACGTGCTGGCACCCAACCCGTCGGCGATGACGCTGGACGGGACCAATACCTGGATCGTCGCCGAGCCCGACTCGGACCTCGCGGTGGTCATCGACCCGGGCCCGCTGGACGACGCCCATCTGCGGGCCGTCATCGACACCGCCGAGCGGGCGGGCCGCCGGATCGCGCTGACCCTGCTCACCCACGGCCACCCGGACCACGCGGAGGGCGCGGCCAGGTTCGCCGAGCTGACCCGTACGAAGGTGCGCGCCCTCGATCCGCAGTTGCGGCTGGGGGACGAGGGCCTGGGCACGGGCGACGTGATCACGACCGGCGGTCTGGAGATGTACGTGGTGCCGACCCCGGGCCACACGGCGGACTCGCTCTCGTTCCATCTGCCCGCCGACCGCGCGGTGCTGACGGGGGACACGATCCTGGGGCGCGGCACGACGCTGGTGGCGCATCCGGACGGGCGGCTGGGGGACTACCTCGACTCGCTGCGGCGGCTGCGCTCGCTGACGGTCGACGACGGGGTTCACACGGTGCTGCCGGGCCACGGTCCGGTGCTGGACGACGCGCAGGGGGCGGTGGAGTTCTATCTGGCCCACCGCGCGCACCGGCTGGCCCAGGTGGAGACGGCGGTGGAGAACGGCCACCGGACCTCGGCCGATGTGGTGGCGCATGTGTACGCGGACGTGGACCGGTCCCTGTGGCCCGCGGCCGAGCTCTCGGTGCGGGCGCAGCTGGAGTACCTGACCGAGCACGGGCTGATCTGAGAGGTACGCGTGAGGGGCCCCGCCGCTACCGGCGGGGCCCCTCCACGGCTTTGCGTACGACGGCGGTCAGCGGGAGCGCTTGGCCAGCCGCTCCACGTCCAGCAGGATCACCGCACGGGCCTCCAGCCGCAGCCAGCCGCGGCCGGCGAAGTCGGCGAGCGCCTTGTTGACCGTCTCGCGGGAGGCGCCGACCAGCTGGGCCAGCTCTTCCTGCGTGAGGTCGTGCACGACGTGGATGCCTTCCTCCGACTGGACGCCGAAGCGGCGCGACAGGTCGAGGAGGGCGCGGGCGACACGGCCCGGCACATCGGAGAAGACCAGGTCGGACATCTGGTCGTTGGTCTTGCGCAGGCGCCGGGCGACGGCACGCAGCAGGGCCGTGGCCACCTCGGGGCGGGCGTTCAGCCAGGGCTGGAGGTCGCCGTGGCCGAGGCCGAGGAGCTTGACCTCGGTCAGCGCGGTGGCGGTGGCGGTGCGCGGGCCCGGGTCGAAGAGCGACAGCTCACCGATCAGCTCGCCGGGGCCGAGGACGGCCAGCATGTTCTCGCGGCCGTCGGGGGAGGTGCGGTGGAGCTTCACCTTGCCCTCGGTGACCACATAGAGGCGGTCGCCCGGGTCACCCTCGTGGAACAGCGCGTCGCCGCGCGCGAGGGTCACCTCACTCATCGAGGCGCGGAGCTCCGCGGCCTGCTCGTCATCGAGCGCCGCGAAAAGCGGGGCGCGCCGCAGAACGTCGTCCACGAGTTCTCTCCTTGTCGGCCTGTTCAGGGAACCGTGGTCCCCATCATGCCGGACGGTAAAACAGTGCGATCAATCACAAACCAGTTTGACGCACGCGCGTGCCGGAGCGTACGGCAGGGGGCCGATCGGGGGCGGATCAGCGGTGACCGGGGCGGATGTCAGTGGCGGGCTCTAGGCTGGCCGGGTGTCCAGATTGCCGGTGAGAACGCAGGCCAAGGGGGCTGATGGGGTGTCGGAAGGCCGTAATTCCGCTGTGGGCGAACAGGCTGCGGACAGCCTGAAGAAAGCGACAAAACGTGCGTCCGAGCGGGCGAAACCGGCCCGGGAGCCGGTGGCGGTGAAGGGCCGCAAGGCCAAGCCGGAATCGCATCTGGCGATGGTCCGCCGGGCCCGCCGGATCAACCGCGAGCTCGCCGAGGTGTATCCGTACGCCCATCCGGAGCTGGACTTCAAAAACCCCTTCGAGCTCCTCGTCGCCACGGTTCTCTCCGCCCAGACCACGGACCTGAGGGTCAACCAGACCACCCCCGCGCTCTTCGCCGCCTATCCCACCCCCGAGGACATGGCCGCCGCCGTCCCGGAGGAAATGGAAGAGATCATTCGGCCGACCGGCTTCTTCCGGGCCAAGACCAAGTCGCTCATGGGCCTGTCCGCCGCCCTGCGGGACGACTTCGGCGGCGAGGTGCCGGGACGGCTCGAGGACCTGGTGAAGCTGCCGGGTGTCGGCCGCAAGACGGCCAACGTCGTCCTCGGCAACGCCTTCGGCGTACCGGGCATCACGGTCGACACCCACTTCGGCCGGCTGGTCCGGCGCTGGAAGTGGACCGAGCAGGAGGACCCGGAGAAGGTCGAGGCGGACGTCGCGGCGATCTTCCCGAAGAGCGAGTGGACGATGCTCTCGCACCGGGTCGTCTTCCACGGCCGCCGGATCTGCCACGCGCGCAGGCCGGCCTGCGGAGCCTGCCCGATCGCCCCGCTCTGCCCTTCGTACGGGGAGGGCGAGACGGGCCCGGAGAAGGCCCGCAAGCTCCTGAAGTACGAGATGGGCGGTCAGCCGGGGCAGCGGCTGAGCCCGCCGCCGGACTACCCGGGGAAACCCGCCCCCGCCCTGGGTGCCGGCTGACGCCTGGCGCCGGTCCGGAACGAAACACGTGACGACAGGCGTTGTGAATCGAGGGGTGCCTATGAGGACACACGAACACGGCACGGAACAGCAGGGCACCGGCCGGCGCGAGCCGGGCGGCCACGGCCCGGACGCGGCGGCCGCCGCCGGATCGGCCGTGCCCGCCACCCAGGCCGGCCCCGGCTCCTCGATCGCCGTCACGGACGAGGGACTGCCGGGCTGGCTCGAACCTGTCGCACGGGCCGCGCGGACCGTGGAGCCGCGCCAGCTCAGCCGCTTCCTGCCGCCGGAGAGCGGCGCGGGCCGCCAGTCCGCCGTCCTCGTCCTGTTCGGCGAGGGCGCGCGCGGCCCCGAGCTGCTGCTGATGGAGCGGGCGGGCAGCCTGCGCTCCCATCCGGGGCAGCCGTCCTTCCCGGGCGGCTCCCTCGACCCGGAGGACGGCGACCAGGCGACGACCGGCCCGCTCAGGGCCGCCCTGCGCGAGGCCGAGGAGGAGACCGGCCTCGATCCGCGCGGGGTGCAGATCTTCGGTGTGCTGCCCCGGCTCTACATCCCCGTGAGCAGCTTCGTGGTGACGCCCGTCCTCGGCTGGTGGCGTGCGCCCAGCCCGGTCGGTGTCGTCGACCCCGGCGAGACGGCGAGGGTCTTCACGGTGCCCGTGGCGGATCTCACGGACCCGGCCAACCGGGCGACGGCCATCCATCCCAGCGGCCACCGGGGCCCGGCATTTCTGGTCGAATCCGCTCTCGTGTGGGGGTTCACGGCCGGGGTGATCGACCGCATTCTGCACTTCGCGGGCTGGGAGCGCCCGTGGGACAGAGCCAAGCAGGTGCCGCTCGACTGGCGCGCATGACAGGCTGACTTCCGTATTCCGCGCTCCGGGCCCGCCCGGAGCGCGCAGGTGTACGGGCCCGGTGACGAATCTGCGAGGCAATAGACGGTGAACGTGCTGGACATCCTGCTGCTGGCCGGCGCCGTGTGGTTCGCGGTTATCGGCTATCGCCAGGGGTTCGTCGTCGGCATTCTGTCGGTGATCGGGTTCCTGGGCGGCGGTCTCGTCGCCGTCTATCTGCTGCCGGTCCTGTGGGACCAGGTGACGGACGGCTCCGAGGTCTCCTCCACCGCGGCCGTCGTCGCGGTCGTCATCGTGATCGTGTGCGCGTCGGTGGGCCAGGCCTTCACCACGCATCTGGGCAACAAGCTCCGCCGGTACATCACGTGGTCGCCCGCGCGCGCCCTGGACGCGACCGGCGGCGCCCTGGTCAACGTCGTCGCGATGCTCCTGGTGGCCTGGCTGATCGGCTCGGCCCTGGCCGGCACCTCGCTGCCGACGCTGGGCAAGGAGGTCCGCAACTCCTCGGTCCTGCTCGGCATCTCCCGGGTGATGCCGCCCCAGGCCTCGACCTGGTTCACGGACTTCTCCTCGGTGCTGGCGCAGAACGGCTTCCCGCAGGTCTTCAGCCCGTTCGCCAACGAACCCATCACCGAGGTCAGGGCCCCCGACCCGGCCCTGGTGGGCAGCCCCGTCGCGGCCCGCGCCCGCCAGTCCATCGTCAAGGTCGTCGGTACGGCCCCGAGCTGCGGCAAGGTCCTCGAAGGCACCGGCTTCGTCTTCGCCGACCGCCGGGTCATGACCAACGCCCATGTCGTCGGCGGGGTCGACGAGCCCACCGTCCAGATCGGCGGCCAGGGACGGCTGTACGACGCGAAGGTCGTCCTCTACGACTGGCGGCGCGACATCGCCGTACTGGACGTCCCGGACCTCGAGGCGAAGCCGCTGCAGTTCACCGACACCGACCACGACGCCGGTACGGGTGACAGCGCCATCGTCGCGGGCTTCCCGGAGAACGGCGCGTACGACGTGCGCTCCGCCCGTGTCCGCGCCCGGATCGACGCCAACGGCCCCGACATCTACCGCCGGGGCACCGTCCGCCGCGATGTGTACTCGCTGTACGCGACGGTCCGTCAGGGGAACTCCGGCGGCCCGCTGCTGACCCCCGACGGCAAGGTGTACGGAGTCGTGTTCGCCAAGTCGCTGGACGACCCCGACACCGGGTACGCGCTGACCGCCGACGAGATCCGCCAGGACATCACGCAGGGCCGTACCGCCGCCCAGCAGGTCGACAGTCAGGCGTGCGCGCTGTAGGGCAGGCCCCAGAGGTGCCCCCGGAGGTGTCCGGAGGGCCCGGGAGGTGTCCGGGGGTCAGCCTCGGGGATGGCGGAGCCGCGCCGAGACCCAGCGGGCCCGGCGGCGGAGGATGCGCGGAATGCCGAGCCGGGGATCATGCAGAACATGCATAGCGTGCACCCGGCCCGGAGGGCCGCCCCCCTCATGAGTGCCCGGAACCGCCGTGGCGGTCGAGCGACGATTGCGTGCTGCGTCACCGAAGTCGTGCGTCCAGCCCATACCCGGACGTCTGCCCGTGGGTCATGGTCGGTAACCGCCCATCCGTCAGCCAATTGGCGTATGCGCCAGGCACGTGGCTGTTCGTCGGACAGGTGTGCCCACGGGCTAGCGGTCGGGCTCGGAATCCTTGAGCCAGTTGATGAGTTCGGCCGAGAACCCGGCCGGATCCTCCTCGTGGGGGAAGTGCCCCAGACCGTCGAAAAGTCGCCATCGGTAGGGCGCCTCGACGTACTCGCCGGACCCTGCGGAACTCCGGGTGCGGACCGCCGGATCGAGTGAACCGTGCAGATGCAGCGTCGGCACCCGCACCGGCCGCTTCATGCGCCGGTTGAACTGGATACCGTCCGGACGCGCCAGCGAGCGCACCATCCAGCGGTACGGCTCGATCGAGCAGTGGGCCGTCGACGGGATGGACATGGCGCGGCGGTACACGTCCAGCGTCGCCTCGTCGGGGAACTCCGCCGTCCCGGGCCCCGCCCAGTCGTGGATCAGCCGACCCACCAACGCCGCGTCGTCCGCGACGAGCTGACGCTCGGGCACCCACGGCCGCTGGAAGCCCCAGATGTACGAGCCGGCCCGGGACTGTGCGAAGTCGGAGAGCATCGAGGAGCGCCACCGGCGCGGATGGGGCATCGAGGAGACCACCAGCCGGCGCACCAGCTTGGGGCGCATCACCGCGGCCGTCCAGGCCAGATAGCCGCCCATGTCGTGGCCGACCAGCGCGGCGTCCGGCTCGCCGAGCGACCTGATCACGCCGGTGATGTCGAGCGCCAGGTTGGCGGGGTCGTAGCCGCGCGGCGTACGGTCGCTGCCGCCGACCCCACGCAGGTCCATCGCCACGGCCCGGAAACCCGCATCGGCGAGCGCCGGGAGCTGATGGCGCCAGGTCCACCAGAACTGCGGGAAGCCGTGCAGGAGCAGGACGAGGGGCCCTTCACCCATTTCGGCGATGTGGAAGCGGGCGCCGTTCGCCGCGACGTCCCGATGGGTCCAGGGGCCGTCGAAGCGGACGGGGCCGCCGGACGGCGCCCCGGAGGCCGGGGAGAACGGTGCGGGGGCGGCGTCCGCCGGGCCGGCCGGCTCTTCGTGGCCCGCCCGGTCTTCCGGGCCCGGGGGGCCGAACGCGCTGGAATCGGGGAGCGTCATGTGGACGAGCGTGCCACAGCCGACGCCTTGTCCTGGACCGGCACGTTCTCGATGGCCTTGTCGGCGCGGGTGCTGCCGCCCGCCGGCAGGATCGCGTCGGCGGCCACGCTCGCCCGCGGGTGCGGCTTGACGCCCTGGAGAACGGCGGCGGTCTGCTTGGCCGAGGCGATGGACTTCTCCGGCGGCTTGACCTTCTTGAACTTGGCGAGGCCGAAGAGCGCGAGCAGGATCCCCAGCAGGATGAACGCCCCGCCCACGATCAGGAACGACCAGGCGAGCCCCAGGCCCAGGTTGTGGATCCCGTACGCGGCCGCGAAGCTCAGCACCGGGATCGCGAACAGGATCAGCACACCCGTGACGATGAACGCCACGCTGCCGATGACGCCCCGCTTGACGTCCTGCCGCACCTCGGCCTTGGCCAGGGCGATTTCGTCGTGCACCAGCGCCGACAGCTCGGCGGTCGCCGAGGCGACCAGCTGGCCGAGACTGCGGTCGGCGCTGCCCGCGTAATTGCCGGGGTCGCTCATCCCTGACTCCCTCTCCTGTTCAACACATCCGATGTCAGATCATGCCGGACTGTCCGGCTTGCTGCTCGCTGCCCCCGCCAGTTGGGCAAGGCGGCGGTGCTCGGCCGCCTTGCTCTCGTAGAGGGCGGCCATCCGCAGGTGGTACTCCGGATCGTCCTGTTCATAGATGTCCGGCACTCCGGACGCGTCCTCGTCGCGTTCCTCCGCGTCGAGGAGCGCCCTGTATCTCCGTACCCGGAGTTTGAGCAGTACACCGGAGAGTACGGCGGCAATCAGGGAGCCGAGCAGCACCGACGCCTTGATCTCGTTGATCATGTCGTCGTCGCCGGTGAAGGCGAGCTCGCCGATCAGCAGCGAGACGGTGAAGCCGATGCCGGCGAGTGAGGCGATCGCGAAGACATCGGCCCAGGCCAGGTCCTTGTTGAGCTCCGCCTTGGTGAACCGCGTGGTCAGCCACGTACCGCCGAAGATGCCCATCGTCTTGCCGACGACGAGTCCGAAAACGACGCCGAGCGTTTCGGGCCGGGTGAACACACCGGCCAGCGCGCCGCCGGAGAGGGACACCCCGGCGGAGAACAGCGCGAACAGCGGTACGGCGACACCGGCCGAAAGAGGGCGGACCAGATGCCCGATGCGCTCCCCGGGCGAGTGCTCCTCGCCGTCGCGGCGGGTGCAGCGCAGCATCAGGCCCATGGCGACACCGGCGACGGTGGCGTGGATGCCGCTGTTGTACATCAGCCCCCAGACGACCAGGGCGAGCGGTACGTAGACGTACCAGCCGCGTACGCCCAGGCGGAGCAGCAGATAGAAGACGGCCAGGCCGATGAAGGCTCCGGCGAGTGCCACGAAGTCGATGTCCTCGGTGAAGAAGACCGCGATGATCAGGATCGCGAAGAGGTCGTCGACCACGGCGAGGGTCAGCAGGAACGCGCGCAGGGCGGCCGGCAGCGAGGTGCCGATGACCGCGAGGACGGCGAGGGCGAAGGCGATGTCGGTGGCCGTGGGGACCGCCCAGCCGTCCGTGGAGCCGTCGCCGAACACGTTCACCAGGGTGTAGACGACCGCCGGCACGGCCATGCCGCAGAGCGCGGCGACGACGGGAAGGGCGGCGGCCCTGGGGTCCCGCAGTTCGCCCGCGACGAGTTCGTGCTTGAGCTCGACGCCCGCGACGAAGAAGAAGACGGCCAGCAGCCCGTCGGCCGCCCAGTGCGCCACGGAGAGGTGGAGGCCGATCGCCTCGGGGCCGAAGTGGAAGCGGCTGACGGTCGAGTAGCTCGATCCGAAGGTGTTCGCCCAGATCAGCGCGGCCACGGCGGCGACCAGGAGGATGACCCCGCCGACCGTCTCCGTACGCAGGGCGTCCGCGAGGTGGTTGCGCTCCGGGAGCGAGAGGAGTCCCAGGAAGGTGCGGCGGGGGGAGGGGGGTGCGGGGGTGGGCGTGGCCACGGGGGGAGACCTCCGGGTCGGGACGGCAGCGACGGCATGGCTGATGCACTCGCCGACCAGACTTCCCGGCACACCCTGTGGAGATTTTCTATCGTTTTGTCGATCAGCTGCCACTGTACCCGGGTGTGGGGGTCGTAGCGGTGATCTTCACTTTAAATGCCCGAAGGGCATCCGGCGCGCTGCCGGATGCCCTTCCCAGGAGGCGGTTTCTCCCCCGTGATCTGTGCGTGTGCGTCAGTCCTCGGAGGGGGCCGAGGGCAGCTGGGTCTGGATGAGGTCCATGACCGAGGAGTCGGTCAGGGTGGTGACATCGCCCAGAGCCCGGTTCTCCGCCACGTCACGCAGCAGCCGCCGCATGATCTTGCCGGAGCGGGTCTTCGGCAGCTCGGCCACCGTCATGATCCGCTTCGGCTTGGCGATCGGGCCGAGTGTGGCGCCGACGTGGTTGCGCAGCTGGGCCACCAGCTCGTCCGAGGTGTCCGCCGTGCCCCGCAGGATCACGAAGGCGACGATGGCCTGGCCGGTCGTCTCGTCGGCGGCGCCGACCACTGCGGCCTCGGCGACGGCCGGGTGCGACACGAGCGCGGACTCGACCTCGGTGGTCGAGATGTTGTGCCCGGACACCAGCATCACGTCGTCGACCCGGCCGAGCAGCCAGATGTCGCCGTCCTCGTCCTTCTTGGCGCCGTCGCCCGCGAAGTACTTGCCCTCGAAGCGCGACCAGTAGGTGTCGAGGAAGCGCTGGTCGTCGCCCCAGATGGTGCGCAGCATCGACGGCCACGGCTCGGTGAGGACGAGGTAGCCGCCCCCGCCGTCCGGAACCTCACGCGCCTCGTCGTCCACGACGGTGGCCGAGATACCGGGGAGCGCGCGCTGGGCACTGCCCGGCTTCGTCTCCGTGACCCCGGGCAGCGGCGAGATCATCATCGCGCCCGTCTCGGTCTGCCACCAGGTGTCCACGATCGGGCACTTGTCCGCGCCGATGTGCTTGCGGTACCACATCCAGGCCTCGGGGTTGATCGGCTCACCGACCGAGCCGAGGACCCGCAGCGACGACAGGTCGAACTTGGCGGGGATGTCGTCTCCCCACTTCATGAACGTGCGGATCGCGGTCGGCGCGGTGTAGAGGATCGAGACGCCGTACTTCTGGACGATCTCCCAGAAGCGCCCCTGGTGCGGGGTGTCGGGCGTGCCCTCGTACATGACCTGCGTCGCACCGTTGGCCAGCGGCCCGTAGACGATGTACGAGTGTCCTGTCACCCAGCCGATGTCGGCGGTGCACCAGTAGACATCGGTCTCCGGCTTGAGGTCGAAGACCGCGTGGTGGGTGTACGCCGCCTGCGTGAGGTAGCCGCCGGAGGTGTGCAGGATGCCCTTGGGCTTCCCGGTCGTGCCCGAGGTGTAGAGGATGAACAGCGGCTGCTCCGCCTCGAACGCCTCGGGGGCGTGCTCGGCGGACTGGCGCGCGGTGATCTCGTGCCACCAGACGTCGCGGCCCTCGGTCCACGCGGTGTCCTGACCGGTGCGGCGGACGACGAGGACGTGCTCCACGCTGTCGATACGGGAGACGGCGTCGTCGACCGCGGGCTTGAGCGCGGAGGGCTTGCCGCGGCGGTATCCGCCGTCGGCGGTGATGACGACCTTGGCGTCCGCGTCCTCGATGCGGGCGGCGATGGCGTCGGCGGAGAAGCCGCCGAAGACGACCGAGTGCGCGGCGCCGATGCGGGCGCAGGCCAGCATCGCCACGGCGGCCTCGGGGATCATCGGCAGATAGACGGCGACCCGGTCGCCCTTGCCGACGCCGAGCTCGGTCAGCGCGTTGGCCGCGCGGGAGACCTCGTCCTTCAGCTCCGCGTAGGTGATGGCACGGCTGTCGCCGGGCTCGCCCTCGAAGTGGATGGCGACCCGGTCGCCGTTGCCCGCCTCGACGTGGCGGTCCACGCAGTTGTACGCGACGTTGAGCTCGCCGTCCGCGAACCACTTCGCGAAGGGCGGATTGCTCCAGTCGAGTGTCTCGGTCGGCTCGGTGGCCCAGGTCAGGCGGCGGGCCTGCTCGGCCCAGAAGCCCAGCCGGTCCGCCTTGGCCTGCTCGTACGCCTCAGCGGTGACGTTGGCGTTGGCGGCCAGCTCGGCAGGCGGAGCGAACTTCCGCTCTTCCCGAAGCAGGTTGGCCAGGCTCTCGTTGCTCACGACTTCTCCCAGTCCCAGGGTGTCCGTTGTGTCCCGGGGCATAGCTCATCAGGCCAGGGGCCGGGTGACAAGTGTCTGCCAGGAATTGGTTTAGACCTGTGTCTCGTGTATGGGGGCACGATCCCGCTTCCGTGCCGACGCGCGAACGGCCGACGTACGTCGATCGTCTGCGGCGCCACGGAAGCGGGACCACAAGGTCTCACGGACCCGACGGGATGGTGGTTCAGACGCCGGTACGCGCCAACTCGGCCGGATCGGCAGGCGCGATCGGGTCGAACACCTCATCCAGCCCGTGGCCGGCCCCCGCGCCCTCGGTCAGCAGGTACGACTGGGCCTCGGCCACATGGAAGTACATGCCGTGCAACTGGAGGGTGCCTTCGGCGAGCCGCCGCGCGACCGAGGGGTGGGCCCGCAGATGGTCGAGCTGCTGGACCACATTGGTGAGGCAGAGCTGCTCCACCGCGTCGGCGGGCAGCCGGCCGGAGATCCGGGGCCAGGCGTGCTGCCGGGAGGCCATCCGCTCCAGGCTGGGGAGCCCGTGCCGCAGCCAGCGCCACAGCGAGGTCTCCGGGGGGTCCGGTCTGGCCCCGAGCAGCGCGTTCATCGCGCCGCAGCCGGAGTGCCCGCAGATGGTGATGGACTCGACGCCCAGCACGTCCACCCCGTACTCGATCGCGGCACCCACCGAATGGTCACCGTCCTCCGCGTCCGGCGGCGGCACCAGATTGCCGATGTTGCGCACCGTGAAGAGGTCGCCCGGACCGCTCGCCGTGATCATGCTGGTCACCAGGCGGGAGTCCGCGCAGGTGATGAAGAGCTGCGAGGGGCGCTGGCCCTCCCTCGCCAGTCGCGCCAGCTCCTCGCGGACCAGCGGGGCCGTGTTCCGCTGGAAGGAGCTGAGCCCGCTGACCAGCCGATGGTTTCCGGCCGGTCGCGCGGCCGATGCCGGGGGGACGTCGACGGGACCGATGGGACCGACTGGTTCGGCGGGGTCGACGGGCGGGGAGGGCACGGGCGGCTCCGAGGTCAGGGCGTGGGTCCGCTCGAAGGCGTCTTCCGCGCCACCCCCGGCGGGCACGAGGGCGGTGAGGTCGATCGTGACCGGCGGGGTGAACGGCGTGCCGGCCTCCGCGCCCACAGGACGGTCGGCAGCGCTCTCCGTGTGGGGCACATGCTCCGGCCGGTCGTGGCAGTGGTGGTTGCGCCAGGGGGTCCAGGGGCGGCAGCAGGAGTGCGCGGCGGAGGCCGGTTCGGCGATCCGGCCGCCCGACCGGCCGGCGAAGGCCACCTGTCCCCCGTGTGCGGCATGGGCGCTGCTCCAGTCCTGGATCATCTCGTACGCGGCGTGGTCCATGAAGAAGCCGTCGAGCTCGACCACCACGTCCGCGTCCTGAGGAAGCTGTCCCAGGGCCCGGCTGAGCCGCGGCACGGCCAGGAACGTCAACTGCCCTCGTACGACCACGAGATGCTGCCCGTTCCGCTCGGACACGGAGATGCGGGTGTGGGCCAGCCGGTGCAGGGCGACGGCCACCGCCACCGCGATGCCGATCGCCACACCCTTCAGCACGCCGAAGAGCAGCACACCGGTGATCGTCGCGCCGTACACCAGGAACTCCCGGTGCTTATGGACGTTGCGGATGTGCGCGAAGCTGACCATCTTGATGCCGACCATCATCACGAGTGCGCCGAGCGCGGCCAGCGGGATCCACTCGAGCGCCGTGACGAGCAGACCGGTGGCGAGCAGAACCCAGACGCCGTGCAGCACCGTGGACGCCCGACTGGTTGCGCCGGCCCGTACGTTCGCCGAACTGCGCACGGCGCCGCCGGAGACCGCCAGCCCTCCCAGAAGGCCGGACACCATGTTGGCGATGCCCTGTGCACGTAGTTCACGGTCGAGGTCGGAGCGTCTGATCGGCGGCGCGGACGGCCCGGCCGGTCCTGAAGGACCGGAAGCCGGTGCGTCGTCCTCGGTGGCGCTTCCGTCCTCCTGCCGGTCGACGCGCTCGGCAGCCGGTCCGGCCGCCTGCTCGCGGTTCCGGTCGGCGGTCAGCTTGTCCACAGCGACGGCGGCGAGCAGGGACTCCAGGCTGGCCACCAGCATCATCGTGAATACGGCGGTGGCCAGGCCCAGCACGGGGCCCTGCGGCATCTCGGGCAGCGCGTGCGACCTCCAGGACGGCAGGTCGACCCGCGCGATCGACGGGGCGGCCGGCGCGGCCACCGCCGTGGCGAGGACGACGGCGGCCAGGGCCGCGGGGGCGCGGCGCAGGAACCGCCCGCCCCGCCCGGGGATCCGAGGCCACAGCACCAGAACCGCGATCGTGAGTGCGCCGATCAGCGGGGCGGCCGGTCCGACCCGCTCCAACTGTGCGGGCAGATGGAGGGCGTTGGAGACGGCGGAGCTCTGGGGCGATCCGCCGAGCACGATGTGCAGTTGGGCGAGGGCGATGGCCACCCCGATGCCGGCGAGCGTGCCGTGCACGATGGCGGGGCTGACGGCGAGCGCGCTGCGCGCGGTCCGCAGCGAGCCGAGGGCGAGTTGCAGAAGGCCCGCCCCGATGGTGATCGCGCAGGTGGTGCGCCAGCCGTAGATCTGGATCATCTCGGCTGTCACCACGGTCAGTCCGGCGGACGGGCCGGAGACCTGGAGCGGTGTGCCGCCGAGCAGTCCGGCGACGATGCCGCCCACCGCTGCGGAGATGAGGCCAGCTTCCAGCGGGGCGTCCATGGCGACGGCGAGGCCGAGCGACATGGGGACGGCGAGCAGAAAGACAGTGATCGATGCGGACACGTCGGCGCCCGCGATGCGGAATCGGCCGCCACGTCGTGGCGGTGGCGGACTGTGCGGTCGCTTGACTCCCGACGAACGGGGAGGGCGCGAACTGCGGGATGAGTGGTCATGACGAGTGGGGACGCAGGCAGACATGTTTTCCCGTCTCCTCCGGGGCAGCGCGGTCGCGGAACGTGGGACGCGGCCGTGGGTCACGGCGTGCAGCGGCGGGATATCTCAACTCTCGGCAAATAGATCGTAATGGAGAGTAAAGATATGTGTCCAGGATTAGGGGCAAATGGTCCATCTAGTCACCCGTTCCGGTGAATAGGCAGCTTTTCATTCGGCCTGTCGCTCTGATTTATGTGCATTGCGTGCGAATTTGACCGCGCCGTGTCGGCAGTCCGGGCAAGTCAGCTGCAAGGAAGAGGGTGGGCGGATGATGGCCGCCGCAAAGAGGATCGCCCTGGGCATCATGGCCCTCGCGCTGGTCGCGGGAATGGCCGGTTGCTCCGGGTCGGATTCCGGATCGAACGCCTCCGGTCCCGGTGCCGCGAACGGCGCCGCCGGTGCGAAGAAGAAGGCTCCCGAGGCGGCCCCCAAGAGCGTGTACCGCCTCATCGGTGACGGCTCCACCGCCTTCACGGGCGTCCAGCCCAAGCAGCCGGCGGTGCAGCGCCTGGCGCCGGGTCAGAAGCCGCCGCAGTTCGTGGTGTTCTCCTGGGACGGCGCGGGGGAGGACAGCCAGCGGCTCTTCTCCCACTTCCGCACGGTGGGCAAGAAATACAACGCCAACATGACGTACTTCCTCAGCGGCGTGTACCTGCTGCCCGAGGCGAAGCGGACCCAGTACGACCCGCCGAAGCACAACGCAGGCAGCTCCGACATCGGGTTCAACGACACCAAGGGCATCCGCGACACCCTGACCCAGCTCCGCGGTGCCTGGCAGGACGGCAATGAGATCGGCACCCACTTCAACGGCCACTTCTGCGGCAAGGACGGTGGCGTCGGCACCTGGTCGGTCGACGAGTGGAAGAGCGAGATCAGCCAGGCCAAGTCCTTCGTGAAGGGCTGGAAGACCAACGATCCGGCGCTCAAGGGCGACAACGCGCTGCCCTTCGACTACGACAAGGAACTCATCGGCGGCCGCACCCCGTGCCTGGAGGGGCAGAAGAACATAGTGGAGGCCGCGCGTTCCATGGGCTTCCGCTATGACTCCAGCGGCGTCAACGACCAGGTCTGGCCCAAGAAGAAGAACGGCATCTGGGATCTCTCGATGCAGCTCGTCCCCGTGCCCGGGCGCGAGTTCGAGACCCTGTCGATGGACTACAACTTCATGTTCAACCAGTCGGGGACGACCCAGGGCGACCCGGACAAGCACGAGTACTGGGGCAACCAGATGCGCGACGGCCTGCTCCAGGCCTTCGACCGCGCGTACGACGGGAACCGGGCGCCGCTGATCATCGGCAACCACTTCGAGTCCTGGAACGGCGGCACGTACATGCGCGCCATCGAGCAGACGATCAAGACGGTCTGTCCCAAGGAGGGCGTGCGCTGCGTGTCCTTCAAGCAGCTCGCTGACTGGCTCGACGCGCAGGACCCGGCGACCCTGGCGAAGCTCGGCACGCTGAAGGTCGGCCAGGCCCCCGGCACCGGCTGGGCCTCGTTCCTCACCGGCGCCACGAGCCCCGGCCGGGGCCAGGCCACCGCGAAGGCCCCGGCGGCGGCCGCGGGACAGCCCGCCGACCGCTAGGGCGCGTCGTTCCGGGAGCTGACCGGTGCCGGGCCGATGTGCCCGGCACCGTCGGCGAGGCCCCTGCCGCAGGCGGGCCCCGGTGGGTCACGCCGGCTGGGCGACTCCGCCGCAGGCGTACCGCTCGTCGAGCACGAAGGACGGGTCGACCTGGGCCGCCAGATCGGCCCCGGTCTTCTCGTTGCCCCAGCTCTCCGCGTTCTTCAGGTGGAAGTGGACCATCTGCCGGGTGTAGCGACCCCAGTCGCGCTGCCCGTACGAGTCCTCCGCCGCGTTCTGCAGGGCCTGCAGGGCCATCCGGTTGTCCGCCTCCAGCAGCTCGAAGCGCGCCGGGCGGCCCTTCTCCATGGCCCGCACCCAGTCGGAGTGGCCGACCGTGACCAGAAGGTCGTCACCCACCTCGGCGCGCAGGAAGTCCAGGTCGTCCTGGCCCTGCACCTTGTTGCCGACGACCTTCAGGCCGACCCCGAAGTCCCGTGCGTACTCCTTGTACTGGCGGTAGACCGAGATCCCCTTGCGGGTCGGCTCGGCGATGAGGAACGTCATGTCGAAGCGGGTGAACATCCCGGAGGCGAAGGAGTCCGAACCGGCGGTCATGTCGACCACGACGTATTCCTCGGGGCCGTCCACGAGGTGGTTGAGGCAGAGCTCGACCGCGCCGACCTTGGAGTGGTAGCAGGCCACGCCCAGATCCGATTCGGTGAACGGCCCGGTGACCATCAGCCTGATGTCCCCGTCGTCCAGCGCGACCGTGCGGGCGCAGGCGTCGTAGACCGGGTTGTCCTCGCACACTCGCAGCAGGCGTGAGCCCTCGCCCGGCGGCGTGGTCTTGATCATGGTCTCGGCCGAGGCGATGCGCGGATTGCTGCCGCGCAGATACTCCTTGATCAGGGGGAGCTGCGCTCCCATGGCGGGCAGGGCCGCGGCTTCCTCGTCGGCAAGGCCGAGCGCGGCCCCAAGGTGCTGGTTGATGTCGGCGTCCACCGCGACGACATGGGCCTCATTGGCGGCAAGGTGGCGGATGAAGAGCGAGGACAGCGTGGTCTTGCCGCTGCCGCCCTTCCCTACGAAAGCGATCTTCATGTTCACCTAGGGTAGTCGAATGATTGCGTTCCGCTGCCGCGTTTGGTGAAGAAGGCCACTCCGGGGCGGTAGGTGTGCATGGGGCGCGTAGCCTCGCTACTTATGAGTACGACTTCCTCGGACCCGCTTGCCACCCTGGGCGCTCTGCCGGGAGTGCCCGACGCGGTGGACTCCGTACGCAAGGCTGTCGACCGCGTCTACGGCCACCGCGTCATGCGGCGCCGCAGCAACGAGGTCACGGCGGAGGCGGCCCTGAGGGGAGCCCGCGGCTCGGCCGCGCTCTCCGGTGCCGACTGGAACCTGGAGGAGGTCCGACGGCGCACCGACTTCAGCGGTGACGGCGAGGCGCATGTGATCGGAGCGGCACTGCGGCTGACGGCGGAGGCGGGTCAGCTGCTCTCCATCTGGCGGCAGTCGCCGCTGCGCGTCCTGGCGCGGCTGCATCTGGTGGCCGCCGGCGGCGCGGCGCCCGACGACGCCGTCGGGCGGCCCCGGCTGGCGGGCGAGCCGGTCGACGAGCCACTGATCGAGGCGCCTCTGCCGGATGCCGACGAGGTGGCCGGGCGACTGGAAGGCCTCGGCGGGCTCATCCTCGCGGGGAGCGAGGCGCCCGCTCTGGTGACGGCCGCGGTCGTCCATGGCGAGCTGCTGGCCCTGCGCCCCTTCGGTTCGTACAACGGCCTGGTGGCGCGGACCGCCGAGCGGATCGTGCTGATCGGGAGCGGGCTGGACCCCAAGTCGATCTGCCCGGCCGAAGTCGGCCACGCCGAGCAGGGGCGGGCGGCCTATGCCGGGGCCTTCGAGGGCTATCTCTCGGGGACGCCGGAGGGGATGGCGGCCTGGATCACGCACTGCGGACGCGCGGCGGAGCTGGGTGTCAGGGAATCGACCGCGGTGTGTGAGGCCCTGCAGCGCGGCGCCGCCTGAGACGCCGGAAGGCGCGCGGTGCGCGGGTGACAAGGGTTGCGGCGGTACCGAATTCGGTACCGCCGCTGGCATGTCCGCCCAGTTACCAAGCGTCCTCGATATATGCCCATCAGGTCGGGTACTTTGCCCGTTCCTGGTGCGGCTGGCCCGTAATCGACGGGTCGACGTCGCGTGGGTGCCCGGCTTTCATGCGCGGTCCGTGGGGCCTTCTCTGCGTCAACAGGTCATCCTCTCGGATGTCCTTGGTCTCGCGGGCCGTTGAGTCCTTTGTACTCCAGGGGCCCGGTGATCGGTAGTGCTGGCCGCACTTCTTTACTTTTAGGTTCAATTACGGACGAGTTGTTCCAATGCGGTGGACGCCTTGCGGCGGTCAGGCGGATGCCGTGGTCGCTCGGCGGCGGGCGGTGTACCAGACGAGGCCGGCCGTGAGGGCGGCCGCGCCCACGGCCGCTGCGGCCACCAGTGCGGGACGCGGCGGCAGCGACACACGTTGCTTGAGCCGGACCGGGCGGTCGAAGACGAGAATCGGCCACTCCCGGAGCGTCGCCTCCCGGCGCAGTGCGCGGTCCGGATTGACCGCGTGCGGGTGGCCGACGGATTCCAGCATCGGCACATCGGTCGCGGAGTCGCTGTACGCGTAGCAGCGGGCCAGGTCGTAGCCCTCGGACACGGCGAGGGCCTTGATGGCCTCGGCCTTCGTCGGCCCGTACGCGTAGTACTCCACCTCGCCGGTGAAGCAGCCGTCGTCACCGACGACCATGCGCGTGGCGACGACGCGGTCGGCTCCGAGGAGCTCGCCGATCGGCTCGACGACCTCGGCGCCGGAGGTGGAGACGATCACCACATCGCGTCCGGCGGTGTGGTGCTCCTCGATGAGCGTCGCCGCCTCGTCGTAGATGATCGGGTCGATCAGGTCGTGCAGGGTCTCGGCGACGATCTCCTTCACCTGCTGCACGTTCCAGCCCTTGCAGAGCGCCGAGAGGTATTCGCGCATCCGCTCCATCTGATCGTGATCCGCACCCCCGGCGAGGAACACGAACTGTGCGTACGCGGTGCGCAGTACGGCGCGGCGGTTGATCAGCCCGCCTTGGTAGAAGGACTTGCTGAAGGTCAGCGTCGAGGACTTCGCAATGACCGTCTTGTCCAGGTCAAAGAAGGCGGCTGTGCGCGGCAAGAAGCGGTTTTCCACAAGGCAGAGCATAGGGGCCCACCATTCGGCGTAAACTCCGGCGCGTGGGTTTGCCTGAGAAGGCCGTCGGGTACACCATGGAAGTCACGGATCGTTCGCGACCGTGCTAACCCGGTCCGACTCCTCCCCCCCCCCGAGTCGGCCGTGGGGACGACCCCCGCTCTCCCCCCCGGCGGGGGTCGTCGCATGTCCGGACGCGGTTCTGTCGCGCGGATTCCAGCATTTCTCCTCCTTCTCGGCCGTGATGGCCGCTTCTGCTCCCGGCTCACGCCCAGCCTGCCTCGTGACGTTGCGTAACGGAAGGGCTGCGCTCCGGAAGTCGCCGGTATGGGTGAGGGAGTTATTCACAACGCCGGAGCCGTCCACAGTTTTTGAGCAAGATCCACATGATTTCCCGAACCACTGCACCGTGATTCCACCCGTGAAGTCCACGGGTTCCGGAATCACCGTTCCCGGAACGTGCCGGGATCGCCGCGAATCGCGGTGAAGGTGAGTGAGGAAGGGGCGGAGATCGTGGCTGAATCCAGTGCACGGGATCGTCTGCCGGCCGCCGCGCGGCGACGGGGCGGACCGCTGATCGTGACCGAGGATGTGGAACTGCTCGACGATCTGCTGAGGCTGTGCGCGGCCGCCGGGGCGGAGCCCGAGGTGCACCACACGCTGCCCGACCGCAGGGGCGGCTGGGAGCAGGCGCCCATGGTCCTCGTCGGCGACGACGCGGCGGTGCGGTGTCGCGGAGCGGCCCGCAGGCGGGGCGTGATGCTCGTGGGACGGGACCAGGACGCGCCCGATGTCTGGCGCCGGGCGGTGGAGATCGGGGCGGAGTACGTGCTGCGGCTGCCCGATTCGGAGAACTGGCTGGTCGACCAGATCGCCAACGCGGCGGAAGGCGTCGGCCGGCCCGCGCTGACCGTAGGAGTGATCGGTGGCCGGGGCGGCGCGGGAGCGTCCACGCTGGCCTGCGCCCTCGCGGTGACGGCGGCGAGGGCGGGGCGGCGGACCATGCTGATCGACGGCGACCCACTGGGCGGTGGCATCGACGTGCTGCTGGGCGGAGAGCGGGTCGACGGCATGAGGTGGCCGGATTTCGCCCATTCCAAGGGGCGGGTGGGCGGCGGCGCCCTGGAGGAGTCGCTGCCCGCCCTGCACGGACTGCGGGTGCTCAGCTGGGGGCGCGACGACTGGGTGGTCATTCCGCCGCCGGCCATGCGGGCGGTGCTGGCCGCCGCACGTCGGCTGGGCGGTGTGGTCGTGGTCGATCTGCCGCGGCGGGTGGACGAAGCGGTGGCCGAAGCCCTGGCGCAGCTGGACTTGGGGCTCCTGGTGGTCCCCGGTGAGCTGAGGGCCGTCGCGGCGGCCAAGCGGGTGGCGTCGATGGCCGGGATGGTGCTGGACGACCTGCGCGTCGTGGCACGCGGGCCGTACGCGTCCGGCCTCGACGCGCCATGGGTGGCCCACGCGATGGGGCTGCCGCTGGCCGGTGAACTCCCGCTGGAGACAGCCCTGCTGGCCGAGCAGGACATGGGCGCCCCGCCCGGCGGCAGCGCCCGTGGACCGCTGGCCAGGTTCTGTTCCGCGTTCTGGGAGCGGGCCCTCGCGGGTGAGGGCGCCAGCGGCCCGGCCGTCGGAGGCGTGTCATGACCGAGGCGCTGCTCGATGCCGTACGGCAACGGCTCGCGCAGAGCGGGGTCGCCCCGACTCCGGCCGGGGTCGCGGCCGCGTTGCGGGCGCAGGGCCGGTTGCTCGGTGACGCCGAAGTCCTCGGAACGGCGGACGAGTTGCGCGGGCAGCTGATCGGGACCGGCGTGCTGGAACCGCTCCTCGCCGATCCGGACGTCACGGATGTCCTGGTGTCCGCGCCCGACCGGGTGTGGGTCGACCGGGGCGGCGGGCTCGAACTCACCGGGGTGACCTTCGCCGATGCGGCGGCGGTCCGCAGGCTCGCGCAGCGCCTCGCCGCCGTGGCGGGACGGCGGCTCGACGACGCCAGGCCCTGGGTGGACGCGCGGCTTCCGGACGGGACCCGGATGCACGCCGTGCTGCCGCCCGTGTCTGTCGGCTCGACGTGCCTGTCGCTGCGGGTGGTCAGGCCGAAGGCCTTCTCGCTGACGGAGCTGGTCGAGGCGGGGACCGTACCGCCGGGTGGTGACCGGGTGCTGAGGGCGCTGGTGGAGGCCCGCGTCTCGTATCTGATCAGCGGTGGGACGGGGGCGGGCAAGACCACGCTCCTTTCGAGCCTGCTGGGCGCGGTGGGGGACAGCGAGCGGATCGTGCTCGCGGAGGACTCGGCCGAGCTCCGGCCCGACCATCCGCATGTGGTGCGGCTGGAGTCGCGACCGGCGAATCAGGAGGGTGCCGGCCGGGTGACACTCCGGGACCTGGTGCGCCAGGCCCTGCGCATGCGCCCCGACAGGCTGGTGGTCGGGGAGGTGCGCGGTGCGGAGGTGACCGAACTCCTGGCAGCGCTCAATACCGGCCATGAAGGCGGTTGCGGCCTGTTGACCGAACTAACTTGACTGTTTACGCAGGTCAGTTGCGGTTCTGCTAGCTTCCCGTCATGCCCCGTGAAGAACGTCCCGGAAGGGATCTGAGGAACTTCGTCTTGCCTGAAATGGGCAAGGTGCTGAAGACGGGAGATCCCTGGGAGCCCTACCAGCTGCTGGACCCATCCGGGAGACCGGTCGAGCCGGTCACGGTGTACTTCAAGGACCTGATGGCCGGGCCCTACTCGCCGCTGACGCTTCGCTCGTATGGCATGGACCTGCTGCGATGGTGGCGCTTCCTATGGGTGCTCGGGATCGAGTGGGACCGCGCGACAAGCGAGGACGCCCGGGACTTCATGCTGTGGATGAAGCTGGCGGACAAGCCGGTACGCGTCCACTGGCGCCACCGCGGCAAGGACCCCTCTGAGATCCCCCCGCCCCGGGCCGACAGGCCGGCGCCGGGAACACCGAATCCAGTCACCGGGAAGCCGACCGTAGGGACGAAGTACGCGCCCACCGTTCGGGCGCATTGCGAGACGGTGCTGCGGACCTTCTACGACTGGCACCTGAACAACAACTCCGGTGCTCTGCTGGTCAACCCGTTCCCGCTGGACCGCTCGCGGCGCGGGCAACGCCGACCCAGCGGTCAAGGCGAGGACGGCCGCCAGGGTGAGCGGGCGAATGCCCACCACAACCCGATGGACGAGTTCAAGAAGGAGCGGAAGGGGCGCTATCGGCCCACCGTTCCGAAGCAGATTCCACGGCGTATTCCCGACGACAAGTACACCGAGGTCTTCGCTGGCCTCCGATCGCACCGGGACCGGGCACTGCTGGCTTTCTGGGTCTCTAACGGAGCTCGGGCGGAGGAACTCCTCTCCCCCAAGCAAAGCGACGCGAAGGTCGGTCAGCAGACCATCGGCGTGACTCGCAAGGGCACACGCGAATACCAGGAACTTCCTGCGAATAGAGATGCATTCGTCTGGCTGCGGCTCTACCAGGAAGAAGCATGGAAGAAGGGTGTGCCCAGAGGGCGGGCCCAGCCGCTCTGGTGGACTCTGCGCCGTCCATGGCGGCCGCTGGAGTACGACGCGGTCCGCATGATGTTCAACCGCGCCAACGCACTCCTGGGCGCCAACTGGACACTTCACGACCTACGGCACACGGCGACATTCTTGATGCTCGACGACCCGGACATGCCGCCCGTCTATGTCCAGCACATTCTCGGCCACAAACACCTCTCGACCTTGGACATTTATAACCGTCCCACGAAAGAAGACGTCATCACAGCAGCTCTCGCGCACCATACCCGACAAGAAAAAAGGCGCAAGCAGCCGCCGCCGGCTCTGCCTGCCCCCGCCTACAGCCAAGAGTCCATCAATGTCCTGTTCGGAGGACCTTCCGCATGACAAAACTGGATATTCCAGAAGTGATCGCGCCATCGGCTTCTCGCAGTTTGGCCGGAGCCGAGGCGGCCGCCTTGCTCCGACGGTTCCCTGCTCGCCCACGCGCCGTTATCTGGCCCGCCACCACCGTAAGCCGTGAGGACCTCCTTGACCGTCTGCTGAAGATTCAGTTGCCCAACAGCGGAAACTCCGATTCTGCCCGCAAAACACGTATGACCGGAGCCCGTCTACTACTGACGTGGCTGGAGACCTTCCCCGGGGACACATGGCAGGACCGCTGGCAGGCCACACCAGCAGCAACTGAGCCTAAACGCTGGTACGAGAGCGTCCGCACGTGGGCCAAAACGATCGATAGGAATCCAACCCCGGCCTCGCTTCAGGCCGGGCTATTGGTTCTGATCTGTGCCGATGCCATCCGTCCGGAACTGCACTGGATAGCCGCGAATCCCACACGGTTTCTCAGGCCAGCGATCCAGGCAGTCCGTGATCCTGAAGGGTTCGCACGACTGGAAGAAGTGGGCTCTCCCACCGGTTGCAACGGACGCCACTCTTCCGAGGCTCTCAAAGCAATTATGCAGATAATGGTTGCTTACGGCGGAAAGGTCGAAGACATCACCGTCGGCGACTGCCTGACTCGAATGCGAATTGCCCGTCACCACGACGGCCGCGGGCCCCGAACTGCCTACATCTGGCTCCGAAACCTAGGTCAATTCCCCCCTGACGCACCCGCGTCCCTAACCAACCTCGCAACCCGTTCCGGTCAGGCCACCCCGGCCGAACTTATTGACCGCTACGGACTTCAGTGCAAACCAGTCCGGGACCTCATTGTGGACTACCTCACCGAACGCCAGAGCACCCTGGACTACAGCTCTCTCAAAAGCCTCTCGACATCCCTGGCAAGCCGTTTCTGGAGTGACCTCGAAGAACACGAGCCTGGCATCAATTCACTGCACCTCAGCGCAGAAGCAAGCGCCGCCTGGAAAACGCGACTCTCCACGAAGACCGTCCGAAAGAGGCAGCCGGACGGCAGCGTCATCGAGATCACGGAACCGAGGGTCAGCGCCCCAGCGGTCAAGCAGTCCGTGAGGGCGTTCTACCTGGACATCGCGCACTGGGCACTCGACGAGCCCGAACGATGGGGCCACTGGGCTGCGCCGATCCCAGTCAGTGAAGCCGACTGCGCGGTCAAGAAGACCGAAAAGCGGCAAAAGTCAAGGTCAGATCAGCGAACCCGCGAACGGCTACCTGTCCTGCCGGTCCTGATCCGTGTTGCCGATCGCCGCCTCAAGGAAGCCAGATCCCGCCTCGACGCCCTGAACGCCGCGCCACTGGGATCTACTTTCACAGTTCTTGGGGAGACGTTCACTGTCCCCCTGAGCACGTCCCGACCGGATGGCCGGCCATCGACCGTCCGAGACTCACAAGGCCGTCGTCGCCATCTGGGGACTGAGGAGAAACGAGCGTTCTGGGCCTGGGCGACCATCGAAATCTTGCGCCACACAGGGATTCGGATCGAAGAGCTCCGTGAGCTCGGCCATCACAGCGTCGTCAGCTACACCTTGCCCACCACAGGGCAGGTTGTTCCGCTCCTGCAGATTGCACCATCAAAAACGGATCAGGAGCGACTCCTGCTCGTCACTCCGGAACTGGCAGACGTGCTCAGTTCCGTAATCACACGCGTTCGCAGGGGAAACAGAACTGTTCCGGTCATCCCGAGTTACGACTATCACGAGAAGGTGTGGAATCCTCCCATGCCGCTTCTCTACCAGTGGAATGTGAGCGGTGAGGACCGACAGATGGCCGAAAAGACTATCCGTCAGGCCCTAAATGAAACGCTGGCAGCGTCTGGGCTTACTGACGCCGCGGGACGCCCCCTCAACTTCCATCCTCATGACTTCCGCAGAATCTTTATCACTGATGCAATCCTGAATGGCCTACCGCCTCACATTGCCCAAGTCGTCGCGGGCCATAACAGCATCAATACAACCATGGGTTATGCCGCCATTTACCCAACGGACGCCATAGAGGCACACCAGGCATTCATCGCCCGCCGTCGGGCATTGCGGCCAGTCGAAGAGTACAGGGCTGTCACACCGGAAGAGTGGCAAGAATTCCTAGGACACTTTGAGCGACGCAAGCTCGCCCTGGGGGAATGCGGGCGAGCCTACGGCACCGACTGCGCTCACGAACACGCATGCATTAGATGCCCAGTTCTCATCGTCGACTTCGCGGATATGCCACGCATGGTCGAGATCCGGGACAACCTCGCAGCACGGATCGAAGAGGCTGAACGTGAGCATTGGCTTGGGGAAGTCGAAGGTCTTTCCGTCAGCCATGCGGCGGCTGAGGAGAAGATCGCCCAACTTGAAGCGAGGCAGGCAAGGAAGGAATCCCCGGTATTCCTAGGCATCCCCTCTTTCGAACAGATTGTTGCTCGCACAAGCGAAGTGGAGAGTCCTTGAGCTGGATGCTCCTATCTCGGAGCGCTGATCTACTGGCTCAGAACGGAGGTTCTGCCGGGTAATGGGTTGCGGTAGGCCAGGCAGCGTCAGGCAATGGGAGATTTGTGACCACGAACAAGTTTAGGATGTCTTCTCGGTCCATAAACAGGATTTGACTTCGCTTAGAAGCATCCAACTTGTTACCCAGCCAATTCCTGGCCGCCTTAGTTATTTCCCCGCCGGCCACAATAAATGCGTGATCCACGAGGACGCGTTTACCGATTTCTGGATCGAAGATCTCGTGGCCGAGCATCATCAGGGCTTGGTTGTAGATCTCAGCCATGTTGGCATTGCTGCCTTTGGTTACCCCGGATGCGTCTAACTTCCCTTTCTTCACTTGTAGCCCAAAGTAGATCAAGTGTTGCGAGGGAAGGGTGTATCGCATCCATACATCCTTGCCGTATTCGAGTGCCTTATCTTTGTGCCCAGCAGCAGTTATGCGGTGGTATCCAAGTTGGCGAAATAGCGGGAGTAGGACTTCTTCGATCAATGCGTCTTCAGACGCTTTGTCGAGGTATCGTGATAGTTTCTCGCGTCGTTCAACTTCCAACTTGGTGAATGGGCGGTGCGGATTGGGTGAGGGCGTGAGTACGGTGTTCGTCTTCAGATTTCTCAAGTAGCATTGCTTGTCGTCCCCGTAGAATGCTTCGAGCCCTTCCCGCGCTAGCGCGCGATTCAAGTCTGCTAGCGCTTTGGTTCGGTCGTCTCCTTCGTTAGTGGCGTCATCGGGATCCATGAGCCTAGAAATCACGCGAGCAAAGGTTTCTGGAACTGCATGCGCACTGGAGAGTGGCTCCGACAGGATGACCTCCAGTGTGTCTGCCACCCATATCTTGCGCGTTGATCCGTCGTGCTGGAAGTCTGTCTCGACGTCCGCGAAGAACTCGGTCAAGTACATGCTGCTTCGGTACTTGAAATAGTTTTCTTCGTGCGCCCTGCCGGCTGGTGTATTACCGCAGACCATGTCGGAGAGCTGCATAATTGTCCGCTTCTTGAAGTTCATCCAGGCTCCAGGTCTCAAGAAGTTCAATTCTTCGTGGACTGGGCGCATCCCTCGATAGGGCACTCGCGAGGGCTCTTTCCTCTGCCTATTGGCTTGTGCGACGCCCATACCTTGTCCATGTCTAGTGCTTTCATAGACTCCCTCATAAGCTTGAGGGCATTGTCTGAGAATCTGGGATGCTTTTGTGAGCCCATCTCGAAAATGTAGAAGCACTTCGGGTCATCGTCGATCCCTAGGTGCTGGCGCAGAGCCAGCGACCTAGGCAGGGAAAGGTTGAGCTTTTCCGCCAGGTCTGTTGCCGACCGATGAAACTTTTTCTGCAGGTCGATCTCTCGAATTGCTGCAGCATCCGAATCTCTGTCAGCGAACTTGACTGGCGGGCCCTTCTGATCGAATCGTACGGTGAGCGTTGGGCCTTCTCCAGAGAACGCGGTCGAGATCTGCTCCAAAGCCGGGAAGACGGCATTCCTAGACTTCCCCTGAGCTATTCCCTTCTCGACTCGATCTACGTCCTTCTCGCTGACGAGGCTCTCTTCCGAGGCGTGCCCTTCGATAGCCAGTAGTGTGCGGATCCTGGCTCGAGCCTCGTTACGTGCTCGACGTCCCGGCTGCAGTAGGTCTTGGATCTGACTGAACTCTTGATCGATGAGGATATCGAGTCCCATGGGGGGTTCTGTGGAAATGGGAAGAACCCGTAGCGGGAGACTGTCCGCTAGTCGTTCCCTAAAGACCCGATTCAGGAGGTCATCGAAGAGTGTGACGCCAGCGCGAGCATGGATGAACAAGATGGGTTCGCTTACTGAATTGAACCAGTGCTGCTCGTCGTCTCGCAGGGCATCAATTGCTCGCAATGTTCCCGCCTCGGCGTCCGTGAGCTTGATGTTCGGCTGCTGGCGAGAAAGCTCCAAGCATTTTTCGAAGCCGATGGATCGCCCGAGTTTCTTGTCGAAGACCGGCACATTGTTGTGGACGAGAGCCGCCTTCAGGAGCATTTCGAAAGAATGTTGGAGGCTTAGCAAGACGGATGAGGTTCGACCATCGTCCTCAACGGCGTTGAACGCGACGGTCATTCTCTTGAGCGAGGCTAGAGCCTTTCGCTTCAGCACCCGCGTTGACTGCCTCAAACCTGCCTCCGATCACGCGCCGCTGATCGCATAGAAGCACGGGACCAGGTTCAACGTCCATCGTTATGCGCCCTTTGGCCAAGGCTTCCGGGTTGGCGAGGCGGGAGGTTCTGCCTGGTAGTTCGGAGAAGGGACGGTCCATGCCAATGCCGCCGAGCATGTCCCGGCTCGTCTGGAGGCGCTCGGGACGGCGGCCGGACTGGACCGGGCGGCGCTGCACAGCCAGTTGGCGGCGGCCCTGTCCGTGGTGGTGCATCTCGTACGGGACCGTGCGGGGAGGCGCCGGATCGCCGACGTCCGGGTGCTGGAGCGGGATGCGGCGGGCCTGGTGGTCACGGTGCCCGCGCTGCGCTGGGGAGCGGCGGGGTTCGAGCGGGAGCGGGGCTGGGAGCGGCTGCGGTCCCTGATCGGAGGCGGGCTGTGAGCGGGGCAGGAGCTTCGGTCGGTGGTCCTGAGGCGGTGTACGCGGCGGCGCTGTGTGCCGGAGCGGCGGCCGCACTGGTGGTGGCAGGGCGCAGACAAGGGGTCAGGAGAGCGCGGGTGTTGTTCTCCGACGGAGCCGGGGAGTCGCCGGTCCAGGAAGGCTGGACGCGCGTGCACGGCAGGGTTCAGGGGCTGTTGAGGGAGCGGCGGGAGTGGCTGTGTCTGCCGGTGGCTCTGGTGATGGCTGTCCTCGGCGGGTCAGTGCTGCCCATGATCGTGGGCGTGCTCGCGGTGCCGGTGGTACGGCGGTGGCTGAGAGGGAGGAGGCACCGCGAGGAGCGCGAACGCCGCGCCGACGCCGTGGTGGACCTGTGCGGTGCCTTGGTGGGTGAGCTGAGGGCGGGGCACGAGCCGGGGCAGGCGCTGCTGGTCGCCGTCCGCTCCACCGGGGCGTTGGGCGATGCCGGGTCCGGGGTGTCGGCCGCGGCGCGGTTCGGGGGAGACGTCCCGGGGGCGCTGAGACAGGCCGCGGACGAACCGGGACTGGACGGGCTGGCCGGTATGGCCGCGTGCTGGCGGGTGGCGGTCGACGGCGGGGCGGGGCTCGCGGCCGGTCTCGACCGACTGGAGGGCGCGTTACGGGCCGAGCGGCGTCGACGGGAGGAGCTGCGGGCGCAGCTGGCCGGGGCATGGTCGACGGTCGCCGTGCTGGCTCTGCTTCCTGTGCTGGGCATGGGGCTGGGAGCCGCGCTCGGGGCGGATCCGTTGCGGGTGCTGCTCCACAGTCCCGCCGGGCTGGTCTGTCTGGTCCTGGGCGGACTGCTCGAAGCGGCCGGTCTTTTCTGGGCCGTGCGCATCGTCCGGGCGGGTGAAGCGGGATGAGGGCGCTCGCGGGCGAGGCCGTCCACACCCTGGGGACGGCAGGGGCGGTGCTGGGTGTGTGCGCCCAGTCGGCGTGCGCCGTGGCGCGGCGCCGGACCGGGCGGCGGGTGCGGCAGCGGGGCCGTCGGCTGTTCGCGGTCACCCCGGTGGCCCCGGCCGTGCGGGACGGCCGGTCCTGGCGGGGTCAGTCTCGGAGCGGGCCCACGGTGTCCGCCGCAGGGATCAAGCAGTGGGCGGCCCTGCTGGGGGCCTTGCTGGCCGGCTGGATTCTGGTGGGCGGCGCCATCGGCTGGGCGGTCGGGTCGGCGGCGGCCTACGGCACCTGGCGGTGGCAGCGGACCGGGCGCGGGCAGGCGCGCCGCCTGGCTGCCGCCGAGGCGGCGAGAGCGGCGGAGTCGGTACGTCAGCTTCCGCTGGCCGCCGACCTGTTGGCCGCCTGCATCTCCGCCGGAGCCGGACCGAGGGAGGCGGCCGAGGCGGTGGGTGAGTCGCTGGGCGGGCCGGTCGGAGAGCAGCTGGCCCGCACGGCGGCGGAGATCCGGCTCGGGGGAGATCCGGCAGTCGCCTGGGGGAGGTTCGGGGAGATACCGGGCGCCGCCGCGCTGGCTCGCTGCCTGGACCGGGCGGGCTCGACCGGCGCTCCCGCGGCGGAGCCGGTCTCCCGGCTGGCCGAGGCGATGCGGGCCGCGCGGGCGAGTGCGGCGGTGGCACGGGCCCAGCGGGCCGGGGTGCTGATCACCGCGCCCGTCGGGTTCTGCTTCCTCCCCGCCTTTCTGCTGCTGGGGGTGGCGCCCGTGGTGATCGGGCTGGCGGCGGGACTGCTGCATCCCTAGGAGCGCGGTTTCTTTCCAGTTCTCCAGCGGAGCGGTTTCTCCCCAGCGGAGCGGCTTCTGTTCATGGGCGGTCATGGGCCGGACAGCCGGATCGCGCCAAGTCGTAATCCGTCTCACATCAAGTCGTACTTCATCGAATCTCGGGGGTTGGAAATGATGCGGAAAATCATGAGCTGGACGCGGGCCGTGGCGCGCAAGGTCCGGGCGGATACCGGAATGACCACGTCCGAATACGCGGTCGGGACGATCGCGGCCTGCGCGTTCGCCGCGGTGCTCTACAAGGTGGTGACCAGCGCTCCGGTGATGGCGCAGTTGCAGTCGCTGCTGAAGGGCGCGCTCGATGCGAAGTTCTGAGGCCGGCGGCGACCGGGGTGCGGTGACCGCCGAGGCCGCGATGGCGATCCCGGTGCTGGCCGTCTTCGCCCTCGCGCTGGTGTGGGCGCTGATGGTTTCCTCGGCGCAGATCCGGTGCGTGGACGCGGCCCGGGCGGGCGCGCGGGCGGCGGCGCGTTCGGAGCCGGAGGCGCGGGTGAGGGAGGCGGCCCTGTCCGCGGCGCCCGACAGGGCCCGGATCGAGGTGGAACGGGCCGGGGCGCTGTGGCGGGTCAGAGTCGCCGCACCGACGCCGGGCCCCGGTCCGCTGACCCTGACGCTGAACGCGGAGGCAGCGGCGGCCGCCGAGGACGAGTTCATGGAGGACGGGGCGGGGGTGGAGCCATGACGCGGGCCGGCCCGCGAGGGGCGCGCCGGCGGCCGGGCGGGCCACGCACCCGCCGACGCCGGACGGTCGGGCCGTACAGCCGCCGGTGGCGGTGGGACCAGCACCGGGACCGGGGGCTGGCGACCGTGTGGGCCGCGGTCACCACGGTGACGCTGTGCACCGTGTTCGCGGCGGTTCTGGCGCTCGGGCAGGTGGTGGCCGCCCGGCACCGGGCCGGGGGCGCGGCCGATCTGGCGGCCCTGGCGGCGGCCGACCGGGCCCTGGAGGGGGCGGCCGAGGCCTGCCGGTCGGCCCGGGAGGTCGCCGGGGCGCAGGGCGCGGAGGTGGTGCGGTGTGCCGTGGAGGGCGAGGTCGCCGATGTGACGGCCAGGGTGCGGGCCGGGCCGTTCGCGCCGGAGATCAGGTCTCGGGCCGGCCCTGCGGCGGCGGCTCCTCGTCCGCTCCGGCCGCCGGATCGGCCGCCGGACCGGACGAGCCGGGCAGCCCCGGCGCCGGAGCGTCAGGACCGCCCGGACCGTCCGCGTCGGGCGGCGTACCCGGGTCGGCAGGGGCGGAGCGGAGGAGTTCTGTGAGCAGGCGGACGGCGCCTCGCTTGTGCAGGGGGTCGTTGCCGTTGCCGCATTTGGGGGACTGGATGCAGGACGGGCAGCCCGCCTCGCACTCGCAGGACGCGATGGCCTGGCGCGTGGCCGTCAGCCAGCCCCGCGCGGTGTGGAAGGCGCGCTCGGCGAACCCGGCGCCGCCCGGGTGGCCGTCGTACACGAAGACGGTCGGCAGCAGGGTGTCGGGATGCAGCGGCACGGAGACACCGCCGATGTCCCAGCGGTCGCAGGTGGCGAAGAGCGGCAGCATCCCGATCGACGCGTGCTCGGCGGCGTGCAGTGCGCCGCCGAGGATCTCCGGGTTGATCCGGGCGGAGTCGAGCTGGTCCTGGGTGACCGTCCACCACACGGCCCGGGTGCGCAGGGTGCGGGGCGGCAGGTCCAGCTTGGTCTCGCCGAGCACCTCGCCGGTGATCAGTTTGCGACGGAGGAAGGAGACGACCTGGTTGGTGACCTCGACGGAGCCGTAGCAGAGGCGCCCGTCACCCCACGGGATCTCGGTGTCGGTCTCCAGGACGGCGATGGCGGTGGTGTCGCGGGCGGTCGTCGAGTACGGCGGATTCGCCTCCTCGACCAGGGCCGCGGAGTCCTCCAGGTCCAGTTTCCGGACCAGGTAGGTGCGGCCCTGGTGGAGGTGGACGGCACCCTCGTGGACGGCGGTGTGGGCGGCGGAGTCGTCGACGGTCCCGAGGAGGCGACCGGTGCCCTCCTCGACGATCTGGACGGGGCGTCCGCCCTCGCCCCGGATGTCGGTGAGGTCGGCGGCCCGCTCGCGGCGGGTCCAGTGCCAGCCCGATGCCCGCCGGCGGAGCAGCTTCGCGGTCTCCAGCTGCGGCAGCAGCTCGGCCGTGGCGGGGCCGAAGAGCTTCAGGTCGGGCTCGGTGAGCGGCAGCTCGGCGGCGGCGGCGCATAGGTGTGGCGCCAGGACGTACGGGTTGTCGGGGTCGAGGACGGTCGACTCCACGGGCTGCTGGAACAGCGCCTCGGGATGGTGCACCAGGAAGGTGTCCAGCGGGTCGTCGCGGGCCACCAGGATGGCGAGCGCGCCCTGCCCGGACCGCCCTGCCCGGCCGGCCTGCTGCCACAGGGAGGCCCGGGTGCCCGGGTAGCCGGCTATGACGACCGCGTCCAGGCCGGAGACGTCGATGCCGAGTTCGAGGGCGGTGGTGGCGGCGAGACCGAGCAGGCGGCCGGAGTGCAGCGCGCGTTCCAGGGCGCGGCGTTCCTCGGGCAGGTAGCCCCCGCGATAGGCGGCCACCCGCGCGGGCAGGGAGCGGTCGACCTCGGCGAGGCGCTCCTTGGCGATGACGGAGATGAGCTCGGCGCCGCGCCGGGAGCGTACGAAGGCGACCGAGCGCACGCCCTGGACGGTGAGGTCGGTCAGCAGGTCGGCCGTCTCGGCCGTGGCGGTGCGGCGTACGGGGGCGCCCTTCTCGCCGTGCAGCTCGGTCAGGGGCGGCTCCCACAGGGCGAAGACCAGCTCGCCGCGCGGGGAGGCGTCGTCGGCGACCTCCGTGACCGTGAGGCCCGTGAGGCGGCCTGCGGCGACCGAGGGGTCCGCCGAGGTGGCGGAGGCGAGGAGGAAGACCGGATCGGCTCCGTACCGGGCGCACAGGCGCCGGAGCCGGCGCACCACCTGGGCCACATGGGACCCGAAGACACCCCGGTAGGTGTGGCACTCGTCGATCACGACATAGCGCAGGGCGCGCAGGAAGGAGGACCAGCGGGGGTGGGACGGGAGTATCCCCCGGTGCAGCATGTCGGGGTTGGTGAGGACGTAGTTGGCGTACTGGCGTACCCATTCGCGTTCCTCGACGGGGGTGTCGCCGTCGTAGACCGCGGGCCGGATCGCATGGCCCAGTGGAGCCGCGAGGTCCTTCACCGAGCGTCTCTGGTCGGCTGCAAGGGCCTTGGTGGGGGCGAGGTAGAGCGCGGTCGCCCCGCGTCCGTTGGGGGCCTCGGAGCCGTCCAGGAGGGCGCTGAGGACCGGGGCGAGGTAGGCCAGTGACTTGCCCGAGGCGGTCCCGGTGGCGATCACGACCGATTCGCCGTCCAGGGCGTGCTCGGCGGCGGCCGCCTGATGGACCCAGGGGTGATCGATTCCGGCCGCCCGAATGGCCGCGATCACTTCCGGTCGGATGCGATCGGGCCAGATGGCATGGGTTCCCGCACGCGGGGGCAAGTGCTCCGTATGAGTGATGCGCGCGGACCGGCCCGCCCCTGCGGCGAGCCGGTCGAGGACCGTGTCGGGAGAGGGGCGGGAGCCCCCGCTCTCGGGGGGTCGACTGGGGCGGTGATTCTTGGCCATCGGCACCGAGTGTGTCACTGGCGAGACGGACAATGGTCCCAAGGCGTCGTGCATGGCTGCTGGTAAGTGATTGAATGCCATCGCGGCTGGCGATCCGTCCCCTGGCTCCGTCGGGGAGACCGAGGGGCGACCGCTCGATAGCAAGGTGCTGGAGGATCCGTGGACCTGTCCTTGTCGACTCGCAATGTGTCCGGCCCTGGTGGCGACCGTACGGTCGTCGAGGTCGGTGGCGAGATTGATGTGTATACCGCGCCCAAGCTGCGCGAGCAGTTGGTCGAGTTGGTGAATGACGGCAGCTACCACCTGGTTGTCGACATGGAAGGCGTCGACTTCCTCGACTCCACCGGCCTCGGCGTGCTCGTGGGCGGCTTGAAGCGCGTTCGAGCCCATGAGGGCTCGCTGCGCCTGGTCTGCAACCAGGAGCGCATTCTCAAGATTTTCCGGATCACCGGTCTCACCAAGGTGTTCCCGATCCACAACACGGTCGACGAGGCCGTCGCGGCAACCGACTGACGTCCGGCCCGTCGTCGGACCGGCTCCAGGGCCTGTCCGGCGGTGGTCGGGGCGACGGCGGCTCCCGCGTGGTTCCGCCGGGGCGACGGCGTCCGTTCACCGGCCGCCGGTGATCCCGGTGGGCGGTGCTCGGCGGGCGTCCGTCACCCGTTCGGCGGTCGACGGCAGATTTATCTGCCGTCTTCTTCTGCCGGCCGTTCGCTCACGCGATCGACCCGGCCGTCAGCTGTTCGGTCGCCGTCGAACGCCGGCCGTACGTCTTTCGTCCGGTCGGTGTCCGGCGGGTGCCGGGCGCGGGCCGACGCGCCGGACGACGGGTCCGGCGGTTTTCGGAGACAGCGCCGGGGTACCGGGCCCACCGGCCCGATCCCGGCATGCACATACGTACGTTCGAGGGGGATCGCATGGCCACCGTTGAACTCCGCTTCAGCGCCCAGCCCGAACACGTCAGAACGGCCCGCCTCGTGGCGGCTGCCGTGGCGCGCCGGGCCGGGGTCGACGAGGCCGTGCTCGACGAGGTCCGACTCGCCGTGGGCGAGGCGTGCAGCCGCGCCGTCGGCCTGCACCGCAGCTACGGCATCACCGCTCCTGTCACGGTCGTGCTGACCGAGGAGGAGAAGGCGTTCTCCATCGAGGTCGGCGACGAGGTCCCGGGCCCCGGTGCGGACGGGTCCGTGTCCGGCGCCGGACGCCGCGGTGACACCCAGGGCGTGGGCCCCGACGAGCCCGAACCGGACGCAGACGGCGACGGCGAGGACGAGATGGGCCTCGCGGTCATCAGCGGCCTGGTCGACGACGTCGAGGTGCGCTCGGGTGCTGACGGCGGAGTGATCCGGATGAGCTGGCCGAAGACACCGGCGACCGTGCTTCCCTGAGCGGCGTACGGCACCCGAGCGCGCCGGTGGCGCGGGCGGGTGCGCCGATCCGCTCTCCCCGGGCCCTGCTGAGCAGGGCCTTTTTCATTTCCGCTTGATCGATGACTCGGCAGAAATGCGTCTGCGCCATTACTGCATTTGGTCCATGCGAAGAACTCGATCAATTGCCGTTCGGTGGATGAAGGTCAATTACATTTCCCGCGCACTGTTTTGATCGTGTTCCGCTCCCTACAATCCGTCCACGTCTTGAGCGCTGAGCGTCAAGGAGGACGTATGGCGGGGTTCGGCACCACACCACTGGCAGAACTGACACAGTTTTCCGTAAGTTCCGACCCACCCACCACTCTCGCGGCCGCAGTACTCACCGATGACAATCGCGTCATTGTCATCGTCGTCGCGGTCGTCGCCGTCGCCGCACTGCTGGTCGCCCAGCTGCTGGTGCGCCAGGTGCTGGCGGCCGGTGAGGGCACCGACCGTATGAAGGAGATCGCGGCAGCCGTCCAAGAAGGTGCGAACGCCTATCTGGCCCGGCAGTTGCGCACGGTCGGCGTCTTCGCCGTCGTGGTCTTCTTCCTTCTTCTTCTGCTTCCGGCCGACGACTGGTCGCAGCGGGCGGGCCGTTCGGTGTTTTTCCTGGTGGGTGCGCTTTTCTCGGCGGCCACTGGATACATCGGGATGAGGCTCGCCGTACGGAGCAATGTCCGGGTGGCTGCCGCCGCGCGTGAGGCGACCCCGGCGGAGGGTGAACCGGAAAAGGATCTCACCACCGTTTCGCACAAAGCGATGAAGATCGCTTTCCGTACGGGCGGCGTGGTCGGGATGATCACCGTGGGTCTGGGGCTCCTGGGGGCGTCCGTCGTCGTCCTCGTCTACGCGGCCGACGCGCCCAAGGTGCTGGAGGGCTTCGGACTCGGCGCGGCCCTGATCGCGATGTTCATGAGGGTCGGCGGCGGCATCTTCACCAAGGCCGCCGATGTCGGTGCGGACCTGGTCGGCAAGGTGGAGCAGGGGATCCCGGAGGACGACCCGCGCAACGCCGCCACCATCGCCGACAACGTGGGCGACAACGTCGGGGACTGCGCGGGCATGGCCGCCGACCTCTTCGAGTCGTACGCCGTGACCCTGGTCGCCGCGCTCATCCTCGGCAAGGCGGCCTTCGGCGACTCGGGGCTGGCCTTCCCCCTGATCGTGCCGGCGATCGGCGTGGTCACCGCGATGATCGGGATCTTCGCGGTCGCCCCCCGGCGCGCCGACCGCAGCGGGATGACGGCCATCAACCGAGGGTTCTTCATCTCCGCGGTGATCTCGCTCGTCCTGGTGGCCGTGGCGGTCTTCGTCTATCTGCCGTCCTCGTACGCGGACCTGGACGGCGTGAGCGACAGGTCCATCACCTCGCACGGCGGCGACCCGAGGGTCTTCGCGCTCGTGGCCGTCGCCATCGGCATCGTGCTGGCGGCCCTGATCCAGCAGCTGACCGGGTACTTCACCGAGACCAACCGGCGCCCGGTGCGGGACATCGGCAAGTCGTCGCTGACCGGGCCGGCCACGGTCGTGCTCGCCGGGATCTCCATCGGGCTGGAGTCCGCCGTCTACACGGCGCTGCTGATCGGGCTCGGCGTGTACGGGGCGTTCCTGCTCGGCGGTACGTCGATCATGCTGGCCCTCTTCGCGGTGGCGCTGGCCGGTACGGGGCTGCTGACCACCGTCGGGGTCATCGTCGCGATGGACACCTTCGGGCCGGTGTCCGACAACGCGCAGGGCATCGCCGAGATGTCGGGTGACGTCACGGGCGCGGGCGCCCAGGTCCTCACCGACCTGGACGCCGTCGGCAACACGACCAAGGCGATCACCAAGGGCATCGCCATCGCCACCGCCGTCCTGGCGGCGGCGGCGCTCTTCGGCTCCTACCGCGACGCGATCGCCACCGCGGTCGACGACGTCGGCGCCTCGGCCGGGGAGATGGGGCTGAGCCTGGACATCTCGCAGCCCAACAACCTGGTGGGCCTGATCCTGGGTGCCGCGGTGGTCTTCCTCTTCTCGGGGCTGGCCATCAACGCGGTGTCCCGGTCGGCCGGCGCGGTCGTCCACGAGGTGCGGCGGCAGTTCCGCGAGCACCCCGGGATCATGGACTACTCGGAGAAGCCGGAGTACGGGCGCGTCGTCGACATCTGCACCAAGGACGCGCTGCGCGAGCTGGCCACCCCCGGCCTGCTGGCGGTGCTGGCCCCGATCGCGGTCGGATTCACCTTCGGCGTCGGGGCCCTCGGCTCGTATCTGGCCGGGGCGATCGGCACCGGAACGCTGATGGCGGTCTTCCTCGCCAACTCCGGCGGCGCCTGGGACAACGCCAAGAAGCTCGTCGAGGACGGTCACTACGGCGGCAAGGGCAGCGATGCGCATGCCGCGACCGTCATCGGTGACACGGTCGGCGATCCGTTCAAGGACACGGCCGGGCCCGCGATCAACCCCTTGCTCAAGGTGATGAACCTGGTGGCGCTGCTCATCGCCCCTGCGGTGGTGCAGTTCAGCTACGGCGAGGACGCGAGCGCGGGGGTGCGCGCGGTGGTGGCGGTGCTCGCCATCGCGGTCATCGTCGGCGCGGTCTACGTCTCCAAGCGGCGCGGGATCGCGGTGGGCGACGAGGGCGGCCCGGACGGGGGCGGTTCGGCCAGGCCGGCGGACCCGGCGGCCGCTCGGTGAGCCGGAGGCCGCACGGCGTACACGGCCGCTAGACGACACCCGGTCAGAACGCGGGCGGGCACGGCATCCTGATGCCGCGTCCGCCTGTCGGCGTCTTCGCACGAGTGGTGATTCGTTCAGGTGTTCCCCTAGCTGAGGGCCGTGCGGGTGAGTTGTATCTCCCTCATTTCGCTTGGTGCAAATGGCTGCAAAAGCCCATCCATCGGACGCCCGGCACCCGGATGGAGGGCGCTCGGCGTGTAAGTTCCGGGGCCGAGAGCCTTGGAAGGGACCAATCCGGTGAACAAGAAGCTTGCGGCCGCGCTGTCCTGCGGTGCGGTACTGGTACTTACGCTGTCGGGCTGCAGCGACGACAGCGACAACAAGGTGAACGACTGGGCCAAGAAGGTCTGCGACCAGGTCCAGCCCCAGCTGCAGAAGATCGCGAACGCCAACGCCTCCATCCAGCAGCAGACCGCGGACAACAGCAAGCCCGCCGACGTCCAGAAGACCGACTCGGCCGCCTTCAAGCAGATCTCGCAGGCGTACAAGGCGCTCGGCTCGGCCGTCGACTCGGCGGGCCCGCCGCCGGTCGACGACGGCGAGACCACGCAGAAGGAGGCCGTGAAGGAGCTCAACGCCTCCTCGGTGGCCTACGCGGACCTGCAGAAGAAGGTCGACGCCCTCGACACGAAGGACCAGGCGAAGTTCGCCGACGGTCTCAAGGGCATCGCGGACGAGCTGAACAAGATCAGCACCAATGGCGACCAGGCGCTGAAGAAGCTCCAGTCCGGCGAGGTCGGCACGGCGATGGCCAAGCAGGAGGGCTGCCAGAAGCCCACCGCCTCGGCCTCGCCCTCGGCCGGCTCCCCCAACGAGGCCTCGCCCTCGAAGGACGCGTCCCCGTCCGCCTCGCCCAGCAAGAAGTCGTAACTGCGGCGGCAGCGCCCGGACGAGCGGCCGCACGGCCGCGGTCCTGCGGACGGACGAACGGCCCGGCGCCCCTAGTGGGCGGCGGCCGGGCCGCTGCCGTTGTCAGTGGGAGCCGTCACAATGGGTCATGTGAGTAAGACCAGCCTTCCCGCACCCGACCACGCGACCCGGCTCCGCGAAGCCCTGCTCGCCGCCGCCTTCACCGCCGACGGGCTCCTCGACCTGCTCGGCGCACCCGCCTACGCCGCGCTCGCCCGCAGCGAGACGGTTCCGGCGCTGCGCGCCACCCGGGGTGACGCGCCGCTCGACACGCTGGTGCGTCTGTTCCTGCTCCAGCGCCCGGTCCCGGCCGGCCGGGCGGCCGCCGTGCTGCCGCTGGCCGAGTGCCTGGCGGACGGCTGGCTGACCGAGGCGGACGGCCAGGTGCGCGCCACCGTCGACGTGCGGCCGTACAGCGGCCCCGAGGACCAGGACTGGTTCATCGTCTCCGACCTGGGCTGCGCCGTGGGCGGGGCGGGCGGCATCGGCTCGCGGGAGGAGGGCGTCGTCCTCGGCATCGGCGGGGCGTCCACCACGCTCGCCGGGATCACCGTGCGCCGGCCCGTCGGCTCCGCCCTCGACCTCGGTACGGGCTCCGGCATCCAGGCGCTGCACGCCGCGCAGCACGCCACCCGGGTCACGGCCACCGACCTCAACCCCCGCGCGCTCGACTTCACCCGGCTCACCCTCGCCCTGTCCGGTGCCGCCCCGGCCGACCTGCGCGAGGGCTCCCTGTACGAGCCGGTGGCCGGGGAGACGTACGACCTGATCGTCTCCAACCCGCCGTTCGTCATCTCGCCCGGCGCCCGGCTCACCTACCGCGACGGCGGCATGGCCGGTGACGACCTGTGCCGGACCCTGGTCCAGCAGACCGGCGACCGGCTCAACGAGGGCGGCTACGCCCACTTCCTGGCCAACTGGCAGCACACCGAGGGCGAGGAGTGGCAGGACCGGCTGCGCTCCTGGGTGCCGGCCGGCTGCGACGCCTGGATCGTGCAGCGCGAGGTGCAGGACGTCACGCAGTACGCGGAGCTGTGGCTGCGCGACAGCGGCGACCACCGCACGGACCCCGAGGAGTACGCGGCGCGGTACGACGCCTGGCTCGACGAGTTCGAGGCCCACCGCACGAAGGGCGTCGGCTTCGGCTGGATCACCCTGCGCAAGTCCGCCGCAGCCGCCGCCGGTGAACCCTCCGTCGTGATCGAGGAGTGGCCGCACGCGGTGGAACAGCCCCTCGGACCTGCTGTGGAAGCGCACTTCGCCCGTCAGGACTACCTGCGGGAGCAGGACGACGCCGGGCTCCTCGCCGCGCACTTCACCCTGGCCGCCGAGGTCGTGCAGGAGCAGGTGGGGCTGCCGGGCGCCGAGGACCCGGAGCATGTGGTGCTGCGTCAGAACCGAGGGATGCGCCGGGCCACGAAGGTCGACGCGGTCGGAGCCGGTTTCGCGGGCGTGTGCGACGGCTCGCTGCCCGCCGGCCGGATCCTGGACGCCATCGCCCAGTTGATGAACGAGGACCCGGTGCTCCTGCGCGACCGGACCCCGCAGGCCATCCGGCTGCTGGTCGAGGAGGGCTTCCTCGACCCGGTGCCCCCGGCCGGACAGGTGGCCGGATGATCCGTATCGAGCTGGACGAGGCGTCGCTCGGCGCGACCCGGATCGCCATCAGCCCGCTGTGGGACGCCTTCTGCAGCCTGCATCTCGCGATGCCGCACCGCACCCCCTCCCGGCCCTACGAGGAGTGGGTGGTGCGCGCCCGCGAGGTGCTGCGGGAGGACGACCGGACGCACGCGCTGCGGCTGCTGATCGACGGCCCGCACGATTTCCCGGACTTCCTGCTGCCCCGGCCGGTCGGGGCCACCTCGGTCGAGGCGGAGCTGGACACGGTCCGGGCCACGCCCGACGAGGTCGTACGGGCGGGGATCGCCGAGCACTACGCGGGACTGGAGGACCACCCCCGCGTGCGCCCCTATCTCGTGGATCCGGCGGCCGCGTGCGCGGAGCTGGCCGACGCGTACGCCGCGTACTGGGAAGGCGCGCTCGCCGCGCACTGGCCCACCATGCGCCGGCTCGTCGAGGACGAAGTCCTCATCCGGGCCCGGACCTTCGCCACCGAGGGCGTCGACGCGCTCTTCACCGGCCTGGAGAGCCGTGCCAAGTGGACCCCGCCCGTCCTCGAACTGACGAAGCACATCGACGCGGACTACCGGGCGGGCGAGCGGCGGCTGCTGCTCGTGCCCCTCGTCTTCGCCGAGGGCTGCCGGCTCTACTCCACCGACGACCCCGAGGTCCTGACGGTCTCCTTCCAGGCCCGCGGCGCCGGTGCGCTGCGTGAGCGGCCTGCGGAGCGGCCCGAGAGCGGCGACCGGCTCGGGCTCCTGCTGGGCCGGGGCCGCGCCTCGGTCCTGCGGCAGCTCGGCGGACCGCTAACCACGGCCGGGATAGCCGACCGGCTCGGACTCGCGCCGAGCACGGTCTCGGAGCATCTGTCGGTCCTCGCCGAGGCGGATGTCGTCACGCGGCACCGCATAGGCCGCAGCGTGTACTACCAGCTCACCGACACCGGCCGGGCCCTGCTGGCGCTCCTGTCCGGGGAGGACGTGCTGCGCGCGGTGTCCTGAGGGGCGGGCAGCGGGCGGCGGGGGCCGGGAGGATTCGGCGGGCCCCGAATAGATGGCGGGCGGGGCCGGGCCGCGCCTAGCGTCCGCGCCATGCTTGCGATCGAGGCGAAGAACCTGCGCCGCACCTACACCAGCCGGACCGGCTTCCTGCGTCCGCGCCGCACCGAGACCGAGGCCGTGCGCGGGGTCACCTTCGAGGTGGCGCGCGGCGAGCTGTTCGGGCTCCTCGGACCCAACGGCGCGGGCAAGACCACCACCATCAAGATGCTCAACACCCTGCTGCTGCCCACGTCCGGCACCGCGCGGGTGCTGGGCCACGACGTGGCGTCCGACCCCGTCGCCGTACGCCGCAGGATCGGCTACGTCTTCGGCGGCGACCGGGGCCTGTACGACCGGCTCTCCGCCCTCGACAACCTGCGCTACTTCGCCGAACTGTACGCCGTCGAACCCCGCGACCAGAAGCGGCGGATCGCCGAACTGCTCGACCTGGTCGGCCTCGCCGGACGGGAGAAGGAGCGTGTGGAGGGGTACTCGCGCGGGATGCGGCAGCGGCTGCACATCGCGCGCGGCCTGCTGCACCGGCCCGACGTCCTGTTCCTCGACGAACCGTCCATCGGCGTGGACCCGGTGGCGGCGCGGGACCTGCGGCGCACGGTCGCCGATCTGCGGGCCGGCGGCACCACGGTGGTGCTGACCACGCACTACATGGCCGAGGCCGACGAGCTCTGCGACCGGATCGCGGTCATCGCGGGCGGCACGATCCGGGCCCTGGGCACCCCGGACCGCCTCAAGTCCCGGGTCCAGGAGCGGGGCATCCTGGAGATCGAGGCGTACGGGGCGGGCGAGGAGCACCTCGACCGCATCCGGGCCGTCCCGGGGGTGCGCGGGGTGGCCGCCGAGGACCGGGGGAGCCGACAGGCCGTCATCGTGCAGACCGAGCGCGGCGCCGATCTGCACGGCCAGGTGCTGGCGGCGCTCGACGGGGTCCGCGTCGGACGGGTCGTCACCCGCGAACCCACTCTGGAGGACGCCTACATCGCCATCGTCGAGGAGGCGGACCGGGACGGGGGCGCGGGCAGCGACAGGGACGTGCCCGGTCGGGCCGTCCCCGCCGCCGGGTCCACCGAGGGCGCCGCCGCGTGAACCTCGCCAGGGCCCTTCGCCTGACCGCCGTCGGAGTGCGTACCCATGTCTCGTACATGAGCCGTTCACCGCTCGAAATCACCTTCGCCGTCCTCGTGCCCCTGGTGTACGCGACCCTCTCCGTCTACCTCTTCCGCGCCGCCGGCGACCCCGACCGGCTGCTCACCGCCGCCGTCGGCGCCGGGCTCATGGGCATCTGGTCCTCGGTGCTCTTCGGGTCGGGGGGAGCCGTACAGAATCAGCGCTGGCTCGGCACGCTGGAGACGCTGGTCGCCTCGCCCACGCCGCTGTCCCTCGTGCTGCTGCCCATCACCCTGGCCACCGCCGTCATCGGTACGTACGCGATGGGGGCGACGGTGATCTGGGGCGCCGTGCTGTTCGACGTGCCCCTGGACTTCGCGCATCCGCTGCTCTTCCTGGTGGCCGTCCCGGTCTGTGTGCTCTCGCTCGGGCTGATGGGGCTGCTGCTCGCCGCCACGTTCGTGCTGCTGCGCAACGCCAACGCGCTGGCCAATCCGCTGGACGCGCCCGTGTGGCTGCTGTCCGGGATGCTCGTGCCCGTCACCGTGCTGCCGGACTGGACGCGTCCGTTCTCCTGGGCGCTTCCCACCACCTGGGGCTCGCGCGCCGTGCACGCGGCGACCTCGGGCGGCGCGGGGGCCGGTGCGGTGCTGGCGCCGATGGGCGTCGCCCTCGCGCTCGGGGCCCTGTACGCGCTGGCCGCCGTCCTGGTGCTCGGCCGCGTCGAGCAGCGCGCCCGGGCCGCCGCCACCCTCTCCCTGGCCTGAGGCCCGGCGCCCGCAGCACGCCCCGCCCGCACTCTTCCCGCCCCACCTCAGGAGTCGCCGCATGCCCTCCCGTACGCCACCCATGGAAGGCGGGCCCACGCCCGCCGAGCGCGCGAACGCCCGCCCCGGGTTCTGCCGCAGGACCGTTTCCGCGTCCCGGCTCGTCGTGATCGGGGGCGCCCTCTCCTACCGGGCGCTCTTCAACTGGACGACGCCGCCCATGTTCATCGGCACCCTGCTGGTCGGACCGCTGTTGCAACTGCTGTTCTTCGTCTTCCTGGGACGGCAGCTCCAGGTCGCCGACGACCACTTCTACCTGCTCGGCAACGCCGTCGTCTCCGCGTCGACCGCCTGTGTGTACGGCGGCACGATGGCCGTTGCCAACGAACGCCGGTACGGGACGCTCGGCGCGGTGCTGCTGAGTCCCCGGAAGCGGGCTCCGCTCTGGTTCGGCCGCGCTCTGCCGTATGTACTGAACGGCCTTGTCATCAGCGTCTTCACGCTCACTGCGGCCTGCCTGCTGCTCGGGCTCCGGATTCCGGTTGACGCGCTGCCCGGACTGGCGGCGGTGCTGCTCGCCGCCGCTGCCGGCTGTTCCGCGTTCGGCCTGGCGCTGGGGGCGCTGGGGCTGCGGTTCCGCGATGTCTTCCTCGTCTCGAACGTGGCCAGTTCCGTCCTTCTGCTGCTGACCGGCGCCAATGTGCCGAGGGAGAACCTGCCGCAGTGGATGCGGGCCGTCGGCGACGTCCTGCCGATGACCCACGCGGCCGACGCCGCACGTGAGTTGTCCGCCGGCGCCGGTCTCGACGGCCGGGGCATCGCCGCCGAACTCGCGACGGGGGCGGGGTACGTGCTGCTCGCCGTCGCGCTGCTCGCGGTGTTCGAACGGGGGAGCAGGCGGCGCGCGACGCTCGACGTGATGTGAATTCGGCCATGGCCGGAGCGGCCGAAGCCCTCGCCCCTGCCCAGGCCGCCGTGTCCGGCTGTTCACCCGGCGTTGGCGTCCGCGACGCTCCGCGGTGGGAGCCTCCCTGCGACATCAGGGCCCCTGCGACACCAGGGGAAGAGGAGGCGTACGGGTATGGAGAGCGGACCCGCGGTGTTCGCCGGAACGGCGTTCGCGCTGTTCGGCGCGGCCCTGCTGCTGTGGACGGGGGCGCGTGTGCTGCACCGTGCGCCGGTGGCGCACGGGGTGAGCCCCGTCGCCTCCACCGCACTCGCCACTGTGTTCGGCGTACTTTTCCTCGTCCTCGGGGTGTGGTTCTTCACCCGCATCTGACCCCGCTCCCGTCCCCGGCCCCCCCCCGCCGCCCGGAACACGCCCGGATCGCCCGCCCCTCGCCCCCGGCACCCGCAGGGCAGCCATGACGCCGCCGAAACCCGCAGGCGGCGGCCCCGCGGAACGCGGACCGAGCGGGCCGGGCGGCAGGAATGGCGGAAGTCGGGTTACCGTTCGAGTGGCCGTTGCGGGCTTTTGCCGTTTGACACGGGGGCGGGTTGTACCGTCACACTCCGCAGCGACAGCACTGTCGGCAGCGCCCATCACGCTGCCCGGATGCCCACCGAGCGTCGACCGGAGAGAAGAGCGAAGTTGTCCCCGACCAGCGAGACCGCACAGGGCGGCCGCCGACTCGTCATCGTCGAGTCGCCTGCCAAGGCGAAGACGATCAAGGGCTATCTCGGCCCCGGATACGTCGTCGAGGCGAGCGTCGGGCACATCCGCGACCTCCCGAACGGCGCCGCCGAGGTGCCGGACGAGTACACCGGCGAGGTACGCCGGCTCGGCGTGGACGTCGAGCACGACTTCCAGCCGATCTATGTCGTCAACGCCGACAAGAAGGCCCAGGTCAGGAAGCTCAAGCAGCTGCTGGCCGAGTCCGACGAACTCTTCCTCGCCACCGATGAGGACCGCGAGGGCGAAGCCATCGCGTGGCACCTCCAGGAAGTGCTCAAGCCCAAGGTCCCGGTCCACCGGATGGTCTTCCACGAGATCACCAAGGACGCGATCCGGGCCGCCGTCGCCAACCCGCGCGAGCTCAACCAGCGCATGGTCGACGCCCAGGAAACCCGCCGCATCCTCGACCGTCTCTACGGCTACGAGGTCTCGCCGGTCCTGTGGAAGAAGGTCATGCCGCGCCTCTCGGCCGGCCGTGTCCAGTCCGTCGCGACCCGTCTCGTCGTCGAGCGGGAGCGCGAGCGCATCGCCTTCCGTTCCGCCGAGTACTGGGACCTGACCGGCACCTTCGCCACCGGCCGGAGCGGTGACGCCTCCGATCCCTCGACGCTCACGGCCCGCCTCAGCGCGGTCGACGGGCGCCGCATCGCCCAGGGCCGCGACTTCGGTCCGGACGGCCGGCTCAAGGCCGCCTCCGGCCAGACGCTGCACCTGGACGAGACGAACGCCCGCGCCCTGGCCGCCGCGCTCGCCGACTCCGCGTTCGCCGTGCGGTCCGTCGAGTCGAAGCCGTACCGCCGCTCCCCGTACGCCCCCTTCCGTACGACGACCCTCCAGCAGGAGGCGAGCCGGAAGCTTGGCTTCGGGGCCAAGGCCACCATGCAGGTCGCGCAGAAGCTGTACGAGAACGGCTTCATCACCTATATGCGTACCGACTCCACGACCCTCTCGGACACCGCGATCTCTGCGGCCCGGGCCCAGGTCACGCAGTTGTACGGGGCGAACTACCTGCCCGAGAAGCCGCGCACGTACGCCGGCAAGGTCAAGAACGCGCAGGAGGCGCACGAGGCGATCCGCCCCTCCGGCGACCGCTTCCGCACCCCGGCCGAGACCGGCCTCACCGGCGACCAGTTCCGGCTCTACGAGCTGATCTGGAAGCGGACCGTCGCCTCCCAGATGAAGGACGCGGTCGGCAACTCCGTCACCGTCAAGATCGGCGGCCGGGCGAGCGACGGCCGGGACGCCGAGTTCTCCGCGTCCGGCAAGACGATCACCTTCCACGGGTTCATGAAGGCGTACGTCGAAGGCGCTGACGACCCGAACGCCGAGCTCGACGACCGTGAGCGCAGGCTGCCGCAGGTCGCCGAGGGCGACGCGCTGACCGCCGACGAGGTCACCGTGGACGGCCACGCGACCAAGCCGCCGGCCCGCTACACCGAGGCCTCGCTGGTCAAGGAGCTGGAAGAGCGCGAGATCGGCCGCCCGTCGACGTACGCGTCGATCATCGGCACGATCCTCGACCGCGGCTACGTGTTCAAGAAGGGCACGGCCCTGGTGCCGTCGTTCCTGTCGTTCGCCGTGGTCAACCTGCTGGAGAAGCACTTCGGCCGGCTCGTGGACTACGACTTCACGGCGCGCATGGAGGACGACCTCGACCGCATCGCGCGGGGCGAGGCCCAGTCCGTGCCGTGGCTGAAGCGGTTCTACTTCGGTGCCCAGGAGGGCGACGACGCGGCCGGTGCCGGCAAGGCCTCCGACGCGGGCAACGGCGACGGCGACCACCTCGGCGGGCTCAAGGAGCTCGTCACCGACCTCGGCGCGATCGACGCCCGGGAGATCTCCTCGTTCCCCGTCGGCAACGACATCAAGCTCCGCGTCGGCCGCTACGGCCCGTACATCGAGCGGGGCGAGAAGGACGCCGAGGGCCACCAGCGTGCGGACGTCCCCGAGGACCTGGCGCCCGACGAGCTGTCCGTCGAGTACGCGGAGGAGCTGCTGGCCAAGCCGAGCGGCGACTTCGAGCTCGGCGCGGACCCGGTGAGCGGGAACCAGATCATCGCCAAGGACGGCCGCTACGGTCCGTACGTCACCGAGGTGCTGCCCGAGGGCACCCCGAAGACCGGCAAGAACGCGGTGAAGCCGCGCACGGCCTCGCTCTTCAAGTCGATGTCGCTGGACACGGTGACGCTGGCCGATGCCCTGAAGCTGATGTCGCTGCCGCGCGTCGTCGGTGAGGACGCCGAGGGTGTCGAGATCACCGCGCAGAACGGCCGCTACGGCCCGTACCTGAAGAAGGGCACGGACTCGCGGTCGCTCACCTCCGAGGACCAGCTCTTCGACATCACGCTCGAAGAGGCGCTCGCCATCTACGCCCAGCCGAAGCAGCGCGGGCGCGCCGCCGCCAAGCCGCCGCTGAAGGAACTGGGCACCGACCCGGTGAGCGGTGCCCCGGTCGTCGTGAAGGACGGACGCTTCGGCGCGTACGTCACCGACGGCGAGACGAACGCGACGCTGCGCACCGACGACAGCGTCGAGGACATCACGCCGGAGCGCGGCTACGAGCTGCTCGCCGAGAAGCGGGCCAAGGGGCCTGCCAAGAAGAAGACGGCGAAGAAGGCACCGGCGAAGAAGGCACCCGCCAAGAAGACGGCGGCCAAGAAGACCGCCGCGAAGAAGACGGCCACGGCGGCCAAGAAGACGACCGCCAAGAAGACGACGGCCGCCGCGGCCAAGAAGACCGCTTCTGCGGCGGGCTCCGAGGACTGAGCCGCCGGGGCCGTGAGCGGCCCTTGAACGCCGGACCGGCTGGACGACTGTCCAGCCGGTCCGGCGTTTCCGGTCCGTCCCCGTCTCCGGGGGCCCGGGCGCCGTCCCGGAGCCCGCTCCTCACACCCCGGAGGGGCTGGAAAAAGGTCCGATGGTCGTATGTTCGGACGCGGCCCCCGGGCACCGGTCCGCTCCCGATAGGCTGGGCGGATGACGCGAGCCGAGCAGCCAACGGTCGTGAGCCCCACCTCCGACACACTTGCCGCAGACTCACGCGAGCGCGCCGTACGAGCCCTGTTGCGTGTTCCCCCGCTGAAGCGGTTGTGGAGCGCCCAGCTCGTCGGGAGCATCGGCGATGCACTCGCCCTTCTCGTGCTGGTGTTGCTGTCGCTGCAAGCGGCGGTCCTTGAGGGCTCATTCGGAGCCGGATACCGCGGGGCGGCCTTCGCCGTCGCCGCTGTGTTCGGCGCCCGGATTATTTCCACCCTGCTCTTCGGAGCCGTACTCCTGGGGCCGCTGACGGCCCTGACGGCGCCCGGAGGGCCGCTCGACCGGCGGTGGCTGATGATCGGCGCCGACGGGCTGCGGCTCGCGCTGCTGGTCGTCGCGCCTCTGTGGATCGACTGGACGCCCGACAAGGCGCTCATGATGATCCTGATCACCGTCTTCGTCACCGGTGTCGGCGAGCGCCTGTGGACGATCGCGAAGGACGGCGCCGCGCCCGCGCTGCTGCCCGCCCCGCCGATCGAGGGCGCCGCGGTGCGCCCGCTGCCGGACCACCTCGACGCGCTGCGCCGGCTCTCGCTGCGCACGGACTTCGCGGCCGTGCCCGCCGCAGCCGCCGTTCTGCTGGTCGCCACGGTCGTCGGCAATCTGCTGGGCTCCGGCCTGGACTGGTTCTCCTTCCATCAGGCGGCCCTCGGCTCGTACGTCGCGGCCGGGCTGTTCTCCGCCTCCATCTCCACCCTGTACTTCCTGGAACTCCCCGGTTCGCAGACGCCCCGCCCGCGCTCGCCCCTGGAGGGGCTGCGCCGGCCGTCCACCGGCCACGGCCCGGACAAGGGCCGCACCGGTGCCGTCCCGCTGATCGTCGCCACCTGCGCGGCGGTGGCCGGGGCCATCGCGGCTGCAGCCGCCGTCGCCGTGCTCCACGCGACCGACCTGGGCGGCGGTCCCGCCACCCTCGCCCTGCTGATCCTCGCCCTGACCGGCGGCACCGGCGTCGGCATCCGTACCGCCCAGAAGGTGCTGCCCGCCCTGTCGCGGCGGCGGCTGCTCTCCCTGGCCACCGCCGTCACCGGCGTCGCGCTCCTGGCCATGGGCCTGGTGCCGGACACCGCGACCGTCGTCCTGATCGCCGTGCTCGCCGGATACGCGGCGGGTGTCGCCGCCGGCACCGGACATGTCCTCGTCGACCAGGAGACCGAGGAATTCCGCCGGGCCAGGACCACCGAACACCTCCAGGCCGTCGTCCGGGTGCTCATCGCGCTCGGCGCGGTCGGCGGCCCGCTGGTGGCCGCGGCCATCGGCACCCACCGTCTGACCGCGGGCGACTTCGTGTTCGCCCACGGCGGCGCCGCGTTCACACTGATGCTGGCCGGCGCCCTGCTGCTGCCGGTGGCCGTGATCGTCCTGTCGAAGACGGACGACCGCTCCGGGGTGCCGCTCCGCCGCGACCTGCGCGAGGCGCTGCGCGGCGGCGACCCGGCGGTCGCGCCTGCCGGGACCGGCTTCTTCCTCGCCCTCGAAGGCGGCGACGGAGCGGGCAAGTCCACCCAGGTCGAGGCACTGGCCGAGTGGATCCGGGCCAAGGGCCACGAGGTCGCCGTCACCCGCGAACCGGGCGCGACCCCGGTCGGCAAGCGGCTGCGCTCCATCCTGCTCGACGTGTCGTCGGCCGGGCTCTCCAACCGGGCCGAGGCCCTGCTGTACGCCGCCGACCGCGCCGAGCACGTCGACTCGGTCGTGCGCCCGGCGCTGGAGCGGGGCGCGATCGTCATCTCCGACCGCTACATCGACTCGTCCGTCGCCTACCAGGGCGCGGGCCGCGATCTGGCACCGACCGAGATCGCACGGATCTCGCGCTGGGCGACGAGCGGTCTCGTACCGCATCTGACGGTGCTGCTGGACGTCGACCCGGAGACCGCGCGGGAACGGTTCACCGAGGCGCCCGACCGGCTGGAGTCCGAGCCGCCCGAGTTCCACGCCCGCGTGCGCTCCGGCTTCCTGACGCTGGCCGCGGCCGACCCGACGCGCTACCTGGTGGTGGACGCCGGGCAGGACCCGGAGTCGATCACCACGGTGGTACGTCACCGCCTCGACCGGGTACTGCCGCTCTCCGAGGCCGAGATCAAGGCCCGCGAAGAGGCGCGCAAGGCCGCCGAGGAAGAGGCCAGGCGCCTCGCCGAGGAGGAGGCCGCGCGCAAGGCGGAGGAGGAGCGCCTGGAGCGCGAGCGCCAGGAGCAGCTCGCCAAGCTCCGCGCGGAGGAAGAGGAGCGCAAGCGCCGCGAGGAGGAGGAAGCGCGTCGTCGCGAGGCCGAGCGCCAGGCCGAGGAGGCCCGGCAGCGTGCGGAGGAGGCCCGGCAGCGCGCGGAGGAGGAGCGCGTCCGGCTCGAAGCGGAGGAGGCCGCCCGCGAGGCGGAGCAGGCGCGGCTGCGCCGCCAGGCCGAGGAGGAGGCCCGGCTCCGGCAGGAGGCCGAGGCCAAGCGGCTGGAGAAGCAGCGCAAGGCGGAGGAGGCCCTGCTGAGGGCCGAGGCCGCCCGTCGGCAGGCCGAGGCCGATGCGGCGGCCGCTGCGGAGGCGGCGCGTGCGGAGGCCGAGGCGGAAGAGGCGCGGGCGCGGCGGGCTGCGGAGGAGGCCGAGGCCGCGGCGCGGGCGTCCCGGGCTACGTCGTCGCCCTCGTCCTCGCCGTCTTCGTCCTCGTCGTCCGCTCCGGACAATGAGCTGACGGTGCCGACTCCGGTCGTCAACCCGAACGAGATCACTCAGCCGGTGCCGTCCCCGGTGGACCGGCCTTCCGATTCCGGTCGGCGGTCCGGGGGCTCGTCGTCCTCGTCCTCGTCGTCTGCGTCGTCCGCGCCGTGGCCTTCGGACGAGGACGAGACGACGATGATCCCGAAGGTCTCGGACGCGTCCGGGTACCCCGGTTCGGCGGACGAGACGACGGTGCTGCCGGCGGTCGGGGACACGGGGAGGGGTTCCGTACGGGATGCCGATCCCGCCGACCGGGTGCCGCGCGGCATCTTCCGGGACGAGCGGCAGGCCGGCTCAGCGGCGGAGGGTGAGAACGAGCGCACCCGTGAGCTGCCGCAGATCACCGACCCGCACGCGGATCCGCGCCAGGTGCAGGACCAGCAGGTGCGTGCGGGCCGGGCCCGGCGCCCCCGCCCGGACTGGGCGGAGGAGACCCCGCTGGACGATCTGCCGTCCCTGGCGGACGAGCTGCTCGGCGACCACGACGACGAGGGCCCAGGGCCCGAGTCCTCCGGCCGGGGCCGCAGGCCGAGGCGCTGATCGGGTCCGTGCGGGCCGGCTGTCGCGGGCGGCCCGCCCGGAACCTGCCGTCCGCCGGTGCGGCCGGTCCGCTTGGACCCTGCCGTCCGCCGGTGCGGCCGGCCTGCTCGGGGCCTGGCGGCCACTGGACTCCTGCCGTCCGGTTGTCCGGGTGCCGGGATTGTCAGACCCGTCCTCCACAATGGGAAGCCGGATCGACGAACGCCACGGCGGACGCACGTCACGGCAGCCGTGGCGGCCGCGGCGGGAGCCACACATCACGGGAAGGGCGGTGACCGATGTCCGTATGGGACGACCTGGTCGGTCAGGAGCGCGTGCAGGAGCAGCTCGGCGCCGCTGCCCGTGACGCGGACGCGCTGGTCACCGCCAACTCCACGGGGGAGCCGGTGCCGCCCGGCTCGAAGATGACCCATGCCTGGCTGTTCACCGGGCCCCCCGGCTCCGGACGGTCCACCGCCGCCCGGGCCTTCGCCGCCGCCCTGCAGTGCACGAGCCCGGACCGCGCGCTGGGCGGGGCGCCGGGCTGCGGTTTCTGCGACGGGTGCCATACGAGCCTGATCGGTACGCACGCCGATGTCGACGTGATCCGCACCGACCTGCTCTCCATCGGTGTGAAGGAGACCCGTGAGCTGGTCCGCCGCGCCCAGCTCTCGCCGGCGGTCGGCCGGTGGCAGGTCATCGTCATGGAGGACGCCGACCGTCTGACCGAGGGCGCGGGCAACGTGCTCCTGAAGGCGGTCGAGGAGCCCGCGCCGCGCACGGTGTGGCTGCTCTGCGCGCCCTCGCTGGAGGACGTGCTGCCCACGATCCGTTCCCGCTGCCGCCACCTCACGCTGCGCACCCCGCCGGTGGACGCCGTCGCGGACGTCCTGATCCGGCGCGACGGCATCGATCCGGAGCGGGCAGCGGCTGCCGCCCGCGCGACCCAGGGGCACATCGGCAGGGCGCGCCGCCTCGCGACCGACGAGCGGGCGCGGGCCCGGCGGGCGGCGGTCCTGAAGCTGCCGTTGCGCGTCGAGGACATCGGGGGCTGCCTCAAGGCGGCGCAGGAGCTGATCGACACCGCCACCGACGACGCGAAGCAGGCCTCCGAGGATGTCGACGTCAAGGAGACGGAGGACATGAGGGCCGCGCTCGGCGCCTCCGCCGGGGGCCGGATGCCGAGGGGGACGGCGGGGGCGATGAAAGAGCTGGAGGACAAGCAGAAGCGCCGCAAGACGCGTACCCAGCGCGACAGTCTGGACCTGGCGCTCACCGAACTGACCGGCTTCTACCGCGATGTGCTGGCCCTGCAGTTCGGCTCGCGGATCGCCATCGCCAACGCGGACGCGGAGGACTCCCTCGACCGTGTCGCCCGCTCGTCGACACCCGAGCGCACCCTGCGCCGGATCGAGGCGGTGACCGCGTGCCGCCGGGCGCTGGACCGCAATGTGGCCCCGCTGCTCGCGGTGGAGGCGATGACGATGGCGCTGCGCGCGGGCTGAGGCCACCAGTCGCGAGGTGCTCCGGCCGTTCGCGCGCCGAATCACCCGAAAGAGCAGAGAATCGGGCGAGTCGTCGCCCGGCGGATACGCTCCGGGGATGGACATCAGGCGGCCGTACCGCATCCTCGCCACCGCGCTTGCCGCTGCCGGCCTGCTCATCTCCGGTTGCAGCGGCGGGGGTTCGACGAAGGACACCTCGTCGAGCGCGGAGTCGGGGACGGCGTCTCCCGCCGCCGTGCCGAAGGCACTGAAGCCGTTCTACGGGCAGCAGCTGAAGTGGCGGGACTGCGGTGTGTCCGGATTCCAGTGCACCACGATGAAGGCGCCGCTGGATTACGCGAAGCCGGACGGCGAGGAGATCAAGCTCGCGGTCTCCCGCAAGAAGGCCACCGGCCCCGGAAAGCGGATCGGCTCGCTCCTGGTGAACCCGGGCGGCCCCGGCGGATCGGCCATCGGCTACCTCCAGGGGTATGCGGCGATCGGCTACCCCGCCCCGGTGCGGGCCCGCTACGACATGGTGGCCATCGATCCCCGGGGGGTGGCGCGCAGCGAGCCGGTCGAATGTTTCACCGGTCCGCAGATGGACGCCTACACCCAGGTCGACCAGACCCCCGACGACGCCGGCGAGGTCGCGGAGCTGAGCAGCGCCTTCAAGAAGTTCGCCACGGGCTGCGAGAAGCGCTCCGGCAAGATCCTTCCGCATGTCTCCACGGTGGAGACCGCCCGCGACATGGACATCCTGCGCGCCCTGCTCGGCGACGAGCACCTGAACTACGTCGGGGCGTCGTACGGCACGTTCCTGGGGGCGACGTACGCCGGGCTGTTCCCGGGCCGGTCCGGCCGGCTGGTTCTGGACGGGGCGATCGACCCGTCGCTGTCGTCGGTCGAGATGAACCGCGGCCAGACCGCGGGGTTCGAGACCGCGTTCCAGTCCTTCGCGGCGGACTGCGTGAAGAAGGCGGACTGCCCGCTCGGCACGACCTCGGCCGAGGACGCGGCGACTGCCCTGAAGCAGTTGTTCACGGACCTGGACGCCAAGCCGATCGACACCGGCGAGACCCGCAAGCTCACCGAGTCCCTCGCCACCACGGGGGTCATCGCCGCGATGTACGACGAGTCGGCCTGGCCCCAGCTCCGCGAGGCGCTCACCGCCGCGCAGAAGGGCGACGGCTCCGGCCTGCTCGCCCTGGCCGACAGCTACTACGAGCGCGAGCCGAACGGCACGTACACGAACCTGATGTACGCCAACGCCGCGGTGAACTGCCTCGACCTCCCGCCCGCCTTCGCCTCCTCCCAGGCGGTCACCGAGGCCCTCCCGTCCTTCGAGAAGGCGTCCCCGGTCTTCGGCAAGGGCTTCGCCTGGGCGGCCCTGAACTGCGCCTACTGGCCGGTCCGTGCCACGGGCACGGCCCGCCCCGTCAAGGCGGAGGGCGCCGCCCCGATCGTGGTGGTCGGCACCACCCGCGACCCGGCGACCCCGTACGCCTGGGCCCGAGCCCTGGCCGACCAGCTGGCCTCGGGCACCCTCCTCACGTACGAGGGCGACGGCCACACGGCGTACGGCCGAGGCAGTGACTGCATCGACACGGCGATCAACACGTACCTCCTGGAGGGCACCCCGCCACCGGCCGGCAAGAAGTGCTCCTGACCCCTCCTGACCCCTCCTGACCTCAACCGATCCACCCACTGACCTGCACCGACGCCCTCCCGGTGGGCTGGTGCGGAGCACCCCCGGAAACTGTGTAGACTTGGCGTCGCTGCTGATCGCATCATGGTGCGACAGGGCGTGCCGCCTTAGCTCAGTTGGCCAGAGCAACGCACTCGTAATGCGTAGGTCTCGGGTTCGAATCCCGAAGGCGGCTCTGTAGAAGCCTCAGGACTCACTCGCCGTGACCTGGGGCTTTTGCTTTGCCCCAGGTCCGGGGTCCTGCGGTGAGCGGGTGTCAGGTCCGCTTGAAGAATTCCACCTCGGCCACCGCGATGGGGCCTCCGGTGGTGTGGCCCGCTGCTGCGCGGACGGTGAGGCGGACCGAGGTGACGTTGCTGATGCCGGTGCGGATCGTTTGTTCGCCCGGTTTGTCGTTCAGGGTCATCTTCTTCTCGTGCTTCTTGCCGTCCGACGTGGTCACCAGCAGGTCGGCCCGGGTGAGGCGGGCGTGGCGGTGGAATTCCTCCGCCGAGGTGGAGGTGCCTGTGTACACCACCACGCCGACCAGGCGGAACGGGGTGTCGAACGTGGACGTCAGTGAGTCGCCCAGGCGGGGGGCCGCCCAGTACTTGTTGGTGATGCCGTCGGTCGCGTTCGTCGCCGGGTGGCCGGGGGCCGATGCGCTCGCGGTCACGTGCTGCGGGGTGATCTCCGCCGTGCCGCCCAGCTTGTCGCGCACGTCCTGGTAGACGTACTGGCCCGCCGGGAGCAGGAGGAAGCCCGTGAGCACCAGTCCGAGCACCACGAACAGGGTCAGGAGCCGGCGCAGCAGGCGGCCTGAGCCGATGCGTACCTTGCGGCGCAGCGGCCAGACCCTGCGCCACCAGGGGAGGCGTACCGCCGTTGCGCTGGGCGTGAGCGGGGTCGCGCAGCGCCGGCAGAACTTGCGCTCCGGGCGGTTCGGCGTGCCGCAGGACGGGCAGGGCGGGCCCTCCGGGGCGGGCTCCTGAGCCACCGGGCGCACGGTGGGGCGCTGCGCGACCGGGCGGGCCGGCTGCACCGGGGCGATGGGCGCGGCGGGGGGCGTGGTGGGTGGGCTGGGTGGGGTGGGTGTGGCCTCTGTGGGGGGAGTGGCCGCTGTTGTGCTCGTGGTGCCTGGGGTACCTGGGGTGCTCGTGGTGCCTGTGGTGTCCGGTGTGGGGGTGGTTGGCGGCTGGGGTTCGGGTGTTGTGGCTGTCGTCGGTGTGGGGGGTTCCTCGGGGGCTGGGCGTCGCAGCGGGACCGTGCGCCGTGAGAGGGCTGTGCGGAGTGAGGCTGCCGTGCGGCGCGTGGACGTGGTGCGTGGTGGGTCGGGGGTCGGAGTGGCGGTGGGGGGCGGGGGTGCCGCCTGCGGTGTGGGCGCTTCCGGGGGTGTGGGGGGAGAGGCCGGCTCCGGGGTCGGTGCCGTCGTCGGAGGGGGCGGCTCGGGCGTCGGGCTCGTCGGGGTCTGGTCCGACCAGCCCAGGTACGTGCCGCAGTTGCCGCAGAAGTCGTCTGTCTCGCCGTTGGCCGTGCCGCACGCCGGGCAGGAGCGCATGCCGTCAGCCCTCTCGGTGGTCGGGTCGGCCGGGGAGGAGTTCGACCCGGCAGGTGAGGTGGACGGGGCAGGACGCCCTGACGATGTCGAGGACCTGGGTCTCGGTCACGGGGGCGGGGGAGGTGCGCAAGGGGCGTACGCGTACCAGTAGTTCGCCGGAGGGGGGCGGGGGAAGCTCGCCGTTCGGCTCCGTCGACCAGGTCGCGCCGCCGCCGTCGATGATCTCCGCCTCCACACCCAGGCGCAGCCGGAGGCTTTCGGCGAGGCCGCGGCGGGTGCCGCGCCAGCGGTGGAGTTCGACCGCGCGCGCGACGACGGCCCGGCGCAGTTCGTCGGGCTGGTCCGGGCCGGTCCCGATGCCCACCCAGGAGGAGAGCCAGTCCACGAAGTCGGCCGGGGCGAGGCCCGGGTCGAAGTAGGCCGGGAGGTTGTCCAGGGTGGAGAGGACGGGGGCCAGGACGGTGTCGAGGCCGGCCGTGAAGCGCTGGGCCAGGTCGTCGTCCGCGTACAGCGCGGGCAGCAGTTCGCCGATCGGGTAGCGGCTCGCGAGGCCGGGTACAGCCGCTCTGGTCATGCCGGGCCCTCCGCTCCGGCCGGGGTGACCACGACCTGGTGCTGGTGGGAGAAGACCAGGGCGTTGCCGGCCACGTCGACGCGGTCGACCGGTGCGCCGCGCCGGCCGGTGATCGGGTCGGCCGGGAAGAGCCGGACCTCCTCCACCAGGCCGACGCCCGGCACGCGTTGCAGTACGGCGAAGACCTCCCCGTACTGCACGGGCCTGCCGAACGGCCAGCCCGCGCCGTCCGTTCCGCCGCGCAGCGGGTTGAGGTGGCGGAAGAGCGCGGCGAGCGCCTCCTCGCGTACGCGGTCCGCCTCGCCGGCCGCCGCGACGAGCCGGGCGACCACCGTGATGCCCTGGTAGGCGGGCGGTTCCACGACGAGGCGGGTGCCGACCAGCCGCCGTTCGTCGAGCCGGGCGGTGATCGCGGAGAGCACCTGTTCGGACGGGATCAGCTGCTCGAACCGCAGCCGGTCGCCCTCGTCGGCCACCGCGTCGGGCACGACCAGGACGCGTACCGCGCCGGCCTCACCGGCGACGGCGGGCAGACAGCGCACCCGCCTGACCGAGGGGGCGGCCTGGGCCGCGATGATCTCGTAGTCCTCGGCCGTGACGGCGCGTTCCTGGACGCGCAGCACGTTCGGCGCCCGGAGCTTGGCGTTCTCCACCGTCTCGCCGTCGACCCCGCCGCCGGCCGCTTCCCGGTTCTCGACGCGGGCCACGTACGGCACCGAGCTGCGCAGTACGGAGATCGCGCCCCGGGCGACGTTTCCGGCGCGGCCGCCGCCCGTGCGGTAGCGGGGGATGCGCAGGTGCGCGCCCTTCCCGGGGACGGCGCCGTAGGTGCGCATCGTGCCGTCGGGTTCGCGCACGGCGGGCGGGAAGGCGAACTCGCCGGAGGTGGCGTCGATGCGCACATGCCGGTCGCCGGGGGCGGAGGCGCCGAAGTGCTCGACCGCCGTCCACGTCTCCCAGCCCTCGGCGGTGGACACCTCGACGGCCGGCGGTTCGCCGTCCAGCAGGATGGGCGGCCGGCTCACCGAGAACCGCTGCCCGGCGACCCCTTCGGAGACGCCGAGGGGGACGTCGTTGACGGTCTCGGCGTGCTCCACCGTCGCCGTACCGCCGACGGTGAACACCTCCGCCTCGCGGATCGTCGGCGACTCGGAGTAGAACGGCTGGCCCGCCTCCGCCGCGACGACCCGGCAGCGCAGCCAGCCCGCCCGGGTGCCCGCGACCACGGACGCGGTGTGTCCGGCCGGGACGAACACGATGACCTCGCCGGGCCGGTTCAGCCCGCCCGTACCGTCCGCGCCCGTCGCGCACCGGACCCACCGGGCGCCGTCCCAGGCCTCCCAGACCAGCGGCGGCTGCCGGGGGTCGACGCCCACGCCCTCCACCCGGCTGTCCAGCCGTACGGCGACGATGCAGCGGGGTACGGCGGTGGGCAGGCCGAACAGCATCGCGTCGCCGGGCGCGGGCGACGCCTGGAAGCAGGGGATGTCCGTACCGGCGGAGAGCAGGGCCGTGCGGTCGGTCTGCTCACCCGACGCGGGTGCGGTGACCAGCCGTTCCAGCGCGCTGGGCACGATGGGCAGGTCCTGGGCGGTGGAGAACACCACCGCCTCCTCCGTCTCGGCGCGCGCGGTCGCGACCTCCGTCCCGGCCCGCAGCAGCACGGTCTCGGGCTGCGGCGCCGAGAGCCAGAAGTCCACCTCGGCGGTGGCGGCGGACGGCGGGAAGAGGGTGACGCCGAGCAGGTCCAGGAAGGCGGCGTAGTTCTTCTCCGGCACCCGGTTCAGGCGGTAGAGCAGCTGGTCGACCATGAAGGCGAACGTCTCGATCAGCGTGACGCCGGGGTCCGAGACGTTGTGGTCGGTCCACTCGGGGGAGCGCTGCTGGACGTACCGCTTGGCCTCGTCCACGAGTTGCTGGAAGCGCCGGTCGTCCAGGTTGGGGGAGGGCAGTGCCATCAGCTCACTCCTGCGTCTTCCGTGCCCTCGGAGGGGATCGTGTAGAAGGGAAAGACGAGGTTGCGCAGGTCGTTCGTGGAGCGCACGGTGTAGCGGACATCGATGTAGAGGGTGCCCTCGTCGACCCGGTCGAACGCGATCACGACCTCGGATACCTCGATGCGCGGCTCCCAGCGCTCCAGGGAGACCCGGACCTCGTGGGCGATACGTCCCGCGGTGGCCCCGTCGCCGGGCGCGAAGACGTAGTCGTGGATGCCGCAGCCGAACTCCGGCCGCATCGGGCGCTCGCCCGGCGCGGTGCCGAGGATCAGCCGCATCGCCTCCTCGATCTCCTGGTCGCGCTCGACCATGCCGATGCCGCCCGTGGGCGAGACCCGCAGCGGGAATCCCCAGCCCCGGCCGATGAACTTCCCGCTCACAGCGGGCCCCCGATCAGGACGTTGGGCGCACCGGTCAGGATCGCGGCCCCGCAGGTGGTGGTGTCGCGCATCCGGGCGGCCGGGAGTCCGCCGATCAGGACCGCGCCGGTGAGCGCGGCGGCGGGGTTGGGCATGATCACGTTGCCCGGTCCGAGCGCGGCGTGCGGCGGAACCACGCAGACGTGCAGGCTCCCGGTGACGGCCGCGGGCCGGCCGCCGATCAGCACGGTGGCGACCGCGACGGCGCCGGGGGGCGGGGTGCCGATGACACCGCCGTGGACGGTGGAGTCGCCGGTGCGGGCTGCGGGGGGCATCGTTGCTGCTCCTTGCTCGGAGAGGGCGGGGTCGGTGGCCGGAACCACGGAACGGGGTCGTCGGGTACGTCAGTTGATGCGGATCAGCTTGGCCTTGAGGACCGCGAGCAGGCCGCCGTCCACGGTGACCTGCGCCTTGCCGTTGATGTTGACCGAGCGGCCGGTCACGTTCACCTCACCGGTCCCCGCGTCGAGCGTGATGCCCTTGGAGGAAAGCCGGACGGAGCTGAGCGTGCGCCGGCCGCCGGCGCCGGACACCCGCAGGTCGATCCGGTTGCGCCGCTGGTCGAGGGTGACCTCCAGGCACTTGTCGCCGCTGGCCAGCCGTACGCCGGACAGCCCGCGCGGGGAGTCCAGCAGCTCGACCCGGTTGCCCGAACGGGAGACCAGGGAACGGCGGTTGACCTTGCCGCTCGCCCGGTCGACGAGCGGGACGTCGTGCGGCGAGGGCCGGTCCACACCGTTGTACAGCCCGCCGATCACGTACGGGCTGTCCAGCAGGCCCTGTTCGAAGCCCACCAGCACCTCGTCGTTGACCTCGGGGCTGAACACCCCGCCGCCGCCCTGGCCGCCCCACTGCACGGTCCGCACCCAGTCGGTGACGTAGGTGTCGTCGAGCCAGGGGAACTTCAGCCGCACCCAGCCGCGTTCCTCCCGGCCCTCGCGGATGTCGGTGACGATCCCGATCGCGAGACCGGGGATGCGCGGGCCGCGCGAGGGAGCGTTGGCGCCGGTGGCGAGCCCGGACAGGGAGCGGTCGGTGGCGGCGCTGACGATGACGGTCGTGCGGTAGCCGCCGTGCGGCTCCAGGACGTGATGGGCGGCCGTCGCGGTGTAGCGGCCGGAGAACGCGGGCCCGACGTTGGCCAGGGCGACCGGCTTCCCGGCCCGGAGCCGGGGGTTGCCCTCCGCCACGGCCTCGATCTCGCCGAAGCCCGAACTCACCGACGCGGCCACCGATCCCGCCACGGCCCTGGCCTCGGCCTGGGTGCGGTACGGGGTGTCGGTCACCGTGAGCTTGCTGGCCGGGCCGAACACGCGGCCGGCCACCGACGGGCTCATCCCCGGCGTGACGGTCGTGCTGCGGACCGACGGGTGCCGCGCCACCAGCGGGGTCTTGGTCTTCACGTCCCAGCCGCGCACCTCGACGTTGTCCGCCCCGTCCGCCCCCGTCAGCACGGAGCGCAGCGCCAGCAGATTCCGTCCGTACTCCAGGACCATCGGGTTCCGGTCGGCGGACGAGGTGGGCGCCGGTGCCGAGGACGCCGGCTCGGGCTTCACGAACTGGAGCAGCCCCTTCTCGTCGACCCGCACCAGAGCCCCGCTCTCCTCCGCGAGGAACTGGAGGAACTCCCAGTCCGACACATTGGCCTGGGTGAGCTGGGTGTACGTGATCGGCGCGGCCTCGACCCTCCCGCAGGAGAGCCCGGCCCCGGCGGCGACCTTGCGGACGATGTCGGCGGTCCGCATGTTGCGGAAGGCCACCACCTTCCGGCCCCGCTGGAGGCGGTGGGCCTTGGAGGACGCCCGTACGACGGTGAAGGAGCCGGTCGTGTCGGTGTCCAGCTCGACGGCGGTCACCTCGCCGGTGAACAGCCGCTCCCGGGCCTGCCCCTGCACGGTGGCCACCGAGATCTTCAGCGGGGTGCCGAGTGTGATGCCGGTCGCGGTGAGCAGTTCGTGGTTCGGGTCGCGGTAGGTGAGCAGGGCCGTGTCGGGCAGCCGGACGCTCTCGTCCACGACACAGCTCACCAGCTGGGCGGCCCAGACCTGGGGGAGTTCGCCGGGGGCCTCGACGATGGGATCGGCCGCGAACGACCTGCCGCCGGTGGTCATCGGGGGTCCTCCAGTGCGGACGGGGGCGTGACGGGGTCTTCGGTGGCGGGGACGATCAGCTCGGTGCCGGGCACGAGCACCATCGGGTCGTCGATGTCGTTGGCCTCCGCGATCGTGCGCCAGGCGGTGGCGTCGCCGTACTCCTGCCAGGCCAGCAGCGGCAGGCTGTCCCCCGCGACGACCTGATGGGTGCGGCGCGCCTCGCGTGAACCGGAGGTGGGGTTCTGCCCGGCCGGATCGACGCTCGCCTCCTCGATGGACAGGGAACAGGTCGCCCGCAGCGGCTTCCCGTCCACGTCGAAGAGGGTGTACGAGACGGAGAGGTTGGACAGCACCCCGTCGAAGGACGTCGTGCGCGAGGTACCCCAGTCGAAGCGCACCCACGGGCTCGCGGGCGTCTTGCGCGCCAGGCTGCTCGGAGTGGGGACGCAGGCCAGCATCAGCTGTTCGACGGCCTTCTCCACGGAGTTGTCGTGGGTGGCCGTGGCGTCGAGGAAGACCTCCAGCGACAGCGAGCGCGGCCCGCTGCCGACGAACTCGGGCAGCGCGGACTGCCCCGCCATCCGGGACGGGGTCCGCCGCCACTCGGTGGTCTTGCTCAGCGAGAGCTTCGCGGGGTTGAACTGGAGGGTGAGCCGGGCCAGGCTGCCGCCCGGCCGGGCGCCGACCGTCGCCGGCGGTTCCATGATGGTCAGCTGGGCGCGGGCGCGGCTGGTACGGGCTCCGGATGCCATCCCGTCTCCTCCTCTCTGCTGCTGCTGCTGGTGGTGGTGCTGGTGGTGGTGTCTGTGCCGGTCAGGACGGGAGCAGGCCCTCGTGCGCGATCTCCAGCGTCTCGATCGCGGCCTGTGAGTTGGCGGGGTCGAACGACGGACCCTGCCAGCGGACCGGCACGATGCCGAGCACCTGCCAGCTGATGATCCGGCTGAGGTCCGGCTTCAGTGCGACGATCTCGCCGTCCTTGGGCTCGACCCGCTGGATGATCTCGTTCAGCCAGCGGGCGATCTTCGTGGTGTCGGCGGTGACGGGCCTGGTCAGCGTGATGTTGGTCCAGGTGATCCGGCCCGGCAGCTGCCAGGCGAAGCCGTTGTTGCCGCCCTCGGCGTACTGCTCCATCTCCACCTCGGCACCGAGCCCGGAGCAGGTGTGGAACGCGCCCAGGTCGTTGCCTCCGATGACGAGCTTGAAGAACACGCTGGTCGCGAAGATGTTGTCCGTCATCCGTTTTCTCTCCCTTGCCTCTCCCCACCTCTTTCGTCCCTGCCGTCCGGACCGCCGTCAGCGGCGACCGTCGTACAGCCGCCCGGTCCGTTCCCGTCCCCGGCGCAGATCGGCCCGCAGCAGCCGGCTGACCGGGTCGAGCAGGCGCCGGGCCAGTTCCTCGATGTCGGGTCCGGCGGGTGCGGGTTGAGGGGCCGGTGCGGGGGCCGCCGGTGTCTGCTGGGGCCGGGGCGAGGCCGCGCGTACGGGCACGCCTCCGGGGACCCCGGCGTTCGTCGCCGCCCGCTGGACGGCCTGCGCCTGGGCGGCGCCGTGGGGCGACGGCGATGCGGTGTTCGGGAGCGGTGGTGCGGTGGTGGCGTGGCCGGGCGCGGGGGCTCTCTGCGCGACGCGTACGGACAGCTCCGGTACGGCCGGGGGCGGCGGGGGTGCGCTCAACCCGGGTGCGGGGAGCGTCGGTTGGGACGCGTCTGAGAGCGGCAGCCGCTGGATGGGCGCCACGGGGGTGCCGGAGGATGCTCCCGCGCTCCGGAAGCCCGGGGCGGGGGGCGACGGGTTGAGTCGTACGACGGGGACGCGGGGTGTGGCGGTCGGCGGGGTGGGTGTGGCGCCTGTGGTGGGTGCTGTGGGTGCTGTGGGTGCTGTTGGTGTTGTGGGTGTGGCGAGGCCCGGGGGCGCCGTCCGCTGGACGACGGGGCGGATGCTCCGGAGGGCCGGGGGTGTCGCGGCTGTCGCCGGGGTGCTCGGGGTGGTGCCGGCTGTGCCGCGCGGGGGCGTCGTGCCGCCCCGGACGGCGGAACGCTGTACGGGAGCGGGCGAGGCGTGACGTGTCTGCCGGCCGCCCCCGGGCACGGGGCCCGTCGCCGCTTCCGTCGGCCGCGAGGGCGTGGTCCCCGGGGCCGGGGCGTCGCGCCGCCACCTGGCGGCCACGACGGGACGTGACGTTGCCGGGGCGGGGGCCGCGGTTCCGGAGAAGCCTTCCGCCGCACCCGTGTTGACGCTGAGCGGGCGGTCCGCCAGGAGGGAGCGCGAGCGCTGGATGAGAGCGAGTTCCGTACGGGGCTCGGCGCCGGCGGGGGCGCTGGTCGCCGGGGTCCGCCGGGGTGTCTCGATGGGTCGGATGCGTACGGGAGCCGGGCGCTCGCCGGTCGGGCGAGGCGGCGCGGGAGTGCTGGGCGCGGGTGATCCGGTTGACGTCGCGCGCTGGACGACGGGCGCGGGAGCGGGCGTTGGCGTGGAAGCGGGCGTGGGCGTGGGCGTCGCTCCGGCGCGTACCGGCATCGCGGGAGCGTCCGGGCCCGGAGCGGGTGCGGACGGTTGGGTCGGCGCCTCGGCGTCGGCAGGGCGCGGTGACGGGGACGCGGGCTGCGAGGCGGGCGCGGTGGACGGCGTGCGCCGCTGCACCTGGGCCGGGTGGCCGAGCAGTGGCGCGTTGCCTGCCGGGGCGGCGGTGGGCGGCAGCGCCGTGAGCGGCATGCCGATGCCGCCGCGCGCCCGTGCCCGGGCGGCCGGAGTGCTTGGTGCGGGCCGCTGCGGGGCCTTCGGCGTCTGGGGCGTGGGTGATGCGGGCGATGCAGGTGAGGCGGCAGATGGGGCAGACGGATTCGGTGCGGTCGGTGCGGTCGGCGGGGTTGCCGGCGCGGCCGAGGGCTGCCGTTGCAGTACGGGCAGGGCGGCCTCGGCGGCCGGTGCCGGTGCGGGGGCCGGTCCGGTGGGCTGCGGGAACGGCTCCGCGTCGGCGGGCAGTTCACGCAGAGGCGCGCCCAGCGCCGGGCGTACCGTCTCGGGCGCGCTCGCCTTCGCCCTCTCCGGTGCTGTGGGGCGGTCGGTGCTGCTGCGCTGCACGGCAGGGGTGTTGTCCGTGCCCCCGCGCGGAGTTGCTTCGGGCACGGGTACGGACACGGTGGCGCGGGCGCCGGTGGACGGGACGGCCGCGAGCGTACGCGGCTGCATCGCCGGCCGCCGGGCCACGATCAGTGACGGTCGCACCGCGTGCGGACGTACGGCGGCGGGCCGCGCCGAAGGGCGTACGGCCTCCGGAGCGGGAGCCGCAGCCGGTCCAGCCGGTCCCGATGTGACAGGTGCGGCAGGTGCGGCGGCAGCCCTCTGTACGGGAGCTGCCCTGGAGCCGGCCCGCGAGGGTGGCGTGGCGTTCTCGGTGCGGCCGGTGCCCGTCGGGCGTGCGGCGGCCGGGCCGGGCTGCGCCGGTGCCGGGGCAGGCGTCGAGGCCGGGGCGGCGGACCGTACCGGCAGCGGAGCCGACGAAGCGCTGGGCGCGGTCGGGGCGGAAGGGGTGGCCACAGGGCCCTGGCGGGTCGTGGAGGCACCGCCGTCCGGACGGGCCGCGCGCGCGGCGAGGCGTCCACCGGCGTCGGCTTGCCCACCAGCCGCCGTATGCGTGCCGGTGCCAGAGCCAGAGCCGGTCCTCGTCCCGGACCGCTGGACGGTCAGGTCCTCGGAGCTCCGTACCGTCGGCTCGTCCGAACCCGAACCCAGCACGGCCCGTTGTACCGGCGGCAGGTCGGCCCCGCTCGCCGGGCCCGCATTACGGGGCCGGGGCGCGGCGGCCGGGGCGCTGCCGGATCCCGACCGCGCCCCGGACCGCGATGCCGATGCCGACCCTGACCCTGACCCTGACCCCGTGCCCGGTCCCGGCTCCACCGCCGGCCCCGGCTCAGTCTCCGTATCGCCCCCCGCCCGCACCGCACGCAGCAGCAGTGGGCTGCCGGGTGCCGCGGGGCGGGCGGTCGCCGGGCGGGTGACGCCGTGGATCAGGCCCACCGGCGCCGACGGCATCACCGCGTGGCCCAGTTCGCCGCCGAACGCGGGGTTCTGCCAGGACGCGAGGCCCGAGCGGAACCGCAGCCCGTCGCTCACGCCGATCGACGACCGCGCCACCGTCACGGCCGGCGGCGCCACCCGGCGCCAGCCGCCGTCCCAGTCACCGGGCCCCGAGGTGTCGGGTCCCGAGGTGCCGGCCGGCAGCGGTTCGGCGGGTGCGACCGCCCCGGACGGGGCGGATTCCCCGGCCGGCCGCTGTCCCCTGCGGAACCAGTCCCCGAGCCCCACGCGTTCACCCGCCTTCGTTGACGCGGGTGTTGATCCGCGCTATCTCCCGTACCCACTGCTGACGTTCGCCGTGGGTGAGGTCGAGAATGTCCTCACGCTGCCAATGGAAGTGATAGGCGACGTACGCGATCTCCTCCCGCAGCCGGGGGAGCGCGTACGTCACGATTCCCCCAGGCGCCCACCCGAGAGGTCCACCTCGAACGAGCCGTGGCACAACGGGCAGGTCACCGCCGCATGCGTGTGGCCCTCGCTGTTGATCCGCCGGTAGAAGTCCTGGAGGAACGCCACGTCGGTGGCGTACATCCGCTCGACGACCCCGGCGTGCACGTCCGTGATGGTGCCGAGCTGGGTGATCACCTGGCTCAGCAGCACCACGCTCAGATACGCCGGGTTCTCCTTGACCCGCAGGTCGATCTGCGGGCGCAGCTCGTCGCGGGCCGTCGCCAGCCGCATCGAGCCGCGCCGGTGCAGGGTGCCGTCGTCGTCGACGTAACCGCGCGGCAGCTCGAACTCGAACTCGGTGCGCAGCTCCTGGGCGGCCGGCCGGTTCTGCGCGGGCGGCGGCGCGGGGGCCGCCTCCCGCTCGGTGGACGCCAGAGTGTCGAGTACCTCGTCCAGCCCGCCGGCCGTGACCGTCCTGCGCCTCATTCGACCACGATCTCCTCGAAGGTGATGGTCACGCTCTCGGTGGCGGCGCTGGACTCGCCGGCCTTGAGGGACGGGCCCTCCCACTTGCTGGCCCAGCCCTGCATCAGCTGGATGCGGCGCACGGTCTCACCGGTCGAGTCCTTGATCTCGATCGTGAGGTTCTGGCGCGCGGTGTCCACGGCGCCGTTGTTCAGCGTTTCCTTGATCCACTTGGTGAACTCGCTGCTCTTGTCGAGTCCCCGCGTGATCGTCACCTCGCCGGCCTGGCGGGCGCCGGGCTGCTTGCGGATGATCTGCTTGCCCTCCGCCGTGACCTGGCGGACCTCGACGACTTCCTCCTCGACGGTCAGTCCGCTGATCTCCTGGACGGACTCGACGAGATAGCCGCCCAGCTGGACGCCGAAGACGTGGGTGGAAAGAGCATCGCCCTCTGCCATGACTGAATGTCACCTTTTCTTTCGCGGAAAACCTGAGGCGGAGATGGGGGAGCGACCGCGTGGGTCACTCGTCGACGAGGCTCGTGCTGTCCGAGAACTGCGCCAGGCGGAACACCACGAACTCGGCGGGCTTCACCGGGGAGACCCCGATCTCGCAGACGACCCGGCCGAGGTCGATCGACTCCTGCGGGTTGTTGTCCCGGTCGCACTTCACGTAGAACGCCTCCTCCGCCGTCCGGCCGAAGAGCGCGCCCCGGCGCCATTCCTCGGTGAGGAAGGCGGTGACGTTGCGGCGGATGCTGGACCACAGGCGGTCGTCGTTGGGCTCGAAGACGACCCACTGGGTGCCCAGGAGGATCGACTCCTCCAGGTAATTGAAGAGCCGCCGGACGTTGAGGTAGCGCCAGGCCGGGTCGGAGGACAGGGTCCGCGCGCCCCAGATCCGGATGCCGCGCCCGGGGAAGGCCCGTACGCAGTTGACGCCGATCGGGTTGAGCAGGTCCTGCTCGCCCTTGCTGAGGCGGAGTTCGAGGTCCACCGCACCGCGGATGACCTCGTTGGCGGGAGCCTTGTGCACGCCCCGCTCGCCGTCGCTGCGCGCCCACACACCGGAGACATGGCCGCTCGGCGGGACCAGCTCGTTGCGGCCGGTCGCCGGGTCGAAGACCTTGACCCAGGGGTAGTACACGGTCGCGTAGCGGGAGTCGAAGCCGGCGTCGTCGTTGCGCCAGGTGCGGACCCGCTGGGCGTTCAGGCCCGGCGGGGTGTCCAGGACGGCCACCCGGTCGCCCATCTGCTCGCAGTGCGAGATGACGGCGAGCTGCACGGTCTTGACGCCCTCGGCGTCGATGTCGCCGCGCTGGTAGGCGCTCATCAGGTCCGGCACCGCGACCATGGTGATCTCGTCGATCGACTCCAGGCCCGCGAATCCGGTGCGGGCCGCCGCGTCACCGACGTACTCGGCGGCGTCGAGCGTCGCGACGCCGTTCCCGGGGGCCGGTGCGGAGGCGGTGGCCGTGGCGAGGGCCACGCTCTGCGCGGTCGGGCGGCTCTGGGCGACGCCCGGCTGCTCGGTGACCTCGATGAGCTTGGAGTCGCGGGTCTGGGTGACCAGATAGCCCTTGACGTTCTTACGGGTGGAGGCGTCGTAGGTCTCCACCACCTTGCTGCCCTGGCGGACCAGCAGCCGGAACTTGTCCTCCGGCGGGTTCTCGCCCTCGGGTTCGGCGATCTCCACCGAGATCTCGCCGCTCACCCCGGGGCGGGCCGAGATCAGGAAGCCGCCGAGCGCGGCGGGCGCCGGTGCCTGCGCCACGGCGTCCTGTCCGGAGCCCTGCGCGGGGCCGCCGATGCGGACGATGTAGGCGGTGCCACCGCCGTTGGCGAAGTAGCCGTAGACCGCGTGCGTCAGATACGTACCGGCCGTGAAGGACCCGAACGTCTGGACGTACTGGTCCCAGTTGGTGACCAGGGTCGGCTCATGAAACGGTCCGGACTCGGCGAAGCCGACGAAGGCCGCCACGGCGGTGCCGACTCCCTCGATCGGCCGCGCTCCGGACTGCACCTCCTCCACGTACACGCCCGGGGTGAGGTACGACGGCATACTCGCTCCTTCAGCTGGCCACTCGGTCGCCGTCCAGTCCACACCGCCGTACGGCCCGGCAGTAGGTCCCAAGGTCCCCGACCAGGGGCAACATCGCTGCCTTCCCGGGCACCCGCGCCGACCTGCGGGACAGCCCGGACGAAGAGCCCTGGCCTGTCTTCGAACTCCCCTCTGCCGGGCGACGAGGGGAGTTCGAAGACAGGCCCTAGGCCGTGTCCGCGCTCCGCAGCCCGCTCAGCCAGGGCCCGAACTCGCTCTCCAGCAGCAGCCGTCCGAGCTTCCGGTACTCCTGGAGCACGGCCGTGACGATCTGCTCCATGCCGAGCGGCCGTCCGGTCTCCGCCGCCAGATAGGCCGCCGTCACCGCGCATGCCCGGATCGATCCGCCCGCCAGCTCGAACCGCCGGGCGCAGAAGTCCAGATCGAGTCCGGCGTCGCGCGGCATCTCCGGCCCCAGACAGCGGTCCCACAGCGCGAGCCGCTGGGCGACGTCCGGCATCGGGAACTCCGCGACCACGTCGAGCCGCCGGGTGAACGCCTCGTCCAGGTTGGCCCGCAGATTGGTCGTCAGTACGGCGATCCCGTCGAAGGACTCCATGCGCTGGAGCAGATACGCGGACTCCACGTTCGCGTGCCGGTCGTGCGCGTCCTTGACCTGCGAGCGCTTCCCGAAGATCGCGTCCGCCTCGTCGAACAGCAGGATGCCGTTGACCTCGGACGCCTCGGCGAAGATCCGCTCCAGGTTCTTCTCGGTCTCGCCGATGTACTTGTCCACCACGGTGGACAGGTCCACGACGTAGAGCTCCATGCCCAGTTCGGCGGCCACCACTTCGGCGGACATCGTCTTGCCCGTGCCGGACTCCCCGGCGAACAGGGCGATCACGCCCCGGCCCCGGCCGCCGCCCGGCCGCATCCGCCAGTTGCCGAGGACCTGTTCGCGGTGGCGGGCCCGCAGCGCGAGTTCGCCCAGCTGGCGACGGGTGGGCGGGGGCAGCACCAGGTCGTCCCAGCCGACCGCGGGCTCGATGCGGCGGGCGAGCCGTTCGAGACCGGCGCCGTTCTGGGCGCGGACGGCGGCGCGCAGGTCGTGGGCCCGCAGGGGCCGCCCCTCCAGCACGGCCGTACGGGTGGCGACGGCGGCCGCCTTGCGTACCTGCTCCGCGTCGAGCCGGTACGAGGCCATCGCCTCCTCCAGCTCCCCGTCCGGGAGTTCGTACGCGTCCGGCCCGGCGCCGAGGGACCGGCCGGCGGTGGCGAGCGCCCACCGCCACCGTTCGGTCCGCAGCTCCGGCGGGGGCGGCGGGACGGCCACCGCCACCGGGCTCTCGCCGGCCCACAGCGGGTCCCAGCCCTTGGTGCCGTACGTGATCAGGGGCGCGGCCCCGCCGACGGCGGCGCACAGGTCGCGCAGCAGCCGGACGCGGCCGGGGTGCGCCGGGTCGAGCGCTTCGAGCGGGCCGAGCACGACGCCGCCGCCGCTCAGCCGGGCCTCCGTCGCCAGGGTCCGGACGGCCCGGCCCGGGGCGGGGTCGGCGACGAGTGCGGCCACGTCCACCACGAGGGCGCGGCGGCCGGTGGCGGTGAGCGCGTCGATGGCCAGTCTGCCGGGGTCGCCGCCCCGGTCCAGGAGGTGGACGAGTCCGCTGCCCGTTGTGGCGGCTGCGGCGATCCGGTCCGTCCGCTCGGTGTCGGCCGCGGGCTGCGGACCGCCCACGGAGACCAGCCAGTGCAGGCTGCCGTCGATCTCGTCGTCCCCCAGGAGGTGGGCGGTGATCCGGTCCGGGACCTTCAGCACCCGGGTGAGCAGTGGCCGTTCGGTCTCGGTGACTTCGAGGAGCCCGCCGGCGACGAGCGGCGCCGACGGGGAGAGCCGGAAGCGCGCGGGGCCCGCCATGGGCTGCCCGCACAGCTCCAGGGCCAGCTGCACGGTGGGCCTGCGGCGGGTCAGATCGTCGTTGAGATAGCCGTAGAGCGGCTCGAAGCGGGCGTCGATGTCGGGCGCCAGGGCGACGAGCAGCAGCTCGACGTCCAGCGGCGCCAGCCCGAACGCCCGTGCCAGCCCGGCGATCCGGCTGCCCGCCGGCGGCTCGGGTGCCGGCTCCTGCACGGGCTCCGCGCGCTCCTCGTCGGTGGCCGCGGCGGGCGTACGCAGGATGCGCTCGGCGCCCTCGGGGGTGAGGTACTGGCCCCGGTACGGGTCGTCCGGGTCCGGATCGACGGCCCGGCGGGCGGCCACGGCGTCCCGGACCCGCCGCTCGACGAGTGCGAGCCGCAGCCACAGGTGGGCGAGGCCGGCCGGGTCGGCGGCGGGCGGCGGCTCATGGCCGGTTCCGTCGGCGGCGGGCGGCCGTTCGTGGAGGTCCTGGGGCTGTTCGCGGAGGTCCTGGCGCTGGGGCATGGGGGCGTGGGGATCCTGGGGTGTCGTGGAGCGGAGGTGCGAGGGGTGCGAGGGCGTCGCGGGGCGGACGTCCTGGGGCGTCACCGGGCCGTGCCGCCGCGTCGGCGCCGAGCCGTCGGATGCAGCCGCTCGCGGGTGCCGGCGAAGCCGTCGGCACCGGGATCCGTGGCGCCGGTGTAGCGCAGCCGGCGCCCCGCGTCCCCGTCGCTCCCGCCGTCGACGGCGGGAGCGGACCGCACGACGAGGCCCTCGGTGACCGGCGGCCCGGCGGGCGTCCGTTCACCGGCCAGGGGCGCCGAGACCCGCAGCGCGACGGAGGCCTTCAGCTCGCCGCCCAGCGCCGACCACACGTCCGAGGCCGACGGCCCGTCCATCCCGGGCGCTGCCGCCTCCAGGCCGACCGCGAGGCCGAGTTCGGCCAGCGAACCCGTACACATCCGGGCGGGCAGCACATCGGCGCGGATCAGACAGCGGAGCACCTCCGAGAGCAGGCGGTGCTCGTCCTGCGGGCGGTTGGTCCAGGCGGTGATCAGATACGTCAGCTCGAACCAGCGGGGCGGGGTGCGCCAGCCGACGATCACCCCGTCCGCGTCGTGCTCCTCCGCCGTGCCGGTACGGCGCCTGCTGACGTCCTCGCGGATGTCGTGGAGGAACACACTGATCGTCGGGGCGTTGCGCCGGGCCGACCAGTCGCGGGTGGGCGCGTCGAAGACCAGCTCCACCCCGCTCTCCTCCAGACCGGCCTCCACGAGCAGCAGCCGCAGCCCCTCGTCGACCTCGTGGATCACCGGCGGCCCACTTCGTCCGGCGGCCCGATGCTGCCTGTCACCACCAGGAACGGGGTGGTCACCGGGCTGAACCCGGGGCCCTTCGCGGTGATCGTGCGCGGGCCCGTCTGGTCCTTGACCAGGATCAGCAGCTGCGCGATGAACGTCCGCGCCGAACCGGCCACGGCCGGTGGGGCCGTGGCGGTGATCCCCGGCTTCCAGGTGAGCGTCACCGGGGCGCCGGGCGGGAAGTCCTTGCCCCGGACCGAGGTGACGAATCCGGGCTTGCCGACGGCCGGAACGGCGATGATCTTCGGCTGAAGGATGCGCAGCGGCACCCGCACGGCGTTGTCCTTCGGATCGGCGTCGGTGCCGGTCGTGGTCAGCTTCCCGTCGATCGTGGTCCGCAGCGCCTTGTCCGGCCGCAGGACGACCCGTACGACCGATGTCGCTCCCGGTGCCAGGTCGCCCAGGGCGCAGACCCCGGCGGAGCAGCCCGCGGGCAGCGGGTCTGCGGGAATCGCGGCGGGCAGCCCGAGCCGCAGCCGCAACCCGGTGGCCAGGGCGTTGCGCCCGTTGCGGACGGTGTACGTCACCACGACCCGGCCGCCTACGTAACCGGGGCTGGGCTGCGCGACGATCCGCAGAGCGGGCCCGGCCTCAGGAGCCGGTGCGGGCGCGGGAGGCGCGGGCGCGGGCGGCGGGGGCTTCGGCACGGACGTGACGGTCGGGGTCGGCGTCGGTGTCGGGTCGGGCGTCGGCGGAGCGGGGGCGTCCTGGACCGGGACGACGGTCACGGCCGCGTTGTCGGTCGGGGTGGGGTCGACGACGGCCCCGGAGACGGACCAGCCGATCTCCTGGTCGCCCGTCGTCACGCCGGTCAGCTCGGCGGTCACCTCGATGCTCGCGCCCGGGGCGAGCACCCCGAGGTCGCAGGTCGGGGAGGCGTCCCCGCAGCTGCCGGCCGGTGTGGTCATCCGGTCCACGCGCACCCCGGGCGGGGCGGCGACGGTGAAGGTGGTCCCGGGCGAGGGCGAGGGGCCCCGGTTGGTGACCGTGACCGTCAGGGGCGTGGTGGTCCCGACCGTCAGGGGCGGTGCGGTGGGCGGCGCGGTCACCGAGAGGTCGACCGACTGCTGGTAGGCAGGCTCCTTCTGGCGTCCGGGCAGCCGCTTGGTGATCGGCGTCAGGACCCCGGTCGAGAGGTCCAGCGTGTTCAGCTTCTCCCGCGAGTTCGCCGGGAGTTCGCGGCGCGAGCTGAGCACCAGGTGGCTGCCGTCCGGGGACCAGGCCACGTCGCGCGGCTGGAACGGGCCGGACGCGGAGGTGTCGGGCAGCTCCCGGCCGCACGCACCCGGGTCCTGCCGCAGTCCGGTGGGCAGCACGACCTGGCAGCCGCCGTCCGTCAGCGAGGCCAGCAGGACGCCGGAGCGCTCGTTGACCCTGCCGCCGCCGTCCTTGCGGTTGAACGCGACGGTGCGGCCGTCGGGGGAGAACGCCGGGCTGTCGTCGATCACCTGGCAGCCCGCCGGGCAGAGCGTGGCGCTGAGGTCCTGCTGCCGGGTGAGGTCGTCCACGGAGGCGGTCCAGACGTGCTTGTTGCCGCCGTTGCCGTCGATCGTCAGATTGCGGGTGAACGCGATCGTCGTGCCGTCCGACGACCAGGTCGGCTGTGCGTCGCCGCCCGCCGCCTGACCTGCGGGCGGACGGATCTCGTCCACGATCGCGCCGGTGGCCGCGTCCGCGATCAGGATGCGGCCCGGCCCGGACGCCTGGCCCACCCCGCCGGGCGAGGTCCGGGTGAAGGCGAGCCGGGTGCCGTCCGGCGAGAAGGTGGGGTCGGTGTCCCAGTCGCGCTCGCCGCGCCCGGCCAGCGGCATCGCGGCGGCGTTCGAGCCGTCGGCGTCGACCAGCCAGATCCGTTCGATGCGCCCGGCGTCGGTGTCCTCGAAGCGGGTCACCACGATGCGCCGGCCGTCCGGCGTGTAGTTCTGCCGCTCGGTCCAGGGGTCGAAGCCCTCCCCGGGGTTGAACAGCGGGTCGGCCGACGGGTCGGTGTAGCTGTCCGCCGCCGGGTCCTCCTTCAGGATGCTCAGGCCCAGGTCCCGGGGGTCGGAGCCGTCCGGCCGCACGTCCTGGAGCGTCGCCAGGTGCCGGGCCGGGGCGCTCGTCCGCGCGACGACGACGGAGCCGGTGTCCGGACCGCCCAGCCAGACCGGATCGGTCACCGAACGGTCCTCGGCCAGCACATCCTGCGGCTGGTCCTGCGAGTTGTACGGCGCCCGGTAGACGTTGTCGAACGTGGTGCACCCGCAGGGCAGGTCCGGGCTGAGGAAGAGGATCGCGTCGCCGCCCGGCAGCCAGGACGCCGCGCTGGTGCGCCAGCCGGCCGCGCCGCCGTTCAGGAACGGCTCGTCCCGGCCCGCTCCGTCCGTCACCCGCAGCCGGGGACCGGTCTCGGCGTCCGCCTGGAGCGTGTACGCGATCAGGGCGCGGTGGGCGTCGTCGTCGACCGGGTTCCAGGACGGCTCGGTCGCGTCACCGGCCGCCGGGTCGGTGAGCGCGGTCGCCGGTCCGCCGTCGAGGGGCCGGGTGTAGATCCGCCAGCGGCCTGCGGGGTCCGCGTCGCCGGAGTAGGCGATCCGCCCGCCGTCCGGCGAGAACGTCGCGCACTCCTCGTTGGCCGGGGTGTCGGTCAGCCTGCGCAGCCCCGTGCCGTCGGTGCCGACGGCCCACAGGTCCCGCTGCTTCCCGGCCCCGGCGATGCCGGGCTCGGCCGAGTCGAAGACCACGGTCCGTCCGTCCGGGGAGAGTTCGGGGTGCGAGGCGTCCCGGCCGGTGGTCAGCTTCCGTACGGAACCGTCGGCCTCGCGCAGATAGACCTGCGGCTGTGCCTCGTCCCGCAGGCTGGTGAAGACGAGACGGTCGCCCCGGGCGGAGGGGTCCGTGTCGAAGTGGGCGGGCCCGGCGCCGAAGAGCGGGTCGCTCTGCTGCGGTCCCGTCACCCGGCCCAGGCTGCGGTGTTCCGTACCGGCGTAGGCGATCCGCCCGGTGTCGGCCAGGGGGGTCCCGGCGTCCGCCGGGGCGGCGGCGGCCCGGGTGACGCCGCCCGGGGCGGACCCGGAGACCGCCACCAGCAGCGGCACCAACAGCACCACAGCTCCCGTCAGTCTGCCCAGCCGGGAGTTCCCGGCGGGACCAGCGGTGCCGATCACGGTCCACCTCGCAGTCGTACTTCATGGCTCCGGGGCGTGTCGCCCCAGGGCCCCCAGCTCCATCAGCCTCGCGTGCGTGCGGAGGGAAGAACAGGCCGGTAGTACCCCGAGCGGGGGAAGGTGCCGCTGCCCTTTGCGGCCGCGGCACCTCCCCGTACGTTCACTTCCCGGGTGCCCGCACGGACGGGGCGGGCCCGGCGGGCCGGCTCACACCGGCCCGGTGGTGGTTGTCATATGAGGCCGTTGCGCATCGCGTAGCCGACGGCGTGCGCACGGTTGCGAAGCTGTAAACGCGTCGCGACCTCGTGCAGCACGTTCTTGACCGTGCGCTCCGAGTACGACGTCTTCAACGCGATCTCGGCGGTGTCGAAGCCCTCCGACACCAGCTTGAGCATGTCGGCCTCCCGGGTCGTCAGGGTGGAGAGGGTGAGGCCCCGGGGGTCGAGGACGGTCCGCTGGAGGCTGCTGACATGGTCGAGGAGCTTGCCGAGGAGGTCACCCGGCAGGACACCCTCCCCGTTGGCCATCGCCGTGACCAGGTGCACCAGCCGGTCCTGGTCTGCCTCGGCGCGCCGCAGCACGGCGGCCACCCCGCACTCGATCATCGTCTGCAGCGTGCCGGACTCGAAGAACCCGACGACCAGGCCGGTACGGGTCGCGGTGTTGCGCTGAAGCCGGTGCAGGAGCTGGACCGTTGAGTCGTCGACCACGTCCACGACCACCAGGGACGCCTGGGCCCGCTCGGCGTCCGACTCGTCGAGCAGCTCCACCTCCGGCCGCTGGCGCAGTTGCTGGACGACCCCGGCGTGCAGGATCAGGTCCCCCGCGTACACGGCGACGGAGACCCGCCCGCCGGGATGCGACGGGGCGGCGGGAGCGGTCCTGGTGGGGCGGGCGGAGGCGGAGTGGGGTGCGCGGTGCTGCCTCGGTGGCGCCTGGGGGCGCGTCGTTTCGGTCGGTGCCATCGTTCACTGTCCGTTTCGTTCCGTTTCATCCGGCGGAGGGTGGGTGAGGGTGGGGTGGATCCCGCCGGAGCCGTTCACGGCGCGCGGGCCGCGGCCGGATACGCGAGGGCAGCGCGGCGGTGTGCCACCGGGGCACTGCCCTTGCCCGGCCGTTGCCCTCCCGTCTCTGCTGGTGCGGTGGCCCGCTGGCCTAGCGTCGGAGCGTGACCACATCTGCCGAACTCGAATTCCCCACCGTGACGGTGTCGCCCGGAGGTGAGGCGACCACCACCCTGACCGTGCGCAACGACAGCGACATCGTCGAGGCGTACGCGCTGGAGGTGGTCGGCGACTGCGCCGCGTGGAGCACCGTCGAGCCGGCGCGTGTCTCGCTGTACCCCGGCACCTCCGAAGTGGTGACCGTCAAGCTCGCCCCGCCCCGGTCCCACGAGGTCCGCGCAGGGGAGATACCGCTGGGCGTCAAGGTGCTGCCGGCGGAACACCCCGAACTGGTCGATGTCCGCGAGACCACGGTGACGGTGGCCGCCTTCGCCGAGCTGCGCCGGGAGCTGGAGCCCCGCCGCCGGCGCGGCTGGCTGGCCGCCCGCTACCGCATCGCCGCGCAGAACCTCGGCAATACGCCGGTCGATGTGGCGTTCGCCGGGCAACAGGCCGGTGAGGAGATCCGGTTCGGGATCACCCCCGCCCAACGCCGCCTGGAACCGGGCGAGTCGGCCGAGGTGCGCCTGCGGGTGCGCACCCGCAAGCCGATCTGGTTCGGCCAGCCGGTGACCTGGCCCTTCGAGGTGTCGGCCGCCCCGAAGGACGATGCCGCGCCCGAGGCGCAGCCGGGTGTCCCGGGAGGGCAGGACGAACGGCTGCCCGGTGAATTCGTCCAACTGCCCATCCTGCCGCGCTGGCTGCTGGTGGTTCTCGCCGCGCTGCTCGCGCTGCTGATCGCCTGGTTCGCGCTGGTCCGCCCGGCGGTACGCAGCACGGCGAAGCAGGCCGCCACCGACGCGGCGCAGGAGGAGAAGCAGCGCGAGGCCGCGAAGCCGGACACCGGCCAGGGCACGCAGGACGGAAAGGGTGAGCAGCCCGGCGGCCCCGAGGACAAGGGCGGTCAGGACGGCGGCGGTTCGACGGGTTCCGGAGGCGGCAACGGCGGTCCCGGCGTCGTCGAGGGAAGCGGCCAGCAGAGCTCGGCCACGATCGACGTACAGACGGGCGGCGGCGCCGAGAAGGTGGGGACGTACAAGGTCCCGGACGGGAAGGTCTTCGCCATCACGGACCTGGTCGTCGCCAACTTCCAGGGCGACGAAGGGGTGGTGACCATCACCTTCGGCGAGCGCAAGATCACCACCATCGCGCTCGAGACGTTCCGCAACCAGGACTACCACTGGGTCACCCCCATTCAGATCCCCGAAAATGCCACCGTCACCGCTTCCGTGAACTGCCAGAAGCCCGGCACCCCCGCCACCGGAAAGCAGGCTTCCGAGTGCCACGAAGTGCTGAATGTGAGCGGCGAGCTCAGCGAACTCAAACCGTAGGAACGGCCGTGTCCGACCATGTGATTCCCATCTTTCGGATAGGAGAAGAGCAGATTCCGGGGCCAGGCCGGAACCGGCATGCCGGTGAAGGGGAACAGGTGTGCGCGATGTCACGCCGAAACGGACCCGGAAGCCCCTTCGGGTGCCCGACCGGACCCCGGCATCCGGCTGCCGTCTCCTTCCCTCGCCCCGTCGTCGCTGATCAGAGGGCCTGCACCGGGAGAGAGACCGGTGGGACGCCCTGCCCCCGGGCACGTGGGAACGCCGGTTCGGGGTGAGGCCTCCGGGCGGTCCGCCGCCCGATATATGGCTCGTTCTCGTCCATGTAGTAGAGGGCACGGACTCGAATGGCCCGGTTGAATTGGGGCGGACTCGGTTCCGTCCCCCACATCGGCCCGGGAGGGCGGCATATGCGTGCGCGAGGTTCGCAACGACGCGAGGAAGCCAACTCGGCGGAAGCGGCCGCCCAGCCCGCCCGGACGACGAGAACGCCGGAGCAATCACCGCCCCTTTCGGGCAGGTTGGCACCGCTCGGCCTCCAACGGACCGTGGGCAACAGCGCGGTCGTACGGATGGTCCAGCGCTCCCGCCATCAGCACGGCGACGGCTGCGGCCATCCGCGCGACGAGGCGCCCGCCGTACAGCGCTCCGCGGTCCACGACGTGCTGCGCCGGCCGGGCACGCCCCTGGAGGAGCCGGTACGGCAGGAGATGGAGGGCCGGCTGGGGGCCGACTTCGGTGAGGTGCGCCTGCACACCGACAGCGCCGCCCGCGCCTCCGCCACCGAGATCGGCGCCCGCGCCTACACCTCCGGCAGCCATATCGTCATCGGGCCCGGCGGCGCCGACAAGCACACGCTCGCCCATGAGCTGACCCACGTCATCCAGCAGCGCAACGGCCCCGTCGCGGGGACCGACACGGGCGGCGGACTGCGGATCTCCGACCCGTCGGACGCGTACGAGAAGGCCGCCGAGGCCAACGCGACCCGGGTCATGCGGAGCACCGCGCCCACCGTGCGCGACGGCCACGCGGCGGACACGGCCACGGCGGCGGGGAGCGCCCGCACCGGGCAGATCCAGCGCTACACCGCACAGGACGACCCCGCGCTCGGCCGGGTCCATGTCACGGAGACCGGCCAGTTCGTCGTGGTGCCCGAGGACCAGGTGGTGTGGGTCCGCGACGACGTGCCGGCCGGGCAGCTCGCCGCCGCCCTGCGGTCCACCAACCAGCAGCAGGTGATCGGCGGCGGCACCTACAACGGCTACTGGCTCGGCGGCCCCATCCTTCTCGACTGCCTGCACGCCGCCGAGGAGATCATCAACAACCAGGTGGGCCGGCTGGAGTGGGGAGGCGGCGAGTACAGCACGATCGACACCCGCTTCCGGGGCGAGGACAGGGCCGAGGCGTTCGGCCAGGCGGACGCGACCAACCGCCGCCAGGCCCGCGGCTTCACCGGCGAACGCAACGAGGCCGCGAGCCCCCAGCCCGGCCAGGCCTTCGTGATCGTCGCGGCGAAGCCGGACAGCACGAAGGAGATGAGCCAGTTCCACGCCGCCGCGGTGGTGGCCAGGGACGGCCAGGACTGCGTGGTCCTGGAGGTCTGGTCCGACAACGGCAACCCCCCGGCCCAGGGCGCCGCCATGGCCGCCGTCTACACGGTCGACCACATGTCGGAGTCCTTCCACACCGCGTACGGCGGCGAGGGCGCGTACTTCGGCCAGGTCGGCCCGATCACGGTGGTGGTCCGGGCGCGGGGCTGACCGCGCCGGCGCGCGTGCGGCTGATGCAGAATGACGGCACATCATGTGCCGGACGGCAGCCGCACATCCGGGCTCGGGGCGACGGCGTACGACCGGGGGTCCGATGGCGCGCGGGAGCAGTACCGGACTGAAGGCCTGTACGGGGACGGCTGCGGCCCTTCTCCTGCTGGTGGCCGGCTGTGGTTCTCCGGGTGGTGACGAGCCGGATGCGCCCAAGGCGACTGCCGGCCGGGGCAGTCGGGGCAGTGAGGACATCGGCCGGCAGGAGAAGGCGGCGGACGGGCGGGACGCCCTGGCCGCGTACCGCGGCATGTGGGACGTCCAGGTCGAGGCCTACTCCTCCGGGAGCATGCCCCAGGAGAAGCCGGCCGCGTACACGACCGGTGACGCCACGGTGCAGATCACCGATGCCCTCACCTACTACAACCAGCAGGGCCTCGCCTTCGAGGGGAGGCCCGTGACGGACCCCGAGGTCTCCGGGGTGGACACCTCCTCCGCCGTCCACTCGGCCACGATCACCGACTGCGTCGACGTGACAGGCATCGTGGTGCGGCGTGCGACGGGCAAGCCCCTTCCCGCGACGAAGGACGACCGCCGGCCCTGGACGGCCAAGGCCATGGCGGGTTCGGGCGGGGCCGGGTGGCGGATCAGCGACTACACGATCGACAAGAACCACACCCGCTGAGAGCGGCGCCGAAGCGGACCTCGCCCGGGGCCGGCCGGGCAGGCAGTCCGGGCAGGCCGGTCGGGCAGGTCGAAGGAGGGGCTGCCGGTGCGGCGGGAAGCCGGGCACGCTGGGACCACCGAACGGTTCCCCTTCCCCTTCAGCTCCGAGGAGTTCTGCCATGGCACTGACCGCCGACCGGCCCACCACGAAGGACATGGCGAGCCCGCAGGCCACCGGCCGCCCGGACCTCGCGGTCCGCTCGCGGCTGGCCGCGCTCAACGCCTTCCTGATGAGCGGCCTGACCCTGTGGCTGGGCCTGGTCACGCTCAACAACATCAATGACTTCGGCACCAACAAGGCCCTGATCAGCTCCATGCTGACGATGAGCGACCTGGTGAAGGACCCGGTCCGGGGCAACGGCCTCGAGTGGCGGGCGATGCCCGAGTCGATGGCCACCCCGGCGCTGATCGGCGTCATCATCTACGAGGTGCTGATCGTGGCCCTGCTCGCCCGCGCCGCCTACGGGCTGGTGCGCCGGGCGCGCGGCGAGGACACCGGCATCGTCGTCACGCAGCGCGCGAACATCGCGCTGGGTGCGTTCGCCGGGCTGTTCCTGCTCTTCCTGTCGGGCGGCATGTTCTTCGGCTACTGGATCTACATCGGGGCCGCGCAGCAGGTCCACTTCACCGGTCTGATCATCGGTCTGCTGGCCGCGCTGCTGGTGAACCTGCCCTCGGTGACCGGCGCGCAGCAGGAACGCTGACGCCCCCGCCGCCCGCTTCCCCCCCCACGCCCCCGCACCCGCGCTTCCCCCCACGTGCCGACTGCCCCGTCGGCGGTCCTTCCGATACGGCCCCTTCCCCAAAAGGGGTATCGGAAAGCCCGCCGATGGGGCATGTGTGTGTCCCCGGCCCGTCATTAATGTCCCTGGTCATGGGGGCATACACAGCACAGATCAATTCCGGTACACCGACTTCCACCCTGCGGATCGCAGGTGCGGCGCGCGCCGTGGTCCTGTTCCTCGAAGAGGCGCGCTGCTGCGTACAGATCGTCTTTCTGATGCGTTTCCTGGCGGGGGCCGCGGTCTCCGCCGGTGCCGGTTTCGCGGGGGTGGGGCCGAGGCTGATCGCGCCGGGCGTCTGCTGGGTGCTGGCGACGCTGTTCACGTACGGCATCAACGGGGTGTCGGACGTCCGGGAGGACCGGGTGAACCGGACCGGGCGGCCGATCGCCCGGGGCGACCTGTCACCGAGGGCAGCCGCCCGGCTGACCTGGCTCGCCGCGGCGGGTTCCGTCATCACGGCGCTGGCCTGCAACAACGTCCTGCTGATCGCCTTCGACCTGGCCTTCCTCTTCCTCGGCTACGCCTACTCGGCGGCGCCCTTCCAGCTCAAGCGCAGCGCGGCCGGCACCTCGGGCTCTGTTCTGCTGATGGGGCTGCTGACCTACGCGGCGGGCTGGACGGCGGCGGGGGAGGGCCGGCCCTCGGGCGCGGTGCTGGTACTGGCCGTCACGATGTCGCTGTGGATGTGCGTGGTGGGGGCCGTGACCAAGGACTTCTCCCATGTGCGGGGCGACGCGGCGGCCGGCCGGCGTACCTCGGTCACCGCCTGGGGGGACACCACCGCCCGGCTGGTGGGCGGCGGGGGCGCCCTTCTGATCGCCGGGGGTTTCCTCGCGGCGGTCGCGCACGGGGCCGCCCTGCTGGGCCCGGCGGCGGTGGTCCTGTCCGGGGGAGCCGTGGTGGTGGCGGTGCTCTGCCGGACCACGCGGGGCGACGCGGCCCGGGGCCGTACGCCGTACCGCGCCTTCATGGTGACGCAGCATCTGGTCCATGTGACGCTCTTCGCCGGGCTCGTGCTGTCCGCCTGAGCCGGCCGAATTCGCCCTCGTGCCCCGCACACGTCCTGCGTGTGCGGGGCACGACGGCGTCTCAGAAGCGGCGGCCGCGCGGCTGGTCGGGCTGGGGGAGCAGCCCGCGTTCCACGGCCTTGTTCACGGCGTCGATCCGGGAGACGGCGTCGAGCTTGGTGAAGATGTTCCGCATGTGCCGCTTGATCGTTCCTTCGGCGATGCCGAGCTTGACCGCGATCTGACGGTTGCTCATGGCCTGGGCCACCAGCGTGAGTACCTCGGCCTCGCGGTCGGACAGACCGCCGGCGCCGTCGGGCGCGGGCTGCGGGGCGCGGAGGCTGTGCGGGGAGACCGAGACGGTCACGGTGCGCAGCTCGCCGCCCTCGCGGGAGCGCACGGCCGAGATGAGCGTCTCGCGGCCGGTGCTCTTGTGCAGATAACCGCTGATGCCGAGCTGCAGCAGCTCCTGCACCAGCTGCTGCCCGTCGTACATGCTCAGCACGATGATCCGCAGCCCGGGGTCGCCCTGGAGCAGCCGGCGGACGGTGGCCGGGGGGTCGTTGCGCGGCATCTCGATGTCGAGCAGCACGACGTCGGGGCGGTGGGCGGCGGCCAGCCGGATCGCGTCCTCGCCGTTGCCCGCCTGGGCCACGATCTCGAAGCCGGGCTCGGAGCGCAGCAGGTCGCAGAGGGCCTCGCGCAGCAGGGTGTGGTCGTCCGCGACGAGGATCCGTACGGATTCGGGGGTGGCGTCGTTCATCGCAGGGTCCGGTCCTCCTTGATGGGGATCCAGATGGTGACGTGGGTGCCCCGGCCCGCGGACGAGCCGATGTGCAGGGTGCCGCCCAGCAGGTCGGTGCGTTCCTGGAGGCCGGTGAGGCCGTTCGTACGGCCGCCGGCCAGCACCTGTTCCACGTCGAAGCCGAGGCCGTCGTCGATGATCTCGGTCTGGATCTCGTGCGGGGCGATGTCGATGTGGACGACGATGTTGCCCGCCTCCGCGTGCCGGAAGGAGTTGCGCAGGCACTCGCGGACCATGACGAACACCTCCTCGGCTACCGGGGCCGGTATCCATTCGTCCAGCCCCCGCACCCAGAGCTGGACGGGCACGCCCTCGTCGCCCATGGAGGCGACGAAGGAGGCGAGCGCCGCTTCCAGACAGCCGGTGATGGCGGGGCGGCGGAGCTCGGTAACGAGTTCCCTGGTGTGGGCGAGGGTCTCCAGGATGGCGTCCTGTGCGGCCCGTACCTCCTTGGGCACGTCGGCGTTCTGCCGGGCGACCCCGATCTCGTACAGCTCCAGCTGGCGCATGGCCAGGCTCAGGGAGTTGCCGATCTGGTCGTGGATCTCGCGGGCCAGCTTGCGGTGGCCCTTGTCGTGGACCTCGCGGACCCGGGCGAGCATGAAGGAGTCGTAGGCGATCGAGCCGACCTCGAGGCGGCGCCCGATACCCTGCTGGAGGGCGCGGATGGCCGCCGAGTAGGCCTGTTCGGTGCCTTCGACGCCCTCGGTGCATTCGAGCAGGCGCTCCAGGACGGTGTCGAAGAGGATGACACCGGCCCGCACCGAGTGGGTGAGATGGACGCCCTGCTGGACCCGGGCGCTGCCGAGGTCGACGACTTCGGCGATATGGCTGTCGGACACCTCGGTCAGCCCGGCCTGGAGGCTGTCGGCGCAGTCACGGAAGACCCTGCGGCCCTGCAACTCGCACTGGGCCCAGACCTCCGGGTCGGAGGCGAGCGGGCTGTGGATCCCGCGGAGCCGGGCGTGGTAGAGGGCGATCACCTCGTCCTCGTACGCTCTGAAGCGGTCCACGGGCCGGCCGTCCTGGCGGCTGCCGAGACGGCTCCGGGCCTGTTCTCTCATCACGCTCTCCTCCCCCGTGCTCAACGGCATTTCTGATCGTCGAACCGGTGCAGGATAAGCCGATTTGCGGACTGCGTGTCATTGATGGCTGGAATCAGCCATGTGCCGTACGGCTCAGTGGCGGCGGCGCAGCACCGCGGCCCGGACCTTCAGGAGGTTCGGCACCAGGGCGTAGACGACGGCCGGCACGACGACCCCGGTGATGACCAGGGTGCGCAGGAGCATGGGGAAGCCCGCGACGTACGGGCCGAGGACCAGCTGCACGGCGGTCAGGGCCGAGAAGACGGCGATCCAGGTGAGCAGGACCCGGGTGTGGACGGAGGGCAGCGGGACCGGCTGCGCGGGAGCGGCGGACCGGGGCTGATTCCTGTCGGCGGCGGAAGCGGCGGAAGCGGCGGAAGCGGCGGTGGCGGCGGGGCGGGCGACGGTGGTCATGAGAGGTCCCATCCATGGGTCGGCGGATCGTGCGGTCGGTGGTGCGAGTCCTGGGGCCGGGGCGGTGGTGCTGCCCTCGGCGACGTGTTCCACGATGCCAACCAACTAGTTGGATGTCAACCAGCTAGTTGGTTGGCATTCGGCGGAAGCCGCTCTAGGCTGGTGTCATGACCTCGGACACGACCCACACCAAGGAACGGCTCCTCGCTGCGGCGAAGGAGGAATTCGCAGCTCACGGCATTGCCGGGGCCCGCGTCGACCGCATCGCGGAGCTGGCCGGCGTGAACAAGGAGCGCATCTACGGCTACTTCGGCAACAAGCAGAAACTGTTCGACGCCGTCGTGGGTCGCGCACTGGACGAGCTCGCCGAGGCCGTCCCGCTCAAGGGCGGCGACGACCCCGCGGAGTACGTGGGACGGGTGTACGACTTCCACCGCGACAACCCGGTCCTGGTCAGGCTCTTCTTCTGGGAGGGGCTGCACTACCGCGACGGGGTCCTGCCCAACGAGGAGCGCCGCCGGGGCCACTACGAGGAGAAGATCGCCGCGCTCGCCGAGAGCTTCGGGACCGAGGCGTCCCCGCAGGTCGCGGCCTGTCTGCTGAGCCTGATCGGGCTCGCCGCCTGGCCGAACGCGGTGCCGCAGCTCGCCCGGCTGATCATCGGCACGGAGGCGGACGCCGACGGCGGTCTCGACCTGCGCGCCCATGTGGTGGCCTTCGCCCGCCAGGCGCTGTCCGGCGTCCCGGCCGCCGCCCCCGCGGCCTGAACCGCCTCTGCGGCCCGAACCGTCCCCGTACCCCCCGCCGGCCGGATACCCCCGAGGTATCCGGCTACTACTTTCGGTCCGCGGCCACCCGGAGTAGGAGGCAGTGACGGCCTCCACGGCCCTTCGCGCGTCTAGCGTTCCTTGCATACGGGTGGCCCCAGCGGTCACCGACAAGGACCCATGGGGGTAAGGGCAATGTCGCAGAACCGCGCGGCTCTCGCAGTCGCCGCTCCGCCGGTACACACCACATCGCACACCACCTCGCACGCCGCCGCACACACCGCCGCACCTGCCGTCTCCGAGAAGCTCGACGTCATCCTGGCCGTCCGTGACGACCTCCAGCGCTACGGCCTGGAGGGCATGCTCACCTCCGTCGGCCTCGTCGGCAGCTGCCGCGCGTTCGCGGAGCTGTCGGCCGCCGTGGACGCCGTGCACGACCCGAGGACCGACCTCCTCCTGATCGTCCCGGAGCCGGCGGACCTGGACAGCGACTCCGTACTGCACCGCGTCGCCGCGTACGGCGTCCGGGTGCTCCTCCTGCTGCCGGACACCCGGTCCGTGGACCTCGACCGGGTCGCCTCCGTCGCCGGCGCCTCCCTGCTCTTCTCCGACGGCCTCGACGCGGCGGCCCTCGGCGACATGCTCGGCGCCATGCGCGCCGGGGAGGTCCGCATACCCGCCGAGCTCACCCGCGGCCTGCTGGAGCTGGCCGGCCGGGGGGCCCGCGAGGTCCCCGCCGCGCCCCGGCTCACGCCGCGCGAGCGCGAGGCGCTCACCCTCGTCGTGGACGGGCTCAGCAACAAGCAGATCGGCCGCCGTCTGCGGATCTCCGAGCACGGGGCGAAGCGGCTGGTGGCGAACATCCTCGCCAAGCTCAACTGCCCCAACCGCACCCTGGCCGCCGCCCGGGCGCTGCGCGAGGGGCTGTGCGGCGCCGCCGCCGTACGCACCACCACCGTTACGCCGGCCGCCACCCACGCGCCGGCCTCCCCCTACGAATCCGGCTGGTGAACGACGCCATGAATCACGCGACGAACCTCATGAACGAGGAAATGACCACGAAGCCCACCCGGGCCGCCTTCTTCGACGTCGACGAGACGCTCATCAACACCAAGAGCATGTTCGACTTCCTGCGCTTCTGGATGGCCCGCCACGGCGACGACGGCTCCGGCCACGCGGCCGTGATGGCCCAGGTCCGGGCCGACGCGGACTCCGGGGTGCACCGCTCCGAGATCAACCGCCGCTACTACCGGCGGTTCGCCGGGGTCCCGATGGACGAACTCCGCCGGGCCGGGCGCGCATGGTACGAGGAGTACCGGCGCGGGCCCGCCGCCGTCACCGTCTCGACCTGGGCCGCCGTCAGCAGGCACCGGGAGGCGGGCGATCTGGTGGTGCTCGTCTCCGGCTCGTTCCGCGGCTGCCTGGACCCGCTGGCCGAGGACCTGGAGGCGGACCTGGTGCTCTGCTCCGAGCCGGTGGTGGGTCCCGACGGCACGCTGACCGGTGAGGTGGAGCGCCCGATGATCGGCTCGGTCAAGGCCGACGCCGTCCGCGAGACCCTCGACGGACTCGGCCTGAACGCAGAGGAGTCCAGCTGTTACGGGGACCACGCCAGCGACCTCGACATGCTGATGGCGGTCGGCCGTCCCGTCGTCGTCGGCGGCGGGGACCGGGTCCTGATGGAGCACGCCCAGCGGCTCGACTGGCCCGTGCTGTCGGCGGCCCCCGGCTATCTGCGGACCGCCGGGGCCTGGGCGGCCACCGAGCTGACCGGGATCACCGCGCACGCCGCAGCGCGATCGCGGTGAGCACCAGCCCCTCGCGCACCGCCCAGTGGCCGGTGAACCAGCCCAGCCTGGAGCCGTCCACCACCGGGCCGGGCACCATCAGCCGGGCCCGGTAGGTGCCGGCCGCCGGGTCGAAGGTCAGCCGGGCGTCCCGGAAGCCGAGCCAGCGCCCGGTGAGCGGGTACCACGCCTTGTAGACCGTCTCCTTGGCGCTGAACATCACGGTGGGCCAGTGCACTTCGGGCCTGAGCCGGGCCAGCTCGGCCAGGTGCTCGCGCTCGGACGGCACGGAGATGTGCCGCACCATCGACTCCTCCAGCGGGGCGTGGCGCTCGGCGTCGATGCCGACGCTGTGGAACTCCGCGCTGCGGGACAGCGCCGCCGCCCGGTAGCCGTCGCAGTGGGTCATGCTGCCGGTCACCCCGGCGGGCCAGCGCGGCTCGCCCTTCGCGCCGGGGAGCACCGCGGCCGGCTCGACTCCCAGGGCCGACATGGCACTTCGGGCGCAGTGCCGGGTGGTGGTGAACTCCCGGCGGCGGTGCTCCACGCACCGCGCGAGCAGCGCCTCCTCCTCCGGCAGGACGCGGGCGTCGGGAAGGTCGGCCGTCGCGGCGGCGCAGGCGACGGCGGGCGGCAGGATCTGCTGGATCACTTCTGCTCCTGGGGGCAACGCGCCGGAAATCGGCGCACCGGGGCGGCCGGATTCGGCGGCCCGCTGCCATCCCAGGACAGGTCACGGCAGTAAGGCGGTACGCCGTCGAGCATGCGCCGTCGATGCCACTTCCGCTACATGCCTTTCCGGCTACCCCGGGCGGGCACCCCGAACGGGTACCCCGAATGCACCGGCCGTCCGAGGGCTCATAAATGGCATATTGAGTCCCGAATTGATGCGAGTTAGCTTCGAGTTATCGAGATCGATTAATTCAACCGCCACGGGAGAAAACGATGCCCCATCCATTTCTGACCCGACTGGAATCCTTCCGGGATTCCGAGGCCGTCGCCTTCGAGGGCCGCAGTTACCGGTACGACGACCTGCTGCGCCTCGTCGCCGAATGGCGGCTCTTCCTCGACCGGCACCGGGTGCGGGCCGGCGAGGTCGTCACGCTGGAGGGCGCGTACTCCCCGCAGGCCTGCGCCGGTCTGCTGGCGCTGATCGAGCGCGGCGCCGTCGTCGTACCGCTCGGCACCCTGCCGGCCACCAAGCGCGCGGAGTTCCTGGACGTGGCGCAGGTCGAGGTGGTCATCCGGGTCGACGCCGGCGGGGTGCACCGCTGCGAGCGCACCGGCCGCACTGCCGGGCACGCGCTCTACCAGGAGCTCCGGGACGCCGGCCGGCCCGGCCTGGTCCTCTTCAGCTCCGGCACGACCGGCCGCAGCAAGGCCTCGGTGCTCGACTTCGAGAAGGTGCTCGCCCGCTACGGCGAACCGACCCGGCCCTCGCGCATCCTGTCCTTCCTCAGCCTCGACCACATCGGCGGCGTCAACACCCTGCTGCACACCCTGAGCCAGGGCGGCACCGTGGTGACCGTCGCCGAGCGCACCCCGGAGGCCGTCTTCGCGGCCATCGCCGAGCACCGGGTGCAGATCCTGCCGACCACCCCGACGTTCCTGAACATGGTGCTGATCTCCGGAGCCCATGAGCGGTACGCCACCGACTCGCTCACCCTCATCACGTACGGCACCGAGCCGATGCCGCTCCAGACGCTGCGCCGGCTGGGCGAGGTGCTGCCGGGGGTGCGTCTCAAGCAGACGTACGGACTGTCCGAGCTGGGCATCCTGCCGACCCGCTCCCGGGGCGACGACACGCTCTGGGTGAAGCTCGGCAACGCCGGTTTCGAGCACCGGATCATCGACAACATCCTGTGGATCCGCTCCGAGATGGCCATGCTCGGCTACCTCAACGCCCCGGCGCCCTTCGACGACGAGGGGTTCTTCAACACCCAGGACGTGGTCGAGGTCGACGGCGACTGGGTCCGCATCCTGGGCCGTGACTCCGAGATCATCAACGTCGGCGGCGAGAAGGTCTACCCCAGCGAGGTCGAGAGCGTCCTGCTGGAGGTTCCCAACGTCGCGGAGGCCACCGTCAGCGGCCGCCCGAGCCCGGTCACCGGCATGGTGGTGAAGGCCACCGTGCAGCTGGTCGAGGACGAGGACCGGCGCGAGGTCTCGCGCCGGGTGCGGGAGTTCTGCGCCGGCCGGCTGGAGGCGTACAAGGTGCCGGTGCTGGTGGAGATATCCGCCGCCCCGCAGCACTCCGAGCGCTACAAGAAGATCCGGAGCAAGGTGTGAGCGCCCCGGACCGGGTCGCGCTGATCAGCGGCGGCAGCCGCGGCCTGGGCCGGCTGCTCGTCGAGCGGCTGCTCGGCGAGGGCTGGCGGGTGGCGACCTTCAGCCGGTCCGCCAACGACTTCGTCAAGGACCTCCAGGCCGAGCGGCCCGACCGCTTCCTCTGGGAGGCCGCGGACCTGGGCGACCCGGACGCGCTGCGCGGGGTCGTGCGCACGGTGGTGCGCCGGTTCGGCCGGGTCGACCTGCTCGTCAACAACGCGGCCGTGCTGCACCAGGAGCTCTTCCTCACCACGTCCCGGAAGCAGACCGAGACCCTGATCGCGAGCAACCTCGTCGCCCCGATCACCCTCGCCCAGGCCTGCGCCCGTGCCATGACCCGGCAGGGCGGCGGCCAGATCCTGAACATCTCGTCCATCAACGCCATTCGCGGATACCGGGGGGTGGCGGTCTATTCCGCCACCAAGGCCGGGCTCGACGGATTCAGCCGGAGCCTGGCCCGTGAACTCGGCGCCTTCAATATCCGGGTCAATTCGCTGGTCCCGGGATTCTTCGACAGTGACATGACCGAGGACGTCACCGAGAAGAACCGGGAACGCATTCAGCGGCGCACGCCGCTCGGCCGGCTCGGCACCATGAACGAAATCGCCGACGCGGTGCTTTATCTCATCTCGCCCGGATCCTCTTTCATCACCGGGCAGTCAATCGTCGTAGACGGAGGAATCACATGCTGATCGCTGCCGACATCACCGCCCTGGTCCACCAGGAGATCAACGCCCTGCTGCTGGAGGCCGAGCGGCCCGTGCACCCCACGCTCACCGGCGCGGAGTTCCTGCACGAGCTGGGGCTCAACTCCCTGCTGCTGGCCCGCCTCGTCATCCAGCTGGAGATGGAGCTCGGCGTCGACCCCTTCGAGGAGGAGTACGTCATCTCCGACGTCCGCACCGTCGGCGCGCTGTCCGACGCCTACGTCCGCACCGTCGAGAACCTCGCCGCCACCGCCGTCTGACCACCCGGACCCGGGCTCCGCCCCGGCCGGCGAACCCGCCCCACACCCTTGGAGGGATCGATATGTCGCACGAAGCACTCATCGCCGTGGGAGACCGTTTCGAGGACTTCCTCGCCAACCGCGGGACCATCCCGGTCTCCGCACTGCTCGCCCGGCTGCGGGCCGGGGAGCTGGCCGAGAACCTCTCGGTCAGCATCGGCCAGGGACTCAGCGCCGAACAGCTCGCGGAGATACGGGCGCTGGCCGAGGAGCACGGACCGGCCGTCTCGCTCGGCAAGGCCGGGGTCCCCGAGCCGGCCGAGCAGCGGCTCACCCACAAGCACGACGCCAAGAACGTCCTGATCGGCCCGGTGGGCCAGATCGGGGAGAAGCGGTTCGTCGCCGATCTCGTCATCGACGAGCGTGTCGAGGTGCTGGAGGACCACCTCACCGGCCAGCACATCCCGGCCATCACCCTGCTGGAGGCGGCCCGCCAGCTGTGGACGGCGGTCACCGAGCAGTTCTTCGTGACCGGCCCCGAGCGGACCCGGTTCGTCATCAGCTCGGTCGGCTCCACCTTCCACAGCTTCGTCTTCCCGCTGCCCGCGACCGCCCAGTACGAACTGCTCGAGCACAGCAGGACCCCGGTCGGATCGGTCTTCCGGTGCCGCATCGGCTTCCACCACGGGGAGAAGCTCGCCAGCGTCGTCGAGGCCGAGTACCGGGTCATCCCGGAGAAGTTCAGCGCCAAGCAGGAGAAGCTCGCGGCCCGCCAGGCCGTGGTCAGTGAACTGACCCGGCTCCGCGAGCAGTCGGCGCCCGCCGAGAGCGGCGAGCGCGCCGCCTGACGACCGCCGACCGAGGGGCCCACCGCCCGGTCCGGGCCCCGACAGCCAGAGGAGAAGCACATGTTGTGGGCGATCCACTGCCTCGACGCACCCGGAACCGCCGCTCTGCGCGCGGAGCAGCGGCCGGCCCATTCGGCCCGGCTGCGCGCCGCGGCCGTACGGCCGGTCCTGTACGGCCCGCTGGTGGCCGGCGACGGCATCACCGCCGTCGGTTCCCTGATCGTGGTCGAGGCCGGGACCCGGGAACAGGTGGAGGAGTTCGCCACCGGAGATCCGTTCGCCGTCTCCGGCGTGTGGGAACGCATCGAGATCCAGGCGTTCGCACCGTCGGAGCGGTCCCCGGTACGGATCGGGGCAGGTACGCCATGAGGGCCCGCCCGCTCCCGCCCGGGGTGGACGGCCGGGAATTCACCCGGGCCCTCGCCGCCTTCCGGGCGGCGCTGGGCGAACGGTGGGTGCTGACCGGGGACGCGGTGGGGCTCGCGGGGTACGCCGACCCGCAACCGGTCCTGGACGCCGGGCACTTCACGGCGTCCGCCGCGCTGCTGCCCGCCTCGGTGGAGGACGTCCGGGCGGTGATGCGCATCGCGGGCAGCCACGGCGTGCCGCTCTCGCCCGTCCTGCCCGGCCGCGATCCGGGGTACGGCGGCGCGGCGCCCCGCCTCCCCGGGGCCGTCGCCGTCGACCTCGGCCGGATGAACCGGGTGACCGAGGTCGACGCGGCGGGCGGCTACGCGGTCGTCGAGCCGGGCGTCACCTTCCACGACCTCGACGCCCGGCTCGGCGAACTCGGCCTGAAATACCGGGCCGACCCGGCGGGCCCGCGCTGGGGCAGCGTGCTGGGCGAGGCGCTGGAGCGCTCTGCGGGCGGCGCCGGGTACGAGGACGCGGCGGCGGCGCCGTACGGCATGGAGATCGTGCTCGCCGACGGCGACGTGGTGCGCACCGGCACGGCGGCCCTGACGGGCGGCGGGCCCCGGCCCTGGGCCCCGTACGGCTGCGGACCCGCGCTGGGGCCGATGTTCGCCCGCTCCGCGCTCGGGGTCGTCACCAAGCTCGGGGTCCGGCTGCGGCCCGAACCGCCGGCCCGGCGCGCCTATGCCGTCACCTTCGCCCGGGAGGAGGACCTCGGACCGCTCGTCGACATCCTGCGCCCGCTGCTGATGGACCGCACCCTCGGCGACACCCCCACCGTGCGCGGCGCCTCGCCCACCGCACCGGCCGAGGAGCCAGGGACCGGCCGCTGGCATCTGTACGGGGCGCTGACCGGGGCCCCCTCGGTCATGGACGCCCAGTGGTCCGTGATCCACGACGCGCTCGCCGCCGTACCCGGTGTCCGCTTCCACCGCGCCGGCGAACGCACGGGCCCGGAAAGGCCGTTCGCCGATGAGACCGACGACTGGGTGCCCGACGGCGGCCGGCTGGACCTGACGCCGGTCTCACCGGCGACCGGGGCGGACGCCCTCGCGCAGTACACCCTGGCGCGCGACCTCGCCCACGCGCACGGAAAGGACTACCTGGGGGCCTTCGCGGTCGGCGCCCGCGCCCTGCACCACCGCTTCGTGGCGCTCTTCGACCCGCTCGACCCGGGCGACCGGGCGCGCACCCTCGCACTGTGCGAGGCGCTGGTCCGGGCGACGGCGGCGGCCGGATACGGCATCCAGCGCGCCCACCCGGCCCTCATGGACCAGGTCGCCGCGACATACGGGTTCAACGATCACGCCGTGCTCAGGCTCGGTGAGCGCATCAAGGACGCACTCGACGCGGAGGGCATTCTCGCCCCCGGCAAGCACGGCATCTGGCCACGCCGCTACCGCGGCCTCGGCCTCTCAACCAAGGGAGTCGGACCGTGAGGACCATGAGCAGAACGGACACCGTACAGAGGGACACCGCACAGGCGCCGGACACGGCGGAGCTGGAGGAGGAGTTCGCGGCGCCCGCCGCCGTGCTGTCGCTCGCCACCCGCACCGCCGAACTGAACGGCCTGCACGCCACCGTGGCCGCCGGCGACGCCGCCACCACCGCCCGCCAGCACGCCAAGGGCAAGCTCACCGCCCGTGAGCGCATCGCCCTGCTGCTGGACCCCGGCACCTTCCAGGAGGTCGAGCAGCTGCGCCGGCACCGGGCGACCGGCTTCGGCCTGGAGGACCGGCGCCCCCACACCGACGGCGTGGTCGGCGGCTGGGGCATGGTCGAGGGGCGCACGGTCTTCGTCTACGCCCACGACTTCCGGATCTTCGGGGGCGCCCTGGGCGAGGCCCACGCGGAGAAGATCCACAAGATCATGGACCTCGCGCTGGCGGCCGGCGCGCCCCTCGTCTCGCTCAACGACGGCGCCGGCGCCCGTATCCAGGAGGGCGTCACCGCGCTCGCCGGCTACGGCGGCATCTTCCAGCGCAACACCCGCGCCTCCGGCGTCATCCCGCAGATCAGCGTGATGCTCGGCCCGTGCGCGGGCGGCGCCGCCTACAGCCCGGCGCTCACCGACTTCGTCTTCATGGTCCGCGAGACCTCCCAGATGTTCATCACCGGACCCGACGTCATCCAGGCCGTCACCGGCGAGCAGGTCACCCAGAACGGGCTGGGCGGCGCCGATGTGCACGCCGGGACCTCCGGTGTCGCGCACTTCGCGTACGACGACGAGGAGACCTGCCTGGAGGAGGTCCGCCATCTGCTCTCGCTGCTCCCGCAGAACAGCGCAGAGGAGCCGCCCGCGGCCGTCTGCGACGACCCGGCCGACCGGCCCGGCGACACGCTGCTCGACCTGGTGCCCGCCGACCCGTCCCGCCCCTACGACATGCGCCGGGTGGTGGAGGAACTCCTCGACGACGGCGACTTCCTGGAGGTGCAGGAGCACTGGGCGGGCAATGTCATCTGCGCGCTCGGGCGGCTGGAGGGCCGCACGGTCGGCATCGTCGCCAACCAGCCGATGGTGCTCGCCGGGGTCCTGGACATCCACGCCTCGGAGAAGGCCGCGCGCTTCGTCCAGCTCTGCGACGCCTTCAACATCCCGCTGGTCACGCTGGTCGACGTGCCGGGCTTCCTGCCCGGCGTCGACCAGGAGCACGGCGGCATCATCCGGCACGGCGCCAAGCTGCTGTACGCGTACTGCAACGCCACCGTGCCCCGCATCCAGGTGATCCTGCGCAAGGCGTACGGCGGCGCCTACATCGTCATGGACTCCCGCTCCATCGGCACCGACCTCTCGTACGCCTGGCCCGCCAACGAGATCGCGGTCATGGGCGCCGAGGGCGCCGCCAACGTCGTCTTCCGGCGGCAGATCGCGGCCTCCGACGACCCGGAGGCCACCCGTGCGCAACTGGTCAAGGAGTACAAGGCCGAGCTGATGCACCCGTACTACGCGGCCGAGCGCGGGCTCGTCGACGACGTCATCGACCCGGCGGACACCCGCGCGGTCCTCGCCGCCGGGCTGGGCATGCTCCGCACCAAGACGGTGGCGCTCCCGCACCGCAAGCACGGGAACCAGCCGGCATGAGCATCCGACTGCTCTCCGGAGACCCCACCCCCGAGGAACTCGCCGCCGTCCTCGCCGTCCTGCACGCCCTGGCCTTCCACCGCGCCGATGACCTGCCCGCCGACGTCGTCCGCCCGGCCCCCTGGTCCCGGGCGGGCCGCCGGCCCCGGCCGGGCACGGAGCGCCCGGCGGGGTGGGCACGGCGGGCCTAGGGCCTGTCTTCGAACTCCCCTCTGCCGCTCCGGGCGACGAGGGGAGTTCGAAGACAGGCCCTAGCGCGCCAAAACGGTGACCAGCTCCACCGCATCGCCGATCAGGGCGACTTCGGCCGGGCTCATCGTCGGGTTGGCGGTGCGGCGGGCCGCGGCGTCGGCGAGGTGGCGGGCGGGGATGCCGTCGTCGGCGGCCAGGAGCGGGACCAGGGCGGCCAGCAGCGTACGGGCCTCGTCCGCCACCGGGACGGACGGGTCGACGGAGACCTGGGCCAGGACCAGGGCCGACATCGCCCGGTCCAGTGCGGGCGGGCCCTCCTCGGTGTTGCTCCAGTCGATCACGACGGGCCCGTCGGCCGTCAGGATCACGTTGTCCGGGTGCAGGTCGAGATGGAGGATCCGGTCCTCGGGGTCGGCCGAGAGCCGGGCCGGGACGGTGTGCAGATCGGCGAGGAGGCCGGCCAGCAGGACGGCGCCCTCCTCGGCGCCGGTCTCCCCGGCGAGCAGGGACTCCAGCATCGTCGGGCCGGTCAGCCGCTGGAGGACCAGATCGCCGGGGCCGGCCGAGGGGGGATGCGGGCCGAGCCGGGGGACGGGGTAGCCCGAGGCCGAGAGGTAGGACATGACGGGCAGCTCGCGGGTGGCGTCCAGCCCGTGGCGATAGCGCCGCAGGACCCATGCCTCGTCCAGTTCGTATACGTCGGCGTCGCGTCCGCTGCCCAGCAGTTGGCCTATTCGCATGAGGGGAACCTACTCGGGCCGGGCGGGCGCCGGGGAGCCTGTCCACAAGCTGTTTCCCGCGTGTGACAGCCGGCCCCATAACGCGGTGCGATGGGGCGGACGGGATCTCCTGGAGCCGGTGCGTACGCGGCTACGTTGACGGCAAATCCCCCGAAGTCAAGGAGAGTTCCGTGGAGAGATCCATGCTCCGCAGACGTGCCCTGGCCGCGTGCACCGCGACCGCGGCCGCCGGTGCGCTCGCGCTCGCCGGGCTGACGGGCCCGGCGTCCGCCGGACCCGTCCCCCACCCGGCCGGCCCCGCCGGGGCAGCCGCCCCGCTCTCGCCCGGACTGCTGAAGGCCATGCAGCGGGACCTCGGACTCACCGCCGCCCAGGCGCGCGGCCGGATCGCCGGCGAGTCCCGGGCGGCGGCCGCGGCCGCCGGACTCCGGCACTCGCTGGGCGCCAAATTCGCCGGGGCCCGGGTGAGCGGCGACGCGGCGGAGCTTACCGTCGCCACCACCGACCCGGCGGACACCGCCCGGATCACGAAGGCCGGGGCCCGCGCCGAGGTCGTCGCCCACAGCCTGGCCGAACTCACCGCCGCCAAGGCCGCGCTCGACCGGACCGCCCTGCGCCGGGCGCCGGGCGCCGGAGGAGATACCCGCCTGGTACGTCGACGTGCGCACCAACCGCGTCGTCGTCGAGGCCGGCCGGAGCGCCGCCGCCGGCACCTTCCTCGCGGCGGCCGGGGTCGCACGCGATCTGGTGACGGTCACTCAGTCCGCCGAGCGTCCGCGCACGTTCGCGGATCTGCGGGGCGGTGACGCGTACTACATGAACGGCTCGGGGCGCTGCTCCATCGGCTTCCCCGTCCGGCGCGGCACCCAGGGCGGCTTCGTCAGCGCCGGGCACTGCGGAACCCCGGGCGTCGGCACCAGCGGCTACAACCAGCAGGCGCAGGGCTCCTTCCAGGGCTCCACCTTCCCCGGCCGCGACTACTCCTGGGTCGCCACGAACACCAACTGGACCCCGCGCCCGCTGGTCAACGGCTACGGCAACGGCGATGTGACGGTCACCGGCTCCACCGAGGCGCTGGAGGGCTCGTCGGTCTGCCGCTCGGGCTCCACCACCGGCTGGCACTGCGGCACGGTCCAGCAGCGCAACAGCAGCGTCACCTACCAGGAGGGCACCGTCTCCGGGGTGACCCGCACCAATGTGTGCGCCGAACCGGGAGACTCCGGGGGCTCGTTCATCTCCGGCAGCCAGGCCCAGGGCGTCACCTCCGGCGGCAGCGGGAACTGCTCCCAGGGCGGTACGACGTACTTCCAGCCGGTGAACCCGGCGCTCCAGGCGTACGGGCTGACCCTGGTCACCAGCGGTGGCGGCCCGACCGATCCGACGGACCCGCCGACCGACCCGGGCGGCACCTGGGCGGCCGGCACCGCCTACGCGGCCGGTGACGTCGTCACGTACGGCTCCGTGCGCTACCGCTGCCTCCAGGGCCACCAGGCGCAGACGGGCTGGGAGCCGCCCAGCGTCCCCGCGCTCTGGCAGCGCGGGTAGCCGGGGCGCGGCCTCCTCACTTCGCGTCGGAGTAGCGCTCGACCACCGCCGTGGTGAACGGGAAGCGCACCGGCGTCTCACCGAAGGCGGTCCGGCCGGCCAGCTCACCGGCCGCCCGGATCGCCTCCACCACGGCGTCGGCCTCCTCCCGGGGGCAGTGCACGATCACCTCGTCGTGCTGGAAGAAGACCAGTTCGGCCCGGAGCCCGGCGGCGGCGATCGACCGCCGCAGGGCGGCCAGGAGCAGCAGGGCCCAGTCGGCCGCGCTGCCCTGCACCACGAAGTTGCGCGTGAAGCGGCCGCGCGCCCGGGCGTCCGACGAGGCGTACCCGGGGGTGAAGCCGCCGTCCGCGCGGTCGGAGCCGTCCGGACCCGGCCCGTCGGCCTCCTGCGGTATCCCGGCCTCCCCGTCGTCGTCACCGCTGCCGGCCGCCGGCGGGCTGGTCCGGCCGAGCCAGGTCCGTACGAGACGGCCCTCCTCGCCCGCCTTCGCGGCGTCGTCGACATAGGCGACGGCGTTTGGGAACCTGCGGCGCAGGGCGGCCAGATTCTTCAGCCCGTCCCCCGAGGTCTGGCCGTAGACGGCGCCGAGCAGGGCGATCTTGGCGTGGTCGCGGTCGCCGTGGAACGCCTTGTCGGACAGGGCCGTGTAGAGGTCGCCGTCATGGCCCGCCACCTCCATCAGGCCCCGGTCGCGGGAGATGGCGGCCAGCACGCGCGGCTCCATCTGGTCGGCGTCCGCGACGACGAGGCGCCAGCCCTCGTCGGCCACGACGGCCCGCCGGATCACCTTGGGGATCTGGAGCGCCCCGCCGCCGTTGGTCGTCCAGCGACCGCTGACCGTGCCGCCCGGCTGGTACTCCGGGCGGAAGCGGCCGTCGCGCACCCAGTCCTGGAGCCAGCTCCAGCCGTGCGCGGTCCAGATGCGGTACAGCTTCTTGTACCGGACCAGCGGTTCCACCGCCGGATGGTCCAGCTCCTCCAGCTCCCAGCGGCGGGTGGAGCGCACCTTGATGCCGGCCTGCGCGAAGGCCTTCACCACGTCGGCGGGGAGATCCGGGCGGACCCGGCGGCCGAAGGCGGCGGACACCTCGTCGGCCAGCTCGGCCAGCCTGCGCGGCTCGCCGCCCGCGTACCGCTCGCCGAGCAGTTCGTGCAGCACCTCCCGGTGGACGTCGGCCCGCCAGGGCAGGCCCGCGCGGTTCATCTCGGCGGCGACCAGCATCCCCGCGGACTCGGCGGACGTCAGCAGCCGCATCCGGCCGGGCCGGTCCGTCGCGTCATGGCGGGCGAGCTGGGCCGCGTACACCTCGAGGAGGGCGTCGAAGGGCAGACCCGTCCCCGTCGGGGGTTCGAACAGGGAGGACTGGGAGCCCGGCACCGCCGCCCGGGCCGGCGGATCGGGCGGCACCGGGCCGCCCCGCAGCCGGGCGTGGGCGGCGGCGGCCGAGCGGGGTTCGCCGAGCCGCCCCTCGTGCCCGAGCAGCAGGGACTCGGCCACCTCGATGTCGTAACAGCGCTCGACCCGCACCCCGGCGGCGAGCAGCAGGGGGTAGACCTCGGCGGTCGAACGCCACACCCAGCGGGCGACGTCCGGCCGGGAGCGGACCGCCTCGGCCACGTCGGGTTCGGACAGGACCGGGCCTGCGGGCAGCCCCGCGCGGTCCAGCGGGGCGAGGAGCGCGCCACCGCTCTCCGTGACGGCCAGCGCCCAGCGTTCGGTCATACGGCCGAGTCTGGCACCCGGCACTGACAGCGGGGCGGCGTGCGCGGTCGCGTCGCAGGCGGGAGGATCGGCAGGACCCTGCTGCGGGGCCCGGAGCGTCGACCGAGGGGACAGCCACGATGGAAGCGATCGTTTTCGAGGAGTTCGGCGGACCCGAGGTCCTGCACCACGCCCGGGTCGAGGACCCGCACCCCGGCCCGGGACAGGTCCGGGTGAAGGTGATGGCCGCCGGGGTGAACCCGATGGACTACAAGATCCGGCGCGGCTGGATGGAGGACGTCTTCCCCACCTCGCTGCCGGCGATCCCGGGCGTCGAGTTCGCCGGGGTCGTCGACCGGACGGGCGAAGGGGTCACCGGGGTGGCGGAGGGCGACGAGGTGCTGGGCTGGAGCGCCACCGGCTCGTACGCCGAATACGCCCTGGCCGACGCCGCCCTCGTCGCCCCGAAGCCGGCCGGTCTCGACTGGCCGGACGCGGCGGCCCTGACCATCGCGTCGAACACCGCCCAGCGGGTCCTGGACGAGCTGGCCGTCGGCGCGGGGGACACCCTGCTGGTGCACGGGGCGGCCGGAGCCGTCGGCTCGGCCGCGGTCCAGCTGGCGGCGGCCCGGGGCGCGACCGTCATCGGCACGGCGTCCACCGCCAACCACGACTATCTGCGGGTGATCGGCGCGACCCCGGTGGAGTACGGGGAGGGGCTGGTCGGCCGGGTGCGGGACGCCGCTCCCCAGGGTGTGGACGCGGTCTTCGACGTGGCGGGGCGCGGCGCCCTGCCGGACTCCGTCGAGCTGCGCGGCGGCACGGACCGGATCGTCACCATCGCGGACCCGGCCGCCGCCGAGTACGGGGTCTCCTTCTCCGGGGGCGGCTCCCGGTCCAGGGAACGGCTCGCCGAGCACGCGAGGCTCGCCGCCGACGGGGAGCTGCGCGTCGAGGTCACGGAGGCCTTCCCGCTCGACGACGCGGCGAAGGCGCAGGCGCTGAGCGAGGCCGGGCACGTACGCGGCAAGCTCGTCCTGCTCCCGTGGGCGCCCTGACCGGGCTCGGCCGGGCGTTCGATATCCACAGGCTGTGGATGGTTTCCCCGGGCCCGGCCCGCCTACCCTGACCTCATGGAACCGGTGATCGACCAGGCGTTCGCGGCCGCTCTCTACTCGGAGGGCGACACCGGCCTGGACACCGGCGCCTCGCTCCTGGCCGCCGACCCGGCCTCCGACGCGGAGCTGCGCCGGCGCGGCGAGGAGTTCGTCCGGCGCGCATGGGAGCGGGGCTGGCTGCCCGCCGATGTGATCCGGCTCGTCCGCCGCGACCTCGACGAGCACGCGGCCGGTCTGGCCGCCGGTCTGATCGGCGCGGAGGTCCGGCGCTACGACCGGCTGCCGCCCCGCTGGCGGGCCCAGCTCGACGAGCTTCCCGCGGTGCCGCCGGCGGGCCGTCCCGACCGCTTCTCGTACGCCTCCGCGCTGCTGGGGCTCTACCGGCTGCTGCTGCGGCTGCCCGCCGTCGAACCCGTCGGACCGCCGCCCGGCGCGGCCCGCGACGCCCTTCGGCTGCCACCCGTCGAGGGCGAGCCGCGCATGCTGACCCGGATCCGCGCGCTGCTGGCGAAGGCGGAGGCTACCGGGTTCCCCGAGGAGGCGGAGGCGCTCACCACCAAGGCGCAGGAGCTGATGGCCCGGCACAGCATCGACGAGGCCCTGCTCGCCGCCCGGACGCACAGCGGCCGGGTCCCCGGTGCCCTCCGGATCGGGGTGGACGCCCCCTACGAGACGGCGAAGGCGATCCTGCTGGACGCGGTCGCCGCCGCGAACCGCTGCCGCGCGGTGTGGAACAGCGAGTTCGGCTTCACGACGGTGGTGGGCTTCGAGGCGGACCTGGACGCCGTGGAACTGCTCCACACCTCGCTGCTGGTGCAGGGCACCGCGGCGATGACCCGGGCGGAGGCCGGCCAGCGGGCCGGCGGACGCAAGCGGACGAAGACCTTCCGGCAGTCCTTCCTGATGGCGTACGCCCAGCGGCTGGGCAGCCGGCTGGCCGACGGCACCGCGCGGGCCACCGCCGAGGCCGACGCGGAGGGTGCCGCAGGACCGTCCGGCGCGGCGGACGCGGGGCTTCTGCCCGTGCTGGCCGCCCGGGACCTGGCGGTCACGGACGCGGCGGAGAAGATGTTCCCCCGGACCACGACCACCCGGGTGCGGGGCGCCACCGACCTGGACGGCTGGACGCACGGCACCCGGGCGGCGGACCGGGCCAGGATGGGCGGGGCGCCGCCGGAGATCTCCGGCTGAGCGGACCGCCCGAGGCCGCGGGCCCCACCCCCGCCGCGCGGCCGGCGCGACCCCGTCCCGACAACTCGGGCACAAGGGAAATTCCGGTTAGGCTCGGTTCATGAGCTGGCTCCGGGCGCTGAAGCTGACCGCCCGCTCGGGGCTGACGATCGAGCGGCGGCGCCTCGAACCGCTGATCGCGCTCCGGGGCGCGGCCGGACTGGCCCTGGTCATCGGGGTCGGCCTCGCGCTGTTCGGGCCGGTGGTCGCCGCCAGCTCGGCGTTCGGCGCGTTCCAGGCGGCGATCGCCACCTTCCAGCGCAGCTGGCGCCCCCGTCCCGTGCTCGCGCTGGTCTCCGGCGTGAGCCTCGGCCTGTCGACGTTCATCGGCTATGTCGCCGGCCCCCGTCTCCTGCTCTTCATGGCCGTGCTGGTGCTCTGGACCTTCGTCGCGGGGCTGGCCTGGGCGGCGGGCCCGACGGGCGGCATCATCGCCGCGTCCAACGTCGCGATCATGCTCGTCACCATCACCCTGCCCACCTCCGTCGCCGAGGCCGCCCTGCACGCCGCGATGATCACCTTCGGCGGGGTGGTCCAGGCGGCGCTGATCGTGCTCCTCCCGGTGCGCCGGTGGGGCGCCCAGCGCGACGCCCTGGCCGACGCGCTGGCCGCCGAGGCCGACTACGCCCGCCGGCTGCGCCACGACCCGGTCGCCCACTTCGACCCCGTCCCGCTGATGCTGGCCCGCAGCGCCGCCTCCGTCACCCCGCGCCAGGCCCGCCGCCGCCCGGCCGAACTGCACGGCTCACGCGGGGTCGCCGAACGGATCAGACCGGTGCTCGCCTCGCTGGCCGACCCGGCGATGGGGGTACCGGCCGAGGGCCCCGAGCGCGACCGGGTCCGCGAGCTGCTGTCCGCCGCCGCCGCGCTGCTCGACGCGGCGGCCCGCGCGATCCGCAACGGCGACCCGGTGCGGCTGCCCGCCCCCGCCGTCGCCGTGCTGAAGACCCCCGACACCGGGGCGCTGCTCGCGGGCCCGCCGCTGCGCGCCGCCGACCGGCTGGCGGCCCTGCTCTCCGACGTGATCGAGGCGGCCGAGGGCGAGGGCACCAAGGAGGAGCGGGCCGGGGCGGAAGAGGCTGCCGACGCCCTCGGCGCGCCCCGGGACGGGCGCACTCCCGCCGAGCACAAGCGTCGCCCCACCCTGCTGCGGCTGGTCCCGGTCGTGCTCAGGTCGATGCGCCGCGAACTGCACCACGGCTCCCCGATCCTGCGCCACGCCGTCCGGCTCGCCGCCGTCGCCGCGCTCGGCTATCTGCTGGGCCGGGTCCTGCCGTACGGGCACGGCTACTGGGCCCCGATGGCGGCCGTCATGGTGATGCGGCCGGAGTTCTCCCAGACGTACGCACGGTCCGTGGCCCGGTTCGGCGGCACCGTCGTCGGGGTCTTCCTCGCGACCGCGATCGTGCAGGCCGCGCACCCCGGCACCGGCCTCTCCGCCGCCTTCGCGGTGGTCTGCGCCCTGCTGATGTATCTGCTGATGCGCACCGGCTACGCGGTCGGCCAGGCGTGCGTCGCCGCGTACGTCGTCTTCCTGCTCGGCATGGCCGGCGACGACTGGTCGCAGACCGTGCTCGAACGCGTCGTCCTCACCCTGGTCGGCGGGCTGCTGGCGATGGTCTCGTACGCCGTCTATCCGGCCTGGGAGACCCCGAGACTGCGCAACCGGCTCGGTGACTGGCTGAAGGAGGACGGCCGTTACGCCGCCTCGGTCGTCGATCAGTACGCCGATCCGGCCGACCGGGGCCACGACGACGTCCGCCACGCCCTGCTCGCCACCCGCGAGGCCCGGGTCGCCTGGCAGGAGGCGGTCGCCACCGCCCGGCACGAACCGGTGCGCCACCGGGGCCTCTCGCACGCCGCCGCCGACGACACCCAGCACGCGCTGGCCCAGCTGGGCCGGGTCGCGATGCTGATGGAGGCCCACCTCCCGGAGGGCGGTGCCACCCCCGTACCGGCGGCCGCCCCCCTCGCCGCCGCGCTGCGCCGGGCCACCGAGCAGGGCGCGAAGGCGGTGCGGGAGCGGCGGGTGCCGGACTGGACGGCGGTCCGGGAGGCGCTGGCGCGGTGGGACGAGGAGGAGCGGGCGGCCGAGGAGGGCGGCGACCCGGTCGTGCGCAACGGGGCCGACCTCCTGCTGGAGGCACTGGAGGACTTCTCCCGGGGGCTGGAGGACGCCCCGAAGTCCTCCCGGGCGCCCGGTGGCGGCGACGCCGGTGACCCCGGGGGCTGACGCCCGGTCAGGGGGTCGGCAGGTCCGCGAGGTCGGGCAGGTTCTTGAGCGAGTCGGCGTCGGTCTTGGCGAGCGTGTCCTTGCCGCCGCCCTCCCACGAGACGACCACGGTCTTGCCGTCGTTGGACGCGATGGTCCCCATCGTGCGGGCCGTGTCGCCGTCGGCGCACTTGAGGTCCAGCATCGGCTTGCCGCCCATGTCCTCGGCGGTGCCCGAGCAGACGTGGGAATCGGCGACCACGACGGCCTTCCCGGATGCGACGGACAGCACCACGGCCTTGCCGTCGGTCTGTCCGGCCCAGGCTCCTTCGAGCGCCTTGAGGTCGCCCGCCGAGCCGCCGCCCTCGTCGCCGGACCCGGTGTCGGCGGAGCCGCCGGCGGGGGCCGACGGGGCGCTGCTCGGGGTGGAGTCCTTGTCCGCGCTGTCCTTGTCGCCGTCGCTGCCGCACCCGGTGAGCGCGAGCGCGGTCAGCAGGCCGGTGGCGACGACAGCGCCGGTACGTGCGAGTTTGTACATGCGGAATTCCCCCTGGAAGTCGAATGGCCGTCCAAGCTACCAGTGAGTCGCAAGGGGCAGGGGGGAGTCAACTCCGGGAATCGGGAGCCGAACGGAGTCATGGACCGTCTCTTCCGGGAGAAGCTGTAATCGAGGGAACACCCCCCGTGCACGTGCATCTGCGCATGCATCCGCTCATGCAGGGGAAATTGAACACAGCTATGATCCGAGACAGTTGACACTTGCACCTTGCAACTCGGGGAGCGTCCTGTGCACCACGTGTACAACGGCATGGCGGCCACAGAGCTTCGCGGAGTCGTCTGGCAGAAGAGCAGACACAGCAACTCCCAGGGTTCCTGTGTGGAGTTCGCGAAACTGCCCGACGGGGATGTGGCGATGCGCAATTCGCGCCATCCCGACGGGCCGGCGCTGGTCTACACGCCGGCCGAGATAGAGGCGCTGCTCCTCGGCGTGAAGGACGGGGAGTTCGACCACCTCATAGCCGAGGGCTCATAGCCGAGGGCTCACGGCAGAGGGCCGAACTCCGCCGTTCTCCGGCGGGGTTCAGCCCATGGGTGTGGCCGGGACCCGAGGGGTCACATCGGGTCGGACAGCCGGAAGAGCGCCCAGACGACCTTGCCGCGCGGCGCCGCGGACGACAGGTTCTCCGTACTCAGTACGGGGGAGGGGTGCCACCCCCAGCAGTCGCTGAAGGACTCCACCAGGAACAGCCCCCGGCCCGACTCCGCCGAGTCGGCCGCCGCCGAGGCGACGGGTCCCGTCCGGCTCGGATCGCGTACCGCGCACACCAGCCGCGAGGTCCAGCGCATCAGATGCAGCCGCACCGGCGGGTCCTGGGGCTCGCGCGGGGTGTCGGCGGGCAGGGCGTGCCGCAGGGCGTTGGTGACCAGCTCGGAGACGACCAGCGCGACATCGTCGAAGCGTTCGCCCAGACCCCAGCCGTTCAGGGTCGACCGGGTGAACTGCCGTGCCCCGCCGACGGCTTCGTAGCGGGCGGGCAGTGTGCAGGTCGCCGATCCGGAGACGGCGGAGGGATCGATGGGGGGAAGCCCCTGCCGTAACGGCTCGAGCATCGTCGATCCATTCGTCCCCATGCGAGGCACTCCCGGGATTCGCGGCTGTAGCGGGTACTGCGGGTACGCGGGTACAGCGGCACAACACGAACGAGCACGCAGGTGCGCGAGCCCCATGGTTCCGAATGCGCAGGGCAGATGCAAGGGCAGATGCACGTGCACGCGCCTGACGTGTCCACACCCGTGCCGGTTCTGGGTCATTTCTTCCGGGCCGGACTTTTGCGGTCTTCCAGAAGTCTTCTCATTTCCGTAATCGAATGAGTACGGGCTGAAGCGTTTTGATGGCAGAATCCGGCTCTTGGGGTTCAGGGGGAGCCCCGGTGCCAGGGAAGCGATGGGGAGGGTTGGACCAGTGGCGGCAGGCGAGTCGAGTGGATCCGTGGTGCGGCGCATCCTGCTGGGCTCGCAGCTCAGAAGACTGCGTGACTCGCGCGGCATCACGCGCGAGGCGGCCGGCTACTCCATCCGGGCCTCCGAATCGAAGATCAGCCGCATGGAGTTGGGACGGGTGAGCTTCAAGGCCAGGGACGTCGAGGATCTGCTCACGCTCTACGGCGTCACGGACGAGGCGGAGCGCGACTCCCTGCTCGGCCTGGCCCGTGAGGCCAACGTGGCGGGCTGGTGGCACAGTTACGGGGATGTACTGCCCGGCTGGTTCCAGACGTACGTCGGCCTGGAGGGTGCGGCCTCGCTCATCAGGATCTACGAGGTCCAGTTCGTGCACGGGCTGCTGCAGACCGAGGAGTACGCCCACGCGGTCGTCTCCCGGGGCATGCGCGGCGCACCGGCAGCCGAGATAGACCGCCGGGTCGCGCTGCGGCTGGAGCGGCAGAAGACCCTCGTCTCCGAACGGGCGCCCCGCTTCCACGCGGTGCTGGACGAGGCGGCGCTGCGCCGTCCGTACGGCGGACGCGAAGTGATGCGGGCGCAACTGCGGCATCTGATCGAAATGTCGGAACAGCCGAACATCACGCTCCAGGTGATGCCGTTCAGTTTCGGCGGGCACGCGGGCGAGAGCGGTTCCTTTACGATGCTGCGATTCCCGGAATCCGATCTGTCGGACATTGTCTATTTGGAGCAGCTGACAAGTGCGCTCTATCTGGACAAGGACGAAGAAGTCGCCCAGTACGAAAAGGCGATGGAGCGGCTCCACCAGGAGAGCCCGGGACCCGAGGAGAGCCGTGACCTGCTCCGTGGACTTCTTCAACTCTCCTGATATTTCAGTAGGATGACGATCCCACAGGAGTCTGCACCTGCAGTAAGGGATCGCATGTCCTTCTTCCACGAGCTGGCCGCCCAGTACATCGACGGTGAATGGCGTACGGGCAGCGGCTCCTGGGACATCATCGATTTCAATCCCTTCAACGGCGAGAAGCTCGCCGCGATCACCGTCGCCACCGCCGGCGAGGTCGACCGCGCCTACCGTGCCGCCGAGCGGGCCCAGGGCGAGTGGGAGTCCGCCGGTCCCTACGCGCGTCGACAGGTGCTGGAGCGGGCCCTGCGGGTCACCGAGGAGCTGGCCGGCGAGATCGTCGAGGCGATCATCGACGAGCTGGGCGGCACCCGGTCCAAGGCGCTCTACGAAGTGGGCCTGGCCCAGGAGTTCCTGCGCGAGGCGGCCCGGCAGGCGTTGCACCCGGAGGGCCGGATCCTGCCCTCGGCGGTGGACGGCAAGGAGAACCGCCTCTACCGGACGCCCGTCGGGGTCATCGGGGTCATCGGCCCGTTCAACTTCCCCTTCCTGGTGACGATGAAGTCGGTCGCGCCGGCCCTGGCGCTCGGCAACGCGGTCGTGGTCAAGCCCAACCAGAACACCCCGGTGGTGGGCGGCGGGCTGTTCGCGAAGATCTTCGAGGAAGCGGGGCTGCCGGCCGGCCTGCTCAACGTGGTCGTCACCGACAGCGCCGAGATAGGGGACGCGTTCATCGAGCACCCCGTGCCCAAGGTGATCTCCTTCGCCGGCTCGGACGCGGTCGGCCGCCACATCGCCGCGACGGCGGGCGGGCTCTTCAAGCGCACCGTGCTCGAACTCGGCGGCAACAGCGCCCTGGTGGTGCTGGAGGACGCGGACATCGACTACGCGGTCGACGCCGCCGTCTTCAGCCGCTTCGTCTACCAGGGCCAGGTCTGCATGGCCGCCAACCGGATCCTGGTGGACCGGTCGGTCGCGGCGGAGTTCGGCGAGAAGTTCGCCGCCCGGGTGGCCGCGCTGCGGACCGGCGACCCGCGCGAGAGCGAGACCCAGATCGGCCCGGTCATCAACACCTTCCACGCGGACGCGCTGGCCGCCCTGGTCGACCAGGCGCTCGCCGACGGCGCCACCGCCCCGGTCCGGGGCCGCACCCGGGGCAACCTCGTCGAGCCGACCGTGCTCGCGGGGATACCCGAGGGCTCTCCGCTGCTCTCCCAGGAGATCTTCGGCCCGGTCGCGCTGCTGGTCACCTTCGACGGCGAGGAGGACGCCGTACGGATCGTCAACGACAGCCCGTACGGACTCAGCGGCGCGGTGCACACGGCGAGTGCCGAGCGCGGCGTGCGGTTCGCCCAGCGGATACGCAGCGGGATGTTCCATGTCAACGACTCCACCGTCCAGGACGACCCGGGCGTCGCCTTCGGCGGCGAGAAGAGCTCCGGGCTGGGACGGCTGAACGGCGACGCCGCCGTGGAGGCGTTCACCACCCAGAAGTGGATCTCCGTGCAGCACGGCCGGAGCGTCTTCCCGTTCTGACCCGCTCCGCCCGGCGGGGTCCGCCGGGCTACTCTGGTCAAAGTTGATCAGAGAGGGTGGAGGGCATGTCCGCGATCCGGCTGCTGGTCCTCGGAGCCGTACGCCGGCACGGCCGGGCCCACGGCTACCAGGTCCGCAACGACCTGGAGTACTGGGGCGCCCACGAGTGGTCCAACGCCAAGCCGGGCTCCGTCTACCACGCCCTGAAGCAGCTGGCCAAGCAGGGCCTGCTGCTCGCCCACGAGGTGGCGCCGAGCACGGTCGGCGGCCCGCCGCGCACCGAGTACGAGATCACCGAGCGGGGCACCGAGGAGTACCTCGCCCTGCTGCGCGCCTCGCTGACCTCGTACGACCAGAAGATGGACGTGCTGTCCGCGGGCATCGGCTTCATCGTCGACCTGGAGCGGTCCGAGGCGGTGGCCCTGCTCAGGGAGCGGCTGACCGGCCTGGCGGCCTGGCGCGCGGCCGTCACCGAGCACTACGTGCCGCAGGACGGGCTGGGGTCGATCGGCCACATCGGCGAGATCATGAATCTCTGGGTCCACTCGGCGGACGCCGGCGCGGAGTGGACGCGCGGGCTGATCGCGCGGATCGAGGGCGGGGCCTACGTCTTCGCGGGTGAGGGCGATCCGTTCGTCGGCGTGCTCGCCGAGGGCGAGGAGAATCCCTACGCGACCGGGGTGCCGAACCCCGGGGATACCCACTGACCAGGTTTGACGAATTCCCGGGAGTCACTTGCCTCGATGCCGATGGCCCCCGGCGCGGTCTGGTCGGCCGGGCCGTCGCCGACATGCTCCAGTCGTCCGCCGCGCTCGCGGTGATGACGGCGGTGGGGCTGCTCCTGCTGCTGCGGTTGTGGCGGGGCGGCCGGAGACGGTGCAGGCGGTGCAGATCCTGGTCTGGCCGGTCGGCCTCCTCTCCAATGTGTTCGCCGCCCCGGAGACGATGCCGAACTGCTCGCGCTGCTCTGGCCGTTGGCGCTGCTGGCGGTGTTCTTCCCGCTGGCGGTACGCCGGTTCGCGGGGCTCGGCCGCTGAGGCCGGACAGGCCCTAGTGGTGGAAGGAGGTCGCCGCGCCGTGGCGCCGGCTCAGCGGCTCGGACTGGGCGCGCAGTTCGGGGAGCAGGAGTTTCAGGTCGTTCAGCAGCAGCTCCGCCAGGTCCGACGAGAAGCCGTTGCGGCAGACGATCCGCAGCACCGACAGGTCCTCCCGGTTGGCGGGGAAGGTGTACGCGGGCACCAGCCAGCCGCGTCCGCGCAGCCGCTGCGAGACGTCGAAGACGTCGTACGCCGTCACGTCCGGCGCGGTCGTCAGCGCGAAGACGGGCAGTTGGTCGCCCCGGGTGAGGAGCTTGAAGTCGCCCAGCGCCTCGATGCGTTCGGCCAGCCCCATGGCCACGTCCCGGGAGGCCTGCTGGACGGCCCGGTAGCCCTCCCGGCCCAGGCGCAGGAAGGTGTAGTACTGCGCCACGACCTGCGCCCCGGGCCGGGAGAAGTTCAGCGCGAAGGTCGGCATGTCGCCGCCCAGGTAGTTGACCCGGAAGACCAGCTCCTCCGGCAGGTCCTCGGGGGTGCGCCACAGCGCCCAGCCGACGCCCGGGTAGACCAGGCCGTACTTGTGGCCGGAGGTGTTGATGGAGGCGACCCGGGGCTGACGGAAGTCCCAGACCAGGTCCTCGTCCAGGAAGGGCGCCACCATCGCCCCGGACGCCCCGTCCACATGGACGGGGATGTCCAGGCCGGTGTGCTCCTGGAGGGCGTCCAGGGCGGCGCAGAGCTCGGCGATGGGCTCGTAGCTGCCGTCGAAGGTGGAGCCGAGGACGCCGACGACCCCGATGGTGTTCTCGTCGCAGAGGCCGGCGGCGGCCTGCGGGTCGAGGTGGAAGCGGTCGCCGTCCATCGGGACCAGGCGCGGCTCCACCTCCCAGAAGTTGCAGAACTTCTCCCAGCAGACCTGCACGTTGATGCCCATGACCAGATTGGGCCGGGCGGTCGCGGGATAGCGGTCGGCGTTCCGCTTGGACCAGCGGCGCTTGAGGGCGAGCGCGGCCAGCATGCAGGCCTCGCTGGACCCGGTGGTCGAACAGCCCACGGCCGCCGAGGGGTCGGGCGCGTTCCAGAGGTCGGCCAGCATCGCCACACAGCGCCGCTCCAGCTCGGCGGTGCGCGGGTACTCGTCCTTGTCGATCATGTTCTTGTCGCGGCACTCGCTCATCAGCACCCCGGCCTGGGGTTCCATCCAGGTGGTGACGAAGGTGGCGAGGTTGAGCCGTGAGTTGCCGTCCAGCATCAGCTCGTCATGGACCAGGCCGTACGCGGTAGAGGGCGGCAGCGGCCCGTCGGGCATGCGGTGCCGGGGCGGCGCCAGCTCCATCCCGGTGACCGGATCGGCCTCCCCGAAGAACGGGTTGAGCGCGAGCCTGCGCATCTCGTCGGACGGTTCGGTGCCGTGCGCGGAGCCCTTGTGGAGCGGCATCGCAGACCTGCCCTTCTCGGCTCGCGTCGGCGAGGCCGGACGAATCCGACGATACGGACCGCCGCGGCGGCCGCCACCGGTGCTGCGCCGTCCGGTTCAGCGCAGCGGCGTACCGTCCTCGCGCAGCTGCATCTGCGGCCGTCCGGTCACCAGCAGCCAGGCGGGCAGCGAGGCGACGCACAGCAGGGGGAGCAGCGACATGTCGGAGGCGAGCACCGCCGCCGTGAACAGGCTGAGCCAGCCCTGCCGGGTGACGGCCAGCAGGACGCCGAGCACCGCGCAGGTCACCGCGAGCGCCACCGGGACCCCGTCGACCAGGGCGTGGGCGCACAGGCCGAGCGCGACGCCGGAGAACACCGCGGGGAAGATCCGGCCGCCCCGGAAGCCGCAGGTGGCCGCGATCAGCAGGGCGGCGGTCTTCACGACCGCCATGACCGCGAACTCACCGGCCGACCAGCCGTCCGGGTCGGCGGCGATCGTCTTCACCTCGTCCAGCCCCTTGAACAGGGTGAGGTGCCCGCCGAGCGCGCCGAGCAGCCCGAGCAGCAGCCCGCCCAGGGTCAGGGCCACCACGGGATGCCGCAGGGCACGGAAGGCGCGGTGCACCAGGGGGAACGCGTAGACCGCGGCGAGTCCCAGCACCGCTCCGGCCGAGGCGATGACGACGGCGGACAGCAGATCGCCCCAGTGCGCGTGCCCGTAGGACGGCAGGGACAGGTCGAAGCTGGGGTGGGCGGCCAGCGTCATGGTGAGCGAACCTGCGGCGCCGGCCGCGAGCGGCCCGAAGAGGCGGTCCCAGAGCGCGCCCCCGCCGGGGGTGGTGGCGAGCGTCTCGGTCAGGATCAGCGCGGCGGCGACCGGGGTGCCGAACAGGGCGCCGATGGTGCCTGCGGCGGCGAGCGCGAGCCACAGCTCGGCCGGGGCGCCCGGTACGAAACGGCGGCCCGCCCAGGAGGCCAGCGCGATGTTCGCTGCGGTGATCGGGTTCTCCGGGCCGAGGCTGACCCCGCCCGCCAGGGCCAGGGCGGTCACCAGCAGCAGCCCCGGCACGACGAGCGGGGCGAGCGGCGGATCGACCAGGCCATGGTCGCCGGGTCGGGTCCGGCCCGCCCGGGGACCGCCCGGATGACCAGACCGGTCACCAGACCGGTCGCGGTGAGCATCACGATCATCCACAGCGAGGAGTACCGGCCGATGTCCAGCGCGTCGGGCAGCGTCTCCCAGAGCACGTCCTGCAACCGCTCGGAGACGATGCTGACGCCGAGCAGGACGAGGGCCGAGGCCACGCCCACGGCCAGGGCGGGCACGGTGAGCGTCAGCAGCCGGCGCGCGGGGGCCGGTTCGGCGGCGACGACGGAATCGGTGGACATCGGCTCACCCTAGCGACCCAAAAGGCGCACAAGGCATCAAAAGGTGCGTTACGCGTCAGCGATCCGGGCTTGCACCTCACGTCGCGTCAGGGCCGAGGCTCGGACCCGTACCCACACAGGAAGGAGCGGGGAGCCATGGAGCACTCCGTGGGACAGGTCGCCGGGTTCGCCGGAGTCACCGTGCGCACGCTGCACCACTACGACGGCATCGGACTGCCCTCACCGAGCGGGCACAGCCACGCGGGCCACCGGCGGTACGACGACGCCGACCTCGACCGGCGGCGAGCGCGCGATGGACCTCGCCGAGGAGCACCGGCTCCACATCACGGCCTGGTTCTACGAGTGCACGACCGAGATCCACCGCGGGCTCGGCGGGATGTATGTCGCCGACCCGCGGTTCAAGGCGTTCTACGACTCGATGCGGCCGGGCCTGGCCGAGCATCCGCGCGACGCGATCGAGGCCGGCGCGCGGCGCGGGGAGCAGCGGTTCCCGCCGTCGCGGGGGCGGGGCGCCCGCCCCGCGACGGCCGGCTCAGCTCCTGCTGATCACGGCGGCCGTGCCGTACGCACAGACCTCCGTGCCGACGTCCGCCGCCTCGGTCACGTCGAAGCGCATCATCAGCACCGCGTTGGCGCCGCGCGCCTTCGCCTGCTCGACCAGCCGCTCCATGGCCTGGTTGCGGGTCTCGACGAGCGTCTTCGTCAGGCCCTTCAGCTCGCCGCCGATCATGGACTTCAGCCCGGCACCGATCTGGCTGCCGAGATGGCGGGATCTGACCGTGAGGCCGAACACCTCACCGATGACCTGCGTCACCTGGTAGCCGGGGATGTCGTTCGTGGTGACGACCAGCACGTCGGACTGTGCCGCCTGGCCGCCGCCGTAATCCTCAATGCCCATGATGTGGCACCTCCTGGACCGAGTTTTGCCCCGCTTCGCCCTGTGTGCATCTCCACGGGGGCCGGTGGAACCCGGAGGGGCCGCGCGGCGTTGATAGCTTTGGGCGGCCACGCAGCCGCCATCGACCTCATCCTGGAGCCCGGACCCTTGAATACGCTTGCGCTCGGACCGAGCTGGCTGGACCCGGACCACCTCATCGGCCAGTTCGGGCTGATCGGCGTGCTGGTCATCGTCTTCGCCGAGTCCGGGCTGCTGATCGGCTTCTTCCTGCCCGGCGACTCGCTGCTGTTCACCACGGGTCTGCTGGTGACGACGGACAAGCTGGACACCCCGCTGTGGCTGGTCTGCGTCCTGGTCGCGCTGGCGGCGATCATCGGCGACCAGGTGGGCTATCTCTTCGGCCGCAAGGTCGGCCCCTCGCTGTTCAACCGGCCCGACTCCCGCCTCTTCAAGCAGGAGAACGTGGAGAAGGCCCATGAGTTCTTCGAGAAGTACGGGCCGAAGTCGCTGATCCTGGCCCGCTTCGTGCCCATCGTGCGCACGTTCACCCCGATCATCGCCGGGGTCAGCCGGATGAACTACCGCTCGTTCATCACGTTCAACATCATCGGCGGCGTGCTCTGGGGCGTCGGTGTGACGCTGCTCGGCGCGGCCCTCGGCAACGTCGAGTTCGTGCACAAGAACATCGAGGCGATGCTCGTCCTGATCGTGCTGATCTCGGTCGTGCCGATCGCCATCGAGTTCCTGCGCGCCCGGAGCAAGGCGAAGAAGGAAGCGGCCGCGGGCGGCGGCGCCGAGACCTCGCAGGACCCGGCTGCGGGCCGCCGGGGCCGGCACGCCAAGCGCTGACCCCGGCCCCGGTCCGGGGCAGCCGGATCAGAAGCCGCGCGTCCGCTTGGCCGCGCGGCGGTTCGCGCCGCCGACCGCGCCCGGCACCCGCATGAACAGCCGGGAGATCTCGCTCCCCAGATTCACCCCGATGGCGATGGCCCCCGCCGTCGCCACCGCGGTCGACAGCGAGGCGAGCCCCCGGTCCAGCTCGTTCTGCGCGATGCCCAGCAGACCGAAGTACGTGGCGGAACCGGGCAGCAGCGGGCCGATCGCGGCCGTGATGAACGGCAGCGAGGAGGTGTAGCGGTAGCGCGAGAACAACTGCCCGAACAGCCCGACCAGCCCGGCGGCCACCGCCGTGGCCGCCACCGGCGAGATATGGCCGGTCCGGGCCATCGCCCCGTAGATCACCCAGGCCACCCCGCCGTTGAGGGTCACCGCCAGCACCGTGGACCGCTCCTGCTGGAGCAGGATCGCGAAAGCCAGGCTCAGCACCATCGACGCCAGGATCTGGATCACCGGCCGGTTGTGCGTGATGAGCCGTGCCTCCGGGTTCAGCTCGGCCCCCAGCTGCAGGCCCCCGTACAGCACCAGCAGCACACCGGCGACGATGCCGATGAAGAAGTACATGACCTCCAGCAGCCGGGCCGCCGCGGTGATGTAGTAGCCGGTCAGACCGTCCTGCACGCCCGCCACCAGGGCCCGCCCCGGCAGCAGCGCGAACAGCCCACCGGTGATGACCGCCGAAGGCCGTACGTCGGACCAGTGGGTGAGCGTGAGCGCCACCCCCATCGCGGCGGGCGGCATCGCCGCGGCGACGAACTGGTAGAACTCCGGGAGCCCGCGCCCGGCGCACAGCCAGGCCAGCCGGTCCCCGAGCATCGCGCCGAGCGCCGCGATCAGGAACACCAGGAACCCGCCGCCGACCAGCACCGATGCGGCGCCCGCCAGCCCTCCGGCGGCCAGCGTGAGCACCCAGCCGGGGTACGGGTGCCGGTTGCGGCGGATCTCCGCGAGGCGCCGGTAGGCCTCCTCCAGGGAGATCTCGGCCTCTTCGGTGGTGATGTCGTCGATGAGCCGGAAGACCGCCGCCAGCCGGGTGTAGTCGGTGCCCCGGCGGCGTACGGTACGGCTCGCCGTCACCGGGTCGTCGACCAGCGACGGCTGGTGCGAGATCGACAGCAGCGTGAAGGTGACCGTCGGCTCGCAGCGGTCGAGACCGTAGCTGCGGGTCACCGCGAACATGGCCGCCTCGACGTCCTCGGCGCCCTCGCCGCCGGCCAGCAGCAGTTCCCCGATACGCAGGGTCAGGTCGAGCACGCGGGGCACGGCCGGGCCCGAGTCGTCGTCGTGCCGCTGGACCATCTCCGGCGCGGGACGGTCGGCGACCGGCATCCGCAGCATCGTGCGCATCCGGTCCTGCCAGGGGGCTTCCTCGGTCAGCCGGATCATCGGGATGCCGTGCGCGGGCGTGAACGCGGGCGGGGAGTCCTGGGCGCTGTAGGTGCGCGGCGGGACGAAGGCGGAGCTCATCGAGTCGGAACCGGAACCGGAACCGGGCGCCCCGGTCCCGGCCCCCGGAGACGGCGGCTCGGGCGTCACACCGGTCGGCAGGGCGAATTCCGACGTCGGGTGGTCCTCCTCCGGCACACCGGCCGGCCTGCCCACACCGGCGGGCTGGGAGAAGGCGCTGCGCGCCTCGTCGGACTGGGGCTTCTGGTCTTCGGGACCGCCCGGTTCCGCCACTACTGACCTCGCTCCTCGTCGGCTGCGCGTCCTCGGCCGCACTCCTGCCCAGTATGGCCACGCCCAAGGGAGCTCATGCGAAACGGGCGGCACACCGGTGAAGGTGTGCCGCCCGAAACGAGACGCTGAACCGCAAGCGGAACGTCAGTGCGCGCCGCCCTGCGCCTCAAGGCGCTTGTAGGAGTTCTCGATCTCGGCCTCGGCCTCGGCGCGGCCGACCCAGTCGGCGCCCTCGACGGACTTGCCGGGCTCGAGGTCCTTGTAGACCTCGAAGAAGTGCTGGATCTCCAGGCGGTCGAACTCCGACACGTGGTGGATGTCGCGCAGGTGCTCCACCCGGGGGTCGGAGGCCGGGACGCACAGCAGCTTGTCGTCGCCGCCGGCCTCGTCGGTCATCCGGAACATGCCGATGGCGCGGCACTTGATGAGGCAGCCCGGGAAGGTCGGCTCCTCCAGGATGACCAGCGCGTCCAGCGGGTCGCCGTCCTCGCCGAGGGTGTTCTCGACGAAGCCGTAGTCGGCCGGGTAGCTGGTCGAGGTGAAGAGTCGACGGTCCAGGCGGATCCGGCCGGTCTCGTGATCCACCTCGTACTTGTTCCGCGAACCCTTCGGGATCTCGATAACGACGTCGAACTCCACGGGTGGCTCCTCCATGATCAACACATACGACTGGTGGTTAAGTGTCCCTCACGGAGATGTGTGCTCGCGAAAGGGGCTGGTCAACGGTGGCCGAGCCGGTGGAAAGACCGTCGATCGACCCGCCCGGCAAGCTGAACAGGGCCGCCCTCAAGGGTGCTCTGGACCTGCGGAACGGACTGAACAACTGGCAGTTCACGGCTGTCTCCGCCGCGGCCGGCCTGGCACTCGCGGCCGGCGCCGTCCTCGCCGCCGGCCCCTGGGACTCGGGTCAGCGTAAGGCCGAGCAGGACTGGGCGGCCGCCCGCTCCGGCACAGGTGGCGCACATCACGAGCCCGCCGGCCCGTCCGGCCCGTCCCCCGCCCCCAGCGCGGGGCCCGTCCTGGCCGCCCTGGGCACCGGCACGGCCACCGCGGCGGCCGACGCCCCGTCCGGCGCCTCGGCCGGACTCCGCGCCGTCCTGGACCCGCTGCTGAAGGACGCCGCGCTCGGCACCCGGCGCAGCGCCGTCGTCATCGACACCGTCAGCGGCAAGCGGCTGTACGGCGTGGGGGCGGACACCCCCATGACGCCCGCCTCCACGGTGAAGATCGCCACCGCGGTCGCGGCCCTGACCGCGCTCGGCCCCGAGCACCGCATCCCCACCACCGTCCTGGCCTCCGCCGACCTGCGCACCGTGACCCTGACCGGCGGCGGCGACCCCACCCTGGACCGGGCCGCCCTGCGCACCCTGGCCGCCGACACCGCCCGCGCCCTGAAGGACGGCGGCGTCACCTCCGTACGGCTGCGCTACGACACCTCCGGCTACTCCGGGCCCGCACTCCACCCGATCGGCCCCAACGAGAACATCGCCCCCGTCAGCGCCCTGATGCTCGACGAGGGGCGCCTCGACGACAGCTCCAGCGGGCCCGCCCCGCGCACCGGCGACCCGGCCGGGGACGCCGCCCGCGACTTCGCCGAACTGCTGGACGACGCCGGGATCGGTACGAAGTCCGGCCCCGCGTCCGGCCGGGCGCCCGCCAAGTCCCGGGCCGTCGCCCGGCACCTCTCCGCCCCGCTGTCCGGGCTCGTCGAACGGGCGCTGACCAACAGCGACAACGACATCGCCGAGGCGCTCGCCCGGCAGACCGCGCTGGCCGCCCGCCGGCCGGCCGACTTCACGGGCGGCCGACGGGCCGTCACCGCCCAGCTGAAGAAGCTGGGCCTGCCGCTCAAGGGCGTCGACATCGCCGACGGCAGCGGGCTCGACCGCCGGGACAAGGTCAGCGCGGCCCTGCTCGCCGGGCTCCTCGCCCGGGCGGCCGATCCGGACCACCCCGAACTGCGCCCCGTCCTCACCGGCCTCCCGGTGGCCGGTTTCAGCGGCACGCTCAGCAGCCGCTACACCGCGAAGACCGGCGGCACCGGCCTGATCCGCGCCAAGACCGGCACCCTCACCGGCGTCAACACCCTGGCGGGCACGGTCGTCGACCCGCAGGGCCGGCTGCTCACCTTCGCCTTCATGGCGACGGGCACCACCGCACCCTCCGAGGCGCAGTCCGCCCTCGACAAGCTCGCCGCCGCACTCGCCACCGGCGGACGATGAGCCGGTCAACACCTCACCGCATCAAGGAGAGAGCACGTACGGTTGACGCATGACGAGCATCGGTGGTGCCGGGATGGTCGACTGGAATCTCGCGGTCGCGACCGCGACCCGGCTAGTGCGGCCGGGTCCCGAGATCAGCCGCGAGGAGGCCCGCGAGGTCGTCGCGGAGCTGCGCAGGCATGCCAAGGCGGCGGAGGAGCACGTCCGTTCCTTCACCCGGATGATCCCGGAGGGGACCGAGCCGGAGGACACCCCGGTCCTGGTCGTCGACCGGGCGGGCTGGATCAAGGCGAACGTGGCGGGCTTCCGTGAGCTGCTGCGCCCCCTCCTGGAGAAGATGGAGGAGCGGCGCGGCGGCGGTGCGGGCGGTGCCGTGCTCGGCGCGGTCGGCTCCAAGGTGACCGGGGTCGAGGTGGGGATGCTGCTGTCGTTCCTGGCCTCCCGGGTCCTCGGCCAGTACGAGACGTTCGCCCCCGCCTCCCGCGAGCTGCCCGCCTCCGCCGAGGGCGGCGGCCGGCTGCTGCTGGTCGCGCCGAACATCGTCCATGTCGAGCGGGAGCTGGAGGTGGACCCGCACGACTTCCGCCTCTGGGTCGCCCTCCACGAGGAGACCCACCGCACCCAGTTCACCGCGGTGCCCTGGCTCCGCGACCACCTCCAGGGCGAGATCCAGTCGTTCCTGGACGAGACCGACGTCGACCCGATGACCCTGCTGGAGCGGCTGCGCGACGCCGCCCAGTCGCTGGCCGGCGGCCGGCCCGAGGGCGAGGAGGGCGAGGACGGCGGTCGCAGCCTCGTCGAGATCGTCCAGACCCCCGCCCAGCGCGAGATCCTGGGCCGGCTCACGGCGGTGATGTCCCTGCTGGAGGGGCACGCCGACTATGTGATGGACGGCGTCGGCCCCGAGGTGGTCTCCTCCGTCGGCGAGATCCGCGAGAAGTTCCAGCAGCGCAGGGCGCGCGGCGCGAGCCGGCTCGACCAGGCGCTGCGCAAGCTGCTCGGCCTCGACGCCAAGCTGCGGCAGTACCGGGACGGCGAGCGGTTCGTCCGCGCCGTGGTCGACGAGGTCGGCATGGACGGCTTCAACCGGGTCTGGACCTCGCCCAACACCCTGCCGACCAAGGCCGAGATCGCCGCCCCGCAGGACTGGATCACGAGGGTGCACCGTAAGGCAGAGTCATGATCACGGCCCGCGCGAAGGCCCGGGACCCGAAGGCAACGCGCGGGTAATCACCCATCCGAGGGACCGTAGGGGCATGGGAAGGCGTGCAATGCTCGATGAACGGCTTTGCTCTGTCACCATCGACGCACTCTGAGTGACGGCACTCTTTCCCGTCCCGGCACTCCGAGGCACCTCTCCAGAACTTCACGAAGGGCACCGGACATGGGTCCCCATCCTGCGGTCGCGGCGATACGCCTGGCGGTCCGCCGCGTACTCCACGACGTCATCGACGAATTCGCCCAGCAGACCGAACGCACGGGGCACGCCGCACGCGCCCCGCACCCCGAGCTCGCCCGGGCCGGCGCGGGCCGGCCGAGCGTCGCCCTCCCCGAGCGGCCCGATACCCCGCTGGTACTCGTGGCATGCTCCGGCGGCGCCGACTCCATGGCGCTCGCCTCCGCCCTCGCCTTCGAGGCCCGCAAGCTCCCCGTCCGGGCCGGCGGCATCACCGTCGACCACGGCCTCCAGGACGGCTCCGACCTCCGCGCGGCCGAGGTCGTCGCCCGCCTCGCCGCCATGGACCTCGGCCCCGCCGAGGTCGTCGCCGTGCGGGTGGGACACGAGGGCGGCCCCGAGGCCGCCGCCCGCGACGCCCGCTACGCCGCCCTGGACGCCGCCGCCGAACGCCACGGCGCCGCCGCCGTCCTGCTCGGCCACACCCGCGACGACCAGGCGGAGACCGTGCTGCTGGGCCTCGCCCGCGGCTCCGGCATCCGTTCCCTGTCCGGCATGGCCGCCGCCTCGGGTCCGGCCGGCCGCTACCGCCGCCCTTTTCTCCAGCTCGACCGGCAGACCGCCCGCACCGCCTGTCTGGCCCAGTCCCTGCCCGTCTGGGACGACCCGCACAACATCGACCCCGCCTACACCCGCTCCCGGCTGCGCCACGAGGGCCTGCCCGCCCTGGAGAAGGCGCTCGGCAAAGGGGTCGTCGAGGCCCTGGCCCGTACGGCCCAGCTCTCCCGCGACGACGCGGACGCCCTGGACACCTGGGCCGCCGAGGCCGGACGTGACGTACGCGACGACGCGGGCCGGCTGGAGTGCGCCAAGCTGTACGCGCTGCCGCCCGCCGTCCGCCGTCGCGTCCTGCGCCGGGCGGCCATAGAGGCGGGCTCCCCGGCCGGTTCGCTCTTCGCCCGCCACATCGAGGAAGTCGACCGCCTCATCACCGGCTGGCGCGGCCAGCAGGCCATCAACCTCCCCGGCCGCGTCGAGGCCCGGCGCCAGGGTGGCAGACTGGTCATCCGGCAGAGCTGACGCACAAGCGGCTGACATGCAGGGCGAGCGGCCGCGCAGGCCCGGGACACCACCCCGGACCCGGCAGGCAAAGAAAGAGACGCGGGTGAACGAGAAGGACATGGGTACCGACCTTCAGTCGGTGCTCCTCACCAAGGAAGAGATCGACGCGAAGCTCGTCGAGCTGGCCGCGAAGATCGACGCGGAGTACGCGGGCAAGGACCTCCTCCTCGTCGGAGTCCTCAAGGGCGCGGTGATGGTCATGGCAGACCTGGCGCGTGCCCTGTCCACCCCCGTCACCATGGACTGGATGGCCGTCTCGTCGTACGGCGCGGGCACCCAGTCCTCCGGCGTGGTGCGGATCCTCAAGGACCTGGACACCGACATCAAGGGCAAGCACGTCCTGATCGTCGAGGACATCATCGACTCGGGCCTGACCCTGTCCTGGCTGATGTCGAACCTGGGCTCGCGCGAGCCGGCGTCGCTGGAGATCTGCACCCTGCTGCGCAAGCCGGACGCGGCGAAGGTCGCGCTCGACTGCAAGTGGGTCGGGTTCGACATCCCCAACGAGTTCGTCGTCGGCTACGGGCTGGACTACGCGGAGAAGTACCGCAACCTCCCCTTCGTCGGCACTCTCGCCCCGCACGTCTACGGCGGCTGAGCAACCCCGGGCCCGCTCCGGGGAACCCTCACCGATTTCCCGCCGTTGAGCCTTCGAAGGCGGGTTCGGCAGACGTCCCCGGCGGACGTCGGTGACAATGCCGGTGTACCGTCCGAGGAACAGTCTTTACTCACAGCAGCATTTACCTACGGGCAGGAGGGACGGGGCGACTTCGCTCCGTATGGATGGACGTGAAGCGATACTTCCGTGGGCCGGTCATGTGGATCGTGCTGGCCGTCCTCGCCGTGGTCGTGTTGATGCAGGTCGTCGGCTCGTCCGGCGGCTACAAGACGGTGGACACCGGCAAGGTGATCCAGGCGATCAGTAAGAACCAGGTGGAGCAGGCCAAGCTGACCACCGGTGACGATCACATCCTCAAGATTGAGCTGAAGGACGGCCAGAAGCTCGACGGCGAGTCCGGCAGCAAGTTCCAGGCGAGCTACATCGGCAATCAGGGTGTCCAGCTCGCCGACACGCTGCAGAAGAAGTTCGAGAGCGGTGACATCGAGAAGGGTTACACCGTCTCGCCGTCGAAGCAGTCCCCGTTCGTCTCGATCCTCTTCTCGCTGCTGCCGTTCGTCCTCATCGTGGTCGTCTTCCTGTTTCTGATGAACCAGATGCAGGGTGGCGGCTCCAAGGTCATGCAGTTCGGCAAGTCCAAGGCCAAGCTGATCACCAAGGACACCCCCAAGACGACGTTCGCCGATGTGGCGGGCTCGGACGAGGCGGTCGAGGAGCTCCACGAGATCAAGGAGTTCCTCCAGGAGCCGGCGAAGTTCCAGGCCGTCGGCGCCAAGATCCCCAAGGGTGTCCTGCTGTACGGACCTCCCGGTACGGGCAAGACGCTGCTCGCCCGGGCCGTCGCGGGTGAGGCGGGTGTCCCGTTCTACTCGATCTCCGGTTCCGACTTCGTCGAGATGTTCGTCGGTGTCGGTGCCTCCCGTGTCCGTGACCTCTTCGAGCAGGCCAAGGCGAACGCCCCGGCGATCGTCTTCGTCGACGAGATCGACGCCGTGGGCCGGCACCGCGGTGCCGGTATGGGCGGCGGGCACGACGAGCGCGAGCAGACGCTGAACCAGCTGCTCGTGGAGATGGACGGCTTCGACGTGAAGGGCGGCGTCATCCTGATCGCCGCCACGAACCGGCCGGACATCCTCGACCCGGCGCTGCTGCGCCCGGGCCGTTTCGACCGGCAGATCGCGGTCGACCGCCCGGACATGCAGGGCCGTCTGGAGATCCTCAAGGTCCACCAGAAGGGCAAGCCGGTCGCACCGGACGTCGACCTCGGCGCCGTCGCCCGTCGTACGCCCGGCTTCACCGGTGCCGACCTGTCGAACGTGCTGAACGAGGCGGCGCTCCTGACGGCGCGCGGCAATCTGAAGCTCATCGACAACAACATGCTCGACGAGGCCATCGACCGCGTCGTGGCGGGCCCGCAGAAGCGGACCCGGATCATGTCCGAGAAGGAGAAGAAGATCACCGCGTACCACGAGGGCGGACACGCCCTGGTCGCGGCGGCCTCACCTCAGTCGGACCCGGTCCACAAGATCACGATCCTCTCCCGCGGCCGCGCCCTCGGTTACACGATGGTGCTCCCGGAGGAGGACAAGTACTCCACGACGCGCAACGAGATGCTCGACCAGCTGGCGTACATGCTGGGCGGGCGCGCGGCCGAGGAGCTGGTCTTCCACGACCCGACCACCGGCGCTGCGAACGACATCGAGAAGGCCACGGCCACGGCCCGCGCGATGGTCACGCAGTACGGCATGACGGAGCGGCTCGGCGCGATCAAGTTCGGCGGCGACAACACCGAACCCTTCGTGGGCCGCGAGATGGGCCACCAGCGCGACTACTCGGAAGAGGTCGCCGCACTGGTCGACGAGGAGGTCAAGAAGCTCATCGAGACCGCCCACAACGACGCGTGGGAGATCCTCGTCGAGAACCGTGACGTCCTGGACGCCCTGGTTCTCCAGCTTCTGGAGAAGGAGACCCTCGGCAAGGCGGAGATCGCCGAGATCTTCGCCCCGATCGTCAAGCGTCCGGCCCGTCCGGCGTGGACCGGGTCCGCCCGGCGCACGCCGTCCACCCGGCCGCCGGTGCTCTCCCCGAAGGAGCTCGCCCTCACCAACGGCGCCACCACGGCGAATGGCTCGGTCACGGACGTCGTTCCGACCGAGGCGGTCCCCGAGGAGCGTCCCGAGAGCTAGTCACCGACCCCGGTGTGGGCCCTCTCACGGGCCTCTCACCGGGTACGGAATGGAAGCCGCGCCCCCCAGGTTTTAGCCTGTGGGGGCGCGGCTTTTCCGTATACCTGCGCGGATGTCCACGCAGTGATGGTTCAGAGGAACGAGGCACAGATGACCGACCCGGTGACGCTGGACGGCCAGGGTTCGATCGGTGAGTTCGACGAGAAGCGTGCCGAGGCCGCCGTACGCGAGCTGCTGATCGCCGTCGGGGAGGACCCCGACCGGGAGGGGCTGAGGGAGACGCCGGGCCGGGTGGCCCGCTCGTACAAGGAGATCTTCGCGGGCCTGTACCAGGCGCCCGAGGACGTCCTGACGACCACCTTCGACCTCGGTCACGACGAGATGGTGCTGGTCAAGGACATCGAGGTGTTCTCCACCTGTGAGCACCACCTGGTGCCGTTCCACGGGGTGGCGCACGTCGGGTACATCCCGGCGTCCAGCGGGAAGATCACCGGTCTGTCGAAGCTGGCCCGGCTGGTGGACGTCTACGCCCGCCGCCCGCAGGTGCAGGAGCGGCTCACCACGCAGATCGCCGAGTCCCTGATGGAGATCCTGGAGCCGCGCGGCGTCATCGTCGTCGTGGAGTGCGAGCACATGTGCATGTCGATGCGCGGGATCCGCAAGCCCGGCGCGAAGACGCTGACGTCGGCCGTCCGCGGCCAGCTCCGCGACCCCGCGACGCGCGCCGAGGCCATGAGCCTCATCATGGCGCGCTGACGGAGGGGAACGGGCGGCAGGAGAGCGGGCGGGCGGCCTACGCCGCCGCCGCGTTCTTGTTGTCGTCCTCGTCGTCCGGGAGCTTGCAGACGTGCTCCAGGAACAGTGCTGCCGCGATCACCGCGATGCCGGCCAGGACCGCGAAGCCCGCGTAGACGGCCTGGTCGCGGCGGGGCGTGTTGTCCAGCTGGCCGAGCAGGAAGACGCCCGTGCCGCCGTACATCCCGGCGACCAGCGCGACGACGAGGGCGCTGGCCTGGCCGAAGACGACGGCACGGGCCGCCATCAGCGGCTCGACGCCCTTCGCGCCCGGCTGGCGCTCGCGCTGGGCGCGCAGCCGGGAGCGAATGGAGAGCGCCGTCGCCAGCAGGACCACGGCGATGACCGCGAGCACGATGGGCGCGGCCAGCGGCACGCTCGGCAGGGTGCCGAGGGAGTCCCAGAGGCGGGCGGCGCCCCAGGACAGCACCCCGGCGGCGGCGAAGAGGCCGGCCAGTACTCCGAGCCGTAGTTCCTTCACCGGGGGTGCCGCCTCTCGCCGTCCATGGACCGGTCTGCAGTCATCTGTCTGCCGTCTGTGAGCCTAACGACTACTCGGGCAGCCGGAGTTCCAGGTCGGCCCGGGGCAGTACGCCGCCGCGGCCCACACCGGACAGCAGATCGGCGACCGGCCCGACGCCGGGCAGCTGGGCCTCGGGGTCCACGTCGTGCCACGGGGCGAGGACGAAGGCGCGCTCACGGGCCCGGGGGTGGGGGAGCGTGAGCACCGGGTCGTCGGAGACCACATCGGCGTACGACACGATGTCGACGTCGATGGTGCGCGGGCCCCAGCGCTCCTCGCGGACCCGGTCGAAGGCCTCCTCGATGGCCTGGCCGCGCTCCAGCAGGGAGGACGGGGGCAGCGTGGTCTTCACGACGACGACCGCGTTGAAGTACGAGGGCTGGGAGCCGGGGTCGACGCCCCAGGGCTCCGTCTCGTACACCGGGGAGACCGCCTTGACCCGGAGGCCCGGGGTGTCTTCGAGGGCGTCGATGGCGCCCTGGAGGGTCTCCAGGCGGTTGCCGAGGTTGGAGCCGAGGGAGATCACGGCCCGTTTGGGGTTGGACAGGGTGATGTCCGCGGCGTCCACCTGCGCGACCACGGAGGCGGGCACCGGCTGGACGGTCGGGTCGCTCTGCCCCTCGGTGGAAAATGCAGTCATGCTCGGCTCCGGGTGATGGTGATGGTGACGTCGTCGAAGGGGACGGTGATGGGCGCGTCCGGCTTGTGCACCACGACCTCCACCTCCTCGACGCCTTCGTGCTTGAGGCACTGCTGGGCGATGCGCTCCGCGAGCGTCTCGATCAGATCGACCGGTTCGCCCTGGACCACCGCGACGACCTCCTCGGCGACCACGCCGTAGTGCACGGTCTGCGCCAGGTCGTCGGCTGCTGCCGCGGGGCGGGTGTCGAGGCCCAGCACCAGGTCCACGATGAACGTCTGTCCCTCTTCCCGTTCCCGGGGAAAGACGCCATGGTGCCCACGGGCCTTGAGGCCGCGCAGCGCGACACGATCCACGCGAATCACTCCTGCTGTTGTTGACGTAGGGGTACGCGGCCGCGTGCGGGCGGCCGGGTACCCGATGGCGAATCTACCTGCGAGCACCGACACCGCTTCCGCGCGGGGTTGGGGACACGAGGGCACGGAACAGATAGCCGCTGATACCCCGGTGCACCCGCCTCCAATCCCGACGGGCGCTCTTTCGGGCCTCTACCGGCCTTGTACCCACTCAGGAGGGGGACTCTTCGTCCTCTTCCTCACCGGTTTCGGTCAGTACGGGCGATCCGTGGTGGGACCAGAGCTTCCAGCCGTCCGGAGTGCGGCGGAACACATTCGTGGCGACGACGAGCTGGCCGACCAGGGGCCCCAGGGAGCTGCCCTCCTCGGCGGGGCCGCCGCTGAGGATGTTCTCGGTGCAGGTCACCAGTGCGGTGTCGCCCGTCATGGCGACCTGGACGTCGGTCAGGAAGAACTGGATGTACTCGGTGTTCGCCATGATCAGGGCGTAGCTGCGCAGCACCTCGCCGCGGCCGCTGAGGACCGGCCAGCCGGGGTGGACGCAGGAGACGGTGAGGTCCTCGCCGGGCAGCCAGAGACCGGACAGCGTCTCGAGGTCCCCGCGCTCCATCGCCTCGTAGAAGGCGGTGTTGGCCTGTTCCACGGCCTCGATGTCGGCGGCTGCCGACGCGTGCTCGTCCCTCGGCTCGTTCACGCGGCTCCTTCGATGGCACGGGCGACCCGTACGGCGTCGGCGGTGGCCCGTACCTCGTGGACCCGGACGGCCCAGGCGCCGGCCCGGGCGGACAGCGCGGAGACGGCGGCGGTGGCCGCGTCCCGTTCGCGGGCGGGCGGCGGTCCGCCCTCCCCGGCCAGTACATGGCCCAGGAACCGCTTGCGCGAGGCGGCGACCAGCAGGGGGCGGCCGAGCGCGTGCAGGGCGTCCAGGCGGGCCAGGAGCGCGAGGTCGTGGCCCGCGTCCTTGGCGAAGCCGAGCCCGGGGTCGATCACGACCCGTTCCGGGGCGACACCGCCGGCGATCACGGCGTCCATCCGGACCCGCAGCTCCTCGACGACCTCGGCGACCACGTCCCCGTACACCGCACGGCTGTTCATGGACTCGCTGAAGCCGCGCCAGTGCATGACGACGAAGGGCACCCCGGCGTCGGCGACGGCCGGGATCATCGCGGGGTCGGCGAGACCGCCGCTCACGTCGTTGACCAGGAGGGCCCCGGCGGCGACGGCCTGTTCGGCGACCCGGGCCCGCATGGTGTCCACGGAGACCGTGGCCCCCTCCGAGACCAGGCCGCGGACCACCGGTATGACCCGGCGCAGCTCCTCGGCCTCGTCCACCCGGCTGGCGCCGGGGCGGGTCGACTCACCGCCGACGTCGACCAGGTCGGCGCCCTCGCCGACCAGGTCGAGGCCGTGCTTGACGGCCGCCGTGGTGTCGAACCAGCGGCCCCCGTCGGAGAAGGAGTCGGGGGTCACATTGACGACACCCATGACCGCACAGCGGTCCCACTCCGGCAGACCCTGGACCGTGCCTCGTCCACGCAACGTACTCATGCGACCAGCGTAGGCCCGTACGCGGCGGGGTCACGCCGGGTGGGCGCCGTGCTCCCCCGCAGGTGTGCGTACGTGGGCGCAGGGGCGGCGTCCGCCGGGCGCGAGCCGGCGGGCCAGCGGGCGGGGGAGCGCGAAGCTCACGAAGCCCTCGGCCTGCATGGCGGCCAGCGAGATCCGGGGGAGGTCGCGGGCGGCCCGGTAGACCACGAAACGCGGCTCCCAGCGGGGCCGGAACTTGGCGTTGAACTTGTACAGCGACTCGATCTGGAACCAGCGCGAGAGAAAGATCAGCAGACCGCGCCAGATGCGCAGCACCGGCCCGGCGCCCAGCTTCTCGCCCCGGGCGAGGGCCGAGCGGAACATCGCGAAGTTCAGCGAGACCCGGGTGATGCCGAGCCGGGGGGCCGCCTGGAGGGAGGCCACGATCAGCAGCTCGTTCATCCCGGGGTCGGCGGCCCGGTCGCGCCGCATCAGGTCGAGGGACATGCCGTCGGTGCCCCACGGCACGAAGTGGAGCACGGCCTTCAGGTCGCCGTACGGGGACTCGGCGCTCTCCTCGTCGGCCTTGTGCGCGGTGGCGATGAAGCAGTCGCCGTCGGCGCTGTCACCGATCCGGCCGAGCGCCATGGAGAAGCCGCGCTCGTTGTCCGTACCGCGCCAGTCGGCGGCGGCCCGCCGGATGCGGGCGAGCTCCGTCTCACCGATGTCGGCCACACGCCGGACCCGGGTCTCGTAGCCGCCGCGCTCGATGCGCTTGACCATCTGGCGTACGTTGCGCATCGCGCGCCCGGCGAGCGAGAAATCCGCGACGTCCACCACCGCCTCGTCGCCGAGCTCCAGGGCGGCGAGCCCGGTCTCGCGGGTCCAGACCTCGCCGCCGGTCTCGCTGCACCCCATCACGGCCGGGGTCCAGGAATGGGCCCTGGCCTCGTCCATGAAGCGTTCGATGGCGCCGGGCCAGGCCTCCACGTCACCGATCGGGTCGCCGCTGGCCAGCATCACGCCGGACACCACGCGGTAGCAGACGGCGGCCTTGCCGCTGGGCGAGAAGACCACGGCCTTGTCGCGGCGGAGCGCGAAGTGGCCCAGCGAGTCACGGCCGCCGTGCCGCTCCAGCAGGGCGCGCAGCCGGGTCTCGTCGTCCTCGGTGAGGCGGGCGGCCGGGTGTTCGGGGCGGAAGGCGAGGTAGATGGTGGTGACGGCGGTCAGCAGGCCGAGGGCGCCCAGGGAGTAGCCGACGGTCCAGGAGGTGACACCGGCGTAGTCGACCGGGCCCTCGAAGCCGAACAGGCCGTACAGCACGTGCTGGAGCCGGTCGGCGATGCTGGGGTTCCCGACCAGCCGGCCGGGGTGGACGCTGACGATGACCAGCCCGAGGCCCAGCGAACCCGCGCCGAGCAGGACGAAGTTGGCCAGCGCACGCCAGCGGCTGCGCGGGTCGGGGAGCGCGGCGAATTCACTCCGGTGGCGTACGAGCAGGTAACACAGCGTCAGCGAGACGACGGCGCCCAGCACCGAGTGCCGGTAGACGAACTGCGCCAGCGCGCCCGCCGGGAGGAGCACCACGGCGGCCCGCCAGGCCCGGCGCTTGTGGCGCTTGAGACCATGGGCCAACAGCAGCAGCAGGACGCCCGCGCTCAGCGAGAGCGCGGCGGCGAAGGGGCCGAGCGCCCCGGGGAGCACCTCGGCGAGGGTGTGCATCCGGCTGTGCCGGAAGCGGGGGAAGACACCGGCGGCGACGTCGATCAGGCCGACGGCGGTGCAGGCGGTGCCGACGAGCGCCGGTACGGCTTCCGGTCGCGGTCCGTGCACGAACTTACGTGCGCCGACCGGAACCGATCCCGATTTATCCCCATCTAGCGTGATAGACATCGCTTCCCGTGGTTCCGCGAGAGATTCTTGGAGTCCGTCGGCCGGAGCCCTGCGGACGATGTGCGACCTCTAGGACGAGCCTTCCGGGCCGCGGGTTCACCGCGGACCGGAAATTTCCTGACAAGAAAGTTCACCGGTCATGGGCCTTACGGGCAAAGCAGTGCTGATTCTGGCGGTCGCGCTGGCCGTCATGCTGTTCGCCGCCACCATCTGGCTCTGGCCGCGGCTCGCCCGGCGCAGTGTCTCCGCGGTGTTCGGCCGGGTGGGGCTGCTGCTGGCCACCCAGATGGCGGTCTTCGCCTTCGTCGGCCTGCTGGCCAACAACTCCTTCCTGTTCTACGGCTCCTGGGCGGACCTGTTCGGCCGGAAGCAGGAGCTGGGCGTGGTCACCGACCACGCCGCCGGGACGCTGGCCGCGAAGAACATCGTCCGGGTGGGGACCCAGCGGCCGGACGTGCCGGGCGGGGCGCTGCCCACCCGGGGCGGCCGGATCGACAAGGTGGTGATCGCGGGCCGGCACTCGGGGATCGAGACCTCGGCGTACGTCTACCTCCCGCCGGAGTACTTCCAGCCCGCCTTCGCCCGGCGGAAGTTCCCGGCGGTGGTGGTGCTCACGGGCTACCCGGGCACCTCGGAGAACCTGATCAAGGGGCTGCGCTACCCGCGCACGGCACTCGACCGGGTGCGGGCCGGACGGGCGCAGCCGATGATCCTGGTGATGCTGCGTCCGACGCTCGCGCCGCCGCGCGACACCGAGTGCGTGGACATAGAGGGCGGCCCGAAGACCGAGACCTTCTTCGCCAAGGACCTGCCCCCGGCCGTCTCGGCGGCCTACCGGGTCGGCCGGCACGCCCGCAACTGGGGCATCATCGGCAACTCGACCGGTGGCTACTGCGCCCTGAAGATCGGGCTGCACCATCCGGCCCGGTACACCGCGAGCGCGGGGCTGTCCGCGTACTACAAGGCGGCCGAGGACCCGACGACCGGCGACCTCTTCCACGGCGACCAGCGGGCCCGCGAGCGCGCCGACCTGCTGTGGACGCTGGAGAACCGGACCCAGCCGGACTCGTCCTTCCTGGTGACGACCTCCCGCCACGGCGAGTCGAACTACGCCGGGACCCGGAAGTTCCTGGCCCTGGTGAAGCCGCCCGCCCAGGTCTCCTCGATCGTGCTGCCCAGCGGCGGGCACAACTTCAACACCTGGCGCCGGGAGATCCCGGCGGCCCTGGACTGGATGAGCAGCCGGCTCAGCGAGAACTGAGCGGGGCGGCCGGTGGCTTCGGCCGCCCCCGGCCGGTCCCGCCGCCGCTCAGAGGCCCGCGGCCTTCGCGACGCCCGCCACGCTCTCGACGGCCACCTCGGCGCGCGGCACCGCACGGTCGTCCGCGCTGATGGACCGGCGCAGCGCCTCGTGCAGACGGGCCGGGGTGAGCACACCGAGGAACCGGCCCTCGCCCTCCTCGTCGATGACGGCGATCCAGCCCGCGTCGTGCTGGAGCATGGTGGCGAACGCCTGCTTGAGCGGGGCGCCGACGGGCAGCCAGGCCTCCATCCGGCGGGCGTGCTCCCTGACCGTGCCCTTGGACCCGGACAGCGCGTCACCGGCGGCGATCCAGCCGTGCAGATGGTCCTGGCCGTCCAGCACGACGGCCCAGCGAGCTCCGTCCGCGCGCAGCCGTTCGGTCGCGGCGGCCAGCGGGTCGTCGAGGTGGACGACCGGCGGCTGGTCGAGGTCGCTCTCCTCGACGGGGGTGACGGACAGGCGCTTGAGCCCCCGGTCCGCGCCGACGAAATCCGCGACATATCCGGTGGCGGGGGCGCCGAGCACGGTGGCGGGGGAGTCGAACTGCTCGATCGAGCCCTGCCCGTAGACGGCGATGCGGTCGCCGAGCCGGACGGCTTCCTCGATGTCGTGGGTGACGAACAGCACGGTTTTGCGGACCTGTTCCTGAAGCCTCAGGAATTCATTCTGGAGCCGTTCCCTGACGACCGGGTCGACCGCGCCGAAAGGCTCGTCCATCAGCAGCACGGGCGGGTCGGCGGCCAGCGCCCTTGCCACGCCCACGCGTTGACGCTGACCGCCGGACAGCTGTTCCGGATATCGGTCGCCATAAACGGAGGGATCGAGTCCGACCAGATCGAGGAGTTCCGCCGCGCGTTCGCGGCCCTTTCCGCGTTTCCAGCCGAGGAGATGGGGGACGGTCGCGGTGTTCTCCAGCACCGTCTTGTGCGGGAACAGACCGACCTGCTGGATCACATAGCCGATGCGGCGGCGCAGCTGGACGGGGTCGATGGCGGATATGTCGTCCCCGTCGAGGAATATCCGGCCCTCGGTCGGTTCGATCAGCCGGTTCACCATCTTCATGGTGGTCGTCTTGCCGCAGCCCGAAGGTCCGACGAGCGTGACCAGTTCACCCTCGGCGACCTCGAAGGAAAGGTCGTCGACGGCGGTGGTGCCGTCCGCATACCGCTTGGTGACGTGCTCGAAACGGATCATGGTTCCCCATTGTGGCGCGTGTTTTGTGAAGGACATGTTGCTGGAATACGACGGCCCTCGGTGATTGTCAGTGGTCGAGGATAGGCTCGCCGGACATCAGTACGAGAGGGCGACCGGGAGGTGGGGGGACGGATGGCCGGACAGAACTGCCTGGTGACGAACGACTGGATCTGCGGGGAGTATCTCCGTTCCCGCAGCCAGGAGTTGACCGATGCCACGGTCCAGCACATCTGGATCACCGCGGTCTCGGTCGCGATCGGCGTCGCCGTGGCCTTTCCGCTGGCGCTGCTCGCGCGCCGCAGCCGGCGCTTCGCCGGACCGGTCCTCGGGCTGACGACGGTGCTCTACACCGTGCCGTCGCTCGCGATGTTCTCGCTGCTCCTGCCCCTGTTCGGGCTCTCCGCCGCGCTGGTGGTCACCGGCCTCGTGCTCTACTCGCTGACCATTCTCGTACGGAACATCCTGGCGGGCCTGGAAGCGGTGCCCCAGGAGGCCAAGGAGGCCGCGCGCGGGATGGGGTACGGACCGGCACGGCTGCTCTGGGAGGTCGAGCTGCCGCTCGCGATGCCCGCGCTGATGGCCGGGGTGCGGATCGCGACGGTGTCCACGATCGCGCTGACGACGGTCGGCTCGATCGTCGGCCGGGGCGGCCTGGGCAACCTCATCGACGACGCGCTGCCCAGCTTCTTCAAGGCCCAGGTGCTGGCCGCCTCGGTGCTCTGCGTGCTGCTCGCGGTCGTCGCGGACCTGCTCCTGCTCGGTGTGCAGCGGCTGCTGACCCCCTGGACCCGCATACGCGCGACCCACGACGCGGTGGGCGCGCCCGGCCCGGCGAAGGCGGTCTGACCCATGGGAGTTCTCGGCGAGGCCTGGACCTGGCTCACCACCGGCGCCAACTGGTCGGGGGAGAGCGGGGTGGCCCACCGGCTCGGTGAGCATCTGTACGTCAGCGGGGTCGCGCTCGCCCTGTCCTGCGCCATCGCGCTGCCGATCGCTCTGTACCTGGGCCACATCGGGAAGGGGGGCACGCTGGCCGTCAACATCTCCAACGTCGGGCGGGCGATCCCGGTCTTCGCGGTGCTGGCCCTCTTCATGGTCTCGCCCCTGCGCAACGCGGGATACATACCGACGATCATCGCCCTGGTGCTCTTCGCGGTGCCGCCGCTGCTGACCAACGCCTACGTCGGGATGACGGAGGTGGACCGTTCGGTGGCGGAGGCCGCGCGCGGGATGGGCATGTCGGGCGGCCAGCTCTTCGTCCGCGTCGAACTCCCGCTGGCCTACCCCATGATCATGACCGGGCTGCGGTCGGCGGCGGTCCAGGTCGTGGCCACGGCGACGATCGCCGCCATGGTCGGCCAGGGGGGTCTCGGGCGCATCATCACCGCCGGTTTCAACACGTACAACACCCCGCAGGTGGTCGCGGGCGCCCTGCTGGTCGCCGTGCTCGCCCTGGTGGTGGAGGCGGCTCTCGTCGGCATCGACCGGATGCTGTCACCCCTGCGCCGCCGCCGGACGGCATGACCGCCCGGCACGGCGCACCCAACCGATAACGCTTGTCGCATATGGCCTCGTTGCCGTGGACGGAGAACAACATGAGCAGGACCTCGCGCATAGCCGGCGCGGTCATCGGCATCGCCGCGCTGGCGGGCTCGCTGGCCGCCTGCGGCGGCGACAGCCTGGAGAAGGACAAGGGCGCGCCGGCCGGGGGGAAGGACGACTCCGGGAAGAAGGGCTCGCTCGTCGTCGGCGCGGCGGCCTTCACCGAGTCCAAGGTGCTCGCCGAGCTGTATGCGCAGATTCTCGGTGACGCCGGATACAGCACCTCGATCACCACGGTGAAGAACCGCGAACTCTACGAACCCTCGCTGGAGAAGGGCGAGATCGACGTCGTTCCGGAATACGCGGCGACGATCGCCGAATTCCTCAACGCCAAGGTGAACGGGGCGAAGGCCGCCGAGGCGAAGCCGGTCGCCTCGGGCGACACCGCGGCCACCGTCGCCGCCCTGGAGAAGCTCGCCACTCCGCGCGGGCTGAAGGTGCTCCCGGCCGGCAAGGCCGTCGACCAGAACGCCTTCGCGGTCACCAAGGAATTCGCCGAGAAGAACAAGCTCAAGACCCTTTCGGATCTCGGCGCCTCCAAGCTCAAGGTCAAGATCGCGGCGGGCGACGAGTGCGAGGTGCGGCCCTTCTGCGCACCCGGCCTCAAGAAGACGTACGGCATCGACGTCACGGGTATCGACCCCAAGGGCGTCGGTACGCCGCAGTCCAAGCAGGCGGTCAAGGACGGCAAGGACCAACTGGTCCTCACCACGACCACGGACGCGGTGCTGGACAGCTTCGACCTGGTCTTCCTGGAGGACGACAAGAAGCTGCAGAACGCGGACAACGTCCTGCCCGTTCTCAACGCCAAGGACGCGGGCGCCCAGGACGTCGCCGACGCGCTCGGCAAGCTCACCGGCACACTCACCACCGAGGATCTCGCGGAACTGAACCGCAAGGTCGACTCCGAGCGCGCCAAGCCCACGGATGTGGCGAAGGAATACCTCCGGTCGAAGGGGCTGATCAAGAAGTAGCGAAGGCCCCGCGAAGGCCCTCGCGGAGCGCGCGGAATGAGCGGTTCAGGGGCCGTCAGGTAACTGGCGGGGAACAGATTGCCGGGCGGCCCCCCATGCGCCCCGTACGCACGGTAAATTTCGGGCCATGCCACGTGGACGCCATCGCCATTCGCCACCTCTGCACAGAATCCTTCCGCCTTCGGCCGTCGCCGGGGCCTCGGTCGTCTGTGCCGCGGGAGCCTGGCTGCTCGCCGAGCCGCTGGTCCTGCGCGCACTGGTCGCCGCCTCGGCGGCCGCAGCCGTCACCGGCGCGTTCCTCATGCGCAGCTGGGACCGGGAGGCGGGCCGTCGCGTCGCGGAACTGACGCGCGCCCGCGCGAGCGACGAATGGCGGGCCGAGGAACGCCTGGCGGAGCTGGAAGCCGATCTGGAGGAGTCGCGCGAGCTGCGCGCCCGTCTGGAGACGAAGCTGCGCCGCAAGCGGGTGGAGCTGGCCGGGCTGCGGGGCGAGCACGCCGCGCTGCTGCGCCGGTACGCCAACGCGGAGACCGAGCGCGCCAGTGTGCTGGAGAGCCGCCGTCAGCTCGCGCTGGAGGCGTCCGCGCCGCCCCGCGAACTGCCCGCCGCGCGCAGCACCCCGACGCCGTCCGCGTACCTCCGGGCCGCCCGCGCGCTGGAGGACCTCTCGCGCAACGCGGCGCTCCAGAAGGCCCGGCGCACCGCCGACGAGGCCAGGCAGCGCGATCTCGCGGAGCGCTCCCGGGAGCCGGAGGAGCCGCGCGGCAAGCATGCGGCGGCCGCTTCCGGCACGGAGGGCGGACAGCAGCACCGCCGCCCGCAGGCCGCACTGCCCGCGTCCCGCCCGTCCCAGGCGCTGCCTTCCCCGCGACCGGTGCCGGCCGCCGGCGCGGTCGTGCCGTACGGCGCCTCCCGCCGCCACCTGGTCCCGCAGGGCAGCTTCGACTTCTTCGGTACGCAGAAGGCGCACGCGGCGATCGAGTCCGTGCAGAACGAGGATCTCGCCGATGTGGTGGGCGAGGAGGCCCTTGCCGCGCACCGCACGGGCACGGCCGAGAACCGGGCCGTCGGCAAGGTCATCGACCTGACCGCGCACGACGAGACCGAGCAGCTGGACGTGGCGGAACTGCGCAGCGCGATCTCGTAGCGGGCCGCCGGCCGGCTACTTGTCGATGTCGCCGACGACGAAGAACAGCGAGCCCAGGATCGCCACCATGTCGGCGACCAGCGTGCCCGGCAGCAGTTCGGTGAGCGCCTGGATGTTGTTGAACGAGGCGGAGCGCAGCTTCAGCCGGTACGGGGTCTTCTCGCCCTTGGACACCAGGTAGTAGCCGTTGACGCCGAGCGGGTTCTCGGTCCAGGCGTAGGTGTGGCCCTCGGGGGCCTTCAGGACCTTGGGCAGCCGCTGGTTGACCGGGCCGGGCGCCAGCTGAGCCATCCGGTCCAGGCAGGCGTCCGCGAGGTCCAGGGCGTTGTGCGTCTGCTCCAGCAGGCATTCGAACCGGGCCAGGCAGTCGCCCTCGGCCCGGGTGACGACCTTCAGGGTGTCCTGGAGCTCCCCGTACGCGAGATAGGGCTCGTCGCGCCGCAGATCGAAGTCGACGCCCGAGGCGCGGGCGATCGGCCCGGACACCCCGTACGCGTGCACGGCGGCGGCCGACAGCACGCCCACGCCCCGGGTGCGGCCCCGGAAGATCTCGTTGCCGAGGACCAGTTCGTCGTACACGCCCATCCGGGAGCGCACCGAGGCGACCGCGTCCCGGGCGCGGCCGAGCCAGCCCGCCGGGAGGTCCTCCTTGAGGCCGCCGACCCGGTTGAACATGTAGTGCATCCGGCCGCCGGAGACCTCCTCCATCACGGCCTGGAGCTCCTCGCGCTCCCGGAACGCGTAGAACACCGGGGTGATCCCGCCGAGTTCCAGCGGATACGAGCCGAGGAACATCAGGTGGTTGAGCACCCGGTTCAGCTCGGCGAGCAGGGTGCGGGTCCACACGGCGCGCTCGGGGACCTCCATGCCGAGCATGCGCTCGACGGCCATCACGACGCCCAGCTCGTTGGAGAACGCGGACAGCCAGTCGTGGCGGTTGGCGAGCATCACGATCTGCCGGTAGTCCCGGGCCTCGAAGAGCTTCTCCGCACCCCGGTGCATATAGCCGATGACCGGCTCGGCGTGCTGGATGCGTTCGCCGTCGAGGACGATGCGCAGGCGGAGCACGCCGTGGGTGGAGGGGTGCTGGGGGCCGATGTTGAGCACCATGTCGGTGCTCTCGGCTGCGCCGCCGATGCCGATGGTCGTCTCCGTCATGGGGCCAGTATTGCGTGCGGTGCCGTTGCACGGGGCTCCGCCCCGGACCCCGCTCCTCAATCGCCGGAGGGGCTTGTTTCCGCGCCGACGGGGCCTGATCGCGTGGCGGCCGGCTCAGACGCGTTGCGTCAGCCAGCCGAAGTCGCCCAGGCCGCCCCGGGCGGTCAGCTCCGCCGCCTCGCCCGCCGAGGCCAGCGCGCGGACGTAGCCGGCCGGATCGGTGGAGGCCAGGGAGAGGGGCGGGCGTTCGCCCGTGACGCCCAGCTCCCGCAGCGCCTCGCGCTGGGTGCGCAGCTCCGCGTCCGGCCCGCCCGCCGCCGCGCACGCGTCCAGCGCCACGTGGGCCGTCAGGTCGCAGCTGCCGTCCGGCACCGGTGGCACCTCGCGCCCCGCCCGGAAGCCGGTCAGTGTGCCGTACGGCGGCCGCTCCTGACGTACATGCATGTAGTCCACCGCCACCGCGAGCCCGGCCGACAGCGTCGCGACCGCGTCCGCCCACGCCTCGTCGCGGGGGCGGCCGATCTCCGCCCGGCAGCCCGGACCCGCCGACGGCCACCAGCGCCGCAGCCACCGCGCGTCGGCCCCCTCCACCGGTCCGCCCAGCCGCTCCGCCCCGTCCGACGGCCGCACCAGGACGTACCGTTCGACGCCGTCGGGATCCGTCTCGGCCACCGGGACCGGCACGTTGTCCAGCCACTCGTTGGCGAACAGCAGCCCGCGCACGCCCTGCGGCGGCTTCGCGCACCACTCCACCCGGGGGTCCAGGCCCCCGGGGCGATCGGCGAGCTCGACGGCGTACGCCCGGACCGTGAGCCCCTTGCCGCCCTCGGCCGGCAGCGCCGCCAGCACCCCCGTCACCAGCTCGCCGCGTCCCGCCCCCATGTCGACCAGGTCCACCTCGTCCGCTCCCAGCCCGGCCGCCGTCCTGACCAGCAGCCGGGCGACGGCGGCGGCGAACAGCCGGGAGGCGTGCACGGAGGTGCGGAAATGGCCCGCAGGCCCCTCCGGGCGCCGGTAGAACCCCTCGTCCCCGTACAAAGCGGTCCCGGCCGCCTCCTGCCACCCCTGCCACTCATCCGTCACGTTTCCAAGTCTCCACCTTGGGGAGTACGGTCTCGGGACCCGGATCGGCCCTTCGGCTGACCCCGGCACCCCTCGCCTGTCCCTACGCTGGGTTACGTGCAGCGCCTCTACGATTTCATCCGCAGACACCCGACGGGCGTCGACAGCTTCTGGGCTGTCTTCCTCCTCGGGCTCTCCGGCATGACCATCGTCGTGGGCGACGTCGGACGCGGCGGCGGCAGCGGTGAGCGCATCGCCATCGTGCCGGTCGTCATCGGTCTCTGCGTCGTCGTCGCCCTGCGCCGGCGCGCACCCGAGAAGATGCTGCTGCTCGCCATCGCGATGGGCGTGGTCCAGCTGGTCTTCGGCGTCCGGCCGACCGTCGCGAACTTCGCCATGCTGGTGATCACCTTCACGGTGGCCACGGTCGGGGAGCGCTGGGCGTCCCGGCTCGCCCTGGCATGCAGCCTGTGCGCGGCCACGCTCTCCCAGCTCCGCTGGCCGAACGAGGACGTGGAGCCGCGCAGCTGGGCGCAGACGGTGTTCCTCGTCGTCGTGATGACGGTGCCGTTCGTCCTGGCCTGGGTGCTCGGTGACTCGATGCGGACCCGGCGGGCCTACTTCGACGAGCTGGAGGAGCGCGCCGCCCGGCTGGAGCGGGAGCGCGAGGCGCAGTCGAAGGTGGCGGTGGCCGCCGAGCGGGCCCGTATCGCCCGTGAACTGCACGACGTCGTCGCGCACAACGTCTCGGTGATGGTGGTGCAGGCCGACGGCGCCGCCTATGTGATGGACGCGGCGCCCGACCAGGCCCGGCAGGCGCTGGAGACCATCTCCAGCACCGGCCGGCAGGCCCTGGCGGAGATGCGGCGGCTGCTCGGGGTGCTGCGCACGGGCGACGCCCGGGAGAGCGGGGAGTACGTCCCGCAGCCCGACGTCGAGCAGATCGAGGACCTGATCGACCAGGTCAGGACGGCCGGTCTGGCCGTCGACTTCAAGGTCGAGGGCACCCCGCGCCCGCTGCCCAGCGGCGTCGAGCTGACCGCGTACCGCATCGTGCAGGAGGCCCTGACCAACACCCGCAAGCACGGCGGTCCGAACGCCGGGGCGAGCGTCCGGCTGGTCTACTTCGACGACGGGCTCGGGCTGCTGGTCGAGGACGACGGCCGGGGCGCGGCGCACGAGCTGTACGAGGACGGCGGCGCCGACGGAGCGGGCCACGGCATGATCGGCATGCGCGAACGGGTCGGCATGGTCGGAGGCACACTGGATGCCGGACCACGGCCCGGCGGAGGATTCCGCATCAGCGCGCTGCTGCCGCTCAAGCCAGCCGACTAGGGTCGCCCGGACGCCCACCGACCGTTGAACGAACAGGAGACAGGGACCCCATGGCGATCCGCGTGATGCTCGTCGACGACCAGGAGCTGCTGCGCACCGGCTTCCGGATGGTGCTCGCCGCGCAGCCGGACATGGAGGTCGTCGCCGAGGCCGGGGACGGGGCCCAGGCCCTCGAGATCCTGCGCTCCACCGGCGTCGATGTGGTGCTGATGGACGTGCGCATGCCGAGGCTGGACGGCGTCGAGGCCACCCGCCGCATCTGCGCGCAGCCCGCCGCGCCCAAGGTGCTCATCCTGACGACGTTCGACCTCGACGAGTACGCCTTCTCCGGGCTGAAGGCCGGGGCCAGCGGGTTCATGCTCAAGGACGTGCCGCCCGGCGAGCTGCTCGCCGCGATCCGTTCCGTGCACAGCGGGGACGCGGTCGTCGCCCCTTCCACCACCCGCAGGCTGCTCGACCGGTTCTCGCCGATGCTGCCCAGCGGCACCGCCGAACCGCAGCACAAGGACGTCGCCAAGCTCACCGAACGCGAGCGCGAGGTGATGCTGCTGGTCGCCCAGGGCCTGTCCAACGGCGAGATCGCGGGCCGGCTGGTGCTCTCCGAGGCGACCGTGAAGACGCATGTCGGCCGCATCCTGACCAAGCTGGGCCTGCGCGACCGGGTCCAGGTCGTCGTCCTCGCCTACGAGACGGGGCTGGTGCGCGCCGGCGGCGGGGCGGGCTGAGCGGTGGGTGCGCTGATCTGGGTGAACGGCCCGTTCGGCGGCGGCAAGACGCAGACGGCGTACGAGCTGAGGCGACGGCTGCCCGGCAGCGTGGTCTGCGACCCCGAGCACATCGGCTTCGGGCTGCACCGCACCCTGCCGCCCGCGCTGCGCGCCGACTTCCAGGACCTGGCCGCCTGGCGGCAGGGGGTGCGCGAGACACTCGGGCTCGCCCTGCGCGGCCATCCCGGGACGGTGATCGCCCCGATGACCCTGGTCGATTCCGGCTACTACGCGGAGATCATCGGGCGGCTGCGCGAGGACGGGCACACGGTGCACCACTTCGCGCTGCTCGCCGAGCGGACCACGGTGCTGCGGCGGCTGCGGGAGCGCGGCCTCGGGCGCGGGCTGAAGCACGAGAGCTTCGCGGTGGCCAGGCTGGACCACTGCCTGGAGCGGCTCGCGGCCCCGGAGTTCGCCGAGCAGATCCGTACGGACCGGCTGACCGTCCCCCAGGTCGCGGACCGCATCGCGGGATCGGCGGGCCTCAGCCTGCTCCCGGACACGGACAGCGCGCTGCGGCACCGGCTGCGGAGGGCCTGGACGGGCATCCGGCACATCAGGTTCGACTGACGCCGGACGCGCGGGCCGTCCGGCTCAGCGCAGGATGCCCTCCAGGAAGTCGCTGCCGAGCCGCGCCACCACGGTCAGGTCCAGCTGGTGCAGGACGTACCGGCCGCGGCGCCGGGTCGTGACCAGGCCCGCCTTCTTGAGCACGGTGAGGTGGCGGGAGACCTCGGGAGCCGTGATCCCGTTGGTGTCGGCCAGCTCACCGGTCGTGTAGGGCGAGCGGGCGATGTTGCGGCACAGCCGCATCCGCATCGGGTGGGCCAGGGCCTCCATCCGCAGCTGGAGCAGTTCCACGGAGGCGGGCGAGGGCAGCTCGGGCCGGTGCACGGGGTAGTGGAGCACCGGCCGCCAGCCCGGGGCGTGCAGCACCATCAGATGCGGCCAGCCGAAGCTGGTCGGGATGAGCGTGAGCCCGGGGCCGACGGCGGGGTCGGTGGCGACGGTCGAGCCCTGGCTCAGCTTGTCGACGCTGATCCGCCCGCCGTCCTCGTCGACCGAGAGGGCCGGCGAGACCGCCTCCATGGCCTCGTGGAGACCCTTGTGCCGCAGCAGGTCCGTCTTGTGCCGCGCGTCGGCCACCAGCTGGACCCGCACCCGCTGCCAGGTGTCCGCGAAGAACGCCTGGTCGCAGTCCTCCAGCAGGCGCCGGATCCACTGGCGTACGGGAGCGGGGTCGGCCAGCAGCCGCTGGGTGAACTTCACCTGCTGGGGGCCGCGCGCCGCCGCCATCTCCAGCGCGCGCGCCCGCATCCCGGCGTCGTGCAGGGGAGAGGCCGCGCCGGTCCCGTAGAGGCCGGCGCAGGTGAACTCCAGGGCCGCGGAGACGAACCGCTCGTCGTCCAGCCGGTCGAGGATGTCCAGGTCCTCCGCGAGGTCGGCGCCCGTCCTGCCGTCACCGCCCCGGACCCCGGCGAACGGCATGAAGATGTCGGAGAAGGTGTTCCGCCACAGGAAGTCGGCCTCGTGCAGCCGGTCGGCCAGGTCCGGTTCGAGGGCCGTGGTGGTGGCGGTCGCCCAGCCGTGCAGCCCCGGGTGGTGCCCCGGCTCGGACAGCGCGTGCAGCGCCACCCCCAGCTCGACGAGCGGGGAGGTCGCGAAGACGATGCGGTCGGGGTCCAGCCCCGCGATGTCGATGGTCACGCTCACCCCTCCATGGTGGGGGATGCGCGGCTGAGCACCCGCGCCGTTTGACGGTGCTCGTCAAACGGCGGGGCACCCGGGCCGGGTCCGGCCCAGGCTGAGTGCCATGGACGCCATTCAGCAGCAGATGTTCGACAGCTACCGCGCGGTCCGGCGGGGTGAACTGCCGCCGCCCCTGCCGGGACGGCACGACAGGGCGGTGGTGCGCGGGGTGCGCGAGCGGCGCCGTTTCGACGCGGTGATCGCGGGCCGTCCGGCGCGCGGCCGGTGGCGGACGGCGCTGCGGTCCCTGTTCACCCGCCGCAGGCCCCGCACCCCCTCCTGCTGCCCGTCGGCGCGGTGAGCACGGCGGCGGGACCGCCGGGCCGCCGCGGGGGCGCCCAGCCGGACGCCACCCGCTTGCTCAGGCGGCCTCCACCCGCTTCAGGAACTCCGCCACCGCCTGCCGGACGTCGTGCTCCGTCCACTCCAGCCCGGCCTGCGCCACGGTGACCTCGGTGAACGAAAGGCCGGGCGGACCGGCGGATGCCGGGTGCCACTTGCGGAAGAGCGCCACGCCCGTCTCCTCCGCCTGCCGCACCGACGCCTCCGTCAGGACGTCCGGCGGGTACGGCAGCCACACCTGGAACTGATGGGTGTGCGGAGGCTCGGGATGCACCCGGAACCATCCGTGACCGGACTCGGCGAACCCCTCGGCCAGCGCCCGCGCCACCACCTGGGCGTGGGCCACGTACGCGGGCAGCTTCGGCAGCTCCCGGTCCAGGCCCGCCAGCGCGGCGAGCGCCGCGGGGAACTGCTGGAAGAGCTGGCCGCCGTACCGGTGACGCCAGGTGCGGGCCTCCTCGATCAGCGATGCGGAACCGGCCAGCGCGGCCCCGGAGATCCCGCCCAGGGTCTTGTAGAACGAGACGTACACACTGTCCGCGAGCGCCGCGATCTCCGGCAGCCCGCGCCCGAAGCGGGTGGCGCACTCCCACAGCCGGGCGCCGTCGAAGTGCACCACCGCGTCGCGTTCGCGCGCGGCGGCCACCACGGCCTCCAGCTCCTCCCAGGTGGGCAGCACGAAGCCCGCGTCCCGCAGGGGCAGCTCCAGCATCAGGGTGCCGAACGGCTCCGCGAAGTCGCTGATCTCCGCCGCGGTGGGCAGCCTCGGCTCGGACGTCGGGTGGACCGTGCGCAGCCCGCTGACCGCCGGCAGGGCGCCGCGCTCGTGCACCTCGGGGTGGGCGAGCGGATGCAGCGCCACCGTGGGGTTGCCGGTGCGGCCGGCCCAGCAGCGCAGCGCGACCTGCTGCGCCATCGTCCCGGTCGGGAAGAACGCGGCGGCCTCGGTGCCCAGCAGCCCCGCGACCCGCTCCTCCAGCTCGGCGACGACGCCGTCGCCGTAGATGTCGGCGGGCCGGCCGAGGTCCGTGACCCCGCGCGCGGACTCGGCCAGGGCGGCCAGCTGCTCGCCGAGCGTGCGGTCCACGGGTGTCCGGGACAGGATCCGCTCGGCCTGCCGCCAGGCGGTGATGCGGCGCAGCCGCTCGGGGTCGGCGGTGCCCTCCCCGTATGCGCGGGGGCCCGCTGCCCGGTCCGCCGCCCCGTCCGTTACCTGCCCGTTCGTGTCTGCCATGGGACGATCATCACGCACGACCGGACCCCTGCCCACCCAATTCGATGCCCTCTGCACCCGGTCGGTCCCCGGGCCGGCGGGCTGTCCACAGGCTGTGGACAGCCGGGAGGGTGGGCGAGGCCGCTGGCGTAGCATGCAGAGGAATCGTCCGGTACCCCCCGCGGACTGGAACGGAAGGCCACCGCAGCGTGAACGCAACAGCTCCCAAGGAGCCCCTCGACGCGAGGGACCGCCCCGCCCGGCTCACCGTCGGAGTCGTCGGCGCCGGCCGCGTCGGCCCCGCCCTCGCAGCGGCCCTGGCGCTCGCCGGGCACCGCCCGGTCGCCGTCTCGGGTGTCTCCGACGCCTCGGTGCGCCGCGCCGCGGCCCTGCTCCCCGACGTCCCCCTGGTCACGCCCGCCGAGGTCCTCGCCCGGGCCGAGCTGGTCCTGCTGACCGTGCCAGACGACGCCCTCCCGCAGCTCGTCGAGGGCCTCGCGGAGACCGGCGCGGTCCGCCCGGGCCAGCTGATCGTCCACACCTCCGGGCGGTACGGGACGAAGGTGCTGGACCCCGCGCTGCGGGCCGGCGCCCTGCCGCTCGCCCTGCACCCGGCGATGACGTTCACCGGCACCTCCGTGGACGTCCAGCGGCTGGCCGGCTGCTCCTTCGGGGTCACCGCCCCCGAGCAGCTGCGGCTCGCCGCCGAGGCGCTGGTCATCGAGATGGGCGGCGAGCCCGAGTGGATCGCCGAGGAGTCCCGCCCGCTCTACCACGCGGCGCTCGCCCTCGGAGCGAACCACCTGGTCACCCTGGTCGCCCAGTCCATGGAGCTGCTGCGCACCGCCGGGGTCACCGCCCCCGACCGGATGCTCGGCCCCCTGCTCGGCGCCGCCCTGGACAACGCCCTGCGCTCCGGTGACGCCGCCCTGACCGGCCCGGTCGCCCGCGGCGACGCCGGCACGGTCGCCGCGCACATCGGCGAGCTGCACAGCCACGCCCCGCAGACGGTCGCCGGATACGTCGCGATGGCCCGCGCCACCGCCGACCGCGCCCTCGCCCACGGCATGCTCAAGCCGGAGCTGGCCGAGGACCTGCTCGACGTGCTGGCCGACGGTTCGCGCGGCCCGGCCGCCCCCGGCGGCACCGGACCGGAGGAGACCCGATGACAGCGTCCGCCGCCACCCTGCTGAGCACGGCCGCCGAGCTGGAGGCGTACGCCCCGGGCGGGGACCGGGCCGAGCGTGCCGTCGTGATGACGATGGGCGCCCTGCACGACGGCCACGCCTCCCTGATCCGCACGGCACGGGCCCTGGCCGGTCCGGCCGGACAGGTCGTGGTCACCGTCTTCGTCAACCCGCTCCAGTTCGGGGAGGCCGCCGACCTCGACCGCTACCCCCGCACCCTGGACGCGGACCTCGCGGTGGCCGGGGAGGCCGGTGCCGACGCGGTCTTCGCCCCGTCCGTGGAGGAGGTCTATCCGGGCGGCGAACCACAGGTGCGGATCTCCGCGGGACCGATGGGCGAGCGGCTCGAAGGCGCCTCCCGCCCCGGGCACTTCGACGGCATGCTCACCGTCGTCGCCAAGCTGCTCCACCTCACCCGCCCCGGCCTCGCGCTGTTCGGGCAGAAGGACGCCCAGCAGCTGGCGCTGATCCGCCGCATGGTGCGCGATCTGAACTTCCCGGTGGAGATCGTCGGCGTGGAGACGGCCCGGGAGCCCGACGGCCTCGCGCTCTCCAGCCGCAACCGCTTCCTCGACCCGCAGGAGCGCCGCACCGCGCTCGCCCTGTCCCGGGCCCTGTTCGCGGCCCGCGACCGGCTCGCCGCCCAGCAGGCACTGCACGCCCGCGCGCAGACGGCCGGGGCGACCGAGGACCGGGCCGCCGGGCTCAACCGGCTCGGCGAGGCCCGGCTCGCCGCCGACGCCCAGGCGGTCGCCCGGGCCAGGCCCGAGACCGGGCCCGCCGCCGTGCGCGCGGCCGCCCGCACGGTCCTGGACGACGCGGCGGCCGCACAGCCTCCGCTCGACCTCGACTACGTGGCCCTCGTGGACCCGGCCGACTTCACCGAGATCCCCGACGACCGCACGGCCGGTGACGCGATCCTCGCCGTCGCCGCCCGGGTCGGCACCACTCGCCTCATCGACAACATCCCTTTGACGTTCGGAGCCACCCCGTGACCGGAATACGGCTGACCGCCCCCGCACCCGGCTGGTCCATCGACGCCGATGTCGTGGTCGTCGGCTCCGGCGTCGCCGGGCTCACCACGGCCCTGCGCTGCGCCGCCGCCGGCCTCTCCACCGTCGTCGTCACCAAGGCCCGCCTCGACGACGGCTCCACCCGCTGGGCCCAGGGCGGCGTCGCCGCGGCCCTCGGCGAGGGCGACACCCCCGAGCAGCACCTAGACGACACCCTGGTCGCCGGCGCCGGTCTCTGCGACGAGGCGGCGGTCCGCACCCTGGTCACCGAGGGCCCCGACGCCGTACGCCGGCTGATCGGGACGGGTGCCCACTTCGACACGGCGGACGACGGCAGCATCGCGCTGGGCCGCGAGGGCGGCCACCACCGCCGCCGCATCGCCCACGCGGGCGGCGACGCGACCGGCGCGGAGATCTCCCGCGCCCTGGTCGAGGCGGTCCGCGAAGCCGCCCTGCACACCGTCGAGAACGCCCTCGTGCTCGACCTGCTGACCGACGCCGAAGGCCGTACCGCCGGCATCACGCTGCATGTCATGGGCGAGGGCCAGCACGACGGCGTCGGCGCGGTCAACGCCCCCGCGGTGGTCCTCGCCACCGGCGGCATGGGCCAGGTCTTCTCCGCCACCACCAACCCCTCGGTCGCCACCGGCGACGGCGTGGCCCTGGCGCTGCGGGCCGGGGCGGAGGTCTCGGACCTGGAGTTCGTCCAGTTCCACCCCACCGTCCTCTTCCTCGGCGCCGACTCCGAGGGCCAGCAGCCGCTGGTCTCCGAAGCGGTACGGGGCGAGGGCGCCCATCTCGTCGACGCGCACGGCACACGCTTCATGGTCGGACAGCACGAGCTGGCGGAGCTGGCCCCCCGCGACATCGTCGCCAAGGGCATCACCCGCCAGATGCAGCTGCACGGCACCGAGCACATGTATCTGGACGCCCGCCACTTCGGCGCCGAGATGTGGGAGCGGCACTTCCCCACCATCCTGGCGGCCTGCCGCGCCCATGGCATCGACCCGGTCACCGAGCCGATCCCGGTCGCACCGGCCGCGCACCACGCCTCCGGCGGCGTCCGCACCGACCTGCGGGGCCGGACGACCGTGCCCGGCCTGTACGCCTGCGGCGAGGTCGCCTGCACCGGTGTGCACGGCGCGAACCGGCTGGCGTCCAACTCGCTGCTCGAAGGTCTCGTCTTCGCCGAGCGCATCGCGGCGGACATCGTCGCCGAGCGCCCCCGTGCCGGCGCGGCCGTCGAGTCGGCCCCGGTGCCCTCGCCGCTGCTGCCCCCCGAGGCCCGGACCACGATCCAGCGCATCATGACGCGCGGCGCCGGCGTCGTACGGTCCGCCGACAGCCTCGCCCGGGCCGCCGACGAGCTGGAGGACCTGCACCGCAGCGCGTTCCTGAACGCCGGGGCCGCCGAGCCGAAGGTCGCGGTGCCCGGCGTCGAGGCCTGGGAGGTCACCAACCTGCTCCTGGTCTCCCGGGTGCTGGTCGCCGCCGCCCGCGAGCGCGAGGAGACGCGCGGCTGCCACTGGCGCGAGGACCGGCCCGAGCGCGACGACGAGCACTGGCGCCGTCACCTCGTCGTGCGGCTCTCGCCCGACCGCACCCTCGTCCTCCGTCGGACGGATACCGAGGCGTTCGGGCCCGTGGACGGAGCCGGGGCAGCAGACTGCGCAGCAACGAGCACTACCCATCCCACCCCCGAGGAGCCGTAACCGTGAGCACGCCCGAAGAGAATCCGCGCCCCACACCCGTGGACGTACCGCTGATCCAGATCGGCGCGCCCGCACCTGCCGCGGGCGGCTGCGGTGACGGCTGCGGCTGCGGCGGGGACGACGGCTACGAGGAGTGCGGGCTCGACCCCGCGCTCATCGGGCTCCTGACCGAGGCGGGCCTGGACCCGATCCAGGTCGAGGACATCGCGCACCTGGCGATCGCGGAGGACCTCGACGGCGGGGTGGACGTCACGACCGTGGCCACCGTCCCGGAGGACGCCATGGCCACCGGCGACTTCACCGCCCGCGAGGCGGGTGTGGTGGCCGGTCTGCGCGTCGCCGAGGCCGTGCTGTCCATCGTCTGTACGTCCGAGTTCGAAGTCGAGCGCCATGTCGAGGACGGCGACCGCGTCGCCCCCGGCCAGAAGCTGCTGACCGTCACCACCCGCACCCGCGACCTGCTCACCGGCGAGCGCAGCGCGCTCAACCTGCTGTGCCGGCTCTCCGGGATCGCCACCGCGACCCGCGCCTGGGCCGACGCGCTGGAGGGGACGAAGGCCGAGGTCCGCGACACCCGCAAGACGACCCCGGGGCTGCGCGCCCTGGAGAAGTACGCGGTGCGCTGCGGCGGCGGCGTCAACCACCGGTTCTCGCTGTCCGACGCCGCGCTCGTCAAGGACAACCACGTCGTCGCTGCGGGCGGGGTCGCCGAGGCGTTCAAGCGGGTCAGGGACGTCTTCCCGGAGGTGCCGATCGAGGTCGAGGTCGACACCCTGGAGCAGGTCACCGAGGTGCTGGACGCGGGCGCCGACCTGATCCTGCTGGACAACTTCACCCCCGCGCAGACGGCCGAGGCCGTCGCGCTGGTGGGCGGGCGGGCGTTCCTGGAGTCCTCCGGCCGGCTCACCCTGGACTCGGCCCGCGCCTACGCCGAGGCCGGTGTGGACTACCTGGCCGTCGGCGGGCTCACCCACTCCTCGCCGATCCTCGACATCGGCCTGGACTTCCGCGACACCGACGGGGCCGGCGTCTGATGCTGCTCACCATCGACGTCGGAAACACCCACACCGTTCTCGGGCTGTTCGACGGTGAGGAGATCGTCGAGCACTGGCGCGTCTCCACCGACGCCCGCCGCACCGCCGACGAGCTCGCGGTGCTGCTCCAGGGCCTGATGGGCATGCACCCGCTGCTCGGCATGGAGCTGGGCGACGGGATCGAGGGCATCGCGATCTGCTCCACCGTCCCGGCCGTCCTGCACGAGCTGCGCGAGGTGACCCGCCGCTACTACGGCGACGTCCCCGCGGTCCTGGTCGAGCCGGGCATCAAGACCGGGGTGCCGATCCTCATGGACAACCCGAAGGAGGTCGGCGCCGACCGCATCATCAACGCGGTGGCGGCCGTCGATCTGTACGGCGGTCCGGCGATCGTCGTCGACTTCGGCACGGCCACCACCTTCGACGCGGTCTCCGCCCGGGGCGAGTACACGGGCGGCGTCATCGCACCCGGCATCGAGATCTCCGTCGAGGCGCTCGGCGTCAAGGGCGCCCAGCTCCGCAAGATCGAGCTGGCCCGGCCGCGCAGCGTCATCGGCAAGAACACCGTCGAGGCCATGCAGGCGGGCATCATTTACGGCTTCGCCGGCCAGGTCGACGGGGTCGTGGAGCGGATGAAGAAGGAACTGGCCTCCGACCCCGACGACGTCACCGTCATCGCGACGGGCGGCCTTGCTCCGATGGTGCTCAACGAGTCCTCCGTGATCGACGAGCACGAGCCCTGGCTCACCCTCATCGGCCTGCGCCTGGTGTACGAGCGCAACGTGTCGCGCCTCTAGGGCGTGTCGTCAAACTGGTGTCGTTGCCCGAAGGGCGGCCGGGCGGCGTCAGGTGCGTGCTCTCGGCGTGCCGGCCCCAGGCCCCTGTACTGGGCGTACCGGGGTCTGGGGCCGGTGCGGCGAGAGTGCGTGCATGGCGTCGTCCGGCAGACGCCAGTTTGACGACACGCCCTAGCCCCACCCGGTCCGACCGGCGGGTTCCCCGCGCGGCGGCTCCTCCGAGCCGCCGCGCCACCGACGGCCAGTTAAACGGATTTTGTCCATTTAGCACGTATTGTCGCGTCATGCCCACGCCCTACGGATCACGCGGCGGTATGGCGTTCAGCGCGGACGAGCTGCGAGTGCTCCGACGTGCCCTCGCCATCGCCCTCCACCCCGCGCCCCTGCCCGACGAGGATGTCCAGGACTGCCTGCGGCTGGCGGGCTCCCTGGACGAGGCGGTCGGAGAGGCGGGACGGCTGCGCGCCTTCCTCCTCGCCGACCTCGTCCGCTACCGAAACGCCCTCCCCGGCTCCCTCAGCGGCTATCTGGAGCTGCTCCAGGACGCCCTGGCCGCCGGGTACGACCCCCGGCCCGAGGACCTGGCCGCGCTGCGCGCCCTGCGCGGCGGACCGGTCGCCGCGGCGCTCCTGGAGCGCTGCCAGGTGCTCGCCGAGCGCTCGGTGCGCGCCCGGCTCGCCGGACGGGCCGTGCCCGCGACCGCACCCGCGCCCCGCAGCAGACTGCTCGCGCTGCCCGGCGGCCGGGCGGCGGAGCCCGACAAGCCGAAGACCCCGGCGGCCCCGGCCCGGCCCGCCGCGCCGTCCGAGCGCCCGGCGCCGAAGCCCTCGGAGGTCTTCCCGCCGCGCCGCCGGCCGAACCCGCCGCCGCAGGAACGCGCCGCGGGGTAGGTCCGGGAGGTCCGGGAGGCCGCTCGTGGGACCTTTCGCAGGACCTCCCGTGGGGCCTCTCATGGGGGCCGGGGCGGGCTCGCTACTCTGGACCCCATGGAATACGTATCCGCGCTCGTTCCCCCCGTGGTGATGGCCGCCTTCTTCATCGGCCTGGTCGTGACGATCGTCAAGAGCCAGGGCGGGCCGAACAAGGCCAAGGAGGACGCGGCCGTGGACGCGGCGATCAGCCGCGCGGAAGCGGCCCACCAGGCGCCCCGGACCGAAGGCGTCTGAGCCTCTCCGCAGGCGCTCACCGCGCGCACCCCGTACGAAGGGCGTACGGCTCCACGAGAGCCGTGCGCCCTTTTGCTGTGTATATAACCGCGCATTCCAGACAAATTGCCACTAAGGTGACGCTGTGCCCCGTCAATTGGGAGAGCTGGAAGACGCCGTGATGACGCGGGTCTGGCAATGGAACCGTCCGGTAACCGTGCGGGAAGTCCTGGAGGACCTTCAGCAGGAGCGGTCCATCGCCTACACCACCGTCATGACGGTAATGGACAATCTCCATCAGAAGGGCTGGGTGCGCCGGGAAGTGGACGGCCGCGCATATCGATATACGGCGGTCTCCACGCGCGCCGCATACTCGGCGGCCCTGATGAACGAAGCGTGGTCGCGGAGTGACAACCCCGCCGCGGCGCTGGTCGCGTTCTTCGGGATGATGTCGGCGGAGCAGCGCGAAGCGCTCCGCGACGCGATGCGGATCGTTCTGCCCACACTTCCCGAGGATGCCGAGGCGCCCGACGGTGAAGCGGGTGAAGCCGGTGAAGCGGCCGATGAAGCGGAGCCGGAGAGCGGGCGATAGCGTCTGCGTATGTCCTCAGAGCTTCCGCAAACCGATTTCCAGACCGAACCGTCGGTTATAAACGTGGCCATCACCGTCCGGCGTGCGCGCACGAGCGATGTGCCCGCCGTCCGCCGTCTCCTCGACGGCTACGTTCGGGAAGGCATCCTGCTCGACAAAGCGACGGTGACGCTTTACGAGGACATCCAGGAGTTCTGGATCGCCGAACGCGACGAGGACGCCCGGGTCATCGGCTGCGGCGCACTGCATGTGATGTGGGAAGACCTCGCCGAAGTCCGTACTCTCGCGGTCGATCACAGCATCAAGGGCGCCGGAGTCGGGCATCAAGTCCTCGACAAGTTGTTGCAGACCGCCCGCTGGCTGGGCGTCCGCCGGGTTTTCTGCCTCACCTTCGAAGTCGACTTCTTCGCGAAGCACGGCTTCGTCGAGATCGGAGAGACACCGGTCGACGGGGATGTGTACAGCGAGCTGCTGCGTTCCTATGACGAGGGAGTCGCGGAGTTCCTCGGTCTCGAACGAGTGAAGCCGAACACCTTGGGCAACAGCCGGATGCTTCTGCACCTGTGACCGCGCGAAGAAGACCGAGCCCTATGTCCGAATCGCGCACGTTTCCCGTCCTCTTGTGCTCCTGAACCTCTCCCGGGGGTTTGTGTTTTCCGGGGAAAAGCGGTTTCCTTTCCGCGTACTCCATTTTCGATGAAAGGAAATCCGGTGGCACAGAAGGTTCAGGTCCTTCTTGTTGACGACCTCGACGGCGGCGAGGCGGACGAGACGGTGACGTTCGCGCTGGATGGCAAGACCTACGAGATTGACCTCACCACGAGCAACGCGGACAAGCTGCGCAGTCTTCTTGAGCCCTACGCCAAGAACGGCCGGCGCACCGGTGGCCGGGCGGCGTCCGGCCGCGGCAAGGGCCGCGCCGTTACGGGGGGCAACAAGGACACCGCCGAGATCCGGAAGTGGGCCCGCGAGAACGGCCACAATGTGAATGACCGCGGCCGCGTTCCCGCCGAGATCCGCGAGGCTTACGAGAAGGCCAACGGCTGAGCGGTCCGCTCATCGGCAGGCAGCCCCGTCCGGGCATGCGTCAGCCGGGCCCGATGGCATTCCGTCGCCACGGCGTCGACGAGCCGGATGAGATCGGGAGCATCCCCACCCCTGCTCCCGAACCCGGAGAACGCCGGGAGAACCGGCACTCCGTCCTGTTCTCGCAGTGACCAGGGGGGCCGCAGCCAGGATGCGGCCCCCGGCGGCACCGGCCGGCCCGGCGGCGGCGGTGCGGTGATCCGGCCGCCCGCGCCGAGAGCGGTCAGCGCGAGAGAGACCCCGCCCCACTCCAGCCAGTCGAGCAGCCCCGGCAGCTCGTCCGCGCTGCCCGGCGCCACCAGCAGACTCATCCGACGGCCCGTCAGTGCCACCGGTCCCGTCGGACCCGCCCGCCGCAGCGCCGCGAGCCCGGCGGCGGCGGGGACCACGAGTGTGTCGAACCGCAGCCCGGTCAGCAGCCGCACGGGCGCGCTGCCCGCTGCGGCCCAGCCGAGCTCCCGCTCGTACCACCGGGCCCAGTCGCCCAGTGGCACGTCGGCATCGCTGTCCCGCTCGGCGGGTGACGGGGTGCGCGGCGGCGGGACGGTGAGGGCCATGTGGGAAGAACTCCGGATCCGCCCCAGGGGTTACGCAGAGTCCCTGATCGAACGCATAGTGTGTCCGGGTTGGGGGCGTACGGACGCATTCGGGAGTACCAAGATGTTCGCCCGTAGCGGAGGGAACCCGCGTACCCCGCATGGACTGTCTGTAATTGCGGGTAAGACATCCCTAGTGGGAGGGGCGACACGCAAGCCAACGGACGTCTCACGTTCGCCATCGGCGTACTGGCGATAGGGGTATCTGCCTGGCCTGCGGGAACATCGTCTCGCACCATCGGGTTGGAGCAGTTGTCGGCGTTCGGGGCAGCAGATCCCCCGGGAAGCAGGGCCGGGTGTCGGCAGTTGAAATGAGCGGTCCCCGCTTGCGGGACTAAGCTGCGGAAGGACAGGGAGGGGACCGACCCCTTACTGCCTGACCGCTCTGAGGAGCGATTAACGATGTTCGAGAGGTTCACCGACCGCGCGCGGCGGGTTGTCGTCCTGGCTCAGGAAGAAGCCCGGATGCTCAACCACAACTACATCGGCACCGAGCACATCCTCCTGGGCCTGATCCACGAGGGTGAGGGTGTCGCCGCTAAGGCCCTGGAGAGCCTCGGGATTTCGCTCGAGGCGGTCCGCCAGCAGGTGGAGGAGATCATCGGCCAGGGCCAGCAGGCCCCGTCCGGCCACATCCCCTTCACGCCCCGAGCCAAGAAGGTCCTGGAGCTGTCGCTCCGCGAGGCCCTCCAGCTCGGCCACAACTACATCGGCACCGAGCACATCCTGCTCGGCCTCATCCGCGAGGGCGAGGGCGTCGCCGCCCAGGTCCTCGTGAAGCTGGGCGCCGACCTGAACCGGGTGCGCCAGCAGGTCATCCAGCTGCTCTCCGGTTACTCGGGGGGCAAGGAGGCCGCCACCGCCGGCGGCCCCGCGGAGGGCACTCCCTCCACCTCCCTGGTGCTGGACCAGTTCGGCCGGAATCTCACCCAGGCCGCTCGCGAATCCAAGCTCGACCCGGTCATCGGGCGCGAGAAGGAGATCGAGCGGGTCATGCAGGTGCTGTCCCGGCGCACGAAGAACAACCCGGTCCTCATCGGCGAGCCCGGCGTCGGCAAGACGGCGGTCGTCGAGGGCCTGGCCCAGGCCATCGTCAAGGGCGAGGTGCCCGAGACCCTCAAGGACAAGCACCTCTACACCCTCGACCTCGGCGCCCTGGTCGCCGGCTCCCGCTACCGCGGTGACTTCGAGGAGCGCCTGAAGAAGGTGCTCAAGGAGATCCGCACCCGCGGCGACATCATCCTGTTCATCGACGAGCTCCACACCCTGGTGGGTGCGGGCGCCGCCGAGGGCGCGATCGACGCCGCGAGCATCCTCAAGCCCATGCTGGCGCGAGGCGAGCTGCAGACCATCGGTGCCACCACGCTCGACGAGTACCGCAAGCACCTGGAGAAGGACGCCGCTCTCGAGCGCCGCTTCCAGCCCATCCAGGTCGCGGAGCCGTCGCTGCCGCACACCATCGAGATCCTCAAGGGTCTGCGCGACCGCTACGAGGCCCACCACCGCGTGTCCATCACGGACGAGGCGCTGGTGCAGGCCGCGACGCTGGCCGACCGGTACATCTCGGACCGCTTCCTGCCGGACAAGGCGATCGACCTGATCGACGAGGCCGGTTCCCGGATGCGCATCCGCCGGATGACCGCGCCGCCGGACCTCCGCGAGTTCGACGAGAAGATCGCGGGTGTCCGCCGGGACAAGGAGTCGGCCATCGACTCCCAGGACTTCGAGAAGGCGGCGTCTCTCCGCGACAAGGAGAAGCAGCTGCTGGCGGCGAAGGCCAAGCGCGAGAAGGAGTGGAAGGCCGGCGACATGGACGTCGTGGCCGAGGTGGACGGCGAGCTCATCGCCGAGGTCCTCGCCACCGCCACCGGCATCCCGGTCTTCAAGCTGACGGAGGAGGAGTCCTCCCGTCTGCTGCGCATGGAGGACGAGCTCCACAAGCGCGTCATCGGCCAGAAGGACGCCATCAAGGCCCTCTCGCAGGCGATCCGCCGTACGCGAGCCGGTCTGAAGGACCCGAAGCGCCCCGGTGGCTCGTTCATCTTCGCCGGCCCGTCCGGCGTCGGTAAGACCGAGCTCTCCAAGACGCTCGCCGAGTTCCTCTTCGGCGACGAGGACGCGCTGATCTCCCTCGACATGTCGGAGTTCAGCGAGAAGCACACGGTCTCGCGTCTCTTCGGTTCGCCCCCCGGCTACGTGGGCTACGAGGAGGGCGGGCAGCTCACCGAGAAGGTGCGCCGCAAGCCGTTCTCCGTCGTCCTCTTCGACGAGGTCGAGAAGGCCCACCCCGACATCTTCAACTCCCTGCTCCAGATCCTGGAGGACGGTCGCCTGACCGACTCCCAGGGCCGGGTCGTGGACTTCAAGAACACGGTCATCATCATGACGACCAACCTCGGGACCCGGGACATCTCCAAGGGCTTCAACCTGGGCTTCGCCGCCCAGGGCGACGTGAAGACGAACTACGAGCGGATGAAGATCAAGGTCAACGAAGAGCTCAAGCAGCACTTCCGGCCCGAGTTCCTCAACCGCGTCGACGACACGGTCGTCTTCCACCAGCTCACCGAGGAAGACATCATCCAGATCGTCGACCTCATGCTCGCCAAGGTGGACGAGCGCCTGAAGGACCGCGACATGGGCATCGAGCTGAGCCCGGCCGCCAAGTCGCTTCTGGCGAAGAAGGGCTACGACCCCGTGATGGGCGCCCGGCCGCTGCGCCGGACGATCCAGCGCGAGATCGAGGACATCCTCTCCGAGAAGATCCTCTTCGGTGAGCTGCGCCCTGGTCACATCGTGGTCGTCGGCACCGAGGGCGAGGGTGACGAGCAGAAGTTCACCTTCAGGGGCGAGGAGAAGTCGGCTCTGCCCGACGTCCCGCCGATCGAGCAGGCGGCAGGCGGCGCCGGCCCGAACATGACGAAGGAAGCGTGACAGGCGCCTAGCGCCCGAGCGTGCAAAGGGCGGCCCCGGACCGGTTCACACCGGCCCGGGGCCGCCCTTTCTTTGCGCCCGCACACGGTGACGGGCGCGTCACGGGGCTGTCCCGGTCGCGTCCGGTCCGCTCGATGGCCGAAAGCCGCTGGTTAGTCTGGCCCGGCTCCGGACGCGCCGTCCGGGGCCCGGACGTACAAACGGGTCCGGACGTGCAGCGAGGGGGAGACAGGCCATGGGCAGAGGCGATGTGTCGCGCAGGCGGATGATGAGGCTGGCGGGGGCCGGGCTGGTACTGCTGGGGGCCGGTACCTCGGCCTGCGGGCCCGAGGAGGACCCCGCGGCCGGCGGCGGGGGCGGCGGGACGCAGAGCCCGGCGGCGGACAAGCCGGCCTCCGGGGTCCAAGCCGCAGGCCGCCTGGCAGCACCCCGCCACGTTCGACGGGCTGGCCTGGATCTCCGCGCTCGCCGTGGTCGACAACGTGGTGCTCGTCTCCGGTGACCCGCTGGTGGCCCGCGACCTGGCCACCGGCAAGGAGATCTGGTCCCGCGCCGAGGTCACCACCCCCGGCGCCAACATGCTCATAGGCGGCGGGACGCTCTATCTCGGCAGCGCCCGTTACGACGGCAACATCATCGGGCTGGACCCGGCGACGGGCAAGGACACCTGGCGCAGCCGGCTGGGCAAGGAGTACTCCCAGCCCCGGCCGATCGCCGCGGACGCGCACCACGTCTATGTCGTGGCGGGGATCCTGGACAAGGACTTCCGGACGCCGGACAACGTCATCGCCGCGATCGACACCACGTCCGGCAAGGTCGTCTGGCGCGAGCAGCGCGATCACGGCACGGACCAGAACGGCATCACCGCGCAGGTGGCCGGCAACCGGCTCGCCTACACCGACTTCCGGGAGAACCTCACGGTCCGCGACACCGCGACCGGCCACCAGGTCTGGACGAAGAAGATCGGCCGCTCCAGCAACCGGGGCTTCGTGGTCCACGACGGTCTGGTCATCGTCGCGAACGGCGAGCGGATGCGCGCCTTCGACCTGGCGGACGGCCGGGAGGCCTGGTCCTTCGCGACCGAGAAGTACACCCGGTTCAACGATCCGGCGGTCCTGGACGGCGTTCTCTACGTCTCCGACAGCCTGCACGGCCTGTGGGCGGCCGACCCGGCCACCGGGAAGCGGCACTGGCACAACAAGGGAAGCCTGGACGTCGCGGCCCCCTGGCAGTTCGCCAAGGTCGGCGACGTCCTCTACGGGGCGACGGAGTTCGACAAGAACGGCGGCATCCACGCCTTCGACCCCGCCGACGGCTCGCTGCGCTGGACCTACAACGACGGCACGGGCAACATCCAGCGCTGGTACCTGGCGGCGGGCGGCAAGAACCTCGTGGCCCTGCACGGCAAGAAGGTGACCGGCCTGCCCGCCGCGTAGCGATCGGCACCGGGCCGAAGGTCCCGGAACGGACGGTCTTTGGTCCCACCGCCGGTGACAAGGCGCACAGGCCTTCGGAGGCCTACTAGCCGGGTTAGGAGCAACGGGCCCGATCCGCCGCGGGACCTTCGGCCCTGCGGCGGGCGGGCCCTTGGGCGGTCTGGGTGGAAGTGCCCGGATAGCGGGTCTGTGTCCGTTAAGGCCGGTTTGGAACTGGGGTTAAACCTGTTCCGGCGAAGACTTTCCACGGCCTGCGGCAGGCCCTGTCCGGGACCCGTCCCGGCGAATTCCCGGGGCTCCGGCTACGACTTTTATTCGTAGATGGGGGGTTTGTACCCGGTTGGGGGCGCGGGTTACCAAGGGATGGCCAGCCCGGCGGAATGCCGGGTCCAGTCATCTCCGGAGGTTTTCCGCTTATGTCGAAGCGCGTTACGTTCCAGTCCCGCCGCCCGTCCGTGTCCCGTGTCCGTGGCGCCGTGGTGGCAGCCGGCCTGGGGACATCGATGGTTCTCGGTGCGGGTGCTGCGTTCGCGGCCGGCACGGCGGGAACCCCGGGTGCCGCGAGCCTGGTGAGCTCGGCCACCGCCGACTCGGTCGCCAAGCAGGCGGCCGCCCAGGGCAAGGCCGCCGAGCACACCGCGAAGAAGAAGGCCGAGGCGGCGAAGAAGAAGGCCGCAGCCAAGAAGAAGGCCGCCGCCGCGAAGAAGAAGGCCGCCGCCAAGCGGGCCGCGAAGCTGGCGTGGGAGACCCCGGTCGACCACTACGAGCTGAGCGCGAGCTTCGGCAACGACGGCAGCCGCTGGGCGCACAAGCACTCCGGCCAGGACTTCGCCGTGCCGATCGGCACCAAGGTCGAGGCCGCGCACACCGGCACCATCGTCAAGGCCGGCCCCAACGGCGGCGGCGACGGTCCCGCGTACGGCAACGCCATCGTGATCAAGCACAGCGACGGCCGCTACTCGCAGTACGCGCACCTGTCGAAGATCGACGTGCACATCGGCCAGCACGTGAAGAAGGGCCAGAAGATCGCCCTGTCCGGCAACACCGGCAACTCCAGCGGCCCGCACCTGCACTTCGAGATCCGGAACACCGCGAACTACGGTTCCGCGGTCAACCCGGTGAACTACCTCCACAAGGAGGGCGTCACGGTCTGATCCGGCCGCGACACCCCTTGCCCCTACTGGTGGGGACCCGGGTCATGGGCCCGGGTGACCAGTTCGACGGCGACTTCGAGGACGGCCTTGCGCTTCTCCTCGGGGTCGCCGTCGATGTCTTTGAGCGCGAACATCCCGGCGTGCATGGTGAAGAGCGCCGTGAAGCAGCGCACCTGGTCGGTGAGCGGCGCGTCGGGGTCCTTGATCAGGTCGACGAGGGACAGGACCCGGCCCTTGATCGTCTGGCCGATGCTCAGGTCGCGTACGGTCGCCTGGTTCTCCTGCATGAAGCGGAAGAGCGGGGCGGCAGCGACCAGCGCGTCGCTGTAGCGGCGGAGGATCTCCACCTTCGTCTCCAGGGTGCGCGGCTGTGTCTCGCCCCAGGCGATCAGCTCCGCGACCGGCCGGTTGAGGCCCTCGAAGATGCTGACCAAGATGTCTTCCTTGGTCTTGAAGTGGTAGTACAGCGCCGCCTTGGTGACGTCCAGCCTCTCGCTGATCTCCCGCAGGGAGGTCTTCTCGTACCCCTGCTCGGCGAAGAGTTCCAGGGCCACGTCCTGGATGCGCTGGCGGGTGTTGCCCCGGCGCGGCTGCGGCGTGCTGCCCATGGTGCTCTCCCGAGAGATACTTGCTTGACGCCCGGCTAGTTACGGGGTTGCTTTCCCTGAGTATAGTCAACTAGCCGGGCGGCAAGTAAGTACCCCGGTGAGCAGGGGATCAGGGGAGTTGGGGAACATGGCGGATCTCAAGAAGGCGCCGGACAGGAAGGCGGACGACGGCCCGGCCGACCGGGCGCGGAAGCCTGAGCCGCAGCAGCGAAGCGTGCGGGTGGTGGTGCTCGCCCTGATGATCGCCATGCTGCTGGCCATGCTCGACAACCTGATCGTCGGCACCGCGATGCCGACGATCGTCGGCGACCTCGGCGGACTCGAACACCTCTCCTGGGTCGTCACCGCCTACACCCTGGCCACCGCCGCCTCCACCCCCATCTGGGGCTCGGCGACATGTACGGGCGCAAGGGCATCTTCCTCACGTCCATCGTGATCTTCCTGATCGGCTCCGTGCTCAGCGGCATGGCCCAGGACATGGGCCAGCTGATCGGCTTCCGCGCGGTCTAGGGCCTCGGCGCCGGCGGGCTGATGGTCGGCGTCATGGCGATCATCGGTGACCTCGTGCCGCCCCGCGAGCGCGGCAAGTACCAGGGCATGATGGCCGGCGTGATGGCCATCGCCATGATCGGCGGCCCGCTGGTCGGCGGCACCATCACCGACCACCTCGGCTGGCGCTGGAGCTTCTACATCAACCTGCCGCTGGGCGCCGTCGCACTGATCATGATCACCACGGTCCTGCACCTGCCCAGGCGGGAGCGGACCAAGGCGAAGGTCGACTACCTCGGCGCCGGCCTGCTGACCGTCGGCATCACCGCCATCGTGCTGGTCACCACCTGGGGCGGTTCGGAGTACGACTGGAACTCCGCCGTCATCATGGAGCTCATCGCGATCGGCGTCGCCGCGCTGGCCGGATTCCTCTTCGTCGAGACGAAGGCCGCGGAGCCGATCATCCCGCTGCACATCTTCCGCAACGCGAACTTCACGCTGATGTCCCTGGTCGGCTTCATGGCGGGCTTCGTGATGTTCGGCGCGGTGCTCTTCCTGCCGCTGTTCCAGCAGTCCGTCCAGGGCGCGTCCGCGACCAACTCCGGACTGCTGCTCCTGCCGATGCTGCTCGCGATGATGGTCGTCTCGCTCGTCGCCGGACGGATCACCACCAGCACCGGCAAGTACAAGATCTTCCCGATCCTCGGCTCGATCCTGATGGTGACCGGCCTCTTCCTGCTCTCGCAGATGGACACCTCCACCACCCGGTTCACCTCCGGCGTCTACATGGCCGTGCTGGGCGCGGGCATGGGCTTCCTGATGCAGATCACGATGCTCGTCGCGCAGAACAGCGTGGAGCTGAAGGACATGGGCGTCGCCTCGTCCTCCACCACCCTCTTCCGCACGCTCGGCAGCTCCTTCGGCGTCGCCATCATGGGCGCGCTGTTCACCGGACGGGTGAACGACGAGATGGCCGCCCGCGGCGGCGCGGGTGCCACCACGCACGGCGCCCAGCTGGACGCGGCGAGCCTGGCCAAGCTGCCGGCACCGGTGCGCGAGGCGTACGAGTACGCGGTGGCCTCCGGCACCCACATCGCCTTCCTGGTGGGCGCGTCCGTCGGGCTGATCGCCCTGGTCGCGGCCCTCTTCGTCAAGGAGGTCCCGCTGCGGGGCGCCGGCCCGGAGACGGCCAAGGCCCCGGTGGCCGACGCCGTGTAGAGCGTCCGACCGTACGGAGAAGGGCCTCGGCGCGCGTGTGCGCCCCGGGGCCCTTCTCCGTACCCCCGCTCAGCCCTCCGGTCGCTCCCCGCGCGCCCAGCTGCCGGCGGCCTTGCGGGCCCCCGGCTCCGGGCCGCGCTGCTCGGTCAGGAGCATCGGGTAGCTGCCGGTGTCGGTCGGCGCGTGCTCGGGCAGCCACAGCACGGCGATCGCCCCGCCGGCGCCCTGGGCCGCGCCCTCGGGCGCGGCGTTGCGGAAGGTCAGCCGGGCGCCGAGCACCCGGGCCTGGCCGGCCGCGATCGTCAGCCCGAGACCGTGCCCGTGCCCGGCCCGGTCGGTGGATCCGGTACGGAACCGGCTCGGCCCCTCCCGCAGCAGCGCCGCCGGGAACCCCGAGCCGTGATCGCGGACCCGGACCACCCGGCCCTCGACCGTGACCTCCACCGGGGTGGAGCCGTGCTTGGCGGCATTGCCCAGCAGATTGCCCAGGATGCGCTCCAGCCGGCGCGGATCGGTGCTGACCCACGACTCGTGAACCACATGCACCCGCACATCGGGGTCCAGCAGCGCCACCCGGCGGCTGACGAACTCACCGAGCGCGATCTCCTGGAGCTCGGCCCGCTCGGACGCGCTGTCCAGCCGGGCCACCTCCAGCACGTCCTCGACCAGGGTGCGCATCGCCTGCGCCCGGTCCCGTACGAGCTCCGTGGGACGGCCGGGCGGCAGCAGCTCGGCCGCCGTGAGCAGCCCCGTCACCGGGGTGCGCAGCTCGTGCGCGATGTCCGCGGTGACCCGCCGCTCGGCCTCGATCCGCTCGTTCAGCGCGTCGGTCAGGGCGTCCACCGCACCGGCCAGCTCATCGGTCTCGTCCCGTACGACACCGCCGACGGCGTCCCTGACCCGGACGTCCGTATTGCCCTGGGCGACCTTCCCGGCCGCGGCCGCCGCCTTGCGCAGCCGGCGCGACAGCTGGCCGCCGATCAGCACCCCCAGGGCGGAACCGCCGAGGACCACCGAGACCGAACCGATGATCAGTGCCCGGTCCAGGTCGCCCATGATCGTGGTGGAGCGGTCGGCGAACCGGGTGTGCAGCGAGAGCACGTCCCCGTTGCCCACCGGCACGGCCGCCCAGACGTCGGGCACCCCGCCCCGGTCCTCGACATGCGTGGCCCGCCGGTTGCGCCGGGTCTCCTGGCGCAGGCTCTTCGGCATCGTCGGATCGTTGAGCTTGGCGCCGAAGCGGGGGTCGGCCTTCTTCGTCTTCGTCGCCTCGTAGAGCAGCTGGGCGTAGTTCAGCCGCTCCAGCTGGACCTCGCGGGCGTTCTCCAGCATCGAGACCCGGGCCGCGTTGTGCACCACCAGGCTCAGCGCGACCGCGATCAGCGCGCCGACCGCCGCGATGGCGATGCTGATCTTCCAGCGGACACCCGTCCGCAGATCCGGGCGCCTCATGCCCGGAGCTTGTAGCCGAAGCCGCGGACCGTCTCGATCCTGTCCTGGCCGACCTTCGTCCGCAGCCGCTGCACATGGACGTCCACGACCCGGGTGTCGCCGCCCCAGCCGTAGTCCCAGACCCGCTCCAGCAGCTTGTCGCGGGAGAGCACCGTGCCCGGCGCGGAGGAGAACTCCAGCAGCAGCCGCATCTCGGTCGGGGTCAGGCTCACCTGCTCGCCGCCCTTGCGCACCTCCATGCCCTCGGTGTCGACCTCCAGGTCACCGAAGACCAGCACCCCGCCCTCGGGCTGCTCCTGCGGCTCCCCGGCGCCGGCGCCCCCCGAGGCATGGCCGAAGCGCCGCAGCACGGCCCGGATGCGGGCTACCAGGACGGCCCCGTCGAACGGCTTGGTGACGTAGTCGTCGGCGCCGGCCTCCAGGCCGAGCACCACGTCGATCGAGTCGGCGCGGGCCGACAGCATGATCACCGGAACCGTCGACTCGTCCCGGATGCGCCGGCACAGGCTGACCCCGTCCAGGCCCGGCACCATCACGTCGAGCAGCGCGATGTCGGGCCGGTCGGCCCGGAACGCCTCGAGGCCGCTGAGCCCGTCGGGCATCGCGGTGACCACGAAGCCGTCCCGCTCCAGCGCCAGCTGGGTGGCCTCGCGGATGACGTCGTCGTCCTCGACGAACAGGACATGGGTCTCGGCCATCGCACTGCTCTCAGTTCTTCGTCGGTTCCACCGGCGCGGGGAACTCCCCGTCCCCGGTGCCGACGGCTCTGTTGAAGTCGTTGTGTACCCGGTCCTGCTCACCGAACCGGCCCCCCGCCCAGTGGTACGTGATCACTTCCTCGCCCGAGGGATAGGCGACCGCGTCCTTCTGCCCGTACACCTGGGTCGTCACCACGAGGTCACCGCGGTCGATGGTGCCGTACACGGCGGGCTGTTCCACGGTGAACACGTTCTCGTACGTGCCGTTGCCGCGCGGCCGGTACACATAGGTGCCGACGCCCACCGAGTCGCCGCAGGTCATCACGTTCACGACCACATCGGCGGACGAGGCGTCGGTCAGCGTGCCGTACGAGGTGTCCACCGGGTACTCGTCGCCCGTGCAGGGCTTCAGGTCCGTCCGGACCCGCTCGCTCACCTTGGTGTCCGCCTTGAGCAGCGCCACCGCGTCGATCCGGGGCGTGGGCTTGGCCGTGGAGGGGGCCGTCACGCTCGGGGTGACCTGGGCGACCGGCTGGGTGCCCGCCGGGCCCTCGTCGCGCGTGCCCGTGCCGCCGGTGGAGCAGCTGGCCGTGAACAGCCCGAAGACGGCGAGCCCGGCCAGTGCCGTACTGCTCGCCGCCCAGCCGGCCACCAGGCGTCTGCGCCCGTGACCGGCCCCGTCCCCGCTGTCCCCGTCGGTGGGCCGGCCGCCGCTCTCGCCGCCGCCGTCACCGCTGCCTGTCAGGCCGCGCACCGCTCCCGCCCCCGCTCGTCGTGACGCCTGTCCGCCGGCGCCCCTGCCCGCGTCCGCGGCCGCACCGCGGTGCCGGCCGACGCGGTGCGCGCGGCCGGGGTGTGGTCCCGGTCCTCGCGGAGCCGGGCCTCCCGGCTCGCGGCCTCCCTGCTCTCCAGCTCCTGGCGCAGACGCGCCAGCGCGCGGTGCAGGGTGCTCTTCACCGTACCGGCCGACATGCCGAGTGCCGCCGCGGTCTCCTCCGTGCTCATCTGCTCCCAGTGTCGCAGCACGACGACGCTGCGCTGCTTGGGAGCCAGCACCCCGAGGACGTCCATCAGCAGGGCGCGGTCGGCACGCTGCTCGGTGCCGTCCTCGACGCTGGCGTCGGGCAGCTGCTCGGTGGGGACCTCGTCGAGCTTGCGGGCGCGCCACCACTCGGTCCGGGTGTTGATCATGACGCGGCGCAGATAGGCGTCGGCCAGGGACTTGTCGGCGATGCCGTCCCAGCGGCCGTAGGTGCGGGCCAGCGCGGTCTGCAGCAGGTCCTGCGCGTCCACGGGGTCGGGGACCAGCCGGCGGGCACTGCGCAGCAGCGCCTCCTGCCGGGTCCGCACGTACTCCTCGAAACCGAGCACCTCGCCCTGCGCCATTACAACCGCCTCCGTCCCCGTGGAACCCCGTGGTACCGCCGCCAGCCGCCTGGTCGTCGGGCTGACGTCGGTGACGCTACGGAGCGGTTGTCACGAGGCTGTGCGGAGCAGCCGTAGGCCGACGCACGGCTGTCCATCGGTTGTGTAACAGCGCCGGGATGCACCCGGACAAAGGTCCCGCCCGGGGACGCGGAAGGGCCCGCCCCCACCGTCACGGCGGAGGGCGGGCCCGGTCCGTCAGGTCAGCGGCAGCCGGTAGTGGCCGCCGGCCAGCGGCTCGACCAGACCGTCGGAGACCAGCCCGTCCAGCGCACGGGCCCGCTGCACCGGCTCCTCCCACACCGCGTCCAGCGCGGCCTGCGGCACCGGGGTCACCGCCTCGCGCAGCACGGCGAGCAGCCGGCCGCGCACCTGCCGGTCGGTCCCGGCGTACGTCTGGCCGCGGCGCGGCGGCCCCTGGTGCGCGGGCTTCCCGGCCAGCCGCCAGGCGCACTGCGTGGCGATCGGGCAGCGCGTGCAGTCCTCGTTCTTCGCGGTGCAGACGAGGGCCCCGAGCTCCATCGTCGCCGCGGCCCACTGCGCGGCCCGCTCGTCCTCCTCCGGCAGCAGCGCCCGGGCGAGCCTGCGCTCGGCGGCGGTGGTCGCGTTCGGCGGGTACTGGATGCCGGTCGCGGCCCGGGCGAACACCCGGCGGACGTTGGTGTCGAGGACGGCGTGCCGCTGCCGGTAGGCGAACGAGGCCACAGCCGCCGCCGTGTACTCGCCGATCCCGGGCAGGGCGAGCAGCTGGGCGTGCTCGCTCGGTACGTCTCCGCCGTGCCGTTCCGTTATCGCCTTGGCGGCCCCGTGCAGCCTCAGCGCGCGGCGCGGGTAGCCGAGCCGGCCCCAGGCGCGGACGGCCTCGCCGGGGGGCTCCGCGGCGAGGTCGGCGGGGCGCGGCCAGCGGGACAGCCACTGTTCGTACACCGGGAGGACCCGGTTGACGGGGGTCTGCTGCAGCATGAACTCGCTCACCATCACACCCCAGGCGCCCGCCTCGGGGCGGCGCCAGGGCAGATCGCGGGCGTGCTGGTCGAACCACCCGATGACAGGGGTGTGGAGGGAGGCGGGGGGCGTCTGTGTCGCAGTCGTGGCAGTCATCGCACCCCCGATCCTGGCACGGACGGGCAGACACGGGTCAGGGGCACGGGGGTGTCAGCCCGCAAAGGAGCCCTTGGAGTGATAGAGCACACCCGTCTGTCCCCGCCCGGCCCGGCCGCGTGCCCGGCAAGTGGCGGCACGCCCCGCGAGCCGTTGCGGCAACTGGCCCCATGGGTCCGTTCTGGGCCGTGACCGGGTGATCACAGGGGGCGGTTTCGCGGCGGCCGGCAGCGTGAACGGGCCGTCCCGGGATGATGATCGGCAAAACTTGGCGGCCAGGGCGGCGGGTGGGGCGGGAGTTGGCGCTGATCTCTCGTACAGTTTGCGCCGTGGGATCTCTGCGTAATCCGATCGGTCCGCTTCCCTCCACCATCTACTGGCGACGGAGGGCGGTAGCGGCGGCTCTGGTCGCGCTGCTCGCGGCGCTGATCGCATGGGCCGTCACCTCCGGTGGCGACAAGGGAAGTCACGACGACTCCAAGGCCCCCGGCTCCGGTCCCGCCGACTCGATCACGCCCGGTCCCTCCGGTTCCGGCCCGGCGATCAGTGAACAGCCGGGCGGGCGCGACGAGTCGGACGACACCGGCGGCAGCGACGGTGGCAAGGACGGGAGTTCGGACGGCGGCTCCGGAGGTACGGGAGACGGCGCGGACGGCGGCGACGGCGCCAACGGCGGGGACGGACAGGGCGGTTCGGGCGGCGGTTCGGGCGGCTCCGAAGGTTCCGGCGGTGCCTCTGGCGGCGGCGCGAGCACCGGTCAGCAGGTCCCGGCCGGCTCCCCGCTCCCCGACTGCAAGCCCGCCGCACTGCAGTTGAGCCTGAAGACCGAGGTCAGCTACGGCCCCGACGAGAAGCCGAGGTTCCGGCTGATCGCCAAGAACACCTCGTCCACCACCTGCAAGGCCGACTTCGGCCCGAAGAGCGCGGTGCTGACCGTCACCGAGGCGGGCGGGGACGACGACGAGGTCTGGTCGTCCAAGGACTGCCCGCGCAACCCGGCTGCCGTGCTGCTGAAGGTGCCCGCCGGCGCGACCGTGGTGCACACCGTGGAGTGGGACCGCGCGAAGAGCGCCCCGAAGTGCGCGACCCCGCCCCCGGGCAAGGCCGGTCCCGGCACCTACCTGGTCGAGGCCAAGGCCCCGGGCGAGCCCGTGCAGCGCGCGTCGTTCGTCCTCGCCAAGGACTGAACCGAGGACTGAACCAAGGGCCGGGCCAAGGGCCGGCGAGGTCCGGCGGGAGCCGGAGGGGCCGGACGGGCCGTCGGGGGGTGTACGCGGGCGTACGCCCCCCGACCGCTACACGTACCGTTCGAGAATCGACGACTCGGCCAGCCGGGAGAGGCCCTCGCGCACGCTGCGCGCCCGTGCCTCGCCGACCCCGTCGACCGTCTGGAGATCGTCCACGCTCGCCGCGAGCAGCTTCTGCAGCCCGCCGAAGTGCTCCACCAGCCGGTCGATGATCGCCCCGGGCAGCCTCGGCACCTTCGCCAGCAGCCGGAAACCGCGCGGCGAGACCGCCGAGTCGAGCGTCTCCGGAGAGCCGCTGTACCCCAGCGCCCGTGCCACCACGGGAAGTTCGAGCAGCTCGGTGTGGGACAGCGCGTCCAGCTCGGTGAGCGCCTCCGCCACCGTCCGCGACCGCTTCGCGGTCGGCTCCGGCACATAGTCGCGCACGACCAGCTCGCGCTCCGGCTCCACGCCCGCGATCAACTCGTCGAGCTGGAGCGAGAGAAGCCGGCCGTCGGTCCCGAGCTCCACCACGTACTCGGCGATCTCGGTCGCGATCCGGCGCACCATCTCCAGGCGCTGGGCGACCGCGGTCACGTCCCGGACGGTCACCAGGTCCTCGATCTCCAGCGCGGAGAGCGTGCCCGCCACCTCGTCGAGCCGGAGCTTGTACCGCTCCAGCGTGGCGAGGGCCTGGTTGGCGCGGGAGAGGATCGCGGCGGACTCCTCCAGGACCCGGCGCTCCCCGTCCACGTACAGCGCGATGAGGTGCATCGACTGCGAGACCGAGACCACCGGGAAGTTGCACTGCTTGGAGACGCGGTCCGCCGTGCGGTGGCGGGTGCCGGTCTCCTCGGTCGGGATCGAGGCGTCCGGGACCAGCTGCACGCCGGCCCGCAGGATCTTGGTCATGTCCTTGTCGAGGATCAGCGCCCCGTCGAGCTTGGCCAGCTCGCGCAGCCGGGTCGCGGTGAATTCCACGTCCAGCACGAAGCCGCCGGTGCACATCGACTCGACGGTCCTGTCCATGCCGAGCACGATCAGGCCCCCGGTGTTGCCACGGAGAATGCGCTCCAGGCCGTCCCGCAGGGCCATTCCGGGCGCGACGGCGGACAACGAGGCGCGCATCAGCGCCTCGTTACCGGTGGTTTGGCCGGACTTTCCGGGCGATGCTGCCCGGTCGCTGGCTGCCACTGCACTCCTCCGGTCACAGGTTTGCGGTGCCCTTACGTCCCTCGTACCGTTCGTACGGACGGGCGAGACCAGGGCAAAGTCTACCGGCGTGCGCCGTCCTCCTGGGGGGCCTGTGCACGAGACCGGCGCGGGAGCACGCGCAGCGCGTCCCCCATGTTGGCGACTTCCGTGACCTTCATACCGGCCGGGACCTTCCCCGGATCGGTCGGAACGAGGGCGTGGGTGAAGCCCAGACGGTGTGCCTCGGCCAGTCTGCGCTGGACCCCGGTGACCCGTCTGACCTCGCCCGCGAGGCCCACCTCGCCGATCGCCACCAGGTTCTTGGGCAGCGGTGTGTCGCTCGCCGCACTGGCCAGGGCCAGCGCGATCGCGAGGTCCGCGGCCGGCTCGGTGAGCTTCACCCCGCCCACCGTGGCGCTGTAGATGTCCCGCTTGCCCAGCGCGCTGATCCGGCCGCGCTGCTCCAGGACGGCGAGCATCATCGAGACCCGGGAGGTCTCCAGGCCCGAGGTGGTGCGCCGGGGCGAGGGGATCTGGGAGTCGACGGTGAGCGCCTGCACCTCGGCGACCAGGGGGCGCTTGCCCTCCAGCGTGACGGTCAGGCAGGTGCCGGGCACCGGCTCGTCGCGCCGGGTGAGGAAGAGGCCCGAGGGGTCGGCGAGGCCGGTGATCCCCTCGTCGTGCAGCTCGAAGCAGCCGACCTCGTCGGTCGCCCCGTAACGGTTCTTGACGCCGCGCACCAGCCGCAGCCGGGCATGGCGGTCGCCCTCGAAGGAGAGCACCACGTCGACCAGGTGCTCCAGCAGCCTCGGCCCGGCGATCGCGCCGTCCTTGGTGACATGGCCGACCAGCAGCGTCGACATCCCGCGCTCCTTGGAGGCGCGGATCAGCGCCCCGGCCACCTCGCGGACCTGCGCCATGCCGCCGGGCGCGCCCTCGATCTCGGGCGAGGCGACGGTCTGCACGGAGTCCAGCACGAGCAGGGACGGCTTGACCGCGTCCAGATGGCCGAGGACGGCGGACAGATCGGTCTCGGCCGCCAGATACAGATGGTCGTTGAGCGCCCGGATCCGGTCGGCCCGCATCCGGACCTGGCTCGCGGACTCCTCCGCCGTGACATAGAGCGTGCGGTGGTCCTCGCTCGCCGCCTTGGCCGCCACGTCCAGCAGCAGCGTCGACTTCCCGACGCCCGGCTCGCCCGCGAGCAGCACGACGGCGCCGGGCACCAGACCGCCGCCCAGCACCCGGTCCAGCTCACCGACGCCGGTCGAGCGGGCCGTGGCCTGCCGGCTGTCGACCTGGCCGATGGGGAGCGCGGCGGTGGAGACCCGGCCGGCCGCCGTGGTCCGCACGGCGGGGGCGCCGCCGAATTCCTCGACCGTCCCCCACGCCTGGCACTCGGGGCAGCGCCCGAGCCACTTGGCGGTCGTCCAGCCGCATTCGGTGCAGCGGTAGGACGGCCGGTCCTTCGCGGATTTCGTACGGGCAGCCATGGCGCCACCGTATAGGTGGGGTCGGACAGTGCCGTCCGGCGCGGGGCTCGCGGGGGAGCGAAGCGCGCCTCTTGGGGTGGAATCGGGGATTCCTGTCCGATATTGAGCGATACGTTCACCCGTAAGGGTTAAATCTGTTCAAGGGGCGCGAGGTGTGTGCCCCGGCTGCCTACGGTCGCAAGGTGACGAGCAGCAGGCTGGAGACCCCCACGAACACCCCCGGCGCACACCGGGCGCAGCGCCGCGCGCCCCACTCCTCGCCGAAGCAGCCGCCCGCCCGTTACGAGCCGCATCTCGACGGCCTGTTCACGTACTGCCTCTCCGTGCTCTGCGACCACGACGCCGCCACCGAGGCGCTCGGCGGCGTCCTGGCCCTGGCGGAGCGCCAGGGCGGGCGCTGCCCCTCGGACGAGGAGGAACGTAAAACCTGGCTGTACGCGCTGGCCAGGTGGACATGCCTGCGCCGGCTCGCCGAGCAGAAGCAGGGCCGCCAGGCGCACCGCAGGTCCGACGGCGCGCGGACGCACCGGCGGCCCGGCGACGAGGACCGCCGCGGTCCCGCTCCGGGCGCGCACACAGGACGACGCACGCCCCCTGCCGCTTCCCGTACCACCCCCGCGCCCCACCCCCCGGCGTCTTCCGCCACCGGGGACCCGGAGACGCCGGCCGCCGCCGAGGCGCACCGCCGCGAGCTGGCCCAGCTGGCCTGGCCCGAGGCGGCGGGCACCACACCCGAGCAGCGCGAGGCGCTGGAGCTGGCGGTACGGCACCGGCTGGCCCCGGGCGCGGTCGCCGCCGTCCTCGGCCTGGAACCCGCGGCCGCCCGGGAGCTGCTGGCCGCGGCCGCCTGCGAGGTGGAGCGGACCCGGGCCGCCCTGGCCGTCGTCGAGACGGGCAACTGCCCCACGGTCGGCCGGCTCACCGGCGACCACCGGGTGCTGCTCTCGGCCACCCTGCGCCGCGAGCTGGTGCGGCATGTGGACGACTGCCCGCGCTGCCGTCGCGCCGCCGAGCGGGCCGGTGCCGAGGGGCCCTGGCCCGGCGGGTCCGTCACCCCGGCCGCCGTGCTGGCGGTCGTCGAGGCGCCGCGCCCGTCCGCCTATGTGGCGATGATCCACGCCCAGAAGCACCAGAAGAATCGGTCCGCCACCCCGCGCTTCGACCGCGCGGGCTTCCCGATGGACCCGAAGGACCACGCCGCGCGCCGGGACCGGCTGCGCTCGCGGGTCATGACGACCACGGTCGTCGCCACGGTGGTCGCCGCCCCCGTGATCGCCCTGTGGTCCGCCTACCGGGGCGCGCCGCTCACCGGCGAGGGGCGCGACGGCTCGGCGGTCAGCGCCGCCGACGCGGACGCCGGCTCCGACAGCCCGTACGCCCCCTACGAGAACGCGGGCAACGCCCGCCCCGAGTCCGGCCCCCGCTTCACCGACGGGGAGAGCGGCCCGGACGTCTCGGCCGAGATCATCAGCGCGGACGGCGGCCCGGGCGCCGACGGCGAGCGGCCCGGCACGGGCCGGCTCACGGTCGAGGCCCGCTCGACCGGCTCCACCACCCTGATCACCCTGCGCGCCTCGAAGAAGGGCCCGGTCTCCTGGTCGGCGGCCACGGGCCAGTCCTGGCTGCGCCTGAGCAGCGCCTCCGGCAGGCTCGCCGCCGGCGACAGCGTCACGATCCGCGTCCTGGTCGACCGCACACGGGAACCCGCCGGCCCCTGGACCGCCCGGATCGCCGTCGCCCCGTCCGGATCGGTCGTGGCGATGCACGGCTACGGGAGGAAGGCGCCGGTGCCCGGTGCCTCGGCCCGCAGCATGCAGCCGCCCGGCCCGCTCCACCCGCACCCCTCGGACCCGCCGCCGTCCTCACCGGACCCGACGCACCCCACGGACCCGCCGGACCCGACGCCCGATCCGACGGACCCCACACCGACACCGACGGACCCGGGCGAGCCGAGCCCGTCCCCCGACCCGTCGGCCCCGACGGGCCCGGAGGACCCCGGAAAGGGCCCCAGCACCCCGCCCCGGGCCGACTGAGCCGACTGGCCCGGCGGGCTACGCCACGGGGTCGGCCGGGTGCGGTGCCATCGGCAGCAGCGCGGAGAGCCGTTCCTCGCACAGCTCGACCAGCCGGTCGTACGCCTCCTTGCCCATCAGCTCGGTCAGCTCGGGCCGGTAGGACACGTACACCGGCTCCCCGGCGCCGTGGGCGGACGTCGCCGACGTGCACCACCAGTGCAGGTCGTGGCCGCCCGGACCCCAGCCCCGGCGGTCGTACTCACCGATTGACACCTGGAGCACCCGGGTGTCGTCGGGCCGGTCGATCCACTCGTACGTCCGCCGCACCGGCAGCTGCCAGCACACGTCCGGCTTGGTCTCCAGCGGCTCCTTGCCCTCCCGCAGCGCCAGGATGTGCAGCGAGCAGCCCGCGCCCGCCGCGAACCCGGGCCGGTTCTGGAAGATGCAGGAACCCTCCCAGCGCCGCGTCTGGCGCTCCCCGTCGTCGTCGGTCTGCACCCAGCCCGACTCCGTGCCCACGTCGTGGAACTGCCACAGCTCCGGGGTGAGCCGGGCCACGTTCTCGGCCACCCGCTTCTCGTCGTCCTCGTCCGAGAAATGGGCGCCCAGCGTGCAGCACCCGTCGTCCGCGCGCCCGGCCTGGATGCCCTGGCAGCCACTGCCGAAGATGCACGTCCACCGGGACGTCAGCCACGTCAGATCGCAGCGGAAGACCTGCTCGTCGTCGGCGGGGTCCGGGAACTCCACCCAGGCCCGCGCGAAGTCGATCCCCGTCTCGTCGGACGCTTTCGGTCCCTTTGTCTCCGGCTGCTGCATCTCCTGCTTCGTTCTCTGCTTCTTCGTGACTTTGCCCGGCTTCGCCTTTTTCGTCTTTGGCACGAGCCCAGAGTAAAGCCGTGGCACCAGTAGCGTTCTGCCCATGAGACTCGGAGTCCTCGACGTGGGGTCGAACACGGTTCATCTGCTGGTGGTCGACGCGCACCCCGGCGCCCGCCCGCTGCCCGCGCACTCGCACAAGGCCGAGCTGCGCCTGGCCGAGCTCCTCGACGAGGACGGCGCCATCGGCCCGCTCGGCGTGGACCGGCTGGTGGCGACGGTCGCCGACGCGCTCCAGGCCGCCGAGGACAAGGGCTGCGAGGACGTCCTCGCCTTCGCCACCTCGGCGGTCCGGGAGGCGAGCAACGCCGACACGGTGCTGGCCAGGGTGCGCGAGGAGACCGGCGTCGACCTCGCCGTCCTCAGCGGCACGGAGGAGGCCCGCCTCACCTTCCTCGCCGCCCGCCGCTGGTTCGGCTGGTCGGCCGGAAAGCTGCTGGTCCTGGACATCGGCGGCGGCTCGCTGGAGATCGCGTACGGCATCGACGAGGAGCCGGACGCCGCCGTCTCGCTGCCGCTGGGGGCCGGCCGCCTCACCGCGGGCTGGCTGCCCGGCGATCCGCCCGACCCGGCGGAGGTCAAGGCGCTGCGCCGCCATGTGCGGGCGCGGATCGCCCGCAGCGTCGGCGAGTTCTCCCGCATAGGCCGCCCCGACCACGTCGTGGCCACCTCCAAGACGTTCAAGCAGCTCGCCAGGATCGCCGGCGCCGCCCGCTCCGCCGAGGGCCTGTACGTCCAGCGCACCCTCAGCCGCCGGGCGCTGGAGGAGTGGGTGCCGAAGCTGGCCGCGATGTCGGCCGAGGAGCGCGGGCACCTGCCCGGCGTCTCCGAGGGCCGGTCCGCCCAGCTGCTGGCCGGGGCGCTGGTCGCGGAGGGCGCGATGGACCTGCTGGGCGTCGAGGAGCTGGAGATCTGCCCCTGGGCGCTGCGCGAGGGCGTGATCCTGCGCCGCCTGGACCACCTCCCCTCGCGCGAGGACGTGGCCCTGAACTGAGCTTCATGGCCCTTCTCACTTTCCGCCGGGGCCCCTCGGCGCGGCGCACCACTGCCCGTACGCTGTCTGCGTGGCAGAACCAGTGGTGCGCATCCCGGATGCGAAGGTCGCCCTGTCGACGGCCTCGGTCTATCCGGAGTCGACGGCGACGGCCTTCGAGATCGCGGCGCGCCTGGGGTACGACGGTGTCGAGGTCATGGTCTGGACCGACCCCGTCAGCCAGGACATCGAGGCCCTGCGCCGGCTCTCGGACTACCACCAGGTGCCGATACTCGCCGTGCACGCCCCCTGTCTGCTGATCACCCAGCGGGTCTGGTCCACCGATCCCTGGGTCAAGCTCCAGCGGGCCCGCGCCGCCGCCGAGAAGCTCGGCGCGTCCACGGTCGTCGTCCACCCCCCGTTCCGCTGGCAACGCAACTACGCCCGCGACTTCGTCACCGGGATCTGGCGGATGGCGGACGAGACGGACGTGCGGTTCGCCGTCGAGAACATGTACCCGTGGCGCTACCGGGACCGCGAGATGCTCGCGTACGCCCCCGACTGGGACGTCACCAACGACGACTACCGGCACTTCACGGTGGACCTGTCGCACACCGCCACCGCCCGCACGGACGGCCTGGCGATGGTGGACCGGATGGGCGACCGGCTGGCCCATGTCCACCTGGCCGACGGCAAGGGCTCCAACAAGGACGAGCACCTGGTCCCCGGCCGGGGCGACCAGCCCTGCGCCGAACTGCTGGAGCGGCTGGCCGGCACCGGCTTCGAAGGCCATGTCGTCATCGAGGTCAACACCCGCCGGGCGATGTCCACCGCCGAACGCGAGGCCGACCTCGCCGAGGCCCTGGCCTTCACCCGGCTGCACCTCGCCTCGTCCTCGCCGCGGGTGCCGCGCTCATGACCGAGGGCGCCGAAGCCCCGGGCCCCAGGCGCCGAGGCCGCCCCTCGCGCACGTCGGCATCGGCCGGCCCCGACGCGCGGACCCGCATCCTGGAGGCGGCCCGCGCCGAGTTCGCCGAGCGCGGCTACGACAAGACATCGGTCCGCGGCATCGCCCGCGCGGCCGGCGTGGACGCCGCCCTGGTCCACCACTACTTCGGTACGAAGGACGAGGTCTTCGCCGCCGCGGTCGAGGTCTCCTTCGAACCCGCCCTCGTGGTCCCGGCCGTCCTGGACGGCGGCACGGACGGGGTGGGGGAGCGGCTGGCCCGCTACTTCATCGCGGTCTGGGAGAACCCGGCGACCCGCGCCCCGCTGCTGGCGGTGCTGCGCTCGGCGGTGACGCACGAGGCGGCGGCGAAGGTCCTGCGCGGCTTCGTCCTGCGCCGTCTGCTGGAACGGATCGCGGACCAGCTCGACGTCCCCGACGCCACGTTCCGCGCGGAGCTGGCCGCGTCGCACCTGGTGGGCATCGCGATGCTGCGCTACGTACTGCGAGCGGAACCCCTGGCCTCGGCGGACCCCGAGAAGATCATCGAAATGGTGGCTCCGACCCTCCAGCGCTACCTGACGGAAGCGGGCTGACCGAACCCCTCCGTCAGCTGAGCTCGCCGACCGGCAAAATCAAGCACTCCGGCGATTGAGGAGCGGGGCCCGGGGCAGAGCCCCGAAACCACCCCCGCCCCGCCCACCGACCGGTCATCCCGTCCCGCATTCCGGACACACCGTCCAGATCTTGGCACGGGAGGCGTACGCTCGGAGGCAGTCTTTTCTGTCGAAGGAGCGAGAGACGATGCCCCAGCTGAGGTCCCGCACTGTCACCCACGGCCGCAACATGGCGGGCGCCCGCGCCCTTATGCGGGCCTCGGGCGTAGCGAGCGAGGACATCGGCAAGCCGATCATCGCGGTCGCCAACTCGTTCACCGAGTTCGTCCCCGGCCACACCCACCTCGCCCCGGTCGGCCGGATCGTCTCCGAGGCGATCCAGGCCGCGGGCGCGGTGCCCCGCGAGTTCAACACGATCGCGGTCGACGACGGCATCGCGATGGGCCACGCCGGGATGCTCTACAGCCTCCCCTCCCGCGACCTGATCGCCGACTCGGTCGAGTACATGGTCGAGGCGCACTGCGCCGACGCCCTGATCTGCATCTCCAACTGCGACAAGATCACCCCGGGCATGCTGATGGCCGCGATGCGCCTCAACATCCCCACGGTCTTCGTCTCCGGCGGTCCGATGGAGGCCGGCAAGGCCACCCTCGTCGACGGCACGGTCCGCAAGCTCGACCTGGTCAACGCCATCAGCGACGCGGTCGACGAGAGCATCTCCGACGAGGACATCCTCCGGATCGAGGAGAACGCCTGTCCCACCTGTGGCAGCTGTTCCGGCATGTTCACCGCCAACTCGATGAACTGCCTGACCGAGGTCCTCGGCCTCTCCCTCCCCGGCAACGGCTCGGTCCTCGCCACGCACACCGCCCGCAGGGCCCTGTACGAGGACGCGGGCCGCACGGTCGTCGACATCACCAAGCGCTACTACGAGCAGGACGACGAGACGGTCCTGCCGCGCTCCATCGGCACCCGCGCCGCGTTCGACAACGCGATGGCGCTGGACATCGCCATGGGCGGCTCGACCAACACGATCCTGCACCTGCTGGCCGCCGCCCAGGAGGCGGAGCTGGCGTACGACCTGGAGGACATCAACGCGGTCTCGCGCCGCGTCCCGTGCCTCTCCAAGGTCGCGCCGAACGTCGCCCCCGGCGGTACGTACTACATGGAGGACGTCCACCGGGCCGGCGGCATCCCCGCCCTCCTCGGTGAGCTGCACCGAGGCGGTCTGCTCAACGAGGACGTCCACTCGGTGCACTCCGACTCGCTCGCCGAGTGGCTGAAGAACTGGGACATCCGCGGCGGCTCCCCGTCCCCCGAGGCGATCGAGCTGTGGCACGCGGCCCCGGGCTGCGTCCGTTCCGCGACCGCCTTCTCGCAGTCCGAGCGCTGGGACACCCTCGACCTGGACGCGGCAGGCGGCTGCATCCGTGACGTGGAGCACGCGTACTCCAAGGACGGCGGCCTCGCGGTCCTCAAGGGGAACCTCGCGGTGGACGGCTGTGTCGTGAAGACGGCCGGCGTCGACGAGTCGATCTGGACCTTCGAGGGCCCGGCGGTCGTCTGCGAGTCGCAGGAGGAGGCCGTCGACAAGATCCTCCGCAAGGAGATCCAGCCCGGTGACGTCGTCGTCATCCGTTACGAGGGCCCGCGCGGCGGCCCCGGCATGCAGGAGATGCTCTACCCGACCTCCTTCCTCAAGGGCCGGGGCCTGGGCAAGGTCTGCGCGCTGGTCACCGACGGCCGCTTCTCCGGCGGCACCTCGGGCCTGTCGATCGGTCACGCCTCGCCCGAGGCGGCGTCCGGCGGCACGATCGCGCTGGTCGAGGACGGCGACCGGATCCGGATCGACATCCCGAACCGCTCGATCGAGCTCCTCGTCCCCGACGCCGAGCTGACCGCCCGCCGCGAGGCGCTGAACGGCGTGTACGCGCCGAAGACCCGCGAGCGCAAGGTCTCGGCGGCGCTGCGCGCCTACGCGGCCATGGCGACGAGCGCGGACCGGGGCGCCGTCCGCGACGTCTCCAAGCTCGGCTGAGACCGCCGGACCGGCCCGGGTGCGGCCCCTCCGTTTCTCCGGAGGAGCCGCACCCGGGCCGCCGCATGTGACACGGCCGTCTCCCCGGCCCGGTCCGGGCCCTGGGATAATCGACCCCGTGAGCGAGAACAGCGACACCCCCGACGGCCCGGCGCCCGGCACCGCCCCGGGCCCGCAGCCCGAGCCCCTCCGCTTCTTCGGCACGACCTGGGTCGAGCACGACGGCCACTACGGGCTCCGCCGCGCCGGGGCCGCCGTCGGTTCGCTCGCCGCAGTGGTCGCCGCCTGCTTCGTGCTGCGCTTCGCCTACCAGGGCTTGGAGATCGCGGACGTCGGCGGCTTCGTCGGCATGCTGGTGGTCCTGATGTTCGCCGTCTGCAGCGCGGTCGCGTTCCGCAAGACCTGGGAGGGCTTCTCCCGCCGCCCGGCCGACCCGGCCCGCGAGGACACGCTGCGCGGCCTCAAGACCATCGGCTTCATCGGCTCGCTGCTCGCGTACTTCTTCCGTACGTTCACCGAGGCCCCGGGCGAGAAACTGCGGCGCACGGAGTACGAGGAGGCCCTCGCCCGGTACGCGAAGCGCCGCTCCGCCCGCACGGGCAACCCGGCGGCCCGCAGGACGGCCAAGGCGAAGAAGCCCCGCCGCAAGTAGCCCGCCGAAGGGGCACGGCGGACCACGATGGCCCATGACACCAGTGCCTTCACCCAAGCCCCGGCCGGCACCCGCCCCCACGCCCCGCGCGCCCTTTCCTTCGACCGGGGCGCCGGTCAGTACGCAGCGGCCCGCCCCGGCTATCCGGACGCCCTTCTCGACACCGTCGAGAAACTGGCCGGCCCGCGCGCTCGACGTGGGCGCCGGGACCGGGATCTCCACCCGCCGGCTCCATGACCGGGGGCCCGCGTCGTCGTCGGCGGACCGGGCCCCGGCACGGCGGCCGAGCTGCGCCGCGGCCTCCCGGACGTCCCCTCGTACGCGGCGACGGCAACCGGCTCCCCTTCGCCGCCGCCTCGGCCGACCTGATCACCTACGCCCGGTCCTGGCACCAGGGCCCGGTCCGGAGTGCCCCGTCCGCGCCCCGACGCCCGGCACGCACGCTCGCCGCACGGTCGCACACACCGACCGCCGCTGCGCCCGCGCTTCGCGCGGACGACGGGGAACTCCGGACCAGGCCCCGACCGACCCGGCCCGCTCCACCCCCGAGGCCCTGCACGTCCTGCGGCCGGGCGGCGCGCTCGCCCTCTGGTGGAACGTCACCGACCACACCGTCCCGTGGACCGCGGGCCAGGACAGCCGGCTGCGCCGCTTCTTCCGCGAGGAGGCGGGTGCCGACGGCAGCAGCGCCCGCGGCTCGCCGGCCGGGCACCGCGACCTGCCGCCCGGACTCGACCTCGCGCACCGCCGCGTCCCCTGGTCCCGGCGGATCCCGCTCGCCACCCACCTGGCCGACCTCGGCGGCCACTCCGCCTTCCTGGTCCTCGGCGACGAACTCACCCGGCGCTTCCTCGCCGAGGAGCGCGACCACCTCGCGGCGCTCTTCCCCGACGGCACGGTCGAGGAGGAGTACGTCATCCAGCTGGGCGTGGCCATCCGCTGAAACCGGCCCCGCCCCGCCGAAACCGCCCCGCTTCCGCCCGTCCCTTGACGGCGGCGCCCTGCCGGGACCAAAATTCATCACATGATGAATTCTTCGGGCGCCGCCATCGAGGCCCGTGGCCTCACCGTCGTACGAGGCAGCCGCACCGTCCTCAAGGGCCTCGACTTCACCGTCGAACCCGGCAGGATCACCGGACTCCTCGGCCCCTCCGGCTGCGGCAAATCCACCCTGATGCGCGCCGTCGTGGGCACCCAGGCCAAGGTCACCGGCACCCTCCGGGTCCTGGGCAGCCCCGCCGGCCACCCCACCCTGCGCCCCCGCGTCGGGTACGTCACCCAGGCACCGTCCGTCTACACCGACCTCACCGTCCGGCAGAACCTCGACTACTTCGCCTCGATCCTCCGGCCGGGCCGCCGCCACCGCGACGACCGGCGCGCGGCCGTCACCCGCGCCATCACCGAGGTCGACCTGACCAGCCACGCCGACGCCCTCGCCGGCACCCTCTCCGGCGGCCAGCGCACCCGGGTCTCCCTCGCCGTCGCCCTGCTCGGCACCCCCGACCTGCTCGTCCTCGACGAACCCACCGTCGGCCTCGACCCCGTCCTGCGCCGCGACCTGTGGAAGCTCTTCCACACCCTCGCCGCCGACCGGGGCACCACCCTCCTCGTCTCCTCCCACGTCATGGACGAGGCCGAGCGCTGCCACCGGCTGCTCCTGATGCGCGACGGCGAGATCCTCGCCGACGACACCCCCGAGGCCCTGCGCACCGAGGCCCGTACCGACACCGTCGAAGACGCCTTCCTCCACCTGGTCGACGCGGCCGCCACCCGTCAGGAGAACGCCCGATGAGCACCACGACCGGCACCCCGCCGCTGAGCCCCGCCCGCACCCTCGCCACCGCCGCCCGCGTCCTGCGCCAGCTCGCCCACGACCCCCGTACGGTCGCGCTGCTCCTGCTGATCCCGGTCGTGATGATCACGCTGCTGCGGTACGTCTTCGACGGCAGCCCGGGGACCTTCGACTCCATCGGGGCCTCGCTGCTCGGCATCTTCCCGCTGATCACGATGTTCCTGGTGACCTCGATCGCCACCCTGCGCGAACGCACCTCGGGCACCCTGGAACGGCTCCTCGCCATGCCCCTGGGCAAGGGCGACCTGATCGCGGGCTACGCCCTCGCGTTCGGAGCCGTCGCCGTCCTCCAGTCGCTCCTGGCCACCGGCCTCTCGGTGTGGGCCCTCGGCCTGGACGTCACCGGCTCGCCGTGGCTGCTGCTCCTGGTCGCCCTGCTCGACGCGCTGCTCGGCACGGCGCTCGGACTGTTCGTCTCGGCGTTCGCCGCGTCGGAGTTCCAGGCCGTCCAGTTCATGCCGGCCGTGATCTTCCCGCAGCTGCTGCTCTGCGGCCTGTTCATCGCCCGTGACCAGATGGCCCCGGTCCTCAAGGCCGTCTCGGACGTCCTGCCCATGTCGTACGCCGTCGACGGGATGAACGAGGTGCTCCACCACACCGACATCACCGGCGACTTCGTCCGGGACGTGGCGATCGTCGCGGGCTGCGCGCTCCTCGTCCTCACCCTGGGCGCGGCCACCCTCCGCCGCCGCACCGGTTGAACGGCCGGTGCGAGGATGACGGGGACGAGCACTGAGCACCGTGCACAGCGAGCACCGCCCGGAGGGTGAACCGCATGACCCAGACAGTTGCAGTCCTCGGCACCGGCAAGATCGGCGAGGCCCTGCTCAGCGGCATGATCCGGGCCGGCTGGCGCCCGGCGAACCTGCTGGTCACCACCCGCCGCTCGGAGCGCGCCGCAGAGCTCCACGACCGCTACGGCGTGGACGCGGTCACCAACGCCGAGGCCGCCAAGCGCGCCGACATCCTCATCCTCGCGGTCAAGCCCCAGGACATGGGCCGCCTCCTGGACGAACTCGCCCCCCACATCACCGCCGACCGCCTGGTCATCAGCGCCGCCGCCGGCATCACGACCGCCTTCATCGAGGACCGCCTCACCACGGGCACCCCGGTCGTCCGCGTCATGCCGAACACCCCCGTCCTGGTCGACGAGGGCATGTCCGTCATCTCCGCGGGCAGCCACGCCACCTCCGAGCACCTCGCCACCGCCGAGGCGATCTTCGGCGGCGTCGGCAAGACCCTGCGCGTCCCGGAGTCCCAGCAGGACGCGGCCACCGCGCTCTCCGGCTCGGGCCCCGCGTACTTCTACTTCCTCGTGGAGGCGATGACGGACGCCGGCATCCTGCTCGGTCTGCCCCGCGCCCAGGCCCACGACCTCATCGTCCAGGCCGCCATCGGCGCGGCCGTGATGCTCCGCGACAGCGGCGAGCACCCGGTCAAGCTCCGCGAAGCCGTCACCAGCCCGGCCGGCACCACCATCAGCGCCATCCGCGAACTGGAGAACCACGGCGTACGCGCCGCGCTCATCGCGGCCCTCGAAGCCGCCCGCGACCGCAGCCGCGAACTCGCCTCCGGCAACGGCTGAGCTACGCCGCGGCGGCGATCAGCTCCGCACTGCGCACCACCTTTGCGAACCCACCGCCGTGCAGCGACACGGCGGTGGCCCGCGCCAGCTCGTCCGCGCCCAGCGTCCAGCCCCAGGGCCCCACCAGATCGAAGGTGTACGTCGCGTCGAGCGGCACGAAGACCTCGTACCCGAGGTTCCCCGCCATCCGCGCGGTCGTCTCCACGCACATATTGGTCTGGATCCCGGCCACCACGATCTGCCGCACCCCGGCCGCGTCCAGCCACGCCCGCAGGTCCGGCGTCCCGTAGAAGGACGAGTTCACGCTCTTCGTCACCAGCAGCTCCGGCCCACCGCCCCGGCCCCGCCGCTCCTGGACGTACGCCTTGAAGTCGTTGCCCCGGTACCCCGCCCGCAACGGCGAATCCGGCTTCGCCGAGTCATGCCGTACGAAGACGACCGGCCGGCCGTCCGCCTGCCAGGCGTCGATCAGCCCGGCGATGTTCCCGTCCGCCGAGGGATTGTTCCGAGGCCCCCAGTACGCCTCCTCCTCGAAACCCCGCTGTACGTCCACCACGATCAGTGCCGCGTTCTCTGCGATCTCCATGACCACGATCCTGGCGCCGGGTGCCCGGACCGCCCAGAGGTCGGAAAGCCATCGATCGATGCTTTACTGCCACGATGGCTCCGACCACCCGGATCGCGCTCGTCTCCTTCCCCGGCATCCGCGCGTTCGACGTCTCCGTCATCACGGAGGTCTGGGGCGTGGACCGCACCGACCGGGGTGTCCCGCCCTTCGACCTGCGCCGCACGGCGGCCACCCCCGCCCCCGTCCCGCTCCGGGGCGGCCTCTTCCTGACGCCCGACCGCACGCTGGGCTGGCTGGACCGCGCCGACCTGGTCGTCGTCCCGGGTCTCGACGACCATGTGACCGAGGCCCCCGCTCCCGTCCTCGAAGCCCTGCGCCGCGCCCATGCCCGGGCCACCCCGATCGCCGCGCTCTGCGGAGGGGCCTTCACGCTCGCGCAGGCGGGACTCCTCGACGGCCGCCGGGCGGTCACCCACTGGAACCTCACGGACGGCCTGCGCACCCGCCACCCCGGGGTGACGGTCGTGCCCGACGCCCTCTTCGTCCACGACGGCAACCTCTGGACCTCCGCCGGCACGGCGGCCGGCATCGATCTCTGCCTCCATCTCGTCCGCACCGCCCATGGCGCGGAGGCCGCGGCGACGATCGCCCGTTCGATGGTCACCGCCCCGTTCCGCACGGGCACCCAGGCCCAGTTCATCGAGCAGCCCACCCCGCACACGGACCGCGACGCCGACACCCTCGCCGCCGTACGGGCCCATGCCCTGACCCACTTGGCACAACCGCACACGGTGGCGGAGCTCGCCGCCCGGGCCGGCATGTCCCCGCGCTCCTTCGCCCGCCACTTCCGCGCCACCACCGGCACCACTCCACTGCGCTGGCTGATCACCCAGCGCATCGCAGCAGCTCAGAAGCTGCTGGAGCGCACCGATCTGCCTCTGCCGGAGGTGGCCCGCCGCACGGGCTTCGGCAGCGAGGTCACCATGCGCCAGCACTTCGCCACCCACCTGGACACCAGCCCCCGCGACTACCGCCTGGCCTTCCACCGCACCCCACCCAGGGCCGGGGTTGACACACCCTCGCGGCATACGTAATGTGCTCCGAGTTGTCCGACGTGAGCGCCGACCCCGGTCGGTCCCCGGACAGCCATTCCGCAGTAACCACAACGAGTACGCGACAGCTGTCGCCTATCTCGGCGTGCGCATGTGCGAAATGAGGAATCCGCGTTCGAAGGAACGCGACCCCGATTAGCGTCGAGGCCCTGGATTCCGCTAATGTCTCACTCGTCGGAACGGCCCAACAGCCGGGAGGACAAGCCCCGCTGACTGGGAATCAGGCCCGAAAGGATCTGATAGAGTCGGACTCGCCGGAAAGGGAAACGCGAAAGCGAAGAACTGGAAAGCGGAAAATGCGGGACCCGCTTCGGCCGGGAATCGGACGCGAAAGAGTCTGATAGAGTCGGAAACGCAAGACCGAAGGGAAGCGCCCGGAGGAAAGCCCGCAGGGGTGAGTACGAAGGAAGCGTCCGTTCCTTGAGAACTCAACAGCGTGCCAAAAGTCAACGCCAGATATGTTGATACCCCGGCCTGCTTCGGCAGGTTGGAGGTTCCTTTGAAAGTCCTGGCAGACCCTTCGGGGTTTGGTAGGCAATGAACACAGCGAGGACACAGTGGACGATCGGTCTTATTCCGGCCTGATTGTTCCGCTCTCGTGGTGTCGACCCGATTACGGGAAAACATTCACGGAGAGTTTGATCCTGGCTCAGGACGAACGCTGGCGGCGTGCTTAACACATGCAAGTCGAACGATGAAGCCCTTCGGGGTGGATTAGTGGCGAACGGGTGAGTAACACGTGGGCAATCTGCCCTTCACTCTGGGACAAGCCCTGGAAACGGGGTCTAATACCGGATAATACTTTCTCTCTCATGGGGGAAGGTTGAAAGCTCCGGCGGTGAAGGATGAGCCCGCGGCCTATCAGCTAGTTGGTGGGGTAATGGCCTACCAAGGCGACGACGGGTAGCCGGCCTGAGAGGGCGACCGGCCACACTGGGACTGAGACACGGCCCAGACTCCTACGGGAGGCAGCAGTGGGGAATATTGCACAATGGGCGAAAGCCTGATGCAGCGACGCCGCGTGAGGGATGACGGCCTTCGGGTTGTAAACCTCTTTCAGCAGGGAAGAAGCGAAAGTGACGGTACCTGCAGAAGAAGCGCCGGCTAACTACGTGCCAGCAGCCGCGGTAATACGTAGGGCGCAAGCGTTGTCCGGAATTATTGGGCGTAAAGAGCTCGTAGGCGGCTTGTTGCGTCGGTTGTGAAAGCCCGGGGCTTAACCCCGGGTCTGCAGTCGATACGGGCAGGCTAGAGTGTGGTAGGGGAGATCGGAATTCCTGGTGTAGCGGTGAAATGCGCAGATATCAGGAGGAACACCGGTGGCGAAGGCGGATCTCTGGGCCATTACTGACGCTGAGGAGCGAAAGCGTGGGGAGCGAACAGGATTAGATACCCTGGTAGTCCACGCCGTAAACGTTGGGAACTAGGTGTTGGCGACATTCCACGTCGTCGGTGCCGCAGCTAACGCATTAAGTTCCCCGCCTGGGGAGTACGGCCGCAAGGCTAAAACTCAAAGGAATTGACGGGGGCCCGCACAAGCAGCGGAGCATGTGGCTTAATTCGACGCAACGCGAAGAACCTTACCAAGGCTTGACATCGCCCGGAAAGCCGTAGAGATACGGCCCCCCTTGTGGTCGGGTGACAGGTGGTGCATGGCTGTCGTCAGCTCGTGTCGTGAGATGTTGGGTTAAGTCCCGCAACGAGCGCAACCCTTGTTCTGTGTTGCCAGCATGCCCTTCGGGGTGATGGGGACTCACAGGAGACTGCCGGGGTCAACTCGGAGGAAGGTGGGGACGACGTCAAGTCATCATGCCCCTTATGTCTTGGGCTGCACACGTGCTACAATGGCCGGTACAATGAGCTGCGATGCCGCGAGGCGGAGCGAATCTCAAAAAGCCGGTCTCAGTTCGGATTGGGGTCTGCAACTCGACCCCATGAAGTCGGAGTTGCTAGTAATCGCAGATCAGCATTGCTGCGGTGAATACGTTCCCGGGCCTTGTACACACCGCCCGTCACGTCACGAAAGTCGGTAACACCCGAAGCCGGTGGCCCAACCCCTTGTGGGAGGGAGCTGTCGAAGGTGGGACTGGCGATTGGGACGAAGTCGTAACAAGGTAGCCGTACCGGAAGGTGCGGCTGGATCACCTCCTTTCTAAGGAGCACTTCTTACCGGGCTTGCCTGGTCAGAGGCCAGTACACCGGCGAATGTTCGGTGCTGGTTGCTCATGGGTGGAACGTTGACTATTCGGCACGGTTGGCAAGTTTTCGTTAGTACTGCTTCGGCGTGGAACACGTAGACGGGTTGACTGTGCCGGGCACGCTGTTGGGTATCTGAGGGTACGGCCGTCATGGTCGTCCTTCGGTTGCCGGCCCCAGTGCACTCGTCCGGAAGGGCGGGGTGATGGGTGGCTGGTCGTTGTTTGAGAACTGCACAGTGGACGCGAGCATCTGTGGCCAAGTTTTTAAGGGCGCACGGTGGATGCCTTGGCACCAGGAACCGATGAAGGACGTGGGAGGCCACGATAGGCCCCGGGGAGCTGTCAACCGAGCTTTGATCCGGGGGTGTCCGAATGGGGAAACCCGGCAGTCGTCATGGGCTGTCACCCGCTGCTGAACACATAGGCAGTGTGGAGGGAACGAGGGGAAGTGGAACATCTCAGTACCCTCAGGAAGAGAAAACAACCGTGATTCCGGGAGTAGTGGCGAGCGAAACTGGATCAGGCCAAACCGTATGCGTGTGATACCCGGCAGGGGTTGCGCATGCGGGGTTGTGGGATCTCTTTTTCATGGTCTGCCGGCTGTGAGACGAGTCAGAAACCGTTGATGTAGGCGAAGGACATGCGAAAGGTCCGGCGTAGAGGGTAAGACCCCCGTAGCTGAAACATTGACGGCTCGTTTAAGAGACACCCAAGTAGCACGGGGCCCGAGAAATCCCGTGTGAATCTGGCGGGACCACCCGTTAAGCCTAAATATTCCCTGGTGACCGATAGCGGATAGTACCGTGAGGGAATGGTGAAAAGTACCGCGGGAGCGGAGTGAAATAGTACCTGAAACCGTGTGCCTACAAGCCGTGGGAGCGTCGCGCATCGAGCTTGCTCGGTGCGTCGTGACTGCGTGCCTTTTGAAGAATGAGCCTGCGAGTTTGCGGTGTGTTGCGAGGTTAACCCGTGTGGGGAAGCCGTAGCGAAAGCGAGTCCGAATAGGGCGGTTTAGTAGCGCGCTCAAGACCCGAAGCGGAGTGATCTAGCCATGGGCAGGTTGAAGCGGAGGTAAGACTTCGTGGAGGACCGAACCCACCAGGGTTGAAAACCTGGGGGATGACCTGTGGTTAGGGGTGAAAGGCCAATCAAACTCCGTGATAGCTGGTTCTCCCCGAAATGCATTTAGGTGCAGCGTCGTGTGTTTCTTGCCGGAGGTAGAGCACTGGATAGGCGATGGGCCCTACCGGGTTACTGACCTTAGCCAAACTCCGAATGCCGGTAAGTGAGAGCACGGCAGTGAGACTGTGGGGGATAAGCTCCATGGTCGAGAGGAAACAGCCCAGAGCATCGACTAAGGCCCCTAAGCGTACGCTAAGTGGGAAAGGATGTGGAGTCGCAGAGACAACCAGGAGGTTGGCTTAGAAGCAGCCACCCTTGAAAGAGTGCGTAATAGCTCACTGGTCAAGTGATTCCGCGCCGACAATGTAGCGGGGCTCAAGCGTACCGCCGAAGTCGTGTCATTCCAGCATTAAGGGCCAACGCCTGCTGGGATGGGTAGGGGAGCGTCGTGTGCCGGGTGAAGCAGCCGCGGAAGCGAGTTGTGGACGGTTCACGAGTGAGAATGCAGGCATGAGTAGCGATACACACGTGAGAAACGTGTGCGCCGATTGACTAAGGGTTCCTGGGTCAAGCTGATCTGCCCAGGGTAAGTCGGGACCTAAGGCGAGGCCGACAGGCGTAGTCGATGGACAACCGGTTGATATTCCGGTACCCGCTTTGAAACGCCCAGTACTGAATCAGGCGATGCTAAGTCCGTGAAGCCGGCCTGATCTCTTCGGAGTTGAGGGTAGTGGTGGAGCCGACGAACCAGACTTGTATTAGGTAAGCGATGGGGTGACGCAGGAAGGTAGTCCAGCCCGGGCGGTGGTAGTCCCGGGGTAAGGGTGTAGGCCGTGTGGTAGGTAAATCCGTCACACATTAGGGCTGAGACCTGATGCCGAGCCGATTGTGGTGAAGTGGATGATCCTATGCTGTCGAGAAAAGCCTCTAGCGAGTTTCATGGCGGCCCGTACCCTAAACCGACTCAGGTGGTCAGGTAGAGAATACCGAGGCGTTCGGGTGAACTATGGTTAAGGAACTCGGCAAAATGCCCCCGTAACTTCGGGAGAAGGGGGCCATCACTGGTGATGACATTTACTGTCTGAGCTGGGGGTGGCCGCAGAGACCAGCGAGAAGCGACTGTTTACTAAAAACACAGGTCCGTGCGAAGCCGTAAGGCGATGTATACGGACTGACGCCTGCCCGGTGCTGGAACGTTAAGGGGACCGGTTAGCTGACTTTCGGGTTGGCGAAGCTGAGAACTTAAGCGCCAGTAAACGGCGGTGGTAACTATAACCATCCTAAGGTAGCGAAATTCCTTGTCGGGTAAGTTCCGACCTGCACGAATGGCGTAACGACTTCTCGACTGTCTCAACCATAGGCCCGGTGAAATTGCACTACGAGTAAAGATGCTCGTTTCGCGCAGCAGGACGGAAAGACCCCGGGACCTTTACTATAGTTTGATATTGGTGTTCGGTTCGGCTTGTGTAGGATAGGTGGGAGACTTTGAAGCGGCCACGCCAGTGGTTGTGGAGTCGTCGTTGAAATACCACTCTGGTCGTGCTGGATGTCTAACCTGGGTCCGTGATCCGGATCAGGGACAGTGTCTGATGGGTAGTTTAACTGGGGCGGTTGCCTCCTAAAGAGTAACGGAGGCGCCCAAAGGTTCCCTCAGCCTGGTTGGCAATCAGGTGTTGGAGTGTAAGTGCACAAGGGAGCTTGACTGTGAGACCGACGGGTCGAGCAGGGACGAAAGTCGGGACTAGTGATCCGGCAGTGGCTTGTGGAAGCGCTGTCGCTCAACGGATAAAAGGTACCCCGGGGATAACAGGCTGATCTTCCCCAAGAGTCCATATCGACGGGATGGTTTGGCACCTCGATGTCGGCTCGTCGCATCCTGGGGCTGGAGTCGGTCCCAAGGGTTGGGCTGTTCGCCCATTAAAGCGGTACGCGAGCTGGGTTTAGAACGTCGTGAGACAGTTCGGTCCCTATCCGCTGTGCGCGTAGGAATATTGAGAAGGGCTGTCCCTAGTACGAGAGGACCGGGACGGACGAACCTCTGGTGTGCCAGTTGTCCTGCCAAGGGCATGGCTGGTTGGCTACGTTCGGAAAGGATAACCGCTGAAAGCATCTAAGCGGGAAGCCTGCTTCGAGATGAGTATTCCCACCTCCTTGAGGGGTTAAGGCTCCCAGTAGACGACTGGGTTGATAGGCCAGATGTGGAAGCCCGGTAACGGGTGGAGCTGACTGGTACTAATAGGCCGAGGGCTTGTCCTCAGTTGCTCGCGTCCACTGTGTTAGTTCTGAAATAACGAACGGCTGTGATGGTACCGGTTGTTTTGAATTTCATAGTGTTTCGGTGGTCATTGCGTTAGGGAAACGCCCGGTTACATTCCGAACCCGGAAGCTAAGCCTTTCAGCGCCGATGGTACTGCAGGGGGGACCCTGTGGGAGAGTAGGACGCCGCCGAACAATTATTGCGGAAAGCCCCGTGCCCTTGTGGCACGGGGCTTTTCTGCGTTCCGACGGTTTAAGGTCGTGGCATGCGCTACGAACTGGTCATCTTCGACAACGACGGTGTGCTCGTGGACAGCGAGCCGATCGCCAACACCATCCTGGCCGGCTACCTCACGGAGCTCGGGCACCCCACCTCGTACGAGGAGTCCCTTCGCGACTACATGGGCTCCGCCGTGCACCGCGTGCACGACCTTGTCGAAGAGAGGGGCGGCGAGAAGCTGCCCGCGGACTTCGACGACACGCTCCACGCGCGGATCTTCACCGCGTTCCAGCAGCAGCTGGAACCCGTCCCGGGCGTCGATGACCTGCTGGGACAGCTCGTCGCCGACGGAGTCCCGTACTGCGTCGCGTCCTCCAGCAGCCACGAGCGGATCCGGGTCAGTCACACCAGCACCGGGCTCGACCAGTGGTTCGAGGAGGAGTGGATCTTCAGCGCGGAGGACGTCGGCCGGGGGAAGCCGGCGCCCGACCTGTTCCTCCTCGCCGCCGAGCGGATGGGGGTGGCGCCCGAGCGGTGCGTCGTCATCGAGGACAGCCCGCTCGGGGTCGAGGCGGCCCGGGCGGCCGGCATGGACGTGTACGGGTTCACCTCGATGATGCCCGCGGACCGGCTGGCCGGGGTGACCGGGCACTTCTCCGACATGAGCCAGCTGCGGGAATTGCTCGCCTGACGCATCTACCCATGGGTAGAAACTGGCTCTACGCTCGCGCCCATGACAGATGCACGGTTGCGGCACGGCAGAGCGTCCCTCGCGTTGAGCTTCTTCGTGCAAGGGGTCACGTTCGCTCTCCTCGTGACCCGGATTCCCGCCATTCAGGACCGGTACGGGATATCCGACGGCCTGCTGCCCGTGTTCCTCGCCGCCGTGCCGATCCTGGCAGGTGTGGGCAGCGTGGTCACCGAGAAGGTGGTCGCGCGGGTGCGGCCGAGGGTGGTCCTGCGGTGGGCCCAGCCCGTCGTCCTGCTCGCGCTGCTCGGCGTCGGTGCCGGCAGCGAGGTGTGGGAAGCGGCCGTGGCGCTCGGGGTGTTCGGGCTGTCCGTCGGTGCGCTGGACGCGTCCATGAACATGATGGGCGTCAGCCTTCAGCGGGCGTACGGGCGTTCCATCATGCTCGGCTTCCATGCCGCGTACAGCCTGGGCGGGATCGCCGGGGCGTCGATGGCGTGGGCCGGGGCGCACTGGGATCTGTCGCTGCTGGTCTCGTACCTTCCGGCGGTCGTGGTGCTGCTGCCCGTCGCGTTCATCGGGAGCCGGTGGTACGTCGAGGGGAAGGTCGAGGAGGAGTCGCGGCAGGGCGGCGAGCCGGGGAAGGCCGCGTCGGTGTCCTTCAGGCTGCTGATGCCGCTGTGTCTGGTGATGTGTTTCGCGTACATCGGGGACTCGACGGTCTCCAACTGGAGCGCGAAGTATCTGCAGGACGTGCTGGGGAGCTCGGAGCAGCTCTCGACCGTTCCGTACAACGTCTACATGGTCACGACGCTGCTGGGGCGGGCTGTCGGGGACTTCGGGGTGCGGCGGTTCGGTGCGGTGGCCGTGGTGCGGTGCGGGACGGTGCTGGCCGCGGCCGGGTTCGGGGTGGTGGCGGTCGCCGGCGGGGCCTGGACCGGGATGCTCGGGTTCACGATGCTGGGGCTCGGGCTGTGCGTGATCGTGCCGCAGACGTTCGCGGCCGCCGGGCGGATGTTCCCCGGGGCGAGCGACACCGCGATCGCGCGGCTGAACATCTTCAACTACGTGGGATTCCTGGTCGGCTCGCCCCTGGTGGGGGCGCTCGGCGATGCCTGGAGCTACCGGGGCGCGATGCTCGTCCCCATGGTGCTGGTGCTCGCGACGCTGGTGTACGCCAAGTCGTTCGGCGCGGAACCCGCCCGATACGGTGGCGGGCATGAGCGGCCGCGCACAGTTGATGTGGGATGACGCAGTAACGGGATACGACTTCGGGGACAGTCATCCCATGGACCCGGTCAGGCTTGCCCTGACGATGGGGCTGGTGCGGGCGTTCGGCCTGGACAGAGAAGTGGACGTGGTGGCCGCCAAGGCGGCCGGTGACTCGACTCTGCGGCTGGTGCACCGCTCGGACTACGTGGCGGCGGTGAAGGCGGCCTCGGCCGATCCCCGCTCGGCGGACCAGGGCTACGGCCTCGGGACCACGGACGATCCGGCGTTCGCCGGGATGCACGAGGTGTCGGCGCTGATCGCCGGGCAGTCGGTGGCGGCGGCCGACGCCGTGTGGCGCGGGGTGACCGGGCACGCGGTGAACTTCACGGGCGGGCTCCATCACGCGATGCCCGGCGGGGCGGCCGGGTTCTGCATCTACAACGATCCGGCGCTCGCCATCGCGCGGCTCCTGGAGCTGGGGGCCGAGCGGGTCGCGTACGTCGATGTGGACGTGCACCACGGGGACGGGGTGCAGGCGGCCTTCTGGGAGGACCCCCGGGTCCTGACCGTCTCGATGCACGAGCACCCCAGGACGCTCTTCCCGCAGACCGGCTGGCCCGAGGAGACCGGGGCCGGGGCCGGTGAGGGCGGTGCGGTGAACCTGGCGCTGCCGGCCGGGACGGGCGACGCGGGGTGGCTGCGGGCGTTCCACGCGGTGGTGCCCGAGCTGCTGGCGGACTTCCGGCCGCAGGTGCTGGTGACGCAGCACGGGGCCGATACACACTTCGAGGACCCGCTGGCCCATCTCGCGGTGTCGCTGGACGCGCAGCGGGCCGTGATGGAGGCCTGCCACGACCTGGCCCACCGGTATGCGGAGGGCGGGCGCTGGGTGGCTCTCGGCGGGGGCGGCTACGCGGTGGTGGACGTGGTGCCGCGGTCCTGGACGCATCTGGTCGGGATCGCCGCGCACGCGCCCGTGGACCCGGAGTCGGTGATCCCGTCGTCCTGGCGGGACGAGGTGTACGCGCGGACGCGGCAGCTCGGGCCGGCACGGATGACGGACGGGCGTACTCCGTCGTGGAAGCCGTGGGAGGACGGGTACGACCCGGCGGACCGGCTGGACCAGGCGGTGCTGGCGACCCGGCGGGCGGCGTTCCCGCTGCGGGGGCTGCTGACCTGACGGGCATGAGTGCGGGTTACGCCAACTGTGGGGCGCAACAAGGATTTTGGCCCCTCGGCGGGGCGAGTGGGGCAGCATCGGCAGGGTGTTGAGCACCGGCGCGCTGCGCGCGCATCTGCTGGCGGCCCGGCTGGCCGGGCCCGTGGCGACCTCGCGGGAGGTGAGCCTGCGGAGCTACCGGCTCTTCGCGGCCAGGGATCCCCGGGTGCTGCTCGGCCTGGATCCCGGCCGGGGGTGGGGAGAGCGTGAGCTGCTGCGGCTGATGGCGGACAAGTGCGGGGTCTCGGACGATCCAGCCCATGTGTCGGGGCCCGATGTGATCGATCCGGAGCGGACGCTCGCGGGGCTGGACGCGTTTGCCGCGCGGTTGTCCGATGCGGCGGCCCGGCGGGCGCCGGTGCTGTTCGGGACGGGCCATCCGCACCGGCTGCTGGGCTTCTACGCGGCGCTGGCAGACGCTTTGTCGGCGGTGGGATGTCCCGTACTCACCCCGGCGCAGGGGCGATGTATCGACATAACGACCCGGTTCGGCGTACGCGCGTACAACCTCGACTACGTACGGGGAGTCGCGCTGGTGCGTGAACCCGGCGCGCGGGCGCCCGGGGGTGGCACCGGCGCACACACCCACTCCCCGCTGCCCGTGAGGGTCGTTCTGGAGGCCGCCGCGGACGCCCGGGGGCCGCTGCCGGAACTCGTCGTCGGGGACCACGGATGGGTCTGCGGGGCAGGTCAGCTGGGGATCGAGGCGATCGGGCTGGCCGATACGGACGACCCCGCGCTGTTCGTCGGTGAGGCCGAGGGGCGGGTGTCGGTCGCGGTCCCGCTCGACGACGCCGTGCGGTCGGCCTACTACCTGCCGCTCACGCGCTATGTACTCAATCGGGCGTGTCTGTCACAGTAGGCGGCCGATCGTCTCTCCTCTTCCCCACTCGCATCACCCGCCCCTAATCTGGGGAGTGAGCGCACAACGACGAAGAGTCACCGGAGGGGAAGCCGGTGCGCGTCTCGTGCGGAAGGTACAGGTGAGTCATGGCTGCTGACAGCGAGAGGCCTCTCAACGAGGTCAAATTTCTGACCGTGGCGGAAGTCGCCTCGGTCATGCGAGTGTCGAAGATGACCGTGTACCGCTTGGTGCACAGCGGTCATCTGCCGGCGATCCGGGTGGGCAGGTCCTTCCGGGTGCCGGAGCAAGCGGTTCACGAGTATCTCCGCGAGTCCTTCGTGGGGGTGGGGACGGCCTGACATTCCCCTCGGATTACGTCCCTCACGCGGTGGCGGGTAGGCTAGGCCGACGTAGGTCGTGTGGGCCCAGACGCCCCGCACCAGTGAAGAAGAAGTGAGCGAGGGTAGTCGTGGGCTCTGTTATCAAGAAGCGGCGTAAGCGGATGGCCAAGAAGAAGCACCGCAAGCTGCTCAAGCGCACGCGCGTTCAGCGTCGCAACAAGAAGTAAGCGAACGCAGTTCGTGAAATCCGCAGCCCTTCCGCCGTTCAAGGCGGGAGGGCTGCGGTGCTGTGTACGGGGGGTGTCGAACCGCTACGGTGACGTGCGAGGGGCTTACTCACCTCTCGCACGGGAGACCGACGGAAGGCGCTGATCTTGGGGAAGGTCGTGCTCGTCACGGGAGCGGCCCGGCAGTTGGGCGGCCGTTTCGTACGGCGTGTCCAGCGGGAGCCGGGCGTGGACCGGGTGATCGCGGTCGATGCGGTGGATCCCGATCACAATCTGGGCGACGCCGTCTTCGTACGCGCGGACATCCGCCAGCCCGCCATCGCCAGAGTGCTCGGCGAGCACACGGTCGACACCGTGGTCCACCTGGACGTCAGCGGCAAGGCGCTCGGCGCCCAGGGCCGTACGGCGGTCAAGGAGACCAATGTCATCGGCACCATGCAGCTGCTCGGCGCCTGCCAGAAGGCCCCGGCCGTGCAGCGGATGGTGGTCAAGTCCAGCACCGGTGTGTACGGTTCCGCGCCCCGCGACCCGGCGGTCTTCCACGAGACGACCCCGCCCAAGTCGCTGCCGAGCGGCGGCTTCGCGAAGGACGCGGTGGAGGTCGAGGGGTACGTACGGGGCTTCGCGCGCCGCCGGCCGGACGTGGCCGTGTGCGTGCTGAGGTTCGCGAACATCCTGGGTCCCGACGCGGACTCGCCGCTGGCCGACTATCTGTCGCTGCCGGTGCTGCCGACGGTGTTCGGGTACGACCCCAGGCTGCAGTTCGTCCATGAGGACGACGTCATCGACGTCCTGGGCCTGGCGGCGAGTGAGCCGAGGCGCGGGACGCTGAACAGCGGCACGTTCAACATCGCGGGCGACGGGGTGCTGCTGCTCTCCCAGTGCTCGCGGCGGCTGGGGCGGCCGACCATGCCGCTGCTGCTGCCAGCGGTCACCTGGGTCGGGCAGGCGCTGCGGGCGGTCGGCATGACGGACTTCTCGCCGGAGCAGATCCGGCTGCTCACCCATGGCAGGGTGGTCTCCACGGTCCAGATGCGCGAGACGCTGGGGTTCACCCCGCGGTTCTCCACGGCCGAGACCTTCGCGGAGTTCGCGCGCAGCCGGGCGCCGGGGCTGCTGCCGCCCGAGGCGGTGGGCCGGGCCGTGGACCGGGTGGCCGCGACGCGGCTCGCCGGGGGGACCGGCACGGCTCCGGGCATCGGCGGGGCCGACGACGACACACACCCGACTCCGAGCGCCAGGTAGAGGAGCGCAGCGACGATGGCGGATGCCAAGGTCATTCCGTTCGACGACGACCGTTCGCGGTCGGGGGGTCTGCCGCGCGCCGCGCGCCGGCGCTCCCCGGTACGCGGCAACGGGTCCGTGAGCGCCCTTCCGGGGCAGCTGGACGCCTCGCTGCCGCCGCAGGAGCCAGAGGAGGCTGTGGTGGCCCCCGAGGGCGCGGGACGCGGTGGCTGGGACCGGCGGATCGCGGGCGGGCTCGCGTTCCTGCGGCGGCGGGTCACGGGGGACTACGAGGTCGACGAGTTCGGCTACGACGAGGAGCTGACCGACCAGGTCCTGATGTCGATGCTGCGGCCGGTGTACGAGAAGTACTTCCGGGTCGAGGTGAAGGGCATCGAGAACATCCCGTCGGACGGCGGGGCGCTGATCGTGTCCAACCACTCGGGGACGCTGCCGCTGGACGGGCTGATGCTCCAGGTCGCGGTGCACGACAACCATCCGGCGGGGCGGCATCTGCGGCTGCTCGCGGCGGATCTGGTCTTCATGCTGCCGGTGGTGAACGAGCTGGCCCGCAAGGCCGGGCACACGCTGGCCTGTGCGGAGGACGCGGAGCGGCTGCTGCGGCAGGGCGAGGTCGTCGGTGTGATGCCGGAGGGCTTCAAGGGGATCGGCAAGCCGTTCGGCGAGCGGTACAAGCTCCAGCGCTTCGGGCGGGGCGGCTTCGTGTCGACGGCGCTGCGGGCGGGCGTGCCGATCGTGCCGTGCTCGATCGTGGGCGCGGAGGAGATCTATCCGATGATCGGCAACGCGAAGACGCTGGCGCGGTTGCTGGGGTTCCCGTACTTCCCGATCACGCCCACGTTTCCCTGGCTGGGGCCGTTGGGGGCGGTGCCGCTGCCGACGAAGTGGACGATTCAGTTCGGTGAGCCGATTCCCACGGATGGGTATCCGGTGGAGGCGGCGGAGGATCCGATGCTGATGTTCAATCTGACGGATCAGGTGCGGGAGCAGATTCAGCACACGTTGTACAAGTTGCTGGTGCAGCGGCGGTCGGTGTTCTTCTGAGGGTGCCGGTGGGCCTGCCCGGGTGCGGCCGGGAGACGCCTCTGTCCTCGATCGCCGGACGGGCTTGATGGGGCTCGACGAGCCGGACGGGCTTGAACGTGCCCGTCCGGCGGTTTCGCGTCAGTCCTTTTCGTTCTGGGCGTCGATTCCCAGGCCGCCGATCAGGCCGGGGATCAGCGGGGGCAGGGTGATGTCCGGGGTCGGGGCGGTGCTCGGGGTGCCCTTCGACGGTGAGGTGGCGCCGGGGGACGGCGGGTCGAAGAGGCCGTCCGTACCGCCCGCGATCAGGCCGTCCGCCGGGGTGCTGCCCGAGTCCGAGGGGTGCGGCGATGAGCTGGTGTCCGGGCTGCTCCCGTGCTGGTCGGCGGGGGACGAGGGTGACGGGGCGTCCTGGCGTGCGGACGGGTCCGCGCTGGTGCCGGGGGCGCCGGGCTGCTTCCGGGAGCCGTCGCTCTTCTCCGGGGCGCGGGGGAGCAGGGACTCCAGCGGTGCGACCTCTTCGTCTATGGCCGCGAAGACCGAGCTGACCTGGTCGCCGACGTCGGAGAGCTGTACGGGGAGGCGGTCGCGGAGGTTGGTCCAGCTGTCGCGGTGGGAGCGGGAGAAGGAGTCCAGGGTCTGGATCGGACCGATGGCGCCGTCCCGCTCGTAGGCCGCGTGCAGGAGGCGGTGGCCTTCCGTGGCGTCGTGGGTCATGCGGTTGAGCGTGCGTCTGACCTCGCCGAGCTGCTCGTGGTCCAGGTCGCCCGAGCGGCCGCGCTCCATGAGCCGGCGCGCTTCGCTGAGGCGGGTCGAGGCCTGGTCGAGATAGACCTCGCCGCGGTCCGTGTCGCTGTCGGCGAGGCCGAGGTGGATGTCCTCCATGCCGCGCTTCAGGCCGTAGAGCGAGTCACCCGGGAGGGCGTCGGAACTGGCAGCGGCCACTCCGCCGAAGGCTCCCGCGGCCACACCGACCGTGAGCCCGCCGGCGGCGAGGCCCTTCGTCCAGCGTGATTTGGGGCGCAGTTTCCGGAGCGGGGAGGCCCGGTGGGCTCCCTTGCTCCGTTGTTCGGGCACCGTAGGGTCCACGGACGCGCCGCCCTCGGCGAGCATGGCCTCCATGGCGGCGACGAGCTGGGCTCGCTGCACCACTTTGACCTCGGGATCCAACTGCGGCTTCGGTAGCTCACCGAGGCCGTTCGCCAGGGCCAACAGCGGTCCGCGGTCGGCCTGGTCGGCCGGGTCCTCGGGCTGTACGGCCGCCGCACCGCGGAGCGACTGCTCCTCCAGGGCCTGGGCGAAGGCGTTCGCCCGCCGGTGTGCCGAAACGTTTGCGATCACTGGCGGCACCTCCTCTCGTCATGACGGTCGACTCCCCTGGGGGTCCGGAAGGTTGCACACCTTGAGCGCATCCACACGAATGAGTGAGTGGCTGCGGACATGGTGTGACGACAGGGGGCCTGCAACCGGCACAACGAGTGGCGCGGCACTTGGGTTACGCACGAAAGATGATCGGACCAGTGCGTGATGAACATATCGCCGAGAGTGATTCGGCCCGGGGTGGGGTCAGCGGGCATCGTCCGGAAGGAGCCGGGCGAGGGTGCGGACGGCGCGGTACTGCAGGGTCTTGATCGCGCCCTCGTTCTTGCCCATCACCCGGGCGGTCTCGGCGACCGAGAGGCCCTGGAGGAAGCGCAGGGTCACGCACTCCTGCTGCTGGGGGTTGAGTCGGCGCACGGCTTGCAGCAGTGCGGCATTGGAGAGGGACTCCAGGACGGAGTCCTCGGGGCTGCGCTCGACCTCGTTGGCGTCGAGCATTTCGCCGGTGGTCACTTCCAGCCGGAAACGACTGGATTTGAAGTGGTCGGCGACCAGGTTGCGAGCGATGGTGACCAGCCAGGCGCCGAAGTCGCGGCCCTGCCAGGTGAACGTGGAGATGCGCCGCAGGGCGCGCAGGAAGGTCTCGCTCGTGAGGTCCTCCGCCGTCGCCTTGCTGCCCACGCGGTAGTAGATGTAGCGGTAGACGGTGTCGCTGTACTGGTCGTAGAGGCGGCCGAAGGCGTCAGCCTCACCGGCCTGTGCGCGCTCGACGAGATCCATCATGCGCGCGCTGTCGCTGTCGGCGGTCGGCCGACGAACGGTGGACGTGGTCGTTGCGCCGCGGTTGCTGCGTCTTCCGACCGCCGCACCGCGTTCGGCCAGGGCGTAGCAAGGGCCGGCAGGTGCAGGGGTGGCAAATGCGGGTACGGCGTACGCGGTGGGGACGAAGCCGCGCAAGCGGTCGGCGACCGTTGCGCGCAGCGTAGCCAGGCCCGAGGCGTCAACCCCGACGTGTGGGTACACGGGACTCCCAGAGGCAGAGCTTCCATCACGTGCAGTGCGAAACCGTCACTCGTCGTAGTGAGTGGTGGGTTCCGGAATGCGTCTGAGGAGAATAACGCTTCGTACAGGCAGTGCTACACCCAGTTGCTCAAATCATCGATTACGTCGCTTCTGTAGCGACTATTCGACACATCAAGTAGCACATCGTGACCGTTTATTGATCGGATTACTTCGTGATCTGCCTGCGGGCGCGACGGGTTGTGGTCGAGTCCGGGCAACCCGACTGGCGGGAGCGGTCGCTGGGTAAGGGGTCCCGATTGGCGGCGGGGGGCCGGGCGTGGCCCGGCCCCGGCGGACCACCGGCGGGACGGGGCCGGGCGGCAGGGTGTCAGCGGCGGCGGCGGTGCAGGGCGACGGCCGCCGCGGTGCCGCCGGCGAGGGCGCCGACGCCGGCCGCGGCCGGGATGCCGACCTTGGCCGCCTTGCGGCCCGTCCGGTAGTCGCGCAGCCGCCAGTCCAGGGCGCGGGCGTGCTTGCGGAGCTTGGTGTCCGGGTTGATCGCGTACGGGTGCCCGACCAGGGAGAGCATCGGGATGTCGTTGTGCGAGTCGCTGTACGCGGCGCAGCGCGCCAGGTCCAGGCCCTCGGCCGCGGCCAGCGCGCGGACGGCCTCGGCCTTGGCCGGGCCGTGCAGGGGTTCGCCGACCAGGCGGCCGGTGTAGACGCCGTCGACCGATTCGGCGACGGTGCCGAGCGCGCCGGTGAGGCCGAGGCGGCGGGCGATGATCGTGGCGGTCTCCACCGGGGCGGCGGTGACCAGCCAGACCTTCTGTCCGGCGTCCAGGTGGGCCTGGGCGAGGGCGCGGGTGCCGGGCCAGATGCGGTCGGCCATGTACTCGTCGTAGATCTCCTCGCCGATGGACATCAGCTCGGAGACGCGGTGTCCCTTGACGATGGACAGGGCGCTGTCGCGGGCGTCCTGCATGTGTTCCGGGTCCTCGACGCCGGCCAGCCGGAACCACGCCTGCTGCCAGGCGAACCGGGTGAGTTCGCGGCGCTCGAAGAACTTGCGCTTGTAGAGGCCGCGGCCGAAGTGGAAGATCGCGGCGCCCTGCATCACGGTGTTGTCGAGGTCGAAGAAGGCGGCGGCCCGGTCGTCGCCGACGACGGGGAACTCGGGCTCGGCGGCCTCGGTGCCGGACGCGGCGGTGTCCTCGGTGTCCGCGGACTGCCCGGCGTCCAGCGAGGACTTGCGCGCGGCCTCCGCCGCCGCCTCGCCCGCCAGCACGCTCCGTGCTGTCGCGGAGCGCCTACGGGGTGTGAGCCATCCAAGAGCGGCCATGCCGTGAGCATAGCCAGTCGGCCCGGCCCTTCCCGACCTGGCGGGATGCGGTGGCGTGAACTCTCGGAGACCGATGCGTTAAACGGGCGATCCGGGACGTACCGGTTCAAGAGCGGACCGCGCTCGGTATCGGCGCAGAATAAGAGGCATGAGCCCCCTGTTGCGCCGCGCGAAGAAGAAGCAGCCCGCCGACCGTGTGGTGACCCTTGTCGGAAAACCCGGGTGCCATCTCTGTGACGATGCCAGGCTGGTGGTGCGGTCGGTCTGTGAGGAGACCGGCGCGTCCTGGGAGGAGAAGGACATCACCCGGGACGAGGAGCTGTACCGGGAGTACTGGGAGCAGATCCCCGTGGTGCTCATTGATAACGAACAGCACACGTTCTGGCGGGTGGACCCGGCGAGACTGCGCAGCGCGCTGCTTTCATGAGTGAAACCCGGTTACCATCGTGGGCGTTTTGAGTGGTCTCGGGGGCGTAGTCGTGAGGAGTGTGTACCGCTTTGCCCCCTTCGGGCCTGCAACGGGCTGATGCGATCCATGGTTCCTGGATCGCGCGGCGGATGCGCGTGACCCCGGTCACTTTGACCGGACAAAACGGACACTATCTTTGTGCACGCGTTCACAAAGACATAGCCTGCATTCGACGGGGCGGTCTTGGGACATACGGCCGCCTGCAGCCCCGCTCATCCCGCAGGAGCACCGTGGCAACTGGCCGAAATCACCGACCGGCGACCCGTAGCCGAGGAATTCCCGAGGCCACCGTCGCCCGACTTCCGCTGTATCTCCGCGCGCTGACCGCGCTCTCCGAGCGTTCGGTCCCCACGGTCTCGTCCGAGGAGCTCGCCGCGGCCGCGGGGGTCAACTCCGCCAAGCTGCGCAAGGACTTCAGCTACCTCGGCTCCTACGGGACGCGCGGTGTCGGCTACGACGTCGAGTATCTCGTCTACCAGATCTCCCGCGAACTCGGCCTCACCCAGGACTGGCCGGTCGCCATCGTCGGCATCGGCAACCTCGGCGCCGCGCTCGCCAACTACGGCGGATTCGCCTCCCGCGGCTTCCGGGTCGCCGCGCTGATCGACGCCGATCCCGCGATGGCCGGTACGCCCGTCGCCGGGATCCCCGTCCAGCACGCCGACGACCTGGACCGCATCATCAGCGAGAACGGGGTGTCGATCGGTGTGATCACCACCCCGCCCGGCGCGGCCCAGCAGGTCTGCGACCGCCTCGTCGCCGCCGGTGTCACCTCCATCCTGAACTTCGCCCCGACCGTGCTCTCGGTGCCCGAGGGCGTCGACGTACGCAAGGTCGATCTCTCGATCGAGCTGCAGATCCTCGCGTTCCACGAGCAGCGCAAGGCCGGCGAGGAGGCCGCCGACAGCGGCCCCGACCCGGCTGCGCCGCCCGTACGCGCCACGACCGGCGGCCGGAAGGGACCCGACGGGGACATGCCCGCCGTGATGCCGGCATGAGTCTGCTTCTCGTGGGGCTGAGCCACCGCAGCGCACCCGTCTCCGTGCTGGAGCGGGCCTCGCTGGCCGCCGACACCCAGGCCAAGCTGCTCCAGGACACCCTCGCGGCGGAGCCCGCCGCCGAGGCCGCCGTCCTCGCCACCTGCAACCGCATCGAGCTGTACGCCGATGTGGACAAGTTCCACGCGGGTGTGGCCGAGCTGTCCACCCTGCTCGCCCAGCACAGCGGCGTCGGACTGGACGAGCTCACTCCGTATCTCTATGTGCACTACGAGGACCGGGCCGTCCACCACCTGTTCTCGGTGGCCTGCGGGCTGGACTCGATGGTCGTGGGCGAGGGCCAGATCCTCGGCCAGATCAAGGACGCGCTGGCGCTGGGGCAGGAGCTGCACACCGCGGGCCGGCTGCTCAACGACCTCTTCCAGCAGGCCCTCCGGGTCGGCAAGCGCGCCCACAGCGAGACCGGGATCGACCGGGCCGGGCAGTCGCTCGTCACCTTCGGCCTGGAACAGCTCGCCGAGGGAGGCGACCCCGCCGCCTGGGCCCAGGGCAAGCGCGCCCTGGTGATCGGCGCGGGCTCGATGTCCTCGCTGGCCGCCGCGACCCTGGCCCGGACCGGTGTCGCCGAGATCGTCGTCGCCAACCGCACCCGCGCCCGCGCCGACCGGCTGGTCGAGATCCTCAACCAGCCCGGCGGCACGGGGGTGACCGCGCACGCCGTGGAGATGGCCGCGGTCTCCGACGAACTGACACGTGCCGATGTCGTCGTCTCCTGCACCGGCGCCACCGGCCTGGTGCTGAGCGCGGAGGCCGTCGCCGGGGCGCTCGGCCTCGACTTCGACCCCGCGTACGAGCCGCCGGCCGCGACCGTACCGGCGCCGACCGCCGACCCGGACCAGCACGCCGCCTGGGTGGAGAACGGTTTTTCCACCCAGGCCGCGCAGGACCGGGCCGTGCGCCGTGCCGTCGTGCCCGCGCAGTCCACCGGACCGGTCCGGCTCGCCCTGCTGGACCTCGCCATGCCGCGCGACATCGACGGGGGCACCGCCCGCCTCGACGGTGTGCGCCTCGTCGACATCGAGTCGCTCGCGGAGGCGTCCGCGGACGCCCCGATGGCCGCCGATGTGGACCAGGTGCGCACCATCGTCGCCGACGAGGTCGCCGCCTTCGGTGCCGCCCAGCGCGCCGCCCACATCACCCCGACCGTCGTCGCCCTGCGCACGATGGCCGCCGGCGTGGTCGCGGGCGAGATCGCCCGGCTGGACGGACGCCTCCCCGACCTGGACGAGAAGCAGCGCGCCGAGATCTCGCAGACCGTGCGCCGCGTCGTCGACAAGCTCCTGCACGCGCCCACCGTGCGGGTCAAGCAGCTCGCCAGCGAGCCCGGCGGCGCCGGGTACGCCGACGCACTGCGGGAACTCTTCGACCTCGACCCGCAGACGGTCGCCGCCGTCTCCCGGGCAGACCTGAACGACCCGAATCGAGGGCGGTCATGACCGACAACTCACCCCCGGGCGCGCGCAGTCCCGCGCCGCTCCGGCTGGGCACGCGGCGCTCCAAGCTCGCCATGGCCCAGTCCGGACTCGTCGCCGAGGCGGTTCGCGAGGTGACCGGGCGCGCCGTCGAGCTCGTCGAGATCACCACGTACGGGGACACCTCCCGCGAGCACCTGGCGCAGATCGGCGGCACCGGCGTGTTCGTCGCCGCGCTGCGCGAGGCGCTGCTGCGCGGGGAGGTGGACTTCGCCGTCCACTCGCTCAAGGACCTGCCGACCGCGCAGCCCGAGGGCCTTGTGCTGGCCGCGGTGCCGGTCCGTGAGGACCCCCGCGACGTGCTGGTGGCGCGGGACGGGCTGACCCTCGGGCAGCTGCCGTCCGGCGCCCGCATAGGCACCGGATCGCCGCGCCGCATGGCGCAGCTCAACGCGTACGCCCGCAGCCACGGCCTCGACATCGAGACGGTGCCGATCCGGGGCAACGTGGATACGCGTATCGGATTTGTACGAAGCGGTGAACTGGACGCGGTGGTACTCGCCGCGGCCGGGCTCAGCCGCCTCGGCCTGACCGGTGAGGTGACCGACTTCCTGTCGGTCGACACCGTTCTGCCCGCTCCCGGCCAGGGAGCACTGGCGATCGAGTGCGCCGCCGCCGGCGCCGACCTCGCCGCCGCGCTCGCCGAGCTCGACGACCCGTACACCCGGGCCGCCGTGACCGCCGAGCGTGCCCTGCTCGCCGCCCTGGAGGCCGGCTGCTCCGCACCCGTGGGTGCGCTGGCCGACCTCCTGGCCGACGGTCAGGTTGTCAACGAACTGCGCCTGCGGGGTGTCGTCGGTTCCACCGACGGTTCCTCGCTGGTGCAGATGTCCACCACCGGTCCCGTTCCCACGTCGCACGACGACGCGGCGGCGCTCGGTCGCGAACTCGCGGCCGAGATGCTCGCCAAGGGTGCGGCCGGTCTTATGGGGGAGCGAGCACTTTGAGCCCCACCGGCCCCGCCGCATCCGATTTTCCTGTCCTGTCCGCAGGGCACGTCACCTTCCTCGGCGCCGGTCCCGGCGACCCGGGACTGCTGACTCTGCGCGCCGTCGAGGCGCTCGCGAGCGCGGACGTTCTTGTCGCCGAGCCGGACGTTCTCGGCGTCGTTCGCTGCCATGCGCGGGCAGGCGTAAGCACGCCTGAGCTGACGGTTGTTGACGCGCAGTCAACAGCCGCCGGTGTTCCCGTTCTCAGGGATGCGGCCAATCTTGTCATGGAGGCCGCGAAGGGCGGCAGGCGGGTCGTCCGTGCCGTCGCCGGTGATCCCGGTCTGGACGGGAACGCGGGCGGCGAGATGCTGGCCTGCGCCGCCGCGGGCATTCCCTTCGAGGTCGTGCCCGGTGTCGCCAACGTCGTGGGCGTGCCCGCGTACGCCGGGGTGCCGCTGCGCGACGCGCAGGGCGCGGACGTCCGGTTCGTCGACGCCCGCACCGCCTCGGACCGCTGCTGGAGCGAGGTCGGCGCGAGCGACGCCACGTGCGTCATCTCGACGTCGCTCGACGCGGTGGCCGCGGCCGCCGGCGAACTGGTCTCGGCGGGCCGCAAGCCCGACACCCCGCTGACGGTGACGGCCGCCGGTACGACGACGCGCCAGCGCACCTGGACGGCGACGCTCGGCACCATCGCCCAGGTCTTCAAGCAGGGCAAGATCCTGCCGTCGCCGGATGGGCACCAGCCCGTCATAGCCGTGGTCGGGGAGCGCAGCTCCGCCGCCCAGCGCGACCAGCTCGCGTGGTTCGAGTCCAAGCCGATGTTCGGCTGGAAGGTGCTCGTGCCGCGGACGAAGGAGCAGGCGGCGTCGCTCTCCGACCAGCTGCGTTCCTACGGTGCGGTGCCGCACGAGGTGCCGACGATCGCCGTCGAGCCGCCGCGTACGCCCCAGCAGATGGAGCGCGCGGTCAAGGGCCTGGTCACGGGCCGCTACGAGTGGATCGCCTTCACCAGCGTCAACGCGGTGAAGGCCGTGCGGGAGAAGTTCGAGGAGTACGGGCTCGACGCCCGGGCCTTCGCCGGGATCAAGGTCGCGGCCGTCGGTGAGCAGACCGCCGCCGCGCTGGTCGACTTCGGTGTGAAGCCGGACCTGGTGCCCTCCGGTGAGCAGTCCGCCGCCGGGCTGCTGGAGGACTGGCCGCCGTACGACCCGGTCTTCGACCCGATCGACCGGGTGTTCCTGCCGCGGGCCGACATCGCCACCGAGACGCTGGTGGCCGGGCTCATCGAGCTGGGCTGGGAGGTCGACGACGTCACCGCGTACCGCACGGTCCGCGCCTCGCCGCCGCCCGCCGACACGCGTGAGGCGATCAAGGGCGGCGGTTTCGACGCGGTGCTCTTCACCTCGTCCTCGACGGTGCGCAACCTGGTCGGCATCGCCGGCAAGCCGCACAATGTGACGGTCATCGCGTGTATCGGCCCGGCCACGGCGAAGACCGCCGAGGAGCACGGTCTGCGCGTGGACGTGCTGTCGCCGGAGCCCTCGGTGCACAAGCTGGCCGAGGCCCTGGCGGAGTTCGGCGCGCGGCGCCGGGACGCGGCGAAGGAGGCCGGTGACCCGGTGACGCGGCCGAGCGAGCGGCGTCCGGGTGCTCGGCGGCGTCGTACGACGACCTGATCCGGTGTGACGTGCGCGGGGCCCGGCCGCTTCTTCGTGAAGCGGCCGGGCCCTTCGTGTTCTGCGCCGCTTTCCCGGCACAGGTGTCGGCAAGAGCGTGATGTGCACGGGTCTAGTCTCGAAGGATGACTGTGTACGGAAACTTCCCCGGCTCTCGTCCCCGACGGCTGCGGACGACCCCCGTGATGCGGCGGATGGTCGCCGAGACACGGCTCGACCCGGCGCACCTGATCCTGCCCGCGTTCGTGCGCGAGGGCATCGACGCCCCGGTCGCCATCTCGGCCATGCCCGGTGTGCAGCAGCACACGCTGGACACCCTGCGGAAGGCCGCGGTCGACGCGGTCTCGGCGGGCGTCTCCGCGATCATGCTGTTCGGGGTGCCGCTGGACGAGAAGAAGGACGGCCGGGGCACGGCGGGCACCGACCCGGACGGCATTCTGCAGGCCGGTCTGCGCGCGGTGCGCGAGGAGGTCGGTGACGACCTCGTCGTCATGTCCGACCTCTGTCTGGACGAGTACACCGACCACGGGCACTGCGGGGTGCTGACCGAGGACGGCCGCATCGACAACGACGCGACGCTGGAGCGGTACGCGGAGATGGCCCAGGTCCAGGCCGACGCGGGCGCCCATGTGGTCGGCCCCAGCGGGATGATGGACGGCCAGGTCGGCGTGGTCCGGGACGCGCTGGACCAGACCGGGCACGAGGACGTGTCGATCCTCGCGTACACGGTGAAGTACTCCTCCGCGTTCTACGGCCCGTTCCGCGAGGCCGTCGGCTCCTCGCTCAGGGGCGACCGCAAGACGTACCAGCAGGACCCGGCCAACGTCCGTGAGTCGATGCGTGAGCTGGCGCTCGACCTGGCGGAGGGCGCGGACATGGTCATGGTCAAGCCGGCCGGTCCGTACCTCGACGTGGTGGCGAAGGTCGCCGACTCGGTGGACGTGCCTGTCGCCGCGTACCAGATCAGTGGTGAGTACTCGATGATCGAGGCGGCCGCCGAGAAGGGCTGGATCGACCGGGACGCGGCGATCCTGGAGAGCCTGACCGGGATCCGCCGGGCGGGCGCGCAGATGATCCTGACGTACTGGGCGACGGAGGTCGCGCAGAAGCTGCGGCGTTCCTAAGGGCTGTCCCGCAATTCCTGACGGGCGCACGACGACAGCTACGGCACCTCGCCGCGTTGTCGAAACGCCCGAATACATCCAGTATGCGGGCGCCTCTCCGCCTTGCGATGCACCGCATCTGACGCCGCGCGCTGATCCACCAGGAATTGCGGGACAGCCCTTAGGGCCAGTCGACCAGGGACATGAAGGCCGTCCACGCGACGGCCACGGTGGCGGGGGCGGCCACGGCGAGGACGATCGCGGCCGCCGGCCTGCGCCGGAGGCACAGCCAGCTCGCGATCAGGACGGCCAGGGCCAGCACCAGGCCGGTGCAGGAGACCGTCCAGGCCGGGCCGAAGCTGCTGTCGAAGCGGTCGGAGTCCGCGTCGGAGCAGGAGTCGCAGGCCATCGGCGCGAGCATGCTGGACACCAGGGCGAAGAACGCCAGCGGAAGCGTGACGACGGTGGCGATCAGCGGGGCGATCCAGGTGTGGCGCGGGCGGCCGTCCATGACGTTGTGGGACATGCGTGCGATTCAACCGGGTGTGGCGGCGGGGCACATGAGTCGTCGTACCTAGGTGGTCGCACCCCCGGACTGTCGTACCCGGCCCCTACGATCCGTGGCATGAGAGCTTCCGGAACCTTCACCGTCACCTCGTTCGTCCCGGCCGGCCTGAAGCCCGAGCCCGAGGTCACCACCGCGCTGCCCGTCGGGCTCGCGACCATCGTGAAGAGCTTCGAGGGCGAGGTCACGGGCCGTTCGACGACCCTGTTCACAGCGGCCTTCGACCAGGACTCCGGCGTGGGCACGTATATCGCCATGGAGTCGTTCGAGGGCGCGCTCGACGGGCACGAGGGCGCGTTCAACTTCGTGCACTCGGCCGCGACGAGCGGCAGCGACCGGGCGAACGAGTTCTTCACGATCGTGCCGTCGAGCGGCACCGGGGCGCTGGCCGGGATCAGCGGGGGCGGCGGACTCGCCGTCGACGAGGACGGCACGCACCGGATCTGGTTCGATTTCGACCTGGGCTGAGTCCGCTGCCGCGATCGCGCATGTGCTGTCGCCGGCCCGCGGGGTGACGAGTGCGGCCTCTAGTAGACCAGCGCGTCGTCCATCTCGCTCTGCCAGTACGTGACATAGCCGCTGTCGCTCCAGTACGTACCGGCGGGCAGCGTCAGTTCGGCCGGGGCGGTGTTGGTGGAGCTGTTGTCCCTGGCGGAGAAGTGCACGGCGAGGTGGGTGCCCTTGTACGTCTTGCCCCCGGGCTCACCGGTGAGCCCGATCGCGGCGTACGCGGACTCGCCCGGGTCCAGCGTCACCACGGCCTGGGGCCTGCTGTCGTCGAGGACCTGGAAGACGGCCTGGGCCTCGTCGAAGCGGAGCTTGGGCGCGTGGTAGGCGTAGCAGGTCCGGGAGCCGGTGTTGGTCAGGGTGAGCAGCAGGTGGTTGACCGGGCGGCTGACCTTGGTGACGGTGAGCCTGGTGTTCTCGCCGACGCAGGTGACGGGGGTCTTCGGGGCGGCCGGGGCGGGCTTGGGCCTGGCCTTGCTCTTGGCCGGAGGCGCGGTGGTGGCTGCCGGGGCGTCGGCGCCGCTGTCGGTGTCGGTTTCGGCGTCCGTGCCGTCCTTCTGCGGGGCGGCGGACGGGGACGCGGAGTGGTGGCCGGCGGTGTTCGCGGCCGGTGCGGGCGCCCCCGCCTTGCCGTTGTCGCTGCCGCTGCCGCTGCCGCTGCCGCTGCCGCTGCCGCTGCCGTCGTCACCGCTGCACGCGGTGAGGGAGAGGGCGGCGACGAGGGCGGTGGCGGCAAGGACGGTGGTGCGGATGCGGTTGGTACGCATGGTGGTGCTCCCCGTGGTTCGTCGGTGGTTCTGCGGTGGTTCTTCGGTGGTTCTTCGGTCTGTCTTCAGTGGTGGCGGATGAGGATCATGACGACGGATCCGGTCACGATCACGACGCCGATGGCCAGGGCATCGATCAGCTCGATGCGGAAGAGAGTGCGCACTGCTCGTCCCCCGTGGGTCTCTGCGGTGTGTCCACAGCCTGCGGGGCGGCGGATTCCGGCCGCAACGCCCGCCGCACCATTGGGGATGCTGGAATGCCTGCGCGTACTGTGACCTGGGCAGATTCCACGTGCCTGGAACGGTGTTCTGGGACGGACCAGAGGGGGGAACGCTCCAGTGGCGACACCGGAGGCCGAGGAATTCGCGGCCCTGCTGAAGGAACTGAAGGGTCGTTCGGGGCGCAGTTACGGGGTGCTCGCCGGGAAGCTGCACGTCAGTACGTCGACGCTCCACCGGTACTGCAACGGGGACGCCGTGCCGAACGAGTACGCCCCCGTCGAAAGGCTCGCCCGGCTCTGCGCGGCCACGCCCGACGAGATGGTGGAGCTGCACCGCCGGTGGATCCTCGCGGACGCGGCACGGGGACGGGCGAAGCCGGAGGTTCCGTCCGAGCCGGAGGCTTCTTCCGGGCCTGAGGTTCCTTCCGGGCCTGAGGTGGCGGAGGTTCCGGAGGCCGCTGAGGCCACTAAGTCTGCTGAGGCCGCTGAGGTCCTGGAGGTTCCGGAGGTGTCGGCGGGCCCGGAACAGGGCGCCGCCCCCCGCTCGCGGTGGCGGCGGGCCTCCGCCCGTACGCGGGTGCTGCTCGCCGCGGCCGCCGTCGTCGCGCTCACCGTCCCCACCGCCCTCGCGCTCGGCGAGCTGAGCGGGGACGGTCCCGACACCACGGCGGGCGCACGGGACGGGAAGGGCGCCGACACCGTCTCCGCGCTTCCGGAGCGGGAGAGCGCGTCCGCTTCGACGCCCAGCCCCTCGAAGAGCTCGGGCTCCCCGTCACCGAGCGCTTCGGGAACTCCGTCCGCACGGGCCTCCGCCTCAGCAACGCCCAGCGGCGGCTCGGCACCGAAGGGCGGCACGGGCCGCCCGCCGACCGTCACGATCAGCTCGTACAACTGGCAGGAGCCCTGCGGGCAGTACTACCTCCTCAACCAGGCCCCGGACCGCGTGCCCCCGCCGCCCTCGCCGGACAACACGCGTGGCTGGGCGCGGGCGCTCGGCGGGGTGGACGGCGGCAGCATGCTGCTGGAACTCACCGTCCAGGGCCCCTCGCAGGAGGCGGTCGTCCTGCACGGTCTGCACGTACGGGTGCTGAGCCACCGGGCACCCCTGGAGCGGACCGCGTACTCGATGGGCGAGGGCTGCGGCAGCGGCATCGAGCCCCAGTCCTTCGCCGTCGACCTGGACGACAGCAGCCCCCTGCTCAAGCCCGTGGCGGGTCAGCAGGGGGACGAGGTCGTGCCGGCGAAGAACTTCCCCTTCCGGGTCTCCTCCAGCGATGTGGAGGTCTTCGACCTGGACGCACACGTGGAGGGCCACGACGTCAGCTGGTACCTGGAGCTGGAGTGGAGCAGCGGCGGCCGCAAGGGGATGCTGCGCATCGACGACGGCGGCAAGCCGTTCCGCACGAGCAGCATCGCGGGGCGGCCGCTGTACGCCTACCAGTACGACGTCGCCCAGTGGCAGGCCCGCTGAGGGCTCTCTGCGCTATTGGGGCTCGAAGCTTGGCTCTCGCTCGGGGGCTGATCGGTCACTCGTTCGAGTGCGGGAACGAGGCGACCCCGACGCGGCCGCGGCCCTCGCCCTGACCGCCCTGCCCGTGGCACGCCACCTGCGGCGCGTGCGGTGAGGGGGACCAGGTGGATTGGGTGTTCCACATGTACTGGTCGCGGACCGCCCGCGACAACGAATGGTAGGCCGCCCACATCGCGCCCGACCCGGTGCCGGTCGCGGCTGCCGTGCGGCGGCGGGCCCCGAGCCCGACAGCGCGGCATCCTCGCCCGCGTACCGGGTGTCGGCCGAACTGGGGCACGTGGATGCCCGGCTGGCGCTTTTCGAGGACGACTGCGGGAAGCTGGAGACCTGGCCGCCGACTGATTCGCGCGGGGTATGGACGCGGACTACCTCGTCGAAGCCGTGACCGTCGGGCTGCCTGCCACTGAAGGTCGATTCGCCGTTCGGCTTCGTGGACCGCCGCCTGGCAGACAGGTTGGCGCCCGCGCTGTCCGATCCGCAGCGGCCGGGGATTCTCGTTCCAGCGCGTGATGATGGAGTGCGCGGAATGCGGCACCCCCGGCCCGCTCGACGCACTACCCGACGGCCTCTGCCCCCCTGCCGCCGACCCTCCACCGAGCCTCGCCCGCCCAACGCATCGTCGGTCTCCGCGGCCTGCTGAAATCCCCCGTACCTCATGGACTGGGCCGCCAAGAGGTTGCACCGAGGCCTGTCCGCCGAAACGAAGCCGAGCAGAAGGCCCTTCTCGGTCACGCCGAGCCGTGCGCCGACTCCGTCGTCACGCACGAGCCCCTAACCGAGCAGCCGCAGGCCGCCCTGCACCACTCCGGCATCGGCGTGGGGAGGCCCTCCAGCGCTCTCGGGCAGCACCGGCGGTGTCCCGGGCTCTGGCATGGGGCGCTTGGGCGCGTGTGTGGTCGAGGCTGAAGATGGTCCGGCCGTAGGGGCCAGGCAGCTCTTGCAGGTGTGAGGCGGGCCGGACAAGCCGGCCCGCCTCACACAAGCTTTTCGACGATTAGCAGAACGCGGCCTGCTTGCCGCCGCGCATGCTGCCGGAGTCAGCTCCCCAGCTCTGGCTGCCGATCGTGGCGTAGGCGAAGACCCGGATGCACTTGCTCCCGGCGGTCACGGTGACGGGACCGGCATACTCACCGTACTTGCCGGTGTCCTGGGAGAACGCGCCCGATCCGGAGTCGGGCGTGCAGTAGGCGGAAGGGCTAGTCTCGGTGCAACGCTGGACGGACACGGTCATCTCATGCTTCGTGCCGTAGCTCGTCAGCAGGACAGCGCAGTTCTTCTTGGTCGAGCTGTTCCAGTACACCTCAAGCTTGTGGTACGTGCCCATCTGCTGGTAGTCGACCAGGCTTCCGCTACACACGGAAGAGCCCGCAACTGTTGCCGCGGCCTGTGCCGGCGCCGTCGGCGCCAGGATGAGCAGGCCGACAGCGACAGCCAGCGTCGTCAGAATTGCACGCAACTTGTTCATGTCCCCCCCGCAGGGGTGAGTGATCAGTCGCCTCAGACCATAGGAGGAGAGATTGAAATCATGGCATGATCACGTAGCGATTGTGACTCATCGCACGACGCCTTGGAAATCAACCAGCCATATCGTGGCGTTATTTGATTGGGTGTCACTCCTTTTCGGCAATCACTGGGTCAATCAAGGAGTGGAGCCGCTCCTCGTCGAGCGCCTGGAGCGAGCGCGCGGCGATCCGGCCTTCACGATCCAGCACAACCGTCGTAGGGATGCCTTTGGGAGCCACGGTCCCCTTGGGGAACGCCTTGAGGATCAGCGAGCCGCGTGGGTCGTAGAGGCTCGGGTACGGGACCCCGAAGTCTTCCTCGAAGGCCAGTGCGGGCTGCTTGTTGAAGTCGCGAGTATTGATCCCGACAAACTTCACGCCCTTACCTTCGACCTCTTTCGAGACCTTGACGAAATGCGGGGTCTCCGCCCGGCACGGCGGGCACCACGAGCCCCAGAGATTCAGGACGACCACGTTCCCTTTGAGGTTGGCGACGTCAAGCTGGGTGCCCTCCAGCGTCTCTCCTGCCAGCGAACCTGCCTCCTGGCGCTTGCCCTTGGGGACGGTTGAGATACCTGTCTCGCTGCTGGTCACAAAGTTCGTGCCAGTTCCGTTCGACTTGGCGTCGCCAGAACTGCAGGCCGATATGACGAGTAGGGCCGTCAGTGCCCCAGCGGTGAACAGGGCCTGACGGAAGGCGTGTTTAGGGCTCATCCCTGAAGTCTCGCATAAGGAATCGCGGCGCCCTGGGCGGCATGTGGTATGGCCCGATCCGGTCAGAGCAACAGCTCGCTCGCACGCAGACCACGGCCCCGATCGGCTGCTCGCGTCGTCGTCGGTGCTCACGTATTCCCTGCTCCCGCCTGCTGTCGCCGATTCCCGGCGGGGACTTCGGCGTCCCGATCCTGTACGCGACGGTGCGCTTCCGCGACCTGCTGGGCCCCTGTACGCACGCCCGGCGCCGCGACACAGACAGCGAGGAGATATCGACGGCTGCCGAACTCCGCCGGGGCCGCCGCCCACGTCGTCTGCTGAAACCGTCTTCCTAGGCGACCTCGCCTTGGGCCCGCGTCCGCCTCGTCAGGCAAGCGGCAAGACCGGGCAGGGCGTCCTGCCCGGTCCATGAGATCGGGCCTTGACCCCGAATTCTGGACACGGGTTATGCGGCTTGTGCCAGCGTAGTTGGTGTGTGGCGGAGGGCGTTTTCGAAGGTGATCGGTGGTCGTTGTCCGAGGCGGGAGTGTCGGCGTCGGGTGTTGTAGCGGTGGAGCCATCGGAAGGCGTCGAGTCGGGCCTCGCGCTCGGTCGGCCAGCTCTTTCGTCCTTGCAGGGTCTCGCGTTTGAAGGTCGCGTTGAAGGACTCGGCGAGTGCGTTGTCCGCGCTGGACCCGACCGCGCTCATACTTCGCCGCACCCCTGCTGACCTGCAGGCTTCGGCGAAACTCCTGCTCGTGTACTGGGCTCCGTGGTCGGTGTGCATGATCGATCCGGCAAGGCTGCCGCGGGTGCGGATCGCCGCGGCCAGGGCGTCGGTGACGAGATCCGCGCGCATGTGGTCGGCGATCGCCCAGCCGACGAGACGGCGCGATGCGAGGTCGATGACGGTCGCCAGGTAGCAGAACTTCCCGCCGGCGACGGGCAGGTAGGTGATGTCACCGACGTACTTCGTGTTCGGCTTGTCCGCGGTGAAGTCGCGGCCGATCAGGTCCGGGGCCTTGGCCGCGGCCGGGTCAGAGACGGTGGTGCGGTGCCGGCGCCGCAACCGGATCCCTTGGATCCCGGACGCCCGCATGATCCTGGCGACGCGCTTGTGGTTGACCGCGACACCGTTCTCCTCGCGGAGCTCGGCGGTGATCCTCGGGGCTCCGTAGGTGCCGTCCGATTCCTGGTGCACCGCCCGTATCCGGGCTGCCAGGCGGGCGTCGGCCACCTGCCGGGCGGCCCGGTCAGCGGCTGTCCGTTGCCAGTAGTAGAAGCTCGAGCGGCTGACGCCGAGGATCCTGCAGAGCCGCTTCACGCCGTGACGGCGCTGGAGGTCGGCGACACACTGGAAGCGGTTCACCAGCGCGTCTCCCCGGCGAAATACTTCGCCGCCTTCCGCAGGATCTCCCGTTCCTCCTCCAACTCGCGGACCTTCTTTCGCAAGGCGGCGTTCTCCGCCTCCAGCGGTACCGGCGGCTGGGCCGGTTCTTGCGTCCGTCGTCCTCGGGGACGGCTCACCCCGGCTGCCCTCACCCAGTTCCGCAGGGTCTCCGGGTTGATCCCCAGATCGGCCGCGACCGACCTGATCGTCGCTTCCGGCCGCGACTCGTACAGCGCGACCGCGTCCGCCTTGAACTCCAGCGGGTAGTTCTTCATGACCACGAGATGTCCGTTCTCAGATCCTCAGGATCCAGTGTCTCGTGTGTCCAGGATCAGGGGTCAAGGCCCATCGGCTTCGTGACAGGGTGCCGGCGACGGGCACAGCGAGGCTCCGCCAGTGCATCCTCCCCTTGCGTGCTGGCAGGGCGGAGCAGGGTAGCGTGACTTTAGTGAGTAATGCCAATTGGGGGTCTGCTGTGATGCCGGTCAGGCGTGTGGTGCTTCCGCTGGTCATCTGGGTGGCGGTGGTGCCGTGGCTGCTCGCCACGGTGACGACCATGCTGTGGGGGTTTTCGGAGGAGCCGGACGGGCTGGTCCTCACGTTCGGCACCCGAATGGTGCTGGTGCCGCTGTTGCTGGCTGGCGAGGTCGTCGGCGTGGTGGCGGTCTTCCGCCGACATGACTGGCTGCGCTCCGACTTCTGGCCGGGAGCCGGGCTGACGTTCGCTCTGCTGGCGCTGTTCACCGTGATGGGTGTGGCCGCGACGTGGGGCGAGTGGGGTGGGGTGCTGTGGATCTGGGCCCTGTACACCGGCTACGTGTTCTTCGTGTTCGGCTTCGGCGGAGTGGCCTGGAAGAAGGTCTTTGCCTAGCTCTTCGCGTGAGGGGGGAAGGACCCCGGCAACGCCCTTCGGGTTTCAGAAGTCGTCGCAACAGCCCAGCTCGATGGGTGCGGTGGAGTCGAGATCCGCCAGAACTCATGCCGCACCCAAGGCAATGGCATGGCGGCGTCAGATGGGAACGCCTCACTCGCGCCTGCGGAACCCGGCCCCAGTCGGAGTCGCTCTGATTCATGGCGAGCATGGGCCGTTTTCTCACCCCCACCGAAGACCCGACACGTGAAGGTGCTTCACTTCCCGCCGCACCGACGGGAAGTGAAGCAAGACTCCGCAGTCGGCGTCACACGATTATCAGCGTGTTGGAACGACCGCTGGGCGCGGCGGCCTTCTCATACTCGGTTGCCTACTTGTACTTGCCGTAGTAACCGGTGAGGTTCCTCAGGTCGCACATCGCGGCACCGACGAGGCACAGCGCGGAAGCGTACTTGCTCTTGTAGACCCAGGTGACGCGGCCACCGTTGTAGATGTAGATCTCATGGTTGGGCATCTGCCGATGATTGCCGGAGCGGATCTCCCAGCCTCCGCGGGTGATGTGGAACGTCAGTGCACCGTCGATGGCTCCCTTGACCTTGGCTACACCGCTGCAGAACGGGTTCGTGGAGTGGGTCACCATGCGGATGTCGGCGTATCCGGAGCCGGCGCCGAGTTTCTTGACCTTCATGTCTTTGGTGCTGGCGGTCTTCTTGGCGACCAGCTTCTTGTTGGACTTCTTGTAGACGTGGGTTGCCTTGACGGAGGTGTATCCGTTGACCTTGCGAGTACTCCAGGTGATGGTGGCGGACTCGGAGGTCCGGTAGCGGGAGCTCTTCCAGTCGAAGCTGCGGTTGTCGCCGCCGTAAACGTACTTCGAGCCCCAGTACTTGCATGCCTTGGGGATGGGCTGGTTGATGTACTTCTGGGGAATGAACGTAGTCCACGTCAGGGTGGTGGTGGCTGCCGCCTTGGCACTGGCTGCCTGGGCGGTAGCGGCGTGCTGGACAGATGCCGCTTCGGACTCACCGCGGTTGACCTTGGGCACGGCGACAGTGAGGCCCCAGGTGCGGGCGGTGGAGGTGTCCCCCTTGAGCTCGGGGATGATCCGGTACTGGTAAGAGGCGCCGGCGGTGGCGGTGGTGTCCTTGAAACCGGCCTGGCCCCTCTCGGTGGTTGCGAGGGGGGTGTCGCCGCGGACGATGGTATAGCGGGCGTCGGCCGCATAGGGCTTCCAGGACAGCGTCACGGCCCCCGGAGCAGCTGTGGAGGTCACGCCCCGATCTGCCAGGGCGCCGTTGACGAGGGCGGCCTGGCCCTCGCTGGTACGGCCGATACTCAGGTGCTGTTCGGCCAGGTCAGAGCGCTCCTGAGTACTCAAGGGTGCCTGGGTGTTGGGGGATTCGTCGGCAGCTGCCGACGAATCCAGTCCGGCGAGGGTGCCAGCCGCGAGCACAACAGCGACCAGGGAAGCTTTGACGCTCGGTATTCCTGACTGCACATGCTCTCCTTCGAGGTGTGACGGGTGGCGCAGGCGGGGCGCGAAGATTTCGAGCCTCTCTTGTCCGCAATGGAGAGATTTGCAACGCGAGATAAACATTCGATTGATGGCCTGGTGATCGAGGTGCTAGAGCTCGCCGATCCGACTGACGGGCATACCGCCACCTCAGCGACGTCATGTGCGCCCTCCATCGATTGGCCAGACCCACGGTGGAGTGATGGCCGACGCGGTCATAGGCTCGCGGTTGGCCGCGCCGGGGGCAGTGGCGATCGTGTCCCAGGGCTGGTCGTCGGCCAAGACGTCCAGGCGGTCACGCAGCCGGTCAAGGGAAGCGGTGACGTCCTCGGAACTGGGGACGGCACGAGCCTCGGCATCCGCGATGTGCCGTTTCCAGTCCTCGTGCGAACCGCTGGTGTCGTGCCACTCCGGGCCCTCGGCGGCGACCTGCGGCGAGTCGATGGGGTATGCAGGGTGGTGCTGCGCCCGCCGCGGGAGCACGCTCCACGGAGCGAGGTCGCGTTGGGCGCGGTGAAGGTGTGGCTCTTTTCAACCTCACGCCGAGGCGTGGTGGAGGACGAGAACCGCTCTCACGATGTCCGGCCAGCGCCTTGGTAGGCCCTATCCGTCCAGCACTTGAGCCCCCGCACCGGCGAGTGTGTCGATGACTCCGTGCTGCCGGGCAGCGGTCAGATCGTGATGGTGGGAAGAGGCTCAAGACTCGCTTCGCCTGTCATGGACGCCATGAGGTCAGTCGGCCGAGTCCATCGGAGCTGCGGTCAGTCCCACCAGAACGCCCACACCTCCTGGTTCAGCAGTGCCTTCTCCGCGTATGCCGGGAGGGTGTTGAGCGTCGACTGCTGGATGTTGTCCGGGCAGAACGCGAAGTGTTCGGCCGCCAGGGCCTCCGCCTCGGCGGTGGTCGTCGGGGGGCGGCTCACCGAGACGATCATCGTGTCGAAGCCGAGTGCCACGACGCGGGCGCCGAAGCGGTCCTCCCAGGAGCGCAGTACGGCGCAGAGCCTGGCCACGTCGTTCTCGTGGTTGAGCGGGCCCGACCAGCCGATCGCCGCCGGTATGTCCGCGCTGCGGCGGGCGGGGACGAGTCCCGCCCGTACCCCCGCCATCGGGCCGTCCCGGTCGGTCAACTGGCCCGCTGTCTCCGCCGCGTGGGCGTCGGGAGCGTCGGGGCCCTCCTCGGCCGGTACGGGGGCCAGGCCCGGCCAGTCCGCCTCCGAGCGGTCGAGGTCCAACTCGTCGGCGGCGTACGCCTCCCACGCCTCGCTCAGTACATCCTCGGCGTCGTGGTCGCCGGGATAGGACGTCCTGGCCGGCCCGAGGTCCCAGTCCTCGGGCCACTGGACCCGTGTCCCGCCGTCGATCAGCACGGGCAGCAGCCCGACGGGCCGCCCGAGCGCGCGCAGCGCGGTCCAGGTGCCGGGCGAGGCGGGCTCGTCCCCGTACCAGAGCAGTGGTTCGTGCCACGTGTCGTCGATCGTGGCGTCCACGAGCGTGCCGGGCGGGAGTTCGAGCCCGGCGGCGGCCGGTGAACGGAGTGGATTCGGGAGCGTCGCCATATCGGTGACTCTAAGTGCCCCCACTGACAGTCGGGTCCTCAGCGTCGAGCCAGTCGCCAGTGGAGCCCATGACGTAGGCGGCGGCGCCGTTGTTCGGCCCCGTTTCCTTCCGTGTGCCGCAGATGAAGGCGAAGGCCTGCCCCTCGTCGATGTCCGGTGCCCCCCATCGCGGCCATGTCCGAGTCGGCATCGTCCACCTCCGGAAGGCTGGAGAGGGGCAGTATGCGGTCGGGACGACGATTGCGCAGGTGGGGCGGTGGTTGGCGGGCGGGGGCGCGGGAAGATGGATTCTGCTTGTTCCGCCAGTCCGCTTGTTCCGCTGTTCCTGCCGGACCGGATCGCCGAGGAGAGACATGACCAGCAGCACGGACGACAGACCGGAGATCCGGGAGGACACGATCCTCGGGGAGCGCACCCAGAGGCTGCGGCGGAGGCTGGAGCGGCTCATCGGGATCGCCGCGACCGAGGGGAACGTGCTGGTCCCCCTCCGCAACGGTGACGAGATATTCGCCGCGATGCTCGACGGCATCCGGAGCGCCGAGCACACCGTGGACATGATGACGTTCGTCTACTGGCGGGGCGACATCGCCCGGCGGTTCGCGGACGCGCTCGCCGAGCGGGCCCGGGCCGGGGTGCGGGTCCGGCTGCTGCTGGACGGGTTCGGGAGCCGGCTGATCGAGAAGGAGCAGCTCGCGGCGATGGACGAGGCGGGCGTGCAGGTGGCGTGGTTCCGCAAGCCGCTCTATCTCTCGCCGCTGAAGCAGAACCACCGCTGCCACCGCAAGGTGCTCCTGGTCGACGAGGAGACCGCGTTCACCGGGGGCGTCGGGATAGCCGAGGAGTGGTGCGGCGACGCGCGCAACGAGAACGAGTGGCGCGACACGCATGTGCGGGTGAGCGGTCCGGCCGTGGACGGTCTGGCGGCGGCGTTCGCCCAGAACTGGGCCGAGTGCCATGCCGAACTCTTCGACGAGCGCGACCGCTTCATCGAGACGAAGGGGTCGGGCGACGCGATCGTCCAGGTGGTGCGCGGGTCGGCGAGCTTCGGCTGGCAGGACATGCAGACGCTGTTCCGGGTCGTGCTGGAGTCGGCGGAGGAGCGGGTACGGCTCACCACGGCGTACTTCGCGCCGGACGCGTACTTCGTGGAACTGCTCTGCGCCACCGCGCGGCGCGGGGTCGAGGTGGAGATCCTGCTGCCCGGCCCGCACACGGACAAGCGGGTCTGCCAGCTGGCAGGGCAGCGCTACTACGAGGACCTCACGGCGTGCGGCGTGAAGATCTACCAGTACCGGCCGACGATGATGCACACGAAGGTCGTCACCGTCGACCGCGTCGCCTCGCTGATCGGCTCGACCAACTTCAACCGGCGCTCGCTGGACCACGACGAGGAAGTGATGCTCGCGGTGCTGGACCGGACGTTCACCGCGACGCTCGACGACCACTTCGACCAGGACATGAAGGTGAGCGAGCTGATCGAGGGCCACCGGTGGCGGCGGCGTTCGGTGGCGCAGCGGCTCCGGGAGGCGGCGGTCGTGCCGATCCGCCGTTATCTGTGACGGCGGCCGTGGCGTGCGGTGGCGACCTCGGGGCAGGTGGTGCGGGACGGGACACGAGAGTGCGGTACGTGTCCGGGAGCGATCCCGGAACGGCCGCCGAGGCCAGAGGAGCAGCCCATGAACGAGTCCGTCGAACTCGCACCGGACTCGACCGCGGTGATCACCGAGCAGGTGCCCGACCTCCAGCTCCAGCTGCTGATCCAGCTGCTCGACCGGGAGACGCGCTCCGGTCTGCCGCTCACGCTGACCATTCCGGCCGGTGTGCTGCACGGTGAGGTGATCGGGCACGAGGCCTGGAAGGCGGAGTGGTCCAGGAGCCTGCGCCAGGTCGAGGGCGAGGGCTCGAACCTGATGGCGGAGTTCCCCGAGACGGTGGACCAGGGCATCAGCGAACTCCAGGCGGCCCGCCCCGGCCTCCCCCGCTGGATCCACCTGCGGGACGCCACCCTCATCTTCGGCGGCACGGCCCCGCTGCGCCTGCCACTGTGGCGCGGGCGCCTGTCGGACGTGTCGGGGTGGGCGCTGGGGAGGCCGGAGTAGCGGGCTCCGGCCTCCCCGGGGCGCTCGCTCAGAGGCGCTCGGGCGTCCTGATGCCGAGCAGCGCCATGCCCTTGTGCAGGGTGCGGGCGGTGAGGTCGCAGAGGAAGAGCCGGTTCGCGACGACCTCCGCCGCGTTCTCCTCGCTCAGGACGTGGCACTGGTCGTAGAACGTCGTGTAGAGCGAGGCGAGCTGGTAGAGGTACGCGGCCAGCTTGTGCGGCTCGTAGCCCGCCGCCACCTCGGACAGCACCTCCCCGAACTGGTCCAGGTGCAGCCCGAGCGCCCGCTCGGCCGGGGCCAGCTCCAGCTCCGGGTGCGCGGCCGGCTCCGCGTCCCCCGCCTTGCGCAGGATCGACCGGATCCGGGCGTACGCGTACTGGAGGTAGACGGACGTGTCGCCGTGCAGCGACACCATCTGGTCCAGGTCGAACTTGTAGTCCCGCACGGCGGAGGTCGACAGGTCCGCGTACTTCACGGCGCCGATGCCGACGTACCGGCCGTTCTCGACGATCTCCTCCTCGGACAGGCCGATCTTCCCGGCCTTCTCCCGGACCACGGCCGTCGCCCGCTCGACCGCCTCGTCGAGCAGGTCCTCCAGCCGGACGGAGACGCCCTCACGGGTCTTGAACGGCTTGCCGTCCTTGCCGAGGATCGTGCCGAACGCCAGCTGGTGCGCCTTGACGCCGTTATTCAGCCAGCCGGCCCGCCGGGCTGTCTCGAAGACCATCTTGAAGTGCAGGGACTGCCGTACGTCCACGACGTACAGCAGGGAGTCCGCCTTGAGGTTCTGGACCCGGTCGCGGATCGCGGAGAGGTCGGTCGCCGCGTAGCCGTAGCCGCCGTTGGACTTCTTGACGATCAGGGGGACCTTGTTGCCGTCCGGGCCCTTCACGTCGTCGAAGAAGACGCACAGGGCCCCCTCGGAGCGGACGGCGACGCCCGTCTCCTCCAGGATCCGGCAGGTCTCCTCCAGCATGTCGTTGTAGCCGGACTCCCCGACGATGTCGGGGTCGCTGATCTCCATGTCGAGCTTGTCGAAGACCGAGTAGAAGTAGATCTTCGACTCGTCGACGAACCGCTGCCACATGGCGAGCGTCTCCGCGTCACCGGCCTGGAGCGCGACCACCCGGTCCCGTGACCGGGCCTTGAACTCCTCGTCGGAGTCGAACAGGACCCGCGAGGCCTTGTAGAGCCGGTTGAGCGAGGACATGGCGGCCTCGCCGTCGGCCTGGCCGCCCTCGTGGTTCAGCTCGTCCGGGTGCTCGATCAGGTACTGGATGAGCATGCCGAACTGGGTGCCCCAGTCGCCGATGTGGTGCCGCCGCACGACGGACTCGCCGGTGAACTCCAGGATCCGCACCATGGCGTCACCGATGACCGCCGACCGCAGATGGCCGACGTGCATCTCCTTGGCCACGTTCGGCTGGGCGTAGTCGACGACGGTGGTGCCCGCGGCGGTGTTCACCGGGATGCCGAGCCGGTCGCCGTCGGCGGCGCGCGCGGCCAGCGTCTCGGTGATCGCCCGGTCGGTGAGCGTGATGTTCAGGAAGCCGGGGCCGGAGACCTCGATGTCCCTGATCAGCTCGCCCGCCGGGAGGGCGGCCGTGACCTGGGCGGCCAGCTCGCGCGGGTTGCCCTTGAGCTTCTTGGCGAGCGCCAGGATGCCGTTGGCCTGGAAGTCGGCCCGGTCGCTTCGGCGCAGCAGCGGGTCCGCGGTACCGGCATCCGGCAGAGCTGCCGTCAGGGCGTCCGCCAGCTGCTGCTGGAGCGTGGAAGCGAGGGGATTGACCGAGGCCATGAGCCGACTGCCGTTTCCGTAGAGGTACAGGGATGGACTCAAGTGTCCCACGGCATGTAAAGCCGTTTTCGCGCTGTGGGCGGTACCTGGGAGAATGGGGGGCGGCCCCTGTGAGGGGCCGCCCCTACGAGTCCTACACGAGAGAAGGACGTGCCGACCGTGGCTCAGAGTCAGAGCAGCACCGAGACCGACTGGGTCTCCCGCTTCGCGGACGAGGTCATCGCCGAATCGGAGCGTCGTGCGCCTGGCAAACCGGTCGTCGTCGCCTCCGGGCTCTCCCCCTCGGGTCCGATCCACCTGGGCAACCTCCGTGAGGTCATGACCCCGCACCTGGTCGCCGACGAGATCAGGCGGCGGGGGTACACCGTGCGGCATCTGATCTCGTGGGACGACTACGACCGCTACCGCAAGGTGCCGAACGGGGTGCCGGGGGTCGACGAGTCGTGGGCCGAGCACATCGGCAAGCCGCTGACCTCGGTGCCCGCGCCGGCCGGCTCCGCCCATGCGAACTGGGCCGAGCACTTCAAGGCCGCCATGACGGCGTCCCTGGACGAGCTGGGTGTCGAGTACGACGGGATCAGCCAGACCGAGCAGTACCTCGCGGGGACGTACCGGGAGCAGATCCTGCACGCGATGCGGCACCGCGCCGACATCGACGCCGTGCTCGAGCGCTACCGGACCAAGAAGGACCCGGCCGGTGCCAAGGGCGGGAAGAAGCCGCAGCAGAAGAAGGCCGACGAGGCCGAGCTGGCGGCCGAGGCAGGGTCCGGTGCGGCGAGCGAGGACGACGGCAGCGGCGGTTCGGCCGGCTACTTCCCGTACAGGCCCTACTGCGGCAACTGCGAGAAGGACCTGACCACCGTCACGTCGTACGACGACGAGAGCACCGAGCTGAACTACACCTGCTCGGCCTGCGGCTTCGCCGAGACGGTCCGGCTGAAGGAGTTCAACCGGGGCAAGCTGGTCTGGAAGGTCGACTGGCCGATGCGCTGGGCGTACGAGGGTGTGATCTTCGAGCCCAGCGGGGTGGACCACTCCTCGCCCGGTTCGTCGTTCGTCGTCGGCGGCCAGATCGTCCGCGAGATCTTCGACGGGGTGCAGCCGATCGGCCCGATGTACGCCTTTGTCGGTATCTCCGGCATGGCGAAGATGTCCTCCTCCAAGGGCGGTGTGCCGACCCCGGCCGACGCGCTGAAGATCATGGAGGCGCCGCTGCTGCGCTGGCTGTACGCCCGCCGCAGGCCCAACCAGTCCTTCAAGATCGCCTTCGACCAGGAGATCCAGCGGCTGTACGACGAGTGGGACTCGCTGGCGCGCAAGGTCGCCGACGGTTCGGTGCTGCCGGCCGACGCCGCCGCGTACGCCCGGGCGATCGGCACTGCCGCCGGTGAGCTGCCGAGCACGCCGCGCCCGCTGCCGTACCGCACGCTCGCCTCGGTCGCCGACATCACCGCCGGGGCCGAGGACCAGACCCTGCGCATCCTCAGCGAGCTGGACCCGTCGACCCCGCTGACCTCGCTGGACGAGGCCAGGCCGCGGCTCGACCGGGCCGAGTCCTGGATCACCACCCAGGTCCCGGCCGAGGCCCGTACCGTCGTGCGCGACGAGCCGGACAAGGAGCTGCTCGGCTCGCTCGACGAGCAGGGCCGCGAGTCGCTGCGGCTGCTCCTGGAGGGGCTCGACTCGCACTGGTCGCTCGACGGGCTGACCACGCTCGTCTACGGCGTGCCGAAGGTCCTCGCGGGCCTGGACGCCGACGCCAGGCCGACGCCCGAGCTGAAGACCGCGCAGCGGTCGTTCTTCGCGCTGCTGTACCGGCTGCTCGTCAGCCGGGACACCGGGCCGCGCCTGCCCACGCTGCTGCTCGCGGTGGGGGCGGACCGGGTGCGCAGGCTGCTCGGGGCGTAACCGCCCGGCGCACGCATGACGAAGGGCCGCCGTCCGCTGGTGCGGGGGCGGCCCTTCGGCCTGTGCCGCCGCGCGCGTTACGCGATGTGGTCCGCTTCCAGCTCCGCGTGGTAGCGCTCCTTGAAGTGCGGCATCAGCCGGCGGATCAGGGCCTCGCTGCGCGGGTGCCGCACGTTGTGGCCGTCCGTCAGGTGTATGTCGAGGACCGCCACGCTCGGGTAGTCGTTGTTCTCGGCCACGAACGCCGCGAAGACCTCGTAGGCGATCTCGCTGAACTCCGCGTCCTCCTGAGCCCATTCCTCGGCCCACTCCTCGGCAGCCTCGGCCACGGGCTGCTCCTGGGGCAGCCGGTCGGCCTGCGGCTCCGCCGGGACCTGCTCGGTGCGGGGGCCGGGGAGCGTACCGACCGTGCCCACGCTGCCCAGCGGGCGGGTGCGGCCGCCGGGGCCCGACGGGATCATGACCGGGGTGGGCTCCAGGCCCTCGACGAACGTCGGGTTGTACGAGCCCTCGTACGCCCCGTCCGGCGCCTGCGCCGCGAACCACGGGCTCTCGTGGGTGGGGGGCTGCTGGGGCTGCTGCTGTGCCTGCTGCGTCTGCTGTTGGGCCTGAGGAGCCTGAGGAGCCTGGGGGGCCTGTTCCTGGGCCTGCTGGGGCGTGTGGGCCTGTTCCGGCTGCGGCTCGTGCCACTCGGCGGGGGCCAGCTCGGGCTGCTGCGCCTGCGGGGGCGCCTCCACCGCCGCCGGGGCCGGGGGCAGGAGGGCCGGTTCGATGCCCGCGGCGGCCAGGCCGGCGGGGCCGGTGTCCGCGAGCGGGACGCCGTACTTGGCCAGCCGCAGGGGCATCAGGGACTCGACGGGGGCCTTGCGGCGCCAGTTGCGGCCGTAGCGGGCCTGGAGGCGGGCCTGGTAGATCAGGCGGTCCTGTTCGAGCTTGATGACCTGCTCGTAGGAGCGCAGCTCCCACAGCTTCATGCGGCGCCAGAGGCGGAAGGTGGGGACGGGGGACAGGAGCCAGCGGGTGAGGCGGACGCCTTCCATGTGCTTGTCGGCGGTGATGTCCGCGATCCGGCCCACCGCGTGACGGGCGGCCTCGACGGAGACCACGAAGAGCACCGGGATGACCGCGTGCATGCCGACGCCGAGCGGGTCGGGCCAGGCGGCGGCGCCGTTGAACGCGATGGTCGCGGCGGTCAGCAGCCAGGCCGTCTGCCGCAGCAGCGGGAACGGGATGCGCAGCCACGTCAGCAGCAGGTCCAGCGCGAGCAGGACGCAGATGCCCGCGTCGATGCCGATCGGGAAGACCAGGGAGAAGTCGCCGAACCCCTTCTGCAGGGCCAGCGCGCGCACCGCCGCGTACGAACCCGCGAAACCGATCGCGGCGATCAGCACCGCTCCGGCCACCACGAGCCCGATCAGAATCCGATGCGTCCGCGTCAGCTGCATCGCGGCCACCCGCAATCCCCTCCCCGTTTCTTCGTCCCGGACACCAGGTTCCGGACGGCCGTCCTCGACTTCCGGCGGGCACAGCCTGGCACACGCGGGCGCGGGACGTCGCGCGGGGAGGGGCGGAAGCCCGGTTACCGGAGGGGAACCGGGCTCCCGACACCGCTTTCACGGGCGGGCGTTGGGGCCTTCCGGGCAGGCCGCCGGGGGCGGCCGGCGGTCAGGACTCCTTCTTGGCCGGGGACTTCGAGGCGGCGGGGGACTTCGACGCCTCGGGGGAGCCGCTCGCCTGCTTGCTCCCGTTGGCGTCGGCGACCGCGGCGACCGCATCCCTGGCCGCCATCCTGGCGCCCTTCAGGATGGTGTCGGCGGAAGGGGTCTTCGAGCCCGCGTAGCCCGCGCCGTTGTAGTTGACGACGACGACCACGTTCCCCGTACGGGCGACGATCGTCGCGTACTTGAAGTCCTCACCCGTCTTGGCGAGGTCGTAGGTGATCGTGGTCGCCTGGTCCCCGAGGGAGTCGGCGGGGGCGGTCTCGAGCTTCTTCGCGTCGTCGGTCGCCTTGGCCTTGGCGATCTGCTTCGCGTAGTCCTGCTCGGCGCGCGCGGCACCGCTGCCCAGCGCCTGGTCCGAGGCGAAGCGGGTGAAGCCGACGTCGAGCCAGCGGTACTGGGAGCCCTTGACGCCGTTGTCGTCGAGGCCGTTCCAGGAGCAGCTGCCGCGCGCGGACTCGTCGCTGGACTTGCCGCGCGTGCCGCTCTTGTCCTTGGCCGAGGGGACCAGGGACTTGACCGTCTTCGCGGCCACCGCCTTGCACGGGTCGGGCAGCTCGGCGAACTTGGCCGGTGCGACCACCGGCGCCGACTTCGACGCGTCCGCCGAGGCGGACGCGGACGCGTCCTGGTCCTTCTTGCCGTCGGAGTCCGACGAGCAGCCGGCGACGACGAGCATCACCGGAACGGCGGCGCAGGCGAGTATGCGGGTGAGTCGCGGAGCTGATCGGTGCATGGTTCCTTCACTCGGATGGCGCGGCGGTCGGTCTGCCAGACGGTCGGTGGGCGGTGGGGCGCACGGCGGTGGCCGCCGGTGGCTCCGGAAGGGCCACGGTACGACGGACGGCCATCGGATGCCGCCTCGGCCGGACGGCGCGAGGGGCGGGCCGCGTGCGCTCCCGGCGGCCCGGGGGCGGTGTCAGCCCCTGATCGATTCGACCAGCTTCCGGCCCAGTGCCTGGGCCTTCTCCTGGAGTTCCCGGCTGTCGGGGTCGGCGGTGGCGAGGGCCGGCTGCGCGGTGTACTCGATGGTGACGATGACGTTCGATGTGCGGAATACCACGCTCACGGTGTGGTGCTGCGCGGTGGAACCCGCACGGGGGAGCGCGTCGTCCAGGAACGCGCTGTCGCCGAGCCCGTCGAGCACGCGCGGCTGGAGGTTCTCGGCCGGGCTGCCGTCCGATCCGTCCGGACTGTCCGTGTTCTCGCTCGGGTCCGCGCTCGGGTCCGTGCCGCCGTCCTGCTTCTCTCCCTTCGCGGGGCCGCCGGTCGCGGACGGCGAGGCCGGGGTCTCGCCGCCGGCGGTGTCGGACGCGCCGGTCGCCGGGGGGAGGTCGGCCGCCTCCTCCTTCTTCGCGTACACCTCGCGGGCGCGGTCGTCGTCGCTCACCGAGGTGTCGTACGAGACGACGCGCTCGAAGTCGATGTGGACGCTGCGGACGCCCTCGGGGGCATCGGACTTCCAGCGGCAGCCGACCCTGCGGTCGGTGTCGTAGGTGACCGTGGCGGAGCCCTCGTAGATCTTCTCCTGCTGGGCCTCGGGCAGTTCCGCGGTGCCGGGCAGGAGGTCCTTCAGGGTGGCGGGCGGGATGGCGGTGCAGGCCTCGGGGAGGCTGCTGTACTTGCCCGGGGGAGCCGTCGAGGAGGCGACCGCGCCCGGCTTGCTGTCGTCGGCGGAATCACCGGTTCCGGTGTCGCCGCTGCAGCCCGCGGCGAGCGCGGCGATGAGCACGGCGCCGGTTGCGTACGCCATTCGTCGCACGGTCCTGGGCTCCCTTCGTGCGAAAAACGGTTGCCGCTCGATGACGGCCGATGGACACAATGTGTATCGCACGCGCCGCCGTGAATGCCGGTCGACCGACTCATTTGCCGACCTTGGCACCGGTTTTGCGCTTTCAGACTTTTCGGGGGAATCGAGGAACTATGTCGTATGCAGAGGTACCGGGGGCGAAGGTCCCGATCCGGATGTGGACCGATCCGGCGTCGGTCGAGGACGTGGCGATGCAGCAGCTGCGCAACGTCTCCACGCTGCCCTGGATCAAGGGCCTGGCCGTCATGCCGGACGTCCATTTCGGCAAGGGCGCCACGGTCGGCTCGGTGATCGCGATGCACGGGGCGGTCTGCCCGGCGGCGGTGGGCGTGGACATCGGCTGCGGCATGTCCGCGGTGAAGACCTCGCTGACCGCCAACGATCTGCCCGGGGACCTGTCCGGGCTCCGGTCCAAGATCGAGCAGGCCATTCCGGTGGGCCGGGGGATGCACGACGACCCGGTGGACCCGGGCCGGCTGCACGGGCTGTCGGCGACCCACTGGGACGACTTCTGGGGCCGGTTCGACGGGGTGGCCGACGCGGTCAGGTTCCGTCGGGAACGGGCCACGAAGCAGATGGGAACGCTCGGGTCGGGAAACCACTTCATCGAGTTCTGCCTCGACGAGGCGGGTTCGGTCTGGCTGATGCTGCACTCCGGGTCCCGGAACATCGGCAAGGAGCTGGCCGACTTCCACATCGGCCGGGCGCGGCAGCTGGCGCACAACCAGGGTCTGGTCGACCGCGACCTGGCGGTCTTCCTCGCGGACACCCCGGAGATGGGGGACTACCGCAACGACCTGTTCTGGGCGCAGGAGTACGCGAAGAACAACCGCGCGATCATGATGGCGCTCTTCCAGGACGTGGTCCGCAAGGAGTTCAAGAAGGCCAAGGTCACCTTCGAGCCGGTCATCTCCTGCCACCACAACTACGTGGCGGAGGAGCGGTACGACGGCATGGACCTGCTGGTCACCCGGAAGGGTGCCATCCGGGCCGGCTCCGGTGACTTCGGGATCATCCCGGGCTCGATGGGCACCGGCTCGTACATCGTGAAGGGCCTCGGCAACGAGAAGTCCTTCAACTCCGCCTCGCACGGCGCGGGCCGGAAGATGAGCCGGAACGCGGCGAAGAAGCGCTTCTCGACGAAGGACCTGGAGGACCAGACGCGGGGCGTGGAGTGCCGTAAGGACTCCGGCGTCGTGGACGAGATCCCGGGGGCGTACAAGCCGATCGAGAAGGTCATCGACCAGCAGCGGGACCTCGTCGAGGTCGTCGCGAAGCTGAAGCAGGTCATCTGCGTGAAGGGCTGACGCGGGGGCCCGGGTCCGGGGACCCCGCGTCGGGGGCGCGGGGTTCAGCCCGTGCGGTGGACCTTGGAGTTGGAGGCCTGGGCGCGGGGGCGGACCACCAGCAGGTCGATGTTGACGTGGCTGGGGCGGGTGACCGCCCAGGTGATCGTGTCGGCCACGTCGTCGGCGGTCAGGGGGGCGTCGACGCCCGCGTAGACCTTGGCCGCCTTCTCGGTGTCGCCGCGGAAGCGGGTGGTGGCGAACTCCTCGGTCTTCACCATGCCGGGGGCGACCTCGATGACGCGGACCGGGGTGCCGACGATCTCCAGGCGCAGGGTCTCGGCCAGGACGTGTTCGCCGTGCTTGGCGGCCACGTACCCGCCGCCGCCCTCGTAGGTGGACAGGCCCGCGGTCGAGGAGAGGATGACCACCGTGCCGTCGCCGCTCGCGGTGAGGGCCGGCAGCAGGGCCTGGGTGACGTTGAGGGTGCCGATGACATTGGTCTCGTACATCTGGCGCCAGTCGGCCGGGTCGCCGCTCGCGACCGGGTCCGCGCCGAGTGCGCCGCCCGCGTTGTTGACGAGGACGGCGAGCGTGCGGAAGGCCGTGGCGAACTCGTCGACGGCCGCACGGTCGGTGACGTCGAGGGCGTAGGCGGTGGCCTCGTGGCCCGCTCGGGTGATCTCGGCGGCGAGATCCTCGATGCGGTCCTTGCGGCGGGCGGTCAGCACCACGCGGTAGCCGGCGGCCGCCAGCTGCCGGGCGGTCGCGGCACCGATGCCGCTGCTCGCTCCGGTGATGACGGCGATGGGGGATGCGGCCATGGCGGGCTCCTCGGACAGCTGATCGGTACGGGGCCAGGATAGGCAGGGGCGCCGTCAGTGGTTGCGCGGGGCGTACATGATCACGGCCATGCCCGCCAGACAGATCAGCGCGCCGGTCACGTCCCAGCGGTCGGGGCGGTAGCCGTCGGCGGCCATGCCCCAGGCGATCGAGCCCGCCACGAAGATCCCGCCGTACGCGGCGAGCACCCGGCCGAACTCGCCGTCCGGCTGGAGCGTGGCCACGAAGCCGTAGGTGGCCAGCGCGATCACGCCCGCGCCGATCCAGGCCCAGCCCCGGTGTTCGCGCACGCCCTGCCAGACGAGCCAGGCGCCGCCGATCTCGAAGAGCGCGGCGACGAGGAACAGGGCGAGGGAGCGGAGCACGAGCATGGGAGCAGGGTGCCATGCCCGCGTACGACGAGACGCGCCGAACCGGTCGGTAAATACGGATAATTCGGGGTGATCTGTATCTTCAGGGCATGCTAGTGACGCGTAAGGCTCTGCTGGGGGTGGCCGCTGCGGCGGCAATGGCGTCCGCTGTGGCGCCGGGTGCGGTCGGTACGGCCTCGGCGGTCGGTCCTCCGGTGGTCCGGAGCCTCGCGCCGGATCCCGCCTCCGATGCGCCGGAGTTCGCGCCGGAGGCGGACGTCTCGCACCACGGGCATGTCTCGCTGTGGGACAGCGGGCTCGGGATCTGGCTGCGGAGCGAGAACAGCGGGCCCTCGGACCTGCCCGGCGCGACCGTGCGGCTGCGGGTGTCCGTGCCGCTCGACGGCCGCCAGGAGCTGCCCGCCGCGTGTCTGCAGTCCGACCGGGAGACCGTGCTCTGCCGCACGGGCCCGCTGCCCGCCGACGGCTCGCAGCGGCCGGAGCTCGCGCTCGAACTGCAGCTGCGGGGGCGGCCCGCCGAGGTGACCGTCCGCATCGACACGGTGTGGAACGGCGGCGCGACGGACCGGAACACGGCCAACAGCGAGCACGAGGTGCTGGCGCCGGCCACCGGGGACGAGTACGTGTTCTGAGGCCGGGAGGGGGCGGAAGGCGGCCGGGGCGCGGTGTGCGCTCCGTACACTCTCCGCATGCCGCAGAAGCCCTCCGCCGCCCGCCGTACCGCTCTGCTGGCCGAGCTCTCCACCACGTCGCGCCGGTACATGGCCGCCTACGCCCTGTTCAACCAGGCCGTCGCCGACCATCTGGGGCTCCACCCCACCGACCTCCAGTGCCTCAATCTGCTCGGCCTGGAGGCGGCGCCGGTCACCACGGGCCGCATCGCCGAGCTCACCGGGCTGACCACGGGGTCGGCGACCCGGCTGGTCGACCGGCTGGAGCGGGCCGGCTACGTGACGCGCGCCCGGGACACGGCGGACCGGCGGCGGGTGCTCGTGACCACCGTGCCCGCGCGGATGGCGGAGTTCGGCGCGGTCTGGGAGCGGCTGAACGGCGACTGGGCGGCCATGTTCGAGGCGTACGACGACGACGAGGTCGCCCTGCTCATCGCCCATATGCGGCGGACGGTGGAGCTGAGCGCGGCGCAGGCCGCCCGGCTGCGCGAGGTGTAGGGCGCCGGTCGTCCGTCAGGTGCGGGTGGCGCCGAAGTCGCGGACGGCCTCCGCGACGATCGCCTCCAGACGGGCGTGGTGGGCGCCGCGCCAGTACACCCGCTCGCACTCCGTGCACTGCGCGAAGACGTCGTACGAGCGCTGCGTGCCGTCCTCCAGGCGCGGGCCGACCGAGTCCTTGTCGGCGGCCGCCAGCAGTCCGTTGCAGGCCGTGCACCGCGTCCACGGGTCCAGGCGCGGCGCGAACCGCTCCAGTACGTCGCGCAGTTGGTCCTCGGGCCGGTCGCTGTAGACGTACGCCCCCGCCCAGATCTCCCGCCGGTGCAGCAGCCCCCGGTCCCGCGAGAGCAGCACGCGCCGCTCCTTCGCCGACAGCGCGGCCAGGGCCGGATCGCCGAGGTCCTCGCTCTCGTAGGCCGCGTCGACCCCGAGCAGCCGCAGCCGCCGGGCGAGGGTGCCGAGGTGGACGTCGAGCAGGAACCGCAGGGGCGCGCCCGGCACCTGCTGGGGCCGCCGCACGGGGCGTACCTCGACGACTTCGCCGGCCGCCGGAATGTGCGAGACCGGCACCGGGCGGCCGTCGACGAGCAGCTGTCCGGCCTCGGTGAGCGGGATGCCGAGCGACTCCACGACATGGCCGAGCGTGGACGAGCCGTCCGTGGTCACGGGTGTCCGCCCCAGCCGCCGCCCGTGTGCGACGAAGAGCCTGAGCCCGGGGGCGACTTCGAGGTGGATCTCCGGTCCGTTCACCGGCTCAGGATGCCATCGGGCCACGCGCCGCAGCGAGGGATTTCGGGCGCGGGGGAGGGGGACGGGGGAGGTCAGGGGCGGAAGGCGGCGGCGTTCTCGGCGGCCCAGGCGGCGAACGTGCGGGCGGGCCGGCCGGTCAGCTTCTCCGTCTCGCCCGTCACCTCGGCCGGCAGGCCGTCGGTGGCCGCCCAGTAGGACAGCAGCCCCTCGGCGATCTCCTCCGGGACGAAGGGGGCCACGGCCTGCTTCCAGGCGTCCCGGCTCACGGTGCGGACGGTGACGGGGGTGCCGGACGCCGAGGCCAGGACGGCGACCTGCTCGGCCGCGGTGAGCGATTCCGGGCCGGTGAGGTGGTAGGCGGCGCCCTGGAGCCGCTCGTCGGTGAGGACGGCGAGCGCCGCCTTGGCGATGTCGGTCTCGTCGATGGGGCTGCCCCCGCTGTGCGGGTAGGGCAGGTCGACGGGGCGTCCGGAGCGGAAGGCCTGCGACCACTGGTACGCGTTGCCCGCGAAGGCGCCGGGGCGCAGGAGGGTCGCGGTGAGGGGCGAGGCGGTCAGGGCCCGCTCCACCGCGTGGTGGGAGGCGGCGATCGGGTTGGACGCGGCGTCCGGGGCGAGGACCGCGCTGGAGGAGAGCAGCACGATGTGCCGTACGCCCGCGGCCCCGGCGGCGTCGAGGAACGCGTCGATGCCGGACGGCTCGGCGTAGAGGAAGACGGAGTCGACGCCCGCCAGGGCGGCGGGGAAGGTGGCCGGGTCGCCGAGGTCGCAGGCGACGGCCGGGACCCCGGGCGGCAGGGAGAGCTGGTCCGGGTTGCGCGAGGCGGCGCGCACGCCGTGGCCGCCCGCGTGCAGGAGGGCGGCGAGCGCGGAGCCGACGCGGCCGCGGCAGCCGGTGACGAGAGTGAGCATGGCGGTGAGTCCCCTTCGGTACGAGTGATATATGCGTAACGCATCATCTGTGCGACGCAGATAAATATCCAGGAGAGCCCCGCGCCCGTCAAACGGATTCGAGCGGGTCAGCTGTCCGGGCGCTCCGGGTGGAGGTCCAGCCGCCAGTCGTTCGTCAGCAGGGGGTGGCCCGGCGGGTACTCCACCTCGCACTCCCCGATCAGGACGAACCCCGCCTTGCGGCACACCCCGTTCGACGGGCCGTTGTCCACGGACGGGTAGGCGTGCAGATAGCGGTGCTTGTTCTCGGCGCGGGCGCGCTCGGCCACCGCGCGGGTCGCGGCGGACGCGATGCCCCGGCCCTGGAACTCCGCGAGGACGGCCCACCCCGTCTCGTACACCTCGCGGCCCTGCCAGGTCCGCTCCCAGAAGCCGATCGTGCCCACGGCGTCGGCGACGCCGGGCAGCGCGATGCGGAACATCCTGCCCCGGCCCGTCCGGTCCGCGCTGAGCGCCACATAGCGGCTGTGCCGCCCGGCCAGTGCCTCCTCCGTCTCGGGGCCGCCCAGATGGTCCATCAGTTCCGGGGCGTTGGCCCGGCGCAGTAGCTCGAAGTCGTCGTCCGACCAGGGCTCGATCCGTACGGAAGATGCCATGCTGTGCTCCATACCGGCACTGTAGGACGGGGCACTGACAGTCAACGGGTGGTGAGCGCGGTCGGCGGACATGACCGGGGATCCTACGGCGCGGCGTGCACGGCGTCGTCGGCCGGAAGGCGGGTGTCCGGCGCGCCCGGCCCGTCGTAGAGCCCGCCGAAGGTCTCGTAGGCCCCGTCCACGATCCGCTCCGCGTCCACCAGCATCGCCTCCTCGGCCAGCCGGGCGGCCTGGTGGGTGTGCGGGGACGGGGGCGCCGGATGCCGGCGCCGCCACCAGGTGTCGACCGCGGCATAGATCCCGCCGCCGAAGACCAGCACGGGAATGGACAGGGCCGGCAGAATGTCGCCCATGGCAGGCCTCCTTCAGTGTCGGTGCCTCCTGCATCGGCAGGTTTCACAGGTCGACTGAAGATCCTTCTTCGGCCAATGAATGGCCGGATACCGCTGGCCGACGGACGCCTTTCATGCAGGTCAGGGCGAGGCGGTACCGCTGGGGCGTGTGTTCGGCGCGAGTGTGTTCAGGGCCGGATCCGGGACCGGGAACCGGGCTGGGACCAGGGCCGGACGAGGCGGTACGCCTGGTGCCCCGAGTACCTTCTGCGCATGGTGGATCAGCGAGGCCGGGGCAACGAGATGAGCGGTGGCCATGTCAATGGGGCCGTGATTCAGGCAGGAGCCGTGCACGGCGACGTGTCCGTGACGGCACCTGTGCATGAAACGGTGAATACAGTGATCCGGGAAGTGCGGACCATGCGCTTTGGTCCCGCGCTGTACCGGGTTCTGGCGTCGCTTGCCGGGTGCTCGGCCGTGTACGGAGCCGCTCACGGCGACAAGCCGCTCTTGGGGGCCGCCGCCGCATGCGAGGCACTCGGTATTCCCTCCGGCTGGACGGCGCCTGCCGCGGCCTGGATCGCCGGCCGAACCGATTTCCTGGGCGGTCTGGCCACGTTGCTCGTCCTGGTCGGCCTCCTGACTGTGCCGAAGCCGGAGGCCCTCGGTGGCGACCTGGCTGAAACGCTGCAATGGCGTGGCCCGTCGTCAACGGTGCTGGGGCTTGCTGTCCTGGCTCAGTGTGGATTGATATGGCAGCCGTTGCTGAACATCGCTCCCTTCGTCGCATTCGGGATCTGGGTGGCCGGTCGGCAAGAGGAGTACGGCAGCCGGTCAGGCCGTGTCGCAGTGGCGGTACTTGGTGTGCTGCTCGCCCTGGCGTTCGCGCCCCTCTACGCGTTTCTGTGGCTGTTCGGCCGTGATGCGAACAGGGCGGCCTGAGGCCGGCGGCCTCCGCGGTCAGCGGTCGTCGTCCCTGGACATGTTGAACGTGAGGCTTGAGAAGTCCCGGCCCTGGAGTACGGGGCCGTTCTGGGTTCCTCCGCTGATGCTGTTGTGCACCTCATGGCTCGAACCGCTCTGCGCTTCCTGCCACCACTCGGCGAGCGACGCACGGAACTCCCCGTCCAGGGCGGCACGCACGCCGAGAGCGGTGGCCAGAGCCTGGGCGCGCACCGGGTCGCCCGGATTGTTCTCCAGTTCCGCGACCTCCAGCTCGCCCGAGCTGATGCCGGGTGACCCCTCGGTCTGGGCGTCCTCTGCCGATCCGCGCCGGAACGGACGCCTCACCAGCGTGTTGAGACCCTGCCACGCCTGGCGGCCGGCATCGCCGCCGACACTTCCGGCCAAGGCCGTGAGGGCCGCTGCGGTGATCGGGTCCATGCCGGGCTCCCTGGGTAGGTGTCTGACCGTCACAGCCTAGGTCCACGGCACGGAGCGACGCAGGGGTTCCGGTGCATCCAGGGGGCTTCCCTCCACCACCGGACCCTCTGCCCGGGAATACGGCGACCCATCTCGGGTGCGAGGCAATGCTGTTGACGCTCGGTCGACGAGACGCGCAACACCCTGGACGGACGTGCGGACGTGGTCGTTCAGGCCGGACGCACCGGAGAGCTGCATCAGCATCCGCGCGGCGCCGATGTTCCGGCGCGGCCGGTTCCGTTCCGCTGCCGTCGGCACATGCGCGGATTTCGAGAACAGACATGACGAGCGGGAGCGCATCGCGAGCGGTCCGAGGCGCACGGGTCCCGCGCGGGGCCGCTCGTCGTCGCGCCGACCGGGCGGCCGAGGGCCGCGGCGCAGAGGCCTGTGAACGGGTCTGGTACGAGGCCGTCCGGACGCGTCGGCGGAACGCCTTCCTCCCCGCCGTGGGTCCAGTACCGTGGGCTCTGGTCGGCGATCTGAACAGGCGGTGGTCCATGAGCACGCGAGGTGAGCCGGAACGCCCCGTGGCGCCTGGGGTCATGAACAGTCTCTCCGGCCATGTCGATGGGCAACTGGCCCAAGTGGGGTCGTCCACGGGGGCATTTCCTTCAATTACCAAGCCGCGCCGACCGCGGAACACGCGGGACGGCGCGTCGACCAGGTACCGAGACCACCCCGTGGGTTCGTCAACCGTCACGACGCCCTGGCCGCACTCGACGACTTATTCGGCAAGGGCGACGTCCCCGAATGCCCGATCGGCGTGTTCAGCGGGATGCCCGGCATCGGCAAGACAGCGGCGGCCAGCCAATGGGCCCACAGCAACCAGTCGCTCTTCCCCGACGGCCAGCTTTTCGTCGACTTCAGCGCGCTGCGCTCCGGGACCGGCGGGGACGTCTCCGAGGCGCTCGCCACCTGCCTGAGGTCTCTCGGGGTCGCGGATCAGTTCCTCCCCGCGGGGCTCGCCGACCGGACGGCCCTCTACCGGGACCTGTCCGCCGAGCGCCGGATGCTGGTGGTGCTTGACGACGTGACGCGCCCGGCGCAGGTCACCACCTTGCTGCCGCAGGGGCCGGGCTGTGCCGTGCTGGCGACCAGCACGTGGCAGCTCGGTGAGCTCGTCCTCGACGGCGCGTCTCTGCTCCACCTCGACGTCCTCGGCGTCGACAGCGGCCTGGAACTTCTCTCGGCCCTCTGCGGCCCGCAGCGCATCGCGCGCGAACCCGCCGCCTCCGCGAGGCTGGTGAACATGTGCGGTGGACTGCCGATCGCCCTTCGCATCTGTGGCGCGCGGTTGCTGACACACCGCCGCCTGACAGTCAGCGCGCTCGTCGATGAGCTGTCCGATGAGCAGCGCCGCCTCAGCCGATTCACCGTGTCCTCAGCCCACGAGGAGCGCACCGTGTCCGCAGCCCTTGAAATCGCCTACCGTGACCTGCCCGAATCCGCCGCGCGCATGTACCGCGTCCTCGGCCATGTTCCAGGCCTCAGCTTCGACACCGCCCTCGCTGCGCTGGCCGCCGGGCTCGACACGGCCGAGGCGGCCCAGGAAGCGCTGGACGTGCTGGAGACCGCCAGTCTGCTGTCCATCACTGACGAGCGCAGATACGCGTTGCACGGCCTGGTACGACTCCATGCCCGGGATGTGTCCGGGACCGTCGACCCACCGGGCACCGAACAGGAAATCGTCCGCAGGGTCACCGGCCACTACCTCGCGCTGACAGCCGTGGCCGACCGCGCCATCCGCGCCGACCGGCTTCGGATCGCGGGGCTGGAGGAGATCTTCGGGGCCGTCGGTCGCTCGGCCGACAACGACCCGTTCGCCACGGCCGACGATCCCGGTGACGATGCGATCAGCTGGCTGGAAGCCGAACGTGCCAACATCCTGGCCGTGCTCCGTACCGCGTCCCGGTTCGGCTTCGAGCGCCCCGTGTGGCAACTGGCGGAGGCGTTCACGGCCCTCTTCTTCCATCACCGGCACCTCGCGGACTGGCGGGAGTCGCTCGAACTGGGTGCCGACGCCGCACGACGCGACGGCAACGCCGCAGCCGAGTCCAGACTGCGCAGCCTGCTGTCACGGCCTCTGCTCGACCTGGGACAGGACGAGCCGGCGAAGACACAACTTGACATCGCCGAGCGGCTGGCCGTGGAGTCGGGGCATCCGGTCCTCCACGCATCGGTGCAGGAGTTCCTGGGTCGCTACTGGGATCTGCACGATCCTGCCCGGGCGGTCGCCGCGTACCGTACCTCGCTGGCTCTGAACGCCGAGGCCGGGGAGGAACGAGGAGAGGCCCTGGCCCGGTACTTCCTCGGCCGAGCCCAGAGCGTGGTCGGTGACCACGCCGCCGCTCTGGCGGATCTGGCCCTGGCCCGGGACGTGTTTCTCACCCTCCACGACCAGCGGATGGCGGCTCGGGTCCTGGCCGATGCCGGCCGGGTCAAGGCCCGGCTCGGTGACGTCGTGGGTGCGGTTTCCGACCTCACCCAGGCCGCCGACGCCCTGCGGCAGGCAGGAGCCTCCCACTACGAGGCGCAGGCTCTGGAGGATCTGGCGGACCTCTTGGACGACCCGGACGAGGCGCGGGACCACCTGCGTCGGGCCCTCACGGTCTACGAGGAGGGCGGGAGCCCACGGGCGGCGGACGTCCTCGCCCGGCTGAACTCCGGCTGAGCCGTCGGAGGACTCGCCGGGCGGAACAGCAGCCGTTGCCGGCGTGCCCCGTGACGCAGGACTGGCGTCGCGCCTTCGAACGGTGTGCCGAGACGCAGGAAGGCGTATACCGCGGCCGCAGCCGTACCGGGGTCCGGGCACGGCCCGTGCTGGGCACCGACGTTCACGAGCCGTCCGTCCCGTACTCCGACCAGGCATCCGTCCTCCCCCGGCACTGCGGCGATGCGGGCCCCGGGGAAATCGGTCAGCAAGCCCTCGATGCGCTGTCTCCCCGCCTCCGGAGAGAAGAGTCCCGAAACGGAACAGACGACGGTGGCGCTCTCCGTGAGCCGGGTGTCCGGCTCGTCGATGTCGCAGGCGAGGTGCCAGAACGAGGCCTTTCCCTCTCCCGTCTCCCCGGCCAGAGCGGCGGGGAAGCGGCGGACATCCACATGGATCTCCGCCCCGCCGTTCCGTACGACAGAGGTGTTCACCATGAAGGACCGGGCACGTGGGCTGTCCGCGGGAGGAAGAGGGAACGCGCGGGTGCTGCGGACCGGGTGTTCGGGCCGGGACAGGCCAAGGAGGCTGTAGACCACCTCGCGCAGACGTCGCAGGGAATCCCCGGGCTCCGCGAAGGCCCCGGCGGAGACCGCGGCATATCGGTCCTCATGGTGCCCAGCCATCGCGGCCTCCACCTGTGTGCGCAGCGGCAGGCTCGCGTCCAGCCGCCCCGCCGCCGCGCGGAGCACGTCCCCCGCCGTACCCGGCACAGCCTCGGAGCCGAACGCGCCGAGCAGCACGGGCCGCCCGATCGCTGCTCCGTAGAGCGTCACCGAGCCGTGGTCCCCGATCACCAGATCGGACGCCACCAGGGTCTGCTGCCAGCCGTCCGTGGGGTCGACGACGATCAGTCCTGCCTCCACTGCGGTTCGCTGCATGACCCGGATCTGCCAGGTGCCGTGGCCGGACCAGACGTTCGGGTGAAGGACGAGCGCCACCCGGAACTCGTCGGCCGGGAGCTGGGCCAAGAGCTGCGCGGGAAGCCCCGGACACGATCCGGCCAGCGATTCCTCACCCCAGGTCGAGCTCACCAGAACCAGTTGTTGTCCGGGGTGTACCCCGAGGGCGGACCGGTATCGGTCCCGCCACAGGGCGCTGGCCCGAAGCCGGTCGAAGCAGGGATCGCCCACGAGAACCGTTCTCCCGGCCGTCGCCGGGTGAGCTGCCGCCAGCTGCGTCGACTGAACGGGGTGCGACACGGCCAGCCAGGCCCGGCGCGTCGCCAGCAGATCCTCGGGAACGAGCCCGGAGAGCCGGGTGCCGGGGCCGGCCGACTCGGGGACCTGCTTCTGGAACCCGACTCCATGCGGCAGTACCAGCACCGGATAGTCGCCGACGGGGACCGTGACGTTCTCGGAGGCGGAGATCAACAGGTCCGGTGTGACATCGGGGAGTTGGGACCATGGGAGGGTGCGGCAGCCCGTTGAGCGGAGCAGGTCGAGCACACCGTCGTTGAAGGCCGATGCCGGATCGTACGCGAACACCACGGTGATCCGAGGATCGTCGTGCACGACCTCGGGCACCACGTCCAGTACGCGCACGAGCGAGGTCACTGTCCTCGCCGCCACGATCAGGGTGCGGTCGCCCCCGAATGTTCGCCAGCGTGCGGCGTCGGGTCCTACGGGGACGACAATGCTCTCATTGGGCTCCATCGCGTACCTCCGCCTGACGGCAGGATCGCACACAACGGTTTCAGATGGCTCCCGGCTCCCGGCTCCCGGCTCCCGGCTCCCGGCTCCCGGCTCCCGGCTCCCGGCTCCCGGCTCCCGGCTCCCGGCTCCCGGCTCCCGGCTCCCGGCTCCCGGCTCCCGGCTCCCGGCTCCCGGCTCCCGGCTCCCGGCTCCCGGCTCCCGGCTCCCGGCTCCCGGCTCCCGGCCCCGGCTCCCGGCTCCCGGCTCCCGGCCCCGGCTCCCGGCTCCGGCTCCGGCTCCCGGCTCCCGGCTCCCGGCTCCCGGCTCCCGGCTCCCGGCTCCCGGCTCCCGGCTCCCGGCTCCCGGCTCCCGGCTCCCGGCTCCCGGCTCCCGGCTCCCGGCTCCCGGCTCCCGGCTCCCGGCTCCCGGCTCCCGGCCAGCTTCTCTATCGTATCTATGGGTGCTGGGCAACCGCTCCACCCGCTTTCTCTCCCGGCAAGGCTACTTGTCGGGAGAGGGCCGCGAGGAACGGGGCCGCCGCGTGGGCGAATGCGCCGGAGCGCGGTCACGGCCGCCCTTGGAAAACCTCAGGTCAGGGCCATACAAGGCAGTACGCCTGGTGTCCCGCGTCATGCAGACGATGGCTGAAATCCTGCCACTCGTGCAGCAACTGGTAGACGTTGAACGCGTCGCGCGGGCCGCCCCGGTCCGGGACCGTCGACCAGATGAAGGCGGCGGCGCCCACCGACTCCTCGCCGACGCCGCGCAGCGGGTCCACGACCGTCATCGGGAGCTTGACCACCGCGTAGTCGGGGTGCAGGACGACCAGCTCCAGCGGCGGGACCCTGTGCAGAGGTATGCCCTGTATGCCGGTGAGGACCATCGCGGCCACCGTCTCGGGCTTGATCTTGGTGAACATGCCGCCCATGCCCAGCTCGTCGCCGCCGAGCTCCTCCGGGCGCATGGAAATGGGCACGCGTGCGGCCGTGGCCCCGTTGGGAGCACCGAAATACTTGTAGGTCACCCCCACCCGGCCACCACTCCTGTTTCCGGCTCCGCCGCCCGCCTGCGCGCCACCGGCCTGTATGCCCTGCTTGCGCTCAGCCTCACGCCGGTGCCGGCCCCGCCGGGCAGGCTCGGGCCCCAGACCGCCGTTGGTCCCTTCGCCCACTCCGCCACCGCGATGCATATCTCATCCACCCGACTACTAACTAGGAGGCACAGCCCCCGCCGCGCAACCCGATCATCGTGTCAGTGACCTCCCCCACGGGCGTGCGGTGAAACACCTGTCCGCAAAGACCGTCCGTGGCTCTGACACCATGGCATGTGTGAGCTTTCCCTATGACGCCCCAGTTTCGCAGACGCGAGGGGGCTGACGCCCTTCGTCATACGAGGAGAACACGCTCCCCGCTCACCGGTGGCCGAAATTCCGGCCCGGCCCTCCGACCCTCGAATCGCAGATCAGGACCAAAGTGGCGTATTCATACGAAGCCCCAGTTTCACAGACGCTTTTCGACCGCGCGTCCCTCGTGACGCCCGGCGGCGTGAACTCACCGGTCCGTGCCTTCCGGGCCGTGGGCGGTACGCCCCGGTTCATGGTGTCCGGTACCGGTCCGTACCTCACTGATGCCGACGGTCGTGAGTATGTCGACCTCGTCTGCTCGTGGGGGCCGATGATTCTCGGCCATTCCCACCCCGATGTCATCGCCGCAGTTCAGGACGCCGTCGCCCGCGGCACCTCGTTCGGTACGCCCGGTGAGGGCGAGGTCGCGCTCGCCGAGGAGATCGTGGCCCGCGTCGAGCCGGTGGAGCAGGTGCGGCTCGTGTCCTCCGGCACCGAGGCGACCATGTCCGCGATCCGCCTCGCCCGGGGCTTCACCGGCCGGGCCAAGGTCGTGAAGTTCGCCGGCTGCTACCACGGACACGTCGACGCGCTGCTCGCCGCCGCCGGGTCCGGGGTGGCCACCTTCGGCCTGCCGGACACCCCGGGCGTCACCGGCGCCCAGGCCGGCGACACGATCGTGCTGCCGTACAACGACCTGGAGGCCGTGCGCGCCGCGTTCGCCGCGCAGCCCGGCGAGATCGCGTGCGTCATCACCGAGGCGTCGCCGGGCAACATGGGCGTCGTACCGCCGCTGGACGGTTTCAACGCGGGGCTCAAGGAGATCTGCGCCGCCAATGGCGCGCTGTACATCTCCGACGAGGTCATGACCGGGTTCCGTACGTCGAAGGCCGGCTGGTTCGGCATCGACGGGGTGCGGCCCGACCTGATGACGTTCGGCAAGGTCATGGGCGGCGGCTTCCCGGCCGCGGCCTTCGGCGGGCGCGCCGACGTGATGGCGCACCTGGCCCCGGCCGGGCCGGTCTACCAGGCGGGCACGCTGTCCGGTAACCCGGTCGCCACCGCCGCCGGGCTCGCCCAGCTGCGGCTGCTGGACGACGTCGCGTACGCGAAGGTCGACGCGGTCTCCGCGGAGATCCGGGGGCTGGTGAGCGCCGCCCTGGACAAGGAGGGCGTCGCGCACACCGTGCAGGCGGCGAGCAACATGTTCTCCGTGTTCTTCACGGGCGGGCCCGTCCGTGATTACGAGGACGCCAAGCGGCAGGAAGCCTTCCGCTTCACGCCGTTCTTCCACTCGATGCTGGCGCAGGGTGTCTACCTCCCGCCGTCCGCGTTCGAGTCGTGGTTCGTCTCCACCGCCCACGACACCCGGGCCGTCGAGCGCATCGCCGCCGCGCTGCCGGCCGCCGCCCGCGCCGCTTCGGAGGCCACCGCATGAGCGAGACCAGCCAGACCGCAGGCAACGGACGCGGGGACATCACCGTCGTCCATCTGATGCGCCACGGAGAGGTGCACAACCCGGAGGGCGTGCTCTACGGGCGCCGCCCCGGTTACCACCTCTCCGAGCTCGGCCGGCAGATGGCCGACCGGGTCGCCGAGCACCTGGAGAAGCGCGACATCACCCATGTCGTCGCCTCCCCGCTCGAGCGCGCCCAGGAGACGGCGACGCCCGTCGCCAAGGCGCACGGCCTTGACCTGGCGACCGACGCCCGGCTCATCGAGGCGGCCAACGTCTTCGAGGGCAAGACCTTCGGGGTCGGCGACGGCGCGCTGCGCAAGCCCGACAACTGGAAGCACCTGACGAACCCGTTCCGGCCGTCCTGGGGCGAGCCGTACATCGAGCAGGTCGTCCGGATGATGGGCGCGCTGGACGCGGCGCGGGACGCGGCCCGGGGGCACGAGGCGGTCTGCGTCAGCCACCAGCTGCCGATCTGGATCGTGCGCAGCTTCGTCGAGCGGCGCAGGCTGTGGCACGACCCGCGCAAGCGGCAGTGCACGCTCGCCTCGCTGACGAGCTTCACGTACCAGGGCGACAAGATCGTGTCCGTCGGCTACTCGGAGCCGGCCCGGGATCTCGTGCCGGCGCATCTGCTGGCCGGGGCGAAGCCGGTGAAGGGGGCCTCCAAGGGGGTCGGGGCGTAACGGCCCTCTCGGTCCTGGCCCGCCCCGGTCGCGGTCGGGGGCGGGCCCGACCGCGACCGGGGCGGGCGATTTGTCACGATAGGTCCGATGTAGGAGTTAGGACCTGTGTTCGGTCATGGCTGAGGTCTGGTTACGTAAAGAATTGTGTGTTAATTCGAGGAACCCCCGTGTTGCTTCACCCATCTAAGCCTTTGCCAGTTTGTATGGACTTGAGGCAAAACGACCGCAGATGGGAACCCGCATGCGTGACATCAGCCGAAGGGGTCTGCTCGGAGCCGGACTAGGGGCCGCGGCCGCCGCCGGGTTGGCGGGATGCAGTTCCTCCGACTCCGGTACCGGAGGGGCGGGACCAGACAAGGGGTCCACCGGCCATCAGGCCGCCGGCGGAACCGCCAAGGGCACGGGCAAGGGCACCGGCAAGAAGGGCGTCAGGGCCATCGGGGACGGTTCCACGGCCGACACCGGCAAGCAGCCGCACCAGCCGGCCGCGCCCGTCCCGCTCGAACCCGGCCAGAAGCCGCCGCAGTTCGTGATCTTTTCCTGGGACGGCGCCGGCGAGGTCGGCAACGGACTCTTCCCGCGTTTTCTGGAACTCGCCCGGCAGCACGACGCGACGATGACCTTCTTCCTCTCCGGGCTCTATCTGCTGCCCGAATCGAAGAAAACGCTCTACCGCCCGCCCAACAACCCCATCGGCGCCTCCGACATCGGTTATCTCACCGACGGTCACATCAAGGAGACACTGAAGAACGTCCGGCAGGCCTGGCTCGACGGCCATGAGATCGGCACGCACTTCAACGGGCATTTCTGCGGCGGTTCCGGATCGGTCGGCAACTGGACGGCCTCCCAGTGGCAGAGCGAAATCGATCAGGCGATCTCCTTCGTCATCGAATGGCGCACCAATACCGGGTGGAGCGACCTCGACCCGCTGCCTTTCGATTACCGCAAGGAACTCGTCGGCGGCCGCACCCCCTGTCTGCTCGGACAGGACAATCTGCTGCCCACCGCGAAGAAGAACGGCTGGCGCTACGACGCCAGCTCGCCCGGCGGCACCCAGGTCTGGCCCACCAAGCGCATGGACGTCTGGGACCTGCCGCTCCAGGGCATCCCGTTCCCCGGGCACACCTTCGAGGTCCTCTCCATGGACTACAACATCCTGGCCAACCAGTCGCAGAATTCGACCAAGGGAATGCCGTCGCGCTATCCCGGCTGGCGCGAGCAGGCCACGCAGTCGTACATCAACGGTTTCAAGCGCGCGTACGAGACGAACCGCGCCCCCTTCTACATCGGAAACCACTTCGAGGAGTGGAACGGCGGCATCTACATGGACGCCGTCGAGGACGCGCTCAAGCACATCGCGGGGAAGCCCGACGTGCGGCTCGTATCCTTCCGGCAGTTCGTCGACTGGCTCGACGTCCAGGACCCGGCGGTCCTTGCCAAGCTCCGTACGCTGGAGGTCGGCCAGGCACCCGCGGGCGGCTGGAACGCCTTCTTTAAACAAGCCTGACAACGGGCTTTACGGGCACCGAGGGGGGTGCCCAAGATCCCCGAAACCGCCATGCGAAACTTTTCACATGAGCCATGGCCGCGCACCCCGACGCCGCTTCACCCTGCTCGCCGCCCCCGCGGCGGCCGTCGCGCTCGCACTGACGCTCAGCGCGTGCGATTCGGGCGACAAGACCAGCGGTGGCGGCGACACGCACTTCGTCACGGGCAACAGCGGGATCGCGACCGCCGCCAAGGGCGAGCGCGCCGAAGCCCCGAAGCTCGACGGCGAGGGGCTGGACGGCAAGAAGATCGACCTCGCCGACTACAAGGGCAAGGTCGTCGTCCTCAACGCCTGGGGCTCGTGGTGCGCCCCGTGCCGGCTGGAGGCGAAGTACTTCACCAAGGTGGCCAAGGCCACCGAGGGCAAGGGAGTCCAGTTCGTCGGGGTCAACACCCGTGACCCGGAGCGGGCCCAGGCCGTCAGCTTCGAGAAGGACTTCGGCGTCACCTACCCCAGCTTCTACGACCCGACCGGCAAGCTCCTGCTGCGCTTCCCCAAGGGCACCTTCAAGCTGCAGTCCATCCCGTCGACCGTCGTCATCGACCGGGAGGGCAAGCTGGCCGCGCGTTTCGTGGGCCCGCTCGACGACACCCAGCTGCACAAGATGCTCGACCCGTTGATCGCGGAGAAGTGATCAGGTGATCACCCTCGCCGCCACACAGAACGAGACGGTCCTGAGCGGGGCCCTTCTGGTCTCCCTGCCCATCGCCCTGCTCGGCGGGCTCGTCTCCTTCTTCTCGCCCTGCGTCCTGCCGCTCGTCCCCGGCTACCTCAGTTACGTCACCGGGGTCAGCGGCGCCGACCTCGCCGAGGCCCGGCGGGGCCGGATGGTCGCGGGGGCCTCGCTCTTCGTGGCCGGGTTCACCGCCGTGTTCGTCTCCGGCGGCGCGCTCTTCGGCTACTTCGGCGACACGCTCCAGGCGAACAGCGGCCCGCTCACCAAGTTCCTCGGCGTCCTGATGATCCTCATGGGGATCTTCTTCATGGGCCTGATGCCGTGGATGACCCAGCGCGAGTTCCGTATCCACAAGAAGCCGGTGACCGGTCTGGTGGGCGCCCCGCTGCTCGGCGCGCTCTTCGGCATCGGCTGGACGCCCTGCCTGGGACCGACGCTCAGCTCCGTGAGCATGCTCGCGATGAACGAGGGCACCGCCGGACGCGGGGCGATACTGACCGTCGCGTACTGCGCCGGGCTCGGCCTGCCCTTCGTGCTCGCCGCCGTCGCCTTCCGCAAGGCCCTCGGCGCGTTCGGCTGGGTCAAGCGCCACTACGCCTGGGTCATGCGCATCGGCGGCGGCATGATGATCGTGACCGGGCTGCTCCTGCTGACCGGCGCGTGGGGCAGCATGATGCAGGAACTGCAGGGCTGGTCGACCGGCTTCACGGTGGGGATCTGAGTACCGATGAGCAACACCAAGTCCAACCCCGCCCAGGAGCGCGAGCGCCCCGACGAGCGGGAGGTACGCGCCGAGCAGGACCGGGAGACCGCCCGTGAACTGGGCGCCGCCGGCTCCCAGCTCTCCACGGCCCCGCGCGAGGAGGCCCTCGCGAACCTCCCCGCGATGGGGGTCATCGGCTGGGCCCGCTGGTTCTGGCGCCAGCTGACCTCCATGCGGGTCGCGCTGATCCTGCTCTTCCTGCTGTCGCTCGGCGCCATCCCCGGCTCGCTGATCCCGCAGAACAGCGTCGACGAGCTCAAGGTGCAGACCTTCAAGGGGCTGCACCCCACGGTCACGCCGATCTACGAGAAGCTCCAGTTCTTCGACGTCTACAGCTCGGTGTGGTTCTCCGCGATCTACATCCTGCTGTTCGTCTCGCTCATCGGCTGCATCGTGCCGCGCACCGGCACCTTCGTCGGCCAGCTGCGCAGCCGCCCGCCGGGCGCCCCCAAGCGGCTGACCCGGCTGCCCGCGTACACCACCTGGCGCACCGAGGCCGAGCCCGAGCAGGTCCACGAGGCCGCGCTCGCGATGATGCGCCGGCGCCGCTACCGGGCCCATGTCGACGGGAACGCCGTCGCCGCCGAGAAGGGCTATCTGCGCGAGGCCGGGAACCTGATGTTCCACATCGCGCTGATCGTGATGCTGGTGGCCTTCGCCGTGGGGCAGCTCTTCAAGTCGGAGGGCGCCAAGCTGGTCGTCGAGGGCGACGGGTTCTCCAACACCATCACCCAGTACGACGACTTCAAGTCCGGCTCGCTCTTCGACACCGACTCGCTGGCACCCTTCAGCTTCACCCTCGACGACTTCGTCGGTACGTACGAGCGCCAGGGCCCGCAGATCGGCACGCCCCGCACGTACGAGGCGCGCGTCACCTACTCCGACGGCGCCTACGGCAAGCCGAAGAAGACCGTCATCAAGGTCAACGAGCCCCTCGTCGTCGACGGCACCAAGGTCTACCTCAACGCCCACGGCTACGCACCCGTCGTCTCCGTCAAGGACGGCCGGGGCAAGGAGGTCTACAAGGCCGCCGTGCCGCTGCTGCCCCTCGACAACAACGTCACGTCGAGCGGGGCGATCAAGGTCCTGGACGGCTACCGCGACAAGAGCGGCAAGAAGGACCAGCTGGGCTTCCAGGCCTTCTTCGTGCCGACCTTCGCCGGCAACGGCAAGGGCACGATGTTCTCGCAGTTCCCGGCCGCCGACATGCCCGTCCTCGCGCTCAACGGCTACCACGGCTCCCTCGGCGTCGACTCCGGCATCGCGCAGAACGTGTACCAGCTGAACACGTCCAAGATGAAGGAGTTCAAGGACTCCCAGGGCAAGCAGCTCAAGCAGCGGCTGCTGGTCGGCGAGACGATGAAGCTGCCCGGTGGGGCCGGCTCCATCACCTTCGAGGGCCTTCAGGAATGGGCCAGCTTCCAGATCTCCGAGCAGCCCGCCAGCGGCTGGGCGCTCACCGGCGCCATCGGCGCCATCGCCGGGCTCGCCGGCTCGCTGTTCATCCAGCGCCGCCGGGTCTGGGTCCGGGCCGTGCGCGGCGAGGACGGGGTGACCGTCGTCGAGATGGCCGGGCTCGGCCGCAGCGAGTCCGCGAAGCTTCCCGAGGAGCTGGCCGATCTCGCGGTCACGCTCAACGCCGAGGCGCCCACCGCGCCCGGCCCCGACACCGACGCCGCCGAGGCGTCATCCGCAGAACCTGCCGAAGGGGCTGAGAAGTGAATCTCGCCGCCGCAACCAACGAGAATCTGGCACACACCAGCAATGTGCTGATCTATTCGTCGATGGCCGTCTACACCCTGGCCTTCTTCGCGCACATCGCGGAGTGGGTGTTCGGCAGCCGCAGCAAGGTCGGCCGCACCGCAGCCGCGCTGACCACCGAACAGGCCGCAGCGGGCACGGTGAAGGTCCAGGTGGCGCAGCAGGGCGGGGCCACCGCCGTACTGGAACGCCCGAAGATCGTCACCCGCTCCGCGGCCGGTACCCGGGACGTCCCGGACGGGCCCGGCGCGGCCGGCGGCACCTTCAAGGGCGACCTCTACGGGCGGATCGCGGTCTCCCTGACCGTGCTGGCGTTCCTCGTCCAGGCCGGCGGCGTCGTCGCCCGCGCCCTGTCGGTGCAGCGCGCCCCCTGGGGCAACATGTACGAGTTCTCCATCACGTTCTCCGTGGTGGCGGTCGGCGCCTACCTGATCCTGCTCGCGCTGCGGAAGAACGTCCGCTGGATGGGGCTGATCCTGGTCACCACCGTCCTGCTGGACCTCGGCATCGCGACCACGGTGCTCTACACCTCCAGCGACCAGCTGGTGCCCGCGCTGCACTCGTACTGGCTGTGGATCCACGTCTCCACCGCCATCATCTGCGGCGCGGTGTTCTTCATCGGCGGGGCCGGCACGCTGATGTACCTCTTCCGCGACAGCTACGAGAGCAAGCTCGCCAACGGGGGCCGGCCGGGCGCGTTCGCCGACTCCGTGCTCTCCCGGCTGCCGTCCGCGTCGAGCCTCGACAAGTTCTCGTACCGGATCAACGCGGCCGTCTTCCCGCTGTGGACGTTCACGATCATCGCGGGCGCGATCTGGGCGGGCGACGCCTGGGGCCGTTACTGGGGCTGGGACCCCAAGGAGGTCTGGTCCTTCATCACCTGGGTCGCGTACGCCTGCTATCTGCACGCCCGCGCCACCGCCGGCTGGAAGGGCCGCAAGGCCGCCTACCTGGCGCTGATCGCCTTCGGCTGCTGGATCTTCAACTACTACGGCGTCAACATCTTCGTCACCGGCAAGCACTCCTACGCCGGCGTCTGAGACCCGCACCGCACGCACGCGACTGCCCGCCCCCGGGATCCGGGGGCGGGCAGCGGTGTGTCAGGCCGGCATCGGGGTGTCCAGGACGGCCTTGCGGTGGCTGAACGTCTCCAGCGAGTAGCGGCCGTGGTAGCTGCCCATGCCGCTCTCGCCGACCCCGCCGAACGGCAGGTCCGAGACGGTGAGATGGGCCAGCGGCAGGCCGATGCCGACCGCGCCCGACGAGGTCTCGGTGATCAGCCGCCGGCGTACGGCGTCCGAGTCGGTGAAGGCGTACAGCGCGAGCGGCTTGTCGCGGTCGTTGATGAACGCGATGGCCTCGTCGAGCCCGGCCACCGTGACGATCGGCAGCACCGGGCCGAAGATCTCCTCGCGCATCACGGGAGCGTCCGGCGCCACATCGGCCAGCACGGTCGGCGCGATGTACTTGCTGTCCCGGTCGTACGTCCCGCCGGTCACCGTGCGTCCCGAGTCCAGGAGTCCGGCCAGCCGGTCGAAGTGGCGCTCGTTGACGATCCGTCCGTACTCCGGGTGCTGCGAGGCGTCCGCCCCGAACAGCCCCTCGACCGCGCCGGCGAGCGCGTCCGCGAGGGCGGCGGCGGTCTCCGGGTCGGTCAGGACGTAGTCGGGGGCGACGCAGGTCTGGCCCGCGTTGAGGAACTTTCCGGCCGCCAGCCGGGCCGCGACCGCCCGCACGTCCGTGTCCCGGTCCACGAAGACGGGGGACTTGCCGCCCAGTTCGAGCGTCACCGGAGTGAGGTTCTTCGCCGCGGCGGCCATCACGATCCGGCCCACTGTGCCGTTGCCCGTGTAGAAGATGTGGTCGAAGTGCTCGGCCAGCAGCTCGGTGGTCTCCGGGACGGCCCCCTCCACGACGGCGACCGCGTCCGTGTCCAGATACAGCGGCAGCAGCCGGGCGACGGCGGCGGAGGTGGCGGGCGCCAGCTCGCTCGGCTTGGCCACCACCGCGTTGCCCCCGGCCAGCGCGCCCGCGAGCGGGGCCAGCAGGAGCTGCACCGGGTAGTTCCAGGGCGCGATGACCAGGACGAGGCCGAGCGGGTCCTGCACGGTGTGGGCCGTCGCCCCGCCCAGCGAGGCCGGTACGGGGGCGGGCTCGGGCCGCAGCCAGTCGGCCAGGTGCTCCAGGGTGTGGTCGATCTCCCGGACCGTGAAGTCGATCTCGGTGCGGTAGGCCTCTTTGCGGCTCTTGCCGAGGTCGGCGCGGAGCGCGTCGGCCAGTTCGTCGCCGCGCTCGGTGAGCAGGGCCCGCAGCTGCCGGAGCTGCCCTGTGCGCCAGTCGAGGCTCTTGGTGCGCCCGGTGCGGAAGGTGGTGCGAAGGCGGTCGACGGTCTCGGGTACGGAGGGCATGGGGGTACTCCCTGCGGTGGGCGGTGTGCGGGTGAACGGCCTGTCGGGAAACGGCCTGCGGGGGCGGGCCAGAGCTTGATATGCTCAAGCAATTACTTCCATGTAACTGCCAATCATTGAGCATGTCAAATAAAGGTCGGCAGTCGCCGATCGAAGAATGGCCGACCATGACCACCGAACCGACGCCCCGCGCCGCCACTGCTCCGGACGATCGCGCCGCGCCCACCCCGGACGACCTGCTGGAGCCCCTGGCCCTCGTCGTGCGCGGCCACCACGACGACCTCACCGCCGTCGCCGCCCGGCACGGTCTGTCCACCTCGCAGGCCCGCGCGCTGATCGCCCTTCACGCGCCCATGCCGATGAGCGCCCTCGCCGCCCACCTCGTCTGCGACGCGTCCAACGCCACCGGGCTCATCAGCCGCATGGAGGCCCGGGGTCTGGTCACCCGGGCCCCCGCCCCCGGCGACCGCCGCTCCAAAGTCGCGAGCCGCACCCCCGAGGGGACGCGGCTCGCCCACACCATCCGCGCCGAGATGCGCGCCGTGCACGGCGCGCTGGAGGCGCTCACCCCCGAGGAGCGCACAGCACTGCTGCCCCTGCTCAACCGGCTGGGGCAGCTGCTGTACGCCTCCTGAGGCCCCGTCGGACCAGAGTGTGTGTCCTACGAGGCGGGCGGGGTCGAGCCCTCCGGCCCGCTCTCCCGCCGCTTGAGCTCCTCCTCGCGGCGGCGCAGGTCGGCCTCCCAGTCCTTGAGGAGGGACTCGTCCTTCTTGTTCTCTTCCTTCAGCGACTTGAGGAAGTCGGGATTGTCGTCCGGCGCCACCCACTGCTGCCGGTGGCCGCGGTGCCACTCGGAGGGCGTACGGCCTCCGGCGGGCACCTCGCGCACCTTGCCCGCTGCCAGCCACACGATCGGGCCGACGATCCAGAACAGCAGGATGATGAAGACCCAGGCGATCTTCGGCAGGTGCTTGGCCTCGTCCTCCGGGGTGTTCAGGCAGTCGATGAACGCGAAGATCGTCAGCGCCAGCGGCAGGAGGTAGATCAGAGCCCGGAGCATGGTGGAAAAGTCCCCCCGAGGAGAGTTGGCGGGGCAATGTCCCGCCCCGGTGACGGGCCCAGAGTAGCGGGTGGCAGATACTTGTCCGTATGGCTTACGACGATCTTCGATCCCTGCTCCGGGCTCTGGAGCGCGAGGGCGAGCTCAAGCGCATCAAGGCCGAGGTCGACCCGTATCTGGAGGTCGGTGAGATCGTCGACCGGGTGAACAAGGCCGGCGGGCCCGCGCTGCTCTTCGAGAACGTCAAGGGCTCGTCGATGCCCCTGGCCATGAACGTGTTCGGCACCGACAGGCGGCTGCTGAAGGCGCTCGGGCTGAAGTCGTACGCCGAGATCAGCGACAAGATCGGCGGGCTGCTCAAGCCGGAGCTGCCGCACGGCTTCGTCGGGGTCCGGGAGGCCTTCGGGAAGCTCGGCACGATGGTGCACGTACCGCCGAAGAAGGTGAAGCCGGAGAACGCGCCCGTCCAGGAGGTCGTCCTCACCGGCGACGACGTGGACCTCGACCGGCTGCCGGCGCTGTTCACCTGGCCCAAGGACGGCGGCTCGTTCTTCAACCTCGGGCTCACGCACACCAAGCACCCCGAGACCGGCGTGCGGAACCTGGGGCTCTACCGGCTCCAGCGCCATGACCGCCGCACCATCGGGATGCACTGGCAGATCCACAAGGACAGCCGCAACCACTACCAGGTCGCCGCCCGGCGCGGTGAGCGGCTGCCGGTCGCCATCGCCTTCGGGGCCCCGCCCGCGGTCACCTACGCCTCCACCGCGCCGCTGCCCGGGGACATCGACGAGTACCTCTTCGCCGGGTTCATCCAGGGCAAGCGCATCGAGATGGTCGACTGCAAGACCGTGCCGCTCCAGGTCCCGGCCCATGCCGAGGTCGTCATCGAGGGATGGCTGGAGCCCGGGGAGACGCTGCCCGAGGGGCCGTTCGGCGACCACACCGGGTTCTACACCCCGCAGGAGCCGTTCCCGGCGCTGACCATCGACTGCGTGACCATGCGGAAGCGGCCGCTGCTCCAGTCCATCGTGGTCGGCCGGCCGCCGACCGAGGACGGTCCGCTGGGGCGGGCCACGGAGCGGTTCTTCCTCCCGCTGCTCAAGATCATCGTGCCGGACATCGTGGACTACCACCTGCCGGAGTCCGGGGGCTTCCACAACTGCGCGATCGTCTCGATCGACAAGAAGTACCCGAAGCACGCGCAGAAGGTGATGAGCGCGATCTGGGGCGCGCACATGATGTCGCTGACCAAGCTGATCGTCGTCGTGGACGCGGACTGCGACGTCCACGATCTGCACGAGGTGTCCTGGCGGGCGCTCGGCAACACCGACTACGCGCGCGACCTGACGGTCGCCGAGGGCCCGGTCGACCACCTCGACCACGCCTCGTACCAGCAGTTCTGGGGCGGCAAGGCGGGCATCGACGCGACGAAGAAGTGGCCCGAGGAGGGCTACACGCGGGACGGGGGCTGGCCGGACATGGTCGAGTCCGACCCGGAGACGGCGGCGAAGGTCGACCGCCGGTGGAAGGAATACGGACTGTGAGCGCCGCCGAAGCGACCCTGGGCTCCGGGCCCGCACAACCGAGCAGCAAGGTCAGGGCGTTCCTGCGGCTCGTGATGATCGAGCACTCGATCTTCGCGCTGCCCTTCGCGTACATCGCCGCCCTGACCGCGATGTTCCTGGACGACGGCTCGATCCACTGGGTGACGCTGCTGCTGGTCACCGTCGCGATGGTCGGGCTGCGGACGTTCGCGATGGCCGCGAACCGGATCATCGACCGCGAGATCGACGCCCGCAATCCGCGTACCGCCGGCCGGGAGCTGGTGACGGGTGCGGTGTCGGTGAAGTCGGCCTGGACGGGGGCGCTCGCCGCCGTCGTGGTGTTCCTCGGGGCGGCCGCCCTGCTGAACCCGCTCTGTCTGGCGCTGGCGCCGGTCGCGGTGATCCCGATGGTCGTCTACCCGTACGGCAAGCGGTTCACGAACTACCCGCACGCGATCCTGGGCCTCGCGCAGGCCATCGGGCCGGTCGGTGCCTGGCTGGCGGTGACCGGCAGCTGGTCGTGGGACGCGGTGATCCTGGGGCTCGCCGTCGGCATCTGGATCGGCGGCTTCGACCTGATCTTCGCCTGCCAGGACGTGCAGGCCGACCGCGCCCACGGGGTGCTGTCCTTCCCGGCGCGCTTCGGCATCCCGGCCGCGCTGTGGGGCGCGCGGGTCTGCCACGCGGTGACGACCGGCCTGCTGGTCTGGTTCGGCCTCGCCACGGAGGCGGGGCTCTTCTACTGGATCGGCATGGTGATCGTCGCGGTCGCCTTCGTTTACGAGCACCGGGTGGTGCGCCCGCACGACCTGTCGCGGCTGAACCGGGCGTTCTTCTCGGTGAACGGCTTCATCGGAATCGCCCTGTTCGCGTGCGCGCTGCTGGATCTGCTGGTGCGGGGCCTGACGGTCTGAGCCCGGCGCGGGTGGACCGGCGCAGGGCGAACGCGGCCAGCACCCCGCCGATCAGGCCGAAGATATGGCCCTGCCAGCTGACGCCCGGGTCGGTGGGCAGGACACCCTGGAGCAGGGAGCCGTACACCGCGGCGACGACCAGGCCGACGACCACGTCCAGCGGGCGGCGGTCCACGAAGCCGCGGACGAGCAGATAGCCGAAGAGGCCGAAGACCACGCCCGACGCGCCGAGCGTGACCGTGTTCGCCGGGGCGACGAGCCAGACGCCGAGGCCACCGGTCACGATCACGGTGAGCACCACGCCGGCGAAGCGGCGCAGTCCGCCAAGGGCGGCTATGAAGCCCAGGACCAGCAACGGGACGCTGTTCGACGAGACATGGGCCCAGCCGTCGTGCAGAAAGGCGGCGGGCACGATGTCGAGCAGCTCGCCCGGCTCGCGCGGGCTGATGCCATGGCTGTCGAGGCCGTGGCCGGTCGCGAGATCGACGGCCTCCAGGGCCCAGAGCAGCGCGATCCAGCCCAGCATGACCGCGCCGGCCATGAGGGCCCGGTTTCCGGCCCCCGTACGTGTGCCGTCCATGAGACACGCCCCCCTTCGTCCGCCCTGCATCCTTGGGAACGTGCGGAGCCCCTCGTGCGGTCCCGGCCGCCGTGCGCCGGATAGGCTCGGGGGTGTGGATTCCGGGACTTCAGTGAGTCAGCAGCGGCGAACGCCTTGGATTGTCGGGGTTTCGGGCGCTTCGGGTACGCCATTCGCCGCTGCCGTGCTGCGCGGGCTGCTGGCCGCCGGGGAGAGTGTCGATCTGGTCGTGAGCCGGGCGTCGCGGCTGACGCTGCTGGACGAGACCGGGATCGCGTTCCGGGACGCGCACTGGCGGGAGGATCTGGCCGCCTGGCTGGCGCGCGGGGCGGACGGGAAGCCGCACACCTTCGACGCGGACGTGTCCGGCGTACGGCACTGGGCGGCCGGCGACCTGGCCGCGGGCCCGTCCTCGGGGTCGTACCCCGCGAAGGGGATGCTGATCGTCCCGGCGTCGACGGCATGCGTGGCCGGCGTGGCGCTCGGGCTCTCGAAGGACCTGCTGCAACGGGCCGCGAGCGTGACGCTCAAGGAGCGGCGGAAGCTGGTCGTCGCGGTGCGCGAGACGCCGCTGAACGGCCAGACGCTGAAGCACCTGGTGACCCTGGACGAGGCGGGCGCGGTCGTGCTGCCCGCCTCTCCGGCGTTCTACGCGGGTGCGACGCACATCCAGGATCTGGTGGATTTCGTCGCGGGGCGGGTGCTGGACGCGGCAGGGGTGCCGCACCGGCTGTACCGCCGCTGGGAGGGGGAGCTCGGTGGTGGCTCCCGTGACTGACCCGGTGGGGGCCGGTGCTACTTCGGGGTGCGCGGGTTGCGGGTCTTGTCGACCCGGTGGGCCGCGGCGGGCTGATGGGCACGCGAGCGGTTGGCCAGGTCCTGCAGCTCGCGCATCCGGGCGTAGGCCATCTCGATCGTGTACACGGTGTTCTCACTCCTGAGGATTCTGAAGATTCGAAAGCATTTTTTGGATGCTCTGGAAGATTTACAGGCTCTGATGCCTGCACGCCTTAGATTCTACACGTAGACTTGCGATACTGCTGAACAATGGAAGGTTCCAGACACATGGACGCGGTGGACAGGCAGCTCATCCAGGCCCTCAGGGAGAACGGCAGGGCCTCGTACGCCGAGCTGGGGCGGCTCGTGGGGCTCTCCGGGCCCAGCGTCACCGACCGCATCAACCGGCTGGAAACCGCCGGTGTCATCACCGGCTACCGCGCCACCGTCGACGCGGCCTCGCTCGGCCTCGGGGTCACGGCCCTGATCGGCATCTCGCTCTCCGACGCCGCCGACCACGAGGACGTGGCGCGCCGGCTGAAGGACCTCGCGGAGATCGAGGACGCCTGGTTCATCGCGGGCGACGACTCCTACATGCTCAAGGTGCGCGTCGGTGACGTGGACGGTCTGGAGAAGACCATCCGCCGGCTCAGCGGCACCAAGGGCGTCTCGCGCACCCGTACCACGATCGTGCTCTCCACCAAGTGGGAGAACCGGGTCGGAGACCTCCCCGAAGAGGGCTAGGCGTACGGTGGGCGGAGTCTGTTACACGGAGATATGGGAGGCGCCCTAGTGGACGCGGGACTCAAGCGCGAGCTGGAGCAGAAGGTCAGGGGCGGTGAGCGGCTGACCCGCGAGGACGGGATCGCGCTCTACGAGTCCGACGACCTGGCGTGGCTCGGCGGTCTGGCCCATGAGGTGCGTACGCGCAAGAACGGCGACGTCGTCCACTTCAACGTCAACCGGCACCTCAACATGACCAACGTGTGCACCGCGTCCTGCGCGTACTGCTCGTTCCAGCGCAAGCCGGGCGAGAAGGACGCGTACACGATGCGCATCGAGGAGGCGGTGAAGCTCGCCAAGGCGATGGAGGGCGAGAGCCTCACCGAGCTGCACATCGTCAACGGGCTGCACCCCTCGCTGCCGTGGCGCTACTACCCGCGCTCGCTGAGCGCGCTGAAGGAAGCGCTGCCGCAGGTCTCCCTGAAGGCGTTCACCGCCACCGAGATCCACCACTTCGAGACGATCTCCGGGCTCTCCGCCTCCGAGATCCTCGACGAGCTGATCGAGGCCGGCCTCGAGTCGCTGACCGGTGGCGGCGCGGAGATCTTCGACTGGGAGGTCCGCCAGCACATCGTCGACCACCGCACCCACTGGGAGGACTGGTCGCGCATCCACCGGCTCGCCCACGAGAAGGGGCTCAAGACCCCGGCGACGATGCTGTACGGGCACATCGAGGAGCCCCGGCACCGCGTCGACCACGTGCTGCGGCTGCGTGAGCTCCAGGACGAGACCGGCGGCTTCCAGGTCTTCATCCCGCTGCGCTACCAGCACGACTTCGTGGACATGAAGGACGGCAAGGTCCGCAACAAGCTCCAGGCGCGTACGACGATGGCGACCGGTGCCGAGGCGCTGAAGACCTTCGCGGTCTCCCGGCTGCTGTTCGACAACGTCCCGCACGTCAAGGTGTTCTGGGTGATGCACGGCGTACAGACCGCCCAGCTCGCCCTTCAGCACGGCGCGGACGACATGGACGGCTCGGTCGTCGAGTACAAGATCACGCACGACGCGGACAACTACGGCACGCCCAGCAAGCTCGGCCGCGAGGATCTGCTGGACCTGATCCGCGACGCCGGCTTCCGGCCCGTCGAGCGCAACACCCGGTACGAGATCATCCGCGAGTACCCGGGCCCGGACGCGGAGCGCCGCGAGTCGCCGCAGCCCATGCGGGTCTGAAGCGGCGCGCGCCCCGCGTGTCCTGCTGTACTGCTGTACTGCTTCACGAGAGCTCCGGCCGCCGTCCCCGGCCGGAGCTCTCTCGCGTTCCGGACGGTGGTTGAGCCGATGGCTCGTAATGGTTAATCTGCCTCTATGGCGCTTACATTCGAGCTGGATCCGAAGTTCGACCGGTCCGTGCGGGACGGGATAGCCGAGCTTTGGGCCGATGTGTCCAACGCGGGCGGGGCGGTGGGCTTCGTGCCGCCCGTCTCGGCCGACGACGTCCGGCCCGAGCTGGTCAAGCACCTCGTCGCGATGGCCGAGGGGCGCACCCGCCTGCTGGTGGGCTACGACGAGGGCGGGGCCGTCGCCGCCACCGCGTTCCTCACGCACAACACGCACCGGCTGATGACGCACTGGCTCTGGCTCTACACGGTGATGGTCCACCCCCGCCACCAGGGCCGGGGCTACGGCCGGGATCTGATGGCGGCCGCCGCCGACGCGGCCCGGGGGATCGACGGCATCGAGGCCATCCGGCTCACCTGCCGCGGCGGCACGGGTGCCGACCGCTTCTACGCCGCCTGTGGGTACAAGGAGGTCGGCCGGGTGCCGGGCGCGATCCGGGTGGCCGACGGCGACGACCGCGACGACGTCATCATGCTGCTGCCGCTCGGCTGAGGGCGCCGCGCCGGGCCGGCCCGCCCGCGCTTGGCGCGGCCCTCCGAACTGATCGATTGTGGGGCATGCTTCACTGGTCGGGCAGGACTGTCGTACGTAGAGAGAAGGCGAGCTGTGTCCGCTGCCAAGCCGAGCGCAACGATCCGGTACACCGCGATGCGTCTCAGCATCTTCGTCGGCTGTTTCGTCGTCGCCGCCATCGCGGTCAACTACGGGGTGATTCCTTCCGGGGCCGGGGGATCCAACATCGTCTGGGTCATCCTGCTCGCCCTGGTGCTCTCCGCGCCGCTCAGCTACGTCCTGCTGCGCAAGCAGCGCGACGAGATGTCCGAGCAGATCGTGTCGAAGGTCGACCGCGCCAAGGCGCGCCTGGAGGCCAACCGCACGCGTGAGGACGGCGTCACCCAGTAGCGGCCGGGAGTGGCCGGTGGTGACCCGGTGAGGGTCGGGTAAGGGAAATGTAAACCTGATCACACCCACCTCCTTTCTTCGTCAAACCCCAGCGCGGGAGCGAACGCTCCTGTACTGGGGTTTTCGCGCACCCAGGGGCAGTTGAGGCGTCCGGGCGGGGCGCGGAGCCGCGCTCCGGGCCCAAAGAAGACCTTTGAGGTTCTCAAAGTTCAAGTGTTAACGTGTTCGACATGAAGACAGCTGTGCGCCTCCGACCTGCCACGAGCATCCCGCTCGTGGAGCGCCTTCATGTCGATCTCTGCCGCTGTATGTCCGCGGTCTGTTGCCGCACCGTCTGATACCGGCATCACAGCGGCGCCGCCCCTGACGCGGGCGCCGCACCCCCGTCCCCCGCACACCGTCCCCGTGCGTCCCGATGCGTCACATCTGGAGTGTGTCCGTGTCCGCGAACCCCGCGTCCGCCACCACCGAAGAGCCCTCGGGCTCCGGTTTCCGCATACCCAAGGTCCCGTTCTGGGCCCAGATCGTCGCCGGTCTGGTCCTCGGTGTCCTGCTCGGCTGGCTCGCCCGCAGCCAGGACATCGACTGGCTCTACACCACGCTCGACAAGGTCGGCCACATCTTCGTCCAGCTGCTGAAGCTGGCCGTGGCGCCCCTCGTCTTCTTCGCGATCCTGGTGTCGATCACCAACCTGCGCAAGGTCAACAACGCCGCCAGGCTGGCCGGCCGCACGGTCCTCTGGTTCATGATCACCTCGCTGATCGCGGTCGCCATCGGCCTCGCGATCGGCCTGATCACCAACCCGGGCTCCGGCACCGGCCTCACCCCGAAGGACGGCAAGCTCCCGGAGCACGCGGGCTCCTGGCTCGACTTCCTGACCGGTATCATCCCGCAGAACGTGATCTCGCCGTTCACCGAGCTGAACGTCCTCCAGATCGTCTTCATGGCCGCCGTCGCCGGGATCGCCGCCCTGCAGCTCGGCGAGAAGGCACAGCCGATCCTCAACCTCAGCGAGGCCGTCCTGGAGCTGCTCCAGAAGGCCCTGTGGTGGGTCATCCGCCTCGCCCCGCTCGGCACCATCGGCCTCATCGGCTACGCCATCGCCGACTACGGCTGGGACCTGATCGGCAAGTACGCGACGTTCACCGCCGACGTCTACATCGGCTGCGCCCTGGTGATGTTCGGCGTCTACCCGCTGCTGCTCGCCACGGTCGCCAAGGTCAGCCCGCTCCAGTTCTTCAAGGGCGCCTGGCCCGCGATCCAACTGGCCTTCGTCTCGCGCTCCTCGGTCGGCACCATGCCGGTCACCCAGCAGGTCACCGAGCGCCTCGGCGTCCCGAAGGAGTACGCCTCCTTCTCCGTCCCGTTCGGTGCGACCACCAAGATGGACGGCTGCGCCGCGATCTACCCGGCGCTGGCCGCGATCTTCATCGCGCAGATCTTCGACGTGCAGCTGGGTGTCGGTGACTACATCCTGATCGCGTTCGTCTCGGTGATCGGCTCCGCCGCCACCGCCGGTCTCACCGGCGCCACGGTCATGCTGACCCTCACCCTGTCGACGCTGGGCCTCCCGCTGGAGGGCGTCGGTCTGCTGATGGCCATCGACCCGATCCTGGACATGATGCGTACGGCGACGAACGTGGCAGGCCAGGCGCTGGTCCCGGTCATCGTCTCGGCCCGGGAGAAGATCCTCGACCACGACAAGTACAACTCGGCGTCGGCCTCCCCGGTCGACGAGGCCGAGGTCCGCGACACCGAGCAGGGGCGCGTGCCGGTCCCCGCGTGATCGCTCACCGCCCGCCCGAGGGCCCCTTCTCCGCTGCGGAGAGGGGGCCCTCGCGCATGTCCGGCGGACGGGGCCGGGGCGGGGCGATCCGGCCACCGGGTGGCCGGGGGTCTCCGTGTGGGCGGCGTGGTCCGGGCCCGCGCCGTAGTCTTACCGAGGAGTAGCGCAGCGGGGGCGGGAGGAAGTCGACGTGGGTGCTGTGAAGAGCAAACGGATGCCGCGCGCGGTGCGCGAGCAGCAGATGATGGACGCCGCGGTGCAGACCTTCGGACAGCGCGGATTCCGTGCGGCCTCGATGGACGAGATCGCGGAGCTGGCCGGGGTGTCCAAGCCGCTGGTCTACCTCTATCTGAACTCCAAGGACGAACTCTTCTCCGCCTGCATCAGGCGGGAGGCGAACGCGCTGGTCGAAGCGGTACGCGCGGGGGCGGAGCCGGGTCTTCCGGCCGACCGGCAACTGTGGTCGGGGCTGCGGGCGTTCTTCACGCACACGGCGCAGAACCCGGACGGCTGGGCCGTGCTGTATCGCCAGGCACGGACGCACGGGGAGCCGTTCGCCACCGAGGTGAACGTGATGCGCGAGGAGATCGTTGCGTTCGTGACGGGTCTGATCGGCGCCGCGGCCCGCGAGGTCCACCAGGATCCGGCGCTGGCGGACCGCGATGTGGCGGGTCTCGCGCAGGCGCTGGTGGGCGCCGCGGAGTCGCTCGCCGGCTGGGCGAACGAGACCCCGGGCGTCTCGGCCAAGGAGGCGGCGGCCACCTTGATGAACTTCTCGTGGGCGGGCCTGGAGAACCTTATGAACGGCCGTCCCTGGCAGCCGCCGTCCCGGTGAGGTGGACGCGGTCGCCGCTGCGGAGCTGGAAGGCGGTGCCGTCCGAGGCGTAGGTGACGGTGCCGGGCAGCAGGACGGGGGCCCGGAAGTCGGCCCGTACGGAGTGGACCGGAGGGGTCCCGGGCACCTCGGCGAGGCAGCGGGCCACGGTCCACATGCCGTGCGCGATGGCGCGCGGGAAGCCGAACAGCCGGGCGGTCAGCGGGTGGAGGTGGATCGGGTTGCGGTCGCCCGAGGCGGCCCCGTAGCGCCGTCCGAGGTCGGCGGGCAGCCGCCACTCGGCGACGGCGGGGAGCGGGGGCTCGGGCGCCGGGGCCGCCGGCCTGGTGCTCGTACGGACCGTGTGGCGGGAGAGATAGCCGCTGCGGGACTCCCACACCAGCTCGCCCGACAGCCGCGCCTCGGTCACCACGGTGACCTCGGTGCCCCGCCGGTGCGGGGTCAACTCCTGTGCGTACACCGTGAGGTCGAGCCGGTCGGTGGGGTGCAGCGCCCGGTGGGCGGTGATCTCGATCCAGGTGTGGACGAGCCCGGTGACCGGCAGCGGGAAGCTCCACCGGGTCATCAGCCGCATGGCCGACGGGAAGGCCAGGACGTGCGGGTACGTCACCGGCAGCGGGCCGGACTCCGCGAAGCCGCAGATCCTGCTGTACGCGGCCAGCGGGCCGGGCGCGATCGGGGCGGCCGGGAGGTGCTGCCGGCCGGCGGGCAGGACGGCGCCCGGCCGGCCCGCCCGCTTGAAGGGAGAGGTCAGCCCGCCGCGCAGCAGCGAGAGCGTCAGGCTCGGCACGGGGTCACGCTCCCAGCAGGCTCTGGCCGCAGACGCGGACGACCTGGCCGTTGACGGCCGTGGACGCGGGCTGGGCGAACCAGGCGGTGGTCTCGGCGACATCGACCGGAAGGCCGCCCTGGGAAAGGGAGTTCATCCGGCGGCCGGCCTCCCGGATGAAGAGCGGGACGGCCGCGGTCATCTTGGTCTCGATGAAGCCGGGGGCGACCGCGTTGACCGTGACGCCGTGGTCGGCGGCGGCGCGCGGGGCGAGTGAGCGGACCAGGCCGATGATGCCGGCCTTGCTGGCCGCGTAGTTGGTCTGGCCGTTGTTGCCCGCGATGCCCGCGATGGAGGCGGTGGCGACGATCCGGCCGCCCCGGTTGAGGGTGCCGGCCCTGAGCAGGGCGTCTGTGGTGCGCAGGACGCTGTCGAGGTTGACGTCGATGACCGAGGCCCAGCGGTCGGCGGCCATGTTGGCGAGCCGCCGGTCGCGGGTGATCCCGGCGTTGTGGACCAAAATGTCGAGGCCGTCGGGGGCCGCTGCGGCGATGCGCTCGGCCGCGTCGTCCGCCGTGATGTCCAGCGGCAGGGCGGTGGCGCCGAGCAGGTCGGCGGTGCGCACCAGGTCCTCCTGGGCCTGCGGGACGTCCAGGCAGATGACCCGGGCGCCGTCCCGGGCCAGCACGGAGGCGACCGAGGCGCCGATGCCCCGGGCCGCGCCGGTGACCAGCGCGGTGCGGCCGGCGAGCGGGGCGGACCAGTCGGCGACGGTGCCGGGGGCGGCGGCGGTGACCTCGATGACCTGGCCGCTGATGTACGCGGACCGGGGTGAGAGCAGGAAGCGCAGGGTGGACTCGGCGCCCGCGGCCGCGCCGGGCGCGAGGCGCAGCAGCTGCACGGTGGCGCCCCTGCCGATCTCCTTGCCGAGCGAGCGCACGAACCCTTCCAGCGCCTGCTGGGCGGCGGCCTGGTGGTGGTCGTCCGGGGAGGGCCGCACGCCGAGGACGACGACCCGGCCGCTCGGGGCGAGCGAGCGGACGACCGGGTGCAGGGCGGCGTGCACGGCGCCGAGTCCGGCGGCGGTGCCGACGCCCGTCGCGTCCAGCACGATGCCGGCCGGGCGGTCGGCGCCGGCGGTGATCTCCAGGCCGGTCGCGGCGAGGATCGCCCCGAGCTCGTCCGTGACGGCGGAATCCCCGGCGGTGAGGTGGAGGACCGGGCCGGCCAGGTCCGGGGTCCGGGGGGTCCAGCGGCGCAGCCGGGCGGGCTGCGGGAGGCCGAGCCTGCGGGTCAGAAATCGGCCGGTCGCTGTGCCGGTGAGGTGCAGATAGCGGTCGGCCATTGTCCGGACTCCCTGATCGGTCGTAGATTTACTCCAGAGTAAGGTTACTCAAGAGTCAGGAGCTGGTCGAGATGAGTTGGTCGAGTTGATCCCCCTCGCACTCCCGCAGCCCCGCCGGGTCGCGGTCATCGGCGGCAGCCGTATCCCGTTCGCCCGCTCCGACGGCCCGTACGCACAGGCCTCCAACCAGCAGATGCTGACCGCCGCGCTGGACGGCCTGGTCGAGCGGTTCGGGCTGGCGGGGCAGCGGATCGGTGAGTTCACCGCCGGCGCGGTCCTCAAGCACAGCCGGGACTTCAACCTGGCCCGGGAGACCGTGCTCGGCTCCCGGCTCGACCCGCGCACCCCCGCGTACGACATCCAGCAGGCCTGCGGCACCGGGCTCCAGGCGGTGATCACGGCCGCCGACAAGATCATGCTCGGGGCCGTCGACTCCGCGATCGCGGGCGGCGCGGACACCACGAGCGACGCCCCGCTCGGCGTCAACGACGAGCTGCGCAGGCTGCTGCTGGCGGCCCGCCGGGCGAAGTCGGCGGCCGGCCGGGTCAAGGCGCTGGCAGGCGTACGCCCCCGCCATCTCGTCCCGGACATCCCGCGCAACGCCGAACCCCGCACGGGCCTTTCGATGGGCGAGCACGCGGCGGTCACCGCCCGCCGGTGGGACATCGGCCGGGCGGAACAGGACCTCCTCGCCGCCACCAGCCACCAGCGGCTCGCCGCCGCCTACGAGCGGGGCTTCCTGGACGACCTCGTCGTGCCGTACCTCGGCCTGGACCGGGACCAGAACCTGCGCCCCGGCTCCACGGTCGGGAAACTCGCCGCGCTGAAGCCGGTGTTCGGCGCGGACCACCCCGACGCGACGATGACCGCGGGCAACTCCACCCCGCTCACGGACGGCGCCGCGACCGTGCTGCTGGCGAGCGAGGAGTGGGCCGAGCGCCGCGGCCTGGAACCGCAGGCGTATCTGTCCCTGTACGAGACGGCGGCCGTCGACTACGTGGGCGGCGAGGACGGGCTGCTGATGGCGCCCGCGTACGCGGTGCCGAGGATGCTGGAGCGGGCCGGGCTGGGCATCGAGGACTTCGACCTCTTCGAGGTGCACGAGGCCTTCGCGTCCCAGGTGCTCGCCACCCTGGCCGCCTGGGAGAAGCAGGGACTCGCCCCCGTCGACCGGGAGAAGCTCAACGTCGCGGGGTCCTCCCTCGCGACCGGGCACCCCTTCGCCGCGACGGGCGCCCGGATCGTCGCCACCCTCGCCAAGCTCCTCGCGGAACGGGACGCCCCGGGGCGGGGCCTCATCTCGATCTGCGCGGCGGGCGGCCAGGGCGTGACGGCGATCCTCGAACGTGTGTGACGCGCAAAGAAGTTGAGCACGGTTCGGCGACGGCGTCAGGGCCGGTCGCCGGACGGATCAGGTGAACCGCCCGACCCCGATGCCGAGGAGCCGCACGTGTCCACGCCACCCGCCACTTCCCCCGCACCCGCCACCCCCGTCCTGGTCGAGCCCGCGAAGGTCAGGGCCGCCGACGGCAGCGTCCGGCAGGTCTCCGTACCGGCGTTCGCCCCGCCCGTGCGCCGGGGCTCGCTCGCGGAGATCCCGTTCGACAACGCCCGCTAAGCCCCCGAGGAGGCCGTCCTCAGCCGCAAGCAGCCGGACGGCAGCTGGCGGGACGTCACGGCGGCGGAGTTCGGGGCCGAGGTGCTCGCCGTCGCCAAGGGCCTGATCGCGGAGGGCCTGCGCGGCGGCGACCGCCTCGCGATCATGGCCCGGACGACCTACGAGTGGACGCTGCTCGACTTCGCGGCCTGGGCCGCCGGCCTCGTCACCGTCCCCATCTACCCGACCTCCTCCGCCTTCCAGGCCCGCTGGATCCTCCAGGACTCGGGCGCGGTCGCCTGCGCGGTGGAGACGGCCGAACAGGGCCGCCTCATCAGCCAGGAACGCAAGCAGCTCGGCGACCTCACGCATCTGTGGCAGTTCGACACCGGCGTGCTCGGACGGCTGAAGAAGCTGGGCCGGGACATCCCCGACGACGCCGTCGCCGCCCGCCGCGCCACGCTGGAACCGGAGACCCCGGCCACCCTCATCTACACCTCGGGCACCACCGGCCGCCCCAAGGGCTGTGTGCTGACCCACGGCAACTTCTTCGCCGAGGTCGACAACGCCATCGAGCTGCTGCACCCGGTCTTCAAGTCGGTCAGCAAGTACCCCGCGTCCACCCTGCTGTTCCTGCCGCTGTCGCACGTCTTCGGCCGGATGGTCGCGATCGGCTGTCTGCGCGCCCGGGTCCGCCTCGGCCACGCCCCGTCCATCGGGACCGAGGACCTGCTCGCCGACCTGGCCGGCTTCAAGCCGTCGTTCCTGCTGGCCATCCCGTACGTCCTGGAGAAGGTCTACAACACCGGCCGGGCCACCGCCGAGAAGATGGGCCGGGCCTCGTCCTTCGACCGGGCCGCCCGGATCGCCCAGCGGTACGGGCAGGCCGTCGAGGCCGCCGAACACGGCACCGGACCCGGCCCCGGGCTCGGCCTGCGGGCGGCCCGCGCGCTGTACGACCCGCTGGTCTACCGCCGCATCCGGGCCGCGCTCGGCGGGCAGGTGCGGTACGCGATCTGCGGCGGCTCCCCGCTGGGCCGCCGGCTCGCCGCGTTCTACGCGGGCGCCGGCATCGAGATCTTCGAGGGCTACGGGCTGACGGAGACCACGGCCGCCGCCACCGTCACCCCGCCCCTGCGACCGCGCCTGGGCACGGTCGGCTGGCCGATGCCGGGCACCGCCGTCCGCATAGCCGAGGACGGCGAGGTGCTGCTCAGCGGCGGCCAGGTCTTCCAGGGCTACTGGGACGCGGAGCGCGGCGCGCCCGTCCCCGTACTGGACGGCGGCTGGTTCGCCACCGGTGACCTGGGCGCGCTCGACGAGGACGGCTACCTCACGATCACCGGCCGCAAGAAGGACATCATCATCACCTCGGGCGGCAAGAACGTCACCCCGGCCCCGCTGGAGGACTGGCTGCGCGCCCACCCCCTGGTCAGCCAGTGCATGGTGGTCGGCGACAACCGTTCGTTCATCACCGCCCTGATCACCCTGGAGCCGGACGGACTCGACCACTGGCGCCGGATGAAGAAGAAGCAGGGCATCCCGATCCGCGACCTCGTCCACGACGAGGACCTGCGCACGGCGCTCCAGCGCGCGGTCGACGAGGCCAACCGCCTGGTCTCGCGGGCCGAGTCGATCCGCAAGTTCACCGTGCTCCCGGTGGACTTCACGGAGGAGGGCGGCCATCTGACGCCGTCGCTGAAGCTGAAGCGGGACGCGATCACGCGGGACTTCGATGCGGAGATCGAGGACCTGTACCGGAAGTAGGGCCGGGGGCCGGGGTGTGAGGTCCCCCCCTCGCCCCCGCTCCCCCACGACTTTCGGCTCATTCCCGGATACTTTCGCCCGGCGGTCGTCGTCCATCGGCCGATGTCCGCCGGGTGGGGGCCGTCCTAGCGTCGGCGGTATGGCTATCGACCGCGCACACCACCACCGCCTCCGGTCGGCGCTCGGTCTGTTCGTGCTGGCTCCGCTGATCGGGGAGTTCCTTCTCGGCAATCAGCCGGTCACCGCCCTGCCCTCGGTGTTCCTGCTCGCCCCTCTGTACGGCGGCGGCGCACTGCTCGTGCGTGAGGCCGCCCGGCGGGCCGGGCGGGGCTGGCCGACGATGATCCTGCTCGGGGCGGCCTACGGGCTGTTCGAGGAGGGGCCCGTCGACCAGATGCTGTGGAACCCGCACTACGGCGGCTTCGATCTGGCCGCCGCGTACGCCGGGCCGCGCGTACCCGTGCTGGACACGTCCGTCCAACTGCTCCAGGACGTGCTGACCCTGCACACCGTGTGGAGCATCTGCGTGCCCATCGCCCTGGTCGAGGCCTTCGCGCGGGGCGGCGACCGCACCCGGCCGTGGCTCGGTCTCCCCGGTCTCTCCGTGACCGCCCTCGTGTTCGTCGGGGGCTCCGGCTTCCTCGCCCTGGCCCAGGTGGAGTCCGAGGACTTCGTGGCCGCGCCGGGGCAGTTCGCCGCCGCCGGGTGTGTGATCGCCGTGCTGGTCGCGGTGGCGTTCCTGATCCGGCCGACGGGCGGGCGCGGTGCGGCCCCGCTGCCGCGCCCGTGGGTGGTCGGGGCGTCCGCCTTCGCCGCCACCAGTGCCTACTGGGGCCGGGAGCATCTGCCCGACGGGGTGCCGGCGGCCGTGCCGGTGCTCGGCTGGGCGGTGCTGCTGGCGGCGGTCCTGGTGCCCTGCGTGCGGTGGTCCCGGAGCGCGGGGTGGGGCGGGGCGCACCGGACGGCGCTCGCCGGGGGCGCGCTGCTCACATACGTCTGGGTGGGGTTCGAGCAGAGCCGCTATCTGGAGGTGTCGCGCGCCACGCAACTCCTCGGCAGCGCGCTGTTCGCGACGGGCGCGCTGGTGCTGCAGGCGGTGGCCGTGCACCGGAGCGGGCGCCGGGAGGGTTCGGACCCGCCTCTTGTCTGATGGCACGTCAGGTACGACGATGTCCCCGCACCACCGGACATGACGATGTGTCAGATCAGTGCAGGGGAAGGAGGCCGCCGGTGCCGATATCGCCCGCCGGGCCGCTGTCGTACGGGATGCAGCTCCCGGTCCAGTCGCAGAGCGCCATCTATGCGGAGCCGTGGGAGGCCGGGGCCGGTCCGGCCGACCTCGCCGAGATCGCCCGTACCGCCGACCGCACCGGGTTCGCGTACATCGCGAGCTGCGACCATGTCGCGATTCCCCGGCGGCTCGCCGAGGGCATGAGCACGGTCTGGTACGACCCCGTGGCCACGCTCGCCTTCCTCGCGGGCGTCACCGAGCGTGTCCTGCTGATGAGCCATGTCGCCGTCGTCGGGCTGCGGCACCCGCTGGCCACCGCCAAGCAGTACGCCACGCTCGACCACCTCAGCGGCGGCCGGCTGATCCTCGGGGTCGGGGCCGGGCATGTGCGCGAGGAGTTCGAGGCGCTCGGGGCGGACTTCGAGGCGCGGGGGCCCGTGCTCGACGAGACCGTCGACGCGCTGCGGGCGGCGCTCGGGCCCGAGGAGTATCCGGAGTTCGCGGGGGAGCGGTTCTCCTTCGCCGGGCTCGGCCAGCTGCCGCGACCCGCCCAGGAGCGGGTGCCGATCTGGGTGGGCGGCTCCTCGCCGGCGGCCGTGCGCCGGGCCGCCGTGCGCGGTGACGGCTGGCTGCCGCAGGGGGACCCGAGGGCGAAGCTGCCCGCGCAGATCGCCCGGCTGTACGCGCTGCGCGAGGAGGCGGGCGTCGACGCGCCGATCGTCGTCGGCGCCATCACGGAACCGCTGTACGTGGGCGAGCCTGGCTGGTCCGTGGGGCGCCGCACGGTCAGCGGGAAGCCGGAGGCGGTCGCGGAGTCGCTGCGGGAGTACGCGGCGATGGGGGTGCACCAGATCCAGGTGCGCTTCCGCAGCCGTGACCGGGGCGAACTGACCGACCAGATGGCGGCGTTCGCCGCCGATGTCGCACCCCACCTCGACGAGTAGGAGCCGGTCATGGGCAAGCTGGACGGGCGGACCGTGCTGATCAGCGGCGCGGCGCGCGGGCAGGGCGAGCAGGAGGCGCGGCTGTTCGCCGCCGAGGGTGCGCAGGTGGTGATCGCCGATGTGCTCGACGGGCAGGGCGAGGCACTTGCCAAGGAACTGGGTGCGGACAGAGCCCTGTTCACGCATCTGGACGTGAGCCGCGAGGCGGACTGGCAGGCGGCCGTGACCGCCGCGAAGGACGCCTTCGGGAAGATCGACGGGCTGGTCAACAACGCGGGGATCCTGCGGTTCAACGAGCTGGTGAGCACACCGCTGGAGGAGTTCCAGCAGGTGGTGCAGGTCAATCAGGTGGGGGCCTTCCTGGGGATCAAGACCGCGGCGCCGGAGATCGCGGCGGCGGGCGGCGGGACGATCGTGAACACCGCCTCGTACACCGGGCTCACCGGCATGGCGCTCGTCGGCGCGTACGCCGCGACCAAGCATGCCGTGCTGGGCCTGACCAGGGTGGCGGCGGTGGAGCTGGCCGCGCGGGGCATCCGGGTCAACGCCGTCTGCCCCGGTGCCGTGGACACCGCGATGACCAATCCGGCGGCGCTGGACCCCACTGCGGACCCGGAGGCCTCGAAGGGCGCGGTGGACGCGCTCTACCGCAAGCTCGTGCCGCTCGGCCGGATCGGCCGGCCCGAGGAGGTGGCGGCGCTCGCGCTCTTTCTGACCTCGGACGACTCCTCGTACATCACGGGCCAGCCGTTCGTCATCGACGGTGGCTGGCTGGCCGGGGTCAGCCTGTTCTGACGATGCGTCAGGTATTGGTATTGACGGGTCGGGGCGGCGGTGGAACAGTCGGACGCAGCAGAATCTGACGATGTGTCAGAAACAATTGAGGACGGTGAACCCCCTTGGAATTCGGGCTCTTTGTACAGGGGTACGTGCCCGCCGCGCGGGCCAAGGCCGACCCCGGGGCAGAGCACAAGGCGCTGATCGAGGAGACCGAGTACGTCATCCAGGCGGACAAGTCCGGCTTCAAGTACGCCTGGGCCTCCGAGCACCACTTCCTGGAGGAGTACTCGCACCTCTCGGCCAACGATGTGTACCTGGGCTATCTCGCGCACGCCACCGAGCGCATCCACCTCGGCTCCGGCATCTTCAACCCGCTGGCCCCGGTCAACCACCCGGTGAAGGTGGCCGAGAAGGTCGCCATGCTGGACCACCTGTCCGAGGGGCGCTTCGAGTTCGGCTCCGGGCGGGGGGCGGGCAGCCACGAGATCCTCGGGTTCATGCCGGGCATCACCGACATGAACCACACCAAGGAACTCTGGGAGGAGACCATCGCCGAGTTCCCCAAGATGTGGCTCCAGGACGAGTACGCGGGCTTCCAGGGCAAGCACTGGTCGCTGCCGCCGCGCAAGATCCTGCCCAAGCCGTACGGGAAGGCGCACCCGGCGATGTGGTACGCGGCCGGCTCGCCGTCCTCGTACGCGATGGCGGGGAAGAAGGGGCTCGGCGTGCTGGGCTTCAGCGTGCAGAAGGTCTCCGACATGGAGTGGGTCGTCGACTCCTACAAGACGGCGGTCAAGGACGCGGAGCCGGTGGGGGCGTTCGTCAACGACAACGTGATGGTCACCTCGACGGCGATCTGCGCGGAGACGCACGCGAAGGCGGTCGAGATCGCGGTGGGGGGCGGGCTGAACTACCTCCAGTCGCTGCTGTTCCGCTACCACGACACGTTTCCCCGGCCGGAGGGGATTCCGGAGTGGCCCGAGCTGCTGCCGGAGTACTCCGCGGAGATCATCGAGCTGCTGATCGCGGAGGAGCTGATGATCTGCGGAGACCCGGACGAGGTGCTGGGGCAGTGCCGGAGGTGGGAGCGGGCGGGGGCGGATCAGCTGAGCTTCGGGCTGCCGATCGGGGTGAGTCCCGAGGACACGTTGAACTCGATCCGGTTGATCGGGGAGCACGTGATTCCGCAGATCGACACGGATCCGGTGCACCGGACGACGCGTCTCCGCGAAGCGGCGGAGTGACCCCGGGGGGCGGAGGCCCTCTCGGGGGCGCTGCCCCCGAACCCCCGCTCCTCAATCGCCGAAGGGGCCTGATCGTGCCGGGCCGGCCGCCACCTCCGGCTGGAAAGGCCACGGACGGCGGCGTCTTCCCGGATCGCCGCTTCGCGAGGCCGGGGTGCGTGCCGCGGCCGTACGCACCCCGGCTCACGCATGCGTACCCACCACAGAGAAGGGACCCCTCATGCTCGACCACCTCATCCGCGGAGCGACCGTCGTGGACGGCACGGGCGGGGCCTCCTACCGGGCGGACGTCGGCATCCGTGACGGCCGGATCGCCGTCGTCGCCGAACCCGGCACGGTGACCGAGTCCGCCGTGACGGCCGAGGACGCCACCGGCCTCGTCCTCGCGCCCGGCTTCGTCGACCCGCACACCCACTACGACGCCCAGCTCTTCTGGGACCCGTACGCCACCCCGTCGATGAACCATGGCGTCACCACCGTCGCCGGCGGCAACTGCGGGTTCACCCTGGCGCCGCTGCACCCCGACCGCCCCGAGGACGCCGACTACACCCGGCGCATGATGTCGCGGGTCGAGGGCATGGCGCTCAAGGCCCTGGAGGAGGGCGTCGACTGGAGCTGGTCGAGCTTCCGGGAGTACCTCGACGCGCTCGACGGGCGGATCGCCGTCAACGCCGGGTTCATGGTCGGGCACTGCGCCCTGCGCCGCCACGTCATGGGCGCGGATGCGGTCGGCGGCCGGCCGACGCCCGAGCAGATGGACGCCATGCTGGCCCTGTTCCACGACGCGATGGACGCCGGGGCGTGGGGCCTGTCGACCACCCAGTCCTCGACCCACTCCGACGGCGACGGCCGGCCCGTCGCCTCCCGGCACGCGCTGCCCGAGGAACTGCTCGCGCTCTCGCGGGCCGTCGGCGAGCACGAGGGCACGCAGATCGAGGCGATCGTCGCGGGCTGCCTCGACCAGTTCTCCGACGACGAGATCGAGCTGTTCGTCGACATGACCGCCGCCGCCGGCCGCCCGCTCAACTGGAACGTGCTGACCATCGACGCCGCCGTCCCCGAGCGTGTGCCGCGCCAGTTGGTCCCCAGCGAGCGCGCCCGCCGCGCCGGCGGCCGGATCGTGGCGCTGACGATGCCGATCCTCACACCGATGAACATGTCGCTGGGCACGTTCTGCGCGCTGAACCTGATCCCCGGCTGGGGCGAGATCCTCGCCCTGCCGGTCCCCGAGCGCATCGAGCGGCTGCGCGACGCGGACACCCGGGCCGGGATGCTCCGCCGCGCCGACAGCAAGGAGGCCGGCGTCTTCCGCCGCCTCGCGGACTTCGGCCGGTACGTCATCGGCGACACCTACAGCGCGGCCAACGAGGGCCTGAGCGGCCGTGTCGTCCGGGACATCGCGGCCGAGCGCGGCCAGGACCCCTTCCACTGCCTCGTCGAGATCTGCGCGGCCGACGGCCTGCGGACGGTCCTGTGGCCGATGCCCACCGACAACGACCCGGACTCATGGGCGCTGCGCAAGGAGACCTGGGAGCACGAGGACGTCCTGCTCGGCGGCTCCGACGCGGGCGCCCATCTGGACCGGATGTGCGGCGCCCCGTACACCACCCGCTTCCTCGGGGACTGTCTGCGCGGCCGCAGGCTCGTACCCCTGGAAGCGGCCGTGAAGATGCTCACCGACGACCCCGCCCGCCTCTTCGGTCTGCGGGAACGCGGTCGCGTCGAGGAGGGGTTCCACGCCGACCTCGTCCTCTTCGACCCCGAGCGCATCGACGCCGGCCCCGCCACCCTCGTCCACGACCTGCCCGGCGACAGCCCCCGGCTCGACTCCAAGGCGCTGGGCATCGTGTCGGTCCGCGTCAACGGGGTGGAGACCCTGCGCGACGACAAGGTGACCGGCGCGGTCCCCGGCACGGTGCTCCGCTCCGGCCGCGACACCCGGACGGTGAGCACCCGGTGAACGGTTCGCCCCAGCGCCTGTACATCGGCGGCGAGTGGACCGAGCCCGCCGCCGGACACTACGAGGTGACAGACCCGGCCACCGAGGAGACCGTCGGCCTCGCCCCCGAGGCGAGCCGCGCGCAGGTGTACGAGGCGGCGACGGCCGCCCGTGACGCCTTCGCGTCCTGGTCCCGCACCCGCCCCGAGGAGCGCGCCGCGATCCTCGACCGCGCCGCCGGCCTGATGCAGCGGGACCTCGCCGCCCACGCGGCCGTCGCGCAGGCGGAGAGCGGCGCCACCACCGCGACGGCCCGGGGCATGCAGGTCGCCGTGGGCGCCGCCCGCTTCCGGCGGTACGCCAAGGGCGCGCTGGAGCCGGCCGAGGAGGCGGTCGCGCCCCAGATCAACGAGGCCGGGCCGATGGGGCGGGCCGGGATCTTCGGTGCGCTCGCCGTCCGCCAGCCGGTCGGCGTGGTCACCTGCATCACCTCGTACAACAACCCCTGGGCCAACCCGGCGGGCAAGATCGCCCCGGCGCTGGCGATGGGCAACACGGTCGTCGTGAAACCGGCCCCGCAGGACCCGCTCTCCGTCTACCGGATGGCCGCGGCGCTCGCGGAGGCGGGTGTGCCGGCGGGTGTGGTCAACGTCGTCGGCGGCGCGGCCCCCGGGGTGGGCGAGGCGGCGGTCGACGCGCCGGACGTGGACATGGTGAGCTTCACCGGCTCCACGGCCGTCGGGCAGCGCATCGCGGAGGTCTGCGGCCGTTCCATGAAGCGGCAGTTGATGGAGCTGGGCGGCAAGGGGGCCGCCCTCGTCTTCGACGACGCGGATCTCGACTCGGCGGTGGCGGGGATCGGGACGACGTTCTCGTTCTACAGCGGACAGATCTGTACGGCTCCGACCCGCGTCCTGGTCCAGCGGGGCGTCCATGACGCGCTCATCGACCGACTCGCCCGGTACGCGGGCCACTTGAAGGTCGGCGACCCGGCGGTGAAGGGCACGGTGGTCGGTCCCGTCATCTCCGCCGCCCACCGCGACCGCGTCGAGTCGTACGTGGAGCTGGGCCGGAAGGAGGGTGCGCGGGTCGTCACGGGCGGCGACCGCCCGGACCCGACCGGCACCGGCTTCTACGTGGCGCCCACACTGCTGGCCGACTGCACCCCGGAGATGCGGGTGGTGCGGGAGGAGATCTTCGGCCCGGTCGTGGCGGTGGTGCCCTTCGACGACGAGGAGGAGGGCATCGCGCTGGCCAACGACAGCGACTACGGGCTGATCGACTACGTCTGGTCCGGCGATGTGGCCCGCGCCTTCCGCGTCGCCCGCAGGCTGCGCGCGGGCGGGGTCGGCGTGAACACGGTCGGCCGGAACATGGAGGCCCCGTTCGGCGGCTTCAAGCGCAGCGGGGTCGGCCGCGACGTCGGCTCGTACGCGCTGCACGCGTACAGCGAGCTGCAGGCGATCGTCTGGCCGGGGTGAGGCGGCCCGGCGCGCTCCGGCACACCCCGGTCCAAGTATCTCGCCATCAAGTATCTTGACATCGAGAATAACTCGCGGCAGGCTTCCCCCGGTCTGTTGATCTCTTGATGTCGAGATATTCGGGGGTGGACGGTGCGGCGCACCGGGGGGTACGAAGACGGCGCGGCGCGGGCCGGGGCTGCTGGCTCAGCTGCGCAATCCGCCGGGCGGCCGGGATGCCCGGATCATGCTGCTCGCACTGGCCGTCGACCGCACCGGGTCGGGGCTGTGGGCCGCGTCCTCGGTCCTCTACCTCACCTTCGTGACGCATCTGAGCGCCCAGCAGATCGGGGTGCTGCTGGGCGCGGCCGGGGTGGCGGGCATCGCGGGTTCACCGCTCGCCGGGCGGCTGGCCGGCCGCTTCCCGGTGCGGCCGCTGCTCATCGGGTGTCATCTGGTGCGGCCGGCCACCCTGACCCTGGTGCTGCTCTGCACCGGCTTCGAGACGCTGCTGTCCGTCGTCGCGGTCACCTATCTGGGGGACCGGGCGGCCAAGACCCTGGAGATGCTGTTCGCCACCCGGGCTGCGGGCGAACGGCGGGCGGCCTACCAGGCGTTGTCCCGCAGCGCGGCCAACGCGGGATACGGCGTCGGCGCCGGACTCGCCGCCATCGGTCTGGCCGTCGGGACCACGGACGCCTATCGCGCCCTGATCCTCGGCAACGCCCTGTCCTTCGTCGTCGCCGCCGCGCTCGTGTGGCGGACGGGCGAGCCGGGCGGCCGGACGAGAGAGGTGGCGCGGACGGGGGGCGCGGTGGCCGCCCCCGGCGTGGTGACGTCCGGGCGGCCCAAGGGCCCCTGGCGGGACCGGGGTTATCTCCGCTTCGTCCTGCTCGACATCCCGATGAACCTCGACGACTCGGTCCTCGGCGTCGGCCTGCCGCTCTGGCTCGTCTCCCGTACCTCCGCGCCGCACGCCCTCGTACCGGCGTTCCTGGTCATCAACACCGTGCTGGTCGTCGTGCTGCAACTGGCCGTGTCCAAAAGGGCCGAGGGTCCGCATCGCGCGGTCCGGGCGGTGCTGCTGTACGGCGTCCTGATGTTCGTCTGCTGCGCCCTGGCGGCCGGGGCCGCCGGATGCGGCACCTGGGCGGCGGCCGCGGTGCTGCTCGCGGCGGCGGTGCTGGTCACGATGGCGGAGCTGATGCGGTCGGTCAGCTCCTGGGAGCTGGCCGTCCTGCTGGCGCCGCCGGACGAGCGGGCCGCGTATCTGGGGGTGGCCGGGATGGCGCAGTCCATCCAGAAGTCCGCGGGCCCGCCGCTGCTGACCGGCGTGGTGATGGCCGCGGGGCCGGTGGGCTGGCTGGTGCTGGGGACGGTGGTGGCGGGGCTGGCGGTGGCACAGCAGCGGTCCTGCGCAAGCCGGTTGGGCCTGGGCGCCGCACCGGACCCGGCACACGCCGAGCCCGTACCTGCTCAGCGCCAGTAACCCAGGGCGTGCACCCGCTCCTTGGTGACGGCCAGCTCCTTGCGCACGTACCCCGACAGGGACCGGGTCGTCGCCGTGTCGCAGGCGATCCAGACGTACGCGTCCGAGGTGTCGTCGCCCAGCAGCTGCGGGAGCGTGGACTTCACGGACGCGACCAGTGCGGCGCCCCGGTCGTGGCGCTCGACGCGGTGGAGCGTGTGGCGGGCGGGGTCCAGGCGGAGCGGCGGCTTCTCGTCCGACCCGGGCGCGGTCTCGAACCAGATCGTCGCCGGGGTCTCCGGGACGGCGTCCAGCAGGGAGTTGATCGCGGGCAGGGAAGCCGGGTCGCCGATCACGAAGAGGCGGGCGGGGGCCGGTTCGGGGAGGGAGAAGCCGGTGCCCTGGAGCGTCGCGTCGATGGTGTCGCCCGGCTCGGCCGCCCGGGCCCAGTCGGTCGCGGGTCCGTCGTGCAGGGCGAAGTCCAGGCTGAAGGTGCCGGCCTCCGGGTCGGGGTCGACCAGGGTGTAGGCGCGCTGATGCGGCTTCCCGGCCCGCTCGAACCAGAGCCGGACCCACATCGTCGGGTGCGCCCCGCCGGTCGCGGCGAGCAGCCCGCCATCGGTGACGTGCACCCGCCGGAAGCCGTCGGTGACCTGCTCGGTCGCGGTCACGGTGAACGTGAAGTCCCGCCCCCGCATCAGCTTGAGGACGACGCCCTCCCAGCCATGCCCCACAGCCGTACCCCCTTCGGTCCCGCACGTCGGTGATTCACTTTGCTTAGGTGAGCCTAACCTAAATATCAAGGACCGGGGAAGGCGCGCGCGGCGGCAGCGGCCGGGAGCCGGTGCGCGTGTCTCGGCTTTGCGGGACGGACGGCTTACGTTGGTGCCGCCACCAGACGACGACGGAGGTGCCTTCGTATGCGGATCGCCACAACGATCTTCCTCACCGACGAAACGATCACACCGGTGCGGCTCGCGCACCAGCTGGAACAGCGGGGATTCGCCGGGCTCTATCTGCCGGAGCACACCCATATCCCGGCGGCCCGGGAGACCCCCTATCCGGCCGGCGGCGAGCTGCCGCCGGAGTACGGCCGCACCCTGGACCCCTTCGTCGCCCTCGCGCAGGCCGCCGCCGTGACCGAGCGGCTGGCCCTCGGCACCGGCATCACCCTGATCGCCCAGCACGACCCGATCGACCTGGCCAAGCAGATCGCCACCCTCGACCACCTCTCCGGCGGCCGCTTCACCCTGGGCCTCGGCTTCGGCTGGAATGTCGAGGAGGCGGCTGACCACGGTGTGACCTGGTCGACGCGCCGCGAGCTCGGCCGCGACCGGATGGCGCTGATGCGCGCCCTGTGGGCGGAGGAACCCACGGCGTACGAGGGCGAGTTCGGCTCGGTCCGCGCCAGCCACGCGTACCCGAAGCCGGTCCAGCAACCGCGCGGTCCGGTCTCCGGCCCGCGCACCCTGATCGGCGGCGCGGCCGGCCCCAAGCTCTTCGCGCACATCGCGGAGTACGCGGACGGCTGGCTCCCGATCGGCGGGCGCGGCCTGACGGAGTCCGTGCCGCGCCTGCGTACCGCCTGGGAGGCGGCCGGCCGCGACCCGAAGGACCTCCAGATCGTCCCGTACGCGGTCCTGCCGAGCGCGGGCAAGCTGGCGCACTACGCGGACCTCGGCATCGAGGAGGTCGTCCTCCAACTGCCCCCGGCGCCCGAGCCGGAGGTCCTGCGCGCGCTGGACGCGTACGCGGAGTTCCTCTAGGGGCGCCGGCCGCCCCGGGCTCGGGCCGGGCGGGCGGCGGGCCCGAGCCCGTCCATCAGGAGGTCCGGCAGCCGGCCGGCCTTGGCCTCGTGCTCGGGCCGGGGGGCCACGGACTCGGCCGACGGTGCTGTTCTCAGTACGCGTCCGGGGCCCCGCCCCGCCGGAGCCGGTGGGCGCCCCACGCCAGCAGCCCGCCCCCGACGGCGACCCCGCCCACGCCCGTGCCGACGACGCCGCCCGAGTGGGCGATCCAGCGGTCGCCGACCGGCGAGCGCGAGGCGGTGACGTGGTCCGGGTCGTGGCGGCCGTCGTGCTCGACGAACATCAGCTCCGTGCGGCGGAGCGGCTGCGGCGGCTTCAGATCGTCCCGCCCGCGCAGGGCGTCCAGTTCGGCCCGGCGCCGGGCCGCCTCGTTGGCGGCGGTCTGGGCCGCGCTCTCGCCCCGGCAGTGCCACACCGTGCCGCCCTTGACGGACACGGAGTCGCACGAGATCCGGCGGAACGTCTGCGTCTCCAGCCCGAGCGTCCCCGTGCCGGTCGCGATGACGCCTGTACCCAAGGCGACGACGGCCAGCCCGGCGGCCCCCAGCCCGGCCCCGACCGCTCTCCCGCGTTCCCACCGCATGATGTTCCCCCCCCGTTGCTCCGACCGCCGGCCGGCCGGTGCGTGTCGCCTTGATACCCGCAACATCGCCCGTTTCAGTCCGAGTTGCACCACACCAGCATCGCGGGGCCGTCCGGCGTGATCACGGGGACCCATGCCTCGTCGGCCTCGCGGATCCGGCTCTCGTCCAGCCGCAGGAGGTGCGGCTCCTCGGCGACTCCGTCGCAGGCCCAGTAGCCGATCGCCTCGACCGGCTCGCGGAGCCAGTCCCGCTCGTCGTCGGTCCACGTACGGTTCCAGGTGCCGGCGCCGCGGAAATGGCGCTCGAACAGCTCGCGCAGCGCGGCCAGTTGATCAGGGGCGGACAGCGGGACCAGGAAGCCCTCGACCTGGCCCTGTTGGCAGGCGGTGCCGCCGTACTGCTGTTGGTAGAAGACTCCGGTCGGCGCCTCGACCACCGCGTGGAGCCAGCCACCGCCGCTTCCGCCGTCGGGGTCGAGGAAGACGAAGCGCCGGAAGGTCATGGCGACAGTGTCCCGCGCCGCCCCCCGCCGGCGCCACCTGGTAAAACACCGTGGAACCGCGCCCCACGTGGTGGTGGAATGGCGCGATGTACGAGGAGACGTCGGTGGAGACGGTGGACCGCGGGCAGTACCCGGACGCGGTGACCCCCTGGGAGGACCCGGACTGGCGGGCGGACGCGCTCGCCTGGGCGGAGCGCGGGCTCGCCGCCCAGGGGCCGCGCCGGGCGCGGCGGCTGTCCGTGCGCCTGCGGCCCTGGTCGGTCCTGATCCGTATGACGGCCGACGGCGCACCGGACACCTGGTTCAAGGCGAACCCGCCCGCGAGCGCCTTCGAGGCCGGGCTGACCGAGGCACTGGCGCGCTGGGCGCCCGGCCAGGTGCTCGCACCGCTCGCCGTGGACGCGGACCGGGGCTGGTCCCTGCTCCCGGACGGCGGCACGCTCTTCCGGGACGCGCACCTGACCGCCGAAGCGGGCGAACGGGCCTGGGCACAGGCGCTGTACCAGTACGGGACGATGCAGCGCGCGCTCTGCTCCCGTACCGCCGAGATCGCCCGGCTCGGTGTCCCCGACGCCCGCCTGGCGGTCCTGCCCGCGCTCTTCGACGGGCTGGTCCGGGACAACCCCGTCCTGGACCCCGAGACCCGCACCGCACTGCACCGGCTGCGCCCGCGCGTAGAGGAGTGGTGCGACGAGCTCGCGGCGATCGGCATCCCGGACACCCTCGACCACGCGGACCTGCACGACGGCCAGCTCTTCGCCCCTGCCCCGGGCCGCTTCACGTTCTTCGACTGGGGCGACGCGGCGGTCTCCCACCCCTTCTGCAGCCTGCTCGTGCCGCTGCGCCGGGCGGGCGAACAGTACGGACCCCATGTCCTGCCCCGGCTCCGCGACGCCTACCTGGACGCCTGGTCCGGCATGGGCGCCCCCGGCATAGACCTGCGCCACGGCGCAAGCCTGGCCTGGCGCCTGGGCGCGATAGGCCGCGCCTGCTCCTGGGGCCGCCTCTTCCCCTCGGCCCCCGCCTCCCTGACGGCCCGCGCGGACACGGAGGCGGCGGGGTGGCTGACGGGGATGCTGGGGGACCCCGCGCTCTAGCCTGCCCAGGAACGCGCGGCGGCGGGGGATCGCCGGGTTGGTGACGGACGGGGTGATCCGGGGGCTCGCCGAGGTGCGGGCTTGCGGAGAACGGCTTCACCGGCTGAGTTCTCGGGTCCGGGTCCGCCCCGGGGCGAGTGGTAGCTTGGCCCGCCAGGTAGGTGGCATGAACACTCAACCGGGGGGACCCATGCGGCAGTCGGTGCGCAACAGGACCGTGATGCGAACCGCGGTAGGGGCGGTGGCCGTGCTCCTGGCCACCGGGTGTTCGGTGAGCGTGGGTTCCAAGGAAGTGAAGAAGACCGAGGTCGCGGCGCAGGCCAAGACGGCTCTGGGCAAGAAGGTCGGCAGTGAGCCCGACGACGTGACCTGCGAGGACGACCTCAAGGCCGAGGTCGGCGCGACCGTGCGGTGCACGGTCACCTCGGGCGGCGCGAAGCTGGGCATGACGGCCACCGCGAAGTCGGTCGACGGCGACAAGGTCGACATGGACTTCAAGGTCGACGACGCCCCCGGCGCGGGCGGCTCCGCCGACCTCCAGCCCAGCGACTCCGCCCGGCCCACCTACGCCCCGAGCTCCGACGCCCCGAGCTCCGACGCCCCGAGCACCGGCGCCCAGTCGGTGAGCAGGGCCGAGGTCGCCCGCCAGGGCAAGGCCGCCCTCGCCGCGCAGGTGGGCCGCGAGCCCGACGCCTTCACCTGCCCCACGGACCTCCCGGCCCGGGTCGGCGCCCAGATCCGCTGCCAACTGGCCGACGGCGGGAAGCAGTACGGGGTGACGGTCACCGCGACCTCGGTCGTCGGCGGCCAGGTGAAGATGGACTTCAAGGTCGACACCACCCCGAAGGACTGACCGTCAGGCGCTGAGCCCGGCCGGCCGGACGTCTCGGGGACCCGTCACGCTCCCGTCAGGATCACCAGTTCCCGGGTGGCCCGCGTCATCGCCACATAGCGGTCCACCGCCCCCTCGATGCCCCGGCCGAAGGTCTCCGGGTCGATGAGGATCACCAGGTCGAACTCCAGGCCCTTCGACAGCGTCGGGGTCAGGGAGCGGACGCGGGGGGACGCGGGGCGGAAGGCCGGGGCGCCGATCACGCAGGCCGTGCCGTCGGGGTGTGTGCTCAGCCAGGTGGAGAGGACGTCGTCCCGGTCCGACGCGCGGCCGTGGCGCACCGGGATGCCGCCCGTGCGGATGGACGTCGGCACGTTCGCGTCCGGGAGCGCGGCACGGATCACCGGTTCCGCTTCCGACATGATCTCCTCCGGCGTCCGGTAGTTGACGTTCAGGGAGGTCAGCGTGATGCGGTCGAAGCCGACCCGCTCCAGCCGCTCCCGCCAGGACTCCGTGAAGCCGTGGCGGGCCTGGGCGCGGTCGCCCACGACGGTGAAGCTGCGCGACGGGCACCGCTGGAGCAGCATCTGCCACTCCGCGTCCGTCAGTTCCTGCGCCTCGTCCACGACCACATGCGCGAACGGGCCCGCGAGCAGGTCCGGTTCGGCCGTCGACAGCGCGTCCGGGTCGAGCAGCGTCTCCTGGAGGTCCCGCCCCCGCAGCATCCCCACCGCGCCCTGGCTCTCGTCGATCTCGGCGTTCTCCAGCAGGCTGTCGATGGACTCGGCCCGCCGCGCCCGTTCGGCGGCGGCCGCCGCCTCGTTGCGGCGTCTGCGGCGGGCCGCCTCCGGGTCGCCCAGCCGCTGCCGGGCCGCGTCCAGGATCGGCAGGTCGGACACCGTCCACGCCTGCGCGTCCGCCCGCTGGAGCCGCTTCACCTCGTCCGCGTCCAGCCACGGCGCGCACGTGCGCAGATACGCGGGCACCGACCACAGGTCCCCGACGACGTCCGCCGCCTCCAGCAGCGGCCACGCGCTGTTCAGCGCCGCCGTCAGCTCCTGGTTCCGGAACAGCGACGCCCGCACCAGCTCCTCCGGAACCTCCTCGTCCTCGTGCTTCTCGGCCAGGATCGTGATCAGCTCCTCCTGGATCACGTCCCGCGCCTCGTTGTGCGGCACCCCCGGCGCCGACTCGAACGCCACCGCCCACTCACCGGCTGTCAGCCGGACGTCGGACCACTGCGTCGAAACCGTCATTCCCTTCGCCGGCGGCGTCTCGTAGAACGCCACCGCCGCCTCTACCGCCTTCACCAGCCGCGCCGATGCCTTCAGCCGCGCCACCTCCGGGTCGCGCTCGCTCACCGCCCCGGCTCCCTCGGCCACCATGTCCCGCAGGGTGCACGTCTGCACCCCCTCCTCCCCGAGGCTCGGCAGCACATCGGCCACATATCCCAGGTACGGCTGGTGCGGTCCGACGAACAGCACCCCGCCCCGGTGGTGCCCCAGCCGGGGATCGGAGTAGAGCAGGTACGCGGACCGGTGCAGCGCGACCACCGTCTTGCCCGTCCCCGGCCCCCCGTCCACCACCAGCGCGCCCCGCGACCCCGCCCGGATGATCGCGTCCTGGTCCGCCTGGATCGTGCCGAGCACGTCCCGCATCCGGGCCGACCGGTTGCTCCCCAGGCTCGCGATGAACGCCGACTGGTCGTCCAGCGCCGCATGCCCCGCGAAACCGTCCGGTGTGAACACCTCGTCCCAGTAGTCGCTGATCCGGCCCCCGGTCCAGCGGTACCGGCGGCGGCTGGCCAGCCCCATCGGGTTGCCGTGGGTCGCCCCGAAGAACGGCTCGGCGGCGGGCGAGCGCCAGTCCAGCAGCAGCCTGCGGCCCTCGCTGTCCGTGAGGCCCAGCCGTCCCACGTACACCGGCTCCGCGCCGTCCGTGCCGACCATGTGCCCGAGGCACAGGTCCAGCCCGAAGCGGCGCAGCGTACGCAGGCGGGCGGTCAGGCGGTGGATCTCCGCGTCCCTGTCCATCGCCTGCCGCCCCACACCGCCCGGTGCCCTGCGGGCGGTCGCGAGGGCGTCGGACAGTTCCGCGATCGACTGCTCAAGGCACGCCGCGACCGCCGCGAAGTGCTCCTCGTCCGCCGCGATCAGCGCCGGGTCGGCCTTGGCGGACAGGCGCTCGGGAAGGTCGAAGGCAGGGGTGGTGGGCAGGGGGTTCAGCTCTCGCACTACGCAAATCTCCCAAATGCCGCAGGGTGCCGGCTCAGGCCAGCGATTCTGAGGCACGAGGGGGGTCTTGCGGCAAGGCCCCCCATGCGCTATATGTTGAGAGTGGCAAGGGGTGGGTTGTCCCCCTGTTCGCCGCCCGACTCTCTTCGCACTCCCCGCAGCGGCCCGCTTCCGCCTCCCTGAACGCGCGATCACAGCCCTCGCAGCTCTGGAACGGCAGGGGCCGGTACGCGGTGGTCAGAGGCACCCCGGTCGACCGCGTCGCGGCGGTCCACGACGCGGTGTTCCGGGTGCGGGTCAGCCCTGACGTGCGTACGAGACGAACGCGGACCAGGCGCCCGGCGCGACGTCGAAGTGGGGGCGCTGGGTGTCCTTGGAGTCGCGGACGTGGATGGTGGTGGGGCAGGCCGCGACCTCGACGCACTCGCCGCCCTCGCCGCTGCTGTAACTGGACTTGTGCCAGTCGTAAGCAACCTCGACGCACGCGCCGCCCTCGCCGCCGCTGTAGCTGCTCTTGAACCAGTGCAGTTGCTCGGTGTTCATCGGTCTCCCAACATCTTCTCGATCAGTTCCAGGGAATCCCTGGGGGTGAGAGCCTGCGAACGCATGATTCCGAAACGTTCGCTGAACACTCGCACCTCAACCGGGTCCGTGATCAGCCTCGCATGCCCGTACGTCTCCGTGTACGCAGCCTCGGGGCGCCCCTTCGGTGTGAGCAAGGTGAACGACGCGTCCAGGCTGGGGTGTTCGTCCCGGTCGGTGGGCATGATCTGAAGTTCGACGGTACGGAGGCGGCCCACATCCAGTAACCGTTGCAGCTGGGCCCTGTGGACGGCGGGTCCGCCGATCGGCCGCCGAAGGGTCGCCTCCTCCAGCAGGAAGCTGAACGTCGGAGGGGGCCAGCGCTCGAAGACCTGCTGGCGAGCCATACGGTCGGCCACACGCTTCTCGATCGTCTGCTCGTCCAGCAACGGTCGGCGCTGAGTGAAGACCGCCCGCGCGTACTCCTCGGTCTGGAGCAGACCGGGCAGGGCCTGGGTGCTGTAGATGTGCAGCGCAACCGACTCCGCCTCGACCCGCGCATAGTCCCGGAACCAACCCGGATGCCGCGTCCGGGACCGCGACAACGCGTCCCGTACCTCATCCGCGGCCGCAGCCAGTACGCCCCCCGCGCCCAGGACCTTGTCGGCCCTGATCAGGAACTCCGGCTGAGGCGTCCGTACGCCCCGTTCCATCGCGGAGATCAGGTCCTCCCCGCAGTGCGTCGCCGAGGCCAGATCCTTCTGGCTCAGGCCCGCCCGTTCGCGCAGGACCTTGATCTGCCTGCCCAGCGCCCTGAACAGGTGCGCGGTCCCGTCCGACTCGGCCGGCCGCTCCGGTCGTTCCTCTTGTTCCGTGTTCGCCATCTGCCCCGTACCGCCTCTGTCCGTCCGGTCACGGCCGACATCCCGTACAGCCGGGCGGGCGGGCCCGTACAGCTTCACGGCGTCGTGGTGTCACTCCTGGTCAGCGTACGAGTACTCCGCCACTCTGAGTCACATGAACGCCGAAATCACCCTTGAGGGCACCGACTTCGTCCAACGTTTCAGCGCCTCCCGCCGAGGCGCCCGGCTCGCACGCCGGCTGGTGGTGCAACAGCTGGACGCGTGGGGCGTGCCGTACGGGAGCGAGCTGTCCGACGACGTGGCGGTGATCGTGTCCGAGCTGGCGGCCAACGCCGTGCTGCACGGGCGCGTACCGGGAAGGGACTTCGAGCTGCGGGTGCGGCCCGAGGCGGACGCATTCCGTATCGAGGTGTCGGACGCCCGGGGGGACCGGATGCCGGAGCGGTACGCGCCGGGCCCGGGTGCCGAGGCCGGGCACGGGCTGAACCTGGTCGAGGCGCTGGCGACGGCGTGGGGCGTGGCCGAGCGGGTGGTCGGCAAGACGGTGTGGGCGCGGGTGGCCCGCGAGAGGTGAGGGCCGACGCGCTCAGCCGCCGTGCCAGGAGTGCCAGAGCGCGGCGTACGCGCCACCGGCGGCCACGAGGTCGTCGTGGGTGCCGAGTTCGGTGAGGCGGCCGTCCTCCATGACGGCCACCCGGTCGGCGTCGTGGGCGGTGTGCAGGCGGTGGGCGATGGCGATGACGGTCCGGCCCTCCAGGACGGCGGCCAGGGCCCGTTCGGTGTGGCGGGCGGTGCGCGGGTCCAGGAGGGCGGTGGCCTCGTCGAGGATCAGGGTGTGCGGGTCGGCCAGGACGACGCGGGCGAGGGCGAGTTGCTGGGCGCGGGCGCCGTCCGGGCGATGGGCGTCGTGGCCGAGGTCGGTGTCCAGGCCGTCCGGCAGGTCGTCGGCCCAGTCGGCGCCGACTGCGGCGAGGGCCGCGCGGAGTTCGTCGTCGGTGGCGTGGCCGGAGGCGATCTTGAGGTTGTCGCGGACGGTGCCGAGGAAGACGTGGTGCTCCTGCGTGACGAGGACGACGTGCCGGCGGAGCTGGGCGGGGCCCAGGTCGGCCACCGGCACCCGGCCCACCGTGACCGAGCCGGTGCGGGGGCGGTCCATGCCGGCCAGGAGTCTGCCGAGGGTGGTCTTGCCCGCGCCGGAGGGGCCGACGATCACCAGCCGCTCGCCGGGGCGGACGGTGAGGTCGACGCCGTGCAGGACGTCGTCGCGGCCGCCCTCGTACGCGTACCGCACACCCGTGACCTCGATGCGGTCGTCGGCGGGGGCGGGGGGAGCGGGCGGCGGGACCCGGGTGGCGAGGGCGATGCCCTCGACCCGGGCGAAGGAGGCGCCGCTGCTCTGGAGCTGCTCCATCTGCTGGAGGATCGTGTCCAGGGGCTGGGAGAGCCGGCGCAGGTACAGGGCCGAGGCGACGACCGTACCGAGGCTCACGGCGCCGTGGTCGTGGAGCGCGCAGCCGAGGAGGAGCACGCCGACCACGGGCAGGACGTACGAGATGTCCACGGCCGGGAAGAGGACCGTGCGCAGGAACAGGGTGCGGGTCCGGGTGGTCCAGCACAGGTCCACCTGGTCCTGGCAGGCGGCGATGCGGCGCTGCTCCAGCCCCAGGGCCTCGATGGTGCGGGCCCCGGCGGCGGTGGCGGCGAGCTGTTCGGCGAGCTCGGAGTTGGCGGCGCCCTCGGCGAGGTACGCGGTGAGCGCCCGGCGCAGGTACCAGCGGGCGGCGAACCAGATGCCGAGCAGACCCAGCACCCCGCACGCGCCGAGCAGCGGGTCGAGCACGAAGACGGCCCCGAGGACGAACAGGGCCTGGACACCGGCGATGAGGACCTGGGGTCCGGTGTCCCGGAGAGTCGCGCCGACGGCGGCGACGTCGGTGGTGCCGCGCGTGGTGAGGTCTCCGGTGCCCGCGCGCTCGACGACCGAGGCGGGCAGGGCGAGGGCGCGGTCGGCGAACTGCTCGCGGATGCGGGCCAGGACCCGTTCGCCGAAGCGGTGGCCGAGGTAGCCGGCGTACCGGGCGAGGACGAGCTGCGCGAGCGCGAAGACGAGGATGGCGAGGGCGAGGCGGTCCACGGTGGCCACCGCGGCCCCGCCCCTGACCTCGTCGATGATGCGGCCGAGGAGCCAGGGGCCGACGAGCCCGGCAGCGGCGGCCAGCGCGTTGAGGCCGAGCACGGCGGCGAAGGCGCCGCCGTCCGGGCGGACCAGCCCGAGGGCCGCGCGGCGGATGCGGGCCGGCTCGGCGACGGGCAGGGAGCCGGCGGTCATCGCGGGGCCTTCCGGAGCGGCGGGACGTTTCCTTCGGCGGGGGCCTCGCGGTCGCCCTCGTCCGCACCCCGGGAGACGAGGCGGCGGTAACCGGGCTCCCGGTCCAGGAGTTCGCGGTGGCTGCCGGCGGCGGCGACGGTGCCGTCGACGAGGTAGTACACGGTGTCGGCCCGGTCCAGCAGGAGCGGCGAGGTGCTGGTGACCAGGGTGGTGCGGCCCTCGCGCGCGGCACGGAGGCGGGCCGCGACGGCGGCCTCGGTGTGGGCGTCGACGGCGGAGGTGGGCTCGACGGCGAGCAGCACCTCGGGGTCGGCGAGCAGGGCGCGGACGAGGCGGACGCGCTGCCGCTGGCCGCCGGAGAGGTTGCGGCCCTGCGCCTCGACGGGGGAGTCGAGCCCGTCGGGCAGGCCGCGGACGACGTCCTGCGCCAGGGCCGCGTGGAGGGCGCGGTCGACGGACTCCTCGTCGCGGTCCAGGCCGCCGATCACCTCGCGCAGCGGACCGGCGAACAGATCGGCCTCGTTGTCCGCGACGAGGATGCGGCGGCGGACCTGTGTGAGGTCGATGGCGTCGAGGGGTATCGCGCCCCAGGTCGCGGCCGACGCCGTGAACCGGCCGAGCCGGTCGACCACGGCCGCGGAGTCGGCGGGCCGGGCGGAGACCAGCGCGGTGAACCGGCCGGGCGCCACCTCGACGCCGGAGTCCGGGTCGTGGAGCGGGGCGGGCGGTCCGGGCGCATCGGCCGTCGCGTCCCGGGCGGCGGAGTCGGGCTCCAGGGTCAGGAAGCGGATGACGCGGCGGGCGGCGACCAGCCCCCGGCTGAGGTCGTAGCCGCTCTCGATGAACGAGGCGACGGGCACCACGAGGACGGCGGCGTACCCGTAGACCGCGACGAGGTCGCCGACCGATATCTCGCCCCGGGCGGCCATCCGGGCCGCCAGCCAGGTCACGGCCCCGAGGAACAGGGCGGGCAGGCCGGTACCCAGGGCCTGGACCCAGCTGGTCACCGCGCCGACGCGGTAACCCTCGGCCCGCAGCGCCCGCGAACCGCGCCGGTAGCGCTCGGCGTAGACATCCTTGCCGCCGATGCCGTTGAGGACGCGGAGCCCTCCGACGATGTCCCCGAACCGGGTGGCTAGCGCGCCCTGGTGCTCCCGGTACGCCGCCTCGACGCCCTGGAGCCGCCCGAGCAGCGGACCGACCAGGACCACGAGCAGCGGCACCCCGAGCAGCACGACGGCGGCGAGCAGCGGCGAGACGGCCAGGAGCAGTGCGGCGACGACGACATACGCGAGGACCGCGCCGACGCCGGGGCCGGTGGCCGTCAGCGTGTTGGCGATCACCGCGACATCGCCGAACCCGATCGTGAGGACCTCCCCGGCCGTGACCCGGCGCGGCAGCGCCCCGCCCAGCCGGGTCGCGTGCCGCACGACGACCCGGACCGACCGGAACGCGCCGTCCAGCCGCACCCGGGTCATGGTGCGGTGCCGCATGATCGACAGCCACGCGTTGAGCACACCGACGCCGAGGAGGGCGGCCGTCCAGCCGAGAAGCGCCGGCCACCGCCCCGGTTCCAGCCCGTCGTCGATGGCGCGGGACAGGAGGTACGGGGGAAGCGTCAGACCCACCATCCACACACTGCCCAGGGCCGCCCCGCCGGCGATCCGCCACCGCTGACTGGTGACGAGCCACCAGAGGTAGCGGAGGGGACCGCGACAGTCCGGGGTGCCGGGGTCGGTGCGCGACGCGTTCATCCCGCACACGGTAGTGAGGGGCTGCGCCTCGGGTTCCCGAGGGGGCGCCGGCCGCCCCGGCACCGGGTCCGTTGCCGAACGGCGGACGGGCTGGGTCTGCCGGCGGGACGGGAGCGGCTACAGCGCGCGCAGTGCTCTCGGGCGGGTGGCCGGTTCGGGGTTCTTCGTCAGCAGGGCCGGAAGGTCCGTCAGCGCGTTGATGCGGAAGTCCGCCGTTTCGGAGACGTCCGGATGGTCCGCCCACCAGTAGCCGCACGGGCCCCGGCGGAGATGGGCCGCCAGGAGGCCCGAGGACTTGGCCGGGAAGAGGTCGTTCGCCGGGTGGTCGCCCACGTACAGCGTCGACTGGGGTTCCGCGCGGGACACCTCCAGCACGCGGGCGAAGAACTCCGGGTCCGGCTTGGCCACGCCCCACTCGTCGGAGGTGGCCACCAGGTCCGCCGGGAGGTCGAGGGCGCGCAGCAGCTCGCCCGCCCGGACCGTGCCGTTGCCCGCCACCACCACGCGTACGCCCAGCGCGCGCAGCTCCGCCAGGGCCGGGCGGACGTCCGGATAGAGGTCCGACTCGTCGAGGTGCTCGCCGCGCCCGGCGGCAGCCCGGGCCAGCGAGGCCTCGGTGACGTCTATGTCGGGGCGCAGCAGCGACAACGCGTCCGCGCTGTCCTGCCCCTGCACGACCGCGGCCCCGACCAGTGCGCTCAGTGTGTGCGGCGGGACGCCGAGCCAGTTGGCCCAGGAGGCCCAGTAGCGGTCGTCGCGGATGAGGGTCTCGCCGATGTCGAAGACGATCGTTTCCATCACCGGGCCGAGCCTACGGGTCGGGGACCCGCGTACGGCCGAGGCACAAGGGGCGCGTGCGGGTGCGTGTGGCCTGCGGGATATCCGTCACGTCACCGGGCGCCTACTCGCTCGTATGCTCGGTTCATGACCGATCCTCAGCGCGGACGTCCCACCACCAATGCGATGCGGCGTGCGCTCAAGCGTGCTCGTGACGGCGTCGCCCTCGACGTGACCGAGGCCGCCGTCCTGCTCCAGGCGCGCGGCGACGATCTGAGAGACCTCGCCGCCTCCGCCGCCCGGGTGCGGGACGCCGGACTGGAGGCGGCGGGGCGCCCCGGCGTCATCACGTACTCCCGCAAGGTCTTCATCCCGCTGACCCGGCTCTGCCGCGACAAATGCCACTACTGCACCTTCGTCACCGTGCCCGGCAAGCTCCGCCGGGCCGGGCACGGGATGTTCCTGTCGCCGGACGAGGTGCTCGACATCGCCCGCAAGGGTGCCGCGATGGGCTGCAAGGAAGCGCTGTTCACCCTCGGGGACCGGCCGGAGGACCGCTGGCCCGAGGCGCGCGAGTGGCTGGAGGCCGAGGGGTACGACGACACCCTCGCCTACGTACGCGCCATGGCGATCCGCGTCCTGGAGGAGACCGGGCTCCTCCCGCACCTCAATCCGGGCGTCATGACCTGGACCGACCTCCAGCGCCTCAAGCCGGTCGCGCCCTCGATGGGCATGATGCTGGAGACCACCGCGACCCGGCTGTGGTCCGAGCCCGGCGGCCCGCACCACGGCTCCCCGGACAAGGAGCCCGCCGTACGGCTGCGCGTGCTGGAGGACGCCGGACGGTCCAACGTCCCCTTCACCACGGGCATTCTCATCGGGATCGGGGAGTCCTACGAGGAGCGCGCCGACTCCCTCTTCGAGCTGCGCAAGACCGCTCGCGCCTACCACGGCATCCAGGAAGTCATCGTCCAGAACTTCCGCGCCAAGCCCGACACCGTGATGCGCGCCATGCCGGACGCGGAGCTGGAGGAGCTGGCCGCGGCCATCGCCGTGGCCCGCCACATCCTCGGCCCCTCGGCCCGTATCCAGGCCCCGCCGAACCTCGTCGACGCCGAGTACGCGCTGATCGTCGGCGCGGGCATCGACGACTGGGGCGGGGTCTCGCCCCTCACCCCGGACCACGTCAACCCCGAGCGCCCCTGGCCGCACATCGACGAACTCGCGGCCCGTACCGCCGAGTCCGGCTTCGAGCTGCGCGAACGGCTGACGATCTACCCGGAGTTCATCCAGCGCGGCGAGCCCTGGCTCGATCCCCGGCTCCTCCCGCACGTCCGCGCGCTCGCCGACCCGGAGACCGGTCTCGCCAAGGAGGGCGCGATCCCCGCCGGGCTGCCCTGGCAGGAGCCCGACGAGGGCTTCAGCGCCTCCGGCCGCACCGACCTGCACCGCACCATCGACACCGAGGGCCGCACCGGCGACCGCCGCGACGACTTCGACGAGGTGTACGGGGACTGGGAGGCGCTCCGCGAGGCCGCCGCGCCCGGCATGGTCCCCTCCCGCATCGACGGCGACGTGAGGACCGCGCTCGGCCAGGCCGCCGACGACCCGACGAAGCTCACCGACGACCAGGCGCTCGCCCTGCTGCACGCGGACGGTCCGGCCCTGGACGAGCTGTGCCGGATCGCGGACACCCTGCGCCGGGACGTGGTCGGTGACGACGTCACGTACATCGTCACGCGCAACATCAACTTCACCAACGTCTGCTACACCGGCTGCCGCTTCTGCGCCTTCGCCCAGCGGCGCACCGACGCCGACGCGTACACCCTCTCGCTGGACCAGGTCGCGGACCGGGCCGCGCAGGCCTGGGAGGTCGGCGCGGTGGAGGTCTGCATGCAGGGCGGCATCCACCCGGACCTGCCCGGCACCGCGTACTTCGACATCGCGCGGGCCGTGAAGGAGCGCGTGCCCGGCATGCACGTCCACGCCTTCTCGCCGATGGAGGTCGTCAACGGCGCCACCCGCACCGGCATGTCCATCCGGGACTGGCTGACCGCCGCGAAGGAGGCCGGGCTCGACTCGATCCCCGGCACGGCGGCCGAGATCCTGGACGACGAGGTCCGCTGGGTCCTCACCAAGGGCAAACTGCCCACCGCGACCTGGCTGGAGGTCATCAGGACCGCCCACGAGGTGGGCCTGCGCTCCTCCTCGACCATGATGTACGGCCATGTCGACCAGCCCCGCCACTGGCTGGGCCACCTGCGCACCCTGGCCGCGCTCCAGCAGGAGACCGGCGGTTTCACGGAGTTCGTGACCCTGCCCTTCATCCACACCAACGCGCCCGTCTACCTGGCCGGTATCGCCCGCCCCGGCCCGACCGACCGTGACAACCGGGCGGTCACCGCGATGGCCCGCCTCCTCCTGCACCCGCACATCACCAACATCCAGACCAGCTGGGTCAAGCTCGGCACGGAGGGCGCGGCCGAGATGCTCCGCTCGGGCGCCAACGACCTGGGCGGCACGCTGATGGAGGAGACCATCTCCCGTATGGCAGGGTCGAGTTATGGTTCCTACCGCTCGGTCCGCGACCTGACCGCCATCGCCGACCTCGCCGGCCGCCCGGCGAAGCCGCGTACGACGCTGTACGGAGAGGTCCCGGCGGAGCGGGTGGCCGCGGCCGGGGCATCGGACGGACACCTGCCGGAGCTGCTGCCGGTGCTGCCGAACTGACGGGCGGGCGCGTCAGTCCAGGCGGCGCGGGGTCCCGAGGAGCCCGGCCTCGATGTCGGTCGGCTGGAGCTTGACCAGCTTCCGGTGCCGGGGCGTGCACCACAGCACCATGTCGTCGCCGAGTCCGGGCAGCGCCTCCGCCTGGGCCCGGGGGAGTTGCAGCAGCCGGCCGAGGACCGCGGCCTCCTCCGGGGAGACCCGCTGGATGCCGATCAGTCCCGCGTTCTCGACCAGCCTCGGCGCCGACGGGCCCAGAAAGGGGAGCAGCGTCAGCACGGACTGCCACGGTCCGGGGGCCAGCCGGCTGCGCGGCGGGCGCATGCCGCAGTCCCGTACGACCAGGACGGGGCTGGTGATCGACGCACCCTGCGGACCCACCTGCTTGACGTCGTGCAGCGTCATGCACTGCTGCCCGCCGCCCGCGGCCTGCGCGAGGCCCGTCCACGCCTGCGGCCGGCCCGTCTCGACGGCGACGCGCGCACCGGTGCCGGCCGTGCGCAGGGCCAGCACCTGCGTCGTCCACAGACTGCCGATGAGCACGACATCGAGCTGGACGGGGCGGAAGAGGCCGAGGACGGCGGGCTGCCGCTTCGCGTCGACGCCCGCCACCACCCCGTCGTCGCCGAGCGGCAGGGAGAGCGCGCCGAGCTGCTCCGCGGGCAGTACGTGCCGGTCGCGGCGGGGGCCGAGCAGCCCGAACCCCGCCTTGATCCGTCCGGCCGCCGCCGGAGCGGGAGCCGTCGGCCCGGTGGTGGAGCCGGGTGTCGTACGGGGCGTGGTCAACGGGTACCTCCGAGGGGCAAGGTGGCCAGCACACCGGGCAGCTGTTCGCGGTCGAGCCGCACGAGGCTGACCTTCACGCCCCGTGCGGCACGTTCCAACTGGCGCCTCACGGACACTAGTTCGTCGCTCCCGGACGCGGTGAGGCGGACATATCCGCTGAGTGCCGGTGCGCCGCCCGTCCCGCGCGACACCGCCAGGCTGAAGGTGCTGGCCAGCGCCGGCATCGACGTCAGGAGCGCCACCAGCTGTGCCGTGGGTACCGCGTCCGCGCCCAGGTGCGGCCAGCGGCCGACCCAGTAGGTCGTGTGCCAGCGGTCGTCGCAGCGCCAAGCGCGCGCGGACTCCGCAGTGCGCCGCGTCGCCACGTCCGCGCGTACCGCCACCGCGCTGGCCTGCGGATTCACCCCGGCCGATGTCGCCAGGGCGGATGTCACCTGCGCCTCGGTCAGTACCGAGGCGTCGAACCCGGCCGCCGCCAGCCGGCTCGCGAGCTGATCCGTGGCCCGCAGCAGCGCGCGCTGTGCGCCGCCGATCCCGCCGCCGCGTGCGCTCACCGCCTCCGGACACAGCTCCGGATCGAGCTTCAGCGCGATCCACGTCAGCCGGATCGAGGGGGTGCCCACCTGGGCCTGGAGCGGCGCGTACGAGCGTGCCGCCGCGGCCTGCGGGGGCAGGTGCGGACCGGGAGCGGGCTGCGTGTGCTGTACGACCTGGACGGACTCCAGCCGGATGTCGTCCACCTCCAGGGCGTCGTGCAGCAGCCCGAGTTCCAGAGGCTGCGCGTTCCGGGCCATCCGCAGCGGCTCGTCCCGCGGCTGGACGAGCAGCAGGGCGGTGAGGAACGTCCCGTCGCCCACCATCCCGACACCGCGTTCACGCTGCCGGTCGGTGTACGTGTACGTCCGCAAGGCGGTCTCGCACTCGACGACCGGCGCCAGCGTGGGATCGACCCCCTCCGCGGACCACGGCCGTCGTGCCGACCTCAGCCGGGCGCGCAGCGCCATGACGGTGTTCAGCCACTCCAGCACCGGCCGTCCCCGGCGCCGCAGAACGGCCAGTACCACCAGCGCGGCCGCGACCACGCCCATCGGCACCAGCAGCATCCTGTCCGTCACCCACGCGATCAGCATCAGCGCGCCGGCGACCTCCACCAGCACCACCTGGTGCAGCCGCACTCCGCCGATCCGCCCCGGCTGCGGGTGCACACTCATCACTGCGGTCGTCGTGCTGCTCATCCCCCGGTATGTCCCCTCCGTGTCACGGCACTACGGCGTGTGCGAGCCGGACGCCCTCGGCACAGCGGCCCGCGATCGCCCACTGTCCCACGCCCGGCAGGGCGAGGATCGAACGGGGGTTCTCGGCACGCCCGGCCGGGCAGGAGCGTCGGCCTGTCCCGGGAAGCACGTACCCGCACGGCGGCGAAAGAGTATCGACGGGCATAGTGGGTGCGGCTCGCGAGGCATCTACAACCACGGGGAGAAGTAGGGCAGATGGCATCACGGCGGGACGAACTCAACGCCTACACCTTCGCGAAGAAGCGGCTGGTCGCCGCCTTTCTGCAACCGTCCCCGGCCGGGACGGACGAGGCCGCGCCACGCCCGCTGCGCGCCGTGGTGCCCGGAGCGGTCGTGGGGGCGCTGCTACTGGCGGGCTTCGGGGCCTGGGGCATCTTCAAGCCCAAGGTTCCCGACGGCTGGGACACCCCCGGTGCCCATGTCATCGTCGGCAGTGAGTCCACGACCCGCTACGTCGTGCTGGAGACCAAGGGCGTCAAGCGTCTGCACCCGGTGCTGAACTTCTCCTCGGCGAAGCTGCTGCTGGACCCGCAGAGCTCCTCGGTGACGCAGGTGCCCGAGTCCGAACTCGACAGCGGCAAGCTGCAACGGGGCCCCATGCTCGGCATACCGTACGCACCCGACCGGCTGCCCAGCGCGGATGAGGCGGGGCGCAGCAAGCTCTGGGCGGTCTGCGAGCAGCCGGGCGCCGGGTCGGGCGACACCGTCCAGAAGGCGGTGTTCCTGCTCGCCGACCGCGAGGCGGACAAGGTCGGCGGCAAGCGGCGGCTGCGCGACGGCCAGGCTCTCTACGTCGAGGCGGACGGCGGCGACGGCACCCGCTACCTGGTGGACGCGGACGGCACGCGGCATGCCATCGGGACCACCGGCGGCGACAAGCCCTCGGCCCGTGACGAGGTGCTGCGGCGCTCGCTGTTCAGCGAGGGCGCCCGGCCGCAGAAAGTCACCGATGACTGGCTCGGCACTCTGCACGACGGTTCCGCCATCGACTTCCCGAAGCTGCCCGGCAGGACCGGCGACCCGGCCGGTGTGGATGGCCTGGACCCCCGCCTGAACAAGGTGGGCACGGTGCTCAAGGCCGTCGCCGGTACGGGGATGCAGCACTACGTCGTGCTGCCGGGCGCCGTCGCGCCCGTCTCCGACCTGGTCGCCCGGCTGCTCCTGACGAGCCCGGAGGCGGAGGTGCTGGCCCAGAAGGCACAGGCCGCCGAGGTCGCCCCGCAGTCCTTCACCTCCTCGCCGGACGAGTTCTACGCGTCGAAGGGCTGGCCCAAGAGCGTCCCGGCCCAGGCCAATGACACGGTCGTCGCGACCGGGACCGTCTGCAACGTGCTGCACGGGGTCGACTCCAAGGGCGTGCCCAGGCTGACGACCTGGGCCGGTACCCGCTACCCGGTGAGCTTCCTGGACGGCGCCACCAGCGCGTACGTGACCCCGGGCAGCGGTGTGCTGTACCGGCAGTTCAGCGGGGCGTCGCCGGGCACCGGGTCGATCTTCCTGGTGACGGACACCGGGCTGCGGTACGCCGTGCAGACCAACAACGACAGCAGCGCCGGCCCCTCGAAGATCGGTGAGAGCGCGGAGCCCGAGTCACCCGAGGAGCGGATCGCCGAGGTCAACAAGGCGCAGATCAGGCTCGGGTACAAGGACGTGAAGCCGCTGCCGGTGCCGGAGAACTGGTCGAGTCTGCTGCCCAAGGGGCCCCGCCTCGACACCAACAGCGCCAAGCAGCCGCAGAGTTCCTGACGACGGATGAGGGGGAAGCGCGAAATGATCAACCTCGCTGTATTCCGTTGCCAGGCTCCTTCCGGAGTTCGTTCCGTATCTCGTCCTCCGGTTCGTTCCGCAGCCGCCGTACTGCTTCTGACATGCGCGGCAAGTGTTGTTCTGTCGGCATTTCCGGCGGTGCCCGCGGCGGCCGAGGGTTCCGTTCCGCAAACGGGCGCCGAGGGCAGCGGCGAGTGCACGTTCCCGATGCCGGAGCAGATCCAGGGCCGCCCCTGGTCGCTCCAGCGGCTGGTCTTCGACCAGCTCTGGCAGGACACCAAGGGCAAGGGCGTCCGGGTCGCGGTGATCGACACCGGGGTGGACACCGCCAACCCCCAGCTGAAGTCCGCCGTCGACCGGAGCTCCGGCACAGACCTGCTCCCGCCGCTGAACCCGGACGGTACGAAGGCCAAGGGCAAGGCCAGGCGGGGCGACGGCACGACCGACGTCGTCGGCCACGGCACCAAGGTCGCCGGCATCATCGCGGCCCGCCCGCGCACCGGCACCGGCTTCGTGGGCATCGCCCCCGAGGCGACGATCGTCCCCATCCGGCAGAACGACGACAAGGGCAACGGCACCGCCGCGACGATGGCCGAGGCGATCCGACACGCCATCAAGGAGAACGCCCGGGTCATCAACATCTCGCAGGACACCGCCAAGCCCCTGCCGGCCGACTCCGACCTGGAGCGCGCGGTGCGCGAGGCCTTGAAGGACGACATCGTGGTGGTCGCCTCCGCGGGCAACGACGGGCTCACCGCCGAGGTCAAGAAGACGTACCCGGCGGCGTACCCGGGCGTGCTGGCGGTGGCGGCGTCGGACCGCAACGACGAGCGGGCGCCGTTCTCCCAGACCGGTGACTTCGTCGGGGTCGCGGCGCCGGGCGTCGACATGGTGTCCACCGTGCCGAAGGGAGGCCAGTGCGTCGACAACGGCACCAGCTTCTCGGCGCCGTACGTCGCCGGCGTGGCCGCCCTCATCCGGGCCGAGCACCCGCGCTGGACGCAGGCCCAGGTGGTGGCCCAGATCGAGCAGACGGCCGAGCGCGCGGTGAACGGCCGGGACGACTTCATCGGCTGGGGGGTGGTGGACCCGGTGCGTGCCCTCACCGACGACGAGCACCCGGTGAACGCGCCCACTCCGGACCGCGCGGTCTCGGACGGTCCTGCGGGGCCGGAACCGGTGGCGCTCCAGCTGCGTGAAACCAGGCGGGAACGGATGGCTCGGATCTCGTCCTACGTGCTGGCCACGACGGGGCTCCTCGTCGCGGTGGTCGCGGGAGTCGCGGTCTTGGCGCGGGGCCGGAGCCGTCCGTGAATAGGTGAAGGAAAAACAACTTGCTGCAAACGAAAGCAAGTTGGAATCGTTGGCCATCGCAGTTAAAGTGACAGTCGCAAATATGCGGTCCGATCCGGACGCGCTGGCCGGCGGCCCGACAGCCCGCAACATCCAATTCATGGGGGAAGATGCGCTATGGGAGACAAGCTCAAGCTTTCAGCCGGAGAGATCAACCAGCTGATCAAGGATCTCGGCCACATGCAGGACACGCTGGAGAGCAGGATCACCGCGCTCAACGCGGTCATCGACTCCGTCGAAGGCCACTGGAAGGGCGTCGCGGCCAACGCGTACAACGGCCTCCAGACGCAGGTGAACCTTGACGTGCGCAACCTGAAAGAGCTCCTGGCGTTCACCCACGAGGCCGTCCAGATGAGCCGCGACGGCTTCGACGCCGAGGAGGTCGAGCGTCTGAACAGCTTCAAGGGCATCGACGGCGTCGACCACACGGGCAGCAACGGCATCCTGGACCGGTTCCAGGTCTCGTAACAGCCGGCCCGGCCCGTCCCGTCCTCATTCCGCACCTTCGCGTCAGGAGACCGTTCCATGGAGATCACGTACTCCGGGGTCGTCGAGGCCTCTAACCAGGTCAAGACCACCGCCAACACCATCAAGGGCCAGCTGGACGATCTGAACCGCCGGGTCAAGGCCGTCGTCGCCACCTGGGACGGTGAGACCCAGCGCGCGTTCTACGACCGCCACAGCGGCTGGGACGTCAAGGTCAACCACATGCACGACACGCTGCTGAAGATCTCGACCAAGCTCATGGAAGCGACCGAGGGCTACCACGCCAACGACCTGGCGCAGTCCCGCCGCTTCCACGGCTGACCCAGGCGCAGATGAACCACAACGGAACCGGCACGCCGTGGGTGCGGGGCGCGGACACCGCGTCCCGCACCCACGCCTGCGGGCCCACGGCACTCTAGGGGAGGCGTTTCCATGGGATCCCATCTTCCGGACGACCCGCCGCTGCCCGACAACGGCGAGGGCAAGGGCGCCCCGGACCTGGACACGCCGAGCGAGTCCCTGAAGAGCTTCAAGACGCGGGTGGACAAGCTCCTCACCGCGCTCGACGGCTCGCCGGCCGCACACACCCGCATCACCGAGCAGAAGGTCACCGTCGCCGCGTACGGCACGGGCTTCCCGGAGGCCACCGGGCTCTCCGGCGCCTATGACCTGGTACACACGCGCCTGACCGAGCTCTCCAAGACGCTCGGCGAGCAGTTGGAGGCGATGGGCATCACGGTCGACCTGGCCGACCGCGGGTACCAGAACGTCGACCAGGAGTACGCGGAGCGCCTCCAGGCCATCCAGAAGCGCGTCGAGGTCAGCTACCGGAAGCCGGGTACGGACCCGGAGACCGGACTGCCGAAGGACGACAGGCCCGACGACACGGGCTCGTCCAGCGGCCAGGACGGCCTGTAGGCACGTGAAGTGAACGGGGGAGAGGGATAACCATGGGGGACAAGGGCAAACTGCCGCCGCTCAACGCCTGCTACCTCACGACGGACTTCGAGAACATGTCGTACGAGGACATGCTCGCCATGGTCCGCAGCGTTGACCCCACGGCGATCATGGGCCGCGGTACGGCGCTGATCGACGCGCAGACCGAGATAGAGAAGATCGGCACCGAGCTGAAGGAACATGTCAGCCGCACCACTTGGAAGGGCAAGGGCGGCGACGCCTTCCGCGAGTGGGGCGACGACTTCGCCAAGGAGACCATCAAGCTGGCCGACTACGCCGGCGCCGCGGGCACCTCGCTGCAGACGGCCGGCCAGGCGCTCAGCGAGGTCAGCAAGGTCATCCAGGGCCACTCCGACGCCACGTCCGTGTGCTACGCGGACGAGGCGAAGGAGAAGGCCCGGCTCGAGGCCGTTGACAAGGCGCGCAACGAGGCGATTCCGCAGATGAACAAGCTCGCCTCGTACTACATAATGGCGCAGCAGACGATCTCCTCGCAGGAGGAGCCGGTCTTCAAGCCGCTGCCGGAGGCGGTGCTGCCCAAGAGCCCGGTCGACGGCGGGAAGACGAGCTACGGGGGATCTTCCGGGGGCAACCCCGCCATTCACTCGGTGTCCGGTGTGCCGAGCACAGGGGGCTCGGTCGGCCACCACTCCGTCACCGTGCAGCCTGTTGACGGTGGTTCGTCCTCCGTCGCCGGCGTGTCCACCCACACGCCGCATCACGTGGGCGTGGATCCTGTGGTGCCCGACACCACCGACAACACCGGCACCGACATCGACACCGTGACGATGCCGGAGGCCCCGCCGGTCACGGCGACCCCGCCCACGAGCGGTCCTCCGGTCACTCCGGTCGGCGGTGGCGGGCAGAACACCGTCCCGCCCGTGGTCCTGCCCCCGCAGCCGCTCCCGACCGGCCCCGGAGACCGGCGGACGATGCCCGTCGGTCCTGGCGTCGACGGGAACCGGCGCACCATTCCGGTCTCCCCGGTGGGCAGGGGCGGCGGCGAGAGCGTCCGTACCCCCGGCATCCACGGCGGTACGCCGGGCCGGCCCTTGACCGGCCCTGTCGCGGGCGGACAACGCGGCACGGTCATCGGCAGCGAGCGTCCGACGGCCGGCCGCTCGATGATGGGCGGTCACGGTGTGGGCGCGGTCGGCTCGCCCGCGGGGCGTGGCGGAGCCGGCGGTTCGCGGCGCCTGGTCACCGAGTCCGGCGCCGCAGTGCGGGAAGCGCGCGGTATCGGTGCGGGGCGGGAGTTCACGCCCGGCGGCAGCGGCCTCGTCCGCGAAACCGCGCGCCCGGGTGCCATGGGTCCGATGGGCGGTGCGATGGGCGGGTCCCAAAGCGCTCGCAGGCGTCCCAAGCGGCGCGACGGCGAGAACCCGGACTACCTCGAAGAGGACGAGGAGACCTGGGCCACGGGGGACGACGTGGTCCCGCCCGTGATCGACTAGCAGCCGGTATACGAGCACCGCACCGGTGGGGCGGACAGAATACGAGTGGGTGGCATGAGGTCAACGGTCTGGCGACGGCGCGGGCGGACGTCGGCGGTGGTGTCCGCGCTGGGCGGCGCCCTGCTCCTCCTGGGCGGCGCCGTCGCCCCGGCCGCGAGCGCGGACAGCATGCGAGACCGCGAGTGGTACCTGGACCGCATGCAGGCCCCGGCCATGTGGAAGGCCAGCACCGGCAAGGGGATCACCGTCGCTCTGCTCGACACCGGGGTGATTCCCTCCGTCCCCGAACTGACGGGGAAGGTACTCAAGGGCAGGAACTTCGTGGAGCCCGAGCGGGGAGCGCACAAGGACACGGACGGGCACGGAACCGCCATGGCGATGCTGATCGCCGGCAACGGTGCGAATGACCAGGGTGTGAAGGGCCTCGCGCCCGACGCGCGCATCCTCCCGCTCACCGTCTTCGGGTCGTCGAAGGAGTCGGGTACCAACAGCATTCCGGCCTTGGTCGAGGCCATCCGGTACGCCGCCGACAGCGAGGCCCGGATTATCAACATGTCGTTGGCCTACGAGGGTTTCACGCCGAGTGATGACCAGCTGGACCGGATCCAGCAGGCGGTTGACTACGCCGTGAAGCGTGGGAAGCTCCTTCTTGCGGGTACCGGCAACCGGGGCGACAAGGAGAACGACGTTGCCTACCCTGCGGCAAGCCTTGGCGTCGCGGGTATCGGAGCGGTCGACAAGACGTCCTCGGTGACGAAGTTCTCGGTGTCGGGTCCCCAGGTGGCGCTCGCCGCCCCGGGCAAGGACATCCCGATTCTGTGCGGCGGCGGCATGGCCGGCTACTGCAGCAGCTGGGGCACCAGCCAGGCCACCGCAATCACTTCCGCCTCCGCCGCCCTCATCTGGTCCCAACACCCCGACTGGACTGGCAACCAGGTCCTCCGCGTCCTCATGAACACCGCAGGCAGACCGACGGAGGGCAAGGTCCCCAGCCGCTACCTCGGTTACGGCACCGTCCGTCCCCGGATCGCCGTCCTCGGCGGCAAGGCCGACCCGGGCCCCGCCGACGTGAACCCCTTGGTCGCGGCCCGCGCAACCGCGTCCCCGTCGCCCGGCGTCTCCGCTTCCGCGGCCCCCTCGAAGAAGTCCCAACCCGCCGCCACCCCAGCGGCGAAGAACGACGACGGACAGGGCGGCACGGACACGGCCGTCTGGATCGTCGTCGGTGCGGTCGCGGCCGTGATCGTCGTCGTCGGTGCGGTGCTCCTGGTGCGCCGGAGGAGTACCGGCCCCCGGCACTGAGCGGTCTCCGTCGCACCACCCCCACCTACGTACACAGGCCGGAGGAAACACCGTGGACCAGGAGTTCCTGGCAGGGTTGCAGCAGTTCCAGCAGCAGGCGCAGAACCTGCAGAACCTGATGACGGACATGCAGAACCGCATGCCTCAGGGCGGCGAGGGAACGGACGCCCAGGGCGCCGTGACCGTATCGCTGGCGGCGGACGGGATTCCGGAATCCATCAAGGCCGCCTCCGACTGGCAGCGCAGACAGGGCCCCGAGGTCATCGGCGCGGCCGTGCTCGACGCGTACGGGACGGCGATGAGTGCGCGGATGGAGGGCGTCGCCCGCGCCTTCGACCAGGCGGACTGGCAGTCCACGGCCGGGCAGGTGGACCGCTCACTCGCTCTGCCCGGGCCTCCCCCCTCGACGGCCTTCCCGCCGGCGACGCCTCCCGGACCGGATCTGCGCCATGTCGTACCCCGAAGCCTCGACGAGGTGACCGAGGACGCGCTGTCGGCGCTCGACGCGGTGCAACAGATGGCGACGACGGTCGCCGAGCCGCCCCGGGCCGTCGGCAGATCCACGGCGCACCGGGTCGTCATCACCGTCACGAAGGGGGCCCTGCTCTCCTGCGAGGTGGACCCGCAGTGGGCGGCGAAGCAGACGTCCATCGGGCTCAACCAGGCCTTCGAGGAGGCCCTGGCCGGTGCCCGTAGCCAACTGAGCGAACTGGAGGCCGCCGCCAAGGACGGCGCGGGCCGCCTCCAGCTCGACAGCCTGCTGCACGAAGCACTGGCCATTCTCAGCGATCCGCGGCGCCTTGCCGAATGATTTCCGAAGGGACTGACTGCATTGGGTGATCCCGACCTCAAGGTCATCACCGATGGGCTGCGCACCGACGCGGTCATGTGGGACGAGCAGAGCAGCGCGATGAAAGCGGTGCACAACGCGGTCGAGGGCACGAGGATGAACCGGCTCCAGGCCGGCGTCTTCCAGCTCCTCGTCTCGGCGTACGGAGCCGTGGTCGAACAGGTCTCCGCACGCAGTGCGGAGGGCGAGGTGCAGATGGCGGCGGTGAGCTCCGCGCTGTACAAGAACGCCAAGGCCTACGACGCGCACGAGGTAGACACCAAGCACCACGTGGACCACGCTTACTAGACGGGGAATTTCATGGCTTTCAACGCCGCACAGTACGAGGCGACCACACAGAAGCTGACCACCGGGATACAGACGCTCTCGGAGAAGGTGAGCCAGGTCGGCCCGAAGGCCGAATCCACGGCGAACCACTGGTATGTTCCCGACTTCATCGGGGACGCTCTGATCTGGGCCGCCAACAAGGTCATCGAGTTCGGCAACTGGGTCCTCGGCAAGCTGAAGGAGCTCATGGAGGGCGTGGCGGCGCCCGTCTACATGGCCATCCACACCTGGACCTGGCAGTCCGAGATCCGCGGGGGCGCCTCCGAGGTGGCCGGCACCACCACCGCCGACCAACTCCAGTCGCTGAAGCACTGGACCGGCGAGGCCGCCACCTCCTACACCAACGCGGTGAAGGCCCAGCCGATCGCCGCCGCGAAGATCGGCACGACCGCGGACAAGGTGGCCACCGGACTGGCGCTGTGCACGACCGCCGGCGCCGCGTTCTACGTGTCGCTCGCCGTCATCCTGGCCCAGTACATCGTCACCATGATCGGTGCGATCGCGGCGCTGGGTTCGGTCGTGTTCTCGTGGGCGGGTGCTGCCCTCATCGTCGGCGACACGTCGGTGAGCATCGGCTACATCATCACCGCCGTCACCGCGCTGGCCGCGCTGCTCGGCGCGCAGGCCCAGCAGATGGCCGCCATCGAGGGCGAGGCGCGCGACATGACGACGTACCCCAACGGCCACTGGCCGGTTGCCGCGCCAGGCGCCTGAACCCGTCCGATACTGGGGCCTCGCCCCAGTAGACGACCGGGTGGCACGGGCCTCTCGGACGAACAGACAGGTGACATCATGCGTGCATTCCGAGTAGTCCTCTGGGCCGTCGGCCTGGTGGCTCTGGTGGGTCTGTTCTTCTCACTGAAGGAGGGGCTCGACCCGGCGGTCTGGATCCTCTGCATGGTCCTCGCCGTCGGCTGCCCTCTGGCGGCCGAGGGTCGTGCGGCCTGGCAGACGCCGGGCAGGCGACGGGCGGAACAACACGCCTGGTACGCGGAGAACTTCGGTTCCCTCGAAGCCCTGCGCGAGGCCGTCGACGCGCCGGCCCTGCGCCGCATCCGCGACGAGAAGGGCGCGGCGCACGCGGTCCGCGAGGTCAAGCGCGAACACCCCCGCCTCCCGCTGGACGTGGCGGTGTCCCTGGTCAAGGCCCTGTGAGCCCGCACGCCGATGGTGGTGCGCGGGTGTCCCGCACGACCTGGATACGGGCCACGCTCTGGTGCGCCGGCCTGGCCTGCTACTACGTGGCCTTTTTCCGTCAGCCGGACAGTGTGGCGTTGCTGCTTGCCCTGTTCCTGCTGGGTGCGTTCCTCCCGGGCTGGGCTGAGGGATACGCGCAGCGGAGGCGCCGCAGTGAGTGGGCCGCGCAGTTCGCGTCCGTCGGGGAACTGCGGCTGCTGGTGACGGACGAGGCGGAGCTCCGCCGGCTCCGTGACGAGAAGGGCGCACTGGCGGCTGTCCGCCGTCTCAGGCGTGCGCACCCCCTCTGCCCCCTTCCCCTGGCTCTCGAACTGGTCCGGTCGCTCTGAGGGCCGCCGTTCCGGCATAGCCGGGCAGAACGCGAAAGAGGGGCCGCCCGCCCGTCACGGGGCGGCCCCTTCTTGCTGCTCCGGGGCGCGTCGCCCCGTCAGTCCCCCTCCGGCTCCAGCCACCCCGTCTGGATCAGCGCCGGGTTGCCCCGGCGAGCGACGAACATGCCCCGGCCGGGGGGCAGCGGGCGGCCCTTCACGGTGCCGAGGAGTTCGCCCTCGCTGGGGTGGCCGGACAGGATTACGCCCTGCGCACCCAGCTCCTTGAAGCGCTGCATGAACGGTTCGTACGAGGAGCGGCCGGCGCCCGCGCTGCTGCGCGCGATGATGAAGTTGACGCCGGTGTCACGGGCGAACGGCAGGTTGTCGACCAGCTGGGCCAGCGGGTTGGCGGAGGACGTGGCCACCAGGTCGTAGTCGTCCACGACGATGAACGCCCGGGGCCCGCGCCACCAGCTGCGGTTGCGCAGCTGCTGCGGGGTCACGTCCGTCCCCGGGGTGCGGCTGGTGATGAGGGTGTTCATGTCGCCGAGGTACGACTCGAACGCGTTCTGCGTCGTCGCGTAGCCGACCAGGTACGGCTCGGGCACGACCTCCAGCAGGCTGCGCCGGTAGTCGCCGACACAGATCAGGGCCTCCTGCGGGGTGTAGCGGGCGGTGATCTGCTTGATGAGCAGTCGCAGCAGGGCTGTCTTGCCGGACTCCGACTCACCGAAGACCGCGAACAGCGGGTCCGTGTCGAAGTCGATGTACACCGGTGCGAGGTTCATCTCGTCGATGCCGATCGCGACCCCGCCGCGTGTGGGGTCGGGGCCGGCCGGCAGGTCGCGCGCGGACAGCATCCGGGGCAGCATCCGGACGGCCGGGGCGTGCGGGCCCGGCCAGTTGTCGTTCATGGCCTTGACGAAGGCGGCCGTGGCCTCGGAGAGGTCGTCCCCGCCCCCGCCCGCCGAGTCGTCGATGCGGGGCAGGGCGCCCATGAAGTGCAGCCGCTCCGCCGTCAGGCCGCGGCCCGGGGTACCGACGGGGACGTTCTTGGCCACCTTGCGGTCCAGTTCGGAGTCGGTCGGGTCGCCGAGGCGCAGCTCCAGGCGGTTGAGCAGCTGGTCCTTGAGCGCGGCGCGCATCTCCATGTACCGGGAGACGGTGGCGATCAGGTGGACGCCGAGGCCGAGGCCCCGGGCCGCGATGTCGGCGACGACGGGCTCCAGGAACTCGTAGTCCGTCTTGAAGGACTGCCAGCCGTCGATGACCAGGAAGACGTCGCCCCACGCCTCGCCCGGCAGCTGTCCTGCCGCGCGCAGCCGGCGGTAGGTGACGATGGAGTCGATGTTGTTGTCCCGGAAGAACGCCTCGCGCCGGTTGAGGATGCCGGCGACCTCGGCGACCGTGCGGCGGATCTTCTCCGGATCGAGCCGGGAGGCTACCCCTCCGACGTGCGGCAAGCCGTCGACGGCGACCATACCGCCGCCGCCGAAGTCCATTCCGTAGAACTGCACTTCGTGCGGGGTGTGGGTCAGGGCGAAGGCGCTGATGAGGGAGCGGACAAGGGTGGACTTGCCGGAGCGCGGGCCGCCCACGACCAGCATGTGGCCCGCGGCGCCGGAGAAGTCCCGGACGAGGGAGTCGCGACGCTGCTCGAACGGCTTGTCCACCAGCCCGAAGGGCACGACGAGCGCGCCGTTGCGCTGGTACTCCGGCGCGTGCAGGCCGCGTTCGGGCGTGACCGCGAGCGGCGGCAGCATCCGGTCGACCGAGGGCGCCTCGGTGAGCGGCGGCAGCCACACCTGGTGGGCGAGGGGGCCCTGGCCCTCCAGGCGGCGGGCGATGACGTCGAGGACGGTGTCCGCCAGCGCGTCCGGGGTCGCCCGGCCGGGCACGAAGGGCACGTTCGGCTCGGGCTCGGGGTAGTGCACGGGCACCGGGGCGGCGGTGAACAGGACCGGGCGGCGGTCAATGGCGAGCTCCCCGTTGTCGGAGACCGGCGCGGCCCCGGGGCGGTACGTCCCCGACACGTATGCGGCCTTGAAGCGGGTCATCCCCTCGGTGCCGAACTTCAGGAACCCGGAACCGGGCACCGACGGCAGGTGGTAGGCGTCCGGCACGCCCAGCGCGGTACGGGATTCGGCGGCGGAGAAGGTCCGCAGCCCGATCCGGTAGGAGAGGTAGGTGTCCAGGCCGCGCAGGCGGCCCTCCTCCAGCCGCTGCGAGGCCAGCAGCAGGTGCACGCCCAGGGACCGCCCGATGCGGCCGATCTGGATGAACATGTCGATGAAGTCCGGCTTGGCGGTCAGCAGTTCGCTGAACTCGTCGATCACCAGGACCAGTGAGGCCAGGGGCTCCAGCGGGGCCCCGGCGGCGCGTGCCTTCTCGTAGTCGGTGAGGTTGGCGTAGTTGCCCGCCGAGCGCAGCAGCTCCTGGCGGCGCTGGAGCTCACCGGTGATGGAGTCCCGCATGCGGTCGACCAGGGTCAGGTCGTCCGCCAGGTTGGTGATGACCGCGGCGACGTGCGGGAGCTCGGACATCCCGGCGAAGGTGGCCCCGCCCTTGAAGTCGGCGAGGACGAAGTTGAGGGTCTCCGACGAGTGGGTGACCGCGAGGCCCAGCACCAGGGTGCGCAGCAGTTCGGACTTGCCGGACCCGGTCGCGCCCACGCACAGCCCGTGCGGGCCCATGCCCTCCTGCGCGGCCTCCTTGAGGTCGAGCATGACAGGGGAGCCGTCCTCGCCGACACCGATCGGTACCCGCAGCCGCTCGGCCGTCGAACGAGGCCGCCACACCGTGTTGGTGTCCACCGCGGCGGGGTCGCCGATGCCCAGCAGGTCCGTGAAGTCCAGGTTGGCGAGCAGCGGCTCGTCGTCGTCCCCGCCGCCGCCCATCCGGAACGGGGCGAGCTGCCGGCCCAGGGCCTCCGCGGTCTCGACGGGCAGCAGATCGGGTGTTCCGTGGTAGGAGACGCTGGCCGACTCCAGCCGCAGCCGGCCCGGACGTACGGCGATGTGCAGTCCGCCGCGCGGCTCGTCCAGCTCCTCCGGGACGACTTCCACGACGGTGACCCCCTGGAGGCCCTCGGCGGAGGCGAACAGCGAGTCCTGCGGGACGACCCCGCCGTCCAGCACGAGGACCACGTGCGGCTGGTCCAGGAGCGGGCTGCCCTCGCGGTTGAAGCGGGATCGGCCGTCCAGGGTGTGGTGGAGCAGCGTCTCGACCTCGGTCAGGTCGTCGCTGAACAGCCGCTTGGTGCCGGCCCCGTCGGACGAGCCGGGGGCCTGGGCGTGCGGCAGCCACTTCGCCCAGTCCCACTGGTCCGCCACGTCCGTGGACGCCACGACCGCGACGACCAGGTCCTCGGGCGAGTGCAGCGCGACCAGCCCGCAGACCATGGCGCGCGCGTTGCCGCGCACCGACACCGGGTCGCCGGAGACCACGACGTGGTAGAAGGCGCGCAGGGACACCGCCATCGGCAGCCGGTCCACCGAAGCGTGGGCGGCCAGGAACTGGTGCATGGCACCGGCCGACAGCGGCTCCAGCTCGTCCACCGGCGCGGTGGTCGGCGCGACGAGCGGCGTCCACAGCTGCTGCGCGCCCAGGCCGACACGGACCTGCCCGAAGTCGTCGTCGGTGATCCGGCGCTCCCAGAGCCGCTCGCCGCCGACGACCAGCGACCACAACTGGTCCGGATCAGGGTGCAGATAGAACTGCGCGTCGCGTTGGACACGCGCGGTCCCGCGTACCTTCCGCCGGGTCTGCGCGAGGTACTTCAGGTAGTCCCGGCGCCCTTCCGACGCCTCGCCCTGGGTCCCCTTGCGGTACCGCATCACCTGGGCTATCGCCATGGCCACGGTCGACAGCAGCATCATGACGCCCATGATCTTCATGAACGGCTGCGAGCCGGGCATGAAGAAGAACACCACCGACGAGCCCATGCCGAGCATCGGCAGGAGCTGCATGGCCATGCCCTCCTGCTGCCCACGAGGCAGTTCAGGGGGCGATTCGAGCCGCAGTTCCGCCGCGGATGTCTCAGGTGGCATGGCTCGAGGCGGGCGCTTGACGACGATCTGGGTCACCGGCGAATCAATCCCTCAGTGCGGCCCGGAGAGTTGTGGGCCGGCACCCCCGTGGCAGCGACCTACCTCCGCGCGTCGACAATCCTACGTGCAGTGCGTGGGGGTGCCACCGATAGGGTGGCGCCCCTGCCCGGAAGCGCGGCGCACAGCGAACGAGGGGAACATTCAGGTGAGTTCGACCCTGACGACCGGTTTCTGCCGAATAACGGTCGTGGCACCGGACAGTCGCATCGACGTCGCCCTTCCGGACGATGTCGTCGTCGCCGATCTCCTCCCGGAGATCCTGCGGCTGTCCGGCCAGGCCACCCCGCCGGGAGTGCCCCCGGGGTACCACCTGGTCCGCCGCGACGGAACCCTCCTGGACATCACCCGGCCGCTGGCCGTACAGCGCGTCCTCGACGGGGACGTCCTGCGGCTCCGGCCCTTCGCGGAGTCGCTCCCTCCGGCCGTCTTCGACGATGTCGCGGACGCCGTCGCGTCCGCCGTCCGGCGCGACCGCGCGCTCTGGAGCGACCAGCTGTTCCACGTCTCCGGCCTCTTCGGCGGCGCGCTCCTTCTCGTACTCATGGGCTTCGTGCTCTGGTTCGCGGACCCGGTCCAGCACGACATGCACGGCCTGCCTGGCATCGTCGCCGCCGTCGTCGGCACGCTCCTCGTCGTGCTCGCCGGCGTCCGGGCGCGCAACTACGGCGACCGGGCCTCCGCGACCGCACTCGGACTCGCGGCCCTGCCGCACCTGATGATCGCGGGGTCCGGGCTTCTCGCGCTCGACCCGGGCGAGGGCATCGGGCGTCTTCAGTTCATGCTCGGCTGTGCCGCGGTGCTCTGCGTCTCCGCCGGGCTGGTCGCCGCGATGCCGTCCGGCGACGCGCCTTTCGTCGCCGTGGTCTTCGCTTCGGCGGTCGGCACCCTCGCGACGTTCTGCTCGATCCTCACCGAGGCCCGCCCCAGCGAGACCGCCGCCGTCTGCGCCGTCGTCGCGATCGGCGCCATCGCCTTCCTGCCGGGGCTCTCCGCGCGGGTGGCCCATCTGCCGATCGGCTACGCCGCTCCCCGCCCCATGACGGAGGCCGATCTCGACAACGCGCCGGGCACCGGGGAGAGCGGCCCCGTCGACGCCGAACGCATCGCGGCCCAGGCCCGGCGCGGGCACGAACTGCTGCTGGGCCTCGCCGGAGGCTGCTGCGTGGTGGTGGTCGCGTCCGCCGCCGTCCTGGGCTTCTCCGACGGCGTCTGGGGCCAGACCCTCGCGCTGGTCGCCGGCCTGGCCATGCTGCTGCGGGCCCGGCTCTTCCGTTATACCGCCCAGGTGGCCGCCGTACTTGGCGCGGGCCTCGCGGCCTTGGGGCTGCTGGTGCTGGGACTGTCGCTCAACCCGCCGGCCGACGCCGTCATGAAGCTCCTGACGGAACAGGACCGGGGGCCGCTCGACATCCGTACCCTGTGGCTCGCCGCAGCCGTCACCGCCGGCGCCGCCCTGTCGGTCGGCATCGCCCTGATCATCCCGAAGCGGGGCCTCTCCCCCTTCTGGGGACGTCTTTCCGACCTGGCCGAGGTGGTCCTCCTCCTCGCCCTCGTCCCGCTCTGCCTGGCCGTGCTCGACGTGTACTCCGCCGCACGGAGCATGACCAGTTAGAGGGCAGGCCGCGGGCGCGGCGCACGTCCTGGCGGTCGTGGCGCCCAGCTGTCCGTCGGCTTCCACCCAAGGGCTGTCCTGCAAATCCTGGCGGGCGCACGACGACAGCTACGGCACCTCGCCGCGTTGTCGAAACGCCCGAATGCATCCGGTATGCGGGCGCCTCTCCGCCTTGCGATGCACCGCATCTGACGCCGCGCGCTGATCGACCAGGAATTGCGGGACAGCCCTTGGGGCGCGATCGGCTCGGGCGGCCGGGCCTCGGCCCCGCCCCGGGCGCAGACCGCCGCCGAGCCGGTGCGCTCCCTGCGCGGGGGTGCACCTGCCGAGTACCGCCTGGATCGGCCCGGGTGGCGGCACCAAGCCCGCCGGGGCTCCGACGCGGGGCTCCGGCTCAGCCGGACCGTTCGTGGTCGGCCAGCACCGCGTCGATCACCCTGAGTTCGTTCGCCGCCCGCCCCGGGTCCGCCCCGGCGTCGCCCGTCAGGTTCAGCAGCGCCTTCCACAGCGCCCAGCCCCGGGCCCGCGCCCAGGTGCCCGCGTCCTGGCCGACCGCCTCCCGGAACGCCTCCCGGGCCGCGCCCTCGAACATCCCCCACGCGATCACCAGGTCACAGGCCGGGTCGCCGACCCCCGACGTGCCGAAGTCGATGACGGCCGACAGCTCGCCGCCCCTGACCAGCAGATTGCCCGACGCGATGTCGCCGTGGAACCACACGGGCTCCCCGCGCCACTCGGCGGCGAGCGCGGCCTCCCAGACGGTGCGTGCCCGGTCCGTGTCGACGCGCCCCTCCAGTGCGGCCAGGCAGCGCCGGGTCTCCTCGTCGTAGTACGCCGGTGACGCGCCCCGGTACCAGCTGTGCGCCCCGGCCGGCGGGCCGCCCGTCGCCTCGCAGCGCTGGAGGGCGAGGAGGAAGCCGGCCACGGCGACCGCGAACCGGGGCAGGTCGTCGATGCGGGCCCGGGCCGCCGTCTCGCCGTCCAGCCAGCCGCGCACCGACCACGGGAAGGGATAGCCCTCGCCGGGGGCGCCCAGGCCCAGCACCGGGCGAACGGGGACCGGCAGCGAGGGCGCCAGCCGGGGCAGCCAGAGGTGCTCCTTCTCCACGGCGGGGACGCACCCGGCGGCGGTCGGGAGGCGGGCCGTCATGGTGTCGCCGAGGCGGTACGTGCGGTTGTCCCAGCCGTCGATCTCCACCGGGGTCACGGGCAGCCCGCTCCACTGCGGGAACTGCGCGGACACCAGCTGCTGCACGAGGGCGGCGTCGATACCGGCGCGGCCGTCGGGGTTCGGAGATGCCATCGCGCGATCATCGCGCCGGGCGGGCGGGCCGCACAACGGGATTTGGCCGGCCGGGGGCCGCCTCCCGTTCCCGTGCCACCGCGGCCCTGAACCGTCCGTTCCCGTTCGATTACAGTGCTGCGCAGTTACCGCGCAGTCGTACACGGAATCGGATCAGGGACCGACGGGGAGGTGGCACGGTGAGCACGGGGACCACGGCTGTCTGGGGCCGTGCCGAACAGCAGGACTTCCGCAGCCGGGTGCGCGGCGCCCTGCTCGGCGGGGCCATCGGCGACGCCCTCGGCGCGGGCGTCAGCGCCCTCACGCTGGAGGAGATCCGCGCGGCCCACGGAGCCGACGCGGTCACCGACTTCGTCCCCGCCCACGGCGGACGCGGCACCGTCACCGCCGCCACCCAGCTCACCCTGTTCACCGTCGACGGGCTGATCCGCGCCCAGGTCCGCCGCGACACCGGCGCCTGGCACCCGCCCACCGACGTGCACCGCGCCCATCTGCGCTGGGCCGCCACCCAGCACGACTGGGGCCCCGACGAACGCCGCAAGGACAACGGCTGGCTCGCCGCGCAGGAGTGGCTCTACGCCCGCCGCGCCCCCACCCGGGAGTGCCTGGGCGGCTTCGGCGACGAGATCATGGGCACCCTGGAGCGCCCCAAGAACCCCACCGCGCACGACTCCGCCCCGCTCACCCGGTCCGCGCCCTTCGGGCTGCTCGTCGGCTGGGAGGCGCAGCTCGTCTTCCAGCTCGCCGTGGAGTGCGCCGCGCACACCCACGGACACCCCACCGCACTGCTCTCCGCCGGCGCGTTCGCCGTTCTGGTGCACGGCCTCGCGCGCGGCGAGACGCTGGACGGGTCCGTGCAGCACGCGCTGGTGCTGCTGGCCGAGCGGCCCGGCCACGAGCCCGTCACCGAGGCGCTCCGACAGGCTCTCGGCACCGTGCGCCAGGGCATCCCGGGCCCCGCGCTCATCGAGTCGCTGGGCGCCGAGGACTCCGCCGAACAGGCGCTCGCCGTCGCGGTGTACTGCGCCCTGGTCGGGGAGGACGTACGGCACGGGCTGCGGCTCGCCGTGAACCACGGCGGCCCCTCCTCGGCCACGGGGGCGCTGTGCGGGGCGCTGCTCGGCGCGCTGCACGGCGAGACCGCGCTGCCGCCGGCCTGGCTCGCGGAGCTGGAGGGGCGGGCCACCCTCCTCGAACTCGCCGACGACTTCGCCATGGAGATGACCCAGGGCCCCGCGCTGCACAGCCCGGCCGCCGCCGCGCAGGGCTGGCTGTCCCGCTACCCGCGCGGCTGAGCGGCACGGGCTGCGGGACAGCCGTCGCGGGTCGGCAAGGGCGTCAGTCCCGCACGCCCTTCGCCCCCTTCACGCCCTCCGTAGCCGCCACGTCCTCGGGTCCGGCCTGGGCCGGCACGCTCGCGCCGGTCTCCGTACCGTCGCCGTCCGAGTTGATGCGGTCGATGATCGCGTCGCGCTCGGGGGTGTCCTCCGGCTTGATGAACCCGATGAGGACGAAGAGCACCAGGGAGATCGCCAGCGGCAGCGCCACCTGGTACTGGAGCGCCACATCCGTCTTCACCGAACCGTCGAAGTTGTAGTTGGTGAAGTAGAACGCCAGCAGCCCCGCCGCCCAGCTGGTGAGCGCCGCCGTCGGCCCCGACCTGCGGAAGCTGCGCAGCAGACCCAGCATGAACGGGATCGCGATCGGACCCATCAGACCGGCGACCCACTTGATGACGACCGAGATGATGTCCTTGAACGTCGGCGAGTTGATCTGGGTGGCCAGCGCCATCGACAGCCCCAGGAAGCCCAGCGTGGACAGCCGCGCGGCCAGCAGGCCGGCCCGGCTGCTCCAGTTGCGGGCGGCCTTGGAGAAGACCGGCGCGATGTCGCGGGTGAAGACGGCCGAGATCGCGTTGGCGTCCGAGGAGCACATGGCCATCGTGTGCGAGAAGAAGCCGACGACGACCAGGCCCAGCAGCCCGTGCGGCAGCAGCTGTTCGGTCATCAGCGCGTAGCTGTCCGAGGCGTCCGGCTTCTCCGCGTGGACGAGCAGCGGCGCGCACCACATCGGGAAGAACAGCACCGTCGGCCACACCAGCCACAGCACGGCGGAGAGCCGCGCCGAGCGGGTCGCGGAGGCTGCGGAGTCCGTGGCCATGTAGCGCTGGGCCTGGTTCCACATGCCGCCGTTGTACTCGAAGGTCTTGATGAAGAGGTAGGCGAGCAGGAAGGTCACGGTGTACGGACCGGCCGTCGGGTCCGTGTGGCCCTCGGGCAGCTTGTCCCACACCGTCCACAGCGTGCTGAAGCCGTCCAGCTTGCTCATCGCGGTGACGAGCATCGCGATCCCGGCGAACAGCTGGATGACGAACTGCCCCAGCTCGGTGAGGGCGTCGGCCCACAGACCGCCGACCGTGCAGTAGATGGCCGTGATGATGCCGGTGATGAAAATGCCCTGGGTGAGCGTGATGCCCGTGAACACGGAGAGCAGGGTGGCGATGGCCGCCCACTTCGCCCCCACGTCCACGATCTTCAGCAGCAGCCCGGACCAGGCCAGCGCCTGCTGGGTCGGGAGGTTGTAGCGGTTCTTCAGGTATTCGAGCGGCGAGGCGACGTGCAGCCGCGAGCGCAGCCGGTTGAGCCGGGGCGCGAAGAGCTGGGCGCCGATGCCGATGCCGATCGCGATCGGCAGCGACCACGTCACGAAGGACGTGACGCCGTACTGGTACGCGATCCCCGCGTATCCGGTGAACATCACGGCGCTGTAGCCGGACATGTGGTGCGAGATCCCGGACAGCCACCACGGCATCTTGCCGCCGGCCGTGAAGAAGTCGCTGACGTTGTCCACGCGCTTGTGGGACCAGAGCCCGATCGCGATCATCACGCCGAAGTAGCCGATGAGCACGACCCAGTCGAGACTGTTCATGTGCCCCCTCCTGGGGTCCGCCTTGTGAACGGGTACGCACTTCGTCAGTACGGCCGTTCAGCGGCGTCCCCGTGCGGGAGCGGGGACTTCGGGGATTGAACCGTCTGTCCGGTGCCTCGGTCAAGGTCCCCTGCGGTCAGAAATGTGAACGGCGATCAGTAAGTCGAACGATTTTGCTTTTTCTTGACCTGTGGGGGCGTTGTCGCGAACGTGACGGCGGCCACACCATGGGCGGGCACTTCGTCAGGCTGTGCAGACACCGAGCGCCGCAGAGCACAGAAAGACCGCACGGGATGCGGGTCCCGTGCGGCCGAGAAGGAGGAGATCGTCGCAGGAGAGGGTCAGCGCATCAGCTCACCGGCGTTGACCAGCAGGGACTGCCCGGTGATCGACCGGGCCCGGTCGGAGGCAAGGAAGACGGCGGCCTCCGCCACATCCCCGTCCGTGGCCAGCTCCGGAAGCGCCATGCGCGCCGAGAGCCTCCCCAGCACCTCGGCCTCGGGCACCCCCTCGGTGTGCGCGGTGAACTGGACGTACGCCTGCACCGGCGGCCCCCACATCCAGCCCGGCAGCACGGTGTTCACCCGGATCCGGTGCGGCCCGAACTCCCGGGCCATGGAGTACATCGCGGAGGTGAGTGCCCCCTTGGACGCGGCGTACGCCGCCTGCCGCACCTGGGACGGCGCCGCCACCGAGGACTGCGTGCCGATGACGACGACCGATCCGCCGCGCTCCTTCAGGGCGGGCAGGCAGGCGCGCGTCATCCGCAGGGTGCCGAGCAGATTCACGTCGACGACCGCCTTCCAGGTGTCCAGGTCGGCGTCCTCGATCCCGCCGAAGTAGCTGTCCCAGGCGGCGACATGGACCACCGCGTCGATCCGCCCGAACCGCTCGACGGCCAGCGCGGCGAGCGCCTCGCACTGCGCCTCGTCGGTGATGTCCGCGGGCAGGCGCGCGGTGTGCCGGCCCTCCGGGTCGATCTCGGCGGCCGACTTGGCGAGGTTGGCCGCGGTACGCGCCCCGAGGACCGCGTTGCCCCCGTCCCGCACGACCGAGGCCGCGACCTGGTGCCCGAGCCCGGCGCCCACCCCCGACACGACGACGGTCTTCCCCGTGAGCAACATCGGTGCCTCCCGGCCCTGGCAGTTTTTCTGACGGGGCGTCAGAGTAGGTGCCTCCGGCGGAGTGCGGAAGGGGAGCGGCATGCGGGGCGCAGCAGGGGACGAGGGCGGGACGCGCAGCGACACGTACGCCGAACTGGCCGCGCTGGGCCCGTACGGGGTGCACCCGGGCCACGCGCTGATCACGATGGTGGAGCCGCACCCGGGCCATGAGTACGCGTACAACCGCTGGTACGAGGACGACCACTACTACGCGGGCGCGATGGCGATGCCCTGGATGTTCGCCGGACGGCGCTGGGTGGCCACCCGGGAGCTCCGGCAACTGCGCTACCCGGAGAAGTCCGCCGTCGCCGCGCCCGTCGGGGCCGGCTGCTACCTCTCCACGTACTGGGTGACGCGGGGGCGCTACGACGACCACATGAAGTGGACCGTGGGGATCAACAAGCGGCTGAACCGCGACGGGCGGGTCTACCAGGACCGCACCCATGTCTTCACCGCGTTCCAGGACCACGAGGCGACGGTCTACCGGGACGGCGCCGCAGGGCCCCGGGACTTCCACGCACTCGACCACCCCTACCGGGGGCTGGTCCTGGAGGTGATCGACGCCGAAGGCCCCGGGCGGCGGGCGGAGCTGCTGGAGTGGCTGCGCTCACGGCACCTGCCGAAGCGGCTGAGCGGGTCGCCGACGGCGATGGTGACGGTGTTCCGTCCCACGCCGTTGCCGGGGGACCGGATGACGTACGTGAAGCAGGTCGAGGGCGTCGACACCCGGCTGACCCTGCTGTGGTTCCTCCAGGACGACCCCGGGAACTGCTGGGCGGACCATTTCACCGGGCTCGACGCGGCAGTGGCGGAATCGGGCCTGGGGCGGGTGGAGCTGGTGGCCCCGTTCGTCCCGACGGTGCCGGGCACGGACCGGTACGTGGACCAACTGCGCTGAGGCCGGCCACGGGGGGCCCTCTCGGCCAGGACGGCGGGCCGGTCGAGAGGGCGTGGATCCGGCTGTCTCAGCGCTGGGTGGTCCGGCTGACGTCCTGGAGGAACGTCGTCCACGTCTCGGCGGTGAAGTCGAGGACTCCACTGCTCAGGCTCTTCGAGTCGCGAACCAGCAGGGCCCGGCCCTCCGCGGCCTTGACTTCCACACAATTCCCATTCGCGGAATAGGAGGACTTCGTCCATTCTGTCAATGCGTCATGGCGAATCAGCATAATGACTCCGATGGTTGTGCCAGTCGTTGGGCGGTGCGCCCAGCCGCTGCACCCAGCGACTTGTGAGGGACGCTACGCCGCAACATCATCGGATGTGAGACGCGCTCACTCGTTCGGATGACATGTCCCGTGGAAGTCTTCCAGTCACTTCAGGCATTGGTGTACCTTCCGCTTTCCCGCGACCTGAGCCGTAGGGACCCCGGACGCGATCACGCTCCGCAATCGTCCGCCGCCCGCAGAATGAAGTCGCGGGAATGCTCCGCACTCAGTGCCTTGGCGCGCAGGTGCTCGTACATCACCGCATAGTTCTGGACGTCGGGAGCCTTTTCCAGATAGAGGTCGCTCGTGACGCCTTCGAGGTACACGACGCTCGCGTCCATGTCCTCCTGGAATTCCAGAATCGTGTAACTCCCGTACATACCCGGATGCGCTCCGACGGCGTACGGCAGGACCTGGACCGTCACATGCGGCAGCTCGCTGATCTCCACCAGGTGCCGCAACTGGTCGGCCATGACCTGCGGGTTGCCGACGACGCGCCGCAGCACGGCCTCGTCGATCACGGCCCAGAAGCGGAGCGGTTCGACCGGGTCGGTCAGGCGGTCCTGGCGCTTGAGGCGGATCTGGATCCGCTTGTCGATCTCGGCGGGCGTGGCCTCCGGCCACATTCCCTCGATCACCGCCTGCGCGTACTCCCGCGTCTGCAGCAGACCCGGCACGATCAGCGACTCGTACACCCGCAGGGAGGCCGCGTCGGTCTCCAGACCGATGTAGACGCTGTACGGGATGTCGCCGAAGGCGTGCCACCAGCCCTGCTGGCGGGAGTCCTTGGCCATCTGCATCAGCGATTCGACGATCCGGTGGTCCTCGACCTCGTACACCCCGCAGAGGTCGCGCACATCGCGCTGGCTGATCGAGCGGCGGCCGTTCTCCAGCCGACTGATCTTCGACTGGGAGACCAGCAGGCGTTCCGCCACCTCCTCGGCCGTCATGCCCTTGACCTCGCGCAGTCGGCGCAATTCCTGACCCAACCGGCGTCGCCTGACGGTGGGATTGACGTTGGACGGCACGGAAACGGCACCTCCGGCTATGTAGCTGTGCGTATCTACTGCTCAGCAGATTGCCACCCGTGCCCCCGCCCGCGCTGGGAAACGGCTACACGCAGCGGCGCGGGGCAGCCGGTGATATACCGGCTGCCCCGCGCTTGGTGCGGCTCCCGAACCGGGTCTTGGGGACTTCGGCGCGGCGGTATTCGGTTGTTGCGGTGGTGTGTTGCGGTGGAGCGTTGTGGAGCGCGTTGCGATGGTGCGTACGCCCCGGCCCTAGTGGACCGCGGTGTGCGCCATGCTGTCGCGGCGTGACTGCGACTGCACTTGCGGTTGCAACGGCATGCCGGCCGCCTGATTGCGGCGCGGCTGTGCGACCGCCCCGTTCTGGACGTCCATCACGGCGTGCGCCACGAGACCGCCCATCGGGTCGTGCCTGATCAGGTCCCGGAGCCGGGAGCGCGACGAGCGCCCCTCGTTCCCGGGGTACAGGTGCTTGCCGAGTCCGACCGCGTGGGCCAGTGCGGCGAGCGCCGCGGTCCGCGGGTCCGGCGGTACGCCGGTGCGGATCGCACTGTCCAGCCGGGCTCTGATGTCCCGGCTGATCGCCGTGTCCGTCGCCTGGTAGCGAGTCGTCGGCAGCACTCCGCACATCTGGCCCGCCACGGCATGCACCATGCCGCACCGCTCCAGATGAGCGAGGTAAATCTGGCGGAGCCCCAGCCGGGGTCCGCCGATCCAGTGGACGGCCCGAACCGGGCTGCCGCGTCTGCGCAGCAGTTCCAGTGCGGAGTCCAGGGTCGGATCTCCTGTCGGCCGTGGCATCACCACGGCGATACGATCCCCGTCAGGGGCTATCCGTCCTGCCAGAGCCAGCTCTACTAGCTGGGCTCCGGCGAGGCCGAGGTCGAGCGACTGCGGCTGCGCTGTGGTACCCGTGGTCGGGTCCAGAGCGAGCAGCAGAAGCTCCTCCGGAATTGTTCTGCGGCTCCTGCCCATCCATGCCTCCCCGCGTGGATGAATGACAGGGTGACCCCTCTCACATCTGTCTGTCGAGGGTGCCTGGGTGCTTTGTGCGGGAACCAGTAGGTATGTCGTTCTCGTCTAGCAGCCCGGCCAAGGGTTCACACGGGACACTGGTAGATGGTTCGGACAGCGCGGGGGTGCCCCGCGCCGCATGGAGGAGGCATCGGTGGCGGGCGAGTCCCCCGACAAGTCGGAGCAGCAGAAGTCGTCGGGAACGACTCGGAGCGAGCACGATCCGCGGCTCGCGGTGTTCCGCGAACCCGCCTCCCCGGCGGAGTCCGGCGATGGTGTGGACACGAAGACGGCCGTTTTCCGGTTCGGCGCGTCCGGGGTCTCGGTGTCGTCGCCCGGCGAGTCCGGCGAGGCTTCCGGCGCGGAGCCGTCCGAGGAAGCGGCGGACGAGTCCGTCGCGGCTGACGCCGAAGCTGCCGACGTTGCCGATGCCGCATCCGACGGCGCTTCCGACGACGATTCCGGGGAGCCGGAGCGTGCCGCGGACGCCGGGGCCCCCTCGGAGGAGGCCCCGGAGGGCTCTGGGAGCGCGGTGAAGGCCCCCGAGGCGGCCCCGGGCGCTCCGGAGGCCGCCGGGGAGCCGGAGAAGCCCGCGGAGGGCTCCGCGCCCGCCGGGACGCCCGCCGAGGAGCCGGTGAAGGCCGCCACCGAGCCGGACGAGCCCGAGGAGGGCGACGCGCGGCTGCGTGCGGCGGTCGCCGCGTGGGTGTCGACGGCCGATGGCGACGGTGAGGAGGGCGACGCCGGCGAGGGCGACGACAAGCCCGGGTCCTCGAAGCCCGAGTCCCCGGAGGCCGAGTCCTCGGAGCCGGACGCCTCGGAGCCGGACGCCTCGAAGGCCGACGCCTCGGAGCCGGACGCCTCGAAGGCCGACGCCTCGGAGCCGGACGCCTCGGAGCCGGACGCCTCGAAGGCCGACGCCTCGAAGCCTGAGTCCTCGGAGTCCCAGTCCCCTGAGACTGAGTCCTCGGAGCCTGAGTCCCCTGAGACCGAGCCCTCGGAGCCTGAGTCCTCGGAGCCCGAGCGCTCGGAGTCCCAGTCCCCTGAGACCGAGCTCTCGAAGCCCGAGGCCTCGAAGCCCGAGCGCTCGGAGCCCGACGCGTCGCAGCCCGAGCCGGAAGCCGAAGCCGCCGCGTCCGACGACGCCCCGGAAGAGGCCCGCGTTCCGCACACCCGCGAGGAGCCCGACGCGGAGACGGACGCGGATGCGAAGACGGACGCGAAAGCGGAGGCGAAGGCAGCGGCGGAGGCGGACGGAGAGACCGCCGACGATGTCGCCGAGACCGACCCCGAGACCGCCGACGCCACCGCCTCCGCCGACAAGCAGGGCATCGACCAGCCGACCGCCGTCTTCAAGGCGCCCCGGTCGCCCCGGGTCGACCAGCCGACCACGGCGCTGAAGATCACCCGCCCCGTGGCGAAGCCGGAGCCCGAGGCCCCCGCCGAGCGGACCAGCAAGTTCGTACCGCTGCGCGCCGACGACGTACGGCCGGCGCCCGCGCCGCGCAGGCCCGAGGAGCCCGCACCGGCGCCCGCCGCCTCGCTCAGCGGTGCCGAGCGGACCCGGCAGCAGCCGATGCCGCCCAAGCCGCCGCTCGACCTGCTGGCCGAGCTGACGAACACCCCGCCGCCGCCGGAGACCCCGGTCCGCACGGTCGTGCGCCGGGTCAAGATCTGGACCCCGCTGGTGCTCCTGCTGCTGATCGCCTTTGCGATCGTGCAGATGGTGCGCCCGCTGCCGGACCCGACGCTGACCATGTCCGCGAAGGAGACGTACAGCTTCGACGGGGAGACACCGACGCTGCCGTGGCCCGGCGAGGGCCAGGGCTACATGGCGGCCACGGGCCTCGGCAAGGTCGGCTCGTTCGGCGAGCAGAAGCCGGTGCCGATCGCGAGTGTCGCCAAGGCGATGACCGCGTACCTCGTGCTCAAGGACCACCCGCTCAAGCGTGGCCAGGACGGCCCGGGCATCAAGGTCGACGCCAAGGCCGAGTCGGACGGCCAGCTGTTCAGCGAGGGCGAGTCCACGCTCGACACGGTCAAGGAGGGCGACGTCCTCACCGAGCGTGACGCGCTCGCCGCGCTCATGATCCCGTCCGCGAACAACATCGCCCGGCTGCTGGCGCGCTGGGACGCGGGCTCGGAGAAGGCGTTCGTCGAGAAGATGAACAAGACCGCCGACGAGCTGGGCATGAAGAACACCCACTACACCGACCCCTCCGGGCTCACCGCTTCGACGGTCAGCACCGCGGAGGACCTGGTGAAGCTCGGCGAGAAGCTCGTGGAGTTCCCGGCGCTGATGGACATCACCAAGCTGCCGGAGTGGAAGGACCCGTCGGGCAAGAAGTGGCGGAACTACAACACGCTCGTTCCGTTCGACGGGGCCCTGGGCATCAAGACCGGCTCCACCACCAAGGCGGGCGGCAACCTGCTCTTCGCCGCGCACAGGATGGTCGACGGTACGGACCAGCTCATCGTGGGCGCGGTGCTCGGCCAGCACAAGAACCCGATCATCGACACGGTGAACGCGGCCAGCAAGCAGGTCATGACTGCCACGCTCGACCTGCTGGAAGGCGCCAAGATCGTCAAGAAGGGCGATGTGGTCGGCACGGTCGACAACGGCATGGGCGGCAGCAGCCAGGTCGTCGCGACCAAGGACGTGAAGGCGGTCGGCTGGGCGGGCCTCACGGTCAAGCTCGAACTGACCGACGACGGCAAAACGATCCCGCACGGAGCGGTGGCCGGTACGCACGTCGGCACGCTCACGGTGGGTGAGGGCGCCAGCCAGGTGAAGGTGGCCGTCGCGCTGAAGGACGACCTGCCGGAGCCGACGACCGGCGACAAGCTGACCCGCCTCGGCTGACCGGCCCGGGGCCGGCCGGCCCCGGGCCCGTACGGACGGGAAGCGGCACCGCAAGCGGCACGTACCGGGGTGCGTGCCGCTTACAGGGGCCTTTCCGGACAGCGCGAAAAACCGCGTGCTAGCGTCCCGGGGGCAACGCGTGGACCCTGGAACGCGTCTTCCGGCCCATGAGACCCGAGCAGGAAAGCCGGCGGTTCCAACGCGTCCGGGGAGGGACGGGGAGAGTCGCAGTGACCACTGCCGAGCCGACACGGGCGAAGGACGGCACCGCCTCCGCGGGCACGACACAGGCCCCGGACGGGCAGCGCGCACCCGGCGGCGGCAACGGGTCGGACAGCCCCGCCGAGCGCCTCAAGGCGCTCTGTCTGCGCCACCCGGTCCTGCTGACGACGGTGGTCGCCGCGGCCGTCCACATCCTGTGGTTCTTCTTCTTCGCGAACAGCGGCGGCGACATCGCGGCCCAGGACGCCTGGGCCGAGTTCGTCGGCCGGCACCCCGGCACCGCGTACAACCTCGCCTGGTACGGCGGCATGCACCCCGTCTCGTACAGCGTGGTCTCGCCGTATCTGATGTCGGTGCTCGGTGTCCGGACGACGATGATGGTCGCCGGAACGGTCTCGGCCGGGCTGACCTCGCTGATCCTGTACCGGGTCAAGGCGGTCCGTAACCCGCTGGCCTGCTCGTTCGCGGGTGTCTTCGCGTATCTGTGCAACGCGCTGTCGGGCCGGGTGACGTTCGGCCTCGGGATGATGTTCGCGGTCGGCGCGGTGGCGGCGGTGTTCTGCTGGCCCCACCGCTGGCGGTACAAGCGCTGGGCGAAGGCGGCCGTCGCGGCCCCGCTCGCCGCGCTGGCGACGGCCGGCAGCCCGGTGGCCGGGCTCTTCCTCGGCGTGGTCGCGGCGGCGCTGTTCCTGAACAAGCGGCGCCCCGGCGCGTACGCCCTGGGGCTCGCGCCCGTCGTGGTGGTGGCGCTGTCGGCGTGGCTGTTCCCCTTCTCCGGCACGCAGCCGATGTCGGTCGCGACGCTGTCGCTGCCGTTCGTCTTCTCCGTGCTCGTGTTCTTCCTGGTGCCGGCCGACTGGAAGACGGTGCGTACGGCGACCGCCGTGTACGGCATCGGCACGCTGCTCACGTACGTGGTGGACTCGCAGATCGGCTCGAACGTCTCGCGGATGGCGATGCTGTTCGCCGGTGTCGTGCTGCTGGCCGCGCTGCCGTACACGGTGCCCCGCTCGCGCAAGTGGTACGCGCTGGTCGTCGCGTTCGCCGGGCTGAACTTCTGGATCGGCTTCAAGGGCGTCGACGACATCGTCCGGACCGCCCCCACCGCCTCCTGGACGCGCGAACTGGCCCCGCTGGTCGACCAGCTCCAGCGGGTCGGCGCGGAGCGCGGCCGGGTCGAGGTCGTCCCGCCGAGCAGCCACCGCGAGGCGGCGGCGATGATGCCGTACGTCAACCTGGCCCGGGGCTGGAACCGGCAGGCGGACATGGAGCGCAACCCGCTCTTCTACGACGACACCCTGAACGCGGTCAACTACCGCCAGTGGCTCGACCGCTGGGCCGTGCACTACGTGGTGCTGCCCACGGGCGCCCCGGACAGCGGCGCCGTCCAGGAGACGGAGCTGGTCGAACGGGGCCAGCCCTATCTGAAGGCGATCTGGTCGAACGCCGACTGGCGGCTGTTCGCGGTCGACAGCCCGGTTCCCATGGCCGATCCGCCCGCGACGGTGGACCGGGCGGGCGCCGGGGAGCTGACCATCCATGTGAAGAAGGCGGGCCGGGTACTGATCCGTATCCCGTTCTCGCGCTGGCTCGCCGTGGTCGACGAGAACGGCAAGGGCCTGGAGCGGCCGCAGGAGACCGAGGCGTCCAAGCAGCGGGCGGACGAGAGCACCCCGAAGACGTTCGTCAACACCAACGGCTGCCTGATCAAGGTGGACGAGGACGAGGACGGCGACGAGTGGACGGAGCTGCTGGCTCCGCGCCCCGGCGTGTACCGGCTGGGCGCGCCCTACCAGCTGCCGCCGGGCACCCCCTGCCCTGACGAACTCCGCTGACCGTCTCCTCCGGGCTCCGACCCGATCCCTGCTCCGGGCGCTGGCTCCGGGCCCCGGGCACTGGCATGGTGTGCTGCCATGAGGTGCCAACGGTGCGGCGGCGGACGACGGGGTGCACTGCCGGGGATGAGCTGCCCGGACTGCGGCTCGGTGACCCGTTCAAGCGGGAGCGCCGAGGAGGGCGGGGGCTGGATCGCCCGCGAGACGCTGACGGGCCGGATCTCCACGCTGCCCAGGAGCCGTAAGGCCTGGCTCGCGGCGGGCGCGGTCGTCCTGACCGGCTCGCTGGTCACGGCGGTGTCGATCGTGGTGTCGGCGGGCGGCACCGGCAGCCGTACCGAGGCGGCAGGCCGCTCCGGGACCGGCACGGGCGAGCGCGCCGGCGGCGCCCCCACCCGCATCGGCCCGCCGCCCGACCCGGAACCGGGCGTATCCGCCCCCGCCCACAGGTACGCGCAGTGGGCGGGCCCGGGCTGCTCGACGGGGGAGTACCGGGAGCACGGACGCTTCGAGAACGGCGACGCGGGCTGGTACACGGTCGCCGGGGGCGGCTACCGGGGCGACTCGTGCGACGGCCGGTTCAGCGCCGTACCGATGTCGGGCAGCCCGGGCGAGGACCGGGGCAGCACCGCCACCTGGTCCTGGCACCTGGGCCCGGGCTACCGGGAGTGTGCGCTGACGGTGTACGTCCCCGCCCCGCCCCGCCCGCGCGACGCGGCCGGGGATCCCACGGTGTACCGGGTGCTCTCCGACCCCGGGGACGCGGACTCGGCGTACACGGGCTTCGCGGTGCGCCAGAGCGCACACCGGGGGAGCGCGGTGGAGGTGAACAGCTACCCCGTGAAGGGGGACACGTTCGCGGTCCAGCTGATCGACCGGGGCCGGGACTGGGGCAGCACGGCCCTGCTGGGCGCGCACCACGCGGCGGCCCAGATGAAGGCGTCCTGCCGCTGAGACGGATTCCGCGTCAGCGGGTCGTCAGCGGATACTGCTGCGATGGACAGGACAAGGGCCTCGTGGTGCAACACCACGCACGACTGGGCGGCGGCCGTGGACCACGACCACCTGGCGGCCATCCGCAGCGCCCCGCACAGCTATGCCCCCGGCGGCACGGCCCACCTGCTCCTGGAGGTCCTCGCCTACGCGGCGGACGAGGCGGAGTGCAACGGGGGCGGACGCGCGGTCGTCACCCTGCACCCCGACGGCTCGGTCTCCGTGGCGGACGACGGCCGGGGCACGGACACCCGCTTCGACGGTGCGGGCCGCCCGGTCAAGAAGCCGGTGATGGCCACGAAGGACCTCCGCTTCTTCGACGTCCCGGCCCCTCCGCCCCTCCCCGACGGCCACCCGCGCCGCGGCATGTCGGTCGTCGCGGCCCTCAGCGAACGCCTCACCCACACCAACCGCCGCCGCAACGGTTCCTGGACCCAGCGCTACGAACACGGCGTCCCCGTCACGGACCTGGACCCCGCCCCGGACGCCGCCACGACGGGCACGACGGTCCACTTCCACCCGACGACGGGCCCGCTGACGGCGGAACAGGCACAGGAAGCACGCGGTGGCTGGCCGTCGTACCTCACGATCGAGATCGAGGACAGGACCACCGGCTGAGGCCCCCGCGCTACAACTCCCGCTCCCGCCGCGCCTGCTCCAGCGCCTCGCGCACGGCCGCCCAGGGAAACGGCTCCGCCTGGTCCGCGGCCAGCACCCGGACCCCCCATTCAGCCAGCGTCCGCGTGGCGGGCCCGAACAGCGGATGCCCCGCGAGGCGCGCATTGGTCCAGGGCACCACGATCACGGGCGCCCGCGCCCCGACGGCATCGGCCGCGACCGCCAGAGCGAGCGTGTCGGCCATTCCCCCGGCCATTTTGATGACGGTATTGAAGGTGGCCGGCGCGACGACGACGGCCTGCGCCGGGGGAAGTTCCACGGAAGCATCGGGATCGAACTCCCAGCGCACCGCCTGCCCCGCCGCCTCGGCCCGCCCGACATCCAGAAACCGCAGCCCCACGGGACTGGGCACGAGCCAGGGCGCCCACCCGTCCTCCCGCAACTCCGCCGCGAACGCGGGCAGATCACCGGTCGGACGGGAACCGCAGCCCACCAGGTGGACGACTGGACGACGCATGCACGAACCCCTGATCCCTGAACGCCTGAACCCTCATGGTCGAATGCGCAATTTTATGATTGGACACCCCGGTATTCACCTGGATAAATTCCCGGAATGGCGAACCTGGAAGAATTGCTGCACCAGCGGCTGGCCCCCGCATTCGAAGCCGTAGCCGACGCACCCGTCGACCCGGTCATCCGACGATCCCAGCACGCACACTTCCAGTCCGACGCCGCCCTCGCCCTCGTGCGCAGGATCGGAGGAAATCCGCGTGAGATCGCCGCCCGTGTGGTGGAGGCCGCGCAACTCGACGACCTGTGCTCGGCGGTCGAGATCTCCGGCCCCGGGTTCATCAACCTGACCTTCTCCGACGAGGTCCTCGCACGTCTCCTGGCCGACACGATCGGCGACGAGCGCCTCGCCGTACCGCAGGCCAAGCATCCCGAGAAGATCGTCATCGACTACTCCGCGCCGAACGCCGCGAAGGAGATGCACGTCGGGCACCTCCGTTCGACGATCATCGGGGACGCGGCCGTGCGCCTGCTGGAGTGGCAGGGCAACACCGTCGTCCGGCAGAACCACATCGGTGAATGGGGCACGCCCTTCGGGATGCTCGTCGAGCACCTGCTCGACATCGGTGAGAGCGAGGCCGCCCACGAGCTCTCGGTGGGCGATCTGAACGGCTTCTACAAGGCCGCCCGCGTGAAGTTCGACGCGGACGAGACCTTCAAGGACCGCGCCCGCAGGCGTGTTGTCCTCCTCCAGGGCGGCGACGAGACGACGCTCCGGCTCTGGCGGACCCTGGTCGACGAATCCAAGAAGTACTTCCTGACCGTCTACGGCATGCTCGGCGTGCGGCTCACCGAGGACGACTTCTTCGGTGAGAGCTCCTACAACGACCAGCTCCAGTCGGTCGTGGACGAACTCGCCGAACTCGGCCTCCTGCGGGAGAGCGAAGGCGCCCAGTGCGTCTTCCCCGAGGGCTACACCAACCGCAACGGCGACCCGCTGCCCATCATCGTCAAGAAGGGCGACGGCGGATTCGGGTACGGCGCCACCGACCTGGCCACCATCCGGCACCGGCTGCGGAACCTGCACGCGACCCGCCTGCTGTACGTCGTCGGCCTGCCCCAGCGCCAGCACCTCGAAATGGTCTACGACGTGGCCAGGGAGGCGCACTGGCTCGTCCCGCCGGCCCGGGCCGAGCACATCGGCCACGGCTCGATCCTCGGGGAGGACGGCAAGATGCTCCGCACCCGTGCGGGCGTCTCCGTGAAGCTCGTCGACCTGCTCGAAGAGGCGGTCGTCCGGGCCGCGGCGGTCATCGCCGAGAAGAACCCCCAGCTGGACGAGGAGACGCGCGCGGACGTCGCCAGGGCGGTCGGGATCGGCGCGGTCAAGTACGCCGACCTCTCGACGGACCGCCTCAAGGACTATGTCTTCGACTACGACCGCATGCTGTCGTTCGAGGGCAACACCGCGCCCTATCTCCAGTACGCACGGGCCCGGATCTGCTCGATCTTCCGGAAGGCCGGTGTCGTGCAGCCGCTGACCGGGGTCGGCACCCTGGTCATCACCGAGCCCGCCGAGCGCGCACTCGCCCTGGAACTCCTGGAGTTCGACAGCCTCGTCTCCGAGATCGCCCAGACGCTGGAGTTCCACAGGCTGGCCCACTACCTCTACAGCCTGGCCAGCGCGTTCACGAGCTTCTACGAGAAGTGCCCGGTCCTGCGCTCCGAGGGCGAGGTCAAGCAGAGCCGTCTGGTCCTGTGCGACATCACGGCGCGGACGCTCGAACTGGGTCTGGGGCTTCTCGGGATCGAGACGCCCGACCAGATGTGACCAGGGGGCGCGGCAGCCGGCCTGCCGCGGTACGCCCTGTCGTCCGCTGCGCCCCCGAGAGGGACCTACCGGTCGCGCTCGGTGTCCTGGAAGGCGTACACCGCGAAATCCGCCACCGGACGGTAACCGATGCGCTGGTACAGGCCGTTGCTCGTCGGGTTGGCCAGGTCCGTGAACAGCAGCACCTCGGCCGCGCCCGTCGCGAGGGCGGCCCGGCTCGCCGCGACCGCCGCGGCCCCCGCGTAGCCGCGGCCGCGCAGGTGCTCAGGGGTGTACACGGGGGCCATCCTGATCTGCCCGGCGACCATGGCCGTCACGCCCGCCATCGAGACGGGGGTGCCGTCGGGGGTCTCCCACAGCGTGACGCGTCCGTTGGCGATGCGGGTGTCGGCCCAGTCGCCGGGGTCCGTGTGACCGAAACCGTTGATGTCCGCGACGAACCCGGCGTACCAGCGCATGAGCAGCTCGCGGTCCTGCGCTCCCGCGACCCGGCTGCGGCCCTCCGGGTACGGCTCGGGCGGGGTGAGCGTGCCGAGGCGGTACAGGCGCTGGCGCTCGTGGAGTACCGGCGTCACCCCGGTGCGCCGCTGCCAGGCCGAGGCGAAGGCGGCGGCGGTCTCGCGTTCCGCGCCGACACCGGGGAGGACATGGCCACGACCGGCCAGATGCGCGGCGAGGGCGTCCGCCTCGTCGGGGCCGAGCGGGGTGAGGCTCAGACGGTTCGGCGGAGTACGGAAGTACGTCGCACCGACCTCGCCCGCCCGCTCCAGCACCCCGAAGACGGGCTCACCGTCCCCGTACGCCCCCGGCCCCCTGGACACCAGGCCCTCGGTGACGGTCAGGGGGATGCTGTGGAGCGCGGGCCGCGAGCGCAGGAAATCACCGGCACGGGCAAGGAAGTCGTGCACGTCGGAAGCGGGTTGCCAGGTATCGGGGTGCATGGCTCATCCTCCCGCAGGGGGGCGGGCCTGTGCCTGGGGTTTTATCGGCGGGTCCGGGCGAGGCGACGCCAGGTAACACCCTTGACGCAGTAGGTCAATTGGGTGATGCGCATATCAGTCCGACCGGTATGGTTGTGGCGAGCGTGGTGCAAGGCAGCACCGTGACGTATGGGACCAGGAACAGTCCTGGGGGTCTCGGAACCAAGGCAGTTGGCGGATTCGAGACTGTTGCTGACGCGGATGGCACCTCCCCATGAGGTCTGATTCCGGGTTGATGCGGCAACCGCTTCCGGAGCTGTCCGCGTACGACGTGGTGCGTGGAGCAGAGCACCCCACGCCCGCCTCCCCCTCGTGCGGGGTGCGGAAGGGACCCTGGCAATGGTGTCGGGAAAACCCCGAGTGTGCTCGCGGAGTTGAACGCCGATGGCCGCTGAGATCAGTGCTGCCCCCTTGCGCCTCTACTTCGTCGATGACGGAGGCGACGCCCGTACCACTGCCTGTTTCGCCTCCTTAGGAGTCGACCTGGGGCATGTTCACGTAGCCGAGCAGCGATGGCGGGACTTCCGCGCCGAGCTGCACGCGGATGCCCGGCTGGAGATCCCGGCAGATTCCTCTCTGCACGCAGTGGACCTCGTCGGCGCTCGTGGCCGACACGTGCATCGCTCCCGCAGTACTGATCGCGCCACGCACCGGCAGCACTGCCAGGAGGTCATCCTGCGTGGGCTGCGGACCATCGCCTCGATGCCGGGGGCGCGCGTGCGCGCCGTCTACCGGGAGACCGACGACTACGGGCGCGACCGGCCCGCGCTCTACTCCGCCCTGCTCCATCAGCTCAACCGCGAGCTGGCCGCGTCCGGCACCCATGGTGTGGTCATCGTCGACGGCGACGGTACGGAGAGCGCCCTGCGGCAGGCCCACCGGGCCCTCCCCGACGAGGGGCGCCACATCATCGGTGACCCGGTGTTCCGGCCGGCCCGGGAGCTCCATCTGCTGCAGGCGGCCGACATGCTGGCGTACTCGTCCTACCAGTCCATCGCCAAGAGCGCGTCCCGCGCCTTCATGTGGCACTGGTTCGGCTCCACGCTTCCCGGTGCCCACGGTCCGAGCGCTCTGTGAGCGCCGCCCGCAGCGAGTGCCGCAGCCGGAAAAAGGACTGGGCCCCGGACGAATCCGGGGCCCAGCCGGGCCGGACCTGAACCCGAACGATGCGGGCCAGGACCGCACATCCAGTCTTCCACATCAACCACCTTGAGGAGGGGCTCGATGTCCGCATATACGGCTGACGAACCCATCACCGTCGAATGGGGCAAGCAGCAGATCGAGGTGTCCACAGTCGATCAGGTGCCCGACGCATCCGACGTGGACGAACGGAACAAGCTGGTCAAGGCGGGCATGAGGTCTCCGCTGGTCGCGCTGCCCGAGGACGCCTGGCACGCGGTGGCGCGAGCAGCCGTCACGCCGGAGACGGTGGCGCTGCAACTCCGTGAGTCCAAGGACGCCAGGGCGAGCCTCCTCCTGGAGGAGCATGTGGACGGGGCCACGCTGCGGTCGGTCCACAGCCGGGTCTGGCTGTCCGAGCTGTTTCCCGCGATCCAGCCGCGCACGGGCCAGGAGATTCTGGCCGTGGACGACCCGCAGGTCACGGGCATGGCCGAGAACGGCAAGCCGCAGGCGATTCTGCGCTACCGCTACGAATCGCTTCAACATCTGAAGCGGCACGTCCAGCAGACCATTTCGACAACGCTGTACCGCAATTCCTATGCGGAGTCGATCCTTGCCCGGCGGGTGACGCGCGCCCTGATCGTGCACCCGGTCATCTACGAATTCGACGACGGCGGCGAGCCGGTGTGCGCATTGGTCGCCCGCGACGGAATTACGCGACTCGCCAGCGCCTGGAAGGTGTTGGCGGGGCCGGACAGCGATCCGGAGCAGGTGGCCGCCCTGGCTGTGGAAGCGCTCCTGGCCCAATACCAGCAGAGTGCGAATGAGCCGCCCAAACCCCTCACCCAGCGCATGGCACTGGGGCGTCAGGCACGCCGCAAGGCTCTGCGCGACGAATTCGCCAGAGAGATGGCGAAGGCGGGCGCAGACAAGCAGCCGTCCCTGCGCGCCATCCAGATCGCTCAGTCCCATGTCGTGCCGGCGCATATAACGGTCGGTGCCCAGGTGCACGAGCGGACGGCATTGAACGCCGAGGATCTCTTCGACGACGCCCTGCGTTCCATCCTCGCCTCGGTCCATGTCGAGTTCAAGCCGTGGGACACGGCCGCACAGAACGTCGAGGTGGCGGGCCGCGCCCTCAAACGCGTCCTGCACGGCGGTACGGGAAGCGGCGCGGGGAAGGACGGACTGCACGCGGTGTACGAACTGGCCGTCGGGCTCCGTGCCGCGTCGGACACCCCGCACGTCTACGGGGACCAGAGCATCCCGGGCACCGGCCTGTGGCGGGCGGTCCAGCTCCTGCACACGCTCACCCGGCCGAACATCTTCGAGGAACTGCGGACCCGGGCGAAGGAGATCAAGGGCGATCGCCGCATGACCGACAAGGGCTACGCCGGCCTGCTCGGCCCCATCGTCGACCACCCCTGGCGGTCCACCAAGAAGGCCGCCGCCCAGCAGGCGCGCAACGCGTGGAGCAACGGGGGCGTCCTGTTCAAGGAGGTCCTGGAGGACGGGTGGGCCCCGACGGTGACGGAGGACTTCCGTACGTTGGTCGAGCCGGCGCTCAAGGGCAACCGCGATGCCCGCCTCACCCTTGCCCTGGCAGGCGGCACGGCCCTGATCGCCGACAAGCTGCTGACCAGGAACGTCGGTTCGTCGGTGGGCATGACCCGGGCACCCGGAAAGGTCCCCTTCCGTTCCGACGTGCACAAGATCGTCGAAGGCCTGGCCCGGGAGGGCAACGAGATCGGCCTACGGACTCTGGCATGGGCGGCACAGCGCTTCGAGGACGACAGGCTGCCCAGGAACTCGGGGACGAGGCAGCAGCTCGGCCTGCCCTACGACCAGGACACCGAGAAGCAGGGGGACTACCAGCACTCGGTGGTGGACCTGCAGGCGTCGGACCACATCCTTGTGGCCGAGGGTGAGCCGGTCATGCTGCTGGAGTGGGACGTCGTCGTCGCCTCGGACCCGGCTCGCGCACGCCAGACGCTCGGACCGGCCCAGGACGCGGAGCAGGACGACGAGACCGCGGAGCCCGACGGAACGGCGGTCGCGCCCTCGCCATGGCCGGAGGGAACCGAGAACGTCGAAGACTCTTCGCAGACGGCTTCGGACGTGGAAGTGCCGGTGGAGCAGCAGATCCGGGACAGGCGCCGCACGCTCAACAACTGCCTGGCGGACGCCAGGGCACACGTCGACGCACTGGCGGAGCTGGGCCAGACCGTCACGTTCCCACCCCTGCTCGGACCGGCCGAGGACTGGAAAACTTTGCGCGACATCGCCCTCCACGTCCTGAACACGATCCAGAACCACAAGGCCGACTACGCAGACGAGGAACAGATCGAGGAGTGAGGGGCGGGGCGCATTCCGCTGCCGCCAGTGCCCTGAGGGGACCCCGGACCCCGGACCGGGACGGTCCGGGGTCTATCCGTATGTGCCCCCGGCAGGATTCGAACCTGCGACACCCGCTTTAGGAGAGCGGTGCTCTATCCCCTGAGCTACGAAGGCCCGGGCTTGGAGGTTTCCTTCAAGCCCGCTGGTCGGGCCAGGCGTACTGGCGACCGACCAGTGACAGCCTAGCGGATGTGCGTCGGGGGAGGGCTTCCCCGTGGGGGGAACGGGCACGGGTCGGTGGGCGGGGGAATGCTCGGACCGTGATCCGGCAGCGGGGTGTGCGGCCGGGGATCGTCCGCAGGGCGGCGGAGTTGCGGGGGGCCACCGGGCCGGTGGATCAGGGCTACCGGAGTGCCGTGGAGGCCGTACGGCGGGGATGGGTGCCGTTGGAGCTGGAGTTGGGGGATTTGCGGGGGCTGATGGAGCTGGGGAGGCCCGGTGGGCGCGGGACGGCGTTGCTTGTCGCCCTGCGCCGGCTGGGGGCGTCCGGCGTGATCGTCTGAAGGGCGCCGGGGGTGGTGCCGCCCCGCGGTGGCGGCGGCCCGGGTGACGCGCCTTGACGGGTTCCGGGTGCGGGCATAGCGTCGCGAGCGCCCTGAGCGATCGCTTGGAAAGGCTGTTCGTGCCCCATTCCGACACCGACGCCGCCGACCCCCTCGCCCGCATCGAGGCCCTGCTCACCGCTTCCGGTGGGCCGTTCGCCGTCGTGCGGGGTGAGGACGGGCGGCTCGTGTACGCCGACGGGCCCCGGACGCTCGTCGAGTTCGTCGAGACCACCTGGGCCTTCGGCGAACGGCCGTTCCTGATCGCCGGGGAGCGCACCTGGTCGTACGCCGAGTTCTTCGCCGCCGCCTCCGCCCTGGCGCGCCGGCTGAGCGAGACGTACGGGCTGCGGCCGGGGGAGCGGGCCGTGGTCGCGATGCGCAATCACCCGGAGTGGCAGATCGCGTTCTGGGCCGCCCAGCTGGCCGGGCTCGTCGCCGTACCGCTGAACGCCTGGTGGACCGAGGACGAGTTCACGTACGCCCTCGACGACTCCTCGCCCCGGGTGCTCCTGGTCGACGGGGAGCGGCTGCCGCTCGTCTCCGGGTGGGCGAGCAGGGCCGGGGCGCGCGTGGTCGTCTTCCATGAGGAACACGACGAGCACGAGGAAGAGGGCGAGCGGGGGGAGGCGGACGGGCGGGTGGAGCGGTACGCGGATCTGCCCGCGCCCGACCGCTACGCCGCCCCGCCCGCCCTGGACGTCCGGCCCGAGGACGACGCCACGATCATCTACACCTCCGGCACCACCGGCCGGCCCAAGGGCGCCGTTGCCACGCACCTCGCGCAGGCGGGCGCCGCGCGCAACCCCGGGTTCCACGCCGCCGCCTCCGCGCTCGCGCGCGGGGACCTTCCGGGGCAGGGGCCCACGCCCGTCACGCTGCTGACCTTCCCGTTCTTCCACGTCGCCGCGTTCACCGGCCTGTACTCCGTGATGTCCGCCGGCGGCGCCCTCGTCCTGATGCGCAAGTGGGACGCGGACGAGGCGCTCCGGCTCATCCGCGAGCACGGCGTCACGCACTACGCCGGGGTGCCGGCCACCGCGCTCCAGCTGCTCGACGCCGCCGCCCGGGCGGACGACGGGCTGGAGAGCCTGCGGATGCTCAACACGGGCGGGGCGGCCGCGCCGCCGGACCTGGTCGGCCGGCTCACCGCGCGGTACGGGGAGCGCATCGAGCCGCGCAACGGCTACGGGCTCACCGAGACCAGCGGCGGTGTCCTCGCCGGCTTCGGGGCCGGCTACCGGCGCGACCCGCGCAGTGTCGGGCGCCCCACCCCCACCACCGAGCTGCGGATCGCCGGGCCGGACGGCGAGGAGCTGCCCGACGGGCAGACCGGTGAGCTGTGGCTGCGCGGCCAGGCGCTCGCCCGGGGCTACTGGGGCGACGGGGAGGCGACCGCGCGGGCGTTCGCCGGCGGCTGGTTCCGTACCGGGGATCTGGCCGTGGTCCGGGACGGGCGGGTCAGTGAGGTCGACCGGATCAAGGACCTGGTGATCCGGGGCGGCGAGAACGTGTACTGCGTCGAGGTCGAGGGCGTGCTGCACGACCACCCGGACGTCGAGGACGCGGCGGTCCTCGGGGTCGCCCATCCGGTGCTGGGCGAGGAGGTCGCCGCGGTGGTGCGGCTGCGCCCCGGCGCCGCCGTCACCGTGGACGAGCTGCGGGCGCACGTCGGGCGGAGCCTGGCCGCGTTCAAGGTCCCGGCCCATGTGCTGGTGTCCGGCGGGCCGCTGCCCCGCAACGCCACGGGCAAGATCCTCAAGCACGAGCTGCGCGGGTCCGTGGAGAGCGAGGTGCGGGCGGTCAGGGGCGGGTGACCTCGACGCGGTAGTTGTCCTCGGCGTCCTTGCCGAGCACCGCGATCCGGATCCCGTTGGCCCGGTCCGTGAAGGTCTGGCCGGGCTGGAACGTCGCGTCGGAGAGCTCCGCGTGCACATTGGGCAGACGGGTGCAGCCGGCGCTGTCCTTGGTGCTGTCCACCACGGACACCGGGCCCTGGCCGGTGTCCACGTCGGAGCTGACCTTGTAGATCAGCACACCGGGCCGGCAGACGGCCTGGTCGTTGCCGGACTGGGTCCGTACCTCCACCGCATAGCCCGACTCGGCCGTCAGCGGGACGAACGCGAGCTTCGTGCCGCCGTGGGTGGAGAGCGGTTCGAGGACGTGGTCGCTGGTGCCGGCGGCGGAGGCGCAGCTGATCTGGCTGTTGTCGAGCCAGCCGAGCTTCCACTTGTGCCAGCCCAGCAGGTCGTTGTTGGCCCCCCAGTCCTCGGACATGATGTCCCAGTGCCCGACCGAGCCGCCGCCCTCCATCGTGTAGAGGTCGGGCAGCCCGAAGGTGTGGCCGTTCTCGTGCGGCAGGACGCGGTAGCCGGTCTGGGCGTACGAGCCGGATCCGTCGTCCTGGCGGCTGTAGACGAAGGACGTGTTGGCGAGCGGCACCCCGTCCGCGAACGGGGCGTCGGCGTTCCCCGAGAAGGTCACGGACAGGACGGTGTCCAGGGCGGACGGCCCGGCGTTCGGGGTGACCAGGATGTTGACCAGGTCGTACGCGCTGAAGTCCACCTTCGGATCGGCGGCGGCGACGATGTCCTGGACGAGGTGGCGGTAGCCGGGCTCGTACGGTGAGCCGCGCTCGATCCCGTACTCCGAGAACGGCAGCGGCATCCGCAGCCAGGACTTCACCGGGGCCTCGGGGACATAGGTGAGGCGGCCGTAGGAGCTGGTGCGGAACCAGTCGGTGGTCTGCGGGAAGAACTCCGCGAGCCGGTCCATGGCCGGCTCCGTTCCCGGCGCGTCCGGGAAGTCGATCATCAGGTTGAGGGCGTGGATCTGGCCGGTGGACCGGGAGTAGCCCGGCTGCGTCGGCATGCCCTCCGACATCTGAACTCCCATGGCCGTGGACATCCGACACGGGGCGAGCCCGGCCGCCCTGGTGGTGGACACCGGGCCGGCGGAGGCCCGGCTGGGGAGCGGCAGGGTGCTGCTTGCCGAGGCCAGGGCTGCGATGAGCAGGGCCGATGCCGCGCCGAGGGCGACCGGATGACGGTGCTTGCCTATGCGGTGGCGGGGCTGCTGCATAGAGGCGCCTTCGGGGCCGCGGCAGCCGGCCGACCCCGACTGCGCTCTGTCGATCAGCCTCGGTCGGGAGGGGGCACGCCGCGCGTTGGGTGCGCCGATCGGTGGGTTTTTCCGGCGGGAACAGGGACGCGATGCGTGTGTGACACAGGTCACATTCGGGCGGGAAATAACCGGGGATCCTTTCCCCGTTTGCACCGGTGTTCCCCCGAAACGGGGAGGCGGTCCCCGGTTCTCCGGACACCGTCGCCAGGACCTGGAAGACCCGGAAGAGAAGGAGTGCCGCCGTGGACACCGTCACCCGTACCGCCACCGGAGCGGCGCAGCCGCGTACGCCCCGCCCGCGGGCCGACGCCCTGCGCAACCGGGAGCGGATCGTGACGGCCGCGCGCGAGATGTTCGTCGAGTTCGGGCCGGACGTGCCGCTCGACGAGGTCGCCCGCCGTGCCGGCGTCGGCAACGCCACCCTCTACCGGAACTTCCCCGACCGGGCCGCACTGACCCACGAGGTCGTCCTCGCCGTCACCTCCCGCACCACCGAGCGCGCCGAGGAGGCCGCGAACGAGGAGCCGGACCCCTTCGTCGCACTCACCCGCTTCGTGCACGCGGCGGCCGACGAACGGATCGGGGCCCTGTGCCCCATGCTGTCCGGCGGCTTCGACAAGGACCACCCCGAACTGCTCGCCGAGCGCCGGCGCCTCGAAGAGGCCGTCGAGGGGCTCGTCGCGCGCGCCATGTCCGCGGGGCGCCTGCGTACCGACATCGCCGTCGGTGACGTACTGGTCGCCCTCTCCCAGCTCACCCGGCCGCTGCCGGGCATCGCCTGCCCGAACATCGACCGGTTCACCCACCGCCACATCCAGCTGTTCCTGGACGGACTGGAGGCCCCGGCCCGCTCCGTCCTGCCCGGAACGGCGGCGACCTTGGAGGATCTGCGGCGCCGGACCTGACCGTGCCGGGCCCCTCGGGGGCCGAGCGCGTTCCTGACCGCCCGAGCGCCTTGCCGATCAGTCAAGCGGCTCCCTGATCACCTCACGCACCTGATCGCCTCACGCATCACCTCACGCATCTTCTGACCGACCCTCACGACTCTCACGCCCGTCCCGTTCTCACGGTTCACGACCTCGTGCGCTCTCGCGCGTCCCTAGGTGGCTACTCCCATGTCAAAAACAGCTGATATCCGACTCCCGGACCCCAGTCGCTGGAAGGCGCTGGCGTTCATCGCGCTCGCGCAGTTGATGGTCGTGCTCGACGCCACGATCGTGAACATCGCGCTGCCGCACGCCCAGACCGCCCTGGGGATCACGGACGCCAACAAGCAGTGGGTCATCACGGCCTACGCCCTCGCCTTCGGCGGGCTGCTGCTCTTCGGAGGGCGCATCGCCGACCTCTGGGGCCGCAAGCGCACCTTCGTCGTCGGTCTGATCGGCTTCGCGCTGGCGTCCGCGCTCGGTGGTGCGGCGCAGAACCAGGGCATGCTGTTCGGCTCCCGCGCGCTCCAGGGTGTCTTCGGCGCCCTGCTGGCCCCGGCCGCCCTCTCGCTGCTCGCGGTGATGTTCACCGACGCCAAGGAGCGCGCCAAGGCGTTCGGCATCTACGGGGCGATCGCCGGTGGCGGTGGCGCCGTCGGCCTGATCCTCGGCGGATTCCTCACCCAGACGCTGAACTGGCGCTGGACCTTCTTCGTCAACATCCCGTTCGCGATCGTCGCGGCCGCCGGTGCCTACTTCGTGATCCGCGAGCCCGCCGGCAGCCGTAACCGCTCCTCGCTCGACATCCCGGGCGTCGTCCTGTCCGCGCTGGGCCTGGTCTCGCTGGTGTACGGATTCACCCGCGCCGAGTCCAGCGGCTGGTCGGACTCGCTGACCGTCGGCACGTTCGTCGCCGCCGGTGTGCTGCTGCTGGCCTTCGTCCTGACCGAGTCCAGGGTCAAGTCGCCGCTGCTCCCGCTGCGCGTCGTGATGGACCGCAACCGGGGCGGTGTCTACCTCTCGCTGGGCCTGGCCGTCATCGCGATGTTCGGCCTGTTCCTCTTCCTCACGTACTACCTCCAGGTCGTCCAGGGCTACTCGCCGATCAAGACCGGCTTCGCCTTCATGCCGATGATCGTCGGCATGATCACCGGGTCGACGCAGATCGGTGCCCGGCTGATGACGCGGGTCCCGGCCCGTCTGCTGATGGCTCCCGGCTTCCTGACCGCCGCCGTCGGCATGCTGCTGCTCACGCAGCTGGAGATCGACTCCTCGTACGCCGCGGTCATCCTGCCGGGCCAGCTGCTGCTGGGTCTGGGCATGGGCACGGCGTTCATGCCGGCCATGTCGCTCGCCACGCACGGTGTCGAGCCGCGTGACGCGGGTGTCGCCTCCGCGATGGTCAACACCTCGCAGCAGGTCGGCGGTGCGATCGGTACGGCCCTGCTGAACACGATCGCCGCCTCGGCCGCCACGGCGTACGCCACCTCGCACGCCGCGCTCGGCGCCAGGAACCCGGAGCTGCTGAAGCTCCAGTCGATGGTGCACGGCTTCACCGGTGCCATCTGGTGGGCCGTCGGCATCCTGGTGGTGGCCGCCGCCATCGCGGTGACCTTCATCAACGCCGGCCGGCCGTCCGCGACCACCACGTCGGCGGGCTCCGGTTCCGGTGACGCCGACGGTGTCGAGGACGAGTTCAAGATTCCGGTCGTCGCTCACTGAGCCACCGCCACCCGGCCGCTGTGAAGCGCGCGCTGCCCCGGTTCCGTCCGACGGAACCGGGGCAGCGGTGTGTGGCGGGGTGGTGTCAGCGGAGCCAGGGCAGGTCGGCGTCCGTGCCCTCGGGCTGCAGCCCGGCCGCCAGCACCTGCATGATCTCGCCCAGCGAGCGCACCTGCTCCGGGGTGAGCCGGTCGAACATCGCCTGCCGTACGGCCTTGACGTGGCCCGGTGCGGAGCGGCGGAGCATCTCGAACCCCTCGTCGGTGAGCACCGCGTTCTGGCCGCGCTTGTCGGACGGGCAGTCCTCGCGGCGGACCCAGCCGTTCTTCTCCAGCCGGGCGACGGCGTGCGAGAGCCGGGAGCGGGTGATCTTGGCGTCCTTGGCGAGCTCGGTCATCCGCTTCTGGCGGCGCGGCGCCTGCGAGAGCTGGACGAGCAGCCCGTAGTAGATGTGCGGCATGCCGGCGTCGCCCTGCAACTGGCGGTCGAGATGGTCCTCCAGCAGCGTGGTGGCGTGGAGGTACGCCCGCCAGACGCACTGTTCTTCGTCGGTGAGCCAACGCGGCTGCTCACCGGTGGGTGCCGTGGTCATGTACTCCACTGTACGACCTTTTCTTGAAAGTTGAACTAGATAGAGCTAAGGTCTCCGAAGGTGGGAGCTTGAAGATTAAAGAACTAATCCTTCGGAAGCTCACCAGAAGACTTACCTTGAGCAGCAGCGGATGGGGAGTGCCATGACAGTCACCGCGGAGCGCATGCCCGCCCTCTACCTCTCCCACGGCGCCCCGCCGCTGGCCGACGACCCGCTCTGGCCCGCCGAGCTGGCCGCCTGGTCGGCGGGGCTGCCGCGCCCCAAGGCCGTGCTGATGGTCTCCGCCCACTGGGAGGAGGCCCCGCTCGCCGTCGGCGCCACCGAGACGATCCCGCTCGTCTACGACTTCTGGGGCTTCCCCGAGCACTACTACCAGGTGCGGTACGAGGCCCCCGGCGCCCCGAAGCTCGCCGAGAGCGTCCGCAAACTGCTGCGCGGCGCCGGTACGCCGGTCCAGGACATCCCGGACCGCGGCCTCGACCACGGCGCCTACGTCCCGCTGGTCGAGATGTTCCCCGAGGCCGACATCCCGGTGCTGCAGATCTCCATGCCGACGCTGGACCCGCAGAAGCTGATGGAGATCGGGCGCAGGCTCGCGCCGCTGCGCGACGAGGGCGTCCTGATCGTCGGCAGCGGCTTCTTCACGCACAACCTGGCCGCGCTGCGGCATCAGGGCGGCGGCGTTCCCGGCTGGTCGGTGGAGTTCGACGACTGGGGGCAGCGCGCGCTCCAGGCGCAGGACATCGACGCGCTGCTCGACTTCGAGCACAAGTCCCCGGCCGGGCGGCTGGCGCATCCGCGCACCGAGCACTTCGCCCCGCTCTTCGTCACGCTCGGCGCCTCGGAGGGCGAGCTCGACCGGGGCCGCAGTGTGATCGACGGCTTCTGGATGGGGCTGGCCAAGCGCTCGGTGCAGTACGGCTGAGGCGCGGCGGGCCGGTCCGGGGTGCCGGCCCGGCCCGCTGGCCCGGGTCCGGCCCGGCTCGGTACAGTCCGGCTCAGAACACCGGAGGGTTCAGCTCGACCGCGCGCAGGGCGGCCGTCAGGGCCGGGGCGTCAGCGACGTCCAGCGCGGTGTCGGAGAACTTGATGGTGTGGTCGTCGCCGTGTGCGGCGGCCCGCGCGAAGACCTCCTCGGCGGACAGCCCGCCGGCTTCGGCGCGGACGGCGGCGGGCTCCGCCGGGGTGTACGCGGCCGTGACCGCCGCGCTCGCCGCCCAGGCAGCCTCCAGGCTCGCCGCCCACAGCTCGCGGGGGAGCGCGGGCAGCGCCCGCAGGACGGCGTTGGGCGCGGTGGCCGCGTGCACCAGCATGATCGGTTCGCCGTGCCCGTACGCCGCATAGCGGTGGGTGGCGGCCCGCACCAGTTCCGCCAGCCGGTCCCGGGCGTCGTCGGGGCCGGTCACGGGCTGCCCGGGCCACTGCGGGAATCCGGTCAGCCGGCCCAGCCGGTGGCGGGCCGCCCAGTAGCCGAGGCCGTGGGCCAGCTCGGTGGTGCGGGGTGCGTTCCGCTCGCCGTCCAGCAGGGTCCGGATGCTGTGGCCGACCCGGATCACCGGGTGCGTGGCGCCCGCCGCGATGCCGGGGAGCAGCCGGGGCCACCACTCGGCCAGGACCTCGCGCCAGGGCCGCTCGGCCGTCTCCCGCTCGAAGTACACCGTCCAGTCGGCGATGCGTCCGGGGTCGCCCAGTGCCTCGCGCCAGTTCGCCGGGGTCACCTCGGCGACCCGGTCGGGCATGTCCTCCAGTTTCGCGCGGTAGTGGTCCAGCCAGCGGTGCACCGTCGGCGCCTGGCCGCGGCGGACCAGGGCCTCGACGGCCATCGGGGCGTGATTGGTCAGCCAGCCGTGCCGCTCGGGGCCGAAGGAGTGGATGCGCTCCAGCGCCTCGTCGAGCGTGCCGGAGGCGTCGGGTGCGGTGGGGGCCGGTGCGGTGTGCGTCGTCTCGTCCATGCGTCCTCACGCTAGGCATCGGCCCGGGGCCCGGTAACCGGCTGCGGTCGCAGGGCTGCGGGGCGCCGGGACTAGGACCGCGGTCCCGGATGTTCCGAGCAGCCGGGACTAGGACCGCGGTCCCGGATGTTCCGAGCAACCAGGAGTCGGCCCCGGCCGTCTTCGGGGTAGGAGCGCAACCGGAGCGGGTGGTTGCGTCGTATGTGAGGGCGGTCTCATGTGCGCGACGCGGGCGGATGTCCGTACGGGACGCCGGATCACCGGTGAAACCCGCTCTGACCTGCGCTTCAGGGCGCGATGGTGTCAGGTACCCGTCTCAGTGACGCGACAGGGTACTGCATGATCGCGAAAATGAATGCCAGGCATGGGAATTCTGTCCGGATTCCAGTCGTTGTTTCCATCGGATGCAGGGCACCCGAAAGGGTGTCGCGACCTACTCAGCAAGGGAGCACGCATGGCAACCCGTGCCGTCGCCCGACGTTCGTCCGCCACCGGCGGGACCAACCGGGCGAGCAGCGTTCGCGCCGTGGGCGGAGAGATCGCCGATCGCGACCTGGTCGGCATGTACCTGGACGAGATCGCGCGCACGCCGCTGCTCGACGCCGCCCGGGAGGTCGAGCTGTCGCAGACCGTCGAGGCCGGCGTCTTCGCGCGGCAGATCCTCGACGGCGCGGTGGAGAGCGACGCCGGCGGCGCCTCGCGCGAGGAGCTGGAGGCGCTGGTCGCCGAGGGCGAGCGCGCCAAGGACATATTCATCCGTTCCAACCTCCGCCTCGTCGTCGCCGTGGCCCGCCGCTACCCCCGGGCCGGGCTCCCCCTGCTCGACCTGATCCAGGAGGGCAACGCGGGCCTGGTGCGCGCGGTCGAGAAGTTCGACTACGCCAAGGGCTTCAAGTTCTCCACGTATGCGACGTGGTGGATCAGGCAGGCCATCACCCGCTCCATAGCGGACCAGTCGCGCACGATCCGGCTCCCCGTCCACCTGGTGGAGGAGCTCGGCCGGATCCGCCGGGTGCAGCGCGAGTTCAACCGCGAGCACGGGCGCGACCCGGAGCACGCGGAGATCGCCGCCGAGCTGGACTCCACCCCGGGCCGCGTCGGTGACGTGCTGGACTGGGCCCGTGACCCGGTCAGTCTCAACATGTCGGTCGACGACGACGGCGACACCCAGTTCGGCGACCTGCTGGAGGACACCTCCGCCGTCTCGCCCGAGCAGTCGGTGATGACGCTCCTGCGCAGCGAGGAGCTGGAGGACCTGATCGGCAAGCTCGACAACAGGACCGCCTCCATCATCCGGATGAGGTATGGAATCGAGGACGGCCGCGAGCGCACCCTGACCGAAGTGGGCAAGCAGCACGGGCTCACCAGGGAGCGGATCCGCCAGATCGAGAAGCACGCGCTGCTCGAATTGAAGCGAATGGCTCACGACACGGGCTTTGACGCTGCGGCGTGAGCCCGAGTCCAGTAACCTCCGAATTGGGCCGCTTCACTTCGGCCCCCTGAAGCTGAGTCCCGGCGCCCACCCCCCCCTGGCGCCGGGGCTCATCCCTTTTCCCGGCCCTTCCGGTGTCCTGCGGCCCTCGGGTCAAGGCGCCGCCGAGCGGGTCAGCCGGCCGCCCAGGTCGTTCAGATACGCCACCAGGGCCGGTGGCTCGTGCGCGGTGAACTCGCAGTCCACCAGGGCCAGCCGCACCGCCACCCACTCCAGCGAGTCCACCAGCACGGCCCGCAGCCGGCAGCCGCCCTCGGCCGTCGGCTCCAGCGGGCCGACCGACGCGGGCAGCCGCGCGGCCACGAACTCCGCCGGAGCCGCGAAGCTCACGTCCACCGCGACCCCCGCCTGCCTGCGCGCCATGGAACTGCTGAGGAACTCCGCCGCGTCGCCCGTGGGCAGCTCCCGGGGCGCGAACCGGGCCCCGGTCGCGAACGGCTCGCTCACCCGGTCCACCCGGAAGGTGCGCCACGCCTCCCGCTGAAGGTCGTACGCCACCAGGTACCAGCGCCACCCGGTGCTCACCAGCCGGTACGGCTCGACCTGCCGCCGCGTCTCGGCGCCGTCCCCCGCGCGGTAGGCGAACCGCAGCCGCTCCCGCCCGGTGACGGCGGAGGCGATCACAGTCAGCGTCCGCGGGTCGATGGTCGAACCGTCCCCGCGCGTGAGCGGCACGGTCGCGTTCTGCAGGGTGGAGACCCGGTGGCGCAGCCGGGCGGGCAGCACCTGCTCCAGCTTGGCCAGCGCGCGTACGGAGGCCTCGTCGACGCCCTCGATGGCGTGGCCGGCCCCGGCCCGCAGCCCCACCGCGATGGCCACCGCCTCCTCGTCGTCCAGCAGCAGCGGGGGCATGGCGCTGCCCGCGACGAGCCGGTACCCGCCGACCGAGCCGCGCGTTGCCTCGACCGGATAGCCGAGGTCGCGGAGGCGGTCGATGTCGCGGCGGATGGTGCGCGGGCTCACGTCGAGCCGGTCGGCGAGTTCGCTGCCCGGCCACTCGCGCGGCGTCTGGAGCAGTGACAGCAGATTCAGCAGTCGTGCCGGGGTGTCGGTCATGTCACCCAGGATGCCCGCCCATTGGGTCATGACCTGACCTAGTGGGCGTCTAACTTCTTCCTATGACTTCCTCCGCACCTTCGCCGTCCCCGGCGGCCGCGCCGGCGGTGTCCCCGGACCCGTCGGACCGCCGCCGGTGGTTCGCGCTGGCCATCGTGATGACCGCCGCCTTCATGGACCTGGTCGACGTCACGATCGTCAATATCGCCATCCCGAGCATCAAGCAGGACACCGGCGCCTCGTTCAGCTCGATCCAGTGGATCGTCGCGGGTTACGCGCTCGCCTTCGCCGCCGGGCTGATCACCGGCGGGCGGCTCGGTGACATCTACGGCCGCAAGCGCCTCTTCCTCATCGGGATCGGCGGCTTCACCCTCGCCTCCGCGCTCTGCGGCTTCGCCGCCAACCCGGAGATGCTGGTCGCCTCCCGCTTCCTCCAGGGCGGTACGGCGGCGCTGATGGTGCCGCAGGTGCTGTCGATCGTGCACGCCACCTTCCCCGCGCACGAGCGCGGCAAGGTCTTCGGTCTCTTCGGCGCGATCGTCGGCCTCGGCGCGGTCTCCGGGCCGCTGCTGGGCGCGCTGCTCACCGAGTGGAACATCGCCGGTCTCGAGTGGCGGCCGATCTTCCTGATCAATCTGCCGGTCGGCATCGCCGGGCTGATCCTGGGCCGCCGGTTCATCACCGAGTCGAAGTCGCCGAAGGCGCTCCGCCTCGACCTGATCGGCGTCGTGCTGGTCACGCTGGCGATGCTGATGCTGATCTACCCGCTCACGCGCGGGCGCGAGCTGGGCTGGCCGCTGTGGGGCCATCTGTCGATGGCGGGCAGCCTCCTGGTCTTCCTGGTCCTGGTGCTGTTCGAGCGCCGGAAGGCGAGCCGGGACGGGTCGCCGCTGGTGGAGTTGGAGCTGTTCCGGGTCCGGAGCTTCGCCGCGGGCATAGCGGTGCAGCTGACCTTCGGCGTCGGGCTCGGGATCTTCTTCCTGGTCTGGACGCTGTACATGCAGGAGGGCCTCGGCTGGAGCGCGCTGCGGGCCGGCACCACCGGCATCCCGTTCTCGATCGCCGTCTCCGCCGCCGCCGGTCTCTCCGTGCAGAAGCTGGTGCCGCGCTTCGGCCGCAAGGTGCTCCAGGTGGGTGCGCTGCTCATGGCGGCCGGACTGCTGCTCTACATCTGGGAGTCGGACCACTACGGGACGGCGATCACGTCCTGGCAGATGGTGCTGCCGCTGGTCGTCATGGGCGTCGGCATGGGGCTCATCGTGGCCCCGCTGGCCGACGCGGTGCTCTCCGAGGTGCCCAAGGAGCACTCCGGCTCGGCCTCCGGGCTGTTCAACACCGTGCAGCAGATGGGCAATGCGCTGGGGCTCGGGCTCGTCTCGGTCGTCTTTTTCGGGTCGATCAGTGACACGCTCACCCCGCCGGAGGTGGGCCCGGCGTTCGCCGACGCCTTCGAGCACTCGCTGTGGTGGGTGGTCGGCGTCCTGGCGCTGATCTCCGTGGTGATGTTCGCGCTGCCGGCGCACCCGAAGCAGCATGTGGAGGGCGGCGGCGACGAGATCGCCGACGCGGCCGATGGGCCCGCGGAGTCCGCCGGGGAGCCCGTGCTAACGCACTGAGCGGACGCGGGACGCGCCGGTGCCCGCACCCCGACGGGGTGCGGGCACCGGCATGTCCGCCCGGCTCAGCAGATGCGCGTACGGCTCTCCATCGCCCCGCGCGCGGTGTCCTCGTCGGCGTACACCTCGCACATGTGGCGGCCGTCCGGCGTCGCCGTGTGCTCGACCTCCCAGAGGCTCGTCTCGCTCCCGTCCAGGAGCAGGAAGGCGTGCTCGTAGAGCGTGAAGCCCGCGTCCCGGCCGTCCACGCGGCACTGCCGGCCGAAGATCTGGGTGATGTGGTGGGCGAAGGCGGCCCGCAGCAGCCGCGCGGTCTCCTCGCCGGGCACGTCCCCGTTCTCCGCGCGGCGCAGCACCCGGCGGGCGTGGTCCGCGGAATTGTCCGGGGCGTACGTCCGGGGGAGCGGGGCCGGGGGCGCGGCCATCAGGGCCGACAGGATGTCCAGATCGGCGTGCGGGGCGTCGTCCCCGAAGACCGTGCTCTCGCAGAAGCCGCCGGCCAGCCGGGCGGCGGCGAGATGGGCGTCGGTCTCGTCGTCGTACAGCTCGTGCTGCCGGGCGTCCGGCGTACCGGCCTCGCGGGGGCCGCAGTGGACCAGCTCCCACAGGGTGAACGGCGAGCCGTCGGCCAGCAGATACGTATGGCGGTAGGTCTCGCGGTGCAGGGTGGCACTGTGGTGCGAGGAGTGCAGGGAACTGCTGTGGGCGAGCGCCGAGCCGAGGCGCTCCACCGTGTGGTCGGGCAGGTCGAACGAGTTGAGAGCCCGTCGCAGGAGTCGCTCGAGGTGCTGCTCGGTTGTCTCGTACGGATCGCTCAAGGTGCTGTCTCCAGGCCGTCGCCGCGTGTGACTTGGTGCGTGCTCAACGTAGTCCCTGGGCCTGACATCGTGACCGGGGTTCCGGAAAACGTACGGCACACGCAGAAGGTTCCCGCGTATGTCCCGAACTCCCTTACGCGGAAGGCGAGTCGGTTCCCCTGAAGTCGTCCCCCGGCGCCCCTTCCGCCCGGCCGGGCGGTCCGTAGAGATCGCTGTACGCGAGGTAGGTGCCGCCGCCCGCGCGGCCGTCGACGCCCGTGGCCGCCCGGACGGCCTTCACGATGGCCCGGGTCACGGTCTCCGCACCCGCCGTGAGCAGGTCGTTGAGCGCGATCGGGTTCGCCGGGTCCAGCGCCCGCCGGCCGGTGGCGAGCGCGAAGACGGTGTCCCCGTCGGTCAGCAGGTGCACGGGCCGGATGGCGCGCGCCAGGCCGTCGTGCGCCGTGCCCGCGAGCTTCTGCGCCTGTGCGCGGCCCAGTTCGGCGTCGGTGGCGACGACGGCGAGCGTGGTGTTGAGCGGGGGGCGCGCGTCCGCCTCGCGCGCCTGCGCCAGGCGCTGTCGCGCCGCCTCGTGGATCTCCGGCGCGGGTGCGACGGCCGGCTCGGCGCCGCCGTACTCCCCGTACAGCACGCCGGTACGGGGATCGAGCACCGAGCCCGCCGCGTTCACCACGGCCAGCGCGGCCACGGTGATCCCGGACGGCAGCAGGACGCTCGCCGTCCCCACCCCGCCCTTGAGCCGCCCGGCCACCGCGCCCGTACCCGCGCCGACGCACCCCTCGGGGACCGCCGCGCCCTCCTCCCGGCGCGCGGCGTCCTCCACCGCCGCCCGGCCGGTCGCGGCGTCGGGCCGGGCGCCCCAGTCGCCGCCGCGCCCCAGGTCGAAGAGGCAGGCGGCGGGCACCACCGGGACGACCTGGTGCGGATCGGCGCCGACCCGCACCCCGCGCCCCCGCTCCTCCAGCCAGGCCATCACCCCGGACGCCGCGTCCAGGCCGAACGCGCTGCCGCCGGTGAGGACCACCGCGTCGATGCGCTGCACCAGATTGCGCGGGTCGAGCGCGTCCGTCTCCCGGGTGCCCGGACCGCCGCCGCGCACATCGACGGCCGCGACCACGCCGCCCTCGGGCGCGAGCACCACGGTGGTGCCGCTCAGCGCACCCCCGCCCGGCAGCCGCGCATGGCCGACGCGCAGCCCGGCGACATCGGTGAGCGCGTCCCTGCGGTGCGGCTGCGGGGCGGCCGGGGACGACGGGGACGGGTCCATGGGCTCCTGGGCGGTCATCATCCGGGCTCCTCGTGGCGCGGTCGCTGATAGGGCGGCGTGCAGGGTGAACGTACCGGCGGGGAGCGGGAACCTCCGCCCGCACGGTCCGTACGGGCGGCCCCGGACCGCGACGCGCTCACCCCGTAAGGCCGCAAAACAGGACCAACAACCTCATACAGTCCAACGGTGACGGGGTGACCGAGCCACCAGAAGCCTCCGCCCCCGCCGGGGCCCCCGCCGCCGTCCCCCGGTCCGCCACCGCGCGCGCGACCGCCGCGGGCGTGATCGTCTCCCTCCTGCTGATCGTGGCGATCGTGCTCGGCAGCAGGTTCCTGGAGAACTTCGACTCCGCGCTCCTGCCGTACGCCGTGGCCACGGTCTTCCTCGCCTTCGGCGTCGCCTACCGGTACACCGTCTGGGTCTCCGCGCCCGGGGCCCGGCGGCTGTTCAGGAAGGGCTGGGGGAGCCTCTTCTCGGTCGACAACTTCCGCCGCGCCCCCACCGCCCTGCCCAAGATGATCGCCACCTATCTCGGCTTCCAGAAACTCCTGGGTGCCCGTTCGCACGCCCGCTGGGCCGCCCACCAGCTGATCTTCTGGGGCTGCATCCTCGCCTCCCTGATCACCTTCCCGCTGACCTGGGGCTGGTTCACCTTCACCTCGGGCAGCGGCACGGGACCCGGCTACGAGATGCGTATCTGGGGCTTCAAGATCATCGGTTTCGACTCCCTGAACATCCTCGGCTGGCTGATGTTCCACGGCCTGGACATCGCCGCCGTCCTCGTCATCCCCGGCGCCTCCTACTTCCTGTGGCGCCGGATGAAGGACCGCGGCGCCATCACCGGCCAGCGCTTCGCCTACGACCTGGTGCCGCTGATCGCACTGATCGTCATCTCCGTCACCGGGCTGCTGCTCACCTTCTCCTCGATCTTCCTGCACGGCGGCGGCTACGAGTTCCTGGCGATCCTCCACATGGTGTCGGTCGTCTTCACCCTCATCTACATCCCCTTCGGGAAGTTCTTCCACATCGTCCAGCGGCCCGCCGCCGTCGGCATGCAGCTGTTCAAGTACACCGGCCGGCAGGACCAGGAGGTCTTCAGCTGCCGCCGCTGCGAGGAGCCCATCGACACCGCTCCGTACGTCGACAACCTCCGCGGCACCATGCGCGACCTCGGCCTCGGCTTCGACGCCTGGTCCGAGTACTGCCCGCGCTGCAAGCGGGTGCTGCGCGGCAGCGCCTATCTCTCCCAGGTGAAGAAGGGCTTCAAGTGACCGCGGACCCCCGCGCGGCCGACCCCCGTGCCGTCGTGCCCCTCGACCCCTCCCTCGCCCCGCCGGGCACCCGCGCCTTCCGCGACGCGGGCGGCATCCCCGCCGACCGCTGGCGCGCCGACCAGGACGGCGAGACGCTGGTCCCCACCCACTGCTGCTTCTGCGGGGTGCAGTGCGGGATGTATCTGCGCGTCGACCGGGGCGGCAAGGTCTTCGGCGTCGAACCCCGCAACCACGACATCAACCGGATGCGCCTGTGCCCCAAGGGCATCAACGCCTATCAGCAGGTCAACCACCCCGACCGGCTCACCGCCCCGCTGATGCGCCGCTCCCGCGACGAGGAGTTCCGTGAGGTCTCCTGGGACGAGGCACTCGACTTCACCGTCGCCGAGATCAGGCGCATCCAGCAGACGTACGGCAACGACGCCTTCGGGCTGCTCGGCGGGGCCAGCCTGTTCTCCGAGAAGACCTATCTGGTCGGCAAGTTCGCCCGGGTCGCCCTCAAGTCCCGGCACGTCGACTACAACGGCCGGCTCTGCATGGTCAGCGCGGCCGGCGCCAACAAGCTCGCCTTCGGCATCGACCGGGCCGGCAACCCCTTCTCCGACATCCTGCTCACCGACTGCCTGCTGATCGCCGGCTCCAACGTCGGCGAGTGCTTCCCCGTCATGACCCAGTACGTGTGGGGCGCCCGGGACCGGGGGGCGAGCCTGATCGTCATCGACCCGCGCGAGACCGCCATCGCCCGGACCGCCGACATCCATGTCGCCCTCAAGCCCGGCACCGACGCGGCGTTCTTCAACTCCGTCCTGCACGTCGTCGTCGAGGAGGGCCTCACCGACGAGGCCTACCTCGCCGCCCACGCCACCGGCTGGGAGGAGGTGAAGGCCAAGGCCGCCGAGTACCCGCCGTCCCGGGCCGCCGAGATCTGCGGCATCCCCGCCGAACAGATCGTCCAGGTCGCCCGCACCTTCGCCCGCGCCCCCAAGGCCATGGCCTGGCACGCCCGGGGCATCGAGCACCACTCGCAGGGCGTCGAGAACAGCCTCACCGTGATCAACCTCTGCACCGCCACCGGCCACATCGGCAAGCCCGGCGCCGGCTACGGCACCATCACCGGCCAGGGCAACGGCCAGGGCGGTCGCGAACACGGCCAGAAGTCCGACCTCCTCCCCGGCGGCCGCTCGATCATGAACGAGGAGCACCGCCGGCAGATCTGCGAGATCTGGGGCATCGAGGAGTCCGAACTCCCGCCCGCCGGAACCTCGATGATGGAAATGGTCTGGCAGATGCAGCGCCGCGAGATCCGCGGCCTGATCGGCATCTGCAACAACCCCTTCGTCTCCCTGCCCAACTACAAGGTGGTCAAGGAGGGGTACGACACCACGGAGTTCCACGCCCAATTCGACTTCTTCCTTTCCGAGACCGCCGCCAACGCGCATGTCGTCTTCCCCGTCACCACCTGGGCCGAGGACGAAGGCGTGATGGCCAACGCCGAGGCCCGGGTGGTCAAGCACAACAAGGCCCAGGACCCGCCCCCCGGCGTACGGACCGACACCTGGGTCATGTGCGAGCTGGCCAGACGCCTGGGCGCGGGCGACAAATTCGCCTTCGCCGACTCCCGGGCGGTCTTCGACGAGCTGCGGATCGCCTCCGCAGGCACCGTCAACGACTACTACGGCATCACCTACGAACGGCTGGAGGAGACCGGCGGCATCGCCTGGCCCTGCCCCTCCACCGACCACCCCGGCACCCCCCGCCTCTTCGAGGACGGCCGGACCTACCACCCCGACGGCAAGATCCACCTCCAGGTCGTCGACTGGCACCTGCCCATGGACCCGTACGACGACGACCACCCCATGTCCCTCACCACCGGCCGTACCGTCGCGCACTTCCTCTCCGGCAACCAGACCCGCCGCCTGGGCGCCCTAGTCGAACAGACCCCGCGCCCCTGGGCCGAGGTCCACCCCTCCCACGGCTTCCGCAACGGTGAACCGGTCCGCGTCGTCACCCGGCGCGGCAGCGAGGTCTTCCCCGCCCTGGTCACCGAGGCGATCCGCCCCGACACCGTCTTCGTCCCGTACCACTGGCCGTACCCCACGGCGGCCAACGCGCTGACCATCGACGCCCTGGACCCCCGCTCCAAGATCCCCGAGTACAAGGTGTGCGCCTGCCGCATCGAGCACGCCGAGGCGATCGACGAGGTCCCCGCACCCCCGGTCGCGCCGGGACATGTCGCCTACCCCGAGACCCAGGTCTCCCGCACCGACCCGCTGCCGCCCACCTCGCCGCAGGGCCGCGGCACCTCGGAGAGGAGCTGATGCCCGCATGATGGGCAGAACGATCTTTATCGACCCGGGGCGCTGCATCGGCTGCCAGGCCTGTGTCTCCGCCTGCCGCGAATGCGACTCGCACCGGGGCAAGTCGATGATCCACCTCGACTACACCGACGAGGGCCAGTCCGTCGCCTCCCTTCCCACGGTCTGCATGCACTGCGAGGACCCCGTCGCACCCTGCGCCGAGGTGTGTCCCGCCGACGCGATCCTGGTGACCGCCGACGGTGTGGTGCAGCAGGCCGACACCACCCGCTGCATCGGCTGCGCCAACTGCGTCAATGCCTGTCCCTTCGGCGTCCCGAAGATCGACCTCCAGGCGAAGCTGCAGATGAAGTGCAACCTCTGCTACGACCGCACCGCCTACGGCCTCGCCCCCATGTGCGCCACGGTCTGCCCGACCGGAGCGCTCTTCTACGGAACGGTCGAGGAGCTCCAGGCCGAGCGCCCCGGCGTCCAGGTCGCCGACACCTTCGTCTTCGGCGAGAGCGAGGTCCGCACCGGCGTGGCCATGGTCGTCCCCGTACGACCGGGTCCAGTGGCCGGTCCCCGGCGGCCTGCCCGTCGTGGAGATCAACGGGAAGGACGTCCGCCGATGAGCGTCACCGACCAGCCGCCCTCCCCGCCGCCTCCGGGCGACCCGCGCGAGGCCCTGCACGACCGGATCGCGGCCGACTCCCTCACCACCCGCCGCGACTACCTGCGGATCGTCGCCACCGTCTCCGGCGGACTCGCCGTCGGGGGGCTCGGCGTCGCCGGTGGCATCCTGCCGCGCCACGGCGACCCCGAGGACGCCGAGGCACCCGCCCCCAAGAAGGTCAGCGGCCAGCTGCTGCCCGGCGAGTCCGTCTCCTTCCGCTACCCGGACGAGGAGGACCGCGCGGTCGCCGTCCGGCTCAACGACGGCACCCTCGTCGGCTACTCCGCGATCTGCACCCATCTCGCCTGTGCCGTCCTGTGGCGGAAGGACCGGGGCTCGGAGGGGGAGCTGTACTGCCCCTGCCACGAGGGCGTCTTCGACGCCCGCACCGGTGAGGTCACCGCGGGGCCGCCGCCGCGCGGGCTGCCCAAGGTGGTGCTCACCGAGCAGGCCGACGGGAGCGTCTGGGCGGTCGGCACCACCCGCTCCGGCGAGAGCATCGAGCACGGACTGTGCCGGCAGCTCGGCGACGACCGCCCGGATCTCGCGGCCCGGATCGGCTGCCCCGGCGTACGCGGCGGCGCGGAGGCCCCCTCGGCCGGGGCCGGTTCCGCTTCCAGGGCCGCATCGGGGGCCGGACCTGCCCCGGGCGCCGGGTCCCGGACCGAGCCGGCCCCCGGGGGGCGGGCATGAGCGACGACGCCCAGCAGCCGCCCGTCCCGCACTACCCCGAGTACCACCCGGGCAGCGCGCGCCCCGAGCTCAACCGGCCGGTCCACGAGCGCTACCCGCAGATCCGGCCCACCAGCGGCTACGGCGACCCCCGCGTCCGCCACACCGGCCCGGGGCCCGGCGCCGGCACCGACCAGGAGCCGGAGCGGTCCTCCAAGCTCACGGCCCGGCTGACGCTGGCCATGACCGTCGTCATCGGGCAGCTGTGGGGCCTGACCGTGATCATCGACGAATGGATGGAGGGCAACTCCGGCACCGCGTGGTGGGGAGCCGGATTCCTGTGTCTGTCGTTCCTCGTCGTGCTCGGGCTCTGGCGGATCGACCCCAAGGACCGCTGACCGCGTCCGCCGCGCGTCCCCGCCCCGGCGGGCGGCCGTACCCTGGAGGCATGAGTACCGCCCCCGCCCCCGGACCGCGCGATGCGGAGACGTCCGCGCCGGACCGGCCCGAGTCCAAGCCCAAGCCGGCGCTGATCTTCGACGATCCGCTGGACCAGCAGTCCGCGGACGACACGGACCGGGGCTGGGGCGAGCGGGCCCCGTCCGGCGGCAGCGCGGCGGATCTCGCGCGCTTCCTCGACGAGAAGCCGCCGCACCACATCTGAGCGCCCGCCTCCCGCCGGCCCGGTCGCCTCCGGCCGTGCTACTCCTGGCTGCCCGGTGCCGGGGAGCCGCCCCCGGAGTCCCCGCCGCGCGCGGGCCCGTCGGCGGGCGCGCCGCGCTGAGCCACCAGGGCGTCGCGGATCTCCTTCAGCACCTCCAGCTCGCTCACCTCCAGCGTCTCCTGCACGCCCTCCTTCGCCGCCTGCATGGCCGCACGCCTGGCGAGGTACTTCGCCATCGGCAGCACCATCAGGAAGTACACGACGGCAGCGGTGATCAGGAAGCTGAGCGCGGCGCTGAGCACCGAGCCCCACAGGATCTGGATGCCGTCGACCTCGCCCGTCTTCGGGTCGACCGTGCAGGGGGCCTTGAGACAGGAGCTGTAGCTCTCCAGATCCTGGGTGCCGAACGCACCGACGATCGGATTGATGACGCCCTTGACGATCGCGTTCACGATGTTCGTGAACGCTGCGCCGATGACGACCGCGACCGCCAGGTCGATCACATTGCCGCGCATCAGGAAGGCCTTGAAGCCCTCCAGTAGACTGACCTTCTTCTTCTCGCTCACGCGTGAGCCGTCCTTCGTCTGTGCCGTAGGGGGTGCGAACTGCTCCGCAACCTACGGCAGGACACCGGGGAACCACCCCATCCAGCCTGCTTGTCCGGTGACCTGATAGTGCGTCAGTACGAATCAACACAGGATCACCGCAAATCCGGCGGAGATCCCCGCACCGGCCAGTCGCGTCGCCGTCGGCCTCGGCACGGACAGGACGATCAGTGCGCCCCTGTCCGCCGCGTCCGCCGCGTCCGCCGCGTCCGTCGCGCTCGTCGCCTCCTCGGCCGAGGGCACCCGCTCCACCCGTGCGCCCCGGGCCAGCACCCGGGCGTCGCCCCCGGCGCCCTCGGAGGCGATCACATCGACGCGGTCCCCCGGCCGCAGCAGCCGTACCGTCGCGGCGTCCGTGATCCGGACGGGCGCCGACACCAGCCGTACCGGCGGCGATGCCCGCTCCGGCGCCCGGCCCGCCGCGTCGGCGGCCCCGGGCCCCGTACCCCCGCCGCCGCCCAGCCCCGAAGCGGCCAGCGCGGCCGCCGTCAGGGCCAGTCCCGCGGCCATCGCCCTCCGCTGCCGCCACACCGCCCGCCGCAGCCGATGGCCGCCGCCCCCGCGCACCCGCAGCGGAGGGAAGGCGGGCACCCCGCAGGGCGGAGGCGCCGGAGAGGGCGGGGGAGGGGCCGGAGATCCGGATGCGAGCATGGCAAACACCGCCTGCGTCAGGGTGGGTGGGCGAGTCGGACGGCGGTCCGGAACTCCAGGAATTCCGGCCGCACAGCCCTCACGATCCACCACCCGCGCGATCCCCGCAGAGCCCTGTGGACGGACCGCCGGATGTGGACAACTCCCTCACCCGGGCCGGGGAAGGCCCTCACCCGGGCCGGGGAAGGCCCTCACCCGGGCCGGGGAAAGCTCCCGCCCGGACCGGCAGCGGCCCGCCCGTACAGGCCCCGAGCCGTCCTGTTACGGCAGCTCGATCCCCGTATCCAGCCCGTCCAGCGCGTGCGCGCACAGGCAGTCGCGGTCCGCGTCCGCCGGCAGTGCCGCCACCGCGTCGAAGAGGACCGAGCGCAACCGGTCCACATTGGCCGCGAACACCTTGAGCACCTCCTCGTGGGAGACACCCTCACCGGCCTCCGCCCCC